>NZ_LT707006.1:0-343217 GCF_900155865.1 Bacteroides bouchesdurhonensis
GATCATCTGGCTTTGACGTATAACGGTAACCGGTTGCAGGCAGTCAAGGATGCGGCAACAAACTCTGTCTATGGGAATGGTACGGAGTTTAAAGACGGCAGTAACCAGACAACGGAATACACTTATGATAAAAATGGCAATCTGACTAAAGATTTAAACAAGGATATTAGTAAAATCGGATATAATCTTTTAAATTTGCCTGATGAGGTAACCTTTGCCAACGGTAACAGTATCCGGTATGAGTATGCTGCTGACATATCTCACGTTACAACATTAATCTATGAAATGATAATTGTATGGATTCTGTTTAAAAGAATACCGATGTCTGGGAACAGGTAACGGATCTTGTAATCTCAGATTCCATGTCAAAGCCTCCTGAAGTAGTTCTGATTGTTTAGCTACATATTTTTTGTTATCAAACAGATTATTGATTTCAGATGGATCTTTTTTCAGATTATACAATTCACCTCTTCCATAATTATCCAAAATCAGCTTCCAATCTCCCTTGCGCACCATGCGTTGTGTTCCGCTTTGTGTCCAGGTATTCAGTTCATCAAAGTGAGCTATCTTATTCGGCGTAAAAGCACCTTCTTTTTGAAATGACAAAGGCTCTTCTCGAGTAAAGTCTTCTCCTCCGAATCCTTGTTCTACTATCATACTTGAAAACTCTCTTTTCGGATAACTTTTTCCTGTAAGCATAGGCCATAAACTACGTCCCTGCACTCCCACCGGAATATCGGCTCCAATAGCAGTACAAAGAGTCGGGAAAATATCAGCAATAGAAACATGAGCTTCCATTGGCTTTTGCTGTTTAGAAATACCTGCGCCAGCCCACACCATCGGAATACGTGTCAAAGACTCAGGAGTTCCGGCTCCTTTACGGATCAGCCCATATTCACCACAATAGTCACCATGGTCAGAAAGAATAATGAAAATTGTGTTTTCATATTTCCCCTCAGCTTTCAGAGTTTCAATTAATCGCTTCACTTGATCATCTATCAGTCGTATCATTCCCATATAATTACCTCTTAACCTGGGAAGATCTTTTTGCAAGTCAGGGCAAGAACCGTCTTCCAATTCTGCTAATATCTGATATTTTTCACTTTTACGCGCTAAATCCTTACGACTGGTACGGGGTTGAGGTAATTTCTCCGGCGCAAACATTGAATAATAAGGTTCACATACTTGATAAGGATTATGAGGTTCCGGGAAAGACACCCAAATAAAAAAAGGATTTTCTTGTGCCTTGATCCAGTCTAATGCTTCATTTACAATTGTAACAGGCTGTTGTTGTTCCAAAGGAATCGGAGAAGGTTCCAACCATTGTCCGCGTGCATCCTTATCGAGGAAGTTGGCCAGCTTCTTTTCGCCTTCTGTCTTGTTCTTCACAGACTTCCCCCAATGTCCGTATTCAATCCAATGATCCATATCGGTTGGTTTCAGATAAGAATGATTCTTGCCGACAAGTGCTGTTTTATATCCTTTTTCTTTAAACACATGAACCATATCTTTTTGATAATAGACATCCAATACATTATGATTGGTACGTACGTGGGTAGCCGACGGGAAACGTCCCGTAAACATAGAGCAGCGAGCAGGAGAACTCGCAGGTGCCACAGTATAAGCTTTATCAAACCAAGTGTTTTGATGAGCTAACGAATCAACATAAGGTGTTATGTCCATTGGGAAGCCCTCTCTTCCACAAAGATCAGCACGTTGCTGGTCAGTCATAATCAATACGACATTCGGAGTTTTCGTCTGTTGCGCGATAGCAGAAATACTGACAGAAGTTACCGCTGCTGCCAGAGAAAAAGATATATTGTTCATATGCAATTTACCAATAACTTAGTGAGATTATTTATTCTGCCCCGGATAAGGTTCTACCATACAACGCTTCGCCCATGCTTCATAAGCTTTTACCATTTCTGTTACCTTTTCAGGGTATTTGTTAGCAAGATTGTGTTGTTCACTACGATCCTCATTCAGGTTATACAATTCCCATTTCGCTTTTTCTCCAGGGCGGACAATCTTCCAGCCATCATTGGAAAGAAAAGCGCGTTCATTGAAATGTTCAAAACCAAGGTAGTCATGTCCTTCACGATGACCGCTCTTAAAGATAGGCAGAAGGCTCTTACCTTCCATTGGTATAATATCATGACCTTTATACTTTTCCGGATAGCTTGCATCTGCCAAATCAATACAAGTTGCCATAATATCCATTACATGACCGATTTCAGATGTCATTCCACCCACATTTTTTTTGATTCCTTTTGGCCAATGTGCAATCATAGGAGTACAAATACCACCTTCATAAGACTTAGCTTTCCAGAAACGGAAAGGAGTATTGGCTACATTAGCCCAACGAGCTCCTAACGACGCATAGGTAGTTTCCGGACCAGGCAATACTTCTTTGTTATGTGGATATACCATCACCTCTCCTTTGCGAGTCATATCAGGACGGTCATTTTCACCCGGGGAATAATTCTGGCAGAGCTCATTACTACATCCGTTATCGGAAAGAAATAAGATCAATGTGTTATCCAACTGTCCGGTACGTTCTAAAGCGTCAATCACTTGACCAATTCCTTGGTCCATACGATCAATCATCGCTGCATGGACCGCCATGGCACGAGCATCCCACTCTGCAGTCGGATTGTTTTCCCACTTATCTTGAAATTGACGATCAGATAAGAAGTTATCCATTCCAGGAAATATTCCCAATTGTTTTTGCCGTTCGTAACGAGCATTACGAATGGCTTCCCAACCTACTTTATAAGTATCTTTATACTTCTCAATATCTTCAGGCAAAGCATGAAGTGGCCAGTGAGGTGCCGTATAAGCCAGATACATAAAAAATGGTTTGTTTTCTTTTGCATATTCGTTCACTTCTTTCACAGCACGGTCCGAAAGAGCCTGAGTGATATAATATCCATCCGGTACTTCTTTTATAGGTTCTTCACCTTCTACCAGGCTAAACGGATCAAAGTAATCCACCACTCCATAAATGGTTCCATAATGAGTGTCAAAACCTCGATTCACCGGATAATGGCATAAGTCAGAGAAAGTATCATGAAATACATGATGTGCCAACCATTCCCGTTGGTCTTTACGCAAGGGGGTTTCGGCAATATGCCATTTACCTACCATACTGGTGGTATATCCTACTCCTTTCAGAACTTCCGCAATGGTGACTGCATTACGCGAAAGCGTACCCCGATACCCCGGTAAATTGTCATCAAACGTCATACGACCGATACCCGCCTGATGTTGGTAAAGTCCGGTTAATAAAGAAGCACGAGTCGGGCAACTACGACTAGCATTATAGAAATGATTGAAACGAACACCTTGCTGTGCCAGCTTGTCCAAATTGGGAGTGTGAATCTCACTACCATAACATCCTAAATCAGAATAACCTAAATCATCCGCAAGAATCACTAGAATATTCGGACGCTTGTCGGTCCTCTTATTTTTGTCTTTTGCGACGAAATTTCCGGCTAGTGTCAGTGCGGCCGGTAGAAGTAATAATTTAGAATTCATAAATATTAGATATTTAATTTATTTTCAATAGTACAAATATAGGCATTACACCTTACATAATACAAAAATTATTATTCAATAAAGGAAAAATACAGACCATTATATATTCCAAATGCATTGTACCGGATAAGTCCACTCTTGAATTTATCCAGTACAATGCAAAATATTCTTTTTAATTACAGCTTCTATTTTTAAGAAACTTATTTATTCCTTGTAGGTCGTGGTCCCATATAAGAACGTTTCATTCCACCAAAGTCCAAAACAATCTTTTGAATAACTGTTCCTGCATCTCCGCAAATAATTTTTACCGTATGTTTACCAGGCTTATCTATATGCAGAGTGGTTTTATTTATTCTACAATTTTTCAATACGCTTTCATACCAAAGTTGTGCATACTCAAAAGAAGAAGTGGATGGATTCATCACAGGACCTTCGTCGATACATACACCATATTTTGTTTCGACATTCGTTGCTTCATGTCCAGCATATCCTCTGTCTTTACATAGGACGAATGTTGGCAGGACATACGTATAAACATCTACAGAACCTTGTTCGAAAGTGTAAAAATCATATTCTAATCGTGGGGTACTACGTCCTGCTGTCCGCTGTGGTGGAGCCACTGGGTTACCTAATTGGATAGCTGTATTTTCAACACCCAGATTAGGAATTGTTATCATCTTGATATCTTTATTCTCCACTTTGCGATGAAAACTTGCTGCATCTATTGAGACATAGCCGTTATGCTCAACGAACAGGGTATCCATCTCCGCCAGCGAAGGTGAGGAAGGATTGAATACTGAAACGTAAACATTTTCTTTTTCGCCGTTGGCAGACGAGATTTCCAATGTCCCCAACACTCTTTCGCCTACAGGTACTTTTGTCCAATCGATTGATACATCAATACGTTCTTCAGTAGCTGTCTCACCAGTTTTCTTATTCAATACAATCCAATCGTTTGAAACATTTGCCTGCCATTTTAACGGTGCCGTACCTTTATTGAAAACGTCTACATAATATGAACGGCGTAAGTAGGTATTAAAAGCTGGTAATGAGTGGAAACTTTTCAACCCTTTTAATATATCTTCCTCTTCCGCCATCACTCCCAAAGATGCATTATTTTCCAATGAAACTGTGCGCAATTCCGGAAGTTTGAAATAAGAGGAGGCAAAACCTTGTTTCATGGTCATCATATGGTTCCATTTACCACCTAACAAAGAGTTATATCCGTCCGTAATTATTTGCAGGCTATCATAACATACCTTTGTCTTATTTGCCAAGAATCCGGTAGCCGCTCTCTGCTGAATGGAATACCAACGATTTTTCTGACCATTCAAAACCATCTGATTAAGTAACTCACAGCCTTTTACCGGATAATATAACAACTGATAGAAACAGGCTTTTTGGTGGTCATCCGACAATTGATTCAGTATCTTCTCAACAATAGACCCAATACGTGTATATTCGGCCAAGCGAATATCTGCTTCCCGGTAATTTGTAAATGAGAAGTCGGTATCTGTATTCCGTTCATTCCCATGTTTGTCTGTTGCCCATTGATAGCCCCACCCCATAAACTCCGGTTTACGCTCAAAGGCTAACTTGTAGAAAGAGTTAATCACATCTTGATATTCTTCCCGATATTCATCTCCTAACATACCACACAACCATTCGGTACGGTAATTGGCTGCTCTTTCAAAATTGAAGGCGTTGATATCAAAAGCCATTGTCAGAAAATAGTCTACTGCAAATTCACAAGATTTAATATCACCGGCATTAAGTAACCAGATACGGTCGGCTGTCATATCATAAGCTTTACGCAGCTCTTCATACATTAAAGTAGGTGAAACCGTATTCATCCAAAGGTGATCATGAGGTTTACCTAGATAAGAAGAATGGTAATATACGCCGGAACGTCCGGAACGCTTCTGTTCTTTCGGACTACTCAAACGTTTCATATAGCCGTAATTGTCATCCGGCCAGATAATAGTCACATCATCCGGAAGTTCCAACCCCTCATCATATACATCCAATACTTCCTTGTAAGGGGTAAAAGCTTGAGGAATATCTTCTGCACGTTTGCCAATGACATCGACCAGCATTTGTCTCTGCGCCATTAGTGCTTCCTGAAGCATCTTCTTTCTATCGGACATATCATTGCTGGCATTCATTGCTTTATCATGCAAACCACGTAAAGCCAATGTATATACATTTTCAAAAGGAGCACATTCTTCAACACGTGATTTCAAGACTTTATCTACACCTGTTTTGTTATTGATATAGTCCCATTCACCCATTTTATCACGTTTCCACTCACTAGCTGTATTAAACAGCAATGGTTCGCAATGTGACGATCCCATGACAATAGCAAAACTATCCGCTACTAATCTGTTTTCCGGAATCCGATGAAATGCCATCGACGCATCGTGCATGGCGGGACATAAGTAATTGGCTTGAAGACGTAATAACAACTCACAAACCTTTGCATATGTTCTGGGGCCGAAGTTTCCACGTTCTTTTTCAAAATTCTCTTTTGACCATTTATAAAGTCCCCAATCTTCGTCATTGATAAAGATACCTCTGAACTTTACTGTCGGTTCGTTCGAAATATACTTATTGACGTTTACATTCAACTGTTTAAGTTGTTTTACCGGAGCATCGGCCCACCAATACCAAGGAGAGACACCTATCGCTCTGGAAATAGAAAGAAGTCCATAAGCTGTACCACGTCTGTCACTACCAGCAATTACAATTGCATTTTTGATACCTGGTACAGGATTGCTAACCTTCTCTATCAAATATCTTTCCCATCCCCCTGCTATGGATGTAGTGTCAATCTTATTTCGAGCAGCTAATTTGTTGATCCATTCACTTTCACCAATAGTACCTACAATAATAGCGTAACGTGCTGATACATCACCCGGTTCCTTTTCTGCAATTTCCAATGTCTGACCCGCCACACGATTCACATCTTCTACAAATAAAGAAACACTCTTACGTACCACTATTTCATCTTTTCCATCAACACAAACAACAGCCTTTGAGGATGGCGAAACAATAGGAAAACTATTTTTCCCTGCCCCTTTATTCAATAACACTTGCGCTTCTGCTGAAATACAACAACAGCAAAAGAGTCCTAACAACAAAGATTTGGTTTTCATAAAAAATTAATTTATGTATCAATGATACAAATGAAAATAAAAATAAATAGAAACAGGATAAAATATAAACCGATGATTGAGAAATTAGGATCAAATGCTCAATCTCATTCTACTAAGCAACAAAATGTACTCAAAATACAACAATATCGCCTATAACTCAATGACTGTCTTCAAATGAAAACGATCAATTAATAATGCACGCAGTTCTTCATCAGCAACAAATAGACTGGTAGAAAATATTTCTCCAATAGCTCCATTAGTTGTCACTACCGCTAATTGCTTACAACCTTCTACCAATTTACCACTGTGAGGAGAAATTAAATGTTTGCGCTCAGCAGAGTCATTTCCTGAAGTTGTGAGACATTCATCAAATAATATCAAAGCATTATTCTCACTGTCTTTTCCTATATGAAGTCGCTTGTCAAAATCAACTTTCCACCCTTTACCATTAGGGTGGTTTCCTATTGCCAATATCGAACTATTTCCCATATTTATTAATGCATTTCTTATTGCATAACTTTCCAATATCCCTCTAATCCGCTCCAAAGCATATCCTTTCAGGAAACCGGATAAATTTATGGTTGTTCCCTTTTTCTGAAAAAATACAGTCTGGTCTTCGGCAGACAATTGTACCGATTGTATCGTATTTCGGGTATAATGTTCAGAATGGACAGTGACATCAAAACAACCCAAAGTTTTCCTGTGATATTCCAGACATAAATAAATCATTTCATAAAGAGATGAACTGAGTTTCACAGGATGTAAAGAGGCTGTTTGGTTGATCTGTGCAAGTTCGCTATCCGCATCATAATAATTGGCAGTCTTTTCTAATTGCCGCAATATATCCTGTATAGTTGCAATGACCAACAATAATTTATCTTCTGAGTACTGACTGGATAAAATAATATCTACCCGGGTATGCATAGACGGAAACCAAGCATAGAGTAAACTGTCACCATCAGAAGATTGTCTATATAAATGTTGAAAAGAACGACACATGACAAGGGCTTTGTGTAAAATGTCCACCTTTCTTCAAAAGCAAGGTGGACATTTTATTTCTTATTTCAGTTCTTTAATCTTCACATTCTTGAACCATACTTCATCTCCATGATCTTGCAGAAGAATATTTCCTTCTTCAAAATTTCCGAAGTTCGGCCAGTTTTTGTATTTACTGTAAGCCACCAATGCATTCCACATATCATTGTTACGATCGTATTCGATAAGCTTAACGCCATTCAACCAATGTTCAACATGGTTATCTTTTACAATAATAGTAGCCGTATTAAACTCTCCTTTTTTAAAAGGTTTTTCAACCGGAGCCGGAATCAGGTCATACAGTGAACCAAGTTTTCTGTTACCCTTCACACCTAGTTTAGCGTCAGGATGTTTGTCGTCATCAAGAATCTGGAATTCGCAACCAATGGCAGAACCTTCTCCTTTATTCATATCCGGATTAACGAAGTATTTAATTCCACTATTAGCACCTTCAGTAATCTTGAAATCTACAGTTAAAATAAAATTCTTATATTTACGTGTAGTCACGATATCACCACCATTAGCTGATTCCGCTCCACCACTCTTCATCACTTTCAGGATACCATCTTCAATTTTCCAACCTTTTTCCGGGAAAGTAGAAAGTTTTGCTCCTCTCCACCCGTTAGTAGTCTTACCATCCCACAGCAATACCCAACCGTCTTTGGCTTCACTCGGAGAAATAGTATTAGGTATCGCATTTACTTCTGATGCAACCTTATTGTCGCCTTTGCAACCAGTGAAGCAAAGAGCGACAAATACTAACAACATCCATTGGATGTGCCAAACATTACTTTTTGTCTTCTTTTTCATAATACATTTTTTTTAAGATAAATAATATTAATTGTTACGTTTATTGAGCAAATCGTGCTTGTACTTTAATAGATCATTGTTATTAAAATAAAAGTCAGTCATATAAAAGGCTACATCTACTGTGTTTTCACTGGGAGGATAGCTTAAATTTTTAACTACATAGTTATAATCATCCGTTTCAGTTTCTGTGCATCTTACAAAGATTTCTATATCACCTCCTTCATCAGCAGCATTACCGATAGCATGTACTTTCAAAGCAATAAATCCTTCAGGAGTCTTATCATCCCAGAGGTTAGCATAAGGTACCCCATTGATCCAAGTACGAATCGAATTTCCAACAGCTTCAATACGAACTTTGTTCCAAGCATTGTTTTTAAAAACTGTTTACGTACACGGATTCTTAGTTTAAGGATACAGCCAACTACGACGTGCTTCATCATAAATGCCACCTGAGCATGCACTTTTAGATGGATCGATTTCGAATTGATAACCATGTACGCGTCCTTTCTGGTAATCTTTTGTACTTTCACTACGAAATCGTACACCAGAGTTCAAACCATCATCTACTTTGAAATCAAATTCAAGAATAAAATCTCCATAGTTTTTTGTCGTAGCAAGAAATGTGTTATTGGTTCCCATTTTAGAAATACCTACAATGGCACCATCTACAACTTTATACTCAACTGTACCGTTCAGCCTCTTCCACCCTTTCAGGTTCTTACCATTAAAAAGAGGTTCCCAATTCTGTGCTGTCAAAGAAGCGGCACAGAACAAAAGTAAAGCCAGTAAAATATTCTTTTTCATATACAATCTTTTCTAATTTGTAGAATTAACACTAATCCTGTTGGTACTAAATTTGGTTGTTATTATCTATATATGTATTTTCGTGTACGCAAACGATATTAAAGAATTTAATACCCTTATTTGTGGTGCCAAAGTTAAGAAAGAAAATTCATTTAAAACGCAATATTCTGACCAACAAAGGAAAAAATCTATTCAAACTAACTAAAAACAAGGAGAAAATATCCATCACCTGATATTTCCCCCTATTATTCTATAAAAAAGTAGTGATTTACGTTTCTACGTTTATTTTCCTTTTAGGAAAATATTCTGCAGTCTTACATTATATCCCCCTATTTGAAAATGAGTGCAGCAACTATACTTTCCCCAGTATTTGTCCTTCTTGAAAAAACGTTTCACAGAAGTATGCAGAAAAACGTCCATCAGAAAACTCAATGAGATACCATCCGGATACTCTTTGACAAACTGTGCAAACTTAATTAACTATAGGAAATTATATCAGTCTATTTTCAATAAGTTCTTTACATTATCGCACACAGATACTGCAACTTTTGAGTCGGCACATCCATAATAAAGATATAATTTCTTTTTAAAGTAAGCCAATCCTTCGATAAAGACTGTTCCATCCTTGTATTGGCCGCTTTTCTCAAAAGAAGCTTCGGGAACAAAGAAAGGTTTATCCAAACGATCTAAAAGTTTATAAGGATCTTTGTTGTCAAATAGCATTTGTCCGGCACAATAAGCACCTCCCGGATAGTTTGGATCTCCGTTTTTTTTATCATTTTTACCATTATACATTAAAACAATACCATACTTCGTCCGAATAGCCGGAGGACCACATTCTGTCATCTGACTGTCAAAGTATCCTTTACGTGGTCTAGCCAGTTTCTTTAATTGATTATTTTCATCCAATACCGGATACCAATCCACCAGATTTTCAGACGTGGCAGCATAAACAGCATATTCGCCCCAATACATAAAGTATTTACCATCTACTTTATCAATGACTATTTTTCCATCATTCACTTTTGTAAGAATAGAAGCCGATTTACTTGCAATCTTAGCAAACCGACCATCATAAGCTTTTTCAAAAGCAAGCCCATGTTTGGTCCAGTTCTTCAAATCTCTGGAGGTAGCAACGGCAAGGCGGGGAGTTTGACGGTTCCACGCTGTATAAAGCATTACATACAATCCATCTTTAGTCATCGCTACACGAGGGTCTTCACAACCACCCGGACACTCAATACTTTTAAATTCATCTTCAGCAGGAAAGAGTACTGGTGCCTTCAATCTTGACATTGTTATTCCGTTTGTACTTTCGGCATATCCAATACGGGATGTTCTTTTTCCTATCCCCTGTGCAGAGTTGTCTTCTGCCCGATAGAGTACAACAATCTTTCCATCTTTTACAGTAGCTGCCGGATTAAAAGTATCACTTTCTTCCCATTTGATTTTTTGTTCTTGCATTGGACAATCAAAAGCTGTCGGTTGTGGGGAAATGACCGGATTACCTTTTTCAGGGCGCAAAAATGGCCCTATCACCCACTTTTCAGATTGTTTTTCACTTGAAACAATTGAAGAAGGCAACGTGGAGAATCCACATAAGAATAGTCCTATTGCCAAACAAGTTAAGAGTCTTAATTTCATTTTGTCTTTTAGTTTATCAATAAATAAAATTACGCTTTTGAATTCGCTTATATATCTAATTAAACTTTCATAAGCGCATCCAATCATTTCATTATAAATAGCTTATTTTGAGCATATTCATAGTCTATTATTGGTTGTTAATAGTTGAACTATAAAGTATTAATAACTGAGATGTATACTATTAATAGTTAAGATATAGACCATTAATACTCCACAAACAGTTTAATAATGCCCCACCAGGATTTCAGAGAATCACTGGCGTATGTTGAATATTTCTTTCAACGTTTCTCCTCTTAAAGTCTTTCCTGAAATTGCTTTCAGTTTAAAGCCACAAAGTTTCTCCCAGTTTCTTAGTGTAGCCTCATCGACCACCTTTTGTAAGTCGGCATCCCATTCGTTCAAATACCCTCTTAATCCCAGATATTGCACCATAGGAAAATCTTTATCTTCCGGGCG
The DNA here is from genome assembly GCF_900155865.1 of Bacteroides bouchesdurhonensis. GTDB lineage: Bacteria > Bacteroidota > Bacteroidia > Bacteroidales > Bacteroidaceae > Bacteroides > Bacteroides bouchesdurhonensis. The sequence goes on from NZ_LT707006.1 coordinate 11,442, forward strand.
TACATCACGATAATAGATCAACGTTGCCTTTTCTCTGATAAGGATGTCTTGCAAAATAGCTATATCAACCGCACGTACTGAGGTCTTCCGATCTATAGCAAGAGAAGCTGTAATTCCTGCTGCCTGTCCTAAAGCCATCCAGCAAGGTTCCATACGTAATGTAGAAAAGCCGATGTGTGAACCAGATACAGGTACTGGCAATAACAGGTTATCCACCTTGCGGGGCAGAATAACACCCAAAGGAACTGTATATACAGCAGTAGGATAGCTAATAAATCCATCCAAGTGGACTCGTCCAGTTTCCCGCTTACGGGCAGCATGTGAATCAAGTGCATAATGACTGGCGGTCACACTGCCTGAATGCAGGGGCGGACGTTTACCCGGTGACACTGGCAACGCATCTTTGGCCGTAAAAAAATACACCCCTTCAAATCGGCGGCCTTCACGGACATATACTTGACGAGGAAAATATCCATTATCCTCATACTCATCTTTCGCAAGTCCCCACTGTGATATCTCTTTGCGAAAATGTTCAGGAAGCTCGCTGTCATTCTGTGCAAACCAGAACAACCCTAATGTATAATCCCTTAGACGTTCAGCAAATTTATCTCTCCATTCCCAAGAGGAAGTAGGCCAAGGCCAATTTTCTTCGGGAAGATCAGTAGAAAGGAATGCAGCATGTTGGTTATTCCCGTCTGCCTTTCGGTTGGGGAGTTTAACTAAGCTACTCAGTTTCCAGATTCCCCAGCTGTCTCCAGGTAATTTACTACGGTTTCCTCCAGCTATGTGACGGCGATTTTCTTCCATCATTTCGTCTGTCACTTCTGCCATCACACGCTGCGTATTTCGCCCAGTCCATACATCTTCTATGAGTGATACGTATTCTTTCCGATTATAAGATTTCGGTTTGGGGAAAGCAATACGTTTCGCAGGATCATCAGTCAGGCAAAGTCGATAATTATATGCCTGTACTGCGTTATCCGCCTGTCCCGTACTACCTTCTGCAGGTAAGCTTTTCCAGTATTCATAAGTACGTCCGGCTCCCGGTTCTCCAAATTCCTCACGACTCTCCCTACCTACGCGGAATGGAACCCCGGCAGCAGCACCTAAATCTCCTTCATAAGTAGCGTCTATAAAGATTTTACCGAAGTATGTTTCGTTCTGTCCTGTTTCCCGGTTCAATATGCGGATACTTTCGATATGTCCGTCTCTAAGTGAGATATTTTTGTCTTCCGCATCAAACTGCCGCAGCAAAAACACATTGATCTTGTCTTTGTGTTCTTCCAACATCTGTTTGTAGACATGGGCTGCAACTAAAGGTTCAAAATGAAAGCCATCACTACAGTCTTTCACCTGTTGTGATTTATCTCCATATCGGTCGATATAGTATTGTTTTACTCTTGATGTAAACTCTGAGAATAACCCTGTAGTTGCTTGACGAGTAGCAATATCCGTTGCCCCCAATCCATTGACCGGAAGGCCACCCACATGGCTGGTACGTTCCAGGATTACTGAAGTTTTACCTTCTCGGGCGGCGGCAATTGCCGCCATTATACCCCCGGGATTTCCACCGACAATTACCAGGTCATAGCTATTCTGCGCAGATATTCCCCAGCTGAGTAGTAATAAGATACTAAGTGTGTAGAGTCTTCTCACTTTATACGCTTGTTTTAATTTTTATTCTAAATTACTATTCTTGTCCCTATTATTTCAGTTTATACTCTTGGCTCTCTGTATTCCATCCCTTCAGAACCAACATTACACCTTCTCCTAGTTTCTCCTTACCCGTCTCAATGGTTACCACCTTATTCTCTTTAGGCATCAACGTAAAGAAGTTATCCGTATAGAATGATGGACGGATCGGACTCATTTTCGAATTCAAGAATTGCAGCTGATTGAAGAAAGCAATGCGGTTGGAGCTGTTCTTCAGAACCACATCCACAAAGTAACGGTTTCCCTCTTCCCTAACCTTATATGACAGCTTCACTCTGGCAGACTTGAGATCACCCAATTGTTTGAAACCCGAAGTGGCAGGTCCTGTCAACGTGGTCTTTCCCTCATATTTATCCTTAGAACGCCAGTAGAAGTTCGAAGAAACTTCTTTCCCCTTTTCATCCTTCAGGGTCAGCTTGATAAAATGAACCTGGGATATATTCTCTGGGAAACGGATCGTCAGTACATCATTCGCGACTCCGTCCTCAGGAAGATTCACTATAGCAGATTCTTCCAATACTTTCCGACTGTCGATATCATAGACCTGTGCCACTACTTTATAGTCATTGAAATCCCGGTAAAAGTCATTCACTACCGATACGGTATTTTTCAAGTAATCAAACTGTGCATGCAACGGCTCCAACGAGTTGGCTGTATGATAAAGCGATGCCGTCGGCTCCAAAGACCAGTCCCACATACGGGAAGCCACCTGACGCATCGAGCAGTTATGATACCAGAACAGTAGACCCGAACAAAAACGGTCACCGTAATCCAGCTTGTTGTAGTTCCATACCTCCCAGATGCTCTTAGAGTTAATGGCACCCAACAATTGTCCGTTGCGGGCAAACTCATCAATAGATAAAGATTCACCGTATTGATTGACCAGATCTGTATAAAGGGTAGTCATCAAATGGAAACCATTCCCGTCCAGATAATCCCACACCTTCTTGTTAATAGGCCAGAGGTCTTTCTCATCCATCATCTCACGAAGGATTTCTACCGTAGGAAGTGTCGGGGCTCCATACTCAGGATTAAAGCCATCTACACGACTGCCGCGGGGAGAAGCCGTATTTTCATAATGTTGCATCGGGTTCACTTGTTTATAAGGGCTTCCGTCGTGTACACCAGCACACTCGGATTGCATCTGGTAACCTCTGGTTCCATCCAGTTCCATCAACAATTCAGGAGTACCTGTCACCTCGGAGCTTTCATTGGATGCCACGTAATAGGCCAGTGAAGGATGGTTACGGATACGTTTTACCGTCGAAGTGACATTGGCCAAATACGAACCTTTATCCTGGGGATGTTTCGTATCACCTGTCATCCAGAATTCCTGCCATACCAACAAACCTAATTCGTCACACAACTGGAAGAAATAATCAGATTCGGCAATGCCGCCTCCCCACATTCTCACCAGATTTACACCGGACTGGCGGGTATACCTCAGTTCGGCATAGGTACGTTCATCAGAAGTTCGCAGCATGGCTTCCGGAATCCAATTGGTTCCACGGATAAACAAGCGTTTGCCATTGACATAAAATACGCGGGATTTATCGGGTGTGTTTGTATCGGAAGTGATTTCACGTATACCGAATCTTGTTTTTACAGAGTCACAGACTACTCCGTCAACGGATACAGTCAGTTTTAAATCATACAGGTTCTGGGGTCCTTTATTAACAGGCCACCACAAACGGGGTGAGTTGATCACCAGTTGGGGAAATTCTTCGGGAGTGAAGGTCAGCACCTTTTCCTCTCCACGCAGAATTCGGAGTGATTTCTCAAAAGTAATGTTTTCACCAAGGATTTCGCCTTTTACTGTGCAGTTTATTCCGCTGTAGCTGTTCGAGGGATTAACTACTTCCACCGACACAGACTCGCGTGCCTGGTCATAGCCGGGCTTCCGCAGTTCGGATTTGACGAAGGGGTGGCGAAGGGCTACTTTGCCTGTTGTATAAAGGGATATGTTTCTCCAAATACCGGTGTTACGGTCACGAATACCGTCCATGAAGGTAAAATCCCATCCCACTGTCATCAGCATGGTGGTGTTCAGACCGATATTGCCGTTTCCACCATTATGGAATTCACCTACGGCTCCCCATGTTTTGGGCTTGGCACTACCGGGAACATCGACGGGATATACTTTAATGGCGAGCGCGTTTTTCTTGCCTATCTTGACGAATTCCGACACGTTGATGTAATCCTGCATAAACATGCCATGAATAGTACTGAGCAGATTTCCATTCACCCATACTTCCGCCCGGTAGTTAATTCCGTCGAGTTGAAGCCAGATGGTTTTTCCCTTGAAGGATTCGGGGACAGTGAATTCTGTGCGAAACCAGTAGGTGTAGAAATCGCGTCCTGTTTCCGAGATGTCGGGAATCAGCTTAGATTCCAGCTTGTTGTTGATTCCGTAATAGGGTTCGGGGTATTTCTTATTGTATACCAAGGAGTTCAGGACAGTTCCCGGAACGATGGCTGGCATCCACTCTGAAGTATGGAGATCCGGTTGGGAGATTGTCTCGCCGGATGCGTTCACATCGCCTGCTTTAATCATTTTCCATTGATAGTTTCCTCCATGGGTGATCTCTGAATCAAGCAGGAGACGTTCAGGAGAATGGGAGACATTGGTATGGCTCTGACCTGAAACAAATGGTGAACATAAGAAAATTAGGAATAGGAGAAAGAGATGTTTTAATATCTTGTACATGTTTAATTTCTTGTTTTTAATAATTAATTAAGTTATTCGACTTACTTTTCCAGTAGTGCAACTGTACACCACAGATAAGGAGCTTGTCCATGATAATCCCCCGTATTGCGGGGACGGTCATAGTAGTACTGCTTACTATTCTTCTTGTTTGTTCCGACACATACTTCTCTCACAGCCCCCTTATCATTAATATAGGACACCAAAGCCATCCATGCTTTACGTGCAGCAGGACCGTATACCTCTGCATCCAGCCAGCCATTCTTCACACCTACAATAAAAGCAAAAGTAAACATGGCAGATCCGGAAGTCTCGGCCCAGCAGTCAGGCTGGTCAATCAATTGGTTCCACATACCGCTTGAGGTTTGGTAATCCAGCAGGCTTTTCATCATGGTGTGATATCCCTGCATAATGCGTTCGCGGTTTGGATGATTTTTAGGGAGGTTACGTAGTAACTCGGTCATACCGGCAGCCATCCAGCCGTTACCGCGTCCCCAGTAAAATGGTACATCGGGAGCATGATAGAACAAGCCGTTGGGACGTTGCAGCTCATCCAGATAAAGTACCATTTCTTTGGCTGCACGGTCAAGGTACTTGCGATCTTTGGTTACCTTGTAAGCCTGAGTCTGTACGATGGTAATCATATACATATCGTCAATCCAAAGACGTGTCTGCCAGGAGTAGCCTTTGCCGGCCCATTCCTTTTCCGAAGGTTTCGCATTCTCAGGAACCTTCCATTGAGTATCAGCATAAGGCAGTCCCAGTTTCAGGTACTTCTTTTTCTTTGTCATCTGATACAGGTTCAGAGGCAGGCTTCCGAACATATTCAAATCGACATGATTCATAATAGGTAGCAACTTCTTTTCCGTGGTAAACAAAGGCTCGAATTTATTTTCCAGGAGTTTGAAGAGCTTTTTGTCCTTGGTTATTTTAGCCAATTGAAGGGCACCGTTCCAGTTAAAAGTCTCCGGATAACTAATCCATTTACCGGCATGCAGTGCGTGTTTACCATCTACAAAACGGTAGGCTAAACGTTTACCAACTTCTTCCGGAGTGTAACCTTCCGGGAAATCAGTCAATTGACTAGATTGAGCCAAAAGCAATTGAAAAGGAAAAAAAGATAATAGTATAAATATCTTCTTTAGCATAATGATAGATTTTTATTTATTAATCAATAGGGATATAAATATTATCAGAAAGAGTATAAGTTTAGTATTGAAAGAAAAATATTTTCCTCCCAATATTATATTTATGATCTCGTTACTCAATAATCACGAAATTCATGCTTGTCTGATTTAGGATTTTATCGATACTTCATTCCACTATTCAAGGAATAAAGGTAATTATATGAGTATTGTGATTACTCACTTTCAAACATAAACATGGATAGTGATTGTATATTTTATCCAGATAAATAAACGACACTTCGAATCGACTCCAACCAATCTGTTGGTAATCTTTATATCCCTATCTTAAATTTTACATCTAGTGTATATCATCCAAAACTATTATATTCTGTCTTTTTTACACATATTACATAGATTATACTATTCTATATCTTTAGAGAATATCAAAATATGGTATTCAAAAAAGATATAGAATAGGTCTTTCAATTCAACATTTACAACTTATAAAATTCATCCCATCCTTTACGCGGTGGTAATCCCGCCAACATCGAATTGGCAAATTCATTGTTAGTAATCTGTTTTGTACGAGGGTCAAAGAATAACTGTGTATTCAAACGTTGCGCCATTACTCCCAATGAGAATACCTGGCTCAACACCCCATTGATTTCAAACGGTGAACGCGTTTTCTCAACCCCCTGACAGGCAAGTAAGAAGTTCTCAAAGTGGTTTGAAGGACTTTTCGGTACTTCCGGTAATTTATCAGCCATTTCCTTTGCCTTTTCCTCAGGAATGATCGACAATGTACTGCCATGACTACCACCCTTAAAGATCAAATCCTTCGTATAGATAATCTTTCCGGGATTCAATTTAGCAGCCGGAGCAGTTCCCTGGTTCGTTGTAGGGATATTCGGATCCAGACCGGAAACGCCATAACCCGCCGGAATAGGAGGAAGGTTGTCCAAACCGTCATACCAGGTGATATCTACCGGTGGCATTCCCTTGCGGGCAGGGAAACGGAAAAGGATGGTGGAAGAATAAGGGAAGAAGTAATCATTATGGCCTTCCTGGTGAGTCAAGGTAATTTCATAAGGCAATCCCAATTCCAGGAACTCATGAACCGTGTCCAGAATATGTGCTCCCCAGTCACCCAAGGCACCCATACCGAAGTCATACCAGCAACGCCATTCACCTTGATGATACTTTTCATTATATTCATGATAAGGAACCGCTCCCAGCCATGTATCCCAGTCCATATCCTTGGGTAATTGTTGTCCGGAAGGGAGCTTATAAATGTTAGTATCCCACTTGTGCCAACGGCGAACATTATTCATGTGTGCGGACACGGCAGTAACGTCTTTAATAATTCCTGCGTCCATCCACGCTTTAAATTGGAAGTAATTCGCTTCCGAATGTCCCTGATTACCGACTTGAGTTGCCAAGTTAGGACGCTTCAATGCAGCCTGCATCAACAGTTCGGCTTCATAAAATGTACGTGCCAGTGGTTTTTCCACATATACATGTTTGCCTGAGGCCAGAGCCAGCATACTGATAGGAAAGTGGGAGTGGTCGGGAACAGCGATTGCCACAGCATCAAATTCATTTCCTGCCTTGTCGAACATCTGACGGAAGTCTCTGAACTGCTTTGCTTTGGGATACATACCAATTACCTTTTGAGTATGTTTGGCTCCCATGTCCACATCACACAATGCTACTACTTCCACCATACCGGTACGTGCAAAATCGCCGATGATTTGTTCACCGCGGTTTCCGATACCGATATAGGCGATCTTCACTTTGCCGTTTTTACCTCTGTTGGACGTTAGGTTCTGGGCGTTCAACGCTTCACCGCTTCCAAGTGCCAGACCGGCGGAAGCCATTGTCATTGTCTTAAGAAAGTCTCTTCGTGTTACCATAATTTGTTCATTGATATTGATTAAGTATTTCCTTTTGATTAACTATACGTATGAAGGTTTATTGCCGCATTCTATTTTTTATAAATATTGTCTTTATTCCACAAATAAAGAATACTCTGCAAAACCGTCCAAAAATTCATAGCTCACAAAAGTAAATATAATAATGAATATACCAGTTATCATCTCAAAAAAAAATGAATATGATATAGTTATTGTATATCAATCAGTATAATTGGACATAGAGTAGAAGAGGTTGCATCAAAAAGAGTCTTGACAACCTCTTACTGATTTAATTTAAACCACTATTAATCCCATTCAATCTGCTGATCTTCATCAGGAATCAATGTATTGAGGTCACGCTGCATAGACAAAGTTCCCTGCACTGTATATGGCAAACGTTGTCCAGGGCTAGTATGATAATCCACGAACTTATAATCAATATAAAGTGTATAGTAGATATGCTTTAGATACGGTTTAGTCACATCATACTGTTCCTCTATCGTATAATAAGATTGGTTAGATCCCAGCTCAAAAGCATTGCCCGAAACTTTATCATCATTATCACTCCAAAGCCTCAGTTTCTTCTTCTGAAGATCAATTTTCTCATCAGTAAATTCAATAAACACTTTATAAAACTTACGGTCCAAATAATCCACATCCCTCATTCCTGCATATATAAAGATAGTATTATCATCATATACATAACTTTTACGTTCAGTCACTGTAAATGTACCTTTATCCTGATCAGTAATTTTACATTGTGTACTAGCATAAGTACCAGAATAATCATTAAATGGAATCACGTTCAATAATGCTTTCCGATAGTGTTTACGCGGATTGGCCTGATAGTTGTATGACAAATCGTCCACAATCGTCAAAGGCAATATGTATTTGTCCGATAAATCAAGTGGATTCTCTCCATTTTGTCCTCCCAATGTAAAACTGATAGGCAATAAAGCACTACATTCTCCGGCAGGAATTTCCACTGTTTCAGGAAAACTACGATATTCAGGCGTCAGCATTTCATAATAAATCTTATCCATCTCACCATAACGTTCCTTATTCAGAGTTTTCAATGTATCCTCATCGACGGCAATGTGTACAACACAGTTATGAGTATTCATGGTCGATCCGCTAAGGAGCAAAGGAAGATTATATGACACCACTCCACCCGGTTTATAACGAACATAAACCGGAGTCACACCATCACTATTTGGCTCTGCTTTCAATGACACCAATTGCAGGAATTGTTCATCCTCCCATTCGTTGTTACACGATGCGCAGCACACTCCTGCCATCATTATTAGAAAAAGATAATATATTTTTTTCATATTCATACTTAATTTATAAGATTATTCCGGATCTCTCCATCCCGGATTTTGACTCAAATTCTTGTTACGTCTCAGTTCAGTAGGGTTAATTGGCCAGAACCACATCTTAAGAGAAAAGATATTTCTCAAAGAAGGTACTTCTACCGGAGTATGGAAACTTGCAGCCGCTGCTTTGGTACAGTATACATTGCAGCCATAAATTGGAGTAGATTCCTCAGCCGGAGCATCACACCAACGACGTAAATCAAAATAACGTTGCCCCTCAGCAAACAACTCAATCTGGCGTTCACGTTTCAACTTAATACGAAACTTCACCTGATCTTCATAAATATCAGCTTTGTAATCAGGAATACCAGCACGAATACGAATCGGCTGGATACCTTTCTTCAACTCTTCGATGTCTCGTTTAATGGTATAAGTACGACCATCCCATGAAATCACTTCATGAGATCTGGTCAGTTCATTTATTGCCTCCGCATAAATTAACAGGATTTCCGCATAACGGATATCCGGAGTAACCTTAGATCTCAGATATTTGGTTTCATAAGCATTTTCTTCCGTATGGGAGATGTCATCAGGATGCACATATTTTTTTATACCAATTCCACTGCGTAACCAATAAGTGGTTTGTTTGTAACCGTCAGGGCTGTCTCGGTAATAAAAAGCCTGTACATTCGTTCTTTCTCCTTTATTATCGTCTGAGTTAGCTTTCAATAGGTTCCAGGTTGCACCATTATAGGCCACAGAAGCATAGAAACGTGGTTCACGACCTACATACTGTTTACAAACTCCTACTCCCAATGGTCCCAGCTCAGGATAGTCAGCAAGTTCTCCTTTTTCTACAAGATCAGTATTACGTCCCCGCATATTATACCTCATAGGATCAATATACCCTTCTCTTCCAGCATACATGCTATTCATGCCATCACAGTCTTCCCCATCTTTCATGTAGTAAGCATCACATTGTTTCTGGGTCATTCCATGCGTATTATATCCACCACCATCATAACGAGGCATCTGATGAATTACCATAATATTTATACCCTCTCCGCCTTGATTTTGTCCACGCGTAAAGATTAGTTCCGGATTCTGACTAGCAAGAATGGCACCGTTGAATACAGAACGATATGACTCAAATGGATCTATATCCATATATCCTTCCGGCCATTTTTTTTCATCAAAATGATTGTCCGGATCAGATTGTGGTTCCAACGTCGCCGGATAAGCGATAGGATCATTACCAGCCGCTTTTTTATAAGCCACATACAATTTGTATTGGTTCAAGTCCATGACGTCTTTCGCTGCTGCAGCAGCTCTCGCCCATTTACTTTCATCCTTGGTGTCCGAAAGCAACGAATTACCCTGTCTGTCCACCATAGCTGTTTGTACTTCTGCGGGAGCACCTCCATTGGCCAATGGGCTAGCTGCATAAAGTAATGCACGTGCACGAAGTGCCAATGCAGCTCCACGAGTAGGACGAGCAAAATCTTGTATACCACGAGCCATCGGTAATGACGCAGCCGCATTCTTCAGTTCATTGGCAATGTAAGTAGCACACTCTTCATACGTATTTCTCGGATAAGCCATTTGATCGTAGTCCACAGTGTAATCCACACCTTCATCCGGTACAATGGGAACCGGACCAAACGTACGAAACAGAATCCAGTAATAATAAGCTCTCAAAAAACGAGCCTGCGCTTTTAAGTCAGCACGCTCTTCGTCTGTAAATTCCGTATTCATATCAATATAATTAAGGAACACAGCAGCTTGACGAATTGACTTATAAGCCATGTGCCAAATCAAATCACTATTATTTTTTAAACCGGTTTCATCGTACCTTCCATATTTCCAGTTTTCATAACCACCATCACCATAGTACATATCATCAGCAAAATTAAACGGCACATTATTTTTACTACATATATCCTGCATGTGGTTATTGCCGAGATAGGCATAACACTCTGCCAACCATCTATTCGTATAGTCTTTATTACTAAAGATATCTTCCATGGTCATACGTTCATCAAACAAGTAGTCTGAGTCTAGATAGTCTTTACATCCAGTAAATAAAACACTCAGACTAGCAACTACAAGAGATAAAATTAATATTCTTTTCTTCATATACTTTTGTCGTTTTATAAATTAACTGATACACCTAAAGCGAAAGTTTTACTAAGAGGATATTTCTTTCCATCCGAACTACCCATTTCCGGATCCCAAAGTTTGAACTTAGAGAAAGTAAGCAAATTAGTTCCTACAAAGAAGAAACGTACCGTATTCATATGAGCCTTATTTACCCAAGTCTTAGGAAGCGAATAACCAATATCCAATGTTTTCAAGCGCATATAAGAGCCATTTCTCAGCCAGTAAGTGGATTCTTGCTGATTATTGCTGTTAGCTCCGTAAGTCAGACGGGGATATTCGGCATTTGGATCTTCATTTTCGCCTAATATCCAGCGGTTACTATTAGCCATTTCAGTCAATATATTACCCCATCCATCACCGGAACTAAACATGAAGACAGTAGTGCCTTTAATCTGATAAGTTGATTTACCCACTCCCTGAAAATGCACATTTATATCCAATCCTTTCCACTTAGCAGCAATACCGAATCCGTATGTAAGGTTCGGTTTGGTAGTCGCACCAATAGCTACACGGTCGTCACTGTTGATAATACCATCCCCATTAATGTCTTTGTATTTGATGTCACCTGGCATTACTTCTCCCCATGTCTGGCGTGGACTATTACGAATATCATCATAATCTTTAAACAATCCCAAAGCAACTAATCCTTTAGCCTGGTTAATGCGATAACCTTGTTCTTGTTTGTAAAAATAGACCGTATTTTCCTCATCTTTTTCAAGAATCTTATTCTTGCTGTAAGTCATGTTACCGCGTATAGTCAAGTCTACCTTTCCTATTTTTTGGCGATATTTAAAATTCCCGTCAAAACCTTCCACTTTTACAGAACCCACATTAGCTTTCGGGTTACTTTCCACACCAGCCATCCATGGAAGATATTTGCGTTCCATATAAATGTCATCACGATGCTCATAAAAATAGTCTACTGTACCTGAGAATTTATCATCAAACATGCTGAAATCGATACCTAAGTCTTTTTTGGTAGCAATTTCCCATGAAACGTCTGCAGAAGAAACCGTTGCATAACGATAACCTTGCCATACTCTATCGTAACCATAGTCAGCGAACTGATAGTTAGAACCGTCGCCAATAGTATACAGATAAGGAAAACGGTCATTACCCAAATTGTCGTTACCAGTCTTACCGTATGAATAACGAACTTTGAACATATTCAACCATTTTCCGGCTATTTTCTTCACAAACGGTTCTTCTGCAACGTTCCATGCGCCTGAGACTGCAGGAAAGAACCCGAATCGATAATCTTTGTGAAAGTTTTCCGAACCAGTGTATCCGAAATTGAAGTCTATAAAATAACGATAGTTCCAATTGTAGTTTACACGTCCTGCAAGTCCCTGATTACGACGAGCTATACCATTCTTAATGTCTGATCCAATTCCTTGTGTAGATACTTTTGAAGACTGTGTATACTTCAACACTCCTCCTACATGGTGTAATTTAAACCCGCGATCATAATGTAATTCCCATTCAAAAAATTCTCTCCGGTCACCCGATGAGCCTGAAGTCTGTTCCATTTTCTTCTCCGCTACCGTTCTAGAGAAAACCAAATCACCTTCCGGTGTACGATAACGCTCCGCTTTCCATAGTTCCGGATATTTGTAACGTTTAATCCAGTTGGAGTTATTCGTATCATATCCAAAACGTCCGATAAACTTAAGTCCTTTGGTAACGAAATCCAGCTTCTGTTCCAAAGTAATATTTGTTTGAATGTCGTTTTTCCAGCTTTCATTATAACCAGTCTGTGTGGCTTGTATCCATGGATTAAAACGGTCACCGTTATCGTTTCCAATGGCCGGAATCTTCCCGTCTGAGTAAGTAATAGGTGCTGAGATAGCGTTATATCCCATCAATGCTGTCCAGATAGAGGTGGTTCCTTGTCCCGGATCATTCTGCTTACGCAACGAACCTGAAACACCAACCTTCAATAAAGTAGATTTAGTGATGTCTATATCTACATTCATACGATATGTCCATTTACGGAAATTCGTATTCGTGTTATAGTCTTTTTTCATTTCATCATCTACTTTGTACATACCCTGCTGATCCTGATAACTTCCTGACACAAAATAACGAGCCGTCTTACCACCACCACTCAGATTCAAAGTAGCACGTGAACTAAAAGCTCCGTCACGCATCATGACATCCATCCAATTTACGTTCGGAAATAAATCCGGATCCAGTCCCAAACGAAATAAATCTAGTTCTTCCGGTGAAAACAATGGTTCCTGATTACGCGTAATTTTGGCCTCATTCGCCATACGCGCATATGTATACCCATCTACAAAATCATAATTCTGCGTAAACGTGTTATAGAAACCTTCCAGTTTCACATTTACATTCACTTTACCTTCTTTTCCACGCTTGGTGTTGATCAATACTACACCATTCGCACCCTTGCTACCATAAATAGCCGTAGCAGAAGCATCCTTCAGCACGGTGAACGATTCGATATCTTCCACATTAACCTCATTAATATCACGTTCAAATCCATCTACTAATACCAATGCAGCGTTGCTAGCACCGAACGTTGATATACTACGTACCCAAAATTCGGAAGTCGTACCAGGACGTCCGTCTGCTGCCATAGCCATGATACCTGGGACCACACCTGCCAAACCATCTACAACAGAAGTAGTAGGCACTGATTTCAGTTCATCTACATCTACGTTCGTGATAGCACCTGTCACAGCAATCTTCTTTTGTGCACCAGTACCTGTTACAACAACCTCATCGATCTCACGCGCCACTGCCTCATTCAGTGTTACATTCACCACTCGTTGTTCCTTCACTAATACTTCCTTTGTTTCAAATCCGATATAGCTGAACACCAGTTTGTTGTAAGGAGGCATCTTAATCGAGTATTTACCATTCAAATCAGTAATCGCTCCCAATCCTGGCATATTCTGTATAGATACATTCGCACCAATCATTGGTTCCTTATTCGCATCAACTACTGTTCCTGTGATCGTCACCATTTCTTGCGCCAACACATGAACGGAAAGACCGATCAACATCATACATGTTAATAAAAAAATTTTCTTCATAAGTATATATATGTGTTTGTCAATTGTTATTCCTCTTTCGCAATCTTACGGATCACTTTATTACCTGCATCACCGACATAAAAGCAATTACGTTTTTCGTCATAAGCAATTGCTCTAGGGTTATTGAATCTTGCTTCGGTTCTGAGATCTCCGTTTGCATATCCGCTGGTTCCATTATTTCCGCGTCCGGCAAAAGTTTCGATACGCCCCTGAGGGTTCATAACACGGACACAATGATTTGCTTCATCGCAAAAGTAGAAGTCATATTCATCCTCTTCGCCTGCATATGCAGGATTCTTCACAAATACTCCTTGAGTCGGTTTATTCAATTTCGCTTTCGTTCCGACACCATCAATCCATCCCGCAGAGCTTTCCTGTCCGCAAATCAGATATGGAGCCATAAAACACTTCTTTTCTTCATCATAATCCGTACGGGCTATATAATGATTATTGTATTGCATCAGATAAGCGAACTTTCCAGATGGATGAGGGAACATACGTACAACTGCTTTTGAACGTGGATTTTGAAAAGCATATGTAAGTTGCTTAGTTTCGAAATCATATCTATTCACATCGCTGGCATAATAACCAGTACAGTAATACTCCCCATTAATAGGGTGGATCATACTACCATTGGTACTAATGTAATTGAATAGTCCAATAAAAGTCGTAAAGTTTGATGAGCGGGAAACCAAATAAGCTCCAGATCTGTTACTATTATTACTTGTATCATCCGTTAGCACCATGTCCTTGTTTTCATCAGAAGTCCATTGAATACTGAATACACGCTCCAAATCTGGAGTAATAAAATCATATACATATCCTTTTCCGTCATTCGCAGCGAAATCAATTAAACGATTCTTCTGAGTATGAGCACAGAAGTATAACTTGTCAAAGTTTGATTTGGGGTCAAATGACAACCATGTGATATCCGAAAATCCACCACAATCATCAAATGGTCCTTCCTTTTCTTCAAAATCAGTACTCACCTCATAGCGAGTTCCAAGGAATGTACTGACCAGCCATTTCTTTTCATATTCAAAAACCCCTTCAGCCTCACAGCCAGCTAGTACCTCACCATTTTCGTCCACAATACTTAGTTCGACGTTTCCATCGTAAGCTTTCTCAGGAATGACACAATACAGGCTACGATTTTTTACGGTAATTACCCGCGCATTCTTTCCTCCAATAGTTACCTTCACTTTGGAAGGGTCATTTCCAAAGTTATCTCCAAAAAGAATCAAATTACTACCGTATCCCCCCTTCCTGGGCGTAAAATCCGTAATAACTATCGGCTTGTTCGGATCAAAAGCTCCTTCCTGATCTTCATCGTCTTTGCAACTTGCGAAGCAAAGCGCAAATAATACCAGCATAATCCCATAAAACAGATTACCATGCCTAATTTTCCAATAAGTACTTTTTCTCATAAATTAAATTTTAAATCAGTTAATAAATATATAGCCATCATTATAAAATATTTACATATTCTCCATTTAAGAAATCGGTATCAGGTACTTTTCCTCACCATTCCGATCCACAGTTCCCCACTAAAGTGGTTTTATTATTGCCTTTAGTATTTCCGTTTACGCAAACGAAACCGCTGAAAAAAGCTATACTCTTCAGAAGTAAGTTTTGATTGATCGGATTTTTGTCTTTTCTCTCCTTGAAGAGGAATTTGATAAGAGCATGCATTCATATTTAGCTGATAAATAGGTATGTTGTAAATTAAGTATCTCATAATATTTTGTTTATCATTACTTGCATCCAATATCCTCCGATAACAGAGCGGGCTCTGAACCCCACGTATTCACCACTACCCGTATGATGCCAATCACTGATAGGTACACGAGTTTTTGTTTCATCAATGTATTTATAAAGGGGATCTATAAACTTCTCGAATGTATTCTGGTCAGGTGCCATTGCCGCCGTCCACATAATCCAGTCCGATTTAGTGTACTCTTTGCGAGAATCCAGAGGCAAACCATAAAGATTCTGCTTAGTCTGATAATACTTGATTTCTTTTTCGATTACGTTATTGGGGAAGAGATTCAGGTTCCAGATTTTATCCCAAACCATATTATATTTTTGACTCCAAGTATCTTTACGGTCAAAAGCAAGACGATAATGATCACCTTCGTTTGCCATTTCTTCCCATTTCACCGCCATATTCTTGGCAATAACAGCATATTTGTCCGCAACATCATCCAAACCAAGTAGACGTGCCATCTCACTATATCCGGCAACACCCATAATAGCTTTTATTGACAAGTTCGCATTATGCGCCCAATGACCCGCAAAGTCATCCGTACAAAGTTGNATTCTCAGGGTCCTGTCCATACCGCAGTCTTGCAAACAATGTATTGTATATCAATTTGTTACATAAAAATGTATTGTCTTTGTGTTGTGTTTTTTATACTATGTCTATGTACTAAAGAAGTTTATTATAGATATGAAAGTATAATAGTAATATGACATGTTTATAATTAAAACATATACTGATGCTCATCTCTTAAATTGGCGAATAAACATCTTGTAAGTAACTGTTCACAATTAGTTAATGTTATCCGTCATTCTTCGCTTCGCTCCTTTAGATAGATACTCATGATACATATTAATTAGGAATACTAACTTATTTGATTAATTTATTACGCTATAAAGAAGGCTCTGCATAGTCTATTTTTTGAAAAATAAGAATATTATTGTAGTTTTTCTTTCAGATATTAAAGATTGGTTAGTTCCTCGGTGAGAAACAACTTGTTTCTCACCGAGGAACTATTTGTTTCTTTTAAAGAAACTATGTCTTGGCTTTAAATCAAAATACGAAATTTACAACATGTTAATTATTAACCTTTTATAGAAATAAAGCACTACCTTTGATAATTATAGGATGATTATTGACAAATAAGCTAAGATTTATAACCAGCAATGAATAGTAAAATATATTTTTATTACATAAGTTACAGTTCGCAATTAGTCAATGCTGTCTATTATCCCCTTAAACAACAGATGCTCATGATATGAATTAATTAGGAACACTTACCTATATCATCTTGTTTATTATAGTATGAACATGTAGAATAAAATAGTATATGAATAATTTAAATCATAATATAAAAACAAATCTTTTTAATTTTATTGGGCAAGTCTAGCCCTCAGTTCCTTCAATCTATTAGCGGCTTGCAGATTATCAACTTTGATATATCGCATAAAAGCAGATGGACTTTTGTGACCAGATATTCGCATCAATTCTTCTGCAGGAAAACCTGATAAATACATATTCGTACAAAAAGAGCGTCTACAAGTATGGGAGTATATTAGTTCCCATTTTTCGTATATTCGTTTTTCTCGTTCTTTGCCTTTTTTACGAACTATTTCAACTTTCTGTCTTAACTTCGCTTTTAGTCCCAACTCTTTTACCCTATCATTAAATAAATATCTTGGTATTTTGGGTAATTCATAATTGTATTTTTTAAGAATCTCTGGAACATAATCAATCATGGGAATAATAACTGCCTTATGTACTTTTCTTTGTTTAAGGTTTATATTTCCATTATCCAAATCAATGTGTTCTGGACCTAAAGTTGAAAGATCACTATATCGTAAACCTGTAAAACATCCAGTGATAAATATATCGCGTATTTTCTCCAATTGCTTATCATCCGATAGATCGAGCTCGTATATCGCTGCTAATTCTTTTTCACTTAAATAAATAGCATCAGTTTCTTCCTCTACAACTTTGAAACATCTTAGATCAATTGGCGGAATGGCTCCTTTTACAATCTGAAAATTAACAAATCCTTTCAATAATCGTATAATTTTCCCTGCAGAGTTAGTGAGTAATCCTTTTGTTCCATTTGGCTTTTCAGCTTTATAGAATAAATAATCCATGAATTCATTGTAAAATGTCAAATTCAAATTATGAAATGACAAAGGTTGAGATGAATATTCCTTAAAAGCAATTAGATGTTTACGAAGTGTTCTATAATCTTTGATCTGATCTTTAGAAACAGATGGAGCCTTTTCTATAATATATCTTTCTAATGCATCAAATATATCTATTCGATGGGAACGCAAATCATATTCCCTATCTTTTTCCAATTCGAGCAAAACAAAATCAACAGTCGGATCTAGATTATTATCTTTAGCATAAGTAAGAATTTTGCCAAGTTTTGATGTGATTCTAATTAAACAAGAATCAATTTCTTCGTATTGTGGACAAGCACGTTTAATCCATCTCTTCTTGGCATCCCAATATTCAGGTTTAATATTGTATCCAGTAGAGATGAGTGTACGTTTAAACCGATCATAATTATATCGAATATAAAGAACTGTAGTGCCCTCTTGAGTAACGTACTTTGGTTTAATATATGGAAAATATTTTGCTATAGTGATCTGTATTGCATTCGTGTTGCAAATTTAAGAAAGCTATCTAAAACAGCAAATATCTCTTTAGTTAAAGTTGATGATTGCTCATGCTTTTATAATTTTCTTTAAGCTAAGGAAAATATCTGTTCATAAAAGGATAAATATTGCTCAAACGGCATAGAGACCTCTATTTATTGAGTCTAAAAAAGGAGAAAAACATAAAAAAGAGCAGATTTTATCCTTTCTTGACCATAGATTTTCCTTATTTTTTATATTAATTGTCTTATTTTGTATCGATCGAAATAAAATGCTATGGGAAATAACTAGCCTTTACAGGTTTTATGTCTACTCAAGATACACAAAACAGTAGTACTTTTCTCCATAACATTCTATTCAAGATTTGACAATACTGGTATTTGTTAATAGGTAAAAAGAAAAAATAAAAGTATTAAGGATTAAAGTTTTCATTAAGGTATTATTTAAGGTAAGAAGAAATTTAGCTAACATGGGGTTGTTTTATTATTAAGGTAAGAAGATTGTAGGATGGATAACCTTAAATTTTAGATTAATTAAAAGAATTATGAAGAAACTACTAATTATGATGGCTCTTTCTGTTAGTATGCTGATTAATGCTCAGACAACTAACTTTTTTGAACCTGTTAAAGAAATAGCACTACGTGTCCCGTCAGTGCCAATTGTTGTTTCAGACCCATATTTTTCAATTTGGTCTCCTTATGACAAATTGATGGAAGGGAGTACAGAACATTGGACAAGTGCAAAGAAGCCTTTATTGGGTGCCCTACGGGTAGATGGTAAAGTATATCGTTTTCTAGGTAAAGATAAAATAAATTTAGTCCCGATTGCCCCTATGACAAATGTAGAACGTTGGGAAGCAGCTTATACGAATAGCACACCATCTAATGGATGGCAAGAATTTCAATTTGATGATAGCAGTTGGAAAAAAGGAAAGGCTGCTTTTGGTAGCCACGATATGCAACGGGTTCACACTGAATGGAAAGGGAATGATACTGATATTTATATTCGTCGCGAATTCGATATTAATAATTTAGATTTAGCAGAAGATTTTTATTTAATTTATTCTCATGATGATGTATTTGAACTATATCTCAATGGGGAAAAATTAGTTTCTACAGATCTAGTTTGGAGAGACAATGTGTATTTGAAACTGACTGATGCAGCAAAGAAAAAATTGCGTAATGGTAAGAATGTGATTGCTGCTCATTGCCACAATACTACAGGAGGTTCCTATGTGGATTTTGGTTTATTCCGTGAAAAGAAAGATGCCGTAAAGTTCTCTGATGAGGCTATTCAAAAATCTGTAGATGTATTAGCGACTTCTAGTTATTATACTTTTACCTGTGGTCCTGTAGAGCTCGATCTCGTTTTTACAGCTCCTCAGTTGATTGATGATTTGGATCTATTATCCACACCTATTAATTATATATCCTATCGCGTACGAGCACTTGATCAGAAAGGTCATGATGTACAACTCTATATGGAAACTACTCCAGAATTGAGTATTAATGAGAATAATCAACCTACTATTGCACGTACGTTATCTAAAAATGGTATTAGTTATGTTGAGGCTGGGTCCATTGATCAGCCAATATGTGATCGTAAAGGTGACTTAATTTGTGCAGATTGGGGTTACGCATACCTTGCTAGTGTAAATGGAGCTGGGAAATCTATAGGTTTAGGCGATTATTATAGAATGAAAGAATCGTTTGTAAAAAACGGAAGTTTAAATTCCACTATTACAAAATGGACTACTCGCAAAGAAGAGGATAATCCAGCTATGACTTATGTACATAATTTAGGTATAGTTTCCAAGGATAGCAAAGAGGGATTCATGATGATTGGTTATGATGATATCTATTCTATTGAATATATGTATGAAAAGCGTATGGGATATTGGAAGCACGACGGTAAAGTAACCATATTCGATGCTTTCGAGAATTTGAGAGATAATTATCAACCAATTATGGAGCGTTGCCGCGCTTTGGATGCGATGATTTATAATGACGCAGAGAAAGCAGGTGGCAAAAAATATGCTGAAATCTGTTCGGCTGCTTATCGTCAGGTAATGTCAGCCCACAAACTCTTCAAAGATAAAGAAGGTAACTTGATGTGGTTTTCAAAAGAGAACAATAGTAATGGTTGTGTTAATACAGTGGACTTGACTTATCCATCTGCTCCATTATTTTTGATTTATAATCCTGATTTACAGAAAGCAATGATGACTAGTATTTTTGAATATAGTGCTAGTGGTCGTTGGAATAAACCTTTCCCAGCTCATGACTTAGGAACATATCCTATAGCTAACGGACAAGTTTACGGAGGCGATATGCCTATTGAAGAAGGTGGTAACATGGTTATTCTAGCTGCAGCTATCTCAAAAATTGAAGGAAATGCCGATTATGTAAAAAAATATTGGGGTATTTTAACCACGTGGACTAATTATTTAGTAGAGTATGGACAGGACCCTGAGAATCAACTTTGTACGGATGACTTTGCGGGTCATTGGGCGCATAATGCGAACTTGTCAATAAAAGCTATTATGGGTGTTGCCGGATATAGTGAGATGGCACGTCTACTTGGTTTGGATGATGTTGCGGACAAATATGCTGTTATTGCCAAGAATATGGCGGTGAAATGGGAAGAAATGGCAAACGAAGGTGATCATTATCGTCTTGCTTTTGACCGTAAAGATACTTGGAGTCAAAAATATAATATGGTTTGGGATAAAATCTGGAACCTGAATCTCTTCCCCAATAACGTAATCGAAAAAGAAATCAAGTATTATCAGACCAAGCAGAATCTTTATGGTTTGCCTCTGGATTCTCGCAAAGAGTACACTAAATCGGACTGGATTATGTGGACAG
Source organism: Bacteroides bouchesdurhonensis (assembly GCF_900155865.1). Taxonomy (GTDB): domain Bacteria; phylum Bacteroidota; class Bacteroidia; order Bacteroidales; family Bacteroidaceae; genus Bacteroides; species Bacteroides bouchesdurhonensis. The sequence goes on from NZ_LT707006.1 coordinate 32,702, forward strand.
CGGCAATGGCACCTGACCAGAATACATTCGAGAAGTTTATAGATCCCCTTTATAAATACATTGATGAAACAAAAACTCGTGTACCTATCAGTGACTGGCATCATACGGATAGTGGTGAATGGGTTGGTTTTAAAGCTCGTTCTGTAATCGGTGGATACTGGATGAAGGTACTTATGGATAAAGCTCGATGAGATGATTAATTTACAATACACTTATTATTAACTAAAATGAAAAACATGAAATGTAAAATGAAAAAAGTATTGAAGGAGTGGCAGTGGGTACTACTGGCATTATTCACGATTTGCATTTGCAGTTGCAAAGATGATGATGACAATGCAAATGCAGTAGCTTTTGATCCTTCGAAACCCGTGTTGATCTCTGATTTCACACCTAAGAAAGGTGGAACCGGGCAGCGTCTGGTTATCTACGGAGAAAATTTTGGATTGGATAAGTCGTTGGTCAATGTTATGATCGGTGGGAAAAAAGCTACTATTATTAATGTTAATAACAATAGTATTTATTGTTTAGTCCCATCACAAGCTTATGACGGTGACATTAAAGTGATAGTCGGAGAAGAAGAGAACCAAGTGACTGGTATATCGGAAAGTATCTTTGAATATGAGAAAAAGATGGTAGTAGGTACATTATGCGGCTATCGTAATGAATATGATAATCAGGGCTGGAAAGATGGTTCTTTTGACATCTGTTGCGGGTTTCGTAATGATGGATGTTTGAAGTTTGATCCGCTGTATCCTGATCACCTGTACGTTGTATATGACGGTGCTGATATTCAATTGTTGGATTTGAAGAATCGAATGCTTTCTACTCCGTTAAATCGTTCATCATTTGGGGATAGACGTTTGCGTTCGCTTGACTTCACAAATGATGGACAATATATGGTTGTAGCTGTCGATTTTAATGGTTGGGGTACTGGAACTAGTCCAAGTGTATATTTCGTGAAGCGTAATGAAGATGGTTCATTTACGAATAATAGTAGTATTCAGTTAATTGCTTCTTATAAACAATGTAATGGTGCTGCTCTTCATCCGATAAATAATAACGAACTATACTTTAATAGTTATGAACGCGGTCAGGTATTCCGTATGGATGTATCCAAATACTTTGAAACAATTAATAATGGTGGTAATTGGAATCCTGACAGAGATGGCGGGAATTATGACGAATTATTTACAATTCAGGACACTGGTTGGGAATTCCAGATTAACATACATCCTAGTGGTAATTATGCCTATATTGTGGTAATTAATCAACATTATATTTTGCGTACTGACTACAACTGGGAAAAGAAACGTTTTGCTCCTGCTTACGTTGTTGCTGGACAGGCGCGTTCTGCTGCATGGGAAGATGCTGCCGGAGTAAGTGCTAGATTAAATCGTCCATATCAAGGAATATTTGTAAAGAACCAAGAGTATGTAGATGAAGGTAGGGAAGATGTGTATGATTTCTATTTTTGCGATAATAAAAACCACTGTATTCGTAAACTATCTCCAGAAGGTATCGTAAGTACTTATGCTGGACGTGGAAACACTACTTCTGTTGTTGACAATAATGTTTGGGGTACTGAGGATGGTGATTTACGTGAAGTTGCCCGCTTCCGTGATCCAAGTGGTATAGCTTATGATGAGAGAGACAATGTATTCTATATTTTGGATGTTGTAGGTCGTAAGATACGTACAATATCAATGGAAGGAGAAACGGGAACATCGGTAGATCTGGAATCAGGTAATTTTAATTAATCAAAATCTAACGAATAAACACGTATTTATATGAAAAAGTATTTAATCATGTTTGCTGTGTTACTATGCATACCATTAACTATGTTAGCACAGCAAACTGTAACTGTGAGTGGTACAGTTACCGACACGAAAGGAGTACCTATGATCGGTGTCAATGTCTCTGTGAAAGATGTTGCAGGTCTGGGTGCTATCACAGACTTAGATGGACATTATCATCTTAAGATGGAGCCTTATCATAAATTAGCTTTTACTTATATTGGTTATGAAACTGTTGAGATTTTAGTAAAAGATAAATATACTATTAATGTAGAGATGAAAGAGGCCGCTGCAAGTGCAATAGATGAAGTAGTGGTTACAGGTATGGGAACACAGAAAAAACTGACCGTTACCGGTGCAGTAACTAATGTGAAAGTGGAAGACTTGAAACGGTTCCCGACTTCTAATTTATCTAATGCACTAGCTGGTAATGTACCGGGAATCATCGCAATGCAGAATTCAGGGCAACCTGGAAAAAACACTTCTGAATTCTGGATCCGTGGTATTTCTACTTTTGGAGCTAGTAATAGTGCTTATATATTGGTTGATGGATTTGAACGTAATAATTTGGATGAGATTAATATTGAAGATATTGAATCATTCACTGTATTAAAGGATGCTTCAGCTACTGCTATTTATGGTTCTAAGGGTGCTAATGGTGTAGTATTGATTACTACCAAACATGGTAAAGCTGGTAAAGTAAATATTAATGCTAAAGTAGAAACTTCGTATAATACACGTACTATTACTCCAGAGTTTGTAGATGGAAATACATATGCCAATTTAATGAATGAAGCTTGTGTTACTCGTAATAAAGGTTTTGTTTTTAGACCGGAAGAACTGGAGATTATACGTTTAGGCTTAGATCCTGATTTATATCCGAATGTAGATTGGATGGATGTACTGTTAAAAGATGGAGCTTGGAGTTATCGTGCCAACTTGAATTTAAGCGGTGGTGGTTCTACAGCTCGTTACTTTGTTTCCGCTAGTTATGTGGAAGATGAAGGTATGTACAAAACCGATGATACTTTGAAAAAAGATTATGATACGAATGCTAACTATAAACGTTGGAATTACCGTATGAATGTTGATATTGATATTACCAAAACGACTCTTTTAAAAGTAGGAGTATCGGGCTCTTTAGCTAAACGTAATAGTCCTGGATTAGGTGATAATGATGTATGGGGAGAACTTTTTGGATACAATGCTCTTAGTACTCCAGTACTATACTCCAATGGACGTATTCCAGCTTTAGGTACAGGAAATAAAACCAATCCATGGGTATCTGCTACACAAACTGGTTATAATGAAAATTGGGATAATAATATTCAGACCAATGTTACATTAGAACAGAACTTTGATTTTATAACCAAAGGGTTACGTTTTGTCGGACGTTTTGGATATGATACTAATAATAGTAACTGGATTAACCGTCATCGTTGGCCAGACCAATGGAAAGCATTGAGCCGTAATCCCCAAAATGGAGAAATTGTTTGGGATCATGTATCCGGTCCAAGTGATATGTTTCAAGATAGTGGTTCGAGAGGAGATCGTCGCGAGTTTTTAGATTTATTATTAAGTTGGGATCGTGGTTTTAAAGATCATCATCTTGGTGCTACAGTAAGATATACACAAGATTCTAAAAAACAGACAGTAGATATAGGTACTGATATTAAAAATGGTGTAGCACGACGAAATCAGGGTTTAGCCGGACGCGTTACATACAATTGGAATTACCGTTATTTCTTTGATTTTAATTTCGGTTATACAGGTTCTGAGAACTTTGCAACAGGACACCAATACGGATTCTTTCCTGCTTTTTCTGCAGCGTGGAATATCGCTGAAGAACCTATTGTCAAGAATAATCTAAAGTGGATGAATATGTTCAAAGTTCGTTACTCACATGGTAAAGTTGGTAATGACAATATGAATGATAGATTCCCATATTTGTATACCATTCAGGATTGGTATAAAGATTCAAAGGATAAAACTCATGACCTTGCAGGTTATAATTGGGGAACAGCAGCATATTCTAATTATTATAAAGGTATACATTATGCGCAGGTAGCTTCTCCATATATAACATGGGAAGTTGCTACTAAAGATGACCTTGGAATAGATTTATCATTATTCAACGATAAATTCTCTGCTACAGTAGATTATTTCTATGAAAAACGTACAGGTATTTATATGACACGCAAATTCCTGCCATTCATTACAGGATTGGAAAGTAAACCTAGAGCTAATGTCGGTGCAGTTCGTTCTAGAGGCTTTGATGGACATTTCTCATTAAAAGAGAAAATTGGGAATGTCGATATGACAATCCGTGGTAATATGACCTATAGTAAAAATGAAGTATTAGATAGGGATGAGGAAAATAAGGTTTATCCTTATCAATATGAACGTGGCTATCGTGTGGATCAAGAAAAGGGTCTTATTGCATTAGGATTGTTTAAAGACTATGATGATATCCGCAATAGTCCAAAACAGGAATTTGGAGTAGTACAACCTGGTGATATTAAATATAAAGATGTCAATGGTGACGGTGTTATTAATAATGGTGACCGAGTTGCTATCGGTGCGACAAGACGGCCTAATCTGGTTTATGGTATTGGTGCTTCTGTTGCATGGAATGGGTTTGATTTTAATGTTCATTTCCAAGGTGCTGGTAAATCAACTTTCCCTATTTATGGCAAGTGTGTATTTGCATTTAGAGAAAATGACTGGGGCAATATCATGAAAGGTATGCTTGAAGATCGTTGGGTAGATTCAGAAACTGCAGAAAAACTTGGTATCCAGGCGAATGAAAATCCGAATGCTCCTTATCCACGCTTAACATATGGTGTAAATGGGAACAATGAGCAGGGGTCTACTTATTGGTTACGTAACGGACGCTATGTACGCTTGAAAAATGTAGATATAGGTTATACTCTTCCGAAAAATATAACGAATAAACTTCATTTTAATAACATCCGTATATTCGTTGCAGGATCTAATTTAATTACTTGGTCAAGTTTCAAATTGTGGGATCCAGAATCAACTCAGCCACGTGGTGAAGAATATCCGTTGACTAAATCAATTACAATGGGTTTAACAGTTAATTTATAAAATAATACGAAATTATGATAAAGAAACTATTTATATTACTGCTGGCCATCTTTAGTGCAGGTGTGTTTTCATCCTGCAATGACTATTTGGAGTCAGACAAGTATTTCAAAGACCGTACTACTATTGAAGCGGTTTTTACAGATAGAGATCGTACAGAGCAGTGGCTTGCTTATGCATATTCTTTTTTGAAGAATCAATGTGCTGATGTAGTGAGTAAAGATGCAGGTACAAGTAGCCATTGCTTTGCCGACGACATGTACTATGGGGACCGTGATATTGCATATGATCCTAAAGAAGGCAGTCAGCTTTCTTATAATAAATTCAAATTGGGAGAGTATAATGAGAATGAGTTTAATGAGGTTTGGCCTCGTTGTTATAAAGGAATCTACCAGGCTTCTGTCTTCATCCATAACATTGATATGAACCCAACCATGACTCCGGAGGAAAGATTGGATTATAAAGGACAAGCCCGCTTTGTTCGTGCTTATTTTTACTGGTTGTTACTTCGTAAATATGGTCCAATACCTTTGATGCCGGATGAAGGAGTGGACTATACTCAAAGTTATGACCAGATTGCCACTCCTCGTAGTTCTTACGAAGAGGTTGCTGACTTCATTAGTGCTGAAATGGTACAAGCTGCCAAAGAGTTACAATATTTAAAACGTATGGATAACGAGAATATTGCTCGTCCAACTAAGGGTGCTGCATTAGCTACTCGTGCTTATGCTTTGATTTTTGCAGCAAGTCCTTTGGCAAATGGTAACAATGATGAGTTTGCACAAGCATTAGTAGATGATCAGGGACGCCGTCTCTTATCTCCTGAATACAATGAAGAAAAATGGGCAAAAGCAGCTGCAGCTTGTAAAGATGTGATGGAATTGGGAGTGTACGAACTTTATCATGCTTCATTCTCAAGTTCTGATAATGGACCTCAAGATCGTCCGACTATTGTTCCACCTTCTGATAACAACTTCTCTACTAAAATCTGGCCAAATGGTTGGAAAGATATTGACCCTTTCAAATCTTATCGTAACTTATTTAGTGGTGATGTGTCTGCTGTGGATAATCCTGAGTTGATATTTTCTCGTATTAATAATACAACTGATGGGGATTATGCAATTGAGGCATTGGTATTGCATCAGATGCCGCGAGATTTTGGTGGATGGAATACACATGGTTTAACACAGAAGATGTGTGATGCTTATTATATGAACAATGGTTCTGATTGCCCAGGAAAGGACAAGGAAATCGGACGCGGTGATGGTTCTCAGCGTTTGACAGGTTTTACAACAAAAGAAGATGTTGAGAAAGGACTTTATAAGCCACTAAGCGAAAATGTTTCTTTGCAATATGCAAATCGTGAACCTCGTTTCTATGCTTCGGTAGCATATAATGGGGCTGTTTGGAATTATATGAGTCGTACAGAACCAAATGATCGTAATCGGCAGACTTTCTACTATCGTGGTTTAGGGAATGGTTTTATGAACTCGCCTTTCCATTTGCGTACAGGTATTGGCATTATGAAATTTGTTAATCCTGAGGATTCTCCAGGTAATATCAGGAAAAAACCAGAACCGGCAATTCGCTATGCTGATATTTTATTACTTTATGCAGAAGCTTTAAATGAATTAGATGGTACCTATAATATTCCTTCTTGGGATGAATCGATGACTTATACGATTAGTCGTAATAAAGAAGAAATGCAGAAGGGTATTCATCCTGTACGTATTCGTGCCGGTCTTCCTGATTATACAGAAACCCAATATGCAAATAAAGACGAATTACGTAAAGCATTGAAACGTGAACGTATGATTGAATTAATGGGCGAAGGCAAACGTTACTATGATCTCCGTCGTTGGAAAGATGCCCCAGTTGAAGAAGCATTACAAATATATGGTTGTAACGTGGTAATGGATGAAACACATCGAAATGAGTTTCATGTACCAATTGCTATTTATAATTTGCCTTCTACATTCTCACCGAAAATGTATTTCTGGCCAATCAGGCATGATGAGCTGAAGCATAATAAACGTTTGACACAGAATCCTGGATGGACTATGTATGATTAATTTGTAATATAAATGAATATATGAAAAGAATATATACTTTAGTAACCCTAGTAGCTCTGATTATACTAGGAACTTCATGTAATGATGAATGGAAAGATGAGCAATATGAACAATACGTTTCTTTTCGTTCCCCATTAGACAGTAAAGGAGTAACAGAGGTTTATGTCCCATATAGTCGTAAGAATGCCGATGGTAGCTATACGGAAGGAAAATCGAACTATGAATTGCCGGTAATTGTTAGTGGATCGAATACTAATCAACAAAATATAACAGTTCATGTGGCACATGATCCTGATACGCTAGAAACATTAAATATCGCTCGTTTTCAAGAGCGTTATGATTTATGGTATCATGATTTAGAAGATGAACACCCGGAATACGCATCTTTCCCAGAAAACATAGAGATTAAAGCCGGAGAAGATGTTAGTTTATTAAATATTGATTTTGATTTTAGAGGAATTGATATGTCAAAGAAGTGGGTGCTTCCATTAAAGGTTGTTGATGACTCTTCTTATGGCTATCAATCACATCCACGTAAAAATTATAGTAAAGCTATTTTAAGAATATTACCATTCAATAATTATTCAGGAGTTTATTCTGGAGTAGCATTATTGAACTACATTAAGGGTGATGAAGGAAATGGCTCTATTATGGCAAATGATATTACTGGATATGTTGTAGATGAGAATACGATATTCTTTTATGCAGGTATAATTAATGAAGACCGCACAGACCGTGCTAACTACAAGATTTTTGCAGAGTTTTCTGGTGGTGAGACTGGAGGTATTGTTAATTTCTATGCAGAGAATGAAGAAATACATTTTGTGAATAACAAAGAAGCTTCTTATCGTATAATTGAGGATATGGACGCAACTCGTCCTTATTTGAAACGTCGTTATGTAATCATTAATAATATTGATTATGAATATACAGACTATACTTCTGTACCAGGAACAGGTATTACATATACAGTAAGAGGCTCATTAACACTTGAACGTCATATCAATACTCAGATTCCAGATGAAGATCAGGCTATTGAATGGTAATAATATCAAGTAAGTAGAATAGAATGGGGAAGGATAACTTTGTATCTAAAAGTTTCCTTCCCTTTTTTGTTATCATCCTCATTAGTATTCACTAATAAGATAGCAAATGCATCAAAATAAATACGTTTTCTCACATTTGGTAGCATTCCTTGACAGAACCAAATTTGATTGCATTGTGGCAAAGCATGAGGAAAATAGATATATAAAGTATGTCACATCTTGGAATTAACTAATTGCACCCCCAACAACCTACACTTGAGTTTGTGACCTAATGATCGGTTGAGACTTTATAATTACCCTTCATCTGGAGAAAGAATATACTTTATTGAAGTTAAAACCTTCTCTTATTGTTTGAATTTCTATTCATACGATATCTTAATTCTACAGTATAATAAAGACGAAAGTTCGATTTAATTTACTCATACAAATATCACCCATTCATTTTACCAGTTGATCATATTTAGAAATAACAACATATCACTTCATTCCGGTCTGTTATTTTTCCTATCTATGTATAAATTTTATTTTCCCTATTTATTGGATTATATTAAATAAACTCTAGTCTTGTTACTCTCATAATTGTACTTAGTCAGTAATGGTTCAATTAACCTTTTCATATAACTTTAGTGCATGCTCTCACACCTGATAAACAGATGAGTTGAGTAATAAAAGTTAGTTTCTTTTATTAAACAAAATATATTCTCGATTTATCAAGATAATCCCTTTATTAGAATACGGGAATAGCACAAGTATAAATTAATTTATTGATATATAAGGTATTAGTGCCATCTGCTGCGGTATGGACAGGACCCTGAAAACCAACTTTGCACGGATGACTTTGCGGGTCATTGGGCGCATAATGCGAACTTGTCAATAAAAGCCATCATGGGTGTTGCCGGATATAGTGAGATGGCACGTCTACTTGGTTTGGATGATGTCGCGGACAAATATGCTGTTATTGCCAAGAATATGGCGGTGAAATGGGAAGAAATGGCAAACGAAGGTGATCATTATCGCCTAGCTTTTGACCGTGAAAACACTTGGAGTCAAAAGTATAATATGGTTTGGGATAAGATATGGAACCTCAATCTTTTCCCCAATAACGTAATCGAAAAAGAAATCAAGTATTATCAGACCAAGCAGAATCTTTATGGTTTGCCTCTGGATTCTCGCAAAGAGTACACTAAATCGGACTGGATTATGTGGACGGCGGCAATGGCACCTGACCAGAATACTTTTGAGAAGTTTATATATCCTCTTTATAAATACATTGATGAAACAAAAACTCGTGTGCCTATCAGTGATTGGCATCATACGGATAGTGGTGAATACGTGGGGTTCAAAGCCCGCTCTGTTATCGGAGGATATTGGATGCAAGTAATGATAAACAAAATATTATGAGATACTTAATTTACAACATACTTATTTATCAGCTAAATATGAATGCATGCTCTTATCAAATTCCTCTTCAAGGAGAGAAAAGACAAAAATCCGATCAATCAAAACTTACTTCTGAAGAGTATAGTTTTTTTTGTGATAGTTTCGTTTGCGCAAACGGAAATACTATAGGCTACTATAAGCCCATTTTAGTAGAGAATACAGAAAGCTTATAGAATTTTATTACATAAAAAAAATGATCAAACGAATTTACTTAGTTCTAAGAATCTGAATGGTGAGGAAAAGTGTCTGACACCGATCATTAAATGGAAAAACTAGAAATATTTTGTAACGACAATTACATGTTTATTAACTGATTATAATTTATGAAAAACATTTTATTAGTAAAAAAGGAAGAAGTTAGGGATGAAAATTTTCATTTGCCAAGACTAAACTTCCCATTTCAAGGGTACGAGTTAGTTCCCTCTTATACTTTCTCATATCAAGTCTATCATACAAATGGAGGCTATGCAAATACATACGATGGAAATTCTACCAGCTATGCAAGTATAAGCGAAGTTCTACTTCCTAAAATAGGGGAAAAAGGAGGTAATATAGAAATCTCTGTAAGATGCACAGATACCGAAACGGATGATTATAGTTATGTGGTTAAAAATTTAAGCTATCCTCCCAGTGAAAACACAATAGATGTAGCCTTTTATATGACTGACTTTTATTTTAATAACAATGATAATGATCTACTAAAGTACAAGCACGATTTGCTCAACAAACGTAATAATTAATATTATTTATCTTAAAAAAAATGTATTATGAAAAAGAAGACAAAAAGTAATGTTTGGCACATCCAATGGATGTTGTTAGCATTTGTCACTCTTTGCTTCACCGGTTGCAAAGACGACAATGAGGATCAAGGAGAAGCTTTTGATCCCAACAAACCAATTGTCATTTCCGACTTTTCGGAAAAAAAAGGAGGAGTCGGTAATAACTTGATTTTATACGGAGACAACTTCGGCAATGACATCTCAAAGGTAAAAGTGACGATTGGCGGAAAAGATGCACGTATTATCACTGTAAAAAACAAGAGTATGTACTGTATCATTCCTCCAAAAGCCTACAATGGAGACATTCATGTAAGTGCTTTGGACGATAATGGACAAGTAATAAGTAGCGCAGAAGCTGAAAGCACTTTTGAATATGAAAAGAAATGGATGGTAAGTACCGCTTTCGGAACACATTACGAAAATTCGAACGAATTCTTTGACATGAAAGATGGTTCACTTGATGCTGGAGGTGGTTTCGGTAATGTTTTCTGGTTTTCATGGGATCCATTGTCTGATTACAATAAATTATATTTTACCAATGATGGAAAAACGACACGGTACCTTGACCTTGAAAAAAATGAAATAGGGACTTTCTCTCATGGTTTTGATAGGGTAACTGCCATGACTTGGACTTTGGATGGTGATCTTATTTTATCTCACAATCATTCAAGTGATACAAGAACAGCAAATTATCTGTACACACGGGAGTCTAATTATAGCACTAGAGAAACCTTAGGTGGATATGCCCGTGGAGTCAATGGAAGTATGGTACATCCCATAAACGGTGAATTTTATTATTCCAGATATAGAGCGGGGGATATGTGGAAATATGATTTTGAGACTGGTGAAAGCAGTTTATGTTTTCAAAACCCATATTCAGGAGTTGCCATTTATCTGGTGCCCCATCCTTCCGGTAACTATGCATACATGTTGGAGCAAGAATTCTATTTCATTATGCGTACTGACTATGACTGGATTAGTAGAACATTTACGACTCCTTATGCTATTTGTGGAACCGGAAATGCTTGGGGGTATTCTGATGGTATAGGAACGCATGCACAATTAAACAGACCTATTCAAGGAGTATTTGTGAAGAATCCGGATTATGCAGGTCGAGATGATGAATATGATTTTTACTTCTGTGATAAAAACAACCATTGTGTCCGTATTCTGACTCCCACCGGACGAGTTACAACATTTGCCGGACGTGGTAATAACGGTACTTCCGGACTATTTGACGGAGAAGTTCGCACAGAAGCACGATTTAACGAACCGCGAGCACTGACTTTTGATCCGAAAAGAAACTGCTTCTATGTAGGCGATGGACTGAATAAGATAATCCGTAAAATTGCGAAAGAAACTGAATAACAAATGATAAACACATTTTTATAATGAGAAATTTTTTACTAACATGTATATTGTTGCTTGGACTTTCCGTCAGTGCACTAGCACAGGAAAATGTTACAGTAACAGGAACCGTGCTTGATACGAACAAAGAACCGATGATCGGTGTGAACGTATCTATAGAAAACATGCCCGGATTAGGAGCAATTACTGATTTGAACGGTAAGTACTCAATAAAAATGCCTCCTTACAACAAACTGGTATTCTCATACATTGGCTACGACAAGGTTACAGTATTGATAAAGGAACAAAAAGTAGTAAATGTTACCATGCAAGAATCTTCTGCCACTGTAATGGACGAAGTTGTTGTGACAGGTACCGGTACTCAGAAAAAGATTGCCGTAACCGGTGCTATCACAAACGTGGATGTAGAACAGTTGAAATCCAATCCCTCCAGTTCTGTTGTTGATGCTTTGGCAGGAGTAGTGCCTGGTGTAATGGCAATGCAATCGGATGGTCGTCCAGGTACGGTTTCTGAATTCTGGGTTCGTGGTATTTCCACATTTGGAGCCAGCAGTGCTGCATTGGTGTTAGTGGATGGATTTGAGCGAGATATCAACGAAGTCAGCGTAGAAGATATCGAATCTTTCACTGTATTAAAGGATGCGTCTGCAACGGCTATTTATGGAAGCAAAGGCGCAAATGGTGTAGTTTTAATCACCACGAAGCGTGGTAAAGAAGGTAAGATCAATGTAGATGTGAAATTAGAAGGATTCTACAGCACGTTTACCCAAAAATATGATTTCGTAGACGGACATACCTATGCTTCCATGGCGAATGAAGCCAAGACCACACGTAATCAAGAACCTCTGTACTCTCACGAAGAATTGGAAATGTTCCGTTTAGGACTGGACCCGGATTTATTCCCGAATGTAGATTGGATGGACGTCATGATGCGTGATGGTGCTTTCAGTTCGCGTGCTACAGTAAACATGAGTGGAGGTGGTAAAACCGCCCGTTACTTTGTATCAGGTAGTTATCAGGATCAGCAGGGTATGTATAAAGTAGATAATGAAATGAAAAAAGACTATAACACAAATACGAATTTCCGTAAATGGACATATCGTATGAACATAGATATAGACATCACTAAATCTACTTTATTGAAGGTTGGTGTTTCTGGTTCGTTGCGTAAACAGAACGACCCGGGACAAGGTACGACTTCTATTTGGACGGCATTAATGGGATATAATGCCATCACAACGCCTATCACTTATTCTGATGGAAGAATACCAGCTATCGGAAATGACAATGGTGACCGTTTTAACCCATGGGTCCAAGCCACCCAAACTGGATTCAATGAAAGCTGGAAAAATAATATTCAAACAAATATTACTTTAGAACAAAAACTGGATTTCATTACCAAAGGGCTCCGCTTTGTAGGACGTTTTGGATATGATACCGAAAATTCAAACTATATCAAGCGATATAAATATCCTGAGCTATGGCGCGCAGAACGTTACCGTAATTCTGAAGGAGATTTGGTATTTACAAAAATTGTTGATGAAAAGAAACTTGAACAAGCATCAGGTTCTAGTGGAGAAAGGCATGAATTCTTCGAATGGGAATTACATTATGACCGTGGATTTAAAGCACATCATGTAGGAGGAGTTTTGAAGTATACTCAATCTTCTAAAGTACAAACTCAGGGGATCGGTACAGACATCAAAAACGGTATCGCCCGTCGTAATCAAGGGTTAGCAGGACAAGCGACGTATAACTGGAATTATCGCTACTTCGTTAATTTCAACTTTGGATATACAGGTTCGGAAAATTTCCACAAGGATCATCGTTACGGATTTTTCCCTGCAGTTTCCGCTGCATGGAACATCGCTGAAGAGCCTTTTATCAAAAAACAGACAAAAGAATGGTTGAATATGCTTAAAGTGCGTTACTCGTATGGTAAAACCGGTAATGATAATTTAAACGGCATTCGTTTCCCATATTTATTTGACATCGAAACAATAACAAAGACAGTTGACAACAAACAAGAACCTGACGGTGGTTATTGGTTTTCAGATATCAATGCCAACGTCAATAGATACTATGGAGGTATGCGCTATTCTTCCATAGCTTCACTCGATACTTCATGGGAAATAGCCACTAAACAGGATTTGGGAGTTGATATCCATTTGTTTGATGATAAATTTACGGCCGAGATCGACTACTTCCATGAGAAACGTTCTGATATTTACTGGGATCGTAAATATTTGCCTTGGATAGTAGGCTTGGAACAAACATTTAAAGCTAATATCGGAGAAGTAAAGACCAAAGGATTCGACGGTCACTTTTCATTTAGGCAAAAAATCAAGAATGTGGATGTAACTTTACGCGGTAACATGACTTATAGCAAAAATGAGATCATTGAGCAAGATGAAGAAAACACAGTTTATGGGTATAAACTAAATCAAGGTCATCGTATTGATCAGGCAAAAGGATTGGTTGCTTTGGGATTGTTCAAAGATTATGATGATATCAGAAATAGTCCAAGACAAACATGGAACGAAGTAATGCCTGGTGATATCAAATATAAAGATATCAATGGTGATGGTATCATCGATGGTAATGACCGAGTAGCTATTGGGGCGACAAAAAGACCGAATTTGACTTATGGATTCGGAACCAGTGTACGTTGGAAGCAATTGGACGTGAATGTTCTTTTCCAAGGAGTAGGAAAATCAACATATTTCATAGACGGTTCCACGGTATTTATGTTCAGAACCGGTGACGGTTGGGGCAACATATTGACTGAAATGGCTAATAGTAATCGCTGGATATTGGGAGAAAATGAAGATCCGAATGCAGAATATCCGCGTCTAACCTATGGCAAGAATGAAAACAATGAACAGCAATCAACTTATTGGTTGAGAAATGGTGCTTATTTGCGTCTAAAGAATTTGGATATCGGATATACGTTACCTACAGCTTTAGCAAACAAGGCTCACTTGAACAGAGTACGTTTCTATTTTATTGCAACCAACTTGCTTACATTCTCTAAGTTTAAGCTTTGGGATCCGGAAATGGGAAGTACGGATGGTAAAAAATACCCACTTAGCAAGACTTTTACTTTAGGTGTATCAGTTAATCTATAAACAACAAAAACATATGAAAAGAAAAATATTAATTTTATCCCTTGTGATGGGTATGAATCTCTCATTCAGCGGATGTGCTGATTACTTGGATTCAGACTATCTGTTTGACGAACGTATGACCACAGAGGATGTATTCAAAGATAAAGAATATACCAATAAATGGTTAGCCAGAGGATACTCTTACCTTGCAGACAACAGCATGCAAGACGTATGTAGTAAAAAGACCATTCCTTTCAATTTTGCAGATGACATGTACTACGGGGATGAGAATGATGGGTATAAAAAGTGGAAAAACGGTGAATATAACGAAAGCGGTTTAGGAGACAACAGCAAATGGATATGGCTCAATGCCTATAGGGGAATTCGTCAAGTAACAATTCTTCTCAACAATATTCATCTGAATCAGGAATTCACTGAAGAAGAATTGAATGATATAAAAGGTCAAGCACATTTTCTAAGGGGTTATTTCTATTGGATTTTGCTCCGTACCTATGGCCCAATTCCTATCGTACCAGATGAAGGCGTTGATTATACGTTAGAATATGACGAAATAGCAAGGTCACGCAACACGTATGAAGAATGCGCTGATTACATCGCCAACGAAATGATAAAAGCAGCAAACATGCTTCAACTTCAACGTGATATGCAAAATATTTCCCGTCCTACCCGTGGTGCAGCTTTAGCTCTCCGCGCACGTGTATTACTATATGCTGCCAGCCCGTTAGCTAATGGTGGAGCTCCTGAAGAGGTTCAAGCAGCCATGGTAGATCGAGAAGGCAATCCATTACTTTCAGCTACCAAAGACGAAAGAAAATGGGCTAGAGCCGCTGCCGCAGCTAAAGATGTTATGGAGATGAATTATTACCATCTATATACTACAGGACGTCGGGAACACGGAGATATAGCTTTTCCTAGCACATTACAACCTCAAAAAGATCCCGAAAACCATTTCGATGAGAAACCATGGCCAGAAGGATACATGGATATCGACCCGTTCGAATCTTATCGTTCTGTATTTAATGGAGCGATCTCTGCTTATGAGAATCCGGAACTTATATTTACCAGAGGTCGTAATCAAGGAGGAGAAGGGATAAATGTAATGTGTATTCATCAATTGCCACGTCGTGAAGGTAAAGGATACAATTCGCATGGGATGACTCAAAAACAATGTGATGCCTATTATATGAATGATGGTTCCGACTGTCCGGGCATGAACGATATGTATGCGAACCAACCCGGATATGAAAACCCACTTCGTTACAACTCCGATCCGCGACCGACAGATTTAGTAACAGAAGAAGAACTCGCTAATTATCCAGAACTGGGTCCTAAAGGAGTTGGAGTCTGCAAACAGTATGCACAGCGAGAGCCCCGTTTCTACGCTTCTGTTGGTTACAACGGTGCTACCTGGAACTTACTGAATGCAGACGAAAGCAAAGACGAAGTAAAAAATGTACAAATATTCTATTATCGTGGAGATCCTAACGGATACAAAAATACAACATATTGGCCTCGTACAGGAATCAGTATCAAAAAATACATCCATCCAGACGATATGAGTAATACACTGCAAACTTCTTATGATCAAAGTCGTATGAATAACTCCAAAGTGGATCCTGCCATTCGTTATGCGGAAGTGTTACTTATCTATGCAGAAGCATTGAACGAACTGTCAGGTTCTTATGATATTCCTTCTTGGGATGGCAGTCGCACTTACACTATTAGTCGTAAAATCGACGAAATGAAGAAAGGTATTCAACCAATTCGTATTCGTGCAGGTATCCCCGACTACACTGCTGACATCTATGAGGACCAAACTAAATTCCGTATCAAACTGAAACGTGAACGTCAGATCGAACTGTTCGCTGAAGGACATCGCTATTTCGACCTACGTCGCTGGTGCGATGCTCCTCAAGAAGAGTCCGCTCAAGTATATGGATGCAATGCGTATAGTACCAAAAATATGTCCACTATCTTCCATACTCCGACAGTGACTCCATCGTTACCATCTATTTTCACTACGAAAATGTGGTTCTGGCCCATTCATCATGACGAGCTGAAACATAACAAAGAATTAACTCAGAATCCGGGATGGAGAGATCCGGAATAATCTTACAACTTAAGAATATTGAACATGAAGAAAATATATTATCTTTTTCTAGCGATGGCAGCAGGACTCTGCTGCACATCGTGCAACAACGAATGGGAAGACGAACAATTCATGCAAATGCCTTCCCTAAAAGCAGAACCGAATAGCGCAGGTGTAACTCCTGTCTATGTGCGCTACGATATCAATGGAACCAAACGCTATAATCTTCCGGTGATTTTTAGTGGATCAACGATGAATACTCACAACCGTACTGTACATTTCGCTGTAGATACAGATACACTTAGAAGTTTGAACCAGGAACGATATGGTAAACGGAACGAACTCTTTTACCAACAATTAACATCCGAATACTGTAGTTTTCCGGAAAGTATAGAATTTCCAGCCGGAGAATGTCAGACTCTATTACCCATAGACTTCACTTTAGGAGGAAATAATGGCGAAAATCCACTAAATTTGAGCGACAAATGGATATTGCCTCTGACCATAGTAGACGATGCTTCTTACGATTATCAGGCCAATCCACGTAAGCATTATCGGAAAGCATTGCTGAACATTACTCCATTCAACGACTATTCGGGCGTTTACGGAGGTACTAAGTATATGATATACATGGACGGTAACAAGAACGAACCACTGACTCTGAATGAACATAGAGCTTATGTGCATGATGACAAAACGATATTCGTCTATGCCGGACTTAGAGATGTTGATTTTTTGGATCGCAAACTCTACAAAGTATTCATCGAGTTCACAGACGAAAGAATTGATATCTTGAAAAAGAAATTGAGAATCTATAGTGATAATGACAAGAATAATAAATTTAAGGAAATCGGGCAGTCTTATTATACTATTGAAGAAGAAATGGACCCACAGAAACCTTATTTAAAACATATTTATATCACTCTTGGCTTGTCATATGAATTTGAAGATTACACCACAATCGGTGAAAATAATAGAATTAAGTATCTCGTGGAAGGTACATTATCTATGCAACGTGATCTCAATACATTGATTCCTGACGAAGATCAACAAATTCAATGGTAATCTTTGTGTTATAATTTAAATTAAACGGAAAGAATGGTTCTAATATAATAGAATCATTCTTTCCTTCATATTTTAAACTTAAGTATGAAAGCCCATTCCATCAGTCGTCGCGAATTTCTAAAAAACTTAGGTATTGCCGGAAGCGGAGTAATTCTAGCTGCCAGTCCATGGCTTTCGGCCTTCTCAGAGGTAACTCAAACCAATAACGAAAAGTGTCGTCTAGCCATCATCGGTCCTGGTTCCCGTGGACGCTTTCTTATGAGTTTCCTCATTCAAAACCCTAAAGTCGAGATTGTAGCCCTATGTGACATCTACCGTGCCTCCATAGAAGCAGCCTTAAAGCTCACTCCTAATGCTAAAGTGTATGGCGACTATCATGAAGTACTGGAAGACAGAAATGTGGATGCTATACTAGTAGCAACACCTTTGAGTTCCCACTGCCAAATCGTAATTGACGCCTTTGACGCAGGAAAACATGTATTCTGTGAAAAATCAATCGGTTTCACAATGGAAGAATGCTTCCGCATGTATAACAAACATTTGAACAGTGGCAAGATTTTCTTCACTGGGCAACAGCGTCTGTTCGACCCACGATATATAAAAACCATGGAAATGATCCATGCCGGCACGTTCGGAGGAATTAACGCTATCCATACTTTCTGGAATCGAAATGGTGACTGGAGACGTCCTGTACCTTCACCACACCTGGAACGCCTGATCAACTGGCGCCTGTACCGGGACTTTTCAAAAGGATTAATGACCGAATTAGCTTGTCATCAGCTCCAAATAGGAAGCTGGGCATTACGTAAACTTCCCGAACGAGTAATGGGCCACGGTGCTATTACCTATTGGAAAGACGGCCGGGAAGTCTACGATAATGTCAGTTGCATATACGTATTCGATGACGGTGTAAAGATGACATTCGATTCTGTCATATCCAACAAGTTCTACGGTCTTGAAGAACAGATCATGGGTAACTTGGGTACTGTCGAACCGGAAAAGGGAAGGTATTACTTCGAAAATATCCCTCCTGCTCCCGGTTTTCTTCAAATGGTCAATGAGTGGGAAAATAAACTGTTCGACTCCCTTCCTTTTGCAGGAACTAGTTGGGCCCCTGAGACAGCTAATAGTAATAAAGGAGAACTCATACTAGGAGAACGCCCCAAAACAGACGGGACCTCACTATTGTTGGAAGCATTTGTAGAAGCAGTTATCACCGGTAAACAACCGCCGCGAATTGCAGAAGAAGGTTATTATGCCAGTATGCTCTGTCTATTAGGACATCAAGCAATGGAAGAAGAGAAAACACTCAGGTTCCCTGACGAATATAAGATCAATTATCTGAATCATCAATCCAAATCCACTGGGACACTATGAAAGACAGTATCATAACCGCACAACGGAAAAAGAAAGAGTTGATCAATCTGTTAGTGTGCTTCATTATAGCCAATCTGGTCAATCTATATGCGATAATTACCTATCATACTCATTTTTTGGAGATGATAACTAGTATATTCTATATAATTATATTTACTTTTTTGATTTATGCCTTTTGGACAATTATTCGTATATTCTTTTATGGTATAAAGGTATTATTTAAAAGAGAAAGTAAGATACAAAAATAGACTTATACATTTGTAACTAATAAAAGGAAATACTTAATCAATATCAATGAACAAATTATGGTAACACGAAGAGACTTTCTTAAGACAATGACAATGGCTTCCGCCGGTCTGGCACTTGGAAGCGGTGAAGCGTTGAACGCCCAGAACCTAACGTCCAACAGAGGTAAAAACGGCAAAGTGAAGATCGCCTATATCGGTATCGGAAACCGCGGTGAACAAATCATCGGCGATTTTGCACGTACCGGTATGGTGGAAGTAGTAGCATTGTGTGATGTGGACATGGGAGCCAAACATACTCAAAAGGTAATTGGTATGTATCCCAAAGCAAAACAGTTCAGAGACTTCCGTCAGATGTTCGACAAGGCAGGAAATGAATTTGATGCTGTGGCAATCGCTGTTCCCGACCACTCCCACTTTCCTATCAGTATGCTGGCTCTGGCCTCAGGCAAACATGTATATGTGGAAAAACCACTGGCACGTACATTTTATGAAGCCGAACTGTTGATGCAGGCTGCATTGAAGCGTCCTAACTTGGCAACTCAAGTCGGTAATCAGGGACATTCAGAAGCGAATTACTTCCAATTTAAAGCGTGGATGGACGCAGGAATTATTAAAGACGTTACTGCCGTGTCCGCACACATGAATAATGTTCGCCGTTGGCACAAGTGGGATACTAACATTTATAAGCTCCCTTCCGGACAACAATTACCCAAGGATATGGACTGGGATACATGGCTGGGAGCGGTTCCTTATCATGAATATAATGAAAAGTATCATCAAGGTGAATGGCGTTGCTGGTATGACTTCGGTATGGGTGCCTTGGGTGACTGGGGAGCACATATTCTGGACACGGTTCATGAGTTCCTGGAATTGGGATTGCCTTATGAAATTACCTTGACTCACCAGGAAGGCCATAATGATTACTTCTTCCCTTATTCTTCCACCATCCTTTTCCGTTTCCCTGCCCGCAAGGGAATGCCACCGGTAGATATCACCTGGTATGACGGTTTGGACAACCTTCCTCCTATTCCGGCGGGTTATGGCGTTTCCGGTCTGGATCCGAATATCCCTACAACGAACCAGGGAACTGCTCCGGCTGCTAAATTGAATCCCGGAAAGATTATCTATACGAAGGATTTGATCTTTAAGGGAGGTAGTCATGGCAGTACATTGTCGATCATTCCCGAGGAAAAGGCAAAGGAAATGGCTGACAAGCTACCGGAAGTACCGAAGAGTCCTTCGAACCACTTTGAAAACTTCTTACTTGCCTGTCAGGGGGTTGAGAAAACGCGTTCACCGTTTGAAATCAATGGGGTGTTGAGCCAGGTATTCTCATTGGGAGTAATGGCGCAACGTTTGAATACACAGTTATTCTTTGACCCTCGTACAAAACAGATTACTAACAATGAATTTGCCAATTCGATGTTGGCGGGATTACCACCGCGTAAAGGATGGGATGAATTTTATAAGTTATAACATAACAAAAAGCAGAGAGAACATGAGACTGACTGAACGAAAGAATTTGTTTCTTATGTTAATCGCCCTACCACTTCTATTTTGCTCGTGTGGTAGTGGCGATGACTCTCTTCCGACAAAGGAAGAGAATGATAATAATAAAGGAGAAGAACCTACTATAATAGTTAATCCTGTAACCGACTTAAAGGGTGAAGAGACACAAAATGCTAATGAGTTGAAAGTAACCTGGCAAAATCCAAAGGATCCAAGGCTAATAAGAGTAGAATTATCTTATGCATTATTGACAGAAAGAACTGAAAATGAACCTCTCACACAACAAGTGAATGCAACATCGGGAAGTAAAGGCTCATTCCTCTTAAAACTAGCCCAATATGGAAATTATGAAATATCAGCAGTTGCTATCGATAATTATGGCAGAAGATCAGAAAAAGTAACAATTACTGCCACACCATCCAAAACAGGATTTGTCATTGACTGGTCTGCTCTTGCTGATAGCTGTACATATGTCCTAATAGAACAGTTTATGAATAAAAATAAAGGAACCTTCTGGAAATCTCCCAAAGACATAAGTGGGGGTTCTTTCAATATTTATTGGCAACAAGCACATGCGATGGATGTTGTAGTATATTCTTACGAACGAATAAAAGATGAAAATCCAGACTTAGCCAATACTTATAAAAGATATTTTAAACTTTGGTTCGAAAACAAAGCCAATAATTATCATCATAGTGCAAGTGATGAAACGGGCTTTCTTAATCCTTTTACTGATGATATGTGCTGGATTTGTTTGACAATGATACATCTGTCAGAAGCTACAGGAGATAATACATATATTAATATGGCTAAAAAGATCTATGATCAACATATCATTACCAGAGCATGGACAGATAACAAGGGCACAGGATTGCCATGGCAGACCGAAAGTAATGGAAGAAATGCCTGTACAAACTCTCCGGGTTGTTTGATTGCCGTCAAATTATATAAGAAATTTAATAAAGAGAATTATCTTACAGATGCAAAAACATTATACAAATATATTGAGAGCAATCTATTGAAAGATGACGGCAGAGTAGAAGAACCTCCATTAACCTACACTCAAGGAACATTTGGTGAAGCATGTAGACAGTTATATCACGTAACTCAAGAAGCAAGCTATATGAGAATGGCTGAGAAGGTAATAAATTATACAGCGACAAGTAGTAGATGTCTTAGAAATGGAATATTAAGAGATGAAGGGACCAGTATGGATCAAAGTATTTTTAAGGCAGTATTTGTACCTTATGCAATAAATCTTATTTTGGACGACAAAGCACTCAGTTCTATCAGAACTTCTTTAAGAAGCTTTATGAAAGAAAATGCCAAGACATTGCGTAACAACCTGAATAGAAAAAAATATCCGGCTATGTACTGCGATTACTATTGGGGAAGCATGTTCTCCGGAGATGTTGCTTCAATGGGAGCCCAAACTAGTGGAGCATCTTTAATGGAAGGAATTGCACGCATGCTGGCTAGTGAAAATAATCCTGAATAACACTCAGGACTATAATTTATAGTTACAAATTTTAAATTTAAAGTACATGAGACCAACTGAACGAAATATCTGGTCATTTATATTAATTATACTGCCACTAGTATTTTATGCTTGTGGTAGCGGTAATGACTCTTTGCCTCCTGGAAGTAACAATGATAAAGACAAAGGAGAAGCACCTGAAGTAATAGTTAATCCTGTTACTGATTTAAAGGCAGTTGAGACTCAAAAAGCAAACGAGTTACAACTAACCTGGCATAATCCTTCTGAAGCAGTTTCTGTAGAGATCTCTTATCTACCGGATGGAGAGGATGAAACAAATGCTACTATCACCAATGTACGAGTAAACGATAATATTAAAGGCTCTTTATTAATAAAAGCTCTAGAATATAATACATACCGGATTTCTGCGACTGCCATTGATAACTATGGAAGGCACTCGAAGAAAACTACGATCACAGCTACACCTGCCGAAAAAGATGCAGAAGTATCTTGGGAGATCGTAGAAAATAAATTACCTATAGCCGATCCCTACGTTTTGTATTACAATAATAAATATTATGCTTATGGTACCCGTATCAACGGGTTTGAAGTATATATATCAGAAGATTTAAAGCATTGGAAACGAGGTGAGCGTTTAGCATTATCTCCCGAGAACTCATGGGGAGACAAATGGTATTGGGCACCTGAGGTATATTATATTGCATCAAAGAATATGTTTTATATGTTTTACACAGTAAATGAACATATTTGTGTAGCTACTTCCACTAATCCCGAAGGTCCTTTTGTACAAAGTGAGAAAAAGCCTATTATTGCCAATGAAAAAGGAATCGACACATCATTTTTTATGGATGACAATGGTACGCCTTATCTTTATTTTGTACGTTTTACCGGAGGAAATGTTATTTGGGTGGCTGAGATGAATAAAGATCTGAAAAGTATTAAAACAGAAACATTAAGACAATGTATCAGTGCCGAAAATTCCTGGGAAAAGAAACAAGGAACTATCACAGAAGGACCTTCTTTAATAAAAAGAGGAAATACTTACTATTTGCTTTATTCTGCCAATCATTATGAAAGTCAGGATTATGCTGTAGGGTATGCGACATCAAATTCTCCATTAGGTCCATGGAAGAAATATAGTGGAAATCCTATTTTGAGAAGAGATAAAGAAGCTGCCGGTGGATTGGTAGGCACTGGTCACGGAGCCCCATTCATATGTAAAGACGGAAGTTATAAATACATTTTCCATGCTCATGCCAGTTCCACCAGTATTGGTCCAAGAACATCTTACATTAATGACCTCCATTTCTCGGACAACGGAATAATAAACATTAGTGGAGAATTGATTAAACCGGTCATAGTAAAACAAAAAGTATCTATACTCAATAATGTTCAATAAACAAAAAATTATTATTATGTCAAAAAAGTTATTTATATTCGTATTTTTACTCCCTTTTCAATTATTATTGGCTCAATCTAGTCAATTGACTGATTTCCCGGAAGGTTACACTCCGGAAGAAGTTGGTAAACGTTTAGCCTACCGTTTTGTAGATGGTAAACACGCACTGCATGCCGGTAAATGGATTAGTTATCCGGAGACTTTTAACTGGAACGGTGCCCTTCAATTGGCTAAAATAACCAAGGACAAAAAGCTCTTCAAACTCCTGGAAAATAAATTCGAGCCTTTGTTTACCACGGAAAAGAAGTTGCTACCTATCATGAATCATGTCGATTTGAATATGTTCGGAAGCCTGCCTCTGAACCTGTATCAGATGACAAAGAAAAAGAAGTACCTGAAACTGGGACTGCCTTACGCTGATACTCAATGGGAGGTTCCTGAGAATGCGAAACCTTCGGAAAAGGAATGGGCCGGCAAAGGCTACTCCTGGCAGACACGTCTTTGGATTGATGATATGTATATGATTACCATCGTACAGACTCAGGCTTACAAGGTAACCAAAGATCGTAAGTATATTGACCGTGCAGCCAAAGAAATGGTACTTTATCTGGATGAGCTGCAACGTCCCAACGGCTTGTTCTATCATGCTCCCGATGTACCATTTTACTGGGGACGCGGTAACGGCTGGATGGCTGCCGGTATGACCGAGTTACTACGTAACCTCCCTAAAAATCATCCAAACCGCGAACGCATTATGCAGGGATATCACACCATGATGAAAAGCCTGCTGGATTACCAAACCTCAAGCGGTATGTGGAACCAATTGATTGACCAGCCTGACTGCTGGGCCGAGACTTCCGGATCTGCCATGTTTACTTTTGCTTTTATTGTAGGTGTGAAGAATGGCTGGCTGGATGCAGAGGTATACGGTCCTGCTGCACGTAAAGCATGGATGGCTTTGGTGTCCTATATTAATGATAAGGGAGCTGTGAGAGAAGTATGTGTCGGAACAAACAAAAAAAATAGTAAGCAGTACTACTATGACCGTCCCCGCAATACGGGGGATTATCATGGACAAGCTCCTTATCTGTGGTGTACAGTTGCACTACTGGAAAAGTAACAGAGCTCCATCATGTTTAGTTATCTTAAAGCAGATACACATTGTTTTCAAATATTAATAGTCAATCTATTGGCTACTAATACCTAAGATATTGAGGATTAATAGCTGATATATTAACTATTAATCCTCAACAAGCAGAAAAACAATAATCATTTTGAAGCCCTAGAAACGTATTATGGGAGTTTGTTTATGATTTTATTCCTGTCACCAAATAAGAAACTGAAGACAAAACAGCGAATGATGTGTTGATGATCCGTTTTCCTGAAAATATATCGCGGTTCATTTTATCAAGCTGGTGCTGAAAGATGAAAGACCATACTGACCAGACCTACCGCTTCAGATTTCAAACAATTGGATGGTCTCAAATCTCCCAAAATAAAGCTATTATATATGTTTAGGGAAGATGGGGAGCATATTTTATTATTTATTGATTCTTATCTTTACATTCTTCTAAATGTTTTTGCCTTACTTTGCATTGTTGAATCTAAAACTAGTTTCATATGAAAACTAAAACCTTGTCATTAAGACATCTTTGTCGTTATCTCATTTCAATCAACCATTTCCCATATAACTATTGTGGGTAACTTTTAAAATTAATGTTTAAGATGAAAAGGCAGTTCGTTACATTAATAATATTTTTTATAGTAGTATCCGCTTTTGCTCAAAAAACATATTATTGCCAGCAAGAAGGAGACACATTAGTTATTGGGAATGATCAGATTGAACGGAAGTTTATTTGGAATGGTGGGAATTTAATGACATATAGTTTAAGTAACAAAGCAAGTGGTAAAATAGAACTAGTAACCGCTCCCCTACCGGATCTACTCATTTCCAAAACGGAAAAAGTCGGTACTAACGGTCTATGCCGAACGGAAGAAGTAACTGCTACTGATATTCATCCAGCTTATCTAAAAACGACAGTAACATTCACCTTGGGTGCATTAGATATTCAAAAAATATATCGGATTTATGATCATTGCCCAGCAATAGCATGTGATACCTATCTGAAAGGAACAATGAATCGTATTTCAGAAGAACAAAATGAAAATTCAGCCGACCACAAAAATATAGAGTCTGCAGAAGACATGAAATCCAGGGCTGTAACTGCGATCTTAGACCAATTGAATTTTAAAGGGCAGCATTGGCATGCGAAAGCTGTAGAATTTTGGGATGTGACAGATTGGAATAATAATTTAGTAACAGAACGAAATGCCATTATTTATCGTAAAAACAATTATCGTGGGAACCTTTTTTTCGTACGTAACGGAGAAGATAACAATGGTTTCTTCTTTTTAAAAGAAGCTCCTTGCTCCAGTGTTCAGTTAGCGTATAAAGATGCAGACTTCATCGCTGAATTTGGAAAATTCATGATCACGGGATTAGGACTTACAGAAACAGATATCCGAGAAGATGAATGGACGCGAACATACAGTTGCGTAACAGGAGTATATACTGGAGATGAACTGGAAGCATTGACTGCATTACGCAATTACCAGAAAAACATCCGTACCCATCTTCAAGAACGTGACGAAATGATTATGATGAATACTTGGGGTGATCGCAGCCAAGATACTAAAGTCAATGAAGCATTCTGCTTACAAGAATTAGAACGTGCAGCTAAATTAGGAATTACTCATTTTCAAATAGATGATGGGTGGCAAACGGGAAAAAGTCCTAATTCAGCTACAGCCAAAGGATCTTTCAAGAATATCTGGGATAATAAAGACTACTGGAAACCCAATATAGACAAATATCCACATGGATTAACTCCAATTGTTGAAAGAGGAAAAAGGTTAGGTATTGAGATTTGTCTATGGTTCAATCCCAGTGTACAAAATGATTTTGCAGACTGGCATAAAGACGCGGAAGCACTGATCGGAATTTATCGTAAATACGGAATTCGAATTTTTAAGATTGATGGATTGACCATTCCCACCAAAACATCTGAAATAAATCTTCGTAAACTATTTAATAAAGTACTGGCAGAGACGGATAATAAAGTCATGTTCAATCTAGATGCGACAGCCAGCCGTCGTGGAGGTTACCATATGTTCAATGAATATGGAAATATCTTTCTGGAAAACCGCTATACAGATTGGAAGAATTACTACCCATATTGGACACTTCGCAACTTATGGATGCTAGCCAAATATGTACCCGCAGAAAAATTGCAAATCGAATTTCTAAATAAGTGGAGAAATTCACAGAAATACGGTAACGAACCATTTGCTCCGGCAAATTATTCATTCGAATATCTCTTTGCAACTACTATGGCAGGACAGCCATTAGCCTGGATGGAAGCTTCCAATCTTCCTGACGAAGCGTTTAAACTGAAGAAGCTAGTAGAGCAATACAAAGAACTACAATATAATTTTCACCAAGGAATCATTCTCCCTATTGGAGATGAACCTTCCGGACGCTCTTGGACAGGTTTCCAATCGATCTGCGATCAAGTGAACAAAGCTCCGAGTGGTTACCTCCTTATTTATAGAGAAGATAATGACCAAGATGAAACATGGATAGAAACTTGGTTACCTGAAGGTAAAGAAATCGTCTGTACTCCAATATTTGGAAGTGGTAAAGCAATAAATAGTATAGTTGGAAGAAAAGGCTCAATAAAAGTCACTCTTCCCCAAAAAAATAACTTCGTCATGTATCAATATCAAGTAAAGGAAAACTGATATTAAACTATAAACACAAGAGAATTTACACTTAAATATAACTTCAAATAAAAAACAGATATGAATAAGAATCTATATTTGTTACTATTTCTACTCTTTCAATCTTTAGCAATATATGCCGGAGAAAAAGTAAAACCATCCGATCTAGACTTATATTTATGTATAGGTCAATCTAACATGGCAGGACGTGCAGATCTAACTCCGGAAATAATGGACACTTTGCAAAATGTATATCTATTAAATGACAAAGGACATTTTGAACCGGCTTCCAATCCGTTAAATCGTTATTCAACAGTCAGAAAGAACCTATCAATGCAACGTTTAGGACCAAGTTATGCCTTTGCCAAGGAAATTGAAAGAAAAACGAAAAACCCGGTAGGTTTAGTAGTAAATGCCCGCGGGGGAAGCTCCATAAATGCCTGGTTGAAAGGCAGCAAAAATGGGTATTATGAAAAAGCCTTATCACGAATCCGAATAGCCATGAAACAAGGAGGACACTTGAAAGCTATTCTCTGGCATCAAGGAGAAGCCGATTGTTCGAATCCGGAAGAATATAAGCAAAAATTAATTTTACTTATTAAAAGTTTCAGAGAAGATCTGGGAATGCCTGAGCTTCCTGTTATTGTTGGACAGATTTCTCAATGGAATTGGACAAAAAGAGAAGCAGGAACAGCTCCTTTTAATAAGATGATTAGGAAGGTTTCTTCATTTATCCCATACTCTGATTGGGTTTCATCCAAAGGAGCAGATTGCTACAAAGATGAAACAGATCCTCATTTTGGGACTAAAGGACAATTGCTAATAGGAAAACGCTATGCTAAAAAAGTATACAAGTTCTATAAATAAAATGAAGCTGTATCAAAATGCCGATTAACTTATCATTCTGTTCTAAGAGAACATAGCGAAGAATCTCTTCTTTCACTTAAATAAAGAGTAAATTCTTCGCTACGTTCAGAATGACAAAGCAAAATAAGAACGATTATCTATTTTGATGCAACTTCACCTCACATTAGCTCCAGACAAAGATTTCACCTCTTAATAACATACGAGATCATGATTCTCCAGAAAGCGGAGGCTGACCAATATAATCTTTAGGCAAAACACCATACTGAGCCTTAAAGCACTTAGCAAAATAAGAAGAAGAACCAAATCCTACCTGTGAAGCGACTTCAGAAATCCGCGTACCACTTTTAATTAACTCGGCAGCACGATTCATACGAAGAGTCTTCAAGTAATCATTTGGAGACACACCAGAGAGAGCTTTTATTTTCCTATAGAAATTAGAACGGCTCATATGCATTTGCTCAGCAAGCGTATCTATAGAGAAATTTTCATCTGCTAATTGATCTGCAATCACTCCCTGTATTTTAGCAACAAACTCACAGTCTTTCTGAGACATCGCAAGATCTGTTGTAACAA
The DNA here is from genome assembly GCF_900155865.1 of Bacteroides bouchesdurhonensis. Classification (GTDB taxonomy): domain Bacteria; phylum Bacteroidota; class Bacteroidia; order Bacteroidales; family Bacteroidaceae; genus Bacteroides; species Bacteroides bouchesdurhonensis. The sequence continues at coordinate 61,838 of NZ_LT707006.1, forward strand.
TAGAGTCTGCTGCTCCAACAGATAAGCTATTCATCAGTTTATAGAAAGACTGCCTCAATTTAAGAAGATTCTCAATCTGCATATGAAGCTGTTTTATTGAAAACGGTTTCTCAATATATACATCTGCTCCGGATTCAAGACCTTCCACTTTAGATTCAAGAGTTGTTTTCGCTGTCAATAAAATAACCGGAATATGCGAATATTCAATATCATTTTTTACTCGGCTGCATAACTCTAACCCATCCATTTCCGGCATCATCACGTCACTTACAATCACATCGACACTTTCCCGAGAAAGTACTTCCAGTGCCTCAACGCCATTAGTAGCTTTCAATACACGAAACCAAACACTCAGTGATTCACGAGTCAGATTCAGTAAATCGACATTATCCTCCACCAGCAACACAGTAAATTTCTTTCCAGAAAACTCGGAAACAATTCCTTCTCCCCCCTCTTCCGATTGAGCTTCTATTATTTCAGCCTCAGGCTCTACGTTTACTTTCTCCAATGGAAGAGATAAAACAAAAGAGGAACCTCCACCAACAGCGTCTTCTACCCACAGATCACCATGATGAGCCTCAGCTAAAGACTTTGCAAAAGCCAATCCAATACCTGTTCCTACAGAAGCGACCTTGTCTCCCGGCAATTGGTAAAAGGCTTCAAAGACCTTTATTTTTTGTCCATCCGGGACTCCCGGTCCATCATCACTTACAGAGATTCTTATATTGGTATCTGTCACCGACAGTTTTAATTCCACATGTGTCTGGGAATATTTTAAAGCATTTCCCATCAAATTGACCAGAATCTTACTGATCTTTTCCGGATCAATCATTAATACCAATTTATTATCAGGCAATACCAGTTTTAATTCAAGCCCTTTCAGTTCCGCCGGACTAGTAAACTGGCTATAAATATCTTGTACCAATTCATTGATCGAACACCGTTTCTGATTCAATTGCAAAGCTCCACTTTCCATTTTCTGGAAGTCAAGTAACTGATTGGTAATCCCCAACAGATAATTCACATTCTTATCAATGACAGAAAGATACTTAACATCCCTCCCCTCTCTCTGAGTTTCCTGCAACTTCTCAAGTGGAAGCCGAATTAAACTTAGTGGAGTACGTATCTCATGTACCAGATTAATAAAGAAGTTAATCTTCGACTTATATACTTCTTTCTCTTGCTTAACCTGATAATCCTCCATTCGAAGTTTGTATTTGCGTTTGACATACCAGTTCCAACGCCAAGCAACCAGATAAGTCAGTCCAAGCAACAAAAGGATATAAACAATATAAGCAATTGTACTTCGCCACCAGGGAGGAGTAATGATTATCCATAGACGAGTTGCTTTATCACTCCACTTATAATCGTTATTAGAACCACGAACCAGAAATTCATACTCACCAGGAGGCAAATTGGTATAAGATGCCATATAACTTTCCGAATTCATAATCCATTCCTTATCTACACCTTTCAATATGTATGAATAACGATTCTTATGCGGGTCTTCATAACTCAATGCAACAAAACGGATAGAGAAACTATTATATTTAAAAGGCAATACAATTTTACGAGCCATATATAACGGTTCGTTAAGCTGAAGAACCTGTTTTACGGTCTTATCTTTGGGTAAATAAGGTAATCGGATATCTGTAACATAAACCGGAGGAATATAAGAATTATCTTCGAATTGTTCCGGAACAAAAGCATTAAAGCCATTTATACCCCCAAAATAAATCTTACCATTAGAAGATTTTAAAGAAGACTGTGCTGTAAACTGATTTCCCTGCAAACCATCATTCACTGTAAACTGACGATAGCTATCTTTAATAACAGGATTAATCTTAATCAATCCTATATTAGAAGATATCCAGAAATTACCTGACTGATCTTGTTCTATAGAATAAATCACATTATTAGGCAATATTTTATTCTGAGGATCAAAATTGGCAAAGTTCTCTTCTTTCGGGTTGAAAGAACAAAGTCCACCTCCATTCGTTCCAAACCACATCGTACCTCTCATATCCTCAAACAAACAGATGACAGAGTTACTGGAAATAGTAGTCGAATCTTCGCGTTTATGCTGGAAATGTCTCCAACTATTATTAATAGTATTATTGAGGAAAACACCATTATTGGAAGTTGCAATCCAGAGATTGTTATACATATCTTCGTATATATCAACTACGGATATCATCGAACCAATGGTTGTAATAGTCAAGAAGTCATCACTCTCCGGAGAATAACAACATAACCCCCAACTTGTCCCGACAAAAATATTTCCTCGTCTATCCTTATATACACATAACACATCATTACTACAAATTGTATTAGGTACTCCTCGCGAATGAGTATAATTCCTCGTCATTCCTGTATTCAAATCTATAACATACAATCCTCCGGCATAAGTACCCACCCATAATTTATTATCATCAAGTAATAACGAACGAATGTCTAATTTCAAATTCTTATCGCCTCCAATGGAATATTCAGATAACTCACCCGTCACAGAATCAAAAAAACATAAACCGTTACGTGTACCTATCCAAATGTTTCCTTCTTTATTCTCACAAAAAGGGCCTACCACTTTTCCTGCACTCAGTACTCCGGGTAATGTAGCCGGTGAATAATAATCAAAGCGTTTGGACTCTTTCGGCATATAATTTACTCCACCTAGGTTTGTCATTACCCAAAGTGCACCTTCCGCATCCCACATCATCGCATTGATTGTCTGATCGCTTAAACTTCGTGAATCATATGGATTATCTCCTCTGCAAAACGTATTCGTAATACGATTAAAAAGATATAATCCATTGTCCGTCCCCACCAATAATTCTTGCTCCGAATATTTCAACAAACAACGAATGGCCCCAAAGTTCAAAGAAGTAGTATAGTGTTCCAGTAACCCTGTTTGTTTATTCAAGTGGTACAGAAGATTAACATCCGCTCCAACCCAAATTTCGCCATCCACATTCTGTACACAATTAATTTTATGACTGTCTGACGCATCCACAAAAGGTGAAACCTCATAGGCCTGCAAGAACTTACCATTTTCATCGAAGCAAAGGAGTCCCTCTTGCAAAGAAGCCGTATAAATCAACCCATCATTTCCAACACAAATATCCCAAAGAAAAGATGTCTGCGAACTATTCTGGATTAACACTTCTCTTTCAGGATCATAAATAAAAATCCCCTGCCCTAAAGTTCCAATCCAAATCTTCCCATCCTTTGCTTTTACTACTTTCTTCACTTCACTACTTACAGACACTCCGTAACTAGTCGTACTATTGAATCTGGAAAAACGGTCGGTCTCCCGATCATAAATATAAAGTCCCGAATTAGTACCGACCCAAATTCTCTGCTCATCTTCAAAAAGAGTTTCCACAAAGTTGCTTTCCAAAGAATAATCTTCATTCAGTGCATTGCGGTAAACTTTATTCCCCTGTCCGTCATATCGATTCAGCCCATCACTGGTACCCAACCAAATAAAGCCATAACTATCTTGAATAGCACACCATACCGTATTATGAGATAAACCATCCTCAACTTGATACTTCTTGAATGAGAAGTATGGAGCCGCTGATAATGGTTCGAGCCAAAAGGCTAATAGAAATATTAGGATTTTAGTCAATTTCATCTTACACATGTGTTTTATTAATTCAATTATCGGTTTAACCATGGTTCCGGATTCAATTTTTCTTTCTCTTTACGCAATTGGAAATGCAATACTGTACGTCCATTATCTGTTCCGTCTGAGAATATCTGTCCTATCTCTTGCTTAGTCTTAACCGTATCACCCGACTTAACTGATGCAGAAGAAAGATTACAATAAACAGAAATATAATCCCCATGACGAATGAGCACATTAAATAGTCCATTCAGTTGAAATACTGCTGCTACCTTACCATCAAAAATCGCACGCGCCTTCGCACCCGGCTTACCTTGGATATCAATTCCTTTATTATCCAGCTGGACATTACGAAGTCCTTCGACTGCATACTGACCATAATGACTGACAATGATATAAGGCCCGGTCACCGGCATTGGAAGCTTTCCCCGATTCGCAGCAAAACTCCCAGATAACTCCCGGTCTTCTTTACTCATCCTGTAAGCATCCAGCGGTTTTGCCTTCGTGGCAGTTACTGTCTCTGTAGATTTCTTCTCTTTAGACTCTGTTTTCTCACGGACAGTAGCGTTACGACGAGCTTCTTCCGCTCTTTTATGTGCACGTTCTATTTCTTCGTTAATCAAACGATCAATGCGTGCATTCAACTGATTAGCTTCTTTTCTCTTCTTATTTATCTCACTTTGCAATCCTTTCTGCTTTTTCTGCAGATTGGCAACCAAAGTACGCTTTTCTTTTTCTTGATCCTCCAGTTTTGCTTTTTCAGCCTCCCGCTCCTTCAGCAATCCCTCCTTAGCGTTTCTTACCTGTTGGCGTTCTGCTTTCTTTTTTCGTATCTGTTCCTGCTTTTTCAATATTTCCTCTCCCTGCAAACGTTGATAAGTCGCATACTCACGCACATACCGCATACGACGATATGTCTGACTCAAACTTTTTGCAGAGAAAATAAACATCAGTTTCTCTTCCACCGATTTGTTCTTATACAAATATTGCACAGAGGCTTCATACTTTTTCTTCTTATCCTTCAAATCTTTTTGAAGAACATTTAACTGATATTCCAAAGAAGACAACTCACGTTCAATCGCCTCCATATCATTATTAATAGCAAGAATATAACGTTTTCTCTCTTCAATCTGTCCGGTTAGCGCAGCTAGACCATTCAACTGACTACCTACATCCTTTTTTGTATCTTTCAATAATGATTCTGTATCAGATATCTGCTTTTGCAGAGCACCACGTTTGCCTTCCAACTCACGAATCAACTTATTCGACTGAGCCGAAAGAGGGATTGCCAGCCATAGGCAACTTATCAGAATCATAAAGATGCGTTTTATCATAACAGAGCTATCAGCATTTTTACTAATTCTTCCAAAGGAACCTCCGTATATTTAGAGGTAAGTTCCGTTGGAGCCATTGAAAATTCTTTTGTCGAGAATTCATATAACTGTATTTTTGCCTTCTCTAATGAAGGAATTCCTAACTCCTTTCCCGTTAGTTCAGTCTTTCCACCCGGGAGAGCTGCATCAGTCAGGGCCCTTTCCAAACGTGAGAATTCTGCATTTTTAGGCAATATATCTTTCAATTCATCTTTGGTTGCACGCACATATCGCTTATTCATCCGATCCACAATCAGTACTTTATCCGGAGCTATCTCGATACGTGCAATCTCGGTACGCAAGATAGGCATTAATAAAGAAATCTGCACCAGTTCGTTACTTTTCATCTTCATGAGACCTCCCACTGACATACTACCACTTTTGCCGGGAATAGTCAGCTGGAGTTTGGAAGCCAAATAACTGAAAGCCGGAGTAACTACCGCCTTCTCCTTTTCTTTCTCTACCACCACATGTTTGCTACTCTTACAGCCCGCCAACATTACCAGCATCAACAACAGATAAGCAAATCTTCTCATTCAGCAATATACTTTTTCTTTTCTATTTTTTGTTTCAGTGTTTTCGAATCATTCCCCATTTCCAATGATTGCTTCCAATACTTTAATGCACCTTCCACATCACCAGTCATGAAATAAATATCTCCACAATGTTCAACCACTTCACTACTCTTCTCTCCATCACTTTTCATCGCATTGTCTATATAGATGCGAGCCTCCGAGTAATTTCCTTTTTCAAACAATATCCAGGCATACGTATCCAGATAAGTCGCATTATTGGGTTCAGCCTTTACTGTCTTATAACTCATTTCTTCTGCTTTGTCAAGATCACGACGTTCCAATGATAAATAGTAGGCATAATTATTCAAAGCACCGACATTCGAAGGATTGTAAACCAAAGCAGAATCATAAGCCGCATAAGCATCTGCCATTTGCTTTTTGGTATGATACATATCCCCCATAATCGAATAAAAATCGGATATAACTTCCTTCTTAGTATCAGGCGTAATATGTTCCAAAGCCTTTTTGCAAACACTCACCACACTATCCGTTTGCTCTGCCTGATTATAAGCAATCGCAAGATAATAATAAAGCTCCAATGCATCGGGAGTTGCTTCAATACCAGGTTCACAGATTTTGATAATTTGCTTATAATCCTCTTTTTTAGCAGCCGAACTAATTAACATCAAACGAGCTGCCTTATTCATAGGATCCAAATCAACCACTTGCTCCAATACCGGCACAGAAGCATCTTCCATATTCTTAGACAACAGATATTGAGCATAAAGCATCGGGATCTGAGGGTCATCTACATCCTGTCGCATCACTTTTGTAAACAAATCAATCACCTGAGTACTATCTTTACCAGCTTGTTCATTTTCTACAATTACTTGACGCATTACATTCAATTTGATATCAGAAGCCACCTTCTTATTCAGCAACAACGTATCCAATTGTTGTTGGTAAAGCTCTTTCTGGTCAGTCTGTTCATAATAAGAAGCCATTGAATAAAGAGCCATTGGATTATCCGGTTCGGCTGCTAATACTTTCTGATAAGCATCATAAGCTTCCTGCTTCTTTCCATTCTGAAGATATACATCACCCAATATCACCTGATAACGCATATCCATCGGATATTCCTGTACCAGACTTTCAATTTCCTGAAAAGCTTTCTTATCATCCTTCATTTGAAGATAAATACGGAACTTTTCCATGGACAACTGTTCATTCTTTCCGATACGTTTCTCCAGACGGTTCAAAGTGGCAATAACTTCATCAAACTTTTCCTGACGTCCGTAAATATCCAGAAGATTGAACAACGGTCCCTGTTTACCGGGAAAACGCTTTGCCATCTGTTCTAATAACACTACGGCTTTATCCAATTGATCTTGTTGCTGATACAAAGAAACTAATCCCTGACTATACCAGAAATTATCCGGCGCATTTTCTACTGCTTTTTCCAATGCAGCCTGTCCTTGAGGAATCTGTCGGAGAAACATATAATACTGAGAAATCTCATAAAGTGCAGAAGCTGCATTGGGATCAATATCCAAACAATGTTGCAACAACTCAAAAGCAGCTGCATACTCCTTCTTTTCCTTCAATCGTATGGCCTCCAAAAAGAAATAATCAAACTTCCGTTGTTCCTCTTCCGTCAGTTGTGATTCCGGATTTTCGCTAGCCTTAGCTACTTTCTTCTTCTTTTTCTCAACTTTCTTCACAGCCGATTTTGTATCAATGGCATTCCCTGACACAACAGCTGTGCTTCCTGTTACTATACCTGCTGCTTGAGCAGCCATACAAGAAGTAAGTAACAAAGTACTAATCAGTAAAAATAGTATTAACTTAGCTTTCATTTCATTTTTTTCCTGTATGTCCGAAGCCACCGGTTCCACGTTCTGTTTCATCCAACACTTCCACTTCCTGCCACTCCACTTGTTCATGCTTAGCAATAATCATTTGGGCAATACGCTCTCCGTCTTCAATTACAAAAGATTCCGAAGAAAGATTGACCAAAATTATACAGATTTCTCCCCGATAATCAGCATCTATCGTACCTGGAGAATTGAGGACCGTAATTCCTTTTTTAATAGCCAAACCACTCCGAGGACGAATCTGTGCTTCAAATCCTTGTGGAAGAGCAATATATAGTCCAGTAGGTACTAAACACCGTTGCAACGGAGCCAATGTCATTGGTTCGGAAAGGTTAGCACGGATATCCATTCCTGCAGATAATTCAGTGGCATAAGCCGGAAGCGAATGCTTCGATTTATTAATAATTTGAACGTTCATAAAATCACATTTACTATTTAACAGGCGAAAATACACATTTTGTACTGAAAAAGAGTTAAGTTTGCAGTTAAATATTGTGGCGATGTGCAAATATGCCAATCCACTAATAGGGTTACACTATAAACTCACACAAAATTTAGTAGATTGAGCAGTATATTGACAGATTAAACATTTATTTATGATGAATTGGAATCAATTAATATCAGCGAAACGCTTCGGCATGGAAGAATTTCATTCGGAACGTCTGGAAAACCGTTCGGAATTTCAACGAGATTATGACCGCCTTATTTTCTCCGCTCCTTTTCGACGTTTACAAAATAAAACACAAGTATTCCCTCTCCCAGGGAGTATTTTCGTGCATAATCGTCTCACACACAGCTTAGAAGTTTCTTGTGTAGGACGTTCTTTAGGCAATGACGTTGCCAAAGCTATCTTAGAGCGTAAGCCGGAACTCCACAATTCCTTTCTACCAGAGATCGGTTCCATTGTATCCGCTGCTTGCTTGGCACATGATCTTGGCAATCCGCCATTTGGACATTCCGGAGAACGAGCCATTTCAACCTTTTTCTCAGAAGGGAAAGGATTAAACTTACAATATAAGCAGTTAAACGGAGAACAACTTTCACCGATGGAATGGGAGGATTTAACACATTTCGAAGGAAATGCCAATGCATTCCGTCTTTTGACTCACCAGTTTGAAGGACGTCGGAAAGGAGGTTTTGCGATGACCTATACAACGCTTGCTTCTATTGTAAAATATCCCTTTTCATCGAGTCTTGCAGGTAAAAAATCCAAATTCGGTTTCTTTGTCAGTGAAGAACAAAGTTTTCAAAAGATAGCTACCGAACTAGGACTTACTCAGCTCAACGACCATCCTTTGAAATATGCGCGTCATCCTCTAGTTTATCTGGTAGAAGCGGCCGATGACATTTGCTATCAAATGATGGACATAGAAGATGCCCACAAATTAAAGATCCTGACTACCGAAGAAACAAAAAAGCTTCTGATGTCCTATTTTAGTGAGGAACGTCAAAAACATATCCGTCAAACTTTCCACATTGTCAGTGACACCAATGAACAAATCGCTTATTTACGTTCTTCTGTCATCGGGCTATTGATTCGAGAATGTACCCGCGTATTCCTTGATCATGAAGATGAAATCTTGGAGGGAAGTTTCGAAGGAACACTCATCAAGCATATTTCTGAATGCCCGGCAACAGCGTACAAACATTGTGCAGACATTTCTATTAAGAAAATCTACCGTGCAAAAGATGTGCTGGACATCGAATTAGCCGGTTTCCGCGTTATCAGTACTTTGCTTGAACTTATGATAGATGCTGTAACTTCACCCGAAAAAGCATATTCTGAATTATTAATCAACCGCGTTTCCAGCCAGTACAATATAAAAGCACCTGTACTCTATGAAAGAATACAGGCGGTGCTTGATTATATTTCCGGAATGACCGATGTATTTGCACTCGATCTTTACCGCAAGATTAACGGCAACAGTCTGCCTGCGGTGTAACAACTTTAGGAGTAAATACTTCTTCAGTCTCACAAGGTGCTTTCAACGCATCCGGATTACTTTCAATAAAGGTCTGGATGTGTCGAATTCGTTTTTCTTCTAATATCTCATCAACAGCAATCAGGATACCGGTTTCTTCCACGTCACCAAATTCATAATTAATCGCTGTTCCAAACATACGCATAGTCGGACTTAAGCTCATATAAGCATTTACCAACGGCGGAATGTTATATCCTAATTTACGGATCTCACAATTCAGAATTTTATAATCCTCTTTGAATGTATCTTTGCAGAATAAAGCTTGTAATTCTTCTTCCGAAGTTTCCATTTTCAACGGTTCCATCGGGTAAACCAGCTGATCTTTATCCCAAAAGTGTTTCTTTAGAAAGTGAAGAATCATATCACGACCACGACGATGATAACTTGGATACATAGTCACTTTACCGAAGAAGAATTTCACATTCGGCATTACTACTGTCAAAGCTCCCAATCCATCCCACAAATTATCTAACGCAAACAGTCCTTTGCTCCCTGCGCGGGTAGACTGATATTCTAATGTCACAAACGAACGTCCCAACTCGATTGTTTGCGGCAAATAATCCTTAATAAACGCATCAGAGAAATGGAACATATGAGAAGTAGCTAGAATCGGAGCCCCCTTTTCATCAAAGCGGACATCTGTCCCAAGCAAATACCGATATCCTCCCAGAATCTCTTCCGCTTCCGGATTCCAAACAATCAGTTGTTTATAAGGATGTTCCATGGTATCGTATTCGTCGATATCCATCGACATCCCAGTACCTCCACCTGCTGCACGGAAAGCTATTTCACGTAAACGCCCAATCTCCTTCATTACATTCGGGGCATCCTGATGAGTAATAATATAAATCTGATTATTACTTTTATTCGTCATACGCAAGCGCCTTTCTTCTGTAAGTTCCGCTTTTAGTAGTTCTTTGCTTACCGGTCTTATAATCTCTTCCATATTCTTTGTTATAGTTGTTCTATAAGTTACAATTTATATACGATATCCTTTACATATTCGGCCCATTGTGCAGGCGTTTTCGATTTATCAAAAGTTTGCCAGGGAATTGGCTTGCCAAATGTAATAGTAAAGGTTTTATGACGATTTTTCAGCATTTCATCGGCCAAATACAGCATTGCGATATTGAATTTGATCCCTAATGTTTTACATGTATTTGCCAGATTGTAAAAGAAATCGGAATTCCGACCTTCAAAATGAACAGGCACCACGTCGCGTTTTGCCTGTACACTCTTCACAATAAATGTTTTCTTCCATTCCAGATCGCGAATAACCCCATTTTGACGACGCGAACAAAGTCCTGCTGGAAACATGATAAGCTGATTATCAGATTGAAAACCGGCTTCTACCATTTTGGGAAAGTCCTTAGCTTGCTTCCCAGTCTTATTAATAGGTATACAAAGCGGTGCCAAGCCACGAAGGTTCATCAATAAGTCATTGACCAGATATTTCACCTTTCCATTATAATGCCGTCCTAATACATAACCGAGTGCTACACCGTCCTGTCCCCCCAATGGATGATTGGAAACAAAAGTATATAAACCATTATCCGGTAGATTCTCAGCTCCTTTCACTTCTACCTTTGCATCCAGAAACTCCAGAGATGCCTCGAGGAAATCCACTCCTAACTTATCTTTCGACTCATTCAGGAATACGTTTAATTCATCCTGATGAACGATTCTCTTTAAATAGGAGATTACGAACTTAGGAATGTACTTATACTGCTTCGGTGCCTTTGCCCGAAGTATCTTATCAACATCAATTAAAAACAAAGAGTCATCAGTCATTCTTTTCAAATAAAAATGATGCTACAAAATTAGCGGTTCTTTTTTATTAATCGCAATAATTTGATAGAAAATGCAGGAATTGAGTTCAGAACCTAAAAAAAGAACACCTAAAAACTATCAAATATGACCTAAAAACTATCATCTGACAGATTTACCCCCCAAGAAAGTTGAATTTACCCCTGTCACTTTTCTTGAATCGCGCTAAACTTGCAACATCAAAAAAAACCGAATAGAATATTAACTATTAAAAAGCAACGCATATGAAAAGTTTAAGCTTCAGAAAAGATCTAATTGGAGTACAAGATGAATTACTCCGCTTTGCATACAAATTAACAACCGACCGTGAAGAAGCAAACGATTTGTTGCAAGAGACCTCACTTAAAGCATTAGATAATGAGGATAAGTATATGCCGGACACCAATTTTAAAGGATGGATGTATACTATTATGCGCAATATCTTTATTAATAACTACCGTAAAGTAGTCCGCGACCAGACATTTATCGACCAGACTGATAATCTTTATCATTTAAGTCTGCCGCAAGATGCCGGTTTTGAAAGCACAGAAAGAGCCTATGACTTGAAAGAAATGCACAAAGTGGTGAACTCTCTTCCTAAAGAATATAGAGTACCGTTCGCTATGCACGTATCAGGTTACAAATACCGCGAGATTGCAGAAAAATTGAATCTTCCGTTAGGAACTGTAAAAAGCCGTATTTTCTTTACGCGTCAAAAATTACAGGATGAATTGAAAGACTTTCGCTAAACCTTAACTATAAACTTGTCAATTTCAGACTTTATATTCTTTAGTACAGATTTTTAGTTGTGTTAATGACCTCAGAGACATGGGAAAATCAACGGATTTTCTCATGTTTTCATTTTTTCCGCACAGGACTCGTCCTTCTTTATCTTCCTTTCAAACGAAGTTTATCTTCTATTACCCCAATTACATATATTACACTAAAGAGGTAATAAAAGCCAAGTAATTTTAATTACTGTACGTATCCCTCTACCATTAATTAGATTTTCTTTTATATTCCTTTGTTAGTTCCATTCCCTTATTGAGGAATTATGGTTTCAGTGCTTGAAACTTTTAGTTTCATCTAATTGAAACCATTAGTTTCAGTGCTTGAAACTTTTAGTTTCACCTAATGAAACCATTAGTTCCAGTGCTTGAAACTCTTCATTCAATAGGATCAAACACTTCATTCATACAGTTAGTTTAAACCTCTCATAACTATTTCTTCATGTTTTGTTCCCCTGCCCCTCTTCCTGATGGTGACGACATAATTTTCCATCACACTGCCATCACCACTTGCCATCACATCGTCGATCATTAATACAAAGGAAGTTAGCAACAAATAGGTGACTGTGATGGATTTATTATAAAACACACATAGGGAAGAAGTGGGCTGAATAAACAAAATAATTAGATGAATCCCCCACCAACAAAGTCTTTTCGGAGCAACTTCATTTTCAATGAAATAAGCAATTAACATTCTGTTGAAAACTTCTCAAAAAGATTTTTGTGGAATATAGTGGGGAATTGTGGGGAAATTCATACTTTTACCGTCGCTTATTATAATAAGGTAAATGATACGTTTTTTAGGGAATATTGAAGCCAGAGCGGATGCCAAAGGAAGAGTATTTATACCCGCCACTTTTAGGAAACAGTTACAAGCTGTTTCTGAAGAGAGGCTTATTATGCGTAAAGACGTATTTCAAGACTGCCTGACACTCTATCCAGAGAGTGTGTGGAATGAGGAACTGAACGAACTCCGAAGCAGATTAAATAAATGGAACAGCAAACACCAATTAATCTTCAGGCAATTTGTTAGTGATGTTGAAGTGGTCACTCAAGATAGTAACGGACGAATACTTATTCCCAAACGATACTTGCAAATTTGTGATATCCGGGGGGATATTCGTTTTATCGGCGTCGATAACAAAATAGAGATCTGGGCTAAAGAACGGACAGAACAACCATTTATGTCGTCTGAAGAGTTCGGAGCCGCATTAGAAGAAATTATGAACGATGACAAAATAGAAAATGGAGAAAGATGAACTGACATACCACGTACCTGTATTACTGAAAGAAAGCGTTGATGCAATGAATATTCGTCCGGATGGAACGTATGTAGACGTTACATTTGGAGGGGGCGGGCATTCTCGTGAAATCCTGTCACGACTCGGAGAAGGAGGACAGCTACTAGGATTTGATCAGGATGAAGATGCAGAACGTAACATCGTCAACGATCCCCATTTCACTTTTGTACGTAGTAATTTCCGTTATCTGCACAACTTCCTCCGTTACCATGACATCGAACAGGTAGATGCGATCCTAGCTGACCTCGGCGTATCTTCCCATCACTTTGATGACAGTGAACGTGGATTCTCTTTCCGTTTCGATGGGGCACTGGATATGCGTATGAATAAACGCGCCGGACTTACAGCTGCGGATATAGTAAATACGTACGAAGAAGAACGATTGGCGAATCTTTTTTATTTATACGGAGAATTAAAGAACAGCCGGAAACTGGCTTCTGTCATTGCAAAAGAACGGAACGGAAAATATATCCAGACGATCGGTGAGTTTCTGGATATTATCAAACCTCTTTTTGGACGAGAACGAGAAAAGAAGGAACTGGCAAAAGTATTCCAAGCACTTCGCATTGAAGTGAACCAAGAAATGGAAGCACTAAAAGAGATGTTACTGGCGACTACCGAGGTGCTTAAGCCGGGAGGAAGATTAGTTGTCATCACCTATCACTCATTGGAGGACCGCATGGTGAAAAACATCATGAAGACGGGTAACGTAGAAGGAAAAGCAGAAGTAGACTTTTTTGGAAATGTACAAACCCCTTTCCGATTGATCAACAATAAAGTGATTGTTCCCAATGAAGCGGAGATAGAAAGAAATCCGCGTTCGAGAAGTGCTAAATTACGTATTGCAGAGAAAAAATAAAAGATATGGAAGAAACAGTAAACAAAAAAGCAGCAGAGGAGAAGAAGAAAAAACGGACTTCGTTGAAAAGTATTCTGGGTGGGGATATTCTGGCTACTGACTTTTTCCGTCGCCAGACGAAGTTATTGGTACTTATTATGGTAATGGTGATCTTCTATATCCACAACCGTTATGCCAGTCAGCAGCAGCAGATTGAAATAGACAAGTTGAAAAAGGAACTGATAGATATCAAATACGATGCACTGACTCGTAGTTCCGAATTAATGGAAAAGAGTCGTCAATCACGTATTGAGAATTACATATCGAGTAAGGAAAGCGATTTGCAAACTTCCACTAATCCGCCTTACCTTATTAAATAGAAAACGAGAGTAGAACATTTGTAGTTTTAAAAGACAAGCACTGTGGCAGTTAATAAAAAAAACATAATGACCCGTTACTTCTTCGTCATACTGATTATGATATTGATAGGAGTGGCAATTGTCGTAAAGGGAGGCATCACTATGTTTGCCGATCGACAATACTGGCAGGATGTAGCCGACCGTTTCGTAAAAGAAAACGTAACGGTGAAGCCCAACCGCGGAAACATTATTTCTTCCGACGGCAAACTAATGGCAAGTTCTTTGCCTGAATATAAGATATATATGGACTTTATGTCCGGTGAAAAGGATGAAAAGAAAAAAATAAAAGATCAGGCACGACGTGATTCTATTCTGAAAGCAAACATGGATTCTATCTGTAAAGGACTCCACCAAATATTTCCGGATAAAAGTGCAGCAGAATTTAAAGCGCATCTCAAAAAAGGACGTCAGGCAAAAAGCCGTAACTACCTGATCTATCCGAAACGTATTTCATATATACAATATAAAGAGGTGAAACGTTTGCCCGTTTTTCGTTTGAATCCCTACAAAGGCGGATTTAAAGGACTGGCATTCAACCAACGCAAAAAACCATTCGGTTCATTGGCTGCACGTACTTTAGGTGATGTCTTTGCCGATACGGCACAAGGAGCTAAAAATGGAATTGAGCTTGCTTACGACACTATCCTGAAAGGACGCGACGGCTTGACTCATCGCCAGAAAGTGATGAATAAATATCTGAATATTGTAGATATCCCTCCGGTAGACGGCTGTGACTTGATTACTACTATTGATGTAGGTATGCAGGATATTTGTGAAAAAGCTTTAATAGACAAGCTGAAAGAAATTAATGCTAGTGTAGGCGTTGTTGTTTTAATGGAGGTTGCTACCGGAGAAGTAAAAGCTATCGTCAATATGATGAAAGGAAAAGATGGTGAATATTATGAAATGCGTAACAACGCTATAAGTGATATGCTAGAGCCAGGATCTACCTTCAAAACAGCTTCCATCATGGTAGCATTAGAAGATGGCTATATCACTCCTGACTACATTGTCGATACCGGTAATGGACAAAAGCCCATGCATGGACGTGTTATGAAAGACCATAACTGGCATCGCGGAGGATACGGAAAGTTAACTGTTACAGAGATTTTAGGAGTGTCTTCCAATGTCGGCACATCTAGTATTATCGACCACTTTTATAATAAGAATCCACAAAAATTCGTTGATGGGTTAAAGCGGATGAGCATCGACCAGACTCTTCATTTACAAATTTCAGGAGAAGGGAAGCCAAATATTCGTGGACCGAAAGAACGTTATTTTTCAAAAACCACTTTACCATGGATGAGTATCGGTTATGAAACACAGGTACCGCCCATAAACATCCTGACATTCTATAATGCAATTGCTAATAATGGCGTATCCATACGTCCGAAATTTGTAAAAGCAGCCATGAAAGATGGAGAAATGATACAAGAGTTCCCTACAGAAGTCATTAATCCTAAAATTTGTTCGGATAAAACATTAGCGCAAATCCAAGATATTTTGCGAAAAGTAGTAAGTGAAGGACTTGCTAAACCAGCAGGCAGCAAGCAGTTTCATGTATCAGGAAAAACCGGAACAGCTCAAATTTCGCAAGGAGCAGCTGGATACAAAACCGGAACAACAAATTATTTGGTTAGTTTTTGCGGATATTTTCCTTCTGAAACACCGAAATATAGCATGATTGTTTCCATACAAAAACCTGGGCTACCAGCCTCGGGAGGTTTGATGGCAGGTAGCGTATTCAGCAAAATAGCTGAAAGAGTCTATGCTAAAGACTTGCGACTGCCACTTACAAGTGCGATTGATACAAACAGTATCGTAATCCCAAACGTAAAAGCAGGAGAAATGCGATCTGCAAAACGGGTTTTGGATGAGTTGAATATCAAAACACAGGGTGAAATTGCCTCTTCAGGAAAGGAAGTATGGGGAAGTAGTCATGCAGCCCCACAAGCAGTGGTTCTGGAAAGCCGGAGTAACATGCAGAATTTTGTACCCAGCGTTATTGGCATGGGAGCAAAAGATGCAGTCTACTTACTTGAAAGCAAAGGGTTGAAGGTTCGCCTGGTGGGTGTCGGTAAAGTAAGAAGCCAATCTATAGCAAACGGAACCGTAGCGAAAAAAGGGCAAACAATTACATTGCAAATGAGGAATTAAAAATGAAAAAAGAAGAGCCAAATAAAGTTATGTTATTAAAAGAGTTACTGAAAGCAATACAACCGGTACAGATATCCGGAGATTCGGAAATTGAAATCACCGGGATCAACATAGACTCCCGCCTGGTGGAGAAAGGACATTTATTCATGGCTATGCGTGGCACACAGACTGACGGTCATGCCTACATACCTACTGCTATTGAAAAAGGAGCAGTAGCAATCCTTTGTGAAGACTTGCCGGAAGAGCCAAAAGCAGGAATTACATATATCCAGGTGAAAGACAGTGAAGATGCAGCAGGAAAGATTGCCACAACTTTCTATGGGAATCCAACCTCCAAATTGGAGCTGGTAGGTGTCACCGGAACAAATGGGAAGACTACGATTGCTACCTTATTATATAATACATTCCGTTACTTCGGATATAAAGTTGGACTAATCTCTACTGTCTGTAATTATATTGATGATGAGCCTGTTCCAACTGAGCATACTACTCCTGACCCTATTACACTAAATCAGTTGTTAGGACGAATGGCAGATGAAGGATGCAAATATGCTTTTATGGAAGTCAGTTCACATTCTATTACTCAGAAGCGGATTAGCGGATTAAAATTTGCAGGAGGTATTTTCACCAACCTGACTCGCGACCACTTGGACTATCATAAAACTGTAGAGAATTATCTGAAAGCCAAGAAGAAATTCTTTGATGAATTACCCAAAAACGCATTTAGCCTGACTAATCTAGATGATAAGAATGGATTAGTGATGACACAGAATACACGTTCCAAAGTATATACCTATTCATTAAGAAGCCTTAGTGACTTCAAAGGGCGGGTACTTGAATCGCATTTCGAAGGAATGCTGCTCGACTTTAATAACCACGAGTTAGCTGTTCAATTCATAGGCAAATTCAATGCTTCCAATCTTTTAGCTGTATTTGGAGCTGCGGTATTATTAGGAAAGAAAGAAGAAGATGTATTACTGGCTCTGAGTACTTTGCACCCGGTAGCCGGACGTTTCGATGCAGTTCGTTCTCCGAAAGGATTTACTGCAATCGTAGACTACGCACATACTCCGGATGCACTTATCAATGTATTGAATGCAATTCATGGAGTTCTTGAAGGCAAGGGAAAAGTGATTACTGTGGTAGGTGCCGGTGGTAACCGTGATAAAGGCAAACGCCCCATCATGGCAAAAGAAGCCGCCAAAGCCAGCGACCGAGTTGTTATCACATCCGACAATCCACGTTTTGAAGAACCACAAGACATCATCAATGATATGCTTGCCGGACTAGATGCAGATGATTTAAAGAAAACCCTTAGTATCGCAGACCGTAAAGAAGCAATTCGTACAGCTTGTATGTTTGCTGAAAAAGGAGATGTAATTCTGGTTGCCGGAAAAGGGCACGAGAATTATCAGGAGATTAAAGGAGTGAAACATCATTTCGATGATAAAGAGGTATTGAAAGAGATTTTTAAATAATGAATCATTCTGCCGATAATTCATAAAGGACAGGCACAATGACACTTTGATAAACTGATAAATATTATGTTATACTATCTGTTTGAATGGCTACATAAGCTTAATTTTCCCGGAGCAGGAATGTTTGGATACACCTCATTCCGAGCTTTGATGGCAGTCATCCTTGCATTACTTATTTCAAGTATCTGGGGAGACAGATTCATTAATCTACTTAAGAAGAAGCAGATTACGGAGACCCAACGCGATGCAAAAATTGACCCATTTGGTGTTAATAAAGTAGGTGTACCGAGTATGGGAGGAGTCATCATTATCGTCGCTATTCTTATCCCATGTTTGCTATTAGGTAAGCTACACAATATATATATGATATTAATGTTGATTACCACCGTATGGTTGGGATCACTCGGATTTGCAGATGATTATATCAAAATATTCAAGAAAGACAAAGAAGGTCTACATGGAAAGTTTAAAATTATCGGTCAGGTAGGTTTAGGATTAATTGTAGGACTCACATTATACTTAAGCCCGGATGTGGTAATCCGGGAAAACATTGAAGTACATAAGCCCGGACAAGAAATGGAAGTAATACATGGAACCAATGACCTGAAATCCACTCAAACCACTATTCCTTTCTTTAAGAGTAACAACCTCGATTATGCAGATATCGTTGCCTTTATGGGTGACCATGCACAAGCAGCCGGATGGATATTGTTTGTCATCATCACAATCTTTGTTGTTACCGCCGTATCGAACGGAGCCAATCTAAATGACGGAATGGATGGAATGGCAGCAGGAAATTCCGCGATTATCGGTGTCACGTTAGGTATTTTAGCCTATGTATCATCCCATATTGAATTTGCCGGTTATTTGAATATCATGTATATTCCGGGATCGGAAGAACTAGTAATCTTTATTTGTGCCTTCATTGGTGCATTAATTGGTTTCTTATGGTACAATGCCTACCCGGCACAAGTCTTTATGGGAGATACAGGTAGTTTGACCATTGGAGGAATCATTGCCGTATTTGCTATCATTATTCATAAGGAATTACTGATTCCAATCCTTTGTGGTGTATTCCTGGTAGAGAATCTGTCGGTAATCCTGCAACGTTTCTACTACAAAATAGGAAAACGGAAAGGAGTAAAACAACGATTGTTCAAACGGGCCCCGATTCATGATCATTTCCGTACTTCCATGAATCTGGTAGAACCCGGTTGTACAGTGATGTTTACTAAACCGGAACAGTTGTTTCATGAATCAAAGATTACCGTTCGTTTCTGGATTGTAACCATCGTATTGGCAGCGATCACTATCATAACATTGAAAATAAGATAACATATAAAAGTAACAAGTATGAGGTATAAGCCGCAAGTACTCATGCCTGTTACTAATATAAACCAACACTTGCAGCAAAACTGAGTATTCAGTTATTATAACCAATACTCTTTTATCCTAGTATATATGAATACAGAAAACAGTAGCAAAGTTAATTTTGCTTCCTCTTCTTCGGAAAGAGCTGAAAAGAAGTCGAGAATTGTAATTTTAGGAGCTGGTGAAAGCGGAGCTGGTGCAGCCGTTCTTGCCAAGGTCAAGGGATTCGACACATTCGTTTCGGATATGTCCGCTATTAAGGACAATTATAAAGAACTGCTGGACAGCCATCAAATTGCTTGGGAAGAAGGGCACCACACAGAAGAACTTATTCTGAATGCTGACGAAGTGATTAAAAGTCCTGGCATACCGAATGATGCACCTATAATTTTGAAATTGAAAGCTCAAGGTACGCCAGTGATCTCCGAAATAGAATTTGCCGGACGTTATACAGATGCAAAGATGATTTGTATCACAGGATCTAACGGAAAGACTACCACTACTTCCCTAATCTATCATATTTTCAAAAGTGCAGGAGTAAATGTAGGTTTAGCCGGTAATATCGGAAAGAGTCTGGCTTTGCAGGTTGCTGAAGATGATCATGATTATTACATTATTGAATTGAGCTCATTCCAGCTGGATAACATGTATAATTTTCGTGCGAACATCGCCGTATTAATGAATATTACCCCTGATCATCTGGACCGTTACGACCATTGTATGCAGAATTACATTGATGCAAAATTCCGTATCACACAAAATCAGACACCAGACGATGCATTCATCTTCTGGAATGACGATCCCATTATCAAACGGGAGCTTGCGAAACATGGTTTGAAGGCTCACTTATACCCTTTTGCCGCTGTAAAAGAAGAAGGTGCTATCGCATACGTAGAGGACAAGGAAGTAAAGATAACAGAACCGATCACCTTCAACATGGAACAAGAAGAATTGGCTCTGACCGGACAACATAACCTATATAATTCCTTAGCAGCAGGAATCTCTGCCAACTTAGCCGGTATCACCAAAGAAAATATTCGGAAAGCACTTTCCGATTTCAAAGGTGTGGAACATCGTTTGGAGAAAGTAGCACGTGTACGTGGTATCGATTTCATCAATGACTCTAAAGCAACAAATGTCAATTCCTGCTGGTATGCTTTGCAAAGCATGACTACCAAAGTGGTATTGATTCTCGGTGGAAAGGACAAAGGCAATGACTATACGGAGATAGAAGACCTGGTACACGAAAAATGCTCGGCATTGGTATACCTAGGACTTCATAACGAAAAGTTGCATGATTGTTTCGACCATTTAGGTCTTCCGGTGGCTGACATACAAACGGGAATGAAAGACGCAGTAGAAGCAGCCTACAAACTAGCTCAAAAAGGTGAAACCGTATTATTAAGTCCTTGTTGTGCTTCATTCGACCTCTTTAAGAGTTACGAAGATCGCGGCGATCAATTTAAGAAGTACGTCCTCGCCCTTTAATTACCTATTTCTAATTTTTAATTCTTAATTAAAAAGATGGATTTATTAAAGAACATATTCAAAGGTGACAAGGTAATCTGGATTATTTTCCTCTGTCTCTGCCTCATCTCAATTATTGAGGTATTTTCGGCAGCTTCAACGCTTACCTATAAAAGCGGTGACCATTGGGGACCTATTACACAACACTCTATCATTCTGATGGTAGGTGCTGTAGTAGTGGTATTTCTACACAATGTTCCTTATAAATGGTTTCAGGTATTTCCTGTTTTCCTATACCCGCTTTCTCTAGTCTTATTGGCATTTGTTACGCTGATGGGTATCATTACAGGAGACCGTGTCAATGGAGCTGCTCGTTGGATGACTTTCATGGGACTACAATTCCAGCCTTCAGAGTTGGCAAAAATGGCGGTTATCATTGCTGTCTCATTCATTTTGTCTAAGAAACAGGATGATGAAGGAGCTAATCCGAAAGCCTTTAAATATATCATGATTATCACCGGACTGGTACTCATATTGATTGCACCGGAAAACCTTTCAACAGCTATGCTATTGTTTGGAGTGGTATTCATGATGATGTTCATCGGGAGAGTATCCTCCAAAAAATTATTAATGTTGATGGGAGGACTTGTACTCGTAGCAGGGCTTGGCGTAGGAACAGTAATTGCTATTCCTGCAAAAACATTGCACAATACTCCCGGACTCCATCGTTTGGAAACTTGGCAAAACCGTATCAAAGGTTTCTTTGACAAAGAAGACGTACCTGCTGCAAAATTTGATATTGACAAAGATGCACAGATCGCACATGCACGCATTGCTATTGCAACAAGCCATGTAGTCGGCAAAGGACCGGGAAACTCGATTCAACGTGACTTTCTTAGCCAAGCATTCTCCGACTTTATCTTTGCCATTGTTATCGAAGAGATGGGACTGATAGGAGGGGCATTTGTGGTATTCTTATATCTCTGTCTGTTAATGCGTGCAGGAAGAATCGCACAAAAATGTGAACGGACTTTTCCCGCCTTTCTTGTAATGGGAATTGCCATATTGCTAGTATCACAAGCGATATTAAATATGATGGTTGCCGTCGGATTGTTTCCTGTAACCGGACAACCTCTCCCCCTGATAAGTAAAGGAGGTACAAGTACATTAATTAATTGCGCTTATATCGGAATGATATTAAGCGTCAGCCGATATACTGCCCATTTGGAAGAACAAAAAGCACACGATGCACAGATTCAGATGCAAATAGCAACTGGTACCTCCGATTCGGAAGCACAGACAGCTGCTGAACCGACTGCACAGATTCTGAATAGCGATGCTAAGTTCGAAGATGAACAGGACAGTCATAATAGCTGATAGATCAGCAATAAAAGAAACGATGAACGGTGAACAGGAAAGAAGAAAGGATTAGTATGGAAAAAGAACTTAGAATTATCATCAGTGGTGGAGGAACGGGAGGTCATATTTTCCCGGCTGTATCCATCGCCAACGCAATAATCGAATTACGCCCGGATGCAAAAATACTTTTTGTAGGTGCCGAAGGACGAATGGAAATGCAACGGGTTCCCGATGCAGGTTATAAGATAATCGGGCTTCCAATTGCAGGATTCGATCGCAAACATCTATGGAAGAATATAGCTGTACTGATGAAATTGGCACGTAGTCAATGGAAAGCACGTAGTATCATCAAAAACTTCCGCCCACAAGTAGCGGTAGGTGTAGGAGGTTATGCCAGCGGTCCCACATTAAAGACAGCAGGAATGATGGGAGTTCCTACTTTAATCCAGGAACAGAACTCTTATGCAGGAGTAACAAATAAATTATTGGCACAGAAAGCCAGAAAGATATGTGTAGCATATGAAGGAATGGAGAAGTTTTTCC
The DNA here is from genome assembly GCF_900155865.1 of Bacteroides bouchesdurhonensis. Classification (GTDB taxonomy): domain Bacteria; phylum Bacteroidota; class Bacteroidia; order Bacteroidales; family Bacteroidaceae; genus Bacteroides; species Bacteroides bouchesdurhonensis. The sequence continues at coordinate 84,737 of NZ_LT707006.1, forward strand.
CTGGCGATAAAATCATTATGACAGGGAATCCGGTTCGCCAGAATTTGACAAAGGATATGCCTTCCAAAGACGAAGCACTCCGTTCATTTCATCTGCAATCCGGTAAGAAAACTGTATTAATTGTAGGAGGCAGCTTAGGAGCTCGTACTATTAATAATACATTGATAGCCGGATTATCTGTAATCAAGGCAAATAGCGATGTACAATTTATCTGGCAAACAGGAAAATTCTATCATCCGCAAGTCATGGAAGCCATAAAGGCCACAGGAAAACTGCCAAATTTATTTGTAACCGATTTCATCAAGGACATGGCTGCTGCATATGCTGCTGCCGATTTGATCATTTCACGTGCGGGAGCCGGCTCTATTTCTGAATTTTGCCTATTGAACAAGCCTGTTGTTTTGGTTCCTTCACCTAATGTTGCAGAGGATCATCAGACTAAAAACGCACTAGCACTTGTCAACAAGCAGGCTGCAATCTATGTGAAAGATAGCGAAGCCGAAAATACATTGCTGAATATAGCTTTAGCAACTGTAACAGATGATCGTAAATTGAAAGAGTTGAGTGAGAATATTGCCAAACTGGCTTTACCTGATTCTGCAAAAATCATTGCACAGGAAGTGATAAAGTTAGCAGAAGAATCTCTATAATCCATACCCGATATCATAAAATAAAACAGTGAAAACAATGAATATTGAATCCATAAAGTCAGTCTATTTCGTAGGTGCCGGAGGTATCGGCATGAGCGCACTCGTACGTTATTTCCTTTCCAAAGGGAAAATCGTAGCCGGATATGACCGTACCCCTACTCCATTGACTGAGAATCTTATTGCTGAAGGTGCACAAATACATTATGAAGAAAACGTTTGTCTGATTCCAGAAAGTTGCAAAGACAAAGAAACAACATTAGTGGTATTAACTCCTGCTATTCCTCATGAGCACGAGGAACTGGAGTATTTCCGTAATAATGGATTTGAGATACAAAAACGTGCACAGGTATTAGGAACAATCACTCGTTCGAGTAAAGGATTATGCGTAGCAGGTACACATGGTAAAACAACTACTTCTACTATGGCTGCACACCTGCTAAATCAATCACATATAGAATGTACCGCTTTTCTCGGAGGTATTTCTAAGAATTATGGTACTAATCTGTTGCTTTCCCAGAAAAGCCCCTACACAGTAATCGAAGCAGACGAGTTCGACCGTTCATTCCATTGGTTATCTCCTTATATGTCAGTCATCACAGCAACTGATCCTGACCATTTGGATATTTACGGAACAGAGAAAGCCTATTTGGAGAGCTTCGAACACTATACCACTCTGATCCAACCGGGAGGTGCATTGATTATCCGTAAAGGTATCGCTTTGCAACCTAAAGTACAAGCAGGGGTTCGTGTATATACATATTCACGCGACGAAGGAGACTTCCATGCTGAAAACATTCGCATCGGAAACGGAGAAATCTTCATCGACTTTGTCGCTCCTGATACGCGAATCAACGATATCCAGCTCGGAGTTCCTGTTAGTATCAATATCGAAAACGGAATAGCTGCGATGGCACTCGCCCACTTGAACGGAGTAACTGACGAAGAGATTAAACAAGGAATGTCAAGTTTCCATGGGGTAGACCGCCGTTTTGACTTTAAAATAAAGAACGACAAGATTGTATTCCTAAGCGACTACGCTCATCATCCTGCCGAAATCAAGCAAAGTGTACAGTCTATCCACGAACTTTATAAAGATAAGAAGATCACAGCGATCTTCCAGCCACATCTTTATACCCGTACTCGCGACTTTTACAAAGACTTTGCAGACAGCCTTTCCTTACTGGACGAAGTCATTTTGATAGACATCTATCCTGCTCGAGAGACACCTATTCCAGGTGTTACCAGCAAGCTGATTTATGATAATCTCCGCCCGGGTATTGAAAAAAGTATGTGTAAAAAGGAAGAAATACTGAACATTCTGAAAGATAAAAACATTGAAGTATTGATTACCTTAGGTGCCGGAGACATTGACAATTATGTTCCCGAAATAAAGAAACTATTGGATATGAAAGTTCTTCATTCTTAATTAATAATATTATGGTAAAGAGAATCCTTCTGTTCATTGTCATGCTGGTGCTTATAGCCTACCTCGGTATAGCTATAACTGCCTTCAACCGTAAGCCTGCCGATCAGACTTGCCGGGACGTGGAGTTAGTGATCAAGGATACCGCTTATGCAGGCTTTATCACCAAAGACGAATTGAAAGGTGTCCTTCAAAACAAAGGTATATATCCTATCGGGAAGAAGATGGAACGCATCTCCACTAAATCGTTGGAGCGCGAACTAAGTAAACACCCGCTCATTGCAGAAGCGGAATGCTATAAGACACCTAGCGGAAAGATCTGTGTTGAAGTAGCGCAACGCATTCCTATCCTTCGTGTTATGAGTAGCAACGGTGAAAATTACTATCTTGATAACAAAGGAACCATCATGCCACAAGATGCGAAATGTGTCGCTCACCGGGCAATTGTCACCGGAAACGTAGAAAAGTCGTTCGCAATGAAGGATTTATATAAGTTTGGTGTATTTTTGCAAAACAATAAGTTCTGGGATGCCCAGATAGAACAAATTAATGTGTTGTCCGACCGTACTATCGAACTGGTGCCACGTGTAGGAGATCACCTTGTCTATCTCGGAAAACTGGAGAATTTTGAAAATAAGCTTTCACGCCTAAAGATATTTTATGAGAAAGGACTCAATCAGGTAGGCTGGAACAAGTATTCACGCATCAATCTAGAGTTTAGTAACCAGATTATTTGTACAAAACGAGAATAATAACAAATAAAAAGATATGGCAACAACAGAATTTATCGCCGCGATTGAACTAGGTTCATCGAAGATAACCGGTGTGGCCGGAAAAAAGAACAGTGACGGAAGCATGCAGATTTTAGCATATGCGCAAGAAGACTCTTCAACGTTTATCCGTAAGGGAGTCATCTTTAACCTTGACAAAACTGCACAAAGCCTGACTTCTATCATTAACAGACTGGAAGGTGAATTGAATAACTCAATCGCCAAGGTATATGTAGGTATTGGTGGACAATCGCTCCGCACAGTCCGTAATGTAGTGAGTCGCGACCTGGAAGAGGAAGCCATCATATCGGAAGAACTTGTAAACGCTATCGGTGACGAGAATATCGCTATTCCGGTGGTTGATATGGATATATTGGATGTAGCACCACAAGAATATAAAGTAGGTAATAACTTACAAGCCAATCCGATTGGCCTAGTTGGAACCCATATTGAGGGGCGTTTCCTCAATATTGTGGCCCGTTCTTCTGTACGCAAAAACCTGGAACATTGTTTCCAACAAGCAAAAATCGAGATTGCCGATCAACTGATTGCACCATTGGTTACAGCGAATGCCGTATTAACAGAAAGCGAACGCCGTTCGGGATGTGCATTGATTGACTTCGGAGCTGATACAACAACCATCTCAATTTATAAAAATAATATTCTTCGTTTCCTGACTGTTCTTCCATTGGGAGGAAACAGTATCACACGTGATATCTGCACCCTGCAAATGGAGGAAGAAGAGGCAGAACGTCTGAAAAAAGCATACGGAGATGCATTATACGAAGAAGACGAGAACGAAGAACCCGCTACCTGCAAACTGGACGACGATAGCCGCACGATTGAGCTAGGTAAACTTAATAACATTATCGAAGCACGTGCCGAGGAAATCATAGCCAATGTATGGAATCAAATCCAGCTTTCAAGCTATGAAGACAAGTTGCTGGCTGGTATTATCATGATCGGTGGAGCAGCTAACCTGAAGAATCTGGATGAAATGTTACGCAGACGCAGCAAAATAGAAAAAATCCGACTAGCTAAATTGCCTCGTAATACAGTTCATGCTTCTAATAATATGCTAAAGAAAGACAGTTCTTTGAATACAGTCTTCGGGCTTCTTTTTGAAGGTAATCAGAACTGTTGTTTAACAGAGACTACTCATAAAGCTCCAGTTGCTGTTCCTAAAGCAGAACCGGAAATTCACCAGACAGTGGATATGTTCGAAGACGACAAAGAACTGCAAGAGCAAGCCCGATTAGCAAAAATCAAGAAAGACGAAGAAGAAAGAGAAGCCAGACAAGCTGCCAGAGATGCTGCTAAAGAAAAGGAGAGACTTCGCAAACTAAAGGAGAAAGAAGAAAAGGAAAAACGGAAACGGGAAGCCGGTCCAAGTTGGATCCAGCGAAAGATTGATTCGCTGACAAAGGAAATCTTCTCTGATGATGATATGAAATAATTCAAAATTCAATAAGATATGGACGAGATAGTACAATTTGATTTCCCGACCGACTCGCCGAAAATCATAAAAGTAATCGGTGTAGGTGGCGGTGGCGGTAACGCCGTAAACCATATGTACCGGGAAGGTATACATGACGTAACGTTCGTTCTTTGCAATACGGACAACCAAGCTTTGGCGGAATCACCTGTTCCGGTAAAACTGCAATTGGGCCGTAGCATTACACAAGGACTTGGTGCCGGCAACCGTCCCGAACGGGCACGAGATGCCGCTGAAGAGAGTATTGACGATATAAAAACTCTGTTGAATGATGGTACCAAAATGGTATTTATCACAGCTGGAATGGGAGGAGGTACCGGAACCGGTGCAGCTCCGGTTATTGCCCGTATCGCCAAAGAAATGGATATTCTTACGGTAGGTATTGTTACTATTCCATTCATCTTCGAAGGAGAAAAGAAGATTATTCAGGCGTTGGATGGTGTAGAACGTATCGCTCAGCATGTAGATGCATTGCTGGTCATCAATAACGAACGTTTACGTGAGATATATGCGGACCTTACCTTTATGAATGCATTTGGTAAGGCTGATGATACTTTGTCTATTGCTGCTAAAAGTATTGCTGAAATTATCACCATGCGCGGTACTGTCAATCTGGACTTTGCTGACGTAAAAACAATCCTGAAAGATGGTGGAGTTGCTATCATGAGTACAGGATTCGGAGAAGGAGAAAATCGCGTAACGAAAGCTATTGATGATGCACTGCACTCTCCATTGCTAAACAACAATGATATCTTCAATGCTAAAAAGGTAATGCTCAATGTTTCTTTCTGCTCAACATCCGAGTTGATGATGGAGGAAATGAACGAAGTGCATGAATTTATGAGTAAATTCCGCGAAGGAGTGGAAGTGATCTGGGGTGTCGCCATGGACAACTCACTGGAAAGCAAGGTAAAGATCACTGTATTAGCAACCGGATTCGGCGTAGAAGATGTACCGGGTATGGATAGTCTGCACGAAGCTCGAAGCCAGGAAGAAGAAGAACGTCAATTAATGCTGGAGGAAGAAAAAGAAAAGAACAAAGAACGTATCCGCAAGGCATATGGAGAAAGTGCTAATGGCATTGGTAGCAAGAGTCTCCGTAAACGCCGTCATATCTATCTTTTCAACATCGAAGATTTAGACAATGATGACATCATCGCTATGGTGGAAGACTCTCCTACTTACCAACGGGATAAAACGACTCTTACCAAAATTAAAACAAAAGCCGCTCTCGAAGAGGAAGTAGCAACAGAAGAAGCTACTGATAGTGACGGAGTGATTACTTTCTAGTAATTTAGATTAAAAAAGATATGGATTTATTTGAAAAAGTCAGCGAAGACATTAAAACCGCAATGAAGGCGAAAGATAAAGTAGCCTTGGAAACTCTGAGAAACATAAAAAAATTCTTCTTAGAGGCGAAAACAGCTCCAGGAGCTAATGATACATTGACAGATGATGCAGCCTTGAAAATTATTCAGAAATTGGTGAAACAAGGGAAAGATGCTGCTGAGATCTATATTGGACAAGGACGTCAGGATTTGGCTGATACAGAAATGGCGCAAGTTGCAGTAATGGAGACTTACTTACCCAAACAGATGTCTGCAGAAGAACTGGAAGCTGCTTTGAAAGAAATTATTGCAGAAACAGGTGCTACCAGTGGTAAAGATATGGGTAAAGTAATGGGCGTTGCTTCCAAGAAACTAGCCGGACTTGCTGAAGGTCGTGCTATCTCTGCTAAAGTAAAGGAACTCTTAGGATAAAATCGTTCTTTTTACACAGCAAGAAAATACTATAGTTCTATCGACTATCACCGGTAACGCAGAATCCCCTTATCCATTGAGGATGCAGAACGGTGATAGTTTTTTATATTCTCTGCCTATTACTTCTCCCTAACATAATTGAAGTGAACTTTTCTATTCATGAATTAGGAAGTTGTCTATTGATTTTTATCCGGAATTCAGGTATTACCACAGGAGATTTGCACAATACTGCTAAAGACGCATTAAAGACTTCCAGTACTCAAAACGAATTTCATAGTAAGTTGTTAAAGCAATGCCCGGAATAGATAAAGAACAATTAAGTAGCCAAAAACAAACCACATGTATGCCTACAATTAAAATCGAATTTAGGTCGCTCGCCGATTATTCGGGATTAATACCAATATTACTAAGCTTGTATACACGAGAATTAACAAAAAAATCACCTCATTAACAAGCCCTCTTTAAATAATTCTCAATCAAACAATTCTTTCAAAATCTCCAAAGATTTTAAAACCGGGAAATCCGGCAAATGCAAGCGATAATAGTCATTGATAATCGTTAGACAACGGATACGTTCCGCACGGCTCATCGTGAAAAGATGCATGGTATCATAGTTCATGCGCATCAGCCGGCAGAGATACCCCGCTTCTTCAGGATTAATATAAGAAGAATGTAATTGAGGACGTATAGAAGTAAAACAAGCATTCAACATATCGAAGTAATCACCAGCATGATAATCTTCCAAATTCGGGTAAAGTCCTAGGAAACGCGAAAGGCGCATCAAAAAAACTAAATGAAAATTAGCAAAGTTCTTCTTACACTCATCGAGCCATATGACCGAATGTTCCAAATAGGCAAATAACGGACGATTCTCCGCTTCCTCACGCATTGCCCGATAAAGAAATTCAGCTAGAAAAAGAGCCATCGACGATTTATACGGATCATACGGAATAGAGGAGAACGGATAGAAAGATTTCGCTTCCTTTATATGATAAAGTGTTGTATTTGGACGGTAATCGGCTTCAAACTCAATAAAAGCCAGTGGCTGAAATAGCACAGACTTAACAGCAGCTTTACGTGAACGTGGCACAGCTACCAGAAAAGAAGCTCTTCCAAATAGCTCTGTATATATATCTACAATAATAGACGTATCATTGTATTTAAGCGTGTGCAAAACTATTCCTCTTGTTTTTTGCAGCATAACATCCATTTATCCTATTCCGGTAGCAAAACTACAAAAAAAAGAGAAATGAACAACCATACACTTAGCGAAGATAATCATGCTTATCAATGGGATGTAAGATCTTAGGAGCTCATTTTTCTTAATTTTGAAAGTCCAACAAATCACCAATATCTATCAATCGAGGCTGTTTGCCTTCCTACTGAACAGAAAAACTTATTCAAGAATAACCAAAACTATCAATTTTTGAGATATTAGATATTAATAGCCAAGAAATTGAGTATTAATAATCAATATGTAGACTATTATTAATAGCAGAGATGCGAACTATAGTAAAATAACATCTTCTTAAAACGACAGATGAGTAATCTGCAAAATCTAGCTATATAATATAATAAGGTAGGTGTGAAACAAAATAATTTATTGCTTTCTATACAGAAACAAATCTTCAAAGGTAATAAACATCTATATTATATTGATTTTCAGGCAATATAAACAAATCACCACAAATAATTGGGAGTATTACTGATTTTTTTTCGCAAATAGTTTGTCAGTTTCAAAAAAGTTCCTACCTTTGCATCCGCAATCGAGAAACAATCCCTGCTTCGAGAAAGCAAACTGCAGAAATGCAACGACAGGATGGCCCGTTCGTCTATCGGTTAGGACGCAAGATTTTCATTCTTGAAAGGGGGGTTCGATTCCCCCACGGGCTACAAGTTAAAAGAATAAAGAACTAAAAATAGATTAGTCGAGATGGCAAATCACAAATCATCACTGAAAAGAATCAGACAAGAAGAAACAAGAAGACTTCATAACAGATATTATGGTAAGACCATGAGAAATGCTGTTAGAAAGCTTCGTGCAACTACCGATAAAGCAGAAGCAGTTGCAATGTATCCAGGCATTACAAAGATGTTGGATAAGTTAGCTAAAACGAATGTAATTCATAAAAACAAAGCTAACAATCTGAAATCTAAGCTGGCTCTTTATATCAATAAGCTCGCTTAATAATAGAAAATAAACAATTCTATATAGCATTCAGGCTGGACTTTTAAGTTCGGCCTTTTGTGTTTTAAGTCACTGATTATTAAGTTTGTTTCATAATAAAGAATACGCGCTTATTCTTTATTTTTTCACCTTTCATTCTTCGCCAAATCGACATTTTTCACTATATTTGCTCTGTTATTATAACTTAGAAAGGTAATTATGAGCGAAGAACAAATCACTCCCAATAACGGGTCATATTCTGCGGATAGTATCCAAGTATTGGAAGGTCTCGAAGCAGTAAGAAAACGCCCTGCGATGTACATTGGCGACATCAGCGTCAAGGGTCTTCATCATTTGGTATACGAAATCGTTGATAACTCTATTGACGAAGCATTGGCCGGATATTGCGACCACATTGAAGTAACTATCAACGAAGATAATTCAATCACAGTTCAGGACAACGGACGTGGTATCCCAGTCGATTATCATGAAAAAGAGAAAAAGTCGGCATTGGAAGTAGCCATGACTGTGTTGCACGCCGGAGGTAAATTCGACAAAGGTTCGTATAAAGTATCCGGAGGTTTGCATGGTGTAGGTATGTCTTGTGTGAACGCACTGTCTACACACATGACTACACAAGTATTCCGTAATGGAAAAATCTATCAACAGGAATACGAAATCGGCAAACCGCTTTATCCTGTGAAAGAAGTCGGCATTTCCGATATTACAGGTACTCGTCAACAATTCTGGCCGGACGATACTATCTTTACAGAAACAATATATGACTATAAAATTCTTGCAGCCCGTTTGCGTGAATTAGCTTATTTGAATGCAGGTCTTCGCATTTCTTTAACCGACCGTCGGGTAGTGAATGAAGACGGCAACTTCAAGAGTGAAAATTTCCATTCGGAAGAAGGCTTGAGAGAATTCGTACGTTTTATCGAATCCTCACGTGAACATTTGATCAATGATGTTATCTATCTGAACTCAGAGAAGCAGGGAATTCCTATTGAGGTAGCAATCATGTACAATACCGGATTCTCGGAAAATGTACATTCCTATGTCAATAATATTAATACCATCGAGGGTGGAACACATCTTGCAGGTTTCCGTCGTGCACTGACCCGTACACTGAAAAAATATGCAGAGGATAGCAAAATGCTGGAAAAAGTAAAAGTCGAGATCTCAGGAGACGACTTCCGCGAAGGACTGACTGCTGTTATTTCTGTAAAAGTAGCTGAACCACAGTTTGAAGGACAGACCAAAACGAAGTTGGGAAACAACGAAGTAATGGGAGCAGTAGACCAAGCTGTAGGCGAAGTTTTAGCTTACTACCTGGAAGAACATCCAAAAGAAGCAAAAACCATTGTAGACAAAGTGATTCTGGCAGCTACTGCACGCCATGCTGCAAGAAAAGCACGCGAGATGGTGCAGCGCAAGTCTCCAATGTCCGGAGGTGGTTTACCTGGTAAACTTGCTGACTGTTCGGACAAGGATCCTTCAAAATGTGAGTTATTCCTTGTCGAAGGTGATTCAGCAGGAGGTACTGCTAAACAAGGACGTAACCGTATGTTCCAAGCTATCCTTCCACTGCGTGGTAAAATCCTTAATGTGGAAAAAGCAATGTATCACAAAGCTTTGGAAAGCGATGAAATTCGCAACATATATACAGCTTTAGGTGTTACAATTGGTACGGAGGACGATAGCAAAGCTGCCAATATTGACAAGCTGCGCTATCACAAGATTATCATCATGACCGATGCCGACGTTGATGGTTCTCACATCGACACATTGATCATGACATTCTTCTTTCGCTATATGCCACAGATTATTCAGAATGGCTATCTGTACATTGCTACTCCCCCGCTCTACCTTTGCAAGAAAGGTAAAGTAGAAGAATATTGTTGGACAGACGCCCAACGCCAGAAGTTTATCGACACCTATGGTGGTGGTTCAGAAAACGCTATCCATACACAGCGATACAAAGGTTTGGGTGAGATGAACGCTCAACAATTATGGGAGACAACTATGGATCCGGAAAACCGTATGCTAAAACAAGTAAATATAGATAATGCCGCAGAAGCCGACTATGTTTTCTCTATGCTGATGGGAGAAGACGTAGGACCACGCCGCGAATTTATAGAAGAGAATGCAACGTATGCAAATATCGATGCATAATTTAGATAATACGTTTTTATAAACCAACCTCACATCTTACAACGAAGAAACGCCGGTTAATAAAGGAAAATCCTTTATGCCGGCGTTTTTCTTTTATTTTTAGCCAACTTTTCCTTAATAAAATCTAATGTTTAAAGATTTTTCCAATCCGATTCCCTACATTTGTATGCCACAAACGATAACGCCTATGAAAACTACCAATCCATTATTAAAAAAAATAAGACTCTTCCTGATCGTCTTGGCATCCTGCATTATAGTAACCTGTATTTTCCTCATTATTATTCATCCGAAAGTTTGGATAACACCGACATGCTTGATCATAGCTATGGCATTTTTATTAGTGATTCAATATAGAATCAAACATAAATATTCACACAAATGAGAAAAGTATTATTCATTATTGTACTGCTATTAAATATAACAATACTTCTTCATGCCCAACAAGCTGATGAGAAAATAGGAAACCTTATCAGTCAGGCTAAATGGTTCGAATTGCAACGAGAATATACTATTTATAAAGACTCCTTGTCTCCTTTTATTCATGATTTTGCGTGCAGCCTTCTTAGCTATTACTTTAATGAACCGGATGCACCTGAGAAATTGAGCGATATGATGAATAAACATGGACAAATGCTAGATTACAATAGCCAATTGAGTTATGGATATTTCATACATTCCTGCTATGCCCGAATGGGACAAAATAAGGCAGCAGCAGTCGTACTATCTGATATTATGAAACAATTGGAAGGCCATTTAGACGAAAACATGCAGTTGGAATATACTGATATGCTAAAATCATACCAAGTTTTGGCTAACGAAGGAAAAATCCTACAAGTCTAACGTCCAAATAAAGATGTAATCATTCCTATCACAGTCGATAGCGTAGGAAAATATAAACAAAAAGCGATTCACCTAAATGCCCAGATAAATGGAAAAGCACAGCAATTTCAATTGGATACTGGAGCCGGGCATAGTGTAGTTAGCCCTGAAATGGCGAAAGAATGTAACATGCGAATCATTAGAGACAGTATAAGGGTCGGTGGACTAAAAATAGGTTACGGACAACTAGCAATAGCCGATACATTTAGCATTGGTGACATAACAATTCACAAAGTCCCCTTCCTAGTACTGAATATGAAAACAAATAATGTAGCAGCAGACTCTTTTATGAACAGCCTGAAAAGCCTAATAGGAGCCGATTTGTTGGTTCGACTGGAGGAAATCAATATTAATTTTGATTCTCTACAAATAAAAATACCTCAAAAAACGACTCCCAACCCATTCGGGCATTCTAACTTAAGATTTAACAATGAACACTTATGGACAATAGAAGTAACGAATGGAACCGAAAATTTATCAATGCACTTTGACTGTGGAGCTACCGGAAGTTCTTTAACTGAAAAATATTTTAAAGAGCATCAGAATCAGATAGAGCAAACAGGCAAACAGGACACAGTAAGAATCGCTGGGTTTGGAGGTGTAATGAAAAAGGACATATACAAGCTACCGAACTTCTGCGTTTCTATTGATTCACTCGAAGCATGCCTCCCTGAAATTTTTGTATATATAGACAGAGACAGTGATGTTCCGAACGTAGTAGCGAACGAAGACGGCTGGTTCGGAATGGATTTATTTTATTCATATGGGAATGTCTTAATAAATCTAAAAGACATGTATGTGAAAACCACTCCCAAGAAACAGACTGATGGTTAAATCAGATGCTGTTTCTTCAGTTCTTCTACAGCTATTTCCAGTTCTTGGTACCACTCTGCTCCAAATTTACGAATTAAAGGTTCCTTTAAGAACTGATAGATAGCCACATTCTCTTTTTTCCCTAACAAGACAGCTGCTTTACACACATCCCAACGATGATAATTAACAGCTTTATATGGACCGTAATCACCAATCCGAATAGGATAAAGATGACAAGATATCGGTTTATAGAAATCTGTCTTTCCTTCGCGATAAGCCTTCTCGATAGCACAATAGCAATAGCCTTTATCATCATAACAAGTAAAAACACAATCTTTACCATTAACGATAGAGGTTACCAGATCCCCTTCCTCATCCGTATATACGACTCCCTGTTTTTCAATCATCGCACGTGCTTCAGGAGCCAATTCATCCCAAATTATAGGCAATACCTCCTCTAACTTTTCCACTTCATCCAGTTCTACCGGTGCACCAGCATCTCCTTCAATGCAACATTCGCCTTTACAAGCATCCAAATTACAAAGGAATTTTTCACGAAGCACATCCAAACTCACTACCACATCATCTATCTGAATCATATCTTCTTTTAATTGAACGTGCAAAAATACGAAAAAGTAGCAAAAGAGTTTTTTAAAATCCTATATTTGTATTTATTAAACTTCAAAAAACCTTTGCTTATGAAAGAACCATTATTAGTATTACTAATCGTCTCCTCTAACTGCTGGGAACAAAACAGGAAAGAGCTATCTCCTAAATTAGGAGAAACTATCGACTTAAGTAGTGAAGGAGAGAAATACGATGACACAGTTATTTCCAAGATATACATTGACGGAATCAATCATCATTAAAAAATTCTGATCATCATTAAAAAATAAAGGCTGTCTCCGCTCTACACGTAAGACAGCCTTTAGTTAATATCTATTAAGAATTTATTTAATCAATACATCACCGTTCATATCAGCCGGCATCTCCAGCCCCATTATCTTTAAGATAGTCGGCGCAACATCAGCCAGACGACCGTTCTCTACTTTCGCAGCCTTATTTTCTGTTACATAAACACAAGGAACAGGATTCAGAGAGTGAGCAGTGTTCGGAGTACCATCTTCGTTCAAAGCATGGTCAGCATTACCATGATCGGCAATGATAATCGCTTCATAATCTTGCGCTTTAGCAGCTTCAATTACATCCTTCACACAAGCATCTACAGCAACAACAGCTTTTTCAATTGCTTCATAAACCCCGGTATGTCCCACCATATCACCATTAGCAAAGTTTACTACGATAAAATCATATTTGTTTTCATTAATGGCAGCTACCAGTTTATCTTTTACCTCGTAAGCACTCATTTCCGGCTTCAAATCATAAGTAGCTACTTTCGGAGACGGGACAAGGATACGATCTTCTTTTTCAAACGGAGTTTCGCGACCACCGTTGAAGAAGAATGTAACATGCGCATACTTTTCTGTTTCCGCAATGTGCAACTGGCTCAATCCTTTTGAAGATAGATATTCGCCCAATGTATTCGCCACATTCTCCTTATCAAACAAGATATGAACGCCCTTAAAAGAAGCATCATACGGAGTCATACAATAATATTGCAAACCCGGAATAGTGTGCATACCTACTTCAGGCATATCCTGTTGAGTCAATACAACAGTCAATTCTTTTGCACGATCGTTACGGTAGTTGAAGAAGATTACCACATCACCTTCTTTGATAGTTCCGTCACAATTAGCATTCACAATCGGCTTGATAAATTCGTCAGTAACCCCCTCATCATAAGATTCTTGCATAGCTTGAACCATATCAGTTGCTTTTTTACCCTGACCGTTTACCAACAAATCATAGGCTTCTTTCACACGTTCCCAACGTTTGTCGCGATCCATTGCATAATAACGCCCAATGATAGAAGCAATTTTACCAGCAGACTTTTCGCAATGTGCAGAAAGTTCTTCAATAAAACCTTTACCACTCTTCGGGTCAGTGTCACGACCGTCCATGAAACAGTGAATGAAAGTATTTTCGACATTATATTCTTTAGCGATATCGCAAAGTTTGAATAAGTGAACCATTGAGCTATGTACTCCACCGTTAGAAGTCAATCCCATAAAATGTATGTTCTTCCCGTTTTCTTTTGCATAAGAAAAAGCAGAAACTATTTCCGGATTCTTCAAAATACTACCGTCAGCACATGCACGGTTAATCTTCACCAAATCCTGATAAACCACACGTCCGGCACCAATATTCAAGTGACCTACTTCTGAGTTACCCATCTGTCCATCGGGCAGACCAACATTTTCACCGCTTGCCTGAAGTTGAGAATGAGGATAATTGTTCATTAGATAATCCCAGTAAGGAGTGGGAGTGTTGAAGATTACGTCGTCTTTCTTTTGGTCGCCTAATCCCCAACCATCAAGGATCATTAAAAGGGCTTTCTTGCTCATACTATTTCAATATTTAAATTATCACTCTGATTTTCGGATGCAAAGGTACAAAAAAGTTAATTACGCAAACGTTTAATCTATGTTAAGTTGCAATGTACGAGAGTACTAACCTATCGATATTTTCCTTACCTTGTAAAAGTATCACTAACAAATCAATATTATGAAAAAGAATTTACTATGCCTTCTATTATTATTATCAGGGATACTGCATGCACAAATAATAGACAATCCTTCCTTCAAAGCCCGTTCTGGAAGCCGATCCAACATCACGCGTATTGAACGAACCTCTGAGAGCACACGCTTATATATACATGCTATCTTCCGTCCCCACTGGTGGATTAGAGAAGATGGAGACAATTATTTGGAAGACGCAGCAACCGGAAAGAAGTTCTTCTTTAAAGGTGCAGAAGGTATCGAGCTAAAAAAAGAAGTTTATATGCCCGCTTCCGGAGAAATGGATTATGTACTAATCTTTGATCCGTTACCCAAAGAGACACAAATCATACATTACCTCGACCCAAGTTCCTCAGAAGGAAATACTTATGACATCAATTTAGTTCCACCAAAGAAAAAAAAGCCTTCTCCTTTAGAAAGCATCAAAGGAAATTGGTATAAAACAGATTCTTCTAACACTTGGGAATATGGTATATATGATTCTCTAACCATTATGAATAACCGTATCTACGTCAACCAAAGTATCCGTAAAAAAGGAAAACGGATAGAAATGGTAGTAAAAGATAAAAAAGACGGAAATACAAGTACTCTTTTAATCAGTCCGAAAAAAGACGGGAATTGCCATATACAAGTAAACGGGAGCAACGAAGATATGTTTACCAGACAATTAAGACCCATCCGAACAATAGCATCCGATACAGGGTATAGCGATTTCTTCCATACAGATACTACTTGTTTGCAGGGATATATCAATGGATATGACTCTCGTTTAGGATTCGAAACAGGACTTATTTATTTCTCCAATGAAATCAACCGTGAAGATTATCCGACAGTAGTACAAATTCATCCTGACGGAAGCTTCGAATGTAAGTTTGTCATTCATCATCCTATTTCACAGTCCATAACGATCGGGAATAACTGGTTGCCCTTCTATATTGAACCCGGTCAGACGCTTACCATGTATATCGATTGGGAAGATATATTGGCACGTAGTCGTGCGCGCGACCGTAATTTTCCAATCAAAAACACCGCTTACATGGGACCGTCAGCCTCTTTATCATATCTGGCAAAAGATTGTAATTCTTTGATTTCTAATAATTACGAGGACATGTATAAATCACAAAAAGAACTGACTCCCAACCAATATAAAGAACATATTCAGCCTTTTATTTCTCAATGGGAACATATAGCCGACTCATTGATCCAGATTTATCAACCTTCAAAAAAGGCAATACGCCAGATAAAAAACAAAGTAAAATTGACAACAGGAATTGCCCTTTATGAGTTCCTATTAAGCAGAAATTACTATGCAAAAGAAGATACAACTAATGAAGCCTTAAAAGTTCAAGCAGATAATACCTATTTTAGTTTCCTGAATGACATGCCGCTCAACGATATAACAACACTTATAGAATCTTCAGATTGTAGCATATTCATTAATCGGTTTGAGTATATGGACCCTTTCAGAGAGACATACGGTTCTACAGCTCCCCAAGAGAACTATATAACATCTATCTATCCCAAGAAACCGATTTTGTCTTTTCTCAAAGAAAAAGGAGTTAAGCTAAATGCCGACCAAGAAACAATCAGAAAACGTCATGAGTCATTAGCGGGGAAAAAAGTAACTGTATCATTTAAAGAAATAGAAGAAGAGAATAAAAAACTAGGGAAATTGTACGAAGATGAAAGAGAACTTATTGACGAATACCTTACGCTACAGGAACAAATGGAAGAATCTCAAGAAGACAGAGACAAATCTAGAGTAAAAGAACAACTGGATGAAATACATAGGAAAGATTCCATACTCGCTTCATTATACAAAGAACCCAATCCATTACTTTGGCAAGTAGCCAAAGTACGTGCACTACGCTATAGCCTACAATCTATAAGTACCAAGCAAATAGCCAACCAATACATAGATGAATTCAAAAAGCAACTCACTCTTCCTTTTTTAGCAATGGAAGCAGAACGAATATTGGAAAGCACTCATCCTGAGAAAGAGGAAAAATCCTATCAATTACCTGAGGGAAAGGCAACTGACATATTCCGCAACATTATTAAAAACCACCCGAACAAAGTATTATTTGTTGATTTTTGGGCAACTAGCTGTGGACCATGCCGAGGAGGGATTGAAGCTACTGCTAACTTACGAAAAATATATAAGAATCATCCGGAATTTCAGTTCATCTACATTACCGGTGAAAAAGAGTCGCCAAGAAAAGCCTACGAAGAGTATGTGGAGAAGAACCTGAAAGGAGAAGCTAGTTATTATGTCACCGAAACTGAATATAACTACTTGCGCGAATTGTTCCATTTCAATGGTATTCCACATTATGAACTGGTAGAAAAGGACGGAAGCATTTCCCGGGATAATCAACATAGCTATACCATTCAGAATTATTTGGAGAATCGTTTCGGAATACCTAAAAAAGAATAATCAATGAACTGATTGTGATATTAACAAAGTACTCTATCTTCACAAGTAATCTTCTAAAGTCTCGAAGAGATAAAAAAAGGAAAAGAATAAATAAAAACAAATCCTAAAAAAGCGATGCAAATCCAGAACTCTTAACTGTTTTCCGTACTTTTGCATCGCTTTAAAATAAAATGATAGAATATGGACGATTCAAACCCACGAACGTGCACAATTAGTATTAATTAAAGCGAACAGAGTCATGGAACGTTAATGCCTCTGCTCGTGTAAACAAACGAAAGGAGGCAATAAGATGAGAAAATATCTTTATTGTGAAGCCGGCTTTGTGGAAAAAGCCCAATGGCTTCCCAACAGTTGGGTAAACGTAGTATGCCCAGATAACGATGACTTTGAGTTTCTGACTCAAACCCTGAAAGTTCCCGAATCATTCCTGACCGACATTGCCGATACAGATGAGCGCCCACGTACCGAAACAGAAGGTAACTGGTTACTAACCATTCTCCGTATTCCGGTACAGGACAAATTAAATGGAAATCTTCCCTTCAGTACAGTGCCTATCGGAATCATTACCAATGATGAGATTATTGTTTCCGTCTGCTATTATAATACAGACTTACTGCCGGACTTTATTGACCACACTCGTAGAAAAGGTATCGAGGTGCGCAACAAACTCGATCTGATTCTGCGCCTTATTTATTCCTCTTCCGTATGGTTTCTAAAATATCTGAAACAAATCAACCTGGATATCACAGCCGCAGAAAAGGAGCTGGAGAGAAGTATACGTAATGAAGACCTTCTACGTTTAATGAGGCTACAGAAAACATTAGTTTACTTCAACACCTCTATTCGTGGTAACGAAGTTATGATCGGAAAACTACAAAGTATTTTTCAAGACACCAATTACCTGGATAAAGACCTGGTTGAGGACGTGATTATCGAACTGAAACAGGCACTTAATACCGTAAATATTTATAGTGACATTCTTACTGGCACTATGGATGCATTTGCTTCCATCATATCCAACAATGTGAATGCTATCATGAAACGAATGACCAGCATATCTATTACCCTGATGCTTCCTACATTAATAGCCAGTTTCTATGGCATGAATGTAGATATTCATCTTGAAGATACGCCACATGCATTTGCACTCATTATCCTTTGTTCAGTTATATTGTCGGCATTATCATTCGTGATTTTCCGGAAAATTAAATGGTTTTAGAGTCAGACTCTTCAATCATTAAAAAGAGTCACTGATAAATGATCAGAAAGATAACAGCCTGTCATCAGAGTTTCTTTAACAAGACTTTTGATTACAGGCTGCTAAACTATACGTTTTTCCTCAATAGAGAATACTAAAAAAGAGAATGTTTAAGAGAGAGAAATTATATTTATCCTTCTTTATTATATTTCTTTCCGCCCAATGGAATAGATATTCCAACAAATCCATTCACAGCATTAGAATTCTTTCCTAAGAACATATAGTCAGTTCCGACAAACAACGGACCTAGTTTCAGACCAAGTCCAAATGATTTACCAGCCGATTGGATAGCCGAATAACTTAGTGCTACATTAAACCAACTCTTCGGACGGTAGTTTGCAGAGAGAGTTACTTCTGTCAATGCATCAGGCTGTACAAAACGAGTCGTAGACAATACACCTAGTCCCAGTTTATTATCAAAGAATCCGTACTCAGCTCCAAACACAAGTGTAGAGGCCAATCGAGATTTACGAGACTTCTGCGCATCTTCAGTTCTAAGTTGCAACATTTCGTAGTTCAGTACATCACCATTACCAACACGATCTAGATAGTCCATAGCCTCATTAGAGAAACTATTGACAATTTGTTGGGCTTCAGATAAACTGGTAGCAGATGATAGTTTATCAACATATGTCTGTCCGTCCATATCTATATTTCCACTGGCTGTACCTATTTTGGTACTTTCTTTTGACCAAGAAATAAAACCTAAATCAAGAATAGACGCAGACACTGTCAAATTATCCAATATTTTATACGATGCTCCTAAATCAACACCAAAACCATAGCCCGCTACACCAAGCTTTCCTGCATCAAAATCAAGATCACTAACATAATCCTGACCATCTTTTTGTGTTAACTCCAAACCTTTAAAAGAACTTTCCAAGTTAGCACCTACAGCCAATTTAGCTCTATAATCACCGATCTCCTTCTTTAATGCCTCAACCTGACTCATATCAGTAATTTCCATACGGCTAAATTCCTGTATACGAGCTTCACTAGGCAAATTTGCATTCATATAAATCTGATTAATTTTCAGATCTAAATTTCCTATACCCAATAATGCTTTTACTTTAGCACCAACAGTCAAGCGATTGTTAATCTGTCTGGAAAATCCCAATCCTATTTCTGTAAAAGCATTAATATTCAGTTTTTGATTATCAATTTCAAATTTCTTGTTTTGCCAAGTATTTTGAAGTTCATCCATCTCACTTAAGAAAGTAAACATTGATTTCGTAAGATTTGCACCAATATCGGCACGAATTCCTACATTGAATGACCAGAAGTTCTTTCCCTTGTACCATCCTGCAGAAAGAATTTCAGTACTAAAATTTACATTTAGTTTATTATTATCTTTCAAACGTCCCAGAAATTTCGGATTAGTATAAAAATCATCTCCATTATCAATTATATCAATAATGTCCCTATAACCCAATGAAGAAGATCCTACAGTTGCATTCAAAGAACCAACTACTGGAAAATTAAAATATCCCTTAGTCGGAGCCAATGCCGGATTCAGTTGTTGGCGATAATGGGTACCTTCCATAAAATAAGAAGTGCGTAAGAACTGTGCATTTACTGGCAAAGCACCAATCAGCATAATTATAAATACTCCAACGAGTCTCACACAGAAAAGTAGTTTGTTTGATGTCATGATTTAAATCTTTTTTTATTCTTGTTACTGCTTGCAAATATATAGCATTTCTATAACAAATAAAAGTATTAAGCAACATATTTTTAGCATAAAAAGGATATAAAGACCTATTTATAGGGCATAATCGCGCATAAATTGCAAAAATATGTAGAATATATTTCTACACTTGTGGCTAGAAGTTTAAACTTAATTGACCATCACCAAGAAGATTGAAAGTCATTCGATGGTAAGGAGTAGTACCACGTTCGGCGATAGCTGCCCGATGTTTCTTTGTTGGATAACCTTTATTGTGGTCCCAATCGTAATAAGGGTATTTCTTATGAAGATCATTCATGTAATCATCTCTATATGTCTTTGCCAAGATGGAAGCAGCAGCAATCGAAAGATATTTTCCATCCCCTTTCACGACAGTGGTATGTGGAATATCCGGATATTTATTGAAACGGTTTCCGTCAATTAATAAATGTTGGGGACGGATGGACAATTGATCTATAGCACGATGCATAGCTAAAAAAGAAGCTCGCAAGATATTTATTTCATCAATCTCTTCAGGAGTAACAACTCCCACTGCCCAAGCAACAGCTTCCTTTTCTATCACCATACGAAGTGCATAACGTTGTTTTTCAGTCAGTTGTTTCGAGTCGTTCAATAACTCATTCTCAAAGTCTTTTGGAAGTATAACGGCAGCGGCATAAACAGGTCCTGCCAAGCAACCACGACCGGCTTCGTCGCAGCCGGCTTCTGTCAGGTCTTTATTTAAATAAGGTAATAGCATTGAGATATCTTTTATTGGCTTCAAAAGTACAAAAAAAGTATGGATTTTGAGTGCCAACAGTTCATTGAACATGGAGATGCATGCATCAGGAAATGATATACCGTTACTTGTGGGGATAAGTATGAATAGAAAAAATGTTCTTCCCTAATTGCAAACTTCCTTTTCTCTAATAGGAAAGTTATTTTCTATTTAGCTCCATCTGTAATTGCAAGTTGCGTTTTTACAATTGGAAGTTGCAATTATACAAATGCAAGTTCCAATTGTACAATCAGAACTTGCGTTTATAGTTTAATCTTAATAAAAAAGATGTTTGCTATTAGGAGAAAGCAACTTTACTACTAATAGAAAAGAAGTTATTCATTAATGCAGCGGAGGCTATCTATTAAGATACTAATCAGGCAAATTAGGAGATCTTGCAATAACCCCTACTTGCTCTCCATTTTCATAGAGGTAGTCGAACACATAGAATGAAGAAAGGGATACATCGCCTGTTCTTTCACCATTAAGTGTATAGAATCCATGAGCATAATATGCATGTCCCTTCACACAAGGAATTTCTTCCTGAGTCCAGGTATCCTCATTGTATGAAGGCGCGCGCGCATCTAGAAACTCCTGATAAGAACTTTTACTTCCCGCATCATATAAATAGGTCTCATAAGCTCCACCGTCCCATTTTTGAATAGTTTTAGTAGAGTTATAATAACGGATATAAAGTTGAGAATTTCTAGGCGAAGAAGATGTATGACCTATATTATACTTTTTAGACTCACCCTTACGCATATAGATTAAGTCATCATAATCTCTATCATGATATTTTATTTCCGCACCGACAATCTCAGTACCTTTCATAACATAGTCTTTTACCCAAAAGCGGGCGAGTCTAGAATCATCAAGATTTCCCCTATAAGTTATTGCGGAAAAATACCCATGTCCTTTTTTGCATGGAACGACTTCACCCACCCAAGTTTCTTTATCCCAAGCAGGTTTCTTCATTATGCTAAGATCCTTCCATGACATCTCTCCACAATCAAGCAAATACATTCTTTGTCCTTCACCACCTTTGCCACCTTGAAAAAAGCCCGGCTCTTTAAAATAAATATAATGCCCAGTTGGACTAAGCATATAATCCTGCCCATCATCTATAATAAACATTTCCTTATAGTCCACCCATTCATACTCTTCACCGGAGTCTCCTCCTTCTTCTCCTCCGCTTTCATTTGTATTTTTCTGGGTAACAGAAACCACAATTTCCTCTGATCCCGAATTGACTGTAATCGTAGCGGTACGTGTTTTGCCCGTATTATTGGGAGTTAATGTAATGTTCAACGTATGTTCTCCCGCTTCACCGCTATATTTATTCAAAGAAATCCAGCCGGGAGAATGATTCGCATCTCTAGCTGTCGGCACTTCTGCTATGGTAGCAGTCCAAGATGCCGTTGCAACAAAAGAGAAGCTCCCGGAAACATCACTTGCATTAAAGCTTTGTTCTCTCTCACTTGCATTCGGCAGTCTGATGCTTTTATTCTCATCATCGTCACTACTGCACCCCGAAATGACAACTGCCCAAGCTGTCAAAAACAAAAAACAGATCCAACTATTTACTCTTTTCATCACAATTACTTTTTTTACCCGATGGCTTCCTCTTTCGGAATAACAATACATAGTGTAGAAGCCTCAAAAGAAACACTTTTGAACACTAGCTGTAGTTTCGCATTTCGACAAACGTAACGAATCGAGAGACATTTAACAAATATATATGCTTATTTTTTTCTATGGAAAGCCATCTTTTACATCAAATAGGGCTGAATGAAGGAAACACCCCCTAAAAATAAGAATGGGCTGCAAGAAACACCTCCTACAGCCCATACGCCATCAATTCATTTTTATCTAGCAGAGCATACTAAAACACACTCCATGCTACCGTCAGACCGGCCATTACGATAGCAACCATACTCATAAGCTTAATCAATATATTCAAGCTCGGACCGGAAGTATCTTTAAACGGGTCGCCCACTGTATCGCCAACCACTGTTGCCTTATGCACTTCACCGCCTTTTCCTCCTAAGTTCCCCTCTTCCACATATTTCTTCGCATTATCCCATGCACCTCCGGCATTTGCCATAAAGATGGCCAATACAAATCCACTACTCAAACCGCCTATCAGCAATCCAAGAACACCCGGTACCCCCAAAATGAATCCTGTTAAGATAGGAGCAATTATAGCAATCAATGAAGGAACTACCATTTCCTTCTGCGCACCTTTTGTTGAAATAGCGACGCAACGCTCATAGTCAGGTTCTGTCTCCCCGGTAAGAATTCCCTTTATTTCACGGAACTGACGGCGGACTTCATCTACCATATG
The DNA here is from genome assembly GCF_900155865.1 of Bacteroides bouchesdurhonensis. Taxonomy (GTDB): domain Bacteria; phylum Bacteroidota; class Bacteroidia; order Bacteroidales; family Bacteroidaceae; genus Bacteroides; species Bacteroides bouchesdurhonensis. The sequence continues at coordinate 107,994 of NZ_LT707006.1, forward strand.
CCCTGCCGCTCTTCCCACTGCATTCATTGTCAATCCGCAGAATAGGAAAGCCATCATCGAACCGATGAACATACCCGAAAGAACTTTGGGATTCATCAGATTCACTTCATAATAGTTCATAAAGTCTACAAATGTAGCGTTGGCTATGCTGACCGAGCCTCCATCTGCGAAATCCAAGTTTGTATTTCCCAATCGAGTAAGCCCGATACGAATCTCTTCAATATAAGATGCCAGAAGTGCCAAGCCTGTAAGAGCAGCAGAACCGATAGCGAATCCTTTTCCGGTAGCAGCAGTCGTATTCCCCAGGGAATCAAGTGCGTCAGTACGCTTACGAACTTCAACGCCTAGACCTGACATCTCAGCATTACCACCTGCATTATCAGCAATAGGGCCATAAGCATCCGTTGCTAAAGTTATTCCTAATGTAGAAAGCATACCAACAGCAGCAATACCAATTCCATACAATCCCATACCGACATTCGCAAAATCTCCACCGGCTGCCAACAGATAGGAAGCAATGATACCTAGTACCACAGCAATAACAGGGATAGCTGTAGAAAGCATTCCCAAACCAATACCGGAGATAATTACAGTTGCAGGTCCTGTCTTGCCACTCTCACTCAATCTCTGGGTTGGACGATAAGACTGGGAAGTATAATATTCCGTAGAACGGCCGATAATGATTCCTACCACTAAACCAACGACTACCGCTCCCGAAATCAGCATCCAATTATCCAATTGCAAAAGCCACAGGATAAAGAAAGTTGCAATTACAATGAGTACGGAACTAAGATTGGTTCCCCATGCTAACGAGCCAAGTAAATCTTTCATCGTAGCATTCTCTTTCGTACGGACAGAGAAAATGCCGATAATCGAAAGAATAATACCGACAGCCGCAATCAACATTGGGGCAATCACTGCTTTGAACTGCATCACGGTATCGGCAGAATGAATAAAGGCCGCAGCACCCAATGCAGCAGTTGCCAGAATAGAACCACAATAAGATTCGTACAAGTCAGCTCCCATACCCGCAACATCGCCTACATTATCGCCTACATTATCGGCAATTGTTGCAGGATTCCGCGGATCATCTTCAGGAATACCTGCTTCTACTTTACCAACCAAGTCAGCACCTACATCGGCAGCTTTCGTATAGATGCCGCCACCTACACGAGCAAAGAGTGCCTGTGTAGAAGCTCCCATTCCAAAAGTAAGCATTGTAGTAGTGATTACGCAAAGTTTATGAGTGGGTGTCAGAGCATCGGCAGGAATTACCTCATTCAAGAGCAGATACCAAAAAGAAATATCGAGCAATCCAAGACCAACAACAACCAAACCCATCACAGCACCACTACGGAAAGCAATTCTCAATCCGGCATTCAACGAGTTACGGGCAGCATTTGCTGTTCGTGCAGATGCGTATGTTGCGGTTTTCATTCCCAAAAAACCGGAAAGGCCCGAAAAGAAACCACCTGTCAAGAAGGCTATTGGCACCCAACTATTCTGGACATTAAATCCATACGCCATAATAGAAAACAGAATAACCAATCCCAAAAACACAAAACCTACAATTTTATACTGCTGTTTCAGATATGACATCGCACCTTTACGAACGGCAGCGGCTATCCTTATCATTTGAGGAGTACCTTCACTCTCTTTCATCATTTGCTTATGGAAATAATAAGCAAAACAGAGGGCTAACACAGAAGCAGCTGGAACCAGCCAAAAAAGAATGTTATCCATAGAATTAATTATTAAAGGGTTTATGAGCTCTAAAAGTATAGATTTCTGATGAAATAAACAAATTAATTGAAACTAATATACCAAAGGTAGTCATAGAAGAATATGATTAGAATAATTATACTATTATCTTCTGTCAGATAACTTTCTGAATGTTCCTTTTATCTGTTTACGGGAATAATGCAGCTATCGAAATTACTTTGTGCTGATTTATCTTTCCAGATGAAGAAAATCCGCTCTCGTTGCTTTATGTCTGCTGTCTGTAGTAGCAACAAACAAGTTTATTTAGAATCGTATATTTTTCTTGTCGTACACACTCAGCTCAACAAATAACAGTAACGTTAATAAGCAGAATATAATCATTATAAAGCCATTTCATCCAATCTACACAAATATAGGACATATTCAATATATATAACGAAATGAATGTTTGCACGTACATTTTTTGTCTTCTAAGAGATTTTCTTTAACTTGCCGTCGTTTACTAGCAAGAGAAATGTAATATTCTCCAGTATCTCTTCTTTATTGTACAATTTAATCCTTATAATTAAAGAAAGAGAAACAGAGGAAACTACTATTTACAAACACTTGTGGTGAATCAATACTGTACCAAATTATTCAAAACAAAAGCCTTAAAGGACCGAACTTTATAAATATAACAAATATGTCAATAAACAATAAAATAAAAATCAGCTGTTCTATCATCGCTGTCACTCTCTTGTTAGTATATGGTTGTCAAAATCAAGATGCCCGAATAGAAAGAGCTTTGAGTCTTGCTAAAAGTAACCGACCGGAATTAGAAAAAGTACTAGAACATTATCAACACGACTCATTAAAACTGGAAGCTGCTAAATTTTTAATCCGTAACATGCCCGGACATTACTCTCCGGCAGATAGTTCAATCAACAAGTATTATGATGCAATAGATTCCACACTCCATGCTATGAAGAACCATAACGTTGATGAAATAAAATATTCTTTAGAAAGAATATCAGATAGATTTTGCACGATTATAAAAGACGAGACTGTACCGGATGTGGAAATAATCACATCTGAGTATCTAATAGCTAACATTGATACAGCTTTCGCCCAATGGCAGGAAGGACCATGGAGTAAACATTTAAACTTTGAGCAGTTTTGCGAATGCCTGCTTCCATATAAGACTGAAGACCTCCAAAGTTTAGATAACTGGAAAGAGTATCTTAAAACAACTTACAATCAAAAGCTGGAGAATCTGAAATATTGTGATCTATATAAGAATTCAGCTCTACGGGCTGCTATTCAAGTAAACAGCAATTTAAAAAACGATCTTCATCCGGTTTTAGTACCTTCAAGAATGACACCAGTCTACCGGATGTCCACAAGAGTGAAACTTCCTTTCGGTATGTGCGATGATTATACAGAGATTGCAACTGCCGTTTTCAGAAGTAACGGAATACCTGTTTTCTCCGATTTCACTCCTCAATGGCCTTTCCGCTCCATGGGACATACATGGAATGTACTGCTGAATAACAACGGGAAGAATTTGTCTTTCGGCGGTGCAGACACCAATCCGGGCGATCCACACAAGCTGGACGAACATATGGCAAAAGCATTCAGAAGAACGTATGCAGCAAATTCCGAATTAGAAGAATTACAAGCAACGGAAAAATACATTCCCTCCACTTTCTCCACGCCTTTCATCAAAGATGTCACACCGGAATATACAGACTGCGTGGATGTGGAACTGGAAGTAAACGGAAAGAATGGGAAATTTGCCTATCTCTCAGTCTTCAATAACCATACATGGACGCCTATTGATTTTACGCGAATAAAACATGGCAAAGCACACTTCAAGAATATGGGGAAAAATATTGTGTACTTACCTGTATATTATGAAGAAAATGAATGGCAATTAGCAATAGCCGATCCTTTTGTACTGACTTACAAAGGAGAAGTGAAGAAATTGATTCCGGATACACTGAAACGTCAGACATTGGTTTTACATAGAAAATACCCTGTTTTTCCACATCTGAATGAAGGGGCAGAAAGATTGTACAACGGTGAATTTCAAGTTGCAGATAATCCGGATTTCAAGAATGCCAAGGTCGTTCATAAGATTAAGCAGTGGGGGACGATAGGTATGGAAGCGAATATTCCTGATTCTTGCGGGAAATACAGGTATTGGCGTTACTACCAGCCCGAAGAATATTGCAATTGTAACATAGCAGAGATATACTTTGTGGAAAGAGAGAACCATTCGTTCATCGAAGGGGAAATAATAGGTACAGATGGTGCTTGGAACAATAATGAGAATTACAATAAAACGAAAGTATTCGACCATAACTTATTGACTTCCTTCGACGCACCGACATCTAATGGGGCATGGGTAGGTATGGATTTTGGAAAACCTGTAGATATTGAAAAGATTCTTTTCACAGCCCGCGGTGATGGAAATACAATCGACATAGGAGATACCTATGAATTGTTTTATTGGGGCAACGGACATTGGAACTCACTTGGAAAACAGAAAGCTAATACGGTAACACTAGAATATAAAAACGTACCTACAGGTGCTCTGTATTGGCTGAGAGATCTGACAAAGGGGGAAGAAGAACGTATATTTACGTATGAGAATGGGAAACAGATCTGGTGGTAATGGTAACTTTTTGCACCCACTTGCCATAGAGTCCGGTGCAAACTTAAATCCTGAAGTTATTCAGACATAATAAATAGAATCATTATCTTTGCGATTCGCTTAATCTATTTTGCAAACTAGCCCAATTTATTATTAAAAACACATGAAGAAATTATTTGTATTATTGATGGCTTTATCTATGTTAGCACAGATAAATGCTCAAGAAAAGAAAATCATCCGTATCTCTACGGACAACACAGACTTAATCTTACAAGTTGCACCCAACGGACGCCTGTATCAATCTTATCTTGGAGATAAGTTATTGAACGAACAGGATATCAACAACTTCTCTTATGCCGTAAAAGGTGGTTCGGACGGTAGTGTATCTACTCGCGGTTGGGAAGTATATCCAGGTTCCGGTGCTGAAGATTACTTCGAACCGGCTGTAGCAATTACCCATTGCGACGGAAATCCAAGTACAATATTCCGTTATGTTTCTGCCGAGCAGAAAGAAGTAAAGGGCGGAACAGAAACAGTGATTAATCTAAAAGACGACCAATATCCGGTGGAAGTAACACTGCATTACATCGCTTATCCGAAGGAAAACGTTATAAAGACTTGGAGTGAAATCAAACATAGCGAAAAGAAACCTATCAATTTATGGCGTTATGCTTCGACCATGCTTTATTTTTCCAACACCAATTATTATCTGACAGAGTTCAGTAGCGATTGGGCTAAAGAAGCTAGAATGAGTACACAGCCTCTGATGTTTGGGAAAAAAGTGATTGATACCAAACTGGGAAGCCGAGCTGCGATGCACACACATCCTTTCTTCGAACTTGGGCTGGACCAACCGGTGCAAGAGCAACAAGGACGTGTAATGTTAGGTACTCTTGGCTGGACCGGAAACTTCCAATTTACTTTTGAAGTAGATAATGTAGGCAATCTGCGTGTTATCCCGGCTATCAACCCCTATGCTTCCTACTATGAATTGAAAGCTGGCGAAGTTTTCTCTACACCGGAATTCATTTTCACTTTCAGCAACAATGGTACAGGAGAAGCTAGCCGTAATCTTCATGCTTGGGCACGTAATTACCAATTGAAAGATGGACAGGGTGATCGCCTCACTTTGCTGAATAACTGGGAAAATACTTACTTCAACTTTAACGAAGAGCTACTTGGGGAACTAATGAAAGAAGCGAAACATCTTGGTGTGGATATGTTCTTACTTGATGACGGTTGGTTTGGCAACAAACATCCGCGTAATGATGATCATGCCGGACTTGGTGATTGGGAAGTCATGAAATCAAAACTGCCCGGTGGTATTCCTGCTCTTGTAAAATCCGCCAAAGAAGCCGGAGTAAAATTCGGTATCTGGATTGAACCGGAAATGGTAAATCCCAAAAGTGATTTATTTGAGAAACACCCTGATTGGGCAATACATCTTCCAAATCGTGAAACTTATTATTACCGTAACCAATTAGTACTCGACCTTAGTAATCCGAAAGTACAAGACTTTGTATTCGGCGTTGTAGATAATATTCTGACAGAAAACCCGGAAGTAGCCTTCTTCAAATGGGACTGCAACTCTCCTATTACGAATATTTACTCTCCATATCTGAAGGACAAACAGGGACAGCTTTATATCAATCACGTGCGTGGTATATATAATGTACTGAATCGTATCAAAGACAAATATCCCAATGTACCGATGATGCTGTGCTCCGGTGGTGGTGCACGTTGTGATTATGAAGCCCTGAAATATTACACAGAGTTCTGGTGCAGCGATAATACTGATCCCGTAGAACGTATCTTCATCCAATGGGGATTCTCACAAATTTTCCCGTCTAAAGCAATGTGCGCACACGTAACCAGTTGGAATAAAAATACCAGTGTTAAGTTCCGTACCGATGTGGCAAGTATGTGTAAACTTGGCTTCGACCTCGGTTTGAAAGAGTTAAATGCCGACGAACTGGCTTATTGCCAAAATGCAGTAGCTAACTGGAAGCGTTTGAAATCGGTAATCCTGGATGGTGATCAATACAGACTTGTTTCTCCATATGACGGAAATCATATGGCTATAATGTATGCCGCTCCTGATGCTTCAAAAGCGGTATTATACACATACGATATCCATCCACGTTTCGGCGAAAAGTTATTCCCTGTAAAACTTCAAGGATTGGATGCAAAAAAAATGTATAAGGTAAAGGAAATCAATCTAATGCCAAACAAAAAGTCTAATCTGGCAGCCAATGAAAAAACTTATTCCGGTGATTATCTGATGAAAGTCGGAATTAATGCGTTTACCACAAGCCAAACTCATAGTCGTGTCATTGAACTGACTGCGGAATAAAGCAGACGTTTATTCTCCGTATGAACATATTACAATGTTGTGCGGAGATTCTTTTATCATACATTTTTAGCGAATAATAATTGTAAGTATTGAAATAAAGTACTATATTTGATATACGTAAACAAAAACAACATGAATTATTTCAAAACATTTATCCTCTTCATAATTGTATTTTCTGCCATCTCATGTATGGAACAAAAGAAGAAAAAGGGCATCACCGACTTTCCACAAGAAGAGGCAACGTTAAATGAGCCCGGCAATGAAAACGGAATAAATCTGCAAGAAGAAATAACCGATGCCTCATCTCAGGAAGCGATCGAGAGGCAAAACGACCCTGGCAGCGAAAATGAAATAAATCCGCAAGAAGAATCTATCGACATTCCAGTTGCAAACCCCAAAGCGGTCGAAATGCTAAAGAAGTTTTATAGCAGTTACCTTTCTCCGTCATCAAGACGTGAACATATATTTCAACTGCACGCCGGATACATGACAGAAGCAATGAAAAATAAAATTTTAAGAATGAGTGCTAACACCGACATAAATGCCGTCATTCGTGCTCAAGATGTACCGGAAGACTCATGTGAAACGTTGAAGATAAAAGAATTGGGAAACGACTGGTACATGGTGAAATACACTTCTGGGAAAGGTGGACCATATGAGCATCGATATAATATTCCTGTGAAGGTGGTCGAGGAGAATGGCCGATGCCTGATAGCTTATATCACGCCACAAGATGAAGGTCAAATATACGGCGACAGTCTATGGTGTCATACAGATACCTTTCCGACAGTGGACCGTACCGAGCCTCTCGCTTTCGTGAAGAGTTTCTACGAACTTTACACGACCAAGTACGGTTGCCTGATTCCGAATCTGCAACAGGAGCTGGCAAGTATACGCAGAGAGAACCTTACTCTGAAAGCCCAAGAGCAATTTAACAAAGCGGAAGAGTCGAATAGGCTGGACGGATACAAAGAGTATGATCTGTTGATAAGAGGCTTTGATTTTGAATATCTATGGCGTCCATCTCTCAAGGTGACGCCTGCGGATAAAGCAAATACGTATCGTATCAGTTACAAGACTTCTCAATATTCGAAAATGAGAGAAATAGCGGTTGAAGTTATCGAAAAAGACGGAAAATACTACATTGACGACATACAAAATGAGGATAGCAAATATTTTCCTTAAAGAGCCATCAATATATATATATATATATATATTTACGGTGTAAAATATATATAGCTAAAAGAGGATATTCAGCAAATGTTCTAAAATAGAAGATGGCATGTATAAATGAGGATTGGTATCTCATTTGTATATGCCATCTTTTAGTGATTATTCTAAAGAATTCGTATAAAACCTCTTCTTACAAATATTCTTAAAACATCCTACGGACACGATCGATACTTGCCACCAATGCATCTATCTCACTTTTTGTATTATATAAAGCAAAAGAAGCCCGCACTGTTCCTTCAATACCAAGACGTTGCATCAACGGTTGTGCACAATGGTGTCCTGTACGAACAGCAATCCCCAAACGATCCAATAGAGTTCCCAAATCGAAATGGTGAATATCACCTACAAGGAATGAAATAACAGCTCCTCTATCAGCAGCTTCCCCCAAAATACGCATATCAGGAATCTCTTTCAATCGTTTCAGAGCATACGTAGTCAATTCATGCTCATGAGCTGCAATCTGCTCGATACCGATACCATTTACATAGTCTAGTGCTTTCGCCAATCCGGTAGTACCGATATAATCCGGAGTACCGGCTTCAAACTTAAAAGGAAGTTCATTGAAAGTCGTCTTTTCAAAGGAGACATGCTGAATCATCTCTCCTCCTCCTTGATATGGCGGTAAACGGTCTAACCACTGCTCTTTCCCATAGAGTACTCCCACTCCCGTCGGACCATAGATTTTATGACCGGAGAACACAAGAAAATCTGCATCCAGTTCCTGTACGTCTACCTTCATATGAGGGATAGATTGAGCAGCGTCCACCAAGAATGGTACACCATGCTCATGTGCTATCTTAATCATCTCCTTCACCGGATTTACAGTGCCAAGTACATTTGAGACTTGCATCACACTGACAATCTTAGTACGCTCAGAGAATAGCTTTTCATATTCATCCAGCAACAATTCACCCTTATCATTCATTGGGATTACTTTAATAGCAATTCCCTTGCGAGCAGCCAATAACTGCCAAGGTACAATATTACTATGATGTTCCATCACCGAGAGAATCACTTCATCTCCTTCTTGCATAAACTCGTCACCAAAACTAGAGACCAACAAGTTAATGCTTTCTGTCGTTCCCCGTGTAAAAATGACCTCATTCGTACTATGCGCATTGATAAATTGACGTACAGTTTCGCGGGAAGATTCATGTAATTCCGTAGCCTGTTGGGATAAGTAATGCACACCGCGATGTACATTAGCATTAACGGAATAATATTCATCCACCAACGAGTCAATCACCAAGCGAGGCTTCTGAGTAGTCGCAGCATTATCTAAGTAGACCAACGGCTTACCATAAATTGTACGACTCAATATCGGAAAGTCTTCGCGTATCTTTTGAATATCCATGAATTTCAATTATTAAAGATTAGTGTTCCGTACAAGCTCTATTTACAGATCGCACAGCCCTGACACTTATTCAGTTCACCCCGGAAGCGTTTCTCAACTAACATATGCAAACGATCTTTAAGTGCATCCAAGCGAATTGTATCAATGACCTCATTGACAAATGCAAACATTAATAACAACCGCGCTTCTTTCTCGGCAATTCCACGTGTACGCATATAGAACAAAGCGTTCTCATCCAACTGCCCAACCGTCGCACCATGTGAACACTTTACATCATCTGCATAAATTTCAAGTTGCGGCTGAGTGTACATGCGCGCATTACGCGTAGCACACAAATTACGGTTGGTTTGCTGTGAATTTGTATGCTGAGCATCCGGACGTACTAGTACCAATCCTGCAAAAGCACCGACTGCCTGATCATCTAATACATATTTAAATAGCTCATTGCTGGTACAATTAGGTACAGCATGATCGATAGATGTATTATTATCCACCTGTTGATTCTTATCAGCGATTGCCATGCCGCAAAGATTGATTTCAGCACCTTCACCTGCTAATATTACTTCAGTTGTATTACGGGTAGTCCCGTTGTGAAGAGTCATTCCATTCAGCAAAACATTACTATTTGCCTCTTGTTTTACATATAAATTACTGATACGAACCGTACTTGTATGCGTCTCTTCCAACTCATACAGATCAAATACCGAATTTTCTCCGGCAAACACCTCAATTACCTGAGTTGCCAGGAAGTTTACATTATCCATCGCATGGTCACAGATCAACAAACGAGCTTGTGCACCCTCTTCCAAGATAATTAGTACCCGGCGATTTACCATAAAGTTCACATCCGCACGAAGGATATTTACGAGTTGGATAGGCTTCTCCACCACTACATTCTTAGGCACATAGAGAACAGCACCATCTTGTGCAAAAGTAGTATTGAATGCAGTTACACCATCTTTGGAAGTATCTGCCAACTTACCATAATATTTCCTTATCAGATCAGGCTGTTGTTCTGCTATTTCTTTCAAACTACCGAATATTACACCTTCAGGCAAATTTATTTTAGGAAGAGCCTTATTATAGAACGCGTCGTTCACCACAAAATACAAAGCAGTACTCATGTTAGGCACATCGCACTTAAACACTTCATACGGATTTACCGGAATAGACAAACGATTTAGGTTCAAACCGAAATCCGGTTCAAAATACTTGCTTACATCCGTATATTTATATTTCTCTACCTTACGGTTCGGAAATCCGAGTCGCTCAAAGTCTGCAAAAGCTCCAGCACGAGGTGCATTTAGCACTTCAGCACTATGTTTGCAAATCATCGCTTCCGTTTGTGAGAATAGATCTATGTATTGTTGTTCAGCATTCATCATTATTCTCCTAATTCTTTCTTAATCCAATCATACCCCTTGTCTTCCAATTCCAGTGCAAGTTCCGGTCCGGCGGTTTTTACGATACGGCCTTTATAAAGCACATGGACAACATCAGGTTTAATGTAATCAAGCAAACGTTGATAGTGGGTAATGACGATAGTACTAGTTTCGGGAGTCTTCAGTTTATTTACTCCTTCTGCTACGATACGGAGAGCATCAATATCCAATCCGGAATCTGTTTCATCGAGAATACTCAAACGCGGTTCCAGCATTGCCATTTGAAATATCTCATTCCGTTTCTTTTCTCCACCCGAGAAACCTTCATTCACTGAACGGTTAGCCAATTTATTATCCAATTCCACTACAGCACGTTTCTCACGCATCAGTTTCAAGAACTCGCTGGCAGTCAATGCCGGCAGCCCTTTATATTTACGCTGTTCATTTACAGCCGCACGCATAAAGTTTACCATACTTACCCCCGGGATCTCTACGGGATATTGGAAACTAAGAAAAATACCCTCATGACTACGGTCTTCCGGACTCAACTCCAGCAGATTCTTACCATCAAAAGTAATGGAACCTTTCGTCACCTCAAAAGCGGGATTTCCTACCAAAACGGAAGAAAGAGTACTTTTACCTGAACCATTCGGTCCCATAATTGCATGTATCTCGCCCGGTCTTACCGTCAAGTTAATGCCTTTCAATATTTCTTTGCCATTAATGCTGGCATGCAGGTCTTTTATCTCTAACATAATCTTTAAAATTAACTCATTTACCCTACACTTCCTTCCAACGAAATAGTAAGCAACTTCTGTGCTTCTACAGCAAACTCCATCGGAAGCTTATTCAATACTTCTTTCGCATATCCGTTTACAATCAGCCCTATCGCATCTTCAGTCGGAATACCGCGTTGATTGCAATAGAATATCTGGTCTTCACTAATTTTGCTGGTAGTAGCTTCGTGCTCTACCACAGCAGTTTCATTATGAATATCCATATACGGAAATGTATGTGCTCCACACTTATCGCCCAATAATAAAGAGTCGCACTGACTATAATTACGGGCATTATCAGCTTTTTCCGCCACTCGGACCAAGCCACGGTAAGAGTTCTCACTCCGTCCCGCAGAGATTCCCTTACTTACTATTGTACTACGGGTATTCTTACCCAAATGAATCATCTTCGTACCGGTATCAGCCTGTTGGTAGTTATTGGTCACCGCTACAGAATAGAATTCTGCAGTCGAATTATCACCCGTCAGAATGCATGAGGGATATTTCCAAGTGATTGCCGAACCGGTTTCCACTTGTGTCCAGGATAATTTACTGTCCACTCCTTTACAGTTTCCACGTTTAGTCACAAAGTTATAAACGCCACCCTTACCTTGTGCATCTCCCGGATACCAGTTTTGAACAGTACTATACTTCACTTCAGCACGGTCGTGCACTACAATTTCGACAATAGCAGCATGCAGTTGATTCTCATCTCTCATTGGTGCTGTACAGCCTTCCAGATAAGAAACATACGAATCATCATCCGCCACGATCAGTGTACGTTCAAACTGTCCGGTATTGGCAGCATTGATACGGAAATAAGTAGAAAGCTCCATCGGGCAACGAACCCCTTTGGGAATATAAACAAACGATCCGTCTGAGAATACGGCAGAATTTAATGCCGCAAAGAAATTATCCCGATAGCCAACTACCGAGCCAAGGTATTTCTTTACCAAATCGGGGTGTTCGCGTACAGCCTCACTGAAAGAACAGAAGATAATTCCTTTTTCCATCAGGGTTTCCTTAAATGTAGTCTTTACGGAAACTGAGTCCATCACAGCATCCACTGCCATTCCACTCAACGCCATCTGTTCTTCCAAAGGAATTCCGAGCTTATTGAATGTCTTTACCAGTTCAGGATCCACCTCATCCATACTCTTCGGTCCGTCTTTTTTCTTTGTCGGATCCGCATAATAAGAGATAGCCTGATAATCAATTTCAGGAATACGGAGATGTGCCCATGTAGGCATCTCCAGTGTCAGCCAATGCTGATATGCTTTCAGCCGGAATTCCAGCAACCACTCCGGTTCATTCTTCTTCGATGAAATCAGACGAATCACATCCTCATTGAGTCCACGCTCAATAATGTCTGTGTGCACCTCCGTGGTGAAACCATATTTGTACTTTTCTTCCGCAAACTTACGAACAAACTCATTATCGGTTTTATTCTTTTCGAGTTCGTCCTTTTCTTTGGGGTTTTTCTTATTGGATTCTTGTTGCATCTTTATTCTCTAATATATATTGTTGCGTCATATTCTTAGCAGCAGGAAAAAAAATTCCTGCAAACGTTTCCATTGGATAATATAACAACGATTCTCTCTTTTTTGTTGCACTAATTAACTTATTATCGCTATCGATAAACTCTATCACACAGATCACCAAACTTGTCAGCAACAGAAACTTAATTGCTCCTAAGCCGCTTCCTAACCAACGGTTCAGCCAACCTAATGATATTGCCTCCATTGCCTTGGTCAGCAAAGTTGCTACCAATGTAAATATCAATGGGACCGCAATCCATATCATTATAAAAGCCAACACCTGTGCAACTGTCATCGAGTCTGTCAGTGACGGACAAAGCTTTTCCGCCAACGTTGTATACAACGCTTTAGCAGCCAACAAACCAACAATCAATCCCAAGATAGAAGCCAATTGACGGATAAAGCCTTTCATAAAGCCAGCCACTACACCAGCACCCATTATAATAAGGATAATAATATCAATTGTTGTCACGTCTATAAAAATTAAAAGTGAAAAATTATAAGCCTGTAAACAATGGAATGATAACCGCTAATAAAGTAATAAGGTGGTAAGGTGGTGTCCTACAAACAGTACCACATTACCACCTTTTTTATTTTCACAGCGTCTGTTATATTATAACATTCACTTATAACATTCTTACAGTGTCTGTTTCACTTCTATTTCTTCAAATGTTTCGATCATATCACCCACTTTCATGTCATTGCAATTCACTAGGCTAATACCACACTCAAAGTTTGTACCTACTTCTTTCACATCGTCTTTGAAACGTTTCAGCGCATTGATATTTCCGGTAAAGATAACAATACCATCGCGAATCAAACGAGCCTTGTCGCTTCTCTTCACCTTTCCGGTCTTCACCATCGCACCGGCAACCAATCCCACTTTCGTGATATTGAACACCTCGCGGATTTCGATCGTAGCAGTTATTTGTTCTTTCAATTCCGGAGCTAACATACCTTCCATAGCCGACTTCACTTCTTCGATTGCATCGTAGATGACAGAATACTTACGGATATCAACCCCTTCCTGTTCAGCCATCTTAGCTGCAGCACCTGAAGGACGTACCTGGAATCCGACAATAATCGCATCTGAAGCAGCAGCTAATGATACATCCGATTCGGAGATTGCTCCCACACCTTTATGGATTACATTTACCTGGATCTGTTCGGTAGACAATTTAATCAATGAGTCGCTCAATGCTTCCACTGAACCGTCCACATCACCCTTAACGATGATATTCAATTCCTGGAAGTTACCCAGAGCAATACGGCGACCCAACTCATCCAAAGTAAGAATCTTCTGAGTACGCAAACCTTGTTCACGTGCCAATTGTTCACGCTTATTCGTAATCTCACGAGCTTCCTGGTCAGTATTGACTACATGGAATGTATCACCAGCTGCAGGAGCACCGTTTAATCCCAAAATCAATGCCGGTTCAGAAGGTCCTGCTTCTTTAATACGTTGATTACGCTCGTTGAACATAGCCTTCACACGACCGTAGCTAGTTCCTGCCAACACAATATCACCAACTTTCAATGTACCGTTGGATACCAAGACTGTAGCTACATAACCACGTCCCTTATCCAATGAAGATTCGATGATAGAACCTGTAGCATTCCGGTTCGGGTTTGCCTTCAAATCAAGCATTTCAGCTTCCAGCAATACTTTCTCCATCAGATCTTCCACACCTATACCTTTCTTGGCTGAGATATCCTGAGACTGGTATTTACCTCCCCATTCTTCCACAAGGTAGTTCATAGCAGCCAGTTCTTCTTTAATCTTATCCGGATTTGCAGTAGGTTTATCCACCTTATTGATTGCAAATACAATCGGTACACCTGCAGCCATCGCATGATTGATTGCCTCTTTTGTTTGTGGCATCACATTATCGTCGGCAGCTACAATGATGATTGCAATATCCGTTACTTTCGCACCACGTGCACGCATTGCAGTAAATGCCTCGTGCCCCGGAGTATCCAGGAACGTGATACGGCGTCCGTCTTCTAATTTCACATTATATGCACCGATATGCTGTGTAATACCTCCGGCTTCACCGGCAATTACATTCGCTTTACGGATATAGTCAAGCAATGAAGTCTTACCATGGTCTACGTGTCCCATCACTGTCACAATCGGAGCACGTGGCAACAAATCTTCCGGTGCATCTTCTTCTTCTACAACAGCCTGTGCAACTTCTGCACTGATGTATTCAGTCTTGAAACCAAACTCTTCTGCTACAAGGTTAATAGTTTCTGCATCCAGACGTTGGTTAATAGAAACCATCATACCAATACTCATACAAGTAGCAATAACCTGGTTCACAGAGATATCCATCATCGTTGCCAACTCATTAGCAGTAACGAATTCAGTCAGCTTCAATACCTTGCTTTCTGCCATTTCCTGATCTTCCAACTCTTGCATACGGTTGGAAACCATTTCACGTTTTTCTTTACGGTACTTAGCGGTCTTATTCTTACCTTTGGTTGTCAGACGAGCCAGTGTCTCTTTCACCTGTTTTGCTACATCTTCTTCGCTGACCTCCTGCTTGATGACCGGCTTCTTGAAGCGTTCTTTATTATTGTTCTTCTTATTATTGCCTTGGGCATTTGCATTACCTCCATTGTTTCCTCTGCCACCTTGAGTATTCGGCCGCGGACTTGCAAAATTAGAAGTAACTACGTTATTTACATCAACCTTTTCCTTGTTGATACGATTCCGTTTCTTCTTATTTGCTGAGTTCTCTGCATTATCTTTTGAACCTCCACTTCCTTTCGATTGCGGTTTATTATCATCTTTACGAATTTCCTTGATGATAGCTTCCTTCATCAACTTCTTCTGATCCTGACGGATCTTCTCTTTCTCCTCCCTTTCGCGACGTTTTTCTTCCTTCGATTTTTTCTTAGGACGAGTAGACTGATTTAATGCAGCCAAGTCAATCTGGCCGATTACATTGATCTTCGCACCCAGTTCCGGTTGGCGAATCTTGAAGACTTCATCTTCTTTCGGAGCTTCTGTTTCAGTTTGCTCTTCTTTCACCGGAGCTACATCAACCGCTTTTTCTTCTTTACGTTCTTCCGCCTTCACAGGTGCAACTTCAACCTTCGGCTCTTCTTTTTTCACTTCTTCCACGACTTTCTTCTCTTCAACTTCTGCCGGTTTCGGTTCCACTACAGATTCTGGTACAGCCACCGGTTCAACGGGAGTCGGTATAACTTCTACCTTCGGTTCCTCCTTTTTTACTTCAGGCTTCACTACAGGCTGCTCTACGACTTTAGGTTCCACTACAGGTTGTTCTACCACTTTAGGTTCCACTTTCTTAGGTTCGACCTTCTTTTCGGGTTCTTTTTCTACCTTCCGACCGCTTAAATTATTTAAATCAATTTTTCCGACAGGTTTAAACTTCGGACGTGCATCCTCAGGTACGACTGTCTTGATCACATCTTCTGACTTCGGTTTCTCCTGATGCTTTTCAAAGCCGTCAATCGATACCGACGCTTTATTACGCTCCTTATTCTGACGTTCCTGAATGAAACGCTCCGATTCAAGTCTAAGGTTCTTATCTGTACTAAACTCCTTCACGAGTATAGCGTATTGCTCCTCGCTAATTTTTGTATTAGGATTAGCCTCAACGGTATACCCTTTTTTCTGCAAGAACTCAACTACCGTCGCGATTCCTACATTCAAATCTCTTGTAACTTTGTTTAACCTTATCGTCATATTATAAATTTAATGAATAAATGGAGCGAAGAATTCCCAATTGGAGTAATTCATAAAATTACTCATGCAATGGTTCTTCTTCTTCAAACTCCGATTTCAAAATGCGTATTACCTCGTCCACCGTCTCTTCTTCCAAATCCGTTTTTTCAATCAACATCTCACGAGGTGCATTCAATACAGCCTTTGCTGTATCAATGCCAATCGCTTTGATTGCATCGATCACCCATCCGTCAATTTCGTCTCTAAACTCATCCAGATAGATGTCTTCATCCTGCACATTTTCATCCAACTCACGGAACACATCGATAGTGTACTCAGTTAACATACTGGCCAGTTTGATATTCAAACCGCCTTTACCAATAGCCAACGATACCTCTTCCGGCTTAAGGAATACTTCTGCTTTCCTCTCTTCCTCATTCAGCCGGATAGAAGAAATCTTTGCCGGGCTTAAAGCACGCTGAATAAACAATGAAATATTCGAAGTATAGTTAATTACATCGATATTTTCATTGCGAAGCTCACGAACAATGCCATGAATACGACTACCCTTTACACCTACGCAAGCTCCTACGGGATCGATTCTGTCATCGTAAGATTCTACCGCGATCTTGGCACGTTCACCAGGTATACGGGCAATCTTCTTGATAGTAATCAAACCATCATTGATTTCGGGTACCTCCATTTCAAACAGACGCTGCAAGAAAACAGGAGAAGTACGTGACAAGATAATCTTCGGATTATTGTTCTTGTTATCTACACGGGCAACTACTGCACGGGCTGTTTCTCCTTTACGATAAAAATCGCTCGGGATCTGTTCTGTTTTAGGCAATAGCAGTTCGTTTCCTTCATCGTCAAGAAGCAACATTTCTTTTTTCCAGATCTGATAAACTTCTGCATTGATGATAGTACCAACTTTATCAATATATTTGTTATAAATACTGTCTTTCTCTAGCTCCAGAATCTTAGAAGCCAATGTCTGGCGGAGATTCAGAATAGCACGACGACCGAACTTAGCAAAGATAACTTCATCAGTTACCTCTTCACCCACTTCGTAAGAAGCATCAATTTTCTGTGCTTCAGTCAAAGGAATCTGCATATTTGGGTTTGTCAGGTCTTCATCGGCCACAACTTCACGGTTACGCCATATCTCAAAGTCCCCTTTGTCAGGGTTCACGATCACGTCGTAATTCTCATCGGTGCCAAACATTTTCGCGATCACACTACGGAACGACTCTTCAAGGACGCTGACCATCGTGGTTCTATCAATATTCTTCAGTTCTTTAAATTCCGAAAATGTATCAATCAAGCTGATTGTTTCTTCTTTTTTGGCCATAACTATTTAAAGCTAATTAAGTATTTAGTATATTTTATTTGCTCATAAGTGAAGGTTTCATCCTCTTCTACCAGTTTGGGACGTTTGGTTCCTTCCAGTTTTACTTTCTTCTGTACGGCTATCGTAAATTTCTCTTCATCGGCGTCTTTCAGTATGCCGACAAGTTTACGTCCGTCTTTTGTCATTACTTCCACTTCTTGCCCGATGTGAATGTAATACTGTTGCAGAACTTTAAAGGGTTGTCCGATACCGGCTGAACCTACTTCCAGTTCATAATCCTCCTCTTCACGGTTCAGTTTCGATTCGATAAAGCGGCTAAGCTCTACGCAATCTTCAATCCAAACACCTTCTGCATGGTCGATCTCGACCACGATCTTGTCATCAGGGCTCACAGTTACCTCTACTAAAAAGTAGTCTTTTCCTTTCAGCCACTCATCAACAATCTGACAAACAGTTTTCTTTTCTATCATTTATTCGCTATTAAGAACAAAAAAAGGAGCTTAATTGCCCCTCCACCTTTCATCCGTTTCCGGTTGCAAAGATATAAATAATATGTTCGACTACAAAACATTAAAGAAAAAAAATATGAATTAACTATACGAACTTCGTATCTTTACGCCGCAATTATAAAAAAACAGTAATTATGGCACATCATTTAAACACTAATAAGCAATTTATGATAGGTAACGGGATCTTGGCTTTTGCTGTCATCTTTGTCGTTGTTATCTTCATTTATATGAGTATGAGACTCCAACATAAGAAAGAGGGTGAACGTCATTTCATTGAGACTTATTCAATCAGCTTAGTGAAAGGATTTGCTGGCGATTCCATTTCTTTGCTTATCAATGATAGTTTGATTTCATGCAAAGCAATAACGGACGAGCCTTATACAGTTGAAGTGGGCCGTTTTGCTGAACAGAGTGCTTTGATGATTGTAGACAATCAGACAGAATTGGTTTCAGTATTCGATCTTAGTGAAAACGGAGGTACTTATCGATTTGAAAAAGAGGAGGATGGTATTAAACAATTAGCTAAATAAAAATAAGAATGGATTCACACGATCAATACATGTGTGTATCAAAACTCAGAAAAGTATATTATTTTATCATTCAAAAGAGCTCATAACGAAGAGCTCCTTTCCTTATTTTGTTTTAGCTAAGCTTCTTCCTGTGCGATTAACTCATCATAAGAGGCTATTTTTTCGGTACAAATACGAAATGATATCTCTTTGAGTATTTCGATTCGTTCAAGCATATAGGCATATTCTTCTTTGTTTACAACAAAATCTTTATTGTAACGAGCCTCAATATATGCACGACAAAGCAAATCAAAACATCGCTTTTCAAAATCGGTATTCAAAGGAAATACTACTGCCAATTCTCTTGAATACTCTTTGGTAAAGCTACTCAATTCATTCAATTTATGGCTCTTAGAACGGTAGTTTGTAAAGACAAGACTGATAGCGTTATAAAAACGTTCACATGCTTGATGAAGTAAAAATGAGCCTCCAATATATTGTCCCTTATTATTAAAATAGTACCCAGCATCTAAATATTCATTTCCACGCGGATAGTGCGTTTCAAACTCATCAATAGCAAACTTTTTAATCTCTTTAAACGACAGTTCACGAGGTTTAGCCAATTTAAACTCTTTGTTGTCATATATCTTAATACCCTCTTTCACTATATCCGTAAAGAAATACTGACTACGTTCGAGGGCTTTATTAAGTGTATCAGCATACTCTACAATGAATTGGGGAGAAGCATGACGACGATAAGCAAAAGTTTTATGATATTTGGGCGTAACTTTATCTCTCAGCCTATCTTCGACATGCTTTACGTTTGGCTTTGAAATGACCACCATAATATCTAAGTCACTCTGGTATGAGGTATGTACACCAAACTCAACTCTCTCATCCCACAAAACATAACCGCCACGAGCATAACTACCATATAATATAATCATATCACACCACGACACATGGCGCTTAATAAGCTCCCGTAAGGTGTTTAACTCCTCTTGGGTTCGTTTTGGTAAATGCTTTATTGACCACTTCATACGTTCTTATATCTATTTGATCACAAAGTTAATACAAATATTTGGCATTTATTGAGATATACATTATTTCTATCTTTTTTACCCCTTTATTTTGTTCCTCCCGTAGTTTCACTCCGATGAATGGTCTGTATGGTACTTATATTTCAATGTTTATATACCTGTCCGATATCCCTTAAGTTCATTCCGCAAAGCCGTTGCATTACCATTAGTGAATCGATTCAGCAATCCCCAGAAACGTTCGCTATGATTCATTTCACGCGTATGACACAATTCATGCAAAAGCACATAATCAATCAAATGAGAAGGCAATAAAACTAGATAGTATGACAGATTAATATCCTTTCGTGCCGAGCAACTTCCCCATCGCCCTTGGCTTGAG
Organism: Bacteroides bouchesdurhonensis; assembly: GCF_900155865.1. Lineage (GTDB taxonomy): Bacteria > Bacteroidota > Bacteroidia > Bacteroidales > Bacteroidaceae > Bacteroides > Bacteroides bouchesdurhonensis. The sequence goes on from NZ_LT707006.1 coordinate 128,475, forward strand.
TTTATCTTCACACTCTTATAAGACAAGCCGCTTTGTTTAGATAAATGCTCTAAACGAGAAGGAAGAATTACTTTCGCGTTTTTTCTTAATGATTCTTCAATCACTTTGCGCAACCAATTCTGCAACCCTTCATCTGCAAAGACTGCTTGTGGAGGACAAACAATCTGCATATGCCCTAATTTAGAATTAGCCATAAACTGTTCCTTCTCACCAGTAACCAAAGAGAGTTTGAAAAACTCGGCATCAATACGATAATTTAAGTCTATTAACGGACGCATCAACTTTTGGCGAGAAAACCGCAACTTGCTACGTAAATCTTCAATGGCACGTTTGACTTCCTTTATTGTCGTACCGGGAGGAACCGACACATAAATAGCATCACTTTTTGTACGGAATACCAAGCTTCTAGCACGTGGATTAGCACGTATCACCAAGATACCCAATTCATCATCTTCTATAATCGTCTCCATCATAAATCTCTGAACAACGATGCAAAAATAGAAAGAACTCACGTAAAAACGGCAGATTTGGACAAAATAAAGTAACTAGCTGATATTTAGGAGGGGAAACGTTATTTCTCTCAAGCTGTACAATTCGCTAAAAAGCAGGATATTGGGGAGAAAAAAGAAAGAATTTCTACTTATCCGTTACTTTTTTCCGAACGAATAATCTCGTGGAAAACACGTCCCTGTATCTGCCACCACGCCCTTCATAACCGCAAAGAACGCTCCTATCTTTGATTACTTACCATGAAGATAGCCATTTTTTCGATAATCGGGAAAAGACGGGTTTTATTATCCGAAACGGGATTTTGTTTTGCAGTTCCGCCATATTTATTATAGTTGTAAATAACTCAATATTAAGTAATTTTACAACATTGAAGAATAGAGTTATAGAACAGACGGATGTCAAGGTTTCGTTCTAGCTAAAAGGAGCGAGATAAACGCTGAGGGTTGCTTCCCCGTCATGACGGAACTTATCGTCTGAAGCTATCCTAGAATGTCTTTCAGTGCGAAAATGTCGATTCCTGCCTCGTTGTGGGAGTCAGGCCGTGCCAAAGTTAAAAACGTCGCCGCACAGAAAATTAACCGACGGCTGGTTTTCCCAAATATAAATCACATCTTTTGCCTCACTCTGTTCATTAATATTGTTTGTTCAATTTGAATTTATGAAAAGTATAAATATCCATTAATCATGAGGTAATTGAACTGATTGTTTTGGGTTTTATCCAAAAACATAACATTGGAACTTTTTGAAATTTTGTCAAGCACATTTCCGCATCATTTAATAACAGAACTCTACTCCAATTATCTGCTTTAATTTGAGAAAAGTCCATTTCCTCATATTTAATATCAGTAGTATCCTGCTGAAGATCATGCAAATGAGCATCTGAATAAAAGAAAATAAATTCGTCCTTATGAGACAATATTTTCTCACGCAAAACGGAGTATTTCTTCTCTTCCGCTTTAAACAGATGGCTAAAAAGCTGTTTATCAAGATATATAGTAACCATTGTTTGTATTCTAATAAAGAAAATTACTATTTATCTTTCAGTTTCTTGATTTCTCTATCAAAATCGCTTTCAAGCAAATTCATTTCACGTTTACGATAGATCTCGAATTCTTTTTCAGCTTTCTCAATCGCTTGTTTATGCGAAACATTCCCTTTGCCAATCAATACTTTTCGTTTATGAGCGACAATCTGATTGTCAAGTGCCTCTATCCAGTCTTTCATCGTCATTGGATTCATTTCCAATGCCTGAAATTCGGCAAAGTCTAAGAAACCGGAGACAAGCAAATTCAAACGTTGGAGTTCTATTTCCGACAAGTAGTTTTTGGCAATCTTCACATCATCCTTGGTTACATAGTTACCTTTAAAGTTAGTCATTCCCACAAACGGCTTTTCATTATCTACCCGATGATATATTACTTCAGCTGCCGTATTCTCGTGAACAGCATAGTGTAGTTTATTTTGCACAGTTGCAAAAAATGCTTTGGTCATTTCGCTACGGGGATCATAATCAGTTGCAGTGGCATAAATATCTGTAACTTGCTGATAAAAGTTACGTTCGCTGCTACGAATGTCCCTGATGCGCTGCAATAACTCGCGGAAATAACGGTTGCTGCCTTGCTTTAAACGCTCATCATCCATAGTAAACCCTTTCTGAATATACTCATGCAAACGTTGGGTTGCCCAACGACGGAAGCGTGTAGCCACTTGCGACTGAACACGATATCCTAAGGCAATTACCATATCAAGGTTATAGTGTACGATACTACGCTGTACCCGACGGTTACCTTCTTGGCGAACTGTCAAGAATTCCTTTACAGTTCGTTTAATATCCAACTCACCATCGTTTAGGATATTCTCTATATGTTGGCTGATATTCTGTTTTGTTGTATCATATATCTCTGCCAACTGTGCCTGTGTCAGCCATAAATCCTCATCAGCAAAGCGCACCGATACCCGAGTTATTTCGTTATCGTCTTGATACAATATTATCTTGTTCTCTTCGTTCATTATCTTTATTTCTTTTCTATAAATGAGAATTTCTCATAATCTAAACACATAGGTTTATTATCCTTGATATAGAATAAATCACCTTGATAACTCGCATCAGTTTCATCGGAATATTTGTTGGAATTTTCTCTACCTACTCTCATTATTACTACAAAAATACTCAATTTAAGCGAATTGCTGGCCATTATTGCTGCAATTTATACTCTAATCCATATTCTTCCAGTTTACTGTACAGTGTTGTTCTGCCTATTCCAAGCAGTTTGGCGGCAACTTTGCGGTTCTAACTCGTAAATGTCGTATGCGTAAGTCCCCTCTTTCCCTATTCCCATTCTGGATGAAGTGAAAAGAGGAGAACGCATCATGATGATTCCCCTCGCATCGAGATCATTGGGATTCTTCTGCACTACATCAAATATACGAAATAAAAGACGGAGATTGATAAAAAAACTCTCGAAAGTCTCCATTCTTAAAAAAGAATACTATAAACAGATCTTTCATTCATTCTCTTCACCGAAAAGCAACTTCCTTTTATTCAGGAAATTGCGGTGAATCCATGATTCTTTTTCACCTTTCAGCCTACTTCACCTTCTTCACCAGATAAACATTCCCTTATTTTGTGTGACGGCGAGTCAATGCCGGGCACCAGCCTATAGTTCAGATTTCAGTTGGGCAAAAATTTGTGTGTGCTCAATATCGGTGCAGTCGATATCATGTTCCACCTCAACACAGATAAAACGCCAGGGCAGACGCATTAAAATATAGCGTTTAGCAAAAGTTTTTCCAGATAGTTTTCATCCCATCCCGCTTTTAGTCTTTTCAAGTTCATACTACCCTTTGTTTCCTTATCATTCTTTAAAATAGAGAGTGCCATTTTCGTTACTGCCGAAAAATTTCTAGCCGCATTCTTGACCTTCTTGCTATCGTCTTCCCTAAAGGTAACATCCAACTGCCAATGTAGATTATTTTCAATAGACCAGTGTTGCCTGATAGCCGAAGAGATTTCTTCCGGGGTTGTATTATCCAATGAAGTTATATAATACCTGTTTTCTTGAGTACGTTCTCCCGTCGACATTATTATTCTTTCAGATTTCACACCTACAATTGACTTCAATCCTACAAATTTATTTTTGAACATGCTCTCCATGATAGAACCGTAAGTGACTACAGTACATATTCTTTTTTCAAGCCTACCATGTCCTGTACTTTCGGAGATATGCCGGGTAACTCTATTAAAGATAACATCTCTGTTTTCATAACCATCAATGATTTCCTTTGCTAACTTATAACTCTTTTTCTGATTTTTCTTTAAGGCGATAATGTAGTTTAATACAATAATAGAAATCAAAACACTTGAAAAATGGTAAATTATTTAATGCGTATGCCCTGCATCTGATTAAATTTATATATCTTAAAAACAGGATTGAGATTAGGAGTGTGAAAGCTGGTCCTACACAAGAGCATATGGGATGTTGTATAGAACCTTACCATATAAGTGCTTTTGATACTTTCTATCACAATGGAAAGAAACTTAGCCCAAAAAAATTTACTGTAGCCCGTGTAGATGGGGATTGTATAGAAATCAGCCCATTCAACGCAATTACGCTGTCGGGGAGTGCAGATATTATCTATCAACAAGACGCAAATACCCATTTCGAAATTTACGGTTCTGACAATATAATCTCAATACTGAAAATCTATGTCGATAAAAACACGCTATTTATAAAGTATCCCAATAACATCAATATAAGAGATAGAGGAACATTAGAAATCAGAGTTTCTTCTCCCGAACTGAATAGTATGGGAATCAATGGTTCGGGAAATATACAGCTTACCAATAGCATACAAACGAAAAAGAATGTAGAAGTAAACATCAATGGCTCCGGAGACATCAGTTGCAATGTAAGCGAAAAACTATCCGCACAGTTTACCGGTGGAGGTAGCCTTTCCTACAAAGGTAACCCGCAAGAAGTAAACGGTCCCCAGAAAAAGTTACATAAGCTCGACTAAAAACAGGAAACATAAAAGGGCTACTGCATCACGCGGTAGCCCATTTATTTAGTTAGTTTTATTATAAAAATTTGAGAGAATTGAAAACTTCACAGTTTCGCTTTCGTTTTTGTTTTAATTAAGCACACTAACTATATTATATGTTAAAGCAAATGAAAATGTCTATTCTTGCATAACTTTCACCTTATTGATCTTGGCAAGGCTATCCGCCAACGCCTGATCTGCTTTCGCATCATTTGAAAATGCGACTGAAGGAGCAGTTACTTGTTTACCAATGGTATCCGTTGCCAACACTCTACCATCATCACCGGAGAATGAATGCTGTGCCACATTTCCTAAAGAAAGAATGATTGCAACCACAGCAGCAGCCTTAAATAGTGGAACAAAACGACTAACCAACGTCAAGCGTTTAGCCTTCACTACCGGAGTTTCCACTTGTGACAGAATACGTGCATCAAAGTCTTCGCCCAGCCCTTCTTCCTGCTGAACCTGCTGATAAACAAACAAGTTCTTATAGCGAAGCAAATGAGCAGGTACTTCTCCTTTTGAGAAGAAGTCACGCAATTGAGATTCTTCTTCTAAGGAAGTTTCGCATTGCCAATATCGCTCTAAAAGCTGTTCTATATTCTTATAATCCATATTCGTCAATTTCTAAATATCTTTGTTTTACCTTTTGTCTGGCTCTGAAAAGGTTTACTTTTACCTGTTCTTCAGTCAGATTCAGTAAGATTGCTATTTTTTTATAGCTTTCACCTTCAATATCCCTCAGTTGCATGATAAGCCGCTGTTTTTCGGGAAGTTCGTTTACCAGTCGATTTATAATGTTCATTTTCTCATCATGAACCAACTGATCATACGGACCGTTTGCATCAGGTTCTTCCTCCATCTCCGGGGTGAGTCCAACATTCTGAGCTTCTCTCTTTTGACTACGGTCTATTGCCAAGTTCTTTGCCACTATCAGGCAATAGGCTTCAACCGATTCAAACTGAGACCACTCATCACGCTTGTTCCACACTCTTATCATGGTGTCCTGAACGATATCTTCGGCTTCTGCCCTATCCAGAGTTATTCTGAGAGCCAATCGAAAGAGTTTATCCTTCAACGGCAAAATATCGTTTCGGAAGCTGATTTCTTGCATCTCTATAAGAATGACGGGCTAGGATTCGAAAAGTTACAGTCGCCCACTACATTTTTTTGAATTATTTTTTGATCCTGGTTCCTCCGTTTTCATTAATCGCTGATGCTAAGGTGATTATCACCTCTGACACCCCTGCATTAATTGCCTCAAAAGAATTCTCTAACTTAGGAATCATACCACCTTGGATAACGCCATCAGCAACGTATTGTTCAAATTCTCCACGAGTAATCTGTGGAATCACACTATCATCATCATTCTCGTCACGCAGCACTCCTTTTTTCTCAAAACAATAAACCAATGTCACATCAAACAAAGTTGATAAGGCCTTAGCTGTCTCTCCGGCAATCGTGTCTGCATTGGTATTCAACATATTACCTTGACCATCATGCGTCAGTGGTGCCATCACAGGAACTACCCCCTTATGAATTAAATCTGATAATAAAGAAGCATCTACCTTCTCAACATCCCCCACAAATCCGTAATCAACATCTTTTACGGGACGTTTTACCGAACGGATCACGTTCATATCTGCTCCGGTCAATCCAAGAGCATTGACACCACGAGCTTGCAGACCTGCTACAATATTCTTATTTACCAATCCGCCATATACCATTGTCACCACTTTGAGTGTTTCCTCATCTGTGATTCGGCGGCCATTCACCATTTTACTCTCAATTCCCAGTAGCGTGGCAATCTTCGTAGCCGAACGTCCTCCACCATGAACCAATACTTTGTGCCCCTCAACGCCGGCAAAATCGTCCAACAACTGACGAAGGGTGGCTTCCTCTTCTACGATTTTGCCACCCACTTTAATGACTGTTAGTTTTTCTCTCATTTTTTATTATTCCTATTCCAAATAAGTATAACCATAAAGTCCCGAACGATAATTAGAAAGAAACTCTTTTCCCTCTTCCAAAGAAATTCGTCCTTCTTTGACTGATTTTGTAACCCACGTTTCAAGAGTACGAACCAACTTCTTCGGATTATATTGCACATAGTCTAAGACTTCTGCTACGGTTTCTCCATCAATTATCTGTTCAATATTATATCCCTTTTCATTCACAGAAACATGCACTGCATTCGTATCACCAAACAAATTGTGCATATCTCCCAAAATCTCCTGATAAGCTCCGACTAAAAAGACAGCAACATAATAAGGCTCCGACTTCTTCAGACTATGAACCGGCATATAATGCGCCACATTCCGGGTAGAAATAAAATTAGCGATCTTACCGTCAGAGTCACAAGTTATATCTTGCAATGTAGCCGAGCGATCCGGTTTCTCATCCAACCGCTGAATCGGCATGATCGGGAATATCTGATCGATTGCCCAAGAGTCAGGAAGTGACTGGAACAAGGAGAAGTTACAGAAATATTTATCGGCCAACAACTTAGACAATCCACGAAATTCGTCGGGTGCATGTTTCAAACCTTCGGCAATCTGGTTGATCTCTCGTGTAATGGACCAATACAAGCGTTCAATCTGCGCACGTGTTTTTAGATCCACAATTCCATGACTGAACAAGTCAAGTGCTTCTTCACGAATTTGCTGAGCGTCATGCCATGCTTCCAACATTTTATTTTGATTCAATGTATCCCAGATGCTATACAATTCTTGCACCAATTCATGAGCATCTTCAGTAATCACTTCTTCATCGTCCCATTCGGGTAAAGTGGCAGTTTCCAACACCTCAAAGATAAGCACAGAGTGATGAGCAGTCAATGCGCGTCCACTCTCAGTAATTATATTCGGATGTGGGATACCATTTTTATCGCTGACATCTACCAAGGTAGAAATAGAGTCATTCACATATTCCTGAATCGAATAATTTACACTACCACCGTTATCAGAAGAACGAGTGCCGTCATAATCAACTCCAAGTCCACCGCCAATATCCACAAATTCTACCTTAAAGCCCATTGCATGAAGTTGTACATAGAATTGAGATGCTTCACGCAAAGCAGTTTTGATACGACGAATCTTAGTGATCTGGCTACCAATATGAAAATGAATCAGTTTAAGACAATCTTTCAGTCCTTTACTTTCCATATAGTCGAGTGCTTCAAGAAGCTCACTGGAAGTTAATCCGAATTTGCTGGCATCCCCTCCGGATTCTTCCCATTTTCCACTGCCGGAAGAAGCCAGTTTAATACGAATGCCTATATTGGGTTGAACATTCAGCTGTTTCGCCATCTTAGCAATCAACTTTAATTCATTCATTTTCTCCACCACCAAGAAGATTCGTTTTCCCATCTTCTGAGCAAGTAAAGCTAACTCAATATAGCTCTCGTCTTTATAACCGTTGCAAACAATCAATGAGTCAGAATCCGTATTAACAGCAATTACAGCATGTAGTTCCGGCTTAGAACCAGCTTCCAATCCGAGATTGAATTTCTTACCGTGACTAATGATTTCCTCTACCACGGGGCGCATCTGGTTTACTTTAATCGGATAGATAATAAAGTTCTCGGCTTTATAACCGTATTCTTCTGCTGCTTGTTTAAAGCAGGAAGACATCTTTTCAATACGGTTGTCCAATATATCCGGAAAACGCACCAGCATAGGGGTGGTTACATCACGCAACTGCAGTTCATCGACCAATTCTTTCAGATCGACGGCCACTCCATCTTTACACGGTGTAACAACGACATGACCATTGTCATTAATACTAAAGTACGAAGTACCCCAACCTGTAATGTTGTAGAGTTCTTCAGAATCTTCAATACGCCACTTTCTCATTTTTCTGTTATTCAGTGTTTTTAGTAAATAATTAGTTGACAAAAATACAGATTTATCTACAGGTTGCCAACTAATTGGATATTATTTCTTTCAATCGGTCCATATCCTGCAAAAAAGTAGCTGTATATTTAGGAAACCATTCTGCCGCAGGTTTCCCGGATATTTTTATCCGATCGGATAGTTCCTCGAATCTCTCTTGTAAAGTTCTCATGATTATAGTTTTATCCCACTTTGTTAGTAATAACATACAACGAGCAATGAAGCCGTATTGCAAGTGCAATTTACTAATATTGACTGAATGAACAACAAAGAGAACCCCAAAAGGACATGGACAACCCAAAATGTTCTTAGTTATCCCCTTATAGTCTATAATCCCAGCAATTCCTGCAAACGTTTCACCGAAGCTTCAATTTGGTGACGATCTTCCAATTCTTCAGCATTGAAAACATACTGCGCTTGTGTATAAAATGAGGACCTTCTTTCAAGTGCCTGAACAATAAACGCTTTCAGTTCATCATCCTGTTTTCCTTGAAGGATAGGACGTTGTTGTTTGGCAATACGCAAGCGACGAAAAAGAATATCCGGATGAACATCCAGAAAAACAGTCTTTCCTGCTCGATTCATAAACTCCATGTTATCAAAAAAACAAGGGGCACCTCCTCCTGTAGAAATAACCACATTCTCAAACTCGGCTACCTCATGAAGCATATTTCTTTCTAACTCCCGGAAACCAACTTCACCACGTTCTTTGAACAACTCTCCTACAGTTTTATGAAAACGTTCTTCAATATACCAATCCAAATCAATGAATGGTATATTGAGTTTACGGGCAAATGCTTTACCTAAGGTTGTTTTACCGGCACCCATATAACCGGTCAGGAATATACGAACCATAAATGACTAATTTTGCTCACAAAATTAATCATTTAATGGATAATGGATAATGAATAATGAATAATTCTCAACTGAGATATAAGAAAAAGGCGGAACGAATGAAAATCAAAAATTTGAGCCCAGGAACTTAGAGAAAATAAAGTGGCTATTTATTGTCATTTGTCACTTTCCGGAATTAAACCTCTGATAATCAACAACAATTTGGTGACAATAGATAGGTGACAATAGAGTGACAATAAAAGTTCAAGACATGTCTATTGTCACTGTTATCTTGCTATTTAATCGCTTAACAATCTAATATCCAGCACATAAGCGCATAATTCCATCATAATTTTCCGAGTCATAAGATACAACTTAAAAGACCTCAAGTTGAGAGTTTGCCACTCCATTCTCATCGGGTTTGCTCATAAAACCATCATGTGCAACCATTGCATTACTTGTTTTTTATAATTTAGTAGGAATGCTACCCCAACCGATAAGGCATGGAGTAGAACAAATACTGCTAACTTTAACATACAGACAAGGCTCGACTAGCGTCTTTCGCAAGGAACATATTCTCGTTTCACGTACATGAACCATTCGGATGACGTACGAAAGCCCAAAGGCCCACGTACGTGGAACCATGGGACCATGTACGTAAAACGATACTTTATCTTCTCAAAAGAGATTAACTGAAGCTTCAAAACAACTAAGCAAACGGTTTATTGTCCTTTATATATAGGAGATTACGCAATTATACACGCATCTATTTAACTGAAATATAAAGATAAGTACTACGCTATAATTAGTTGATATTATAAATCAAGTCTATCTATTATCCGGAACGAAGCGAAATTTCTTAGATATTTATCTAAAAATCTTCACCCGGTCTTCCAATGGCAAATATTCTTTTTCACCCGGTCCTTGGACAGGAGTGCCGAATGGCATTTCCGCAATCAAATGCCAATGTTCAGGTAAATGCCAAGTACGTCGTACTTCGTCATCAATCAACGGATTATAATGCTGCAAGGATGCTCCCAAACCAGCATCTTCGAGCATTGTCCAGATAACAAATTGATGCATCCCCGAAGTCTGCAATGACCATTCCGGGAATTTATCCTGATAAGCAGGAAAAGCCTTCTGTAACTCTTTTACGATGAGTTGATCTTCAAAGAAAAGTACTGTACCATATCCGCAAGCAAACGAATGGTCTATTTTCTCTTCCGTTTTCACAAAAGCTTCCTCCGGTACAATCTTCTTCAATGTATCTTTTACTATTTGCCATAATTTCTTATGCGACTTACCTAACAATAGTACGACGCGGGTAGTCTGAGAATTAAAAGCAGATGGTACATTTCGTACTGCTGTATTAACGATACACTCTATTTCTTCATCCGAAATAGGTGACTGGTTGGTGATAGAATAGTAAGTCCGGCGATGTTTCACGGCTTCGCTAAAAGTTCTTTCCATTATAGCTCCTTTCTTTATATGGTTTATTCTGATATTCATAAACTATTGTCTTTTTATAACAAGTATCTTCTACAACTTGTTCGATTTTAGAATATATTTGTACCTTCGCAGAAATAATGTGCGGAATTGATCAATTATTATCTATGGGCAAGCAGAAATTCTATGTAGTATGGGAAGGCGTTACACCCGGGATTTATACATCCTGGACAGAATGCCAGCTTCAAATAAAAGGGTATGATGGTGCAAAATACAAATCATTTGATACCCGAGAAGAGGCAGAACATGCCATAGCAACATCACCATACGTTTATATCGGAAAGAATGCCAAGAAAAAATCTGAAAACGAAAAGAAAAATCCAGAGATTTTACCTGCTGCAGTAATCGATAATAGCTTAGCTGTTGATGCAGCTTGCAGTGGTAATCCCGGTCCTATGGAATATCGTGGAGTACACATAGCAAGCAGACAGGAAATTTTTCACTTTGGCCCAATGAAAGGGACTAATAATATCGGTGAATTTCTAGCAATCGTACACGGTCTGGCTTTATTGAAACAAAAAGGATTTGATATGCCAATTTATAGCGATAGCGTAAATGCTATCAGTTGGGTACGACAGAAGAAATGTAAAACCAAACTTCCCCGGACAGAAGAAACTGAACAATTGTTCCTATTGATAGAACGGGCAGAAAAGTGGCTTAAAGAAAACACTTACACTACCCGTATTATGAAATGGGAGACCAAAGAATGGGGAGAGATTCCCGCAGACTTTGGCAGAAAATAGGATTAATTTTCTACTGTCTTTTTGTGCTTAAACACAAAGCGAAGCATTAGGAAATTTATAGGAACTACTAAAGCAAGTACAAACAAAGGGGCTATTTCCTGAGATATGTTCAAATACAGGAATAGATTAAACAACCCCATATGCAACAGATAATTGATTAGATGACTACCTCCAAATCCCAAAGCTCTTTTCAAAGATGGAGCACTACGGAAAGTGAAATAAGAAGTCAGGAAGAAGTTACATATAAAGCTGGTTGCATAGCCAATTGTATAAGCAATATTTACATTTATATGACGTTGAAATAAATAATAGACACCATAATGTATTCCGGCAGCAATCGTTCCTACCGTGCAATAACGAATAAACTGATAACGTTTACTCTTTGAGTGAAAAATAGACTCAACAATTTTCATAAATCATTCTTTTAGTTGTTTGGGTTGTACATTCTTCGGGGTTACAAGCGAGCTGGAAAAATCCTGAGTCAGTTGCTCCCATACGATCTTTAACCATATCAATGTACATGGCAATGCCTTCAAAGCGTAAGGTCTCACATAGCCCATTTTTACACTCTTCGGGAAAATATCTGTCGTAGATAAAGAAGTCAATATAATACAGAATATCAATAAAACCAAATTCAATATAGGTGTTGTATTTCGCGTAGGTGTATTCACATACCAGATTCCAGCCGCTATCATGGCTGTCAAATATCCATATGTTTCCGTGCCTGTACTGAACAAGACCATAAACATCAGCGCAGAAGACAAATAAAGAAAACGGAAGGATTCATTTTTATACTGACTGACTCGCAAATAAGGGGCAGCAAAAAGAAGCATTCCCGGTAGAATCACCCATAAATCACTAAACGTAGCTCCTGTTATTCGATGCAGCATCCCCAACAATGAAATGTTTTGGTTGATATGAAATTGATTTAAACTATTTTTATATACCAATATATCAAACCATTCTTTGTAAGAGTGAATGACATATTCGGGAGAAGCATACAACATCGGTAATAAAAAAAGTACAATGCTCCAAACAAATACTCCTACTATAAATTTCATTTTATGTTTCGAGAAAAGAAAAAAAGCCAAACCGACAATACCATACAGTTTCGTCATCGTGCCTAATACAATCATCAAAGCCGACCAAAAGTCTTTTTCCTTCTCAATCAGTATATAGGAGAAAATGATCATTGCAGTAATGCCTATGCTGTATTGTTGAGAAAGAACCGCTGTAAAGACATCATTCACTGAAACTAATACTACTACTGCCAATTGCCATTTCTTTAGATTCAATTTCGTAATTGCATAATAAAGCATTCCACAATTAGTTAAGCACCAAAGTACCATCCCTAAAGGTTCGGGAAGAAAAGCGAAAGGAGCAATCAAGGCTGTGAACGGAATTCCATATAGAAAGAGATCACGTTGTATAGGATACTCTATATATAATGGCGAGGAAGATATGGAATGCCAGAAAGATTGATAGAAAGTAATATAATTGCTATATGTTCCTTTAAACATCAATGCCAAACTGCACACTAAAGCAACTCCCATCCACAAAGCGACCAAGAAATAGCGATTTTGCAAAAGCTCTTTTACCCTCTCCAGCATATTAAAAATAAGTTTTTAAGTTCATTCATAAATACCCCTTTTTTCATGTTGGGCAACATTACTTCACTCCGCAAATCCACAGGTACTTCTTTAATGAAAGTAGTATCATCTAATGAAGCCTTATAGATAAATTCCGTATCAAACAAGAATTGCTTGGTTCTTGTAGAAGCAAGAAAAGCCTTTCCTTTTTGATTGAAACCCTTTAATCCACCTTGTGTATCCGTATGAGTTAAACCTAGCAACATAAAATTCAAAAAACGAGAAGAGTAGCTAGCTAGTTTTCTTCTTTTCGATAACTGTGAATAATAGGTATGATTTCGGTTAGCTACCACCACATCGTATCCTTCCTCAAGATGATGAATCACCTGACAAACCGAATCTATCTGATAAGGAAAATCATAATCTGTATAAAGAGCCAACTTGGAATCAGAGTGTGCAATACCATCACGAACGGCTCCCCCCTTTCCTTGATTTATCTTATTATCTACAATAACTGTATTGGGAAGAGCAGTTCTCAAACTCTGAACAGCGTTTTCCGTAAATCCATGTTTCGAGCCGTCATTCACCACAATAAAGCGAATGTCACGTCCTTTCAACATACCTTCCAACTCTGTATGTTTCTCGATTAACTGCTTCTCCCAGCCTTCGTGAGGATTATAACAGGGCAAAATAACATCAATCCGGCTCTCTTTGTCTGACTGAGATATAGGCTGTGGACAATCAGTTACATAGTTCTGGGTGAGTTGCTCCCATATTATTTTTAACCAGATAATAGTACATGGAAGGGCTTTGAGTGCAAAAGCTATAATGTATTCTCCACGGACACGTCTTGAAAAAAACATTCCATTAGAAGATAATGCTGTTAATATAAGGCAGAAAATCAATAAACACAAATTCAGAACGAAGGTCTTATTACGTGTAGGAGTACTAACATACCATATACCAACAGCAACCAAAGCTGCTACATATCCACTTTCTTCTGTTCCTGTACTAAAAAGAATCATAAACAATAAAGCCGAAGCCAAAAATGAAAGCCTAAAAGACCTACTATTGTATTGATTGATACGGAAATACGGTAAAACAAACAGTATCAGTGCAGGAACTGTAATCCACCAATCGCTAAATTCTGTGGCATGAGTGAATCTTCTAACCATTCCTAACAAAGATATATTCTGATAAATACTAGACTGATTCAAATCATTTTTCATGATAAGAACATTCAGCCATTCTCCATAAGAGTCAATGACATAATTTGGTGAAGTATAAATCATAGGAACTACAAAAAATATCATTCCCCAAAATAAAAGTCCACTTAAAAGCTGTAACCTTCTCTTCGAAAATAGGAAAAAAGCTAATCCTACGATTCCGTAAATTTTAGTCAACGTTCCCAAAACTATCACCAATGCAGCCCAAAAATCCTTTTTCTTCTCTATCAGAATAAAAGAAAAGATGATAAAAGCTGTAATCGCAACATTATATTGTTGGAATAAAAGAGACAAATATAGCCCATTGTAGGAAAGCCAAATAATAAGTGCAAACTTCCATTTTTCGAATCCCAGTTTTTTAACAGCAATATAAAGTAAATAGGCATTAAAGAAGCACCATAATGCCGACCCTACCATTGGCGGCAAAATCGAGAAGGGAGCGATTAGTAGAGTAAAAGGTATACCATATAAAAACAAATCAAAATATTCCTTAGGATATTCGATATACAATGGAGTCTGTTCTAAAGCATGATAAAACGATTGTGAAAAAATAATATAGTTATTTGAGAACCCTTCCAACCAGCTTTTCCAACAACCCCTCATAGCCATTCCAAACCAAAGAATACATAGTATAATAGGGTTCTGTACTAGAGATGTTATATATTTTAGTATGTTTTTCATCTTGTTTCAGGCTTCACATTTAATTTTATATAGTCAATAAAGGTAGAAAAAGCAATATCCTGTTTCTTAAAATATCGGATGAAGTCATCCAGCCTTTTTTCCATCCCTTTACCGGCATGATTACGAATAATAAAAGGTAACTTCCATTCTGGATGTTCATTTAAAGGATAAAATTCCCAGGGATGAAAGTATGTAACAAAATATCCATCATGATTATGAGTATATTTACATAAGTAACGATAAAGTCCTGCAGGCAAGTTATGACATGAGAGCCAAAATAAAGGGAAACGTAGCAAAGGAGTTACGGAAGTTGGAATCTGAAGTACATTCTCTTTCATAAAATAAGTTCGAGGAGTAGAAAGTCTCATATACCTTCCGGGAATAAAAGTTGGATTCAAAGAAGAATTGTAAGTATACCCAGCCTCGTATATTGCTTTTTCCGAAACAGGCATCATTCTTGCCTGTCGATAACCAAAAACTTTCAATCCTGTCATTTCTTCTAGCTGTTCTTTCGATTTCTTGAGATCTTCTATATTGAAAGTCCAATGATAAAAGCCATGAGAAGCTATCTCATGACCTTCCATTTGAATTCGTCTGATGATCTCAGGAGCATGTAAAGCAAAATTCGCCGTACAAAAGAAAGTAGCCTTCACCTGGTTACGCTTCAAGCAATCCAAGATTCTTGAGGTCCCTTCAGAAGAAACCCGAATTTGTTCTTCCAATGATATATCAACCTGATGTTCCTTAGGTACATCAAATTCTTCGATGTCAAAACTCAGTAAAATCATTAATATCAGTAGTCTAATTTTGTTTCTCGTCTGTTGATACAGGCTATGTTACATATATACATGCAATTTACAATTATTACAATGCTTGCATATCATTCAGTCGCTTATAATAGCCATTCAGTTCCAATAATTCTTCATGTCGCCCGCGCTCTACAATCTCTCCCTCATAGAGAACACAAATTTCATCTGCATTCTTAATGGTAGACAGTCGATGAGCGATCGCAATGGTAGTACGTGTCTTCATCAGCCTTTCCAAAGCTTCCTGAACCAAACGTTCCGATTCCGTATCCAAGGCAGAAGTAGCCTCATCCAGAATCAAAATCGGAGGATTCTTCAATATAGCACGTGCAATACTGATACGTTGGCGTTGCCCCCCGGAAAGTTTTCCACCCCGATCACCAATATTGGTATTATATCCTTCCGGTTTTTCCATGATGAAATCATGTGCATTAGCAATCTTTGCTGCCTCAACAACTTGCTCCATCGTCGCATGTTCTACACCGAATGCAATATTATTATAGAATGTATCATTAAACAGAATTGCCTCTTGATTCACATTACCAATCAGACTTCTTAAGTCAGCAATACGAACATCCTTGATACTTACACCATCAATCATTATTTCTCCTTGCTGAACATCGTGGTAGCGTGGCAACAAATCGACTAAAGTAGATTTACCAGAACCAGACTGACCAACCAAAGCTACCGTTTTACCTTTTGGGACAGTCAGATTAACATGTTTCAATACTTCTTTCCTACCATCATAGCTAAAAGAAATATCTTTAAACTCTATCTTATCGTTCAATCCTTTTAAAGGTTTTGGATTAGGTATTTCCTTAATATTATTCTCTGCTTTCAGAATTTTGTCTACGCGTTCCATAGAAGCCAATCCTTTCGGTATGTTGTAACCAGCTTTAGCAAAGTCCTTCAATGGATTAATCACACTATATAAAACCACCATATAGTAGATAAATTTTGAAGCTGTTAATGTAGAGTTTTGTCCCAGAATCAGTGACCCGCCGAACCACAATACAGCCACAATCAGAATAGTACCCAAAAATTCACTTAAGGGGTGAGCCAATGTCTGTCTCATAGCTACTCTGTTATTCGCATCACGAAGCTCATTGCTACATTTTGTGAAACGATCAATCATTCTATCTTCTGCAATAAATGCCTTAATTATACGTAAACCACCCAAAGTCTCTTCCAATTGAGACATTGAATCACTCCACTTACTCTGTGCTTCCAACGACTGACGCTTTAATTTCCGACCGACTTTACCCATCAGCCAACCCATTCCCGGCAAAACCAATACTGTGAAAAGGGTTAGTCGCCAGCTCAATATGATCAATGTAGTGAAATATATAATAATCATTATCGGATTTTTCAGCAACATATCCAACGAACTAGTTATTGAGTTTTCCACTTCTCCTACATCACCACTCATACGTGCAATAATATCCCCTTTCCTCTCTTCCGAGAAAAATCCTAATGGTAAACGCATCACCTTCGAATAAACCATAATACGAATATCACGGACGACTCCTGTACGTAAAGGAATCATTACCGCCGAAGAAGCAAAATAACAAGCTGTTTTTAAAAGTGTCATTACTGTCAGTCCCACTCCTAAAAGAAGCAATACTTTAGTAGCCCCACCTGTTTCAATCATATTGGTCACATAATAATAGAAATTATTTTTCAATATCTTGTCAAAATTTTCCGTTCCCCATTCCATAAAATGGTAAACCTCATGATTATTCCCTGTCATGAATAGAATATCCAATATTGGAATCAACAAAGAGAATGAAAACACATTAAAGACAGCAGACAAGATATTCAATACAATAGCCCATCCAATATACTTTTTATATGGCGACACAAAACGCCGCATTAACTGCAGAAATTCCTTCATTACTAATGATTAAGTGAGTTAAGGTCACAAAGATACAACAAAACCACATAACAGATAAAACAAAACTAGAAAATATTCCGCCTAAGCTATTTAAACCAATACTTAGGTTTATAGATATTCTTTAGTTTTTCCTTACTTTTATAAGCCCTCAACATACGTCGCAATCTCATTCGATAATTATTACCATAACCATAAGGGGACAAATACTTTTGTTCTTCACGAGGCTTATCAATGATCCGGTCGAAGAATGCCACTAACCTTTCCTTCCAATCCAAATAGTTATCCTGATTAAGCCACGGTTCTGATAGAATGGATAAGTATTCTTCGTCATTCGTATCCAATTGCACAATGCGCTCAACAAGTGCTTCTAAAGAAGGATAATCGGAAGCGTCAATGAAGGAAGAAGGATTAAAATCTAATCCTACTTTTCTATTTCCCCCAAATATAGGCAAAGAATTCACAAGCATAGGTTCCATTATTTTCTCTGTAGTATACCCGTCACGCATACTGTTTTCAAAAGCAATATTAAATTTATACTGACTTATGAATTCTCTTTTATTCTCTACAGGACCACCGACATTGTTTTCAAACCTGCCTCCGGAATCAACCTTCTTATACTCTGAGAGCAAATGGAAAAAACGGTTTCTTTCAGGCGAAGCATTAGCATTTGAAACAACAAAACTGCAAAATTTACGATTTAATACAGCTTCCGCATCAATTATTTTAGGGGTTGCCAGCTTCTCTATATCATAAAGAACGTAGTAAGGCAAACGCATGTAGCGATCTCCAAATTCCATCAAATCAAAGCCAATGGCATAATCGCAAAGATTAAAATCCGGAGTTATGTTCTCACCGACATAGAATATTTTCACACAACTATCATACTGCAGGTTCTCATAACCGAATATAGAATAGATCAAATAATCAGGATCCTCACAGACTTCAACCTCATATTTCTGTGACAGTAAATCAATAAAGAAATTACAGTGACTATCGAAAGTCGGCCAAAAGTCTGCAAAATTAATTTTCAGTTTCATCGTTCATACTATTAAAATAACCAATCAATAAAAAGGCTCAAATACAAAATTAGATTCATATTACACTTAAAATAGGACTATACACAATAGGCATTCTATCTTAGTTGGAATTTGTCCTTTTTTCTCTTTATTATTATTTCCAGGTTCAAAGCACTTAATAATTGACTAAACATTAAAAGGAATAAAGGGACGGAGGGAACAAGCAAACGAGTCCATTCCTCCTGAGCTCCTACAAAAACAAGAATCAGGCTACTACACGATGCAGTATATATCAAAACAGACAAATAAGGTACTTCTCTTCTTCTCCAAACATTTACAGCCAGAAAAAGAGTATATACAGCAAATAAAAGATAAAGAATATTCAATTTCATCTTAACTATTGGCTTAGCTACATACGAATCAAATACATTTCTATTGCCTGCATAAGCTGCAATTTCGACAGTTTCTTTTATAAATTTACTCAAATTACTTGTAATAGAAGCAGATACTACACGATGCACATCTAATAAAGAATATTTCTGATTCAAATAACTAAATTCCTTATAATACGGATCTACAGTTTCAGCTCTTCCCGACTCTAAGATCTTCTCAATGTCCACTTTAAGATCGGATCTTGTCACTACTTCTGGATTGAGTAAGTCCCTTTGTCGAACAATACAATACTGATTGAGCATACCAATGCCGGAAGGGGTAAACACCCCATACGTTTTTTGAAAGGCAAAACTATAACATAGAACTACTCCTACCACTAAAACTACCCCACCTAGCCCCCAGCAAGCACTTTTCTTTCTTCCTTTCAAAAAGAAAGCTACAAGCCAAAAACAGAAAAATACAGGTAGCAAATACAAGAAAGAAGGCCGCAACATACAAAGCAAACATAAACAAGCAGCAAATCCGACAAAATAACTCTTTTTGAATTGTGTCCATCCACCAATTACAAAATAAAACAGAAAAACACTCCCTGTTATGGCCAAGGATTCTGTCAAAATAACATTATTCCAACTTGTAATACCCGGAACTAAGCAATAGAATATGGTCATCCAAAATGAAATGACAGTTCTATTACAAAAGAATTTCACTAGTCTATAAAAGTAACGAACAGACAACAGAAAGAGAGCAGATTGAACGCAAACAACTGCCCAATACAATAAGTTCTTACCAACTAATGTTCGCAATATTCCCAACAATATTGGATAAACAGGAGTTCTCGACCAGTCTATCTTACCCGAAACAAATACATCCCAAGCATTAACATATCCAATAGAATCTGGGAAATCTTTCCAGCCAATATAAAACAGATTAAGAAAGACACTAATAATCGCTATGGCATAAATCCATCGCAATTGTATTTTTTCTTCGCTCTGACTGACAACTTCTCTAATAAACAGATAAAGTTTACTTGCTTTCATGATATTCCTCCTCTGTATTCACTGCCCAAACATTTTCTTTATCATTACGGTTACTCCGAATATTATCCACCACTTCCATTGCAGTAAGCATGGAATGATCCATATTATTATAGCGATGTTGCCCGTTACGACCAATACAGTATAAATTAGGAATAGTATCTAGAAAAGCTTTTACTTTATCCAATTCATAGTAACTTCCAAAATAAGAGGGGTAAGCTTTCTTTACTTTAATTCGCACACTATCCAACACATCCTGCGAGTCAATTATACCGATATGATCCAGTTCTTTAATAGCCATTTGTATAAATGCCCTTTCATCCATTTCCCATAATGAATCTCCTTCTGAGCAGAAATATTCCAGCCCTATCCATACAGTATTCTTATAATCAGCGACCAGATATGGTGACCAATTATTAAAAATCTGCAAGCGACCAATTTTGACATCACGTTCCTGAATATAAATCCAAGTATCAGGAATGCGATTTCTATAAGTTTTAATGCTTGTCCGATTACTTATTTTCAGGTTCTTCATCAATAAGCCTACTGTAATAAAATCTCTATAAGGCAGTTCTGCTGCTATTTTCAATACATCCTGTGGTAATTGAATGCCTTTAATAGCTGGGATCAACTCTTTTAGAGGCATAGAGGACAAGAAATAGTCGCAGCAAATATTGTGTACACCGTCTTTGTCCAGTACATCTACTGACACGACCTTTTGGTTACGAATATGTACAGCCTGAACAGTCCGATTCTTATGAACTTCTCCCCCCATAGCCTCAATATCGGTAGCCACTGTTTCCCACAATTGTCCAGGTCCATATTTAGGATAAATAAACTCTTCAATAAGAGAAGTCTCCACCTCTTTTTTATTGATAGAAGATGAAAACTGTTTTCTGAACATATCTTTCAATATTGTCAGAATAGATAATCCTTTAACTCTTTGTGAGCCCCAATCTGCTCCCAGAAGGGAAGGATGTATTCCCCATACTTTTTCTGTATAGTCTTCAAAAAACATCGAATAAAGAGGCTTTCCAAAACGATTAATATAAAAATTCTCTAATGAGTTTTCCTCCCTCTTTCTCACACATGAATATAAATAACCACTTCCTGCAGCGATTGTACGCCCCAATCCCATATTAGTAAATGTCTGTATTTTAAGAGAAATAGGATAGTCAAAAAACTTGCGTAGATAAAAGATACGAGAAACTCTCTCTCTTAATAAACTAACTCTATCTACACATTCAGGATCAGGTCCTCCTTTTAATAGCTCTTTCTCTTTTTCCAAAAGCAGATCATCTAATGCTGGCGCACCCTGCAGAGGCATGATCTGGCTCCACCAATCCATGACCTTCTGGTTCTTACTAAAAAAACGATGTCCCCCAATATCTATCCTGTTGCCATGGTAACAAATAGTTCTTGATATACCACCAATTTCATCCGACTGCTCAAAAACAATGGGGTGAACTCCTATATTCTGACGCAGAAATTCATAGGCACTAGTTAAACCTGCAGGACCAGCTCCCGCAATTACAGCAATTTTCTTTTGTTTATCTGTCATTACATCTTACTTTTAGCATTAAAAAGGAAATAACGTCTACCTAAAAAATTCCACATATATACTATTATAGCAGTTACTAATTTAGATAACATATAATACAGCCCTACAACATCCGTAAACAGATATATAAGGACATTATTCAATATTAGCCCTATAACACCAATTAATCCAAATAATATAAACTCTACCTTTTTGTTCTTAATCTTTGAGTCACGAAAAATCCATTGAGTACTAATGACATAATTAACCAATAAACCAGCAAGAAAAGATATTGTAGCAGAAATCAAATAATGCAGACGAACATACTCAGTTAGAAAAAATAATAATCCAAAATCTACAACAAAAGCTAATCCACCAACTAGAGTATAACGAAATAACTGTATAAATAGATTTGTAGTATTCTCAAACAATATTTTTCTATATAGCATAATCGTTATTTCATTTATACTCTTACAAGTTAGCCAAACAAATATGACTTTATTTGTTTAAAGTGCAAAGATTGTCTTTTTTATCATAATATGCAATACATCTATCTAAAATTTTAAAGATCATTGAATGACTATAATAGCCTGAAAATATTAATAATACCAACTATAAAAAAGCGTTTAGGCAAATAACTTATCCCTCTAAAAGTTACTATATCAAAAACTTTAAAATCATACCCCCTTATCCGAGGGTCTATTAAAGAAAAAGCCCACTTCCTCTTTCGTAAACCATGTATCCAAAAAATTCATTGTTTTCGCATAATTATTATCCAAGACACACGATTTTTTCTCAAGTAAGATAGATAGTATCGACACATGCAATCGAGTCGAATACACAACAGAATAATCACATAGAAATTGTATAGCCGTTTTCACATTATGAGGGCGAATAATATTTTTCCAATAAAAATCAATCACTTTATAAGTTATTTGAACGGAGAAAAGATGATCTACCTTCTCTGTACATCTATGTAACTTTTCCAATCTTTTATAATATTTAGGGCAAATATCTAATGTAGGCCAGTCATGGATTTCTGCTCGACTTGGAATAATATTAAGTTCCAGTTCTTCGCTCAATTCTTTATCAGCCCTTTTTGCAAATAATATTTTATTTGTTTCAACTGTTCTTCTATATCTAGAAATATCTACAAAAAAAGCCATATCTGGAACCAAAAGAAGCTTATTAGGAAAATGCTTGTTCAAAATCTCATAAGATTTATAATCGCGAAGACAGATAATGACGTTAGGATGAGCATTATAAAAACTAGCATCTTCCAATAAATTCTTTTGCTCCTGATAATATACACTCTGTGGAAATACAATGACTCGATTTTCAGGAAAGTCCTCTATTACTTTTTTCCTAAATTGATGATGAGCTGGCCATAGATCTCCCCAATTTCCACCACCATGCAAAATAATAATAGTATCTTTTGAAATTACAGGTTTAGAGTAATAATCAATATTTGTGGAATATACACATTTATATGGCAATTGCTCTAAAAAACGAAGGGTACCCTCCCATATCAAAGTATCTCCCAAATTTGAATGATAAGGCAAATCTAAGTATATATAATCATTATCAATAAAAGGAATTAATCGATTATTTATGACATTTCTCAACTCTTTTATTTTATCCTTATATCTCATCTCTTATAGATCATTACAATTATCACGATAAAATTACATAAATAATATATTAGTCACATTCTATTTCAATTTGTTTAATATCATTTATACATAATAATTGCAGAAATAAAAACGTCCCTCATTTGCATAAACAGTTCTCATTATAAGCTCAATATAATTTCATACAATTTGTAATCACTTATATAAAAGTATTTATATCTTTGCCACACAACTAATATTTTTTTATGAAAATTTCCATAATAATACCTGTGTACAATGTTTCACAATATATTGAACGATGCCTAAATTCTGTATTGACACAAAATTACTCGGGAGCATTGGAGTGCATTCTGATAAATGACTGTACTCCAGATAACAGTATAGAAATAGTTCAGCAAATTATAAAAAGATATGGTGGTCCCATCCATATACAACTCGTCCATCATATCCAAAACAAAGGATTGTCAGTTGCAAGAAATACGGGCATCCAACATGCAACTGGAGATTATTTATACTTTTTAGATAGCGATGATCAAATTACTCCTAATTGTATTTCAGAGCTAGCAGAACTAGTATGTAAATACAATGATGTAGATATTGTACAGGGAAACATAGTAGTAACAGATAAGCGTTTTGAGTGGTTAGAAATTTCTCAATATAAATTTCCCGAATATACAACAGATACCGTATGGATAAGAAGCAATATGCTCACATTTATTCCACCAACAGCATGGAACAAGTTAATTAAAAGGAGTTTCATATTGGAACATAAGCTTTGGTTTAAAGAAGGTATCATACATGAAGATGAGCATTGGAAGTATTTTGCACACAAATTGATTCGTTCCATAGCTTTTTGTAATATCCCAACTTATTATTATTACATCAATGAAAGCTCTATTATGAATTCAAAATTCAAAGACAGAAGTTTTCAATCCTGGATGTGTATTTTTGAAGAGTATTTGCCTACCATAACAAAAAAAAATGAGTATAAAGATATTATACTTCGTATTGCTACTTTCCAGAAAAATCTGCATTTACTCGAAAATCCTTCTGTCTATACAGAAAGTTATAATAAGTTCCTAAAAAAACAAATACATTCGAAAACAATCCCGTTATCCATAAAATTTTCTTTTTTATATATGCTCTATCCATCACTCAGCATTAAAATACTAAGTAAGCTCTTTTTCCGTAGATCATACAAAATAATACGCCAGCTCGAAAAGCTACAAACGGAGAAACATGGATAATCAGTGAACATCTACTTCTCCAACTATAATAGAAAAAATAGCTTATAACATTATCTACTGCTACGATAATGGGTCAAATAATAAAAGATCCAAAAGCGAGTTATTTTTCTGGCTCTTCTATGATACTTTGACTCAATAGCTCCACTTGGCAATGCAGCTATTTCTTTAATTTTCAACCTCATATCTTTAACAGGATCTTTAAAATCTTGTATTTTCACCATCAACATTATCTCTTTAAAAATCAAGAGACAAGTTCCTATAATTTTAGACCTAATTTCATATAGTTCTTTCCCTTCAAAAATTGAATGCTTAACCATGAATTGTACACGAGTATATTCTGCCAAAAAATAATGATAGAGGTTCATAGGAGACTTTGTATGACAGATACTTGTCTGTCGCTCTACATAATGATAGAATGGTTTATCCACCCAAACGATATTCTCACAAATAGCTGTCCATTCATACATCACAAGTCTATCTTCATAATTTTTCCCCTCTGGAAATTTTAAAGATGCAAGAAAATCTCTTTTATAAAGTCGAGTACATGCCGAACAACTTACTTTCTCCAAGAACATATCTTTCAAAACCTCTTTAGAGGTACGGATAAAAACAGCACCGGAATTCTGATAGGGAGACTCAGAAGGTTTAGACTCATATTCGAGCAAAAAGTTACAGTATGCGATATTCACATCATTCTGCAAAAGTGCATCCAACATTTCTTGAAACATGACGGAATCTATATAATCATCACTATCAATAAAGCCAATATAAGGAGCAGTAGCTACTTGCATACCGGCATTACGAGCTATAGATAAACCTGCAATTGGAAGATGAAGAACTTTAATTCGAGAATCAATCAACGCATATTCATCACAAAGGTCAGATGAACCATCTACTGACAAATTATCAACTAATATAATTTCAATTTGCTTCAAAGTTTGGTTACGGATAGATTCCACACATTTATGCAAATACGAAACCGTATTATGAACTGGTATTATAATGCTCACTAAAGGCTCTTCTTTCATAACATCTCAACAATTATTAATTTACAACAATTTTTCTTCAGTCTTAAAAACAGTATGTCTCAATATACAGTAACATAAACTACCAAGGTCGGTCGTATTCGCGCTCCAATAGATTAGCCAAAGGGACGAATCCATACGATGCTAACAGAAGTAATATTTTTACTCGAAATTTTCTGTGAGATTTAAAGACTGCAAACCTCTTATAAGGTAATAATTGACGTAACTCTCTTGAAGTAAATAACCTACTATAATATGCATCTGCTCTAACAAACACACAATTCAAAGCTATTGCTTTATGAAATTTCTTGTTTACAAGTAGTTTTTTCAACCCATAAACGAATCTTTCTCTTTGATAAAACACTTCTTTCGTCAATTTATGAGTAATTGAATTGGGATTCATTACATAATGATAGTAAGCTTCTGGCAAATATGCAACAGAATTTGTATTCAACAAAATATTTATCATCGTATATGCATCTTCACAGTAATTAATATTCTCCGGGAAGTGAATATCGAATTTATGGTACAAATGATGCTTTATCAATTTATTCCATGTACTTCCTATCATTTTTCCTAATAATATATCACGAATTATAGAAATATGATTTACCAAAGAAGGTTTTTGTTTGGTATAAACTGAAGATTCACCATCTACATAAAAATCACATATTACAATATCCGCTTTTGAAGACAATGCTTCAGAATAAAGTGCCTCCAACATCCCTTTCTCCATCCAATCATCACTATCTGCATGAATAGAGTATTCTCCTTTAGCCATCTGAACCCCAAACTCTCTAGATGCACTTACACCCAAGTTTTCTCGATGATAAACCATTATACGCTTATCTATCTGAGCATACCTGTCACAGACTACTTCGGTTCCATCTGTACTACCATCATCTATAATTAGCAACTCGAAATCTTCAAAGGATTGCGTCAAGACACTATCGAGGCACTTTTCTATAGTTAAAACCGCATTATGCACCACCACAATAACAGATATTTTAGGCATAATCTTATTTTTAATCAATTATGTTATAAACCTTTTGCATTGTTTGCTCCACTTCAAATAACTTTATTCGCGACCTGGCTTTTCCACGATAATAATCTCTCAATTCACTATCATCAATTAATTTCTTTATCGCCTCATAAAGAGAATCATCATCCTGTTCCGCTAATATGCCATAATTTCCATTATCTAACAATTCCATAGAACCAGCAGTCTTCGTCGCAACCACGGGTACACCCAAAGCCAATGCCTCGCAAATCACCAAGGATAACCCTTCAGACAAAGAACTACTCACAAATATATCTGATTGCTTTAAATAAGGATAGGGATTCTTTTGAAAACTCAAAAAAGAAACTTCCTCTTGTACCCCCATCTCATTCTTCAATTGAGTCAATGCTTCTAGCTCCTCTCCATTGCCCAGGATTTGAAATCTAAATGAATAGCCATCATCCTTAAGCATTTTTGCAACTCGAATAACCCGATCATAGCCTTTCACTTTATACAAACTGCCTATTAGGGTAATTGTCAAGCGATCATAAGTAATATTAAACTCTTCTGCAAGTTCACGTATCCTTTCAACATCAACAACATTATAAATACATTCTTTGGGAATTGAAATATCATATAGACATTCAAAAGCTTTCATCGCATTTGAAGATACAAATACAAGTTCATCCATTTTTTCATAACATTGTCGTTCATATTTTAAATCGCGAAAAAAGTTCTTCGTCCAATGATAAGTACTCAGATCACAATGTATCCAACTGATATTCTTTGACGACCATTTACAAATTAAACTATGGAAAATCACCGGGTAACCCTCCATAAAAGATATTATCACATCATACTTCTTGTTTCTAATTTTTGTCCCTATTAAGTATTTCATCAACCATGTACTACCACGTTTTCTATAATACTTTAATGCTCTTTTCTTTAGCGAAACCTGAAAAGCAGAATCCTTATCAGTAAAAATATTGATTAGTTGTATTTGTGGAGGAATTTTAGTCATATAAACTCCACTCCCAAAAATGACACATAGCGTTACCGAGTATTTAGTATAATCAAAGCTATTGAGTAATTCAACTAAGGCCCTCTCAGCCCCTCCCCCTGCTAAGCTTTCCATTATAAACATTAGTTTCTTCATCTTCAACAACTGTATTTTCAAGTTACAATTTATCAGCTATTCCTTCTCTTTATAAAATTAAGAATATATCTACATCTCTTCTGCATCACAGATTAGTGACGAGACATTATTTTCTTTTTCATTTTAAAATGAATCAGGTAATAGAGTGACCAAAAATGAACTATTTTTCTCAGACGCTTATAGCACTTAACATCCAGTTCGTTTTTAGACAAAACAAGTAATTTCTTAAAATGCTGTCTCATATCAGCAATAAACATTTGCGCATCGCTATCATTGAGAAATTCTCTCATCTCCTTAAAAGTAGACAAACAACTTCTCACAAGATAATTCCGCATTTGATACAATTCCTCAGCATTGAACAACTGGCAATTACCTATAAACTCTAGTCGGTAAAATTGAGCCAAAAAGAAATGATGCCGACGTGAGGGAGAAATAACATGGCATATACTATTATTTCTTTCTACATAATGATAAAAAGCTTTATCAATCCACACGATTTCACCACAAGCCAATATCCATCGATGTAACACAAACCGATCTTCATATACATTATGAGTCGGAAATTTTAAAGAATCAAAGAGTGTTTTGTTAAATAGTTTGGTACAACATGAACTATTTAACCGATCACACATCATTTCATATACCACATCTCGTGAAGACCTCTTATAAGCTACTCCACTATTAGGTTCAAACAGTTCCGTACGACCATCGGTATGCTCTATACAAAAATTGGAATACACAGCATCCACTTCATACAAGCGAATTGCTGCAAGTAATTCTTCATACATATTGGGCTCAATATAATCATCACTATCTATAAATCCGATATATGGAGAAGAAGCTATTTCGATGCCGGCATTACGCGCAACGGAAGCATTAGCCTCCTGAAGATGCAATACTTTTACACGAGAATCGGTCTTAAGATAATTATCGCATATTTCAGCAGAACCGTCTGTTGACAAATTATCAACCAATATTATTTCAATCTCCTTCAAAGACTGATTACATATTGAGTCCACACACTTACGAAGATATGCGGCAGTATTATGTACAGGTACAATTACACTTACTAAAGATTTTCCTTCCATGCAGTTTAGGTCTGACAATTTATAAAATTACAAATATACATCTTTTCCTGCAGACCGATCAATTATTGACAAATAAAAACCATATTTTAAGTTTTCAACTTTTAATTAATAGTCGTATCTTTGTCGGAAAGCTTATAAATTTCAATATGACCAAAGAGAAAATAGCGTTCGTCGTAGCACGATACGGATTAAACATTAACGGAGGTGCAGAATATCACTGCAGAATGCTAGCCGAAAGACTAGTCGATGATTATGATGTTGAAGTTCTAACCACCTGTGTCGAAAACTACAGAACCGGAGGGAACATTGAAGCTAAAGAAGAAGAAACTATCAATAATGTTCATGTAAAAAGGTTCAAAGCTGATCCTATTCATCCTGAATTGGAAGAATGCTATAAAAAAGAAGCTAAGCCAGCTTACAAATTAAGAAAGTTCCTATACAAATGTCGTCTTCTGGCACCTATTTCTTTTTTCTGCCCCATTTGGCATTATAAAGAGAAAGAAGAACTAAAGCTGTTGAATAGCCAAGTTTTCTATTCTTCCACCCTTTTTGACTATATCAAAAAAAATAAAGATAACTATAAGGCAATTATTCCCATTACTTTAGATTATCCTCATGTATATTATACTACTTTATATGCACCGGAAAAAACAATCATCATTCCGACAATGCATTATCATAAAGTAGCTTTTCGATCCATTCTGACAAAGGCTTTTACAAAGGCTGCATACATAGGATTCAACACAACCGCTGAACAGAAACTAGCGGAACGGATATTTGGTATGCATATGTCACCACACAATATCATTAGTGTGGGAATAGAAATTGCTACCCCTACCGACTGGGAGATAACTAAACAAAAATACAATCTCCCCAATGAGTACCTGCTATACGTAGGAAGGGTGGATCAAGGAAAACTGAATAACATATTCAGTTATTTCATGGAATATAAAAAAAAGAATCCTACATCTAAGTTAAAGTTCGTACTTGTTGGCAAGCAATACAGTGAACCATTCATCCATCCGGATATTATTTATACAAATTTTGTAGAGGAAGGAGAAAAGATTGCTATTATACAACATGCCAAGATCGTGATTAATCCCTCACAATGTGAAAGTTTATCTCTCATCTTATTAGAAGCTATGACACTAAAAAAGGCTATGTTAGTCAATGGGAATTGTAATGTTTTAAAAGAACACTGCCTAAAAAGTAACCATGCAGCACTTTACTACACTAACCAACATAATTTCATCAAACAACTCCAGAAGCTTGACTTTTCTGACGCATTAAGGGATGAGATGAGTAAAAAAGGAGTTACCTATATAGCTAAAAATTACAACTGGGATGTTATTATGAACAGACTGAAAAAGGTTATCGAGAATATCTGAAAACCACATTCTCAGACCTTTTTCAACTTTATACGATAATACCAAATAAACAGCGTAGGAGAAAGAAAATACAAACAGGTATAGAAAAAAGACTTTCCTTTAGGCAGGGGAGTCAATCCTTTCTTTTTCATTTCAGAAACCATCTCAAGCTGAATAGTTATCGGTGCACTCCACTGTATGCTACGTTTCAATGCTTTTAATAAATTTCGTGCAATCAGATTCTGAAAGAAAATATTCATTTTGTCCTCTTTCACATATTTCAATCTGAAATTCTCAAGGCTCTCCATCGCTCGAAGCATATAAATACAAGAATGCTCATCATAATTCATCATAAATGAATCTTGATTCTGATAATAGTTATAAAAATCTATAGGCAGAAAAGCAACTCTTGAAGCAAAATAAAATACGCGTGGAACCAGTTCCTCATCTTCGTGACGAATAGGCAGAAAATGAAAATCATGTTCTTTCCAGAAGGTCGAACGATATACAATACCCCAGACAACAGGCGGCAGACACCTTTGCATAAATTCAGTACCTACGCACACATCCATCCCCTGTTTACACTTATCTGAAAAGTGGAGGGCTTTTGGTAGCTCACCATGCGAGTTCCAAAAACGATAATCCGTAACCAGCAAATCCAGCCAATCCTCTTCCATCCTATCATATAATAGTGACAATGTATTGGGCTTTATCCAATCATCTGCGTCCACAAATACAAAATACTTACCAACAGATTGGGTACATCCATAATTACGCGCTTCACTTACCCCACGATTTTCCGTCGTGAAACTTTTAATATTAGGAGCTTTTTGAGAATATGCATCCAATAATTCTGTCGTCTTATCAACAGAACCATCATTCACTACTACAATTTCATACTCCTCCGCTGGCAAATCCTGGCACAACAATGAATCCAAGCATCTAGGCAGATATTTCTCTGCATTATAAGCAGGCACAATAATTGAGAACTTCATACTTATCAATCAATCAACAATTTATGCTTTCTTTTAAAAATAGCACGATATGCCCGATATAAATTACGATAAAACTTGAAATGGCGACATAAGAAGTACCGCTTTATTGACATTGTGATTCCCAACTGACACGTAGTAATATGATTATACTCGTGCATCTTTATCATTGTTTCCTCAATAATATCTTCAAATGCAGGTGACGGAGAACATAATAAGGTGTGATTGATTAAATGTATTCCTCTTTTTAAAACACTGACTGAAGATTCATCTCCAAGTTCTGCATTTTGAATAAACTTATCTTGCTCATAAAGACTCAAGAAATAATGATACTCTTTCATCGGATCATACCCCCCACGAGTAATACTCTCATTTTTGTGAATCATATAGTGATATTTGGAAACGCAACTCAATACCACTTTCTGAGAACTATAAAAAACCCTGTATAATACAGCAACATCCTCATAAACGCGACCAACAGGGAATGAAAGATGGTCAAACAAACTCCGCTTAAACAGTTTTGCCCACAGGTAGTTCTTTACCATGTCATTCTTCACCAAAGCATGCATAATCTCTTTTCTTGAGAAAATGTGTAATTCCCCCGTATTGTTTATTATTTTAGAAGGTCTCCCTTCTTGTTCTAAAAGATAGGTACAAGCTGAAACATCTGCATCATACTCTACTAAAAGTTTATACAGATATTCGTACATGTCAAGATCAATAAAATCATCACTGTCCACAAATCCCAATAGTTCTCCTGTAGCGGCTTCCAAACCCGCATTACGAGCCGCACTTACTCCACTATGGGATAAGTATATCACCTTAACACGATGATCTGTACGTGCGTATTCTTCACAAATACCGGATGATCCATCGTCAGAGCCATCATCAACTAAGATAATCTCAAGGTTGCTATAGGTCTGCTCTACAATAGATTGCAAACAAGTCCTCAAATAGTCCTTAACATTGTAAACAGGTACTATCAGACTTATTAATGGTCCAGAGATATTAGTATTCATATTTTTCAAATTGTCACCTTTTACATTTTACTACAACCCCTTCTATATAGAATGCTTTATAAAAGGAATTACTGCAAACCCACTTCCATATTTAAATAAAATTCACATTACATGCAAATCTCCCCAAAGCATAAGCACCCTGTTAAGAAGCACTTATCTTTCATTCACCCATTTTCAGGTATAGTTCGTCTAGTTTCCAAAGTTCATTCAGGGAACTCCATTGTCTATCATTAAGATTTACTTTTCCATTGTTCTGTTTTTGTAGACTATAATGCTGAGTACTGGGTAACTCTATCGGACGGGGATAAAATCCTCCACCACCCGTTACTTTTATATGCTCCTTCAACTCATTTGCTTTCAACCACAAATCATCGGCAGAAGGACAATATTCTCTAAAAAGTTTACTGTCAAAAAGTGAATCTCCGTACCAATAGGGAGGATAATAGACTCCTCCACAGCCAATAGCTACATTCTGATAGGAACTACTTACAGGCATAACATTTATTTTAGTCCATTTTTTATAAGCTGAAAATAAATTTCCTTCAGTTTGAATCTTCCTTATTATGTTTCCACAAACCGTATGTGGATATTGATAAGATAAAGCCAATAATCTGGCAATAGTGTCTCGCGGATAAATCAAATCATCATCTACAGTTATCACATTTGCATCCGGATATTCTCTAAAAACATAATAGTACTTCTTATGAGAACGAAAGTTACCAGAAACAAAGCGGAAAGTAACCCCATTAGCAGCCAGATCTCTAAGTTCCGCCGGCATATCATCAAGTTTACCCGGAAATTCTTCCTCAGACAACCACACTATTATCTTTTCCGGCGGATAAGTCTGCCACAAAATAGATTTTAACATTAAATGAAGTTGAGGAATTCGGGGAGGATATGTTGTTAGAGAGACAATAACTCCTGAATGATTCATTAAAACCGGTGCCTCCTCCATTTGCTGATAATTCCTAATTATTTTATTTATAAGGCAAGCTCTTCTTCGGCGACAAAGTAACGAAAACAAATGACGGTAAAGCCCTCCCTTTTGTTTATAAAAAGCTAATTTTTCTTCCTCTCGGGCATATTGATCATACCAGCTATTCACTTTCACTGTTTTACCAGCCAAATCATCCTTTACGATTCCATACGAAGACCATTGCACATTTGTGTCACGCGTATGCTTTCTTATATTCCGGTTCTTCCGGATAGAATCCTGAGTCTTATATCCTCTGGCATGATCCAGATGAAGGCATACGGTAGAATAACGAATTTGCATTCCATGCACACCATAATTCTCCAGACGTTCACCAAACTCACGGTCCTGGCCTCCATATTGCATACGTTCATCAAAGCCATTTACAGATAGAATATCACTCAGCCAACCGGAAGCATTATGTCCGTTCCAACTAGCTTTAGTCGGAGTAAACGTATTTAACGCCCATCTTTTGAATCCTGTTGCTGTCAGCTTATTGTTCTTGAAAGAAGCAGGCATACCCTTTTCCCTCATCCATTGCAAATTGAAACAACGTCCGGACAAGATATCGTCCTTCGAAAGATCTTTTGATAGGTCCATACTAAGCTTATGGTATCCTCCTGACAAAAATCGCCCTTTACGACGAAGTTTTAGATGAGTCGATACAAAATCCCTACGTGGGATGCAATCGCCATCACTAAACAACAAATAATCTGTTTGTGCTGCTAATATCCCTTTATTTAAAATATCACATTTGCGAAAACCTTTGTCTTCATGCCATACATGTTTCACCAGAAACGATAGTTGCGGAGTTACCTTCTGCAACATATCATAAGTTTCTTTCCGGGAACCATCATCAGCAATAATTAACTCAAAGTTTTTAGTATCTTGAGCTTCATACCCCCACAATACCTTTTCCAACCAAGCTACTTGATTACAAGTAGATAAAACGATCGAAATCTGTAAAGAAGTCTGTTTCCGAGTAAAATAGATAATAGAATAGTTACAATCCATAGGTCCGGAAGCCCAGTAAAGTTCCCTGGAAAGTTCTTTCCATCCCATCAAATCTACCTGTTCGGCACCTTCCACACCTTCCTCTTTATGTAAACGGATTAAGCATAGGGTATCTATCCCGTCCTGCACTTCCTTTAGTCCTACATGACAAGCCAGTAAATAATCCCGCACATTTTCGTCCGGGCAAATAACATTATTTTCAAAAGTTACTATCATCATACCCCTTCTTTAGCCATTATATATCCAATTCAAACCAAACTTGATGTCTACGACGATATCTATCCCAGAATTTTTTCCTATATTGAAGTACCAAACGTACACACTCTTTCTCATCCATTCCCCGAGCACGAGCATATTCCTGTGCCAATAAAACAAAAAAAGGAGTCTGTCCCCACAAACGGGCAAAATTAGCACATCCCGACTTCATATCTATCTCTCCAAAATGCATTCTATTGATATCTACTAATGAAAAATGATAACCATCCTCCAACTTATCATACAAAATATTCCCAGGCGAATAATCCAAATGCAACACTCCGATTTCGTGCAACCGCGCTGTAAACTTAGCAAAAGCACTGACAACCTCTTCACAGCTCTTCACATCAACATTACCAAATTTACAAAAGTTATATCTGTAAGGTGATTGTACACTCAAAAAATATGAATAACCAATCAATCCCATCTTTTTCTCTTCAATATAAGCAATAGGATAAGGTGTTTCAACCCCTTTCTCTAATAACTTCTCCGGATATACGAATGCCCTCTTTCCTTTCGAAAGTCGAAAAAAAGAATAAGCGATTCTATTTATAAGAGGAGGTATGGCATAACGTTTTATGTTAATGTCCAGCCCATCCACAGTTATCATCTTTATCAAGTTCCGCCCAGAGTGAATTACCGTTTCAATTGTTTCAAAATCTTTAGGAATACGTTCCACAAACTCGCGCAAATATTCGTATTTGGGGTTAATCATTATTTTCATCTTATGCAAAAACAAGAGTTGTCATACTTTTCTTCATCTCTCAATTTCTTTCCTTTTGTCCTGTAACTCTAAAATATTTATCTAATACAAGCAATGATATCAAATTTTCTCTTTTTTTATCTTTGAATTGTTCTACAAATTCATGTGCATGTTTTATAATCTCTAATGATTTATCTACATGCTCTATATAGTAGTTTAACCGCCCCTCCAAATCCGAAAAGTCCGGTTTTATTTCAATATAATGATAATCAGGAATAAGAGTACCTTCCATAAACCATGTCTCACAAGTAGGTCTGGGCATTACAGCAATCGAATTGGATGACATTATCCACTTCAGATTACTGGCTACATCTATCCCTTCAAGAGCCATTATGAACTTATAATCTAAATGCTCATTTATTGTCTTTTTCTCCGTTCGCCACTCCACAGGATCCTTTGTATTCTGG
This sequence comes from Bacteroides bouchesdurhonensis, assembly GCF_900155865.1. GTDB lineage: Bacteria > Bacteroidota > Bacteroidia > Bacteroidales > Bacteroidaceae > Bacteroides > Bacteroides bouchesdurhonensis. The sequence goes on from NZ_LT707006.1 coordinate 164,118, forward strand.
CTCACATCTCCGAGATCGCACATCGGATGGCTGAAATACATCTCCATAAATAGTTTACGTGAAGGTTTACCTTTCACTTTTCCACGGAAGATAACCATATTTTTCTTCTCCGTAAAAGATTTTCTATCATTGACAAAAATAAAATGACGGACCTTATCGAGCTTCATAACTACGGAGTTTTCATTATTATCTATCAATGGACGACTTTTCACAATAGAAGGATATTCCGGCACATAAGTAACATCTCCCGGCCAAAATCCCCACTGGAAAGAATCGTTAAACCATCGTGTATATTGATAAGTATCAAAAAAATACACTTTCTGCTTACTCATCTTATGCTCCGAAAGCTGAAGGGCGGAAGCTGGTAATTTCACCTCACCAAACAACTTATTATAATAGTTGACACGTTGCTCAATATACTCTTTGTCATTCCGGCGAGATAAAGAATCTAACTTTCGTTGCAAACGTATTCGAAAAAAACATTTAGGTATAATAAGCCTGAATACATTTACTGAATAATAAATGATTTTGGGATTCTTCCCACTACGCAATTTATATAAAAGTTTATTCTTCATCTCATTCAATATATTGGGGGTATTTTTTCTAGTGAATGATTCCTTCAATCTTAGCAATCACTTGTTCCGGTTTTATCTCCCTCAGACAAGCATAATCACCTCGCCAACATGGTTTCTGACCATATACAGAGCAAGGGCGGCAAGACAAATCAAGCTGCACTGTGTTGACAGGCAACTGTTTCCAGCCCATAAATCCGGCATACGGATGGGTAGCTCCCCAAATAGAAACAACTGGGATATTTACCAACGAAGCCAAATGCATATTAGCCGAATCCATTGAAAGCATTACGTCCAGATGACTCATCAGATTTAATTCCGTACGCATATTCAATTTACCGATCATAGAAACCACAGAAGGATATTTGGCTGTCCATGAATCAAAAATTTCCTGCTCATTCTTGCCACCTCCGAACAAGAATACCTGAACATCCGGGTTGGCTGCAAAATGGGCAACCACCTGTTCCTGCAACTCAATCGGATAGATCTTTCCAAGATGTTTGGCAAAAGGAGCAATGCCAATCCATTTATGATTTCCTTTTGGTCCTGTAACCGGTTCAATTTCCGAGAAATCACCCTTACCCTCTCCATAGATGGAAGAGAAATTCAACAATACCGGAAAGCCTAATTCCTCCAATACATCAGCATACCGACGGAAAGAACTCTTTTGATTCTCTAAAACTTTATGATGACGGCGAACCAATTTTCTCTTTCCTGCCCTCCCCTTCCTAATAGAAGCAACAGGAATATTAGCCAACCGAAATCTTAAACACAAATACTTGGAACGCAATACATGATGAAAATCCGCCACATAATCAATATGCAACCTTTTCAATTGAGAATAAAGTGAATTTAATCCCCATATTCCTTTATGTTTACCGGTCAAATCGGCACCAACAAAACTGACATTCGACGGTAATCCTTCAAAAAGAGGTTGCCATACCGCACGACTCAACACAGTTATTTTGTGTTGTGGGTACTGTGTGGCTAGCGAATGAATCACCGGAATGGTCATTGCCACATCACCAAGAGCAGAAAAACGGATAATCAGAATATGCGCCATTCGTTATTTCTTAGCATAAAGCACCGGGTTCAATGCCGGGTCGTTATACATCTTCATCTGTTTATATACTTTCATATATTTTCTTCCGCCCTCAATATCTCCCAGCAGCTGGTCGATAGCAGAAGAAAGATCTTTCTTCTGTTCAAGAAGAATATTTAATTTAGTACGACATTGCGCACGATGTTCTTCCGTAGTGTCAGTACGTTCCACTTCTTGTTGCATGTGATAAATTTTCAATGCAAGAATAGAAAGACGGTCAATTGCCCACGCAGGACTTTCTGTGTTGATTGTGGCATTCTCCAGAGGTGTTATACCTTTATATCTGTCCAAGAAATAGCTATCGATCAACTCTACCAGATCCGTACGGTCCTGATTAGATTTATCAATCCGCCGTTTCAGTGCCAAAGCTTCTACCGGATCAATTTGAGGATCACGAATAATATCTTCAAAATGCCATTGTACCGCATCAATCCAGTTCTTCAAATATAAATAATATTCGATAGACTTCAATTCGTAAGGATTGTTCATCGGAGCATCCACACTATCTGTCACATGATAATCGTTAGTCGATTTCCAAAAAATATCATTGCAAAGGTTACTAAATGTCATAATCTTAAGATACTAATAGGTATATAATAGGACAAAGCTATGTAATATTTTTCAGACGAGCAACCGTTTCTTACTTTTTTATTTCCTACCTTTGCTTAACTAAAAGCCCAATTGTATATGAAAATTATTGTAGACAACAAGATTCCTTATATAAAAGAAGCTGTTGAGAAAATAGCAGATAAAGTGATTTACGTACCGGGAAAAGACTTCACTCCGGAACTTGTAAGAGACGCCGACGCTCTTATCATTCGTACCCGCACACATTGCAACCGAGAGCTACTAGAAGGTAGTCAGGTTAAATTTATCGCAACAGCAACAATTGGATTCGACCATATCGATACCGCATTTTGCAAACAGGCGGGCATTGAATGGACCAATGCACCGGGATGTAATTCTGCTTCAGTAGCACAATATATACAATCGGCTCTCCTGATCGTACAATCTCGACTGCATAAAAAGCTAAGCGACCTGACTATCGGCATCGTAGGAGTAGGAAATGTAGGAAGTAAAGTAGCCAAAGTAGCCAAAGATTTCGGTATGCGGGTCCTGCTCAATGATCTGCCAAGGGAAGAAAAAGAAGAAAGCACCTCTTTTACTTCTCTACAAAAGATCGCTGAGGAATCTGACATTATCACTTTCCATGTACCTTTATATAAAGAAGGTAAGTATAAAACATTTCATTTGGCTGATGATACATTTTTCCGTTTGCTAAAACGGAAACCTGTTATCATAAATACATCCCGTGGGGAAGTTATAGAAACGAATGCGCTATTAAAAGCTCTGAAAGATCATTCTATCTCGGATGCAGTCATTGATGTATGGGAACATGAACCGGAAATTAATCGGGAATTATTAGATAAAGTATTAATAGGTACCCCGCATATTGCAGGTTATTCGGCAGATGGAAAAGCGAATGCAACAAGGATGTCCCTAGATTCAATAGGCAGATTCTTTCATATCGAAGCCGATTATGTGATCACTCCGCCGGCACCTGTTACTTCAAACATATATGCAAAGACTCATGAGGACGCCTTACTTCAAATCTATAATCCAGTTGAAGACAGTCAACGGCTAAAAAAACAACCGGAACAATTTGAGACTTTACGAGGTGATTATCCTTTAAGAAGAGAAGAAAAAGCTTACACTATTAGTATTACGCCTTAATTTTCAATCCATTTTACTTACAAACGTTTCTTACTCTATAAATATTGGAAACGTTTCTTTAAAAGCAACGACCCGTTGCACACCGAGAAACGAAGTGTTGCACACCGAGAAACACTTCGTTTCTTTTAAAGGAAAAGCATCCTCCTTTATTAAATTGACAATCAATCCATTACAAATCCAGCACAGCTCTAACTCAAAATAGTTACTTATTCCAACAAGAGCCTTTCTATCACAAGAGGAAAATGCTCATATTCCAAAACGTGCACTTTCTTTGCCACACTCTCGGGAGAGTCATCCGGCAGCACAGGGCAAGTAGCTTGAAAAATAATACTTCCTTCATCATAATGTTCATTAATATAATGTATAGTAATACCAGTTTCCTTTTCACCCGCAGCTACCACTGCTTCATGAACACGATCGCCAAACATTCCCTTTCCGCCAAACTTAGGCAGAAGAGCTGGATGTATATTTATGATTTTATTGGGATAAGCATGCAAAAGCAAGTCAGGCACGCGAACAAGGAAACCGGCAAGCACTATAAAATCAATATGCGCTTCCTGCAATACAGCCAGAATTTCATCTCCGGCTATCCAATCTTCCTTGGTAAATACACTACAAGGCACTCCTAAACGATATGCACGCTCCAAAACATAAGCATCACTTTTATTGGAAAGTACAAGTGATACCCGAATGGAATCATTTTTCTGGAAATACCGGATTATATTCTCAGCATTTGTGCCGGAACCGGAAGCGAAAATAGCGATATTTTTCCTCATAACTCACGATTTCTATGCACAAAACAGTGAAAAATGTGCAAAATCTTGCATTTATTTAATCAAATATTTGCGCAAAACGATAAATATTCATTCCTTTGCACCGCAAATTTAAAGAAATAAAACTAATTATTAATTAAAAACTTAAAGTTATGTCTGAAATTGCATCAAGAGTAAAAGGGATTATCGTTGATAAATTAGGCGTAGAAGAGTCCGAAGTTACTAACGAAGCAAGCTTTACTAACGATCTGGGAGCAGATTCTCTTGACACTGTAGAACTTATCATGGAATTCGAAAAAGAATTCGGTATCTCTATTCCTGATGACCAAGCTGAAAAAATTGGTACTGTAGGTGATGCTGTATCTTATATCGAAGAACACGCTAAGTAATCATCCGATTTCATCAATATGGAATTAAAAAGAGTGGTAGTAACAGGTCTTGGCGCCATTACTCCCGTTGGCAATAATGTTTCCGAATTCTGGGAAAACCTTGTGAACGGGGTTAGTGGAGCAGGACCTATTACTCATTTTGATGCGTCGCTGTTCAAGACTCAATTCGCATGCGAAGTAAAAAACTTCGAGGTGACGAAATATATCGACCGCAAAGAGGCAAGAAAGATGGACCTGTATACGCAGTATGCCATTGTTGTTGCCAAAGAAGCTGTTGAAGATTCCGGTCTTGACACTGAAAAAGAAGACCTGAACAGAATCGGTGTTATTTTTGGCGCCGGTATCGGTGGTATACATACATTTGAAGAAGAAGTAGGCAACTACTACACCCGTCAGGAAATGGGTCCGAAATTCAATCCGTTCTTCATCCCAAAGATGATCTCGGATATTGCAGCCGGACAAATTTCCATTATGTATGGTTTCCATGGTCCTAATTATGCGACTTGTTCAGCATGTGCAACTTCTACCAATGCCATTGCCGATGCTTTCAACCTGATTCGTCTGGGAAAAGCAAACGTAATTGTATCCGGTGGTTCCGAAGCGGCTATCTTCCCTGCCGGTGTAGGTGGCTTCAACGCTATGCACGCTCTATCAACTCGTAATGACGATGCAACGAAAGCTTCACGCCCGTTCAGTGCAAGCCGCGACGGTTTCATAATGGGCGAAGGTGGTGGTTGCTTGATCTTGGAAGAACTGGAACACGCTAAAGCTCGTGGCGCAAAGATCTATGCAGAAATTGCCGGTGTAGGTATGTCTGCTGATGCTCATCACCTGACAGCTTCTCATCCTGAAGGCCTTGGTGCCAAACTAGTAATGAGAAATGCGTTGGAAGATGCAGAAATGGACCCGAAAGAAGTGGATTATATTAATGTACACGGAACATCTACTCCGGTGGGTGATATTTCTGAAGCAATAGCTATTAAAGAAGTATTCGGTGATCATGCCTACGAACTGAACATCAGTTCTACGAAGTCTATGACAGGTCACTTGCTGGGTGCTGCCGGTGCGGTAGAATCTATTGCAAGTATCCTTGCTATCAAGAACGGTATCGTTCCTCCGACTATCAACCATGAAGAAGGTGACAACGACGAGAACATCGATTATGACCTTAATTTCACGTTCAACAAAGCTCAGAAACGCGAAGTTAATGTTGCCTTGTCCAATACATTCGGATTTGGCGGTCACAATGCATGTGTTATCTTCAAGAAATACGCAGAGTAAATCGTGTTACGTAACAAAATAGATAAGATAAGACTCTTGTTTCGTAAGAATAAAGAGTCTTATCTTTGTTTTTATCGGATACTTGGATTCTATCCACATAATATCCGTCTCTACGAACAAGCACTCTTGCACAAGTCGACTTCTCTCCGTTCGGAAAAAGGGAGACCTTTGAATAACGAACGATTGGAGTTTTTGGGTGACGCCATCCTCGACGCCATCGTAGGAGATATTGTCTATAAACGTTTCGAAGGAAAAAGAGAAGGCTTTCTCACAAATACGCGTTCTAAAATCGTACAACGGGAGACTTTGAACAAACTTGCCGTAGAAATCGGTCTGGACAAGCTTATCAAATATTCTACCCGTTCTTCTTCACACAACAGTTATATGTACGGTAATGCTTTTGAAGCATTTATCGGTGCCATTTACTTGGATCAGGGCTATGAACGTTGCAAACAGTTTATGGAGCAACGAATTATCAACCGATATATCGATCTGGATATTATCTCACGCAAAGAAGTAAATTTCAAATCGAAGCTCATCGAATGGAGCCAGAAAAATAAAATGGAGGTTTCGTTTGAGTTGATAGAACAGTTCCTCGATCACGACTGTAATCCTGTTTTCCAAACTGAGATACGCATTGAAGGACTTCCTGCAGGAACAGGAACAGGATATTCGAAAAAAGAATCTCAGCAGAATGCTGCACATATGGCCATCAGAAAGGTGAAAGACACAGCTTTCATTACGTCCGTCAATGAAGCTAAATCGCTACGGATTATGCCAGCACAAACAGAAGTAATACTGGAAACAGAAACGACTGAATCTGAAGATAAAGATAAGTTACCGGAAGAAGCTTTGACAGAGCCTATCCAAAGCAAATCCCCATGCGACGACCCTGAATCACCAGATCGTGATCCTCAGTAACTAATTTCAGTTTGCCTGCCACTTCTTCAAGAGGAACGGACGAAATCTCGTCCCCCTGTAAAGACACCATACGTCCAAATTGCCCGTTAGCAATAAGTTCCGTAGCATGACCTCCCATCCGGGTAGAAAGATTACGGTCAAAAGGAGTAGGTGAACCGCCCCGCTGAATATATCCAAGTACAGTTTCACGAGTTTCGATACCTGTCTCATATTCTATTTCCTGAGCGATAAACTCAGCAGCACGTTTGCGTCCGTCAGTCCGAATACCTTCCGCCACCACAACAATAGAATAAGGCTTTCCTTTTTTCAATCTTTCCAGAATGGTGTCTCCGATGGTTTTAATATTATAAGGAATTTCAGGCACCAGAATCACATCACCGCCACCTGCCATACCCGAATATAAAGCAATCCATCCGGCTTTATGCCCCATCACCTCAATTACCATCACTCTTTTATGCGAACTTGCGGTAGAATGCAGACGGTCGATAGCATCGGTAGCAATGCTTACAGCCGAGTCGAATCCAAAAGAAATATCCGTTCCCCAGATATCGTTGTCTATTGTTTTGGGCACAGATACGATATTTACGCCCAAAGCTGCAAACTTAGCTGCTGTTTTCTGAGTTCCGTTTCCTCCGATACAAACCACACAGTCCAAGCCCATTTCCTGGATATTATGTAAAATAAGCCCGGGTTTATCAACATCCGACACGACTCCTCCTTTCTTAAAAGGCTTTTCACGGGAAGTGCCCAGCATTGTTCCGCCGAGATTGAGCAGTCCGGACAACGACTTATCGGTAAAAGACTCCACATCTTTTGTCAGCAGTCCTTGGAAACCGCTATGAATGCCTATTACTTCCATTCCATAATAATTAATCGCTGTTTTGCAAACGCCACGGATCGTAGCATTTATACCGGGACAATCTCCTCCAGAAGTCAGGATTCCAATTCTCATTGTCGTTTTTTTTAGTCAAAAATTCGGGAATTATATGAAACACGTTAATTTTAACGATTATTTCCGTCGTAAAGATAGAAAAAAAAGATAAATAAGGTTACTTTTGCACGACTAAACATTATATGTTAAAGTAGAAATGAATATTACAAAAATCATAAGTAAGACTTTCGATTCCCGTTTAAAACAAATAGATCTTTACGCTACTCAAGCTAGTGATATACAACACCGGGTGCTGAACCGTCTGGTAACCCAGGCTGCCCAAACAGAATGGGGAAAAAAATATGATTATTCTTCTATCCGCAGTTATGAAGATTTCAGAAAGCGTATTCCAATACAAACTTACGAAGAAATCAAACCGTATGTAGAACGTTTACGCGCAGGAGAGCAAAACCTGCTTTGGCCTTCGGAAATCCGTTGGTTTGCCAAATCATCCGGAACAACCAATGATAAAAGTAAGTTTCTTCCTGTCAGCCAGGAAGCGTTGGAGGATATTCACTACAGAGGAGGGAAAGATGCTGCCGCACTTTATTTCCGTATCAACCCGAATAGTCACTTCTTCTCCGGAAAAGGATTGATTTTGGGTGGCAGTCACAGCCCAAATTTAAATTCTAACCATAGTTTAGTAGGAGACCTGTCGGCTATTCTTATTCAAAATGTTAATCCGCTGATTAATTTTATTCGTGTTCCCAGCAAGAAAATCGCATTGATGAGCGAATGGGAGACAAAGATTGAAGCGATTGCTAATAGTACAATTCCGGTGAATGTGACCAGTTTATCGGGTGTACCTTCATGGATGCTGGTACTGATTAAACGTATTCTCGAGAAAACAGGAAAACAGACATTAGAAGAGGTATGGCCTAACTTGGAGGTGTTCTTCCATGGAGGAGTATCTTTTACTCCTTATCGCGAACAATATAAGCAAGTCATTCACTCACCGAAAATGCACTATGTAGAAACTTACAATGCTTCCGAAGGGTATTTCGGTACACAAAACGATCTTTCCGATCCGGCTATGCTATTAATGATCGATTACGGAATTTTCTATGAGTTTATTCCACTGGAAGACGTCGATAAGGAAAACCCGCGTGTATATTGTCTGGAAGAGGTGGAACTCAACAAAAATTATGCATTGGTTATTTCTACTTCCTGCGGTTTATGGCGATATATGATTGGTGATACAGTGAAGTTTACCAGCAAGAATCCATATAAATTTATCATCACAGGACGAACTAAACATTTTATCAACGCTTTTGGAGAAGAATTGATCGTTGATAATGCTGAAAAAGGGTTAGCGAAGGCTTGTGCTGCAACAGGAGCGCAAGTAAGCGAATATTCAGCAGCACCGGTTTTTATGGATGAGAATGCTAAATGTCGTCATCAATGGTTGATTGAATTTGCTAAAATGCCCGATTCGGTAGAAAAATTCGCTGCTGTTTTGGATGCAACATTGAAAGAAGTAAACTCTGACTATGAGGCAAAACGCTGGAAAGATATTGCTTTGCAACCTTTAGAGGTAATCACGGCTCGTCCGGGACTGTTTCATGATTGGTTGGCACAAAAAGGGAAATTGGGTGGACAGCACAAAGTGCCCCGGTTAAGTAATACACGAGAATATATCGAGCAAATGTTACTTCTCAACAACGAATAGCAACTAATAACAAGATATATCATAAGAGTCACTGTGCTTATTAAGACAAACCACTACTAATATTCACAGTTAAAGTAAGTTCCAATAGATGATACTTTCAGTTTCAAGCCTTGAAACTAAAGGTTTCAACTATTGGAACTATTTGTTTCATGGCTTGAAACTAAGTGTTTCGCCTAATGAAACCAAAGGTTTCAAGCACTTGAAACTTTTAGTTTCATAGGCTGAAACAAAATGGTTACTATGAAGTGCAAGATAAAAGGTCTTACACACATCTGCAACAGTATCTTACACACCATCAATACATTGTATATCAACAACATATAAGCAAACTTGTGTAGGTTGCAGATAAATTTAATAAAAACAAACTTTATAGTGGTATCAACGAGAAGATACAATGATTCCTCCTCCCAATAACAATCCATCTTTATAGAATGCAGCAGCTTGTCCGGGCGCAACAGCCGTTAGCGGTTCGTGAAGACGTATATACAATAAGTTATCAGAAGTAATGGTTACCGTACAATGGTTTTCTTGTTTACGATATCGTATTTTCACAATAACGTCAGGGTTGTTCAACAAACGTTCCTCCTTTACGATATTCCAATCCTTTAAAAACATTTCTGTTTTTTCCAGAGACTGAAGAGAGGAAAGAACCACTTCATTCGTTGCCGGAAGAATCTCTTTCACAAAGACAGGACGGTTCAGATGAATTCCCAACCCCCTACGTTGTCCAATGGTATAAAAAGGATAACCTTCGTGCCATGCAATAAAATTCCCCTTTTCATCGATAAACTTTCCACGTTTTAAACTTTGAAACCGGGAATGATCCTTTCTAGCCTGCGATTGACTACCATCTCTTCTTAACCATTCTTTTAAGAAACTCCTATAATCCATCGGGCAAAAACAAACACCTATACTGTCCCTTTTCATCGCTACTTTCCGGAATCCATGTTCAGCTGCAAAAGCCCTTGCCTCCACCTTGGTAATATCTCCCATAGGCAACAACATTCTCTGAAGGATATCCTGTTTTAATCCCCATAAAAAGAAAGTCTGATCCTTATCCGAGTCGGCAGCATAGGTTATAAAATAGGTATCTTCCTTCTTAACCTTACGAACATAATGTCCGGTAGCAATATGAAAAATCCCCATTTCATCGGCAATTTTAGCAAGTAATGGCCATTTCAGCAGATTGTTACATAGTGTACAGGGGACAGGTGTATGCCCCGACATATATTCCTGAACAAAATATTCAATAATTTGCTGGTGGAATATCTCCCGCACGTCATAAGTGATATGTTGTATTCCCAAGCGTTCCGCTAAACTACGGGCATCCTCCAAATATTCGGTAGAATCATTGAGTTCATAAAAACGAAAGGTCACACCAGTCACCTCATATCCGGCTTCCAGCAGTCGCATTGCAGCGACAGAACTGTCTGTTCCGCCACTCATACCCAACAATACACGTTTGTTTTCCTCCATCATGCTGCAAAATTAAGTATTTTTCCATATCTTTGTTGATTCAAGCCTAAAGAGAATGAAACAGAAAACAACCATCGGACAAGTTATTATCGTCTTAGCAGAACATCCCGTACTCGGTGCTTTATTGATACCGTATATCGCAGAGAGGCAGGACGATGAAACAGTCTGCCTGATAGAACAAGCATTCCATGCTTCTCCTGAAGCAGTTTCCCGTATGTCCGATGCTGAACGTGAGGCTATTGACATCGCCTCACATTATACAGAAAAATACCTAATGGGGGTTTACTCACGAGAAGAAACAGTACCGCGTTTTCTTCAAAAGTTATCCGAAGATACGGATCGATTCAAGAACAATATCCGCCCATTCATCGAAAAGAAACTCCAGGAAATGCTGGAACTAATCAGAAAAGGCAGTCTTCCTTTTTATCAAAAGCCACCCGGAAGTAAGATATTATATGCCCACCATGCTTACCATGTTCACCCACATGATGTCGATAACCGTTTCACTTTCCATATTGACGAAAAGACTTTCCGATATGAATTGCAATGCTTTTACGAAGGACAATCCTTCTCTTTAACTGAGCAAAAACCTGTGATTGTGCTGACTTCCTCACCTTCGGCCTTACTATTAGGTATGGAACTATACTTTTTCCCTCATATGGAAAGCACAAGGATTTTACCTTTTACCAAAAAGAGATCAATTAGTGCAGATATATCGCAGATTGAAAAGTATATTGACAATATTGTAATACCAATAGCACGTTATCACGATATCGCCACATACGGTCTGGATATCATTGAAGAGAAGCGTAACTGTAAAGCAGTACTAACTTTGGAAGATACAGTTTACAATGAACAATTGCTAAAACTCGCTTTCCATTACGGCAATCAATCATTTACGCCTGATTTTGCCCATGAAATGAAGAAAATCGTTTACCGTAAAGAATCCGGTGAAATCGCTTTTTTTCAACGGCATGGTGCTTCTGAGAAGAGAGCAATACGGTTACTAACCCAAGCTGGTTTGCAACAAATCAGTGATGTCCATTTCAAGCTATCACCCGAAAGTCCCTCAAAAACAATCACCGAATGGATTCATCAAAACAGAGAGATGTTGAAACATTCTTTCCTACTAGCCAGTAATAAGAAGAATGCTCATTATTGTCTGGATGAAATCCAAATTGAACAAAATTGCGACGATGGCCCGGATTGGTTCGAATTAAATATCACTGTGGTCATCGGTTCAATGCGCATCCCTTTTTCACGTTTCCGTAAACACATTCTGGAAGAAAGAAAAGAATTCCTATTACCTAACGGACAGATGTTTCTTTTACCCGATGAATGGTTCAGCAAATATGGCAATCTGTTGGAAATGGGTGATCAAACAGAAAAAGGAATCCGGTTAAAGCATACATTCATCGGTGCTGTGCAGTCTGCCTTAGACGAAAATGGATTAAAAAGGTTTCCTAATAAGATTCAGGTCAAAGATATCCAAGTGCCGGAGGGACTCAAAGCACAACTACGCCCTTACCAGCAAAAAGGGTTTTCGTGGATGGTACTGCTCAACGAACAAGGATTCGGAGGATGCCTTGCAGATGATATGGGACTCGGCAAGACGCTCCAGACTCTAACCTTATTACAGTATATTTATAAGCCACTGGCTTCGGATACAATTCATCAGGAAATAGCCGCCATCTCATCCACATCGATTGAGAAACAGCAACCAACGAGTGATCCGACAGGACAGTTCTCGCTATTTGGCTTCGATAGCGAAGATGAATTGTTACCGGATGTACGCGAAATAAGAGAAAAGAATATAGTCGTGGCGGATCCCCGTCCGAAAAAGAAACAGGTGCCCCGAAAGCCTGCAACCCTCATTGTGGTACCAACCTCTTTACTCCACAACTGGCACAGGGAAGCGAAACGCTTCACTACGCTTTCAATGACTGAATACAACAGTACAACAGTCATTTCTAAAGAGCATCCGGAACGTTTTTTCGGGCGTTTTCACCTGATATTTACGACGTATGGAATGATGCGAAACAACATAGAAACACTCCGTTCCTACTGTTTTGAATATATTGTGCTTGATGAAAGCCAAAATATTAAAAACAGTGATTCGCTTACTTTCCGGGCGACCATACAGCTGCAAAGCAAACATCGGCTAGTACTTACGGGTACTCCTATCGAAAACTCACTCAAAGATTTATGGGCGCAATTCCGTTTCCTCCAACCGGATTTATTAGGAGAAGAAAACGTTTTCCAAAAACAATTCATTACTCCGATCCGTCAAGGAAATGCACGCTTAAAAGGACGATTACAACAATTAATTGCCCCCTTTATCCTAAGAAGGAGCAAAAAAGAAGTGGCTCCCGAACTGCCTCCTCTAACAGAAGAAATCATTTTCTGTGATATGACTGGAGAGCAACATAATTATTACGAACAAGAAAAGAATAGTTTGCGTAACATATTGTTGCAACAGCCTCAACATAAAGACAGATTCAACTCCTTTAGTATACTGAACGGAATCTTGCGTCTCCGCCAGTTATCTTGCCACCCTCAACTCGTTTTTCCCGATTTCACCGGAGTATCGGGGAAAGTGGAACAAATCATAGAAACCTTCGACACCTTGCAAATGGAAGGACATAAAGTACTGATTTTCTCTTCCTTTGTCAGACATCTGGAAATCATAGCCGAAGCTTTCCAAGAACGGAACTGGAAATACGCCCTATTGACAGGTTCCACCAACAACCGTCCTTCAGAAATTGCCCATTTCACCGACCAAAAGGACGTGCAAGCGTTTCTCATTTCATTGAAAGCCGGCGGAGTCGGACTTAATCTTACCCAAGCTGATTATGTATTCATCATTGACCCTTGGTGGAACCCGGCTGCCGAAGCGCAAGCCATTGCCCGCGCCCACCGCATTGGTCAGGACAAACAAGTAATTGCATACCGTTTCATCACTCAAGACAGCATCGAAGAAAAGATTCTCCACCTGCAAGATGAAAAACGAGAACTAGCAGAAACATTTATTGCAGATAGTGATACATTACCTGCATTTACTAATGAACAATGGGCAGATTTACTGGATTAATAATTTTGTGTCGGAACAGACAACTTCCTAAACACACCCTTGCAACAATGCTTTTTTACTTTATCTTTGCACCCCAAAAAACACTGCATGGAATACAAACTTATCGTACTCGACCTTGACGGAACGCTCACCAATTCCCAAAAAGAAATTACTCCCCGTAACCGGGAAACATTGATTCGCATCCAGCAACAAGGCATCCGGCTTGTCTTGGCTTCGGGACGGCCCACCTATGGCATTGTACCATTGGCAAATGAACTACGTATGGACGAATACGGAGGATTTATCTTATCCTACAACGGAGGAGAAATTATCAACTGGGAAACTAAAGAAATGATATACGAAAATGTATTGCCGAACGAGGTCGTTCCAGTGCTTTATGAATGTGCCCGCACTCATCATCTCAGTATATTGACGTATGATGGTGCAGAAATCGTAACCGAAAACTCCCAAGATACGTACGTACAAAAAGAAGCTTTCCTCAATAAAATGTCTATACGCGAAACCAATGATTTCCTTACGGACATCACCCTTCCCGTAGCCAAATGCCTGATTGTTGGAGATGCAGACCAGCTGATTCCTCTAGAGTCGGAGTTGTGTATCCGGCTGCAAGGCAAAATCAACGTTTTCCGTTCAGAACCCTATTTCCTCGAGTTAGTGCCACAAGGTATCGATAAAGCATTGTCCCTTGCCGTATTATTGGAGCAAACAGGTATTAAACGGGAGGAAATCATAGCAATAGGTGATGGATATAATGATCTTTCCATGATAAAGTTTGCAGGACTAGGCATTGCAATGGGTAATGCACAAGAACCGGTGAAAAAAGCAGCCAATTACATCACCCTGACCAATGAGGAAGACGGAGTAGCCGAAGCCATAGATCGCTTCATTCAATAAGAGAAAATAGTTTGTTTCAATAAAAGAAAAAACTACTTCTGATAAATAAACGATTAAAGAACGATAAACAATCATCTTTAAGATACGTTACATATCCAGATTTTATTCTAACTTTGCAAATCCAATTGAATAAATATCAAAATGTTATGGAACATCAATTAACCATTTACAACACGTTAGATAGAAAAAAAGAACTGTTTGTACCTCTTCATGCTCCACACGTTGGAATGTATGTATGCGGACCGACTGTTTACGGCGATGCCCATTTGGGACATGCACGCCCTGCTATTACATTCGACGTACTCTTCCGTTACTTGACTCATATAGGATATAAAGTTCGCTATGTACGCAATATTACTGACGTTGGTCACCTGGAACATGACGCCGATGAGGGAGAAGATAAAATCGCCAAGAAAGCGCGTCTGGAAGAATTGGAACCGATGGAAGTCGTTCAGTATTACCTGAACCGCTATCATAAAGCTATGGAAGAGCTTAACGTACTTTCTCCAAGCATTGAACCACACGCTTCGGGCCATATCATCGAACAGATTCAGCTTGTACAAAAGATCCTGGATGCTGGTTACGCTTATGAAAGTGAAGGTTCTGTTTACTTTGATGTAGCCAAATACAATAAAGATTACCATTACGGAAAATTATCCGGACGTAATCTGGATGACGTACTGAATACTACCCGTGACCTCGACGGACAAAGTGAAAAACGTAACCCTGCCGACTTCGCTCTTTGGAAGAAAGCGCAACCGGAACATATCATGCGCTGGCCTTCTCCATGGAGTGACGGTTTTCCCGGATGGCATGCCGAATGTACGGCTATGGGACGTAAGTATCTGGGCGAGCATTTCGATATCCACGGAGGAGGTATGGACCTGATCTTCCCACACCATGAATGTGAGATTGCACAGTCTGTAGCTTCGCAAGGGGATGACATGGTTCACTACTGGATGCATAACAATATGATTACCATCAACGGAACGAAGATGGGCAAATCCCTTGGTAACTTTATCACGCTAGATGAATTCTTCAACGGTACTCATAAGTTATTGACACAGGCTTATACGCCAATGACCATCCGTTTCTTCATTCTGCAAGCTCACTATCGTAGTACGGTCGATTTCAGCAACGAAGCATTACAAGCTTCGGAAAAAGGTTTATTACGTTTGATGGAAGCAATCGAAGGATTGGAAAAAATAACTCCTGCTGCAAATACTTCAGAAAGTATTAATGTAAAAGACATCCGTGAGAAATGTTATGAAGCCATGAATGATGACTTAAATACTCCTATCGTTATCGCACAACTATTTGAAGGGGCACGCATCATCAATAACATTATCGCCGGAAATGCAACAATCTCCGCCGAAGACCTGAAAGAGCTAAAAGATACTTTCCATCTATTCTGCTTCGACATTATGGGATTGAAAGAAGAGAAAGGTTCTTCTGACGGCCGTGAAGCTGCTTATGGAAAAGTAGTGGATATGTTACTGGAACAACGCATGAAAGCAAAAGCAAATAAAGACTGGGCTACTTCTGACGAAATCCGTAATACCTTAACCGCACTTGGTTTTGAAGTGAAAGATACAAAGGATGGCTTCGAATGGAGACTGAATAAATAAGAGACTTACTATTTATAACAACATAAAAATCCCCTTCATTTCACTTCTGATAGCAGAGTAGAATGAAGGGAATTTTACATCAAATTGAGATGAAAAGCAATTACCTCTTTAAGTATGGTTTACCTTTCTTCCAGAATACCTCTTCATTGGTGATATACCATGTCTTGCCATTATCATTGTTACCTTGATAAAACAAATAAGTCCGTCCGTCCAAGTCATGAAATATATGAGGATGACCGGATTCACTTGAGTTCCACTCCCCAGGCTTTCCGTTAGCAACGAAAGGTTCAGTAAACACTCGTTTCCAATGAATTCCATCTTTACTTTCGGCAACGCCGATCTGTTGAGGTGCATTATTATAAGCTCCGGCATAAAACATAAATAGCTTCTTTCCTTTTTTTACAATAGAAGCACCTTCGATACAATCCTTTTCCCAACCCAACTCCGGATAAAGGATGGGAGCATCACACGCCTGTTTCCAATCCTCACGATTAAAATTTGAATTTCTGGGAGCTACAGCAACTCCTTGAAACTGTACCTTAAAATCTTTATCACGTGACGCAAAATATAGATAATATTTCCCTTTGAATTCACATACTTCAGCATCAATTGCACGACCACAGTTCCAATCACCAGTTGGATGAAAAATAGGATTGGTCGGATTCCTCTTGAAATTAATACCATCTTCGGAAGTAGCGTGGCAAATTGCATCCTTTTCTCTATTGCCATAGGTCTGATAAAACAAATGCACTACTCCATCTCTAACCAATGCGCCAGGAGCACACAGTCCTTTCTTTTCATATTCGGCACCGGCAGCCGGAGTAATCTCTCCTACTTTTGTCCAATTTATAAGATCATGACTCTCAGCAATACCGATATTCCAACCGGATTGCGGATCGTTCTTGAAAGGTGGAATTGAATAATACATCAAGTACCTTCCTTTAAAATTTACTACATGAGGATCTTTAGAATGAGGAATGCCAATTCGCGAAGTATCACCGTACATCATACGACCGACCTGTGCCTGTACCATCATTGTCATTCCCAAAAGCAGCATAACCACGAGTTTTCTTTTCATATTCGATATATTTAAAACAGGTGGAAAGATATAACAAAAATATAGGACTAGCAAATCAGGGAACGGAAAGATAGATAAAAAAGAATTGAGAGACTTCCAATTTTCTAAGAACTAACGAATTATGCAATACTTTTCTTAATTTATTATCAGTATATCAACTCCTTTTTCAGCACATTTTTTATGCTTAACCATTCGTTTTGACAACATTTCAATGACCTATTGAATACTTTTGAACCAGCTGAGCCGGTTCTATTGTTTAACTTTTAAAATCTCGGTGAAAGTTTACCGAAGTATTGACAGATATTAAACTAATTAAAATACATTTCCTTCATTTTATTTATATAACATTTATTCAATTCTTGAAAATCATCATCAGGAAAAAAAATATTAGAAATTACACCCTTAGAGCATACACAGAAATAAGGAGTTCTAATTTCACCATCAATCATTTCTTCACAATTATAAACATGATTATTAATTCCATTCGAACGCTTAAAAAATCCAAGATTCCTTTTATTTGAATAGTCAGCTATGATCATATATTTTATCTGGCTTTCATTAAAAATCTCTTTTAGGAGCCTTATTTGACTTATCACACAATCAGAACAATCAACCTTAGAGAATCGAAAAATTAAAATAGGTTTTTCAAACTCAAAAAAGAATGGACGTAGTTTCTGACCATCTTCATCAGATATACGATCTATATTCAATGTTTTTCTTTCAAAACTCCAACTATCAATAATATTATATTTCAACGTTTCTATATTGTTAGATAATTTATCGTTTTTATTATTTATCAAATCAACAGTTATAGATTGTTTCTTAATTAAAATCGTAATATAACCCCCAATCAACAACATCAATAATAGTAAGCAGATTAATAAAATCTTATTCATATAAAGCCTTAGTTATAATTATTGAAGTAAAATTTTAACAATAACAATATTATCACTTATATTGATATTTTTTAGATTAAAAGCAGAATCAAAACATGTGTTTAATTCGCTTTCATTAAATTTATTCTCTATCAATGTGTATGGTTCATAATATCCATATAAAAAGATACCATCTGTAAAGAAAAAGCGCGGACTCCTATTATAATCCCAAAGACCAAATTTTATTTCTTCAGTCTTTTTATTAATAAGCCCTTCGTACGTTCTAGTATCAGGGCCAATACATTTGAAGTATATATGATCTTTTGTTTCCAGAACATTTGAAATCGATTTATAATAATTACTTTTTAAAAAAGCATTTCGTTCTTTACTTTTGCGAAGTTCATCTATCTTCTCCGACGATATTGCATATTCTCCAAAATCAATAGCAAAAGAAGCAAAAATGGAATCTTTCGTTAGTTTATAAATTATATCTTCTCCATCAATTGGTTTTATGTAACAATAAGCTCCATTAAAATAGAAGCGAGGGTCGTCAGATGTGCGATACTCATATTTAAAATACTCCTTATCAATACTTCTTCCTTTTATTTTTCTTAAACGATAATATTCTCCTTTGGCCTTATTCCAAGTATCCGGATTGCTACACCATAAAAAATAATCATTTTTATCGAACACGAACAATTGTGACGGATTAAAAGCATTGTTACCATCTATACTCCACGACTCTACAAACTCTCTTGTACTCCTATTAAAACAATGTATCTTTTTATAATCCAATAGGTAAATATAATCTCCAGCAACACAGAAATCTCTTAATTCCACATATTCCCCCGGACCGTTTCCTCTCGTACCAACTAATCCTTTGTATTTTCCTGTTGCGCTAAAATTAACAACTTTTCCTAATCTCAGATCAAATATATAGATATTTTCTTCATCTATTATCCCTTGAGTAGAACTAGCGATTAATGCGTCATCAACGCTTTCTAATTGAATAGGGAATACATCGCTAACTAATCCATTCCATTGAAAAAAATCACTATTATATTCTATCTTATATTTTTTTAAGCTATCTGAATTGATTGTTCCTTTTCTATTACAACTTATTAAAAGTACAATCATGGTTATTATACAAATATATATTCTTGACATAATTATGAGATTGAAAATTAATATATTTTAAGCTATCTGAACCCTAAAATAATAAAAGATAGAGTTCAGATAACTCTAAAATCACTCACTTACAACAAGGGCAAGAAGGAGAGCAATCCACAGAGCCCCGCATACACATTACACATTCACAAGTCTTTCCTTCACCACAATCTTGAATAAAGCATTGATCTTTTTCATCATCATCTTTACCATCCTCACCTGAGGAGGCAAGAGCTTCGACTTCATACAAATTTAATAATGAATGACTACCATTAGTAGAACTAAGATATACATTATAAATACTAATAGAAACGACAAGGGCGACAAACCCATACAAAATTTTTGATCTCATAATATAAAAATTAATTAGTAATGTGAATCACCAGTTGATAATCATCTGCCTTTTCGCTTGTTAAAATATTATTATTCAGCCAATTATCTCATTTACCAATTTTCTAATCTCATATTTATATCGAAATAACTTCCTCTCTGTTTATTCAATCATACAAAACATTATAATCGGTTGGTCATTAATTTACATCCGTTGCTACAATTGTTTTAGTAGTCTCATCTACCCAAATACCAGACACAAAATGATCAAATCTATATTTAGATAACGGTTTTCCTTTCAGTTCTATCTCTTGCAGAAAACTCGAATACGGAAACACATTGTCTGCATATTCCTTATATTTATTATCACAAGAGATAAAAAATAAAAAGAACAGAAAGGTAATATTACTCTTCAAGGCTGTATCCAGAAAAAACATATTTCACTTTAACCTTTGTAACCGGACAGTCCACAGAACCACTACCAACACAATTAGTAGGTGTATCGTGTTCATCATCTGCTAACGCTTCAATATTATCTAATAATAATGAATTTACCTGGGATTCTTTTAATGAGTACTTTACAAAAAGAACTGCTACTATTAAAATAGAAAAGAATAATTGTTTTTTCATCTATATTATTTTATTGATTAATTAATGGGAGTAAAAGTAAACAGTTGGATTACAACCTCCAACAAATCAATCTATCCATTTCTATCTAACCAAATCTATCCACACGATATACTATCCCAGATATAAGGCATTCATTCAAAAAATCACCCATTTCATCGAAGATTATGACCTTTTATAGTTCATTTCTTCTGATTTGTAACTGGTAACCATTATTTTCAAGCCTTAAAACCTCAATAGACGAAACAGTCTTAAAAACTCTTCGCAGACGACTTATTGCATTATGAAGTCTCGGTTCATTATTTGATTTGTCCGACCAAAAGATTTTTTTGATTTCTTCATCTTTCAATATGTAATCTGGAGCATTCAAAAAATATCTTAACAAAATAGTTGTTTGTGGCAACATCGAAATTTTATTTTTATAAACCACAAGCATTCTTTGGTCTGCATCAAATATAATATCCTGATCCAGTTGATAGGTATGAACAGTCGTTTGAGCAATAATATCTTTATATTCTTTCTTTCTGAAAAACAGCGCAATATCAACAATGATTACAATAAGCCAATAAAATAAGCCATACATTAAGCTATTACCTATAACATTGAAAAACGAAAGATTAAAAAATCCCTTAATTTCAAGCTCGCAACGATAACCTGCCGTAATATCAAACTCCGGCATACAATCTTTGAGTGAAAAAGTATCTGGATATATGCAACTCGTGATATTCTCGTTTTTATCGGATACCCAAAGCTGCAATGCAAAAGTGGCAGACAGATTTTGCTGTTTCAAATGCTGCTGATACTTTTCATACAAAGAATCCAACGACAAAGGGTGTTCATACAAATAAGTGGAATGTAAAAAACGTAACCGTATATCAGAAGTTATATTTTTACGACTTTTTTCCTTATCCAAACGATATCCATGTTTCCCATTTTCATCTGTTATATAAACCGTATCAGGATATTCCACCATTTGCTGCTTCTTTTCACTAGAGTAAATGTAACCTTCAAAAGAATCTTCTTGCAATTGTTGCAACAAAACTTCTTTGAAAACGCTTTCCGCTCTTTGACTGAACGCTTCTTTTCTATCTTCATAATATAATTTCCCTAAAATGAAAAATAATAGTATCTCCCCCAAAAGCACTATTAATAAAAGATGTATTTTTTGTTTGGCTATAAATACAATTATACCTCTTTGTTTCGTTATTATATTTTTCAATTTCATAAATCTTAGTCAATTTTAAGAGCCTATTAAACATGTCTATTTTTTTCCAACAAAGTTTCCGTATCAGTCTGATAGTTGCTTTCTTTGAAGTGACCAAACTTAAAAAAAGATTTATCAAACTGATTTAACGGGAACAAAGTGGCAATGTATAGCAAAAGTTTTGAATCCGCAAGCAAGAAAGCGAAAATATGATTTACGAATGATTTGGAATGCCATATTTTATTTAGTGAAGACCGGTTGTCAATGGTGTATGCTTCCTCTTGACTTTCCTAAATGGCAACAGGTTTATTACTACTATCGTAAATGGACATCCTTGCTGATGGAGGATATAGGGGAGAACTGATTGATAACATAAAAAAGAAGTTCGGATATGTTATTCAATTAGTAATAAGCGCATATAAGGAACAAGGATTTAGGTCCATTCAAAAAAGATGGATTGTGGAAAGGTCATTCTCGTGGATGGATTACAATAGAAGACTCTGCCGAAATTATGAACTAACATTCGATTCGGCAGAGGAAATGATCAAATTGGCAACTATAAGATTATTATTGAGGAAAATTTAAACAGGCTCTAAAAAACGAACCTTTAATTAAGGAATATCTATTATATAATTTCTCCCTTTCTTTTCTAAAAGAACATATTTTAAAACGTGGCATTCAGCGCAGGAAACGGAGTAAATCGCAAAAAAGTAGATAAAATAGCATTTTTTTGATTATAAACAATCTACATTTTTTAGCCATTTATTTTCATTATAATGCTGATTATAAGATATTTATATAATTATATCATCTACATAATCTCATTCACAAAAAATAAAGTGTCTATGTTTCCATTATTTTTGTAATGCAAACCTATAAAAGTTATCACGGCTTTTGGAGCAATTATAATAAGGAACTTAAAATCATATCATAGAAAAATATCAAAATTATGGGAACTACACGGATTAGAGTTGGGCTTATAGGCTTTGGCAGAATGGGAGGCTTCTACCTGCAGGAAATGCAGAAGAGTGGAAGATGGGATGTAGCTTACATCTGTGACGTAGATCCAGAAGCAAGGAAACTTGCAAAGAAACTTTCTCCTGAATCACAAGTAGTAGCCGACGAGTTATTAGTATTTAAAGATGAGAGCGTACAAGCAGTAGCACTTTGCACGTTGGCAAACTTTCGAAAAGAACAAATAGAAAAAGCTATTCAATATGGGAAACATATCATATCTGAAAAGCCGATTGCTGATACTGTAGAAAGAGAGTGGGACGTCGTAAGAATGACTGAACAGTCCAACGTGCTTTCTACCGTTAATTTATATCTTCATAATTCATGGTATCACCACCAGATGAAACAGTTTATTGAAGAAGGTGAACTGGGTGAATTGGCTATTATCAGAATCTGCCACATGACTCCAGGACTTGCCCCGGGAGAAGGACATGAATATGAAGGTCCTTCATTCCATGATTGTGGAATGCATTATGTTGATATAGCACATTGGTATGCCGGCAGTAACTACAAAACCTGGCATGCACAGGCCATTGATATGTGGAGCTACAAAGAGCCATGGTGGGTACAATGCCACGGAACCTTTGAGAATGGCATCGTTTTCGATATTACACAAGGATTCGTATATGGCCAGCTCTCAAAAGATCAGACACATAATTCTTATGTCGATCTTATCGGAACGAAAGGTATCGTTCGAATGACTCATGATTTTAAAACTGCCGTCGTTGATTTACATGGAGTTAATAAAACACTCCGCATAGAAAAGCCATTCGGTGGAAAAAACATAGATGTGATGTGTGACTTGTTTGCCGACAGTATCGAACAAGGTAAACTATCACCTCAACTTCCTACTTTACGCGATTCTGCTATCGCATCCGAATATGCATGGAAATTCTTACGGGATGCTAAATCACATGAATTACCTGCGATCGGTACTCTAGATACACTCGAACAGATCCGCGAAAGAAGACGCACAATGAAAAACGGTTATGGACTACTAAGAAACAATCGCTAATTTATATTTTATAAACAACTTTAAATGTAGAAAATCATGTCAAACATTTCAAGAAGAGACTTTCTGAAGACAGGAGCTGCTGCACTTGCAGGTATAACAATTGCTCCAAGTACTATTTTGGGTAAGAGTCATGGATACACTTCCCCATCCGACAAAATGAATCTTGTTGCCGTTGGTATCGGTGGTATGGGACACGCTAACATCAATGCAGTAAAAGGCACAGAAAACATTATCGGACTCTGTGACGTAGACTGGAAATATGCTAAAGGCGTATTTGATGAGTTCCCAAAAGCTAAAAAATACTATGACTATCGTAAGATGTACGATGAAATGGGCAAATCTATCGATGGTGTTATCATCGCTACTGCTGACCATACTCATGCTATCATTACAGCTGACGCAATGACAATGGGCAAACACGTATATTGCCAAAAGCCATTGACACACTCTGTATATGAATCTCGTTTGCTTACTAAGTTGGCTGCTTCTACAGGAGTAGTTACTCAGATGGGTAACCAAGGTTCATCTTCTAAAGACACTGACCTTGTGTGCGAATGGATCTGGAATGGTGAAATTGGTGACGTTACAAAAGTAGAATGTGCTACTGACCGTCCTATTTGGCCTCAAGGATTAAATGCTCCTGAAAAAGAAGACAAAATTCCTAGCACATTGAACTGGGATCTGTTTACCGGACCTGCTAAACTGAACCCGTATAATGCAGTTTATCACCCATGGAACTGGCGTGGATGGTGGGATTATGGAACAGGTGCATTAGGTGATATGGCTTGTCACATTTTACACCAACCATTCAAAGCTTTGAAACTTAATTATCCGACTCGTGTTGAAGGTTCATCTACTTTATTGTTGAATGCATGTGCACCACAAGCACAACACGTAAAAATGATTTTCCCTGCACGCGACAACATGGCTAAAGTAGCAATGCCGGAAGTAGAAGTTCATTGGTATGATGGTGGTATGATGCCTGATCGTCCGAAAGGTTTCCCTCAAGGAAAAGAATTGATGGGTCCTGGCGGTGGCTTAACGATCTTCCACGGAACTAAAGATACATTAATTTGCGGTTGCTATGGTCAAAAACCATTCTTACTTTCAGGTCGTGTACCTAAAGCTCCGGAAGTTTGCCGTCGTGTTACGACTTCTCACGAAATGGACTGGGTACGTGCTTGTAAAGAAAGTCCGGCTAACCGTGTGATGACTAAATCAGACTTCTCTGAAGCTGGTCCATTCAACGAAATGATTGCTATGGGTGTATTGGCTATCCGTTTGCAAGCCCTGAACAAAACATTGGAATGGGACGGAGAAAATATGCGTTTCACTAACATCGGTGAAAATGAAACAATCAAGACTTGTACGAAAGACGGTTTCACTATTCATGACGGTCATCCTTCATTTAACAAGAGCTGGACTGAACCAATGAACGCACAACAGCTTGCTGCTGAACTGATCAAGCATACATATCGTGATGGCTGGAAATTGCCTGATATGCCTAAAATTTAATCAATAACTATTAAAGTTTAACGAAACAATGTAACTACTCAGGTAAACGATTGACATTCTGTCTATCTGAGTAGTTATGAAATAATATCACAAGATATAATTATATTATGAAAAAGTATTTTTATACAGTAGCTTGCCTGGCACTTGCAGGAACATTCGCAGCATGTGGAGGCGGTAATAAAAAGACAGCTGAAACTGCACAAACTGAAGAACCTGCAACATCTGTACCTGTTTCTTATTCAAAAGCTTTACAGGCTGCTGAAACAGATACATTGACTCTTCCTATCGACAAAGACGGTTACATAACGATCTTTGATGGAAAGACATTCAATGGATGGCGTGGATATGGCAAAGATAAAGTTCCAGGAAAATGGGTGATTGAAGACGGATGCATCAAATTCAATGGTACTGGTGGCGGTGAAGCCCAAGATACTGACGGTGGTGACTTAATGTTTGCTCATAAGTTTAAAAACTTTGAATTGGAACTTGAATGGAAGATTTCTAAAGGAGGAAATTCCGGTATCCTTTATATGGCACAGGAAATTACTTCAAAAGATGAAAACGGTAACGATGTACTTGAACCGATTTACATTTCAGCTCCTGAATATCAGGTATTAGACAATGCCAACCATCCGGACGCAAAATTGGGAAAAGACAACAATCGTCAATCAGCATCTTTGTACGATATGATTCCGGCAGTTCCTCAGAACTCTAAACCTTACGGAGAATGGAACACTGCTAAAATCATGGTTTATAAAGGTACTGTTATTCATGGACAGAATGGTGAAAATGTAGTGGAATACCACTTATGGACTCCACAATGGACTGAAATGCTTCAGAACAGTAAATTCAGCAAAGAAAAATGGCCTTTGGCATTCGATCTGTTGAACAATTGCGGTGGTCAGAACAGAGAAGGCTTTATTGCTCTTCAAGATCATGGAGACGACGTTTGGTATCGTAACATCCGCGTGAAAGTTCTGGACTAAGAGACCAATTTTACTAAACAAAAATTCGTTATGAAAAATAAAATTGTTGCTATAATTGGTTTAGCAGTACTTGGATGTAACTATGCTTCTGCTCAAGAAAGAATGAAACCGGGAATGTCTGAGTTTTACTCACCAGTTCCTCCGGTTGTCACTCCGGGAGAAGAAATGCGCGGAGGTGGTTTCACTGCACCATCAGATGCTATTATATTATTTGATGGTAAAGACCTTTCTGCTTGGGAAAACTCAAAAGGAGAACCTGCAGGATGGAAAGTGAAAGACGGAGTTATCACTGTAGATAAAAGCAAAGGGGATATTCGGACTAAAGAAAAGTTTGGAAGTTTCCAGTTGCATTTGGAATGGAGAGTTCCTAAAACAATCCAAGGAGAAAGCCAAGGACGTGGAAATAGTGGCGTTTTTCTTCAGGGAATGTATGAAGTACAGATACTGGACAACTACAACAATCCGACATACGTAAACGGACAAGCTGGGAGTATTTATAAACAGACTGCTCCGTTGGCAAATGCAATGCGTAAACCGGGTGAATGGAATGTATATGATATCATTTATACTGCTCCTGTATTTAAGGAAGATGGTTCGTACAGAGTACGTCCTCAGGTTACTGTTATACAGAATGGTGTAGTATTGCAAAATAATACAACCATTTTGGGTACAACAGAATACATTGGATTTCCGAAAGTTGTGAAACATGGAGATGGTCCGATCTTGTTGCAGAGTCATGGTGATCCTAGCGAGCCTATCAGTTTCCGCAATATTTGGATTCGTAAAATGTAAAATGTTACAATAAAAGATCTATAATCTAGTTCTTAAGAGGAGTTTTCCTTTTAAGAACTAGATTAAGATTTAAAGGTTAAGATGGCATATAAGCTTCAGATCCTATTTTCAAGATTTCGTTTTCAAAGTCTTCTTTATCACCCATCGCTTTATTCCTCATTTTAGTACGGTAGTTATAAACTGTACTTGTTGAACAACGCAAAAAGTTAGATATTTTTGCCCCGTCGTTAATACCGATACGAATTAAAGCATAAATACGCAGTTCTTTATTTAACAATGTTCCGGCTTTGGGTACTATTCGTTCATCTTCCTTCAACAAAGCATTAAAATCTGTAACAAACGTAGGATATAGATTTAGGAAAATGCTATCAAAATGACTGTATAAAGCATTCAATTCTTCATCAATATTTGTGGTTGACTTCAGTTTTTTGATCAGCATCTCATAATTTCGGTTAATTGCCAATTTATATAATGAATTCTGGTATCCTTCCATTCTAGTAATATAATTAGAACATAGATCAAAGAATTGAGCGATAAACTGTTCTTTCACATTGTTTGTTTCCAGCAGTTCATGGTTCTTACAATAAAGTTGATCATTCACTTTGTTCAAAGTATTATTAAGTTCCTTCAATTTTGTATTACTGATAGAAAGTGCTTCTTTTATTTGTTTCATCTTTTTAATCTGACGATATGTATAAATAACCAATGCAACTAAAAAGACAAAAAGAGCGGTAATTAGCGTAAGAAATATTATAAGGTTTGACTTAGCCTTGGCTTCTTTTTCCTGATAGGCCGCACTGATAACAGAATAGAATTCGTTAATTTGTGTAGCACGGAACTGTATACCGGAAGCTCTAGCCTGGTCAATAGCAGCTTGTGTATATTTGAAAGCTTTTGCAAAATCATTGTCATTATAATAAATGACAGCTAAATGCTGCAATGAGAAATTCTCACGAGTAACATTCATTATATCAGCTATAGCAGATTGCATATAATACTTCTTTTCCAAATCCGGACGGTTATTTTGCCCACTCAAGGTAGCAAGCGCGCAAGTAATGATAGCATAATCAGGACTGCCCTCCTCTTCCGCTGCCATGAGTTCCAGCAACCGTTTTTCCGCTTCTTTCGGATCTTTGACAGAGCGATTGATAACCCCAACCTTATAATTGATAGAAGACTGATCTGCATTACTCAAGAACAAGTTACGGTACATTTCCCTCTGATAACGATACTGGTTACTACGTGTTGTCGAAATAGCATAGTACTCCCAAAAACGATAATAAGCGTCATAATAGGCAGATAACAATTCTTTGGACAATTGCGTAGGATCGATATCTTTCAAAAGGAGTTCTGCTTCCCGATACATACCGCCCATAGAATATAACAAAGACAATTTCAAACTGGAATCAATTCCCCACTCTTTTTCTCCCAATGTGATAGCGATACTAATGTTACGTTTGATATAATGGACAGCAGAATCAATATTAAATTTCCTGTATTCATCGTGCAATTGCAAGTTGACTTTATATTCTTCCAATAGACTGACATCTTTCAGTTTCCGTTTAATCTTTTTAATTTTTTCTTCTTTCCGATTTATAAATTCTTGCTCATGATCAATTAGATTATTCAGTGAATCAGATAATATTTTTAATTCATTTTCGCTATAACCCAATAAACTAAAACTGCAAAATAATAATAGCAAGAGACCTTTCAGGATGTTTATATTTGTATTCATATCTATTTAGTTTTGACCGAAAAACAAAGCCATAGTAGCAAATAATCTGCCGAATATACATATTATTTCTTTTATTTGCGTCATTTTATTAGGTATTTATTGTAAGTTAGGTTATCTTTGCTATTCGTCAAAAACAATATTTATTGGATAATTTAAATATCCATAACTCAAAATCAACACATCAAATTATTAAATTAATCATGACACCACAAGAATTCTTCAGGAATGATTTATTCGCAAAAAATGCGGGCGTAGTATTGCTTGAAGTCCGCGAAGGATATAGTAAAACAAAAATGGAAATAAAAGCAGAACACCTCAATGCAGGTGCGCGTACACAAGGAGGTGCCATTTTTACCTTGGCAGATCTGGCACTTGCAGCAGCAGCCAACTCACACGGAACACTTGCTTTCTCCCTCTCGTCGAACATAACATTCCTACGTGCCAGCGGTCCGGGTGATACCCTTTATGCCGAAGCACGCGAACGTTATATCGGTCGAAGTACGGGGTGCTATCAAGTAGATGTCACTAACCAACATGGAGAGCTGATAGCAACTTTTGAATCAAGCGTATTCCGAAAAGATCAAAAGGTTCCTTTCGAAGTCTGAGCCCGGCTTATTTAACGATTGAAGTCATCGGATAACGATTACCGGTAACATCATTCAAGAATGCTTTTGCTGAGCCAAAATTCAAGAACAAGTCTAAACGGACAGGAAGGTGGTTCTTATCATCTGATACAAAGAAAGTAATCACCTCCTTCTCTTTTCCCTTCTTATCATATTCCACCAATGAAAAGATCAGACAGCGATATTTAATACCATTCTCTGCTTTCACATTTTCTTTTCCACGATAGATAAGTGTTTGTTCCTCCACCTTACGTCCTGTAGCCATCGGAAATTTAATCTTATCACCGACTTTATAATCAGCAGGATCATAGGAACGAGCCTGAGCCAAAATAGTCAGCATATCATAAATACAACGGCTATCACTAGTTTCGTCTTCATAAACTTCTCCTGTACGTGGGAAAGAACGTTTCTGATTAGCAAAACAAAGTCCGTCTTTATAAGAAAACCAAGCTTCATCAACGGTATAACGTTTACCTTCTTCAGCCCCTTTGCGGAAATAACGGGGTTCCAGTTTCTCTCCCATCACACAAGTCAATGTGTCACGCATCTTAAAAAAGAAGTCGGCACGTTTACTGCCTAAGGCTAACAAGTTAATACGAAATGCAGGTTTCGAATGATAAGTAGTTGCATAGGTTGTCAAACTGGCAATTCCAGCCTTTACCCAAACAAATTTCCAATTAAAATACAAGTCATACATCACATGTTCTCCTGACTGGAACGCATCATTCTTCGCTTCACATTGAGCCTTAGCAGGAAGTGCTATACTTCCTAACAATAACAGAATAAATCCGGCGGTGAAAACACGTCGCAAATTATCGGCGACGCCGCTCATCATTATTATTATTTTTCTTTTTGTCTTCATCTGGTTTTTGTTTTTTAAGTTCGTCGAGTTTTTGTTTATCAAGAGGAGTAGCATGGATATCCCACGACTGCTTGTTCAGGTCCCAGTTTGCTTTTGGTTCCAGAATCATATTATAATAATAGACCTCCTCAGGTTGCAATCCCTTTTCAAAATTTCCTGTATCCCATTCGCCATTTCCATTCCTATCGTTAATCAAACGAGCGGAGTATTTCCCCGGATTCAAGAAATAGAAATCAGCAATACCATTCACTACTCTCCGCCGACGTACCACTTTATCTTGTGCGTCTAATAGTTCGACAAAAGCCGAAGGATCTGCCCCTGTTATATTGAATGTAATGCTGGCATATTCATCTTCACTACGTACCTTAAATCCTTGTTTTATTTTATCGGTAAACAAGCCATATATCCCATGAAATGCTGTAGAATCTACCGTAAATTCATATTCGGACGTCGGTTCCCAATCATAGTACAGATTAAATTTCTTTATATCAATCGAATCATGTTCAAATTCAAAAGGCACGTCTTTCCAAAGAGTATCAACTTTCTGTCGAAGGTGAATAGCTGCACTGTCAAAATAGGCAATTGGCTCTTCAAAAACCAAAGAAATAGAACCATATACGTCCATTGATGAAGGAGCATCTACTTTTACAGATAAGAACTTTGTCGGTTCTACTTCTTCCTCATCGTCTTTCTTTTTCTTCTTTTTCTTCTTTTCAGGTTCTTCTTTCACTAGTTTCTGTTTCGACACAAGTCTCAACGTATCTGTACGAGGAACTAACTGATTCAATGTATCCGTATAAAGATAAGTCAGGCTAAGAGCAAGCGTATCTTGTTTATACAAAACAGAATCTTTCACCCAATAATGAATGGTATCATTACGCTGAGTCTTTTCTATAACAAAAGCCTCCTTTTCATCGAAATTTAATCCTTTCAACACAGGTAACGTATCCGCCTTATTTGCAAAGTAAAAAGTAAATTTCTTCGGAACAAGACGCTCCGATTTTACCAGGTACTGAGAGTTATTGAGCTCCTTAAAAGCACGAAGTATGAGATTATCCGGCAAATAATGAGTATACTTCTTTTCAATGATTGTGTCATAAGTCAATGAATCCACCCATGCTGTATCCATGCGCACACGCTCTTCCATCGTAGGTATAACCAAAGAATCATTAAAAGCAATCATTTCGCTCTTCTGATTAAAAGTAAAGTTCTGGTCGGCATCCATCAACCCATAGATACGATATTTGCCAGGAGCAATTCCACGAATTGAAAAATGCCCGCGACTGTCAGTACGTGCCACACGGTCAAATGGTAGCTTAGTGAAAGCTGAATCATTGAGATTAGAATGTAATCCCACTAACATCCCTTTAATAGGTTCGAGGTTAGAAGCATCAAGCAATGTTCCGGCTACTTCCATTGTATCGATCTGTGCACCGGTGGAAAAAGTAAATGCAAAGTTACCCAGCGGATTACCCTCATTATTATCCACAATAGCATCAGAGAAATCGATTGTATAAGTAGTATTCTCTTTCAAAGAGTCAAGCAGGTTCACTTGTATTCTCTTTCCGGCAGCCTTAATCTCAGGTTGTTGTATCTGAGGAGGTGAAACAACCACTTTTTCTGTTGCTTTCTCTATCTTGATGAATTCATCAAAAACAAGAGATATCTTATTCTTTTTGGCGTTTGTAGCACCCGCTACCGGTGTACTACCTACAAAACGAGGAGGAGTCGTATCTTTATCTCCACCCATCGGTTGTCCGATGCTTGCACAGGAATAGATCATAGCTACCAGTGCCAACACCGGTAAAACTCTGCGAACTATATACTTTATCTTTTGATTCTCAAATTGTAACATGTTGCAAAAATAAAGGTTCTTCATCAATAAACACTAACTTTCTAGCTAATTTATTAAAAATCTCAAATTCTTCAGGAACTAGCTACCTATAACGGGAGTGTTATCCCTCATTTTTAAGCTATTCAAAGTGTATTCAATATCTGTTTGGGTTAAATACACTTTGATAGATAACAAAACAGAGAGAAAGTATGTTTCTCCTCTCATTACTTAAAATCTCTTATAAACTATTTCAGATTGGCCGTTTATTCTATATTTCCAACTAATTTATTCAATTGTGGTCTTAATTGAATAATTATTTGTCTTTTACTTTTCAAGAATTGCCTATCTTTGACTCCGTAAATTCAAACCTAATACAAAAACCCATGAAGAAACAACTACTTTTCTGCTTTTTGGCTGCACTGGGACTGACAGCTATTCAAGCACAAAACTTCAGTGAGTGGAAAGATCCGGAAATAAATGCCGTGAACCGCTCCGCCATGCATACTAATTACTTTGCCTACGCATCAGCTGATGAAGCACAAGCCGGCATCAAAGAAAACTCAAAGAATTTTATGACACTCAACGGTCTTTGGAAATTCAATTGGGTAAAAGACGCAGAAGCACGCCCGACAGATTTTTATCAGACAAATTTCAATGATAAAGGCTGGGATGAACTGAAAGTACCCGGTGTTTGGGAACTAAACGGATATGGTGATCCGATTTATGTAAACGTCGGATATGCCTGGAGAAGTCAGTTTAATAATAATCCTCCCGAAGTTCCTACCACCAATAACCACGTAGGATCTTACCGCAAAGAAATCATCCTTCCAGACGATTGGAAAGGAAAAGAAATATATGCTCATTTCGGCTCTGTAACTTCCAATATGTATCTTTGGGTAAACGGACGTTACGTAGGTTATAGTGAGGATAGTAAACTGGAAGCAGAATTCGACCTTACCAATTACCTCAAACCAGGCAAGAACCTGATAGCATTTCAAGTATTCCGTTGGTGTGACGGTAGCTATCTGGAAGATCAGGACTTTTTCCGTTACTCCGGTGTAGGACGTGATTGTTACTTGTATGCACGTGATAAAAAACATATTCAAGACATTCGTATCACTCCTGACCTGGATAGCCAGTATAAAGATGGTACGTTAGACGTAGCCATTGACTTAAAAGGGAGCGGAACAGTAGCCATTAACTTATCAGATGTACAGGGAAACAGCGTAGCGACAGCTGATCTGAAAGGATCCGGCAAACTTAATACGACCCTTTCCATTTCAAACCCGGCTAAATGGACCGCCGAAACTCCGAATCTTTACACATTGACTGCCACCTTAAAAGATGGGAACAAAGTGACTGAAGTCATTCCTATAAAAATAGGTTTCCGCAAAATTGAATTAAAAGGCGGACAAATTCTTGTTAATGGCCAGCCGGTACTCTTTAAAGGAGCCGACCGTCATGAAATGGATCCGGACGGTGGTTATGTCGTTTCTCTTGAACGTATGCTACAAGATATCCAAGTAATGAAAAAGCTCAATATTAACGCGGTACGTACTTGCCATTATCCGGATGACAACCGTTGGTATGATCTTTGCGACCAATATGGATTATATGTAGTAGCCGAAGCCAACATCGAATCTCACGGAATGGGATACGGAGACAAGACTCTTGCCAAAAATCCTGCTTATGCAAAAGCACACATGGAGCGCAACCAACGTAACATTCAACGTGGATACAACCATCCTTCTATCATTTTCTGGTCATTAGGTAATGAGGCAGGTATGGGACCGAATTTCGAAGCATGCTATAATTGGATTAAGAATGAAGACAAGACTCGTGCCGTACAATATGAGCAAGCTGGTACCAGTGAGTTTACAGATATTTATTGCCCGATGTATTTAGACTATAATAATTGCATCAAATATTCGGAAGGAGACACACAGAAACCCCTGATTCAATGTGAATATGCACACGCTATGGGTAATTCTGAAGGCGGATTCAAAGAATACTGGGATATTATTCGCAAATATCCAAAATATCAGGGTGGATTCATTTGGGACTTCGTTGATCAATCCTGCCATTGGAAAAACAAAGATGGCGTAGATATTTATGGCTATGGAGGTGATTTCAACAAATATGACGCTTCCGACAATAACTTTTGCGACAATGGTTTGATTAGCCCTGACCGTGTACCCAACCCACATGCTTATGAAGTGGGATATTTCTATCAGAATATCTGGACAACTCCGGCTGATCTTTCAAAAGGTGAAATTAACGTCTATAATGAGAATTTCTTCCGTGACTTGTCTGACTGTTATATGGAGTGGAGCTTATTAGCAAATGGAGAAATAGTTCAAACCGGTATTGTAAACGACTTAAAGGTAGCACCTCAACAAACGGTCAAGATACAATTGCCATTCAACACAGAAAAAATATGTCCTTGCAAAGAACTGCTTCTTAATGTAAACTATAAACTTAAAAAAGCAGAGACTTTACTTCCGGCGGGAGAAGTGATAGCTTATGATCAATTAAGCATCCGTGATTATAAAGCTCCCGAACTCAAATTAGAGAATAAACAAGCTTCTAATATTGCTGTTACCGTACCAAACATCCGGAACAATGATCGCAACTACCTGATCGTTACCGGTCAAGAATTTACTTTGGAATTCAACAAACACGACGGATATCTTTGCCGTTACGATGTAGACGGAATACAGTTAATGGAACGAGGCAGCAGCCTGACTCCCAACTTCTGGAGAGCACCCACGGATAATGATTTTGGGGCTAACCTGCAACATAAATATGCTATTTGGAAAAATCCGGAGTTGAAATTAACCTCATTGAAACATGCTATCGAAAATGACCAAGCGGTGGTTCGTGCAGAATATGACATGAAGCCGATGGGAGGTAAGTTATTCCTTACCTATATTATTAATAATGAAGGAGCAGTAAAAGTGACACAGAAAATGATTGCAGACCAAAATCAGAAGGTCTCTGAAATGTTCCGTTTTGGTATGCAACTTCGTATGCCACTTGCCTTTAATGAGATAGAGTATTATGGTAGAGGACCGATAGAAAATTATTCTGACCGCAACCATGCCACTAGACTTGGTATATACCGTCAAACAGTAGAAGAACAATTCTATCCTTATATCCGCCCGCAAGAGACCGGCACCAAAACAGATATCCGCTGGTGGAACCTACTGAATATCGGTGGTAATGGTTTACAGTTTGTCGCTGAAGCTCCATTCTCTGCATCTGCATTAAACTATACCATCGAATCATTGGATGATGGCAGTAACAAAGACCAACGCCATTCACCCGAAATAAAGAAAGCCAACTTTACAAACTTCTGCATCGATAAGGTACAAACTGGGTTGGCATGCGTTAATAGTTGGGGGGCAATACCATTAGATAAATATCGTCTCCCATACCAAGATTATGAGTTTAGTTTTATTATGAGCCCGGTATTTCATCAACTGAAGTAAAAAACATAGTTAAAAAACAAGGTATCAGAGTACAAGAATACCGAATTTAAAGTACTTTTGCAGCCGGAAACTGGTTTTTCCCAATCAGTTTCCGACTGTTTTTCTTTAAATCACCTACCTTACTCATTGAACAACACGTCGGCAACAAACGCATAATCATTAAAAAAACAGATAAATAGTTAAGTATGAAAAGTAGAATTATTTTATTTGCATTTTGCGTAGCCCTATTGTCCAGTTGTGGCAATAAGGGAAACGATACGGGAAAAGTCCCTGAATTTGCAGTCCAAGAAGTACAAAAGAGCACTGTATCTTTAATGTCTTCTCATCCTGCTGCAACAATTGAAGGAAAACAAGATGTAGAAATCCGTCCGCAAGTATCAGGATTTATCACGAAATTGTGTGTAGACGAAGGAGCTACTGTTCGCAAAGGACAAGTATTATTTATCATTGATCCCGTTCAATATGCAGCTGCGGTACGTACTGCAGAAGCTGCTATTAAGACAGCAGAAGCTGCTGTAAATACTCAGCAAATAACTGTTGATAACAAGCGTGAATTAAACAAGAAGCAGATTATCAGTGACTATGATTTGTCAATGGCAGAAAATTCTTTGGCGCAAGCACAAGCACAATTGGCACAAGCACAAGCACAACTGACTACTGCTAAACAGAACTTATCTTTCACTCAAGTAAAAAGTCCGACAGACGGTATTATTAGCAAGATTCCTTATCGTTTAGGAGCATTGGTAAGCCCTTCAATGGCAACACCAATGACTACAGTATCTGAATTGGGAGAAGTTAATGTATATTTCAACATGACAGAGAAAGAATTGCTGGCCATGGCAAAAAGCGGTAACATTAAAGAAGAACTCAACAAAATGCCGGCTGTAAAACTACAACTGATAGATGGAACAATGTATGATGCAGAAGGTAAAATTGAAATAGTAACCGGAGTTATCGAAAACGGTTCTGTACTTATGCGTGCTAAGTTCCCTAATGACAACCACATACTGCACAGTGGTGGTAGTGCCAATATTCAGATTCCTTATATTATGGAAAATGCGATCAACATTCCGCAGTCAGCAACGATTGAAATCCAAGACAAGAAATTTGTTTATATATTACAACCGGATAACACCGTAAAATACACAGAAATCACAATTTTCAATCTGGATAACGGAAAAGATTACTTAGTTACTTCCGGTTTGAATTCCGGAGACAAGATCGTTATAGAAGGCGTGCAAACACTGAAAGACGGAATGAAAATACAACCTATCACTCCGGCACAAAAAGAAGCGAACTATCAACAAGCTTTGAAAGATCAACACGATGGCAACCTAGCCACTGCTTTCAATTAATAATTCAGATAACCGTATGAAATTAGATAATTTTATTAACCGTCCGGTACTATCAACAGTTATTTCCATTTTGATAGTAATCCTGGGTGCCATTGGATTGGTAACATTACCTATCACCCAATATCCGGACATCGCCCCTCCTACCGTATCGGTAAGAGCCACTTATACGGGTGCAAGTGCATCAACCGTATTAAACTCTGTGATCGCTCCGCTGGAAGAGCAGATCAACGGTGTAGAAAACATGATGTACATGACTTCCAGCGCATCCAACACAGGTTCCGGTGATATTTCTATATATTTCAAACAAGGAACTGACCCGGATATGGCGGCTGTCAATGTACAAAACCGTGTTGCTATGGCACAGGGATTGCTACCGGCCGAAGTTACCAAAGTCGGTGTAACCACTCAAAAACGCCAGACTTCTATGTTGGTCGTATTTTCACTTTTCGATGAAAGTGATACTTATTCCAACTCATTTATTGAGAACTACGCCAAGATCAACTTAATTCCGCAGGTTCAGCGTGTGCAAGGTGTAGGTGATGCCAATGTAATGGGCCAGGATTACTCTATGCGTATTTGGTTACGTCCGGACGTAATGGCCCAGTATAAACTAATTCCAAGTGATGTTGCTGCCGCATTGGCAGAACAAAATATCGAAGCTGCTCCCGGTCAGTTTGGTGAACGCAGTAATCAGACTTTTCAATACACCATCCGTTACAAAGGGCGTTTGCAACAACCGGAAGAGTTTGAGAATATCGTGATCAAGTCACAACCGGGTGGTGAAGTTCTTCGTCTGAAAGATATTGCAGAGATAGAGTTGGACCGTTTGGGATATAACTTTACCAACCGCGTAAACGGACACAAGGCTGTAACTTGTATCGTTTACCAGATGGCAGGAACTAACGCGACCCAGACTATCACCGATATAGAAAAACTTTTGGATGAAGCGTCTAAAACGCTGCCTACAGGATTGAGGTTAAACGTATCCATGAATGCGAACGATTTCTTATTTGCTTCTATTCATGAAGTATTGAAGACTTTGATCGAAGCATTTATATTGGTATTTATCGTAGTATATATCTTCTTGCAGGATTTACGTTCTACATTAATTCCGACTATTGCTATTCCGGTAGCTTTGATCGGTACCTTCTTTATCCTGTCGTTGATCGGATTTAGTTTGAACTTGCTGACCTTATGTGCTCTAGTTCTCGCCATTGCCATTGTGGTCGATGATGCGATTGTGGTCGTCGAGGGTGTGCATGCCAAGCTAGACCAGGGTTATACATCCGCCCGCCAAGCCTCTATCGATGCAATGCGTGAACTGGGAGGTGCTATCGTATCTATCACATTAGTCATGATGGCGGTGTTTGTTCCCGTAAGTTTCATGGGTGGTACGGCAGGTACGTTCTACCGTCAGTTCGGTTTGACCATGGCAATCGCTATCGGTTTGTCCGCATTGAACGCTTTGACTTTGAGTCCTGCCCTTTGTGCTATCTTCCTGAAACCACATACCAGTGATGGACATGAGAACAAGAAAAAATCGTTCGTAGATCGTTTCCATGCCTCTTTCAATGCGGCATACGATTCTATCTTAAAACGATATAAGAAACGTGTCCTGTTCTTCATTCAGAAAAAATGGTTGTCTCTAGGATTGGTTGCTATTTCTATCGTATTGCTTATATTCTTTATGGGAACTACACCGACAGGTATGGTGCCTAATGAAGATACCGGTACATTGATGGGTGCAGTAACATTGCCTCCGGGAACATCACAAGACCGTTCTGAACAAATATTGGCACGTGTGGATAGCTTGATCGCTTCCGACCCTGCCGTAGCATCACGTACATTGATTTCAGGATTCAGCTTTATCGGTGGCCAGGGACCTTCCTATGGTTCTTTCATCATTAAATTGAAAGACTGGGAAGATCGTTCTGTAACGCAAAACTCCGAGCTAATTGTTGCTACTTTATATATGCGTGCGCAGAAGATAATTAAAGAAGCACAGGTATTGTTCTTCGCACCTCCGATGATCCCGGGTTATTCAGCATCTACAGATATTGAAGTAAACATGCAGGATAAAACCGGTGGTGATCTGAATAAATTCTTTGATGTAGTCAATGACTATACAGCAGCATTGGAAAAACGTCCGGAAATCAATTCGGCAAAGACCTCTTTCAATCCGAATTTCCCGCAATATATGATCGATATTGACGCAGCAGTTTGTAAGAAGGCAGGTATCAGCCCGAACGACATCCTTACTACTATGCAAGGATATTACGGAGGTTTGTATGCTTCCAACTTCAACCGTTTCGGTAAGATGTATCGTGTAATGATCCAGTCGGATCCATTATCACGTAAGAATCTGGAATCTCTGAAAAATATCAAGGTTCGAAACAACAGTGGTGAAATGGCACCAATCAGTCAGTTTATATCTGTGAAGAAAGTATACGGACCGGATATTATCAGCCGTTTCAATATGTACACTTCAATGAAAGTAATGGTTGCCCCTGCTCCCGGTTATACTTCCGGTCAGGCTTTGCAGGCACTTTCTGAAGTAGCACAACAGAATCTTCCGACAGGATATACTTACGAATTAGGAGGTATGGCACGTGAAGAGGCACAAAGTAGCGGCAGCACGACAGGTTTGATTTTTGTTCTCTGTTTCGTATTCGTTTACCTATTGTTAAGTGCACAATACGAGAGCTACATTCTTCCGTTGGCTGTATTACTTTCGATTCCATTCGGTTTGCTGGGTAGTTTCTTATTCGTTAATGGAATGAGTGCTATCGGTAGTATATCGTCATTGAAGATGATTTTGGGAACGATGTCCAACAACATTTATATGCAGATTGCATTGATCATGTTGATGGGTCTGTTAGCGAAGAATGCTATCCTGATTGTAGAGTTCGCTCTCGACCGTCGTAAGATGGGTATGAGTATTACTTGGGCAGCCGTTCTGGGTGCCGGTGCTCGTCTCCGTCCTATTTTGATGACATCACTCGCTATGGTCGTAGGTTTGCTTCCGTTGATGTTTGCATTCGGTGTAGGTGCTCATGGTAACCGTACATTGGGTACAGCTTCCATCGGTGGTATGTTAATCGGTATGATTTGCCAGATTTTCATTGTTCCAGCTTTATTCGTTGTCTTCCAATATCTGCAAGAAAAAGTAAAACCGATGGAATGGGAAGATATCGACAATGCAGATGCTGAAACTGAGATTGAACAATACGCTAAATAATGAAATTCGATATGAAGAAACAAATTATATATATGTTGTGTGCAACTGCTCTGCTGAGCAGCTGCCACATCTATAAGTCATACGACAGACCCGAAGACATCAATACCTCCGGCCTGTATCGTGACCCGGTAGCGGAAAATGATACATTGGTTTCGGATACAACTAACTTCGGTAATCTGCCATGGAAGACTGTATTTACCGACCCACAACTTCAATCACTCATTGAATTGGGACTGAAACAAAATACAGATTTACAATCCGCTATTTTAAAAGTAAAAGAAGCGCAAGCTCCTTTGCTGGCAGCTAAATTGGCCTACGCTCCTTCACTGGCTTTATCACCGCAAGGTACTATCAGCAGCTTCAATCATAAAGCAGCTTCAAAGACCTACTCTCTTCCGGTGGCAGCCAGTTGGGAAATAAGTTTGTTCGGTGGAATATTGAACACAAAAAGAGGTGCTGAAGTTAATGTTAAACAAATGCAAGCTTACCGCCAAGCTGTTCAAACTCAAATCATAGCCAATGTTGCCAATATGTATTATACACTGATGATGTTGGACAAACAGCTGGAGATCAGTCGTGAGACAGCAGAAATTCTGAAACGGAATACAGAAGCGATGGAAGCGATGAAAGAGGGTGCAATGTATAACATCAACAGTGCAGGGGTGGAACAAAGCAGAGCTGCTTATGCTCAAGTACTGGCTTCATTGCCAGATATCGAACAGAGTATTCGTGAAGTAGAAAACTCTTTATCAGTTTTACTTGGCCAGGCTCCGCAAAGTATCAAACGCAGTACATTAGATGCACAATCGTTGCCAAGCGAATTCTCAGTAGGCGTTCCTTTACAGTTGCTTTCAAACCGTCCGGATATCAAAGCTGCAGAAATGGCTTTAGCAGCTTCTTACTACAATACCAATGTGGCGCGTTCCAATTTCTATCCTAAGATTACATTGAGTGGTTCAGCAGGATGGACCAATAGTGCAGGTTCGACAATTATCAATCCGGGCAAATTTCTAGCAACTGCTATCGGTTCTTTAACTCAACCATTGTTCTATAATGGTTCCAACATTGCCAAACTGAAGATTGCCAAAGCACAGGAAGCAGAAGCTAAATTAGCCTTCCAACAAGCGTTATTGAATGCCGGAAGTGAAGTCAGCAATGCTTTGAGTTTATATCAAACAACCAGTGAAAAGGCAGAATCCAGAAAAATACAGGTAGAAGCTGCACAAAAAGCTGCTAACGATACCAAGGAATTGTTTAACTTAGGGACCTCCACTTACCTGGAAGTTCTGTCGGCTCAACAATCTTACCTGAGTGCACAAATTTCTCAGGTTTCCGATACATTCGACCGGATGCAAGCAGTAGTAAACCTCTATCAGGCATTAGGTGGTGGAAGAGAAGATTAACTTTAAACATATACTATTATGATTAGTCCGTTAGCTTATGTAGACCCTGAAGCAAAAATAGGAAAGAATGTAACCATTCAGCCTTTTGCTTATATCGAAAAAGGAGTGGAAATAGGAGATGATTGTATCATCATGTCTTATGCTAGTATCCTGAAAGGAACAAAAATAGGGAAAGAAAATAAAATACATCAGAATGCAGTCCTGGGAGCAGAACCGCAAGATTTTCATTTTACCGGTGAAGAAAGTAGTCTGATCATCGGAGACAACAACGATATCCGCGAAAATGTAGTCATTAGTCGTGCCACTTTTGCCGGGAATGCTACAAAGATCGGAAACGGAAATTACCTGATGGATAAAGTACATCTTTGTCATGATGTCCAAATAGGAAATAATTGTGTAGTTGGTATTGGAACAACCATTGCCGGAGAATGTGTATTGGATGATTGTGTCATCCTGAGTGGAAACGTTACCCTCCATCAATATTGCCATATAGGAAGCTGGACACTCGTACAAAGTGGTTGCCGTATTTCAAAAGACGTACCTCCATACGTGATTATGTCCGGAAATCCGGTTGCTTATCACGGAGTAAATGCCGTAGTCTTGTCACAGCATCACAATACGTCAGAGAGAATTCTCCGCCACATTGCTAATGCCTATCGTCTGATTTACCAAGGTAACTTCAGCGTACAAGATGCAGTGCAGAAAATCGTTGATCAGGTGCCAATGAGTGAAGAGATTGAAAACATTGTAAACTTTGTCAAGAGCTCGGAACGAGGAATTGTAAAATAACAGATAGTTACTTTTCAATAAAAGCAAAGGTGGTGTTCATATCAAAAAGGCACCACCTTTTTATTTGATTATAGTTTATTTCAACATTTCCGGCTACTATTTCCATTTTAATTCATCTTTCCTTCATCTTCATATTTTGGACTATTCTTCTGTAAATCTGGCAATTGTATTGCGTCATCCATTCCTAAGATGAAGCAATCAGTGTAATCGTCTCTTAGTCTAAACTTCATACTAATGTAGTTCAACAATTCACTTATATAAACGTTTCCCCCCTTTACTTATCACGAGGCAAAACTAAAAGGCACTTACCATTCAGTAGAATTATAGATTTAGTATAATGGATATATATAACTATCTCGATACAAATGGGATAAAAAAGATGACGCAATGCAATTATCAGATTTACAGAAGAATAGTCCAAAATATGAAGATGAAGGAAAGATGGTTTGCATTAATAAAACACTGCGAAAACACTATAGAATTTCAGAAAAAGACTGTTATATTTGTTTCCAATCTTCCTTATCTTTAAAAAAAAGACTGAAGAGTTTGCAAACAAACTTCCCAGTATTTGTGGAACAAAAAACATACGGTTAATCGGATACAGTCAAGTACTTCTTTTATGTAAACTAACCGCTTCTTTCACTTCAATCAACCGCATGACTCTGTCGGATCATGCGGTTGATTGAAGTAAAAGATATACTTGTTTTCCCCAATTTCAGTGCATCTTTTTATTTATGAAGAGAATTATTCAAATTCCAACATACCAAAGAAATCCGAACGATGGAAATCCGGTTGTTCTATCACAATCGGATTCCATGAAAGGAAATGGGGCGTTTGTAAATCATCACCACATTTATAAAAATTAGCTTTAATCTCTTTTCCGTCCAATGAATGTATCTGATGTTTAAAAAAGACTGCATAAGGAATGATCAATGCAACTTCCCAAGTAATATCTCCATCTCCTATGCGTTCTTCAAACGGTTCTTTTCCTAAACTAGCCCAACGCTGTACAAGGGATGTTATTTCCTCCGGAGCATGTTCACGTCCATTACGGGTAGCTCCGGCACCAATCAATATTGTTCCAATACAGTTGCACTCTACATTATAATATACTCCGTCTCCCGCCGGAATAGAGAAGAACTCAACACAAGAATCGGTCCATACAGCACCATTATCTTCTCCATATTTTGCGCGAACACTCGCCTCTTTTACCTTAAAATGCAATAAAACAGCATCTTTTGTATGAGCAATCCGAAAACTCACTTTAGGTTTGTAAGGATATGCAGCCCAATTAACGCATTGAATTGGTTGAAAATCGATTTTTTCTTCATCGAATAATTTAGGAAGTGCAGAAGCCTCAACATTAGCAGCACTAATTTTCTTTACCTTCATATTTATTTCATTTGAAATGTATACAAATGTAGTTATTTTCTATCAATAAGCCTATCGAAAATGGAATAAAAACTATATATATCCAAATAATGAACATTCAAATACAGAGTAACAATCAGACTTTAATCAATTTAACACCAGAAAAAGAGGAACTGTGAGGTCCCTATCTTTTACTTTCCGTATCTTTGCGACAAAAATAAAGCAATGCAAGAGATTCTTCCTATCCATTTTGCTCCATTACAAGGCTATACTGAAGCCATTTACCGTAATGCACATGCCACCTGTTTTGGAGGTGTAGATATTTATTATACTCCATTTGTACGACTGGAAAAAGGTAATTTCCGCAAAAGAGATATACGTGATATCGAGCCGGACAACAATCATGTGCCACACCTGGTTCCTCAACTGTTAGCCTCTTCACCGGAAAAGGCAGAAACGATTTTATCACTTTTCATCGAGAAAGGTTATAAGGAGGCAGATATTAATTTAGGCTGTCCGTTTCCACTATTGGCTAAACGACATAATGGTTCCGGCATCCTTCCCTATCCGGAAGAAGTAAAAGCGTTACTAAGTATAGTCACGAAATATCCTCAAATCAGTTTTTCTATTAAGATGAGATTGGGATGGGAGAATCCGGACGAATGCATTCAATTAGCACCTATTCTGAATGAGTTGCCTTTACGTCAGATAACGATGCATCCCCGATTAGGTAAACAACAATACAAAGGAGAGGTAAACCTTGAAAGTTTTGCTACGTTCCGGAATATATGTAAACACCCGTTAATCTATAATGGTGATATCAAAAGCATAGAAGAAATTCAAGCCATCAAAGAACAATTTCCTACATTAGCCGGAATTATGATAGGTC
This sequence comes from Bacteroides bouchesdurhonensis, assembly GCF_900155865.1. Classification (GTDB taxonomy): domain Bacteria; phylum Bacteroidota; class Bacteroidia; order Bacteroidales; family Bacteroidaceae; genus Bacteroides; species Bacteroides bouchesdurhonensis. The sequence continues at coordinate 208,772 of NZ_LT707006.1, forward strand.
GCGGATTATTGGCTAACCCTGCATTAGCTTTGGAATACCAATCAGGAAAAAAGTTATCTCCTGATGAAATGGCTAAAAAGATACGGGAAATGCATACTATCGTTTACCAACAATACGAACAACAACTCAACGGTGGAGACACACAGCTTGTGAATAAAATGAAGTCTTTCTGGGAATATCTTCTTCCTGAAGCAGATAAGAAGTTATTAAAGGCTATACATAAGAGCAATCGAATTGATAAATATCAGCAAGCAGTTAGTAATCTTATAAACAGGCTATAGAGTAAAAATATGTTTATTGTAGACAAAAAGTAACACAAAACATTATTTAACTTATCAATATACATACAATGCTTTGTTTTACTTATCTTTGCTTATATTTAATAAAACAAAACATTATGAAAAAGTACTTATTTATGATTGCCTTATTGGCAAGTATGTTTAGTTTCTCCGCTTGCTCGGATGATGATGACGAGATCGATGTAAAACAATTGGAGGGGACATGGGGATTAATTCGTGATGAAGGTTACGAATATGACGAAGATGGAAAAGACAGTTGGAATGACCCTTATGATCCCGCTAATCCTAGTGATGACAGCGAAAAACTTATAATCTCTAAGATTTCAGACAACACATATTCAGTTGTTCATTATGAATATTATAATGGAACTTGGCACAGCTATGCTACTGAAAAATTTACTTTGAATGGGAATAAACTAATACCAGTAGATGGCGATAGTGAAGGATTCAACGTCAAATTACTCTCGGCCAATTCAAAACAATTAGTTATCGAAATTAAAGGAAAAGATGAATACGGTGACATGTATAACAAAATGACCTACAAACGCATGTAGGTAGTTTGTACACTAATAAAACAATGGGAAAGTCGTCTATAAAGGAAATAAATTTCTATTATAGACGACTTTCCCATTTTCAGTGAGATCATTACACCCACACTAATCTACGAATATCCTCCTACTAAAGTCTGAAAAGCGAATAGATTTTTGTAATTTTGCACCCGTTTATAAACAAGCACATTATGAAAAAATACTATTTTATCGCATTAAGTATCCTGATTACCTCAGGTGTCTTCGCACAAAAGAAAAACTTTAGTTACAAATTCTACGGACAAGTCCGTACTGATCTTTTCTATAACAGCCGCGCAAACGAAGAGACTGTGGACGGATTATTTTATATGTACCCAAAGGATAAAATACGTGATGATGACGGTAATGATTTGAATGGAACAGCAAATGGTAGTTTCTATATTCTTTATTCCCGTTTAGGAATTGATGTTGCCGGACCGAAATTAGGGACAGCAAAAACTTCTGCTAAAGTGGAAGTAGATTTACGCGGTTCAGGTAGTTCATACTCAACTGTCCGTATTCGCCACGCTTATTTTAATCTGGATTGGGGTACTTCAGCTTTATTAGTCGGACAAACTTGGCATCCTTTGTTTGGTGATGTTTCCCCACAAATACTCAATCTAGCCACAGGAGCTCCTTTCCAACCTTTTAATCGTTCACCTCAGATTCGTTACCGCTATACAGATAGGAACTTACAATTGACAGGAGCATTGCTCTGGCAATCTCAATATCTGTCACAAGGTCCTGCGGGTAAAAGTCAAGCATATATAAAAAATAGCTGTATACCTGAAGTCTATGTAGGTGCAGATTATAAATCAGAAAATTTGTTAGCAGGTGCGGGTATTGAACTGCTCTCATTAAAACCACGTACACAAGCTACCGGAGAAAACGGTCATACTTATAAAGTAAATGAACGAATCACAACGCTGTCTTATGAAGCGCATGTAAAATACATTAATAAAGATTGGTTTTTAGGTGCCAAGACCGTTTTAGGTTCCAATCTGACTCAGGCTTCCGGATTGGGAGGTTTTGGAATTAAATCGACCGATGATCGTACAGGAGAACAAAAGTATACTCCGATAACAGTATCAAGTACTTGGGTGAATGCTGTCTACGGTCAGAAGTGGAAACCGGGTATATTCATCGGTTATGCCAAGAATCTTGGAACAAGTAATGAACTGGAAGCCGGTAGCAAACTTTATGGCACAGGTACTAATCTTGATCAACTCGTTACGGCAGGTGCCGAATTGTCTTATAATGTATCGAATTGGAAATTCGGATTAGAATATACGCTCAGCACTGCTTGGTATGGCTCTGTGGAATATTCAAGCGGAAAGATCGTAGATACACATGCTGTTTGTAACAATCGTATTGTAGCTGTCGCTATGTTTCAGTTCTAGATGTTCCCAAAACCGTTTGCCATTCCCGGTTCACATCATGGAGCCATAGCACATATTAGTGAAAAAGAATATAAACGAATCATATTAGCTTTTAAACATTTAAACCTATGAAACACATTTTTTTTCTTTTATTTCTATGCCTCTCTAGCCTATTCACTCAAGTAGCTCAGGCAGAAAATCGCTGGAGGATCAATCCAAACGGAAGTATCACATGGAATCCTCAAAAAGGAGAAACTCATCAAGATCATATTGAAATGAGTGGTTTGAAGGTTTCCTCCGTTATCCGCTATGGAGTTGACGAAAAAGGAGCATTTATGGTAAACAGAAGCATTGTTTGGCCTATGTTGCGTACTATTCCTAACAATACACACGCTTCTCTCACCCGTAGATTTGCTTGGAATATTCCTGATATGATTTCTGTAAACGGCCAGAGCCTACAAAGTGAAAAGGTAGAAAATATTACTTTGAATGGTATTATCACAGTAAACAGTATGTTCAAAGTCAATAGAGGAAACGTTGCACTTACACGAATATTATTTCCATCCACTGATAAACCTGCTTTCTGCGAGAAATATGTGTTGCGTAATTGCAATGATCAGGAAATCAAAGTAGAAATACCTCAGTCACGTTCTGTCATTCAGACTCAGCCGGAACAGGGAGTCGATGGTAGTTATCGCTTGGTAGCAGAAATCCAAGGAGGAAAAACGGTAGTACTAAAACCGAATGAAGAGGTTACTTTCAGCGTCTTCTTCACCGGATATAAGCCCAATGAGGATGAACTGGTGATGGATGTGGATAAAGAACTGAAAGCACGCGAAGCATTGGTTGCCACTTTGTGGGACAACCTGATATTGGATACACCGGATCCTGTTATTAACACGATGTTTGCTTTTGCCAAAATCCGTGGTGCGGAAAGTATCTATGATACGAAAGGCGGCTTGATGCATGGTCCCGGTGGAGAGTCTTACTATGCAGCTATCTGGGCTAACGATCAGGCTGAGTACATCAATCCTTTCTTCCCTTATCTGGGTTATGAGACAGGAAATCAGTCGGCATTGTGTTCATTCCAACATTTCGCACGTTTCATGAACCCAGAGTACAAGAAGCTGCCAAGTTCGATCATTGCCGAGGGGTTAAGCACTTGGGGCGGAGCGGGTGATCGTGGCGACGCTGCCATGATAGCGTATGGAGCTGCCCGATATGCATTGGCTAGAGGAAATCAAGAGGAAGCTAAAAAGCTATGGCCACTTATCGAGTGGTGCCTTGAATACAATAAAAGACAATTGAATCCGGAAGGAGTAGTGGCATCAGACGCCGATGAATTGGAAGGACGTTTCCCGGCAGGAAAAGCAAATCTGTGTACTTCTTCTTTGTATTATGACGCACTTTTATCTGCCTGTTATTTAGGGAAAGAAATCGGTGTTAGTTCTACACAGTTGGCTCAATATAAGAAACAAGCCGGACAATTGAAAGAAAACATGGATCGCTACTTCGGAGGTGAAGTGGAAGGTTTCAATACTTACCGTTACTACAAAGGGAACGATAAACTCCGTTCATGGATTTGTATTCCATTGACAGTAGGAATCTATGATCGCAAAGACGAAACAATTAAAGCATTGTTCTCCCCTAGCCTATGGACCAAAGACGGTTTACTGACCGAATCAGGAAGTAAAACGTTTTGGGACCGTTCCACTTTATATGCTTTGCGCGGTGTCTATGCCTGTGGAGAGGCTGAGAAAGCGACTGAATACTTAAAATTTTATTCCAATGAGCGTTTGTTGGGTGATCATGTTCCTTATGCTATCGAAGCATGGCCCGAAGGTAATCAACGCCATTTATCCGCCGAAAGTGGATTGTATGCACGTATTATAACGGAAGGTATGTTTGGTATCCGTCCTACAGGACTCCGTTCATTTACACTGACGCCTCATCTGCCGGAAAGTTGGGATCACATGAATTTGAGAAGTGTACGAGCCTTTGAAAAGGAATTCGATGTGGAAGTGAAACAGTCGGAAAACGGAAAGAATGAGGTATCTGTCCTTGTAGCCGGAAAACCGATATTCAAACAGACGGTCAGAAACGGAAAAACTATTCAAATTCATCTACCTAAGTAGATATCAGATAAAGAGATTCGAAAGTCAGCGATTATCAGAACGGACGTTATGTATTTTCATATTACCAATAATCTTTAGTAAGATATGATACTTTCGAATCACGTAAAACGCCCGTTCCTCATTCTTTACATTAAGGATTTAATTTATAATAAACGTAATTCGAGTTTATAATAAATTCTGTCCACGTTTATTATAAACGGTATTCAAGTTTATTATAAACTATTTCGTAGACATATCGGCAAATAATCAAGTGATTCACGATAAAAATCGAGTAGGAGGTAAACACTAATCATAGATGTTTATCTCCTATTTTCATGTCTACCGACCTCTCACACCACCGTACGTGCCGTTCGACATACGGCGGTTCCTATTTTGGGTGCCATTCGAGATACGAACCCATTAAAGTAACGATATCCTGCCTTGCGCAGGATATCGTTATTCATCGCCCTTTTCAAAATGGGGCTATCAGCAATACGCCAATACCCTTTGCGAGTATTACCCCATTCGTATGCCTTATATTTATCTATACCACATCTGATGAGTTTGCCACTTTTGTCTTACACTTCTTCCAAGCTTTCCATATACACATGCGTATTCTCCGTCTTCTGCTGACTTCTCACGGCAAGCTTTACTCCATACATTTCGTAAAAAAAACTATTCTGTACGTCCGTGAGACCTCCTCGGATAGGGGTATTAACTTTCCATCTTATGTCTACTTCATTTACATTGACCGTTCCGAATAGCTATAGGGCTTTAAATACTCATGCCGAGCATACTGTAAAAAAATGCAGCAAAAGTCCTTTACTTTTGACTACATTTAACCAAGTGATCATTATTACTTTTAAACTAAATTGCAAAAATCCATTTATATCAGGGTAAAACAAATAAAATCACCCCGACAGAAATTGCTTATATAAAGGCAATCACTACCAGGATGATATAAAGTTACAAGATATGATAATTACGTAAATTACCGTTCTCTTGGCACAAATCCGATTTATTCCATAAGATTAATATGTCTCATATCCTTTTCATTGAGTCCTAATTCTTTTTTGGTTTTTTCGTACTCCTTTTCTGATAATGGACCTGTAGTTTTGCATGGTATAGCTTTTTTTGCTGGTGGGAATATTTTTATCACATAATATCCTATCAATGTATCGGCATATGGGTGCCACATTTTTGCTAAAATATAGTTTTTATTCCAATATACATCGGTTACACCACCACCCACTACTCCTATCCTACTACCAGTACCATCCGGAAAATCATAATATACTGTTGTCGTTTGAGGCATATCTATCCAACCTACACTATAGTCTGTTCCTTTCAGTTTTTTGAAATATGAATCGCAGGACACTAATAATAAAGCTAATAAGAATATAAAAGGACATAATTTCATTTTCATTATTCTATCATTTTTAAAGTTTTCCAAATATAAAATTGGTAAGTATTACTCATCGGTTTCTGAGAACTTCTTCGTTGATTCCAACTACTTGACCACATATGGTATAAAAAAGAAGACATACTTTTACTATCACTTATTACATTGTTCAAAGACTTTCCATCCTTGCTAGTAAAGGCATCAAAACGATAACTTCCGATAAATTGTTTAGCGACTGAAGTTGTAGTTAAAGCATCCCATAAGGTCCAGTCGCCAGGCCATTCTGTGATCTGTCCTGGAATATCTGTAATTCCATCAACAATTCTTTGGTGTGCCTCTAAAACCGACTTATCATTCATCATAGCCATGGTATAAGGATGGTCACTTAAAAAAATAGAAAATTCAGGTCCTACGCCATTAGCAAATTCATCGAGAAAATCCCAGTCTCTTTCTTTTGAACCTAATAAAGCTCCTTTATCATTTTCTACTATATCAAATGTGAACCCATCACTGTATAAACTTCCAACGTCAAAACCGTCAGTTAATAGTTTATCAATAATTGATTCAAACTCACCTAATACAGAGCCTTTTCCACCTATATAAGTATATCGCTCTTCATTCTTCATCCTCCTCATCGTCAAACCATGTATAATACTTAGTTTTTTTGTTTTTATACCACCATTCTCATAGATCGCATTGCCACAGTAATCGGTTGTTAGATTAGTACTACCGGTTTTATGAACTGTACGAAGTTTCGTTCCGTCCGCTCCGTATTCATAATCTATACTATTACTACCCGCAAGAATCACCTGACTAGGCAAATTTAAAAGATTATATTGAATATTACTAAGATTCTTGTTCAAATCTTTAATCAGATTACCGTTTTTGTCATAAGTATATTCAGTTGTCTGGTTTGTACCGTCTTTAAACTCGATACCATTGCCGTAGACAGCACTGGTTGCAATATCTTTCACAGCTTGCAATTGATTGCCGTTATAAGTCAGATTTAGGTTATCAATCAATCCGTAGCCTGTAGAGGAAGTCTGCCTGCAACGTGAAAAGGTCGTCGCCATAAGGAGAGAAGCCATGCTGGACCTTGACGGTAGGATTACCGAAGCGATCATAATACTGTATCTCGTGCCGCACTTCATCAGCTCCCAAAGTGAGAACATTGTCGCTTGCTACCGTAGGGATATAAGAAACCACATGAGGCCGGTCCATTGTCGTGGAAAGCGTTCCACAAACTCCACGCCCTTCAATATTAGTCGTGATAAATCCGTCCTGAGTGTTGCCTTCGGATACTATGTAATACGTTCCTGCGACTAACTTGTTAATCTTTATCAGCGCATTTCCCGTACTGCCGCATTGCTCCGCTCCGGTATAGTTGTCATTGGAGTAGAGGACGGTTCCCGACGAATTCAGGATGCCCAGATACGTATCGGTGATAACAGAACCGCAATGGCTGACCTTCAGGTCTACAGGATGTTTCAACGTCAGTTTATAGAAAACGTCATGGGTCGATTTGCCACTAAGATATACGAATTAAACAAATGGGATCTATATAATCTACTTGAAACTTCGTGAGAATCTTCTTACCATTTCACTCTGTCAATTGTTCAATACATTATGTAAATGTAAAAAATGCAGCCTCCCTGTGCTCTTGACTGCATTTAACCATGTAATCAAAATTACTTTTAAACTAAATTGTAAAAATCAACTTATATCAGAGTAAGACAAATAAAATCATTCCGATAAAAGTTGCTTATATAAAGGCAATTATTATCAGGATGATATTTAGTTACAAAGTATAATAGTTACGCAAATTACCGTTTTTCCATTCTTGTATAGTCATCTTAGCATCAAGAGAGCCTAACACTTTCATTTTCGCAATTTCATCTAATACTTTTATACTTCTTTCTTCATCTACAGGCAATAAATATGCAGCTGCAAATAACCGTACAGAAACATTAGAATGTTCATAAAACACTGACAATTCCTTTATACATTTATTGGCTCGCAAGAATTTAGCAACTTCTGCTATTTTATCATAGTTGCGATTAGCTGCTTTACTATTTCCTTCATCTATAGCCTCACCTTGTTTAATTGCCGCTTCTTCAAACAGCCCCAATGCATCTTTTACATCTTTAATTTTTCTCATGGTTCCCATCCAAATTCTTTTAATTTTTCTATTCCATATTTTAATTGCTCCTGATAACTTTTCGTACTTAACCATTCTCTGACAGTTAATCCATCAGTAAATGGCTGTTTCGATGAGTAATGTCCAGATATTTTCGCATGTAAACTACCTTTTCCACTTGGCAATTTTATTAAATTATCAACATTATGAATCAATTGTTTCCCAAAGTTAGAAATGTTTTTTTGGTGTTTGTTCTACTAAATGATGCCAATCCATGCCATCTCCTGCTTTTCCAAAGAATTGCTTAAATGATTTAAAGCTGTTAAATCCAAGACCTTTCAAACTTTTACCAGACTCAAATAATACTTTTAAAGATTTAAGCGAGATAGGACCCGTTCCAGGTAAAAAAGGGAGTGTCCCTGTCATAGGTTCTCGTAAAACATATATCTCTTTTATTTCCTTATAATTAGGCACTATAAGAGTAGCTCCTGTAACACCATCAACTTCTTCATCATCCGATGGGGGAATATCATTATAAGGAACCTCCTCAATGCCATATTCCTCTTTTACACTTTCAAATGAAACTTCATTTCCATCTTCATCCTCATATCTGTTTTTTTCCCAATTATAACGGGACTTCATTCCTGTAGGGTCTACTCGAGTACATGGATTATTCAAACAATATGCATAAGGATTAACAAAGTATGAGTCTTCCAAAAGAGGATCAATTGTTGTAAAACGTCCTATAGCCGCATCATAATGCCTTGCTCCATAATCGTACCAAATTAATCCATTTTTCTCATCCAGTTCCTTACCGTTATATTTGTAAGGCTGAGTATTAGCTGCGGATGTGAAATTACCACCAAAAGGATAATAAGCATTCGTCTCTTCCACATTCCCATCCTTATCCGCCACTACCCGGGTATTACCCTGATGATCCTTCAAATAGAAATGGAACTTCTTATCAGGGAAACTAACATAGCCCGCTTCATTCAGCAGCATCTTCAATACACCATTCTCATAGATCGCATTGCCACAGTAATCCGTTGTTAGAGTAGTACTACCGGTTTTATGAACCGTACGAAGTTTCGTTCCGTCCGCTCCGTATTCATAATCTATACTATTGCTACCCGCAAGAATCACCTGACTAGGCAAATTTAAAAGATTATATTGAATATTACTAATATTCTTGTTTAAATCTTTAATCAGACCGTTTTTGTCATAAGTGTATTCAGTTCTCTGGTGTGTACCGTCTTTAAACTCGGTTCCATTGCCGTAGACAGCACTGGTTGCAATATCTTTCACTGATTGCAATTGGTTGCCGTTATAAGTCAGATTTAGGTTATCAATCAGTCCGTAGCCTGTAGAGGAAGTCTGTCCGTAGCGTTTCAAGCCAAGGATATTTCCCATCTTGTCATAACCAGTGATCTGTTCGTTGAAGCGGTTAGGATTAATAGCAAGTGAAATGCCTTCTCCATAGATCGCATCCTTCAATCTGGAAAGACCGTCATATGTAAAGTGGTATCCGCGTTCGCTTGTTTCCGCTCCTGACTTCCAGGACATACTGCTGATATTACCATTGTAGCAAGGAGTATTTCCAGCTGTTTCTTCCTAGTAATTCAGCGTTTGATTGAATAAAAGACCCGTGATATGCTTGGTCCACGAACGTACATTATACGTATAGTCCGTTTTCAGTTTAACATTGCCGTTGTGACGCTCAGTTTTAAGACGACCCACTTCGTCATACACGTTATCGACTAAAACAACGGGAGTTTCGCTGTTGAGTTGGTAAGTCGTCTTTAACAACCTGTCGGCATTGTCGTACGTATGTGTACGCAGTTCCGTCATGGTCTCTTTATCCGGAACTGTACGTACTTGCTTTACCTTCGTCGGCTGACTGTTAAAGTTGTAAGCAGTAAACAACTGGTCCGTCCCGCCAAGTTCGTTATTGCCTTTCTGCTGGATAACGTGGTAACGCTTTTCAGTTACTTACAGTTGAAATAAAGAAGATGCACGAGTTAGACAAATGGGTTCTATTATAATTTAGTTGAAACTTCGTGAGAATTTTCTTACACTTCACTCTGCCAATTGGTCAATACATCATGTAAATATTAAAAAATGCAACACTCCATGTGCTCTTGACTGCATTTAACCATGTAATCTAAATTACTCTTAAACTAAATTGTAAAAATCAACTCATATCAGGGTAAGACACATAATATTACTCTAAATCCAATTTATCTTTGTATTTTTTTATCATATTAGTAATGAGTGAGATTTCCGACTTATACTGCGGAAGCATTCTTCCATGTTCTTTAAAAATTAAAAATTCCTTATCTTCATTTATATTATTATAATAAAAGGACCTAATAATGCTTTCGACAAAACCTATTCTGACCTTTTCACTTACGTGAGTTATATGTTGATAAAAAAATCCCGGATAATTAGTAAATAGTTCAAAACAAATCTCAGATTCATATTCCCCAATATATCCATCTCTTTTGTCATTTTTTAATATTTCAGACAATATATGAATGTAAAATGATATTAATTCTTTATTTGCCTTACTGGAAAAATTACAAGCAGCCATCACTTCAACAATAGAATCAACATTGTCAATCGTCGAATATTCACCATAATAGCGAAGAAGTACTTTGCCTATTTCTTCTCTATGAATTTCAATAAATTGTAGTGCTGAGTCTTGAGGCAATTCATTGAATATATATGGAGATATGTCATAATCTACTTTAACTTCAGAATCAGATAAAACTCCATCAATTTTTTGATTGGTATCTTCTGATACTTTTTCTATGTCACAACTCGCATCCTTTGCATTGCTACTTTTTCTACAAGTAGGAATGAGAATGAGTACTATAAAAAAAAGATTAATTAAAAATAGTTTATTCATAATTCATATCAATAGTTCGTTAAGTTTTGAATTAACAACTAAAAAGTAGGTCAAGTCCTACCAATTCATTATATTAAGGGTTCCTACATCCTGAAAAAAATGAATCTGAACGAACTTGACCAATATCTTGAGATAATAAATAATTTACTGAGTCAGTCAGCTGCAAAGATAAACAAATGGCGTGAGAAATTTATGCTTGAAGTACTACTTTTATATCTGATTATCTCCGGTAGGATTAATTTCCTTCAACTGGGTCGTTATGGTCGCTTTTGCGAACAACGCTATCGTCAGCAGTTTGGTCGCAAGTTTGACTGGCTCTGCTTCAATGCGACTTTGGCTGAATCTCAGATAAGTAGCCGTGTTGCTATCGCTTTCGATCCGAGTTATATCAGCAAGTCAGGGAAATGCACTCCCTATCTGGGCCGTTTTTGGTCCGGTTGTGCAAAAATGGCTAAGCATGGTCTTGAAATCTCCGGTATAGGTATTATTGATATGGATCTTCATACCTGCTTCCATTTGGAGGCCGTTCAAACGCCGCCTGTGAAAACCTTGGAACAAGCTAAATGGACATTGATAGATTGGTATTTGCATGTACTTCGTACCCGTAAGGGAACTCTTCAGCGGCTGACCAAGTATGTAGTTGCCGATGCTTATTTCTCTAAATCCACTTTTGTGGATGGTGCCCTGGATATGGGATTCCATGTAATCAGTCGTTTTCGGGATGACGCTTATTTCCGGTATCTGACGATGGAACAACCTACGGGTAAAAAGGGCCGACCTAAATTGTATGATGGTAAAATTGATATGAAACACTTGGAAGAGGAACGTTTTGAAATTATTCAGTTGGAAAAGGGAGAGGGACGAATACTTTCAGCAATCGTCCACTCCCGTTCCTTAGGGAGAAATATTCGATTGTGTATTTGGGAAAGTGATGACAAGAAGGTGCGTAAGTTATATTTCTCTACGGACACGCAGATGAAAGCGATGGATATACTGGATTATTACAGGACTCGTTTTCAAATTGAATTTTGCTACCGGGATAGCAAGCAATTCACAGGGCTGACCGACTGCCAAAGTCGCGACTTGGACAAACTGCATTTCCACTTTAACGCTTCATTGACCAGTGTAAATCTGGCAAAAGTGAAAGCCTTGGAGAAGGGAACTGTTCTATCAATGGCATCTGTAAAGGTGCTGTGCCACAATCTTTTTCTTATGCAACGATTTATTTCCGTGTTAGGGATTAATCCTAACGAGGAAATAAATCGAAGACTATGGGAAGAGGGAGTGAAATTTGCAGCAATTGCTGCGTAAATGTTAATTAAATATTTAACGAACTATTGTAATATGATAATTTAAAAAAAATCACGTCTAAAGTATTGCAAAATATATATCTATAGACGTGATTGTTATTGTTTACATTTTAATAAATTCTGCTACTCGAAATATTCGGAAGAATATATTATCAAAATAATTTTCTTCTTCATCCTTTGGTCTTGCATAATCAAAAGGACGTGGTTCAGGTCCATCTTCAATTCGTTCTAAATCATCTGTCACGATAAAAGAATTTCCAGACTCCTCTGAATCATTCATCTCTAAAAGATCAGTTCTAATTTTCATTTCTTTTATATCTTCGTCATATATTCTTAAACAACCCTGTGCTACTTTTAAGGTTGCTCCTTTCCCTTTTCCTCCCGTTCCTTCCTGTCTGCCTCCATGCAAATGAATTCCATTACGCTTACCAGCAGCTTCTCCAGATTTATAATCTAATTCTAATACATCATTAGGTCCATAGGACTCTTTCTTCAAGTTAAAAAGTCGTTTAGACCAACCTCGAATTTCATATACACCTGTAGGAGTATCAGCATATGTTTTACTACGATTACGTTTATTGTATCCATTTTCTTTTGAATTCGAACCCTCTACTCTAACTGTTGTATTATAAATAGTATTTCCTGATTTATCCGTTACAACTAAAAAACCGTATCCAAAAACTTCTCTATTCCTATGAACATGAACTTTAACATCCCACTTCCCATCTGTATCTAATCTATTTATTGGGTTATTTCGACAATATTTATATTGACTCAAACTATATAGTTTCTCACTCATTGGATCTATTGCATGCCATCTTCCTATCGCAGCATCATAATGCCTTGCTCCATAATCATACCAATTCAATCCATTTTTCGTATCCAACTCCTTACCGTTATACTTGTAAGGCTGAATATTAGCTATAGATGTGAAATTACCACCAAAAGGATAATACGCATTCGTCTCCTCCACATTGCCATCCTTATCAGCCACCACACGGGTATTACCCTGATGATCCTTCAAATAGAAATGGAACTTCTTATCAGGGAAACTAACATAGCCGGCTTCATTCAGCAGCATCTTCAATACACCATTCTCATAGATCGCATTGCCACAGTAATCGGTTGTTAGAGTAGTACTACCGGTTTTATGAACCGTACGAAGTTTCGTTCCGTCCGCTCCGTATTCATAATCTATACTATTGCTACCCGCAAGAACCACCTGACTAGGCAAATTTAAAAGATTATATTGAATATTACTAAGATTCTTGTTTAAATCTTTAATCAGATTACCGTTTTTGTCATAAGTATACTCTATCGTCTGATTAGTGCTGTCCTTTAAACTCTCTGATAACTAATATTGAGTTCATGTATCAACGATTGTAGTAGCCATTAAGGTACATGAAAGAAAAATACCCTGACATCAATATCTATTGGATAATTAATATCAGGGTAATGTTACATGCATGTGAATTTACTCAATTTCAAGTTTTCTCCCATTCATTTTCGTTAAATTTATCTGGTATTTTTAATAATGGCTGAAAATCAACTTTCCACATATCAAGTTCAAATAAGCGATCATTTTCATCAAGATAAAGTGAAGCAATAACAAGGACACCATCTGAATCAAGAAAATTACATGTACTAACTTCCCTTCCAAAACTATGATTTTCGTTGTCATATGGTGGCAGGGATAAAGATAAACTCCCCATACCTCCATCATCCATCGGAGAGACCACTAAAATATCTTTCCAATTTTCTGGAACTTCCAAAGAAGATTTTTCTATTAAAAATTCTAGAAGTCTCCCTTCGTCTTTTGTTATTCGCCTATTTCTTTCCATGAATTCTACCAACATTAAATGTTCCATCTTTTAATTTATATACTGTATATTGCAACTCTTTTCCATTTACTGAGATTATACGATTGACAGGTTGCCCCTCTTTTATACTAGAAGTAATTTTTTTAAAGTCTGAAAGAATTACATTATTTACAGCTTCTCTAGATAATCCCATTTTTTCAATATGCCTATATGTATGATATTTAGCATTAGGGGATCTTCCAAAAGTTGGCTTAGAGGAAGAACTTGCAGAAATCCCTCCTATTCCTATAGCTAAGCCATTAACAACTCTTACAGGGTCAGTATATTGCCCTACTACTTCTAAACTACAAAATTTCAACCAATTCTTTAGAGTTGGATTTTTGTGATATTCCTTGGCTGCTACTCTTGATGAAGATGTACTTAGTTGTGCATATGCTGCTTCTAAGTCTTCTTTTTGTTTCTCTTCATTCTGGTTGATTACAGCAGTATGCAAAGTAAGTTCACCATCATCTCCCTCAAACTGTTGAAATAATATAGAACGCTCTCCATTAGTGAATAGCATATTTGACCCAATGTTTATCCAAACGTTACCATTATCATCTGTATATTCTTTATCTTTGCTTTTCCGCCATTTTATATCCCCATTTTCTGAACGATACCAATCTGTACCTATGGGATCAATCATATTCACCGAATTATTACCACAATAGACATAGGAAGTCCATTCGTAGTATTTCTCACTCATCGGATCCACCACATGCCATCTTCCTATAGCCGCATCATAATGCCTTGCACCATAATCGTACCAAATTAATCCATTTTTCTCATCCAGTTCCTTACCGTTATATTTGTAAGGCTGAGTATTAGCTGCGGATGTGAAATTACCACCAAAAGGATAATAAGCATTCGTCTCTTCCACATTCCCATCCTTATCCGCCACTACCCGGGTATTACCCTGATGATCCTTCAAATAGAAATGGAACTTCCTGTCCGGGAAACTCACATACCCCGCCTCATCGAGCAGCATCCTCAATACACCCCGTTCTCATAGACCGCATTCCCACAGTAATCCGTTGTCAAGGTAGTAGCACCCGTCTTATGCACCGTACGAAGCTTCGTCCCGTCAGCAGCATACTCATACCGGATGCTGTTACCGTTGGCAAAGGTTACCTCATCAGGCAAATTTAAAAGATTATATCCGATTTTACTAATATCCTTGTTTAAATCTTTAGTCAGATTGCCATTTTTATCATAAGTGTATTCCGTTCTCTGGTGTGTACCGTCTTTAAACTCGGTTCCATTGCCATAAGCAGAACTAGTGGCATTGTCATTGACAGCCTGCAATTGGTTACCGTTATAGGTCAGATTTAGGTTATCAATCAATCCGTAGCTACTTGCCGATGTCTGTCCGTAGCGTTTCAAGCCAAGGATATTTCCCATCTTGTCATAACCAGTGATCTGTTCGTTGAAACGGTTAGGATTAACGGCAAGTGAAGTGCCTTCTCCATAAATCGCATCCTTCAATCTGGAAAGACCGTCATAAGTGAAGTGGTATCCGCGTTCGCTTGTTTCCGCTCCTGACTTCCAGGACATACTGCTGATATTACCATTATAGCAAGGAGTATTTCCAGCTGTTTCTTCCTGGTAATTCAGCGTTTGATTGAATAACAGACCTGTGATATGCTTGGTCCATGAACGTACATTATACGTATAGTCCGTTTTCAGTTTAACATTGCCGTTGTGACGCTCAGTTTTAAGACGACCCACTTCGTCATACACGTTATCGACAAGAATAACGGGAGTCTCGCCGTTGAGTTGGTAAGTCGTTTTTAACAACCTGTCGGCATTGTCGTACGTATGTGTACGCAGTTCCGTCATGGTATCTTTACCGGGAACGGTACGTACCTGCTTTACCTTCGTTGGCTGACCGTTAAAGTTGTAAGCAGTAAACAACTGGTCCGTCCCGCCAAGTTCGTTATTGCCTTTCTGCTGGATAACGCGGTAACGTTCATCATAGTACATCACGGTGTATAATGGGGTACCGGTTACTCCGCCCTTGGATAGGCGTGCCGTCCAGGCTCCGGTCTGTTGTCCCCTGCAGCCACCGGAGTATTGTTTGCCGTATCCCGTTTCCGCCGAGTAGATAGTGGAAGCGTTATTAAGGATTCCGTTATAACCCAGAAAAGTGTAATCATCGTAATAATTGGCGGATAATACTATAGTGGTAGTCAGTGTGTAACCGGACACACATAATTTCTATATGTTGTTTCTATTCAACCCAATAAATATTCTTAGAATAAGATGGCTCTATTTCAACTAATTCCCACTTTTGCTGCTCACAAGAATAGCGGAATCTATAATTCACAGAATAGTCTGGACAATCCAAATGAAGCTTTTTCCATCTTTTAGTAAGATGTATATCCACAATCGAGATTAAAAGTTCATCTTTATAGATACGGATAGGAAGTAGACCTATAATATCAACTCCTTTCCTAAGAGCTTTATGGCTATATTGTTTCATATTAAGCCATCTTACATTGTATTTTTTCATAATAGAATCAGTCAGTTCAAAATACCGAGGCAAGTTGTCTCCTGCTAGAATAAGAGGTTTAGAACCTTCTAAGACATTTTGATCTTTGAGTGCCTTTACCCTTAATGATAAATTTAATTCTAAACTTGTAGTGATCATATCATTCAGTTCGTTCGTTTCCTTTGATTGTGAGAAACAGTAACTCACAATGCAACTTAAAAGTATAGTTAAATAAAATCTATCCATAATATCTATTTTTCAATTGTGAGACTTATAATATATTTCTGTGGGGTAATAGTCATGACTCCAGCTCTTTAAATAGACGTAAACTCGTTCTTCTTTTCCCAAAATACATTCTGACAAAAAAGCTAGAGAGTGCCTTTATTGGCACTCTCTATGTGCTATTATTATTCAACCAATGTAAACTCGTCAGAACAGCATCTTGGTCTTATTCCAACCAGTTTCCATTCTTTCGTTTCACAAAAATAACGAAACTTATAAGTCGCAAAACCACTTTCCTTATCACGGGCAATAAAGATCTCTTTTCCTTTTTTAGTCAGATACACATTTGAAATATCTATTAGAAGTTCGTTTTGATTTATACATATAGTACCTAACTCTAAAACACCTATCCCCTCTTTAAGTCTTTTGCGACTAAAGTTTGAAACTTCAAAAAAACTCACATTATATTTCCGAACTATTGAATCATTGAATTTAAAATCAGTAGGAAACTTCTCCTTCTCAAAAAAAAATTGATCACCATATTGTTCTTTTTGTATTTTTTTTTCTTTTATCCATTCTAGTTCTGACAATATATGCTTTTCCACACTTATATTAATCATATCTTTAAGTTGATCTGATTCCTTTGTTTGTGAGAAACAATGACTCACAATACAAGCAAAAAACATAGCTAAATAAAGTCTATTCATAATTTCTATTTATTTTTAATATTTACAAACGATTTATGTGGCATGGTAGCTACGACTCCTGATTTATTGTAAATATAAACCTTACCTGATCCCCGAGCAAATACATACTCGTTTCCTGAAGCATTATTTATATCCTCCAAAGAAGGTTCTTGCCCCCATTGACCAGTCTTGGTTGTTTTCATGGCATCCGTCCGCGCTCCAGTTTCTGTATTTATACTACTGACTCTTCCACTTGGATGACTATGAAATACAACATCACCAGGCCGTATATCCGGATGAGCTATATCCGTATGATCCTGTTTCAAAGGATCGCTTACAGGTCCTTTAGGGGACTCTTTCACTTCATTGTCACGCACTACACCGCCATATTCTCTATTATTCTCATCAGATGTTCCACCGGTACCTGAATCTTGATTGACAATGTCTACCATCTGTTTACGTATAGCTTTATCACTAATTATTTCCACACTATTACTATAAGCTATCAAATTTTTACTAAAAGCCTCAGAGTTACCGGAATTCTCTTTTATAAAATTAGTCGTTGCCTTCGCTTCTTTTGAAGATATACCGGCAGAAGGAGCATCATTGTCAAAATGTTTTTTTATTGTTTTTATAAGATACAGTTTGCCATCATCATTACCATCATTACCTATATATCGGCCTTTTTCATCTATAAAGTCCCCTTTTCCATCAGGATCTATAAATTTCATCGGATTATTCATGCAATAAACATAAGGACTAACGAAACCATATTTTTCACTTAAAGGATCCACCACATGCCACCTTCCTATAGCCGCATCATAATGCCTAGCACCATAATCATACCAATTCAAACCATTCTTCGTATCCAACTCCTTACCGTTATACTTGTAAGGCTGAATATTCACTGTAGATGTGAAATTACCACCAAAAGGATAATAAGCATTCGTCTCTTCCACATTGCCATCCTTATCCGCCACCACACGGGTATTACCCTGATGATCCTTCAAATAGAAATGGAACTTCTTATCAGGAAAACTAACATAGCCGGCTTCATTCAGCAGCATCTTCAATACACCATTCTCATAGATCGCATTGCCACAGTAATCGGTTGTTAGAGTAGTACTACCGGTTTTATGAACCGTACGAAGTTTCGTTCCGTCCGCTCCGTATTCATAATCTATACTATTGCTACCCGCAAGAACCACCTGACCAGGCAAATTTAAAAGATTATATTGAATATTACTAAGATTCTTGTTTAAATCTTTAATCAGATTACCGTTTTTGTCATAAGTGTATTCAGTTCTCTGATTTGTACCGTCTTTAAACTCGGTTCCATTGCCGTAGACAGCACCGGTTGCAATATCTTTCACTGATTGCAATTGATTGCCGTTATAAGTCAGATTTAGGTTATCAATCAATCCGTAGCTACTTGCCGATGTCTGTCCGTAGCGTTTCAAGCCAAGGATATTTCCCATCTTGTCATAACCAGTGATCTGTTCGTTGAAACGGTTAGGATTAACGGCAAGTGAAATGCCTTCTCCATAAATCGCATCCTTCAATCTGGAAAGACCGTCATAAGTGAAGTGGTATCCGCGTTCGCTTGTTTCCGCTCCTGACTTCCAGGACATACTGCTGATATTACCATTATAGCAAGGAGTATTTCCAGCTGTTTCTTCCTGGTAATTCAGCGTTTGATTGAATAACAGACCTGTGATATGCTTGGTCCATGAACGTACATTATACGTATAGTCCGTTTTCAGTTTAACATTGCCGTTGTGACGCTCAGTTTTAAGACGACCCACTTCGTCATACACGTTATCGACAAGAATAACGGGAGTCTCGCCGTTGAGTTGGTAAGTCGTTTTTAACAACCTGTCGGCATTGTCGTACGTATGTGTACGCAGTTCCGTCATGGTATCTTTACCGGGAACGGTACGTACCTGCTTTACCTTCGTTGGCTGACCGTTAAAGTTGTAAGCAGTAAACAACTGGTCCGTCCCGCCAAGTTCGTTATTGCCTTTCTGCTGGATAACGCGGTAACGTTCATCATAGTACATCACGGTGTATAATGGGGTACCGGTTACTCCGCCCTTGGAGAGGCGTGCCGTCCAGGCTCCGGTCTGTTGTCCTCTGCAGCCACCGGAGTATTGTTTGCCGTATCCCGTTTCAGGTGAATAGGTGGTGGAAGCATTATTAAGGATTCCGTTATAACCCAGAAAAGTGTAATCATCGTAATAATTAGCGGATAATACCGTAGGGGTAGTCAGTGTATAACCGGATACACGATACCCTTTGAAAGTATTATTCTCTTTAACACGGGTGGCTTTCACGAGCTTGTTCTTCAAGGGATCGGCTGTGTAGCTCAAGGTGTTCTTACAAGTTCCCGTCAAGGCTACACGTCCCAAAACATCCACAATACAGAAGGACCATTCTCCCTTATCACGCTGATTGCCATCCTGAGTAAAGACGGGGCGGTCGGAAGCATCATAAATGGTGTATACAGGTTCACAGCCGGGAAGTTTCTTGTAGATACAACGGTTGTATTTATCGTAATGATAAATATAGGCATATTTTTTCAACGTCTCGTTCGTTTCAGCCCAGGAAGAATTACCTGTCAAACCATCGGCTGCCAGCGGGGGAAGAACCATACGTACATTGTCGTAGTTATCATAAACCATATAGGTATCGTGCATATTATCCCCTTCGAGTTGCCGGGTCAGAATGGTATTACCGGATTTATCCTTGAATTCATAACTGATGTGGCCATCCTCATCGGTAGCCTTCGTCACATCCAGCGTGCCGGTCGGATACGTTCCAGGACTGGAGATGCCGGTATCAGTCACCTCATAGATACGGGCAATCAGATGTTCCGCAGGCACATCAATTGATGAAGTGGTTTCCGCATCTTCCGAGCTCAATTAGTTCCACCTTTTGTTACCGGAAGCCAGAGATTGGATTCACGACCGATACCGTCATACTCCTATAACGTGAAAAGGTCGTTTCCATAAGGAGAGGAACCATGTCGAACCTTGACTAAGTATGGGAATAAATAATACAAAAGGTCGTTTGTCAGGTGTTACATGAAAAAGTGATTATGCCTTCTATAGAAACAGTTTGCTAAATATTGTTATTCCACTACCATTCTGTTTATATTTCCTGTTGAAGAAATTTCATTAGACAGAAAATACTTTGATAGAAATTGTCTATAATTAGACAATTTCTATCAAAGTAATACAATAAGATAACTTCTATATGTTGTTTCTATTCAACCCAATAAATATTCTTAGAATAAGATGGTTCTACGTCAACCAGTTTCCATTTTTGTTGTTCA
This sequence comes from Bacteroides bouchesdurhonensis, assembly GCF_900155865.1. Classification (GTDB taxonomy): domain Bacteria; phylum Bacteroidota; class Bacteroidia; order Bacteroidales; family Bacteroidaceae; genus Bacteroides; species Bacteroides bouchesdurhonensis. The sequence continues at coordinate 229,479 of NZ_LT707006.1, forward strand.
CAAAAATAACGGAATCTATAAATCACAGAAAAGTCTGGACAATCTGGATGGAGTTTTTTCCATCTTTTAGTAAGATGTATATCTACAATCGATATTAAAAGTTCATCTTTATAGATACGGATAGGAAGTAAACCTATGATATCAATTCCTTTTCTAAGAGTTTTACGGTTATATTGTTTCATATTAATGAATCTTACCTTGTATTTTTTCATAATAGAATCAGTCAGTTCAAAACTACGTGGAAAGTTTTCTCCTGTTAGAATAAAAGGCTTAGAACTTTCTAAAACATTTTGATCTTTGAATGCTTTAATTCTTAATGATAAATTCAATTCTAAACTTGTAGTGATCATATCATTTAGTTCGTTCGTTTCCTTTGATTGTGAGAAACAATAATTCAAAAGAAAACTAAAGAGGATTGTTAAATAGAGTCTATTCATAATATATTTTTTTAATTTTTAAAATCACAATATATTTATGTAATAAAATTACTACGACTAAAATTTCCAAATAGAGATAAGCTCGTCTATCTTTTCCAAGAATACATTCTGATAAAAAGTTACATGGAGGTGTGTCAAAACTCAGGCACATCTCCTTTTTTTGATCTAAAACATTCATTTTCCTTTTTTGTCTATGCGGCTATTTTTTGCCTCATTAAACGATAAGTCGTTACATTCCCCGCATTTTGAGCCACACATGGTCTGAGAGCGATAAATATAGCGTGTACATTCTTTCCCTTTCTCGCTTTTAGCAGTTTTGCACACATTTTTTTGATATTAAATGCTATAGCAAAGAAGGCAAAGTCCATTGTAACCTTGTCTTGTCCCACATGCCGGAACCTTCTGTATGCCATGTTGTGTTTCATTTGTCCAAAAACTGCTTCCGGTTCTATACATCGCCTTCCCCTATGCCTGATGCCTTCTTCCGAGAGCAACCTTTCCCGTGCCTGCCGTTTGTATTGGTTTAACCGGTGGTTTACTTCTATAATACGGTTCCCCCGGGCTTTAAAGCAACTGCCACGCAAAGGGCACCCTTCACATCTTTGTGCTTTATACCGGGCACTTTCGGTGATGTATCCGCTCGCAGTCTTGTCACATCTGGTTCCTATACGGTTCATGTGCTGCCCCATAGGACAAACGTAATAATCCTCTTCCGCATTGTAATGGAGACTCTCCGTATGGAATGGATTGGGGGTATAACGGGGACGCCGTTCTTTATGGAAGTAGTTGTACTTGACAAAGGCTTCTATCCCATTATCTTGCATGAACCGGTAATTTTCTTCCGAGCCGTAACCGGAGTCTGCCACACCGACAGTTGGTAAGCGGTTATAGCGTTGCTCAAAGGAGTGGAAGAAAGGTATGAGGGTCAGTGTATCGGTTGGGTTTGGAAACAGTCGGAAGTCTATGAGGAATTGGTTCTCGGTACCTATTTGCAGATTATATCCGGGCTTTGTCTGCCCGTTTCTCATGGCGTCTTCTTTCATGCGCATGAAGGTGGCATCAGGATCGGTCTTGGAATAGGAGTTGCGTTCTCCAAGAGTATCAAGATGGTTGTCGTATTCCATCAACTTGTCACGGTACTCCTCAAGTTCCCGGACCTGTTTCTTCTTTTCCCGGATGACTTTCTTTTGTTCCTTGTCCTTTGTTACAGGTTGGTGTTCCAGTACCTCTTTAAGTTCATCCACTATATCTGAGAGCATGGCGGGAGTGAACTCTACGGGGGTGTCTTTGACGGAGTTCTCTTGGGCTATGGCTTCATCCACCTGCTCCAGGAGAATGCGGATCTTATCCATCAGCTTTGTACGGTTCTTTTCGACTGTCTTGCGCCAGACAAAAGTATATTTGTTGGCCCTGGACTCAATCTTGGTACCGTCGATATACTCTACGTCAAGGCTGATGAAACCTTTGTCGGCAAGGACAAGGACCAACTGCGTGAAGACGTTGTTGATTTCCTCCTTGACACGGTTACGGAAACGGTTGATGGTAATAAAATCCGGATGTTCATTACCGGAAAGCCAGATATAATGAATGTCACGTAGGAGAAGCTTCTCTATTTTGCGGCACGAATAGATATTGTTCATGTAGGCGTAAATAATCACCTTGAGCATCATTTTAGGATGATAAGGACAACGACCGGTTGCTTTATAAAGCTTCTTGAAATTGTCAAGATTGAGATTATCAACAACAGTATTAACTATGCGAACCGGATCGTTCGCTGCTATGTTTTCATCAATTCTTTGGGGAAAAAGAACTGTTTGGTTGGGAATGTAAGGACGAAAATGTAACTTTGCCATAACGAAAAACTTTATGCCTAAAGATACAAAAACTTTGGGTAATAACAAAGCCCGGGCTTGGGAAAGTCTGGGCTTTGTGCATAAAAAAAGGTTGGGCCAGCGTTTTGACACAACCTCATATTCTATTTTTATTCAACCAATATAAAATTTTCAGAATAACTTGGTCTTATTCCAACCAGTTTCCATTCTTGTTTTTCACAAGAATAACAAAACCTATAAATTACAAAATCACCTTCTGGAGAACGACTAATACTGAGGTCTCTTCCTATTTTAATCAAAGTTATACTAGAAATACCTATAAAGATTTCATTTCTGTTAATACATATAGGATGAAACTCAAACATAAGTATCCCCTCTTTAAGTTTTTTACGACCAAATTTTGCAACATTATCCAGAATACCCACATTATATTTTCTAACTATAGAATCATTGAATTTAAAATCAGTAGGAAGATTCGTTCTTTCAAAGAGAAACTGATCACCATAACGTTCTTTTGGAATATTTTTTTCCTTTATCCATTCTAGTTCTGACAATATATACTTCTCTGCACTTATATTAATCATATCTTTTAGTTGATCCGAATCCCTGGATTGTGAGAAACAATGACTCACAATACAAGCAAAAAACATAGCTAAATAAAGTCTATTCATAATTTCTATTTATTTTTAATATTTACAAAAGATTTATGTGGCATGGTAGCTACGACTCCTGATTTATTGTAAATATAAACCTTACCTGATCCACGAGCAAATACATACTCGTTCCCTGAAGCATTATTTACATCCTCCTTAGAAGGTGCTTGATCCCATCGACCAGTCTTGGTTGTTTTCATGGCATCCGTCCGCGCTCCAGTTTCTGTATTTATACTACCGACTCTTCCACTTGGATGACTATGAAATACAATATCACCAGGACGTACATCAGGATGAGCTATATCCGTATGATCCTGTTTTAGAGGATCGCCTACAGGCCCTTCTGGTGATTCCATCACTTCATTGTCACGCACTACACCGCCATATTCTCTATTATTCTCATCAGATGTTCCACCGGTACCTGAATCTTGATTGACAATGTCTACCATCTGTTTACGTATAGCTTTATCACTAATTATTTCCACACTGTTACTATAAGCTATCAAATTTTTACTAAAAGCCTCAGAGTTACCGGAATTCTCTTTTATAAAATTAGTCGTTGCCTTCGCTTCTTTTGAAGATATACCGGCAGAAGGAGCATCATTGTCAAAATGTTTTTTATTGTTTTTATAAGATACAGTTTGCCATCATCATTACCATCATTACCTATATATCGGCCTTTTTCATCTATAAAGTCCCCTTTTCCATCAGGATCTATAAATTTCATCGGATTATTCATGCAATAAACATAAGGACTAACAAAACTATATTTCTCACTTAAAGGATCCACCACATGCCATCTTCCTATCGCAGCATCATAATGCCTAGCACCATAATCATACCAATTCAAACCATTCCTCGTATCCAACTCCTTACCGTTATACTTGTAAGGCTGGATGTTCGCTGTAGATGTGAAATTACCACCAAAAGGATAATAAGCATTCGTCTCTTCCACATTGCCATCCTTATCAGCTACAACACGAGTATTACCCTGATGATCCTTCAAATTGAAATGGAACTTCTTATCAGGGAAACTAACATAGCCGGCTTCATTCAGCAGCATCTTCAATACACCATTCTCATAGATCGCATTGCCACAGTAATCGGTTGTTAGAGTAGTACTACCGGTTTTATGAACCGTACGAAGTTTCGTTCCATCCGCTCCGTATTCATAATCTATACTATTGCTACCCGCAAGACTCACCTGACTAGGCAAATTTAAAAGATTATATTGAATATTACTAATATTCTTGTTTAAATCTTTAGTCAGATTACCGTTTTTGTCATAAGTGTATTCAGTTCTCTGGTTTGTACCGTCTTTAAACTCGGTTCCATTGCCGTAGACAACACCGGTTGCAATATCTTTCACTGATTGCAATTGATTGCTGTTATAAGTCAGATTTAGGTTATCAATCAATCCGTAGCCTGTAGAGGAAGTCTGTCCGTAGCGTTTCAAGCCAAGGATATTTCCCATCTTGTCATAACCAGTGATCTGTTCGTTGAAGCGGTTAGGATTAACGGCAAGTGAAATGCCTTCTCCATAGATCGCATCCTTCAATCTGGAAAGACCGTCATATGTAAAGTGGTATCCGCGTTCGCTTGTTTCCGCTCCTGACTTCCAGGACATACTGCTGATATTACCATTATAGCAAGGAGTATTACCCGCTGTTTCTTCCTGGTAATTCAGCGTTTGATTGAATAACAGACCCGTGATATGCTTGGTCCATGAACGTACATTATACGCATAGTCCGTTTTCAGTTTAACATTGCCGTTGTGACGCTCAGTTTTAAGACGACCCACTTCGTCATACACGTTATCGACTAATACAACGGGAGTCTCGCTGTTGAGTTGGTAAGTCGTTTTTAACAACCTGTCGGCAGTGTCGTACGTATGTGTACACAGTTCCGTCATGGTATCTTTACCGGGAACGGTACGTACCTGCTTTACCTTCGTTGGCTGACCGTTAAAGTTGTAAGCAGTAAACAACTGGTCCGTCCCGCCAAGTTCGTTATTGCCTTTCTGCTGGATAACGCGGTAACGTTCATCATAGTACATCACGGTGTATAATGGGGTACCGGTTACTCCGCCCTTGGATAGGCGTGCCGTCCAGGCTCCGGTCTGTTGTCCCCTGCAGCCACCGGAGTATTGTTTGCCGTATCCCGTTTCAGGTGAGTAGGTAGTGGAAGCATTATTAAGGATTCCGTTATACCCCAGAAAAGTGTAATCATCGTAATAATTGGCGGATAATACCGTAGGGGTAGTCAGTGTATAACCCGATACACTATACCCTTTCAAAGTATTATTCTCTTTAACACGGGTAGCTTTCACGAGCTTGTTCTTCAAGGGATCGGCAGTGTAGCTCAAGGTATTCTTACAAGTTCCCGTCAAGGCTACACGTCCTAAGCCATCCACAATACAGAAGGACCATTCTCCCTTATCACGCTGATTGCCATCCTGAGTAAAAACGGGGCGGTCGGCAGCATCATAAATGGTGTATACAGGTTCACAGCCGGGAAGCTTTTTGTAGATACAACGGTTGTATTTATCGTAATGATAAATATAGGCATATTTTTTCAACGTCTCGTTCGTTTCAGCCCAGGAAGAATTACCTGTCAAACCATCGGCTGCCAGCGGGGGAAGAACCATACGCACATTGTCGTAGTTATCATAAACCATATAGGTATCGTGCTTAGTATCCCCTTCGAGTTGCCGGGTCAGAATGCTCTTACCGGATTTATCCTTGAATTCATAACTGATGTGGCCATCCTCATCCGTAGTCTTCGTCACATCCAGCGTGGCAGTCGGATACGTTCCAGGACTGGAGATGCCGGTATCAGTCACCTCATAGATACGGGCAATCAGATGTTCCGCAGGCACATCAATTGATGAAGTGGTTTCCGCATCTTCCGCGCTCAGGTTCGTCATACGGTCGGTGCGTACCGGACGCACGCCGGAATGCCAGTCCGAGCCGGGACCGTATTGCTCGACAACTTCATTCAATGGCGAGTTATCGTAAATAGTACGGCTGTAAGGATGCGCATCCTTACCATAAGGCGAGAATTCTTCAGCAGTGGATTTCAACGCAGCTGGATCGACATAAGAACCATTGGTGCCGCCTTTGGTCACCGGAAGCCAGAGGTTGGACTCACGACCGATGCCGTCATATTCCTGCAACGTGAAAAGGTCGTCGCCATAAGCAGAGAAGCCATGCTGGACCTTGACCGTAGGATTACCGAAGCGATCATAATACTGGATCTCGTGCCGCACTTCATCAGCTCCCAAAGTGAGAACATTGTCGCTTGCTACCGTAGGGATATAAGAGATCACATGAGGCCGGTCCATTGTCGTGGAAAGCGCTCCACAAACTCCACGCCCTTCAATATTAGTCGTGATAAATCCGTCCTGAGTGTTGCCTTCGGATACTATGTAATACGTCCCTGCGGCTAACTTGTTAATCTTTATCTGCGCATTTCCCGTACTGCCGCATTGCTCCGCTCCGGTATAGTTGTCATTGGAGTAGAGGACGGTTCCCGACGAATTCAGGATGCTCAGATACGTATCGGTAATAACAGAACCGCAATGGCTGACCTTCAGGTCTACAGGATGTTTCAACGTCAGTTTATAGAAAACGTCATGGGTCGATTTGCCACTAAACTGATTGGTGTAGCCCGAAGAAGTGTTACGCGTGTCAGAATAGATAAAGCCTCCATTATGACTTCCGGCATCTATTGCGGTAACCAGCTTGTCACCAATCTCTCCCAGAGAATGTCCCTGAATGCTTGTAGTCACATTACCATTGGTAGAACCGTCCGTCACCACATAATAGGTTCCGGGCATCAGAACGGGAATATGAAGGTAGGCACGCAGGGAATTGCTACAGCCACCCGTACCACTGTAATTGTCATTGTAATACAAGCATTTTTGTCCGGCAGAATAGACACTCAGGTAAGTATCGGCCACCGCAGATCCGCAGTTATTGATAGTCAGCTCCATGGGAGAGTTCAGCACCAGACGATAGAAAGCCTCGTTGCCCGCCTTGTTAGTGAGTTTGCTACCGGGATTCCGACTGGTATTATAGGTGTCGGTATAGCTGAAGTCGGAATCGTAGCTTCCCGCATCCAACGGACGTTTGAATCCCGATCCCAGAGGGAGTAATTTTCCTTCCAGGTTAATGGCAAGGTTACTCGGGTTACTATGAATTTCAGCCCATGAGTAGATGTAATAAGTCCCCGGATCGAGCATATAGCGATATTTCCAATAACCACCGGAGACTAAACTCTTGGAGATGACACTGACAGAATCCGTCGGTGAGGACATCAGTGCGGAATGGAAATAGTTATATGCAGGTCCCTGACCCGAACCCGAATTATCCATGGTGAGTTCCATTGGCTGAGTGATCGTAAACTGGTGGACCATGTCGGAACGGGAATCGTCGATGTCCGGATCGCCAGTCAAACGATAATCCATGACGTAGTCCATCGGATACTGTACTCCAGGAGAGAGGGTGAAACCTGTATCAAAAGTACCCACAAACAAGGGACAGGAGAAATCCTCGCCCGCCTGGCGGTACTCGCCTTCGATATGGACGGGCAGGATGCCATCGGTAAACCCACCGCTCATATTCTCGGAGGTAGGTTCGTAAACCAGGTAGTAGACTCCCGGAAGAAGAGCGGCAGTTTCTGCATAATGGATATTCGCATTCAAATGCTTCACTTCATTACCCAAGTGATCGAGGATATGAATATTAACATAAGAGAACGGACCACCTTGATGGGTGAAAAAGAGGTTCATCGAGCGTTCAAGCGTGAGCTTGTAGAATATGTCATTGGCTGGAACGGACGGATAACTGCTTTCAGGGCAAGAATAGTCGTTCGTATAATCGGCCGTGTTACAAGTATCGGCATACTCGAAAGGATCGAAATGGCTACCGATATCTATCGCGGTGCGCATGCGGTCGCGATAACTTTGTGCGAACGCATTGCTCGAACAAAGTAGGATTAGTATGAAAGATATTAAAATACGTATCATGTTTCTGTTTTTTTATAAATTTTACAATAATGATGTCCGGCTGTTAAGTGGGCATGACATAGCTATGTCCGTCTTACTTTCCGAAATTATAGATATACTTCTGCAACATTACTTTCCGGGATTCCGGATCGAGATAATAGCCCTCGGTCAGCCGGCTGTAACTGTCGTAATCGTATTTGGTCACCACACGGTTCGGGTCGGTGATGGACACGACTCCCTTCAGGGGCACATACGTATAAGAGGTCACACGTGCATTCGGCAGTTGGTCGCGCAGGAGATTGATATGTTCCAGCACCCAAGCACTCGGTGCTTCGCTGCCCGCACAGGTTTCAAGGTCGGAAACACCCATTGCCGAGTAGACCTGATCGATGGTGGCGTTCTCAATACGTGCGATAGGGAAACGGTTGCGGTAGCTCCAGATAAAGCTGACGGGTATACTATCCTTACCCGCAATTTCCACCGGATTGTCATAGCCGTCGTAATGTCGATACTCCACTTCGTCCCGGTATTCTGCCATTTGGTCGGTACGCGACTGCACCTTCTCGGGACGACAGCTCTGGGATTTGAACAGGATACGGCTTTCGCGGCTTTTGCCTCCTTTCGTATGTTTATGATAAGACAGGATACCGGGGTAACCACTCAGATAATCATAAGTATCCGTGGCAAGGGTGTTGTCGCTTTCGGTGGTTTCCACACTGCGCGGTTTCAATGAAAAACTCGGATCAGCAAAGTTAAACTCATAATTATATTTCTTTTCCGTAGTAAAGACATCTCGACGGCCATTGACGGTATGATACCTCTTACTGATCTGCTTATCCAGCAGACGGTACGTAGTGAAATCGATAATATAGCTGTGATCGGTATATGCAGGCAAGCTCTCCCAAAGCCCTGATACGTAGTCTTCCGGACTTATGATCACTTTCCGTTCGGGCACGTTGATTTCCTGTGCCCAGTTCCAGAAATTCTTTTCCGAGTATACATTCTCTGTGCTAGCCACCAGTTCGGCATTCTTGAAATACTCCGTACGAAGCAGTGAACCATACAACTGGTTGCTTGCTCCTTGGTTAAAATCGTCCGGAAGTTCATGTCCGATGTATGGTGTCATGCGAACAAGACTTCGGTTGCTTTCGGAGATGGAGTCCATCAGGAAAGTCTTCACCGAACCGGACGGGTCGTTGTTGTTCCATCTCAGCCGATCCTCGAAATCGTGCATTTTCACTTTGTAGTAGTACATTGTACGCTGGAAGTTCGCATCCTGACCGGACACTTCCTCACTGACTACGTTATACATCACGGGACTGCCATTATCAAAAGCAATGTTGGATACGGGCATGGAGTTGTAGAACGTGAGGTATTCGTACCAATAACCTGCCGCACCTTGGGCTGCCAGAATGGTGCTCGAATAATAATCGCGTTGTGTCACGATGTGCTTGATGGCACCGCCGCCCCAGACCGGTTTGAAAGTCGGCTGTTTGGGATTGGTAAGACCATATCGGTATTCCTTCTTTATCTTTTTACCAGTCTGCTGATCGTAAGCTTCGATGCGAGCAATGCGTAGTCCACCTACCGGATGAAGGTAATCACAGGTTTCGTCCTCTTTGCTGTTATCGCGGAAAGCTCCGGAATTTCCTTCGTAGAAGAAGCTGGTCTGTAGTCCGTCAGGATTGGTTATCCTGTCCAATACTCCCTTTTGAGTCCATGAAACACTCGGCTCACGGTTGATTCCCTGATAGTGGAGCGTATACTCGGTACCATTATCCGGACCGAGAAGGATGTTCTCACGTATGCTTGGTACAGTGGTTTGCACCGTTCCTCTATCGCTGCCGTTACAGAATCCCCAATGGTCTACGGCTGTCGTGTAAATTGAAGGCACACTTTCGGTATCTGTATAATGGAACAAATAGGTGTGGTCTTCCACTCCGGGGGCGGAGATGCGTACAGAATCCAATTTCGTCAATGAGGTTTCTTCGTTGTAAGGAGTGATAAAAAATTTGATGGTGCGTACCAGAACGTTATTCTCATCTTTCACCTCTATTTTGTCGAACACATCGGTGTTGTTCGGACTCGCACCTACACTTTTATAGGACACCGACAACTTGTTTCCCTTGAAAGAGACTTCTTGCAACTGTGTGACAGAGATATCACCGGAGGTATAGGAGAAGGTGGGAGTGTAATTGATAGAGGTCTCCGACGGTAAGATCATTTCACGAATGGGTTCCTTCGATCCGGATGTAGGATCGTTGGATAACAGACGATAATAATGGTTATTGTTCTGTTCTATCATTATTACTTCATGAGTGTTTCCCTCACCTTTACTGTCAAATATCAATTTGTCATTCAAGTTATAAAACGTGTTAGGGTGTATATAATGCGGGATGGTGCGATAGGAAAAATTGACCAGTTCCTGTCCGGGATTGCGGGCGGAGTAGATGGAGCCGCATAACCAGCGGGTGATATATTCGCCGGTTTTTTCATATGCACCGTTAAAGGAATAAAAGATGCCGTTTTCATCAGTAATCTCTATGCCGTTAGCATTGTGGTATTCCACTTTGTCATTGTTGCGCGGAACTGTCCAAAGAGGATCGTACGCATTAAAGAAATAGCCGCTTCCACCACTGCGGGCAAGTTTGTAACTGAATTTGTCGGGCTGGGTATCATACTCATTATCCACCTGTTTGCCATAAAACTCCTGTGCTCCCTGCACGTCAGTCGGAGGAGTATTCCATGAATATTGCCGGTTGAACCAGCCATGAATGTCGTCGTCCGCCACTCCATTGACCTGGCGACTGACGGAAGGCGCCAGGTTCAGCGTCCAGCCCGTACCCGCGTAACCACTGCGTTCTTTGGGTTTGAGCCCTGAGGCGTGGTAGGACAAGGTGACGGGAATGCTGACTTCACCTGCCACGATCTCATACAGAGGGATAGTAATGTCGGGAATACCCGTACAATGGTCCACCGGATACGACTGATATTTTTCCATTGCTGTCGCTTCCGGCGATACAGGGACGATACGTGGAACGTCAAGGCTGATTTTTTGGGGCTGCTGACCGTATATTCCTAATAGAGGAAGACAGGCGAGTAAAAGAATCCAGGATATCCTTCGTGTTATCCGGATTTCGTTATGTGTTGTATATAAATTGTCCATAATTGAATTAGTTTAAATTGAATAGTTTAGTTTTTAATATAAAATAAGCAAACAATCCCTCTGATCGAACAGAATTTTTATCCCCAGAGGGATTGCACCAGTGTTTATGTTTCCATTAGTTCACAAGATTCATTTACAGAGTCTGCGAACTGAATCTGTTTACAAATCCTATAAGTTCATCGCATTACCGCCCACAGCTCCCAGCACTGCCGAAGCCACTGCAATAATCACTTTCAGGATCATGTCCCATGTTGATTTTCAAATAACTCTAATCACATGTTTGTGAAAGCAACTCTTTTGCTTCGAAGCACGGACACGTTTTGATCCATTCTTCCGGCTCTATCTCACCGTTACGGTTCAAGTCGGGACTCAGATCCCGATGTCCGCACACCCGGCAACCGGGAAACCGTTCACGCAACTGGTGAACCAACAGCCGGAGCGAAGCCTTCTGTTCCGGCGTCCGGGTATCTGCCGGGTGTCCCCGGCAGTCCAGACCACCTTCATAGCAAATTCCGATACTGTTGGCATTGAAACCTTTTGCATGTGCTCCGACGCGTTCGAGAGGTCGGGCGGGATGGACCGAACCATCCTTGCGGATGTAGTAGTGATAGCCTGTCCCGTTGAACCCACGGCGACGGTGGATCAGGTCCAGATCCTCTGGCGAGAGCGTACAATCCTCCCTCGTGGCAGAACAGTGCACCACGATTAAATTAATAATTCGCATGTTTGTAGATGATTATAGGTAAATAAATACCTGGTTACATTCGTTTAGTTAAGTTCTCTAGTTTCTTGTTTAGCTAAGTTCCTATATTCCAGTCTTCAGTTAAGTCATTACCGCTATTGTGTTCTGTGTTTTTGGTCGTTGGAAGTTACAGAGTCGGATCCGGTGATTCTCCACTGTCGTCTCCTTCATCCGGCTTATTTGATTCTCCACCACCGGAGGCTGTGTTTTCGGCACGATCAAAACGGACACATCGAGCTCCCGTCACCATTGAACGAGTCGCCATGGTACCATCAAGATTCTTTGTACATGCAGGGAGAAAGCGGACTGTGAGTGAAGCTTGCGAAGCGGATACCTCGCCGGAAGTTTCAACTCCGTTACCACCGGATTTCATCACCATGCGAAAAGTTCCAAAGCCATCCAGAGTTACACTTTCGGATGCTTGCAGATGTTGGGCTACTACCGTCACCAGATTGTCCAGTGTGTTTTTTACGTCACCCGGAGAGAGAGACGAGTAGGCAGCTATCTCTTTCGAGATTTGTGAAGTACTGACATTTCCTGCGCGCAATACACGCGGATAAAATAGTTTTTTGCCGTCCTTATTCTTCAGAATAGACTGAAACGGCCCGTATAAAATTGGCATAATAGTAATTATTTATTTAGTTAATTAATAGTTTGTTTTTGTCTTTAAGCTTATTGACATTACAAAGATACAAATCTCTTTTTTATTATTGGGGAAATAGAAAAAAACATTCTCAATTAAATTCTCAAATCGTTTTTGCAACTCACAAATTAAATTATAAGTTCTGATTATCAACACTTTATCATAACAGACATACAATTTACTTCTAAGAATGAAGATCTATCTGAATCAAAATTTTCACTTATAAGACCTTTCAATCCACATAAGCAAAAAGAATAAGAGCTGCATTGTACCCCAAAACAATCATGTAAATAATATAAGTATTATTCATGTAGTCGACTTCTTCTTATTCACAAGACTCAGCAAGTAATGTCCCGGCAGCTTGATCCTTCCGTTACTATCTCGTAATACACAGATACCTCTCCATATTGCTCCACCGATAGCTCCATAGTTGCTTTTCCGGATGAGAGCGTATTGCTCCGCTGGGGGAATACCAAGAAGTCTGAGATTAACCAGTAGACCTTCATAATTACGGTCTGTCCCGTCGATAGGAGGACGAAGTTGGTCAATGTCTTCTTGTGTCCACTCTTTACGTTTACCAGAATTCTCACCCACCTTTGTTGTTTCCACTTCCTCCCCCGCATTTTCAGGGGGAGGATTAAGGAGGGGATATTCTGTACTTTGCTGTGCTACGCTATATTGTTCTATGCTATGTTGTAGTATGCTATTCTGTGCTATGCTATGTGTACCCGACGTTACATTTTGAGGGATTAATGTTACATTTTCACTTGTTAAACGTACCTTTTCATCGGTATTTTCTTTAATCTTACAGATCGCTTTCCCCTTGGTTTCATCTTGAGGTTCAGAGAGTTCCGCAGCTTCCAGAAGGCAGTAGTCAGGTTCCAGCTGAGACACATTCCGACGACGGGTACTGAAAAGATATTGCCGCTGTATCTCAGCTGAAGTCAGAATACAATGCTTTTCGAACATTCCGGCGTCAAACAGTTCGTAGCCTACCGCCAGACGGACGATACGCTCCACGTCGGAAGCATTTCTTTCGTAAAGCCCTGCCGAAAGGTCTTCGTAGAAAAGACTGTCGGCACGGACATAATATCCTTCGTCCGAATAGATATAGGAAAATACTTCTAACAGAATGCCTAGCACCGCATCGCCTTCACGCTTCATCAGCCGGCGAACTGCACGGTCGTAAATAAAGTCCACGCTGATGGGAAAATAATCTAATCCCCGTTTTTTTATTCTTGCCATAATTAATTTGCTTTAGTATAATGATTACTTTGTTTCGATGTTATATCGTTATTGATTTTTTATAAAAATATCATTCGTTATATATAACAACGTTATTGTTTACGCACAATAACGTTATTATTTAAACGTAATCCGTCCGGTTGGCTTCCTCTTCGAGAATTTTCATTCTTTTGTGCTCAACGCTCTGCCGCACTACTTTTAATGCGTGCAAAATGAGTTCCATTCGTACTAACGGATCTTCTACTTGTGTAATGACGAGATGAGAGTATCTGTTCCGTTGTTCTTTTCTGATCCAATTTCCGCTGTTGTATCGGCGACGGCTAATTTCTTTCCGACATCCTTTGCAATAAATATCCAGACACTGTGTTTGTCTGTTCACGTAGAAAAATTCTTGTGGGAGTTCACGTCCGCATTGTTTGCAGATAGAAGAATTAGACGTATTTTGTGTTGAAAGTTTCGTTTCTATTTTCATATCATTAATTATTAATTTAATAAATTGTGTTATTTGAAAAAGTGATATCCGTATACATCCGAATTGACGGGTATATATATCCAGCATAATGAATATATATATTCAGCACAACAGGCATATATATACAGCAGGGTGGCTATATATACCCACCACAGAAAGTAAATACACTCATCAAGGAGAGCGTGAACAAGGTTTTTCACAAATGACCGTGAACTTTTTAGAGTTTTTCATGGTTATTCCATTTTTTGTTTTATACTTTTGAAATAAATTAGCAATTCTCGTATTACAAAGATAGGGCAATTTTAATTTAAGAAATCAACTGTTTTAGAAATTAATTCTCAATTATTTTATAACAACCTATCAATGAGAGACTAATAGGTTCTTAATTATTTACATCATTTTAAACACTAGAAAATGGATACATTTTTAGACGTTACAGCCATCGTGAAGCGTGGCAAACAAGTTCTAAATCTTAAAAGAGACAGTGAATTAGCTGAATATCTGGGAGTTTACAGAGCTACAGTATCAAACTGGCGTGTTCGAAACCGAATTGATTTTCCTTTACTACTAGACAAAATGGGCAGGGACGTAGATTACAACTGGCTACTCGTTGGAAAGGGTGATCCTAAACATCATCCGATCTTCTGCAACAGCGGACTGGCACAGGGAGAAGTGGAAATTATTCACAACACAAAAACAAGAGAAACAATCAATGATCGCAGTGTAACGATGTGCAACGGAGCAATTTATGTGAGTGGAGATAGCATGTACCCGATTCTTAAATCAGGTGATATTGTGGGATACAACTTCCTTTAAGGATGCAACTCCTTAAAAGCCGCATTCTCTTCCTGAACATGCTGAATAGTCTGTTTCAACTCATCAATAGGCAAATCATAACCATACCAGCCCGTATAGCAATCTACCACATACCACTTTCCATCTGTTTTCAATTCAAACTCAACACGTAAGTCTACCTCCGATTCTTCATAACCGGCTTCGAAAACTTTATGCTTAGGTTCGTTTAACGTGAATTTCGAGACATACACTCCACCTTCATCTTGCGTAATGCGTTCTTCTTTCAACATTTCGCTATCCAACAACGGCCATTTTTCCTTAGTAAAAGGAAAAGTTTTCTCCGTTTCCCCGTCATCTGCCAACAAAGTAATCGGAGTTTTCAATGGAAACTTGATACGCGTATACTGAAAAACGGCACTGGAGGTAAATTTATTCAGGAATGAGTTGAAATCCTCCCCCTCTTGCGTCATAACGCTTGTACCGTCAGCCTTCTGATTGGAACAAATACCATAAGAATGCAATGACACACCTGTCAGTAACACTGTGATAAACAGACAAAATACAAACCTTTTAGTACTCATAGATTAATAGATAAATGAATAAACATCAGTGGTATTTCAATTCACGGCACAAAGATAATGACAAGTTCAATATTTCAATCATTTCTTGCGTAAATACTCATAGCCGAAACGACAATATAAGCATTTCCTTTTATCGCAATATTCTTTTTGGAGTTGGATTAACGCTTGACTGTCTGCAGCAGTAGTAACAGGAAGTCCCGCATCACTCCATGATCGGACTATATGATTATTTTCTGCTTTCAGTTCTTCAAGAAAATGTCCGGCACGGTTACACATTCCCTCTTCAGCTTTATGTAAGCCATAAGTATACAAAAAAGGAACTACCGTATTAATGATAATTAAATCCAAAGACCGCACTCCCATCGTTTTTTCTTTATGGGAAGAAGTACGCCCAAAAACAAAATGATCTTCCCAATAAGAGGAAGTACGGGTAGCCAATAATTTACGGACTTCATCCAAGGTTGTAGCTTCCAGAAGCCGAGAAAACAGTTTGTCTGCTTTATGATAAAGATAACCCAACTGAGCCAAACGAATATATGGAAAATTCTCCGGACGCAGGCGTAAGAAACGCCATAAAGAAGCATCCATCATCTTTGTAAGCTCAAACTTATGTTGCATGTAACGAAACTCTTTTCGTAATCGAAGGCTATACTCATCTTCCTGTTCCTTTTCCAGAAATGTCTCTTCCAATAAGCCTGCCTGTCCAAAGAAAAAAGCCTCCACCTGAAACAGATCATCCCGATGTTTATCTATTGCACGAAACGGAAGCATACACGCCCAAGTTTCAAAAGCATCACCATTCAAACCAAAACCGTAATTACGAGCAAGGGTAATGAAAAATGCATCTTCCCAATGATTATTGCAAAGTTTCAAACGATGAGTGATCAACTCTGCTTTTTGTTCTAAACGTTCTGTTTGCAAAGCAGTTAGCCAAGAATGTACAATCAGCTTCGGCAATGAACCGAGAATGGAAAGACAAGCCGGATATTGCTCAGCCTCACAGAGTTCCTGATAATGAACACGTACATATTCGGGACACTCTAACTGTAACTGAGGAATTGATTCACCATTCGAACGGATCACTTCCGTATCGATATCAGAAGCTATATGCAAAATGACAGAATCATAAGCCTTATCGTGGTCGTGTCCATGACGATACCAATCGGAAGAGTGTGTATGAATCTCGACGTTACCGGCCCATAGTGTGCCATTTATTTTTAGCTTTACGTTAAAAAAGTCTGGTCCTGAATCAGAATTATGTAGTCCCGGATCAATGACTTCAACTGGCAAGCCTGTAGTTGTTTGCAGCACTTTGAGAGGGAATAATTTGTGTTTCCACACATAGTGGAGAAGGTGTTCCATGTTAAGAAGACGTTAATATAGAGCACAAATGTAATAAAAACCTTATATTTGCGACTATTATTTTGAATATAAGTCAGAAAACGATGAAAATAGCATTAATCGGTTACGGAAAAATGGGCAAAGAGATCGAAAAAGTCGCCCTCAGTCGCGGACATGAGATTGTCTGCATTATCGATATCAACAATCAGGAAGACTTCGAGTCGGAAGCATTCAAATCGGCTGATGTAGCCATTGAGTTTACTAATCCGATGGTTGCTTACAATAACTATATACGTACTTTCAAAGCCGGAGTAAAATTAGTATCGGGCAGCACCGGATGGATGGCTGAACATGGTGAAGAGATTAAGAGACTTTGCATGGAAGAAGGAAAAACTCTTTTCTGGTCGTCCAATTTCAGTCTGGGAGTTACTATCTTCTCTGCAGTAAACAAATACTTGGCAAAAATCATGAACCAGTTTCCGGCTTATGATGTCACGATGAGTGAAACTCACCATATTCATAAACTGGATGCTCCGAGTGGTACTGCTATCACATTGGCTGAAGGTATTCTGGAAAACTTAGACCGCAAAAGCGAATGGACAAAAGGTACATTTTTAGCACCGGATGGTACTGTTAGCGGCACCAATACCTGTGCTTCTAACGAACTTCCTATCAGTTCTATTCGTGAAGGGGAAGTATTCGGTATCCACACCATCCGCTATGAATCGGATATTGACAGTATAACTATCACTCACGATGCCAAAAATCGCGGTGGTTTTGTTTTAGGCGCAGTTCTCGCAGCAGAATATACAGCCCAACACGAAGGTTATTTGGGTATGAGTGATTTATTTCCATTTTTAAACGATTGAGCTTTCTATTCAAATTCTATATAAACTAGTTAGTTATGAGACAAGCCACACGCGCACAATGGATCAAATGTGCCATTGCTATCATTCTTTATCTCGTCTTCCTCATCTGGGTACGAAGTTGGTGGGGATTGATTGTTGTTCCTTTCATTTTCGATATTTATATCACTAAAAAAGTACCTTGGTCATTCTGGAAAAAATCCAAGAATCCGACAGTACGTGGTATTATGAGCTGGGTAGATGCCATTGTATTCGCATTGGTTGCCGTTTATTTTGTGAATATCTATATCTTCCAAAATTATCAGATTCCATCTTCTTCTTTAGAGAAATCATTGTTGGTAGGAGACTTTCTGTATGTCAGCAAGATGAGCTACGGACCACGCGTACCGAACACTCCGCTCTCTATGCCACTGGCACAGCATACATTACCTATTTTCAACACCAAATCTTATATCGAATGGCCGCAATGGAAATATAAACGAGTCCCCGGCTTTGGAAAAGTCAAACTGAACGATATCGTTGTATTCAACTTCCCCGCAGGAGACACTGTTGCAACAAACTTTCAGCAAACAGAGGATTTCTATTCGTTGGCTTACAGAGTAGGAAAAGGTATCTATTCCAAACCCATAAATATGGATAGCCTGAATCGTGAGCAACAACGATCTATCTATGATTTATATTATGCAGGCGGACGTAAACAGATACTGGCAAATCCACGCGTTTACGGAGATGTAATAGCCCGTCCCGTAGACCGTCGCGAGAATTATGTAAAACGTTGTGTAGGCTTACCGGGAGATACCCTTCAAATTGTAAACGGACAAGTAATGATTGATGGTAAAGCTATTGAGAATCCGGAAAATCTTCAATTCAATTATTTCGTTCAGACAACCGGACCTCTCATTACTGACGAAATGTTCCGCGAACTGGGCATCAGCAATGACGACAAATGGTTGTTGGATGATAGCAATTATGAAGGTACTCTATTGAGTATGGGATTGAATGGACGTAACGAACAAGGAACTTTAAATCCTGTCTATCATCTTCCTTTAACAAAAAAGATGTACGATACTCTGTCTGGTAACAAAAAGCTTATAAGCAAAATCATCATGGAACCGGAAGATGAAATGTTTGCCGGTCAAATGTATCCGCTGAATCTGTATACCAAATGGAACCGTAATAATTACGGTCCGATCTGGATACCTGCCAAAGGAGCTACTATCACATTAACAGAAGACAACTTACCTATCTATGAGCGTTGCATCGTAGCATACGAAGGTAACAAATTGGAAGTGAAGCCGGATGGCATCTACATCAATGGTGAGAAGACCAATCAATATACCTTCAAAATGGACTATTATTGGATGATGGGCGACAATCGCCACAATTCTGCCGATTCACGTTATTGGGGCTTCGTTCCCGAAGATCATGTGGTAGGTAAACCAATTGTTGTCTGGTTATCACTCGACAAAGATCGCGAATGGTTTGACGGTAAGATTCGTTGGAATCGTATTTTTAAATGGGTAGACTAAAACATTTCAAATGGATATTGGCATTCGCCGGAGCAATAGTTATCGTGCTTCTGCTCCGGGGATTTGCTTTTACGTCCTGCCTCATTCCCTCCACCGGCATGGAGAATTCTCTTTTGGAAGGCGAACGCATCATCGTCAATCGATGGAGTTATGGCTTGCGGATCCCTTTCATGTCTGTGTTCTCTTATCATCGTTGGTGTGAACGTCCTGTGAAAAAACAGGATATTGTAGTTTTCAATAATCCCGCAGCTATCCAACAACCGATGATCGATCGCCGGGAAATCTATATCAGCCGGTGTATCGGTACACCCGGTGATACATTACTGATAGATTCTCTTTTTACTGTAGTCTCTCCTGAAGTTCAATTCAATCCGGACAAAAAAAGACTCTACTCATATCCTGCCGGTAAAGAGAAACTGATGACTTCACTTATGAATACCCTTTCCATCACTGACGACGGGCTAATGGGTAACAATGACAGCACGCATGTACGCAGTTTCAGCCGTTACGAGTTTTATTTGCTCAAACAAGCAATCAACCATCAAAACTGGCTTCAGCCTCTAACTGAAAATAAAGATAATGATCCGAAGCCACTTAT
This sequence comes from Bacteroides bouchesdurhonensis, assembly GCF_900155865.1. Taxonomy (GTDB): domain Bacteria; phylum Bacteroidota; class Bacteroidia; order Bacteroidales; family Bacteroidaceae; genus Bacteroides; species Bacteroides bouchesdurhonensis. The sequence goes on from NZ_LT707006.1 coordinate 249,387, forward strand.
CATTCCCGGTAAAGGAAAAGTCCTGCGAGTATATCCCTGGAATATCACTTTATTACGGAACACCCTTGTACTGCATGAAGGAAAACAAGCAGAAATAAAAAACGACACACTCTACGTAGACGAAAAACCTACACAACATTGCTATTTTACAAAAGACTATTACTGGATGGGAGCTAATAACTCTGTCAATCTCTCCGATTCACGTCTGTTCGGATTCGTTCCGCAAGATCATATCATTGGAAAAGCATCACTTATCTGGTTTTCTAAAGAAAAAGGGACAGGTATAACAGACGGATATCGGTGGAACCGTTTTTTTAGAACGATAAAATAATACAAGTCGACTCTAATACAAAACACATAAAGATTATGAAAAAGGTAAAGACTATTCTGTTATTCATACAGGTATTGCTGTTCTCACAGTCACTTTTTGCCGCTCCGATAGATGATAAGGCCGCTCTCGAAATAGCAAACAAATTTTTGTTTGATAACAATAAAAAGGTCCTACGTAATTATGAACATCATATTCTCACTTCCAGCCAGCTTTATGTAATCAATTACTCGTTTAAAGGTGAACCAAAAGGATTCATCGTTATAGCCAATGAGGATAGTATGCCCTCGCCTGTATTAGCATTCTCCAAAGAAGGCGGAATAGATCCTAATAATAGTACCATGCAATCCATCCTGAAACAATATAGCAAAGAGATATCAGAATGGCGAAAAGGAAAAACTCAATCTGCAAAAGAAGAGACTATTTATTATCAAAAGAAAAATTCTTCCTGCCCTCCCCTGCTGAAAAGTAGCGTTCTCTGGAATCAGTACTTTCCTTACAACCTGCTGATGCCAAGAGATGCCGACGGAATAAGATCACTTGTAGGATGTACGGCTGTTTCTATGGCGCAAATCATGAAATATTATGAGTATCCAAACCATGGAACAGGGACTTTCACTTATACGAAACCTACAAAAAAAGGAAAAGCATTCTCGGCAACCGTTTGTTATGATTCGTTGTCTATCAACTGGAAAGCGATAGCAGATAACTATAATCCTGAAGATTCCGTAGCTGCCTCCGCCACTATTTGCCCCCTACTTTACCATTGCGCCGTTGGGGCGGAAATGATTTTCGGATCTGAGGCTTCGACAGGTTTCAGTGCACCGGCTTCCAATGCTTTTGTCAGGTATTTCAACTATCATCCGGGAATATATCATTTGGCAAAGAACATATTAACCGACAGCCAACTTCAACAGCTCCTCTACCGGGAAATGGAGGCCGGACGCCCGGTGATGTGTTGCGGACACCAGCATTTTTTTGTCTGTGACGGATTCATCGACGACTTTTTCCACTTCGACTGGGGATGGAAAGGATCAATGAATGGCTATTACAAACTTTCTGCTTTAAATCCAAACACAGAGAATTTCCAAATGATGACTCATCTCACTGTAAAGATACGCCCGAGAAACTTTGAAGAACATCATAAAGTTGTCAGTCTAGTCCAACCGGGAACCCTAAACCGACTTCTCTCAGATAACGAAGCACAAACTCTAACTTCACTTACCATCACTGGTAAACTAAATGCGAAAGACTTCCGACTATTACGAAAGATGGCAGGAGGAAGCGACTCCGTTTGGGAAAACCCTGGAGAATTACGCATATTAGATCTGTCAAAAGCAGAAATAGTAACCGATTATGAAAACTACTATTTTAGGAAAGATCTCCGGAAAGCAAACTGGACAAGATGGTTCAATGGCAAAGGCACTCCTGATGGAAATCCCAAAGAATTTAAGTTTGCAACCATGGACGAAAAAGAATGGGAACTCTTTTGCAAACTTGGAGGAAATATCGACAAGGAAGGATTCTGGAAATTTGTAAAAGAAGGGAACGATTACTTTTTGCAATATCATACCGTTTCAAATAGTATCAGTGAAAACATATTCAAGGATTGTACCAACTTGCAAAAGGTCTTATTGCCTAAACAAATTATCAATATTAAGCCATTCGCATTCGATAACTGCATTTCCCTACAATCGATACGAATTCCATCTCAAACAGAAGATATAAGTTCAAAGGTATGGATGAACTGTGTTTCCTTGGAATCTATCTCAGTAGACCCTGCTAATCCTTATTTTTCATCTAAGGACGGAGTTTTATATTGCAAGGATTTCATAACATTGTTATATTATCCACCTCATAAAAAAGATTCTACTTATGTATTACCACAAAGTGTACAAAGATTATATACTTATGCTTTCAATGAGAACCAATTCTTACGGAAAATAAGTTTATCGAAAGGAATCAAGAGAATCCTTCCATATACCTTTTCATTCTGTCCCTTGCTCCGTTCGGTCAAGCTTCCGGACGGGTTAGAACAGATTGAGCCTAACGCTTTTTTCATGTGTTCAAAGTTGTCTGAAGTCAATCTTCCGGCAAAGTTTCAGAATGCAAAAGGATCAATATTTGTCCAATGTAACCAGTTAAAATAGAATGAAAACAGCTTATTTATCATCCGCCTATTTGGCCCCAGTAGAGTATTACACAAAATTAGCGACCTACGATAAAATCTATATAGAACAGTATGACCACTATATGAAACAGACTTATCGTAACCGTTGTACCATTTCCGGTCCTGATGGCGAGTTGGCTCTCTCCATCCCTACCGTTAAGCCCGATACATTAAAGTGTCCAATGAAGGATATCCGTATCTCCGATCATGGTAACTGGAGACATCTTCATTGGAATGCTATCGAATCGGCCTACAACAACACTCCCTTTTTTGAATATTACAAAGATGATTTCCGTCCTTTTTACGAAAGGAAATATGAGTATCTAATTGATTTCAACGAAGAATTGTGTAATTTGATCTGTAACCTGATAGATATTCATCCAAATATAGAACGCACTTTGGAATATAAAATGGATTTCTGTCCTGAAGAAACTGATTTTCGTGAACTTATTCACCCCAAAAAAGACTTTCGCACTGTGGACCCTGAGTTTATCCCACATCCTTATTATCAGGTATTTGAGACTAAACTAGGTTTCCTACCTAATTTAAGTGTCATAGATTTGCTTTTCAACATGGGTCCGGAGGGGCTGTTAATTCTACAATAGAAGAGGGTCCGCTCTTCAACACGCTACAATAAAGTTTATTAATGGCAATTATCTTACATCTTGCACTCCAATACCTGTAATAGACTGACTAACAGAAAGAAAATGGTGTGCAAGATGCATGTTGCAGATATGTGTAAGAAACTTTATCTTGCACACTTATCAAACTTAACCTTTAGAATCTTACTAAGATGAGGCTTATATTTCTGTAACATTCTGTCAAATCCCAGATCATTTGGATGGACTCCGTCGGTGCTTCCTTCATGATCTGTTCCCAAAAAATGATCTTCTTTTATAAAATACAAATTCTTCACATCATTCTTTCGCAATATTTCTATTTGCCTGGCAATAGCTTCATTCTGTTGTTTCACCCTTTTTTTCACTTTCTGATCAAAGTTTCCTTTTTCCCGTATCAAAGTTTGTATTACAATAATGGGAGTATCCGGATGTTTACTGCGTAATGTCATCACGAACTCTGCTGCCCGTCCAGTTATCTCAGTAGGAGAAGGATTAGGAATACAATCCAGAATAAATGCATCCGCATCAATATCGGCAACCATATCAGCTACCTCTTTTTCCATTTTACCATTACCACTTAATCCCAAGTTAATAAAATTATACCCGCTACTACGGGACAATCGCGATGAATAAGCCATACCGGGACGACTAGCAGAAGCCCCTTGCAAAATACTGGACCCATAAATCACGATTTTGTTTTTAAACGGATTTTGTCCTGCACGAATGTACGAATCAGAGGTTGTTCCTATCTCCAAGCTTTTCAGTTCATCATATAAAGGAAGGTACAACAGACATTCTTTTTCTTCAGTGCCCATGTTATCCACTAGCACACCTTCCGAACTAACGCCACTGGGCGAGCCAACTCCTGCAAATTGCCATTTTCCATCACGCTTAATATATAAGTCCAATCCTTTTTGAGCAATTCCTGTCATATTGCCCATCCGACCGCTATTAGTTACTGTCCATTTTGCTTTGATCACCGGACTGTTCGTTGTAAAGCAAATAGCTAGTCCTGCCGAATTTGTGAACAATCTCTTCACAGCAGGAGGCATCTGATTATATTTCGCGGTATCTACCCGATGAAAATATTCACCTCCCGGCATCGCCTTACCCACTAATAAAAGTTCTTTTGCTGAGGTATAATTAAAATCAGACTTTTGTTGCTGCCCCAAAATCGAAAAGGGAAGCAACAAGAATAAATAAAGACAGAAATTTCGTGTTAAGTTTTTCATGGGGGATATAAATTTAAGTAATTAATAAAATCAGTTTTAATAACTCATAAGATCTATCATCCGATAATAGTACCAAGAGGTTATCGATAAATTAACGTAGATAAATAATCTTCAGCAAACATTTCATTAGCAACTTCTAGTAATTGTTCCGAAGTCAGTGATTCAATACGTTTGAAAACAAGCTCTGAAGATTCATATTTATGATAATGCAAGAATGTCTTCGCCATACCCAACGCATTATTTTCAAAATTGTCCGAAGCCACACCGATCTGTCCAATCAATTGTTTTTTGGCAGCTGCCAACTGTGAAGAGGTCATCTTCACATCACGCATTCGTTTCAATTCTTTATAGGTTAGTTTCAGACAAGTATCCATATCCTCCATATCTGTTCCGAAATAAATGCAAAAAGCACCCGTATCAGTATAAGAAGTTAGGTTGGACTCCACATTATACACCAGTCCCCGACGTTCACGAAGAGACACATTCAACCGGCTGTTCATCCCAGGACCTCCCAGAATATTATTCAGCAAATATAAAGCCGACCTCTTATCGTCGTAGGCATTATATCCACGACTTCCAATCATCACATGTGCCTGATGCGTATCCTTTGGAACTACCAAATGCTCCGGTACATAAGGAGGAGGAGCAATCCGTTGATTATTCATTGGCATTGCAGGAATATCAGACAAGTACTTTTCTGCCAAGCGAATGATCTTCTTGAAATCATATTGTCCCTGTACAAAAAAGACCATATTACCAGGTCGATAAAACCGACGGGTAAATGAAAGGACATCCTCCGTACGGAAACTGCGAAGCAAGTCCGGCTTACCCAAAATATTCCTTCCCAAAGGATGATTACGGAAAATCATATCCTCGAAATCATCAAAAATGAGCTCCGACGGATTATCTTCATACGACTGAATCTCGTCAATGATCACCTCCGTTTCTTTCTCGATTTCATGCTGCGGGAAAGTCGAATGGAACACAATATCTCCCAGCAACTCAAGTGCCCGCTCCAGATGTTCGGTCAGGAAAGCAGTATAAACCACCGTTTCTTCCTTATTGGTATAAGCATTTAAATCACCTCCCACATTCTCCATACGGTTTAGGATATGCCATGCTTTCCGTTTCTCGGTCCCCTTAAAAATCAGATGTTCCACAAAATGCGCCATTCCTTGCTCATTCTCAGCCTCATCACGTGTTCCTGCATCGATAGCGAAACCACAATAAGATACTTTTGAAAGGGTCGGTTCATGTATAATGCGCAGACCATTTTGCAACGTATATTCGTTATATTGCATTGTTTTCTACTTCCTTATTGAATTAATACCGCAAAAATACAATAAAACTTATTGTCGTTTATAGAAAATTGCAGATATTTGTAGACTATAATAGTAACAACGTGTATGAAAAAGATAGGAATTTTCTGCTCAGCCTCCGAAAACATTGACAAAATGTATTTCGAAAGCACCCGCCAAATAGGGAAATGGATGGGAGAATCTAATAAAACGTTGATTTATGGAGGAGCAAACCTCGGGCTGATGGAATGCATTGCCGGTGCGGTAAAAGAATACGGAGGAACGGTGATTGGTGTCGTACCTTCGAAATTGGAAGAGAATGGAAAGGTAAGCAAATACCTGGATCAGATAATCCATACACAAAACCTAAGTGACCGCAAAGACATCATAACCGAAAAATCGGATATATTGGTCGCCTTACCCGGAGGAGTAGGAACACTCGATGAGGTTTTTCATGTAATTGCCGCTGCTTCTATCGGATACCATCAGAAAAAAGTAATCTTCTACAATGAATATGGATTTTATAACGAGCTATTGAAAACGCTTAGCACATTAGAAGAGAAAGGTTTTGCCCGGCAACCCTTCTCGAGCTATTATGAAGTTGCCGAGACATTGGACGAATTAAAAGAAAAAATAAAATAACGTGCCCAGACAACAAACGGACACAATCAAGCACCCAACAAGTTATGATAGATTCTATAAAACAACTTTTGCAGCAGGAAGCACAAGCCGTATTGAATATCCCAGTTACGGACGCTTATGAAAAAGCTGTAAACCTGATAGTTGAACAGATCCACCAAAAAAAGGGAAAGTTAGTCACTTCCGGTATGGGGAAAGCCGGTCAGATTGCGATGAATATCGCTACGACTTTTTGTTCCACAGGGATTCCTTCTGTCTTTCTGCATCCTAGCGAAGCACAACATGGTGATCTAGGTATTTTACAGGAAAATGATTTGCTATTGTTGATCTCCAATTCGGGTAAGACAAGAGAGATTGTCGAACTGACCCGCTTGGCTCACAATCTGAATCCTGATTTGAAATTTATCGTCATCACAGGAAACCCCGATAGTCCACTTGCAGATGAATCCGATGTTTGCTTGAGCACAGGACACCCGTCAGAGGTTTGTACACTTGGGATGACGCCTACTACATCGACCACAGCTATGACTGTTATCGGTGATATATTGGTAGTACAGACCATGAAAATGACAAAATTCACCATTGAAGAATATTCTAAACGTCATCATGGCGGCTATTTGGGAGAAAAATCAAGGTCATTATGCGAAAAGTAGTCGGTATCGGAGAAACAATCCTCGATATCATCTTTCGGGGTGAACAGCCTTCTGCAGCCGTACCAGGAGGCTCTGTATTTAACGGCATCGTATCTTTAGGGCGAATGGGAGTCAATGTTTCTTTCATTAGCGAGACGGGCAATGACCATGTAGGTAATATCATCCTGCAATTCATGCGCGAAAACCATATACCGACGGATTATGTCAATGTGTTTCCGGATGGAAAATCACCGGTATCCCTTGCTTTTCTCAACGAGCAAAGCGATGCTGAATATATCTTTTACAAAGATTATCCCAAACAACGTCTGGATGTCTTATTTCCCAAGTTACAAGAGGATGATATCGTGGTAGTCGGCTCTTATTATGCGTTAAACCCCGTATTACGGGATAAAATCCTGGAACTGCTCGACCAGGCACGTGAAAAGAAAGCAATTGTCTATTACGACCCCAACTTCCGCTCTTCACACAAGAATGAAGCGATGAAGTTGGCTCCTACCATCATCGAGAATCTGGAATATGCAGATATTGTACGCGGTTCAACGGAAGATTTCCTCTATATGTACGGCATGCAAGATGTGGACAAGATATACAAAGATAAAATCAGATTCTATTGTCCTCAGTTTATTTGCACCGCAGGAGCCGAAAAAGTGGCTTTGCGTACAGGAATTGTTAGCAAAGATTATGCAATAGAACCATTGGAAGCTGTGAGCACCATCGGAGCGGGAGATAATTTTAATGCCGGATTAATCTATGGATTGCTTAAATACGATGTACGATATCGTGACCTGAATAATCTGAATGAGGAAATTTGGGACAAAGTGATTCAATGTGGAAAAGACTTTGCCGCAGAAGTTTGCCGCAGTTTCAATAACTCGATATCTGTAGAATTCGCAGAGAATTACAAATAAGACAGGGAATTAATTCTCACAGATATTCCTACGGATCAAAACTGTATAGAAGTTCCTATCAAATTATCACAGAAACCTCAATTTGATAGGAACTGCTTTTATCATTACGACTAAGCTATAATCGTTTGCCGGAGAGAATTTCATCTTCACAGATCAACAGAAGTATCTGTTTGTATACGATAAACCCGGTTATTTACATCTTTTCAATGAACAGACAGATCCATTCCAATCTGTCCTCTTCCATCAGTCAAATCTCATTCCTTATCCGAATATATTCAGCATTTAGTTTGAATCTTGAATATAATTATAATATATATAAGAAACTTTTCATTATCTTTGTATAGTCTGAATTCCTTTGGATCGGAAGGAAATTTCTCCCTTCAAGTAATAAAATGTTTTTTTATAGCAAAGAATCTATAACCGCAAGCTCTGATTATGAAACCGCAACTTTTGATTATGTAATCGCAAGTTGCAGTTATATAACCGGAGCTTGCGGTTATAGTTTTGTATGAAAGAAAAACAAGTTTTCTCCTAATAGAAAGCAAGTTTTCCATTAATAGAGAAGAAGTTTTCTATTAATGCCCCATCCCCTGAATAATAAGCTTGATTCAACTGACGAAGTTTGTCGGCACCTCCCCCCTTGGCGAATAAGCAGATACTCCATATCTTTATACAAATAAAACTGCAACCAATATCTGCGATTATATTTCTCGCGAACTGTTGAAGGCTGTATCCATTTGGCATACCACAAAAGATTTACCCCCCTAATGCTATACAGTTGTATAAACTTCTCTTAAATTACTATTAACTTTGACTAATTATCGCAAAGGAATCATCATATTTACGGGTAATTTCTATCTTTGCATAATAGATCTAAGACAAAAAAACTATGTATAAAAACCTGTTAAGCTGGCTCACAATTCTGTTAGTGTTTCCATCATGCACTGATAGCCGTCCTAATATATTAGTAGCATGTGAAGAAAACAATATAGGAAACTGTATTATTAAGTGGGAAACAAATCCAGCAATCGAAGGACAGGTAAAAGTATACGCTTCCACCTCACCCGACCTGATTCCGGAAAACTCTCCTGTAGCTATGGCTAATATTTCCGATGGTAAGATGACTATTATTACCGAAGACCCGACACAGCGTTATTATTACTTAATGGTATTCAATAACAAATACAGGACTGAGGTAGCAACCCGTAACATCAATATTACCGGCATTCAAAACTTTCGTGACCTGGGAGGGTACAAATCCCCCGGAACGGGAAAAGAAACACGTTGGGGCATGATTTACCGATCTGCACAAATTGACAACATCCCGCCTTGTGCACGCCAGGAACTGGCTAACATAGGAATCCGTACGATCATAGATCTTCGTTCCGAAAGGGAATATCGTAATAATCCACCATTAAATGACAAGAGATTCAAGATCCTACATATCCCCATCTTCGCTGGTAATATAGAAAACATTCTTATAGGAATCCAACAGAAAAAAATAAAAACTGATACTATCAATCGGTTAATACAACAAATCAACCGAGAATTAGTAACCAATTACAAGTCACAATTCAAACAAATATTCACCTACCTGCTTAATCCTGATCATTATCCAGTGGTAATTCACTGTACATCAGGCAAGGGACGTACAGGTGTTGTTTCTGCACTGTTATTAGCATCTTTAGGAATTAATGAAGAGTATATCATGAATGATTACCGTCTGAGCAATTATTATTTTGACATCGTGAAAGCCTCTAAATTTGCCTACAATCTGCCCACTAATTCACAAGAAGCTATCACAACTATTTATTCCGCCAAAGAAGATTTCCTGAATGCCGCCAAAGAACAAATTGAAATGGAATATGGTAACGTACAAACTTACCTCAAGAAAGGAATAGGACTTTCTAATGAAGAAATAAAGCAACTACGAAGCATTTTATTAACTAATATTAGATACTAACTAACAATAATGTGAAATCACCCTGCACAATTATCCATTATCCTATGTCTAATATCCATTAAATTGACTATCTTTGCAACCGAAATAAAAGATATACAGAGATTTAATGAAGACATTTGAAGAGCTTGGCGTTTCTCCGGAGATACGTAAAGCAATTGAAGAAATGGGATATGAGAATCCCATGCCGGTACAAGAGGAAGTGATTCCGTACCTTTTAGGAGATAATAATGATGTAGTAGCTCTCGCACAAACGGGGACAGGTAAAACAGCCGCATTCGGTTTGCCCTTGCTCCAACAGGTTGACGTAAATAAAAGAATTCCACAATCGCTTATCCTTTGCCCTACCCGCGAGCTTTGCCTCCAAATAGCGGGCGACCTGAACGATTATTCCAAATACATTGACGGATTGAAAGTGCTGCCTGTATACGGTGGTTCTTCTATCGATAGCCAGATACGCAGTTTGAAACGTGGCGTGCATATTATCGTTGCCACCCCCGGACGTTTGCTCGACCTAATGGAACGGAAGACCGTTTCACTGTCTACCATCCGTAACGTAGTGATGGACGAAGCGGACGAAATGCTGAACATGGGATTCACAGACAGCATCAACGCAATTCTTGCGGACGTTCCGCAAGAACGTAACACGCTGTTATTCTCAGCTACCATGAGTCCGGAGATCGCTCGCATCTCGAAGAACTATCTACGTAATGCAAAAGAGATCACTATCGGACGCAAGAATGAAAGTACCAGCAATGTAAAACATGTCGTTTACACCGTACATGCTAAAGACAAATACGAAGCACTGAAGCGCATCGTCGATTATTACCCGCAAATTTATGGCATCATCTTTTGCCGTACCCGCAAGGAAACACAGGAGATTGCAGATAAATTGATGCAGGAAGGTTATAATGCCGATTCACTGCACGGAGAACTGTCACAAGCGCAACGGGATGCAGTAATGCAGAAGTTCCGGATCCGTAACCTGCAATTATTGGTTGCTACCGATGTAGCTGCTCGCGGATTGGATGTAGACGATCTGACACATGTTATCAACTATGGCCTGCCGGACGATACGGAAAGCTATACTCACCGTAGCGGGCGTACAGGCCGCGCCGGTAAAACAGGAACCTCCATCGCTATCATCAACCTCCGCGAGAAAGGAAAAATGCGGGAAATAGAACGTATCATCGGCAAAAAATTCATCGCTGGAGAAATGCCGACTGCTTCGGGTATTTGCCAGAAACAATTGATTAAGGTGATCGATGACTTGGAAAAGGTAAAGGTAAACGAAGATGATATTGCGGATTTCATGCCGGAGATTTACCGTAAGCTGGAATGGTTGAGCAAAGAGGATTTGATCAAACGAATGGTGTCACACGAGTTTAACCGCTTCTCTGAGTATTATCGTGGACGTGCAGAAATAGAACAACCTTCTGACAGCCGTGAACGCAGAGATAGGGATGGCAGAGAAGGGAATGCTGAAAAGAGGAACCGAAAAGGTGCTCCCGGTTTCACTCGTTTATTCATCAACATGGGTAAAACTGATAATTTCTTCCCCAACGAACTTATCAGCCTGCTAAACAGCAACACACGTGGACGTATCGAACTGGGACGTATTGACTTGATGCAGAATTTTTCTTTCTTTGAAGTCCCGGAAAAAGAAGCAAACAACGTTTTGAAAGCACTGAATGGTGTGAAACGAAACGGACGTAAGGTTGTTGTAGAAGTAGCAGGTGATGAGAATGGAAAAGGACGGGAAAGTAACGGCCGTTCCAGCGATCATAAGGGAGCTAAACGATATGGCAAAGGTGAGGAACGTACTTCTTCACGCAATGGGAATAGAGATAGAAAAGCCAAAGATTCCTCATCTGCCAAAGGTGGTGCAAAGAAAGAAAAACCAAGTCGTGAAGATCGTGGTTATTCCGATGCACGTGGACCTCTAAAGAAAGATGACTGGAAACAGTTTTTCAAAGACGAAGAGCCTGACTTCAGTGAAGAGGGATGGGCACGTAGAAAACCTAAAAAATAAAATATCGGTGGGCAACCGGAAAATCCGGTATTAGAAAAATAGAAAGAACTTTCTGTCTTTACAGTTTATCAACGAATATAACTAAGTAAAGCTACAGAAAGTTCTTTTTTTATGTCCTACTGAAGAAAGCTAAAACTTGATACACAAACTATGCTTTTGTCTCTAATAAACCTTAAAAGCCCCTTTCATTGATAAGGTTTATTTTACCTAACAAAATTGGCTACCGCCGCACTACAAATTTGCAATCTCCAATTTGGATATATTATGCGTTTACCGACTCCTCTTCTGAAATAGCCTGAATATCTTTCTTTTTCTTATTTCTATATTGTTTAGGGGTCATCTCAAACTTCTGAGCAAACACCTTATAAAATGTTCCTCTATTTGTGAATCCGGTTTTATTCATAATTTCTTCAATAGAAAGCTGTGTAGTAAGCAACAGACGCTCTACAATAGTCAGACGGTATTCCCGGATAATATCAGCAGGAGTCTTGTCGGTGATATTCTTTAATCGCCGATAGAATTGCCGCGTACTATATCCCAAAGAGTTACTAAGTAGTTCTACCGATAATTCCGAGTCTTGGATATGGCTATCGATATTCTGCATCATCTTTTCAAAGAAAGCCTTATCTTCTTTATGCAAGAAATGGCCATCATTCAATTCAAAAGCACTTAATACCGAACTATAATATTCTTTCAGATCTTCTTCACGCTGCATAAGCCTTTTCACTACCTTCTCTAGGTATTCTACATTAAAAGGTTTTGTAATATAAGCCTCAGCACCAGATTCGATACCGCGCGTCTGCTCGTCGATATTATTAAGTGCCGACAACAGAATCAAAGGAATACGACTCAGCTGTTTATCGGATTTTAATTTCTTAGCAAACGACATTCCATCCATTCCGGGCATCATTACATCGGAAATAATTAAGTCCGGCAACTGGAGAGTCAATTGTTTCAAGGCCTCATCTGCACTATACAAAGGAACAACATTGTATTTTCCGACGAAAATCTCTGTTACAAACCACAACATAGAAGGATCATCATCTATAATCATAATGGTTTGTTTGTTCTTATCATATTCAGTTGACGTGTTCTGAAGCTCTATTATCTGTTCGTCGGAAGGAAGAACGGGTTCTTCTGCCAGTTTTTCTTCCTCAACTTCGGCAGTTACTTCCAACATAGGTAATATGACCTCAAAAGTTGTTACTTCATTCGGTATACTGGATACATGAATCTGCCCGTTGAGCAAAGTCACCATACTATGACAGATTGCCAATCCTAAGCCATTTCTCGGAGAAATGCCATTCTTATTCTGCACCTCAAAGTTATCCAGGATCTTATAACGGTCGAAAATCTTAGTAAGATCAGCCTTTTCTATACCTTTCCCGGTATTGGAAATTCGAAAATAAAGTTGTTCTTCGTTTGCAAATAATTCAATCGCGATAGAACCACGCTCCGGAGTATATTTGAATGCATTAGAAATCAAATTACTCACAATCTTACTCAAGCAACTAATATCAGTATTCCAATTTACGCCTTCTTCTAGTTGTAAACGATAGTTGATACTCCGACTTTCAACCAATTCCCCAAACGATTCGGCAATGGTACGCACCTGTTCCGTAACGGGAATATGCTTAATATTAAGTTGCTTATGACCCGTCTCCAAACGCCGGAACTCGATCAATTCTAATATCAGTGCATTCAACTTCAATGCATTTTGCTGAATCATGGAAGCATATTTATGAATGTAACCGTCTACTTTGTTATATGAAAGGATTTTCTCACAAGGTCCGCTAATCAATGTCAGTGGAGTACAGAACTCGTGAGTGATATTAGTAAAGAATCGTAATTTCGACTCATACAGCTCTTCACGTTGTTGCCGGTTCATTTGTTCAATCATCACATTACGCTTCATGCGATAACGATTTACTACAAGCCAAATACAACCGGCGGCAAAAGCACTAAACAGAATGAAATAAACAACATAAGCATAGATAGTCATATACCAAGGAGGAGTAATCCGAATGATCAGTGAATATGGCCGGCTCTCTTTTCCTGTAATATTGCTCCGATATTTCACCAACAAGGTATACTCTCCCGGAGATAAATTAGAGAAAACAGCCCTGGTTGAAAGTCCATTATCAATCCAGCTATCACTTAACTCATCTATTTTATAGGAATATGTATAGTTATTCCCATTAATATGATCGACAGCAAGGAAGGAAAGATTAAAGAAGTTCTGGCTATAATCCAGTACCAATGTCTCCTGTTTATCTCCTTTCAAGAAGTCGTATATGTTATATTCTTTACCAAAAATAGACAAGCGGTTGAAATGTAATGCAGGCATATATTCTTCAGAAGTATGCTCGTTCTCACTAATTGTGATAAATCCATTGGTCCCACCAAAGAATAAGGTACCTGTATATTGATCTTTAAAGAAAGCCCCGTCACTAAACTCTGTCACCTCCAGGCCACTTTGTTGACGATATGTCTGTACGGTATTATCTCGTACCTTGAACCTCACCATTCCTTGATTGGTACTTAACCAAAGATTATTATCTCTACCCTCCAAAATACCATGAATCGTATTATTCGGGAAACCATCCATCTGGTTATATACCCGATATTCTCCCTGATGTAACCGTGCCAGGCCAAAACTCGTACCGAACCAATATCCTTGATCATTTTTATAAATAGCAAAAATATCATTTACCATCTGGTTCTCCACTACATCGTCAATGCGGCAAGGTGTCAACTGGCAGGTATGCGTATTCATTTTATAAGCACCATATCCCCGGTTCCCAAACCAAATAGTCGAATCGTTTTCCTGAAATGAAACAAAGAAATAGTTCGAAGCCCTTTTTCCACCATCCAAAACAAAACGCTTGGCAGATTTCACTTTAAGCCCGTAGCTGGAAGGATCCAATATTATTTTAACGATTCCTTCTCCTACTGTAGCAACCCACAATGTACTGTCATTAGTCTCCAAAATGGAATGGACATATTTCACTGTCTTATCATCTGCCAAAACCGGGAATTCCTTTATTTTCTTTTCCGGATACGAGTAATAATTAAGTCCGTTCTCCGTACCAATCCACAAACGATCCCACCGGCTTGTTGCAAAACTATAAATAGAATTATGCGCTAAAGAGCTATTAGCAGTTGAAAACCTCTCTACTTGCGAAGTTATCTTTCCATCCTGATTGAAATTCTTCATTTTTAGAATTCCATCACCTTTTGTTCCAACCCACAAAGACTTCTCCTGATCCAGAAACAAAGAACGTACCGGATTATTTACCCTATATTCAGGCGCATTCAGAAGCACATTTTGAATGGAAAATTCATTGGTGAAACACATATAAATTCCTTGTCCGTCGGTTCCTACCCAGATAATATCCTGAAACCGGTCCTTCATCAGGCAAAATATACCCGACTGAATATTGATAGGATGTATCGCATACTTTGACTTCGAATTCGATAAATATTCCAATCGAATCAATCCACTATTTTTAAAGCCGATGAAGAAATCATTTTTTTGTTTAATGATAGAGGAGACTTCTCCCCGGTGATGTATTTCTTCTTCTAAGTCTGCCACATAATACATCCTGCGATTACGCAGTTCACATTCATAAAGCGAATAAGTATTATCTATAAAATAAAGCATTCCATCCTCCACAAACGCCCATAATACAGGCTCAGGATGATTAAAATAGTTGCAAGGTATCAAGGAAACCTGATCTCCATTTTTCTCTATCATATAACTCCGGTTATCATTGCCCGAAGAGAACACCCAAAGAATGCCGAAGCTATCAATTTTCAACTGTTGGACCTTCTCAAAATCGATCTTCTCAACATTAAGCCTCTGAAAATCTTTGGCTCCCGGATAATAATAGTAGATATAGCCATCATCTTTAATAATAAAATAATCACCATCCGGACTTTTATCCATAAAGTTAATGTCCTTGAACTGTTTAAAACTCTGTATCGTTTGATGACGGATGTCAAAACGGTCCAGACCATAATTGGTCTGTATCCACATTACATCTTCTTCGCCTTCCATCACTCTATCTATCAGATTGCCGGAAAGACGATTGTTTAAGTTAGCAGATTTATATAATCCCAGATAATTACCGTCATAAACGTTCAATCCATCACAAGAACCAATCCATATCACTCCATGGCTATCTTGACACATGGAAAGAATGGCACTGTTAGACAACCCGTTTTTACTTGAGAATTGTCGTAACGTATATGAAGCATCTGCCTTCGGAGCGATCAAAAGGAGAGAAATAATTAGTAATAAAGTACTATTTAAAAAGAATCTCTTTTTTATCCAATAGTTGTGTTTCTTCATGAAGTAGTTTCCTAATTTTAAAACGTGATGTCCAATTTGTCGGAAAGATATGTAAAATAAGGAAAAGCTCCAAAGCCTATGCAGAAAAATCATCTGTAATGTCTCCTTTTTAATTGAACAGAAGTACGTATTTAGGACACATATATATATTCTGACGCCATTTAAGCAGCAACAGACATAAATGTCACAAGTTCATATATGTTTTTTATTAATTTGCGATAACTTTGTATCGTTATCCGGTATTAAACTTTGAATTTAATTAATCATTAGAATAATATGAAATCACTACGCCTTTTATTAAACATTGTATGTGTAGCATTACTCGCCAGTTGTGCCTCAACCAAACAAGCAGAACCTAATTCAAATTTGGAGAGAGCTCAGCAAACACTGGATTCTCTTTATCAAAATTATAGTGCACCCAATACTTGCTTACTTCGTGAAAACTATCCTTTCAACAAGAATCATAAAGTGACCTACTTAGCGTCGGAAGAGCAAGCAAATATACCTAACCAATATTCTTATTTATGGCCTTACTCGGGTACGTTTTCAGCAGTTAATGCTTTGTTGGAGACCACCCAAGACAAGAAATACTTAAAGTTATTGGAGAAACAGGTATTACCGGGATTAGAAGAATATTTTGATACCAAACGGACTCCAAATGCATACGCATCTTATATACGGACTGCTCCTACTTCAGATCGCTTTTACGATGATAATATCTGGCTAGGCATTGATTTTACTGATACTTATCAAGTTACAAAAGATCCCAAATATCTGGATAAAGCCAAATTAATATGGGAATTCATTGAAAGTGGAACAGATAGTTTACTGGGTGGAGGTATCTATTGGTGCGAGCAAAAGAAGGGATCTAAAAATACTTGTTCTAATGCCCCCGGATCTGTTTATGCATTAAAACTATTCAAAGCAACTAATGACAGTGCCTATTTTAAGAAAGGTAAAGAGTTATACGAATGGACACAAAAGAATCTGCAAGATTCAACAGATTATCTTTATTATGATAATGTACGCCTTGACGGAAAAATAGGAAAAGCTAAGTTTGCTTACAACAGCGGTCAAATGATGCAATCAGCTGCTTTATTATATCAATTAACCCAAAATCCCGCTTATTTAAAAGATGCTCAAAACATAGCTAAAGCGTGTCATAACTATTTCTTCACAGACTTTATACCTTCTACAGGAACACCTTTTAAAATGATAAAGAAAGGAGATATATGGTTTACTGCTGTTATGCTTAGAGGATTTATCGAACTATACAATACAGATCATAATAAAACCTATATCGACGATTTCAACAAAAGCTTGTCTTATGCTTGGGAGAATGCCCGGGACGAGAAAGGCTTATTCAACACAGACTTAAGCGGTAATAACAAAGACAACAAAAAATGGTTATTGACACAAGCAGCCATAGTAGAAATGTACGGACGTCTTGCCGCTATCAAATAAGAAATTTGATTATGAGAATAAAGTAGGGATGTTATACAAAAGATGATTGTCTATTATCAACCAATAATTTATATAGAAAAAACAGAGGATAACATATTAAAAAAATAGATTATGATTACGTATAAGGTATTAAGATTGTTTTTCTTATTTATGAGTATTATCTGCTACTCCAACTTATGGAGTAGCGAACTTCAACCTCGGCAACAACACAATCACTACATAAATAATCGCTACCCTCTACAACGTAAGGCTTTTATTGAACTTCCATTGGGAAGCATTAGAGCCAAAGGATGGTTACAAGAAATGCTAATACGCCAAAAGAATGGGGCGACAGGGCATATGGATGAACTTTATCCGCAAGTGATGGGGAGCCGCAATGGATGGCTGGGAGGAGACGGAGACCAATGGGAAAGGGGACCTTATTGGATTGACGGACTTCTCCCATTAGCCTACATCCTGAATGATCAGGAACTAAAAAACAAAGTACAGCCTTGGGTAGAATGGGCACTGAAAAGCCAACGTGAAGATGGATTTTTCGGACCGGAGAAGGATTATCCCGGAGAACAGGGTCTCCAACGTGACAATTCTCACGACTGGTGGCCTAGAATGGTAGTTCTGAAGATTCTGCAACAATATTATTCTGCTACCAATGACCAACGGATACTCTCATTCATGAGCCGTTATTTCCAATATCAATTAAAGACATTGCCAGAAAAACGCTTGGGACACTGGAGTTTCTGGGCAGAATTTCGTGCTTGTGATAATCTACAAGCTGTATATTGGTTATATAATCTCACAGGAGAACCATTCTTATTAGATTTAGGCAAGTTAATCCACAGCCAAAGTTTCAGCTTTGTAGATATGGTGCAACGGGGGGATTTGAAGAGAATCAATACGATTCACTGCGTGAACCTGGCTCAGGGAATTAAAGAACCGATTATCTACTACCAGCAAGAACCGGACAAGAAATATATTCATACTGTAAAAGAAGCTTTTAAAGATATCCGTCAATTCCATGGACAACCACAAGGGATGTACGGTGGAGATGAAGCACTGCATGGTAATTGCCCTACTCAGGGTTCTGAATTATGTTCTGCTGTTGAGTTGATGTATTCTTTGGAGAAGATGATGGAAATTACCGGTGATATTGACTTTGCAGACCATCTGGAAAGAATTGCTTTTAACGCTCTGCCCACACAGATATCAGACGATTTCATGACTAAGCAATACTTCCAACAAGCTAACCAAGTAATGATAAGCCGCCACCGAAGAAACTTCGATCAGGAACATGGAGGAACTGACTTGACTTTCGGAATATTGACCGGATATCCCTGTTGCGCTTCTAATATGCACCAAGGATGGCCCAAGTTTACACAGAACTTATGGTATGCAACTCCAGATAATGGACTTGCAGTGATGGCTTATTCTCCTTCTGAAGTAACCGCTAAAGTGGGCGATGATTGTGTAGTGACTATCAGTGAAGATACTTATTATCCAATGGATGATAAAATAAGTTTTACCATCCAGGAGATAAAAAACAAGAAAAAAGAAACTACTTTTCCTCTCTATTTGCGTATACCCAAATGGTGTAAAAAGGCAGAGATATGTATCAATGGAAAACCGGATCAATCTGCTGAAGGAGGAAAGATGGTAATCATCAATCGCACATGGGCCAAAGAAGACCGAATCGACCTACATCTCCCAATGGATATTTCAACTAGTACCTGGTATGAAAATGCTGTAGCAATAGAAAGAGGTCCATTGGTATATGCGCTTAAGATGGAGGAAAAATGGGAGAAAAAGGAATTTAACGAGCCTTGGTATGGTCCTTATTATTATCAGGTAACCTCATCAGAACCTTGGAATTATGGACTTATTAGCTTTGACCGTAATAAAGTGAATGAGGTTGCAAAGATAAATATAGATCCGGCTAAACAGAAATCAGAATTTCCCTGGAATACAGAGAATGCACCTATTGAAATTAAAATGAAAGCGAGAATTATACCGACCTGGCAACTTTATAATGAAATGGCTGGTCCTCAACCTTTCTCATTCTGTAGTGGTGCCGAAGGGACTGAAAAGGAGATTACATTGATTCCTTATGGATGTACAACACTTAGAATTTCAGAGTTTCCTATCGTAGGAAAATAAAAATGATATAGAAGAGTGTTCCGGATGAGTTTTCATCCGGAACTTTTCTGAGTTGTTACTCTATTCATTAATAGAAATGGGGGAGATTTTATAGCCACAACGCTGACGAAGTTACTAACTTGACACAAAATATTTCCGATATCTTTTTGCCTGCATAAATAGAGAACCTTCTCATATACCAATTAAAATGTAAATACAATCATGGTAAGAGGTTTTGGTATAGGATTCTTTGAAGGAATGTCATTTGTAGAAGAATAAACTCTTTTTCGAGAAGTGGGATATAATGAGTAATGCTGAAAATTCTAAGTGATGAATTTTATTACTTCAAGAGTTATTTTTTAGGAATGGAGAATAATATGCAAAATTAAAATACTTATATTTGCAAATGTTGCAACACTAAACATCAAACATTGAATATTACACCATAACAATCTAACAAAAATGAAAAAGTATTTCCTTTTATCCTTATTCGCCTGTTACTTATCATTAAGTGCACAGGCACAAAAAAATTTGGAACTGGTTTCTCCCAATGGAGATATTAAAGTATCCGTTCGTCTTGCCGATAAAATCTATTATGATGTATCTTGTAATAATGAGGTTTTATTGAAAGACAACTCACTACAGCTTAAGCTGAAAAACCAAACTTTAGGAGAGCAACCTAAGCTAGCAGGACAGAAACGAGCTAGTATTAAAGAAGAATTGACTCCTATAGTACCGTTAAAGTATTCATCTGTAAACAACGAATACAACCAACTTCTGCTTAATCTCAAAGGTAACTATTCCGTAGAATTCCGCGCATTCAACGACGGAATCGCTTATCGTTTCATCACTCGGCAGAAGGGAGATATCGAAGTATTCGGAGAAGATTTTTCATTGCAATTCCCTGCAGATTATTTGTTACACTTACAACAACCGGGAGGATACAAGACTGCTTATGAAGAGCCTTACACACACGTTACAAGCCAATCATGGCAACCTTCAGACAAAAGATCTGTGCTCCCAATACTCATTGATACAAGGAAATCTTATAAAATTCTGATCAGTGAATCCGATTTATCAGATTATCCTTGTATGTTCTTGCAAGGTACAGGGAAAAACGGTGTAACTTCTACTTTCCCTAAAGTCCCCCTTGAATTCGGTGATGATGGGGACCGTAGTCTCAAAATCCTGAAAGAAGCAGATTATATTGCAAAGACTAAAGGTCAACGAAATTTTCCATGGCGTTATTTTGTGATTACAAAGGATGATAAGCAGATATTAGAAAATACAATGACCTATAAATTGGCTACCAAAAACCAGTTGCAGGATGTATCATGGATCAAACCGGGACAAGTAAGCTGGGAATGGTGGAACGGAGCTACTCCTTATGGACAGGATGTGACATTTAAAGCAGGCTGTAACCTGGAAACATACAAATACTTTATTGACTTTGCCTCTAAGTTCGGTATTCCTTATATTATAATGGATGAAGGTTGGGCAAAAAGTACTCGTGACCCTTATACTCCTAATCCGGATGTAGACCTTCATGAATTGATCCGTTACGGAAAAGAAAAGAATGTAGGTATTGTTTTATGGCTGACATGGTTAGTAGTAGAGAATAATTTCGATCTATTTAAAACATTCAATGAATGGGGAGTAAAAGGAGTGAAAATCGACTTTATGGACCGTAGCGACCAATGGATGGTGAACTTTTATGAACGAGTTGCTCAAGAGGCAGCCAAACATCATTTATTTGTTGATTTCCATGGCTCATTTAAACCGGCAGGTTTGGAATATAAATATCCGAACGTGTTATCTTACGAAGGAGTGAGAGGTATGGAACAAATGGGTGGTTGTGTACCCGATAATAGTGTTTATCTTCCTTTCATGAGAAATGCAGTAGGTCCCATGGACTATACTCCGGGAGCTATGATCAGCATGCAACCAAATATTTACCGTTCTGAACGTCCAAACTCAGCAAGTATCGGTACACGTGCTTACCAGATGGCTCTGTTTGTTATCTTCGAAAGTGGATTGCAGATGTTGGCAGATAACCCTACTTTATACTATCGTAATGAAGATTGTACACGCTTCATTACTCAGGTTCCTGTTACTTGGGATGAAACAGTTGCTCTGGATGCAAAAGTAGGTGAATACGTAATTGTAGCCAAACGTAAAGGAGAAAAATGGTACATCGGTGGAATGACCAATAATAAAGAGAATGAAAGACAGTTTGAAATTAACCTTGACTTCCTGAAAGATAATAAAACTTATCGTCTTACTTCATTTGAGGACGGTGTCAATGCAGGACGTCAGGCAATGGATTACCGGATTAATTCTTCAAACGTTAAGAAAGGGCAGAGAATTTCTGTTAAGATGGCTAGAAACGGAGGATTTGCAGCTGTTTTGGAATAAGTCATTTGGTATTTGATCACAATAGATTATAAAAAAACTACGGCAACATATATTCCCGTAGTTTTTTTATTTTGCATTAGAAGTATTATTCCAAAGTGTATGGTTTACGATAATCATAATGAAGCTTCTTTGTCGCTTCCGGATCGTTTACAAATTTCTGTACGATAGGATTCCATTGTAGAGGTCTATTAAGCTCATAGGCAATGTTACCCAATGTACATACTGTACAAGAGCTATGTCCTACTTCAACAGGAACATTCGGATCACGACGTGAACGGATGCAATCAATGAAGATTTGATAATGCGGTACATTCGTTTCATAAACAGCCTTTTCATCGACCTTTTTAGGCATAAATTCAGGAGAAGAAGCAAGGAACTCACCACGACAAACTTGAATCCAACCATTTTCACCGATAATCTTGATTCCTTGTTTACCACCATCAAACTTTTGTTGTGTCATTTCGATACCGTTATCATAACGGAAAGTAAGACAGTCATAAGGACTTGCTGACGGTGGAAGAATCTCCACTGGGCCAGAGCCATCTTTTCCAATAGCCCATTGACCGATATCGAACATATGCGCTCCCCAGTCAGTCGTGTAACCACCACCCATTCCTTGATACCAACGCCATGCTCCCCAGCATTCATCACTTCCATTTTCGTTGAGCAATGGATTTAATTCATGATTGTAATGCCATTTTGTATCCAAAGGACCGAGCCATAGGTCCCAGTCAAGTCCTTTCGGAACTTCTTGCTTCGGTAAATCATATGGTTTTGGTCCATCTCCCACATGAGCTTTCATAAGTGATATTTTACCCAACATACCTTCGCGGGCAACATTGGCGGCATGGATGAATTCATTCATGGAACGTTGCATGCTACCAACCTGCAAAATTCGGGCATTCTCACGAACAGCTTTAACAAGTTGTTGTCCTTCATAAATGGTGAACGTAAGCGGTTTTTCGATATATATATCTTTTCCTGCACGACAAGCGGCAATTGCCATTAATGCATGTTGATGGTCGGGACTTGCAATAACTACAGCGTCAATGTCCTTGCGGGCAAGAAGTTCCTCGTAGTGGATATACATATCCAGCTTGTTCTTGATACCTTTATCTGCATAATACTTATTCACGCGGTTTTGGAAACGGTCACGTTTGATGTCATAAACATCACAACCGGCCACAATACGTACATCAGGGATAGTAATGAAACCTGCCATGAGATGAATTGCCTGTTGTCCCAGACCGATGAAACCGACATTAATTTTATCGTTTGCCTCAGTTTTTTTAGATTTTCCGGAAACCGGAGCTGGGTTAGCAGAAGCTGACCAGGGTGCAATTAAAGAAGAAAGTCCAACTGCTGATAATCGCAAGAAGTCTTTTCGAGTCATTTTATAGCTCATGTTATCTACTAGTTTTTTAAGGTTAAAAATAAGAGTAATTAGAAATTGGTCTAAAGTTATATGTTTTTTTTAGAATACGTATAAATAGATGTCTTTTTATGAGATAACCGAAGAGAATTAATTGTTTTCACTGCTATTGGATTGTGTATAACACTCAACCAAAACGATTGTTAGCACATCAATAATCCAAACTCATGCATCTGCCTACCCTCCGGATGATAGAATTCGTTGAATTATTAGCATGAAAGAGATAAAATTATTACTTTTGAACATTTTCCGGCTATAAAGTAATAAAACACCTGACTAATATAAACAATATAACTTAGACAAATAAAGATGAGAAAGGTTAACAAATTCGCAATCTGGGCATTTGCTCTGTCAAGCTTACTGCTTTCTTCTTGCGTGACGAAGGTAAAAGAAAATCAATCCCAACCGACAGTATCCATAAATCCGCTACCGGTAAAGTTTGGAGATCCTTATGTATTATTGGCTTCAGACGGTATGTATTATATGTATGGAACCGGCGGTGGAGCTGTAGATGGATTTAGTGTATATTCCTCGCCTGATTTGGTGAACTGGAAGGATGAAGGACAGGTTTACCGGGGTAACATCGAAGGTTCATGGGCAGTAGCCAACTTTTGGGCACCGGAAGTATATGAACGAAATGGTAAGTTTTACATGCTGTTCAGTGCAGACTGGAAAGTAAACCCAACAAAAGAATTGGAGAATTTCCGTATTGGGGTGGCTGTAGCCGATAAACCGACCGGTCCCTTTAAAGAACTTTCTTCAGCTCCTCTGTTCGACCCTGGCTATCCTGTAATAGATGGTAATCTGATAGATACCGAAGACGGGCGTACCTTCCTGTATTATTCCCGTTGCTGCTATAAGAACCCAGTAGAAAGTGAGATTGCAGAACAGGCAAAAAAAGAAGGTAAATTTGATGAAATAGAAGAAAGCTGGATTTATGGTATTGAGGTAAAACCTGATTTAACAGGGGTAATTGGTGAACCGATCCTGTTGCTCCGTCCACCGGTAAAATTGGATGATAAGCAATCTGAATGGGAAAGCCGTTCCGTAACTACCGGAGAGGTGAACCGCCGCTGGTCGGAAGGTCCTTATACCTTTAAGAAAGGGGACACTTATTATATGATGTATTCGGCTAATTATTTCGGGGGAAAGAACTATGCAGTAGGTTATGCTACTTCCAAGAACCCGCTCGGTCCATTTATCAAATCGCCTGATAACCCAGTGTTGGAAAAGAACATAGAAAAAGGCGGTATTGTGACAGGTACCGGACACAACAGTGCTACCTGGTCGAAAGATGGTAAACAGATGTATTGCGTTTATCATGGCCGCACGGAAAAAACAGGAAATGAGCGCGTGGTATTTATCGACAAAATGGGTGTGGATGAAGATGGACGACTGTATGTAGAGGGTCCTACCACTGCACCAGAATAAAACACGTAATCCTGTTTTAACCCAACAATAGAATTCCCCGGAATTGCTTCAACTCTATCAAACTTTATTTTGAGAAGGTCACTTTTTGATGGCAATATCCTTCTATCATATGAAGATAAACCATCTCTCATATATTGAAAGAGATAATATTTATGATGCAATTTCGGGGAAATCATTTAAATAACGTGAGTTCAATATAAACTCAAAAAATAGTAGATTATCCATCATAGACAAAATTAAGTTCAATGGTGGGTTTCTTTTCAAAGAAACAATATGTTGCTATAGCCTCCAATGAATTGGCAATGAAGTTATTGAACAAACGATGTCTGAAATATTCAATCTGTACAATATTCTTCAAATTGTCATTGACCGTCTCAATCAAGTTTTTTTCTAAGCAGTATTTTAAGGCTAGGAAGGGTTCTGTGACACATTTGAAATGAATTTATAAATTTGGAAGTTACAAACTAGATTTTAGTCGTCTTTTCTCTGATATAAACTACACATTCTTTTTCTCTTGTAGCAATTCTTCTATAGTTTTTTTATAGTCTTCTCCCATACTTTTACGGTATTCAATAATAAATATGGAGTAGACCTTAGAAAGGTTTGCAAAATCATTCAATTTCTTGTAAGAACGCATGCAATATGACAAAGCCTGTTCATTGAGAGGATCTCTTTGCAACATAATGAAACAAATTCGCAACACATAAGAAAACTCATTCCGTTGATAATATATAGGCAGATCCTTAGGTAACAAAGAGAAAATGATATCTTCCGAATATTGTTTGTATTTGTCATACAGAGAATACTCCTCGTTTTCCAGCAACTGCCCTCTTTCCCAGATATTCAGGAAAGACTCACAAGACTGTGGATGTGTAGCCAAATGATCATGTAAACTGAAGTAATCACAGTAACAGATATTTGTATCTATTGAGATTTTAAAAATACCTCTCTCATAGACAAGTTTGATACCATCTAACTCCGACAATGCCTTACGAAGATTACTAATAGTCACACCTTTCAGATTCTTTGCCTTATCTTCCGGCTTATCAGGCCAAAAAATCTCATTTAACGAAGAAGAATTAACACCTGCTCCTTTTCCTGCACTATCTAACAAGATATATAAAAAGATGTATTTCAATTTTTTACTAAATAGATAAGTAATGTCACGTCCGGTCCTACCATAAATCGTGAATCGACCATACACATAGATCTTATTACATTCTGCCTGCTGCTTAACTGCCGGACTTATACTTGTCGAACCAGAAACTTCTTCTTCATCTCTCTTTATACTATTAGTAAGATAAATATATGATGAAACATCAGTGGCAGTTTTATTATTGCCGTTCCCAGTTCCTTTCTTTTTTTGGAGGACATATATAAATACTACCCCTCCAAGAATTAGCACCAACAATGCTAAGAAGGAGAAAAGCCATTTCAGAGACCCCATATCTCCTTTTTCCATTGAATAATATTCCATCTCGGCATTACCGACAGGAGGAGCCGCCAACGTATAAACTACTGCTTTTACCTGCTTAGCGTATTCATCTACTTCCTGAGTCACACAATAGAACTCATTTAGTACCGGATTATGAAACAATGAAACGGTAGACTTAATGGAACCAGAAATGAAAGGGATAGAGTCGCCCAATTGTTCCATATCACCATTTTCTACTGACATCCGGTACAGCTCCAAATAAGTAGATTTAATATATTCAGCATAACGAATGGTATACAATGATTTCTCGTCTTCTGATAAAATCATTTGTTCGGACGGCACTCTTTTTTCTTCGATCGGATGACTCCAATATTTCTTAATAGTCCGTCGCTCCAGATCTACTCCATACAAATCATTATAATAATCATGACCGATACTCTGATCACCGGACTCATTTCCAACTCCTCCATAAATATATAGATAGTTCCCTTTTCCGGAGGATACCATTGAGGAGTAAAAACGAGGTGCTATATTATCTCCTTCAAAGTGAAGCGTATCCCATCTGTCCTCCGATGCATTATAAGTCAGGAATCTATTGTTATACAATCTGTTACCGAACCCACCAAATACCAAATAACGATTATTTTGTTTATCCCAGAAGCCATTATGATGATGTAACTGAACCTTGGTAAATGCTTTGCCTAATGGTTGCCACATAAGAGTTGATTGATCTAAAGAAGCCATCGTAATACTTCCTATCGGCAAGTTATTGATTTCATAAGCACAGATATTTCCGGTTGCTCCATTGATATAGTTCGTACCCAACTGCATTTTTACCGGCATTTCATTGGCATAAGGTCTTTTCAAAGATTTCTTTGTATCTACCTGGTAAGTGAAGAAAGAGTCCGGAGTGATAAACTGTATTTCTTGTGCTTCAAGATTAAATTTGGCCCCCATAGATATGGACGAATTAAATGTTGCCACCCGTTTCCAATGATAAGAATCATTAATTAACCAATAGGGATTTATCACCGTTCCTCTTATTTTACCTCTACTGTCATGCACAAGATTCCCTTTACTTTCATTCAACAGAAAGCTATAATTCTCCGCTTTATCCGACACTCTCAATTTCCTGATCGAAAAAGCCGGAACATCTACCAGATGTTCCCTTCGTCCGAAAATAAGCATAGGTTGTACATGCTGCAACTGTGTCACAAGTCCGATATCGCCATCAGTACTTTGACTGCCTATCGCCATCCTGCTTCTTCCTGACAAAAAATCGATATGCAGTTTCACCCTCAACCAGTGCGATATAATCGAATCACTAGCCATGGTAATAGCAATATGGTTCTTTTTTCCTTCTGTATTGAATTTAAAAATACTTGTCTCATTATTCACAGAAGTATAGGTCAGACTATATGCATCATGGTTTTCAGGATCAATCAAATGAAGCAAGTAACCGAAGGTATCGCTCTGAGATATTTTCAGATCAAATTCAATATCAACATAATCGGAAAAGACTGGCAGTTTATCCTTATCAAAAAGAGTGTAAGAAGTCCGTTGCTCAATAGGTAACTTATTTCCATAGAACATTAAACCCTGAGCGTTTAAATGAGGAATTGCAATTAGTAGTATTATCAGTTGAATAAATAAAAACTTATATTTTGTGTTGACGACCATAATATTAGGACTTACTTTGAGACAAAGATAGAATTTATAATGATAGAATTAAAGAAAATCCGCAATTAATTAACCCGAATTTAATCCCCCTATTAATAGTAGTTACGTTTCTTTGCCACGAATTAATCTAAAAAATCATTGCAATGAAAAGAAACCACTTACTCATTTTTTTACCAGTACTTTTCTTATTGATATTTATTTGTAAAAACAGCAACGCTCAAACTACAGAGCAGAAACAACAGAGTACAAACTATGCACATTTAGTAGACACTCGTATCGGGAGTGAAGGCAACGGACTAAGTTGTGGATATACTTATATTGGTGCCAGTTATCCCTTCGGAATGATACAATTCACCCCTTCATTCTTTTCACCCCAGAAAGGAATTGTTGTCAATCAAATGTCCGGGTCCGGATGTGCACATATGGGCAATTTCCCTATACTCCCCATCAGTGGACAAGTAACAAAATCTCCTAAAGATATGAATGACTACCCACCTTATAAATCCGTCAAAGAATCCACAGCAGGTTGCCTTTCCCTTTTAATGAAAGACGGAGTCGTCTGTAACATTACTACCTCCAAACGCAGCGGAGTCGCTCAGTTCGTTTTTCCTACCGACAATGAAGAAGGTACTGTATTAGTCGGCTCCGGAGTCAGTTCTACAGAACTTTCCAACGCTTTTATAAAAATCACATCCCCTTCTTCTTGTGAAGGGTATGCCGAAGGAGGTGATTTTTGTGGATACAAGACTGATTATCGTATATTTTTTGCCGCTGAATTTGACCATGAAGCGAAAGATTTTGGGACTTGGAAAGGAGATAATTTAAAAAAAGACCGAAATCAAATCGGTGGAGCTAAATCCGGAGGGTATTTTACTTTTGACACCACAAAAGGGAATATAATAGAATACAAAGTAGCCATTTCTTACGTATCCATCGAAAACGCCAAAGAAAATCTACGGTTGGATAATAATAAACGCAACTATCAACAGGTATTGGCTGATACGCGTAATGAATGGAACAAACATTTGAGCAAAATAGAAGTGAATTCGGACAATAAAGATAAACTAACCCAGTTTTATACACATTGGTATCATACATTGATCCATCCCAATATATTCAATGATGTGAACGGTGAATATATCGGTGCCGATTTTGCGGTTCATAAGGTACAACCCGGAAGAGAATACTACACTACTTTTAGCGGTTGGGATACCTATCGTACACAATGCCAACTTTTAGCAATGTTTTATCCTAAAGAGACCTCCGACATGATGCAATCTGCCATAGATTTCGCCGAACAAGCAGGAGGTTACGGACGATGGATTACTGCCAATATAGAAACCGGGGTGATGCACGGTGACCCCATGCCTATTATCATTGCTAATACCTATGCTTTCGGAGGACAGAATTTCGATACTCAAACAGCTTTCAAACACATGAAACGTGGTGCCTGCATACCCGGTACCTATTCACAAAATGTAGAAGTACGCCCAGGATTATCTAATTACTTAACTAAAGGGATAGAAAATGCTTCCTTATGTCTTGAATATACATCAGCAGATTATGCCATCGGTCAATTTGCTTTGCAAGCAATGAGAAACGATCATGAGGCCTCCTTTTTCATGAGACGTTCATTAAATTGGAAAAATCTATACGACCCTTCTACCAAATGGTTACGCTCACGACATAATCATGATTTGAGTTGGAAGAATCCCGACCACGATTGGCGTGAAGCAACCAAAGAGAATTATTTCTGGATGGTACCTTATGATTTGGAAACATTGATTGATACAATCGGAGGCAAAAAAGCAGCGTCTCAGCGTCTGGATAGTTTGTTTGTACGTTTGGATGCCGGCTATGACGACCATTATTATGCAGCCGGCAACGAACCGGATTTCCAAGTTCCCTGGATATATAACTGGACAGAGCGTCCCTACAAAACATCCGAAACGGTACACAGAATCCTAAATGAAATGTACACTTCACTACCGAATGGCTTACCCGGCAATGATGATTGTGGATCAATGGGGTCATGGTATGTATTCGCCTCTATCGGACTATATCCGATGATACCTGGAGTGGCAGGGTTCAGTGTCAGTACACCTTATTTCAAGAACATCACTTTACACCTTCCCAAAGGAAAACTGAAAATAGAAGGAGGAAGTATGTCCAAACCGTATATCCACAGTATGGAAATCAATGGAAAGAAAGCAAAAAAGACATGGATCGACTGGACTGAAATACAGAATGGAGCCTTCATCAAATACAAAACAAGTGAAAAAGCGAATATTAAATGGGGATTATAAATAGTAACTTTAAAATCAGATCCAATGAAAAAGTATTTATTTTATTTGATTCTCCTAATGGTATATTCCGGTTGTAAAGACTCTAAAATAGAGGGACATACAGGAAGAGATTCCATAAAAACAAAATCCGATTATTTTACACAAGTAGATAAGTCAAATAATTGCGGACAATTCTGGTCGTTGGAATCTAAGGTTATTCCAAAAGGGTATTATGTTTGTCCAATGGGTAATACAGAAACCGATAAGAATTATCCGAAACTAAGAAAAGGACTGCCTTATACAAATATGTGCCAATCTTTAGCCGGCATTGTGAACCGAGCAGTTGAAAACAAAGAGGCGGATGATGCTATTTGGCTTGAAGACCCTAATAATCGATATTCTTATACCCTATGCAAAGAAAATTTAAAGAAGCAAGGCTCCAAGGAAATATCAAAACTTGACGGGATCGCTTTGCTGAAATCCGGTGTTTTCTCCCGATTAATAAAAGGATATGTATTGACAGACGTAACGAAGAATCCCGAAAGTTCACCTGTTGCAGCTGTTGCTTCTCATGTACATAGTGCTATCATAGTGGATATTCGTGATAAAGCTGTGTATGATGAGTTAGGATTAAAAATGGTTTATGACGCAAGGGAAAAAACAACCAAAGATGCCTGGAAGGAATTTAAAGACAAGTGTAACAACAAATCTTTGGTACTGATGGGATCTTTAACCAATGACATGAAAGATTTTGCCATTGTAAACAGACTATTCGTTCTAAACATCAGAAATGACAAAGGACATAATTGGGAACTATTAAACGATGTATTGGATTGGTTGGCACCCTGTTCACCAATATATGGTTGGGAAGATTTGGATGAACACTCATTTGTTCAGAAAATCAGTGAGAAAGGACATTTAATGATCCCTTGTAATTACTACATGAATATGTCCCTTACCTCACTCAATTATTCTCAAAATCAAAAGGACCTGCTTGTTAATGTGATGAATCCTGCCAATAGAATTTATCCAGAAAATGATACTAATAAATATATTAGTTATTATCTGTCGGATGGGGATAATGTACAATGGATTTTCCACATTTGGTATAACGATTGGTTCAAGCACGGTCAGGCAAAAGATGTAAAGTTGTCATTTGGAATACCTTCAACTAACTTAAGTATGATTGCTCCTCCCGTTTACAAAAACATCGTCGATCATCAAAGTGTTGAAAATACTTTAGTAGAAAACTGTGGTGGCGGATACATCTATATAGATGACTTTGCCAGTGCCAACGGAAAAGATACTCAAAAAGAACTGAATATTTTAGCAAATAAAGTATCGGCACATATGCGCCAACATCGTGTCAAAGTACTTGGATTATTCACCAATGATGCAAAATCAGAAAAAGCTCAAAATGCTTATAAAACTTTCATTAAAGCAAATAATTGGCTGGAAGGAATTATTGTGGTGCAGTATGCACCTTATAATGGAGGTCATGGTGAAACTTATTGGTATACCAATAATGATGGGATAGAGATTCCCGTAATTACAGTCAGGTATACAATCTGGAATTTCGGAAAGAATAACTCAGGCGGACAAGGAACTCCTGCTTATGTAGCGAATTTACTCAAAAAAGAGCAACCAAATTTCAGTCTGATAGATATTCATGCCTGGAGCTCATTTGCAGATATAGGTAACTCGGATGATGAGGTAGGAGAAACTGCTAAAGGAAATGTCTCAGGTGCAGGTGCAGCTGCCATGTGTCAACGAAGATTGCCAGCCAACTTTAAATGTGTCAGCTTGCAAGAATTTATTTGGAGAATGAGAATGAAACATAATAAAGAGCAAACAACCAAATTGTTGGAGATGTATAAATAGCTTCGTGTGCGAGAACAATAGATTGTATACAAAAAATAGAAAATTGGATTAATCGGGCTGAAAAGTAAAAGGATTAATAAGTTTATCCGATTAATTAACCCAAGATTAATCATTCTATTAATAGAGTTTAGTTTAATTCGTCGCTAAATAAATTCGATAAAACCTTATAGTATTTAAATATGAAAAACAGTATCAAATCACCTCCGAGAAAAGCATCATAGCATTTTTAAGATAGATGCTATTAGTTAATGAGATATTAATCTTACTAATAATCACAATCTAAAAATTATGGAAAATTTTAAATTAAACAGTGGTAAAGTAAAAGCAGCACTTCCGATATACATGGTGCTGCTCTCTTTCTTCGTTATTTGCTGTGACAATAATGAAATAAAGAGTAATTCAGAATTTTTTTACCCGCCTAAAGCGGATGTAGAATCAACCTTTGAAACTTTCTATCCGGACAGTGGAGGATTAGGCACTAAGCTAATCATCAAAGGGAGCAATTTTGGTACGGACACCAACTATGTACGAGTGACAGTAAATCAATTAAAAGCAAAGGTTGTAAGAGTCAATGATAATATTTTGTATGCTGTAGTACCTGCCCGGGCTGATACGGGATATGTTCGCTTATATATTAGAAAAGGAGAAGAAGAAGTGGAATACACTTCCGATAGAGAATTCAAATATATGTTCAAGAGTAATGTATCCACATTGATTGGTACACCCGGAAAACAAGCAGCTGACGAGCGTCTTGATGGAGCGTACACAGTAGCCCTTTTACGCCGCCCGTGGCAAATAATTACTGATAAAGACGGTACGATTTATTGGTCGGATGAAGGGCGTGGACAAAGTAAAAACGGAGCACTTCGAAAAGCATCTAACGGAGAAGTGGAAACGCTCGTATATAATAGTTCCGGTCCTTACCAATCTTGTAATGGTTTTGCGTTCAATAGCACTCAAGATACGTTATTTATGGCGAACCGTTGGAATTCGGGTGATGTAAGAAATGATGTGTCTGTGATGTATTCTACCCGGGAAGCAAACTTTGTCAATGTTAAAGCATTGATCAATTTTCCTAAATCTGGTACTGCTTCAGTTGCTATACATCCTAAAACAGGAGAATTATTCTTTGACCATAACGATGAAGGAGCCGTTTATAAGTACAACAAAAACGCTCCAAACGGATACGAAAAAATGTTTAATGTAAGAGGTAGCTATAACGCTATGGATATGCGCTTATTATTTAATAAGGAAGGAGATATCCTTTATTTAGTGTTACGTGGCAAACATTGTATCTACAAAGTATCTTACGACGTAGCTACTCATACATTCGGCACTCCGGAACCTTTCGCAGGTGAATGGTCTACATCAGGCTACGAAAATGGTGAAGGTCTGGCAGCTCGCTTCAATTCGCCAAGTAGTCCATGTCTGGACCCAGAAGGTAACCTGCTAATACCCGATAAGTTTAATCATTGTATACGCAAAATAACTCCGAAAGGAACTGTGTCCCTGTATGCCGGAAAGCCCCGTGAAAGCGGACATGCTGACGGACTGCCGGATAAGGCCAAATTCTTCGAACCGGAAGCTCTGACATTCCACAGAAATACCTTATATGTGGCCGACCGCGGAAATCATTGTATTAGAAAGGTCGTAATCGAATAACATGAAACTCAAAATCAAAGAATTATGAACAATTATATAAAACAACTATGTATGTTGTTTCTTCTTGTGGCTACATTGTGGAACATACCGACAGAACTACAAGCACAACAACTACGGAAAGAGAATTCTTCACAAGAAATAGAAGGAATCGTAAAGGATGAAACAGGGAATCCAGTTATCGGGGCTACTATCGTTGCTAAAAATCAACCGGGACTAGGTATAACTACTAACTTGGATGGAAAGTTCAAAATCAAAGTTGGAGAATATGATGTATTGATTATTTCTTATATTGGTTATACAACTCAAGAATTACCGGTTACACGTATAAAAAATAAAAAAGAAGTAATTGTCATCCTGAAAGAAGATAATCAAACCATCGACGAAGTAGTAGTTACCGCAAGTGGTAGCCAGCAGAAGAAAACACTGACCGGGGCATATACGACGATTGATGTAGCACAGTTAAAATCACCGGGTTCCAATATCACCAACTCACTGGCAGGTGTTGTCCCAGGTATTATCGCTGTACAAAGCAGCGGTGAACCCGGAGCCGATATGTCTGAGTTCTGGATTCGTGGTATCAGTACGTTCGGTGCCAATCAAGGTGCTTTAGTACTGGTAGATGGAGTGGAAAGAAGTTTTAATGAGATCCCGGTAGAAGATATCGAAACCTTTTCTGTATTAAAAGATGCTTCGGCTACCGCCATTTACGGACAACGCGGTGCAAACGGTGTTGTATTAGTTACTACCAAGCAGGGTATGGCCGGTAAAGTGAAAATCAGTGCAAAAGTACAAGGTGGTATAGACTTCAGAGGAAAGATGCCCGACTATGTTGACGCATTAACTTATGCCAACCTGGCAAATGAAGCAACGGTCGGAAGATACGAACTGCCTCGTTACACAAGGGAGGAATTAGATATTATCGCCAATAACATGGACCCGGATCTATATCCGAACGTAAACTGGAGAGATCTGATGCTGAAAAAAACATCACCCAGATACATGGCCAATATTAATATGAGTGGTGGTGGTACCAATGTAACCTACTTCGTTTCATTAGGATATACTAATCAAGCAGGTATCTACAAAAGTAAAAGTACCGAGAATAAGTATAATACAAACACCACGTACGAGCGCTTCAATTACCGAGCCAACGTGAATATGAATGTTACAAAATCGACACTTGTAAAAATTGGAATTGGTGGCTATTTAATTAATCGTACGCAACCGGGAAGTAAAGGTGAAAATATATGGGAAGCTTTTTCCAGTTTATCCGCACTTACTATTCCCAGACGTTATTCTACCGGGCAAGAGCCATCTATAGGTGGTACTCAGACACCGGAATACTATATGACTAAAACCGGATATAAAACTATCTGGCAGAATAAAATGGAGACTAATATCAGCTTGGAACAGGATCTGGACTTTATCACAAAAGGATTAAAATTTAAGGGAACATTTGCATTTGATACATTTAATGGGAATGAAGTTAATCGTGTCAAAACCCCTGAATTATGGGAGGCGGACAGAACGCGTGATGCCAGTGGAAATCTTGTTCTACGAAAAGTAAGAGATCTTTCGCTGATGACACAAAACTCTTCGACATCGGGTAATAAGCGTTATTACACGGAAGCATATTTGAATTATTCCCGTTTGTTTAATGAGCAACACCGTTTTGGTGCATTTGCAATGGTATATATGCAAGAACTATCGGATACGAATCTTGGTGAGGATATTATTGCTTCAATTCCAAAACGTAACTTGGCTTATTCAGGACGCTTTACCTATGCCTATCTGGATCGTTATTTGGTAGAAACCAACTGGGGATATACCGGATCTGAGAACTTTGAAAAGGGAAAACAATTTGGTTTCTTTCCGGCATTCTCTGCTGGATGGGTTATTTCGGAAGAGCCTTTTGTGAAAAAGATTGCTCCCTGGATAGAGATGCTAAAAATCCGGGCTTCCTATGGGGAAGTGGGTAATGATGTAATTGGTGGACGTCGTTTTCCATATATAGGATTAGTGAATGTAAATGGTGGTTATAATTTCGGAGAATTTGGAACAAACTTCGTAACAGGCTATCGTAATGGTACTATCGGTACACCTAATCTAACTTGGGAAGTGGCCAAAAAATACAATCTAGGAATTGATATGAATTTATTCAATGGTAAATTCCAAGGATCGATTGATTTTTACAAGGATAAACGAGACGATATCTTTATGACACGTAACCATATGCCGGAAACCACAGGTTTAGCAGATAAAGTTCCAATGGCCAACGTAGGTAAAATGCAGTCTAAAGGTTTTGACTGGAACGCGTCATTGACAGAGAAAATAGGTCAGGTGAAATTCACCATACGTGGTAATATGACTTACCAGAATACTGAGATTATTGATAAAGACGAAGCGGCCAATGAATTGTGGTATAAAATGGATAGAGGATTCAGGTCCAACCAAACACGTGGCTATATAGCATTGGGACTTTTCAAAGATGTAGAAGATATTCGTAGTAGCCCCGTTCAAGAATTTGGAGGCAAAGAGGTATTGCCTGGTGATATCAAATACAAAGATGTAAATGGTGATGGCAAAATTAACGGTGACGACAAAGTTCCATTGGGGTATAAAACATATCCCGGCATTCAATATGGAGCAGGAATCAGTGCTAATTGGAAGAATTTCGACATAAGCATATTATTTCAAGGAAGCGGTAAATCCGATTTCTACATGACAGGTAATGGAATTCATCCATTCAATGATGGTACAAAAGGAAATGTTTTACAATTAGTAGCAGATGCTAACCGCTGGATATCCAGAGATGTTTCAGGAGATCCCGCCACAGAAAACCCTAATGCCTCTTGGCCGCGTCTGACTTATGGAGCAAACGAAAACAATAAACAAAACTCGACATTCTGGTTGCAGGACGGACGTTATATTCGTTTGAAGAACATTGAGATCAGTTATACTGTACCTCCTGTTTTTACACGTAAGTTTTTTATAAGCAATATGCAAGTTGGTTTTATCGGTGAAAACTTGTACACATGGAGCCCATTCAAATTATGGGATCCAGAAACAGAAAGTAAAGCTCAAGAACGTAATGGTTCCGCTTATCCGATCAATAGGAACTTCACATGTTATGTTAAATTTGATTTCTAAAAGACACGTTTTTATGAGAAAAATAATACTATTTATAAGCATTGCTTGTGCAACGTTATCGTTTCACTCATGCGCAGATTTTCTTGATGTAGATAAATACTTCTATGACATGCTATCAGTCGATTCCGCTTTTTCGAAGAAAGTATATGTAGAAGGATGGTTGGCTAATAACTATGATTATTTATGTGAAGCTGACCTATCCCCTTACGGCTCCATGTTTCAATGGGCAAGCGATGATTTGGTGCATCCTGATGGAAAGAGTTTACAGCAATGTAATTACTCTGCCAATAAATTTCCTCATGGGGATTTTGATAAACATCTTAGAAGATGTTATGAGTGTATCCGTAAAGCATCTACTTTTATAGAGAAAGTACCGGAATGTAAAGAACTGACACTCGAAGAAATTTCGGATATGCAGGGACAAGCCCGTTTCTTGCGTGCTTTTGCTTATTTTAGCTTAATTCAAACCTACGGTCCGGTGCCTTTAATACCTGAATCAGGTTTGGATGTGAGTCTTTCCTATGAAGAGCTTTCGTTACCTCGTGCTAAATTTGATGAAGTGGTCGACTTTATAGATCGTGATCTGGCGATGGCCGCACGCACTTTACTATCGTCACGCGCGCAGAATAATTTTGGACGCCCCACCAAAGGAGCAGCTTTAGCATTGCGTGCAAGAGTCTTATTATTTGCCGCCAGTCCCATGTCGAATGGTAATAAGGACTTCTATAATATTCGGAATCTGGATGGTACTGTACTGTACAATCAAGAATATGACGAATCTAAATGGGCACGTGCTGCCGCTGCTGCTGAGGATGTGATCAATTTGAATAAATACGAATTACATGTGGTAGCCCCTGACCCCAAAAATCCATATAGCGTTACTCCTCCTGAACACCCGGAGTATTCACACCTCGATTTCCCCAATGGCTGGCAAAATGTAGATCCTTATTCTTCATATAAATATATCTTCGACGGAACAATCCGTGGTTCTAAAAATCCGGAATTGATCTTTACTAGAACAGGAGTTTATAGTGGCTATGGAATACAAGAGCGTTGGAACAAAAAAAGTATGCCGAGAACTTCCGGAGGAGATAATAGATTGGCCGTGACTCAAAAGATGGTGGACACTTATTATATGGATAATGGAAAAACGATAGACGAAGCTGGCGATTATTATATAAAAGAAGGATTTACTGTTACTGCCAAAGAACCGGAAATGGGAGTCGGTGCTCTTTTCATGGGACCTAATGTATCTAAAATGTATGGTAGACGCGAACCGCGTTTTTATGCTAGCGTAGCCTTTAACGGAGCTATCTGGGATTGTGAAAGTACCTCAAAAATAGCGGAGAAAAATTATCAATGCTGGTATTACCAGGATGAATTTAATGGCAAAGAAGGCTATAAGACACACCTTCCACTAACGGGTATCGGATTGAAAAAATACACGAATAAAGAAGATTCGTGGTCCGAAGGCGGTTACTGTACCTCTAAGACTGAACCTACAATACGTTATGCTGAGATTTTGCTGATTCATGCAGAAGCTCTGAATGAATTGACTAGTGGAAAAACATATACCATCACAACTTATAATGATCAGGAAGTACAAATTACTCGCGACGTGACTAAAATAAGGAATTCGATGAAACCAATCAGAATGCGTGCAGGATTGCCTGATTTTGACGACGCTACATATAATGATCCTGCTAATTTCAGAGTTGCTTTGAAAAGAGAACGTCACATCGAGTTGTTCACTGAAAACAGTTTCCGCTACTTCGATCTTCGGAGATGGAAAGATGCGGAGGTGGAAGAAGCCGGACCTTTGATGGGATGTGATATAGACGTAACGATGGCGAATGATGTTCGCCAGGAATATTATATCCCGACTCCCGTCAGTTATATTCAGAAGGTATTCTTACGTAAGATGTATCTGTTCCCTTTCCCACAAGCGGAATTGAAACGTAATGTAAACTTAACTCAGAATCCTGAATGGTAATCTTAAAAATAATAGATATGAAAAAGTTAATTAATATAGCACTCTTATTCCTTATCACAATAGGAGGCACCTCTTGCCAAGATGAATTAAAGGATGAATTATTTCAAAAGTATTCTTATCTGAATCAAAATGGCTGGAAAGAATGTGAAGTGAAAATTCTGGATGATAATACCGGTGTACTTTTACTTGATATGGGTGTAAACGGCACTTCAGTAAATAATAAGGATATCGTAATCTCTCTCACTAATGATCCTGACACATTGGAAGCGTATAATTTTGACCGGTATAAGTTTCAGACTGAAATGTATTTCCCGGAACTGCCGACCAACTGTTACACTTTCGATAAAGAATCTTACACAATCCCTGCCGGAGAGTTCAAGACTACAGCCAGTGTACATATAGATTTAAACCAGATTGAAAATATCTATGAGAATTATGTACTGCCTATCAAAATATCTTCTTCTACAGGAGAGCTGATAGGTCCGGGCAAGTACAGTAAACTCCTGGCCAACATCAAGTTTACGAACAAATTCAGTGGAACATACTCCGGCAATGGCAAAATGACAATCGAAGCAACAGGGCAAAACACAGCTACAGGTGCCGCCATATTGTATGCCATATCACAAAATTCTTGCTTCATGTATGCCGGAAATGTAACTTCCGAAACCGATCCGGCAACTTATAAAAAGTACATTTTGAATGTATCCTTCAATGAAAATGAAAAGATCACTATAACAGATCCAAGTGGTAAACTGGGACTGGAACCAGTCAAAGCTACCATTACCAGAAAGTATGAGAATCACGCTACAGATACCCGTTATTATATAGAGACCAGTATATTGGATCTGAAGTATAAATATAAAAACCCGTTAGACAACCGTAAACTGATTTTTGAAGGCACACACACACTGATAAGAAACGTGTTGAAAAGTGAGTATCCAAACGTTGTAGTAGATAAAGAATAATTTAATTCTAATATCATTAAAAAAGAAGAATGAAAGTACAACTGAAACTAACATTACTAAGTTGTCTGCTGGCTGTCCCAATGATTACTCAGGCCGATTCAAAAGATGGCATCTACCACAAAGGTTGGATTGACTTCAACAAGAACGGTCGGATGGATGTATATGAAGATCCATCAGCACCCATTGAAGCACGCGTCAAAGATCTGCTAAGTCAGATGAATATGGATGAGAAAACTTGCCAAATGGCGACACTTTACGGCTCGGGCCGTGTACTTGCTGACGCGTTGCCTACCGACAAGTGGAAATCAGAAATATGGAAAGACGGTATTGGTAATATAGATGAGGAACATAACGGATTGGGAAAATTCGGCTCAGAGTACGCATTTCCGTATGCCAAACACGTAAAAGCCAAACACGATATCCAACGATGGTTTGTAGAGGAAACCCGGTTAGGAATTCCGGTAGACTTCACCAATGAAGGTATTCGGGGGGTATGTCACGAAAAAGCCACTTTCTTCCCTGCCCAGTGTGGGCAGGGAAGCACCTGGAACAAAGAGTTGATAGCCCGTATAGGTGAGGTGGAAGCAACGGAAGCAGCTGCTCTGGGATATACCAACATATATTCGCCCATCTTGGACGTAGCGCAAGATCCCCGTTGGGGACGAGCCGTAGAATGTTACGGAGAAGATCCTTATCTGGTAGGTCAGTTAGGTAAACAGATGATCGAAAGTTTGCAGAAACATAAGTTGGTAGCTACTCCCAAGCACTTCGCCGTGTATAGTATTCCGGTAGGAGGACGTGATGGTGGTACTCGTACCGATCCACATGTAGCCCCGCGTGAAATGCGTACACTCTATCTCGAACCTTTCCGGGTAGCTTTTCAGGAGGCAGGAGCATTAGGAGTGATGAGTTCTTACAATGATTATGACGGCGAACCGATCACAGGAAGCTATCGGTTTCTTACCGAGATATTGCGTCACGAATGGGGATTCAAAGGATACGTTGTTTCTGACAGTGATGCCGTTGAATTTATTTCCGGCAAACATAACGTAGCCGAGAATGCTGAAGAAGCCGTTGTACAATCCGTCAATGCAGGTTTGAATGTCCGCACCAATTTCAGTTCTCCCGCAGGCTTTATCAAACCTTTGCGGAGTGCTATTGAAAAAGGTAAAGTTTCTCAGGCTACCATCGACCAACGTGTAAGCGAAATTCTGTATGTCAAGTTCTGGCTAGGTTTATTCGATAACCCTTATCGGGGAGATGGCAAACTGGCGGAAAAGGTAGTGCATAGTAAAGAACACCAAGCCGTAGCACTCGAAGCTGCCCGTCAATCTATAGTACTTTTAAAGAATCAGGATAACTTGTTGCCTCTTCAGAAAACACTGAAATCTGTAGTGGTGATCGGTCCTAACGCAGATGAGCAGAAAGAGCTTATCTGCCGTTACGGACCTGCTAATGCTCCCATTAAGACTGTTTATAAAGGTATAAAGGAAGCTTTGCCGGAAGCTAAGGTCGTTTATAAAAAAGGATGTGAGATTGTAGACCCAAATTTTCCGGAGAGTGAAGTTCTTCCTTTTGATATAACGCCGAAAGAACAACAGATGATGGAGGAAGCAATTACAGCAGCAAAAGAGGCTGAAGTGGTAATTATGGTACTGGGAGGCAGCGAAGTAACGGTACGTGAAGAACGGTCGCGTACTAGCCTCGACTTGCCGGGCAGACAGGAAGAACTGTTGAAGGTCATGTGCCAATTGGGCAAACCGGTTGTATTGGTCATGATTGATGGTCGTGCTTCCAGCATTAATTATGCAAAGAAATACGTACCTGCTATTCTTCATGCCTGGTTTCCGGGAGAGTTTTGTGGTCAGGCAGTGGCAGAAACTATTTTTGGAGATAACAATCCGGGTGGCAGACTATCAGTGACTTTTCCGAAATCAGTGGGACAAATACCCTTTGCTTTCCCTTTCAAGCCGGGTTCGGATAGTGGTTGCGGAACATCAGTGACCGGTGCGTTATTCCCATTCGGACACGGACTGAGCTACACGACTTTCGGATACAGTAACCTGAAAATATCCCCGGAACAACAAGGAGTGTTGGGAGACGTGAAGGTGAGTTGTACGGTGAAGAATACAGGAAAAAGAGCCGGTGACGAAGTAGTGCAACTTTATCTGAGAGACGAAGTCAGCAGTGTGACAACGTATGTGAAAGTACTGAGAGGCTTCGAACGTATAACGTTGCAACCGGGTGAAGAGAAAGTAGTAACGTTCACGTTACGTCCGCAAGATCTCGCTATCTGGGATAAGAACATGAAGTTTCAGGTAGAACCGGGAACGTTTAAAGTAATGGTCGGTGCCTCTTCAAAGGACATCAAACTGGAAGGTAAGTTCAAAATCAATAGGTAAATTAATATAGTAAACAAAGAAACGATCTGAAACACATGAAGAAAAGAACCATTCTTTTAGCTCTGCTTTTGGCAGCGACCGGATTAAGTCCGGTGCAGGCTCAAAAGAAGTATAAAGCGTATATCGTATCCAATGCCCATCTGGATACCCAGTGGAATTGGGATGTACAGACTACCATCGACGAATATTTGAAACACACGCTTGTACGAAACTTCTACTTATTCAAACACTATCCTAATTATGTATTCAACTTCGAAGGAGGGGTAAAGTACAACTGGATCAAGGAGTACTATCCTTCGGAATATGAGTTGGTGAAAAAGTATATTAAAGAAGGACGCTGGCACGTATCCGGCAGTTCATGGGATGCGAACGACACCAATATGCCATCGCCGGAATCATTCTTCCGTAATATCCTGCTAGGACAACAATTTTACAAACAGGAATTTGGTATCAAATCCACCGATATCTTCCTACCGGATTGTTTCGGGTTCAGTTATACTTTGCCCACAGTCGCTGCTCATTGCGGCCTCATTGGTTTCTCCACGCAGAAGCTGCAATGGAGACACAATAACATGCATGGTAAGTCTAAGATGCCATTTAACATAGGATTATGGCAAGGTATAGACGGTTCGCGCATTATGGCAGCCTTGAACGGAAAGAATTATGTTCACGAATGGGATGGAGGAGACATCAGTAAAGACAATGACCTGAAGAATACGGCTAAAAGCAGTACCAACCATACAATTTATCGTTACTATGGCGCAGGTGATCGCGGTGGTTCCGCCAATATCAATTCGGCTATTTCCATCGAAAAAGGAGTCAAAGGAGAAGGAGAAGTTGAAATCATCAGTGCTACTTCCGACCAATTATACAAGGACTATCTACCTTTCGACAAGCATCCCGAACTCCCCGTATATGACGGAGAATTGCTAATGGATATACATGCCACAGGATGTTACACCTCGCAAGCCGCTATGAAACTCTATAACCGTCGTAACGAACAGTTGGGTGATGCGGCAGAAAAAGTATCTGTAATGGCAGACTATATTGACGGAGCAACATATCCCGCAAATACGCTGACAGACGCATGGCGCAGATTTATCTGGCATCAATTCCACGATGATCTTACAGGGACCAGTCTGCCGAAAGCTTATACATACTCATGGAACGACGAGTTAATTTCACAGACACAATTTAATGATATCATCCGCATGGGAGTAGGCTCGCTGGCTTCATGTATGGATACTAGAGTAAAAGGAAATGCTATCATCGTATACAATGCAATGGCGGCACAGCGAAAAGAACTGGCGGAAGCCTATATTGACTCTCCAAAGAAGCCTGCGGCAGTACAAGTATTCGACGCTAACGGAAAAGAAGTTCTTGCACAACTCGTTGATTGGAAAGACGGTAAAGCACACATTGCTTTCAGTGCTTCCGTTGCCCCTTTAAGTTGTTCTGTTTATGATGTCCGTTTTGGAAAGAGTAGCAAACGTTCTTCATTGAAAGCAACTCAGAATACATTGGAAAACAGCGTCTACAAACTGACTCTGAACGCTAATGGTGACATTGCTTCGATTATAGACAAACGTACCAATCAAGAATTAGTTGAACCGGGTAAAGCATTCCG
The DNA here is from genome assembly GCF_900155865.1 of Bacteroides bouchesdurhonensis. Taxonomy (GTDB): domain Bacteria; phylum Bacteroidota; class Bacteroidia; order Bacteroidales; family Bacteroidaceae; genus Bacteroides; species Bacteroides bouchesdurhonensis. The sequence continues at coordinate 293,533 of NZ_LT707006.1, forward strand.
ACTGGCACTCTTTCTGGGAAATGAATCAACAGAATGGCCAGCGTGGGAAATTCAAAAGAAAGTCATTGACAAACCCGGAACCGAAATTTCCGGAGAAGTAAAGATCAGTATCGCAGAGCAAGGACCATCATATGCAGCACTCCGCGTAGAACGCAGCTATAACACTTCCAAATTCGTACAATACATTCGCATGAGTGAAGGAGCAAATGACGAACGTATTGATATCATCAACGAAGTAGATTGGTCCACAAAGGATGCTGTACTAAAAGCGGAGTTCCCAATGAACGTAAAGAACCAGGAAGCTGTTTACGATCTGGGTATTGGAACGGTGAAACGTAAAAATAATACCAACACGGCTTATGAAGTGTATGCACAGCAGTGGGCAGATATTACTGCTCCCGATAACAGTTATGGGGTAGCTATCCTCAATGACTGCAAATATGGATGGGACAAACCGAATGACAATACATTACGTCTTACTTTATTCCATGCTCCTATCAGCAAAGACAGATATAAATATCAGGAACAGCAGGATTTCGGGCACCATACGTTTACTTATTCTATCGTAGGTCATCAGAATGAACCGTTACAAGCGGGTATCAGCCATTTGGCAGAATCACTGAACAGCCGTCTGGCTGTATTTAACACCCCGAAGCACAAAGGTACACTAGGACGCGAATATTCTTTCGTTAAAGTCAATACACCGCAAGTAGTAATCCGTTCACTAAAGAAAGGTGAGGAAAGCGATATGTATATGATCCGCTTTTACGAAATGCAAGGGAAAGCGGCACAGAACGTAGAAGTAACTTTCCCTGCTGCTATTGAATCAGCCTATGAAACAAATGGTATTGAGGAGAAGATAGGCGAAGCCACTATCCGCGACAATAAGCTCTGTTTCAATATGGCTTCCTACCAACCGAAAACATTCGCTGTCCGCCTGAAGAAAGGAAATGTGAAAGCAGCTCCTATACAGAACATCCCCGTTCAACTGGGATTCAACAGCAAGGCTTTCACACCCGAAAACTTCGGCTATATGGTTTCTTTTGACAAGAAAGGAAACAGTTTTGCCGCTGAGTTGATCGGCAATCAAGTGACTTACGATAATGTTTCTTTCAATATTGGCAAGCATGAAGTTAAGAATGTTCTCAAATGTAAAGGCGACACCATTCAATTACCTAAAGAAGCCGCTGGAAAGAAACTCTATATTCTGGCTACTTCGACTGACAAAGATCGTCAGGCCACATTCGTAGTTGGCGACCAATCGTATGAATTGGAAGTTCCTTATTATTCAGGATTCTATGGACAATGGGGTCACAAGGGAGTAAGCGACGGTTATATCCGCAATGCCACACCTGCATACATTGGTTCACACCGTCATACAGAGAAAGGCAATGATACTTATATTTATACATATATGTATAAGTTTGGCATCGAACTTCCGAAAGAAGCACAAACGCTCATACTTCCGAAGGATGATAATATCGCTGTATTTGCCATTACATTGTCCGACAATTATCTGGATGATGTGAGTGCCGCCAATGAAATGCGCGCATTACCATTAGAGACTAAAAAATAAAGAAACTAAACTTTTGCAACTGGCTTTTTAGGTATAAACAGACCTGGTTCTCAGGCATTAATAATCAGTGTGGCAAATATATATGCCCAGCACGGTGGAGCTATATACTCACCACGCTGGGCATATATGGATAGTAAACGACTAATAAAAGGCTGTTACTCTTCTACCAGAATTTCTAATTCTGCTACAGCAGCCCGTTTATCGTCTTTAGTACAAGCAGACAAAGCCTGAAGTTTCACATAACTTGCAGAACGCGGAGCAAACTCAACTTTCTGTGTATCTTTAGAGTCGGTAAAAGTGCCCGAAGCAACAGCTTTCCCCCACTCTTTTCCATCACGACTCACATATACTTCATATTTGGCTATCCGTCCTTCCGACGAATCTTGGCGAGGCGTATATTTAATACCTTTTATCTTCATCTCCTTAGACAGGTTCATTTGTATTTCATGAGGATAAGGAGCCAGATAGAACTGGTTGTGTACCGTATGCCAATAAGTATTGATATTGCCGTCAGCAGCCAATTTCATGCTATCGTCCGCATCACTGTCTACATATATAACCCGCTGTTTGCTTCCAGATACTCCTGACAGGTTTTTAGTAACATTGACATTTAATTCGGCAACCGAAGCCCAGTTTCTGCCAAACAATTCGGATAAAGCAACCAACTTGAAGTAACGCGCAACAATAGGCTTCTCCAATCGTACAATTTGTGACGAAGAAGAGTTCTCAAAAGCACCTTTGGTCTTATTCCCCCAAGTCTTACCATCTGTACTGAAATAAAGTTCATAGTCCTTGATACGGCCATTCTCTGAATTGCGTGGTTGATAGATGAACTGATCTATCTCGAGCAAAGAAGCCATATCTACAATGATCTCATGCGGATGCTTGGCTTCATTCTCACTCCAACGGGTATGCCAGATCGTATTCGGATTTCCATCAATTGCATTTTTCGCTTCTTCTCCCTTGTTTTCACTGCTGACAGAAACAATCTTCCAGCCCGAGCGATCCACATAAATCGGAAATTCAGCAGATGTGACCATACTTTTGCCCAGATTCTCTGAAACGGCATACGCTTGTACCTTACCACCGGAGATTAATTCGATAGCTCCTGTATATTCCTTATACTTTTCTCCGTTCAGGCTATAATAAATCTTAGCTCCCAGGGTACTTGTTTTCAGATTCAGGTAACCGTCATTGTCCCGCTCAATCAGAACAGGCATGGAAACCGGCATCCGCACACGTGCTTTTTTAGCCAATTCGTCTTTTAAATAACTTCTTTCCAAAGGCAACATCATAAAGCTGAACACAGTTGGCTGAGAGAAAAGTTCATACTTTCTCATCGGACCGGGACCGCAGCTGGCATTACCCAACGGACGGGTTGCAGCATCCAGGCAAAGAACTGTTTCTTTTCTTACAGGCACTTCATACCGGTGATGCAGTTTTCTAAGATCATTAGGATCAACCATATCCTGTGCTCTTGCATGCAAAGCAGTAGCCGACATCTTATCCCCGGCAACAAATACAAAACCTACCCCATTCGGATTCGTTATAGAAATCCAACGTACATCTTCATGATTACCCATTTCCTGTGACCTGATATAATTCAACCACTTGTTGGATACCTGATCATCATAGATACCTACATAAGAAGCATCTTTACGGTCTACATAATTTTCAAACGGGCCGCAACCAAACCAACGCATCCGTTCGAAACCTTCCGGCAATTCCAAACGATACCCCACACGAGGAATAATTTCTCCGTTCATGGCAGGAATAATCGTACTATTCACCAAAATAGAACCATCCGCAGCTACAGTATACTCAATCGTTGTCTCGAAATCAAAGCCTGATTTACCTCTATAGGTATTCTTTATTGCCAGAATCACCTTGCCGTCTTCCTGACGCATTTCCCACTGGCCGGGCTCCAAAGACATATTATACAGTCCTTTACGTTGCCAGTCTCCATCGACTTGTTTATCATTATCCGTAGGTGCACGGAAAACGTTCAGTTCCAGTCCTTTGCTTATCAAAGGCACTCCATCCAACACATAAGAAGATACGGTCCCTTCTTCTTTTGAGAAAGTGGCTTCGAAACGTTCACCTTTTACGAGATAACCTTTTTCTGTCTCCGTACAACTGATTGCCCCATTTTCTGCCTTGAAAACAGGCTTTTCACTTTCTGCAATCTTAATCTGTTCAGACGCTACTTCATATCCCGCTTTTTCCCAATCAGTATCTTTCTTCTGACAGAAACTGAACTTAATGAAATATTCGGCTCCGGGAACTTTCGTTAAGACCGGATCAGCAATAGTAATAACTTTGCTTCCCTGTGCATCCAACTGCAATTCATCCAGATTTCCTGACGAGAGTACTTTTCCGTCTTCCATTATTTCATATCTTCCGTATAAATCATCCAGACCTGTATGGAATCTTTTATTGGTCACCTTATACTTACCATTTCCCAAAGCCTCAACTCTAACAGGTTGATGTATTTTTTTAACTTCCAGTGCTTTCGGCGCATAAGTACGGTCTGAGAATATAACACCGTTCGTACAGAAATTACCGTCATTAGGCTTGTCACCGAAATCGCCACCCACAGCCATATAATAAGCTGTACCATCAGGAGTAGGTACTTTGATACTCTGATCTACCCAGTCCCATATAAAACCACCGATCAAAGCCGGATAGCGTTCGTATGTCTCCCAATACTCTCTGAAATTACCCATCGAATTACCCATAGCATGAGCATATTCACACACTACATGAGGTTTTACCGCCTCACCCTTCTGTGACTTTTCCAAACGTTCTTTTCCTACATTCTCCAGCCATTCTACACTGGGATACATATTGCTGGTGACATCACAGAAAGAGCTGTTCCCTTCGTAATGAGTAGGACGCGTTTTATCCAACTTCTTAACAGCTTCTTCTGCCGACTTAAAGTTGATACCGTTACCGGACTCATTTCCCAAAGACCACATCATAATGGAAGGATGATTTCTGTAACGTCTCACCATGTCCTCACTACGCTCTGTAAAAGACTTCTTCCAAGAAGGTTCGTGAGACAAAGCCATCAAACCATGGCATTCTACGTTTGCTTCCGCAAGCACATAAATACCGTATTTGTCACACAAATCATAAAAATAAGGATTATTCGGATAGTGAGAAGTACGTACAGCATTTACATTGAAGGATTTCATTAACTGCACGTCCTTCTCCATTTCTTCCTTAGAAACAGTGCGTCCGTTTTCAGAACTATGGTCATGTCTATCGACCCCCTTAAACAAGGTTGTTTTACCGTTGACCAGCATCTGACCGTCACTGGTAAACTCTATTTTACGGAAGCCTACCTTCACATTACGAATATCCGTTGTTTTACCTTTCTGTATCAGCGAGATAGCTAAGTTATACAGATTAGGAGTTTCAGCCGTCCATTTCAGCGGATTCATCACCTCAAACTCAATATGATTGGTTCCGATTTGAGCACGTGTAGTCTGCTTGGCAATTTCTTTACCATTCAGGTCCATCAGTTTAACCTGAATCTCATCATTACTCTTTTTACCCGTAACTTCTACGTCCAGATTAACAGTGGCATTCTTAAACTCTTTGTCCAGATCGGTTGTGAAAAAGAAGTCCCTGATCTGAGTCTTCGGTGCTGACCACAAGAAGACATCTCTAAAGATACCACTGAAACGCCAAAAGTCCTGGCACTCCAGAAAACTACCATCTGTAAAACGATAAACCTCAACAGCAAGTACATTCTTACCATCCTTCAAATAAGGAGTCAGATTAAACTCGGCAGGCAGATAGCTATCTTCTGAATAGCCGACTTTCTCACCATTCACCCAGATATAAAATCCGGCTTCTACTCCATTAAAACGGATGAAAATATCGCGTCCCTTCCAAGAATCCGGTAAAGTAAACTCCCGACGGTAACTACCTACCGGATTGGGCATAGTGGCAAATGTATAATCAGAAGGACGAGGTTGTATAACGTTAGGCCACTCTACTTTACGCCAATCACAAAAAGGATAGATAACATTACAATACAGTGGTTTGTCCCAATTTTTATTGTGACGTATCGCTTCTATCTGCCAAGGAGCAGGCACTTTAATATCATCCCACCCACTGACATCATACTCCGACCGGTAAAAGTCCTGCGGCCTGTCTTTAGGATCGGCCACCCAGTGGAACTTCCATGTGCCGTTCAAAGTTTTGTAATAAGGGGATTCTTCAATGGCTAAATCCATTGCTTGTTGTTCGTTAGCAAAAGGAATAGCTATCTGACAAGCCACTTCTTTATTCACTCCCGATACATACTCATTGTTCCATTCCGGCTTATCCGTATTCTGTGCTACAACAGATAAAGGCAAAGCCAGGAATGCAATCAATGTACTGTTCATGATTTGTCGTTTCATAAAATTGATTGGTTATTTAGTTTTAATGTTTCTCCATGGTTCATGTTTTCAAGAATTTCATTCGTTTACAAATGTAGCGTTTTTTCTCGGCATTCATAATGAATTTATAATATTTATGATATATACGCTTTAAATCATTAAGCAGTCATTCATATGCCCACATCTCACAATCGGCTTCCGCATAATCGAAAACCGTTGATTTCGTATGCCGTGCTGTGCCCATACTGCTCAAAACGGATGGTCTGAACACCCCCAAATCAAAGAGCATACGGAGATGACAACCCAAACCGTTGGAAAATGGGTCCCAGATTCACGAATAATCGACTTATATCTATAGAGAAAATAAAGTGGTTATTTATTGTCACTTGTCACTTTTTAGCATTAAGCCTCTGATAATCAATAATAAATTGGTGACAATAGATAGGTGACAATAGAGTGACAATAAAAGTCCAAGACATTTTTATTGTCACTTCTATCTTACTGCTTGTTTTTTACAATTAGTAGACACATTGCCTACTGATAAGGTATTGAGTTAAAACCAATACTGCTACCCTTAACATACCAACAATACTTGACTATCGTCTTTAGCAAGATACATATTCTCGTTTCACGTACGGGAACCATTCGGATGACGTACGAGAGCCCAAAGGACCACGTACGTGAAGCCATGGGATCATGTACATAAAACGATACTTTATCTTCTCAAAAAGTATTAATTGAAGCTTCAAAACCACTAAACAAACGGTTTATTGCCTTTTATATAAAGGAGATTACGCAATTATACACGCAATATCTATTTGACTGAGGTATAAAACACCCTAATTAGTCGATACTATAGTATAAATTCAAGTCTATTCGTCATTCTCCGTTTCGCTGAATGGCAGGTTAGTGTTTCTTTTGAAGATTTATATATAAAATTAATTTTGAATTATTATTCACCGGATTATTAATGAACAGACAATATTTTTATTATTTGAATAGTTTTTCTTTTTTTCTTCTTATTAATTCCTATATTTGCAATTAACTAAGTTTTTTGAATATTATAACACACAAAATTTACTAAACATGAGAAAAGCACATCTTGTTTTAGTTGGCTTACTACTTTCTTTTGTAGCTAAAGCAACAAATGATATTCCTCGACCGGAATATCCCCGTCCACAGTTTGAAAGAAGCACTTGGGTTAATTTAAACGGAACCTGGACATATGAATTCGATTCCGACAATACAGGAAACAAGCGCAACCTGCCAACATCAAAAGGGCTCAGCGGTACAATTACTGTCCCTTTCTGCCCGGAAAGTAAGCTATCGGGGGTTAATCACACGGATTTTATAAAAAGAATATGGTATCAACGATCTCTGACCATACCGACAGATTGGGAGAACAAGAAGATTTTACTCCATTTCGGTGCTGTCGATTATGTTACAGAAATCTATCTGGATGGACGTATGGTCGGTTTCCATTTTGGTGGAAGTACCCCATTTTCAATAGACTTAACTCAGATAACCAAACCCGGACAAACTTATAATCTGGTAGTAGCTGCATTCGACAATCTACAGTCAGGTGTTCAGCCATGCGGTAAACAATCTCTGGAAGAATCTTCTTATGCATGTTTTTACACCCGCGTTACTGGCATCTGGCAGACTGTATGGATGGAAGCTGTTTCTCCCTATGGACTGAAATCAGCAATTACATCTCCGAATATCGACAATAAACAATTGACAATCACTCCACAATTCTATCAAATATCCGATGGTCAGACACTGGAGGTTACGTTATATGACGGTCAGAGAAAAGTCGCTCAACAAATATCCCAATGTACCAATGGCGGTGATCTGGTTATACCTGTAAAAGGCATGAAACTTTGGAGTCCCGAAAACCCTCATCTATACGACATCACTTACCGTGTAAAAGATGCCAAAGGACAGGTTATCGACGAAGTAAAATCATATGTAGGTATGCGCAAAGTTCACACAGCCAACGGACAATTCTATTTAAACAACGAGCCTTACTTCCAGCGTCTGATTATGAACCAAGGCTATTATCCCGACGGAATTTGGACTGCGCCCACCGACGAGGCCCTAAAAAATGATATTCTATTAAGTAAAGCCGCCGGCTTCAATGGTGCACGTCTACACCAAAAGATTTTCGAAGAACGATTCCATTACTGGGCAGACAAACTTGGATTTATTACTTGGGTAGAATCTCCTAACGGCGGTATGGATCCTAATAACGAGGTTGCATCACGAAATTTCCTAAGTGAATGGGCGGAAATCCTTGAACGCGATCGGAATCACCCTTCCATAATCACCTGGTCTCCTTTCACTCTATTTAGTAGTATTACACCTACATTCATACGACTCATATTTGATACACAAAAGATGACTAAAGCCATTGATCCTAGCCGGCCATTCAATGATCTTACAAGTTTCCATTGCGTTACAGACATCTGGAGCATCATGAACTATGAGTCAGACGTAACGCGATTCACATTAAAACTGAAACCGGATAAAAATAGAGTAGAATATGCCAATCAGCCTCTTTTTGTCGGTGAATTTGGTGGTTTTGTTTGGGAAACATCAGGAAGCACCAAAGATATGTGGGGACATGGAATGTTTACCAACGAAGAAGATATCTATGAGTGTCTGGAAAATCTAGTCGAAGCAATTCAGGCTTCTGGAAACGTTACCGGATTCTGTTACACTCAACTGACTGATATCGAACAGGAAAAGACTGGCATTTATACCTATAATCGGGAACCCAAATTAGACGTTGAACGAATCAAAGCTATCTTTGAGATAATCCCAAGTAGACCGGCAAAGAAAAAATAAACCGGACCCATTCCCCTGTATACAAATGAGCCTGACAACATAATCCGATTCGGATCTTTGTTGCCGGGCTCATTATTTCTTCTAGTTTGCTCCACCCGAATATCAATACTCACTCCAACTTTCTGATTTAATTTCCAATCCGGATAGCATACAACGTTCAAATAAGGTCTATAAAAAACAGCCTTTTTATCGATCTATTTTCAATTCTCCAATCAGATTAGCAGCCTTTCCATATTTCTCTATAATGAAAAGTACATAACGAATATCCACACCAATACAACGTTGCAATTCAGGTTCGAATACAATATCACTGCTCATTGCCTCCCAATTGCCATCAAAAGCCAAACCGAGCAATTCTCCTTTAGCATTAAACATAGCACTACCGGAATTTCCTCCTGTTATATCATTATTGGAAATAAAGCAAACACTCATATCACCTTTCTCATTAGCATAACGACCAAAATCTCCGGAAGAAAACAAAGACAGTAATTCTGGCTGAATAGCAAAATCTATATCTCCGGCATGCTCTCTTACCTTCTCGGGAATGCCTTTTACTGTAGTATAATAATCGTAAGTAGCACCGTCAAAAGGAGAATAACCGGCAACAGATCCAAAGCTAAGCCTCATCGTAGAATTCGCATCCGGATAGAAGTTACGGTCAGCATACATGCGACGCATAGCGGCATTGAACAATCGTTCAGCTTGTTCTATTTGTTCAGATGCATCAGAAATACTCTGATTCATCTCATAATATTTCACAATTAAGTCGATGCTCAAAGCAATGGCCGGATCTTCAATCAGATTATAAGTAGTATCTTTTTCCAGAAAACGCTTCAATCCTTTGGGAGTAGTTACCTGCGAGGTAGCATACAGAGAATCTACATACGCCTGTATATTTCCATGATACAGGGTATCTATCTGTGCATACATAGGCGGCAGATACTTTTTATCGACTTTAGTTTGATACGTTTTCAACATTGCCGCAAAGACCTCTTTATCGATAGATAAATCGAGATTATCATATTTCTCCAATAATTTCTTCATCCGACTAATTACCTGCTTCTCTTCACCCTCAAAGTCGAAGTTCAAAATTTCCAATGCGACCTGAACCAGCTCAGGACCATTAATAAATGATTCTCCGAAAAAAGCCAGAGCACGATTTGTCTCACGACGTTGGCTATAGCCTAACTCCAGATTCGAAAACAGACGAATTAACTTCTCCCTTTCTACGGGATGTGTCTGAATCCAATCCCGAAGTGCCGCTTCTGCTTCCCGTTTTTTCTCTAAGACTTTCAAATGCCGGATTGCTTTGTTAGTACCGATGCTGTTTTTCCAATAATTGGAACTTTCATCGTACTTTGAAGCATATTTAATCCGAATATCCGGACGACGGTCCATTTCCCGTTTCCAAATAGCCTGTTTCACTCCACGCACATCAATCATTGCCTGATTCATTCCATTCATCATCTCTTCAATACCATACGAAGAAAGATAACGTTCCGTACTCCCCGGATAACCAAGTGTCATACAGAAAGAGCCCTCTTTGTATCCATCCAAAGAAATCGGAGCTACATACTCAGGGCGATAGGGAACGTTTTCCGGGGAATAATCTGCGGGACCATTTTCCTTATTGGCATAGATACGAAAAACACTGAAATCACCTGTATGCCGTGGCCACATCCAGTTATCCGTATCCCAACCAAATTTACCTACAGAAGATGGTGGCGCAAAAACCAAACGGACATCATTAAAATCACGATAAACGGAAAGCCAGAATTCATTTCCCGCATAATAAGCATCGACAACGCCCGTCAGAGTGGAATCGTTCTTTGAAACTTCATCACTGATGACCACCATCATTGAATCGATTGCTACTTTACGTTCACTCTCCGTATTTGCATCTTTAGTTGCAGCTAGTACCCGCTTCGTGACATCCTCCGTACGAAGCAGAAAACGTACATACAATTCAGGATTCGATAGTTCCTCCTGAAGAGTATGCGCCACAAATCCATCTTTCAGGAAATCGTGTTCTACAGAAGAATGCTGCTGGATACTACTGAATCCACAATGATGGTTAGTAAATACAAGCCCATCTTCAGAGACTACCACTCCCGAGCAAAAGCCTCCAAAGCTGACCACTGCATCTGCCAGACAAGGTTTCTTGGGATCATATAATTTACTTACGGGCATTTTCAGACCAAGCTCTTTCATTACCCGTTTTGCCTGTTTGTTTTTTTGAAGGTTTCCAAGCAACCACATTCCTTCATCAGCAGATACACTCTGCAAACAAATAGAAAGAACTACAATTACAAATAGTTTAAGTCTCATAAGTACCCATGCTTTATTATTTTAACTACTATATTATCTTATTCACTCACACAAGCTCGATACAATAATGTTGGACCAAACTAGTTATCAACCTTTCAAACTTACGTTCACTATTCCGTAATTAACCTTAGCTTTTTTGCTTTTACCCTCGCCTTCAGCCAAGCACTAATTTTCTCTTTCTCGGCTCCCGACGGATGTTTCGAAAACTGCAAAACAGCCAATGTCACTGTATCTGTTTTCATAGAATCAACCTGTGTTTCAAGTGAATGAGAGATAGAAAGCGACGTGATAGAAGGATACAGAACTTTCAACTCCGGAACCAATGTGCGGCTCATTGTATCATATTCTTTATATTGTTCAAGAGTGGTCTCTAGTTTAGCTATCTTTTTCTGTTGCTCCTGAAGACGCTCTTCACTATTCTTATAAAAGTCTTCCATAACCATGGCACGAATAGAAGAAACATCTACCGCCTCATTATTCATACCCTGCAAGACAATCAGTTTCGAATTCTTCAATTGATATGCTTCCAATTTATTACGAGCAATAGCAATCGAAGCATCCGGTATTTCAGGACCAATTAAAACAACACGAATCTCTTTATGTTCATAATTGATTTTCTTATCAAGCACCTGCGTGTTTTCAAAATTCAATTGCTCATTAATGAAACGATTAGCGGCAGCTTCATACAAAGTGCTTTTAATGATACCAAACGTTAGGTACACTGCCGGGCACATCGTCAGAATAACAATCAGTACAATATACTTACGAACCGTTTTCTCACGAGTCTTATCGACAAATTCTTTCCGTTGAAAATGCATCAGACGTACGCCAATATATGTAGCAAGACTAATAAAAACAGAGTTAATGAAATAAAGATAAAAGGCTCCTAAGAAATAAATCAAATTACCTGTTGCCAATCCATATCCGGCTGTACAAAGTGGCGGCATTAATGCGGTAGCAATAGCAACGCCCGGAATCACATTTCCTTTTTCTTTGGTAGAAAGAGCAACAACGCCCGCTAATCCACCGAAAAGAGCGATAAATACGTCATATATCGTAGGCGAAGTACGTGCAAGCAACTCTGACTGTGAACCAGCAATTGGTGCCAGAATAAAAAATACAGTGGCAGTAATCACACTAAATGCAGTCGTAATCAGGAAGCTTTTCAAAGAACGCTTCATCAACTCGAAATCATTCAAGCCGACAGATAATCCGACTCCCATGATAGGCCCCATAAGTGGAGATATCAACATGGCACCAATAATGACAGCAGTAGAATTGACGTTCAATCCCAAAGACGCCATAAATATGGCAAAAATAAGAATCCATAAGTTAGCCCCTTTAAACTCTACTCCTTTGCGGATAGAATCCACCGTTTCCAACTCATTATCCTTGTCCTTCTTTAAGTCTAAGTAATTCTTTAAGAACGACTTAATGGCAAATTTATTACGTTCATCTGTTTTCATAGTTATTTCTTCTTTATAAATCGATTAATAACAGGTATTTGATTTAATGGCAAGTCCATCTTGATAATATATGCTACAAACAACAAAAGGAGCAATGTACGGAAAGCCAACAGTAACACAATATTGGAAATAGATACCCATTCACCGGCAGCATACAACACTAAAGCCAAACCTACGTACAAAGCAATTCCACGCAAATCATAAGCGATCGGATATTTCTTTTGTCCTACAAAGTAAGAGAGAAGCATAGCTACTGCATAACCGGCAAAACCACCCCATGCACAAGCCATAAAACCGTATTTCGGTATAAATACAATATTGATTAGCACTAATACCGCGCATCCTGTAAATGAGAAATAGGCTCCCCACTCGGTTTCGTCAATCAGTTTGTACCAGAAAGAAAGATTAAAGAAAATACCCATAAAGATTTCGGCAGCCATCACAATCGGTACGACCTTCAAACCACCCCAATAATCAGGCTTTAAGATATATTTTAATAAATCCAAATAGAACATCACAGCTAGAAATGCCAACAGCGTAAAAATAATAAAATATTTCATGGCTTTTGCATAGATCACTTTATTGTCTTTGTCTCTGCTTTCACCGAACACAAACGGTTCATAAGCATAACGGAAAGCTTGGGTAAGCATTGCCATAATCATAGCGATCTTGCTACATGCACTATAGATAGATAATTGTGTTTTCGCCCCAGCTGGATCCGGATAGATATGCCGGAACATAATCTTGTCAGCCACCTGATTCAAGATACCTGCCACTCCCAGAATCAAAATCGGATAAGAATAATTCAGCATCTTCTTCGCTAAAACTTTATCGAATCCTCCTCTAAATTTCAAATCAGGAATAAGCAATATCATTACTATAGATGTACATATTAAATTGAATAGGAAAGCATAAAACACATTACTACCTCCTATTATCAAGTAATAAATCAGATTTAATGCGATATTGAGCACAATAAAGAACATCTTCAAAGCAACGAATTTAATCGGACGTTTCTTATAACGAAGATAAGCGAAAGGAATACATTGAAAGGCATCCATTGCAACTACCAACAACATCGTGCCAACATACCAAGGATGATCGGCATACCCCAATATAACTGCAATGGGATGAAGAAACAGCATACAACATATAACAAAAAGCAGCGATGTGCTTCCCACCATAATGAGCACAGTAGAATATACTTTTTCCGGTTCTTCCGTCCCTTTATTTACAAAACGGAAGAATGTAGTCTCCATACCATACGTGAGAATAACCATTAACAAGGCTGTCCAAGCATATACCTCTGTTATTATTCCATATCCACCTGAAGCAGTAGACATTGCTGCTGCATAGATAGGGACTAACAAATAATTTAAAAAGCGGCCTATGATACTACTAATTCCATACAACGCAGTATCTTTTGCCAATGACTTAAGTCCAGCCATGTTTACTAATGATTAGTGCCGATAAATGTTCGTTATTTCTTTTGTTTGAACAGCCAGTCCATAAATCCGGGATAGTTGAATGCTGGGTTCCAGCTATTATGACCGCAACCGGGAAACTCGATATATTCCACATCTGCCCCGGCAGCTTTCAATGCTTTATATGCACCACGAGAACCTTCTACCGTCACCACATCATCGGCATCCCCATGGAAAATGCGGAATTTGATATCCTTTGCTGCCGATAAACGGTTCGGATTCACCGTACCACAAATAGGAATAGCGGCAGTAAAAATCTCCGGATAGCGGGAAACCATATCGAATGTTCCCATTGCCCCCATCGAAAGACCTACGATATAAATTCTCTTTTTATCAATTTCCGGCATGGTTAGATAAGAATCAAGTAATTCTTTAACCGCACGAAATATCGGATTCATCTCTTGTCCGACAGGCATATTGGAAGGGGTAAAAGATCTAGGACGTTCCACATATCCCCAATACTTACCCTGCGGGCATTGTGGAATAAGTATGAAAGCCGGATGTTTTTCCCTATTCACCGGATTTAAAAACATCTGTCCTCCATGAGTCAATTGTCTTTCATTATCATTTCCTCTTTCACCTGCACCATGAAGGAATAGCACCAACGGATATTTTTTACCCGGTTTCACCACTTCGGGACGAAGTAACCGATAAGGTAAAGAATCTCCCTGAGTAGAGACAAATACTTCTTTTTCATATAATTCTTTTCCATATCTCTGTTGAGCCGATAAAGAGATACTTAAAAATAAAAAAGCAATGAAAGCAGTCCATTGTTTCATAATATACCATTTAAATTATTCTCAAAAAGTCAATATCAATCATTAAACAGCGTCTTCTGGCTATTATAAAGGCTTCTTCCCAAATGTTTATAAGCCAGTTCTGTTACTTCACGCCCACGAGGAGTCCGTTTCATAAAACCTTCTTTGATCAGGAATGGTTCATATACTTCTTCGATAGTACCCGCATCTTCTCCCAAAGCCGTAGCAATCGTAGTCAATCCGACAGGTCCTCCATTGAATTTATCGATGATTGTACAAAGTATCTTGTTATCGATCTCGTCCAATCCGTATTTATCAATATTCAATGCCTCGAGTGCATATTGAGCAATCTCCGTATCGATAGAACCGGAACCTTTCACTTGTGCAAAGTCACGTACCCGACGAAGTAAAGCATTAGCAATACGAGGCGTTCCACGACTCCGGGAAGCAATCTCGGATGCAGCAGGTACTGAACAAGGTACATCTAGTATAGAAGCAGAACGACGTATAATATTACTCAAAATATCATCGTCATAATATTCCAAATGCAGGTTAATACCAAAACGTGCACGAAGTGGTGCTGTCAGCAATCCGCTACGTGTAGTTGCTCCAACCAATGTGAAAGGGCTTAAATCAATTTGAATGCTACGTGCTGAAGGTCCTTTATCAATCATGATATCGATACGGTAATCTTCCATAGCAGAATATAAATACTCCTCTACCACCGGTGAAAGACGATGGATTTCATCAATAAATAACACATCATTCGGTTCAAGACTGGTCAGCACTCCCGCCAGATCACCCGGTTTATCGAGCACAGGACCGGAAGTTACTTTAAAACCGACTCTCAGCTCATTAGCAATAATGTTTGAAAGTGTCGTTTTTCCCAATCCGGGAGGCCCATGCAACAGAACATGGTCCAGTGCTTCCCCACGCAGACGTGCTGCCTTCACAAATATACGAAGGTTATCCACTACCTTATCCTGACCGCTAAAATCCTCAAAATTCAACGGGCGAAGCGCATTTTCAAAGTCACGTTCTTTCGAAGTAAGCTGATGATCACGTATATCAAAATCTTCTTGTTCCATTTTTAAGTCTCAATATAGATGACAAAGATAGAAATTTGCATTTACATATCACACAAGAGAGAGGAAAAAAGAGGTTACCTGATAAAACAGATTGGAATATCCATCAATCCGTTTTATCAGGTAACCTTTAGTAAGGATATCCCGCAGACATGCAGGAAACAGTTTTGTTATTATATCGTTAAAGCCTTGTTCAGAGGAAGAATTACTTTGTCGGAGAAACCGGAGTGATTCTTACCTCTTGAGGGGCATAATTAGGTGGGTAATAAGGTTCAAACACACCACCTTCCTTAGATTTTGCAGCAATACCCGGGTTGATAATGCGCAGGTCAATAGTGGAAGGCATCTGACCTTCAAAAACATTCAGCACACCATCCCGTTTACCATTGGCATCATAGCAAAGTCCCCAAGGATTACGCATACCAAACAACGCTGAAGGATCGGCTGAGAACATCAATGTCCATGCATGTCCGGTGACAGTCTTTCCACTTCCGTCAGGAGCCACCATATCCGCTTTGTTAAATCCACCTATCACGAGCTTTCCTTCCATCAAGGAAGTCATCACAGCACGTTGCAACTGCCATGCAGTAAGTCTTCCCGGAGCAAAACCAAAACTATAACCGTCTCCCGTAAATAACGGTGGTACATGCTCGCTTCCTATTCCTCCCGTGTTCTTATTTACTTCAAAGATATAGTTCCATTTCATAATCGCTTTTTCAAGCACGGTGGCCCATGTAGCTTTATTGTCCTTACCGGTACAGCAGAACATCTCCCCGTTTTGACCTGCCAGGAACTTTGAGGACACACAAACTTTGATAGGCTTACCTTGCGGATCGAACATGGACACGGTGTATGTTTTGTCACCATTGTCCTGAATCAGACTTTTTATGAAATCGGGATAGATATAAGCCATCGAAGCAAGTGCAGCCACGAGTGAGCAGTTACCAATACCATGTTGGTTCGCATCAGCCGGGAGAGGTTTTCCATAAGGATAAAGAGTTACAGGAAATTCTTTCCAATGTCCGTCCCATGCATAAAGCTCGTCCGATTCGTTTTCCGGATTGAGCAACCATTCGCGGTCTTCGGCAGTAGCCACATCTTTGTTGGCATAGTGTCCACCCATCGGAGTCAGATCGCTTCCCGAAAATCCATCTGCCAGTCCCATCAGGTCATCAATGTCGGGTACATCCTTTAAGGTCCATTCGGCTATCTGCGTACAATCTCCTCCATTGTTTGCTTCTATGTCCAGTTTGTAATATTGGTACGCCTCTTTGTTATTGAATACATAAATTTTATCCTTGAGCCTGTCACCAAAGTTCTGATCCATCCGTTGGTCAATTATATTCCAAGTGACTTTGTCATTCGAAGCGTACAGTTTCCATGCAGAAGGCGTATTCTTAGGATCATCCTCCGAAGATGTCAGCGAATAGTATTTGACAACTGTACTTCTATCACCTTCCCATAACAAATAGAAATGTGTGTGCGAAGTTGTATAGTGGGTTCTGTTGTCTCCATCGGCTATATTACGCACCCACTGTCCTTCCGGATAGTCTGAATATTGCGCAGTAAGCGTACCGACAGTAGGCATGTTCGTGAAGAACTCATCAATTTCCACCGAATGCGGTTCGTCCGGATGCAAAGAGACGTTTTTATATTTTAAAGTCCATTCGGATATTTGTGTAGCACTACCGCCATTGTTCCCCGCAACCTCTAGTTTATAATAGCGGTATTTTGCTTCGTTCTCAAACAAGAATTCTTTCACCTCTTTTCTGTCACTGAATGTCTGTCCGGTTTGTTCGTCAAGTGTGGTCCATTTGGCATTGTCGTTGGAACCTTTGAGCGTCCACGCTTTCGGATCGTTGGTAGACGGGCCGCTGCTTGCACACACCGTGTAGCAGTTGAGGAGTAAATCCTTGTCAGCTTTATACATCACATAGAAATTCGCATGATCTGTCTGATAACAGGTATTCACATTATTGTCTACAAGTTTGGCGATGTCCGACCCTGTGGGAGAGTCACCGTACTGAGCATAAACAGTACCCGAAGCAGGCATATTACGACTCGTGTTCCCTATCCGTACACTCGCCTCCTTAACTTCAGGTTCTGCTTCCTTTTTGCCATCATCGTCATCGGAACAAGCTCCTAATGACATAACAAACGAGAAGCATATTGCTCCTATCCCCATTACTCTCAACGGTCGCTGCAGAAAGGCTTTCTGAAAGCCTTCTCTCTTCATAGTAATTTTCATTTTCTTTTTCCCATTAATAGTTAACAATCGGTTTTATCCGTATTTAATGTATATGTTGACAAACATAAAGAAAATTTCAAGAACCTCCAAAGAAAACAGATTGTTTCAAACAACAAAATTCAAAAAAGTAGGAATACTAATCTTATAGTATTCTCCTGCCCTCCACATTTTTGCCACCAATCCCGTTAGGGCAAGCAAATAGTAGGAAACTTTGTCAATGAATATGACATTATTAATATCCTTGTTTAAATCTTTAATCAGATTATCATAGATACATTCCGTTGTCTGAATGTAATAATGAGAGTTTCTTTATCCAGTTTTCCTTGGATATGAATACGGCATAGGCCATTCTGTAGAAAAAGTATTTCCATAGACAAAAATTACCCTGACATAAATTGTCTATAACTAGACATCCAATATCAGGGTAAGACTTACGTTAATTATTACGACACTCCTAACAATATTTTTTTTTCAATGGTCCATTTATTATTAATCTTACGGATGCAAATAATTGCTTCTTCACCACAAAGCCGTCCACAAATATAAGAACTATAAAAAAGTCCAAATTGTTTTTTCGCATCAAAATAGATCCTTGATATTTCTAAAATACCAGAAAAAAGAAAACCATAGTTCTCTCTTTCCCAAATCTTAGATCCTCTAGGAAATTCTGAATAGTATTTCAATGTGACCCGTTTTCTATTTCCTATCTCGGATAAATTGAGTGGATTACTTATAATTGAGTGATTTTTCATAGTATTAAAAGCTTCAATATACCCCTGTTCTATTAATTGATTTTGAATGTACTTTACATCCATTTTTTTATCATAACAAGTGAATAGAGTATCAAAAACAGCAATAACAAAAGTGGTATCTCTCATTTTACTATTCCCTTTTTCAACCTCATCAATCTTTTTTTTATATCTAACAGTGTCATACCCTATAACATTGTTGTTGTCATCAAAAAATTGAATTTTAGTGGGCGGGGGACTTTCAAACTCACTTAAAGTTCCCATTTCTTCAATCAAACTATCAAAAATTTCATTAAGCACTTTCATCTCATAGCCATCAACACTATCAGTTCTACATGATTGTAGCCCAATCAATAACATTATTACGATAATATATTTTTTCATAATCAATTTAGAAATCCATAAACCATCTTTAAAATAGTATCATTTGATTTTACCATTCCTTTTAACTTGTAATATTGTCGCATTATAGGTACTCCAATTTTCTCCATAGCTCTGTTTACATTTCTTTCCTGCCAATGTTGTGTATAACCTCTTGAAGCGTTCATCTTTCTTAATGCTGGATAAGCATTTGAATTGTTCATCATTTTATCATCAATATAATCAGTGGCAGATTGGTCAGCATGGATTGCTATTTCGTGGATAAAAGTGTCCAACAGATCACCAATGTCGGAGGAATTACTTACTCCTATTTTAATATTTAGAAATTTCTCGTCTACCGAAAAAGACGTACTACCTGAAGAAATAGATTTAGATACTTTTGTTCCAAATAATATATTGACACCTTTTGTGTGGAATACTCCATTTTTATCAAAAGTAGCCCCTGCTATTTCTTGCCCTTTCGCAGCATAATTTGCTAATAACGCTTTTCCTTCTTTTGTACTTACTAGAAATTCGAAAGCTTCCACTTGATTGGGATTGATAAGCTCACCTTGTTTATTTCTTGCATAAAGATCCGCAACACTTATACTATCTCCCTTCAAATCAATATACTTTAGTGGATTGTTAGCTACATGCACATATGGACTAATCCGATAATATTTCTCACTCATCGGATCCACCACATGCCACCTTCCTATTGCCGCATCATACTGTCTCGCCTCATAATCATACCAGTTCAGTCCATTCTTCGCATCCAACTCCTTACCATTATACTTGCAAGGCTGAACGCTAGCTGTAGAAGTAAAAGTCCCACCAAACGGATAGTAATTGCTAGTTTCCTCCACATTACCATCCTTATCCGCCACCACACGGGTATTCCCCTGATGATCCTTCAAATAGAAATGGAACTTCCTGTCCGGGAAACTGACATATCCCGCCTCATTGAGCAGCATCCTCAACACCCCATTCTCATAGACCGCATTCCCGCAGTAATCCGTTGTTAAGGTAGTAGCACCCGTCTTGTGTACCGTACGAAGCTTCGTCCCGTCGGCAGCATACTCATACCGGATACTGTTACCGTGCAAAGCCAAGAAAGACTCCTGATAACGACGTAAATCCCCCCAAACACGGGAAAAATACCGCTTTGTCCCATTTATCACAGGAAAATAAAGGAAAAGGAAAAAAACTTCCTTTTTATCCGCTCCATTAGTAGAGAAAATATCAACCTCCATAAACCCTGCACATCTTTTGGTTGAATTGATGTAACAATAAAACATAGAACGATAAAATGAGAAAACTATATAAGGAACATACGTTACACATTATACGAGGGAGTTTATCGAAGACTTACGAATAAAACTACCCTAACATAGAGTGATAAAAGTCATATACTAGGGTAATAAGTCATTATTTTTCTATTTTACTTACATAATCTATATTAGATTATATATAGAAGCAAATATAAATCCAACTATAATCAGTATTATTTCCACGACCCAAATAGTTTTAAGCTTTAACTGTGATGCAATTAAACGATCAATTAAAAACATTATACACATTATAAGTGTAAATCCAATGATAAATAACAATCTAAATGGTATCCATCCTGGTTTATAGCATAAATGTAAAGCATATCCTATTATCGATATTGGAAAAAATAATAATATAGGAGTTAATTTTACCTTTTTCATAATATCACTTATAAATTAATTTACCTCTTGGATTATATTTAATAATTGATTTAAATGCAGTACTAGGCACAATAGACCTGCTCGTTAAGGTTGTTATAGAAAAAGATGATTCCCCGAGAGAATGATTGGAGGGTATTCTATATTGAGTGCTTTTTCTATTATATGTTTTAATACCTCCCGCTTCCAATGATTCTTGTACTACTGTAGAACAATTATTTGCAAGTAAGTCATATGATTCATTTGTACTTATATCCATAAATGTACTTCTGATTATTTCATCCTGTTCTTCAGATGTAGGGATTATATATCCTTCTGTAAAGCCATAACTGTTTATAGAAGTGTCACTACCATTACCTTCAGTATTATATTGGCTATTTAAAAAATCTTGCGGACTCTTAAATTCACCTACAGCAATATCATTAAATTTGCGCCCTCCAGTGAATTTTCCTGAAACGTAAACATTATCCCCATTTATTGAGAAATACTGCCATACCTTTTCTTTGTTTTGAATCAATATTGCCATATGTTGTTCTAATCCATATCCCAAGTTTAATACTGTTATACTATCTCCATTATAATCTACATATTTCATCGGATTGTTGGCACAATAATTATATAAGCTGAAATTATAATATTTCTCACTCATCGGATCCACCACATGCCACCTTCCTATCGCCGCATCATAATGTCTGGCCCCATAATCATACCAGTTCAGTCCATTCTTCACATCCAACTCCTTACCATTATACTTGTAAGGCTGAACGCTAGCTGTAGAAGTGAAAGTCCCACCAAACGGATAATACGCATTCGTTTCCTCCACATTGCCATCCTTATCCGCCACCACACGGGTATTCCCCTGATGATCCTTCAAATAGAAATGGAACTTCCTGTCCGGGAAACTCACATACCCCGCCTCATTGAGCAGCATCCTCAACACCCCGTTCTCATAGACCGCATTCCCGCAGTAATCCGTTGTCAAGGTAGTAGCACCCGTCTTGTGTACCGTACGAAGCTTCGTCCCGTCAGCAGCATACTCATACCGGATACTGTTACCGTTGGCAAAGGTTACCTCATCAGGCAAATTTAAAAGATTATATCCGATTTTACTAATATCCTTGTTTAAATCTTTAGTCAGATTGCCATTTTTATCATAAGTGTATTCTGTTGTCTGGTTACTGCCGTCTTTAAACTCCGTACCATTCCCATAGACAGAGTTTGTTGCCACATCCTTGACTGCCTGCAACTGATTGCCGTTATACGTCAAAGCCAGATGATCGATCAGTCCGTAGCTACTTGCAGCCGTCTGCCCGTAACGCTTCAACCCCAGAATATTCCCCATCTTGTCATACCCCGTAACCTGCTCATTGAATCGGTCCGTATTAGCGGAAAGCGTAGCGCCTTCCCCGTAGAGGGCATCCTTCAACCTGGAAAGACCGTCATACGTGAAACGATACCCTCTTGGGCTGGTTTCCGATCCCGCCTTCCACGACATGCTGCTGATATTCCCATTATAGCAGGGAGTATTCCCCGTTATCGCCTCCTGATAATTGAGCGTCTGGCTGAACAACGTTCCCGTAATACTCTTCGTCCACGAACGAACGTTATACGCATACTCCGTTTTCAGCTTCGCATTCCCGTTCCTGCTGTCCGACTTCAAACGTCCCACCTCATCATAGGTGTTGTTCACCAGGGTCACCGCCGCGGCATTATCCAACTGATAAGTTGTTTTCAGCAAACGTTCCCCCTGGTCATAGGTATGGGTATATACTTCCGTCCGTGTATCCGCCCCGACCGTATGCACCTTCCTGACTTGCGTGGGATTCTCCGGGAAGTCGTAGGCGGTAAATATCTTATCCTCCCCTCCCAAAGAATTGTTTCCCCGCTGCTGGATCAAACGTCCCCGCCCGTCGTAATACATCACAGAGTACAGGTATCCCGATACAGCTCCGCTGCTGTTCAGTTTCGCCGTCAGCGTTCCGGTGAGCAACCCTTTGACTCCCACTGTCCTGAGCTCATCATATCCCGCTACTTTCTCGTAAGCAGTGGCAGCACCCGAAGGGATGCCGTTGGAACCGATAAAGTCATAGCGGTCATAATAATTCACGCTCAATACCGTCGGGGTAGCCAGGGTGACTTGGGAGGGAAGCGTATATCCTTTCAGGTCATTGGTCTGACTCGTTCCCTTGAGCCGGGTAGCCTTTACTACGATGTCCTTCAACGGATCGTTTGTATAATCCAGTGTATTCCTGCAGGTCCCCGTCAGGACGATCCTTCCAAAAGCGTCCGGTATACTGAAGGACCATTCCCCTTTGGAACGTTACCCGCCGTCCTGTACGAAGACAGGACGGTCGGCGGCATCATACACCGTATAGACAGGATCGCACCCGGGAAGTTTCCTGTAGATGCAACGGTTCCGCCCGTCATATTTATAGATATAAGCATACTTTTGTATGGCTGCCACAGTCTCAATCCATGAAGCGGGAGTGGTGGTAGAAGTCAGCAAATCCGAAGCCGCCGGAGGCAATACCATCCGCAGGTTCCCGTAGCCGTCATAGACGTAATAGGTATCGAGCATCACTTCCCCGTCCATTACGCGTGAAAGGAGTATCCGGTCCGTAGCCCGGTCCTTGAATTCCAGGCTGGTGTGCCCGTCCTCGTCGGTGGTCTGCGTACAGTCGAGGGTACCTGTCGCATAGTCCTGACTGTAGGTGAGGCTGTCCGCCGACAGGGAATAGATGCGCACGCCCAGCTTAGGGTAGAAGGTCAGGTAATGCGCCAGTCCTTTCCGGTTCTGGTTGGTAAGGAACGAGGTCTGTACAGGATGTTTGCTGTGTTGAACGGGTAGAATTGGTAAACATTTATAGAATAAACATTCAATTATAAAATACCCTGATATAAATTATCTTTAATTAGACAATTTATATCAGGGTAAGATACTCTTGGAAGTATTTGAGTTTACTTCCAGTGATCAATAGCTTCTCTTATCTTCATAATAGTTTCAATAGGTAGTTTATTTTTAGAAATAATACGTACACCATTTACCAAAAAAGCAATTTGAAACATTCCATTCTTATATTTAGAATAAAGTTTCTTAGGTACTTTTGATAAAGTCATCCCGTTTACTATATAAAACTGAGACAAAGATGAACCATGAGATTGATAGTTGTCTTTAAAAAAATTATAGTCATCATACGAGATGAATTTATCTTTTTCAAGTAAAAACACTTCTTGTCCATATTTATTCCATAAAAATAGTTTTATAAAATAAGCAGAAGTACCTAAGCCAACAATGCAGGAAATAATAAATCCTATAGGTATTCCTTCCCCAAGACTTGCCATATAAATAAATGAACCTATAAGTATAAAATTTATAATTATAGGGGGAATTAATAGCAGATTAGTTGCCACTTTATTGGATTCTTCACCCCATAAATACAAACAAATACCATTCTCTGATATTTCTAATTTATAAGATTGTTTATTTACTATTATTGTTTCCATTTTTGATAATCTAAACTTTTAGTACCATAGCACTAATCGGTTATTATAAAATACCCTGATATAAGTTGCTTTTTGTTCAATTCATATCAGGGCAACTTAGTTCTTCCTATTGTAAAAAAATTCCATAGCTCCAATAAATGAGTCACCTAAGATAGACATCATTTTTATTTTTTGCCAACAAGTTTCATCATTACGTATTTCTTCAAAAATAGTATTCGCCTTTTGATGATTGTTTAAATAATATCCGTATTCGTATAATTTGTTACTTGGTTCTAATATCCAAGCTTTATGATGCATTTCGTTAAGATCTTCTATATCCAGTTTCAGAAGCCATTCTGCAATAGAAGCAACATATGCAGTATAGAAAATAGCTTTTGCATTTTTTTTATACTTTTTGATGATGTATTTATAAATTATCTGTACGTTCTTTGATAAAAAAGTCATTTGACTTTCAGTGTTACTTTCCTTTTTTAACATAAACATATACATGTATACATACATCAAATTAAGAGACAAATCCTCATCATCACAGAAAGATTTTGCAAGCTCTTTTTTCAACAGGCTGGTGCACTGTTCATAATCTTCTTTTTCGAAATAAATTCGAAGTTCTTCTCGCCAACTCATAATCATAATTAATTAAGGGATAAACATTGTGCCTATCTTAGGAAATCCATCATGTACTACAAACCGAACAGTCACATTACTTCCTGCAACATTTACAGCTACTTCTTTTACTATACCGCTAGTGGCTAAATGACCTCCATCATTTAATGCATTTAAAGTTGCTTCAATAACATTTCTTTCACCTCCTAGTTTAACTGTTAGCTCTCCAAGATTATGGGCTATATTATGTCTCAATTTATTATTTCTCATTGCAAATTTAACACCTTTATTTATTGCACTCTGGGAAAGTTTGTTTACAGTAGTTTTTTAAGCAGCAATCTTTCCTGTTTGATTTATTCCAATTTTTGCTCCTTGATTTGCTAAAAAACGAGCAGTTGTTATGAGCCCAAATTCAGGATAAACATTTAGTAAACCCGCTTCACCTATAAGCTGTCTTTTCCCAGTATATATGTTTAATATGTTGATCCACCAACGGTTTCTCTTACATAAGGATATGTCGCAGTTATTTGTACTTCTTCTAAATCAATAATATCCTCATTGGGGTTGAAAATATTCCAATTTATACTATCAATAGGTATCATACCTGTAGGATCGATAAATCGTGAAGGATTATTTTTAGCGTATTGATATGGCGATAAATTATAAAAACACTCATCGGATCCACCACATGCCATCTTCCTATCGCAGCATCATACTGTCTGGTCCCATAATCATACCAATTCAATCCATTCCTCGTATTCAGCTCCTTCCCATTATACTTGTAAGGCTGAACACTATTAGTTGAAGTGAAAGTTCCCCCAAACGGATAATACGCATTCGTCTCCTCCATATTACCACCCTTGTCCGCCACAACCCTTACATTCCCCTGATGATCCTTTAAATAGAAATGGAACTTCCTATCCGGGATGCTCACATACCCCGCTTCATTGAGCAACATCTTCAACACACCATTCCATAGATCGCGTTACCACAGTAATCCGTTGTCAAAGTAGTAGCACCGGTTTTATGTATGGTACGCAGCTTCGTTCCGTCCACCGCATAGTCATACTGTACGCTGTTACCATTCACAAAGGTTACCTGATTAGGCAAATTTAAAAGATTATATCCAATATTACTAATATTTTTATTTAAATATTTAACCAGATTGCCATTTTTATCATAAGTATACTCCACCGTCTGGTTAGTACAATCTTTAAACTCTAAGCCACTATGGAGTACCAAATTAATGACAAAACAGGTGCCTTCATTATAAACAGTATTTTTAAAGTGGGATAAGTTATCATATGTGAAATGATACCCTGATATATGTTATCTTAATTAGACAATCAATATCAGGGTAAAACTACTTCAACTTTACTAAAATGCAAACTTGATTCCAAAAGTTATTTGAATACTTCTGCCTTTATAAATTTGCCGCTTTCATCATAATATTTCCATTCACCATACTTAACTGACATGTCCGATTCTGGAGCATCACCTTCTGACCATAAAAGCCAGCCTTCCTCTTGAACATTTCCATTGGGATAATAGCTAAAACTGCGACATTTATAATCAGGAACATATCTTTTTTTATCTCCTTCATTGATTATTGAGGCTGTATTTTTAGAGAAATCTTTAAAGACCATCTATAAAGCTCCCATGTCGTTAAAGAAATACCATGTTCCACACCTTTTACCATTTAGATACTCTCCAAAAGTATATAGTTTTCCATCGCTATTAAATTCTTTGTATATTCCAGACAACATACCATTTTTAAAATATCTCTCTCTTATCCAGTAAGTACTTTTTTCTACCCAAAAGCCTTCTTTTTGCCCTTTATTATTGAATTGATTCTTTTTATAAGCAAGATTTCCTTGGGAAAATGCATTATAGAAAGACATCATTAATATAAAAGTAGCAGAAACTTTAATTAAATTAATTTTTTTCATATTCTATTTTATTTTTGAATTAAAAAAATTAGATCTTGAACCATTCATTATAAAATTGAATGCTGGAAGTCGATTCCCATTTACTGGTGTCGAAAATGTTCTTGAAACTGTAACACTAACGGGATTTGACCGTTGGATATTGTTGTTGAAATTACTTATGAAATTAGACCAAGCATTAATATCAATAAGTAAGCAACCTTGGGATACACCATTTTTTCCATCGTTGATAGTACCTGTGAAATTATTCTTCCCTGCATAATGTATATCAATACCTGTAGCAAATGTTCTTCCATCCTGATATGCTGGATTAGGTATTCCTAGCTCTAATGTTTGAGACTTAGCTCCAATATCTCTCATCTTTAAGGCAGTATAATTTCTTTTTGAGCCATGATGGATTCCTACATTTGCCTCATAAATACCCTCAGGGACTGTTGCAAAAGCTTCAGAATCGGAGGGATTAGTAGATGCGTCATACTCTAGAGTCGTTCCGTCAGCTAGATATACAGTCGCAGTGGAAGAACCTATATTATGGCTTTTCTTAGAATCAAAAGTGCCATTATCAGAGAAGAAAATAGCTTGTGCATATAATCCTTTCTTTAATGAGCCATCTTCATTATATGATTCTTCCTCTGACACCCATTCATAACCATTATATTTTCTTTTTCCATCATGGTCTTCATCATATGTTAATCGCCACGCTAAACCTGTTGGATCAATATACTTTATTGGATTGTTTGCACAATACATATAAAGACTAGAAGAATAATACTTTTCACTCATCGGATCCACCACATGCCACCTTCCTATCGCAGCATCATACTGTCTCGCCCCATAATCATACCAGTTCAGCCCATTCTTCTGATCCAGTTCCTTACCATTATACTTGTAAGGCTGAACACTAGCTGTAGAAGTGAAAGTCCCACCAAACGGATAATACGCATTCGTTTCCTCCACATTGCCATCCTTATCCGCCACCACACGGGTATTCCCCTGGTGATCCTTCAAATAGAAATGGAACTTCCTGTCCGGGAAACTCACATACCCCGCCTCATTGAGCAGCATCCTCAACACCCCGTTCTCATAGACCGCATTCCCGCAGTAATCCGTTGTCAAGGTAGTAGCACCCGTCTTGTGTACCGTACGAAGCTTCGTCCCGTCAGCAGCATACTCATACCGGATACTGTTACCGTTGGCAAAGGTTACCTCATCAGGCAAATTTAAAAGATTATATCCGATTTTACTAATATCCTTGTTTAAATCTTTAATCAGATTACCGTTTTTGTCATAAGTGTATTCAGTTGTCTGGTGTGTACCGTCTTTAAAATCGGTTCCATTGCCATAAGCAGAACTAGTGGCATTGTCATTGACAGCTTGCAATTGGTTGCCGTTATAAGTCAGATTTAGGTTATCAATCAATCCGTAGCCTGTAGAGGAAGTCTGTCCGTAGCGTTTCAAGCCAAGGATATTTCCCATCTTGTCATAACCAGTGATCTGTTCGTTGAAGCGGTTAGGATTAACGGCAAGTGAAATGCCTTCTCCATAGATCGCATCCTTCAATCTGGAAAGACCGTCATATGTAAAGTGGTATCCGCGTTCGCTTGTTTCCGCTCCTGACTTCCAGGACATACTGCTGATATTACCATTATAGCAAGGAGTATTACCCGCTGTTTCTTCCTGGTAATTCAGCGTTTGATTGAATAACAGACCCGTGATATGCTTGGTCCATGAACGTACATTATACGCATAGTCCGTTTTCAGTTTAACATTGCCGTTGTGACGCTCAGTTTTAAGACGACCCACTTCGTCATACACGTTATCGACTAATACAACGGGAGTCTCGCTGTTGAGTTGGTAAGTCGTTTTTAACAACCTGCCGGCATTGTCGTACGTATGTGTACGCAGTTCCGTCATGGTATCTTTACCGGGAACGGTACGTACCTGCTTTACCTTCGTTGGCTGACCGTTAAAGTTGTAAGCAGTAAACAACTGGTCCGTTCCGCCAAGTTCGTTATTGCCTTTCTGCTGGATAACGCGGTAACGTT
This sequence comes from Bacteroides bouchesdurhonensis, assembly GCF_900155865.1. Classification (GTDB taxonomy): domain Bacteria; phylum Bacteroidota; class Bacteroidia; order Bacteroidales; family Bacteroidaceae; genus Bacteroides; species Bacteroides bouchesdurhonensis. The sequence goes on from NZ_LT707006.1 coordinate 322,638, forward strand.
CATCATAGTACATCACGGTGTATAATGGGGTACCGGTTACTCCGACCTTGGATAGGCGTGCCGTCCAGGCTCCGGTCTGTTGTCCTCTGCAGCCACCGGAGTATTGTTTGCCGTATCCCGTTTCAGGTGAATAGGTGGTGGAAGCATTATTAAGGATTCCGTTATAACCCAGAAAAGTGTAATCATCGTAATAATTAGCGGATAATACCGTAGGGGTAGTCAGTGTATAACCGGATACACGATACCCTTTGAAAGTATTATTCTCTTTAACACGGGTGGCTTTCACGAGCTTGTTCTTCAAGGGATCGGCTGTGTAGCTCAAGGTGTTCTTACAAGTTCCCGTCAAGGCTACACGTCCCAAAACATCCACAATACAGAAGGACCATTCTCCCTTATCACGCTGATTGCCATCCTGAGTAAAGACGGGGCGGTCGGAAGCATCATAAATGGTGTATACAGGTTCACAGCCGGGAAGTTTCTTATAGATACAACGGTTGTATTTATCGTAATGATAAATATAGGCATATTTTTTCAACGTCTCGTTCGTTTCAGCCCAGGAAGAATTACCTGTCAAACCATCGGCTGCCAGCGGGGGAAGAACCATACGCACATTGTCGTAGTTATCATAAACCATATAGGTATCGTGCTTAGTATCCCCTTCGAGTTGCCGGGTCAGAATGCTCTTACCGGATTTATCCTTGAATTCATAACTGATGTGGCCATCCTCATCCGTAGTCTTCGTCACATCCAGCGTGCCGGTCGGATACGTTCCAAAACTGGAGATGCCGGTATCAGTCACCTCATAGATACGGGCAATCAGATGTTCCGCAGGCACATCAATTGATGAAGTGGTTTCCGCATCTTCCGCGCTCAGGTTCGTCATACGGTCGGTGCGTACCGGACGCACGCCGGAATGCCAGTCCGAGCCGGGACCGTATTGCTCGACAACTTCATTCAATGGCGAGTTATCGTAAATAGTACGGCTGTAAGGATGCGCATCCTCACCATAAGGCGGGAATTCTTCAGCAGTAGATTTCAACGCAGCTGGATCGACATACGAACCATTAGTACCGCCTTTGGTCACCGGAAGCCAGAGGTTGGACTCACGACCGATGCCGTCATATTCCTGCAACGTGAAAAGGTCGTCGCCATAAGGAGAGAAGCCATGCTGGACCTTGACGGTAGGATTACCGAAGAGATCGTAATACTGGATCTCGTGGCGCACTTCGTCAGCTCCCAAAGTGAGAACATTGTCGCTTGCTACCGTAGGGATATAAGAAACCACATGAGGCCGGTCCATTGTCGTGGAAAGCGTTCCACAAACTCCACGCCCTTCAATATTAGTCGTGATAAATCCGTCCTGAGTGTTGCCTTCGGATACTATGTAATACGTCCCTGCGGCTAACTTGTTAATCTTTATCAGCGCATTTCCCGTACTGCCGCATTGCTCCGCTCCGGTATAGTTGTCATTGGAGTAGAGGACGGTTCCCGACGAATTCAGGATGCTCAGATACGTATCGGTGATAACAGAACCGCAATGGCTGACCTTCAGGTCTACAGGATGTTTCAACGTCAGTTTATAGAAAACGTCATGGGTCGATTTGCCACTAAGATATACGAATTAAACAAATGGGATCTATATAATCTACTTGAAACTTCGTGAGAATCTTCTTACCATTTCACTCTGTCAATTGTTCAATACATTATGTAAATGTAAAAAATGCAGCCTCCCTGTGCTCTTGACTGCATTTAACCATGTAATCAAAATTACTTTTAAACTAAATTGTAAAAATCAACTTATATCAGAGTAAGACAAATAAAATCATCCCGATAGAAATTGCTTATATAAAAGCAATCACTACCAGGATGATATAAAGTTACAAGATATGATAATTACGCAAATTACCGTTCTCTTGGCACAAATCCGATTTATTCCATAAGATTAATATGTCTCATATCCTTTTCATTGAGTCCTAATTCTTTTTTGATTTTTTCGTACTCCTTTTCTGATAATGGACCTGTAGTTTTGCATGGTATAGCTTTTTTTGCTGGCGGGAATATTTTTATCACATAATATCCTATCAATGTATCGGCATATGGGTGCCACCTTTTTGCTAAAATATAGTTTTTATTCCAATATACATCGGTTACACCACCACCGATATTAATACCTACCCTACTACCAGTACCATCCGGAAAATCATAATATACTGTTGTCGTTTGAGGCATATCTATCCAACCTACACTATAGTCTGTTCCTTTCAGTTTTTTGAAATATGAATCGCAGGACACTAATAATAAAGCTAATAAGAATATAAAAGGACATAATTTCATTTTCATTATTCTATCATTTTTAAAGTTTTCCAAATATAAAATTGGTAAGTATTACTCATCGGTTTCTGAGAACTTCTTCGTTGATTCCAACTACTTGACCACATATGGTATAAAAAAGAAGACATACTTTTACTATCACTTATTACATTGTTCAAAGACTTTCCATCCTTGCTAGTAAAGGCATCAAAACGATAACTTCCGATAAATTGTTTAGCGACTGAAGTTGTAGTTAAAGCATCCCATAAGGTCCAGTCGCCAGGCCATTCTGTGATCTGTCCTGGAATATCTGTAATTCCATCAACAATTCTTTGGTGTGCCTCTAAAACCGACTTATCATTCATCATAGCCATGGTATAAGGATGGTCACTTAAAAAAATAGAAAATTCAGGTCCTACGCCATTAGCAAATTCATCGAGAAAATCCCAGTCTCTTTCTTTTGAACCTAATAAAGCTCCTTTATCATTTTCTACTATATCAAATGTGAACCCATCACTGTATAAACTTCCAACGTCAAAACCGTCAGTTAATAGTTTATCAATAATTGATTCAAACTCACCTAATACAGAACCTTTTCCACCTATATAAGTATATCCTTCACGCTCTTCATCTTCATCCTCCTCATCATCAAACCATGTATAATACTTAGTTTTTTTGTTTTTATACCAAGCCATACCTGTAGGATCAACCCTATTAATAGGATTATTACCACAGTAATTATATGAACTGAAACCAAAATATTTCTCACTCATCGGATCCACCACATGCCACCTTCCTATCGCAGCATCATACTGTCTCGCCCCATAATCATACCAGTTCAGCCCATTCTTCTGATCCAACTCCTTACCATTATACTTGTAAGGCTGAACACTAGCTGTAGAAGTGAAAGTCCCACCAAACGGATAGTAATTGTTAGTTTCCTCCACATTGCCATCCTTATCCGCCACCACACGGGTATTCCCCTGATGATCCTTCAAATAGAAATGGAACTTCCTGTCCGGGAAACTCACATACCCCGCCTCATTGAGCAGCATCCTCAACACCCCGTTCTCATAGACCGCATTCCCGCAGTAATCCGTTGTCAAGGTAGTAGCACCCGTCTTGTGTACCGTACGAAGCTTCGTCCCGTCAGCAGCATACTCATACCGGATACTGTTACCGTCGGCAAAGGTTACCTCATCAGGCAAATTTAAAAGATTATATCCGATTTTACTAATATTCTTGTTTAAATCTTTAGTCAGATTGCCATTTTTTCTACTAGTATTTAGAATCTCAAAACAACCAAAAATAACCAGAAATATTCAAGCGTAAGTCTTTATCTATCAGAATATTCTAAAAATTAACACTTTTCGGCTGCTTTTTGATGCTTCCCAAATTTCCACATATTTTTGAGACGTATTTCTGACGTGGAGAATTTGCGGAGCTTGTTTTTTGCCACATCGTGCGGACAGTTGACAAGGGTTTACAACCGTTTACGATGAGCGACAACAACCGCCCTGATATGCAGCAATAGTAACATTGTGCAGAAAGGCGACAACGGTTGACCTCCGTTTACATCCGTTCACCATTTCAGAGATATACGATTGAAGGAATGAACCAGTAAACGATAAAAGCAGCATGAAAACAACCAGAAAATGCAATTTTTGCAGCAAGTCATTTGTAACCCGGAGCGGGGTACAGAAATATTGCAGCGAGGCTTGTCAGGCGGAAGCCAAACGAGCTAGAACGGAACAGAAGAACAACCTCTTCAAAGCTGTCCGCCCCTTGATGGAGATACAGCATCAGGAGTATCTCACCTTTTCCAAAGCAGCAGTACTCATGGGCTGTTCCCGACAGTACATCTATAAACTCGTAGCCCTCGGCAAACTGAAAGCCTCACGTATCAGCAACCGCATGGCGTTTATCCGCAAGACAGACATCGAGCGGATGCTGGAGGGCAATCCCTACCACCGTGTCCTGCCCGGCAGTACTTCCACTCCGAGAAAGTCCGCTTCATCTTCCCCGCTTGCCAAAAAAGAAAAAAGGGAAAAGGAAACCTATGAAGTGCTGGACTTCTATTCTGGCGAGGAGGTGATGTCGCTCTTCAAGGTCAGGCAGTCGTGGCTCTATACCACAGCCAAGCGCAACCGCATTCCCATCTGCCGCATCGCAGGGAAAAACTATTACAGCAAGAAACACGTTGACGAGTTCTTCGGTATGGCTATAGATACAAGCAATATCACCGATTGGCTCCTGATTGAAGAAGCGGAAGAACTGTTCGGCATGAAACCCTCCGCACTCCGGGCATACGCCTACCGCCACAAGATACCGACCAAAAGAGAATACGGGCGCACCTATTACTCCAAATCCCATCTGGACGAACTCCGCAGGACAGACCTCGTGAACGATGAACGCTACTACACCGTGGAGCAAGTCCGGCAGATTTACGGGCTTTCCTCCGCCAACATCAGCCATATCGTCAAGGTGAAGCACATCGAAAAGATAAAAGTAGGCGTGAAAAACCTGCTTTTACGCTCCGATGTGGAGCGTGTCATGGCTGAAAGGGAGAAACAACCGTGAGCAACCGACATTGCCGGAAAATTATTTCAAAATGATTGTCGTGGAGGTATTCACGGTTGTTTCACGTTGTTCCTTTGCCACCGTAAACACGGGAACACCCCCGAAAATGTACAACTTAAAACATCATCAATATGAGCAAATGCAAGACAGTTACCTTGCGCAAGCGCAAGATTAAGAACGGAACACAGTATTCGCTGTGTCTGGACTATTATCCCGGCTACCGTGACAACACCACCATGAAGGTGATTACACGTGAAGCTCTTGGGATTTACATCTTCGCCAAACCTGCCAACCAGCAGGAGCGTGATTTCAACGCACGCATGATGAAAAAAGCGGAGATACTGCGTAATAGGCGTTATGAAGCCATCTTCAACGAGAACAACGGCTTCTTTGACAAAGCCAAGATGAAAGGCGATTTCCTCGCCTACTTCAAGGGGTTGGCAGACAGGAAGAATATCAAGTGGCAGCACGTCTATAAACATTTCGAGCGGTTCGTGAACGGCAAATGCACCTTTGAGGAGGTGGACGTGGATTTGTGCCGCAAGTTCATGGAATATCTGCTTAACGCCCCACAATCCATACACACCAGCCAAAAGCTGCATATCAATTCTGCGGCGGGCTACTGGTCGGCTTTCCGTGCGGTACTTCACACCGCCTACCGGGACAGGAAGATAAAGGAGAACCCAAACGGATTCTTAGACCGCATCGAGTGCATTCCCACCATGAGGGAACATCTGAGCCAAGAGGAACTGATACGGCTTGCCGAAACGCCTTGTGAGGAAGAGGTATTGAAAAGGGCGTTCCTTTTCGGTTGTCTGACCGGACTAAGAAAGAGCGACATCAGGCAGCTCACTTGGCAGCAGATACAGCCGTACACCAACGGCAAGATGTTCGTGACCACCCGTATGCAGAAGACCAAACAGATTGTACACAACCCCATCAGCGATGAAGCCTACGGACTGCTTGGGGAACGGCACGAGGGACTTATCTTTGACGGTTTCAAGGACAAGATGCTGCAAGGACCACTCAAACGCTGGCTCTTGGCGGCAGGCATAACCAAGAAGATAACCTTTCACTGCACCCGGCATTCATTCGGAAGCCTGCACGTGGAAATGGGTACGGACATGGCTGTCATCCAAGCCTATCTGGGACACAAGAACATTACCACCACGCAGATTTATTCCAAGATGGCGGCACAGCAGATGTGCGAGGTCGTGGACAAGATAACCCTGAAACGCAAGGAAGCGTAAGGCGGTTCAAAATCCATGATATTCAGAGGGAGCGGTTATTGTTTGGAGCTTTAACCGTTCCTTTTATTTTGGTTGGTACTTAAAGTATGATAATTGAGTATGATTCCGGACATTTGGTGAAAAACATTGAAAAAGAAACCACTGACAAAGGATAATGAGTAATAATTGAAAGAAGACTATTAAATTTGCGAAAACAGTAACAAGTAACAACCGAATAAGACAAAGAATATGGAACCGTCCGTAAAAGACAAACATATCATTTTAGGATTTGTCGGCTTTGCCATCCTCCTAATATCTTCCATAGCGACACTGATTGTCGCTGAGAAATTCAACCAAGACACCTTTGTAAGGCTGATAGTCTTTGTGTGCAGCAACCTGTTGGGGTGGCTGCTCTACTTCTCCTTCCAGACAGTCATTTTCGATACATACGAAATCTACAGAATCAAGTTCGGCAGGAAAAAGACACCTGCCGAAATCACAGAAATTCAGGAAGACCAGTCCCAAGATGCACACAAGCCTGTAATATCGGCATCAATGCCAACAGGTGGAGAAGCGACCCCGGATATAAAACCGACAGAGATTGCCATATCCCCGGAGCTTCACGAGAAGAACCGTGCCGATTACGAGGACAGGGAGCAGCGGGAAAATGAGGAGCGCATCGCTATGGTCATGGAATACATCCATTTCATCATGCCCCGTATTGCTGACAAGGAGACCGTGAACCACATCTGTGCCGAGGTCAACAACTGGATGCGGCTCCACAGTTACAAGCCCAAGCCGATAAAAGGGCGGCTGACCAAAGATATTTCAAACATTCCGCTCCGCCATTTCGTGTGGAATATCTCCGAGCGTTTCATGTACAAGAAATACTACACGGGGGATAACCGTGCCCGCTTCATCAGCACCCTTTTCCCACGGGAGTTTGCCGATACGGACATAGCTACCATCAAGAACTTCAAGGTAGAGCCGTTAAAGACACTGATTCCCATTGACGAGCCTGAAAACGGCAGACTGGATTTCCATTATCCTGCGGATTATGTGCAGGAGAAGCGGATTTAAGCCTGTTTTAGAGTAATCACGATAATAACGACAAACAGCCAAAACTCATAATCCTCTGTTATACAATAATTCCCGAATAACTTTACCCGTCATTTGCGGTTGGGCATCGTTATTCGGGAATTATTTTGCAATGACCTTTCGTGGAGATATTCACGGCTGTATCATTCCAGTCCTTTGCGCCAAGCCTTACAAAAGAGGCGAGTACGCAAATGGAAAAAACAGTGATTACATTCAACGACCTCCCGGAGATTGTGGCTCAGCTTCGGGACGAGGTGATGAGCCTTAGAAGCCTGCTTACTGAGCAGCGCAGTGTGAACAACGCAAGGGCGGTGGACACCCATGTCCCCATGTCAGTGGAAGAGGCGGCGGAATATCTGGGCATTCCCAAAGGCACGCTCTACATGAAGCTGTCGGAGGGAAGCATTCCCGCCACCAAGCCCGGCAAACGATATTGCCTTTACAGGGACGAACTGGACAAATGGCTGGAATCCTCCCGGAAGAATCCCGTACCCCTGTCCGATGAGGAACTGAGCGAATCCTTATATTCTTCCCACCGCCGCAAGCCCGCTCCGCGTAATTGGTAAACGTCATGGAAGAGGACAAGAATTATATCAGTCTGATACATGGCGACCTGACGAGGGCGACCCAAGTACAGCACGGGATGCCGGACAGCATCGGCGTGATGAGTATCAAGACCGCCAACCGGACGATACTCGAAGCATCGCTGCTGCCCACGCCCCGTGCGCTCTGGGACAGTTTCTGGTATGAGGGGGAACTGTCCTGCCTCTTTGCGGATTCCAATGTGGGCAAGTCCATCCTTGCCGTGCAGATAGCCGACCGTATCGCCCGGACTGACGATGTGCTGTATCTGGACTTTGAACTCTCCGAAAAACAGTTCCAGCTACGCTATACCAGCGAGCATGGAACGCCATACATCTTTCCTGAAAGGCTGTACCGGGTATCGCTTGACTGCAATTCGTTGCTGGAAGCCGATTTCGAGGAAGCCATCATGGGAGGCATAGAACAGATGGCTCTGCAAACCGGGTGCAAAATCTTCATCGTTGACAATCTTACCTACCTGTGCTGCGCCATGGAGAAAGGCGATGCGGCAGGACGGCTGATGATACAGCTCAACAACCTCAAAAAGAGATACGGATTGTCCGTCCTTGTTCTGGCACATACACCCAAACGCTCTTTGGACTGTCCCATCACTTCCAACGACCTTGCCGGAAGCAAACGGCTCTACAATTTCTTTGACAGCGTGTTCGCCATCGGGAAGAGTGCGCAGGACGGAGGGCTTCGCTATGTGAAGCAGCTCAAAGTCCGGTACGGGACATTCTCCCACGATGCGGACAATGTAATCATCTACGAGATTGAGAAGGTGGACGCTTTCCTGCAATTCGTGTTCAGGGGTTATTCAACGGAAAAGGAACACCTGAAGAAACTGGGTGACAACGAATCCAGCCAGAGGGATTGCCAAATCCTGCAATTGTCCCAGTCCGGCAAGTCCGTCAGGGAGATAGCCTCACAGGTGAACTGCGGCAAGTCCACCGTCAGCCGGATAATCCAGCGCAGCAAGGAGGACAGGAATGCAGCCGTCCCAAGTGTCCCGCTGTCCCAACAGACAGGAAGTGGGACAATGGGACAGGTGGGACAGCATGGGACAAGCGGGACAGTAAGAGAAACAAAGCAGGCAGAGTTGTTTACAGGATATGGGAAAGAGGAGAATAAGGCATGAAAAAGCAGTCTGCACATAGCTGTATAAAGGATAACCGCTTCATTTACGGTACAAGGGATGATACAGGCAGAAGCCTGATGTCCCAAGGTGTCCCGGGGTGTCCCACTGTCCCAAGTCTTATAGGGACGGGACAATGGGACAGCGGGACAACAATCGAAAAACTCAAAAACAAAGACAAGCCATGAGCAACTATTCGTTACAGAAATATAAAGGAACGGCAACACGGCATACTTGCCCGAATTGCGGGGACAAGCGTTCTTTCACATGTTATGTGGATGAAAGCGGTATGCTCCTGCATCCGTCTGTCGGCAGGTGCAATCATGAGAGCAGTTGCGGGTATCATTATACTCCCAAGGAGTATTTCCACGACCACCCCGAATGCCATACCGACAAGGGGTTCTCTTTTGACAGGCAAAGGTCAGAACGGAAGCCCGGACAGACATCACCAAAAGCAAGCATAGGCTACATACCGCCAAAGTATGTGGAGAGGTCGCAAAGCGTGCACAGCAACTTCTTCCGCTTCATTTCCTCGCTCCTTGATTCCTATTACGGCAGCAAGGCAAAGGAAGTGTTGAAGCGGTTGCTGGAAGAGTACCGTCTTGGAGCAACCCGTGACGGGGCTGTCATCTTCTGGCAGATAGACCGCACAAACAGGGTACGCACGGGCAAGGTGATGCAGTACAATCCAGAGGACGGACACCGTATCAAGGGAGGAGAGGTGTCGGCAGTGGACTGGATACACAGCATACTGAAAAGGCAACGGGTACTGCCGGAGGATTGGCAACTTTCCCAATGCCTGTTCGGGGAACACCTGCTGAATGTCTATCCCGACAAGGTAGCGGTCTTGGTGGAATCCGAAAAGAGTGCCGTTATCGGCTCTGCCCTCTTTCCCGGTTATGTATGGCTGGCGACAGGCGGCAAAAGCCAGTTGAGAGAGGAAAAGCTCCGTGTGCTGAGCGGACGAACCGTGCTTCTCTTTCCCGATGCGGACGGATATTCGGAGTGGAAACAGCATGCCAGGGACATGACCTATTGCAAGGTTGTCGTGTCTGACATCATAGAGAAGAACGCCACACCGGAACAGAAGGCAGCCCATATCGACATAGCCGACTGGATTGTCTTCCAGATACGAGAAAGTAAAATAATGTGTACAGCCAATCATCTTGTAGAGGCGGAAAAAGTCCTCCGGCGGATGATAGAGAAGAACCCCGTCCTGCAAAAGCTGATAGATGATTTCGACCTTGTACTGGTCAGTACATCCCCAATCGGCAGTGGCGATGAAAACCCTCCTTAATGGAGGAGAGCGGAAGCCGTAGGCTGTAGCGGACAGACAAGGGCTTGCCCTTGATATAGCCCACTATAACTACACGCTCCGCTTTCGTAGTTGTGGGCTCTCCCGAGGGGCTGGGCGTTGCCCCGTCCCACTCAGGGCGTTTCACCCCTGAGAACCCCGAGCAAAGAGTGACCCTCTCTTTGCAATCTCCCTTATGGGCACAGCCTCTAAGAACCCCATAGCGGTTATGAGCGAACAGCGGCAAACAACTTTAGTTAATAACCAAATCAACATAAAAATGGCAACAAAATCAAGCATACATATCAAGCCCTGCAGAGTCACATCAAGTGGGGCTCATAACCGGAGAACTGCCGAATATATGCGCAATATCGGCAAGTCTCAAATCTACATCGTACCCGAATTGACTGCCGGTAACGAGCAGTGGATAAACCCGGGCTTCGGCAATCCCGACCTGCAGGCGCACTATGACTACATCAAGCGGATGGTCAAGGAAAAGACAGGACGTGCGATGCAGGAGAAGGAACGTGAACGAAAAGGCAAGAACGGGAAAATCACCAAGGTGGCTGGATGCTCGCCAATCCGTGAGGGCGTGTTGCTCATCAGACCGGACACGACACTGGCAGATGTGTGCAAGTTTGGCGAGGAGTGCCAGAGACGCTGGGGCATCACTCCTCTCCAGATCTTCCTGCACAAGGACGAGGGACACTGGCTGAACGGTCAGCCGGAAGCGGAAGACAGGGAGAGTTTCAAAGTCGGCGAAAGATGGTTCAAGCCGAATTACCATGCCCATATCGTTTTTGACTGGATGAACCATGACACAGGCAAGAGCTGCAAGCTCAATGACAAGGATATGACAGAAATGCAGAATCTGGCATCCGACATACTCCTGATGGAGCGTGGGCAGTCAAAGGCTGTTACAGGCAAGGAACATCAGGAACGTAACGACTTTATCATTGGGAAGCAGAAGGAGGAAATGAAGCGGCTTGATGCCACGAGGCAATACCGGGAACATGAGCTGGAAATGGCGAACAAAAAGATGCATGAAACGGAAAGCATTACCAACGCCCTTATCGAAAAGGCAAATGAAAAGGAACGGCAGAGTGAAGACCTTGACAGGGCTATCAGCGAGAAACGCTCCAGACTGAACAAGGAAAAAGGAAGTGAACTTCTGAACGCCGCTGTCGGCTGGGCTACCGGGAAATCGAAAGCCCTGAAAAATGAAATAGAGGATTTGCGCTGTGAGATTTCCACGCACGAGGAAACCATCGAACGGTTGCAGGATAAAATCCAGACCATACAGAACGACCACAGCCGTGAGCTGATGCAACTGGAGGCCAAACACCGGTCCGAACTGAACCGCAAGGAAACGGAACATGTACAGGAAACTACGAGACTCAAGAACCGGATTGCATGGCAAAGCCATATTATCGGCTGCCTCAGTTTCCTGCTGCTAAAAACAAGCGACATCTTCCGCAAGGCGGTACACAGTATCATCCGTTTTGCCCGTGATTATTACAAGTCCCGTTTTGACACGGAACAGGTATATGACATCAAGAACGCCCTTAACCTGTTCGGGGATGACAGACAATCACATCAGGCGGCAGGGGATTTCCTGTACTTCACTGCCAGGCAAAAGGGTGAATTTGACAACCGGGAGCAAATCAAAGCCAGACGGGAAGTTGACAATGTGGTGGAAGGGAATTATGACCAGCAGCAGAAAAGAGGTTTTTCGATGAAAAGATAATACCTTTATCTTATAATCCTCGCTTCAGGAGTAACGATAGAAATCAGTGCAGGTTATTTGAATAGCAAATTAAATAATCCGCCACCGATATCAATACCCAATTTGTTGCCTTTATACTGAAAATACGGAGCTACTATCGGAAGCGTTTTCGTTTTATGCAACGGAAAATCGGTATGGCTTCTGACGCCGAAATCCATCCCCCAGTTGGGAATGATGTCATAGGAAACGAATCCCCCGTAATTCGAGGAACTGAAAGGAGAAGAAAGAATGAAGGAGTATGAGGCAAATGTGTTTAGACGAATTTTCTCGTTGACGGGATATGTCAACAGCCCGGACAATCCCAATAGCTGACTCTCGCGTCTGGGGACACTCCATTTTACGGTATATGCCTGCAAGTTAAATGACCAGCAACCGGGAGAATATACATATCCGATACCTGCATAGTTCATTGTTCCCAAGCCGATGAAGTTTTCCTGCCTGCCTATGCCGTAAAAATAGCCGGAAGGATAGCTTTTAATGATACCGGAGGTCGAATATTCCCCCTCATGCAAAGGCGATTTGTCGGTAGGGAATGTCGGATTATATGGGTTCTGCACGTCAAATGTTATCTGGGACGGGCAACTGCCGGAAGAAAGATCAACCGCTTTCCGTATATCCAAAGGCTTTGGGGTAATGCTTCTTTCGTTATGAGGCGAAGTATTTCCTTCCTGAACGGAAACCTTGACGGTGTCACGCGACACTTGAAATTCCTGACCGTAAGAAGCGGCTTTATTTAGAAAAAAGAAAATCACTATAAAACAAGTAAATACTTTCCTGCTCATAAAATGATAATTTTAATATTCGGGACGAACATTTGGCTATATCAGAGATTCGTCCCGAATGATTGGTGAATAATCCGGTTCAATAAGGATTACAATTGCACAGTCATTATTCCGCAGTTTTCTTCACCGGTACCGCGAGTCCACATATACAATTTCGCTCCATTTGGGAAAGGATTGCCCACGATCATAATGTCATGACCGCTTTTCACTTCTTTACCAAATTGTACAGGGCCGTTAGGCGTGTATTTCCAATAGTACGCAGTCGTATATTCCACCCAGCCCCATAAAACTTTTTTAGACGCATTTACACGGATAGCCTGTTGGTTTCCTCGCATACCAATCTGTGCGGTGAACTTTCTTTTCTTCGTTTTCACGTAAACCCTGTTTATACCATTTTCGATCGTTACACCCAGCGGGACAGGATAAAGTAAAGAAAGTTCTTTTTTATATCCGTCATAATTTTCAAACTCCTTCATGTTCTTTCTCTCACCGGCGATACATACGAACCCTTCGGGGGTCAATGTGATTGCCTTGCTTACATTCAACACCGGCATATATATCGACAAATCGGTGCTGTCCTTGTCGTTGAATATAAAATCAGTCTGGTAAGCAGTCTTAATGGATTCATATTCTTCCTTGCATGTGGCGTTTAATATCTGTCCCAAGGCTTCGCTGTGCATCCTGTACATGGAGGTGAAGCCTTTCTGTCCGGATTCCCATTGCAGAAGTTCCTCATCGGACAACGTGCCCAAGGAATCGAGCAAGGCATTGTATTCCTCCTCACTGGAAAAGGAAAGAATATTTTCATGCAAACTTCTGGAGGCCGGGAAAGAATGGTTCTCCTCATTCATCGGATTGTTCACTATGTCATCAGAACTACATGATGATAAGACAGCCATTGCCAAAGCAAGACTAAAAAGCGTTTTTCTCATAATTGAAAAAATTTAATAATTGGTTATTATTTAAACATGGGCACATATAATGATATGCCGAACTCTTTGTTATTCTTTGTATTGGAGGCAAAAGCATTGTCATACAATGGCTTGAAACCATGCTTGTAGGAAGCGGACAATTTCATGCCGTTCTTAAACTCATAGCCTAAGGTGAGGACTATCGGAAAGTCGAAAACCCGCCCTTCCAAGTTTTCCTTCAATTTATCGGTTTTGAAATAACCGGTGGGTTCAATGCCAATACCGGCATACAGTCCGGAACAGATGCGGTAATTGATTGAGCCGTTCAAAGCAAGTCCCCATATCCATGCCTTGTCAGACCAGGGAACAACGTTGTTTCCATTCAAATCGAAGGACTCTGCTTTTCCCTGAACGGCTTTTCCCAATATGGAAGCATCAATCCAGAAACGGTTGGAAAGATCGAAGCCAAACTGGTAGCCCAAATTAAAGCCTACTCCGGGTGTCCATCGGGTTTCGGGGTAGGAAGAGTTGTTCGCCGTTCCCGTACTCATGTAAGCATATCCCGAATATTTTCCCAAATGTCCGTCCGTCACACCGATGATAATGCCGGATTTTTGTGCAAAGCATCCTATTCCTGCCAGCAAGAAAAGCATTGATAAAATTGTCTTTTTCATTTTTTTTATTATTATTTAGTTTTCCTGTAAATTGTCTATCCATTTCGTCTGGAACATCCTGCATCCTCCCACGACACCTATCCCGTTTATGACATTGGTGTAAGTAGAGCGTATGGGAGCCAGTTCAGAGTTTCCAAGCCCGTTGTTTTTCTGGTCGTTCAGTGATTTCAGATACCTGTAAAACTCTTCCGAAAGGCTGTACAGGCTGATTCTGTATTTCACTTGGCGTTTGATATGTTCGGTTCCGTCAGGGGTTATGAAGTCGTCTTCATAGTCTGCCTCGTAATTGGTATTCAGACGAACCGTGTAGCTTTTCCCTTTAATTTTCGTATCGTCCCAGTAATACAAATTCCGGTAGAACCCGTTTTCAATCATCAGGATATCGTCTAACCCGGAAGATGTATTCAGCAGAGGTTCGTCGTCCAAGTTCAACGCGAGGGTACTGCTTTCTTCCGAATACTTGCCATCGTTCCAGAACAGTTGTTTACGCTCCACCTTCAACGCATAATAGTCTTTTGTCTGCGCATTGTCTGTAAAGCCTATCCGAAACTGAAGCAGGTTCGGTTCACCGTCTTTGAGAGCCAATTTGATTGATGTCAAAGGGAATCGGGACGGGACAACCGTAGCGGATGAAACCGCTTTCATTCTTTCTGCCGCTGCGGTTATGTTGACCTTGTCGCCATCTTCATACGCCTTTACCGCGTAATAGCTTTGGGCGGGGACTCCCGGTATGGAATCGTCCGTCCATGCAAGGGGTACCGCTTCACCGTTTACGGACAGGTGGACGTCCGCTCCCTTCAGTCCCCGGACGAGCTCGCCTTTCTGACTGACGGGAAGGCTGCGTGAAAGGTGGACTACCGTTGTGTCGCCGCTTCCCGGATAGCTGTATAGCACCAGTTTGGGAGAAGCGCCCACATCGTCCAGTTCAAAATGATAGGTACAGGACGAAAGTAAGCCGATATACACGGGCAGTAATATATGATATAAATGTTTCATGCACTTAAAATTTGAGGGTATAACTAAACGAGGGTATAATCGGGAAAATGCCAAATCCCTTACCCCTGAAACCGCCGTCGGGCAGACGCTCTATCCGGGTATAAAACGCATTCATACGGCAATAGGCGTTATAAATGCTGACGTTCCAGATACGCTCGAATCCCCTTTTGGTAGTACGCCGGAAATTGACACCCAAATCGAGCCGATGATATGCCGGGAGCGTGATGTTGTTCGGTTTCTCGTAAACCAGTTCCGGTTCGCCTGAATCCGGTATGCCCGGAAAAGAGGGCCCGTTTACATACTGGTTCGGGACGGTGGCACGGTCGCCGCTACGGTAAACCCATGCGGCGTAGGCATCTATACGGTCATTGAACTTATGCCGGTAGGCGATGTTCAGTTTATGCCGGTTGTCGAACTTGCTGGAATACCAGCCGGGATAAAAATCAGTAAACTTTTGCAAGCTCCATGAAAGCGTATATCCTGCTTCGATGACATTGTAACGGTCTTTGTATGCCAATGACAATTCTACGCCGTAAGACTTTCCCTTGCCGGTCTTGACCAGATTGTCCCAGTTCTCGGCAGGAAGCATCAGGCTGTTGCCCCCGTCGTATTCCAGCAGTTGGCTTGTGGTACGGTAATATCCTTCCACGTTCAAACTGATATGCCAAGGCAACTCCGTATATATCCCGGCTGCCACTTGCCTTGAACGCATGGGACGAACTTTGCGTGTGGAAGGAACCCAACTGTCTGTCGGCAGGTTCAGATAGGTGTTTGACAGTTGGTGCGCAAATTGGCTCATTTCCGTATAGGACACTTTCATCGTGGCTTTTTCCGAGCATTGGTAACTCATGGCCAGTCTTGGCTCCAAGGAATGGTACATCTTTCCGTCTGTCTGATAAAGGGTGTAATGCAGTCCCGCGTTTAATTTCGTCCTGGAGGACAGCCGCATTTCATCTTCCACATAAAAAGCGACCTCGTTACCCTTATAGCTGCTTGCGTTTTCTGTCGATAAGGTATCCCTGTCCGTCTGGTTTCTGGAAGCCGTGCTTTGCGGATGATATATGTGATGCAGATAATTGCTGCCAAAGCGTATATGATGATTCGTGCCGGGACGGTAGTCGAACTCCATGCGGTATCCCATGTCGTCGATTGTGGAACGGTTGGACCGTTCCATTCCCGTCATGGAAGTTTGTTCCCCGTCGGAAAAGAAACGGCTGCCTTCCACATAATCATACATGGAGATATTGCGTGAATAGACACCGGTGAAACTGCCGGACAACTTCGGGACGATTTGACAGTTCCACGTCAAAGCCGTAGTCAGGTTGCCCCATTGAGCCTTGAAATCGGAGTCGTAATGTTCCCCGTCTTCGAACGTCTGCCGGGCTTTTGTCTTCAGCAGGTCATTTCCGGAATACACGCTAAGGGACAGTTTATTATTGTCCGAAAAACGGTGGGTGATTTTCCCGTTGATGTCGTGAAAGGCATAGCGCACGTTCTTTTTGTCATCGGGATTGGAACGGTTGAGCAGGAAGAATGCCGGAGCTGTGAAAAGATCTGCCCAACTTCTTCGCATGGCTATGTTGAACGAGGTCTTGTCTTTTATGATCGGGCCTTCAAACTGGACTCTGCCATCGAGCAGCCCCAAGGAGAAAGTCCCGTGAAACTCCTTCATGTTCCCCTCTTTGGTGCGTACATCCACTACGGAAGAAAGTCTGCCGCCGTAACGTGCCGGGAAACCGCTTTTATAGAAATCCACGTTTTTGATAATATCCGTATTGAAAGCGGAGAACAGCCCGCCCAAATGGTTGATCTGGTAAAGCGGTGTTCCGTCCAGCAGAAAAAGGTTCTCATCGTTCTTGCCTCCGTGTACATACATGCCGGAAAGCAGCTCCGTTCCGGAAGCCACACCGGGAATATTCTGGAGGGTCTTTACCAAGTCCGGTGAACTAAGCAGCGAAAACTCCGTATTCAACTGTTCCGAGGTCAGCGACACTTTGCCGGTCTGTGTCGTGCGGAGGGAAGCGTTCAAGTCTGCAACCACTACTACTTCTTTCAGCGAAGTATTGCTTTCTTTCAGGTAGATGACACCGTTGTAATTGGATGTCAAATCCACCTCCTTCACCACATCCTGATAACCTATATAAGAGAAACGAAGTTTGTGTTTCCCCTCCGGCAGCGTAATGCTGAAAAATCCCTGTTCGTTACTCAGTGTTCCCGTTTGGGTATTCAAATCGAAAATGGTCACGTTGATCAGCGTTTCTCCCTTATCCTCGCATATGTGGCCGGAAAAAGTATAGTTGTTCTGGCGGAACAGCAGGACATATTCTCCCTGAATCTCCCATCGGATGCCGGTTCCGCTGAAAATCCTTTTTAGGTTCTCAGGCAAGGAACTGCTCCGCTGGAAGATACCTTTGGGCTTTATATTTGCCAAGGAAGAATCGTATACGAAATGAACAGAATACATTTTTTGCATGGCATCTATGGCTTTTTTCATTTCGGTTGAATCCTGTTGGGCTTTAGCACCCAGAGAGACACACAATATAATCGCAATGATTGTTAACTTCATTGTTTTACTTTTTCTATCTTTACATTCAACACTTTCTCTATAAACCTGATTATTTCATCAAGGCTTTTGTTCTTGAAGCTGGCCGTCAGGCGTTTATTCTCATTGCTTGCGGATAGTTTGACTTTATAATATCGGGACAATTCCTCAAGTACCTTTGGAAGTGGGGCGTTGTCGAAAATAAAGCTGCCCGCTTTCCGTTCTTTGATTACCTGTACGTCCGGTTGTTCTTCCGTCACTTGCGCTGCCATGCCTCCGGTCAGTATCACAACGTCCGGTTGCCCGATTGCTGAGAACTGCACCTTTCCCGATGTGACTTGCACGATAGCTGTGTCTGCACGGCTCTCATCGACGGTAAAGACAGTACCCAATACCCTGACTTGGGACAGTTTCCCTTCTACCGTAAACGGGTGGGCATTGTCATGCTTGACAGAAAACGCGACTTTTCCTTCCATGTGAACTTTGCGGCTGGATTTCCGGTAATCTTTTGCGTGGAAACGGACGGAAGAATGCGGGAACAGGGTTATGGAGGAACTGTCCGGAAGCATATAATCCACGGGGTGCGAGTAAGCCGTTACCTCCTTCCATGCTCCGTTTTCCCGGAAGCGGGGATAAATAAGGACTGCGACCAGAATGGCTGCCGCCATACCGGGAAGTATCCACCACAAGCGGAAGGATTTCCGTTCCTGTTCCGTTATCTGGTATTTCTCTTTGAAAGCCTTCAATGCTTTTTGCGTATCCAACTTGTTCTTCTGATAGTGGCGCAAGACAAAATGAAGGCATTTTTCATCCGTGGTTCTCATACTCTTTTATTTTGGTTTTCGTATTAATGACTGGGATTACAGACAAATTCACTATGCGGAATTTGTGAATATTAGTTAAATAAGAATGCGTAAACTTTCTGTGTCCCTTCCCGTATCAGTCGGAGCGCCTTGCTGATGTGGTTATCCACCGTATTTACGGAAATCTGGAACTTGGCGGCTATCTCCCTGTATTTCATGCCGTCGCGTTTGTTCAGCAGGAATATCTCCCGGCAGCGTTCGGGCAAGGCATCAATGGCAGTCCACATCCGCGCTTCCCTGACCGAACGTTCCTCCGCTTCCTCATCGCTCAACGTATCTTCAAAATCAGAAGGGGAAAGATTCGGATCACAAATCTCCTCCTTCTTCAGATAGTCCAGGCTGCGGTTGCGGGCAGTCGTATAAAGGTAGGCTTTGACATTTTCTATCTCGGCTCCACTGATACTTAATTTCTCCCACAAGGCAGAAAAACTATCTTGTACGATGTCTTCTGCAATATCCGTATCATGGACATAGTGCAGCACGTACAAGCATAACGAACGATAATGGTATTTAAATGTTTCGTCTATGTCTATTGTAAATTTATTCATACAAATAGGCTTATTATTCTGTGTGTCTACATAAAAGGACACAAAATAAGGCAAAATTCACTATTTCATATTGTTAAAGAAATATAACGTACCCCTTTCCCATATACACATGGTGGAAAACATCACGGGGTTTCCGCACTTTCCTTTCCGTTTTTCCACATTCTTTCTTTTTTTCCGTCCTATATCTATCGGAAAATAAAAAATACGTTTATGGAAGAAAAAGAAGTTGCGCAAGGTTTATTTGATGGTGGAGTTCGGAAAACCTTTTGCGGTAAAAAGGAGATGTATGTAGCCCTCATGGCAGAACCAACTTTTTCGCAGTTCTCCAAGTTCATGCCCGTATCCAAGAAAGACGAGGTATCGGCTATGAGAACGCTTATCAAGGACTGCTTCATCGAAGGTGACCACGAACTGGTAAATAATAATTTCCGGTTCCTCTTCGGCTTGATGGGACAACTCACCGACTTATTATCACCCGCTAGAGCACGCTCATAAATTAATAGAATGTTGGGCGGTACGTGACGACCAGCAACATCCGGCAACAGATGATTTACGCGCGTCACTACTTTCCCGGCGTCAACCAACATAAGGTGACGGACGAGGAGCCCGAACAACTTTCGGAAGAAGTACTCTGACTGTACGAACAGGTGATAATAAGTCAAATAAGCTAAGAAATAATAAAAATGTTAAATCTTCATCCTTTAGAATGTACAATTAAAGACAACGACCATATTCCTGACTTATTGCTTATAAAATATTGAGGAATAATTAGTTGTAAATACTCTACTAGTATACTCCACCGTTTGATTGGAATTGTCTTTAAATTCCGTACCATTCCCATAGACCGAGTTTGTTGCCGCATCCTTGACCGCCTGCAACCGGTTACCGTTATACGTCAAAGCCAGATGATCGATCAGCCCGTAGCTGTTTGCAGCCGTCTGCCCGTAACGCTTCAAACCCAGAATATTCCCCATCTTGTCATACCCCGTAACCTGCTCATTGAACCGGTCCGTATTAGCGGCAAGCGTAGCGCCTTCCCCGTAGAGGGCATCCTTCAACCTGGAAAGACCGTCATACGTGAAACGGTACCCTCTTGGGCTGGTTTCCGATCCCGCCTTCCACGACATGCTGCTGATGTTTCCATTATAGCAGGGAGTATTCCCCGTTATCGCCTCCTGATAATTGAGCGTCTGGCTGAACAACGTTCCCGTAATACTCTTCGTCCACGAACGGACGTTATACGCATACTC
>NZ_LT707006.1:343489-1569583 GCF_900155865.1 Bacteroides bouchesdurhonensis
CCCGCCTCATTGAGCAGCATCCTCAACACCCCATTCTCATAGACCGCATTCCCGCAGTAATCCGTTGTTAAGGTAGTAGCACCCGTCTTGTGTACCGTACGAAGCTTCGTCCCGTCGGCAGCATACTCATACCGGATACTGTTACCGTGCAAAGCCAAGAAAGACTCCTGATAACGACGTAAATCCCCCCAAACACGGGAAAAATACCGCTTTGTCCCATTTATCACAGGAAAATAAAGGAAAAGGAAAAAAACTTCCTTTTTATCCGCTCCATTAGTAGAGAAAATATCAACCTCCATAAACCCTGCACATCTTTTGGTTGAATTGATGTAACAATAAAACATAGAACGATAAAATGAGAAAACTATATAAGGAACATACGTTACACATTATACGAGGGAGTTTATCGAAGACTTACGAATAAAACTACCCTAACATAGAGTGATAAAAGTCATATACTAGGGTAATAAGTCATTATTTTTCTATTTTACTTACATAATCTATATTAGATTATATATAGAAGCAAATATAAATCCAACTATAATCAGTATTATTTCCACGACCCAAATAGTTTTAAGCTTTAACTGTGATGCAATTAAACGATCAATTAAAAACATTATACACATTATAAGTGTAAATCCAATGATAAATAACAATCTAAATGGTATCCATCCTGGTTTATAGCATAAATGTAAAGCATATCCTATTATCGATATTGGAAAAAATAATAATATAGGAGTTAATTTTACCTTTTTCATAATATCACTTATAAATTAATTTACCTCTTGGATTATATTTAATAATTGATTTAAATGCAGTACTAGGCACAATAGACCTGCTCGTTAAGGTTGTTATAGAAAAAGATGATTCCCCGAGAGAATGATTGGAGGGTATTCTATATTGAGTGCTTTTTCTATTATATGTTTTAATACCTCCCGCTTCCAATGATTCTTGTACTACTGTAGAACAATTATTTGCAAGTAAGTCATATGATTCATTTGTACTTATATCCATAAATGTACTTCTGATTATTTCATCCTGTTCTTCAGATGTAGGGATTATATATCCTTCTGTAAAGCCATAACTGTTTATAGAAGTGTCACTACCATTACCTTCAGTATTATATTGGCTATTTAAAAAATCTTGCGGACTCTTAAATTCACCTACAGCAATATCATTAAATTTGCGCCCTCCAGTGAATTTTCCTGAAACGTAAACATTATCCCCATTTATTGAGAAATACTGCCATACCTTTTCTTTGTTTTGAATCAATATTGCCATATGTTGTTCTAATCCATATCCCAAGTTTAATACTGTTATACTATCTCCCTTATAATCTACATATCTCATCGGATTGTTGGCACAATAATTATATAAGCTGAAATTATAATATTTCTCACTCATCGGATCCACCACATGCCACCTTCCTATCGCAGCATCATACTGTCTCGCCCCATAATCATACCAGTTCAGCCCATTCTTCTGATCCAGTTCCTTACCATTATACTTGTAAGGCTGAACACTAGCTGTAGAAGTGAAAGTTCCACCAAACGGATAATACGCATTCGTTTCCTCCACATTGCCATCCTTATCCGCCACCACACGGGTATTCCCCTGATGATCCTTCAAATAGAAATGGAACTTCCTGTCCGGGAAACTCACATACCCCGCCTCATTGAGCAGCATCCTCAACACCCCGTTTTCATAGACCGTATTTCCACAGTAATCCGTTGTCAAGGTAGTAGCACCCGTCTTGTGTGTCGTGCGAAGCTTCGTCCCGTCAGCAGCATACTCATACCGGATACTGTTACCGTTCGCAAAGGTTACCTCATCAGGCAAATTTAAAAGATTATATCCGATTTTACTAATATCCTTGTTTAAATTTTTAATCAGATTACCATTTTTATCATAAGTATGTTCCGTTGTCTGATTAGTATAGTCCTTAAACCATAATCCATTATCAATTACCAAGTTCATAACAAAACTGATACCTTCATCATAAATTGTATTTTTAAGTAAGATAAGTTGTTGCATACGAAATAATACCCTGATATATATTTTCCAGTTAAGATAATTAATAGTTCGTTAAAAATTAGCCAATCCTAAGCGGCTCTGGCAGTAAATAAAATGAGTTCTTTGAAAAGTTTGTCAATAACTTGTGAGTCTGGGTTAATCCCAAACACGCAAATAAATCGTTCAAGCATATAAGCATTGTGTATGAATGACTTGCAATTGGATATTGAATATGTTATTCCGAGCCTCTTACATGCCGCTTTTGCCAAGTTGACAGCGGCGAGTGATGCATTGAAGTGAAAATCCAACTTTCTGAAGTCTGTAGACTGATAGTTGGTGATTCGAGCATGCTGCTTGCCATCTCTGAAGCAAAATTCGAGTTGGAACCTGGTTCTGTAATAATCCGGGACTTCGCGTCCATCCATCGAATCGTCTGTAGAGAAGTAAAGCTGCCACTTGTCTGATCTTCCATCCATGGGATACCAGACGGATAAGGAAACGTACCTTTTGAGAGCTTTTGCATATACCCTCAATCCGTATAGCTTTCCCTTATTCACTTCGTATTCCTTGCATCGGGTAAGATCCAGATTGGCAAAGTTAATCCTACCGTCAAACCACTTGGGATGTCCTCGTTTTCCTATTTTCTTTTCCAATGTCGGATAGTATAGGATTACATCATTCCTGAAGCGGCTGATAACATGGAAAAGTTATTCTCACACATAGGCGTAATGAAAGTTTCCTTGGAGAAGAATGCGTCTGCAACCACCGTTACGGATATGCTCTGTATCTTGTCTTTTCTACTGACAAGATAGCTGCTATACCAATCAACGAGGTTTTTGCCCATATTATCCAAGGTCTTACAATCCGGCGTCTGAATGGAACCTAGAGTCATGCATTCATGGTAGTCGATGTCAATGACTCCAATGCCCATGATTTCCAATCCACGCTTATAATCCCCGGCACAGCCTGACCAGAAGTAACCAATCCAATGTGTCTTATGACCGGACTTGGGGATATAGGAAGGGGCAATGGCGATGGCTTTTCTTTTACCTATGAGATGCTTGCTGATGATAGAACCGTTGAACGCAAACCAGTCGAATGTTTCATTCTTAAAAAGGTTACGGTATGTCTGTTCCGAAAAACATCCATACCTGCCCAATTAGAGGAAATTTACACGATCCGGGATGGTCATGAATAATTTCATGGTATCCATGAAGGTCTTTTCAAAAGGTTTGCTTGTATTTACGACTGATTTGAGAGCCGACAGGCACTCGGATTGGTATTGTATAAGGAGTGTTCTTTAGTCATAATCAGAAGAGTTGAGGGACTTCTAATTTACTAAAAAAATAACGAATTATGCAATACTATTTTCTTTATTATCAGCAGGTTAGCTCCTTTTTTAGCACATTTTTTCATGCTAAACTATTCGTTTTTGACAACATTTCAATGATTTCTTTAGTGTTTTCGAACCAGCTTTTGCCGGGTCTATTGTTTAACTTTTAAAATCTCGGTAAAAATTTACCGAAGTATTGGATAATATATATCAGGATAAAACGAAATTTTGGTTAAATCAAAGTGTTACCAAACATCGAGCCAATACATTACATAATTTTCAAATATTACTATTCCTCTGCTATATCCATGTTGCCATCCATTTGGTAAACCAACTCCTGATTTAGAAAGATAATCATTCTTAAGAAAACAACCTTCTTCTGCATTAAATATAAAAATGGTCGCATTTTTATAAAAATCAGGTACGAAATCACCCCAAGTTCTAATATTGGAAATAGGAAACATATTCGAATCCTGACAATATTGAATCGAATCAGTATTAATTATGGTACTATCCTCTTCATAATTATAAGGAATAACCATTAAACAAGAGTCAGTAAAATGATATATGGCTTTAGCCTTAAGTAAAGCATCTTTTTTTAATGTCTCAATTTCTTTGTCATTTAAAATCAACATAACATGGATATAACTTAAGTCCTGTATTTTCGGATACTTAAAAGCTGTTATAAGCACTTTTTCATGAGCAATTTCTTTCGGAAAATGAGACACCAAATCTTCTGGATATAGACTAATGATCTCTTTATAGCCTTGAACTGTTTTTTCATCAGGATACTCTTGTGAAAAACAATTGTATTGAATAAAAAACAATTCTATTAGTACTAAACTTATTAATTTCATAAACTATTATTTATATATTAACAACTTTCCTTTTCCTTCTGTAGCATTATAATAATGATTCCAATTATTATAAATATTAATTGTTCGGTAATCTTGCTTACCCGTCATTATTGTTTCCATTCCATTAAAAACAGCTCCAACAGTACTATAGACATTATCACTTGTTTTTGGCACTCTATATGATATATAATTTCTTTCTATATATTCTGTTTTTTTCCCTCCTGTTAAAAGTACATCTATCACATCTAAGGCACTATACTTTCTCTGTATTAGTGGATCAGTTTTAATTCCTATCATTTTATTTTTATCAATCGGAAATATTCCATATTTCTCATTAATAAGATCGATTTCACCAGTAACAATCACTATGTTATTTTTCCCCGTTGGATAAGATTGTTCTCTAGACTTTTCGGATTTTAATTGTTGTATTGGATTAATACTATATCCATGCTTTTGAGCTAAAGAAGCAGATTCTTCAAAATTGTATAATTTCGATAAAACATCTTTCATACTTCCAAACATATTATTATCACCAATATGAATATAAGTTTGTTCATCATATGTCATCTGTAGTCCAACTGAATCCCGATGAAAATATAAATTTCCTGTCGATTCATTCATGTACCAGTCCCGTCCATCTATATCTATGTTTTTTATTGGATTATTATTACAATAAGCATATGAATTTACATTGTAGTATTTCTCACTTAAAGGATCCACCACATGCCACCTCCCTATCGCAGCATCATACTGTCTCGCCCCATAATCATACCAGTTCAGTCCATTCTTCGCATCCAACTCCTTACCATTATACTTGTAAGGCTGAACACTATTAGTTGAAGTAAACGTTCCACCAAACGGATAATACGCATTCGTCTCCTCCACATTGCCATCCTTATCCGCCACCACACGGGTATTCCCCTGATGATCCTTCAAATAGAAATGGAACTTCCTGTCCGGGAAACTCACATACCCCGCCTCATTGAGCAGCATCCTCAACACCCCGTTCTCATAGACCGCATTCCCACAGTAATCCGTTGTCAAGGTAGTAGCACCCGTCTTGTGCACCGTACGAAGCTTCGTCCCGTCAGCAGCATACTCATACCGGATACTGTTACCGTTGGCAAAGGTTACCTCATCAGGCAAATTTAAAAGATTATATCCGATTTTACTAATATCCTTGTTTAAATCTTTAGTCAGATTGCCATTTTTATCATAAGTGTATTCCGTTGTCTGGTTACTGCCGTCTTTAAACTCCGTACCATTCCCATAGACAGAGTTTGTTGCCGCATCCTTGACTGCCTGCAACTGATTGCCGTTATACGTCAAAGCCAGATGATCGATCAGCCCGTAGCTACTTGCAGCCGTCTGCCCGTAACGCTTCAACCCCAGAATATTCCCCATCTTGTCATACCCCGTAACCTGCTCATTGAATCGGTCCGTATTAGCGGAAAGCGTAGCGCCTTCCCCGTAGAGGGCATCCTTCAACCTGGAAAGACCGTCATACGTGAAACGGTACCCTCTTGGGCTGGTTTCCGATCCCGCCTTCCACGACATGCTGCTGATATTCCCATTATAGCAGGGAGTATTCCCCGTTATCGCCTCCTGATAATTGAGCGTCTGGCTGAACAACGTTCCCGTAATACTCTTCGTCCACGAACGGACGTTATACGCATACTCTGTCTTCAGCTTCGCATTCCCGTTCCTGCTGTCCGACTTCAAACGTCCCACCTCATCATAGGTGTTATCCACGATCGTCACCGCCGCGGCATTGTCCAACTGATAGGTAGTCCTTAACAAACGTTCCGCCTGATCATACGTATGGGTATATACTTCCGTCCGTGTATCCGCCCCGACCGTATGCACCTTCCTGACTTGTGTAGGGTTCCCCGGGAAGTCATAGGCGGTAAATATCTTATCCTCTCCTCCCAAAGAATTGTTTCCCCGCTGCTGGATCAAACGTCCCCGCCCGTCGTAATACATCACAGAGTACAGGTATCCCGATACAGCTCCGCTGCTGTTCAGTTTCGCCGTCAGCGTTCCGGTGAGCAACCCTTTGACTCCCACTGTCCTGAGCTCATCATATCCCGCTACTTTCTCGTAAGCAGTGGCAGTACCCGAAGGGATGCCATTGGAACCGATAAAGTCATACCGGTCATAATAATTTACACTCAATACCGTCGGGGTAGCCAGGGTGACTTGGGAGGGAAGCGTATATCCTTTCAGGTCATTGGTCTGACTCGTTCCCTTGAGCCGGGTAGCCTTTACTACGATGTCCTTCAACGGGTCAGCCGTATAAGCCAGTGTATTCTTGCAGGTCCCCGTCAAGACGATCCTTCCAAAAGCGTCCGGTATACTGAAGGACCATTCCCCTTTGGCCCGCTGTTCGCCGTCCTGTACGAATACAGGACGGTCGGCGGCATCATACACCGTATAGACAGGATCGCACCCGGGAAGTTTCTTGTAAATGCAACGGTTCCGCCCGTCATACTTGTAGACATAGGCATACTTCTGTATCGCTTCCACAGTCTCAATCCATGAAGCGGGAGTGGTGGTAGAAGTCAGCAAGTCCGAAGCCGCCGGAGGCAATACCATCCGCAGGTTCCCGTAGCCGTCATAGACGTAATAGGTATCATGCATCACCTCCCCGTCCATTACGCGTGAAAGGAGTACCCGGTCCGTAGCCCGGTCCTTGAATTCCAATGTGGTGTGACCGTCCTCGTCGGTGGTCTGCGTACAGTCGAGGGTACCTGTCGCATAGTCCTGCCGGTAGGTGAGGCTGTCCGCAGAAAGGGAATAGATTCGCACGCTCAATTTAGGGTAGAAGGTCAGGTAATGCGCCAGCCCTTTTTGGTTCTGGTTGGTAAGGAACGAGGCCTGTACAGGATGCTCCTCCCAGTCCTTTCCGGGACCGAACTGTTGTCTGATCCGGTTCAGCGGGGAGTTCTCGTAGACGGGATGGCTCCAGGGGGCAGTGTCTTCGCCATAATAACCAGCTGCCCGGGCTATGTCACCCACCGCGTAAGGTTCCATGTATCCGCCTCCCGAAGTATTCGCGCCTACAGGCAGGTAGCGGAAAGATTCCCGGTTAAGCCCGTCATAGGTTTGCAGGTTTACCAGGTCCTCCCCGTTAGGGGAGAGGCCATGCAGGATGTTCAGGTTGGGATTACCGAAGCGGTCGTAGTATTGGATTTCACGCCGCATCTGGTTCTCACTCAGTCCGGCAAGCCCGGAGGTCTTTACCCGCGGGGTCACGGTGATGATGTGGGGGTGTCCGGCACTGGTGTGCATGTACAGGGTGTCCCGGGACTGGGCGGAAATACCGCCGGGATACAGGGACAGGACCAGGAACGGTAGGAGGGTTCCCAATGTCCGCATATTTTTGATAGTTCGTAGCGTTTTCATAATGATTCGTTATTTTATGCTGTTATTTTATACTGTTATTTTACACTGTTTTTGATTCAGTTTTTGATTCAGTTTTTGATTCAGTTTTTGGTTCTGTTTTTGGTTCTGTTTTTTGGTTCAATTTTGGATTCTTGCGTTACCCTTGTTACAGGTTTTCTTTATCAGCCATGCCAAAAGCCGCGTCCGCGTCCGGTAAAACCGTCGGCCGGTATCCGCCACAGGCATATCCGGCCTTCAGCATGACCGCTCCCCGTTATTTCTCCCCCAGGTGGTAGAGATACTGTTGCAGCAGCACCTTGTTCGAGGCCGGGTCCAGGTAATAGCTCCTTGTCAGCCGGTTGAAACCGTCGTACTCATGCCGGGTGGTGATTCCATTGGGATCGGTGACGGCTACCACCCCTTGCAACGGTTCGTATTCGCAGGTGTATACGTTCGCTTCCGGTAAAGAAGCACGCAAAAGCTGCAGGGCCTGCAGCATGGCCGGGGCAGGCACCATGTCTCCCGCCCAACCGTCTGCCCGGGCGGCATCCACTCCCATGGCGGCCAGCACCTCCGACCGTGTGGCATTCTCTATCATGGCAACCGGGAAGCGGCCCCGGTATCCCCAGAGATACGTAATGGGAGTTCCGTCCTTTCCCAGCACCTCAGCCACATTGTTATATAAGTCGTAAGCCGTATAGACCACCTCATCCCGAAATTCCGTTTCCCGGTCCGTCGCTGAAACCACCCTATCGGGCAGGCTTGTCCCTTCCCGGAAGAGGATACGGTTCTCTTTCCAGCTACCCCCTTCCGTATGCCGGTGCATCGAGAGGATTCCCGGGAATTGCCCGTCCAGATAATCATACTCGTCAATAGTGAGACCTTCATCACTGCGGACAGTAGTTATCTTACGGGGTTCCAGAGAAGTTCCCGGCAGATGGGAAAACTCATACTCGAATGTCTTATTTTCCTTGTAAGACTCAAACTCATAAGGAGGTTGCTCGCAGGGTACTTGCTCACGGATTTCTATGGTATATTCTTTTGTGAGGAATGTATACGACCCGGGATCCAGATAGAAGGTAGTCTGGGCCGGACCACCGTCTTGGGCAGGATAGAACCTGCCGGCATTGAATACGTTATCCCACGAATATGCTCCCGGATTATCGAGGCAGACATCGGAACTGACAGAGATACGGCGTACCGGAATATCGATACTGACCACACCCCCCGTACCGGCATGTTCGTACTCATACTCCGTAGTAGATAAAAAGAAGCCGTTATCCTTGTAACGGTCCACCCGCTTGAGCTTTCCCGCCAGCCATTGGTCGTCGGACATGCCGGTGTATTCGTCCGCATGCTTTCCCGGATTGTTGGGAAGGGGGCATACGAGGCCTTTCAACTCGCTGTAAGAGTGGCTTAACAGGTAATCATTCACCTGTTTCTCTTTTTGGGCATAGTCCAGCCCGGGATCGTATTGGTCCCATTCCAGCACGTTGTTGTACTCATGGAAAGGCACATGGTAGACATACTCTGTCACGAGGGTGGAGCCGCCGCCTTCGATACTTTCCCTTACATTGCTGTAGAGCACGGGGCTTCCGTTGTGGAATGTGATCTCACCGACAGGATTGTTATGGATGACCGTCATAGTCTGGAGGTTGGTCGGGGAGAAAGGTACCAGCACGCTGGTCTGGTAATCCCGTTCGGTGATGATGTGCGGAATGGCCCCGCCTCCCCAGATGACTCCCCAGCCGATGGAGCCTTCCAGCCCGTAGCTGTATCTTTTGTGCACCGTCTTTTGCTCCTCGGGGTCGTAAGTGCGGATATGCTTGACACGAAGCCCGCCGACCGGACGCAGGTACATCGCGCCTTCTTCCTCCGGGCCCGGGTAGCCCATGGCGAAAGCTGCCTGGTTTCCTTCGTATTCAAAGTGGGTTTCCAGTCCTTGCGGGTCGGTGATCTGGATCAGCATGCCAAGGCTGGTCCAGGTGGCATTGGCCTCCCGGTTGGCTCCTTTGTAATCCAGCAGCAGGCGGATTGGCTGCCCGTCCTTGCTGTAAGCCAGGATCTTGCGGAAGCTGGGGACTGTATTGACGGCATGCCGGTTTTCCGGGCCGTTGCAGAATCCCCAATGGTCTACTACCCGGGTATCGATGGAAGGGACGTTCAGCCCGCCGTTATAATGGAACTTATACGTCTTTGTCTCCACCCCGGGTGCCGAGATGCTGACGGAATCCAGTTTGGTCAGGCTGGTATGGGGGTTGTAGGTGCTGAGGTGGAAACGGATGCTGCGCACCGGCTTTCCATGTTCGTCGGTCACTTCGATGGTATCGTATGCATCGTTCCAGTAGTCAGGACCGCCTACCGAATGGTAACTGATTTTCATCGTATTGCCCAGGAAACGGATGTCGGTCAGCCGGGGGACTTCAACGTCGTTGGGAAGGATGCTGCCCGAATTGTCAATGTAGAGGCCTTCGGAATAAACGGGGCTCAATTCCGCCTTATAATCATAATAGTAAGCTTCCGGGCCTGAGTTATAATCGGGCACCAGGGCATAGTTGTGTTCCTGGAGAGGAAAATGTTCGGTCAGGTTATACCCGTCTTCGGCGGCGTTCTTGTTGATGATTACTTCTCCGAGACCCATGCAGCCTTTGTTGGTCCCGGTTGACTGGTGGGGAAGGATATCGTATTCGAAGGTTACGGACGGGGTGGTCCGGTGTGGCGACCGGATGCCGGTACAGTGCCAGCGGTTGATGGTTTGGGTATAGAAGACTTTCTCCACTACGCCGTCGAACTCATAATAGTATCCTTTATCGTCGGTGATGGTCATTTTGTCGCTTCTATCCCAGTTTACCACATCGTTGGTGCGGGGCAGGTGACCATGGGGCTGCCCTGGTAGAGCATGTAGCCGCTGCCTCCTGCGTGGGGCAGGCTGTAGGTAAAACGGTCGGGCTGGCTGTCGCGGATGCCGCGGACAACCTCGTCCATAAAGTTGATCCGGTCCATTCTCGAAGCTCCGGGAGGGGTACCGCGGTGGTAGCTGCCCTCGCGCAGCCAGCCGTAATTGCCGGTGTCGTCCGTACCGCGGATCTCACGGCTGACGGTGGGCTCGAGGCTGAGGGACCAGTTGGTGCCGGCAAGGCCGCTGCCGTCATGGGGCTTGAGGCCGGAGGCGTGGTAGGACAGGGTGACGGGGAGCGTGATGTCTCCCGCGACGATCTCATAAAGGGGGATGCGGATGTCAGGTACCCCGGTGCAATGGTCCACCGGATAGGAATGGAATTTGTCCAGAACGGCCGCTTCGGGGGAAACGGGGAAGATCTGGGGCATGTCCAGCTTGACCACCTGGCCGAAGGTCGGCACCAGGGGAAGGCATGCGAGGACAAGAAGCCGGAAGAATTGTTCGGGAAGCCGGAGCTTGTTATTTTTGGTAGGATTGGTTTTCATAAGATGTTGTTTTTTATAAATTGAATAATGGGTTGTTTAATGAATATCGGTAAACGGTCCCCCTGATGGAACAGGGCCTGTATCCACAGGGGGATGGTACCGGTGTTGGTGTCTTGAATCTGTTTACAGAATTCAATGACTTGGCCTGTTGAATGCTTGCCCTGTTAGGATGCTACAGGTTCATGGCATTGGCACCTAACGCTCCGAGCACTGCCGAAGCCACAGCGATAATCGCTTTCAGGACGATATCCCATACGGATTTTTTCATTGGCATGGTCGTACACCTCCTTTCCGGTGGTTTTTAATAGTTGTTTTAATTTACGTTCAATAGTAGTCTCCAAGAGTGTAGGATGTTCTTTTATGTTACAAATTGAGTGTACTGTTCCCCGTCATGGCGGAAGCATCCGTCATGATAAATAGATAATATGGTTATTTACAGTGGCTTATCTACTTGGTGAAGTTCTACAGTCTTCGACCGTTCAATCAAGTCATTCTTACACTTTGTGCTGGCGAATAAATCTTACAGGGACGGGAACGGGGGAGGGCGGCACTGTTGCCGATAAAGTTTCCATTGGTTCGGATGGACATTATTAAGCAAGGCATTTGCGGCAGTACGCGAATACGCCTGAATGGGCAGTGCTCCGGCTTGCCCTTTGACGGCAGGAGGCAAGGCTGGCGTTTCCTTTTTGAAGAAGGGGTGCCCGGTTGTCCTATGAATGGTTAATTTGTACATGATGTTATTATTATTAGGGTGTTTATTGTTTATAATATCTGTTTTATTTCCGGCTGTCGCCACATGGTCTTGCGCATAAGCCCGGCAGGAACGGTGCAGGCGGCCGGAATATGGAAGCCGTATAATAAGTATTACTAACGGGACCGTAAAAAATCCGATGGGAGCGGGATTTTTAACAGGATTTATTTCCGGGGCTGCCGGGCAACTCCAAGATGACGGCGGATTATGGGTCAGGTTTCATAGGGGGTCCTCCTTTCTTAATGGCTAAAATGGTTAGCATGTTAGTATATATGACTCGTATACCGGTTTGCGGATCACAGATCTATTTATTATGGACACTAACCGTACACGTTATTACAATGCAAATATACTAACTATATTGTGAATGCCAAATATAATATTAGTATTTTATACTATTTAACTAATAACTATTAGCTAAATAATAGCATACGTAAGCATAATACGCCAATAAATCTAAAGAGGTTATTGCCATAACAGGATGATTGCTAACAGAAAACTAACAATAGCGGATTGTCCGAAGCATGGGAATAAGATATTAAAGCCCGGACAGGATATTGGATGGCTGGGGAGGGGATATCTTACTATGAAGCAGCAATTAACTACGACTGCTAAGCATTATAAAACGGTTATTTTATTGTCATTTGTCACTTTTAAGTGTTATATCCCTGATAACCAACGGTAAATTGGTGACAATAGAGTGGTGACAATAGGGTGACAACAGACATTTGCAGCATTTCTATTGTCACTTTCATTTTGCTGTTTAGCAACAGGACACACTGGCAGTCATGTGTTTAAGATGCTATTATAAGAATAGGGGGATTAGGGCATCTTACAGCCATTCCATGCGTTTTTGGGGAAAATCATAGCCGTGCTATCTTTGCATTGCTTGTTTTGGGGGGAGCGGACAGACGTTTTGACTCACCATTACCCTCACTCAGAAAAAGCGGAAAGGGCCGCGGAAAGAACACGGGAGAATAGGGAAGAAGAGAACCTTGAAGAAATACATGGAAACAGATTAAGGCTAAGATAACATGAATTTAGTTCATGCCGCTATTTCATATTATAATACAAGTTTCATATATTCGAAACTATTAGTTTCACTCTTTGAAACCTTTAGTTTCTCGGTGTGAAACTATTAGTTTCACCGTATGAAACTAATAGTTCGACTATATCTTTTATACTTAGTCTTTTCTATCTTATCAGTTAGAGACATTTACTTACTATCTCTATCTAGATTGTACAGTCATTAGCAAATGAATCGGATAATTATCTTCGGCAACAGTCATTCCATTTGCTGCATAACAATCGCTTTCCGGGTCCGGCATACTCATTTGTGGCTGCAAAAACTCAGGAGATATCAGAACCGGTACTGCCTGTCTGTTTGTTTTTTCATTTTGAGTAGCCACTTTTTTTGAAGACACAAGTTTTTCTACGTTTTGAGTAGCGGTTAATACCTTCATTGGCTGCGTTTCTACTTTTTGATATACAGTATCTATCTTTTCGTGTACGACGATTACTGTATCCGTAATAGCCAACCGATTATCCAGCTGTGATTCTTGTCCACCCGAAAAAGCATAACCGATTATCCAGCCTAACAAACAGGCAGCAGTCAGCCACCAAGGGGAAATTCGCAACTTTTTCTTTTGATTTTGCTTTTCCCTGATAGACTCCATAACAAAAGAAAAAGAGACAGGAGAATAATCCACCTTTTCCTGTTCATATTGTTTCTTCGCAGAACGAATCAACCGTTGTATTTCCTGTGATTCTTCCAATCTTTCTAAATCATCATTTTTCATAATCACTTGTTTGGGGGTTATAGTTAGATAATGAATGCTGCAATATTCTTAATGTATAAAATAAACGGGATTTCACTGTTCCCTCGGGACAATGGAGCACTTGTGCAATTTCCTGGACCGAAAGTTCCTCTTCATATCGAAGAGTATACGCTGCCCGTTGCTCGTCTGTCAGGCTTGTGAGGACCTTTTTCAATTGTTCATTAAACACTTGCCGATCATAAACAGTCTCAAATTCCGGAGAAACGCAATAATCTTTTTCTTCCATATAGGACTGTTGAGACATATATTCTTCTACAATCTCACGATGTCGATATTCATTTTTACAGAGATTG
The DNA here is from genome assembly GCF_900155865.1 of Bacteroides bouchesdurhonensis. Lineage (GTDB taxonomy): Bacteria > Bacteroidota > Bacteroidia > Bacteroidales > Bacteroidaceae > Bacteroides > Bacteroides bouchesdurhonensis. Next base: position 357,403 of record NZ_LT707006.1, read on the forward strand.
TACGCCATAGAGAAAACCCATGTAGAAAAACATTTTCCTTGTTGATAACTGTCTCTTGCTTCATAAATACGAAGAAACAATTCCTGTAGAAAATCATCTGCCAAAGCTGCATTTCCGGAAAACATCCGCATGAAGAATCCCTTCAGCCGGGGAGCGTATCGCCCATAAAGCTCTTCAAAGGCTTTTTCATTCCTCCTGGTGGCAAACCGCTCCATGAGTTGCTCGTCCGTTTCGTCGCGTTTGAAAGTTCTGAACAACCTCATGGTTCCACTCCGTCTATAAGTTTCTGAAATTCGTCCCTTCTATCTACTATTTTATCAACAGCTTCTCCTTTCTCTTTCATCTCCAATTGACGGGCCATTACTGCTTCTATCATTTTCTCATCTTCAGTAGTAGCTTTAGAAGAACGAGTATGATCCAAAATACCCTGCAACAGATTCTTTAACTTCGCATATTGGTTTTTATCCCCACTTATACGATAGAATTGTAACAATGGTGCAAAGGAGATGATATAATTCCAATTAGCAGCCATAGTGTATGTAATCCCCGGATGATAGCATGACCACGGACGACGCAAATAATCTAATAAATAAACCTGCTCATAATTCTTTCTCGCAACCGCTATGTTATTATATGGCTTCAATGAATACTTTAATACTAATCCTTCGGGATATAACTTGCTCTTCAAAGCTTCTAATAGATCCTTCTGAAATACAAATTGGCTAAAATACACTGGACGTTTCTCTTTTTCCAAAAAATATTCCGCTCTGGGTGCTATCTTTTTACTATCTGAAAAGATTTTTGGATCTACACCCTGCTTCTCCCCAAACCCCTTGCCTTGTTCGGGATTCATCAAATCGATCGAAGATATGATCTCAATATCCTCAAACAAACCTAAACCATATTGAAGCAAATAATGATAAAACAAACTCGAAGCGGGTTCGGAGACAAGTACCGCATTCTTCTCCAGACCGGCTAACTCATTGTAACAATAGGAGAGAAGATCGGAAGAAAACAAACCACTTTTGTACCATTCACGAGCTAACTCTTTCATCTTTTCTATCTGATGCATCTCGTAACAATAACGTATGTCATCCAGAAAATCCCGTTCACAAGTGCGTTTTAAAGAAAGTATCTGTTGATGAATGCGTTCCTGTTCCAGAGAATCACTGTTCTGTACAAGCAAATAACGATAGTAAACGCGAGTATCAGGAATATACTTCTTCATTCTTTTTATACATGTACCCAGTTCCTTTTGAAATTCCTGTTTCTTTGAAGAATCCTCTTCCGTTTGCCACATCGCAAAACAGGCGTACGCATAGTTATCCCAGGTCTTTTCATTCCTTTTATCTTTCTTCAATTCCATTTGCCAGGCTTCCTTCTGCGTTTGATACCAGGATATCCCTAAAGGTATAGGATATCCCATCAAAGATATTTCCAGACGCTCTGTATTCTGTGCAGTTGCCACTTGCTCAAAAATGCTGAGAAAGAATAATAAGTAGATAAGTCGCCTCATATTTCTTATCGGTTTACTCAGGAATTGATACTTTTCAAATACTGCTCCCGTACTTCCTTGGTACAAGATTTCGCATCGTCGATAACAGTCCGCAGAATTGAATACAGTTTATCATAATGATTATGATCTTCGGACTCTTTGTAAAATTGCAACAGAGCTTTAAGGGCAGGGATATAATAAAGATTAAGTCCTTCATTTACTTTAGGATCAAAGGCTGACACAGCAAACGTTTGAGGATAAAAAGACTCACGTAGATAATCCATTAAATACACGTTCTCAAAGTTCCGCCGCATGACTGCCAGATTATCATAAGGTTTGGAGAAATATCTCATCAACAATCCTTCAGAATGCAAATTATCTTTAAGAGCATTTTTAGCCATTTCATCCATTGTTATCGTAAAATAAATAGGCCGATTGCTATACTTAGCAAAATGTTCTATCACTCCTTTGAGTTCTCTGGAGTAGCTTTTCATAAAGTCACCGGGCGAAGCATATGAGATTGTATCATTTTCTGCCTTTCTATATTTAGGTATCCCCAACTCTTCAGTTACTTTATCTATAGAAAAGGAGTTGGTCAAGAAAGGATACATAATAATCTTCTTATCCGCAAACTGGTCTTTTACACTCTGAAGTACCCTAACACCGTACAAATCAAAGCACCCCCCCATAAAAATAATAGCATTTTTCTCTGCCGAAGCTAACTCATTATAGGCAAAGTTCAGTTGCTGGGGAGGAAATTCTCCGGATTCATACCAACGTTTACAGATCTCTTTCAACCGTTTTTCATCTCTCAATGATACAGCCACATAAGTAGGATAATGTAAGACAGCATCAGGCCATTTCTCTATGATCTCGTCAAATGACATTCTCTGTTCACCCGGCTTAATATTCGAGTTCCGCGTAATAGCATAAGTAGCAGTATTAGGTATATTTTGCTTCATACCTTCCAGCATTTCATCCATTTCCTTTTGGATATCCGAGTCCGGAACCGGATACTTTACCGATGGTTTCATTGACTGCATCAATGAAACACTTTTAAGTATTTGAAGTACTCCCGAATATTCCAGCCATGCTCTTTCGTCTTTAGGGTTATCTTTCACTTTTTGTTTTGCTTGGTCCAGCTTATCACGCATAGTTTTTACAACCTTTGCAATTGAGTCCGGAGATAATATGTTGTCATTTAAAGCCGACTCAACTTGAGAATATGACAGTGTAGTGTAACAACAAAACAGGATAAACAACAGATATTTGATAGTTTTCATCATTTACTCTTTTTTAATTCGACATTGTTTTCAATAGAACGGTACCGACAAAGCATACACGCAAAGAAAGGAAACGTTCAAACAAAACAGTATTTTCTTTAAAAAAAAGAGAACTAACACTTAATTCGATCATCAACGCCCGATTATTATTTCGCAAACCTTATCCTGAAAAGCTCTTGCTTTAGCTGCTGAAAGCACATTCTGATTCATAATGGCAAATGCGACTTCATGACCGTTCTTCATTCTCAAATATCCTGCCAATGCATTAATAGCTGTATACGATCCGGTTTTTGCATGTACATTCTTATAAGCAACGGTTCCTTTCATTCGGTTTTGCAACGTCCCGTCAATTCCGGCAATGGGAAGTGATTTATACAACTTCTGAAAAATGTCAGTCTGAGAATAAGCATATTTCAAGAAATCTACAAGCAGGGCAGGAGAGAGATAGTCATAATTCGATAATCCGCAACCATCTGCAATCTTATAGTCTTTCGGATCGCGTCCCAATTGCTCAATCAGATTCATAATCTCAGTAATCCCGTCTTTAGCCGTTACATATTTCTTACCTGTAGCTTGCGCCCCCAGACGACAAAGAAAAGCTTCTGCATTCAAATTATCACTTTCCTTCATCAATTGATTCAAAACGTCTTGCACCGGAGTTTCCCGACTACTCATCTTTTGTACCCCAGCAAGAGGAATTTCAGCAAAACCATACGATTGGGGAACTATAATTCCACGCCCCTGAAGTCGTTCAAGAAATGCGTGCATGAAGTAACACTTTGAATCATAAACATTGACCCAGGATTTACGAATACCATCCATATTACCTTTTACAATGATATTATTCCCATTAGTAAGCCAATCACGTGAAACAGAGAACTTTCCGGCAGACGGAGTATGTGTTTTTGCCTGATTCGTCACTGTATAATAAGAGGAGATCGGTTTACAAAAGACTCTTGCCGAATCTCCCTGTTGAGCTCCTGGGGCAACTTCCACTTCAACAATACCTTTACAATACATTAACGGAGACAAATAAGGTTGATAAGCTTCCGGATTATCATCCCATGCCCAACCGCTTCCCCAATAAAGTGAGTCTTTCATGGACACATCTCCATATACCTGCCCGTTAATCACTGAGAAAGGAAAAGTGATCACATCTTCTATCAGCGAATCCATTGCCAGTTCGTCAAATTCAGGATCAAATCCTCCTACAACATATAGATTGCCTTGCAAAGTATCATGCTCTATCACACCGTCATACCACACCTCTGTACGAAAAGGATCATCAGCTTCGGGACGGGACAGAGCAGTAATTGCCGTGAGTAACTTCATTGTCGAAGCAGGACGGGAGAGTTTATCAGCACGAAAATTATATAATGGAGTCTTTGCCGTCAGATCATAAACAGATATCCCGACTTCAGAGGCTACGGGAAGCATCTTTTTGATTAATGAATCAATTTGAGAAAAGTCACTCTGTCCCCATAAGGGCAAAAAACAGATAGACAATACAACCGATATAAAAGTTTTCCTCACATAAAACTGTTTCTTCATATTTCCTCTATAATCTTCCTCAATTACTTAATATTCTGTTTCACTTTATCTAAAAGCAACCCTTCTCCATATCCCGACCACACATCTTGAATCTTTCCGTCAAGAGTAATAATACGTTTACCCGACAGCCAAAAATCATATACATCAACCTTACAATACCTCCCTGAAGATTTCACCTACAGTAGGGTGAGGGAAGACTATCTTTTTCCATTGTTCAGCCGTCAGTCCTAATTCAATGGCAGTTCCGGCAAGTGTAATAATCTCCGAAGCCGGATTCCCCATTACATGTGCACCTATAATTCGTTCTTGTTCGTCCAGAAGTATTTTACAAACTCCATTCACCCCTTCATTTTCCGCCACAAAACGACCGGAATAAGCCATCGGAAGTTTCGCAATCCGATAATTGATCCCTTTCGCCAGAGCAGATTCTTCTGTTTCGCCTACTCCCGCAATCTCCGGATTGGTATAAACCACTCCCGGAATAGCACGATAACTCATACTGTCTTTTTTGCCTAAAATAGAATGTATAGCTACTTCTGCTTCACGAACAGCAGTATGAGCCAATAAAGAAAAACCGGTCAGGTCACCGCAAACATACACATTGGGTTCGGAAGTCTGCATTTGAGCATTTATTCTAATAGCTCCACGCTCTGTTCTTTCCAGATGAAGGTTTTCAAGCCCGAAACCTTTCGTCACAGGACGGCGCCCCACACTAAGTAGTAAACGATCAGTCTCTCCAAAACTTTCTTCTGGTTGAGAAAGGCAATCTGAAGGTTCGTTCTCCAACATAGGTTTATAGGTATATCTTATCCCTTCTTGAGAGAGTGACGGGGAGAAACTTGTAACCTTCGTACTAAGCAGGAATTTAATTCCCCGCTTTGCATATTCAGCCCGCAACATGCCGGAAAGCTCTTTATCCATGCCACTCAGAATTTCATCCATCATCTCAATGACGGTCACCTCTACTCCCAGACTATTAAAGAACGAAGCAAACTCCATTCCGATCACTCCGCCACCGACGATGGCCAAAGAAGACGGTAATTCTTTATTGTTCAATGCTTCGCGATGTGTCCAATAATCTATCGACTCTACACCGGGAATAGGAGGAATAAAAGTCTCGGAACCTGTACAAAGTACCAGATTTTCTCCTTCAAATACCTCTTCACCACAACGAATTGTGTTCTTATCAATAATTTGAGCTTCACCTGATACAATAGTCACATTATTTGAAGTCAGCTTTGCCTTTACTCCCAGCACTAATTTACGTACTACTTTCGTTTTCCTTGCAATAATTTTGGGTAAATCAAAAGAGACTTCTGATATATTCACTGCATATTTTGAAGCATGTTTGGCGCTATCGAACGTTTTTGCAGAATAAAGTAATGTTTTTGTAGGAATACAACCTTCATTCAAACAGACACCACCCAAACTATTTTTCTCAATCAGCAATACATTCAAACCGGCTTTACCGGCAACTTCGGCAGCTGTATATCCTGCAGGACCTCCACCAATAATGATCACTTGGTATTTCATAGTAAATAATTTATATAAATTTTATATATGATTTATGGTTCATTGATTGAATCTTTTAGAATCAAGTTTCTCACTCAACATCCTTTTTTCAATCAACTGTATAAATTCCTGTTCTTTGACAGGCATTAGTGCCTCATATTTTCTTTCATCATATTTTATCAGCACATAACGAGTCACTGAAAACCGGCCGAATTTCATGGAACGGCATTGCTCAATAGAACCAATCTTGGAAATAGGAATGACTTTCTTACGGCTAAAACGTCCCTGATGTATAATTAGTGTTCCGTCCGAAGTTACAGTATAAACAGTATGAATAATCTGTTCTATCAATACGATCAACAATAACATCATAAACACCGCCGGCAAGATATATTTGCACCATAAAGCAGCAACAGCATTCACTGTAAACAACGCCAAAGCAAAATACTGATACCAGGCAATACGAGCATGAAATATTCGATTCATTTTGTCAGATTTTTGCGTGCAAGGTAGCAATTTTATGAATTAGTGACAACGAAAAGTACAACGAAGTGAGTTATTTTGTAGCTTTGCGGTGAGAAATAACAAAATTATGGTAAGAAAGTTCGATTTCCTCGTCATCGGCTCCGGAATTGCCGGTATGAGTTTTGCGCTGAAAGTTGCGCACAAAGGTAAAGTTGCTCTTATCTGTAAAGCCGGATTAGAAGAGGCCAATACATTTTTCGCCCAAGGCGGTATCGCTTCTGTTACTAATCTTGCAGTAGACAATTTCGACAAGCACATTGAAGATACGATGATTGCAGGTGACTGGATTAGTGACCGTACAGCAGTAGAAAAAGTAGTCCGTAACGCTCCCGAACAAATCAACGAACTGATCAAGTGGGGAGTAAACTTTGATAAGAAGGAGAACGGAGATTTCGACTTGCACAAAGAAGGCGGTCACTCTGAGTTCCGTATCCTTCACCATAAAGATAACACCGGGGCAGAGATACAGGACAGCCTGATTGAAACGGTGAAAAACCATCCGAACATTACTGTATTCGAAAACTTCTTCGCAGTAGAAATCATTACCCAACATCATTTGGGAATTATTGTAACCCGTTATACGCCCGGTATTAAATGCTACGGTGCGTATGTATTAAACGAAGCTACCGGAGAAGTAGATACCTTCCTCTCCAAAGTAACGGTAATGGCAACCGGCGGATGTGAAGCCGTTTATCGCAATACAACTAATCCGTTAGTAGCCACAGGAGATGGAATCGCTATGGTTTACCGTGCCAAAGGTGCAGTAAATGATATGGAATTTATTCAGTTCCACCCCACAGCACTTTTCCATCCGGGAGACCGCCCAAGTTTTCTCATCACGGAAGCTATGCGTGGCTATGGTGCCGTACTCCGTACACAGGATGGCAAGGAGTTTATGCAGAAATACGATTCACGCCTGTCATTAGCACCACGCGACATCGTAGCACGTGCCATCGACAATGAAATGAAACAACGCGGAGACGACCATGTTTATCTCGACGTAACACATAAAGACCCGGAAGAAACCAAAAAGCACTTCCCGAATATCTATAAAAAATGCCTTAGCCTCGGCATCGATATTACCAAAGATTATATACCGGTAGCTCCGGCCGCTCATTATCTTTGCGGAGGCATCACAGTCGATCTGGATGGCCAATCCAGTATCCGCCGCTTGTACGCACTGGGTGAATGTTCATGTACCGGTCTGCACGGTGGAAATCGTTTGGCTTCCAATTCGTTGATAGAAGCCGTGGTTTATGCTGATGCAGCTGCCAAACATGCTTTAAGCGTACTTGAACGCTATGACTTTAATGAAGACATTCCGGAGTGGAATGACGAAGGAACGATTTCTACGGAAGAACGGGTACTGATCACTCAAAGCATGAAGGAAGTCAATCAGATTATGGAATCTTATGTCGGTATCGTCCGCAGTAATCTTCGTCTGACCCGTGCTTGGAATCGTCTGGATATTCTTTATGAAGAGACGGAAAAGCTATTTAAGAGCAGTAAAGCTACCCGTGAACTTTGCGAACTTCGTAATATGATTAATGTAGGTTATCTGATTACACGTCAGGCTATGGAACGGAAAGAAAGCCGGGGACTGCATTATACGATTGATTATCCACGGAAAAAAGAATGATCAACCATCCCCCATACAGAGAGATGATGGGACTCTCCCTGGTACAAAATCAACGTTGTTGCAAAACAATGAGGTGCCCTCCAAAAGTGTGACAGATTAAAATTAATAAACATTTCTACATAAATAGGCATTTCAAAGTTTTGAAAGATTTTGTTTCTTATATAGAATAATAACAATGGAAGCGATCATCTCGTTCCATCGTTATTATTCGTTTCAATGAAGGCAGTGCTACAACCTTACAAATAAAAGAAGGAGGTCGTCTTCATATCTTGAAGCGACCTCCTATTTGTTAATAATTATTCTTATACAGTTTCTTATTTCACCTTAGTGAAATACAAACGAAGCGGAGCCGACAACATGATAGGATCTTCTCCCATATCTTTATACATTTCATAAATATCTGCCATGAAATCTGTCGGTTCGAAATCATCAATTGTACATTCCAATATTTCTTTTCCTTCCGACTGTATAATACGGAAACTGACAACAGCTTCGCGCATGTTTTTATTAGTTGCCGAGAAATTCGCATTAACAGACGGGAACTTCAACGTAGCGACTTTTACAATAACCCGAGATCCCATACCGCTTTGTTCCTCAAGTGTCTTTTCCAGTTCACCTACATAAGTCACTGTACAAGATTCTGTTCCGAAATAGTTTTTCAAATCACCACTCAAAGTCGGAATAAAGGTATATTCCTGATAAGAAGTTCCCTCAAATTTAATCTGATCAGAAGAAGTTCCGGTCGGGAAATCACTTGTATCTATGTACCATGCCGATTCATAATAATCCTTATTCACAATCTTATCAAACGCCCAAGTACCAGCCAATAGATACTGACCTTGAATGGTAATTGTAATAGTCGGATTATTACCATAACCAAACCCGTCTTTTTCTTTCAGACGTAATACCAATTTATCTTTTCCAGCTTCTTTCTTTAAAAATTTAATATTCACAGTTCCCCTATTCTTTTTTACAGGAATCGAAGCATGCTTTCCTCCTACAAATTCAAAGTGAGTACCTTCAACAGCAGTAGACGATCCATCCACTTCCACTTCCAGTTGCATTGCTTCCGTCACTAGATAAGTACCTCCCTGCAATCTCGTAAGGGCGACATTATAAGAACCGCTTTCAGTTAGCACATCGGTAGCATTGTCAAATGACATAATCACAGCATTTGAGCTCAATAACGCTACAGAAGTATAATTCAGAACTCCTATGCGAAATCCCTCGGGAGCAGTCCCCAGATTCACAACAAGTTCTTTGTCCGTTTCACCTATTGATTCTTCAATACGCGTTAATGTAATTGTAGCTTCAGTCTCACCTGCCTTTAAAGTAAAAGCTTTGGCTGAAGCATTAAAATCAGTACCTTCTACTGCTGTTCCAGCAAAGCTGACCGGTACAGATATAGTGGTTGCAGGTGCCGCATCAGCTAACAGCTTCACCTCCACACTACCTTTAGCCAATGTGTAATGAGCTTTATCCAAGTTCAATTGTACGGCTTCTTTCACGTCATCATCATCAGAAGAACAGGAAGCAAATGCTATCACACACGATACAAATAAAAAATAAACCAGTTTTTTCATTTTCTTTCCATTTTATTAAGTTATTAATTTTCTTGAGAAACACTCGCGTTATATTCTTTCTTTATTTCATTCACCTTTTCCGCTTCATCAACATTCAAGACAACAGGATCCGGTGCCCTATAATAAGCGGAAGTCACAGAAGTATTTGTCTGCTGAGGCAGTTCATCGTAATCTTCACAAGAAAAATTGATTCCGACCGATATTATCACTAACACGACTGCCATTACCCATCTGTACATACTCTTTTTCATATTCTACTCCTTTCTTCTTTACCGTTAGTTTGAAATATCCGTATAACCCTCATTCTGTATCAAACCATCTACTAATAAAATGTCATGAGCCGGAATAGGCAAGGTATACATATACTTCTTTATCATGTATTTCAACCCGTCAAACGCAACCCAATATTCCGGTGAACCGTTTCGTTTCAACTCAAAGAAACGGTCCCCTTCCAAAAACAGTTCTTTTCTACGTTCCTTCAAAATCAATCCCATCAACAGTGTTAATTCATGCCCCTCAGCGTCCTTCTTTATTAGTTCCGTACCAGATAATGAAGGTAACGTTTCTTTTGTCAGATCCGTATAATCATTAATGCGATGAGCTCGCAATTCATTGATCGATTTTAAAGCCTTATCCGCTTCTCCTAAATGATAATAGCATTCAGCCTCCACCAACTTAAACTCAGCGGAACGCATTCCACAAAAGAAGGTTTTTATCGACTGACGCCTTTTATTTACCCAAAGAGAATAGCGTATATCCGAAACTTTTTCTTCATCTGTAAACAAACTTAAAAACCGCTGACTGACCGGGCGATACTGCAGCGTACTGTTGGAACTCGAAAAATCGGATCCTCCCGTAGAACTGATAGAACGATAGGACTTCAACAACTGATTACCTGCCAAATCATAAGCAGTCTTCATCATCGTTTTATAAGCATCTCCTTCTAACAACGGATATTTCGTCAATAGTTCCTGTGCCAACGGAAGTGCTTTCGTCCATTGCTTAGTCCAAAAATACAAACGTATCTGATACCCTTTAATCACATCTTCCGTGAAACGGTAAATGTCATCCGAAGGATGGTACGATAATGCCCTTTTCAGATCACCGTCTATCAGATTAATCGTCTCCTCCAAAGTGCTCCGGACGGGCTTCTCCTCCATATCGAACGTCATCACCAAAGGTAATCCTAATTGTTCACTAAAATTCCCAGTCTCGGGTACTTCGCAGAACAAACGCATCAATTGATAATAAGCAACCGCACGCATGGCATATGCTGTGCCAAGTATAACATTCGCCTCATTGGTGCCACTTTCCTCCAATTCATTTAAAACGATATTACAATCACGAATCGTTTCATATAATGAACTATAATAGTCTCTACTCCTGGTACCAAAAGCGACATTCCCCAAATAAGTGTCTAATGTAAATCCTCCCGATGCGGTCAGACAAGTCTCAAAATCATCACCACATCCCGCATCCCATACTAATAATTGACTCGTATTTCCGACAAGTAACTTATCACTTCCAGTGTCAATGTTTTGCAAATGACTATGCAGCAAAGCTGAAAATTCTTCTGCTGTCTTAGGTATAGTCTTTCCATAAGGCTTGATGTCCAAGTAGTTGCTACATGACATACAAAGAAATGCTGACAGCCCATATATTAAAATATTCTTCTTCATATTCTTTTCTTTTTTAGAATCCGACAGATACTCCCATTGAGAATGTACGTGGAGTAGGATAAACCGCTCCCGGTGTTTCAGGATCAATACCGGAATAATTGGTTATTGTAAACAGATTGCTCATACTAATCGAAACGCCTAATGAGCTTATATGAGCTTTCTTAAGCCATTCCATACCATCAAAATTATAACTCAACATCAATGAATTAAGCTTAAAATATGACACATTCTGAAGCATTGAAGCATCGGTGATTTGACTGCTGGTTATCATATAATTGCTAAGTCCCAGGTACTTGCCATAAGCGTCAATAATACGCGGATGACCGTTAGTTATCGGATTATCCGGAGTCCAACGATTAACAGCGTCTTTCGTAACATTCAAGAAATTAACATATAAGTCATTTTCTTGAGACGGTATACTTTCCACGCGATTTCCAGAAAGATAAGTAAAGTCTACCGGACAAACAATGTTATTCTTAACCTTTCCTCCCAACGAATAAGAGCCTCCCAAACTTAAATTCAGTTTCTTATACGAGACCGAAATAGAGTATCCTCCATTGGTCGGTGCTGTACTTGTACCCAAATAAAATGCATAGTTCTTTGTAGAATTACGGTCTGCAGAGGTTTCCATCTTCGCGTCAGGACGCACTTCATAAGTATAAATACCCAACTTATTATCAATGCCTTGCACCTTTCCACTAATAATTGCTCCCAAAGGATATCCAACATAAGTATCCGTAAACATGCTTACGCCACCGTCATACTTCAGCAACTTATTACGGTTGTAAGAAAGATTGGCAGTTATTGACGCACTCCAGTCTTTCGTCTTTAGAACTTGTGCACTTACTGTTACTTCCGCTCCTTGATTCAACAACTCGGAGGTATTATATTTCTGATTACTAAAACCTGTAGTATAAGGCACAGGTACAGAAGTGACAGCATCACGAGTACGACGATCATATAATTCACCTTGCAAACGTAAACGATCATTCAAAAAGCCTATATCTAAAGATACCTTCATATCCTTCGTTTTTTCCCAACGCAATCTGGCATTCGGAGCATTCCGCAAGAATCCCATACGAAAATAATCATCATTCGTTTTACGGAACGAGTTACTGTATTCCATCACCAATTGCGGATACACCGACTTGTTAATATTTCCTGTATACCCGAAAGCCGTACGCAATGATAAACTACTGATGACAGGTTTTAACGACTGCATAAATTCCTCTTGATCAATATTCCATGCAAGTCCCAAAGAACCGGTCGGATTAAATTGTTCATCACTTCCAAAATTATTCGAACCATCCGTACGTCCGGTCAAACTTAAAATATAACGTTGTTTAAAGACATAATCGAGTGAAAAATAGAAAGAAGCAAAAGCGTCCTCTACAATACTCTGTCCGGACAAATCATCTATAATAGCCGCATAAGAAAGCAAATTGGCATATTCTATCTTTGTACCCTCCGGATAAACTGGCATAGAAGAATTGCCAGTCACCGGATCATATCCGTAACGTTTCTCATAAATACTTTTCGAATATTGCCCGCGAATCTCAGAACCTACCAATGCGCTAATGTAATGGTCTTCAGCAAAGGTATTGAAATAATGAAACTGTCCGCGTAGATTATAGTTAGTATTGTAAGCTGACGATTGAGTAATGGAACCATAAGTGCGCTTGGAAGTACTCAATGATGATCCTTCAAAAGGACGGTCTATCCATGCGGCATAAGTTTCCTTACCATTTATATTATCAGACATATTATTGACATAACCGTATGAAGCCATTCCCTCAAAAGACAAGTTATCCAAAATATTCACACTTAAATTTGCAATCAACGAAGCAGATAAATTTTTCGTTTTATTGGAAGTCTCATTTATCTCACGAAATATGTTAAACCCGTCTTCCGGTAACTTTACATCATAAGACCCATTAGCATGAGATAAACTATAATAAGTATTATCTGCCGCATACGTACCATCTTCATTATATACTTTTTCGTAAGGGTTGGCAAAATAAGCATATTTGAACGGATCGACGTTGAGCGAAGGAGAATTGGCATGTTGCATAGCCATATCAGCAGTAAAACCCAACTTCACCCGTTTATTAGGCTTCATATCTATTTTAGCACTTACATTGTAACGATCATAGTCCGTCTTCTTCACCAATCCATTGTTCTGCGAATAACCTAAAGAAATATAATAAGAATTCTTTTGCGAACCGCCTGACAAAGACAAGTAGTGACTTTGAGATACTGAATTCTGAAATAACTCCCCAAACCAATCTGTCGTATGTTCGCCCAATGACGCTATTGTCGCGTCTTGTTGTTCTTTAGTCATACCGGCATATTTCCCATAACCGGAACGAATCATACCTACAATACCAATTACCGGATAACGATCACCTGAGGCAAAACCTTCAGCTGAGAACTCATCCCATAACTCTTGTTCCCAAGCCAGCTTCTCCTTTGAATTCATCAGATCGGCATTACCCGGAGGACTCGTCACGACAGAAACATTCGTAGAATAATTGATACGCATTTTACCTTCCTGTCCCCGTTTCGTTGTCACTACGATAACGCCGCCAGCTGCGCGAGAACCATAAATAGCTGCCGCGGAAGCATCTTTCAACACTGTTACAGATTCAATATCGTTCGGATTAATACCTGCAATACCATTTGTAAAAATATCATTAAAGTCACCAGCACGAATACGATCGGTTGAGATGCTCGGTATATCCTTCTGCAAAGGAACTCCATCCACCACCCACAACGGTTCAGCATTACCCGTAATCGTATTTGTACCACGAATACGAATTTTAGCTGATTCTCCCGGGCGACCGGAAACCGCTTTAATATCCACACCGGCTATTTTACCCTGCATCAACATATCCAAATTGGCTGTCGGAGCCCCCTTCAGATCCTTAGCCGTCAATGTAGCCAGTGAACCTGTAGTACGGCGTTTGGTGGTACGTTGATATCCAGTGATCACGACCTGATCCAACTCCGCCATCTCATCTTCCAAAGTGATATATCCGGAAATTGGCTTTGTCACCCGCATCACCAAAGGCTTCATACCCACATAACTAAATTCAATCTGAGCATCTTTATCGACCCATAGTGAAACTTCACCATTTTCATTCGAAATAACTCCCTGCGCTTTTCCTGTAACTTTTACCGTAGCACCCGGCAACGGATTTTTATCCGAATCCACAATGGATACCTTAACAAGGATTGTAGCATCATTTTGCGGTTTCTGAGCAAATACACCTATAGCCATGCAGCAAAAGCAACTCAATAGAAATACTCTTAATATTCCCATACACCTCATAAGCTTTTATTTATGGTTAATAATATCAATATGTCTTTGTGAAGGCTGAAGCAGATTCTCCACAAAGTAGTAACGAATCAGGTTCTGATAATAAGGGCTCATCACCCCATGGTCTTTCCCTGGAAGAATAAACATATCAAAACGCTTATTCGCTTTAATCAAAGCATCCGCCAACCGATAGGTAGAGGAAGGAGGCACATTCTTATCTACATCACCGGTAATCAGCATCAACTTTCCTTTCAAATTACCTGCTAATTCCATATTAGTAGGAATCTTCACGGAAAAAGTCGTTTTTCCCGTCTTAGTATCTTTTTTCTCATTCAATCCATGAAATGTTTCTCCCCACCATTGAATATATATATTGTTATCATGATTGCCGGAGGCGGCTACTGCCACTTTATAAAAGTCCGGATAAGTAAGGATTGAGGCTACCGTTTGAAAAGCTCCTCCGGAATGACCGTAAATACCCACTCTATCTAAATCAATATAAGGATATTCTTTAGCCAACTGTTCTATCACATATTTGTCATCTGCCAACGGATAATCACGCAAATTACCATAGCTGAAGCAATAAAAATCATGTCCGCGCAATGGCGAGCTCCCTCTCGGGGCTACATTGATCACAATAAAACCTAACTCCGCCAAAGACTGATTACCATTATCATCAAGTACGAAAGACTGGGGAATCTGATCATCCTGAGGACCCGGATATACATTACTTATAATCGGATATTTCTTGTTCTTATCCAAATGGGAAGGCAGATACATCAATCCATATAAATCTGTCTGTCCATCGGCCGCTTTCACTTTCAACAGCGTAGGGGGCTGCCATCCGGCTTGCCGAAGATCACTGCCATCCATTTGATCTACCTTAAAATTCTTCCTGGGATTTTCAATGGACAACACATTTATCACCGGAAACATATCCATACGCGAATACTTATCTACCGCATATTTCCTATCTCCGGAAAGAGTCAGCTCATGATTGCCATTGCCGGGAGTCAGCAAAACTTGTTCCTTGCCATCCAAACGCGCTTTATAGAAAAAAGTATAATAAGGATTTATGCCTTCCTCGTTTCCGTATCCGGAAAAGACCATTTCTCTTTTCAGCGTATCCACATGGACAATGTTACCGGCTACAAGACTTTCACCTTTTGTGATACGATTCAGCAACTTCCCGTTATGATCATAGAGATAATAATTCCCTTTTCCCGTACGCTCCGACCACCAAATAAAATATTTACCTTGCTCCAATATCTTATAGTTAAACAAAGTAAGATTGATATGAGGAACACACTCTTCCGAAATCAGTTCAGTGACCGTACCGTCTTCCACATTTATCCGGCAAAGATCTATTTTGTCGGCCTTACGGCTTCTCCGGGTAATATATAATGCGGTAAGAGAGCGGAAATAATCCATTGCCACAACCTGATCCGGATACTTTTCGATAGGTAGTAGTTTCCCTTGCCCCCGATCGGCATCATACCAAAACACACGATACTGACGTACTCCCGCATCACCCGGCATAGGCATTTTAAAAGTATTCATAGTAGGACGTGAATTACCCAATGAATGAATTAAGCTTATCTCTTTCACTTCACTCATGTCCTGCATCATATATATATACCGATGTCCCAGCCAAAAACCTTTCGAATTAGTAGATACCGTATCCTTCGAATGACGATAAGTATAAGAAGCATCTTCTTTTCCGTCAAACGTGATTCGTTTTACAGACCCTGTCCGATTATCTCGCACAAACAAGTCATACTCGCTTCCTAACATACTATATAAAGAATCAGCACTATGGCAAGATTGTTTAAGATCTAAACGATTTGCCATTTTCTTTTCAACCGGGACCTCAGACAACTTACCTGTATTCATATCATAAACCATTGATTTACCTTTCTTATCGAGATAAAAACGGCTAAAATCATTATTCTTAAATTGATACCCATACAGCTGAATATCTTTTGCATCCAACGTATCTCCAGTAATCTGAGCATATTGACGGACAAACTGTTCATTATCCTTAATCATGCTCTTCCTTTTCCCATTTTCAGCATTCACCAGATAATGCCGGTTCCCATCTTGACTTTTTACGTCATAAGAAAAATAGTGGCTGCCTTTTATCCAATTGGGATAAAGAGTCCTACCTTTTATATATTGTTCCAAAGAATCAGCGGAACATTTTTCAGCCTGCGTCCAATTCGCTTCCTGAGCAAAAACAGACAGGGAAAAAATGCTTGAGAATAATATAAAGGTCAGTTTTCTCATTTCTTATATTCCATTGCTAATTTCACAGCTTGTAATGCGTCCACAATACCCCCACTCGTACAAAGTCCCTCTTCCTGCATCGGACGAACACTCTTTATTAAAATATCCTTGACCTGCGCAGCTTTTAATTTAGGGAAATATGCTCGAAGCATAGCAGCTACGGCAGTTACTACCGGAGCCGCAACACTTGTTCCCTGCGACTTCATATATTCGTTGCCGGCAGTGACTGAAGTAATATCTTCACCCGGAGCAAACACATCAACTTCCTTCCTCCCATAATTGGAGAATGAACACATTTTTCCTTGTTTATCTGATGCTCCCACTCTTAAATAATTGGAGAAAATAGCTCCCGATTTATCTTTTGCCGAAGGGAAATAAGCAATATCATCGATATCTTTCTTATTATTTCCCGCTGCCTGAACCAACAAAACATCTTTTTTTGCAGCATAGGCAATGGCTTCATTTACCATCTCCGCATTAGGAGACGTATATTTACCCAAACTCATATTAATGACCTTAGCACCATTATCTACCGCATATCGGATAGCAGTTGCTATATCCTTATCATATTCGTCGCCATCGGGTACGGCACGAAGTATCATCAACTTGGCTTCCGGATAAATCCCTGTCACTGACACATCACCCACACCTTGTCCGGCAATGACTCCAGCCACAAATGTCCCATGCTCACAACCTTCCACTTGTAGTGTAGCATTTCCGTAAAAACGGTCTTTCGGATCCGTCATATCATCTCCCATCAACAATCGCTTGTCCGTATCATGTTCAATACCATCAATACGTTTTTTCATCAAATTGAACTGTGACCTATGCGTATCCCTGATTTTTTTCCATAACGCATCTTTCCCTCCTTTATACATATCGACAAATAGAGTTTCGCAGGCCTTATTCCATTTCTCATTATCAATGGGCAAATGAGCGAGTCCGTTAATTGTCAACGTGTCTACGGATATTCCCGGTGTCACTTGCAATACGGAATCTACCAATTGATAAGCATCGTCTTTCATGGCAGTATATCCGAAAAACTTTATGTAATTCATGATACCTGCTTTCTTCTTCATCATCTCATAATAAGCATATTCTCCAACATCTTTTACAGAAGCGGAATCCATATCTTTATACTTTGGGAAAAGTCTTTTAAATTCACGATATTCTTCGGTACCGGCACTAGTCATGTTAAAAGTTCCATCCTTGGTTCCTAAAAAATTCCAACCATGTATATCATCCGCGTATCCGTTTTTATCATTATCTTTCCCGTCCCGTTTCTCTTTGCGGTTAGTCCAAAGAGCAGATTGAAGATCGACAACAGTAGTATCAATCCCCGAATCAATAATACCGACAATGATTTGCTTGCGAGGGCTCAGTTTTTTTGCTTTTAGAAAATGCAACGCATCTTCAGATCTCACCCCTTGCAATGTATTATTATACATCTTATGCCATTTCAATGAAAGAGAATCTTGGGCTATAGAAATGTTTGATACACTAAGGTAGACAAAAAAATAAGCCAATAATTTTACTTTTTTCATATATTGCTGCTTTATAGTTGCACGTTTAATAAAGCAATATGCAACCTTTTCACGCAAAAATACGATATTATACAATAATAAACAATACTGTATATTAGTTTTTTTAGCGGAAACATAAAAATAAAGAAAAAGGAATAAATATACACCTGAAAAGAGAAAGAGAAAAAACAGACAAAAGAAAATAAAGAAAGCCGCGATAGAGATCCATCGCGGCTTTCTTCTCCGTATATTACTTTTTAATAGTTTTCCTTCTTCACTTCGAAGTAAGCTTGCGGATGCAGACATGCCGGACAAACTTCAGGTGCTTCCTTACCTACAGTGATATAACCACAGTTACGACATTGCCACACCACTTCACCTTCTTTAGCAAATACAGTCATGTTCTCGATATTATTTACGAAAGCCAAATATCTTTCTTCATGACCTTTTTCAGCAATAGAGATATTACGATACATAGCAGCGATCATCGGGAAACCTTCTTGTTCCGCAACGTCTGCAAAATGAGGATAGTCCAATGACCATTCTTCGTGTTCACCAGCTGCAGCTGCGCGCAGATTTTCAAGTGTATTACCAATTACACCTGCCGGATAGCTAGCAGTAATTTCAACCATACCACCTTCAAGGAACTTAAACATACGTTTAGCATGTTCTTTTTCCTGGTCAGCTGTTTCTGTGAAAATAGCAGAGATTTGTTCGTAGCCTTCTTTTTTAGCAACACTTGCAAAATAAGTGTAACGCATTCTTGCCTGTGATTCTCCTGCGAATGAAGTTAACAGATTCTTTTCTGTCTGAGTTCCTTTAATACTTTTAGTCATAATTCTGATATAATTTAATTGATGAAAAACCAATTTATACGTAAGTTGTCGATAATTATATAATGCAAATATAAGATTTTTGTTCATAATCAGCACCTTTTTCTTTATTAATAAAAACTATCATCTCATTGATAAAACCTATCAACAGACAAATAGTATGTTCTAAAACATACTTATATGAATTATTTTATCTAATTTTGCAACCTCTACATTACAAAAGAGCAATAAATATACAAAGAACCTATAAAAAAATGAAGCTATTTGAATTTAAACCCAAACTGGTTTCTTGTCTGAAGAATTACTCAAAAGAAACATTTATGGCGGACCTGATGGCAGGTATTATCGTTGGTATTGTAGCACTTCCTTTAGCTATCGCTTTCGGTATCGCTTCGGGAGTATCGCCGGAAAAAGGTATCATTACTGCCATCATTGCCGGATTCATCATTTCTCTATTAGGAGGAAGTAAAGTACAAATTGGAGGACCAACAGGTGCTTTTATCGTCATCATTTACGGCATCATTCAGCAATATGGTGAAGCCGGACTGATAATTGCCACTTTGATGGCAGGTGTTCTTCTTATATTATTAGGAGTATTTAAACTGGGAGCTGTCATTAAATTTATTCCTTATCCTATTATTGTAGGTTTCACCAGCGGTATTGCCGTCACTATCTTTACCACACAAATTGCAGATATATTTGGTCTGACATTCGGAGGAGAAAAAGTACCGGGTGATTTCATTGGAAAATGGATCATTTATTTCCAGCATTTTGATACGGTAAACTGGTGGAATACGATTGTAAGCATTGTCAGTATCTTTATCATTGCCATTTCTCCTAAGTTTTCTAAAAAAATTCCAGGTTCATTAATTGCTATTGTGGTAGTGACGATCGCTGTATATTTAATGAAGACTTATGGCGGAATAGATTGTATTCCTACTATTGGTGATCGCTTTACGATCAATTCTGAACTTCCGGATGCTACCGTGCCAGCCTTAAATTGGGAAGCTATCAAAAATCTATTTCCGGTAGCTATTACTATTGCAGTATTGGGAGCTATCGAATCTTTGCTATCCGCTACAGTAGCAGATGGTGTGATAGGTGACCGACACGATTCTAATACAGAATTAGTCGCACAGGGTGTAGCAAACATTATAACTCCTTTATTTGGTGGTATCCCTGCAACAGGAGCTATTGCACGTACGATGACTAATATCAATAACGGAGGTAAAACCCCTGTAGCCGGAATTATCCATGCAGTAGTCCTGCTTTTGATTTTGCTATTTTTAATGCCGCTAGCACAATACATCCCTATGGCATGCCTTGCCGGAGTGCTGGTCATCGTATCTTATAATATGAGTGGATGGCGTGTATTTAAAGCGTTACTGAAAAATCCTAAGTCAGATGTTACGGTATTGTTGATTACCTTTTTCCTGACTGTTATCTTCGACCTGACAATTGCCATCGAAGTCGGGTTGGTCATAGCTTGTGTTCTTTTCATGAAGCGTGTCATGGAAACTACAGAAATCTCAGTTATCACTGATGAGATTGACCCAAACTCAGAATCTGATATCACCTTACATGAAGAACATCTGACTATCCCCCAAGGAGTAGAAGTATATGAAATCAATGGCCCTTACTTCTTTGGTATTGCTACCAAATTTGAAGAAACAATGGCACAATTGGGAGATCGACCGAAAGTACGTATCATCCGTATGCGTAAAGTTCCTTTTATTGATTCTACCGGTATTCATAATCTGACAACACTTTGTCAAATGTCTCAGAAAGAAAAAATAACTGTCATCCTTTCCGGAGTCAATGAGAAAGTGCATCATGTATTAGGTAAATCCGGTTTTTACGAATTGCTGGGAGAAGAGAATATTTGCCCCAATATTAATGTAGCGTTAGATAGAGCAAAAAACATTATTAAAAATAAGTAAGAGTTCTATAGATTATTTAGAAAAAGACCGATTACTTACTTCTTCAATGTATAAATGATCTATTTGCATAATAAAAACTGGTCCGTCCCACAGTTGTTTCCGTTGCGTCCCACATATATGGAACGAAGCGGAAACAACTGTGGGACGAAACGGAAACCTAGGTGGAACGAACCAAAACTAACAATTATGTTCTAGAATTGATGCATTCTTAACTGTTTATCCACCAATATTCCATCCTTTATCTGCCATTCAAACTTCACTTTTCGTTTTGCTTTAAACTTTAAGATGAACAGTTCTTCGGACCCTTCCAGTGATTCCTGCTTTCCTATATTAACAAATGTAGGATAAAGAGATTTCACTCCATTGGTATGTAAGCGGTCATATGTCAGGTTTTCCATCGTTTTCATATTCAACGGTTCAACACCTACAAACTCATAATCATTCTGGTCATAAGGCAAAGCAAAGCTAAACGCATTCACTGATTGTAGTTCGTTACCTTTTACATGGATTTCTACAATTTCATCTTTTTGATAGATTTGTTTTGGAGTAGTAATGGATAAAGAACCTGATACTTTTTGGACAGCTTCTTTATCAACCCCACCTTCCAGCTGTGTTGTTACTACAGAAATATCATAAGCATCAATCAGATTATTCATATTGATATCTCCTTTACTGATATATCCTTCATAATCAGAATCTCCACGACGTAATCCGGTATAATTCATATAAGAAGTCAGATCATTACGGTCTATCTTACCATCATTATTTATATCACCTTGCAAATAACTGCTGGTTCCAGGTACTTTAAATACATATATTTCACGACCTGAACCATAATTTCCAACACCTGCCGTAACAACTAGTTTAATGTATCGAGCAGAAGGATGTTCCGGGAAACTGAATACTTTTACATCTGCATTCCGTTGCCAGTCAAAAGCACCGGCTTCGGTCCAGTTCTCCTTATCCATACTATAGAATACGGTTCCCTTCAATAAGGTTCCATTTCCTGCATCCGTACGAGGTAAATAGTGGAATTTATCCAACTGATTGACTGTCTTAAGATCAATAATCAAATCCAATGGAATGGAATTGACACTATATTTTGTATGCCAAATATCTCCTGACTCAGCAAAGTCGAACAATCGGTTTACTCCGGCACCCCCTTGTGCAGCAGCAGAAGACTCACCTTCAATGCCATGTATAGCAAATTCCAACGGATTTTCTTTCGTCGTCACATGTAGTTCTGCCCAATCGGAAATACCGTCTTTATTAACAGCACGCACTTTGAAACTATAAGGTGTTTCTGCAGCCAGATCTTCAAATAACAATTCCGTATCTTTGATAGTGGTATAAAGCATACCATTAAATTCAATTTCATAATAATCAGCATTAGCTACTTTATCCCATGTTGGTTTCAAAGTATATGCTTCTCTGTTTTGTTCAGATACCTGGACATTTTGCGGAGCTGATAAAGCACCTGTTGTCACACGATAGCTGTTTGACGGTTCAAAACGGAAGCCTTCTACTTTCAACATTACCGGATTCACTGTTACATCTGTAGAAGCAAGTTTAACACGTAACTGAGGATTCTTTGTAATCACCACTTTTTCAAATTCACTTCCTTTGGTTGCAAACTTATTCAAGTTAGGAGCAGCCTCATACCAATAAACATTCTCTCCTTTGAGGAAATCATCAATAGTAGTCACTTCTGTCAATTTCACTCCTTTATTACCTATCTTTGCCACAAGTTTCTTAGGCTTTTCCGAAACATTGATACGTAATTCAGTCTTCTTTTCTTTCACCAATCCGTCAAAATCTCCTTTTACCGGATGTATGGTAATTGTTACACGATTCTTGTTATCTACATCCGATTCAATCAGGGTAGTGGCAAATCTTCCGTCTTTATATGCTTCTGTCACTCCATCATCGTCATACTCCACCATGGAAGAGTGCTGATTGGGATAGAATTCATAAATACGAAGAGAATGGTCTATTTCGGTCACATTATTATTGGGATTAGTCATCGGGATAATAGCTCCGTTTTTGACAAATACCGGTAATTTCCAGATAGGTGCATCAAAGTTATTTATAACACAGTTACCCTCATATTTCTCTCCACTAAAATAATCAATCCAGGCACCTTGGGGAAGATAGATACCATTACGAATATCATTCCCCTCTTTATCCCCTTTGGTAATTTGATAAACAGGAGCTACAAGAAAATCAGTACCATACATAAACTGGTACTGCGTTGCAGATCCATGTGTATAATCATTCGGATATTCGAGGAACATAGCCCGAATAAGAGGGAGCCCATCTACCGCTTCATTAGCATAACTATAAGCATAAGGAATCAATTCTGATTTCAGTTTCAAATACATCCGGTTGATAGATGCAGCAGGTTCTCCAAGAGCATGAGGATATTTCTCATTGGCTCCCCAACCATCCATGTTCAACTGCATCGGAGTAAATGTCTTCCACTGAAAATCACGAATATTAACCGCTTTATCCTTACCACCAAAGATTCCATCCATATCCGAACAGATATTCGGCTGGCCGGAAAGTCCGGAACCAATATATGTCGGTATATGAAAACGAATGTATTCCCAAACACCTCCGGTTTGATCACCTGTCCAGATTCCGGCATAACGTTGAGTTCCTGCCCAGCCATCCAATGAGATGATAAAAGGACGGGCATTATTTCCATAATAAGGCATGATATGACCTACATCTGCTACACCATTCAATCCGAAAGAATATCCGGAACCTACCCATGCTACATCAGTTTTCAGTACACGTACTCCTGCGTCACGAACTTCTTTAACTATATCACGTTGCAACAAAGCACTCACTCCCTCTTTAGGATGTAAATCCGATTGTGTCCATAGTCCGATTTCAACTCCATTCTCACGGGCATATTCACCTAACTTTTTCAAGTTATCAATATTTCCATCCAATGTTTCCGTTTGCCCGTAACCGGCACCGTAACCGTCATTCGGCAACAACCATCCAAGAGGCATATCCTGATTTTTATAACGATCAATTACCCCACGGGCAGAAAACTGATAGTTATTCTTTTCACCATTCAATGATTCCTTAATGCCCCCATTGTCTTTCTGACTCTCTTTATACCGTTTCCCGTCTTCAAACAAAATTCCATTCGGATCTTCTTTCCAATAGTCACGATTATAAGCATTCAAATGTCCTTCATAAAAACCAAACTTAGGAAGCAGCACCGGATTTCCTGTTAATTGATAAAAATCGTTTAACAAAGCAACAGCTCCGTCACTCACCATAAAGAAAATATCCAGATAGGGAGATTCATGAGACAATTTTACCATTCCTTTCTCTGTTGCACCAAAATCATATTCCCCTTTCTTGAAAGTATACCACATCATTCCATAACCATTCGTAGACCAATAGAAAGGAGTAGGTGAAGCTACTCCGCCATCTGTCCAACTATTTTGGTTCTCAATAGCGATTACTTTATTTTTATGAGAAAAACGTCCATTCTGCACACCTCCTCCATAAAAGTATTCTTCTGGCTTCTCTTTCAAAGTAACAGTTACTTTTTTAGGGTCAAATGCCACCGGAACCATCTCTTCAATGACGTATGCATTAGTTGCCAGATTAGCAACTTTCATTAAAGTTGTTTTCTTATCCAATTCAATACGTACTTTTCCAGTAGACACCGTAATGACATTTTCATCTCCTCCTATTTTAAACTGAGAAACTTTACGTCTGGGTTGGCCAACCAGTATCTGTGCTTCCGGAGTTGCTTCAGGATCACGAATAATACCTCCGGTAGGATCTCGAAAAATACGGAATATATTCTCTCCATAAAAATCGATTGTTATCCGTTGCTGATCGGACAACAATACTTCAAAAGTCGTAGGATTAATCTTTTTCACAGCAAGAATACCCGAAGTCTGCTGATTCTCCGTCAAAATACCATCTTTATTGTCCGTTACTGCAAATGTCTGCACTACCGGATACAAGAACAATAATACGAAGATACCTTTAAGATATCGTAAATAAGAAGAATAGGTGTTTTTCATTTTTATTATTATATAGTATAGTATCAAATATTAATAAGAAGCTGTAACCGGAATCCCCGTTTTATTTATCAATTCTACAATCCGGTCTAACTCTTCATGAGTAGCTTTCTGCAAATCATGATCCGGCGTTTCCCGATCAATTGTATAAATCATCACTTGTCGGGGGGCAATTTCTTTCACTGCCTCTAGCCAGGGAAGTACAAAATCATCTGTTGTATTATCCACATCTTTCCCAAGATAACTTCCTTTCAAAAACATAGTTTGAACAATACAATTCCCTTTGAACTCCTTCATCTTTTCAATGATCTGCCTCACTGAATATTTACCATTGGGACGATCCAATAAATGAATATACTCTTCATTTACCGTATCCAACTTCAGAATGTTATTATCTATCCTATTCAGTGCTTCGAAAACAGCCGGACGATTAATGAAGGTAGAATTACTCAATACACTTACTTTTGCATTCGGAAAATATTTATCTCTGAGAGCAAGCGTATCTTCTATAATTTCTGAAAAATGGGGATGAGCAGTCGGTTCTCCATTTCCTGCAAAAGTAAATACATCAGGAGTAGGTCCGTTTGCTTGCATATCTTTCAGCTTTTCTTCAAGAGCCGTACGAACTTCTTCACGAGTAGGAAAAGGTTTTCTTGCACGATGATCGGCATTGAAACCACATTCACAATAAATACAGTCGAATGAACAAACCTTGCCGTCTGCCGGTAATAAATTAATTCCTAAAGAAACACCCAAGCGGCGGGAATGTACAGGCCCAAAAATGGGTGAAGGATAGATAATAGTCATTTTATTTCAAATTTTGACAATTTACAGTTTGACATTTAAGCGTATATTCCCATACATCTTAACACTGCACAAAGATACTAAAACTTGATACGCAGTTGCATCTGTATATCCGCTTTTTTATTTCCACGAATTAAATCGTTACCGGAACCTATCTCATCCCGGTTTAAATAAGTAGTTTCTCCAAATTTAGTTATGAACATCCAATGCTCATTGAAGTCATAACGAAGGTGAGCAACACAACGAAATCCTTGTCCTTGAAACGAAGGAGTATAAAATGTATAAAGTAGTCCTTTCTCAGAGATATATACTCTCGAATCATAATCATCCGTATAAAAGTAACTGCCCTGAACTTCAGCAAACAGCCTGGTTCCGGACAGTCGATAAGATATCATCCCTGTAGCCTGATATCCTAGGCTAGCAGCTTTGTCCTGAGAATAAAAATGATTATATTCTAAAGTTGTACGAAAAGATAACACCTCATTTAAAGAATAGTTCAAGCGATAACGAAGTTGATGATGATAAATTGGAAGTATAATACTACCTTTAGTTCCTGACAGATCCCGCTCTTTTTGTTTATAACGGTACTTTAAATACATCGATAAATTTTTATGTGGAGAAAAGGTTGCCTGAATCAGAGCATCTATCCCATGAGAACCGGTTTTACTGATTCGATACTTTTTCCATGGAAAAGAAAATAAATCGCATGAGGCTAAAAAGTTCCAGTAACGAAAAGGGGAAGTTTCAACACCTAGATAATATCCCTGTTCATTCTGAACTGTACTTCCTTCTCCAAAAGAATGAGCAAACATCGCCCAATAATCAAACGAATAAAACCGTTGTATCAATACCAAATGAGTTCCTTCCATCAATGAATACTGAAAACGATTCAAAGAAGCCCAACCTTGTTTTCCTTTTGCCGTCTCTCCCTGAAAAGAAAAACGATGCCATTGATATGCATAATCAATACCTAAATTATAGAATTGATTACCATGAAGATTATACTTGGAATAGCCTGTTAATTCCGGTTCATAAGGATGGTTGAAAACATAGTAAATACCTGTGATTCCCAGATGAATATGGCTTTGTTGATAACTTATGTTTCCACCTGTTAATTGCAAAGTGAACAAGTTCTTTTTATCCGCTTCCTTTTGGCTTCGATGTAACCCCGCTTTATAAATAGAAGTTATCTTCCCGTCTGTTAATACTCCATCCATCGACCGATGTGAATAAAAGCCGGAAATATTAAGCTTTTCAGTAAGAGACACAGTAGCCGCCACTCCCCGGAAATAATTCATTTCATCTGTTGAAGAGTGCTTCTTGATACCCTTTCCTCTGGATGTAAATGAAGAAGCATAAACAGTCTTTCCCATCAGATAATCAGTGCTGACTACCAATCCTTGTCCAAAACTTAACCGATAGTTACCAACAGATAATGTTTTCAACCGACCGCAATTTTGTAGTAACAGATAAAATGAGTAATAATCATACCCATAGCCGTTATGTAAAGCTCCAAAAGGTTCTCCGGCATCCTTTTCTGCAACTACTCCGACATAAAGTCGATCACTATATCGAAATCCATATTTCACAGAGTTATAAACAGAAGGTCCCAGATAGGTATGTTCATAACCTTTTCGCTTATAAAACGGTATATCCATGCGAGTTAGCACTTCATGCTTTCCATACTTCAATGCATTATTCAACATACTTTTCCACTGAAAAGAAGATCTATTGTTAATTTCTTCAACACATACAAAAGGCAGTAAATATTGAATGGTTCGCTTATCCATCTCCTCTACTAACTGAAGTTCATAAAGAGTCTTCATCGAGCCATGTACATATACATAAGCCAATAAGTGTTCTATCTGCAAACCAGTTAAAAAAGGAAATTGTTCCAATTGTTCACGGGTAGCTGCATTCAGATTAACAGGTTCTTGTAAACGAACAGAAAGTTCTTCCAATTCATTTTCCCAATTCTGTTCATTAACAAAGTTATCAATATCATTATTAACAGATAAATCTTCGAGTACATCATCTAGAAGGCTCTCAGGCTGGTTTTGAGCACTACAAGCAGGAATAATAAACAGGCTGTTTATAATACTTATCAACCATAATAGTTGATTTCTTTTCATTTGAATTTATGTTTCATTTTCCTGTCGTTAGAGGAAAAAGTCCGTGAAGTTACTTTAAATAGGTTAATACCCCAATGAAAAACAAGAATAATAAAAAAGATATGAAGATAATATCTTATTTTTGTCATGTGAATAAACGACTTAACATATTATTAATGATAATGTTTGCTATGTTCTGTTCATTCCGTGTACAGGCTCAGGAAAAGCAAAGCATTAATGGATATCTGGTTCCAATGTGTATCTACGAAGGTGATACCATCCCTTGGATCCAGCTAAGACCTGTTTATATCTTCCGCCCATTAAAATTCAAAAACCAAAAAGAAGAAATAGAATATAACCGACTGGTACGAAACGTAAAAAAAGTATATCCTATCTCTAAAGAAATCCATCGTGCTATCATCGAAACTTACGAGTATCTTCAAACATTACCTAATGAGAAAGCTCGTCAAAAGCATATCAAGCGTGTTGAGAAGGGATTAAAGGAACAATATACTGCGCAAATGAAAAAATTATCTTTTTCCCAAGGAAAGCTGTTAATAAAGTTGGTAGACAGACAAAGCAATCAGACTAGTTATGAACTAGTGAAAGCTTTTATGGGACCATTCAAAGCAGGTTTTTATCAAACATTTGCTTCCTTATTTGGTGCTAGCTTGAAAAAGGAATATGATCCGTTGGGAGAAGATAAACTAACAGAAAGAATCGTCTTAATGATAGAAAGCGGACAAATTTAATGATACGTTATAAACAAGAATTATATGCTGGTTATTAAATGATTAACAGAGATATAAACCACTTATTAACCAGCTATTATCATCTTATCAACTAAGCTTTTTGAATAAATCCCAAATTACAATGCCTGTTGTCACAGAAACATTTAAAGAGTGCTTTGTACCATATTGGGGAATTTCTATACAGCCATCTGAATGGTCAATCACTTCTTGTTGAACACCTTTCACTTCATTTCCCATTACGATAGCATATTTCTTTGTTTTATCCAATTCCAATTTATCTAGCATAATACTACCTTCTGCTTGTTCGATCGAATAAACAATATATCCCTCTTTCCGAAGGTTATCAACTGCATTAACAGCGTTATTAACATACTTCCAATTTACAGTAAATTCAGCTCCTAATGCAGTTTTATGCATTTCCGGATGTGGAGGAACAGCTGTTATACCACACAAATAAATACATTCAATACGAAATGCATCTGAAGTACGAAATACAGAACCTATGTTATGCAGACTACGGATATCATCTAATACAACCACCAGAGGCAGTTTTTCAGCCTGTTTAAACTCTTCCGCAGTAATGCGGTTCAACTCAGTTATCTTTAGTTTTCTCATACAGCTATTTCATTTAATACATTCCGGTTACAAAAGTAATTCTTTTCTGTTAAGAGAGATGTTGATAACGGTTTAAAACCTGTCAAAACAATCAGCAAAGATTTTAAAAAATAATCCTTGCATTATTCAAAAGAAGATGTAGGAAGCCCCTCTTATGAACATTCCAAAAAAGTAAACTATAACTTTCTACCCCACCTTAAACATATTTTTCACCACTTTCATAGCTGTTTATATCTATAAAGTTTTTAACTTTGCAACTTATCAACAGGAAGTGAATAGCTTTTTTCTGTCTAGTCAGAGCTTTATGATAATGAAGTATATAGACAATATATTACCTATTTTTCATCCGTTCATAATGAACTAATAAAGTAGAAGCAGAAGCTAATAACTTATCTGACAAGAAAAACAGGATTTATCTTCTAACACTATTAACAGGCTATTATCACTAACAAAGGTTTTTTTTAAAAGGAAAGAAAAAAGAATATTATTATGAATGAACTAATAAAAGCTATTAACGAGCTGAAAAAAGAAAAGAATGCAATCATTCTGGGTCACTACTACCAGAAGGGTGAAATACAAGATATCGCTGATTACGTTGGCGACAGTCTGGCATTGGCTCAATGGGCAGCAAAAACGGAAGCGGACATTATTGTAATGTGCGGTGTTCATTTCATGGGAGAAACGGCAAAAGTGCTCTGTCCTGAAAAGAAAGTGTTGGTGCCCGACATGAATGCGGGTTGTTCACTAGCAGACAGTTGTCCGGCTGACAAGTTTGCACAGTTTGTCAAAGAGCATCCGGGGTACACTGTTATCTCGTATGTCAATACGACGGCTGCTGTGAAAGCGGTAACAGATGTAGTGGTAACTTCCACCAATGCCAAGCAGATTGTGGAAAGCTTTCCCAAAGATGAGAAAATAATCTTTGGACCGGATCGGAATTTGGGTAATTATATCAACTCAGTTACGAACCGTGATATGTTACTTTGGGACGGTGCTTGCCATGTGCATGAACAATTCTCTGTGGAAAAGATTGTAGAACTGAAAACGGAGCATCCTGATGCAATCGTATTGGCTCATCCCGAATGCAAAAGTACAGTGTTGAAACTGGCTGATGTAGTAGGTTCTACAGCTGCTTTATTAAAATATGCAGTAAACCATCCGGAAAAGAAGTATATTGTTGCTACTGAATCGGGTATTCTACATGAGATGCAAAAGAGGTGTCCGCAGACTACATTTATTCCAGCTCCTCCGAACGATAGTACATGTGGCTGTAATGAGTGTAGCTTTATGCGGTTAAATACGTTAGAGAAGCTCTATGAGTGTTTGAAGAATGAGTCTCCGGAAATTACGGTAGATCCTGAAGTGGCAAAGAAAGCTGTAAAACCTATTCAACGAATGTTGGATATTTCGGTAAAGCTGGGATTGTAATTGCATGGATATGAATAAATAGAAGATTAATAAGTTCATATCACAGTAGTAAAACGGTTTCCTTCATCGTCATATTTATGCATATTTGATTGATATATAGTAAATTACAATGAAGCTTCTTTTTTATGACATTTTAGTCAGTAAGTGTCTTCGTAATAATTACTTATTTTGACCAATAATGTAAATAAAAAGATACTTCATTATAATGGGTTGATATTTAGTGGAATAACTAAAAACATGACGATGAAGGAAAACCATTGTTCACTTGCTAAAGTAGCTACTTTTTATTAGAAAAAAGACTTCGATGTTTATATAAAACCATAGTAATGTTTGAAAAAAAGATCGAAGTGATTGAATTTAAACTTCCCATAGTTTTATTTTAAGTATATCTTTTGATGGAAAGATACGTTCAATCGGACACCATTTACCTATTGATTATAGTAAAAGAAGTGGTTGTTTTACTTAACTCTAGTATATCTTTTATCCAACTCTAGTATATCTCTTGCTTAGTTCTTCTATATCTTTTTACTTACTCTAGTATATCTTATTGAATATTCTTATAGGTGTTTTATAGAGAAAACTTATTTTGATGAAATAAAAAGTAAATAGCATAAACAGTTGCAATAGGTGAATTAGGAATGAAGCAATATCAAACTAATATTCCTTTTTTTACCCCTTGCTCTAAATCTCCGAGTGTTATTTTCTTCTTAATTTTTTTCTTTCGTTTTAGGAGTAAGTTCAATATCATTGGAAATATCCAATCTCCTTCTGAATCAAAATACTCTTCAAAATCAAACTTAGCAATATTAACATCAAATTTTTTGCTAAATGAATTGATAAATTCGTAAGCATCGTCTCCTTTAAGTTTTAAATCTTTTACTAGATCTGTTTCGTGACTAAATTTACCATTCCATCGTTCTTCTTCAATAAATTGAATAATTTGTTTCCATACACTGGATTTATTTCGTTATCTTTTACTACCTTAATCTGGTCCTATAATAGGATAGAACAAATAGTGCTTGATTTCCGAAGTCTGTCTGAAATGTAATAAACCAAGAATATTTCCCTGTTTGTCGTACCCTGTTCGTTGAGTCGATATGCGTTTAATGAAAGATTATTTCCTTTTCTATAAGTAGTATTTTTCAATCTTACCAATTTGATATGTATGAATTTATATTCTTTTATAATAGGTTTATTTCCCGTTTTCTATATCATGTGATATTATAATGGGAAGTTCTATTACAGTTGCATTGATGTAGAACAACGTCTCAGTGAAGTAGGGATTTGAAATAATAGATGATGCTTATTATGCAGTTGTTAAATATATCTTCATCACTTTTTTTATAAAAAATACCTTGATATAAATTGTCTATAATTAAGCAACCTATATCAAGGTAATACAAAAATTGTAATTATATAGAATGTAAACTGATAGTTATTAAGTTTTATAAAATAATGCAGTGAAATTATTCTTGATATTTTGTATATATTATTTTGTAATTTCCTGTTATATTAGCTACTATATTTTTTTCTGGAATACTAAAATCCCAATTACAATTATAAACATCTTCATCTTCTGAAATAGATGTAATAATATTACAAAATATATTAACTAAAAGATTATTTTCAAAATGAAGTTTTAAATCATATTGTGGAGTTAATTCGTAATATAAGAGCTTTCTTCCAATTAATTTTTCTGCATTTTTATTCATATTTCCTATTATCGGTGTTCCATCATCCCAACTAGTTGTTATGACAATTCCATTATCTTCAATTCTCCAAGTGCAATTAATAGTATAAAATGCTTTATTTTCAAATTCAATTATTAAGATAGAACCAGCACCACCACCGGTTCTGCTATAAGTAACTGTTTTATCAATTGCTTTTGATAATAAATTTTGTATATTCATTTTATTGATTTCTCGAATATTAATATATGATGATAATAATTGATTGTCATAGTATTGTTATTCATTAATGATACTGTTGTAATTTGGTGGAATATCGTTATCTTTTGGAAATAGTTAAAAGAATAGTTGTATTAACATTGCAATTGTAAAGTAGAATATACATCCAAAGAATGTCCATTTGCATAGTTCTTTTCCTCGTTTTTGGTATCCAAACATCATAAGTCCAATTCCTATTACAAAAAATAATAAAACAGGAAAAATAAATGCTATTATTTTTATTGATTTAGGTAAAGGTACTTGCAGTTTTTTATTCTCTGTTTCTTTCTCAATTTCTATTAGTTTTTCTACCTTATTAGTGAAGTCTTCATACATTGAAGCAGAAATATTCCTTTTCATTAATTCATCTTTTGCTGCAACAATGGCTTCCGGTTGATAATCTTTTTTTTCTGACGTGGTGATACGAATTAATTCTATATCATCTTTTTTTTCCATTACTGTAGAAAATTTATTTTTTTCCATATTTCTAATATTGAAAGATTATAATTTTAGTATTTTGAATATGAATCAGATGAACCATCTGATTCATATTCTATATTTTAATTACTGGGACAATTTGTAATAATTGTAGGTCCAAAAATTATTATAATTGAAGCAACTCTCCATTTGATTATAGTGGTTTCATTATCTTCAGGCAATACTTCATTTATAAAAGATTGCTTTTAGATCCTTTAAATAACCATCTAATGAATGTGCCAATAATATCTATAATTATCATTTTTCTTCATTTGTTGTTGTATTGGTAATATGTAAAAGTATATTTATTTTATCGATTATTTTTTGAAATGTTTTTGGTTTTCTACTTATTTCTTTGTATTTATTCACTTCACTGTTATAAACTCCTTTTTTGTTTTTTATTAGTATATGAGTATTTTCATTTTTGTACTTATACCAAGAAAGTGGCTTTAATTCTTTTATTAAATTAGAGCTAGGAAACCATGTTGTAAGGACATCAATAGCACCTCCTGCTTTTTCATCTGGAGTAACAGAGGATCCCGACCACGTTCTTCCAGTCATCCATATTTTAGGAGAATTTATCATTGAATATGCAGATGATTTTAAAAAATTATCCATCCACTCAATGGGATTTTTTACAGGTTCATTCAAAGTAAATTCTAAAATACTAAAAAAACTATCTACCTGTTTGATAGTCGCATAACTACCTGTTCGTTGCCATAACCAAAATTCATCTTCAGATAACCGTACTCTTTTATTTCCATAGTCAATATATTCTTGCCTTCCTATGAAAGTGTTATGAAACCAATTGTTATTAGTGGTTTTTTGATAAGTTCCATCAGGATTATAAATTACTTTCATTTTTCCGTCTGGATCAATGAAAGTAATGGGATTATTTCCACAGTATATAAATTGACTTTCAGAAAAATATTTTTCACTCATTGGATCTACTACATGCCATCTCCCTATCGCTGCATCATACTGCCTTGCTCCATAGTCATACCAATCCAAACCATTGGCTCTGTCCAACTCCTTACCATTATATTTATAAGGCTGCACATTTGCAGAAGTGTAAATATTCCTCCGAACGGATAATAATGGTTTGTTTCCTCCACCTTTCCGTCTTTATCCACTATCACCCTGTTATTTCCCTGATGATCCTGAATAAAATAGTGTGATTTAGCGTCTTTAACCGTAATATATCCATCCTCTGTGAGTACTTTTACCAGCACCCCATTTTCATAGATCGCATTGTCACAGTAATCCGTTGTTACCGTATTACTTCCTGTCGTATGTGTGGTTCGGATCTTTGTTCCGTCTGCCGCATACGTATAAGCAATACTTTTTCCACCTTCAAACTGTACCTTCTCAGGCAAATCTAGGCAATTTAATTGAATTCCCGTAATTTTCTTGTTTAAATCTTTAGTCAGGTTGCCATTTTCATCGTACGTATACTCCGTATCCGCATTGGCACCGTCCTTAAACTCGAATCCGTTGCCATATACCCCACTCGTGGCATTGTCTTTCACCGCCTTGAGCCGGTTTCCGTCGTAGGAGAATACAAGATTGTCTATCAACCCATAACCGCTGGCTGAAGTCTGCCCGTATCTGGACAATCCCAGGATGTTTCCCTGCTTGTCATAACCGGTCACTTGCTCGTTGAAGCGGTTCAGGTTGGATGCAAGGGTCGCTCCTTCTCCATAGACGGCATTCTTCAACCGGGAAAGACCGTCATACGTGAACTTATATCCACGAAGCGTTGTCTCACTTCCCGCTTTCCACTTCATACTGCTGATATTTCCATTGTAACAGGGTGTTGCCGTTCCATCGGTATAATGTACGTCTGTGTAAAATACCTGACATTTTAATACATTTCCTTTAAAGTTGTAAACGGTATTGACATAGCTCAGTGGTTTTTGCGGATGATTAGTTGTTTTCCATCTTAGTTTATTATAAATATCTCCATCTTAGAAAATATTTCTACTTGGTAATAAGTAGAAATATACAATTTAAAAATTATAGTCAGATCAAATATATGTGAAATAAATACCCTGACATAGATTGATTAATTTTCTAGTCAACTTATATCAGGGTAATATTATAGTAAATTTTTAATAAAACATAAAAGCATCTCTTATGTTTTATTTATTTCTATAATTTCTAACGAATCTGACCAACTATGATATTTCCCAGCTTTAATTGTTGAATCTTCCATTACATAAAGTACTAAATCTTTGCTTGGAATTGAATATGTCCAATCTTCATAATCGCCAGTTTTTTCTTGGTCTTTATATTCATCGCGAAAAACAAGTAACGTTAGTCCGTCATCTACTTCTATAAATAAATTAAGAAATTCATCTATTTCAATGTTTGACACTTTTTTATTCTCAAAAAGTCGAATGGTTTGTGCTACTAAACCGGTAACAGCTGTAACATCATCTTCTGCGGTTGCTATTAATTTTCCATTCTTCTGAACTTCCCAATAGCAGTATGTCATCACACTGTTTCCATTGTCAAACTTCATGAGAATGATAGAACAATTGCCTCCACCAGAACTGCTATATACGATGTTGCAACCTATATTTTTTTTTAATTCTGTAATAAAATCCATACTATTTAAATAATTCAATTATTAATTCTTCTATTTCGTGATAACCATAGCCTTGACCTCCGATTTCTCTGTACAAAATTTCAACTTGGTCATCATCTAAGATTGAATTGACTCATTTACAGATTAATAAAATCGGATTTTGCTACTCATTTTTTTATAAATAACGGTGATTTCTTTCTGGGTTTTAAGATAATCCAATAGAAATAAGACTAGTTTTCTCTTTTCCTTTTCTAATTTGTTTGCTTTTAATAAACCTTCCAGCTTTTTAATATTTTTATTTAGAGTTCTTATTTTAAAAGGAGCACGTAAATCCATAATAATAGAGATTGAATCCATATATACTTCATTTCCTATATCACATTTTAAAAGTAAAGATATGAAAAAATCTAAATACTCACTATTCCTTTCTGTTGGTTCAATACATTCATTTAAGGAAAAAATTAAATTCCCCTTTTGATTTTTCCATTGTTTATCATGTAATAATTCAAAGAAAAGATTTTCAACATCCTTAGTTTTATAATAATCCGTCAATAACATTCTAGAATAAAATTTGATACCAATATCATTAGAATACCTAACATTATTTATCAATTCTAGAATTTCTTCCCTTATCGATTGATCTTTAAGTAAATAGTCTTTTTTACACTTATCCATATAATTATTTCACTTTAGGTTGTCCCATTTTTATCCATTCTTTATATAGATTATTAAATTCATCTATTGTTGAATCTAAATCACCTTTTTCTTTGTAATATTTATGAAACCATCTCTGAAATTCTTTAGGAAATGATTTTATATTAGAATCTCTAACACTTTGCTTTCCCCCTCTAAATCCTTTTCCAGGCAGTGGTGGAAAACCTATTTTAGGAGCAATTCCGGTAATTCTTCCTTGTAAGTTTACATTCCAAGTAAAAATACCATCAAAATATTTAGTTCCTTCCAAGAAATGATTTGCTTTTAATATAAAACCATCTAAAGGTTCATAAACGAATGCTCCTTTATATCCTATACCTGAAAATGTAACAGGTTTTATATTAGCATCAAAACTGACTCCTATTATATTGATTTCTCCATCTACAATTTCTCCATAACTGCTATAGAACTTTTTCGTTTCATCATTATAAACTAAGTCGTCTATGAAATCTACATCTGTAGCATGTTTCCAGTTACTAAAATCAAATTGTTTGCTTCCAGTAGCCACAGCATTAATAAAAGCAAAAATCTGGTCTCTGTCACTTGTACTCCAATAATCTTTTCCATTCGGATCAATTCGACCAATAGGTTCATTATTACAGTAATTATATGGGCTTAGGCAATAGTATTTCTCGCACATCGGATCCACCCCATGCCATCTCCCTATCGCCGCATCATACTGCCTTGCTCCGTGATCATACCAATCCAGCCCATTGGTCCTGTCCAGTTCCTTGCCATTATACTTATAAGGCTGAACATTGGTCGATCCGGTGAAGACTCCTCCGAATGGATAGTAATGGTTGACCTCTTCCACCTTTCCTGTTTTATCCACTACCACCCTGTTGTTTCCCTGGTGATCCTGCATAAAATAGTGGAGTTTGGCATCCGCCGGAGTCAGATAACCGTCTGCTGTCAGCACCTTGGTCAGTACTCCATTTTCATAGATCGCGTTGTTGCAGTAATCGGTGGTCAGGGTA
The DNA here is from genome assembly GCF_900155865.1 of Bacteroides bouchesdurhonensis. Classification (GTDB taxonomy): domain Bacteria; phylum Bacteroidota; class Bacteroidia; order Bacteroidales; family Bacteroidaceae; genus Bacteroides; species Bacteroides bouchesdurhonensis. Next base: position 395,040 of record NZ_LT707006.1, read on the forward strand.
GTGCTGCCTGTGACGCGCGTAGTCCGTATCTTTGTTCCGTCTGCTGCATACAGGTACGAAATACTTTTTCCACCTTCAAACTGTACCTTCTCAGGCAAATCTAGGCAATTTAATTGAATTCCCGTAATTTTCTTGTTTAAATCTTTAGTCAGGTTGCCATTCTCATCGTACGTATACTCCGTATCCGCATTGACACCGTCCTTAAACTCGAATCCGTTGCCATATACACCACTTGTGGCATTGTCTTTCACCGCCTTGAGTCGGTTTCCGTCATAGGAGAATACAAGATTGTCTATCAACCCATAACCGCTGGCTGAAGTCTGCCCGTATCGGGACAATCCCAGGATGTTTCCCTGCTTGTCATAACCGGTCACTTGCTCGTTGAAGCGGTTCAGGTTGGATGCAAGGGTCGCTCCTTCTCCATAGACGGCGTTCTTCAACCGGGAAAGACCGTCATACGTGAACTTATATCCACGAAGCGTTGTCTCACTTCCCGCTTTCCACTTCATACTGCTGATATTTCCATTGTAACAGGGTGTTGCCGTTCCATCGGTATAATGTACGTCTGTGTAAAATACCTGACATTTTAATACATTTCCTTTAAAGTTGTAAACGGTATTGACATAGCTCAGTGGTTTTTGCGGATGATTAGTTGTTTTCCATCTTAGTTTATTATAAATATCTCCATCTTAGAAAATATTTCTACTTGGTAATAAGTAGAAATATACAATTTAAAAATTATAGTCAGATCAAATATATGTGAAATAAATACCCTGACATAGATTGATTAATTTTCTAGTCAACTTATATCAGGGTAATATTATAGTAAATTTTTAATAAAACATAAAAGCATCTCTTATGTTTTATTTATTTCTATAATTTCTAACGAATCTGACCAACTATGATATTTCCCAGCTTTAATTGTTGAATCTTCCATTACATAAAGTACTAAATCTTTGCTTGGAATTGAATATGTCCAATCTTCATAATCGCCAGTTTTTTCTTGGTCTTTATATTCATCGCGAAAAACAAGTAACGTTAGTCCGTCATCTACTTCTATAAATAAATTAAGAAATTCATCTATTTCAATGTTTGACACTTTTTTATTCTCAAAAAGTCGAATGGTTTGTGCTACTAAACCGGTAACAGCTGTAACATCATCTTCTGCGGTTGCTATTAATTTTCCATTTTTCTGAACTTCCCAATAGCAGTATGTCATCACACTGTTTCCATTGTCAAACTTCATGAGAATGATAGAACAATTGCCTCCACCAGAACTGCTATATACGATGTTGCAACCTATATTTTTTTTTAATTCTGTAATAAAATCCATACTATTTAAATAATTCAATTATTAATTCTTCTATTTCGTGATAACCATAGCCTTAACCTCCGATTTCTCTGTACAAAATTTCAACTTGGTCATCATCTAATCCATATTTTTTAGCCAAAGTTTTAACTTGTTTATTTTGTCTTGTATGATCACCAGGCATTTTCCCTTTAGGATGGTCCATTTTAACTTTTCCCCCTCTAAATCCTTTTCCAGGCAGTGGTGGAAAACCTATTTTAGGAATTCTTCAAATAAACTGTTATATTACCGTTTTCCTCTTCCGTATTTATCTGTTTCCCCGTCAGAGTATATGTTGTATATACTGTCATTTACCTCAAAATTATATCGCTCAAGAATAGTGGGCGTGTAAACCTTAAACTCCTTGTTCCATAGGATTCCCCGGACCGTATCGGGTATTTGAACAGGATGTACCGGAACGTAGAGGATAGAATCATAGAACAGGTCATATAATTTGTGCGCATATTTTTGCGGAGGTGTGTTTTCTAGAATAATAGGTCCTTTTGCGGTAGATAATCCAAAGGTCATTTCTTTATGTGGCTCAATCGAATATAATCCGGAAGAGATTTCATGAAATCCGTCATTTATCCGTATCTTCTTTGGATGCAAAGTTATGGAGTGCTTTCCGTTTTTCATTATAAAGCTACCGTGTAAATCCAGGTCTAATTCCACCAGAAGCGCAGAGTCTGACTTGTTGAATATTGACATGCTAATTGATATCATGTCCGGAGAAGAGAATTTTTCAATTTTCCCACTTTCTCCATGGACATAAAAAAAGTCTGATACCATATCTATTACGTCCGAGTCCTGCTCTCCTCCATAAAAATATCTTAGTTGTGGGTATTTATAGTCCTTAACCTCATTATCAATTTGTTTAAAAGTGGATTTGTTTGACCGCTTGTCTTTCATATATGCCCATACCCGTGTATCTTCCCCCTCATATTCTGGCAGATCACGTTCTGATTTAATGCCTAATATCTCACATATTTTCTTTTCGTCCATCGCTTTCTTCCCTTGTGAATAGGAAAGAATGTATTTATCTTTATATTTTAATGCGTTTGTCGGTAAAATGAATAGACCATCCTTATCTTCTCTGCCTACATAAAACCAGAATCCGGAAAGAAGACTTTTAGGCCATATAAGACACATATGGGCTTTCCACGTATCAAATTGATGAACTTTTAGCGTTTTCCTACAGTCCGGATAGAAATCGATTACGGACTTAACATGTTCCAAAAGTTCCGGATCAATGTTGTTGCTATTTACCCCCTGACAGGCAACTGCCAGGGGGATAGTTAATACTATTAAAAGTTTGATCACTTTTCTCATTTCTCTTTCCAATCACATACTGTATATATCTTAAACATCAAATCCATTGTTTCATCTCTCCAGACATTAGACTCTTTTTTGTCCAATTTGAATATCTTAAAAATAGCTGTATCGCCTTGCTGATAATGACAATCTAGATCTACATTTGGTTTAGAAAGACCGACACTACCTGTCAGGCTATCTTTAATAGCCCACCACTCCTTTTCGAAACTATCATGATAGGAAAAAGGACTATCCGGAATAATATCGATCACAATACGTTTGCTATCCTCTGTAACGGTGGTAGTGACTATGCCAATACAATTCCTGCCTAAACTGTGATATTTTTCCACCCATATTCTTTCAATAGGAAATTCATATCCAGCCATGAGAGTATCCACTTTGAAAATCCTACAATCTCCGACATAAGCATTTATTCGTTTTGATTCTTCAACGCTTTCGGACGTCAAATAAAGACTTATTGGGGGTATTATGAATAATTTCCCCAATAAAAACAGTAATAACACAATAAGCAAACTTATAAATTGCGTTTTTAGAATAAGAAGCATAGACTTCATAATAATATGTCTTAAAATTTAATGCAGAGGGTATGTATCCCCTCTGCAAGTAAATTATGTTTTATGATAATTCAAAATAAGTATTTATACTTTATACTAGGATTTTGTATCAGCCACTTTCCCAGTAAGTTCATAAAGTCATCCCAAGTGCCACCTTTATTATTTTTATTATATTGTCTATTTGCATTCTCTGTCGCTTCAATGATAGAGGCTGCATTTTTTTTAAGAAGATGGTCATATCTTGAATTTGGTCGAGGATCTCCTACTAAAATAAAGTCGGCCTCCGGATTAAACGGTGTGTCCAAATAATAGGGCTTTTCCGCATAAAAACCGGCAGCCCTTAACGCACTTGCTACAGCATCCATACAATCATGATTTAGGACATCATACCAGGAATATACCTCTTTTCGCATAGCTGCATACGCTGCTTCATCCTGCTCTTTCGTTGTTGCAAATCTGGCACGGGTTTGATAGCCATGATGGCGTGCGGCATAATCTGAATTGTCAAACTGTTGGATAGTGGTAAATGGTTTGTCTCCAACCTCAGGCTTGTCAGATAAAGCAAACCTTTCTCCTCCATCCTTAGACAAATAACGCCATCCTTCCTTATCATTTCCGATCAAAATAGCGCTATGCCCGAATCCTCCGGCCCCTTTCCTATCTTGCAATACAATTATATCCTTACCGTTAGGGTCAATTATGTTGATCGGACTATTCTTGCAATACAGGTATAGACTTTCATCATAGTATTTCTCGCACATCGGATCCACCACGTGCCATCTTCCTATCGCCGCATCATACTGCCTTGCACCATAATCATACCAATCCATCCCGTTGGTCCTGTCCAGTTCCTTGCCATTATACTTATAAGGCTGAACATTGGTCGATCCGGTGAAGACTCCTCCGAATGGATAGTAATGGTTGACCTCTTCCACCTTTCCTGTTTTATCCACTACCACCCTGTTGTTTCCCTGGTGATCCTGCATAAAATAGTGGAGTTTGGCATCCGCCGGAGTCAGATAACCGTCTGCTGTCAGCACCTTGGTCAGTACTCCATTCTCATAGATCGCGTTGTTGCAGTAATCGGTGGTCAGGGTAGTGCTGCCTGTGACGCGCGTAGTCCGTATCTTTGTTCCGTCTGCTGCATACAGGTACGAAATACTTTTTCCACCTTCAAACTGTACCTTCTCAGGCAAATCTAGGCAATTTAATTGAATTCCCGTAATTTTCTTGTTTAAATCTTTAGTCAGGTTGCCATTCTCATCGTACGTATACTCCGTATCCGCATTGGCACCGTCCTTAAACTCGAATCCGTTGCCATATACACCACTTGTGGCATTGTCTTTCACCGCCTTGAGTCGGTTTCCGTCATAGGAGAATACAAGATTGTCTATCAACCCATAACCGCTGGCTGAAGTCTGCCCGTATCTGGACAATCCCAGGATGTTTCCCTGCTTGTCATAACCGGTCACTTGCTCGTTGAAGCGGTTCAGGTTGGATGCAAGGGTCGCTCCTTCTCCATAGACGGCGTTCTTCAACCGGGAAAGACCGTCATACGTGAACTTATATCCACGAAGCGTTGCCTCACCTCCTGCTTTCCACGTCATGCTACTGATGTTTCCGTTGTAGCGAGGAGTCCCCGTCCCGTCGGTATAATGCAACGTCTGTGTAAAGTACGGGCTCTCTATTCCTGTCATCCATCCCCGGATGTTATACGTCAGCGTTTCCGTGGCACGCGTCCCGTACTTACGGGCATTCATTCTTCCCGTCGCGTCATACGCATAGCTGATCTTGTCTGCCGACGCACCGTTCCATTTGTATTCCTTGGTCAGCATCCTTCCTCGGTTGTCGTAGGTATACACTGTTTCCATCGTGTTGGTTCCTGCCGTCTCCCTTTGTTTCATCTTGTTTCCCACAAAGTCATAGGTGACATTCACGTAGCTCAGCGGTTTCTGCGGATAACCGGATATTGTCTGTATCACCCGGTATTGGTCGTCATAATACAGGGTAGTGGTCACCCAATCGCCGGTTCCCAGCACCTTCGCCTTTTTAGAGGTGATCATTCCTGTGGCACTCTGATGATGACTTTCGCTGTATCCGCTGACGGCAGTGAAGGGATGGGCCGTTACGGTTTCCGTCGCCTGATAGTTGTCGTATACCATGTATTGCAACGGAGTTTTCGTACCTGCCGGCAGATATTTCTCCTGCTTCCATGCCGCCTGTTGCAGCTGCTGGTGTGTGGAGGCGGCCGAAGTAATGACCTCCCCGTTCTCTACTTCCCGGTTTTGGCTGTCGTACACGAAGTAGCTCCACTTTTTCGCATTTTCGGTACGTTGATTTCCATCCTGTGCCAATACCAACCGATCCTGCCAGTCGTACACCATGTAAACGGGCTTGCATCCCGGCAACCGTTTCACAATCATCCGGTCCAGCCGGTCGTATTCGTAATAATAAGCCAGTTTGTCCAACGCGGAAGTATTGATCGCCGTTTTATTCTGCAGGCTTGCCTCGGGCGGCAACACGTAACGCAGCCTGTTCCGCTCGTCGTACACATAGTATGTTTCCAGCCGTTCGTTTCCGTCTACCGCTACCGTCAATACCGTCAGGTCGTTATTGTCGGTATAACTCTCTATCTGATGTCCATCCTCATCGGTGACTGTCGTTTTCTGCAATCTTCCGGCAGTGTAATTTCCATCCAGCGAAAGTGTCCCGTTGGAGGTCACTTTGTATTGTCTGACTTCTCCGGTCTGATTGGTTCCATATAGAGAGTTTACACTTTTCCCGGCTGTATGCCAGGCTTTTCCCGGTCCTGTCTGTTTCGCAACCCGTGCCAATGGGCTGTGCTCGTATTGAGTCAGGGTAAAAGCATAGTTCTGTTCCTCGGTTCCGTAGATGCTCCAGTGGGAGGGAGAGAACATATCCGCATCAAAAGCTCCGTTGTTTCCGTTTTTTATATACGGAAGGTATTCCTTTTCCACTTGTCCCAGGGTGCCGTAGCTATGTGGAAGGATCAAATCTGCTCCTCCCGAAGGGCTTGCCCCCACCTGTATCTCTTGCCATTTCAGGCCGAATCCGTCGAAATAGACGATGTCACTGACCGTCTTTGCACTACTGCTTCCTGTTTGGGAAGTGGGTTCTATATACGTTTTCTCAGCGGTATAATTGCGCGTTCCCGTATATCCTGTCGTATTCTGCCCTTTTGCCAATGGAAAGAAGAACAGCAGACCAACAAGTAACTGTATTTTTTTTGTATACTTCATCTTTATATGTTTTTTATTGATTAATAATTCGGTTGTATTTGTATTCTTTCAGCAAGTTACCGTATTGGTCCTTTATCTGAGTGACTCTTCCTGCCGGGTCGTAGGTGTACAGTTCCAGACGTTCGTTCTGATCGAACCGGGCATGTGCTGTTCCGTCAGCATTGAAAGAAGTTGCATTGAAAGAGGCTCCTTCGGGCACCAAAGCCATGTACACCCCTTGCGGTGATACGCTGACCGTCGTTACATTGGTATACGTGCTCAGGTCAATGTCGTATACTTTCAGTGAAGACGAGTTGTTGCTTGTTACCGTACTACTTGCCACTCCGCCTGCATGGGTAATGGATACCGAAGCTGTCTGGTTTCCACTCATCACATATAGTTTCATTCGCTTGATATCCGGCAGCGAGGCCAAATTGACTGAACATACCGAACTGCCGGGTGTTCCTGTATCATATCGCTTTAAGTATAAATACTCAAAGAACCTTTGCTCGTCATAAGACATCATAACGTTATCCAATGCCTGCACAAACCGGGTGAGTGGCTGGTATTTCGGATAGAGCTGGACAAGCCTGGTATATTCCTGTTTGAACTGGTTGAGTATTTTCTTCCCATCGGTTGAGATGATGTCATAATAGGTTTGTGCTTCATTGATATCCGGATTGCTCTTTATCATTTCTTCTGCGAATGAAATGATAAAAGAATGTTCGCGCGATCTGAAGAAACTAAGAAAACGGTCATCTTTTACATCTGCGGGAATCGTCCTCGACATGGACTGAAACTGCTGGTAACTTCCTTTGAAATTGCTTAATGACAAATCTATATCCGGCTGACTGTTCCATTCGATTACATCATACCTGTCTTTCGCATCGGCTACGGCTGCATTGCATTCCAGCAATACCTTACCATAGTCATCGTAAGCATAGCTTTTTTTCTTAGTCCGCCCTTTTTCCTTCACCGGCAGGCGGGAAGTTCTGTTACTGGCATACTGGTAAGAGGCAACAGGCGTATAGTTGCTTTCGCCGTAAGTGAACAATCCTGTTTCCTGTGCAACTACAGCATCGGTAACCGAAGTCTCGGGTACGTACAGGAGTGCTTCTGCCGGAACGATAATGTTTCCCGATTCTTTATGCCGCCACACCGTCTCGTTGATCAACCGTCCCTCACAAAGCATCCGGTCTTTCACTACGGCCGACAACAAATTGCTTTGTTTCATCTTATCAATGGTAGTCTGAACGCCGTCTGCCATATCCACTACCCGTTTGCAGACTTTCGTGAGGGTTCGGCCATCCGATCCGGTACGCATGATCCGGTTGGGGAACATGGTCCGGGGATTGTCATACAGGTAGGTTGTCCAACTATAGGGTGTGTTCTCATCAAGCCTGTATTCTACCTCTTCCTTCAAAACGGTTTTTCCTCCATAGCCCAAATTGTAAAACTGGGGTGCGTCGGCAGGAGATAAACGGGGTTTTATGTTGTTCTGATACAGTTCGTCTCCTTTGATGTAGCTGGTTGTCTGAGATTTGTAGTAGGGCTCTAAGGCTGCTCCATCCAAGTAATAGTCCGAGGGTTGCATCTGGGGCAATTGTTTGTTGTAGGCAGACAATGTCTCGTAGCTGTACTTGGTCATTTGCTGCAAGTTGCCACTGGCATCATACACTGCTTTTTCAGATAGCAATCCGTTGGTCCAGAACGGGTAAGACGTATTCACGCTCAACGATGGAGTCGCTATATGAAACCGATACGTATTCATTCCCTTCCCATGAATTGTTTCTGTCACATACGGATAATAGAGTCCGTTGTTACCCATATTCACCACCGGATGTCCTTCCGGGCGTACTCTGTCATAAGTGATTTTATCACAAAAGCCCGAATAACAAACACTGACAATATTGGAATAGGAATAATACACACTTTTGCCAGGTTGCGGATAGCCGTACGAGATCGTATCCTTCCGGTTGCTTGCTCCGTCATTGAACAGCAATGATTTTAGCCGGATTCCTCCGTAATTGGAGCCTGTGCCGACCTTATTCTTCTCGTATTCAATGCCTATTTTCCCTCCGTCGGTCAGCGTAATGCCTTTCAGTGAATACAAGGCAGTCAGCATTTCATAAGCCTGTCCCGATGCGTTGCGTGCGCTGCAATACCCCCATAGGTCACCGGTCACTCCATTTGGCAGTGATGGAAAGTCTTCGTATGTGAAATAGTCAAACTTCATGTTGGCTGTTTCCTTGCTGTCTTTACCGAGGAAAGAAACTTTTTTCAACGTTTTGTCGTATTGTGTAAAGCGGACGGAAGAAAGTAGTGTCTCACTCGGAGTGTACAAATTGATTTCAGACAAGGATAGAACTGCATCTTCTTTGTATGCAAACTTCACTATACGTTCGGGGGAGATAATCATACTTAGTATCGGTGATACTATATCATAGCGGCTTCCTCCGCTTATTTCCTTTTCTGTGATGTTCTTGATCTCAACCAGGCAGGCATGTACGCTGTTGGCTGCACTTCTCAGGCAAGCCCCGGCTCTTTCCATATGGGCAGAGGCTTCTACGTGGGAAGAAGTGCCGGCCAATTGGTCGCAGGTACTCGATAAGGAGAGCAGTGCTTTTTCCAGATCTTGGGAGGCGGAAGTCATCTCCTTGATATTTGTCAGCATGCCCATAATCCTGTTGTTGGTTTTTACAATGGGGTTTTCTAGGGGTTGAATAGCCATGCTCTTCAGTCTTATGAGCAAGGTCATTTGTGTATCAACCTCTTTCAGTAATGTTTCCTGGGAATGCAACCTCAAATTGTATCTGGCTTCTTCAATATAGTTTTTGAATCCCTTCTGATATTTATCAAAGTCAAAGGGCTGCTCTTTTACCGACTTCCCATACAAGTATTTCATTGTATACGGATCGTTAATCTGTTGCGTGTTTATTCTCCCCGTCGTATAGTACTCCGAGTTATCCACATCGCCTTTATAGCAGAATTCAATAGGTGCCCCGTTGTATGGAAGGATACGGGTGAGATGCCATGCCGAAGGATATACTGTTTGCGAGATGGCATTGGAAGTGGAAACGTCCACATGGCTGACATCCGCATTCTTCTCTATTTGCCTGTAAATATACCGGTTCCCATTATTATCGGTAATGGTCCATCCTGTGATTTTGCCGGACTCCGTTTCGCACTTGATACGTGCATCCGTTTGTTCCAGCGGTTCTGCATATATCTTTTTGTTCTCATCAACACGAATGATGAAATCCACTTTCTGTCCGTTGAATACAGCTGTAAAGATGTCACTTTCACCATCTCTTTTGCGAAGCCCTACATTCTTTGCATCATCCTGTAGAGGGGTGGAGTTACTTTCGGATTGTAGATAACCAAAGGAGGTATCTTCATCGGGAAATCCTCCACGCATCGTACGGGTGACGATTCCACCCACATTAAGCGTCCAATTATAGCCGATGAATCCGGGAGAGTCACTATCCTTTACTCCTTTTCCAATATAATCCAGCGAAATAGGCAACTCATAATTTCCTGATTTCAATTCGTATAAGGGTACTTTGTAATTGAATATTCCCGTTGAATAATCGACCATTACATTTTTCTGTTCCGTCAGGTTTTGTGTTTGCTCTCCGGGTTTAAAATCTTGCGCCCATCCGTTTAGTGTGATGAGCAGGAGAAATAATAAATATGTTATTCTTTTCATGATTGTGTTTATTAATTAAGTTTTAAATGAAAGCCGGAAGTCCTTTTCCTGTGTTCTGCTCCTGTTCAAAGGACTTCCGGCTTATAGATAATTTTTTATTGACTTTATGTACAGTCTACAGATTCATTGCATTCGCCCCCAGTGCCCCGAGCACTGCTGAAGCCACAGCGATAATTGCTTTTAGGATTATATCCCATGTTGCTTTTCCGATTGCCATTGTTTTTTACCTCCTTTCCTGTTCTTTAAATAGTTTAGTTTACTTCAGACAGTAGTTTCATCCTGATGTATGGATATACTTTCATCCTTCGGGAAGAGCGTACGATTCCCCTTTCATAACGTTGTTAGGCGTCATGATCAAATTGATATCCAACAGGTAGGCAATTGATTACTAGTCCGGTTCAGTTCTCAAATCTTTGTTTTCTAGTTTAGTTGATTTTGTCTTTAAGCTTATTGACACTACAAAGATAAAGTAATGTTTTCAGATGAATAAGTGATTTTAAAAGTGTGCGTTAATAAGTTCGTTAATATGTTTATGTTGTTGATATATAGTGTTTTATTGTATAAACGTCTATTTATTTACTATACTCAACAGATAATGACTGGGCAGTATTCTTCGCATAATAATTCTATTTTAGTATTTTATTATTAAACTTGTTATTTTTGATTTGTTAAATATCCTGTTCTGCTTCCACTGCCAGAAGTTTTTGTCTTTTGCGTTGGATACTGGCTGCAACAGTTTCAAGGGCATGGAGAATGAGTTCTTTTCGCACATTAGGATCTTTGATGAGGGTAATGACGGGATATGCCGTTTCTCCCTTGGTTACAAGAGTTTGTTTTTCTACTTTGCGGTAATTCCGGCTAGCAGATTTCCGGCATTCTTTACAATAATTTCCGGGAAGATTCGTTTTCTTATTCAAATAGAAAGCTTCCAGAGGAAGTGTACGTTTGCAATGTCCGCAGACGTGATTAGTTGATTTTTTTAAAGTTTCCATGTTTTTATTCATTTTATTATTTTGATAAATAGTTAGTTGTTGTAATAATTATTTTCTTGTATTTTGCTTTAATTCCTCATTATCATTTGTTAATATTCAAATTAATAGATAATAATAATTCACATCTAAGCTATTGATACTTTACATGTTAACTATTAATAGTCTACATTTGCTAGTCCTCTTTTCACAAATCAATAAAGAAGTTTTCGGAATTCTCGCATTTTTTTTTGTTTTTTCATGGATTTCCCATTTTTAATTTATACATTTGAAATGTATTAGTAGCATCCGTACTGCAAATATAAAATGAATTTCATATAAGAAACAAGCGGTTTTAGATTTTAATTCTTAATTATTTTATAAAGTACTATTAATGAGGAGTTAATAAGTTTATAATTATTTACATTATATTAAAACAATAACAGATGGATACATTTTTAGATGTTACAGCAATTGTGAACCGTGCCAAGCAGGTTCTCAATTTTAAAAAAGACAGTGAATTCGCTGATTTTCTAGGAGTTTCACGACCAACACTATCAAACTGGTGTGCACGTAATCGGATTGATTTTCCTTTATTATTGGATAAGATGGGAAATGATGTAGACTACAATTGGCTATTGATTGGAAAGGGAAATCCTAAACATCACCTAGTCTATTGTAACGATGAGTTAGCACAGGGAGAAGTGGCGATAATTCACAATCCAAAAATAATGGAAGTAATGAATGATCGTAGTGTGGTATTATACGATATTGCTGCAGCAGCCAACCTGAAGACTCTGTTTACGAACAAAAATCAGTTTGCTGTAGGAAAGATACAGATTCCGAGTATTCCTGTGTGTGATGGAGCGATTTATGTGAGTGGGGACAGTATGTATCCTATTCTCAAGTCAGGGGATATTATAGGATTTAAGGAGATAAATAGTTTTAGTAATCTGATTTATGGTGAGATGTATTTGGTATCATTTAATATTGATGGAGACGAATATTTGTCTGTGAAGTATGTAAATCGGTCGGATAAAAAAGATTGCCTGAAACTGGTTAGTTACAATACGCATCATGAACCGATGGACATTCCGTTTGCTGCTATTAATGCTATGGCGATTGTGAAATTTTCCATCAGAAGACACATGATGATGTAGAGCAGGTGATATGAAGGTGTAAAAACGTAATGTGTACAAACAAATAACGTGGAAAATGGATTTATTTTGATAATCCGTTTTCCGCGTTATTTGTATTAAAAGAATGTTTATTTAGTTTCTTCAGAATCCTGTAACATCTGGAATAACTTATCCAACTTAGGAGCCATAATGATTTCTGTGCGGCGGTTTTTACTTCTTCCTTCGGCTGTTTCATTGTCATCAACTGGCATAAATTCACCTCTTCCGCTAGGTTGAATCTGCAACGGATTAACATCATATTTCTTAGTCAGAATGCGTACCACGGATGTAGCACGAAGCACACTTAAATCCCAGTTGTCCTTGAATATTGCTGTATTGATAGGTTTGTTATCCGTATGTCCTTCGATAAAGACATCGATATCCGTCTGTTTATTCAATACTTGAGCCAGTTTGCCAAGTGCTTCCTCACCACGTTTATCAAGAGTGGCACTTCCTGACTGGAACAAAAGCTTATCGGACATAGCCACATATACTTTTCCATCTTTTTCTCGGATGGTGAGTTCTTCGCTGCTAAAGCCTAATAATGCGTCTTTTACACTATTCAACAGTTGTTGCACTTTATCATTTTGTGATTTAATCATAGCTTGTAACTCATTGATAGTACGTTCTCTCTCGTTGAGTTCATTTTTTTTCTGGTTTAATAGTGCATTTAGTTTTTCTTGCTGGGTCATGTTGCTGCTCAGCATATTCTGAAATTCACGAATACTATTTCCCATTCGAGTGGTATCCTGCATAAGATTTTTAATTTGCGCCGACATTTGTGCTCCCTTATTTCGGCAGTCGGATAATAGTCCGTACAGACTGTCTCCACTTGCGATAGCTGCTATACGTCCGGTCTCAGCAATCATGTATTTCTTTTTAGTTACACATGAAGTACACACAAGCAATGTAATAAAAGTAAATAATGTAATTTTCTTCATCGCACTTTATTTTTATTTTTTGCAAAGTAATAATTTTCTTGGGAAGATTACAAATATCTTATAAAAAACTCTGTATCATATTGTTTAGCTTTGCAAAAACTTGCAGAGTTTCTGCAAAGCTAATGCCCGGTGGCTGATTTTATTTTTTATATCATTTCCCAGTTCAGCAAAAGTACGGTCATATCCTTCGGGTAGGAAAATAGGATCATAACCGAAACCGGAATCACCACGTTTCTCTTTGATTATTTCGCCTTTTATCACTCCTTCAAAGAGATATTCCTTTCCATCTAAAATCAGCGAGATAGCGGTACGGAACTGGGCTTTGCGATTTTCTTTTCCTTCCATCTCGTGAAGCAGTTTGAGCATATTAGCTTGTGCATCGTGTCCTTCTCCGCTTGCATAGCGGGCAGAATATACTCCGGGAGCTCCGTTCAGTGCTTCCACTTCCAGTCCGGTGTCGTCGGCAAAACATTCCAGACCAAAGTTCTTATAGACAAAAGAAGATTTTAGCAGGGCATTTCCTTCCAGCGTGTCGGCTGTTTCGGGAATATCTGTATGGCAGTCAATATCGTTCAGGCTAAGTAGTTCGATCTTATCACCTAAGATGGCGGCTACTTCTTCCAGTTTATGAGCGTTGTTGGTAACAAATACGAGTTTGCGTTTCATAGGTTTATGGTTTTATATGTGAGTTGGTACTTGTGGAATGGTTTATTTTACTTTCAGTTGGTCAAATCCTTCACCATATACGCCGATAACAGAGCTTTGTGAGATAAAAGCATTTGGGTCGATGCGTTTTACCAGACGGAAAATATCCAGTGATTGACGTTTCTTGGCTAGTACGACCAATACTTTCACATCGTGTTTGCTATACCATCCTGTACCGTTGAGGACAGTCACCCCTCTGTCTGTTTCTTTCGTGATGCAGTCGGCTATTTTCTCATATTGTTTAGAGAAGATAAGGAACTGAACCGATTGGCGGGCACTATTGATGATCCAGTCAAGTACGACACCGATAATGAACAGGGTTACGAAACCGAAGATGACACGGCGCCAGTCATGAAAAACGAAGTAACAGGAACTAATGATGAATACATCGCAAATCATGATCATTCTTCCAAGTGTCACGTCTTTGTATTTATTGACGATGGCAGCGATGATATCTGTTCCTCCGGTACTTCCGTTATAGTTGAATACAATGCCAAGACCTATGCCACATAAGGCAGCACCGATGATACAGGCCATAAAGTCCTGTCCGGCTCCCAGTAAAAGAGGTTTGCCGTCTGTCGATACATCGGGTACTTGTACGTAGTCATTGACTACTATTTGGAAAATCCAAAGTAAAAAAGTCAGCATGAAAATAGCATAAGTTGTTTTTATGCTGAATCGCGGACCTAATATCCGGATGGCAAATGTCATTAGGATGGCATTGATGATGAAATAAGACCATTGGATAGGAAATCCGGTGGCATAATAGATGATAGCTCCGATACCGGTAGTTCCTCCGGTGGTTATTTGGTAAGGGAGAAGGAAAGCTGCCCAACCGAATGAATAACTTATCAGTCCGAGAGTGATGTAAAAATAGTCTTTTACTTCTCTCATTATTTCCGCTTTTGCTGGTCTTCGCATAGAGTTATATTTTGTTTTTTAATTTACCACAAAGGACACAAGAGGCATAGAAGTTTATCGTTTGAAAAGAAAACTTTCTGTCCTCTGTGTCCTCTGCAATGAAATGAGATGTTAGATTACAACGTTTACTATTTTTTTCGGCACGACAATCACTTTTTTAGGAGTTTTGCCTTCGGTCCATTTCTGCGAACGCTCATCGGCTAGAACAGCAGCTTGGATAGCGTCTGAAGTAGCATCAGCGGCAAATTCCATATTGAAGCGAGCTTTTCCATTGAAAGAGATGGTGTAGTTGATCGTATCTTCTTTCAAGTATTCTTCGTTATAGGCAGGCCATTGGGCGTCGCATACGGAAGTGGTATGTCCCAACGTAGCCCACAGCTCTTCGCAAACGTGTGGAGCGAAAGGTGCAAGAACGATAATCAATTGTTCCAATATCTCTTTTTTGCTGCATTTCAGATTAAATAATTCGTTTACACAGATCATGAATGCGCTGACAGAAGTATTATAAGAGAACTGTTCAATGTCTCCGGTTACTTTCTTAATCAGTTTGTGGAGGCTTTTCAGTTCCTCCTTGTTAGCTGGTTCGTCTTTTATCAGATATTCGTCTGTACGGCTATAGAATAATGACCAGAATTTACGGATAAAGCGGTGTACGCCGTCAATACCGTTTGTATCCCAAGGTTTGGATTGTTCAACCGGACCGAGGAACATTTCGTACATACGAAGTGTGTCTGCACCGTATTTCTCAACGATCATGTCTGGATTGACAACGTTGAACATAGACTTGCTCATCTTTTCAACTGCCCAACCACAAATATATTTTCCATCTTCCAGGATAAACTCTGCTGTTTCGTATTCAGGACGCCATGCTTTGAAAGCTTCCTGATCAAGGATATCATTAGATACGATATTTACATCTACGTGAATCGGAGTAACTTCATACTGATCTTTCAGGTTCAGGGAAACGAATGTATTGGTATCTTTGATACGGTATACGAAGTTACTGCGGCCTTGAATCATACCTTGATTTACCAACTTCTGGAATGGTTCTTCCATTACCGATATACCTAGATCATACAAGAACTTGTTCCAGAAACGAGAATAAATCAAGTGGCCGGTAGCATGTTCCGTACCACCTACATAAAGGTCTACATTTCTCCAGTATTGGTCTATCTTCGGATCAACCAACGCTTTGTTATTGCGTGGATCCATATAGCGCAGATAATATGCGGAAGAACCGGCGAATCCCGGCATTGTGTTTAGTTCCAGCGGGAAGACGGTCATGTTGTCGATTTTTTCATTGTCTACAACACACTTGTTTACAGTGTCCCAAGCCCATTTAGTAGCATGTCCCAATGGAGGTTCACCTGTTTCGGTAGGCAGGAATTTAGCTACTTCCGGAAGTTCTAGAGGCAGGCTGTTTTCGTCAATCATATAGGGCATTCCATCCTTGTAGTAAACAGGAAATGGTTCACCCCAATAACGTTGGCGGGAGAAGATGGCATCACGCAAGCGGAAGTTCACCTTCACACGGCCCAGGTTATGTTCTTTTACATATTTTTTTGTGGCGGCAATGGCTTCTTTGATAGTCAATCCATTCAGTGAGAGGTCACAATATGCAGTAACATCCGGACGAGGTGAGTTACAAACGATACCTTCCTTCGCATCGAAGCTTTCTTCGCTCACATCGCAGCCTTCTACCAATGGACGGATTTCCAAACCGAAATGTTTGGCGAAAGCATAGTCACGACTGTCATGAGCCGGTACAGCCATGATAGCTCCTGTTCCGTATCCGGCTAATACATAATCGCTGATCCAGATGGGCACCGCTTCACCTGTAAACGGATTGATGGCATAAGAACCACTGAATACACCGCTGACACTTCGGTCGGCAATGCGTTCACGTTCCGTACGTTTCTTGGTACGGTCGAGGTAAGCATCTACTTCCGCTTGTTGGCTGGGTGTGGTTACTTGAGCTACCAATTCACTTTCAGGAGCTAATACCATGAAAGTAACTCCGAACATGGTATCAGCACGTGTAGTAAAGATGGTGAATTCGAGATCGCTGTCTTTTACTTTGAACTGGATTTCAGCACCTTCCGAACGACCGATCCAGTTTTTTTGAGTTTCTTTCAAAGATTCGGTCCAGTCGATTTTATCCAGTCCGTCGAGCAAACGTTGTGCATAGGCAGACACACGCAAACACCACTGACGCATTTTTTTCTGGACAACCGGGTAACCGCCACGTTCGCTGACTCCGTCTACCACTTCGTCATTAGCCAATACAGTTCCCAGTGCAGGACACCAGTTTACCATCGTTTCGCCCAGATAAGCAATACGGTAGTTCATCAGGATTTCCTGCTGTTCTTTTTCACCTTTTGCTTTCCATTCGTTAGCTGTGAAATTCAATTCTTCGCTGCAAGCAACATTCATGCCTTCGGTTCCGGTAGTTTCGAATGCACTGATCAGTTCTCCAATAGGGCGGGCTTGTTGTTCATCGTTGCAGTAGTAACTGTTAAACATCTTCTGGAAAGCCCATTGTGTCCAATGGTAATATTCGGGATCACAAGTGCGGATTTCACGATTCCAATCGAAGGAGAAACCTATTTTATCCAACTGTTCGCGATAGCGGTTGATATTATTGACTGTAGTAATTGCAGGGTGTTGTCCGGTCTGGATGGCATATTGTTCGGCCGGCAGACCATAGGCGTCATATCCCATCGGATTGAGTACATTAAAGCCTTGCAGTCGTTTATAACGGGCATAAATATCCGAAGCGATGTATCCTAGCGGATGACCTACGTGCAATCCGGCTCCTGATGGATAAGGAAACATATTCAATACATAAAATTTCTGCTTCGATTCGTCTTCCGTAACTTGGTAAGTTTTATTCTCTACCCACTGTTTCTGCCACTTCTTTTCAATCTCCCTGAAATTATACTCCATAGCGATAAACTTTTTATTTATAGTGATTTATATTGTTGTTTCAAATTTAGGGGGCAAATTTACACGTTTATTTTCAGATAACCACGTGAAGAGGGCAAAAACCTTTATATAATAAGGTGAGCGGGAAATTTATCGGGAATTACTGTACTAAATGAACTTTTAGTTTGGTTATTTCATATTTATTTGTATATTTGGACAAATTAAAGTGAAAGTACAACACATGAAAGTTAGAATATAAAATTTCAATAGGTGATCTGTAATTGCATTACTAGGATAACTAATGGGAGAGAAACTGTGAAGGTTTTCTCCCATTGCCATTTTTACTCCTGACATCAGGATATGGAAAGGTGAGAGAATTACCCAACTTTGTTCGGCCAAATAATATTGCCTACGCAATTGAAAAATTTATCGTTAAATACTTGCAGATATTTCGAAGTTTTACGAATATTGTACATTAATCGTGTATACAATGATTGATTATTAGGAGATTGACTGTTTTTTTGAATAATTTTATACCTATGAAAACGCATTGCTATTTCTCTATTTTATTCCTTATATTAGCATTTACTGTAAGTGCGAATAACAATAAGAGTATTCAGGAATTTGGAGTGTTACCGGGAAATACTCCGGAAATGAACCGGGATAATCTACAAAAAGCGATTGACTGGGCTACGTCTACAGGAGCTGCTTTGTGGGTAGAACCTGTTGCAAATGGTTACCCTGTAGCAGGGGGAATCCGGTTAAAGAAGAATGTCTCTTTGATTGGTGTACACGGACCTACCGGAAGAGGAACTCGAAATCCGGAAAAGGCTGAACCTGTCGGTTCATTGTTTAAAATTACAGATAAATCCCAACCGTTCATTACAGTAGAATCAGCTACTCAAATCCGTGGAATCCAATTCTGGTATCCGGAGCAGTCTCATACTGATTCTTCTAAGATTATCGCTTATCCGGCTACCATACAGGTGGATGTAAACCAGAATGTGCAAGGAGTTACGCTTTCTTGTCTTACCTTTTATGGCGAATACGTAGCGATGGACTTTTGTTCTACCGGAAAGAAAATTAATGAGCAAATTTTGTTCGAACATTGTTACGGTTATCCTTTGAGCGGAGAATTTATCAAGATTGATTATTGCTATGATATTCCCCGTATTCTGCATTGCCATATTAATCCGGCTAATATGCGTGAATTCGGGCGTTCGTTTAGTCGTGATGTGATAGATGCTGTAATTGCCCGTAAAAGCTTCGCCTATGCGATTAATCATACGGATAATGCCCAGATGATTGATGTGTTTACTTTTGGAACATATGGTGGAGCCTGGCTGGGACCGGAAACGTATGGGCAACTGACTAATTTTAATTTTGACTGTGTGACAATTGGTATTCATAAAATGGGTACACAAAACAAAAACAGGAATTGGCAGATTGCTCAAGGATCTATCATTGCTAATGCCGGTGCTACTGTGGAAGAGATTCATCCATTTGTAATTGAGGGCGAAGGACATACGGCTATTGTGAATGTAGAGGCTTTTTCCGGAATGAATGGTGCTCTTACGGCTATCGGTGAGTCTTATGATTATATGTTGGTGAAAGGAGATAAGAAGCTGACTGTTTCCTTGGTAGGTTGTCGCATGAGAAATTATGTTTCGGACCAACCTTTTACAGTTCAGAATCCCCAAGCACGTATACAGGCTGTTGCTTGTGTTGATAAAGAAGAGGAGTTTTATAATTATCCATGAAATGATAGTGGATAGTATTAATATTAATAAACGCCTAACTTATTATGATGAGTATTTGAACTAAATTAGTTTATGTTAATCTATTGACAAAAAAGGTTTGTAAGCAAATTAAGTTTTTGTCAATATATTTTATATAAAATAAGCAACAGGGCTATTGATTATCAGTACCATAATGCTTTAATCGATATAAACTCAAATGATTAGTTAGGTAATATAAAATCATTTCGTCTTAAATTTATCTCGTACAAATATATCTTGATGGATGATTTAACTTCCTCTCGGTAAAGTGCATGTATATTTTGCTAATGAAAATAACTTTACTCAATCGAACGAACAAGAGGTTTCTGTTATAAGTTCTATAGATAATGGTGATACGTGGGGATAATCATATAGAGCAAATTGCTGGAATGAAATGCCTCTTGGCAGAGTGATTAAGGATGAGATTGTTGTTATTGAAGATAATAACATAGGTAATTTCAGACCTTATACTGTCAGGGTAACTGGTTGTTACCAGTGTTGGCCAATGATATGAACAGTGATTATTGTTTGGCAGTACATAAAGGAAATCGGAATATGCCGGATTGGAAAGATAGGTTTACTGCTTTTACTGCTATAAATGTAGTATCGGATAATATTTTAAAATTTTAATTGACAGAATAGACGGAAGTTACAATTTTTTATATAATTTCCCGATTTTGTGTGAAAGATGTGCTGTTGGTTTTGATATAAATATGATGATTAATATTGTTGGTATGTATATAATTTTCACTTTTACCTTTGTGTTTGACTTTTTATTTAAATATAAATTGTTTCTTGTCAGATAGTTTCTTACTTTTGTATAAAGTATAACTTAAAATCTAATATATTATGAATTGGAAAACAATAAGCATATTCATTAGCAGTACTTTTAATGATATGCAATCGGAAAGAGACTATATCAGAAAATTTGTGATTCCTCGTTTAAGTGAAGAATTATCTTCCTATAAGATATACTTACAGGTTACAGATTTAAGATGGGGAATTGATACGCATGAAACAGATGAAAATGAACGCGAGGCAAAGGTACTTCATGTATGTATGAATGCGATCCGAAACAATAGACCTTATTTTATAGCATTGTTAGGTGAACGGTATGGTTGGGTACCGCCCTTAAATCGTGTTAGATCGGTGGTAAACTCTTTGGCTCCCGAAGAGCAGATATTGTTGGGAAAGATAGATGAAGCAAAAAGTGTGACTGAGATGGAAATACTTTTAGGGGCTATTGGAAGCAGTGAATTATTACCCCATAGTTTTTTTTGTTTTAGAGGAAAGAAATCGTATGATAATATGGAAATGGAAGAGAGGAAATTATATATTGATGCTTTTTCTGATAACGATGAAATACAACGACATGCGCAGAAGTTAGAATCATTGAAAAATAAAATAAAAGATCAGTGTCGGGATGTAGAAAAAAAAGATAATCTTTTATATTATGATGTTGAATGGGATGGTAAAGAACATAAATTTACTGGCTTCGATCAATTTGGTGAAGAGCTGTATCAACTCTTGCTGAAAGATATATTATTTGATATAGAGGCAGAAAAAGAAGAAAAGTCCTCTTTAGAAATGGAGAAATTTTATTTTGATTCATTTGTGACTTCTCATTTAGAAGATTTTAAGGGAAGAAAAGCATTGATAGATAAATTAATAAATTTCTTATTGGATAGTCGTTCGGTATCTACTATTTTGGATGGGTTGAACGGAATTTTTCTATCGGGCTTTTCAGGCTGTGGCAAGAGTTCTGTTTTCAGTATCCTCTATGATCAATTAACTCGGATTGCAAAGGAGAAGTCTTTATTTGTATTAGGACATGCGGCTGGTATTTCACCAAAATCAATATTACCTCAGCAAATGATTGATTTATGGAGTTGGGAAATGACTATGTATTTGGGAGATTCATATCAGGATGAGAAACATATTAGTGTTCAGAATTTCCAGAATTTGTTGATGCGTATTCAAGCTAAAGGTCTTTTTCCAATTATACTTATTGATTCATTAGATAGTTTTGTTAAAGATTCACTCATAACTAACTTTAATTTTATTCCTTATAATGTTCCTTTTATTTGTACTAGTTTGCCGGGGTGTGCAGGAGATATTATAGCAAAACATTCTAACTATTTTAATTTTGATATAGATGTTTTCACGTATGAAGATGCTCAACTAGTTATCGAGGATATTTTAAGAAAGAACTCTAAAGAGTTATCTTGTGAACTAAGGAATAAACTACTTTCGATTACAGATTCAAAAGGTTGTCCGGCGTACTATTCTCCATTATGGGTTAGAATGGCTATGTCTATCTTGATGGAACTTGGTACCGAAGATTTTAATGAGATACATCGAGAAAATTGTGAAAAAGAAGATCAAAAGATAGAAGTATATCTGAATAAGATAATAGAAAAGTTTCCTGGTGATGCAGAAAGTCTTTTTGAATATTTGTTGAATTTAACTTGTCGGTATTTTAATGAAGACATAACAAGAAAATCTCTGACTTATATTGCTATTTCACAATATGGTATTAGGGAAAATGATCTCAGTGAACTTATAGGAGAAACATGGAGTCAGTTGGAGTTTAATAGTTTGCGATATTGGTTGAGAGATTTTATCCAATGTAATAATAAAGATAGAAAATGGTTCTTTACACATTCTATTTTAAAAAAGATTTTGTTGCACCAAGATGAAGGATTTGTTATAGAATGTAAGAAACTATTGTTCGGGTTGCTGAGTGAAAGGGCTTTAGAAAGTATAGAGGAAAAAAAAGAGTTTATCTATCAGATTGTAATTTCTTTAGAATATGATGTGCTGGATAATTATATTGAAGAATTTGATACTTATGACCTTGATGATATATTTTATGATTTTCTTTTCGAAATAGAAGAGCAGACATTGAGTTTTTTAGATTGTTACTTGGCAAAGTACTATAAAAAGAATAATGCTTGGATAGACTCATTGGCTGGGAAACTTATGAATGAGACGGAAGCTTCTCCTTCTGAACGGAAGACTCAATTAGCATTGTCTATTTACGATATGCTGATAGAGAAATTTAAAGAAACGGATTATTTGAGTGGTGATAAATATCTGATAAGTGATTTCTTTAGAGCTCACGAAGGTCGATTCGATTATTTCTATCAGAATGAAATGTATGAAGAGTATGGAAAACTATTTCTGAGTTTGAAACAAATATATTTGAAAAATAAGGAGTTACATAGTGATCATTTCGTTTCTACTTCGACAAAGTATGATTTCTATTGTATTTGGAAACGTTATCTTTTCCGATTGAGTATGCAGTGCAAATACGAAGATAGACATGCAGAATATAAAAGAAACTTTGATGAGCTTTTAGCAGAAATTGAATGGTATATGCGATGTATGGGTAATTCTTATTCTACACTAGATACTTATGTTGTGATTTTTAATGGAGAATTGAGTAGCAGAAATCGTGCATTATCTAAGGATGAATTAATTGCATATGCACAAAGAATACAAGACGATTTTTTAAAATTATGTCCATCAGAAAAAGATGATGATTTTGTATGGGATACATTTTATGAAAGTGGCGATAAACTTGTTTTGTTGTATGAGAAACTATTTGATAATAAGGCAGATATAATAGAAACACCTTTATTGCAGATGTTAAAAAAAGAATTGGTTACTGAACCATTGGAGGATGAATGGGATGATGGAGGTCTGTTACAAAGTGTCCGAGAGGAAGAAGAGAATGTGAAGTGTGCTGAAATATTATTTATGAGTGAAGATGAAATGGCAGATATGGACTCAGATGAGTGGCAGATATTAACTGAAGAGGATTTTGATAGAGAAGAAGGTAGTGAGGAAGAAGAAACAGGAATTCCTTCTGAAGAAGAAATACGGAGTGCAGAAACTGCCTTAGATAATTACATTCGAAATAATCCATTAAATAGAATTGAAGGAGAAAAAGAATATTCCATTTTGGATAATTATTATAATTTGTTTAAATCCTTAGCAAACTTGCATCTAAGAGCGGGTAATGATGAGAAGGCGATAAAACTGATGCAAGCCGTTGGAACCTTATTGATTAAGGTTGTTTTCGATATGGGTGATAACTATGCAATGGGAGAAGATGAAACCAAAAATATAGTGAATTTGAGCAAGTGGTTTTCTAAAAGAGAATTATACAATGAACAGATGGCTTTATTGGAATCGGTAAGTGAAGCTATTGTGCAGAGTTATTATCATCATATAGACGGAGATGCGCAGAATTACTTGTTACGGGAATTGTTAGAGTTGTATGGTGAGCAAAATTTGACGGATAAGCAAATAGCAATTCTTGAAAAAAGGTTCGAGATATGTTATAGATACCAGATAGAACGTATCTTTAGTCCGTATGATTATTGTTATAGAGATTTAAGCTATGTTCGTCCTGTCTATAATCTATTATATGACACATTGAAAAAGGCTAAAGATATAAAGAAGGGCGTTATTGCTATTGAAATGTGGTTAGATCTCTGTGAGAAGGTTTATGTAGACGAAAAAGATACGGGATATGGATATGATGATATTGATGAAGCTTATGATCAGTTAGCCTGTCTTTATGATGGGACCCCTACTTTAGTGGAAGGAATGAAAGAACGTAATTCTATATTTTTAAAAGATAAGTGTATATTAGTGTGTTTTGAGGGAAAATGGGGATATATTTCTCATGATGGTAAAGTATTAATTCCATGCGTTTATGATAGGGGATGGAAGGCGGAAAGTGATATTTTGTCAGTGTGTAAAAATGGTAAATGGGGATATATTTCTATGGATGGTCATGTAGTTATTGACTTCAAATTAGATACGGCAATACCTATTCGTGAGGAATATGCACGAATTCGGGTCGGAGATAATTGGGCTGTTATAAAGTCTGATGGAACTTTCATTCCACTAGAGACTAATTGTGAACAATATCATGATATAAAGGAGGGAATTATGAAGGTTTCTCTGAAAAAAGATCATGATTATAGGCAAGATTTCTTAAAATTAGATGGGCAGACTTTACTTTTCAATGGTAAAATGCAAAATGTAAAATCTATTAATCAAGGGGTTATCGTTGCAAGTTATTATGATGAGTGTTCGAAAAAGCATACAGGGTTGTTTGATATGAATGGAAATATTATAGTGTCTCCAATGAGATATGAATATATTGTTCCTTTTGGAGATCAAACTTTAACGCCTGCAGGGAGTGATGATAAATTGGGATTTATAAATCGGCAAGGTGAAGAAATCATTCCAATGAAATATTCGCAAGTGAGACCTTTTTCTAATGGGGTGGCTCCTGTTGCTAAAAGTGGGCGGACTGCATTTAATAACTATTGGGGATTTATCAATGAGACTGGTGAAGAGATTCTTCCAATCAAATATAATGATGTTGGTGATTTTCATGAAGGGTTAGCTTGGGTTTGTTTCGGAGAATCTAGAAAAGGGTTTGGTTTTCGGGGAGTTAAGTTTGGATTTATTAATACTCTTGGAGAATTTGTAATACCTATGATTTATGATGATGTTTCTTCTTTTTATAACAGTCGGGCTTTGGTATTTGTTGATGGTGAGTCTTTTTATATTGATAGAAATGGAGAAAAGATTAAATAAAACTTTTTTGTTATTCTAATATGGTAAAATATACTTAATAATAAACTGATAAGAGACTTTAAATATTTTGTTATAAAACAATGAAAGGGTTATTTCAATATTTGGGAATAACCCTTTCTTTTGGGAGATGTCTGATTCTACTCTGTCCATACCGCAACTCCCGCAGGCTCCAGACAGGCACTTCCTATCATTATTTTTGCAGATGCCGGAATGTTTATAGTCTGAGTATCGGAAGTATAATTCAAAGCGATATGGAAACCGTCTCTCCATTCTAATAAAACACCTGCCGGCAAGTCTTCTATACCTACATTTGCTTCCCGGTAGATACGCTGCATGACTGCTTTTTCCAATTTTCCATCATCCGTATCTACACCAATGTAAGTAACACTTCCTTTACCTAACTTGCGATGAGTGACCGCAGTAGAATTTTTATAGAATTGGTCGGCATAACTTCCCCAAATCTCAGTACCTTCATTGGCTGTCATGACATCTCCCCAGTTGTTCCAGCCGTAAGACTCACCGTTAAAGTTGATATGCCCCCAATAGTCTGAAGGTAAATGATCAAAAAACAGGTTATTTATTCCAACCAGTTCATGGATAGGAGCGGCAAAAGAATCTTCCCACAGTTGTGCTTCCCGGTTTTTCTGTCCGGTACGGCAAGTCAGAATCAAATGTCCGCCTTGCTTTATGTATTCTTTCCAACGTTCAACTAACTTATTGTCGAGCAACTGGTAAGCAGGAGCCAGTAAAAATGGATAACGGGTAAAGTCCTCCTCTTCGGAAATCACGTCTACAGGAGCAGCAAATGATTTCAGCAATTTATAATATTTATGTACGTGCCCCATTGTATTCCATTGATTAGTCTGTGGCTGAAAATTCATTTCGATATTATTATCCATCGTAAACATCATACCGATACGGCGGGAAGCAATGGATGCAGGAATCTGATTATCTTTATTGTAGGCAGCACGTAACTTCTGCATTTCATTGATGGTTTGCTTATATTCCAATCCACCGGGTGATAGACTTACTCCGTCTGTTTGCATCAATCCGTAATGATATTGTTCGCTCCCTTTTAGAGGTTGGCGGAAACGGTAGTTACATACAAATTTACCGCCACCGGCAAATACATGATACATCCACAGCCGGATGGCTCCAGGCAGAGGTTGAGGGTTATAAATTCCCCAATTCACCTGACCCGGTTGTAACTCCATTACACCAAATTGTTTTCCCGGATAATTGCGGAATAAGTCATTCGGAAATCCAAGGCTTTCAATGTTACTGATACGGAACCCTTGCTCTCCGTAGCCTCTTTCATGCCCAGTCACCGGGTAACGTGTGTAAGTGGTGAAATCCAGGTGATCCATACGTGCCGGGTCCACTGGATAGAATACAGGTATAATATTAGAGGTCACCCATTGTTTTTTTCCAACGTATTTATGTAAAATATCAGCTTGCATATTTACGAATCTTGCAACTTCGTTTGCCATGAAACGGTTGTAGTCGAGTATAGCGTGAGGATTGGCTTTTTCAATCAGTTCACCGCTGTTGGGAATGCGTATCTGGTCAAAGTTCTGGTATTTTTCACTCCAGAATGCAGTTCCCCACGTATTATTCAGTTGGTCAATAGTCGAATATTTGTTTTTCAGCCAGATACGGAATTGTTTCTGTGCATTATCGCTATAATCCATTTTCCCGTAATGTCCAGGTTCATTGTCTATTTGCCAGCCAATTACTGCAGGATGGTTTCCGTAACGTTTTGCCAATCTGGTGACAATGTTACTAACATAATCTCTGTAGACAGCACTGCTCCACGAAGCGTGTTGCCGGCGTCCGTGCTGGATGGAGACTCCCATCTCATTGGCAATTAATACGTCCGGATGTTTTTCGGTAAGCCATACGGGTGGAGTGGGGCTAGGAGTACATAAGACCACTTTTAATCCATACTTTTCTGCCAAAGCTATAGATTTGTCCAGCCATTCGAAATTATATTTTCCTTCTTCCGGTTCCAGTTCAGCCCAGGCAAATTCTGCAAAGTGAGTAAAATTGATACCTATTTCTGACATATTCTTCAGGTCGCGTTCCCATTGTGAAGGATTCCATTGTTCGGGATAATAATAGGAGCCAAATATCATTAGATCTTTATCAGGAAAAAAGTTTGCCGCTGATTGACACCAGAGAGTTCCGGTAATGATTGATAAACTTAGGGTACTAATCCATCTTTTAATTTTATGAATGCACATTTCTAATTAGATTTAGTTATAAAGAATGTTTTTTATGTTGCAAATATACGAAGGAGTAGTCTTTTATAATATCAGAATAATCCCAAATAATGTAATTATCGTTTCAATATTCTTTTATAACGTATCATATATTCGCGATTCCCTCTTATCTTTGCATCATCTTTAAAACCACAGGTATGAAATTGAAGTATGGATACTATCACTTGGTTGCAATATTGACAGTCTCTATTTGGGGATTGACTTTTATATCCACCAAAATATTGATTCAACATGGATTGACTCCGCAGGAAATCTTTTTCTATCGTTTTCTTATTGCTTATATAGGTATTTGGTTCATTTCTCCCCGTCGGCTTTTTACCCATAGATGGAAAGATGAATTTTGGTTGATGGCAGGTGGTATCTTCGGTGGTTCTCTCTACTTTTTTACAGAGAACACAGCTTTAGAAATTACACAGGCTTCGAATGTGTCTTTTATTATTTGTACGGCTCCTTTGCTCACTACTATTCTTTCCTTGTTGTTTTATAAAAATGAGAAAGCGACTAAAGGTTTAATCGGTGGTTCATTATTGGCATTGGTTGGGGTGGGACTTGTTGTTTTCAATGGGAGTGTAGTGCTCAAGATATCTCCTGTTGGAGATCTGCTGACTTTACTTGCTGCTTTGTCATGGGCATTTTATAGTCTGATTATTAAAAAGATGGCAGGGCGTTATCCTACTGTATTTATTACCCGTAAGATATTTTTTTATGGTGTGCTGACCATTCTTCCTGCTTTTTGTGTCCATCCGTTGCGATCTGATTTCAGTATGCTTTTGCAATCGACTGTTCTGTTGAATTTGTTGTTTCTGGCAATATTGGCTTCATTGGTTTGTTTTGTTCTCTGGAATGTGGTACTGAAACAATTGGGGACAGTGAGAGCTTCTAATTATATATATTTGAATCCATTGGTGACAATGGTTGCTTCAGCATTGATATTGCAGGAACATATTACTCTGATAGCTTTGGCTGGTGCTGCTTGTATCTTGTTAGGAGTTTACTTGGCGGAAAAGAAGTAGGAAAATCGTAAAATAAAACTTCTGAAATAGAGCTTTTATTAATTCTCAATATAACGAACTATGGAAACAACAAAAAGATGCTTATTAACTTTCATCTGTTTAATTCTGTCCGTATTGATTACTTATGGAAACCCGGATGGTTCTAGAGATAAATCAGGACCTTTGTATCAACCTAAAAAGGGTAATCCGATAGATGGAGTTCGTATCGGGTGGGATTATAGTACTCTTCAACAATTGTCGGCAAAAGGGGGATATCCTCGTTCCATTCGTTTACAAGATTATTCGGTGGTGGCAGTGTACGAAGATTATAAAACAGGCTATGCAATGCGGCGTAGT
Organism: Bacteroides bouchesdurhonensis; assembly: GCF_900155865.1. GTDB lineage: Bacteria > Bacteroidota > Bacteroidia > Bacteroidales > Bacteroidaceae > Bacteroides > Bacteroides bouchesdurhonensis. The sequence continues at coordinate 423,891 of NZ_LT707006.1, forward strand.
ACTGACGAAGGCGTAACGTGGAGTGACCCTGTTACATTGTTCCATTCGCATGAATTTACGAATGAAAAAGGAAGTACATGGATACATATCGCTAATTCAGAGATTTTTCAATTGGCTAATGGTGATTTGTTGGCTGCGTGTAATTACCGTCCTAAAACAGCTGGAATCGCTCCTTTTGCAATTGCAATACGTCGTAGCACAGATAATGGAGTAACGTGGAGCGATCCGCAAGTAGTCTATGAAGCACAGCCACGTTTTACAGATGGCTGTTGGGAACCTTCATTTCTCCAGTTGCCCAATGGAGACGTACAAGTTTACTTTGCCAATGAAGGTCCTTATATTCACTCCAATGAACAGGAAATTTCAATGCTGACTTCACAGGATAATGGGATGTCGTGGGGAGGTTATAAAACAGTTTGTTTTCGGGCTGGCAGTCGCGACGGGATGCCGGTAAGTAAGATAGTGGGAGATGAGATTGTCTGTGTTATTGAAGATTGCGGTTTTGTGACTTTTAAACCTTATACGGTACGTACCAAAATAACAGATAACTGGTCTTTGCCTGTGTTGGCTGATTCTCCGGATCGTAGCAAAGCTTTGGCAGATACCATCGAAGACTGGGTTTATATGGGTGCTCCTTATTTGGGAGTTCTCCCAACCGGTGAGACTTTGCTTTCCTATCAAGTAGATGATACTCGTCATGCTGACCAGTTTGGAGATAGAGTGCCTTATAGTACTATGGAAGTGGCAATTGGTGATAAAAACGCACGGAACTTCACACGCCGTACTCGTCCATTTCCTGTTGCAAAGGGGAAACATGCTATATGGCCATCAGTGGCGGTTTGGGATGCAAATACTGTAGTTGCCCTTGCTTCCAGTAATTATGGAGGAGGGGAAGCTCCTTGCTTCATCAAAGGTCATGTAATGAGAGATTTGGAAATAAAGAACACTACAATTTCTGAATATCCCATATTCATTGGGCATTATGGAAAATCCAACTTGCGTGCCGGTGTGGGGAAAGATAAAAAACATCTTTATGTTACCTGTAAAGTGAAAGACTCTGAACTCTTTTCAGGTGAAAAAGGCACGCAAACAGGAAGTGGAGTTTATCTTTATCTGGATACAACTAATAGTTGCCTGGAAGAGCCTGCAGAAGGAGTATATAAGATCTGGTGTTCATATAATGGAGATATAATTGTATGGAAAGGAAATTGCGGTAAATGGGACATTGGAAAAAAGGCTGGGATAAGAGTGACTTCGGATATAGTACAAGGTGGGTATGTGTTAAACTTTTCTATTCCTCTGAAAAACTCTTTTAGCAAAGAGAATATGCGAATCAGTGCTTCTTTGTCTACAAAGTCTTACATAGAAACATTGGTACATAGCGATGAGAAGAAGTCGTGCACATGGATGAAGATGAACTTATACCCATAAGTTGTAAATGTAGGAAAGATGAAAGATACGGAAAAAAGTAAGGATATTCCATGTACAAACATAGGCATGTTTGGAATATGATGTTCTATGCCCGATACATCTTTTTTAGTTTAGTCACGTTAAAGAAAGAAATTATCCGATTGAAACGGAAACTTCATTAGATAAAAATTTCAGATATTTTTAAATAGATTCTTAGATATGAAATACTTTTTATTTTCCATTGCTATCATTTTTCTTTTTGCTAACTGTAAAAAAGAGAATAAACAAGATCCTCTTCTATCACAAGCTAAATGTGTAGACATTAACAATCCGATTTCTATTTCAATAAATGATCTTGTAACTGATATAGATACCATTGGGTTGGAAGTGACAGACTCTTCTTTGTTGGGTGATATACATATGTTGCGTATCATGAATGATAAATTATATATTTTAGATACGAAAGATGATGCGATTTATATATTTTCCCGTAATGGGGATTTTATCCGTAAAATATATCGTGTGGGACAAGGACCAAAGGAATACATACGAATCAATGGTTTTGAAGTGGATTATCAACGGAACTGTCTCATCCTGACAGACTCTTTTTCAAAAAGGATTTTTATATTCGACGAATATGGAGAATTACTTAAAGTTGTACCTTTAAAGTTTAGTGCATACATACTATTGGCACGCAATGGAGGATTCTTGAATTTCTATTCAGGTCCGAAACAGATGTATGCTTCCAACCAGGATATGGAGAATTATAATATTCATGTGTTGGATAGTTGCGGAAACTTCGTGTCTTCTTTTTTAGAAAATCAAACGCCTCATAGAATCGATCTTGAATCTACAGAACGAATTGATTATCATGCTAATAGTGAAGATGTTCTATTTCATCCTACTTTTGGTAATGTGATATATAGAATTGATAAAAACAATCAAATATCTCCTGAATATGTATTCAGAAATAAATCAAATTATAAACTGCTTACTCCGGAAGAGCGTAGGGATATGACTCATATATTTGGTCAAAAGAATATGATTGAAGAAAAAGAGCGTGAAGGTTATCTGTTATCTTGGGGATGCGTATATGATTTGGATGATTATTGCCTTTTCACTATGACAGGTTGGAATCATCCCAAACATATTTATTACCAAAAATCGACTGGAAAAAGTATAATGATAGATCCTGAAAAGATGAAAGGAGATGCTTCTTTATGTAGGCTGTTTAACACTCCGATATATCAGACAGAGGACAATTATTTTTATAATATTATTCCTTTATATATTGTGGATGAATTGGCTGATAAGCTTCCTGAAGGGAAATTAAAAACATTTTTGCAGAATCATAATACCCCCAACAGTAATCCTTTAATAATTAAATACAAGATAAAGTTTCCGGAATAAATGGATTACCTTAAAATGATGTGTATAAGAGCTTCATCTTTTACATCCGTCTATCGGATGTTATAGGTGAAAAACTCTTTTAGCAAAGAGAATATGCGAATCAGTGCTTCTTTGTCTACAAAGTCTTACATAGAAACATTGGTACATAGCGATGAGAAGAAGTCGTGCACATGGATGAAGATGAACTTACATCCATAAGTTGTAAATGTGGGAAAGATGAAAGATACGGAAAAAAGTGAGATGTTGCTGGGGTCTACAGTAACTGAAATCAGTGATAATAAAAATGCGATTATTGGCTCTAAACCGACGGAACCTATCCATTTCGCTTTCACAAATTAAATAATAAAGTTTGTTTGTCGGCTATCCAGACAAATAATAATGTAAGAAATGATAATGTAGATTGGATTGAAATAATGATAATTAGAGTTGTAAGATAGAGGTAAAGGATGAAATAATGAATAATAGGAAAGTGTATTTGTAATTTCTGTAATTTTAGCTGTATAAAAGGATGCCTTATGAAAACCAATTGATAGTATTAGTGAATTTAGTTTTCAGTCATCGTCATATTTTGACATATCTTTATGATATACAATCAGTTGTATTGCGTCATCTTTTTTTAGTTCTACAACAGAATAGGAACAGTCACGCGAAGACGCTTACAACGGAAAATATAGGATGTGCTTCATCGTCATAAAGATCCTTCATTGTATTTTGTTGATTGATAGCGACGTACTGAAAAACATGACAGAGAAAAAAGTGTTTTCGTTTTTGGTGAATAAGTATTATTTCTCTAAAAAAGATCGAGAAGTTTTTTTTAAACCATTCCAATGTTTTAAAAAAACATCGAAATGTTTGGAAATAAACTTCCCATAGATTGGAAAAGTATATACTTAGGAATTTATAAAAAAGCGATTGTTTTAATCAGATAGAGTAGTCAATTTATATTGCTTATTTTTATGGAAAGTAGCAATCAAGTGAGTAAAAAGGAGTGGTTGTTTTTTCAAGTATATCTTTCCTTCAAATGAAGTACATCTCTTGTTTCCTTGTTGTACAACATTCAGTTGACTCTTATACTTCTTTTAAGCAACTCTAGTACTTCTTTCAACTAACTCTAGTACTTCTTTTACCAAGTTCCTGTACATGCTTTAGGAAGATAATAATAACGGATAGAAAGAATAGAAGGAAACGTATGGACATAAAAAAAGGAGCAACGCCTTGCTCCAACCTTTGTTAACCTTAAATCTAATACTATGAAAAACACATTGCAAAGGTACGGACTTTTATGACATTAGCAAATTATCCAAATAAAAAAGTATGTTTTGTAACACGTTTTAAGATATTTCGCCTACTTATTAAGAAAAAACTCTCTTTTTATTAAAGAATTCAACATAAATTTTGAATATTGAAAAGAAGGATTCCGTTGATTCTCTGCCGGAAAACAATTATCTTTGCTCCGATATCTGAATTATTTACCTTAAAAGAAGAAAAGGAGAGAACCGTGAGCGAAGAAGAAATAGTGCTTACCCCTATGATGAAACAGTTTCTGGATTTGAAGGCTAAACATCCGGATGCAGTGATGCTGTTTCGTTGCGGTGACTTTTATGAAACATATTCAACGGATGCTATTGTGGCAGCCGAGATTCTGGGAATAACACTGACAAAACGTGCTAACGGAAAAGGCAAGACAATTGAAATGGCAGGTTTCCCTCATCATGCGCTCGATACTTATTTGCCGAAATTGATTCGTGCCGGAAAGCGTGTTGCCATTTGTGACCAGTTGGAGGACCCGAAACTGACGAAGAAGTTGGTGAAACGTGGTATTACTGAGTTGGTTACTCCTGGGGTCTCTATCAATGATAATGTACTGAATTATAAAGAAAACAATTTCTTGGCTGCCGTTCATTTTGGAAAGGCTTCCTGTGGAGTGGCTTTCCTTGACATATCTACCGGTGAATTTCTTACGGCTGAGGGGCCTTTTGATTATGTGGATAAACTGCTAAATAACTTCGCTCCCAAAGAGGTGCTTTTCGAACGAGGAAAACGTTTGATGTTTGAAGGTAACTTTGGTAACAAGTTCTTTACCTTTGAACTGGATGACTGGGTATTTACAGAGACCACAGCCCGTGAGAAGTTATTGAAACATTTTGAAACGAAGAATTTGAAAGGATTCGGGGTAGAACATCTGAAGAATGGTATTATTGCTTCAGGAGCTATCTTGCAATACCTGACGATGACACAGCATACTCAAATCGGTCATATCACTGCGCTTTCCCGCATCGAAGAGGATAAATATGTTCGTCTGGATAAGTTTACTGTCCGAAGTCTTGAGTTGATTGGCAGTATGAATGATGGGGGGAGCAGTTTGTTAAATGTGATCGATAAAACTATCAGTCCGATGGGAGCTCGTTTGTTGAAGCGTTGGATGGTATTCCCATTGAAAGATGTAAAGCCGATTAATGACCGCTTGAATGTGGTGGAGTATTTTTTTCGACAGCCTGATTTTAAGGAATTAATAGAGGAACAATTACATTTGATTGGCGATTTGGAACGAATCATTTCGAAAGTTGCTGTAGGACGTGTGTCTCCTCGTGAGGTAGTTCAGTTGAAGGTGGCATTGCAGGCCATCGAGCCTATTAAACAGGCATGTATGGAAGCAGATAATGCAAGTCTGAATAGTATTGGTGAACAGTTGAACCTTTGTATATCTATCCGCGACCGGATTGATAAAGAGATTAAAAACGATCCGCCATTGCTGGTCAATAAAGGTGGTGTGATAAAGGATGGCGTTAATGCAGAGTTGGATGATTTGCGCCGTATTTCGTTTACGGGAAAAGATTATCTGTTGCAGATTCAGCAACGGGAGAGTGAACTGACCGGCATTCCTAGTCTGAAAGTGGCTTATAATAATGTGTTCGGCTACTATATTGAAGTCCGTAATATACATAAAGAGAAAGTACCTCAGGAATGGATTCGTAAACAGACTTTGGTCAATGCGGAACGTTATATTACACAGGAACTGAAAGAATATGAAGAAAAGATACTGGGAGCGGAAGATAAGATTCTAGTTTTGGAAACTCAACTTTATACAGACTTAGTACAGGCATTGACAGAATTTATCCCTCAGATACAAATTAATGCAAATCAGATTGCCCGTTTGGATTGTTTGTTGTCATTTGCCAATGTTGCTCGTGAGAATCGTTACATCCGTCCGGTAATTGAAGATAATGAAGTTCTGGATATCCGCCAAGGACGCCATCCGGTGATTGAAAAACAGCTTCCGATCGGAGAAAAGTATATTGCAAACGATGTGATGTTGGATAATAGTACACAACAGATTATTATTATTACAGGTCCGAACATGGCCGGTAAATCAGCACTCTTGCGACAGACGGCGTTGATTACATTGTTGGCACAAATCGGTTCATTTGTTCCGGCAGAAAGTGCACAGATCGGATTAGTTGACAAGATATTTACCAGAGTAGGAGCCAGTGACAATATTTCAGTGGGTGAGTCTACTTTTATGGTGGAAATGAACGAAGCAGCTGATATATTGAACAATATATCTTCCCGTAGTTTAGTTCTTTTTGATGAGTTAGGTCGTGGTACTTCTACGTATGATGGTATTTCTATCGCTTGGGCGATTGTAGAATATATTCATGAACATCCGAGGGCAAAAGCCCGGACTTTGTTTGCTACGCACTATCATGAATTGAATGAGATGGAGAAATCCTTCAAGCGTATCAAAAATTATAATGTGTCTGTAAAAGAGGTGGATAATAAGGTAATTTTCCTGCGTAAGTTGGAGCGGGGAGGCAGTGAACACTCTTTTGGTATTCATGTAGCAAAAATGGCGGGTATGCCAAAAAGTATTGTGAAGCGGTCGAATGAGATTCTGAAAGAGTTGGAATCAGATAATCGCCAACAAGGAATTGGTGGTAAACCATTGGCTGAAGTTAGTGAAAACCGGGGAGGAATGCAATTGAGCTTTTTCCAATTGGACGATCCGATACTCTGCCAAATTCGTGATGAAATTCTGAATCTGGATGTAAATAATCTAACTCCAATTGAGGCATTGAATAAGCTAAGTGATATTAAGAGGATTGTTAGAGGCAAATAAGGGGTATATCCCTTTCATTGTTTAATTCTCCTCTCTCCTCTTCCGGATTTCTATGTTTATATATGCTTTATCTTTCCGACACTTTTTTGCGGTCGTAAAAGAACATAAAATAGATGCCGACAATAATGAACGGAATGCTTAGCCATTGTCCCATGTTGAACATCATATTGTCTTCAAATGATTCCTGGTTTTCTTTTACGAATTCGATAAAGAAGCGGAACGTGAAGATATAAGCCAGACAAAGTCCGAAGAAGAAGCCTCGGTGTAATTTCCTACTGTATTTTTTATACAAGAAAATCATGATGAAGAATAGAATCAGGTATGCAATAGCCTCATAGAGTTGTCCCGGATGACGGGGAAGCATATCTACTCGTTCAAAAACGAATGCCCAAGGCATATCTGTCGGCTTACCGATAATTTCAGAGTTCATCAGGTTTGCCAGACGAATGCAGCAGGCAGTGAGTGGGGTAGCAACGGCAATCATGTCCACTACTTCCATGTAATGCATCTTCGTTTTACGGCAATATAACCAGAGTGCAATAATCAAACCGAGTGTTCCACCATGACTGGCGAGTCCTTCATAGCCTGTAAATTTCCATCCTCCACCCGGCAAGAACCGGATTGGAATAAACATTTCTATGAATCCTTTTCCACTGGTCAGATAATGGCTTGGATCATAGAACAAACAATGTCCCAGACGGGCACCAATCAGAATACCGAAAAAACAATAGAAGAAGAGAGGATCGAATTTCTTCTCATCTATCTTTTTATCCCGATATTGGTAACGAACAATGAAATAAGCGCAGAAGATTCCTATTGCCCACAAGATTCCATAATAACGGATAGAAATGCCGAACAGGTTGAAAAATTCGGGATTCGGATTCCAATTGATAGATAGTAATAAGGTATTCATTTTGTATATTGGTTTACGGTTTTACAATTAACGTTTAGTAAATTTCTCAGCAACCATGCGGTAAGTAGGGATATCCACTCCTTGTTCTTCTGCAGTTGCAATCATATCGAATAACAAACCTTGAATTTCGGATTCATGTCCTTTCGCCAAGTCCTTTTGCATGGACGCGGTACTTTCAGGATCGAGCTTGTCGATGACTTTCAGGTTATAACTAATTGGATCTTCCGGAAACTCAACTCCTAGTTTGCGTCCCAATTCGGAACTTTCCTTAGAGAGTCCAATAAATGTATCCCGCACTTTTCCAGGCTTCTGTACTTCGCCCATAGGGACATCATAATAGGCTCCTGTAACAGCCATTGCTGAGATAAACGACCATTTGATAAATGTATCCCGGTTGATATCCGGAGAAATCTCAGCCTTGATGCCACTGTCCTGGAGATCTTTCTGTATCGCTTCCAGAATGCCTGGAGCAACCTTAGTACCTTTATGTGCTCCATAAACCAAACGGAAAATCTTTCCCATTTGAGTGATTTCACCTATACCGGAAACGAAGCCGACAATGTAGATGCAACCATCAAGTACCGTAACACCCGGTACGAGACGCTGGATGCGTGGACCAGTTCCGTAGACATTCAGAATAGGGATAACAACCGTATTCTCATGTGAGTCTCTCTTGATAAGTTCAGTAATGGAATCAATGGAATAGCCTTTGACACAAACAAAGATGACATCTACTTTCTCATTAAACTCTTCTGCGTTTGTCGCCGGTATGGCGAGTGTATGTTCTCCTTTTAAGTCTGATTTCAACTTTAGACCGTTTGTTTGTATGGCTTGCAAATGAGCTCCGCGAGCAATACAAGTAACATCTTTTCCGGCGAGTGATAGAAATCCTGCAATACTGCCACCGACGCCACCGGTTCCTGCGATAAGATATTTCATGATAGATGAAGAATTAAAAATGAAGAATGATGAATTGTGAATAAACCAAGTTCACCACTCCTCATTAAAGTTGTTAAACGTTGAAACGGAAGTGCATGATATCCCCATCTTGCACGATATATTCCTTTCCTTCAATACCCAGCTTTCCGGCTTCTTTCACAGCTGCTTCCGATCCGTAGTTGATAAAATCTTCGTATTTGATTACTTCTGCACGGATAAATCCTTTTTCAAAATCTGTATGAATGACTCCGGCACATTGTGGAGCTTTCCATCCTTTCTCGTAAGTCCATGCACGTACTTCTTGTACTCCTGCTGTAAAGTAAGTTTCGAGGTTTAGCAGTTTGTAGGCTGATTTGATAAGGCGTGCTACGCCCGATTCTTCGAGTCCTACTTCGGCAAGGAACATCTGGCGGTCTTCATATGTTTCAAGCTCGGCAATGTCCGCTTCTGTTTTGGCAGCTACAATCAGAATTTCAGCATTCTCATCTTTCACTGCTTCACGTACCATATCTACATATTTGTTGCCATTCACTGCACTGGCTTCGTCTACATTACATACATACATTACAGGTTTGCTGGTCAGTAGAAACAGTTCGTGTGCAATCTTCTGTTCATCTTTAGTTTCAAAGGTTACAGTACGTGCAGACTTACCTTGTTCGAGTGCCTCTTTGTATTGAACAAGGACATCGTAAGCTTGCTTGGCAACTTTATCACCACCGGTCTGTGCTTGTTTCTGTACTTTTTGGATGCGGCTTTCGATTGTTTCCAAATCCTTTAGTTGAAGTTCATAGTCGATGATTTCTTTGTCGCGGATTGGATTAATACTTCCGTCTACGTGTGTCACATTGTCGTCATCAAAACAGCGGAGCACATGAATGATGGCGTCTGTCTCGCGGATATTAGCAAGGAACTTATTTCCCAATCCTTCGCCTTTGCTTGCACCTTTCACCAACCCGGCAATGTCTACGATTTCTACTGTAGTAGGAACGATTCGTTGAGGGTGAACCAGTTCTGCTAGCGCATTTAAACGCTCATCGGGAACAGTGATTACCCCTACATTCGGTTCGATTGTACAGAAAGGAAAATTTGCCGCCTGTGCTTTTGCATTCGACAAACAGTTGAAAAGTGTCGATTTACCTACGTTCGGTAGTCCGACAATACCACATTGCAATGCCATTTATCTATTTCGTTTTTATTTAGTTATCGGTAATTAGATTGCAAAGATAGGCATTTTGGAAGAGTTTTAGTATTTTGACTGCTATTTCTTATAAAAAAGTAGCGTCACTCATTATCAAAGGACGCTACTTTTAATGATCTTGTGATATATTCTCCCAAATGATCTTTTGTAAATATAAAGATTTTATTATGGAAGTACTTCACTTAACTTCTTTGATAATTCCTCTCCTCTCAAATTGGTTGCAATGATTCGCCCTTGAGGATCAATTAAAAAATTTGATGGTATGCCATGAACGCTGTAAAGTGCGGCAGGAGCTGCGTTCCAACCTTTTAGATCGGATACTTGTTCCCAAGTTAGATTATCTTTTTCTATTGCTTTAATCCATGCTTCTTTAGAGTTGTCAAGTGATACTCCTAATATTGTGAAATTTTTGTTTTTATATGCGTTATAAGCAGCTACTACATTCGGATTCTCTCTGCGACAAGGTCCACACCATGAAGCCCAGAAATCTAGTAATACGTATTTTCCACGAAATGAGTTGAGAGAGATTTCTTTGCCTTCAGGATTAAGAGCCGAGAAGTTTGGAGCTATCTCGTTGATCTCCACAGACTGTGTATTATCCAGTTTGTTTTTGAATTGTTTTCCAGCTTCCGACTGTTTTATATTCTCTCCCATTTGGTTGAATAAGGCCATAACTTTCGATTTCTGTGTAGCAATGTTGAAAGATGAATTTAGCCAGTCAAAGCTTACAAAAGAATTTGGATGAGAGTTGAAGAAGTCATTTTCTGCTTGTTTCAATTTTAATTCCAGATCGTCATATTCACTTTCTATCATTTGCATTTTTACAATATCCTTTTCCTGTTTAGCCTTACTATAATCCTTTTCCAGTTGATTCATTTTTATGATGAATGTTTTTCTGGTTTCATTATATGTATATAAATCTTTATTGGAAGGAGTTCCGTCTAATATGCTGTTATCTAATGTCGGTTCATTTGAAACGACAGTAATCTTTCCCGATTCTAAATATATGGGGAATCCTTTTTTAAAAGAAGTATTACTGGAATATTGCTCCTTAGGGACTAGATAAAGATAGGCTTTACTTATGTTGGCTACTTCTCCTTCTGTATGGAAGTTTCCATCAGTCGATACTATGGAATCTATTTGTACACTGTTCTTCTCTTTTTGAAGAATGAATAACTTGCTGTTAGGGCTGTTTACTTTGACATCAAGTGTATATTTTATATTTTGCGCATAGACTCCTCCCATAGAAAGAATCAATACAATTGTCAAACTGATAACTGTTTTTAAATGTTTCATATATCAAATCGCTTTTAATATTTCTTTAACAGGTATATAATCTCCGTATTTATCTTCCATATTATAGTAAATATAGAAAATACGTTCTTCAGGGTCATAATAACTTTGTGTTTCTGTGTCCTGATGTATAATTGATTGTAAATAAGGTTCCAGAAGCAAGGTGTTATCGTCATTAATAGTTATTTGGTAATAGTCTGTATTGTAATCTAAAGTATTGCTACTCGACATATTGCTTTTATTGGCCAGTGGTAGCAGAATCTTTTTACTAGTTGCAGCAGTAATCTTTTTGTTAAAATCTCCTTTCGCTGTATTATTGATAGTACATGATGATATATAGTTGCCGGCATATATGTTTTTTATTCGAATGACATATAAAATTGTGTGTAGATTTTCGCTTATTTCAGCACCTTGTGCTTCATATATAGTAATAGGTAGTATGTATACTTTATTGGGTAGTAACGCAAGTGTGTTGATTGTGAAATTCAAACAACCGTAAGGATTTCCTTTTTTGATTGTAACATCTGCAGTTTCAAAAGAATATAATTCTTTAGGAATCAGAGAAAAATACAGTTCAGTCCGGTCACCGTATTCTTTCTGGTTGAAACTATCTAAAGCTTTCTCGTCTACTTTGTAGGATACTCGAATATCTTGATTAGGTAATTCGGAACCTGTAGTATATACACTGATGTTGCCTTTACTAGCATTAGTTGCATCGTGTTGTGCATAATACAATGCATCTTTACTATTGACAATATATACAATTTTTTTATATTGTTCTCCAAAGTCTACTTTGTTCGAGCACGAAGTGAATAGGGAAGCAATCCCTAAAATCGTTAATAAATATATTTTTTTCATATTCTTCTTTTTGTATTATCATTCCCATCCGGGATTTTGAACTATATTCGTATTTTTGGTGATTTCAGTTTGAGGGATCGGCCAAAAGTTTTTTCGTGAACTAAACCTTTTGTAGGCATATGCTACTTCTTTTACTTGTACGACACGATAAAAACCGTCATCTTCTTTTTTATTGACAGCCATTCCTGTTACATTATCATTTTCTTCTTCGATAGCAATTTTCCATCTTCGTACATCGAAATAACGGTGTCCTTCCCAGGCTAATTCTATTTGGCACTCTTTCCGTATGAGTTGCCTAACCTTTTCTGCATTATCTGCATCTGAGAGTGTGATTCCCGGTAGCCCGGCACGGTAGCGAATCATATTGAAATATTTTTTTATTTCCGATGGATCACGAGAAACAGTTTTTTCTCCTATTGTATGAGAACCCGTTAGTTCATTTAGGGCTTCTACATAATTCAGGTAGATTTCAGCTAATCGATAGTCTATCCATACTTTAGGTTTAACCGAACCATAATAACTGCCTCCGAATACATCCTCAGGATTTTGGAATTTACGGCATAAGTAGCCTGTCATACAATATCTGAAACGATCAGCCATCCATGTTCCTGAAACGGCATCTGTACAATTTCCTCCGGAATGAAATTCTGCTTCGAAATTTTTAAAAGTACTTCTTGGACTTGAAGAACCAATATAATAAGAACGGTTAAACCCTATTGTGGCATAAAATCTCATTTCACGATTTAGATACCAACCATATACACCTGAAGGAAGTATATAACCTGAAAAATTAGTGCTAGAACTAGATTTCTCTGTAGTATATGGGTAATCAGGATCACTTCCTCCCTCCTCAATTGTTTTTCCATTGATCATATAATATGCATCTACTAGTTTTTGAGTAACATTGTAGCTACTGTACCCTCTCATTTTATTGGGACCGCAATATCGGTCTATTTCTATTCCTGGCATTGCAAAAATTATTTCAGTATTTTTTGAACCACTGACGGAACCATTAAACATATTGGCATAAGATAAATAATGATCAATGCCTGCAGCTCCATTAGGATATTGATTGTAGAAATCCGGATCAGATACTACGTTTTTAGGTAATGCAGGAGTTTTTTCATCTTCAGGAACGTTCATGAGCTTATATGTTCCTTTATTGATCACTTCTTTGGCTGCTAGAGCTGCAACGGCCCATTTGCTTTCATCCTTGATCTGGTTGATATAATTGATACCTGTCTTTTTATCTTTGAAGTCGGCATAAGATGTATTTCCATTGAATAAAGGACTTGCACTATAAAGAAGTAACCTTGACCTGGCAGCAAGTGCTGCTCCTGAGGTAGGTTTTCCAAAATCTGACGAGGGGCGTTCGTCTGGTAATTTTTGGGCTGCTTCTTCAAGAAGATTGTTGACGTAATCTACACATTCGTCCCAAGAGTTTCTGGCGATCAGAATTTCTTCTATGGGCTGTTCCAATGTGAAGCCATCTTCTGGTACTAAGCATATCGGACCATATTGTTTCATGAGTTCAAAATAAAAATAAGCTTTAAGGAACTGGGCTTCACCTATATATTCACGGAGTTGTATAGTGTTTAACTCTTTACACTCTGGTGCGCGTTTTATGAAAATACTGGCGTTACGTATACCTTCATAGTACCTTTTCCATTTCGTGAACTCTTTATTATTAGATGTGAAAATGTTATTGCAAAAGTTATTAACGCCATTAGGCTCTACATTAAATGCCTCATCTGCACATAATATCCATGGAATGGATTTGGGATTATCTCCATCCCATGTTTGACCGGGGGATGGTAAGTAACTGTATACATTATAGAGGAATTGTTCTGTTAATCCTTTTTTCTGAAAAACGGTATCCAATGATTGCATATCATTGATATACTGGTCAATATCCAGATAGTTACAGGATTGTATGAAACATGTACATAACCCTATTAGCAAGGAAATGAACGGTAAGTATATAATTTTTCTTATCATAATTTCAAATTTTAGAATGAAGCTTGTAAGTTTAAGGTAAAGGAACGTGTGAGTGGGTAGATTGCACCGTTTTTATCAGCTTGTTCCGGATCCCATATTTTCACCTTGTCCCATACATGTAGATTATCTCCAATCACTGATATTCGTAATCCTTTCATATATATATTGTGCAATAACTTGTTTGGCACAGTATATCCGATTTCTATGGTTTTCAATCGTAAAAAGGCACTATTCCCTAACCAATGAGTTGATTTTTGAAAATTATTTTTGTTTGTACCATAAGATAATCGTGGAAAACGTGCATTAGGATTTTCTGTAGCTTTATCTCCTGAAAACGAAGCTGGTATCCAGCGGTTTGACGGATCATTGACGATACTAAGAATATTTCCTGTCTCTCCTTTCTGGAACGGGAAGTATGCTTGCCCTCCATAAAAGAAATCCGAAGCTCCGGAACCCCTGAAGAAAATACCTAAGTCCCAATTCTTATAAGAGAAATTACCAGCAAATCCGTATTGGATACGTGGGATGTTAGAGTTTCCTATAGGTACAATATCTTCTTCTGTGATAGCATTGTCTCCGTTGACATCTTTGTATTTAATATCACCTGGCATTACGTTGCCAAATTGTTGTGGGCTGTTTTTAATATCATCTTCATCACGGAAATATCCTAGTGCTACGTATCCATAAGTTATATTCAAACTTTGTCCTTTTTTGGCTAGGTAGGAATATTTATAGTTTGGTTCGTCGTATTCTAAAATCTTATTTTTGGTAATTGTAAAATTACCTCTTAATTCATAGGAAAAATCATCACCTATTTTGTCATGATAACTCAGTGTTCCGTCATATCCGTAATTTTTCATTTTACCTACGTTTCCGTAAGGGGTAGTTGGTATACCCATGATATCTGGAAGTTGGGTACGTTCCATAAAAATACGACTTCTTGTATCATGGAAATAATCAAATTCCATGGAAATCTTATCAAATAATGTGATGTCCAGTCCTAGGTTATGTTTGACAGCTTTCTCCCATTGCAATCCTTCTGAACCTTGTTGAGTAATACCGATACCTTTAAACACGTTTTCTCCACGATCACCAAATTTATATCCATCAGTAGAGCCGACATAAGTCAGGAATGGGAAGCGTTGGTTTAATTCATCATTACCTACCAGACCAAATGAATATCTTATCTTCATCAGTCTGAGGAAAGGTAGTTTTTCTTGTATTGCTGCGTAGTTACTAATTACCCATCCTAAAGCGATGGAAGGGAAGAAGCCGAATCGTTGTCCTTTAGGAAAGTTTTCAGTACCGTTGTATCCAAAGTTAAATTCAGAGAGGTAAATATCCTTGTATGAATAAGTTATTCTTCCTGCAATTCCTTGTGTACGTACCGGAATGGAACTTATTTCGTCTGTAGCTCCTGTTGTGTTGTAGCTACTTTGATTATATAAAAATAATCCTCCAATTCTATGCCATCCAAACATTCGTTCATAATGGAGTCGTGCTTCAGCATAAACTTTTCGGTTGCCTCCCGAAGTCGGAGTATATTCTATGGGTTGAGCTTCTACGGTTTTTTCAGTGAGCAATTTACCAGTAGAACTATATCCGATTGCTTTGTATAGTTCCGGCATTTTCTTTCGTTCTCCATTATGATAATTATAGGAGTCGAATGATATGGAAGCCTCAAAACTTAACCCCTTGGTTATCATTCCCAAATCTTGATTCAGTTTCAGTGTTGATTGCAGTGTGTTGTTATATTCACTAATGTATCCGGTTTCATTCAATAGAACGTATGGAGATGTTGCATCATCTTTTCCGTATGCGGGAAATTGTCCATTAGTATATACTTTAGGTACGTTTAAAGGGTTCATATTTGCTTGTGCACTCCATATAGCGTTTGTTGTTCCAATACCCGGGCGATTCATATCGATAATGGTAGTAGCCAGATTTAAGCTAATAATGGTCGATTTTGTTACATTCACATCGATGTTGGAACGGAAGCTATATTGGTGACGTTTAACATTGGTATTGTATTTATGTATATTTGATTCTTTGTAAGCTGCATCGTTGCCTCTATAATTGAGACTCATAAAATAGCGTGCAATGCTACCTCCACCAGAGATATTCAAGTTTGCTTGCCAGCCAAAAGTTGCTTTTTTTAGTATCTCATCCTGCCAATTGATATCGGGGTAGAAGTTGTCATCCAAATGGTATTTTATTACTTCAAACATTCTATCATCGTAAAGAGGCACTTCTCCACGTACTAACTTCGCTTCATTTGCCAGATTAGCATAATCATAAGCTCTTAGATATTTAGGGAGTCTGGGAAGATATTCAATCATTGTTTTAACATTGGCACTAATAGACATCTTTCCTTCTTTACCTCTTTTAGTAGTAATCAATACAACTCCATTTGCGCCACGAGCACCATAAACGGCTGTAGCTGAAGCGTCTTTCAGAATGGAAAAACTTTCTATATCTTCCGGGAGAAGATTGTTGAAGTCATTTTGCGTGCGTTCTACTCCGTCGATCAGGAATAAAGCAGTTGATTTTGCCCCAAAAGTACTGATACCACGAATCCAGAACTCTGAAACATCTGATCCGGGTTCTCCACTTTGCTGTACTCCGATGATACCAGCCATTCTTCCGGCTAAGGCATTGGACATTGATGTGACCGGTGAGCTTTTTAAATCATCTATATTGATGGACGAAATAGCTCCCACTACACTCACTTTTCTTTGTTTGCCATAAGCTACTATTTCTACTTCATCAATTTTTCCAGTTTCTTCTTCCAATTCGATATCCAGTTTACTGGTCTTTTGGCTAATTAGTTTTTCTTGAGATTTATATCCAATAAAAGAAAAAACTAATACGTCAGATATTTGTACTTTTATTTGATATTTTCCATCAAGATTAGTGACAACACCTGCACCAGGCTTATTTTTAATATGGATATTTACTCCGGGAAGTAACTCTCCTTTGGATGTAACAACACCAGTAAGATTGAATGATGTTTCTTGCGCCTTTATTGTATTGGGAAGGCAGAGTAAAAGACATGCAAGAAGGATATATGTGTTTTTTTTCATTTTTCTTTCAGTCTAAATTAACTATTGAATTGCAATACATCGAACGCGGTGATTTCCAGCATCTGCGACATAAATAAAATCTTCAGGGGATATAGTTACGTCATAAGGACGGTAAAATAATGCTTCTTCTAGACTTCCATCTTTATGTCCTCCTTCTGGATTTCCTATAAATGTGCTGACCTCTCCTTCTGGGTTAATCATGCGAATAACATTGTTTTTAGAATCAGCTATATACATATTACCTTTACTGTCGAATGCCATTCCTCTGGGTTCATAAAATGTTGCATTCAGGCGTGGACCATTATTAAGTCCACTTTGATTCAATGTTCCAGCATATAACTCAAAATCGTCACTTTCTAATGTTTTAATGCCTGCTTCAAAACGAATAATTACATTTTCGAATCTAGTAGATATGTAGATATGATTGTCTTTGGGATTATACGCTGCATAATAATCTACACCACTTCCGTCAGCTTCAATATCAATGAGATCACTTGGAATTTTACCAATCACAGTGATTGTTTCTGTCTCAATGTTTTTTTGGGCAATTTCTCCCTTGTAACCAATATAATATACATTACCTTTAGAGTCTGTCACTGTAGTAGCAGTACCATATCCCATATCAACAGTATTTGGTACGACCGAACGCAACCAACTGGAATTACAGTCTAATTCATTGGACATGATACTATTTCCTTCCATTCCTATATAAAGTGTTGAATAATCTGGTGAAAAACTCAAGCCATATATAGATCCATCTTCAAATAGAGTAGTTACTTTACTTTCTTCTATGGAAATTAATCTTAAGTAATCACCTCTATAGTCAGAAGCAACGATATTGCCTTTGTCATCTACAGCGATGTATTCAGGGGATGCAAATGCGGCTTCCAATGCATTTCCGTCAATAACGTCATATTCACCACTACCGGCAACAGTTGTAACAGAAGAAGTTACGATATAAGTGAATTTCTCTTTTAATACCCCTTCTTTATCATTAACAATTACTTTAACGATGTGTTCTCCTCCCGTTTGCCGGGGATTTAACACATACAAGTGTTCGCTTTTAGCAGTAATGATTTGTGCTTGAACATCATCAAAGTAAACTTTGATTTTGGATTTGTCCACTCCGAAATTTTTTCCATGAATAACAAGTGGTAAAGCTACAGATCCGGTTTCTGGAATGATAGCATTAACTTCTACAGGAGCATTTGGATTAAATTGGTTCTCGTCCGAATCAGAATCCTTACATGAGAAGAGTAGGGGAAATACTAGGGAAAAGATTCCAAGAAACTTCAACCTCGTTCTTACATAATTTTGTCTTCCTAATTTCATATTTCTTATATTTTATTTGTGAGTATGCGCAAAGATATAAAAATATTATATTAACAATATAAAAAATTAAGTTTTTATCATAAACAACAATATATAACTAATGCTCTTCTATCATTGATATTGTGCCTAGTATATATGTGGTTTTATTTCTTTGTTTTGTTTTGCTCTTTTTTTATAAAAGGTCAGTGAGTTTTTCTAATAACATTTATTTGTAAATTCAGAGTGGTATGAATGTGTAAAATAGTATAGAATAAAGATTTTAAATAATATCTTCTTGGGATTAAGTGGTTGTTAGTATGGTATAAAAAAAGAGGATACTCGTGGGGAACAAGAGTATCCTCGGTAAAGAGTAAGTTATAAAGTCTGGGCTTTCGCAAGAACAGACTTATACTCTTTGAAGTTCAATTAGGAAGGGTATTGTTCTTATTAATACCCTTCGTTTTTCTAATCACAGATCGGTATTTGTACCGATTTTGTGTCAGTTCTTACTATTTTCAGTAGACAGAACAATAATATCACCTTCAACCTCAATAGTTGATATTTCGGGGATAGTAATTGTTACTACAGATTTAGCAGACTTATTTTGCTGTAAATCATTACCGCCATTATACCAATCGATTATAGAACCGGTAATTGTCAACTTATCTCCGAAAGATGGGTTAGGCTTCAATCCATAATTAAAGGTGATACCAGCCTTGTCAAGTTTATAAGTGTCTTTGCCATAAGTAGTATAAGTACCTTTTTCATAAACTATTTTATCATCTCTGTCTCTAATAACTACTAGGTTAGCAAGATCTTTAGAATCATGGTTGGCCATGTAAGTTTTCAGAGTCATAGCATCAACTTCAGCACTGAATGGAGGAACGAAACGAACTACGTATTCTTTCACGCATTTTTCACCATTTGACAAGTCAGCTACCATTTCAACATTGTAGTCACGAGAACCTTCACCTTTAGCAAACGGAGTAGTCAGTTTAATCTCCTGATCTTTATAATCTGTACCGGAGATTGAAGCACCAGTCTGATTTGTACCTTTCAAGCGGAAGTAAAGTTTAGTGTGGTTGCCCGGCAATTGATAACCGCTCATGTAATTCTTGAACTGTTCCTTCATTTCACTTACAAGTTTCCATGAGTTGTCTTCCATCTTACCCTTAACCTGAACGATGTTAGTACCAATCAGATAATCAGGATTCAGTTCGGGGAATGCTTTTGTATGAACTACGTTGTAAGTAAATGTGATAACTACATTCTTATTCACGAAGTTATTTTTCGCAGTGTATGTAACTTTTGCCGTTCCTTCACCGAGAAGCACTTTAGGAGTCATTTCAATCCATGCCATAGCAGTTTCGGTAGTAGAACCGGATGTATAGGTCCAGCCGCTAGCGGTTACACCTGTCTCTTGAGTTATCTTGTAAGTTTCATCATAGTTCTGCTGGAATGTTTCCTTAGTCATACCCAATACGTCATAAATTTCGGCATTGGCTCTATCCCATGATAATTCGTATCTATTATAAGGAGTGGCGATAGAAGAATATTCAATATCTCCTAATGCAACAGCAATAGGCAAGTCACCTTTTTCTACAGATTCAACAGCTGTTATTTCTGCTTTAACATAACCGCTTGCAACAACAGTGCCATTCACTTTTGCTGTCACAGTAAAGATCGGAGTACGACCAACAGAAGCAGTACCTTGAGCTAACCATGCTTTATCAACGACAACAACACCGTTCTTATCAGGGGCTGTTACAAACTGTTGTTGATTAGTCTTTCCATCACTTCCCAGATATTTCTCCGGTTTAGCATATTCATAAGTAATGTTTTCCACACCGATAGAAGCCAGAGATTTTTCAATTTCTTTAGCCCATGCTTCTGTAATCTTACTTAGATTTAGTTCACCTGTATAGATAAATTCTGCATCAGCTGGAACACCAAGTGCAGGCACTGTAGTGGGATAGTAAGATACAGGTGTAGTTGTTGCTTTTCCATCTTTGATCTTAGCAATACCATATTCTTTTAGTTCAGAAGCTTTGACTACTGCATAGTCTGATACAATTTCAGTAGCATCTTCTTTATTAGTTGCTTTCAGAGCAAAAATAGCTTCCTGGTTTGCTTTCAGATAATCCAAAGTCTTTGTTGATTGCAGTTGGAAAATCATGCCACCCTCTTCGCCTTTTTTTGCACTCATAATCTTAAGCAAAGATTCATTGTCGCCGGCTACACGAGTTTCTACAACACGATCAATGAAAGACCATTCTACGTTTTTCACATCTGCGTTTTGAGGATTCAAGCGATAAGTAACAAGAGGATTGTTTGATACCAGGAATTCATTCTTCTTACTTGTATTATTATATACCAAAAGAGAATAGAAGTCAATAACTCCCATACCTAGCTTCGTGTCGATTGTTCCAGGTACAAAAGCCAATGAGCGAAGAGTATCTGTCAATTTAATCTTAACAGGACCTTCACTTTTATCTACGTTGTTAAGAATAAGATAACCATTTTCTGTATCCCAAATGGCAGAAACAGCTTCTTTTCCTTCAGGAATACAAGGGATGGTAGTTACTTCTTTCGTTTCTTTTCCATCAGCAGCTTTGGTCATTTTTACCCATAAACCAGCTTCTGCGCCATCAGTACCCGGATAATAATAAATGGTAGGTGCAGAAACACCATCATTGCCATCGTTACCATCATTGCCATCATTACCTGCTTCGCCCTTTATACCACGAGAAGGCAGACCGGAGTCTTCGCCGTCCAAGAACCAGTTCCCATTCTCTCCGATAGTAACAACTGTACCGTTGGTTCCGTTGGTTCCGTTTGTACCATTGGTTCCATTAGTTCCATTAGTACCGTTCTTTAATTCAAATGTTTTGTTGTCGCTCAATGTTACAGTAACTCCATTAGCAGTGGGTGTTACATTTGTAATAACAGCACCCGCATTAATCCGAGCTTTAAGGTCCTCCAAACTTTTCTCTACGGAAGTGATCCGTTGATCCAGACTATCGATGTCGTCATCATAGTCTTTACAAGACGTAAAAGTCCCCATAGAAACCGTCAATAAGGCTCCAAATAGGATAACGCTTAAATACTTTTTGTTCATAATAAAAAAATCGTTTAATTTATAAATTAAAAAAAATAAATTCCTTTAATTTGCTAATTCTATTAGCAGTTTGGAGGTGTGTCAAAACTCAGGCACATCTCCTTTTTTTGATCTAAAACATTCATTTTCCTTTTTTGTCTATGCGGCTATTTTTTGCCTCATTAAACGATAAGTCGTTACATTCCCCGCATTTTGAGCCACACATGGTCTGAGAGCGATAAATATAGCGTGTACATTCTTTCCCTTTCTCGCTTTTAGCAGTTTTGCACACATTTTTTTGATATTAAATGCTATAGCAAAGAAGGCAAAGTCCATTGTAACCTTGTCTTGTCCCACATGCCGGAACCTTCTGTATGCCATGTTGTGTTTCATTTGTCCAAAAACTGCTTCCGGTTCTATACATCGCCTTCCCCTATGCCTGATGCCTTCTTCCGAGAGCAACCTTTCCCGTGCCTGCCGTTTGTATTGGTTTAACCGGTGGTTTACTTCTATAATACGGTTCCCCCGGGCTTTAAAGCAACTGCCACGCAAAGGGCACCCTTCACATCTTTGTGCTTTATACCGGGCACTTTCGGTGATGTATCCGCTCGCAGTCTTGTCACATCTGGTTCCTATACGGTTCATGTGCTGCCCCATAGGACAAACGTAATAATCCTCTTCCGCATTGTAATGGAGACTCTCCGTATGGAATGGATTGGGGGTATAACGGGGACGCCGTTCTTTATGGAAGTAGTTGTACTTGACAAAGGCTTCTATCCCATTATCTTGCATGAACCGGTAATTTTCTTCCGAGCCGTAACCGGAGTCTGCCACACCGACAGTTGGTAAGCGGTTATAGCGTTGCTCAAAGGAGTGGAAGAAAGGTATGAGGGTCAGTGTATCGGTTGGGTTTGGAAACAGTCGGAAGTCTATGAGGAATTGGTTCTCGGTACCTATTTGCAGATTATATCCGGGCTTTGTCTGCCCGTTTCTCATGGCGTCTTCTTTCATGCGCATGAAGGTGGCATCAGGATCGGTCTTGGAATAGGAGTTGCGTTCTCCAAGAGTATCAAGATGGTTGTCGTATTCCATCAACTTGTCACGGTACTCCTCAAGTTCCCGGACCTGTTTCTTCTTTTCCCGGATGACTTTCTTTTGTTCCTTGTCCTTTGTTACAGGTTGGTGTTCCAGTACCTCTTTAAGTTCATCCACTATATCTGAGAGCATGGCGGGAGTGAACTCTACGGGGGTGTCTTTGACGGAGTTCTCTTGGGCTATGGCTTCATCCACCTGCTCCAGGAGAATGCGGATCTTATCCATCAGCTTTGTACGGTTCTTTTCGACTGTCTTGCGCCAGACAAAAGTATATTTGTTGGCCCTGGACTCAATCTTGGTACCGTCGATATACTCTACGTCAAGGCTGATGAAACCTTTGTCGGCAAGGACAAGGACCAACTGCGTGAAGACGTTGTTGATTTCCTCCTTGACACGGTTACGGAAACGGTTGATGGTAATAAAATCCGGATGTTCATTACCGGAAAGCCAGATATAATGAATGTCACGTAGGAGAAGCTTCTCTATTTTGCGGCACGAATAGATATTGTTCATGTAGGCGTAAATAATCACCTTGAGCATCATTTTAGGATGATAAGGACAACGACCGGTTGCTTTATAAAGCTTCTTGAAATTGTCAAGATTGAGATTATCAACAACAGTATTAACTATGCGAACCGGATCGTTCGCTGCTATGTTTTCATCAATTCTTTGGGGAAAAAGAACTGTTTGGTTGGGAATGTAAGGACGAAAATGTAACTTTGCCATAACGAAAAACTTTATGCCTAAAGATACAAAAACTTTGGGTAATAACAAAGCCCGGGCTTGGGAAAGTCTGGGCTTTGTGCATAAAAAAAGGTTGGGCCAGCGTTTTGACACAACCTCATAAAACACGCTGCAAATATGGACATATTTCTGAAAACAAGCAAACAAATAACATCTTTTTTCTAATAAACTATTAAAAAAGAATAGTAAAATGCACGAAACTACGAATTCTTTGTATTCACAGTCTATGAACCTTCAAATTTAAGCAAAGAATTCTCTTATCCTCATTGCATATTCCGGAATGAGGGAAATAATCTTTTTGTACTTTTTGTCAGTAATCATCCGCCCGAACGCCTTGGAGGATGTCACAAGAGAAATTTGTCGTTACCTATTAAGTAATATTCTATATCTCAGGCAATTATAGGAGTAATGTATTGTTTCGCAAAAGCAATCACTTGAATATTTGCCTCATCTATTTTCTTATTTCTAAAAGGTTTTAGATAAGTCTCAGTCACCATAATAGATGAATGTCCCATTGCTTCGGAGATAATGCCGGGATGCACCTCGCTATAATAAGCCATCGTAGCCCATGTATGGCGTGCTGTATAAGTAATATTTAGAAATGCAATAAAAAACAGAATGACGATAATTAAACGTAAAACGTTTATAATTAAGCATTTTGCGAGAATTGCAGAACAGACAGACCTGCAAAAGAAAACAAAATATTGCGACGTTTCAGTTACCAGACTGTTAGCCGCCTGTTTCGGAAACGACGGCAGGTAACCGAATTTTTACCGATAAGAACAAAGCGGATTTGTATTCACTGTTTCTCAATGTTTTGCATGCCAAAGGACGCTTTTCAAAGGAGTATTTTTACAACCTAAAAAAGAGCGTTATGAAAGTGGAAAAATTCAAGGTGCTGCTCTACCTGAAAAAGAGCGAGCCGGACAAGACCGGCAAAGCCCCGATCATGGGACGGATCACCCTCAACCGCACGATGGCGCAGTTCAGCTGCAAGCTCTCCTGCACCCCCGGGCTGTGGAACGCGCGTGAGAGCCGGCTGAACGGCAAGAGCCGGGAAGCGGTGGAGACCAATGAAAAAATAGAAAGACTGCTGCTTGCCGTACACTCGGCCTTCAATTCCCTCATGGAAAGAAAAAGGGATTTCGATGCCGCCGCGGTCAGGGACATGTTCCAGGGCAATGCGGGCATGCAGATGACCCTGCTCAAACTTCTCGACCGGCATAACGGGGAAATGAAGGCCCGTGTCGGTGTGGACCGTGCGCCCACCACACTCTCGACCTACCTCTTCACCTACCGCACGCTTTCCGAATTCATCAAGGCGAAATTCAAGGTTCCGGACCTTGTCTTCGGGCAGCTCAACGAGCAGTTCATCCGCGACTATCAGGATTTCATCCTTCTGGAAAAGGGATATGCCGTGGACACGCTTCGCGGCTACCTGGCCATCTTGAAAAAGATCTGCCGCATCGCCTACAAGGAGGGCCACTCGGAGAAATACCATTTCTGCCACTTCAAGCTGCCCAAGCAGAAGGAGACAACACCGAAAGCACTCAGCCGTGAGAATTTCGAGAAGCTGCGTGATCTGGAGATACCGGAAAAACGCAGGTCACATGTCATCACCCGGGACCTCTTCCTCTTCGCCTGTTACACCGGCACCGCCTATGCCGATGCGGTAAGCATCACCCGGAAGAACCTCTTCCGGGATGACGAGGGCAGCCTCTGGCTGAAATACCAGCGAAAGAAAACCGACTACCTCGGACGTGTCAAGCTGCTTCCGGAAGCCGTCGCGTTGATTGAGAAATACCGGGACGATACCCGCGAGACTCTTTTCCCGCCGCAGGACTACCACACGCTCAGGGCCAATATGAAATCCCTGCGCCTGATGGCAGGGCTGAGCCAGGACCTTGTCTACCACATGGGACGGCATTCTTTCGCCTCGCTGGTCACGCTCGAGGAGGGAGTGCCGATAGAGACCATCTGCAAAATGCTGGGACACTCCAACATAAAGACCACCCAGATATACGCGCGCGTAACCCCGAAGAAGCTGTTCGAGGACATGGACAGGTTCGTCGAGGCAACCCGCGATTTGAAACTTATCCTTTAATCCCTAAACAATCATTATCATGCGCAGTACATTCAAGCTCTTATTCTACATCAACCGTAACAAGGTGAAATCGGACGGCACGACCGCCGTCCTCTGCCGGATCAGCATCGACGGAAAGAAATCGGCAGTCACGACAGGCGTCTATTGCAAACCCGGGGACTGGGACAGCAAGAAGTGTGAAATCAAAACAGCCAGGGAGAACAACCGCCTTGCCGCCTTCCGCAGCCGGTTGGAAGAGGCGTACGGGAACCTGCTGAGGAACCAGGGAGTGGTCACGGCCGAACTGCTCAAGACCACCGTGTCAGGCGCCAATTCCGTACCGGAATACCTCCTGCAGGCCGGAGAGGTGGAACGCGAACGGCTCAGGGTCCGCTCCAAGGAGATCAACTCCACTTCCACCTACCGCCAGTCGAAGACCACCCAGCTCAACCTCAGGCAGTTCATCGAATCCCGCGGGATGAAGGACATCGCCTTTTCGGACATCACCGAGGAGTTCGCCGAATCGTTCAAGGTCTTTCTCAAGAAGGAGCTGGGACACAGGAACGGACACGTGAACCACTGCCTGTGCTGGCTCAACCGGCTCATCTACATCGCCGTGGACCGGGAAATACTAAGAGCCAATCCGATAGAGGACGTGGCATACGAGAGGAAAGAAACACCTAAACTAAGGCATATCAGCCGCAGTGAACTGAAGCGGATGATGGAAACCCCGCTGCCCGACCCGATGATGGAGCTGGCACGCAGGACGTTCATCTTCTCCTCGCTGACCGGTCTGGCCTACGCGGATACGAGGGCTCTCCATCCCCGTCACATCGGAACGACTTCGGAAGGAAGAAGGTATATCCGCATCCGCCGCGCCAAAACGGACGTGGAGGCGTTCATCCCGCTGCATCCCATAGCCGGACAGATACTGGAGCTTTACAACACCACGGATGACGACAGGCCGGTATTCCCGCTGCCGGTCCGCGACGTCCTCTGGTATGAGGTACATGGAATGGGCGTGGCATTAGGCATGAAAGAGAACCTGTCCTACCACATGGCCCGGCATTCGTTCGGGACCCTGACACTGACCGCAGGTATTCCGATAGAGAGCATCGCCAGGATGATGGGCCACACGAACATCGACAGCACGCAGGTCTACGCCCAGGTCACCGACCGGAAGATATCCTCGGACATGAACCGGCTGATGGAAAGAAGAAAGCCCGCGGCCGGCAAGGAAGCCGCAGGCTAAATAAAAACTGCCGCCGGAATCGTAAATGCAATTCCGGCGACAATCCTTAAACTTAAATACGATATTATACCAATGCAGGGTGATAGTTCTCCTCCAGCAGCCTCTCGATGTCCGACTGCCTGTACAGGATCTTCCCGCCAAGCTGGATATAGGGAATCCGTCCTTGGTCCCTGTAATCCTGCAGGCACCTGCGGCTGATCTTCAACATCCCGGAAAGCTCCCTGTCGGTCAGGAACCGTTCCCCGTTGAAGGGAGGACGGTTGTCACGGGCAAGACGTTCCACTTTTTTCTCCATGTCGTCCAGCAGGGCAAAGAACCTGCGGACACGTTCGTTCTCCTTGTCGATAATGCCTTCCATCTCTTCCGCTCTTTAAAGGTTTCCGTTCTTCCTTCTTTCTCTCACCTCCTTCTCCTTGCGTCTGATGCCGACGTAGACCATCAACTTCTCCACATCCCCGGGCTTGTAATAGAACTTGCGCTGGAGGCGGGTGAACGCCAGCCGTCCGGTATCGCGGAGAGTCTGCAGGGTACGCGGCGAGATGTCAAGGCGCAGGCAGACATCCTGGCCGTCCAGTCACTCTCCGGGTTCCTTACAGCGGTTTCTCTCATACAATCTGTCCACACGTGCGGACAGGTTCTCGGCGCGCGCCAGCATCCTCTCAAGGACACCGGCCTCGATGTAGCATATTTCCATATTTTCAACTCGTTTAAATATCAGTGCGAATATAAGGGAAGAAACCATGAGAGGCAAGCACGACCGGCACACTGGCAGGAATAGTCATGGATAGTCGGTTTTTGTCATATGGGAAGGAAAAAGAAAGCCGAAGCAGGTCTGGATCCACTACCCCCTTTGGGTATGTGAAAGGAACGTTGTGGTGAAAGAAAAAACTCCTTTTCACACATGGATGAGGCAATGCCGGAAGTCCGGCAATAAAAAATGTGGCTTCTCTATCCGGGTAAATGCCATGATTACAGACTTCTTCCTGTTCCTATACCATCAGGTCGGTTACCTTCAGGTTAACAACTTATCCAACCTGTGATAGATCCGGATGTGAAAAGATTACTTTGGCTGGCTATTACAATATAATAAGTAGAATCATGTCAAATCTACTGCTGCTATTGTTTGTTGATAATGGCTGGCAGTAGAACAAACTTTCGTTAAACCAATACGTTCATTCTTTATTATCAAGTTTTTAGACTACCTTTGTATTTTATTAACTCATTTACCAAACATTATGGGACTACTCAAACCGAATCAAGTTTTGAACAAAGCATATAGACAGGTTGCGATTGAAACAACAGATTTTGACTTATTCAAAAATGCCCTTCGCACATTGAGAGACAATATTGTGGATGGGCAAAGAGAACACACGCAAAAAGAACATTTACGTAATTTTCTGAGTGAAACGTTCTACAAGCCATACTACATGGCTCCCGAAGAAGATATTGATTTGGCTATCCGATTGGATAAAACTATCAAGTCCAATATAGGGTTATTGATTGAAGTAAAGAGTACCACCAACAAAGGTGAGATGATTTCTAATGACAATCTTAATCGTAAGGCTTTGCAGGAATTATTGCTATACTATCTTAAAGAACGTGTCAATAAGAAGAACAATGATATTAAATATCTCATCGCTACTAATATTCATGAATTCTTTATTTTTGATGCCCATGAGTTTGAACGCAAATTCTATCAGAACAAACAATTACGTCGTGAGTTTCAAGACTTTGTGGATGGACGCAAAACCAGTAACAAAACCGATTTCTTCTATACTGAAATTGCAACAACCTATATTGAGGAGGTGAAAGATAGCCTTGAATACACTTACTTCAACTTACAAGACTATCAACACCTGCTTGATAGAACAGACAGTAGCGCTTCACGCAAACTTATCGAACTTTATAAGATATTCAGCGATACACATCTTTTGAAGCTATCGTTCCAAAATGACAGCAATTCGCTCAACCGTGGATTCTACACTGAGCTGCTACACATTATTGGTATTGAGGAACGCAAAGAGAATAATAAAACCGTGATTGTACGCAAAGCTGTGGAACGGCGTGACGAGGCTTCATTACTAGAGAATACTATTAACCAACTGGATGCAGAAGATTGTTTGCGTCACATAAATGGTCGTTTGTATGGGAATGATTATGAGGAACGGTTATTCAATGTTGCAATGGAATTGTGTATTACTTGGATGAATCGTATCCTTTTCTTGAAACTGTTGGAGGCTCAGATGTTGAAATACCACAATGGAGATGCAATCTATAAATTTCTTTCAATAACTAAGATTCATGACTATGATGATCTCAACACACTCTTTTTCCAAGTGCTTGCACGTGACATGGGCAGCCGCACACACTCCATTATGCGTGATTTTGCTTACGTTCCCTATCTTAACAGTTCTCTTTTCGAGGTGACAGATTTGGAAAGTAAAACAATTAAGATAAACAGCCTTTCACAACGTACGGTACTTCCTGTCTTGGCGAGTAGCGTATTACGAAATAAAAAACGCAATCTACAAGTCAACGCATTACCCACCCTGCAATATTTGTTTGCTTTTCTCGACGCTTATAACTTTGCGAGCGAAGGCAGTGAAGAAGTGCAAGAAGAGGCTAAAACACTCATCAATGCTTCTGTTTTAGGGCTTATATTCGAGAAAATAAATGGTCACAAGGATGGTTCAGTATTCACTCCAGGCTTTATCACTATGTTCATGTGCCGTGAAGCAATCACCAAGACCGTGTTGCAAAAGTTTAATGGTTATTATGGCTCAAATTATTCAAGCCATTCGAATCTTGTACCAAACAAGCTTGTGTGTTAAAAATATTTGCTGCTTTTTGAGATAAAAGAATATTTGCTTCTACCGTTATTGCATCGAATATTTTTATACCTGCAAAATCTACCAACATAATAGGATTGGTCTTGCTTGCGAAATAACCTCGCAAGGCTTCACCATACCCTGCACGCATCCATTTATTAGACGTGATATAGCAAAGAAAACCATTGGGAGTAAGCAGGTTCATACCCAACTCATAGAAGAGGCAGTAAATATCACCAGTGCGTGCATAAGTTATGTAACCCATGCATTCTAATACATCGGCACTCTTACCCATAGATTGTAACTGAATGTAAGGTGGATTGCCAATGATACAGTCAAATCCCAAGAAGTTGCCTTCGGCATCGAGTACTTCTGGAAACTCTATACGCCATTCGAATGCACCAAGATAAATTTTGTTGGAGCGTATTTCCTCAAATATATTTTCTAAAGTCGCAATTTCTTTCTTTAAATCGGCAATGCGCTTGTCCGACGCTTTCTTTTCCTTTTTTGTCGGTTCAAACAGTTGAGGCGCTTGTAAGTTTGCCAACTCAGAGCGGCGTTTGTTCAATCTAACCAATCGTGCATCCCGGCGGTTGATCTCTGTTTTCAGTTTCGACTTGATTTCTGTTATAAACGTTTCCAAATCCTGCTTTTCGCTTTTACTTTGGGCATTTTTATATTTAGCTACAGCCTCCTTATATTGGCTGATGCTGATACTAGACTCTCGCAGTACGGTCTGAATACTGTCTGTCAAAGCGAATCGGTGAAGCAAAGAATTTCCACATTTGATGTTAATGTCGATATTTGGTAAGGTTTCTAAATAAGTGTAATTACTTTCAGCCGTATAGTAAGCATTCTTCAACAATTCAATCCACAGTCGTAGGCGGCAAATCTTCACAGAGTTGGGGTTAATATCAACGCCAAATAAACAGTTCTCAATGATTTGACGCTTCTCCTTGAAAAGAGTTTCCTGCATGCGGCGACTTTCCGCATTGAGTGGGTTGTAAGCAAATAAATTACCTTCGGTATCGGTAACAATCAGCTCGTCATTTTCAATGGCAAGTTGATAGTCCGCTTTGCGGATACGCTTACCGGTAGCATCTACCAAAATACCTAATTCGTATTTCAAGAGTATCAGTTCATTGAGAGCAGACACAAGAAAGTGACCCGAACCAACAGCTGGATCACACAGTCGCAAACTGTTAATTAGTTCATTAGCTTCGACTATATTGTCAATATGGTTGTATAGTTCTATACGGGTGGTACAATTCCAGCGATTTCGTGCAGCAACAAGGCGTGAAGTGTAACTTTGCAGATTCTATCCCATGGGTGATATTGTCTCCCATTGAACAGAGCATCAAGCAGAAGATTGAGTCTGTGGGAATACCCTTGAAGGATTGGAACATCCAAATCAACTATGGGATAAAAACTGGTTTCAATGATGCTTTTATCATTTCTACCGAAAAGCGTGATGAGATACTAGCGAATTGTCAAACAGAAGATGAACGTGTTCGGACGGCTGAACTTATACGACCGATTCTTCGTGGCAGGGATATCAAGAGATATGAATATGAATGGGCGGACTTGTGGATTATAGCCACATTTCCTTCGCGGCATTATGATATAGAAAGTTATCCTGCGGTGAAAAATTATCTTCTGTCAATTGGCATAGAGCGTTTAGAACAAACAGGAGAAACTCATATTGTTAATGGCAAAAAAATAAAAGCCCGAAAGAAAACTAGTAACGAGTGGTTTGAAACACAAGATAGCATCAGTTATTGGGAGGATTTTTCTAAGCCAAAAATTGTATGGAAAATAATCGGAAACCAAATGGCTTTTGCATATGATGCCAACAATTATGTAATGAACAATGCCTGTTATATTATGACAGGCGATCATTTGGATTATCTGTTGGCAGTATTGAACTTTTCCAATAACTGAAGTAACCTTCGTGTAATCATACGAGTCTGTGATTTCCTGCGTTTACGCAGTTTGCTATAAGCAAGATAGGCACGGCGTACATCAAGATACTTGTTACGGGGACGTTGTATGTGCAAGGTCTGGCAATGTTTGCACAGATGACGATGAAGCCATACAATACCTTCCCATAAGAGTTTGGTATCAGTAGGAAAACGCAGATGACTTTCATAACAGGTGGCATCGGTCATACAGACATGAAGGTTCTCAAGATAAGGTTTCCAATGCTCGGCAAGAATGAGCTGGAGGGGCTCAACGTCAAGGCGATGCGCTAGTTCCTGACGAATTGCACTAACGATTTTAGGATTGGTTAGTGGATGAAGCGGATCAATCTGAACACCACAAAACAACTGGTAATGAATATTACCGTTTAAATGCTCAATCAGTTGTGCATCGGAAAAGTTGGTATAGGACTTCAAGACCATCAAGGCTATTTTACCTTCGGGAGAAAAATAACTTTTACGACCCAAAGCAGAGGACTTCAAATGCATTTGTCGGGCCAGTTCCGAGAAAGGAAACAGAGCATGGAGGCGACCTAATTCACTCGTTGCAAAACTTTGACGATATTTTTTTAGCATATCGAACTCGGTAAAACCTAAACGAGGTTCGATTTCTGAGATTTTTTGTATCTTTACCATGTGTTTTTATTTTAGATTACCCCCGTTTTGGCCGTCAAACCTTTTTTTGGGGGGAATGCTTAAAGATACAAAAAAGGCAACTAACTCGCAATGAATTAGTTGCCTTAAATTTTATTATTTTAGGAATATCCCTGTTTTAATGATTGGTGTCTGGAACTGGTTGAGGAGTTATACTATAGACATTTACTGAATGTCCCTGTATAGTGTCGATAATATTAAAGAAAAACTTGTTATCTCCCTATATGCCAAAGGAATGAGCGTGTCAGACATAGAAGAGGAGATGCGTGAAATCTATGAGATAGAACTGTCCACATCAGCTATTTCCATCATCACGAACAAAGTCAACCAGGCTGCTCAGGAATGGCAGAACCGCCCTTTGGATCCGGTCTATCTCATCGTTTGGATGATTCTACCTATTTTGACTTTTCAGCCTATTAATTGTTTTGGTAACTTCGTTCATTAGCTTTTGATTGGAAGTTCTAAATGTGTTAAGTTCTTTGATTATATCTGCTTTATTATAGTATAAATTATACCAGCCTAATGTTTCAGCAGCCAATATGCGAAGTTCTTCTTCTTGGCTTTCATTTTTTATAATGTTCAGTAATGGCTCAATAGCTTTAGCAATAGGTTTATTTCGGAACCTACTTATTTCGCTTTGTATCTGTTTGGTAGTACTTTCCGGACTGTCAATAAGTGCAAAATCTCTTTCAAGTCCTTTCTTTTGGCGAGGAAGGTATTCTAACAATTCATTCACATAGGAAGAATCGTAGAAAGACCAATCGGCAGCCTGTTTCTTCAATTCATTCAAAGCCATATCATGGTCGAACGTGTTGATAGCACTAAAAATTCTGAAACGATGGCGGTTTTCATGTCCGCGTAATAAATAGCTTTCTATCCATGCCGGCAACAATTCCGGATTGCAATTCTTTTCAACGTATTCCACCGCATAACGACGGATCAGTTCATAACTGTCGTTCATGGCTGTCTGCAATACATCGGCAACCTCTGTCGGATAGTTCAAAGCTAATAGGCGTAATGCTTCCAACCGCACAACGAAATAGTTCGATTCGTGGTAACTTTTCTTCAGCAACTCAACGAGACCACTATAATTTGCCATTGACAATTGACGGAGCGCCATTGCCTGCATGTCAGCCATAGGGGAATTCAGCTGTTTTTTCCAGAATGTAACATTTCCTTCCTGCGCAACTAAAGCTTGGTTGATGTCCATATCCAGCCCGGCATTATTGGTGAAGTGAAAAGTCGGGTCACCGATCAGATGATTTTCCAAGAAGCAGGTAAAACGAGTGAACTGCCCGATGCGCATACCGGCAGCTAACAAGCCGAGAAATTCATCCGGCCATTTATCTTGAATGGTGTTAACCGTACATCCCATAGTAGCAATGGTCTTACCCTTATTGAATATATAAGAGCCTACAATGTTGTCATCCAAATGGAAAGAACCGTTGAAACAAGCATCGAACAATATAAAACGCGCATTAGGAGTCAAAAGACGAATATCTTCAGTATAGATATCCATATTACGGTTTACAATGGAATCCGATTTTATTTTCTCCTCATCGAAAGCTTCCGCACACCAACTTTCAGGCACCCCATACTGCTTGGCATATTCTTTGATAGCAGCTTCACGCCCATGTTTCTTGGCGTATGAAGGCACTTTGCTTCGCAAGAATATTTTGGCATTCTCAATACTCAAATTAATACCGGAACCATTTTCATAGCCATTGATATACTGCATGGTGGGGCCACCGTGGTGATGGAATAGCATGACATCTAATCCTTCGCGCTGAATCTCGTTCAAGTATAATGGTTTCATCGGATAGCGCATGTTAAAATCATAGAACTTCACTGTATTACCCGATTTGAATATTTGCGGCAATTGCTCACGTAAGGCTATTTGCTCACCGCTCCATGCCAAAGGATCTTCAGAATTGTAACCATGGCCACGGGCCATAGTCAGTTGGTCAAATGCATTTTGCTTTGCTTTTTCGGCAACTGCCTTTTTTAAGTAATCGCGTAGCATCTGATAACGGTTCTCACCTTCTAAATGTAATGGACGGATACGGGCCGAATAAATATCCGGTGAAATATACTGTTTAGAATCAGCACGCAATGTCATATAATGATAGTCAGGTATCAAACTGTCTTGTTTAATATAATCAAATTTTAATCCGAAGTCATCATAATAACGGTCGGAAGGAACGCTTGATTTCTGCCAATTGGCTTTGGGAGACCTTTTGAAAGCCGAAGATAGATGATGTGCATCACGAATCATTGGAATAGGGATGTCACCTATAAATACGCAACCCTCCAAAGGCGTTTTCTCATTCTCATGCAATTTGACAAGTTGCTCACGAATAGGTTCGGGCCTTTTCCAATCATCAATTAGCAAGTAAGTACCTAAACCTTCTTTTTCTATACTGGTACGATAAGCATCAATTTCACTTTTCGCTTCATCATAACTTTTCTGATCGACTACAATTGCAAAAGTAGTCTTTGTTTTTATACTAGGATGTACAACTGTTTGCGCCTGCATATCCTGTAAGCACAAAGCGGTAATTGCCAAAAGGATGTATTTATTCATATTTATAAACTTAATCTTTTGATTGTCTGTTCAAGCTCTGCTTTTAAATCTTCCGGAAGATTGGCTGTTTGTTGCATCTTCTTTATTTCTTCAAGAATGTGTGGCCGTTGTACAGAATTAGTAAACCAACCTAATGCTTCGGCCATTACTACACGTACTTCCTGTGGATTACCGGCATCACGAATTACATTCAAATAATCATCCACGTGGAAATGGAATGTATAGTTACGCACATTGCGGATTGCACTGATACGTTTTGCTTCCGGTGCAGCTACATCCATCAAGGTCTGATGGACTTTTGCCTCTTGTACAAACATTCTTTCCAGGCTTCTTAGTAATCGTTTTTTCTCTTCGTTTTCATTCAAACGGTCAACTTTTGCATAAAAGTCTTCTATTGTCTTTTCTACTTTCTCTTTCGGATAAAGGCTTAAAGCCTTGTTGGCACTCATTTGTACGCGTAAGCGTTCATTATGTTCGACCAATGCTTCCACAATAGCGGGCAATAAGGAATCGTCACCTACAAATCCAGCATAAATGGCACTTTGGCGAGCTACCATTTCATAAGTATCGTTCAAACCTTCGCGTAATGCTTCGATGAAGTTGTCGTCCTGATAACGGCTCAACAACTTGATAGCTTCCATACGAACCGTATTGAAGCCACTTTCCCGGTACTTCTTCAGGAGCAACGGAGATAATTCCTTTTGGGTATCGGCGTCAGCCAGCATACGCATGGCCAAACTTTGTACATCAGCGTATGGGCTGTTTAACAAATTCTTCCAATAGGCTTTGTCATCTTTGTGTATTGTTATATCGGTACTTAAAGTATTGGCTTCGATAGGAGCAAAACGGAAAGTGGGATCACCAAACAAATGACCTTCAAGTGATGCGATTAGCTTATTGTATTGCCCGGCTCGTACACCATGGGACAACAAACCAATCATTTCAATAGTCCAGCGGTCTTGCAATACGTTACGGGTATTTCCTTGTGCTACTAATGTCTGACCGTCATTAAAGATATATTGTCCTGCTATATAGTCGTTTTCGTGAAAAGAACCGTTGTAGCACGCATCAAACATTATCATCTTCGGATTAGTGGAAAGATTTCTCTTCATTAAATCTTCCGTTACGATACGTTCATCAGCGTAGTGAAGAGAGTCTGCTTCCCAGAACTTAGGATTGTCCAGGTCTTTAAAAAACACCTCATTCACTTGTCGTTTTTCCTGCATCTGAATACGTAAGGTGTCTTTGTCACGTTTTCCAACATGGGACATGACTGCATTATAAAGTGTACTCTTCAACATTTTATAACGATTATTGAAATCAGTGCATGCCAATTCATCATTAATAAGCTGCCCTGTTGGCATTCCATGTTCATGAAACATAAATAAGTCAAGGTCCTTTCGTTGCAATTCGCTGAATAACTTATATTTCATAGGGTGTTTCATTCGGAAGTTCCAATGTTTGAATCCCATTTGACGACCAAAAGCTAATGGAAAGTTCTCCATATAAGCTTTTTCGTCATCCATCCATACAATCAGGCAATCGGAATTGTAAGAAGCACCATTGAATGAGAATACCCGATCTAATTGATTATGCTTATCTGCCTTGGCAGCAGCAGCTTTCTTCAGATATGAGGCAATGGCCGCATATTTATCCCCTTCCTTTTTTTCCGGATACTTGATACGAGCTGAATAGAAAGTAGGATTTAGCCGCTGGGGACTGTCTTCTGTCAATTTGTAGTAGAAATGCTGATGATTTACTGAGTCTTGCCTGATGAACTCAAACTTTAAGTTCAGATCATCATAAAAGCGGTCGGTAGGTACGGAAGACTGATCCCAAGGAAAGGCTTTCTCATTCATTTTGAATGCAGTAGTCATGTGTTGCGCATTACGTACCAATGCGACAGGCACATCGCCGATTAAAACCAGACCTTCCAATGAAGGGCATTCTTGATATGTTTTGATGATTATCTGTTTGACTTGATCTGGATTTTGCCAGTCACCGCTGATCAGATAAGTTGCCAAACCATCATCTTCAACCGCAGTTTTGTACTGATGCATGGCATCTTTGGTATTTGCATAAGTTTGGTTATCTGTTATGATAGCAAAAGCGGTAGGTTGTTTGACCAATGGCTTTATGACTGTTGTTTGTGCATTTCCTGCCAATGGCAAAAGAAATGCCAGATATATTATTTTTTTAATCATGGCCAATTAATTTTTAAGTCTGTAATATGTACGGTCGGCTTCTTCACGAAGGTTCTCGGATAAGCTCTTATCTTTTCTCAGTTGATCGCATACCCGAAGGATGTCAGGCTTCCGATAAGAATGAGTGAACCAAGCAAAAGCCTCCAATAAACAGGTTTTTAGCTTTTCACTTTCACTGGAGTCGGTAAGTAAAGCCAAGAGGCCGTCTACACAGGCATGTGCCATATGATTTTTCAGAGAATTGCAATAAAGGATGCGCCAACGTTCGGAAGTTTCTTTGCTTAATAACTCTTTTTGCATGCTACGACTATTATTGGCATTCTCCAAAACCTTACGCATCTCCTCCTTGTCTTGCAACACATAGGTCTCAGCCATTACTTTATCAATTGCCGCCTGTACGGCTGCCTGATCAAAGACTTGAAGCCCCAAACTCACATTAAATGCCACACGCTCGGATAGGTTGTCTTCTACATAGGCTTTGATTTGCGGATAAACATACTCGTTCAGTCCCACATGTTGCATCATACGAACAGAGGTGCGACGAATAAATTCATAGGAATCCGTAATGGCCAAGTGTAAGACTTCCCGGAAGTTTTTGTCACTAATCTTCTCAAGCAATGCCAAGCAGGTGAAACGTACCATCATGAACGAGGAAGTTTCAAAAGTTTTTCTTAATAAATCAGAAATACCCGGATAGTCATTGCGATAAAGGTTGTGCAAAGCAAAATTCTGTATGTCGGCATAGGGCGACTGTAATAACTCCAACATGCGGGACTCGCTATATGGTTCTTTGAACAAAGCATTGGCATCTACCTCATTGATAGATTGAAAACGTAGAGTAGGGTCACCGGTAATGTGCGATTCGAGAATATTCGTCAATTTAGCCCATTGCCCCACTCGTGCTCCCATACCTAACAGGCCGAGCATCTCGTTTGCCATTTTATCTTGCAGTACATTGACTGAATTGGCAAAAGTAGTTACGCATTTTCCTTCCGACATGATATAACGTCCGGCAATGTAATCTTTTTCCCGGAAATCACCATTATAGCATGCATCGAAAATTACCATACGGCTATTAGGCTTAAACTCTGTAACTTCCGACAGGATAATACCGGTGCGCAGGTCTAGTAAAGAATCTTCTGCAATTACTTTGGGATCATCATAGCCTGCAATCCAAGTAGTGTCCAAACCGTATGTGTTTTTCATCATATCCAGCATTTCGTCGAAAGACTTTTTGTTGTTTTGCTTTCTACGCGCTAAACCACGATAATAGTACTTCATTGCATCTACATGAGCATTCCACCTATTAGTAGCGGGACTACCGGAAAGATATTGACGTTCGGGCATACCATGCTCATGAAAAATAGACAAGTCCAGATCTGTGCGTTTCAGCATATTAATGACATCGTCCTTGGGATAATCGCTGAAATTATAACGGATGAAACGGGCCCGTCCCTCTTTATCGAATACGCCCGGCATTTGTTCGCGAATAGTAAAGGTTTCCGGTGTCCATGCAGTCAATGAGTTAGAGTAAGAGCCATCACCTGTATAGGAGAAGAATTGGTCTAATTTATTGTTTATCTGGTGCTCAGCCACCACTTTTTTAAAATAGCGGCTGATTTGCGCATGCGGTTCTTCGCCGTTATCAACAGCTTTGACACGTGCAGAATATATGTCACACCGAATTTGCTGTGGAGATTTTATAGCCAAATTATAATAGAAGAAATTATTTTCGACACTGTCCTGTTTCAAAAAATCGAATTGTAGGTCGAAATCATCGTAGAAACGGTCGCTGGGCACTGAAGAATCTCTCCAGTCATTGTTTTTCTCATCCATTTTAAAAGCGGAAGTCATATGCTGGGCTTTGCGGAGCATTGGAATAGGGATATCACCGACAAATACCACTCCTTCCAATTTATCCTTTTTGTAGAGCTTAACAATAACTTTCTTTACATCTTCCGGTTTATTCCATTCATTGTATACGATGAACGTAGGCAACCCTTCCATTCCTAGAATCTCCTGATAGGCTTTAAGCTCGGCTTCACAAGCCTGAAATGTCCCTTTATCTGTAATTACAGCAAAAGAGGTGTCCTTTACTTTCACAGCCGGTTTAACAAATGTCTGTGCCCGCAGAGATAATATGCTGCAGAGCATCAAACTTCCAGTTATTAATTTACGCATGTTTTGTAATATAGATTTCGTTATGTAGCATTAAAAATTACATCCTAAACTTATCGATAAATGAGTACGCCCATCATAATCATAGTCAGAGGTATTTACACGATCGAATACAACTTTTGCAAATAAGTTCATACGTCTGTTTTCTCTGACTTGTTGCGAATACGTTATCGACCCGCCAATACGATAGTAATCACAGGTATAATAATTAGTCAGCCCTTGTTGTAATTCGGTTACAGTTGGATAGTCTGCATGGCTGCCACCATATACATATTCACCTCCCAGATTATTGTTATACGCAACATGAACATCTATTAAAAGCCTGCGATTCAAACTATTGCCTAAAACAAAATTTTTTTTGCCACCTAAGC
Source organism: Bacteroides bouchesdurhonensis (assembly GCF_900155865.1). Lineage (GTDB taxonomy): Bacteria > Bacteroidota > Bacteroidia > Bacteroidales > Bacteroidaceae > Bacteroides > Bacteroides bouchesdurhonensis. Next base: position 463,490 of record NZ_LT707006.1, read on the forward strand.
CTAAAGATAAATTTTCTGCATTCTGTACAGAATTAGGCATTAAATATTCATCGTCTTGCTTGGTATAATTCACATTTAATTCTGCTTTCCAACTATATTCATTCCCGCGGTTTCTGCTTAATGCATAATTAAGAGAAGCGGTTTGTGCCTTGTACGTAGAACGGATGTTATTATATAATTCCACCCAGCCACTTTGTGATTCAGAGTTATCGCGTTGAGAAATATACTGAATACCATCGATGTTACGATTTGTATATGTGGTTCTCATATAATTGGTATAGTCCTTTCCTTCCTGAATCATCGTTAAAGAAACATGAGCAGTTTTATCTTTTACACCGGCTATTTTTTTAGGAGTCGTATAGCTCTGCTGAACAGTTTCCGCTTTTACATCGTAACTGCCCTCAAGCAGTAAATTGAAAGAGGGCATACTGAAGTTGTACTGGAGAGCTCCACCGAAACGGTCTCCAATATAATTGCTGGTTACACCGCTGCCTATTCCTTTTATGGCTGTTCCCAAACCGTATAATATATAATAGTCCTGATCCACATAAGAGTTGACATTACTCATTCTTGAGTCTTCCTTGATAGAACTATACTTGAAACTTGCACCAAACTTGTGTGAATTATTCAACTTGTAAGTAATCCCCGGCGTCAGTCCCAGCGTATAAAAACGGGTATCCACACGCGGGTCGCGCTGTTTGGCAGCTAATGTAGCTACATAATTACCTTCCAACCCCAATGCCCAATGATTACCAAGTAAAGGAGTAGCTGCACGAAACTTCAGATCGTAATATTGATTTCTCCATTTGCTTAAGTGCTGGTCTGCGACATAGTAAGGCATTCCCCTGAATGGATCGGCAATGGAGGCGTTATATCCGGCATCTGTCAGATTTTTTTGTGCAAAATTAAATGCTCCCCACACATATGCATTTTTCAGATTGATAAAGCCTTCACTGGATACACCTACGATAGCCTCTTTCTGCCCCTCTTGCGGACGGCAATAGTTTCCGTCCTGTAAGTCATATCCCAATATAACATTCGAATAATTCTGAATATCATCGAATGGCATACCGGCAGCATTCTGTGAATGAGACCATAGTCGTCTTGTTTTCAATTGTTCCATAGCGGCGGGAGAGAAGCCCTGTGCCGCTCCCACCATACTTACAAGGCAGGCTATCATTACCAGCAGGCAGCTTTTCATATAGTTCATATATTGTTTTTTCATTGTTCTGTCTTTTTAGTTAATTATTACAATGTGTGATTCCATGAAGGCATTTTTGCTCCATTACGACGCATTACAGGAACAACGCCACGTTCAAAGTCATCCGTACTGTTGTTTGTATCCTGATATATATATGTACCTGTTTCTTCGCGAATAATAGGATTACCTTCTTCGTCTGTGGACAATTTGCGAGCAATACCTAAACCGCAATAAGTAGCTCCTACCCAAGTAATACCTGCATCAAGTACACCGGGGACACGTTTTGCATTCATCTTTGACTCATTGTTTACTGCTTCAACAGCATCCAATACATATTTAATAGGTATTTTTGCATAATAAACATTGCTGTTCGGTTTGCTAAGATCTGTTGTCTTCATATTTTCATCGTTGACCGGATCCCAAGCTTCTCCTTCAGGAACACGAAAAATCACATAAGCACCTCCGAATACGGATGTCAAATATTGTGGTATACTTCCCATCTCTGCTTTTCCTTGGTAGAAAACATGTTGCATATCATAAGCTGCCTGGTCAGGGAAGTTTGGATTATTCATATTAAACTCAAACTCAGAACTACTGCCGTCTATAGGACTTTGAGGGTTATAGATGTCCAACTGATGGTTAGCGGCAAATTGAGAAATGATGCAAGATTCACCTGGCGCTAACGGATATTCGGTTCCATTTCCTGGAAATTTCCACACACGTTCTCCATATGCATAATTATTACCGTCCGCTTCCGGCCAAATAGGTAATTTAGTGGTAGCTGTACCCGGAGTTAAATTTGCGAAATAAATACCGTCCAAATACAAAATGTCAGCAGAGTTATTGTATATCTCATAGAACTGGTCTCGGAAATAGACTCCTCCTTTTTCCGGACGGCTACCGCAATAATAAATCTCCTTGAATATTAATGGGCTCACTTTAAGCCCTTGTACTTCAATATTCAATGCGCTACCATGCTTAAATAATGCCGCATTTACAGAATTGCCATTGATGTAGTATTCATTGTTTTCTGTATCGATCGCTGTACCGGATACTGTTACCGAATAAATTCCGGGGATAATTCCGTCAACTTTCACACTATTATCAGTTACTTCTTTTACATAATGTAAATCTTCATCGTAATTGTCGAACTTTACAGTCAGATCTTTCAGTGTGGATATATTTTCAACGGTAATATCCAAATATACATCCACTGTGATAGGATTCACTTCTGCTGTGCCAGACATGTCCCTGAACGAATCGCATCCTATCAAAAGGGTACTTGCCAATGTAAACAAATATATTAAATATTTTTTCATAACTTCCTAAACATTATAAAGTGAGTGATAATTCCAGCCCAAAGAAAAATCGGTTATTCAATTGAATATATGAACCCGGATTACGTTTGGATTCTCTGCGCGGATAACTTCTGAACATATTGTTGGCAAAGAAAGAAACACGTAGCATATTGCTAATTTCTTTAGTTACATTCAAGTTAAAACAAAAATAAGGACTGTATGATTCTTTTATAGCATTATTATGACTTACATTATTCAACATATATCCATATCCTGCATCCTTTACTTGCTGGGTAGTGGTATATTTCCCCTTGGGAAACATATTTACAGACGCATCTTCCAATGCTAAATAGCCCACAGGTATAGAATCGTTTCCAAATGTATTCCAATTAGACTGCTGCCAAATAGCTTGTGCTGTCATCGTAACAACAAAACCGATACGCGGGATATTGTGAGTGGCACGTAAAGTCGTTACAAATTGTTGTTTGTAACTTGCATTGCCTTCTTGAGAATAAATGGCCACCGGTTTACGGGCTGAAGCAGCATCTTCGCTATTGTCATAGAAGCTATAACCCTGACGCCAACTCTTAGTACGCATCCATGAGCCATTTATTTGGAAGGCCGTACGGATAGCATCAATACGTCCGATATTCAAATCAAATTCTAAACCTTTAGTTTCTATATTTAAATTATTAGTTGGTTTTGCATAAGTAGACAATACCGGTAGGCTACTACTAAGCTCTATCCCGTTTTCTGTGCGCTGGTATTCATTGTAGATAAATGTATTGAAGGTGTTGAAGGTTTGGCTCATTACATAACCATCCTTCAGACGCTCCTTATAAGCTATTACATTCAGATTGGTTTTACCCACTCGTAAATTAAAACCGACTTCTGCTTTATGATTTTGGGCAATCTTCAAATCTGAGTTATCTACTTGCCGAACTTCTGTGGTAGTCATAAACAAGCGCTGGCTTTCCGGAATATTTTCATTGGTAAGCTCATTTATATTGATATATTCAAAATATGCATTTTCTGGATATAAATAGAGAAGAGAAGGCATCTTTGCAGCAATACCGTAACCTCCCTGAAGACTTAATAGATTCGGAATCAAATCAATGGATGCATTTACACGTGGCGAGAAAATGCCTCCTACTACTGAGGTATGATCATAACGCACACCAGCCTGAATGTTCAAATCATGCGTACCGCTTATGGACCATTTGAAATTATCTTCCACATATGCACCAAATTGGTTAATGAAAGGAATATCCTTATAGTTACGTGGACGGAAAGATGAATTATGACCGTATTGACTACGATAAGGAGGAGTACTTGGGTCATAAGTTTTTCCTTTACCAACGTTACCGTCACTCCGGAAATCCGCACCAATCAAGATGCGGTTGTTTACATGACCGCTCGCCTTGAATAGAGAACTCGTCACTTTAGCAAACAAATTAACTTCACGACTATCGATCTCATAGTGTCCCAAATAGCTGCTTGGTAGATAAACAGCATAATGATTTATGTCTTCCGGTCCAAAATTAGTAATTTGATTACCATTGGCATCATAGATATGCTGACCTGCAAAGTTACTAAGTACCGCACCGTTTGTAGTGGTCATGGAATAAGGAGATGTAGCAGAACTGTATACGGTTTCATAATAACTGTCTTTATCCATATACGTACCTGACAATACATAGCGTAGTGTTTTTAACCAGCCCTTATTTATATTCCATGTACCATTGGTATTCAAAGTAAAACCTATATCGCGGCCTTCCGAAGCTGTTTTAGTTTGTTCATCATCAGGATTACGTTCACGTTGATCCTTACCATAAATAAAATCAAAGCTGGAATTGGTACGTAACTTATTATTAAAGAAAGTATTTGAATAGAGCAACTTTGTTGTGGCACGCTGATAGTGCTGGTAACTGGATATTGGATTATTCGTATTATAAGCATAATCTGCACTTACATTTAAAGCGCCTTTCTTTTTTCCAAGTTCAAAACCGGTTCCCATAGACACCTGATAGATATTGGGATTGGCTTTTGCTTTGACACGTAGCGGCTCACGACCAGCTTTTGTATTAATAATTACTGCTCCTGAGGTCAGATCACCATATTCAACAGAAGGGATACCACGAACGATTTGTATAGACTCTATATTTTCAGTAGAAATACTACGAACATCGGTTCCACCAGCCGGCGAGGCACCTCCGGCCAATGAAGCGGGTGTTTCCGTACCACTTAATACCGTAGGGCTCATCGCAGATAGATTAGCATTATTTGAGATGGGGGCACCATCACGAATTATTGCGGTGCCCATAGCATTCATCGGAGCTTCCGGACCACTGGAACTGGAAACTTGACGGATGTTAATCTGTTGTGCCGAACTCATATCTTGATTCTGTGAAATTCCACCTGGCATCAATGACATTACATCATATAAACTGGTCGCTTGCATATGGTCCATAGCAGAGCGGGAAATGTGAGAAGATGTGGATTTGCCTGAACGGCTGTTGGTTGCAGTTACTGTAACTTCTTTCAACTTAAAATCCTCATTCCTCATTGTAAAATTAAGAACCAAATCCTTATTTACATTTATTAAGGTGTCAATGGAGACTTTGCCCAAATATTGAATTTGCATACGAATTTTACCAGTAGGTACGTTTTCCAGTATGTATCTACCATTTTCATCAGAGGTTGTCCCTAGTGCAATTTCAGGAATAGACACAGCTGCAAATTCTAAAGGCAAACGCTTGTTGTTGTGGTCGTACTCATAAACAGTGCCTGTAAGTTTTACTTTGTAATTGTTTTGCGATTTGATAGGGAGGGCAATTCCTATGCAAATAAGTATAAACAAGTATATAATATTACACCCCAAAATACCTTTTTTCATAAGTAACATCATATTTATTAATAATGCAAAATTATATGTAAATTTTAAATTAAAACAAACCATTGTGTGTAACAAAACTAAAATTATTAAAAATACATGTTGTTTTTGTTGGTGCCGTTGCATAATCTCACAGACCTCAACCGTCTGTTGTCTAACAATATAGCAACTGCATTATATTTAGGAAAATCCAATATATATTAGTACTTTATTTAAGTTCCATACATAGTAATACGGATCTTGAGTGATTAAAAGCAAACTGCAAATCTAAATAAAAAACGGGATGGTTGTAGTTCTGATATGCTATATCTTAATACAACGCAGATAAATACTTATATTTTCATTGATAGATCTAACTAAGTTAAAAAACGGATTTTCTCCAAAATTCTTCTGATAGCTCCGTTCCAGCCTCATATTTATCGCACTTTACAGAAGCCCCAGTTCAAATATAAGGAAACTGTATCTCTCTTCGATAAAAGATCTATTTTAGGACGCAAAATTAGATATTACAAAAGATTATAAAAATACCATTTTTTGGGTATAAAAACGCATCTAATACCTATATATAGGTATTAAATATCATTGGCAATGTATGTTCCATTTCATTAAGCAAACAATTTTTTGTATAAAATACAAATAGTACTTTTTTACCCACTTAAAAAGTGCAAGAATGTATAAAAGTCCATGTGTCAGCTATAATAGGGGCATGAATAGGCATCCGTTCCATACCTGTCCCTATTTGAATCGGTCACCCCACAGTGACCGGACATTACTCACCCAATTCGGATTCTCATTACAGTAGGCAACGAAAATCTGTATCAAGTTCCAAAGCCCGAGAATCATTCCATTAAACCTGGCAGGAATTGTGACAACATGTCTGCTTGAAACAGCTACTATTATGGTATCATGCTGTATTGTTATGCTATATACCATGTTCTAAGTCAAAACTCTTTTTTTTTAGAATTGAAGGTTTAAGGCTCCATCCGAAAGTCAATATCACTTTCTCAAAATTCTTTTCTACAGCACCCTTTGTATAAGTTAGGATGTCTTTCTCTAGAAAATTTTTGAAATCAGATGAACTCATGTCTCTAAAAATGTTTATATATTCTTTTTTAAGAAATTCATTTATGGCATGTGCCGATATCTTTTTTTGCGTGCACTTTTCTATAACATATAAGTTGCTTGGTACCGGTACCATCGTGTCCAGCCCCATGAAGATATTACAGTCTACCATAAGAGTATAAGCGCCGCTCTCGGCAAGAGGTGCGGAAATGCAGTAATTGGCTTGCTCAAGCAGAGAATCCACCAGTTCTTTTGTGGAAGAACTGATACTATTGGCCAATTGTTCATATCCTCTTAGATTCAGTTGGGATATGGTCTTTTCGATAGCCGGGATGAATTTCATTCCTGGACCCAGGTTCAAATCAAATCTTTTGTAATAGACAAGAAGCTCATTCCAATCTTTGTACCGTGAAGGTTTGATGATATTTACATTGTCTATACCATGTTGTTTAAGATACTCGCCGGAGGAAAATGCATCTTCTTTGAAGGTCTGTGTGTTTCCATCCGGGAAACTTAAATAGATGGTCTTATATGTGTCTCCAGTGTTGGTCCTTGCAAAAGCTTTACATTCCTCACCTTTGAGATAATATGCTGTGGTGATGTCAAAACCATTACCGCTGGCATCATTGTCATAGCAACAATTCCACTTTACCTTATCAGATGGGAATATACGGCTTATATTCTCTATTTGGGATTTGGTGACATATCCCCCCGTGCTTATGAATGCGCATGTGGTTTCTTTAGTATAATGGTTTATTTCGTAGAAACTCATTGCGTCAATAGCGGATTCAAAGAGATATATGTCTGTAACCTTGTCAAAAGGAACAAAATTGGCCATCCAACAGCTTTGTGCCTTGTCACCACCCGTGGCAAAGGCTTTATAATTGGTATTGGTCTCTGCAAAATAGTTCCTCATTTCAAAGTTAAGGATTTCCATCTGGGAGGGTTTGCGGAATGGAAAGCCGATATGATTGTTTTTTCCTACCTGGTAGATGAACAGTCTATTGGCGAAATCCTCCACAGTCTGTGGAGAGAGCTTCCTTTGGACGGTCAAATATGGATTATCCTTTTTGATAGGACGAGGATTCCAATAATTCAAATTGGATTCAATATCATTTGGATTCAGTCCCAGCAGAGGATTGTTTACCGTTTCGGTATCTTCATTGGTGATCTGTTGAGTAGGCATTGGTACACCATCAATGACGAAGAGAGGCTGGGTTCCTCCTGTGACGGAGTTGACACCTCTGATTCTGAAAGTCATTCCGCTTGACAATGAACCGTCTGTGGGGATAATCTGTACTCCGCTGATTTTGCCTTGTAGTGCTTGCAACGTCTGCGTAGAACTACTGTTTACAATATCTTTTATATTCACAGAAGCAACGGCGGTTGCAATATCACTTTTTCGCTGGCTACCATAGCCTACAACAACCACCTCATCCATCTCTGTGACTGAAGGGTCTAGAATGATATCAAATCTTCGGTTCTTTCCGATAGTGATAGTTTTGGGCTTATATCCCAGATAACTGATGACCAGTTTTTCAGAAGGAAGTACTTTTATCGTGAACTTTCCTTCTAAATCGGTGATTACTGCATTGGTGGTACCTTCGATATTTATCGTGGCACCGATAAGAGGTTCACTCTTCTCATCCAACACTTGCCCTGAAATAGTTACTTGCTGTGCTAATGCTACAGTGAAATGTAGTATTAGAAACAATGTGCTTAATAGTACTTTTCTCTTCATAGTGCAGATATTAAAGTTTATAATAAGGATTAATACAATTAGATTTAAAATGGTAGTGCAAATAAAGCGAATTATAATATCCATGTTTTGACCTATTGTACTTTTCTCTTGACCAAATTACAGACTTTTTCTTCAAAGGTAATCGCTTTCTATTAATTTCATTTATCACCGCGTAAAATTATTCGATTGGACTTTTTATAGTGAGTATTATCATGGGGAGTATTAAAAAAGATTGGATATGAAAAATAGTATGTTAAATCATTCTGTTTTCTCAAATATGCAGTGGGGTGTGAGCGCAAGGAAAAATATCTGTAGAAATTGATAATAATGTATTTTATTCAAACTTTCCATTTATCCAAACTCTATCAGTTATCTGCACTTAAATCAGGCTTTGATATTTCAAGAGTTTGGATAAATGATTAAGGATTCAGTCTGCATTAATACCGAACATAGCAGTCAGTGAACGATTGATACCTTACGTTCGCATCGTGCGAAGTCTATTCCTTTCCACACGGTTTTGCGTCCGGCTGAAGATGCACACTCGGCTTGCGCCTTGTTCCTTTGCTGTTTCTTTATACTTGAAGTTCTACAATTCGTTTCACAAAGAATTACCCTGTGGAAGTCTGCCCACTTTCGCGTAGGGTGACGTTGAAACCTTTATCCAGGGCATTACACCATGGCATTCGCTTTCTCCACAATCCTTTACCCGCACCTCATTCGGCCGCTCTTACAATTGGCCACCCATCGGTTATTGGCTGACGGGAGAGATACGGGCTTACCAAGTTTCGCACAAATAACTGACGACCGACTTAGACTCCGCCTATCCACCAGCAGTGCGACATCCGTGTAGCACGATGTAACAGCGTACTATCCTGACTGCTTGCCTTTTGGAATGGCCCATAAATATCCGTGAGCTAATTCATAGTCACGATGGTACGGCGATTCACTTAGGTTACTCATATCAGTCAGCTTTGACATTCTTCGCCTATGATGCTTAGGTTGGAACGTCGTTGTCAAGAGGGCTTCGCACCCGACCGTTGCCAGTCACGTACGCCTCTTCAGGCTACTATTGATGGAACAATAGGTTCAGACACGATGCTGAACAATTACTTGTGTGACCTCTTGGCGCACATTACACTACTAAGGTAATGCTTTTATAGGAGAAGTCACATCTGTAAAAAACTTATTATCATGCAATTATCTTACTTTATCTTAGGCTAAAAGCCCTTATTCAAGGTGTCTGTATCCTATCATCCGCTACCGCTCGGTATCGGATTCCTCCAGACCGATGGCATGGCATATCTCCTCCACCAGTTCAGGAAGGCCGGAGTCTTTCTCCTGACGGGGATCGGGTGAAAACAGCGTGGAACGAAAGACACCCTTACAGACAGGGTCCGCCTCCTTGTTGTAGCGGAGGGTGTTCGGAATGTGTGAGGACAGCAGCCGCAGCCCCATCCTGTGGATGACCCGGTTCCAGGCATCATACAAATTCTTCCGTCCCCTTCTATCCACCATGTTCCAGAACAGCCGGATTCCTTTCAAGTTGCAGTTCCCCTTGGCGATCAGCTCCTCTTCCAGCACCTTGGTAAACTGCAGGGAACTCTGCATGACGATATTGTCCGCCTTGAGCGGGACAAAGATATAGTCCATCGCGGCAACGGTATGAACCACCCCCTCGCTGCGGAGCGTTCCGGGAAGGTCGAAGAGCACGATATCGAAAGTCTCCCCTTTTTCGTCCATATAACGCCGCAGGTCTTCCACCCCCTTTTCCGGGTCGCTTTTGATGACCGGATAGGCAGGCTTACGGATTCTTTCGTACTGCCGGTACAGGTTCACCTTCAGGTCGTCATTTTTCATGACATTCTCCATGTCCCTCTCACGCATCAGGGCGATGCTGTGCTGCGGGGAGTCACAGTCCACAACCGCCACACGCACGTCTTTGCGGTAATGCAGGACACTGGCCAGCAGTACCGTAAAGACGGATTTTCCCACGCCACCCTTCTGGCTGGCGATGGCAACCAACAACTCTTTTTCTTTTTTCATCATACTTCTTTTTCATTAAAAGTTAAACACTATTGTTTCAGAAACAAAAATAATGCTCCCATCGGGGGAGATCCCCTGTCATGGGGGACGAGCCTTTATGACCGGGCCGGGCAGGGACTCCTCCAGAATCATGTCCGTCGTTTCCCTGTATTCTTCCAGATGCCGCGAGACAAGGTGGTTGATGAACCCCTCCAGAGTGACCTTTCCGTTTCTCGAGGCTCCCGCCAGGATGGACAGTTTCCGGTGCAGGGCGGCGGGAATATGCAGCGACCGACGCTGCACGCCCGCAATGCCATGCAGGTATTCCTCCCCGTAGACGGACGGTTGCATGGGGCCATTTTTCCTTGCGGGACGTATAATGTCGTTACCGGACGTTCCACGTCTCTTCCGGGGACAGGCAGGCGCTTCCCCCATGATCTCACGGATGCGGTCCGCGTCCATCCCGCCAAGACCAATCCGCTCTTTTACGTTCTTTCCTGTCATGATATGCCTTCTTGGACAATGACAACGTTTTATCGGCGAGGTGTTCCTCCCGGCTGTCCGTCCTCATCCCAGGGACGGTAGACCTCACCGAGCAGGGAGGCGATGTCCTCCCTGTGTTCCTCCATATGGAGTTCCAACAACCGGATGATAAAACCGGAGATGCTGCCGCAGCCGGCGGCCCTGACCAGCATGGCGATCCGGCGGTGCAGTCTCCCATCAATGTAGGCGGTCTTCCACTCAGCGGCTCTGGGAGCGGGAACCAGAAACCTCCTCTTGTATTCCTCCGGACCTGTCACTTTCCCTGCCCGGACCTGACTTCCATGACTTGGTATCTCCACCACTGGTTCCAGGGATGGGGAAACGGGAGCTGACAGAAGGTTCCCCGTGAGTCCGACCCTCTCGAGAACGATATCGGAAAGCCGGTTCTTTTCCTTTTCTGAATCCATATTTTAAAATCTTAAATTATTAAATTACACAACTGGTATTGTCTCGGAATACAAAATAAAGGAAGAAGAGAACAGGATGAAACCACCTGTCACTTATAGTCATCCAAAGTCAGTTATTGTCATGATACACATGACGGGGGGGACGGAGATGCCGTTCCGTTCGGACGGTTCTTCCTATGCGGAGGCGACATCAGAGGCCCGTAGTGGTGTGGAAAAGCGAGCGGGATTCCGTTTCCTTGTCCACCGTTCCTTTTTAATCCTTATGGGCAGGCGTGAGAGCGCGCATCCGTCCGGATACGGATTCTTAAATTATCGGTCTATGGGAGTGTAAAAGTATTAATCCGTTAATGGAGAATTATGAAGGAAGACCATAAGGTGTACACGGCTACATTCTCCATTTGCAGAAGTGTAGAAGTAGTAATCCATTAATGAAGATAATGCAGAAAAACCATAAACCATATACGGCTCACTGCCGCTCTCCATTTGTAGATGTGTAGAAGTAACAATCCATTAATGGACAATAGGGCATGTAAAGGGCAGATTTCCCGTATATTCGCCTCCTTATTCCCGAATTATGGACGTAAGTCATATGATTATGGAGAGATATCCACCCTTTTATGGGGAGAGCAGCCGGCAAACACCTGATGGAAATGCCTCGTAAATCACAGGAGAATAGCCATACAATGGGCTAATACACAATAATTATTGGATAAATGTGGTCCGCTCCTGCGGACAGCAAGTTGTGTTTTCGTTAAACGAAAATCGTACGGTTTAACGGCAACCTGCCGCCAAACCGTCCCTACCCCCTGATGCTCCGGAGTCGTGGGGGATAAGCTACCGGCATGTTCCATGTCCCTTTGGCATGGGATCCTGCGGATGAATCCGGGCACAGAAAGGCGATTTTCGCATAATTTTTCACAAGGTAGTTCCAGAAAAAACTGGTAGTAAGACTTTGCTGGAAGGACTAAACAAGAAGGTGAAAGGAGTGATGTACACCCGCAATGCCCTTGTCCTTTTTCGACTGGGATGCATAAAGGAAGCGAAATATTTTATAAGTGGTTTCTTTCCACCAACCAGAAGGGTTGGTGGAAGCAGATTACCATTCAGTAGATACCAGTTCTGAAAGATGTAAACAACTTGTTTCTTAGATAGCCTTATAAATATGCTACTACTTATTACAGTTCATTTGGAAATGTTATTCTCACTTTTATTCCTCCGCTTTTTCACTTGCTCCACTGCTTCAGATATGATTCCCTTGTTTTCAAAACGCTGCGTGTAATTGGTATAATCCGGATGAATACGTTCGTAAGTTGGGTCAGTGAATAAAGGACTCGTAATAATGTGGTCCGCAGTCGAACGGTTACAGCAGAAAACAATATTTTCAACTCCAGCCAGTCTGGTCAATGCTTTCACATCCGTATCGTGCGGCTGTAGTGTCATCGGATCTGTAAAAAAGAACAGATAGTCTATTTCTCCTTCTACGATCCGCGAACCAATTTGCTGGTCACCTCCTAAAGGACCAGATTTCAGGATTGTGATATCCCATTTGATTTCAGGATGTTTTTCTTCAAGGGCTTTTTTAATTAGTGTACCGGTTGTACCCGTACAATAGAATTTATGTCCTATCAGACGTTCCGAGTTCCAGAGAACCCACTCTATCATGTCTTTTTTCATTGCATCGTGTGCAACAAGCCCAATTCTTCGAACAATTGTTTTCATAAAGCTAAATTATTTTTATATGATAAATTATAATAACAAGAAAAAACTAATTCTATTGAAGGCCGGAGGATGACCGGATAAGTCTGAGCAATTCTTTGTTTGCCCGGCTATCCATGATGGTTTCCCGTTTTTCTTCAAAAAGATTGAGTGTTGTGGAGCATTCCCCACAGATGTCAATGCCCACTACCTGTTCTTTCTGAAGAATAACAGCCAGCAGTTTCTCCAATTCCCATAAGCTGAGAGAACCTTGATCCCAGTTTGTTGCTGCCGAAGCCGGATTCAAGACATCCTTGTCTATGGAAATGTAAACCGGCCCGTTGATATGTCCGGAAGAAAAGTCCTGCCAACCCTCTTCGTGCATGAGCGTAGTTTCACTGTAAAACCGGACTTGTCTTTCATATCCTTTCGGCACAGCCTGTATCAGTTTGTCTGAAGCACCTACGATAATTACTTTCTTGCAGTTGTTGTTATGGTCCAATATATCCTTTACCCAACTTCCGCAAGAAAGTATGTTGTCAAACAACGGTGGCTGCATATCGGGATGGTGGTCGAACACAATCAGCGAAAACGGAGTTTCGAGTTTGTCTGTCCAGAATTTAGTCAAATAATGATAATTGCCTGAATCGATGAAATGGACTCCCTCCGCCGGATAATCAGCAATCATCCGCTTCAAAGCCAAAGTACCATCCCTGTCACAGTAGCCCTCTGTACCATAAAGATGACGACAGTCCAGCCATATAAACTTATTGTTCCGGGCAAACGCCTCGTAGTCATACACTCCCGTGAAGTTCATGATGATGATCGGCCATGCTATCCGTTTATCTGTTTTTTGATTTTGCCCGCTCATACGTTGTTTTTGCATATCCTTTTACTGTTCATTAAAACCATCGTACATAACAGAAATCTTGCCGGTGAGGTAACAAAGCATTCTTGGGATACATACGGAAGGCCTGCTTGAAGCTTCCGGCGTTGAAAATGCCGGATGTCGCCTTAAAGGTATATAAATTCCCATTCTTGGAAACTGACGAAAGGGGAATTACCTCATATATGTGATCCTGACCGCCTTCATGCCTGATAATGACCGATTCTATTCCGATTGCGTCATCCAGGCCTTTCTCATCAACGACAACCGTCACCTCATATTCCTTTCCGGCTTCAACCGTGGCATTCAGCCCATTCCCAGCCTCTATGGATTTGATTTCTATGGCATCCCATCTGCTCCGGACGTTTGCTTTCCAGTCAGCCATCATTTTCGCCTTCGCAAAGTTGTCGGCTGCCAGAATATGGAAATGCTCTGACAGCTTGTTATAGAACCTGTCATAGTAGTCGTCCAACTGTCTTTTCATGGTAAAATGGGGAGCGATTTGTGCGATTGAGTTCTTGATATACTTGACCCAGTTTTCCGAATAGTTCTTCCCCCCATGCTCGTAATATAGTGGCAGGATGTCATGCTCCAACAAATAATAGATGGCTTCGGCATCCAACTGGTTTTGGTACTGTTCATTCTGATAAGTACTTTTATCGGTCAGTGCCCATCCGGCATCCTTGCGGTATCCTTCATACCACCAACCGTCCAGCACGGAGAAATTAAGCACACCGTTCATCAATGCCTTCTCGCCCGACGTACCCGAAGCTTCTGCCAACCGCGTAGGGGTATTCATCCAGATATCCACACCCGAGATAAGATGGCGCGCCAGGTCCATGTCGTAATTCTCCAAGAATATGATTTTACCTAAAAATTCCGGGCGCCGGGATATTTCCACGATTTGCTTGATCAGTCCCTGCCCGGCACCGTCATTGGGATGGGCTTTGCCTGCAAAGATGAACTGTACCGGATATTTCGGATTATTCACGATCCTAGCAAGTCGGTCTATATCCGTGAACAGAAGATGAGCCCTCTTATATGTAGCAAAACGGCGTCCGAAACCTATTAGAAGGGCATCGGGATTGAATCTCTCAAAAATGGAAACGCTCAATGCCGGATCAACCTGACTCCTGAGCCAGTCCTTGCTGCATTTGCTTTTGATATAGTCCAGCAATTTTGCTTTCTGTTTTAACCGGGTATTCCATATCTCTTCATCTGGGATGCCATAGACAGCCTCCCAGATTTTCTGATTGGACTGGTCACAGAAAAAGTTCTCATCAAAATTGTCCTTGAAAAGCTTTTTCCATTCTGCCGCACACCAGGTAGGCAGATGTACCCCGTTGGTTACATAACCCACATGGTTCTCTTCCGGGAAGTATCCCTTCCAGATCGGCGCAAACATTTGCTGGGATACCGATTTATGTAACTTGCTGACGCCGTTTACCTCCTGGCAGGTCTTGCAGGCGAAGACAGACATGCAGAAACGTTCCTCCTTGTCTCCCGGATTGTGACGCCCGAGATCCATCAGGTTATCCCAGGTTATACCCAACTTGCCAGGATATCCCTTCATATATTTATTGAAAAGCCCTTCGTCAAAATAATCATGACCAGCGGGTACGGGAGTATGTACGGTATAAAGTGAGGAAGCACGTACCAGCTCCATGGCCTGCCCAAAATTCAAGCCGCCATTTATGTAATCACAAAGCCGCTGGATATTGATCAATGCGGCATGCCCCTCATTACAGTGATATACATCCTTCGTTATACCCAAAGCTTTCAGCGTCATCATCCCGCCTATGCCAAGCAGAATTTCCTGTTTTAGCCGATTCTCCCAGTCACCTCCATACAGATGGTGAGTGATAGGGCGGTCAAACTCGCTGTTGAGTTCATTGTCCGTATCCAGCAGATAAAGGGGGATACGCCCCACACTGGCTTTCCAAACATTGGCATGTACCACAAAACTGTCGGCATAGGGGACGTGGATTACCAGTTGTTTCCCATCCGGTTGCATTACCTTTTCAATCGGGAGCTGCCCGAAATTCTGCGCTTTATAATTGACTGTCTGCTGGCCGTCCATGGAAAGCGACTGGTCAAAATAACCGTAACGGTACAAAAGTCCTATGGCACAAAGGTCCACATTGCTGTCCGACGCCTCTTTCAGGTAATCCCCCGCCAACATTCCCAAACCACCGGAATATATCTTAAGAACTTCATCCAAGCCGTATTCCATGCTGAAATAAGCTATTGACGGGCGCTGGTGGTCCGGTTCCACATCGATGTATTTTTTGAAGGCGGAATAGACGGCATCCATTTTATAGACAAAGTTCTCATCATGTGCCAGCGCTACCAGCTTTTCATAATTTATCCGCTCCAGAAACAATACCGGATTCTGTTCCACCTCTTTCCAAAGTCCCGGGTCCAAATCACAATACAGTTTCTTTACGTCATCATTCCATGTCCACCAGAGATTATGTGCGATTTCTGCAAGCTTCCGCAGTTCTGCAGGAAGATGTGAACCTACTGTAATCTCCCTCCATTGAGGGGTATTTACATTATAACTTGAATATTCCATGACATTTTATATTAAATTAAATAAGTTCTAATCTTTATTCAATCCTTTTATTATTTTTCGTTTACCGACAATCCATACCGTATCATTCTCCTTGAAAATTGTATCAGGGTCTGGATTCATAATATTCACGGTACTTCTCTCTATTCCGATAATGATGCTATCCGATATGTCTGCCTCCCGGATCGTCTTTCCGATCAATGGTGAACCTCCTTCGACAGGAAATTGCCCTATTTCCATCTCATCCTGCGAGGATGTTCCGTTCCCGTTCCTTTCTACCTTCTTTTGCTCCATGGATGTCCGGAAGCTTTCCAACTGCCGGTCCGTACCTACGACCGTAACCTTGTCATATGGATAGAGATGCTCTTCCCCTTGTGGTATATCCAGGCGTTTTTCTCCACGGGTGATTGAAATCACATTTATCTGAAACAAGGTGCGCAGGCTGCTTTCTTTTAATGTTCTGCCCACATATATGGAATCAGGGGATACTGTGAAATCCGCCAAATGTAATTCCTTGAACGGGATATTGCTGCCAAGGGTGGAGCCTGTATCACTTTCTGTAGAAAGTCCATTCCCATCCGTCCCTTGAAAGTTTGCCATAAATTGTCTCTCTATAGTCAGCGACCGTTTCTTGATCCGCTTGGAGAAATAAATGACGGCAATGATAAGGGAAGAAACTACCAGCCCGGCTCCCAAGGCAACATTGAAAAGATGGGTAATGATACTCATCATGATAATCGTGCAAATCAGTATTTTGACAAGTACGATTGATACCAAAGGCCCTCTGTTGAACTTGTTGTCCGTCCAGAGTTTACGGAACTCGGCTGAATTGTTCTTTTTCATGATGATGGCCCATAGAAACGGAGATATGACAAGAAAGATGATGATGAAGCCCAACAAGTTCCCTTCCATTCCCGGCAGACTTTTCCTAATCAAAGGATGCACATAGGAAAAATATAAAGTGATGAAAAAAACGCATACGACCAGATAGAGTGTGACAGACACCAGCATAGACCGGATCAGTTTATGCCAAGTGCCCTGGTGTTTTACAGTCATTGCCCCGGACGTATAGTGTACGAGATAATCTTTCAGGAATCCAGGCATGTGGATGTCTATAAACCGGTATGCCGGTTCCGAAAGCCGTATCATATAGGGGGTAAGAAAAGTCGTTATGACAGATACGGCCACTATGACCGGATAGAGATACTTGTCCGTGACATTCAGACTGACGCCTAAAGATGCGATGATGAATGCGAACTCACCGACCTGTGTCAGTGAAAAGCCGGACTGTATGGCAATTTTCAACGGCTGGCCGGAAAGCAGGACACCAAAGCTCCCGAACAGGACCTGACCGGACAGTACCAGCAATGTCAGGATAAGAATAGGGACGGCATATTCCCACATCATGGCAGGATCGATCATCATTCCCACCGACACGAAAAATATGGAAGCGAACAGGTCTTTTACCGGCTGTACGATATGTGCGATTTTTTCCGCTTCAACGGTCTCTGCCAGCAGGGACCCCATGACAAAGGCTCCCAATGCGGCAGAAAATCCCGCTTTTGTCGCAATCATCACCATTCCCAGGCAAAGTCCCAGAGAGGTTATCAATAAAATCTCGTTGCTGGTGAAACGGCGTATCTTCTTCAGCAGGGTAGGTATCAGATAGATACCCAATGCCGACCAGAAAATCAGGAAAGCGGCCAGCTTCAATATACTTTCCAGCATCTCCTTCCCTTCAAAATGTTTGCCTACCGCCAACGTGGAAAGAATAACCATCATCACTACCGCCACCAGATCTTCGATGACAAGAATCCCCAAGACAATGCCGGTGAATTTCTGTTGGAGAAGTCCCATGTCATTGAAGGCCTTGAATACGATGGCCGTGGACGACATGGACAACATTCCACCCAGAAAAATACTGCTCATGTGGGAGAACCCCATTGCATTCCCCGCTGTATAGCCTATGAACATCATGCCACATACAATAGTGACAGTGGCAACGATAGCCGTAATGCCCACATTTATCAATTTCTTGAACGAAAAGTCCAGTCCCATCGCGAACAGCAGAAAAATGACACCGATGTCCGCCCATATTTTGATATTGGCAGGATCGGAAACAGTCGGGACCAGGGAAACGGAAGGACCCGCCATAATACCGGCTACAATGTAGCCCAATATGACCGGTTGCTTCAGCCACTTGAAAATGACGGTTACAATACCGGCAATAATCAGAATTATGGCAAGATCCGATATTAAAGGAGCAACTTCTGACATATTAACGGTTATTTTAGATCGATAATTCGTTAAGGACCCGGATCAGGCTTTTGTCAATAGGCTTGTCCTTTTTGATTGCCTGGACAAAAGGAACATAAACAATCTCGTTGTTCCGTATGCCTATCATAACATTTCGCTGGCCTTCCATCAAGGCCTGGATTGCGGCTTCACCCAGCCGGCTTGCCAGTATGCGGTCATTGGCACTCGGAGCGCCACCCCGTTGCAGATGGCCCAGGATAGAAACCCTGACATCATATCCGGGATATTCCTTCTTTACCCGGTCGGCGTAATACATGGCACCTCCATTCTTGTTTTCAGGACTTTCGGTCACAATTACGATGCTGCTGTTTTTCGTCTTTCTGAATCCACGTCCGATGAATGTTTCCAACTGGTCCACGTCCGTCCGGTCTTCCGGAATGATGGCCGCTTCAGCACCGGAAGCTATTGCGCTGTTTTGTGCCAGGAAGCCCGCATCACGCCCCATCACCTCGACAAAGAAAATGCGGTCGTGCGAGGTGGCCGTATCCCGGATTTTGTCCACACACTCCACGATGGTGTTCAGGGCCGTATCATATCCTATGGTAAAATCGGTGCCGTACAGATCATTGTCAATGGTGCCGGGCAATCCTATGCACGTCACATCATACTCCTCCGCAAAGATCCGGGCTCCCGTCAGGGAACCGTCTCCACCGATAATTATCAATGCATTGATGTTCTCTTTCTGTATGATCTCATAAGCTTTCTTGCGTCCTTCGGGAGTGATGAAAGTCTCGGAGCGGGCTGTTTTCAGTATGGTACCTCCCCTCTGGATAATGCTGCTTACGTCTTCCGTAGTGAGTTCTTTCACTTCACCGGCAATCAGCCCCTCGTAACCTCTATAAATTCCTTTCACTTTAAATCCGTTAAAAATAGCGGCGCGGGTCACGGCACGGATAGCCGCATTCATTCCGGAAGCGTCCCCTCCGGAAGTCAGAATTCCTATATATTCATCTTTTTTCATCTATCTCAGTTCTTGTTTTGTTTCATTCTGCCAATATAGCTTTCAGTTTTTTCCGGCAGTGAAAAATACGGCTCTTTATAGTTCCCAAACTCACGCCGGTTCTTTCCGCTATCTCACGGTATTTGAATCCTGACAGGTACATCTCAAAAGGTATGAAATGTGACTCCGGTACACTTTTGATGGCATTACGTATCTTTTCCAGGTCATAGTTCTTGTCCACCTCCTCTCTACAGGACTCGTCCATGATCCGCGAATAATATGCAGGATCGGAGGATATGTACAGGCGGGTATGACCGACCTCCGCCCGGTAACCGTTGATAAACGTGTTGCGCATGATGATAAACAGCCACCCTTTGAAATTCGTGTTCTTGTTGTAACTTTCTTTGTGAAGCATTGCCTTGAGCAGGGTATCCTGCAACAGGTCTTCCGCCTTCTCCCTGTTAGCTGTCAGTTTGTACGCAAAACGGAACAGTTCGTCCTGTACGCCAAGTAGTTCTTTTTCAAAATTGAATTCCTTCATCGGTTGTGCCGGTTCCCTGTTCCGGAAGTGTCTGTTAAAGGTCGGACGGCTTTTCCGAACAAGAAAAGCCTGTCCGACCTTACGACATTCCAGATCTGGAATTATTTAACCTCGATAGCCTTGAAAGTTTTTTGTTTTTCTTCCTCCTTCATTTTCGGGATTTCAATGGACAGAATCCCGTGTTCGACTTTTGCGGAGATCTTATCCTTCTCCACATTTTCAGGCAGCAGGATGGTCTGCTGGAACTTGGAATATGAGAATTCGCGGCGGAGATACTTCTTGTCTTTCTTCTCCTCCTTCTTCTCTTCTTTCTTTTCCATGCAGATTGTCAGGTTGTTGTTCTCGTCAACATTCACCTTGAAATCATCCTTTGTCATTCCGGGAGCCGCCATTTCAACCTTGTAGTCCTTGTCATTCTCAATGACATTGATGGCAGGAGCCGTAACTCCCGTTTTTGCCAGCCACTCATTCTCGAAGAAATCGTTAAAAATACTCGGCAACCAGTTTGAGTTTGTTTTTACAGGTACCATTTTTACCTCCTTTTTTAATTGTTAATAAATAAAATATTCAAAAAGACAATACAATCCAGTCTGATTGACTGACTTTTATCGTCTGATCATACCTTGTTCAGCTACAGCCTTTGTCCGTTTCCGTATCTCTTCCGGGTTTCCAAGGTAGTAGTCCTTGACAAGAACCAGTCTGTCGTCAAATTCAAAGACATAAGGAACCGCCGTAGGCAGGTTCAGGTTGGAAATATCCGTATCGGAAATCCCTTTGAGATGCTTGATGATTCCGCGCAGGCTGTTGCCATGGGCGACTACCAGCAGGCTGTCCTTATACATCAATGCGGGAAAGATGATGCATTCCCAGTAAGGCATGACACGCCCAATAGCATCTTTCAGGGATTCCGTACGGGGAAGTTCCCTATCTGGCACACCGGCATAGCGGATATCCATGCCCGGATTACGGGGATCATCTTTGCCTACCGGAGCGGGAGCCACGTCATAGCTTCTTCGCCAGATGTGTACTTGTTCTTCACCATATTGGACCGTCGTCTCACTCTTATTCAGTCCTTGAAGCATGCCGTAATGCTTCTCGTTCAGCCGCCAGGTCTTTTCAACCGGAATCCAGTCTTCATCCAGCCGGTCCAGGACACAGTTCAACGTTTTTACGGCACGTTTCAAGTAAGAAGTGTAAGCTGCCTCAAAAGAAAATCCGGCCTCCCGTAATGCATCGCCTGCCTTGCAGGCTTCTTCGACTCCTTTCTCGCTTAAATCCACGTCCGTCCATCCGGTAAAACGGTTTTCTTTGTTCCATAGGCTTTCGCCATGACGTAATAACACTATTCTTTTCATGGATACTTCTCCTTTATGCAATGGTTATTGAAGAATCCAGATATACGTCCTGAATGGTGTTCAGAAGTTGAACTCCGTCTTTCATCGGTTTCTGGAAAGCCTTACGACCGCTGATCAGCCCCATACCACCTGCACGCTTGTTTACTACTGCCGTTACGACGGCATCATGCAGGTCGGATTCCCCATGGGATTCCCCGCCCGAGTTGATCAATCCGACACGTCCCATATAGCCATTCGCCACCTGATAACGACAAAGGTCTATCGGATGGTCAGTGGTCAGTTCCGAATACATACGCTCGTTTGTCTTTCCGAATCCGATAGCCTTGAAACCGCCGTTATTGGATGGGAGCTTCTGCTTCACGATATCGGCTTTGATGGTAACCCCGATATGGTTGGCTTGTCCTGTTAAATCGGCAGCGGCATGATAGTCGGTTTCATCCTTTTTGAAGCTGCTGTTTCTCAAATAGCACCATAAAATAGTAGCCATTCCCAGTTCGTGGGCATATTCAAAAGCCTGTGACACTTCTACTATCTGGCGGCGGCTTTGTTCCGAACCGAAATAAATGGTAGCGCCGACAGCTACAGCACCCATGTTCCATGCCTCTTTTACCGTACCGAACATTACCTGGTCGTAGCTGTTCGGATAAGTCAACAGCTCGTTATGGTTCAACTTCACGATGAAAGGAATCTTATGGGCGTACTTACGTGCCACAGCTCCCAGAACTCCGAATGTGGATGCCACGGCGTTGCATCCTCCTTCAATGGCCAGCTTTATGATGTTTTCGGGATCGAAATAAAGCGGATTGGGGGCGAAAGACGCTCCTGCAGAATGTTCTATCCCCTGATCCACCGGCAGGATGGAGACATACCCGGTATTGGCCAAACGCCCGTGCCCGTACAGGGCTTGTAGGCTCTCCAAGGTGCGTATATTCCTGTCGGAATTCATCCATACCTTATCTATCATATCCGGTCCCGGAATATGGATAAGTTGTTTGTCTATCGTCTTACATGTATGGTTCAGGTAGTACTCAGCCTGTCCTCCCAATAAATCTACTATTTTCATCTTATTTATTTTTATTGATTATTCTGGTTTATGACTCCCGTTCACCCAGTTTTGCATCCATAAAAAGGATAGCACTGTCTCCGGCTTTCCTTAGCCGACTAACAATATTGAGTACATTCGCTTCTTCTTCTACCTGCTCACGAACAAATTGCCACAAGAAGTTCTGAGTGGCATTGTCTTTCTCTTCGGATGCTACCTGTACCAATTCATCAATCAGTTTGGAAACATGTTTTTCATGCTCCAAAGCATGTTCGAATACTTCAACAGGGTTACCCCAACCTTGTGGAACCACATCGACCTTGTCCACTTTCGGGGTTGCCTCACGCTTAATCATGTACTCAGCAATGGCATATGCATGCCCGATCTCTTCTGCAGATTGTTTCTGCATCCAGCGAGCCATTCCGGAAAAGCCCTCTCTTTCCAGATAAAAAGACATCGATAAATACAGGTTGGCAGACCATAATTCTGCTGTGATTTGCTCATTCAGGGCATTTTGCAATTTTTCAGTCATGACGAATCAAACTTTTAATGTTAATAATAAATCCAAATTATCTCTCTTCTTTAAGAACAAGCATGGGCTTGTTTCAAAATTTCAATTAATACCGGACGTATCCCGCTGATAAAACATTCCACGGCGATCACCATCAGAATAAGTCCCATCAGTCTCATCATTACATTGTTTCCCGTCTCTCCCAAGATTTTTAAAAGCTGGGTGGACGCGCACAGAATAAAGAATGAAAGAATGCAGACCAAAGCGATTACGCCAAGCAATACTATTTTGAAAGTATATTCCGAAGCATCTTCCATCAATGTTATTCCACTGGAAATCGCTCCCGGACCGCATAACATCGGAATGGCAAGAGGTGTGATGGTTATATCTTTGGAATATTCTTTTCGTTCAGTTTCATTCAGTTTCACATGGGTGAAATGTGCCTGCAACATATCATATCCGATTTTAAAGATGATGATACCTCCCACAATCCGGAATCCGTCTGTTGAGATGCCGAAAAAATGAAACAGGAACCTGCCCGATAATGTAAAAAGGACTAATATGATAAATGCAATGGTACATGCTTTCAAGGCGATACATCTGCGTTCTTTCGTATCCATTCCATCAGTCATTTGCAGGAATACCGGCATCACTCCAAGCGGGTCCATCAAGGTGAATAGCGAAGTGAAACACAATGTTATATATACAAATATATCCATGATGACATATATTTTATTGTCGATTATTATATCGCAAAAAACATACCAGATAGCATTCTGCAATATTAAATTTTGCAGAATATCAATCTTAAATCCATACCGTCAAAAATAAGGTAGTCTCCGTTCGTTTTCCTTGGCGAGGATACGTAATAATTCCATAAATACCGTACTTACATATATACGGTCTGCATACAGCCCGCTGATGAAAGAATGGAAGGACATGTTCACATTCCGGCATAATATGAGAAATGTGTTTACCTGACATGATATGTACTGCTCGTGTTCAAGCAATTCATTCAGGGCATTCAATGGCGTTGTCCATTCATGTGTATCCCGTTTCATTTCATTGATTGCAACACATCCTCCATCATGGCATATCCGATTCATCATCTGATAAACCTTGTTCATATTGTCCTGTGCTTGGGAGTTTAGCCAGGAGCTAAGTATTGGAAGCCGTTCATCTTCAAAATAGACCTGCAATGACAGGTATAAACCGGTTGACCATATTTCTGTATTGATCAACTCATTCATGGCGTTTTCTATTCGTTTATCCATTATCACTCTGAATATTGAAAATCCATTACTAATATTATGTGTTATTCCCTGTATATAAAAATTCCATTCGATTGTGGGTAACCCATAAAACGGAATTCTTAAACGAGGCTTAAATAATAGGATACTTATCCGCATAGACAAATTGTCACAAAAAATAGTGCTATGGTGTCTTTTTGTCTTGTCTTCCTTGCAGAATATCCAATAAGATATCCAGTTCTCTTTCTATTCCTTCAATCTTATCGGAAATACAGTCCAAAGTATTATGGTGCAGACTAGCTTTACAGTCCTGCAACTCTCTTGATAGAGAAAGTACCTGCAACCAAAGTTCTTCCTCTGTGTGACAGGGGGAGTTACTATTATCTAGTACCATAGAAGGAGAAGGCAGAAAAGTGTCTTGGCATGTAATTTGTATGATAATGAACGGTATGTCCCGAAAGAGACAGGATGGAAATGAAAGGATAGAATATTCCACAAAAGACAGTAACAAACGAAGGGGGGGGGAGTCGTTGGAGACAGTTGTCTCGCTTTTAAAACAAGTTGCTTTCATAATGTTTATAATAAGCCAACCCTGTTCCCTGGAGTTGTGTTTATATAAAGTTAAGCGTGGGAACTTTGGTATTACCGTTCAGAAGTATCCCCATACTCAACAACATATAATACACAAAGCCCCACGCCTATATATAACAAAAATCTATATAAATAGTACGTGGAGCGTCCAATGTATTATCCAATTGTTGTTTCGAAATTGGGGATTTCCTGAACTTGGATAATGCCTTAACGCTTTACTATAAATCTTCTATTTTTAAAAGACTAATACAAATGTAATAAAAGAAATGAATTCTTTCAAAGGAAATATCTCCTTTTTTAAGGGGTGGCTTAATTTTTCTTCATTAAAAGTCTTAGAATTACTGCCTGCCAAAGCCCGTCACAATTTTTTTGAAATCCTCAAGCTGTACATTAAGCTCTATATAGTACAAGCAGAAAAACAGACCATGATGCCGCAGGCAGTATAGGCCATAACCCACTCTTCCGTGAGTATCTTATCTATTTGACAATAATAAAAATGTAAAGGAGGATAATGGCATGGACAATATTCGTATCCCAATACATATAGGTTAACATATAAGGGAAAATGGTCACGGAGTCCACAAACCGTAGAATGAAAAAATATATTTCCATCGTGCACGGTTTATGCCTCTATCCGGATATTTGGCCGGTGCCGCAAAATGCACAATGCATACTCCATAAAAAACACCAGGGAGGAAAAATAAGTCATACTGAACAACGCCTGTCTGTAATGGGTCATGGATACAAATGGCCTACAGATAATGGCTGCAATGGATATAACGATACAATCAAGCACAAAATAATGTACGAACGTGCCTATCAGTTGCATTTGGATGAAGCAGTACCACTTCATGCGATGTTTGGTTAGATTGAGTATGGATATAGGGGCTTAAAAATTAGACAGATACAAATTTACTAAAAAAGGAGAGGCTGTCTCAAAAGAGGTGTTTACAAACTTACTTTTGAAGATTTCATCCTTTCAAACTGCTTTTTCGTTGCCATAAGCCTCCTAAGAGGCTACTTTTGCAAGATTATATGCTATGGCTAGCAGGGCGAACTCAATTTCAACCTTCTTAAATCCACGAAGATGGAACCTCTTGAAGTGCTTGTTGTTCTTGAGGTTTCCAAATACGGCTTCCACATCCTGTGGTCGCTGACTGCGATATTTCAGACCTTCATCAGAGAGTAGCTTTTCACGTTCTCTTTCCTTGATTTTCCTCAGACGGTGATTTACCTGTACAATCCTTTCCGAGCGGCTTCTGTAGCACCGGCATCTTAACGGGCAGCCCTTATAGTTACGTGCCTTGTATCTTGATATGGTCTGCACAAAACCGTTGTTTGTTACCCGCCTTGCATCGGAGAGTCTTTCCATTCTCTGTCCCGTAGGACAATACATGCCGTCGGTTTCTTCGTTATGAAAATAATTGTACTTTATAAAGGTTTCAATGCCATGTCTGAAAGCATACAGATAGTTCTCTTCACTTCCGTATCCGGCATCACAGACAGACACGTCAGGGTATCTGCCGTAGAGGGAATGGAAATCATCCATATGCAGAGGATAGGTGGAGGTATCGCCCAACACTGATGGATGGTATAGTTCAGAATGAACTGTTTATTGGTACTGAACTGGGGATTGTATCCGGGTTTGAGTTGTCTGTTCTTCATATGGTCATCTTTCATGCGCATGAAAGTAGCATCATTGTCTGTCTTTGAGTAGCTGTTACGTCCGTCAAGTATCTTTCCCTGCGATTCATATTTCTTGAGCTGTTCAGGCCATGACTTCCTTACACGTCTTACCTTCGCTTTCATCTTCTTGTCAGCATCCACTCCATTCAGGGCATCATCTATCTGCCCGAGTGCCTTTTCCACTTTCTCCGGGGTGATATCCTGATAGGCAACCGGAGCGGAATCACGCAGTTCCTGCTTGGTGAGGGACTCGGCGTATTGCCATATCTCCTCAAGCTGTTCCGCGATTCTGGATATGCGGGTATGTATAGATTTGCCCCCCAGACGAACGTATAACGGTTGGCGTTCACCTCCATCTTCGTCCCGTCAGTACAGGCCACATCCAGACTTACAAAACCTTCCGCCACGAGAAACTTTACAATGGTTGCAAATATCGTCTTCAGCACATCCTTTAGCCGGCTGCTGCGGAAACGGTTGATGGTATTATGGTCAGGAGTTACATTGCCGGTAAGCCACATGAAGCGTATGTCATTACGACAGAACTCTTCTATGCGACGGCTGGAATAGATATTACGCAAATGCATAGACAAGAATCTGAAGCATCATGCGTGGGTGGTACGCAGAACAGCCTTTAGGGGAATACTTACGGTAAAGTGCTTCAAGGTTTATCTGTTCAATGATGCGGTGAACAACCCGGACCGGATCGTTCCGGGGAATAAAATCGCCTAAACATGGAGGTAAAAGCAGATTATCGTTGGATGTGTAACTTTTAAACATTATCTTTGGGATATCTTACTTGATGCCCTAAGATACAAAAAATTAGGGAGATGGGCAAGTTCTGGCTGAGCGAAGTTAGGGCTTACCCGATTTTTTGCAGACACAAAAAAGGCCATCCCAAAGTTTATTTGAGACAGCCTTGTTTATTTTATGTGCAAATGTAACTGTTATCCTAAATAACCATTCAGAATTATTTCAGCATTTCACCTTTTTCGTTGAAAAACACAACGCTTTCGGTTCCGACGGCATCAACCAAAGTTACTTTATAAGTCTTTACGCCATCTTCTGCCACTTCTACGGCTGCTTCCTTAATGGTGGATTCAGCATAGTCTTTCTTGATGGCGTCCTGAACTGCCTGCGGGAGTTCCTTTATATCAATCGGTTTAAACTCGTTCACCATTGCAACGATTTCAACATCTGATGCCATGTTGTTAGCGAATGCTACTGAACTACCTAATCCCATTACCAGTGCTACTGCAAACAATACCTTTTTCATAATGCTAATTATTAAATTGTTAAACATCTTATCGTCTTACGCTAAAGAATAGACAATCACCGTGCCAAATAAATGGATATTTATCATATTGCTGTAAAACAGACCCTTATGAATTATTCATATTGCATAATGCAAATGTCTGATGGGCATTTTTTCTACAATGATGTGGAATGCGATACACATGGCTACACATGGTCTAACGACTGTGAATAAGAGAGTTGAGACGTTAAAATCATGCAGACGGCATGCGAAAGGAGTCGTAACGAAAGTAATCTCTCCATTACGGCTCCTGGTTATTATCCTTCTACTGTTAAAAAGTAATATCCAATTTCACCATGAATGTTATCGAACGATAGCCGCACTCCTTGCTCAACAGGTTGTTCACCATAAACTGGAAAGCGACTCCCTTTGTCACTTTCACGCCGAAGTAATTGCGTATATGTTCGTAAAGGAGATGGCCCATTCGCTGGGATTTGAAAATACGGCGTTCTTCACCCAATTCTTTAAACGGTTCACCGGCTCTACTCCGCAGGAATATAGAAAACATTAATCTGCCAGATACCTTTTCATTCGCGGCGAGTACTCTGTCCGGTAGTTTCCGCAACTGTCCGTATAGATAATGAAATTGTCAATTTCCGGATGCTCTTTCTACAACTGACGGGCTTTGCGGCTCCCCAACGTCATAAAGGCCGTTGCATAGGCATCAGCAAGCATGCACTGATGGGCAATAATTGTAGCACTCAATATATCCTTTTGAACCGGATATCCTGTTATCGGATTGATGGCATGAACGTATTTCCTTCCATCTTTCAGATAGAAATTACGGTAGTTGCCGGAAGTTGCGAGTCCCAGCCGTTCCGACAGTTGCACAATTTGTTCAAGCTCGGAGTTTGTTCCGGTACTGTCATCCTTCGGTCTGACAATGCCAATGCACCAATTCCACCCTTGCGGGTTCTTTCCTTTCGCTATCATTTCGCCGCCGATGTCTATCATATAGTTCGATATGCCTTTGCGGTCGAACAAACACGCGATTATGTTACAGATAGTACCGCCGCCGAGCACCGAGAAATTGAGCAGGATGCGGGGATCGTCTTTCATCACACGGTTGCCCTGTAAATGCACTTTTCGGAAGCCTACAAAGTGGCGGATACTGTCTACGAGTTGCGGAGTGATGCTGTCAAACTTTGTAAAGCCAAATCCCCACAGGTTGATAAGCGGTGCACAAGTTACGTCAAATATCCCGCCTGTTTGTTCCGACGCTTGCATGGCTGTGCGGAAAGGATTGCATCAAGTTATATATCTTACGATGTTTTTTGTGCCAAGTGTATCTCTATGTAGAATACATTTCTAATTAGCTAAGCGATATATGAAACTAATCTTATCGAAAATTTTGTCCGTATCTTCTCCGACCTTTGGGTTAATCAGTTCAGCATATATCTGCATAGAAAAGATTGATTTTGTGTCCTAATACTTTTGTAAAGTTTCTTATGGCACGCCTTTTAATATACCCGAAACAACAAAGGTATAATGTCCGATATGAAAAAAACTGGATTTTTATTGAAGCGAATCAATTCTTTTATTATTTTTACCTTTCCTTCCATAACCAACGTGGTGCGCCGTTGCGCCCTGCAGCTGCTCATGTCGAAACAGAAAACACTGGACAAGCAGACGCTGAAGGAAGCCTTACAGAAAGAAACACAGAAAATGTGAAATTATTACGTGGACTCCGACGGACCGCCCTGCTTGTGTTACCGGCTGCCTTGCCCGGGATGAACCTTTGAGATGCAACCGCCAGACAAAGGGGAAGAGGAACACTTCCATACCCGTAACCCGGCAGGACAGTCTTATGCCAGGGACACAACTATAGAAAAAAGGACAGACCTGATAGTAAGATGCGTTTGGTAAAAAAGGAAATGATGAATATTAATAATAGAAAAAGACATTTGTTCCGCAAAGCATACGCGGATATGTACATAAAAGAAGAGAAATATCTTCAAAAGGAGGATTGTTTTCCAGCCCCCCATTACTGGTAGTTTTTAGGAGATAAAGCCTAAGGATATTTTGTTTTTCTCACTTGAAAACCTTATTTTTGCATAACAAAAACGTCCTTTGAATGTATGCAAGATGAAACAAGCCGCTGAATTTCGCTCGTTTCTAAATAGTTACCTATTAAATAAAAATAACAAGAGAACTATTTAATTTTCAGTTAGATAGCAAAAGCATTGTGTTTCGCAAGGTAGGAACTTAAATTGGAAGTAAATCCCAAAATCCTTTTAAGTAGGGTTAATTGATAATTGAAGTTGCGCAAAGCTAGTTGATATTCTCGATAAGCCACTTCGGTACCTTCATCAGCAGTTATTAATGAAAACAGATAAGGAGAACTTGGATCAGTATTCATATACCTTCTTACCAATATCATTGCTTCCGGCGTCAATGTAACACTTAACTGCCGTCCGGTTTTACGACGACGATAAGTAAGCACGTTTTCTTCTAAATCACTTTTTTTCAGATAAGCTAAATCGACGAATGGTAATCCTCTGAGCATAAACATTAGTACAAATAAAGCGTGTGTCTTTTTCAGATAAGAAGGAGTAATTGGACCCGATGGTGAATTATCTAATAACTGTGCCATCTCACCATTGTCCAACGCTCGTTTTCGATCAGCACGCGTCCCGGTATAGACATATTTGAATAAATGCGGTACATAATTTGCCATATGGCACCTTATCGCCCTATTATAAACTGCTCTCAAAGTTCGCAGATAAGTAGAGACTGTATTCCAACTACATCCTTTTCCCCGTAGATGTGTTTCAAAACTCTTTATAAATTCAGGAGTCACTTTACGAAATGGAAGGTGACCATTTCCATGAAATGCAACAAGTGCATTCAAACTACTCTTATACACATGTGCAGTACCATAATTACCGCTCGCTTGTAGCTCATTAGCTACTTTCTGCATAAATGAAATCAAATTCCCCATTTTCTTCCTTTTGATTTTTTATAATTCCCCTGACTGCCACGATATCACAATACTTTGTTGTCCGATTTGCATTCGGAAAAATTTGAATAAAATTACACCTGAATGATATCATGCTAAGGGATTATTTCCCATTATTTGGCACTATTGCCACTTCCAATTACTAAAATTTTCCGTAGTTTGTTTATTTCCCATAGTGTTTTTTCATGAATATTATCAATTAATTATATACAAAAGATGCCCTATTTATGGGGATTTTAGTAAAAAGTAACATCATATGCAGTTCATTAAAACAGATTATTCGAATATGTGGAATCTACTAATATTTTATCCAAGCAACTTATCAAGAATGAATAATGTAATTGCATAAAGAGCAATACAGGTAGGAAAATAGATTATAAAGCGTAAGGAAAGTAATAAACTGAGTTCTAATAATGAGTTGCTAACTCTATTTTCATTAAAACCTAAAAGATAGGGGATTAATATGATTTTACTCAAATAAAAGTAAGCATTGATAACCTGTCGGGGAATTTCTTACATAGAGCATTCTTTGCAATGCTCTATGGGAAGGATTGCTTTGCTTTCTATTTCGGGGAAGCTTTACAAACGGTATTTAGTATCCATTCTGTTATATCCTTTAGAACTTCCTGGCTGATTGTTTCTTCTAAATCTCCATATTCAAGATGGTTACATGTTTGACAAGTCTGGAAAAAGTGATTCAGACCAGGATAAATTTTTACTGTTACATTTTTATTTCCGTTTTTAATGATTCCTTGTTGAATGGCATTTAAGTTCATGGCAGCATCTACTTGAACGTCTTTATCTCCATTGAGTGCAAGTACCGGGCATTTTATTTTATTCAGGGCTTCCGTCGGGTCATATCTCATAAAGTGGAGATACCATGGGCTGGTGGCTGCAGCGAGTTGTGTCGGTAGTTGGCGCATCACGTTTAAATCCTGAAGTTCCTCAGGTGATAGTAATTTTATTGCGTCGGCATACAACTCTTTTTGAAGTTCTTCTACTGTTTTATCTGTTTGTTGCAGTACAGTTGAGTATTGATGGCGGTAAATAGGTTTTTTCTTCTGCCAGACAGAATCCGGTTTACCTGTAGATTGATAAATCAATTCTACTTGCTTCAACATCATACTGTCTCCTCGTACTCCAGCTCCGGCCAATGATACGATAAATGCGACTGCCGGATTTTTCGCTGCTGTGATAAACGAGACAGTTCCGCCACAACTGTGACCAATAATCCCGATTTTCCGGGTATCTATTTCTTTTCTACTTCGCAGATAGTCCAATGCAGCTTTCGTGTCTTTGGCAAAATCCTCGTTGGTGGCACTTGCAAAGTTTCCTTGGGAAGCAGCCACTCCCCGGTCGTCACAACGTAGTACGGCAATTCCCTTTCGTGTGAGGTAGTCAGCTATAACAAGAAAAGGTTTGTGCCCTTTCGTCTCTTCATTTCTGTTCTGCGGACCACTTCCTGTCACCAAGATCACTGCGGGAAATCGGTTCCCTTTTTGCGGAAAAGTCAGTGTGCCGGCCAGGGTGATTTTATCTTGTTCATTCTTTATGCTGACTTCTTCTGTGTGGTATGGGAAAGGAGGGCGAGGTTCTTGTGGACGATGGTAGGCTTCTCCTTTTTGCAGATTCAATAGGAGTGGCAGGCCTTGTGTAAATATTCCGTTGATGGTATGGTCAGGATTTAACTTCCCTTTGAAAGAAGCACTGATGATAGGTATTTCGATCGTCAATGTAGAATCCTGAAAGCAAGTTGTTGCTGTTTTTATGTTCGAAACTCCTTGATCGGGACTATCGAGAGTGGTCACATAGTTTCCTTGCTCTGCGTGGTTGATATGGAAAACGATGGTTAATGATCCGTTTGGAAGAGTCAATTTGCCATGCCAGATACCAGTGATATCTTGTGCACAAAGAAAAGACGAGAATAATAATCCGATAATGGTTATGAAATGGAAATTTGAATATTTCATAATAGGGAGTTTTTGGTTTGGCGAAGATCTTTCTCTATTTGCAAACATACGCAAAAACTTTTAAATATGGTGTTGGTGGAATAGAATTCTCACGTTTCCACGTGGAACGGTAGCGATGTATTATAAACCAATAAAGAGGGATAATATCTTTTTTCTAGGTTATTAATACTTGAAAAGTTGAGTATTAATAGCTGAGAAACGAACTATTAATACTCAACAGGCTGATACATAAAGTACCGGATCAGGGTATCTGACACCTACTTATGTTAGTTGATAAACTCATAACCGGAGAGCTGGTATCTTTTTAGATCGCCATCTTTCGTCCTTTTGAGTTTTACCTCTCCTTTATCTGCTTCCAAAGTGACGATGTTATATTCTCCTTTCTTGAAATTATAGCTGATACCGTCATCTTCAAGAAGTTGGCAGCTAGCTGTAGGAGTGCCGTATACTTTGCAGTGCAGATTGAATACAGTTTGCGGGTCTACATAAGGAACGGGTTCGGACAGAGGCAATAATGTTCCCTGACGGACATAGAGCGGCAATTGGTCAAATTCCGTATTGATTTCGTACTCCTTATTCCCTTCATATTTCTCGTTCGTATTGAAGTTATACCATGTTCCTTCGGGGAAGTAAACAGTTCTTGATTTTTTATTCTCATAGAGAGGTGCAGCCATCAGCCCATCTCCGATCATATACTGGTTGCTGATATCACGCAGACGTTTATCCTTAGGATAATCCATCAATAAAGGACGGAAAGGAGGAATTCCTTCTTTATAATAAGCATAGAAAGCATTATAAAGATAAGGTATGAGCTGCATGCGTAGATTAATCAGTGTGCGTGCATAAGCCTCATATTCCTGGGCTTCCGGCAAAAACTCACCCCGCTCATTTTTTCCACGGTCGAATTGCAACCATGGTGCGTACTGCAAATACCAGGCATTCACCATGGCTTGCGGAGAAAGAATCACCGTTTGCAAGCGGTGGAAGAAGTCTTCGGCAGAGTGTGCTTCACGTACTTCCGGGCACCATAACAGACCGCCGAAAGCAGAGTTGCAAAGTGCTTGAATATATTCTTTATGATCATACGTATCACTGTAGAGCACCGCATTCCGTGAGGACATGAACATTCCCGAAGAACGGTAATCCTGATAAGCGCGGGTATTCATCTCACGATAAATACTGTCTATCGTATTCACATAAAGCGAGCCGAAGATTTGGTGCATCTGTTCGCCGTCAATTCCTGAAGGGAACTGTGCTGCGTCAGGGAAACACCAAGTGGCTGAGGCATAAGATATGTTCGAATTATCACATTCGTCGAGTTTAAAGCCGGAGATTCCTTCTTCTACCAGTGTGCGGTGATAATCACTGAATATCTTACGTGCTTCCGGTGTCAGAAAGTCCGGTACAAGCCCGTTCCAGACGAGGAAGTCACCCGAATAAGGTTCCATGTCTTTCCGGATTGGAGAAGAAGGATGAACGTAGGCATGTTCCCACAGATTGACTTTATAGCCTTTCTGTTTTAACTGATCCAGCATTTCCTTGTGTTTAGGAAAACGTTCCTCACTCCAGATGTATGAGCAGGAATAGGCTGCCGTTTGCCATCCCGGTTCCAGTCCCAACACATCACATGGAATCTGTTTGTCCCGGAAATAATCCGCGAAGCGGATGACCGAATCCTGTACAGCGTCTCCTTTCACCCGGTACTTGAATCCGAGTCCCCACATTGGAGGAAGGCATCCGCCGCCGGAAAGAAGGTTGTACCGCTTTACCACATCCAGTATCTCCGGTCCCGTTATAACAAACACTTCGATACCTTTTGCACCGGGGATGTCGATATATACTTTATTTCCATTACTTCTGTTCTTATATAAATCTTCTGTAGTGGTGGCAATCTTTTTTCTACCTTCTGCGTCCTGCAGATTTTGCTGTTTTTTTTGATTGGAACCGCATAAGAAAGTGGTATACCGGGCGGTATTGACCAGAATCCCGTATCCTTTGGTAGAGACGTAGAACGTCTGTGGAGCGTGTGTATATCCGAGCCCGTTCAGTGGATTGTCGTTTACTATCGGGCGTTTACGCATTCCACGTTGTCCGAAAGTCTCTATCTGAAGCCCGAAGCCGTAAAGTTGCTCGTCGTCTGCCAGAGGTACTTCGACCATACATCCCCGGTCTTTCACTTGTATGCGGACTTCATCCGGACTGAAAGGAAGTTCGGCTGTGGGGAGTTGTTTCATAGCCTCTAATGCAGGTTTCCCACCGAATAGTGCGTAAGGAGTATAAGTATCAATTTCTCCTGCTTGCAGTTTGATCACTCCCGGGGCAATCTCTTGCTGAGTCGGTAATTGTTCTGTCTGGCAGGCAGCGAGGAGCCCTCCTGTAAATAGAAGAAGATAAAGTCGTAATTTTCTCATTGCAATTTGTTTATGATGTTATACTTATATAAGACTTTTGAGTTCTAATTTTCCACTAAAAGTAATACATTTATTTTTAGGAAGAATCATGTCGCTTCTTTTTATTTCTTTGCAGAAGCCCTTTTTTTTCTGGTTGCATTAAGTAACTGTTTGGGTATGAAATCTTTTGGTTATCTCTATAATTTGTTTTTCGGAGGAATTTAGCAACGAAGAATGATTGGTAGGAGTGATTTGAATTGTTACTGCTTTACAAGCGATTACTAAAAAAGTGTATAAAATGGGGGGGCTTGTTCCAATAAAGAGAAACTTTTAATAATTTTGTCGGAACTAATAACAATAGATATGAAAAATTTATTTCTAGGTATAGCCTGTGTCCTGCTGGCAGGTTGTGCAAACTCTCCTAAGCAGGAAACTGTTACCTCTTGTTGTAATGATAAAAGTTCGATGGAAGTTGTACTGAATTTGCATCGGAAAGTAAAGCCCGAATATGTATCTGCTTATAAGGAGGCCTTTGCCAAATGCAAGGCCAATACTATTCAGGAAGTCGGTTGCGTGGATTATGGTGTATACCAATCTCCGGAAGATAGTACTGAATTTCTGATCTGTGAAGTCTGGGAAAATGAGAACGTACTCGCAAAACATGGGGAGACTGCTCATTTGAAACAGCTTTTGGAAGAGACTAAAGATATGTTTGACGGTGCATCTAATAAAAAGATTTATGTATGTGCTGAGGCGCAGAAATAAATTTTTGAAAGATAGAGGGAGACGTGTTTGCGAACTACTTAGACTCAGCCTTGGAATACTTTGTTTAAAGCGGTCGAAAGGATTGTTCTATAGGGTTGAACGCATTGTTTCATACAGATAAACGCATTGTCTCATACCTTGGTGATAGGTGATAGAGAAAAAGCGTTTTTTACTATGGAGAGGATACATGCTGAATTTAGTTTGCTTACACTTCCTCATGAACACTATTTATTTACACTGTTTTGAAATGGACATTGTGGATATCCATTTGTGTTTCTATATTTTCCACCTGCCGTATTGGAATCAGTTGAATCGTATATTCTGTCATTGGTTTCATATTCTTCAGCCTTATATGTGTCTTAGTGGCTTTTACATTCTTTGTCTGTATAAGCGTTTTGCCGTCTTTTTCATATAATTTAATTCTATAGTCGGTAGCTCCCTTTATATCTTTCCATTCCAGCGTGACTTTCGAACTACCTATATCCGATACGACCGGATCTGTGGGCAACTGTATCGGTTTGCCTTCGATGTGGTGGGTTGCCATAACTTTTGTCCCAGCGTTATACCAATACCAATAAAGGAAGTTTTGTAAAATAGCAGTATTGAAGGTCTGTCCCGGTTCCGGCTCTATCGGATGACAGACATCCTCTGACATGACGATGCCATCACCCCGGCAATATCCGAAGTAGTCGCCCTCCGGATGATCCAGCTTCATGTTTGCATCCACCGGGATCCAACCGTATTTTTCCAGATAGAAGTCGGCCCATACATGAAAAGTACCATTCGGCCTTACGGTAACGATGTGGCGGGCAGGGATCTGTTTAGCTCTCAATAAGTTTACAAAGATAGAGGCCAGATTGCCGCAATCTCCTCCGCCTGCCGATAAGATAGTTGCTATTTTATGAATGCCCGTATTCGGATTTAGATATTTATAATTGGCCCCCACATGTTCGTAGCACAGTCGGGCATAATCTATTATATTTCCTTTCGACTCGTTCCATAAGTTATCTGATATTTCTTTGATGCGGGCATTGCCGGTGTCGATATATTCCCCCTTGTTGGTAGTGTATCGCTTATAAATTTCCGATTGTGTATTATATGGATATATTTTTTTGAACTGCTTCATATCGATATACATGGGGTATAAGGTTATGTGGAAGTTCTCAGTGAGAGAGTAGCTATCACCTTTTGAAGGCAGACCTGATGTTTTCAGGTTTCTGAGATATTGGTTATTAGAATTTTCTACATCGAGCACTTCACCTGAAGAATATTTAAAGTTGGCAATCTCCTGATAGTTGTTGCTCTGTGGAACAGGTAGGATAATAGTTGTTTTTGTAAGTTCACAATCCTGATTCTTTAAAGTTACCGAGTTCGTGATTTGATAACTTGTTTGAGCATTCAATGTTACAGAGGTTATAATCAATATGCAGATTAGTAAAATTCGTGTCATCATCATAAGTATGTTTTAAGTAATTTACAGATTTTCTTACTCACAAAGGTAACCGTTATATTTTAATATCAAATTGGTTATTTCATGTTTTTCCCTTCATTTACATCAAGATATATGAATCCTTATATATTCATGATTGGTAGAATCATATTTGTTTTTTATATGTTAATTCAAAACCTAACGAACTATTATTATGGATATTTCCTTATTTTTGCCCTTACTTCCGTAATGGAGGTTTATTTTTGAAATAAAACACTGAAATATTAAAACGAACAGAATGATGAAAAAGAATTACTGCTTACTACTTTTCCTATTTTGTGCTTGTATGATCCAAGCGCAAAATTCTTATCGGACAGATAAAGATATCTCATATATTCCTAACTCGGAAACAGATGCTTATCGTCGTGAACGTTGTAAACTGGATATCTATTATCCCGAGAATAAGAAAGACTTTTCGACCATTGTGTGGTTTCATGGAGGAGGGCTTGAAGGAGGAGGAAAATACTTCCCTAAGGAATTGACAGAACAAGGATTTGCGGTAATTGCTGTTAATTACCGTCTAAGTCCGAAGGCTAAGAATCCTTCCTATATAGAAGATGCTGCCGCTTCTGTTGCTTGGGCTTTTGATCATATAGAGAAGTATGGCGGACGTAAAGACCGTATTTTTGTTTCCGGTCATTCGGCGGGAGGTTATCTTTCATTGATATTGGCAATGGATAAAAAATATATGGCTGCTTATGGAGCAGATGCGGATAGTGTAGCTGCTTATCTTCCGGTCAGCGGGCAGACCGTTACCCATTTTACTATACGTAAAGAGCGGGGATTGCCGGATGGAATTCCTATCATCGACGAATATGCACCTGTGAATAAAGCGCGTAAAAATACAGCTCCCATCGTCTTGATTACTGGAGATAAAAATCTGGAGATGGCTGAAAGATATGAAGAAAATGCACTTTTGGCATCTGTATTGAAGAGTATCGGCAATAAAAGAGTAAAGTTGTACGAGATGCAGGGATTTGATCATGGACAGGTTGCAGGTCCTGCTTGTTACTTGATTGTTGATTATGTCAAGAAGTTCGGGCGATAGATTTTCGGGGGAGGATAGGTTATTCAAGGATAATATCTGTGCAATGTAATCGTTTTTATAGTTTTTGTATCATTTGTTATAGTGCAAACAGGACGTATTGCCTACTTTTACCTCCGAATTCATGAACTAATAAATAATTGCATTGCTATGAGGACATTAAGCAAAATTGTATTCATCCTTTTTATTTTTTTATTCTCTCCTTTGGTTATAATGGCTGGAGAAGTTACTTTTAAAATAACAAAGAAATATCTGAATTTCCCTATTTCTCATAAAGTAGATAGGGCAAAGATGACATTTCAAGTAAATGGGAAACCGGATTTGTCTGTCGTTATACGTTTGGCACCGGATGAAGCTGAATACTGGGTATTTAAAGATGTATCAGCTTATAAAGGCAAGACGATTAAAATCGGCTATGAAGGCGATGAGAAAGGATTAAGTAAAATATACCAGTCGGACGAGTTCGCAGGTCAAGACAATATATATAAGGAAAAGAACCGTCCACAATTTCACTTCACTACTCGTAGAGGATGGATCAATGACCCTAACGGATTGATTTATCACGATGGTGAATACCACTTGTTCTACCAACACAATCCTTATGAAAGAGATTGGGAGAACATGCATTGGGGACATGCAGTGAGCAAAGATCTGATACATTGGACAGAGTTGGCTGATGCGTTATATCCCGATCATCTGGGAACCATGTTTTCCGGATCAGCAGTTATTGACTATGATAACACCGCCGGATTTAATAAAGGAAAGACTCCTGCCATGGTAGCCGCTTTTACTGCCGCCAGTTCAGAGAAACAAGTACAGGGAATCGCTTATAGTCTCGACAATGGACGTACATTCACTAAATATGATAAGAATCCGGTCATAGACTCAAAAGCAAAGTGGAACTCCCAGGATACACGAGATCCTAAGGTTTTCTGGTATGCACCCGGGAAGCATTGGGTATTGGTATTGAACGAACGTGACGGACATTCTATCTATACATCTGCCAATCTTAAAGATTGGAAATACGAAAGCCATGTTTCTGGTTTTTGGGAATGTCCCGAGCTATTCGAACTTCCGGTTGATGGTGACAAGAATCATACAAAATGGGTGATGTACGGAGCTTCCGGCACTTATATGTTGGGTTCCTTCGACGGCAAAGTATTTACTCCTGAAGCAGGAAAGTATTGTTATACTACAGGAAGTATCTATGCCGCGCAAACAATTACCAATATCCCTGCCAGTGACGGTAGGCGTATTCAGATAGGCTGGGGAAGAATTTCTCATCCGGGGATGCCGTTCAACGGAATGATGATGTTACCAACCGAACTGACTTTGCGTACAACGAAAGAAGGTATCCGTTTGGTCAGTGTTCCCGTAAGAGAGGTTGAATCTTTATGTAAGCCTGTACGTTCATGGACTTCGTTGTCTTCGGATGAGGCTAACCGTAACTTAAAAGAATTCTATGACGCAGATTGTCTTCGTATTAAAACTACTATCAAACTATCTCATGCTACAGATGCAGGTTTTAACCTATTCGGACAGCGTATGATCGGTTATGATATGAATTCAAATACATTGAACGGCCGCTTCTATTCACCCCAAGATCCGACCAGCATGGAGCTTACTGCTGATATTTACATTGACCGTACTTCAATTGAAGTCTTTATCGATGGTGGCTTGTATTCTTATTCCATGGAACGCCGTCCGGACATGAATAATAAAGAAGGGTTACATTTTTGGGGAAATAGAATCGAAGTCAAAGATCTGGAAGTCTTTTCAGTAGATTCCATCTGGTAAATAATAACCTCTGTTGGGTAGAGGATAAATCATAGGTAATTAATCATTTCCGGGCAATCAGTATTTTGATATTGATTGCCCGGAATTTTTTTAGTGGGACTTGGTGCCTATGTAATTCCCAGTGAATCTCATTATTTTATTTATAAAGGTAAATATACTAGTGTATACAGGCTTTCGTAATACAGACATGGTATGAAATTACCATAACTGTGGTATTTACTGACAACAAAATCGGTGTTATTTTTGTAATATCTTAAAACAAAAGAATTTAAAACAGGAATATATGGAAAAGATAGCAAAGAGATTGACGGATTTGATAGGTAATACTCCATTATTGGAACTTGGGAAATATAATAAAAGTAAAGGGCTGAAAGCCCGTCTGGTAGCAAAGCTTGAATATTTCAATCCTGCGGGAAGTGTGAAAGACCGTATAGCATTGGCAATGATAGCAGACGCCGAAGGAAAAGGAGTTTTGCATCCGGGGGCTACCATAATAGAGCCGACGAGTGGAAATACCGGAGTAGGACTGGCCTTTGTTGCTGCTTCAAAAGGATATAAGTTGATTTTGACAATGCCGGATACGATGAGCGTCGAACGCAGGAATTTGTTGAAAGCATTGGGAGCTGAACTGGTATTGACTCCCGGTGCTGATGGAATGAAAGGAGCAATTGCTAAGGCAGAAGAATTGAAAGCCGCTACTCCCGGTGCTGTTATCTTACAACAATTTGAGAATCCTGCAAATCCAAATGTACATCTGCGAACTACCGGATTGGAAATATGGCGAGATACCGAAGGAAAAGTAGATATTTTCGTGGCAGGTGTTGGTACTGGCGGAACAGTAAGTGGCGTGGGTGAAGCATTGAAGATGCGTGATCCTAGTGTGAAGATTATTGCTGTAGAACCAACAGATTCTCCTGTTTTGTCAGGTGGAAAACCCGGTCCACACAAGATACAGGGAATAGGAGCAGGCTTTGTTCCTAAAACTTACAATCCTGCCGTAGTGGATGAGATTATTCAAGTACAGAACGATGATGCCATTCGTACCAGCCGTCAATTAGCGAAAGAAGAAGGACTTCTGGTAGGTATTTCTTCAGGAGCTGCCGTATATGCGGCTACAGAGTTGGCAAAACGACCGGAGAATGAAGGTAAAATGATTGTAGTATTGTTACCTGATACAGGGGAACGATATCTATCTACTATTTTATATGCTTTTGAAGAATATCCTCTCGGTGATGAGAAAAGATAATTCAATATGTTCTATCTCTAGTGTTGTGTATGGTTAGTTATATTAGAAATCGCTATAGAAACTCCTCAAAGAGTGACTATAGCGATTCTTGATTTTAATAAAACACAGGATACTTTTGTGGGTTAGGGCTCCTCATTAGGGCGCAAACCAAAAATTTTTCCTGTCATTTGTTTAACCGAAACTTGCCATACCTTCACATTTCGTACAGCAGGATCGGAGTATACAAACTCATTATCTGTATAATGTCGCATGATGATGTCCAGTGCATGGCGTTTTTCGTCCATATTTTCGATAAACTCTACTTTCCCCCTGCACATAGCACTTTCAGAACGCATACTATAGCTGCAAGCCACTTTCTCATGTTGGTAGACAAGTTTATGTCCGAGGCTGAACGTGATACAGACGTTATTATTGTGTTCCAACATCTCCACTTTGCTTCCTTCAGGACCTGAGTGCAAGTAGATTATACCGTTTTCATAACCAAAGTTCATGGGTACCACATAAGGGTTCCCCTCTAAATCCGTAATACCTACAAAGCAAGCATCACAATGCAAAATAATGGATTCAATTCGTTGTATATCCTCAATAACAACTGTTTTCATTGCTGTTTATTTATAAAGAATGAATACACAAAAGCCGCAGAGAAACAAATTTAAGATAATAAAAGCACTGCGACTTTTTGTGATAGATTTATTTTTCGATTAATTGAAAGTCCAATTGTTTCTTCTCTAAGTTTGCTCTTGCCACGCGAATAGTAATCGCATCACCCAAACTGTATGTCCGGTTTTTGCGACGTCCACGCAGACAGTAATTTTTCTCATCGAATTCGTAATAATCGTCATCCAGATCACGCATAGGAACCATTCCTTCGCATTTGTTTTCGTTCAGTTCTACATAAAGGCCCCATTCCGTAACTCCGGAGATCACACCATCATATACTTGTCCAAGGCGTTCACTCATAAACTCTACCTGTTTATACTTGATAGAAGCACGTTCGGCATTGGCAGCCACTTGTTCCATATTCGAACTATGATCGCATAGATCTTCATACTTCGTTTCCGATACGCTACGACCTCCATCCATATATTTTGTAACCAGACGGTGTACCATCATATCCGGGAACCGACGAATCGGAGAGGTAAAATGTGTGTAGTAGTCAAAAGCCAATCCGTAGTGTCCGATATTGTGCGTAGAATAACGAGCTTTTTGCATGGCTCGGATAGAGACAGTT
Source organism: Bacteroides bouchesdurhonensis (assembly GCF_900155865.1). GTDB lineage: Bacteria > Bacteroidota > Bacteroidia > Bacteroidales > Bacteroidaceae > Bacteroides > Bacteroides bouchesdurhonensis. The sequence goes on from NZ_LT707006.1 coordinate 506,246, forward strand.
TCAATCAGATTCTCTTCTTTCTTACCATGAACGTCATCTAATAAATGATTGATAGATTTCGAAATATCCGTTTTCGTTCCACTAGTACGTACTTTATATCCAAAGCGGGCTATGAACTGCGCCAGATTATCTAACTTTTCAGGATCTGGAAGATCATGAATACGGTAAGGAAGTACTTTAGCCTTTTTGTTCTTAGGTACTCTTCCTACTTTCTCGGCTACTGTCCTGTTGGCTAGTAGCATAAATTCTTCCACCAATTTATTGGCGTCTTTAGACTCTTTGAAATAAACACTGATTGGCTTTCCCTTTTCGTCAATTTCAAACTTTACTTCATAGCGGTCAAAGTTGATAGCTCCTGCGGCAAAGCGTTTCTCCCGAAGTGCTTTTGCTATCGTATCCAGCATAAGTACTTCTTCCTTAAAATCTCCTTCCTTTGTTTCGATAATCTGCTGTGCCTCTTCATAAGTAAAACGGCGGTCGGATCTGATAACTGTATGTACAATGCGAGAGTCGTTCACTTCCCCTTTTTCTGTAATATCGAAAATAACGGAAAATGCGAGTTTCTCTTCATTGGGTCGAAGTGAGCAGATAAAATTACATAAACGTTCGGGAAGCATTGGGATAGTACGGTCTACCAGATATACGGAAGTTGCTCGTTTCTCTGCTTCTCTATCGATGATACCACCTTCTTTCACATAATGGGTCACATCTGCAATATGTACGCCAACTTCCCATAATCCGTCTTTTAGCAGGCGAATGGAAAGGGCGTCATCAAAATCTTTTGCGTCTTTCGGATCGATAGTAAAAGTGGTTATTTGGCGGAAATCCTCACGCCGGGCTATTTCGTCGGAAGTGATCTCAGCAGGAATTTTATCCGCTGCTGTCTCTACCGCTTTCGGATAAACGTACGGCAATCCGAATTCGGCAAGGATTGCGTGCATTTCCGTTGTGTTATCTCCGGCTTTGCCCAATATGTCGATTACCTGACCGATGGGATTTTTGGCTTTATCCGGCCATTCAGTCACTTTTACAATTGCTTTGTCACCAGTCTTTCCCCCTTTTAATTTATCTTTCGGAATGAAAATATCATTGGCAAGCGTACGGTTTTCTGTTACCAGAAAAGCATATGAGTTAGCTACCTCTAGTGTTCCTACAAAGGTATCATTGGCACGTTCTAATATTTCAATAACCTCTCCCTCTGCTTCTCTTTTCTTTCGTTTGGCATAGAATACGATTTTTACTTTATCATTATTCATTGCATGTGCAGAGTTTCGTTCTGCAACGAAGACCGGTTCGCCTCCATCTTCGGGGATAAATGAATTCTTTCCATTACTCTTACGCTGGAATGTACCTACCATTTCTGTTCCGTGGCTATTCATGCGGAACTTGCCTTTCTCTATTTCGCTGATATAATCGTCGTCTGACAAGTCGTGTAGAATATCGACGCACAACATCTTTTGCGGATGAGTGGTGAGATGTAACTCCGCGAAGATATATTTCATACTGAGCGTTTCGTTGGGTTTGGCATGGAAAAAGTCTATCAATAATGCGGCCAATTGTTGTTTTCCCATTCTTTTACCGGCCTTCTTTTCTTTTTTTTCTTTCTTTTTCGCCATAATTGAATCGTTCTAAATTACTATTCTTACTACAAAGTAAATGATTAAATATCAATAATTCAAGATTTTCATGTACATTTGCCAATATCTTATTGATAATGTAACAAAATGGAGGATAAAAAGACTGCTCGTGAACGAGGAATTTATAAAGTCACGATAATCGGTAGTAGCGTTAATTTTCTGCTGCTTGTTTTCAAGTTTGTGGCAGGATTTATGGGGCATAGTGCGGCTATGTTGGCCGATGCAGTGCATTCATTGTCAGATTTTGTCACAGATTTGGTCGTTATTGTGTTTGTACGGATTTCCAATAAACCGCAAGATAAAACCCACGATTATGGACATGGAAAGTATGAAACATTGGCCACAGCAATAATCGGATTATTGTTGTTGGTTGTCGGTTTTGGAATATTGTGGAATGGAGCTTCCTCTATTTATGCTTTTATCAAGGGGCAACAGTTGGAAAAACCGGGGATGGTGGCTCTGATAGCGGCACTTGTTTCTATAGTTGCCAAAGAGATATTGTATCAATATACAGTGATTGAAGGGAAGAAATTGGATTCACAAGCTGTTATAGCGAATGCTTGGCATCATCGGAGTGATGCGCTTTCTTCTATCGGAACAGCGATTGGTATCGGAGGAGCTATTTTGTTGGGAGAAAACTGGCGGGTACTTGATCCGGTTGCTGCAGTGATTGTTAGTTTCTTTATTATAAAAGTAGCGATTCAGTTATTAATTCCTTGTGTGGATGAACTATTGGAAAAATCATTACCAGATGAGGTGGAAAAAGAAATTGAACAAGCACTGTTGTCTTTTCCGGGTGTGAGTGAGCCGCATCATTTGCGTACCCGGCGTATTGGTAGTTACTATGCCATTGAGGTGCACGTACGAATGGACGGAAATATTACATTGGAGGAAGCGCATGTTACTGCTACCGCAATTGAGCATAGATTGAAAGATATATTCGGTGAGGGAACATTAATCAATATTCATGTAGAACCTAAAAAGTAGTAATGGAGAGTATTTTGATCACAGGGGCAAGTGGGTTTATTGGTAGTTTCATTGTTGAAGAGGCTTTGAAACGTAAGTTTAACGTTTGGGCAGGAATACGGTCTACTAGTAGCAAGAAATATCTGAAGAACAGGAAAATTCATTTTCTGGAACTCGATTTTACTCATCCCAATGAACTTCGTGCCCAACTTTCCGGTTACAAAGGGACATACAATAAGTTTGATTACATCATCCATTGTGCCGGTGTCACTAAGTGTATTGATTCAAAATCTTTCGATTACGTGAATTATCTACAGACGAAATATTTCATCGATACCTTGAAAGTGCTTAATATGGTTCCCAAACAGTTTATTTATATTAGTACGCTGAGTGTTTTTGGACCAGTGCGCGATAAGGATTATTCTCCTATTGAGGCAGATGATACTCCAATCCCTAACACTGCTTATGGGTTAAGTAAACTAAAGGCTGAACTTTATATTCAAAGTATTCCCGGATTCCCTTATGTTATTTATCGTCCTACAGGAGTGTATGGTCCACGAGAAATGGATTATTTCCTGATGGCGAAATCCATTCAACGTCATATGGACTTTTCAGTTGGTTTCCGTCGGCAGGATTTGACTTTCGTTTATGTAAAAGATATTGTTCAGGCAATTTTCTTGGGAATAGAGAAGAAAGTAGTACAGAAAACTTATTTTCTGTCGGACGGTAAAGTATATCAGAGTCGTGTATTTTCGGACTTAATTCAAAAAGAGTTAGGCAATCCGTTTGTTATTCGTGTGAAATGTCCATTAATTGTGCTAAAAGTTATATCTTTGCTTGCTCAATTCATTGCCATGCGCTCAGGAAAGTGCAGTACATTGAATTTGGATAAGTATAAGATAATGAAACAACGCAATTGGCAATGCGACATTACCCCTACAATAGAAGAATTAGGGTATACTCCCGAGTATGATTTGGAAAGAGGAGTCCGTGAAACGATTGCCTGGTATAAAAACGAAGGATGGCTTTAGACTTATTTAAGCGTGTAGAAACCCGGAAAGGGTTGTTCGCAGTGGAGAAGATAACATTGATTTATAATCTGCTGACCTCCATATTAATTCTGTTCCTGTTTCAGCGAATGGACCATCCATGGCATATGTTGCTGGATAGGGCAATGATTGCTGCAATGACTTTTTTGTTGATGTACCTTTACCGGCTGGCTCCTTGTAAGTTCTCGGCTTTTGTACGTATTGTTATACAAATGAGTTTGTTGTCCTACTGGTATCCGGATACTTTTGAGTTTAACCGCTTTTTCCCGAATCTGGATCATATCTTTGCTGTAACTGAACAGTTTATTTTCAATGGTCAGCCCGCTATCTGGTTCTGTGATACTTTCCCTCATTTATTGGTGAGTGAAGCATTTAACATGGGATACTTCTTCTATTATCCAATGATAGTGATTGTAACTTTATTCTATTTTATCTATAAATTCGATTTATTCGAGAAGATGTCTTTTGTATTGGTCACTTCTTTCTTTATCTATTACTTAATTTATATTTTCATTCCGGTGGCAGGACCGCAATTCTATTTCCCTGCTATTGGGATTGAACACGTGGCAAAAGGAACTTTTCCAGCTATTGGTGATTATTTTAATCTTCATCAGGAATTGTTGCCGGGACCAGGTTATCAACATGGATTTTTTTATAATCTTGTAGAGGGTTCCCAACAAGTAGGTGAACGTCCTACAGCCGCATTTCCCAGTTCCCATGTCGGTATTTCCACTATACTGATGATTATGGCGTGGCGTGGTAGCAAGATACTGTTTGGCTGTCTGTTGCCGTTTTATCTATTATTATGTGGAGCTACCGTATATATTCAAGCTCATTATGCAATTGATGCTATTGTAGGCTTCTTCTCAGCTTTTCTGTTGTATGTGGTGGTAACCTGGATGTTTAAAAAGTGGTTTGCAGTGCCTATGTTCAAATAGTTTCGGTGATTTTCTTGTTTTGTATAATGATTACAAGTAATCATCATGCCACAATAGGATAATTGTTGCAATAGATCTAATAACTTTCATATTGCTAAAGTTTTAATTAGATATTTTCATTAGCTGATGACATGATGGTATGTACCTCTTCAAAGATATGGAAAAGGTCCTCTTTTGTTTCCGCCCTAAGCATAGCAATACGAGTATTGCGGAAATTCGGAATACCTTTAAATATAGGGCTGGCAGCCAGATGGCGACGAACATGCAGGATACCTCTACGCTCATCTAGTAAGTTTACGCTGTCGATTACTTCTTGTCGAAGTACTTCCATGCACCATTCAAAACTGAGTGGAGGTAACTCTTCCCCTGTCTCTAGGTAGTGCTTCATTTCTTTGAAGATCCAGGGACGTCCGAAGCTGGCACGTCCGATCATGACTGCATCTACTCCATAACGGTCAAAGCATTCTTTACAACGTTGAGGAGTGGTTACGTCTCCATTACCAATGATAGGAATATGCATTCTTGGGTTATTCTTGACTTCACCAATTAAGGTCCAGTCTGCCTCTCCCGTATACATTTGTGCCCGGGTACGACCATGAATGGTCAATGCCGCAATGCCACAATCCTGTAACTGCTCTGCCAGATCAACGATAATCTTGTTGCTTGCATCCCAACCTAATCGAGTTTTTACAGTGACAGGTATCTTGACTGCATCTACTACGGCACGAGTAATCTCCAACATTTTGGGGATATTCTGCAACATACCTGCACCTGCTCCCTTTCCTGCTACTCTTTTCACCGGACACCCGAAGTTTATATCCAGAATATCCGGTTGTGCCTGCTCTACGATTTTAGCAGCTTCAACCATCGTTTCCGTATCTTTACCGTATATCTGGATAGCAACAGGCCGTTCTTCGTCACTGATACTTAATTTCTGTGCGGTTTTGCTGACTGAACGAATGAGGGCGTCGCTGGATACAAACTCAGTGTATACCATGTCGGCACCAAACTTTTTGCACATCAGGCGAAAAGCAGGATCTGTAACGTCTTCCATTGGGGCGAGCAGTATGGGATGTTTTCCCAGGTCTATGTGGCCTATTTTCATGAATAAATTGAACTAATGATTATTATACTGCAAAAATATGGAAAAAATACCTACTTTTGTATCTATTCATTCATTTAACAAATTTAGAATTATGAGAAAAGGTCTGTTTTTAACAGCTGTAAGTATGATAATGCTTTTCGCTACTGTAACTTCGGTTTATGCACAAAGTGATAATAATAAAGAATATAGAGCAACGTTGGAGAAGATGATGAATCTTTCCGGTGCTTTAGAAGTTTCGAAAACGATGGTACCGCAAATGGTAAGTATGATGAAACAAGCTTCACCCGGTACAGCGGACGCTTTTTGGGATGATTTTGCTGCTAAATGGAAAACAAAGTTCGCTGATAGAATGGTGGATCTCTATGTCCCTATTTATCAGAAATACCTGACTATAGATGATCTAAAAGATTTGATTGCATTTTATGAAACTCCAATTGGAAAGAAATTAGCAGAAGCTACTCCTAAGATGACTGTAGAAGGAATGCAGTTGGGACAGAAGATAGGTATGGAAATGGCGACTGAACTTCAGAATGAGTTGAAGGCCCAGTAAGATAAATTAAGTCTTAGATACAGATAAACTTTGTACCTTTGCACTTTCTTATCATATTTAAAAGATTATCTGACAGTACTGATGAATATTACGGATTTTGAAATTATGGCTCCTGTCGGCTCACGTGAATCATTGTCTGCTGCCCTTCAGGCAGGAGCGGATTCTATTTATTTTGGTATAGCAAACCTGAATATGCGTGCCCGCTCGGCCAATACATTTACCATTGATGATTTGCGCGAGATTGCACAGACTTGTGACGCGCATGGAGTGAAAAGCTATCTGACTGTAAATACGATTATTTACGATAACGATATCCCTTTAATGCGTACCATTGTGGACGCAGCAAAGGAAGCAGGAATTTCTGCAGTTATTGCTGCTGATGTGGCAGTGATGAATTATGCTTTTCAGATAGGGCAGGAGGTACATCTTTCTACGCAATTGAATATCTCTAATGCGGAAGCATTGAAGTTTTATGCTCAATTTGCAGATGTAGTAGTCTTGGCTCGTGAATTGAATCTGGAACAGGTAGCCGAAATATACCGTCAGATTCGTGAAGAGAATATCTGTGGTCCGAGCGGAGAACAACTTCGTATCGAGATGTTCTGTCATGGCGCACTTTGTATGGCTGTTTCCGGTAAGTGTTACCTGTCATTGCATGAGATGAACCATTCGGCCAATCGTGGTGCTTGTATGCAGGTATGCCGTCGTTCTTATACGGTTCGTGATAAAGAAACCGATGTAGAGCTGGATATTGATAATGAATATATCATGTCGCCGAAAGACTTGAAGACCATTCACTTCATGAACAAGATGATGGATGCAGGTGTACGAGTGTTCAAGATAGAAGGTCGTGCTCGCGGTCCTGAATATGTGCGTACAGTTGTAGAATGCTATAAGGAAGCGATCAAGTCATACGTGGAAGGAACCTTTACCGATGAGAAAATTGCTGCTTGGGACGAACGTCTGAAAACGGTTTTCAATCGTGGTTTCTGGGATGGATATTATCTGGGACAACGTTTGGGTGAATGGACTCGGAATTATGGTTCGGCTGCTACAGAACGTAAGATCTATGTAGGTAAAGGAGTCAAATATTTCTCTAATATCGGTGTCTCTGAATTTTTGGTGGAGGCTGCCGAAGTCAGTGTCGGTGATAAACTGTTGATTACAGGTCCAACTACTGGTGCTCTGTTTATGACTTTAGATGAAGCACGTGTAGACTTGGAACCGGTGCAAACCGTAAAAAAGGGTGAACACTTCTCTATGAAGTCTGACCGCATACGTCCTAATGACAAACTGTATAAGTTGGTATCGACCGAAGAACTGAAGAAATTTAAAGGGATCGATATCGAACAGAAGAGAGGATAAAGTCATGAATCAGTATATATATGAGTTGGAAATGAAGGTTCGCGACTATGAATGTGACCTTCAGGGTATTGTTAATAATGCCAATTATCAACACTATCTGGAACATACCCGTCATGAGTTTTTGACTTCGGTAGGTGTTAGTTTCGCTGCTCTCCATGAACAGGGAGTCGATCCGGTAGTGGCACGCATCAATATGGCTTTCAAGACTCCATTGAAAAGTGGGGATGAATTTATCTCGAAGCTATCTATGAAAAAGGAAGGTATCAAGTATGTATTTTATCAGGATATTTTCCGGAAAAGTGATAATAAAGTAGTAGTGAAATCCACTGTTGAAACGGTATGTGTGGTAAACGGACGTTTGAGTGACAGCGAATTATTCGACAATGTCTTTGCACCATACCTAAATGACTGATAACGAAGAAGAACAGATTTATAGCATTGCTTTGACTATGGTGCCCGGTATCGGGCATATAGGGGCAAAGCGTTTGATCGATGGCATGAAAAGTGCCACTGATGTATTTCGTTTCCGTAAAGATCTTCCCGATCGATTACCGGATGTTAATGAACGTATCATAAAAGCCTTGGACTGCCCGCAAGCTATTGCACGTGCCGAACAAGAGCTGGAATTTATTCAAAAGAATCGTATCCGTTGTCTGACGTTTATGGATGAAAACTATCCTTCCCGTCTTCGGGAATGTGAGGATGCTCCTATCGTTCTTTTCTTTAAAGGTAACGCTGATTTAAATTCACTGCACATTATAAATATGGTGGGTACGCGCAATGCTACTGAATATGGTACTCAAATTTGTGCTACCTTGCTACGGGATTTGAAAGCTCTTTGTCCGGATGTATTGGTGGTTAGCGGACTGGCTTATGGGATTGATATTCATGCTCATCGGGAAGCTCTCGCAAATGAATTGTCTACAGTCGGTGTTCTTGCTCATGGATTGGATCGTATTTATCCTTATGTACATCGGAAAACCGCTATTGACATGCTTGATAACGGAGGACTTCTGACTGAGTTTGTCTCCGGAACAAATCCGGATCGTCATAATTTTGTGAGTCGTAACCGTATTGTTGCCGGAATGTGTGATGCTACTATTGTTATTGAGTCTGCAGAGAAAGGAGGTTCTTTAATCACAGCCGAACTTGCCGAGGGATATAACCGGGATTGTTTTGCTTTTCCGGGTCGTATCAGCGATGAGTATTCTAAGGGATGTAATCAGTTACTTCGTGATAATAAGGCTTCTCTGCTTCTTTCTGCCGAGGACTTGGTTAAAGCAATGGGCTGGAATAGTGATTCTCATTCAGTAAAAGTAGAAAGTGTTCAACGTAGTCTTTTCCTTGATTTATCCGTTGAAGAACAAAAGATAGTTAACCTTTTGGAAAAGCAGGGTGATTTGCAGATCAATGCTTTAGTGGTAGGGACGGACATTCCTGTCCATAAGATGAGTGGCCTTCTTTTTGAGTTGGAGATGAAAGGAGTGATTCGTGTATTGGCTGGAGGGATGTATCAGTTATTGTAACTTTAATTATTAATCTGACATATTTAACAATGATGGTTTATATACTTTTCTGAAGGTGGATGAATTGAAGCATTGTATCTTTGATGAGCAGGGGTTGGATGCCTATGTTGCACGTATGAAACAAATGAATGTAGCGGAAGCTGACATGATTTCTATGGTAGACTATAAAGGACACTTGTTGCAAATAGCAAATAAACTAAGAAAGCCAATAGAGAAAAGTTGATAGACTGGCATAAAAAAAGGAGCAACGCTTTGCTCCAACCTTTGTTAACCTTAAATCTAATACTATGAAAAAAATCACATGACAAATGTATGTCTTTATGACTATACATCCAAATAAATTGCGCGTATTTGTTTCTCTTTTGATTTCTTTCACTGTTTTTCACTGTTAGCGTACACGGAAATAGGCTAGGTAGGTTTCCGTAATCAAAGAACCTATATAATATACGGTACCATTTGCTTCATAATCAATCAATGAAGAAGGATTATGAGAGCAAAATTTGTTTAATACTAAAATATCTTTGAAAAATATTGGGACTTTATAAACTTTATAGTTATTTTTACTCAAATTTCCTTTGTTATCGGTTTGACAGTATTAAAATTATATGAATCTTTTGATATCATCCTGTTTTAACAATTAAATATTTAATAGTACACTTATGAAAATAAATTCTTTTCTGCTGATCTTATTATTTATATTAATCTCCTCTGTTACTTCTTCCGGTCAAGCTAAGGAGAAAGCAAAATATGTTATTTTTATTGGTTTGGATGGTTGGGGAGCTTATAGTGTACCAAAAGCTGATATGCCTGTTGTTAAGCAGATGATGGCGGATGGATGTTATACGCTAAAGAAACGTACCGCACTTCCTTCTTCGAGTGCGATCAATTGGGCCTCAATGTTTATGGGAGCAGGTCCGGAATTACATGGATATACGCAATGGGGTTCACGTACACCGGAACTTCCTTCGCGTGTAGTGAACGAACATGGAATTTTCCCTACTATTTTTCAGTTATTGAGGGAGGCTCGTCCGGATGCAGAAATAGGTTGTCTATATGAGTGGGAAGGGATTAAATATTTGGTAGATACACTGGCTTTGAACCATCATGCTTTATCACCTGATTATACAGAAAACCCGGAGGTCCTGTGCCGTATGGCAGAAAGTTATATCAAAGAAAAGAAACCTACATTGCTTGCCGTTTGTTTTGATAATCCCGATCATGTAGGACATGGAGCGGGACACGATACACCTGCCTATTATGCTAAACTAAAAGAATTGGATACATATATCGGCCGGATTGTCAGTGCTGTGGAAGAGGCTGGAATGCTGAAACAAACAATCTTTATTATAACTTCCGATCATGGTGGAATCAATAAAGGACATGGTGGAATTACTATGCAAGAGATGGAAACTCCCTTTATTATTTCCGGTAAGAATATAAAGTCGGGTGGTGAATTTTCGGAAAGCATGATGCAGTATGATGTTGCTTCCACTATTGCATCTATTTTCGGATTGAAACAACCGCAAGTATGGATTGGACGGCCGATGAAGCAAGTGTTTAAGTAGTATATGCTATTTTGGGCAGGCTACTAAGCTACATTTGTTTTCCAGTAATGAAATTCTTTTTTTGTAGTAGTGGAAGTTTGTACGACACCCGGGTCTCAAGCAGTTCGACACCCGGGTGTTGAACATGTCGAGACCCGGGTCTGAGTATGTATGACACCCGGGTGTCGAACAAGATTTGGCTACTAACAAAAAAAGAGAGGAATATAGGGCAATTAAAATTGGGTAACTGTAAAATTGGGATTCGATGACATACATGCTCTAAGATAACGATTTTAGAAAGCGCATTTTCAGACACTCTCTGACGGTTTATTGTATGCATTCGTGTAAGATATGTACGCTATTCAAACCATAAGTAGTGTACTGACTCGCTTCATATTTATATTCAATCAAATACCTCCGGATAATAAGAGCAGATCACCTCTTTTTGTATATCTGTTAGCTGATCGACACAAACAGGTTCATCTTGCTGACGAGTCCGTTTTTGATTTATCTCTCCATATAGTGTCCAATTGCGTGTAGACCCGAATACGGGCTCCTCTACTTTTACATCGTAGCGGGTAAAGTCAATCCTTTGCTCCGGGAAAACCTTTCTCAACAGCATTACGAAACTGAACGACTCTTTCCGGGGTATGCCATTCACGCTCATCAACCCCTACGTTCTTGTCTCTTGTCACCTCTATTTGGTTAACACGAATGACTGTATTTATAGTTAAAAAACGATTCCCCTGTAACTCCAATGCTGAGTTCGTGCAACTAGTTATCACTAATCCCAAGAACCAGCTGCAACCAATCTTCCAATACTTCATTTATTCTTATATTAATAATTTATATTCCTGTCAATGATCTCACAACAAACGATTAGGATTACCTTTTTACCATCTATCGGTCCGGAAAGAAGAGATCGGCAAACCGGATGTACTAAACAAATTACAAATCGGCGAATCTGCCCACCCGTAACGTACTGCAGCAGGAAGACTGACCTGCGCTGAGTAGACAATAATCTCATCACCATCAAAATGTGCCTCTGCCGGATAAAATTGATGATCGGTACCGGCAATCGCAAATCCTTTTAATGAAGCTTCCTTCCGGAATCCATTTCCTAAATCTTTAAATCGAATACGAATGGTGTTTCCTTCTATTCGATAAGTGTCATATACAGGGGCAGACGCGTCTTTGATCTGTTTGTTATAAGTATCTCTTAATGCCAACAATGCCAAACGCCGTCCGACCTCCTGCTTGTTCTTAGGATGGATGTCTTTGTCATCTCCAATATCGGTGGTTATTGCCATACCCGTATTAGACAATGCTAATGCGGCACTTTGCGCTTCTCGCACATAAGGCCATTTAGCATTCACGTCAATGAGAGATGCTTCTCTGAAAGCGGCAAGTTGCACAAAGTAAAACGGTAATGCCTGATTATTCCATTTCTGCCGCCAATCATTGATTAATGCCTGAAATAGATCTGTATATTCATAAGCGCGCCCCTCGTTGCCTTCTCCCTGATACCAGATAAATCCTTTTATGGGGAAATTGATGAAAGGATGCACCATGGCATTGTAAAGAACACCTGGAGTCAGAGGTGTAATTTGCGGTTTGGAAGCATAAAACGCCTGTAACTCCTGTCCGCTTGCCCCGACATTGTATTTCCATTCTCCGGCCAATGCTGCTATCCGTTTCTTTCCATAACGGATATCCAGACTTTCAGGTACACCTGCGAAACCGCCTTCACCTCCAGTATCCAAAACCCGTATAGCGATAAGATTAGTCCCACTTTCCACCAATTCGCCCGGTACGGCATATCGTCGTTCCTTATCTACTCCTGTGGTCGATCCGATCTCCGTTCCATTGAAATAAACAACATTATCATCATCTATCCTTGACAAAGAAAGTTCCAGTGTTTTTCCCTGATAAGCGGACGGAATCCGGATCTCCTTTCTGAACCATACCAATCCGTCAAATCCTTCCAATCCCTGTGTCTCCCAATATCCGGGCACATTCATGCTTTTCCACTGATTGTCGTTATAGTCTGTAGTTGCCCACACTGCTTTTCCGTCTTTCATTCCCTTATCCAGCGGTGAAAGGTTATCCATCCACTTACGATATTCTTGTTGGAAAATCTCATTTGTATTCTTTTTCCCGTCAGACATTGCCGACATCTTCTCGGCATAGGTTCGGTAATTGTTAACTTTCTTCAGCCCCTCATAGCTAACCCATGGTTCTGCCGGAGTTCCTCCCCAAGAACTATGTACCAATCCAATAGGGATCTTCAGCTCTTCCCACAGTTTACGTGCGAAGAAGTAGGCGGTTGCCGAAAATCCGGGAATAGAAGCCGGTGTACATTCCTCCCATCCAAAATCGATACCAGCATCCGTTTGTGGAACAAAATCCACGGCATGTCTTACTTGAAGTAGTCGGATAGAGGGGAAATCAGCATTGGCTATCTCCTGCTGATAATTCATAATCTTTCCCCAACCGTCCAGCGGCATTTCCATATTAGACTGTCCGGAGCAGAACCAGACTTCACCTATCAAGATATTTTTCAATACCAGTTTCGTACCGTCCGAGAAGGTAAGCTCGTAAGGTCCTCCCGCTTTGGGTGTCTGCACATTCAAACTCCATTCTCCTTGTTCATCAGAACGAGTCTCATATTTCTTGCCGTCCCATCCTGTACACACACTTACTTGCTTCAGCGGGGAAGCAGTTCCGTATAACTTTACGGTCGCCTGCTGTTGAAGCACCATATTGTCGGTAAAGAAGGAGGGAAGCGTAATTTTCGCTTCCGCTGACATCAAAGCCAAACCACAGGCAACCGTAACAAATGTTCTTCTAAATAAGCCTTTAGATCTCATATTTTATCAGTCCTTTAGTTATTCAAAATTTTCATATTTTGGTGGGAGTGAAATATATTCCAAAGCGTCTTTATTCGGCTTCACACAAGTCGTAATCTTCAGTTGCGTATCAGGCTGAATATCGGGAATCTCTGTCTGCATGGTAAAAGCAGGTACTACGACTGTCTGTTTATCACCATCCCGATTCGTATACTCCAACAATACTTGCATGAGTGTAGGAATCTCATTCCACATTAAGATAAAACCTCCCTCTCCATTCGAGGCATAAGTATACGCCACCGGATTTTGAGCCGCGATAAACTTATCACCATACACATTGGCCTGTAAGGTTGTAACGATGGAGCGATTGTTGTTCTTGTCCACTGTATACACATCAAACACGTATAAGTCTTCTTCCAAATCCTCCAACAATATTTCCAATACATCCGTCTTCGCATATCCTTCCAAACTTTGTGTATATTGCTGGTCATCCCATTTTATGATTATGTCAGTAGCCGTTTCCGCATAATAAAGAAATCCTTCAAACTGTATTTTATGTAATCCCTCATGCACTTTTAATGAGTCAATCTTACCGACATAATTAATCTCTCCATCTCCCTGAAATTTCTCAAATGTCCCTACCAGGTCTGTACAAGAGAGTAATGTGACGAATACACACAGTAAAACGATCATATATCTTATTCTTTTCATTTTATCTATATTTTAAAATTACTTTATATCTTTATCTGCATATTGTCCCCAGAATTTCATCTCAGTAATACGCGAACATTCCATTCCCGACCACGAGGATAAGGAAATAAAACGTACATAACGCACTGGCTTCATCAATTCGTTATCAAACAAGAACTCATGCCCCTGCTGAGCCACTAGAATATCCTCTGCCGTATTAGGATCGGTAAACTCTCCTCCCGACGGCTTTTCCAGATGACCATCCATCAATAATTCATAGTTTTCTTCTTTAAAAGGATCCAATCCCTCAGGACAACCATATACTGCAAAATGACGGGGGCAACCATGTTTATAGAAGTCATCCTGAACCAGACGTTGCCATATTTTCATACGACTTAACATCACGGTAGCACCCATATCAATAGTAGTAGGGTGCGGAAATGCTTGAGGGTAATCCGTATGAGCAAAATCCATAGAGCCGTAATTATCATTAAAGAAGCAACTCCAGTTGCCGCCGAAGAAGGTCCAACGGACATCACCGGGAATAAACATTTCTTTAAATCTGGTGGCGTCAAGCAATTCTTCTTCTAATGGCGTCAGTTCAAATTCATAAGGTTCCGATTCATTTTCCCAACGGTCTTTCACCTTAACTACAAATTTGGAGGGTAAAGGTGACAACCCTCTGACAGCAAGAGGACCCTCTTTCTGCTCCGTATAATAGACGTCGTACAAGCTCTGTCCTTCCGTTTCGGTATTCTCATAATAAACCATGACAGAAATGGCGTCTTTACCCTCATTCTTAAAATCCAGACTGAAACCGCCCCAATCTACTATCGCCCTCAATGATTCCCGTATATTTACCACAGGAGGCGTATTTGGAACAAAAGCTATTTTTATTCCTTTGGATACATTCTCCGAACGGTCTACAGCATAAACCGTCACTTCATGCTCATCCGTATCTCCTATGCCCTCAATCTTTAACGAATCCACATATTTAGAGGAGCGGACTTCACGTGTCTCTCCTTTCTTAGTCTGGAATAAGGCTTTTACATAGGACAAGTCCGAGTCGTCCGGAACCTGATATTTTATCACAGCTCCACCCGAAATACTTTTTATCACAACTCCCGATATGTCTTGCGGCGGGGTCTGATCATCATATCCATAAGGAGCCCGTACTTCATCTTCTTTGCAAGACAACAATAATGTACATATAATGACATTCAACCATATTAGTTTTGTTTTCATATCCTTTCACTATTTAATATTACCATAATGGATTCTGAACTAATCGCGTATTCTTGTTTAAGTCTCCTTGCGCCAAAGGCCATAGATAGTCACGCACAGAAAAACTACGAGTATAAATTACACGCGGCACATAGAATAACTCCGGAGTCTCTTCCATGATATTTAATCCTCTCATTTGAGCATTAAAATATTGTCCACATTTCTTCCAACGGCGCAGGTCATTCAAACGCTTTCCTTCAAACTGCATTTCAATCAACCGTTCACGATGAATGATCTCGCGCATTCCCTCTTTCGTGAGAGGTTTATTAGGATTGACTGAATATTTGGACCATGTATCCTGTAAAGTAGTACCCTTATCCAATCCGGCACGATGACGCACTAATTGAATATATTTATAAACCTCATCATTCGGTTTATCCAGGCTCTCATTCAATGCTTCGCTGTACAACAAATAAATATCCGCCAAACGAATAATTGTATTCGGAAAGGCATAAAGCACTTCAACTTCTGCCGTATTCATATTTTTATAACTACATACTTTCTTTATAAAATATCCCGTAGCAGATGTCCTGTACGTCTCATCCCCAGCAATACCTCCTTTTTTTGAATTCACTCCATACGCCTCTTCCGGACTAAGGACCTCACTATTAAACCACTTACCGCCATCAAAACCAATATTGGCATAAAAACGAGGCTCACGATTCAAATGTAGTTTAGCCGTAGTGTAATTGGGAACAAAGAAAGCGGGACGATCAGAGGGAGTCGTTGCCAATTCATACAAATCGGTTCCGACCAAAGACTTGTCTTCCTCTATGGGTACTCCATTTTCCGTATAATACTCTTCTATGATATTCAACGTAGGGCTATATTGACACAAATGATGCCATTCCCGATTTCCCATATCATAAGTAGTCAAACGCGGTTGTGCTGCTCCTTGTATCCATGTATCTGTCGACCCCGGAGCAAATACTTGCTCACAGTTATATCGGGAAGTGACAATCTCACGCAAAGTCATTTCCAATTTCGTTTCAGGAGTCAATTGAAATGCCACACGGTCATTAAATTCGAATAAATCGTGATTACCTTCCAACGATATGTCGATTGCCTTCTTACATGCTTCTGCGGCAATACTCCACTTTTCCTGGCTATATGTTTGATTAAAGAAAGGCTGGCGGTCTCTCGGATCGAGAAAGTCCGCATAATCCGTATTACCATTAAACAAAGGACTTGCAGCAGTAACCAGCACCTTAGCTTTGATACAATGAGCGGCCGGAAGAGTGATACGCCCCATTTCGGTAGTTACAGATGATATGTACATGGGAAGTCCTTGATCCATATCGATCGCCTTATCCAATAACTCTACCATATAATTGACTACATCATCTACCTTCTCACGATATTGAATCATTGACTCCAAATCAGAATTGATATCGATATTCTCGTCTAATAGAGGAATAGGACCGTAATGTAGGAAGAGCCAATACAAATAGAAAGCTTTTAACGTATAGACCTCCGCTTTCCACCTATTTCTTTCCGAATAGGATAAATCCGGAACCTTATCCACATTGGCCAAGAACACATTACATTCATGCACGCCTCTGAAATAATTTGCGCCACTCCAATAATTAAAGAGTGGATTACTGGAATTTTGCAATCCTCTCGCCCAACTCCAAGAATTCGTAAAGTCCCAACGGTCGTATTTCATCAAGTAAGGACAATAATCGTCAGCGCATGAAATGGAAGCATTATTTCCCATATCATAAGTGCGCGGTAGAAAATTATAGCACGTAGCCAGGTATTTTCTCGCGTTTGTCCTGTTGTTAAACGCCATATCTATTGTTGTGATATTATCCGGAATGACATCCAGATAATTGCAAGATCCCAAAGAAAGTCCCGCTGCAAGTAGAGCGATATATACTATTTTTTTCATACTCTTTCTCTATTTTTTAAAAACCTATATTCAAACCTATATTATACACTGCCTGAATGGGATAGTTAAACCCGTTTCCTCCCATTTCGATGTCCCATTCTTTGAACTTGCTGAACGTCGCCAAGTTCAGGCCGCTCGCGTAGATGCGTAAGTTGCTCATGCGCAACTTATCGATGATCTTTCTCGGAAACGTATATCCCATCTCCACGGATTTCAAACGAAGATAGGAACCGTCTCTAATCCACCAGGTACTTGCCCGAATATTGTTTTCTACAGTTTCCGTCGTCAATCGCGGCATTGCGGCGTAGCTGTTCCTATTCGATTCTGACCAATGACTATTTACCCAACATTGCATCAAAGCATTAGGAGCTATTCTATTACTAAATGCACCATCAAAAGATGCAGCATTTACAAATGGAGTATTAGCCCTTGCATCTACCCAAAATGAGCTGCGCCCGGAACCCTGGAAGAAGATCGAAGCGTCAAAATTCTTATATTTCACTGAAGCTCCGAATCCATAGTTTATCTCCGGAACGGTCGGATAACCGATCGGCACCACGTCATTGTCGTCGATAATGTCGTCTCCGTTAATGTCCCGATACTTAATGTCACCAGGCATGTAGTCTCCAAACATCTGCCGCGGAGAGTTGGCGATATCCGCCTCATCGATAAATAGGCGGTCGGCTATCAAACCTCTTTGCTGCCCGATAGGATAACCCGTGACGGTCTGCCACCAGTAGTTCAGCCGTGCCTCTTCCGCATATTCGTAATTGCTGCGCGCGAAAGTAAAGTTACCACGGAGTTGCAATAAAAGATCCTTAGTGAACCAGCGATTAGCGTCCATCTGCACCTCAAATCCCCGTGAGGAGGCACGTCCTACATTGGCGGCCAGTCCGGCGGCGTAGCCAAGTTCGGCAGGAATAGTAGGGCGTGCTTGGAAAATCTTCTCGCGCTTTTCCTGGAAGTAATCAGCTTGCACTTCCAAGAAATTAAATAGAGTCGTCTCTAAACCGATATCTAGCTTCTTGGCGACCTCCCAAGTAATGTTTGGATTTGCATAGCGGGTAATAGCAACCGTTTGTATGCCCTGCTGCCAGTTGTCTCCAAACCGGATGCCAGACTCTCCCGCATTCAAATTGACCTCTGAGATATAAAAGAAGCGGTCTCGCGGGCTACCTATCCTGTCGTTACCTACTAACCCGTAAGTACCTTTCAGCTTCAGCTTGTTCACATACTTGTTCTCACGCCAGAACGGCTCGTTGCTGATCAGATATCCGATACCGAAAGAGGGAAAGAAACCGAACCGCTCCTTTTTTGCGAAACGCTCGGAACCGTTGTACCCAAAGTTAAACTCGAACAGGTAGCGGGAGTCGTATGCGTAAGTCGCGCGTCCGGATAATCCGATATTACGAGCCGGAAGAGACTCCTGGATATTGGGAGCGTTACCGGAGAGATACTCGCGCATGGTGCCGACCAGCAATCCTCCCACGCTGTGCTTGTCGAACTGCCGGGCATAATTAATGGCACCCTCAAAGTAGTAGGTGGAGTTTACAGACGGAACACCACCTACAAAGTTTAAGTCCTCCCTTCCCGTCTCTGGGTTCAACTGGTTCAATGTATACCGGTCGGTTTCCCTGTCGTAATAGCCTATGCTGTAATAGAAAGGAGTGATCTCGCGCGTCAGGGAGAAACCGGAATAGCGGGTGGCATTCGCCAAAATGCGCAAACTCAGTCCTTTGGTAATGAAGTCCAGTTTCTGCGACAACTCCAGTTGGGCTGTCAGTGTCGTCTCGTGCGAGTCCCTATACCCCCTGATCATGTCCGCATAAGGGTTCAGGTAGTTTCCCTGGTCGGCATTTCCGAAAAGGACATGTTGCGTCAGTACATTAGAGTCGTCGGGAGCAAAGGATTTTGGGAACATCACCGGCGAAGCAACACGCACCTTGCGGTACATCGCATCTCCACCATCGATCGGGCCGTTGTAATCTCTGAAATTTGTATTGACGCGAATATCGAATCGGGTTGTCTTGGTCAGGTCCAGATTCACGTTCGTTCTCAACTGGATGTTTTTAATATCGATATTAGTGTTGTAGTTATTTTTTTGGTCTACCTTCAGTGCACCGTTATCCTGACTGATAGTGGCCGACACATAATAGCGCGCTGTCTTACCTCCACCCTTAAGGCTCACATTGACCCGCTGGTTCATGACCGTTTTCTTGAACAGCTCGTCATACCAGTCTATTTCCGGATAAACGTAAGGGTTCAATCCCTTTCCGGTATTGGCGATCTTCTCGTCGCTGAAAATACGGGGTGCCAGCGGATTACGGGTCACTATCGCCTCGTTATACATCTTCATGTATGTAACAGGGTCGGCCATTTCAATATTCCTTGAAGCAACGGAAATAGAGTTTTCTAATCGGATATTTATTTCAGCAGGTCCTTCTTTGCCCTCCTTGGTGGTGACCAAAACCACACCGTTAGCACCGCGGGCACCATAAATGGCGGTTGCCGTGGCATCTTTCATAATAGAGAAAGAGGCCACATCATCTACAGGCAAACGCGCTAATTCATCATTTGACGCTTCGATGCCGTCTATTAATATTAAAGGAGAAGAAGAATATCCGAAAGTGGTTACACCGCGAATAAAGAAATTCACGTTGTCCTTTCCCGGTTCACCCGAGGATTGGTAGGCTATGACTCCGGCCAGACGGCCCGAAAGACCCTGAGTCAGGTTGCTGGAAGGGACTTTCAGCTCCGAAGGCTTGATGGTTGTCACCGAAGCAATAACGCTCTCCTTCTTCTGTTTCGCAAATCCAACGACTGTCACTTCGTCCAATTCGTCTGCCTTCGGCTGTAGGTTTACAGTAATTTTCTTTTGTGCTCCGACTGTGACTCTTTGTGTCTGGTAACCGAGGTAGGAGAAAATGAGTACATCGGCATTTCCTACTTTAATAGAGAACGAACCGTCAATGTCCGTAACGACACCTCTGGACGATTTGTCCACCAGGATCGTAACTCCGGGAAGTCCTGCTCCTTGTTCGTCATAGACGATGCCTGTGATTTCCCTTGTCGTTTGTGCTGTGATAGCTGTCATCTGAAAAAAAAGGACGATGAGTGCTAACCATACCTTTAACAAATAATTAATGATTTGCTTTTTCATGTGTTTCCAAGTTAGATAAATGAAAGAATGATTATATAATGCAAAAGTAGGTGGAAACTGTTTTGGAAATTTTTCGATATTGATATATAATTTTTCATTTTTGATAAATTAGAATGGTTGTATCCGGATTTACTTTGTTAATTGTCTTCCATTTGTTCTCGTATATCGAAAAAATGCTTTAATTTGCCTTCGCATTAATCAGTTAACGAGTTATCTTAGTATTTATCGAAACTAGCATGAACACAATTGAAAACCGTAATATTAAGTACTTTAGCATAAGTAATAATGATGAAGCATGGGGGATTGTAGTGACTACTGTGGGGTCTCAATTAATACCGAAACATAGTTCTTATCCTCGTTCCCAGCATCCGAAGTCCCATATCTTTGATCCGAAGAGTGGTAGGGTATTGAAAGAATATCAGCTTATTTATATTTCCAACGGTGGAGGATATTTTGAATCGCAATCCTGCAAGAGGCAACGTATTGAAGCGGGAACTATGATTCTATTGTTTCCGAACGAATGGCATACTTATGAACCGGATACTGCTACAGGATGGTATGAGTATTGGGTAGGATTTAAGGGAGTGCATATCGACAACCGTGTGGCGAATGGATTCTTCTCACCGAAGTGTCCTCTCTATCATATAGGCTTTAGTTCATCCATCATCGGGCTGTATGAGGACATTGTGAATTATACTTTGGAAGAGAAAGCGGGATATCAGCAGATTATTTCAAGTATTGTACTCTATATTTTAGGTTCTGTCTATTATAAAAAAAGGAATGAAACTTTCAACGATTCCTTTGCCGTTAATAAAATCAATGAAGCCCGTACGATTATGAAACAGGAAATTGAGAATAATATTTCTCCTGAAGGTATTGCGGAAAGGCTTGGAGTGAGTTATTCCTGGTTCCGGAAAATGTTCAAGCAATATGTAGATGTATCGCCTGCACAATATCAGGCTAATTTGAGATATTTAAGATCGAAGGAGTTATTGGATACGACAGATATGAGTATCATGGATATTGCTTTTAAACTTAACTTCGAAAATGTGGGACAGTTTTCTACTTTCTTCCGCAAGAAAGAAGGAATCCCCCCTTACCAGTACCGTAAGGAGGGACGCCATATCAAGAAATAACAGTGACGGGAATATTCAGCATAAATGCATATTTCTTGAGAATATCGGCAACATGACCTACGCCGATGGAACAATGGTGCGATGGTCCTGCCTTGCTCCACCTTTCGATAAACTCTTTGGCGGATATCGGGAACTTGTACCTGCTGTTGAGATTGCCGATATTCAGTATAGGACCTGGAACGGATTCTCCTTCAGCAATCAGGAAAGATAACCCATCTTTTCCTTCGACAACGGATAATAAAGTTACCGGACCTTGTTTGACGGACATTTGAATAGATAATCCTTTGCCCGGTTTTCCATGATATACGGGCAATGGAACGAGTTTCACCCGATCTTCTGAAATAATAAAGTGTGCCGGTCCGTCGTGACCCAGCATAACGATATCATCATTGTAGTCTAAGGCGTAGAACTCGGAGAAACATCCGCCGATACCGAGAAGCGACATGATTTTCATGGCTTGTGCATTCTTCACCTCATACTCGCCTGCTATGGGAATATTCTTTCCGGTGAGAAGGGTGTTTCCGGCAATAATAGAGGTAATGATATCCTCATATTCATTCCCATTCATGCCCGAATAGTAATAGGCCATTGAACCTAGCTTATGATTAGCAACCAGCTTGTCAAGGGCTACGGATGTGTGTGCTGCTCTTTCAATCTCATCTGCTGTGCAGGTTTCGTCGATCACGAATATCCGGCTAAACTCTTCTTTCTTCGATTCGATTTCTGCCTGAGTCGCACTCTGTCTTAGTGCTGCCAATTCACACATTTCCAACACTTCGATATGCGTGCCGAATACAGTACTTTGTAATGCCAGATCGGAATATACATCGACCATTCCTCCGTAATAATTACCGAGTATCCCCATACGGTTCTTTCGCATCCCTTGTGAAACTTCCGCTGCTTTGATCCATTGGGAGATTTCTGCCCAAGCTTCCCGGTCGTCCAGATATCCGGATACGATCTCATATCGGATTGAGGTACGATTGAATACTGAGCAAAATTCGGGAATGGAACAAGCCTGACAGTTTGCCAGCCATTCTCCGGTCATACTGCCTCTGTCGCCCATGCTGTTCAGTTTGTCGTATTCGATGGCAGGCAGAGGTTGTATGTTCAACAGGATAACCGGTATATTCAGCCGGTTGGCTATCGGAATAATGGTAGATGAAAGGGCATAGGTTGAAATGTAAATGAATAGAATTTCGACATCTTCGCTCTTCATTAGGGAGGTTACCCGATCTGCCTTTTCGGAGTCATCGACCATTCCTGCATCGATGACTGTCACATTGCCGAGCGACTGCATTTTATTCTTTATTTTGTTCTGATAACCTATCAGACGATCCAATAGTCCTTCGAATTGCTCCCAGTACGTATTTAGTCCGACTCCCATCAAGCCGATTTTTACATTTTCCATGATATTGTTTTTTCTATATTTGAATAATCTATCTTTATTTTGAGGTGATAACATCGAAATCTTCCATTAATCCGTAATCCATGAAGTAATATTCATTTCCCGGTGCTTGCTTCTGTACTCCGTTCCAATGCCAGGGACCGGTAATGCCGACTTCAGTTGTATAGTGAGGTCCCATCAGGTTTCTCAGACTACCTATTACTCTGACTTCAATCTTATTATCTCCTTTCTTTATATACGGTGTAAGGTCAAAATTGTAAGGTTTATAAGCGATGATACCTGCTTTCTGGTCATTTACGTAGACTTCGGCAAGTGTTCCGTTCCACTTGTTCAGTTGGATGGCGTAACGGTCCGAAAGGTCGTCGATATGATATGTTTTACTATAGCCCATATCCCATGAATAATAAGGTTGTCCCTGTTCTTTCCAGCTTCCTGTCTTAAAGGTCTTGACAGGTTCTTTGATTATCCACCCCATCGGTGCAGGTTCCAATGAGAAATCTCCCAGAATGTAAACCGGAGCAATCTCAGCGTAGATACTCATCGGTCTCACACTCAACTCGATGGTGTTTACTCCGTTTTTGGTTACATCTCCGATACTGTAGACTCCGAAACGGCTGTCCAGCCAATACTCTCCCTTAAGCGTTGATAGTGCCTTTCCATTCACTTTTACTTTCCATATGTCCGGTTGTTCGGCAACAAGTCTCATTTTGCTCTTATCCATATTGCCTGCAACAGTGAAATTATAGAGTACTTTGATATCACCTGTGCGGAAAGTATCCTTCTCAACAATCTGTTGTTTAAACTGAACGGCGGAGTTCCACGGATCATTCATGCCATAATGTTGATACAACTTGTTACAAGCTTCGACCGTATAGAGTTGTTTTTCTGCTTTTCCATCTATAATCAAATCACAGAAGTCAATACTCAGTGCGTTATCCTTCAGCCTTTTCACTTCCAACGGCGTGACGGATTTTATTATTTGCCCGTTGGCAATCTCCGGTTTCACCTTATATGTATTAGTACTGGATGGGGAACTGAATAAGATCAAACTACCGGCAGGTGGAAGATTGAACTCTGTTTCTACATGATTACCGTCCGTTTTGCATGGGTATGCGTAGATTGTACCGGACATGGCATCAAGTTCCATCAATGTTTTTCCTTTGATGGAAATACGTCCTGTAGCGGATTCAGTTAATGAAGAGTTGACCAGGAATACCAATTCGCCATCTTTGTAAGTTCTTCTGTGATGATAGAGATGATTGCCCGTCACTTGCTTAAAACTGATTTCGGGACTTGCGAATACCGTCTGAATCAGTGGTTCGGATAGTTCGCTGTACGTTTTGATCTGCCCCGCATTGTCTTTCATGAATTGAGCCAATTCAGCACTTTCTTTACCATCAATAAAGGTAGGTGTTGAGAAAAGGATCAATTCGCCACCGGATTTTACAAATTTCTTCAACAACTGGAATGTCTTTGAGTTCAAGTTCTCGGTAATGGGAGGAAGAACGACTTTCTTGTATCCTCTCTTGCCTACAATGAATCGACCTTTCTTTACACTTCCTTGGTCTTTGATGATATTCTCAGAACCTAAATCGTATTCTACCTGGCTTTTTTCCAGTTTGGTGATAAAGTTCTGGAATGCGATACCGATATCCATTGTTCTGACTTGTCCTTTTACATACGAATAAGTCAGCCACGCAGTGGTAGTCGGTTCTATAATCAATATGTCGTTGAGTTGATCGCCTTGGCTCAGGATCAGAGACAGACGTGCGAAATAATCATTTTGGGTTTTATAACTCGACCACCAGGGCGAGATAGAAGTAAAGACAGGTGGGTAATCGTATTTACGTGCTCCTACGATCGTCATGTGTGACAGATGCTGGTTCATGAAGTTCACTCCCAGCACATATTCCCAGTCACCCAGTCTTTTGAAATCTTCAAAAGTTTCATTCCATCCGCCACCGCCATACGTTTCGCTGAGCGTTCGGGTATATCCCATCTGGTTGGCAACACTACTCAATTCTTTGACTGATCTTATATTTCCGAACTGGGCCATCGGATGCCCTTCGTTATATTGGTTGAACAACATGTCGATTGCAGGCATCTGATGCCAAGCATACATAGCCATATTGTCTCCGCCATGAGACATGTCCGGCCATCCGTGTTCCCAGTAATGACCTGTCCATTTCATGTTTTTCTTCTCGCAATAGGCGTGATAAGGTTTCGACCATCGGTCAATAAAAAGTTGAGTCAGTGTTTCTGTGTAGTTGTGACGGACTTGCTGCCAGTTGTCTGTTGTTTCTACTAATAAGGGAAGTACTGATTTTAAATCATATCCCCAACGCTTTTGGAATACGTCGAATAAGTCGGGAGTCCAGCGTATGCCACCCGGACTTGAAATGTTAGGCTCGTCGGTGAAAACACCTTTAATAACCGTACCGAGCTCTTTTCCAAATGTCTTTTCATATCCTGTCATTGTGATGTCTAAGAATTTCTCTGTTACACCGGGATGTAATAAATCGACGTATGAATAACCGCCATGCCAGTCGGAACGGCCATAGTAGGTCTTCTTATACAAATAGTATTCCCCTTTGGTGTTCTTATAACCGTCCAGGGAAGCTGTGATGTCTTTAAAAGTACTTCCTTCTTTTTTCAGACATAAGAAGTAATCTTTCGCATTATCAGGCAGAGTCTCGACCTTTGTGTAGTCCAGTCCTTGTCCCTGGTTATACGATTCGGGCATTTGTTCGTTCACATGCCCTCCGGCAAATCCGCTAGGATATGAGTTCTCATCGTAGATCCAGATATCCATTCCCAGTTTTTTCCCGGCTTCTACGCTGTATTTATACAATTTGAACCAGTCATCAGAGAGGTATTCGGTGATCAGTCCCGGACGCGGATGTACAAAAGCTCCGCCAAATCCCTGTGATTTAAGTTCCCCCAGCATGCGGTCGATATCCGCATTGGTTACTTTCGTGTTCCACACCCATAGCGGAGCGGAACGGAATTCTTTTGATGGATTTTTAAAAGCTGCTTTCAGCTTTTCGAATTGTCTCTCTCTGGGTTGTTCAGAGGAAGCCTTTCCTACACAACAGCACAATGTCGCAATAGCGAAAACAAGTACTGTACGGAAAGATTGTAGATTCGTTTTCATATCTTTTGCAATATATTTTATGGTAACGTATTCTGAAACCGGAGTTAATAGGGTAAATTTACAAGGACAAAAGTAACAGGTTACAAAAAATAATTATTGCTAATAATGATATATTTCTTATCAAAAATGATATTCGTATTGGCATATTCTTGTTAATCCTGCGTCTCTCAAGTATTAATGTGGAATGTGTTAAATATTAATATAGTAGTAAACGCATCCTAAGGAACGAAAGCAAAAGGAAGTATAACCGGTCTTTCACCAATATAATATATCATTAAAGATAGAGCGAAGAGAATGTTTACGCTTGCGCTCTTTGTCATCTGAAAGATTTTCTATAACTTGCCACTGTTTATCAATCAGACCGGTACCGTATTCCATTTTATTATTCTTTGAATATGATTTGGTTGTTATATTTGAAGATACAAAATTGAGAAAAAATTATCATCTGATGGACTTTTAGATAACTCAAAATAGTCTCTAAATTTTAACACCTGAATATATTATGAAGAACATTCATTTAATTGGTTTCCTTCTTATGACCTTGACTTCCAATGCTCAAGAGAAGACATTGGAAGGATTTACTTACGCAGAAACAGCCGCCCCAACAGGGAAAGAGTGGGAGTCGCCCGGACAGGTGGCGTTGAATAAAGAACAGCCTCATGCTTGGTTCTTTACTTTTTCCGATAGTGAAAACGCACGTCGTGTATTGCCAGAATACAGTAGTTATTATAAATCTCTGAACGGTACCTGGAATTTTAATTGGGCTGGTAATCCCGATGAACGCCCGGTCGACTTTTATCAACCGTCATTTGATGTCTCAAACTGGGATACGGTAAGTGTACCTATGCAATGGAATGTAGCAGGTATTCAAAAAGACGGAAGTCTGAAGTATGGAACACCTATTTATGCTAATCAACCGGTAATTTTCCAACATAAGGTGGAAGTGGGTGACTGGAAAGGGGGAGTGATGCGTACTCCGCCTCAGGATTGGGTGACTTATAAACATCGCAATGAGGTAGGTTCCTATCGTCGGACTTTTGCTATTCCCGAAGATTGGAAAGAACGGGAAGTATATATCAACTTTGACGGCGTTTCTTCTTTCTTCTATTTATGGATTAATGGACATTATATTGGATTCTCTAAGAACTCACGTAATACAGCTTCATTCAATATTACTCCTTATTTAAATAAGAATGAGGAGAACGTGGTGGCAGTTGAAGTATACCGTAATTCGGACGGCTCTTTCCTCGAAGCACAGGATATGTTCCGTTTGCCGGGAATTTTCCGTTCTGTTTCATTAACTTCTACTGCTAAAGTGCAAGTGCGTGACCTCCGTGTGTTTCCGGATCAGGATGCTGACTATAAGAATGGAAATGTACGTATAGAAGCGGATATCCGTAATCTTGGCAAAAAGCCGGTGAAAGGATATACAATTTCTTATTCACTCTATGCTAACAAACTTTATTCGGATGAGAATATAGTAGTGAATGGGGTGAGTGGTATAGCGGATGTAGAAGAACTGGGTAAAGGTGAAATGACATCTGCTGTCGCTACCATACAAGTAGATAATCCGCAGAAGTGGTCGGCTGAAGCACCTTATCGCTATGTATTAGTAGGGCAACTGAAAGACAAAAAAGGAAGAGTTGTTGAAACCTTCTCTACGGCTTTTGGCTTTTGTAAAGTAGAGATTAAGGATACACCGGCCGATAAGGATGAATTCGGATTGGCGGGACGATACTATTATGTAAATGGTAAAACAGTCAAACTGAAAGGGGTGAACCGTCAGGAAATTAATCCGGCTACGGGTAATGCCATTACCCATCAACAAATGAAAGAAGAAATCATGTTGATGAAGCGCGGTAATATTAATCATGTGCGCAATTCACATTATTCCTGTGATCCTTATTGGTATTATTATTGTGATAAATATGGTATTTATCTGGAAGATGAGGCTAATATTGAAAGTCACGAATATTACTATGGTGATGCGTCTTTATCACATGTTCCGGAGTTTGAAGCTGCTCATGTGGCACGCGTGATGGAACTGGCACACTCTCACGTCAATCACCCGTCTGTCGTAATCTGGTCATTAGGCAATGAAGCGGGACCGGGAAAGAACTTTGTGACAGCTTATGAGAGGTTGCATGCTTTCGATCCTTCACGTCCTGTACAATATGAACGCAATAATTCCATTGTCGATATGGGTTCCAACCAGTATCCGTCTATCGGATGGATGCGGGGTGCAGTGACTGGTAAATATAATATCAAATATCCTTTCCATGTATCCGAATATGCTCATTCGATGGGTAATGCTGTAGGCAATCTGATTGATTACTGGGAAGCGATAGAATCAACGAACTTTTTCTGTGGAGCAGCTATATGGGATTGGGTGGACCAGGCTTTGTATAATTATGATCCTCAAACGGGCGACCGATATTGGGCTTACGGCGGTGATTTTGGGGATAAACCTAATAGTGGCATGTTCTGTATGAATGGCATTCTGTTTCCCGGACATTTACCCAAACCTGCTTTCTACGAAGTAAAAAAAGTATATCAGAATGTAGGGGTACGGGCGGTAGATATGAAGAAAGGACAAGTTGAGATATTCAATAAGAATTATTTCACTTCCTTGAAAGACTATGAAATGCTATGGATACTTTATAAGGATGGGAAACCAATCAAAGAGGGTACGGCTCCTAAAAACTCCCTTTCTGCTATCGAGGCCCGTTCGAAAACTTTATTTACTATACCTTATAACTATAATGAGTTGGCAAAAGGAAGTGAATATTTCGTTAAAGTGCAGTTCAGATTGGCAAAGGATATGCCGTGGGCGAAAACCGGTTTCGTGCAAATGGAAGAACAACTGGCGGTAAAAGCTGCTGAAAGCAAGCCTTCTTTGTCTTCGGTGACTGCTGTACTTGACAAACCGACGGTGGTAGAGGATGGAACCTTTACGACAGTTACAGGAAAGAATTTCCTAGTGAAATTCGATAATGAGCAAGGAACTATCTTTAGTCTCGAGTACGATGGCCGCAACGTATTGTGTGAGGGCGAAGGACCTAAGATTAATGCGTTGCGTGCTCCGGTTGATAACGACAATTGGGCATATCGTCAATGGTTTGAAAAAGGGTTGCACAACTTGAAACATAAAGCAACAAGTTATCAATGGATCAATGCCAAAAATAAAACGGATCAAGTAGTACAATTGATGTATACTGTAGAGTCGCAAGCTCCGAATGCTGCCGTATTAGAGGGAGGTACTTCAGGAAGATATAGCGTGAAAGAACTTACCGAACGTCCGTTTGGTCCGGATGATTTCAAGTTTGTCACCAGTCAGATATGGACCATTTATCCGGATGGTTCTATAGAACTGCGTACAGAAATAACTTCGAATGATCCTTCTTTGGTGTTGGCTCGTTTAGGATATGCGATGCAGGTTCCTACAAGATTGCAACAATACAGTTATTATGGTCGTGGTCCATGGAATAATTTTAATGACCGTCGGACTGGCTCGTTTATAGAGATGTTCCAAAGTACGGTCAAAGACCAGTATGTAGATTTCCCCAAACCACAAAGTATGGGTAACCGGGAAGAAGTGCGTTGGTGTGCACTGACAGATAATTCCGGTGATGGTATAGAGTTTGTGGCAGACGGGCAAATGTCGGCTTCCGCATTGCCATGGTCGGATATGGAGATGACACTTGCACCTCATCCTTACCAATTGCCGGAATCCAAGGCTACACACCTTCATCTAGACTTAGGAGTGACAGGGCTGGGTGGAAATAGCTGTGGACAAGGCGGACCGTTGGAGCAGGACCGTATCAAGGCGGAAAATCATTCGATGAGTTTTATCATTCGTCCGGTACGTGGGGCAACCTATACGGAAACGGCAAATGTTGTTCCTGCGGGAGAAGTTCCTTTGGCCATTTCTCGTGCCCGTAATGGTTTGGTAACGATCCATTCACAGAAAACGGATGCTGATATTGCCTATACGTTGAATGGCGGTAAAAAGGAAATAAGTTATACCGGACCTTTCAACTTACGCGAAGGCGGTACAGTTACCGCTTTTTATAGAAGCAATAAAGCCGTATCTACCCGTATGACATTTGCAAAGATTGAGAAGGTCCCATTGACAGTCGTTTATGCTTCCAGTCAAGAAACAGGCGGTGAAGATGCGGCAAATCTTGTTGATGAAGATCCTAATACAACCTGGCATACCATGTATTCGGTTACCGTAGCAAAATATCCGCATTGGGTGGATTTTGACGCAGGAGAAGTGAGGACTGTTAAAGGATTTATCTATTTGCCCCGTCAGGATGGTTCGATGAATGGTTTTGTGAAAGAGTACTCTTTGGAAGTAAGTATGGATGGAAAGACATGGAGCGATGCGGTAGCCACTGGTACTTTTGACAGTAACAAGAAAGCCAAAAGGGTAGAGCTGAAAACTCCTGTACAGGCACGCTATATCCGTTTTACTTGCTTGAGTTCCCAAAATGGAGCTGATTTCGCCGGTGGTGCCGAGTTCTCAATTATAGCAGATTAATTATAAACTATTTAGTATTCGATTAAAAAAATGACGATGCTATGAAACAAGATATCTTTCGGGGAGAGAAACCTGTGAAAATAGTGGCTATCGGAGCTGGAAACCGAACTAATAAATACCTGGAATATGCACGTATACACCCTGACCGGTTACAACTGGTCGGGGTTGTTGAAGTAAATGCCAATCGGATGCAGCGTATTGCTGAAGAATTTGGCTTGGAGCGTTCACAATGCTTTTGTGACTATAATGATTTCTTTGCTCATCCATTTCCTACCGATGCTGTTTTAATAGCAACTCCTGAAGATATCCACTATGATCCTTGTATGAAAGCGATTGATGCGGGATACCATGTATTGCTCGAAAAACCGATTGCACAGAATCTTGCAGAATGTAATGATATCGCTGAGCACGCTAAACGTAAAGGTGTGCTTGTTTGTGTGTGTCATGTGCTTCGTTATCACCCTTATTTCCGGAAGATTAAGGAGGTGGTTGATTCCGGTGAACTGGGAAAGATTATCTCAATCAGCCATATCGCATCTGTAGGATTGGATCGTACTACACATGGATTTGTGAGAGGATTGTGGCGAAAGGAAAAATTGACTAATCCGATGTTGATAGCAAAGTGTTGCCATGATGTTGACCTGTTGTTGTGGCTGACAAAAACACCTTGCCGAAGGCTTTCGTCATTTGGCTCTTTACGCTGGTTCCGTTCGGAAAATGCACCGGAAGGTAGCTCGGAACGCTGCATTGATTGTTCTGTAGAAACAGAATGTCCGTACTCTGCAGTCGATCTATACTACAATCGGCGTAGCTGGATTTCAAATTTCGATATTCCGGCAGGAAAGACCTTGGATGATGTCTTGATGGAAGAACTACGGCATGGTATGTACGGACGTTGTGTTTTCCATTGCGATAATGATGTAGTTGATCATCAAGTTCTTTCGATGGAGATGGCCGATAAAGTGACGATCAATCTTTCTATGGATATATTTACTAATGATGATTGCCGGGAAACTCATATTAAATTGACTCATGGGGAAATAGACGGCAATGAAAAACATTTGCGTGTGCGTAAGTTCCGAAGTAATGAAGAACAGGTTTTTGACTTTTCGGATATCTCTAATAAGCCTTTTCATGCCGGGGCAGACTTAAATTTGGTAGATCATTTTGTGAAAGCATTATCGAGTAAGGAATATGAGCTTCAGACCTCTATTGAGAATTCAGTAGAAAGCCATCGGATCTGTTATGAAGCAGAGCGTAGCCGGCTGACAGGTCAAATTGTTGAATTTGAAATCTAAGGCGGCTACTTAAACTATATTTATACCCCGTTAAACACTTCTCAAAGTTGCAAATTCGTTTCAATCGCTTCACAGAACCTTCCACGGCCTTAAAATACTTCTAAAAGTATTATTTTTTTCATTTCCAAACTTCTATATTTGTTCACAGAAACGAACAATTATGAAACATGGCATCCACATACTGTTTTTTTTTATAGCTCTTTGGGGGCTATCGGTAAAAGGGTATGCGTCGATTCCATCAGTTGCCGTTGTGAAAGACACAACCCAACAAGTAATTGTTTATTTTGATGAGAACGAGAGCCTTGTGGATACTAACTATTGTAGCAATAATCAGTCTATTGCTCTGTTGGATTCATTACTTGGTAAGCCTTGTGGGGCAGAATCTGTTATTTCATTGAAAGTGGAAGCTTTTGCTTCACCTGAGGGGGAGTCCATTAAGAATATTGGCCTGTCTGTCAGAAGAAAAGAGTCTTTGAAAGAATTGTTGCGACAACGCTATCCATATATTGATGATAAAAAAATTGAATTATCGGCTAAGGGGGAAGATTGGTCAGAATTTCGCAGGTTAGTGTCTGCTGATTTGAACTTACCGGATCGGGAAGATGTATTGATGCTGATTGATTATCATCGGGAGGATATGATAAAATTGAAACACTTATTGCAAAGATTGGACGGCGGGATCCCTTATCGGTCTATTGTGCGTGATCTATTGCCCGGATTGAGAAGGGCGGTGATAACAGTAGTTCGGAGATTGCCGGAGACGGATAACAATGCTTTTACACCAGGAACTTCCACTTCCGGATTGTTTGTTTCAACGAAAGGAGAAGTGTTTCCTGATAATAGTTCGAATGAGCCCTTAGAAGAAAGTCAAAGAAAACAGTCTTGTAAGGTGGCTATAGCGGAAGTGGAAGAACCGGTGGAAAGTAAAACAGTTTTAGCCGTAAAGAATAATTTGCTATATGATCTGGTATTGGCACCTAATATAGAGGTTGAGATACCAATAGGCAAAAGATGGTCTTTGAATACTGAATATAAATGTCCTTGGTGGCTGAATAGCACGCATGAGTTTTGTTATCAGTTACTTTCCGGAGGAATAGAGGGACGTTGTTGGTTGGGTAACCGCCAAAAACGTAATCGGTTGACCGGGCATTTCATGGGGCTGTATGCAGAAGGTGGTATCTATGATTTTCAGTTTCAGGGAGACGGTTATCAAGGTAAATACTACGGAGCGGCAGGAGTGACATACGGATATGCCAAACAGTTGGCTCGACATTTTTCATTAGAGTTCAGCTTAGGTGTAGGATATCTGGCAACGGAATATAAGAAATATACTCCTTACGAAGGAGACATTGTTTGGATGAATAGCGGACGTTATCATTTTATTGGTCCTACCAAGGCAAAGGTCTCTTTAGTATGGTTGATAACGACAAGGAGGCGGTGATGTATGCAAGGTGTAAGATATATATTTCCTGTGTTTCTGTTCACGCTGTGGGTGTTAGGGGGTTGTAGCCGTCGGGATATTCTGGATGATTATCCGGTTAGCGGAGTGGAAATATCACTGGACTGGGATGGCGTTGCAGATCAATTACCGGAGGGAGTAAGAATTATCTTCTATCCGAAAGATGGAAAGAGTAAGAAAGTTGATACTTATCTTTCAGCAAGAGGTGGAAAAGTAAAGGTTCCGCCGGGAAGATATTCGGTATTGGTGTACAATTACGATACGGAGACGGTGCAAATCCGGAATGAAGGAGCTTATGAGACAATTGAAGCTTTTACCGGACATTGCAATGGATTGGGAATAGCGGGTACGGAAAAATTAGTTTGGGGACCTGATCCGTTATATGTGGTGAATGTTGAAGAATTGCAAATAAAGAAGAGTGATGAGACACTTCTCTTGATCTGGAAACCTAAATTGGTGGTAAAAACATACACTTTTAAA
Source organism: Bacteroides bouchesdurhonensis (assembly GCF_900155865.1). Lineage (GTDB taxonomy): Bacteria > Bacteroidota > Bacteroidia > Bacteroidales > Bacteroidaceae > Bacteroides > Bacteroides bouchesdurhonensis. The sequence continues at coordinate 540,278 of NZ_LT707006.1, forward strand.
GTAAAGGCGGAAGGATTACAGTATGTTTCAGCTATTGTCGGAAGTGTTGAAGGAATGGCAAGCTGTTATTGTTTGGGCAGGGGGTGTGGAATGAAAGGTGAAGCACCTATTTATTTTGAGGCAGGTATACAAGGAGATGAGATCATTGGAAGTTTTACTGCTTTTGGAGTACTTGAAGATATGGTTGCCAGGGCTGCTAGAGGAATGGTGAAGATGAATTTTGCATTTGTAAAAACCGATAAGACTGTGCAGAAGGTTGAGGTTGATATAACAAAGGTAATAGCTGATTCTGGAGGTAACGAAGGTGAAAATGAGGAGGAGGATCCTCCTATGGAAATTGAGTTGCCTATTGAAGACGAAATAAAAGTTGAAAAACCGGATAATCCTTCCGGCGGTGGAGAGGGTGGTATTGGTGGAGAAGTTGGAGGCTGGGGAGATGAAGAGGAAGTGGTTTTACCAGTGAAATAAATGACGTAAACAAAATAAACAATATTATAAACTTTTAAAAAATACGATTATGAAAAAAGTACTTTTAGCAACAGCAGTAGCCGCAATGGCTTTTACAAGTTGTTCACAGAATGAAGAGTTTGAAGCACAGGGAACAAACAATGAAATTAAAATTGGGACTATGGTAAAGAAGTCACCAAGAGCAGTGGTAACGGATGATGAGACCTTTAAATCTTTTACACTAAGTTCTTTTATCGTAGATAAAGATCAGATTTATAGTGAAAAAGGGTTAGGGGATGCTTATATGGATGGAGTTTCTTATACTGGTATCAAAGGAAATTGGACGAATACTGGTGTTAACTATTATTGGCCTATTGGCAAGAATGTACAGTTCTTTGGTTATTCTGGTGGGACAAATTTCATGGTTAATGATACAGGATACCCAACTTTATCCTTTTCTATAAAGGGCACATCTTCAGAACAGGAAGACTTAGTTGTTGCTGCTATGAATACGGAAAAGCCAGCTGATGATAATGCTAAAGTACTACTAGAATTTAAGCACATTCTTACTAAAATCAATTTCTCATATAAACCAGAGGCTGATTATACATATGAAATAACAAAACTAAAAATTAATGGTGTAAAAGGAGGGAATGCAACTTACACTTTTAATGCGGATCCGCTTCAGGGAACATGGACAAATGGTAGTTCAGATGAGGCTTATGAATATCCAATAACCACAGAGGGAGCAAATGTTTCAGAGGGTTATTATCCATTGGATTCAAAAGATGGTTCATTGATGTTATTGCCACAAAGTTTTGCTGCTGAAACTGTATCAATTCAGATTACCTATACAGCAAAGAGAGGTGCTTACAGTTATACAGCTACAGATAAAATTATTAAAATACCAGCAACTACTTGGAAAATTGGACAAAGTGTACGTTATAAATTAGCATTACCTGCCGGTGAAGGAGTAATTAGTGTTGAAACAGAGGTATTGAAGAATTGGGAAACTGAAACTTCAAGTACATTATAATTGAAAAAATGAGAAATTGAGAATTTATAATTCTTAATTCTAATAATCTTTCTAATTTTGAATATTTCAAGAGCTGTATAAATCATATGATTTATATAGCTCTTTTTAATATGATTCTACTTTATTTCTTTTTTTTTGGTAATATCAAACAAATAATATACATTTGCTGCAAACAACAACAAACACCTAATATCTATGACATCTACCTGTCAGGGCGATTGGGACTGCCCGTCTTGTTCCAAAGCTGTAGACAATGCGGTTACTCATATTATTCATCAAAGGGGATATCATTCGCCAGCCCGGAAATGTGAGGAGAACTTTATCCTTTTTTTATTAAAAGGAGAGCTGCTTGTGAACAGTCAGGAATATGCAGGTACGATGTTGAATGCCGGAGAATTTATCCTTCAAGCTGTTGGTTCAAAATTCGAGATGTTGGCAATGAGTGATGCAGAATGTATCTATTATCGTTTTAATCAGCCCGAATTGTTTTGTAATTTCCGTTTCGATCATATTATGAATGAGATTCCTGCTCCACTTATATTTTCTCCTCTGAAGATAACTACAGAACTGCGGTATTTTCTAGAAGGAGTCAAGTCTTATTTATGTGAACCTAAGATATGCCGGGAATTGCTGAGCTTGAAACGTAAAGAATTGGCGTTTGTTTTAGGCTATTACTATTCTGATTACGATTTGGCAGGTTTAATCCATCCACTCTCAAACTATACGAATAGTTTCCAATATTTTATAATCCAAAACTATAAGAAAGTAAAGACAGTAGAAGAGTTGGCTAAGTTGGGTGGATATACTGTCAGTACTTTACGCCGCATCTTCACTAATGTTTTTCATGAACCGGTATACGAATGGATGTTGGCACGCCGTAAAGAAGGTATTCTCGAAGATTTGAACAACTCTAAGATCAGCATCTCTGAAATATGTTACAAGTATGGCTTTGAGTCTTTACCGCATTTTTCTAATTTCTGTAAGAAATCATTTGGACTCTCTCCTCGTAATTTGCGCCATCAACAGCATAAGAACGATATTGAAGAGAAATAGTGTAATATAATAATATCGTATCGCTGTGCATATTAACGTTGACATGGTCTAAAGACTTGACAACGGCTTTTTGATGTTGTATATTTGTACTACGAAACAATGAAACTACAAATTAAAAATTAGACGAATGAGAGGAATCTTATCTTTTGCTGTACTTGCTGCGATGTACTTCCCCGGATGTACAACGAGTAAAAATGCAGTGCACTGTCTCAGCCGATGGATTAAAGGTTGTACCTCGTTGGTTAAAGAGCTTATGCCAACTATCAGATAAAGTATAGTTTATTGTGAACTTTCTGCGTTTTCTCATGGTAGTTTCATTTTGAATTTATACTTTTGAAACGAATTACTCTTTGGATATCGCAAATATAAAATATATTTTGTTTGAAGATCAAATGGTTTTAGGCTTTTATTCTTAACTCCTTTCTAACAAATTATGAATAGCTAAGAATTTTGTGATAAGTTAATCAATTTTAAACAGTAACAGATGGATACAATTTTAGACGTTCTAGGAATTGTGAAACGTGCTAAGCAGATTTTGAATTTTAAAAAAGACAGTGAACTGGCTGAATATTTGGGAGTTTCACGGGCTACGGTGTCAAATTGGTGTGCACGAAACCGGATTGACTTTCATTTATTACTCGATAAGATGGGACGTGATGTAGATTACAACTGGTTACTGATTGGCAAGGGAAATCCTAAACATTACACACGTTCCTGCAGCAATGGCCTTGTAGAGGGGGGAGTAGAAATGCTCCGTAACTCGAGAACGATGGAAGCGGTAAACGATCGTATCGTAACATTGTATGATATTTCAGCGGCTGCCAACCTGAAGGCTTTGTTTAAGAACAAAAATCAATATGCGGTGGGCAAGATACAGATTCCGAAAATCCCTTTTTGTGACGGAGCTATTTATGTGAATGGAGATAGTATGTATCCTATACTTAAATCGGGGGATATCGTAGGATTTAAGGAAGTAAACAGCTTCAATAATCTTATTTATGGGGAGATGTATCTGATTTCATTTAATATTGAGGAAGACGAGTATTTGTCTGTGATGTATGTGAATCGTTCGGATAAGGAGGAATGTTTGAAATTAGTCAGCTATAATCCTCATCATGAGCCGTTGGACATTGCATTCGCTTCTATTAATGCAATGGCAATGGTGAAATTCTCTATTCGGAGGCATACGATGATGTAGCGTGTGGGTCAAGTTAAAGTTGTAAATAGATAGTAAAAGAAATCCCCTGCCGGCATTGCCGGCAGGGGATTCTTCTATTAATCAAATCAAGCTTTTGCTTAGTCTTTCAACTTAGCTATAATAAAGTCGCGGTTCAAACGAGCGATATTGCTGATAGAGATGTTCTTCGGACATTCAGCCTCACAAGCACGAGTGTTTGTACAGTTACCGAATCCCAATTCATCCATCTTGGAAAGCATTGCTTTTGCACGGCGCAAAGCTTCCGGTTTACCTTGCGGAAGCAAGTTCAACTGGCTGACTTTAGCAGATACGAACAACATAGCAGAGCCATTCTTACATGCGGCAGCACAGGCACCACAACCGATACAAGCAGCAGCGTCCATGGCTTCGTCAGCAATCTGTTTCGGAATCAGGATAGCATTGGCATCCTGAGGAGCACCTGTACGAACGCTTACGTAACCACCAGCCTGCATGATCTTATCATAAGCAGTACGGTCTACCATCAAGTCTTTGATCACAGGGAAACCTGCCGAACGCCAAGGCTCGACAGTGATTGTGTCACCGTCTTGGAAACGACGCATATAGATCTGGCAAGTAGTAGCACCTGTTGCCGGACCGTGCGGATGTCCGTTGATATAAAGAGAACACATACCGCAGATACCTTCGCGGCAGTCATGGTCGAATACAACCGGCTCTTTTCCGTCACTGATCAACTGTTCGTTCAGGATATCCAGCATTTCGAGGAATGAAGTATCACCTGAGATATCTTTCATTTGGTAGGTTTCAAAAGCACCTTTAGCCTTTGGACCGGCTTGGCGCCATACCTTCAGTGTAAATGATATATTTTTATCCATTTTCTTCTAATTCTTTTTAATGTTTAACTTCACCGATTAGCTCTTGTAGTTACGAGTCTGGACTTTGATGGCTTCGTATACCAACGGTTCCTTGTACAATACAGGAGCCTTTTCATCGTCACCCTGGTATTCCCAGCATGCTACATAGAAGAAGTTTTCGTCATCACGTTTTGCTTCTCCTTCTTCAGTCTGGTATTCTTCCCGGAAGTGACCACCACAACTTTCGTTACGGTTCAGAGCGTCATAAGCTACAAGTTCACCCATAGTGATGAAGTCGTACAAACGGATTGCTTTGTCAAGCTCAATATTCATACCTTCTTTAGAACCAGGGATAAACAGGTTAGTTTCGAATTCCTTGCGGATTTCTTTCAGTTTGGCAATACCTTCTTTCAAACCTTCTGCGGTACGTCCCATACCCATGCATTCCCACATTACATGGCCCAGTTTCTTATGGATAGAATCTACAGACTCTTTACCCTGAATGCTCATGAAGTGATCAATCTTAGCCTGAACAGCTTTCTCTGCTTCTGCGAACTCTGGTAGATCGGTAGAGAAACGGGGAACAGTGATCTGGTCAGCCAGATAGTTTTGAATAGTGTAAGGCAATACGAAGTAACCGTCAGCCAAACCTTGCATCAATGCAGAAGCACCCAGACGGTTTGCACCGTGGTCGGAGAAGTTACATTCACCGATAGCGAACAAACCTTTGATCGTAGTTTGCAGTTCGTAGTCTACCCAGATACCACCCATTGTGTAGTGGATAGCCGGATAAATCATCATCGGGTTATAATATTTCACGCCATTCGTTTCCTTGGCCAGTTCACCCGGGTTAACGTCAGTGATTTCCTCATACATGTCGAAGAGGTTACCGTAACGTTGGAGAACAATATCGATACCTAAACGGTTGATAGCTTCTGAAAAATCGAGGAATACGGCCAGACCGGTATTGTTCACACCGAAACCTGCATCGCAACGTTCTTTAGCGGCACGGCTGGCAACGTCACGCGGAACTAAGTTTCCAAATGCCGGATAACGGCGTTCCAAGTAATAGTCGCGGTCTTCTTCAGGAATATCACTTCCCTTGATTTCGCCTTTCTGAAGTTTAACAGCATCTTCTTTCTTCTTCGGAACCCAGATACGTCCGTCGTTACGAAGAGATTCAGACATCAATGTCAGTTTAGACTGCTTGTCACCGTGTACCGGGATACAAGTCGGGTGAATCTGAACATATGCAGGATTAGCGAATACAGCACCCTTGCGATAGCAAGAAATGGCAGCTGTACAGTTACATCCCATAGCGTTGGTAGAAAGGAAGTAAGCGTTTCCGTAACCACCGGTAGCAATGACTACGGCATGAGCTGCGAAACGTTCCAATTTACCTGTGATTAGGTTTTTAGCGATGATACCGCGTGCACGTCCGTCGATGATGACAACGTCTTGCATTTCGTAACGAGTGTACAATTTTACAGTACCTGCGTTTACCTGACGGCTCAATGCAGAGTAAGCACCCAGCAATAACTGCTGACCGGTTTGGCCTCTGGCATAGAACGTACGTGATACCTGTGCACCACCGAAAGAACGGTTGTCCAAAGTACCGCCATATTCGCGAGCGAAAGGAACGCCTTGCGCTACACATTGGTCGATGATAGCATTAGACACTTCAGCCAAACGATACACATTCGCTTCGCGGGCACGGTAGTCACCACCCTTTACAGTATCGTAAAACAGACGGTAAACGGAGTCACCATCATTTTGATAATTTTTAGCAGCATTGATACCACCTTGTGCAGCAATGGAGTGTGCACGACGCGGAGAGTCCTGGATACAGAAGTTGAATACTCTGAAACCCATTTCACCAAGTGAAGCAGCGGCAGAAGCACCTGCCAGGCCCGTACCTACAACGATGATATCCAAACGGCGTTTGTTAGCAGGGTTCACCAATTTCTGGTGAGCTTTATAGTTAGTCCATTTCTCAGCCACCGGGCCTTCTGGAATTCTTGAATCTATTTTGATCATAATCTTATTTACAATTTAATCATTTACAATTTACATTTAGCAAGCACCGCCACACATCAGTGATTTCAAGAAGAATACCACTACTACCAGTGCGAAACCGAGTACTACAATCGTAGCGTAGATGTTAGAAATACATTTCCAACGGCTGATCCATATTTTGTTGTTCCATCCCAATGATTGCATAGAACTCCAGAAACCATGAGTCAGGTGGAACCATAATGCAAACAGCCAAATCAAGTAAAGCACTACGTAAACCGGGCAAGAGAAAGTTTGCTGGATATGATAAGCACCGTTAGCTGCATAAGCCAAAGTCAGTGTATCAGCATGCATATCCATGTTATGCATCAATTCCGGTAATTGCATGTTTGCCCAGAAGTTGAAAAGGTGCAGACCAAGACCTACAATTACAATGATACCTAACACTAACATGTTCTGAGAAGCCCATTCTACTGTTTTGGGTTTGTCAACTACTGCATAGCGTTCGCTACCACGCGCTCTGCGATTCTGCATGGTCAGCCAGAATGCATAGATGATGTGAATTACGAAGAGGGCAGCTAGTGCTAAGGTAGCTACTAAGGCATACCAGTTTGCTCCCAGGAACTCACAAATCATGTTGTAACCATCAGCCGAGATGATTGCAACAAGGTTCATCGCCATGTGAAATGTTAGAAACAGGACAAGGGCGATACCGGTAACGCTCATCACCACTTTCCTTCCTACAGATGAATTACTTAACCACATAAATGATTGAATTTAAATTATTTAATTGTTAGAACTAAAATTTCGTTATTTTACACCACTTACTGGCTGCAAAAATAGAGCAAATTGATTGATTGACCAAAGAATTAAAGAAATAATTCCTTAATCAGGGAGCTTTCCGATTTTTTCACCGTTGACCGCTTTCTTGCGTAATGCGCGCGGAGTATCTCCAAAAGAATCTTTGCAGAAATGGGCGAAGTGGGATAAGGAGTCGAAACCGTACCGATTACTGATTTCAGTAATACGCATTTTTGTATGCTGGAGATCGGTCAAAATACCTTCCCGTTTTTTCTCTAATATCCATTCGTAGACGGGTACACCGTATAGGTTTCTGAAAAGACGTCGGAAAGTGGTTGTCGTATATCCTCCTAAATGTGCAAATTCTTCTACATTCTTTACCTTGCTGTAGTTCTGCATGATAAAATATTGGAAGCTTTCCGTATAGGTACTGATCGGAAAGAAGAAAGCTCTTAATTGAGGGAGTGGATAATAGGTGAGTATCAAGAAGGTTAGTTCCTGACATTTTAGTTCGATGAATGTATCACAAGGAGGTTGCTCGTCAAGAAAATCGGCAAGGTCTGTAACCAAATACTGTAAACGAGGGTTCATGACCATGGGAGTGTAAGTGATCGGAGCTTCTGCTTGATCTATGATCTCTTGATAGCGATCGGGACAAACCATTGGCAGTTCGTTGAACCAATAGCATATATATTCCACTTCCGTAAGTGCTAGCAACTCGATCTTTGATCCAATAGCTTGAAGAATAAATTGTTTGTCATACAATACAGTGCCGGGATATTCTTCGCTATTGATCAGCAATTCGCCTTTAATCATGAATAGTATGCAATTCTGCGTACACTTATCTTTAGGAAAATGCTGTCCTCTCGACAGTTTACTGTAAACACATATACCTTCAGTAACTTTGGGGCATTGTGAACAATCTTTGGTAGATTTGCAGAAAGGATCTCTTGCCATGAATTTAATTGTAATTAATTCCTATAGGAAGCAAAGATAAGGTTTTTTTGAGAAAATATAGATAGTAATAGTATCATTCTTTCTTTATTCTTGTTCGATTGTGATTGTTCATCCTGATTTTGTGTGGAATAGTTAGTCCTATTGAATGTTTTCTTCATTGCTTAGAAAATTACGGGTGAAGATCATTTGCCGGATAATATATTTATGTAAATTTGTTTATTCTAATGCTTGCATTCCAATAGCCGGACCGTTAGAGTGATGTTCAGAGTTTATTGTTTGTTTAAAGTATATTTTTGATGAGAATAAGATTATTGGTTGCTTCGGTGGGGGTATGGATTATAAATACGGCGGTTTGGTCGCAATCTGCTGTCTTTTTTCAGATAGAGTCCTCAAAACCGTGCCAGACGATGGAGTATTTTAGTGCATCTGATGCATGGAGTATGCAGTTTATCGGTCTTTGGCCGGAGGAGAAACAAAATCAGATAGCCGACTGGTTATTCAGTACGGAGAATGACGAAAACGGACAACCGAAAGGAATTGGTTTGTCACTCTGGCGTTTTAATGTCGGGGCAGGAAGTGCCGGACAAGGAGAGGCTAGTGAGATCTCTTCCCCTTGGATGCGTACCGAATGTTTTTTGAATTCTCCTCCTGCCTTTTATACCCAAAATGGATTGGCTACTAATACCGGTCGTGGAGGAACAGCGAATCTTAAATCGGATTGTTATGGGAAGTATGCTTGTTTTCTGGCAGATGTAGTGCAGGGGGTGGAAAAACACGATGGAATCAAGTTCGATTATATTTGTCCTTTTAATGAACCGGATGGACATTGGAATTGGGTGGGGCCGAAGCAAGAAGGCTGTCCGGCAACTAATAGGGAAATAGCCCGTACAGTCCGTTTATTAAGCAAGGAATTTGCGGACAGGAAAGTAGATACACAAATTCTGGTCAATGAATCATCCGATTATCGTTGTATGTTCAGTACTCATATGACCGATTGGCAACGCGGGTATCAGATACAATCGTTTTTCCGTCCGGACAGTGTGGAAACTTATTTAGGGGATCTTCCGAATGTTCCCCGGTTAATAGTTGGACATGGCTATTGGACAAATACTCCATTGAGTGCTTTGCGTGACATCCGTTGTCAATTGCGTGATACATTAGATAAATATAAGGTGGATTTCTGGCAAACTGAGATCTGTATCATGAGTAATGATGAAGAAATTGGTGGTGGGGGAGGTTTCGACCGTACTATGAAGACGGCACTTTATGTTGCCCGGATGATTCATCATGATATGGTGTATGCTCAAGCGAAAAGTTGGCAATGGTGGCGTGCTATCGGCGAAGATTATAAAGATGGCTTGATTCGTGCATATACAGGCAATGACTTCCGAAACGGGCGTGTGGAAGACTCCAAACTGATGTGGGTATTAGGTAATTATAGCCGTTTTATTCGTCCCGGAGCTGTCAGGTTCGCTGTTTCAGCATTTGATAATACTGGAAAACCGATTCATGAAGGAGATACAGACCAAAAAGGCCTGATGTGTTCTGCTTATAAAAATGTAGATGGAACGTATGTGGTTGTACTCATTAACTATGCTAATGAAGATAAGAGTTTTTCAGTCGGAAAAACGATAGGGAAGAAGGTAAAATGGAGGGTTTACCGTACCTCGGACCGAGAAGGGGAGAATCTGAAACCTATTGAAAAAGTAAAAGGAGGTCTGGTGAGCCGAATTCCTGCACGTTCGGTCATTACGCTTTTGTCAGAGTAATGCTTTGTCTCAAATATACCATTAATTAATAATATTCATGAAAAACATGAATGCTAACAAACATTTTGCAGAATGTTTTGGTAAATGAGAGTGGTAATATTGCCGAAATATATAAGATAGTTTCTCGGTTTGATTATCATAATGAGGTCATTCTACGAATACTTTTAGATCTAAATTAGAAGAAAATGTTGACTTTCGGTGTGCTCTCAGATCGAGAAAATATTGAATTAAATTGTAGGAAAATGGGAAATTTCATTTTATTTATGCAGAAAGTAGCCCAAGGGCTACAGATGAATGGTAATTATGGGACGGCACATGTATATAGGAGTAGTTTGAATGCACTACTCCTATATCATGGAAACACTTACTTGTCATTTCAGAAGATGACTCCTAAGTTTCTAAAAGGTTTTGAACTTCATTTGCGTCAAAGGGGGTGTAGCTGGAATACAGTTTCAACGTATATGAGGACACTGAGAGCTATTTATAATCGAGCAATAGAACGTAATATGGCGATTTATGTGCCTCGATTATTTAAGCATGTCTATACTGGGACTCGTGCCGATCGAAAACGTGCACTTGATAACGGTGAAATGGCTCAGTTGTTGAATGAGCTACCCCAAATGACTACAATTCCCTGTTATTTGAGAAGAACAAAGGCTATGTTTGTGCTTATGTTTTTGCTTCGCGGGTTACCTTTTGTCGATTTAGCTTATTTGAAAAAGAGTGATCTGAAAGGAAATGTTCTTACTTATCGTCGTCGTAAAACCGGTCGGCAATTAAGTGTGACATTAACTGCGGAAGCTATGAATCTGATAAACGAATATATGGATAAGAATATGAATTCTCCTTATCTTTTTTCGTTACTTACTGCTGGTGAAGGTACTGAGACAGCCTATCATGAATATCAAATTGCATTGCGTAATTTCAACTATCAATTGACTTTATTAAAGGAGATTTTGGGGTTTACTTCCCAATTAAGTTCTTATACTGCACGCCATACTTGGGCAACGATGGCTTATTATAGTGAAATACATCCTGGAATTATTTCAGAAGCTATGGGACATTCATCTATTTCTGTAACAGAAACATATTTGAAACCTTTTAGGAATAAAAAAATAGATGAAGCAAATGTTCAGGTAATTGCTTTCGCAAAACAATATTTTGATGGTGTAATCGCTTGATATTTATAATATTACTTTATAGGTAACGGGAATAAAACACGCTGCAAATATGGACATATTTCTGAAAACAAGCAAACAAATAACATCTTTTTCTAATAAACTACTAAAAAAAAAATAGTAAAATACACGAAACTACGAATTCTTTGCATTGACAGTCTGTTAACTTTGAAATTTGGACAAAGAATTCTCTGTCCCTCATCTCTGTTCCGGAACGAGGGAAAAAATCTTTTTATGCCTTTTGTCAGTAATCATCCATCCAAACGCTTTCGAGGATGCCATAAGAGTGTTTTGTCGTTACCTATAAAGTAACGGGGAAGCATTATTGAAACTTAGTGTTTAATAATATATTATTAATGTAATTTTTAAGTAGTTATGAGAAAAAAATTTGTGAAAGTGATGTTCTTCGGAGCATTGGCTCTTTCTACTGTCACCTATGTAGGCTGTAAAGACTACGATGATGACATCGACAATCTGCAAACCCAGATTGATGCCAATAAAGCCGACATCGCCAAATTGCAATCGTTTGTGAATGAGGGCAAATGGGTGAAAACTGTTGAACCTATTACTAGTGGATTCAAGATTACGTTTAACGATGGCAAGTCTTATGAGATCGTAAATGGTACTAAAGGCGATAAGGGTGAAACTGGTGAAACTGGAGCTACTGGAGCCACCGGTGCTCAGGGAACTGCGGGTTCTAAGGTTACCATTGACGAAAAAACAGGCGAATGGCTGATCGATAATGAACCGACAGGGTGGTTTGCCAAAGTTCAAGATGGACGTTCTCCTTATATTGCCGATGGAACAAATGGCGATAAAGGTTATTGGTATTTCTGGGATAGTGCAGCTGATAAATTTGTAAAAGGTGATAAGGCACAAGGGGATGCCGGTCAATCTATTCCGGGACAGAATGGTAAATCTCCTTATATAGATCAAACTACTGGCCAGTGGGTTTATTATAATGAGGCAGGAGAAAAAGTATTTGGTCCTGTTGCTGCCGGAACAAAAGGAGATGACGCTGTTTCACCTTTCATCGGCGAAGATGGATACTGGTACTATTGGGATGTTAAACAAACTGCCGAAGATGGTACTCCGGGTAAACTTGTAAAGGGTGCATTTGCACAGACAAGTGTATACGTAGTGAAGTCTAAAGACAGACCTGCTTACGATCTGCATATCAATGTACAGAACGAAGATGGTACTTTTACTGCAAAAACTTTGGCTCTTCCTTCTGCTGAAGCGATCGCTACAATGGATATCGTTTCTATCAAAGGGGGTAAGATTGCTCAGAATATGGATGAAGCCATTGAATTGTATTATGGCGTAATCGATAAAGAGATAAAGTTCAACGGCAATACTTATGGTGCTAAAGACAAGAAGACTACATTAGTAGGTAGCAACTACAATACTCTTTTTGCGATTATTAATCCTACGAACGTGGATTTCTCTGAATATCCTGTAACATTGATCAATTCGCATGGTGAAGAAGTATTTAAAGTCTCTCAAGAGAAATACATGAGTACTACTCCATTGACTACTACTCGTGCAACTGACAAGGTGAACGTTGGTGTATATGCTTTGAAGGTTTCTTTGAATGCTGCCAGTGTTACCGAAGATCTGAACGGTAAGACTTATGCTTATGCCTTGAAGACTAAAGATGCATTCGGCAATGAAATCATCTCAAAATACGACGCTAAGATTGTTGCTAAGAAACAGACGGCAGATTTCATAGGAAGAAATCCAACTGTTGATTACACAAAACCTGCTGTACTTGACGAGTTGTTTGCTGATGGAGTAAACAAGGTAGTTGATCATTTTTACACAATTGATGAGAATGAATTGAAAGCTATTGGTGCTACCTATGATAAGAATACCAAGACTATCTCTGCTCCTACTAAACAAGGAACAATCAATATCAAGGTGAGCTATTTGAAAACAGATGGTACGATCGTAGAAAAGAGTAATATTGGTAAAGTGACATTTACATATAGCACAGGTACGGATATCAATGTTGCAGAAGCTGTAAAATGGAAACTTACTAAAGATGCGAAAGCTGATATGTCTCAGAACAAGGCTTCTATTACAATTACATCTGCCAACAATCCTGCATTGTTCGCGTTGTTGGATAAAGACTTCGGCAGTGGTAAAAAAGCTCCTTTGGACCTGGCTTCTATTAAGTTTGCACAAGATATCAAAGATATTACTTATGAGGATGGCTCTATTAAACTGGCTGAAAACCAACCTGAGAAGGTTGTAAAGGACAAAGTAACAAGCTATAAGATCACGTTTAACTTTGATCCGACGAATATTTGTGCTACTACGCATAATGTTGTTTTGAATGTGAAAAATCCATTAACGGTTTCCGGTTCCGGATTGAATGACGAAGTCTTGAAGAAAGTAAATGTGCAAGTAGTAGTGGAGGATCCGGGTATATTTGCATTCGAACCATTGGATGCATATTTCGTCAAAGGTACTAATAATGCAGTTGCTTACGGTACTCCGAAGAATGGTGTCGTGGAACAAGACATTTATGCTCTATTCGCAAAAATTAGTGCTGGCGACCAGAAGCTAATTACTTTCTCTGAAGAAAGAAAGAACTTTGGAACAACAGAAAAGCCTGATTTAGCTAAAGAATGGCTGGCTGGTGGAACTACTTCAACTTTGCAAGTTCCGTTGCAAAATAGTAGTAAGAAAGACGAAGGAGTATATTCCACACGCGAATTGACAATCTCTTATCAACCGTTCAATAACAAGAAGTTGGCTACAATTTCTAAGAAGTTTAACCTCACAGTGAAATCTGAGATCAAAGAAGGTGCACATCCTGATATCGATGCGAAAAAAGGAAAAGAACTTTCTATTAAGGCGACAGAATTCGATATACAACCGTTCGAATTTGATGTGAAAGATGTTCGTGGTAAGGCTATATCAGTTGCTACTTATGCGTATACGTATAAAGATGATAAAGGTGAGGAGCAAAAAGAAGAATTTACTAAAGATACGAGAGTGACCAGTGCTACTCTCGAGTTGAGCGAAAACATCGCCAAGTATGCTGAAATAGGTAACAGTAATAAAGCGGATGTTAACGGAGCACTGACTGTGAAATTGAAAGCTGGTACAGTTTCTATTGCAAATTCAATTACTGGTTTTGCTGTATTGAAGATCACAGATACATGGGGTGCTGTAACTGAAGTTAAATGTCCGATCACGTTGAAGGCTGATAACGCAAAATAAATAAACTTTGTATATCCCGGATCTGAAATAAAGTTTTGGGAGGATAAAGTTGATTTAAGGGTATCTCTTCCCCACTGGAGATACCCTTTTACTTATAATTCAAAGAGATAAGTCTGTTCTTGTGAAAGCCCAGACTTTAGTTAACTCTTGATTGAGGATACTCCTAGTTCCCCTGGGGTATCCTCCTTTTTTATCTATTAAGCTCCCGAATTTTCAGCTTCTTCTTCGCTAGTTATTATTGTTTCGGCTTGCCATAATATCCCGGCATGGGTACATAGATCGGTTGATGATAAGTATTGATATTCTGCAACTTCTTTTCTTCTTTTAATCGTTTGAGATGTCGGGTCGCGGTGGTTTGCGTAAACGTGCAAATCTGTTGGAGATCTCGGCGGGTCAATATCTGATTATGTTTAAAGTAATTCGTCAGTAGTTGATCTATCTCAGTGTCGGAATGGGATAAAGAGTGTACCTTCACTTTGGAACGTGCTACTTTAACGACACTGATTGAACTTTTGAGCTTCTTATCGGCTGTGAAGCTGACGTTCGCTTTGAGCTTCATTTGATTAGCCTTTTGTTTAGGTGAAGTGATCGGTTCTTTACTATTCAGCTTTATCTGGAAATACCCGATCCCTTCCAAATGTACCCGTTCGCCTTCCCGTAGCCTTGAACCCATGAAATGGCTAAGAGATTCCAGTACGGCTTTCACATCACCTTCCGTCAATGAAGTTGCCATTTGAATTTCTCTAGCTAACTGATTCGTATCAATGTGTTGAAAATTGACCACTCGTGCATGGTATAGTTCCTTCTCTTCCTTATCTTTAGGACTGGGGACTTTATAAAGTTCAAATTGTATAGCCATTGTTTCTTTATTGTCAAGCGTTTATATATAAGTTATCAAGCCTTTATCTTTGTCTTCCGAAGCTTGTATTGTTCGATTATGTTGCCTTTATCATTTATTAGTCACGTTCGTGACGATATCTCTCCATATATATGATAGTATCTCATTACAGTTGTGACGAGATATCGTCACAACTGTGACGTATAAATAATAACGGTATCAAAAATACAATATATAAAGGAGAAAAACAAAGTATTCCTACTTCATTTGCTTACTATTACGCCTTAGTTGGCAAGTTGTGCCTTGTGGGTTCTATTCTTATCTGATGATAGGGTATAATGCCATCTGCTTGGGAAAACAGATGATTTTGCGGGAATAGTTCAGTATGAAAAGAATTACATACCTGTTGGCGGATGAAAAAGGAGGGAAATGATATGTATATTCTTGTATATCAGCTGCTTATTACTGTTGCAGATGTGTGACAGCAAAACTATCTGCAACACATCTGCAACGGTATCTTACACACAGGTAATAGGCTATGTGTTAGGAATATAAGACCTATCTAGTGACAGGTGACAGATACTTTGGTTGTTTTAAATCTAAGAGTAGAACTCCTGAATTTATTAAGTATCTGTCTTCCTTAAAAGAATTGTTCGCTTTCAATAAGCCCAGTAAGAGAGTATGCTTATTTTTTCACGAACTTAGCATTATTCAAATACTCTATACTCTTCTGTGCAGCCTCAAATACTTCATTCATCACCTGCTCTTGAGTATATTTGCTACCATCAGCATTCTTCTTATCGCGTATATACTGTGGAGTTTCAATCTCAACAAAATAGTTTTTCATCCCATTTTTATAGAACTGTGTGAAGATACCCTCAAAGTCTATTGTTCCGCTTTCGCCGATAACGAAATCATCTTTAATGTGCAACAGTTCTATACGTTTAGGATATTTTTTCAAATACTCTACAGGAGACTTACCTCCTTTTGTACACCAATAAACATCCAATTCAAGGCATACATATTTAGGATCGGTATTCTCAACGAGGTATTCCCACATAACCTTATCGCTATCTTTTAACTTCTTGAACTCACCGGAATGGTTATGGTATCCAATTTTCAATCCGTACTCTGCGGCAATTTTACCAACGCGGTTGAAATAGTCGCACATGCGTTGTACATCCTTTACGGTGTAGTCCACGCCATAGCTCGGAATAACAAAATACTTGCCGCCGCATGCTTTCTGGGTTTCAAAGAGCTGACGCCAGCGTGCCATAATCTCATCTTCTTTGGCAGGGTCCTCTTGAATGCCGGAATGTGTAGAAGTGATTTTGGCTCCGTTTTTGTCACAGAGGGCTTTGAACTCATTGGCAGGAAGGCCGAAAACCTTTGGGTCTCCCCCCCACTGTACCAACTCAAATGAATTGTAACCCATATCACCAAGTCTTTCAACAGATGCTTTGGGATCTTTATTCATGGCATCCATTACTGAATAGAGTTGAATACCGATTGTTTTCTTTTTCTTTGCCGAAACCATTTCGGGCGTTGCAAACATGGCAATTGCCATAGCCACACAAACAAATGTGGTTAATGGTTTGCCGCAAAATTCAAATAACTTTTTCATAATGTTTCTATTTGGTTGAATTAATATTATAATCTTATATTATTAGTGAGTATAACTACCTGCGACTGCGTGGAACAAAAAAATCTTTCTCCGTCAGACCACATCTTCGGGCTATACTTTTACAATAGTTGAGTCGTCCTACATAATGATTACGTGAGTCTGAACCAAATGTGAATTTCAATCCGGCACGTTTTGCCATAAGGATAAATTCTTCGTGAGGAACGTGTACTATATCATTTATTTCTATTGCAATATTTCTTGCTTTGGCAGCATCGATAATTTGTTGCAAACGTTTTTTGGTCCAAAGAGTGTTATATTCTCGTTGTATGCAACTAGGTAAGAATAGCGGGCAGGCAAATATATCCAACGGTTCTTCACCTGTAAGGATATCCATATAGTGTTGCATATTACGCTTCATAAAAGCTTCTGAATCATCTATGTAGGTATTGTATTCCCATAACATGACTGTTTCACCGTAACCATTCCCATTTTTAACAATCTGTGGGTCCATCGCAATATAATCAGCTTGAGATATTAACTCAGGTGACAGATTCTCAGACCATCCGGGACTCATGGGTTGTAGGCCAATATATACCGGATAAGGTTTTATGGCGTTAATGTATTCTTTTAATTGGTCATCGTTGGTAATGCCCCAGGGTGCAATATTTTCCATTACGCCAATCTTCATATTCAATTCTTTGGATTTTGCGACAATATCTGTAATGGTCAATTTGTCCGAACGGTGAACATGTAAATCCATTATCGGAAAATCGAGGTCTGTAGATGTGTTGGTATGTACAGTGCCGTCTATCAGATTTATCTCGTGGGCTGAAATCCTTCCTAATACTGTACTTGCGAGCAACAAGCCTGATGTTTGTAGAAATCTTTTTCTATTCATAGGTTATTTGTTTAATTCCGTTGTCTGTATTCTCCTTGTCATCTACATTAAATCAATTATCTGTATTGTATACTTTTACAAAGTTAGTACTTTATAAAATCTTCCATTTGCTTCATTTTTCATAATGATTGTCTTATATTTGCATAAATCGTGATTTTAAGACATTTATATGGCATTTTTGCAAGAATAGTACAATGATATCGTTCAAAGAACACTCTTTTACTTTTAATAATGTCAGTCTTACCCCGAGTGAGCAAATAGGGTTGCACCGGCAGCCCCTGTGGGAACTTTCGTATATTGTTACCGGATCGGGAATGAGACTTATAGGAGATATGACGGAACCGTTTCAATGTGGAGAAGTGGTGATGATACCTCCCGAGATTCCGCATTGCTGGATTTTTAATAATAACGATACTGACGCCAATGGGCAAATATCCAATATTACAATCACCTTTGCCAATGAATTTCTCGATAACTGCTCGTCTGTGTTTCCGGAACTTCGTAGATATATAGAACAGTTGAAAGATATTCGTGGTGCTGTGAAATTTGATAAACGGAATGCCGGTTTCATAGCCTCGATTATGAAAGTGATGTGTGGTCAAAATGATGTGGGACGGCTTTCGTCAATGATCAGGTTGCTTTCAATCATATCAATAACGGATAAGGCACATATTGTAGGTGCATATAATATGATTGATAAAAAACAAGAACGGTTGAATATGGTACATACTTATGTAATCTGTAATGCTACTCGTAATATATCCCTTGACGATGTGGTGCGTTATGTGGGAATGAACAGATCTGCTTTTTGTGTATTCTTTAAACAGGCTACGGGAAAGACTTTTGTGACCTATTTAAATGAGTATAGGATAGAACTGGCTTGTCAATTGTTGAAACAGAAAAACATGTCAGTCTCGGAGATCTGTTACCATGTGGGATTTACCAATATCCCATATTTCAACAGAACCTTTAAAAAAATGAAAGGATGCTCTCCTACAAAATTTTGTAATGAGTAAGTGGGAATCGTTCTACTTTACTTCAAACTCCGTAGTCAAATAAACTTCCAGTTGTAACCCAATTTTGTATTTGCCGGGAGACAGTTTACCTGATTTGAATCTTTCCTTTTCATTGGGGTCACTCAGGCGATTGATATCCCATGATACCGGAATACTGAATAGAATTGCTTCACCGCCTTGTAGCAAAGCATGTTTTTTCATCCAGTCAGCTTCTCCTACCCAACCCGAACGTGCTAAAGGATGTACGCTATATAATTCATCTGTCCCTACGCTGGGCAGAAATACGGGCTGTACAGATAAGTTGGTGTGATTCTCAAATAGAACATGAATAGAATCATTGTCTGATGGCAGTACGCGGAAGCTGAAAGCACCATTCATTTCACTACCTTCCATAGGCTGAATGCTGCGGTCGGTTAAATTACAGTAGGTATGAATATTCTCAAATACATAGAAATGTATTCTGTATTTATTAGGTTTCAATGGGTTCTTGAATTCCGACATATGGATGTATTCCGGCAATGTATCTCCTTTAGACAGGTCCCTTCCCACTCCTGCAAATGCTAAATTGTCTATGAAAGGGAAAGTAACCCATTTCCCATCTTTCCATTCTTCCATCCAATGGTACTCCGGTTCGGCTGTAGGAGCATTGACATTTATCACATCAAGCTGAATTTGTTCGGTTTGAGGAGAATAAACGGGCTTTTGTGTCTTTATTTTATAGGCGTCAGGGTGAGTAATTGCAACATTAGAAAGACGTTGCAAAGTTACCCGATTTTCATAATCTTCTATCTCAGACAAGGAGATCGGAGCGTCTATGTCGTATGGTTGAATAGTGGAATCTGTGATTACAATGTTGGTCGCACTGTCGGCTGTGCCGATTATCTTTGTCTGCTTGTTTTGACTCGTACATCCCGCAATCAGGGCATAACATAGCAGATTACATAACATTATTCTTTTCATAATTTTATGTTTTACCGTTGTATGACCGTAAATGTATGAAAATAAATTAGGATAAGGAAGTAACGCTTGAAATAAAGATTCTGGTGAAGAGAGTCTTTGAGAGAATATGGTATGTTTTGTAGGAATGATTTATATTAATAAATCCGGATACAACTATGTTGCAGTAAAGTTATCGCCAACATAGTTGTATCAGGATAAATGCTATCTGTCAGATGAATATAGTATTCCTTGTCAAAGCTAACGAATACCTATATAAATCTTATAAGAATTATTTCAACTTCGCCTTATATTCTCCGCTATTCAATATTTCCAGTGCCTTTTGAACGCTTTCATTGGTAGTATTCATTACCCGGAAATATTCATTTATATCCCAGAGATCGCGTGCAATAAGTGCTTTTAACTGTGTTTTGATAAGCGGCAGCGATTTCTGGTATTGTTCTTCGTTGAACTTCACTTCTTCTTTATCGCCCATCTCACGCAAAGCGGATAACATATCATTGCTGATGTTGAACTTCTTATTGAAATCTTCAAAATTCTTATATTCGCCGGTCAATTCTTTCCGATGGTTCTCGATATATTTCATCGTGAACTTTGAAACAATACCTTTGGCTACCAGGTTACGATGATAATTCGTAAAAAGAGTCGTATCGATTGGTACAAAATAGTCAGGCATGATACCACCTCCGCCGTAAACGGTACGTTTCAACTTCTTGGTCTGTACTTTCAAAGAGTCGGGAAAATGGATACTATCAGCATTCATCAATTCGCCATGGTTGAAACGGTCGATCAGGTCTTTATTGTAATCGGTCTCGCTGTTGTAAGGCTTCTGGATGGAACGGCCGGTAGGAGTATAGTATCGAGCCACAGTCAGACGAATCATCGAACCGTCCTGTAAGGGAACCGGGCGTTGCACTAATCCTTTTCCGAAAGAACGGCGTCCTACAATTACTCCTCTGTCCCAGTCTTGGATAGCACCACTTACGATCTCGCTGGCTGAGGCTGTATATTCATCTACTAACACGACGAGACGACCGTTACGAAATTCTCCCTTTCCATTAGCAAGGGTTTCATTGCGAGGGGCAGTTCTCCCTTCGGTGTAAACAATCAGTTCGTTCTGATCCAGAAACTCATTGGCAAGATCTTGAGCTGCGCTCAGGTAACCGCCTCCATTTCCTTGCAGGTCGAGGATGAGGTCTTTCATTCCTTGTTTCTGTAGCTCCTTCATTGCTTTCTTGAATTCTTCTGCTGTGGTAGCTCCAAACCGGTTGATACGGATATATCCTGTACCCGGTTGAATGATATATGAAGCGTCGAGACTGTAAATAGGAATTTTATCTCTTTTTACGGTGAACACCAACGGATCTTTTACACCGCGACGAATAACCGTCAGATTAACTTTCGAATCTTTCGGACCACGAAGTCGCTTCATTATATCTTCCGTACTCATCTTTACTCCTGCAATGGTGCTGTCATTAACCGCTACAATACGGTCCCCGGCAAGGATACCTACTTTTTCCGAAGGTCCGTTGCTGACAGGTTGTATCACTAACAGCGTATCTTCCACCATCTGGAATTGTACACCGATACCTTCAAAGTTACCTTGAAGAGGTTCGTTCATCTTTTTCACTTCTTCTGCATTTGAGTAGGTGGAGTGCGGGTCGAGTTGAGCCAGCATCTTGATGATAGCTTCCTCTACCATTTTGTCCTCATCTACTTCGTCCACATAAAACCTGGAAATAGCCATCTCTGCCATTTGAAGTTTCTGCAAAGCAGGCGAACCGAAGTTCTGGGCGTGTGCAGTGATTGCCCACAGACAAGCAAGTAATATACTTAGTTTTTTCATTATCATCCTTTCTCTTCTAATTTATGAGTCTCTGTCGGGAGGTGTTAATCATTCATTTTCATTCCTTTAGGGATGAACTGGCTGATATCTTTGTTATAAGTTAGCAATTCGCGTACGATCGTTGAGCTGACACATGTCAATTCCGGTTCTGTGAAGAGTAGAATCGTTTCGATACCTGCCAGTTTACGGTTAATATCTGCGATAGTTTCTTCATACTCGAAATCTTTTACTGTACGGATGCCGCGAACAATGAACTGCGCTTCTACCTGTTGGGCAAAGTCTATCGTCAGACAGTCATAAGACATCACTTTGATGCAGGGATTGTCCTTGTAGAGTTCCCGGATCATCTCCTCTCTTTTCTCGATAGGAAAATACGTATTCTTGTTTTCGTTGATACCAATTCCGATCACAATCTCGTCCATAAAGGTAAGTGCACGTTCTACTACCGAATAATGTCCGATGGTGAAAGGGTCGAAAGTACCCGGAAATATTGCTTTTCTCATGATGCCAAGTCTTCTTCTATAACTAAGTTGTCTATAATAAAGTTCTGCCGTTCCATTGTATTTTTACCCATATAGAATTCAAGCAACTCTTTTACAGCATCCGTTTTGCGTAATGTTACTTGTTCCAGACGCATATCTTTGCCAATAAAATGCTTGAACTCGTCCGGTGAAATCTCTCCCAGACCTTTGAATCGGGTGATTTCCGGATTGGGACTAAGTTCATTGATAGCATTGATACGTTCTTCTTCGCTGTAGCAATAAATCGTTTTCTTTTTATTACGTACGCGGAAAAGCGGCGTTTGCAAAATGTATACGTGTCCCTTCTTGATGAGATCGGGGAAGAATTGCAGGAAGAAGGTAATCAGCAAAAGGCGAATGTGCATACCGTCCACATCTGCATCAGTTGCCACAATTACTTTGTTGTAGCGTAATCCTTCTATTCCTTCTTCAATATTTAGAGCTGCCTGAAGCAGGTTGAATTCTTCATTTTCATAAACTACCTTTTTGGTTAGTCCGAAAGAGTTTAATGGCTTACCACGAAGACTGAATACTGCCTGGGTATTGACATCACGGCTTTTCGTGATAGAACCACTAGCAGAGTCTCCCTCGGTGATAAAGATGCAAGACTCCTCTTCCAAGCCTTTTCCTTTCGGATCATTCAGGTGGATACGGCAGTCACGCAACTTACGATTATGCAAATTTGCTTTTTTGGCACGTTCGCGTGCTAACTTCGTTACGCCTGCAATGGCTTTACGTTCCTTCTCCGACTCCTGGATTTTTTGGTACATAACGTCCGCAATATCCGAATTTTTGTGCAGATAGTTGTCTACTTCCTGTTTGATGAAGTCGCCTACGTATTTATTGACCGTTATGCCACCGGGTGCCATATTAGTAGAGCCTAACTTGGTCTTAGTCTGACTCTCGAAAATAGGTTCTTCCACATTTACAGCAATAGCGGCTACCAAACCGTTACGTATGTCTGTATAGTCTAGGTTCTTATTATAAAACTCCTTAATCGTGCGGGCAATGTGTTCTTTGAAAGCACTCTGGTGTGTGCCTCCTTGGGTCGTATGTTGTCCATTAACGAACGAATAGTATTCTTCTCCGTACTGTCCGGTATGCGTGAAAGCGATTTCTATATCTTCTCCTTTCAAATGGATGATAGGATAGAGTCCCGTAGCTGTCATGTTGTCATTCAACAAATCTACCAGACCATTACGTGATAGGATGCGATGGCCGTTATAGATAATGGCAAGTCCGGTATTGAGATATGTGTAGTTGCGCAACATTGTTTCTATAAACTCTGGTATGAAACAATAGTTCACAAACAAAGTGTTGTCCGGCTCAAAGAAAATATAGGTTCCGTTTTCCTCTTCCGTATCTGTTGTCTTATCTGTCAGTAGTACTCCTTTGGAGAAAGTAGCGGTACGTACTTTACCGTCTCGATAGCTTCGTACTTCGAACTGTGAGCTTAGAGCATTGACAGCTTTCACACCGACGCCATTTAGTCCGACACTCTTTTTGAATGCCTTACTGTCATATTTACCACCTGTGTTCAACATACTGACAGCTTCTATCAGTTTTCCTTGCGGAATGCCACGACCATAATCACGGACACTGACACGGAGATTCTCTTCAACGGTAATTTCGATCTTCTTACCAGCTTGCATTTTGAACTCGTCAATACTGTTGTCAATTACCTCTTTCAGAAGGACATAGATTCCGTCTTCGGCATGTGCACCGTCGCCTAGCCTACCAATATACATACCGGGGCGTGTGCGCACATGTTCCATGTCGCTTAAGTGTCGGATATTGTCGTCTGTGTACTCTACTGTTGTATTGTTATTGTCTACAGATATCAATTCGTTCTCTTCCATAATGTTTAAATGAAAAATGGGGAATGAAGAATGAAGAATTGCCATACAGCATAAAAGCGCAGCCTATTTCTTCATTCTTCATTCTCAATTATTAATTTCCTTGATGAATGCACGGCGACGCTTATGTTGCTTCGTTTCAAAGTAATCCCACTGTGCCTGAACTTTTCCGTTCATTTCCAGTTCGGGGTTGCTTTCCGCAAAGATAAAACCTAATTTTTGATAAACCGGAATTAAATCGGAAAATAACAAAGCATTAACACCTTTATTCTGATATTCAGGTTTTACTGCAACAAGCAGCAGATCGAGCATTTTAGCACGACGTTTCATGAATAATGCTTTCAAAAGATAGAACCATCCGAGAGGCAACAGGCGTCCATGTGATTTCTGCAAAGCTTCGGATAGAGAAGGCATTGAGATACCTACACAAACTAATTGGTCGTCGGCATCGGTGATTAGTGTGACCATTCGCAAGTCTACGATAGGCAGGTACATTTTCACGTACTGATTGATTTGCCGTTGCGACAACGGTGAATATCCGTAAAGCGGACTGTAAGCTTCGTTCATCAGTTCGAAGATTTGCTGTCCATACTCCTTGGCTATCTTTCGTGAAGAAGTATATTTCTTGATTTTGAGATTATATTTGCGTTGGATCAGGTCGGAGATTCGTTTGTGCTTTTCAGGAATAGCGTCGGGGATGTATATTTTATATTCTACCCAGTCAGCATCCTTGCCGAAACCCAATTTCTCCATGTGCTCCGGATAATAGGGGTGGTTGTAGATAGTGGCCATCGTACTAAGCTGGTCAAAACCTTCAATGAGCATTCCTTCTGCATCGAAGTCGGTGAATCCCAGCGGACCTACGATATGAGTCATTCCCCGTTCTTTTCCCCATTCTTCTACTGTTTTGATTAATGCAGAAGAGATTTCAAGATCATCGAGGAAATCGATCCATCCGAAACGGACATTCTTGCATCCCCATTTTTCGTTGGCGCGCTTATTGATAATAGCGGCTACGCGCCCCACAATTTCATTATCTCTGTACGCCAGAAAATAGTCTGCTTCACAAAATTCGAATGCTGCGTTTTTCTTTTTGTTGAATGTGTTGAGCATATCGTCGTAAAGGTCGGGCACAGAATAAGGGTTTTCTTTGTAAAGTTTGTAATTGAAACGAATGAATTTCTTCAATTCTCTCTTCGTTGAAACTTTCTTAATTGTAATAGCCATATCTCGTATTTATGATTAGAGGAAGCAAAGATACGTGATAATCTTTAATATTCATCGTTCAGGGACTCAAAATCCAAAGAGATGACTTCGAATTATTGTTCCTTTTATTGCGGTCCTTTATATAGAGCGAATGAGCAGAACTGTATAAATAATGTAAGCTAATACTAAAATTCCTCCTTCTATCCGGGTAATAGTCCGTTTGGCAAAAAAGAGTCCAAGCAACCAAAGCAGAATGCTGGAACCAACTAATACAAAGAGGTCGAAATTAGTAATACCGTTCAGACGGAGGGGCGTAATAGTGGCACTACATCCTAATACAAAGAAGATATTGAAAAGGTTACTGCCGATGACATTACCGATAGCAATCTCCGGATTCTTTTTAATAGCGGCCACAATGGAAGTGGCAAGTTCGGGCAAGGAAGTTCCCCCGGCTACTAAAGTCAACCCGATAATTGATTCACTGATTCCCATGTTACGGGCAATTCCTGTAGCTCCATTCACAAAGATTTGTCCACCGAAGATAAGGGCGGCTAAACCGCCAATAATGTAAATAGTGGATTTCCACCAGGGAAGTAGTTTGATCTCATCCTCTCCTGTAGCTGTTGTTGGTTCTATAGGCTGTCCACCGGAAGGTTTTGTAGGGAAAGCAATAGCAAACGTATATCCCATAAAGATGGCGAAAAAGCAAAGTAACAGTAATCCGTCTACTCTATCTAAGATATTCTCAGCAGCTTTATTCAGAAAAATATCATTGGCGCAAATCAATAATACAATGGAAGAAAGAATACAGAGTGGAATCTCTTTTTTCAGTGTATTCCGGGTGATGACAATCGGGGCTACTAATGCTGTACAACCTACAATCATTAATGTGTTGAAGACATTACTACCCACCACATTACCGATGGCAATATCTGCACTTCCTTTGAGAGCAGAAGCGACACTGACCGTAAGCTCCGGTGCGGAAGTTCCGAAAGCAACAATTGTAAGACCGATGACAATCGATGGAATTCGGAAGCACTTGGCTACCGAAGCTGCTCCGTCTGTTAGCCCGTTGGCTCCCAGGAGAATCAGGAGCAATCCTCCAATAAGTAGTAATATATTCATAATTTCTCCATTTTGCAGCAAAGATAGTGATTCTTTGAGATGATATATCAAAAACAATATGTATGTTTGTATGTTTAATAAAAAGTAAGATTATAAGCTTATATAACCCGAAATGTTCTGTATGGAAAGGAAATGTCTAAAACGATATTGTCTATTGTTTCTGATAGCTTTTGGAACTGTGAATGCACAAGCTCAACTTAAGGAAGCGGTTAAGAATATATTATTGAGGGATACTGTAGAAACCTCTAATGTTTCGTTAAAAAAGGATTCGGATTCCACTCAATTGGCGAATCTGCAAAAGTCTTTAGTGGAAGCTCGTCTCAGCGAAGCAAATCTGCGAATGGAAATGGAGCAAATGAAGCTGCAAATGGCAACTGCCGATTCTGTGAAATTTGCCCGGCAAAGACTACGTATTGACTCATTACGTAAGTTCACGAAAGGAATTCCGGTGGTAGCCGATGGAGATACTTTATTTTATCTCTATACAAAGCGTGGAGGCTATACCCCTCAGCAACGGGCACAAATGACCGGAACAGCGATTGAAGAACTCGGAAGACGTTTTAACCTTAGTCCGGATTCTGTTTCGATAGATCACTCGGATATTGTTTCCGATCTTATGTATGGCAATAAAGTATTGCTTTCTCTAACTGATCAGGACGCTTTATGGGAAGGAATCCCCCGCGATTCTTTGGCAAAGGAGAGAAGAGGCGAGGTAGTGGATAAGTTGCATGAAATGAAAGCTGAACATGGCCTTTGGAGAATGGCAAAACGTGTCCTTTATTTTGTATTGGTGATTGTAGGACAATATTTGTTTTTCCGTCTAACCAATTGGCTGTTTAGGAAGCTCAAAGTGCGTATCCTACGTTTGAAGGATACTAAGTTGAAGCCTGTCACTATTCAGGGATATGAATTGCTGGATACACAAAAGCAAGTGAATCTGTTGGTTTTTGTAGCGGGTATCGGGCGATATATCATTATGGGGCTTCAGTTACTAATCACTGTTCCTTTGGTCTTCATAATTTTCCCGCAAACCGAGGGATTGGCTTATAGCCTTTTTGGATACATATGGACTCCCGTTAGAAAGATTCTGATCGGTATTGTTGATTATATTCCGGATTTGATTACCATTATAGTCATATGCTATGCTATAAAATCTTTGATTCGCCTTGTCCGCTATCTGGCACATGAAGTGGAGTCAGGAAGGCTTAAATTGGGCGGTTTCTATCCCGATTGGGCGATGCCGACTTATCATATTGTCCGTTTCCTGCTTTATGCATTTATGATCGCGATGATTTATAATTATTTGCCGGGTGCTGATACAGGAGTCTTTCAGGGAATTTCAGTATTTGTCGGGCTGATCGTCTCACTTGGATCTAGTACGGTAATCGGAAATGTTATGGCGGGGATGGTGATTACTTATATGCGCCCGTTTAAATTGGGTGACCGTATAAAATTGAATGATACAGTGGGGGATATTATAGAGAAAACTCCTCTTGTCACTCGTATTCGTACCCCGAAGAATGAAGTGGTTACTGTCCCTAATTCGTTTGTTATGTCTTCACATACAGTAAATTACAGTGCATCTGCCCGTGAATATGGTCTGATTATTCATTCGGAAGTTTCGATTGGTTATGATGTTCCTTGGCGACAGGTTAATCAATTGCTGATAGATGCAGCATTAAATACGCCCGGTGTTTTAGATGATCCCCGTCCGTTTGTATTGGAGACTTCATTAAGCGACTGGTATCCGGTTTATCAGGTAAATGCTTATATTAAAGAAGCGGATAAGATGGCACAGATCTATTCGGATTTGTATCAGAATATTCAAGATCGGTTTAATGAAGCAGGGGTTGAGATCATGTCACCTCATTATATGGCTGTGCGTGATGGCAATGAGACGACAATCCCTAAGGATGATCTGAGAGGGAAAACGAAAACGGAAACAGGGACAGCTAAATAATTATTGCTGCACCCTAATTGTTACCTTTCGAGTTTATACTGATTAGGTCTTCTCGCACAGGATTAATAGCTTCTTTTCATTATTTAAAGTGGTTGCAAATAGGTAAGTGGAGCCTCCATCGGATAATTTGGTCCGTTTGCGGAGTTCCGCAACAGAAGCGGGAAAATTGCGGATCGTGATATTGGCTTTCTCTAGATTCCCTAAAGTCTCTTTAATTTCTTTTCTGTTGAAACTGCAATATCCTTTAATCTGGAATACTCTTCCGGGGAAGTTCTCAATCAGTATATCGGATGTATAAAGATGGCTGTTAGGATGAAGTTTTGAAATATGATAGGCGGACGATAAACTTTTATAAGCACCTCCTTTCAGTAGTGAGGCATGTGGCTCATAGAGATAGTCTGCAAGGATATTTGTATAAGTACATTCGCTGTGTTGTTCTTGTTCGCGGGTAAAGGTGAACTTTTGCTCACCTTTGGATGAAAAGTTTACACAATAGATAGGAACTTCTTTGGCTGGTGTTTGCCCCAGAATTAAAAGGAGTTCTTTGCATTCATTATTGACGGAAATAATATGAGCCTCCTGCGTGTGTTGTAGCTCTTTCAATGCGAGGGATAGGTCAAGCATAGGGGAGAGCTTAATCATAACTTTATTCGCTTTCTCCAATAAAAGTTGTTCCAGTTCGGCCACATTGGGTTCACAATCGGAAATAGCTACGGTTTTTGCTCCATGTTCGTTGCGGCGGGCAGGATCAAGGAAGATACAATCTACCGGAGACATCATTTTCAGATAGGCTACTCCGTCTTCGTTTTTAACACTAATATGATTCAAACCAAGTATGGGGAAATTGTGGGCTGCAATCTCACAAAGCTCTTCTTGGCACTCTATGTATACAGCGGACTTGAATCCTGCAGCAAGGAACGAACAGTCGATGCCGAATCCACCGGTAAGATCAGTCAAAGACTGGCCTTGTATTAATTTGGCTTTATAACGAGCTGTAATTTCTGAAGAACATTGTTCTAATGATAGATGCTTTGGGTACCAAATATCATCTATTTTTTTCCACGATGGAATCTTCTCTGTTGCAACTTGCCTTCCTGCTATTTGGGTAATAGCTGTTGGCATATCTACATTCGGATATTTCTTGGCTTGTAAAGCCAAGGTTCGTACATCATCTGCTTGATGTTCATGAATAAATACTTGAGTTGCTGGAGAAATCTGTATCATAACTATCAGTATTCAGAACTAAATAATAATTTATAATTGATTATGGAATCAGTTTATACTTCCGCTTGGCTTCGTCCCTGCTGCAGAAATTGAAATGCCACCATTCACTTGGTAGTGGACGGAAACCTGCTTTTTTCATAACTGTTCTTAGTAATATCCGGTTTTGCCGTTCGTTTTCACTTATTTTACCTGTATGTACTAATTCATTTTCCTGTGTAATGTTTGCTTCGAAGCCGAGATGGTCTACTTGGGTTCCCATTGGTAGTGGAGTCCCCAAAGAATCCAGTATACTGATGTCTACCGCAAGTCCGTAATTATGTAGTCCACCTCCATGGTTCGGGTTAGATACGTATTTGAATTTAGATGTGCCTTTTACTACATTCCACATTTTCTTTTGCACAGACATTGGGCGTGCTGCATCGTAAACGATGAGGCTGTATGATGGATATGACTGTTTGAGCTCTTTTTGTGCCTGCATAAGAGCGTGTGCTGCATCCGGGTGAAGATAAGCTTCTTTCAGGTCATCGTAGAGTATTTCTCCTGTGAAGTTGTCTGAGCGAGTGTACATTAATTCGATGTGAATGGTCGGATCTAACTCGGAGATATTCACAAATCCTAGAGAATCTAGTGTAACTGCTGTCTGGCTTTTAGTTGAGGTGTTTTCTAGAGGAGTAGGGGTAGTTGGTCTTATTGAATCTATGTACGCAGCATTCTGCTGTTGTTTTTCTTTTGTCGGGGTACAGGAACAAGAGAAAATCAACATTAACCAGAATAGGAATAATGCATTACGTCTTATTAATATCAAGGTTTTTCCCATCTAGTCCACTTATTTTCAATAAATTAATGCTCTCTTAATAATGCCTTGGTGAAATATCAAACTCTATAGTTGCAAAGGTAGTTATTTGATTTATATTTAGCAAGTTGTAAGGGCATCATACAATAGCCAATTGATATTATTGATTTCATGTGTTTCTCTTTTAATTGAACTTAGGATATGCTAATGGATAATTCATGAACCTGCTGTATTTTAATGTGAATAATTCCAAATTTGATAGCACAAGGAGCAGTTCTTATGTCGGGTGATAGCGAGATTTGCTTATTTCGTTAATAAGCGAACTTCTGTTCACCTCTCATGATTATTTCTTTACGCAACGCACGAAGCAAGTATCAGAACCGTTATCATCATATATATTCGATGTATCAATATCATTAAAATCGAAAGTGAAATAATTGATATCCCAGCCAAATTTCTTATTTCCTTTAACAGTTGCTTCACTTTCAAACCAATATATCGCTCCGGGTCTTCTGAACAAATCGAAAAATAGGGGTCTGTCTTTCACTCGTGAGTTTCCCCAGGAATGATATTCATCTTCGGGATAATAATCCGTGCGCCCGGCAGAATATCTCAGAATTCCATGTTCATTGCGTTTTCGATGCCCATAGCCGGATGCGCCTATCGGGAAGAAAAGGCTCTTGCCCGTTTGTTTATTATAAGCGAAACAGCCTCTCATACCACGTCCATTATTGTTGTTCTTGTAGTCGTAACCGTACGCTGTTTCGATATATATAGTCACTTTGCAAATTTGCTCCTAACTGTTTTTTTAATATAAAAGTATGTTTAAGAGTAGAATTTAGAGAGGAAGGGGAGCGAACTCCCCATTCCATTCTCATCATTACAGATTGAAGTAGTCTGTCTTATTAATTGTCAATCGTTCGTGTATGAACTCTTTGACATCATCTGTGAGAGGCATATCAAATCTTACTTCACCGCGATAGAATCGGAAGTAACCACGAAAGTAGGTAACACCTTTTCTAACTTTATCACGTTCACGATAAAGACGTTTATACTCGTCTTTCAAACGCTTTAAGAGTTTCAGTTGGAAGTTGTCAGTAGCATTCACTTCTTGTTCTTGTTTAAAGAAATCATCATTGGGATTGATTCCGTTACCTTTTAACAGGCTTAACACAATTTCAACTGCTCTATCATTTACATACGTACCTTGCTTCTCTACTAATCCGTCAAGTTCGGCAATGATATAAAGATACGCCTTACCCTTAGTGTTGTAGGGGACAACCGTCACTCTAGCAAAGTTAAAGACAGCATTGAATAGCCATATTAAAACTGCCTTATCTACATACACTGGCGGTTCACTCTTTACTGTCGTAACTTTTAAAACGCCTTCATTACCCTTCTCCACCTTTAAGGTGTTAGTTGAATTAACACTTGAAGTTTTACCAACTTCTTTACCATTCACCATTGCAGTCTGTCCCGCTGTCATAATCTTTTCTTCCATAATTATGAAGTTTTTGATTTTACATTAAAACTAATCAAGAGTGGTATGTACCGTTTATCTCTTGATTACGTTGCAAAGGTGAGGAATTGTCAAGAGGTGTGTTATAAAGAATGGAGAGCCATTTCTAGGCAATTCTTTAGATAGTAGTATATCAGCAAGTTAGCTAATTTAAGGATATAAAAAAACTACCACGTAATTACATGGTAGTCTGTGAGGATTGGTAGATTATAAATTACCAGAGATGTTCTGTAGATCGATTAGTAGGTGAAAAATTGTAGTCCGCTATCTGCTTAGGCTTCCACATAGGTTTATAGCTTTGCTTCACTAAGTAGGCTATAGCTGCATTGGTGTAGTTCTCGTCATCATTGAAGCTGCCTTCTTCAAACAGTAGCCTCATGTAGTCTAAAGTCATGCGTATCTGTTCGCTCTTTGTCTTTAGTGAAGAGTACTTCTGTAACAGGTGGAATGTACCGTACATGATTAATTCGCAAGCATGATTCTTAGTCTTTCTGCCTTTTTTGGCTGCATATACTTCCTTCAATTCTGCTTGGGCTTCTTCCAGACTGTTTACTCCTAAGTATATATGTAGGTAGTTATCCAGTAAGTCAGTAAGCCAATGGCATGAGTTGTCTAGTGTTATCTTCTTTACTCCATTATCAATGGTGATAGAATTTAGTGATCTCAACTCTTTCTTCTTACTAGGTGAGTATCTCTTAGTGTTTAGCAACTCATATAGCTTTAGCATTTCTGGACGGACTTGTTCCAGATAAGGCAGTGTGTCCTCTGACATGGTAACTTCTGTATAAAGTTCACCATTCTTATACTTCTCATATATAGCAGCTACTACAAACAAGGTTGTACCAATGACTTCGTTATAGTCTGCTTCTCCATGATCTTGTAACAGATCAAACAGTTTTTTTAAGATCTTATCATCAGACAAGGTGATAGTGATGTTAAAATCTGAATCCATTATAAAGCTACTAGGATCAAACTCTTTACTAGTTGAGGCTGGTCTTGGTGCGTAACGGTGATAGTCAAATGCACCATTATCTACTGCAAACTCATCCAGAATTGGACTATCAATCATATAGGCATTGGCTATCTCCTTATCAATCCCATTGGGATAGTGAGTATAATAGGCATGTAGTAGTTCACTCTCAAACATAGCACGCTTATAACCAAAGTACTCTGTTAAGATTGGCTCTAATTGCTTTAGTTCTGGAATTGGTAGTATGTAATCTCTCATGTCATATCTGCATTAGGAGCTGTAAAGTTAAAAAGAAATCCCCACTTGCATTGCTACAAATGGGGATAATCTTAAATTACTTGCCAAACACGTACTTTACTACTTTGGCATTAGCCTTGTTCTCATTCATGAAGTCACGTTCAATGTAGATGTCAGTAACCTTCATTGCTTCATCAACATGGTTTAATGCTGCGTGGACTGTGTACTTGTCAATTCCTACTTTGTTGAGTGCTATGGTAGCCCATGAGTGGCGGGCGGCGTAGTACTCTAAATCATACACACCCAACAATTCACCAATTTCTTTTAAACCGTAGTTAATGGCTTTGTTGAAGTTTCCTTCATCAGCATAGTAGCGGTAGAAGTTGAAGAGACGTTTACCGCTTGGGTCTTTGTACTTCTCAACCAAAGGAAGAATTGTTTTAGGAATCTCTACCATCATTTTTGCACCATCCAGCCTACGAGCTTTGGTCTTGGTTCTGTTGTAAGTAATGGTGTTACCTGTTCTTTCTGTGGCATTATAAAGGTCAGCTGAATTGATTCCCATAAGACAGAATGATAGAATGAAACAATCCTTAGCCAAATTATAACGGCAGGTAGACTTATATCCTTTCCTCATGTCTTTATAAGGTAACTTCCACACCTTTTTAATGATGTCTGCTGGAATGGCTCTCTTACGGGTAGCTTCCTGTTTTGGTATCTCAAACTCATCAAAAGGAGAATTGGAGATGAGGATTAAGTTCTTGTCTTTCTTATTGAACTTGCGTTTAGCTTCATTGAACAGCTTTTTAATGCTTACCAAGTAGAGGGAAAGGGTACGGTTAGAGGGAACACGCTTACCCTGCTGCATCAGTTTCTTGGTACGTGCATCACGTTCTTCAATTAAAAACGCTTTGAACTGTTCTAAGAAGTCTAAGGTGATAAGATTTATATCCAATTCCTCCTTACCAACAAACCGTACCAAAGCATTGATGGCAGTTGTATAATTGGGTGCGCCTTTGATTGTAGTTGAGGCTATCCATTCACGACTGAACTTAATGAAGTCAATGGTTTGTTGCTTTTGATGTTCACCATCTAAAAAGTCCATCACATCGTCAATGGTGTAGTTGTTTAATTCAATTTGAAGTTTGTTACACTTGTTTTGATAGCACCGAATGAGGTCGTTTACTTCTTGTTTTAAGGGAGATGATTGTTTGATTTTTAAATCTTTAGTTAAGTCTTTAGAGGTTGCAAACAGGCTTGTAGATAATCTTTTCATTCGTCTGTTTAGGGTAAACCTAAGTCTTACAATGAAACATTCATTTGATTTTCGTTGGCTTTTTACTACTTCTGCATTGATTGTCAGCATACTACATGTTGTTTAACTGGTGAAACAATAGTGAAACAACTGCATCAATTTGTGGATAAAACCACTAAAGCAACAGACCTTTAATCGGAGGTCTCCATAAAGAAAAAGGCTGTATTCTCTTAGGAATCAGCCTTTTTCTTTGTGGACCAGCCTGGGCTTGAACCAGGGACCTCCAGATTATGAGTCTTTTTGTATGGTATTTCATGGAATTACATATTATATAAATATACTGATTGTCAGTACTTAATGCATTTTGTGGTTTGCAGGAAAATACGTATGTTTGCAGTAGTTTCCGTGCGAAAAGGTCACCTGAAGGTCACCAAAGAAAGCGGAATATCACTTGTAAATAAACATATTATGGAGAAGAAAGAAACGAATAAGGTCACTAAAACGGCAAAAATGGAAGCCAAAACCACTTCAAGGGGAGAAAAGTGCCTCGCCAAATTCACGGCTGCAAATGGCAACGTATATGGGTCGTTGACTCTTGACATACGAAAAGCAGGAGATTACTCGCAACCGCTTCCTGTGGCTGTGCGTGTGTGCCATGCTGGACAGAAGGTCTTTCTTCGTTTGGGCAAAACATACACTATGGAAGAATGGTTGACCTTGTGCGAATACGAGAAAAGTGGCCGTCGTGTTCAACTGACAGAGAGAAACGACATGAAAAATCTAATGGACAGGGTGGAACTTATCGCCAATCAACTTATCGCAGAAAACAACTTCTCTCTTCGCAAGCTGCAAGACAGATTTCAGGGTAAAAAAGATGATGACAGCACCATTATTACAGTGTGGGATTCATACATTCAATCTAAGACCAATGAGGGCAAGGCTGGTTCAGCCCGTTGTAGCAAAGATGTTCGTAACCGCTTTGTGAAAGACTTGGGGACGGATGTATCATTTGCTGACATTAACAGGGAGTTCGTCTTGAAGTGGGTGAAGATTATGAGGAAAAATGGACTGAGTACCACGACCATTGCCATCGCACTTCGTAGTTTCAGAACAATCATCAATATGTGTATCTCAAATGGTTTGATGAAAGGTGATACCAAGGAAATGTTCAAGGACACAGGTTACAATAAATCCCAAAGCCGCAAGCATGAGTTTCTTGATGTGGCTACCATGCGTAAACTTTATGACTTCTGGAAAGCAGGTGAGGCAAAAGACAAGGATGGGAACGAGTTGTTTCTTGGGCGAGAAAAGCATGCTATATTTCGCGACCTTGGATTATTCCTCTTT
Organism: Bacteroides bouchesdurhonensis; assembly: GCF_900155865.1. Taxonomy (GTDB): domain Bacteria; phylum Bacteroidota; class Bacteroidia; order Bacteroidales; family Bacteroidaceae; genus Bacteroides; species Bacteroides bouchesdurhonensis. The sequence goes on from NZ_LT707006.1 coordinate 575,986, forward strand.
ATGTATTTAGGCGATGGGCAAAATCTTGCTGATACTCTCCGTCTGACTTATGATGAACTATACTATGCCACTCATGGCAAACAGTTACGTTTTCTTCGTCATAAGACCCGGGAACGAAACGAGAGTGCCAGTGAGGTAATATTTCCTGTTACACCTGAGATACAAGAGATACTCAACCGATATGGTAATGCTCCAGAACTTGGGCGAAGGGTATTTCCCATAATGAGCGAACTTATTACCCCTGAACAGGAGATATGGGTTATCCAACGTTATAACAGATATATACGTGAGCACATGGCAAAAGTCGCTAAACTCATAGGATTGGAACAAACACCATCACCAACATGGGCAAGACATAGCTTTGCTACCAATCTCAATAATTCAGGTGTCGTACCTTATAAATATATAAGTGACAGCATGGGGCATAGTGGTGGCAGTGACATCACTTCCAACTACATAGGCGCCTATCCTCTTGCGAAGATGTTGGAGTACAATTATTATTTGCTTAATGAGAAGCCTAAAGAAACTGCCCCAGTTGTAGATAAGAAAGCTTTGTTGGAGATGCTGAAGGGCTTAAGCGAAGAGGAGAGGATGGAACTGATAGCTAATCTATCTGACTAATTATAGCTGTTTACCGCAAGAGCACCAAGTGAAATACCACAAAAACACGGAACAAAACACAGCAAAAATACCGAATTAAATACCGCAAAAAAGTGGATTTAATTACCACAAAAAACACGAATTAGCAATACAATTCGCAGGAAATGTGTATCTTTGCCATTGAAAAATATATTATATGAATTATTATAAAAGAACAGCCGATGCCCTGCTGCAAGATTTACTGGATGCATTTGGGGCAGTATTGATAGAAGGTCCCAAATGGTGCGGTAAAACCACTACGGCATCTCAACTTGCCAATAGCATCTTGAGAATGCAAGACCCAAGTATGCGTGAGGAGTATTTAGCCACAGCTAAAACTAAGCCGTCCATTCTGTTAAAAGGAGATACACCTCGTCTTATTGATGAGTGGCAAGATGCTCCAATGTTGTGGGATGCGGTACGAACAACTGTTGATGACCGCCAAATTCCCGGACAATTTATACTCACTGGTTCCAATGCTGTTGACAAATCTCAAATACATCATTCCGGAGCTGGTCGTATTGCCCGGCTGCGTATGTTGCCTATGAGCTTGTGGGAGTCGCAAGAATCTACGGGCGAAGTTTCATTGAAAGAACTTTTCAACAATCCTGATTATGATATTGACGGTAAAATGTCTAAGATGACAGTCGAAGACCTAATCTTTGCCGCATCCCGAGGTGGATGGCCGGCTTCTTTGTTGGCTCGTACTCCAAAAGCTCAATTACTTGTGGCAAAGAACTATGTTCAAACCATTTGTTCTGACGACGTTTCCGGTATTGATGGAAAGAAAAGAGATGCCAAACTGACCAGCATGATACTTCGGGCTTATGCCAGGAATGTTTCGACATTGGTCAAGAAAAAATCTCTTTTAGATGATGTAACCTCGTCTGGCGAAGTAAGTTGTCACGTAGATACATTTGATGATTATGTTTCGGCTTTAGAAAAACTATTTGTTATCCAGAACATAAGTGCATGGTGTCCTGCTATAAGAAGCAAGACCGCTATCAGAAGCAGTGTAAAACGATGCTTCTGTGACCCTTCTATACCGATTGCCCTTTTGGGACTATCTCCCGAATCATTAAGTATGCAGCTTAGGACGTTTGGATTTATCTTTGAGCAGATGTGTATTCGTGACCTAAAGGCGTACACCATTGATTTGAACAGTCATGTATCTTACTACCATGACCGATACGACTTGGAAGCGGACATAGTGCTGCATTTGGAAGATGGACGTTATGCTCTCATTGAGTGCAAACTTGGTAGTAGCGAAATTGATGAAGGAGCTAAACACTTACTCGAACTCAAAAGGCTTATACAGGAGCACAACAAAACGGAGAAGCAGGTGCCTATTCGGGAGCCGGACTTGCTTATTGTGATGACGGGTGGAACAATGGCATACTCTCGTCCCGATGGAGTTAAAGTGATTCCTTTGGCATGTCTCAAAGATTAACCATTTAGCGAAACTGTTTATATGGACGATGATATGAAGGAACTTCACCATGATAACTATCCCAGTCAATCGGAAATGCAGGAATGGCTTGAAGCGAATCGAGAAATCTATACAGACTTTAAGAGTAAGATTCAATCAATCTTAAAGAACCTGTTGTGCGATAACTACAGTAAACAGATAGATGATGAGGCAAACAAGCTACAAAGTATAATCCTGGAGATAATGACCACAGAAGAAGGGGCTGCTACCGATGAGATGATTGACAAATTCTCCAATACCATAGAAGATGGGAATGTGTCTGCCTGCTGCTTGTATTGCTATTTGGAACTGGACAATGGGCTTAAGGAAATAGAATATGCCATAAGCAAATTTGAGCAATCAGAGGATGCAAAATACATTAAAGAAGGCATTCATGCTTATTGGGAGGACGAGAAACGTGAAACTCAAGAAGCAGTTAACAAGGATTTGAATTTGCTCAGCTTGCGTCGCTGGCACTATGAACACCCCGGAGACTATCAAGAATTTACAAATCTTTTTGCCAAAGCATACGAAGGTGACATGACTTTCATTCTTAAAGGCATGTCTTACTTGGCAGAGATGCTGTCTCTCAATGGAATTAAGGGCATTACAGAATTACTTGAAAGTCTTTGTCCTGGGACTGAAAGCTACAATAAAGCTCAATTTGGAAGCAATTACCAACAAGTCCATGAGAAACTGACAGCCTTGTTTGCTTCTACATTTAATCAAGAGGCTACGAAACAAAAACTCCTGCATAACAATCCTTTCATGTGTAGTGCGTTCTACTGGATGATATTTGACGATGGTTTTGTGAAGATGGGAGATTTACTCTCCAAAACAATGATGGGAGAAAACTCGTCTGTCTGGCAGAAAGGTTTTGGTGGGCAATTTATACGCTCTTTAATGCTTACCAGTTTTGACAAAGCGGCTTATACCAAAGGGGCATGGAAAGCTATGGGTAAAAATGGTGCGGCAAAAGAGGTGGTCAGTTCCACCTTACAGGCATCTATAGGACGCCGTGGACGCAAGCAAGTCTGTGTTCTGCTTGAGGAAATGCTTATACAACCTTATGCGGAACTTCTTACCAATGGGATAGAGACAATACTCACCGAATGGATGGAAACGAATGCTACAGACTCCGTTCTTGCCTATATTTTTGCTGCGTTGACTAATGGTGGTTTGCTTAATGACTCTTATAATTACCGAACTTTTCATACTGCCATTTTGGAGAAATTCCCATCCCTTGGATTCAAATTGGGTTTTGATTGGGCAGAAGCCCTTTATTGTGCCATTATCAATGAACATGGCGACTATGGCTATAATTTGAGCTTATCAGAAAAAACTATTCAAACAGGAAGGGAACAAGCGAAGTTGATGGGGATAAGACTGCGTACTTTGCTTTCTCCCAATGTATATTAATTCTATCATAAACGCTTGGCTAGTTAAAAAGAAACGCTATCCCGTTAAAAGCACCTCGGCAGAAATCGACGCGATTTTTACCGAGGTGCTTTCTTTGTGTTCTATAATAATTTCGCGGCATAATCATTTAAACAACATATTATGCAAGGAAATTTTATCATGTTACAGAAGGATGACCTCAAGCAGGTTGTTTCTGAATTAGTAGAAGAACTGATTGGGAAAAAGTCTCAAACTGACTTGACACCAGAAGAGAGTGACGAATACTATACGCGCGACCAAGTATGCGAACGGCTCCACATCACCTACACCACTTTGTGGCGTATGCAGAAAGAGGGTACAATCATCGTTCACAAGTTAGGTGGACGCAACCTTTACTCAAAAAGGGAGATTACTTCACTTGTGAAATCGAAAGTGCAGGGTTCTGGCTGTAGTGAATTGAATGTATAATCCCAAGAGGAACAATATGGAAGAATTATATATTCGGGTAGGTACTACAATATATAAGGTAGTGCAGCAACCTTTGGTTGATGGTACAACTATCACTCGCCGGATTCAATGGAGCTTTGGCACTATCCGGCAGGACTATGGGAAGAACAACATTCCTCCCATCACAAAGTATAATGGCTTTTGTACGGTGCCGAGTCATATTAACTATCAAAAAGAGGTTGCAGGTTTCTATAACCTTTACGAGCCGATAACCCATATTCCTGTGGAGGGCGATTTCAAGCATATCCGCTCGCTGGTGGAACACATTTTTGGTGAGCAGTATGAGTTGGGAATGGACTATCTTCAACTGCTATACCTAAAGCCCACGCAGAAGCTGCCGATACTTCTGTTGGTTTCGGAAGAACGGAATACAGGCAAGAGTACATTCCTGAACTTCTTGAAAGCATTGTTTCAGGATAATGTTACTTTCAATACGAATGAGGACTTTCGTAGTCAGTTCAATGCCGATTGGGCAGGCAAACTGATGATAGTTGTGGATGAAGTGCTGCTCAACCGCCGTGAGGATAGCGAACGGTTGAAGAATCTTAGCACAGCCCATTCCTATAAAATGGAATCCAAAGGGAAAGACCGTTATGAAGTGCAGTTCTTCGCTAAGTTCGTGCTGTGTTCTAATAACGAGAATTTCCCCGTTTACATTGAGCCGGAGGAAACACGTTATTGGGTGAGAAAGGTTCGCAGATTGGAAAAGGATGATACTTCGTTTCTACAGAAATTGAAAAACGAAATCCCAGCATTTTTGCACTATCTGTTGCATCGTGACTTGACAACCAAAGAAGAAAGTCGAATGTGGTTTTCGCCGTCACTCATACGCACGGAAGCATTGGAGAAAATCATCCGCTGCAACCGGAGCCGCATAGAACTTGACATGGCTGAACTACTGCTCGACATCATGGACTGCATGCTGGTGGATGTGGTGGATTTCTGCATCAACGACCTATTGGCGTTGTTCAACTATTCAATGGTAAGGGTGGAACGCCATCAGGCAAGGAATGTCCTGCAACAGTGTTGGAAACTGGAGCCTGCGCCCAATGCGTTGTCTTATTCCACTTACCAAATATCCGTGTTGCCGGGACAGAAGTATTCCTTATCACCCAAGAAAGTCGGTCGCTTTTACACCGTCACCCGAGAAATTCTGAAAGGCTACCGTTGAGTTTGTTGAATTTGATGAAATATAGGGAGAAACGTATGAACAAGGCTTATATGATTCAACAATAGTCTCAACAGTTTTCAACAGAATTGCTGGCCAAAAAAGAAAAGTAGAATCCTAAACCGTTGGATGCGATTTTTATTTTCCCTTTTGTCGGTACTCTCTCAACAAAGTCAACAAAATCAACGAGAAATAAACAATCACAAGACTTCTAAAATAACAGTCACATGAAGAAAGAAGATTTGATACCAATTATCGCACAGCACAATCCGCTGTTGGCAAATGCGGTCGACAAAATGACAGACTACATTCAAGACAAATGGGCAGCACCGTATCCCTCAAAGGAACAGACGGAAGCGGTCAATGCCTACCTCCGTTCCGTCCATGCGGACGGTGACGGCACGATGAACGAGAACAACATCGCCCACCGCAGGATTGCCACGCAGAAGATAACCATCAATGCCATCCGGGTGCTTGACCATGAACAGCTTGACCGTTTGCAGGATGTGCTGAACCATATCGCAGCGGACAGGGAATACCACATGCCGGAACACGGGTATGGCATGGGCAGGTAGCTGACCGGTGTAACACCTATAAACATCATAGACTATGTGCAAGAACGAACAGACCATACATTACTGCACCATCCTTTCCGCCGGGCAGTGGGATTTCCTTTTGGACGGCAAAGCCGCCATCGACAGGCAGAAGTGCCTGCACAGGCTGATGACCGCCGCCGTGCGGACAAAGGCCGTCCTCCATATCAAGGGCGTTGAGATTGCCTTGGAGGTGGGACAGGCGGCAGCTTCCGATGTGGAACTGGCGGAATACATGGGCTGCAACCGAAAGACCATCGGAAAGCTCATCGACAGTTTCAACAGGCTCGGTATGCTGACCACCCGAACCAACAACCGTACTTCCGTACACACCCTGCATTTCCTGACGGGATGGTATGTGGATGGTGTCCTGTTGACCAATCCCCATTATGTCAAGCCAGCGGCAGTTTCCAAAGGGCAGACAGACGGAGTGCGGACACCATATTCTAATGATACGCCGTCGGAAAACAAGCCGTGTACCGTGCCGGACGGTTGCCAATGCCCAAGACAGGAAGCGGACAGCATGGCAGACGTAGCAGTCGCCCTTTCTTCTTCCCTTTGTTCCTCTGTGGTTTTTGACAGTTCGGATGACAGAGCGGATGCGAAGGACAAAGCCGACAATCCTCATATCGCAGACAACGGCAACGGACAGCATGGGGATGACCCCGTAGAAAGCCCGAAAGAGGCGCAGAACGGCACGATTGGCGGAGCGGATGATACCGACACAGACAGGGTGGATGACGGGCGCACAGCGCAGGATTTCAGCGGTACTCCGTTGGCGTGGCGTGACTGACTGGGCTTGCCCAGATATAGCCCACTATAACTTCTCCGCTGCGCTCCGAAGTTGTGGGCTCTCCCGAGGGGCTTATGGCTCTGCCCTAAGAACCCGGCAAGGACTTTCAGCCCTGTGCAACCCGACCAAAGAGTGACCCCCTCTTTGGAAACTCCGCTTAGTGGCTTCCACCCCTAAGAACCCGGAGCAGGAAGTGACCCTCTCCCTGCCCCCACCGATTAAGGCTCTGCCCTAATAACCCGAAGTGAAACTCAAAATACAGAAAGCCTATGGCACAGAAGACATCCATCAACATCAAGCCGTGCAACATCGGCAGCAGCGAAGCGCACAACAGGCGGACAGCGGAATACATCACCAATATCCGCAAGGAGAAGTTCTACATCCGTACCGACATCATGGCAGGAAACGAGGCATGGGTATCACCTGATTTCGGTGAAGCCACGCTCACCGACCGCTACAATCAGATAGCCGCTATGGTCAAGGAAAAGACAGGACGGGCGATGCAGACCAAAGACCGGGAAAGGGTGAACAAGAAGACTGGTAAGGTGACCATAGTCCGTGGCAGCACTCCGCTCAAGGAGGGCGTGGTCGTCATCAAGGACGACACCACGATGGAGCAACTGCGGCACTTCTGCGAGGTGTGTAAGCAGAGTTGGGGAATCACAGCCCTGCAAGTGTTCATCCACCGTGACGAGGGACATTACGGAACACCCGGCGACAATGCCACATGGAAGCCCAACCTCCACGCCCACATCGTATGGGACTGGATGAACCACGACACGGGCAAATCCTGCAAACTGGACGAGAAAGCCATGAGCGAGATGCAGACCGTTTTGGCTGAGTGTCTGGAAATGGAAAGGGGCACCTCAAAGGAGGTGACGGGAAAGGAACATCTGGAGCGCACGGACTTCATCATCGCCAAGCAGAAACAGGAAGCGGAACAGGCGAAAGCCGCAAGGCAAGCCGCCATCGCCGCCAAGGAGAAAGCCGAAGCGGAACTTATGTTTGTGGAGGGCGAGAGCAAGGCGAAAGAACAATACAGCCTTTCCCTCGACAGCGAGATTGCCGAAAAGGAGAAGCAACTCAAGGACGAGCGCAAGGCGAAAGTGGACAGCATACTGGACAGTGTCGGCAGTCTTGTGGGGGTCGGTAAATCCGCAGCGGTCGAAAAGGAAAATGCCAAGCTGAAAGCCGAGAACGAGCGCATGAAGAAAGCCTTTGCCGAAGCCGTAAAGGACAAGGTGGAGGAACGGACAAAGGCATTGGTCGCAGAAAAGCAGAAAGCCGAAACGGAACGTGACAGGGCTTTGGTGCAGAGCCGTTCACTTGCCATTGATAGGGACAAGGCGGTACGGCAGCTTCAGGAGCAGAAAGACAACGAGCGACAGCGCATCAGCCAAGCGGTAAACCAAGCCACGGCAGAGAAAGACAAGACCATCCGCCTGTTGCAGAGTACGCTGAAAGCGAGCAGGCATGTCCTAAGCCTGTTTGCGGATATGCTCTACAAGGCAAGTGAGGTTTTCCGGCGAGCCATTGATGCGATTATCCATTTCGGTACGGAACAGCACAAGTCCATCTTTGCACCCTCCGAAGCCGCCGACATCAAGAGCGTGATGCAGGAGTACGGGGAAACGACCGAACAGCAGAATGCGGTCGGCGCATGGCTCTGTGATTATGCGGAGAGCCGACAGCCGTTTGACGAAATAAAACATCGCCATACACTCAAAGAGGTTGGCGATGTGGCAGAAGGTAAGTATGATTGGAAAATAGAGAGTATACAACAAAGATTACAAAGATGATATTGGATCTAAATATCATCCAAATCGCTTTGAATTTTGGCTTCTACATTTTGAGAATCACGATAGCGAATCAGCACCATACCTTCGTAAACCCCAGAGGATTTTTCAATTGAAAGTTGTATATCTCCACCTGTCACTTCCCATGCACTACCATATACAACTGTTCCTTGATGGACTTCTGCCATTAAAGCAGTATTGGAATCAGAAAGGGCTGGATTTTTTTCTTTTGAGATAGACGGCTTACCATATTTGCGAGTATACAAATCTTTATAGTAGTCATAGGTGTTAACGAGAGTGTTCCATTCTCCGCTCGGTTCAAACAACACAACTACAGCAAAAACATTTTTCCCATCGTCTGTAGCAGTTACACCTACAGTCGCTTCACTGCCAGTAAAATCCCCTGTAAACAAAGAGATATTGTTTTCCTGCCCGATAGAAGTAAATCCTTTGGTTTTTAGTTTTTGACAAAACTCGGTCATGCTTCCTTCAATAGGAATCCCTTTGAATGAAAGGTGTTCTTGTGCCATGATGTTAATGACAGCTAAGAATACGGCTAAAGAGGCTAGAATCTTTTTCATAATTTATGATGGTTGATTTGTTATAGTTACAAATTTACTCATTTTTAGCCATATAGCAAATTATTTTAGCAATAATCGTCAATTCCATCTTCACCATCCCATTCTAAACCTTGGGCTAATGTAAAAGCCTTTCGTGCGCCCTGTTCCTCAAAGAATGTTTGTCCCTCGTGAATATATTTATCACCTTCAAATGACACAGTAATCAAAGAGAATTTCTTGATGCCATCATCTGCATGGGTTCTGATTAAAAGGGAGTCCCCTTTCAAGGCGAAATCGTCAATATAATGAGTGGAATATTCATTCTTGGTAACGATAGCCCCTTTTTTAAGCATCTTGGAATATGTTTCCAATGGTTCTTCATCCCAACGAATTGGGCATAGCGGAAATTCTGTCGGTGTACGCCAATACTTTTGCATCGCAGTCGGTGATAGCGATTCAGTCAGAATGTCTTGCTTGTATTCTACGGCAGAGAATTCTGATTGGCTACTGGGTACAGAACTGTATTTAGAAAATGGCTCAATGTGTTCGTGGCGTTTGGTCGGTGCATAAATCCACTCGCCCATAGTACCATTGCTTGTGTTTGTTGGGGCAGATGGTGTTTCCGCCCATAATTTCAAGCGTTCATATGAAGCCTTTGCTTCCTCGGCGGAAACAGTCCGCATCCATGCAAAGTTTGGGTTGTCATTGGCAAATTCCTGTATGATTGAAGGGTCGTTTATGAATGCTTCAATACTCCCACATAGAAACTCTATTCTCTTTCTTGTAATAGGATTTAGCAAAACATTTTCCAACTTTGTTAACCACCTTAGATTTTGAGGGCGATTGTTTCGTCTATTGGTGTCTATATGGTCAACAACATGTTGGGGTGTAGGTGGCTCCCCTAAGAAAGCATAGGCAACAATGCGATGTACTCTTTCGCCGCCAATAATCATATATCCAGTTTGTTCATTAGCTTTTCCGAATGTCCAAATATCATCTTCTTTCCTCACTCTTTTACCTATGCGAGAATGGCGCAATACCGCCCCATTGTCACGGACAGAGTAGGTTTCACCTTTGTAGATGCAATCCTTAACCTCCTTATAATCATCCAATAAATTTCTCATTATTACCTCCGTCCAAATCTGTCATAGGTTTCAAAAGCTAACAGCAAAACTTTTCTCCATTCGTCTTGTGTCTTGTAATCCAGCTTTACATTTACACAGACTGACCCATAGACGACATTAGTGCAGACTTCGACTTCACAGTTATTCGTGCTGTCGTGGACTACTCCAATAGGAAGCGCAAGGTTGTTGCCGATTCGCTCTTGGAGAGTGTCTCCGATGGTGAAAGTTATGAAATAGTCGGGCAATCCAAAATCTGGTGTAGCACAATCTTCATAGCCAGAATCGTCCAATTTACAGAAGATAATTGTAGACGGTTTTCCCAATTCTCGCAATATATTCGGTACGACCTCAAAGAATTGTGATACTGCCTTTTGCTTTTTTACATCAGCCCCACTCATTTCTTCTTCATTTATCAATTCAAGGTCATCGGCAAGCTCTTTGAAAAAGTTCTGCCTTAAAACCTTTGATATTTGTTTAAGCTGTACGATGTCAATTTTGCTGCGCTTGAATATGTCATACACATTGTTCCTTTGGCAGCAAATCAATCGTGCAAACTCTGTGATTGGAATTTGCTGTTTCCTCACCTCCTTTTCGATGAGTTTGCCAATGGTTAATTTTTCGCTTTCCATATTGCATAATATTTATGGATACAAAGTTACAGAACAAAATATACGCAAAGAAAAAATAGGTGTATCATGTTATTGTGCATAATGTATTAATTTCAAGAATACTCAATAATTCCCCGACAAGTTATTGCGGTCTCATCTTATCCCTTACACGAATAATCGCAATGATTTATTTAAAGGCCAGATTTAGCCACTCTTTCTATTTAAAAATCTATAAAAACTCTCTGTAATTTCATGGAATTGCAAAAGGCCATTATTACAGAGTTTCGCCTCAAAAAGGTCACCTGAAGGTCACTGTATATAAGAATCAAGCACTTACAAATATTTGTAAGTGCTTGATTCTTAGTGTGGACCAGCCAGGGCTTGAACCTGGGACCTCCAGATTATGAGTCTGTTGCTCTAACCAACTGAGCTACAAGTCCGATGTATCCTTTTATTGGATGCGGTGACAAAAGTAGTTCTTTTTGTCGAATTATGCAAGTTCTTTTAATAAAAATCTGTAAATCCTTTCTTCTCAGAACTTATATTTTCGTTTTGGATTCTTAGGGAACCAACCTTTTCTTACTCGATCTTCTTGTTCAAAGACTTCTTTTATAGTCCAGAATGAAGAAAAAGCAAATACACCTAATAACGAAGAAAGAATCACATTATCAATACTTAGTGAGGCAATGATACCTGCAATGCCAAGTATAAGGAATATCCACCAACATCTTGTTCCCCAATGATATTCAGCCTTTACTACTATAGGATGAAAAAGACCGATAATTAAAAAGGTGCAGATTCCGATGAATAATCCAGCCAGATGATATTCATTCAGAAACTCCATTGGGTTATTTTTCTATGCGAATTGGAATTTCTTTTTTAATACTTTGCTCCAGAGAGATTAATGTCTCTGTAGCAACTACGCCTGGAATTTCTTGCATTTTGTTATTAAGTAGGTCCATCAGGTGTTCGTTGTCACAAGCATAAAGTTTAGTTAGCATGGTATAAGGACCTGTAGTAAAGTGGCATTCCACAATCTCAGGAATTTTTTGTAATTCTGCTACTACAGATTTATACATGGAACCTTTTTCCAACTTGATACCGACATAGGTGCAAGTTCTGTATCCCAGAGATTTCGGATTCACATGATAACCTGAGCCTACAATAACTCCGAGATCAATCAGTCTCTGTACACGTTGATGAATGGCTGCGCGTGATACACCACACTCAGCTGCTACATCTTTGAAAGGGATACGGGCATTCTGCGAGATGATCTCTAGGATTTGTCTGTCGAGGTTGTCTATTTTTTCCATAATAATAAATTATATTTTCCAGTTGTTATCAAATAGTAAGCAAATATAGAGATTTATTTTAATTCTTCTTCTTTTTCGAGAAAAAAAAGAGGAAAAAGCAAAAAAAAGAGATGCAAGCGAGTTGCACCTCTTTTTTTCTTTATTTAAGCCAAGACTTTTCTTATTTCTTGTCCGGTTCGATTTCCACTAATTCAACTTCGAATATTAAAGTAGAGAACGGTTTGATCTGACCAGACTCTCTAGCACCGTAAGCAAGTTCCTGAGGAATATAAAGTTCCCATTTTGAACCTACAGGCATCATAGTCAGAGCTTCTGTCCAACCTTTGATTACTTGGTTAGCACGGAAAGTAGCAGGTGCATTACGTTTGTAAGAGCTGTCAAATTCAGTTCCGTCAATCAAAGTTCCTTTATAGTTTACTTTTACTTTGCTAGAGTCAGCAGGAATTGCTCCTGTACCTTCAGTGATAACTTTGTATTGAAGTCCGCTAGGAGTAGTTTTTACACCATCTTTAGTCTTGTTTTCAGCCAGGAATTTTTCACCTGCAGCTTTATTGTCTGCATATTTTTCTTCCATAGCTTTTGCTTTAACGGCTTCCATAGCTGTACGAGTATATATCTGCGCTTCATCCATAGACATCAAACCACCTTTCTCTAAAGCACCCGCGATGAAACCTGCCATGAAGTTATCTTTGCTGATAGTTTTAAGAGAGTCACCGGCAAATAATTCTTGGTTGATATTCTTAATCATACCATTAGCACCGTTGATTTGTTGACCGATCTGCAAACCTGCCATATAAGCAATTTCTTTCTTGCTTGTCTTGTCAGCACCTTCGTTCAAACCTTTGATAAATTCTGCCATATAAGCAGTATCTACACCCAGACGTCCTACCAGATAATCTTTCAGACCTTGAGTCTGAGCCATACCAATTGAATAAGACAATGAATCGATGTCTGATTTCAGGTTTGCTTTAGGAGCTTGTGCTGTACAAGAAGCAAGACTTGCAGCAGCAGCGATTGCCATAAAAATACTAACTTTTTTCATGTTGCTTTGAAATTTTTTATTTATAATACTTCAAGTAATTCTACTTCAAATACAAGTGTACTGTGAGGAGGAATCATTTCTCCGGCACCTTGTGCACCGTAAGCTAACTCTGACGGAATATACAGTTTCCATTTTGAACCTTCTGGCATTAGCTGAAGAGCTTCTACCCATCCTGGAATCACTTGGTTTACTCCAAATACAGCAGGCTCACCACGTTTTATAGAACTATCAAACAATGTACCGTCGATCAACGTACCTTCGTAGTGGCATTTAACCTGATCGGTAGCCTTTGCCTGTTTGCCATTTCCTTCCTTGATAACTTCATATTGTAATCCGCTCGGAAGGGTAACAACATTAGCTCTTTTTTTGTTTTCTTCCAGAAAGACTTTACCCTGTTCAATACTGGCGGCACTCATTTTAGCTTCCAGCTCTTCAAAATATTTGTTTACTATTTCACGGGCTTCCGTATGACTGATTGCAGTCTGGTTACCTTCAAATACGTCTTTAATAGCTTGTGTAAAGTCATCTACCTCGATGCCTTTTGCTCCCATGCTTAATAAGTTTTGGCCTATTCCGAGACCAATAGCGTAACTAAATTTATCCATATAATGTTTTTATTGGAGATTGAACTATGGTCCTTCATGACTTTAACATTCAATCAATTGCAATTTTATAAGCCGCAAAAGTACACGTTTTATTTGAATGATTTAGCATTTAGTATTTAAAAATTCTTATATTGGCAAAAGTTCATTCTTTTCTTTATGATAACTTTCTTATAATTCGTTAATATATTTGTCTAACCAGACTAGGCGTTGTTCTATAAAATCTTTTAGGAATTTAACCTCTTTCTCATAGCTTCCGCGATCTATATAGTTAGGCCACATCACTTTATGTATATCCCATCCGGCTCCGCCGTCTTCTATGTTCCCGAAATTACGTGCGGCAGCACTTTCCAATTCGTTGGAATGGTTCTGAACAAATTGTGGTAACTGGTCTAATTGAGGTTTTACTGTATTCCATTTCTCTTTAAGTGCTTTTACGAAAGCCGGATCCCTAAATAATTGGTCGAACCATGGTGAACAGGTTTTGATATACCAACCTTTCGGACCGGTTGATGATGCTCCTTGCTCTGTCGTAATGTGATTGGCATTACCAAATGCAATGTCGAAGTCCCATACAAGAGGCTGTTCTATAATATTATTGTTGAGAATGGCCATATAACAGCTTCCTCGCATATTTCCGTCACAATTCTTTGAGAGTTCCTGTACGATGAAGTATTTAACAAACGATTCTATGTCTATATATTTATGGTACCCATTTTCAGGATCGGTGAATTTGTCGGAATATAAAACAGATTCTGCTTTATTGTAGAAGTCTTTTACAAAATTGAATTGTTCGTCAGTCGGTTCATCCGGATCTTTAAACATCATAGGCAATTTCTTTATATCTGTTTTGAAACGTGCTCCTTCATCATAGTGAAAGTCTAGTTCCATGAGATAGTCGCCATCAACAGATTTATCGGCTAAATTGATGTTGAGTCGTTCTTCGGAGACTTTGACATGTTCTGTCAAAGCGTAGACTCCCAGATATTTTCCATTAAGATATACTTCAACGCTAATAGATTTTGGGGTCCATCTCATGCCAACAATTCGTGAAATATGGAATGCAGTGATATTTCTTAAAAGTGATTTATCTGCATAATTAGCAAGCAAAGCCCAATCTTTATCAGTACTCATGCCTAATAATTGCGTTTTTTTATCCAGTTTTATTCTATATGGCTTTTTCGGCATTCCCCAAGTAGAATTTCCCCGTCCACGTATTCTGGCACTTCTTTCAACTGTAGTTCCATCGGTATATAACTTACTAGGATCTTCTACTCTGATATTAGCATTTACATAATTTTCTTTATCTTTAATTTCAGCATTGTTTTCTGTGTCAATATAAATTTGAGGAATACGGATTGATCTTATGTTTACTAAATAATCGATCTTGGTTCCATCTTTTTTCTTTAGACTATAAGTCAGAGGGTTTTCGAAATTGTTAGCGGTTTCACCACTTTCTTGTGCGGTACCATTGACTGTAACTGAAACACCACGATAACCAAAAGTTAAAACGAGTGATTCTGTTGAAATTCCTTCAGGTAGGATAGCATTTATGGAGTTACCTTCGATGACAGCTATAATATCTTTATCCAGTTCTCTGTTTTTTGCTGCCTCAATAATAAATGAATAGATACCTTCTTCTCCTTCTCTATTGATTGTTTTTCTTTCTCCATCGTTTAGATATATTGTAACAGCATTATTGTCATAGGCTATACATACAATGAGCGGGTCATCGGAACCGGTAGTTTTAACTGGAATGCCTAAATTAGTACCGTTTACAATCCATGTGTTTGTGGTTCCTTTGGTGACAACAGGTATGTCTTTGCCTGTAAAATCAATAATATGATATTTTATTGGGAGTTCTATAGTGCTTTTATCACTAAAGGTAAAAGTGGTTGTTGCTCCTGTAGCTTTGATATCATTGACCATTAAAGACTTATCCAGCGCATCTTCAAATTGTTGAAGAATTGTTGTGGTAATAACGGGTGGTGGTTCGTTTCCATCAATATTACCTATATCTTTTTTGTCATCAGAGCATGAGAAGAGAAAAATTGATAGAACGACACAAAGCTGTATGAAGCCTTGCAGGAATGATAAATTGTGCTTTTTCATAAATAAATGTATTAAGTTAGTTATTTGGAATATAGATTATATAAGGCTAATAATGTAAAATATTATGGATTACTTGCTTGAATACCAGGACTTTGATTGTTTACGCAAGTGGTAAATATAGTCCAAAAATATGAAGTTTTTAGCTAACAAGCAAGAAATTTATCTGGAAATTTTCTTTTATCATTGTTTTTCGAAAGAAAAGCTATATTGACTATGGTAACAATAAGAAAATTAACTCAAAGTGCAAGATTACATATATTTGTACTTTCTTTTATCGACTATTCTCTTTATTTTTGTATTCTTATATATAAGATAGGGAGGATAGGTTATGAAGAATTTGGTAATATTGACAGGGGCTGGCATGAGTGCTGAGAGCGGAATTAGTACCTTTCGGGATGCAGGCGGATTGTGGGATCGTTATCCTGTAGAACAGGTCGCGACTCCTGAAGGATATCAACGTGATCCAATATTAGTAATCAATTTTTATAATGAACGTCGAAAGCAGTTGTTGGAGGTGAGACCGAATCGTGGACATGAACTGTTGGCAGAATTAGAGAAAGAATATCATGTCACAGTGATAACACAAAATATTGATAATTTGCATGAACGGGCGGGTAGCAGCCGTATCATTCATTTGCATGGTGAATTAACAAAAGTTTGTTCTAGTAGAGATCCATATAATTCTCATTATATAAAAGAACTGAAGCCCGAAGAATATGAAGTAAAGGTTGGAGATAAAGCAGATGATGGTAGTCAGTTACGTCCTTTTATTGTATGGTTTGGAGAAGCTGTTCCGGAGATTGAGAAAGCGATTCGTTATGTAGAAAAAGCAGATGTTTTCGTGATTATTGGTACTTCGTTAAATGTATATCCGGCTGCAGGTTTACTGCATTATGTACCGCGAGAGGCAGATGTTTATTTGATTGATCCCAAGCCAGTAGAAACACATACTTCCCGACCGATTCATATTATTCAGAAAGGTGCCTCTGAGGGGGTGGCTGAACTGAAGAGCATGTTGGAAGTTGGATGATAAAGATATTATTGTTATTTATTCCTATAAATATAAGATACTTATGAAAAACAAACTATTAATAGTTGGTACTTTATTATTTCTTAGCTCGTGCTTATGTGGACAGAATCAATCTTCTATCTCAAAAAAAGAGTTATTTGGAAATGAGGTGGGTTGTTTTCAACATCCATGGCAAGGTAAACGAGTAGGATACATTGGTGACTCTATCACAGATCCTAATTGCTATGGTAAGGAGATTAAAAAATACTGGGATTTCTTGAAAGATTGGTTGGGAATTACTCCTTTTGTTTATGGTGTTAGTGGACGGCAGTGGGATGACGTACCTCGTCAGGCAGAAAAACTAAAAACGGAGCATGGGGCGGAAGTTGATGCTATTATTGTCTTCATGGGTACTAATGATTTTAATAGTGGAGTGTCAATAGGAGAATGGTTTACTGAACGGGAAGAATCGGTAATGGCAGCTACTGGAGAAATAAAAAAGTTGGTAAAGCGTATAAGGCGTATTCCAAATATGGATAAAGATACTTATAAAGGTCGTATCAATATAGGTATATGTCAGTTAAAGAGGCTTTTTCCTGATAAACAGATTGTTTTATTAACTCCTTTGCATCGTTCTTTAGCTGAATTTAGTGAGAATAATGTGCAACCGGATGAAAGTTATCAAAATAGTTGTGGAGAATATATTGATGCTTATGTTCAAGCTATAAAAGAAGCCAGTAATATTTGGGGAATTCCTGTGATAGATTTTAATGCAATGACAGGTTTGAATCCGATGAATGAGGAGCAGCTTGTTTATTTCAATAATCCGGATTTTGATCGTTTGCATCCAAATACTAATGGTCAAAAACGTATGGCACGTACATTGATGTATCAATTACTTTCATTGCCAGTGACGTTTTAGAGACTCTTTGGATTTTGTTTCCTTTAGGGTCAATTGAAATAGATAATTAGATTGGAATTATTTGATTAAAAGTCAAAAGAACTGTCTCCTATGGGTGAGACAGCTCTTTCTTCATGGTTTTCTTATATACTATATTAAATATATAATCATCACCATTGAATAGCCTGATCTTGATCTGGAATCAGCGTATTGATCTGGCGTTCCATTGTCATGGAACCCTTTACATCATATATCATCGGATTCTTTGGATCGGAAGTGAAGTCTGTATATTTATATTCTAAACGTAAAATCGTGATATGACGTTCCAAATAGGGTTTCGTCTCATGTTTTTGTACAATTAACTCATATGTACAGTCGCCGACAGGCACAATGTTAGCTCCACTTGTAGGGTCACCTTGTTTAATGGTTAGTGAACCGGCCATATTTCCATCTTTATTAAGTTCTCCTTCATTAAAGGTCACAATCACCTTATATTTACTGCGATTCTCATCTTCTTCCCATACTGAACCAGCATAGAAGAAGATTGAATTGTTGTCTACTACGCGGGTTACGCGATTATCTACTATAGCCGGGTCATTGGTAGTACCATCGACATAAATATTCATTAATGTGGTTGAATAAGTACCGGAATAGTCGTTATATAAGTTGATACCCAATAAAGCTTTGCACCATCCCTTACGAATATTGCGAACATAAGACGGATCCTCTTCAACATTTAATGGAAGCACCCATTTTTCATTTAGGTCTAATCCCTTCAGATTAAAATTAAGGGTGTAGTTTTGTACATTTTCACCAGCAGGTATTTGGCAAATCTCTGATGGGAAAGAATAAAAATTCTCAGGCAGTTGCCGATACCAAAGATCCTTACGTCCCACTGCAAATTTCTCCGTATTCAAGTGATAAAGTGTATCGTTATCTACACCGATTTTTACATCGATATTCCGTTCGTTATCACGTGTGCCGCTGACGATGACTGGTAACTCATAGGACGCAGTACCATCTGGCTGGTAACGCATATAAATGTCGCATACGCCGTTGCTTCCTACTGGAGCTTTAAACGAAATCATCTGGCTGTGTAGTTCTTCCTTCCATTCATCGTTGCATGATCCGAAGAAGATACATACAACTGACACAATTCCTAAAAAATATAATTTCTTCATATCATCTTCATTGTTTATATTAATACTTTTAATCATAATCCTGCCATCCTGGTGCCTGTGTCATATTCTTATTACGTTTCAATTCGTCATAAGTGATAGGCCAGAAATACTGTTTTCGTGAGAAGGAAGTTTGAAGGTTGGCTACTCTAACTGGAGTATAGAAAGCATCTCTGTGCTCTCTGTTAACTAAAGTGTTGCAACCATATATCTGCTCACTTTCATGCTCTTCTGCAATCTTCCAACGACGTAAATCAAAGAAACGCTGATTCTCGTTGAAGAATTCGATTTGTCGTTCGTGCACGAGTTTATTAAAGAATAATTTGGGATCTTGGTAAACAGTATTATCGTAGTCTGGGAGTCCGGCACGCATACGGACAGGTTTAACGCCACGACGCATTTCTTCGATATCTCGTTTGATAGTATGTGTCTTACTCTCGTCCCAAGAAGCGATTTCGTAGCTTTGTCCTGAGGTTAAATTATTTAGTGCTTCTGCATATATCAAAAGAATGTCAGCATAACGAAGAGTAGGTTCTACCTTATCACAGATGCTTCCTCCGTGGTTAGCACAATCTGTAGGGTGAACATATTTTTTTACTCCAATGCCGGTAACTAGCCAATTCTGCCCGCCATTGATTCGACCATCGTCTGCACCACGATAATACCATCTTTGTATATATCTGTAATGTTCATCTTTTCCCTCTACGGCACTTGCACAATCCCATACACATCCGTTGTAAGCTATTGATGCATAGAATCGAGGTTCTCTGTTGGTATATTCCATGTGAACGTCATTCGGTACGTGGTCATAAAGATGATCCTGTTTGTTATCATTGGTAACATACCCATCGGGACAAGTTGCCCGGTCAAATGGTTCTCCCCATGCCATATCATATGCGTCACATTGTTTCTGTGTTACACCATGGATGTTCCATCCACCGCAGGAAGCCGGTAATTGATGTCTTACTAAATCAGCGATACCTTGTGCTGTTTCCAAGTTATTACCGTCTTTATTTAAACCACGAGTGAAGATTAATTCAGGGTTTTCTGCAGCATACAATTCTCCATTGAATATAGCACGATAAGATTCGAATGGATCTATATTTTGCCATCCTTCAGGGAAGTTTTTATTGGAATAAATCTCATGTGGCGGTGGAGTAATTGTACTAGGGTATGATTTATCATTATCTTGTTTTCGTACTCCTACCGTGTAAATCCTATAAAAACCTGTTTTTTCTGCATATTCAATCATGTCTTTTGCGGCAGCAGCAGCTTTCGCCCATTTTGACTCGTCATATTCCTGTGGAATTAGGATGCGTCCACTTTTATCTGTAAAGTCTGCCATTTCTGTATTTCCATTGGCTAATGGGCTAGCTCCATAAAGAAAGACTTTTGCACGTACTGCTAAAGCTGCTCCTTTGGTCGGACGACAAATATTCAAGTTATCTCGTCTCTCGAATAATTCAAATGCAGCTTGCTGCATCTCAGAAGTGATAAAGTCTACACATTCATCATAAGTGTTACGCGGAAAACTTAATTCTTCATAAGATTTAGTATAATCGGCACCTTCTATTGGCATAATCGGTACTGGACCATATTTTTTTAACAGTAGCCAGTAAAAATACGCTCGAAGAAAACGCGCTTGTCCTTTTACGTCAGTGATCTCCTCTTGAGTGAAATCCTTATTTTTATCTACATTATTGATTAAGATAGATGCTTGGTAGATAGCGTCATATGCCCAAGGCCATGAATTGGTGTAATATCCTCCGTAGGAATATCCATATCCGTATTCACCCAATTTGAATTTACGGTAACGGTCTCCATTATTTCCTTCATTAAATGCTTGATCATCAGAGAAATTAGTTGGGCAGATGTCACTATGTCCTACTTCGATATTATCACCCTGCAGACGACTGTAGCAAAATGACAGCCATTGTAATGTATAATCTTTACTTTCGAATATATGATCGTTTGATTGTTGTTCTTTAAAGTAGCGATCTACATTTAAGTAATCAGAACAAGAAGTGAAGCCAAGTCCAAGTCCGACTATTATCGCTCCCATCAATATATATATATCTTTTTTCATATTTTTTATTTATTATAGGTTATAAGTTTATCGTCAAGCCTATTGTATAGGATTTGGCCAATGGGTATTCTTGTCCGTTAGAACTTCCTAATTCAGGATCCCAAAGCTTGAAATTGGAGAATGTTAATAAGTTAGTCCCCATGAGATAAATACGTACGTTATCCAAACGGATACGGTTTACTAATCGTTTAGGAATTGTATAACCGATATCCAGATTCTTTAGGCGGAGATATGAACCATCACGCAACCAATATGTAGAAGCTCGGTAATTATTGGAGTTGCCGCCATAACTTAAACGAGGATAGGTTGCATGCGGGTTTTCATTCTCTCCTAATGACCAATAGTTTCCTGGTACATCGTTTAGGATATTTCCCCAACTGTTTTCTTGGAATGGATAAACCGTAAATCCATTGATAAAGAAAGATGATTTCCCGGCTCCTTGGAAAAGTACATTGAAATCTAATCCTTTCCATGCCGCAGAAAATCCGAATCCATAAATCATGTTTGGTTTGGTAGTAGCACCAATAGGTACTACGTCATTATTATTAACAACTCCATCTCCATTTACATCTTTATATTTTATGTCACCGGGAGCTACCTCACCAAAATCTTGTCTGGGACTATTGCGAATTTCATCATAATCTTTGAATAATCCTTCAGCGATTAATCCACGTGCTTGATTTACACGGAACCCAGCATTCATATTATAGGAGTAATGGCTGAACTGCTCATCGTACTCTTTAATTTCATTCTTGCTATAGGTCATGTTGGCACGCAAAGTCAGGGCTAAGTTCCCGAATTTCTCATGGAAAGCAATATTTCCGTCAAATCCTCTAGACAATACAGCACCTACATTGGCATACGGAGCTGGGATATGGTTTAATCCGACACTTTGTGGTAAAAACTTACGATTTAGATAAATTCCATCGCGTTGTTCGTGGAAGTAATCAACCGTACCGCTAAGTTTGTCATTGAAGAGTGAAAAGTCCAAACCTATATCATGCTTTGTAGCGACCTCCCAAGTGATGTATGGAGACGAAATTCTCGAATATGATAATCCTGGGTAGTAGTAAAGAGATGTTTTGATGTCACCGTAATAATATCCATCTGCATCATAAGTTGCAAATCTTTCTACGTAAGGGAAACGGATCTGGGTGTTACCATTCATCAATTTATCATTTCCTACTTTACCATAAGAATAACGTAACTTAAACATATTTATCCATTTGAGATTTTTCTTGACAATTGGTTCTTCTGCAATGTTCCAAGCGGCAGAGTATGCGGGGAAGAAGCCGAATTGATGGTCAGTCGCAAAGTTCTCCGAACCGTTGTAACCGAAGTTGAAATCAACGAAATAACGATATTTCCATCCGTAAGTAAATCGTCCGGCAAGACCCTGATGACGATATTGAATTCCGGAAACGATTCTTTCGTAACCCGCTAATTCATAATAATTCTTGTTATCCACTTTTTTATCTTGTGAATACTTCATTACGGCTCCTACCTGGTGATTACCAAAAGTACGGTTATAATGTAACTCTGCTTCCAGATTCTCATATCGTGTACCGCTAGCTCCCGTTGTTGATAACATCAACTGCTCAGTTTCTATTCTTGTAAACTGAAGTTTACCTTCAGTCGTACGTTGTCTTTCTGCTAACCAGCTTTCCGGCCATCTGTAATGGTTATCACTATTATCTGTATTTGTATCAAAGCCAAATCGTCCGTAGAACTTCAATCCATTTGTTATAAATTTCAGATCCTGTTCCAGATTGACAGTTGTCTGTATTTTATTTTTCCATTTTTCCTGATATCCTTGTTGTGTAATCAGTACCCATGGATTTCTTTTTCCACCACTTCCTTGTGCTCCCCATCTACCGTCACTATATTGTGGAGGAGAGGCAATTGGATTATATCCCATCAAAGATTTCCAAATTTCACCATATTGGCTTCCCGGTAGATTTTGTTTATCTAATGAACCTGCTACACCAACTTTCAATAAAGTAGTCTTCGTCAAGTCAATATCTACATTCATACGATAATTCCAACGATGGTAATTAGCGTTGGTCTTATAGTCTTTCATGGTCCGATCTGATTCGTACATACCTCCTTCGTCCACATAGCTGGCAGAAATGAAATAACGTGCTACTGTACCACCACCGGTTAAGTCGATATTAGCGCGGTAGGTAGGTGCTCCATCTTTCAATATCATTCCCATCCAGTCTACATTCGGGAAAAGATCAGGATCCAGTCCGTTCTCGATTAGCTCTATATCACTATCAGAATAAGCTGCCGACTGATTACGTGTCATTAATGCTTCGTTCATCATACGGGCATAAGTCGGTCCATCTACAAATTCCGGGGTTTTTGTGCGTGTATTGTAGGTCATCTCAGCTTTTGCATTGATACGGGTTTTACCTTCTTTTCCTCGCTTAGTAGTGATCAATACAACACCGTTGGCACCTCTTGAACCGTATATAGCAGTAGCGGAAGCATCCTTTAAAACAGAAAAGGTTTCTATATCCTCTACGTTCAATTCATCCATGCTACGTTCAAAACCATCTACCAATACTAAAGCACTTGATCCTGCACCGAATGTGGAAATACCTCTGATCCAAAATTCGGAAATATTGTCACCTGGTTGTCCTGAAGTTTGGCGTGCCATAATACCAGGTACATTGCCTGCCAACGCATTTGTGATACTGGATGTTGAGGTTTTTAATTGAGATACGTCCACTGTAGTCACAGCTCCGGTTATAGTTACCTTTTTTTGAATACCGGTACCTGTTACTGTTACTTGGTCTAATACGGTCGATGAAGTTTCTTTCATCATAACAGAAAGTGCCTTATTGTCTTTTACAAGTATCTCTTGCTTATCAAAACCAATGTAAGAGAACACCAAATAAGAATAGGCAGGGACCTTTATCTTAAAATGCCCATTTACGTCTGTCATCACACCTAAGCTCGGCACGTTTTTTACAACAATATTTACACCGATCAATGGCTCTTTGTTTTCTTCTGTGACCGTACCTGTCACTTCTATCATCTGTTGCTGATCTTGGGCATAGGACATATTCATCCATCCTACCATCAACAAAAACAGTAAAATATAATTCTTCATAAGTATGTGTTTATATAGTATTATTCTGTAGTTAAGTAACGAATTCCTTTGTTGTTGATATCACCAATATAGAAGATTTCCTGTTCTGCATCGTAAGCCAAGGAAGTCGGTCGGTTGAAGCGTGCTTCCGTAAGTGGAGCTCCATCTACATAACCCGTATATTTTTTATCTGCATTATAGTTACTTCGTCCTGCTACCATGGTGGCTACACCTTCTGGAGTCAATTTCCAGATACAATGATTTACATCATCACTGAAATAGAAATCGTAAAGCTCTTTCTTACCGGCTACTTCATACTCTCTATTTTTTACGAATATTCCAGCCCATGGTTCTTCAAATCTAGCTACGTTACCA
The DNA here is from genome assembly GCF_900155865.1 of Bacteroides bouchesdurhonensis. Classification (GTDB taxonomy): domain Bacteria; phylum Bacteroidota; class Bacteroidia; order Bacteroidales; family Bacteroidaceae; genus Bacteroides; species Bacteroides bouchesdurhonensis. The sequence continues at coordinate 600,355 of NZ_LT707006.1, forward strand.
ACTCCTTCTGTGCATCCTTTTGAACTGAGAGAACCGGCTATTACTCTTGGTGTATCAAATAATTTTGTTTCTTCGTTGTAGTCAGATCTCATAATTGCTCCTCTTTGTGGTGCAAATACATACATATATTTTTCTGATGGATGTAGTAGTAATCTTGTGTGTGCTGAACCACCACCGATAGCTGTCAATGTGAAACATTTTATTGGCTTAACATCTATATTGGGTAGTATGTCATTGGCACGTTGCATCTTGTAAATCGCTCCATCATTCCAAGATGAATAAAATACTGAACCATCTCTCATTGATATGCAACCATAACTACAATATCCATAGTTATAAGCACGAATCTTACGGAACTGCTCACTTCGTAATGCATAATATATGTTAGGGGCTGTATTATCAGCTCCATGTCCATTATCATCAGGGAACAATAACGTATCACCATCAGCTGTGAAAGTAAAAGATACCATTTTTGCATACTGCGTTCTTGGAAAGAGACGTTTTACATAGCGTTGAGTGAGATTCAATTCACGAAAACCATCATAATAGTTACTTGAGAACAGTATTTGATCACCATTTTCCGATGGCTTAGGATCAAAAACCATCCAGTCATTTGAAGGACACGATCCTTCACCGTCGAAAGAGCCATCTTGAAAAGCGGAGTTACCATCCTCATCTACTTTGCGAAGTAGGGTGCCCACTACTGTTCTAGCCTCATAGTTGAATGGTTCTTCAAATGTATAATCTGCAACAGTCTCACCGTTTTTACCATCAATTCGAACGCTCACATTACCGTCATAAGCACGTTTTGGAACCATACAATAGAGCTTTCTACCATCCGAACCAATGGTCATAGCTTCCTGTCCACCTATGTTTATGTGTATTTTTGAAAGGTCTTTCCCAAAATTACTACCCGTAATGTACATTCGAGTACGTACCGGTCCTTCTTTGGGGGTAAAATCTGTAAAAACTACAGGTTGAGATGGATCAAACTCGCTAGAGTCATTTTCATCCTTACAACCCACTAATAATATGCTACATAAAGCTAGCATGTAAAATAAGTGTTTATTCATAAATTAAACAATTAAAAAGGTTAATGTAATATATTATGTAATTTGCATTAAGGATAAAGATTTTTTATTTGTTAGCTGAATTAATGCAATGTATCTTTTCCCAAATGCTATTTTAGATTTATTGCCAATTATGGTAGTGATATATTTCTCGTCTATTATTAATTTATTTCTAGTATATTGAGATATCGTTTGTATAACATATTTTATATAAGTAACATAATGCGAATTATGTATTTCTTGGCTGGATAGGTAAAAGAGGCTAGTTTTATAATATAGAATGTTGAATAAGTGGAATTTATTTCCATGGAGGTGATAACTTTGAGGTTTACCATTGTTTTATTATAGAAATATTAGAAGATTGCTTTTTATAAATTTGAAAAAATAGAGTGTATAGAATACTCTAGTATTATTTCGTAAATAATACTAGCAAAATTACTATTAAGTATGTTGGGTAATTTAAAAGTGGATAAATCTATTAGTTTATACTGAAGTGTTCTTCCTACTCCTAATTGCTATAGCGATGACTTTTTATGCAAAGTCAGTTTAGAATCAGTTTTTTATAATAAGCGGCAATGATTTATTAATGGAAATTTGTATGAGAATAATTTCTCATGTAAAAAATCTAGTGATACTTATTTATGATGGAATAATAAGATAGTAGAATATTTAAAGTTTATTTTTATAATTGATATTGACTTTTAATTAAGTCTTATTTACATATAAGTAAGATTTGCTGAACATATTTGAAAATGGATAATATTGTTAATCCTATCGAATCCTTGCTAATATGTTTTAATGAAAAGGATATGCTAATGAATGGAAACATCTCAATTATTATGAAGAATTTATTAATATAGATGTTTAGGCTAAGAAAAATGCAGGCAATATTTTAGTTCTATGATAAATCGAAACTCAATGAAAGGGATAAATACAACATGTAAGAAATGCCTTATCTATTATCTTATTTTCTCTCTTATGAATATGATTATCTTTATCTTAATATAAATAACCAAGAATTAGTGATAGATACATTATATTTATGTAGTATTCGTATATAATTATCTTTTGTGTTTTATGAGATGATAAAACTATGATTATAATATTTATACTTATATCGTGTAGTTATTTAAAGTTTCGTTTTGAATAATATTATAAAACACAAAAAAGTGTTTTTATACCGAAATATATGTTTCTAATTAATGAAAAATCGAATAAATAACTTCTATAACGCTAAAATGATTGAAATATTGTATCTTTTGATTTGTTTATTCTATTCAATTAGATTTTTCTTTGCTTCCTTTGTACTAAGGAATGTTATATAAAAAGCAATATTTATTAGGCGAAATTCTTTTGTTTTATGATAAATATATGGCAAAAACGAAAAATAAGTGATTTTTTTTTTTGATTTATGTTTTTTTGTTCTATTTTTGTAGCGACAATAGAAATGAGACTATTTGTTAACCGAATTTAAAAATACACAGAATATTATTATGAAAAAGATACAACTATCCGTAATATTCATGATTTTAGAAGTAACAAAGCTTTTAAGATATCTATTTTTGATTTATGTTTTAAATGCTGTATCCATTATATTTTTAGAGGTACACAAATTATATATGTCTTGTAAACTAAGTGGTGCTATACATTCTTTATATTTATCAATTTTAAGAATACATAATTCGCATTATGTCATGTTGGGGGGTGAATTTAAACTGAGAATAAGTATCGATAGAATTGAATGTATTTAAACGAAGTTTGATATATAGGATAAAACAGTTATTTATATTATATGCATAGTTAGACTATATACATATATTACCTAATAAATATATTTTTATTAACCTTTTTAATTATTTAATTTATGGATAAACACCTGATTGTAGCACTTATGTGCTGTTTATTTATGGTCGGCTGCAAAGACGACTTCAAAGATCCTAGCATATGGGATTTTAAACCGTGTGATCCGTCAAAGCCAATAGAGTTTACAGACTTTACCCCTAAAGAAGGAGGCGTACGTACTCGAATGTATATCATGGGCTCAAATTTTGGTACGGATGAAAGCAAAATTCATGTAACGATAGGGGGGCAAAAAACACCAGTCATCGCATGTGATGGCTCAAAAATTCATTGTATGCTTCCGGCACGTGCTTATAACGGTGATATTAAAGTTGTTATTAATGACAAAGATGGTAATGTTGTAGCAGATTATGCATTTGAAGAACGTTTTGATTACAAGTCTCAAGTAGTAGTCGGAACATTATTGAGAAATTATAATTCAGAAACTGGAGCAGCTCCGTTCCAAGATGGTGCTTTCTCTGAAGGTGCCGGAATTCCAAGGTCTGATTGGATGATGTTTGATCCTAAACCAGATAATGGAGACAAAATAATATTTACGTCTAGTTTTACGGATGGAAGTGAAGGTATCCGCATGATTAATCTGACAAAACAAGAGGTGAAGACGATTTATACGGGGTCACGATCTCCGAAAATGCAAACTTTTACTTTCTCGGCAGACGGTGATACATTGTTGATTGCTGATGATAATGGTAAGGGTAATCTAGGTGATGTCTCAATGCCTAACATCCATTATTTATTGCGTTCGGAAGGCTTTCAGAAGTTACGTCCATATTCCTATGCTTCATGTACTTATGCTGTGGCATATATGCCGGATGGTACTGTTTTCTTTACCACTTATACAGGTGGATCTATTATGAAACTTATCCGTAATAGTGGAGTTCCAGTAATAGACAGAACCTCAACTGTTTGTTTCGATTTTCTCAAGAGTGCAGGTCGCCAAATAAAAATGAAGGCACATCCGAGTGGGAAATTTGTTTATGTATTTAGCCGTTATGATGGCGGTATTTATAAAAGTGACTATGATCCTGTCACTAAAATGCTGGTAAGTCCTACACTTGTTGCCGGTTCTTCTTATGGTGGCTCTGCGGGAGATCTAAGAGAAGGAGTTGGCTCATTAGCTCGTTTCGGACTTCCTTGGTGTGGTGATTTTGTAAAAAACCCCAAATATGTGGAGGAAGGTAAAGAAGATGTTTATGATTTTTATATCGCAGATCAACTTGGACACTGTATCTGGAAGATTACTCCCGAAGGCATTGCTTCCATTGTTGCAGGACGTAGTAATTATACTGCAGACAATGCTTACAATGGATATATTGATGGAGAACCTTTACATGAAGCTCGTTTCAATAGTCCGAAATCTATAACGTATGATGAAGAGGAAGAAACATTCTATATTGGTGATACTGGAAATCGTTGTGTCCGTTATCTAAGAACTGAATAATACTATATACTATAAAAGCATATTTAATATGAAAAAAATATTTTTACTGTTTTTGTTGGTGATAGGATGTATCAGTGCTTCCTATGCACAAGAACAACAAATAGAAGTAACAGGAACCGTTACTGATGTAAACAAAGAACCTCTTATAGGTGTAAACATCACTGTAAAAAACATGCCTGGATTCGGTGTGATGACTGATATAAATGGTAAATATAAAATAAAAGTACCTGATTATTCCACATTAATTTTTTCTTATGTAGGATTCCAATCAAAAGAAGTATTGGTAAAAGATAAGAAAGTGATTGATGTTATCATGAAAGAAGATGAGAATAATGTATTGGATGAAGTTACTATTACAGGTACTGGTGCACAGAAAAAGATTACTGTAACCGGAGCTGTGACTACAGTAGATGTGTCTCAGTTGAAAACTCCCTCCTCTAGCATCACAAATGCTTTGGCTGGAAATGTACCAGGTATCTTGGCGCGTCAGACTTCCGGGCAGCCGGGTGATAATATCTCCGAGTTCTGGATCCGCGGTATTTCCACTTTTGGAGCGGGATCCAGTGCATTGGTCTTAGTAGATGGATTCGAACGTGACTTGAATGAAGTGAATGTAGAAGATATTCAAGATTTCTCGGTATTGAAAGATGCTTCTGCAACAGCTATTTATGGTTCTCGAGGTGCGAATGGTGTTGTATTAATCACTACCAAACGAGGAAAAGAGGGTAAGACAAAGGTAAACGTAAAGGTTGAAACATCTTATAGTACACGTACCAAGACCCCGGAATTTGTAGATGGTGTTACTTATGTTAATATGGTAAATGAGGCTTTTACTACACGTAGCAAACCTGCTCCTTATTCAGCTGAAGACGTTGAACTTTTTAGAAACGGACTTGATCCGGAATTATTCCCGAATGTAGATTGGATGGACCTGATTCTTAAGAAAGGTGCTCCTATCTATCGTGCTACAGTCGATTTGAGTGGCGGTGGTACTACTGCACGTTATTTCGTTTCTGCAAGTTACGTAGACGAAGGTGGTATGTATAAAACAGATGAAGGATTGAAAGAATATAATACCAATGCAAACTATCGTCGTTGGAACTATCGTATGAATATTGATTTGAATCTGACAAAAACGACTTTATTGAAAGTTGGCGTATCCGGTTCTTTGGACAAACAGAACCAGCCGGGAGGATCAGCCAGTCAAATTTGGATTTCTGCGCTCTCATACAATCCTATTGCTACTCCGGTGAAATATAAAGATGGAAAGTGGGCTGCACAGGGAACAAATAACCAAATAAACCCATGGTTCTTGGTTACCCAAATGGGATATGCAGAAAAGTGGAATAATAAAATTCAAACTACTATTAATTTAGAACAAGATTTGAAGTTTATTACTGAAGGATTGAAATTCTACGGACGATTCGGATATGATACTAATACCTATAACACTAACTCACATATTAAGTATCCTGATATGTGGAAAGCACAAAATAAACGAAATGCTGAAGGAAAGTTAGAATATGATAAGGTAGTATCTGAACAGTTGATGGTAGTTAATCCACATGCAACTGGTAACCGTAAGGAATATCTGGAAGCTGAATTACATTACAACCGTACTTTTGGTGACCATATAGTAGGTGGCGTTTTAAAATATTCACAAGATAAGACAGTAAATACCTCTGAAAACCTTGAGAAAAACGCAATTCAAGCTATTGAACGCCGTCATCAGGGATTAGCCGGACGTTTTACTTACGGATGGAAGTATCGCTATTTCTTTGATTTCAACTTTGGTTACAACGGTTCGGAGAACTTTGCAACAGGACATCAGTTCGGTTTCTTCCCGGCTTATTCCGCAGCTTGGAACATTGCAGAAGAGCCAATTATTAAAAAGATTTTACCGTGGATGAATATGTTCAAACTCCGTTATTCATACGGTAAGGTAGGTAATGACTATTTATCATCACGCTTCCCTTATTTGTCAACGTATAAAACTGAAGATAAATATGGCTATTATTACGGAGATATAGGTACTAATAGTTCTACCGGGGCCTTCTATCAAGGATTGACGTACAGTAATTTCGCTTCAACAGGTATTACTTGGGAAGTTGCAAAGAAACATGATGTCGGTGTTGATTTCTCTCTATTCAACGATAAGTTTAGTGGTACTGTAGATTACTTCCATGAACAACGTGATGGGATTTACATGAAACGTACTTATTTACCCTATAGTACCGGATTGTTGGAATATTCTCCATATGCTAATGTAGGATCTGTTTTGTCAAGAGGTTTTGATGGGAATATAGCTTATAATCAAAAACTAGGAGATGTTGCTCTTACTTTCCGTGCAAATATGACTTATAGTAAGAATGAAATCAAAGCGTATGATGAAGCTTATAGTCATTTTGACTACAAGAGAAACCAAGGTTTCCGTGTAGACCAATTAAGAGGACTAATCTCAGAAGGATTGTTTGTAGACTATGATGATATTCGCAATAGCCCAAAGCAAACATTTGGGGATGTAGCTCCAGGTGATATTAAATATAAGGATGTGAATGGTGACGGAGTAATTGATAGTAACGATGAAGTGCCTATTGGGGCTACAACTAGACCTAACTTGATCTATGGTTTCGGTTTGTCTGCTCAATGGAAAGGATTCGATTTCAACTTACATTTCCAAGGAGCTGGAAAATCTTCTTTTGTACTTTATGGTTCGGTAGCTTATCCTCTTAGTCAACAATATTGGGGTAATATCCTAACCGATGTGGTAGGCAATTACTGGTCATTGGGAGAAAATGAAAATCCGAATGCAAAATATCCTCGTCTTACTTTTGGAGGAAATAGTAACAATTACCGTACTTCTACTTATTGGATGCGTGACGGCTCTTATCTCCGTCTGAAGAATTTGGAATTAGGTTATACATTACCTACACAATGGACAAGAAGTTTATATCTAAATAAGGTACGAATCTATCTTATGGGAACTAATTTACTGACATTCTCCAGTTTCAAACTGTGGGATCCTGAAATGGGAAGCGGAACAGGAGAGAAATATCCTTTATCTAGAACCTATACAATAGGATTAACCGTTAATTTATAAAATAGAATACTATGAAGAGAAAAATATGCTTAATATTAGGAGTGGCAGTTGTTACTTGCGGACTGTTCTTCACCTCTTGTTCCGATTATTTAAATGTGGAAAAACATTTTAGAGATACACAATCGGAAGATAAAATATTCGCTGACGATACATATACATTACAATGGCTAGCTTATTGCTATTGCCGGTTGCAGGGTGATAATATAGAAGTTGGACATACTCGTTTCTGTCCCCAGAATTTTGCGGACGACCAAGTATTTAGTGAGACTTATGGACGTTATAAGGCTTATAAACTGGGAGAGATCGGATATGGTTATTCATACAGCGGTTACTACCAGAATGCTTGGAAATGGTCGTATGCAGCTATCTATCAAGCTACAGTTTTGATTAATAAAGTAGATGCTAATCAAGACTTTACTCCGGATGAGATTCTTGATGTAAAAGGGCAGGCACGTTTCTTACGAGCTTATTTTTATTGGATGTTGTTAAGAAGATATGGTCCGATTCCTTTATTACCGACTGAAGGGGTTGATTACACTAAATCTTACGATGAACTAAGTTACCCGCGTAATACATACGATGAATGTGTGGAGTTTATTGCGGAAGAAATGAAACAAGCTGCTAAGGAGTTGCCTGAAAAACGAGATAATCTGAATCTTGCCCGTCCTACTCGTGGAGCTGCTTTAGCAGTACGTGCTAAAGTCTATCTTTATGGAGCTAGTCCATTGGCTAATGGTAACACTGAAATGGCTGATTTCACAGATAAGAGTGGACGTATTTTGATTCCACAAGAATATGATGAGTCTAAATGGGCAAAAGCAGCAGCAGCGGCTAGAGATGTAATAGAGGGCGGTTGGTATAAACTTTTTACAATAAAGAAACGGGAAACCGCGGTTGCTGGTGATTATTCTTATCCAAAAACTATCGAGCCTCCGTATAATGAAAAGTACTCAGACAAACCTTTCCCAGAAGGATGGTCAGATATCGATCCATTCGACTCCTATCGTTCATTGTTTAACGGAGAGGTCTTTTTATATAATAATCCGGAAATAATATTTAGTCGTGTTGTAAATGACGGTGGAGCTGACCATGATTATTTGGTAGATTATTGTGATGTGGCAGATATGGCTAAGCATCAGATGCCGTCATCTATTGGTGGATGGAATATTCACTCAATGACAATGAAGCAATGTGATGCTTATGATATGGCAGATGGAAAACCATACGATCGTACAACCGGACTGACAGGTTTTACTGACAAAAATAACAAAGACCTCCATCCATATGATAATTTGGAAGAAGGGATTTGGTTAGGATATGCTAATCGTGAACCTCGTTTTTACGCATCTGTTGGTTATAATGGAGCAAGATGGAATTGTACAAGTGCTACTGGAACAGGATCCGAAAAGATTATAAATAAGCAAGTATGGTACTATCGGGGTGACACAGACGGGCGTTCCAATGGAACTGAGCGTTGGTTGGTTACCGGTATTGGAATTAAGAAGTATGTTCATCCATCCGACTGTGCATCATATGGTGGGTCGATTGTTGAGAAAGTAGAACCGGCTCTTCGTTATGCTGATATATTACTTTCATATGCAGAAGCATTGAATAATTTGACAACTACCTATGAAATTCCTTCTTGGGATGAAAGTACAACATATACTATTAGCCGTGATGTGGAACAAATGCGTCGTGGTGTGAAACCTGTCCGTATGCGTGCCGGAATGCCTGATTATGATGACGATGTATATGGTAATCGTGATGCATTCTTTAATAAAATCGTACATGAACGCCAAATCGAGTTCTTTGCAGAAAGCCAACGTTACTATGATGTACGCCGTTGGAAGATTGCACCGGAACATGAAGGAGGACAGATTTACGGTTGCAACGTAATGATGGATAAGACACATGCTGAGGCGTTCTATACACCAGTTCGGGTGGCTGGAGTCCAGACTGCTTTCTCTCGGAAGCAATACTTTTGGCCCATGAATTATGATGAACTGAAACGGAATAAGAATATGACCCAAGCTCCAGGATGGCAGGATTATGATTAAGCGATATAACATAAATAATGAAGTAATATGAAAAAAGTATATATTTTAGGAATCATGCTATGCGCATGTACCTTATTTAATTCATGCAACGATGAATGGAAGGAAGAGCTATATCGTGAAATGATTTCATTCAAAGCACCGATAGGTAGTAACGGAGTGCATGATATTTATGTACGCTATCAGCCTGATGGTAGCGGTGCATTTCAACTACCGGTAATTGTTAGTGGATCTCAAGATAATGGGCGGGATATTAATGTAAAAATCAGTGTAGATAATGACACGCTTGATCATTTAAATCAGGAAAAATATCTGGACCGTAGAGACTTGTGGTATAAACAGTTACCTGAACGTTTTTATTCCTTCCCAACAGAAAACGTTTGTCATATACCAGCTGGAAAGAATGTTCAGACTTATGATATTAATTTTCATTTAGAAGGTTTGGATTTGAATGAGAAATGGGTACTTCCGCTGATGATCGATGAAGATCCTTCATATGCACAAAATGTTCGTAAAGGATATTATAAGGCTTTATTAAATATTCACCTTTTTAATGATTATTCGGGTACATACTCTTCATCAGGTATGAATGTATATTTGGGAGAAAGTAATAATGACCCTGCTACAACAAGTACACGAACTGTTCGTGTAGTGGATGATAAATCAGTTTTCTTCTATGCCGGAACATGGTGGGAAGAAGACGAACATCGCGACAAATATAAAGTGGTCGTTGAATTTGGTGAAGGTACAAAGGATGAGGATGGAGTGGTTACCGGTCCACTGACAGTTAGAGCTGGTGATGCTGCTAATGAAGCTCAAATTAGTTCGTTTGGTAACTGTACATACAGAAGAAGTGTGGAAGCACATCCGACAAAACCATATATAGAATTACATACTACAGTGATGTATTTGAATTATTATTATACAGATGTCACCTCAGACCAATTTAATCCATTAGCTTACCGTGTCGTTGGTAGTATGACGATGCAACGTTCGATCAACACGCTGATACCAGACGAAGATCAGGCTATCGAATGGTAGTTTATTTTTGTACATAGTACAGTTTCATGTTTTAATAAAAAGAGGATGCTCTCGATTTTCTGTGAGCATCCTCTGATTTTTATCCAAATATTCAATATAGTAGTGATAATGTGAGGAGGAAATATAAAAGATTATACCTTCTTACGATGCGTAACTGCCCGTATAACGAACCAAATATGCCACATCACGGTGCTGAACAAACCATAATGCTTTGCCATGATATGGAAACGTTCTTTTAAAGAAGCTTTATGATTCTGGGTGGTAAGTCCCTCCTCCAAATAATCGATAACAATCACATGGGTATTGTGTAAGCTATGCGCTTTCTTCATGGCATATATGCACCAATCGAAGTCAGCAGAATAGCGGTATTTTAGATCGTATGGTTTGACTAACGTACACTTAGCAAAGAAAGCCTGATGACAGACCAACATTCCTTGTTTGAAACTTTTCCAATTTAGCTTTTCAGGAGTTGATAACCGGCGCATATGCAAGAAATGTCCCTCAGTATCTACAATTGCTGTTTCACCGTATAAGATATCAGGAAGTTCGTTTCCATTAATCGTATGTACTATTTGTTGTAAGGTGTCATCTTCATGAAAACAATCTCCAGCATTAAGGAAACACAGATAATCTCCGGTGGCAAGTGATATTCCCTTGTTCATGGCATCATACAATCCTTTGTCCGGCTCACTGATAACGGTATCTATCCGTGAACGATATTTATCAATGATAGATAAAGTGGCATCTTTAGAAGATCCGTCCACAATGATATATTCCACACGATGGTAAGTCTGCGAAATAACACTCTGAATCGTATCCTCCAATACTTTTTCGGCATTGTAGGTTACAGTGATAATCGAGAACTTAGGTGTTGGATGACCGTTATGCATACTTTCCTGTTATTTTGTTATAAATATCCGTATACTTTTTAGCTATAGCACATTCAGAATAGTTGGCTACAGCCTTCCGACAAGCTTGCTCAGAAAGTTCATCATATTCCTGGTCGGTTAGTATCCATTGAATGCCGTTAGCAAAATCTTCCGAAGACTTGTATTGTGCCAGATAACCATTGTGCAGATGATCAATCATTTCAGGAATACCACCGATATTGAATCCTACACAAGGTACGCCGCACGCCATTGCTTCCATAATCATATTGGGAAGATTTTCTTCAAGAGAAGGAGTTACGAAAATGTCTACTGCATTATATATATCAACTAGCTCATGCTCATTTTTAATGAAAGGGAGTGGATAGACATGAAAAGGGAGCAGACTCTGTAGTTCTTGTGACTGGTTACCAAATACAACTACCCCCAATGATTCTTTCCATTCCGGATGTTTCTCTGCCAATATTCTGCATGATTCAATTAGATAGTCAATCCCCTTCCGTTTATCTGTGATCTTTACGGAGCCGAACAACATTAATTTACGGTTTTGAGGCAGTCGGCATTTGTTACGGGCTTCTTCCATATTCCGAGGTTTGAACAGATTAGTATTAATCGGATTCGGAATTGATGTTACAGTCTGACCGGAGAATAATGCACTGGTTTTAGCCCTTTTCTCCAACCACTTGCTGCAAGCTACAAAAGTGATAGGAGCTATACCATATATTTTTTTCTTTTTCCGGAAAATACGGGTAGATAGATCCTTCTTTTTTCCTCCTCCACAGATAAAAGGGCAATGATGACACTCTGTTTCATAGTTCACACACTCGCGTGAATGATGACAAATACCCGTACAAGGCCACATATCGTGCATGGTCCAAACTACCGGCTTGCCGGATTTCAGTATTTCACGGATATTCTTGAGTGATAACATCCCTTGATTGATCCAATGCAAATGGATGACATCCGCTTGCTGGAATTCGGGAAGAGAAGTAATGTCTGTCCCAGTATTAGCGATATCTACAGCAAATAGATTGTTCTTCTTAAAACAATTGGCTTTCCAGATGACAACGCGTTCCCAAATGAATTTCCATACATGCAGCCAGTTACGCTTTAGTCCGACAACACTGATTTGATCAGTTTGCTTGTCACGCACTAGCATTTTTGCTTTAATCCCGTTGTTCTTTAATGACTCCATCAACCGACTGGCAGCGACAGCAGCACCACCTATTCGTTCGGAAGTATTAATAATCAGTATTCTCATGCCCTATCATTTACTATCGTGGAAAAGAAACTTTTTGCAAAAGTATGTATTTCTCGGTAAACAGCTTCTTTTTAAGCACTAAAATCTCCTTTCAATGTTCGTTTTAACCGTCGAATAGCCTTTGCCATAAAACAATTGGTACGGTGATAATAACGGGCGAAAACATCGCGCGCCTGTTGATTTTCCTCGATCGGATGCAGATGTTCTACAGGTAGCGGTTGGAGCCAAAGAGAGGACTGGTATAGATTCCCACCTCCACAATTGGTTCCACTTCCATCAAATCCGTTGTTTTGTACCAAGGAACGGCCTACATTTACAGAAAGTATATCATTTAGAAACAGACTTGCATTCCAGCGAATTGCCCAGGAATTGTTCTTCCCTTCAATTTGACGACATAACATCCGTGTGAATGGGTAATTACCGTTAAAATCGAATTTATGTGTAAGTTTTCGCTCTTTCATTTCTTTCAGTAGCACTTCTCCATCCGGATTGAAGTATTTCCAGGCTCTATCCCAAGTTGCCCAGCCCCAGCTTCCGGTAAACTTGATAAGAAAAGTATCCGGTAAAGAAGAATCATTGGTGAAATCGCAAGCTTGGATGTGTCCGACACGTGGTTCATCTTTATAAGTTTCGAGCGCATCATTCATAAACTGCAAAAAATAAGGAGCCACAATCAGATCGTCTTCCAATACGATGACACGACCAAAACGACTCACTTGTGTAGTGACTCCGTCGATGATGTTGCGGGCTAACCCCCAATTCTCACTTCGTTCGATAACAGTAACAGATGCAAAGCCTGTAATTTGACGAATGAAATTACGAGTTTCTTCCACAGCATTTTGATCGGCATCTGTTTTGGCAGCATCGGAATAGATATATAATGGACTTTCAGCTGCCAGTTCATTCTTCAATAAGGAAATAACAGCTTGCTGTGTATGAATGGGACGATTATATACAAATAGCAAAATTGGTGCTTGAATCATAACTTATTGTTTATGTATAAGTTCATTGATTATGAATCTTAATTTATTTAGAATTAATTTCTTCAATTGCTTCCTTAAGTGCTTTGAGATAGGATAAACCAAATTTTAGATCTGGTTCTATGTAATTACCTTCGGCCCATTCATTCCATGACTTGAGGAATACCAGACGTTTATCCATAGGTTTATGTACCACATTAGAGAAGGATTGAAGCACGTGTTTCTTAAACTTTTCCGGAGTAGAATGGACAAGAATATGTCCCATGCGTCCTGACCGTGGAGAATGATCCCAATTAGGGATAATAGTTGGATAACAATCCACTTCCCGGTCTTCACTGCCTGAAAAGAATTTTGCTGCTTTGGCATATTCAATGATACGTCCTTTTTTGAAAACTATACGCATAATCTTCATGTGCATCTTCTCAAATATAGAGTAATCCTGTTTAAAAAACTCAAATAGTCTGACGATATTCACAGCATCAAATCCCATATCTTTCAATGTCTGTACATCTCCGGCATTATTGGTCTGACCAATAAAGTGGATACCTTTCAATCCATTATCTTGGGCAAGTCTCTGCCACAACTGGATAAAACGTTTCGCGTCAGGAAGGTTGAAAGGTGCGTATACCATAAATACAGGTTTGCCATCCACCCGTATATAGCGATGATCCTTGAATGCGGGGAGTAAATAGTTAAAGTGAGCTATCTCATCTGTTTCACCCGGATATAACTGTTCCATCAGCATTTTATGTGTACCCTCCTTACTGAATTGTTTATCTTCCCAACTATGATTAGCCCAGGAAAGGCAGAAAGGAAAATTCGGCTGTCCGGATGTAAGTACTTCCTGAAAAGGACGTTGAAGAAGTTGGCGGCCATTGCCAAACCAATAATGCCAGTAACAAAATCCCTCTACTCCGTATTTTCTTGCCATTTCTGCTTGTTCAACGCGAGTTTCCGATACTCTCAAGTCATAGTATCCTAAATCAGCTGGAACCCGTGGCTGATAGTGTCCGCGGAATAAAGGCTTTGCTTTGCCTACGTTAGTCCACTCCGTAAATCCTTTTCCCCACCATTGATCATTTTCGGGCGTGGGATGGAATTGTGGCAAATAAAATGCAATGACACGAATTTCCTTCTCTTCCATATTCTTTATATTTTTATCCATTCATCGGGCATGACGTTTACGAGATTCTCTGTCCGGGAAAAGATCTGGGGACAGATTACTATTTTTTCCTCGTTTTTGTTCAGCCATGCACCCCACCAACTGAATGTACTATTAGCAATAATATGATGCTGGCAATGTGACATCAGACACATGTCCTGCCATGAATCAGTTTTCATATTCCAGTTCACATAAACTGTATTTTGGGGAAGGTCAAGATTCTCCTTTACCCATTGTATATCATCAGAGAAAACATAAAATCGGGCATTATCGATTTTTTCTTTGATTAGTCCGATAGCTTTCCGATAATAAGTTGTGTTGCAGATATCGAAATATTGTGGGTTCTTCAGATAATCTCCCCGACGTACATGAATAGATATACTGTTAGTCCCTGTTTGCGAGAGTTCTTCCAATAGGTTGGCAGATTTTGGAGATAGCTTCTGTAAGTCAAATGAAAAGCACTTTTGTATCTCTTCTTTTATTGGTAAAAACCACTTCTCAGACATCCATCCTCCCCAAAATACTTTGTATTTTCTATTCCAAATATAGGATTGTGCACCTTGATAAGGTATTTCGGGCTTCTCCATACATAACCCTATATGAAGTATATAAAGAAGCTTTAACGTATATCTCCCGAATATACCTGTGAAAGTCTGTTTTTTGCTTAGATAATATAACTTTCTGTACATCCTCATCATAATCCGGTCATGCTTCTTTTCGGATAGAGGAAGCGAGAATATCCTGTCTATCTCCAATCCGTTATGATCGCACCGTCTGGCAAACAGATAAGTTGTTATTCTGGCTTTCGGATAGATCCTTTTCAATGCCAGATAAAATGCATAATCGAACATCTGGTTTCCCAATCCATTCTGTATGGCAACAATCTGTTTCATAACTTTAAATGATAAGTGGAATATTAGAAAGATCAGCAGCAAGAATAGAGTAGCTACTACGATAAGAGCCGTATATCTTTTGAGTAGATTTCAATGCATACATTTCTGTAATCGCTTCAATAATCCCCTCACTTGTTGAACGATCTGCTTTATAAGGCGAAGTGATAATACGTTCTTTGAACTGTTCTTTCAACCGTGTTTTGTCTTCTTCCGAATCGGTAGCCACATAGAAGGCAACTTCCGGATGAAGTTTCATTTCCTTTTCCATGTTTTCAATGAAAAAAGTGAGAGGGCTATGCTGAATAGAAGCAGTATTGTCGGTCCGCCTGATATGAATCCCGACAGTATAGTCCGGAAAGTTTTTTATCCGTTCCATGATCCGGGCTTGTATCTGTTCATTAGGTTCAAAAACCTTCAGCATATTGGGAGCATCATAAAACTTTGCCAAATGAATGAGGTAGACGAACTTGCCTTTTTTAAAATCAGTGAAGATATCTTGTGGATTTTTATATCTGTAGATATCTTTTTCATAAATACGATAATCGAAAGCTATCATTTGCCAGAAAATAGGAAACCAGAAGTTTTTACGACGCGGTTTATCGAGCATCAGGTAATCATACCATTTGCCATCTTTGATTTCCACATTTTCGATTGTGGGTGAAAGCTTGAATAGAGAATGAAAATCGGCTCCCATTCCCCAATCCTTGAACCACACTATTTTTAATGGAATAGAGTGTGCCTGACAATATGCTATGGCAGAAGTGATTGCATATATTCTGTTAGCAAGTCCTCCGATGGGGATTAGAGTTAATTTATCCATATATCTTTTATTTTTTTGAACGTCCGGATAGATATTTTATGCTCTCTTTAAAAATGGCCACTTTGCTAAGCCACATAATAAGTGAATAGATAGCGATAGCTAGTATTATTTTTGCAATTAGCATGAGATAGATATTACTGATTCCTATCGTTATATAATATGTGGCTACCATAGTGGCAGTTCCAACTCCGGCAAAAGGTACGGTGTCTTTCAATGCATTCCACAGACTGAGACGTATCTCCTTCCATATAAAATATTGCCAGACACCCAGCCAAATGATGTTAAGCACAACAAACAGCATTAACATGATATGAATTCCGTATGGATAGGCAAGTAACATGATAATTAGTTGTAAGACACATAACAATATTGAGTTCCACATAAATATATTAGGCTTTTCTTTGCTAAGAATCAGCCTGGAGTACAAAGAGATAACAGGCATAAATGCTCCCCATACACACAGAATCTGTAAAATAGGTACACAGGATATCCACTTGTCAGTAATGGTAATAATGATAAATTCTTTAGCTATCAACGCTAGCCCAAACATTGCAGGAAAAGAAAGGAAAGAAGTGAAACGCAACATTTTACGAAATACGTTTTGTTGTCGTTCCGGATCATCAGCTACTTCTCTCAGAACGGGTTGCGCTACGCTGCTTATCATTCCCTCTATAGCATTGTATCCCATGTAATTCCACTTACTGGATTGTGTGTAGTTACCCACTTCTGCCTTAGTATAAAATGCACCAAGTATGGTAGATACAAGATTGTTATTAATTTGTTGGAAGATGCTTGTAACGAGTATTTTGCTACTGAATCCGAAAATGCCTTTTAATGGCCGGAAATCAATGCGAAAAGTGGGCCTCCAAGGAGAAAAGTGCCAATACCAGAGATTAATGGTAGCAATATATACAAGATTTTGTGTTGCTATCCCCCAATACGACATCCCATTGTATGCCATGATAATCCCTATCGTACCGGATAGAATGAGAGCGGGTAATTGTGCCATTGCTCTCTGTTTTATCATCAGATTACGAAGAAAATATGCATTGTGAACAACGGAGGTGCTTGACATTAAAAAACCTAAAAAAACATATCTGGAGAGCCATATAAGCTCTGGAGCGTTGAAAAAATCGGCAATAAGCGGAGCACAGAAAAAGAATATGATATATATAGACGTTCCAATACTTAAACTGCACCAGAAAACAGCATTGTAGTCTTCTTGTGTAACATTTCGTTTATTGACTAAAGCTGTTACAAATCCACTGTCTTGAAGCGTACTGGCTATGGCAATGAAAATAGCGAGTACCCCGTACATTCCATAATCGGTATTATCTAATAAACGGGCAATAACAATTCCGAAGAGGGCACTCAGCAGTTGCTGTAGTCCACTGCTGAATCCTCCCCAGAATATTCCTTTTGCTGCTTTCTGCTTCAGTGACGGTTCCGGCATGCTTATTTCACCTCACTCCCAGGTTTCACCTCACGTCCCGGCATGATCACAGCCAGACTACCATCATTGTTTTCAGCACTTAGAATCATGCCTTCGCTAACGATGCCTTTCAACTTGCGTGGAGCCAGATTGGCAATAAAGCAAACTTGCTTGCCTACCAATTCTTCGGGTTGATAGTGTTTGGCAATACCCGACACAATAGTCCGTGTTTCCAGTCCGTCGTCAATCTTGAATTGTAATAGTTTGTCTGCTTTGGGCACCTTTTGACATTCAAGAATAGTCCCCACACGAATATCTAGCTTCATGAAGTCATCAAATTCAATGTTCGGACGTATTGGATTTGCTTTATAATTAGCTTCTTCGTTTGCTTTTTTTGTATCAAGTAACTTTTGTACCTGAGCCTCGATCGTTGCATCTTCAATCTTCTCGAAAAGTAATTCCGACTTGTTCAATTGATGGCCTTCCGGAAGCAAATTGCTCCGTCCAAGTTCAGCCCAATCAAAGTTATCCATATTCAACATCTGACGTAGTCTTTCCGAACTAAACGGAAGGAATGGTTCGAAGGCAATAGCCAGGTTAGCAACTAGTTGAAGAGCAATATTCAAAATGGTGCCTACACGCTCCATATCAGTCTTAGCTAACTTCCAAGGTTCAGTATCAGCGAGATATTTGTTACCAATACGTGCTAGATTCATGGCTTCTTTTTGTGCATCACGGAATTTGAAAATATCAAGTAGTTTTTCAACTTCTGCTTTTACATCAGCAAATTCCTTTAGTGTATCTTTGTCATAATCTGTCAGTTCACCGCAAGTTGGCACTTTTCCATCAAAATATTTTTGAGTCAGTACCATAGCCCGATTTACAAAGTTACCATAAACGGCTACCAATTCATTATTATTACGTGCCTGAAAGTCTTTCCAGGTAAAATCATTGTCTTTAGTTTCCGGTGCATTAGCAGTTAATACATAACGGAGTACATCTTGTTTATCGGGAAAATCAATCAGGTATTCATGCAACCATACTGCCCAATTTCGTGAAGTTGAGATTTTATCACCTTCCAAATTCAAAAATTCGTTGCTTGGAACATTATCCGGCAGGATATAACTACCTTCCGCTTTCAACATAGCAGGAAATACAATACAATGGAATACAATATTATCTTTTCCGATAAAATGAACCAGACGAGTTTCGGGGTCTTTCCACCAAGTTTCCCAACTGTCCGGCAAAAGTTCTTTCGTGTTGGATATATAACCGATAGGAGCATCAAACCATACATACAGTACTTTACCCTCAGCACCTTCGACGGGAACAGGAATACCCCAATCAAGATCGCGGCTCACCGCACGTGGCTGCAAGCCCATATCGAGCCAACTCTTGCACTGTCCATATACATTCGGCCGCCATTCTTTATGGTCTTCCAGAATCCATTGACGCAACCAGCCTTCATGTTTATCAAGAGGAAGATACCAATGCTTGGTTTCTTTCATGACTGGTTTACTTCCGCTAATGGCACTTTTAGGATTAATCAGATCTGTTGGTGACAAGGAAGTACCGCATTTTTCGCATTGATCACCGTAAGCACCTTCTGCGTGGCAATGAGGACATTCGCCGGTTATATAACGGTCGGCAAGAAACTGATGAGCTTCTTCATCATAATATTGCTCAGAAGTTTTTTCAATAAATTCTCCTTTGTTATAGAGAGTTTTGAAAAAATCCGAAGCCAGTTGGTGATGAGTAGGCGAAGTAGTCCGGCTATACACGTCAAATGAGATACCAAATTCTTTGAATGATTGCTTAATGAGCGAATGATAGCGGTCTACCACATCTTGCGGAGTAATTCCTTCCTTTTTTGCACGGATTGTAATAGGCACTCCATGCTCATCTGAACCTCCAATAAACAGTACATCTTCTTTTTTCAACCGCAAATAGCGTACATAGATATCTGCGGGTACATATACACCTGCCAAATGACCAATGTGGACAGGTCCGTTAGCATACGGCAATGCCGATGTGACAGTAGTTCTTTTGAATTTCTTTTCCATTATATAGTGTGTATTTTGTTATTTTTTATAGCACTTGCTTTTATAATAATGTGCAAAGATAAGGAAAATCTGACATCATTAGATGTCTTTGAAGGGAAGATTACTTTTTTATCATTGAAATAAGTCTCATATTTTAAAGAAATAAGGGCTTTAATTGAAAGTTCCGAATATAAACCCGAAAGTTCTACAATATAGATTCAAAGTTTACAATTGTAATTAAGCTTAATAACAATAGTTCGTTAAGTTTTGAATTAACAACTAAAAAGTAGGTCAAGTCCTACCAATTCATTATATTAAGGGTTCCTACATCCTGAAAAAAATGAATCTGAACGAACTTGACCAATATCTTGAGATAATAAATAATTTGCTGAGTCAGTCAGCTGCAAAGATAAACAAATGGCGTGAGAAATTTATGCTTGAAGTACTACTTTTATATCTGATTATCCCCGGTAGGATTAATTTCCTTCAACTGGGTCGTTATGGTCGCTTTTGCGAACAACGCTATCGTCAGCAGTTTGGTCGCAAGTTTGACTGGCTCTGCTTCAATGCGACTTTGGCTGAATCTCAGATAAGTAGCCGTGTTGCTATCGCTTTCGATCCGAGTTATATCAGCAAGTCAGGGAAATGCACTCCCTATCTGGGCCGTTTTTGGTCCGGTTGTGCAAAAATGGCTAAGCATGGTCTTGAAATCTCCGGTATAGGTATTATTGATATGGATCTTCATACCTGCTTCCATTTGGAGGCCGTTCAAACGCCGCCTGTGAAAACCTTGGAACAAGCTAAATGGACATTGATAGATTGGTATTTGCATGTACTTCGTACCCGTAAGGGAACTCTTCAGCAGCTGACCAAGTATGTAGTTGCCGATGCTTATTTCTCTAAATCCACTTTTGTGGATGGTGCCCTGGATATAGGATTCCATGTCATCAGTCGTTTTCGGGATGACGCTTATTTCCGGTATCTGACGATGGAACAACCTACGGGTAAAAAGGGCCGACCTAAATTGTATGATGGTAAAATTGATATGAAACACTTGGAAGAGGAACGTTTTGAAATTATTCAGTTGGAAAAGGGAGAGGGACGAATACTTTCAGCAATCGTCCACTCCCGTTCCTTAGGGAGAAATATTCGATTGTGTATTTGGGAAAGTGATGACAAGAAGGTGCGTAAGTTATATTTCTCTACGGACACGCAGATGAAAGCGATGGATATACTGGATTATTACAGGACTCGTTTTCAAATTGAATTTTGCTACCGGGATAGCAAGCAATTCACAGGGCTGACCGACTGCCAAAGTCGCGACTTGGACAAACTGCATTTCCACTTTAACGCTTCATTGACCAGTGTAAATCTGGCAAAAGTGAAAGCCTTGGAGAAGGGAACTGTTCTATCAATGGCATCTGTAAAGGTGCTGTGCCACAATCTTTTTCTTATGCAACGATTTATTTCCGTGTTAGGGATTAATCCTAACGAGGAAATAAATCGAAGACTATGGGAAGAGGGAGTGAAATTTGCAGCAATTGCTGCGTAAATGTTAATTAAATATTTAACGAACTATTGTAATAAGAAACATATTTTCTATTAAGGTAAAGCAGTAAGAAATAACCGATTGTTCTCCGCTGATTAAGTAAAGATAAGAAGACCTTATTACATGTAAAATAATTGAAAGCATCTACTTAACTAATAAAACACGTGTAATCTATTGATTGAATACTTATTTTGTTTTTCAATTTTAAAAATAAGCATTCATAATTCGCATTATGTCATGTTGGGAATAAAAAGGGTTCCATAGTATCATAGAAGAGACTTTTTGAATGATAAAAGATATAACGTCTGGAATGTTTGGTTGAAACAAATTGAAATTATTAAACACATATAAATTCTATTGATTGAATTAAATATTTGTCAATTCTATTTATTGATATGATGAAATTATGCTCGCTTTAATATATAGATATTATAAAAGTAAATACATGTAACGTGATTTTTATTAACCTTTTTAATTATTTAATTTATGAATAGACACTTAATTTACATGCTAGCATTATGCAGCATGTTAGTGACTGGCTGTAAAGACGATACTAAAGACCCGACAGTGTGGGATACTACACCATGTGATCCGTCAAGGCCGGTTGAGTTTAAGGATTTTACTCCTAAAGAAGGTGGCGTACGTACCAGGCTGTATATCAGTGGTTCGAATTTTGGTAAAGATGAGAGTAAAATTAGTGTAACTATTGGCGGACAAAAAACACCCGTTATTTCTTCAAATGGTTCAACTCTGTATTGTATGCTTCCTGGGCGTGCATATGGCGGTGTCATAAATATTGTGGTCAGAGACAAGGACAATAAGGTTGTGAAGGACTATACATTTGACGAAGCTTTCAACTATCACTCCAAAACCGTGGTAGGTACCTTATTGAGAAATGTCGATCCGAATACGAATGCACACCCGTTTCAGGACGGAGCTTTCTCCGAAGGGGCAGGACTGCCTTATTCCGACTGGATGATATTTGATCCGAAACCGACAGATGGTGACAAGATTATTTTCACCATCAATTATCAGGGAGGTAACGAAGCAATTCGCACGATTAATCTGACTAAACAGGAGATAAGTACGATCTATACGGGAGCCCGTTCGCCTAAAATGCAGACCTTCGAGTTCTCTGCCGATGGCGATACTTTACTGATTCCCGACGATAATGGAAAGGGCACTATGGGTAATGTAGAAATGACTAATATCTGGTACGCTCTTCGTTCTGAAAACTTCAGTAAGTTGCGTCCCTACTGTTATGGACCGTGTGCTTATGCTGTGGCTTATATGCCGGATGGAACTATATTCTATACGGTTTATCCCAATGGATCAGTTCTAAAGATGGATCGCGGTGCACAGGCAACTCCTCCCTATATTGACAGAAAATGTGAAGTAATGTGCTCCATGAATCAAGTTTCTGCAGATAAAGGACGGCAAATTAAGATCAAGGCACATCCCGATGGTAAATATGTACTTATTTTCAGTATCCAAACAGGTGCTATTTATAAGTGTGAATACAATGCAGCAGGACATCGACTGAATGGTATTCAACTTTATGCCGGTGATTATGGCAGCAAAGATAATGCGAACAATATTCAGGAAGGTGTAGGTGCTCAAGCGCGTTTTGCAAGACCATGGGCAGGTTGTTTTGCATATAATCCTAAATATGCGGATCGTCCCGACGGTGATATGTACGATTTTGTATTTATGGATCAAGTGGCACATTGTATGTGGAAACTTACTCCGGACCAAGTTGCCACTATTATCGCCGGACGTAGTAATTATACGGTTGATAATAAATTTGATGGATATATTGATGGCGAGCCGTTACATGAGGCACGTTTCAAAGCACCACGTGCCTGTACCTATGATCCGGAAGAAGAAACTTTCTATTTGGTAGATAATGGAAACCATTGTATTCGTTATTTGAGAACCGAATAATACTATATACTATAAAAACACAGATGATATGAAAAAAATATTTTTACTGTTTTGGTTGGTGATAGGATGTATGAATGCCTCCTATGCTCAGGAACAACAAATAGAAGTAACGGGGGTTGTCACCGACAATAATAAGGAGCCACTTATCGGAGCGAACATTACGGTGAAGAATATGCCGGGATTTGGAGTGATGACTGACATAAATGGACGTTATAAAATCAAAGTAAGTGAATATGCCACTTTGGTATACTCTTATATAGGTTTTAAAACTCAAGAAAAAATAGTGAAAGGGAATAAAGTAATCGATGTGGTGTTGAAAGAAGACGAAGCTAATGTACTTGACGAAGTAACTATCACCGGTACTGGTGCGCAAAAGAAAATTACGGTGACAGGTGCAGTGACTACAGTCGATGTTTCCCAGTTAAAAACTCCCAGTGCCAGCATCACGAATGCACTAGCAGGTACCGTTCCAGGCATTATGGCTCGTCAGACTTCCGGCCAACCGGGTGAGAACTTTTCCGAGTTCTGGATTCGCGGTATTTCCACTTTCGGAGCGGGTGCCAGTGCACTGGTTTTAGTCGATGGATTCGAACGTAGCTTGAATGAAGTAAACGTAGAAGACATTCAAGATTTCTCGGTATTGAAAGATGCTTCCGCAACTGCTATTTATGGTTCTCGTGGCGCAAATGGTGTTGTATTAATCACTACTAAGCGAGGAAAAGAAGGTAAAACGAAAGTGAATGCAAAAGTGGAGACTTCTTACAGTACACGTACTAAGACTCCAGAATTTGTAGATGGTGTAAAATATGTACAGATGGTAAATGAGGCGTTTACTACACGTAGTAAGCCAGCACCATATACGGATGAAGACGTAGAACTTTTCCGTAACGGACTTGATCCGGAACTTTTCCCGAATGTAAACTGGATGGATATGATTCTTAAAAAAGGTGCTCCTATCTATCGCGCTACAGTCGACTTGAGTGGTGGAGGTACTACTGCGCGCTACTTCGTTTCTGCCAGCTATGTGGATGAAGGTGGTATGTATAAGACGGACAAAGGATTGAAGGAATATGATACTAATGCGAATTATCGCCGTTGGAACTATCGTATGAATATAGACTTGAATCTAACCAAAACTACTTTACTCAAGGTAGGTGTAAGCGGCTCGCTGGATAAGAAAAACCAACCGGGAGGAACAGCCAGCCAGGTTTGGATATCTGCTCTTTCATACAATCCTATTGCTACCCCAGTGAAATATAAAGATGGAAAGTGGGCTGCGCAAGGAACAAACAATCAGATAAACCCATGGTTTTTGGTTACTCAGATGGGATATGCTGAAAATTGGAATAATAAAATTCAAACTACGATCAATCTGGAGCAAGATTTGAAGTTCGTCACTAAAGGTCTGAAATTCATCGGACGTTTCGGCTATGATACCAATACTTATAATAGCAATGCACACCGTAAATGGCCTGATATGTGGAGAGCGCAAAACCAACGCAACGGTTTTGGACAATTGGAACTAAAAAAAGTGGTAGATGAACAATTAATGAAGATTACGCCAACTTCAACTGGTGACCGTAAGGAATATCTGGAAGCGGAGTTGCATTATAACCGTACATTTGGGGATCATATAATAGGTGGAGTCATGAAATACACACAGGATAAGACGGTAAACACTTCTGAAAATCCTACACTTAATGCTATTCAAGGCATTCAAAACCGTCATCAAGGTTTGGCCGGACGCTTCACATACGGATGGAAATACCGTTATTTTGTTGATTTCAATTTTGGTTATAACGGATCAGAGAACTTTGCTACCGGACACCAGTTTGGTTTCTTCCCGGCTTATTCCGCAGCATGGAACATTGCAGAAGAACCAATTATCA
Source organism: Bacteroides bouchesdurhonensis (assembly GCF_900155865.1). Lineage (GTDB taxonomy): Bacteria > Bacteroidota > Bacteroidia > Bacteroidales > Bacteroidaceae > Bacteroides > Bacteroides bouchesdurhonensis. The sequence goes on from NZ_LT707006.1 coordinate 625,780, forward strand.
AGAAAAATCTCAAATGGATGAATATGTTCAAATTACGTTATTCATACGGTAAAGTAGGTAACGATAATCTAATGGAAGGTAGTACAAAGATCCGTTTTCCTTATCTGTCAACGTATAAAACAGCTGACAAATATGGTTACTATTTTGGTGATGTGAGAACTGAGTCCTTTAGCGGTACATTCTATCCAGGATTGACTTATAGCAATTTTGCCTCTAATGGCATTACATGGGAAATTGCTAAAAAGCACGACGTTGGTATCGATTTCTCTATGTTCAACGACAAATTTAGCGGTACTATCGACTATTTTCACGAACAACGTGACGGAATTTACATGAAACGTACTTTCTTACCTTACAGCACCGGATTGTTAGAGTACTCTCCGTATGCTAATATAGGATCTGTCTTGTCAAGGGGTTTTGACGGCAACATTGCTTATAACCAGAAGTTTGGAGATTTTAATCTCACATTTCGTGCCAATATGACTTATAGTAAGAATGAGATTAAAGAATACGATGAGCAATTCAGCCACTTTGACTATAAGTATAAAAAGGGCTATCGCGTAGATCAACTGCGAGGATTGATCTCCGAAGGTTTGTTTTCCAGTTATGATGAAATCCGTAACAGTCCTAAACAGACGTTTGGAGAAGTAGCCCCAGGTGATATCAAATATAAGGACGTGAATGGTGACGGAGTGATTGACGGTAATGATGAAGTACCTATCGGAGCTACGACTAAACCAAACCTGATCTATGGTTTCGGTTTGTCAGCTCAATGGAAAGGATTCGATTTCAATTTACATTTTCAAGGAGCCGGCAAATCATCTTTCGCTCTCTACGGGTCTGTCGCTTATCCTCTTAGCCAAGGATATTGGGGAAATATCCTGAGTGATGTAGACGGTAACTATTGGTCATTAGGTACCAATGAAAACCCGAATGCCAAATATCCACGCTTGAGCTTTGGAGGCAATGGTAACAATTTCCGTTCTTCTACGTATTGGATGCGCGACGGTTCTTATCTTCGTCTGAAGAATCTGGAATTGGGTTACACATTGCCTACAAGGTGGATGAACCGTATCTATTTGAATAAAGTTCGCATTTATTTCATGGGAACCAATTTGCTAACATTCTCCAAATTCGACCTTTGGGATCCGGAAATGGGTAGTGGAACCGGTGAAAAGTATCCTTTGAGTAGAACCTATACGCTTGGGTTGACTGTTAACTTATAAAACAAAATATCATGAATAGAAAAATATATATATTATTAGCAGTGTCCGTAATGACGTTTGGATCGTTTTTCACTTCTTGTAGCGATTATTTAAATGTAGAAAAGCATTTCGCTGACACGCAGTCTGAAGATAAGATATTTACAGATAGAACTTATACGATGCAATGGTTGTCTTATTGTTACTGCCGATTAATGGGAGATAATATAGAAGTCGGTCATAGCCGTTTCTGCCCGCAAAACTTTGCGGACGACCAAGTGTTTAGTGAAACCTATGGACGTTATAAAGCCTACAAGCTGGGAGAAATCGGATACGGTTATTCATACAGTGGTTATTATCAGAATTCTTGGAAATGGGCTTACGCTGCTATCTATCAGGCTACCGTTTTGATTAATAGAATAGACGGAAATATTGACCTGACACCCGAAGAAATTTCTGATGTAAAAGGGCAGGCTCGTTTCTTACGTGCATACTTTTACTGGTTAATGATGAGAAGATACGGTCCGGTACCCATCATGCCGACGGGAGGCGTGGATTACGGAAAAAGTTACGAAGAACTGAGTTATCCACGTAACACATACGATGAGTGTGTGGAATTTATTGCAGAGGAGATGAAACAAGCTGCCAAGGAACTGCCGGAGAAACGCAATAACTTGAATATGGCACGTCCCACCCGGGGAGCTGCACTAGCGGTCCGTGCCAAAGTATATCTCTATGGAGCCAGTCCGCTTTTTAATGGAAACACTGAAATGTCAGATTTCCAAGACAAGACCGGGCGCGTGCTGATCTCTCAGGAATATAGTGAAGAAAAGTGGGCGAAAGCCGCTGCTGCTGCGAAAGATGTGATAGAAGGCGGATGGTATCAGTTGTTTACGAGAAAATTCCGCGATAGTGAAGTTGCCGGTGATTATGCGAATCCTAAAACAATCAAACCTCCTTATCATCCGGTTTATTCGGAAAAGAATTTCCCGGAAGGATGGAAAGATATCGACCCGTTTGAATCATATCGATCGACATTTAGCGGTGAAGTCAATTATTACAATAACCCGGAGATTATTTTCAGTCGCGTCACTAATAGGGCAGAAGGCGACCATGATTATTTGGTAGATTACTGTGATGTAATTGATTTAGTTAAACATCAGATACCAAATTCTGCAGGTGGATATAATATGCACAGTATGACCATGAAACAATGCGATGCTTACGATATGGCAGACGGTAAACCTTTTGACCGTGAAACTTGCTTATCCGGTTTTGCCAGTGCTAAAAATAAAAAAGACCGACCTTATGATAATCTAGAAGATGGAGTTTGGATGGGATATGCCAATCGCGAGCCTCGTTTTTATGCATCTGTGGGTTATAATGGTGCAAGATGGAACTGTACGAGTGCTTCGGATAATTCTGCATCTGATGTAATCAACAAGCAAGTATGGTACTATCGTGGCAAGCCGGACGGACGTGCCAATAATAGTGAACGTTGGCTGGTTACCGGTATAGGCATCAAAAAATATGTTCATTCGAATGACTGTATGAATCATGGTGGAAATATACTTGCTAAACTGGAACCGGCTCTTCGTTATGCCGATATATTGGTATCTTATGCAGAAGCTTTGAATGAAATAAAAGATGGTAACAGTTATGAGATTGAGTCATGGGATGGCAGCAAAACACATGTCATCAGCCGTGATATTAACGAAATGCGCCGTGGTATAAAACCCGTCCGTATGCGTGCCGGAGTACCTGATTTTACTGATGATATTTACGGGAATCGCGATCTGCTATTTGAAAGAATTGTACACGAACGTCAGATTGAATTCTTTGCTGAAAGTCAGCGTTATTATGATTTGCGTCGTTGGAAGATTGCTCCGGAACATGAAGGTGCACAGATCTACGGATGCAACGTGATGATGGACGAAGCGAACAAAGAAGCCTTTTATGTGCCTGTCAGAGTAGCAGGAGTACAAACTGCTTTCTCCCGCAAACAATACTTCTGGCCTATGAACTATGATGAGTTACAACGAAATAAGAATATGACTCAGGCACCCGGATGGCAGGATTACGATTAATAAATCTAAGTACATAAAAAAATATAATATGAAGAAATTATATATATTAGGAATGATGTTAGGAGTATGTGCTGTATTCAGTTCATGCAACGACGAATGGAAAGACGAATTATATGTGGAGATGGTATCATTGAAAGCACCGTTAGGCAGTCAGGGAGTACATGACATTTATGTACGTTACCAATCTGACGGTTCCGGCTCGTTTCTGTTGCCAGTCATTGTGAGTGGTTCACGGGAAAACGCCCGGAATATAGATGTGAAAATCAGTGTAGATAACGATACGCTTGATACTTTTAATCGCGAAAAGTACTTGGACCGCAATGATTTGTGGTATCATCAACTTCCGGAACAATTTTATTCGTTCCCGACAAATGGAGTTTGCCATATTCCGGCCGGGAAAAATACAGAGACATTTGCCATTGACTTCAATTTGAAGGGATTGGACTTGAATGAGAAATGGGTACTTCCATTAACCATAGACAAAGATCCGTCATACGTGCAAAATATCCGTAAAGGATATCATAAAGCCTTACTGAATCTTCATTTATTCAATGACTATTCCGGAAGCTACGCATCGAATGCCGTGAGTGTTTTTATTGGTGAAAGTACAAAAGATCCCGCAACTGTAGCTACTCGCGAGCTACGTGTTATAGACGACAGGACAGTGTTCTTCTATGCCGGAACTTGGTGGGAAGAAGATGAGAAACGTAATCAATATAAAGTTGGTGTCAGATTCGGAGAGGGGACAATTGATGAAGACGGAGTTGAGACGGGACCGATTGAAGTGTTTGCGGTAGATCCAACAAATCCGACTCAAATCGAACCATTTGGTAGTTGCCATTATCGTAGAAGCGTAGAACCGCATGCGACTCTGCCGCATATCGAAAAGCATACTACGACCATATACCTGAATTATTATTATACGGATAATACATCTGATCCGGATCATCCGATTCGTTATCGCGCTACCGGAAGTATGGGTACACAACGCTCTATCAATACGTTGATACCGGATCAAGATCAGGCTATTCAGTGGTAATTTCCGACTGAGCTATATATAAGATGATTATATGTAGTATCACTAAGGAAAATTTCTGAAAAGATAATGTATTCCCCAAAAGGTGGATAAGTTGGATACTATAGATTTTGGCAAAGTATTCGGTACGCTATCGGATTCTTTACCAAAATCTATTTTTATTCATATGATACAACATTTGCTCGTTAAACCTTCCATCCATTTTTATACAGCAATAACCGCAAATTCAATTTCCTCTTCCCATGTAGTCGTCGATTTATTTCCGAGCTCAGTTTTCCATATCCACAATTTTCATGATATTATAAGTGATGAGCAGAAGTATTAATAGATTAGTTCTTCTCCTCCTATTACAAACTTTATTTTCTTTAATAGTAAAGTTGTTTTTATTAATTTGTAAACTATAAATGGAAGTTGCAGTTATATAAACAAAAGTTGCGGTTATATAAATTCAACTTCCATTTATATAACCGCAACTTCCGTTTATAGTTTATTCCTAACAAAAATAATTTTTCTATCAGGGGAGAAGAAGTTAGGTATTAAAGAACAGAAAGTTTGTTATTAATGAAATGTATGTTTACTATTAAGGAGTTTAAAAGGTTATCCGCATCCATAAAACGAAGAGGATAATGGCAAGAACCGGCAAAGGTGATAGGTGATAGAGAAGGTGATAGGTTGATTTCCAACCTATCACCTCTTGCAAGTACGATGAATAGGGGGATATAGAAAATTGGTGATAGGTTGATAGAGAAAATGATGTTTTTTCTAGTAGAGTTATATTAAGAAGTAAACCCTAATAGTTTGTTAATAACATTTAGGGCTTACTTCATATGTTCATGTCTTGCAGTATTTACTAAAGACTTACCACTGAATAGCTTGATCTTGATCCGGAATCAACTTATTAACCGAACGTTGCATAGACATGTTACCTGTAACTCGGTAAAGAATTGGATTGGCCGGATCTGAAGTGACATCCGTATAATAATAATTCAAATACATCACCGTAGTATGTAATTCTATATACGGTTGAGTCGGATGCGGTTCCACGCTTCTACGATAACGGCAGTTACCAAACGAACTGATTTGAGCTTCATTAGCAGCATCACCAGCTCTAACAGTCAGTGGACCGGTAACCACTCCATCCGCATCCTCAGTTCCTTCACCAAATTCAACAATCACTTTATATTTGTCGCGGTGCTCATCCTCTTCCCACCAAGTTCCGGCATAGAAGAAAACCGATTTATCGTCCACTACCCGAACATCACGGGTCCCTGCCGTGGCAGGATCATTACTGCTTTCTCCCAAATAGACATTCATGCCCGTTGCAGAGTAAGTGCCCGAGTAATCATTAAAAAGATGAAGATTCAACAATGCCTTATAATATCCCTTACGGATATTCAGCTCATAAGAAGGGTCTGTCTCAATTGTCAGCGGGAGTACCCACTTCTCATTCAAATCCAGTCCTTCCAAATGAAAGTCGATGTCATAGGTTTGGACGTCCTTTCCTGCGGGAATACGGCAAACTCCGTTTGTCGGGAATGAATAAAATTGCTCTGGCAATTGCTTGTACCACAGGTCCCTGCGGTCCAGATATTTCTCTGTATTCAGAATTGCGAGAGTATCATTATCCACACTGATTTTCACGTCTATATCCTTAGTATTAGCTTGAGAACCGCTGACAATCACTGGTAATTGAAACGAGCCGCTACCATCAGGCTGATAGCGTATGTAAATATCACTCACGCTATTATTGCCGTTCGGTGCTTTGAAAGAAATCATCCTTGTAAAAAGCTCGTCTTTCCATTCATCGTTACATGAACTGAATAAAGTACATGCACCCAATATGATTCCTAAAATATATACTTTTTTCATCTTGTATTAATTCATTATTTATATTACATCTCTTAATCGTAATCTTGCCATCCCGGAGCTTGAGTCATGTTTCTATTCCGTTGCAACTCATCATAGTTCATAGGCCAGAAATATTGTTTCCGAGAAAAAGCGGTTTGGACTCCGGTTACTCTGACCGGCGTGTAGAATGCTTCTGCATGTTCCTTATCCATCATTACGTTGCAACCGTAAATCTGTCCTCCTTCATGTTCCGGAGCAATCTTCCAGCGACGTACATCATAGTAACGCTGACTTTCAGCAAAGAACTCGATCTGACGCTCATGTACGATTTTATCAAAGAATGCGTTTCTATCTCTATATACGTCATCATCATAGTCAGGTACTCCGGCACGCATACGGACAGGTTTCACACCACGACGCATTTCTTCGATATCGCGACCAACGATGTATGTGGTACTTCCGTCCCATGATGGAATCTCATAGGTAGTTGTTAAATTGTTCAACGCTTCCGCATAAGAAAGCAAGATATCTGCATAACGGAGAGCGGGTTCCGGCTTCTGTGTAATGCTTCCGCTGTTATTGGCACAGTCGGACGGATTGATATATTTCTTTATACCAATACCGGTAACCAGCCACCGCTCGACACTATTGGAACGCCCGTCCGTTTCACCGCGATAATACCACACCTGTTTGTTTATAACATTGGCAGCACCGGTACCTGTGGCACTTGTACAGTTCCACCTCGCGCCGTTATAACCTACAGACGCGTAGAAACGTGGTTCACGGTTAGCGTATCCCAGCCAAACGCCGTCTTCCAGATTGTCATAAGGGCGATCTTTCTTATTATCACTGCTTGCAAAGCCAGTCATACCGGTTGCACGGTCGTATGGCTTTCCATCCGCCATGTCATAAGCGTCACACTGTTTCATTGTCATGGCATGCATATTCCAACCACCGACAGATGACGGCATTTGATGTTTTACCAACTGCACTACATCGCTATAATCTCCCAGATTATCAAAATCGGCAGCGGCATCGTTTACGACACGACTGAAGATAATCTCCGGATTATTGAACAGAAAGACCTCCCCATTAAATAATGAACGATAAGAGTCAAATGGGTCTATATCTGCCCATCCGTCAGGGAATGGTTTGTTTGAAAACTTTTCATTATATGGGGGCTCGATAGTTTTTGGATAAGAATAATCTCCCTTGGCTGCCGTTTCCCGTTTTTTAACCGTGAATAGCTTATACCAACCACCCTCTATTACATCTCTAGCCGCTGCCGCCGCTTTTGCCCATTTGGACTCATCATATTCTTGTGGAATCAATACGCGTCCAGTCTTATCTGTAAAATCAGACATCTCCGTATTACCGTTCGCCAATGGGCTGGCCCCATAAAGATAAACCTTGGCACGTACCGCTAGGGCGGCTCCCCGGGTGGGGCGGGCAAGATTCAAATTATCCCGTTCTTCTGGCAACTCTTTGGCTGCTTGCACCATTTCCGAAGTGATAAATTCTACACACTCATCATATGTGTTACGCGGATAACTCAGTTCATCGTATGGCTTGGTATAATCAACGCCTTCGGTCGGTAGCAAAGGTATTGGTCCATATCTTCTTAACAACATCCAGTAAAAATAAGCTCGAAGGAAACGCGCCTGCCCTTTCACATCTTGAATCTCTTCCGGGGTAAAGTCTTGATTGACGTCTATTTTATTAATCAACACTGTCGCTTGATAGATAGCCGCATATGACCATTTCCAAGCATTCTGGTAGTAACCGCTGTATGAATAACCATATCCGATCTCTCCCAGTTTGTATGCCTTATAACGGCCATACGTTTCACTGAACACCTGATCGTCTGCGAAGTTTTGCGGACAAAAGCGGGAATGGCCCACTTCTATGTTATCACCCAATAAACGGCTATAACAATAAGAAAGCCACTGTAGTGTATACATATCATCGGAGAATATTTTATCTTCGGATTGTGTATCCTCAAAATATTTCTCTACATTCAGAAAATCGGAGCAGGAAGTGAAGGACAGTCCGCAAGCAACAACTGCCATTCCCAGCAATAAGTGTATTTTTTTCTTCATAGTATTCTATTTTATAAATTAACAGTCAATCCTACTGTATAGGTTCTGGATAAGGGATATTTTTCTCCTGTTGCGCTACCCATTTCAGGGTCCCACAACTTAAAGCCGGAGAATGTCAGCAAGTTGGTTCCCATGAAATAGATACGCATCTTATTTATATATAAGTTTCTTGTCCACCTAGTAGGAAGTGTATAACCCAACTCCAAATTCTTCAGACGAAGATAAGAACCGTCGCGCATCCAATAAGTAGAATTTTGGTAGTTGTTGTTATTGGGTCCGAAAGTCAGACGTGGATATTTCGCATTAGGATCTTCATTGGTACCTAAAGACCAATAATTTCCCACCACATCGGTCAGAATATTTCCCCAATATCTACTACTGAGAGGACGGGCAACTGTCCCATAGGTTATGAAAGAAGATTTTCCCGCTCCTTGGAAATGTACGTTAAAGTCGAACCCATTCCACTGAGCCGAGACTCCGAATCCATAAATCAGGTTCGGTTTGGTGGTAGCACCGATAGGTACGATATCATTGCTGTTAATCACTCCATCGCCATTAATATCTTTGTACTTGATGTCACCTGGGGCTACGTCTCCAAATGTCTGCTTCGGACTGTTACGGATGTCATCATAGTCTGTAAACAGTCCTTTCGAAATTAGCCCCCTCAACTGGTCTACGCGGAATCCGCTGTAAAGGGTATAGTCATAATGGCTGTAAGCCTCATCATACGCTTTGATTTCATTTTTACTATAGGTCATGTTGCCGCGGAAGGTAAGATTGACTTCACCCAATTTCTGATTGTAAGAGATGTTCCCGTCGAACCCCTTTGATAAAACGGATCCCACATTGACATACGGAGCATCCTCCAATAAACCAGTACTGTACGGTAAAAATGCTCGCTTCTGATAAATTCCGTCACGCTGTTCGTGGAAGTAATCTATGGTACCGCTGAACTTGTCGTCGAACAGAGAGAAATCAATTCCGACATCGTGCTTTTTCGCAATTTCCCATGAAATGCCTCTTGAGGCAAAATTATTAAAAGTTAATCCCTGATAGAAAGCGGAGGGAGAAGTAGAAGTACCTATATCCCCGTAATAATAACCGTATATATCATTGGTCTTATACGATGACAAATAGGGGAAACGTGATGATAAATAGTCGTTGCCTACCTTGCCGTATGAATAACGGAGTTTGAACATGTTCATCCATGGAAAAATCTTTTTAATAATTGGTTCTTCTGCAATGTTCCATGCTGCGGAATAAGCCGGGAAAAAACCGAACTGATGTCCGGTAGCAAAGTTTTCCGAACCGTTGTAACCAAAGTTGAAATCAAAGAAATAACGGTATTTCCATCCATAAGTGAAGCGTCCGGCTAGTCCTTGATGACGACGTTCAATAGCTTGAATTGCGTTTTTCTCAAGGTTTTCAGAGGTATTTACTGTCTTATCTTGTGAATATTTTATAACGCCACCCACCATATGATCACCGAAGGTACGGTCATAATGCAATTCAGCTTCCAGATACTCTTTACGTTCACCTGTCGAATGAGGATTAACTACCATCAATTGTTCGTCTACTACCTTGTCATATTCCAGCTCCCCTAAAGCATTCCGCTTATTCTGTGCCTTCCACATGTCAGGCCATTTAATATGTGAGTTGGTGTTATAAGTATTAGTATCGTATCCGAACCGTCCGTAGAACTTCAGTCCTTGGGTGATAAACTTCAAGTCTTGTTCCAGATTAGCGGTACTTTGTATCTTGTTGTTCCATTTTTCCTGATATCCCATCTGCGTAACCAACATCCATGGATTAATTTGGTTATTAGTACCCTGTGCAGCCCATTTTCCATCCTTGTATCTTACTGGAGTAGCGATGGGATTGTATGAGAGTGCAGAAATCCATATCTGACTAGCAGACCCTCCCGGTTGATTCTGTTTATCCAATGAACCGGATATGCCGACTTTCAACAAGGTAGTCTTTGTCAGATTTAGGTCGATGTTCATACGATAATTCCATCGGCGGTAGTTGGCATTAGTGTTGTATTTTTCTAGTCCTTCATCCGACTTGTACATACCTCCTTCATCCACATAGCTGGCGGAAACAAAGTAACGGGCAGTGGTACCTCCACCGCTTAAATTAAGCGTAGCGCGATAGATGGGGGCACCTTTCTTAAGAATCATGTCCATCCAATCCACATTCGGATAGAGCTCCGGATCTAACCCGTTCTTAAAGAGCTCAACTTCCTCATCTGTATAAGGAATTGGCTGACTACGGGTGGAGAAAGCTTCGTTCACCATATTGACGTAGGTCACACCGTCTACAAATTCCGGAGTCATGGTACGTGTACTATAAGAGGTCTCTACTTTCGCGTCTATTTTCGTTTTTCCTTCCTTTCCACGCTTGGTGGTAATCAACACAACACCATTTGCTCCGCGGGAACCATAAATAGCTGTCGCGGAAGCATCTTTTAAAACAGAAAAGTCTTGAATATCCTCTACATTGATTTCGTTCAGACTACGTTCGAATCCATCGACCAAGACTAGTGCACTGGAACCTGCTCCAAACGTAGAGATACCGCGTATCCAGAATTCGGAGATGTTTTCACCTGGTTGTCCGGAAGTCTGACGTGCCAAAATCCCCGGCACATTACCGGCTAGGGCATTTGTAATACTGGAGGTAGGGGTCCTTAATTGCTCCACGTCCACCGTGGTTACTGCACCGGTGACGGTAATCTTCTTCTGTACACCGGTACCTGTAACGGTAACTTCATCCAATACATTATTTTCATCCTCTTTCATGACAATGTCAATCACTTTCTTGTTTTTTACAAACACTTCTTGTGATGTAAAACCTACATAAGAGAAAATCAATGTGGAGTAGTCGGGTACTTTTATCTTATATTTACCATTGACGTCAGTCATCACACCGAATCCCGGCATGTTTTTCACGGTAATGTTTACGCCAATAAGAGGCTCATTGTTTACATCGGTAACAGTACCCATCACTTCCACTTGTTGTTGCTCCTGCGCATAGGAAACGCCGACATATCCTGTCACCAACAAAAACAGTAAAAATAGTTTTTTCATATTACATGTGTTTTTATAGTATTATTCGGTTCTTAGATAACGGACACAATGATTTCCACTGTCACCGATATAGAATGTCTCCTCTTCTTCATCATAAGCTATAGATTGTGGGTTGTAGAAACGTGCCTCGTGTAACGGATCGCCATCGATATATCCATTGTAAGTATTGTCCGCTGTGAAATTACTACGGCCTGCAACGATGCTGGCGATTCCTTCCGGGGTGATTTTCCAGATACACTGCCCCCGCTGGTCGGCTAAATAAAAATCATAAATATCTTCTCTACCCTCTTGCACATATTGGGGATTCTTTACAAAATCACCACACCAGGGAAGTCCGAAACGAGCCAGTGAACCAGCCCCTTCTTTCACATCCGCTGCTGATCCAGCCAATGTAGATCCCGCTACAAGCGTAGGGCTTCTAAGCATTTTAGCTACGGGATCATATTCACTTTTATAAACGCCACCTTCATAACGGCTGAATATATAAACGAATTTTCCACTCGGATGTGCCCTCATCTTTACTTGGCGACCCGCGCTTCTAAGAAAATCGAAAGCGACGGTGCCGCTTCCATCTATGACAGGCACTCCGCTATTACGTACCAGTTTCATTATCGACGCATTTGGATAAGTAGCAAAGAAAATAGTTCCGTCCGGCATATATACCAAGCCATAAGTACACGAACTATAAGAATACGCGCGTAATTTCTGAAAGCCTTCCGAACGCAATAAGTAATGGATGTTAGGCATTGTAATATCGCCCTTAGTACCTCTACCATTATCATCAGCAATCAACAATGTATCACCATCTGCCGAGAAAGTAAAAGTCTGCATTTTGGAAGATCGTGAACCTGCATAGACCGTTTTTACCTCCTGTTTAGTCAAATTAATCATGCGGATACCCTCACTTCCACCACTGAAATTAGAGGTGAAGATTATTTTGTCACCATTATCCGGTTTGGGATCAAACACCATCCAGTCGCTGGTCGGGACTCCAGCACCATCGGCAAAGGCACCGTCTTGGAACGGGGCAGCTCCGGTTTGGGAATTGTAGTTTCTCAACAATGTTCCTACGACCACCTTAGACTGATAATTGAAACGTTCCTCGAATGTATATTCTGTGACAACATTGCCATCTTTGTCATTAATAACGACTTTAATGTCACCGTCGTAAGCACGCGCTGGAAGCATACAATGAATTTTTGAGCCATCAGATGCAATTACCGGTGCCTTATGCCCTCCTATCATCACATGAATCCTGCTTTCATCCGTACCAAAATTTGAGCCTGTGATGTACATTCTAGTACGTACGCCACCTTCTTTGGGAGTAAAGTCTATAAACTCCACTGGCTTTGACGGATCACAAGGTTTGAGGTCCCACACGCTGGGATCCTTGAAATCGTCTTTACAGCCGATCATAAACAAACAACACATAAGTGCTACAATCAGGTGTTTATCCATAAATTAAATAATTAAAAGGTTAATAAAAAGGTATATTATTTTAATATGTATTTACTTTAACACAGTACTCTTTCCACATATTTTGGGATCTTACTTGTCCCAACCCAAACATTCCAGACGTTATATCTTTTATCATTCAAAAAGTCTCTTCTATGATACTATGGAACCCTTTTTATTCCCAACATGACATAATGCGAATTATGTCATTAAGTTATAGTATAGACACCTCAATAAATAAGTACCCCAATCTTTCTGCATATTTTTTCATATTTCTTTCAGAAAAAGAATATATTTGTACTTACGTTAAATAAAACCTGTAGACGATATGATAACAACCCAGTTACTGTGTCCCAAAAGCATTGTTGTAGTAGGGGCTTCGAATAATATACATAAGCCAGGTGGTGCTATATTGAAGAATCTGATTAACGGAGGATATTGTGGAGAACTTAGAGCAGTGAATCCAAAAGAGAAAGAGATACAAGGAGTTCCTGCTTTTGCTGATGTAAAAGATATACCAAATACAGATTTGGCTGTATTGGCTATTCCTGCAGCTTTATGTCCGGATGTAGTCGATTTGTTGGCAAAAGAAAAAAAAACAAGGGCTTTTATCATTCTTTCTGCTGGATTTGGAGAGGAAACACATGAAGGAGCCTTGCTTGAACAGCGGATCTTGGAAACTGTCAATCAATATGGAGCATCTTTGATCGGTCCTAATTGTATTGGATTAATGAATACTTGTCATCATAGTGTTTTCAGTCAGCCTATTCCTAATTTAAATTCAAGGGGAGTGGATTTAATTTCCAGTTCTGGAGCTACAGCTGTATTTATTTTAGAGAGTGCCGTAACGAAAGGATTACAGTTTAATTCCGTCTGGTCAGTAGGTAATGCGAAACAAATAGGGGTGGAAGATGTGCTTCAGTTCATGGATGAGCATTTTGATCCGGAAAGGGATTCCCATCTTAAATTACTTTATATTGAGAGTATTAAAAAACCGGATAGGCTGTTATTCCATGCTTCTTCTTTAATTAGGAAAGGCTGCAAGATAGCAGCTATTAAGGCAGGAAGTTCGGAAAGTGGAAGTCGTGCAGCTTCTTCGCATACAGGGGCAATTGCCAGTTCAGATTCAGCAGTTGAAGCTTTATTCCGTAAAGCAGGCATTGTTCGTTGCTTCTCACGTGAAGAACTCACTACTGTAGGATGTGTCTTTACTTTGCCGGAATTGAAAGGGAAGAATTTTGCCATCATAACTCATGCGGGTGGTCCCGGAGTTATGCTGACCGATGCTTTAAGCAAAGGTGGATTGAATGTTCCCAAACTGGAAGGAGAACAAGTGGAAGAGTTGAAAGCACAGCTTTTTCCTGGTGCTTCTGTTGGTAACCCAATCGATATTCTTGCAACCGGAACGCCAGAACATTTACGTACCTGTATTGATTATTGTGAGGAGAAATTTGAGAATATAGATGCAATGATGGCTATCTTTGGTACGCCAGGATTAGTGACAATGTTTGAGATGTATGATGTACTTCATGAGAAAATGCAGATTTGTCGCAAACCTATTTTCCCAATTTTACCATCCATAAATACTGCTGGAGCAGAAGTGGCGGCATTTCTGGCAAAAGGTCATGTAAATTTTGCAGATGAAGTGACATTAGGGACAGCTCTGTCCCGTATTGTGAATGCTCCTAAACCTGCAGCACCCGAGATTGAATTGTTCGGAGTAGATGTGCCGAGAATTCGTCGTATCATTGATTCTATTCCGAACGATGGCTACATCGAACCGCATTATGTCCAAGCCTTGCTTCATGCCGCAGGAATCTCGATTGTGGATGAATTTGTTTCTGATAAGAAAGAAGAGATTCTTGCTTTTGCCCATCGTTGCGGGTTTCCGGTTGTTGCTAAAGTAGTAGGTCCGGTACATAAGTCAGATGTTGGAGGAGTTTCCCTGAATATTAAAGGAGAGCAATATCTTGCGTTAGAATTTGACCGGATGATGAGAATTCCCGAAGCTCGTGCAGTGATGGTACAACCCATGTTGAAGGGTACTGAACTGTTTATCGGTGCAAAATATGAAGAGAGATTTGGTCATGTAGTACTTTGTGGATTGGGAGGTATTTTTGTAGAAGTACTGAAAGATGTATCTTCCGGTTTGGCTCCACTCTCTTATGAAGAAGCATATTCTATGATTCATTCTTTGCGTGCTTATAAGATTATACAAGGAACACGTGGTCAAAAAGGGGTGAATGAAGATAAGTTTGCAGAGATTATTGTTCGTTTGTCCACACTTCTCCGGTTTGCAACAGAAATTAAAGAGATGGATATAAATCCGCTTCTCGCTACAGATAGGTCTGTTATAGCCGTTGATGCACGTATCAGGATTGAGAAAGGAGATATGCAATAGGGTTTATATCTTTGTCAATACTTTAGTATTTGAGTTAAAGAAACGATTGCTGTATTATATTTACTAAGACAAATTGAGTAAAATAGAAATATAAGTCGGCATTTATGCACTAATTGGTTGAATCGATTTTTTTAGGTTTTGATTCAAATGTTGCATTTGCTTAAAGAATAACGGGTTAGCTTTGCAACAACTAATTACGACACCTTTAAAATAACTATATGTAAACTGAAAATGTAATGAGAAACACACTTTTACATCTTAAACGATTTACTTTGGCATTTATTCTGATTATTGGGCTTACTTACAGTCTTTCTGCCAAACAAGCTGAAGCTTTTAAGATCTCTCATGGTCCTTATCTGCAAGAGGTTACCACCGATGGTGTAAGTTTTATTTTTACCACATCACTTCCTGCTTTTTCGTGTATCGAATTACGAAAGCAGGGAGAAACACAAACTAAAAAGTATCGCCATACAGAATATGGATTGCATGATGCATATAATGTTTTTCATTCCATTCGGGGAAAAGGTTTAGAACCGGGGACTACTTACGAATATCGTATTCTTACAAAAGAAATACGTGAGTTTAATCCTTATAAGATTGTTTATGGAGATAGTATCACTTCTCAATGGTACTCTTTTCAAACTACCGATCCCAAAGGTAAGGGTGGCTCATTGTTTATTGTAAGTGATACACATAACGATGCTAAGAAGTTGGAAACATTACTGAATCTTTGTGACTATAAAACTTGTGATGTTTTTCTTTATGCCGGTGATCTTATGAATTATATGGAAAACGATGAGACTCCATTTGAAGCTTTCATTGATACCAGTGTACGTCTTTTTGCTACATCTATTCCTTTTGAAATGGTAAGAGGTAATCATGAAACACGCGGAAAACTGGCACGTACCTATCCGAAGCTATTTCCGAAAACAACTAACAAAATATTTGGTAGTCGTTTGGTAGGAGATATTATGATAGTAATGATAGATTGTGGGGAAGACAAACCAGATACAGCTCCTGTCTATGCAGGATTGAATGATTTCGATAACTATCGTACTGAACAAACGGAATGGTTGAAAGGACTGGTAAGAACCAAAGAATTTAAGAATGCCAAATACCGTATTGTCATATCGCATTTTCCAATGGTTACTTCTCTCGACAAAGGTCGGGATACCGATCATGGAATAAGCGATTTAGCAGCTAAAATGTTACCTGTTTTAAATAAGGCAAACATTGATCTTATGATTTCCGGTCATACTCATCGTTATGCTTTCTTTGAAACAGGTAGTGGAGGTAATCATTTTCCAGTTATTGTAGGAAGTAATCAAAGTGCTACTCGATTAGATATCCAAGATGGAAAGATTAAAGCCAAAGTAGTAGATAAAGATGGAAAGATATTGTTGGATACGCAGTTTTAAGAAGAAGATAATCTCTTATCGTAGATTTTAATAAAATATTATACCTATATAAAATAAAAAAATGAAGAAATTAATACTAATGATCGCATGCGGAATGCTAGTGCTTTCCGTTCAGGCACAAAAGGTGTTTAAGCTCAATTCTCCGAATGATAATTTATGTGTTAAGATTACTACTGGTAAGCAGTTGGTATATGACATCACTTGTAATGGCAAACAGATACTTGCTCCTTCTCCGATTTCTATGACATTGGATAACGGACAGGTTTGGGGAGTAAATGCCGGATTGGCGGGTAGTAAACAGAAAAAAGTTGATCAGGTAGTTCCTTCTCCTTTTTATCGTGCAAAGGAGATAAAAGATTGCTATAATGAATTAGTACTTCGTTTTAAAGGAAATTATTCCGTTGAATTTCGTGCCTATGATGATGGAGTGGCTTACCGCTTTGTCAGTCAGGTAAAAAAGCCTTTCAATGTAGTAAATGAGCAGGTCGATTTTTGTTTTCCTTCTGATGTGTCGGCAACTGTCCCTTATGTGAAAAGAGGAAATGACGGTGATTTTGGATCGCAATTTTTTAATTCGTTTGAGAATGAATATACTACAGATAAACTATCGAAGTTAAATGAAAAACGCTTGATGTTTCTTCCGTTAGTGGTAGAAGTAGATGAGGGAACTAAAGTGTGTATTACTGAAACTCATTTAGAGAATTATCCGGGACTTTATCTTTCGACAGCGAAAGGGGGAAATAGTTTGAGTGGTGTATTTGCTCCTTATCCTAAGAAAATGGTTCAAGGTGGGCATAATAATCTCCAAATGTTGGTAGAAGAACGTGAAAATTATATTGCCAAAGTAGATAAAGAAAGGAGTTTCCCATGGCGTATTGCTATTGTGACCACTTCGGACAAAGATCTAGCAGCTAGTAATCTGAGTTATTTACTGGCTGCTCCATCCCGATTGAAAGATATTTCTTGGATTAAACCGGGAAAAGTTGCTTGGGATTGGTGGAATGCTTGGAATTTGGAAGGTGTTGATTTTGCTACTGGAGTAAACAATGCTACTTATAAGGCATATATTGATTTTGCTTCTGCAAAAGGTATTGAATATGTGATTCTTGATGAAGGTTGGGCTGTGAATAAAAAGGCAGACTTAATGCAGGTTGTGGATGAGATAAATCTGGAAGAATTGGTAGGTTATGCTGCGGCTCAGAATGTAGGAATTATATTGTGGGCCGGTTACCATGCCTTCGATCGTGATATGGAGAATGTTTGCCGTCATTATTCGGAGATGGGTGTAAAAGGTTTCAAAGTAGACTTTATGGATCGTGACGACCAATTGATGACAGATTTCAATTATCGTGCGGCAGCAATGTGTGCCAAATATAAAATGATCCTCGACTTGCATGGTACGTCTAAGCCGGCAGGGTTAAACCGTACTTATCCGAATGTATTGAACTTTGAGGGCGTAAACGGATTAGAGCAGTTGAAGTGGAGTTCAGCTGCACTTGATCAGGTAAAATATGATGTGATGATTCCTTTCATTCGTCAAGTATCCGGACCGATGGATTACACGCAAGGTGCAATGCATAATGCAGTTAAAGGAAATTATTATCCATGCAATACTGAGCCGATGAGCCAAGGCACACGTTGCCGTCAGTTAGCTTTATATGTAATATTTGAGTCACCGTTTAATATGTTGTGCGATTCTCCCAGTAATTATATGCGTGAGCCGGAATCCACTAGTTTTATAGCCGGTATACCTACTGTATGGGATGAAAGTAAGGTGTTAGACGGTAAGATGGGTGAATATATTGTGACTGCACGTCGGGATGGAGATGTGTGGTATGTTGGAGGAATTACAGACTGGAATACGAGAGAAATGACGATCGATCTTTCTTTCTTACCGGATGGCGACTATCAGGTAGAGGAATTCCGTGATGGAATGAATGCCCATCGCAAAGGTACGGATTATCGCAGGGAAGAGAAAAGTTTACCTGCGGATAAGAAACTGAAAGTTAAGATGTATCCGGGCGGAGGATATGTAGCTAAAATTCAGAAAAAGTAATCTTCTAATATTTGAAGGGCGATGATGAAAAAGATAAGCTTGTGGATACTTCTCTTATTTTTCTTAAATGCTACTAATAATGCGCAGCAGTTCTGGAAAATTGATAGCTTGGGTAATAGTATCACGTGGCAGGTGAGAGAAGGTGAAGCTCATTCCGATCATATTGAGATGGCTGGTAAGCGGCTTGCCACGGTACTTCGGTATGGAGTAAATAAAGAAGGATCTTTCAAACTTAATAAGAGTTTAGTCTGGCCGATGCTTCGTACGATACCTAATAATACGCATGGTAATGTGATTCGCCGTTTCGACTGGAATCCGCTGGATGCGGTGACAGTGAATGGATACAGTATTCGTGAGCAAGTGAAGACTGTGACTTTGAATGGCACAATGGAGGTAATTAGTCAGATATCATTAGGAAATAATTCATCATTGTCTTTAAGACGGACTTATTTCCCATCTGTGGGTTCCCCTTCTTTAGTGGAAGTCTATGAGTTTACCAATACAGGGAAAGAAAAAGTAAATCTCGAAATTCCCGAAACTCATTCGGTACTTACGACAGATCCGAGTCGGGGAGTCGAAGGTAGTTATACTATACACTTACAGACTTGGAATTCGGGATATGTGGATTTAAGTCCGGGAAAATCATATTCGTTTTCAGCAACGATTTCAGCTTATAAATCTTCGGAAAAGGAACAAAAGATAGATGGTATTGTAGAAATGAATAAGCGTAAGGAATTGGTGGCGGAATGGATGAATAATCTGGTGTTGGAAACCCCGGAACCTGTACTTAATGAAATGTTTGCTTTTTCTAAGATACGTGCATGCGAAAGCATTTATGAAACCAAGTCCGGTCCGATGCATGGACCGGGTGGTGAAGCTTATTATGCTGCGATCTGGGCTAATGATCAGGCAGAATATGTTGATCCTTATTTCCCATTTGTAGGTTATTCCTATGGAAATGCCTCTGCCTTAAACTCATTCAGATTATTTTCAAAATATATAAATGATGAGGGTAAACCGATGCCCAGCTCAATCATTGCCGAAGGACTCGATCATTTTGGGGTGGCAGGTGACCGTGGTGATGGTGCTATGGTTGCTTATGGTGCTGCTCGTTATGCTTTGGCAAGGGGAAGTAAAGCTGAAGCGGAAGAGTTATGGCCATTGATTGAATGGTGTTTGGAGTTCTGTCGTCAAAAACTTAACGATAAAGGAGTTGTGGCCTCTGACTCAGATGAGTTGGAAAACCGTTTTCCTTCCGGAAAAGCGAATCTTTGTACCTCTTCTTTGTATTATGATGCATTACTTTCGGCTGCCTATTTGGCAGAGGATTTAGGAAAAGGGAGTGCTGTAGTGAAGAAATATCGTGAGCAGGCTGCTCAGATGGAAAAGAACATCGACAGTTACTTTGCTTCCACTGTGGAAGGTTTTGATACGTATGCTTATTTTGAGGGAAATGATATTTTGCGTTCATGGATCTGTATTCCTTTGGTAATGGGAATCAACAAGCGTGCATCGGGAACAATTGATGCACTCTTCTCCCCCCGGTTATGGACAGAGAACGGTTTGCTGACGCAAGCAGGTACAAATACTTTTTGGGATCGTTCCACATTGTATGCATTGCGTGGAGTGTTTACAGTTGGTGAGATAGAGAAGGCTATGACATTTTTGAAACGTTATTCTGTAACGCGTTTGTTGGGTAGTCATGTCCCTTATGCAGTAGAGGCTTGGCCGGAAGGTAATCAGCGTCATCTTTCTGCAGAAAGTGGATTGTATGGTCGTATCTTTACAGAAGGAATGTTTGGCATTCGTCCCACCGGACTTCATTCGTTTTCTTTGACGCCACGTTTGCCGGAAGAGTGGGATCGTATGGCATTTCGAAAAATGAAAGCTTTTGGAGCGGATTTTGATGTTATAGTGGAACGTGTGAAAGGAGAGATAATCCGTATTAAAATAGAAAAAGCAGGAAAGATTGTTCTAAACAAGAAGATAAAGAGTGGTAAAACAATCTTGTGTAATATTTAAATAATTTCCTTATCCAAAGTGTCTTTCTGAGGATTCGGTATGATTACTTGATGTATTTGAACAATGGTTGATAAATATGAATAATAATATTAATATGCGTTTAAATAGAATAAATAAGAAAGTAGGTGTAATAAAAATTGGAGTTTGTCTAGTTATTGTATTGTTAAATAGTTACGTTCTTTTGGCACAACAGAATTCTCTGTCGGCAACAGAGGAAGTGGGTTATGGCATTTCTGCCGAAGATATGCATATGCGTGATCCTTTTGTTACAGTAGATCGTAAAAATCATTGTTATTATATTATTACTTCTCGGTGGAAAGATGGTAGGGGCGGACTTTTTGCTTATAAGAGTGAGGATTTGAAAAGTTGGAAAGAAATAGGTTTTGTGTTTCAGGCAGCTCCTGATTATTTAGGGAAAGATGATTTCTGGGCTCCTGACACATATGAATATAAAGGTAACTATTATTCCTTTCTGACTCTGAGTAACAAGGAAAAAGGGATCTTGCGAGGAACTACTATTTTGAAATCGACTACAGGAGTTTTAGGTACTTACAAGCCAGTGTTACCGGCAGGACAGTTGAATATAACTCCCGAATCTATGCAATGCCTGGATGGTTCATTGTTTGTGGAAGACAATGGTACACCTTGGATTATTTTCAGTGTAGAATGGTGCGGTCCGAATGTCCAGAATAAAATTGGAGAAATATGGGCACAGAAGTTGAAGCGTAACTTGACAGGAACCGTTGGTAAACCACACCGATTGTTTAGAGCTTCCGATGCAAAATGGCCCACAAAAATAGGAGATGGAGTATTAGTTACAGATGCTCCTTTCATTTGGAAAGATAAAGTAAGTGGAAACTTGATATTGACTTGGTCCAGCTTCTCTCCGCTTTATTCTATTGGCCAGGCTATTTCCAAAAGTGGTAAAGTATTAGGTCCTTGGGAACACGAAGAAAAACCTGTTTTTTCTAATAATGGTGGACATCAGATGATTTTTGAAGATTTACAGGGGAATTTGAAGATATCTTTTCATTCCCCCAATGAATCAAAAGGAGCAAAACGCGAAACATTGACAATTATGGATATTAAGATTAAAGATGGAAAGTTTGAAGCCCTCGATAAAAATCTGGTGTCTGAAAAGAATGTTTTCAATCCGTTAGTAGTAGATGGAAAGAATAAAATGTGCAGCAAACCTGAGAAGGAATATTCTAATCCTGTAAAAACAACGGATAATAAAGATTTGTCTATAGGAGATCCGTTTGTCTATCAGCATAATGGTATCTATTATCTGACAGGGACGACAAATGATTCCGGTTTTGATTATTATACTTCTAAAGATCTTATCACATGGGAAAATAAAGGGTCTCTTTACCGCAAACCTGCTAATCATATTGGAACTAGTGCTTTTTGGGCACCCGAAGTGAGGTATTACAAAGGCAAGTTTTATATGACTTACTGCTGTTACGTTCCGGGAAAAGATATGTTGCAAACGTGTCTGGCCGTAAGCGAAAATCCTGATGGTCCTTTTACTGATCTCTATACCCCTTGGTTTGATTTGGGTTACTCTGTTATTGATGCTGATATATTTGTGGATGACGATGGTACTCCTTATCTTTATTATAGTAAAAACGGCATGTTGAATGGCGTTGCAACGGGAGAACTTTATGCCGCGAAATTGAAAGAAGATCTTTCCGGGCTCGACGGAGAGCCTGTGTTTGTGTCCGGAGCATCTCAGGTATGGGAGAAAGTGCGTTGGGATGTAAATCGTTGTAACGAAGGACCTTTTGTTTTTAAGAGGAACGATACCTATTATATGACTTATTCTGCTAACGATACGGGGGAAGGTTTTTACGGTGTTGGAGTCTCTTTAGCACAGCATCCGTTAGGTCCATGGAAGAAATGTGCTGATAATCCTCTGATGACAACTGATCTTTCGAATAACATTTCTTCTCCCGGACATAATTCTATTATTGAAGCACCGGATAGAAATTTATATATAGTCTATCATCGTCATGCAGATGCACATTGTAAGAAGCCGAATTGGGATCGTGTAGTTTGTATAGATAGGCTTTATTTTGATGAAAGGAGCAGGTTGAAAGTGGATGGCCCGACTAATACTCCTCAATTGGTTGCCTGGTAATTAACTTTTGATCCTCGTATTTATTCTCAAATATACCCTAATATATCAATTAAGTCTGTCAAGTTAATAAAAAAATGAAAACACATCGATTATCTTTTACTTTGTTTGTAGCACTTTTCACATCCGTAGAGTTGTTCGGACAGACTCAGGAAATACGCTTGTTCTCGCACCGTGGCGGACGGATGGAAAACGATGAGAATACGCTAAAAGCTTTTAAAGCCAGTTATGATGCCGGTTATCGTGGTTTTGAAACTGATATACGAATGACTAAGGACGGAGAACTAGTAATTACGCATGATAGTTCATTGGAACGAACCACTAATGGTAAAGGTGTTGTTGAAGATCATACAAAAACGGAGATTATGCAATTGCAGACAAAGCAAGGGAATAAGATGATCTTCCTTGATGAACTACTTGTGTTTCTGCAAGATAAAAAGGGATTGTATGTGGAATTTGAAATGAAAACGAGTCCTGCATCTCTTTATCCTGAAGATCGTTTGAAAGAATATTGTGACAAGTTATATAAAAAAGTAATGGAAAAACGCCCATCGGATGCTCTCTATGTATTTACTTCAAGTGATTATCGGGCTTTGCGTTATCTTCAGTCACATTATCCGGGTGTTGATTTGTTATTGATAACTTCAAAACCTTGTAATGCCGAAACGATAGCTTTATGCAAAGCCGTTGGAATAAACCGTTTAGGA
The DNA here is from genome assembly GCF_900155865.1 of Bacteroides bouchesdurhonensis. GTDB lineage: Bacteria > Bacteroidota > Bacteroidia > Bacteroidales > Bacteroidaceae > Bacteroides > Bacteroides bouchesdurhonensis. The sequence continues at coordinate 649,334 of NZ_LT707006.1, forward strand.
GCAACCATGAATGGAACAAGTCGCGAGAGTGTTCAAAAAGCTCATAAAGAGGGAATCATTGTAAGCTTATGGCCAGGAACATCTGTTGAGGATTTTATGCTAGGAGCATATTTAGGATGCGATTATATGTGTACCGACATCCCAATACAACTCAAAAAATGGATTGCAGTGAAAGCTCCTTGGATCAATGTGAAATATTAGACAACATAGAAGATATACCGAAATTTTCAGTTTAGTATAGAAATTGTAATACAAGTTTTAATAATCCATATTCCTAAGGACTCTTATTTTAAAAGTCCTTAGGTAAAGTACCGAATTGCTTTTGGAAACATTTAGCAAAATACGATGGAGTATTGAACCCCACCATATAGCAAACCTCATTGATCCTATACTCTCCTTTCTTTAAAAGTAGAGCAGCTTTCTTTAGTCGTTCCAATCGGATATAATCATTGGGAGTCATATTTAGAATTCCCTTTATCTTGCGGTTCATGCTTGATCGGCTCATGTTCATCAATACAGCCATTTTATCCAAGTCGAATTCCGGATCTTGCATATTTGTTTCCACTGTTTGTGACAAGGTTTGTAGGAATTTCTGATCCGCTTCTGTCATTGCTACCGAATTAGTTGGAAGGAAAGGTGAATTTGCAAATGCTGCATACAACCGTTCACGACTTTCCAGCAAGTTCTCTATGGTGGTTCTTAAAAGCTCCAGAGAAAAAGGTTTTTCTATGTACGCATCAGCTCCAGATTTTAACCCGTCTATTTTAGCTTGCAGTGAGACTTTTGCTGTTAATAGAATGATAGGTATGTGACTATAGTTTACATCTTTCTTTAATTGGTTACATAGTGCCAATCCATCCATTTCAGGCATCATGACATCACTGATCACTAATTTGATTTCCTCTTGTTTGAGTGTTTCTAACGCCTCAACGCCATTCCCGGCTGTCACTACTTTATACCAAGGAGATAGTTGCCGTACTATAAAAGCTTGCATATCTTTATTATCCTCTATGATCAATATAGAAGGTAATTTTTTGTTTTCTATATTAGTTTCAGGCACTTTTATGGTAGCAGAAGCTTCATTTCCCTCAAGTATTATATCTTTGTTTTCACCTAAATCTTTCACTTCTGACTGATAATGGGTAATCGGAATTGAAAGGATAAACCGATTACAATCCATGGTTTGGTCGATGACTAATGTGCCATGATGGAACTCTGCTAAAGAACGGGCCAAAGCTAAGCCAATACCTGTGCCGGATGTCAGGTGATTTTGCTCATTCTTATATTGAATGAAAGGCTTGAAAATTTCTTCTCTCATATTCTCTGGTATCGGTTCTCCGTCGTTACATATAGATAATAGAAAACAGTTATTTTCTACCCATAATTTGATATGTATATAAGTTTCAGCATATTTAATAGCATTCGTCAGTAAGTTGCTAATGATTTTGATCAGTGCTTCCCGATCGACTGATGCATTGACTTGATCGACCCCTTCAATGGTGTATTCCAACTTCCTTTGCAATGCTAATGGCGTGAAACCTTTATAAGTTTGCTGCAGTAACTCTGTAATATTGCATTCTTCAAACTTTAGTTGGAAACCCTGGATCTCCGCTTTCCGGAAATCAAGAAGTTGATTGACCAAATCCAATAATCGGTTGGCATTCATATTCATAATTTCCAAGTCCTCACGTATTTCATTAGGAAGTTTCTTATAAGAAAGAACGTTCTCCAATGGCCCTTTGATCAAAGTTAGCGGGGTCCGTATCTCATGGGTTACATCTGTAAAGAAGTCTATCTTTGCTGTATATAGGTCACGTTCTTTTTCTTGTTTGATTTTCTCTATTAGTTTCAGTTGATTCTCCTTATTCCTTTTCTGAAAATAAGAGAGCAATAGAAAAGCTGATAATAAGCTAAACAAAGCATAAATAAAATACGCCCATTTTGACAGATAAAACGGAGGAAGAACTTCAATCTCTAAGGTACGTTCCATATTTATTCCGGAAAGATTTTTGTTTTTTGCTAATTTTAACCGGAGCGTATAGGTACCATAAGGTAGATTTGAATAATTGATAATGAAGTTATTCTCTACCGGAGCCCACTTTTCGCTGAATCCATCTAATTTGTAGATTAATTGCTGCGTTGAAGGTGATTGATAATTCAAAGCAGCAACATGCAATGAGAACGAATTTAGTTTGGGTTGCAACTGGATTTTATCTGAGAACAAGATACTTTTTTTTAATGGGGAATTCTCGTCAGTCACGATTACCCGATTGTTGAATATGGAAAAGTCGGTTATTACAATGGGAGGGTTAAAAGGATTTTCCATAAGCATGTCAGGTTCAAAAGCAATAAAGCCATTGATACATCCAAAATAGATACGGCCGTTTTTATCTTTGAAACTAGACTGATAGTTGAACTGATTACATAATAAACCATCATCAGTGGTATAAATACGTTTCTCATTCGTCTCCGGATTGAAACAAACAAGCCCATTATTGCTAGTCAGCCATAGTTGATGCATATTATCTTCTTCCATTCGGTAAATGGTATTACTTGGGAAACCATGCGGCATACCATAACGGAGAAAATTATCATTTTCCGGAATGTAGCGACAGAAACCTCCCCCTTGAGTCATGACCCATAGCCTTTTTTGACTATCTTCATAACAATTGGTTACTTTATTGTAAGGCAAAGAATTCGGATCATTTGCCTGATAATGAAAGTTTTTCCATTTCTTTAATTTGATATCATAACGGAATATTCCACTAGCATACGTAGATACCCAGACGTTGCCATGCGAATCTTCCAGAATATGATAAATGTTTTTGTTAGAGAGTTCCGGAATTGATGTGAAATTATCAGATTCGGGATTATAGCGTATCAACCCTCGGACAGTTCCCAACCATAAATCACCTGTGGTTGATTTACATATTGACATCACATCGTTGATATCCATAGTACTCGAAGTTATCCCTTTCTGAAAATGTTTCACTTGCTTTGTTCGTAGGTCTATGCGGTTTAATCCACCCAAATAGTTGCCTACCCATAAATAGTTTCCATCCAGGCACAGGCCATGTACATTGTGAGAAATATCAGGATGCCGGAAAGGTTTTATCTCCCCGCTGACTGGGTTAAAGTTGAATAGTCCGCAATCTTCCGTACCGATCCATATCGTGCCATCATTGCTTTCGCAAAATTCTCGTACTCTTTTCCCAAAGTCTCCGATTCTTCCGGAATAGAATTTCTCAAAGTAAGTATAGGGATACGGGTGGTAGTTAATTCCCCCAAAAAAAGAGCCAATCCACATTCCTGCCTCTCTGTCCCGATAAATAGAATAGATAGCATTATCTGCCAATGAATATGGATCATTACCGTCTGAATCTGTAAGGTGTTCGGTTTTGCCATCATTTAAGTGGCAAATATATAATCCGTTTTCAGTGCCTACCCATAATTCATTATCAGAGCATAATTCCAGATCGCGAACATAATGGTCAAGTAGCCGTCTGGTTTTTAGGGTTGTCAGATTGATCTCTGTCAGTCCATTTGAAGAACCGACATACCAGCAGTTATGTGCTCCAACGAGTCTTGCAGTGATTATCTCGTTTTTGAATGTTTCTTTTCCCTCACTGTCCTTAAAAGGTTGTAGGGTTTTGAAGTCATCATTTGTATAGTAGAGATTGTCGGCATACAATCCTATCCAACAGGCTTGATCTTCAAACCAGAAATGGCTGATATTTGCCAATGACTTTCCGGGCTTCTTAGGAGACAAATAATTGGATAATGTCTGTTGGTTCGTGTCGTATTTAAACAGACCTTGGTAATCTACAGAAATCCAGATGTCATTATTCCTATCACTTCCGATTTTGGTTACAGCTTGAGTGATTACTTCTCCTGTATCGCTGGTTATATTAAAGGCGGTAAACTTTTCTTCTCTCGGGTCATATATGTATACTCCGGCATCTGTTCCTATCCAGATTTTCCCTTTTCTATCTTCAAATAAAGCTGTAATGAAATCATTTCCCAGACCGGATTCTTCTTTCTTAAAGATACGGAAACTCTGTCCGTCATAGCGGTTCAATCCTTCTTTTGTACCAAACCACATAAAACCTTGTCGGTCTTGCAGAATTGCAAATATGGTATTCTGTGACAGTCCGTTTTTGATATCCAATGTTTTGAAATAGTGTTGGATATTATCTTGCGCAAACAACGGAAAGCCATAGAGAAAGACAGTACAGAGGATAAACAACAGAGCTTTTATCTTTTTCATAATGCAAATAATGATACAATTTAGAATTGGCTGGCTTTTTATATTAAGGCTATGCAAACTTATATAAAAATTCCGAGATTATTGTATATGTGTCTCAAAAACGAGATTATTACTATTGTTTTTATATGGATTCATTCCCTTTAGTATCCAAAATATCTAGATGATAGGGGAATGTAGTTCGTTTGGAACAATTTTTTTATTTATTGACCAATTTGTTATGTTATGAGCAGATTATGTTCGCTAACTTTGCCTACATCACATATTCATGTGATGACGAAACATGAAATGAACAACCGAATTTAGTGCTAACAGAATCAGGAAATATGGCTGATTCGAATAATTTAATTTATATGAATTTGAAATACTTATTTTTGGGTATAGCTATTGCAACATTTACAGTGACTGCTAAAGCTATCGACTATGTACCGCAAAACACTTCTGCATCTATTTCTTTGAAGGTGCCTGGAAACATTGCAAAACAATATCCTTTGAACATGCAAAAGCTGCAGAATGATGGTTCTGCTTATTTATTGGAAGCTTCTGAAAGTATTCCTTTGATCGTTTCTCAAAGAGTGGAGAATATCGATGGCAAAGTAAATATCAAAGTGTGCATTACTGCATTAGAAGATGTCTATTTTAACTATAATCAGCAAGTATCTACAGGTTTCCGCCATGATGATTGTCAATTTTACATGCCTGGTTTCTGGTATCGACGTAATCTTCGTTCACCGAAGGAGGCACCGTCATTCCATACATCGGATAGCTGGTTGGTTCGTGAAGATAGATTGAGTGCACCGCTTACCGGTATTTACTGTGAGAAGGAAAAAAGTTATATGACAGTAAATCGTCTGGACGCGTTTACGGATGATGCCCTGACTACCCATCGGGAAGGGGAGGTTATTCTTTCCGGCAAAACTTCCATCGGTTTTACAGGCTTTGAGAACAAGAACGGAACAGCTACTCTTTCTTTTGGCTTTCCTTATCGTGAGGCTCCCAGAACCTATATTCGCAAGCTTACATTAGCACCGGAAGTAGAGGCTTTCCAATTCCTGAAGAAAGGAGAAACTGTGTTATTGACATGGGTGCTTGCGGAAAATAAAGCAGAAGACTTTTCTGAGTTTATTCAACATGCGTGGGAATATTGCTATGACACATACTCTCCGAAACCAGTTGAAACTCCTTATTCTATAGCAGACATGAAGGAAACAATGAGTGCTTTCTTTGTAAACAGTCTGGTGGAAAAACATCCGTTAGTATTTAACTCCGGAATACATCTTAGAACTGATGAATGCCATAAAAATGGGCAGGCTGAAGTGGGTTTTATCGGACGGGTACTTTTGAATGCTTTCAACGCATTGGAATATGGCTGGGAGAACAACCGCGAAGACCTGAAAAACAACAGTACCAAAGTATTTGATAGCTATCTGAAGAATGGTTTTACACCGGCAGGTTTCTTTAAAGAATCTGTGAATTTTGATCGTAACACTGAAGATCCGGTTCATAGTATTCGTCGTCAGTCAGAAGGAATCTACGCAATGCTTCATTATCTGGCTTATGAAAAAGAAAATGGCCGCCGTCACCCGGAATGGGAACAACGTATGAAGACAATGCTGGATATGCTTTTACAGTTGCAAAATGCTGACGGTAGCTTCCCGCGTAAGTTCAATGATGACTTTACGATTGTAGATAAGAGTGGCGGTAGTACTCCTTCTGCAACCTTACCTCTTGTGATGGGATACAAATATTTTAAGGATAAACGTTATCTGGAGAGTGCTAAACGTACGGCAGCCTATCTGGAGAATGAGTTGATCTCGAAATCCGACTATTTCTCTTCTACACTCGATGCAAACTGTGAAGATAAAGAGGCTTCTCTTTATGCAGCTACGGCTACTTATTATCTTTCATTGATTACCAAGGGAGAAGAACGTCGTCATTACGCTGATTTGACAAAGAAGGCTGCTTATTTTGCTTTGTCATGGTATTATTTATGGGATGTTCCTTTTGCTCAGGGACAGATGTTGGGTGATATCGGTTTGAAAACTCGTGGCTGGGGTAATGTATCCGTAGAGAATAATCATATCGATGTGTTCGTATTTGAATTTGCCTCTGTATTGCAATGGCTATCGAAAGAGTATAATGAACCTCGTTTCTCTGATTTTGCGGAAGTTATCTCAACTTCTATGAGACAACTGTTACCTCATGAAGGACATTTGTGTGGAATTGCCTTGACTGGTTACTATCCGGAAGTAGTACAACACACGAACTGGGACTATGGAAAGAATGGAAAAGGATATTATAACGATATTTTTGCTCCGGGATGGACGGTTGCATCTCTTTGGGAGTTGTTTACTCCGGGACGTGCAGAGGAACTATTGGCAAAGTAATCCTTTGGATGGATGAAAAGATAGTAATTATACTATGATTTTGTATAAAAGCCAAATTGTATGATTAAACTTCCCTTTATCCTAACAGCCGCAACTGCGGCTGTTAGTGTTTCTGCACTCGCTCAGACTTGCAATACAAAGAAACCTAACATCATTGTAATCCTGGCAGATGATATGGGATACTCCGATATCGGGTGTTATGGTGGGGAAGTAGAAACTCCTAATTTAGATCGATTGGCTAAAAACGGACTTCGTTACCGGCAATTTTATAATGGTGCGAGAAGTTGTCCTACTCGTGCCAGTCTTTTAACGGGATTGTATGCTCACCAGGCAGGAATGGGATGGATGGCTGCTGCTGATATGCAACGCCCGTCTTATCAAGGATGCTTGAACAAAGAATGTATGACGATAGCGGAAGTGTTGAAAGGTTCCGGATATAGCACTTATATGAGTGGTAAATGGCATGTAAGTAGTGACCGCCAGAATGAGGGAGGTATTAAAGATAACTGGCCCAATCAGCGAGGATTTGATCGTTTTTATGGTATTGTAGGGGGAGCAGCCAATTACTTTAATACCACTTATAACTATAATAATGATCAATTCCAATCCCCTAAAGATGGAAGTTTCTACTTTACTCATGCTATCAGCGACAGTGCTACGGTTTTTATTCATCGTCATGATTACGAAAGATCTCCTTTGTTTTTATATCTTGCCTATACAGCTCCACACTGGCCTTTGCATGCTTTGCAAAAAGATATAGATAAATATGTGGAAGTATATAAAGCTGGCTGGGACCGTTTACGTGAAGAACGTTTCCGTAAGCAAAAAGCGATGGGGTTGTTTTCGAAAGATGCAAAGATGTCACCTCGTGATTCAAAAGTTCCTGCATGGGATAGTCTTTCAGAAACAGAGCAGAATGAGTTTGCTATGCGTATGGCGATCTATGCAGCTCAGATAGATGCGATGGATCAAGGCATAGGCAGAGTGATTGATGAACTCGAGAAAAGGGGGCAATTAGAGAATACAGTGATTATGTTTCTGAGTGATAATGGAGCATGTGCCGAATTTATCAGTGGAGGTAAGAGGAAAGCGGTGGATGGAAAGGAAGATACTTATGAGAGTTACCGCATTAATTGGGCAAACCTGAGTGACACCCCTTATAAAGAGTATAAACATCACACGAATGAAGGAGGAATTGCCACGCCGTTGATAGTGCACTATCCTGAAGGTATCAAGAAGAAAATGCGTAATTCGTTTATCGACCAGTATGGACATATCACAGACATTATGGCTACTTGTGTTGATCTAGGAAAGGCCGACTATCCACAATCGTATAAAGGACATAAAATTACTCCCATGCAGGGAGTTAGCCTGACTCCGGATTGGCAAGGGAAGAAAGCGGAAAGAGGTAAAACATTTTGGGAACATGAAGCCAACATTGCCGTAAGAGACGGCAAGTGGAAGATTGTCACCAAAGTGATGGAAGGAGAAACCTTTAGTGAAGACTCAATCAAATTGTATGATATAAAAAAGGATCCGACAGAGATGAATGATCTCTCCTCGAAATATCCCGAAAAAAAGTTAGAACTTTATGCTGCATGGAAACAATGGGCGGCAGAGGTTGGAGTTCTTCCTATGGATACTCGTTTTTACGGCGAACGTCAGCGTGACTACAAACGCGAATGTATAAATGGAGGATTTAGAGATAATTTCGGAGGTTGGGTATGCTCATCCGGCGAGAAAGCGAAAATTAAATTTTCTATTGATACTATGCAAGTTATCTCGGGAAAGAAAACGGCTAAGATTGAGATACTTAAATCGGGAGATATGCCTAGAATGGGATTCTTGAAATGGGAATTCAATGCGAATAAAGGTGAGAAGGTATCTGTTCGTTTTAAAGCGAAGTCATTGCAAAAATCGGATATGATTGTCAGGCTGGAAACAATGAGGAATTTGTCCGTCAAGTATATAGATAAGGTAGTTCCACTTACAGAGGACGTTCAGACTTTTGAATTTGAATCACAGGAGTTACCTTCGAGGGGAAGTTACCAGTTGGTGTTTTACGTCGGAAAATCGGAAGAAGGTACGATTTGGCTTGACGATATTGAGATGACATTTGGAAGAGATTGATACAGAAATATATAATACTTTAAAAGCTAGTTTATGAGTTGTAATTTGAGAAGACTATTTTCTTTGTTGCTATTTTGCAGTTGTGTGTCGTTTGTTTGTTATGGTACAAATGATGGAGTACCTCGGATAGATGAATCCTGTGATAAGGTGTCATCTAATTTGCCTATTGCTGATCCTTATATATTGAATTATGATGGTACATATTATGCCTATGGTACACATGGGAATGGTTTTGAGGTATATATATCAGATGATTTGAAACATTGGAAACAAGGAGAAAAATTGGCTCTTTCTCCAAAAGATTCTTGGGGAACAAGATGGTACTGGGCTCCTGAAGTATACTATGTAAAGTCGAAAAATAAGTTTTATATGTTTTATTCTGTAGACGAACATATTTGTGTCGCTACTTCAGATAGTCCCGAAGGTCCGTTTGTACAGGATAAGAAGGAACCGATCTGGGACGAAAAAAGTATTGATACCAGTCTGTTCATTGATGATGACGGTACTCCTTATCTCTATTTTGTACGTTTTACGGGTGGTAACGTAATCTGGGTAGCTGAAATGAAAGCTGACTTGAAAAGCATTAAGAAGAAAACTTTGAAACAATGCATTAGTGCTGAAGATGGGTGGGAGACGATTCGTGATAAAGTAGCAGAAGGTCCTTCTATACTTAAAAGGAACGGTACGTATTATTTAATTTATTCAGCCAACCATTATCAAAGTCAGGATTATGCAGTAGGATATGCAACAGCAACTTCACCACTAGGTCCTTGGAAGAAATATACCGGGAATCCTATTTTACGGAGAGATCAAAAAGTAGCTTCGGGATTGTTTGGTACGGGACATGGGGCACCATTTGTTTGCAATGACGGGAGTTATAAATATATCTTTCATGCTCATTGGAACGAGAGTAAAGTAGCTCCACGTACTTCGTTCATTGCTGATTTTACATTTTCGGATGATGGAGTAATTTCTATTGGTGGAGAACTTATTAGACCGGAAGTGGTGAAGTAGTATAGAGTATCTCTTTAAAAAGATAGATAGAAAGAAGCGAAACAATCTTTTCGTTTCAGTTGAACAGATTTGACGTGTAAAATTGCGTAATCCCCTTTACATAAAAGGAATTAAGCCGTTTGCTTAGTTGTTTTAAAGCTTTAATTAATGTTTTTTTTGAGATGGTAAATATCGTTTTGCGTACATGGTCCCATGGCTTCACGTACGTGGTCCTTTGGGTTCTCGTACGTCATCCGAATGGTTCACGTACGTGAAATGAGGATGTGTACCTTACAAAAAACACTAATCGAGCCTTGTCTGTATATTAAGGTTAGTAGTATTTGTTCTACTACATACCGTATTGGTGAGTAACAATTCTATTAATTAATAAAAAACGAGTAATATAATGGTTGCACATGATGGTTTTATGAGAAAATTCGATGAGAATGGAACGGAAAACTCTAGATTTGACATCTTTTAAAGTGTATCTAATGACCTGCCAGATTAATATTTATTATGTAATTAACTGCTGATTATTAGATGATTAAATAGTTAAAATAGTAGGGTGGAAGTGACAATAGAGATGTCTTGAACTTTTGTTGTCACTCTATTGTCACCGACTATTGTCACCAATTTATTATTGATTACCAGAGGTTTAGTTTCAAAAAGTGACAAATGACAATAAATAGCCACTTTATTTTCTCCAAGAGTATAAATGGATTATTCATGAGCCAGGTGTTTAGCTGTGATGCAAGAGGTAAATATGCTGTTGTCTTTTATAATATTGCTGTATAAGAGTCTTTTGTATTTTACTGAATTTCTGTACATTTGTCGTGTAGAATGCTAAGTCATAATATCTATCTTGGGATTATAAAATTAAAACAAACTTATAAAATGAAGAGATTATTTGGTTTTTTATTGTTTTGCTATTGCCTTATAGTGACGTGTGGTGCCGAAAATCGGGATGGTTCATTTCTGATTAATAAATCTGATGATATAATAGAAGATCGTTTGCCTATCGCTGATCCCTACGTGTTGTGTTATAATGATAAATACTATGCCTATGGTACAAATGTCGAAGGTTTTGAAGTTTATGTTTCAGATGACTTGAAACATTGGAAACGAGAGAGCAAGCTGGCATTGTCACCGAAAGATTCTTGGGGGACTACCTGGTTCTGGGCTCCTGAAGTATACTACATAAAGTCCAAAAATAAATTTTATATGTTCTACTCTGTAAATGAACATATTTGTGTCGCTACTTCTGATAGTCCTACAGGACCTTTTGTGCAGGATAAAAAAGAGCCTATCTGGGAGGAGAAAAGTATTGATACCAATCTATTTATTGATGATGACGGTACTCCTTATCTCTACTTTGTGCGCGTTGCCAATGGCAATGTTATTTGGGTAGCTGAGATGAATGCAGATTTGAAAAGTATTAAAGAAGAAACCCTGACAGAGTGTGTGAGAGCGGAGACTCCGTGGGAGCGTGTACAAGCTCATGTAGCAGAAGGACCTTCCGTCTTGAAAAAGAATGGTTTATACTATCTACTTTATTCTGCTAATGATTATAAAAGTAAGGATTATGCGGTAGGTTATGCTACTGCCTCTTCTCCATTCGGACCTTGGAAAAAGTATGATGGAAATCCAATATTGCACAAAGATAAAGACCCTACTATGAAGTTAGTCGGTACGGGACATGGTGCTCCTTTTATGTGTAAAGATGGGAGCTATAAATACATTTTCCATGCTCATTGGAGCCAAGAGAAAATACAACCACGTACCTCTTATTTTAAGAATCTTACTTTCTCGGATGATGGTGTGATAACTATAGATGGTGATCTCATTAGACCCGTAGTGGAGAAATAAGAGAATTGTTATTGGATGGTTGAACTGAACATATCATAAAATAGCAAAGAGAACAGGAGTTTTAAGTGTACTTAAAGATTCTGTTCTCTTTATTGCTACAGGTAATATCCTGTTATTGAATACTACATTTTTTATGTAAATCTTATCCTGCCCAGTTCTCTCTGTCCAGATTGCGATAACCGATTGCTTCTGCCAAGTGATTAGGAAGTATCTGTTCGCAACCTTCCAAGTCGGCGATGGTACGTGCTACTTTCAATATACGGTCATAAGCTCTGGCTGATAAATTGAGCCGGTCCATAGCAGTTCTTAATAATTGAAGTCCCTTTTCATCAGGATGCGCATAAGTGGCTAATAATTGGCTATTCATTTGTGCGTTACAATGTACTCCGGGAAAACCCTTATAGCGTTTTTCTTGTATTTGTCGTGCTTTCATCACACGCTCTCGGATTATAGCACTGGCTTCTCCCCGTCGCTGGTCGGAAATCTTGTCGAAAGGAACAGGCACAATTTCTATTTGGATATCAATCCGGTCAAGTAATGGACCGGAGATTTTATTTAAGTATTTCTGCACTTGTCCCGGACTGCAAACACAGGGCTTTGTCGGATGATTGTAATATCCGCAAGGGCAAGGATTCATGGATGCGATCAGCATTAGGCTAGCCGGATAATTTATACTGCTTCTGACACGAGAAATGGTAATGCATCTGTCCTCCAACGGCTGGCGTAATACTTCCAATACACTTCTTGAAAATTCAGGAAGTTCGTCTAGAAATAAAACCCCATTGTGAGCTAAACTGATTTCTCCGGGTTGTGGAAAACTACCTCCTCCTACCATTGCTACTTGAGAGATTGTGTGATGTGGTGCGCGGAATGGACGTTGTGTAATCAGCGAGGAGTTACGGTCCAATTTGCCTGCCACAGAGTGTATTTTTGTTGTTTCTAAACTTTCGCTTAGAGATAGTGGAGGCAAGATAGAGGGTAAGCGTTTAGCCATCATTGATTTACCACTCCCAGGAGCACCTACCATTATTAGGTTGTGTCCTCCGGATGCAGCTACTTCTAAAGCTCGTTTTACATTCTCTTGACCTTTGACGTCCGCAAAATCAAATTCAAAGTTACTTTGTTGGGCATAAAATTCTTCCCGCGTATTGACAATTGTCGGCTCTAGTTCCCGTTCATTATTGAAAAACTCGATAACTTCCTTAATATTACTTACTCCATAAACTTTTAGTTGATTAACAACAGCTGCCTCTCTCGCATTTTGTTGTGGAATAATTAGCCCCTCGAATCCATCCTCACGTGCTTTGATCGCAATAGGTAAAGCTCCTTTGATGGGTTGAATACTACCATCCAGACTGAGTTCACCCATTAATAAATAGCGTGAAAACTTTTCAGAGGATATCGTCTCACTGGCACCTAAAAGACCGATTGCAAGGGGCAAATCATAAGCAGAACCTTCTTTACGGATGTCAGCAGGGGCCATGTTGACTACTAAATTGCTGGTAGGCATTTTATAGCCATTAACTTGCAGTGCAGAGATAATGCGTTGATGACTTTCCTTTACCGCAGAATCCGGAAGGCCGACGAGATAAAACATGCAGCCCCGAGAGCTGTTTACTTCAATTGTGATGAGTGTTGCATCAATTCCTTGAACAGCCGCTCCGAAAACTTTGATTAACACGATGGCTAGCGATTATTTTTCTTTTTACTATTCTTTTCTTTTTCTTCTGCTTTGATAACTACCTCTTCCAATTTCTTTTTCAACTCTTGTCCATGCAGATTCTTAGCAACAATTTTTCCTTCTGGTGAGAGTAATACATTTGAAGGTAAATGTTTGATAGAATATTGTTTGGCAATATCTGAATTCATTCCGTTGAAGTCACATACTTGTTCCCAACTTAGACTATCTCGTTTGATAGCATTTTTCCATTGTTGCTTGTCAATATCGAGAGAAATGCCAAGAATATTTAGGTATTTACTCTTCTTATATGTTTGATAGAGTGCTTTTAGCTCTTTATTGTTTTGTTGGTTAGAAATGCTGTCTCCCCATGAAGCCCAAAAGTTGATTAATATATTCTTGTCTTTGAATCCTTCAGATGAACGGGAAATTTTTTCCCCTTTCTCATTAGGTAGGGTGAAGAATGGAGCATATTTACCTATTTCTGTCTTTTCAGCCTGAGCCATTGTTTCATTCAGACGTTCGATATATGACTTATCCTGCAACACTCCCGTCATGACTTCAATTAGCTTTTTAATCTTATTGAAATCAGGTGCATCCTTTTGAACAAAGTATTTATCCAATAGATAGAGACTTACGTATGAGGAATGATGCTGCTGTATAAACTCTTCGGCTTTTTGTTCCAGAATTTCAGCAGAAGGATTTCCTAACTCTCCTAATTCCTTTTGGAATTTGGAGAATTCTTCATTATATATATTTCCGTCAATGGAAAGAAGATTCGGATTAGCTATATCTCCTTTGATCGTGATTTTATTACCTTTATCAAAGAAAATGGGATATTCTGTCCGATTGTTGAATAGTAAATAAGCAGAAATGACTGTATCTACTTTTGTCGTAAAGGAGAATTTGCTATCCTTAGCATAAATCGTATCTATCTGGTCATACGATTCATCCATGCCATATAAGTAAATTGTATCTGTTCCCAAGCCGTTGATCTCTCCGGTGATATTGACTTTGTCCGAAATCTTTTTGCAACCGACTAAACAGATGATTATGAGGATTAAAATACTGCTCTTTTTCATTGCTTTGATTACTTTTCTGCGAAAGTACGGTTTTTTACAGATAAAAAAAAGAATTGCCCGCCATTTGTCATGACAGGCAATTCTTAATATTTAAAATAAGTGATAAATCTCTTATTTAGCAATGCTCATGAAATCTGCGTTAGTGAAGAACTTAGCAAATTCTAAGTCAGTTGCAGCTTTCTTAGCCAATGCAGGTTCTTTAGCAACAGCACTCTTCAAGCTGCTAATTACCATAGAAGCGTTGTTAGTTCTAGCACCCAAAACAGCCATCAAGTAGTCTGTGTAAGCATCCGGTCTTTGAACATTTGCCAAAGTGTTTTTAGCTTTGTTGTAGTCTTTTGCCAAGATCTGAGCCAAAGCAGCACTATTAGTCTTAGAGTCACCGAATGAGTTTACTGCTCTTTCGTATTGGCCTTGAGCGATGTATAGGTTACCCATTGATTCGCCAAGTTCTTTAGTACCGGCAGCTTTACCAAAGTAAGCTTCAGCAGCACCCTTGTCACCCTTCATCAAAGAGATCAAACCTAAGTTCATATTAACTTCAGGAGATGCATTTACGCTAGCAGCTTTCTTGAAGAAAGTTTCAGCTTTGTCAATGTTACCTGCTTGGTAAGCCAATTTACCAAGGTTGTTGAATGCACGGTAATCGCTTGGGAATTGTTTAGTAGCCTGAGTGTAGATAGCTTCTTGTTGAGAAGGATTGTTAGTCAATGTAGCAGCATACAGTAACTCTTCAATATTCAGTTCAGAAGGTTTAGAAGAAGCCAATTTAGTGATTTCTTCGTCAGACTTACCAATGATCTCATAATTCAATGTCAAACGAGAACGGCGCAATTGAGGTAAAATAGTGTTAGCCAATTCTTTGTATACAGCAGAGATGTTCTTGATTTCGCTTTCTCTTTGAGCTGGATCTTGATACATAGAGATTACACGAAGGATCAATTCTTTATCTTGGATGTTAGATTTAGAAACCAGTTCCTGGAATCCTTCCCAGTCCTGAGCAGTATATTTAGCATCCATAGGAACATCGATTTTGTCTTTCTTCAAATCTTTGCTCAACAGCTTAGTTGTATTGTCTTCACGATTTTCAGCAAGAGTAGTATTCAAACTTACACCACCATCAGGAGAAGCGTATGCAGAAACTTCGATGTTGCTGATTTTTTTGTTTTCAGCAGCGTTTACGTTAGCAACTTCTTTGTTGAATTCTTTAGCTTTCTTCAATTCGCTTGAACGGATGTTAGCTTGTTGGATAAGGAACATGATGTTAGATTCATGTTTTTCTTTGATGATACGTTGGAAAGCGTCTTCACCCAAAGCCGGGTTAGCATTAGCTAAAGTGTTGTTTACCAATTCAGAAGTCGAAATCACACCATCAGCGATTTTAACGGCAGGAATAGTAACCACTTTCTTTCCGATAGTAGCCTTGAACTCAAGGTAGAGTTCTGACTTAGCCATTGCAGGTACATAGTCGAAAGAGGTTTTCATAGTATAGCTACCACCCATCTTATAAGAGATAGTCTGATCGTTACCTTCTACTTTTTCACCTTGGAATGTAGCAGGTTGACCTTTAGCTTCGCCACCGTTCCATCTCAAAACCGGAGTAACTTCTACTACCGCTTTCTTGTTGAAATACTTTTCAGGGAATTTACCATTAATGGTTGCAGGAACTTTGCCACCAATAGCCTCCAGCACTTGCGGAGTTACAGTGAAGTAATCTGCTGACAATTCACCCATTTTTTTGCTGCAAGAAGAGAATAATGCAACAACCATTGCCATGAGTAAAGGCAAGTACAACTTCTTAGTCATTTTAGGTATAAAATTAAATGTTTGTAATTGAAATTTCGCCTATTTGATCACTTTTGCTGCCTAAGGTAGAAAAAGTAGGGCAAAGATATTAATTCTTAATATAATTATATAGATAAGGTCCTGATTTTATCATAATTTAATAAAAACTTCCTCCTTTTTCTTGCCGATACTTAATATTTCGGGGGTGATGCTCAATTATCTCACTACGAAGCATATTGCGGTCGATGTGTGTATAGATTTCAGTTGTTGCTATCGACTCATGTCCCAGCATGCATTGGATGGCTCGTAAATTGGCACCTCCTTCCAATAAGTGGGTGGCAAAGGAGTGGCGAAATGTATGCGGACTAATGTTTTTGGTAATACCTGCTTCTTGTGATAATTCTTTTATCATGTGGAATACCATAATTCTCGAAAGAGATTTGCCTCTTCGTTGGCTGACAAAGACAAAATCTTCGTAGCCTTGTTTAATATTTATTTGGTTTCGGTCAATAAAATAAAGTTTTATTTCGTTAATTGCTCGGGGAGAGATGGGGACGAGACGCTGTTTGCTGCCTTTTCCCTCCACTTTAATAAAACCTTCGTCAAAATAAAGGTCAGAAAGTTTGAGATTGACGAGCTCGGATACACGCAGTCCGCAACTATATAATGTCTCCAGGATAGCTCTGTTTCGTTGTCCTTCTGTTTTGCTGCGATCTACTGTGGAAATAATGGTGTCAATTTCTTCAACAGTTAGTACTTCGGGGATCTTGAAGCCGATCTTAGGACCTTCGAGTAGTTCACTGGGATCAGCTTGCAGATAATCAGACAGAATTAGAAATCGGAAAAAAGACTTGATACCTGATAGAATTCGTGCTTGGGAACGGGGATGAATACCGATGTCATGTAACCCGGCAGTGAAATGTTGAAGATCTGCCAGACTTACTTCTAAAACATTGATACCTTCAAGGGCTAGGAAACTCATGAGTTTATCCAGGTCGGTAAGATAGGCGTCCAATGTGTTGGGAGATAAAGACTTTTCCAGTTTCAAGTATTGTTGATACTTTCTGATTATCAGTGCTTGTTGTTCCTTCTTTTGCATTTTTTCGTTGATTTCCATTTCTTTTTTCTACCTTTGCTCCGCAAAAATAGGCTGCAACTCAGCAGAATACAAATAAATTTGTTTCTGCATTCGGTTTGCACTATCTTTGCACCTTGAAATATTGTTCTTTGGATGCAAAGGTATTAAAAAAACAGGATTACGTGATGAGGATACAAATTATTAACGGCCCGAACATTAATCTGTTGGGTAAACGTGAACCTTCCATATACGGAAGTGTTACATTTGAAGACTATCTGTCTGAACTTCGTAAAAAGTATGCTGACGTGGAGATCGACTATTTTCAATCGAACATTGAGGGAGAAATGATTGACTGCATTCAGCAAGTCGGATTTGATGTTGATGGGATTATCCTGAATGCTGGTGCATATACACATACGTCCATAGCATTGCAGGATGCCATTCGTTCTGTGACCTCCCCTGTGATAGAGGTGCATATATCTAATGTACATAGTCGTGAATCCTTCCGGCATGTGTCCATGATTGCTTGTGCCTGCAAAGGAGTGATCTGCGGTTTCGGGCTGAACTCTTATCGTTTGGCTTTGGAAGCTTTATTAGAAAATATATAAGATAATAATATAAATAGGTAAAAGGATTATGTTACTGAAACAGACTAAGATTGTTGCTTCTATTTCGGACAGACGTTGTGATGTGGATTTTATCAAACAATTGTTTGATGCTGGGATGAATGTGGTACGTATGAATACGGCTCATGCCAGCCGTGAAGGTTTTGAAGCTTTAATTGCAAATGTGCGGGCGGTATCTAACCGTATTGCGATATTAATGGATACGAAAGGTCCTGAAGTGCGTACAACTGCCAATGCTGAACCGATTCCATATAAAATAGGTGAAAAAGTTAGGATTGTAGGTAATCCGGATTTGGAGACTACTCGCGAATGCATTGCCGTTTCGTATCCGAACTTTGTACACGACCTGAATATTGGTGGTACTATTTTGATTGATGACGGTGATTTGGAATTGGAAGTTATTGATAAAACGGTCGATTATCTCCTTTGTGAAGTGAAAAACGAAGCAACTCTGGGAAGTCGTAAGAGTGTAAATGTACCGGGTGTTCGTATCAACCTTCCTTCATTGACTGAAAAAGATCGTAACAATATCTTGTATGCTATTGAAAAGGATATTGACTTTATAGCGCACTCTTTTGTTCGTAATCGTCAGGATGTGCTTGATATTCGCACAATATTGGATGCTCATAACAGTGATATCAAGATCATTGCCAAGATTGAAAATCAAGAGGGTGTGGATAATATCGACGAGATTCTTGAAGTGGCTGATGGGGTGATGGTTGCTCGTGGTGACTTGGGGATTGAAGTTCCGCAGGAACGTATTCCGGGTATTCAGCGTGTGTTGATCCGTAAGTGTATTCTTGCTAAAAAACCTGTAATCGTTGCTACTCAAATGTTGCATACGATGATTAATAATCCTCGTCCGACTCGTGCTGAAGTGACTGATATTGCCAATGCTATTTATTACCGTACAGATGCTTTGATGCTAAGCGGCGAGACTGCTTATGGTAAATATCCTGTTGAGGCGGTGAAAACTATGACCAAAATTGCTGCTCAGGCTGAAAAAGATAAATTGGAAGAAAACGACATACGTATTCCATTGGATGAAAATAGTAATGATGTGACTGCATTCCTTGCTAAACAGGCTGTGAAAGCAACTTCTAAGCTTAAGATTCGTGCTATTATTACTGATAGTTATAGTGGACGTACAGCTCGTAATCTGGCTGCTTTCCGTGGCAAATATCCAGTATTAGCTATTTGCTATAAAGAAAAGACAATGCGCCATTTGGCTCTTTCTTATGGTGTGGAAGCTATTTATATGCCAGAGCTTGCTAACGGACAGGAATATTATTTTGCTGCTTTGCGTCGTCTGTTGAAAGAAGGACGTTTATGTCCGACAGATATGGTGGGTTATTTGAGCAGTGGAAAGGAGGGCACTCAGACTTCCTTCCTTGAAATCAATGTGGTAGAAGATGCGTTGAAGCATGCAGAAGATACTGTGTTGCCTAATAATAACCGTTATTTGTAAAGAACAGTTTTATGCAAGAGACTGAATCTATTGACGAATATATTTTACAGCATATAGATGCGGAAAGTGATTATCTGAAAGCACTTTACCGGGATACGCATGTGAAACTACTTCGTCCCCGTATGGCTTCCGGGCATTTACAGGGAAGAATGTTGAAAATGTTTGTGGAGATGATTCGGCCTCGGCAGATCTTGGAGATCGGAACGTATAGCGGGTATTCTGCTCTTTGCTTGGCAGAAGGTTTACAGCCGGGTGGAATGTTGCATACGTTTGAAATCAATGATGAACAAGAAGATTTTACTCGTCCGTGGTTAGAGAATTCTCCGTTTACGGATAAAATCCGTTTCTATATAGGTGATGCTTTAGAGCTTGTTCCCGATCTGGGTATCACGTTTGATCTGGCTTTTATCGATGGAGATAAACGTAAATATATAGAATATTATGAAATGACATTGGCACATCTCTCCGACGGTGGGTATATCATTGCTGACAATACATTATGGGACGGTCATGTACTTGAACAACCTCGTAATACGGATACACAAACTATTGGTATTAAGGCATTCAATGATTTGCTTGTCGGTGATGAACGGGTGGAAAAAGTCATTTTACCTTTGCGTGACGGATTGACTATTATAAGAAAAAAGTAAAAAAAGGAGTAAATTTATGGAAACAACCAGACAGAATAAGATTTCTCGCCTGTTGCAAAAAGAACTGAGCGAGATATTCCTGTTGCAAACTAAGGCAATGCATGGAACCTTAGTGTCGGTAAGTGCAGTACGTATCAGTCCTGATATGAGCATTGCTCGTGTTTATCTCAGCATATTTCCCTCTGAGAAAGCAGAAGATATGGTGAAAAATATTAATGAAAATATGAGATCCATCCGTTATGAGCTTGGAACTCGTGTGCGTCATCAGCTACGTATCATTCCGGAACTGAAGTTCTTTGTGGATGATTCTTTGGATTATATCGAAAAGATTGATTCATTGTTGAAGTGAATTTTCCTTTCTATATAGCCAAGCGTTATCTTCTTTCTAAAAAGAAACATAATGCTATTAATATCATTTCCGGCATTTCTGTGTGCGGAGTAGCTTTTGCTACGCTTGCTTTAGTCTGTACTCTTTCTGTTTTCAATGGATTCCAGGATATGGTAGCGAGCTTTTTCACAGCATTCGATCCGGAACTGAAAATTACTGTACGTGAAGGTAAAGTGTTTGATGGACAGGATGAACGGATTCGTGCGGTATCTGTTTTGCCTGAAATAGATGTCTTTTCAGAATCACTCGAAGAGAATGCAATGGTACAGTATAAAGATCGTCAGGCTATGGTAGTTCTTAAAGGAGTGGAAGATAACTTTAACCGGTTGACTGCAATTGATAGTCTCCTCTATGGAGCCGGAGAATTTTTACTCCATGATTCGATTGCGGATTATGGGATTATGGGGGTGGAATTAGTGGCAACGCTGGGTACAGGATTGCAATTTGTTGATCCTTTGCAGGTATATCTTCCTAAAAGGAATGTGAAAGTAAATATGGCGAATCCGGGAGCATCTTTCAATCATGATTATCTTTATTCTCCGGGCATTGTTTTCTCTGTAAATCAGCAGCAATATGATGCTAAATATATTCTTACTTCTCTTGATTTCTTGCGTCATTTGTTGGATTATACAACAGAAGTTTCTGCCATTGAACTGAAATTGAAGCCCAACGTGAATCTCTCTTCCGTGCAAGCTAATATAGAGAAAATATTGGGAAGTGATTTTGTAGTGCAAAACCGTTATCAACAACAAGAAGATGTATTTCGTATTATGGAGATTGAGAAATTAGTCTCTTATCTGCTTATGACATTTATTTTAATGATTGCTTGTTTTAATGTGATAGGCTCGCTTTCTATGTTGATATTGGATAAGAAAGATGATGTTGTCACATTGCGTAGCCTTGGGGCAAGTGATAAAATGATTTCTCGGATATTCTTGTTTGAAGGACGGCTTATCTCTCTTTTCGGTGCTCTTTCCGGTATTATTTTGGGATTGATTTTATGTTTCATTCAAGATAAGTTTGGCATCATAGCCCTTGGTGGTGGAAATGGTACTTTTGTGGTAGATGCTTATCCTGTGAGTGTTCATGCCTGGGATATTGTGCTTGTTCTTGTGACTGTGTTGGCTGTCGGATTCCTTTCTGTATGGTATCCAGTACGTTATTTAAGTAAACGGCTCTTATGATGTTTCTAGAAAGAGTACTTATTATATTAGGCATTATAATGTTTCCTATTTAGAATTCTGGAAATATTAGGTACAAATTAATATAAAATGCTTTTATGAATCTATCTTCAACGAAAAGAAAAACAATATGGCAGATATGTCTCTTGTTTTCGTTTATCTCCGTATCCGTACAAACGTCTGCTCAAATAAGTGATTCCATATACACATTCAAGGCAGGACGGTTGGAACGCACTTACTACCTTCACAAGCCTATTGATTTGGCAGAAGATGCACCACTCGTTTTTGTATTGCATGGATATGGTGGTAATGCGCGATTTCGTGAGCATTCTATTCTAGATTCCTTAGCCGATCAGAAAGGGTTTGTTGTTTGTTATCCGCAGGGGATAAAAGACGGCAGAGGAAAGACTTGTTGGAATGTTGGCTATCCGTTCCAAGAAGATATGACTGTCGATGATGTGGATTTTTTATGTAAACTGGCACGACATTTGCAGAAAAAGTATCAGCTGAGCAAAGTAAATACGTTTTGTACCGGACTTTCGAATGGTGGAGAGATGTGCTATTTATTGGCGTATGAAAAACCTGATGTCTTTTCTGCTGTAGCTCCCATAGCGGGATTAACTCTGGTCTGGATGAATAAAACACTCAAATGTCGAAAACCGATTTCATTGTTTGAAGTACATGGGACAGAAGACAGGACTTCAGAATGGTGCGGTGATCCAACTAATAAAGGTGGTTGGGGGGCTTATATGGCTGTGCCTTTAGCGGTGGGTTACTGGGCTGCACAAAATCATTGTACCTATGAAGTCACAGATACGCTTCTGGTCAAAAAGAACAAAAATGATCACTATGTTATTACCCATAAATATATGGGAGGTGATAATGAAAATGAGGTTTGGCTGTATGAGGTCGTGAATGGTAAACATGGATGGGCTTTGCAAGATTTAAATACATTTGAAGAGATCTGGAGTTTTTTTGAGAGATGTATGAAATAGTCTAAGTTTGAAATTGGAAGAGTATGATATTAGGGTTTAATTGATTTAATAATAAAGGCGTAGTTGAGATTTTGTTCTCAAATCTACGCCTTCTATTTTTATATCATAGATGGGAGTTATTTTACTTCCCAAGTATCGTTGGTCATCAATAGTTCCTGGAAATTGTGATATTTCTTTTTGCCTTTAACTTCCTCAATCTGTTGATCGATTGCATCGTTGTATGTTGGGGCTTCTATATCACGAATCACACCTAGTGCAATCGGGAAGTCGGGACCTTCCATCAATGCGAGCTTTAATTGCAATGTGTTATCTTGGCAATGAGCGTCATGCACCAGAATATCTTTTTCTGTTACACCATTCTCACCAAGTTTTACGACTTTCAGTCCGAAACCTTCCTGCATCAATCCGAACTCCTTGTTTTCACCAAATAACATCGGTTTGCCATGTTCCAAATAAATAGCATTCTTAGCACGTCCTTCTTTCGTTGCTACGGAGGCATGTGTACCATCGTTGAAAATAACACAGTTCTGAAGAACTTCAACTACTGACGCACCTTTATGATGAGCAGCTTTTTTCAACACTTCTACAGTTGCAGCAGCATCTACAGCTACACAGCGTGCAAAGAAACGTCCACGAGCTCCGAATGTGAGTTCTGCCGGGCGGAACGGATCTTCCACAGTGCCATAAGGAGAAGACTTGCTGACGAATCCACGAGCTGAAGTCGGTGAGTATTGCCCTTTTGTTAGGCCATAAATACGATTGTTCAACATAATCATATTTAAATCGATGTTACGGCGAATAGCATGGATAAAGTGGTTTCCACCAATTGCCAGACCGTCACCATCACCGGAAATCTGCCAGATGGTCAAATGGGGATTGGCCACTTTTGCGCCAGTTGCTATGGCTGCAGCACGTCCGTGAATAGTGTGGAATCCATAAGTATTCACATAGTAAGGCAAACGGGAAGAGCAACCGATACCTGAGATTACGGCGATATCGTGTGGAGCTACTCCCAGTTCGGCCATAGCTTTGTGCAGTGAGTTCAGGAAAGCGTGGTCACCACATCCCGGACACCAGCGAGGCTGACCTGATTTATAATCTTGCATGGTATATACTGTTTCGCTCATCTCTTATTCCTCCAATAATTTAGTGAATGCATCTATCAATTCTCTTGTAACGAAAGGTTGTCCTTTTACTTGATTGAACTGGCTGATGTTTAATCCGGGTATCTTCATCCGCAGATAACCGGCAAACTGTCCCAAGTTCTGCTCTGCTACGATAATTTTCTTGTATTTACGTAGTACGTCGGCTGTATTTTTGGGGAGCGGATTGATGTATTGGAAGTGAGCAAAAGCCACTTTCTTTCCATGATCACGCATAAAGTCCATAGCCAGACGGAGATGTCCGTAAGTTCCTCCCCAACCAACGATCAGAAGATCTGCATCCTCGTCACCTAACACCTTCAGTTCAGGGATAGAATCCGCAATTTTATCTACTTTTGCTTGGCGAAGGTGTACCATCTTGTCATGGTTTTCCGGTTCAGTGGAGATCGCACCAGTTTCGTTGCTTTTCTCAAGGCCACCGATACGGTGCATAAAGCCTTCTGTTCCCGGAACAGCCCAATAACGTACTCCTGTTTTCTCGTTACGTTGGTATGGAGTCCATTTGCCAGCCATATCAGGAGTAACGTAGGGAGGATTGATGGATGGATATTCGTCCAAATTGGGAAGTTTCCAAGCTGCAGAACCATTAGCGATGAAAGCATCAGTCAGCAATACGACCGGAGTCATGTGTTCCAGTGCTATTTTGGCAGCCATATATGCGGAATCGAAACAGTTAGTGGGAGAAGTTGCGGCAATGACAGGCATTGGGCTTTCACCATTACGTCCGTAAAGTGCTTGCAATAAATCAGTTTGTTCAGACTTAGTTGGCATACCGGTGGATGGACCACCACGTTGTACATTTACAATAACCAATGGAAGTTCTCCAATCACAGCAAGGTTCATTGCCTCACTTTTTAGACAGACACCTGGACCGGATGTGGTTGTAACTGCCAAAGCACCGGCAAATGCAGCACCTACAGCTGAAGCACAGCCTGCAATTTCATCCTCGCATTGTACGGTTTTTATTCCCAGAGATTTATGTTTAGCTAATTCGTGCAGAATATCAGTTGCCGGAGTGATAGGATAAGAACCTAGATAAAGATCCAAACCTGCCTTTTCAGCAGCTGCAATCAGTCCGTATGACGTTGCCTTATTACCATTAATATCCGTATAAAGTCCCTTTGACTTTGGAGCCTTACTTTCTATCTTATAAGTAGAAATAGAAGCGTGTGTATTAGCTCCGTAGTTGTAACCATCGTTTAATACCTTAATATTAGCTTCTGCAATTTCAGGCTTTTTAGCGAACTTCTCACGCAACATCTTTTCAGCTGCTGACAGGTTACGGTTGAACAGCCAGCAAACCAATCCGAGTGCGAACATATTTTTACAACGGAGGATTGTTTTGTTGTCTAGTCCGGAATCCTTCAGGCTCTCTTTACACATGGAAGAGATAGGAACTTCCAGTATTTCTTGTTTGATGCCTAATTCTTCAAAAGGGTTGTTAGTCGTGAATTTGGCTTTTTCCAGATCTCTGGCTTCGAATGAGTCGGAGTCGGTAATGATCAATCCTTGCGGTTTACAGAATTTGATTTGAGTTTTCAGTGCTGACGGGTTCATTGCTACTAATACGTGACAACGATCTCCTGGAGTATATACTTGTCCGGCACCTACATGGATTTGGAAACCGGAAACACCGGTGAGTGAACCTTGCGGGGCGCGGATATCTGCCGGATAGTCAGGAAATGTACAGATGTCATTACCTACTGTCGCCGACACGTTCGAGAAGATGTTGCCGGCTAGCTGCATACCGTCGCCGGAGTCGCCGGAGAAACGTACTACTACTTCCTCCAATTCTTTAACCATCATTTCGTCTGCCATAACTTTAATTACTATATTTAATTTAAAAATTGATTTTGCTTTCAATTTGTGAGCGCAAAGGTCGGAAAGTTAATCGAATTATCAAAATAAATCGACCTTTATTGTCCTATTGACGCTATAGATTTGAAATAACTGAAAGGAAGCTGTATTTTTATTCTTGTTAAATCAACAGAAACCTTTATCTTTGCAACCAAAATAGAAACGGCCTTGTAGTTCAACGGATAGAATAGAAGTTTCCTAAACTTTAGATAGGGGTTCGATTCCCCTCGAGGCTACCACTTTGTCATGTGATTTGCTTGATGTGCTGTCACATCTTCTCTTTAATTTAAGTATTTCTCTGTTGTCCATGTCTCTTTAAGGTATAATTTACTACTATTACAACTATTTTGTGAGCATCTTATTTCGCTGTAAAGATACTCTTTTCGAATTCAATTTGCGAATAGAATCCTTTTTATTCTTTAATATATAACGTAAATGTTAATCAACTTGTTTTATTGTAAAATGATTTCGTGCCTTCTGTTTGTTTAAATTCGTTTTTGATAAATGTAAGCTAACCAACTGAAAAAAAGAAATTTATGTTGTTAAACAGTTGATAATATTTGCGTAATGTGCTTTTATTCCTTAAATTTGTATAATTGTTTAGCTAAATAACTAATTTTTAGTATTTACATTGAAAAATAAAATGAAGAAAGTATTTATTTTATCTGTAATATTATTGGTAATATTAGATGTTACTGGGCAAACAAGAATTAAGAAGGATGAGTGTTCAGCTTCAAAGACTTTTATTTTTCCATCTCATTCCAGTGATGGCAAAATTAAATGGGTATTTAAAGGTGGTCAATGTATTTGGATGTTTTATAGAAATGAGAATATTTTAGGTGTTACTTTGACGGTAGAATGTCTTAATTTTTTAGAAAAAGATCCTCAGCGTACTTGTTCATATATAATTCTTCCTATGTTTGAGGCTGATGGTGGCAAATATTGTATATTTGGATATACACCGATAGGCTGGGGGTTTACATTGTCTACAATCTCTGATGCGGCATTCATTACAGCTATTGCTCGTTGGGATCCGTTTGAACCAGATGACTAAGTGATTAACTAAAATATAAAGCTTATGAAAAAAATAATTGTTATTGCATTAGTTGTCTTCGCTTATGGGTTGGCTGGTTGTCAATCAAGTGAAAAAACTTCATCGAAAGCTGAAGTACAAAATGTAGGTAATAAATCTGCAAAGGAATATGTAGAGGATAATACTTATATTGATCTTGACGTAAATTCACTGCATGCGACAATTGCTACGAATGCTACCCGAAGTGGTGCTAAGGGGGATGATATGGCTCGAATGAAAGCAGCTTTATATCGTTTTTACAGCCATGTGAAATTGGAAGAGGAAGGATATGTCTGTGATTTGTCTTCTGCTAATGAGATAAATGTTTCTTCCACCGTATATACGGCTTTATTGAATAATATGAATGATATGAATGCTTCTTATAAAAAGGCTAAGTCGGAAGGAAAAAATGTGGTTGCATTATCTGTTAATAAGGCATATTTAGATTCTTTGTTAGAATAGATTTCAATTGTAAAAATCCCCTTATTTTGATCCAACTTCTCAAATGAAAAAGGATAAAATAAGGGGATTTTTTAAGAGATGCATCAATGAGTATTTCAATTGATGCTCTCTTTGCTATATATGATTATTAATCTTCTGTAACTTTCTTACCTTTCATCATATTGTATGCGATCGGAGAAGCAATGAACAATGAAGATAATGTACCGATTACTACACCGAGGATCATTGCGAATGCGAAGCTCCGGATTGAGTCACCACCAAGGATGAAGATACACAACAACACGATCAATGTACTCAATGAAGTGTTAATAGTACGCGCCAATGTAGTATTCAAAGAGTCATTGAATAACTGACGTTTATCACGTTTCGGATATAATCCGAAGAACTCACGTACACGGTCGAAAATTACCACCTTGTCATTGATAGAATAACCGATAGCCGTCAGGATAGCACCGATAAATGTTTGGTCGATTTCCAATGAGAACGGCACGAAGCCCCACAATAGTGAGTAAGCACCAATAATCATAATGGTATCACAAGTCAATGCAACAATAGAACCTATACTATAAGCAATGTTGCGGAAACGAATCAGGATGTAAAGGCCGATTGCGAACAATGCCAGAACAACTGACCAGATAGCACCTGTCTTTATGTCATCAGCGATACTTGGACCTACTTTCTGGGAGCTAACGATACTACCACCTGTATGATTATCACGGTCGATGAAAGTAGCTAAATCAATATTCTGAGTCAGCAACGGTTTCAGTGTTTCATACAAGAAACTTTCAATTTCAGAATCGACGTTATTACCTTCGTCATTTATACGGTAGTTGGTGCTAATACGTACTGTCTTTTTGTCTGTACCGATAGCGATAACACTTACGTTAGCTTCACCGAATTTACTTGAAATCAGTTCGCGAACTTGTTCCGGTTCTACTGGGTTTTCGAACTGTACTTTAAAGTTGCGTCCACCCGTAAAATCGATACTTTGACTTAAGCCACGATATGCGAATGAAGTAATACACGCAAGGATGATTATACTTACAATGATCAACGCTTTCTTGTTGGTTCCCATGAAGTCGAAGTGAGTATTTACCAGCAAGTTTTTAGAAATCTTAGAAGTAAATGTCAAATTCAACCATTTGTCTTTGCTCATGAAATGTTCGTAAACCAAACGGGTTATGAACACTGCTGTAAAGAAGGAAATCAAAATACCGATAATCAAAGTTGTAGCAAAACCACGAATCGGGCCTGTACCGAAGTTGAACAGGATGATACCCGTAATAATAGATGTCAAGTTGGAGTCAAAGATTGCAGAGAAAGCGTTGGAGTAACCGTCAGCAAGTGCTTTCTTAACTCCTTTACCTGCTCTTAACTCTTCTTTTGTACGTTCGTAAATAAGTACGTTCGCATCCACCGCCATACCTAAAGCCAATACCATACCGGCAATACCTGACATTGTCAATGCCGCTTGGAAGGAAGAAAGAATACCTAGTGTGAAGAAAAAGTTGAGAATTAATGCTCCGTTAGCAACCATACCTGGGATAAAGCCATACATAGAGCACATATAAATCATCAACAGGATTAGAGCCACAACAAATGAGAAAATACCTGCGTTGATAGATTCCTGACCCAGTGACGGACCAACAATGTCTTCTTGCACGATATGAGCCGGAGCAGGCATTTTACCGGATTTCAATACGTTAGCCAAGTCTTTTGTTTGTTCCGGGGTGAAACTTCCAGAGATTTCAGAACGTCCACCTGTGATTTCTTTATCTACACCCGGTGCAGAATATACATAGTTATCAAGTACGATGGCAATGTGTCCTTTTTCGGTAGGGTTTGCTACTTTTTTAGTTAGCTGTGCCCAACGGCGGGCACCGTCATTATTCATAGCCATGGTAACGATAGGCTTGCCAAACCGGCTGAATTCGTCTTTTGCATCAACGATAACGTCCCCTTCTAATGGAGCTTTACCGTTGCGTTCGGTTAATCTGATACCGTATAACTCAAAAGTCTGCTTTTTCTTGTCAAAATCAGCGGCAGCCACACCCCATTTCAGACTAAGGTCTTTCGGGAGTTGTGCTTTCACTTCTGGCATAGCTAAATATTTATTGATTTCAGCAGTGTCTTTGTAGTTTGCATAACCGATTACCGGACCTTGACCACTGGTATTCAATTGGAGAATAGCCAACAATGGATATTGCTTTTTAGCTTCTTCTATATTTGTAGCAGTAGCCTTTTCCTTCTTATCTCCTTTTAGTGCAGCTGCAAGGCTGTCGGCAGCACTGACCGCTTTAGTGCCCGTAGTTGCTGCTGTAAGCTCAGTAGCAGGAATTGTATCGACAGTGTTTGTAGTTACTGAGTCTGTTACATTATCCTGATTCAGAATAGTACGTAATTTAGCATCGGCAGCTTGCATAGCCGGAAGTAAATCCTTTGCTATATAAGTTTCCCAGAATTCCAGATTGGCAGAACCTTGAAGAAGTTTTCTCACACGTTCAGGTTCTTTGATACCTGGAAGTTCCACCATGATACGTCCCATCTTGTCTTCCAAACTTTGGATATTTGGCTGAACCACACCGAAACGGTCGATACGAGTACGGAGTACGTTGTATGAATTTTCAACGGCAGCTTTAACTTCTTCTCTTAATACTTTTTCAACTTCTGCATTTGAAGATTTCTGATTGATTTTGTCTTTCAGCTGTTGAGTTGCGAAGAGTTCGGATAATTTTGCATCCGGAGCGGCTTTATGGTATTCTTTGACGAATAGAGTGATGATATCTTCTTGGCTATTGATAGCTTGTTTAGCGGCTTCAGCCAATGCTTTGTTGAAAACTTCATCCGGCTTATTGTCAGCTAATGCTCTGATAACGTCCGGCACAGAAACTTCAAGGATAACGTTCATACCACCTTTTAGGTCCAAACCTAAACCAATCTCCATCTCACGACATTGTTTCAGCGTCCAGTTACCCAACCATACTTTCTCATTTGCGAGAGAATCGAGGTAGTCTTGTTCTACTTGAGCGTCGCCTTTCGCAATTTCTTTCGCCTTATTGGTATAATGGCGAGTCACGAAGGAGAAGGAGAGGTAGAACACGCATACCAGCGTGAGTAATACCGCAAAAACCTTTACAAATCCTTTGTTTTGCATTTTACTTTTAATTTATGATGATTACTTTTTTAATTTAATTTTCATTTAATTCTGTCGTATACAAGTTCATTTTGCCGTATACAAGGCTGCAAATATAGTTTTTTTTTCACATTCATGTGTCATAAGCCCTCAAATATTTGATGTTTAAGGGCTTTTTTGCCGAATTATTTCATTCCTCTGTTTTTTAATAACGGCTCCAAACTGGGTTCTGTCCCGCGAAAACTTTTGTAAAGTACCATCGGATCTTCACTGTCTCCTTTTTCCAATACATTGTGGCGGAACAGGTCTGCAGTACTTTTATCAAAAATGCCATGTTCCTTGAAAGCTTCGAAAGCATCATTATCCAATACATTAGCCCAAAGATAACTATAATATCCGGCTGCATATCCGCTAATGATATGGTTGAAGTAAGTTGTGCGGTAACGTGGTGCGATTTCCGGGATTAAACCGAGCTTATCCATTGCTTCTTTTTCATAAGAAAGTATATCCAAATTATTTACATCTGTCAGGGTGTGTAAGTTCATATCGAGGAGGGCGGCTGCAAGTAATTCAGTAGTCATGAATCCCTGATTGAATGTTTTTTGTTCTTGAATTTTTTCGATGATTTCATCGGGGATTGTTTCGCCGGTTTGGTAATGTTTTGCATACATTTTCAAGACTTCAGGTTCGGTTGCCCAATGTTCGTTGATTTGCGAAGGAAGTTCTACGAAGTCACGTACAACATTAGTGCCTGAAGTACCTTTATATTCGCATTTAGTCAATAAACCATGTAAGCCGTGTCCAAATTCATGGAATAGTGTTTCCACTTCATCCATCGTGAGTAAAGATGGAGTATTACCTATGGGTTTTGTAAAACTGGCTACGTTACATACGAATGGGCGGATTGATCCTTGCTGTTCGCGGTAATTACTCATCCATGCACCGCCACTTTTTCCTGGACGAGGAAAATAGTCTACATAGAAAATACCAAGTTGAGATCCATCTGTATCTTTTACCTCAAAGACCTCTACATCCGAATGATAAGTTGGAATACCTTCCAATTTATTTAGCGTAATTCCATAGAGCTTGTTTGCTACTGTGAAAGCACCTTCTCTTACATTCTCCAGCTTAAAATAGGGTTTAGTTTCCTCTTCTGATAAATTGTACTTTTCTTTCCGTAGCTTTTCCGTATAATACCACCAATCCCATGCTTCTAATTTTTCACCTTTACCTTCTTTGTCCATTAATTTTTGGAGATCGATAGCTTCGGCTTTTGCTTTTGGCAGTGCGTAACTCCATAGATTGTTCAAAAGATTCATGACGTTATCGGCATTTTTCGCCATTGTCTCATCTAAAACAAAATTAGCGTAGCAATCAAAACCTAATAAATTTGCTTTCTCCAGGCGAAGAGACACAATTTTCCGGATTATTTCTTTGTTATCATTAGAATCGTTATTGTTTCCTCTGTTAATGTAAGCTTTATACATTTTCTCCCGTAGTGGGCGATTCTCTGAATATTGCAAAAAAGGCAAACGGCTGGCATTGTGCAATGTGAATAGCCATTTATTAGCTTGTCCGGCAGCTTTAGCTTCTTCAGCGGCACTTTGGCGGAACCAATCAGGTAATCCGGCTAAATCTTCTTCTTTATCTACAAAGAGTTGGAAGGTGTTATTTTCATTCAGTATGTTGTTGCTGAAAGTGATACCGAGTGTAGAAAGTTCTTTATTGATGTCACGAAGTCGGGCTTGTTTATCAGTGCTGAGATTTGCACCAGAACGTACAAATCCTTTATATGTCTTTTCTAACAAACGTTTCTGTTCGGACGTGAGATTAAGGGACTCTTTTTGTTGATACACTGCGTTTACACGTTTAAACAGTTCTTTGTTTAAAGAAATGTTGTCTTCGTGTTCGGAGAGTACCGGAGCTAATTTGATTGAAAGTTCAGTTAGCTGATCGGTAGTTTCAGCATCTGTCATGTTAAAGAAGATAGCACTGACACGATTTAGTATGGGAGCACTATTGTCTAATGCTACTATAGTATTTTCAAAATTGGGTATTTCTGTGTTTTCAATGATTGCCTTGATACGATGATTTTGTTCTGCAATACCTTCAAGAAAGGCAGGTTCATAATGTTCTAATTTTATTTTATCGAATGGAGGAACTCCATTATCTGTTTGAAACTCTGTGAGAAAGGGGTTGTTTTCTGTTTTTGTAGAACAAGAGTAAATCATACAGCTTATTGCTAAAATGGTTAGTGTTTTTTTTATCATAATAGGGGATATATTAAAAAATCAGTATTTATCGTTTGGTTATGTGGCACCAGATAGGATAATGGTCTGAATCTTTGATAGAACGGTCTACTGTGCAGTTATAAGTTTTCAGATTCGGACTAATAAGGATATTATCTATCCGGAAATAAAATTTATTTTGGTTGTAGGAGATACCTAATCCTTTACCGGATTGCGTAAAGGCATCATCCAAATGTTGTGTGAGTATCCGATGTGTGTACGAGATGGAGACATCGTTGAAATCGCCACAAGCAATAATAGTAGGATATTTGCTTTCTGTGATGGCGTTGGCAACAGAATCTGCTTGTGCGGAGCGAATAGATGATGCTTCTGCTAATTTCTTGACAAGTTGGCGGAGCCCGGTTTTTACCTTTCTGGCATTTGGATCATTGATCATGTCTTCATATATTCCTCTGTCCTCCTTAGTGAGTTTATTGGATTCCAAGTGGTTGTTGATTAGGGTGATGGTGTCCTTATTTACTTTTAGTGTGTACTGCATGGAACCATTGTAGGAACTTTCGTAGTTGATGGGGATTGCTGAGATTATAGGAAATTTGGAGAAACAGGCAAGTTGGGAATCACCCGTTCCAGGTCGGCGGATGGAATAGTATGGGTATGCTTTTAAGGCTTTCTTTATATCTTTTTCTGTCACATACTTTTGATTTCCGGAAGCGTTGTATTCTTGTAAGCAGATAATATCTGCGCCACTCTCGGACAAATAGGATAATATTGGGTTTTTTTCGTCCTTCTTTTCCAGATTGTTAAATCCCATTACATTGTAAGAGAGAAGTTTTATACTATTCTCCGGGATGGATTTGTCGGTAAAGTTAATAGGTATATAAGTTTGTATCTGCTGATAGCAAACCAGTAAACCAACAATCGTTAGAACGGTATAACGGTAATTGATGATTAACCAGAAAATGACAAAGCAGATATTTATGGCTAGAAAAATAGGAAATGTTAGTCCTAAGCATGAAGCAAGTGGATGTATTTTCGGATGAAGATACGGACTATAGGCAGTCAAGATTAACATTCCTACAAAGAATGCGTTGATTGCTAAAATTAAATATGAGACAATTTTTCCAAAATGCTTCATGCTTCTATCTTTTACTTGCATCAAACAAGCTTTTCTTTTCTTCTGTCGTCAGACTTTCGTAACCGGATTTTTTAAGTTTTTCTAGTATGCGGTCTACTTCTTCTGATTGTGCCTTTTTCCGGGCATTGTAATCATAGTCTTTATCACGCGAAGTCTGGCCGCCATAATGCACTTTCATCCTTGGTTTACGCTTCCATGTCTTTTTTTTGAATAAAGATATGAAACCGTCCAGTAACCAATTGATCCATCTGGTTATATCTTTTCCTTTGCTTAGACATGCAGCGAACCATAGCCCGGCAAGAGCACCTCCCAAGTGTGCAATATGTCCTCCTGCGTTGCCTGAAGTAATAAATAACAAGTCTGTTCCTATAACAATTAATGCCAGATATTTTAGGCGTACTGCGCCAAAAAGGAAAAGTTGTACTTGGAAATTAGGCTCTCGATAGGCAGTCGCTGCTACAATGGCCAATACAGATGCGGAAGCACCAACTAAAGTGGAGTATGGAACAGCTTGGCTGAAATAAGGAAAGATATTGTAAGCAGCCATATAGAGTAAACCACCACAAATTCCTCCTAAAATATATAGTCCACGCAAATGTTTTGCTGAAAAGAAGTAGAGGAATAGACTTCCAAACCAGTATAGCCAGAGCATATTGAACAGGATATGCAGGAATCCGGCATGCATAAACATATAAGTGAATAACGACCACGGCTGAAAAATAAACCGGGTAAAAGAAGCCGGTAATGCGAATTGATCAAATATCCCCGCCGCGCTGAGATTGAACAGTTGCAGGAATACGCTTATTAACGTACCGATAATAAAAATGGCTACGTTAA
Source organism: Bacteroides bouchesdurhonensis (assembly GCF_900155865.1). Lineage (GTDB taxonomy): Bacteria > Bacteroidota > Bacteroidia > Bacteroidales > Bacteroidaceae > Bacteroides > Bacteroides bouchesdurhonensis. The sequence goes on from NZ_LT707006.1 coordinate 683,813, forward strand.
TGAAAATCAGTTGAATGAAGATGTTTCCTCTTCTGAATGTTTCTTTTAAATCATCTATAATATGTCCCATTACTTCTACTTTTTTTTCTCCAATACAAAATAAAGATGAGTCCGAATAACATTCCTCCTAAATGAGCGAAGTGGGCTACATTGTCTCCTGGATTATTAGACAGTCCTGACCATAGCTCAATTGCGGCGTATCCGATCACAAAGAATTTTGCTTTGATAGGGAAAGGCAACGGGAAAATGAACATTCGATTATTGGGATACAACATACCGAATGCCAGCAAAATAGCATATACCGCTCCCGAAGCACCTACCGTAGTCCAAATGTTCAAATAACTCTCTACAGGCATATTAGTTATACTTCCTGCCAGATCTCTTACGGGAATTATGTCAGATAATTGTAGCTGTGAAAGATTACTGACTGCGTAGGTAGCAAACTGGACTCCTTCCTGAATAAGACCTGCCCCGATACCACAAGCAATATAGTAAAAAAGGAAACGTCTGGGTCCCCAAGTTTGTTCGAGAACCGGACCAAACATGAATAAGGCAAACATGTTAAAAAAGACGTGGGGAAATCCACCATGCATGAACATGTAAGTAATAAGCTGTGCTGGATTGAAATCGCTTGCGAGGAAAAAATGAAGTCCTAGATAATCGATTAAATCGATACCATAATTTTGGGCAACGATTGTTCCAAAAAATATAAGTACATTGATAATTATCAGGTTTTTAGTTACAGTTGGCATAATTTTAATTTCTGAGTATTTATAGTTTAAATGCAAAAGTACGAATAAATTCTGTTTTAAAGCATGAAAATGGTATCCTATTAGCTCTTTTTCAATAATTTGCTGCGTTTTTTTGATGTTTTTATTTGATATGTTGTTTTGTTCGTCTATATTTGTAAGGTTCTTGTGAGAAATCTTTTGTGTAACATATATATTAATTAATCATTTTACGTACCATGAATAAGTCTGATCTTATTAGTGCAATGGCTGCTGAAGCTCAAATGAGTAAAGCCGATGCAAAGAAAGCTCTTGATGCTTTCATCTCTTCAGTTACTAATGCTATGAAAGCTGGTGACAAAGTATCTTTGGTTGGTTTTGGAACTTTTGCTGTGAGTGAAAGAGCTGCAAGAACCGGTATTAACCCGTCTACAAGGGCAACTATTACTATTCCTGCTAAGAAAGTAGCTAAGTTTAAACCGGGTGCTGAATTGTCTGCAGCTGTTGAATAAGATATATAGTTGAAAGAAATTAAAAAGAGGAGGCATGGCGTCTCCTTTTTTTGTATCTTTGCGCGCAAGAAACAACTTGATTATGAAGATAGAAGATAAACTTGTAGCGTCCGTTATTAGCGGACTGAAGGCACTTTACGGTCAGGAAGTGCCTGAGAAGATGGTACAGTTACAAAAGACCAAGAAAGAATTTGAGGGACATCTGACATTAGTCGTATTTCCATTCTTGAAAATGTCAAGAAAAGGACCGGAGCAGACAGCTCAGGAAATAGGTGAATACTTAAAGGCAAATGAATCGGCTGTGGCAGCTTTTAATGTAATAAAAGGTTTTCTGAACCTGACTGTTGCTTCGGCTACTTGGATTGAATTGCTTAATGGAATTCAAGCTGACGAACAATATGGTTTGGTAAAGGCTACAGAAAATTCTCCGCTAGTAATGATTGAGTATTCTTCTCCGAATACAAACAAACCGCTACACTTAGGTCATGTACGTAATAATCTTTTAGGAAATGCGTTGGCCAATATTGTTGCTGCGAATGGTAATAAAGTTATCAAAACAAATATTGTGAACGATCGTGGAATCCATATTTGTAAATCTATGTTGGCATGGAAAAGATATGGTAATGGCGAGACTCCTGAAAATTCAGGCAAAAAAGGTGATCACTTGGTAGGTGATTATTATGTTTCTTTCGATAAACACTATAAAGCGGAAATTGCGGAGTTAATGGCAAAAGGCATGACGAAGGAAGAGGCGGAAGCTGCTTCTCCGTTAATGCAAGAAGCTCGTGAGATGCTTGTTAAATGGGAGGCTGGCGATCCGGAAGTTCGCGCTTTGTGGACTATGATGAATAACTGGGTATATGCCGGATTTGATGAAACCTATAAAAAAATGGGCGTTAGCTTTGATAAAATATATTATGAATCCAATACCTATCTTGAAGGGAAAGAGAAAGTAATGGAAGGTCTGGAGAAGGGTTTTTTCTTTAAAAAAGAAGATGGTTCTGTGTGGGCTGACTTGACTGCGGAGGGATTGGATCATAAACTTCTTCTTCGTGGTGACGGGACATCTGTATATATGACTCAGGATATTGGTACTGCTAAACTTCGTTTTGCGGATTATCCGATTGATAAGATGATTTATGTAGTAGGTAATGAACAGAATTATCATTTTCAGGTACTTTCTATCTTGCTTGATAAATTAGGTTTTGAGTGGGGAAAGGGGTTGGTACACTTTTCATATGGAATGGTAGAATTACCGGAAGGTAAGATGAAATCTCGCGAAGGAACTGTAGTGGATGCAGACGATTTAATGGAAGAAATGATTGCTACAGCAAAAGAAACATCGGAAGAACTTGGTAAATTAGACGGGCTGACCAAAGAAGAAGCAGACGATATTGCTCGTATCGTAGGTTTGGGAGCTTTGAAATATTTTATTCTTAAGGTAGATGCCCGCAAGAATATGACTTTCAATCCGAAAGAATCAATCGACTTTAATGGTAATACCGGGCCTTTCATTCAATATACTTATGCTCGTATTCAATCTGTACTTCGTAAAGCGGAAGAGTCGGGGATTGTGATTCCGAAAGAAATTCCTGTGGGTATTGAATTGAGTGAAAAGGAAGAAGGATTGATTCAAATGGTTGCAGATTTTGCTGCGACTGTGAAACAAGCTGGTGAAGATTATAGTCCTTCTATCATTGCAAATTATACATATGACTTGGTAAAAGAATATAATCAGTTCTATCATGATTTTAGTATTTTGCGTGAAGAGAATGAAGCGTTGAAAATCTTCCGTATTGCTCTTTCTGCAAATGTTGCTAAGGTGGTTCGTTTAGGAATGGGTTTGTTGGGAATTGAGGTTCCCTCTAGAATGTAGGTTGCTTCTCTGGACAAAAGATACTTTTACGGGATTTCTTTACTATTATTTGTAAAAGGAGTCCCGTATGTTTTATTCCTCCTATCTTTTACTTCGGAATAGAAAAGCAAAAATAGTTTTCGTTTCTTATTCTGAATTGTTGTTTGACTTCATTTATGTGTTTGCTGTCACATACTTTCTCATTATTTAATACACTATTTGACTCGGATTGGCTTGTATGGCGAGTGTTATTCCATATACTTTTACTTATCGAGGACCTATTATTGTTATTTGTCTTGTCTTGATACAAATAGAGTAAATATTTTACGTTATCTATGTATTGGCTAAGCATCATCTTATGGTAAAGTTTAAACGAATGGTGGAGGAATATCATCTTTCTTCGTTGTTGATAAGTACAAAAATGTAGATAAACAAAATATATTATATGCAAAATGCTAAAACCTAGTAATATAGATCGGTAGAAAGAAAAAGTCGGTAAACTGGATATCTCCAAGCTTACCGACTTTTTTATAAACATACTACTTCAAATTTTATTTCTTTTTAGTAGTGGCAGTTTTAGCCTTCGTTTGGGACTTTGGCTTTGCCTTTGCTTTAGGTTTATCTTTGGGCTCTTCTTTAATCTTTGCATTCGGTTTTGCCTTTGGACTAGCAAGTGCATTAGCTTCCTTTTCTTCTTGTATTTTAATAAGCCCCATACAACTTTCTAAATTCAGATCTTGTGGAACAATGTCTTTAGGGATCTTATAGTTTTTACCTTTATAAGTAATGTAAGGTCCATAACGTCCGTTCAGAATCTCAAGTTCAGGTTCTTCTTCAAACTTCTTGATATGGCGTTCAGCTTCTTTCGTACGTTTCTCTAAAATCAACTGTTCTGCCTCTTCGAGTGTAATTTTCATCGGATCAAGTGTTTTCGGAAGTGATACATATACCTTATTATGTTGTATATAAGGACCAAAACGACCAGCACCAACAGAAACTGTTACTCCTTCGTATTCACCTAAAGTACGTGGTAGTTTAAATAAATCCAAAGCCTCCTCCAGTGTGATTGTCTCTAAAGATTGTCCTTTCTTCATTGAAGCAAACCGCGGTTTTTCTTCGTCATCCACTGTTCCTATCTGTACTACAGGTCCGAAACGACCTATTTTTACAGAAACAGTTTTTCCCGTTCCCGGTTCTTCCCCCAAAATACGTTCTCCTACTTTGTGCTCTGTTTTAATAGACAACGTTTTTTCTACAGATGGATGAAACTGTTCATAGAAGTTTTTCATAATAGAAGTCCACTGTACATCTCCTTCTGCTATTTCGTCGAATTCTTTTTCTACGCTTGCAGTAAAGTTGTAATCCAAGATATCCGGAAAATATTCAGTAAGGAAATCGTTTACTACTGTTCCCGTATCTGTTGGGAAAAGCTTGGCTTTTTCCGTACCGGTAATTTCAGAGCTGGTTTCATCGTTAATTTGATTGTCCTTTAATGTCAGTACATTGAAGGTACGTTTTTCGCCTTCTTTATTACCTTTTTCTACATATTCTCGTTGTTGAATGGTAGAAATGGTAGGAGCATAAGTAGAAGGTCGCCCGATACCTAACTCTTCCAGCTTACGAACAAGACTTGCTTCTGTATAGCGTGGTGGACGTTGAGTGAAACGTTCCGTTGCTACGATAGGACCTTGTCCCAGTTTCTGGCCTTTAGTTAAGGGAGGCAATAAATGGCTTTCATCTTCTTGTTCATTGTCATCATCATAAGATTCGCGATATACACGCAAAAAACCATCGAATTTGATTACCTCACCGGTTGCAGTAAAAAAGTCACTACTATTAGTGATTGAGATATTGGCTGTCGTTTTTTCAAGTTCCGCATCGGCCATTTGTGAAGCAATGGTACGTTTCCAGATTAAGTCGTATAGTTTTTTCTCTTGTGAACTACCTTCAATAGATTGGTGTTCCATATAGGTCGGACGAATTGCTTCGTGTGCTTCTTGAGCTCCTTTGGTTTTTGTTTCGAAATGGCGGGGGTGTACATAACGCTCGCCCATTATTTGGATAATAGCTTCCTTACTACTTGTAGTTGCATATTCCGATAGATTCACAGAGTCGGTACGCATATAAGTGATAAGTCCAGATTCATATAGGCGTTGGGCGATCATCATCGTCTGCGCTACAGTATAACCCAGCTTACGTGCTGCTTCCTGTTGCAGTGTAGAAGTTGTGAATGGAGCAGGAGGTGTTTTCTTTATTGGGCGTGTGCTAATATCGTCAATAGTGAAAGTTGCCCCTTGGCAAGTTTCGAGAAAAGCCTTTGCTTCTTTCTTGGTTTTGATGCGGCGAGCTAACTCAGCTTTCATTTCAACTAGCTTTCCATCTGTATCCGGAACCAAGAAAATGGCAGTGATACGATAAGACGCTTCTGTTTTGAAAGTATGAATTTCTCGTTCTCGTTCTACAATCAGGCGGACAGCAACAGATTGTACACGTCCAGCGGATAAAGCAGGTTTTACTTTTCTCCAAAGTACAGGAGATAACTCAAAACCAACAATTCGGTCTAGAATCCTTCGTGCCTGTTGGGCATTCACAAGATTGAGGTCAATATCACGTGGTTGTTCAATTGCTTTTAAGATAGCTGTCTTTGTAATTTCATGGAAGACAATTCGTTTGGTGTTTTCCGGTTTTAATTTTAAGACTTCATACAGATGCCATGCAATAGCTTCTCCTTCGCGGTCCTCATCGGATGCGAGCCACACTGTTGTTGCATTTGCTGCCTCTGCTTTCAGCGTATCAACCAGCGTCTTTTTGTCTTCCGGAATTTCGTAGTGAGGATTAAAGTTCTTTTCTACATCAATACTGAACTCTTTTTTCTTCAGATCACGTATATGTCCGTAACTTGAAAGGACTTTGAAATCTTTCCCAAGAAACTTCTCAATTGTTTTAGCTTTTGCCGGAGACTCGACAATGACAAGGTTTTTTTGCATAATTTTTTCTTTTATAATGGCTAGTACCATAATATTCGGAGCAAAAGTAGAAAAAAAGATTTTCCTTACCTTATATTATAAGGAGAAACTATTATTTTTTTAGAAAAAAGGAGGGAGTAATAAGAAATATTGTTGATTAGTCAAAAAGAAGTGGAAAATTTCAGCGATTTGAGAATAGATTTTAATATAATACATTTTTATTTAAAGAGAATTCTTTATATTTACATCTCAAATATGATATTATTAGCTTATGATGAAGATACTATTTAAAATATACGTTTGTTTTTTACTACTTGTTAGTTGTATTCCAGTTGCTGAATCCCAGACTACTTCCTATTATTATAAACAACTGGGGATAAAAGAAGGACTTTCTCAATCAAGAGTACAATGTATCTTGAATGATTACAGAGGATATTTATGGATTGGCACGGAATCAGGATTGAATTGTTATGACCGTGATCATCTGAAACAGTATTTACATCAATCAGGGAATAATACGACACTTATCTCTAGTAATATTACTTTTATAGCCGAAGACTCCATTTGCAATCTTTGGGTGGGAACTTCTGATGGTATTTGCCTGTATAACAGAGAAAATGATAATTTTACGACTTTGATGAAAGATGGCAATCCCATATATGTTGCTTCTTATCTGTTGGTTGAGGGAGGGATCTTATTCGGAGGATCAGGAGCTATTTATAAATATGTATATGAGACCAAACAGTTAGAGCCATTGTATTATGCCCAAGATCCCGCTTTATATAATCCTTTTTGGGAGATGGTACGTTATGATGAAGATAATATCCTGCTAAATTCTCGTTGGCATGGAATTTATTCATTCAACATGGTAACTCGCGAATTTAGTAAAGTCACCGCATTTGATGAGAAGAATTATACCAGCATTTACTTAGATTCTCATAAACGCTTATGGCTTAGCGCATATGGTAATGGTTTGTATTGTTATCAAAATAAGGAGCTGCTCAAACATTTTACGACACTCAATTCTCCTTTGACGTATGATGTAATTCATGATATCACAGAAAGAGATGACCAGCTTTGGGTGGCGACTGACGGTGGTGGAATCAATATGATTAATTTGAATGATTTTTCATTCTCTAACATACAACAAACTGAGGGGGATATTCATTCATTTCCTGCTAATACGATTTATCGTTTGTATGTAGATCCGGTAGATAATATGTGGGCAGGAAGTATACGAAATGGTTTGATTGGTATTAAAAATGTATATGCCCGATCTTATGAATATGTACCATTCGGTAATTTGCATGGCTTGAGTAATCAGACAATAAATTGTTTTTTTCAGGATAGCGATGGGATTATTTGGATAGGAACAGATGGTGGTGGCATCAATCGTTTTGATGCTGTAACATCCACCTTTAAACATTACCCTTTCACTAAGTATGAAAAAATTGTTTCCATTGTCGAATATAGCCCGGACGAGTTGTTGTTTTCCTCCTTTAATAAAGGGCTTTATCTCTTTAATAAGCATACAGGACAGCAACATCCTTTTGTACTTATGAACCAGGAAATGAATGCTCAATCTTGTATAAATGGTTTTTCAGTCTACATCCAGCGAATATCGGAAAATAAGATTCTTTTTAGTGCACAACATGTGTTTGTTTATGATATCCCTACTCGGAAATTTGAGATTGTAGCAACTATGGGGAAGGAATATGAGCGCACTTCTCCGGGAATTATTACTACGGTGGGAAATAAGACATATCTTACGGATCTGAAAAATATATGTGTGTATGATGCTTCCGAACAAACTTTTAAAACACTTTATCAGGGAGAGTACGTAATAAATGATGCTTGTATGGACCAGAATGGTACTTTTTGGTTAGCTACTACCGAAGGAGTACTGCACTATGATCCTCGAACAAGAAAAAGTGACTTTGTAAAAACCGGTTTATTTCAGGAGGCCACTTCCGTTATGTCGGATAATCAAGGACGTATTTGGATAGGTACGCGACGCCATTTATATGTATATTCTTCATTAACTCAGAATTTTGTTATTTTGGATGAAGTAGATGGTGTTTTGCCCAATGAATATCTTTTTAATGCCGCCCTTCTCGCAAAAAACGGAGATATATTAATGGGAGGAACTGAAGGAATGACTTTGATAGATCCTGCAATCCATTTTGAAGCGAATGTAAATTATACTATAGAATTGTTAGATGTGTTATTAAACGGTTTACCTGTATCGTTGGAAGAAAAACAAAATGTGGTTACTGAATCAATTAAAGTTCCATGGAATTTTTCTTCTCTTCAATTAAAAGTATTGCTAAATGAAAATGATGTATTTCGTAAAAATAGATTCCGTTTTCATATCGAAGGATATGAACAAGAATTGACGCAGTCAAATTCTAATTCTTTGATTATAAATTATCTTCCTATTGGGGAATATACAATAACAGCCTCTTATTATACCCGTAAAGGAGAGTGGGGACCTAAACAGCAGATTCTTCATCTTATTGTTACCCCGCCTTGGTGGAAAACAGATTGGTTCTACATGGGGTTAATCATCTTGTTTTGTTTGTTAGTTTATGGAGTTATGTATTTTCTTTATCGTAAAAAGAAAATCAAACAAAAACGTGAAATCATGCGATTGAAGAATAAGATGTATGAAGAAAAGATTAATTTTCTGACCAATATCAGCCACGAACTTCGTACCCCATTGACACTGATTTGTGCACCGTTGAAACGTATACTTAATCATGAAACTGAAGAAGGTGATGTGAATAGGTTGTTGGTTTCGATTTATAAGCAAGCACATCAGATGAAAGGTATAATTGATATGGTATTAGATGTGAGAAAGTTGGAGGAAGGAAAAGAAATGCTACATATTCTACCACATCCTTTGAATGAGTGGGTACGTTCTGTGGGAGATAAATTTACTTTTGAGTTTGAGTCTAAAGGTATTCGGATAAAATATGAGTTGGATGAAGATATTAAGGAAGTTCCTTTTGATAAGAGTAAATGTGAATTTGTTCTTTCCAATTTTTTGATGAATGCATTGAAATTCAGCGAATCTGGGACTACCACCACTATTATTACCAGTCTTTCTCCAGAAAAAGATTGGATCAGAGTATCTGTACAAGATGAAGGCATGGGACTGACGTTAGTAGATATGAATTCTCTATTCTCTAATTTTTATCAAGGATCTCACGAAAAGGGTGGAAGTGGTATTGGTTTATCCTATGCAAAAAGTCTGATTAATCATCATAAAGGGAAAGTAGGTGCATCTAATGCGCCAGGACATGGAGCAATCTTTTATTTTGAGCTTCCGCTTTTTACTAATGCGCATGGTCAGCTAGCTCCTATTTCTGCAGAAGTTCCTGGGGATATTGAGGTTAAGGAGGCAGATCGTATTGATTATACATTCTTGCAGAAATATTCAGTGATAATAGTGGAAGATACTGCTGATTTACGAAATTATTTAAAGGAGACACTAGGTAATTATTTTGCTCGGGTGTATGTAGCTAAAGATGGGAAAGACGGATTGGAGCTGATCAAACAACGTTTGCCAGACATAATTATAAGTGATGTGATGATGCCTCGCATGAATGGATTTGAGCTTTGTAGAGAAGTGAAAACTAATCTGGATATCAGTCACATTCCTTTTATTTTGTTGACTGCCTATCATAATTCGCAGAATATGTATACCGGATATAAAACGGGAGCGGATATCTTTTTACCTAAGCCTTTTGAGATAGATAGTTTATTGGCTTTAGTATATAATCAGCTGAGACTTCGTGAACAAATGCGGAAGAGATATATAAATGATAAACTATTATCTCATAAAGAAATGAGTTTTAGTAATGCAGATGAGGCTTTCCTTTTAAAGTTGAATACGATTATTGAGGAAAATATGAGCAACCCGGAGTTAGGTGTGGCATTCCTAGCTACAAATATGTGTATTAGTCGTTCTTTATTATTTAATAAGATAAAAGCGATTACTGGAATGGGAATTATTGATTATGTTAATAAACTACGTATTGATAAATCTGTTGTCTTGTTGACTACTACTTCTATGAATATTACTGAAATTTCGGAGGTTGTAGGCTTTTCTTCTCTGCGCTATTTCAGTAAAGTGTTCAAAGCTATAAAAGGAGAAATACCTTCTGCATATAGAAAGCAAGATAAGTAAGTTGCAGATTTATAATGTCTTATTTCCTGTTTTACAATCGGCATGTTATCTCATAGAAATGAGTATTTATTCTCACTATGGTGAGAATTTTTTCTCGTCACAGTGAGAATAAATTGAGAAAAGTAAGTAAGAAGAATACCTTATGATATTAAAGCCATTTAGACTACTTATTTTTCAGATAAGCAATTATGTATCTTGTTTAGCGTGAAAGTATAATTGTTTCGCCTACTGCTTTTATTAATTTTAGATTTTGATTATTGTTGTGAGCATCTTGGAACAGTTGCCAGATCATTACACCTGCATATCCGTTTTCTTTCACGAATTTACATTTCTTGCGTATAGTCGGTCGCCCGTTATAGTATGTTTTATCTATCACATCAAGTTCTGCCGCTTTGGTACCTAGGTGTTCTAGAATTGCGTGATAGCGTATTCCCCGGACATCATCCACTATATCTTTCAGATTTTCGTCCCAAGAATATCCATAGAAAGGTAATCCGCCTACGATTTTATCTTTAGGTGCCATGCATACTGTATTCCAGTATTCCAAATCTTTCATAAAGTCATCATAAGAGGCATGTTGAGTAGGGGTTTCAGTGAATGCTCCACGATCGTAACTCATAAGATTTATATAATCGAAATACTGTTGCCATTCAGTCCCATAGTTGAGCCATCGGCTATTTACAGCACAAGTCATGAGCATCTCTTTCTCTTTGGCATCATATAAACTTTTGGCGAAGACCAAAAGTGAGGGAAAATAGACGTCCCACTTATCGTACTCTTCATAATCAATGTCAAATCCATCCAATTCATACTCTTTGGTGAATGCTACGATTTGTTTTACCAACTCTTTTCTTGCCTTCGGGTCATTAATAGCAGACGTGAATTCACCTTTTCCGTTCTTGGCAAGTGAAATCAGAACCTTGACATTATGTTTACGGGCTGTTTCGCGTACTTCCTGGATTCTGTCCCGGATCGATTCGATATTAAGTGTGCCATCAGCCTTTACTCTGGCAAAGCTCATATTGATATGTGTCAGGTACTTCCATTCTATGGAAGAGAATTGAGTCTTAAATTCCCAATCGTCTAGTGGTAGATAACCAATGACTACTTGCTGTACTTTTTCCGGCTGAGTCTCCGGAATATCTGGAATTGGTAAAATGTTGGCACCAGAAGAGGTAGATGTACAACTCATAAAAAGAATACAGATTACGATTGATAATGTTTGTAATAAGCGTGTCATAATAAATGTGGGTTAAGTTAATATTTATTCTATTTGCTTCTTTATAACCAAACAACTTTTCCGTTTTTATAAATAAAAATACGATGATGTTCCTGAATCATTTTTTCGGGATTTATAAGTCTTAATAAAGCATTTTTAGGAACATGATTAAAGAGAAGGTAATTGCCGCTCCCTTCTTTATGCTCTATTGGTTGCCATCCGTTTTTCCAATAGTGTAATTCATATGTATTTGATTTGCCAAGCCATGACCTGATGTAGGGGGTTATTCCTATGTCGGATAAATTATATTCATTATTTAAATCAAAATCAATGTATCCTTTCGGAGCCTCTCCGCTAAAAGCGGTATCACTTAATCCATCAATAAGCATTTCTGGCTTTTCATTTTTATTGCTACCTGACAGAGCAGAAATGATTTTCACATAGGTAATTTGTTGGTTTGTGGCATAGAATGAAAGTTCTCCTAATGCAATGTTCGAAGAAGGCAGACAAAGTCTGACAAATCGATAAGATGTTGTGTCTTTTATATGGAAGAGTTGATGTTCGATTTGTAATGTATCATTGATAGTACATAATAATTTGTCTTTTTTCCCATTTTTTATTCCCCAAAATTCACTTCCTATTAGTGATGTAAGATACTTCCTGTTCTCATTAAAAGGTACTTGTCCACCATAATTACGAATAACCACTTGTTCTTTTTCTGTACTTGGAGACAAATATTGTATGGTTCCATCTGTTTTTAATAAGAAGGGATCACCTGCGGGTATATTCATGCCTTTTGTGTAATAAGTGGGGAGATAAACAATATCTTTTCCCATTTTGCCGAAGGTTACGTGATTGCCTTCCACTTTACCCCATTGAATAGGAGTCCAGTTTTGAAAGTTGTACACAGATAAATAAGCATATTGAGGAATGGATTTCATAGAATCGGTGTTTAATTTGATTTCTACGTCCTGAGTCTCGAAATATTCGGAAGATACATCCTTTTTCTTTTCATTTTTAAACAGTAAAGGAATATTCTCGCGTGAAACTCTATTATCTGCCAAGGGACCTTCTATATAATTGGTGTATGTCCTTCGGTATACTTTAGCCAGTCTGAATTTACCCCATAGGTTGTCATAAGATTTGTTGTTGTATACACGTTTGTATTTCCAACGGTCATTATCCCAGAATGCTTCGAAAGGATACGATACTCCATTGACGATGATTACATTCCAGCTATGTCCTCCATTACGGTTACCCCATACAGGGACAAAATCTATAGCGGTAGCCATACCCAAGGAAGAAAGTAAGATGGAGTTGAACCAGCAACGTTGTTCACACGTACCTGTTTTCACCTTTTCAAAGGCCGATACGTTTAATAACGGAATTTTAGGAACATAATACGGTGAGTGTTTCATATCTTTATAAAGAAACAGTAAAGAATCAGTCTCATCTATAAAGTTTTTTCCATCTCTGGTATAGAAATCATTATGATGACGATGGTAGAAAAGTTTTCTAGAGTCGTCGATAATTAATTCGTTCTCTCTGCGATAAGGTAGGATATATTCGCAGAATTCATTGAAAGAACATGTGCGGGTGTATATATTTTCCTTCCAAACTTTAAATGCCAGTTCTATCTCGGAAATAAGAGTCGATGCTTTTAAAAATCTCGCATCATCCATCTTTTTCTCCATCAACTCCTCTGAATTTACAAAACAGAAAACTTGCCATAAACTGTCGATTTCTTCTCCGCATTTCTTATTGATCTCATTATTATACTTTTCACAGACATTATAATAAATCTGATAAAAGGCAGAGTATGCTTTTTGCATACTTGAATCGATTGCGTATGACCCGGTCATGTTAGAAATCAGATATTTCGCGGCCTCAAGTTTTAAAGAATCATTCTTATAATATTCTAATACTTTTTGTAGCTCTGAGCGATTTTCTTTGGCAGAAGATAGAACGGTCTCTAATTTACTGTTTCTTTCTGTACATGAAGATACTAAAAAGAGCATCCATGAGGTGTAGATATAAAATAACCATTTCTTTTTCATCATATCATTTTCTGTTTTTTATTGATCCTATTTCGGCTCTATTGCCCACCATTGATATACATAGTTCAATGTTTTGGCTAGTGGTGTTAATGTGTATTTTAACCCTACTAGCTTTGTCTCTATTTCCCGGTATACAGAAATTGGAACGGTTGCATAAGGAGTACGGTTTGAAAAATCAAAATAAAGTTCACTAATTTCTCCTGTTTCTGAACTTATACAGGTTATAATAAACAGTTCATAACTTTTCATTTTACCTCTATAATTACCAAAAGCGTCATTGACAATAACTTTATAAATGGAATCGTTATAAGCTTCACGCTCATCTTCCACCATTAAAGGTTCATAATTTTCTGGAGTTACATAAAATGGGACATTGGTACCTATTTTCATCTGATCAGTATATGTCCATCTGTTTTTACTATTGTATAATCTTACTTCCCCTCCTTTAAGTACATCACATTGGTAGGTGTATTCAGGACCTTTAAGTGGTTGACTAATAGTATAATAATTGGTCGTTTGAGCTATAGTGAATATTATATTAAATAATAAACCTATAAAAATGGATATCTTTTTCATATCTATTATAATCTTAATATTTTAAACCATAGTGTAGTATTTTTACTAAATTCTCAAAGTTGCTTATTCCTTTTCTGCTTATAAGCCAAGGATAATTAATACTGTCATAGCCTGTTCTGTGTAAATCATTGATTACTCTATTTTCTAGAATTTGTTGTAAATCATCATTTGTGAAATCATCTTTTAACTCTCCTCCTGATAATTTAAAATATTTTACTAACTCACGAATAGAATTCTAACGAGGGTCATATTTAGTTATTTTTAGCCACCAAATTTGTTCACTTTCAGGCAAAGAATTGATATACATTTGTTGTAAAAGATGTGCTTCAACCTCTCTATTTAATGCTGATCCATTCCATGTTTCTTTTTCTGTATACGATTGAAGAAGGTGAATCATTTCATGAAACAGGGTGCTACTATTGCATTCTGTTCCTAATTCAATAGAAGTAGTGGTTGGGTCAAAGCGTGATCCTTTACCTTCTACAAAATTATATAGAAAAATCGAGTTTTTCTACACCAGCGTAATAAAAACCGAGGCCAACCCGCAAACTCTGCTTCATACTTCGTTTAATTGTTATGAATGTCCTATATTTAAGGAGTGTAACTAAAAAATCTCAAATATGGACAAAGACAGAATCGTGGCCGGCCTCGATGTCCACAAAGATACAATTTATCTCTGTGTGATGGACAATACAGAGTCCGTTATTTTTGCAAAAGTTTATGGTACATTGACTCCTGATTTACAACTTATGTGTTCCGACATGGTTTCTCATGGGGTGACAGAGGCAGCAATGGAAAGCACTTCGACCTATTGGGTTCCAGTGTGGAATGCCTTGTGCGAGAGCATGTCTCTCAAATTGGTAAATCCTTATTTTATAAAGCAGCTTCCCGGTCGCAAGAGTGATGTGAAGGATGCCCAATGGATAGCGGAATGCTTGTTGAAGAATCTGATTCGTGGAAGCTTTGTGCCGGATAAGACAGTGCAGGACATGCGCAAGTATAACCGTCGCATCTTCGACCTGAATGAAGACCTGACGTATAACACCAATAAACTGGACGCTGCTTTACAGCGATGTGGTTTTCGGTTAAGTAACTATGTATCCCGAGTCAATGGAAAAAGCTATCAGAAGTGCGTCCGTGCAATAATAACCGGTATAACAGACCCTGAGGAGCTGGTGAAACTCATTCATGGAAAAACTCTGCGTAAATACGGACGCAACATCATAAAGGATGCCGTAACGGGTGACTTCCACCAGGCAGACATCTGTTTGTTAAAGCAATACGCAGAGCTTATAGAGGTAATCGAGCGACAAATCGAAGAATGCAGGAATGCCCTCATTGCCATGTGCCAGGAACACTTCCCGAAACAATTCAAACGTCTACAGAGCATCCCCGGTGTTAAAGAACGCGCCGCTTCGGCTATAATTGCGGAGACCGGGGCTGACATGAAACCGTTTGAAAAAGCAACAAACCTCGTAGGATGGTGTGGATTGAAACCACGCAATGATATAAGCAACAATAAAGTCAAGAGCAACAGGACGACGCATGGAAACCGATTCCTGCGTCAGATATTGATTGAAATATCCTGGGTCGCATCCAGAACCCGCAACTGCTTTTTCTCAAACTTCAGCTACGTGCAATGCACCCAACGCCATAAGAACAAGATGAAGATACAAGTAGCCATCGCCCGAAAGCTATTGGTCGCGGTATGGCACATGCTGACAAAAGACGAGGATTTTATAGATGTTTACCTCAAGCGTCTTGAAAAGGAGGCGGAATGGCAAAATGATATTCAGGCATTAGAATCGTTATGGGTCGGATAGACCTTTCCGATATACCTCTATCGACAACATAATTACCTTTGTGCTGCCACAGGAGCGAGTTTACAAAATTATTGTATCCATAGAGGGATTGGACACCGGCGTAGTCCTTTCAGGCTGAAGAGGAAAGTAACAAACTTTATTACTTCGGACGACAAAACACTTGTCGTCTTAGGCGTTTTGTGGGAAAATTTACGGACTATAAGTATAATTAATTAGATACAAGTAAGTTACATACGAATATAAGAGCTGGGGATTTTTCTTTTTAGAGGAAAGGTAATTATAGCTGTTTTCCCTTCTAATTCAGATAATAGAATATTATAAAAGTTATAACCGATACTGGTTTTGTACATTTTGTTCAGCATCTTCTCTAATACTTCCCAATTATTTTCCGTCATCTTAGAATTTCGGAATATTGCTTTAGCTTTGGGAGTTTTGGGTATGTAACCACCATTAGTACTTCCTCCACCACCTCCACCATTATGATTATTATTATCCTCAGGATACCATGTTTGACTATTTCCACTTTCGTCATAGTATATGTCTTCACATACCTCTACAGTCTCCCATTTTGTTTTTTTACGGCATTCAATTCCGATTTCAAGACCATATTCAGGATCTTGATAAAGTGTTGGATTACAGTCATTATATTCCACTAGGATATTTTCAAAATGGCAAACATGTACTGTGAATCCTCTCGAAGCCGCTTCTGTTTGCATCTGTACCCCCTCTTCAGTCCCCTGTTTGATGGTAGCCACAATTTTTCCATCTTCATATTTCCATCCATTTACCAAACTACCTTCAGGTTCATAGAAGTAGACACTACCACTAAAATGAGGCTCTCTATATAAATAGCTGTTCTCCTCAAAATGTTTAGCGTTCATCAGATAGTCATAAGTCCCTATGATATGCATAACGAAGTTGATGATTTCCCCTGTTTCCAGATTCTTGATGATAACCATTCGTGAAATATTGCGAATCTTTCCACGTTCTGTCTCTTTACATTTCTCCATCGTTTGGCTATCCATTAAAACCGCACCTCCTTTGTTTAGTAAAGGCACTTCCACGACTTCAAACTTCTCCTTTCGGCTTTCGAGGCCTTTTCCCCAATGCAGTTTTGACAATAATTCAAATTTGGTATCAACGGAACGTGTAGAAACTACCGGTGTCTGATTAGCCTCATACCAACTTAGCGCAGTAGCTACGCTCAACTCCCTGTTTTTACCTTTAATAACTCCATTTGATGTCTTTTGCAACTCCCAATCTGATTCATCCTTTAAACAAGAATACAGAATCAGACAAAGGACGAACAAACCGTCAAAGTAACAAGCTCTACGTTTGACTTCTTCTTTTCTCATGTTTTCTACTCTTTTAGTGAATACTTATTTGAGTTGATATTCGAAAATCCTTCGTAATTCCCGGTGCATCTTATTGGGCTCGAAACCATAGTAAGATGTTTAGAATATGCCAAATAGTCCCCTGTATAATCATTCGTTTGAGCCTTAATTCCTGATATGTTCAAATATGCTATAATAAAGAAACATGTTATTCTCATGGCATACAATTTAAAAGATTTGTTATTAATTACCACAATGGTATGTTTTTGACAGTTTATACATTTCAGGATATGTTAGAAGAGGTCAAAATACGTAATATGTATAACCTCTTCTAACTGTAATTCTTTGCTCAATTCGGATTAGCTATTTCGGCTCTATTGCCCACCATTGATATATATAGTTCAATGTTTTAGCCAGTGGTGTTAGTGTATACTTCAATCCCACTAGTTTCGTCTCTATTTCTCGATAAACAGAAATGGGAACAGTAACATATGGAGTGTGCTCTGCAAAGTCAAAGTAAAGTTCACTGATTTTCCCCGTTTCAGAACTAATAGCGAGGACTATGATTAGTTCGTATCCTTTCATTTTACCTTTGAAACTACCAAATGCATCATTGATAATAACTTTATAAATAGAATCTATATAGGCTGCATGTGTGTCTTTTACAGTTAAAGGCATATCATCATAATCCTCCATTTTGATATAAAATGGGGTGTTTGTCCCTTTTTTCATTTGATCCACGTATGTCCATTTATTTAGGTTATTGTATAGTGTTATTTCACCGGATTCATCCACATCGCATTGGTATGTGTAACCTTTTTCTTGGAATGTTTTTGTTATTGCATAATAATTCGTTTGAGCTACAACGAATATAATGTTGAATAACAAACTACTCAATACAATTACTTTTTTCATATGTGTTATATATTTTATAAATTTATTGTGATAATATTCTTATCGTATTAAAGTTGCTTGTTCCTATTCGGCTATTAAGCCAAGGATAATTGTTGGCAGTATAGCCTACTCTTCGAAAACTTTTGATGACTCTGTTCTCTAATAATTTCTGCAGTCTAACTTCATTAGATCCTTGGCGTAACTCCCCTTTTTCATTTATCAATCTCATTAATTCTCGGATTGCGTTCCAGCGAGTATCTCTTATACTTCTCTCTCGCCACCAGATTCGTTCACTTTCAGGTAAGCTATTTATGTAAATTTGTTGTGCAAGATGTGCTTCAACGTCTCGATTTAATGCAGATCCGTTCCAAGTTTCTTGTTCAGTATATGATTGGAGAAGATGAAACATTTCATGAAATAGAACTCCACTACTGGCGTCTGTCCTTAATTTGATGGTAGATAGACTCGGATCGAATAGAGAATTGCTGTTTTCAACAAACTCAAGAATAATAGTTTTTGAACTTAGTGTTTCTACAATTTTGTTATATAAAGCATTACCGATTGATGTTCCAGTCATTTTATTCAGCATCTTCTCTAATACTTCCCAATTATTTTCCGTCATCTTAGAATTTCGGAATATTGCTTTAGCTTTGGGAGTTTTGGGTATGTAACCACCATTAGTACTTCCTCCACCGCCTCCACCGTTATGATTGTTATTATCCTCAGGATACCATGTTTGACTATTTCCACTTTCGTCATAGTATATGTCTTCACAAACTTCCACAGTCTCCCATTTTGTTTTTTTACGGCATTCAATTCCGATTTCAAGACCATATTCAGGATCTTGATAAAGTGTTGGATTACAGTCATTATATTCCACTAGGATATTTTCAAAATGGCAAACATGTACTGTAAATCCTCTCGAAGCCGCTTCTGTTTGCATCTGTACCCCCTCTTCAGTCCCCTGTTTGATGGTAGCCACAATTTTTCCATCTTCATATTTCCATCCATTTACCAAACTACCTTCAGGTTCATAGAAGTAGACACTACCACTAAAATGAGGCTCTCTATATAAATAGCTGTTCTCCTCAAAATGTTTAGCGTTCATCAGATAGTCATAAGTCCCTATGATATGCATAACGAAGTTGATGATCTCCCCTGTTTCCAGATTCTTGATGATAACCATTCGTGAAATATTGCGAATCTTTCCAAGTTCAGTCTCTTTATACTTCTCCATCGTTTGGCTATCCATTAAAACCGCACCTCCTTTGTTTAGTAAAGGCACTTCCACGACTTCAAACTTCTCCTTTCGGCTTTCGAGGCCTTTTTCCCAATGCAGTTTTGACAATAATTCAAATTTGGTATCAACGGAACGTGTAGAAACCACCGGAGTCTGATTAGCCTCATACCAACTTAGGGCGGCATCTAAACTCAACTCCCTGTTTTTACCTTTAATAACTCCATTTGATGTCTTTTGCAACTCCCAATCTGATTCATCCTTTAAACAAGAATACAGAATCAGACAAAGGACGAGGAAACTGCCAAAGTAACAAACTCTACGTTTGACTTTTTCTTTTCTCATGTTTTCTACTCTTTTAGTGAATACTTATTTTAGTTGATATTCGAAAATCCTTCGTAATTCCTGGTGCATCTTATNGTAATATGTATAACCTCTTCTAACTGTAATTCTTTGCTCAATTCGGATTAGCTATTTCGGCTCTATTGCCCACCATTGATATACATAGTTCAATGTTTTAGCCAGTGGTGTTAGTGTATACTTCAATCCCACTAGTTTCGTCTCTATTTCTCGATAAACAGAAATGGGAACAGTAACATATGGAGTGTGCTCTGCAAAGTCAAAGTAAAGTTCACTGATTTTCCCCGTTTCAGAACTAATAGCGAGGACTATGATTAGTTCGTATCCTTTCATTTTACCTTTGAAACTACCAAATGCATCATTGATAATAACTTTATAAATAGAATCTATATAGGCTGCATGTGTGTCTTTTACAGTTAAAGGCATATCATCATAATCCTCCATTTTGATATAAAATGGGGTGTTTGTCCCTTTTTTCATTTGATCCACGTATGTCCATTTATTTAGGTTATTGTATAGTGTTATTTCACCGGATTCATCCACATCGCATTGGTATGTGTAACCTTTTTCTTGGAATGTTTTTGTTATTGCATAATAATTCGTTTGAGCTACAACGAATATAATGTTGAATAACAAACTACTCAATACAATTACTTTTTTCATATGTGTTATATATTTTATAAATTTATTGTGATAATATTCTTATCGTATTAAAGTTGCTTGTTCCTATTCGGCTA
This sequence comes from Bacteroides bouchesdurhonensis, assembly GCF_900155865.1. Lineage (GTDB taxonomy): Bacteria > Bacteroidota > Bacteroidia > Bacteroidales > Bacteroidaceae > Bacteroides > Bacteroides bouchesdurhonensis. The sequence goes on from NZ_LT707006.1 coordinate 704,303, forward strand.
TTAAGCCAAGGATAATTGTTGTCAGTATAGCCTACTCTTCGAAAACTTTTGATGACATTGTTCTCTAATAATTTCTGCAGTCTAACTTCATTAAATTCTGGGCGTAATTTCCCATTTTCATCAATATATCCTGTTAGTTCTCGAGTTGCATTCCAACGAGCATCTTTTTTACTCTTTTCTCGCCACCAGATTCGTTCACTTTCAGGTAAGCTATTTATGTAAATTTGTTGTGCAAGATGTGCTTCGACGTCTCGATTTAATGCAGATCCGTTCCAAGTTTCTTGTTCAGTATATGATTGGAGAAGATGAAACATTTCATGAAATAGAACTCCACTACTGGCGTCTGTCCTTAATTTGATGGTAGATAGACTCGGATCGAATAGAGAATTGCTGTTTTCAACAAACTCAAGAATAATAGTTTTTGAACTTAGTGTTTCTACAATTTTGTTATATAAAGCATTACCGATTGATGTTCCAGTCATTTTATTCAGCATCTTCTCTAATGCTTCCCAATTATTTTCCGTCATCTTAGAATTTCGGAATATTGCTTTAGCTTTGGGAGTTTTGGGTATGTAACCACCATTAGTACTTCCTCCACCACCTCCACCATTATGATTATTATTATCCTCAGGATACCATGTTTGACTATTTCCACTTTCGTCATAGTATATGTCTTCACATACCTCTACAGTCTCCCATTTTGTTTTTTTACGGCATTCAATTCCGATTTCAAGACCATATTCAGGATCTTGATAAAGTGTTGGATTACAGTCATTATATTCCACTAGGATATTTTCAAAATGGCAAACATGTACTGTAAATCCTCTCGAAGCCGCTTCTGTTTGCATCTGTACCCCCTCTTCAGTCCCCTGTTTGATGGTAGCCACAATTTTTCCATCTTCATATTTCCATCCATTTACCAAACTACCTTCAGGTTCATAGAAGTAGACACTACCACTAAAATGAGGCTCTCTATATAAATAGCTATTCTCCTCAAAATGTTTAGCGTTCATCAGATAGTCATAAGTCCCTATGATATGCATAACGAAGTTGATGATCTCCCCTGTTTCCAGATTCTTGATGATAACCATTCGTGAAATATTGCGAATCTTTCCAAGTTCAGTCTCTTTATACTTCTCCATCGTTTGGCTATCCATTAAAACCGCACCTCCTTTGTTTAGTAAAGGCACTTCCACGACTTCAAACTTCTCCTTTCGGCTTTCGAGACCTTTTTCCCAATGCAGTTTTGACAATAATTCAAATTTGGTATCAACGGAACGTGTAGAAACCACCGGAGTCTGATTAGCCTCATACCAACTTAGGGCGGCTTCTAAACTCAACTCCCTGTTTTTACCTTTAATAACTCCATTTGATGTCTTTTGCAACTCCCAATCTGATTCATCCTTTAAACAAGAATACAGAATCAGACAAAGGACGAGCAAACCGCCAAAGTAACAAGCTCTACGTTTGACTTTTTCTTTTCTCATGTTTTCTACTCTTTTAGTGAATACTTATACTTATTTGAGTTGATTTTCGAAAATCCTTCGTAATTCCCGGTGCATTTCATAGGTCTCGAAACTATAAATTTTTACCTTTTCAGTTAGTATTTCGTTTGCCAATTCCACAGCCTCAGGGATACGTCCTTGACGATAATAAAGGAGAGCTAATTTATAACGGGCTTTCTGTCGGGAAGGAACCATCTTGTGAGCTGTCCAATAAGCTACTTCGGCATCTTTTAATTTTCCTGTACGCTGCAAGGCATCACCTTTGAGGATATAAGTGTGCGTGCTTGGATATAATCTTTCCCAATTAATTATCTTTTCCAGTAATGTGGTGTCCTTTTGGCATTTGTCAAGTGTATGGCAATAATATATCCAAAATATAGTCTCATTTTTCATTGCTGATTCTAAGTGAGATAGATCGCTGATTATTTCTTCTGATGGCCGATTTATAGAATATTGGGATATTTGATGTAACTCATGTTGGTTTCGATACATTCTTTTCAGTAGTACTCCTTCCCCTACGATGGCAAAAAGGAGCAATGTTTTTAGAAATATAGATTTATAAGAAAATTGTTTTACTATACTTTTCTTCTGTTGGTTGGACATTTCAGCTAATGCTATTACCATGATAACCAAAATTGGAAAAGCTTGGTCGGGATAAGAGAAAAATCCCCAGACAAGTCCGGCTATACATATGGTTTTAGCGGATAAAGAACGTATTTCTCTTTCCTTATAGGAAAATATGATGTAGAGTATACCGATGTATAACAGCAATCCTGGAATACCGTATTCTACGGTCCAACGTAATGGCTCGTTGTAGACGTAATGGTTGTTGTCTGCGAGTCGTTTGTCGCCTATTGTTCCTTTTTCCTGCAGATAGTCACCTTGAAAATGCATGTAGTAGGTGTTAAAGCCATGAGGACCAAAACCGCTAAAAGGTTTCTCTTTGACCATTTGTGTGGTGACTTTCCAGATCAGTACTCTTCCATTAGCGGAAGCTGGTTTTAACTGATATAGCCAGAATGAAAGTAAACCGATTAATAACAAGGTAAACAAACCCCATCGGACAGAGCATGAGAAACGGTGATGAATGGCATAACCAATAATAGCTAGTATTGCTATCCAAGCAGACCGACAGTTGGTGAGCCATAATGCGGGTAAAGCCATAGCATATATAAAAATACTCATAAAGTATAAATGTGCAGGGATTATACTCTTTTTGAAGTGTAATAACGTTATAGTAGGGACAGTCAGCAATAAGGCTAACATTCCGGCATAAATCGTAGGATTACCATAAGGTCCTGTTATTTCGAAATCGGGATGGTAGGAAGGAAATACGTGAAATACTTGTAAATACCCGATAGCCGATAAAATAATGATTGCAGCAAGAATGACATAATAAAGAATGGTGGCATTTAATCCTCCTGTTTGACGTATGCCCCAATATATGATGACCAGAGCAAAACGGGCTAATCCGTAAAGGCTAGAGTGTGGGGGATAAAAGTAAATACTACCTATAGCTATTAAAATGAATAACCAATCGATAACAGTCGGTCGCTGAATAAGCCGGTTCCTAGAGAAGAAAGTTGATATTCCTATTAGTATTGATAGTGATATGCTCGTAAACAAGCATGATTGATGGGGAATATCAAGTATTCCTTTCACTGGATTGAACAGTAAGCTCAATATAATAACTCCCGTGAACAAAGATAGTATGTTTTTCCTGATGATTATCATTGATATTTCTATCTTAGTTTCTAATGAAAATAGGATAGCGTTTTGTTCCGTGTGAGTTTTGTATTTATAGAAATAGAGGAATGAAAGTCATTGGAAGAATTTCCATGCTCTCATTCCTCTTAACTTGAGAGTTCCTAAAACAATAGTTTTCTACCTTAAAACCTATTTATCTAATTTGGACACTTTTACATAGTCAATTTCCATAATAGCGGGTAGATTATCGTCGTCAATAGGACCGGGCCAAGAGCCATCTCTATCTCCTCCTAATCCCATGTTCAGAATAATGTAGAAAGGATTTTCATTAGTGAAAGGCCATTGCTTCATTTCTGCCTCATTTTCCAGATTCAGGTTCGAGTATGAGAAAGTTTCTTGTCCATTGACAAAGAATGTCAACTTATTCTCATCCTTTTCTACTGTATAGATATTCCAATCTTGATAGTCGCAGGTTATCTGTGCTGTATTTGTCGGATCTTTTATATCTAAATCATAAGTGTAGTGGGTATGTATGGTGTGGTGGATCACAGACTCTTGTTTTATGTGCTCCATGATATCAATCTCTCCACTTTGAGGCCATCCTCCATAAACGGGTGTTTTTGGCATCATCCAGATAGCAGGGAATGCACCATTCGGATAGCTTGTAATTCTTGCTTTCACTTCTATTTTTCCGAATGTGAAATCGAATTTGCCTTGTGATTCAATGCCACCGGCTTTGTATTCACCGTTTATTTTTTCAGCTTTTAATATCAGTTTGCCATCTTCTACATAAGCTTGATCATAGCTTTCGGACATCTCGTCGTTCCAGTCAGAACCTTGCTTTTTACATAGTACCCATTTTGTTGGATCCGGATTGCCGTCTACGCTAAAATTATCAAAGAAGAGTATATTCTTCATCGCTTCATCGAACTTGGTCAATACAATGGTATAGGTGGTCGTTTGATTATCTTCAGTGGTGACGGTCACTTTCTGTTCTTTGTTCCATTCTCCGATAAATTTCTTCGGATCAGGTGAGATCGTAGCCCCTTCACTCATTAATGTATAATCTACGCCTGTGATCATATTGGCGTCTTCTATATAGCCAATTTCTACCCTATGAGTTGTTTGGTCAATCTTTCCATGATAATAGGATATATTATCAGCCTGCGTACCTTTTACTGCTACGGAAAAGGATGTTAGCGGATATCTCTTCTGTGGAGTGATATCATTGGTCTCATCATCTGAGCAGGCAATGCTGGAGATTCCCATAAGTGCCATACTCAGTAAAAGTAATATTTTTCTTTTTATCATACTCTTTTTCTTTTTATTGATTTGTGAGTTTATTAGAAGCGATTACCTGATTGGGGGCTCAGGTAATCACTCTTATTGGAGAATTAATCTCCCCAAACTAATGGGGCGATATATTCCCACTTAATAAATCCGATACTGCCACCGGAAGCTGACATTGAGAAGTTAGCACCTACTTTTGTCCGTTCAAATGGAATCTTATAAGTATCACTTGTACCATTGGCATCTGTTACACCATCACTTGTGGCTTTGCCTAACAGGACACCATTTAATATCCATTCGGAGTATATCCACGATTTAGTCGGATCTGTTGCGTCTACTGCTTCTTTGATATCGAATGTTAAGACGTTCGAAATGCTAGTATCAACAGCGTGACCGCTATTTTCATTGTATACATCACCGTTCCATGGTCTTGTACTCAATTGTGTCTTTTGGCTTAAAATGTGGAAACGAAGTTCTACATTTCCTCCATCATCAGCTTGTCCTGCCCACATCATGAAGAAACTAAGATTTGCACTGCCAAATGGATCAAAATAGAAGTTGTAACGTCCTTCTTTCAATCCGCCTGGACCGGAATAACTGGTCATTGCTTGATTTACATCATGTACGACTGGTCTTTGTGGATTAGCTTGTTTGATCTTTATAGTTTTCACTAATGGAGTAGCACCTTCGTCAGCTTTAGTTGCCAGTAAGATAACCCCTGTACGTACACTGGTTCCTGTGTGTTCGTTTACATTGATCACAATGTCACCATCACCATTGAATGATGTTTCTTCGAAATTATACCAAATGTCATCAGCCTCATTTTCTTTCGATATTGTCCACTCTGTATTAGATTCTACGTGAATAGTAAGTTTTTGTGCCTCTTCATACATTCTGAACCATTTTCCGTTCTCCGGAATCTCCGGATTTAATACTACACCGTCTTGTATACATTTTACTTCCTGAGCCACAACACCGTGACGGTCGTATATTGTTACAATACCCGTACGTTGTTCGCCTGTATTTGGAGTTGCCTTTACTGTGATTTGTCCATCCAGTTCACCGGAGTTTCCGGATTTAATGGATAACCATACATCACCCTCCGTTACTTTTGCAGTCCATTTTTGGTTAGTAATTACATCAAATGTTTCGTCATCTCCTTCTTGGTTGATCATATCAACATTCTCTACGTTCAAATAGGCAGTACCTTTTTGTGTAAGTACAAATGTTTTACCTATCCAGTAATCACTTTTGATATTGATTGTATCTATACGATCATCTAATGAAGTGTTTTCTTTACAAGTGATAGTAACAGTAGAAGTTTTATCACTAGCTTCGCCCTTATTAGGTGAAATAGTATACCAATCATATTTTCCGAATACTTCCCACGGATCAGTTGATTTAACCTGAAAAGAGAAAGATTCAGGATTTTTAGCTTCAACTAGGTATGAATCCTCTACTCTATAGCGCAGATCTACCCATTTCATGGCTTCGTCGTCATTGCATCCAGAGAATGTGGTGAGAACGGAGATGCCGATGAAACTATTGTATATAAGTTGTTTTAAATTAAATTTCATACTCTATATTATTTAGAGGTTATTTATTACTCTATCGGTTCCCAAGTCATCGAATTTACATGCATGCTTGAATCCTCAGCACCATTTTGTAGTCTGTAGTATATGGTTTGTGGACAATACTGATTATCATCCCCAAAGGCATAAATATCTTGAATGTTATTGTCTAATACAGCAACTTCTTCACCATTAAATAGTAATCTGATAATAAGTTTATCAGTAGTACCTGGTTTATAAGTTACTTCAGCCACGATTTGGCGGATCGCATTACATTCTTCTGTTGTCATGGTGAATGTCTTTTGTGTCCAATTGTAACCTCCACCACATGTAAAATTACTTTCTTTGTTAGGTTTCAGGTGTAAATGGAAGTTAGGTGTACTTGTCCAGTCGATATTAGGCCAATAGTTTAGTTCAATCCAGCTTTCACCTGTTAAGTTTAGAGAAGCAAGGTCAATTGTCAAACGACCTTTCTTGCTTCTAAAGTTGGAAACAATTTGAGATGTACCGGTTCCACTAAGAATAATTGAACCATTCTCTTGAACTTGAGCTGCAGTACCTCCTCCGTTCCACCAGAATGACTTACCCTGTTGCTCGACGTCAAAAGTGATTCCATCAAATCCATCGATTACTTCTTTTGTTTTGATTAACACTTGACCTTTACGTGACGCGAACAAAGGATTATAACTAGTAGTAATTAGTTTTAGTTCAGAATCACTGATAGCCTCTGCTTGTAACCAACTTTGATATTCTTTCGGAACTTCTACTTTCCATTCTTTATTGGAACTTATCTTTATAGTCGTTTCAGACGGACCGGCATTAGTTATTGCCATTGTCGTGTTTGCCGGATCTTCTTCTTGAACAATGGTAATACCATTCTGAGTAATAGTAAAAGAGTATTCTTCAAATTCTGTTCTTACAGTAATAGTACCTTCACGACGTGCACCTGCATTTGCAGGTATTTTAACAGTGATGATTTCTTCCTGGCCATCTTCATTTCCATTACCTGATTTCTTATCAATGTCACTTACATAAGAAATAGAAGGAATAATTTCCCATGGTTTGTTGGAAATGATAGAGAATTGAATCTCTTCACCTTCTGTTGCAACTAGTTCTCCGTAAGGAACAACAACAAGTTTTTCTTTAGAAACTTGTTCAATTGTAATCACCTTTGTATTTGAAATACCTTCTGCCTTGATAGTCAGTTTAGCAGTACGTGATTGTTTTCCTGTATTGTTTTCCATTGCCACTACAATCTCCGAAACCAATGAACTGCTTGCACTCATGGAAGGAGTGGGTACGCACCATTGTGCATCACTTTCGATAGTCCAAGGAGTATTGGAACTGATGTTGAAAACTACATTGCTTGGAGATGTTGCCAAGGCAGTATAAGAATCCTGAGCGTCGATTTGGATATTGAGCGGACCTTCTGGCTGAGAGTCAATGCTGTACTCTTGGCATGCTACAAAACTGAATGTGCACAGAGCAACAATCAGTTGCATTAATGTATTACTATATAACTTTTTCATATTTCTTTAAAATATTAGATTTGACAATTAATTACCATCCCGTATTTTGAGGATTTAAGTTTGCATTTTTGTACAACTCGCTTTGAGGAATAGGATACAAATACATTGCATCTCTCCAATTACGAGTTTCATACAGATTTTTGTAGAAGTTAAAAGTACCGTCAGGTTGTTTTTCGATTTTTACTCCATACAGTTCACGCTGAGTTGAGTCCGCGATTTTCCATCTTCGTACATCCCAGAAACGGTGGTCTTCGAAAGCAAACTCTACGCGCCATTCATTGTATAGACGTTCTAAGAATTCATCTTTGCCGGAAGAAGGAATTGCCGGCATACCAGCATTCTTTCTAACCTCGTTGATTGCCCATAGTGCAGAATATTTATAAGTATCGTCTGTGTAATTTACATCGTTGAAGGCATTCACCATAGATTCTGCATAAGTAAGCAATGTCTCGGCATAGCGATAAATTACCCAATGGTGCTTATTCGAAGTTTCTTGTCCGTCGGTGAAAAGAGTTCCTTCCTGAATGTATTTGCGTAAGAAGTAACCGGTAGGTGAACCACCTTCTGATACGATTCCGTCGTCGGCACCACCTTTATAGGTTTCAATCGTCTTCTCTTGGAATTGCATGCCATTGGCTAAAATAGCAAGGTAGAAACGTTTATCGCGTTTGTCATAAGGCAACTGCGGATCAAACTCCGGGTCTTCAGAAACCCAGCCTGTGTTTTCTAAGGTCACTTTGTAACCATTGACTGTTTCGAATGCGTCTACAAGGTTCTGAGAGGGGAAGTTGCTATAAGGAATCTGGCTTGAGTTACGCTTACCTGCCGTGAAGCGAATAGGAAAGTTGAATAGCTCGAAGCTTGCGTCATTATCGTTAATTCTCATCAGTACAGTCTCTTTGGATTCGAGATTGTTAGCACTCTCTTTGGGATCCAGAGAGTATAACCCTGTGTTGATAATATCTAATGCTGCTTTTGCAGACTTTTTCCATAAATCTGTGTTCATGGAAGGATTGTGTAACTTGCTGGCAGCATATAAAAGTGCTTTTGATTTTACTGCCATCGCAAATCCTTTGGTAACTCTACCAACTTCCGCATTCGGCTCGTTTACATAACTGTCCGGCAGATGATTGTCGGCAATGGCTTCATCACATTCGCTGACAATGAAATCAATAACATCATTGAAAGATGTCTTGCCAATGGTATTAGCTTCTTCTTCAGTCAGTACTTCTAATGGCATGGCGATGTCACCGTAACGGCGTGCCAGTTCAAAGAAATAGTGTGCCCGTAACACTCTGGCTTCGTAAGGGAAATACTTTAATTGCTTCATCCAGTTGGTATATTGTGCATTATGCTCATAACGTGTGAAGTCTACTTGAGCAATTTCTGCAATAAAACTATTGGCAGCACGTATACCTTTGTAAAGAGACCAAGAGTCATCAAATGTCTTGATGGCAGACCAGTTACCGTTATTAGTATTTTGGATATTGGCCGCTACTGCTCCAAATTCACCGTCATCGCTGGCGCAATCACGCATGGCAAGCCCATCCGGAGTAAAGTTACCGGATGTTGCAAACCATTGGCATCCCTGTGGCATGAATGAGTATACATACGTAAGCATTGATTTGCTCGTATCGAAATACTTGTACATGTCTTCTTTTGTCTTCAGATTATTAGTCTCGTCAAAATCCAGGTAATTGCAGGAGGCAAAGACTAACGAAGACAAAAGAGTTAAGATTATGTATTTAGTTCTCATAATATTCATTTGTTACTTTGAATTAAAAATTAAGTTTGACACCTGCCCAATAACTTCTTGTCGATGGATAAGCAACACCAAGTTGTTCCGGATCAGCAAAATGAAGGTTGTCTAATGAGAACAGATTAGTTCCCTGTACAAATACTTTCAGATCAGCAAAGCGAGTCTGTGATTTTGAGAAAGTATAAGATACGAGCAGGTTACGCAATTTCAAGAATGAACCGTCGCGGTACCACAATGAACTGGCACGATAGTTGTTCAGGTTTTCCTGAGTAGTCAGTCTTGGCATGGTTGCGTTCGCTTTGTTCTCCGGAGTCCAATATACTTCCTCGTTCAAGAAAGTATTTGAGATATTTCCATTTTTTACCAGTGGCTGATACAACGGGCTGTTGAGCAAAGAAACTGTAACGCCAGTCATACCTTGGAAGTCAGCAGAAAGCTCAAATTTCTTGTAAGCGAGGTTCAGATTAAATCCGAAGTAGAAACGTGGAACGGATGAACCGAACATTTTGACAACGTCTTTTTCATCAATAACATTGTCTCCATTCTGGTCTTTATATTTCACGTCACCCGGAGCTACGGTGGAGAAGGTTTGCTGAGGACTATTGTTGATTTCTTGTTGGCTATTGAAGAAACCGATAGCTTCCAGACCATACATCTGTCCGACACGATTACCTTTCATATACAAGTAATTGTATTCCTGATATTCCTGATTTACATTGACTACTTCTGAATTCAAGTAAGACATACTGGCTCCTATACCGTAGTGAAGGTCACCGATTTTGTCATTCCAACTCAGGGAAGCATCCAGCCCTTTGTATTTATAGATCCCTTCATTCACCTGTCCCACAGTGATACCGATGATGCCGGAAGTAGAATTGGCTCCTGAAACAAGCATGTCCGAGCGTTTTTCGTAGAACCCTTCTACGGTTGCACTCAAGCGATTGTCAAAGGCTTCAACATCAAAGCCGAAAGTGGCTTTTGTTGATTTCTCTGCTACTAATCCTATGACTGGCAAGTTACCTTCGCTGCCGCCACTTATATAACCGGCGTTTACTCCAAAGTTATAGCCAGTATTACCAATGTAAGATTGGCGCCACAATTCATGGCTTAGGTTACCGTCCCATCCGGACAAACCGTATGATGCACGAATCTTGAAAAGATTGATCGGAGTTATATTTTCCATGAATGCCTCGTTGGATGCGATCCATGCGACAGATACAGCCGGATAAGTTGTAAATTTATCTCCATCCGGTAAATAAGCGGAACCGGAATGATTGATTACGGCATTAATGCTGTAACGGTTATCATAGGTATAAGTTGCGTTCAGCAATATGGATTGGTTCTTCCGGGAGCTGTTTCTGCCATCCTCCACGATAGATTGCATATCGTAGATCAATGCTCCACTCACCTGGTGCTTTTCAAAACTACGGTTATAATCTACCTTTGCCTGAAAATCGCTACGCATGATCAAACTTTCGAAAGGCTGGGTGTGTCCCAATGTTTCAGAGTCTGTTCCCCACATAGTAGGAGTGGTCACCAGCGTACCATCACTAGTGATACTTGCCGAGCTATTCATATAACGGTAGCTTTTGCTGGAAGTTTCGTACATCCCTCCTATATTGTCAAAAGATACTGCTACCTCAGCACCAAGTCCTTTGACCAGTACATCTAAATCCTGACGTAAACTCAAATCAGCCAGCAATGTGCCATACATATTTCTGATATGGCCATAGTTTTTCAATAAGGCTACCGGATTGTTGGCCCCATAAACAGAACTACCTCCATAAATGCCGTTTTCGTAACGGATAGGGAATGCAGCCGATGGTGTGTTATAGATATTGCGGAAGATATTAGAGCGTCCGTAGCGGGTGCCTCTATATTCCTGTAACTTTCCTACTAAGCCAACCTTCATATGAGTGCTTTCAGTAATATCCGCATCAATGTTAGTGCGCAGAGTAAGACGTGTATCCGTTGGAGTCGTATCATAACGTTCATCTTCAGTGTTCTTCTTCAACATGGAACGGTCGCGATAATAATCGATTACGGTGAAATAACGGAATTTCTCACCGCCTCCATTGAAAGACATTTTTAGATTGTGTGTAAAACCGGCTTTATTCATCGTCTGATCCCACCAGTCTACGTTTGGAAAATCATACGGGTAGATCCCTGTGCGGAAGGCATCCAATTCTTGTGAATTGTAACGCGCATCCAGCCCATCACTCTTCAATGCCGTATTGAGACTGTTAGCGTATGTGTATGCGTCTGCAAATTCCGGTGAACGGAATTGGGTATTAACACCGAAATTATAGTCTACGTTCACTTTCAGTCCGCTTTTAGCACCACGTTTAGTAGTGATAAGCACTACACCGTTTGCACCGCGTGTTCCGTAAAGTGCTGCTGCGGCAGCATCTTTCAGAACATAGCACGATTCAATTTCCATAGAAGTGATATCGGTAATATCACGAGGAAAACCGTCAATCAGTATCAGAGGGGCATTGCCGTGCAGAGAGAGAGTAGATACGTTGTCAGGAGATGTACCTATACCTTGATACACATTCAGACCTGCTACTTTACCATACAATGCTTTGCTTATATCTACATACGGAGACTTTTCAAATGCAGCAGCATTGACTCCGTTGATAGAATAACTGCTATTTTGGGAAGATACGTTCATTTGATATCCGACGCTCAGTGTATCAGCAAGCTGTGTTTCCGAAACAGCTTTTGATTTCTGTGCATTCAGGGAAACCGAACCTCCCAAAAGCAGGGTAATTAATATATAATTTAATTTATTCATTGTTCGATTGATATTAGTTAAGATATTTACCAACCCGGATTTTGGGTCATTCCATATTTCTTGTTGATTTCATTCTGAGGAATTGGAGCCAGGTACCATTTGGTATCCCAATTGGTCTTCCAATAACGATCTCCCAATACTACTTTCTCAAAAGTGAATGCAGTAGGATTATGCAGGTCGTTACCTCTACTTCTCAGTCCATATAATGTTTTCTTGAAATCATTTTGACGGTCTCTGCGTACAAGATCAAACCAACGAACTTCTTCGAATCCTAACTCCAGGGCTCTTTCTTTTAAGACAGCTTCCAGAAACTGGTCATGGTTCATTGTTTTGGGGAGTGCAGAAAGTCCTACTCTGGCCCGTACATCATTGACCATTTTGTAAGCTTCATCGTTCGGACGACCGTTTACTTCATTCAGTACCTCCGCATATCCCAACATGATTTCCGACAAGCGGGTATGTGCCCATTGTACCGGACTGTTACGATCATTGTTTTCCTGCAGGATATATTTCATGATCAGGAATCCGCTACCGTCTTTGTAATCTTCATGGTTGATATAAACAGGAGCAGTGGTACCGGTACAATATTTATCTCCCGGGCAGGCTACATTTTCATACAAACGCGGGTCGCGGGTTGGTACCATCTCGTCATTCGTATAAGTAAAGAATGGCTGTTTAGACGGATTTGTCCAGTCGAAGTCTTCCGGAAAATCAGAACCGTCTTCCCAAGGGAACATATCTACATAGTTCAGGGTTGGACCGGTATAGTAACGTTGGTTAATGAAGTCGGAATGAGTACTGACATCATAACCTTTGCGCGTAGAAATCAAAATTTCTGTTCCGCCCCGGTTGTAATATGCTTTACGATATGCCAAACGTCTTGCCCGATGAGTATCTTCAGTAGGCTGGATCAGTTCGTATCCATGTTGCTTTTTGATTTCATTGAAGAAAGCCTCCCCAGCCGCTGCTGCATCTTTCCAACGTTGGTCGCTGTAATTGCCGTAACAAGTGTACTCATCCGCCTTCGCATTCCATTTTGTGTTGGAGTTGAATGTCGGACTTGCTGCCCATTGCAATACCTTGAATTTTAATGCCATGGCACCTGCTTTCGTCATTCGACCGTCATTCTGGTCATCTTGCTTCCATTTTAAATTTGAATTAATAGCTTCATCGAGCAAGTCTACGATATTTTTTACCGTTTGCTCAAAGGTGATTCGTGGAAATTCCATTTTCTCATTTACATCTATTGCATGGTCCAACCAAGGTACACCGCCTATATATCTCATCATTTCGAAATAAGAAAGAGCGATCAATGTTTTGGCCTCAGCGATGCGTTCGTTCTTTTCATCGTCGGTCATGTCGGGTACTTTGGCTACATTTTCAATAAACAGCCATGCGTAACGGATGGTAGTCCAGTCGGATTTTCCTGCATATAGATAGGCAGCACTTCTAGGAACATTGTTTGCACTCAATGCTCCGTTATAATATAGTTTCATGGGACCATCGCTGATGTTATCACGAAAACTCTGGCACAAATCGGTGATTGATTCAAGGATATTGCCTCCCAATTTGAAGTCCCCACCGGTAGGCAATCCGTATGGTACACCGGTATAAGCTTTCGTCAGTACTTTCTCAGCGTTTATTTTCGAAGAAAACATTTCTTCGGTGGTAGCTCCGGAGCTTTCAGGTTGGTTGCCTAAGAAATTATCCCCAAAGCTGATTTCAGAACAAGAGGATGCTATCAGTATGTAACTAAACGCAATTCCAAGTCCTTTTATTATGCTATTCATAAGTTGTCTTTTTTAGAAGTTAAGATTTAAACCGAAACTATAAGTCTTGATGAGTGGATAATCTCCGAATCGGTCAGGATTACTTTCCGGATCAAGATACTTAAGTGGCGAGAAGGTTAGTAAATTGTAACCACTGAAATTCAGACCAAGTGAACTAATTCCTAATTTTTTTAGGAATTTCTTTCCGGTTATGGTATATCCGAAGTTCAAACTCTTTAAACGGAGGTAAGAAGCATCTACTAACCATAAGGTTGAAGGTTCAGAGTTCCAGCTTTCCGATTCTTCTGATGGACGCGGATAAACAGCTCCCAATTGGTTTTCCGGAGTCCAGCAACCATCATAGAAATAAGTCAGCAAACCACGTTTCCCGGCATTAGTGTACGGAATCCGGTATTCGATATCATACATACGGCTCACATTTTTTGAGCCAACCCATTGCATGGATAAACTGAAGCCTTTCCAGTCGAATCCCATATTCATACCAAATGTATATTCCGGACGGTTAGCATAACCTGACACACATTTATCATTACCGTCTACAATCCCGTCTCCACTAAGGTCGGCATACATTGCATCACCCGGATACACTTTTTGGTAAGGTTGGGGAAGGTTGGGGTTCAATGTCAGTTCTCCGTTTGCACCTTCGATGAAGTCGCTATACTGGTAGAGTCTCAAGTATTTATACACGTCAGTTTGTCGTCCGGTTGAACCGCCTGTTTCATTCATGTAACTGAATTGCTTGGGTACTTCATCCATGTTAATGATCTTGTTGCGTGCGAAAGATACGTTTGCATTAACAAAATAGCTGAAGTCTTTTCCAATTCTGTCATTCCAGCCAACAGAGATTTCATAACCATGATTGTTCACCTGACCAATATTCAGATTAGGTAAAGAGGTTGCAATAATACCTGGAGTCGATAATGGAGAAATCAGAATACCAGTACGATGCTCTATAAAGTAATCGAATGTAGCGGATAAACGGCTATCTAAGAGTTTGATGTCGATACCGTAATTCTGCTTTTCGGCTGTTTCCCACGTAACTGCCGGGTTACCGATGGAGGAAATGCCGGAAGCTGATTGTGAATAGGCATTATCTACACCGAAACTGTAGCCACCTGATCCTCCCCATACGGCAGGCATATACATAAAGCGGGAATTCACCCCTTTATCATTACCGACACGTCCCCAAGACGCTCTGAGCTTTAAGTAATCAATTACCTTTTGATTTTCCATAAATTCCTCGGCAGTTGCTATCCAGCCTGCGGAGAATGACGGGAAAACACCAAAACGGGTACTACCCGGAGCAAAGTTTTCCGAACCGTTGTAGCCGACATTTACGTCAAGTAAGTATTTACTTCGATAAGCATAAGTAGCACGTCCAACTAGTCCTACATAACTACGGGGAATATAGGTATAGCTGTCAGGATAATAATTTCGTGATTGGTTGTAAAGGAACAGACCGGATACCCTGTGATCGCCGAATGTACGGTCATAGTTGACACGTCCTTCCAGATACCAATTCTGTCCACGTCCACTACTTTCTGAATAGTTCAGCGGGGTATCGCTTCCATTGGGTACATAAATATATGTCTTGTCATAATCCGGATCGGTCTGTGCCATGGAGCCATTTGTGTCAAAATAGGACTTGTAGTATACAGTCTGTGACTCTATGGCACCTCCGGTACGTACTTTGTTTAACGTGAATTTATTGTCGTATGCTCCTTTCACAGCCACGCTCAAGCCCGGAGTCACAAAGTCCAATTTCTGTGTGATCTCTAGGTCCAGATTTAAATTCGTATCATAATTCTGATTATAACCTTGTCCGTAAAATACGAACATACCATCACGCATAACTTCTCCCAAAGGAACCATATCTTTAGGAACTAACGTACGTACTCCGTTGATAAATCCCGGTCCTGCGAACGGATGTGACCAGATCTGTGCAATCACCCAAGGATTCTGATCCTCTCCGGTACCCGAAACGACACTACGTGGCTCTTGCAGCTTACCTAAAATACCACTAATGCCAAGTTTCATTAGTGTAGTCTTAGTCAGGTTAGCGTCGATATTAGCACGATAATTATATCGGTTGAAACGGTAGTTGTTATCATACATCTGTCCGGGAAGTTCCTTTAAAAGACCGTTTTGGTATGTATAACCTAATGAAATGTAATACTTTACATTCTCGCTGCCGCCAGAGATGTTAAGGTTGTTCTGGCTTTGAAGATAGAGGTTATTAAAGATATACTTTTTCCAGTCCATACTCGGATACATAATCGGATCTGATCCTGTACGATAGGCTTCTACCTGTTCCGGTGTGAAATAGAGTTTGGGATTACTAACGTGATCCATTTCCTGTTTTATGTTCCAGAAACGAGCGAATTCATAGCTTCCGGTTTGTTCAACTAACGAAATAGGTTGTTGTAAACCCAGTTTGGTGCTGACAGAAATTTGCGTTTTGCCGGCTTTACCTCTTTTAGTGGTAACTAATACTACGCCATTCGCTCCTCGTACACCGAATACAGCTGTTGAAGAAGCATCCTTTAATATAGAGATGGTCTCAATCTCGTTCGGGTCGATCTGTGAAAAATCACGTTCGATTCCGTCTACGAGAATCAATGGCTTAGCCTGTGAGTCATTCAGTGTACCGGCTCCACGTACATAAATAGTGGCGGCGTCTTTACCGGGTTGTCCGGTAGTCTGTACTGAAGATACACCGGGTAAAGCTCCTGCCAATACATTAGTAATACTAATAGCCGGAGATTTGATCAACTCCTTGTTGTCAATGGAAGAGACTGCACTGGTAAGCATCTTCTTGTCTTGGTTACCATAGGCAATCGCAACAACTTCTACTTCACCGAGGCTTTGCGCGTCTTCTTTTAAACTAACGTTAATGATTTGTTTGTTTCCGACTGTGATCTCTTGGGTTACATACCCCATAAAAGAGATGACCAATACGGATTCCTTGCTTGGAACGACGATTGAGTAGTTACCGTCAAAGTCTGTGATTGTCCCGATAGTAGTGCCCTTCACGGTCACGTTTGCCCCGGGAACGGCTTCTTTAAGTGCTTCGTCCACTACTGTACCTTTAATAGTAATCCCTTCCGGTGGAAGTGCATACGTTATTAAAGGTATGAATGAAAGAAACGTAATAAGAAAGCAGATTCTTAATTTGAGCGCGTTTCTCATACTTTTTAATTTGTAGGTTAATAATATATTTAGTTCTGTCAATGAATGACCTTCGTTTTGTTCTAAAGAATAGACTTTGTGTGTATAAAAGCCTGACATTTTTGTTCTCTTTCATTGCAAAGTTAGTTGGTGCGCCTAAAATCGACGTGTAATATTCACCATATTAGGTACAAAAATAGCTAGAAACGTTATCTGTAGCGAATGATAAGCCTTCCCGTTAATTTTGTAGACAGGACGGAAAATGATAGGTTTTGCTACCTATAAAAACAGTTTTCCCCTCAGATAAAAGCTTATCTGGGGGGAAATATATACGAAATTCAGAGAATATTAATTGATTTAAGGTTTATATAATATCCAGTCGAAAACCTCTCCGGCATCTTCTTCTTCTCCTTGCTCTTGCATAATCAGTAGATCTTTATTCAAAGAGATAACAGGCATATTCTCTGTCTCACCAGCCGCAGTCATCTTAATTGTTTTGTGAACCGGGTCATAAGCATAGGTTCCGGAAATATTTTCACCATCCATATCTTTCATTGCAAAGGTCCCGTTTGCATTAAAAGTAAATTGCACTCCATCGATGTCCTTCCATTGTCCTTCTATCAGCTTGCTGTTACTTCTTTCGTCTTCTACATCATATCCGGTTCTGTCATCTGTCAATCGTATCAACGGAATATTCTGCCCATCGGCACTGAAGAATGGTGAAATCAGGATATTTCGGGTCAGTTTTACTATCTTTATGTTTATAGACACGTCATCAAAGAGTGACGAAATAGTTTGGGTCGTTTCATTGTAAGTGTATGGATGAGTTTCGGAAGTAGTGCCTTCATCACCGTATTGAAAGAGAGTGATGGTATTGTCGTCACGCAGCACCATCATTGTCTGTTTGCCGGCTCCCCATGTGCCTGTCAGCCCGCCGGATGCTTCATTTCCTTCGATTACTACCCTAAAAGTGGCTTTCTTTCCGTTGTTCAGTTGGGCTGTCAGTACATCCCCCGTAGTAGTGGGAGTCCAAACGACTGAAATAGTTCCGTTGGCTTCTGTTTTGCCTGTATTCGTGCCGAGTGTACCCGACGTTGCCGAGAAGCTGACGGGTTCAGACGGACAAGCAGTTCCCGTGTGGCTTTCCTTCACTGCAAAGGTGACTGTCACGGACTCGCCTTTCTTTATTTTCTGACCGTTCGATGGAGAAACCAGCATGATATCTTTGCCTTTTATCTGTGGAGTAAAGGTCACTTTCTTAATCAGTTGCGTCCCGTCTTTATCTCTGATCTCCGCTGTCAATACGTCTTCCGTACCTTTGGGTGTCCACTTTAGCGTCACTTTCCCCTCAGCATTCGTAGCGGCAGTCTGTTTAAAGTCTGTAGACGAGAAATAAACCTTACGTTCCGGATAAGCATGGTTTTGCCCCTCTGAGAGATATTGTACAAGGAATGTGGCACTAATGCTTTCTCCTTCGTTCATCACCGTCCCGTCTGCAGGAGTTAGAAGTGCAATGGAGGAAGTTACTACCGTAGGCGTAAAGGTAGCAGCGGTAACGATCACCGTACTTTCTTTCCCGTCTTTGTCCGTCACTTTGTTCACGACTTTGGCTGTCAGCCTGTCGCCTTCCTTTTTAGGAGCCCAGTCGACGCTTGCTATCCCCTTCTCATCGGTTGTGGCAGCCGAGATTTCCTCCGGTGCGAATTCTATTTCGGTTCCATACTTAGGCGATTTCTTTCCGTCTTTATCTACCAAGCTTACTTTAAACTGAACGTTTTCGGTACTTCCCAACTCTATTTTATCTTTGTCTTTATGGGAAATCAGTTCTATTTCCACCTTTTCTATAATAGGTTCGAATACATCCATTCCGATTTCATTTCCGTCCTCGTCGGTCAGTGTCGCCCCATCCTTATCTACAACTTTTGCGGTCAATTTATCGTTTTGTCCTTTGGGGGTCCATTTCACAGTGGCAAGTCCTTCTGCGTCCGTTTCCACAAACTCATGTTCAATTTTTCCTCCTTCTTCTGACGAGAACTGCACGTAAGCCAACGGACAATTATAAGGATTGTCCGGAGTCAAATCGCTATAAGAAGTCACTCGGAACGTTACTTCCTGCTCTGTCCCCTCCGTAAGAGTAGCATTCTTTTCCGGTGAAACAAGTTCTATCTTGTAGGGTGCTTCGAAAACTGTTTTTCGTAGCATACTATAAGGGGCATTTGGCAGTTTCCACTCGTATCTTTCGAACAAACCGAAATCCATCGCCAATCCCATGTCCAACTCTATTCCGGCATTTGTTTTTGATTTCCAACCTATATACTGGTTGTTGCCGGATGCGGTAGCCTGAAGTCCTGCTTCTAGATTCTCTTCCACATAGGGCATCACGGAAAACCACGGGCCTACGAAATTGTAAACTTCAATCTCCACTTTCGGATAGCTGTACACTTTACTATATAAAGATCCTTTAAAGGTAAAAATAGGGTCGTAAACAGTAAACGACGGTGTGAGCTCGTTAATTACTGTCACTCCCGCATCTTTCTGCCAAGACAGACCTGTTTTGGACTGCGATCCTAAATAGAATCCTGCGCTTGCTGTGATGTCTGCTTTGGAATTAAATTCATATTTCATCCCCCAATGAGTGTTTATCTTTATCCAGATGGGCACGTTGCCAATCATAAAACCAAACTCAACGAAAGGCAGAATGTTTTCCCATGTCTTAGTTTCAGACTGTTTACATTCGGCTTTGAATTTATATTTGAGCAAAAAGTCCATATTATAGTCACCTTGCAAATAATATTCGAATTTCTGCAACTCTCCTACATTAAGTCCATCAAACAATGTCTCTCCAAATTCGAAATCAAAGATTCCTTGTAGTGTTACGCCGTAATAGCATTTTTCCCAAAAGAGTTTTCCGTAAGAGCCTTCGTAAAGTTTTTCTTCACTAAAATCGCGATCAATGGTGTAGAACGTTTTGCTATTTGTAATTTCACCTCTTGCCAACGCATCCGACTTTTCATAAATCTTTTTCGCTCCTTCTGTTTTATCGACCAGATAAACCACTTGTGGAGTTACTACCCGCGTGCGCCTTCCCGATGCCGATCTCACATTAGTAGGCGTTCCCGGATCGGTAGCCAACGTAAAGTTTATATTTTTAAAGATGTTGGACATATTACCTTCTTCCGTTTGCAACGTTAAGCGATTCCCAGATGCTTGAACGTTTTTCACTACCCGGATTGCATGGTCATACTCTTGCGGCAGCACCAATGCCTTGCCTACTTCTACCTTAGGAGGAGCAGACTGGTCGTACTGTACTTTCAATTCTCCGGTACCGACATTATAGTTGGTGATTGTTCCCCCTTCGCCAATCTTTAAGTCGGCATAGTTCGTTTCCGCTTTGCCATATTGCAGGACTTCCAATGGTAACGTAGCTTCCCGGCAAGTAAAAGTCAATGTGCAAGTCTGGTCTTCGGACGTTTCATTCGCTTTCACCTTTACAGTAACCAATTGTCCGTCCGAACCCTTATCCGGAGATACGGTGCACCATTCTGCTTGTCCGCTTACTTCCCATTCATCGCTGCTCGAAACTGTCAGGACCTGCATATCCTCATTCGAGTCGAACGTCATTTCACTTCTGTTTACTGAGATGGTAGACGTGCTTTCATCATGATTACTACTGCAACTCCATATCATCCATATGGAGAACAGAACCAGAAATCCACAAATCTTTCTTCTCATTGAATTATAAATTTAAGTTTCGTAAGTATTTATATTAAGGCTGTATTAGCTACTTGCCATAGTTGAACTATTGATTTTAAAGTCAATCTGTCTGAACATAAGCAATATTCAAATACAACTTTTTCTTCTGTTCTTAGGTGTGAATGTAAAAATACATAAAAACGTAGAATATCCTAAGCGCATCTGTTTTTTTAGACTACAGTTTTATAGGGGTAACTAGAAATAAAAATCCAATATGCATAGATTAATATACGTTTATTCTATGTATATTTGTTTCGTTACTACTGAAAGTTTCGTTCCATTTAAGTGGAACGAACGAACTAGTTAAGTAGAACTATCGTTCCACTTAAGTGGAACGAAAATCGGATTGAACTTTAATAAATTAATAGATGGGAAGGAATAAATTAATCTCTCCTAATAAAAAAATAATAGATAATGAGCGTATATTATGATCTTTACGAGACTCCCGATCTCACTAAAAGTGGGGAGGAACAACCTTTGCACGCACGTGTTGTGCTGAAGGGCAGTTACACGGCAGATGAATTTATTAACCGGGTGGTGATGTGCCAGCATGTAGCACATGCCCAATTGGTAGGAATTCTTGATGCAGTAGCAAATGAACTGAAAGATTTGCTTCTTGAAGGGTTTTCAGTAGAACTGGGTGAAATCGGTTATTTCTCTCTTTCTCTGAGTGCAAATAAGAAGGTGTTTGATTCGAAAGGGATTCGTTCTTCGTCTATCTCGCTTAAAGATATTAACATACGAATTAATCGCCAGTTTAAAAAAGAGGTAAAAAACAGACTTGAGTTGGAACGTTTCCATTCGCCTTTACGGATAGAGAATCCGTTGGAAAGAGAGAAGTGCTTACGATATTTGAAAAAGTTCTTGGAACAAAATCCGTGTATCAATCGACAAGACTATGCGAAGCTTGTAGGGAAAACAAAGAAACAGGCATTGCAGGATATCAATGCTTTTATTGAACGAGGGATTTTGAAAAAATATGGGTCGGGACGTTCAGTGGTATATATTAAAGTAGAATAATGATAGGTCGTTAAAAGTATTGGATAATATACCATACGAGTAACAGGCTTCTGCATGGAACAGAATATACATTTTAATTTATAAAAAACACATCACAATTAGTTGTCTATATGGAATTATCTGTCTGTTATTCAGAGCGCAGCGAAGAATGGCAGATACTCTTGGACATAGTAGAAACTAATTATGAAGCAGTACTTAGAACGGATATGAAAAACAAAAAGAAAAGCTGGTTTCTATTTTTCGTTTTACTTCCTTTTTTCTTACAGGCAGGTGCGGGAAATATATGTGATTTTACTGTTGAGGCACAGGAGGCTGACCTTCAACCGTGGGATACGATTGAATATAGGGTATTTGTAGCTGTGGACAAGGCCGCAGTGGAGCATTGGGGCGGAAAAGCGTCATATCAAGCGAAATTGAATGCCTTCTTCAACCAAATGAATGATTTTTGGAATAAAGCTGGGGACGGGCGTTTTAACTATTACTTCCGCTATCTTCCGGATTTGCAGGTTGTTTATGATTGTTCTTCCCGCCAATTGGAAAACATTTATAGAAAGAGCGCAGGTTTTCCCAATCACGATGTGTTGCTGATTATTGATTCTCTGCTTGATTTTGATGATGAAGAAGGAGCGGCAGGTTGGTATTGTGGTGGAGGTGCAGACAATCTGAGTATAGTTGTTTGCCGTAGCCGGAGTAAAACGGAGCATGAAGATTTGTTCGGTATTGATTATTTCCACCGGGGACTGGCGCATGAGTTCGGGCATTATCGTGGAGTGACGGATTTGTATGCTGATAGGATTCTGGCGGAAAAGAATCCTGTGAACCATCTCCGGTATGAGCCGGAGGCTTGTGTGATGAACAGTCATTATAATACGTATAAGTGGAGTTCGTATGCCGTGAATATCATTAACCATACGGCAAAGTCGAAACGACCGGGGCGTGACTTCCCGGGCTTATTCAAGCAAATGTTTCCGGAAAATATTTTGGTGTCTGTAAAAGTGAAAGGCAAAAATAAAAAAGGAGTGAAGTTGAATCTGTACGGTTCACGTGCACAATTTAATGATTTGATTGCTGTTCCTTACCGGACTTATGAAATGGATAAAAAAGGAGATTTTTTGATAACTGATGTCTCTAATTTGTATGATAATCCTGCAAAACCTCTGAATGTGGATGAGCTGCCCTATAATCGTTGGTTTACTTTCTTGCTCGAAGCAGAATATGAGGGGCAGAAGAAATATGTATGGCTTCCCGAGTACGAGGTGCAACAAGCCTTTTTTGAAAATAAGGATACTTATCAGGTAGCTATTGATTTCTAACCAATGAGGGTGCGATTCTGAAGTGAACCGCACCCTCATTACCTCTCTAAAAAATGTGAGTGGTTTAGAAACTAAAACTCAAACCTCCTACAAAATTAAATCCTTCTGTAGGATAGCCAAGATAGTATTGGTACTTCTTATTCAACAGATTATTGATTCGTGCATAAACAGATACACCTTTATATATATTATAGTTCCCTCCTGCGTACAGATTGCTGATGGCAGACAGCTTTCCGAAATCTTTGACCTCTTCACGGCCGATATAATCGAATCCGACATTAATGCCCAATTCCTTTATCGGTTTGAAAGTGGCATTAAAGTTAAACTCGCTGGCGGGCTTTAGCAACAAAGCATAGTCTTCTTTCGTATCCCAGTTGCGATAGGTGCCTGATGCGGATAAGGCGACAATGTCTTTGTATTCATAGCTGATCTTCATTCCTGCATAGAAGTTATGAGAATTAGTCATAGCCATGTTCAGGAATTGATAAGGCATCGGTTCACTGTCAGGACCGGCATTGTTATCTACTTCCTCACTTACCTGGTACAGGTCATCTTTCAAATCCTGATAGCCACCATACAAATTAAACCATAACCCCGGATAAGGACTTGCTTTGAAACCTAAAGAGGCATTGAACTGTTCGTAAGTATCCTGAATTGCATTCACAGGAAGTGCGTATGGACAAAGTGTTTCCAATCTGCGGAAGTCGTTTACCAATTTACCTCCGGTAGCCTGGGCGTAAAGTACATAGCTCTCAGAGAAGATATATTGGGCAACCACATCAGGAGAGACGCGGAGCGTCTTTCCGCTACCAAAAGATAAGTCTACATTCGCTCCAATACGTAAGTTCCAGTTGTCACTATGAAGTTTATAATAAGGATTCAGGTTCAATGCAGTGCGGTCTTCATAAACAGGTATCTCATTCAGTTTAAGATCTTTGTTATAGAAGATATTACGCATATCCAATCCGATGTTGATACTCTGTTCGTCACTGATGGTTCCGCCAATAAAGCCCTTTGTATGTATCTGGGTTTCTCCTAATGTTTCGTTGAAGAACAAGCTGTTGTTATTCTGACGATTATACATCATGAAGTTTGTCTCAGCATTGAATAATACCGGGGAACTCTCATCCGTTGATTTCACTCCTAAGTGAAAATCAGCTTCCGTAAATTTCTGCTTGCCCGGTTCGTGGGGAGCAAGGTTGAAGTTACTAAGTCCGAAGTTGGCAGCGATGTTGAGATCCACTTTGTTGAACTGATGGGTATAATCCATGTTGGCACGCGTACGGTAATAGTATGCTTTCCACTTCTCTTCTTGCGTTGGTATAGTCAGCTTCCCGTCCATACCGTCCATCTGGAAACGCAGGTTCAGTTTGTCTTTGTCCGAAATATTGAACAGGTAGTTGGCTAGTATATCCAGATTACCATAATTACCGTATCCGGCACGTACATAACCAGGTTTGCTTCCGGGCTCGATTTCCGTTCCGACGTAAGGACGCATCAAATCTATCGGGATGGAACTTGCCGGAAGGAATCCGATCGCATATTCTACATCTTTTTTGGTGATGCTCGGTTCTTCTACCTTGGGGAGGACGTTTACTTTGGAAGCGTCCATAATATCCGGGTTATATTCTTGTTCTACCACCACTGTACGGTTCATGGTGGTATCCTTGGGTTGAGTCTGGGCTTGGAGGCCGCATGGCATTAAAGCTGCTAAAGTAATTCCTCCTGCTATATAAAGAGATCGTTTCATATTTTTCAATCTTTTGGTTCGTTCGTTTTTAGTTTCTGTAGTCTGCTTTCAATCATGCTCTCGATATCGTCATCGCCTTTATAATTCTGTTGCAAACTCAACAGATATTGGCGTGCATCCAGGTCTTTGCCCATAGCAACGTATACATCCGATAAAAGGACGAAGCTACGTGCCAGCCAATAGGCGTGAGGCGTACTTTGTTCGATATAGCCGAGAAGCTCTTTTTCTGCTGCAGTATATTGATGGGTATCATAAAGTGATTGTGCAACCAAATATTTTGCTTCGGCACCATAAAGGTTACGAGTATCTTTGGCTAATTCACGCAAATCGGCCAATGCTTTCGTATCCGCTTTCTGCTTCAAGTATGCTTTGCCACGATAATAAAGAGCCTCGTTTTTCAGTTCCGGGCTTAGTTTGGCTTCTGCCAATAGGTCCGTAGCAGCCTGAATCGTTTCCACATCATCTCTCAAAGCATATGCGCAACGTAAAATACCAGTCTCAGCGAGCTGACGACGGTCTACATTACTTGCCTTTTCTTTCAACATCTTGTAGCTAGCCAGGGCTTCCTCCATCTGGAGTTTATTGAACTGCACTTCTGCGCGCATTACCAATGCTTCTTCAGCAAACGGATTATTAGGATATTCAAGCAGCTTGCCGGAATGTTCCAACACCATGTCATAATTCTTTTGCTCGTTCCAGATCAAGCAGAGATAGTAATGAGCATTCAGGCTAAAGGCTCCTTCCGGGAAAGTTTGCAAATATTTCTCAAAACTGCTTTTAGCTTCCTCTGCCCGTCCTTTCATATAAATCTTTTCCGCAGCAACGTAAGTCAGAGAGTCCTGTTCGTTGGTATCGAAACGAATGTTACCAGGCATTGCATTAGCCAAAGCTGCGAATTCGTCGATACGGTTCATATCCACATAAATAGATTTCAAGTCAAGCATAGCAAGGCGTGCTTCTTCACTACCCGGATATTTTTCAACTACATGTTTGTAGGCTGGGATTGCCTGATTAAAGTCTCCGTTCTGGTAATATAGCAAGCCGATTTCCGTTGCCGCTTTACGGCTGACCGGGCTTTCGGGATATTTATTTAATAATTCTTTGAAAGAGGTAATTGCCTGAGCATTGTTTTCCATCAACACATAGGAACGTCCTTTCTCATAAAGAGCATTCACTGCATAAGGTGAAGACGGGTACTTACCAATCAGACGATTTAAAAGTGTAATCTTGCCACTGTAGTCTTTCTGCAAACCGGAAACGAGAGCGAGTTGATAGAAAGAATAATCTCCGGAAGGAGTATTCATTTGTTCTGCTTGTGAATAATAGCGTTTGGCCTCTTCAAAGTCGCGTATATTCAAATGGCAGTCACCGATACGGTTGTACGCATCTGCCAGAGCTGTAGTGTTCTCACCTTTCTCCAGCTGAATGTATTTCTGGAAATAATTGCTCGCTTGAGTATAGTCTTTCCGGTGGAAAGCGATGTATCCCAAGTTATAGTTGGCAAGCGCATACATTTCATTATTAGGTTGTGACGTCAGTTGCAGATAAGCGTTGAAGTCACGCGCTGCTTCAGTCATCCGATTCAGGCGATAATAGGATTCTCCACACCAATAATAAGCGTCTGCTTTAGTCTGACGGTTGTATTGGCCAAGAGTAATAGATTGATTCAGGTAAGTGAGAGCTTGCTCGAAATTGGCATTGGCAAACGCTTGTGTGCCTAGCTGGAACAGTATCTTTTGTTTGGCTTCCAGTATTTGCGGACTTGGATGTGTGATACGGTCGATAGATTTCAATGCGGCGTCATAGCTTCGGGTAGTCATATAGACTTCCACCAGATAATTGCTCACCTTTTCAGCATACGGTGAGGTAGGGAACTCATTCAGGAATTTCTCAAATGCAGTTACTGATTCGCCGAAAGCAGAGAAAGAAGTTTCATGCAGGCACAGAGCGTAATTGTAAGCTGCTAGTTCTTTTACCTGAATATTCGCATCAGAAGCAGCTGCCTGTTCGAAAGCCATACGAGCTTTATTTTTCTCAGCTAATTGCAAGTAGGCAAGGCCCATATGCAGATTGGCATTTTGCGTCAGGGCATCGTTGATGGTAGTTACTTTACCTAGCATTTCCACAGCTTTGGTATAGACTTTCGTTTGATAATAAGAGAGTCCTAACATATAAAGCGCATCACGTCGTGGAGCGGATTGATCTCTGTCCAGATAATTATTGAATGCTTCTACTGCCTGTTGATATTGTCCGAAATGATAGTACGCGTCTCCTAAAATGCGATACATTTCAGCAGCGTGCTCGTTATTCGGATAAGCCGACAAATAGTTTTGTGCTACGATCTGCGCCTTATCATAGTTCTTTTTGATTGCATAAATTTCTGCAATATAATAAGGTACTAATGCTTTGTACTTCGGATCATCCTGCAAAGGGAGGAAGTCCTTTAATGCCTCGTCGTAACGTCTTTGAGAATACCGGATATAAGCCAGATAGTAACTGCAATCTTTTGCATATTTAGGGCTGCTGGCACGTAAGGTTTCAAACCATATGGCTGCTTCCTTCAGATTATCCGTTTTCAGGTAGCAAGTTGCCAACTGATAGGTACAATCATCACGTTCTGCATTGCTCAATAAATCAAGTCGTGCCGAGTTGAAAAGAGACAAAGCTTCGTCATACTTTCCTTCATAAAAATAGCAGGAAGCTATAAGCGCATAAATGCGGTTGGCATGGGGCGTATCAGGATAATGATCAAGGTATCCGCGCAACAGTTCAATACGGTTTTTGTCTTTCAGCTCATAAGCAGAGCTTACCAGCATATATTCAGCTTCTTGACGAAGGCTGGCTACTGGTTTTTGTTTTACGAATGCTTTTAAGGCAGGTACAGCTGCCGCATAATTTTTTTCAAGGAAAAGCTCTTTTCCTTCTTTGTAAAGGTTGTCGGGAGAAGTAATCTGTTCACTCGTCTGAGCCAATCCTATGATTGGTGTGCAGCAGATGGCTGTACAAATAAGTCTGGTAATTTCTTTTTTCATAATTGGGTATTTATGCAAAGGTGCCATAATAATCATTAAACAAATGACGGTCACAAAGATAATGATAAAAATAAAATATGCCTGTATTTTAATGCTTTATCTATATTGATAAGAACTTTTTAAGCCCTTGACGGATAGAACCCAGTCCAAATTCCTCCGGATTGATCTTAGACAAAGGTACAAAAAAAGAGTCGGATACATCATCCCTTGCAGAGAAGTGTTCCGTATTTTCTACGGTGCAACGGAAAAACATATCCAAGGTGTGAACCGGAAAACCGGAATAAATATAGATGTTGGGCAGTGAAAACAGGTAAGTAGCTTCTTTTACTTTCAGGTTTGTTTCTTCCAAAACTTCCCGGGCAACGCCTTCTTCACCTGTCTCATTCATATCAATAAAACCACCCGGGAGATCCAGTGTCCCTTTCGCCG
This sequence comes from Bacteroides bouchesdurhonensis, assembly GCF_900155865.1. GTDB lineage: Bacteria > Bacteroidota > Bacteroidia > Bacteroidales > Bacteroidaceae > Bacteroides > Bacteroides bouchesdurhonensis. The sequence continues at coordinate 732,716 of NZ_LT707006.1, forward strand.
GCTCTTTGGCACGACGGCAGACTAATAACTCGTTATTATCATTCAGAATAAGTGCTACTGTCGCCGATGAGGGGTTGAAATAGTAGACAAAGCCACAATCGGTACATTTTTTCGATTTCTCATTGTGAATCTCAAAATGAGAAGAACCACATTCCGGGCAATATAGGAATTGTGAAAGAGGATGTTTCATCATTGTCTAAATAGTTTCTTGTATTAAGCCAACAAAAATACATAGAATTAGTTTTTAATGGGCATTACTTATATAACTTTAAGTAAATAAAGTATGAAATGAACCGAATCTTGTTACATAGATAACTATTCCCGGACGTACATCCGGGGATTACCGAGATGTACGTTTGGGGATAACTGTTTATATAGCCGAAAAAGGTAGAAGTATTCATCTTTATCATTCTGGTTTTACTGATTTGTTTCATCTATCAGTGCATAGATTTATTCGATTGGACTTTTTTTGCAGAAGCCCCCTTTCTACCTTTATCTTTGCATCAGAAACGAAAAACAAAATATCGTTTTTACTGTTATAAGTCAATCAATTAAAAACAATAAAAATAAAAAGATTATGGAACCAATTTTAAACTCTCACCTTCCTGAATTCAGTGTTCAGGCTTTTCACAACGGTGCTTTTAAGACTATCACTAACAATGACCTGAAAGGTAAATGGGCGGTCCTTTTCTTCTATCCGGCCGACTTTACTTTCGTATGTCCGACAGAGTTGGTAGATATGGCCGAGAAATATGACCAGTTCAAGGAAATGGGAGTCGAAATTTATTCGGTAAGTACTGATTCGCATTTTGTGCATAAAGCTTGGCATGATACTTCTGACAGTATCCGCAAGATTCAGTATCCGATGTTGGCAGATCCGACTGGTGCTTTGAGCCGTGCATTAGGAGTTTATATCGAAGAAGAAGGAATGGCTTATCGTGGCACGTTCGTAGTAAATCCGGAAGGAAAGATTAAAGTCGTTGAACTGAATGATAATAACATTGGGCGTGACGCCAGCGAATTACTTCGTAAGGTAGAAGCTGCTCAGTTTGTAGCAACTCACGACGGAGAAGTTTGTCCGGCTAAATGGAAAAAGGGGGAATCAACCCTGAAACCAAGTATCGATCTGGTAGGTAAGATTTGATAAACTACCTTGATCATGTATACGAAAGGCCGGTAACGGGAAACGCTGCCGGCCTTTCTTTTAAAGAAATGAAAGGAGAGAGAATATGTTAGATTCAGCATTAAAAGAACAATTAAAAGGTATTTTCGCCGGGTTGGGAGCGAACTTTACCTTCGATATAAATGTATCGTCGCAACATGAAAACCGGAATGAACTTCTGGAACTTTTGGAGGATGTAGCTGCTTGTTCCGATCACCTGACTTGTGCTGTGAATGAAGGGGACGGATTGGAGTTTACGATCTTAAAGAACGGTGCTCCTACGGGTATTACTTTTAGAGGTATTCCTAATGGACACGAATTTACTTCTCTGCTGCTTGCTATTTTGAATCTGGATGGTAAAGGCAAGAATTTCCCGGATGAAGGTGTTTGTAATCGCGTAAAAGCTTTAAAGGGTCCCATCCACCTGGCTACTTATGTATCGCTGACTTGTACCAACTGTCCGGATGTGGTACAGGCGTTGAATGCTATGACTACGCTAAATCCGTCCATTTCACATGAGATGGTAGATGGAGCGTTGAATCAGGAAGAAGTGGAAGCATTGAAGATACAAGGAGTGCCTTCGGTCTTTGCGGATGGAAAACTGATTCACGTGGGACGTGGTGAGTTTGGAGAGTTACTGGCAAAACTTGAAGAACAGTACGGGGTTGATGAGGCTTCACTTTCAACGGAAGAGAAACAGTACGATGTGATTGTGGCCGGAGGAGGCCCTGCAGGAGTTTCCGCAGCTATCTATTCCGCCCGAAAAGGGTTGAAAGTAGCGATTGTTGCAGAACGTGTGGGTGGTCAGGTGAAAGAAACTGTAGGAATTGAGAATCTGATTTCTGTTCCGGAAACTACCGGAAGTGAACTGGCTGATAACTTGAAAACCCATTTGTTGCGTTATCCGGTGGATCTGCTGGAACATCGGAAGATTGAGAAAGTGGAACTTGTGGGAAAAGAGAAACAAGTAACCACCTCTGTAGGCGAGAAACTGACTACTCCGGCATTGATTATTGCTACCGGAGCAAGTTGGAGGAAACTGAATGTTCCGGGCGAAACGGAATATATCGGAAGAGGTGTTGCTTTCTGTCCTCATTGTGACGGTCCTTTCTACGTAGGTAAACATGTGGCGGTTGTTGGTGGTGGAAACTCCGGTGTGGAAGCAGCTATTGATTTGGCAGGTATTTGTTCCAAAGTGACCGTATTCGAGTTTATGGATGAGTTGAAAGCTGACCAAGTCCTTCAGGAAAAACTCAGAAGCTTACCGAATGTAGAAGTATTTGTAAGTTCTCAGACTACTGAAGTGATCGGCAATGGAGATAAACTGACTGCCTTGCGTGTAAAAGACCGGAAGACAGAAGAAGAACGATTGGTGGAATTGGACGGTGTATTTGTACAGATCGGATTGACAGCGAATAGTGGAGTTTTCCGCGATTTGGTAGAAATGAATCGTCCGGGAGAAATTGTGATCGATGCTTTTTGCCGTACCAATGTTCCGGGAGTTTATGCAGCCGGTGATGTTTCTACAGTGCCCTATAAACAAATTATTATCTCTATGGGCGAAGGCGCAAAAGCTGCACTTTCTGCCTTTGATGATCGGGTCAGGGGAAATATCTGATGAATATAAAAAGTTGATAATAAAAGCTATAAAGGTATGACCACATATCTTTGTAGCTTTTTGTTTTTTTCATATCTTTGGGGAGTTCTAATAATTATAATCTATTGAAAAACATGAAAAGTATCTTTTTATTGATTCTTACGAGTCTCTTTATCCTTCCGGTACAAGCCCAGCATACATTGAAGCTGATGAGTTATAATATCAGAAATGGGAATGGCATGGACAATGTTTGTAATTACCGACGCATAGCAGATGTGATTAATAAAGCTGCTCCTGATATAGTAGCTGTGCAGGAATTGGACAGTATGACGAATCGAAGCGGGAAGAAATATGTATTGGGTGAACTTGCTACACTTACCGGGATGCACGCATATTATGCTCCGGCTATTAAACATGATGGAGGCAAATATGGAATAGGAATACTGTCTAAACAAGTCCCGGTTCGTTTGAAAACGATGGCTTTGCCGGGAAGGGAAGAATCTCGTATGTTGGTGATGGCAGAATTTAAGGATTATATTTATTGTTGTACTCATATGTCTTTAACGGAAGAAGATCGTATAAAGTCATTGCAGATACTAAAGGAGTTTGTTTCTTCTTGCAAGAAGCCTTTGTTTCTGGCGGGTGATATGAACGATCAACCGGACTCCGAATTCATCAAAGAACTGCAAAAAGAATTCCAGATTATATCCAATCCTAAACAATTAACTTTTCCCGCTTCTCAACCTAAAATGACTATAGACTATATTGTGAGTTTAAAACGTAATATGAAGGGAATTTCTGTAAAATCTACAGAAGTAGTGAATGAACCGATAGCATCCGATCATCGTCCGTTGATTGTAGAATTACGGATGGGCAAATAAGCTCTTATATGATAATGTTATATCCATTGCTATTTGGCAATGAGGTGTAAATCAGTTGGCATTGACAGAAATGCTAGCCATCATTATTGAATGGTTTCGTAAGAAATGGAAATATGCAAAAAAGAGACTCTTCAGTAAAAATGAAGTAGTCTCTTTTTCTTGGAATATTCTATGATTATCTAGTCTGAATAGATGATATACTCCCATGACCTCAACTGGGCATTGCAGTTGTCCTCCAGGACTTCCATTTTCACTTGATGTTTTCCTTTAGGCAATTGATAACGCCAGAAAAGATCCAAACGGCGGGCATTGGCGTTAGTCGGAAAGACAGCCTCTTCGACAAATTCCCCATCAATATAAAGTTTGGCTTTCACTTCCGCATCCGGTAGGTTGTGGTTTCTACGGATTGTTCCTCCTCTCAATACAAATCCGGTACCATCGAAATCGAATGTAAGTGTTTTAATATCCGGGTTATTCAAATCTACTCTCGCAATGGGAACCATATGTGGAAAACTTTGTTCGAAGCGGACTGCTTTGGGTTTTTGAACATTGATTATAACGTTTTCTTGCTCTACTTTTCCACCGTTTTTCTGTATCATTTCCAGAGCATGTTTATAGCTGATCTGATAGGTTTGATTTAAGGAAAGTGATGTGTATTCAAATACCTTGTCTTCTGCCCCCTTCAAGCCTTTCATCCAATATTCCGGTATTTTGCTATAGCCTATCATTGTACCCAATATCCCCCCGGCGGAAGAAGGATTACAATCTGAATCCTGCCCGGCTCTTGTAGATATTTCCATCGTTTGTGTGAAATCACCGTTTCCATATAAAAGCCCTAAAACAATGTATGCCGCATTGATTTTAGCGTCGATATCGAGGGTTTGAAATACTCCGTCCGGACAACCGATGTCTTCCGCATGATATTTTTGTATTTCAAACCAAGTCTGTTTCCAGTCTTTGGGATACTTCTTATGCCATTTTATAACGTCTGAAATACATTTATAGAATCCACTTTCTTTAGGGATTGTTTTCAGGGCTTCCGTTACAATGTACTGAATATCGTTGGATACGAAAGCGAGGCTATACATAGCTCCTACGTATACGCCACCATACCAACCATCACCGTAACACATAAGATGTCCGATTTTGTCACTGACTTGCGAAGCGGAGTTGGGCATACCCGGATTCATCAATCCGGCAAAGTCAGCCTCTATTTGATAGTCGATATCGTCTGCATGAGGATTGTTCAGCCAGTGTCCGGGGTCCTCTATTCCCTGAAGAATATTATATCTTGCTGCCTGATTAGCATGCCATAGCGGATATCCTGCCTGAGCAAACGCTTCTGCAAAGTCTTTTATCGGGGCGTCTAAACCTTTCTTTTCAAATACATCCACAAAGGTGAGATCCATGTATATGTCATCATAAAGCCCCGGCCATTCATCCATTGTTTTACTGATATAACCTTCATACCAGGGAATGGTCTGATAATCTTGGATGAAAGTGCCTTGAAAACGAAACTCGGTAGGACCACCGAAAGTTACTCCAATGGTTTGTCCCGCCCATCCTCCTTTTATCTTGTCTAATAATTGGGCTTTGGAGAGGGTGATTTGTTGAGGCAGAGCTTTTGCTTTATCAACGGTGGCAGCAGTACACAAACTAATAATAACAGATAGAATGATTGTGTTTAAAAGACATTTCTTTCTCATTTCAAGAGTTTGTATTTTAGGTTTTATTAATTCTGTTTATTTTGGGGCTTATGAAGCATTAGATCCTCTATGATCTTTGTCAGTTGTGGAATGGGCATTTGGAAGATCAGTCGGGAATGCAAGCCTTTTGGATCGGCTGTCCATGTGTTACTACCATCGGGGAATACTTTCATTATTCCTTTTTCTAGTTTGAAATAGGGGGCGGCTCCGCGTACGGCAACAAGGACTGCTGTCTGGTCCCAACTCATTCTGCCTTCAGGATTGTCTTGTGGGAGACACATTGAGAAGGCATCAACAATAGGACTACCTTGTATATCGGACGATGCTAAACGTTTACCTGTTGAGATTTCATTACCAATGTCCCATCCGCTTAATATAATGGGTGTAGGCCATTCTTCAAAAACAACTACAGAAGCTGTCGAATCCTTCTCTACATTAAATTCTTTTCCTTGAGGCATTCTACCTGCCATTGCTACCAGTAGTTTAACTTTCTTTTTAACCAAATCGGCTCCGGATAACTTACTATACTCATCAGGTTGCGATTGCAATAAGTTTTTTAAGTTAGAAAAGAATCCCACAGTTACGATAGTTACACTTGTATCCGGTTGTAGACTCAATATGCGGCGATATACTTTCAGCGCATCTTCACTTTCAGAGGCTGATTGAGCTTTATGAGGATAGCGTTTGGGTAATTCATCCGTCCAGCGTGGTTCTCGATGCCAAGTAGTCAGGTTGGGCGCATCCCCTTTTACACAACCAACCGGAATATCAGGCCGACCGAAATAAGTATTGATTACATCGATACAAGGTACTGTCGTCTCACACTTGTTAGAAGATACTGTTGCGAGTATTTTGACTTCTCCCGAATCAGCTAAGGCATGCAGAGCCGCCAAAGCACCTACATCATCATAATCGGGTGCCATATCAGTATCAAAAATCAAATTTGTGGTTTGTTTGCCATTTGAGCAGTTACTAAACAGGCATACTGCGAACAGATAAATTAGTAGTTGTTTCATTGTCTTTCTTTTTTAGAGTTTTACGGTTAATAATTTCTTTATGTATTTTTAGACGTTTTGAAGATATGGATAAATGTTGAATATAAAAGGTAATTTTAAGTCGGCTCTTAGTTTCCTCCGGATAGAATGATAAGAATCAGTCCCAGAATGAACAGTATGAACATGATAGTCAGCAATAAATTGATCTTTTTGCTGGAACCGCTGAATTCTTTCCAAATGAAGACTCCCCATAAGGCAGCAATCATAGGAGCACCCTGCCCTAATGCGTAGGAGATGGCTGCTCCGGCTTTCCCGGCTGCAATATAGCTTAGTGCTGTTCCCAATCCCCAGATACATCCGCCTAAAATTCCGACTAAATGTGTGCTGGCTTTTCCGGCAAAATATTCTTTATAAGTGACTGGTTTCCCGACAAAAGGATGTTTCATCACTAAGGTGTTGAACACAAAATTACTAAGAAAAATACCGATGGTGAAAATGAAAAATGCTGTGTAGGGAGTTGCCATTCCTGCAGTCGGTGATTCGAAATTATTTAAATCCATGGAAGCAGCAACGAAACGATAGAAAAAAGACATTAGTATACCGGCAACTGCGGCAAGGATAATTCCTTTTTTACTACTACCAGCATTTTCCTTTTGCTTTTGTCCGGCTGCTATCCCATTACAAATAATGGCGATGACAATCAGTAATACTCCTGTAAATAACCAGATCGGATCTCCTTTGGGAGCACTGAAATAGTTGATGAATACTCCTAATACTAACGCTAATCCTACGCCAAGCGGGAAAGCGACGGCCATTCCTGCAATGGATACGGAGGCTGATAGGAGAATGTTGGAAGCATTAAAGATGATACCTCCGATCAATGCACTAACTATATTCGCAGTACTTACTTGTTGTATGTTTTCGAGAAATCCTACACCGGAACTTCCGAAGCTGCCTAACGTAAATACCAAAAGAAGTGCGAATAATAGAATACCGATTGTATAATCCCAATAATAAAGTTCGTAACGCCAGTTTTTACTGGCCAGTTTCTGGGTATTTCCCCAGGAACCCCAACAAATCATTGTGATGAAGCAGAATATGACTGCTAATGTGTAACTATTAACTATAAACATGGTATTATAAGGATTTAAAGATTTTATTCAATGGTTCGGATAAATGCACTTACTTCGATAAGAGTCGGAATAGAAGATTGCGCTCCTAATCGTGTCACTGTGATTGCTGCTGCTGCATTTGCAAAACATAGTACATCTTTACTTATTTCTCTTTGGGCACAAACTACGGCTAATGCTCCGCAGAATGTGTCGCCTGCTGCAACAGTATCAATAGCTTTTACTTTGAAGCTGGGGACTTGCATGATTTCCCGTTCGTTCATCATGTAAACACCTTGGCTTCCCAACGTGATCACTATATTGCGTGCTCCCGATCTTAGTAGGGTTTGAGCAATATCATCCAGATTGTTTCCTGTATATTCGATTCCGGAAATGAAAGATGCTTCCAGTTCATTAACTACCAGTATGTCAATGGCTGTCATTAACTCCTCATCGATCAGACAGGCAGGTGCAGGGTTAAACAATACTTTTTTGCCTTTTTGTTTGGCTAATAAAGCGGTCTTTTTTATCGTTTCGTAAGGAATCTCAGCCTGCATGACAACAATATCTGCTTCTTCTATTATTTCAGAGAAATGAGTGATAGATTCGGGCAGTAAGGAATAATTAGCTCCGGGAGCCACTGCTATGCAGTTCTCACCACTATTAGCAACGTAGATAAGTGCGGTTCCTGTGGGGTGGTGGGAATCGTCGATGATATAATCCGTGTTGATTCCTTCTTCTGTGAAATGCTTTTTCAGGATATCTGCATACATATCATTTCCCAATGCGGTGACAAAAGTCACAGAACCGCCCAGTCTTGCTGCTGCAACGGCTTGGTTCGCCCCTTTTCCACCAAAGGATTGAATAAACCTGGCATTACCGACAGTTTCTCCGGGTGCCGGAATATGGCTGACTTGTGCCACCATATCGATATTAGAACTTCCAACAACTACTATTCTCATTTAAAAATAAAATTATATATATTTGACTTAGGTTTATTCTTATACTATCACTTCTCTTTTATAAGGAATGGCACTTTGGGCACCAATACGGGTTACAGCGAGAGCTGCTGCGGCATTGGCAAATCGCACTGCTTCAGCCAAACTGTGTCCCTCGGACAAATGGACACTGAAAGCTCCACAAAATACATCTCCGGCTCCGGTTGTATCAATTGTTTCCACTTCTTTAGCCGGAATCATGGTGAATTCATCTTTCTCTTTTACGTAAGCTCCGTCTTTTCCCAATGTGATAACTACATTTTCGATTCCTTTCTCTCCGATCGCTTCGGCAGCCCGATGTGCACTTTCCGTATCCATAACTTTGATTCCTGACAACATTTCAGCTTCGATACGATTGGGGAGTATGGTATGTACATTTCTTAAAAAGGAATCACTTAGCGTAGAGGCCGGGGCTGGGTTGAGGATTACTTTCTTACCATATTCATTCGCTATAGATGCAGCATATTCTACTGTTTCTAAAGGAACTTCCAGTTGCATAAGTACGATATCCGCTTCTTTAATCTTTTCTCTGGCCTTGTCTATGTCCTCTAAAGAAAGCGAGCGACTTGCTCCCGGGGCAACAATGATACTGTTTTCGCCAAAAGAATCGACCGATATAAGTGCCACTCCTGATGGACTTTTCTGATCAGTGAAGATAAATTCAGTATTAATCTTCTCCGATTTATATATTTCCAATGCCTGTAGGCCAAATAAATCATAACCTATTTTGGAGATAAATGTGACTTCGGCTCCTAATCTGGAAGCGGCAATTGCCTGATTGGCGCCTTTGCCGCCCGGATTCATGTAGAAAGTTCCTCCCAGAATGGTTTCACCGGGCACAGGCAGTCTGCTGGCTTTGACAACCATATCAGTGTTGCAACTACCGATTACTACGATCTTAGGTCTATGAATGGACGTTATTTCCATGGTATTTAAAATTAGGATTGTACAAAAGAAGAAAATAATAATATACTGTTTTCTACATTAATCTTCTATTTATATAATCTCAAATTGCATCTATTTCTCAATGAACCTTGTATGTATCGAGAAATGAATATGAATTCTATTCTTTGATTAAACAACGTCATTTAACGAATTGTTCTTTTTCCTCAGGGTGTGTAAAGGATATACTTCTTTTGATTATTTATATAATTTCAATGTCATTCTTATCAGATAAATTTCTTTCTCATAGCCTTTTTGCATTGATATGCTGTTGGAGAGTTTCAGTCAGGCTTTTTTTGAGTATTTTTGATTCTATCCATGCAGTAAAGTCGAAAATGCGGAGTAGCTGGTTTTCGAATTTATCATCGAATAAATGTTCGATTTCAGGAGTTAGTTTCTCCCAGAATAGTTCCCGTTCATTTCGTAGGATTGGGAGATTCTTCTTGTTCAGAAACCATAATATGAGGTGTTCTGTTTTGAATGATTGTTCTTTAGAAGATGAGAGTCCTCGACTGATGGATCGGGATTCATGCCGGATTAAGTCATATTCCTGCATTTCGTAATAAGCAATCAAACGGACCAACCGGATGGTTCTCATTAAAGGCAGGTACTTGATGTTATGGTCTACAATCGCATTGCTAATGTGTTTTTTTGCAGCTTTGTAATCTTGATTTCCGATATGAATTAGTGTAGTATAAAGTAATAATTCACTTTTCCGAATGGGACTTAACCATGCTTCTTTTTCGTAAAGTGGTTCGTGATAAAGATCCATAAGCTTGGTGCATTCCAGGAAATTTCCTTTGTCAAGTGACGGGAAAAGTTCGTATTGAAAAAGCAGACAAGTTGCATTGACTTTAAATTCCAGTGAAGTGGTTGTAATTAGCTTTTTCAGTTTTTCGAGGAAATAAGGCATTTCTTCATAGTTGCCGACAAAACGTAAACTGCTAAGTACTCCTTCGAGTACAGATAGATAATAAATGGGTGGATTTGACCAGAACTGCTGATTCTTCTCAAACAACAGATCAAGTTCTTTGTATGAGTTTAAGGCAGCTTTGTAATTTCCTGTCATCATTAAATAGTTGGCTTGAAAAAGCTTGTGATTCCGGTTTAATTCAAAGTTCCCCTCGGTTTCGGACGAGGCTGCGATATAAAGCTCATTGACCATGAGATCGTTCATGTCTTGTTTCTGTTGGGCTGTTCGGATAGATCCGATATGAGCCAGACGGAATTTTAGAAGATTGTGCAGAGAGGATTGTTCGGTGATTTTTCTGATTTTCTTTAATGCTTCATTTTGCATAAAGTGTTTGTGAAAAAGTTCTTTTTCAGTCATACCGGGAAAGTTCAGCCGGAGCAGATATTCCAGTTCTAGCTTGAGGGCAATGATCAATATCTCATTATTTTCATAATATTGTGCCTGCTCAATGGTGGCGGATAGTATCTCGAAACATTCCTCAAATAGAGAACGTTCGTAGAGCATGCGGGCTTTGCAAAGATTGTTGAGCAAGTCATAGCAGATGTCTTTTTTCTTTCGGAGAATGAGTAAGGCATCTGTCAATTTCTCATATAAATATTGAATAGAAACTTCAAAAGATCCATTCGGTCTGCGTTTATAAAACTCCTCCTTTATTGTATTTCCATTTGGTTGTTTGCTTTTTATAATAATATCATAAATCACCAGATAATCTTTCTCATCCTTGTCTTTTACGACTAAAAGGGAGAAATGCTTTTTTTCAGCTTTTGATAGGGAATATATCAGGGAGATGACGGAATCGACTCTTTTCATGGGAATTTCATTAGTATTAGCCTCGCAATATTCGGGAATTTATATGGAAAATGCAAATCATAGGAATATAAAAATCCGACTTGAACGAAATCAAGCCGGATTTTCTGATACTAATGAATGAAGCTAACCTTACAAGGTTGGGTCCGGTGATTCTCCACCGCCTTCTCCACCGCTGCTGGGAGGGACTGTATTATTTTTACTTGCCGTATCCAGTTTTTGAATGCTGACCTTGTTTATCATATCTTTTAATAAACTGCCGGGTGTGAAAATAATCTTTCGATTTCTTAGCGTATCTGTGCTCACTTCTCCCTCCTCATCCTGACTTTTACATCCGAACGAAGGACGGAAAGTTCCGAATTCTCCGAGACTGACAGAGGCCCCTATCTCCATATATGTTTTCAGGGAATCGATTAATCCGTCGAGGACAGACTTTACTACACCGCGTGGGACGAATCCTACAGCTGTTACTTGATTGCATAGCATCTTAAAATCAACATTCACTACATTGAACGGACGTGCTACATACTTTTCGGCTTTTTCCTTATCAAAGCCAAAGGTTGTTTTTTTGACTACATATCTCAGTGCCATAATCTTTAATAGTTTTAATAGTTAATACTTCTAGTTTTTTTGTTTTGTGATCACGATGCAAAGATATGTAATCGAAAATAATTAAAGGGGAAATCTCAAAAAAGTTTCTCAATTAAATTATTAATTGATTTATATAGCTTATAATCAGTATTGTAATGGGCAAACTTCATGTTCCAGTTGTCTGTCCTTATTGAGATGTAACGGTATATTATATAATGTATAAAATGTAAATTCTTATACGAGACTAAATGGTGGGTATAGAAATAATACGGATGATTCTTGATGGTATATTTTTTAGGTGTGATTGATGTGGGGTTTTTATTTGAAATTTTCTTTAAACCATAAAATTCTCCAATCTATTTTTCCAGCGTTTCCAATCGGGCATTTCTGCTTCGAGAAGTTCAAAAAACGCTTTGGTGTGATCATGATGTAATAAGTGGCATAATTCATGTGTTATCACATACTCAATACATGGTTTAGGAGCTTTTATCAATTCTGTATTTAAGATGATTTTCCCTTTTGGCGTACAACTTCCCCATCTGTTTCCCATTTCTTGTATATAGATAGAAGAAGGTGAAATTCCATATTTGGCGAAACGAGTGATAATAGGTTCTGCTATTTCGGCAAACTTTATCTTTGCATGTTCTCTGTACCAACTTTTCATTAATTCTTCTGCCTTATGTTTTTGCGAACACACCACTTCAAAATAACGTCCTTTGTATTTGGCACTGTTGGTTTTTCCATTTATTACTTTGAGCATATATTGTTTACCCAGATAATAATGTGATTCGCCACTTACGTATTTTTTAGGAGGTGTGTGCGTCCCGAACGAAAGGAAGTATGATTGTTGTTTTACAATCCATCTGGCACGTTTTAGTAATTTTGACTCAATTAGTTCCTGTGAGGAACCTAAAGGAGCACTAAGTAAAACCTTTCCTTCGGGCGTGACGGTAATTCCCAACGTTTTTCGTTTGGTAAATTTTATGCTATACTGAATTGATATTGTACCGTATGTTATCTCACCATTCATTGTTTAAACCATAATTTTGCTACTTCTACGCATCGGTCTATTATTAAATCCATATCGTCAAATGAAATTGGAAGGTTATACATTCTTTTCACTTCATCGATTAAATAATCTTCAATTTCAATTTTTATTTTTCCGATAATGTTTCCTTTATTAGGCCAATCGATAATAATCATTTCATTATCCATTATATGTTCTTTTATAATAGTGTCTATAGCATTAGCTGTATTTAATGCCATTTCTTTCAAGTTGATCTCAGCCCCATCTTTCATGATCATTTTATAAACTTCAAGGCTTAATCCGAAATAAGCTCTTGCGGCATTATTATTTTGAATAGATACTGGGATGTCACTGTCTGTGTGGGAAAGTACCTTATTCATACATTCAGTCACCCGTTTAAGATATTCTATTTCATCAATTCGGGCTTGCTCATAGGCAGCGATGGTTTCTTCAAGCAATTGCGAGAACTTCTTGTAGAAGGCCGGGTCGGTATCCATATTCTCTGTTATGTGCTTGGCTGTTCTTGATGCGATGGTGTCAGCTTTGGCTGCGGTGCCTGTCACTTTTTCTACTTCTTGGGCAAACTTTTCCTTATCGAAGATATTCACCAGTTCTGTTATGATTTTCACTTCTCCACTTTCTATGTGGGTATTAATTAATTTCTGTATTTGGCTTTCATACTGTTTGAAGTTAATGGTGTCAGAATAACGTTCTTGGACTGCACTTCTAAGTTTTAAGAACATGGTTAAGTCATTCTTGTAAACTTCGATCTCATTTTCGGGCGTATTTTTATGGAAATAGATTGCCGATAGTGCTATTTTCAGCGTTTTTGCATAGGCTGTAAGCTTTTCGTAAAACTCTTCACGGATATTATCTGCACGTAGCAGTTCTCCATAAGCTTCTAAATCCTTTTTGTTGCCAATTTCCTTAAAGATATTCCAAAGGTCTGAATGTTTTTGAGGTAATTGGGATATTTCTTCGGAAATATCTGTAAATGTACCTTCCAATTCTTCGGCATTAAAATTCGAATACAGCTCAAGAGCTGAATTCAGGTTACTTAATACGCCGTAGTAATCTATAATATAACCGAAATCTTTGTCATCACAAACACGGTTTACGCGGGCTATAGCTTGCAATAGCGTATGATCAGTCAGCTTTCGGTCAAGATACAGAACCGTATTCTTCGGTTCGTCAAATCCTGTTAATAGCTTATCAACTACAATTATGATTTCGGGCTTCTCACTCTCTTGGAAGCGGTTAATAATATTTGTTTCATATTTTTTAGCTGTTCCATGTTCATCCATCATGCGTTTCCAGAAGGCAATCTCGGTGTCGGATGTATCACCATATGCGGTATCTTCTCCTTCACGGGTATCAGGAGAGGTTATTAAGACTTCTGAAGAAACAATTCCTATTTCATCTAAGAACTTTTTATAAAGAATTGCAATACGTTTGCGGGGTGCTACGAGTTGAGCCTTAAATTTAGTTCCCTGCCAGTTTTCTTTAAAATGGATAGAAATATCCCAAGCGATGGCGTAAATACGTTGCTCCGTTTGGTTTAACTGGTCGGCACGACTGAATTTCTTTTTCATGTCTGCCCGCTGGTATTCGTTTAAGGGTTCACAGACTTTCTCAAAGTACAGGTCGATCGGCTTTTCGTGTACAATTTGTGGAATCATGCGTCCTTCGTAAAGCAGGGGAACTATTGCACCATCCTTGACTGCCTGATCTACTGTGTAAACAGGCAGAATGATACCTCCAAATTTTTTGGCTGTACTTTTTTCTTTTTTCATCAATGGCGTTCCAGTCATAGCTATGAAACAGGCATTCGGTAATGTCTTTTCCATTTTAGTTCCCATTTCATCATATTGTGAACGGTGTCCTTCGTCGATGAGTACGAATATATTAGGATCGGCAAGTGGTTTCTTTATACCTTTTACTGCTGTTTGAAATTTATTGATGACTGTTGTAATTACGGCGTTACTTTTGCTTTCGAGTAATTCAGTCAGTTTGCTACCGGTACGTGCATTTTCTACATATGTGCCGCACTTTGTGAAAGTTTTTGTTATTTGTCTGTCAAGGTCGGTCCGGTCAGTTACTAAAATGATTTTAGGATTACGGATGTTTTCATCTAAAACAATGGCTTGTGCCAAAAGTACCATTGTTAATGATTTACCGCTTCCTTGGGTATGCCATATTACACCTCCGTGTCGTTTCCCACCTTCGATGTTACGGATTCTGTTTATGGTTTTACAAACGGCAAAGTATTGCTGATAACGGGCTATTTTCTTGATTCCATCATGATAAAGCGTATAGCGATACATTAATTCTAGTAACCGTTGGGGACGGCATAGAGAGTATAGGTATTCATCTTGTACTGAAGGAGTGATTGGCGCAAGATATATTTCCTCAAAATGCTGCCGGACATAGTGAAAACGTTCAGAGAAAAGTTTGTTGTTAATCTGTTTGATATTAACTAAGTTGTAGAGTGCTTGTTTATGTGCATTCTCTTCTGTACTATCGGCAAATTGCTCTGTCCATTTTGCCCAAAACTTTTCTGGGGTAGCTGTTGTTGCGTAACTTGCTGATTGGGTCGCAACTGAAAGTAGCAAGGCTGAGTAGAGATATAATGAACGTATGCCATCATCTTTTTGATTTCGCAAGTGTTGTGATATAGCTTGTGCGATAGAATCTTTTATATCAGGACGTTTACATTCTATTATACATAGAGGTATACCGTTTACAAACAGAACGATATCCGGACGATAAGTCTCAGTTGTTCCTGTGCGTGTTACTGCAAACTCTTCGGTTACGTGGAAAACATTGTTTTCAGGATGCTTCCAGTCAATATATTGCATTGTGAAACTTTTCTTGTCGCCATCCACTATTTGTTCGAGTGTTTTTCCTGCTGTTAGCAGATCATAAACAGCTTGCGATGCCGACATGAAACCTTCATTCAATGGTACGTTTCGGAGTGCCTCAATCCCAATTGTAATGTTCTGCGGTGTGAATAGAGAGGTTTTTGTAGAGCTTACTCGTATGGTGTTGATATGTTCCAACTGACGGCGTAGAATTGGTGTAAGCAACACATTGGAGGTGTTACCTTCGCGCAATTCCAAAGCTTCATCTTGAGTGAGGTAGGTATAACCTAGCTTTTCAAGTAACATGAGAGCTGGGATTTGGCTGATGTGGTCTTCTTTGAAAGATATTCCGTTCATAGTGAATGTTTTTTATAATCAGCTTTAATTATTCTTTTGGAGTTCGTAGATTCTATTTTAATAATTATCCCAATTAGCTGCTGCAAACATTTTCATTCCATTAGCAGGATTGTACCAAGGATACAGTTTTAAAAACTCTTTTTCTGCATCGGCAAAGTTATTATTGATCACTCTTATATGATGTAAATATAATAATCCTATCGTAGCAGAACGAGACATTCCTTGATTGCAATGTACAAATACTTTCATGCTAGGTAGATGTTGGTCAATTGCTTTAATTGCTTCGTCGATAATTTGTTTTGGAATATATGCAGGATTAGGAGCATCTACCAAATTTAATATTAAGTGATTCTCACGATAAGCTATTAAGTATTCACGATGGGTTTTAGGTGCACCTTGTCCTGAATATCCTAATGCTTGTCGATGATACGGTTCTTTACAGGCATGTATAATAAACCAACCATCTTGTTGTTTGACAATATTCTCGTAATCGTCTTGGGAACCAATGTGTAAATTGGGATAAATTTCTTTCATATTGTTTATGTTTTTATTCTTTTTTTCCCAGTAAGTAATTGTTGCATAAGGCTACGTTTCTGAGTGCCGAATTGATCAAGACGTTTTTTCACTAGTTCAATTTCCAGATCAGCTGTTGCTAGAATAGCAGCGATTACTTGCTGCTCTGTAAAGTGCGGAAAAGGAACAGTTGTGTTGAAAAAATCTTTTCTATCTACATTTAATAAACCATCACCTCTTGCACCAGATGTAATTATTCGTTTAAGCTGTTTGTCTAATCCATGATTAATAAACCATTGTTGATAGAAACTAATGTTTATTTTGGCAGTTTTTCGAAAACAAATATAGACAAAAGGAACAAGGGCATATTCGTATTCATCTAGTTTATAAATGCATCCCATTGGATATGTTTTAGAATTTCCTTTGTTATATGCGAAATCATCTTTTTTTAATAGTGTGTATTTATTAAGGCTATTCCCCGCAATGATTCTGTCGAATTTATTTTGCTGAGAAACTAATCCTAATTTTGCAGAAATCGTCATTACTGGGTAGTTCTGTTGCTTGTCATTTATTGCATTAACTTCACAGAATATATTTCCGAGTCTTACTTGTTTCCATGGTTCAGTATAATAAAGAAGCCGTTTTTTTCCCGTGAGTAGTTGTTGCATTAAAGCACGTTTACGACAGATGAGTGCATCAATTAGTCTTGTTTGCTTTTCAATAGCATCATCCCATACACTGAGTATTTCAGCTATTTTTTTCTGCTCATCAATCGGCGGGACTGTGAGTTTGTAACGAACTAATTTCTCGACAGATAATCCTGGTTGAGCTGAAGATTCAGAGAATTTGTTTAGATTCCAATAATCAAGTTTATATCTTAACCATTGTATATTTTCGAAAGATTGAACAGCAATTGCATGTTCCGAAATATAGTTTCTGCCTTCAACATAGTTTATATTTCCACATAATGCTCCTTGGCGGCCTATTAATATATATGCTCCATCATGTGTGTAAGTATCAGAATAGCCTCGTAATCCATTACCACCATATACTGGATATTTTCCTTTTTCGGATATTTGTTTTGAGGTTATTGTTGTTCCGCTCTTAAAATGAGAACATATCTCTCCTAATCTTTTCACCTCCCACTCCTTCGGAATAATCCCCAACGGTGAATCTTTATATCCTTTCGGTATATTTTTATGTTTCATATTCCTAGTCTTAGTCAGATACCTTTTTATTCAACACCTTTTTCTGCTCGCTCGCCAACCTACGTACCACCTTTTTAATATCTTCCGCTGCTGGCAAATCTTCCGGAACAATGCCTCTTTCCAAAAGCATTTTTCTTACTGCGAGATTGTTATCAACATGTTCTTTGGATATAGACGTTTCGCCATGTAGATCTTTTGCTTGCACATTGACACTTGTCATTTCCGCAGCAAAGTCCTTTGCTTTTATGCTGATAGTCGGTAGAAAATCTGCGATGGGGCGTTTTTCGGGTACTCCCATTTTATGTTTCATGAGTGCTGTATTCAATCGAAAGAGAGCCTGGTCGCCTTTCGAGCGAATGATAGCAAAGCCTTTGTCATTCACACCACGTTCGTATAGAACGCCGGAAAGATGCTTCTCTGTTTCTTGTAGTTTGATGCGAGCTTTGATACGTTCTACTTCCAGTAACCGTTGCTCTATTAATTCTGCCCTTCGCGTTTGGACGGCGAAATACGTCTGTGCAAAAGCAACTTGCTCCTTTCGAGAATCTCCATTTTGAGCGATCAGATAACAGGCATAGCGTGTCAGAAGGATATCAATTATCTCTTTTTCGGCTCCTTTGGGCATGGCGATCGTTTTCCTGACGTCAGGAAAATGATCAGCAGTGTCTTGACCGGCATTTTTGCACGATTCTTTTGCTTTTTCAATAACTTTGGAAAAGTTTTCCCATTTACTGTATCCAAATAAATGTTGTATTTCTCTGGCACTCCAACATTCTACTCCTTCTAGTTCTGAAGCAGCTGCCTCGAAGTCGGAAAATAAACGCTTAATTTCTTCTGTCTTCATTTTCAATCAGTTTTCTTTTGTCAATAACCTAATTCTTTTAGATAAGCTTTCATCTTTGTTTGTACTTCGGCAAGTTCCGCTTCAAGCGAATCAATCTCCTTTTGCACGGCTACAATATCAATTTCCTCTTCTTCTTCGTAGGTATCTACATAACGAGGTATATTAAGGTTGTAATCGTTTTCAACGATTTCTTCCCGCGTTGCCACATAAGCATATTTATCTTCCGCTACACCTGGTGATAGTTCTCCTGCTGTAAATTTACGATAGGTGGAAACGATATGATCAATATCTTGATTACGTAACTTGTTCTGGTTCTTACCATTCTCATATTCACGGCTGGCATCAATGAAGAGTACATTATCTGTCTTTTTTCCTTTATTGAATATTATAATCGTTGCCGGGATACCTGTGCCAAAAAACAGATTAGCCGGAAGACCTATAACTGCTTCCAAGTAGTTTTCTTCAATAGTCTTTTGGCGTAGTTTCCCTTCGCTTGACCCTCGGAATAGCACGCCATGGGGTGCTACAACACCAACTTTACCATGCCCTTCATATGCAACTTCGAGCATGTGACTGATAAATGCCCAGTCTCCTTTGCTTTTGGGAGGCACACCTCTCCAAAAACGTTTATATTGATCGTTTGCGGCTTCATCGGCTCCCCATTTGTCGAGAGAAAACGGAGGATTGGCTACAACTGTATCAAACTTCATTAACGCATCGCCTTCTTTAAGTTTCGGATTTCGAAGTGTATCACCCCAACGTATGGTGGCACTGTCAAAGCCATGTAGTAACATATTCATCATTGCCAAAGCCCATGTGCTGCCGTTAAGCTCTTGTCCGTAAAGTGAGAAGTTGTCTCCCCCAACTTCTTTCCCTGCTTTAATCAACAAAGAGCCGGAACCACACGTTGGGTCGCAAATTCTGGCTCCTGGTTTGCTTTTAGTTAGTTTGGCCAATAAAGTCGATACTTCTTTGGGAGTAAAGAATTCACCTGCTTTTTTCCCGGCACCGCTTGCAAAGTACTCGATTAGATACATATAAGCATCTCCAATTACATCGTTATTCTCCAAATGTGATTCATCAAATTGTAACCTTTCGTCAGAAAAATCGATGAGCAGGTTTTTCAGTCGGGTGTTTTTATCTTTGGCTTCTCCGAGATTACTACTATTAAAACTTATATTACGGAATATGCCACTACCATCTTCGCTACTCAGTTTTTCCCGATTAGCATTTTCGAGGTCGGCAAGTGCGATGTCTATCAGTTCTCCGATATTTGTTTCGTTGCGACGTTCGTATAAATAGTCAAAAGTACTGTTCTCCGGTACAATAAAGCGTTCATGACGCATGGCTCTTTTGGCACGTTCCTCATCACCTTCATACCTTTTAAGATATTCCTGATACTTTGATTTATTTACATCGCTTACGTATTTTAAAAACAGCATGGTGAGAATGTAATCTTTGTATTGGCTGGGGTCAATCACCCCTCTGAATGTGTCACATGCCTTCCAGATTACTTTGTTAATATCGTCTTGAGTAATTTTAGTTTCCATTATTTATTATGTTTTTTAATTTGTATTCTGTTAATTGGTTGCGTTTGCGGATAATCTCCTTATATAACCTTTCTTCCTCTTTTTGAAGTTCGGCTATTGCTAAAATTGTTTTTTGTTTATCAATAGAAAGAATCGGAATGTTTAGTTCTTCCATTGTTGCCTTTGATATGGAGCGGATTGCGGTCCCTTTTGCATTTAGACTCAAATATTGAAGTGTCGTAGGCAAATTCAAAAACCAACATAGATACTCGGGGAGTACTCTGTCTTTGTTAATGATTTTTATAACGAGGAATGATGATGAGGCTACCGCATTATATTCCTGAGTCTGGAAAATGGCACAAAAAAGATTTGTTCCTTTTGCTACAAACAACAAATCTTTCTTTCTGAGAAGATATTTGCTATTTGTGTTGTCAAGTGCAATCGCAGGTTTTTGTTTTGAGTGCATACGCCCATTGTTGTCGAAGTTATTAACTTGCAGATACAAAGTGTTAGCTACTGGCGATGGCTTGAGATAGACACCAGTTTGTACTTCTGCTATATCTTTTAATTTAATCATTATGATTTATTTTGTATTACGTCTACAAAGAAATAAATTATTATTCAATTACACAAATTATTTTCAGTAATAATTCTACAAAATGATGCGATTTGCTTTTTATCTTTATTTTTGTTACCCGTTTTATATCTTTTTTATCCTCTAATGAAATTCCAATTAAGAAGTTTAACCCTAAAAGCTTAGTTATTTCTCTGAATAAAGTAATATCTTTGACTGCATAAATTAATTCGTTGAACTATAGTCTTCCTTTCGTTGAAGTATAGTCCTACGAAACGAAGACTATAGTTGTCGCTTCGAAGGACTATAGTTCTACGAATTAATGTGTGTATACAAAACTATTAATTGTTGAACCATTATATATTAATTATAGTATGAGCATTTATTATGATCTTTACGCCAGTGGAAATCCGCTGAAACGGGAGGAACAACAACCGCTTCACGCGCGTGTTATTCCATCAGGCACCCTTGATGCCAAGAAATTTATCGAATTGGTATCCAAGTCCAATGGTTTTAGTCAAGCTACCATTGAAGGTTGTCTGCAAGCTGTGACAGACGAATTGCAGCGTTGGCTCTCGCAAGGGTGGACCGTAGAAGTGGGAGAGTTGGGATATTTTTCTTTGTCATTAAAATGTGATCGTTCGGTGACGGAGAAGAAAGAAATCCGTTCACCTTCTATCCGTCTTAATAAGGTGAACCTTCGTGTTAATAAGAAATTCTATGAAGAGTTGGAGCCGTTGCAGTTGGAACGTATTGAATCACCATATCGTGCAGACAATACTCGTGGGGAAGATGAATGTCGTGCACTTCTTATGCAGCATATAGATGAACATGGTTGCATTACTCGTGCTGATTTTATGAGATTGGCAGCTATCAGTCGGGATAAGGCAGTCGAATTTCTCAGGAAATATCAGGATGAAGGAATTATCCGGAAATATGGAGCAGGTAAGACAGTGGTGTATTTGAAAAAGTGATGGCATTAAAAAAGGATAGAGATTTTTCAATTCCGCTCCTTTGGATGATAGATAGTCTGATAATATAAAATAATAAGAGTACATGCTTAGCTCGGTTGATTTGTCATTATATCGCGAGGATGATATCTATAGAGGTTGTTTTGTTAGGTAACAGAAATTAATTTGTTATTCTATGGTGAAAATCGAATAACTTTTATTTCTTGATGTGGATTTGACAGATGATTCGGGCTATTATCAGTTGAGCTATTAGCCCCGAGGTTCTATCAACTTTATTTCGAAGTCGGATTGTTTAATTGATTTTGTTGTGATTGTGTTTTTTCATTCGCAATTAGCGCATCATAAGAGGCTATTTTCTCTGTGCAGATTCTGAAGGTGATCTCTTTTAATATTTCAATTCGTTCGAGCATATAGGCATACTCTTCTTTGGTTACAATAAAGTCTTTATTGTAACGAGCTTCAATATATGCGCGACAAAGCAGATCAAAACATCGTTTTTCAAAATCTGTACTTGATGGAAATATTACTGCTAACTCTCTCGAAAATTCTTTTGCATGACCTGCCAATTCATCTAGTTTATGGCTCTTTAGACGGTAGTTTGTATATACAAGGCTGATAGAATTATAAAATCGTTCACAGGTTTGATGCAATAGAAATGAACCGCCTCTATACCGTTCTTTATTATAATCGGTATACCCATGTTCTAAATAATTTACCCCCAGCGGATAATGTATATCAAATTCTTTAATTGCAAATTCTTTAATCTCTTTAAACGACAGTTCACGAGGTTTAGCCAATTTAAATTCTTTGCTGTCATACATCTTGATGCCCTCTTTCACAATATCGGTAAAGAAATACTGACTGCGTTCAAGTTCTTTATTAAGCGTATTTACGTATTCAACAATGAATTGTGGTGAAGCATGACGACGATGGGCAAAAGCTTTGTGATATTTAGGAGTTATCTGGTTTCTTAGTCTATCCTCTACATGTTTCATTCTTGGCTTTGGGATGACTACCATTATATCATAATCACTCTGATAGGAAGTATTCACACCGAACTCTACCTTCTGATCCCACAGGACGTAACCGCCACGGGCATAGCTACCATATAATACAACCATACAGCACCACGGAAAATCGTGTTTAATTAACTCCAGCAAGGTGTTTAACTCTTCCTGTGTTCGTTTAGGTAGATGCTTTATTGACCTTTTCATGTGTTATGATATTTATCCGATCACAAAGTTAATACAAATTAATTGAGATATCACTTATTTCTATCTCTTAATTCCTCTGTTTTGTTCTTTTTAGCTCCATACTTGAACCGAATAATCCTAGATAAAGTTATGTTATTCAGATAGAATTATTGAGAATAATGTTACCAGATAGTTCCCGATAATTGTTAAGAGTTAAGCCTGTTATTCTCAACTTCTATTGCGTTAAGCAATAAAACCATGTAGCTAGGTTATCTGTAGGTAGTGTACTATGACTTATTACGAAAACCCTCATAATGCCCACGGCTTTTTCATTTAAGTTTTGATTTAGGGGTACAATCCCCCTACCCATGCCAGTGCGGCATGGGCGGGTATCCCGTTGTTGGTAATCAATGCGTTACGAATATGTCAAATCTGAATTTTTCTCATTTTTGAGCCAAAAAATGCAACACGTTAGTGAAGCTTACCGATAGTTCCCTTATTATCTCAGCTGTACCCTTTTGCTTATCTGATATTTTTTTCCTTCTGTTCTTCCAAACGGCAATCAATGCCAACACCATCCTTTGAATTGTGTCCAGATTCCTGGCCGCCCGTTCAGCCTTACGCTTTATGCTGTCCTGCCGGAGATTGCGGTCAAGATCCCAGTGCATGCTTTCAATAGCCCAATGCTGTTTGGTTATCTGACTAAGCCGCTCTGCACTGCTATCCAGGCTTGAAATGTAGAGTCGCTGTTCAGATGTACTCCTGCCATCGGACTTTTTTTCGGTAGATGTGACTATTTCTATAACTGTCAAATTGCCATTCCATTTTTCCCTGTCCACAATAAGTTCTTCCCCACGGTATATACGGCATATCCTTGACTCAATCCTGCCGTGTTCCAAGTATGGACCTTCCTTGTAGACATCAGTCGGGGTGGCGGTCTTTATAGAATCTTCAAGTCCATAGCGCAAAGATCTTTGATTCGCCTTGAGTTCGATCACGAAGTCTGCTCCTTTATCTCTAATCTTGTCTATTATTACCTTTTGGAATGACATGGCGTCTGCTGTGACTACACATCCTGACACGTCTAGTTTGTCCAATAACCGGGGCACGGATTTGATTTCATTACTTTTCTCCTTGCAAATATCAGTAGCCAAAGTAAGGCCCGAACCAAGTGAGTAGGCAGAGACGATATCAGGGTTACGTCCGTTGTCGTACAAGGTACCCCGCATGGCCTTGCCATCAATACAAATGATATCAGTTGCCGTAGTGGATATTTCCTTGCGGAAAACATCTGCAAAAGCAGACATGCGCTCAGCCATCTTTTCATCGTCTATGCTTTGAAACACACGGCAAAGCGTAGCTGCTGAGGGTAGCCCATACGGGAATAGCCCTTTCCCCTGCAGGCGTTTTAAGTGATGTTTGCCAAATTGAAGTATTTCAGCCCTGGTAATACACTTGCTGAGTCTCCCCAATATGACAAGCATGAGTATGTCTTCAAGTTTGTGCTTGAAGTTTCCCCTGCTTGTTCTGCGGTATTCAGGGACTGAGGATACAAATTTTCTCAAATGAGTCAGGATGCTGCCACGAAGACAGTCAAGGTGTTTCTTCTTTAGTAGTATTATGCGTAAAAAGTTGTATATCAGGGAAATAAATCGTATTTTTGCTGTCGCAAAAACAAAGGCGGAAGACAATAGAAACATCATACCACTATTGAATTCCGCCTATAAAAAAATAAAAATGAACGATAAGAAGAAACACCTAAGGCGGTGCTTCAGCATCGCTGCGCACGAATATAAGGATTTTTATTACAACAACAAGCGATGAACAATATTTCTTAAATGAAAAAGCCGTGCATAATGCCGAAAATATTTTTGGCACATCCATTGCAGAATCAAATAAAAGTATTACCTTTGCACACGATATGACCTCCCACGCTTCCCGTAGAACAGCGCACCCGGGGAGGTCTTCGAGTTTTTATATAATAGCTTGATAGGATTGGCTGATAAAATTGATTATACAAAGAGACCGTTGACCCTCGCCGAGCAAGTCGCACGGCTAAAACAACGAGGGCTTGTTTTCGATGATGAAAACGAGGCTATTGCTTATCTTGATAATATTAGCTACTATCGGCTTCGTGCATACACTTATCCGTTCCAAGAAAACGGCGAAGATTCTGAACACAACTTTACTCGCAAAGATATTCACTTCAAAGACATAATAGACCTTTATTGTTTTGACCGCAGACTGCGTTCTCTTATTTTCAATGCCATTGAAAAAATAGAAGTGGCAGTGCGTACAAAAATCGTACAGGTATATGCTGAAAGCACAGGTGATAGCCATTGGTATGATGATGAAAGTTTATATCGTTTCGGCTATGACGATTTGATGAATCATGTTGATGCTGATGTAAACCGAAGTAATGAAGATTTTATTAAGCACTACAAATCAAAATACGACAATCCCCCGATGCCGCCAAGTTGGATGGCACTCGAAGTGGTATCGTTTGCAACATTGAGCCGCTTGTTCCAATCCTTAAAGTTGGACAACAGCAAAGAGTACATTACTGAACAATTCGGTTTGAAAAAAGTGGCTATATTGGAGAACTGGCTTCACGCTATTTCCAATCTCCGCAATTGTTGTGCCCACCACAGCCGAGTGTGGAATCGCCGTTTTATGGTTAGCGTGATACTGCCATACAACACTCTTTATCCGTTCATGGATAGAACAACAATCGGACAAATACGCACAAACAAATTATTTGCTGCGCTTTCTTGCGTTGCGTATATTCTTGATATTATCAGTCCCGGAAGCGACTTTAAAAGGAATATCAAAGAATTGCTCAAATCCGACTGTCGTATACTTGACCTTAAAGATATGGGATTCCCCAAATACTGGCAATCGCTCTCTGTTTGGCGAGAAAAATAACAACCCCAGCGTTTTATTATGCTATAAATAGTTTATCCCAGTGTCCCGGTAGCCCTTGATTCGTCAAACTATCGGGTTTGTTGTTTTTATTTGCCTGAATGATTTTATATATAGAGATGTAATTGGCGTTTTCTTATATTGTAACATTAGTTTCCCATTAAAATTGGGACGAATTAAAAATTAAACAAGCTTGGCCCATTTGGTCCGAATCGTTCTTTGTCATTTTGAAATTTAGTTTTATTAAAGAGGTCTCTCAGATGAGTCTTATCAGTCAATGAGATGCTCAGTATTTGTAACACTTCATATGTACTTCTGTCCAGTTGCATATCGTGTTGAATGATTGCCACCAAACAGTAAGCGCATATAGCAGCATATATCTGTATTCGAACAGCATTCTCTGTAGTTCCCCAAAATCTTTTGATTTTAAGGTGCTGCTTGAGCCATTTGAAAAACAGCTCTACCTGCCAGCGATTTTTATAAAGTTCAGCAACTTGAAGCGCAGATATATGCATCGCATTGGTTATGAATATAAATTCTCGTTCTTGTTCTTCATCCCAATATTTAACCAGCCTAAGTGGCTCTGGGTAATATTGTTTAGGATAGAATCCTGTCAGAAGTACACTCGCGTCTGAAAGCACATTCTTAGTCAGCCTGCGTTTCCATTGGATGGATTTGTACCCGAGATTCTTTTTTGCTCTGACAACAAAGTAGGCTTCAATTTGATGAATTTTATATAGCATTTTGAAGTTGTTATAACCGCGGTCAAAGATGTAATAAGAGCTTGGTTCATAAGGAATTTCAATCATGACTTTAGAATCGTGTACGGATGCTTCCGTGATATGAAAGAATGCAGGAATCTGTGTTTCCACCTCATATAATGTATGCACTTTGATACTACCTTTCTTTTTGCGGAATTTTGCCCACCAAAAGACTGAAAGGCACAGGTCAATAGTTGTCGAATCGAAAGCATAAACGTTACCGCCAAGTTTGAAAATATGATTAGCACACTTTTGTCGTGCTTCGCTAACCAGGTAGTAAGCATATTCTTCAAAGAGGTGATAGTCTCTATCTTGATTTGCTCTTGCCAGCGATGACTTTGATACATTTTTACCCATTCCTAAATGATAACATTTGGAATAATGAGCTTCAAGAGCAACTATCAAATCTCGTAGACTATCACGATTAGAAAGTTGGTCAAACATCAAAGCAAGTAGTTGATTCCAGCAGGTGAAGTGCTTCACATATTTGTCGCCATCATACTTGGTGACTATGCGGTTAAACTTACTTCGATTCAGAAATGAAGCCAATTGAGCGAAAACGTATTTGTCTTGGAACATATGCCATCGGATTAATCTGATGCAAAGCTACAAATTCAAGTCCGTTCGCTCGGAGAATCGCTGTAACTAACTAAATTTCAAATATTTCAAAGAACTCTTTTAGATTTTAATGGGACAGTAATGTTTTCTTTAATATCAGAAAATCCTCAGCACTAATCCGGGATCCGAACAATCATCTTTTGATGCGTTCATCAACCCTACAGTACGTATCACTTCTCCCGGTATTGTCAAAAAGTTCCCTTTTACTGAAACTTTTTTGGTAATATTCACCGGTATATCCCCTGCCAAATCTTGTGCATAGATTTTATGCTTCTTCAATTTCACAGATGAAGGAAAAACGATTGTAATATCTTTGAAGTAACCGAAGATACCAATGGGAGAATCGTAGTTCTCAACCGCTATTTTTACGGAAACTTCTTTCGAAACGTATTCATGACCTAATGCACGTCCTATGCTGGCAATGGCAACAGCACCATTGGGATAACGGGAAGCAAGAATAAATGGTCTATCTTCACCTGAATCGGAAACTTCGGGTAAAGGCATCCCTCTACTAACTCTGGCAGGTGCTTCGGCAGTTAATCGGGTACCGACAGGGCGACTCGTATTCCAAGTTTCACGATCTTGCAAAACCCAATAATCATTTAACTTTTCGTTATCTATTGCCACCGATTCTTTTCCGACTCCGAATGGTTCCGCTATCCGATGCCATCTTACTCCACGAACGACCTCGTCCAACCGATGTTTCATATCCCGTATTGCAGGAGGAAAAACAAAATCCTGAGTTCCATTCGGTAGATTCCCGACAAATGGATGACGCATCACTCCGATAGCACATCCTAATCCGGCCGCGATATATGGTTCATCTTCGCAGTTGATAATACCTTTAGCATTTCCTTGCGCTTTGTAAGGTAGTAAATCACAAATTCGTTGTATGGTGACCGGTTGTGCTATCACGTTTTCTACGTCATACGTACGGAAAGCGTCACTAAACTCTATAAAACTATTCTGAAAGGCGTGTTCAATGCATAAACGAGGTGCATACTGCTTACCGATAGTAGTCAGCATCTTTCTCCATGCTTCATCTTTTTCATGAGCTCCCCAATCTACTTTCCAATAGTCAAAGCCTGCTGCATTTGCAGCCTTGATACGTTCTGTCCAGTATTCTTCTTCAGGAATATCAGAGAAGATCTCAGCTTTTTGTGCACAAATCCATCCGCCTGCTCCTTTCCATCCTTTTTCTTTGATGCGATCCGTCAGTTGTTTCAAACGGCTGGCAGCATCTCCACGAAATGATGGAAACCGACCGGGATCTAGTTCTACAGTTCCTAAATACTTATTTGGCGTGTGATTGACATCTTTAGGGATATCCCATGAATCGTCCATTACGAAGTATAGATCTTTGCGGATAGATGGATAACAGTCTACCCAATTCTGGTAAGTACCCTTACCAAACATATATTCCTCGTTCATGGCTTCTCTGGTTGGGTCAGAACCCTGATAGCTTACTACGTAGCCTTGCAAATTCCAGGTGCATAAGTAATCCGGAGCTTTAGACGGTTCATCCGGTACTAAACTTCTTAAAGACGATTGCTGCCCGGTTATAGATAAAGAAACAGCACAAAAGGCTGCTAGTAGTGATGTCTTGATATGTTTCATGGTGATGTGAGTATAAATCAGATAAATTAATGTACAAAGTTTTTTTGTGATCTTCATCCAAAGTTATCGGTCTTTAGATCGTTTCCGAAGCTAGAAGATTCTCTTTTGCGTTGGGGGAATGCTGAAAAATAGCACCAACTATTTGGCAATGATTCAATTCCTTACAGTCACCACAGGTATTAAATCCTTTTTCGGATACACATTTTCGGATTCCGCAATAATTGCTGCAAAATGCAAATTTCACCCCATCAGTACGGCAGCCCATACAATTTATGGTCTCTGCTGTGATTTCCGGTGTGTTGTTCATTTCACTCCATTTTTGAGCAGTCTTTTCTCTTAATTCATTATCATTTTTGACAGTGGCTATGCGGGCTTCGCAACTTTCGCAATCTAGTCCGCAACATGCAATTAATTGTTTCATTGTTTTTTTATTTCTGACCTTTCAGTTCTTAGTTCCTGTTAAAAAATGGCTGAAATTTTTTCTACTAAAGTTTCTGTATCAGCCGGATCGTTGCTTTCTTTGAAGTGACCAAACTTAAAAAAAATATATCAGACTGATTTAACGGAAACAGAGTGGCAATATATAACAAAAGTGTTGAAGTTGCAAGAAAGAAAGCGAAAATATAATTTACGAATCCCGGCTTTTTCATTTAAGAAATATTGTTCCTCGCTTGTTATTGTAGTAAAAATCCCTATATTCGCGTACAGCGATGCTGAAGCACCGCATTAGGTGTTTCTTCTCATCGTTCATTTTTATTTTTTTTATAGGCAGAATTCAATAAAATATGATGTTGATATTGTTTTCCGCCTTTGTTTCTGCGATAGCAAAAATACGGTTTATTCCACTGACATACAACTTTTTACACGTAATATTACTAAAGAAAAAACACCTTGACTGTCTTCGTGGCAGCATCCTGACTCATATTTGAGAAAATTTGTATCCTCAGCCCCTGAATACCGCAGAACAAGTATGGGAAACTTCAAACACAAACTTGAAGACATACTCATGCTTGTCATATTGGGGAGACTCAGCAAGTGTATTACCAGAGCTGAAATACTTCAATTTGGCAAACGTCACTTGAAACGCCTGCGGGCGAAAGGACTATTTCCGTATGGGTTACCCCCGGAAGCTACGCTTTGCCGTGTGTTTCAATGCATAGACGATGAAAAAATGGCTGAGCGAATGTCTGCTTTTGCAGACGTTTTCCGCAAGG
This sequence comes from Bacteroides bouchesdurhonensis, assembly GCF_900155865.1. GTDB lineage: Bacteria > Bacteroidota > Bacteroidia > Bacteroidales > Bacteroidaceae > Bacteroides > Bacteroides bouchesdurhonensis. The sequence continues at coordinate 762,686 of NZ_LT707006.1, forward strand.
AAATATCCTCTTCGGCAACTGACATCATTTGTATTGATGGCAAGGCCATGCGAGGTACCTTGTACGAAAACGGACGTAACCCAATAATAATTAGAACGGTATGAAATCATTAGTCATTACAGCAATGTGGTTCTTGACTTTAACAGTCGGAGCAAACGCACAGGAGAATCAGAAAGTATTCGCCGCCGAGGAAGAGGCAATCGTGGATTTGTCCAACAGCAAATGGGACTGGATGTCGGAGAAGAATGTGGAGCGGCTGGCGGAACTCTTGGAAACCATCCGCACGGGTAGCATCTGGTACAAGAAAGCCGAGATACACGATGTGCAGGTGAAGTTTGCCGCAGGAACGGCAACGGTTTACAGCCGCATCCATCTGAACTCGGTGGTCGGCGGTAACTCCGTGCGCTTCCCTTTTATCGTGACGGAAGTATACCCCAATCCAAACTTCACGGGCGAAGTATGGCTCGCCCCTCTAACAGAGAAGAAAGAGTTGAACGTCCCGATGGCAAACGTCACCTTCGAGCCGGGTTGTCGCAACAGTTGGCACTCGCATAAGGCAGGGCAGCTCCTGATAGCCACAGCAGGCATCGGTAACCACCACGACAAAGCCCGTAGCCGATGAAATGTTTTGGTTCGACATCTGGCGCGTGCGTCTTCAAATGGCACGCAAGTTCGTGGAAACCATCAACTGACACGGAGGAAATGCCACGTTGGTGGAACTGCCTAAATCGGGATTTATGGGAATACGCATTTCTTGATGCAGGACTTGAATAATGGTGAATTGGCGGGATTGCTTAATGAATGGCTAACGAAGAATCAATTATCAAATAAATAGTTTTAGACATAATTCCCTAAAGAAAGATTAAAATCTTTTTTTAGGAAAAAGGTTATACCTGTCGGATTATCCGTAAGTTCCGATAAGGTACTTAACAAATTGAGGGTCTCCAAATGACACAGTACCCACATCCTGCTGATTGAGAGTGGCAATGTGTGTCATTTCTTCATCAGTGAGAGTGAAGTCAAAGACGTCAAGGTTCTGGCGCATACGCTCCACATGCGTGCTCTTGGGGATAGCGACTATTCCACGCTGGGTCAGCCAGCGGAGAGCCACCTGTGCGGCTGTCTTGCCGTATCGTTTACCGATTTCTGTAAGCAGGGGATTATTTGTGACCCCGTCAGCACCTTGCCCGCCGAGAGGTCCCCACGCCATCATCTTGGTATCGAACTCGGAAAGCGTGGGCTGTATGCCGCTCTGCTGGACGAGAACATTGCACTGCAACTGGTTGACCATCGGTTTGATGTCAACATAGTGGGCAAAATCGAAAAAACGTCCTGCCTGAAAATTGCTGACACCTATTGCGCGAACCTTGCCGTCGCGATAGGCTTTTTCCATAGCCCGCCATGTGCCGAACACATCTCCATAAGCTTGGTGTATCAGCAACAAGTCGATATAGTCGGTGCGGAGTTTACGGAGACTCTCGCCAATACTCTTGGCGGCCTTTTCTTCCCCGGCATTTGAAATCCACACTTTCGACACAAGAAACAGATCATTACGGTTGATACCGCTCTTGGCAACGGCATTGCCGACACCTTCTTCGTTGAAATAGGCCTGCGCCGTGTCAATAAGGCGGTAGCCGACATTCAGGGCATCGCTTACGCATCGCTCACATTTTTCAGGAGCTACGAGAAATACGCCGTAGCCCAACAGGGGCATGTTAACCCCATTGCTCAATTTTATTGTCTCCATATTGTTTTTGATAATTACACATTAACATTATACCAATAAAGATAGTTTAACGTATAGTGTGGGTGCTGATGCCTCTGACCGTCGCCAAGTCCATATCGTCATATATCGGGCTTTTGCCGGTGTCAAGCCGGGCTATAGCTGCCATTTCTTCCGAGGATAGAGAAAAATCGAATATATTGAGGTTCTCTGCCATCCTCTCCTTGCGGACGCTCTTGGGTATCACCACCACATTGCGCTGGTTAAGCCACCGCAATATCACTTGCCCGACACTCTTGCCATGTTTTTCCGCTATCCCTGCAAGCACCGGATTATGGAATATATCGTTCTGCCCCTCGGCAAACGGGGCCCATGCTTCATGAACGATACCCTCTTTGGCAAGAAACTCGTTTGTGGCTTTCTGCTGATGAAACGGATTGGTCTCAACTTGATTGACCATCGGCTTTATCCCGTTGTGGAGGAAAAGGTCGAGCAGCCGCTCATCGGTGAAACTCGTCACACCGATTGCATGTATGCGCCCTTCTTTGTAAAGCCGTTCAAGGGCACGCCATGCGGCATAGTAATTCCCATACGGCTTATGCAGGAGATAGAGGTCAAGGTAATCAAGACCGAGATTGCTCATGGACTTGTCGAAAGCCCGCAACACATCATCGATCTCATAGTCTTGTACCCATAGCTTTGTCGTCACGAATATCTCCTCACGCTTTATCCCACTGTTGCGGATTGCAGCCCCGACCTCTTTCTCGTTGAAATATGAAGAAGCCGTATCTATCATACGATATCCGGTTTCAAGGGCATCGCTTACACAACGCTCCGTTTCATTCTGAGGAATCTGGAATACTCCATATCCGATAGACGGCATCATGACGCTGTTGTTTAACCTCACTTGTTTCATAATCTTATGCTTTATTTTCTGATGCAAAATTACGTAAGGATGTGTGAGTAGCCGTTATAAAAATCGTGGCGATATTTTCACAAATCGTGGTATTTCATTATTTTTGTACTCAAAAAGACAGGCTATGATGGAGCATCATGCGATATTCTTTATAGATGACATTACGGGATATGACTTCACGGCTTATCCTGACAACACGGTGCATGCGTTGTGTCTGAAAGGGAATATGAGTTTCTCCGCTTGGCGCACGAGATTCAATGTGTCAAAAGGAGATTATGCCATATTGCCGACCGGGATAGTCGCCGGTGACATTCTTCAAAGCGATGACTGCTCATTGATTACCATGAGTTTTAATGGGGCGGTGACATCCAAATGTGGAATAAGAAACGATTACGGAGTTATCGGTCATCTCTCATTGTTGCAGAATCCGGTGTTACGGCTTGACGACAAGGATTTCAAAAAATGTAGGGAGGATATATATCGGATTAGGGAGCGTGTCAGCGAAACGGGACATCTTTTCTATGATGAGATGATTACTTCGATTCTGAAGACACACATTCTTGACCTATATGACATCCATGCAAGAAATAACCGTGATATCATGACCAACTCACGTCCCGCTGCACTCATGCGCAGATTCATCGGGATGCTTGTTGACGGCGACTATGAGACCGACAGGACGTTGGAACACTATTCGTCACGGCTGTGCATAACCCCGCACTATCTTTCAGAAATAAGTCAGATGCTAAGCTGCCGCCCGGCAACCTACTGGATAGACCGTTTCGTGATAAATGAAATTTCCCGTCTGCTGGTTCACAAGGAACTTTCATTGACTGACATTGCAGAAAGGCTTAACTTCTCGTCTGTATCTTACCTAAGCCGTTATGTGAGCAAGCATCTTGGCATATCCCCGTCCGCCTATCGGAAAGCGTTGAAATAATTTCGCATGTGCATAATTCAACTCATAACCTCTTCAATATCTTGGCTGGAACGCCTCCGATAAGACAATTGCCGGGAAAAGATTGTGTAACCACTGCTCCGGCTGCTACCGTGACATTGTCACCCAACGACACGCCTCCGAGGACAATCGCCCCTGCCCCTATCCAGCAGTTATCGCCGATGGTGACAGGACGTGCGTATGTCTTGCAGAAATAAGCCTGCGGATTGTTCTCAAAATCAGGGTTACGCCTTTCCGGCCATTCCACGGGATGCGAGGCTGTATTTATCTGCACTCCGGGGGCGATGAGCACATTGTTGCCGATTTTGATGGTGTTGCAATCTATGAGGGTACAGCGATAGTTTATGGACACATTGTTCCCAAGAAATATATTGCAGCCAAACCCGCATATAAATCCGTCGGCTACCGAGCAGTTTTCCCCGACCTCGGCAAACAGTTCTTTCAACATCGAATAACGCTGCTTCCGTTGTTCGTATGACAGCGAGTTGTATCGTTGCATCCATAGGGTTGCAACCGCTTTCATCTTTATAAACACATCATCGTGGCAGTCATAGAATTCTCCTGCCATACATCTTTCAAGTTCAGTCATCGTCTTATGCTATTAATCCCAAATACAAAATTATGAAAATCCGTACATACTGCAATGGAGTCCAACGGAAATGAGTAATTTTTCATATTGGTTGCTGTCAATATATGCTGAGCATTCTCCGAATGTAAATCTATTGAAACTTATATCATATCCAAGTTTGTCAGGTTGATGAACTGAAATATTACTATTTTGATATGGTTTTTCATATGAAAAGTTATATCTTCGAAGCACTTTTAAGATTTAAAGAGCAAAATGTTAGATTTACAACAACTGACTGCTGATGTTTGCCGAATAGCTACAGAAGCCGGATATTTTTTGAAAGAAGAACGGAAAAGTTTTCGTCGTGATCGTGTGGAGGAGAAACATGCGCATGACTATGTGTCTTATGTAGATAAAGAATCGGAGAAAAGAGTGGTATCGGCACTTTCCACTTTGTTGCCTGAAGCCGGATTTATAACAGAGGAGGGTTCTGCTATTTATCAGGATGAACCTTATTACTGGGTAATCGATCCATTGGACGGAACGACAAATTATATTCATGATGAGGCACCATATTGTGTATGTATCGCTTTGCGTAGCCGTACGGAATTGCTCTTAGGAGTGGTTTACGAGGTATGTCGGGATGAATGTTTTTATGCTTGGAAAGGAGGAAAAGCCTATATGAATGCTAAAGAAATTCATGTATCAGACATAAAAGATGCAAAAGACGCTTTTGTCTTTACCGAACTACCTTATAATTATTATCAATATAAACAGACTGCCCTTCACTTAATTGATAAACTGTATGGCAAAGTAGGTGGTATTCGTATGAATGGTTCCGCTGCTGCAGCTATTTGTTACGTAGCTATGGGACGTTTCGACGCTTGGGCTGAGGCATTTCTCGGTAAGTGGGATTATTCGGCTGCCGCATTGATTGCTCAAGAAGCTGGTGGAAAAGTGACCGATTTTTATGGCAATGATTATTTTATAGATGGACATCATATTATCGTGACTAACAAGTACTTGCACCCTTTATTCCAAAAACTATTGGCAGAAGTTTCTCCGTTGGATATGTGATGTTATTAATTTATTGAACTGTAATAAAACAAATCACTGCTATGATGAAACACACACTATTAATTAAAGATTGGCTCAGTTCATTTTTGTCCCTGCTTTTTCCTCGTTGTTGTCTGGTCTGTGGCAGACCATTGGCAAAAGGGGAAGAATGTATTTGTACAATGTGTAATATAAATTTGCCGCGTACCAATTATCATCTTCAGGAGGATAATCCGGTGGAACTGCTTTTCTGGGGGAAAATACCTTTGGAACGGGCTACTTCTTTTTTCTTTTATCGGAAAGGTAGTGATTTTCGTCAGATTCTTCATCTACTTAAATATGGCGGACGGAAAGAATTAGGAGCGACTATGGGACGATATATGGCGTCGGAACTTTTACCGTCCGGGTTCTTCAAGGGAATAGACGTGATTATTCCGGTTCCGTTACATAAGAAGAAGCAACAACTTCGTGGTTATAATCAAAGTGAATGGATTGTCCGAGGGATTGCTGCTGTGACAGGGATATCCGTAAATACCGAATCTATTATTCGCAGGAAGAATACAGAAACTCAGACACGTAAGTCTGCTTTTGAACGCTGGGAGAATGTGGATGGTATTTTTGAACTTCATTCTTCTGAACCTCTTCAAGGAAAGCATGTACTGGTTGTAGACGATGTGCTGACAACAGGAGCTACTACTGTAGCCTGTGCCTCTGCATTAATGGAAGTACAAGGGATACGAATTAGTATATTGACTTTGGCTGTAGCAGAGTAATAATTTAAGAGGAAGAGGGGTATATTATAATAAAAAGAATGTATCTTTGTCCCATACCCCCCAAAAAATCTTTTTGAATTATGAGAATAAATAGGGAACTAGGTGTCTGATATCTGGAAGATTAATACCATTAAAAACACAAATATGGAAATGAACGAATACATTCCTCGTCCGCGAGATACACAAGGGATTGAATTGCCGGAGTCATTGAAAGGATTGTCCGAAGCAATGGCTGCTCATACACATGAGTTATGGACGTATCAGCAATATTTGAAAGGTTGGAGATATGCTCCGGAGAATGATAATAAGGAAAAGAAAACGCCTAAAATGGTGCCTTATGACAAGTTGCCTGATGTGGAAAAAGAGGATTCTCTTATGGCTGCTACAGAGGCTTTAAAATTCATTTATTTAAATGGATATGAGATACAGAATAAAAAGAATGAAACGAATTACAATCCGGTAAAGAAAGGCTGGAAGTGGGCCACTGTAATTCTTATATTCTTTTTTCTGCTAGTATTGGCTTTTGTAGCTTTGGGGGCAGTTAAGGTATGCATAGGTACGTTCCCTTCCACGAATGAAGTTTATATGAGTATTATATATCTAGTCATAGCATGTGCTTTTTTATTGGGTATAACAAAGATTATCTTAAAACTGATTGCTTTATATACGGATGTCCTGCGTAAAGAGCATGAAGTGTTGAGTGAACTTTATACTGAAGAACAAAAGAAGGAGATTATTCGGAAGAATAAGAACCGAATTTGAGTTACTACTAAAACTGTAATATGCAATGATTTCTATATTTAGGCTTTTGTCTTTGCATTTTGACCGTTCTTTTTCGGGAAAAGGATGGAAACAATTGTCTTGGCTATTTGGCATTATACTGTTGGTGTTTGTGCTTATCTTTGTGATGAGTCTGGCTTATAATTGGGCTAATCCTTCAGCTGAGCAACTAGCGTCTGATGAAGTTAGTGCTCCATTGGGAAGATTATTTCAGTTAATTTGTCTTTTCATTGATCCCGGTAATATTAATAATGTACCTCCCTCTTTTCGCTGGTTTGCACTAGTGGTAGTGATAATTGGTATGCTGCTTTTTACGGGACTGCTTATTTCGGTGGTTTCCAATATGTTGGAAAGAAGAGTGGAACGTTTTCGTGAGGGAGACATTGACTATCAATTGAGAGATCATGTCGTAATTATCGGTTTTGATGAGATGGTGCCAACGTTAATTCAACAGATATGTTCAGATCCTCATTATGGGCAATGCTATATATTAGTGCAAAGTACCTGTCCGGCTGTGGATATTAGAAATAAGGTACATACTCTGTTGGATACTAAAAATGAAAGTCGGATTGTGGTACTACATGCCCGTCGGGATTCAAAGGAGGAGCTTTATAAACTTCACACAACCCAGGCTCGTGAAGTGTTTCTTATCGGTGAACGAGATGAGCATGATCATGATTCACTTAATATCGATTCTCTAAAAAAAATAGTTTCTATTCACGAGAAGAAAGAAGGTTGTCCGATGATCCCTTTTACTGTAATGTTTGAGTATCAAACGACTTTTGCAGCTTTCCAGCTAACGGATTTGTCTGTGGAATGGCGAAAGTATATAGAATTTCATCCTTTCAACTTTTATGAAGAATGGGCTAAAAAGCTTCTCGTCAGCCGTTGCTATAATAAGGGGGATAACCCCATTATTTATCCTTCTTTAGATAGAGTTCCCATTACAGAAGATAGTTCGAAGACGGTACGATTTGTCATTATTGGTATGAGTCGAATGGGGATTGCTCTTGGTGTGGAGGCGGCTCACTTATTGCATTTCCCCAATTTTTGCAGGGATAATAAATATAAAAGTGTGATTACTTTCATAGATGATCAGGCCGATACGGAAATGAACTATTTCCGTGGGAGGTATCAACATTTTTTTGAAATAGCACCTGCTATATATAAAGAGGTAAACCAAGAAGGAGGACTGGATATTCAGATACTTTCTCCAACAAAATTTGAAGGTACGGATGCTAATTTTCTGGATATTCGGTTTGAGTTTATCAAAGGGCGTGCCGAAAGCGAGGTTATACAGCAGCAATTGAACCAGTGGGCTTCCCCCGAGAGTAATGAGATCCTTACTATTGCAGTCTGTTTGAACTATCCTCCTCAAAGTGTTGCTATTGGGCTTTATTTGCCTGATAACGTTTTCGAAAATAATATCCCGGTATTTATCCGGCAAGAAACATCCAGTGCATTGCTTAGTATGTTGAGCAGCCGGAAAGATGAGGAAGAATGCCAATATCATAAATATTCGCACATTTATCCTTTTGGTATGATGGATAATTGCTATGATCTTGACCGTAGTGGAATGGAAAAGGGAATGGTTATTCATTATATCTATGAGTTTTTTAATACTTATGGTGTCTTACCTGAAAGTTGTCCGGGCATGGAACGTTTGAAGAAAAGCTGGAACGAGCTGTCTGTAGCTAAACGGTGGTCCAATTTGTATAGTGCCTGTTCTATTGATTATAAGTTACGGTCTATTGGTTGGGATGGTAAGAGTGATATATCACTGACTTCTGAGCAAATTGAACTATTGGCTCGGGTGGAACATAATCGTTGGAATGTAGAAAAGTTACTTCTTGGTTTTAGAAAACCAACTGCTGATGAGATGGAGATTATTGCTAGTAGTAAAGCAAAGAAGGATGAATTTAAAAATGAACGGTTTGTGCACCCGGATATCTGTTCTTATGAAGAATTGCCGAAAAGTTCGAAGGACTATGACCGATGCATTGTTAAAGGAATATCGGGTCAGTCCGAAAATCCTGTGGGTATGTTATGTTAATACGCGAAAGTAATCTATCTTTGCGGTTAGATTTTAACAACAACAATCCAATGAATTCTAGTCGCACCCTACATAAGTTACTACGAGTCATCTTCCCCGAAGTTTTAATGGAGTATTTTGAGATTTCCGGTTGGCATGACGACTCTGCCAAGATCGAAGTTTGGCTTGATGAAAAGAACTACCTGGAACGTTCCGATTACAAGAGTGGAACTGTGATTTCACATGGTTTTACAGATGAGAAAGTTATCCAGGACTTTCCTCTTCGTGGCAAACCGGTTTATCTCCACGTAAGACGTCGCCGCTGGTATGACAAGGCTAGCGGGGAAACGTTTTCCTATACCTACGATGATCTTACTGCCGAAGGGACGAAACTCACTCCTGAGTTCGTTGCTTTTTTAAAAGAAGAAGATTGAAACTACGGCGGCCAGTATAAGCTCCATAGCAGATGCTTATGGGGTAAACGGTAAACAGTTAACTTCACAGTACAAGGAGTTTATCAGTGCATACAGACAGTGGGACCAGTTGGATCATGCTTCAGACTATGTCCTGTTCAAGCAGAACCTGGGTCCCAGCCTTTGTATTGACGAGACTTCCTTGAGCTGCGGAGAATTATATACTGTTGTCACTAACCGTGCGGGGCGTGGTGGCAGAGGCACCCTTGTGGCCATGATACGTGGCACGAAGTCTGAAGACGTCATCAAGGTGCTTGAAATGATTCATGTCTCCAAGCGCAAGACGGTCAAAGAGGTCACTTTGGATCTTTCGCCGACCATGATGCGGATTGTCCGAACGGCTTTTCCCAACGCCACTATGACCAATGACCGGTTTCATGTACAGAAGCTCTTTTATGAGGCAATTGATGAACTCAGGATTACTTATCGCTGGATGGCACGGGATCTGGAGAACGATGAAATTCAGCGGTGCAGGGAGCAGGGTATAGAGTATGTTCCGTTTCGATATGCCAATGGCGATACCCGTAAGCAGTTGCTGGCCAGGGCTAAACATCTACTTGTCAAGCATTTTAGCAAATGGACTGAATCCCAAAGAATACGTGCGGAAATCATATTCGAACAGTATCCGGAATTGAAATCAGTTTACGACTTGGCTATAGAGTTGACCAATATATATAATAAGCACTATGACAAGAATGTGGCACGTGGAAAGCTTGCCTTGTGGTACAATAAGATAGAAAAGCTTGGATACGGATGTTTCAGAACCGTAACGAATACCATGCAGAACTATTATGAAACAATACTAAACTATTTCGTTAACAGAGAAACGAATGCATTTGCAGAATCATTCAATGCAAAAATCAAAGCCTTCAGAGCACAGTTTAGGGGAGTCGGAGATATACCTTTCTTTATTTTTAGATTATGCAAACTAACTGTGTAAATTTAACATACCCACAGGATTTTCGGACTGACCCGGAATATCTCTTGTCGTGAATTACCGGAAGTCAGTTCAATAAAATAGTTTAGGAGTCTGATCTTATGAAAATATAAAGCCACCCAAATAAATAGGTGGCTTCTTTATTGCTCTTCCTCTTGGACTTGAACCAAGGACCCTCTGATTAACAGTCAGATGCTCTAACCGACTGAGCTAAGGAAGAATATTTGCAACTGAGATTTTGAACTTTGCTCTTCCTCTTGGACTTGAACCAAGGACCCTCTGATTAACAGTCAGATGCTCTAACCGACTGAGCTAAGGAAGAATGTTTTTCTCAATTGCGATGCAAAAGTAATAGGATATTTTGAAATATGCAATATCTTTGCAAAAAAAATATTGAGAATGGACAAAATAATAGGATTGGGCAACGCCCTAGTAGACGTACTTGCAACCCTGGAAGATGATACACTCCTAGATGAAATGGACTTACCTAAGGGTAGCATGCAACTAATAGATGATGCTAAGTTACAGCAAATTAACTCCAAATTCTCTCAGATGAAAACACACTTGGCAACCGGCGGATCAGCAGGGAATGCTATACTTGGACTGGCTTGTCTCGGAGCGGCAACAGGTTTTATAGGAAAAGTGGGAAATGATGATTATGGAAACTTTTTTCGTGAGAATCTGAAGAAAAATACGATTGAAGACAAATTGTTGATCTCTGAACAACTGCCTTCGGGCGTTGCTTCTACTTTTATTTCTCAGGATGGTGAACGCACTTTTGGTACTTATTTAGGAGCTGCTTCCAGTTTGAAAGCGGAAGATCTGACATTGGATATGTTTAAAGGTTACTCATATCTTTTTATTGAAGGGTACTTGGTGCAGGATCATGAAATGATTCTTCATGCTATTGAATTGGCTAAAGAAGCCGGATTGCAGGTTTGTCTGGATATGGCGAGCTATAATATTGTGGCCAATGATCTTGAATTCTTTTCTCTATTAATAAATAAGTATGTAGATATTGTTTTTGCTAACGAAGAGGAAGCGAAAGCATTTACAGGTGAAGAACCGGAAGACGCGTTAAGAATAATAGGAAAGATGTGCAGCATTGCCATCGTAAAAGTTGGAGCAAACGGTTCATATATTCGTAAAGGAACAGAGGAAATAAAAGTTTCTGCTATTCCTGTCGAAAAAGTAGTGGATACTACTGGTGCCGGTGATTATTTTGCTTCCGGATTTTTGTATGGTCTTACTTGTGGATACTCTTTGGAGAAGTGTGCTAAAATAGGTTCTATTCTCTCGGGAAATGTTATCCAAGTGATTGGAACTTCGATGTCAAAGGAACGTTGGAATGAAATTAAGTTAAATATTAACAAGGTTCTAGCAGAATAACCAAGGATTGAGTTATTTTTACGTCTTATTTTAATGAAAGGAATATGAAAAAATTGCTGAATAAGCGGATAATCGTCGGTCTGGTAGGCGTAATCGCTGTGGTTGCTTTCTTTAGTTTCAAGAATGGAGACGACCGGAATTTCCAGCTTGCTAAGAATCTGGATATATTCAATGCCATTGTGAAAGAGTTGGATATGTTCTATGTAGACACCATTGATCCCAATAAAACGATTCGCCAAGGTATTGATAATATGTTGTTGTCTTTAGATCCTTATACGGAATATTTTCCTGAAGAGGATCAGAGTGAATTGGAGCAGATGGTCAAAGGAAGTTTCGGAGGAATCGGTTCGTTGATAACTTATGATGTGAAGATGAAACGTTCTATGATCGCGGAACCATTCGAAAATACTCCTGCTGCTAAAGTAGGATTAAAGGCTGGAGATATCTTGCTGGAAATTGATGGTAAGGATCTTGCCGGAAAGAATAATGCCGAAGTGAGCCAAATGCTTCGTGGAGAAGCAGGTACTAGCTTTAAATTAAAGATAGAACGTCCCAACGAAAAAGGTGGACGTACTCCCATGGAATTTGATATTGTACGTGAGTCGATCCTGACTCCTCCTATTCCATATAGTACTTTGATGGAAAATAACGTGGGGTATATCAGTCTGAGTACATTCTCGGGTAATCCTTCGAAAGACTTTAAGAGAGCATTACTGGACCTGAAAAAGCAGGGAGCCACTTCCTTGGTAATTGACCTTCGTAACAATGGTGGTGGGCTTTTGGATGAAGCAGTAGAAATAGCCAACTATTTCTTGCCTCGTGGAAAAGTCATTGTAACTACAAAAGGAAAGATAAAACAAGCTAGTAATACCTACAAGACCTTACGTGAACCATTGGACCTGGATATTCCAATTGCTGTATTGGTAAATAGTGGAACGGCTTCTGCATCGGAAATCTTATCCGGTTCTTTGCAGGATTTGGATCGTGCTGTTATTGTGGGTAACCGTACTTTTGGAAAGGGATTGGTTCAAGTTCCCCGCAATCTGCCTTACGGTGGAACGATGAAAGTGACTACTTCTAAGTATTATATTCCGAGTGGACGCTGTGTGCAGGCTATTGATTATAAACATCGTAATGAGGATGGAAGTGTGGGTACAATACCGGATAGTTTGACGAAAGTGTTCTATACGGTAGCAGGACGTGAAGTACGTGACGGGGGCGGTGTAATGCCGGATATTGTTGTAGAGCAAGAGAAGTTGCCAAATATTCTGTATTATCTGATGCGTGATAACCTGATATTCAACTATGCTACTCAATATTGCTTGAAGCACCCTACAATTCCTTCTCCGGAAGAGTTTGAAGTGACCGATGCTGATTATGATGAATTTAAGGCTATGGTTAAGAAGGCTGATTTTAAATATGACCAGCAAAGTGAAAAGATCCTGAAGACTCTGAAAGAAGCTGCTGAGTTTGAAGGTTATATGACGGACGCTTCTGAGGAATTTACCGCATTGGAAAAGAAGTTGAATCATAATCTTGATCGTGACTTGGATTATTTCTCCAAAGATATCAAACCGATGATTGCTTCTGAGATTATCAAACGTTATTATTTCCAACGTGGAGGTATCATCCAACAATTGAAAGATGATAATGATCTGAAAGCGGCATTGAAAATATTGAATGATCAGGTAAAGTATAAAGAGATACTAAGTACGCCGGCAGCAAAGAAATAAGTTTTTATTGCTATATCAATAATATAAAAGACGATGGATAGCTAGATTCAACTATCCATCGTCTTTTATTTACCTGTATAATTATTAATATGCTTTCGGCAAAGTGAAATAAAAGGTCGTTCCTTTCTTTTCTTGGGAGCGTAACCAAATGCGTCCTCCCATTCGTTCTACTAGCATTCTACAGAGAGTTAGTCCCAATCCTGTTCCTTGAACGAAATTATTGATTTTACCGAACCGTTCAAAAATGGTTGCAGCTTTTTGAGCCGGAATGCCAATACCGCTATCTTTGACGTAAAATTCTACGAAGTTTTCTTTCTCTTGACAACCGAAATGTATTTCTCCTTTGATCGTGAATTTCGTTGCATTACTGAGTAAATTACTAATCACTTGGGTGACCCGTTCAGAATCACCCAATACGTAGGTATTTGCTATTCCATCATCTAGGATTAACTTTACTCCATCATGAGTTTTAGAGTTGTATTGTTGTTCTAGTTGAATACAAATCTCCAATAACCTGATAGGGTGAATCTTGAACTTAAGGGAATCTGATTCCAAAGCGGATAAATCCAGAATATCACTGAATAAATTAAGTAATAACTCTGAGTTTTTTTCAATGATTGCTGAATATTGTTTCTTTTCCTCCGGGTTATTAGAGGTCGCTATTAATTGTGAGAATCCTACAATTGAGTTGAGAGGAGTACGAATCTCGTGGCTCATGTTGGCAAGAAAAGCAGACTTCAACCGGTCGGCTTCTTCCGCTTTGATACGAGCTTTATCCAACGCTTTTTCTGTTTCCCATTGCTGTGAAATATCCCGACACATACATAGTAAGTATTCATTGTCTAACGGGAAAATACGATTTTCAAAATGGTGTATGACACCATTTACCGTCAAATTATGTCTGGAAGTAGAACTTTGTTTTGTGCGTATCACTTTCTCCATGTTCTGGCGTACGCTTTCGTAGGCTTCTTTCGGAATGATATCTTTTACATTTGAATGGATAATACTTGTTGCCGTCGTTCCTTCTACATGATTGGTAGCCGGAGAAGAAGCTAGTTCTATAATATCTCCATTATGGTCAAAAACCGTCAGCATATCGGGCAAAGCGTCCAATATACGCGTACAATATTTGTCGCGAAAACATTCTTGTCCGGAAGATAATCGAGAAGAAAGGCTTTCTACTTCGCTTTCTAACTGATTTATTATTTTCAACAGCTCTTCTTTTGTCTTGTTTTCATAGTGCTCCATAGCAAATGGATTATAACTGTATAAATGTTGTAGAATATGTGTAACTTGTTGCAAATATAAAACAATATTTTAATAATATATCTTCCCCTCCAAGTTATTATTTGATAAAAAAGCCGAATAGCTTTTGTCCTACCAATCAGAATGTTCTATCTTTGTAACCATTATATATTAAATGATTTACAATATGTCTACAGAATTATTCTCTACTCTGCCTTATAAAGTGGCAGATATTACGCTTGCTGACTTTGGACGCAAGGAAATCGATTTGGCAGAAAAAGAAATGCCCGGGCTTATGGCTCTTCGCGAAAAGTATGGAGAATCCAAACCACTGAAAGGTGCCCGTATCATGGGATCATTGCACATGACCATTCAAACGGCTGTTCTGATTGAAACGCTGGTTGCATTGGGAGCTGAAGTCCGTTGGTGCTCTTGTAATATATATTCAACACAGGATCATGCTGCGGCTGCTATTGCTGCTTCAGGAGTAGCTGTGTTTGCTTGGAAGGGGGAAACACTGGCTGATTATTGGTGGTGTACATTGCAAGCATTGAACTTTGCCGATGGTAAAGGACCGAATGTAATTGTGGATGATGGTGGCGATGCTACGATGATGATTCATGTAGGTTATGAAGCTGAAAATAACTCGGCTGTTTTGGATAAGGAAGTACATGCAGAAGATGAAATTGAGTTAAATGCCATATTGAAGAAAGTATTGGCTGAAGATAATACTCGTTGGCATCGTGTTGCTGCAGAAGTTCGCGGTGTTTCAGAAGAAACGACTACCGGAGTACATCGTCTTTATCAAATGCAGGAAGAAGGGAGACTTTTGTTCCCGGCTTTTAACGTGAACGATTCTGTAACAAAATCTAAGTTCGATAATTTGTATGGTTGCCGCGAATCATTGGCTGACGGTATCAAGCGTGCTACAGATGTGATGATTGCCGGTAAGGTAGTTGTGGTGTGCGGATATGGTGATGTAGGAAAAGGATGTGCTCATTCTATGCGCACTTACGGAGCGCGTGTGTTAGTGACTGAGGTTGATCCAATCTGCGCTTTACAGGCTGCTATGGAAGGCTTTGAAGTCGTAACAATGGAAGATGCATGTACAGAAGGTAACATTTTCGTGACAACAACAGGAAATATTGATATTGTTTGTATCCATCATATGGAAAGAATGAAAGATCAAGCGATTGTTTGTAATATTGGACACTTCGATAACGAGATTCAGGTAGATGCTTTGAAACACTATCCCGGCATTAAGTGTGTCAATATCAAGCCACAAGTAGATCGTTATTATTTCCCGGATGGACATAGTATTATTCTGTTGGCAGACGGTCGTTTGGTAAATTTGGGCTGTGCTACCGGTCACCCGTCATTTGTGATGAGTAACTCTTTCACTAATCAGACTTTAGCTCAAATCGAACTGTTCAATAAGAAATATGATGTAAATGTCTATCGTTTGCCGAAGTATTTGGATGAAGAAGTGGCGCGTTTGCATCTTGAGAAGATTGGGGTGAAACTGACAAAACTCACTCCTGAGCAAGCTGCTTATATCGGTGTGTCGGTAGATGGGCCGTATAAGGCTGATCATTATAGATATTAGTCAGTTTCATTTATTATTCATTATTATGAAGAAAATCCTTCCTGATTTGATTGCCATTCTGGCTTTCGTTATTCTTTCTTTTGCCTATTTTTTCCCAGCGGATATTGAAGGACGTATTCTCTTTCAAAATGATTCGGTTGCCGGAGTAGGTGGTGGCCAAGAAGCTACCGAGTATTTGCAACGTACCGGCGAACGTACTCGTTGGACAAACTCTCTTTTTGGAGGTATGCCTACTTACCAGATGTCTCCGAGTTATGATTCAACCAAGCCATTGAAATGGGTGGAAGCGGTCTATCATTTGTATCTTCCGCCTTATGTAGTGCTGACATTTATTATGATGCTTGGCTTCTATATACTGCTCAGGGCATTTGGAATATCGGTTTGGTTGTCGGCTTTAGGAGGTGTTATCTGGGCTTTCTCGTCCTATTTCTTCATACTGATATCGGCAGGACATATTTGGAAATTTATAACCCTTGCATATATTCCGCCTACGATTGCCGGTATTGTGTTGGCGTATCGTAAGAAGTATCTGCTGGGAGGAATCATTACTGCCTTGTTTATAGCACTTCAGATACAGGCAAACCACATACAGATGAGTTACTACTTTATGTTTGTAATCCTGTTCTTTGTTGGAGCTTATTTCGAAGATGCATATAAGAAGAAAGAATTACCTCACTTTTTTAAAGCCAGTGCTGTATTGGTATTGGCAGCAGTGATAGGAGTCTGTGCAAATCTTTCCAATCTATATCATACGTATGAGTATAGCAAAGAAACGATGCGCGGTAAAAGTGAACTGAAACATGAAGGGGCAGCCGCAGCAAATCAGACAAGTAGTGGCCTGAACCGCGATTATATCACACAATGGAGTTACGGGATAGGTGAAACACTGACATTGCTGGTGCCGAATGTCAAAGGGGGAGCATCTGTTCCTTTGTCAAGGAATGAAACGGCAATGGAAAAGGCAGATCCGACATACAGTAGTATTTATTCTCAACTGACACAGTATTTTGGTGATCAGCCGATGACATCCGGTCCGGTTTATGTAGGAGCATTTGTACTGTTTCTGTTTATTCTGGGTTGCTTTATTGTGAAAGGACCTTTGAAGTGGGCATTGCTAGGCGCGACTATTTTCTCCATTTTGCTTTCGTGGGGAAAGAATTTCATGGGGCTGACGGACTTCTTTATAGACTATATGCCGATGTATAATAAGTTCCGTGCGGTTTCTTCTATTCTGGTGATTGCCGAGTTTACTATCCCATTGCTAGCTATTTTTGCATTGAAAGAGGTGCTGGCAAAACCGAATATTTTGAAATTGAAGGAGAACCGGACAGGATTAATTGTCAGCTTGGTATTAACGGCGGGTGTTGCTTTAATTTTGGCAGTTGCACCGGGAATATTCTTCTCTAATTATATTCCGGCTCAGGAGATGGCTGCTTTGCGACAAGGGATTCCGGCAGAACATTTATCTCTAATTGTAGCTAATTTGGCTGAAATGCGAAAAGCATTAGTGACTTCGGATGCATGGCGTAGTTTCTTTATTATAGTAGTAGGATGTGCGTTGTTATTCCTTTATTTGCAAGAGAAGTTAAGAGCTTCCTTGACGATAGCAGGTATTGCAATCCTTTGTCTGGTAGATATGTGGAGTGTGAATAAGCGTTATTTATACGATGAAGAGTTTATTCCCAAATCCCAAAAGACAGATGTCTTCCGTAAGAGTCAGGCAGATGAAATAATTCTTCAGGATACTACTTTGAATTATCGTGTATTGAATTTTGCAACGGATACCTTTAATGAAAATAATACCTCTTATTGGCATAAGAATGTAGGTGGATATCACGCTGCAAAATTGCGCCGTTATCAAGAAATGATCGAACATCATATTTCTCCGGAGATGCAGCAAACCTATCAGGCGATAGCTGCCGCCGGCGGGGCTATGGATAGTGTAGATGCTTCTAAATTCCGGGTACTGAATATGTTGAATACGAAATATTTCATATTCCCGGCTGGACAGAAAGGCGAGACAGTACCTGTAGAGAATCCTTATGCTTACGGCAATGCTTGGTTTGTTGATAAAGTTCAGTACGTTGATAATGCTAATGAAGAAATAGATGCACTGAATGATATTTCCCCGATAGAAACTGCTGTGGTAGATGTGAAATTCAAGGAGAATCTGAAAGGGGTAACAGAGGGGTATAAAGATTCTTTGTCTGTGATCCGTTTGACAAGTTATGAACCGAATCGTTTGGTTTATGAGACCTCTTCTGCCAAAGACGGGGTCGTTGTCTTCTCTGAAATTTATTATCCGGGTTGGCAAGCAACAATTGATGGGCAACCGGTAGACATAGCTCGTGCTGATTATATTCTGCGTGCCATGAATGTTCCGGCCGGTAACCATACAATTGAAATGTGGTTTGATCCGCAAAGCTTACACTTGACAGAGAGTATAGCATATGCTGCCATGGCTTTGTTGTTGATTGGTGTGATGTTATTTGTGTGGTTGAAAAGAAAACAATTAGCCAAAAAGTGAATAAAACGCAGAATAAAGATTCTTATGGCATAATAAGAACTTTTTTGTTATCTTTGTTCTGCATAAATTCTTTTTAATCGGAAGGAAACTTGTTCCTTCGAGGACTAAAATGTGTTTTTGTAGGAAAGGGATTATAACCGCAAGTCCTGATTATAAAACCGGAACCTTTGATTATATAATCAAAAGTTTCAGTTATATAACCGGAGCTTGCGGTTATAGTTTTATATGAGAGAAAGATAAGTTTTCTCCTAATAGAGAGTAAGTTATCTATAGGTAAAGGATAAGTTTGCTATTATAGAAAGACATGTTTTATATGAATGCCCAACAGATAATGCACAGAAGATGACTATATGAAGTCTAGGAAAATAAAAACGGCTCCTTTCCTCACGAAGAGAGCCGTCTTGTATTCACTAAAAAATTATGAAAACAAAAAACTGTTTTTACTTATTTATTGAGTGTAGATTATATGCCATTGTGATTTTGTTCCCTTCTTGGGCGGTTATCGTTTGATTTTCTCATTTGAGCCGCTTTGGCGCGATTGGCTTCTTGTTCCGCTTTCCACTTCTCATATTGTTCGGTGGTCAGAATCTTCTTTATTTTTTTATCTTTAGCTTCTGCCGCCTTTTTTAGAGCTTTGGCGGAATCATCGTCTAATTGCATTCGTGGTCTTTCTCCCATTCTACCGGGAAATCCACCTTCTCTTGCCATCGGAGGTTCACCTCCACCCATAGGCATGGGAGAAGGACGTCCTCCCATGCCGAATCCTCCTCTCATAAATGAACCTTGGTTTTCTGCATTTTGCATCAAATTAAAGCGTTTCTTCTGTTCTTTCAGATTAAGTTTATAAATCTTGTTATATTGTTTTTCAGTTAGTTGCAATGACCTCTGCATCTGTTCCGTTATTCGCGTTGCTATCTTTTCCGGATTAGCCACTTCGTGGGGAAGACGTTTTTCCTGTTGTTGATTGGCTTGAGATTCGGGTGCTTCTTGTGCAGTTGCAAGGCCGGCAAGGGTCATAAAGCATATCATGGTCCCAACAATTTTCATGCTATTTTTCATATCTGTTATCTTTTTAATTGATTTTATTGAATCAAAGTTAGGCAAATATAGGAATTGAGAAAAATAAAATCGACCGGAGACGAGGTTTTGTCTATCAAAGGTGATAGAAATGATTTATTCGAACGATCTCCATTCATCTAAGTAATCTTTGTACAAGGTTTACTTTCAAAATGGGATAAGAAAATAGTTAAGGACTTCTTGGATGCATATATGATCCCAACTGTCTCTTCTTGAGAAGCACCCTCAATAAGAAGCAGTTGGGATGATCACCTTATAATATAGTACGTTAGGATAAGATTTCAGATGTAATTAGCTTTGGTAGAATATTATTCTTTCTCTCCATAAGCCAAGTCACCTGCATCTCCCAATCCGGGTACAATATAAGAATGCTCGTTGATTTCAGGGTCGATGGCTGCACACCAGATCGTTGTCTTGTCTTTCGGAAATACATTCTTTATATGATCAATAGCTTGTTGGCTGGCAATAATAGAAGCAATGTGGATTTCTGAAGGATGGCCTTTGGTCAGCATAGCCTGATAACTTAACTCCATACTACTGCCTGTTGCTAACATTGGGTCTGTAATTATCAATGTTTTTTCGTCAATACGTGGAGAAGCTATATATTCAATATGTATATCAAATTTTAGCTTGTCTTTATATTTTCTATATGCAGAGACGAAAGCATTTTCTGCTTGATCGAAGTAGCTTAGGAAGCCTTGATGAAAAGGTAATCCGGCACGAAGAATAGTACTGATAACTATTTTATTATCCGGGGTGCTGACCGGGGAGATCCCTAGAGGAGTCTGTATGTTTTTTACTGAATATTGTAACTCCTTGCTTATTTCGTAAGCCATAACTTCTCCAATTCGCTCGATATTGCGGCGAAAACGCAGGCGGTCATTCTGAACTTCTACATTTCTTATTTCAGCAACATATTGGTTTAGAATGGAATTTGTCTGGCTAAAATCAATTACTTTCATTGTATATTATTTAATTGTTATTTAATCTTATATTCATCATATTGATGACGTACTGCCTTGCAAAGTAAATGATAATCTTTCAAATTGCAATATTCAGTTTGCAGATATTGTTAGGAATTTATAAAAGAGATTCTATTAGGGAAAAATTTCTCTAATAGCTTCTTGCTTTTCAAAGAAAGTATTACTTTTGCCCTCGGATTATAAAAGGAGTACCCAAGACTCCTCCATGTTAAGGTAAAAAAAGAGATAATAAACGAAATACCAATTTAAATTAATTCAAAAGAAAATGGCAAATTTAGATTTGAGCAAGTACGGAATTACAGGTGTAACTGAAATCCTGCACAACCCGTCTTATGATGTTTTGTTCGCTGAAGAAACAAAACCAGGTCTTGAAGGCTTTGAAAAAGGTCAAGTAACTGAATTAGGCGCTGTTAATGTGATGACAGGTATCTATACCGGTCGTTCTCCTAAAGATAAATTCTTCGTTAAGAATGAAGCTTCTGCTGATTCTGTATGGTGGACTTCTGACGAATACAAAAACGACAATAAACCTTGTACTGAAGAGGCTTGGGCTGATCTTAAAGCAAAAGCTGTAAATCAATTGTCTGGCAAACGTTTGTTTGTTGTGGATACTTTCTGTGGTGCTAACGAAGCTACTCGTATGAAAGTTCGTTTCATCATGGAAGTGGCTTGGCAGGCTCACTTCGTAACTAACATGTTCATCCGCCCGACTGCTGAAGAACTTGCTAACTACGGAGAACCTGATTTTGTATGTTTCAACGCTTCTAAAGCTAAAGTTGATAACTACAAAGAACTTGGCTTGAACTCTGAAACTGCTACAGTTTTCAACTTGAAGACTAAAGAACAAGTTATCTTGAATACTTGGTATGGTGGTGAAATGAAGAAAGGTATGTTCTCTATCATGAACTACATGAACCCACTTCGTGGTATTGCTTCTATGCACTGCTCTGCTAACACAGATATGGAAGGAACTAGCTCAGCTATCTTCTTCGGTTTGTCTGGAACAGGTAAGACTACTTTGTCTACTGACCCGAAACGTAAATTGATCGGTGATGACGAACACGGATGGGATAACGAAGGTGTATTCAACTATGAAGGTGGTTGCTATGCTAAAGTTATCAACTTGGACAAAGAAAGTGAACCGGATATCTACAATGCTATCAAACGTGACGCTTTGCTTGAAAACGTAACTGTTGCTGCTGATGGTAAGATCGACTTCACAGATAAGAGCGTAACAGAAAACACTCGTGTTTCTTATCCTATCTACCACATCGAAAACATCGTTAAACCGGTGTCTAAAGGCCCTCATGCTAAACAAGTTATCTTCTTGTCAGCTGATGCATTCGGTGTATTGCCTCCGGTATCTATCCTGAACCCAGCACAAGCTCAATACTACTTCTTGTCTGGATTTACTGCTAAATTGGCTGGTACAGAACGTGGTATCACTGAACCGACTCCGACATTCTCTGCTTGTTTTGGTGCTGCTTTCTTGTCATTGCATCCAACTAAATATGCAGAAGAGTTGGTTAAGAAGATGGAAATGACTGGTGCTAAGGCTTACTTGGTAAACACTGGTTGGAATGGTTCTGGCAAACGTATTTCTATCAAAGATACTCGTGGTATCATCGACGCTATCCTTGATGGTTCTATCGATAAAGCTCCTACTAAGGTGATTCCTTTCTTCGACTTCGTTGTTCCTACAGAACTTCCGGGGGTTGATCCGAAAATCCTTGACCCACGCGACACTTACGAATGTGCTTGTAAATGGGAAGAAAAAGCAAAAGACTTGGCTGGACGTTTCATTAAGAACTTCGCTAAGTTTACAGGTAACGAAGCTGGTAAAGCTTTGGTTGCTGCTGGTCCGAAACTCTAATTTATTGGATTCAGATATGAGAAGGCGGTTCCGAAAGGAACCGCCTTTTTCTGTATTGATAACTTTCATCTCTATGAGTAATCTCCGTAGGTAAGGAATGAAAGTAATAACTTGTAAATATGTAGGTTATGTTGTATCTTTGTGTAGACATGATATAAACCAAATTACTGTAATATGAGAAAACTACAATCATTTCTTTGTTGCCTTATTCTTCTGTCCATAGGGCTTTCTGCGAATGCAAAGGAGCGTGTATATGATATGTCTAAATTGGGACTGAAGGCTGATAGCCGAAAAAATGCCAGTCCTGTTTTGCGAAAGGTGATCGCAAAAATAAAAGCTGAGTGTGAAGTTGGTGACGAGATCGTTCTGAGATTCTCTGCTGGAAGATATGATTTTTATGAGACGGGGGCGGATGTGCGTGAATACTATATATCCAATCATGATCAAAGTAATCCCAAAAAGGTGGGAATAGCATTGGAAGATTTATCCAATTTAGTATTGGACGGGCAAGGGGCTGAATTTATTTTTCATGGAAGAATGATTCCGTTGTCTTTGTTACGTTCTGTCAATTGTACTTTAAAGAATTTCAGCATTGACTTCGAAAATCCGCATATTGCACAAGTAGAAATCATTGATAATACTCCTGAGCATGGAATTACTTTCAGACCGGCTCCATGGGTGAAATATCGGATTAGGAAGGATTCGGTATTTGAAAACTATGGTGACGGTTGGCAAATGCAGCCAGGTAGCGGTATTGCTTTTGAGAAGGGAACGAAAAGGCTGGTATATAAAACGAGCGATTTACATTGTCCGACTAAAGGGATCAGGGAAGTTTCTTCTGATTGCCTGAACGCTCCTCAGTGGAAAGATAAGCGTCTGATTCCGGGGACAGTGGTTGCAATGAGGACAGGAGAACGACCTACACCGGGAATCTTTCTGTCTCATGATGTGAACACTACATTGCAGAACGTAAAGATACATTATGCTGAAGGCATGGGATTATTGGCACAACTTTGTGAAAATATAACTTTAGATGGATTCAGTGTTTGCCTGAGGGGAGAAAACGATCTGCGCTATTTTACTACTCAAGCGGATGCGACCCACTTTTCCGGTTGTAAAGGAGTGATTGTTTCTCAAAATGGGCTTTATGAGGGAATGATGGATGATGCAATTAATGTGCATGGCACCTACCTGAAAGTCATTAAGAGACTGGATGATAATACTTTGGTAGGACGCTATATGCATAATCAGGCATGGGGATTTGATTGGGGATACCAAGGTGACAGTGTGCAGTTCATCCGCTCGGAGACTATGGAAATTATTGAAGGAGTGAATCATATTGTTTCTATTCGTCCATATGATAAAGAAGGGGTTCAGGGTGCCCGTGAGTTCTGCATTACTTTTCAAGAACCGATCGATCCAATGATTAATGAAAAGGCTGGTTTTGGTATTGAGAATTTGACTTGGACTCCGGAGGTGTTTTTTGCCAATAATGTAATACGTAATAATCGTGCTCGCGGGAGTCTGTTCAGTACCCCCCGAAAAACAATTATAGAAAATAATCTTTTTGATCATACTTCAGGAGCAGCCATTCTTTTATGTGGTGATTGTAATGGTTGGTTTGAGACCGGTGCTTGCCGTAATGTGCTTATTCGTGGAAACCGTTTTGTAAATGCCCTTACTAATATGTTTCAATTTACGAATGCTGTTATTTCTATTTATCCGGAAATTCCTAATCTAAAAGATCAGCAGAAGTACTTCCATGGAGGGAAAGATGGAGGAATTGTCATCGAAGGAAATATATTCGAAACTTTTGATGCACCTATATTATATGCTAAGTCGGTAGATGGTTTGATTTTCCGCAATAATACAATAGTTCAAAATTCCGATTATAAACCATTCCATTGGAACAAAAGCCGATTTTTACTGGAACGGGTGACCAATGTGAAGATAATGGAAGACTGATACACAGATGACAAAATTAATATTGATAGAACATGAGATTGTAGACCATCATCATTGGCTGACTTCACGACAGTTTACTGATGTGTAGCTATTTCTCAAGTGACTTTGTTTCAGTTTTCCTGATAACATGGAAATGGAACCTTCATCCGATTTTGTTAACTTTGTTTGGCGGGTTCTGTAGGACTAATTTTATATTGAGGATTAAGAATTCATTGTTCTCGTATTATAATATAATTGTTTATGACATATCTGGATACCGATAAGCAAACTTGCATAGATCTTAGTATAACGGATGGCGTACAGGACGAACAAGCCCTTTCTTCTTTGTTTCTGAAAACGGAAACGAAGCAAGGGAAATCTTTAATGATGGAATGGATTATGTATCCGTTGAGTGACTGGGAAATGATCTGTAAAAGACAGAAACTTATAGCTTGGGGGGCACTACCGGAACTTCCTTTGAATGAGGAAGAGTTGGACTTTATCGAGTATTACCTGAGTTATCGTGACCAGATTAGGGAGGCGAATGTTATAATGTCTTGTGCTACAATTATTGATCGTCTTGTGAGGTATGATTCTCAACGTTATGTCGTTTGTAGAGGGGTTAAACTTATAGTTCGAATGTTACATCATTTGGAAAAGTGGATTACAGAGCAACAGGAAATTGTACCGCAACTTTGGAAAGATATGATTGATTTGGTACAGGATATCTTGCATGGAACTGAACTGAAAAATGTCTTGCAACAGGCGTTTGATAAGGATACCCGATTCTCCAATTATGTGATAGATAAATATGATTATTTATTTCGATGTACCCGCTTGCTATCTTTGAAAGAGTTGCTGTCAGTTATTTATACGTTGGACGTTTGCCGTACTGCTCATCGGATTGCTGAAGAAAAAAATCTTTGTAGCACTCCAAAGGTGGTTTGGAGCATGGATTTCTCGGTAGAAGGAGTAGTACATCCTTTTGTGAAGAATGCGCAAGAAAATGATTGGGAAATGTCCCAAGGTAATATCTGTCTTTTTACGGGATCCAATATGGCGGGGAAATCGACTACGTTAAAAGCATTGACTCTGGCTGTCTGGTTAGCGCATTGTGGATTACCTGTTCCAGTAAAATCAATGGTTTGTCCTCTATATGAGGGCATATATACTTCAATCAATTTGCCCGATTCTTTGAGAGACGGACGAAGTCATTTTATGGCAGAGATACTTCGTATTAAAGAGGTGTTGGAGAAAGCGGGAAAAGGTAAGAGGTGCTTAGTCGTGTTGGATGAAATGTTCCGTGGCACAAATGCGAAGGATGCTTTTGAAGCTTCTGTTGCGGTAAATGAGATATTAAAAGAATTTGCTAATTGTCATTTTCTTGTTTCTACGCACATTCTTGAATATGCGAAAGCATTTGAAAAAGATAGTTCTTGTTGTTTTTATTACATGGAGGCGGAAATCAAAGAAGATTGTTTCGTCTGTCCTCATCGATTGCGGAAAGGTATCTCGGAAGCAAGAGTAGGTTATTGGTTGGTGAAAAAGATATTGAATTTGTAAAAGCTGAATAATTAACTTGATGTTTTGTTAGTGGATGGTATATGGTAACTTTCATCCCTTTAATGAGTGAATCATTAGTGGGAATGGCAGAATTTATATTCTTCATGTTAACTATTTTAGCTGCTGTGTCTAACACATAGGATTTAGTTTATTGCTATCTTGTTGTGAGAAGCGAATAAGATGCCAAGAATGGATAAATATTATTTTCATAAATACAATTTGTTTTGTTGGTCATAAATACATCTTTTTCTTTTTAAAGAAAAAAATAACGGGAGATAGTTATTTTCCATCTCCCGTCACTTATATTGATTTGGTTATTATTTATTAGATCTTGTTAGCGCGTTTACGCTCAATTTCATCCAGAATAACTTTACGCATACGCATTGCTTTCGGTGTTACTTCTACATATTCATCTTCTTTGATGTATTCCAAAGCTTCTTCCAGTGAGAATTGTATTGGTGGAATCAAACGAGCCTTTTCGTCAGAACCGGAAGCACGCATATTAGTCAGTTTCTTCGATTTTGTAACGTTGATCACTAAGTCATTATCGTGAGAGTGTTCACCTACTACCTGACCGGCATAGACATCTTCTTGTGGGAAAATGAAGAACTTACCGCGGTCTTGTAATTTGTCGATAGCGTAAGCAAAAGCTGTTCCACTTTCCATAGCAATCATAGAACCATTGGTACGACGTTCGATCTCTCCTTTATATGGCTGATATTCTTTGAAACGGTGAGCCATGATTGCTTCGCCTGCAGAGGCTGTCAATACATTAGTACGCAAACCGATGATACCACGAGAAGGCATATTAAATTCCAGATTGATACGTTCACCGGTATTTTCCATTTTTACCATTTCACCTTTACGGCGAGTCACCATATCAATGATCTTGCTTGAATATTCTTCCGGTACGTTGATTGTCAGTTCTTCAATCGGTTCGCATTTTACTCCGTCGATTTCTCTGAAAATAACCTGAGGCTGTCCTACCTGTAACTCATATCCTTCACGACGCATCGTTTCTATTAACACAGAAAGGTGAAGTACGCCACGGCCAGAAACGATCCATTTACCGTCCTCCTCGCTTTTCTTTACGCGTAGAGCCAGATTCTTGTCGAGTTCTTTTGTAAGGCGGTCATGGATATGACGTGAAGTCACAAACTTACCGTCTTTGCCAAAGAATGGCGAATCGTTAATGGTAAATAACATACTCATTGTAGGCTCATCAATTGCAATAGGCGGCAATGCTTCCGGGTTTTCATAATCGCAGATTGTATCTCCAATTTCAAATCCATCAATACCTACCAATGCACAGATGTCTCCCGAAGAAACTTCATCGGTTTTGACGCGTCCTAAGCCTTCAAATACATGTAGCTCTTTAATTTTTGTTTTGAACTTATCACCATTACGTTTCACGAGTGTTACATTCATACCTTCTTTCAGTGTACCGCGATGAACACGTCCTACGGCAATACGACCTGTGTATGAAGAATAATCCAATGAAGTGATTAGCATTTGCGGAGTACCATCCAATTGTTCCGGAGCCGGAATATTTTCGATAATGCAATCTAATAATGGAGTGATACTGTCGGTCTGTTGTTTCCAGTCAGTACTCATCCAGTTGTTTTTGGCAGAACCGTAGATGACAGGAAAGTCGAGTTGGTCTTCAGAAGCATTCAGGCTGAACATTAAGTCGAATACCATTTCGTAAACTTCTTCCGGACGACAGTTTGGCTTATCGACCTTGTTTACTACTACAATCGGCTTCAAGCCGATTTCCAGTGCTTTTTGTAATACAAAACGCGTCTGGGGCATCGGGCCTTCAAAGGCATCCACCAATAGAATACAACCATCGGCCATATTCAATACACGTTCTACTTCACCCCCGAAATCACTGTGCCCCGGAGTATCAATGATATTAATTTTAGTACCGTTGTAATTGATGGATACATTTTTGGAAAGAATAGTTATACCACGTTCACGTTCCAAATCGTTGTTATCCAGAATGAGTTCACCACTATTTTGGTTACTGCGGAACAAGTTTCCAGCCAATAACATCTTATCAACCAGCGTTGTTTTCCCATGATCGACATGGGCAATGATTGCAATGTTTCGAATATTTTGCATATAATCCCTATTATTTGGGCGCAAAGGTACTAAAATTGGATTAGAAATATACGCTATAAACATACTTTTTTCCTGTAAAACGTTGTGGGATATAAAGATAATGTTTATCTTTGCACGCTCAAAAGAATAAATTACTATATCAAAATTCTAAAAATTATGTATTTAGACGCAGCTAAAAAGCAAGAAATCTTCGGAAAGTACGGAAAGTCTAACACTGATACTGGCTCAGCTGAGGCGCAGATAGCTTTGTTTTCCTACCGTATTTCTCATCTGACTGAGCATATGAAGCTCAACAGAAAAGATTATAGTACAGAGAGAGCTTTAACAATGTTAGTAGGTAAGCGTCGTCGCTTGCTCGACTATCTGAAGGCTAAAGATATCGAAAGATATCGTGGTATCATTAAAGAACTCGGTTTGCGTAAGTAATCTACTTGCAGCGAAAAGTTTGAAAACCGTTTCTCGAGAAAGAGAAACGGTTTTTTTGTGCCTATAGTTGTGTATGACTGATAGATTTTAACGCTTATAATTGTGATGGAATAAAGATTTTACTATTTTTGCAGCTTAATAATTATAATTTATAACCTTTGAAGACAAAAATACTTTCAATATGGATACAAGTAAAATTGTAGGAGAAAAAATTAAAGCTCTCCGCGAAGACAAAACTATTACTATTGAGGAACTTTCCCAGCGCTCCGGTTTAGCTGTGGAACAGATCGAACGAATTGAAAAGAATATCGATATACCCTCTCTAGCACCACTTATTAAAATAGCACGTGTGTTGGGAGTTCGTTTGGGAACTTTTTTAGATGACCAGGATGAAGTTGGACCTGTTGTTTGCCGTAAAAAAGAAGCGAAAGACGCTATCAGCTTCTCGAATAATGCGATTCATTCTCGTAAGCATATGGAGTACCATTCTTTATCCAAGTCGAAAGCAGACCGCCACATGGAACCGTTTATCATTGATGTGATGCCTACAGAAGATAGTGATTTTGTACTTTCATCACATGAAGGTGAAGAATTCATTATGGTTATGGAAGGAGTGATGGAGATTAGTTATGGCAAGCATACTTATCTACTGGAGGAAGGTGATAGTATCTATTATGATTCTATTGTACCTCATCATGTCCATGCATACGAAGGTCAGGCGGCAAAAATATTGGCTGTTGTTTATACACCGGTATAATTAAGTAATGAGTATCAAGTCTTAAATTTAATCCCATGCAATTATTTGAACGTACTTTGGGACAGTGGCTGGAACACTGGGCCGAAGAAACTCCCGATAAAGAATATATTGTATATTCCGACCGCAATCTCCGTTTTACATGGAGCCAGTTGAACCGTCGTGTAGACGATATGGCGAAAGGATTGATCGCTATAGGTGTGGAACGAGGTACGCATGTAGGTATTTGGGCAGCTAACGTGCCCGATTGGCTGACATTATTATATGCCTGCGCAAAGATTGGTGCAGTATATGTGACTGTGAATACGAACTATAAGCAGGCTGAACTGGAATATCTTTGTAAGAATTCCGATATGCATACTCTTTGTATTGTCAATGGTGAAAAAGACAGCGACTTTGTGCAAATGACCTATGCAATGCTTCCTGAACTGAAAAATTGTGAACGTGGTCATCTGAAAAGTGAGCGTTTCCCTTATATGAAGAATGTGATTTATGTCGGTCAGGAAAAACATCGTGGAATGTATAATACTGCAGAAATTCTATTGTTGGGAGATAATGTAGAAGACGACCGACTGAATGAAATGAAGAGCAAAGTTGATTGTCACGATGTGGTGAATATGCAGTATACTTCGGGAACGACTGGTTTTCCGAAAGGCGTGATGCTTACTCATTACAATATTAGTAACAATGGTTTCCTGACAGGGGAGCATATGAAGTTTACTGCTGATGATAAACTTTGTTGTTGTGTACCATTGTTCCATTGTTTTGGTGTGGTATTGGCTACTATGAACTGTTTGACACATGGTTGTACACAAGTGATGGTGGAACGCTTCGATCCATTGGTTGTATTGGCTTCCATTCACAAAGAACGCTGTACTGCTCTTTATGGTGTGCCGACTATGTTTATTGCCGAGTTGAATCATCCTATGTTCGATCTGTTTGATATGTCTTGTTTGCGTACAGGCATTATGGCAGGTTCACTGTGTCCTGTGGAATTGATGAAGCAGGTAGAGGAAAAAATGTATATGAAAGTCACCAGTGTATATGGCTTGACAGAAGCTGCACCAGGTATGACGGCCACACGCATCGATGATCCGTTTGAGGTACGTTGTAATACTGTAGGGCGAGATTTTGAGTTTACAGAAGTCAAAGTGATTGATCCAGAGACGGGTGAAGAATGCCCGGCAGGCATACAAGGTGAAATGTGTAACCGTGGATATAATACTATGAAAGGTTATTATAAGAATCCGGAAGCTACGGCAGAAGTGATTGATAAAAACAACTTTTTACATTCTGGTGACTTAGGCATTAAAGACGAAAATGGGAACTATCGTATTACTGGGCGTATTAAAGATATGATTATCCGTGGTGGTGAGAATATTTATCCTCGTGAGATAGAAGAGTTTCTTTATCAGCTTGAAGGTGTGAAAGATGTTCAGGTTGCAGGTATTCCTTCTAAGAAGTATGGTGAAGCAGTTGGTGCGTTTATTATTTTGCATGAGGGAGCTCAAATAAGTGAATCGGACGTGCGTGATTTCTGTAGAAATAAGATTTCCCGCTATAAGATACCCAAATATATATTCTTTATCGATGAATTTCCTATGACTGGTAGTGGAAAAATTCAGAAGTTTAGATTAAAAGATCTTGGTTTGCAACTTTGCAAAGAACGAGAAATAGAAATCATTTAAAGGGGAAGACAGTTGGAAATGAATAACTAAAAATGAGGAATGAAGAATGGGTGGTGCAATATATTGCAAATAGTTCTTCATTCCTCATTTTAGTTCTTCATTAAATATAATCGTCTCCCAATTGCATTTGGGCATCGTTTACATATTTGCGGATGGCATGTTCTTCATTTTTAGGGCAGATCAATAATACATTATTTGATTCAGCTACAAGATAGCCTTCTAAGCCGTCGATAACGGCTAATTTATTGTTAGGGAGAACCACCATATTATCTTTACTATTATAAATTAGGGAGTTACAGCTTAGCGCAGCATTCCCGTACATGTCTTTTTCTGACAAGTCATAAAGAGACCCCCATGTGCCTAAATCGGACCATCCGAAATCTCCTAGAGATACATATACGTTGTCAGCTTTCTCCATGATACCAAAATCTATTGATACATTGGGACATGCTGGAAAGTTTTCTTCAATAAATGCTGCTTCTTTATCAGTTCCATAAATATCTTTGCCAGGTGCTAGTTTCGACGCAAGTTCAGGTAAAAGTAGTTCTGCAGCTTTGATAATTGAATTTACGTTCCACATAAAGAGTCCCGAGTTCCAATAGAACTCACCGCTTTCTACAAATACTTTCGCGAGTTCCAACTCAGGCTTCTCTGTGAAAGTTTTGACTTTATAGAAGTTATTGCCAGCCGGTTCATCAATTTGTATATATCCATACCCTGTCTCTGGACGATTAGGTTTGATACCTAATGTTAGAAGTTTCTCGGAACATGAAACAAAATCTAATCCTTTTTCGATGGCAGAGAGAAATTCTTCTTCTTTCAGAATCAAATGATCCGAAGGAGCTACTACAATATTAGCGTTTGGATTCAAGGCACGAATGTGGTAAGCAGCCCAAGCAATACAAGGTGCAGTATTTCGTCTAGCTGGTTCTAACAGAATTTGTCTTTCATCCAGTTCAGGTAACTGTTCTTTCACCAAATCAGCATATATAGTATTGGTGACAATTAGAATATTTTCAGTTGGAATTACTTTTTTGAAACGATCGAAGGTTTGTTGAAGAAGTGAGCGACCAGTTCCGAAGAAATCAAGAAATTGTTTAGGCAACGTTTTACGGCTGAAAGGCCAGAAACGACTGCCAATACCGCCCCCCATAATAACACAATAATTATCTTTACCTGTCATGATTGTGACTCTTTTTAAAGTTTCTGCTAATGTACACTTTATTCTCTGAATACAGAAACGTTTAAGATATGTTTTATAAATTTTTGCTCCTTTTTTTAGTGAAACTATTGCGGATTTAAAATTAAGTCGTATCTTTGCACCGCAATTGAGAAATCAAGTATGCGCCCAGATGGCGGAATCGGTAGACGCGCTGGTCTCAAACACCAGTGGATTCACTTCCATCCCGGTTCGACCCCGGGTCTGGGTACAAGGAAGAAAGCTAAGTATTTGATAATTCAATACTTAGCTTTTTCTTTTGCTTGAATTTTCCCCACATTTTCCCCACACGTGCAAAAAATATAGCAGTAAGTCATTATTTCTTTTGGTTGAACGTAGTAAATAAGTTACCTTTGAAAAGAAATAAAGCCTATTAAATAAAAGTAATGGAACAAGGTGTTTGGCAAGAAATAGAACTGTTGTACCAGAAGTTTCAAAAACTTGGTATCAGTGAAGCGGTGGACTATGACAAGTACTACCTTTATTCTCTCATTACCCATTCCACAGCCATAGAAGGCTCAACGTTGACCGAACTTGATACGCAGCTTCTCTTTGACGAGGGAGTAACAGCGAAAGGGAAACCGCTTGTGCATCATCTGATGAATGAAGATTTGAAGCAAGCGTACGAACTTGCCAAAGTTGAATCAGACAGCCTTGTACCTATAACTCCTACTTTTCTGAAAAGGATGAATGCAATGCTGATGCGTACTACTGGCAGCGTTCACAGTGTGATGGGTGGCTCTTTTGATTCTTCTAAAGGAGAGTTCCGTCTATGTGGTGTTACGGCTGGTGTTGGCGGACATTCTTATATGAACTATTTGAAAGTTCCTGCTAAGGTGGATGAACTTTGTGCGATTCTTCAAGAGAAGCAAAAGAAAATGGGAACATTTCGGGAACAATACGAATTGAGCTTTAATGCCCACCTTAATTTAGTAACTATTCATCCGTGGGTGGATGGCAACGGAAGAACAGCTCGATTATTGATGAACTACATCCAATTTTGCTATCACCTTTTTCCGACCAAAATATTTAAAGAAGATAGAGAAGCCTATATCCTTTCCTTACGTCAATGCCAAGATGAAGAAACCAATCAGTTGTTCTTGTTGTTTATGGCAGGACAGTTGAAGAAGTCGCTTTCTTTGGAGATTGAAAGGTTTAAAGCTTCGCAAAAGAAAGGATTCTGTTTTATGTTCTGATATTATATTAAGCAAAGAATTACTATTTACGAATTTGGGTAACTTTGTGTAGAATTAAAAAAAGTTTAATATGGACTTGGTGCAAACTTATCATAAAGCAAATATTTTGATTGCTCAGACTTACGGTATAACAGGTGTACCGGAAAAAGGATATGTTATCGTTACTGTTAATAATGTTAGATATATTGTATATTTCTACAAAATAGAAAGTGGCTGGAATATTGAGAAAGTAGAAGAATGCTTATAACTGAATTCTGCCTTTCTTTCCATTATTACAGTTGAAGCTAATTTTTTATGTTTATCTTCTATATAGTTTATGTAAATGTCTAAACAAATTATGTAGCCAATTTCCTTTTTTCTGAAGTTTTACACCAAATATAGCTTCGCATAAATCACTCATATTTCTTTCTTCCATTCTCTTTTTATTGGCATAGAAATGAGTATTATCTTCTTCACGATAGCTTACAAGAATTCCTGATTCAAATCTTAAGAAAAGCTCTTTTTCATACAGTGAAGCATATCCTTGATGTACATATTTCATCATTTTGCCATGTGGAATACGTATAACTTCTGAGTACCAATTCGCAAAGACTTTTGTTTGTCCGGGAAATAAAAAATCTAATCCAACTTCTTTATCTGCACCAAATTTTTTATTACCCTCAGATATATTAGCTTTCAAATCAACAAGATATAATTTATTATCCTCAATAAGCCAAGAACCTATATACCCTCTCCAGCACGCCGTATGTGGAGCAATAAACCTTATATAATGCTTAATAAGATAAGAAGCTAATGGCTCTGTCGCAAGATAATATTCTTCACCATTATAAATTAATCGTTCTCTACATTGTGCTGTCATAATATATCTAAATTATAAATGAAATTTCCACTTATTAGTATTTAACATAACTTTTAAATAGCATTAGGTCTAATGTTACATTTTAGGATTAATACTTTTCAAGTCGTCTAAATATTGCACTATATTTATTTGAAATGGTTGAAGTTGGTATAGTTAAAAAAGAATTTTGACTTTCTTTATCTTCACTTTCTATTGCCTTATACTTTGCAAGCAAAGTCTGTATATAAGATTCCTCTAAATCAACATTTAAATTATGCTGAACAAAATCACGTAACATTTCATAATTGTATTTTAATTCAAATATTTCAATAAAATTCTTTTCGCCATTTGTATATAAAACAAATTGTCTATCGACAATTGCTCCAGAAGCAGTTCGATAACCGCAAGCATAATATATTCTGTCACCATGAAATTCTTCTTCCTCCAAATCTTTTATCATTTTTCGAATTTTAGGAACTGATTCACTATAATATATATAATCACAGATTTCGCGTTCTTCTTCTGTAATATATGACTCTTTAATTTTTTTAGCATATCCTTGAGGCTTTTCAAAATTCGATTCAAAGATGTTTGGAAATAGCCATCCTGTAGTTTTAGTAAGAGGAACATAGTTATTTGCCAATATAGTTCTTCTTTGGCTTGCATACATATAAAGTTGGCGTTGAATTCTGTATATGTCAGATTTCCAACTGAAACTATCAATATGTTCCTTTACCATATTACGCTCAAAGAAACCATAAGAACCATCTACATTATTACTTATATAGTTCTTCATTTCTTTTGTAATAAAACTCTCACTTTCATTCTCATTACATGAAGAAAACAAAAGTAGTCCAAACATAAATACTATATACTTAATCATAATTCTTTCTTTATTCTATCTAACAATTTTTTTAAAACATCCCTATTATGCTTATTTTTCAAAGCTTCTGAATAAATTTCATTTGCAGTAGCTAACTTATTAGGCTGGTAAGGTTCTATAAACATTTTAGGATTAGCTTTCGTTATAATTTCATTATATAAATACGATATATCAGGTTCTATATTAATTTTAGAACTTAAGCTGTTCGCTGTTGAACGATATTTTGAAAAACGATATATTAGATATGACAAATAAACAAATAGTATAAAAAATAATGTCCAAAAGCAAATTTTGACAACAAAAAAGTGCTCTGTATAATAAGTTTCTTTATCATTATTATAGTTTAGATGATTAAATGTGACTTCATAAGTCAACAGTGGATATGTATCATAATACACACGATAAAAACCATTATAAATCCAATTTATTCGATGCCCACATAACGGTTCGCCTTCTGGGTTAGGTGAGAGTTTTATATTTTCAAAATTTACATAATTATTGTCTTCAAAGTTTTGATAATGACCTTCTGTCTGCAAGTAGTAATAGCGATTGTAAAGACTTAAAATTTTATTAATTGTTTTCTTGTTATTTTGATTATAGCAATCCTTATAATTTCTATCTTCTTTTATAAGGTACTCAAGTGCACTAGTACAACTCTCATCTAAAGAAGGTCTCCAATCTCTCAAATTATATGAAGATTGTAAGTACCCTACAGCTACTGGTTTAAAAATAAACATCTGAAACTTATCTTTCTCTTGATATTTCAGCAAGAAGGCCCTCCAAGGCATATTCTTTACTGCATTCAATTCATATAACTCCCTAAAACACCCCGGCCTTAAACATTTGAACATTGTTGATGTTAGTAGAGGGAATCTGTCATAAGGGAATAGCCTTTCAACAGAACTATAGAAAGTTGCATCTTTTTCATTCCTATTATCAATAAACTGAACTGCATCCATATCCATAGGAACATAAGACGTACTGCCATACTCTTCTGAATACATCAAACGAGATTCTCCTGCCCAATATTCATTTAATTTATCATAGAACTCCTTCTGTAAAGTGTTCTTTTTCTTTTCCACATAACTCTCTGACATCTGTAAAACATGCAAGTGCAAGAAATAGTAAGCTATAGGAAAGAATATTAATACTAAAATACCAATAAAAATTTTCTTCATCTTTACAATTACATTTATTTACGAATAGATTTGGCTTTTACAACTTTACGATAAGAAACATTTTCGTTATCTTTAAATTGAATCATTCTATATTTATTTCCACCAACATAATAAGACCCTCCAGCACCATATGGTCCTTCATACGTAAATGTCACTTCAATATTATGATAGCAATTATTCATATAATCATTTCTTGGGCGAGTGCTCTTTACAAACATCATCTTAAAATCTTCATACGAATATTCTACAAAATAGGCATCAGGACATGTTACGTTAAGTATTCTTTTCTCCCAACCAGCTTCATCAAAAAGAGGCTCCAATAATACTTCCATTACAGTTCCCTCAATACCACTAGAAGTATATCCTGCAATAGTTCTTAATAACTCTTCAAAAGCATCTGCAATGGCTTGCATTTTATCTGTCGTATCATAAAACAGTCTCACTTTATAATTATCCCATTTTGAAAGAACTTCATATTTGTTAGATTGTATTTCTTTATATATTGTATTCAATTCCTTTAATTGATTAAATACAATTATTGTGTTGCTATGGTTATTAGGAAATTTCAAAAAAGATGCAGAAGCATCTAACAATAAATCATTTACCTTTTCCAATTCATTCAAACTTCTGTCATAATCATCTTGTGAGAACGAAGGAATAGTACATATCAAACACACAAAAAATATAAGCAATTTCATTCTTCTCATTTTACAATTAAATTTATTCTACAATCAGAGTATTTAATTAAAGTATAGCCTTTTAGATTACATATACAATAATCATCTAATATCAAATATAAAATTTATTATTCTTCTCAATATCCAAGAAAAGATAATATTAAATTATAAAGCGTGGAACTGTAATGCCACGTCTTTGAATGAAGGTCCTGAGAAAACCTTTGTGTACAGATGTAACAATAGCAGCCCACGCTATAGCGTGAGAACCACTATGCTATTCTTGTACACGTTTGAAAGTTTCTCAGGTTTTCATTCGCAAGAAATAAGCATAACGCTTCTTCTAAATTTTAATATGTCTTGGACAGAGTTGTCTCAATCCGCTTACAAAGATATTTAATTTTATTGAGATACAATCAAATACTATCAATATTACATTCTGAATCCTCTACTTTTTCTTGATTCTTCCGTTGATTGTCGTAAACCTTGCCTTAATTTCTCCCATTGCTCTTTGAACCATTCGCTGATTGGTTGTCGGTTTATAGTTAGCACCAATTTGTTATCATCAACCGAACTTTTCTCCACTTTGAAAACATCATTCTTTATTTCAAATCTTCGTCTATGCTCTTCGGAATAGACTTTTCCATTGCATCTGATAGCTTCCTTTTTGGTCAAAAGACTGTTTACCATGTCTTTGGTAAATCCGATGGCATAGCAGAGTTTTTCCATTTTCAACATTTCTTTGAGCAATGGGAACCAGTTGAACGCTTTTTCAAGAATGGCGTTCAATCGTGATATTTCCTTGTCTTTGGCTTCAAGTTCTTGATGATGTATTTCTTGAAGATTGCGAATCTGCTTGCCATGCTGTTCCTGCATTTGTTGCATCTTGACTTTTAATTCATCAATGCCCTTGTCACGCTTGGCTATTTCATGCCGTAAACTCTCGTTGGCTTGCTCCAAATCTTTCAATTTTCCGCTGCCGAAAAGAGAACCGACGCCACTTGCTATGGCTGTGGCTGCATCAGTGGCTACACTTTTGAGCTTGTCGGTGCGTATCTCCGATTTTACCTGTTTGAGTTCCTGTTCGGCAAGGCTTACCTGTTGCTCCTTGTGTCGCTTGGTTTCCTCTATACGTTGCAGTTCGGCTTTCTGCTTCTCAATGATGAAGTCGTTTCGTTCCAGATGCTCTTTGCCTGTAACAGCTTTTGCCTGCCCACGTTCCATCAGGAGAATATCGGAAGCAAGGGTCTGCATGGTTGCCATATCCTCGTCATTGAGCTTTCGGCTCTTTCCGGTTTCGTGGTTCATCCAGTCGAAAACGATATGTGCATGATAATTCGGCTTGAACCATCTGCTCCCGACCTGAAAACTTTCCCTGTCTTCCGCTTCCGGCTGACCGTTCAGCCAATGCCCTTCGTCTTTGTGCAGGAAAATTTGTAATGGAGTGATGCCCCAGCGTCTTTGACACTCTTCACCGAATTTGCGTACATCAGCCAGTGTGGTATCCGGTCTGATGAGCAATACTCCTTCACGGATGGGTGAACATCCCGCCACCTTGATAATTTTTCCATTCTTTCCCTTGCGTTCCCTTTCCTTTTCCTGCATGGCACGTCCGGTCTTTTCCTTGACCATTTGCTTGATATTGTCATAATGAGTTCGCAGTTCGGGAGTGCCGAAGTCGGGATTTATCCACTGTTCGTTGTCGGTGGAAAGTTCGGGAACGACATAGATTCTGGACTCCCCGATATTACGCATATACTCGGCAGTCCTTCGGTTGTGCGCCTCGCTCGATGCGATTCTGCAAGGCTTGATATGTATGCTTGATTTTGTTGCCATAGCTTCTTTTCTTTGTTTGCAATTGATTATTCTGCTCGCTTTCGCAGAGGGGTTCTTAGGGGTAACCCATAAGCGGAGATTGCAAAGAGAGGGTCACTCTTTGCTCGGGGTTCTCAGGGGTGAAACACCCTGAGTGGGTCATTAGGGCAAAGCCCTAATCCCCTCGGGAGAGCCCACAACTACGAAAGCGGAGCGTGTAGTTATAGTGGGCTATAACCGAAAGCCGTTTTTCTTTTTCGGTGACTGGCTGCTCACTCCTTTGACGGATTGGACTTGCCTTTTTCTTTCAACCTGTTTCTGTAAGTATTCGTTCAAGTCCTTGCATCCTCTGTAAATCTGCGAAGCGTCCCGGATGTATCGGTCTCTGCCGTATTCCATGCGGATTTGCCGGAGTGCTTCCATTCCTGCATGGTCGTTGTCTAAAAAGCAGTGGATGCGTTCGTAATTGCCCAACGGATAGAGAGCTTTGTTTACATTCGATACTGAGTTCAATACAATGTAGTCCTGCCCGTCCAATTCCGGATAATTTGGGCAGCTCTCTTGTCTCAATGTCAAAAAGGAGAGGTAGTCCATAAATCCCTCGAACACATAACAGGTATTCCTCGCTTTCCCAGACTGTCTGATGTGGGAGATTTCCTTTGGAGCGATGCAGCCCTTGAAATAGCGGTTGCGAACCTCAAACCCACCCGAAGCATTGGGAAAGGCGATGGCAAAGTACCGCTTGCCGTTGTGGGTGAAACGGGCTTCACTACATTCTCTTTTCGCCAGTTCTGTATTTATTCTTCTACCTTGCAAGTAGGCAAGCAGGGCAGGAGATGACAGCGGAACAATCTCCAACTGTTGGAAACTCGGCTCAGAAGAGCTTTGCTTGCCAAAAGAAAAAGATACCGGGCGCACGTGCGGTGTCTGCTCTGCTATCCGTTTCAAGATGTAAGGTACATGGTCGGTAGCGTACAGATGTGCAGCCAGTGCAATGATGTTTCCGCCCTTTCCCAAACCGAAGTCATACCATTGTTCACGTTCGGTATTCACTTTGAACGATGCTTCACTCTCTTCCCGAAACGGAGATTTGTACCAAAGGTTGATACCTTGTTGTTTTACTGGTGAATAACCCAAGCTGTGCAGGTAGTCGGCTATTCGTATGCTTTTAGCTTCTTCTATTGTCATTTTCTTGCGGATTTGTTGGTGAATGAAAAAATGATGATTTGATGAATTTGGAATTTAACACACTGTTAAACAGCGTTATATCGGCTCATCTTTTTCTCATCAGATTGCTTGCCAAAAGAGAAATGATGTTTTCTTTTTTCATCAGCAATCGTTGTTGATGAGTGTTTGATGAATACATATCTATCTGTAAGGCAATATATTACTCCCCTTATTCATCATTTCATCAAAATAATTAGATAGCGGTCAGTTGTTCTTTCGTTACCGTATAAAACCGACCAGTTTTCCTTTTCGGCTCATAGTGGCACTCACGATGGGGTGCGAACTCATAAGCGGTGTAGGATAGCGAATTGTGTGCGGAAGTAAGTTTCCATACTTCCTGCACAACTTTCCTCACTTGATACTTTTCAACCTTGACCTGTGAATAGAGTAGCAAGGTTACAAGGTCGTTCAGGCAGAATGATACGCTTTCCACGTTCATGTTCGACATGATGTCAAGCAACAACTCGGTCATTTCTATTTCCAGTCGGTTGCGGTTGCTTCGGATTATTTTCTGCAAGGCTGCGGTATGTGTCAGTCTTGGGTTGAACCACATACGGCTTTCCTGTGTTGTGGATAGTTCCCTTTGGATCAGGAAATAAAGAAATGCGGGTATTTCCGCTTTTAGCTTTTGCAGAAAGTTGGTATCATCACTCTGCAACGGCATTATCTTCCGCACCCAGTAGCGTGTTTCTCCTGCGTCTATGAGTATGGGCAGATATTCGTTGTT
This sequence comes from Bacteroides bouchesdurhonensis, assembly GCF_900155865.1. Taxonomy (GTDB): domain Bacteria; phylum Bacteroidota; class Bacteroidia; order Bacteroidales; family Bacteroidaceae; genus Bacteroides; species Bacteroides bouchesdurhonensis. The sequence goes on from NZ_LT707006.1 coordinate 803,591, forward strand.
GGAACATAGCACGAACTTGGCGAAGAAAGCAATCTCCGTTCGGTCTTTGCCTTTGGCTTCCACCTTGTAGGTGAAAGTGGTGCTCAGGTTTTTCAACCGTTCGCTGTCTTCCCTGCGGTTGAGCAAAACTTCGTCCACAACGATTAGCAGCTTTCCTGCCCAGTCGGAATTGAACTGGCTGCGGAAATCTTCGTTGGTGTTGAAAGTCACGTTGTTCTCAAACACGGCTTTCAGGAAGTTCAAGAACGTGCTTTTGCCTGTGTTGCGTTCTTCTGAAACAAGTAGGACAATAGGCAGCTTCTGTGTCGGCTGTAGATACAGCAGTTGCATATAGTCCATACCCAGCTCGTATTGTTCCCCGAAGATGTGCCGCATCAAGGATTGGATGTGGGAGAAGTCCCCCTGCTGCGGTTTATGCTTTATAGGCTCGTAAAGGTTCAGAAATCCCTCAATCTCCTTTTGGTAGTTCAAATGGTTGGGAACGGTGCAAAAGCCGTCATACTTGGGGACGGTGGCAAGATAGTTCTTTCCATAGTCCTGCCGTAATGTGCTGTTGTTCCATACGACACGTTTCTTTTCATAACCGCCATTAGCGCATGGCTGATTGACCACCTTGTACAAAGTTGTTCCTACGCGCATATATTCTTCCTCCTTCATAGGCTTAGATTAAAGGGTTGTGTTCACCTAAAATTCTCTGAATGTCGGATTGTCGGTATCTGACCTTGTTTCCAACCTTTACAGGCTTCAGATAGTTTTTCTTAGACCAGTGCCAGAGTGTGGTATCACAAACACCGCACATCTTTTTCACTTCCTCTTTGGTTAGATACTTCTCCTTTCTTGCTTCCGCAATGGCGGTAGAAAGTTCATGCTTCGCACGGCTGATTAACTGGTTGGAGAATAATAGCAAATCTTCTCCTGTTACTTCCAACTTGATGTTGCCGTTTCCGTTTTGGATAATTGCCAATATGTCTGTCATAGGCTTCTTGAAACTGCCGGTTGTAAGACTTCCCGTTTCGGCAGTATTATAAACGAAAAGCCACTACCCCGATTAGGATAGTGGCGCAAATATATAATGAAAATCAATCGTAAAACAATGATATTCAATTCGTTAAATTCGTAAAAACGAAAAGCGAATTAAACGAACTTCAATTGGATAGATAGGCTTTCAATTCCTCGATGGCTTCATGGTCTTCACCAATGTCTTTTACCAGTTTCTTGCTGTTTCCAAACGGAGAAGTGAGATTTCTGTATGCTTTCTGGATGCCTCTTTCGTGGACGATTTCTTGTTCCTTGAACTGCTCGTACAGTGCGTTTCTGAAAGTCTTGATGGGACACTTCCGCATGAATCGGTATTCCACCAGTGCGATAAACAGTCGTGCTATATCTGTTTCCGTAGCATGGGTTTTCAATCGTGTGCCAATTCTTTCAATCAGTATGTCATGCCTTTCTATCAGAAGTTCGGGCAACGTGCGTGTGTCGGCTTTGCGCCCTGCGGTCTTTGGCTGTTCTTCCTGCAGCATATCTGTTTCTTCCTCGTCCATGTCTTCATCTTCTTCTATTGCCCATTCCACAAGAGAGTTTTCCTCAATGGCTTTCTGCTGCTTCCTGAATACTTGCCAGTCCTCTTTGGTTCTCATGCCATTGGCGATGCTTTTTCTGATAATGAATTTGACCATGCCGGAAACAAGCCATTTGTATAAGGTGGGAATATCCTTTCTTTTGGTCAGTTCCTCACCCTGTTCCACCATGCACTCATAGCTTCGTCCGTAATAGAGCCATGCAAGCATGGCAGGAACAATGCTTCTCTTATTCGGGGTATGAAACTCATTCACTATTTTCTCGGCAAGGTCTGATTGTAAAAGAACATTTTCCAGTTCCTCGAAATCAGGGTTTCTATCATCGCCTATTCTCTTGCGTGCTGCTTCTTTATATTTCGGAACAAGCCTTACAGCCGTATTGAAAATATTGAAGAACCCTTTGAACTTCTTGTCGTTCATTTCTTCTACAAAATCAGCATATTCATTCGGATGGCTGTCGAGCCATTCCTTTATCAGTCTTTTGAAATTATCATATTCCTGTTGTCCCATACAAGTATCAGTCTAATAGTTTTACAAGGTCTTTCTTCATTTCTTCGTCAATATCCCTGTATCGTCTGAAAGCTTTGCTTCCCTCCTTGTGTCCCGACAGTGCGGAAACAAGGTTCGGGTCTTTCACTTTTTTATAGATATTGCCGATAAACGTACGTCTTGCCAGATGGCTGCTTGCCACTTCATAAATAGGTCGTTTGATTTCGTTGTGCGTCAACGGGTCTAAGATTGTTACGATGCGGTCAACTCCAGCTAATTTGAATATCTTTTTTATGGCATCATTGTACTTTTGCTCGGATATGAACGGCAACAGTTTTCCCTCATATTCTTTGTAGCGTTCAAGGATTTCTTTCGCTTTGTCGTTAAGTGGAACACGTACCGTAACCGGATTCCCCTCTTTGGTTTTCTTGGGAATATATTCTATGGCTTCATTGACCACATTTAGTTTGGTCATTCGGTACAGGTCGCTCACCCTGCATCCTATCAGTGTCTGAAATATGAATATATCCCTCTGTATTGCCAGTTGTGGGGTGGCAGAAAGGTCTGCATTAAAAATCCTGTCCCTTTCTTCGAGTGTTATATAATAAGGTGTGCCATATGTACACTCCTCTATCGGAAACTTGTCGAAAGGTCTGTTTGTGGTGCGTTTGTTATCGAAGCACCACAGGAAGAATGTGCGTATTCTTGAAAAACAGTCTATCAGCGTGTTCTTGCTTCTGGGCTGTGGTGTCCTCTTTTCGGGAATGGCTTCATAAATGCTTGGGTAAAGTTCATAATACTGGTATTCGTTCTGAAAGAAATCCCACATATCCCGAAGCGTGTCAGGTGTTACCAAATCCACGTCAAAGATAAAGCCCTTTTGTCCTCTCTTTGTAGCCCTTACATATAGTTCATAACGCAGTAAGGCTCTTTTGACAACCCGGAAATTTTTCTTTCGTACTTCCGACAAAGGGTGCTTGTTTAGAAATTCATCGAATAGTTCTCCAATGGTAGGCTTGATAACCACTTCCTCCGGCAAAAAATATTTTTCAGGATGGTAAAATTTATCAAGTGTTGTTTTTAGCCATTCTTTGTCTATTGCTTCCTTTTCTTGTTGATATACCTTCTCGATATAGGTTTTCAACTGGCGTATCTCTTCATTTATATGGGTACGCATTTCTTCATTGCAGACAGCTTTCGTTTTTACACATTCGTCTTTATCATCCCATAGATTGGGATTGATGGCTAACTGAGTAGGAGCAACGGAGTCTAACTGCCTTCCGTTTCTAAAACGGACATAGATTGTAGCCATGGATTCTGTATCATATCGTTTGGCTGCTTTTTTAATGATAAAGGTTACTTTCATAGACTTTCAGGTTGAATTTTACTCTGCTGCAAATATAGATATTTTCCCCACATTTTCCCCACATCTGCTAAATATTTTGCAATTCGATTAACTTGGATTAAAATTTAATAGGATTGTAATATATTGAAATACAGTGTAGTTATGGCGTTTTTTCGCGTTTTTCTTTTTACCCACATTTTCCCCACTTTAATTATTTCAAATGCGGGTCTGGGTACAAGGAAGAAAGCTAAGTATTTGATAATTCAATACTTAGCTTTTTCTTTTGCTTGAATTTTCCCCACATTTTCCCCACACGTGCAAAAAATATAGCAGTAAGTCATTATTTCTTTTGGTTGAACGTAGTAAATAAGTTACCTTTGAAAAGAAATAAAGCCTATTAAATAAAAGTAATGGAACAAGGTGTTTGGCAAGAAATAGAACTGTTGTACCAGAAGTTTCAAAAACTTGGTATCAGTGAAGCGGTGGACTATGACAAGTACTACCTTTATTCTCTCATTACCCATTCCACAGCCATAGAAGGCTCAACGTTGACCGAACTTGATACGCAGCTTCTCTTTGACGAGGGAGTAACAGCGAAAGGGAAACCGCTTGTGCATCATCTGATGAATGAAGATTTGAAGCAAGCGTACGAACTTGCCAAAGTTGAATCAGACAGCCTTGTACCTATAACTCCTACTTTTCTGAAAAGGATGAATGCAATGCTGATGCGTACTACTGGCAGCGTTCACAGTGTGATGGGTGGCTCTTTTGATTCTTCTAAAGGAGAGTTCCGTCTATGTGGTGTTACGGCTGGTGTTGGCGGACATTCTTATATGAACTATTTGAAAGTTCCTGCTAAGGTGGATGAACTTTGTGCGATTCTTCAAGAGAAGCAAAAGAAAATGGGAACATTTCGGGAACAATACGAATTGAGCTTTAATGCCCACCTTAATTTAGTAACTATTCATCCGTGGGTGGATGGCAACGGAAGAACAGCTCGATTATTGATGAACTACATCCAATTTTGCTATCACCTTTTTCCGACCAAAATATTTAAAGAAGATAGAGAAGCCTATATCCTTTCCTTACGTCAATGCCAAGATGAAGAAACCAATCAGTTGTTCTTGTTGTTTATGGCAGGACAGTTGAAGAAGTCGCTTTCTTTGGAGATTGAAAGGTTTAAAGCTTCGCAAAAGAAAGGATTCTGTTTTATGTTCTGATATTATATTAAGCAAAGAATTACTATTTACGAATTTGGGTAACTTTGTGTAGAATTAAAAAAAGTTTAATATGGACTTGGTGCAAACTTATCATAAAGCAAATATTTTGATTGCTCAGACTTACGGTATAACAGGTGTACCGGAAAAAGGATATGTTATCGTTACTGTTAATAATGTTAGATATATTGTATATTTCTACAAAATAGAAAGTGGCTGGAATATTGAGAAAGTAGAAGAATGCTTATAACTGAATTCTGCCTTTCTTTCCATTATTACAGTTGAAGCTAATTTTTTATGTTTATCTTCTATATAGTTTATGTAAATGTCTAAACAAATTATGTAGCCAATTTCCTTTTTTCTGAAGTTTTACACCAAATATAGCTTCGCATAAATCACTCATATTTCTTTCTTCCATTCTCTTTTTATTGGCATAGAAATGAGTATTATCTTCTTCACGATAGCTTACAAGAATTCCTGATTCAAATCTTAAGAAAAGCTCTTTTTCATACAGTGAAGCATATCCTTGATGTACATATTTCATCATTTTGCCATGTGGAATACGTATAACTTCTGAGTACCAATTCGCAAAGACTTTTGTTTGTCCGGGAAATAAAAAATCTAATCCAACTTCTTTATCTGCACCAAATTTTTTATTACCCTCAGATATATTAGCTTTCAAATCAACAAGATATAATTTATTATCCTCAATAAGCCAAGAACCTATATACCCTCTCCAGCACGCCGTATGTGGAGCAATAAACCTTATATAATGCTTAATAAGATAAGAAGCTAATGGCTCTGTCGCAAGATAATATTCTTCACCATTATAAATTAATCGTTCTCTACATTGTGCTGTCATAATATATCTAAATTATAAATGAAATTTCCACTTATTAGTATTTAACATAACTTTTAAATAGCATTAGGTCTAATGTTACATTTTAGGATTAATACTTTTCAAGTCGTCTAAATATTGCACTATATTTATTTGAAATGGTTGAAGTTGGTATAGTTAAAAAAGAATTTTGACTTTCTTTATCTTCACTTTCTATTGCCTTATACTTTGCAAGCAAAGTCTGTATATAAGATTCCTCTAAATCAACATTTAAATTATGCTGAACAAAATCACGTAACATTTCATAATTGTATTTTAATTCAAATATTTCAATAAAATTCTTTTCGCCATTTGTATATAAAACAAATTGTCTATCGACAATTGCTCCAGAAGCAGTTCGATAACCGCAAGCATAATATATTCTGTCACCATGAAATTCTTCTTCCTCCAAATCTTTTATCATTTTTCGAATTTTAGGAACTGATTCACTATAATATATATAATCACAGATTTCGCGTTCTTCTTCTGTAATATATGACTCTTTAATTTTTTTAGCATATCCTTGAGGCTTTTCAAAATTCGATTCAAAGATGTTTGGAAATAGCCATCCTGTAGTTTTAGTAAGAGGAACATAGTTATTTGCCAATATAGTTCTTCTTTGGCTTGCATACATATAAAGTTGGCGTTGAATTCTGTATATGTCAGATTTCCAACTGAAACTATCAATATGTTCCTTTACCATATTACGCTCAAAGAAACCATAAGAACCATCTACATTATTACTTATATAGTTCTTCATTTCTTTTGTAATAAAACTCTCACTTTCATTCTCATTACATGAAGAAAACAAAAGTAGTCCAAACATAAATACTATATACTTAATCATAATTCTTTCTTTATTCTATCTAACAATTTTTTTAAAACATCCCTATTATGCTTATTTTTCAAAGCTTCTGAATAAATTTCATTTGCAGTAGCTAACTTATTAGGCTGGTAAGGTTCTATAAACATTTTAGGATTAGCTTTCGTTATAATTTCATTATATAAATACGATATATCAGGTTCTATATTAATTTTAGAACTTAAGCTGTTCGCTGTTGAACGATATTTTGAAAAACGATATATTAGATATGACAAATAAACAAATAGTATAAAAAATAATGTCCAAAAGCAAATTTTGACAACAAAAAAGTGCTCTGTATAATAAGTTTCTTTATCATTATTATAGTTTAGATGATTAAATGTGACTTCATAAGTCAACAGTGGATATGTATCATAATACACACGATAAAAACCATTATAAATCCAATTTATTCGATGCCCACATAACGGTTCGCCTTCTGGGTTAGGTGAGAGTTTTATATTTTCAAAATTTACATAATTATTGTCTTCAAAGTTTTGATAATGACCTTCTGTCTGCAAGTAGTAATAGCGATTGTAAAGACTTAAAATTTTATTAATTGTTTTCTTGTTATTTTGATTATAGCAATCCTTATAATTTCTATCTTCTTTTATAAGGTACTCAAGTGCACTAGTACAACTCTCATCTAAAGAAGGTCTCCAATCTCTCAAATTATATGAAGATTGTAAGTACCCTACAGCTACTGGTTTAAAAATAAACATCTGAAACTTATCTTTCTCTTGATATTTCAGCAAGAAGGCCCTCCAAGGCATATTCTTTACTGCATTCAATTCATATAACTCCCTAAAACACCCCGGCCTTAAACATTTGAACATTGTTGATGTTAGTAGAGGGAATCTGTCATAAGGGAATAGCCTTTCAACAGAACTATAGAAAGTTGCATCTTTTTCATTCCTATTATCAATAAACTGAACTGCATCCATATCCATAGGAACATAAGACGTACTGCCATACTCTTCTGAATACATCAAACGAGATTCTCCTGCCCAATATTCATTTAATTTATCATAGAACTCCTTCTGTAAAGTGTTCTTTTTCTTTTCCACATAACTCTCTGACATCTGTAAAACATGCAAGTGCAAGAAATAGTAAGCTATAGGAAAGAATATTAATACTAAAATACCAATAAAAATTTTCTTCATCTTTACAATTACATTTATTTACGAATAGATTTGGCTTTTACAACTTTACGATAAGAAACATTTTCGTTATCTTTAAATTGAATCATTCTATATTTATTTCCACCAACATAATAAGACCCTCCAGCACCATATGGTCCTTCATACGTAAATGTCACTTCAATATTATGATAGCAATTATTCATATAATCATTTCTTGGGCGAGTGCTCTTTACAAACATCATCTTAAAATCTTCATACGAATATTCTACAAAATAGGCATCAGGACATGTTACGTTAAGTATTCTTTTCTCCCAACCAGCTTCATCAAAAAGAGGCTCCAATAATACTTCCATTACAGTTCCCTCAATACCACTAGAAGTATATCCTGCAATAGTTCTTAATAACTCTTCAAAAGCATCTGCAATGGCTTGCATTTTATCTGTCGTATCATAAAACAGTCTCACTTTATAATTATCCCATTTTGAAAGAACTTCATATTTGTTAGATTGTATTTCTTTATATATTGTATTCAATTCCTTTAATTGATTAAATACAATTATTGTGTTGCTATGGTTATTAGGAAATTTCAAAAAAGATGCAGAAGCATCTAACAATAAATCATTTACCTTTTCCAATTCATTCAAACTTCTGTCATAATCATCTTGTGAGAACGAAGGAATAGTACATATCAAACACACAAAAAATATAAGCAATTTCATTCTTCTCATTTTACAATTAAATTTATTCTACAATCAGAGTATTTAATTAAAGTATAGCCTTTTAGATTACATATACAATAATCATCTAATATCAAATATAAAATTTATTATTCTTCTCAATATCCAAGAAAAGATAATATTAAATTATAAAGCGTGGAACTGTAATGCCACGTCTTTGAATGAAGGTCCTGAGAAAACCTTTGTGTACAGATGTAACAATAGCAGCCCACGCTATAGCGTGAGAACCACTATGCTATTCTTGTACACGTTTGAAAGTTTCTCAGGTTTTCATTCGCAAGAAATAAGCATAACGCTTCTTCTAAATTTTAATATGTCTTGGACAGAGTTGTCTCAATCCGCTTACAAAGATATTTAATTTTATTGAGATACAATCAAATACTATCAATATTACATTCTGAATCCTCTACTTTTTCTTGATTCTTCCGTTGATTGTCGTAAACCTTGCCTTAATTTCTCCCATTGCTCTTTGAACCATTCGCTGATTGGTTGTCGGTTTATAGTTAGCACCAATTTGTTATCATCAACCGAACTTTTCTCCACTTTGAAAACATCATTCTTTATTTCAAATCTTCGTCTATGCTCTTCGGAATAGACTTTTCCATTGCATCTGATAGCTTCCTTTTTGGTCAAAAGACTGTTTACCATGTCTTTGGTAAATCCGATGGCATAGCAGAGTTTTTCCATTTTCAACATTTCTTTGAGCAATGGGAACCAGTTGAACGCTTTTTCAAGAATGGCGTTCAATCGTGATATTTCCTTGTCTTTGGCTTCAAGTTCTTGATGATGTATTTCTTGAAGATTGCGAATCTGCTTGCCATGCTGTTCCTGCATTTGTTGCATCTTGACTTTTAATTCATCAATGCCCTTGTCACGCTTGGCTATTTCATGCCGTAAACTCTCGTTGGCTTGCTCCAAATCTTTCAATTTTCCGCTGCCGAAAAGAGAACCGACGCCACTTGCTATGGCTGTGGCTGCATCAGTGGCTACACTTTTGAGCTTGTCGGTGCGTATCTCCGATTTTACCTGTTTGAGTTCCTGTTCGGCAAGGCTTACCTGTTGCTCCTTGTGTCGCTTGGTTTCCTCTATACGTTGCAGTTCGGCTTTCTGCTTCTCAATGATGAAGTCGTTTCGTTCCAGATGCTCTTTGCCTGTAACAGCTTTTGCCTGCCCACGTTCCATCAGGAGAATATCGGAAGCAAGGGTCTGCATGGTTGCCATATCCTCGTCATTGAGCTTTCGGCTCTTTCCGGTTTCGTGGTTCATCCAGTCGAAAACGATATGTGCATGATAATTCGGCTTGAACCATCTGCTCCCGACCTGAAAACTTTCCCTGTCTTCCGCTTCCGGCTGACCGTTCAGCCAATGCCCTTCGTCTTTGTGCAGGAAAATTTGTAATGGAGTGATGCCCCAGCGTCTTTGACACTCTTCACCGAATTTGCGTACATCAGCCAGTGTGGTATCCGGTCTGATGAGCAATACTCCTTCACGGATGGGTGAACATCCCGCCACCTTGATAATTTTTCCATTCTTTCCCTTGCGTTCCCTTTCCTTTTCCTGCATGGCACGTCCGGTCTTTTCCTTGACCATTTGCTTGATATTGTCATAATGAGTTCGCAGTTCGGGAGTGCCGAAGTCGGGATTTATCCACTGTTCGTTGTCGGTGGAAAGTTCGGGAACGACATAGATTCTGGACTCCCCGATATTACGCATATACTCGGCAGTCCTTCGGTTGTGCGCCTCGCTCGATGCGATTCTGCAAGGCTTGATATGTATGCTTGATTTTGTTGCCATAGCTTCTTTTCTTTGTTTGCAATTGATTATTCTGCTCGCTTTCGCAGAGGGGTTCTTAGGGGTAACCCATAAGCGGAGATTGCAAAGAGAGGGTCACTCTTTGCTCGGGGTTCTCAGGGGTGAAACACCCTGAGTGGGTCATTAGGGCAAAGCCCTAATCCCCTCGGGAGAGCCCACAACTACGAAAGCGGAGCGTGTAGTTATAGTGGGCTATAACCGAAAGCCGTTTTTCTTTTTCGGTGACTGGCTGCTCACTCCTTTGACGGATTGGACTTGCCTTTTTCTTTCAACCTGTTTCTGTAAGTATTCGTTCAAGTCCTTGCATCCTCTGTAAATCTGCGAAGCGTCCCGGATGTATCGGTCTCTGCCGTATTCCATGCGGATTTGCCGGAGTGCTTCCATTCCTGCATGGTCGTTGTCTAAAAAGCAGTGGATGCGTTCGTAATTGCCCAACGGATAGAGAGCTTTGTTTACATTCGATACTGAGTTCAATACAATGTAGTCCTGCCCGTCCAATTCCGGATAATTTGGGCAGCTCTCTTGTCTCAATGTCAAAAAGGAGAGGTAGTCCATAAATCCCTCGAACACATAACAGGTATTCCTCGCTTTCCCAGACTGTCTGATGTGGGAGATTTCCTTTGGAGCGATGCAGCCCTTGAAATAGCGGTTGCGAACCTCAAACCCACCCGAAGCATTGGGAAAGGCGATGGCAAAGTACCGCTTGCCGTTGTGGGTGAAACGGGCTTCACTACATTCTCTTTTCGCCAGTTCTGTATTTATTCTTCTACCTTGCAAGTAGGCAAGCAGGGCAGGAGATGACAGCGGAACAATCTCCAACTGTTGGAAACTCGGCTCAGAAGAGCTTTGCTTGCCAAAAGAAAAAGATACCGGGCGCACGTGCGGTGTCTGCTCTGCTATCCGTTTCAAGATGTAAGGTACATGGTCGGTAGCGTACAGATGTGCAGCCAGTGCAATGATGTTTCCGCCCTTTCCCAAACCGAAGTCATACCATTGTTCACGTTCGGTATTCACTTTGAACGATGCTTCACTCTCTTCCCGAAACGGAGATTTGTACCAAAGGTTGATACCTTGTTGTTTTACTGGTGAATAACCCAAGCTGTGCAGGTAGTCGGCTATTCGTATGCTTTTAGCTTCTTCTATTGTCATTTTCTTGCGGATTTGTTGGTGAATGAAAAAATGATGATTTGATGAATTTGGAATTTAACACACTGTTAAACAGCGTTATATCGGCTCATCTTTTTCTCATCAGATTGCTTGCCAAAAGAGAAATGATGTTTTCTTTTTTCATCAGCAATCGTTGTTGATGAGTGTTTGATGAATACATATCTATCTGTAAGGCAATATATTACTCCCCTTATTCATCATTTCATCAAAATAATTAGATAGCGGTCAGTTGTTCTTTCGTTACCGTATAAAACCGACCAGTTTTCCTTTTCGGCTCATAGTGGCACTCACGATGGGGTGCGAACTCATAAGCGGTGTAGGATAGCGAATTGTGTGCGGAAGTAAGTTTCCATACTTCCTGCACAACTTTCCTCACTTGATACTTTTCAACCTTGACCTGTGAATAGAGTAGCAAGGTTACAAGGTCGTTCAGGCAGAATGATACGCTTTCCACGTTCATGTTCGACATGATGTCAAGCAACAACTCGGTCATTTCTATTTCCAGTCGGTTGCGGTTGCTTCGGATTATTTTCTGCAAGGCTGCGGTATGTGTCAGTCTTGGGTTGAACCACATACGGCTTTCCTGTGTTGTGGATAGTTCCCTTTGGATCAGGAAATAAAGAAATGCGGGTATTTCCGCTTTTAGCTTTTGCAGAAAGTTGGTATCATCACTCTGCAACGGCATTATCTTCCGCACCCAGTAGCGTGTTTCTCCTGCGTCTATGAGTATGGGCAGATATTCGTTGTTGGAACATAGCACGAACTTGGCGAAGAAAGCAATCTCCGTTCGGTCTTTGCCTTTGGCTTCCACCTTGTAGGTGAAAGTGGTGCTCAGGTTTTTCAACCGTTCGCTGTCTTCCCTGCGGTTGAGCAAAACTTCGTCCACAACGATTAGCAGCTTTCCTGCCCAGTCGGAATTGAACTGGCTGCGGAAATCTTCGTTGGTGTTGAAAGTCACGTTGTTCTCAAACACGGCTTTCAGGAAGTTCAAGAACGTGCTTTTGCCTGTGTTGCGTTCTTCTGAAACAAGTAGGACAATAGGCAGCTTCTGTGTCGGCTGTAGATACAGCAGTTGCATATAGTCCATACCCAGCTCGTATTGTTCCCCGAAGATGTGCCGCATCAAGGATTGGATGTGGGAGAAGTCCCCCTGCTGCGGTTTATGCTTTATAGGCTCGTAAAGGTTCAGAAATCCCTCAATCTCCTTTTGGTAGTTCAAATGGTTGGGAACGGTGCAAAAGCCGTCATACTTGGGGACGGTGGCAAGATAGTTCTTTCCATAGTCCTGCCGTAATGTGCTGTTGTTCCATACGACACGTTTCTTTTCATAACCGCCATTAGCGCATGGCTGATTGACCACCTTGTACAAAGTTGTTCCTACGCGCATATATTCTTCCTCCTTCATAGGCTTAGATTAAAGGGTTGTGTTCACCTAAAATTCTCTGAATGTCGGATTGTCGGTATCTGACCTTGTTTCCAACCTTTACAGGCTTCAGATAGTTTTTCTTAGACCAGTGCCAGAGTGTGGTATCACAAACACCGCACATCTTTTTCACTTCCTCTTTGGTTAGATACTTCTCCTTTCTTGCTTCCGCAATGGCGGTAGAAAGTTCATGCTTCGCACGGCTGATTAACTGGTTGGAGAATAATAGCAAATCTTCTCCTGTTACTTCCAACTTGATGTTGCCGTTTCCGTTTTGGATAATTGCCAATATGTCTGTCATAGGCTTCTTGAAACTGCCGGTTGTAAGACTTCCCGTTTCGGCAGTATTATAAACGAAAAGCCACTACCCCGATTAGGATAGTGGCGCAAATATATAATGAAAATCAATCGTAAAACAATGATATTCAATTCGTTAAATTCGTAAAAACGAAAAGCGAATTAAACGAACTTCAATTGGATAGATAGGCTTTCAATTCCTCGATGGCTTCATGGTCTTCACCAATGTCTTTTACCAGTTTCTTGCTGTTTCCAAACGGAGAAGTGAGATTTCTGTATGCTTTCTGGATGCCTCTTTCGTGGACGATTTCTTGTTCCTTGAACTGCTCGTACAGTGCGTTTCTGAAAGTCTTGATGGGACACTTCCGCATGAATCGGTATTCCACCAGTGCGATAAACAGTCGTGCTATATCTGTTTCCGTAGCATGGGTTTTCAATCGTGTGCCAATTCTTTCAATCAGTATGTCATGCCTTTCTATCAGAAGTTCGGGCAACGTGCGTGTGTCGGCTTTGCGCCCTGCGGTCTTTGGCTGTTCTTCCTGCAGCATATCTGTTTCTTCCTCGTCCATGTCTTCATCTTCTTCTATTGCCCATTCCACAAGAGAGTTTTCCTCAATGGCTTTCTGCTGCTTCCTGAATACTTGCCAGTCCTCTTTGGTTCTCATGCCATTGGCGATGCTTTTTCTGATAATGAATTTGACCATGCCGGAAACAAGCCATTTGTATAAGGTGGGAATATCCTTTCTTTTGGTCAGTTCCTCACCCTGTTCCACCATGCACTCATAGCTTCGTCCGTAATAGAGCCATGCAAGCATGGCAGGAACAATGCTTCTCTTATTCGGGGTATGAAACTCATTCACTATTTTCTCGGCAAGGTCTGATTGTAAAAGAACATTTTCCAGTTCCTCGAAATCAGGGTTTCTATCATCGCCTATTCTCTTGCGTGCTGCTTCTTTATATTTCGGAACAAGCCTTACAGCCGTATTGAAAATATTGAAGAACCCTTTGAACTTCTTGTCGTTCATTTCTTCTACAAAATCAGCATATTCATTCGGATGGCTGTCGAGCCATTCCTTTATCAGTCTTTTGAAATTATCATATTCCTGTTGTCCCATACAAGTATCAGTCTAATAGTTTTACAAGGTCTTTCTTCATTTCTTCGTCAATATCCCTGTATCGTCTGAAAGCTTTGCTTCCCTCCTTGTGTCCCGACAGTGCGGAAACAAGGTTCGGGTCTTTCACTTTTTTATAGATATTGCCGATAAACGTACGTCTTGCCAGATGGCTGCTTGCCACTTCATAAATAGGTCGTTTGATTTCGTTGTGCGTCAACGGGTCTAAGATTGTTACGATGCGGTCAACTCCAGCTAATTTGAATATCTTTTTTATGGCATCATTGTACTTTTGCTCGGATATGAACGGCAACAGTTTTCCCTCATATTCTTTGTAGCGTTCAAGGATTTCTTTCGCTTTGTCGTTAAGTGGAACACGTACCGTAACCGGATTCCCCTCTTTGGTTTTCTTGGGAATATATTCTATGGCTTCATTGACCACATTTAGTTTGGTCATTCGGTACAGGTCGCTCACCCTGCATCCTATCAGTGTCTGAAATATGAATATATCCCTCTGTATTGCCAGTTGTGGGGTGGCAGAAAGGTCTGCATTAAAAATCCTGTCCCTTTCTTCGAGTGTTATATAATAAGGTGTGCCATATGTACACTCCTCTATCGGAAACTTGTCGAAAGGTCTGTTTGTGGTGCGTTTGTTATCGAAGCACCACAGGAAGAATGTGCGTATTCTTGAAAAACAGTCTATCAGCGTGTTCTTGCTTCTGGGCTGTGGTGTCCTCTTTTCGGGAATGGCTTCATAAATGCTTGGGTAAAGTTCATAATACTGGTATTCGTTCTGAAAGAAATCCCACATATCCCGAAGCGTGTCAGGTGTTACCAAATCCACGTCAAAGATAAAGCCCTTTTGTCCTCTCTTTGTAGCCCTTACATATAGTTCATAACGCAGTAAGGCTCTTTTGACAACCCGGAAATTTTTCTTTCGTACTTCCGACAAAGGGTGCTTGTTTAGAAATTCATCGAATAGTTCTCCAATGGTAGGCTTGATAACCACTTCCTCCGGCAAAAAATATTTTTCAGGATGGTAAAATTTATCAAGTGTTGTTTTTAGCCATTCTTTGTCTATTGCTTCCTTTTCTTGTTGATATACCTTCTCGATATAGGTTTTCAACTGGCGTATCTCTTCATTTATATGGGTACGCATTTCTTCATTGCAGACAGCTTTCGTTTTTACACATTCGTCTTTATCATCCCATAGATTGGGATTGATGGCTAACTGAGTAGGAGCAACGGAGTCTAACTGCCTTCCGTTTCTAAAACGGACATAGATTGTAGCCATGGATTCTGTATCATATCGTTTGGCTGCTTTTTTAATGATAAAGGTTACTTTCATAGACTTTCAGGTTGAATTTTACTCTGCTGCAAATATAGATATTTTCCCCACATTTTCCCCACATCTGCTAAATATTTTGCAATTCGATTAACTTGGATTAAAATTTAATAGGATTGTAATATATTGAAATACAGTGTAGTTATGGCGTTTTTTCGCGTTTTTCTTTTTACCCACATTTTCCCCACTTTAATTATTTCAAATGCGGGTCTGGGTACTGAAGCGGAGAAAGTTGAAAAACTCTCTCCGTTTTTCTTTTCTACTCCTCGTAACTCGTTGGTTTGCTGATAGATTAAATCAAGAACTTTATTGTAAGAATTGGTTCGATATGTTTTTCCATCAAATTCGATTTTTTCGGGAAACATCGAACTTATCAGCTTAATTTTCACCCCTACAGACGCATTTCTTATATAGCTATCTATATTGTTTATCAGATTGATAGAGTAGTTTAGTTTTGGTTCGATATTACTACGGTTAGGGTTCTCACGCATTTCAATCTGTTGTTGCATGGCTGAGGCTTCTTTGGTGTATCTCTCCAGCATTCTGTTATATTGTTCTTTGGTTAAATCTCCGTCTAGATATTTATCTTCAATGCTGTTGATGCGTTTTTGGACGGTAGAAAGTTCATTTTGCAGTGCTGCTGCTTCTTTTTTGCTTTCTCCTTTGCGTTCGTTTTGCAAATCCTTTAGAATTTCGTTATACAAGTCCAATACCGTTTTATTGGGCTTTAATTGGGCTGTGTATCGAGCGAACTCTTCGTTTACGTTCTCTGCTCTCATTCTTATATGTTTTTGATTGTTGCAGCAAAAGTAGTAGGTGTATTTGCCGCCATTGCCCGAACTTGTCGCACCAGTTAGGGCACAACCACATACGGGACAGATTAAAAACTTCCGCAAAAATAAGTCAGGATTTATGGCTTTGGATAGTTTAGGTGTTTTCTTTCTTTTGCCGTCTAATATTTCTTGAACTTTATAGAATGTTTCTTTATCTATAATTGCTTCATGTTCACCGTTTACATAATATTCGGGTTCTCCTTTGTATGCTGGCACACGAATTTTACCGATGTAATAAGCAAATTTTAAATCGTCATTTTTCGGTAAAGTTAAATCACCATTTAATAATTGAGACTACCAGTTTATACTATTGATTACATTTTAATGTTGGTCATCTTTGGCTGGGGGTACCCCCAGCCAAAGATGCGTCTTTTTCCTCTTCAAAAATGGATTTTCGGTTTCCCATGCGGTAGCTTTGCCCGGCGAGTTTTATGACCTCGCAGTGATATAACAGCCTGTCCAGAATTGCTGAAGCCAGCACTTCGTCATCCAGCGTTTTGGCCCATTCGGTGGGTGCCTTGTTCGTGGTAATTATCAGTGAGGCTTTCTCATGAAGCGTGTTGATCAGATTGAAGAATCCTGCGGCATCCTCTTTTTTCACCGGGAAGAGCATTATATCATCGATGGCCACCAGATCAGCTTTGAGCAGACGGTTGTATGCACTCATGGCCGAAGGCATCAGCGTTTTCATCTTGATGGTGTTTATGACATCCTCCATCGTGACCATGTAAGCCTTGTATCCTTGCCCCACAGCCTCGTACACGAGTCCTGCGGCGATAAAGGTCTTGCCTGTTCCGGAAGGTCCCATGAGTATCAGGTTGTAGTTCTGTTCGAGCCACCCCAGCCGGCGCAGTTCACGCAGTCTTGGTGCGGTTATACCTTGCGAGTAGTTGTGGTCGAAAAGGTCGAGGTCGTGTCTTGCCGGCAGAGCCGCCGCTTTCAGCCGCCGTTGGAAGTCCTTGCTGTCTCTTTCCTGAACCTCGCGGGAGAGCAGGTCATGCAGGAACTCGACATGGGTTTTTCCCTGCTCCTGCGCCAGATGAGCTTCAGATTCCAGCAGGCGTGGCAGGGCGTACAGGCGCAGACGCGAGCACAGGTTCTTGATTTGTTCGTTCGTTATCATACGAAAAGGGTGTTAAAGGTGGATATGTCTGTTTTCTCGGGGATCATGGCGGATGTGTCGGCTCCGGGAACCGGCCCGGTTTCCGTCCGGACCTCGATGGGGGCTTCTCCCTTACGGATCCTGAGGGTCTCGGCTACCTCCATCAGGCTGCATCCGTTGAAGACACCTGCCTTGAGGCACTCGGCAAAAGCTTCGGTAAGCGTGATGTCCGAGTATGCCGCGTGGCGCCGCACTATAAACTGGAGGTTGTCGCGGTAATTACGGGCCTTATGCACACGTAGTTGTGACAAATATGTATCAATCACCGTGCTTACGGGAAGTTCTTTGCGTACAAAAGCCTCATAATCGTCCAGCGGGGCTTCGCGGTCACGCCGGTGGGAGGTGTTGCTTACCAGACGTCCCTTATCTCCGCTTATTTTGTGAACGGCAAGGGTTTTGCCTGTCTCATGGCTGTAGATATATAGCCGGCCTTCCTTTTCTTCGATATAGACCAGTGTCTGATGGCCGCGGTAGGTGCCTGTGGGAACGCTGTAATAGTTGCCCCTGTAGGTTATCACGTTGTCCTTGCGCACGTGATGCGGCAAGAGGGTTTCGCAAGGGACTGTCGGAACTCCCTTATAAGGCGTGAGGTGTGCTTTCTCCGTCTCGAACTCCTCAGACGGGACACGACGTATGCCGTGGTGTTCCGTGCCGTTGGCCGTGCGTTCCAACCAGCCAAGGGCCTCCTTGTTGAGCAGGCCTATGTCAACCAACTCGCGGCCGCGAAGGAAGTTGTACTTCACATATTTGACGACGTTCTCTATCTTGCCTTTGCTCTGGGGATCGGATTTGCGACAGAACACGGGCTCAAAGCCATGTTCACGGACAAGAGTGCGGAAACCGCGGGTAAGCACCAGGTCACCAAGGTTTTCATTGACAAGAAACACCTTGTCCTGGTCATAAACTATTTTTCGGGGTACTCCCCCGAAGAACTCGAAAGCCAGTTCATGGGCATAAACCGCAAGAGCGGTGGTAAACGGTGTACGGCTAAAGAAGACGAACTTATACCTGCTGCGGCTCAGGCACATCGCAAAGAAATACACTTTTAAAGACTGTCCCGGAGGTGTCTTCATCCACCGTTCACCGAAGTCGCATTGGGCGTATTCGCCATAGGCCGTCTCGGGCTGTTTCTCATAGGGGCGGTAACCTTTCTCAACCTCCTTGGGAAGATCGTGCGTTAAACGCAACCGGTTGACGAAGTTGAAGACCGTTTTGGGAGTCACGCACGGAAGATCCGAAAAATGCTCCTTCAAGCGGTCATGGAGCTGCGGAGCGGACAAAAAAGGCCACTTGCGCAACTCATTGACTACATAAGATTCATAGCCGTCAAGTTTATGACCGTAATGACGGTCATAGCTCTGGCTGGAAATGAACTCTTCTTCTGTCATGGACAGATACTTGGCCACCGTTTGACGGTGGAGACCTAAGGATTGACCTATTTGGGTCTTGTTTAGGCCAGTTGAAAATAATTCTTTAACTTTGTACCACATCAGATACTTCTTTAATTGGGAAGTCTCGGTCATAGCATTGTAATTAGTAGTTAGCACCACAAAATTACAATGCTATTTTTTCTAATCATGTCGATTTTACTTTTCCGATTTTTGACGATACAAAGTTACCGATTACAACCGATATAAAATTTGTTGCGTAGCATTTCAAGAAATGAACTTTCGGGTATATTATATCCTTTTCTTGCAAACTTCCTGCGGATATAACAAGGTGTTTCAATGCCTTTAGCCACTTCTTTAAACATGGCTTGTATAAATGGTGCTGTATTGGTATCTATTTCTACATGGGTTTCATGTTTGCTAATACGTACATTCTTATATCCTCTTGGTGCTTTATTAGCGCATTTTCCTTTTGCTAATGTTCCATGAATGCCGTCCATTGTGGCTTTTGACCTCTTGATGTTGTCGCATTGTGCCGAACCTATGTGTACTCCCAATAATAGGGGCCAAGTGTCAGAATTGAAGTCTAAAGGTGCTTCGATTGCGTTTGGTTCAACTCCCAATTTGAGTAATTCTTTTAAGTTCTCACTGGCACTGATAATGTCTCGTGAATATCTATCCCACCGTAAGAATAGTAATTTGTTTACTCTACCTTTGTTTTTACGTATATAATTCATTATTCCTTGTATGACAGGACGTTTCTCAAATGTTTTAGCACTCTCGTCCTCTCTGTATGGGATATTGTCAATGATGTTATATCCCATTTGGTTACAATACTTCCGTAGGCGTTCTTCTTGTACATCTAAGCTGGCTCCTAACGTTTGTTCATCAGAACTTACTCTGCAATATATTATAACATTCATAATTTTATTTATTCTTTTTTGTATTCTTCTTCACTTTCTATTTGTAGCTCTGCTAATAGATATAGATATTCTCTTAGTAGCTTTATTTCTTCATTATTGAATTTTTCATATTCTTGGTTTAGTATTTGCTTACATTTTTCTAATGTAATCATTTAATTAAGATATTACCGTCTGCTCATTGGCAGTTATTTCTGCATTTTAACCTTATCGAGATGAATTTACATTTTAGTTGTATGCAGATTAATTCATCCCATCTTTCTACAATATATGTAGAGTAAGACTACTCATGGATGAGGTTGTAGATATATTTATATCATAGTTTTTAATTTCCTTAATGTGTTAATACTAGTATTTGTTAATGTATGTATATTTCTAAGACTGTAGTTCTTTTTGAGCAGTCTAATTTCTTCTTTATATTCTTCTCGCATAGTTTCTTTATCCTTTCGATACCCAATTTTACGGCCTACGACGCCACCATTGATGCGATAATTTTTGTAACCACTTTCTATTCGTTCATGGATAGTTTTTCGCTCCATTCTTGCTACTTCGGCTAAGATTGTAATAAGAAATTGGGACATAGGATTTATTGCTCCTTCTGGTGTAAGTGTTTCGATAGCATAATTTTGAATGTATATGGAAACTTTTTTGCTGTTTAAAAGTTCTATAACTTCTAATACTCCTAGTGTATTCCGCCCTAGACGGGATAACTCCGTTACAAGTACTTTGTCTATTGCATTATTTGTAACGTATTCAACCATACGTAACAGTTCTGTTCTTTCTGTGTTTGCTTTTGCCCCACTAATTTTTTCCGTAAAGCAAGCGCATACTTTCCAATTATTATTAGCAGCTAAAACTGTTAATTCATTCACTTGTCTATCGTATTCCTGATTAGACGTTGAAACTCTTGCAAATATTACTACCTTCTTATCCATAGTCCCATCTTTTGTTTTATATATCAATTATTTTGTCACAAATATACATATAAAACAATTAAATTCAAAATATAAATTGATATATTTAGCAATTATGAATACATTATTTGTTTTTTACGATAATTCCATGTAATTTTGGGAAAAAATAAAGAGACAATGGAAAAAGTTCTAGCTGAAAATGTAAAACGCATTTGTAAGGCACAAGGAAGACAGTTAAAAGAGCTTGCTAATGAAATGGGAATAGACCCTGGCAGTCTAACACGTGCAATCTACGGGAACCCACGTTTGGACACTGTTGAAAAAATAGCAATAGCGCTAGGTGTGTCGGTTAAGAGCTTATTGGAAGCAACAAATGACAACGTAGAGGGATACATTAAAATAAATGGAAAAATATATCAATTCAATAGTAGAGAGGAATTAAATTATATACTTTCACTTTAGCTATTATGAGAAAAATTGTATTTTTGTACACAAATTTAAAGTAACTGCCTATGTAACATTGAAATTAAAGACATATAAATAAAAAGCGTTAGCTTGTATATTCTTGTTTTCTGAAAATCGCCAAATTAAAGAAAATTCCCAAGAATTACAAAGTTGATGCCTGCGCTTATATAGCGTGGGCTTTTACTTATGTATTCGGGAATATGGTGTTTGGCGATACCACAGAAAACAATACAAAGTAAATAGTCCACGTTTTTTATTGTCTCCCCCACTTTGGACTAAACATTAAATTATGTATACAAATTATAAAATAGACATTATATGAAAAAAATTAATTTATTCACATTGTTATTAATCCTACTCGCAGCTAACATACTAGTCTCTTGTTCTTCTGATGATGACGAAAAAAAAGAAGACAACAATGGAAATATTAATTATTCCGAGATGATAGTAGGATGGTGGAAAATGACATATTCAAGTGAAGGAGATTTAGATGAAGATGATAAAACTTCAATCTTCAAAATCGAAGCAAACAAAACATACTGGAACGGAAATGATAATGGAAATGACTATGGTACTTGGTCTATGGAAGGAAACATTTTCAGATTCAAATCACAAAAATGGGGTTTGTCATTTGAAACTGAAATCACCGAAATTACAAAAGACACATTTACCTCTAAAACGAAACTAGGAAGTGCATCAACAATAGCCTCTTACGAACGTGTGAAATAATCATATTAATCTTTTAGGTTAAGCTGACACAAAATAGAGTGTATCAATATGTCTTTTGATAGATTATATTGATACGCTTTTTGTTTTGATACATAAGCCTCATCAAAGTAACAGATTACGTATCTTTTCAACAGGGCTTTCGCTAGTTGAGGCTGTTGTCATTGCATGATAAACAGTCTCAAACTTTTTCATTCGTTTGGCTGCTCCACTGCGTGAATTGAATTTACTCCTAACATCTTGCTCCAGTAATTTCAAATCACCTTTGTACCTTTCGAGAATGATTTTCATTGCCCAATTCTCATAGTCGTCAAAAGTTGTATTTGACATATCGGCTGTAGAATTGCCGAAAACTTTGTCGAATTGAGTAAGGATAGGATTCGTATTGGAATTTAGTACACTGGATATTTTGGTGTCGGCTAAATTCAAATAGCTCATTATCTTTTTAGGAGTGTCCAATGTGATTTCAAATCGTGTTTTCCCTTTGAAGTAGTCCACTATTGATTGTGGTCGTGGTAAGCTACTTAGGAAGTTTTTATTGTGGCTGGTACATATTTCTTTTTCCTTATTATATAGGGTAATTGTTTCTGTGCAACCTTTAGATTTCACGTCTTTAGTGAAGGTGATGCCTTCTTTCTCGTAATGCGTCCATTTAAAACGTCTGTAATTGTTTACTTGTGAATTGAGTGCATTTAATGCTTCGTCATCTAAAATAAAATTAGTGTCATAAGTGACATCTACTGATGTTATAGCCCCTTCTGCTAGGATGTTGTCTACATCAATCTCACAAATATCTAATAGGTTAATATTGGTAAGACATTCTTTGATGGTGTTTTTTGAAATCAATTTTGGATAGTTCTCTTTTAAAATTTTGCTTGAAAATTCAAGAGTTAGGGTTTGTTTAGGATAACTGACAGCTATGTAAAGATTATAAGGTACATCTATATCGTCTTTGGAGCTGTAAAATAGACCTGTCTTTTCTCCACTGCGTGAGTGAAATCTTTCATTGAATTTCACTTTGGTATTGAGAAGATATTTATAGTTGGATTTAATCTTGATTCTATCAAAAGTTATTGTTCCTTTCTCATGGTGGTAATTCATTTTAAATTCAAAATTTACTTTTTTATTTTTGGGAAATGTACTCTACAGACTACAGTTTCCCCCTTTGATAATAAGGAAGAGAGAAGATTATTCATCTTCTACTTCCTTTTCATCTTTTGGCTTATGTGGTATTGTTGCCCAATATAATTTCATAGCTTCGGCTATTGCCTGTTTGTGAGCCTCGCTTTTATTGCGATGCTTTAGGCTTTGGCTAATTTTTAATTTAGTTTCGTTGGTTAGCTCCCGATACTGACGTTTACTTTTCATACTCATCTCCTTTTTAGAATAAATAGTAAATGCAGTAAGAAAGTAAAGTATAGTAACCTTTTTATAGCTCTTTCTTTGCGAAAAGAAACAAAAAGAACGGTTGGGTTAAGCAATGCACCTATATAGCCCATTGTTTGAGTGTGAAGTTACGTAGCTAACATCCTATATATAAGGAAATAGAGTGGTCTTTTCTTACCTGACGTTTATATTACAAAAGGTGTCCTTTTCGTAAGAATATAAAAAATAATATTGCATACTTTGTCTAGTGGCTATTTTTATTTACCTTTGTCTATATATCCTTATGTGTTCTTTGCTTGATGATAAATGAGCTTATTGGGGTTTGGAATAAAATCCCTTAGTTCCCAAATTAGATTTAAATCATGTAAAAATTGGTTCGAGAAAAGAACGCTTAAGGGTACCACATAGGAAGCTAAATGATAAAATATCAATCATTTAGCTTTCTTGTTTTAAGGTGTTTGTTCCCAAATTGACCCCCAATCATTCTTGAACAAAATCTTTCTTTCCTTAAAAATATGTCGCTTCCTTTTGTCGGAGTATAAAATCGGAGTAATTTTGGGAAAAATAACAATTTAAAGATAGCCTATTATGGAAAAGGATATTTGGCAGGAGATAGAAGAACTGTATCAAGAGTTTCAGAAACTTGGTATCAGTCAGTCGGTGGACTATGAGAAGTACTACTTTTATTCTCTTATTACCCATTCTACGGCTATTGAAGGCTCTACGCTTACTGAAATGGATACGCAACTTCTCTTTGATGAAGGGGTAACTGCCAAAGGAAAGCCGTTGGTGTATCATCTGATGAATGAGGATTTAAAGAAAGCGTATGAACTTGCCAAAGAGGAAAGCAAACAAGACACAGTGATTACCCCCGCCTTCTTGCGAAAGTTGAATGCTACGCTAATGCGTACTACTGGAAGTGTGCATAATGTTATGGGTGGCTCTTTTGATTCTTCCAAAGGTGAGTTTCGTTTGTGCGGTGTTACTGCTGGTGTTGGTGGGCGTTCTTATATGAATTATCAAAAAGTGCCTGCTAAAGTAGAAGAATTTTGTACTATCTTACAGGAAAAACAAAAAACGGTGGGAACATTTCGGGAACAATACGAGTTGAGCTTCAATGTTCACCTTAACTTGGTTACTATTCATCCGTGGGTGGATGGTAACGGAAGAACGGCTCGCTTGTTGATGAACTATATCCAGTTTTGCTATCACCTTTTCCCAATGAAAGTCTTTAAAGAAGATAGATCCGACTATATTCTTTCTTTGCGGCAATCGCAAGATGATGAAGTAAATCAACCTTTCTTGGATTTCATGGCTGTGCAGCTAAAAAAATCACTAGCATTGGAAATTGAGAAGTATAATACGGCTCATGAAAGAAATTTAAATTTTTTGTTTTAATTTCCGCTGACCTGGTTTCCTCTTAATTTTTCTCTGTAAAGTCTCCAGTCTTCTGTCTTTTTTATGGAATATTATTCACATATCATTATTTTTTCTTCCCAACCATGGATTATGTATATGTCTTTTTAGGGGAAGTTAAAAAAAAACTCCTGTTTTCCTCTTATTATTTTAGTCCGATTATGCAGCGGTTCTTTTTTTCTTTTCAACCTTTTCTATCATGCATACCGCATTGGCGGTATGTATTCCAAAGAGAATCCAAAGCATTTCCGTTTTCCTGTTTCTGGCTTTTATCCTAGCCAGTGAGTAATGTTGTTTCTGTGTTCCAAAGCTTCCTTCCAGGCGGGTAGCTCTTTCACGGCTGAATTCCGAACATAATATCTTACGAAGCAGCTCATCTTTGGCCGCTCTGCCCTTACGCTTAAAGGAAGTACTTATATGATATTTAGTACAAAATTTCCGGTTGGCATTATTGGCATAGATTGAACCTGCCGCAAGTGCCTTAACCCTAACCCCGGTCAGTTGTTGTTGCAGCTGAATACAGTCTTTCAAACGTACTCCTTCGTTAAAAGCCTTAAAGGAGATATGTTCTATAAAGGAGATTCCGTCTATCTGTATATTGTTGACTTTGGCTCCGAATTCAACGGATTTGGTTTCCTTGCCCCTGACAATGGGGCGAAGGTAATGCCGGTCGATACTCACGATACGGTCGGACACTTTTTTGCCTGCAAATAAATTCTTCCCTTGCTCAAGGACTGTCTGTATGACCGAGAAACGTCTTTGGTAATCAGAGGATAGTGTGAGCTTGTGCCTGCAGGATGAATGAAGCTGCTCCAGCTGGTCCAGTAACTTTTCCAACAACTGAAGTAGTCTGCGTTTAATCATACGGTTCTGTGATTTCCTGCGTTTACGCAGTTTGCTATAAGCAAGACAGGCACGGCTTACATCAAGATACTTGTTACGGGGACGTTGTATATGCAATGTCCGGCAATGTTTGCACAGATGACGATGAAGCCATACAATACCTTCCCATAAGAGTTTGACATCAGTAGGAAAGCGCAAATGGCTTTCATAACAGGTGGCATCGGTCATACAGACATGAAGGTTCTCAAGATAAGGTTTCCAATGCTCTGCCAGAATAAGCTGGAGGGACTCAATATCAAGGCGGTCCGCTAGTTCCTGACGAATTGCACTGACGATTTTAGGATTGGTCAGTGGATGAAGAGGATCAATCTGAACACCACAAAATAACTGGTAATGAATATTACCGTTTAAATGTTCAATCAGTTGTGAATCGGAAAAGTTGGTATAGGACTTCAAGACCATCAAGGCTATTTTGCCCTCAGGAGAAAAATAACTTTTACGACCCAAAGCAGAGGACTTCAAATGCATTTTGTCGGGCCAGTTCCGAGAAAGGAAACAGAGCATGGAGGCGACCTAATTCACTCGTTGCAAAACTTTGACGATATTTTTTTAGCATATCGAACTCAGTAAAACCTAAACAAGGTTCGATTTCGGAGATTTTTTGTATCTTTACCATGTGTTTTTAGTTTAGATTACCCTCATTTTGGCCGTCAAACCGTTTTGGGGGGTGAATGCTTAAAGATACAAAAAAGGCAACTGACTCGCAATGAATTAGTTGCCTTAAATTTTATTATTTTAGGAATATCCCTAAATAAAGTTTTTATTATTTGAAATATTTCTTTTTTTGTGTATTTTCTTCCCGTATCAGAATGTGCTTATAAAAGAGAACCATCACAAAATTGAGTTCTGTGATGGTTCTTATCTTAGATTTCAGACGTATTATTCTTCTTTGTCGTCAGATTCTGTAGACTTAGGAAGATAAGGTTCTGCTTTTACGCTTTCTTTGGGAGAGCGTATACCTGCTTTATTGATGGCTACTGCAGAAATAGTGTAGACATCATAGCAAGGTACAGTAATGAGTACTTCCCCTTCGGTACCCTTAGATGCTTCAACTAATATAGGGCTGCTTGAAAACGCACGTGTGGTGACTGCTGAATAAGAAATCTCTACCCGATACACATCTTTGTTCATCGGATTCGTCCATTTGACTAGTAGCTCGTTTTCATTCTCTGTTACTTCTGCACGCAACAATGAAACTGGAGCCACAGTATCAATGACAGGATCTTTTATTAAGGATGTTTCGTCATCGTCATCGCTACAAGATGAAAATGTCCAAGTAAATAGGAAGGACAATAATAATAACTTATAAAGTGTTTTCATATCGTTTCGTTTTTATTATTTTAGGTAATCTTTTTCAATCCATGCCGACATAGGTACTTTAGTGCTAATAGCACCACCTTTACCACAAATAGTTAAGTTGTTTTCAAATTTTCCTCCGGCGATATCTTGAATATAATTTGTTTCAACTCCGGCGTTAAATTCCCAGTGACCTAGTAAGCCTACAGGGTCCTTTTCTGTTAATCTCCACAGATTAGCTCTGATTTGTTCTGGCGTACGGGCAACAGTCCATACACGAGCTTCTCCGATAGAACCATTCAGCATACGTCGGTCGTCACCACAGGCACGTCCAAGTGTGAACTTGTTATCATCATTACTAGAGGCTAAATCTACTTCTTCATGTCTATTACTTTGATTGTCGATAATATAATCATCTTCTTCTCCGTTAATGAACAAGCGGTATTGTTCTTTATGATTAGTCTTAGAACAGTCTATGACAAATGTGATATGTATCCATTCATTTGTTTTAAGTTCAGTTTTACTATGGAATTTAAAGGCATCTCCTAATGCTGATAGTTCAATGTGTGAACCATCTCCTGTTCCACGTAATAGACATTTCCCTTCCATACCTATAAATGTCTCTAACCATGAAAGTGAGTTTAAACGACAGATGATTTCCCATGTAGTTTGTTTGACTTTAACAAGCTTATTATCAGTTATATTGCCGAAATTTGCATAGAGCCAGAATTTGTTATCGAGTGCTAAGCCATAATTCTTTCCATCTACTGTTACAGTCAATTTATTCTCTTGTTTCTTAGAGTCAGTAATTGTAATGTATGTAGAACCATTTTTCTTACCGGTTATTTCAATTGTATTGCCGTTCATGGATGCTTTCACAATGCTTGGATCAGCAATTTCCAATTTATATCCTCCATTACCACTGATTATTTCTACTTTTCCGCTCTGTTGTGTTGCACTAAATTGCAGGATCTTTCCGTCGTAATTTGTTATGAGTGGGTCTGGAGCAATTACTTTTGTAACAACTGTTAGAGATTTATTTAATTTATCAGTTATTTTGATTTTGGCTGTACCATTATCTAAACCTTTTACAGTAAAAGTACCGGTCGTTTCTATATCTTCTACTCCGATTAGTTCCGTACAATTATCTGGGTTTTCAAGGTATTCTACCTTATATCCACCGTTACCAGTGATAATTTTGAACGTGAATACATCCTGTCCGTCAACTTGGGAAAAAAGAGTAGCTTCCGATTTATTAAGGCGTATTCCGAAGACAGCAGCCGTTTCTACTTTAATATAAGCTCTTTTATAATATTTGTCTGTCACGACGATCATTGCTTCAGCATTATTATCTGTCGGGAGTGCTGTGATTGTGATCACTTTACCATCGACAGTGGCTGTTACCACTTCTTCATTAGAGGAAGTTACTTTATAATCTCCATTACCAGCCATAATATTCACTATACGGCTATTTTCTTGTGCAATCTGTAATTCTGTTTCATCTACTTTCAGTTCTACGGCATTGGCGGGAATTGTATTTCCTCCATTGTCGTCATCATCGCTACAACTGGTAAACACTAGTGGGAGCATTGCTATTGATAGTATGAATAATATTTTTTTCATGTTTATTAATCTTTGGTTAATAATTACTCTTCGTTTACTCCTCTTCATCTTCTATAGGTACATCTGGATAGTCTTTTGCCCATACGCTTTGGTTCATCGTCAATGTACCTTCATATGAATAACGTGCGGAGCTGCCTTCTGACAAATCATTATATTTGTAATTCATAACGATGACAGTTTCTTCGTTGTACTTACGCAGATCAGTGGTGTTTTTGGTATATTTGCGCGTAATACTGACAGGTTCTGCTTCTAAATTCAACGCACTATTTTTTGTACTTAATGTAATATTTTTAGTTGTTTCGTCATACGTTAATTCAACGATATATTGTTTGAAGTCAGTACTATTATCGCGAGTTACATTACCTACGTACATATAACATTTATTTTTAGAAATCGCATACAATGTCTTACCATTAGCTGAAGTGGTATAGCTGGTACCTTCTTCCTTTATAGTACCATATCCGGCAAAGTTTCCAGAAAAATGATTCTTAAAGGCAATGTGATACAATGCCTTAGAATATTTATTTGGACCGATCGGTTCGCCTACAGAAGATGTGATTTTCAGAGGTAATACGTAATCATCATACAAATCTCCAATAAGGGAAAGGTCTATTGTACAATACCCACTTGTGTTTAGATCTCCTTTTTTGATTGTGAATGTATTTTGATTTAAAGTAAAACTTTCCTCGGGTAACTGTTGGTAGTATTTACTTGTTTCGTTCTTGTATTTCTCCCAATTATAGGCATCTAATGTATCAGCATCAAAACCAATTTTGATTTGAATATCTTTATCATTACCGGAAGTTCCGTTTATTCCAAAATATAGAGGTAATATAGCTGTATTATCCTCTTCAATATTCAAGGACGTTTCTTGCCATCCACTTAGCTTCAGGTTAGTGAACTTTGTGAATAATTCGTCATCTAACTCGTCTACACAAGAAGAAAACGCCAATAAAAGCAAGGAGATAAGACTTATATTTTTAATCTGTTTCATATTTATAACTTAATTATGTTGTTATTGCCATCCTGGGTTTTGGGTCATATTTACATTTCGCTTCAGTTCTTCGGTCGGTATAGGGAAGAAATACATTTTTTGTTCAAAGTTTTTAGGCATTGAAGTAATGGCTGTAGGTACATAATATAATTGTATTTTATCTTCATCATAACTGATGTTGATATTACAACCCATTAATGGCATATTTTCTTCTACCATAGCATCTTTCCATCTACGATTATCAAGGAAACGGAAAGCATTTTCACCAAGAAACTCTATTTGTCGTTCTCTTTTTATTCTAGTACGGAGTTCACCTTGATCAGCATATATATCATCCTTAAAATCTGGTAAACCGGCACGAAAACGGATTTGTTTTAACGCATATCTCATTTCCTCAATATCACGTGAAATGGTCGTACTAGTTCCGTTATAGGTTACTACATTGTGCGTGGTTGTCAGTTCGTTAAGTGCCTCTGCATAAATCAATAGTACTTCTGCATAACGCATTGAAGGTTCTGTTTTGTTTACCACATATCCTCCAGTCGTCAACGCGTCTTCAGGGTTATAGAATTTTTTGAAACCAATACCACTTAAAGGGAGATCTTCTTTGAATCCTAATTTTCCGTCGTTCTCATTTTTGTAGTAGAAAAGTTGTTGTCTTCTATATTTACTTTCATTCGCACTTTCGCATTCCCAAATAGAACCATTGTATGCAATAGATGCATAGAATCTAGGTTCCCGGTTAGCATATTGTAATGAAACTTTTGCTGGTAAATATGGATATTCTGTTGAACTAGTTGTAAATCCTCTTTCTTGGTAATAGCCGTCAGCTTTTCCTTCTTGGATGGTACGTCCGTCATTCATATAATAAGCATCTACCATTTTTTGGGAAACGCCAATTTTATTACCTCCATTTAAGGTTCGTGGTATGCAAGACTCCACTAATCCTCTAATAGTGTTATGTCCTTCATTGGTACGGGTGAAAATCAATTCATCATTTTTAGAACCAAGGATTGTTCCATCAAAAATTGATTTATACGATGCATATGGGTCAACATCAGCCCAGCCGTTAGGAAATTCTTTATCAGAATATTCTGGATGATGTGGAGGCATGATAGTTGTTGCTGACGGTTTTATAATATTTAATGCGTATTGGTTTAATTCCATTACGTCTTTGGCAGCGGCGGCGGCTCGTGCCCATTTCCCTTCATCGTAAGTTTGGTTAATTAATTGATTTCCTACGTTATCTTTCATGTTGAATAAATCTGTATTTCCATTAAATAATGGACTTGCTGCATACAGAAGTACTCGTGCGCGTAAAGTCAGAGCAGCTCCCTTAGTAGGGTGTCCCATGTTATTAATGGTACGTCTTACCGGTAGGTTTACAGCTGCAAGTTCCAAATCTTCGTTAATAAAGTTAATGATATCATCGAATTTGGAACGTGGTAATGAAAGTGTTTCATATGAAAGATTCACATCTAATCCTTCTTTAGGAATTAAGGGAATGGGGCCATATCTACGAAGTAAAGACCAATAAGCATAAGCGCGTAAAAAATGTGCTTGTGCGGTATAATCAGAGATTTCTGTGAGCGTTAGTTCGGGACATCTGCCAACATTTTCAATAAATGTGGAAGCTTTACGTACACTCTCGTATACCTTATACATTGTACCGGCTGCACCACGACCATCCATATTGTCTAATGGGTCATCAGCACTGTAATTACCATTCTGCATTGCTTTTTCATCTGGATTAATCAGGTCATCGGATCCCCAGCGATAACGCTCTTTAAACTCTGCCATAAAATTCATTCCTTCATAGGCGTTAGCCAACCATCCATCTACATAGATTTTTTTTGCAAAAGCCGAATCCAGAGAAAGTTGATCGTAGAAATATTTATCTACATTAAGATAATCGGCACATGAACTAAGCATAAAGATTGTCCCTATTGCTATTATGTTGAATATTAATTTTTTCATATTTAATATTTTGTTAGAATTCAACTTGAACTGAGAATGAGTATGTCCGGCTAATTGGATAATTAGAACCGCTTTCATTATTACCTTCCGGATCCCACCATTTAAATGGACTCCAAGTGTAGAGATTTTCTCCAACAAAGCCTAGGCGTATATTGCTCATATACATTTTGCGAGCAAACCCTTTGGGTAGATCATAAGTAACTTCCACATTTTTTAGGCGTAAGTAACGTCCGTTTTTCATCCAGAAAGTAGATTTACGATTGTTGTTTGCATTATTTCCCCAAGTTAAGCGTGGCCAATCTGCATTCGGATTTTCTGTGTCAGCTGTTCCAGAGACTTCTCTTGGACTCCAACGGTTGCCATCTACCATTTCTTGAAGAATGTTACCTGTCATTCCATTATGGAATGCATGAGGTCCGTTTCCACCCACAAACCAGTCACGTCTACCTGCTCCTTGGAACAAGACATTAACATAAAGATTTTTCCATTGGACACTTGCTCCCATACCATATTGTAAGCCTGGCATTTCTCTATATCCTAATGGTACATAATCATCATCTGTGATAACGCCGTCACCATTTACATCTTTGTATTTGATATCTCCAGGTAAAACGGGGCGTCCATCTGTTGCTAACCCTGTTTGTGATGGGCTGCAATCTATATCTTCTTGATCTTTGAATAATCCAAGCGCAATCAAACCACGTGTCTGATTGAGGCGGAATCCTTTATCCATCTTATACCAAAGTTCATTAGCTGCTTCATCACGGTCTACGATTTCATTATTTTGGTAAGTCATGTTGGCACGTAATGTGATATCTACTTGTCCGATTCGTTGCAAGAAAGCAATGTTACCATCCCATCCTGTGGCTTTCATGCGTCCAACATTTGCCATTGGAGTTTGATCGGCCAGACCTGTAGTTAATGGCATGTGATTACGTCTCATGAAAATATCATCGCGTACGTCTTTATAGATATCGACTGTACCTGTTAATTTACTGTTGAAAAGATTGAAATCGATACCTAAATTGTATTTTTTTGCAGTTTCCCAAGTTAATTTTGGAGTACCAACCGTTGTTATACGGTATCCTTGAATTCCATGAGAACCGAATTCTCCCCAGTTATACCCACTGGTTGTTCCTATTAAAGAAATGTAAGGAAAACGTTGTCCACCGATATTATCATTACCTACTAAACCATAAGAACCTCTAATTTTAAGCATTTCTAGCCATGGTGCAATTCTTTTAATAAATGGTTCTTCAGAAATAACCCATCCGGCAGAATAGGAAGGGAAGAAGCCAAATTGTTTGCCATGCTCAAAATTCTCAGATCCTGTGTATCCCCAATTGAACTCCACCAAGTATCTGTCACGAAATGCATAAGTAAAGCTTCCTGAATAGGCGAGATTACGGTGAGGGATAGAAGCGATAATATCACCTTCATTGGCAAGTCTGGTATCTGCATTTTGTTCTTGATAAAGCATGGCATAAGCTCCTACGCGATGAACCTCTGCAAATAACCGATTGTATTTTAAATGGGCACGTAAATAATTACGTTTCCAGCCTTCGGTCGTCACAGTTTGGGTCATTGTCTGTGGATTGGATGTCCTACGAAGAATTAGTTGACCTTTTTGATCGCGATAGTTTTGAGCTACCCACAATTCAGGTAATTTACGGCGATTGGTAATATTTGAATTTTGTGTATCAAATGCGTAAGTACCTTCAAATATCAATCCTTTAGTAATAAAATTTAGTTCTTGTTGTAAAGTAACGTTTAATTCTGCTTTATTTTCCCATATGGTTCTATATCCTGTTTGGGTTAATTGAATTTCAGGTGTCAATCGACCATTAACATGGGGCCACTGTCCGGTTGAATATTTACGTGGAGAACTTAAAGGAGTAAATTCTGAGAATGATCCCCAGATATTGTCTCCTTCTGCACCTGGTTGTGTGCGGTCAACTAACCATCCACCTACTCCAATTCTTACTAAAGTGGTTTTAGTTAGATTCATATCAACATTTGCACGATAATTGTATCGTTTGTAGGTGGAGTTGGTATTATATTTATTTTCTGAACTTTGAGTCTTGTAAATACCATTTTCATCATAATATTGTCCAGATACATAGTATCTGACATTATCACCTCCTCCTGAGAAACTGATTTCTGCTTTGTATTGTGGGCTTCCTTTTTTAAGCATAAGGTCTTGCCAGTTTATATTAGGATACAAATCAGGGTCTAGTCCGTTTTGGATAATATTGAGTTCCTCTGGGGTATACAGAGGACTCTCATAACGTCCTATTTTAGCTTCATTTGCCAATGTAGCCCAATCATATGCATTGGCAAACTGTGGCATACGTCCTGTTTGATTATAACCATAAGTAAAACGAGCCCTAATATTAATTTTACCTGGCTTACCTCGTTTAGTGGTAATTAATACAACTCCATTTGCTCCTTTGGAACCATAGAGAGCTGTAGCAGATGCATCTTTCAGAATAGAGAAGGACTCAATATCTTGTACCGGTATTTCATTCATGCTTCGTTCTACTCCATCTACCAATACAAGTGCTCCACTACCGCTACCAAATGTACTAATACCTCGAATCCAGAACTCAGACATGTTTTCACCCGGTTCACCTGAACTTTGAACAGCAATGATACCAGGAACCACTCCTGCTAAAGAGTTTGTCAGGTTTCCGGAAGGAGACGCTAATTGTTTAATATCTACAGATGTATAAGCACCGGTTAGAGTCTTCTTGGTTTGTGTACCACTAGCTGTAACTACGACTTCGTCGATTTTTTTACTACTTTCAGTCAATTTGATATCTACATTTGAGATATCTTTGATTTTCACAATCGGGAGCTCGACTACATCGTAGCCAAGAAATGAAATGACCAGAATATCAAATTGACTAACTTTTAATTTGAATTTTCCATCTATATCAGTTGTTACACCCAATCCTGGTTGTCCTTTGGCAATAATAGAAGCTCCAATGACCGGCCCCATTTCATCTCTTACAATACCTTTTACTTCAATCGTATTGTTTTGTCTCGACTGCTGGGCAAAGCTTGAAATTTGTGTACCCAGCAAGAGTAGTAACATAAAAATTGCCCGCTGTATGTTATTCATAATATATTATAATTATCTGTTTATTTTTCATATTATTTATTCTACTACAACTCGACGT
This sequence comes from Bacteroides bouchesdurhonensis, assembly GCF_900155865.1. GTDB lineage: Bacteria > Bacteroidota > Bacteroidia > Bacteroidales > Bacteroidaceae > Bacteroides > Bacteroides bouchesdurhonensis. Next base: position 838,178 of record NZ_LT707006.1, read on the forward strand.
ATACAGTGATTGTCGCGGTCGGCTACATACATAGCACCGTCACTCAAAAATACGACAGCTTCAGGACCACGGAAACGGGCACGGTCGGGAGTACCATCTTTATAACCTGCTTCAGTGCCTTTACCGGCATATAGTGAAACTTCACCTTGTGGAGTTATTTTGCGGATGCAATGATTGTCTTTGTCGGGAACAAACAGATTTCCATCTTCGTCAAGAGCCGGTTGTCCTGGCCAATTAAATCGTGCTCCTGTTCCAACTCCGTTGGCATACCCAGATTCTCCCCAAAGTCCTGCAAACATTTCAGGAACACCAAATGTACGAGTTTCTGTATCATAATTTATTTTATAGATACAATGTCTATTACGAATTACAACATAAAGTGTGGAACCATCTTGGGAGAATAACATTCTCATCTCCACATTTGAACTTCCACTGATACGGAAGAGTTGTTCGTATGGTGTATCTTCTTGTGTTGCAGTCTTACCGGTACCAGTATATCGATAAATATATCCATCTGTTTGGCTGTCGAAGAAAACTTCTCCAGTTTTCGGATTTACTGCAATTCCCTGTGTTTGTGCGCCTTTCATATAAACGAAAGGTTTAGTATCAACAAATCCTCCGGCACGTGTACAATAGAGGATATTAACATCTGTTGTTACCTCATGACTGGATTTATTGGTTATATAAAGAGTATCTTCGTTCTTGCTGAAAGCCAAACAAGTCGGTGATTGGAATGGACCTGCTGAACATTGAACTAATGTTTCTATTAAATCTTCACGTGCACGGCGTAGAGCACCGTTTTTATCCGTTCCACGACCTTCGTCAACAAAGTACATTGCATCATCTTTATCGGCGAGAAGAAACCAAGGACGTTGTAAACGTGCTTCTCCATAATCACCGTCTATACGTCCGTTTTCTTGGTCTTTACCTGCTAAAGTCGTTACGTTACGTTTAAATTTGTAGCGGAATGGTTTATCCAATGCATATTCTTCTACGTTGTCTCCTTGACCCACATATAAGCGCACATATCCGGTGTCTGCACGGGCAGGAACTACTGCGTAAATATAATCGTTCTTTACACCAACAATTTTGGCTTTCTTGTCATTGACAGTAACATACAAATAGTTACTGTCTGTACCAAAATTCTGTCCTTTCAATACAAGCTGAGTTCCAACACCGCCACTGTCTGGGCTGAATGACTCTAGAATAATTGGTTTACTGAAATCCGGTGGCGTACTTTGGACACTGGAAATGATAGGAGGAAGGTCACTGTTATTGCATCCACTAATAATGGATAGTGCAACAATTAGAAATAGCGGAATGCTAATTCCTAATCTCAAACTTGTTTTTCTATTAAATTTCATAAGTAATAGATTAAAGAATGAATTTAATAATTAATTAGATAATGGTTAATTGGAAAACTGACTACTATTTATATGTATAGTTGTCTGGAGGTAATTTAATACATGGTTTTTTCATTGTTTCTAATATTTAAAGTTATAACAATTGGTTCTATATTCTAAAATATCTTTAGTAGGATGATAATCTTACTAAAGGAGTGTTGTGTGTTTTTATGCTTTATTTCTCATTAATTAGTGTTTTATATTTGTATTAGTTATAATTAAATAAGGTTTTATTTTGTCTTATTAACTGTTTTGCGAAAGTATAATAATTAGATGGTTTATAAAAGAATTAACTCGGATAAATTTTATTTATGGCACCGATATTAACTAATTTGTCTTTAATATTAACTAATTTGGCTCTAATATTAACATTATGTCTTGTTTACTATTGTTGTTTCTTGAGGATTTTTTATCTTTACTCTATTTGATAGTGAATTGTTCTCTGATTGAATGTCATTATTGAGCTAGATTTACATTAATATATCTACTTTATTGAGGTTTTATATTGAAGTGGAATATTGATTCTACTAGAAATTTGGTTTTACTCTGTGACTAATAAAACAGTTGCATTACATTTATATTTTAAAGAGATTTATGAGTAAAGGATAAATAAAGGTGAACCATCACTAATTAAAAACGAGAAACTATACTAAAAATGAGCACAAAGCCCAAAGCCATTTCATGTGTTCAATTTGCGAAAATATATTCCTTCTAACTGCTTAATACATAAATAATGCAAAAATGATGTTTTTTTCTTTAGGGTGGGATTAACTTTCAATCATTTATATGGTCATATATACATTATTCACTTAATATGATAATTAAAATATGAAAAAGCAGATTTTAAGTTTAGTTGTTGTCTTATTAATAGGTACAACAGTTTGTATTGCACAAAATCGTCCACAAGGTCAACAAAGAAAAGTTGATAGAGAAAAGCGTATGGAGAAAATAATTACAGATTTGGGGCTGAATGAAAAACAGGCAAAAGATTTTAAAGCTGCTCTGGAGGAAATGAGACCTGCTAAACAGAAATCGGGTGAAAGACCTTCGCGCGAGGAGATGCAGAAGAAGAGGACAGAAGTAGAAGCTAAGATAAAAAAGATCTTAACGGATGAGCAATACAAGAAATATCAGGATATGCGTAAGAAGGAAAACGAAAATAGAAGAAAGAGAACTAAATAACTTCGCTTATTCTTTTAAACTTTTTATTCATAAATATGGTGTGAGGTGACAATATATTTGTTATTTCATAAAGAGAAAGAAAGTATATTGTTGAAAAATGATATACTTTCTTCCTTTTATATATTATATAGGATATTTACACCAAGTACTTGAGTGTAAATAATGCGGCTAAAATATACATTGTAATCGATATCTTTTTAAACTTACCGCAAAGTAAGTTAGTCAGTACATAACTTATAAGTCCAAGTACGATGCCATCAGAAATGCTATAAGCCATCGGAATCATGATGATACAGATAAATGCAGGGACTGATTCCGTATAATCATCTAAATCAATTTCTTTAATTGGAGACATCATAAACAGTCCTACTAATACCAGAATGGGGCAAGTTGCTGCACTTGGAATAGAAAGAAAAAGTGGGGCGAAAAGTAATGCGACAGCGAAACAAAGAGCTGTTACAAAGGAAGTAATACCAGAACGTCCTCCCTGTGCAATGCCCGACGCACTTTCAACATAAGTGCTAACAGTATTGGTTCCTAACATTGCACCTACTGTAGTACCGATAGCATCAGCCATAAACGCCTCTTTGACATGTGGAATCTTTCCATTTTCCATCATTCCGGCTTTATTAGAAACACCGACTAGAGTACCTATTGTGTCGAACATATCAATAAACAGAAGTGTGAATACGGTAAATGCCATTTTAGTTGTGAAGACTTCAGTAAAATCAAATTTAAAGAAAACCGGTGCTAATGACGGCGGGGCACTTATAATCCCGTTATATTCTGTGATACCCATAGGTACGCCAATTAGCATAGTAGCAAGAATTCCCCATAACATAGAACCCTTAACCTTTTTGATAAGCAATACGGACGTAATGGCAAGGCCGATGAGTGCAAGTAAAGGAGATCCTGATGTGATATTGCCTAGTGTCACCAAGGTTGCATCGTTATTGGTTATTACACCAGCATTTTGTAATCCTATAAAAGCGATGAATAGTCCGATACCTGCTCCGATAGCACTTTTCAACGAGTTAGGTATGGCATTGAGTATAGCTTCTCGGAGATTAGAAAGAGTTAATAAGATAAATAAGATTCCTTCGATGAGGACGGCAGTTAATGCAAATTCCCATGTATTACCCATGCCTAAACAGACTGTGAATGCGAAAAAAACATTTAAACCCATTCCGGGTGCTAATGCAAAAGGTAGTTTAGCCCAGGTAGACATGATGAGTGTAGCAATGAAAGAAGCAACAGCAGTCGCAGTAAATACAGCTCCTTTGTCCATACCAGTTACACTTAAGATACTTGGATTGACAGCCAAAATATAAGACATGGTCAAGAATGTAGTAAGTCCAGCCAATATTTCAGTTTTTAGTTGCATTGATTTTGGATTGAATCCGAGTAATTTTCGTAGCATAACTGTTTTATTAAAAGTATTCTGTAGTAAGTGATTTTTTAGTAGTACAAAAATAGATAAAATAATCAGTTATAATGAAACATGAATCTATTTTGTTATAGTTACCCACGGCTTTTTCATTTAAGCTTTGATTTAGGGATACAATCCCCCTCCCCATGCCAGTGTGACATGGGCGGATATTCCGTATTTGGAAATCAATGTGTTGGGAATAATCAAATCTAATTTTTTTTCATTTTTGAGTCAGAAAATGTAACACCTTAGTGAAGCTTACCGATAGCTCCCTCATTATCTCAGCCGTGCCTTTTCGCTTATCTGATATTTTTTTCCTTCTGTTCTTCCAAACAGCAATCAGTGCCAAGACCATCCTTTGAATTGTGTCGAGGTTCCTAGCCGCCCGTTCAGCCTTACGCTTTTTCCTTGTCGACAATAAATTCTTTCCCACGGTATATACGGCATATCCTTGACTCAATCCTGCCGTGTTCCAAGTATGGACCTTCCTTGTAGACATCAGTCGGGGTGGCGGTCTTTATAGAGTCTTCGAGCCCATAGCGCAAAGATCTTTGATTCGCCTTGAGTTCGATCACGAAGTCTGCTCCTTTCTCTCTAATCTTGTCTATTATTACCTTTCCTCTAAAAAGAAAAATCCCCAGCTCTTATATTCGTATGTAACTTACTTGTATCTAATTAATTATACTTATAGTCCGTAAATTTTCCCACAAAACGCCTAAGACGACAAGTGTTTTGTCGTCCGAAGTAATAAAGTTTGTTACTTTCCTCTTCAGCCTGAAAGGACTACGCCGGTGTCCAATCCCTCTATGGATACAATAATTTTGTAAACGCGCTCCTGTGGCAGCACAAAGGTAATTATGTTGTCGATAGAGGTATATCGGAAAGGTCTATCCGACCCATAACGATTCTAATGCCTGAATATCATTTTGCCATTCCGCCTCCTTTTCAAGACGCTTGAGGTAAACATCTATAAAATCCTCGTCTTTTGTCAGCATGTGCCATACCGCGACCAATAGCTTTCGGGCGATGGCTACTTGTATCTTCATCTTGTTCTTATGGCGTTGGGTGCATTGCACGTAGCTGAAGTTTGAGAAAAAGCAGTTGCGGGTTCTTGATGCGACCCAGGATATTTCAATCAATATCTGACGCAGGAATCGGTTCCCATGCGTCGTCCTGTTGCTCTTGACTTTATTGTTGCTTATATCATTGCGTGGTTTCAATCCACACCATCCTACGAGGTTTGTTGCTTTTTCAAACGGTTTCATGTCAGCCCCGGTCTCCGCAATTATAGCCGAAGCGGCGCGTTCTTTAACACCGGGGATGCTCTGTAGACGTTTGAATTGTTTCGGGAAGTGTTCCTGGCACATGGCAATGAGAGCATTCCTGCATTCTTCGATTTGTCGCTCGATTACCTCTATAAGCTCTGCGTATTGCTTTAACAAACAGATGTCTGCCTGGTGGAAGTCACCCGTTACGGCATCCTTTATGATGTTGCGTCCGTATTTACGCAGAGTTTTTCCATGAATGAGTTTCACCAGCTCCTCAGGGTCTGTTATACCGGTTATTATTGCACGGACGCACTTCTGATAGCTTTTTCCATTGACTCGGGATACATAGTTACTTAACCGAAAACCACATCGCTGTAAAGCAGCGTCCAGTTTATTGGTGTTATACGTCAGGTCTTCATTCAGGTCGAAGATGCGACGGTTATACTTGCGCATGTCCTGCACTGTCTTATCCGGCACAAAGCTTCCCCGAATCAGATTCTTCAACAAGCATTCCGCTATCCATTGGGCATCCTTCACATCACTCTTGCGACCGGGAAGCTGCTTTATAAAATAAGGATTTACCAATTTGAGAGACATGCTCTCGCACAAGGCATTCCACACTGGAACCCAATAGGTCGAAGTGCTTTCCATTGCTGCCTCTGTCACCCCATGAGAAACCATGTCGGAACACATAAGTTGTAAATCAGGAGTCAATGTACCATAAACTTTTGCAAAAATAACGGACTCTGTATTGTCCATCACACAGAGATAAATTGTATCTTTGTGGACATCGAGGCCGGCCACGATTCTGTCTTTGTCCATATTTGAGATTTTTTAGTTACACTCCTTAAATATAGGACATTCATAACAATTAAACGAAGTATGAAGCAGAGTTTGCGGGTTGGCCTCGGTTTTTATTACGCTGGTGTAGAAAAACTCGATTTTTCTATATAATTTTGGAATGACATGGCATCTGCGGTGACGACACATCCTGACACGTCTGGTTTGTCCAATAACCGGGGCACGGATTTGATTTCATTACTTTTCTCCTTGCAAACATCAGTAGCCAAAGTAAAGCCCGAACGATGTGAGTATGCAGAAACGATATCAGGGTTACGTCCGTTTTCGTACAAGGTACCTCGCATGGCCTTGCCATCAATACAAATGATGTCAGTTGGCGAAGAGGATATTTCCTTGCGGAAAACGTCTGCAAAAGCAGACATCCGATCAGCCTTTTTTCATCGTCTATGCATTGAAACACACGGCAAAGCGTAGCTTCCGAGGGTAATCCATACGAAAATAGTCCTTTCGCCCGCAGGCGTTTCAAATGACGTTTGCCAAATTGAAGTATTTCAGCTCTGGTTATACACTTGCTGAGTCTCCCCAATATGACAAGCATAAGTATGTCTTCAAGTTTGTGTTTGAAGTTTCCCATACTTGTTCTGCGGTATTCAGGGGCTGAGGATACAAATTTTCTCAAATGAGTCAGGATGCTGCCACGAAGACAGTCAAGGTGTTTCTTTTTTAGTAATATTACGTGTAAAAAGTTGTATATCAGGGAAATAAACCGTATTTTTGCTATCGCGAAAACAAAGGCGGAAAACAATATCAACATCATATTTTATTGAATTCCGCCTATAAAAAAATAAAAATGAACGATGAGAAGAAACACCTAATGCGGTGCTTCAGCATCGCTGTGCGCGAATATAGGGATTTTTACTGCAATAACAAGCGAGGAACAATATTTCTTAAATGAAAAAGCCGGGATAATCAAATATAAAAGTAGTACTTCAAGCATAAACTTCTCACGCCATTTGTTTATCTTTACCGCGGATTTTAACAGCACACTATTTATTAGCTCTAAATATTGGTCAAGTTCGTTCAGATTCATTTTTTCAGGATGTAGGAACCCTTAATATAATGAATCGGTAGGACTTGGTCTATTTTTTATCTGTTAATTCAAAAGTTACCGAACTATTGTTATAAGTTAATTACGTTAATATTGCATAATATGAAGTATAATAAATGATTATATTTTCTTTATTTATAAAAATATACAGATAAAATCTGTTTTTCTATTAACCTTTCAATATATCTATTATGAAAAGAAAAATGCTTAAGATTGTTATGCTATTGGTTGTAGCTATCAGCTTGTATAACATTTTCATTTGTTCTTCAATGGGAAAGAAATCTGTTTCTATAATTCTGAATGACATCGAGGCAGTCGCTGCAGATGTGAGCGGAATTAATCATGGACGTCTTTTATTACAGTCAACATCTGGATACTTTAAATGTGCTAATTGTACAGGTACAGATTGTGGCGCGGTATGCTAGAATCAAATCGAGAACTGACTAAAGTATTCTAATTTATCCTTATTATCATAGGAATAATACATCTTTCAGTCAGTTCTCTATTAACCTTTCACATTAAGAAAACTTTCCAATTTAAGATATGAATTATATAAAATATCAAGATGAAATCATACCTACTTGAAATATTGTGTATCATGCTTTTTCTTTCTTCGTGTCATTCATCCAAAAAAGAAAATGATTTGAATGAAAAAAAAATTGAAATAAAGATTAATGAAGCATCGAAAATTCATTTTTCTAATATTTTTGAACAGGTGAATTATATACCTTTAGAAACAACAGACTCTTCCCTAATTGGAACAGTAGAACGTTTGCGAATATTCGACAATAAAGTTTGTTTGTTAAGTGATAAATCACTTCTGTTATTCAATAAACAGAGTGGCAATGTAGAACTCCAGTTATCAAAATTAGGCAGTGCACCTGAAGATTACAAATCACTATATGATGTCTATATTGATAATGAGATGGGAGAAATTGAATTATTAGATATGAATGGAAAAAAAATTCAGAAATATAATATGCATGGGCAATATAAGAGTTCATTATCTCTACCATTCATGTCATTTTCATTCACAAAAACAGGCAAGTCAGATTATTGGTTTTATAATAATAATTTGATTTCTGATCAAACAAAATCTAAAGTTATCCATTATGATTCTAAAGAGAGAAAAATTTTAGAAGAATATTTTCCTATTGACTCATCTCTCTCTAATTTTTTCTTTGTCGTTGAAGGTAATAATTTTGTCAACAAAAAAGATGGAATGTTTTTCTTTTCATGTCCGTCTCAAAATATTTACTTGATTGATAACAAACTATCTCCACAAGTTGCTTATACATTTGATTTTGGTAAACATTCTATTCCTGAGGAGTTTTTTAAGCATAATTTTTCAGATATAATGGAATTTTCCATAGAAGCTAATAAGCGGGAATATGTTTATTTTGTTAATAATTTTGCATTAAACAAAGAGTATATAATGCTATCTTTTCTCTTAGATAAAAAATGTTTTTGGAGCATTCACAATACTTTAAATAGCATTAACATCGCAGGAAATATTTTAGAAGATGATATCAATACTTTATCTCATATTAATATTGATAATTTGAATACACTTATCACAATGGATGAGGAAGCTCTTTATTTTCTTATTTCATCAGAACAATTTATCAACATGTGTAAGGACAATAAGGAGTTTCAAAAAATATTGATTAATAATAATATTACAGAAGAGTCAAATCCAATATTAGTAAAATGTACTTTCAAGAAAAAACTATAGAATATCTAGCAGTAATATGCGTTGTTTCATTATTACTATCGACTTTTTTATTGTATCGTAAAACAAAAGAATGTCAAGTTTTAGAACAAAAAAATAGCATACAAATGGCTAATAGTACAACTCTACATAAAGTTTTATCCAGAAATATGAAAGCAACGATGTATTTTGATTGTACTCAGTTAAATGACGATATTTTTTTATACAAGTATTCTAATGGAAAGACAGATTCAATACCTATTGGAAATATAAAAAATCAGAATGTACTTTTTGTTCCAAAACAATGTTGTAATGTTTGTTATGATGAGGTATATGATGCCTTGCTTTATGCTAAAGATTCTTTGAATATTGAGATAATAGCAATTACAGAAAAAGAAAAATACAATGAAGTCCGTAATATAATTCATGATTTAGGATTTAAATTAAATGTTTATTACATTAACTCCTTCTCATTTTGGAAATCTACCTCAATTGAATATGCTCCATTTTTTAGCTATATTGATAAATATTTAAGATGTAATCACTGTTTTATTCCTTTAGTAAATTACCCAGAATATTCCTATTTGTATTTAAGAAATATATCTAAGAAATATTGGAATAAACCAATTTATTAAAGAATCTACTCCTTATAGACAATAGTTCGTTAAAAATTATCCTAACCTAAGCTATTTTGGCGGTAAATTAAATGAGTTCAATAATTAGTGTGTTTGATTTCATATCAGACACACTAATAAATCGTTCAAAGCATATATGCATTGTGTATGACCGACTTGCAGGAGGATTATGGTATTCCTGGCTTCTTACATGCGGCTTTAGCCAAATTGACTGCAGTCAGTGACGCATTACGGTGGAAATTCAAGTGAAGAAGCCCCCCCTCATCTATCACTTATCACCTTCGATAAATTGTATATTTATCCTTTTTCAGGCTTTATGCGCACCACTTTATACATATTCCCTCTCTTCGACCTCGTAGAAGGCACTTTGTTCTTCTGCAAGATTCTTCCAAACTGAATAATGTTGCAGTTTGATACACGAATTTTGCTGTCGTGTTGTACTTGTTCCAATATTTCGATGGCGAGCAACTGTTCGCATTCTTCGCCTTCACAAGCCGGGCGGAAATATTCGTGAAACAATTGTTCGGCAATCGGCATGACCTGAAACTCCTTATTACCCTCCTCTATAAATTTTTCATCTTCTGTGTCAAACCAATAACGTTCGTTTTTATAAAGATGATGAATTGCTTGTGCATAAAGTTGTTCATAATCAATAGGTGAGCAATCTATTGGTCCCATGACGTCGATGACGATATAACGCCGGTTCCCTGATGTGTCTGTCAGTAAGTCTTTATGATTACTCGTTCCAATGAAGGAAGCGTATCTCCGAATCTCTTCGGTAGTTGTGCCATACGGACGTTTAACATTCACGACAGGTTTCTGAAGAATATGTTTCAGGAAAGCCTGTTGATTTTCTTTGTTTTGGTCGAATTCGTCCAAGTTGATCAGTAAAAAGCGATTGAGAGATAGCTCTGCATCCCGTTTGTTACTGAAGTCAATGCGGTCGTTATAATATGTCTGTAATTCAGGAGGTAATAAACTCCTGCAAAATGTTGATTTCCGGTAAGCTTGCGGACCGACTAGCAAAGGAACCGTACAATTTGCGTGTTTCCGATCTATCTGACGCCAATGAGCAACCATGTTCAGGAACCAGCGGTAGAACAGGTCCGGCCAATGGGGATTGCTGCAAGGCACTCGGTTGGCAAGTTCGCGTATCCGGTCGCGTCCGTCCCAACGGACATCCAAACTGAAAAGGTAATCTTCTATCGGGTTGAATATCGGTATGCGGTCGGAGTCGAGATACCGAATCACATCTCTGTCCCAGAGATTCAGTCCTTCCAATCGCGCATTTATGGCGATACTGTTTCGTATACGGCTGCTAATAGGACGAAAATAGAAACAAAACGTGTTTCGTTCGCGATACTCCGTTACTGCGGTTATGGTGTTGTAGCGGAACTCATATCGCCGTTGCATAAACTCCTCAGTACGAAGTCCCAGTTCCTGTTCCGGAGAGAGGGGAGATTTCTTGCCAAATCCTTTTGCGTTTGTATATACGTTTTGCACTGTTTGCCGGACGAGGAATTCTTTCTTTTTTGTATAGAAATGAGCGATTGCCCAACGAGTGGTTTCTTCTTCGGGTATGCCTGCCAAAAAGCAGTTCCGGGCTAACTGAACTAACAAGGGTTTTAGGTCTTCGTCGGAGCGGGTGTGCAGACTTGGTTGGAGCTCGCTCAACGATTGATAGGCTTTATTTAGTGCCACTTCAAAAAGTGCGGACAGTGTATCGAAACTGTCATATCCCGGGATTAACCGTTTGAAGGGGGATGATTCTGCCCGGACGGTTTCTTTGTAAGTCGTTTCCGCAGGCATCTCTAACGGTTGGCGCAGGTAGACGACAGTAGATTGGGGGTTATAATAGAGTTCCGGATCATATGTCTGTCGGCAAAACTGTTCCAAAGTCGGGTTTTTCAGTTCGATGGGGTAAGATAATACCGGTTGGTAGAGGCTGACAGCTTTCCGGTAAGCATGAGCCTGAAATATTTCGGCTTCTTCCCGCGTTGTCGGTAGGGAATCGTCCGGTCGTGTGAACCGTACCCATATTTTTACGGAATGTGCTCCCGATCCCATGAATGCGGCGAACGTTTGGGAAAGTTCGGAGGCTTCCTGTTTTACCAGATTTACTTCCACCTGATTTGCCAGGTGGTTTACTTCTATTTGTACAACCCCGTTGTATTCGGTCATTTGCATACCGTTAGGCGTTTTTCGGAAAGCGGCGGCAGGAATGATCTTCGATAGTTTTTCCACTCCTTCCAGTTGGCTGTCCGGTGATGCGTATCGTATGCTCATCCGCAGATTGCTTACCGGTTGAGCTTTTGTTTCATGCATCATCGCTTTCATTTGTAGGTCTGCGTCAAGCGTGCGCATGGTTGTTGCTCCACCGTTTTCCCGCATCAAAGTTACTTTCATGATAAAAATGTTTTCTAATTTGTGCCCTGTTCTTTAGGACATATAAAGGTACTGCTTATTCTCCGGTTTTCCAAATGATGTAGCATGTTTATAAAATATATTGTTGAGGGAAAAATAGAAACTATAAGGATGAATATTTTATAAGTAATGCTATAATTACAGTTCTATAGGGTGGAACAAAGTGTTTTATACATTGAAACACTTTGTTTCACTATATAGAACACTTTGTTTCCCTATATGAAACACTCTGTTTCAATAAGGCGAACACTTTGTTACAAGCATTTGAACAAAGTGTTTATAGGCTAAAAACATCTGGTTTACCTGTATGTTTTCTGGTAAATATAGGTTATATGTTATATAGTTTGCCGGTGATAGGTGATAGAGGAGGTGATAGGTTGATTTCCAACCTATCACCTCTTGAAAGTACGATGAACAGGGGAATACAGAAGACTGGTGATAGGTTGATAGAGAAAATGATGTTTTTTTTCTGGTAGAACGGTTTCGGGATATAATCTGATCAGTCCAAAAGGGAAAATCTGATATTCTCCAGATTAAAGGAATACTTGGATCTGCACTTTTACTTTGTTGCTGAGTCATACGATGGATGGTATTTGTTGGCTATTTCCCATTGTTTATATATTCCATAATCAATTCTATTTCAGTTTATTTTTAATTTGATCTGATATAAAGTTTTGTTTTGTAAAGCTCAAATATAAGAAAAGAATTTTTAGCCGGAAAGACAACCCTCTTAATAATTGCCCGCAAATTATATTATCGCTTCTTTTCTTGTAGATTCAAGATTTTTTTAGTATTTTGCCACCCTATATCTTTTAAATCTATATTGGAAAAATGAGAGTGACCACTTTATTGATCGGAATCCTTTGCTTGCCCCAGATGTTATCAGCAAAGAAACATACAAATTTTGTAATTATCTTGATGGATGATATGGGATATGGCGATGTGTGCTCCAATGGAGCTATGGGATACGAGATGCCGAATCTGAACCGGATGGTAAAAGAGGGTATGCAATTCACTCATTTCTATGCCCCACAAGCTGTGAGTGGGGCTTCGCGTGCGGGACTATTGACAGGATGTTATCCCAATCGTATCGGAATGGCCGGTGCACCTTCTCCCGGAGCAAAAAACGGAATACATGAGGATGAATTGACTATTGCTGAAGTTTTGAAGCCTAAAGGGTATACTTGTGCAGCTTATGGAAAATGGCACTTGGGAGACGCGATACAATTTCTTCCTTTAAGAAATGGCTTTGACGATTATTATGGCATACCTTATTCTAATGATATGTGGCCGAACCATCCCAGTCACCGTTATCCTGATTTGCCGTTAATTGAAAAAGAAGAGGTAATTGAACTGAATCCTGACCAAAGTCGGTTTACGACGGATTTTACCAATAAGGCTGTTGATTTTATTGATAAAAATAAGAAAAATCCTTTCTTTCTGTACTTAGCTCATCCTATGCCGCACGTTCCATTGGCTGTGTCTGACAAATTCAAAGGAAAAAGTGCAATAGGATTATATGGGGATGTGATGATGGAATTAGACTGGAGTATAGGGGAGATACTGCATAAATTGAAAAGAGAGGGACTGGACGAAAATACGTTGGTTATTGTTTTGTCCGATAATGGACCTTGGCTGAATTATGGCAATCATGCCGGTAATACCGGAGGATTACGTGAAGGGAAAGGCACAAGTTTTGAAGGCGGACAGCGGGTCCCATGCATCATGCAATGGAAAGGGACGATCCCAGCCGGGAGTATCTGCGGCAATTTGGCATCCGGCATTGATTTGTTGACTACATTTGCTGAGATTGCAGATGTGCCACTTCCGGAACATAAAGTAGATGGTGTCAGCTTAGTTCCTTTATTGAAACAGATTCCCGGTGCAAATCCTCGTTCTACATTTTATTATTATTATCGTCGAAACGATTTGGAAGCTGTGACGGATGGGTTCTTTAAATTGATATTTCCACATAAGCATCGTACTTATGAGGGATTTCTGCCTGGTAACGATGGAGCACCCGGGAAAGTCAATGAGTTTTATCCGTTAAATGAGAAGTGGTTAATTGATCTCCGTCGTGATCCGGGAGAAAGATATAATGTGATAAAATTGTATCCGGAAATAGCAGAACGATTAGAGAAGGTGGCCGAAGAGGCAAGAGAGGATTTGGGCGATAATCTGACGAAGTCGAAAGGAAGAAACAGGCGTCCGGCAGGTCGTGTAGAGGATGTTTCTCATTAAATAGTTAGTTTGCTTTATCCTGATAGGGCAATATCTGACTATGATTAATAATAAAACATGATACAAACATGCAAAATAAAAAATGGTTTATCATTTGGATAATAGTAATGTTGTCTGCCGGAGGGATAGAAGCGCAGGTAAGTAAATACTCCAAAACAAAAGGAGATTTTCTTAAAACTCGTCTTGAGATCTCTGAAAATAAACGTTTCTTGCAGTATAGTGATGGTACGCCTTTCTTCTATCTAGGAGATACGGCGTGGGAATTATTTCATCGCACCAATAAGGAAGAAGCTGATTTATATCTTGAAGATCGTGCGCGGAAAGGTTTTACTGTTATACAAGCAGTTGCTTTGGCTGAGCTCGATGGAATCAATGTGCCAAACGCTTACGGTTTTCTACCCTTTGAAAATAATGATCCGGATAAACCTTTAATAAAAGAAGGTGCCGATAATGATTATTGGGATTATGTGGATTATGTTGTAAAAAAAGCCAACGAACTTAATTTATATATAGGCTTTCTTCCAACATGGGGCAGATATTGGCATGACGGTACTCCCATCTTTAATAAACAGAATGCGAGGAGTTATGGAGAATTTCTGGGGAAACGTTATAAAGAGGCGCAAATTATATGGATTCTGGGAGGAGATCGAAATCCTGAGAATGAGAATCAAAAAGAAGTAATAAGGGCCATGGCCGAGGGACTTGCGGCTGGGGATGGAAAGAACCATCTCCGCACATTCCATCCTACAGGAGGACAAGGTTCTGCCCAGTTCTTTCATGCGGAAGATTGGCTGGATTTTAATATGCGTCAGAACGGGCACGAAGTAGAATATGGGAACTATTCTAAAACCAGGGATGATTATAATCGTACTCCCGCTAAGCCGGTAATGGATGGTGAACCTCTGTATGAAGATCATCCTGTTGCTTTTCAGGCTAAACGTAGGGGACATTCCATCGCATCGGATATTCGTCGTGCTCTATATTGGGATTTATTTAATGGAGCTTTCGGGCATACTTATGGTCATCATTCGATTTGGCAAATGTATGATCCTGACAAATCGGGACCTATTAATAATCCTTTAATGTCTTGGCGTGATGCCATACATCAGCCAGGTTCAGAGCAAATGATATACGGACGTTTATTGATAGAATCACGCCCATTCTTTACCCGTATACCTGCAACAGAGAAGATTCTGGTTACAGACAAAGTTCCGACAGCCATGCCGGGAGAAGGCCGCTATCGTTTTGTTGCTACTTGTGATCAAGATTTCTCCTACGCCATGATATACGCACCTGTCGGGAGAAAGTTTAAGGTACGAATGAATGTATTGAAAGGTGATAAAATCAAGGCTTGGTGGTATAATCCAAAAACAGGAAAAGCTAGTAATGCAGGTATTTACTCTAATAAAGGAGTACAGACATTTATTTCTCCTGATCCGGGAGAAATGATAGATTGGGTTCTGGTTTTGGATGATGCCTCAAAAAAATATCCTGCACCAGGAAAAAGGTGAATGTAAAGTCAAAGTCTGGCTTTGGATATCATTACGAAATGTGTCAATCATCAATTTCTTTCATTCAAAGATGGAAATCGTTCGTTAATATTTCTTTAGTTAATAACTTCAATCTTTAAATAAAAGCAAACAACAGCCTTTATTCTTAAATAATTTGTTGAAAAAGAACAACTTGTCTAAAGTTTTACTATATTTATTGCAGCTAGAGAGCACTTTAAGTAATGCTTTAAGAAGAAATACGATAAGTAGTATATATACTATATATTTTCTATTATTAATTACTTAAACAAATTTTTTATGGAAGCCAAGAAATCAAAAAAGGCTGCAATTGAGAACCAACGTGGTTCTTGGTTGATGATGGGTTTGATTGTTGCGCTTGCGTTCATGTTCGTTTCGTTCGAATGGACACAACATGGTGTAAGAGTTGCGACAACATCGTCATTGAATGACGACCCCATCTTTGTAACGGAGCTTGTTCCAATCACATTTCCTGATGAGAAGAAACTGGAACCACCACCTCCCGTAGTGACAAAAATAGTCGATGTATTCGTAGTAGTGGATGATAAGACAGAGATAGCGGAAGATGTTTCTATGATAGCGGAAGATATGTCGTTTAAACCTGTAGAGGGTATTTTGGCACCGCCAACTGAAGTAGTGGAGGATGTGGTAGTGGAGGATGAGATTTATGTGGCAGTAGAGAATATGCCGGAATTTCCCGGCGGGACTGCCCAATTAATGAAGTATCTTTCTTCGCGTATCAAGTATCCGACAATTTCTCAGGAGATGGGCACAAGTGGAAAAGTAATTGTTCAGTTTGTCGTAGACAAAGACGGATCGATCACAAGCCCTGAAGTGGTGCGAGGTGTGGATCCTTATCTGGATAAAGAAGCTCTCCGCGTGATTAGTACAATGCCCAAATGGAAGCCGGGTGAACAAAACGGCAAGAAAGTAAGAGTAAAATTTACTGTACCGGTGAGTTTCACATTACAGTAGTTACTTTGGAATAAATGAGTAAAAGGGTCGATTCTCGCGATGAGAATCGACCCTTTTCAATTGATAGTCAGAAATGTTATTAATCGTCAAACGTGTTTTCGGTAATTGTTACTTTACCGATTAATGGATACCTCTTATTTAATTCATACTGGGTATGTCGATTGTTTCGCTTTCCTCCTGCCAATTGTCTATTGTAAAATTTCCGGTCTCTTCCTCCGAGAAGATTTCGGCTAAAGTCAATGTTAGGGTAAGTCGGGTATTCGCTTTCAAAGGAGAACTCAGAGGTTGCTTGAATGTTTTTACAGTTCCGTTTTTTAGAGTGACAATGAGTTGAAATAGAGGACTAACCGAGGATGGAAACAGCATAACGGTAGCATTACTCATTTGAGTGCCATCTGTGGATAGCACAAGCGGGAAAGCTACAGTCTTGGTTTGGTTTGTCACAGCCGCAGTGTATAGGTTCATCTTTTCAGCAATGCCTCCGATATGAACTGTCATACTAGCTATGCTGGAACTTAAAATACCATTATTCTTATTTTTTACAATAACTTTCAAACCTGCAACTTGCCGTTTCATGGCAGCATTCAACTCTTCCGTACCAATATTAGCTGGTTTCACGGCATATACCAAATCAAAGACCGGATAATATGTAGTATCCGGAATATTCTGGCGAAGTCCAAAGTACTGTTGTGATAAATCTCCGCCAACAGTGATCTGAGGGTCAGTCACTGTCGGATTACTATAGATAGGTTCTTCATATTTAGGTGTTCCCCAATAAATCATGTTATATGTCCCTATCGGAAGTGATAGCGCACGTTTCGGAGCACCGAAAGTACTTCCGTCTTTCAGGTTGTACAACCCTGGAAATGGCGTAAGCATATCATTAATATAATTTCCAAAATAGATGGAGGTTCCGGCTTGGCAGGGGTATACTTCCAGAACACCGGTCATCGGACTCTGTAAGTTGTCGGGTGAATTGACCGTAGCATTTATAACTGGACTGATAAGTCCGTTGTCTCCTCCTCCATTATTTCCGTTATTGCAATCGTTTTCGGGTAACATGGGATTGTCGCTGGAACAACCGGAGAAGATGGCAACTATTAGTGTTGCCATAAAAAAAATTTTCTTCATAATTAAAGCTGTTTTAGGTTCTGTTTTCCCCTAATAACATTTTCTATCCGAATTGGTTCTATGAGATTAAAAAACGTATCTTTGCATTACGAATGATAAATGAATGATTGTCTTATGAATCATCTACTACTTTGCTTGAAAAGACCTTTTGTCTGGCTTTCCCGTTTCCGTTATCGTTGTGGTTATGGTGTTCATTCTCCTTTTGCTTTCAATTTGATTACGGACGTGATCTATGAAAAGCTACCTTACTATGCTTACCGTTCTTTAGCGTCTGAACAGAAAAAGATGTCTAAAGAGCGGGGATGGTATAGAGGAACACAAAAGGTTAACCGCTTATTGTTCCGATTGGTAAACAGGGCACAACCTGACATCATTGTAGAAGTAGGACGTCCCTCTGTGAGTGCTCTCTACCTGCAATCTGCAAAGCCTTCTGCCGGATATCTTTTTGCATCCGACTTGTCGGAACTTTTTCTGGATACAGACGTACCTGTTGATTTCCTGTATCTGAATGATTGCCGGAATCCGGTTCTTGTAAAAGAAGTTTTTGAGGTTTGTGTGCAACGGACTACTCCTAAAAGTTTGTTTGTTGTTTATGGAATAGCCTACTCCAGGCAGATGAGAACGTTATGGCACGAATTGCAAAATGATGAACGGGTAGGGATTACTTTTGATTTGTATGATGTCGGTCTGCTTTTTTTTGATAAAACAAAAATAAAACAGCATTATATGATCAACTTCTGAGAACCGTTATGCGTTACTTTACTATATAATGATAAATAGAAGATTATGAAAAAGAGCCTTGTATATACAAAAACCGGTGATAAGGGAACTACCAGTCTTGTTGGTGGTACCAGGGTTCCGAAGACTCATATACGTTTGGAAGCTTATGGAACAATCGATGAATTAAATTCCCATTTGGGTTGGTTGCATACCTATTTGATAGATGAGAATGACCGCGATTTTATTTTGGGAATACAGCATAAATTATTTTCTATAGGTTCGCACCTTGCTACCGATCAGGAGAAAACACAACTGAAATGCGCAAGTATTATTACTAAGGAAGACGTGTTACGTATAGAAAAAGAAATTGATAAATTGGATGAACAGTTGCCGGAACTTCGGGCATTTATTATTCCAGGAGGTGCTCGTGGTGCAGCTGTTTGTCATGTTTGTCGTACTATTTGTAGGAGAGCCGAACGCCGCATTTTAGTTTTGTCCGAAACTTGTACAATTTCTCCCGAACTTCTGGCCTATGTAAATAGATTATCAGACTATTTATTCGTTTTATCTCGAAAAATTAATTTTGAGGAACAAAATAATGAAATATTTTGGGATAATAGTTGTAAATGATAGATTTTATTATACTTTTGCCGAAAAATAGAAAACAAGACGTTAGTATTCACTTTTAATACTCAAGATTATGTATTGGACATTGGAATTAGCATCCAAACTAGAAGATGCGCCTTGGCCGGCAACCAAAGAAGAGTTGATCGATTATGCCATGCGTTCAGGGGCTCCTCTTGAAGTTATTGAGAATCTCCAGGAAATGGAAGATGAGGGCGAAATCTATGAGAGTATCGAAGATATTTGGCCGGATTATCCTAGCAAAGAAGATTTCTTCTTTAACGAAGAAGAGTATTAATACCCACAGATAAGCTAAATAGTTAAATATCAGTGCGATAAACAATGGAATTTGTTGTCGCACTGGTGTTTTATGGGGGCAGATGGCGCAATTTGTTTGTCCTCAGGAATATGTGATTAAGTTGAGTGTTAATCCTGTTCCTCTATCCACTCTCTTAATTTTGCTTGTAGCAGCTGTTTGTCAGGAAGATATAATGCATATTGCTGCGCATAGATATTGGATTCTTTTGGTAAAGTAAGTTCTACCAATGCATCTTTCTTTTCTTTGCAAAGTAAAATTCCAATTGTAGGCTTTTCAAAATCCTGTTTTACATATCGGTCATAGTAGTTGACATACATCTGCATTTGTCCTAAATCTTGATGAGCCAGTTTATCTACTTTCAAATCAATAAGCACATAGCATTGTAGAAGCCTGTTATAAAAGACCAAATCTACATAGAAATTTTCTTCCTCAAATGTAAATCGTTTCTGCCGAGCTTCAAATAGAAATCCCTTTCCCAATTCTAATAGAAAATGTTGCATCTTGTCGATTATGGCATTTTCCAGCTTGGTCTCAGAATAAGACGCATCAGGCTTTAGACCTAGGAACTCTAATGTTAAAGGATTCTTTATGATGTCATCTGGTTTATTGATTGTTTGCCCCTCTTGTGCTAAACGCAAGATTGAATCTTTGTCTTTGCTGAGAGCCAAACGCTCATACAGACTTGAATTATATTGCCGCTGCAATTGACGTACACTCCAATTTTGTTTCTGAGACTCAATTTCGTAAAATCTGCGTTCTTTATCAGATTCAATGCGCATTAATATCAAATAGTGAGACCATGAAAGCGTAAACGGATATTCACTAGTTGATTTTATGGGGCTTTCGGTGAATTTTTCAATTTGGTCAACGCTGTTGTTCCAATCTCTTTTGTCGAGTATGTTGAGAAAAACTTACGACATCTTTTCAATGTTTCTACTGACCAGCCATCGCCAAAACACTCTGTCAATGATTCTGCTACACCTTGCAAAAGTTGCTTGCCGTAGGTTGCTCGATCTTCACCCTCTTGTACGACATCTACGATGATGCGTCCGATTTCATATTTGGTGATGACTTCGGTAATATTAATGGACCGCGCGACATTTGCCCGTGCATTATTTATCAGGTGTTCAATACGTTCTGCAACATCTGCTACGATACGCTTATCTATGTTTTGTATATTACTCATGTTCTTTAGGGTTATCTTTACTGATCAAATCCTGTACTTTAACACCTAAACACTCTGCTATTTGGAATAATGTCTCAAGGCTCGGCTGGCTGGTGTTAGTACACCATTTGGAAACAGTAGCCTGATCTTTCCCCAATTGTTCAGCTAACCAACGATTGGTGCGTTTCGTCTCAGCAAGTACCACTTTCAGCCGATTCATCTCTTTATTCATGCGTTATAACTTTATCTGTATGCTACAAAGATAGCAATAGTTCAAATATTATGAGATATAATGATAAATATTTCCTTTATTATTTTAATGTTTTGCGTATTGAGTCAAAAAGAAGTTGTATATTTGTAGGTAATCTATATTCGTGCTATGAAGAAGATTATTTTTATCATAACCACTTTATTGATTGGTATTAATGCTTTGAGTCAAAGTTTGTTTTCCTCACGTCTTCCTTTTCATGGAGGGACTCTTGCTGTGTCTTCTACAGAAAACATGTGGGTAGCAGATAGATCTGGCTATTTGTGGTATGTAGAGAGTATAGATAGTCTTTGGACTCTAGCTCCTTTGGGAGATAAAGCAAATTATCCTTATGGGGGTATGTCTATATTTGAGCATGTGACACTTTTCAATAGAGATACCTTGATGATTTCCGGATTCATAAGAGAAAATAATTTAGAGGGAGATTTTGTTTTGTGGTCGGGTGACAAAGGAAAGAATTGGGAAAAAATAAAGTTTGGTTACTCTAGTTGGCTAAATGCCTTTTATCATCTTCCCAATGGAAAAGCCTGGATGAGTGGTTCTTCACAATATATCTATTATACAGAAGATTTTGGAAAAACATGGAAACAGTTTGATAAGGTAGAGAAAGAAGGCAATTTACGGTTTCAATCTTTGTGTTTTGCTAAAGATGGTAAAGTTGGTCTGTTTGGTTCTTTATGGAATGTTATATATAAGACTTCTGATAATTGCCAAACATGGGAAAAACTGCCTACTCCTTATACTCAAAAAAAATACAAGTGGCAGTATGGTTCGGGAGATACAACTGGTAATCGTCCGGAAATAACTAAGATCAGAATGATTGGTAATTATTATATCATTAAACAAGACGGACGAACATTCATAACCAAGGCGAATGATGTAGATTGGATGCCATTAAGTTCCGTATTGGACTTTGAGGTTACCGCTAATGAAAAAATATATCTTATTTATAAAGATTATACGGTTGAGCTTTTGGATTGTAATCTTGCTACATTATGGAAATCAATTATTCATCTTCCCTCAGATCCTACGTCTATTGCAGTACAGAATGAAACGCTATTTTTTATTACCTCCTATTTTGTAGTAGCAATAAGTCCTGAACGGTTTTATATCAAGGAAACTTTTACGGATGAGTTTTCTATTTCCGAACCTTATTTACAAGTTGATTATGAAAAAGAGAAATATGGATTTGATGAGAAGGATGTTTTGCTTTACGATAAATTGCGAGAACAATGGAAACGTTTCCTGACGACAGATTTTCTTATCGGAAATATCTCTAATTATAAGGGTGAATTGCTTATTTCTAATGTTGATCTAACGAAGCATTTTATATTAGATATAGAGCAGAAAAAATTAAAACCGTTTATGTTACCTGAAAGAATTATTGGAGAAGATATTTCTATCAGAGGATTTAATATAGAGATTGGCAGTAAGGGGTGTTTCCATTATGATGTTGCGCGGAGAGTGTATGAAAGGGAGAAAGATGTGTTGGTTTCTAATCCTCGAAAAGATACGACAGGTGATTTGAACGAAATGCCTACTCAACTTGATATTAGTATAATCGAAAATTTGATTATGGCAATTGATAGCTTGAAATGTCATCCACTGTCACTTACTGATTTGGAGATAACAGAAGAAGACATTCTGGATTTTCAGAGTTTTGTGGACAAGGAATCTCTTGTGACCGAAGATAGGACACCTTACTTGATTGAAGAGGAAATACCTCTGTATACTTTTGATAATAATACTGACTATAATTATTATAGAAGGATAACTTCTTTACTTGATAAAGTGAATGATGATACCATGGGGCTTATTTTTAGTCTTAGTTCAAGAAAGTTGTCTACTACTACAGATTGGCATAAGATAACGATCTTATTGGATAACCATACAACTATAGAAATAAGGAATGAGGATAATAAACCAAATTATTATTATTCTCCTTGGATAATAAGTAGCAATGGATTAAAATTTAAAGTTAATTCTTTTGAAGTTGGTCGGATGATAAATACTCTGACTAATAATTGTTTCCTTCGTAAGAAATTCCGAGAGAAGAGATATCTGTTGTTCCAAATCGCTGATTATTTTTATCGTAAAGAAGTGTTGAATTGAAAACTTTCGTATATAAAAAATACCCGATAACGGCTAAAAGGTTATCGGGTGTTTTGGGTAGTTTCTGTTATATTAGAATATAGGCATCTGCCAAATGAAGCCTACGGATATCCGATTCGTACTGTAGTCCTCTTGTCCCAAGACTTTGGCACGTGAGGTGAAATTGTATGAACGTCCTACGTAAGTCAGGAAAAAATGGAGGTTAGTTTCCATTGGATAAAATTCAATCCCTGCGAGATATCCCCAGGAAGTGCGATAATTTCCTTTTTCTATATCTTCACCGGCTTTCCTGATGGAAGCAGTTTCATACATGCCTTTTACAAAAGCATTCCATTTGGGGAGAAAACGGTAATTGCATTTGGCTACTACAGAGAGATAATCAGTATTAAATGTATTATGTCCGTTTGGACGACCGACAATACTTGTGATTATTCCGGTACGGTCAATTGCTTCCTGTGAATACATGAAATCGACAAACGCATTCCATTTCCCAAGATTCAATTCATTACCCATGGCATAATAATAGAGATTCTTGCTACTAGCTTCATTCAAAAGAGAAGCTGACCAACGGGTTTTGAATACGTTGTTGAAATTACCATTCCAGTTTAATGTATAGACTAACGGCATTTTCCCCGATTTTAAATCGGGAAGCTTACCTTCTGAGTCTTCTGTGATACCATAAGTCTTCTCAAAACTGTTATTACGGCTGTTTAACACTTGGAGGTTTAACTGCTGATCCGGAGTAATATTATATCCGACATTCAATCCAGTCATAAAGTTACTCATATTCTCAATCATGTCGCAGTATTCATAGACATCTATAGGATTTAAATCAAATTCGAAACCTCCGTATGCCGTACATTGCTTTCCTGCAAAAAGGCTGAACTGATCGTTTAATTTGATATTAATACCAGCCCAGTCAATAGAAGTCGGTAGATTGTCTATCATGCCGTTAGCATCGTTCGAACGGTTAAGCCGTTGGCGATAGCGGTAAGAAAGCCAGTTGTTGATGTTTCCTTTTGCTTCTATACGAAGCTGGTGCATGTTGAAATCCCCTTCTTGAAACCCATCTCTGAAATGTGCATCAAAACTACCCTGCATATTAAGGAAAAGATTGAATTTATCTGTTTTCTTTTTCACATCAGTCAGTTCCTCAAACAACGGAGTGTTGGGTGAGAACTTTTCCTTTTTTTCAGTATTTTGGGCGTATACTCCCTGTATGCTACCCGCAAGGAGTAGCATAAGCACTAGTCTTTTCATAAGTTGGCTCGGTTTTTAATATTCGTTAAAATATTCCTGAATTTGTTTCCAATCCATGGTTTTGGTTAGTGCAAGCATTAGCAAAACGCGTGATTTTTGTGGGTTCAATTCCTGAGAAGCCACAAACTGATACTGGGCATCATCTACTTCAGCATCGAGAGTAGTAGGACCCGTCGGTACACGAGAAGAACGGACTACTAGGATACCTTTTTTACGTGCATCTATCAGTAGTGGGAAAATGTTTTTATGGATATTACCGTTTCCTACTCCTGCATGGATAATTCCTTTGTATCCATTATTGAGTAGAGGGGCTACCATATCTGCTTCAATATTGGAATAACTGTATACAATGCCAACTTTAGGTAGTGAAGTCAGGTGAGTTATATCAAATACAGAGTGGGTAGTATGTTTTTTGAGGGTAATTTGGTTATAAGTAACTTTTCCATTCAGGACATAACCTAGTGCACCGGAATTAGGAGCCTGGAAGGTTTGTACATCTACTGTATTCATCTTTATTACACTTTCTGCTCCCAGGATAAGACCATTCATAGCAACCAATACGCCTTTTCCATAGGATTCTTTAGCAGCCGCAGTAACTACAGCATTATAAAGGTTTAGCGGACCATCGGCACTAAGTGCTGTGGAAGGACGCATGGCACCTACTATTACTACCGGTTTGTCACTTTTGACTGTCAGATTCAGAAAGTAAGCGGTTTCTTCCATCGTATCTGTTCCGTGAGTGATAACGATACCGTCGATATCTGCTCTTTTCAGTAGCTCATTGATCTTTTTAGCTAAAGTTAGCCAGACTTCATCATTCATATCCTGTGAACCGATTTTTACGATTTGCTCGCCAGTTACATTAGCAATGTTCTTAACCTCGGGTACTGCCTCGAGCAATGTACTGATAGCTACTTGCCCGGCGGTGTAATTGGTTCCTGTTGCCGAACTTCCTGTTCCGGCAATTGTTCCTCCGGTGGCAAGAATATGGATATTCGGTTTTTGGGCAAAAGCCATTGTTACGGAAAATAGTAGTGTGACTACTATCAGACCTAGTTTCTGGAATTGTTTCATAACTAAATAATGATGTTTAGGTTAATTATATTATTAAAATACTTGTATAAAAAGTAATCCCAAACCAATTGCTACGATAGTAGATACCAGTCCGGGCATCATAAAGGAATGATTCAACACATATTTGCCGATTTTTGTTGTCCCTGTCCGGTCAAAATTGATGGCGGCTACTACAGTCGGATAGTTAGGTATAAAGAAATAACCATTTACAGCGGGGAATAGTGCTATCAGCATATAAGGAGAAATTCCGAGTGCAATGCCCAGTGGCATCAATGCGCGGACTGTAGCAGCCTGGCTATATAATAGGATTGACATGACGAATAATGCAATACCGAACAACCAAGGCATTTGTCGTACAATACCTTCAATGGATAAGGTAAGTTGTGCCATATTACCTTGCAGGAAAGTGTCACCCATCCAGGCAATACCGAAAATAGCAATAACAGCTTGCATTCCAGCAGGAAATACGGAACCTTGTGTTGCTTTGATCCCGTCTGTCTTGGTCACTATAAGAATAATCGCAGCAGCGGACAACATCACAATCTCGATGATAGCAGACATTCCTAGAGTTACAGTTTCTCCATCAATGAAGAAGCTCGGACGCATCCCCTCAAATGAACCGAAACAGACAATGAAAACAGTTGCTAGTATAAAGATGATAACGGATAACATAGCAGAACGTTTGTTCTTGACATCCTTTATTTCTATCTTCTTATCATTAAACAATCCATCTTTTAAGCGTTTCAGATATTCAGGATCGTCTACTAATTCTTTACCCACTCTCATGGAAAACAGCGCACCGACCAATACCCCGACAATAGTGGCAGGAATTGTAATTTTAAGGATATCAAATAAAGTGATATCAAATCCCGCCAATAAACCAAGCAAAGCAACTGTTGCAGCAGAAATGGGACTTGCTGTAATAGCTTGTTGCGAAGCAATTACAGCAATGCCAAGCGGACGTTCCGGTCGTATCTTTGTTTCTGTAGCAACTTCGGCAATCACTGGTAAAACAGAATAAGCAACGTGCCCGGTTCCGGCGACAAAGGTGAATAGATAGGTTACCAGCGGACTAAGCAACGTGACGTGTGACGGATTTTTCCGAAGCAAATGTTCTGCGAGTTTCACCATGTAGTCGAGTCCTCCCGCAGCTTGCATACAAGAAGCCGCCGAAATGACAGCTGCAATCATTAACATAACATCGATGGGAGGGGTAGTCGGCTGCAAACCGAAAACGAATGTTAGTATTCCCAGACCTACACCTCCCATCACACCAAGTCCTATACCTCCCAGGCGTGCACCGATAATAATAGCTGTCAGAACAAAAGCTAATTGTAATATCATAAACTGTTATTTTAAGTTTAAAGCAAATATAACTAATTTCTTTTCTTGTTTTCTATCTGTTTGGAATTAACAACAAAAAAAGTTATTGAATGGTTTTTGCATATTTATTAAAACAATAACATCTTTGATTGGTTATTATATCAACTAACGATAAAGTTATAGCTATAAAACAACCGATATGGAACAAAAATTATCAAAGAAAACTCGTATGGAAAGCGACTTGATAGGTAGTCGTGAAGTGCCGGAAAATGCATTGTATGGAGTACAAACACTTCGGGGAATTGAGAATTTCCGAATTAGCAAATTTCACTTGAGTGAATACCCTTTATTCATTCAGGCTTTGGCAGTCACCAAGATGGGAGCTGCCATCGCTAATCGTGAATTAGATTTATTGACGGAAGAACAAGCGGATGCTATTTTAAAAGCTTGCAAAGAAATATTAGAAGGAAAACATTGCGAACAATTTCCCGTTGATATGATTCAAGGCGGAGCGGGAACAACAACGAACATGAATGCTAATGAAGTGATAGCCAATCGTGCTTTGGAATTGATGGGGCATCAACGTGGTGAATACCAGTATTGTTCCCCCAACGACCATGTGAACCGTTCACAATCGACTAATGATGCTTATCCTACCGCTATTCACATTGGATTGTATTATACTCATCTTAAGTTACTGAAACATTTTGGTATCTTGATTGAGTCTTTCCGAAAAAAAGGAAGAGCATTTGCCCATATTATAAAAGTGGGACGTACTCAATTAGAAGATGCTGTTCCAATGACTCTTGGACAAACATTTAATGGTTTTGCAAGTATTCTGGAAGATGAAGTGAAGAATTTGGATTTTGCTGCACAGGACTTTTTGACGGTCAATATGGGTGCCACAGCGATCGGAACCGGAATTACTGCCGAACCGGAATATGCTGAAAAGTGTATTGATGCTTTGCGTAAAATTACCGGTCTGGATATTAAACTAGCTACTGATTTGATTGGTGCTACTTCGGATACTTCTTGTATGGTCGGTTATTCTTCTGCGATGAGGCGGATAGCTGTGAAGATGAATAAGATATGTAATGACCTTCGTTTACTGGCATCCGGTCCCCGTTGCGGATTGGGAGAAATTAATCTGCCTGCCATGCAACCGGGATCTTCTATTATGCCTGGAAAAGTGAACCCGGTGATTCCTGAAGTAATGAATCAGATTTCTTATAAAGTCATTGGAAATGATCTGTGTGTGACTATGAGCGGTGAAGCCGCACAAATGGAACTCAATGCTATGGAACCGGTAATGGCACAATGCTGTTTCGAATCTGCGGACTTGTTGATGAATGGCTTCGATACATTGCGGACATTATGTATTGATGGTATTACTGCAAATGAAGAAACTTGTAAGCGAAATGTACACAATAGTATCGGTGTAGTTACGGCATTGAACCCAATCATTGGATATAAGAATTCGACAAAGATAGCAAAAGAAGCTTTGGAGACAGGGAAAGGGGTCTACGAACTTGTCTTGGAACACAATATACTTTCTAAGAAAGATCTGGATACTATTCTGAAACCGGAAAACATGATTAAACCGGTGAAGTTGGATATTCATCCGAACCATGAATAAATAGTAAGTGGCAACATAATCAATCGGAAAAGATTCGCCGGAGAAATTGATTTGATATCGATTCCGGCGATTTTTTTTGTTACTTTTGATTCATTTGGGAATAATTGCCAATTCATTCGGTGAAATGGTCATTGATTGTTTCTCCGAAAAGGGAGAACTTTGCATCATTAATAGGAATCACTTTTAAAAAGAAATAGATATGAAAGATTTTGATGTTATTATTATTGGCTTCGGCAAAGGAGGAAAGACGCTTGCCGCTGAGTTCGCAAAACGTGGTAAGAAGGTAGCTATTGTTGAACGTTCTGAGAAGATGTACGGAGGTACGTGTATCAATATTGGATGTATCCCGACTAAAACATTAGTACATCAGGCAAAGATAGCTTCCGGCATGAAGGGACTTACTTTTGAAGAAAAGAGTGAATTTTATCGTCAAGCTATTTCTATAAAAGAAGAAGTAACAAGTTTGCTTCGGAATAAAAACTTTCATAATTTGGCTGATCACCCCAATATTACAGTTTATACAGGGATAGGGTCTTTTGTTTCCCCGAACGAGATTTCTGTACATACAGCTACAGAAGAATTTATATTGAGAGCAGAACAGATTATCATCAATACAGGGGCAGAAACGGTAATTCCTCCTATAGAAGGAATTACTGATAATCCATTTGTGTATACAAGTACTTCAATCATGGAACTTACCACTCTTCCTCGTCATTTGGTCATTGTAGGTGGTGGTTATATCGGATTGGAATTTGCTTCGATGTTTGCCTCATTTGGTTCGCAAGTGACAGTGCTTGAAGGATATTCGGAATTGATTTCACGTGAAGATCGTGATATTGCTGCCAGTGTCCAGGAGACATTGGAGAAGAAAGGCGTTGTGTTTCGTCTAAATGCAAAAGTACAATCAGTTAAGTATGTAGATCAGAAAGCCATAGTTACTTTTGGGGATTCTCTGACAAACGAAGTGCTTGAACTTGAAGCTGATGCAGTGCTTTTGGCTACGGGACGTCGTCCTAATACCGAAGGACTCAATTTGGAAGTAGCAGGAGTGGAAGTAGATGCGCGTGGAGCCATTATTGTGAATGAATATTTGAAAACTACGAATCCTGATATACGGGCCGTGGGCGACGTGAAAGGCGGATTACAGTTTACTTATATCTCTTTGGATGACTATCGGATTGTGCGTGAAGATTTGTTTGGTAAGAAAGAAAGGAAGATGACAGATCGTAATCCTGTTAGTTACTCGGTATTTATTGACCCACCATTGTCACGTATCGGGATCAATGAAGAGGAAGCACGCAAACAAAATCTGGATGTTGTCATTAAGAAATTACCTGTAATGGCAATACCGAGAGCTAAAACATTAGGAGAAACTGATGGGTTACTAAAAGCTGTTATTGATAAGGAAAGTGGTATGATATTGGGGGTTACGTTGTTTGCTCCCGACTCTAGTGAAGTAATTAATGCGGTTGCCATTGCAATGAAGACGGGGCAGGATTATACATTCTTGCGTGACTTTATATTTACCCATCCTAGCATGAGCGAAGCTCTTAATGATTTATTTGCCTAAAACTGGTTGTCCCAGACGTACGTCTGGGGATGTCCCACATGTACGTCTGGGGAAGTAAATCTTACTAAAGTATATGGTTATCGTATATTACTTGTCGGAAAGATTAGCAATAAAGTAGAGTATGGTTTAAGTTAGTTGTACGAACAAAAAATGATAATTTGTGTTTAAATTACTATAAGATGTTGTATCTTTGTAGCAAATTATAAACACGTAAATTTATGAAAAAGATTTTTAGTGCATTGTTGGTTGCTGTATGTATCTGTATGGCAATGCCTGCCCAAGCTCAAATAAATTTTGGTGTAAAGGGTGGTTTGAACTTGTCAAAAGCAAGTTTCTCAAAGGCTGACTTTAAGAAAGATAACTTTACCGGTTTCTTTATTGGTCCAATGGCCGAGTTTAAAATTCCTGTGGTGGGCTTAGGATTGGACGGAGCTTTATTGTTTTCCCAACGAGGTATAGAAGTAGAAGGAACAAAAATCAAACAGAACGGATTGGATATTCCTATTAATCTGAAATATAACATTGGTCTGGGAAGTCTGTTGGGAGTTTATCTGGCTGCAGGTCCTGATTTCTATTTCGACTTTGAAAAGAACAAGCAAGTTTGGGATGCTGACGACTATAGAATAAGAACTGATAAGAAAAGGACAGAGGTTGGTATCAATCTAGGTGCCGGTGTGAAGTTGGTAAACCATTTACAGGTCGGATTCAATTATAATATCCCGTTAGGAGATTCTGCTAAACTTATTGATAGTGATGCAGAAAGTGCTTCTTATAAAACTAAGACTTGGCAAGTTTCCATTGCTTACCTTTTCTAGTAGATTATATTTATTAAGATATGAATTAGAAGGAGGTGTGTCAAAACTCAGGCACATCTCCTTTTTTTGATCTAAAACATTCATTTTCCTTTTTTGTCTATGCGGCTATTTTTTGCCTCATTAAACGATAAGTCGTTACATTCCCCGCATTTTGAGCCACACATGGTCTGAGAGCGATAAATATAGCGTGTACATTCTTTCCCTTTCTCGCTTTTAGCAGTTTTGCACACATTTTTTTGATATTAAATGCTATAGCAAAGAAGGCAAAGTCCATTGTAACCTTGTCTTGTCCCACATGCCGGAACCTTCTGTATGCCATGTTGTGTTTCATTTGTCCAAAAACTGCTTCCGGTTCTATACATCGCCTTCCCCTATGCCTGATGCCTTCTTCCGAGAGCAACCTTTCCCGTGCCTGCCGTTTGTATTGGTTTAACCGGTGGTTTACTTCTATAATACGGTTCCCCCGGGCTTTAAAGCAACTGCCACGCAAAGGGCACCCTTCACATCTTTGTGCTTTATACCGGGCACTTTCGGTGATGTATCCGCTCGCAGTCTTGTCACATCTGGTTCCTATACGGTTCATGTGCTGCCCCATAGGACAAACGTAATAATCCTCTTCCGCATTGTAATGGAGACTCTCCGTATGGAATGGATTGGGGGTATAACGGGGACGCCGTTCTTTATGGAAGTAGTTGTACTTGACAAAGGCTTCTATCCCATTATCTTGCATGAACCGGTAATTTTCTTCCGAGCCGTAACCGGAGTCTGCCACACCGACAGTTGGTAAGCGGTTATAGCGTTGCTCAAAGGAGTGGAAGAAAGGTATGAGGGTCAGTGTATCGGTTGGGTTTGGAAACAGTCGGAAGTCTATGAGGAATTGGTTCTCGGTACCTATTTGCAGATTATATCCGGGCTTTGTCTGCCCGTTTCTCATGGCGTCTTCTTTCATGCGCATGAAGGTGGCATCAGGATCGGTCTTGGAATAGGAGTTGCGTTCTCCAAGAGTATCAAGATGGTTGTCGTATTCCATCAACTTGTCACGGTACTCCTCAAGTTCCCGGACCTGTTTCTTCTTTTCCCGGATGACTTTCTTTTGTTCCTTGTCCTTTGTTACAGGTTGGTGTTCCAGTACCTCTTTAAGTTCATCCACTATATCTGAGAGCATGGCGGGAGTGAACTCTACGGGGGTGTCTTTGACGGAGTTCTCTTGGGCTATGGCTTCATCCACCTGCTCCAGGAGAATGCGGATCTTATCCATCAGCTTTGTACGGTTCTTTTCGACTGTCTTGCGCCAGACAAAAGTATATTTGTTGGCCCTGGACTCAATCTTGGTACCGTCGATATACTCTACGTCAAGGCTGATGAAACCTTTGTCGGCAAGGACAAGGACCAACTGCGTGAAGACGTTGTTGATTTCCTCCTTGACACGGTTACGGAAACGGTTGATGGTAATAAAATCCGGATGTTCATTACCGGAAAGCCAGATATAATGAATGTCACGTAGGAGAAGCTTCTCTATTTTGCGGCACGAATAGATATTGTTCATGTAGGCGTAAATAATCACCTTGAGCATCATTTTAGGATGATAAGGACAACGACCGGTTGCTTTATAAAGCTTCTTGAAATTGTCAAGATTGAGATTATCAACAACAGTATTAACTATGCGAACCGGATCGTTCGCTGCTATGTTTTCATCAATTCTTTGGGGAAAAAGAACTGTTTGGTTGGGAATGTAAGGACGAAAATGTAACTTTGCCATAACGAAAAACTTTATGCCTAAAGATACAAAAACTTTGGGTAATAACAAAGCCCGGGCTTGGGAAAGTCTGGGCTTTGTGCATAAAAAAAGGTTGGGCCAGCGTTTTGACACAACCTCTTTTTTTTTCTATCTTTGTCGCAACAATGAACAAATATGTAGATGTAATATTACCGCTTCCGCTTCCGAAATGCTTTACTTACGCGCTTCCGGGTGAATTTGCGGAAGAAGTGAAGGTCGGTTGTCGGGTGATAGTGCCCTTCGGGCGGAAGAAGTATTATACGGCAATTGTCCGTAATGTACATTTTTCTGTCCCGACAGAATATGAGGTAAAGGAAATATCTGCATTGCTGGACGCTTCTCCTATTTTACTACCGACTCAATTTAAATTCTGGGAATGGATAGCAGATTATTATCTCTGTACACAAGGTGATGTTTATAAAGCGGCACTTCCATCCGGATTAAAGTTAGAAAGCGAGACCATCGTAGAGTACAATCCCGATTTTGAAGCGGATGCACCATTATCCGAGCGAGAGCAAAAGATATTGGATTTACTCTCTGTAGATCCGCAACAATGTGTCACAAAATTAGAGAAGGAAAGCGGATTGAAGAATATTTTGTCTGTTGTCAAATCCTTGCTTGATAAAGAAGCAATTTTTGTGAAAGAAGAATTGCGTCGTACGTATAAGCCGAAAACTGAAGCGAGAGTACGTTTAGCAGGCGTAGCAGATGAAAGACGTCTCCACATCCTTTTTGATATCCTTTCACGTGCTCCGAAGCAGTTGGCATTATTGATGAAATATGTAGAATGTTCCGGTGTTTTGGGAAGAGAAAAGCCAAAAGAAGTTTCCAAGAAGGAACTTTTACAGCAGGCAGGCGTATCTCCTGCTATTTTAAATGGACTGGTCGAAAAAAAAATATTTGAAATTTACTATCACGAGATTGGCCGGTTGAATAGGGAAGTAAATATTGCCGGTGAATTAAATCCTTTAAATGGGTTTCAGCAACGAGCGCATGATGAAATCAAACAGTGTTTTCAAGAAAAGAATGTTTGTTTGCTGCATGGAGTCACTTCCAGTGGAAAGACTGAAATATATATTCACCTGATTGAAGAAACTATTCGTCAGGGAAAACAAGTATTGTATCTATTGCCTGAAATAGCATTAACCACTCAGATTACGGAACGTTTACAACGAGTGTTTGGTTCGCGTTTAGGAATTTATCATTCTAAGTTTCCGGATGCCGAACGAGTGGAGATATGGCAGAAACAACTGGGAGAAAAAGGGTACGATATTATTTTGGGAGTGCGTTCTTCTATTTTCTTGCCTTTCCGAAATCTTGGGCTGGTAATTGTGGATGAAGAGCATGAGAATAGTTATAAGCAGCAAGATCCTGCTCCTCGTTATCATGCACGTAGTGCAGCGATTGTATTGGCGACTATGTATGGTGCTAAAACACTGTTGGGCACAGCGACTCCTTCTATTGAAACATGGCAGAATGCAATGCTGGGAAAGTTTGGCTTTGTGCAACTGAAAGAGCGATATAAAGAGATTCAATTGCCCGAAATCATTCCAGTTGATATTAAAGAGTTGCATCGTAAAAAAAGGATGGTCGGACAGTTTTCCCCATTGCTGATACAATATATGAAGGAAGCTCTGGAGCAAAAAGAGCAAGTGATTCTTTTCCAGAATCGGCGAGGATTTGCTCCGATGGTAGAATGCCGGACTTGTGGATGGGTGCCGAAATGTAAAAACTGTGATGTGAGCCTGACCTATCATAAAGGGATTAATCAGCTTACGTGTCACTATTGCGGTTATACGTACCAACTTCCTAAGGCCTGTCCCGCTTGTGAAGGGACTGAATTAGTGAATCGAGGATTTGGGACAGAAAAGATAGAAGATGATATCAAAGTTATTTTTCCGGAGGCGGCTGTAGCACGAATGGACTTGGACACAACTCGTACCCGCTCGGCATATGAAAAAATTATAGCAGACTTTGAACAAGGAAAGACGGATATACTGATTGGAACACAGATGGTTTCAAAAGGATTGGATTTTGACCATGTAAGTGTGGTTGGTATCTTAAATGCTGACACAATGTTGAATTATCCGGACTTTCGTTCTTACGAACGAGCGTTTCAATTGATGGCGCAAGTGGCCGGACGTGCTGGACGTAAGAACAAACGGGGAAGGGTAGTGTTGCAAACGAAAAGTATTGATCATCCTATTATTTATCAGGTGATTGGTAATAATTATGAAGAAATGGTGAATGGACAATTGGCAGAACGCCAGATGTTTCATTATCCACCCTATTACCGGCTGATCTATGTATATTTGAAGAACCATAATGAGTCTCTGTTGGATCAGATGGCTACTGTAATGGCGGATAAATTGAGGACTGTATTTGGCAATCGGGTGCTGGGACCGGATAAACCTCCTGTAGCCCGGATTCAGACCTTGTTTATTAAAAAGATTGTGGTCAAGATTGAACAGAATGCCCCGATGGGACGTGCGAGGGAACTGCTGTTACGTATCCAACGGGAACTGCTAGAGGATGAACGGTATAAATCACTGATTATTTATTATGATATGGACCCTATGTAAAATTATATAATCACTTTAAATTTATTTACTATGACACGATTTTCTATTTTTTGCTTGTTGGGATTGTTTAGCACTAGTATGTTGTTTTCCCAAAATGGAGTGACTCAATGTGGAACGCCTACCGGTCAGCCTCGTTTTCCTCTGAATACTTATCAGGAGTTACCTGATCCGGTTGCTCCCTCTGCTGAAAACTGGGTAACTGTTTCTACTCCCAAAGCGTCATGGGGGAGTATCGACTATCGGTATGCAAAACACATGGTCCCAGCGAAAGGATTGCAAAAGGTATCTGTTTTGCAGGGATGGCGTGGTGAACGAGTAAATGCACAGGCAGTAGTATGGACAGGCGAGGATATTCAGAATTTGAATCTTAGCCTCACAAGTTTTAAGAGTTCGAAAGGAGCAGTGCTTCCGGCAGATGCTTGCACAGCTGCTTTTATGCGTTATGTAATGACGGATCAATTGAATCTAAATGGTAAGGGAGGTTGTGGAAACAGACCGGACCACTCTCTTTTTGATTCTTTGTTGGTAGCGGATATGATTGATCCGGATCTGAAGAGTATGAAACTTCCTGCTCGTACTTCACAACCTATCTGGGTGCAGTGCTGGATCCCCCAATCTGCTACACCGGGTATGTATAAAGGTAATTTATTGGTGAAGGATGGAGAAAAGCTAATTGCTAGCCTTCCTCTGGAAATTAAAGTTTCTTCACGTGAACTTCCTCAACCTTCGGAATGGGCTTATCATCTTGATTTGTGGCAAAATCCATTTGCAGTAGCTCGTTATTATCAAGTTCCACTTTGGAGTCAGGCACATCTGGATGCTATGCGTCCTTTAATGAAGATGTTAGCGGATGCTGGACAAAAGATTATTACTACTTCAATCATGCACAAACCTTGGAATGGCCAGACAGAAGATTATTTTGAGTCAATGGTTACTTGGCTGAAGCGCGCAGACGGTACATGGGCTTTTGACTATACGGTTTTTGACCGTTGGGTGGAATTTATGATGGGAGTGGGTATCAATAAACAGATT
This sequence comes from Bacteroides bouchesdurhonensis, assembly GCF_900155865.1. GTDB lineage: Bacteria > Bacteroidota > Bacteroidia > Bacteroidales > Bacteroidaceae > Bacteroides > Bacteroides bouchesdurhonensis. The sequence continues at coordinate 874,292 of NZ_LT707006.1, forward strand.
AATTGTTACTCCATGGTTCCTTGGAAATTGTCTTTCCAGTATTTTGATCAGGCAACAAATTCTTTGCAATTTGTAACGACTGCCCCCGGAGAGCCGGCTTATGAAGAAATGTGGATGGCTATGCTTACTTCATTTGCTAAACACCTCAAAGAGAAGGGATGGTTTGATATTTGTACCATTGCCATGGATGAGAGGCCAATGGAAGTGATGCAGAAAACATTGAAAGTGATTCGTAAAGCCGATCCGGATTTCAAAGTCTCATTGGCAGGAAACTATCACGAACAAATTGAAAAGGATTTGTATGACTACTGTATCGCTATCGGACAGAATTTCCCTGAAGATGTACGGATTCGTCGTGCGGCAGAAAATAAGCGTACTACGTATTATACTTGTTGTTCGGAAGCGCATCCTAACACCTTTACTTTCTCTGATCCGGCTGAGGCTGTTTGGATTAGTTTCTATTCCTCAAAGAAACATTTGGATGGGTATTTGCGTTGGGCATACAACAGTTGGCCCTTGGAACCATTGCTAGATTCCCGTTTCCGTAGTTGGGCAGGTGGAGATACTTATCTGGTATATCCGGGAGCCCGTAGCTGCCTTCGTTTTGAACGTTTGATTGAGGGCATACAAGCTCATGAGAAGATTCGTATTCTTCGTCAGGAATTTAAAGAAAAAGGAAATGAGGCCGGTTTAAGAAAAATAGAAAAAATGCTGGTTCCGTTTAATTTAGGTGATATGCCGGAGATTCCGGCAGCGACAACGGTGAACCGGGCGTATAGTATATTAAATTCATTTTAATAAAGAAAGGATAAAATGGTAAAGATCTTATTTGTGTGTTTGGGAAATATCTGTCGTAGTTCTACGGCAGAAGGAATCATGCTTCATTTAATAAAGGAAGCGGGATTGGAACAAGAATTTGTGATTGATTCCGCAGGGATTCTTTCATATCATCAGGGAGAGCTTCCCGACAGTAGAATGCGTGCTCATGCTGCTCGTCGGGGATATCAGTTAGTGCATCGCTCCCGTCCGGTACGTACAGAAGATTTTTATCATTTTGATTTGATTATTGGTATGGATGATCGTAATATTGATGATTTGAAAGATAAAGCTCCTTCTCCGGAAGAGTGGACGAAGATTCATCGTATGACGGAATATTGCACACGAATTCCTGCGGATCATGTACCCGATCCTTACTATGGTGGTGCTGAGGGCTTCGAGTATGTACTCGATGTCCTTGAAGATGCTTGTGTGGGGTTGCTTACTTCTTTAACTCAGGATAACTGATTCGAGTATGATAAGCAATTTTTAGCTTTTCTTTAAATACTGATTTAATGATCGCAATATCTTTAAAAGTAATCGGACATTCTTTGAAATAACCTTCAGCAACCTGAGAGTCGATAATCTTATCCACCAGGTTGCTGATACTTTCTTCTGTATATTCAGGTAGACTGCGGGAAGCCGCTTCAACAGCATCTGCCATCATTAGGATAGCTTGTTCCTTTGTAAAAGGATTCGGTCCCGGATACGTAAATAGTTCTTCATCTGGTTCTTCACCCGGATGTTCGTTTTTCCAGGAGATATAGAAAAACTTCGTTTTCCCACGTCCATGATGGGTGCTGATAAAATCCTTGATTACTTTAGGTAGGTTATGCTTATCTGCCAATTTCAATCCATCTGTGACATGACTAATAACAACTTGCGAACTTTGTTCGTGGCTCAAGTTTTTATGTGGATTGACTCCACCGGATTGATTCTCCGTAAAGAAAGCTGGGCTTTCCATTTTACCGATATCATGATATAATGCGCCTGTACGTACCAGTTGACTCTTTACTCCGATTCGTATAGCAGCTTCTGCGGCAAGATTGGCTACCTGCATAGAATGTTGGAAAGTTCCGGGAACAGTTTCAGACATTTGTCGGAGAAGATCATTGTTGATATTGGAGAGTTCTATTAGCGTAACGTTGGACGTAAATCCGAATGTCTTTTCCAATATGAACAATAATGGGTATGCAAATAGTAAAAGGATACCATTCGTTATAAAATGAGTGTACATTCGGACATTCAATTTTGAGAAATCATTGGAGAGTCCATTTTCAGTCATGAGCTCAAAAGAGAAATAGATGGCAGCATAGGTCAGTATTACTAATAATGCCGTTCGGAAAAGTTGCGATCTCTGAGAGAGTTCCCGTAGACTGAATATAGCGACTAATCCGGCTGCCAACTGAGTGAGGATAAACTCATGTGGAAAACGGAGTGATATGGAACAGAGTAGGATGGTGACCGTATGTGTCACGAAAGCGGTACGTGAATCTAGGAATACGCGAATGATAATCGGTAACATCGCATAAGGGATTATGTACACATTTGATAGATTATGTGTCACCATAAAGGCGGTAACTATATTGTAAAAGACGATCAATGTAAAGAGTAATGACAGACTTCCTTTACGTTGATAATAGTCTTTTCGGAATAGGTCCAAGTAAAGCATGAAACACATGATCAAAATACCGACAAATAGAATTTGTCCTCCAAGTATGAGGCGGCTTTGTCCGATTGATTCATTTCGTTTGATAGATTCTTTACGCAATGATTCGAGAATGTTATATGTCTCTGGCGTTATCATTTCCCCACGATCGACGATTTTCTGTCCGCTTACCACAAGTCCGTTTGCCCATGGATAGTTACTTAGTATTTCTTTTTGAGCAGTTTCGGTTCGTTGTTGGTCGAAGATAAGGTTCGGGGTGATATATTCATTCAAGGCACATTGACGCAATATATCTTTATTTAAATGAAGTGAGTCTGCTTGGGCTAATAAATGTTCGTAGGCTTTCTTTACCGTATAAAGATGATCGGTGCTTCGTGGATTGGCAAGCTTATCATCAATAACCAGAATGGAAGTGACGCTATCCTTATGGAGTTCTTGCATATTTTCTGTCGATACAATTCCTGATTCATAGATGTCTTTCAGCATTCGTTCAATGTATCGCAGATAATCGGTAGAAGGAAGAATGCCCTTCAAATTGGCATGATAATTCTCTTTCAGTTTGTTTAATGCATCCTTTTCTATTGATTTCTGGAATTGATAATAAGGTTGGAAGGATGCCATCAGACTATCCTGTTCCCGTTTAACGGTCGCGTCTTCTTTATATATAGGAAAGTTGAAAGTAGCAATTAATTGTCCGTACTTCCAAGGCTTGTTTATATCATACTGATAATTGAATTTTCCATCACGTGGCAGGAAATAGACAATTAATGCTACAGTCCCTACAAATAGTAGGGCTTTATAGAGTAAATCTCTCCAAGAGAAGCTTCTTTTCTTCTTTAGATGTTCCATAACCGTTTAAATTTTGGCGAAAAGTACAAAAAAAAACAATAGTGTGGAAAAAAAGATTTAATTTTGCCGTGATTTACCTATACTAACCCAAATTATGGCAGAAAGAAAAGTAAGAGTTCGTTTTGCTCCAAGTCCAACAGGAGCATTGCACATCGGTGGTGTGCGTACAGCTTTATATAATTATTTATTTGCACGTCAGCACGACGGAGATTTGATTTTTCGTATTGAAGATACTGATTCTAACCGTTTTGTTCCGGGTGCAGAGGAGTATATACTTGAATCTTTTAAGTGGTTGGGTATTCACTTTGACGAAGGGGTAAGCTTCGGAGGTGAACACGGTCCGTACCGTCAGTCTGAGCGTCGCGAGATCTATAAGAAATATGTGCAGATTTTGTTAGATAGTGATAAAGCATACATTGCTTTTGATACTCCTGAAGAATTGGATGCTAAACGTGAAGAGATTGCTAACTTTCAATACGATGCTTCTACCCGTGGTATGATGCGTAATTCGCTGACTTTGGCTAAAGAGGAAGTGGATGCTTTGATTGCGGAAGGTAAGCAATACGTGGTTCGTTTCAAGATAGAACCGAATGAAGATGTACATGTGAATGATTTAATTCGTGGTGAAGTAATTATTAATTCGTCTATTTTGGATGATAAAGTTCTCTATAAGTCTGTAGATGAGTTGCCTACTTATCATTTGGCAAATATCGTGGATGATCATTTGATGCAAGTATCTCATGTAATTCGTGGTGAAGAATGGTTACCTTCAGCTCCGTTGCATGTTTTGTTATATCGTGCTTTTGGTTGGGAAGATACCATGCCGCAATTCGCTCACTTGCCTTTACTCCTCAAGCCGGAAGGAAATGGAAAATTAAGTAAGCGTGATGGCGACCGTTTAGGCTTTCCGGTATTTCCGTTGGAATGGCATGATCCGAAGTCTGGAGAAATCTCTTCTGGTTATCGTGAATCCGGTTATCTGCCTGAAGCGGTAATTAATTTCCTTGCTTTGCTGGGATGGAATCCGGGAAATGATCAGGAAGTGATGTCGATGGATGAGTTGATTCAGTTGTTTGATCTTCACCGTTGCAGTAAATCGGGAGCTAAATTTGATTATAAGAAAGGAATTTGGTTTAATCATCAATATATTCAACAGAAACCGAATGAGGAGATTGCTGAGCTGTTTTTGCCTGTATTGAAGGAACATGGTGTGGAAGTTCCTTTTGAAAAGGTAGTTACGGTTGTCGGTATGATGAAAGACCGGGTAAGTTTCATTAAAGAATTATGGGATGTATGCAGTTTCTTCTTTGTTGCACCTACTGAATATGATGAAAAAACGGTAAAGAAGCGCTGGAAAGAAGATTCAGCTAAGTGTATGACCGAATTAGCGGAAGTGATTGCCGGAATTGAGGATTTTAGTATTGAAGGACAGGAAAAAGTTGTTATGGACTGGATTGCGGAAAGAGGATATCACACAGGCAATATCATGAATGCCTTTCGTTTGACATTGGTTGGCGAAGGAAAAGGTCCGCACATGTTCGATATTTCTTGGGTATTGGGTAAAGAAGAAACATTGGCTCGTATGAAACGTGCCGTAGAGGTATTGAAGTAAACACAACACTATGCTTTACAACCTGGCAATAGTCATTTATGACTTTCTGGTCCATTTAGCTGCACCGTTTAGCCGTAAGCCCCGGAAAATGATGAAGGGGCATTGGGTGGTATATGAACTTCTGCGTCAGCAAGTGGAAAAAGGGGAACGATATATTTGGTTTCATGCTGCTTCATTGGGGGAATTTGAACAAGGACGTCCATTAATCGAAATGATCCGGGCAAAGTATCCGGATTATAAGATTTTGCTGACATTCTTTTCTCCGTCTGGTTATGAAGTTCGTAAGCATTATAGAGGGGCAGATATCGTTTGTTACCTGCCTTTTGATAAGCCACGAAATGTGAAAAAATTCCTGGATATTGCGAATCCTTGTATGGCGTTCTTTATAAAATATGAATTTTGGAAGAATTATCTGGATGAACTGCATAAACGCCGTATTCCAGTATATAGTGTTTCTTCTATTTTTCGTCGAGATCAAATCTTTTTTAAATGGTATGGAGGAACTTATCGGAATGTATTGAAGGACTTCGATCACTTGTTTGTGCAGAATGAGGCTTCCAAACGTTACTTGTCTAGGATTGGCATTGGACGTGTAACTGTGGTGGGGGATACTCGTTTTGACCGGGTGTTACAGATTCGTCAGGAAGCTAAGGATCTTCCATTGGTTGAGAAATTTAAAGGAAATAACTCTTTTACATTTGTCGCTGGAAGTTCATGGGGACCGGATGAAGATATATTTCTTGAGTATTTCAATTCTCATCCGGAAATGAAATTGATTATTGCTCCCCATGTCATTGAGGAGAACCACCTGGTTGAGATAATTAGCAAATTGAAACGTCCGTATGTCCGTTATACTCGTGCTGATGAGAAGAATGTATTGAAAGCAGATTGTTTAATTATCGACTGTTTCGGATTGCTTTCTTCTATTTACAGGTATGGTGAAATCGCTTACATTGGAGGTGGTTTTGGAGTCGGCATTCATAATACATTGGAAGCTGCTGTTTATGGCATTCCGGTTATTTTTGGTCCAAAGTATCAGAAGTTCATGGAAGCAATTCAGTTACTCGAAGCGAAAGGCGCATATTCTATTAAAGATTATGAGGATTTGAAAAATCTTTTAGATCGTTTTCAATCGGATGAAGTTTTCTTACGTGAAACGGGTGATAATGCAGGGTATTATGTGACAAGCAATTCCGGAGCTGCAGAGAAGATAATGCATATGATTAACTTCTAAATATAAATTGAAGGGTACTATGAAAAGCAGTACCTTTCAATCTGTAATCTTCTGGACGCTAATAATTGTGTCTAAAAGGCAAACTATTAAAGTTTTTGATCTTTATCTAAAGCAATATTTTGTTATTTATACCATTGTGAGTACATTAAATAGTTGTGAGCAATCTTTTGATTTAGTTCTTTTGCTTGTTCCGGATCTACTTTCTTGATAAATTTAGCCGGCACTCCTCCCCAGATACTACCAGGTTCAATTACCGTATTGCTTAATACTAGAGAACCGGCAGCAACAATTGCTCCTTCCCCTACTATAGCATGATCTAATATTGTTGATCCCATTCCAATCAAAGCATAGTCTTTGATAGTTGCTCCATGAATGGTTACATTGTGTCCAACAGAAACATGATCACCGATTTCAAGAGTCGATTTCTCATATAAAGTATGTAGAACACTCCCGTCTTGGATATTTACTCCGTTGCCGATTCGTATGGAATTGACATCTCCACGTAAGACGGTACAAAACCAGATGCTACAGTCATTTCCTATCTTAACATCTCCTATGATGGTTGCATTGTCTGCTAAAAAACAGTTTTCTCCGATTTCGGGAGTAAATCCTCGTACTGATTTGATTAAAGCCATAAATCTTTGGTTATAATAATGTTTCTAATTTAATATGCTAATATGTTGTTCTTCCTCCCTCTGGATGTCGTGAGATTTAAAACGGAGGTCTTGTATAATCCGACATCTGAAGTAGAGCAAGATTTGTTTTAAATGGAAGAGGTAGCTTTTTTTAGCCAGTTTTTCTCTTCTTCGTTGAGATGTGGAGAAAGTTTTTCATAAACGGTTTGATGATAATCATTAAACCACTTAATTTCTTCGTCTGTTAGCATCTCTTTGACAATACCTTTTTTACAGATAGGACATAAAGTGAGTGTTTCGAATCTGAAATATTCTCCAAACATGCCTTCTTTATCTTTACAAACTAATATCAGGTTTTCTGTACGTATTCCATGACTGCCTGATTTATATACACCAGGTTCATTAGAGATGACCATACCGGGTTGTAACACAACAGGGTTTTCGTTCATACGGATACTTTGAGGACCTTCATGTACACTTAGAAAATGTCCGACGCCATGTCCTGTACCATGGAGGAAGTTCATTCCATGCTTCCAGATTGGCATGCGGGCTAATACATCGAGTTGTGCACCTCGGGTACTATTTGGGAATTTGGCCATGGCCAGTGCTATATGTCCTTTTAATATTAAGGTATAGTCTGTTTTTTCTTCTTCCGTAAGTTCTCCTAGTGCAATCGTACGGGTGATGTCGGTAGTTCCATCTAAGTATTGAGCACCTGAATCTAGAAGTAGAAAGCCTTTAGGCAAGAGAGTTGCATTACTTTCCGAGGTAGCAGAATAGTGCACAATGGCTGCATGCTCCTTATATCCAGCAATCGTATCAAAACTTTCTCCTATATAAAGCGGTTGGGCTGCCCGAAAATCATGTAGCTTTTTATCAATGCTTAATTCAGTCTCTTTTTCTGAAGGAACAGCTTCTTCCAACCATTTCAAAAATCTTACTAATGCTACTCCATCTCTTTGCATGGCAGCATGTATACCACTAATTTCCTGTTCATTGCGGATAGCTTTCAACAGACTAACCGGTGATTCTCTTCGGATGATCGAACATTGAGGAGGAATGGTTGAGTAAATGGCATAATTTGTTTTTTTGGAATCGATAAGTAGGTTCTTCCCTGTATACGAGTTTAGGAAGGTTTCAACATCATTGTAATCTCGGAGATTGATATGCTCCTCCTTTAAATACTTTTCAACTTCTTTAGTAACTTTCTCAGGTGAAATGAAAAAGACAACTTCGTCTTGAGTAATCAGTAAGTAGCTTATGACAACCGGATTGCAATGAACATCATTACCTCTTAAGTTGAGAGTCCATGCTATTTCATCGAGAGCTGATAGAAATAAAGCATCGATTCCTTGCTTTTTTAGCTCATTGCGAAGAATCTCCACTTTTTCACTGCAACTTTTCCCCGCATATTGGAGTTCATAGATGAAAGCCGGTGCTTTGGGCATAGCAGGACGATTTTCCCAGATATAATTCATGAGGTCACCGGATAGATTCACATGGATATTATGAACAGCAAGTTCTTTCTTTATCTGTTCTATTTGGAGTACGGAAAACATTTTTCCATCGATACCAATTGATTCTCCAGGCTTTAAATTGTCGCATAGATAATCGGTGATACTAGGTGTGTCGGGTAGCATTTCTTTAAATAGTGTAATATCGCTACCCTTTAATTCTTCAGCTGCTTGAAGGAAATATCGGGAATCAGTCCATAAGCCGGCTTTGTTTTCCAAAACAACAACTGTTCCTGCAGAACCTGTGAAGCCGGAAATCCATTCACGTGATTTCCAATGCGGTGCTACATACTCACTTAGATGAGGATCGGTACTTGGAATAATAAAAGCCTTTATATGGTTAGGCTTGAACATCATCCGTAATGCTTGTATCCGTTCTTTTATATTCTCTTTCATACATTATTATATTATTAGATACATAAGTGAATTCAAAGGTAATAACTTTCCATGGTTAATTGCTTGTTTATGAATAGTTTTTGAGAAATATTTGCCGAAAGTTTTGTGAATAAAGAAACTATGTGTAATTTTGCGGCGCAATTTGACTGCAGAAATTTTTAACCATAACATATTTAATAAAAACAAAATGATTGTAGTACCTGTAAAAGAAGGCGAAAACATTGAAAAAGCGCTGAAGAAGTTTAAAAGAAAATTTGAGAAAACTGGCATTGTAAAGGAGTTGAGAAGCAGACAGCAGTTTGATAAACCGTCTGTAACTAAAAGACTTAAAAAAGAACGTGCAGTTTACGTGCAACAACTTCAGCAAGTAGAAGATTAATAATTCGTAAATTCCTTTGAATTATTGAATTCTTTTCATACATTCGTTGCACGATTTTAGATGTAGCGATATTATGTTGATAGAATCTTTTCTTGATTATCTCCGGTATGAACGGAATTATTCCGATAAAACCATACTTGCGTATGGTGAGGATATAAAGCAACTACAGGAGTTTGCTCAGGAAGAGTACGGAAAATTTGATCCGCTGGAGGTGGAAAGCGAACTGATTCGTGAATGGATTGTTTCATTAATGGATCAGGGATATACTTCTACTTCTGTAAACCGTAAGCTAAGTTCACTCCGGTCGTTTTATAAGTATCTTTTAAGGCAAGGGGAGGTGGCTGTGGATCCGTTACGTAAAATAACGGGCCCTAAAAATAAGAAACCACTACCAGTCTTTCTGAAAGAGAGTGAAATGAATAGGTTGTTGGACGAGACCGATTTTGGCGAAGGGTTTATAGGATGTCGAGACTATTTAATTATCGAAATGTTTTATGCCACAGGCATGAGGCTGTCGGAGTTGATAGGACTGGATGATAAAGATGTGGATTTTTCGGCTTCTCTTCTGAAAGTGACTGGGAAAAGAAATAAGCAGCGGTTGATACCGTTCGGTGACGAACTGCGAGGTTTGATGCTGGAATATATTAATGTAAGAAACGAAACAATTCAAAAAAGGTCAGAAGCTTTTTTCGTTAGAGAAACTGGTGAAAGGCTTTATAAGAATTTAGTCTATAATTTAGTGAAACGGAACCTGTCAAAGGTGGTGGCGCTGAAAAAAAAGAGTCCTCACGTGTTGAGACATACTTTCGCCACAACTATGCTGAATAACGATGCAGAACTGGGGGCGGTAAAAGAACTTTTGGGTCACGAGAGTCTTGCGACTACCGAGATTTACACGCACGCCACGTTTGAAGAACTTAAAAAAGTGTATAAACAAGCTCATCCAAGGGCTTAAAAAAAGGAGGTAAGTATGGACATTAGAATTCAATCAATTCACTTTGATGCGTCAGAGCAATTGCAGGCATTTATTCAAAAGAAAGTGTCTAAGTTGGAGAAATATTACGAAGATATAAAGAAAGTAGAGGTGTCATTAAAGGTAATTAAGCCGGAAACTGCTTCTAATAAAGAAGCAGGCATTAAAATACTAATCCCTAACGGGGAATTTTATGCTAGTAAAGTGTGTGATACATTCGAGGAAGCAATAGACTTAAATGTGGAAGCACTTGAGAAACAACTGGTGAAATACAAGGAAAAACAACGTAGCAAATAAAAAAACTGCAAATGTTTTGCGGGAAAGAAATAAATAACTAAATTTGCAGCCGTTTCGCTCGCGTTAGAACGTGACGGTTGCATTTTTTAGCTAAACGCCTCTTTAGCTCAGTTGGCCAGAGCACGTGATTTGTAATCTCGGGGTCGTTGGTTCGAATCCGACAAGAGGCTCAAGGATTGATGAAAGTTAATTTAACTCGCTTGGCGAGAAATTGATGAACTGAAAATGAAGAAAGAATAGTCATAGGGAAGAACATAAGTATTCAATGTATTGTTCGCTTTTAATTCTTAATTTTTATGATTCGTTCTTGATTTTAAAAGGGCAAATACCAGAGTGGCCAAATGGGGCAGACTGTAAATCTGCTGGCTTACGCCTTCGGTGGTTCGAATCCATCTTTGCCCACAAACAGAGTGACAACTTTGGCAAGAATGCGGAAGTAGCTCAGTTGATAGAGCATTAGCCTTCCAAGCTGAGGGTCGCGGGTTTGAATCCCGTCTTCCGCTCTCAATTTTCTTGCTGTTATAGCTCAGTGGTAGAGCACTTCCTTGGTAAGGAAGAGGTCCCGGGTTCAAGTCCCGGTAACAGCTCATAAATGATGAAAGCTGATTATTAATCAAATAAATAACAAGTAAAGCTATGGCTAAAGAGAAATTTGAACGTACCAAACCGCACGTAAACATTGGTACAATCGGTCACGTAGACCACGGTAAGACAACGTTGACAGCTGCTATCACAACTGTGTTGGCAAAAAAAGGTCTTTCTGAATTGCGTTCTTTCGATTCTATCGATAACGCTCCTGAAGAAAAAGAAAGAGGTATTACTATTAATACTTCACACGTTGAGTATGAAACAGCTAACCGTCACTACGCACACGTTGACTGTCCGGGACACGCTGACTACGTAAAGAATATGGTAACTGGTGCTGCTCAGATGGATGGTGCTATCATCGTTTGTGCTGCAACTGATGGTCCGATGCCTCAGACTCGCGAACATATCTTGTTAGCTCGTCAGGTAAATGTGCCTCGTTTGGTTGTATTCTTGAATAAGTGTGATATGGTTGATGATGCTGAAATGTTGGAACTCGTTGAAATGGAAATGAGAGAACTTCTTTCATTCTATGATTTCGATGGTGACAATACTCCTATCATTCAGGGTTCTGCTCTTGGCGCATTGAACGGTGTTGAAAAATGGGAAGACAAAGTTATGGAATTGATGGATGCAGTTGATACATGGATTCCACTTCCTCCACGTGATGTTGATAAACCTTTCTTGATGCCGGTTGAGGACGTATTCTCAATCACAGGACGTGGTACTGTAGCAACAGGTCGTATTGAAACTGGTGTTATCCACGTAGGTGATGAAGTAGAAATCCTTGGTTTAGGTGAAGACAAAAAATCAGTTGTAACTGGTGTTGAAATGTTCCGTAAACTGTTGGATCAAGGTGAAGCTGGTGATAACGTAGGTCTGTTGCTTCGTGGTATCGACAAGAACGAAATCAAACGTGGTATGGTTCTTTGTAAACCAGGTCAGATTAAACCGCACTCTAAATTTAAAGCTGAGGTTTATATCTTGAAAAAAGAAGAAGGTGGTCGTCATACTCCATTCCATAACAAATATCGTCCTCAGTTCTATTTACGTACTATGGACTGTACAGGTGAAATTACTTTGCCAGAAGGAACTGAAATGGTAATGCCGGGTGATAACGTAACTATTACAGTAGAATTAATATACCCTGTAGCATTGAACCCAGGTCTTCGTTTCGCTATCCGCGAAGGTGGACGTACAGTAGGTGCTGGTCAGATTACTGAAATTCTTGACTAATATACTATAATTAATCAGTTCTCGGTTTCGATCGAGAACTGATTATGTACACACGGGAGTAGCTCAGTTGGTAGAGCACCGGTCTCCAAAACCGGGTGTCGGGAGTTCGAGCCTCTCCTCCCGTGCTAATATTATTGAAATGAAAAAGGTAATAACTTATATCAAAGAATCTTACGACGAACTTGTTCATAAAGTATCGTGGCCTACGTATTCCGAGCTTGCTAACAGTGCAGTAGTTGTTTTATATGCTTCCCTGCTTATTGCATTGGTAGTATGGGGTATGGATGTCTGTTTCCAGAACTTCATGGAAAAAATTGTTTATCCACATTAAAAAATGGAATTGAAAATGGCTGAGGTAGAAAAGAAATGGTACGTTCTGCGTGCTATTAGCGGAAAAGAAGCTAAGGTGAAAGAGTATCTCGAAGCTGATATTAAAAACAGCGACCTTGGTGAATATGTATCTCAGGTATTGATTCCTACTGAAAAGGTTTACCAGGTTCGCAATGGAAAAAAAATTGTGAAAGAGAGAAGTTATCTTCCTGGGTATGTCTTAGTGGAAGCTGCTTTAGTTGGTGAGGTCGCTCATCATCTGCGCAATACTCCAAATGTGATAGGCTTTTTAGGTGGTTCCGAAAAACCGGTGCCCCTTAGACAATCAGAAGTGAATCGTATACTTGGTACAGTAGACGAACTACAGGAAACGGGTGAAGAACTCAATATTCCTTATGTAGTGGGTGAGACTGTGAAGGTTACTTTTGGTCCTTTCAGCGGATTCAGTGGCATTATTGAAGAAGTGAATAGTGAAAAAAAGAAACTAAAGGTCATGGTAAAGATATTCGGGCGCAAAACGCCGCTTGAATTAGGCTTTATGCAAGTGGAAAAGGAATAACACGGAATTGTTACGCTGTTGTTGTTCTTCGTTTAATGTTTATATATAAATCAATAAAAAAATGGCTAAAGAAGTTGCTGGACTAATCAAATTACAGATTAAAGGAGGTGCTGCAAATCCATCACCTCCCGTTGGACCTGCTCTAGGTTCTAAGGGTATTAATATCATGGAATTTTGCAAGCAATTCAATGCCAGAACCCAAGACAAAGCAGGTAAAATTTTACCTGTTATCATTACTTACTACGCAGATAAGTCTTTCGATTTTGTAATCAAGACTCCTCCCGTTGCCATTCAATTGCTTGAGGTGGCTAAGGTAAAGAGTGGTTCTGCTGAGCCTAACCGTAAGAAAGTTGCCGAGCTTACTTGGGAACAGATTCGTACGATTGCTCAGGACAAAATGGTAGACTTGAACTGTTTTACTGTGGAAGCTGCCATGAGAATGGTTGCAGGTACAGCTAGAAGTATGGGTATCGCTGTAAAAGGGGAGTTCCCGGTTAATAATTAATAAACTTCAATTGTAATGGGTAAACTGACAAAAAATCAAAAGTTAGCTGCAGAAAAAATTGAAGCAGGGAAGGCATACTCACTGAAAGAAGCTGCATCTTTGGTAAAAGAAATCACTTTTTCCAAATTTGATGCTTCACTGGATATTGATGTACGTTTAGGTGTTGATCCACGTAAAGCTAACCAGATGGTGAGAGGTGTTGTTTCACTTCCTCATGGTACTGGTAAGGAAGTACGTGTTTTAGTGCTCTGTACACCGGATGCTGAAGCTGCTGCGAAAGAAGCTGGTGCTGACTATGTTGGTCTTGACGAATATATTGAAAAGATCAAAGGTGGATGGACTGATATTGATGTGATTATCACTATGCCATCTATCATGGGTAAAATTGGTGCACTCGGTCGTGTACTCGGTCCTCGTGGATTGATGCCGAACCCGAAGAGTGGTACTGTAACTATGGATGTTGCTAAGGCTGTAAAAGAAGTAAAACAAGGTAAAATTGACTTTAAAGTTGATAAGAGTGGTATCGTTCATACTTCAATTGGTAAAGTTTCATTCAGTGCTGATCAGATTCGTGATAATGCGAAAGAGTTTATCTCTACACTGATTAAGCTGAAACCTACTGCAGCAAAAGGTGCATATATTAAGAGTATTTATCTTTCTAGCACAATGAGTGCGGGTATTAAAATTGACCCGAAATCAGTGGAAGAAATCTAATAAAACAGAGAAAAAATGAGAAAGGAAGATAAAAGTACGATTATAGAGCAAATTGCTGCTACAGTAAAGGAGTATGGTCACTTCTATTTGGTAGACGTTACAGCTATGAATGCTGCTGCTACTAGCGCATTAAGAAGGGAGTGTTTCAAAGCTGACATTAAATTGATGTTAGTGAAGAATACACTGCTTCATAAAGCACTGGAAAGCCTGGAAGAAGATTTTTCTCCTCTTTATGATAGTTTGAAAGGTACAACAGCTGTGATGTTTTGCAATACTGCAAATATTCCTGCTAAACTGATTAAAGACAAAGCTAAAGACGGAATTCCTGGACTGAAAGCAGCATATGCAGAAGAAAGTTTCTATGTTGGTGCAGACCAATTGGATGCTCTCGTTGCTATTAAGAGTAAGAATGAAGTTATCGCTGATATCGTGGCATTGCTGCAATCTCCGGCCAAGAATGTTATTTCTGCTCTTCAATCAGGTGGTAACACCATTCACGGATTACTCAAAACCCTTGGTGAGAGACCCGAATAATTTTTCAAAAATCAACTAGTATTTAAACATTAAAATCATACAAAAAAATGGCAGATTTGAAAGCTTTTGCAGAACAATTAGTTAACTTGACAGTAAAAGAAGTTAATGAACTTGCAACTATCCTTAAAGAAGAGTACGGTATTGAACCTGCTGCTGCAGCTGTAGCTGTTGCTGCTGGTCCTGCAGCTGGTGCTGCTGCTGTAGAAGAAAAAACTTCTTTTGACGTAGTATTAAAAAGTGCTGGTGCAGCTAAACTTCAGGTTGTTAAGGCTGTGAAGGAAGCTTGTGGTCTTGGCTTGAAGGAAGCTAAAGATTTAGTAGACGGTGCTCCTAGCACAGTAAAAGAAGGTTTGGCTAAAGACGAGGCAGAATCATTGAAGAAAACATTGGAAGAAGCTGGAGCTGAAGTTGAACTTAAATAACATTAGCCTGGTAATCAGGTAATTCGGTTAGGAATCCTTCGCAAGAGGATTCTTAACCTTTTTGTGTATATATTTAAAATTAAGTTCTCCAAATTCATTGACAGATGTCTTCAAATACTGTAAATCAAAGAGTTAATTTTGCTTCGACTAAGAATCCGCTTGAATACCCGGATTTTCTGGAAGTACAATTGAAGTCATTCCAAGACTTTCTACAATTAGATACCCCACCTGAAAAGCGTAAGAATGAGGGTTTGTATAAAGTATTTGCTGAAAACTTCCCTATTGCCGATACAAGAAACAATTTTGTTCTTGAGTTTTTGGATTATTATATTGATCCGCCGCGTTATACCATCGACGATTGTATAGAGCGTGGGCTCACTTATAGTGTTCCTTTAAAAGCGAAACTTAAGCTTTACTGTACAGATCCCGATCATGAGGATTTTGATACAGTAATTCAGGACGTATTCCTCGGCCCGATCCCTTATATGACTGACAAAGCTACTTTTGTCATTAACGGTGCCGAACGTGTAGTTGTGTCGCAGCTTCACCGTTCTCCGGGTGTATTCTTCGGTCAGAGTGTACATGCCAATGGTACGAAACTTTATTCGGCCCGTATTATTCCGTTTAAAGGTTCGTGGATTGAGTTTGCTACTGACATCAATAATGTGATGTATGCATACATCGACCGTAAGAAGAAGTTGCCAGTTACAACTCTGTTGCGCGCTATTGGTTTCGAAAATGATAAAGATATTCTTGAGATTTTTAACCTTGCAGAAGATGTAAAGGTGAACAAGACAAATCTGAAGAAAGTGCTTGGTCGTAAGTTGGCTGCACGTGTCTTGAAAACATGGATTGAAGATTTCGTTGATGAAGATACCGGTGAAGTGGTTTCAATCGAACGTAACGAAGTTATTATTGATCGTGAAACCGTTCTGGACGAGGAGCATATTGATGAAATTTTAGAATCGGGTGTTCAGAATATTCTTTTACATAAGGATGAGCCGAACCAATCTGATTTCTCTATCATATATAATACTTTGCAGAAGGACCCGAGTAACTCGGAAAAAGAAGCTGTATTGTACATTTACCGTCAGTTGCGTAATGCTGACCCGGCTGATGATGCAAGTGCTCGTGAGGTTATTAATAACTTGTTCTTCTCTGAAAAACGATATGACCTTGGTGATGTGGGGCGTTATAGAATCAATAAGAAGTTGAATCTAACGACTGATATGGATGTGCGCGTCCTGACTAAGGAAGATATTATTGAAATTATCAAATATCTGATTGAGTTGATTAACTCAAAAGCAGATGTAGATGATATTGACCACTTGAGTAATCGTCGTGTACGTACCGTAGGTGAACAGCTATCTAATCAGTTTGCTGTAGGTCTGGCTCGTATGTCTCGAACGATTCGTGAGCGTATGAACGTTCGCGATAATGAAGTGTTTACTCCGATTGATTTGATTAATGCGAAGACTATTTCTTCTGTAATCAACTCTTTCTTCGGAACGAATGCATTGTCTCAGTTTATGGATCAGACAAACCCGTTGGCTGAAATTACGCACAAGCGCCGTATGTCTGCACTAGGTCCTGGTGGTTTGTCTCGTGAACGTGCCGGCTTTGAGGTTCGTGACGTTCACTATACACACTATGGTCGTCTTTGTCCGATTGAGACTCCTGAAGGTCCGAATATTGGTTTGATTTCTTCATTATGTGTATTTGCTAAGATTAATGATCTGGGATTCATTGAAACCCCATACCGTAAGGTAGATAATGGAAAGGTGGATCTTTCAGATAATGGGTTGATTTATCTGACAGCTGAAGAAGAAGAGGATAAAGTTATTGCGCAGGGTAATGCTCCGTTGAATGATGATGGAACGTTTATACGTAATAAAGTTAAATCTCGTAAGGATGCAGATTTTCCGGTTGTGGAACCGTCGGAGGTTGATCTGATGGATGTTTCTCCTCAGCAAATTGCATCAATTGCGGCTTCTTTAATTCCATTCCTTGAACATGATGATGCTAACCGTGCATTGATGGGATCAAACATGATGCGTCAGGCTGTTCCTTTGTTGAGAAGTGAAGCTCCGATTGTGGGTACAGGTATTGAACGTCAGTTAGTAAGAGATTCTCGTACACAGATAACTGCTGAAGGAGATGGTATTATTGATTTCGTTGATGCTACTACTATTCGTATTTTGTATGATCGTACAGAAGATGAAGAGTTTGTAAGTTTTGAGCCTGCGTTGAAAGAATACAGAATTCCGAAGTTCCGTAAGACTAACCAGAACATGACGATTGA
Source organism: Bacteroides bouchesdurhonensis (assembly GCF_900155865.1). GTDB lineage: Bacteria > Bacteroidota > Bacteroidia > Bacteroidales > Bacteroidaceae > Bacteroides > Bacteroides bouchesdurhonensis. The sequence continues at coordinate 891,853 of NZ_LT707006.1, forward strand.
TTTGCGTCCGATTTGTACCAAAGGTCAGCGTGTGAAGAAAGGTGATATCTTAACGGAAGGTTATTCCACTGAAAATGGTGAGTTAGCTTTGGGTAAGAACCTATTGGTAGCTTATATGCCTTGGAAGGGATATAACTATGAGGATGCTATTGTGTTGAACGAGCGCGTGGTACGTGAAGATTTATTAACTTCTGTTCATGTTGAAGAATATTCATTGGAAGTTCGTGAAACAAAACGTGGTATGGAGGAACTGACTTCTGATATTCCTAATGTTAGCGAAGAAGCAACTAAAGATCTTGATGAAAATGGTATCGTTAGAATTGGTGCTCGTATCGAACCAGGTGATATCATGATCGGTAAGATTACTCCGAAAGGTGAATCTGATCCATCACCGGAAGAAAAATTGCTTCGTGCAATCTTTGGTGATAAAGCTGGTGATGTGAAAGATGCTTCTTTGAAGGCTTCTCCTTCTTTGAAAGGTGTAGTAATTGATAAGAAGTTATTCTCACGCGTAATCAAGAATCGTAGTTCGAAATTGGCTGATAAAGCATTATTGCCTAAGATTGATGATGAGTTCGAATCTAAAGTTGCTGACTTGAAACGTATTTTGGTTAAGAAGTTGATGACTCTGACTGAAGGTAAGGTTTCTCAGGGAGTGAAAGATTATTTGGGAGCAGAAGTTATAGCTAAAGGTGCTAAGTTTAGTGCTTCTGATTTTGATTCTCTTGATTTCACTTCTATCCAGTTGAGTAATTGGACCAATGATGATCATGCTAATAACATGATTCGCGATTTGGTGATGAACTTCATCAAGAAATATAAAGAATTGGATGCCGAATTGAAGCGTAAGAAGTTTGCTCTTACTATTGGTGACGAGCTTCCTGCAGGTATCATTCAGATGGCTAAAGTATATATTGCTAAGAAACGTAAGATCGGTGTAGGTGATAAGATGGCTGGTCGCCACGGTAATAAAGGTATTGTATCTCGTGTTGTACGCCAGGAGGATATGCCATTCTTGGCAGATGGTACTCCGGTTGATATTGTATTGAATCCGTTAGGTGTGCCTTCACGTATGAACATTGGACAGATTTTCGAGGCTGTATTGGGACGTGCAGGAAAAACATTAGGTGTTAAGTTTGCAACTCCTATTTTTGACGGTGCTACTATGGATGACTTGAATGAGTGGACAGATAAAGCGGGATTGCCTCGCTATTGTAAGACTTATCTTTGTGATGGTGGTACTGGTGAACAGTTCGACCAACCGGCAACTGTCGGTGTGACTTATATGCTGAAATTAGGTCACATGGTTGAAGATAAGATGCACGCTCGTTCTATTGGTCCGTATTCATTGATTACTCAGCAACCTCTTGGTGGTAAGGCTCAATTTGGTGGTCAGCGTTTCGGAGAAATGGAGGTTTGGGCACTCGAAGGTTTCGGCGCAGCTCATATCTTGCAGGAAATCTTAACAATTAAGTCTGATGATGTCGTAGGACGTTCAAAGGCGTATGAAGCAATTGTGAAGGGAGAACCGATGCCACAGCCGGGTATTCCGGAATCTCTGAACGTATTGTTGCATGAGTTGAGAGGTTTAGGTTTGAGTATCAACCTAGAATAAATAATAGAAGATTGCAGATGCCAATATGCCGCTGATGGCGTGTTGGCATTTGCTCGCTCTTCATTTTCCAAAGATTCAATTATCAAAATCTCAATTATATAGAGTATGGCTTTTAGAAAAGAAAATAAGACAAAAAGTAATTTCTCGAAGATCTCAATAGGTCTGGCTTCTCCGGAAGAAATCCTAGAGAATTCGAGTGGTGAAGTTTTGAAGCCTGAAACCATTAATTACCGTACGTATAAACCTGAACGTGACGGGTTGTTTTGCGAGCGTATCTTCGGTCCTATCAAGGATTATGAATGTCATTGCGGTAAGTACAAACGTATCCGTTATAAAGGTATCGTCTGCGACCGTTGTGGTGTGGAAGTTACAGAGAAGAAAGTACGTCGTGAACGTATGGGACATATACAGTTGGTGGTGCCTGTTGCACACATTTGGTACTTCCGTTCACTTCCGAATAAAATCGGTTATTTGCTTGGATTGCCGACAAAGAAGTTGGATTCTATTATATATTACGAACGTTATGTTGTCATTCAGCCGGGTGTAAAAGCCGAAGATGGTATAGCTGAATATGATTTGCTTTCTGAAGAAGAATATCTGGATATTCTGGATACTCTTCCAAAAGATAATCAATATCTTGAGGATAACGATCCGAATAAGTTTATTGCTAAGATGGGAGCTGAAGCTATCTATGATTTGCTGGCTCATTTGGATTTGGATGCTTTGTCTTACGAACTTCGTCATCGTGCAAGTAATGATGCTTCACAGCAACGAAAGAATGAAGCTTTGAAACGTCTTCAAGTAGTAGAATCTTTCCGTTCTTCACGTGGGCGTAATAAACCAGAATGGATGATTGTACGTATTGTACCGGTTATCCCTCCTGAACTTCGTCCGTTAGTACCGTTAGATGGTGGTCGTTTTGCTACCTCTGACTTGAATGACCTTTATCGTCGTGTAATTATTCGTAATAATCGTTTGAAACGTTTAATTGAAATTAAGGCTCCAGAAGTCATTTTGCGTAATGAAAAACGTATGCTTCAGGAATCTGTAGATTCATTATTCGATAATTCACGTAAATCAAGTGCAGTTAAGACAGATGCTAATCGTCCTTTGAAGTCTTTGTCCGATAGTTTGAAAGGTAAGCAAGGACGCTTCCGTCAGAACTTGTTGGGTAAACGTGTCGATTATTCTGCACGTTCGGTTATCGTTGTTGGTCCGGAATTAAAAATGGGTGAATGCGGTATTCCGAAATTGATGGCAGCTGAGTTGTACAAGCCGTTTATTATTCGTAAATTGATCGAACGCGGTATTGTGAAGACTGTTAAGTCTGCAAAGAAAATTGTAGATCGTAAAGAGCCAGTGATCTGGGATATTCTTGAACACGTAATGAAAGGTCATCCGGTGTTATTGAACCGTGCTCCGACTTTGCACCGTTTGGGTATTCAGGCATTCCAACCAAGAATGATTGAGGGTAAGGCTATTCAATTACACCCGTTGGCATGTACGGCATTTAATGCTGACTTCGACGGTGACCAGATGGCTGTTCATTTGCCTTTGAGTAATGAAGCTGTTCTTGAAGCTCAGATGTTGATGCTTCAATCGCATAATATTTTGAACCCGGCAAATGGTGCACCTATTACTGTGCCTGCGCAGGATATGGTTCTTGGTTTGTATTATATTACCAAATTGCGTGCTGGTGCGAAAGGCGAAGGTTTGACATTCTATGGACCGGAGGAAGCGTTGATCGCATATAATGAAGGCAGAGTGGATATTCATGCTCCTGTGAAAGTTATTGTGAAAGACCTTGATGAAAATGGTAACATTATAGATGTAATGCGCGAGACTTCTGTAGGACGTGTCATTGTGAATGAGATTGTTCCGCCTGAAGCTGGATATATCAACGAGATCATTTCTAAGAAATCATTGCGCGATATTATTAGTAATGTAATTAAGGTTTGTGGTGTTGCAAAAGCTGCTGATTTCTTGGATGGAATTAAAAATTTAGGTTATCAGATGGCCTTCAAAGGTGGTTTGTCATTCAACTTGGGTGATATCATTATTCCAAAAGAGAAAGAAGCATTGGTACAGAAGGGTTATGATGAAGTTGAGCAGGTTGTAAACAACTACAACATGGGTTTCATTACTAATAATGAACGTTATAATCAAGTGATTGATATCTGGACGCATGTTAATTCAGAGTTATCTAATATCTTAATGAAGACTATTTCTTCAGATGATCAAGGATTCAACTCCGTATATATGATGCTTGATTCTGGTGCTCGTGGTTCTAAAGAACAGATTCGTCAGTTGTCAGGTATGCGTGGCTTGATGGCTAAACCGCAAAAAGCTGGTGCTGAAGGTGGTCAGATCATTGAAAACCCTATCTTGTCAAACTTTAAAGAAGGATTGTCCGTGTTGGAATACTTTATTTCTACTCACGGAGCTCGTAAAGGTTTGGCTGATACAGCGTTGAAGACTGCTGATGCTGGATATTTGACTCGTCGTCTGGTAGATGTATCTCACGATGTGATTATTACAGAAGAAGACTGTGGTACTCTTCGTGGATTGGTTTGCACAGATTTAAAGAATAACGATGAAGTTATTGCTACTTTGTTCGAACGTATTTTGGGACGTGTTTCCGTGCATGATATAATTCATCCTACTACAGGTGAACTTCTTGTTGCTGGTGGTGAAGAAATTACAGAAGAAATAGCAAAGAAGATTCAGGATTCTCCAATTGAAAGTGTTGAAATCCGTTCGGTATTAACTTGTGAAGCTAAGAAGGGTGTTTGTGCTAAATGTTACGGACGTAATTTAGCTACGAGCCAAATGGTTCAGAAGGGTGAAGCTGTTGGTGTGATCGCTGCTCAATCTATTGGCGAGCCGGGTACACAGTTGACATTGCGTACATTCCATGCTGGTGGTACGGCTGCGAATATTGCAGCAAATGCTAGTATTGTTGCTAAGAACAATGCTCGTTTGGAGTTTGAAGAACTTCGTACAGTAGATATTGTAGATGAAATGGGCGAATCTGCAAAAGTAGTAGTCGGTCGTTTGGCTGAAGTACGCTTCGTAGATGTAAATACAGGTATTGTCCTTTCTACGCACAATGTGCCTTATGGTTCAACATTATATGTATCTGATGGTGATTTGGTAGAAAAGGGTAAATTGATTGCTAAGTGGGACCCGTTCAATGCTGTTATTATCACTGAAGCTACTGGTAAGATAGAGTTCGAAGGTGTTATTGAGAACGTAACTTATAAGATCGAATCTGATGAAGCAACTGGTCTTCGTGAGATTATTATTATTGAATCTAAAGATAAGACAAAGGTTCCTTCAGCTCATATCCTGACTGAAGATGGTGATTTGATCCGTACCTATAACTTACCGGTTGGTGGGCACGTTATTGTTGAGAACGGACAAAAAGTAAAAGCTGGTGAAGTTATCGTGAAGATTCCGCGTGCTGTTGGTAAAGCGGGTGATATCACAGGTGGTCTTCCGCGTGTTACTGAGTTGTTTGAGGCTCGTAATCCTTCGAATCCCGCTGTTGTTTCTGAAATTGACGGTGAGGTTACTATGGGCAAGATCAAACGTGGTAATCGTGAAATCATTGTAACTTCCAAAACCGGTGAGGTGAAAAAGTATCTGGTTGCGTTGTCTAAACAGATACTGGTGCAGGAGAATGACTATGTGCGTGCTGGTACTCCATTATCTGATGGTGCTATTACTCCGGCAGACATCTTGGCAATTAAAGGTCCTACGGCTGTACAGGAATATATTGTGAATGAAGTTCAAGATGTATATCGTTTGCAGGGGGTGAAGATCAATGATAAGCACTTCGAAATCATAGTTCGCCAGATGATGCGCAAAGTACAGATTGATGAACCGGGTGATACTCGTTTCTTGGAACAACAAGTGGTAGATAAGCTGGAATTCATGGAGGAAAATGATCGTATTTGGGGTAAGAAAGTGGTAGTAGATGCGGGAGATTCTCAGAATTTGCAACCTGGTCAGATTGTGACCGCTCGTAAATTGCGTGATGAGAATAGTATGTTGAAACGTCGTGACTTACGTCCGGTTGATGTTCGTGACGCCGTTGCTGCTACATCTACCCAGATTCTTCAAGGAATTACTCGTGCTGCATTACAGACTTCAAGTTTCATGTCTGCTGCATCTTTCCAGGAAACTACGAAGGTGTTGAATGAGGCTGCTATCAACGGTAAGATTGATAAACTCGAAGGCATGAAAGAAAATGTAATTTGTGGTCACTTAATTCCTGCAGGTACAGGGCAGCGTGAGTTTGAAAAAATCATTGTTGGATCAAAAGAGGAGTATGACCGTATTTTGGCAAACAAAAAAACGGTGCTTGACTACAATGAAGTAGAATAATACAAATCAATTGATTATATGTAAAAAGGAGTGATTGTCATAATTGGCAGTTACTCCTTTTTTATTTCTTTTTATTCTAATGTGCTATTGTCTCAGGAAATTTGTGTTATTTTGCAGAGAAACTTTTAATCACATTTAATATGGAAGAACAAACTAACGATGGTCAGTTACAGATTGAGCTAAAAGAGGAAATAGCTCAGGGAACCTACGCTAATCTAGCTATTATTACTCACTCAAGTTCCGAATTTATTCTTGATTTCGTACGTGTAATGCCTGGAATACCGAAAGCTGGTGTTCAGTCTCGTATAATATTAGCACCTGAACATGCGAAACGATTGTTGCGTGCTTTAGAAGATAATATAGCAAAATATGAACATGTGTTTGGTTCGATAAGAACTTCTGATGGAGCACCCTTACCTCCTTTGAATGGTATAAAAGGCGAAGCATGAGGAATATACGAAGTATTAAAAAATAAAAAAAAGATGTAGCGCATTGAAAATTCAAATATTATTCGTATTTTTGCAGCCCAAAATGTATAGTTACGAAATTAATATAACAATAATATAAATCAAAAAACAATTAAAATGCCTACAATTCAGCAATTAGTAAGAAAAGGACGCGAAGTGCTGGTGGAGAAAAGTAAATCTCCAGCCTTAGATTCATGTCCTCAAAGACGTGGCGTTTGCGTGAGAGTATATACTACTACTCCGAAAAAACCGAACTCTGCAATGCGTAAAGTAGCTCGTGTGCGTTTAACTAACCAAAAAGAAGTAAACTCATACATTCCGGGTGAAGGACATAACTTGCAAGAACACTCTATTGTATTAGTACGCGGTGGTCGTGTGAAAGACCTTCCAGGTGTACGTTATCACATTGTACGTGGTACGCTAGATACAGCAGGCGTTGCAGGTCGTACTCAAAGACGTTCTAAGTATGGAGCTAAGCGTCCTAAGCCAGGGCAACAAGCTGCAACAGCTAAGAAGAAAAAATAAGGATTAAAACCTAATTAAAATTTAAAGTAATAATTTACGTTTTAGTTTGTTGGAGATGCTAAAGGTTGAGTAAATTCTCCGGTGGGAGAATTGAAGAAGTCAAGAAGTAGACAACCAAGAACAAAAACATTATTTTTCAAACAAATGAGAAAAGCAAAACCAAAAAAACGCGTTATCCTTCCGGATCCTGTGTTTAATGACCAAAAGGTTTCTAAGTTTGTAAACCATTTGATGTATGATGGTAAGAAGAATACATCTTATGAAATCTTTTATGCCGCTCTGGAAACAGTGAAAACAAAACTCCCTAATGAGGAAAAATCTGCTCTCGAAATCTGGAAAAAGGCTTTGGATAATGTGACTCCACAAGTGGAAGTAAAATCTCGCCGTGTAGGTGGTGCTACTTTCCAAGTTCCTACTGAAATTCGCCCAGATCGTAAAGAATCGATATCTATGAAGAATTTGATTCTGTATGCTCGTAAAAGAGGTGGTAAATCTATGGCTGATAAATTAGCTGCTGAAATCATGGATGCATTTAATGAACAAGGCGGTGCTTTCAAACGTAAAGAAGATATGCACAGAATGGCTGAAGCTAATCGTGCATTCGCTCATTTCAGATTCTAATACTGTAAGAAGCATAAATTATAAACTTGAAGTAAAAGAATTAGGAAATGGCTAAAAATGATTTACATTTGACTCGCAATATCGGTATCATGGCGCATATCGATGCTGGTAAGACTACAACTTCTGAACGTATTCTGTTTTATACTGGATTGACTCACAAGATTGGTGAAGTTCATGATGGCGCAGCTACAATGGACTGGATGGAACAGGAACAAGAACGTGGTATTACAATTACATCTGCTGCTACAACAACTAGATGGAAATATGCAGGTGATACTTATAAAATCAACTTGATTGACACTCCGGGACACGTGGATTTTACCGCTGAGGTAGAGCGCTCATTGCGTATTCTTGATGGAGCTGTTGCTGCTTACTGTGCAGTTGGTGGTGTAGAACCACAATCTGAAACTGTATGGCGTCAAGCTGATAAATATAATGTACCGCGTATCGCATACGTTAATAAAATGGACCGTTCTGGTGCAGACTTTTTTGAGGTTGTACGTCAGATGAAGGATGTTTTGGGTGCTAATCCTTGTCCTATTGTTATTCCTATTGGTGCTGAAGAAACTTTCAAAGGTCTAGTTGATTTGATTAAGATGAAAGCTATCTATTGGCATGATGAAACAATGGGAGCTGATTATACTGTGGAAGAAATCCCTGCTAATCTTATTGATGAAGCAAACGAATGGAGAGATAAAATGCTTGAAAAGGTAGCTGAATTTGACGACGCTTTGATGGAGAAATATTTCGACGATCCTTCTACTATTACAGAAGAAGAAGTGTTGAGAGCTCTCCGTAATGCAACAGTTCAAATGGCAGTTGTACCAATGTTGTGTGGCTCTTCATTTAAGAATAAGGGTGTTCAGACATTGTTGGACTATGTTTGTGCTTTCTTGCCTTCTCCATTGGATACTGAGAATGTGATTGGTACAAATCCGAATACAGGTGCAGAAGAAGATCGTAAACCGAGTGATGATGAGAAAACATCAGCTTTGGCATTTAAGATTGCTACTGACCCTTATGTAGGTCGTTTGACTTTCTTCCGTGTATATTCGGGTAAGATTGAAGCTGGTTCTTATATCTATAATTCTCGCTCTGGTAAGAAAGAACGTGTTTCTCGTCTGTTCCAGATGCATTCAAACAAGCAGAATCCGGTTGAAGTAATCGGTGCTGGTGATATTGGTGCAGGTGTAGGTTTTAAAGATATTCATACTGGTGATACGCTTTGTGATGAAACAGCTCCGATCGTATTAGAGTCTATGGACTTCCCAGAACCGGTAATCGGTATTGCAGTTGAGCCTAAAACTCAGAAAGACATGGATAAATTGTCTAACGGTTTGGCTAAGCTCGCTGAAGAAGACCCGACATTTACAGTTAAGACTGATGAGCAAACAGGACAGACTGTAATCTCTGGTATGGGTGAGTTGCACTTGGATATCATTATTGACCGTTTGAAACGTGAATTTAAAGTGGAATGTAACCAAGGTAAACCTCAGGTTAATTATAAAGAAGCTATCACTAAGACAGTTGATCTTCGTGAAGTTTATAAGAAACAGTCTGGTGGTCGTGGTAAGTTTGCTGATATCATTGTTAAGATCGGTCCTGTTGATGAAGATTTCAAAGAAGGTGGATTGCAGTTTATCGATGAAGTGAAGGGTGGTAATATTCCTAAAGAATTTATTCCTTCAGTTCAGAAAGGCTTCACAAGCGCAATGAAGAACGGTGTGTTGGCTGGATATCCGTTGGATTCAATGAAAGTAACTTTGATCGATGGTTCATTCCATCCGGTTGACTCTGATCAGTTGTCTTTCGAAATCTGTGCTATTCAGGCATATAAGAATGCATGTGCTAAAGCAGGTCCGGTATTAATGGAACCTATTATGAAACTGGAGGTTGTAACTCCAGAAGAAAATATGGGTGATGTAATCGGTGACTTGAATAAGCGTCGTGGTCAGGTTGAAGGTATGGAATCAAGCCGCTCTGGCGCTCGTATTGTAAAAGCGATGGTTCCATTGGCAGAAATGTTTGGTTATGTAACAGCATTGCGTACCATAACTTCAGGTCGTGCAACTTCTTCAATGACTTATTCTCATCACGCTCAGGTCTCTTCTTCTATTGCTAAGGCTGTATTGGAGGAAGTAAAAGGACGTGCTGATTTACTCTAAAATATCTAGGGCAGCAGACTAGCGAATGACTCTTAGTCTGCCGCTTTATCTTATTTATAACTATCTTAATTAAAAAAATATAATGAGTCAGAAAATTAGAATTAAATTGAAATCTTACGACCACAACTTGGTTGATAAATCGGCTGAGAAGATTGTAAGAACTGTAAAGGCTACAGGTGCTATTGTTAGTGGTCCAATCCCTCTACCTACGCATAAACGTATCTTTACTGTAAACCGTTCGACTTTCGTTAATAAGAAATCTCGTGAACAGTTTGAACTCTCTTCTTACAAGAGATTGATCGACATTTATAGCTCAACAGCTAAAACTGTAGATGCTCTAATGAAGTTGGAATTACCAAGTGGTGTAGAAGTAGAAATTAAAGTTTGATAATTAAAAATTAGTGAAATGCCAGGATTATTAGGAAAAAAAATCGGAATGACATCCGTTTTCAGTGCTGATGGTAAGAATGTACCATGCACTGTTATCGAAGCAGGTCCTTGTGTTGTTACTCAGGTTAAAACTGTAGAAAAAGATGGTTATGCAGCTGTTCAGTTGGGTTTCCAAGACAAAAAGGAAAAGCATACAACTAAACCGTTGATGGGTCACTTTAAAAGAGCTGGAGTAACACCAAAGAGACACTTGGCTGAGTTCAAAGAATTTGAAACAGAATTAAATCTAGGTGATACCATTACCGTAGAGATGTTCAATGACGCTAGCTTTGTAGACGTTGTTGGTACTTCTAAGGGTAAGGGTTTTCAGGGTGTAGTGAAAAGACATGGTTTTGGTGGTGTAGGGCAGACTACTCATGGTCAGCATAACCGCGCTCGTAAACCGGGTTCTATTGGTGCTTGTTCTTACCCCGCAAAAGTATTCAAAGGTATGCGTATGGGTGGACAACTTGGTGGCGACAGAGTCACTATACAAAACTTGCAGGTATTAAAAGTAATCGCGGATCATAACCTTCTTTTGGTTAAAGGTTCTATCCCGGGTTGCAAAGGTTCAATCGTTTTAATTGAGAAATAATGGAAGTTAACGTATATAACATTAAAGGTGAAGACACTGGGAGAAAGGTTACGTTAAACGAATCTATCTTCGGAATTGAGCCCAACGACCACGCTATCTATTTGGACGTAAAACAATTTATGGCTAATCAGCGTCAGGGTACTCATAAGTCAAAAGAAAGAAGCGAAATCAGTGGTTCAACTCGTAAAATTGGTCGCCAAAAAGGCGGTGGTGGAGCACGTCGTGGTGATATGAATTCACCGGTACTTGTAGGTGGTGCTCGTGTTTTCGGTCCAAAACCAAGAGACTACTTCTTCAAGCTGAATAAAAAAGTTAAGACATTGGCTCGTAAGTCAGCTTTGTCTTATAAAGCTCAAAACAATGCAATTGTTGTCGTAGAAGACTTTACTTTTGAAGCTCCTAAGACAAAAGATTTCGTTGTAATGACAAAAAATCTTAAAGTTTCCGATAAAAAGCTACTTGTGATTTTACCGGAAGCAAATAAAAACGTATATTTGTCAGCTCGTAACATTGAGGGTGCTAATGTACAGACTGTCTCAGGATTAAATACTTACAGAGTATTGAATGCTGGGGTTGTTGTGCTTACAGAAAACTCTTTGCAGGCTATTGACAATATCTTAATTTAAAAAGGAGGCTTAAATAATGGGAATTATTATTAAACCGTTGGTAACAGAGAAAATGACTGCAATCACTGATAAGCTGAATCGTTTCGGCTTTGTTGTGCGTCCTGAAGCTAACAAACTGGAAATTAAGAAGGAAGTTGAAGCTCTTTATAATGTTACTGTAGTTGATGTGAATACTGTGAAGTATGCTGGCAAAAATAAGAGCCGTTATACCAAAGCAGGTATCATCAATGGTCGTACAAATGCTTTCAAAAAGGCAATTGTGACATTGAAAGAAGGAGATACTATTGATTTTTATAGCAATATTTAATAAAAATGGCAGTACGTAAATTTAAGCCCACTACACCGGGGCAAAGACATAAAATTATTGGTACTTTCGAAGAAATTACTGCATCAGTACCAGAAAAGTCACTTGTATATGGTAAAAAATCATCTGGTGGTCGTAACAACGAAGGTAAGATGACTATGCGCTACATTGGTGGCGGTCATAGAAAAGTGATTAGAATTGTCGATTTCAAGAGAAATAAAGACGGTGTTCCAGCAGTAGTTAAGACAATTGAATATGATCCGAATCGTTCGGCTCGTATTGCTTTGTTGTTTTATGCTGATGGAGAAAAAAGATATATTATTGCTCCCAATGGATTGCAAGTTGGTGTGACTTTGATGTCAGGTGAAAACGCAGCACCAGAGATTGGTAATGCTCTTCCTCTTCAGAACATACCGGTGGGTACTGTAATTCACAATATTGAATTACGTCCGGGACAGGGCGCGGCTCTGGTTAGATCAGCTGGTAATTTTGCTCAGCTGACTTCTCGCGAGGGTAAATATTGTGTTATTAAATTACCTTCAGGTGAAGTAAGACAGATTCTTAGCACATGTAAAGCTACTATCGGTAGTGTTGGTAACTCGGATCATGGATTGGAAAGTTCAGGTAAGGCTGGACGTTCTCGTTGGCAAGGACGTCGTCCTCGTAACCGTGGTGTTGTAATGAACCCGGTTGATCATCCAATGGGTGGTGGTGAAGGACGAGCTTCCGGAGGTCACCCAAGATCTCGTAAGGGACTGTATGCTAAGGGACTTAAGACTAGAGCTCCTAAGAAACAGTCGTCTAAGTACATTATTGAGAGAAGAAAAAAGTAATCTGATTAATTGAGTAAACTATGAGTCGTTCATTAAAAAAAGGTCCATATATTAACGTAAAGCTTGAAAAGAGAATTCTTGCGATGAATGAATCGGGCAAGAAAGTCGTAGTAAAGACTTGGGCCAGAGCTTCAATGATTTCGCCTGATTTTGTAGGCCATACAGTTGCAGTTCACAATGGAAATAAATTTATTCCTGTTTATGTTACCGAGAATATGGTAGGACACAAGTTGGGCGAATTTGCTCCAACTCGTACATTCAGAGGACACGCTGGTAACAAGAAGAGATAACAGGATTATTTGAAATAATAAAGTAATAAATATAATGGGAGCAAGAAAAAAAATATCGGCTGAAAAAAGAAAAGAAGCCCTTAAGACCATGTATTTTGCTAAATTGCAAAATGTTCCTACTTCTCCGCGTAAGATGCGTCTGGTTGCAGATATGATTCGCGGTATGGAAGTGAACAGAGCACTTGGTGTTTTGAAGTTTTCTTCAAAAGAAGCTGCTGCAAGAGTGGAAAAATTGCTTCGCTCTGCAATTGCTAACTGGGAGCAGAAAAACGAACGTAAAGCAGAAAGTGGAGAGTTATATGTAACTAAGATTTTTGTTGATGGTGGCGCAACTCTGAAAAGAATGAGACCGGCACCACAGGGTAGAGGTTACAGAATTCGCAAACGTTCAAATCACGTAACATTGTTCGTTGGTTCTAAAAGTAATAACGAAGATCAAAATTAAGGTAGATGGGACAAAAAGTTAATCCAATAAGCAACCGTTTAGGAATTATCAGAGGATGGGATTCTAATTGGTATGGTGGAAATGATTACGGAGATTCTTTGCTGGAAGATAGCAAAATCCGTAAATATCTTAATGCAAGACTTGCAAAGGCAAGTGTATCAAGAATCGTAATTGAACGTACGCTGAAGCTCGTTACTATTACTGTTTGTACTGCTCGCCCGGGTATTATTATCGGTAAAGGTGGCCAAGAAGTTGATAAGTTAAAAGAAGAGTTGAAGAAGGTTACCGACAAAGATATTCAGATCAATATCTTTGAAGTGAAAAGACCTGAACTTGATGCAGTGATTGTTGCTAATAACATCGCTCGCCAAGTTGAAGGTAAAATTGCCTATCGCCGTGCCATTAAGATGGCTATCGCAAATACAATGCGTATGGGTGCTGAAGGTATCAAAATTCAGATTTCAGGACGTTTGAATGGAGCTGAAATGGCTCGTTCTGAAATGTATAAAGAAGGAAGAACTCCGTTACACACTTTCAGAGCGGATATCGACTACTGTCATGCAGAAGCATTGACTAAAGTGGGTCTTTTAGGTATCAAAGTTTGGATTTGTAGAGGTGAAGTGTTTGGTAAGAAAGAATTAGCTCCGAACTTTACACAAAGCAAAGAAAGTGGTCGTGGAAACAATGGTGGAAACAACGGCGGAAAGAACTTCAAAAGAAAGAAAAATAATCGCTAAACGAATTTGAATTTTAGGAAACTATGTTACAACCGAAAAAGACAAAATTCAGAAGACAACAGAAAGGTCGTCAGAAAGGTAATGCCCAAAGAGGTAACCAACTGGCCTTCGGTTCTTTTGGCATAAAGGCTTTGGAGACTAAGTGGATTACAGGCCGTCAGATCGAAGCTGCTCGTATTGCAGTAACAAGATATATGCAACGTCAAGGACAGATCTGGATCCGTATATTCCCGGATAAACCGATCACTAGAAAACCTGCTGATGTACGTATGGGTAAAGGTAAAGGTGCTCCGGAAGGATTTGTGGCTCCTGTGACTCCAGGTAGAATCATTATTGAAGCTGAAGGAGTATCTTACGAAATTGCGAAAGAAGCATTGCGCTTAGCTGCTCAAAAGCTTCCTATCACAACGAAGTTTGTCGTAAGACGTGATTATGATATTCAAAATCAAAATGCGTAATGTTTATGAAAATTGCAGAAATTAAAGAAATGACTACTAATGATTTAGTAGAAAGAGTAGAGGCAGAAACAGCTAATTATAACCAGATGGTTATCAATCATTCTATTTCTCCTTTGGAAAATCCTGCTCAAATTAAACAATTACGCAGGACTATTGCGCGTATGAAAACTGAGTTACGCCAGAGAGAACTTAACAATAAATGATCAGCTTGATGGAAGCAAGAAATTTAAGAAAGGAAAGAACAGGGGTTGTATTGAGCAATAAGATGGAGAAAACTATCACAGTTGCTTCTAAATTTAAGGAAAAACACCCTATATATGGTAAGTTCGTTAGTAAGACGAAGAAGTACCATGCTCATGATGAAAAGAATGAATGCAATATCGGTGATACTGTACGCATTATGGAAACTCGTCCTTTGAGCAAGACTAAAAGATGGAGATTAGTAGAAATAATTGAAAGAGCTAAGTAATTATGATACAAGTAGAATCCAGACTTACAGTATGTGATAACAGTGGAGCTAAAGAGGCTTTGTGTATCCGCGTTTTGGGTGGTACAGGTCGTCGTTATGCTTCAGTGGGGGATGTCATTGTAGTTTCAGTGAAGAGTGTTATCCCTTCTAGTGATGTTAAAAAAGGTGCAGTATCAAAGGCTTTGATTGTACGTACAAAGAAAGAAATTCGTCGTCCTGATGGTTCTTATATACGTTTTGATGATAATGCTTGCGTGTTGCTGAATAATGCAGGTGAAATTAGAGGAAGTCGTATTTTCGGTCCTGTAGCAAGAGAACTTCGTGCTACAAACATGAAAGTTGTTTCACTTGCGCCTGAGGTACTTTAATTTGTAAAAGATTTGAGTAATGAGTAAATTACATATTAAAAAAGGCGATACAGTTTACGTAAATGCTGGTGAAGATAAGGGCAAAACTGGTCGTGTATTGAAGGTTCTTGTTAGTAAGGGTCGTGCAATCGTTGAAGGTATCAATATGGTATCTAAGAGCACAAAACCAAGTGCTAAGAACCCGCAAGGTGGTATCGTGAAGCAGGAAGCTTCTATCCACATTTCAAATTTGAACCCGGTTGATCCAAAAACAGGTAAAGCAACGCGTATTGGGAGAAAAGTTAGTTCTTTGGATGGAAAAAGAACTGTAGTGCGTTATTCTAAAAAGTCAGGAGAGGAGATTAAGTAATGAGTAATACTGCTAGTCTTAAGAAAGAATATGCAGAGCGTATAGCACCTGCATTGAAATCACAGTTCCAGTATTCTTCTACAATGCAGATACCCGTACTTAAGAAGATTGTCATCAATCAAGGTTTAGGTATGGCTGTTGCCGATAAGAAGATTATTGAAGTAGCAATCAATGAAATGACGGCTATTACAGGTCAGAAAGCTGTAGCTACCATTTCTCGTAAAGATATTGCTAACTTTAAATTACGTAAGAAAATGCCGATTGGTGTGATGGTTACTTTACGTCGTGAAAGAATGTACGAATTCTTGGAAAAATTGGTTCGTGTAGCTCTTCCTCGTATTCGTGACTTCAAAGGTATTGAAAGCAAGTTTGATGGTAAAGGTAACTATACCCTTGGTATTCAGGAACAAATCATTTTTCCTGAAATAAATATCGATAGTATTACAAGAATTCTCGGAATGAATATTACCTTTGTAACTTCTGCGCAAACAGATGAAGAAGGCTATGCATTACTGAAGGAATTCGGTTTACCTTTTAAAAACGCTAAAAAAGATTAATAGATATGGCAAAGGAATCAATGAAAGCACGTGAAGTTAAGCGTGCTAAATTAGTAGCCAAATACGCCGAAAAAAGAGCTGCTTTGAAGCAAATCATAAGAACAGGTAATCCTGTTGACGCTTTTGAAGCTGCACAGAAATTGCAAGAGTTGCCAAAGAATTCTAATCCGATTCGTATGCACAACCGTTGCAAACTGACTGGTCGTCCAAAAGGTTATATCCGTCAGTTCGGAATTTCAAGAATTCAGTTCCGTGAGATGGCATCTAACGGGCTGATTCCAGGCGTAAAAAAAGCAAGCTGGTGATTATTGTTTAAATATTGTCAGGGAAGTCCTGATTAATTTAATTTATTTATATATGACTGATCCAATAGCAGATTATTTGACGAGGTTACGGAACGCAATTGGTGCAAAGCACAGAGTTGTTGAAGTTCCTGCTTCAAATTTGAAAAAAGAAATCACTAAGATTCTTTTTGAGAAAGGTTACATTCTTAATTATAAGTTTGTAGAAGATGGTCCTCAAGGAACTATAAAAGTTGCCTTGAAGTATGATTCTGTTAACAAAGTTAATGCAATCAAAAAACTAGAAAGAATATCTTCTCCAGGTATGCGTAAGTATACTGGTTATAAAGATATGCCGCGTGTTATTAATGGGTTGGGTATTGCTATAATATCTACTTCCAAAGGTGTAATGACTAACAAAGAAGCTGCTGAACTTAAGATCGGTGGTGAGGTTTTGTGTTATGTATATTAATTAGGAGGAATTAGCAATGTCAAGAATAGGAAAATTACCCATTAGTATTCCTGCAGGAGTGACAGTCACTCTAAAGGATGATGTGGTTACCGTAAAGGGACCGAAAGGCGAAATGAGCCAATATGTGAATCCTGCAATCAATGTTGCCATTGAAGACGGACACGTTATTTTAACAGAAAATGAAAAAGAAATGATTGATAATCCAAAGCAGAAACATGCTTTCCATGGATTATATCGTTCTTTGATTCACAACATGGTTGTTGGTGTATCGGAAGGATATAAAAAAGAATTGGAACTTGTTGGTGTTGGTTATCGTGCTTCTAATCAAGGTAACATTATTGAACTGGCTTTAGGTTATACACACAATATTTTCATTCAATTGCCTGCTGAGGTGAAGGTTGAAACTAAGTCTGAAAGAAATAAGAACCCTCTTATTATATTAGAATCGTGTGACAAACAGTTGCTTGGTCAAGTTTGCTCTAAAATACGTTCTTTCCGTAAACCTGAACCATATAAAGGTAAAGGTATTAAGTTTGTTGGCGAAATTATTCGCAGAAAGTCTGGTAAATCAGCCGGTGCTAAATAATTCATATAAAATTAGAACATTATGACAACAAAAATAGAAAGACGAGTTAAGATCAAATATAGAGTACGCAATAAGATTTCAGGTACTACTGAATGTCCGCGTATGAGTGTATTTAGAAGTAACAAGCAAATTTACGTCCAGATTATCGATGATCTTTCTGGTAAGACACTAGCTGCTGCTTCTTCTTTGGGTATGACTGAAAAAGTTGCAAAGAAAGAACAAGCTGCTAAAGTTGGTGAAATGATTGCTAAAAAGGCTCAGGAAGCAGGTATTACAACTGTTGTTTTCGACCGTAATGGTTACTTATATCATGGGAGAGTAAAAGAAGTAGCTGATGCTGCTCGTAACGGAGGACTTAAATTTTAATCATTATGGCAGGAGTTAATAATAGAGTTAAGATTACTAACGATATAGAACTGAAAGATAGATTGGTTGCTATTAATCGTGTTACTAAGGTTACCAAAGGTGGTAGAACTTTTAGTTTCTCTGCAATCGTTGTTGTAGGTAACGAAGAAGGAATTATCGGTTGGGGACTTGGTAAAGCAGGTGAAGTAACAGCTGCTATCGCTAAAGGTGTTGAATCAGCTAAGAAGAATCTGGTTAGAGTACCTGTGTTGAAAGGTACAGTTCCTCACGAACAATCAGCTAGATTTGGTGGTGCTGAAGTATTTATCAAACCTGCATCTCATGGTACGGGTGTTGTAGCTGGTGGTGCAATGCGTGCTGTATTGGAAAGTGTTGGTATTACTGATGTTTTAGCAAAATCTAAAGGTTCTTCAAATCCACACAATCTAGTTAAAGCTACAATTGAAGCTTTGAGTGAGATGCGTGATGCAAGAATGATTGCTCAGAACAGAGGTATTAGTGTTGAAAAAGTATTTAGAGGATAAGGAGGAGATATGTCAACTATAAAGATTAAACAAGTTAAAAGTAGAATTGGTGCTCCAGCTGATCAAAAAAGAACTCTCGATGCGCTGGGACTTCGTAAGCTGAATCGTGTGGTTGAACACGAATGTACTCCTTCAATTCTTGGAATGGTAGATAAAGTAAAACACTTGGTTACCATTATTAAGTAATTATTTGTTGAATAAAAAACGAATTACAATATGAACTTAAGTAATTTAAAACCTGCAGAGGGATCTACTAAGACAAGAAAGAGAATAGGACGTGGTGCTGGTTCTGGTCTAGGTGGTACTTCTACAAGAGGTCATAAAGGAGCTAAATCAAGATCTGGATACTCTAAGAAGATTGGTTTTGAAGGTGGGCAGATGCCTCTTCAACGTCGGGTACCTAAATTTGGTTTTAAGAATATTAATCGTATAGAATATAAGGCTATCAACTTGGATACTATTCAGGCACTTGCTGAAGCTAAGAATTTGGTGAAAGTTGGTGTAAGTGATTTTATTGAAGCAGGATTTATCTCTTCAAATCAGTTGGTAAAAGTATTAGGTAATGGGACTTTAACTAATAAGCTGGAAGTAGAAGCTCATGCATTCTCTAAGACTGCAACTACTGCTATCGAAGCTGCTGGTGGAAGTGTAGTAAAACTCTGATTCAATGAGAAAAGCTATTGAAACATTAAAGAATATATGGAAGATTGAGGATCTGAGACAACGGATCCTCATCACCATATTGTTTGTGGCAATTTATCGTTTTGGTTCTTATGTAGTATTGCCTGGTATTAGTCCGGCTATGCTGACAAAATTGCACGAACAAACAAGTGAAGGGCTTTTGGCCTTGTTAAATATGTTTTCTGGAGGAGCATTCTCTAATGCATCTATTTTTGCATTGGGAATTATGCCTTATATCTCTGCATCTATCGTAATTCAGTTGTTAGGAATTGCTGTACCGTATTTCCAAAAATTACAACGTGAAGGTGAGAGCGGCAGAAGAAAGATGAATCAATATACTCGTTATTTGACGATTGCTATATTATTAGTTCAGGCTCCTTCTTATTTGCTCAATCTTAGGGCGCAGACTGGCACTTCCTTGAATGCTTCATTAGATTGGACTCTGTTTATGTTTACCTCTACTGTTATTTTGGCAGCAGGTAGTATGTTTATTTTGTGGCTTGGTGAAAGAATTACTGATAAAGGTATTGGTAATGGTATTTCATTTATCATCTTGATTGGTATTATTGCTCGTTTCCCGGATGCTTTAATTCAGGAAGTTGTTTCTAGAGTTACGAATAAGAGCGGTGGTCTGGTCATGTTTATAATTGAAGTAGTATTCTTGTTATTAGTGATTGGTGCTGCTATTCTCTTGGTGCAGGGTACGAGAAAAATTCCTGTACAGTATGCAAAGAGAATTGTAGGTAATAAGCAATATGGTGGTGCAAGACAGTATATTCCTTTGAAGGTGAATGCTGCTGGTGTAATGCCTATCATTTTTGCTCAGGCAATAATGTTTATTCCAATTGCTTTTATCGGTTATTCCAATGGTAATAATGCAGCAGGTGGTTTCTTGCATGCGTTTACTGATCATACAAGTTTCTGGTATAATTTCGTTTTTGCGGTAATGATTATATTATTTACATATTTTTATACTGCAATTACAATTAATCCGACTCAGATGGCGGAGGATATGAAGAGAAATAATGGTTTTATTCCGGGAATCAAACCAGGAAAGCAAACTGCTGAGTATATTGATGATATTATGTCACATATTACTTTGCCTGGTTCTTTCTTCTTGGCATTGGTTGCAATTATGCCTGCTTTTGCTGGTGTTTTTGGAGTACAAGCCGGATTTGCTCAGTTCTTCGGTGGTACATCTTTGTTAATTCTTGTAGGTGTTGTTCTTGATACATTGCAACAAGTAGAAAGTCATTTGTTGATGAGACATTATGACGGTTTACTGAAGTCTGGTCGTATTAAGGGACGTGCTGGTGTGGCGGCATATTAATTCTTTGATTGGAAATGATATTTCTTAAGACAGAAGATGAAATAGAATTGCTCCGTCAGAGCAACTTACTTGTTGGTAAGACATTAGCTGAAGTTGCCAAATTGGTGAAACCTGGTGTTACTACGCGTGAGTTGGATAAAGTTGCTGAAGAATTTATCAGAGATAATGGAGCAACTCCAACTTTTAAAGGATTTCCGAATCAATATGGTGAACCATTTCCTGCATCCATCTGTACTTCTGTAAATGAGCAAGTAGTACATGGAATTCCAGGGGATACCATTTTAAAAGAAGGTGATATCGTTTCGGTGGATTGCGGAACTTACATGAATGGTTTTTGTGGTGATTCTGCATATACTTTTTGCGTAGGAGAGGTGGATGAAGAAATTCGTAATTTGTTGAAGGTAACTAAAGAAGCGTTATATATTGGCATACAGAATGCAGTGCAAGGCAAAAGAATCGGAGATATCGGATATGCTATTCAGCAATATTGTGAGTCTCATTCTTATGGCGTAGTGCGTGAGTTTGTTGGTCATGGTATTGGCAAAGAAATGCACGAAGATCCTCAGGTTCCCAATTATGGTAAAAGAGGGTACGGTACTTTGATGAAAAGAGGTCTTTGTATTGCGATTGAACCGATGATAACATTGGGAGACAAACAAGTGATTATGGAACGTGACGGATGGACTGTGAGAACCAGAGATCGGAAGTGCGCAGCGCATTTTGAGCATACGGTAGCCGTTGGGTCTGGTGAGGCAGATATTTTGTCTTCGTTCAAATTCATTGAAGAAGTTTTAGGAGATAAAGCAATATAGTATGGCAAAGCAATCTGCAATAGAACAAGATGGAGTTATAGTTGAAGCATTGTCAAATGCAATGTTTCGTGTTGAATTAGAAAACGGACATGAGATTACTGCACATATTTCAGGTAAGATGAGGATGCATTACATCAAAATCCTGCCTGGTGATAAAGTGAGAGTCGAAATGTCTCCTTACGACTTATCGAAAGGAAGAATTGTGTTTAGATATAAATAAAATAAGATATGAAAGTAAGAGCATCATTAAAGAAACGCACGCCAGAATGTAAGATCGTTAGACGTAATGGCCGTTTGTATGTTATTAACAAGAAAAATCCTAAGTATAAACAACGTCAAGGATAATTTATTATTTTTGCAAAAAGAATAATTTAGTATATGGCTATAAGAATAGTTGGTGTAGATTTACCTCAGAATAAAAGAGGTGAAGTTGCGTTGACCTATATATATGGAATAGGTCGCAGTAGTTCAGCAAAAATTTTAGATAAAGCTGGTGTAGATAAAGATCTGAAAGTTAAAGACTGGACAGATGATCAAGCTGCTAAGATTCGTGAGATTATCGGTGCAGAGTTTAAAGTAGAAGGAGATCTTCGTTCTGAAATCCAATTGAATATTAAGCGATTAATGGATATTGGTTGCTATCGTGGTGTACGTCATCGTATTGGGCTACCAGTTAGAGGACAGAGCACTAAGAATAATGCACGTACTCGTAAGGGTAGAAAGAAAACCGTTGCTAATAAGAAAAAAGCTACTAAATAATAATTGTTGATATGGCAAAAAAAACAGTTGCAGCTAAGAAGAGAAATGTGAAAGTAGACGCTAATGGACAGTTGCATGTTCATTCATCTTTCAACAATATTATTGTTTCTCTTGCAAACAGTGAAGGGCAGATTATCTCATGGTCATCTGCTGGAAAGATGGGATTTAGAGGTTCCAAAAAGAATACTCCTTATGCAGCTCAGATGGCTGCCCAAGATTGTGCTAAAATTGCATTTGATCTTGGCCTAAGAAAGGTAAAAGCGTATGTGAAGGGTCCAGGTAACGGACGTGAGTCTGCTATTAGAACTATCCACGGAGCTGGTATCGAAGTTACTGAAATCATTGATGTAACTCCGCTTCCGCACAATGGTTGTCGTCCTCCGAAAAGACGTAGAGTTTAATTTACCTTTAACTTAAAATGATCTTGATTTTGTTTTTGGATTGCAATAATTTCTTCTCTGCAATCGCGGCTGCAACAAATTGAGTTCATGAATAAACAATTAAATATTTAAAAGAAATGGCTAGATATACTGGACCAAAAACAAGAATTGCCCGTAAATTCGGTGAAGGAATTTTTGGAGCTGATAAAGTTTTATCAAAGAAGAACTATCCTCCCGGACAACATGGTAATTCTAGAAAAAGAAAAACTTCTGAATATGGTGTGCAACTTCGTGAAAAGCAAAAAGCAAAATACACCTATGGAGTTTTAGAAAAACAATTCCGTAATTTGTTTGAAAAGGCAGCAACAGCTAAAGGTATTACCGGTGAGGTATTGCTTCAGTTGTTGGAAGGTCGTCTTGACAATGTAGTGTTCCGTTTGGGTATTGCTCCTACACGTGCTGCTGCGCGTCAGTTGGTTAGTCACAAGCATATTACAGTAGACGGTGAAGTGGTAAATATCCCTTCATATGCCGTAAAACCAGGACAATTGATTGGTGTTCGTGAAAGATCTAAATCTTTGGAAGTTATTGCTAATTCTCTCGCAGGTTTCAATCATAGTAAATATGCTTGGTTGGAGTGGGACGAAACTTCAAAGGTTGGTAAGTTGTTACATATACCTGAAAGAGCAGATATTCCTGAGAACATTAAAGAACATTTGATCGTTGAATTGTATTCTAAATAAATAATTAATTTCATGGCGATATTAGCATTTCAAAAACCTGATAAAGTATTAATGTTGGATGCGGACTCCAGATTCGGTAAATTCGAATTTCGTCCGTTGGAACCGGGTTTTGGTATTACTGTCGGTAATGCATTACGCCGTATCCTTCTCTCATCATTAGAAGGTTTTGCTATCACTACTATTAGAATTGATGGTGTGGAGCATGAATTTTCTAGTGTACCGGGAGTAAAAGAGGATGTTACCAACATTATCTTGAATCTGAAGCAAGTAAGATTCAAGCAAGTAGTTGAAGAGTTCGAGAGCGAAAAAGTGAGCATCACTGTCGAGAATTCTAGTGAATTTAAAGCAGGTGACATAGGTAAGTATTTGACTGGATTTGAAGTGTTAAATCCGGAATTAGTTATTTGTCATTTAGATTCTAAATCAACTATGCAGATTGATATTACAATTAACAAAGGTCGTGGATATGTTCCCGCTGATGAAAATCGCGAATATTGTACGGATGTTAATGTAATTCCAATCGATTCTATTTATACACCGATACGTAATGTCAAGTATGCGGTAGAAAACTATCGTGTTGAACAAAAGACTGACTATGAAAAGTTGGTACTTGAAATTACTACCGACGGTTCTATACACCCGAAGGAAGCGTTGAAAGAGGCTGCAAAAATTCTGATTTATCATTTTATGTTGTTCTCAGATGAGAAGATTACTCTGGAAAGCAATGATTCTGATGGCAATGAAGAGTTTGATGAGGAAGTATTGCATATGCGTCAGTTGTTGAAAACTAAACTTGTTGATATGGACTTATCTGTCCGTGCACTCAACTGCTTGAAAGCTGCTGATGTAGAAACTCTTGGTGACTTAGTACAATTTAATAAGACTGACTTATTGAAGTTTAGAAACTTCGGAAAGAAATCGCTTACCGAGCTTGATGATTTGCTGGAAAGTCTGAATCTGTCGTTTGGAACCGATATTTCTAAATATAAATTAGATAAAGAATAAAAAATGAGACATAATAAAAAATTCAATCATTTAGGTCGTACTGCTTCTCATAGAAGTGCTATGTTATCTAACATGGCTTGTTCTTTGATCAAGCACAAAAGAATCACTACGACTGTTGCAAAGGCAAAAGCTTTGAAGAAGTTTGTTGAGCCTTTGATTACAAGAGCTAAAGATGACACAACAAATTCTCGTCGTGTTGTATTTAGTAATTTACAAGATAAGTTTGTAGTAACTGAATTATTTAAAGAAATTTCGGTTAAGATTGCTGATCGCCCAGGTGGTTATACTCGTATTATCAAGACTGGTAATCGTTTAGGTGATAATGCTGAAATGTGTTTCATTGAGTTGGTTGACTACAATGAAAACATGGCTAAAGAAAAAGTTGCTAAGAAAGCTACTCGTACTCGTCGTTCTAAGAAGAGTGCTGAAGCTGCTGCTCCTGCTGCTGTTGAAGCTCCTGCAACTGAAGAACCAAAAGCTGAATCAGCTGAATAATTTTAAAGTTATTCGTATACATATAAAAAAGGCTACTCACAACGGGTAGCCTTTTTTGTTTATTTTCTAAAGATACATTAAAAGATTTCCTGAGTGAACAATTCTCATAAATATTCTGTTATATTTGCAAGAGAATATGGCAAGATTTGTAAGGGTTATATTATTCCTGTTGCTAACAGTTTTCCTGAATGGGATTGCGAGCAATATTTCCAATGAAAAACTGGAACAAGAAGAATGTGTTCCTGTAGTTCACTTGGTACATCAGGATCAGATCGGTGCTCCAGAATTCCCATATTTGCCTGTTGCAGTATTGGCTAACAA
Organism: Bacteroides bouchesdurhonensis; assembly: GCF_900155865.1. Lineage (GTDB taxonomy): Bacteria > Bacteroidota > Bacteroidia > Bacteroidales > Bacteroidaceae > Bacteroides > Bacteroides bouchesdurhonensis. The sequence continues at coordinate 916,850 of NZ_LT707006.1, forward strand.
TTTGCAATGTCATCAGGTTTCAATGTCCCGTATACAACGTGTGCAGAACTGTGAATATTTCTTTTTATTAAAAAACTTCCTGCAAAATTGGGCGGAAAGAGAGAGCTCTTTATCATTGCATCGGGAGAAAATCTACGCAACAACAGTTTCGTGTTATTGTCAGCCAGCAAGTGAATACTATGTATTTACTTTAAAACATATTATTATTTAGGAGTTTGTTTATTAGTGTAAACTTGTCAGTTGCTTCTATGTACTGATTACATACTAGCAGTTTTTATATTTTCTATTTTTACTAATAATTTAAATTTCAAATAATATGGCAACTCAAACTATTGATGCAACTATTTTTGCATCTTCACATCCTGATATCGCTAAACGTACGAGTATTTCTGGAATTGTATTCTCATGTATAATGTTATTGATAGGTATCTTATCTTTTGCTTCTACTTTTGAGCTGGAAGATAAATCATCTACAATTAGTATGGCTTTAATGGTATTTGGAACTGGTTTATTTCTTGTTGGAATATTTCGTATATTTTGGAAATCAAAAGAAGTTGTTTATGTTCCAACTGGCAGTGTTGCTAAAGAGCAGAGTGTTTTCTTTGATTTGAAGCATATGGATAAGTTGAAAGAGCTAGTGAATTTCGGAAATTTATCGATGGATTCAGGAATCAAAAGCGAAACAAGCGGTAATCTTCGTATGGACATAATACTTTCTGAGGATAATAAATTTGCCGCTGTTCAGTTGTTTCAATTTATTCCTTATACATATCAGCCGATCACTACTGTTCATTATTTTACGAATGGAGAGGCTGCAACTATTGCTGCTTTTCTTGCAAAAAGTAAGATGAATTAATAAGATTTTGATTCTTTAAATTTGATGGGAATTTAGTCGTCAATGACGGCTATTCCCATTTTTTTCATTAAAAAGCAGGCATTCATGTTTTGTGCAACTCCGTCTCTCATTTTATAAGAAAAAGTCAATTCGTTATTAGTGATATCTGCTTCAAAACAATAATTACGGATATTCTTTGGAAAGGAGTTGGCCAAGCTACTTAATAATAGATCATGAGTGGCGATGATGCCATTGGCATTCATACTCATAAATTGTTTTATAAGGGCAAAAGAGCCTTTTTGCTTATCTACCGAATTTGTCCCTTTTAGAATTTCGTCGAGGATAATGAATAAATCTTCCCCTGCTTGAAGCTTGTCAATGATTAACTTTAGTCGTTTAAGTTCTGCAAAGAAATAAGACTCGTTATCCGTCAGTGAGTCACTTGTCCGTAGACTGGTGATAAGACGGGCAGGAAATATTTCCATCTGTTTGGCCCATACAGGTGCACCTATACAGGCTAAGAGATAGTTGATTCCTACCGTACGTAAGTAAGTGCTTTTTCCTGCCATATTTGCCCCCGTAATAATAATAAAGAATGGACGTTTTTCTATACTAATTCCGTTTCTAACACATTTGTTTCGATCCATAAGCGGGTGTCCTAAAGCTTCTGCTTGTAGATGGAATGATTGTGAGCTTATTTGCGGATAGATAAATTCCGGATGATTGTAGGAAAAAGTAGCTAGCGAGCAATAAGCATCAAATTTTCCAATAGCTTCTAGCCAACGAGGAAGATCAGAGGCATGAGACTCTTTCCATTTTTCAATTCGTATTACTTGACGTAATTCCCAAAATAAAAGACCATTCAATAGAGTACTCATTAATAAGTTACTTCGTTGATCGAGTGCATTCATCAACTTGGAGAGGCGATGTACAGCTTGTGAAGCTGTTTGATTTTTGCTTGTTAATTCACTTTTTAATCCTATTAGAATAGAACTATGCATCTCTTTTTTCTCAGTGAGAAGAATCTGATCTGCATAAGTAGACAGTATTTGCAGCTTTTCTCCGTAAGTTGCTTGCATTTTAGTAATTCCTTTTGAGAAAATGAAACTAAATGTGACAAAACATGCAAATACTACTCCGGCAATACTACCTGGAATAACCCCCAAAATAGAAGCACTGATACATAATATATTGGCAATAGTGACTATACTTGGTAAAATTCTAAGAAATGAGTGTTTGCGATAATAACTGGCACTGGCAGCCCATTGGTTGATTTCGGAGATATCGGCCGATTTTCCTTTGTATAGTAAACCTAATACACGGAACTTTTGCCGATATTCCAGATCTAAAGATAATTCACGTATGGCTTTTTGCCTTTGCTCAATACTTTCTTTATCTTTGAGATGATGGTTAAACCATTCGGCAAGTTGCTGTTTGCCGATAGGAGTAGAACTTCGGTTGATGTATTGAAAGAGAGAGTGTTCTCCAAATACATCCAAGTCGAAAGTATAGAGATGAGATGGATCGATATATTCTTTACCACCGTCAAAATTGGAAAAGTCGTATTGGATAGCACAGAGTTCTTGGTTATTAATTTCTATTTTCTTTTTTAAAAAGTCTTTTCTATGAAACCATAGATTATGCCGTTTTACTAACCAGATAAACAAGAGGATAGGAAAGACAGAAAAAAGAAGAATATATTCCCACCCCTTATCCCAAAAGTAAAAAGCAGCTATTACAGCTTCTATAAACAGAAATAATCGCAATAAGCTAATATTTCGGATCTGCTTACGAGTTTTTTGTAATTGCTGCTCTGATTCGAGAACTATTTTCTGATAGTTTTCTATGATGTTTTCTAATGTTTCCATAAGATAGTTTACTTAAAATATATTAGTTTTGGACAAAATTATATAGAAAAATCGAGTTTTTCTACACCAGCGTAATAAAAACCGAGGCCAACCCGCAAACTCTGCTTCATACTTCGTTTAATTGTTATGAATGTCCTATATTTAAGGAGTGTAACTAAAAAATCTCAAATATGGACAAAGACAGAATCGTGGCCGGCCTTGATGTCCACAAAGATACAATTTATCTCTGTGTGATGGACAATACAGAGTCCGTTATTTTTGCAAAAGTTTATGGTACATTGACTCCTGATTTACAACTTATGTGTTCCGACATGGTTTCTCATGGGGTGACAGAGGCAGCAATGGAAAGCACTTCGACCTATTGGGTTCCAGTGTGGAATGCCTTGTGCGAGAGCATGTCTCTCAAATTGGTAAATCCTTATTTTATAAAGCAGCTTCCCGGTCGCAAGAGTGATGTGAAGGATGCCCAATGGATAGCGGAATGCTTGTTGAAGAATCTGATTCGGGGAAGCTTTGTGCCGGATAAGACAGTGCAGGACATGCGCAAGTATAACCGTCGCATCTTCGACCTGAATGAAGACCTGACGTATAACACCAATAAACTGGACGCTGCTTTACAGCGATGTGGTTTTCGGTTAAGTAACTATGTATCCCGAGTCAATGGAAAAAGCTATCAGAAGTGCGTCCGTGCAATAATAACCGGTATAACAGACCCTGAGGAGCTGGTGAAACTCATTCATGGAAAAACTCTGCGTAAATACGGACGCAACATCATAAAGGATGCCGTAACGGGTGACTTCCACCAGGCAGACATCTGTTTGTTAAAGCAATACGCAGAGCTTATAGAGGTAATCGAGCGACAAATCGAAGAATGCAGGAATGCTCTCATTGCCATGTGCCAGGAACACTTCCCGAAACAATTCAAACGTCTACAGAGCATCCCCGGTGTTAAAGAACGCGCCGCTTCGGCTATAATTGCGGAGACCGGGGCTGACATGAAACCGTTTGAAAAAGCAACAAACCTCGTAGGATGGTGTGGATTGAAACCACGCAATGATATAAGCAACAATAAAGTCAAGAGCAACAGGACGACGCATGGGAACCGATTCCTGCGTCAGATATTGATTGAAATATCCTGGGTCGCATCAAGAACCCGCAACTGCTTTTTCTCAAACTTCAGCTACGTGCAATGCACCCAACGCCATAAGAACAAGATGAAGATACAAGTAGCCATCGCCCGAAAGCTATTGGTCGCGGTATGGCACATGCTGACAAAAGACGAGGATTTTATAGATGTTTACCTCAAGCGTCTTGAAAAGGAGGCGGAATGGCAAAATGATATTCAGGCATTAGAATCGTTATGGGTCGGATAGACCTTTCCGATATACCTCTATCGACAACATAATTACCTTTGTGCTGCCACAGGAGCGCGTTTACAAAATTATTGTATCCATAGAGGGATTGGACACCGGCGTAGTCCTTTCAGGCTGAAGAGGAAAGTAACAAACTTTATTACTTCGGACGACAAAACACTTGTCGTCTTAGGCGTTTTGTGGGAAAATTTACGGACTATAAGTATAATTAATTAGATACAAGTAAGTTACATACGAATATAAGAGCTGGGGATTTTTCTTTTTAGAGGAAAGGTACTATTATTTGTAAAGGTTAAGAAAGAATACTATCATTCATAAATGTAGATTTACTGTTTATTAACGCTCGTATAAATACGTCTATTTATAGTATATATATTTCTTCTACATGGTTATATAGCAGAGTATGATCTACCTTATGGGTAGAGGATTATCGTTTATCATTTTACATTTTTTCTTTTTCCAAACTTGTTTTTATGCGGTTAAATATATAACTTTCCACACGAAAATGCGTTAAGTAAGAGAGAAGGAGGATAGCTTATGAAAAGAAGATATATTTTATGGTTACTTTTAGGTGCAATTAGTCTTCCGTCAATTGCGCAAAATGTTATATATTCCAATCTGAAACAATTACTCACTCAAGATGGTGATACGGTTGCTGTATTAAGGGTTGAGAAGCGTTCTAGAAATCAGATTGTTTTATCAGGGGGTGCTGATTATCGGATAACGGTTGCTGAGGATGAATCGATGTGTCGTTTATTGAAGAAGCGTTGTTTTGCTGTGCGTACAAATGAAGGAGATCTTTATGTAAATTGTCGTAAATTGCGCTATAAGAAGTTACGGTTTGGAGCCTGGTATGCTCCTGCAGTTCAGTTGGGCAATAATATTTATTTTTGTGCAATGCCTTTAGGTTCCAAGATTGGTGAGAATTTTGTGGAGGCGGACGATGTAAAACTTGGAGGTAATGTTGGAGATGCTTTGGCAGCATCAGGCTTGGTAACCAAACGTGTATGTTATGTACTCAATGGTGAAACTGGTAAAATTGATTTTCTGGGTCAAGAAGAAATGCTCAAATTACTAAAAAAATATCCGGATTGGAAGGAGGCTTATTTGAATGAGGGTAGTCAGGAAGCGGAGAACACTTTTAAATACCTATTGATGTTACAAAAGCAAAAGAAGTAGTTCTTTTTATAAACTCCCTAATTTATATTCAGGTTTTGAGACTCATTTGAATACCGTTATTTACTCGAACTAAAATTAATCAACTTTCAAATAATAAATAAGTTGATTTTCTTGTCTTTATATAATCTTTTTCTTATCTTGCGAAGAGTTATAAGACAGTCTTGTTTACGGTTTGTAATCTTTGATTCTGCTTATTATGAGAATAACTCTTGGTGACACATTACTTCTCTATACAACTTTTGTAGAAGGTATCCGGAGAGCTTCCAACCGTGGTTATACGTTTACCCCGGGACAAGTTCTTGTAACACTCAATAATACATTACGTTATATCCTTTCTGAACCAACTGAACAACTTACTATTGAATTAATAGAAAAACTTTGTATTCATATCAGAATTTACGGATATTATTTCCCTCCGGAAAGAAATTCGAAGTTAAAGCCTATTGAAGAATGCTATAATAGATATATTGAAATCAAATCTTTTCAGACGATGATTGGCCATAGTATTAATATATGTCCTTATAAGTTACATTTAAATGGTGAAACGGGTCAGAACTGGCAAAAATTGGTGCAGTATAGTCTGGTTAAACAATACCTTAGAAAGTTGATTCACGAGCGAGCTTATGTTATTGAATCCAGATATTCATTAGAATTTTTTATTTCACCACACTTCAGGGCTTTACATATTAATATAACCAATCCCATGAAGACAAGCCAATTCCATAATCTGTGCAATTGGCATATTGCGGTATAAATGGAAGTTGCTAATAATGTTCAGATAACTGCAAAAGAATGATTAGAATATATTGCATAATGAATCGAATACCGTTACCTTTGGGAAACGTCGTTATTTCGGGAGCGTTTTCTAAGAGTAGATAGGTACAATTACAAAAGATAATATGGTAATATACAAAGAGAAACATAAGACGGTTGCCTTTTTAGAAAGAACGGAGTTAGAGTACTAACACATTCTTTATCCTTTTTCATCTCGTTAATACTGGTAACTGTTATGCCGGATAAAAAGTCGTTCTCTTATCGGCTTTTATCCGGCATTTGTCGATTCTCATCCTTTAGATGGCGAGAAAACTTTATGCTACTTCTCTATCTTTTCTATTTTTGCTCCGTATTTCCTATTAACACTTGTTTTTATATTTGTTGGTAGAATGATAATATTTATCAATAAGGCTATAAATATATGGAAACTTAATCTGTTAATTGAGTTTTCTATATATCTTTGTTCCGTTTTTCCTATTATAGAGGTGAAATTGAAGAAAACTAGGAGTCTAACCAAAAAGAAAACGAGTGATGATGGAACATGGAAAAGACGCTTCACAAAGGGCGGAATTGAGAGAACGGATCATAATGACATCAACAGAAGCATTTACTTCAAAAGGTATCAAGTGTATTACAATGGATGATATTGCAGCAGCCTTAGGAATATCGAAGCGTACTCTTTATGAGGTCTTTGCAGATAAAGAAACCTTGCTGAAAGAAAGTATTTTGAAGATTCAGCAAGACAGGGATAAATATCTGCAAGAAGTATATGAGCATTCATCGAATGTATTAGAGGTGATTCTTGCCGTTTTTCAGAAGAGCATAGAAATTTTCCATAAGACGAACAAGCGTTTCTTTGAAGATATCAAGAAATATCCAAAAGTATATGCAATGATGCAAGATCGTCAGGATAGTGACTCAGAGAAAACTATGTTTTTCTTTAAATCGGGTGTTGAACAAGGTATTTTCCGTTCGGATGTCAATTTTGCGATCGTTAATCTATTGGTACGTGAGCAATTTGATGTTCTTCTGAATACAGATATTTGCAGCGAATATCCTTTTATTGAAGTGTACGAATCCATTATGTTCACTTATATACGGGGAATTTCGACAGAGAAAGGAGCGAAAGTATTAGAAGATTTTATACAAGAATATCGTAAAAACCGGATCGGGCATATTAATGACTGAATTCCGGCGACAAACAATTAAGGATTAATTAAGAATGAGATTATGAACAGAATGAAGAAATTGACAGGCAAGAGGTTACTTTTGACAGCGATAGCGGTTGGAGCATTTGGTCTTGCAAAGGCTCAGACAGCAGATTCACCGCAGGACACGTTGGTCCTGACGTTGAATAAAGCCATAGAAATCGCATTGGATGAGAATCCAACGATGAAAGTGGCTGCAGATGAAATAGCCTTGAAAAAAGTGGCAGGTAAAGAAGCCTGGCAGAACTTATTACCTGAGGCTAGCCTGACGGGAACGTTAGATCATACAATTAAAGCAGCTGAAATGAAATTGAACAATCAGTCGTTCAAGATGGGACAAGACAACACTAATACAGCAAATGCAGGGTTGAGCATTAATCTGCCATTGTTTGTACCGTCTGTTTACCGGGCTATGTCGATGACGAAAACAGATATAGAACTGGCTGTGGAGAAGTCGCGTGCATCTAAACAGGATTTGGTAAATCAGGTTAGTAAGGCATACTATCAGTTGATGCTTGCACAAGATAGTTATAATGTGCTTCAAGGAAGTTATAAAGTAGCAGAGGACAATTATAATGTAGTGAAAGCAAAATTTGAACAAGGAAGTGTTAGTGAATTTGATAAGATCAGTGCGGAAGTACAGATGCGTAGCATTAAGCCTAATCTGATTTCCGCCGAGAATGCTATTACTTTGGCAAAATTACAGTTGAGAGTATTGATGGGCATTACTGCGAATGTAGATATTAAGATCAATGACAACCTGACAAATTACGAAACTGCTGTTTTCGCCAATCAACTATCAGAAGAGCATCTGGGATTGGATGATAATACGACAATGAGGCAGATGGACCTGAATATGAAACTGTTGGAGAAGAATGTAAAATCTTTGCGGACAAACTTCATGCCTACATTGTCAATGAGCTTTTCTTATCAATATCAGTCTCTGTATAATCCGAATATTAATTTCTTGAAGTATAACTGGAGCAATAGTTCCTCTTTGATGTTTAATTTGAGTATTCCTTTGTATCGGGCAAGCAATTTCACTAAGTTGAAATCCAACCGGATTCAAATGCGGCAGCTCGATTGGAATCGTATCGATACGGAAAGAAAGTTGAATATGCAGATAACAAGTTACCGCAATAATATGACTGCCAGTTCGGAACAGTTAGCTAGTAACAAAGAGAATGTGATGCAAGCAGAAAAGGCTGTTCAGATTGCTGAGAAGCGTTATGATATCGGTAAAGGAACAGTGCTTGAACTGAATAGTTCGCAGGTATCGTTAACTCAGGCGCAGCTGACTTACAATCAAGCAATTTATGATTACCTGGTATCTAGAGCAGATCTTGACCAGGTTTTGGGAAAAGAACAAAGATAGACAACTAAAACAACTAAGGAATATGAAAAAAGGTATCCAATTAGTAGCCCTGTTATTGACAGTATTTATGACTTCATGTACAGGTGGAAAAGAAAAGGAAGCTGTGAAAGAAGAAGAGAAACTCAGGGTAAAAGTGGCTGATGTAACAGCTCGTCCCGTAGAGCAGATACAAGAGTACACAGCAACAGTAGAAGCAGAAGTGAAGAACAATATCGCTCCTTCATCACCGGTGCGCATTGATAAGATTTTTGTCGAAGTAGGTGACCGCGTAAAAAAGGGGCAGAAGTTGGTACAGATGGATGCTGCAAACCTGAAACAGACAAAGTTGCAGCTGGATAATCAGGAGATTGAATTTAATCGCATCGACGAACTCTATAAAGTGGGTGGTGCCTCCAAATCAGAATGGGATGCAGCTAAAATGCAGTTGGATGTGAAGGAGACTGCTTATAAGAATCTGTTGGAAAATACAGCATTATTAAGCCCGATCAACGGAGTTATTACTGCTCGTAATTATGATAATGGTGATATGTATAGTGGTGGTAACCCTGTACTGGTAGTCGAACAAATTACTCCGGTGAAACTTTTAATCAACGTATCAGAAACTTACTTCACTAAAGTAAAGAAGGGGGCACCGGTGGATTTGAAATTAGATGTATATGGTGACGAGATATTTAAAGGAACGATTAGCCTGATTTATCCGACTATCGATGCAGCTACACGTACTTTCCAAGTAGAAATCAAACTTGATAATAGAGACCAGCGCGTACGTCCAGGAATGTTTGCCCGTGCTACTCTCAATTTCGGAACGGCAGATCACGTCGTTGTTCCTGATTTGGCAATAGTGAAGCAGGCCGGTTCAGGTGATCGTTATGTATTTGTTTACAAAGACGGTAAAGTATCTTATAACAAAGTCCAATTAGGCAGACGTATGGGATCAGAATATGAGTTGATATCTGGTGTCCCTGATAATTCACAAGTAGTCGTTGCCGGTCAGGCACGTCTGGTGAATGGAACAGAAGTAGATGTTGAAAAATAATTAAATTAAAGAAATGAGTTTATACGAAGGTGCGGTTAAGAAACCGATTATGACCTCCCTCTGCTTCCTGGCAGTGGTGATCTTTGGTCTTTTCTCTTTGTCCAAATTACCTATCGATTTGTATCCGGATATTGATACAAACACGATTATGGTAATGACCGCCTATCCCGGCGCAAGTGCGTCGGATATAGAAAATAATGTGACTCGCCCGTTGGAAAACACATTGAATGCGGTGAGTAATTTGAAACATATCACCTCTCGTTCCTCCGAGAATATGTCATTGATCACGTTGGAATTTGAGTTTGGCAATGATATTGATGTACTAACAAACGATGTACGCGACAAGTTGGATATGGTAAGTTCTCAACTTCCAGACGATGTTGAGAATCCAATCATTTTCAAGTTTAGTACAGATATGATTCCTATTGTGCTGCTTTCAGTACAGGCCAATGAGAGTCAGTCCGCTCTTTATAAAATATTGGATGACCGTGTAGTAAATCCGTTGGCACGTATTCCGGGTGTCGGTACCGTTTCAATCAGTGGTGCGCCGCAACGAGAGATACAGGTATATTGTGACCCGAATAAATTGGAAGCTTATAATCTGACAATCGAAACGATTAGTTCAATCATCGGAGCTGAGAATAAGAACATTCCGGGCGGTAACTTTGACATTGGCAGTGAGACGTACTCATTACGTGTCGAAGGTGAGTTCAATGATTCCCGGCAGCTGAAAGATGTTGTAGTTGGTACACACAACGGGGCCAATGTATTCTTGCGTGATGTCGCCCGAATCGTGGATACTGTAGAGGAACGTGCACAGGAAACATATAATAATGGTGTCAAAGGAGCCATGATTATTGTTCAGAAACAGTCGGGCGCTAATTCTGTAGAAATTTCAAAGAAGGTAGCAGAAGCACTTCCGAAACTACAAAAGAGTTTGCCGAGCGATGTGAAGTTGGGTGTGATTGTCGATACCTCAGACAATATTTTGAACACAATCGACAGTTTGACAGAAACCGTTGTCTATGCGTTGCTGTTCGTTGTGATCGTTGTGTTTCTATTCTTGGGACGTTGGCGTGCGACGTTGATTATTTGTATTACCATACCGCTTTCATTGATTGCCTCCTTTATTTATCTGGCAGTTACCGGAAATACAATTAATATCATTTCTCTATCATCACTATCCATCGCAATCGGTATGGTGGTGGATGATGCGATTGTAGTACTGGAAAACGTAACAACCCACATTGAACGCGGTTCGGACCCGAAGCAAGCTGCTGTACATGGAACGAATGAGGTGGCTATCTCTGTAATCGCTTCTACATTGACCATGATTGCTGTATTCTTCCCACTTACAATGGTTAGTGGTATGTCCGGTGTACTCTTCAAGCAGTTAGGATGGATGATGTGTGCTATTATGTTTATTTCTACCGTAGCCGCTTTGTCGCTTACTCCAATGCTCTGTTCGCAGTTACTTCGTTTACAGAAGAAGCCATCAAAGATGTTCAAACTCTTCTTTACTCCGATTGAGAAAGCTCTGGACGGACTTGATGTATGGTATGCAAAGATGCTGAACTGGGCAGTACGTCATCGCCCGGTTGTGATTGTGGGATGTATTACATTCTTCATTATCAGTTTGCTTTGTGCCAAAGGCATTGGTACCGAGTTCTTCCCGGCACAGGATAATGCTCGTATAGCAGTACAATTGGAATTGCCGATTGGTACGCGAAAAGAAATAGCACAAGAACTTTCCGAGAAACTGACACAGAAATGGCTCGAGAAATATAAGGGCGTAATGAAAGTGTGCAACTATACTGTCGGTCAGGCAGACTCAGACAATACTTGGGCTTCTATGCAGGACAACGGTTCACATATTATTTCCTTTAATATCAGTTTGGTAGACCCAGGGGATCGTGATATTTCATTAGAACAAGTTTGTGACGAGATGCGTGAAGACCTGAAGGCTTATCCGGAATTCAGTAAAGCACAGGTAATTTTGGGAGGTAGTAATACAGGTATGTCTGCTCAGGCAAGTGCTGACTTTGAAGTGTACGGATATGATATGGCGATCACTGATAGTGTGGCAGCTCGTTTGAAGCGTGAATTGCAGGCTTTAAAAGGTGTATCGGAAGTAAATATTAGTCGTAGTGACTACCAGCCGGAGTATCAGGTAGACTTTGACCGGGAGAAACTTGCCATGCATGGGTTGAACCTGTCTACTGCCGGTAATTATTTGCGTAACCGGATCAATGGTGCAGTGGCTTCGAAATATCGTGAAGATGGTGATGAGTATGACATTAAAGTTCGTTACGCACCAGAATATCGTACTAGCTTGGAAAGTATTGAGAATATTCTGATTTATAACACTCAAGGTGAAGCTGTTCGTGTGAAAGATGTGGGTAAAGTAGTAGAGCGTTTTGCGCCTCCTACTATTGAACGTAAAGACCGTGAACGTATTGTAACTGTCTCTGCTGTTATTTCCGGTAAAGAAGCATTGGGTAATATAGTAAATGAAGGTAACGCTATTATCAATAAAATGGATATCCCCGGTGAAATCTCTATTCAGGTAGCCGGTTCATATGAAGATCAGCAAGATTCGTTTCGTGATTTGGGAACACTTGCCGTTTTGATTGTTGTCCTCGTATTTATTGTAATGGCGGCACAGTTCGAATCATTAACTTATCCGTTCATCATTATGTTCTCTTTGCCGTTTGCATTTAGTGGCGTTTTGATGGCATTATTTTTCACAAAGAGTACATTAAGTGTTATGAGTTTGCTGGGAGGAATTATGTTGATCGGTATTGTGGTGAAGAACGGTATTGTGCTTATTGACTATATCATTCTTTGTCGTGAACGTGGTTTGACAGTCATGAATTCTGTAGTAACGGCTGGTAAGAGTCGTCTTCGTCCGGTATTAATGACTACTGCTACTACCGTACTCGGTATGATTCCGATGGCTATCGGTGGAGGTCAAGGTTCGGAAATGTGGAGCCCAATGGCGATCGCTGTAATTGGCGGTTTGAGCGTATCAACCATATTGACATTGATTCTGATTCCGACTCTATATTGTGTATTTGCCGGTACAGGAATCAAGAACCAACGTCGCAAGTTACGCCGTCAGCGTGAACTGGATCTTTACTTCCGGGAAAATAAAAGTGACTATATAAAGAAATAATAGAAAAGAAATATGAAATCAGTATTAATAACATTCGATCAGGCCTATTTTGAACGTATCATTGCATTGCTAGACCGCTTGAATTGTCGTGGCTTCAGCTATTTGGAGAAGGTTCAGGGGCGTGGCTCGAAGACTGGTGATCCGCATTTTGGTAGCCATGCATGGCCAAGTATGTGTTCGGCAATCCTTACGGTAGTCGATGATGATAAGGTCGATCCATTATTGGATACATTACATAAGATGGACCTGGAAACCGAGCAATTGGGTTTACGGGCTTTTGTCTGGAATATTGAACGAACGATCTGACACCTATACAGTGAATAAATAAATGGAAAGGAGAATCGCATTAAATAATGTAGATTCTCCTTTCTTTTTATCGCTTTTTAACTATATTTGCGGACATGACAACCATTTAAAAAACTGAATTTATGAGCAAAGCAAAAGTAATCTCCGTATTGAATCACAAGGGGGGGAGTAGGAAAGACCACAACCACGATCAACCTGGGCGGTGCGTTACGTCAAAAAGGGTACAAGGTTCTTTTGATCGACCTTGACGGGCAGGCCAACCTGACCGAATCGCTGGGCTTCTCTGCGGAGCTTCCCCAAACGATCTACGGTGCGATGAAAGGCGAATACGACCTGCCGATCTACGAGCATAAGGACGGCCTTAGCGTCGTTCCCTCCTGCCTGGATCTCTCGGCCGTTGAAACGGAGTTAATCAACGAGGCCGGACGGGAGCTTATCTTAGCCCACCTTATCAAAGGCCAAAAGGAGAAATTCGATTATATCCTGATCGACTGTCCCCCCTCGCTGTCGCTGCTCACGCTTAACGCACTGACGGCCTCGGATCGGTTGATTATCCCGGTTCAGGCTCAATTCCTGGCAATGCGTGGAATGGCTAAACTTATGCAGGTAGTCCACAAGGTGCAGCAACGTTTGAACTCGGATCTTTCGATAGCCGGGGTTCTGATAACCCAGTACGACGGAAGAAAGAACCTGAACAAGAGCGTTTCGGAACTGGTACAGGAAACATTCCAGGGCAAAGTGTTCAGCACCCATATACGCAACGCCATTACGCTGGCCGAAGCCCCGACACAAGGGCAGGATATTTTTCACTATGCTCCAAAATCTGCCGGGGCAGAGGACTACGAGAAGGTATGTAACGAACTGCTAACAGAAATAAAGTAACCATATGGCAAAGAAGAACGATTTAAAAAACAATATGTCGGCCGGGCTGACCGGGGGGTTAGACAACCTGCTCCAATCCACGGCCGGGCAAAAAGAGGCTCAAAAGCCGAAGAAAGCGAAAACCGTGCATTGTAATTTTGTCATGGACGAAACCTATCACCAGAACTTAAAGCTGATCGCGATCCGCAAAGGCGATTCGCTAAAATCGGTATTGCAAGAGGCTATATCTGACTACTTGGATAAAAACAGTTCCCTGCTATAACAGCGTATCGGGAATATACAGGGCAAACACTCCACAAAAGAAATTCTCCAGGAAAAAGGTACGCAAAAAGCACCCCTACACATCAAAAAGTATATTGAAAATGCGATTCCCTATAAAGAACCCGTTGGCGGGATTAATCTTGCGTATGTTTAACCTGCCAACGGGTACGATATTAATAAACGTTTGGATTAAGGTTTGACGTTTACGTCTTTATTATCTGCATCAACCCAGCCTGTTGTCTCTGCATCAAACCGGATCGGATTCAACACAGCCTCTCCCTGATCATCATAACCACCACCGAAAATCAACGTGTAGATATGACGCTTGCCCGCTACCCATGTATCTCCGAACGGAACATAAATTGTTTTGTATTCGCTTGCTGAACCCAACAGATAAGCTCCGGACTGCCGGATTTTGCAGGAGATCTCCAGGTAACATTGCTTCGCATTATCGGCCTCCAACTTGCTTTTGTTGGGTGCGGAAACAGTCCAAGCAGTCAGCGTCTGTGGTATATTCAGCATAGGAGTATTTGTGGAAATATCGGTAGCTGCGGTATTACTATTGACCGTGATATTTGCGTTTTTCACTACGGTAAATGCGTGTGGAAATGCTAAATCAGACGAACTCCAACTTCCCGTTTCTTCGGCTGTCGCAGGCAATGTGAAGGCGCCGGCAAATTTGAAATTATGAATCTTGATCATGTCGATGTCCACCTCCATGTTATCGTATTCGGTCTTTGCTTTGAATACGACCTGTGACAGAATATGCTTGAAGTTAAATTTCACTACTCCGTTGTTCATGTCTTTTGTCCGGTCTTTGGCCATGGCATACATCACGTCGTAGTTTTCATGAGTACCGGCTCCATACTCATCGATGCAGGTATAACTTATCTTTTGGACAGTCCCGGAGGCTTCCCACATATAATTCACCATCATGTCTTCACTAACCGTTCCGGGATTGAACGCGTAAAAGTCCAAAGCCTCGGTAGGCCAATAACGAAGGTCGCTCGCATTGTCATAATCCCACTTACCATTTTTGTACACGATCTTCACTCCGTCATGTCCAAAATCCGTGTCTACCTTTCCCATGAAGGCAGTACCATCCGCCGTAAAAGCGAACACGTCGAAATCGGTGTTCTTCAAGTTGGTGTTGGTAGTAGGGGTAGCCCTCGTTTCCGCCGCATTACTTAACACGTTAAAACCAATCGCATTTCGTGAGGAGATTTCCACATTCGCAATCTCCTCTTCTGAGCAACTCATCAGTAGTACTCCAAAGATTGCCCAAAGCATTACTGTACTTTTTTTCATAAAATGAATAAAATTGTTAATAAATATAATTA
This sequence comes from Bacteroides bouchesdurhonensis, assembly GCF_900155865.1. Lineage (GTDB taxonomy): Bacteria > Bacteroidota > Bacteroidia > Bacteroidales > Bacteroidaceae > Bacteroides > Bacteroides bouchesdurhonensis. The sequence goes on from NZ_LT707006.1 coordinate 932,462, forward strand.
ATAAAACTCGATTACAACACTATATCCACATTCACATCATCCCAATCATCAACGTCCACATCAAATCCCGGACCGCCACTTCCCGGCTCGGATGGTACCTCATAATCAAAATTCAACACCAGATGCACATCACCGATATGCCCCGCTACCGGGACATCATGCACTTGGTCGCTCACGTCCTGTTCCAATACAGACATGCTGCCTGAACGGTTCTTGAGATACAGCCGGAAAACATTGGGCTCTCCTTCAAGTGCGGAATGTCCAAACGTATAGAATCCGCCTATAATCTGATTCCGTGAAACCATTCCATCAAAGAGCAGGCTCTCCGAAAGATCGGCGGGCAAACTGTCGCCGGACATGTTAAGCGAGCCGGACATGCCGGAAAGAGCGGCCCGCAAATCCGCCACCCTGTCCAGTCCCCGAATTCCGTTCACCTCATACGTGTAGTGACATACCATGTTTACGGGAGTTAGCCGTATTATCTTCGTGCTTCCTTCCGGAATGTCCTTGAGGATAACTCTGTCTATATGGTCGCCACACAGCCAGGGTGGGGTGACGGCCATTGTCTGGTTATCCGGCGACCGAACATCACGCGTATCGGCAGTAAAAAGCGTGTAACTGCCGTTTTCTTTCCAAACCATCCCGTCGGTATCGTAGTTGAAGCAAATTACCCGGTAATCATTCTCGGGGAGCTCCACTTCCCCATCCTCTCCTCCGGGGAAATCAAATATCCACGTGTTGCTTTCATCATCGGTCGGATAAAATACGACCCTCATGCCTTCAGGCTTGTCATGATTGGAAATCTTGGTCCAGTCGAATACTACCCGCACCGTGGCAAAGTGCGGATGATCGTAACATAAATCCTTATGCTCACAAGCCGTCAGTCCCATCCATAAAAATATGAACACCAGACTAAAGCGTATCAGTATCACTGCCTGCCTCCTTTCTTCCGGCTATAATTCCCCCGCCCGATCAACCACACCAAAGAGATACCCGCCTTGGTCGGGCCGAACCAGCGGCGTTTTTTAGTGGTCTGCCATACATAGTGACCGTCCAAAGGGATGTACTCCTTGTACAATCCTCCAAGGTAGCCGATTCCCAACGTGAAATCCACATTGAACCGATGTCCCACAGGTAACGAGTAGCCGTAAGCCACGCCTCCCCCGTAACTCCATTTATCCCCCAAGTAACCTTTCCCACCCAATTCGAAATCATAGGTGACGATCTGCCCGTACAATCCGACATGATGCCCGGAAAACGGTTTTTCCACCGCTCTCCGACCGAACCAGCGGCGCAACTCCACATCTCCCCCATAGATACGCCAATAATTATGCTTCCGATCACTTTTCCACCAGGCATACATCCAATTCCCGGCCACAGACCAGTTCTTCCCCAAACAGAACTCAACCCCGATGTCAGGTATCAAAACAGCGTCATAAAGCAAGTTTGTTTTCACCGCCATGCAAAACGGCCGTTTCTTTACCGGAGCTATGACGGTAACGGTATCACGGATGCACAACGTATCACGTGTATGTATATATACCGTATCTCTGACGGGATTTATCGGATCACTATCATAGCATATTTTCACCATCGACGAACGAAGTTTCGGAAAATGGAATTTATACAAATATGAGTATGGCCTCCCCCCTTTCAGTCTTTTCAGTTCTCCCCCCAAATAAGGGCTGTCCTGGTTTTCCAAACGGACGATCTTCTCCAACAAACGAAGGACATCCTCCCTCTCCGGAACATTCACATCCGCTCTCACCATCGTTATAAGTCCGTTCCAGTCACTTCCCGAAAAATGAAAATCCTTCTCCAATACCGGAATCTTTATATAAGGTGATATATACCGCCACAAAACCTCTGCTCGTTTTTCAGACAGCCTTCCATTCAATAGCCCCCCTCCTTCCGGGGAAGCTCCTCCTATTATTTGAATTTTCCTGATAAGACGGACGGAGTCGTTCAATGCGGAACAGATTTTAGCAAACCGCTCCATCTCGTTCCCATTGTCAAGTAAACATGTATCTATATTTACCTTTCCTTGATGAAAATAGATCCTTACCGAATCACGCTTCTCCTGAGCGGATATTTCTCCGCTTATACTCAACACGAGCACGAACAATACACATTTAATATAAAAAAACATCTTTTCGTCATTTAATCATTTGTTAATATGACAATCCAAACCCAGGCTTTTACACCCCTTGAATTTCGACCGCAAAAATACATACCTATAAACCAACCTCCAAAGCAAAAAACAAGTATTTTAAACTTATAAATACTTAAAAAGACAACCACACAACAGCTACAACACTTACCACAGCAGCCAATCACGCTTACACAACAATTAAAAACACTTAACATCATAAAGAAAAGTACTTAAACATACAAAAAAAAAAAAAAACAGTTATTTTTGCAGGAAACATTATACTTAATAACACTTAAAACAATAAAACACATGAAATTCAGCACAAAAGCCGCTACTTTTCTAAGTTCAATAAAAACTCAAACTTACGACAAAAAAGAAAGCGAAATGATAATAACGTATCAACAAAAACGTGTCTTTCATCTATCCCTGCTCATGCTGGCCTTATGCGCACCCATATACATATATTCAGTTCCATTTCCCAATGAACAGTTTTATTATATTAACAGCGTATTATTCCTGTTTATCATTATGTGCACTCTCGCTTATTTTAAAAAGAGAGTAAATCTGACCACGACCTTTTCCATTATACTGATAGCCATACATATCGAGATTTTTATCGAGATAATTTATTGCTCAATATGTAGCGGATATGAATATAGTTATCAAAGAGCATTGATAATGAGTAACATTACTATCTCTCTCTTATTTACCATGCTTTCCATCTGTGCCTATATGAGTAATATCTCCATCCTATTGTCCTCCCTTACCATAGCTTCCTATACAATCTGCACACTTATCACCGACGAACCGTTCCTATACAGTTATCTGCCTTTGATCATCATCATATACACCATGATCCCCTTATTAGGAAGATCCTTACACAGTAATATCAGCAGCTTGCTAAAAAGTAGCAACTTGCTAAAAGAGGAAGAGGAAATGCTTTTGAAACGTCTCCAAATGAAAAAGGAAGAACTATTCGCGTTCGCCGAGTTGTTAAGCGAGAATAACCCGGAAGAAAAGACAAGCTCCCTGTTAAACATAATAGGGGAACAATCCAAAGAAAATCTTTTTACAGCCCTTGCCGCATACCAGAAAAAGGAAAAAAGTAAACTTGATACAATCAGGAGAATATATCCCAATTTATCCCCGTCCGAATTAAACATCTGCCGTTTAATACTGCAAGACAAGACCGTCAGCCAAATATGCGAATTATTACATCGGAGTAGCGGAAACATAACCAGCCAACGAGCGAACATACGTGCCAAACTCGGACTGAAAAAAAGCGACAATTTAAAAGAAGCATTACAAGAACGCATGAGGCTGTATGAAGAAGAACACCACCGGCAAGAGGAGTTTTCAGCCATGCGTTAGGGATTGCAGAGTAAAGCCCACAGCCTTTAGGCGAGGACTTGAAACGTAAAGCCCGACCGTCCCACGGGAACGCCCAAAAGAAAAAAAATCCCCCGAACATTCATCCGGGGGACATTCAGGTCGTCACGTCAATTATAATACAGATTAAGATCATCCATACCGATCTCCTTCCCGTCCCGGAAAGAAAGGCTCTTTTTCTCGATCTCCTTTCCGTTCTTGTAAACGGTCACAACCCACTGCATCGGCTCGTTCACGACACCGTCCTCCCCGTCCACGACACTACCGGAAACGGCGAACTCGATCGCCTTTCCCGTCGTGGTTAACGTCACCTTTTCGACGGCCAGTTCTTCATCGCTTAGAATCAACGGGCTTGCGAGGCTTTCCCCCGTCGCCCCGTCTTTCAACCGCGTACCGTTGGCGACTACCACGACCGACTTAATGAAGCTGCGGAAATCTCCCGACTGCTCGATCGTTACCTCATACATCGCCCCTTTTCCTCCCGGTTCGTCGTCGCATAATTACAGTTTTTCCTTTTCTTCCGTTCGGCAGTGCGTACCGCCATGCCCTTGTCTTTCCAGCCTGTTCCCGTCTTTTCCCTTTTCTTTCTCGTCCCTTGTTTTTTCTCCTTTTCCTGCCGTTTTCCCACGCTTTTTCGCTCCGTTTTCTCCGACCTGCGGTGTAATGTGATGACACATGGTGTAATGTGCATCCTAACATATTGCAAATCAATTATTTATCAATTTTTCTCCTATATATTTGCGGTGACAACATGAGTTATCAACACTAAAAATCAAAAATTATGGCAAAGAAAAATGCAAGGGAAGAACCCCCGAAACCGCAGGTCTCCGAAAACGAGCAGATGAGTGACATCGTGTTCATCCTTGACAAGATGGAACTGATTCTGGAAGCGGTGTCGCAAATCGGACAGGACGGAAAATTCAACACGGTAGCCGCCGACAGGCAGAACCGGAACTCCTTCCTGAAGATTGACCGCTATGCAGACGCCTTCGAGAACTTCATCAAGAACTTCTGGAGCCAGCTGAAAGACCCGACACGCTTCGGAATCCTCTCCGTCAAGGAAGACAGGCTGGACGACCCTGCCGTACAGCAGGCCATCGAGGACATCGCCGCAGGAAAAAAGACAAAAGCCGTGGAGGAATTTCTCAAGCAGTACGAGATTGTTCCGCGCAACAAGGAAAACCAAAGTATCAACCCCAAAAACCAAGAAGAAATGGCAAAGAAAAATGAAACCCAGCAGCAGGCTGCCGCAGCTGACAGCCAGCCGCAGAACCAGTCCCCCCAGTACCGTTACAACGAGTCCATGATCAACTGGGAACAGCTCAAGAATTTCGGAATCTCCCGTGAATACCTCCAGGAACGCGGACTGCTCGAACAGATGCTCAAGGGCTACAAGACCAACCAGGTCGTGCCCATAAGCATGAACTTCGGCTCGGCCGTACTGAGAACGGACGCACGTCTGTCCTTCCAGCAGTCCATGGCGGGCGAAGTGGTGCTCGGCATCCACGGTATCCGGCAGAAACCCGACCTTGACCGACCGTACTTCGGACACATCTTCTCCGACGAGGACAAGAAGAACCTGCTCGAAACGGGCAACATGGGGCGTGTCGTGGAACTGAAAGGACGCAACGGGGAATATATCCCATCCTTCATCAGCATCGACAAGCTGACCAACGAGGTGGTCGCCATGAAAGCGGAGAATGCTTTCATCCCGAGGGAAATCAAGGGAGTGGAACTGACAGAGCAGGAGCAGAATGACCTGCGTGAAGGCAAGAAGGTCTATGTAGAGGGCATGATCGCCAAATCCGGCAACGAGTTCAACGCCTTCATTCAGGTGAATGCCGAACGCAGGGGTGTCGAGTTCATTTTCGAGAACGACAAGCTCTTCAACCGCCAGACACTCGGGGGCGTGGAACTGACACAGAAACAGATTGAGGACCTGAACGCTGGAAAAGCCATCTTCGTGGAGGGAATGCAGCGCAAGGACGGCGAGGTGTTCTCCTCCTACGTGAAGTTGGACGAGGCGACAGGCCGCCCGTCCTACACCCGCTATAATCCGGACTCTCCGGAAGGCGCACGCGAAATCTATATTCCCAACGAAATCAACGGGGTGAAGATTACGGCGGAGGAACAGCAGCAGCTCCGTGACGGCAAGGTGATTTTCCTCAATGACATGGTGAACCGCAAGGGAGAGGAATTCTCCTCCTTCATCAAGGCCGACCTGGAAACGGGACGCCTGAGCTACTCCCGTACGCCGGACGGCTTCGAGCAGCGCGAGGATTTCAAGATTCCACCCAAGGTATGGGACGTGGAACTGACCAGACAGCAGCGTGCGGACCTGCAGAGCGGAAAGGCCGTGCTGGTGGAAGGCATCAAGGGATATGACGGGAAGACCATCTCGCAGTACGTCAAGGCGAACTTCAACCAGGGGCGTCTGGACTTCTACAACGAGAATCCTGACCGCAAGCGTGATGCCTCGCAGCGCAATGTGGTGGCCAACAGCCAGCGACAGGAACAGGGAAACCGCAAGTCAAAAGGTGCGAGCATTGCCTGACAACAGGTTACTGAAAAATGAATGTTGAATCAAAAAAAAGAAAGAAATATGAAAAAGGAAAACGGAAACGACATGCCTTTCAAGGCTGATGAAGTGAACTGGGACGAACTCTCCGGTATCGGTATCATGAAGGACGAGCTGGAACTCTCCGGCGAAATGGACACCCTCCTCAGGGGAGAGAAAACGAAAGTGATGTCCCTGAGCCTCGTGCTCCTCGGCGTGGACGTGGTGATGGACGCCACGCTCCAACTGGTCCGTAAGGGCGAGTCCCCGCTACTGGAAATCCAGGGAGTGACACCGCTGGGCAAATAATCTGGGAGCAATTATCAAGTAAACCGATGTCTTACCGCCGTTTCCTGTCTTCCGCATGGAAAACGGGAAACGGCTTAATTTTTATCTTACAATATGATAGCAATCATCGCAGAAAAGCCGAGTGTAGGCATGGACATTGCCCGTGTAGTCGGGGCTGATACAAGAAATGACGGCTACTGTTCCGGTAACGGATATATGGTGACCTGGGCACTGGGACACCTCGTGTCACTGGCCATACCGGACACTTATGGTTATACGAAAACGGCGGAGGAGGACTTGCCGATGCTGCCGGACCCGTTCCGCCTGGTCTCCCGACAGATGCGCACGGACAGGGGAATGGTTACGGACATCGCCGCCTCGAAACAGCTGAAAGTCATAGAAAGCGTGTTCAACCGCTGTGACAGCATCGTCGTGGCTACCGATGCCGGTCGTGAAGGGGAACTTATCTTCCGCTGGATATACGACTTTCTGGGCTGCACGAAACCGTTCAGACGCCTGTGGATCTCCTCGCTTACTGACGAGGCCATACGAAAAGGTCTGGAGGAACTGAAGGACGGCTCGGAATACGACAGCCTGTATACCGCCGCCGACAGTCGCGCGAAGGCAGACTGGCTGGTGGGCATGAACGCCAGCCGTGCCCTGGCCATCGTTTCCGGCTCGTCCAACAACTCGATCGGACGGGTGCAGACTCCGACGCTCGCCATGATATGCAGCCGCTACAGGGAGAACCGCAGTTTCGTATCCACACCATACTGGCAGCTGCATGTCACCCTCAATGGCGGCACGTCACACCGCCGCTTCTTCCATCCCGCGACCTTTGACGACAGGCAGAAGGCGGAAGCCGCCTACCGCAGTCTCTCTCCCGATTCTTCGGCGACGGTCACGAAGGTGGAGCGCAGGAAAAGCCTGCAACAGCCGCCGTTGCTCTACGACCTAACGGCACTCCAGAAGGACTGCAACGTGCACCTCGACCTGCCCGCAGCAAAGACGCTGGACATCGCCCAGTCGCTCTACGAGAAGAAGCTCATTTCCTACCCGAGAACGGGAAGCCGGTATATCCCGCACGATGTGATGGCCTGCGTGCCCGGTCTGTTGGAAAGGATAATGGCCATGCCCGAATTCGCCACAAGTGCCGGAATCCTTGACTTTGCGCGTCTCAACACCCGTAGCGTGGACGACCGTAAAGTGACGGACCACCATGCTCTCATCACGACCGGCATCGCACCCGAAGGGCTTTCCGAAGCGGAGGAGGCCGTCTATACGCTGATAGCCGGACGTATGCTGGAGGCGTTCTCGCCCTGCTGCGAGAAGGAACTGATTCTTATGGAATGTCGCCTGGACAACATGGATTTCCGCTCGAAAAGTTCCCTTGTCGTCAGTCCGGGATGGCGCGGCATCTTCTGCAGGAAAGAGGACAGGCAGGACGACGAGCCGGAAACCGACGAGGGTACGGCCGTATTTGCCGAAGGGGACACGGTTCCTGTTTCAGGATTCGGACTGTCCCAGAAGAAGACCGTGCCCAGACCGCTCTATACCGAGGCCACGCTGCTGGCAGCAATGGAGACCTGCGGCAGGGAGATAGCCGACGAACAGGCACGCGAGGCCGTGAAGGAGCTGGGCATCGGCACGCCCGCCACAAGAGCCGCCATCATCACCACACTGTTCAAACGTGACTATATCGCCCGCTCCGGCAAGAGCATCGTCCCCACGGAAAAGGGACTCCATATCTACGATGCGGTGAAGGACATGCTCGTGGCGGATGTTTCCCTGACAGGAAGCTGGGAGAAGACCCTGCTCCAGATAGAGCGGCACACGCTCGGACCGGACACGTTCATGGCATCCATCACGGACTACACCCGCAAGGCTACCCGTGAAATCCTGAACCTCAGCCTTCCGGCGGCAGCCGCCCGCACATTCACCTGTCCCAAATGCAAGACCGGACACATTATCGTCAGGGAAAAGAGTGCCCGTTGCGACAATAAAGGGTGCGGACTGACCGTGTACCGCAGATTCCTGAACAAGGAACTGACGGACCAGCATCTGGAACAGCTTTTCTCCTCCGGTTCCACACGCCTTATCAAGGGATTCAAGGGAAAGAAGGGCGTGGCTTTCGACGCTTCGGTCACCTTTGACGCCGGGTTCACCCTGACACTCTCGTTCCCCAAAAACGGGAACGGCAGGAAAAGGAAATGATGAAGCCATCCCGATTCGCGGGGCAAAGGTCGCAGCCCGCCCGTTTCCACCGGCAAGGTCAGGCCTTACGGTTTCTGGGAAAAATCATCCTCGCCAGAGGCTCCGGTATTTTTCCCGAAAACCTTGCCTGTGGAGGCGGACTGCAAGAAAGCCCCTGAAACCGGGAATGGCATTCCCGCCAAACAAATGAAGATTATGAAAGCAAAAGAACGTATCAGAAAGATAGCGGACAGCAGATGGGCAAGGACACTCGCGCTGGCCGTAACAGCAGCCATCATATTCAGCTGGCTCTATTCCCACGGTATATCGCCTGTATGGACTGCCGTGGCCATCATCTGTTTCAGGGGACTCTTCAGGTTCCTCTACCGTATAGCCTGTTTTCTCGTGGCATTGGCAATCATTCTGTGCATACTGAGTTTTCTGGTCTTCTGAAATCTGACGATATGGAACATGCACGGAATTTATCATTGCAGCATAAGGGAGCTGTCCGGGAGCGGGCGGCTCTTTTTGTATCCGTCACAGCCGGAAATGACACGGAAAGAAAAAGGGAATGGACGGAAAACACAGACATTGGCAAACCGAGAACTACAGGGCAAAGTTGGCAAACGCTTCTTGTCGGACGGCAAGGTCAGGCCGCAAGCGGTTTCGGAAAAAATCATCCTCGCTGCGCTCCGGTATTTTTCCCGAAAACCCTGCCTTTCCGGAAGCATTTGCCGTTGGGCCCTTGTAGTTCAACGGGCTGCCAAAGCCCGGGTATTCACAGTTAAAAATTAAAGAATATGCAACAAGCGATCATCACAAGACAGTCACCAGCTCCGATAGGGATGCCCGTGACAAGAAGACCAAAAGTACACGTCCCGCAACCGGCAATCAAGCTGCCGCCAAGGGGAACCACAGGTCCCGTTCACATCTCAAAGCTGCTGAACCCCGTTCTGGAAATATGCAGACATCCGGATAGGAACAGGCTGCTGGCTGAATTATTCAGCGAATATTGAAACACATCGTCTAATCATTTAATATCTGAAATTATGTTTTTTACAGCAATCCACCAGATGATGACGGAAAGCGTGGACCTCACGATCGTCATCCGCAAGACAAACGGACAACTGACCGTTTCCACATTGCCCAAATCGAACGGACTCAAGGACGAGGCCCAGAACCACATCGTGCCGCTGACTGTCACGGGCACACCGCAGGAACTTGACACAGGATTCCTGCAGGCAGTCACAAGACCGATACAGAAAGCGTGCGGGCTGATCTCCAACATGGCACAGTTTGAGGCACAGGCGGACAAGGCCGCCGCCAGCAGCAAGGCCGCCAAGGAAGCGAAATCCAAGGAGACGAAGGAAGAACGCGAGAAACGGGAGAAGTACGAGAAACTGATGAAGAAGGCGGAAGAACTGACAGCCGCCAGGAACCATCGGGAAGCCGTCAGCGTGCTTACACAGGCGAAAGCACACGCGAATGCCGCCCAGTTGAAGGAAATCGAGGAGAAGATAAAGGCAGCCGACACGGAAATGAACCGGGGAAGCCTCTTCGACCTGATGGAACAGGAGGCACAGCCGGAACCTTCGGTACAGCAGCAACAGCCACACTCCCAACAGCCAGTATACACACAGACACCGGTACAGAGAAATCCGCAACCGCAACGTCCGCAACAGCCGGTACCGCAGAGACCACAACAGGCATACACGCAGCATCCGCAACAGCCAGGAATATGGCCACCGCAACAACAGCCGCCACAGCCGCAAGCAAGACCGCAGATACAGCCGCACGCGCAATACGTACAGCTGACAGGCGGACAGCAGCCTTCCCAACCTCAATATCCGCCGCAGCCTGAAATTCAGGACTGGCAGGAAGAACGGTTCATGCAGGAGGACGAACAGCAACCGTACCTCTCCGATCAGGAACACCCCGCATACAGTGAGAAGGACTACGAGGAATACATCGATTTCCCGCAGTCCATGCTGGAACCCAAGTATTCACCTTATCAGACAGTTTAAGACATGGCACTCGAAATTAAAGGAATGACACGCTCATTCAGATTCAAGAAAGGAACAGAGTATATTACTCTTCAGGACCCGGATCCGAACATCTCGCCGGACATGGTCATGAACTACTATTCGAACATGTACCCGGAACTGACGACGGCTACCGTTCACGGACCGGTCATCAGGGAGGACATGACAGAATATGAGTTCAAGACAACTATCGGAACAAAAGGATAAAGGATATGGCAAAGGACTACAGAAAAAAGAAGAAATCATGTGTACCATTGGACGGATATCAGGCGGAACAGCTCGCGAGACTTATCATTGCGGAAACCGAAAGGAAGGTGCATTACGGCACGGAAAGGAAGAAACGGATTGCGGCACCCAGCGGTGCCGTAATTCTTTTCTGAACACCACATTCACGCCGATGCCTCCGCCGGAACTGTTCTCGGAAAGTCCTGACGGAAAGCCGTGCAACCTGATCACGCGGGAAAACTACGAGTACCTGCGTGATTCCTTTTTCAGATATGCGAGTCTTATGAAAAAGGAAGCGGTACATGCACCGGGACTCACAATGGCGGAAGGAATAACGAGACTGCATGATGAAATGAGCGACCTTGTCGGCAATGACATGAATGTAAACATCGAGCAGGATGGGGAAAGACTCATTTTCCGTCTCTGGAAATGCCACAGATGGGGAGAACTTACGCTGTATTACTTCCCTGTGAAATTTGTGGAAAATCTCGGGCCGGAACTGAGACGCATATCTGTCACCTTCATCCACAACCTGATGCAGGCAAACGGAATTGACACCATACTGGACGAGGATGACACGGAATATGCGCTTACCTGGCTGGCTGAAGAGAATGACGACGAACAGGACGACAGGAAAAAACGGCTGAAACTGCTGCATTCATACGAGAAAGGCAGGATACACAGTCTGCTCAGGAGAGTGGAACGGAAATCCTACTACAAGGACCTGCCGAAGGCAATCGGACGGTATAAGCCGGCGAACGGATACGAACAGTCCCTGCTCTCCGCCATGAAGGAAGGTCTGGAATTCCTCTCGCCTGAACGCGGCATCATGGAATACGGCTACGACCCGTTTTATGAAGAGGAACCGGACTACCTGCCCATGTATCTCAACAGGCAGATAAGGGTCGTCTATGACTGCAATGATCCCGTGACGGACAACCTCGTGGACTACTACAACTCCTACAGCCGGGAGACATACGACATCATTCCGGTCACCACCTGTGACCTGTCTCCGGAAACGGAGGAACTGTTCCGCATGGACGACTACCCGGAACGCTTCTTCAAATGGGCGGAAAAATTTATCAACATCACAATATAAACCAATCTGAAAGCATATGATAGACAGCAACGAACTGACCAGAAAGATCAAGACACCGCTCAACCCCAGGGCGGCACTGATAGCCTATGCCTCGGAAGGGGACAAGAACTTCTTCCTTGAAATCCGGGGTATTGACGACCGGGGAAACATGACGGAAGGAAGACCGGTGACACTGGAATTCATGAACACCCTCGTGAAGGAATACTCGGAAAGACACGGTACCACTCCATACGGGAAGATACCCGACAACCTGCTGTATTGCGACTCGCGCAAGGGCAGCGAAAGATACGTGTGGTACAATCCACCGCACAAGCGGATGATGTTCTTCAGCACCGCACTCAAAATAGAAAACGCGGAATATTACCTGCCGGGAGTAATCTACGAGGCCGGAGAGCACGGAATGAGAATCTATGCCTACAAGGGGAACGTTCCCAGACCGGATACCGTACTGTATGCCGCACCGTTCTTCAACGTGACAGGTTCCAGCGTATGTCTGGGAAACGCCAGGATAGAGCTGCCGAAGGACCTGACCTATGAAAAGCTGCTGCAGTACTGGGAACGGAAATTCTGGCTGACGGAATTCACCCACCTGGGAGGGAACGGGAACCCGACAAGGTCAAACCTCGTGCTGGTGGCAAAGGCGGCACGGGACAGGGACTTCAACCTCGACGAACTGAAACAACTGAACAACATGAAACTTAAAGACATACTGAAATGAAAAGAGTACACTACATCGACAACTATCTCATAAACCCGCAGCATCCGGTAACGGTAAACCTTATCGGAGCGGGAGGAACAGGCTCACAGGTGCTTACCTGCCTGGCCAGGCTTGACACGGCACTGAGGGGACTCGGACATCCCGGACTGTTCGTGACACTGTATGATTCCGACATCGTGACGGAAGCCAACATCGGGCGGCAGCTCTTCAGCCCTTCGGACATCGGACTGAACAAGGCGCAGTGCCTCGTCACACGCATGAACAACTTCTTCGGCAACGACTGGAAGGCGGTACCGGACATCTATCCGGCAGCCCTGAAGGACGCCAGACGGGATAATCTGGCCAACATAATGATTACCTGCACGGACAACATAAAGTCCCGTCTCGACCTCTGGAACATACTGAAAGCCGTGCCGGTTTCGGAATACAGAAGCCACGAAACACCACTGTACTGGATGGACTTCGGCAACATGCAGAATACGGGACAGGTCATCCTCGGAACCGTACCTAAGAAAATCAGACAGCCGGCATCCAAGCTGTACGAAACGGTGGAATCGCTGAAGGTGATCACACGATATGTCAAATACGCAAGAGTGAAGGAAAAGGATTCCGGACCGAGCTGTTCGCTGGCGGAGGCTCTGGAGAAACAGGACCTGTTCATCAACTCCACACTGGCACAGCTCGGCTGCAACATCCTGTGGAAAATGTTCCGCAACGGTATGATCGAGCATCACGGGCTGTACCTGAATCTCTCCACCATGAAAGTGAATCCGATAACTGTATAATATCAAAGCGTTTCCGTATGATTAAAATATAAAAAAGAACTCAGGAAAATAATCCTGAAAACCAATATTTTTCGTAACTTTGTATCAAAATCAAATAAGCATAACAATGGAACCATCTATATACAGTTTTTCACTTTGTGCCGCACTGCCGTTGATGTTATTCTTCGGCTTTTATTTTTTGTTTGCAAAGACTCCTGAAAAGAAAATTTTCAAGAATTATCTCCGCTCCCGACAGATTATGGGTATAGCTATGCTGCTGCTTTCGGCAAATTATTCGGTACATTTCTTCTTTGGTATTCGATTCAAAAATGCGGATTCTTCCATATTGATGAACATGTCCACATACTTCCTGTGCTATTCTCTGTTCAGTTCGGCATTGATAATGTTGCTTGATTGTTTTTACATTACCAAACGGCGTGTGTGGACACATATCATTTTATGGATTATATTCTCAACTCTTTCCGGAGTTGTGTTGTTCCTGTTGCCAAGCGGAATCATGCAAAAAATCTCTTTATTTGCTTTAGCTGTCTGGTTAATCGTTTTTGGAGTCGTTTTAGCTCGCAGAGTCATAATTGCATATCGTAGAGCCATTCGGATTTTCAATGAAACTCAGGCGGATGATATAGGCACATATATCGAATGGCTTTCCATATTCACTTATTGGGCTGTTATCTTCGGTGTCGGATGCGGATTGCTGACATTTCTGCCAGACAAATATGTTTTTATCTGGATTTTGTCGTCAATACCGTTCTACAGCTATCTTTTCTACAGCTATCAGAACTACCTGCTGTTCTATGAACAGGTGGAAAATGCTTTTGAGCAAGATATACAGTCTGAAGAAGAACTTCTGACAGATACGGAAACAGAACCTGAAATAGTTTCTGAGAAAGAAGTTCCAGTGTCCTATACAGAAATTATAGAGAAAGTGGCCAACTGGATAAAGACAGACGGCTATGTCCAGCAGGGACTTACCATAAAAGAACTGTCCGAAATACTTCATACGAACCGTACCTATCTTTCCGCTTATATCAAGACTACGTATAAAATGACATTCCGCGAATGGATAACCGGTCTCCGGTTGGAGTATGCGAAAAACATACTGAAGGAGCATCCGGAAATCAATATACAGAAGCTGGCTGAGTCTTCCGGTTTTCTTTCCCGCAGTAACTTTATCAAATCATTTACAGAGAAGGAAGGATGTACGCCTGGCAAGTGGAAAAAAGCAAATCTGGAATAATTTGTGTGGTAAAAAGCCGATGAAAAAGGTCTCAGAAGCTCATTTTCAAAAAGTGCTCAAGCGACAAAAAAGTGCTAATTCGACAAAAAAAAGTGCTCAAACGACAATTTGAAAAGTGCTCAAACGACAATTTTTATAAAACGCTGTATTTCAACAGAAAAAGTTTTTGTAATATTTTGGGCGCTGAATGGCATTTATTACCTTTGGAGAAGACAAAGATAATAAATTCAAGTTTATATGAGCAGAAAAATCACTTTTCTCACCCTGTTTCTGTGGCTGATGGTAAGCGTCTGAACAAATCCATCTTTTTCTAAGCCTTTAGGCTTCCTACTTTTGTATCCTAATAAATCAGTTCATAATTATGATACAAAAGAAGAAGTACATGACGCGTGAGGAATTTATCAGGATTCTTCGCCGTCAGAAGGCCAGCAATTTGAGTATAACAGATTTTTGTCACAATGAGGGTTTCCATCGCTCCAAGTTTTACGAATGGAAGTTGCGTTTCAAAATCACAGATGAAGAGCTTGCCTGTTCCCCCATGGAGGATATGGTAGGTTTCAGTCCCATTATCATAGAGGACCGACAGGCTTTACCGGCTTCCCATTCCGCCCCTATGTCTCCTCCCGCTACGGAACCTTACCGGCCGATGAGACAACCGTGCAAGGTTGTAGATAACTCAGAGATCTCCCTTGAACTTCCCAACGGGATGAAATTGAAATTTAAAGGTCAGTCCGGTTGCAAGGCTGCCCTGAGTTTTATCTCTAAAATATACAATGCCAATGTTCTGCCTAAATGATAACATGCGCTACTTCCTGTGCGGCGGCTATACAGACATGCGCAAAAGGATTTTCAGTCTCAGCGGTCTTGTCCATGACAAGATGGGTGGTGATGTAAGAAGCGGCGATGTCTATCTGTTCGTGAATCGTGCGAAAAACCGTCTCAAATTGCTTCACGCGGAAACCGGCGGCTTGGTTCTGTATGAGAAGCTTCTTGAAGAGGGTACTTTTAAACTGCCTGATTATGATCCCGACACAAAATCCTATCCCATGACGTGGAGCGATCTGGTGATGATGGTCGAAGGAATAAGTGAGGACAAGAAAAAACGTCAGAGGCGTCTGCGGGATCTGAGAAAGAGGTGGTGATGCCTTAAAAGACACTGAAAATAAACCTTTTGCAAACTTGCCTATCCCGATTTTTTTCCTTATCTTTATATCACAAATAAATCAGGAAATGACAAGGGAAGACACATTAGTGCAAATGATACAGTCCTTGAAGGAGCAACTTTCTGTGATGGCGGCGACCAACCGCAAGCAGAATGAGACGATTGTCTCGCAAGCCCAAACAATCGAGGAACTCCGGAGTACGATAGTTGATCTGAACGCTTCACTGGCATGGCTGAAAAGGAAAGTGTTCGGAAAGATGAGTGAGAAATGTAAACCCATTAAGGGGGACCCCATGCTCCCTTTTGAATACGGCGATCTGGAACAGGTCGAGGCGGAAATCGAAGAAGCCCGCAACAGGGCGGCGGCGCAGATTACCGTCCCGAAAGTCCAGATCGCCGGAAAAACATCCCGCCGTAACCGGGTGGTGATGGATGACCTGCCTGTGGTTACCGTCGTCATCGAACCCGAAGGCCTTGATCCCGATAAATACGTCAAGATAGACGAGGAACACACCAGAACTCTTGAGATGAAGCCGGGATATCTCTATGTGAAAGACACGGTACGTCCCACGTATGCCCTCAAGGATGACACGGAAGCCATTGAGAACGGCAGGAAAACTGTTATAACCGCTCCCATGCCACTGATGCCCATATATAAAGGCATGCCCGGGGCTTCCATGCTCGCTGAGGTCCTCTTACAGAAATACGAATACCATGTCCCGTTCTACCGACAAGTGAAACAGCTGGAACATCTGGGGGTGAAGCTGTCACGAAAGACATTGGGAGGTTGGTTCAAACCCGTCTGCGAACTTCTGGAACCGCTTTATCTGGAACTCAAGAAGGTAGTACTCTCCTCCGATTATATACAGGTTGACGAGACCACGCTTCCGGTTATAGACCATGACAGGCACAAGGCGGCGAAGGAGTACATCTGGATGGTCCGAGCGGCTATGCCGCGCCTGCTCTTCTTCCATTATGACGACGGTTCACGTGCGCAGAAAGTGGCGGTCGAACTCCTGAAGCCGTTCAAGGGATACCTTCAATGTGACGGTTACTCCGCTTATGACATTTTTGAAGAGAAGGAGGATGTGCATCTGTGTGCTTGTCTCGCACACATACGCAGGCATCTGGAGTCAGGAAAGGAAGAAAACCGGGAATATGCCATGCAGGGACTTAAATTTATACAAGACCTGTATAATGTGGAGCATATGGCTGATGAGCGGCAACTCTCCTATGAGGAACGTGCGGCACTGCGGCAGCGTCTGGCCGGACCACTGCTTGACGCCTTTGAGCTCTGGCTTCAGAACACATACCCCAAAGTACTTAAACGCAGTCTTATGGGAAAGGCCATAGCCTATACTTATCCTCTCATGCCAAGAATGAGACACTATCTGTATGATGGAAGAATCTTTATTGACAACAACGGGGCGGAAAACGCACTGAGACCTATCGTTCTGACCAGAAAAAACATGCTGTTCTGTGGGAATCAGGAGGCGGCTAAAAATACAGCTGTCATCTGTTCGTTGCTCAGCTCCTGCAAGGAGTGTGGAGTCAATCCGCGCGAATGGTTGAACCATGTCATCACAAAACTGCCATATTACCTCGAACCCAAATCGAGCAGGAATCTCCGGGAGTTGCTTCCGGACAAGTGGACATTAGCATGAGACAAATCCATAGACAGTCCATGGAAAGTCCACGGAAAATCCATGGACAATCCACGACAATCTCACTTCTGAGATACGACAACCAAACATGAGCAGTAATAATCATATCTGACCACCATTAAGGTAGTGCGTAAACAAACTACACTAAAATCAAATACGCAAGATGGAGTTGTTCAACCGCTTACGGCTGATGACGGTAACTTTTCCTGTCATTGCGCAGCAGAAAGCAGACACGACCTACACCTTCCGGTTCGTTCCGCAGAAGGACATGTTCTACGTGCCTTGGAATGGCAATGACACGGAACTTGCCCGTCTGCTGGAATGCATCGAGCGCAACAGAACGGACATTCTTGACGGCAGGCTGCCGCTGCTGGTTGACGGCTACTGCAACTCGCTGGGCAGTGAAACCGAGAACCTTGCCACGGCGAAGATCCGTGCCAACCGTGTGAAATCCGAACTGATTATCCGTGCGGAAATCAAGGAAGAAAACTTTATCACCCGCAACCATGCGACAGAGGGAGACTTTGTCACTGTGCGCCTGACGGTACCGGTCAAGGAAACAGCCGTGACGGATGCGGAAGCGGAAGCACGACGCAAGGCGGAAGCCGAACGACTGGAAGCCGAGAAGCGTGCCGAACAGGAACGACTTGCCGAAGAGCAGCGCAAGGCGGAAGAAGCCCGACTTGCCGCTGAAAAGGCAGAAGCCGAGAAAGCCGCTCAACAAAATACACTTGCCGACACGCCGTCGGAAACCAAAATCACAACTGATTATCATCTCTCCCTGCGTGCCAACCTGCTGCGCTGGGCTACCCTGACACCCGACCTTGGCGTGGAATGGCGCATCTGCCCATCGTGGGGCATTGCCGTAAACGGCTCGTGGACTTCATGGACGTGGAGCGACAAGGACCGCCGCTATGCACTCTGGGAAGTGGCTCCGGAAGTGCGTTACTATATGGGTGAGAAGAAAGCCTGGTATCTGGGCGCGCTGTTCAAGGCCGGACAGTTCAACTACAAGCTCTCCGAAACAGGCAAACAGGGCGACCTGATGGGTGGCGGCATCACCGCCGGCCACCAGCTGCGGCTGAACAAGGCACTGGCTCTTGATTTCAACCTCGGTCTGGGCTACCTGAATGCCGACTATGAGAAATATGAGGTCATCGACGGCGTGCGTGTACGCCACGGCAACGAGACAAAAGATTGGTGGGGCCCCATCAATGCCGGTGTGACATTGGTATGGAAGTTATTCTAACACGGAGGAATAGAATATGAAAGCAAAACAATATATAAATATGATGGGAATGGCAGCCGCCGTGCTGCTCTCTTCCTGCGTGAAGGACACGCTTTATGACACGCCGCACCCCGACTACGGGAAGATTGCGGTAACAGCCGACTGGTCGGCCCGCGGTGAGGGTATCGACATACCTGCCACATGGACGGTCACCATGGGCGACTATACGGGTACGGAGACTTCCGCCACCCATGCCCCCGACCATCTGTTTGCTCCGGGCAGCTACACCCTTGCGGTGTGGAACCCGGCTGAAGGAATCACGGTGAACGGCACCACAGCCACCATTGCCGCAGCCACGGGAACCCGGGCAGGCACGGATGCCTTTGTGAACAATGCCCCGGGATGGTTCTTCACCTATACGGAACAGGTGACCATCGAGAAAGACAAGAACTATCCGCTGACCGCTACAATGAAGCAGCAGGTGCGCGAGCTGACGCTTGTCGTCGAACCGACGGGTGATGCCGCTGGACGCATCACGGAGATTGTTGCCCATCTGACGGGTGCAGCCCGAACACTCAATTTCGCTACTGATACCTACGGAGCCGCTTCGAACGTCGTGCTGCCCTTCACCAAGATAACCGAAGGTGACGATGCTGGCAAGTGGAAAGCCACGGTGCGGCTACTGGGTGTGACAGGCACGGAACAACTGCTGACGGGTGAAATCCGCTATGCGGACGGCAACCCGACCCCCACGATGCTGAAAAGCGACCTCACGGAAGCCCTCAAGGAGTTCAATACCAGAAAGGGCGCATCGCTGACCCTCGGCGGAACGCTGGTTGAGACTCCCGAAGGCATGGAAGTGGACGGAGCCGAAATCAACGGCTGGGAAGAAGTGAAAGGTGATGATGTAAATGCCGATTTGTAACTAATATAATGACAGATATAATGAAGACAAGATTTTTTGCACTTGCGACGCTCGTCCTCGCACTGGCAGCCTGCAACAACGACAACGAGAACCTGAACGGTGACCCAGTGGCCGCCCAGTTTACCGCCGACATCGCCCTCGCCACCCGCGCCAGCGGAACCACCTGGGATAACGGCGACCGTATCGGCATCACCGACATCGGCAACGACACCCAGTACGGCAACGTGCCTTTCATCCTGAAAAATGGGAAATTTGAGGCAGAAAAAAAGGTCATCTATATCGAAGATACAAAGACCCATACTTTCCGCGCCTACTATCCGTACAACGCGGCGGGAGGTATCCTCGCAGCCACGACCGATGCCACGGCGCAGCAGAACCAGTCTGCCATTGACTTCCTCTTTGCCACAGGAGCCACGGGAGACAAAAAAAGCCCGGTAGTGAGCTTCACCGACAAAACCGGCAAAGGCGGTGAAGACAACTCCTTCCACCACCGCATGAGCCGGATAACCCTTACCTTCGAGGCGGGCGACGGCGTGGATTTCAGCGTGGTCAAGCCTGAACGTTACACGCTGGACGGATTGTTACTCACCGGTACGTTCAACACGGCCGACGGTATTGCCACCGCAGACAACGGAGTACAGACCGGAGAACTGGCCATGAATCTGGCAGACGGCAATCTCACGTCATCGATCATCCTCTTCCCGCAGACAGTTGCATCCCTGCCGTTGGTTGTGAATTACAAAGGTCAGGAATATCATGCCACACTCACCATGCCCGAAGGCGCACTGCTGGCGGGCAACAACTATACCTATACCGTCAAGGTACGCAACAAAGTCCTTGAAGTCAGCGAAGCCACCATTGCAAAGTGGAACGATATAGACGGTGGAGATGTGGGTGCTGACCTGTAGGATTTTAATAATTAATCGATTAGAATAAAGAATTATGAGACATAGATTATTTATCCCCGCAGCCACCGCACTGCTGTTCGCCCTCGCCGCCTGCACGCAGGACGAACTTGCTGACGATAACCGTCTGCCCGAAGGTGAATACCCCGTCGTCATCCGTGCCACCGGACTGTCCGTAGAAGCAACGCCGCTGGCAGCCCCTTCCACTCGTGCCGCTGTGGACGGCGATTGGCAGGGCGTCACTTCCGTGGCACTCAAGATGGGCGATGCGGTAAAGGAATACACCGTAACGGCTTCTACCGATTTCAAGAGTGCCACGCTTTCACGCGAGAACGATCCGTACTACTGGACCAGCCGCGACCCGATTACCGTATCGGCATGGTGGCCCTTCAACAATGCCGACATCACACAGATGCCTGCCGTGAAGGTGGCCGAAGACCAAAGCAAACTGGCTGACTTCCAAAACAGCGACTTCATCTCTGCTGAGAACCGGAAGGTGGAATTTAACAACCCGACTCTTGAATTTACCCACCGCACGGCACGCGTGACAATCGAACTGAAGCCCGGCACGGGATTCACGAGCGTCGCCGGTGCCACGGTGAGCCTCGTGAGCCTGTCCGCCGATAACGGCAACCCGACCGCCATCAAGACCTACAACGCAAGCGGCAACACCTACGAGGCACTGACTGCCCCGCAGACCGTTGCGGCAGGCAAGCAGTTCGTCAAGGTGGAACTCGGCGGCGGCACCTTCTACTTCCGCCCGCAGAACGACGTCGTATTAGAAGCGGGCAACCGCTATTCTTACACCGTCAAGGTGAACGCCACTGGCTTGACATTAGAGGGTTGCACCATCGGTGATTGGGCTGACGGCGGCGGCGAGAGTGGTGCAGCCGAGTTGGGCTACATCTACGATAGCAACACCAAGACCTACACGGTCTATAACGCCGACGGCCTACTGGCATGGAACGAAGCCGCACAAAAAGACAGATCGATAAATTGCACCCTCACCGCCGACATCGACCTCACGGGCAAAGACTGGTCACCGATAGGCACAAACTTTTATAACTCATACACCGGCACCTTCGACGGCGGTGGCCATACCATCATGGGGCTGACCGTTACGACAAATGACCAATATGTGGGTCTGTTCGGCAGGCTCGGTAGAGCTGGCACGGTGAAGAACGTGGTGATGGATGGCATACAGATAACATGCAATCACAGGTTGGGCTATGCCGGCGGCGTGGCAGGATTTAGCTGGGGAGGCACCATTGAAAACTGCTCGGTGTCGGGCAGCGTCAGCGGCACGATATGCGCCGGCGGTGTGGTGGGTATTCAATGGGAGGCTTCCATCACCGGATGCAGCTCCTCCGCCACAGTGAAGGGAATGGTCCAGGTCGGCGGCGTGGCAGGTGAGACGAATTCGGGTGCCACCATGGCCGCTTGCTATGCCACAGGCAACGTGACCATAGAAATAGACCCCATAAATAATATCCTTGGCGGCGGTCTGGTGGGATTCAACGCAGGAAGCAGCGTCCTTGCCTGCTATGCCACGGGCAACGTAACCAGTACGGGTAGTGGCACTGGCAATGTATCTATCGGCGGCTTTTTGGGAGGAAACTACACCACCGTGACCGCCTGCTATTGGAAGAACAATCATGAACAAGGTATCGGCTACAATAAGGAAGGCATCGCCCCCGAAGCCACGAAGGTGGACGGCACTGGCGTTACCTGGCAGGACGCCGTTGATGCCATGAACACCGCCTTGCAGAACGCAGGCTCAGAGTGGCGTTACGAACTTAAAGGAGCATTGCCTACCTTGAGGAAGCAGTAAACCGTCGGGGGGAAAAGTTACGCCCGCAACGGAAAGAACCAGAGTAATAAA
Source organism: Bacteroides bouchesdurhonensis (assembly GCF_900155865.1). Classification (GTDB taxonomy): domain Bacteria; phylum Bacteroidota; class Bacteroidia; order Bacteroidales; family Bacteroidaceae; genus Bacteroides; species Bacteroides bouchesdurhonensis. The sequence goes on from NZ_LT707006.1 coordinate 954,913, forward strand.
ATAACAGATATTATGAGGATAAGATTTTTTGCACTTGCAGCGCTCGCCCTCTTATTGGGCGCCTGCACGCAGGACGAAGCGGGCTTCCTACCAGAAGGGGCGGAAGGCACCCCCATCGTCTTCACCGCCACGGGGCTGAATCCCGCCGCGACAGCCATCGCCGGCACCCGTGCCCCTGTGGATGGCAATTGGGAGGGTGTGCAGAGCGTGGCAGTCCTGATGGACGGCATGGTGAAGACGTACGACGTGACGCCCACCACCGCCGACCCCACCAGCGCCACGCTGACCTCCACCGACCCGTACTACTGGACCAACCACAAAGACATCACCGTCACAGCCTGGTGGCCCTACACCGCTGGCGAGACAACCCCACCTGCGGTAAAGGTAAAAGCCAACCAAAGTACCCAGAAAGACTTTGAGGGCAGCGACCTCATCGTAGCCGACGGACAGACGGTGACCTACGGTAGCCCCACGCTTCGCTTCACCCACCGCACGGCGCGGGTGACCATCGTTCTGACGGACTACACCGAGGGGCTGGCATCCGTGCGACTGACGGGCCTCTCCACCGAAGGCGGCAACCCAGCCGAAATCACCCCGTATGACAAGGGCAGCAACACCTACACCGCCCTCGTAGCCCCGCAAAGTGTGGCAGCTGGCACGACCTTCATTACCAGCACCTTCACTAACGGCAAGACCTTCGTTTATAAGATGAAGAATGCTGCCGACTGGCAGGCGGGCGGTGAATATACCTACACCGTCTCCCTCGCTGCGGCAAAAGACCTGGGCTATACCATAGAGAGCGACGGCAGCTACACCGTGACCTCCGCCGATGGCCTGATGAATGTAGCCGAATTAGTGAACGGAGGTAAGACCGACATTAACATTACCCTCGACAAAAACATTGATCTGACGGGCAAAGGCTGGACGCCGATAGGCACAAGCTTCGATAACTCATACAAAGGCACTTTCGACGGCGGCGGCCATACCATCACGGGGTTGACCGTTACGACAAATGACCAATTTGTGGGTCTGTTCGGCTATCTCAATAGAGCTGGTATGGTGAAGAACGTGGTGATGGAAGGCATACAGATAACAAGCAATCACATGTTTGGCTGTACTGGCGGCGTGGTAGGATATAGCTGGGGCACCATTGAAAACTGCTCGGTGTCGGGTAGCGTCAGCGGCACAGATTGTGTCGGCGGTGTGGTGGGTTCACAAAAGGCCGGTTCCATCATCGGATGCAGCTCCTCTGCCACTGTGAAGGGAAAGCACTATGTCGGCGGTGTGGCAGGAGAAAAATGGGGCACCATGACAGCTTGCTATGCCACAGGCAACGTGACCTTAGAAATAGCTTCCCAAAAGAATAACTTTGGCGGCGGTGTAGTGGGATTAAACGGAGGAAGCCGCGTCCTTGCCTGCTATGCCACGGGCTACGTAACCAGTACGGGTAGCAGCACCGGCAATGTGCATATCGGCGGCTTGTTTGGAGATAGCTACACCACCGTGACCGCCTGCTATTGGAAGAACAATCAGGAACGAGGCTATAAGACCGCCCCCGAATCCACGAAGGTGGACGGCACTTACGTTACCTGGCAGAAAGCCGTCGATGCCATGAACACCGCCTTGCAGAACGCAGGCTCAGAGTGGCGTTACGAACTTAATGGAGCATTGCCTACCTTGAGGAAGCAGTAAACCGTCGGGCGGAAAAAGTTCCGCCCGCAACGGAAAGAACCGAAGTATAACCCCAATAAAGAAAGGAGGACGTGATGGAACACACGGAGAATCCACCATATTGGTTTTGGCATCAAGGCATTGTCAATAATAATATAGTCTCCAGTGTAAATATGGAAGCTGTAAGCCGGACATTGTCAAGATTGGTGCTCATTAAAGACAACAAATCAAGTATTTAAATTAAAAACATGGGACTTTTTCACAGAGGCAAGAAAAATAATGACGATGAGCCGGACAGTGTTCAAACCAATTCATTCTCTGATATTATGAATGGTTTGCAGTACGCCGTAAACTGTGCACAAGATACATTACAGAATCATCAGATACAAAATCTGACCAGACTTTTTGAAGGAACAAATGCAAATAACGCAAATACGTTCCAATCAAAAAAAATCATGGTTGGAGACAAGACTATTGATATTCCACTTATAGCCTTGATATCCCATCATTATCTTGCAATGGATAATGTGCAGATAAAGTTCAAGGCGAAGGTCGGAAGCGTGGAATCACAGATTCCGGAAAACAACTTGCTGTTATCCAGTCCGCACAGAGCCAATCTCCAGATGCAGATGAGCAACATAAAACCAGATACAGATGATGTCATGGAGGTTTGCGTCAATTTTAAAGTTCAGGAGACTCCGGAGAGTATTTCCCGAATTATTGACGATTTTGTAAAAAACATCTAACAATTTTAAAATTCAAATGTTATGGCAGAAGAAATATTAAACCAAGGGCAACAAGAAAATGCGGAAAACTTGAATGAAAATGTAAGCGGACAGGCGAAAGAAATTATCTCCGCTGCATTGGAAGAGACTCAAAACAGAGAAACTTCTCCAGTTCTTAAAGCAGATTCAAACGTGACTGACAAATTCAAGGGTCTTCCCATGCGCGAACTTATTGCTGCTCCACTGATTGCAGCAGCCGAAGCCCAACAGGAGCTGGCAGCAACGGCATGGAATTTCTACCAGCAAATTGCATTTGATGGTAAAAGCGGCAATAAAGCGCGTATATTGGAATTCGATGTCGAAAGACCGATACAGCAGAATGAAAAAATGACAACAATAAAACAAACGGTAAAGGCTCCGTTTATAGGATTGGTGCCTATTCCTGCCCTGCTTATAGATCGCGTGGATGTCGATTTCCAGATGGAGGTTACCGATACGTCAAACGTAAAAAGCACTACCAACGCAGAAGTAGAGGCAAAAGCCTCTGCAAAACGTTGGTTTATAAATGCGGAAATCAGCGGCAAAGTCACGACCGCCCGCGAGAACACCCGCATGACCAACCAAACGGCAAAATACCAGATACATGTTTCGGCCAGCCAGCAACCACAGACCGAAGGTCTGTCAAAACAGATGGATATAATGGCTTCCTGTATCGAGCCTATAAATACAGAAAGCAGTAAATAGAGTATAAACATATAGAACGGAATGGATAAAGTCCCGTTCAAATTTGATAATAATTATTATGAAAACATAATAAATGTATCAAACATCTAAAAATAGCCATATGAGAATTTGTACATGGAATTCCCAAGGAAATCCTCTTAATGATGCTATTAAATTAAATATATTGAATCATCTGTTAACAATAGAACAATGTAATGTCGTTATGATACAAGAATGTGGTAAATTCATACTGCCTGCACATTTTAGTGGTATCTACCACTATGTTGTGGTAGAACAAGCAGGTGCTTATAATTATAGAGGTAATACTTGTATCATTGCGGATTTGAATTTTGTAGCATCAATACATTATCTGATATCAGGAACAGGCCGATCCGCAATTTGTTTAAATTATAATGGATATAACATTTATACCCTTCATTGCGAATCTGGGTCTGGTGCTGTAGGAGATATAAGAGATTTAGTACATCATGCAGTATCTCCTTTCATCATTGGCGGAGATATGAATTCAACGCCAAGCGAATTATCAGAAAATTTAAGAATAATGACCACAGGTGTCAGGAGTAGGCCGGGAAATAGTGCTCATTTTGCTTGTTGTGGTATGCCAACACATATTTCAGGTCGAGAATTAGATTATTTCCTTATCGATAGCAGATTACAGCTAAGAACATGTGTACGAAGATATCATATGAAGGGTGGGGATCACTATCCTGTGATATTGGAAATTTAGTTAACCAATTATATTTTTCATCAACAAACAGTGTCGCTGCGATATAAAATATTTTTCGGCTATGCCATACTTATGGCGGTCATCGGTAGCATGGCCGCCATTTTGATATATGAACGGCAGCGGATGCGCGAAATTGAGGCAGAGACGGCAAACATAAACCTTGTACGTCGTGGTATCAACACGGCTCATCGCCGTATTACGGGGCTCGCCACATTGGGTGAGGGTGTGGTAAATTGGAACAAAGCGGACTATCTGTACTATCGTAACCACCGACTTCAAGCCGACAGTTTGTTGAACTCGCTTAAACGACACTGCCGTGAATATGTACGCCCGGAACAGATAGACACTCTTCGTGCTCTGCTTGCCGAAAAGGAGACACACCTGCTGCACATAATGGAAATGTTTGAACGGCGAACTGAAGCGGACAGCGTGCTGGTAAACCAGTTGCCGGAAGTGGCGAGGCGTGCAACACATATCCGTACCATAGAACAAAAGAAAAAAGGGATTGCAGGATTCTTCGGGAAAAAAGAAGAAATACAAGTAATGCCATCCCAAAAAGAACTTCATGATTTCAGCGACAGCCTGATAGCAATACATCAAAGACAGGCGAACGAAATGGACATTTATGCCGACAGCCTGCGTATGCGCAACAGGGAATTGAACAGGACATTGAACAAGCTGATAAACGACCTTGACGAACAGGCACAGACTGCCTTCTCACAAAGAGAGTTAAAAATGGCAGAAGCAGAGAAAATGTCGTTCTTTTTAATGGCAGGAGTAATCGGCATGGCCATCATCCTGCTCATCATTTCGCACCTTATCATCATGCGTGACCTTAACCGCAGGGAAAGGGACAAGGCTGAACTGGAAGATACGGCAACACAAAACCGTACACTCTCCGACATGCGCAAGAAAATAATCATCACACTTTCCCATGACATACGAGGACCTCTCAATGCCATCAGTGGCAGTGCTGAACTGGCCATGGATACTCGTGACCGGAAACGCCGCAATGCCTATCTCGGAAACATCCTTGAATCATCCCGTCATATCACCCGGCTTGCCAACAGCCTGCTTGACCTCTCCCGTCTGGACGATGCTAAAGAAACCCTGAACGAAATTCCTTTCCATCTTGAATCCTTTCTGGAAAGTATCGCTGAAGAATACACACGCAAGGCGAACGACAAAGGATTGATGTTTGACAAGGCTTTTATGGGGTGCGGCATCACCGTCCTTGGCGATGCAGACCGCATAAGGCAGGTAGTGGTCAACATTCTGGAGAATGCTGTAAAATTCACCCGTACAGGTTATATCAAATTTCTGGCAAGTTATGAAGAAGATACTCTTTCAGTAAAGGTCAAAGATACGGGGATAGGAATGGGCGAGAACACAACATAACGCATTTTTCAGCCCTTTGAACGGGCTGCTCCTGATTTGGATTCAGAAGGCTTCGGACTGGGACTTTCCATTACGAAAGGGCTGGTGAACCTGTTCGGAGGAAGACTCTCTGTTTCGAGCCAGATCGGTAAAGGCAGCGAATTCAAGGTGGAAATTCCGCTTAGGCAGACCAATGAGCCTGCAAGAGACAAGCCAGAAACTTATACGGGAAACCTCAGACTTCCTCGGCGGGTTCTTGTAGTCGATGACGATCCGATACAATTGCGCAACACAGTTGAAATGATGGAACGGAACGGTATCTCATGCCGAGCCTGTACCAATGCACAGGAAGTGGTCAAGGCATTGAGAACCGGAGAATACGACCTATTGCTGACCGATATACAGATGCGTGGTACGGGAGGTTTTGACCTGTTGCATCTGCTACGCCTTTCCAACATAGGAAATTCACGGACAATTCCCATAGCTGCAATGACCGCCCGTAACGACGGCGATGCAGACCGCTATATTCAAGCCGGATTTGCCGGCTGTATCCACAAACCGTTCTATACAAGGGACCTGCTCGAATTTCTCTCGTCACTCATTGGACAGAACAGAACAATGGATAATCATTCTCCAGATTTCGAGGCTCTGTATGTCACTACAGGAGACGAACGCTGGACTTTGGAGACTCTTATAGAGGAATCCAATAGGAACAGTTCTGACTTGCTGGATTCTTTGAGTCAGGAAAAGCTCGACCGGAAGCGGATATGGGAAACTCTGCACAGGATGTACCCGATGTGGGAGCAATTGGGAATAGCCCATGAGCTGGAATCGTACAGCTATGAAGAGTATGTGGAAGATACGGATGAGTCAGCATTCCGCAATGATGTGGAAAGAATTGTCAGAAGAATAGACCGGCTGATATCTGAGACAAAAAGCCGATTATCGTAAATGGACGGACATAATTAAATGAAAACATGAATGAAATACAGAATACTGATAGTTGAAGACAACATCATGCTTGCCGGGCAACAGAAAAAAAGGTTGGAAAAATCCGGTTATGAAGCAGAGATAACAATAGATGAACCTGGGGCACGAAAACTGCTCAAGAAAGAAAGTTTCGACCTTGTGCTGTCCGACGTACGCCTGCCGGAAGGGGACGGTATATCTTTGCTCGAATGGATGCGGAAGGAACGGATGGATATCCCTTTCATTATCATGACCGGATATGCTTCAGTACCGGATGCTGTACAAGCCATAAAACTGGGAGCCAAAGACTATCTGGCAAAACCGGTACAGATGGACGAATTGCAAAGACAACTGAAAGATATTTTCCGTCCCAAATCTGTGATATGCGACAAAAACAAGGATTTGCTCCCCAGAAACAGCCTTCAGATGCAGGAGGTCGAACATCTGGTCAGTACAGTCGCCCCATTTGACATTTCTGTGCTTATACTTGGTCCTAACGGTGCCGGAAAAGAATCGGTTGCACAGCGTATCCACTATATAGGAGAGCGGAAGGATATGCCGTTTGTCGCCGTGAATTGTGGAGTCATACCCAAGGAGCTTGCACCCTCCCTCTTTTTCGGGCACATAAAGGGAACATTTACCGGTGCCGACGCCAACAAGGACGGATATTTTGAAGTGGCAAAAGGCGGAACACTCTTTCTGGATGAAATAGGGATCTTGTCCCTGGACGTCCAAGCCATGCTGCTGCGGGTTTTGCAAGAAGGCACATACATCCCAATAGGTGGTAACAAAGAAAAGCGGGCTAATGTAAGAATTGTAGCCGCCACCAATGAAGATCTCCAACTTGCAATACAAGAAAAACGGTTCAGGGAAGACCTATACCACCGGCTATGCGAATTTGAGATTGTCCTGCCTTCCTTGCATGAATGCCCCGATGACATTCTGTCTTTGGCTCATCATTTCAGAAAAAAGTTTTCCGGAGAACTGAAAAGACCGACAGAAGGCTTCAGTTCTGAAGCGGAACAATTGCTTCTCTCTTACCGCTGGCCTGGGAACGTACGGGAACTGCATAACAGGATAAGAAGGGCGGTACTTATGGCTAAACAGCCGCTCATTGAAACCGCCGACCTGAATATCAAACTGGAAGCGGCGACCGAGGAAATCAATCTTTTTCCTGAAAACGATGCGGAAGAGAAACACTCGATAATACAGGCATTGAAAACCAGCCATGGGAGTCGCAAACAAGCAGCAGGCATACTGCATATTGATCCGTCCACACTATATCGGAAAATGAAAAAATATGGATTGAATGACAAATAACCGTCATTCCATATTTCTGTTTGGAATAAAATGCCTACATTTGCATATGATTGGAAATCCTTGTAATATAGGAATGACAGTCACAACATAAGGAGAAAATATCGGCATTGCTTTAAGCCTTGCCGAACATTACAACATAAGTCGCAAGACGTCTCAGGTAGAAATCTGGTAAATTGATATTGTAGAGGCTTTTGCGTGTAGCTTATGCTATGTCCTATAGCGTGAGCTCATGCATGATTCTACAATGGGCTTACCAGAGCCTCTACCTGATAGTGCGTGAGTTTCACGCTTTTCATTTAGAGGAAAAAAGGTATGGCCAAGTTACAGGTTCTGATAGCAATGACATTAGACGGTTCCATTCCGGCGGAAGACGACCCCTTATTACAATGGATGAGAGACGACAAGGACGGATTCTCATACGGGCGCGACAAATGTACCCGCCGGCTCTATCCGGGTTATCCGCTTGTGGATTTCATGTGCGAGAAAGACATGTCAGACCCATCCATCCTTTATCAAGCCGAGATACATGACGAAGAAAGCATAGAACTTTTGCGTGGTCTCTCAGTTTATCATCTCATAGATGAAATGATCATTTTCCTGTTTCCTTCCACTCGTCCGAACCATAAATCCGTCTCAAAACATCTGCCACGTGGAGAGTGGAAAACCGTAAAATCCAAAACATTCAAAAACGGAATTTGTCGCCTGGTTTATTGCAAGACATTGCAATAAGGCATTGCAACATATTGCATTTGCAATACTTCCATCAGTCTCATTTTTATGGGGCTGATTTTTTATTTTCCTATTACTCAATGACTTGTCATGCTTTTATGTGGCGATATGTTCCGTTGGTCTATGTTTTGGCCTATATCATAATGAAACCTGTTGCGCAACACGGTGTAAAAAATGGAATTATTACACTAAAAACAGAATTCATTATGATACAGATAAACAGGGAGACATTCCAGATGATGCTCCATCAGATAATGGAACGGTTTGACAGGATAGATGACAGGCTGAACCGCATGAACAGGCAGACGGCCGCTCTTGAGGGTGACAAGCTGCTTGACAACCAGGATATGTGCGAGCTCCTTGGTGTTACCAAGCGTACACTTGCACGCTACCGCCAGAAGAAACTCGTCACCTACTACATGATTGACGGACGTACCTATTACAAGGCTTCGGAAGTCCAGGACTTCCTGAGCAGGAAAGGAAAGGTACTTCCGGCAAAAATTAAAAAGGAACTCGGTATTCAATTCTAACAAAACGGCAGTATGGAAATTATATGTATAGACAAACGGACATTTGACGAACTGGTTGTCCGATTCAGCATGATAGAGAAAAAAGTCACTGGTATATGCAATCCGGCCAAAGATGCAGGACTGAAAAAATGGATGGACAATCAGGAGGTATGCGGGATTCTCCGCATATCAAAGAGAACGCTTCAGGTATATCGTGAGAAAGGGCTGTTGCCTTTCACCCGGGTCAAGAACAAGTTCTTCTACAAGCCGGAAGATGTGCAAAACATGTTGGAATCAAGTTATCACCCACAAAAAAGAAAGCCATGAGTTACGATCTTATAGACAGAAAGGACCAGCGGATTGATACTATTTTCAAAGGGCTGGAAAACATGGAGCGTATGATAGACGCAATAAGGACGGCTCCGAGACCCGCATTCCACAGTGATTATTTCCTCACGGACGAGGAACTTTCAAAGCTGTTGAAAGTAAGCCGGCGTACCTTGCAGGAATACCGGACCCTCGGTGTGATACCTTACTACCTTGTGCAGGGAAAAGCCCTTTACAAAGAGTCAGACATACAGAAAGTTCTTGACGACGCATATAAAAGATGCAGGGAAGAACAGCGATGGGTATGAAACAATGCAAAAGAAACGGCCTCGTTACAAGGTCGTTTCTTTATTTTCTGATAGCTGGCTTTGGGATTTTCGTCTCTGTTTCCTTACTATAATATCCTCCTCATATAAGCCGGATGTTTGGCTTAGACCAGCTGCCTTCAGACGTTTCATGTCTTCATCTACTTTCTTGTCGGTGACTTTAGCATAAAGCTGCGTAGTTTCAATTCGCATATGGCCCATCATTTTACCGACCGTTTCAATTGGAATGCCCATTGAAAGAGTTATATGAGTTCCGAAATTGTGTCGCCAACTGTGGAAGACCAGCTTGCGTTCTATGCCACAGAGTACGGCTATCTGTTTCAAATAATGGTTCAACGAACTGTTGGAATACATAGGAAGAAGCTTTCCCTCAGGAGCCACATCCCGGTACTTTTCAATGATATGAAGCGGCAATTCCATAAGCGGTATTTCAAAATCTACACCGGTTTTCTTGCGTGAACTCCTAATCCACCAAATGCCATCTTCAGCAAGGGAAAGATTCTCATTTGTCAGCATACACATATCGCTATAAGGAATACCAGTATAGCAGGAAAACAAAAACAAATCCCGTACATGATAAAGGGTGCGACTATGCAAAGGGGTGGTCATGATTCTGTTCAATTCCTCTGTTGTAAGATATTTTTGTTCCGATTGCGGATGCGTCGGTTCATAACCCACAAAAGGAAACGCTGTAATGATACCGTCCGCAATCGCTTCTCCGACAATTGTTTTCAGCCTTACAGTAAGATTTACAATCGTTCCTGGAGCCAAATGACATTCCGTACGCAAATGCAAATCGAATTTTTCAATGAAAGAACGGTCTAATGCTGCAAAAGGAATGTCTGACAACTTGTATTGTGACTGTAAGAAACGAACCAGATGATCATAGGAATTTCGATAACCGTTCAAGCTGCTTTCCGTCCGGTTAATCCCAACACGTTTCTCGAAATTTCTCATGAAAAGCCTGAAATAGCTTAACAAGGTTTCCTGTTCCGAAGCCATTCCCAAAAGCTGGTGTTTTACTTCTTCTGCAGTAACAACTTCACGGTTTGCGGATTGTTCCGCATAGATACTGAAAGCAGCTGCACGTATTTCATCCAGCCTGTTATTTATGTCTCGGGCCGCAGCGCTTTTCCCACAGGCACGTCCAGATAACCACAAAGACTGTGGCACACGAAGCTTAACACTGAATGCTGTTTCAGAGTACTTGCCGACAATAAGCCGTGCCATTACGGGACAATTTCCCTTGGCATCCGCCTCGCTCTTTTTAAGGTAGAACGAAACCTTTACATCTGTTTGATTCATAATCTGTTCCATTGTTTGCAAAATTAACGGAGACAGAGTTAATCATCGGCATGTAAAATATCGTCAAACATAGACAAAGCTATCACCATTGACTTCCGGAACCTATATTTTTCATATCTCAAAAAAAATAAGTACCTTCGCTAAGCCAAAATGATAAAACTGCGTTCTTTATGGTCGGAGCAAAAAGGATTTTCAAACAACTCCATACAACTGGAATGGGCAACGGATAGGTAGCAATTTTTCCGCTTAACTATTCAAAAAACAGCTTCAAAGCACACGTTTACAAATGCGGAATAATGCTGCGTATCTCCCTGAAAACCCAATAGTTTACATTATTTTTCCTGAATCCATCCATAATCGGGCGAGTTTGTCTATCTTTGCAGTCGTTTCAAGAATTTGAACGTAAGGAAGATTATGAAAAATTATCTGAAATATTCGCTCTGGCTGACTTTACTTGTGTTTGTCATTCTGATAGGATTGCATTGGTTACCGGTCGTAACAATTGCCGGACATACAATGAGACGTGTCGATCTTTTGGGAGATTTACGCTATCCTGAACCGGAAGAGGTTATTTCCGACTCGGATAGTATTGTACTGCCCCCTGTAGTAAAACCTGCTTTTGTAGATACTTGCCGCACAGGGCTGACTTGTATTGAAGATTACAGTGATTCTACCCATCGGGGTATGGCTCCTTTTTATGAAGCGCTTGATCGCATTTCTTCTGCCGATGCTAATAATTCCGAAGATAATATGGTACGTATTGCTGTATTTGGAGATTCTTTTATAGAAGCGGATATTTTTACTGCCGATTTACGTGAAATGCTTCAAAAACGTTTTGGTGGGTGTGGAGTTGGTTTTGTTACAATTACATCAATTACGAATGGGTATCGGCCTACGGTACGTCATACCTTCAGAGGATGGTCGAGTCATGCTGTGACCGACACTATTTCTTTCGATAGAAAAAAACAAGGGATATCCGGACACTATTTCCTTCCTTCAGAAGGAGCATATGTTGAGTTACATGGGCAAAATAAATATGCCTCTTTGCTTGATACATGCCAGCGAGCATCTATATTTTTCTATAATAAAGGAGATATGCAGCTTTCCGTTAGTATTAATCGGGGGGGCGAACAATCCTATTCATTTCCTCCTTCCAACAAATTACAACAGATGCATTTAGATGGACGAATCGGTTCGGTACGATGGACTGTAAATGAGGCGGATTCCACTCTTTTTTATGGCGTGGCAATGGATGGCAAGAAAGGAATCATTCTGGATAATTTCTCTTTGCGTGGAAGTTCTGGGCTTTCTCTCCGAGGAATACCGGCAGAGATGATGAGGCAATTCAATCATCAGCGACCTTACGACCTGGTTATTCTGGAATACGGATTGAATGTAGCTACGGAATATGGACGTAATTATGATAATTATAAGAAAGGTTTGCTTACTTCTATCGAGCATATCAAGAAGAATTTCCCTCAAGCCGGAGTGTTATTGTTGAGTATTGGTGATCGCGAATCTAAAAATGAGAATGGAGATCTACGTACAATGCCGGGAGTTAAGAATCTGATCCGTTATCAACAGAGCATTGCGGCGGAAAGCGGTATTGCTTTTTGGAATATGTTTGAGGCAATGGGGGGCGATGGAAGTATGGTTAAAATGGTAAATGCCAAACCTGCTATGGCAAATTATGATTATACGCATATAAATTTCCGGGGTGGCAAACATTTGGCAAAGCTATTGTATGAGACGTTGATATACGGAAAGGAACAGTACGATAGGAGGCGTTCTTATGAGAAAGAGTAACCGGCTGTTTGTCTGTTTTTTGATTATATGTATAACTGTTTCCGGATTTTTGTCGAAGGCTGCGGCACAAGATCAAATGCCTGCCCGTCCTTCCTCCACAAAATCTTTGAAGACTGTGAAGCCAATGCGGGAAATGACTTGGATGGCCGATACCGTTTCTCTGCCACAACTTTTTTTCCCTTCCGCTTTCAAAAAGACCGGGCGGAATGAAATTATCGATAGTATTGCTTTGTTTACTCCTATCTTTGAGCGTCTCCGACAAGTACATGCCGGAATCTCAGAAGACACAGTGCGCATTGTTCATATCGGTGATAGCCATGTCCGCGGTCATATTTATCCTCAGACTACGGGTACATTGCTGAAAGAAGCCTTTGGAGCTATTTCCTATACAGATATGGGAGTGAATGGAGCTACTTGTCTGACATTTACTCATCCTGACCGCATTGCTGATATTGTCGCACTGAAGCCCGAATTGTTGATTCTTTCTTTCGGGACAAATGAAAGCCATAGTCGGCGTTACAATGCTAATGTGCATTATAATCAGATGGATGAACTTATTAAATTGTTGCGTGACAGCCTTCCCGAAGTTCCTATATTACTGACTACTCCTCCCGGTTCTTACGAAAGTTTTCGTCAGCGTCGGAGAAAACGTACATATTCAATAAACCCTCGTACAGCGACAGCGGCAGAAACAATTCGTCGTTATGCTAAAGACCATCACTTATTAGTGTGGGATATGTATGATGTCGTAGGCGGGCGTGAACGTGCCTGTCTTAATTGGATGGAAGCACAACTGATGCGTCCCGATCATGTACATTATTTACCCGAAGGATATGTTCTACAGGGGAATCTATTATATCAAGCCTTAATCCAAGCTTATAATGACTATGTTACCCGTTGATATAGATTTTAGCCGTCTCAAAGAGGTGCTGACTTATGATCCGCAAGCACCAATGATATTCAGCAGTGGTATCTTCCTCTGGTTGTTTACTGCTTTTATGATCGTTTATGTGTTGTTGCGACGAAAGAATACGACCCGTATCCTGTTTGTTACCCTTTTTTCCTATTACTTTTATTATAAAAGCAGTGGCACATACTTCTTTTTGCTTGCTATTGTTACAGTCTGCGATTTTCTTTTGGCGCAATGGATGGACCATACGGTGGGACGTTGGAAACGTAAAGGGTTGGTGACGTTGAGTCTAAGTATTAATCTGGGTCTTCTCGTTTATTTTAAATATACGAACTTTCTGGGAGGGGTTATTGCTTCCTTGATGGGGGGTGAATTTACTGCGCTCGATATATTTTTGCCGGTGGGTATTTCTTTCTTTACCTTCCAATCACTAAGTTATACTATTGATGTTTATCGCCGGGAGATAAAGCCATTGACCAATTTGTTCGATTATGCTTTCTATGTATCCTTCTTTCCGCAACTGGTAGCCGGACCGATTGTGCGTGCACGCGATTTTATTCCTCAAATCCGGAAACCGCTTTTTGTTTCGCAGGAAATGTTTGGGCGTGGTATCTTCCTTATAGCATCCGGTCTGTTCAAAAAAACAGTGATCTCCGATTATATCAGTATCAATTTCGTAGAACGAATTTTTGATAATCCCACGCTTTATTCGGGTGTGGAAAATCTGATGGGAGTATACGGGTATGCTTTACAGATATATTGCGACTTTTCCGGTTATAGTGATATGGCTATCGGTATAGCTCTGTTGTTAGGATTTCATTTCAATATAAACTTTAATTCTCCTTATAAGTCTGCTTCCATCACCGAATTTTGGCGTCGTTGGCATATTTCTTTGTCCAGTTGGTTGCGCGATTACCTGTATATATCTTTAGGAGGAAACCGGAAAGGAAAGTTACGTCAATATTTAAATCTGATTATTACCATGTTTTTGGGTGGCCTTTGGCATGGAGCTTCTTGGAATTTTGTGCTTTGGGGAACTTTCCATGGCATTGCTTTGGCTGCACATAAAATGTGGATGAGTCTCACTGGACGTAAGAAAGGAGAGGAGAGTCATGGCTGGAGGCGTGTATTCGGAGTCATAATCACTTTTAACTTTGTTTGTTTCTGCTGGATTTTCTTCCGTAATGCCAATTTTGATAACTCGATAGATATGTTGAGACAAATATTTACGGCTTTCAATCCGCAACTTTTTCCACAACTGTTGGAGGGATACTGGCGTGTATTTGCTTTGATGTTACTCGGTTTCTTGCTTCATTTTGCACCTGACCGTTGGGAAAATGCACTTTGTCGTGGAGTCATCCGTTTGCCATTATTAGGAAAAGCATTGTTGATGGTAGCATTGATTTATCTCGTGATTCAAATGAAAAGTACGGAAATTCAACCATTCATTTATTTCCAGTTCTGATACTTTCTCATTAGACGTTCATTCATATAAATTACATTGTAGGCGAACAAATGCCGGACAATTGGAAGTTTATTGAAAAAAAAATCTTTTCTTTGTGAATTACAAAGTTAAAATGAGTAATCATATGAATGATTCTGTAAATTATCAGCCGGCTTCCAATCGTTATGATGGGATGCTGTATAAATACTGTGGCGAAAGTGGCTTGCAGTTGCCTGTGATTTCTTTGGGATTGTGGCATAATTTCGGTAGTGTGGACGATTTTGCTGTAGCAACGGATATAATCAAGTATGCTTTCGATCATGGTATTACGCACTTTGATTTGGCAAATAATTATGGCCCTGTTCCTGGAAGTGCAGAAATAAACTTCGGTCGGATTCTGAAAGAAAACTTTCAGGGCTATCGGGATGAAATGATTATTTCTTCTAAAGCTGGTCATGAAATGTGGGCAGGTCCTTATGGTGGAAATAGTTCACGGAAGAATCTGATGGCAAGTATTGACCAAAGCCTTCGTCGTACCGGGTTGGAGTATTTTGATATATTTTATACTCATCGTTATGATGGAGTCACTCCTCTCAGGGAGACAGCTCAAGCACTGATTGACATTGTGAGAAGAGGAAAAGCCCTGTACGTCGGAATATCTAAATATCCTCCTGAGAAAGCATGTTTAGTTTACGAAATGCTGTCAGATGCAGGTGTGCCTTGTCTCATTAGTCAATATCGTTATAATATGTTCGACCGTACGATTGAAAAAGAAAACCTTAGTTTGGCAGCAAAGAATGGTTCTGGTTTTATTGCATTCTCTCCTTTGGCTCAGGGACTGTTGACAGATAAATATTTGAATGGTATTCCGGAAAATTCACGTGCTGCGCGCCCTTGTGGATTCTTACAACCCTCACAAGTGACTCCTGAAAAAGTGGAGATTATCCGGCAACTGAATGAAGTCGCTCATCACCGTGGTCAAACGTTGGCGGAGATGGCATTGGCATGGACACTTAAAGATAAACGGATAACGTCAGTAATTGTAGGAGCAAGTTCTGTGAAGCAATTGGACGATAATCTGCATGCTTTAGATAATTTGGAATTTACGTTTGATGAGTTGGCTGAGATTGACCAAATCTTACTTAAGCTTGTGGAAACATAGAGAAGAAAAATAGTAGAAAAGAATACACGCCTTTAAATAACCAATCTTAATACCATGAAGAATTTGAACTCAATGAGAATATTGTATTTGTTTTGTGCATTGTTTGCTGTGTCAGCGGGATATGCCAAATTAAAACCAGTCTCACTGACCTGTGAATATATGGAGAACCCGGCCGTAGTCGATGTCCCGTCTCCTCGTTTGTCGTGGATCAATGAAGTTACTTCAAAACAGGTTCGCGGTGAAGTTCAGAAAGCCTATCGCATTGTGGTCGCTTCTTCAAAAGATAAATTATTGAAGGGAGAGTTTGACATTTGGGATAGTGGCAAAAGAAATTCTTCCGATTCGTATTTGATTCCTTATGAAGGACAACAATTACAATCAGCAAAGGATTATTGGTGGCGTGTCATGACCTGGAATCGACAAGAAGAGGCGTCCGTTTGGAGTGAACCTGCTTATTGGGGCATGGGACTTTTGTCTGCTGACGAATGGAAAGCAAAATGGATTGGCGTACCCTGGCAAGGAGAGGCACCTAAGAAAGCACTTAAACCTAACTCAACTGTGTATCCCTCTTATCCATCTCCTCTTTTTCGGAAACTATTTAATGTAAAAGAAGATATTGTTTCGGCAAAAGTTTTTGTTACCGGACTGGGATATTTTGAACTTTATATAAATGGTGAAAAGGTAGGGGATGATTATCTTGTACCGAACTTTACCAATTATACGGTTCGGGATGATCTTAAATATGCAAATATTGCTATTGACAATCGTTTCCGTAATTATCGGGTGATGTATTTAGCTTATGATATTACCCGTTTGTTGCAGGAAAAAGAAAACGTAGCAGGAGCTATTGTCGGGAATGGATTTTATGATTGCGTAAGCCATTGGGTATGTCCGTTCGGTTCACCCCGCTTCCTTTGTCAGATAGAAGTGACTTACAAGGATGGAAGTAAAGATATTATTGCTTCGGATGAGACATGGAAGGTTAAAGAATCTCCTATCTTGATGGATGGAATATATGAGGGAGAAATCTATGATGCGAATGCGGAAGTAGAAGATTGGGCAACCGCAAAATGTGATGATTCAACGTGGAATTATGCGGTATTGCGTCAGGCTCCGACTGGAATGCTAACTGCCCATACTGCTCCTACAGATAAGATTACAGAAGTCCTTCAGCCGGTTTCTTTAAAAAAAATAGAAGCTTCAGTTTATGAAGTTGACTTTGGTAAAGAGATATCTGGATGGATACATTTTAAGGATATTAGGGGACAAAAGGGCGATACCTTAAATGTTAAATATATTTGTGAATCTCCATTGGGGATTCAACAGTATATTTTAAAAGGCGAAGGGAAGGAGTCTTATGCCCCCCGGTTCACTTGGTATGTTTTTAGTAAAGCTATTATAAGTGGTCTTTCTGATCTGTCTGCAAAGAATGTAATTGCTGAGGCTGTAAATACGGATGTGAAAATTTCGTCAGAATTCAAAACGTCCAATTCGCTGTTTAACCAGATAAATGAAATATGGCAGCGTAGCCAATTAGATAATATGCATGGAGGCGTTGCCAGTGATTGTCCGCATCGGGAACGTTCTGCTTATACGGGAGACGGACAAGTGGCATGTGTTACGGTAATGCATAACTTCAACGCTGCTGCGTTTTATCAGAAATGGATTCGTGATATAAGGGACGTACAAAATATCGAAACTGGTTATGTTCCCAATGGAGCACCGTGGCAACCCGGTTGTGGTGGAGGCGTTCCGTGGGGAGCAGCTATGAATATTATGCCTTGGGAGTTTTATCTTCATTATGGGGATAGGCGTATGTTAGAAGCCAATTATTGGGCGATGAAGGAGCAAGTACGTTATATGTTGACATGGCTTACTGCTGATGGAACAATGTTGGCTAAGAGCACCAACTGTAATTCGAAAGAACCAAATTATTGGTTGAACTTAGGTGACTGGGCACCTGCATTTGCTACCCCTTTGGAAGAATTGGTACATACATTTTATCTTTGGCGTTGTGCTGATTATACGGCAAAAGCTGCTGAAGCTATAGGTAACGTTACTGATTTTAGATATTATTCAGAGTTAGCAGAACGAGTTAAAGGAGCTTTTCATCGTAAATTTTATGATAGAGAAAAGAAAACGTATGGTGATTATGGTAGTAATATTTTCGCTTTGGTGATGGGAGTTCCGGAAGAATCATATAAAGATGTTGTAGCGACTTTGCGTCAGGAGATAGTAGAAAAATATAAAAATCATTTGAATACGGGAATATTTGGCACTCAGTTCTTTTTTGAGGCTTTGGCTGCAAATGGGTTGAATGATGTGGCTTATGAGGTTATGAATCAATCAGATTTTCCTAGTTACGGTTATTGGATTAGGCAGGGAGCTACTACTACTTGGGAACAATGGAATGGTAAAGACTCACGTAATCATCCAATGTTTGGTGGAGGATTAACCTGGTTTTATCGGACTCTTGCAGGAGTAAAAGCAGACGAGAGTGCACCTGGATATAAGCATATTATCATAAAACCTGCATTACCTCAGAAATTGTCGGAAGTTTATTATTCAAATATGACCCCTTATGGTAAACTTGTGTCAGAAGTCCGACAGAACATTGGTTCTTTAGAATTAAATGTTTCTATACCTGTAGGAAGTGAAGCGACAATTTATATACCTGCGTACCATTCTGATCCTAAAATAACAGAGAGTGGAAAAACATTAGACTCATGTCCTGGTATTGAAATGTTAGGTATTGAACATAATTATTGTAAAGTAAAGGTTGGGCAAGGTAATTACCGATTTTTGGTAACAGAATAGATAGATTCTATTAATCTCTTTTGTTCAGCCTACATAGTTTAAAAAAGCTCTTTTATCTTCCTCTTGCACCAAATTGTCTGTATTTATCTGATATATAGCCTTTTGATAGTGTGCAAGATACTGTGGCAGATGTGTTGCAGCTCCCTTATCTGCCACATTGTTTTTTTTGTTTTTATATTCATATTGTGCTGTTTATTAGTTATTAATACCCTACTTGATAATTATTCATCCCCCCATATTTTCGTTATTAAAAGTCTGTAATTCCTCTCTCAATCGTCTGTTTTGGTTTAAAATGTTCCAGCTTAATCACCTTCCCGTGGCAGCATTCTATATTTAAGATCCTATTTATCACCTACCACTTTGTATTTCGTCATATTCAAAATGTCTTTTAACAACGTATAATACAGAGTGTTCCACTGCCTGAAACAAAGTGTTTAGTATGTCAAAACACTTTGTTTCTTGCCTTTGAACAGTTTGTTTCAAGCACTGAAACTAAAAGTTTCACGGCTTGAAACCTTTCGTTTCACCCCGCTAAACCAATCGTTTCAACCGTATGAAACCTTTCGTTTCCAGCCTTATGATGGTAAATCCAGGTACAAATAAAAAATATCCCAAAGTACTATTACCGGATAAATGGAAGAAGTAAGAGCAGCACGGAGACGCTTTTCCTCACGAGTGAGGGCAAATCGTTGCTCCCACTCTTCTCCCCCCGTATCTCTCATCGCTGAACCCCCTATAAACAGGGACTTTTATGAACATAGTTAGAGCGTGAGGGCAAATTGAATACAAATTATGTAATCGGTAACTTTGTATCGTCAAAAATCGGAAAAGTAAAATCGACATGATTAGAAAAAATAGCATTGTAATTTTGTGGTGCTAACTACTAATTACAATGCTATGACCGAGACTTCCCAATTAAAGAAGTATCTGATGTGGTACAAAGTTAAAGAATTATTTTCAACTGGCCTAAACAAGACCCAAATAGGTCAATCCTTAGGTCTCCACCGTCAAACGGTGGCCAAGTATCTGTCCATGACAGAAGAAGAGTTCATTTCCAGCCAGAGCTATGACCGTCATTACGGTCATAAACTTGACGGCTATGAATCTTATGTAGTCAATGAGTTGCGCAAGTGGCCTTTTTTGTCCGCTCCGCAGCTCCATGACCGCTTGAAGGAGCATTTTTCGGATCTTCCGTGCGTGACTCCCAAAACGGTCTTCAACTTCGTCAACCGGTTGCGTTTAACGCACGATCTTCCCAAGGAGGTTGAGAAAGGTTACCGCCCCTATGAGAAACAGCCCGAGACGGCCTATGGCGAATACGCCCAATGCGACTTCGGTGAACGGTGGATGAAGACACCTCCGGGACAGTCTTTAAAAGTGTATTTCTTTGCGATGTGCCTGAGCCGCAGCAGGTATAAGTTCGTCTTCTTTAGCCGTACACCGTTTACCACCGCTCTTGCGGTTTATGCCCATGAACTGGCTTTCGAGTTCTTCGGGGGAGTACCCCGAAAAATAGTTTATGACCAGGACAAGGTGTTTCTTGTCAATGAAAACCTTGGTGACCTGGTGCTTACCCGCGGTTTCCGCACTCTTGTCCGTGAACATGGCTTTGAGCCCGTGTTCTGTCGCAAATCCGATCCCCAGAGCAAAGGCAAGATAGAGAACGTCGTCAAATATGTGAAGTACAACTTCCTTCGCGGCCGCGAGTTGGTTGACATAGGCCTGCTCAACAAGGAGGCCCTTGGCTGGTTGGAACGCACGGCCAACGGCACGGAACACCACGGCATACGTCGTGTCCCGTCTGAGGAGTTCGAGACGGAGAAAGCACACCTCACGCCTTATAAGGGAGTTCCGACAGTCCCTTGCGAAACCCTCTTGCCGCATCACGTGCGCAAGGACAACGTGATAACCTACAGGGGCAACTATTACAGCGTTCCCACAGGCACCTACCGCGGCCATCAGACACTGGTCTATATCGAAGAAAAGGAAGGCCGGCTATATATCTACAGCCATGAGACAGGCAAAACCCTTGCCGTTCACAAAATAAGCGGAGATAAGGGACGTCTGGTAAGCAACACCTCCCACCGGCGTGACCGCGAAGCCCCGCTGGACGATTATGAGGCTTTTGTACGCAAAGAACTTCCCGTAAGCACGGTGATTGATACATATTTGTCACAACTACGTGTGCATAAGGCCCGTAATTACCGCGACAACCTCCAGTTTATAGTGCGGCGCCACGCGGCATACTCGGACATCACGCTTACCGAAGCTTTTGCCGAGTGCCTCAAGGCAGGTGTCTTCAACGGATGCAGCCTGATGGAGGTAGCCGAGACCCTCAGGATCCGTAAGGGAGAAGCCCCCATCGAGGTCCGGACGGAAACCGGGCCGGTTCCCGGAGCCGACACATCCGCCATGATCCCCGAGAAAACAGACATATCCACCTTTAACACCCTTTTCGTATGATAACGAACGAACAAATCAAGAACCTGTGCTCGCGTCTGCGCCTGTACGCCCTGCCACGCCTGCTGGAATCTGAAGCTCATCTGGCGCAGGAGCAGGGAAAAACCCATGTCGAGTTCCTGCATGACCTGCTCTCCCGCGAGGTTCAGGAAAGAGACAGCAAGGACTTCCAACGGCGGCTGAAAGCGGCGGCTCTGCCGGCAAGACACGACCTCGACCTTTTCGACCACAACTACTCGCAAGGTATAACCGCACCAAGACTGCGTGAACAGCGCCGGCTGGGGTGGCTCGAACAGAACTACAACCTGATACTCATGGGACCTTCCGGAACAGGCAAGACCTTTATCGCCGCAGGACTCGTGTACGAGGCTGTGGGGCAAGGATACAAGGCTTACATGGTCACGATGGAGGATGTCATAAACACCATCAAGATGAAAACGCTGATGCCTTCGGCCATGAGTGCATACAACCGTCTGCTCAAAGCTGATCTGGTGGCCATCGATGATATAATGCTCTTCCCGGTGAAAAAAGAGGATGCCGCAGGATTCTTCAATCTGATCAACACGCTTCATGAGAAAGCCTCACTGATAATTACCACGAACAAGGCACCCACCGAATGGGCCAAAACGCTGGATGACGAAGTGCTGGCTTCAGCAATTCTGGACAGGCTGTTATATCACTGCGAGGTCATAAAACTCGCCGGGCAAAGCTACCGCATGGGAAACCGAAAATCCATTTTTGAAGAGGAAAAAGACGCATCTTTGGCTGGGGGTACCCCCAGCCAAAGATGACCAACATTAAAATGTAATCAATAGTATAAACTGGTAGTCTCAATTATTAAATGGTGATTTAACTTTACCGAAAAATGACGATTTAAAATTTGCTTATTACACTTTTTAAGGATATCTTACACAAGTTTCTTTTGTTAAGAGAAAATTCACTTGTATTAGACCAGAGTAAATTTTATTGTTCGGATAAGGATCCACATTATTCTACTATCTGTAGCGACTATTATGTGTTCGCTCTTAGACGTATCCTTATTTAGTGTTTTTCCCTCCTTATTTATTTTTGTACTTCTATATGAACTTTGCACGACTTATTTGTTAAAAAGGTTGTAAGGTCTATGGTGTAGTGTGTCTAATCGTATTCGAAATTTTCTAAATAACTAAAATTTATTTTCTTAACAAAAAACTTATTATGAAAACTACAGAAAAAAGTCATGTTGTTGGCATAAAGAATGCTGGCATTGTTATCATTTGCTGTTTTATAATAGCTTTGTGTATTTTTTATTTCTTATTAGGAAATGGGGCTAATTTTATGAATAATGACCCCGACAACCATCCGTTGAATATCTTAGGTACTATTTACAAAGGTGGTGTTATTGTACCTGTTATTCAAACATTGTTGCTAACAGTTATTGCTTTGAGTGTTGAGCGTTATATCGCACTTCGTTCTGCTTACGGTAAAGGTTCGTTAGCTAAATTCGTGGCTAATATCAAAGAAGCTTTAGCTGCTGGTGATGTTAAAAAAGCGCAGGCAATCTGTGACCAACAAAGTGGTTCAGTAGCTAATGTCGTTACTTCTACTTTGCGTAAGTATGAAGAGATGGAAAAGAATACAGAGTTGTCTAAAGAGCAAAAATTATTGGCTATTCAAAAAGAATTGGAAGAAGCAACTGCTTTGGAAATGCCAATGATGCAACAGAATCTTCCTGTTATTGCTACAATTACTACATTGGGGACATTGATGGGATTGCTTGGTACTGTAATCGGTATGATTCGTTCATTTACGGCTTTGGCAGTAGGTGGTGGAACTGACTCTTTGGCATTGTCACAAGGTATTTCTGAGGCCTTGGTTAATACAGCATTCGGTATCTTGACTGGTGCATTGGCTGTTATTTCTTACAACTACTACACTAATAAAATTGACAAATTGACTTACGGTCTCGACGAAGTCGGATTCTCTATTGTGCAGACTTTTGCTGCTACTCATTGATTTTGCAGCCCCTTTAAAATCTATTAGTCATGGGTAGAGCGCAAATAAAAAAGAAAAGTACGTTCATAGATATGACAGCTATGAGTGATGTAACTGTATTGCTTCTGACTTTCTTTATGTTAACTTCAGCATTTGTGAAGAAGGAACCGGTAACAGTTAATACTCCGGCTTCTGTATCGGAAATTAAAATCCCGGAGAAAAATGTACTCCAGATTTTAATTGATCCGGAGGGAAAAGTATTTATGAGCCTCGATAAACAGCAAGATATGCAGGCTGTTTTGGGGAGTATGGGTGATGAGTATGGAATTAAGTTTACTCCGGAGCAGGAGAAGAAATTTATTGTATCTTCTACATTCGGGGTACCTATTGAGAGTATGCAAAAGTATCTGGATCTTCCGGAGGAGCAACAGGATAAAATCTTGAAAAATGAAGGAATTCCTTGTGATAGTACTGATAATCAGTTTAAGTCGTGGGTACGTAATGCGCGTGCTGCTAACGCTGATTTGCGAATCGCTATCAAGGCAGATGCTTCGACTCCATACTCAGTGATAAAGAATGTAATGAACTCTCTTCAGGATTTGCGAGAGAATCGGTATAATCTGATTACTTCTCTCAAAGGATTGTCTGAAGAATAAAATGGAGGAAAAATTATGAGTGCCGAAGTACAAGAGAGCGGTGGAAGGAGAGGAAAAAGCAAGCAGAAAAAAATATCTGTGCGGGTAGACTTTACTCCGATGGTTGATATGAATATGTTGCTGATTACCTTTTTTATGCTTTGTACCACATTAAATATACCTCAAACGATGGAAATAAGTATGCCGTCGAATGATAAGGATATAACAGAAGATCAGAAAAGTATGGTAAAAGCTTCTCAGGCAATAACATTGCTTTTGGGAGGTGATAACAAACTTTACTATTATGAAGGAGAGCCCAACTATAAAGATTATAGTTCGTTGAAGCAGACCAGTTACGCTGCGAACGGAGTGCGCGATGTGCTTTTGCGTAAAAATGCTGTTGCAGTAAACAAAGTAAGAGCATTGAAACAACAGAAATTGGATCTTGTGATTACTGACGATGAATTTAAGAAGAAAGTTTCTGAGATAAAAAGTGCAAAAGATACACCAACCGTTATTATTAAAGCTACGGATGATGCTTCTTATGAGAATCTGGTTGATGTGCTAGATGAAATGCAAATTTGTAATATTGGTAAATATGTAATTGCCGATATTGCAGAAGGAGATGAGTTTTTGATGAAGAATTTCGATGCAAAAGGAGAATTGTCGAAAACATTGGCTGAATAAATAAGTAACACCTAAAAAAGAAAAGTAAAATGGCAAAAATAGATTTGACTTCTTCGGAATGGTGTCAACTGATTTTTGAGGGTAAGAATCAAGCATATGGTGCCTTTAGGATACGCGAAAATTCGACCAAACGTCATAATATCGCCATGCTGATTGTATTAGTGGTAACTGCGATTGGTTTCACTATTCCTACACTAGTTAAGTGGGCAACTCCGAAGCAAAGAGAAGTAATAACAGAGGTGACTACACTGTCGAAATTGGAAGCACCGGAAGTGAAACAGAATGAAGTAAAAAAGGTTGTTCCTGTGGCACCTCCTCCTCAGGCTGTGAAAAGTTCTATTAAGTTTACGACTCCTAAAATCAAGAAGGATTCAGAAATTGATGAAACGAATGAAATTAAGAGTCAGGAAGAATTGCTTTCCACTAATGTGGCTATTTCGATTGCCGATGTAAAAGGTAATGATGAAGTGAATGGAGCGGATATTGCAGACTTGAAACAGATCGTGGTACAAGGTGAACCCGAACCGGATAATACGATATTTGAAGCAGTAGAACAGATGCCCTCATTCCCGGGAGGTGAGCTTTTGGCTTATCTTGGTAAGAATATCAAGTATCCGACAATTGCACAGGAGAATGGTATACAAGGTCGTGTTATCATACAATTTGTGGTAGAACGTGACGGTTCGATTACGGATGTACATGTAGCTCGTGGAGTGGATCCTTATTTGGACAAAGAGGCAATTCGTGTGATACAAAGTATGCCCAAATGGATTCCGGGTAAACAGAATGGTAAAGCGGTGCGTGTGAAATTCACAGTTCCGGTTTTATTTAGATTGACGTAAAATGAAGATAGAGAGACAATTTTGGCTGATAGGAATCGTATTATTGACGGTATTTAGTGCTTGCGGTTCCAAAAGCGGATCGACGGATACTTATTCGTCAGGTGTGATAGCTATTGCGGCGGATGCAAGTTTCGAACCTATAATACAGGAAGAGATTGATGTATTTGAAAGACTTTGTCCTCTGGCCGGAATTGTTCCTCGTTATACTACGGAAGTGGAAGCGATAAATTTACTTCTGAAAGACAGTGTACGATTAGCTATTGTGACTCGGACATTGACTAAGGAAGAAATGGAATCATTTCATAGCCGTAAGTTTTTCCCAAAAGAGATAAAGTTGGCTACAGATGGTCTGGCATTGATCGTTAATCGTTCAAACCCAGACTCTTTGTTGAGTGTACGCGATTTCCGTCGTATTTTGACAGGGGAAGTGAAAGACTGGAAAGAAATTTATCCGGATTCCCGTTTGAATGAGATTCAAGTGGTGTTCGATAATAAAAATTCGAGTACAGTACGTTTTGCAATAGATTCTATTTGTGATGGAAAGGCATTGGCAACGGGCAATGTCAGTGCGTTGGAAACGAACCTGCAGGTTATAGATTATGTTGCTAAGACACCTGATGCGATAGGAGTAATTGGAGTAAACTGGTTGGGTAACCGTAAGGATACAACTAATCTATCTTTTATAGAAGAAATCAGAGTTATGGCAGTAAGTGCAGAAGATGTGGCAACTGTTGCCAACAGTTATAAACCTTTCCAAGCATATCTGTATTATGGTAACTATCCGTTGGCACGACCTATTTATGCTTTGCTAAATGATCCCCGTGGAGGGTTGCCTTGGGGCTTTGCTTCTTTTATGACTTTCGATAAAGGGCAGCGGATTATTTTTAAGTCGGGACTTCTTCCGGCTACGCAACCAACGCGTATTGTTAATGTGAAGACAAGTAATAACTAAAATTTGAGATATCATGAAACGAGTACAAATGTTTTTAGCTGGAGCGTTTATAGCAATTGGGTCGCTCTATGCGCAATCATCAGATACTGAATGGCAGGCGGGTGTTGCAGAATTGAAAGAAACTATTCAGAAGAATCCGACTCAAGCAATGGAAGAAGCTGAACAACTGATAAAAGGAAAAAATAAAAAAAATGTTGATCTTTTGGTAGCAATTGGAGAAGTTTATTTACAAGCAGGAAAACCTGCAGAAGCAGGAGAATATGCTGTTCTTGCTAGAAAAGCGGATGGCAAATCAGCTCTTGCTTCTCTATTGGAAGGAGACATTGCAATAAAACAGAAAAATGCTGGTTTGGCTTCCCAGAAATATGAAGAAGCCATTTATTTCGATTCGCATTGTGTAGATGCTTATTTGAAGTATGCGGATATTTATAAATCAGCCAATGCAAGCCTTGCGATTGAGAAACTGGAGCAATTAAAGACCTTAGAACCGTCCAACACGAATGTAGATAGAAAACTAGCTGAAATTTATTATTTTAAAAATGATTTTGTAAAAGCTGCCGATGCTTATTCGCATTTTGCGATGGAACCAACAGCAACAGAAGAAGATTTGGCAAAATACGCATTTGCACTTTTCATGAAGCATGATTTTCAGAAATCTCTTGAAGTGGCTAACATGGGGTTAAAGACAAATTCACGCCATGTTGCGTTCAATCGTTTGGCAATGTATAATAACACAGACTTGAAACGTTTTGATGAAGCAATTAAAGCTGCTGATATCTTCTTTAATGAATGTGATAGGGCAGACTATTCTTATCTGGATTATATGTATTATGGTCATTTGTTGGAAGCTTTAAAGAAATATGGTGAAGCTGCAGAGCAATATGAGAAAGCGGTTGCACTAGATTCAACAAAAACTGATTTGTATAAAAATATATCTTCTGCTTATGAAGAGCAGAATGAATATAAAAAAGCAATCAGTGCTTACCAAAAGTATTATTTGTCACTTGAGAAGGAACAGCAAACTCCTGATTTGCAATTTCAGATGGGGCGACTTTATTATGGTTCAGGTACGCAAGCTGATTCATCAGCGATCTCAGTAGAAGAACGTAAGAAGGCTTTGGAATTGGCAGACTCTGTCTTTAAAACCATTGCCGAAGCGGCTCCGGATAGTTATTTAGGTAATTTCTGGAGAGCTCGAACCAATTCTGCATTAGATCCCGAAACAACTCAGGGATTGGCAAAACCTTTCTATGAGGCAGTTGCTTCTATGTTGGAAGGCAAGAATGATTCACGGTACAATTCTGCGTTGGTTGAATGTTACAGTTACCTTGGATATTATTATCTGGTAGTTAATAAACTGCCTGAATCTAAAGAATATTGGAACAAAATTTTGGCCGTAGACCCCGCTAATGCTACTGCTAAAAGAGCATTGGACGGCATCAAATAGTGAATAATTTTAGTTGTTTGTCGTGACAGGAGGAGTGGAGAGTGATTCTTAGCTCCTCCTTTTTTTATTATTTTTTCTCTTTTCTATTGGAATATTCAAAAGATTATCTGCCTTTGTAGTGTACTATTTGACTAATACACTAAAGGACGTATAAACTTTTAATTTAAGAGCTATGATTACAGTTGAGAATCTTTCGTTTTCTTACCGAAAATCCAAGCATTCTGTATTGCAGGATTTCTCTCTTTCTTTGGAGAAGGGGAGAGTGTATGGATTGTTGGGTAAGAATGGTGCAGGTAAGTCTACACTTCTTTATTTAATGTCTGGTCTTTTAACTCCGAAGGGAGGGAGAGTAATGTTTCATGATACAGATGTGCGTCGTCGTTTGCCTGTTACTTTACGGGATATGTTTCTAGTGCCGGAGGAATTTGATCTGCCTTCTGTACCATTAATGAGTTATGTGAGATTGAATAGTTTGTTTTACCCACGATTCAGCAAAGAAGATATGATGAAATATCTTCATTATTTTGAGATGGAAATGGATATTAATCTGGGAGCACTTTCTATGGGTCAAAAGAAGAAAGTGTTTATGAGTTTTGCTTTGGCTACTAATACTTCTCTGTTATTGATGGATGAACCAACTAATGGATTGGATATTCCCAGTAAAAGCCAGTTTCGTAAATTTATTGCATCGGGTATGTCGGACGATAAGACTATCGTAATTTCGACTCATCAAGTTCGCGATATTGATAAAGCGTTGGATCATGTAGTGATTATGGATAAAAGCCAAGTATTACTCAACGAAGCGACAACAAGAATTACCGAGAAATTATTGTTTGTCGAGAGTGATGATCGTGAATTGTTGAAAGATGCTTTATTTAGTACTCCTTCCGTACAAGGAAACAGTATTATGCTTGTCAATGAGAATGAAGAAGAATCGGACATAAATCTAGAACTTCTTTTTAATGCAACTCTTTCGTGCTCTGAGAAAATCTCCCAATTGTTTCACTCTCAAAAGTAATGAAGATGATAAAAGATACTTTTTTTAGTATGCCTCGTTTTGTGAATCTCTGTCGTAAAAAGGTGGTAGAGAATTGGAAATCAAATGTGCTTCGTATTGTTTTAATTTATGGAGTAATGACAATTGTTTTTTTATGGAATGGTTATTTAGAATATAGACACTCTGATTCGCAATATTATCTAATCAATCATGTTGATTATGATGCTGTCTGGCGATTTGTATTGATGTCTTTTTTCTTCTTCCTGTTTGGCTTTGGTTGGTTGAGCGCATCGTTTACGATGGAGAATATGAAGAATAGAACAGGGAGAATTGCTACATTAATGACTCCGGCGACTCCTTTTGAAAAATACTTTTTAAATTGGTTGGTATCTACTATTATATTATTGATTGTTTTGCTTATTGCTTTTAAGCTGGCAGATTATACACGTGTATTGATCTATTCATTAATTTATCCCGATCTAGCAGAGGCTATTCTTCCTGTAAATCTGAATGATATGGTCGGAGTAAATGTTCTTGGGCATCATTTCCATGTTTTTAGTAATATGTATCAGCTGAGATTTACGCTTTCTTTATATTGGTTTGTACAATCATTATTTGTATTAGGTAGTTCTGTTTGGCCAAAGAACTCATTCATTAAGACTTTTGCTGTTATCGCAATTATTGTTTTAATCTATATGGTAGTGGGCACATCCTTAGTTAGCGTATTATTCGAAAAAGGAGTATTGTACAGATCTCCGTTTGACGATTTTAGTCAAGAGAAAATCTTTAACCTAATTTCTGCTGTTCTGATCTTCTTTACTCTACTCAACTGGATTCTTTCCTATTTCCGTTTTAAAGAATCAGAGGTTATTCAACGTATGTAATTTCCTAAGCCTATGAATTTTAAAGAAAGTAAAGCTATTTATTTACAAATTGCTGATAGAATTTGTGATGAGATACTTTTGGGGCAATATATGGAGGAGGAACGTATACCTTCGGTTAGAGAATATGCTGCCATTGTGGAAGTAAATGCTAATACGGTAATGCGTTCATACGATTATCTCCAGTCTCAGAGTGTCATTTATAATAAGCGTGGTATTGGCTATTTTGTAGCTACGGGTGCTAAAGAACTGATTCTTTCTTTACGAAAGGATATTTTCTTAAGGGAGGAAGTGGAGTATTTCTTTCGGCAAATTAAGACACTTGATATTCCTATGGAGGAGATTACTGAAATGTATCAGAGATTTTGTAAAAAAGAACAGTAAAATGAAGTAAAGATTATGAAACGTACAACTTATATATTAATAGGTCTCTTTATTGCCGGTCTTATTGTACTGGTAGGGGGAGTATTGGTGATATTTCACACAGGAAGACCTTATGGCTCTTATGACATTGTTTTGGGAGGAGAGCAGGTGACAAAAGAGTTCCCACCATGTAAAGTAATATGGCTTACCCAGTCGGTACTTGAAAAAGAGGGTTATACTGTTTGGATGATGAACTCCTGTCTGGAAGTATTACCTTCGGAAGGGAAGAAGAATGTGTTCTCATGCCCCAAAGAGGTAAATGATTATCTGACAATGAAGGTAATAGGAGATACTTTAAAAATTACTCTTGATTATCCTATGGATAAGCTTTCTGAAAAAATTGAGGAACAAAAGTATGTGTATATGACTATTGGTGAATGGCAAATGCAATTGCCATCGGGCGTGGAGACTATTATCAGTGATATCAGAAATCAGAAACTGGTACTCAAAAATCTCTCGAAGGATTCTCTTTCTATTGATGTTTCAGGTTCTGCTACGGTTGAGGATTGTGATTTGAAAGCCTTGAACGTTTTAAGATGTGGTAATCATCTGAACCTTTTGAGCGGGAATATTCGTGATTTATATCTATATCTCGATCATATTGATGGGTGGAACGTGGATCCAAAAACATGTCATATTGATACCGAATACTTAACGGGGTATAATGCTAATGTGCAATTAGAAAAAGGAGAGTGTAAACGTATGTTTTGGATTCCTACAAAAGAAGATGCAAAGTTGTATGTTACACTTAATGAAAGGTCTTGCATTACAATGGAATGATGGTATCTGAGAAAATGTTAATGCACTTATTGAAAATAGCTTATAAATAATAAAATGCGAATCCTACAATATCAACACAGAACCACGAAATCTGTGATATTGAAGAGATTCGCATTTTATATCGTTTTTAGTAAAACTTTCAGCTAAGCTTTTATTCTTTAGCTAAAGTGAAGTTGTCAATATCCGGTGCCCAGTTATAACTATTACACATACGGATTACATTATAACCAGGTTTTAATTCCACTGGTACTGTGATTTGATGATGATTATCATCATCAGCTAATGAATTGATTCTTGTAGTGGTATCATTAACTGTCAGATCCAATTGGCGACCTTTTCCAAATGAATAGTTGATAGTCATATTATAACGTCCTCCCTTTTCACTGTATACTTCGGACCATTCTGCATAGTTTTCCGGTTGTCCACCAATAAATCCGACTTTCATCTTACCGGAAGCTTGTCTGTCATAGGAATATACAATACCTTTAGAGTTCTTACCTAAATCATTGTAAAGAGGCAAGTAAGCCCATTCTGCTTCGTATAGTGTTGGTTCTAGACGATTTTCTCCTTCCATACGTAGGAACATACCACTATGAGCAGGAAGTGTTTGTTCGAAGGTACCGGAGAAAGTACCTAGATCATTGTGTTTTACCAGGTCACGTACTTTTACATTTCCCCCGAATTCCAATGTAGAAAATGGAACAGAGAACGTACAAACTGTATCCGATGGATTGTAAAGAGCAACAGCACGTACGTTGCCACGTTGTTGTTCAATGTCTTTGACCAGTACGTATCCTTCATTCTCGTGTTGTACTACATAAGCTTGGCGTCCTAATGGATCTTGGTTCAATGCAATTAATTCTTTATTTGTCACTAATTGTAGAGAAGATTCTGGCATTGTTGCCAGATTACAACCTATTAATAAAGGTGAGCTCATGATACACCATAAACCAAAGTGAGCCTCTTCTTCAGTCGGAGTAAGTCCTTCTCCTCCTACCTTACAGCTATCCCGGAATCCGATTACCATCATGTCCATATCGTTATAATGTCCGTTACGGGCGTAGGCAGACAGATATAGGTTTTTGCCTACCACGTATTTTAATGAGTTCCAATGAGCATTGATATCTCCACTAATACGCCATGAATTTGCTATATTTTCTGCCCATGTTCCCGGAAATGCCCATCGGCAAATATTAACGGAAACATCCTTGTTTACTTTATCAATGCTTTTTCGGATAGAAGTATATCTTTCTTCTTCATCTAATCCTAGAAAACTTCCACCACAATAGTCTATTTTGATGAAATCGAATCCCCAGTCGCCGAAATATAATTGGGCGTCTTGTTCTTCATGTCCATAGATACCGGCTCCTACTCCTGCATGGTCTTTGTCGGCCATAGAACCGCAGGTGTTATTTCCTGCATCGGTATAAATGCCAGCTTTCATACCCAGGCTGTGTATATGGTCTACTACGGGTTTCATACCATTAGGAAAACGAGTTGTGTTGGCTTGCATGTTTCCATTACTATCCCGTTCGTTGAAGAAGCCGTCGTCGATATTTACGTTGAGATAACCGGCATCTTTCAAACCTTTTTCTACCATAAGATCAGCCTGATTTTTGATAATATCTTCGCTGATATCTACCCGGAAGGCATTCCATGAACTCCATCCCATTAGAGGTGGTGGAACAGATTTACCACTATTAGAGTGATTTACCTGAGTCTCTGCGCAACTTGCACATAACAAAGAAAAAGCAGCAGTAGCTAAGACGTAGAATTTGTTTTTCATAGTGTAAATGAAAATTAATGATGAATAAATAAATTGAGTTATCAAAGATATAAATGATTCTATTTTCCTGCAAATAAAATGGAAAAGAACTGTCATTTTTTATAGTATGCACGGCAAAAATGCAAAATTATGTTTTTACTTTTTCTTATGAAATGATTTCTAAGTTTGTTTTTTTTGATGTCAAACTAATATTATGAAGCAATAATAAATGGATTTGTCGAATTGTTTCTGTTGTTTATTAGTATACTTGATTTTGACATCTGTTTATTCATAATGGTAGATGTGGATTAACCATGAGTAGTGGAAATAATCTTTGAATAAACGGAGAATTAATTGAAGATAACATAATGTATCTGTAGTCTAATCGATTTGTTGGTGATGATTTTAAAGATTATGACCAGATTATGAATAGTCAATGGAAAATGAAGTTACTTAAAGGTAATAATATCCTTTCTGCATTTCTTGCAATTTTGAGAATAAAGAGACTATAATGCTTTAAGAATAATTTATTTTTGCACCTATGCACCAAGCGAACAGATCGAACGGGTTGTATATCTCTGTTCAAACATTCGGACTCTAACGTTGGCATATCGTCGATCCGAGCCGTTTTGATAAGGAATTAAAGGTGACTATACAGGATTTGGGATGAAGACATGACGGCAGATATAATGCACAACAATCGGATATTTCCTCTACCGTATTCTGGTATCAGGCGGAATCTCATGCTAAATTTCCGGCTTTACCGAAAAAAGATGACTTGGAAATACCGGCTCCTTGATGGATAATTGTTATCTTTGGCAACTAGATAACATAAACGATATTACTAAAACACATTTAGATTATGAGGACAGTCATCTTATGTCTTTTGTTAAGTGTCTTTTCTTCTGTTGTACGTGCAGAACAGAAAGACAAGTTTATACCTTTTGAGAAAATAGAATCAGGTTTTCGGCAGGTTCCGAATGATGTAAGAATAGCTGTTTATTGGTATTGGATCTCCGACAATATCTCTAAAGAAGGAGTTATTAAGGATTTGGAAGCTATGAAAGCGGCAGGTATCAGTCGTGCTTATATTGGTAATATCGGTTTAGGTGATATCACAGCCGGAAAACATAAGATTCTTACAGAAGGATGGTGGGAAATAGTTCATGCTGCCTTGAAAAAGGCAACGGAGCTGGATATTGAGATTGGTATTTTCAATAGTCCGGGATGGAGCCAGTCCGGTGGACCATGGATCAAACCGAACGAAAGTATGCGTTACCTCGCCTCATCCGAACTGAGAGTAAAAGGTCCCAAAATGTTACAAACGGATTTACCCGTTATTGCAGAGGATGCAGAAGACGTTAAAGTCATTGCTTTCCCGGCTCCTACAGGTGATGTGGTGCGTGGTAACTGGAAGGTGAAGAAGCAAGAAGGGAAAGAAGAAGTGGTGGAGATGAAACTCCTTCAGGAAACTACGGTCCGTAGCTTTTCTCTTCAAGTAAATACACCTATAAAGACCGATGCTGATTTATATATTAAAGAAGGAAATGAATATCGTATCCTTAAAAAGATTCATATTGATAGAAGCAATGCTGCTCTGAATGTCGGGTTTATTCCTTATCCGCCTATTGTAATCTCTTTGCCGGAAGTAAAAGGACAGGAGTTCCGTCTTGTCATCCATGCCGGTGGTAATGCAGAACTGGATATTGTACTCTCTTCACAACCGATGTTGGAACGTTATCCTGAAAAGATGTTGGCTAAAATGTTCCAGACTCCTCTGCCTCTCTGGCATGACTATATGTGGGATAGAATGCCGGGTCTTTCCGATAAGGATTACTTGATTAAGACTGATAAAGTGGTGGATATAACTTCCTCCTTTAAAGATGGAAAACTTAATTGGGCAGTTCCGGAAGGAGAATGGGTAATCATGCGGACAGGAATGCGTTCTACGAGAGTGACTAATAGTCCTGCCAGCCCGGAAGGTACGGGATTGGAAGTGGACAAAATGAGCAAAAAACATGTAGCAACTCATTTTGATGCTTATATTGGAGAAATACTACGCCGCATTCCGGCACAGGATCGGAAGACTTTTAAAGTAGTAGTACAAGATAGTTATGAGACCGGAGGACAGAACTGGACAGACGATATGATTGCCAGTTTTAAAAAGAAATACGGATATGATCCGGTGGTTTATCTTCCCGTTTTGAAGGGGATGATCGTTGGTAGCCCGGATCAGTCGGATCGTTTCTTGTGGGATCTACGTCGTTTGGTAGCTGATCGTGTAGCCTACGATTATGTAGGTGGTCTGCGTGAAGTATGTCATAAGCATGGTCTGACAACTTGGTTGGAGAATTATGGTCACTGGGGATTTCCCGGCGAATTTCTACAATATGGTGGACAGTCGGATGAAGTCGGTGGTGAATTCTGGTGTGAAGGTTCATTAGGAGATATTGAGAATCGCGCAGCCTCTTCTTGTGCTCATATCTATGGGAAAAAGAAAGTATGGGCAGAATCATTTACGGCAGGCGGTCCGAATTTTCATCGTTATCCATATTTGATGAAACAGCGTGGAGATCGTTTCTTTACGGAAGGGATTAACAGTACTTTATTGCACGTATATATTCATCAGCCTTCAAGCGATCGTTTGCCCGGTATGAGTGCTTGGTTTGGTTGCGAATTTAACCGCAATAATACGTGGTTCGGGCAGATGGATGTATTTACCGGTTATCTGAAACGTTGTAACTTTATGTTGCAACAGGGACAATATGTTGCTGATGCTGCTTACTTTATCGGTGAAGACGCTCCTAAAATGACAGGAGTTTGCGATCCGGCTTTGCCTAAAGGATATTCTTTCGACTATATAAATGCTGAAGTACTTCTGAACCAGGCTTCTGTAAAAGATGGGAAATTGACATTGCAAAGTGGTATGCAATATCGTATACTTGTATTGCCCAGGCAGAATACGATGAGACCGGAAATATTGAAAAAAGTAAGAGAATTGGTGAAAAGCGGACTTGTAATAGTAGGAACTGCACCGGAATATTCTCCAAGTTTGGCTGGGTATCCTAAAGCTGACCAGGAAGTGAAATCGATGGCCTCAGATTTGTGGAACAGGCAAGGCTCTGGGCTAATTTATGGGAAAGGACGCGTTTTCTCATCCAATGAATCGCTGGATAAGGTTTTTGCAACGTTGTCTTTATCTCCGGATTGTAGTGTCAGTAATGATGCTCCGGTTCTGTTTATTCATCGTACAACATCGGACGGGGATTTTTATTTTATCTCTAATCAGAGTGATAAAGCCATATCTTTTGACGCTACTTTCCGAATTTCTTCTAAAGTACCAGAATTGTGGAACCCGCTGACTCAGGATATGCGTCTCTTACCGGAATATTCTGAAAAGGGCGATCTGACTACAGTACCTTTGCAATTGAAAGCTTTTGAGAGTTCCTTTATTGTTTTCCGTAAGAAATCAGAAACAAAACAGTCGGGAAGCAATTATCCGCAATCAGAAGTTGTAGTAAAAGTAGATTCTCCATGGACAGTTGCCTTTGATAAGAATGCTAGAGGACCGGAAGAAGCTGTAACTTTCTCTACTCCGATAGATTGGAAGGATTCGGAAGATGCTCGTATTAAATATTATTCAGGTACGGCTATTTACACGAATACATTCAACCTGGAGAAATTACCGAAGAAACAGTTCTATATTGATTTAGGTAAAGTGATGGTGATGGCTAAGGTATATGTGAATGACCAATATGCCGGTGGTGTATGGACGAATCCTTATCAACTTAATATAACTGACTATCTGCGTACAGGAAAGAATACTCTGAAAATTGAAGTTGTGAACAATTGGGAGAATCGTTTGATTGGCGATCAGCAGTTGCCGGAGGAATCTCGTCCTACTTGGACTGCGGTGAATCCATGGAACGCAAATTCTCCATTGCAATCTTCTGGATTATTAGGACCTGTTCAAATAGAAGCTTACGATTATCTGATGACAAAATAAGTTTTTATATAAAAATAAAACTTGAATGAAATAGAGTGTATCAAAAGTAAAAATGACTTCAAAATAAATCACAAATACTTTTGATTCACTCTCTGTGAACGTATTTCTAACAAAACACTTATCATGAAAAAGAAAAGATTATTAAAACCACTATTTATATTTGCTGGTTCTGTAGCTTTATCAATCTTCGGTTTATATGCCCAACAAGGGACTAACCAATACATTCCTCTTAGTCCGCAACAGACCGTAGGAAGTGGGATTTTTTGGCCAAATGGTCAAATGCTTCCTCATTTTGCAACTCCCGCAACTCAACTGGATGGATTTGATTTGAAAAAGGCTAAATTGCAACCGGAAGAAAAAACAATGATTCTCTGCCTTCAGGGAATAGTCAATAAAAAACAGCCACGTATTTTTTTATTCGACCATAGTGGCGAAGGTAAAGAGAAATGGCCTCGTCTGTTGAACCTGAGCATCCGTGAATTCGAACCT
Organism: Bacteroides bouchesdurhonensis; assembly: GCF_900155865.1. Classification (GTDB taxonomy): domain Bacteria; phylum Bacteroidota; class Bacteroidia; order Bacteroidales; family Bacteroidaceae; genus Bacteroides; species Bacteroides bouchesdurhonensis. The sequence continues at coordinate 992,119 of NZ_LT707006.1, forward strand.
ACAGAATATCTGAAATTAGTAGAGAAATATAAAGATGAATTGAAAGGAGTCATTTTATATGATCGGACGAAGAGTGATCATTATCTGAACCTTGCCTCTACAGTTGCAGGATTGGAAGAAGCGATTCCTGTGTCTCTTCAATTATACGATCGTTTAAAACTGCAAGGAATTCTGTTACCTGTTCTGGAAGATTTTACAAAGTTGCCATATACTAAATCTACTGAAATCTACGAATACATGTTTCAGAACTACTGGAATAAATGTACTCACCGTTTATTAGTCAGCCTTCCGCCTCAACGGGGATTTGTACGTGACATGGCGATAGCTGCGGGAACTGCTATAGTCTGGTTGGACCCACGTGTTTGGGGAGAAAACACCGTATTACGCAAATTCCTGAAAACGATGAAATCGGGTGAAAGCATTATTACCGGCTGGTATGCTGAAGAGCGTTCCGGAATAGGACTGGCAGCAGAATATGGGCTTTCAACTATTCCATCAGATTTCTATGAGAATGCTACTGTATACGCCGGAATGCAGCAACAGATAAAATATCCGGAAGTTCCAAAGATGCCGGAACTGGAAAATAAGATTTATCTTGCTATCTATCTAAGCGACGGTGACAATGTGCAATATTGCCAACATGCAATGTCTGAATTATGGGATAAGGCAGGAAGAGGCAGTATTCCAATTAACTGGACTATTAGTCCGGGATTGGTGGATTTCGGTCCGGGGCTGCTTAATCATTATTATAGTACGGCTACACCTAATGACTTCTTTGCATCGGGTCCATCTGGAATGGGATATTCATTAATCTACGATGCGCACAACTATTTGTGGAATGCAACTTCAGGAACGGATTTTACGCCTTATGCCAAACTGACACAACAATATTTGGAAAAAAGCGGACTGCGTGTGATCACTATCTGGGATGAAGTGAATCAAGAACAAATGGCTGCCTACGCTCACAATTGCCGTTATCTATATGGTTTAACTCAGCAAGATTGGGAATTCCATCCTTACAAAGTTCCGACTTATATTCAAGACCACAGGCTGGCCTTCGTCCCCAATTTGCCTTGCTATGCAAGTGGAGTGGATGTTATCTATTCTTTCTGGAAAGATACGATAGCCGGATTTGATGGTTCAAAACCGATATTCTTATCAGCTCAAGGTGAGTCATGGAAGATGGGACCGGATAATATTGTAGCATTAAAGAAGCGTCTAGAAGAATTATCTCCAGGTAATATCGTGATTTGTCGTGGCGATCATTTCTTCAATCTCCATAGTCAGGCCAATTATCTGCCTTTCAATTTGACTCTTTCCCCGAAAATGAAAATTACTTCCAGCAATGCCACTACAAAGGTGAAGACTGCTGCGGACGGAACTCCATGCGAGGGACATATGTGGATTTCCAAGGAAAAAGGAAATGAGGCATGGATTCAGTTTGATTTTAAGGATGAATATTTAATCAACCGTTATGTAGTGCGTCATGCCGGGAATGCCGGAATGATGAAACAATTAAATACTCGGTCCTTCACAATGGAAGTTAGCCGGGATGGTAAGAAATGGACACGTGTAGATTCACAGATGAATAATACTGCATCTGTGACCGATGTCGATATTACTCCGGTACAAGGAAGATATGTTCGTCTGCAAATACAAGATGCAGGTGAAGATGGAATCGCTCGTATAGGTGATGTGGAGATATACGGAAGTATTTTGGGGAATTAATATAATCTCCTAATTGCGGATCATACTTAAATTCATTTATAGTCTTCGACTTTTCGGACTGACCCGATTTACAGAGACTTACAAAGGTGAAAAAGAAAAAGCGACAACCGATTTTACTCGTTTGTCGCCTTCTGTCGGAATGAGGCGACTCGAACGCCCGACCCCTACGTCCCGAACGTAGTGCGCTACCAACTGCGCTACATTCCGCTCATAAAAGTGGTGCCACCAGGAATCGAACCGGGGACACAAGGATTTTCAGTCCTTTGCTCTACCAACTGAGCTATGGCACCTTTCTCGTTTGCGGGTGCAAAGATAAGTATATTTTTTAATACCGCAATGGCTTAAATGGAAAAAATATCCCAATTCAAGTAAAAGAAGAAGATATGTAGTGAAGAAAAGATACGCAGACATTGTAAATGGCAAAAAGGTGAATGAAATACATAAATAATCCCATGGCGGAATTATAGATTCCATCATGGGATTAAAAGTTTATAAATTATTAATGATTTGTATTCAACTAAGACGTCGGATTTTTATCCTTGTCATTGTTAAAAACAGATGAAGCATTTGAACCTGATGGCGAAGAATTGCTTGTTGAAGCAGAACTTCCGTTGGTTGGGGTTGCTGTGCTTGATTTTACACCATCCCTAGCAGATGTACTATTGCTTATAGATGAAGTGGTAGATGAAGCAGTTGTAGCTGTTGTATTGACATTAGCTGTAGCAGGTTGAGCCTGTACTTCCCAATGGAATGGTTCGAAATTAGAGTTTGGGTCTACCCAAGATGGCTTCTTAGATGCATAGATAATAAACGGAGCGATTACAACAATCAAAGCACCGATGATTAATACAGAGAACCATACAGTATTGCTACCTGTAGAAATTTGGCTCGGTGGAATGAAACTTAAGATGAAAGCAAGTAAAGAACCGAAGAATCCTAAACCACCGACAACCCACATCAATCCATTACCATCTTTACCAATGCGGAACGGACGATTCAGTTTTTTCATTTTATAACGTAGAGCGATTGCTCCAGAGAACATCAACATGTACATAATTAAGTATAGGATTACTGTCAGCTGTGACAGAATCTGATAGAAGCTTTGTACAGAAGGCATAACAACGAACAGAAGGCTTAATACTGTTACAGCAATACCTTGTACGAATAGAATGTTTTTCTGAACACCTATCTTGTTGGTCTTTTGGAAGAATGGAGGCATATAACCAGCTTTTCCAACCGCAAAGATACCTTTTGACGGACCGGCAACCCATGTTAATACACCTGCTAAAACACCAAATGCCAAAGCGATAGCAATGATTGGTGACAACCAAGATGCATGGATAAACTTAAAGTAATTATCGAAACCAACAAGTAAACTCTGTGTTAAACTGATGTCTTTGGTAGGTATAATAATTCCAAGAGCAAATGTTCCTAAAACGAAAATGATAACAGTAATAAGAGCACCTATAAATACAGCTTTCGGGTAATTCTTTGACGGATTATCCATATCTTTCACGTGGATACCGCCCATTTCCATACCAGCATAAAACAGGAAAATACTAGCTGCTAATACAACATTGTCAAATTTAGTTAGATCAGGGAAAAAACTGCTGTGAAAGTCAAGATTAGAATATCCGCCGGAAGCCAGATATACAATTGCCAGAATGATCAGAAGAGCAGCAGGAATAATAGTTCCCACCATACCACCGACTTTGGCTACTTTACCTACCCAACCCATACCTTTGAGTGAAATGAAAGTAGCTAGCCAGTAAATAATGAGCACAACAGCTAGAGTATAGTATTTATTGCTTGCTAATGTCATGTCATGTGCGTCATTCGTACCTATAAATGCGATGGAAACAGCACCGAAAGTTAATACGGTAGGATACCAGATAGTACTTTCGATCCACTGTACCCAGATGGCAAGAAATCCGAGTTTTTTTCCGTAAGCTTCGCCGACCCATCGGAATACACCACCTTGTTTATCCTGAAACATAGCTGCCAATTCGGCTGCTACAAGTGATGTTGGGATCAGGAAGACAATTGCTGCAAAAAGATAATAAAAAGCCGAGCTCATTCCATAGACGGCTTCGGCTGGCAGTCCGCGCAGGGATACAACTGCCGTAACGTTCATGATAGCTAGTGTAAACACACCTAGTTTCACTGCATTTTTAATATTCGCCATAAGTTAAGGTTTTAAGTGAAAAATATTTTAAAGTCAGTGATTATAACAAGATTCTTTGGGAGATGTTTGCAAATAATAGTTCAAAGTTGGTTAATTAACAAATGTATACTGCCGGAACATTTGTTGCTTCTTTTTGTTTCTGTACATAATAATACTAGAAACTTTTTTAAATTAACAATTATGAAATCCGCTCTTTCTGATTTTGTATGGGAGAAAAAGGGTATTTACGGCATTCTTCATGTAGTTATTTTGTTGATGTCACTTTTTCTGGTCATAAGTATTTCGATTGATACTTTCAAAGGCATTCCTTTCTATACACAGACTTCGTATATGAAAGTTCAGCTATGGATATGTATCTGGTTCTTGTTCGATTTTGTGTTGGAATTCTTTCTGGCGCAGCATAAATGGCGTTATTTGCGTTCGCATTTTATTTTCTTGCTGGTGGCAATACCTTATCAGAATATTATAGCGTATTATGGTTGGACGTTCTCACCGGAGATCACTTATATGTTACGTTTTATTCCTTTGTTAAGAGGAGGATATGCATTGGCAATTGTGGTAGGATGGCTTACTCATAATAGGGCTTCCAGCCTTTTTATATCTTATCTGACAATGTTATTGGCAACTGTTTATTTTTCCAGCTTAGCTTTCTTTGTACTTGAGCATAAAGTGAACCCTTTGGTTGTCGGATATGGGGATGCTTTATGGTGGGCATTTATGGATGTTACTACGGTAGGTTCGAATATCATTGCTGTGACCGTTACAGGGCGTGTATTGTCCGTTGTATTAGCAGCATTAGGTATGATGATGTTTCCGATCTTTACAGTATATGTGACGAATTTGATACAACGTTCTAACGATCAAAAAAACAAATATTATCAGCAACAAACAACCCAACAAGAGTCAGCTGCTCCACAAGGGCAGGTTTCACAAGGTCAAACGTCACAGCAATCACCAACAGAGAAACCTGTTTCATAAAGATAATAACGATCAATAACCGAAGCCCTGCTTCATATAATAAATTAGAGGGCGTTATCTTTTTAACAGATAGCACCCTCTTTCACGTTAGAAAAATTGAATTTTACTCCCCAACAATGATATGATTATTTCCGAATACGTTCAGATCAAGTTTGTTCATAATGTACTGAATAGCCAGCTGAGCTTTAACAGAATTACCTGCACTATCCAAAGGAGGAGCAAATGCGGCAATACCAAACTGACCTGGCAAAATGCCCATTACACCACCGCCTACGCCAGTCTTGGCAGGAATACCTGAAGTATACATCCAGTCACCTGTGTGCTCATAGAAACCTACGGCAGCAATCATTGCCGTGATTTTAGGAGCCAGACTGGCGTCAAATACTTCTTTCTTGGTTACTGGATTCACGCCACCGTTGGCTATGGTGCCAGCAGCTATTGACAACATCTGAGCAGTTACTCCCAAAGAACATTGACGGGTATAGAGGTCTAATGACATATCCGGATCATCATAGATACGATTGTAATTTTTCAGCAACCAAGCGATAGAACGATTGTTGAAATTAGTATCTGACTCCGATTTATACAATTCGTCAATCAGTTGAGGTGCACTACCACATAGGTCGGTAATATTCTGCACGATAGCTTCCCATTTCTTAGTAGAGTCACCTGTCGGTTTCACCATACTACAAGCGGAAATAGCACCAGCATTTACCAGCGGAGTAGAAGGATGATCATTTTCCAACAAGATAGCAATAATAGAGTTGAAAGGTAATCCGGTTGCGTCAGCACCGATCTTTTCTAATATCTCTTTTGCACCATACTGGCGTAAAGCTAGAATCGCTGTATGTACTTTGGATACAGATTCAATACCGAAGCGGTAATCAGTATCTCCCACATGAATGGTCTGTCCGTTGAGCAGACAGATGCTAATTCCGAAGAGATCTTTGTTCACATTTGCCAGATAAGGAATATAGTCAGCATTCTTGCCGCCCGTATTAGACTTTACCTGTTCGTATGCTTCTTGAACTATTTCTTGCAATTGAGCAAGAGTTACTTTTTTATCCATAAGGAGATTTATTTTTTTACAGATTTCTGACGACGTCCGCCATGATTAAAAATTTTAGCTTCTACCGGCAAATTCTTTTCCTGAGCCAAGCGGGTAGGAGTCGGGAAATCAAGTTTCTCCAATTCGGCAATTGCATTTTTGATGTCACCCAACAACATGTCTGCCATATCGCGGCTAAATCCCTGACGAACAACAATACGCATTACTACGTAGTCTTGCAACTTTTCAGGCAATGTGTAAGCAGGAACCATCCAACCATGTTGGGACAGTTTATCTTGCAAATCATACAGTGTCCATTTAGCAGTCTTAACATATTCCGGTTTCATGTACCAGATGAATAGTGGGTTCACTACTTCATTAGAGTAGTTAACGAACGGAGTCATCTTGGCTATTTCTTCATGAAGATACTTAGCAATCTGTAAAGAGTTGTACTGAACTTCTTTGTAACCTTGGAATCCTAAACGGATGAATTGATAATACTGACCCAGAATCTGAGCGGCAGGACGAGAGAAGTTCAAACCAACTTGAGTAATGTTAGCACCCAGATAATTTACGCTGAATGCCATTTCTTCGGGCAGATATTCTTTTCCTTTCCATACTACCCAGCCCAATCCCGGATAAACAAGTCCGAACTTATGGCCTGATACGCTGATAGAAAGTACCCATTTCAGACGGAAATCCCATTTCGTTTCCGGATAAAGGAATGGAAGGATGAAACCACCACTAGCGGCATCTACGTGGATAGGAATGTCAAAACCTGTTTTTGCATTGTAAGCATCAAGGGCTTTGTCAAGTGCTTCTACGTCATCATTCAATCCTGTCCATGTAACACCTTGGATAGGTACAATACAGATCGTGTTTTCATCACACATTTTCAACGCTTCTTCCGGGTCGAGAGTTGTCTTTTCCAATGTCAAAGGTACTTCGCGCATTTCAATCTGCCACAACTGAGCAAATTTTTCCCAAACTACTTGGAAACCGGTTGAAATAACAAAATTAGGTTTATCAAATGGTTTACCTTGAGCTTGCCTTTTTTTACGCCAGCGTAGCCATGCTGCTACACCACCCAACATACAAGCTTCGGAAGAGCCGATAGCCAGGGCACCAGTTTTCCAAGTATCCTTTTCTGGAGAGTTCCACAGATTGGCAACGATATTGATACATTTACCGTTCATTACTGCGATACGCGGATACTCTGTTTCATCAATGTAGTTGATGTTGATAGCCTCGTTCATCAGTTTGGTAGCATATTCGTCCATATAAGTAGTGACGAAGGTTGCTAGATTCAGTCTTGGTTGAGTCTGAGCAAATGTTTCATCTTTCACCATTTGATATGCGATTTCTGGGGTAGTCGGCCCATCAGGAATCTTTTCTACGGGTGAAGGTTGTAACATTCTGTTAGAACCAAATACATCTGTCTTGGCATCACCTTTTCTAAAGTTTAAATCTTCCATACTTAATTTGTTTTTTTAAAGGTTTAGGCGATGGGGATTTTCCCCGTCTAATGTTCCACAACAACAGCAGATAGTATTGAAAGTTTGCTCATTTTACATTATTTGGCGTTTATTAAGGGGTGAACTTTATTGCGGTGTGATTGTTGTTTTCAAACCAAAACATTTAACTTTCATATAATATGAGAATACAGACGGGCCATGGGACTATTCCCCTTATCACTCTGATTGGTATCTGGTCAATATCGGCATTGAATGCATTACCGGGGTTAGCTGTTTCACCTATTCTGGGGAAACTTTCTGTCATCTTTCCTCATTCTACGGAACTGGATATTCAGATGCTTTCGTCATTACCTTCGTTGTTGGTTATACCTTTTATTCTGTTAGCAGGTAAACTGACGGAGAGGGTGAATTTTATTCGTTTGCTACAAGCGGGGCTAGCGATTTTTGCTTTGAGTGGCATTTTGTATTTATTGTCTAATAAAATGTGGCAATTGATCGCTGTCAGTGCTATGCTTGGAGTAGGTTCCGGTATGATTGTCCCGTTATCCACAGGGCTGATTTCCAAATACTTCAGTGGAGCTTACAGAGTGAAGCAGTTCGGACTTAGCTCAGCAATAACCAATGTGACACTTGTTGTAGCCACGACTGTTACCGGTTATTTGGCAGAAGTAAACTGGCACCTGCCTTTTGTGGTTTATCTACTTCCCATAGTGTCTCTTGTTCTGTCTGTTTATTTGAAAAGAAGTATGGATAGTGAAGGTGATACTTCACTTGCCAAAAAGGAATCGTCTGATGGAAGTGAAGACGAAGAAGTGGATACAGATACATTACACAGCAAATATGGTATCAATGTGAAGCACTTAATACAAGTAATGCTTTTTTATGGATTGTCTACCTTCCTTGCGTTAGTTGTAACTTTCAATCTTCCTTTCTTGATGGAAGAATATCATTTTAGCAGTGGCAATTCTGGCATTATGATATCACTATTCTTTTTGGCGATTATGGCTCCCGGTTTTTTCCTCAACCAAATTGTGGGTCGATTGAAAGAGAAAACAAAATTTTATAGTTTGTTATCCATTGCGATTGGTCTTGCTTTGATCTGGATTTCTCCTAAGGAGTGGGTGATTGCACCCGGATGTATTTTTGTTGGTTTAGGCTATGGGGTGATTCAACCGATTATTTATGATAAGACAACTCACACTGCTATTTCTAGAAAAGTAACTTTAGCACTAGCTTTTGTGATGATGATGAACTATCTCGCCATCTTGCTTTGTCCGTTTATTATTGACTTTTTCCAGTCAATGTTCCACATAAAGACTCAGCAGTTTGGCTTTGTATTCAATTTATGTATCACAATTGCTGCTCTTATATGGGCGTATGTTCGCCGACACGAATTTTTGTTTAATGACCAATTGAAATAAGACAAAGATGAAAAATAAAAAACTGGAAGCCAACCTAAGTATGGCAGTCTCAAAAATCTTTAGCGGATTGAATATGAATGCCCTGAAATTTCTCCTCCCATTGTGGATGAGTCCGCTGACGGGTGCAACGTTTCGTTGTACTTTTGCAGCAGTTGCTTTCTGGGTGATAGGTTGGTTTATGCCTCCGGAGAAATCGACAACAAGAGATAAGTGGCTTCTATTCTTATTGGGGGCTTTGGGGCTTTATGGATTTATGTTCCTCTATCTTACAGGATTGAGTAAAACAACTCCGGTTTCCAGTTCTATCTTTACTAGTTTGCAACCTATTTGGGTTTTTCTGATAATGGTTTTTTTCTATAAAGAGAAAGCTACCGGCAAAAAGATAATCGGAATTTCTATAGGATTAATAGGGGCATTGGTTTGTATTTTGACTCAGCAAAGTGACGATCTGGCTTCCGATGCTTTTGTAGGAAATATGCTTTGTCTCATCAGTTCGATAGTGTATGCTATTTATCTGGTATTGAGCCAGCGCATTCTTACTTCTATCGGCGCAATGACAATGTTGAAATATACCTTCTCGGGTGCGGCAGTTTCTGCCATTATCGTGTCTTGTATTGTTGGTATCGATGCGCCTGTCTTTTCATTACCATTCCATTGGACACCTTTCCTGATCTTAATGTTTGTTCTGGTATTTCCGACCACTGTTAGCTATATGTTACTTCCGGTTGGCTTGAAATATTTGAAGACTACAGTAGTTGCCATTTACGGTTACCTTATCCTGATTGTTGCAACGATAGCTTCTTTAGCATTAGGTCAAGACCGTTTTAGCTGGACACAAACTTTTGCTATCTTATTTATCTGTGCGGGAGTTTATTTGGTAGAAGTAGCGGAAAGTAAAGACAAGTCGGCAGACCCATTGAAAGCCAAAAAATGAAAGAAAAAAAGGTATCCCTATATCACCATAGAGATACCTTTCAATTATTTAATCATCATGTTTTATAGAGAGGAGTTGATAGCTTTAGCTATGGCTGTAAATTCTTCGTCCGATAATTTCAACTTAGGATTGGAAAACAGCATATCCGATTCCTTCTGGATAGGGATCAGATGAATGTGGGCATGAGGAACTTCCAAACCAATAACAGCTTCACCAACTTTCTGACAGGGGAAAGCCCTTTGAATGCCTTTAGCTATTTTCTTGGCGAAGACGTGCATAGCTGCCAGATCTTCATCACTTAAATCGAAAATATAATCCACTTCTTGTTTGGGGACTACTAACGTATGTCCTTTTACCAATGGGTTGATGTCAAGGAAAGCAAAAAACTTATCGTCTTCGGCCACCTTGTAGCAGGGAATTTCACCTGCGATGATTCTGCTGAATATTGTTGCCATAACGTATATAGATAAAAGAAGGCAAGCTCCTTTGCGGAGACCTGCCTTTACATTAAATTGATATGTTTACTACTTCCAGTGCAATCTGACCTTGTGGAACTTTGATTTCAGCAATATCACCTACCTTTTTACCAAGTAAACCTTGTGCGATAGGAGTATTTACGGAAATCTTTCCTTCTTTCAGATTGGCTTCACTTTCAGAAACGATGGTATAAGTCATCTTCATACCGTTTTTTACGTTTTTCAGTTCCACCTTGTTTAAAATCTGTACGGAATCTGTTTTCAATTTTGATTCGTCGATGATCTTAGCATCTGCGATAACAGCTTTCAATTTGTTAATGCGCATTTCCAGCATGCCTTGCGCTTCTTTAGCTGCATCGTATTCTGCATTTTCAGACAAATCTCCTTTATCTCTTGCTTCAGCTATTGCCGCGGAGATTTTAGGGCGTTCTACTGTTTCCAGTTCTTTTAGTTCCGCCATAAGTTTTTTGTAGCCTTCTTCTGACATATAAGCCATGATGTTTCCTCCTTTAATTAAAAATGGTCATATAAACAAAAAAGAATTCCAACATGAGTCATGCTGGAACCCTCTTCTAATGATTTCTTTGCAAAGATAGCCTTTTAAGTGATATGAGTCAAGCAAAAAAGAATGCTATGTAACATATTTAAATGAAATATGCTAAAATATAACAACTTAAAGCAAGGATTTGACCGATGCTTCTATATCCTTGATGTCTTCGCCACGAAGTTTTAACTCGTTGTTACGATTCACTAGGAAGATAGATGGTATCTGACGAACATTATATACAGCTACATTGCTGGAGTACACACCGTTGCCGTCGCGAACGCATACCCAAGGTAAATTGGCTGCGGATGTTTTCCAGAAGTGCTCGTCGGCATCCAAAGATACTTGATAAATCTCCAATCCCTGTGAAGCATATTTATTATATAATTCACGAAGCAGCAAGTTGTGTGTCGCGCCTGCCGGAGCTTGGTATACAGTGAAATCTAACAGCACTACTTTACCTTTCAGGTCAGTCAGTTTGCGAATATTTCCTTTCACATCACGTAATGCGATATCGATAATACCTGTTTCTATAATCTTGTCTTGTGGAATCTCCAGATTTTGTGCCTGAGGATTGCGAGTATTTTTCATCCCTTTAATCACAATATTATAAAGGTTCTTGGAACGTACAGCATGGGGAAAAGCATTGTTGAGGCTGGTAGCAACGGCTGCAAAACATCTTACATCGTCTTTATTGTTCAACGGATCAAATATCAAATAGTCGTTGAGTTTCTGGAACAAAGCGAAATAAGCAGCTGCAGTATTAGGAGCCGCAAAAATATAGTTCATTTTAACATCGTCTTTGTATCTTTTTACCAGTGCGGTGAGGCTATCTTCCAGAACATTGTGACTTAATTTATTAGCTCGCAGTGCATTTAATAAATTATCCGCATCTTTCTGAAGACGGATCTGCTTTAAAGTCAGTTCTTTAATCTTACTGCTGTTTTCTGAACCTTCAACGGTATATGCTGTAGAAAAATCGGTGTAAGGGGCATTGATTTGAATCGTTTCAAGTGAATCCACAGAAAAATTGATGACTTTATCCTCTACCCGTAATCGATAAAATTCCGGAGATTCGGGACGGGGTTGTTTGAAGCTGAACTTGCCTTCCCCTTTTAGCTTTACAGAATCAAGCGGAACGATCCCTTCCAGACCGGATGCTTCCAGATAAAGAGTTTTTCCGTCAGCTCCGGATACGTCGCCGTTTACATGGAACTTAGGACCGGAACTACAGGCTGTAATGGTCAGTGCAGCAAGGGCTGCAATAGTTATTTTTTTCATATCGTGTGTTATTATAAGAGTTGCAAATATACTTCTTTTCAAGATTAGTCAAAGCATTTTGCCTGCTTCTTCACCCTTATTTTGAAAAAAAATCATATTACAACTAACTTTTTACCTCATTTCCACCCGATTACAATGAAAATGTGTATCTTTGCAAGAATTTTGAAAGAAAAGTATTGATAAAACAATTTTTATGATTAACCCAATTGTTAAAACGATCGAGTTACCTGATGGAAGAACCATCACACTCGAGACGGGAAAGTTGGCAAAACAGGCAGACGGTTCTGTAATGCTTCGCATGGGAAACACCATGTTGTTAGCTACTGTTTGTGCCGCTAAAGATGCAGTTCCCGGAACAGATTTTATGCCTTTACAGGTAGAGTATAAAGAAAAATTTGCGGCATTCGGCCGTTTCCCTGGTGGTTTTACCAAAAGAGAAGGTAGAGCTTCTGATTATGAAATTCTTACTTGTCGTCTTGTAGACCGCGCTCTCCGTCCTCTATTCCCTGATAATTATCATGCAGAGGTATATGTAAACATTATCCTCTTTTCTGCTGATGGTGAAGATATGCCGGATGCTTTGGCAGGACTTGCTGCTTCTGCAGCACTTGCTGTTTCAGATATCCCTTTCAACGGACCGATCTCTGAAGTACGTGTAGCACGTATCGATGGACAGTTCGTTATCAATCCTACTTTTGATCAATTGGAAAAAGCTGATATGGACCTTATGGTTGCCGCTACTTATGAGAATATCATGATGGTAGAAGGTGAAATGAATGAAGTATCGGAAGCTGAATTGTTGGAAGCAATGAAGGTAGCTCATGAAGCTATCAAAGTTCATTGCAAAGCTCAGATGGAACTGACTGAAGAAGTCGGTAAAACTGTAAAACGTGAATATTGCCATGAAGTAAATGACGAAGATTTGCGTAAGGCTGTACGTGAAGCATGCTATGACAAGGCTTATGCTATCGCTGCTTCCGGAAACAAAAACAAGCATGAACGTATGGATGCTTTTGAGGCTATCTGTGACGAGTTCAAGGCACAATTCTCTGAAGAAGAATTGGAAGAAAAAGCTCCGCTGATCGACCGTTATTACCATGATGTGGAAAAAGAAGCCATGCGTCGTAGCATTCTTGATGAAGGCAAGCGTCTGGATGGCCGTAAGACTACCGAGATTCGTCCGATCTGGTGTGAAGTGGGTTACCTGCCTGGACCTCACGGATCTGCGATCTTTACTCGTGGTGAAACTCAGTCATTGACTTCTGTCACTTTAGGTACGAAGTTGGATGAGAAGATCATAGACGATGTATTGACTCATGGAAAGGAACGTTTCCTGTTACATTATAATTTCCCTCCTTTCTCAACAGGTGAAGCTAAAGCACAACGTGGTGTAGGCCGTCGTGAAATCGGTCACGGTCACTTGGCTTGGCGTGCATTGAAAGGACAGATTCCTGCTGACTATCCGTATGTAGTACGTGTCGTTTCAGACATTCTTGAATCTAACGGTTCTTCTTCAATGGCGACTGTATGTGCCGGAACATTGGCTTTGATGGATGCGGGTGTGAAAATCAACAAACCGGTTTCTGGTATTGCTATGGGATTGATTAAGAATCCGGGTGAAGAGAAATATGCTATATTGTCTGATATCTTGGGTGATGAAGACCACCTCGGAGATATGGACTTCAAGGTGACTGGTACAAAAGACGGTATTACCGCTACTCAGATGGATATCAAGGTAGACGGTTTGTCATATGATATTCTGGAACGTGCTTTGAATCAGGCAAAAGAAGGACGTATGCATATCCTTGGTAAGATTACTGAAACAATCTCTGAACCACGTGTTGAGTTGAAAGACCATGCTCCTCGTATTGAGACAATGACTATCCCGAAAGAATTTATCGGTGCTATAATTGGTCCGGGCGGAAAAATCATTCAGGGTATGCAGGAAGAAACGGGGGCTGTGATCACTATCGAAGAAATCGATGGAATTGGTCGCATCGAGGTTTCTGGTACAAGCAAGAAGTGCATTGATGACGCTATGCGCATGATCAAAGCGATCGTTGCTGTTCCTGAAATAGGTGAAGTATATAAAGGTAAGGTTCGTTCTATTATGCCTTACGGTGCATTCATCGAGTTCTTGCCAGGCAAAGATGGTTTGCTTCATATCTCAGAAATTGATTGGAAACGTCTCGAAACAGTTGAAGAAGCTGGTATCAAAGAAGGTGATGAGATTGATGTTAAATTGATTGATATTGATCCGAAGACAGGTAAATTCAAACTTTCAAGAAAAGTGTTGATGCCAAGACCGGAAAAGAAATAAAGAAACAAATTGTTTCTATATAAATAGATGGCCCGATTACTTTTAAGTAGCCGGGCTATTTTATTTATATGTGCATCTTGTTTTGTCAGAATGATACTAAAAAAAGAATCGGAAAGTACCCCCATACTTCCCGATTCGAAACAGTCAAAAATCGACCTTAATCAATTTATTAACTTAACACGTTACAAAGATATGAGAAAATTTTCTTTGGAAGAGCTTTTTTACTCAAAAAAGTTTAATCGTAGAGTAAATAATGTCGTTATGGAAGTTGTTTCTAGGTTAGTGAGAAAGCAGGTAAGGACTTTTTTCGATTATAAGATCAGTCTATAGGTTGTATAATATTCTTTTCTGAATGATTGCATGAATGACTTTCCCTGGACGTACGTCTGGGGATATAAGTTACTTATAAACTTGTATTGGTAGTTCTCCTTTTAATGCACTTAGAGCATTCAATGCCAATGCTTCCATTTCATCTTCTCCGGGATAGACATGTATGGGAGCCAGGAATGCAATACGTTTTGTCAGACGGGAGACTACATAATCGGAGTAAGCAATACCGCCTGTTAGAAGGATCGCGTCTATTTTTCCGCAAAGTACAGTAGAGGCGGCACCAATTGCTTTAGCAATATTATAGATCATGGCATCTATTACTAATTCTGCTGTCTTGTCACCTTTTTCTATGGATTGGATAATAGCAGCTACATCTGTAGTACCTAGATGAGCGGTAAGTCCGGCGCGTCCCGAAATACGTTTCTTTAATTCGTCTTTGGTGAACTGGCCACTAAAACATAAATCAATTAACTGTCCTGCAGGAAGTGTACCTGCTCGTTCCGGTGAGAAAGGACCTTCACCATCCAGCGCATTATTAGCGTCAATGGCACGTCCATGGTGATGGACTGCTATAGAAATACCTCCTCCCAAGTGGCAAATAATCAAATCCAGATTTTCATAGTGAGTATGTTGCTCCTGAGCGAATCGGCGTGCGATTGCTTTTTGGTTTAAAGCGTGCCAGATGGTAATTCGTGGCATTAATGGAGATCCTGTGATGCGGGCTACGTCTTCCAGTTCATCTACTACTCCGGGGTCGGCAATAAATGCACGACAACTAGGTAAAGAAGAAGATAGCTCGTCAGCAATTAATCCACCCAAGTTACAGGCATGAGTACGCATTGCGTGTAAGGTATCACGTTTCATCGCATCGTTTACTTCGTATACACCACCGGGAATAGGTTTGACCAGACCACCGCGTCCGACGATTGCATCGAATGCAAAAGGTATTCCATTAGCTTCCAGTTCCTGAAGTACCAGATTCTTCCGAAATTCGAATTGATCTATCACTTGTGGATAGGCGGCTAATTCTTCTACCGTATGTCGGATATTACGAACCAGAATCGGAGTCTCGTTTTCGTATACAGCTATTTTGGTGGAAGTAGAACCAGGGTTGATTGCCAGAATCTTCATTAATCTTGAATTTTAAATTATGAATTCGGATGAATTTGTTTTCTGCATTCGCAGTCTCCTGACACTTGCAGGCAAGCCATTGCAATACTATAATATTTGGATAACCCCGAATCACTGCGTGACGGAAGTACCACCGGACAGATAGGACCTTGCAATAATCCTGCCATTTCCGCTTTCGCAAATAATGATACAGATTTATAGAATGCATTGCCTGATTCGATGTTGGGGAAAATCAGTACGTCTGCCTGTCCATTGATAGGAGAAACAATACCTTTGATATCTCCGCTCGCTTGTTCACAAGAGGTACGCACATCGAGTGGACCGTCGATAATGACATTTCCAAATTCTCCTGCCTCAGCTAATTCCACAATATTCACGTAATCCAGTGAATGTGGGAATTTGGCACTTACTTTTTCAGTACAATGAATCAGTGCGATGCGTGGTTGATCGATACCAAAGTGGCGACAGGTGCAGATGGAATACCAAATCATTTCTATTCGTTGTTGTAATGTAGGACGTGGAATTACGGCTGCGTCCGAAAAGAATAGTAACTTATGGTAAGTCGGGATTTCCATAACAGCCAGATGAGTGAGGATTTTGCCTTTAGGTAATAATCCTTTCTCTTTGTCGAGTATAGCATGGAGCAAGTTATCTGTATTAATGATACCTTTCATCAAAATATCTGCTCCCCCTTCACGTACAATACGCACAGCTCCACGTGCAGCCTCGTCCGGATCATCAATGTGAATTGTTTTCACATAGTCGGGATATTGTTTGAGAGTGGGGAATTTATTTAGAATAGCAGAATCACCAATCATAAGAAATTCTGCAATTCCTTCCTCTAAGGAACGGGCAATGGCATATTCTGTGTTGGCATCATTGGCGCAAACTACTGCTATTCGTTTTCTACGGCGTTGTTTCTTTAGATGGGCTGTTAATTGGGCAAAACTTTGAATAGGTTCCATAACGTTAATGTTTTTAGCAAATATCTGAAAAATGATTGAAAAAGCAGGTAGAATGATCTTAAAAAATCCTCCTTACATATAACAATTTGCTATATTACATTTGTTTTTAAGTTCTGATATGCATCGCATTGTTTTTTCATGTATTTTTGCAAAAGAATTTTCCTGAAAACAAAATTGATATGAAACATTATAAGGGTCTCTTATTTATTAGTTCATTGTTCTTTTGCTGGATGTTCGTATCTTGTAAATCAACTCAAAGACTAGCGGGCTGGTCGCTGGTGTGGGAAGAGAATTTTAATCAAAAAAAAGATTTCAATGAACAGGTATGGAGCAAGATACCACGAGGAGGGGCTGATTGGAATAATTACATGACAGATTTTGATTCCTGCTATGCAATGCGTAAAGGAAAATTAGTGCTAAGAGGTATTGTCAATCACACGCAACTCAATGACACGGCTCCTTATTTGACAGGTGGTGTTTATTCGAAGAGGAAAAAAGCTTTCTCCAATGGACGCATTGAAATTCGTGCCAAGTTAGATCCAGCGAAAGGAGCTTGGCCGGCTATCTGGATGTTAGCTGAGAATGCCGATTGGCCGGTAGGGGGCGAGATTGATATTATGGAACGTTTGAATCATGATTCAATCGCTTATCAAACGGTTCATTCTTATTATACTTATACCTTAGGTCTAAAAAAACATCCGAAGTCGGGTTCTAAAGGAAGGATAGATCCGGATGGCTACAATGTATTTGCAGTTGAAATGTATCCGGACAGTCTTTCATTCTATATCAACAATGTGCATACGTTTACTTATCCCCGCATACAAACAATAGAGAAAGGCCAGTTCCCATTTAATCGGCCTTTTTATTTGTTGATTGATATGCAATTGGGCGGCTCTTGGGTGGGGGCAGTCGATCCGAAAGAGCTTCCGGTGGAGATGAAAGTAGACTGGGTACGTTTTTATCAGCGAAAATCAATAAAACAATAATATGGATATTCAATTCCCTTCTTTTTTGCAACGAGGTGATAAAGTGGTGATTATTTCTCCTTCCAGTAAAATTGATAGTCAATTTCTAAAAGGAGCGAAGAAACGTTTGGAGTTGTGGGGCTTGAAAGTTGCTATGGGAAAACATGCCGGAGGTTCTTCCGGACGTTTTGCCGGGACTATCAAACAGCGTTTGAAAGACCTTCAAGATGCGATGGATGATCCGAAGGTAAAAGCAATCCTTTGTAGCCGGGGAGGATATGGAGTGGTACATTTAATTGATAAAATTGACTTTACTGCTTTTAGGGAACATCCTAAATGGTTACTAGGATTCAGCGATATTACCGCTTTGCATAATCTTTTCCAGAAAAATGGATATGCTTCGTTGCACTCGTTGATGGCTCGCCATCTCACAGTAGAGCCGGAGGGTGATCTTTGTGTCGGTTATCTGAAAGATATTTTATTCGGAAATCTGCCCGAATATACTTGTGAAAAACATAAGTTGAATAAACAGGGAAGTGTGCAAGGAATCTTACGCGGAGGAAACATGGCAGTAGCGTATGGTTTGCGAGGTACTCCTTATGATATTCCTGCAGAAGGTACTGTGCTGTTTATCGAAGATGTCAGTGAGCGTCCCCATGCTATTGAACGCATGATGTATAATCTGAAGTTGGGAGGTGTGCTGGAGAAACTGTCAGGATTGATCATCGGACAGTTTACCGAATACGATGAGGATCATTCGTTAGGTAAAGAGCTGTATGCTGCTTTGGCGGATTTGGTGAAAGAATACGACTATCCGGTTTGTTTTAACTTTCCGGTAGGGCATGTCACTCATAATTTACCACTAATCAACGGAGCAAAAGTCGAGTTTACAGTTGGTAAGAAAAATGTGGAACTAAAGTTTATTTGTTAATAATCTATTCCATTTGAATGATGCTGTGATGAAAATGACTAATTTTGAAGTCTTAACATAAAAAGATGACAATGAAAAAGAAAGCTATGATATTATTGGGTAGTACTTTCTTGTTATTCTCCGCTTTTTCTTGTGGGGGAAGTAGCAAAGCTGGTAGTACAAACAATGTAGAGAGTGCAGGGGTGGTGAATGTGCCTCAGTTTGATGCGGATAGTGCGTATTTGTATGTGAAAAGTCAAGTAGATTTTGGTCCCCGGGTACCTAATTCTAAAGAACATGTAGCATGTGGTAATTATCTGGCTAAACAATTAGAGACATTTGGCGCAAGAGTAACCAATCAATATGCCGATTTGATTGCTTATGACGGGACTTTACTGAAAGCGCGGAATATCATAGGCTCTTATAAACCTGAAAACAAAAAAAGAATTGCTTTGTTTGCACATTGGGATACCCGCCCATGGGCTGATAATGATCCGGATGAGAAAAATCATCATACTCCTATTCTGGGTGCAAATGATGGAGCAAGTGGAGTAGGAGTTTTGTTGGAGATTGCCCGATTGATTAATCAGCAACAACCGGAGTTAGGCATTGATATTATTTTTCTGGATGCAGAAGATTATGGGGCAAGTGGAGGTAAAGAAGAATCATGGTGTTTGGGTGCTCAATATTGGGCTCGTAATCCACATGTAGAAAAATATAATGCTCGTTTTGGTATTTTACTTGATATGGTTGGAGGTGAAAATACTATGTTTTTAAAAGAATCTCACTCAGAGCAATATGCGCCGGATATTAATAAAAAGGTATGGAAAACCGCTAAGAAACTGGGGTATGGGAAAATGTTCATTGATGAAAATGGAGGAGCTGTTACGGATGATCATTTGTTTATAAACGAACTTGCACGTATTAAGACAATTGATATCATTGCTTCTGATCCGGAAGGAGGTTTTACTCCGACTTGGCATACGATCAATGATAATATGGATCATATTGATAAGAATACTTTGAAAGCTGTAGGACAAACAGTATTGGAAGTAATCTACAATGAGAAATAAATAATTTATCAGTACCTAAATAATTATTTTATATGTCAATAAATGAATTGCAGGACGAAGTTATTGCTGAATTCAGTGACTTCGATGATTGGATGGACCGCTATCAACTGTTGATCGACTTGGGAAACGAGCAGGAACCGCTTGATGAGAAATATAAAACAGAGCAGAATCTAATTGAAGGTTGCCAGAGTCGTGTGTGGCTTCAGGCAGATGACGTGGATGGTAAGATTGTCTTTAAGGCAGAAAGTGATGCGCTGATCGTAAAAGGAATAATTGCTTTACTTATTAAAGTTCTGTCCGGACATACAGCCGATGAAATTCTAAAAGCTGATCTTTATTTTATTGATAAAATTGGTTTGAAAGAACACTTGTCGCCTACACGAAGCAATGGTTTGCTTTCGATGGTGAAACAGATACGTATGTATGCTTTGGCGTTCAAGGCAAAAGAAGGAAGATAACCTAATGATAGTTAGTTAACCAATAAAAAAAGTAGATTAAGATAAAAAACTTAATCTACTTTTTTATAATATAATGGAGTACAATAGGTTAGTTTATATTCGTTTCATTCCATGGATAACGAACAGTTGTCCGATTCATCAATAGGATAACTCCTGCCAGTATAAGCAATGATACAAGACAGGTAATCAGATAAGGAGTTCCGGTGATAATCTCGTCTATATACTTAGCTTCTGGAAATTTTGCACTTAGATAAAGAGACAGTGAATTGTTGAGAACATGTATAAGAATACAAGGAATCAGACTCGCTGTTTTATAATAAATCCATGTTAATAGTATTCCGATTAAGAATGCGGGTAGTATTTGGGCCGGATTGATATGAATTACGCCAAATAGAAATGCTGAAAAAAGAATAGCTTTTGTTGGATTATACTGTTGCAGCAAGGCCTTGGTGATTGCTCCACGAAATAGTAATTCTTCAAATATAGGGCCAATAAGTGATATGACAAGTATTCCAATCCAGTTAGATTGGAGAATCTCGAAGGGGAATTCCATGATATTGGGAATCCATTTCATTAAGTCTGTGATAGCGGATACTACAAAAGAACAGGAAAGAATTGCCAGCACACTAAGAAGCAGATAAGAACCGGATACCAGTGACCAAGTTGTTTTTTGTTTGCTGATATAGCCGGCTTTCCATAAATATATAAGCATCATGAGTTGCCCGGTTAATTGTGCTGGAATTATAATCAAGTTCATCAATGCTTCATTATTTAAACTTCCAGTGGTTATTATTTGATAAATTACACAAGGAATCATCACTAAAATTGGAGCGACAATCTGTGCAATGACGAGGTATAATAAAATTAGTTTGATCGCAGTTCTCATATTTGTTATATTCTTTAGTCTATGAATATAGACAGTATTTAGCTTAATATAGTTTCTACTTCCTTAGCATCTTTATGGAGTTCTTCTATTAACTCTTCAATACTGTCGAATTTTAATTCGGGACGTGTTCTTTTTACAAAAGTAAGCCTTATGAATTTATCGTAAATATCTGAATGGAAATGTAGGATATTTACCTCAATAGTCCGGTTAGAACCATTGTCGATAGTAGGACGTACTCCAATGTTCAACATTCCCATATAAGTTTTCCCATCAACAGTCACCCAAACAGCATATACCCCGTCTGCAGGAATTAATTTATCGGGATCATCAACGTTTAAGTTAGCTGTCGGAAATCCTATTTTCCGTCCTACCTGATAACCGCCTACGACTGTACCATTCAGAAAATATTCGTATCCCAAACAACGGGCAGCTAGATCGACATCCCCTTGATGAAGCAGTTTCCGAATAAGTGAAGAACTTACTGTTATCTTTTTAGCATCATCTATTTCTATATAATCTGTACATGCAAGAGCACGAACTACTTCCATGCCAATAGATTGGCCATAACGTACATAATCTTCGAATCCTTCACTCCGATTATGTCCAAAACGATGATCGTAGCCTATAACCAGACATTTTACCTGAAATCGTTCTTTCAACAATCGTTCCATAAACTCCAAGGCTGTCAAACTGGAAATCTCTGGAGTGAAATCAAGCATCAGGCAATAGTCTACTCCGGTATCGGCTAACAAATTGATTTTTTCATCCGGAGTCGTTAATAATTCCGGACGATAATCCGAATGCATCACCTTACGAGGATGAACGGGAAAAGTAACTAAGGCAGAACGCAAACCTTTGGCTGTCGCTATCTCTTTCACTTGTTGAATCAAATAGCGATGTCCGATATGTACTCCATCAAAAAAACCGATGGTGGCTACACATGGCTCAGGAATTATAGTGTCTGTATCACGTATAATCTGCATAGTTGCAAAATTACCTTTTTTTATTGAATAAATGGCTCCAATCTTCACCGGCTTTTGGAGTATAGGTCGAAATTCCCAATTCCTGAGCTACTTTACAGTTTATGTCAGAGTCGTCAATGAAGAAAGTTTCTTTAGGGTCAATATCTGCATCTTCGATGACAGCTTTAAAAATCTCCATTTCGGGTTTGATCATTTTCATTTCAAAAGAGAGATAAGCCTTTTCGAAGTAGTCTTCTACTTTGAATGTGCGGTAAGGGAAAGCATTCTCACAAGCCCATTTCCAATGGATAGCATTCGTATTACTAAGCAAGTAGACTACATATTTCTCGCGAAGTTTCAATAAGAGTTCAAGCTTATAGGTAGGTATATCCACAAGAAAGCTGTTCCAGGCTGTATCAATTTGCTGATCACTGAGCGTTTTTCTCATCATCTCGCGAACCCCATTGCGAAATTCAGCAGAAGTAATCATTCCTTTTTCATGTTGCATGAGGATTCCCTGTGGATGATAGAAATTCAGCAGGGAGTCGACATGTTCACATCCTAATTTCTTAAAATTGTCAATACAACGTTGGCGGTCTAGATTTATAAGAACCCCACCAAGATCGATAAGGAGATTCTTAATTCCTTTACTTTTCATTTTTCTTTTTGTGAGTAATACGTTGGACAAGGCGAATAAGTTCTCCAACCCATAACACCATGGACGAAACGCCTATAATACAAAGCCAGGTTTGCCAGTCGAGCGGTGTTGTACGGAATACTGCTCCTCCGAATTGTACAATGAGGAACTGACCGGTTAAAATGGCTAAAATGATAAACTCCATACCATACGATTTGGAAATCCCTTTGAAAGCAGAATCGGTAGTACCGAATACACGGGCATTGAAGAGATTCCAAAATTGAAGCATGACAAAAAAAGTAAAGAAGATAGTGAGATTTTGTACATCCATACCTTGAGGAGAATGATCGAAATAATAGATCATTCCAAGCAGTATGATAAGGAAGACAGAACCTACACCTAATATATTATGCCTCATTGCTTTCGTAATGATAAAATCGCTGCTACGCCGGGGTTTATCCTGCATTACAGTCTCGCTGGGAGGAATAGAAGCTAAGGCTAAAGCGGCAAAGGTATCCATAATAAGATTTACCCATAACATTTGTGTAACGGTTAGGGGTAGTTCTGTACCGATGATAGAGCCTAGCAGTACAATTAACAAAGCAACAAAGTTGATTGTCAACTGGAATACGATGAACCGTTGGATATTTTTATAGAGTGAACGTCCCCACATAACGGCAGTTCCAATGCTATTGAACGAATCATCAAGCAGTGTGATATCACTTGCTTCTTTGGCAACGGAAGTTCCTGTACCCATTGACAATCCCACTTGAGCATGATTCAGGGCAGGTGCGTCATTCGTACCATCTCCTGTTACGGCAACTACTGCTCCTTTTTGTTGAAGCAACTGCACCAGGCGTTGTTTGTCCGTAGGACGTGCACGTGACATGATTTTGAGGTCCATGATACGTTTCAATGCCTCTTCATCACTTAATTCAGCAAAGGCAGCACCTGTTATCCGATTCCATTCAGTGTCTTTTTCAGGATTCCATAGTCCGATTTGGCGTGCAATCTCTGTAGCAGTTCCCGGAGTGTCTCCGGTGACAATCTTAATACCGATACCGGCTGATTGGCATTTAGCTACCGCAGCAGGTACATCCGGACGTATAGGGTCTGAAATGGCAACTATACCTAAAAAGTTTAAGTCATTGGCAGAGACAAGCTCTGTGCAGTCATTCGGCTCATTTTCTCCTACTATTTTGAAAGCAAAACCGAGAGTACGCATTGCCATGTTCTGATAGTTCAGTAACTGTGCTTCTACCGTAGAGCGATATTCTACTGCATCTACTCGACGTCCGTCCAATATAACTTCTTTGCATTTGCCGAGAACGATTTCGGGAGCTCCTTTGATATAGAGTATTTTCTTTCCGATAATCGGTGATTCAACAAGCGTAGCCATGAATTTGCGTTCTGTAGAGAACGTTAATTGGTCAAGTATATGTACGTTCTCTCTGAGCTCCAGATAATTTCTGCCCTGGCTATTGAGCCATAATAATAAAGCAACTTCAGTTGGATTTCCTACTCCTTTAGGCTTTTCGCCATTGGTAGTTTCTTCAAGGAAAGCAGTTGAGTTCGCACTAATTCCTTCTGCAATAAGAGCACTGATATCGTCATCAGATAACTGACTATTATTTTTGATTCCATAAAAGTTTGGCTCATATACTTGCATCTGGTTTTGAGTCAGAGTACCGGTTTTGTCTGTACAAATGACCGTAATTGCCCCCATTGTCTCACAAGCGTGC
The DNA here is from genome assembly GCF_900155865.1 of Bacteroides bouchesdurhonensis. Lineage (GTDB taxonomy): Bacteria > Bacteroidota > Bacteroidia > Bacteroidales > Bacteroidaceae > Bacteroides > Bacteroides bouchesdurhonensis. The sequence continues at coordinate 1,016,568 of NZ_LT707006.1, forward strand.
ATCTTTCTCACCAGGTTATTAGTGGAAAGCATACGGCGCATATTCAGTGCCAGACTTAATGTAACACTCATAGGCAAACCTTCCGGAACAGCTACAACGATTAAGGTAACTGCCATCATAAAGTATTTCAGTGTCCGTTCCAAAACAGGAAGCCATTCCTGCCAACTGTTGAGTGCGCTGAAATCATAATATAGCAACACATCTTTTACAAAGAATATAAGGAAGGCCAATCCTGCAACTGTAAATCCGATCTTTCCGATCAGGTTAGCAAGCTTGGTTAGTTGGATGTTTAATGGAGTCGGTTCAAGGTTCTGTTCTGTGCTTTGACGGGCTACTTTCCCAATCTCCGTTGCATCTCCTACATGTAAAACACGCATTGTCCCGTGACCGTCCACCACTGTTGTTCCGCGCATAACCAGATTAGAAGCATATGTTGCTTCTTCATCAAAATCAGCTTCGACAACTGTTTTATTGATTACCGGTTCACCGGTAAGGTTGGATTCGTTAACTTGTAGAGAAATGGCTTCCAGTAATTCTCCATCGGCAGGAATTTCCTCTCCTGTTTCCAGAATTACAATATCCCCCACAACAATATCTTTACGGGGAACTTCTTGAACATGCCCGTTTCGGATAACTTTGACTAACGTCTCTTCATTAACGGCATTCAGCAGATCGAATTTTTTGTTAGCATCGTATTCGAAAAAGAAACCGATACCTGTAGCAAGCAGAATCGCTGCAATAATTCCGATAGTTTCGGCATATTCATTTTCGATGATAGAGATAATCAACGAAAATGCGGCGGCTATTAATAATACGCGTACAACAGGATCTTCAAACTTTTCGAGGTAAAGTTTCCAAAGAGATGGACGCTTAGGGGGTGTTAGCAGGTTTACACCATTTTTTCCCCTGCTTTGTAGGACTTCCTTATCAGTAAGTCCTAAATGATTATAATCATCTTTTTTTGCACTCATGCAGATACATGCGTTTAGTTAGGATTGCAAAAGTACAACATTAAATTGTGATAAAATGTTTAATTAAAATTTTTTATGAAGTTGCAATTATTCATTTAGGTCTGCCGCATGAACTATAGGGGATTGTAAACCAGAAAGTAGAGCCTTCTCCTTCCACAGAATCTACGCCAATTGATCCGTTTAACTTGGAAATAATGGTTTTATACCATGAAAGTCCCAGTCCTGTTCCCTTTTTATCCTTGTTTAATTTTACAAAACGTTCGAATACATTCGGTAACTTTTCAGCTGAGATCCCAATTCCAGTATCAGTGACATGGAAATAAAGTTCATTTTCTCTAGCTTCGTAGCCGATGCAGATACTTCCTTTTTTTGTAAATTTGATAGCATTGGTCATGAAGTTGGCGAGTACTTGCGAGATACGATTACGGTCTGTTTGTATCAGACAGGAAGGAAGGGAAGTCTCTGTCAATATCTTTATATTTTCTACAGATCCGGCTGTTCTCAACTGGAAAAGTTGTTGTAACTCGTGAATTAACTGATTGATATCCACTTCGGTATATACGAATTCGAGAGTTCCTGCTTCTATTTTCGACATATCCAGAATATCGTTGATCAATTGTAATAACAGTTCAGCATTTGTTTTGATTATTTTTTGATATTGTGCTTTGTCTTCTGCATTATTGGTTACTTCCAGAATTTCAGAGAATCCCATGATCGCGTTTAACGGAGTACGTATTTCATGACTCATGTTTGCTAAAAATGCAGATTTTGAAATATCGGCTTCTTCAGCCTTATTTTTAGCTTGTACTAATGCCCTTTCTATTTGTTTTTGATGGGTGATATCATGTACGGTAATTACCATTTTCTCTTCCTCGTCGAGCATAAGATATGTTCCGGAGATAATAGCATCACACTCAACAGTTTCGCTATCCGATGTAACTACATTTAAAGTTGCTTCTAAATTGGTGAAACTCTTTTTCTGGTCGAATGCCTGTTGAATGGCGTGGCGTATTGGACAAGTTCCACAAAAAACATGTGTGCCACAGCCTCCTTTTGCAGATAGTGCGTTGCGGCATTGCAGTAAATCACCGACTCTTTTTCTATCCAAGCTTTCCAGTACTCCTGTCAGTTGGTAATAATTGGTTTGTTGTACTTTAAAATCATTATCTATCAATAAAATGAAAGCATGTACATTTTTTAATATAGCATTTGTAATATGATGGGCATGCCTCAACTCTTTGGCGTCTTGGAGTAACTGTTGCTGCATATAAAGACGTTTTTTTCGCTCCCACAAGAAGATGCTTAGCAGGACGATATCTATGATAAGGAAGATAAATAGTAATATTGTGTGCATGATGTATTTTGTTCAGTATGTGCTTACAAAGATACTTTTTTCCTTTTTATAAAAAAAGGAATCTGAACAATTTGCTTATATTAGCGTTTTATTATATAGAAAACCAATAAAAAACGAACAGTATGAGAAAGTACATTTGCACGGTTTGTGACTACATTTATGATCCGGAACAAGGTGATCCGGATGGTGGAATTGATCCAGGTACAGCGTTTGAGGATATTCCGGATGATTGGGTATGTCCTCTTTGCGGAGTAGGCAAAGAAGATTTCGAACCGTATGAAGAATAAAAGAGAGAAATAAAGATTCTGTGAATTGAAATGGTCGGGTATGTATGGATAACATATCCGACCATTTAAAGAAGTAACACGTCTATTTATAGATGTATATATAAAATGAGAGATTTGTTATTCCATTAGTAGATTAAGGGATTTTTTTCTCTTTCACGTCACTACTCGCTTCCACCACATTAACTACATAGTCACCGAGCTTTTCACATTCAGCGATAATATCCATGTAGTAAACTCCCATCTGGTAATCATATTCTTTGTTGTTCACATCCAGAATATTCTGATTCTTCAGTTGATTGCGGTAGTTATTGATTTCATTCTCAATGTTGAAAGACTTATTGATGTCAATGCTTTGATGTTCCGGTTTTTCTACCACTACAATCATTTGCGAAAGAGCATCGCTTGTTAGTTTCATCATAAAATGAATATGCTCATATTGCTTTTCTGTAAAGTCCTGGTTTGTCTGACGTTTCCGGTTGATGGTACGAGCCAGGTTGTAACAACTGTCACCGATACTTTCGATTTCAGTTACTTCACGTAGCATGGCACGAATCTGCAACTTACTTTCAGAGCTTAACCGTCCTTCGGAAACCTGATTCAAGTAGTTGGCTATTTCTAACTCCATATTATCGCTGATATTCTCGTATTTCTCTACTCTACTGAATAACTTATTGAAGTCATCATCTTTTTCGGTGTGTAGCAGATCCTGAACCATTCCAAACATACGATGAGTACGTTCCGCAAACAGGTGAATTTCTTTACGTGCCTGGAGAATAGAGAGTTCTGCCGTAGAAAGCATACCACCTGTGATAAACCGGAGGCGTGGCTCTTCGTCTTCATCTTTCAGATGTATTAAAGCACATACGGTACGTTCTATGAGTTTTACAGCCCAAATCAATATAAACACATTACATATATTGAAGATGGAATGGAAAGCGGATAGTTTGTAAGATATAGCCACTTCGGGATTACTTGTTTGAAAGAATGTATCTACGACCCAATTTACGAACTGCATAAAAGGATGGAAGATGATCAACACCCAGATGACGCCGAACACATTAAAAACAAAATGGGCCAATGCTGCCCGCTTAGCCTGGGTGTTGGCTGTTAGTGCGGCAAGATTGGCCGTGATCGTAGTTCCGATATTTTCACCTAAAACTAGTGCTGCTCCCAGTTCAAGGCTGATCCAGCCGTTGGCACACATAATTAAGGTAATTGCCATGGTAGCTGCCGAGGCTTGTACGATCATGGTCAGAATGGTGCCGATGAATAAGAACAGTAGAACAGAGAAAAATCCCATGTCTGTGTAGTTCTGTACGAAAGCGAGCATTTCCGGGTTGGAGTTTAAGTCGGGTGCATTTGCTTTCAGATAAGAAAGCCCCATGAAGAGAAAAGAAAAACCGAAAATGAATTCACCTATGGATTTACGGTTGCTCTTACCCGAAAAGATAAGTGGCAAGGCGATGGCCAGAAGAGGAAGGGCGAAAGCAGCCATATCAACTTTAAATCCAAAAATAGAGATAATCCAAGCAGTAACTGTAGTACCGATGTTGGCTCCCATAATTACGCTGATAGATTCAGCCAGAGTCAGTAATCCGGCATTAACGAAACTCACGACCATGACCGTCGTTGCTGATGAAGATTGGATAAGGGCTGTGATTAGCACTCCTGTTAATACACCTGTTACCCGGTTGGTGGTCATTGCTGTCAGAATACTTCGTAGCCTGTCGCCCGCGACTTTTTGCAAGCCCTCACTCATTATTTTCATTCCATATAGGAAGAGGCCTAATGAACCTATGAGCTTTAAAAAATCATAAAAAGAATATTCCATCTATAATAATTTTAATGGTTGTTTGTTCTCTATCTGATTAATATAACGTATATTTAGTCCCACATAATTCACCCTTTAAAGAACAACGATGAAACAGATGATACAAATATGTTGCAAAAATAATAATATTTATAAAGAATTCCCTATCGGAAGCTCACTTTTGGATATTTATTACGGTTTTAATCTTAATTTTCCTTATCAGGTAGTTAGTGCCAAAGTGAACAATCGTTCCGAAGGACTTAACTTCAGAGTTTATAATAATAAAGACGTAGAGTTTCTCGATGTACGTGATCAGTCGGGTATGCGTACGTATGTCCGATCTTTATGCTTTGTCCTGTATAAGGCAGTTACAGAGCTTTTTCCGCAAGGAAAACTGTATGTAGAACATCCGGTGTCAAAAGGTTATTTCTGCAATCTGCGAATTGGTCGTCCTATAGAATTGGAAGACGTGACACGCATCAAAAAGAGGATGCAGGAAATTGTAGAAGAAAACATCTCTTATCACCGGATTGAGTGTCATACAGCTGAGGCCGTACGGGTATTCAGTGAACGGGGAATGAATGATAAAGTGCGGTTACTCGAAACATCCGGTTCTATTTATACCTATTATTATACATTAGGCGATACAGTAGATTACTATTACGGAAACCTTTTGCCGAGTACCGGCTATCTGAAACTATTCGATATTGTGAAATATTACGATGGGTTACTTTTGCGTATTCCGAGTAGAGAGAATCCGGAAGTATTGGAAGACGTGGTTAAACAGGAAAAAATGTTGGATGTATTTAAGGAACATCTCAACTGGAGTTATATCATGGGACTTAACAATGCCGGTGACTTTAACCTTGCATGCGAAGTGGGGCATGCTACGGATTTGATTAATGTGGCAGAGGCTTTGCAAGAAAAGAAAATAGCTCAGATAGCCGATACGATTTTTCATCGGGGAGAGAATGGAAACAGGGTGAAACTTGTGTTGATTTCCGGTCCTTCCTCTTCCGGAAAAACCACCTTTAGTAAGCGGCTTTCGATACAATTGATGACAAACGGGTTGAAACCGTTTCCGATTTCATTGGATAATTACTTTGTAGACCGAGAAGATACTCCGTTGGATGAACATGGGAATTATGATTATGAATCTCTGTATGCGCTCGATTTGGATCTGTTTAATCGGCAGTTGCAAGCTTTGCTTCGTGGAGAGGAAGTGGAATTACCTCGTTTTAACTTTGCACTTGGTAAGAAGGAATTCAAAGGCGATAAACTGAGAATTGAAGAAAATACAATTTTGATTTTAGAAGGAATTCATGCTTTGAATCCGGAACTGACTCCTCATATACCCGATGAGAAGAAATTTAAGATATATGTATCTGCTTTGACTACCATCTCATTGGATGATCACAATTGGATTCCTACCACAGATAACCGATTGTTACGTCGTATTATCCGCGACTTTAATTATCGGGGTTATTCTGCTCGTGAGACAATTTCCCGCTGGCCTAGTGTACGTGCCGGAGAAGATAAATGGATATTTCCTTATCAGGAGAATGCAGATGTAATGTTTAATTCCGCTTTACTATTTGAGTTTGCAGTGTTACGTTTGCATGCTGAACCTATTTTGACGGGAGTGCCTCGTAATTGTCCGGAATATTGCGAGGCATATCGCTTGCTGAAGTTTATTAAGTATTTTGTTCCGGTGCAGGATAAAGAAATTCCACCGACATCACTACTTCGGGAATTCTTGGGAGGAAGTAGTTTTAAATATTAGGTAAAGAAAAATGTTCTCAAATGAAATAGCAAAAGGTATACGGTTTAGAATTATTTTTTACCTTTGCAGTAGAAGCAAATACTATGATTTATGAAAATATGGTCTTTATTTTGGGTTATTATTCTTAGTATCAGTACAATAACTAAAGCAGAAGAAGCCTCTGACAAAGCGACGGAATTGATGAAAATGGGACAGAGCTATCTTGAACAAAAAGAATATGTCAAGGCACGTTATCTTTTTAAACAAGCATATTCTGCATTTTCTTCTTATGGGAATTATGAAAAAGCCGTTCAATGCGGGATTCAAACTGCTGAACTCTATGTTCGGGAGAACTATTATAAGGAAGCATTTGAGCTTTGCCGGGATATGAATCAGTTGATTGCGACTGGGGCAGAAAAGCTACATAAACCTTTCTATGACTTGCAATTTTTAGTCACCAAAGAAAGGTTGAAAATGTATATCAGGCTGAAAGCTACTGCACAAGCTAAGGAGCAATTGGCTAAGTTGGATGAAATAGCCGGTTTGGCAAAAACTGATTCTTTGAGTGAGGAACTTCTGTATATTCAGGCTGAGTACTATTATACATTTGGACTTAATGCTCAAGGAGATGCATGTTTCCGAAAACTTATCAGTCAATATAAAGAAAAGAAGAATTACGAGAAAGTAAACGAGTGTTATCGGAATTTGATAGAAATCTCCAAGAAATCAAATAATACTGCATTGGCTTGTCGTACTTACGAGAATTTTATATTGTGGACAGACTCGGTTAAAACATTGACTGCACAGGATGAACTTAATGTTCTTAAAAGAAAGAACGAGGAAAGTTTGAATATTATTACAGAGAAGGATGACTCTTTAGCTGTGAAACAATATATAATAATAGGACTTGGTATATTTGCCGCTGTACTTATTGCCGGCTTGATCCTGCTTGCTGTTATTTGGCTTCGTTGTGTCGTTAACAATAAGAAATTAAAGAAAAGTATAAAGATTGCCAATGAGCATAATGAATTAAAGACGCAGTTTATTTCCAATATCTCGGCACAGATGGCACCGGCTTTGGATACGTTGGAAACTTCGGCTGGGCGTATCTCTGAAAAAGCATTGCAGGAGGGACAACAAATGCAATTGCAGGTAGCTTCATTGAAGAAATTCAGTGATGATATACAGGAACTCTCCTCTTTGGAAAACTCGCTGACAGAAATATATGAGTTGCGTGAAGTCAATGTCTGTACATTTAGTGAAGCGGTTATGGCAAAGATTTCAGGATTATTGCAACCGGGAGTTACTTCAGTAGTGAATGCTGCCAAATTGCAAATAAAAACGAATCCTGAACAGTTAGAACGAATTTTAATTCATTTGTTGAAAAATGCTGCTTACTATACTTCCGAAGGTAAAATAATACTTGATTTCAAGAAAAGGGGAGCACATACACATCAGTTTATAGTGACTGATACCGGTTGTGGAATTCCGGAAGAACTGAAGGAGAATCTCTTTAAACCTTTTGCTGAAATAAAGGATCTGACACAAGGTGACGGGCTGGGATTGCCAATCTGTTCTCTGCTTGCTACTAAAATGAATGGAAGTCTGACACTGGATACTACCTACACCAAAGGAAGTCGGTTTATATTGGAATTACATGTTTAATTGAAAAATAAAACTGATTAATGGTATAGGGACTATTTCAAAAGTTTCAAAGCACTTTGATATTTATCGTATTTCGATAAATAATTATCGTTTTTCTTTTGAGTGTTACCAGAAATATGTATTTTTGCTGGTAGAAAAGGAATCTTAAAGATAAACGATTATGGGAATAAAATTAAAATTCAAAGGATTAAAAAGTAAGTATGCCGGAGTTGGAATCGTAGTATTCATTGCTGCTTTAACTATTCTGCAATGTCTTGTTTACAGTATTGGGATTTTTAAAGAATTGCATAACAGTACAGTAAATTATGCATCAGTAGGAATATTAGTTTGTAATATCGTATGTTTGCTTTTTATTTGCATACAGATTTTCCGTATCGACAGCCGTAATTTATTGACTAGAAAGACGGCTGGAATTGTAACAAGTTGCGGTATAATTATTATTTTATGTATGTTAATTCGTGGGCGTTTGTTCGATCATACTATTGAAGCGGTAACAATACAGACATATACAGTTTATCAGGATTGGTTATTAATTTATGTAATTGGTTTCTTAATGATATTCCTTGGAAGTATCATAAGAAAAGCTGTAAATATTAAGGAAGAGAATGATTTAACTGTTTAATTGATGATGCTATGCCTATTATAGTAAATTTGGATGTGATGATGGCAAAGCGGAAAATTTCGCTTAGCGAGTTAGCGGAAAGAATAGATCTGACTCTTGCGAATTTGTCTATTTTGAAGACAGGAAAAGCTAAGGCAATACGCTTTTCTACTTTAGAGTCTATTTGTGAAGAGTTAAATTGTCAGCCGGGAGATATATTGGAATATCGACCTGAATAATTGGGCAAGGTAATTGTTTTCGGCAGAATGAGCCTATCATGTAAAAAGCGATTAAAGAGTATTTCTTATAGCGGGAAATACTTTTTAATCGCTTTTACATGGTAATTCTTGTTTTTTATCTCAATGCTTCCACTTCTTCGGGTGTCAAAGGAATCTTTTTACCCAGACGACGTGCGCCGGTTTCTGTAATCAGATAATCTTCCTCGTTACGGATACCACCGAAGTCTTTGTAAGTTTCCACTTTATCGTAATTGATGAAATCGGTAAACTTCTTTTCTGCCTTCCACATATCAATCAATTCGGGGATAAAGTAAATACCCGGTTCAACGGTATGCACAAATCCCGGCTCCAGTGGAATGGCAAGACGTTGTGACTTGCGACCGAATTGTGTACTTTTGGGTTGTCCGTTGTAACCTACCCAAATTTCTCCCAGATTTTCCATGTCATGAACATCCAGTCCCATCATGTGTCCCAATCCGTGCGGATAGAACAAAGCATGGGCACCTTCACGTACAGCGTCTTCTGTGTCTCCTTTCATCAGTCCGAGAGCTTTCATTCCGTCCACCATGACACGAGCGGATAATTCATATACATCCATATAAGGAATGCCGGGGCGGAGTGCTTTGACCGATTCCAGATGCATTGCATTTTGAATTTCATAAACTTCACGTTGGCGTTGTGTAAATTTCTTGTCAGCAGGGATGGTAGATGACATATCTCCGGCGTACCCCATTTCTACTTCCGCTCCGGCATCTATTAGGAATAGATCACCCGGTTTTACTAAATTTCCGTGATAATGATTATGCAAAGTCTGACCATTGATCGTAGCAATTGTTGCAAAAGAAAGTTCGCAGTTGTTAGCCTCGGCAACCCGATTCATTTCTGCTACCACTTCATATTCATACATTCCTGGACGGAGCACTTTCATGGCGGTGATGTGCATATCTGCGGTAACATCACAAGCCTTTTCTATTTCTACGATTTCTTCTTCCGATTTATAACTACGTTGAGCGATTACGGCACGAATAAAAGGGATGGAACCTTCCTGACGTGCAGGAGGAATACCTAACCAATCCATCAATTTCAACTTATGTTCGGGGCGGTAAGGGGGTAAATAGTGAATTGCTTTTCCTTTTTGCACACATTTGTGCAGATAGTTTGCAATTTCAGCGGATGGCATCATTTCTTTAATCCCAACCCGTTCACATTTTTCATGTAGAGTAGGTTGTGATCCCATCCATACAATAGCGTCAATAGACAATTCATCGCCGAATATAATTTCTTTGTCAGCGTCGATGTCAATGATAGCCGAAAGACCGGCACACGATAACCCGAAGTAATAAAGAAAAGTTGAATCCTGACGATAGCGGAAAGTGTTGTCTTCATAATTCAGCCCACATTCGTCGTTACCTAGAAATAATAATACTCCGGAGCCTAATTTCTTTTTCAGCAGGGCTCTGCGCTGCATATAGGTTTCTTTGGCAAACATACTGTCCTAATTTTAAGTTCGTGCAACAAAGATAAGGAATTTTGTGTTATAGGATTAAAAATAATCCCTGTAATCTGTGTAATCTGTAGTTAAAAAGTTACTTTTGTAGCGATAAACAGTAGAAAGCAAAAATAAATATGGCACAAGGTTCCCGTCAAATACAATCGCAGGCGCAACAGCAGATACAAACGCTCTCGCCCCAGCAGATTCTGGTCGTGAAATTGTTGGAACTTCCCGCAGTAGAACTGGAGGACCGTATCCATGCTGAGCTATTGGAAAATCCAGCACTTGAAGAGGGTAAAGAAGAGACTGCTACGGACGATTATGCCGATGGCGATTCTTCAGAAGATGGAATGGATAATGAAACCAACGATTACGATTCTTTGAGTGATTATCTGACCGAAGATGATATTCCCGACTATAAACTTCAGGAGAACAACCGCTCAAGAGATGAACAGGCGGAAGATATCCCGTTTTCCGATTCCACTTCTTTTTATGAAATTCTGAAAGAACAGTTGCGTGAACGTAACCTGACCGAACATCAGTGTGAACTGGTTGAGTATCTGATCGGTTCGCTGGACGATGACGGTTTGTTGCGTAAATCTTTGGAAAGTATAGGTGACGAACTGGCTATCTATGCCGGTATCGAGTCTACTGAAGAGGAACTGGAAGAAGCATTATGCATTTTGCAAGACTTTGATCCGGCCGGTATCGGTGCCCGTTCGCTTCAGGAATGCTTATTGATACAGATCCGACGTAAGAAAGAGGAGGATAAGAACCCTGATCCGCTGTTGGAACTGGAAGAACGCATAATTGGAGATTGCTACGAGGAGTTTACCCGGAAGCATTGGGAAAAGATGATAAAGAAGCTGGATGTGGATGAGGATGAATTTAAAGAAGCAATTGCAGAGATTACTAAGCTGAATCCACGTCCGGGGGCTTCGTTGGGAGAGACTATCGGAAGAAACTTGCAACAAATAGTTCCGGACTTTATCGTGGAAACATACGATGACGGGACGATTAATCTTAGCCTGAATAACCGGAATGTTCCTGAACTTCGTATGAACCGTGATTTTACTGAAATGGTGGAAGAACATACCAAAAACAGAGCGAATCAATCTAAGGAATCCAAAGAAGCCATGATGTTTCTGAAACAGAAGATGGATGCGGCACAGGGATTTATTGATGCCATAAAACAGCGTCAGAATACATTGATGACTACCATGCAGGCGATCATTGATTTGCAGCGTCCTTTCTTTCTCGAAGGTGATGAGTCATTGTTGAAACCGATGATCCTGAAAGATGTTGCCGAAAGAACAGGGTTGGATATTTCGACTATCTCTCGTGTGAGCAACAGTAAATATGCACAGACCAATTTCGGTATCTATCCGCTGAAGTTCTTCTTTAGTGATGGTTATACAACAGAAGACGGAGAGGAAATGTCGGTTCGTGAAATCCGTAAGATTCTGAAAGAATGTATTGACGGTGAAGACAGGAAGAAACCGTTGACAGATGATGAACTGGCGGATATACTAAAAGAAAAAGGATATCCCATAGCTCGCCGGACGGTAGCTAAATACCGTCAGCAATTGAATATACCTGTAGCGCGACTTAGAAAATAATTCATAAATCAAAATAAAGTTAGAGATGATGGATAAAGAGAAAGAACATATCATAGCAGACAAGACTATGTTGCGGGTAGCACGCATTACTTCAATGGTGTTTACCCCGTTTTCCATACCGTTTCTGTCATTTCTGGTATTATTTCTGTTTTCTTATTTGCGCATTATGCCATTACAGTACAAACTGATTGTGCTGGGTGTTGTTTATTGCTTTACCATATTGATGCCTACCATTACTATTTTTCTGTTTCGCAAGATCAACGGTTTTGCCAGTCAGGAATTAAGTGAACGTAAGAAGAGGTATATACCTATCCTGTTGACGATCATTTCGTATGTATTCTGTCTGTTGATGATGCGACGGTTGAATATACCCTGGTATATGACAGGCATAATACTGGCTTCTTTGGTTGTATCTGTGATTTGCATTATTGTAAACATAAAATGGAAGTTGAGTGAACACATGGCAGGAATGGGTGGGATTATCGCAGGATTGATATCTTTTAGTGCTCTTTTCGGTTATAATCCGGTGGCATGGTTATGTTTGTTTATTCTGATAGCAGGAATACTGGGCTCTGCACGTATTGTGTTGGGACACCATTCTTTGGGTGAGGTGCTTTTCGGCTTTATTATAGGTTTTCTATGCGCCTTTGTGATTCTTCATCCGATGTATAATTTATTATTCCGAATCTTATTATTTTAAAACAGTATAAATCCTAAAAAACTAATTATTATGAATTTTCCACAGAATTTGAGGTATACGAACGAACATGAATGGATTCGTGTAGAGGGAGATATTGCTTACGTAGGTATAACAGACTATGCTCAAGACCAATTAGGGGACATTGTATTTGTTGATATTCCTACTGTAGGAGAATCGCTTGAAGCAGGCGAATCTTTCGGTACGATTGAAGTAGTGAAGACTATTTCCGATCTTTTCTTGCCGGTGGAAGGCGAGGTGCTCGAACAGAATGAAGCATTGGAAGAAAATCCGGAACTGGTGAATAAAGATCCTTATGGTGAAGGCTGGCTGATTAAGATGAAACCGGTTGAACTGAAAGATGTGGAAAATTTGTTGGATGCAGAAGCATATAAAGCAGTTGTGAACGGATAACCTCCTTGCGGCTGTAGATCATTGATAACAATTTGTAACTAGTATATAATATGAATCCAATTGTAAGTATCATCATGGGCAGTACGTCCGACCTTCCTGTTATGGAGAAGGCTGCACAACTGCTGAATGATATGCACGTTCCGTTCGAAATGAACGCTCTTTCCGCTCACCGCACTCCGGAAGCTGTGGAAGAATTTGCAAAGAATGCCCGTTCACGTGGCATTAAAGTGATTATTGCTGCTGCAGGAATGGCTGCTGCTCTTCCCGGTGTAATTGCAGCAAACACTACATTACCAGTGATCGGGGTACCTGTTAAAGGATCTGTACTTGATGGTGTAGACGCTCTTTATTCAATCATCCAAATGCCTCCCGGAATTCCTGTAGCTACGGTCGCTATCAATGGTGCTATGAATGCTGCTATTCTGGCTATTCAGATGCTTGCGTTGAGTGATGATGAATTGGCAAAAGCGTTTGCAGCTTACAAAGAAGGTCTGAAGAAAAAGATCGTAAAAGCAAACGAAGATTTGAAAGAGGTTAAGTTCGAATATAAAACCAATTAAATGGATTTATTCAATTACTCCCGAAGGGAAACATCTGAAGTAAATATTGGGGCCGTTCCTTTGGGCGGTCCCAATTCTATTCGTATCCAGTCGATGACAAATACATCCACGATGGATACGGAGGCTTGTGTGGAACAGGCTAAAAGAATTGTTGATGCCGGCGGTGAGTATGTCCGCCTGACTACGCAAGGTATTAAAGAAGCCGAGAATCTGATGAATATCAATATCGGCTTGAGAAGTCAGGGATATATGGTCCCGTTGGTAGCTGATGTTCATTTCAATCCGAGAGTAGCCGATGTAGCTGCTTTGTATGCGGAGAAGGTACGTATCAATCCGGGTAACTATGTAGATGCGGCCCGTACTTTTAAAAAACTGGAATATACCGATGAAGAGTACGCGCAGGAGATACAAAAGATACGCGACCGGTTTGTGCCGTTCTTGAATATCTGTAAAGAAAATCATACTGCTATTCGTATCGGAGTGAATCATGGTTCCTTATCAGACCGTATCATGTCGCGTTATGGAGACACTCCTGAAGGGATGGTAGAATCCTGTATGGAGTTTCTGCGTATTTGCGTGGCGGAGCATTTTACCGATGTGGTGATTTCGATCAAAGCTTCCAATACGGTCGTAATGGTGAAGACAGTCAGATTACTTGTTGCCGTAATGGAACGGGAAGGGATGTTTTTCCCATTACATCTTGGCGTGACGGAAGCTGGAGATGGAGAGGACGGACGTATTAAATCCGCATTAGGAATCGGTGCACTGTTAAGTGACGGATTGGGGGATACCATACGTGTATCTTTGAGTGAAGCACCCGAAGCGGAAATTCCTGTTGCCCGTAAATTGGTGGATTATGTACTGTTGAGGCAGAATCATCCCTATGTTCCGGGGGCAGAAGCACCGGAATTTAATTACTTGTCTCCTTCGCGTCGGAAAACACGTGCCGTTCGTAACATTGGAGGAGAACATTTACCGGTGGTTATTGCCGACCGTATGGACGGGAAGACAGAGGTAAATCCTCAGTTTACTCCTGATTATATTTATGCGGGAAGGTCCTTACCTGAACAACGTGAAGCAGGCGTGGAATATATTCTTGATGCTGATGTCTGGAACGGCGAAGCCGGAACGTGGCCGGCATTCAATCATGAGCAATTGCCATTCATGGGAACATGCAATGCTGAACTGAAATTCTTGTTTATGCCTTACATGGCGCAGACGGATGAAGTGATTGCTTGCCTGAAAGTTCATCCGGAAGTCGTTATTATTTCTCAAAGTAATCATCCGAACCGATTAGGTGAGCATCGTGCATTGGTACATCAGCTGATGACAGAAGGTTTGCAGAATCCGGTTGTATTCTTCCAGCATTATGCGGAAAACAATGCGGAAGATTTGCAGATTAAATCGGCAGTGGATATGGGAGCTTTGATCTTTGATGGGCTTTGCGACGGAATATTTTTGTTTAATCAGGGTAGTTTGAGCCATGCTGTGATTGATGCAACTGCTTTTGGTATTTTGCAAGCCGGGCGTACCCGCACTTCTAAGACGGAATATATTTCTTGCCCCGGTTGCGGTCGTACACTTTATGATTTGGAAAAGACGATTGCACGTATTAAAGCAGCTACCTCTCATCTGAAAGGTTTGAAGATCGGTATTATGGGATGTATCGTGAATGGTCCCGGTGAAATGGCCGACGCTGATTATGGTTATGTAGGCGCAGGCCGTGGTAAAATCAGCCTTTATAAAGGAAAAGTATGTGTAGAAAAAAATATTCCGGAAGAAGAGGCTGTAGAGCGGTTATTGGAATTTATCCGGAATGATCGCAAAGAGATGGAACTTTAATTAGAATATTTTATTGTTAAGACAGGAATTGCCTTAAGTATGCTTATGGTAACTCCTGTCTTTTTTTTATTGATATATGTGCCTAAAAGGCTGTAATGAAATAGATATATTTAAAGAAAAAGTAATTATGGAAGATGAATTTAACTATCAAGCAGTGCCCTATGGATATACCCATTGCTTCAACACCCACTGTCCGAAAGGAGAGAAATGTTTGCATCATTTGGTAGCGATGCATAGTACCAACCAGTATCCTACGTTGTCGGTGGTTAATCCGAACTGTATTCCGGAAGATGCGAATTCCTGCCCTTCCTTCCACCCGATACGGAAGATACGTGTGGCTTGGGGAATCAAGCATTTGTTGGATAATGTACCTCATAAAGATGCGGACTCCCTTAAACGTATGATGCTCAATCATTTCGGACGAGGAGTGTATTATCGTTTCTATCGTAAGGAGAAATTTATTGCTCCGGAACAGCAGGAATATATACAACGTATTTTCCGTCAGAAAGGAATCACTGATCAACCTATATTTGACTCCTACACAGAAGAATTTGAATGGTAATTATCTGCCATCTTACACTGATATGCTGTTAATAGGTTGATTATTAGTTAGTAAATGGTGTGCAAGATACGTGTTGCAGGAGGTTGTGTCAAAACGCTGGCCCAACCTTTTTTTATGCACAAAGCCCAGACTTTCCCAAGCCCGGGCTTTGTTATTACCCAAAGTTTTTGTATCTTTAGGCATAAAGTTTTTCGTTATGGCAAAGTTACATTTTCGTCCTTACATTCCCAACCAAACAGTTCTTTTTCCCCAAAGAATTGATGAAAACATAGCAGCGAACGATCCGGTTCGCATAGTTAATACTGTTGTTGATAATCTCAATCTTGACAATTTCAAGAAGCTTTATAAAGCAACCGGTCGTTGTCCTTATCATCCTAAAATGATGCTCAAGGTGATTATTTACGCCTACATGAACAATATCTATTCGTGCCGCAAAATAGAGAAGCTTCTCCTACGTGACATTCATTATATCTGGCTTTCCGGTAATGAACATCCGGATTTTATTACCATCAACCGTTTCCGTAACCGTGTCAAGGAGGAAATCAACAACGTCTTCACGCAGTTGGTCCTTGTCCTTGCCGACAAAGGTTTCATCAGCCTTGACGTAGAGTATATCGACGGTACCAAGATTGAGTCCAGGGCCAACAAATATACTTTTGTCTGGCGCAAGACAGTCGAAAAGAACCGTACAAAGCTGATGGATAAGATCCGCATTCTCCTGGAGCAGGTGGATGAAGCCATAGCCCAAGAGAACTCCGTCAAAGACACCCCCGTAGAGTTCACTCCCGCCATGCTCTCAGATATAGTGGATGAACTTAAAGAGGTACTGGAACACCAACCTGTAACAAAGGACAAGGAACAAAAGAAAGTCATCCGGGAAAAGAAGAAACAGGTCCGGGAACTTGAGGAGTACCGTGACAAGTTGATGGAATACGACAACCATCTTGATACTCTTGGAGAACGCAACTCCTATTCCAAGACCGATCCTGATGCCACCTTCATGCGCATGAAAGAAGACGCCATGAGAAACGGGCAGACAAAGCCCGGATATAATCTGCAAATAGGTACCGAGAACCAATTCCTCATAGACTTCCGACTGTTTCCAAACCCAACCGATACACTGACCCTCATACCTTTCTTCCACTCCTTTGAGCAACGCTATAACCGCTTACCAACTGTCGGTGTGGCAGACTCCGGTTACGGCTCGGAAGAAAATTACCGGTTCATGCAAGATAATGGGATAGAAGCCTTTGTCAAGTACAACTACTTCCATAAAGAACGGCGTCCCCGTTATACCCCCAATCCATTCCATACGGAGAGTCTCCATTACAATGCGGAAGAGGATTATTACGTTTGTCCTATGGGGCAGCACATGAACCGTATAGGAACCAGATGTGACAAGACTGCGAGCGGATACATCACCGAAAGTGCCCGGTATAAAGCACAAAGATGTGAAGGGTGCCCTTTGCGTGGCAGTTGCTTTAAAGCCCGGGGGAACCGTATTATAGAAGTAAACCACCGGTTAAACCAATACAAACGGCAGGCACGGGAAAGGTTGCTCTCGGAAGAAGGCATCAGGCATAGGGGAAGGCGATGTATAGAACCGGAAGCAGTTTTTGGACAAATGAAACACAACATGGCATACAGAAG
Organism: Bacteroides bouchesdurhonensis; assembly: GCF_900155865.1. Lineage (GTDB taxonomy): Bacteria > Bacteroidota > Bacteroidia > Bacteroidales > Bacteroidaceae > Bacteroides > Bacteroides bouchesdurhonensis. The sequence continues at coordinate 1,034,093 of NZ_LT707006.1, forward strand.
GTTCCGGCATGTGGGACAAGACAAGGTTACAATGGACTTTGCCTTCTTTGCTATAGCATTTAATATCAAAAAAATGTGTGCAAAACTGCTAAAAGCGAGAAAGGGAAAGAATGTACACGCTATATTTATCGCTCTCAGACCATGTGTGGCTCAAAATGCGGGGAATGTAACGACTTATCGTTTAATGAGGCAAAAAATAGCCGCATAGACAAAAAAGGTTTTGTGAAACTAAAAAGTAATATACCAATGAACAAATTAAATCTCGATATAACATCGGATGTTTCCGCTCTGAGAGACAATGCAGAACGGCTACAATCAACCAACCATTCCGGCAAGACTGGACCTGAGGTGCCGCAAGTTCAAGATATGTCGGTAAACGGGAAAGCTCCACTGCATACCGGCGAGTTTTCCAATGGACGCGAACCTTACCCGCACCCTTGTCATTCGCCGCCGCAGGCAATGGGGCATTCCAATGGCTAGCAATTATCAGCTAACTTATTAATAATCAATCTGATCGTAGTAAACACCCTTACTATGAAGGGGAATCGTACGCCCTATCTGGAGGCTCGGAACATATCCGTGTCCGAAGTGAAAGAGCAAATCCAGAGCAAATTCAGAGTTGATCGACGACCGGTTGAACATTAATAGTAAACCAACTGACAGTGATTGAAAGCCACTTTCAGGAGCATTATAAACCGATTCAAACTATTTAAAGACCCGGAAAGGAGGTGGGAAAATGATGGCAATGAAGAAACCAGCCTGGGATATCATCCTCAAAGCGATTATCGCCGTGGCTTCAGCAGTGCTCGGCGCACTGGGAGGCAATGCAATGAACCTGTAGAATTTGTAGGCAGCTTTCGTCAATGAATGCTCCAAACAGGTTCGGTACACAAACACCGGTACAATCCCCTGTGGATAAGAGCCTGGTTCTGCCAGGGGGATTGTTTACCTGAATTTTATTTATAAATAAACTACTTAATCCATTTAAATCAAGATAATAATGACTATTTTTAATACAATCCATTCTAAAAGCAGAATAAAGCGGATAAGCGGAAAGTTATCCCGAGTTCTTTTGCTGGCCTGTTTCCCGCTATTAGGACTACACGCGCAACAACCCCATGAGATCAGCCTGGACGTTCCCCGCATCGTCCCCGTATCGCCGGAGGCGGCAGCGATGGAGAAATACCGGTCGTACCCGGTAGACTATTGTACGGGAATCCCCAATATAACAATCCCCCTGTATGAAATCGTAGCGGGAGACATCACCCTTCCGATCTCCCTGTCCTACCATGCCTCGGGGCTGAAACCGAAAGAACGCAGCGGGCTTGCCGGCACCGGTTGGACACTGAACCTGGAACCATCCATCATGCGGGAGGTCAAAGGCATCGTGGACAGCGACACGTACGGCTGGTTCAACACCCGCAACAGCCCGGTCCCGACAGACAAGGTGGAGCGGTTGAGGTATTATAACGCCCAGGTGGACAACCAATATGACACGCAACCGGACAAGTTTGTCTACAAGCTTCCCCATGGTGGCGGAAGCGGGTATTTCCTGGAGCCGTTCAGCCCCATGCGTTGTATCCCCCTGACCAATGATGACGTCCGCTACCACGGAACACGCATGGATATCACAGACGGCAACGGCGTGAAATACGAGTTTGACGGCGTGAACGAGAAAGCGGACGATATGATCACCCGCTGGATGTGCACGGCTATCCGTTCTCCGCGTCAAACTGGTCATCCGGTCACCTTTGAATATACCACGGCCCGAACGCGGCTGCATGCGGGCGCATATTTTAACATGGACAGCCGGATCGTCATTAATGACATCCAGAATGGTTCCCCCAAGATCGTATTCTCCAAGATGGTGCCCGGAAAGCCCAACGGACACTACCGCATCGACGCTGAGGGCTACACTTCGCCTTATAACGCCAAGCTCACTCCCCTTTCGGAGGCGCAGGCAGGCGTGCATTATCCTACGAGCGGTTCTTTCCTGGGCGGGCGTGGCGAGGAGGCGCGTCTGGGCAAGATCAATTATTTCGGCAATGCCCTTACTGTCTCTTATAAGACGGTAGGCTCCGATGTGACCGCTACGGACGTTTACGACCGTATGGATGTGACCGATGCCCGGGGTGAAACGGTCCGTTCCATCGAGTTCTTTATCAGCCTTTACAACAGTTCCACTTCCTTGACCAAACTCGACTCGGTGCGTGTCTCGGCTCCCGGGGTGGAGACAAAGGTGTATGCGTTCCATTATAATAATATTTATAGTGTCCCTTCCATCTATACCGTGGCGGTAGACCATTGGGGGTTCTGCAACGGTGCCAACACCACCACCGAAGACGAAAGGAATATTCCCAGTTTCCGCAGAAAAGTGTATGTGCCCAACGGAATAGGCAAAACACTGGAAACCATTCTTGAGCATTCGGGCAGGAACCGGGAAGCGGATGCCGGGTGGGCTGCAGCCGGTATTCTCAGCCGTATCACCGACCCGCAAGGGATACAGACGACTTTCGAGTATGAAGGGAATTACGGCGGGTTCCGCGACCCCAGCCGCTCGGCCGATTACCGTAATTATCTCCATCCGGTCGGCGGGCTGCGTGTAAAGAGCATTGTTACCAGGGATCCGCATACCGGCCGCCGTACGGTTAAATCGTACCGGTATGGGCTGACCCAGGTGAATAATGCCGGTTATGAACCGGTCTGGGGTGGCGGTGCCATCAAGCATATTGTCAGCGAGCGGGATTATTGCTCGGGCATGGGTAATTTTGTAGAAGGTTCCATTAGCAACTTTACCTGGTTTGAATACCTGACTACGTATCGTTCCATGCCCCACTCCAACATTACGTTCAATAACGGAAGTGCCGTGATGTATAATATTGTCAGTGAAGAAATCAGCGGGGACGGAATGGAATCCATTCATACGGATTACTATTACAATGTGAAGCTGCACAATTACGAGGGAGTGCTGAGTTGGTATGACGGACAGACCGATATGGTTAAGCAGTTTCTGGAAAGCAAGCCGGAGAAAGAACTGCGCAAACTGTTCCGTCCTTTCCCCGCCCATCCGCAAGACCCCTCGGATGATCTGGCGAGACACCCTTCGGACAGTTATCAGATTTACGGGCGTTTGATCCGTAAGAATTGTTTCAAGAAGGATGAATTGGTTTCACGTACGGATTATGAAAATACCAGGGTCTCTTCCAACGGGAGCGTTTTTGTCGATCTTCCGGTACGGCTGATTTCGATTGGTGCCGACAGTTATAGCAAATACATGAATGCAAGCACGCTCAGCGGCAAGGAGTTTTTTGTCTCCGGCAATTATTATACGCCTGGTGATGAGAATGCAAAGGTGCAGACTGAGTTTTTCCTGGATGTGACCAACTACTGTGTGCTCAGCAAGGAAAAAACAACCGAATATTATTCGGCCAACGGACGTCGTGACAGCCTTGTGACGACGAAAGACTATTCGTACAACATCAATTTCTCTAATCCGGGAGCTTCGTTGGAGCCCAAGAAGGTGGAGGTGGCCAACAGTAACAGTACCGCCGTTACCGATGAGTATGAGTTCTTGGATGGTTTTCCTGCTGTCCTTTCGTACCACAAGCATAGCGAAGGCGGGCATTCACGTGAAAATCGCATTTTGTTCAAGGATGGCACCTGCTTCCCGGAACGTATCCGCAGCAAGACGGACCAGACGTCCGACTTCCGCGATGAAGTGGTCTATACGGCTTATGACGGCCATCATAATGTGGCGGAAATTAAAGGCAAGGATGGCACTCCCGTCACTTTCCTGTGGGGGTATCTCAACCGTTTCCCGATAGCTAAGATTGAGAATGCTACCCGTAATGAGGTGTTGGGCGGAATGGGCTACTCGGCGACAGATACGAATGTGTTGGATGCCTGGTCGGGCTTTGCGGGACCCTCGGATGATATCCTGAATAAGATCGGGTCCCTGCGCGAGGCACTGCCGGGTGCCAGGGTGACGCTCTACGATTACGACCCGGTGAAGGGGCTTACCGGAGTGACGGACCCGAACGGTGTGGTGACCCGTTTTGAGTATGACCATTATAACCGATTAACGGACAGTTATTACGTGGATCCCGATTTGCAGAAGGTGATGTTGCAACAGTATATCTACCGTTTGGGGAAATAACACAAGAAATGAAATACAATAACAGAATTAAAAAAAAAGAAGAAACGTATGAAAAAATATATTTGCATCTTATTGTTTGGCCTGTTCTCGGCGGTGATGTCCGGGCAACCGGCTTACCAGCACCGTATGGACACAGCCATTGACATCGGCACGCATGACAGCCCTTTTACATTTACCGACAGCCGGTATACGGGGGATTTCGGGGATGATTTTTACTGGGATGTGGATTATCCTCCTTACCTTGGCGTCAAGGAGGTCTTTTACCGGATTACGCTGACTAATTCAATGACCGTAAGGTTTAAGATAACCCGTCCTGACCGTTGCTGGACCAATGTCGCATTGTTGGATGACGCCGGTAAGAGGTGGGAATACAAGTTACACTCCAATATTGCTTTCGGATTGACTCCGGGTGTCTATTACTTTGTAGTGGAGGGGCAGCAGTCGGGTAACCTGAATGACCCTGTACCTGATGTGACGATTGACGTGCAGGTGGAGGGAAGCGGGCGTACCACGGGAGAGGATTTCCTGTGCCCCTTTGAGCTGGGGAGTTTTAGCGATAACTTCAACCTGGCTCCCGGTGTGGAGGATTTCGACCAGTTTAGAAATGACTACCGCTCGGCCAAGGATATGAGGGTGGATGAATACACGCACGATGTTGTTTACCGTTTCACGCTGGATAATCCGATGAAGGTGAGTTTAAGGCAGGGAGGTGTCCGGGATGAATATGATTATTCGCAGTCCAGCCTGATGAATGCCGCCGGGGATACTATCTGTGTATCCAATAGCGGGGACAGCAATGCCCGGCAGGTGGAGCTTTCTGCGGGGGAGTATTATATCTACGGATGGGGAAGGAGCTTTCGAAGTTCCGGGTTCAGCTTCAACCTTAGCGGCACTCTCCCTCCTGTGGGCAGTGACTTCTCCTATCCGGTAGAGGTGGGCAGCCGTTTTTCCGACTTTACCTATACCGATACGCGGAGCACTTCCAACTTCTCGGGTAGCAAACAGCCGGAAAAGGCGGGCAAGGAGGTGTACTACCGTTTTACCATTACCCAGCCGATGGGGATAGGTATAACTACCTGCGGTTCTGCGGTAGCGGACACGTACCTGAAGGTGTTCTCTTCCGACAGGCAACGGGTGTTGTACTTCAATGATGACTATTCGGGCAGTGGCGCTTGCAGCAATACGAAAAGTGCTTGTATCCATATTCCATTGCTCATGCCGGGAACATATTATGTGGTTACGGATGGGGCAAGTAATGGGAGCCTTACTACTGCCCTTACGGGGACGGTGGTTAATACTCCGGGGGATTCTTTTGAGATGGCCATTGATCTGGGACCGCATAACAAGGGCTTTTCTTTCTCCGATATCCGTAATACGGCTTCGGGGTATACGAACCGGTATCAGGGGAAGACGGCCAATGACGTGTATTATAAGTTCACGATGGAGAAGGTGCTGGCTGTTACGATAGACCATGCTGGGTCTTCGCTTGCGGATACGTATATGAGCCTGCTGGATAAGGACGGGAAGCTGCTGCGTAACAGTGGCAACACGAAGGGGCATGCGCAGTTGGAGTTACAGGAGCTGGCGGTGGGTACTTACTATGTGGTATCGGAGGGTATCAGCCTTAACGGTTCCATCACCACCAATATCCGAATCCGTGGTGCCGGTGGGGATATTGTGACGACAAAGGGGCAGCCCCATGTCATTAGCCTGACGCCTTTGAAGAAGGCTTCCTCCACTTCTTCTTTAAAAGAGGATGAGCAGCTTCTTGAGATACAGTATTTCGACCATTTGGGCCAGGCGACGGAGAGGATTCTGCGGGGGATTACTCCGGGGGGTAATAATCTGATCACGTTACAGGAGTATGACGGTATGGGGCGTGAGCTTCGGCAGTGGCTGCCTGCGCCGGTTGCAGATGATCTTGGGGCTTATGTCCATCCGTCGGTGGTGAAACGGGCTGCCCAGGCTACTGAACTTTACGGGAATGACGGGCGTCCTTACAGTGAGACGTCGTATGACGGGTCGGAGCTTGGCAGGGTTGTCAGGCAGGCCGGTGTGGGTAATGACTGGCATGCTGCCGGGAAGGCTGTCACGACGGATTATGTGACGAATGCGGGTGATGTTGCTCAACTGTCAGTGCGTATGTACGGGTATTCGGGGAATGGCCTGAAGAGTACGGGGTATTATGCCGATGGTTCACTTTACGGTGTCAAGGTTACGGAGGAGGATGGTAATGTCAGTTACGAGTTTAAGGATAAGCTGGGCCGGGTGGTACTGAGCCGTCAGATGGACGGGAGCCTGGCGCATGATACTTATTATGTGTATGATGATTATGGTAATGTACGTTTTGTGTTGCCTCCGCTTGCGGCGGACAATCTGAACAGTGCCGCTTCCTGGACAGAGAGTAATGAGATACTTAAGAAGTATGTGTATGTTTACCGTTATGACAAGCTGAACCGTTGTATCTATAAGAAGCTACCGGGTTGTGAACCGGTGTATACGGTTTATGACGCTGCGGACCGACCTATCTTTACCCAGGATGGGGAGCAGCGCACTAAAGGGGAATGGTCGTTCAGTATACCGGACGCTTTTAACCGTATTGTGCTGACGGGAACCTGTAAGAACAATCCCGATTATACGGCTGACCCGTTGAGGGATATTGTGGTGAAAGGTACTTGGGAACAGGCAGCAGGTGCGGTGAAAGGTTACAGTATTTCGGGTATCACCCTGAATGCTCCTACGGTTCTCTCTGCTGTTTATTACGACAGTTATGATTTTCTGGGTAAAAGTAACAGTATTCCCAATGATGCTACTACTTCTTATACGGAGGTTCCGGGTTACGGGAAACGTTACAAGGGTGGCTGCCGGGGGCAGCAGACGGGATCATATGTAGCTAAGCTCTCGAAGACAGGTGCGGTTACGGGGTATCTTTATTCTGTGATGTATTATGATGAACGTTACCGGATGGTTCAGCAGAGGGGTAACAATGGGTTGGGTGGAACGGACCTGACCTGCACCCTATACAGTTTTACCGGCAAACCGGCACAGGTCAAACAAGTACGCACTGTCCCTGGAAAAGAAACGGTTACGGAAACAAGAACCCATACGTATGACCATGCGGACCGTTTGCTCAGGACGACTTATCAGTTGAATGACGATGCTCCGGTTACGCTGGTGGATCATGTGTATGATGAGGTGGGTCGTCTGAAGTCTGACCGCAGGAATGGGAACGGTAAGCTGAGGAGTGATTACACGTATAATGTCCGTTCGTGGACGAAGAGTGTCAGTGGACCGTTGTTCAGCCAGACGCTCAATTATCAGGAGAAGATGACCGGGAATACTCCTTGTTACAATGGTAACATCAGCAGCATGTCCTGGAAGGCGGGAACTGAAACTGCAGACAGGGGGTATCGTTTTACGTATGACGGTCTTTCCAGGTTGAAGGATGCGAATTACGGGGAAGGTAATAATCTTACGATTAATCCGAACCGTTTTAATGAACAGATAACCGGTTATGACAAGATGGGTAATATCCTGAAATTGAAACGTTACGGACAGATTTCTGCAACGGCTTACGGATTGGTTGATGACTTGGCTTTGACTTATAGTGGTAATCAGTTGCTGGCTGTGAAGGACAACGTAACGAATTCAGTTTACGGTAATGGTACGGAGTTTAAAGACGGAGCTAATCAGACAACAGAGTATACTTACGATAAAAATGGCAATCTGATTAAAGATTTAAACAAGAATATTAGTAGTATTGGATATAATTGTTTAAATTTGCCTGATCAGGTGATCTTTGGTAATGGTAATAGTGTTGAGTATGAGTACACCACCGACGGAGTAAAGTCGCGTACTGTACATAAGACGGGTTCTACTACCTTGACTACGGATTACTGTGGGAATGCGGTCTATGAGAATGGTGTGCTGAAGATGCTGCTCAATGAAGCGGGGTATGTGAGTTTTCCGGATAGGAAGTTTCATTTTTATCTGAAAGATCATCAGGGAAATATTCGTGTAGTGGCGGATAAGGATGGGATTGTGGAGGAAACTAACAGTTACTATCCGTTTGGTGGTATGTTTACTTCTACAGTGAATGTTCAGCCTTATAAGTATAATGGTAAGGAGTTGGATCAGAAGAATGGACTCAATTGGTATGATTATGGTGCGAGACATTATGATGCGGCGATAGGAAGGTGGCATGTGGTGGATCCGATGAGTGAGAAGTATTATTCGATGAGTCCGTATGGCTACTGTGCCGGAAGCCCTGTTTGTCATAAAGATGAAGAAGGAAAGTGGATCAATAATGTTGTAGGAGCTGTTATAGGTGCTGCCGTAGATCTTGGGATTCAAGTTACTGCTAATCTTGTACAAGGAAATAGTGCTTTTCATGATATCAAATGGGGGAATGTCGGAGTTTCTGCTGTAGAGGGATTCGTAACTTCTGGTATGAGTGCAGGAAAAACATTAGTAGTTAAAGCTACAGCATCTATTGCAAAGAATACAATTAATGCCATAGATAATAAAAAGCTTAACAATGTTAATGACGCATTAGGTGTTGTGACTGAATCGGTCAAGGATATTGCTGCTGACAAGGTTATAGGTAAAGCTGGTGATTTGCTTGGTAAAGGAATGAAGGAAGTTATTCCACAATTGAAAGAGGCTACACAAAAAGGTTCCAGCTTAATTCTAAGTAATAATAAAGCAACACAATTAGCAGAGGAACTTCCCGGGGTTTCTAATGTAAAACAAGCTCGTGGTATTGCTATTAAAAAAAATGGTATTGTCGATGCAAGTAAAACTATTAGTAATATTGTACAGAAAGCTCCTGAAAATACGTTTAAATTTGGTATGCAGGTTGCAAAAGGTAGTTTGGAGAAGGATGTGAATAGATAAAAATAGCAGATTTGGCGTTGAACTAAAAAATATGATGAATGGAGATAGCTAAGAAATTCAATAAAAGAGTTCAGAAAAGAAAAGCTGGATTAAAAAAGAGTAAGATGGTATTAATTATATATTTTATAGTGATAACATCACCTATTTGGCTGTATGCAGGAATTATACGTGGAGTAATTCTCCCTTATTTTGGTGAAAAGACAATAGGAGTTTTATCAGGATTAAGAGAAGCAAGTAGTTGGAATCAATATCATCGTTACGATCCCTCTAGCTATTATTGTACTTTTAATGTAAACGGTAAATCATATAAAAGTAATTCTACAATATCGGTAGAAGATACGTTATATCACTTAGGAGATACGGTTATAGTTATTTATCTTAGCCATTTTCCAATTATCAATACATTAGATTTATCTAATGAATAAAAATAATGGATTTGGGGTTCTGGAACTGTTTACCCTGGTATAGATTGTCTAATAACAGATCATTTATATCAGGGTATTATTTGTATATGATAGTTTATCTCATTTGTAGAAAGTGTTAATCTTATTCCTAATTTGGTATGTGGTAATGGTCTGAGTTTAAAGACGGTGCCAATCAAACAGTTAAGTATACTTATGATAAAAACGGTAATTAGGTTAAGGATTTAAACAAGAATATAAGTAACGTAAGTTTTATATAGCTGAGCAATCTATTTATGTCGAACTTACATAATTTAAATGTATTTATTGAATAACATATTTGATATAAAAATCCCTGCTAGCTTTTTCTATTTAAACGAAGAAGCCTCAGGGATTTTTGGGGGATTAGAAATTTAGATTTAGTTGATATTCGGATTTAATGTATGCCAGTCTTTGATAGCAGGGATGATACCCATCTCTATCACTTCATCACGCAATTTGCATAAATGTTCGTAGCTTTTTTCTAATTCTTCTTGTTCAGCAGGAGTACCTGCTACTTCCTTATAACTAATACCATCTTTAGTGATTGAAGTCTCCATTGCCATCATGATATGGTCAAACTTGCCGTTCGACACGTACGTTCCTGCAGGCCAACGGAAAGGTTGTCCCCCCATAGCGGCAGCAATCATTTCGATAGAAAGGTATGCCGGACTTTGGAAGGAAGAACGTCCGCGTAAATCAATAATATGTTTTCCTCCTTGTATAACACGAACTTTCAAAGCTTCCCATTCAGCTAATGGAAGGCGCGTAGTGCCGATAAAATCGGTTAAAGGTTCTCCATTAACTTTGGTTGTTGAGGCGAATACAGCCATCTGTTCTCCATGTCCACCATAAGTACGGCAGTTTTGGATGTCGGAAGCAGGGATATGGAAATATTTAACCAATTCGTTTTGTAGACGAGTACTGTCCAATGCAGCTAAAGTAGAAACCTGCGAAGGCTTCAAGCCGGAATAAAGCAATGTGATCAGGCCGGTAATATCTGCAGGATTGAAAATCACAACGATATGTTTTACGTTTGGACAGTATTGACGGACATCTTTACCGAATTGAGCTGCGATCTCTGCATTTCCTTTCAATAAGTCTTCACGAGTCATACCTGCTTTGCGAGCAGCACCACCGGAGGAAACAATGTAAGAGGCCCCAGTCAATGCTTCTTTGATATCGGAAGTAAATGTCAGGTTTACACCTTCGAAACCGCAATGGTATAACTCTTCTGCCACTCCTTCCAGAGCGGGAGCAAATGGATCGTATAGACAAATGTTCGGAGTGAGTTTCATCATCATGGCAGTTTGTGCCATATTGGAGCCGATCATTCCGGCAGCTCCTACAATCGTAAGTTTCTCGTTGGTTAGAAAATTCATAATTTTATATCTTTTAAAAGGTGAGTAATCTTTATCTTTAACGGTTACAAAGATAACGCATTTATTCTCAGATTGTTCATTGAAAAAAGTGTTGGCAGATAACGAAAAGTTATATCTGTAGGGAGAATCTACTTAAAATAGTTTATCTTTGTATATCATATAAACAATAGATAGAGTATGAGCATCGAATTAGGAAAATTCAATCAGCTTGAAGTTGTCAAGCAAGTAGATTTCGGAATGTATCTGGATGGAGGGGAAGAAGGCGAGATCTTATTGCCTAGCCGATATGTGCCGGAAGATTGTAAAGTAGGAGATATATTGAATGTATTTCTTTACTTGGATATTGAGGAAAGGTTGATTGCTACAACATTGACCCCGTTGGTGCAGGTTGGACAGTTTGCCTGTTTGGAAGTGGCATGGGTAAATCAGTTTGGAGCTTTTCTTAATTGGGGGTTAATGAAAGACTTGTTTGTACCTTTTCGTGAACAGAAGATGAAAATGCAAGTGGGGAAGAAATATGTTGTATATGCATATATTGATGAAGAAAGTTATCGGATAGTAGCTTCGGCCAAGGTAGAACATTTTTTATCGAGAGATAAAGCTGAATATTTACCGGGAGACAAAGTGGATATTTTGGTCTGGCAGAAAACGGATTTGGGCTTTAAAGCGATTATAGATAATAAGCATAGTGGGTTATTATATGATAATGAGATATTCAGTACGTTGGAGACAGGGATGAAAATGAAAGCATTTGTGAAACAAGTGCGCGAAGACGGAAAGATTGATCTAATGCTTCAGAAAACAGGATTCGATAGAGTGGGAGACTTTTCGAAAGTACTGTTGGAGTATATTGAAGAGCATGGTGGCAGAATTAGCCTAAATGATAAAAGTCCGGCTGATGAAATCTATGCTGTTTTTGGTGTGAGCAAGAAAACTTTTAAGAAAGGTGTAGGAGATTTGTATAAGAAGCATCTGATTATCTTAAAAGAAGATGGGCTTGTACTCGCAAATTCCGAAGTGAAATAGGGAAATCCCTATTGATGAATAGAGAGAATCATTAGGGTGGGGAGTTTCCTCACCCTATTTTTGTGATGAATCAAAAGAATGCTAATTATAAAAAACTAGATAAGTTATGCGTAAAATTATTATATGTTTCTGTATATTGCTTGCCACTCTTTCATTAAAGGCACAGACGATAAGTGGGATCAGTATTGATGGTGGAAATATTCCAATTCTCGTTTATATAGGCGGTAATCAGATGTGCCTTCCTTCAACAAGTTGTTTTATTGCTAATTTGAGACCGGATTATTATACTGTAGAAATATATGCGACTCGACGTATTCGCCCCGGAGAACGTGTTTGGAAAGGAGAGAGATTGTATACCGAACGTATTTATTTTAATGGTAATGGTGTGAAATATATTCAGGTGGGAGGAATGGGAGGTCATCGTCCTGGTAGACCAGATCAGGGTGGACATCGCCCTGAATATGGTCAATATGATAGAGTGATGAGTTCACAGCTCTTTGATGCGTTTTTTAATAAGATGAAAAATGAGCCTTTCTCATCAGATCGTCTTAAAATGTTAGAGGCGGCATTGGTAAATACAGATTTTACCTGTGGACAGTGTCTTAGATTGGTAAAGCTTTATAGTTTTGATGATGACAAGATGAAAATAATGAAGTTGATGTATCCTCGGATTGTGGATAGAGAAGCTTTCTTTACTGTTATTGATGTATTAACCTTTTCCTCAAATAAGGATGAGATGAATGAATTCGTAAAAAACTATAGTATTCGTCGGTAAGCTATCAATATTCATTAAAAAGATATGATTATGAGAAATATACATGCTGTTTTGTTATTCTTGGTACTTATTTTGAATGGTAGTTGTGCATCTTATTATGTTTCCGGTAAGAAAGTGATGGAAGTACAGAAAGGCATGACGCAACAAGAGGTACGACAGCTTTTGGGGAAACCTGATTATCGACGTTTTGAAGGTGAATTGGAAGAATGGGAGTTTCGTCGTGATAAAGGAACTCCATTAACTCCGACACCTATGACGATTATTGTTCAATTTATGGATGGTGAAGTGGTAAGTATGGATACTTTTAGTGGTTATGGTAGGCCTGCATTACCTTCACCGCCTGCTATATAAAAAAAGAATGAGTTTTAAATAATAAATCAAGAGGAGGTTGAATCATGAAACGAATATTATTTTTACTCTTTGCTATTGGTCTGAATGCTAGTATGACTATGATGGCTTCTATGAGCACTAGCAAAGTGCGTAAGGAGACACGTTTCCTTACTGATAAGATGGCATATGAATTGGACTTGAATACTCGGCAATACAATGATATCTATGAAATCAATTATGATTTTATATATTCTGTCCGTAATATAATGGATTATGTAGTGCGTGGAGATGAATGGGCAGTAAATGACTATTATGAAGCTCTGGATATCCGTAATGATGATCTTCGTTGGGTATTGAATGATTCGCAATATCGTCGATTTATGGGAGCCGATTATTTTTATCGTCCGATTTATGTTACTGGGGGGAGATGGAACTTCCGGATCTATATTAACTATCCGAATCGAGGATTGTTTTATTTTGGGGTGCCCTATCATTACCGAACTTATTGTGGAGCTCATTATCGTCCACACCTCCATCATGTAAGTTATTATAGGGGTAGATATAATGACTTTGGACATTATCCGACATCACATCGGGTGAGAGACCAAAGAGTGTTCCATTCTTATCGTCGTTCGGATTTTGGTTCGGTGCGTTTCCGTCCTAATACTTCTGTTCGTCCTCATAATGTACCAACTCGTCCGGGAGTCACTGAACGCCCCGGAGGATCGAATCATCAGCGGCCCGAATCAGGGCATAGGTCCTCTGCTCCGAGTAGGCCTTCAGCATCTGAACGTCCTTCTACGTCTAGCAGACCTTCAACTCCATCTAGGGGAGAATCATCTCGTAAAGATGCAGTTCCCAAAAGGAGTGAAAATAATAAAGAGCGACCTACTACGACAACGAATCGGGAAAATAATCGTGGAAGTAGCAGTAGTCGTGGCACCAGAAGGGAAAATGTTTCAAGAGGTTCAACCGAAAGACGTTCGCCCACTCAAAGTACAAGAAGCAATAGTAAACGTAGTTCTTCTCGTTCTTCGGAGAGGGGAAATAACACAAGAAGATAACCTATCCCTTTATTGATATATTTACTCCTCAGCGGAAGGAGAACTAGACTCCGGCTCGTTGCCGGCTAGACTGTTCCGGGCTTCGCCCGTTACTTGGATGTCGGGGCGGATATTATCCGCCTCGATTTCACTTATTAATCCTTTCTTAGCAAGGCGTCCGGCAATAAGTTTATAATATCCTTCCATACTTTCTTTTAACTGTCCGTTGGCGGCAAATGAACTGCGGAAATGTTTAGGTTTTGGGATTATAGAAGCTAGAAAAATACTTTCTTCTATAGTCAGTTGGGAAGGACGTTTGTTAAAGTAGAAGGAGGAAGCTTCTTGAATACCATAGATCTGTGGTCCCCATTCTGCGATATTTAGATAAACTTCGTACATCCTTTTTTTAGATGTTAGTCTTTCTGTTTCTATCAACCATACGATTAATGCCTCTTCTAGTTTGCGCGCAAAATTCTTATTGCGGTTTAGGAATACATTTTTTACTAATTGCATAGTGATGGTACTTCCACCACGGGCAAAACGTTTTACTTGCAGGTCATAAATGAGTGCCTCGCGCAGTGCATCTGGTAGAAATCCTCGATGATAAAAGAATGCACCGTCCTCGCTTTGCAGTACGGACATTTGTAATATGGGAGAGATACTATCTAGTGGGGTGAAGTGCTCCCAAGAATTACCGACTGGGAAAGTACGGACAGGAACTCCATTTTCATAAGCTGTATGACTGAATTCACCAGACATTTTAGAAAGAGGGATGGTTCCGTATTCGATAATTCGAAAATCTTTTTCTTTCAATTCTGATTCTAATTTTAAACTATCTATCTGAGCAAAATCAACATCAAATAGAAAATGGTAGGCTAATTCTCCACTCGTTTTTATACCTTCCAAATTATTGAATAAACCTCTTGGCAAAGAACTGAATAGATTATCTGCAGGGAACCAGGTTTTATTAACCGATACTATGAAATGCCAGTATTCTTTTTGTTTTTCAGCACGCAAATACGGATGAAACTGAAGTTTATTAAAGATAACAGTAGTAGTGGTGCTATCGAGTTCCAAAGCATTTTCACCAATGTTTATTTGATAATCCAATTTCCCTTGGTCTAGGTGAATGACTTCCGGGGAAAGAGCTTTATGGTAAACATCCAGCCCATTTACTTGCACCTGTCCGTTGAGGCGCACTTGACTTCTGCCAAGAATATCTTTCTTCAGACTGTATGATAAAGTGTCAAATGTGACTTCTGCTCCAAATCGTCGGGTAATATAGGGTAAAGAGATCTTTTGGGGGTCTGATGAGTAAAGATTGATTTTTAAGGTGTTATCATGTTGTTTAATTTCTCCATTTGCAATCCAATACTGCGATAGAGTATCTTCTTGTATATTGATATCCGATTGAAAATGATTCTCTTTTATGATGAATGAAGGTAGAGTAATAGAAACGAAATTTTTATTCTTTTGTTCTGTGAGACAGATATGGTTTAGCGTTCCGTTCTCGGGTAAAAAACCGAAGCAGAGGTTCAGGAGTTTATTGATTCTTTCTGAATAGTTAGCTTCATTTACTGTTGTTTGAGGAAGTTGCTTTGTGCCATTTTTAAAAAGGAAATCATAATTAGCAATCGAATCCTGTTTGATAAAGGCAAGTGACAGATCGTTCACTGTTACATGACGCATTTCTATCTCGCGACTGAGTAGCTTCCAAAAGCTAAGTTTGATAATTGCAGATTTTAATGTAAGAAGAGTATCTCGTTGGTCTGGTACAATTGATAATTGTTGGAGAATGATTTTGTTCAGTCCTTTCATCTCCATTTTTTCATAATGAATTTTAAGCCCATACGTCTGTTCGATTCGGGCAGTACGTTTACTGACAATACTCTGTAAAAGAGTGTTACGATATAAATAAATACTGATGAGGCAGATAAGTATTCCTCCACCGATAGAAAGTAGGAGAATCTTTTTTTTACTGTACTTTTTCATCGTTCGCTTTTGATAATAAATCAGGTGCAAAGGTAGATAATATTCTGTTGATCAGTATATAAACCGTTCTTTTTTATTTGACAAGTGATAAATAATCTCCGTAACCTTCTTCCTGCATTTTATCTTTTGGGATAAATCGTAATGCGGCACTGTTGATACAATAACGAAGCCCACCTTTTTCTTTCGGTCCGTCTGTGAATACATGTCCTAAATGAGCATCGCCCGTTTTGCTACGTACTTCTGTTCGTACCATCCCATGCGTAGTATCCAATTTTTCATTAATTAGATTTTTCTGGATAGGTTTAGAAAAGCTAGGCCAACCACAACCGGAATCAAATTTATCGGAAGAAACAAATAATGGCTCACCTGTAGTTATATCTACATAAATACCCGGACGGTGTTCGTTCCAATATTCATTATGAAAAGCTGGTTCGGTAGCATTCTTTTGGGTAACAGCATATTGTGCTGCTGATAATTTCTTACGAAGGGTGGCAGCATCTGGCTTTTGATAAACTTTTGTTTGAGGAGCATTGGCTTTACGTGCCATGTCAAATAAAGCTGAATTGATATGACAATATCCATTGGGATTTTTATCAAGATAATCTTGATGGTAAGTTTCTGCCGGATAAAAGTTCCCTAACGGTTTTACTTCGATCATCACTGGCTTTTGATATTGGGCAGATAATGTTTTTATGGCTTGATTAATAATAGGAATATCCGCTTTATTGGTATAATAGATACCTGTACGGTATTGTGTCCCACGATCATTTCCCTGACGGTTGAGGCTCGTAGGGTCTATAGTTTGAAAATATAAGTCAAGTAGCAGGTTTAAATTTACTACTTCAGAGTCGTAAACGACTTTGACTGTCTCCGCTGCATTCGTTTTTCCCGAACAAACTTGTTCATAACTTGGATTGGAGATAGTACTGTTGGCATATCCTACTTGGGTAGCTTCTACCCCTCTGATTTGTTTCAGGAAGTGTTCTGTTCCCCAGAAACAACCTCCTGCAAAATAGATTTCTGCTTGCTTTTTCATTGGTCCTGCAATTCCTAAAAATACATTACTAATTATCAGAATCACTAAGATGATAAAATGTCTCATATTCGTTGGTTCTTTTTCTAATAACGGATGAACCTGCGGATATGTTTATTTTATTTTTCTACAGAAATAATTTTGCAAGGTGATGTAGACCAGAATATGTTTTCTCCTATCAGAATGATAATAGACAGCAAAAATAATAAGAAACTTTAATGATATGTTATTTTCTCGAAAACCAAATTTCTGGAAAAAAGAGCGGGGAAGAAAGACATTTATTACCATCCAATACCCTATGAGTTACGAAAAGTTGCAAATGAGTTGAACTTTTTTTAGAAAACATTTTGTAGACTCAATCTTCTTTGCGTAATTTGTGTGCAACAAATTTAGTTATTAACTAACCCTTTTAAATAAAAGTATCATGAATTCAAACATGGAAAAGCCCTACGTAGTAGGTATTGACATAGGCGGAACGAACACCGTCTTTGGAATTGTAGACGCACGCGGAACTATTATTGCTAGTAGCTCAATCAAAACAGCAGGTCATCCGACAGTGGAAGAATATGCTGATGAAGTATGCAAAAATTTACTTCCTTTGATTATAGCTAATGGTGGTGTAGATAAGATTAGAGGTATCGGAATTGGTGCTCCGAATGGTAACTATTATACAGGAACTATCGAGTTTGCTCCGAACTTGCCTTGGAAAGGAATTCTTCCGTTGGCTGCCATGTTTGAAGAAAGATTAGGTATTCCTACTGCTTTGACGAATGATGCGAATGCGGCAGCTATTGGTGAAATGACTTATGGTGCTGCCCGTGGTATGAAAGACTTTATCATGATTACACTGGGCACTGGTGTAGGTAGTGGTATTGTAATCAATGGTCAGATGGTATATGGCCACGATGGTTTTGCTGGTGAGTTGGGACATGTGATTGCTCGTCGTGGTGGTCGTGTTTGCGGTTGCGGTCGCAAAGGATGCCTTGAGACTTACTGCTCTGCTACTGGCGTAGCACGTACTGCTCGCGAATTACTAGCTGCTCGTACTGATGAAAGTTTGCTTCGTAATATTCCTGCTGAAAATATCACATCTAAAGATGTATATGATGCAGCTGTGAAAGGGGATGCATTGGCTCAAGAAATCTTTGATTTTACAGGTAATATTCTAGGTGAGGCTTTGGCAGATGCTATTGCATTTTCTAGCCCGGAAGCAATTGTATTGTTTGGTGGTTTAGCTAAATCGGGTGATTATATCATGAAGCCGATTCAGAAATCAATCGATGAAAATATTCTGAATATCTATAGAGGAAAGGCAAAATTACTTGTTTCTGAATTGAAAGATTCCGATGCTGCTGTATTAGGTGCCAGTGCATTAGCTTGGGAGTTGAAAGACTTGAAAGAATAATATCAATATTATAATAAAGGTAATAGAATCCTCGGGAGTAATTGTTTATTTCCGGGGATTTTTTATTGTTATTATTGATAGCTAAAATAAAAAAGAGGAAACTACCACTATAGCATTTCCTCTTTTTTATTTCGAATCTTAGAGATTGATTAATTAACTCTTTTTTCTTTGATTCTAGCTTTCTTACCGGTAAGAGCACGCAGGTAGTATAATTTAGCGCGACGAACCTTACCTACCTTGTTCACTTCAATGCTATCAATAGCCGGTGATTCGATTGGGAAAATTCTTTCTACGCCAACAGTTCCTGACATTTTACGTACAGTAAAACGTTTTTTGTCTCCATGACCGGCGATTTTGATAACAACACCACGGTACAACTGTACACGTTCTTTGTTACCTTCAATGATACGATATGCTACTGTTACAGTGTCACCTGCTTTGAAGCTCGGGTGCTGTTTACCTGTAGCAAATGCTTCTTCTGCAATTTTAATTAAATCCATTGTTGTTATTATTAAATTGTTTTATCGTTACAACGCAACATACCAAGTAACTCTTATCTTGACAGCGATTGCGCGAAAGCGGTGCAAAGTAACTAATTATTTGTCAGATTGCCAAATGTTTTTGTGTATTTCCTCTATTTAAAGAGGAGGTTATTTTCATTGAGTGTGTTTATAAATGAAGATTTTTATGTAAGTTTGTAGCATCAACAAAATTAGTAAAATGAAACAAAGTCATATTAAGTTTATTTCAGGATTTGTTCTGTCTGGTTTGTTTTTGTTTACCTCTTGTCACTCTACTCGTGAAGCCGGTCAAGCTAATTACGAAATAATAAAAATAGAAGGTACCAGAGTCTGTATGGATTCCACGTGGGATGCTAATCCGGATGTACAGGCAGAAACTATTCTTAAACCATATAAAGAAAAGGTTGATAAGATGATGTACGAAGTGATTGGGGTTAGTGAGATGACGATGGATAAAGGACGTCCTGAAAGTTTGCTTTCTAATTTAGTCGCAGAAGTGTTGAGACTTTCTGCTGAACGTGTGTTGAAACAACCTGCTGACATTGGCGTGATGAATATGGGGGGATTGAGGAATATACTTCCCGCTGGTAATATAACGGTAGATGCTGTGTATGAGATACTTCCTTTTGAGAACTCTCTTTGTATATTAACAATGAAAGGAACAGAAATCAAAAATTTGCTGTCTGTTATCGCTTCTCTGCATGGCGAAGGACTAAGCGGGGCCTGCATTGAGATGACAAAAGACGGGAAACTGTTAAACGCTACAGTACAAGGTAAACCGATTGAAGAGGATAAGAATTACACGGTAGCTACTATCGATTATTTAGCTGACGGAAATGACGGGCTTACTCCATTTCTGCAAGCAGACAAACGTGAATGTCCGGATGGTGCGACATTGCGTGGACTTTTCCTGGAGTATGTTAAACAACAAACCTCCATGGGCAAGAAAATAACTTCTAAATTAGACGGACGTATCACCATTGTTCCTGATACAGCTCAGAAATAAGGGGAGAAAAAGAACTAAATGCTAAATGTTTAATCTACACATTATTATGACCATTCGTAATTATATTATATTCGTTTTTTTATTGTTTCCTATGTTGATATGGGGACAAGAAACAGAGACGCTAACCATTTTACAAACCAGTGATGTACATAGCCGGATAGAACCAATTACACAAAAAGGGGATCAAAATTATGATAAAGGAGGATTTGTTCGCCGAGCCACATTTCTTTCTCAATTCCGTAAAGACAATCCCCATGTATTATTGTTTGATTGTGGTGACATTTCTCAAGGTACTCCTTATTATAATATTTTTAGAGGAGAAGTAGAAATCAATCTGATGAATGAAATGGGCTATGATGCGATGACAATCGGTAATCACGAATTTGATTTTGGTTTAGATAATATGGCACGCATTTTCAAGTTGGCTAAGTTTCCGGTAGTGTGTGCCAATTATGATTTGGATGCTACTGTACTTAAAGATATAGTGAAACCGTACGTAGTCTTAGAACGTTATGGTTTAAAGATTGGTGTCTTTGGGTTAGGAGCCCAGCCTGAAGGATTGATACAGGCTAATAAATGCGAAGGAGTAAATTATAAAGATCCTGTAAGTGTTTCAAATGAAATAGCAGAATTATTGAAAGAAGAAGGATGTGATGTTATTGTTTGTCTCTCACATTTAGGAATCCAGATGGATGAGAGGTTAGTCGCAAATACCCGTAATATTGATGTAATTTTAGGAGGACATTCACACACTTTTCTGGAAGCACCAAAGAACTATTTGAATATAGATGGCAAAAATGTCCCTATTATGCACACTGGTAAGAATGGAATTTATGTTGGACGTTTGGATTTGACCTTAAATAAAAAATGAGAATATTGATATTTGTGATAGCTATATTTTTAATCCTTCCTCTCAAAGCTCAGGAAGTGGCTACTGGTACAGCTGTAGAACCCTTATTACTTTATAAAGCCAATCAGGACGAGCAATGTCGTCAATGGGTAGATTCTGTCATGAATAAGCTTACTCTTAAAGAAAAGGTTGGTCAATTATTTATCTATACCATTGCTCCTGTTGATACCAAACGTAATCAGATATTGCTGAAAGAGGCAGTCGATACATACAAGGTTGGTGGCTTGTTGTTTTCCGGAGGAAAAATGCAGAATCAGGTAGAACTGACTAATCGTGCTCAGCGTATGGCAAAAGTACCCTTAATGCTTACTTTTGACGGAGAATGGGGATTGGCAATGCGTTTACGTGGAACTCCGGTATTTCCCAAAAACATGGTGTTGGGATGTATACAAGATAATCGTTTGATTTATGAATATGGTCGGGAAATGGCCCGACAATGTAGGCTGTTGGGAATCCAAGTTAATTTTGCTCCTGTCGCTGATGTCAATATCAATCCTAATAATCCGGTGATTAACACCCGTTCTTTTGGTGAAAATCCGATACAGGTCAGTGATAAAGTGATTGCTTATGCTTCCGGTTTGGAAGGAGGGGGAGTACTCTCTGTATGTAAGCATTTTCCCGGTCATGGAGATACCGATGCAGATTCGCATAAGACATTACCTGTATTACCTTTTACTCGCGAGCGTTTGGACAGTGTGGAACTTTATCCTTTTAAAGAAGCGATTCGTGCAGGTGTGAGTGGAATGATGGTTGGACATCTTCAAGTGCCCGTTATTGAACCGGTTGGAGGGTTGGCTTCTTCTCTGTCCCGTAACGTGGTGTACGATTTACTCACAGATGAATTAGCCTTCAAAGGCCTGATTTTTACCGATGCACTTGCAATGAAAGGAGTGTCTGGCAATCAAAGTATATGTCTACAGGCATTAAAGGCGGGTAATGATATTGTATTGTCTCCCCGCAATCTTAAAGAAGAGATACCTGCGGTGATTGAAGCTGTGGAAAAAGGTGAAATCAGTAAAGAAGATATTGAAAATAAATGTCGCAAGGTTTTGACTTACAAGTATATACTAGGATTAAAGAAGAAACCGCATGTACAACTTTCCGGTTTAGGACAACGAATCAATACTCCACAGACACGTGATTTGATTCGCCGATTAAATTTGGCGGCAATAACCGTTCTGAATAACAAAAATCAAGTTCTTCCTTTACATGCAGATACAAGCCAGTCGGTGGCACTACTTGAAGTTGGTGATGTAGGAGAGACGAATCCATTAGCTCAGCAACTGTCGAATTATGTATCTATATCCCGTTTCCGTCTACAACCGAATTTAGCAGAAATACAAGCCCGGCAATTAAAAGACTCTCTGGCAACTTATAAACGAATTATCGTTGCAATTAGTGAACAGCGTCTTGCACCCTATCAGGCCTTTTTTGCTAAATTCGCTCCTCAGACTCCGGTTATTTATCTGTTTTTTACTCCGGGAAAAATGATGTTACAGATTCAACAGGCAGTAACCGCTGCTTCGTCTGTTGTATTAGCTCATAGTTATGATGATGATGTGCAGAAACAGGTTGCCGATGTTTTATTTGCTAAAGCGACAGCTGATGGAAGATTGTCTGCTAGTTTGGGTGGAATATTTAGTGCCGGTGCAGGAGTGACCATTACTCCGCAAACTCCATTACATTTCATTCCAGAAGAATACGGTCTTTCTTCCACCATCTTGCAACGAATAGACTCAATTGCTTTGGATGGTATTCGTCAAGGAGCTTATCCCGGTTGCCAGATAGTGGTGATGAAAGACGGTCATTTGATGGTAGATAAAACATTTGGTACTCATTCCGGAGAGGGAAGTAACCGGGTACAACCCACCGATGTTTATGATTTGGCTTCACTTTCCAAAACAACAGGTACATTACTTGCTCTGATGAAACTTTACGATAAAGGGCGTTTCAACCTGACAGATAAGATTTCGGATTATTTGCCTTTCCTTCAACGGACGAATAAGAAAGATATAACAATTCAAGAACTGCTTTATCATCAGTCAGGATTGCCAGCAGGTATAGCTCTCTATCAGGAGGCAATAGATAAAGATAGTTATGAAGGACGATTGTTTAGTGCACGAAAAGATGCACATCATTCAGTGCAATTAGGTACTTCCACTTGGGCAAATCCCAAATTTGAGTTTAAAAAAGAATATGTTTCTCCCATTGAAAAAAAAGAATATAACTTGCAAATCTCTGATAGCTTATGGTTGAATCCTGCCTTTTTGAAAGAGATGGAAAAGAAAATCGTAGAGGCTCCGATGAAATCGAAAACGTATACATATAGTGATGTAGGTTTTGTCCTGTTACGTTTGTTAGTAGAGCAATTGGCAGGTGTACCAATGGATACTTATCTTCAACGTGAGTTCTACCAACCGATGGGATTAGGACATACAGGCTATTTGCCTTTACGCCGTTTGCCGAAATCAGTTGTAGTCCCTTCTTCCGACGATCATTTTTTGCGTAAAACAACGCTTCGAGGATTTGTACATGACGAAACAGCTGCATTTCAAGGGGGAGTTTCCGGGAATGCCGGATTGTTCTCTACGGCGCGGGAAGTTGCTCAGGTTTATCAGATGTTACTGAACGGAGGTGAATTGAATGGCAAACGCTATTTGAGCAAAGAAACATGTCAGTTGTTTACAACAGAAGTGTCCAAAATCAGCCGTCGGGGATTGGGCTTTGATAAACCGGATACAAAGAATCCGAGGATGAGCCCATGTGGCACTCATGCTACGGCAAAAGTATACGGACATACCGGATTCACCGGAACCTGTGCTTGGGTAGATCCTGATAATAGATTGGTTTATGTCTTTTTGAGTAATCGTATCTATCCGAAAGTAACGAACGGTAAATTGAGTAAAATGAATATCCGTGAGAACATACAAGATGTAATTTATGAGGCGATGAAGCAATAATTAATTTTTTTATTAGTAATAAAAAAAGTGCCCTTTTACAATGGAAAGCAAAGGGGCACTACTTATTAATATAAGTCTAGTTAAATTATTTATCCTTTAGAAAGACAAACCAACGCGGAAACCGAAGTTATTCAATCCATCTACACTATAGTGCAGTACATCAGCTTTATTGGTACCATAGCTGTAGTACAATGCTAAGTGCAGCCCCGGTCCGTAGGCCCAAGGAAATACGTTGATACCGATTTCAGGAGAAGCATAGAAACCCCAGCAATTTTCTCTGGCTTCCAGCATATTGAAGTTAGAACGGATTTTAGCATATTCAGCACCTAATTTAGCACTAATGTATGGTTGTACTGTTCCGCCTCGATTCCATTGATAACGTGCAGCGGCACCAAAAGGCAACTGGAACATTGTATGCTGTTGGTCAGTAGTTACATCACCTGCCCCCAATTTGAATGTTTCGCGAGGAAAATACTCATGATTGCTGTGATAATTTAAGAAGAGTCCTAAACCTAAGTTCGGAGTTACGAAGTAACCACCTTCAAAGTTCATACCCCAACCGCTGGCTTTGTCGGCAAAATTATTACTCAACGGAACGTTGAATTGCCAGTCTATATTTGCATATCCGTTGTCAGATAACTGTGCCTTAGCTGGCATAGCGAAGGCAATGGCAATGACTACTAGGGCCACCACCTTGAAATATATATTCTTTCTTGTTTTCATAACAGTTGTAGTTGTTTATTTATTAGTAAGATAGGGGGACTGAGCGAATGATTGGTTGACTGCTTGTACAGCGAGTGCACGGTTAATCACTTTAGAACCAGTTTCAAATCCAGTCAGATAGCTACTCCATAAAATAGGAAGTTTTTTGTTCGTACCTTGTTCTGCTTCCAGATTTACAATTTCAGTCAGGAATGAATTAGTGCTATAGCTATAAGTCACAGCATATGGATAATACCATCCACCCCAATTACCCCAGTAAGAAGGTCCCCAGTAACTTGGATATCCCCACCACCATTCGGGCTGTGAATAACTGGTGAAATAATAAGTACTAGCAATATAGCTCACTTGGATACCAAGATCTGCACTTTCCTGATCAGGAGCCGGTTGGTAACCTCTTGCTTCCATATTTTCCGCATAGGCAGCCAATATCTGTTCAGCACCTTCCCCTTCCAGATATTCTGGTTCCTTGCTATCGGATATAATCAGTATCTTATCTGCCAGATAGAATGTACTAAAGTCTTTAAAGTTGGCTTGCTTGTCGTAGTTAGTGTATACCAGATAATTGTCATCCAGCTTACCCATGTCCGGGTCTTTTTCGCAAGAAGCGAGTGCGAAGACCGCCAATAAAATAGGAATTAATTTCTTCATATCATTTATAATGTTTAGGTTATATAAAAATCGCGCCCTGGTACCTCGGGGCTTTTGTTACAAACAACAAGGAAAGTGTAAAAAGGTTCGCTCAAATGATTATCTTTGCCAGATAATTAACATTCTAACTATATGAAACGCATTCAAATAAATTTCGTCGGATGGCTTTCTATCTTGCTGCTGACGGCAATTATGCCATCATCTTTGTTGGCACAGGAAAGTTTTCTTCAAAAGATTGAAAAAAACACTTCTATTACCGGAATAAAACCACTCGAAACGAACCGCTTTTCTGAGAAATATGTGATGTTTTTGACACAACCGTTGGATCATCGTCATCCCGAAAAAGGAACTTTTCGTCAACGTGTAATTGTAGGTCATGTCGGTTTCGACCGCCCTACAGTGATTGTAACCGAAGGATATGGTGCTGGGTATGCCTTGAGGTCGCAATACAGAGAAGAAATCTCCGAATTATTCGATGCAAATATGATCTTTGTTGAGCATCGTTATTTCCTCGAATCCACTCCCGATCCATGTGATTGGCAATTCCTGACAGCCGAGAATTCGGCAGAAGACTTGCATTCTGTGACTGCGACTTTCAAAACTCTTTACTCTGGAAAGTGGATTAGTACAGGTATCAGTAAAGGTGGTCAAACGTCTCTTTTGTATCGTGCTTTTTTTCCTGATGACGTTGATGTTTCGATTCCCTATGTAGCTCCTCTTTGCTATGATCTTGAAGATGGACGGCATGAACCTTTTCTTCATCGCGTATCTACGAAAGAAGACAGGAAAAAAGTAGAAGATTTTCAGTTGGAAGCTTTGAAACGAAAGGCAAGTTTGTTACCACGTTTCGAGAAACTATGTACTGAAAGAAAACATACATTCCGTATTCCCTTGGAAGAAATCTATGATTACTGTGTACTGGAATATTCTTTTGCTTTTTGGCAATGGGGAACTCCTGTCGGCCAAATACCGGAATCTTCTGCTTCTGACGAAATTATCTTTGGGCATTTATTGAACATCAGCGATCCTTCTTATTTTTCGGTCGAAAGCTCTAATCTCTCTTTTTTTGTACAAGCAGCTCGTGAATTGGGATATTACGGCTATGATGTGACTCCCTTCAAATCTTATCTCTCCATTGAGACAAGCAAAGATTACCTAAGGCACATAATGTTGCCCGAAGATTTAGAGAATATAAAGTTTGACAAGAAGCTGAGTAAGAAGATTGTGAGATTCTTGAAAAAAAACGATCCGAAAATGATTTTTATTTATGGTGAAAATGATCCTTGGACAGCTGCTGGCGTCACTTGGCTTAAAAATAAGAAGAATATTCATGTCTTTTTAGAACCAGGTGGCAGCCATCTGGCGCGGATAAGTACTATGCCTGAACCTGAAAGACAGAAAATTATTTCTATTATAAAAGAATGGCTGGGCGAATAATGATTTCCGATTGGTAAGTGATGAACTCCACAATAAAAACTAAGAATATCTGGGCGAATAGGATGAAAGCCTGATTCGTTTAGATATTCTTAGTTTTTTGTTTTTTAGTCAAACGTTACTAATCCTCAAATAATGGTTTCAGCAAATCCGGAATCTCTACTTTATCTAATTTCAGTTCATTCATCCTTTGCTTTCCGGTTGGGCTAAGATGAAAATACATCTGCCTTCTATCTTGATTCCCAAGAGTTCTGATAATTAAAGACTTTTCTTCTAATATCCGGAGCATTTTCGACGTATGAGAAGGACTAAGCTCTGTTTGTTTAGAGAGATTAGTGGCTGTCATCTTTTGAGGCGATTCTTGCAGGGCACATAATATAATAGCCTCATTCAGGGATATTTTATAAGTCTTTTCAAAAGCAATCTCAAAGTTGGACATTGCTCTGAATACTTCTCGCATTGCACATATTGTTTTCATATACAGCTAAATATTTGTTCATTTTAAATTATTCTTTTTTATATGAACAGGTTGATATTAGCATTATCAGCACGTTCCATGTAAGTTGCCACACCGCCGATAGTTACTCCATCAAGAAGCTCTTCCTGTTTTACCCCCATCACATCCATTGACATCTGGCAAGCAATAAATTCTACACCGTTCTCTAAAGCTTGCTGGCGCAGAGATTCCAGTGAGTCAATACCTTTTCGGTTCATGATATACCGCATCATTCTCCCTCCTATACCTCCCATGCTCATTTTAGAGAGTCTCAGCTTATTAGAGCTTGAGGGTAACATCATGCTGAACATTTTTCCGAAAATATCTTTCTCGACATTTGGCTTATGCAACTTTTTGATAACGTTCAATCCCCAAAATGTGAAGAAGATAGTAACTTTCTGTCCTGTTGCTGCTGCACCGTTAGCTAGTACAAAAGTAGCTAAAGCCTTGTCCAGATCATCGCTAAACATAATAAAAGTTTTCCCTTTATTGTCACAAGAAGTAACAATATTGCACGATTTTGGTTCTCCTTTTTCAATAATAACTATTGATTTTCCTCCTACAGACTCTTTTTTAATCAGTTGGTTCCCTGTTGAGTTGCACCATGCGGCAGCATCGCGGGGAAATCCGGGGTCAGTGGCTGTGATTTCTACCCGTTCTCCTGAAGCGAGCGTATCCATCGTTTTTTTCATTTTTAAGATAGGTCCCGGGCATTGCAACCCACAGGCATCTACTTGAATAGTTTTGGCTACTTCAACAGTAGGAGTAGTCACTTTGTTTTGTTGTACGGATGCATTATTAAGTATAATAGGGGCTGTAGCAGCGCGATAAGTTTTCAGTCCCCCGGAAAGATTGCGTACGTTTTCAAATCCGTGTTGTATCAGAATTCGATAGGCGAGATAACCTCTCAATCCAACGGCACAGAAAGTATATATCATCTTATCCTTGGGAAGTTCAGCCAATCGGTCACGCAACTCATCCAGAGGAATATTCACCGCATCTGGTAGAGTTCCTAATGCAAATTCATCCGGCGTACGAACATCGAGCAAGAAATTGTTCTCCATCTCGATATCTCTTAGTTCCCTCCAATAGACTGGTTTCACTTTACCGGTAATTATATTTTCTGCTACATATCCTGCAACAGCTACCGGATCTTTTGCAGAAGAGTATGGAGGGGCATAAGCCTGTTCTACTTTCATCAGATCGTAAATCGTGCCTTGGTGTTTAATAACAAGAGCTATTTCATCAATACGTTTATCTACTCCATCATATCCTACAATCTGTCCACCATATAACTTTCCGGTCTCTTTGTCGAAAGTAATTTTGATACTCATTGGCATTGCGTCCGGATAATAACCGGCGTGCGAGGAAGGGTGAATCGTACTTGATAAATAGCTGATTCCTGCCTGTCGAAGTTTTTTCCCGGGTAATCCGGTAGCAGCAACTGTTAAATCGAATACTTTTGCAATTGAAGTACCGATCGCACCTTCATATGGGATCTTGGCACCTAAAATATTGTCTGCTACGATACGTCCCTGACGATTGGCCGGTCCGGCCAGATAGTTAAGCCAAGCTTTGTCTGTAATCGGATGACGGAATTCGATAGCATCACCAATGGCATAAATCGATTCATCGGAAGTTTGCAAGTAATCATTAACAGCAATACCGCCCGCTTCTCCGATTGTTAATTCTGCGGCACATGCCAGGTTTGTTTCCGGACGTACCCCGATAGACAAAATAACAATATCGGCAGAAATAGAATGACCATCCTTAAAGAAAACTTTCAATCCTTTACCCTCTTTTTCAAAAGAAGCTACCGCTTGTCCCAAGAAAAGATTTACTCCTTTATCCATCAGATGTTGGTGGACCAGAGAAGCCATTGAGAAATCAATAGGTGCCATTACTTGGTTGCCCATTTCTACAATAGATACTTCCGCTCCCTGTGAGTGCAGATTCTCTGCCATTTCTAGCCCAATAAATCCGGCACCGATAATAACTGCCTTACGGGGAGCGTGCTGATTGATATATTCTTTGATTCGGTCTGTGTCCGATACATTCCTTAAGGTGAAAATTCCGTTCAGATCAATTCCCGGTAGGGGAGGACGAACGGGAGAAGCCCCCGTTGATATTAATAACTTATCATAGCTTTCTTCATAGGTGTCTTCGCTACTTTGGCGTACGGTTACCGTTTTTCTTTTCCGGTCGATAAAGATTACTTCATTTTCTGTCCGTACATCGACGCGAAAGCGTGTGGAAAATGCTTCGGGAGTCTGAACGAATAATTTTTCCCGTTCTTTGATGACTCCTCCTATGTAATACGGAAGTCCGCAATTTGCATAAGATATGTACTTACCTTTCTCCAGCAGAATGATTTCTGCTTTCTCATCTGATCGTCTGATGCGTGCGGCTGTGGTGGCACCTCCTGCAACTCCTCCTATAATTATTATTTTCATATTTTAATTATGTAAATAGTTTCCTATGGAAATAACAAAGAGACATACTAAATTGTTCTTAGATTCATGGAAAAAACTTATATTTGCGTATCGTTCCATTATCTCTGATTATTAATAAAAACATACATAATGAAAACACGACTGATATTTATTTTTTGCTTTCTGTTATCGGTAATGATAGTAAGTGCCCAGAATGGTCAGGAGGATTATTTAAGAAAGGTATTAGGTAATCTTGAGAAAATAGAATCAGCTACTTATTTTGTAATCGAGCAGACTTGGGAGCCAGGTGATACGACCGCATTAGTGAATAGAAGAACTTTTTGTATCGAGTACGACCATCCCGGTGATACTACTATAGGAGCGAGATTTGTCAATTTTGATGGAATTGATACTACGAAGGCTGTGTTTGGTTATGATGGAACTATTCGTGCCATTGCTTATCATGATATTAAAAAGTTAGAGATAGATGATTTCACCACAAAGCCTTTACCTTTTAGACCCTTATCTTCCCCTTTCTTTAATTATACCAGAAATATAATTAAGTATGCACTTGAAACTCCGGATAACATAACAGTGGAAGTGGAGGATGATGCTGCCAACTGGCATATCAGAATCGTTATCAATGAGAATGAACAAGTCGAGTTTTTTGGAAAGGCCTGCCATCTGCCTGCCAATCCGTATTGTTGGGATCCTACTTCTATATATGAGTTATGGGTGAGTAAGGCAAATGATCTGCCTTATAAAGTGCGAAGGGAGATGTCGACTAACATTTCGATGAAAGAATGTCTGGATGCACAATTGAATAGTGCTTCGAAAGAGAAGTTTGATCTTTTATCGTTTTTCCCGAAGGATTATAAAATAGTGAAGTATGGTGAGAGAAAAAATGTGCAGCATGCTTCGAAACTGCTTTCTAAGAAGGCTCCGGACTGGACTTTAAAAGATGCTGCTGGAAAGACGGTGTCTCTTTCTGATATAAAGAGTAAAGCTCTATTGATACAGCTTACAGGAATAGGCTGTGGCCCTTGTCGTGCATCGATTCCTTTCTTAAATAAACTAAGGACGGAATTTAGTATAGATGATTTGGGGCTTGTCGCTATCGAAACATGGAAGCGAGAGGGACATGCGCTTCAAAATTATATTAATCGCTATGGCATAAAATATATGCTTTTGGGTGGGACGGATGAAATAAGCAAAGAATATCAGACCGGTGGCTCGGTTCCGGTTTTCTTCCTGTTGGATGAAAAGCGGATTGTCAGAAATGTTTTTAATGGGTATGGTGAAAAGGTTACTGACAAAGAGATATTGAATGCTATAAATTTACTGAACCTTTCTTCAGAATGATAATTTACTTGTTTTTGGATGCATAAAAAAGACTTATATTTGCGCACCCTGTTTTGCCATTCTTCTTATTAAAAGACTCACTATGAGCAAAATTCTTATTATAGACGATGAGAGCTAGAACCGTAGCCTCTTGGCTCGTATGTTGGAATTAGAAGGGTATGAAGTATGTCAGGCAGGCGATTGCAAAGCTGCTATGAAGCAGTTGGAGATTTAATTGCCCGATAGCTTTATGCGATGTTTTTCTTCCTGATGGGAATGGGGTAGACTTGGTGCTGGATATTAAAAAGGTGAATCGAATGCGTTGAAAGATAAGAAGGGCGTTTTCGTGAAGACTTATTCTATCGTCTTTCCGTATTTCATTTCAGGTACATCTTCCGCCACTTCGCGAACGTACAGGCGATATAAAGATTCTAGCTACTGCTTTTGCAGAGAAATTTTCCGAAAAACTCTCTGCCATGGAACGGAGACATATTGCCCGTGTACTTGAATATACTAAAGGAAATAAGACAGAAGCTGCCCGCTTATTGAAAATCGGACTTACTACACTTTACCGGAAAATAGAAGAGTATAAGATATGAGTTGAAGTTTTTGATTCGTATAAAATTGAATTGTTTTATTCTAATATGGAGCTGTAATGCTAAAAAATGTGATATTTGAGAGAAATACAGTGAAAAAAGAAGAGATGGTATAATCTTTTATTTCTTTTATTTGTTGTATTGACAATAGCCGTTAAAGGATTGCGTTCATTGAGATAAAATTTAGAAAAGCGTTCCACTTTTTTACATAGTAATGAAATTACCGATTTCTTTTACCTTAGGGTATAAATTACGATATGTGAAAATGGCAGAGCACCTGCGTTGATGGTAGAAATATGCGTGGGCGTTCTTCATTTTTGTGTTGTATAGAAGGGTAGTTATTTTGCTATCTTTGAAGATAAAAGGCTTATGTCTTATACTATAATGAAAGAATAGAGCTACCATTTATCTTGGATGGAACAGAGGTTTTTATTGATAGAATTCTTAGTGATTGAATACTTCTAAACTGCTTGTGTCTCTTTTTTATTATTAATTTTTAATTTTGATCTTGCTATGGATAAGAAAATTGTGGGTGCTAACGCTGGAAAAGTATGGTATGCTCTTAAAGAAATTGATGAAATATCTATTCCGGAACTTGCCCGAAAACTCAATCTGAGTGTGGAAAGTACTGCGCTGGCTGTTGGCTGGCTAGCTCGTGAGAATAAGATATGTGTGGGACGTAAAAATGGTCTGATCGAGGTGTACGATGAGAATCATTTCGCTTTTTCCTTTGGATGAATCTTTTATTCTAAGCACTTTTTAATTCATAACTAATAGTATACCAATTCTTAAATTGAAAGAAGTGGTTTTGCAAAGAACAATCTTTTTAGGTTGTTCTTTGTTTTCGAAATGCTTAATTGGGGTGTTAATTACTTAAATTATGCTTTAGAGACTATTATTTCTTTTTCATCTATAATGTGATGTTAGATCTTGAACATGGGTATTGTAAAGTAAAGGGTTGGGCAAGGTGGTTACCGTTTTTGAGTTAAAGAGTAGGTTTTATTACATATAGTTTAAAAATGATTTTTTTATCTGCAACTTACACCAAATCGTATGTATTTATTTGATAGATAGAAGTTTGATGGTGTGCAAGATACGGTGACAGATCGGTTGCAGATCAAGTATCTGTCACATCCGTTTTTTGTCTGTATATTCATATTATGCTGTTTATCAGCTATTAATACCCTGCCTGATACCCATTAATACTCTACTTGATAGTTATTAATACCCCATATTTTAGTTATTAATAGTCTATAATTCCACGATCAAACGTCTGTTTTTGGTTTAATATGATTTGGCTTAATCAACTTCCCGGTGTGGAATTATATTTTTGATATCTTATTTAGCAACTAGCACTTTGTTTTTAGGCATAGTCACACTTAGTTTTAAGCATAGTCAAAATGTCTCGTAACAACGTAGAATACAAAGTGTTTCACTGCTTGAAACACTCTGTTCGGTATATCTAAACACTTTGTTTCGCATCTTTGAACACTTTGTTCTCACTGCTTGAAACACTTTGTTTTGCACCTCTGAACAGTTAGTTTCAAGTGTTGAAACTAAAAGTTTCACCCTAATGAAACGTTTATTTCCCCTGCTTGAAACTAAACGTTTCCCCGCCTGAAACTCCTAGTACCCCTATATTATAACTATTCCTGTATTTACTTCACACCCTCATGTTATACTTCCTATTTCACTTCCCCCATATTTGTTTTTTTCCTGGTTCACTTTACTCTTTCAGTTATTCCTTCCTGATTCAGTTTGCACAGGAATAATGACTATTCCTAAGAACGCTTAACACCGATTGATTATTCCTTTCTGATTCACTATACATCTCCAAGATTTTTTCCTATCATAAGCATTCTCCTTGATTTTCTACAGCCTTTTCCACCAATCTCACCTTATTTCTCCCTTTATTTAAAACATAACCTCTTGAATAAGCGTTAAATTATTATCCCGTTGTATATCAGCTGTTTACGGATGTCCCATCCCTATGATTTATCTCCTGAACCTTTCCTCACGAGTGAGGGCAAATCGTTGCTCCCACTCTTCTCCCCCCGTATCTCTCATCACTGAACCCCCTATAAACAGGGACTTTTATGAACATAGTTAGGGCGTGAGGGCAAATTGAATACAAATTACGTGTGGTGACATAATCCTGAGTTCCAGTTTCTCTTTCTTCTTTTCCTTCTCGCGCGTCTCGCGCGCGCGTAATATAATAATGAGCTTTCCTTTCCCCTTGTTTTCCTTCCAATTGAAAATTATGTTCTACAACATCCCTATCCCTCAGCCACTTACCCGCCGCCATAAAAAAACATGCATAAAAAGTGCTTAAAAATTAGGATCACATCCTAAAATCCCCTACTTTTGCACCCGCTTTCCAAGAGAAGAAAGCCTTAGTTGCTTGACATGCTGCAAAAGCGTAATTCGGCTTAAATAAAGAACAAAAAAACTTCTTAAAAGTTTTGGAAGTAATGTAATAAAGTTCTTATCTTTGTCGTCCAATTCGCAAAGAAACGGTTTAAAAAGCTTCTTCTTGTTTGTCCCTTCTTTCCCTTTCGCTAAGAGAGCCTTAGAAAGAACCAAGAGAAGGATCTGAAAAAAACTTCCGAAATATTTGGCAGTTACAAATAAACCCTTTACCTTTGCACCCGCTTTTGAAGATGAAGCGATTAAGTTCTTTGACATATTGATAAACAATACAAGTAGTACAAGAAAAAATGTAATAAGCAAATTTTAAATCGTCATTTTTCGGTAAAGTTAAATCACCATTTAATAATTGAGACTACCAGTTTATACTATTGATTACATTTTAATGTTGGTCATCTTTGGCTGGGGGTACCCCCAGCCAAAGATGCGTCTTTTTCCTCTTCAAAAATGGATTTTCGGTTTCCCATGCGGTAGCTTTGCCCGGCGAGTTTTATGACCTCGCAGTGATATAACAGCCTGTCCAGAATTGCTGAAGCCAGCACTTCGTCATCCAGCGTTTTGGCCCATTCGGTGGGTGCCTTGTTCGTGGTAATTATCAGTGAGGCTTTCTCATGAAGCGTGTTGATCAGATTGAAGAATCCTGCGGCATCCTCTTTTTTCACCGGGAAGAGCATTATATCATCGATGGCCACCAGATCAGCTTTGAGCAGACGGTTGTATGCACTCATGGCCGAAGGCATCAGCGTTTTCATCTTGATGGTGTTTATGACATCCTCCATCGTGACCATGTAAGCCTTGTATCCTTGCCCCACAGCCTCGTACACGAGTCCTGCGGCGATAAAGGTCTTGCCTGTTCCGGAAGGTCCCATGAGTATCAGGTTGTAGTTCTGTTCGAGCCACCCCAGCCGGCGCAGTTCACGCAGTCTTGGTGCGGTTATACCTTGCGAGTAGTTGTGGTCGAAAAGGTCGAGGTCGTGTCTTGCCGGCAGAGCCGCCGCTTTCAGCCGCCGTTGGAAGTCCTTGCTGTCTCTTTCCTGAACCTCGCGGGAGAGCAGGTCATGCAGGAACTCGACATGGGTTTTTCCCTGCTCCTGCGCCAGATGAGCTTCAGATTCCAGCAGGCGTGGCAGGGCGTACAGGCGCAGACGCGAGCACAGGTTCTTGATTTGTTCGTTCGTTATCATACGAAAAGGGTGTTAAAGGTGGATATGTCTGTTTTCTCGGGGATCATGGCGGATGTGTCGGCTCCGGGAACCGGCCCGGTTTCCGTCCGGACCTCGATGGGGGCTTCTCCCTTACGGATCCTGAGGGTCTCGGCTACCTCCATCAGGCTGCATCCGTTGAAGACACCTGCCTTGAGGCACTCGGCAAAAGCTTCGGTAAGCGTGATGTCCGAGTATGCCGCGTGGCGCCGCACTATAAACTGGAGGTTGTCGCGGTAATTACGGGCCTTATGCACACGTAGTTGTGACAAATATGTATCAATCACCGTGCTTACGGGAAGTTCTTTGCGTACAAAAGCCTCATAATCGTCCAGCGGGGCTTCGCGGTCACGCCGGTGGGAGGTGTTGCTTACCAGACGTCCCTTATCTCCGCTTATTTTGTGAACGGCAAGGGTTTTGCCTGTCTCATGGCTGTAGATATATAGCCGGCCTTCCTTTTCTTCGATATAGACCAGTGTCTGATGGCCGCGGTAGGTGCCTGTGGGAACGCTGTAATAGTTGCCCCTGTAGGTTATCACGTTGTCCTTGCGCACGTGATGCGGCAAGAGGGTTTCGCAAGGGACTGTCGGAACTCCCTTATAAGGCGTGAGGTGTGCTTTCTCCGTCTCGAACTCCTCAGACGGGACACGACGTATGCCGTGGTGTTCCGTGCCGTTGGCCGTGCGTTCCAACCAGCCAAGGGCCTCCTTGTTGAGCAGGCCTATGTCAACCAACTCGCGGCCGCGAAGGAAGTTGTACTTCACATATTTGACGACGTTCTCTATCTTGCCTTTGCTCTGGGGATCGGATTTGCGACAGAACACGGGCTCAAAGCCATGTTCACGGACAAGAGTGCGGAAACCGCGGGTAAGCACCAGGTCACCAAGGTTTTCATTGACAAGAAACACCTTGTCCTGGTCATAAACTATTTTTCGGGGTACTCCCCCGAAGAACTCGAAAGCCAGTTCATGGGCATAAACCGCAAGAGCGGTGGTAAACGGTGTACGGCTAAAGAAGACGAACTTATACCTGCTGCGGCTCAGGCACATCGCAAAGAAATACACTTTTAAAGACTGTCCCGGAGGTGTCTTCATCCACCGTTCACCGAAGTCGCATTGGGCGTATTCGCCATAGGCCGTCTCGGGCTGTTTCTCATAGGGGCGGTAACCTTTCTCAACCTCCTTGGGAAGATCGTGCGTTAAACGCAACCGGTTGACGAAGTTGAAGACCGTTTTGGGAGTCACGCACGGAAGATCCGAAAAATGCTCCTTCAAGCGGTCATGGAGCTGCGGAGCGGACAAAAAAGGCCACTTGCGCAACTCATTGACTACATAAGATTCATAGCCGTCAAGTTTATGACCGTAATGACGGTCATAGCTCTGGCTGGAAATGAACTCTTCTTCTGTCATGGACAGATACTTGGCCACCGTTTGACGGTGGAGACCTAAGGATTGACCTATTTGGGTCTTGTTTAGGCCAGTTGAAAATAATTCTTTAACTTTGTACCACATCAGATACTTCTTTAATTGGGAAGTCTCGGTCATAGCATTGTAATTAGTAGTTAGCACCACAAAATTACAATGCTATTTTTTCTAATCATGTCGATTTTACTTTTCCGATTTTTGACGATACAAAGTTACCGATTACAAATGCTGTTTTCAAAGATTTTTGTTATCTTGTAGCCGATTTAAAATACGATGTCAGAAACATTATATTAGGAGTTTAATGATAAAAACACAATATTTAAAGACTTGAAAAATGGAAAAATTAAGATATTTCATAGTTATATTATTAGGAATACTAATGTATAGCTGTACATCTCATTCACCTTTAAAGAAATATAGAGAGACAAAAGTAAATGCAAATATGTTGGATACTATATCTTATAATCGCCTAGGTGCTTATAAAGAGACAGCAGAAGTGACCTACCTATTTGGATTCATCCCGCTTAATATTTATGGATGTGGAAGTGAACATGCTCCTATTTCTCCAAATGAATTAGAGGTATTATCGAAGGAGCAGGAAGAAAGTGCACCATTATATGATAAAAGTATGATGAGATTACTTATAAGTCCGAAGGTTTCTACTGAAATTAATTTCAAGTATTTAGGCATTTATAAATATAAAAGAACAACTATTGAAGGGATAAGTGTAAGTTCACTTTCTCAAAATGAAAGGGTACTACTAGGTATAATAAATAACTAATATTGTTGTATGTGATTGATAAATAGTTAATTATGCTCTATTCTACTTCTCTGGCACGCATTTGGCATAATACATGGCAGATAATTTTAATAGTTAATCATAAAAAAGAAAGAAGATGGAAATTACACTCTCATTCATTTTTGCCTGTTAAGCGGGATTGTTTTATGTACATAGCACTATTTGTATTGGGTATTGTAATCTTCGGTTATTTAATGTATTACTTATTAGACCCGAAAAGTTTTAAATTACACAATTAAGGTAAAAGTATGAACACAGAAATTTCAGGGGTGATTTTGCAAATTATCCTGATGTTGGTATTGTCTTATCCATTGGGAAAATACATTGCAAAGGTTTATAAAGGAGAAAAGACGGGTCAGTCCGAAAAGGGGCAGGAACAAATGGTGTCTCAAGGTCCTACTACTGCTATTATTCCTATTAAACAATTAGGTACGAATGGAGGTGGCTACTTTGGTGTAAATTCATCTCATCCGTTGGAGAATCCAACTTACCTGACGAATATTGCAGAATGCTGGTCTATTTGCAGATTATAGTAATACTGTTATTACCATTGCTTCTTTAATCTCGTTGTTCGTTTGTTTAATTCCGACGACTATCGGTGGGCTACTGTCTGCTATTGGTATTGCCGGAATGGATCGTGCACTTCGTGCTAATGTCATTACTAAACCTGGTAAATTGCAAATGATACCGAAAATAACTAGGCCGATCGAGTTGATAGAATATGTGATTAAGACAAATTAGGTACAAGCATTCAGATAGAAGTAGAATATCCGGAAGAGAAAATAGGAAAACTTTTTGTTGATAGCGAAAAGATAGCATGGGTGTTGACTAATTTATTGAGCAATGCTATCCGTTATTCCAAAGAAAACGGTCGTGTCATTATTGGTGCTAAACGAGAGGAAGAAATTATCGAACTTTATGTCCAAGACTTCGGCAAAGGCATTGATCCGCGTTATCATAAAAGTATTTTCGACCGTTATTTCCGTGTGCCAGGTACGAAAGTACAGGGTAGCGGGTTAGGATTGTCTATCTCTAGAGACTTTGTGGAAGCTCATGATGGTACATTGACAGTAGATTGGGTAAAGGGAGTCGCTTTATGATGCGATTGAAGGCTTGATGGAGAGAAAAATCTATTTCATATCTTTTTCATTGTAAGTCCTATCAAAATGCACATTATCTATATTTTATAGCATGAGAGAACAGAATCTATCCGGGAAAAAACGTATTTTTGCTACATGCTTTGTATGGAATTGTGATAGTATTCTTAATTAGTAATTCCTTTATTCAAAATAAATTAAATTATATATGGAGAAAAAACTACTAAAATGGATGTATTGGGGAATCTTATTACTGTTTGCATCTTGTGCTTCTATGGTAAAAAAAGAAAGTGCGGAGATATTGCAATCTGTTCCTTTTCATCGGGTGCATCTGGAAGATAACTTTTGGTTACCTCGTTTGAAGACTCAGAAAGAGATTCTTGTTCCGTTTGCGTTGGAGAAAACCAGACCGGCTATGGATAACTTGAGGAAAACCGGTAATTTCTTGAAAGGAATCAAAGATGAATTACCTTTTCCACATCGTTTTATTGCTTCTGATTTGTATAAGGTGATGGAAGGAGCTGCTTATCTACTTATTCTGGAAAAAGACTCAATGTTGGAACATACCATGGATAGTATCATTGATCTGATTGGTGACGCGCAGCAGGAGGATGGATATTTGTATGAATCCCATACAACAGGTGTGGCAGCCCAGCATAAGGATGAAATGGGAGAAAAGCCTTATTCATGGGTTGTTCATAGCCATGAACTGTACAATATGGGACATATGTATGAAGGAGCAGTAGCTTATTATCAGGCAACCGGCAAAGATAAATGGCTGAATATTGCAAAGAAAAATGCCCGTCATATTAATCATGTGTTTTTTGAAGGCGATCCGAACTATAATAATGGCAAACCTATTAATCAGGCACCGGGACATGAAGAGATAGAATTAGCATTGGTTAAGCTATTTCAAGCTACAAATGATTCGCTTTATCTGCAAATGGCTAAGAAGTTTATAGATATACGTGGAGTGACTTATAAACCTGAAGGAGAAGGAGTGATGTCGCCGGATTATGCCCAACAACACTTGCCGGTACGTGAACAAACAAAAGCTGTCGGACATTCAGTCAGAGCTACCTATCTTTACGCCGGTATGGCTGATGTACTTGCTCAAACGGGCGATGAAACTTTAAAACCTGCTTTGGATAGTATCTGGGCTAATATTGTGGATACCCGAATGCATATTACTGGTGGTTTGGGAGCCATTCATGGAATTGAAGGGTTCGGACCGGAATATGTGCTACCGAATAAGGAAGCATATAATGAAACTTGCGCAGCAGTAGGGAATGTGATGTTCAACTATCGTATGTTCATGGCCGAAAAAGATGCTAAATATATTGATGTCGCAGAAGTTGCATTATATAATAATGTCTTGGCAGGGGTGAATCTTGAAGGCAATAAGTTCTTTTACGTCAATCCGTTAGAAGCAAATGGGACTAAAGGTTTCAATCAAGGTAGGAAGGGGCGTTCACCGTGGTTTGATTGTGCATGTTGTCCTTCTAATATTGCCCGGCTTATTCCTCAGATAGCAGGAATGATGTATGCACATACTAGTGATGATATTTATTGTACGCTATATGCCGGCACATCTACTACAGTTCCTTTGAGTACGGGTAAGGTCGATATTAAGCAAGAAACAAACTATCCGTTTGATGAATCAGTGCGTTTTGAGATATCTCCGGAACGTGATGGACAAACTTTTGCAGTACATTTTCGTATACCTACATGGGTGACTAGCCAATTTGTTCCCGGTAAGTTATATAGCTATCTCAATAATGAGAATGCTGATTGGGAGTTGATACTTAATGACAAAAAGGTTTCTGCTCAAATAGAAAAAGGATTTGTTACTATCAATCGTGACTGGAAGAAAGGGGATCGGATAGAGCTTAAATTGCCTATGCCTGTTCGTTATAATACGGCTATTCATGAAGTGGAAGCAGATCTTGATCGTGTATGCATCACTAGAGGACCTTTGGTCTATTGTGCCGAAGCTATCGATAATGCTGCGTTAGTGAGTAGTTATGTGGTGAATGCTTCAGAAAAAGAAACTGTGCGTAAAGAAACTGAAGGGGTACTCAAGAATATTGATCTTGTCACGATACCGGCCACTTCTGTCTCTGATTCTAATATTCAACAGCTTACTTTAGTTCCTTATTATGCTTGGGATAATCGTGGAGATGATGCAATGATTGTATGGTTCCCTCAAACTGAGGATTTGGCTCGAGCATCTGTTCCTGTTATATCTGAATATATTTCTAAAGTGAACGCATCTCATACGTTTGAATTGGATAATATGTATGCTATGGTAGCTAATAAATATCCGGATAGTTCATCGGATACTTCAATTGAACGATGGACAAGTTGGCCGGAGAAAGGGAAAAGCCAATGGGTAGAATTAAAACTGAAAGCTCCTCTTAATTTACAAAGCTTGTCGGTATATTGGTATGATGATAATGGTGGCGTACAAATCCCAAAGTCGTGGAAGCTGGAGTATAAGAGTGATGGTAAATGGAATGATTTTCCATTGTATGTTACTGATGAATATGAGGTACAAAAGAATCAGTATAATATGGTACATCCCGGGAAACCGATAATCACTGATGCACTTCGTTTGCAGATACAACCAAAACCAGACGCAGCTGTAGGTATTTTAAGTATTGATATTGAAGAAGTGAAATAGTTATCTTATCAAAGTGAATGAAAAAGTCTGAGACTAATGTCTTTTGATAAATAAGTTATAAGATGGCACTATACATAAGAGTTTGTGTAGTGCCATTACTTTTGCCAGTCAGATGTATAAACATAATTAAAACGTCCTCCGGGAGCGACATCTCCACTGACATAAAAGTCCATGATATTCCCTTCGTCCTGCATATTATCACACCATTTGAATTCTATATTGACAGAGGAATCTAAACCCAGTAGTTTCTTTTCTATTGCTATTTCGAGTATATTATCTTTAGCAGAAAATGTCCCTTTACCGATAGGGCTCCATATCCATTTATTCTTATCACATTTTTCAATAATCACGTTCTTTCCGATAGGAGTCTGGTGGTTGATTATATAGTCGTATCCATTCCATCCCGTACTTTTATTTCTATCCGCATCAATGAACAACATCATCCAATTCGGATCTTTGCAGGAGGTCAGTGCTTCAGCAGTTTCTACATAAAAATAGATATATTTATCATCATGAGTTACTTTTGCACCGATTATATCGTTACGCCCACTTGCATCTTTATAATAGGTATTATATCTGCCGGCGCAATCTCTATGCACAGTGTTTCCTTTGTAAGATGTGTAATAGGGCTTCACGTCCTCCCAACTTCCCTTTTTCCCGAGTTTGATTGTTTTAGGAACTGAAGGCTTTTCAGGTTTATTCATCCCTTTAAATTGTCGGACATTATCAACAAGTTGTAAGTAGTAGACATCTCCTTTGTCTCCCCAACCTTTATTAGGTTCTATATCACGACTGCAATTCCAATTATATTGATCGACAAAAGAAAATGGTTTACCTGTCCAACCATGTTCCGGTAGCCACATACCTGCAATATATTCATTCCAACCAGTTACGAATATTAGTTCAGGATCTAATTCATGAGCTCTGTCCCATTGCTCTTGGAAATTCCAACCATATAAATAGCCATCTACGCGAGGATCAACTCCTTTACTTACCGTAAAACTCCTACCATAAGCGTTTGGTAAATTAAAGGCACTGCAATGACCTTTACTTATAGGATTTGCATTTTGAGCTACTCCGACTGTTACTTGTTCGAAGTTGTTGTTGTCTGTTGCCACATAACCGTGCTGGGGATACATTTCCAACCATCCCCATTGATCTTTTCTGGTCGGACCATTGACATAATCCGGTTGGCCCGGGCGGAAGGTGAAAAAGTTTGCGATTTCTTGATCAGTTTTGTCGGTTGTTAAATTATCCGGGTAAGCCATAATGCAAGGTTTCCCTTTCCATATAAACCATAAGTCACTATATCGGTTAGGTTTATAAATATCTTGATAGAGTTGGCGGAGAGAGACTAAAGAATGGGGAGCGGGTCCAAAAGGCAACATGAAAGCAATCTTCGGAACATTGACTCCATCTATACGGGCTTGTTCCCAGGTTTTCATCAAAGCTTCATAAGACTCTTCCCAAGTAAAACTCCCGTTTGTACAATCAAAGAAGACTACATCTACTCCTGCGTCAGCCAATAGTTCTGCATGTTTACGCAACACCCAAGGATCTGTCGTTCTATAATAACCAAACAGTGGTTGTTCCCAATAAAAGAAACCTGGTTTATTCTTTCCCCATGCTGGATGATCATATGAAGCCATTGCTTCCGGATATTGACGAACGATTTCAGTTATATTTTTAATAGGATATGTCGTGTCATCTATGCCTTGATGCCAAGTCCAGTAGAACATAGCTACATATTTATTTTTCTTTTTATCACCGGTGTCTTTATATTCTTTGACTTTTCTTCCGAGTGCATCGGTAGCAGCCCAGTTATCGCTATTGACTGTTGGATTTTGAGCATATGTTGTAGTGGCTAATATTGCTCCTAAAATTAGGATTAAACTGTATTTCATGATAGTATTAGATTTAAAGGAGTAATATATAAATCTTATCATTATGATTTGAATTATATACCAAGGAAATCTTTTGTTTT
Source organism: Bacteroides bouchesdurhonensis (assembly GCF_900155865.1). GTDB lineage: Bacteria > Bacteroidota > Bacteroidia > Bacteroidales > Bacteroidaceae > Bacteroides > Bacteroides bouchesdurhonensis. The sequence goes on from NZ_LT707006.1 coordinate 1,077,254, forward strand.
CTATGGGGCGTAAAGTTATAACAAAATGAGTAGTTTTCCAAATTTGCTAATTGTTTGTTGTCTAACGGTTCAATATTTATGTAAAACATTCATTTCATACAGAAATTCTTTCATCCTGCTTTAAAATTAAGATCTATCGGAGATCTTAATTTGTAAAGAAGCAGGGTACTAGGATTGGATTGCGGAACTCATGATTAAGAGATATTACTAAGTTTTTGTTTGCCAGTTCCTATTTTGTTTGATATCTGCTTAAATGTCTGTTTATCAGCAATAAATGCACTGCTATTACATGAATAGTTGTAGAAGACCTATAAAGAAATGTTTTGTTCAATTAAATTTGAAATGAAACTTTGCGGAATCAATACATTGCTACAACTTTGAAAATCTTTATATTTGCGGATAATTTGGAAATAAAGTCAAACTATTGGCAATAAAATAATTTAAAAGAACCGGAATCAGATGAAACAGGACATGATTGTTATCCTTGACTTGGGTAGTCATGAGAATACGGTATTAGCTCGCGCTATCCGTGCATTAGGAGTTTACAGTGAGATTTATCCTCACGATATCACAGTGGAAGAACTGAAAGCATTACCCAACGTAAAGGGTATTATTATCAATGGTGGACCGAACAATGTGATTGATGGTGTTGCTATTGACGTAAATCCGTCTATTTATAAGTTGGGCATTCCCGTCATGGCTGCCGGTCATGATAAAGCGACTTGTGCAGTGAAACTTGCGGAATTTGTAGACGATATCGAAGCTATTAAGGCTGCTGTAAAATCATTTGTCTTCGATACTTGCAAAGCTGAGGCTAACTGGAATATGACTAACTTTGTGAACGACCAGATCGAGTTGATTAAGCGTCAAGTTGGTGATAAGAAAGTATTGTTAGCTCTGTCAGGGGGAGTTGATAGCTCTGTGGTAGCTGCTCTGCTTCTAAAAGCAATCGGTGATAACTTAGTTTGTGTGCATGTAAATCATGGATTGATGCGTAAAGGTGAATCTGAAAATGTAGTCGAAGTTTTCAGTAATCAATTGAAAGCAAATCTTGTCTATGTAGATGTTACAGACCGTTTCCTGAATAAATTGGCAGGGGTGGAAGATCCTGAACAAAAACGTAAAATTATCGGTGGAGAATTTATTCGTGTATTTGAAGAAGAAGCACGTAAGCTGGATGGTATCGACTTCTTAGGTCAGGGTACTATTTATCCGGATATTGTGGAAAGCGGAACAAAGACTGCTAAAATGGTGAAATCTCATCATAACGTAGGTGGTCTGCCCGAAGATCTTAAATTCCAATTAGTAGAGCCATTACGACAATTATTTAAGGATGAAGTTCGGGCTTGTGGTTTGGAGTTAGGTTTGCCTTATGAGATGGTTTACCGTCAGCCTTTCCCGGGTCCTGGCTTAGGTGTCCGTTGTTTAGGTGCTATCACACGCGATCGTTTAGAAGCAGTACGTGAGTCTGATGCTATTTTGCGTGAGGAATTCCAAATAGCCGGCTTAGATAAAAAGGTATGGCAATACTTTACCGTAGTACCTGATTTCAAATCTGTTGGTGTGCGTGATAACGCCCGTTCTTTTGATTGGCCGGTTATTATTCGTGCTGTCAATACCGTAGATGCGATGACAGCTACTATTGAACCGATAGATTGGTCGATTTTGATGAAAATCACAGATCGCATTTTGAAAGAAGTGAAGAATGTAAATCGCGTATGTTATGATATGTCGCCGAAACCTAATGCGACTATAGAGTGGGAATAAAAAAATAAACTAAAACGCCCCGAAAGTTGAATAGAAATATGAACTGCACTTTTGGAATTTTGTGTCCAACTTTTTGTGTTCAGTTTAAAAACTTTTTTGGGTATTTCTTTATAAGAAAAAGGCATTCAGAAGTGTAGGTCTTCTGGATGCCTTATTTATTAAATAGTATAACTCGGAACTGAACTAGCGACCTCATGTTAATGAATCCATAAATACTTTTCTTGTTGAGAGTTGCGTGCAATTTGCATGTAAATGATAGTTTTGTGTTTATAGTTCCAACACTATTACAAAGAAGACTTTGGTGATGGCTTTATAGGAAGTATGAAAGTCTATCTGAATGAAAGCAAAATGTTAAAGCTATATTAAATAACAACCGGACTGGAAAACAGACTGGACACAATGGATATACGAGGGAACTTTAAGAATGTGATTGTACTTTGGACAATAGATGATGAGGCTATGAGGAATGTTATCGGTATGGACTGGGAATGCGTAAATAAAGTCAGATTTGATTATTGGGATGCTTTAGGGATAAGGAGATGTGTGAGAGAAAGATGTAAATACAATGAACTGACAGAGGTATTGGGTAAGATAAAAATAGCTCTGCTAATATAATAAGAAGGATTGAGTAGCAGATGTATAAGGCATGAAGAGAGAAGATATGTTACGTTGTCTTTTAAAGTGATACAGAAAAACTTAAATTTTTATTTCCCTTCTCTCTTATCATTTAGGAAACAGTACGAAGTGGTATCTCTTGTTATTTATTTCATTATTTTTATTCTAATTTATTACTATGAATATTGGACATAGCACTTACAATGAAAATAGAGGCTATTTCAGAAAATAATAATTAAAGATATGATTAATAAAACAATCAGTGACTAAAATAATGCAGATGATTCGAAAAGTAGAATTCGTTATAGCCTTGGTCGCATCCTGAATATGATTAAGGATTATTAAAAAAATAGTAAACAGAAAGAGTCAGATTGGTGTTGGCAGAATAAGAATACAAGCAGGCGAAGAAGTTGTTACCAATGTTTGTTTCATCTGGCATATTTGATCACCGGAACGATGATATAAGAAATCTTAAAGAGTATTTTAATGTATTAGTTCTGGATTTTGACTAATTTTCAAGCTATAATGACGTCGGTGGACTAAAAAATGATCAGTAATGCAAAATGTCTCCATATCTATGCAGTGCGGTTTTCACCGAGTGGATTAGAAGTAAAAGTGGTAATGCTTTATGATAATCCAGATTCGATGTATCCATCTAGAACTTTCTAGATATGTCAAAGAACAATTCTACTCTGGTATACCACAGTTTGATGATGAATGTGGTAACCTTTCCGTATATATTTATGTTTGGACCCAGAGGTTTGTATTAATCTGCAACGGGATTATCTTACCTTTTATCATATTGAGTATGATCCGTCTATGAGGGCTGTTCCCATGAGAAGTTATAATCATGGAACATAATCGGCAGAAATAACTAAAAAGAATTGTTTTTAGTACAATGGAAGGGCAAGACGCTGATTAATAGGAAATCAAAGACTGAAGTTAAAAGAAAATGGATAATAGTGAATGGAAAATAAGAAGGAGGCAGGTATAGTTTGAATTGACATAGCCTCCTTTGGTTTAGTATATGATAGAATATTTCCCCCTTTTATCCTTTATTTCGATATTCTAACGGAGTCATTCCTGTGTATCGTTTAAAGTATCTACTGAAAAAAGAAATATTAGGAAAGTTCAGCGAATCGGAAATTTGTTGTATGGAAAGGTTTGAAAGCTTTAGTTGGGATTTCGCATCTATAATTACCATGTATGATATGAAGTCTGTACATGTCTTTCCGGTAACCTGTTTTACTATTGTACACAAATATACTTGAGTAACTTTCAATTTTTCGGCATACCAGGCTACTCTTTTATTTTGGGTATAGTGGTAAAATACTAGTTGTGCGAAATTTCGGCATAGTTGTTCGTTTTTTGAAAGAGAAAAGGTGTTCGCTCCCCTATGTTTATATAATATGGATATACCAGTATGTGCATTCAGGTAAATATTGTATGTAACCCTTTTTCTGGTTTCTTCATCCATGGATGAATATAGTTGCTGCAAGAATATGAAGTGAGTTTTTATCATATTTGCTTCTGCCGATTTTATAGTCAACTTGGCTTTTCCCAATGCGATATATAATGTTTCAGGTATTATATTGTTTGGATTATGATGTTCCATGTATTGTTGGGAGAATCCAAGAATATGGAATTCAGAATTAGTTTCTATTCTGTGGATTTGCAATACACTTCCTGGGGTAAGAATTACCAGATCATTAGGCTTTGCTATCATTAAGTCTGTATTGATTGTGGCTTCTATTTCCCCTTCCATGCATAGAAATAGTATTTCACATTTTAAACGTACTGGATACTTTAAATATTTTTTTAATGACTCCCGATTAATATTGGTGTGTACAATCCAGTCATTAGATAAATCTATTTTTAGAATTTCATTCTTCATATTTCAGACTTTTGGTACAAATATAAACATTAAAAATAAAAAATGATATTATAAGTTATTTTTATATACATTTTATAGCGTTTTTCATATTCGTTTTAGTATGTTATAAAATAGAATAGGAAATATATATAAATAGCAGATAATACTTGTTGATGATTGTACGAATGGTATTTGGGTCGATATTTAAGTAATACGCGTAAATTACTATGATAAATTTGTATGTTTTTTTGTTAAAGGTATTTGACTGTATAGTAATTAATATTATTTTTTACGTTCAAAATTAAAAATAGGACAAAAAAAATAAAAAATAGATATTGATATTAACATTAATGCTCTTTTACTTTGCATCAAAATATATAAAAAAACATTATAATATAAAACGGTATTATTGGGGAGGTTAAATTATAGCTGTTTTGTTCTTTTCTTATTCTTGTAAGGATTTTAAGATAATCATTTAAGAATGAGAATAAAATATAAAATATATTCGGAACAACTGTTACATATTTTATTTGTTTCATAGATATTATTATATATGAAAATTATGTGAGCTTTTTAATCTTAGAACAATAATAAAAATACGAAAAGTAATGAACACGATAATGATGGTGAATTATATAAAGATATTGGGAAGGACAAATGTAAGTGATATTTGTATTTCATTTGTTAGGGGTTGTTTTGTAGTTTATAAACATTCTGTTGTTCAGTTAAAAGTGTTGTTTTCTCACTTATTCAGAGGTATTTTGTGTTCATATAAGTTTCCATACAAGATTATTGCGGAATCTTGTTTAAAGATATTGATAAATCAAACGGATATCCCCCCCCAAAAAAAAAGAAGTTGCAATAATTATTGCATTTGTTTTATAAATATAGCAAAGTAGTAGTAATATGAAATTTAAATACCATATAGTTTTACTTTTGGCTCTATGTTTCTGCTTGGAAATGAAAAGTCAGACAATTGCTGTTAAAAGTAATTTGTTATATGATTTAACATCAAGTATAAATGTAGGTATCGAGGTAGGTCTTGCCCCGAAATGGACTTTAGATGTCACGGGGCAATTTAATGCGTGGACTTTCTCGCACGACCGCCGCTGGAAACACTGGGCAGTGCAGCCTGAGGTCCGCTATTGGCTGTGTGATCGTTTCGGTGCGCATTTTTTTGGTGCGCATTTACATGGCGGGCAGTACAACATCGGCGGCTTTGACGGCAAAATCAACATGTTGGGAACGGATGCCCGGAAACTGAAAGATTCTCGTTATCAAGGCTGGTTTGTAGGTGCAGGCATGGCATACGGCTATGCATGGATTCTTGGTCACCATTGGAACTTGGAGGCGGAAATCGGATTCGGCTATTCCTATACCCGTTACGATAGGTTCCGGTGTACGGGATGTGGGAAAAAGGTAGAAACGAACAAGCCGCACCACTACGTGGGTCTCACCAAAGCGGCCATTAATATGGTTTATCTATTCTAAATAGCAACGAACATGAAAAGGACGATATTCATACTGGCAACCTTGCTGGGCATAGGAAATATGTCCGGAGCGGTGGCGCAAAACAGAGAAAACATTATACCCGGTGTTTCCATCGAGAATTTCGATATGAACCGTAACGGCAAATACCTCACCGTCGAGATGGATGTCGATTTGACCGCACTTGACGTGGACGCCAATCGTGCCGTACTGCTTACTCCGCGATTGGTCAACGGTGCGGATTCTTTGGACTTGCCGTCGATAGGTATTTACGGACGCCGTCGGTATTATTACTATGTACGAAATGGCATAAGCACCATTTCGGGCGAGTCGGAAAAGTCATTCCGATTATCGAAAAAACCAGAACGATTGGAGTATGACAACCTTGTTTTCTACGAAGACTGGATGAATGGAGCTACGCTAAAGGTACATCGTAGCGACTGGGGATGTTGTCAGGCAATACTGGCAGAATACGAAGGCGAGCTGGGAAGACACCATGAGGCGTTTTTCCCGGAATTGGTATTCGTGCAGCCCAAGGCAGAAGTCATGAAGAGCCGCTCGTTGTCCGGCTCGGCATACATCGATTTCCCTGTGGACCAGACGGTGATTTATCCCGACTACCGCCGGAACACGGTCGAATTAGGCAAGATTCAGGCTACCATCGACTCCGTTCGCAATGACAAGGACGTCACCATCACTTCCGTGTGGTTGAAGGGGTACGCTTCGCCGGAGAGCCCCTACAAACACAACACAGAACTTGCTATCGGACGTACCGCTGCGCTCAAAAAACATATAGGGCAGTTATACAATTTTGCGGATAACATCATCCAAATTGATTACGAGCCGGAGGACTGGGTCGGCTTGCGCCGTTTCGTGGAACAATCGAACATCGACCACCGTGCGGAGATTCTGGTTTTGATAGACAGTAACATGGAACCGGATGCCAAAGAGGCGAAAATCAAACGCACTTACCCAGACGAGTATCGCTTCATGCTGCAAAATTTCTATCCTGCTTTGCGCCATACCGACTACCGTATAGACTACAACATCCGCACGTTCAGCGAAGCGGATGAAATCAAGCGCATCATGGCGGAGCAGCCGCAGAAATTGAGTTTGAACGAGTTTTATTTCGTTGCCGGAAAGTATGAACCCGACACAGACGAGTTCACAGATGTCTTCCAAACTGCGGTGCGCATGTTCCCGAATGATGAGATAGCCAACCTGAACGCAGCTAATGCCGCCATCCGTCGTGATGATTTCGGGACGGCACGCAAGTATCTCGACAAGGCTGGTGACACCGTCGAGGCTGTTTATGCACGTGGAGCACTTGCCGTGCGGGAAGGAGATTACGACACGGCACGCCGCTACCTCGGCAAAGCGAAAGAGATGGGACTGGAACAAGCTTCAGCTACTTTAGCTGAATTAGACGAAAGAGGATATTAAATAACCATTCATAAAAAAAATATAAAAATGAAAGCATCAAAATTATTTTTGAGTTTGTTCGGAATAGCGATATTCAGTGCATGTTCCGAAAATGAGCTCCCAACTGCAAATGATTGGGAAAGTGAAAAGGATGGGCACTTCTTGGCCGTGGAAATCGTAAGTCCGTCGTCGGCCATGCCCAGAGCAGGGGAACCGGGAGACAATGACTTTGAAGAAGGCTTGGGCTCTCCAGATGAAAATAAGGTTAATTCTTTACGCTTCTATTTTTTTGATGCATTAGGGAATCCAATCAGCGTTAATTCTACAGGGTACAATTATCTGGATGTAACTCCAATACCTGAAGAAGATGGTAAGGATGCGCCTAATGTGGAGCAAAAGTTGAAAGCCGTTGTCGTGGTTAAGCCGACAGATAAAGCCAATGTAGCTTCCATGCTTGCCGTTGCCAATTTCGACAATTCAGGGCTTCTGGATAGCAGAAATTATAGTCGCGAGGAGCTCGCCGCATTGGACGGTGATTATAGTGCCGTGAAAAAAGACGATAATCCCAATTTCATGATGACAAGTTCAACATACGCAAATGAAAGCGGGCAAGTTACCCGTGTCATGATAGATCCTTCCAAACATCTTTGCAATTCGCCGGAAGAAGCCATAAAGAATCCCGTCGCTATTTATATAGAACGCGTGGTGGCAAAAGTGAGATTGAAAACCGCTTGGAGAACAACGGCAGCATCCGGTAAAGTCCAAATGGAGGTCCGTGACATAACATACAATGGAAATAGCTATACAGCAATCAAGGCCAAAGACAAAGAAGGAAACGTTATTAAAAATAACGACCAAGATGTATATATCCTTTTCACTGGCTGGAATGTTACCGGTAAGGCCAACAAATCTTATCTCATCAAAAAAGTGAATTCCACAACCGCTTGGTCGGGGTTGACTGGTCTTTGGTTCTGGAATCATCCGGCTTACTACCGTTCTTATTGGGCTGTGAATCCTAACGACGTTCAACTTAAATATGATAACTATACATCCATCAATTTGGGAATCGGAACCACACCTACTTATTCTTATTGTCTGGAAAATGCGGCAGACGGAGAAAAGGGATTTTCATTAGGAATGAAGGCCTCATACGATCCCAAGACACAGAAAAGTAACCGTACTCAAGTAATCCTTGCTGCAATTTTGGTGACGGTGAACGAATCTAACGAAGCGACTCCTATCAGTTTGGCTAAATGGGGTTATCAAGATTATACTGAAGAGGAGGTGAAGACTTCAATGTTGAACCTTGTAAATCATAAAATTTATGTAAAAGAAGAAAACGAGGGTGGTACAACATATAGAACTATTAAATTGGATGAGGTGAGATTGGTCTCTGCCTTGGACGCGGGAAAAGATGTTAATAACGCAGAAGCTGATGAAAGATTCCTAAGCTATCTAAATTTAACAGAGACGGCGACTACAAATCTGAAATTCTATACCGATAATACAGGAACCAAGGAATTGACAAGCAGTCAGGTAAACTCCATCCTTTGCGATATGCCCGGAGCTAAGGTCTGGCGTGATGGTCAGACCTATTATTATACGGATATCAGACATTTGGGTCAAAATGCCAACAATGTAGGATATGGCTATTACGGCGTGGTACGTAACCATATATATGACATTTCTTTGAATTCGGTTACGGGTCTGGGTACCCCAATCTTGAATCCGGATGAAAATGTCATTCCACAGAAACCTGAGGATGACAAAGACATTTTTGTGGCCGCACAAATCAATATTCTCTCCTGGCGTATAGTGAAAAACGATACCGATTTGGAATGGTAATTCAAAAGATAAGCAACTAAAAAGGTGGGGGGACGATCCAGGGAAATCTTTTCCCGCCTTTTAATCCTTTCCCCTTGCTTTTATAAACAAAAAACACCGGCGTACCGGTGTAAAGAGAGGTGCGCTCTCATGGAGAGCTTCGCGGAAGTACTCCCACTTGATATGGAAACTCTTTGCGGAGTAAGCCCTGCAATTAATATATAGAATAAAAGAACAAGGAATATAAACGGCATGAGAATAAAGACTTTTATACAGAGAAAGGTGATACGTATGCTGTTGGCAGTGATGTCGTTGGGAGCTCTTGTGTCATGCGACGATTTCGTTTATGACTACGAAGGCGATTGTTCGGTGTACTACCGGCTCAGATTCCGCTACGACAGGAACCTGAAGTGGGCAGACGCTTTCGCCAACGAGGTTTCATCGGTTCATCTGTATGCTTTTAACAAATCAGGCGTACTGGTATGGCAGCGGGAAGAACAGATAGCTCCGTCGACGGCAGAAGACTACTCGATGTTCCTCGACCTACCCTCCGGCGACTACCGGCTGTTGGCATGGTGCGGTCTTCGGAACGACGGCGAGCGTGAGGAGTCCTTCTCCGTGCCCGAATCCCTTGTCGGTGAGACCCGCATCGAACAGTTGCAGTGTGCGTTGAACCGCCAGCATGACGAGTCCGGTGCCTACAGCAAAGAAAGACTTTATCGTCTCTTTCACGGCACTTTGGATGTGTCGCTGCCTTCTGACGAGGACGGAGGCAGTTACGACTATACCATGTACCTGACCAAGAACACCAACCATATCCGTGTCATACTGCATCATCTATCGGGCGAGGATGTGGATGTCAATCAATTCAACTTCCGCATAGAAGACGAGAACGGGTTGATGGCTCATGACAACGAGTTGCTGGAAGACGAGAATATCACCTACCGTCCTTGGAAGCTGCAGAACGGCGAGGCCGGTCTGGGGAAAGATGATCCCCGTGCCATCATCCATGTAAAGGGTGCCATCGCTGACTTGACCGTGGGACGCATGATGGAAACGCATCGTGAAAAGATGTTCCTTACCATCACTAACCAAGAGGGCGGGACTGTGGCCCGCATCCCGGTAATCGACCATGCGCTACTGGCGAAGGATTATTACGAGGAGGAGTACAAGCGCATGATGACCGATCAGGAGTTTCTAGACCGCGAGGACGACTATGTGATGACATTCTTTCTCGACGAGAATAACAAGTGGATTAGCAGCTACATACTGATTCACTCTTGGCGGGTGGTGTTGAATAACGTTGAAATAGAATAATCAGGAAAAAGGATTGGACTGATGAAACCGAACATTATACATAGCATTGCAGTCTGCCTGGCGGCATTCGCACTGCCTTTTATGGTGGCGTGTAGCAGTCAGGAGGAATCCTTACCGGAGGACACTACGGAAGCTGTTCTGTATTTGAATATCGCTACCATGGGACAAACAAGAGCGAGTACGACGGAATTGCCAAATAATGAGAAGATGCAAAGTTTGCGCGTTGTAGTCTTACATGAGAATGAAACGGTGGAACATAACCGGTACTATTCGCTGGAAGGTGCGCAAGTACAGAAATACATCTTACTTAAGGTAAAACCCAACGAAAAGAAAAAGATATTCCTTTTCGCTAACGAAGAGAGCGTGTCCAAAGTAGAAGGTGTAAATGTAGCAGGTAAAAATCAAACTCTGACCGCGTTCTTCAACAGTTATACAGAGGGTGCGTTCAGCTTTGAAGCTGCGGTGAACGGTCTTTATTTCGCTCCGGATTACTCGGACGGAAAACCCATCCCGATGTCTTCCATGTACGAAATAGATTTCCCTAAAAAAGGAAATTTCGATGGGACGTTCTACGTGGTACGTGTTGCCACCAAGTTCACGATGAACTTTATGAATTGGCGTGGAGAGGAAGTAAAAGTAGACAAGTTCACCATAGCGTACCATGCCGACAAGAACTTTCTGATGGCACATGTCAATGATAGCGAACAGAACAGGAAACTCTTCAACGGAAAAACTTGGATAGACTGGTTGAAAGAGGTTTCCGATGCCTCGTCCGAAGATGACGATTATGCCACTACAGAAGCTGCCGGCTGGATGAAAGACTACGAACTGCCGGCACAAGCGAATGAGGCTTTCACCTATACCCACGGAACGGTTACCGTTAGAAAACCGACAGTGGATATAGACAACCCCGATAACTCGAAACCGGGTGTGGCAAAGAATATTCCCGTTTTCTACCTGCCCGAAAGCAAGAATCTCAAGGCAGGAACAACGGATGGCGAGCAGGAATACACCTTAACCATTAATATAGATGGTGGGACGAAACCTTTCGTCCGCAAACTGCCCAATTTGAAAGCACTTTTCCGCAACACCCATGTCGTGGTGAACATAACCATGTATAATAGCAACGAAATCGTAGTGGATGTGATTCCATATAGCGAGGTAAACCTTGAACCGGAATTCGGATTATAAAACAAAAAATAATAGTATATGAAGCATTTTGTACGACATATCATTCTCTTCCTGATGATCTTAACCGTTACAGGTTGCTATGACGAATTTATGAAGGAAGAAACCATAGGTGAAGGCAAGGCGAGTATATCCGCTACGCTGGACTTCAAACCCATGTCCTCGGCACTGAGCCGGACACGGGCTGCGGGAGATGTCTTAAAGGATATTAGTAGTTTACATGTTTTATTGTATGATTACGATACAAAGGAATTAATAAATGAGTCCAAGTGGAAGATAGAAGAATATTCCGTGTCCGATGAAAAACGTACGGATATTGATGCGGAAGCAAATCCAAACGGCGAACACCATACAGCGGAAACAACCACCAAACGCGCCACTTTCAAGCTGCCGGAGGAAATCAACTTCGGCAAATATTATATGTATGCCGTAGCGAACATCCCCGACCTACTTACAAATACCGCTTATTCTGAAGCCATAAAAACAGTGGACGGACTCAAAAATATTCCTCTCACATGGGATTCCAAAAACGTGGCTAACAATGCCCAGATGATAGGCTTTTTTACAAAAAAATCTGCTCCTGCTCTATCAGCGGACGATGAGTCTCTTGTAGTGAATGAAAAAAGCGTAAAACTCCATGCGTGGCTACGCCGGGCGGCTTCCAAAGTGACCGTGGCATACGACGGTAGCGCATTGAAAGAAGGAGTGTTTATCTATCTCCAATCCGTGCAGATTAAAGATATCCCTTCGCAATGTTATTTGGGAAAGGAAAATAATGTGGGAAAAACAGGATACACCTTGGATGTGCCGGAAATCGGACCTGATATGATTGATGGAGAAATCATCACTTATCACGAAGGAGATATATCGGATAATTTTGAATACGGAGAAGACTGTATAGACCATCGTGTCACGGTAGGTAGTCCCCATTTCGGTTCTCACGAAGAAACAGCTCCCGCACTGTACTTTTACGAGAATATGCAGGGGGCGGATAGTAGTATGCCCGATAAAAGACAGGATGCAGACGGTAATGGGATATTGGATTTTCCCGGATTGCCAAACAAACCGGATAAATACCCTGATTACCGCCTAAAAGATAGTGTACTTTACGGGACATATATTGAGGTACATGCGCACTATATCTCCAACAATTCTGAGCGATTGGGCAACGGGTACATCATCTATCGTTTCATGCTGGGACAGGACGTGATAAAGGATTATAATGCCAAGCGTAACTGCCACTATAAGTTGACATTGAAATTCAAGAATTTCGCCAACGAAGCAGATTGGCATATAGAGTATGAGGAACCGGAGCCTGGCGTGATGACTTCCGAACCTTATTACATTTCTTATCTGTATAATCATTCTATGATGTATCCCATTAAGGTGAATACTGGTGGTCGAAAGATAGAATACATAAAAGCGGAAATCGAGGAAAACAACTGGGCACCCCATAATGCTGGTGGCGATATTTATTATACGGGTGCTCCGAATGGTGTTGCAGCACCGTGGAACGGTTTCCTGTCATTACACAAGACAACGGAAACTGTTCTATATAAAGATAGTATCGTCTCAAATAAAAACTATTATTATACAGCACCAGAACGCGGTGTACGTGAATTTAAGAATTTTACTTTGAATGAGGGTAAGACATCCGAAGAGTTTACGACTGATGGTTCTGTATGGAACGATAAATACCGTGTAGAAAAACATCCTACGGAAATAAATACATTTAATGTTTATATTCCTATGTACACACGCGCTAAGCAGATGATATCAACGACAGGATACACTGGAAACAATCCTTATGTGGCATACCAGAGAATGGCGAGGGTCAAGATTACAACTAAGTTGGAAGGATTGGATGAATGTTTTTACAATGAAGTTCCGATATACCAGGTACGTCGTGTTGTGAATCCGAAGGGCATCTATCGATCTTCCGGAAATAATGAGTCGTTTCATGTTGTGTTGAAGCGATTGCCGGGAGAGGATGAACAAATGTTCAAAACATTCCAATCTGAAGGTCCTTGGAAAGCCTATGTCGTCAAGAAATATAACGGGGATGGAATCACCCTGTCGGTAACATCGGACAAAACAGAGTTAAAGGATGATCCGGACTATGAAAAAGCCATATATGGTAAAACCGGCAGCGAGATTGACTTTAGTGTGGATTTTTCCGGGAGCTCGTTAGAGAACCGTTACGCTATTATCCGTGTGGAATATCACAATTATACCTGCCAACATTTGATTTTCGTACGGCAAGGTGACAAACCTGATGATTTGGTTCCAGGTGGCGTGAAGTGGTATGCCCAAAATATGAGGACTTCGACGGTGCTGGCTTCTGCTCCGTTGGACGAAGGGTCGCTATTCAAATTCGGAAATTGGGATCAGCCGATAGACGCATTGAGCAATAAAAATCCGTTCGAGCCATGGATAAACCTTAATCCGGAGAATTTTAAAGTATATCCGGAAGATGGTTTGACCAAAGCCGGAACTAAAGAGAAAATGGAGTGGACAAAAATTACTAATCTTGGTAAGGACAAAGAGTTCGGTAATCCTCAGATGAAAAACGCTAGGGTGGCTACAGCTGCAGACTTTTGGGAATTGAGGAAGGACGGCAGTCATGTTGAGCAGGGATACGGTGTATTGTACGGAGATGATGCCAAGGAAACGGCTGATGATATCGTAGATGTTTACGGCTATGACTATGAACATAATACGCAGGGACGTGGAATGAGAGGCTGTTTCGCATATAACAGCGAAACAGGCAAAAGTGTGTTCTTTCCTATAGGTGCCTCCGGCTACGGACATAGAAAACAAAGCTATACTGCCACTTGGGGAGATCCTGAAATCCTCAATGGAGTATTGAGATATGCTGCCGGCCGAACAAAATTATATCCCGATCCTACAGAACGTCCGTTGTTTTACGATTTGTACAAACGACCGGGTGCTATCTATTGGTTAAATGCGGAGATTCCTAAAGACCAATTTACGAAGACGGATGGTGCTAGCTTAGGATGGGATATAAACTATTTCTCATTCGATTTCAATTTTATAAGTACGGACAACCTGATCAGAAGCGGTGGCTCGGATGCTTGCTTTGTGCGCTGCGTAGTAGATCCATAATCCTGGAGAAGAACCGAACTTCTAATGGAATGAACAAGTTATCGCTCCATATCTTATATTTAATATGGCATTAAAAGAGCAAAATGTAACTTGATAAAAGGCTGCAAACTGGAGATGGAGGCGAAGTATCATCCCGCACTGGAGTTATACACGACAACCGACCTGTCTTGTGGCGAAATATGTTGGCAGTGTGGGGTGTCTCTTGAAGGATTCTCCCGATATGTCAGAACATACCATCGTCATCTGATGCTGGAGCGCAATGGCATTAAATGCAATCCGGAGGAAGCGGCAGCATCAAGATAAACCAGCGACGAGGGCAGCGTCCTGAAACACACGCCAAATACGCGGATGCTATAGCTCGGCTGAAAGAGGACGGACTGACTACGGCAAAGGTTGCAGCGGAGTTTGGTCTACATCCTGAATGCTTTAGACGATACCTGAAAGAGCATGAGCCGGAACTGCACGCTAGTTTGGGAATGAAAAAAGCGGAGAACGGCAAAATGGTATCGCATAAAAGCATGGAGAAATACAATAAGCAAAACACATTTAATCTGAATATTCTAATTTCGCATGAACGGCATCGGAAACTGGTGTAACAAATGAAAAAGACAGATTAAAATTACACTATATTATGGATTATATACTCTATTGGTTCTCTACGAAAATAATCGGATGCCTATTCTTGAAAAAGATTTGTTAAGAAAAGCTCTGAAGGCTCCAAATTTTAGTGATGATACCTATGTTAATAGTTCGTTAAACATTTCATTTACATTTATGCAGCAATTGCTGCAAATCTGATTCCTTCCTCCCACAGCCTTCGATTTATTTCTTCGTCCGGCCTGATCCCTAACACAGAAATAAATCGTTGCATGAGGAACATATTGTGGCACAGCACTTTTACTGATGCCATTGATAGGACTGTCCCTTTTTCTATCGCTTTGACTTTAGCCAGATTAACACTAGTAAGCGAAGCGTTAAAATGAAAGTGCAATTTATTCAAGTCGCGACTCTGGCAGTCGGTTAATCCAGTAAATTGTTTTCCATCGCGATAGCAAAATACGATTTGAAAACGTGTTCTGTAATAGTCAATAATCTCTTTTGCTTCCATTTGGATATCAGTTGAAAAGTACAGTTTGCGTATCTTCCTGTCTGCACTCTCCCAAATACATAAACGAATATTTCTTTTCAAAGCAACAGAATTCACCACTGCTGACAGGATACGACCTTGCCCATTATCCGGGACAAGAACTTCAAATCTACCTTCATCCAGATTCTTTATATCAATCTTTCCATCGTATCGTTTAGGCCTACCCCTACCACCAGAAGGCGATTGTGTAGTCAGATATCGTAATGAAGCGTCATCCCGCAAGCGGCTAATGACATGAAAGCCCATCCGGATGGCACCGTTCACAAAGGGTGCTTTGGAGAAATAGGCATCGGCAACCACGTAACGGGTTATCTTCAAAAGAGATTCTTTGCGGACACGTAATACATGTAGGTACCAATCTACCAACGTCCAGTCCACTGTTTCCAATGCAGAGGGAGCAGGGGTCTGAACAGCTTCCAAATGCAAACAGGTGCGCAAATCCAAATCTATAACACCAATGCCTGAAATCTCCAAACCGTGTTTGGCTTTACCCGCACAGCCTGACCAAAAACGACCCAAATAGGGAGTGCATTTACCCGACTTACTGATATAGCTGGGGTCAAAGGCGATAGCAAGACGGGATCCCAAGTGAGATTTTACTAACGAGGAATTAAAAGACAGCCAGTCGAAACCTGCTTCAAACTGTTGCCGATAACGTTGCTCGTTATACTTACCGTAGCCGCCCAATTGAAGGAAATTAATCCGACCGGGAATTATCAAATATAAAAGTAGCACTTCAAGCATAGATTTTTCACGCCATTTGTTTATCTTCGCACCAGATTCAATCAGGCACACTTTGATGATCTCAAGATATTGGTCAAGTTCTATATGGTTCATTATAATTGAAGATGTGGTTATCCTAAATTTAATGAATTAGCAGGACTTGACCTACTTTTTTATGTTAATTCAAAACTTAACGAACTATTGTATGTGAATAAAGAAGTATTTTCATGTTCTGTATTGAAGCGTATAAGAGAAAATAATGAATATCAATTTTTGCATAGCTTGATAGATAATTTTGCGGCACGTAATGAATGTTTATAATCCTTTTTAAATCATATAGAATTTGAGGAGGTTGATAATATAGAACCAGTTTGGGTGTGTTATTGTGAGGATTGGATAATACAAAATTTACTGGAGAATAGAGTAATAAAAGAAAAGGTGAAAGAATATGTAACTAATGATACATTGGGAAAATGGAAGTTTGATCACATGTGGAAGTTATTATGATAAAAGGTACAAAAAAGGATATAGTATTTATATAATGTTTGTTTGGAGCTTTGTGCACTAAAATGTTTTTTCTTTGTTAATATAGAGGATTTTGTTTACCTTTCCTCTAAAAAGAAAAATCCCCAGCTCTTATATTCGTATGTAACTTACTTGTATCTAATTAATTATACTTATAGTCCGTAAATTTTCCCACAAAACGCCTAAGACGACAAGTGTTTTGTCGTCCGAAGTAATAAAGTTTGTTACTTTCCTCTTCAGCCTGAAAGGACTACGCCGGTGTCCAATCCCTCTATGGATACAATAATTTTGTAAACTCGCTCCTGTGGCAGCACAAAGGTAATTATGTTGTCGATAGAGGTATATCGGAAAGGTCTATCCGACCCATAACGATTCTAATGCCTGAATATCATTTTGCCATTCCGCCTCCTTTTCAAGACGCTTGAGGTAAACATCTATAAAATCCTCGTCTTTTGTCAGCATGTGCCATACCGCGACCAATAGCTTTCGGGCGATGGCTACTTGTATCTTCATCTTGTTCTTATGGCGTTGGGTGCATTGCACGTAGCTGAAGTTTGAGAAAAAGCAGTTTCGGGTTCTGGATGCGACTCAGGATATTTCAATCAATATCTGACGCAGGAATCGGTTCCCATGCGTCGTCCTGTTGCTCTTGACTTTATTGTTGCTTATATCATTGCGTGGTTTCAATCCACACCATCCTACGAGGTTTGTTGCTTTTTCAAACGGTTTCATGTCAGCCCCGGTCTCCGCAATTATAGCCGAAGCGGCGCGTTCTTTAACACCGGGGATGCTCTGTAGACGTTTGAATTGTTTCGGGAAGTGTTCCTGGCACATGGCAATGAGGGCATTCCTGCATTCTTCGATTTGTCGCTCGATTACCTCTATAAGCTCTGCGTATTGCTTTAACAAACAGATGTCTGCCTGGTGGAAGTCACCCGTTACGGCATCCTTTATGATGTTGCGTCCGTATTTACGCAGAGTTTTTCCATGAATGAGTTTCACCAGCTCCTCAGGGTCTGTTATACCGGTTATTATTGCACGGACGCACTTCTGATAGCTTTTTCCATTGACTCGGGATACATAGTTACTTAACCGAAAACCACATCGCTGTAAAGCAGCGTCCAGTTTATTGGTGTTATACGTCAGGTCTTCATTCAGGTCGAAGATGCGACGGTTATACTTGCGCATGTCCTGCACTGTCTTATCCGGCACAAAGCTTCCCCGAATCAGATTCTTCAACAAGCATTCCGCTATCCATTGAGCATCCTTCACATCACTCTTGCGACCGGGAAGCTGCTTTATAAAATAAGGGGTCAGTCCGAAAATCCTGTGGGTATGTTATGTTAATACGCGAAAGTAATCTATCTTTGCGGTTAGATTTTAACAACAACAATCCAATGAATTCTAGTCGCACCCTACATAAGTTACTACGAGTCATCTTCCCCGAAGTTTTAATGGAGTATTTTGAGATTTCCGGTTGGCATGACGACTCTGCCAAAATCGAAGTTTGGCTTGATGAAAAGAACTACCTGGAACGTTCCGATTACAAGAGTGGAACTGTGATTTCACATGGTTTTACAGATGAGAAAGTTATCCAGGACTTTCCTCTTCGTGGCAAACCGGTTTATCTCCACGTAAGACGTCGCCGCTGGTATGACAAGGCTAGCGGGGAAACGTTTTCCTATACCTACGATGATCTTACTGCCGAAGGGACGAAACTCACTCCTGAGTTCGTTGCTTTTTTAAAAGAAGAAGATTGAAACTACGGCGGCCAGTATAAGCTCCATAGCAGATGCTTATGGGGTAAACGGTAAACAGCTAGCTTCACAGTACAAGGAGTTTATCAGCGCATACAGAGAGTGGGACCAGTTGGACCATGCCACAGACTATGTCCTGTTCAAGCAGAACCTGGGTCCCAGCCTTTGTATTGACGAGACTTCCTTGAGCTGCGGAGAATTATATACTGTTGTCACTAACCGTGCGGGGCGTGGTGGCAGAGGCACCCTTGTGGCCATGATACGTGGCACGAAGTCTGAAGACGTCATCAAGGTGCTTGAAATGATTCATGTCTCCAAGCGCAAGACGGTCAAAGAGGTCACTTTGGATCTTTCGCCGACCATGATGCGGATTGTCCGAACGGCTTTTCCCAACGCCACTATGACCAATGACCGGTTTCATGTACAGAAGCTCTTTTATGAGGCAATTGATGAACTCAGGATTACTTATCGCTGGATGGCACGGGATCTGGAGAACGATGAAATTCAGCGGTGCAGGGAGCAGGGTATAGAGTATGTTCCGTTTCGATATGCCAATGGCGATACCCGTAAGCAGTTGCTGGCCAGGGCTAAACATCTACTTGTCAAGCATTTTAGCAAATGGACTGAATCCCAAAGAATACGTGCGGAAATCATATTCGAACAGTATCCGGAATTGAAATCAGTTTACGACTTGGCTATAGAGTTGACCAATATATATAATAAGCACTATGACAAGAATGTGGCACGTGGAAAGCTTGCCTTGTGGTACAATAAGATAGAAAAGCTTGGATACGGATGTTTCAGAACCGTAACGAATACCATGCAGAACTATTATGAAACAATACTAAACTATTTCGTTAACAGGGAAACGAATGCATTTGCAGAATCATTCAATGCAAAAATCAAAGCCTTCAGAGCACAGTTTAGGGGAGTCGGAGATATACCTTTCTTTATTTTTAGATTATGCAAACTAACTGTGTAGATTTAACATACCCACAGGATTTTCGGACTGACCCAAAATAAGGATTTATCCCTCAGGTTTTTACGTTGACGGGTTTTTACGTTGATCCCCAATTTGAGCTGGCGCAAACCATAGCTAAAAAAGAAAAAGGCACCCAAGAGTGGAAGCCTCTCAAATGCCTTATTCTTATCAAGTAGCGGGACCCGGGATTGAACCGGGGACCTCATGATTATGAATCATGCGCTCTAACCAGCTGAGCTATCCCGCCATCATTTCTCGATTGCGGGTGCAAAGATAGGTGTTTTTTTATAATCTCCAAAACAATTGAGCACTTTTTTGTGTTTTTCTATATGATAAAATCTTACTTTCCTTTTAATTAAGGAGGTTGAGGGTTAAAGATGGAAGATGTTTTAAATAAAGTGCTTGATTTATACTATGTATTTAGAAAAAAGTATTTATCTTGGCGCACTCAATACAATTTGAAATTGCTATGAAAAAAGAAAAAATTCATTTGGAGTATTTGCTAAATGCAACATCAAAAAATATTATTTGGACAGCTATTAGTACACCGACCGGGTTGGAGGACTGGTTTGCTGATAGAGTGGTATCCGACGACAAAGTTGTAGAGTTTCATTGGGGGAAGACGGAACAAAGAAATGCCGAGATTGTTGCAATTCGTGCTTTTTCCTTTATCCGTTTTCGTTGGTTGGATGACGAAAACGAACATGATTATTTTGAAATAAAGATGATTTATAATGAGCTGACAAGTGACTATGTATTGGAAATTACTGATTTTGCCGAACCGGATGAAGTAAATGACATGAAAGAATTGTGGGAGTCACAGGTATCTAAATTGCGAAGAACCTGTGGATTTTAGTTAACTTTCAATTAAAAATTTCCTAGGCTACTTTTTTTATACTAATTTTGCGTCTTAAATGCACGAAGAACCAATTTAAGATGCTACGCATAAAGAAATTAGATATATTTATCGTTAAGAGCTTTTTTCTGCTTTTTATCGGTACATTCTTCATCTGTCTTTTCATTTTCATGATGCAGTTTTTATGGAGATATGTAGATGAATTAGTTGGAAAGGGATTGGAGATGAGTGTCATGGCTCAGTTCTTCTTTTATTCCGCATTAACGTTGGTGCCATTGTCATTGCCATTGGCTGTGTTGTTGGCTTCTTTGATTACTTTCGGTAACTTTGGTGAACGTTATGAGCTGCTTGCAATGAAAGCAGCGGGTATTTCTTTGCTTAAAATCATGCGTCCGCTTGCAATTTTTGTCTGTGGGTTGGTGGGCGTCTCCTTTTATTTTCAGAATGTTGTCGGACCTATCGCTCAGGCTAAACTGGGGACTCTGATTCTTTCGATGAAACAAAAATCTCCGGAAGTCGATATTCCGGAAGGAGTGTTCTATTCCGAAATACCGGATTACAACCTGAAGATTGCCAAGAAGGATAGAAAAACCGGTATGTTATATGATGTGTTGATCTATAATTTGCGCGATGGTTTTGAGAAGGCACATATTATCTACGCAGACTCCGGTCGTATGGAGATGACAGCTGATAAGCAACATCTTTGGTTACATTTATATAGTGGTGACTTGTTTGAAAATTTGAAAGCACAGAATTTGAAAGCACAGAATGTGCCTTATCGTCGTGAATCATTTCGTGAAAAACACTCGATCATTGAGTTTAATTCCGACTTCAATATGGTGGACAGTGATATTATGGGTAAGCAGTCCTCAGCCAAAGATATGAAACAGTTGGAAGCTTCTATTGACTCAATGAAGTTGGTAGGTGATAGCATCGGGCGGCAATATTATACGGAAGTGTCACAGGGTAATTTTCGTCCATCTTACACGTTGAGTAAGGAAGATACAATAAAGATAGAAGAAGCGGATATTCGTACATATAATGTAGACAGTCTTTATGAGGTATCATCGTTGGCACAGAAACAGAAGGTGATTACAGCAGCAGCAGGTAAAGCAGAGAATATATCTAATGATATCTCTTTCAAAACTTTCCAAATGGCAGACAATGACACCCGTATCCGTAGGCATCGGACGGAGTGGCATAAGAAATTTACCATATCATTGTCCTGTTTATTGTTCTTCTTCATCGGGGCTCCGTTAGGTGGTATCATTCGTAAGGGGGGGCTTGGCATGCCTGTGATTGTGTCTGTAATGGTATTTATTATCTATTACATTATAGATAATACAGGTTATAAGATGGCACGCGACGGAAAATGGATTGTATGGATGGGAATGTGGACCAGTAGTGCTATTCTGGCTCCTTTAGGTTTTTTCCTTACCTACAAATCGAATAAAGATTCAGTGGTGCTTAATGCCGATGCTTATATTAATTGGTTCAAGAAGATTGTCGGTATCCGGAGTATGCGTCATTTGTTTAAGAAAGAAGTAGTAATTAACGATCCTGATTATGAACGTTTACCCCAAGATTTGGATCGACTTACTGCTGAGTGTAAAGCTTACATGGCGAAAAATCGCTTGACTAAAGCACCTAATTATTTCAAATTATGGATGGTGGGTGAGAAGGACGATGAAGTGGTGGCTATCAATGAACAACTAGAATCGTTAATAGAAGAAATGTCCAACACGAAGTCGGTTACTTTAGTGAATACATTAAACAATTATCCCATTATTCCCGTTTCGGCTCATATACGTCCGTTCCATAAATATTGGATGAATCTGCTTGCCGGAGTCATATTCCCTATTGGTTTATTCTTTTATTTCCGTATCTGGGCATTTCGTGTCCGGTTATCTAAAGATATGGAGCGGATCATTAAGAACAATGAACAAATTCAATTCATCATACAGAATATTAATAAATAAATGTAATGGAAGAGATTAAAATGGATAAAATAGAAGATGCGATTGCCGATTTCAAAGAAGGCAAGTTCGTTATAGTAGTGGATGATGAAGATCGTGAGAACGAAGGTGATTTAATTATAGCTGCTGAAAAGATAACTCCTGAGAAAGTAAACTTTATGTTAAAGTATGCGCGTGGAGTACTTTGCGCTCCTATCACGGTATCTCGTTGTAAAGAATTGGACTTACCACATCAGGTAAGTGACAATACCTCTGTATTGGGTACTCCTTTCACCATTACGATTGACAAGTTAGAAGGCTGCACAACCGGAGTTTCTGCTAGTGATCGTGCTGCAACGATTCAGGCATTGGCAGATCCTGCCTCTACACCGTCTACATTCGGCCGCCCGGGACATATTAATCCGCTTTATGCACAGGAAAAAGGAGTGTTGCGTCGTGCCGGACATACAGAAGCAACGATTGATATGGCACGTCTTGCCGGACTTTATCCTGCTGGTGCTTTGATGGAGATTATGAGCGACGACGGTACGATGGCACGTTTGCCGGAGCTTCGTAAGCTGGCAGATGAACATGGATTAAAGTTGATCTCTATTAACGATTTGATTGCTTATCGTCTTAAACAAGAATCCATTGTAGAAAAAGGGGTAGAAGTAAGTATGCCGACCGAGCATGGTATGTTTCGTCTGATTCCTTTCCGTCAGAAATCAAATGGTTTGGAACATGTAGCTTTATTTAAGGGCACTTGGAAGGAAGACGAACCTATTCTGGTACGTGTACATTCATCGTGCATAACAGGTGATATTTTCGGTTCTAGACGTTGCGATTGTGGTGAACAGTTGCACAAAGCCATGGAGATGATCGACCAGGCGGGAAAAGGAGTTGTTGTCTACCTCAATCAGGAAGGTCGTGGTATCGGTTTGATGGAGAAGATGAGGGCCTATAAACTTCAAGAGGACGGAATGGATACAGTAGATGCAAATATCTGTCTAGGACATTTGGCTGACGAACGTGATTATGGGGTAGGTGCACAGATTCTTAGAGAGTTAGGAGTACACAAAATGAAGCTTTTGACAAATAATCCTGTAAAACGGGTAGGTTTGGAAGCCTATGGATTGGAGATTGTCGAAAATGTTCCTGTTGAAACAGTTCCTAATCCGTATAATGAACGGTATTTGAGAACGAAAAAAGAAAGGATGGGACATACATTACATTTTAATAAGTAAATCGCTATTTTGTTTTCATATATCAAATAAAATCGCTTATTTTGCAACGAATTTCACTCAACAACAATAAAATAGATACAAAATGAATCAATTATCAGATCGTTTGAACAGCTTGTCGCCATCGGCGACACTTGCCATGTCTCAAAAGAGTAATGAGCTTAAGGCACAAGGCGTTGATGTTATTAACTTAAGTGTAGGAGAACCAGATTTCAATACTCCTGACCACATCAAAGAAGCTGCGAAAAAAGCTATAGACGACAATTTCTCTCGCTACTCTCCGGTACCGGGTTATCCGGCTTTGCGTAATGCGATTGTTGAGAAACTGAAAAAAGAGAACGGTCTGGAATATACAGCCGCTCAGATTTCTTGTGCGAATGGTGCAAAGCAATCTGTTTGTAATGCAATCATGGTGTTGGTTAATCCGGGTGAAGAAGTAATTGTGCCAGCTCCTTATTGGGTGAGTTATCCGGAAATGGTGAAATTGGCAGAAGGTACTCCTGTGATTGTTTCAGCAGGTATCGAACAGGATTTCAAGATTACTCCGGAACAGTTGGAAGCTGCTATTACTCCGAAAACAAAGGCGTTGATTCTTTGTTCTCCGTCTAATCCGACCGGATCTGTATATACTAAGGAAGAATTAGCAGGATTGGCTACTGTGTTGGCTAAACATCCGCAAGTAATAGTAATTGCTGACGAAATCTACGAACATATCAACTATATCGGTAAACACGAAAGTATTGCTCAATTTCCGGAAATGAAGGAACGTACAGTGATTGTAAATGGTGTTTCTAAAGCATACGCCATGACAGGATGGAGAATCGGTTTTATTGCCGGTCCGGAATGGTTGGTGAAAGCTTGCAATAAGTTACAAGGTCAATACACTTCAGGTCCTTGTTCTGTATCTCAGAAAGCTGCTGAGGCTGCTTATACAGGTACACAAGAGCCGGTTAAAGAAATGCAGAAGGCTTTCCAACGTCGTCGCGACTTGATCGTTAAGTTGGCAAAAGAAGTGCCGGGATTCGAAGTAAATGTACCGCAAGGTGCTTTCTACTTGTTCCCGAAATGCGATAGCTTCTTTGGTAAGAGTTGTGGGGAACGTACAATTAAAGATTCAGATGACTTAGCTCTGTACTTGCTTGAAGAAGCTCATGTAGCTTGTGTAGGCGGTGCATCGTTCGGTGCTCCTGACTGCATTCGTATGAGTTATGCTACAAGTGATGAGAACATTGAAAAGTCTATTTGCCGTATCAAGGAAGCGTTGGCTAAATTGAAATAATCGACAGACGAAATAAAATTACTGCGGCGGAAGTTTTCCAAAGAGGAAAATGCTCCGTCGCATTTGTTATTTGAATGTACCCATCCATCCATAAAAAAAGGCTACCTTCCGTAGAAAGCAGCCTTCACTTTTTTGAGTAGATTGTATTATTCAGCTGGGTGAATAGCTTCAGACGGACAAACGTCTGCGCAAGTACCACAGTCAGTACATACGTCCGGGTTGATAGAATAGATATCACCTTCAGAGATAGCTTCAACCGGACACTCGTCGATACAAGTTCCGCAAGCAATACAATCGTCACTAATTACGTAAGCCATTTTTTTAAGATTTAAATTATTAGTACTAATTCGTTTGGCAAAAATAAGCGTTTTATTTGTTACTTGGTATGATTCTATGATTAAAATGATTTAATTTGTATTTCTTCTAAATAAGAGACACGTCTTATTTGTGCTATATTTTTCGTATTTTTGCAGACAAATTACTAATACATAGCAATAATATGCCTTTAAATTTACCTGATAGACTCCCTGCGATAGAATTGCTAAAGGAAGAAAATATTTTTGTGATCGATGCTTCCCGTGCTACGCAACAGGATATTCGTCCGCTACGGATTGTCATATTGAATCTAATGCCGTTGAAGATTACGACGGAGACAGATTTGGTTAGATTGCTTTCAAACACACCTCTTCAGGTGGAGATCTCATTTATGAAGATCAAGAGCCATACATCCAAAAATACTCCGGTAGAGCATATGAAAGCGTTCTATACGGATTTTGACCAGATGCGCGATGAGAAATATGACGGTATGATTATAACCGGAGCACCAGTAGAACAGATGGACTTCAAAGAGGTGACCTATTGGGATGAAATAACGGAGATATTTGATTGGGCGAAAACACATGTCACATCTACTCTGTATATATGCTGGGCGGCTCAGGCAGGACTGTATCATCATTACGGAGTGCCCAAATATTCTTTAGATCAGAAAATGTTTGGTATTTTTGAGCATTGTGTATTGGAACCATTGCATCCGATTTTTCGTGGATTCGATGATTGCTTCTATGTGCCTCATAGTCGTCATACGGAAGTGCGGAAAGAAGACATTCTGAAAGTTCCTGAACTTACTTTGCTTTCAGAGTCTGAGGAATCAGGCGTTTATATGGTGGTGGCTCGCGGTGGGCGTGAGTTCTTTGTGACCGGACATTCGGAGTATTCTCCTTTGACGTTGGATACGGAATATCGTCGTGATCTAAATAAAGGGCTACCTATTGAAATGCCTCGCAATTATTATGTTGACAATGATCCGGAAAAAGGTCCATTGGTGCGTTGGCGAGCTCATGCCAACCTCTTATTCTCCAATTGGTTGAACTACTTTGTTTATCAGGAGACTCCTTATAATATTAATGATATCGAATAATACTGAATGGTTAAACAGCGTAAAATAGAACTTCTGGCTCCGGCGAAGAATCTGGAATGTGGTATCGAGGCTATCAATCATGGTGCGGATGCTGTCTATATCGGTGCACCTAAATTTGGTGCTCGTGCTGCTGCAGTGAATTCATTGGAAGACATTGAAACATTGGTAAATCATGCTCACTTGTATAACGCCCGTATCTACGTCACTGTCAATACGATACTGAAAGAAGAAGAATTGAAGGAGACAGAAGAAATGATTCATGCCTTATACCGGATTGGAGTCGATGCGCTGATTGTTCAGGATATGGGAATTACGAAACTGGATCTTCCGCCAATTCCCCTTCATGCCAGTACGCAGATGGATAACCGTACACCGGAAAAGGTTAAATTCTTGTGGAAAGCTGGATTTCGTCAGGTAGTGTTGGCGCGTGAATTGTCGATTCGGGAAATTAAAAAGATACATGAAACCTGTCCGGAAGTTCCTTTAGAGATATTTGTTCATGGTGCTCTTTGTGTGAGTTACAGTGGGCAGTGCTACGTTAGTCAAGCTTGTTTCGGACGTAGTGCAAATCGTGGAGAATGTGCGCAATTTTGTCGGTTGCCTTTCAATCTGGTCGATGCCGAAGGAAAGGTAATTGTAAAAAATAAGCACTTGCTTTCTTTGAAAGATCTGAATCAGAGCGATGAACTGGAACAACTTCTGGATGCCGGTGCTTCTTCCTTTAAAATAGAAGGTCGTTTGAAAGATGTCTCATACGTGAAAAACGTGACAGCTGCCTATCGGCAAAAACTGGATGCCATCTTTGTCCGTCGTTCCGAATATGTACGTGCTTCTTCGGGGACATCCCGTTTTGAATTTCAGCCACAATTGAACAAAAGTTTCAGTCGGGGATTTACTCATTACTTTTTGCATGGTCGTGACCGGGATATTTTTTCTTTTGATACACCGAAATCATTAGGAGAGGAGATGGGAACAATGAAAGAAGCCCGTAGCAATTATCTGACAGTTGCCGGGTTGAAATCATTTAACAATGGAGATGGCGTTTGCTATATAGATGAACAGGGACGTTTGCAGGGATTTCGTATCAACCGGGTGGATGGTAATAAACTTTATCCACAGGAAATGCCGCGTATCAAACCTCGAACTGTCCTTTATCGTAATTTTGATCAAGAGTTTGAACGGTTGCTTTCCCGTAAATCGGCCGAGCGCAAGATAGCCGTTGATATCCTTCTTGCTGATAATAATTTCGGATTCTCTTTGACTTTCACCGATGAAGATGATAATAGCATTACACTTTCCATTCACCGTGACAAAGAACCGGCTCGTACCCCACAGGAGGAGAATCTGAAGACGCAACTGGGCAAATTGGGTAATACCCCATTTGAAGCGAAAAAGATAGAAATCTCTTTTGCGAAGAATTGGTTCCTTCCGGCTTCTGTGCTAGCTGATTTTCGTCGTCAGGCGGTAGAAAAGCTGATTGCTGCCAGAAAGATCAATTATCGTCAAGAGTTGGCAGTGTGGAAACAAACTACTCATGCTTTTCCTCAAACCACTTTGACGTATCTGGGAAATGTGATGAATACACGTGCTGTTTCTTTTTATCAGGATCATGGAGTGCAACGTGTTGCTGAAGCTTACGAAAAAACACAGCTAGAAGATGCTATATTGATGTTTTGTAAACATTGTTTGCGTTATAGTATGGGTTGGTGTCCTATTCATCAACGGGAGAGATCACCTTATAAAGAGCCTTACTATCTGGTATCGAACGATGGAAAGCACTTCCGTCTTGAGTTCGATTGTAAGAATTGTCAAATGAAAGTAAAAGCTGCACAATGAGCATATTCCACTACAGAGTAGCACAGAGTGTCACGAAGGTTGATTCGTTGAAGAAGAAACCTAGTGCCAATTTTTGCCGTTATGTAATGAATTTGCTGTTTTGTCTGTTATTTCTTTCATCATGTTTTTACTCCCGTCCCGATCTGTCTTCGGAGGAGATTCCGCAGAAAATAAAAGACTCTTTGGATTATCTTTACGAACGGCATTATACTTGGAATACAAACCTAGAAGTAATGGTAGATTCTTCCATATTGGAGTGTTTACCTATTAAAGAAAAGTACATCACATTATATAGGGGAGATCGTGTTGTAGTAGCCGAATTTGCTGTCCACCCTGCTGATAGTATAGATACTGTCTGGGTGAAACTGGCGCATACACAGGATGAACAAGGTTGGATACGGGAGACGGAACTGAAAAAAGCTTTTGCGCCTACCGATAGTATTTCGCAAGCGATTCACCTTTTTAGTAATACTCATGCCTCCTATTTTGTGATTATCTTTGCATTGTTTGTTGGGGTATATCTGTTCCGTGTCTTTCGTCGTAAACAATTGCAGTTGGTTTACTTCAATGATATTGCCAGTGTTTATCCGTTGTTTTTGTGTTTGTTGATGGCTTTTAGTGCCACAATTTATGAATCGGTACAAGTTTTCGTTCCGGGAACGTGGGAACATTTCTATTATAATCCGACGTTATCTCCTTTTAAAGTTCCTTTTATACTTTCTATTTTCTTGTTGAGTATCTGGCTTTTCTTGATTGTTGCTTTGGCGGTACTCGATGATCTGTTCCGTCAATTAACTCCGGCAACAGCTATATTCTATTTGCTGGGACTGATGTCTTGTTGCATTTTCTGTTATTTCTTCTTTATCTTGATGACTCATATTTATATTGGTTATTTATTCCTGGCATTTTTCGTCTGGGTATTTGCCAAGAAAGTACATCGAAATATTGGTTATAGATATCGATGCGGTCATTGTGGAGAGAAAATAAAAGAGAAAGGTGTGTGTCCACATTGTGGCGCGATCAATGAATGATGTCATATTTACCTAATCCTTACATTTTAATAATCGATTGAATAATGAGAATCAGCGCTACTGAACCGAAAGATCTTCCTATCGTAATGAATATTTATGATTATGCACGTACCTTTATGCGTGCAAATGGAAATACTACTCAATGGATGGATGGTTATCCTTCCGAGACTTTGATTCGCCAAGAAATCGAAGACGGTCATAGTTTTGTTTGTACGGATGAACAAGGTGAAATTCTAGGAACTTTTTGTTTTATATTGGGAGAAGATCCTACCTATCAGCATATCTATGATGGTGCTTGGCTCAATGATGAACCTTACGGAGTGATTCATCGAATGGCAACAAGCGGTAAACAAAGAGGGGTGTCGGAAGCTTGTTTAGATTGGTGCTTTCAACGTTGTGGTAATATTCGTGTGGATACACATCGTGATAATAAAGTGATGCAACACATTTTGACGAAGCATGGCTTTCAGCGTTGTGGCATTATTTACGTGAAAAATGGTACAGAACGTATTGCTTATCAGGTGTATTTACCTCCTAGTATGAGCGTAGAAGGCAAATAATATATTCTTCTTTCAGAGTGATTGAATACTTCGGAATATTTTAGCATTTAGGTTCCTAACTTGTATTGCTTTATATTGATCTCCATAAGAGTGATAAAAAGAAACTCTATTTTTGCATGCTTTGCTCAATATTTCGCAACCGTTGCTCTAAAGTAGCATATTTTCGTCTTTTTCTTTTAAAGACGTTCGTAGAGTTCGCTGATCTTTTCAATCGGATTGTAATTATTTGTTCTTTTCTTCTTATACCTAAAAATAATTCTTTTGTCATTTAGTTCATAACTATTCCAGAATGAGTCAAATTATTCCGGTTTAAGATAATTCTAATCAATGAAACATCATTCTTTTTTTTCTAATGCATCATGGATTTGATTGTAGAAATCGTCACCTTCGCTTAGGTCCTTTAACTTGTTAATCAGTATCTTACCGTCGGGACTTACAAGCATATAGTGTGGAAACATGTATATACTATAGGCTTTATAAATATCTTCGTGTAGACTCTTGCATGCTTTGATGTGATTACCACCAATCTCATAGTATTTTATGGCATTATGCCATTGCTCTTTATCTTGATCTATTGAAACGCAAAGTAATGTAATACCATTCTGCTCAGTAAATCTTTCCATTTCTTTTCCAAATTTTTTAGAATTACTCACGCATGGTCCACAAGTGCTGAACCAGAAATCCACAAGTACAGGCTTTCCTTTGAACTTTGTTAGTAATTCTTGGAATGTCTTAATACTATCTCCATTTTCCACAAATGAAACATTCTTATCGAAATCGCTATTAGCTTTTGCATAGAAATGGTCTATTGCTTTTATAAATGGAATGAAAGTCGTTTTGAAACCTTCATTAGGGTATGTAGTCAGAAATTCATTTATATATTTCTTCAGTATCTTCTCAAATCGTTTGTTGTTTAAGGCTTCCATAAACAAAGCTTGTGCCCAAAATGCTTGTTTTACTTTTTTGTTTTTTATTAATCGCACATTATTGAATAAATAGTCATAATATTCCTGAGCGGTTTTAAAGTTACAAACTTTTCCGTCTGTTGCTGATTTGAGAGCTGCGGCTATTTCTACATAGGGTTTAAAGTATTGTGAAGGTATCATCTGTGTTGTTAGTGGATAATCTTTGTATATTTTGGACCACTCTTTCATATAATCGTCATACATCTGCTTTTCGTTTCTGGAACAATCACTAAAATTTGCTCTTATCACTTTAGCCATTGATCCCATCCAATATAATTCCAAATCCAGTTCTATGAACTTTCTCATAGCCTGGCTCATCTCTAATTTCTCAAATTGTTTCTTATCCGCCATTAGCAAAGCATCGAAGTTAGCGCGCATCTTGGCACCAATCGTATCAAGTGGAGTGGCTTTATAATCTCTCACAAATTCATACTTATAAAAATTCTTATCCCGAAATACTTTGTTTCTCAACATCTGTACAGGATCACTGATCTGAATGATAGGATCAGCTCCATAATCGAAACATATGGAATAATTTTTACCTGGCTCCACGATGACATTACAAAATGTTTTCCCATGTTGTAAATAGACAGATGATAAATCATTTATCTCCAGTTGCAGTGTCGCTTTTTTCCCTTCTGTAGCATATAATGTATCCGTAAATCCTAATGTGATGCCCTCTATCGGCGGTGCTACAAAGATAACTGAGTCTTGGGTTTTCCGTAAACTAATCTCAATAGACGTTTTTTCTGCCCCATAACTTAACGTTGTAGCAGTAATAAATAGTAATAGTAACTTCTTCATTAGTATATTATAAAGTGTTTGTTAATATGATTATAAGGCTGTTCTTTATTAAATCTCATACCAGTCTTGGTAAGCCATAAGTCTGCTGATTATCACCATTCGGTATTTCTATATCACCACTGAGAGAAGATATTTTTTCCATTGGGATTGTCCGAAAAGGATGACCGGACAGATTGATATAAAAAATAAGATTATGTAAATCATAACATCTATAAATGTACGGTTGTACAAAAATAGAGAAATAAGATGAAAGTTTCTCTTTTTCTTTCTAATTATATTGGTAATTAAGGTCTTTTATGTAATCATTGACTTTCTATGATATTACAATGAAAAGTGAGTGGTACTATAATAATGTGAGATTCTTTCTAATGTTCCTTTTTCTAAATAGAAAGTCAAAGAAAAGTAGTTTTTGGAGATCAAATCAGTTGCAACTTAATCATAGTCTGATCTCTATTAGCCGGAACTCTGGTGAACTGAGAGACTATGATAAGTTTGCATCTGATGTATAGAGGTACTGCTAAGGTTTTAATTGTCCCGAAACTCTCATATATTCCGATTCATAAATCTTATACTGAGTCTTTGCTTCAATCTGGTTACTGTATGCTTCTTGCCATTGTGCCTGTGCATCTAATAAATCGGTTAATGTGCACATGCTTACATCGTAACTGTTTTGCATATTACGTAAGTTTTCAGCTGCTTGTGACATTCCGATATTGGCAGTTTCTACTAGATTGTAACTATCTGCTATATTCTGAATAGCCTGTTGCAGTTCTATATTGAGTAAACGTTCGTTTCTCTGCAAGTCCAACTGAGCATTTTGGTAATTCAGTTTAGCTTTCTTTATTCCTTTCAGCCCTTTTCCCCATCTGAAAAGAGGAACGCTGATAGATGCCATTAGCATGGGAGATCCATCTTTATATTCCTGTTTGAAGGGCGTTCCGTCTTCCGCTTGTCCGGCAAGTTTGAGGTTACCGTAGTAAGAATATTGAGCGGAAATTCCGAAAGTCGGGAGGATATCGGCACGTGCCACTTTGATTTGCTGCTTTTGGGCTTCTACCTGATTTAAAAGTAATCTGTATTCGGGACGCATAAGAATGCTACTTTCCAATTGCTGAGGTGAGGTGATTTCTATATTTGTCTCAGTAGCTTGGATGGTGGTATGAATATCAACTCCTAATGTACTACATAAAGACATTCGGCAAAGTTCAACTCCATTTTTAGCTTTCTTCAATTGATAAAGTATCTGGCTACGTTTGGAATCTACCCGTAACAGGTCAGCCTGAGTAGCCATTTGGACTTCCACACTCTTGGCTATTTGATGATGCAATTCGTCCAGTTGCTTTTGATAAGCTTCCAGTAGTTTAACTTTTTCCCCCACAGCAATGTATGTCCAATAAGCATTATCAGCTTCGGCGATAATATCCATCTCCGTTTTCCGGAGTGATTCTTCTGCACAATCTACACCAATTTTGGCAAGTTTGTTGGAAGCAACGATTTTTCCACCGGTAAATATGGGTTGAGTCAAGGTGAGCCCTGCCAGATACGTTCCACGCATTTGCAGTTCTGCACCCATTAGGTCCATATCTTTGCGGTAGATGCCGGTCAGTGAACCTTCCAGTTCGGGAAGATATGCGGCGAAGGCGATTTCTTTATCTAGTTTCGCCTGTCTGTAAGAGTTTTCCGCTATCTTCATTTCTTCATTATTCTTCAATGCCATTTTCCGGCATTCTGCTTGAGAAAGTTGAAGTTGGGCGAAGGCAGGCAGATTGACTGCCAGCCCCAATGCTATCCATAAAATAGTCCTTTTCATATACTCAGGGATATTCTTTTATTCATTAGTAGTTTTAGTTGTTTTAGGTCGTGTACGAGGTGGTGTGATATGGAAGAAAGCCGTATAGAACAGAGGCAAAAGTGCCAGTGTAATAATGGTTCCCATAGCAAGACCACTCATAATGGTGACCGCCATCGAAGCGTACATTGGGTCTGTGACTAATGGCAACATACCAAGAATCGTGGTAACAGAGGCCATTATAACCGGGCGAGTACGTGAGACTGTCGCATTGATTACCGCATCATAAGGATGTTGTTGCTCTTCGTTGATGAGACGTGTAATTTCGTCCACCAGAACGATGGCATTTTTAATCATCATTCCCATCAATCCCATCACCCCGATAATTGCCATAAATGTGAATGGTTGTTTGCTTAGGAGCAATGCCGGAGTGATGCCGCAGAGAACGAACGGAAAGCAAAGCAAGATGAGAATCACTTTCTTCCAGTTGCTAAATAGCAATAATAAGATGGTTAGAATGATGAATAGAGTAATTGGTCCGTACTTCATCAATCCTTCCATGGAATCACCCTGTTTGGCAATTTCTCCTGACCAGCCCATAGTATAACCTTCCGGTAACTTAATCATGTTGATTTGGTCTTCAATATCTGCTTTCACTTTGGCAGGAGTTGCTTCCCATTGTGTATAGTCCGGATCACATTCTGCTTCAATATGACGCGAACCGTTCACGCGAAGTATCATCTGTTCTTCCCAGCCAAGGTCGATATTACGGGTGACATTACTCATAGGTGCACTTTTATACATATCATCCTGAATGGCATCGGAGCTTTTGCTACCTGTAATCAGTTGGTTGATATCGTTATCGTCCACCTTAATATTAATGTCTGTCCATACCGGAATATCGTTCAGATCTTGAATCTTACTTCCGTCTGCATTGCGAATACGGAAGTTGAGCATTACTTGCTGGTCTTGATCATTGATCACTCCACAAACCATTCCGTCGGTAGCTGCCTGTAATGCGTTCCCAATATTAGCACGACTGATGCTCGAACGGCGTGCTTCTTGTTCCATGTATTGGGCGGTTAGTGCTTTGCCTGTCGGCTTCCAGTTGTTTTGTACCGAATAGGTATCTACATATTTGCATTTACGCATAATCTCTTCAGCTTGTCCGGCAAGATCACGGAGCACGGCAGGGTCGGGTCCTGTAAATTCCACCTCGACAGTGTGCGTGCTTGATATAGAGAAGTTGTATTTACGTGCACGGATATAGGCATCGGGATAACGTTCGCGCAGTTGTTGGCGTATTTTGGGAAGTTCTTCTACCACTGTCTCATAATCGGGACAGTCGATAATCAGCTCCCCGTAACAACCTCCACCACTTGTCATGGGACGAACCAGGCAATAGCGGGCAGGTGCACTTCCCATTGAAGCGGCTACTCGTTCTACGTTCGGGTTTTCCTTCACCAGTTTGCTCATTTCCAATAAGTCCAGTTTCACTTGCTCTGGATTAGTCTGATAAGGGGTAAAATATTCGATGACGAATTGTTTGTAACTAAAGTCAGGAAAGAACAAATTTTTGATCTTGGTCATACCGAGGAATGAGGCTATCAACACTACCACTGAGATACCTATAGTCAGCTTTTTATAATTAATTAGTTTGATGATAATCTTTCTGACGACTTGTTGCATCTTGCCAATTTGCTCTTCATATCCTACTTTGCGTACATGAAGTGGCAATATGTATTTGGTAAACATCGGGACTTGGGTCAGTGCTAATATCCAACTGACGAGCAGACTGACACAAAGCACAAGGAATAAGTCCCGGGCATATTCTCCGGCGGTATCTTTGGATAAGAATACGTTCAGGAATGCAGAAGCTGCAATTAGGGTTGCTCCTAATAACGGCATAGCGGTTGCTTTACAAATACGATAAAGATAGACTTTCGGTCCTAGCCCTCGTGTCCGGTCTACCAAGATACCGTCGATGATAACAATGGCATTATCGACAAGCATACCCATTGCAAT
Source organism: Bacteroides bouchesdurhonensis (assembly GCF_900155865.1). GTDB lineage: Bacteria > Bacteroidota > Bacteroidia > Bacteroidales > Bacteroidaceae > Bacteroides > Bacteroides bouchesdurhonensis. The sequence goes on from NZ_LT707006.1 coordinate 1,112,766, forward strand.
AATAAAGGCACCCAATGAAATACGCTGCAACGTTGTGCCGCACATCAGCAGGATGGGGAAGGAGCCGGCAATAGTCAATACTAAACCGGCACCGATAATCAATCCGCTTCGGAGACCCATTGTGAAGATGAGGGCAATGATAACAATAAGAACGGATTCCACCAAATTGACCATGAAGGAACTAATTGCTTCGTCTACTTTATCCGGTTGGAAAAAGATTTTCTCCATATCCATTCCTACCGGTACATTGGGCATGATTTCTTTCAGTTTGGCTTCCACTGCTTTTCCAACATCCGGCACGATAGCATCGTTTTCCATAGAGATGCAAATAGCCAATGCTTGTTCACCGTCTACAAAGAAGCCATTCTCTTGCGGATCTTTATAGGTACGCTCTACTTCTGCAATGTCACCGATACGCATTTGCTTTCCGTCTAAAGTCTGGACAATCAGATTCTTGACATCTTCCACGCTCTGTGAACGATTGGTGATTCGTAGCTGTATCTTCTGGTCACCGTCCTGATAGTTTCCTGCATCCACTGTTTTAGTAGCGTCTTGCAGCACACTCATGATTTGTGTCGGGATAATACCGTTGCGGGCTATCTTTTCTTTTGATAAGGTAATGTTGATTACTTCATCCCGGTTACCATAAATGTTGATTCTCTTTACGCCTTTGACACCAAGTAATTCTCGGCGGATCATCTTGGCGTACTTGTACATTTCCGGATATTCGTAACCGTCGGAAGTCAGTGCATAGAACATGCCGTAGACATCCATCATATCGTCAATTACAATCGGTTCATAACATCCTTGCGGTAGTTTGTTTACGGCACCGCTTACTTTACGGCGGAGTTGGTCGAAATGCTGTTCGATAGCTGTCATCAGTACTGTTTCCTGAAATTCAACAGTAATCTGTGCCATTCCTTTGGTACATTCCGAACTGATTTTCTTTACGTTAGGGATCGTGCGCAATTCATCTTCCATGACTTGTGCAACCTGCAATTCTACTTCGTGTGCCGTGGCTCCGGGATATACGATTACGACCATCGCCTGTTTTACTCCGATAGCGGGGTCTTCGAGTTTCGGCATTTGCACGAAAGATAGTACTCCTGCAATGAGTAGAGCTACCATTAGCGACCAGAACAGTGTCGGGTGCTTGATGAAATATTCGGTTAAGGCAAATTTCATTAGAATAATCCTCCTACATTGGTTTTGTCTGATTCGGGAAGCACATGCACTTTCTCGTTTTCGGTAAGTGAATGCACTCCCGCTTTGATAATTTGTTCATTACCTTGAATACCTTCTGTGATGATGGCTTTTCCTGTGGTATCTATTCCTTGCAGTTTTATTTCACGTCTGCTGACGGTGGAATCATTTCCTAATACCCATACATAACTCTTCTCCTGTTCGCTAAAAATTGAGTTTACCGGAAGGGTAAATCCGGTTGTATTCGGTTGCGCATCTGTCAGCGAGATGTTTACCACTACGTTCATACCCGCCGTAAGTTTGGTAGAGTGATTGTCGGTGAGAGACAAGAGCATTTTATAAAGTTGTGTACTGCTTGCTTTCTGGTTAATACTGATGAGCGTAAGAGGATGGCTGACATTGGGTGACAGCGAAGAAGCACAGGAGAAGCCTGAAAACTTATCCTGCTGCATATAAAGGCTGGCAGGGATATCCACTTCTACTTCAATTTTAGAAACATCCAGCAAATTGACAATGGGCGAACCGGCTTGTACCATTTCCGCTTTTTCGTAATTTACCGTTTGTATATAGCCGCTAACTGGAGCCTTTAGAGTTGTATACTCCAGTTTATTCTTATTTATCTGTAATTGTACCCGAAGCTGTTCCAGTCCTGCGACTGCCTTTTCGTAGTCATTTCCGTTAAGGCTCTTTGCCTCGTACAATTGTTTCATACGTTCCACTTCGTTTTTCATTTGGTCGTATTGAATCTGATAAGCGTCTACTCCGAGTTGATAATCTTCCTGATCCAACATTGCAATAGTCTGTCCTTGACGTACAAAATCACCTTCTTTTACTAAAATCTTATCAATTTGTCCGCCGGTTTTGAATCCTAGGCTAATTTCCCGCGATTCCTTTACTGTTCCCGATAAGCTTTTATAAGATACATTACCTAACGCTACTGGTTGGACTAGTTTTACACTTCGTACGAACTTCTCTTCCTTGTTGGTATTACAAGCTGCCAGTAATACAATCATTGCCGGCATAAACCACCTTTTTACATTCATTGTTGTCGCTTATTGTTTGATTGAAAAATATTCATTTCATTTTCGGCTGCAAAATTCTCTCTTATTTAGGAATGATTCAAGGTAAAAAGGAATGCTTTTTTGGTCATTTGGTTGAATAAGACAGATTTTATATTCCAAATAGATTAAATTTGTCGTCGATTATTCTAATTCTTATATAAACATGGACCAAAATATCTTTTTGCTTGATATCTCACATCTTACCGAAATAGACATGGCTACTTTTATTGAAGGAAAGATTGTATTGTTGGATAATATCGATTCACCTTCTGCAGGACAAACGGCACAACAGTCGCAAAATAGTTTTCCGGTGCAAGCCAGAATGTCTATGGTGTTACTCTGTCTGGAAGGGGAATTGCGGATTAGAATTGCTCTGAAGGAATATGTTCTGCATCCGAATATGTTTGTAATCATCATCCCCGGAATAATTTTTGAGGTACTTTTTATTTCGGATGATTTTCGGGGATTCATGGTGGCTACCCAGAATGATTTTATGCCTATCACGGAGAAGACAACGCAAGTGATGTCTTTTTATAAATGTTTGCAGGAAAAATACTGTTTTACTTTTGAAGAGAAAGATGTGCCGGAGTTTGTGAAGGTATATCGTGCTATAAAGGAGACTCTGCTGGATGAGGAACATCCTTTCCGAATTTCTATTTCACAGTCGTACGTTCAGATTATGTATTATCGGATGGCACCGGTGGTGATCAAAGAGGCAGAGTTGCAGTCGAAGTATCCCCGTACCCGCCAGGAAGAGATTTTTTATAATTTTGTCAGTGCAGTGGAAATGCATTATCGGAAGGAACGGAGTGTGAAGTTTTATGCGGATTTGCTGTGTCTTTCTCCTAAATATCTTTCTTCTGTTATATATAAGGTTAGTCAGAAATTGGCGGGAGAATGGATTGATGGTTATGTGATTCTGGAGGCGAAAACATTATTGAAATCGGGAAAGTTGACCATCCAGCAGATCAGTGAACAATTGAATTTTCCGAATCAATCCTTTTTCGGGAAGTTCTTTAAGCGTTGTGTGGGGATGTCTCCGAAAGAGTATAAAAATAAATAGTTGTATGCTCTTGATAAGTAATGTCCTGAATGGTTAGGACATGGAATCTTTTGGATTGTTTTTGGAACGTAGTACAAGAATGGTTGGGAACATGTACTAGAGTTAGGTAACTGAAGTACTAGACTTGGACGATTGAAGTACTGGAGCTGGTTGGAAGAAGTACTAGAGTCAGCTGGCTCTAGTACTTCTTTGACTTTAACTATAGGCTATGATTCTAATTATATTAGTTTATTCTTTTAAAATCTATAGGAAGATCATTTTCAATCTATTCGATGTTTTTTTCAAACATAACGAGGTTTGATAATAATCTATTCGATGTTTTTTTCGTAAATAAGGCTTGCTTTTAGTAAGTGAAAGTACTTTGGGTCATAGTCATATTTTGGCATATTACTCTGATATATAGTCAGTTGCATTGCGTCATCTTTTTTGATATGAAATTCAGCTATCATTCATTGCTCTTGTTGGCACTATTCCAATAGCTGCAATTCTGTATGTTTGATCCGTTTATTTTTTCTATGTTTTTGCATCTCTAAATTACTATAAAAAAGAAGCTTCATCGTAATTGGTTGTATGCCAACTGGATATGATGAAGCATGACAGAGAGTATGAGCGATTTAGAAACGGCAACGGAGATCTATTCCTAATTGTATCGGACGACCTTGTTGCTTGAAACCTTTATCCATCGTTTCGAAATAGAATGCAGCGTAATTTTTGTTTAGCGCGTTGCGCGTCCAGAAACTGATCATGGCATTGCCTACTTCGAAATTTACTCTACCATTCAATGTGCCATAGAAAGACTGGCTTGCATTATTTTGTTCTGTCCAGTAGATACGTCCGGCAGCACTGTAGTTTGCTTGGAGAACGATTCGGTCGAAGATACAACGCGGGTTACAGGTGAAAACATATTCACCACCTATATTCAAGGTGTGTTTAGGCACAAATGGTACATATTTGCCATTATAGTTTTCTTTCTCTTCGAGATTGCCTTCTGCATCTTCCTGCATAATCACGTAATTGGTAAAGGTAGCATACGTATATCCGTAGCTGGCGTTCAAGCTCAAAGCGTTTGTCAGACTGGCGCGAAGGGCGGCTTCGACACCATAACTACGGCTCTTCCCGGCATTGGTAGTAATACGTCCAAGACCACTTTTGGCAAATTGTGAAACTTGCTGGTCACGTGTGTCCATGTAGAAAGCGGCAAGATCTGCCCAGAGTTTACCTTCCCATAAAGTAAGGTGACTTCCTACTTCATAGTTCCAGGAATATTCAGGCTTGTATTGGGTAGCTTCGCTAACTTCCGGAAGTTTGTCTTTTAGTTTTTGAATCATACCTGCCATTCTAGAAAATTTTGGATCGGCAGCTAATGCGTCTAACATTGAATTTTTTAGAGCACCGGTTGCCAGGTCGGAAAACATTTGAATGTTATAGCCTCCTGAACGATAACCTTTAGAGACTGTGGTGTATAGGTTATTTCCTTTTTTCCATTCGTATTGGATAGCGAACTTGGGAAGCAATTGCATATAGTCGGTAGATTCCTTACCAATAAAAGAGCTCATAGCTTCCATACCACTACTACTAAGGCTTGCTACTGAGAAATCGAAATTTAAAGGGTCGCTGACAGAGTTATATTCCATTTTTAGTTTCTCATAGTCTAATCGCAATCCGATAGTGGCTGATAATCCTTCGGTTAGAATATTATTAAAGGTGGATTGATGGAAAACTGCCCCGTTCAATATGGGAGTGTCAAATTTGCCACCTACTGTTAAAGTCTGATTATTGGCAGTCATTTTCATTGGAGGAGCACCTGTTAAACCGCTAAAGATATCATTTGTTTTCTTTTCGATCATTGTTTTCACTCCATCCCTCCGAAATTCTACCGGACCGCTTGTATGTAGCCATTGATAAAATCCAGAAACGCCGGTAGCCCATTGCCAACTATTTCCCGGTTTCGATTTGAAAGTAATTTCTTCTGAGACTGTATTTGCTCTTTGTTTTTGTTCCAATATATAAATATCTTCTTCAGTAAAATCCTGATCAAGGAACATGCGGTCATTCAGGTTTTGGTAGCCGGTGGATCCACTAAGAATGAAGTGATTAGCTTGGTATTCCAGATTTACTCCTGCATTCAATAGTCCACGACGGTAACTGCTACGATTGTCATAGGATATTTTACCGATATATTCCGGACGCTTTTCTTCTCCTGTTATGGTTCCTGTATATTCATAAGGATATCCACCTTGGTCACCATATTCATAATTGAGAGTCATGTCTACTTTCAATTTCTCTGTTGGAAGATAGATTCCACGAAAGCGTCCACCGCCTGCATTACTACGGTCCACTCTTTCGTTGTTACGCGCTACGTTTTTGAAGAAACCTCCTGTATGCTCATAAAATCCTCCGGTGGAAAAAGCAAATTTGTCGGAAATACGATGATAGTGAGTCAACGAAACATTGTAGTCATTATAGGTTGCTGCTCCCATACGGATATCTGTTCCTTGATAAGTGAACGGTGATTTGGTATGTACTTTGATAAGCCCCCCCATTGTGTTACGTCCGTAGAGTGTTCCCTGAGGACCGCGAAGAATATCAATACGTTCAATATCGCAATAATTGAAGTCGAAAGCAGACTTGTCGATATAGGGGATATTATCTACATAAAGCCCTACGGAAGGAGTATTGATGCGTGAACCGATTCCGCGAATATAAATAGAGGTAGTCAATTTAGAACCATAATCCGGAATAAATAGATTGGGAACAATGGCTGACAGGTTTTTGACCGATTTTATTTGATTGGCTTGCATGTCCTTTTGAGACAGGAGAGTTGAAGCCATAGGCAACTCGCGCAGCTTACGATTCTCTTTGGGAGCGGCAATCACTACTACTTCTTCAATATCTACCACTTTCAGTGAGTCTTTCGGGAAATCTTCTCCCCATGCAGTCCCTGTCGTTAAAAGAGTGAGGACAATCAAAATATTTTTTTTCTTCATTTGCAGTTATTTTGTCGGGTGCAAAGTAAAGACAAATATTCCGGTTAGTCAATCCTCATTTATTAGGATATCGGCTTCGGATAGTACATACTGTGATTATCCTGAACGATATCTGATAAATGCTCGTATACAATTCTGCATCTAACTACCGATTTCACTGTTTATATCCGGTCGGCTTCTACGTATCCATTCATCACTGCATAGATTGTTAAACCGGATACAGATTTGATTCCGAGTTTTTCTGTGATATTTTTCCGGTGTGTAATAACAGTTGTTAAGCTGATATTCAGTTTGTCGGCAATCTCTTTGTTGATTAACCCCTTTGTGATGAGTACAAGTACCTCAATCTCACGAGGAGAAAGAATTTCCTGATGAGGCTCGACTGTATGGACTGGTGGCATATCTTTTACCGGATAACCGTTGTGATGGGCGTGCTGGTGCAGTTTCAGAATATTTTTTACTAACTCCTCTTCGGGTTCGTAGATATTTAAAACCGGAATCCCGGAAAGTTGGAATTGTGGACTGTCACTTGCCAGTACAATTGTCTTTCGTTTTCGCGGAAGAAAAAAAGCATTGTGTTCTACGTAGATTTGTGCTGAAATAAAATAATGAGCATACATGTCTGGGGTATCATCCATTAATTCATAAAAACTGTGGAAAGTACGAATGATTGCCATTGGAATGATTTCTTCTAATATGGACTTTAGCCCCAGGCAGGTGAGAGTATTTGTTTCTACAATCGCTATTTCCGGTTGATGGTTCATAGTTTTTATTGTTTAAGTAACATTTCGAAATCAATCTTATCAAAATCAACGTGAAACTCTTCCGGCATGTCAGTAGAATTCCAACAAATTGCATCAAGTAAAGGAGCTGTATCTTTAGCTATATATAACGTCTGCCATTTTCTTTCATTCTCTTGATCAACAGTGGTGATAACAGCTATTTTACGTTCTGTATCTATTATTTGCAAGTCAAGATGACTTAGATTATCATGGCGTATTAAATCAAAAAGATAGTGAGTTGGGCTAACTTGTTTAAATGATTGAATGATGTAAGGAATTGGACCATCCATATCTTTTTTAATATATAAAGAATCACTAAAGAAGGAAGTATAACAAGCACTTAACTCACTGATATAATAGGTATTTTGAAAAGAGCGAATCGGAATCCAGTTCCTTGGAAAGTCATCAGATAATGTATGTTTGGGGAAAGACTGTGGATGTTTTTCCCTAAGATACTTTAATTCGTAATCAAAATGTTCGACATCCCAATGATTTAAAAGGTAGGTAGAAGCATAATTAAGTACCTTTTGGTAACGTTTCGATTGGCGATCTCTTTCAATATAGGCATCCTCAAAACAGTAATATCCATCATGGTTTGTTGCGAATCTGTATAGAAATGTAGTGTCATTCTCAACAAAGGGGCCTTTTTTTTCATAACTGAACGTATCTTTTATTACAGAATCTGTAGAGTTAGCAGTCTGAACGGGTACTGTTTCTATAAGTGTGAGATTTATACTGTCGGTAGCTGTGGAAACAGCTTGTTTATTACTGGCAGCTTTTGATGTACAAGACATCATTCCGGTTAATAATCCGGCAACTAGCATGATAAAAAGGATTGAGCGTTTCATAATCTTATTTTTGTGTTACTTATTCTATATCTAATCATCTATATTTTAGTTTTCTGATAAAGAGCGGCAGCTTCTGCACATCTCTCCCCATCCACTCCTGCGGAAACAATTCCACCGGCATATCCGGCTCCTTCTCCACAAGGGAATAGTCCGCGGATAGTTACGTGCTGCAATGTTTCCTTGTCACGCGCGATCCGGACAGGAGAAGAAGTACGTGTTTCCACACCAATCATCACAGCTTCGTTCGTCAGGAATCCATGACTACTTCTACCGAATTGTTGAAATCCAAGCGATAATCGCTTGCTAATAAACTCAGGCATCCAAAAATGAAGCGGAGAAGAAATCAATCCCGGACTGTATGAAGACTCCGGCAAATCATAACTTAACTTTTTACGAGTGAAATCCAGCATTCGTTGTGCCGGTGCTGTCTGCCGTCTGCCTCCTTGCAACCAACATTGTCGTTCCAATTCTTCCTGGAAATGCAAAACAGGAAGAATCTGAGAATGAATAGCTGAAAGTTGGTTATTTGTAAGGGCCGGATTAAAAGCAAGCAACTGCTCATCCTGTTGTGCAGCCAAATCTTCATTCTTAGTTCTTAGTTCGTCATTAACTATCTCTTCCGGTTGAAGTTCCACAACCATTCCCGAGTTACTCCATCGTGAACCACGATTAGAAGGAGACATACCGTTCACCACTACTTGTTCCGGTCCACTGGCTGCGGGGACAATGAATCCTCCGGGACACATACAGAAACTATATACTCCCCGTCCTTCTACTTGAGTGACAAAACTATATTCGGCAGCAGGGAGATATTTCCCTCTTCCGTTCTTATTGTGATATTGTATCTGATCAATAAGCATTGCCGGGTGTTCCAGACGAACGCCTACAGCAATTCCTTTGGCTTCAATCGTCACATTATTGGCTGCTAACCAGCGATATACATCTCTTGCAGAATGACCTGTTGCCAGTATTACTGGTCCTAAAAATGTTTTTCCTGTATTTGTCTCTATTCCTTTAACTTCGTTATTCTTAATAATTAAAGCATCCATTCGTGTCTGGAAATGCACCTCACCGCCGCATTCGATAATCGTATTTCTCATGTTCTCAATGACACGGGGCAGTTTATCCGTTCCTATATGTGGGTGTGCATCCGCTAATATGGCAGTCGAAGCTCCATGCTGGCAGAATACATTCAGTATTTTATCGACATTTCCTCTTTTCTTGCTTCGGGTATAGAGTTTACCATCTGAATAAGCTCCCGCACCTCCTTCTCCAAAACTATAATTGGATTCAGGATTTATCAAGTGTTCCCGGCTGATTTGCGCCAGATCTTTTTTCCGTTCACGTACATCTTTTCCACGTTCCACAATTACCGGTCGCATTCCGAGTTCAATAAGACGTAATGCTGCAAATAATCCTCCGGGACCTGCACCGACTACGATCACTTGTGGCTTTCCTTCTACATTATTATATATAGTATGTTCATATTCATCGTCCGTAGGCATCTCATTGAGGTAGATGCGGACTTTCAGATTGACAAAAATCGTACGTTGGCGAGCATCAATGCTACGTTTTAATATACGGGTAGCAGTTATGTTACGGAGATTCAGCCCTTTCTCTTTCACAAGATATTCTTTTAACAGTTGTTCGTTAGCTGCAATTTCAGGGAGAATGCGGAGTTGATATTCTTGGATCATTAATAATCGATTTATGATATGATTACGTTTTCTAGCTTATTTAATTTTATCCGAATAATGCCCGGAAAGCTTCTTCAACTTTTCTTACCGGCACTAATTCTATTTTGAGTTTTTGGGTATCTATCCCTTGCAGATTATATTTGGGCAATAAGAATCGTTTGAAACCAAGCTTTTCTGCTTCTCCGATACGTTGTTCTATGCGGTTTACCGGGCGTATTTCTCCTGACAAACCGATTTCCCCTGCCATACAAACTTCCGGTTCGATAGCTGCATCCATATTGGAAGAAAGGATAGCACTGATAACTGCTAGGTCAATGGCCGGGTCATTTACTTTCAATCCTCCGGCAATATTCAGGAATACATCTTTTTGTGCGAGTTTAAAACCTACACGCTTTTCAAGAACAGCCAATAGCATATTCATTCTTCGTATATCAAAGCCGGTTGCCGAACGTTGCGGATTTCCGTAAACAGCAGAACTGACTAGAGCTTGTGTTTCAATCAGAAACGGACGGACTCCTTCGATAGCGGAAGCAATAGCAACACCGCTCATCCCTTCATGATCCTGACTTAGTAATAGTTCCGAAGGATTACTAACCTGGCGCAAACCATCCTGACGCATTTCATAAATACCCAATTCCGCTGTACTTCCGAAACGATTTTTGATGCTACGGAGAATACGATACATATAATGTTGGTCTCCTTCGAACTGAAGGACAGTATCTACGATATGTTCCAGCACTTTCGGTCCGGCAATACTTCCTTCCTTATTTATATGTCCGATTAACAATACCGGAGTATGGGTCTCTTTGGCAAAACGAAGAATGGAAGCTGAGCATTCACGTACCTGAGCAATGCTTCCGGGAGAAGATTCTATATTTTCCGTAGAAATGGTCTGAATCGAATCGATAATTACCAGATCAGGACGGGTATTTTTTATATGTACATAGATTTGCTCCAAGGATGTTTCGCAAACAATGAGGCAGTCGCTGGAAACTTCCGACAGGCGATCGGCGCGAAGCTTCAATTGCCGGGCACTTTCTTCTCCGGATATATAAAGAATCTTTTTTTCCGGCATTCGGAGTACGGTTTGCATCACTAGGGTAGATTTGCCGATTCCCGGTTCACCACCGATCAGTACTAAAGAGCCTGGTACAAGTCCGCCGCCTAATACACGATTCAGTTCGTTATCGTGCATATTAATACGCGGTTCATCGTCGGCTTCTATTTCGCCGAGAGTAAGAGGTTTTACTTTTTGAGTTTCGATACCGGAAACCGGGCGTCGGTTCGTTGGCTCTTTTCGTACAATCTCTTCCACATACGTGTTCCACTCTCCACATGATGGACATTTTCCTACCCATTTGGGAGACTCTTGCCCGCAGTTACTGCATACATATACTGTCTTTTCTTTAGCCATTATTTTGTAATTCAGGTTAGAAAATAACCTTGCTCAGGTTGCTTTTTGGACAAAAGTAAGTATAAATACCTCAAAACACAAAACAAATCTCACCGATTGTTTGTAAACTGGCTGAGAAAATTATTCGGTTAAAAAAGATGGCTCTGACCTTCTTACCGTTAAATCGTTATTTCTCCAGCCATTGATCGATTCATGCGGTCACGTACCTCATCCGGTGTATAACCATGTCCCAGTAGGAACATTAATTTGGTTACTGCTGATTCTCTCGTGAATGATATGTACCAGTTTTCTCCACATTTCGGCGTTTTCGATCATTCCAATCGTACCGCCGGTGTATATTAACAATACGGAAGTATATGGTGAATTCGTTGGCTGGTTTTATGCTTGTATTTTCTGCAAATATAGCAATATAATCCATATTTAATAACAATATGTCATAAAAGTGCGAGGGTATTCCAAGGAGTGCGAAAGAGAAAAGATTCTTTTTATTAGAAAAATATAGAAAAATGTGATAGATTGAATGTTTTTATTATTACTTTTGCGACACTTATCAAAAACAATAGTAGAACAAAGGACAATGATGAATTGCTATCCACATACAGTCACATCCATGTGCATGTGCACCATGACCCTTAGGGGTTGAGGATAGTTTTGTGTATCTACGTGATTCACGCCTTGGAAAAAGGCAAAATTCAATTTATAAATATTTTCGTAAAACAACCAATCGTACTGTATTTTAAGATATATACAGGACATTGCATTTAAATAAGTATCTTCATGAAAGTAATGAAATTCGGCGGAACGTCCGTAGGTTCCGTGAACAGCATTTTAAGCGTAAAGAGAATTGTTGAGTCGGCAAGTGAGCCGGTAATCGTAGTTGTTTCCGCATTAGGAGGCATCACTGACAAATTGATAAATACATCGAAGATGGCAGCAGCCGGGGATTCTGCTTATGAAGGTGAGTTCCGTGAGATTGTTTATCGTCATGTGGAAATGATAAAAGAGGTTATTCCTGCCGGGGAAGGGCAAGTGGCATTGCAACGTCAGATCGGTGAGTTGCTAAATGAATTGAAGGATATTTTCCAGGGGATTTATCTGATAAAAGACCTTTCGCCGAAAACTTCGGATACTATTGTAAGTTATGGTGAGCGTCTCTCTTCTATCATCGTTGCCGAATTGATTGACGAAGCTGAATGGTTTGACTCACGCACTTTTATTAAGACTGAAAAAAAACATAATAAGCATACTATCGACGCTGATCTGACTAATGAGTTGGTGAAGAAAGCTTTTCGCTCCATACCGAAAGTAGCTTTGGTGCCGGGATTTATTTCATCCGATAAAATGACGGGAGATGTGACGAACCTTGGTCGTGGTGGTTCGGATTATACGGCTGCTGTTATAGCTGCTGCGCTTGATGCGGCTGCTTTAGAGATATGGACAGATGTGGATGGCTTTATGACTGCCGATCCGCGTGTCATTTCTACTGCCTATACAATATCTGAATTGAGTTATGTAGAGGCTACCGAGCTTTGTAATTTTGGTGCTAAAGTAGTTTATCCACCTACTATTTATCCGGTATGCCATAAGAATATTCCTATCTTGATTAAGAATACCTTCAATCCCGAAGGAGTAGGAACCATCATTAAACAAGAAGTATCCAATCCTCACAGCAAAGCTATTAAAGGTATTTCTTCTATCAATGATACTAGTTTGATTACTGTTCAGGGGCTCGGTATGGTAGGTGTGATCGGAGTCAATTACCGTATCTTTAAGGCTTTGGCAAAGAATGGTATTAGTGTATTCCTTGTTTCACAGGCTTCATCCGAGAATAGTACTTCTATTGGTGTTCGTAATGCTGATGCAGATCTGGCTTGCGAAGTATTGAATGAAGAGTTTGCTAAGGAAATAGAAATGGGTGAGATCTCACCGATTCTTGCTGAGAGAGATTTGGCAACAGTTGCTATCGTAGGTGAGAATATGAAACACACTCCGGGTATTGCAGGTAAACTGTTCGGAACATTGGGACGTAACGGTATTAATGTAATTGCTTGTGCACAAGGTGCTTCAGAAACAAATATATCTTTTGTTGTTGATGGAAAATCATTGCGTAAATCGTTGAACGTTATTCATGATTCGTTCTTCTTGTCGGAATATCAGGTACTCAATCTGTTTATTTGTGGTATCGGAACAGTGGGAGGAAGTTTGGTGGAACAGATACGGTCTCAGCAAGAGAAATTGATGGTGGAAAACGGATTGAAGTTGCATGTTGTAGGTATTATAGATGCTACAAAGGCAATGTTCAGTCGTGCCGGTTTCGACCTGGCTAATTATCGTGAGATACTGAATGAGAAAGGAGAAGATAGTAATCTTCAAAGTATTCGTGATGAAGTGATTGGTATGAATATTTTTAATTCGGTATTTGTAGATTGTACGGCAAGTGCAGAGATTGCATCACTCTATAAGGACTTCCTGCAACATAATATATCTGTAGTAGCTGCCAATAAGATTGCTGCTTCTTCGGCTTACGATAATTATCGTGAATTGAAAACAATTGCTCGTCAGCGTGGAGTAAAATACTTGTTTGAAACAAACGTAGGCGCGGGACTTCCGATTATTAATACGATTAATGACCTGATTCATAGTGGGGATAAGATTCTGAAAATTGAAGCTGTACTATCGGGTACATTGAACTATATATTTAATAAAATCAGTGCTGATATTCCTTTTAGCCGTACGATAAAGATGGCACAGGAAGAACGGTATTCTGAACCCGATCCACGTATTGATTTAAGTGGTAAGGATGTTATCCGTAAGCTGGTGATTCTGGCACGTGAAGCCGGATATCGTATTGAGCAGGAAGATGTTGAAAAGAATCTTTTTGTTCCGAATGATTTCTTTGATGGTACATTAGAAGATTTCTGGAAGAAGGTTCCAAGTCTTGATGCTGATTTCGAGGCTCGTCGCCAGGTTTTGGAGAAAGAGCATAAACATTGGCGTTTTGTAGCTAAACTGGAGAATGGAAAAGCTTCTGTCGGTTTGCAGGAAGTAGACTCCAATCATCCGTTCTACGGATTGGAAGGCAGTAACAATATTATTTTGCTTACTACAGAACGTTATAAAGAATATCCGATGATGATTCAAGGATACGGTGCCGGTGCCGGAGTAACGGCTGCCGGAGTATTTGCTGATATCATGAGTATCGCAAACGTCTAACATCATTCTTCATTCTTAATTAAGTAAAAGTGAAACATATTATTATATTGGGTGACGGGATGGCCGATTGGCCGGTGAAGTCATTAGGAGGAAAGACGCTCCTGCAATATGCGAAGACGCCTTATATGGATAAATTGGCCCGAATGGGGCGAAACGGGCGGTTGATGACTGTGGCCGAAGGATTTCATCCGGGTAGTGAGGTAGCTAATATGTCTGTATTGGGGTATGATCTTCCAAAGGTATACGAAGGTCGCGGACCATTGGAAGCGGCTAGTATCGGCATTGATCTACAACCGGGAGAGATGGCTATGCGTTGTAATCTGATTTGCGTGGAAGGGGATATTTTGAAGAATCACTCTTCCGGTCATATTTCTACGGAAGAAGCGGATGTCTTAATTAAATATCTGCAAGAGAAGTTGGGAAATGACAAAGTACGCTTTCATACGGGGGTACAGTATCGTCATTTGTTAGTGATTAAAGGAGGGAATAAGGAATTGGATTGTACGCCTCCACATGATGTTCCATTGAAACCTTTCCGCCCGTTGATGGTAAAGCCTTTAGTTTCGGGGGCCAAGGAAACTGCAGACTTGATTAATGATTTGATTCTAAAGTCTCAGGAGTTGCTGAAAGATCATCCATTGAATAAGAAAAGGATAGCAGAAGGCAAAGATCCTGCAAACAGTATCTGGCCTTGGAGTCCTGGGTATCGTCCGCAGATGTCTAAACTTTCCGAGACTTTTCCACAGATAAAGAAAGGAGCTGTTATCTCAGCTGTGGATTTGATTAATGGAATCGGTTATTATGCCGGACTACATCGTATTACCGTAGAAGGTGCCACCGGACTTTATAATACGAATTATGAAAATAAGGTAGCTGCTGCATTGGAGGCTTTGAAGACCGATGATTTTGTTTATCTACATATTGAAGCCAGCGATGAGGCTGGTCATGAAGGAGATATCGACTTAAAACTTCTGACGATTGAGAATCTGGATAAACGTGCTGTTGGACCTATTTATGAGGCAGTGAAGGATTGGGATGAACCGGTTGCCATTGCTGTATTGCCCGACCATCCGACTCCTTGCGAGCTTCGTACTCATACTGCCGAACCAGTTCCGTTCTTTATTTGGTATCCGGGAATTGAACCTGATGAAGTAGAAACTTTTGATGAAGCGGCTGCTTGTAATGGTAGTTACGGAATTATGAAAGAAGACGAGTTTATAAAAGAATTTATGAAGTGATTCACAGCGGGTTATCTAGATTATTTTCAGCTATTTGGTAGCTGTGTAAATCTGTATAATTTGTGTTGAACTCTAAAATATAGTATAATGAAATATTACAGTACAAATAAACAAGCACCGATGGCTTCTTTACAAGAAGCTGTGGTGAAAGGACTTGCTGACGACAGAGGACTTTTTATGCCTATGACTATAAAACCTCTGCCGCAGGAGTTTTACGATACAATTGATACATTATCTTTTCAGGAAATAGCTTATCGGGTAGCCGATGCTTTCTTTGGTGAAGATATTCCGGCAGATGTTTTGAAGCAGATTGTATATGATACATTGAACTTTGATGTCCCTTTAGTGAGAGTTACGGAGAATATCTACTCGTTAGAGTTATTTCATGGACCGACACTTGCTTTCAAAGATGTAGGTGGGCGTTTCATGGCTCGTTTACTGGGTTATTTTATCAGGAAAGAAGGACAGAAAAATGTGAATGTATTAGTTGCTACTTCCGGTGATACGGGAAGTGCTGTGGCTAATGGCTTTCTGGGGGTAGAGGGAATTCATGTATATGTACTTTATCCAAAAGGAAAAGTTAGCGAGATTCAGGAAAAGCAATTTACTACATTAGGACAGAATATTACGGCTCTTGAAGTAGATGGAACTTTCGATGATTGTCAAGCATTGGTGAAAGCTGCTTTCATGGATAAAGAACTGAACGAGCATTTATCTTTGACCTCGGCTAACTCCATCAACGTTGCCCGATTCCTGCCCCAGGCATTCTATTATTTCTATGCATACGCTCAGTTGAAGCGTGTCGGAAAAGCTGATAATGCCGTCATTTGTGTGCCTAGTGGAAACTTTGGTAATATCACTGCCGGCCTATTTGGAAAGAAAATGGGATTGCCTGTAAAACGCTTCATTGCTGCTAATAATCGCAACGATATTTTCTATCAATATTTGCAAACGGGTGAATATAAACCTCGTCCGTCTGTTGCAACGATTGCAAATGCAATGGATGTAGGTGATCCTAGTAATTTTGCCCGTATTCTTGATTTATACGGAAATTCTCATGCGGATATTACTGCTGAAATCTCCGGCGCGACTTACAATGATGAGCAAATTCGTGAAACTGTGAAAACTACTTGGAAAGAACATCATTATCTGCTCGATCCTCATGGAGCTTGCGGATATCGTGCTTTGACAGAAGGATTGAAACCGGAAGAAACAGGAGTATTTCTTGAAACGGCTCATCCTGCCAAATTCCTTGAGACAGTAGAGGCTATCATTGGGGAGACTGTCGAAATTCCGGCTAAGCTACAGGCTTTTATGAAGGGAGAAAAGGAGAGTTTGCCGATGACGAAGGAGTTTGTGGGCTTTAAGCAGTATTTGCTTTCTATCTGATATCTTCTGATACATAAGGAGGAAATTTTTCGTCGCTTTACTCCTCTGAATAACAAGAAACTGTTGACTGTCACTTAGCTAAAAACTTAGTAGTTGGTAACAAAAAACAGTCTATAAGGACAAAGTATTATTCTCACCGCAATGAGAATAAATACTCATAGTAACGAGAATTTTTTCTCAATGCAATGAGTATTTTTTCTCATAGCGATGAGAATGCTTTGAGAAAATAATCAATTGTAATTGCTTCGTACTGATACTAAGATGAATCTTCTGAAGATACTGTTATATAGCTTTTCACCCAATCCTGAACAAACCTTTGATTTCGTCATATTTAAGTTGATAACTACGTTCTTTTACTGTTTTCCAAGACAGTGTTTTGCCTGCATATTTTATAGTACAGTTACCTCCGGCTTTTGATAGAATAGTAGCTTCTTTCAATTTACCATTTTCCCATACCATAGCTATCTCAAAATTCCCTTTTGCGCACAGACCATTAATAGAACCATCTTTCCAAGCATCCGGTAAAGCTGGCAACAGCTGAATAAAGCCTAAATGGCTTTGCAGCAGCATTTCAGTAATTCCCGCTGTTCCGCCAAAATTTCCGTCAATTTGAAAAGGGGGATGAGTATCCCATAAATTATCCAATGTCCCATTTTTTAGCAGATTGCCAAATAAAGTATATGCATGGTTTCCGTCTTGTAAACGTGCCCATTGATTCAGTTTCCATCCCATGCTCCAACCAGTAGCACCATCACCCCGATGTACAAGTACTACTTTAGCTGCTTTTGCCAATTCCGGAGTAGTAATTGGTGAAAGGGTACGGCCCGGATGCAGTCCGAACAAATGATTCACATGGCGATGTTCATCCTTCGGATCGTCGATATCCACCGACCATTCCATCAACTGCCCGTAACGTCCGATTTGGTAAGGTACCAGATTGGCTAGAATGTCTTCCCACTGTTTCCGTTCCTTTTTATCCACTCCTAATATTTTGCTTGCTTCGATGGCATCTAATAAAATTTCACGTATTACAGCGTGTACAAAGGTGGCTCCCTGATCAATGGGACCATGCTCGGGAGAGGTAGATGGAGCAGCAGTATAAGTACCGTCGGGTTTGTGCCACAAGTAATCGGCAGCAAAATTCGCACTGCTTTTTATCAGTTCATACCCTGTCTCTTTTAGAAATTTCAGATCTCTCGTATAGTCATAATACTCCCAGATATGGGTAGCTAGCCAAGGCCCTGCCATGGGATTGAAGTTCCACGACATACTCTGACTTTCCAGCGGGGTGGTAAATCCAAAGATATTGGCGGAGATAGAAGCTGTCCATCCTCTTGCTCCAAAGTATGCCTGTGCTGTTTTCTCACCCGGTTTCACTAATGTGCGGATGAAATCTACCAAAGGTAGCATACACTCGTTCAGATTAGTGGAACAGGCAGGCCAGTAATTCATCTGTATGTTGATATTATTATGATAATCTACAGACCAAGGTCCACTTATATTATTATGCCAGATTCCTTGTAGATTAGCCGGCATATTGCCTGGGCGGGAACTGGAAATAAGTAAATAACGGCCAAACTGATAATACAGAGTTTCTAAATAAAAATCCGGTTGTCCTTGTCGATAGTTCTTCAACCGTTGTCCGGTTGGTAAATTATCTGTTTTCATGGCAGGGTTGAGGCTAAGCTTAACCCGGTTGAATAAAGCGGCATAATCCTCATAATGTTGTTTAAACAAAGCTGTGTATCCTTTAACTGTGGCATTGTCTATCCATTGACGGGTGGTTTCAGCCGGATTAACCCCGACATACGTTTTCGGATCTTTAAAGTCCGGATTAAAGTTAGCCTTGTAGTCAGTATCTGCTGAGATATAAAACACAACTTCGTCTGCTTCTTTGACGATCAGCTTTCCATTCTCATTTGTCAGTTGCCCGCCTTTGGTTTCTGCTTGGATCCGAACTACATATTTCATACCATTATTGTTCAAAGCAGCAGTATACACTAAACCGTTTTTACCGTCTGCTTTCATTTCTCCACTGGAGACCGGATTAGGAGCGTAACTGAAAATCAGATTCTGCATTCCCGGATGGTCTGCACTGAAACGCATCACCATTACGTTTGCCGGATAAGAAATAAAGTAATTACGTTGATAAGCCACATCATCTTTTTTAAACTGCACTACCGCCAAAGCAGAATCCAGAGATAAGATACGCTTATATCCGCTCATATGGAGGGTATTCAATCCGGTTTCTACATAAAATTCTCCCATAGTTGTAAAACTACCAAAGCGATAAGGCTTTTCTCCACCGGGTTCGTAGGCTACTTCGCTGTTGAAATTGAGTTGAGTCAGTCTCTCTGCTTTTTGCTGATCTCCTTCTGTGAATGCTTTCCGTATTTCGTCTAAAACATGGGCAGACTGTTTGTTGATGTTCCAATAATAATCTGCTCCCTTCGCTGTATTAGGGCCTCCCCGCCAAAGTGTTTTTTCATTAAAAGTAATGCGCTCTGCTTCAACAGAGCCCATAATATTCGCACCAATGTTACCATTTCCAATAGGCAATGATTTTGATTCCCAGCTGGGGTCTTGATTCGTATTGGTGTTTCCAGCCACTTCCAGTTCATCTTGAGTTCTCGATATATCTGGTTTTCCATTATACCAGACGGCATATCCTTGCAAGGTATTAGGGGTGTCAAACCAAATAGAAAGTCCCTGTGTGTAGTCGGTTTCTTCTGCCTGAAGCCCGGAGAAAGATAGACACGCATTGATAAGAAGCAGATAGAGTTTTTTCATTTTCATAGTATTAAAAGTCTGTTTTACTTTATAAACAGTACAAAGTTAAATAAATGCCTTGATTTATAAGCGGGTGATATAAGGAAAATCACGATCACTTCCAATCTTTCCGGTATGAATATTCTGATATACGAATCATAAAATAAATATTGCTTCAGTAAGATATAAGTATATAATTAATTGAGCTTCAAGTTGAAAAACGAACCTATTGTTAACAGGTAAGGTGAAAAATGCGTTTATTTCTGTAATTGATGAATCAGGAACAATAAAATACGAGGTTTACATTCGAATTGTCCGAACGTAAACCTCGCAAATGGAAATTTCTATGATTTTTCTTATGATAGATCTGATACTGCTTTGAAATAACCGATTGATTCGGCTATACCCATAAATGGATCACTCATATCCTTTTCATACTCAAGACTGCACATTCCGGTATATTTTACTTTCCGCATCATCTTAACCAATGCAGGAAAATCTATTTTACCACGTCCGAGCTCAATGGCATGTCCGGCTTTTGTGGAATCCGTTACATCTTTAATATGCATATCAAAAACACGTGTATGATACTTCTTCAAGTCCGCAACCGGATCACAACCGTTACGCAAATCGTGGCCTATATCCAAACACATGCCAATACGCGGATCTAAGTCTTTTGTATGTTCCCAAACATCTGTAGCATCCGGATATGTTTTAATATCTGGTCCATGTAAATGGATGGCATATTTAAAATCATATTCCTTGACCTTTTTATCGACATAAGGAAGTAACTCATAATTAGGAACTCCTACAATTATTTTCACACCCACACGTTTGGCATATTCGAAGCTACGATCTATTTCTGCTTCACTTTTCATATAGATGGGACCCACAGCATATCCTGTCACTTTATGAGTCGCGCATTTTTCATGAAAAGCTTTAATTTGCTCGTCAGTACTGTTGAATGGCAAATGGAAATCTTTGATGCATAGATAATGAACACCCAGACGTTTCAAAGTCTTTAAAGTAGTATCTATATCAAATTTAGCAAAGGTAAAACCCGCCATTCCTAAATGGAATGGATTAACAGCTTTCGGAGCCTTTGATTTTGCCGGTTCCGGTAATTCTGCATGAGCTATACCGCCTGTTCCCAAAAGGATGGCACCGGCAAGGCTTTTCTTAAGAAATGTTCTTCTTGATTTCTCCATGGTATTAGTAATATGAGTTGTCTTTTAAATGTGTCGAAAGAAGTTGTTTTTAATGGTAGCAAATATAGTGTTTTTTTTTCGTGTGCGATAACGTTAAACGTTAATTTATATTGAGACATTAAAAAACTACAATCAACTTTTCCATTACTGTAGCTAAGAAAACTTCATCAATTGAAGAAATTGTGGATAATAAAGCAATCATAAGTTTACTTTCTTTGTGCTACTTTAAGTTTGTAGCAAACTTTTAGGTGAAAGTAATAAAGTTTCTATCTCATATTTGATAAGTGAGAAACACAAGATAATCTCCACTGCAATGTATTGTAAACTCATTAGTTAGAACTTCATTCAAGGTGCCTTGCCACCAATTTGTGAAGTCGCTTAATGGATATACTAAACCTTCTCCTTTTAAATCTTTTGCACTAAAATTGAAAATTGAGATTTGCTGACCTGGGTGTGAGTTGAAAGTCTGTGTATGCTGTGCCGGAATAAACACGCCATAATCTGTGATTGTCCGGACTTCCAGATCGTTTTTCATATAGTCGATTAGCAAGCTGATATTTCCAAGAGTATGGTCTTCTCGCTTTCCGGTAGCACCCAGAATGGCAATCTTATGAAATCCTTTCTCTTTAAGAAAATAGACAGCTTTTGTCTGGTCATTTGTTTCTTGATCGGAGATATGATGTATGATAGAGGAATAACGCTCTTTATTGGCGGGTGAAAGAGAATCACCATCTCCGATGATAATATCAGGAATATGTCCCTGAGCAATATATTCATTGGCAGCACCATCGCAACAAATTACGAACTTAGCTTCCTTTAATATCTTTAAGGGAAGGGGACTTGTTGGATACTCACCATTGGCAAGTACCACAGCTTCTGGTATAAATTGTTCATTTATCATTGCAGTTGTTTCATCAGTTTTTTCCATTTGAAGTAGCCAAAGATAGCAATAATGGAGTAAAGTCCGTATAATCCTGAGGTGAAATAAAGATCTTTATAAATATAAAGTCCGCAGCAAACAATATCAACAAGAATCCAGGCAAACCATTGCTCAATGTATTTACGTGCCAGCATCCACATTCCTACTATACTTAACGCAGTGGTGAAACTATCCAGCCAAGGGACATTGCTATCTGTATATTTAATTAATATCCAGGCGATGCCGAGAAAAGAAATAATGAAAGCCAATGTCAGTGGGAGATAATATTTCCATGGAGTGTGTACGATGGGTAATTTTGTGGGCTTGTTGGCTATTTCTGCTTTTTCTTTTCGGCGTCCCCACATCCAGAAAAACCATCCGTAAATAGCGGCAATCAAATAGTATATATTTATACCAAAATCGGCATATAGACCTGCTTTGTAGTAAATAAAGATATAAATAGCAGGCATGATAATACCTGCAATCCACAGATAGATATTTGCCCGGTACTCTAACCACAGGTAGACCAGACCAACGATTGTTCCGAATATCTCGAGATAATTTAGTTCCATATAATATAATTAAAAACGGAAGGAAAGATGTGCCATAACATTGGTTCCTGCTTGTGCAGCGTAACCGGCAACATCTATTCTATGATTCACATCATTTTCGTAAGAGCTGGAGGCCCAGCCATTGTTCTCATATTCCTCATTGAAGAGATTATATATAGTAACTCCGAAAGTTATGTCTTTTACTAATTTTTGGGGTTTGAATGTATAAGCGACATTCAGGTTACTAACAAAGTATTTGTCCAATGTTAGTGCTTCCACTTCTGCATTCGTCATATATTGTTTTCCCACAAATTGAGATTGTAATGCTGCTTCGAATCCTTTGAAATGAAACGAAAAACGATTGTTGAGCAAAAAATCGGGGGAAAATGCAATGCGGGTACTCTTATGTTGAGTACTGACAATATCCGATAAATACCCTTTCGTGTTGTATATAGGAATGGTTTCTATAAAGTTCTTAATCCGATTCTTACTCCATGTAGCATTGATATCCCATTGAAACCATTCACATGGTTTGATACCTAGCATCAGCTCTAATCCCATGCGATAACTGTTCGGAACATTTTCCGTCAATGGTTCGCCTATCTCATTTAATGCTCCGGTCAAGACAAGCTGGTCGGTATAATCCATATAATAGAAGTTGGCTCCTGCTGCTAGCCAAGGATTCGAAAAACTATATCCCACTTCATAGTCAAGTAATTTTTCTGCTTTAGGATAAGAGCCGGGATTACCTTCTGTATAGTTGTTTCGTGTCGGTTCTTTCTGTGCAACAGAAAAAGAGGCATAAGCACGATGATTAAGAGTAATATTCCAATTTAGTCCGATTTTTGGGTTGAAGAAATTGAATTTCTTATCTACTGCTAACGGCTGAGGAATATTTTTATTCCAGTCGTATTTGTCGTTTGTTCCGTCAATCGTGTAATCAATGTGGCGATATTGTAAATCAGCATAAGCACTCAATCCGCTAATCAGATCATAACTGGCTTTCAAGTAAATATTTCCATCCGTTTTTTTCGATTTATTTCTGTAGTATTCATGATTTGGAGAGAGTGTACCTATATAATTTTCTATCCAAATCACTTTCCCGAAATTGTTTCCCTGATATTGGTTGAGCCCACCACCCAAAGAAGCAATCAGGCGATTGTCTGTATAGTTGAGAGAAAATACTCCACCCCCGAATTTATTATCCATTTTTTTCTGACGTACAAGGTCGCTTTCTTCTACTTCTTTCTCATTATATATGAAAGGTTTCAAACCATATTCCAAATATGATCTGTCTTCTTTATACTCTTCATAATAACCATCTCCTTTAGTATAATGCAAGGCTACATTCAGATTCCACGCATTAGAGAAGGTATGGTTGAAAAGTAGTTGGTAATTTTTTTGCAGGTAGTTATCTGTTTGGTCGTCATAATAATGTACTGTTTTATCCTTATCTGTGTATTTTCCACAAGGATTATAATGTCTTCCAAATTCCTTCATCTCATCTTTAGTAGCATATCCCCACGCATGATATGTTTTTTCTTTTCCGGCAAATGTGATTAACTTTATTGATGTGTTTCCGGCCAAATATCCTCCTTGTAGGTAATATGAATTGAGATTAACGGAGGCACGGTCAATGTATCCTTCCGTACCGATATTTGAGAGACGTGCGTCGAAAGTCCAATGATTGTCTAGTAATCCTGTACCTATTTTTACAGTTTCTTTATGTGTATTGAACGAACCATAAGAACCGTTGAACTCTGCATACGGTTTCATGGAAGCACCTTCAGTTTGCATATTCACACTGGCACCAAACGCACCTGCGCCATTAGTGGATGTTCCTGCTCCACGTTGTACTTGTAGGTCTTTTACGGAAGAAGAAAAGTCCGGCATGTTCACCCAGAATAAGTTATGGCTTTCGGCATCATTCATAGGTATTCCGTTTACGGTAATGTTGATGCGTGTACCGTCTGTACCACGAATACGAAGGGTAGTATAACCAATACCTGCTCCAGCGTCTGAGGTAGTTAAAGTAGAAGGTGCCATACTTAACAAGTAAGGAATATCTTGTCCGAAGTTTATTTTTTTTAGTTCGTCTTTACCGATATTGGTGAAAGCTACAGGAGTTTTAGAGGTGGC
This sequence comes from Bacteroides bouchesdurhonensis, assembly GCF_900155865.1. Classification (GTDB taxonomy): domain Bacteria; phylum Bacteroidota; class Bacteroidia; order Bacteroidales; family Bacteroidaceae; genus Bacteroides; species Bacteroides bouchesdurhonensis. The sequence continues at coordinate 1,137,247 of NZ_LT707006.1, forward strand.
ACGTGTAGATACTACCTGCACTTCCTGCAGATTTATTACTTTCAGACTGTCTGAAGTCGCACTCGTTTGTGCATGGACAGCGATGCCTGTGCCTAAAAAGGCAGCGGTCATCATAATCATTTTTTTCATTGCGCTTATTTATTAATTCTCTACGCCGGCATTACCCGGTTCAGATTCTATGGGTATGTTCTCAGCCCGTCATATTAAGGCACCCCCTCTTCGGTGAATCGACTGCGAAATTACAGCTTTTGCAGGAGTAAAACAAAAATAACTTTCAAATTTGACAAAAACAATGTAACTTTGTAATTTCTTGAAAGATGTAAGCGAACAAGTATTTATTTTAATTTATATAGGTTATGTTATTATTTCAAGCAACTTTGGCGGCAGATTCTACACAGGTAGCTGCTGATAAATTATTGAAACAAGCGATTGCTGATGCGGACGGTTTGGATAAACTGTCGCTCATTACCCAACAACTGATTGATTTTGGTATACGTGCCGGGGAACGTATTTTGATTGCGGTCGTTGTTTTCATTGTGGGGCGTTTTCTTATCTCGTTACTCAACAAGTTTGTTGTGCGGTTGATGGAGAAAAGAAAAGTTGATATAAGCATCAAGACCTTCGTAAGAAGTCTGGTGAATATTTTGCTGACCATCTTATTGATTATTTCTGTTGTTGGTGCATTAGGTGTTGAAACCACTTCATTTGCAGCTTTGTTGGCGTCTGCCGGTGTCGCTGTCGGTATGGCTTTGTCTGGTAACTTACAGAACTTTGCCGGAGGATTGATTGTCTTATTGTTTAAACCTTATAAGGTTGGGGATCTGATTGAAAGTCAGAATGTAATCGGTACAGTGAAAGAGATTCAGATTTTCCATACTATTTTGGCTACCGCAGATAATAAAGTAATTTATGTTCCGAATGGAGCTATGAGTAGCGGAGTAGTGACTAATTATAGCAATCAGGCAACTCGTCGTGTGGAGTGGATCGTAGGTATCGATTATGGTGAGGATTATGAAAAAGTGGAACGAATTGTAAGTGATATTCTGACAGCTGATAAACGTATCTTGGCTGATCCTGCTCCGTTTGTTGCTCTTCATGCACTGAGTGATAGCAGTGTGAATGTAGTAGCTCGCGTATGGGTAAAGAGCGAAGATTATTGGGGAGTTTATTTTGATATCAACAAGACGATTTACGAGACTTTCAATGAGAAAGGTATCAATTTCCCATTCCCGCAACTTACTGTACATAAAGGTAACTGATAAAAATTATTGGGATTAGCAAACATATAAAGTATAACAAAAAGCTTCACCACAGATTGCGCAAATATTCAAAGAATAGGGAATATAATAATCAAATGTTTTGAATTTTATCTGTATGGATGTATAATCTGTGGTGATTTTTAATATAAATGTTATGTCTGGTGTGATTCGTTATTCAAGCTTTTATTGTATGCCGAAATCTTCAACCAATTCATACTTGTCTTCTTTAATCCCTAGTAGGTGATTGATCTTCCTTCTCTTTTCCAGATCCGTAAAGTATTTTTCTACGACTTGATAGAGATCAAAATTACTGGTTGATCCTGCGGCCATATCAAGTGATTCTACCATTTCTTTTACTGCCTGATGGATCTTTTCAGTTTCTATCAGGTGTAGTTCGTTACTGTGTATTAAATATCTTTCCATAACTGCAATGTTTTAGTTACATAGTTATAACGTTCCGTAAGGATGGAAAGTTCAGGGGAGAAGATTTACTTTTGTAACCTTCAGAATTGATATTGTTGATTATAAAAATATAACTATTGTAAGATGATGTTGCTATTGTTTGGATTGACGCACATCCTGATGTGAATTTGTCATACAATGAATATAAAGGTATCATGCAATAGTTTTGAAAGCTTATTTGGGAATGGGGGATGAGGAAATTATGAACTTGTAACCGGATCCTGTTGCCATTCGTGTAAAATTTTGGACAGTGTCTTAAAGCTTTTATTGCCTTTTCCCAACAACTTCCTGTATGATATATGCGTGCTCTAGAGCTGGATATTGAGTTATGTATTTTTCTGTTACATCTTTGATATAACAATAGGTTGGGGCAGGAGTATAGTTGGCTCTTACACTCCGCTGTCCAATGAGTGGGAAGAAATTTCGTGTAATATAGAAAACACTATTATCATCTTTGACTGTTACACGCCAATAATCACGAAGTTTGGTATTTCCTGCAAGGGTGATAGCACTTTCTTCATCTAAAATAATATGTTCTTTTTCAAAATCTGTTTCTTTTTGCTGATCATTCTGATCATATATCTGTATTGTTCCTCCAGCTTCAGCAGGTTCTTTATAGGTAAATATATATCCTTTTTCCGTATCAGACTGTTCCATTTCCTTTTCTAGTTTGCTTTTATCGCCTACCGTTAAGTTATTTCCTTGAATAATATATATTCTTTGATGGACGGCATTATTTTCTTCCCGGTATTTTACTGTAATAGTCAATATGTATACATTGTTAGATTTATCTTCAATTTTGATCGATGCAATTCCTAGTCCAACAGGCTTAAAAGTTATTTTTTCACCATCAAAGTTGACTTGAATAGCTTCTTTATTGCTATTGGTCACTGTATAATTGCCGTCACCACCTTTAATATATAGAGCTGTAGTTTCTCCACTGAAAGGTGTTAAGGTTATAGAACGACCTTCGTTGTTGAAAATAATATGTGGATTTTCGTATGCAAGAGTGATAGGTGATTGATCATCATCGCTACAACCTGCAAAGTTGATAGTGCAGAGAAGTAACAGGAATATCCCGAATAAACGTTTAGTTTTCATGTCTTTAAGTGTTGGGTTATAGTTCAGTTTAGTTTTTCTTTTCTCGATTATGATTTCTTCAATGTTTTATTTGAAACGAATACAGATATATCATTCCTTGTATGTGGGCAAATATATGAAATTAGTATGAAAGGTGAAATGAATGCGGCTTTTTATATTTATATGGGATGGAAATTTGTTTGTCCTAACTCAACTTTCTAAAGAAACGAGTATCTGTATAATCATTCCTGCGAAATACCATACAATTTCCAGATAAGCATAGTTTCCCGAAAAATAATTCTGAGTGAGTAGTGGCTGACATATGGCTTATAAGGCATCCTTTTGCGAACTTCAACTTCACACCCATTCAATTTATTAACGATTAATAATGTTACAAAGTAAAGCAACAAAGTAAAATGATGACAGATTTGTCAATGAAAAATCCATTGAAGGCATTGTCTATAATGAAGTGATATATGTCGAATGATTATAAGATATCCCATTCCATCTGTTAATTATAGCAGACGGAATGGAATATATAAATAAAAAAGAATATTTATTTCTTCAACTTCCCTACAAACATTACATTGTTATCATCCTCGTTCAGAGAACTTAATAGTTCTTTCAGTACTTTTTTATCATTTTCCGTGCAACTGCTTTCCGTTAGTCGTTTTTCAATAATATTCATTAATTGGATAGGTTCGTACATTGCAAAGAAATAACCGTTTGTGAAACAAAGGGGAGCACCTATTCCTCCGAATTTGTCGTTTTTCAGTCGGATATAATGTGTATCTTGCGTCTTTTTATCTACTGCAATTGCACCTTTTCTTCCAAGATTTACAATATATTTTTGTGGAAGATCAAAATAGATTTTGAAGAAATCCTCTTTTTCTGGTAAATTACTTAATGCAAATAGGGGTTTGGAAACTCCGGCTTGTGCATCATATACATACAAAGTATCATTACCGGTAATCATATAAGTTAAGTTTGAGGTATTTCCATATGACCAGATTTCATTGTCAAAACCTGAAAAATTACCTTTTTCGTCCAATGGGTTGGTTAAATCTTCCGTCTTTCCACGATATGTAGTTACTTGGTCGTTGGCGTCAACAACTGCTGAAAATATTCCTTTTTTATCAAAACAAAGATTGACTAAAGAAATACCTCCATCACTATTTAGTGCAATCTTAGGTTTGTTTAGATCACTTTTAATATCAATTGATTTCTCAAAAGTACCATCTATATTATACTTATACAACTTAGAACTGCTAGAGAAAGGTGCCAAGTAAATAGCTTTACCTGCTTCGTCGATTACTTCACTATAGAGAGAGCCACTATACTCACCTGGACCCTGCCCTATTTTTCCGATGTCATATAGATATTTTCCTTCTCGGTTAAACAATTTGTAGACTCCTCCACGCTGGCGGATGCCGATATAGTGATCGGTAATTGTCGGCCACCAGTATTTAAATAATGCGGAATCACTGTTGTCGAAATGGACAAGCTGACAGTCTTCTACCCATTCACTCAGAGGTACATCAATTGTGTCAGTCACTTTGCTGTAATCACACAGGGTGAGTGTGTATGCATTACTGTTATTTGCGGTAGTCGCATTGTTTTTATCCTTGGATGTACATGAGAACATACCTCCAGCCAACAAAAAACACAAACCTAATAATTTTACCTTTTCCATAATGTATTTTAATTAAAGTTACAAATGCATTGACCCTTGCAAGCTACCGCTATCTGCTGAAATACAAACTAACATAAAAAGAATCGCATTTCCAACTATTTCACTATTAATTTTATTTTAAAATGTCTTTATATCAATTTCTTATATTTGATTGCTATCTATCAAGATGTATTGATTTGTTGTCTTTTCATGGTTTAAAAAGAAACCATATTGATGTAACCTCTACTGATATTATTTACATATTTAATGGTACAAATATTGTAGTTTACAAGAGGAGATTGTGAAAATTATCATGTACATTTGCAGTATTCGGATATCTTTGATGAAACGTGATGTGTAAATGACTTTTGGAAAAAATAGATGTGAATGCGGAGTTTTAAAACTTTGAATGATGAATATAGAAGAATTTAGAGATTATTGCCAGTCTTTTAAAGGGGTGCAGGAAAAAATGCCTTTTTGGGATGTTTCGGATAAATACAGTCGAGATGTTCTTTGTTTTTATATCGGGAGTAAATGGTTTTGTTTTGTAAATATTGAGATATTCGATTTTTGTTGTTTGAAATGTGCACCGGATAGAAACTTAGAACTTCAAGCTTCCTATATGGGTATAAAACCGGGATGGCATATGAATAAACATCACTGGATTAGTGTTTACTTTAATCAAGATGTCTCGGATCGCACAATTAAAGAACTTGTACAACAATCTTATGATATTGTCTATAAATCTCTTTCTAAAAAGGAGAAAGAATTGATACAGGCTATATAAGATTATATTTGTGGTTATGATAGAAATTTAGGGTGTAGTTCATTTTGGAAAGGATAAGGTCGTTATGGACTTCTCCTTCTTGGTCATTGCCTTCAATATAAAAAAGATGTGTGCAAAAATGAGAAAAGAAGGTATAGATTGGCTGATTAAACTGTTTTATGACCTTGAAGCCGCTCTTTTTAGATATTTGGAACACATTAATCAAAGAAATTTGCAAAATATTGCAGCTTGAAGAACGGTAACTGATTTGTATAGGTGATGAGGAACAAAGAAGGTGCATCGTTCATTACGATACACCTTTAATAATTGTTCATAAGTGACTGATTTATAGATAGCCTTTCTTTTTACTTTCTTCGAAAATAGCTTTTCAAAGTATATCCAAAAACTCGGTGCGTTTATTGGCTTTCCGAGAAATTACATTTTCATGCTTTTTGTGAATGTCCCTTAGTTTAATATTGAATAGATATTCAAAGGTTCGTCCGATTTCTGTCAGTGGTGATTTTGCTTCGTTGTTGGTCACAACTTTTTTAGATAGAAACAATCCGCTAACCTCTCCATTACTTCAATGAGATTATCCGTAATTGAGTAGGTGCCTTAAAAGAATTTGTATTCTTACATTGCAATATTGGAATTTTCTCAAAATATTATGCCCACAGGGTTTTCGGACTGACCCGGTTTTCCGGTTTACACACTGGTTTACACAAACGTAGCAAAATATAGTGTATATAAAGAAAAAAGCGATTGTTTGTTTTAGATAACTGCTTGATTTTCAATCTTTTAAAAGTAATCCGCCTGGAGCTGCGAAATATCGTTGTAACTAAGTAGTATTCAGAATATTGCAATGCTGCCATTTCTGTTGTTCACGAATTGCACACGGCACTATTTCAATGTTCTTCCCCATTGTTCCGTTGGATTAGTACAAAGTTACGCAAAATATTTAGAATATAAAATATACAACATTATATGTTCATAGTCTTGATAAACTGTTTAACATCTTCATATACGCCATCATTCAAGTCAGGATATTTATCAAGTACATCTTCGACCCATGATGGACCATGGCCTCCAACTTTTGGAATGAAGTTTTCCAGCTCTCCCACCAATGGAATATGTATACCTGCTTGTTGTAATGCTGTATTGAGGCTGTCAATTGCCTCTTGTGCATCACCATTGGGTAATGCCCTAATCCCCGACTTCTTAATCATAGACCAACCTTTATGTTCAAAAATTGATTTCTTTAGTTTGTCTAACTGTTTTTTATTAAGGTCCTTTATTCCATCTTTTTCAAATTCTGATAAAATTTCTTCAATTCGCTCTCGCTGTTCTTTGATAGATGTTGGTTTATCAAGAGATCTTGCACCGTCAGCAATAACATTATATTTTTTCTCGATTGTCGACCATTGACCGCCACAAATCTCATACAACAACTTAATCAAATTTGAGTCGTTTAGAATATCTAAATCGGGGATAATCCGAAAATTGACTCCTAATGTCTTAAGTGCGGTTGCTACCATTGGAAGTCGTTGCTTACCTCCACAATGTATGAATAGAGTTGAATTTGGTTTACCTTCTTCAGCCTTTATACAATCAAGAATTATAGAATATAATTTGCAATCAGAATCACTTTCACAAACTATTGTTGATTCATGAAATACAGAATCTATAATGTTTGAATAACGTAACAAGGAATCCTTCCAAATATCATTCAATTGACCATTATCCAACAATTTGATATTATTAGTATTGTCATTACGAGTTATACGAATAATTTTCACCCTGTTTGGACAACTGCTAATTAATCCTTTAAGAAACTCTTGACTATGGGTGGATATAAACACTTGTTTGTCATCAGATAGAGCTTCACTGAATATCTGACCGAGAATGCGAGCTTGAGGTGGATGTAGAAATGATTCAGGTTCATCAATTAGGAAACATGAATAGTTTGGCAATAGTAGATGTAAAAGAATTCCGGTAAAACTTCTCATTCCATCCCCTTGTTCATGAAGAACAGGGAGTTGTTGTAATCTCCTTTTATATTCTTCTTGTCTAACTTGTTCATCATCATAAGTGTCTTCAATTTTAATTGGATCTCCAATATACAATGGAATGTTCATCGAATCAAAGCCCGGTATCAATGATTTCCCAAACGCTTTATGAAAAAATTTTGAAAGTCTTTCTCGAATTGGAGGGAACGCTTTCACGCTATGAATTGGGTGAGTAGGCGACTCATTCTCATTTAAAATATTAGGCGGATATACAATTGATAATCGATTATCAGTTTTAAGTTCATTTATGAAGAAATTGCTTAAATCTTGCAAATGTGCGCTAACCAATCTGTTGTTCTCAAGATGATAAGGGTATATGTAATAATTCATTCCAGAATATATATACCCGCTCGACGGATTCTTTGAATGTGCTGAGCAACGCTCAATAAATGCTAAGTCGTTATCTGAATTTTGGAATGTAAGAGAAACATCATTTATTACAACCTTTCGATGTTGGTTGTTTATACAAGCATAGATATCTTTTAATGATTGACTTTTACCAGAGTTATTGGGACCAACAAATACGACAATATCATTTTTATTAATATCAACTTTTTCCCCATTATTAAAAACAATTGTATTTACAAACAATGCAGGAGTTGTTCCATTTGTAGTTATAGTATTCATCTGATTGAATTTATTGTAGTTATTTATAGTTTGCGAATTGGGATAATTGATATTCTTTTACTTGTTCTCCATTCAATTTCTTCCTGTTGTTCGTTGGTGATGACAAGGAGGTTGTCGCAGTGGAGTTCTTCGGCGGCTTCAACAAGGGCATCAAGTTCGCGTTTACGGGTTTTCTCGGAGGTCATGTCATAGCATACTTGGATTAATTGCTCTACCTTTGTCCCTTTGCGGGTAACGAAGTCGATCTCCTTGTCGTTGCGTGTACGGTAATAGAATAGCGTTTGACCGGGAGTATAGCCACGGCGCAACAGTTCTACAAACACTTGATTTTCCAACAATCTGCCGAGATTTTCGCTAAGGTTGAAAGCCGTGCTTTGTACAAATCCGTTGTCAACAACATATACCTTTTTCGGTGCTTTGTTCATCAATTTCAGTTTGTTGTTAAAGCGGGGCAAATAGAAGAAAAGATATGGCTCGTTTAGATAGTCGCAATATTTCTTTGTCGTGGTCACGCTTGAAAGCCCAAGTTCTACCGCAAGGTCGTTGGCTGAAATCGGATTGCAGAAATTTGATAGCAGATATGTGGCAAGGTCGTATAAATCGGTCGTGTTTCGTACTTTATGGCGTTTGGCAACATCTTTCAGCAGAATTGAATCAAACAGCGTTGAAAGATAACTTTTGGTAATACTCCGGGTCGGGATAGTTTCCGGGTATCCACCGTTGCGCATATAATCGTCGGTCAGCATTATCGCCTGTACGGAATGTTCCTCAAGCAGCGGATTGACATTTTTCCAGCTCATTGTTTCTTCAAGGCTGAAAGGCAACATTTCAATCTGAATATAACGCCCTGTTAAAACGGTTGCCATTTCGCGGCTCAACATTTTGGCGTTGCTGCCCGTGATTATCAAGTTCTTCCCACGACGATAGAGTTTGCCAATCCACAAATCCCAGTCGGGAAGATTCTGGACTTCATCAAGCAGCATGAAATCATAACCGGGATAGACATCATCAAGTGCTGACATAACCAAATCCTCATCCCACTTTTCAAGCAGTTGGCTGTCATCGAAATTGAGATAGGCGAAATTCCGACCTTGCAACATAAGCAGGGCAAAAACCGATTTTCCAACGCGACGAGGTCCAGTTATAAGTTTGATAAGCGGATTTTGCAGCAGTTCTTCAGCGTCATATTTGGTATGACGCTGTTGGTAGGGGCGTGACATAAGTTCATCACGTTCTGCCCGCTGATTGAGTATCGTTGTTTTCATCGCAATCTGTTTTAGACTGCAAATATAGTAGTTTTTATTCAATAAAATCACTGTATTGGATAAAATAAGTGGTATTTTATCCAATACAAGCATATCGTTGGTTATCTTAGCATGATATCAGGTGGTGTAATGTACCACAAACCGTTGATTGTAATACGGGCATGAATGGGTACTAAACCATTCTTTTTTATCTTGTCTTTTTTCAGGTAAAACAATACGCTGAATGTACTCTTTTCATTCTTCATAATCTCACTTTTTTTAGATTGCAAAACTAATTTTAATCACTGAAAATGAGATAAATAGAGTATAGACAAATCACGTCAAAAGTAAGCCATTTTCCGACAATCGTACCCCCTAATCGTTTTTTGGGGAAGGGGGTACGATTTGGATACTCAACCGTGTCTTTTCGTGCCCCTTTTTTTGGGTCACCTGCAAAACCCTGTGTTTTCTTTCTTTTCTTCCCTTTCAAAGTCGTACATTTGCAAAATACTTAAATGAAATTCCTTATGAACCCTTATTTTCAGTTAGCTCAATATATCCTTCCGGGTGAGTTATTCACCCATTTTGAATTATGTCGTGTCGAGGAAGTTGGTTCCGAACTCCATCTTTATCTTGAAGAGAAAAATCTTCCACCGGATTCCGATGTTGATTTGCAGCCCAATGGTTTCCATGAAGAGTCCTGTATTCGTGACTTTCCTATCCGCAATCATAAAGTGACTCTTCATGTACGTCGTCGTCGCTGGAAAAGTGCTGAAGGTAAAAGCGTTTCCAAAGACTGGAAATTAGTAGCAGAAGGTACCCGCCACTCACCTGAGTTTGCGGCTTTTTTAAAAGGATTGCTTGGAGAAATACCCGATTACGGGCCGCTCTCTTGAGAAATACTTCTATATTGACGGTGATCAGTTCGAGCGGCAATACAAAGAGTATTTGAGTGATTTTAGGTCTTGGCCTCAGATAGATCATGCCTTGAATTGGCTTTTATTTGCTGAGAATCTGGGTCCATATTTGAGTATTGACGAGACTTCTCTTTCTAATGGTGAGCTATATACCATTGTGACCAACAAAGAAGCCCATGGACGAAAAGGCAGTATAGTAGCTATTGTGAAGGGTACAAAGTCTGAGGATGTCATCGAAGTGCTTGAGAAGATACCGGAAGAACAACTGCAAATAGTAAAGGAGGTTACGTTAGATTTGTCGGATAGCATGCGCAAGATTGTTCGCCGTTGCTTTACCGGAGCCATTCGTGTGATAGACCGTTTCCACGTACAGAAGTTGGCATGTGATGCGGTACAGGAAATACGTGTCGGTCATCGATGGGAAGCTATTCAGGCAGATACCGATGCACGGGAAGAAGCTAAAGGTATGGGAAATAAATATGAGCCTTTCCGCTTTGAAAATGGGGACACACGTAAGGAGTTGCTGATCAGGAGCAGATATTTACTTTTTAAGTCAGCAGAGAAATGGAGTGAGAGCCAGAAGGTGCGTGCCAGAATATTATTCAATGAATATCCGGATATTAAACGAGCCTATGGATTAAGCCACTCATTAAGAATGATATTCAACAAAAGGTCTATAAAAGCAGGAGCAAGAACGAATTTAGCTAAGTGGTATAGGGAAGTCGGAGAATCAGGATTTGACTCATTTAACACCATAGCCGCTACCATATACGAGCATAATGATGAAATTCTAAACTTTTATGAACGCAGATCAACCAATGCTGCCGCTGAATCATTCAATGCTAAGATCAAAGCATTTAGAGCCCGGCTCAGAGGAGTAGTGGATATTAAGTTCTTCTTGTTTAGGTTAGCAAAACTATATGCATAAACACAGGGTTTTGTGGATCAACGTAAAAATCTGAGGGGTTAAAATTCTAAATTGTTATCTTTGCCTCCAAATTAATTGATTATGGAATTAAACGGTTATCGCCTTCTTCTTCCTGAAGGCACTTTGGATTACTTTGACCTTGTTGATGTGAAGGAAAGCGTGAATGAAGTTGTTATTTACCTTGAAGAGAAGAATATTGTTCCCCAGAAGTATTCCGATCAGGATACAGAAAGCAAAGGTTTCTATGATCCTGTTGTCGTTCAAGACTTCCCCCTTCGTGGCAAGAAGGTCTTCCTTAACATTCGTCGCCGTCGCTGGATATTAAAAAAGAGTAATGAGTATATCTGCCGTAACTGGCGTATGGTAGCCGAAGGCACTCGTTTGACGCAAGATTTTGCGTCTTTTTTAAAAGAACTATATTGATAACTATCCGATCAGTTGCAAGCTATTAGGGATTTTATATGGAGTTGACGGAGAATTATTGGAGCGTCAATACCGTAACCATCTAAGCGATTACCTTAATTGGGATCAACTAGTCCATGCAGAGGATTGGTTGTTGTTCGAAAAGAATATCGGTGCTTATATCTGCATTGACGAGGTGGCTCTCTCGCGTGGAGAACTCTATACTGTACTGATCAATAAAGAAGCTCACGGTGGTAAAGGTAGTATTATCGCTATCATTAAGGGTACGGATGTCTGTACAGTCACCTCTGTTTTGCTTAAGTTATCCCGTCGTCGCCGTTACCAGGTGCGTGAGATAACCTTGGATATGGCTCCTAATATGGAACAGATTGCCCGGACTTGCTTTCCTGCGGCCAAGCGTGTTACCGATCGTTTTCATGTACAGAAATTAGCTTATGAAGCCGTTCAGGAGATGCGTGTGAAAGCTCGCTGGGAGGCTTTGGATGAAGAATCCACTCAGATTGCTTATGCAAAGGCCTGCGGAAAGATGTATCATGCCCCTGTTTTCGCTAATGGAGATACAAGGAAGCAATTGCTGGCAAGAAGTATTTATCTGCTTTACAAGAAGGAGTCATTATGGACCCAGTCTCAAAGAATACGAGCTGAAATTCTCTTCAAGGAATATCCCGATATAAAGAAAGGATATTATCTGGCTATGCGGTTAGGTTTAATCTATCATCAGTGTAAGTTTAAGGATATTGCTTTGACAAGGCTTGCAAGGTGGTATGATGAAGTGGATAAGTCAGGTTTCCTCACATTTGGAAGGGTGGCACGTTCTATACAAACACACTATCTGAATATTATCAACTTCTTTGAAAGGAGAGCAACCAATGCTGCAGCAGAGTCGTTCAATGCTAAGATCAAAGCATTCAGAGCACAGTTTAGAGGAGTTAGGGATAAGGCTTTCTTTTTATACAGACTAACTAGGTTATATGCATAAAATGAAAATCCCTCAGGTTTTTACGTTGATCCGTTTTGTGGGTGATCCAAAATATAGTGTATATAAAGAAAAAAGCGATTATCTGTTTTAGATAACCGCTTGATTTTCAAGTGATCCGCCTGGGGCTCGAACCCAGGACCCCAACATTAAAAGTGTTGTGCTCTACCTGCTGAGCTAGCGAATCAATCCTTATTTGCAAATCAGTTATTTCCTGATTGCGGGTGCAAAGGTAGTGACTTTTATTTAATCTGCAAGCATTTTGTGGAAAAAAGTGCTAATTATTTTTCTTCTTTATTGCTTGTCTCTTGATTATCAATAACTTCTACCTCATCATATTTTATTTGTTCTTTGTTGATAATAAAGCGTTGATAATAGGAAAGCATTAAAGTTGTGAGTGGCAAGGCGATGATCATGCCTAGCATTCCCATTAATGACCCCCAAATAGAGAGTGATAAAAGGATAATTGCAGGATTTAATCCTGTAATTTTTCCCATGATCTTAGGAACAAGTAGAGTATCTTGTATGGCTTGAACGATGACAAAAACTGCTAATGCACATGCTATGATAACCCAGAAGTTCTGTCCCGTATCGGCAGCTTTGAGGATGGCCAATATAATTGTAGGGAAAAAACCTATTATTTGCAAGTAAGGAACCATGTTCAGAGCACCGATGAAAAGTCCCAGGGCGATAGCCATTGGGAAATCGATAATTAGAAAACCAATACTGAAGAGAATTCCTACACAAAATGCTACAAGAGCTTGGCCGCGAAAATACTTGTTCATGCCGTTCTGTACATCGTAAACCAAATTAGAGGCAAACTTACGATATTTGTTGGGGAGCAGGTGCAACCATCCTTCGGCTATAACTTCATAATCCAATAATATGAAGATAACATATAATAGTATGATGAAAGAAGCAAAAATGCTGAAAATAATATTGAGAGACTCTGCCACTAAAGCCCACATCTTAGGAACCGTATCTTTGATAGCTGCAAGAATATTCTCCTCACTCAATAGACGGTTTAATGCTTGTAAGTCAATGTTCTCATGGATAAATTCAGAAAGCGTCTTGGGAACATTATTTCCTGCCCCATTGGTGAGGTAAGTAACTAAAAGATCATTCATCCTACTCATTTCTGTGATCATTGGTGGTACTAACAGATAGAATAAAGCAACTCCGACAACTGTAATCAAAAACAGAGCACAAAAAATGGATATAATCCGGCTCTTTAAACGTAATTTATATTGGAAGAATTTTACTAAAGGATAAATCATGTAGGCAATTAGCCAGGCAATGAAGAAAGGTAATAACACTCCGCTTAAACGTTGTACCAACATTAATATTCCTATTGCTAAAGCCAATCCGATAGAGCCACGTATAAAACTGTCAAATGTAATCTTCTTCCTTTCCATATCTGTTCTTATTGAGATTATACTTGTTTATCTTTCTCTAATGCCTGAAGATAACATTCTCTGCATAAAGGTTCATATTCTGCGGTCTCACCTAAAAGAACTTGTTTGTCATTTTTCACTGTACGGTGAGAGAAGGAGGCTAGCTGACCACATTTTACACAGATTGCATGTACCTTAGAAACCTCATCGGCAATAGCGCATAATTGAGGCATCGGACCGAATGGATTTCCTTTAAAGTCCATATCCAATCCTGCGATGATCACACGAATACCATTGTTGGCAAGTTGATTACATACGTCAACCAGACCATTATCAAAGAATTGTGCTTCGTCAATGCCGACAACATCTATTTCGGAAGTGAACAATAGAATACTAGCCGATGAGTCGATGGGGGTAGATGCAATAGAATGACTGTCGTGGGAAACAACTTCTTCTTTGGAGTAACGTGTGTCAATGGCAGGTTTGAATATCTCTACACGCTGCTTGGCAAATTGTGCTCTCTTCATTCTTCGAATCAGCTCTTCCGTTTTCCCTGAAAACATAGAACCGCAAATAACTTCTATTCTACCTCTTCTTCTAGTTTCTAGTATGTGATCTTCTGAAAATAAAACCATGTGATTTTGTGTTATCTTTGTTAAATGAATATGTGTACAAAGGTAATATAACCTTGGAAATTTCATTGTTAAAGGAGAAGTTTTTATTTTTCGTATTCCTTTATTAAGCTGGTGGTAAGAAACTAAGATTGGTATATCTACTGTAAGATATCTCCGATATTTTACTAGAAAATCTCCATATATATGTTTAAGTGAAGCTTTTAAAGCAGAATCTCTTATATATAAGAACTGTTAAATTATTCTTTATTTTAAGTTATTGCACAATTTATTTCTAAATTCGCATAATAAATTAATGATAAAGGGACATGAAACAGAAACTATTGGCAGATATAGAGTTGGATGTTCAGGAGTTGAAATGCCTTATGAAGTCATTTTCTCAGGAACCAAACTCGACTTTAACAGAATTGTTGAAGCGTAATATCCTGCAAATGCAAGGGCGCTTGGAACAACTGCTACAAGAATTAGATTCTGATCGGGAAACTCCCTTGACTTCTATAGCCACAGAAAAGACTGAGAAAAGTTTTGTTCCTGTTATAGAGCATTCCGATGTTAAAGAAGACGTTTCTATCACAAAGAATGCTTTGGTTGAAGAATCGCCTGTTATTAAAGAAACGGTAAAGGAAATAACAACAACCTTAACGGAAGAAGTTACAGTAACAGAGACGAGAAACGAAGAACTCCCTGTTGTGAAAGAATTTTTTGTTGTTGAAAGACCTCGGATAAAAGAACAGACACAAGTGAAAGTGGCTGGACAATCTCAAATAACAGAGCAATCTCAAAAAACAGGGCAGATTGAGGTAATAGAGCCGTCACAAGTGGCAGAACGACCTCAAACAGCAGAACAATCATATGTGGATGAGCAACCTCAAATAGCAAAAGAACTTCCAAAAACAGAAGAATCTCATAAAGCAGCAGAAAGTAGTATAGAGACAGAATCTCTGACCGAGGAAGAACTATCTGTACAAGAAGCTCCTGTAACAGAGAGTGTTCTTATTTACGAAAAGGTAGAAGAGAGAGCACAAATTATCATGGAAGAGCAAAGTAACATACCCGTTCTGAAGGATGAAATTAAAACTTCTGTTTTGGGAGAAAGCATAAAAATATCGAAAGGTTTACGTTCTTCTATAAGTCTGAATGACTCTTTCCGCTTTTCGCGTGAATTGTTTGACGGAGACAGTAGCTTGATGAATCGTGTCATTGAACAAATATCGGTAATGAGTTCTTATAAAGCAGCTATGGCTTTTCTTTCTTCGAAGGTTACTATCAATGAAGAGAATGAAGCTCATCATGATTTTCTGGAACTACTAAAAAAATATTTTAATCAATCAGCATAAGATATATGGGAAAGTTATATGTAGTGCCCACACCGGTAGGAAATTTGGAAGATATGACTTTTCGCGCTATTAAAGTGCTGAAAGAGGCCGATCTGATTTTAGCGGAAGATACACGTACTTCCGGAATCTTGTTGAAGCACTTTGAAATAAAGAATGCAATGCAATCTCATCATAAGTTTAATGAACATAAAACGGTGGAGAGCGTTGTTAATAGAGTAAAGGCTGGTGAAACAGTCGCACTGATATCGGATGCCGGTACGCCGGGGATCTCGGATCCCGGGTTTTTGGTAGTTCGTGAGTGTGTCCGTAACGGTATCGAAGTACAATGTCTTCCGGGAGCAACCGCTTTTGTTCCGGCGTTGGTAGCTTCGGGCTTGCCGAATGAAAAGTTTTGTTTCGAAGGTTTTCTTCCTCAGAAGAAAGGACGACAGACACGGTTGAAAGCACTGGTAGAAGAACGTCGGACGATGGTATTCTATGAATCCCCTCATCGTTTGTTGAAGACACTGACTCAGTTTGTTGAGTATTTCGGTGCGGAACGTCAGGCAACTGTATCGCGTGAAATATCCAAAATCCATGAAGAAACAGTGCGTGGAAGTTTGGCTGAATTGGTAGAACACTTTACCGCTACCGAACCGCGTGGCGAGATTGTGATAGTACTTGCAGGAATAGACATTTAAAATAACTTCATTTAAAAACGTAAAATGTAAACGTATGAAAAAGTTAGCAATTTTATTTGTATGCGCAGCTATATTAGCTTCGTGTGATGGCTTAAAGGGTGGAAGTAAAGACCTGAAAGCTGAAAATGACTCTCTATTAATGGAATTAACACAGCGTAATGCTGAATTGGATGATATGATGGGAATTTTCAATGAAGTCCAGGAAGGTTTTCGTAAGATCAATGCGGCTGAAAGTCGTGTGGATTTGCAGCGTGGTACTGTGACCGAAAATGCAATTAGTGCTAAACAACAGATTGCTTCTGATATAGAATTTATCACTAAGCAGATGGATGAAAACAGAACTCAGATTGAAAAATTGCAAGCACAGTTGAAAAATAGTAAATCTAACTCTGTTCAGTTGAAAAAGGCCGTAGAAGCTTTGACGGTAGAATTGAATGCTAAGCAGCAACGCATTGAAGAACTTCAAACCGAATTAGCTTCTAAGAATATCCGTATTCAGGAATTGGATGCGGCAGTTAGCGATTTGGCCGCTACTAAAGAAACTCTGACAGCAGAAAATGAGGCAAAAGCTAAGACCGTTGCTGAACAGGAAAAGATCCTGAATGCTGCATGGTTTGTGTTTGGTACCAAATCCGAATTGAAAGCTCAGAAGATTCTGGAAAGCGGAGATGTACTAAAGAGTGCAGATTTCAATAAAGACTACTTTACTCAGATCGACATTCGTACAACCAAAGAAATCAAGCTGTATTCTAAGCGTGCTGAGTTATTGACTGCTCATCCTGCAGGTTCTTACGAACTAGTTAAGGACGATAAAGGTCAGCTGACTTTGAAGATTACCAATCCTACTGATTTCTGGAGCGTATCAAAATACCTGGTTATCCTGGTAAAATAAGCTAGATAATCTTTATTTAATAGCCAATGTGCTGATACCTCGATGCCTGAGTAATCAGTACATTGGCTTTTTTATTTTCCATATCGATATAAAACTACTAATGAACTATAAGAATTTATTTTTTGATCTTGATGATACAATCTGGGCCTTCTCTCAGAATGCTCGTGAAACTTTTGAAGAAGTATACCATAACTATTCGTTGGATCGTTACTTTGATTCATTCAGCCAGTACTATATGCTTTATCAGCAACGGAACACCGAACTTTGGGTTGAATACGGTGATGGAAAGATAACGAAAGACGAGCTGAACCATCAGCGTTTTTTGTTTCCTCTTCAGTCGGTTGGAGTGAATGATGAGGCTTTAGCCAAGCAATTTTCAAAAGACTTTTTTGCGATTATTCCTACCAAGAGCGGTTTGATGCCATACGCACAGGAAGTATTGGAATATTTATCTCCTCGTTATAATATGTATATCCTTTCCAATGGTTTTCGTGAATTGCAATCACATAAAATGCGTTCGGCAGGAATCGATCATTATTTTAGAAAGGTGATTCTATCGGAAGATATAGGCGTGATGAAACCCTGGCCGGAAATCTTCAATTTTGCTTTATCCGCTACTCAATCCGATTTGTGCACTTCACTAATGATAGGGGATAGTTGGGAAGCTGATATAACCGGTGCATACGGGGTTGGAATGGCTCAGGTTTATTATAATGTAGCAAAGCGGACCTCTTTCCCTTTCTATCCTACCTATCAGATTCACTCTTTGAAAGAATTAATGGATTTATTGTAGTTTTTATGGATTAAGTCGTATTTTTGCTGCGTTTAATAACTGCATAAAAATACGATAAAATTATGGATGGTACGCTTCTTCCGTTCTTCTTGCTCTGTTTTACTTCGTTCTTCACACTGACTAATCCTTTGGGAACCATGCCCGTATTTCTCACCATGACACATGGAATGACAGATCAGGAACGTCGGGCAATTGTACGTCGGGCCACTTTTGTATCGTTTATAACGATTATGGTGTTTGTTTTTGCAGGGCAGTTCCTCTTTAAATTCTTTGGTATATCGACCAATGGTTTTCGTATTGCAGGAGGCGTTATTATCTTTAAAATAGGTTTTGACATGCTGCAAGCCCGTTATACACCGATGAAATTGAAGGACGAAGAAATCAAAACTTATGCTGACGATATCTCCATTACCCCTCTAGGGATACCGATGCTGTGTGGACCGGGTGCGATAGCCAATGCAATCGTATTGATGCAAGATGCAAATACCTTTGAGATGAAAGGAGTTCTAATTGGAACCATTGCCTTGATCTATCTCGTTACTTATTTCATTCTCCGCGCTTCTACACGTTTGGTGAATGTGTTGGGAGAAACTGGCAATAATGTAATGATGCGTTTGATGGGGTTGATTCTGATGGTAATTGCAGTAGAATGTTTTGTGAGTGGAGCAAAACCAATATTAACCGATATTGTAAAAGATGGAATGTTGGGAATGATTCAATAACGTTTTTGCAAATAGTGAGGCTTATTCTTTTTTATTAATTATACAGAGCTACAACTAATTTGTTCATAGTATTAATTCAAAATTAAAAGTATGGGAAAAATTAGCTATACTCTTGTATATAACCGCAAAAAGAAGTTGAATAGGAAGGGCAATGCACTTGTACAGGTAGAAGCCTATCTGAATAGACGGAAGGTTTATTTTTCAACCAGGGTTTATCTCCGACCTGAACAATGGGATCCTAAAAGAAGGATGGTGAAAGATCATCCTAATAAAGAAGCTTTAAATCGCATGCTCTATGGACTTGTGGGTACCCTCGAACAAAAGGAACTGGAACTTTGGCAGCAGGGAAAAACAATTTCGTTGGAGTTACTAAAGGATACGGTAAGCAGTTCGGCAATAGACAGGAAAAAATCCTTTCTGACATTTGTCAAAGAAGAAATAAAAAACTCTTCGTTAAAAGAATGTACCAAACAAAACCATCTCTCTACTCTCCGGCTGTTGCAGGAATTTAAAAAAGATATTCACTTTGCTGATTTAACCTTTGAGTTCATTTCTTCATTTGATAATTTTCTTCAGTCGAAAGGATACCATATTAATACAATAGCCAAACACATGAAACATGTGAAACGCTACGTGAATGTGGCTATCAATAAAGAATACATGGATATCCGAAAATATGCTTTCAGGAAATATAAAATAAAAAACGTGGAAGGAAAACACACGCATTTATCTCCGGAAGAACTTCGTAAGATAGAAAATCTGAAGTTGGAAGGGCGGTTCAAAAAGTTACAGCATGTTAAGGATGCTTTTTTATTCTGCTGTTATGCAGGATTGCGTTATTCCGATTTTGTAAATCTCACAGCAGCTAATGTTGTGGAACTTTATCAGGAGACATGGTTGATTTATAAATCCGTTAAAACCAAGATCGAGGTACGTCTTCCGCTCTATCTACTATTTGGAGGAAAAGGACTTCTGGTGTTAGAACGTTACAAAGATATCCTCAATGATTTTTTCCGATTGGAAGATAATTCAAATGTGAATAAAGAATTGAATGCATTGGCTAAACTGGCGGGAGTAGATAAACATATTTCTTTTCATACCGCCCGTCATACCAATGCCACTTTGCTTATTTATAACGGAACCAATATAACGACCGTACAGAAACTACTCGGACATAAGAGTGTGAAAACGACTCAGGTTTACACGAATATAATGGATATTACCATTGTGCGTGATTTGGAACGGACCACTCTTTTGGGCGGCGAGTGATATGAAAAACAAGACCTGCGAAGTGTGAAAATAAGAGGAATGCAACAATGTCCTCTTTTTTTTTGTTATATTTGCCGCCATATTTTTTATAGAACAGAAGAAATGAAAGAATTTGTAATCTCCGAAGCCCAGGTTGAAACAGCTGTACTGGTGGGACTCATCACTCAAACGCAGGATGAGCGTAAGACCACTGAGTATCTGGACGAACTGGCTTTCCTTGCCGAGACGGCTGGGGCGGAAGTAGTGAAACGATTTACGCAGAAGTTGCCGACCGCTAATTCGGTGACCTATGTTGGAACAGGTAAACTGAATGAGATAAAAGAATATATTTTGCATGAAGCCGAAGAAGAACGTGAAGTAGGAATGGTGATCTTTGATGATGAGCTTTCCGCTAAACAGATTCGTAATATTGAGGCTGAACTGAAAGTAAAGATACTCGACCGTACTTCTCTGATTCTTGATATATTTGCAATGCGTGCGCAGACAGCTAATGCTAAGACGCAGGTAGAGCTTGCCCAATACAAATATATGTTGCCCCGTTTGCAACGATTGTGGACGCACTTGGAACGCCAGGGAGGTGGTTCCGGAGGCGGAAGTGGTAAAGGTGGTTCTGTAGGTCTTCGCGGACCGGGTGAAACACAGCTCGAGATGGACCGTCGTATCATCTTAAACCGTATGTCATTGTTGAAAGAACGTCTGGCTGAGATAGATAAGCAGAAATCAACTCAACGGAAAAATCGTGGGCGGATGATTCGTGTTGCTTTGGTAGGTTATACCAATGTAGGAAAATCGACCATTATGAATTTGTTGTCAAAAAGTGAGGTGTTTGCAGAGAATAAACTGTTTGCGACACTGGACACGACGGTCCGTAAAGTCATTATTGATAACCTGCCGTTCTTATTGTCCGATACAGTCGGATTTATTCGTAAATTGCCAACGGATCTGGTAGATTCTTTTAAATCGACACTCGATGAAGTGCGCGAGGCTGACTTGTTGCTGCATGTTGTCGATATTTCTCATCCGGGATTTGAAGAACAGATAGAAGTGGTGAATAAAACGCTTGCCGATATCGGTGGTTCCGGAAAACCTATGATTCTTATATTTAATAAAATAGACGCCTATACCTACGTGGAGAAAGCGTCGGACGACCTTACCCCCAGAACAAAGGAAAACTTAACACTCGAAGAACTGATGAAGACGTGGATGGCTAAGATGGAGGATAATTGCCTCTTTATTTCCGCCCGCGAGCGAATCAATATAGACGAACTGAAAAGTGTTGTATATCAACGAGTGAAAGAATTGCACGTTCAGAAATACCCCTATAACGATTTTCTTTATCAGATCTACGAAGAGGAAGAGTAATTAATCGAATGTACCGCTTTGCAAATTGGGGAAGGCGGTACATAATTTGTATCTATATGAAAGATTATCGTAGACTGACTGAAGACGAGGTGCTTCAGCTAAAGAGCCAGTCGTGTCTGGCTGATGATTGGGGGAATGTGCTGGTTGCCGAAGGTTTTAATAGTGAATATGTTCATCACACTCGATTCTCGGGCGAAGTGAAGCTAGGTGTGTTCGACGCCGAATTTACCTTGCCGGGAGGAATCAAAAAGCACTCGGGATTACGGCATGTTACTTTGCATAATGTAGTGGTAGGGGATAACTGCTGCATTGAGAACATCCAAAACTACATTGCAAACTATGAGATTGGGAATGATACTTTTATTGAGAATGTAGATATCATTCTGGTAGACGGGTTGAGCACTTTTGGTAATGGGGTAGAAGTTGCCGTCCTAAATGAAACCGGTGGTCGGGAAGTGTTGATAAACGATAAGCTGTCAGCTCATCAGGCGTATATAATGGCTTTGTATCGCCATCGTCCGGAACTGATCAATCGGATGAAATCGATAACGGATTATTATTCCAACAAACATGCTGCTACTGTGGGAAGTATAGGAGATCATGTAATGATTCTTAATACAGGGTCCATTAAAAACGTTCGTATCGGTGATTATTCGCATATTTGCGGAACCTGTCGTCTGACCAATGGAAGTATCAACAGTAATGTGACAGCTCCTGTACGGATCGGTCATGGGGTGATTTGTGATGACTTTATCATTTCTTCCGGTTCTCATGTGGATGATGGATCAATGCTGACCCGTTGTTTTGTTGGGCAGTCTTGTAAGTTAGGACATAATTATTCTGCTTCCGAATCTTTGTTTTTCAGTAATTGTCAAGGAGAGAATGGTGAAGCCTGTGCAATCTTTGCAGGTCCTTTTACAGTGACACATCATAAGTCTACTTTACTGATTGCCGGAATGTTTTCGTTTATGAATGCAGGTTCGGGATCTAATCAGAGTAATCATATGTATAAGTTGGGACCTATTCATCAGGGAACGATGGAAAGGGGTGCTAAGACAACTTCTGATTCATACATTTTATGGCCGGCACGTGTCGGAGCTTTTTCTCTGGTGATGGGACGTCATGTGAATCATGCGGATACTTCTAATCTTCCTTTTTCTTACTTGATTGAGCAACGGAATACTACTTATCTGGTTCCGGGAGTGAACCTGCGAAGTGTCGGGACCATTCGTGACGCCCAGAAGTGGCCGAAGCGTGATAAACGAAAAGATCCGAATCGTCTGGATTATATAAATTATAATCTTCTGAGTCCGTATACTATTCAGAAGATGTTCAAAGGACGTTCTATTTTAAAAGATCTTAGACGGGTATCCGGTGAAACGTCTGAAACATATTCTTTTCAGAGTGCAAAAATAAAGAATTCTTCTCTGAATAATGGGATACGTTTCTATGAGATTGCCATTCATAAATTCCTGGGTAACTCTATTATTAAACGTCTGGAAGGTATCAACTTTCAGAGTAATCAGGAGATACGCCAGCGGTTGAAGCCGGATACCGAAATAGGTAAGGGTGAATGGGTGGATATTTCCGGATTGATAGCTCCTAAGAGTGAGATCGACAGACTGTTGGATGGTATTGAAAGTGGTTCGATAAATCGTTTAAAGTCAATAAATGCTTGTTTCTCTGAGATGCATGAGAACTATTATACCTATGAGTGGAGTTGGGCTTATGATAAGATTCAGGAATTTTATGGACTGAATCCGGAAACTATTACTGCCCAAGACGTGATTTGTATTGTGAAATCTTGGAAAGAAGCAGTTGTTGGTCTAGATAAAATGGTGTATGAAGACGCCAAGAAAGAATTCTCTCTTTCTTCCATGACCGGATTCGGTGCTGATGGTTCGCATGATGAGATGAAGCAGGATTTTGAACAAGTTCGCGGGGATTTCGAAAGTAATACGTTTGTGACGGCAGTACTGAAACATATTGAAGACAAAACAGCCTTGGGTGATGAACTTATCAAAAGGATTGAGCATATTGAAGAGTAACTCTTAGATTCTTTGAAGAAACATATTCATTGAATAATGTATATTCATATTGGGCTGAAAGACTATATGTATAAATTAGGCTTTCAGCCCATGTTTTATCAATCGGATTTCCATTGGGATTATATATGGATGAATTTTAATCATCCGGTTTTTATACTACATAGAGTTTTTAAAAGTGATTTTTATCTGCAACTTGCACCAAATTGCATGTATCTTCCTGATAAATAGGAATTTGATGGTGTGCAAGATACGGTGGCAGATCGGTTGCAGATACTTCATCTGCAACAGTCGTTTTTCTTTTTATTTCAGAATATTGAACCTATCAAAGTAGTCGCTTTGTCCGTTCTACCAACTGTTTCAACTGCTTGAATTAACTGTTCAGAGCTTCCAAACAAAGTGTTTTGTTGCTTGAAACAGTTTGTTTCCCTATTTGGAACACTTTGTTTTCCTACTTGGAACACTTTGTTTCAAGTAATAGAACACTTTGTTTCAACTAACCGAAACTAATTGAAACAACCGGGTTCTCCGTTATTCATTCTTAATTCTTCATTTTTCCTTCCACATTCTTCATTCATATTTATTACCTTTGCCTCACTAACTAATATTACGTAATAAAATAAGAAACTTATGGCAACACCTCCGTTTAAGTATCAGCCCATGTTTGAAAAGGGGAAAGATACAACTGAGTATTATCTGCTTACAAAAGACTATGTATCAGTAAGCGAGTTTGAAGGCAATCCTATCCTGAAAGTGGAGAAAGAAGGTTTGACTGCGATGGCTAATGCGGCTTTTCGTGATGTGTCATTTATGCTTCGTCGTTCGCATAACGAACAAGTTGCTAAGATTCTTAGTGATCCCGAAGCTAGTGAAAACGATAAATATGTGGCACTGACTTTTCTCCGTAATGCAGAAGTGGCTGCTAAAGGAGTATTACCTTTTTGTCAGGACACCGGTACGGCAATTATTCATGGTGAAAAAGGACAGCAGGTATGGACAGGTTTCTGCGATGAAGAAGCTCTTTCATTAGGTGTTTATAAAACCTATACGGAAGAAAATCTTCGTTATTCGCAAAACGCACCTCTTAATATGTATGATGAGGTAAATACAAAATGTAACCTTCCTGCACAGATTGATATCGAAGCTACCGAAGGCATGGAATATGAATTCCTTTGTGTAACGAAGGGCGGTGGTTCTGCAAATAAAACTTATCTGTATCAGGAGACAAAAGCTATTTTGAATCCTAGCACATTGGTTCCTTTTTTGGTGGAGAAGATGAAAACATTGGGTACTGCGGCTTGTCCGCCTTACCACATCGCTTTTGTCATTGGTGGAACTTCGGCTGAAAAGAACTTGCTGACTGTAAAATTGGCTTCTACTCATTTTTATGATAATTTGCCGACTACAGGAAATGAATTCGGTCGCGCTTTCCGTGATGTTGAATTGGAAAAACAGGTGTTGGAAGAAGCTCATAAGATTGGTTTAGGTGCGCAATTCGGTGGTAAATATCTTGCTCACGATGTTCGCATCATCCGTTTACCTCGTCATGGTGCTTCTTGTCCGGTAGGTTTGGGCGTATCTTGCTCGGCTGACCGTAACATTAAGTGTAAGATTAATAAAGAAGGTATTTGGATCGAAAAGCTAGACTCTAATCCGGGTAGCCTGATACCTGCGGAACTGCGTCAGGCTGGCGAGGGTGATGCTGTCAAGATCGACTTGAATCGTCCGATGCCCGAGATTCTGAAAGAACTTACTAAATATCCGGTAGCTACCCGTCTGTCATTGAATGGAACTATTATCGTAGGTCGTGACATTGCTCATGCTAAACTGAAAGAACGTTTGGATCGTGGCGAAGATCTGCCTCAATATATCAAAGATCATCCTATTTACTACGCAGGTCCGGCAAAAACTCCGGAAGGTATGGCTTGTGGTTCAATGGGACCGACTACAGCCGGACGTATGGACCCGTATGTAGATCTGTTTCAGGAACATGGAGGTAGCATGATTATGCTTGCAAAAGGTAATCGTAGCCAACAGGTAACCGATGCTTGTAAGAAACATGGTGGTTTCTACTTAGGTTCTATCGGTGGACCGGCTGCTATTCTTGCTCAAAACAATATCAAGAGCATAGAATGTGTGGAATATCCTGAATTGGGTATGGAAGCTATCTGGAAAATTGAAGTGGAAGATTTCCCGGCATTTATCTTGGTTGATGACAAGGGTAATGACTTCTTCAAGCAAATCAAACCTCGTTGCACTTTAAACGGTAGTAAGTAATTACTATCACTTAATTTAATAATTTAAGGGATACCTGTCATTGTGCGTATAGGTATCCCTTTTTTACTAACTTTCTTTTTTAATACTTGTAATCTGATGAACCAATCCACGATAAAACTACCTAATCAGAACAATCAGCATATCGTTTGGCTGGATGTAGTACGATTAATTGCAATGTTTACAGTAGTCTGTTGTCATTGCACGGATCCTTTTAACTTTTATCCCGGTACGGCTCCCAATATTGAAGAAATAAAACTCTGGGGAGCCATTTACGGTGCGGCATTGCGTCCATGTGTACCTTTGTTTGTGATGATAACAGGAGCACTGTTGTTGCCTGTCAGAGGGGATGCATCTACTTTTTATAAGAAACGTATTCCTCGTGTGTTTTTCCCGTTCTTACTCTGGTCGATCCTCTATAATCTTTTCCCCTGGATAACGGGACTGTTAGGATTGAACCCTCAAATTATTCTTGATTTCTTTCCCTATGCAGGTGGAGATGTGATGCGTCAGTCTTTCTCTGTCGCTATGAAATATATAGCATCGATTCCTTTTAACTTCTCCATTCTGGCAGTACATATGTGGTATATTTATCTGCTGATCGGACTTTATCTTTATCTGCCTGTTTTCTCCGCATGGGTGGAAAAAGCTTCGGAACGTGCTAAACTCATGTTCTTGGTGGCATGGGGAGTGACATTACTTCTTCCTTATTATTATCAATTTGTTTCCGGATATCTGTGGGGTACCTGTTCATGGAACTCATTTGGTATGCTTTATGCTTTTGCCGGATTTAATGGATACTTATTGTTGGGACATTATTTGCGTAATATTGAATGGAGCATGCGTAAAACACTGCTTATCGGTATTCCGATGTTTGCGGTTGGCTACTGTGTGACTTTCTTTGGTTTCCGCCATATGACAGCTTTGCCGGAGTGTACGGATGAAATGCTTGAACTATTCTTTACTTACTGCTCTATCAACGTAGTAATGATGACCATACCTGTCTTTATGCTGGCGAAGAAAGCCAATGTACGTTCGGAAAAAGTGAGAAAAGCCTTGGCAAATCTTACAGTTTGCGGTTTTGGAGTTTATATGATTCACTATTTCTTTACCGGACCTTCGGTTGAATTAGTAAGAGCCATTCATGTGCCAGTTCCTTTGCAGATACCTGTAGCTGCTGTAGTCGCTTTTATCGTTTCCTGGATGTTGGTGCGACTCATTTACCGTACAGGAAGGATTGCTAAGTACATTGTGGGATAACCTTCGGCCTGTGCTCAAAAATGAATGGTTTATTGAGTACTTTGTCTTGCGACATTATTATGATAATATAAAGTGAAAGTATGATCTAAAGATTTTGGCTATAAAAAGAAATTTTGCGATTTATGTTTCTTTTCGTATCTTTGCGAAAACAATCTAGAATCAATAAATATGAAACGCTTTTTTATTTTTGTAGTAGCGGCTTTATTAGCTGTTTCAGATGCGCTTTTCGTCTCAGCACAGAACGGGGTTACAGAGTTGCAAAACCTACCCAAAACCATTAAGTCAGGTCCTTATAAGGCTGGTCACATACAGGGTATCGCAGTTGATGCCGAACGAAAATATATCTATCTTTCGTATACCACTATGCTCATTAAGGCGGATCTTAACGGAAACGTAGTAGGATCGGTGAAAGGTCTTTTGGGACATCTTGGTTGTTTGGATTTTAATGCGAAAGATGGTCGTGTATATGGTTCACTGGAATATAAAGATGATGGCATTGGCAAGGGTATCTTGAAGATGGAGAAGAGTGCTCGTAAATTGGACAATGCCTTCTATATAGCTATCTTTGATGTGAAACGTATCACGCGTATGGATATGGACGCTGAAAAGGATGGTATTATGACTACGGTTTATCTACCTACTGTATTGGATGACTATCTGGCTAAAGTTACTACGAATGAGGGGGAGAAACAACATCGCTTTGGTTGTAGTGGGATAGATGGTGTGAGCTTCGGACCTCGTTTCGGAAAGAAGGATGGTAAGGAATATCTCACAGTAGCTTATGGTATTTATGGTGAGGTGGATCGTTCTGACAACGACTATCAAGTATTGTTGCAATACGATACTAACAAGTGGCATAAATACGAGACGCCGCTTTCACAGGAAAATATGCATACTAATGGTCCTGCACAACCCGACAGAGAGTATTTTGCCATGACAGGTAATACCACTTATGGCGTGCAAAACTTGGAGTATGACCCTCATACTAATAACTGGTTTATGTGTGTATACAGTGGTAAGAAGAAGCATTTTCCAAACTATTCTCTTTACGCTATAGATGGTGTGGGACGTCCAGTGAAGCAGCCTCTCAAAGGTATACCTTATCTCAAGAAAGGTTTTGTTATACCTCTCAAAGCAGAAGGATTGAAGGATGAATCAACGGGTATCCGAGGCTGGAACTTTACTATCGGATCGACGGGAATATGCTCATTGGGGAAAGGTTACTTCTACATTTCTCAGAATTATCGTTCTGCAGAAGGACAGGGGAGTAATATACGCCTCTACCGTTATACAGGTGAGGCGCAAAATCCGTTTGAATTGGTAAAATAGTAGAGCTTAATTTCCTGATTCAAGATAGTGCATGACCTTACCACTGATTTGCAATAATGAAATCTCGCAAAGTTTAGTGTTGTATTCAGCCGTAAGAATGCGTTCCTCTGCATCCAGTAAGCTCTTTTGTGCTTCACGAACTTCGAAACCGGAAATGTCTCCTTGTATATAACGTTCCATGGCAATCTCATGATTGTCTTTAGCAGTTATAACATTTTGCCGTTCTAGGTTTAATAATTGAAGATTATTGCGATAGGCTTGCCATAAATTGCTAAGATCCGAGCGAAGTGCCAGTTCAAGTTCCTGGCGCTCCAAACGGCTGTTCTTAATGGCAAGACTTGCATTCCGTTTTTCACGACGTCGATTACCGTCAAATATATTGAAGCCGACAGTGACTCCTGCATTAAAGCCTAAGTCACCTCTTCTGGTATTTGCGTTGATGTCATATTTATTGAAAGTATATCCATATCCGGTATTTAATTTAAGATATGGATAATTGCGCGAATTTATCTTTTTATAATCCAATTGCGAGAGAGTTGTATTTTGATCGGCTCTCAGCAAGGAGGCATTAGTAGTCAGAGTCGATTTCCATAATTCTTCAAATTGCAAACTGCTGTCTATATTGATTGTGGAATCTTTGATTACAATAAACTGATCTACATTTTTATTAGCCATTAACTCATTTAATTGGATACAGGAAGAACGAAGTAACTCTTGTTGCTTTATGTATTGTGCGCTGTCTGCATTGAAGTCTACCTTTGCCTGTTGATAATCCAAACCGGAAAACTTGCCGACAAGATGACTTATTTCTGCAATACGCAGGCGTTCCTTTGATAATGACATAGCATATCGGAAATTCTCCAGGCGAATCTTCTGTTGGATAAAATTGTAATATTCAGAAGTTAGAGTCGCTATAAAATCTTCGATGGCAATTCGAGTGTTAGTTTCACCTTGACGTTCCAATATTTTTAATTGTTGATAGGTGGTACTGATGTTGAATCCGTCAAAGATGGTCCAATTCAGGTTAAGCCCTACATTAACAGTCTGATCGTATACACCGTTGTTGCTGGTAATCTCTCCGGTCGCACGGGATTTCGTTTCAATATTGTCTAAATTACCTTTATAGCCGGCGGAGAAGTCTAATGTCGGTAAGTACCCGGCATTTCCTAACGTTGCGTTATTCTTGCTGATTTGTTCTTCATTGTGGATAATACTCAGCGAATAATTGTTTTGTAATCCCTCTTCCAGGCAGTCTTTTAATGTGCGAACCTGTGGTTGCGCTTTTGCATCAGAAACCGATAGAAAGATACATGCTGTAATGATATATGTAATGCGTTTCATGCAAATTACTTTTGGATTCATTCTTTTAACTTTTTAACTCGGTTGGTTGAAATGTAACTATAAATAGCAGGAACAATATACATCGTAAGCAAGGTAGAAACCACCATACCGCCAACTACTGCAGTACCCATGGCAATACGCTGATTACAACCCTCACCGGTGGCAAATGCGAGTGGGATTAGTCCCAATACCGTAGAAGC
This sequence comes from Bacteroides bouchesdurhonensis, assembly GCF_900155865.1. Classification (GTDB taxonomy): domain Bacteria; phylum Bacteroidota; class Bacteroidia; order Bacteroidales; family Bacteroidaceae; genus Bacteroides; species Bacteroides bouchesdurhonensis. Next base: position 1,167,197 of record NZ_LT707006.1, read on the forward strand.
ACTAGTCATCAAAATCGGACGAAGACGTTGTAAAGCTGCGTCTTTAATAGCCGACATCTTGTCGATTCCGGTTTCCTGCTTCTGGTTGGCAAATTCTACAATTAAGATACCGTTCTTTGCTACCAGACCAATTAGCATGATAATACCGATCTGGCTGAAAATATTCATCGTGATTCCACTGAAGTGCATAAATACTAAAGCTCCGGCAATAGCCAAAGGCACTGTCAGCATGATTACCAATGGATCTTTGAAACTTTCAAACTGAGCTGCCAGAATCAAGTAAATCAGCAGAATGGCCAAAATGAAAGCAAACATAAGACTGGAAGAACTTTCACGATATTCTTTGGAGTCACCGGCCAGTGCTGTACGGAAAGAATCATCCAGCGTCTCTTTCGCAATCTTATCCATCTCTTCCAATCCTTGGCCAATGGTTTTTCCATCAGCAAGTCCGGCGGATATAGTGGCAGATACAAAACGATTGTAGCGGTATAATTTCGGCGGAGCGATACCATTGACTAACTCTATCAAGTTATCTAATTGTATCATTTCTCCGTTATTGCTTCGGATATAAATCGCTTTCAAATCGGACGGCTTATTACGTTGCTGACGATTAATTTCGCCAAGAATTTCATATTGCTTTCCGTTCATGTAGAAATATCCCATTCGCTGACCACTCAAACCGTATTGTAATGTTTGCGCTATATTTTTGGTACTTACACCCATAACACTCGCTTTATCACGGTTTATTTGAATACGTGCTTCCGGTTTACTGAACTTCAAGTCCACATCCGCCATCTGGAAGATCGGATTCTCATATACCTTAGCCATAAATTTAGGTAGAACTTCCTCCAATTTTTCCAGATTGGTTGCTTGTAGCACATATTGAACAGGCATGCTTCCTCGTCTTCCTCCAAAAGAAGACTGCTGTTGCACGAACGAACGTGCCATTGTTTTACTTTGTACGGCTTTAGATATCTTCTCAGCAACTTCCATCTGAGTATAGTCACGATCTTTCATATCTTTCAAAGTAATGCGGACATTTCCACTACCACTCGATACCCGGGCTGTAATTGCTTCTGCATCCGGTAGTATAGAATCCACAAGTTGGTTGATATCTTCCGTATAATCGCGAATATATTCATAAGTGATCCCTTCAGCACCACGTGTATTGATCGTGATTTGCGACCGGTCCTCTAATGGTGCCATCTCTGCGGGAATTGTGTTCCATAAATATCCAATTACGCAAATCGTGATGAGAGTGAAAGGAATAGCAATCCAGCGTTTACTTAGGAAAGCTGCCAATGAGCGACTATATATGTTGTTCATCCCATTGAAGAATGGTTCGGTCTTACGGTAAAACCAATTCTTCTGATCTCTTTTTACGAGTAGCTTGGTTGCCAGCATTGGAGTAAAAGTCAATGCAGCAAATGATGAAATGATTACCGAACCGGAGATTACGATACTAAATTCTCGGAACAAACGTCCGGTAGTACCTTCCATGAAAACAATTGGGAAAAACACAGCTACTAACGTAATAGTCGTTGAAATGACGGCAAAGAAGATTTCTTTAGCTCCCTCAATACCTGCCTCTTTCGGACTCATCCCACGTTCAATACGTATATAGATATTTTCCGTCATTACGATTGCATCGTCCACCACAAGTCCTACGGAGAGTACAATGGCTAGCATGGAAAGTACATTGATGGAGAATCCTGCCAGATACATTACAAAGAATGCACCGATCAGTGATACCGGAATCACAATACAAGGTACCAATGTTACACGCCAGTCGCGTAAAAAAAGGAAAATAATGATAATGACTAATATGAAAGCCTCATATACCGTTGACTTGACTTCATTGATAGAGGCCCGAATGAATTTAGTATTGTCGAATCCATAATTGTAATGTACATCCTCCGGCAAATCTTTCTTCATCTGCTCCATACGCTGGTAAACAGCATCGGCAATTTCGATATGGTTAGCACCGGGTTGTGGAATTACTACAACTCCCACCATCGGTACTCCATTCATTTTCATGTAGCTTTTGATATCTGCCGGACCTAGTTCCGCCCGCCCTATGTCGCTGAAACGGACAATCTGATTATTAGATTCCTTTATGATCAAATTATTGAACTCTTCTGCCGTATGCATGAGTCCTAATGTACGAATCGTCAATTCTGTAGTGTTTCCCTCGATACTACCGGAAGGAAGTTCTACATTTTCATTATCTACCGCATTTTTTATGTCAATAGGCGTAATGCCATATCCTGCCATTTTTGTTGGGTCCAGCCAAAGACGCATTGAATAACGTTTCTCTCCCCAGATAGACACACTACTTACATCAGAAATGGTTTGTAATTGTTCTTTTACAGTCAAATCGGCAATTTCACTTAATTCAAGTAGTGAACGTTTATCGCTTTGAAGGGCTACCATTAAGATAGGCATGGCATCTGCATCAGCTTTTGAAACAGTAGGCGGGTCACAGTCACGAGGAAGATAACGTTGGGCACGAGACACTTTGTCGCGAACATCATTCGCTGCTGTTTCAAGGTCTACCGATAATTCAAACTCCACTGTAATGCGGGATTGTCCTTGCTGACTGACACTGGATAGGGAACGAATTCCCGGAATACCGTTAATGTTTTGTTCCAATGGTTCGGTAATTTGATTCTCGATTACATCGGCATTAGCACCGGGATAGGAACAACTGACTGAAATAATCGGATTATCTACCGATGGATATTCACGAACACCCAAGTAGTTGTATCCGATGAATCCAAAGAGAAGAATAATGATCGTGAGTACCGTGGCTAATACCGGACGGCGTATACTTAATTCAGATATATTCATACTGGGAAGGTTTTAGTCAATGTTATCCAAAGTGACGGGCAGGCCCAGACGAAGTTGCAAGATTCCGGAAGTAATGATGGTGTCTCCAACTTGTAATCCCCGGATAATTTGTACTTCGGATTCATTACGGATTCCTGTTGTCACTTCCACTGGTTCAACTTTGCCGGATTTATATAAGAACACTTTATCCTTACCCATTTCCGGTTGGATAGCTTCTGTCGGGATAGCAATGGCATTAGGTATTTCTTCCTTTTTTAATAAGATGTTAGCATAACGACCGGGAAGTAATGCGCGATTAGTGTTCGGATAAAGCGCACGTGCGGTAAACTGATGCAGGTCAGGATCAATGGCGGATTCAACCGCATACACTTGCGCATTGAATGCATCCAGCTTTCCTTCAACCTTAAAACTAAGATTAGTGCCTTTCTTTATTTGTGTAGCGTAACGTTCCGGTACAGAAAACTCAACTTTTAGTGGAGCTATTTTAGTTAGCTTAGCAACCACTGTGGTTGGCGAGGCATATGATCCGACACTGATTTGTCGAAGACCAATTATTCCGTCGAAAGGAGCATGCAGTTCTGTCAATGCAATGTTTGCTTTCACTATTTCTATATCAGCATTGAGGGTGGCTAAGTCTGTTTTTACTTGTTCATAAGCCTCTTTACTGACAGCATCCCGCTTTAATAAGGCATCTTGGCGAAACACACGATCTTCTGCCAATTTTAATTGAGCAAGTAATCTTTGTAGTTGTGCTTGTAATGGACGATCATTGACTTTAGCAAGAAGCTGTCCTTTTTTTACAGCTGTTCCTTCCTCAAAGTTTATTTCAATAACTTTACCGGATGTTTCAAAAGATAAATCTACCTCCTCGTCAGGCTTGAGTAAACCAATAGTTGGAAATCCGTCAGTTAATAGTTGTGGTTTTATGACCTTAGCATTAACATTCAGGATTTTCTTTCCGCTCTTTTTGTTATTGTTCAGTACTTTGTCGGCAGCAGCCAATTCATCGTTTGTTTTTGGTAATTGAGAGTAGATTCCTCCACCGATGATTCCGGCACTTACTAAGATAATGATGCCCCATTTTGTCTTTTTATTCATGGTTTAGTATCGTAATAGATATATTTTTATTCTTTTCAGTTAGACAATAACAGGTGTCAAAGGTTTAATGGGGAGGGAAAATATAATTTAGTTAAGTAATTTAAGAAAAAGAGGAAATGTGTTTAAAGGATAATTTCTCTCTTTTTGTTCATTATGGGTTTACCTTTTTAATTAAATTTGCTAAAAAAAGACAAACTCTAGCTGAATGATTAATAAAGGTTAAAGTTTCAAATGTAACTTTTTGACTTTTAGAAATTAAATATTTGTATAATTGGGATTATTTGATGCGTTGACTGGTAAATGTAGCCTGTTTATTCTATATATTGCTGACTATATGTTACTTATTGGGCTTCTGAAAAAAAAGTGCATATAAAACTAAAACCTGAAAAATTTGCGTATAATTATAAAGGTTTATAATTTCGCGAAGTTTTTTAGGGATTTATAAACGAGAACGACACAAAGTTAAAATACACATTCTTTATTTATAATAGCCTAATATATTCAATTCAGAGTTTAATGTATTTATAAGATATTTAACTTATTAACAAGTGTTATGAATGAATCTATTGTGAAGGTAGAGCATCTTTCACATCGTTACAGTGTGCAATGGGCTATTCGGGACATTAATCTTGAAATCAAGAAAAAAGGTGTTTTCGGTCTGTTGGGCTCCAATGGTGCAGGAAAATCAACTACTATGAACATCATGTGTGGAGTATTGAATCAGACGGAAGGTGAAGTTTTTATAAACGGCATCAGTTTGAGAGAAAATCCGGTAGAAGCTAAGAAATACATCGGTTTTCTTCCTCAGAAACCGCCTTTGTATTCTGATTTTACGGTAGACGAATATTTGGTTTACCCAATTATATACTTTAATGTACTAATTTTAATTCTATCTGTTTATATCTTATTTCAATAGGGAAATCTTTTGGGTTTCCCTATTTTTTATGCCCGTTTTCAAGTGAATCAAAGAATTTTGTTAAAGAATCCTAAGTAGATAACACTTGAGATTGGATTTGGGTACTATTACAAAAATTGAAATAGGAAACAGTTGGCCTATGATAAATCTTTTTTGCTATAAGTCTTTGCAAGCAGAATAAACCACAATAGTGTGGCAAGTAAAATGATATCCGTTATGAGAGATTTTTTGGCAAAGATTTATTTCTACCAACTGGATGGAAATAAATATGTACGTGTCAAGTCCCATTACCGACATAGAAAAGGGAAATTGATATTTGTACATGCATATTATCGTGCCAAATGGGGCACGAAACGTTAAGTTACAAAATTTGTCTATTTGATAGACAATAATCCTCCCATGCTGTTTCCTATTTTAGGAACCCGATTGTTCAGAGCAGTCGGGTTCTATTTTTTATATAGATATATGATAATTATACTCAGATAAAAACCAAGTGTTCCAAGTATCATATTGGAAGCACTTGGTTAATGTTTAAATGAGCAATAATTACAGGATATATGTATATGATAATTATACCCAATTGTTTTATTTAAGTGTCTAATTTTTAATTACTTATGTTTTATGTGTTAGGATTTTTTATTATATTTATATAATAAAAATAACATGTCAATTGGAAACAGAAATAATCAATATTGTAGAAATAATAAAGAAGAATAAACAAATGCGAGAAGTAAAGTCATTTATTGATTTGATGAAATCCTTTTATGATGAAAAATCATGTAGAGAATTTCTTGAAGATATTAAATGGCATGGAGAACCGATTTGCCCACACTGTAATTGTCAAACGAAAGAGCATTATAAGTTAAAGTCTAATGGAGAATTTAAAGGACTATATAAATGTAAACGATGTAAGAAAAGATTTACGGTTACTATTGGTACAATGTTTGAAGGTAGTCATGTATCATTAAAGAAATGGTTCTATGCATTGTATATATTCTTAGCCCATAAGAAAGGAATAAGTAGCATACAATTATCTAAAGATATAGATGTAACACAGAAAACAGCTTGGTTCATGTTGGAACGGATAAGACATAATTTGAAAGACAAGCTTGTAGTTCAATTTAATGATATGACACAAGTTGATGAAACCTATGTAGGTGGTAAGAATAAAGGTAGAGTAAAGAATGCACAAGGAAGAAGCCTTAAAGTTAAGACTCCCGTAGTAGGTCTATTATCTAATGGAATGGCATATACAGCCGTTGTTCCAAATACTGGTGGAAAGGTTTTGAAAACGATAATCAATACTTTAGTCAAGGAAGGTTCTACCGTTATAACAGATGGATGGAAAGGTTATACTGGAATATCGAAAAATTATATTCATAAAGTAGTTGAACATAGTACTGGTGAATATGTAAAAGACGGATTCCATACCAATAGTATTGAGGGATTTTGGTCACACTTGAAACGTGGAATATTAGGAATATATCATAAAGTAAGTCCAAAGCATTTGGATAAATACTGTGATGAATTTGCATTTAGATATAATACGAGAGGACTAACAGATGTTCAAAGATTTATTTATTTTACGATGTCAGCCTATAAAAGATTAAAGTATCAAAGTTTGATTTACCCATAAGAATAGGTAAATTTGAATTGAAAATAGAAAAAGAGCAGTTCACGAAGTAGCATTTTTGCTAAATAGTTCCTATATTTGCATTGTCCCAAGTGGACAGACATAGTAATTAGGAAGCGTTTAGCTTATTCCTTGTCAATGAATCTGGACAATTCACCTGCACTGAGGAATATGAAAGAATGCTCCCTTTGGTTTGCATATATAGCACTGATGTGTTGATATACAGCCAAAGGCGTGAGCTGTTTTCATTTTTCGGTGCAGAGGTAGTCCAGAACCCATTGACGGAATTTGATAACAGTCTTGCGCCTTCCCTATTTTAAAAATGCTTTCTTTGAGACTGGGGGAGCGCAAAGTGATTGTGTATGAGAACAGTCTTCTGCAATGATTGTCATTTGTCGGATGATATTCCAAAGTTAGTTGCTGATGAATTGTTGGGTGCTCAGCAATTAGATATGTTAAAGGCTCGTTATAAGCAAATGAGAAAGTGCTATGACTTCTCGTATGCAGAATGGCAAAAAGAGTTTTCCGATGATTTGAAGCCTTTTAATGGATATACAGATACTACCTCTGTTTGTATTCCTATTTTGAATCCATTGTTTAGAAAAGATTTTGCGGATAAAGGTGCAATAGGTTTAGATTTGCCGACTTGGTTTAATGTTCAAGTCGATAATGCCCGAATTATGCTTATTGCGCAAGACCCGTTACGCGATGCGAAATGGTATGAAGAATGCCATGATGCGATGGTGTCAAGTCCATTTGGGATGCATGATGCAACCCATAGGAAAAGTGGAAGTGGTGGCAAAATGGCTGACTTGTTGATTAATGGTTTGATTAAGAAAGGGTTTGCAATATATCTGACTGATGCGAATAAGTATTTTGTACATGATAGAGAAATGTCTAAGACTTATGCTGAAAGTAGATTAAAGACATATACTGATATATTGCAAAAAGAATTAGACTTAGTGAGACCAAATCTTTGTGTTTGTTTGGGTAAGAAAGCGAAAGAGGTTTTAGATAAATGTGTGGTAAATGCCAAATCAATAATGTTGCCACATTTGTCGGGAACTGCACGAGGGGCAATAGTCAAAAGGTTTCCAATATTAGAAGATATTAAAGCAACAGCCGAAAATGTTGCAAATGTATATGTAGATGAAATTGTTGAATCATTAAAATAGTAGAATTATGGGTTGTATAACATTCGTATTATTAGTATTGAATATCGTTGCATTAGTTGCAATAGATATTATGTTTTGGGCTGAAAGTGCAGCTTCGGGACTTGCTGGAGTATTTGGTATTATAGCATTCTTTATAGGATATGCTTTGAGTGTGGAAGTAACGATTGCTCCAAGAGATTTTTGGGTAAATTCTGCATTTGGTATCTTTATAAAGAAACTTGGTGTAGCCAATATGACAGCTTTCGCAGTGTGGTTTATCGGAAATTTGATAATTGGGTAGAAACATTAAAATGAGAAGATATGAGCAATAATGAAAATTCAGTTATAGAGTATCTGAAAGCAAACAATGAAGCATTGTTTGATAAAATCGTGAATGCTTTGCGTAAAGGAAAGCAAGTTAATTTTACGGATATTAATCAAAGTGATATTATCATTTTGAGTCCACAGAAAGCATTTGAATATGCGGGAGAAGAAGGCGATAAGTATTTTAAAGTTTGGATGGTGGGGAGTACTATTGCTTGGTGTACTTGGGCTAATTCAATGGTTGATAGCGATTTCCGTTGGAATGCTAAGGCGAGAAATGAAAACAAAAGAGATAATAAGGACATTTTGGGTAATGAACCTTATGTTTCTGCTTATTTGAAGTCTAATTCTGCCATTGAACAATGTTCAGTAGTTTATATGTTCCCATTTGAAGCCTTTTCCAAGAAGAAAGTAGAAGTTGTGAAGAAGGCGGAAGAAAAAGAAAGTAAAACAGAAAAGGTCGTTAAAAAGACGACAAGTGAACCAAATAGTGAAAAGGTTGAAGAGATTATTGATAGTCTTTCGATATATACCCAATTTATTGAAGAAGGCTTTGCACCTAGTATTCCAATACCAGGAATAAGTAGTTTGGTAAAAATTTGTAATAAACATGAGCTTCTTAGTAATCGTGCGAATTTTGACACAGAATTAATGCGTTTGAAATGTTTGGATGAGCATAATAAGATGATACCGTATTTCGAGAAGAAAGCCCAAGAATGGGATGAGAAGAAAGCTGGAGTGTTTGAAAAGATAGCGAAAGCGTTGAAGAAATAAAGTGTTAGAAGTTGTTATTATACTTGAGTATAATTATCATATACATATATAACAAAAATAAATGGAACAACTCAAGATATTTGGTTCTGCCCAAATACCCGAAGAATCACGTTGCAATATTATCGAGCCGAAGTTAATAGGTTGCGCCGTTCACTCAGGGCTGTACGATATGCTAAAAGAAAATTCTTCGTTTCTTGGTTGTTCCTTTATTTTGCAAATATAGTGAAATAGTTAATAATAAGTAAAAGAAAGCGCGTTTTTAACATTTGAAAAAGTTTTCCTAATTTGAAAAGATAATAAAGCCGCACCTAAGTTTGAATTTGGGTGCGGCTTTTATTTTTGTGTGATTGGTGCATTAAAGTATATAATTGGGTTGGTTTATTGTGCGCAACTTCGCCGAATGGAACCAAAAAGCATCAGAGCAGCTGTAGACTTTGCGAAAGAAAAGTGTGGTATCATGCACTTTAGTAAACGTCTTATTAGTAATTTGTCCGGAGGATATCAACAGCGTGTGGGCATAGCTCAGGCAATTGTACACAATCCGTTGTTTGTCGTATTGGATGAACCGACTAACGGACTTGACCCGAATCAGATAGTAGAAATCCGCAATTTGATTAAGGAAATTGCTGTTGACCGTGCAGTCATGTTGTCTACTCATATTCTTTCTGAAGTACAAGCTTCATGTGACGAGATTAAAATGATTGAACATGGAAATGTGGTGTTTTCAGGTACGATTCGTGATTTCAATAATTACATGGCCCCTAGTACTTTTGTTGCTATTCTTGAGAATCCTCCTTTGGTTGCTGAATTAGAGAAAATCGAAGGTATTCTCAAAGTAGAGAAACTGACAACAACTCGTTTCCGTTTCCATTTTGACGGAAACGATCATTCCATGACCAAACGTATCACAGAGATGGCTGTGGATAAAGGATGGCGTCCCAGTGAAATAATTCTTGAACGGGATTCTCTGGATACAGTTTTTGCACAACTGTCTGGAAAGGGAATCAAAATTGATTAATCATATAATTCAAACATTTACATGAAAACTACATATCGAGTAGCTATTGCCGAATTACGTTCGTTGTTTTGCTCTCCGGTGGCATGGCTCATTTTAGTTATTTTTGCTGTACAGGTAGGTGTGGCATTTGGAAATGCCTTTGACCGTCAGGTATTAGGGCAAGCATTGGGAACTGGACTTTGGGATGTGACGGCAAACATCTTTACCGGTTGGTTAGGTATTTTCCCCGGATTCCTGCGTAATCTCTATTTGTATATTCCTTTATTGACTATGGGATTAATGAGTCGCGAATATAGCAGTGGTTCTATCAAACTGCTTTTCTCCTCTCCGGTCACAGATAGTCAAATCATATTTGGAAAGTATGTATCTGTACTTATTTATAACCTGGTGCTGATCCTTCCATTATTGCTGATCGCTCTTTTTTGTAGTATCTTTATTAAAGAAGCTGATCTCGGATTGCTGTTAACAGGAATTTTAGGAATTTACTTGTTGATTTGTGCCTATGGTGCAATTGGCTTGTTTATGTCTAGTATCACTTCTTATCAGGTAGTTGCAGCAATGGGTACACTGGCTGTATTGGCTGCATTGAATTATATTGGAGATGTAGGACAGAATTATGCTTTTGTACGTGATATAACCTATTGGCTTTCTATTTCCGGACGTGCTGACCAATTTATCAGTGGAATGATTTGTAGTGAAGATCTGCTTTATTTCTTCCTGATTATAGGATTGTTCTTGACTCTTTCCATCTTAAAACTTCGTGCTGGACGTAGTAAAGTATCTCCCGCTAAAACTTGGGGAACTTACAGTGCTGTAGTTGTGGTTGCTTTGTTGATTGGTTATGTTTCGACTTTGCCTTCGATGAAGTTATATTATGATGCAACCGCTACCGAACGCAATACATTAACGCAAGTGAGCCGGGACATTATGGAGAAAATGGATGGACCGCTGAAGATTACCAGTTATGTCAATTTGTTGGATGATAATTATGGGATTGGTTTACCGAGTCAATTGAAATATGACCGCGAAAGGTTTGAACGGTATATTCGTTTCAAACCGGATTTGGAGATGGATTACGTTTATTACTATGATGAAGCTAATTCACAATTGGATTTCCGTTTGAAAGATTGTAATACGATTGAAGAGAGAGCGGAGAAAATGTCAAATATCCTCGATTTGGACCTTAAGATGTTCCTTACACCGGACGAAATTAAAGAGAGAATCGATTTATCCGCAGAAGGTAACCGTTTCATACGTGTAGTGGAACGTGGTAATGGTCAGAGAAGTATCTTACGTTTATTTGATGATAACGAGAAACATCCGTCAGAAACAGAAATCTCTGCTGCTTTTAAACGTTTTATCGTGAAATCACCGAAGGTTGTTTTCCTTGAAGGTCACGATATGCGTGATATCTATAAAGTGGGGGACCGTGATTATAATCGTGTTGCGGAACGTCAGACTTTCCGTCATTCATTACTTACGCAAGGTTTCGATGTCGAAACTTTGAATTTGGCAGAAAAAGATATGCCGGAAGATGTGGATATCGTTGTGATTAGTGATGTGAAGACTCCATTTGATGAAGTTGAGCAGGAACGTTTGCGTAAGTATGTAGATCGAGGAGGTAATCTTTTTATTCTAGGAGATGCCCGTCGACAGGATATAATGAATCCGCTTTTAGAGCAGTTTGGAGTGACTTGTATGCCTGGAACATTGGTTGAAATCAAAGAAAATGATTCACCGTCCTTAATTATTGGTCGGATTACTAAAGATGCGGCCGAACATTTCAAACCCTATGCTCGTCCTTATGAATTTGGTTATACAGTGACAATGCCGGATGCAGTCGGTTTGTCCTTCGATCCTTCCAAAGGTTTTAGTGCCATTCCGGTTATTGTAACCGATTCATTGTCTTGGAATGAATTGCAAACAACCGATTTCTTGGATGGTACTCCTGAATATAATCCGGAAACGGGTGAAAAGCAGGGAGTGATGCCTGCCGTGCTTGCTTTAAGTCGTAAGGTAGGCGATAAAGAACAGCGTATTGTTGTTTCGGGGGATGCAGATTGTATAAGTGATGGTGAAATGAGTAAAAGTCGTAATGGATATTCATCTACTAATTTTACAATTGTAACCGGAACTTTCAGATGGCTTTCTTATGATGAATATCCACTGGATACGGAACGCCCTCGTCCGTTGGATGATGAGGTGTATGTCGGTCGTGATGCACGTAAGTTGGTAAGATACGGGTGGTATGGTGTAATGCCGATTATATTGGCTGCCATCGGCATTACTATTTTGGTCCGCAGAAAGAGAAGATAATAGAATGTGTATCCTATAAAATACGAATGTATCATGGAAGAAGTAATTGTTAAAGTAGAGCACTTGTCTCATCGTTACAGTGTAGACTGGGCGATTCGCGATATAAATTTTGAAGTAAAAAGTAAGGGAGTTTTCGGCTTGTTGGGTTCTAATGGTGCCGGAAAGTCTACTACGATGAATATCATATGTGGTGTTTTGAACCAAACAGAAGGAAATGTTTGGATCAATAACATCAGTTTGCGTGAGAATCCGGTAGAAGCGAAGAAGTTCATTGGGTTCTTGCCACAGCGTCCTCCTTTGTATGCTGATATGACAGTGGAGGAATATCTGACGTATTGTGCCAACTTGCATTTGATGCAACCGGAGGAGATCGGAAAAGCAGTGGAACGTGCAATGGATCGTTGTGGAGTAACCCATTTCCGTTCCCGTTTGCTGCGTAACCTGTCAGGAGGTTATCAACAGCGTATTGGCATTGCACAAGCTATTGTCCACCGTCCTAAGTTTGTGGTATTGGATGAACCTACTAATGGTTTGGACCCGAATCAGATTGTCGAAATTCGTAATTTGATTAAAGAACTCGCCACTGACCATGCCGTAATGCTTTCTACGCATATCCTTCCTGAAGTTCAGGCAACCTGCGATGAAATTCGCATGATTGAACAAGGTAAGGTCGTTTTCTCGGGAACCATTGATGACTTTGATAACTATGTAGCTCCAACTTCTTTTGTAGTAACTTTGCGGAATGCTCCAGCTATGGATGTTTTGAGCAAAATGGAAGGAATTACCGCTGTAGATAATTTGGGCGATTGCCATTATCGTTTCCATTTTGCAGATCCAAAGGATATTACTGAGAAAATGATCGCTACTAGTGTCGCTAAAGGTTGGCAGTTAGAAGAGATTCAGTTAGAACGTCTTTCATTGGATGAGATTTTTGCTCGTCTTTCAGGAAAGAGGTAATCATAAACTTTGAAAATAGAAATAAGTATGAAAACTATATGGAAAATAGCAAAGGCTGAACTGAATACACTCTTTTGTTCACCTATTGCATGGTTAATCCTTATTATATTCGCATTTCAGGCCGGACTTACCTTTTCCGATCTGATTAGTGATCAATTACGTTATTTGGCATTAAATTATCGTCCTTATAACTTAACATCGAGTTTGTTGGCAGGGTATAGAGGTGTTTATGCTGATATGCAGAATAACTTGTACCTTTATATCCCGTTGCTTACTATGGGACTTATGAGCAAGGAATATAGCAGTGGCTCTATCAAACTATTATATTCTTCACCTATTACCAATGTACAGATTATCATAGGTAAATATATATCTATGCTGGTCTATGCTTTGATTTTGGTGGCTATTTTATTTGCTTATTTTATTTATACAGCTTGTATCGTAAAGAACTTTGATTATCCGTTTGCATTAACTGCAATTTTGGGTATTTTCTTGTTGGTATGTGCTTATGCTGCTATTGGTTTGTTCATGTCTACTTTGACTGCTTATCAGGTAGTGGCAGCAGTGGGTACTTTGACGGTTCTTGCTATCTTGAACTTCATGAATTCTGTTGGACAGGATATCGATTTTGTTCGTGATTTGACCTATTGGTTAGCTTTGTCAGGACGTTCGGCTAAATTTTTGAGCGGAATGATTTGTAGTGAAGATGTATTCTATTTCATAATTGTTGTTCTCTTTTTCCTTTCTCTCTCTATCTTGAGATTGAAATTTGAGCGTACTAGCACAAGTAAGATCAGTAAAACACTTCAGTATACAGCTGCGATCTGTGTTACACTGTTACTCGGATATACTACTTCACGTCCTCAACTGATGGGTTATTATGATGCCACTGCAACCAAAGCAAATACATTGACCCCTCCCAGCCAGGAAGTAGTAAGCAAACTGGATGGAGGACTTACTCTGACTACATTTGTCAATCTGCTGGATGAAAACTTTAGTCGTGGTATGCCTAGCAGCAGAAATTGGGAAATGCGTAAGTTTGAAGATTATATCCGTTTTAAACCGGAGATGAAGATGAAGTATGTCTACTATTACGATCATGTGGATAATCCCCGGCTTTATGCCCGATATCCGGGATTGACAGATAAGGAAATCGCGCAACGTATGTGTGATACTTACGATTTCGACTTCGATATGTTCCTTTCTCCGGAAGAAATTAAAGAACTGACCAAATCCAAAGGTATTAATCTAGAAGAGGAAGGAAATCGTTTTGTTTATTTGTTCGAACGTGAAAACGGACAGAAAGCTTTCTTACGTATTTATGATGATAATCAACGTGATCCTTTTGAAGCCCAGATTTCTTCTGCATTAAAGACAATGGTAGTGAAAGCTCCTATGGTTGCTTTTGTAACTGGTCATGGAGAACGTGATATTTATAAAGGTGGAGAACGAGATTACAGTGCTTTTGCCAAGAACCTGACTTTCCGTTATTCTTTGATTAATCAGGGATTTAGAGTCAGTACGCTCGATTTAAAAGCCGATACAGCTGCTGTTGATATAGCTGAAGATGTTGATGTACTTGTTATTGCAGATGTACGTGAAGCTTATACTCCGGAAGAGGTAGCGAAAGTACAACGCTTTTTGGCTCGTGGAGGTGATCTGATTATCGCTTGTGAACCTCGCCGTCAGTCATTAATGAATCCGCTGGTAGAGAAAGTAGGTATTACTTTTATGCCGGGAACGGTAGTAGAAGAGACTCAGGGATATGCAGCCAACCAGTTGTTTCTTGACCCGACGGAGGCTGCTATGAAAGCCAATTCTGAATTCTATCGTATGTCGAGATATGGTTCTAAGCTTTCGATGCCGGGTGCGGTAGAATATCAGGTTAGTGATAGTTGCGGATTCCAATCTACTGTGTTATTTGCTACTACTTCAAAAGCATGGAATGAATTACAAACAACGGACTTTGTAGACGATATTCCATCTCTTAATCCGGAAACCAGTGAGAGAATGGATTCCATTCCTTTGGTAACACGTTTGGTTCGTCAGGTTGGGGACAAACAACAACGTATTTATGTCTGTGGAGATGCAGACTGCATGGCCAATAGTGAATTGACTACTAACAGAGACAATATGCCCACTTCCAATTTTACGTTGATCAGCGAAGTTTTCCGCGAATTGTCGGATAATGAATTTCCAGTCAATGACAGTCGTCCGCATCCGGCTGACGATGAAATGTATATCGGACAAGGAGCTTTGATTTGGGTACAGATTGTCTTTATGGGACTCATACCTGTTGGTTTGTTGGCTGGTTATGTTATTACTTGGTGGCGTCGTCGTAAGAAGTAATTAGAATATAAGATTTGTTGGATAACAGTATATAACTAAACACTGTATTTATGAGAGAAAAGCGAAGTTTTGTAGTAGGTTGTTGCTTAGCAGCCTCCTTGTTGGTGTGCACTTCACCTTTGAGTGCTCAGACAACAACGGTTACTGTTAAGGTGGAACATGAAAGTAACCGTATCATAAAGGGTAAGGTTACTGATCTAGAAGGACACTCTTTGCCAGGAGTGAATGTGGTAGTGAAAGGATTTAAAGGTGGTACTGTCTGTGACATTGATGGTAATTTCAAGATCAGTGCTCCGCGTGAGGATGTAACTCTGACGTTTACATATATTGGTATGAAACCTCAGGAAGTTACAGTGAAAGCCGGGCAAAAGAAAGATCTTCAAATTCGTATGAAAGAAGATGCGAATGAACTCAATGAAGTGGTAATTACCGGTATGGCTGATATACGTAAAGAAAGTTTTACGGGTAATACCATAACGATAAAGAAAGACGAACTTCTTAAAGTGAACAAGACAAATGTTATTGCTGCCTTGCAAGCTTTTGACCCATCTTTTCGTATTGCGGAGAATGTAACTTGGGGATCTGACCCGAATGCATTACCTGAAGTGTATGTGCGTGGTAAGTCTGCTTTTGGTCAAAAAGAACTAGATATGAATGTTACGGATAAATCTTCATTGAAGAATAATCCGAACCTTCCGACATTTATTATGGATGGATTCGAGATCAGTGTAACGAAGCTTTATGACTTCGACCCTTCTCGTATTGAAAGTGTGACCATTCTACGTGATGCGGCGGCTACAGCGATGTACGGTTCGCGTGCAGCTAATGGGGTTGTCGTTATCAAAACAGTAGCACCTAAACCTGGAAAGTTGAATGTTTCTTATAGTTTGACAGGGCAGATTGAAGTTCCGGACCTGAGTGATTATGATTTGATGAATGCGGCTGAACACTTGGAAGCGGAAAGACTGTCTGGGCAATACGATATGAAAGCTGGCATGAATTTAAGTGACTGGTCACGTTTACAAAGAGAGTATGCTCGTAAGTTGTATAATGTAAAGAATGGAGTTGATACTTACTGGCTGGATAAACCATTGCGTACATCTTTTAACACAGTGCATAGTCTATATGTAGATGGGGGTACGGAACAAGTCCGTTTTGGCGTTGAAGTGAATATAAATAAAAATGATGGTGTCATGAAAGGCTCTCATCGTAATGTATGGGGAACAGGTGCATATATTGATTATCGGATCGGTAGATTGCAGGTACGTAATCATACAACGTATAATGTTACTAATTCTACCGAATCTCCTTATGGATCTTTCTCAGATTATACCAGTCAATTGCCTTATAATATCTATATGGATGAGAATGGTAAACCTTTGCAAATGCTGGAACAATGGCATGGCTTTGGAAAAGCTCCATATAACCCTCTGTATGAAGTTACTTTGAAGAATCGGAATAAATCTTCTTATGAGGAGTTGATCAATAATTTGAGTATTCAATGGAATATTATTGATTACTTGCAGTTTAAGAGTACATTAGGTCTTACAAGACAGTTCAATTCGAGTGAGAATTTTCTGGACCCTAATTCGAAAAGAAATTCAAATCCTTTGAGTTCTACAAATTTGTCATCAGGTGAATTGACTACCGGCAGTGGAGACTTGTTCACTTGGGATTGGCAGGCATCTTTGATTTATAATCGTTTTATCAAAGAACACAATATTAACGTGGCGTTGAACTGGAATATGATAGAAGATCGTTCTAATAACACCTCTGCTTTTTATAGAGGCTTTCCTTCAGGGTCTTTGAGTTCTCCCAATTATGCGCAGGAAATTGTTGATAAACCGACAGTGACTGAGTCTCACTCACGTTTGATGGGTGTAACGGGGCTTGTGAATTACAGTTTCCAGGATATTTATTTGTTCGATACGAGTCTGCGTATGGATGGTTCATCTAAATTTGGAACGAATAGCCGATATGCTCCTTTTTGGAGTTTAGGAGGTGGTTTAAACCTGCATAACTATCCGATTCTGAAAAATTTAGGGTTTGTTGATTTGTTGAAAGTACGTGCTAGCTATGGTCAGTTGGGTAAAGTAAGTTTTAGTTCTTATGAATCACGGACTACTTATAATATTCTCACTGATGAATGGTATAAAACCGGTTATGGTGCTGTGTTGGCTGCATTGGGAAATAGAGACTTGACTTGGGAGACTACCAATACTTTGGATATTGGTGGGGAACTTCGTCTTTTTAACGGACTGATTTATATCCGTGGTTCTTATTATAACAAGCGTACTGTCGATTTGATAAATGATGTAACGATTCCTAGTCATACCGGTTTTACAACCTACAAAAATAATGTAGGTGAGATTGAAAATAAAGGTTTTGAGTTGGATGTACGTTCCGAGATTCTTAATACAAAAGATTGGTATGTGTCTGTTTATGCAAATCTTGCACATAACAAAAATACTATCTTAAAAGTTTCTGAGAGTTTGAAAGCTTATAACGACCGGGTAGATAACTTCTTGAATGATTTAAGCCAGCGTCAGGCTCGTAATGGTACGGGATCCAAGAGTTATAAGAAGTATGTAGAGGGTGGTTCGGAAAGCTCTATTTGGGCTATGCGTTCTTTGGGGATTAACCCTGCGAATGGTGAGGAACTTTTCCTGACTCCTGATGGGAAGATAACGAATACTTGGAATTCTGCCGACCAAGTTGTAGTAGGTAGTATAGAGCCTGCAGCACAAGGTAGCTTTGGTGTCAATGCCCGTTGGAAGAACTTTAGTTTATATGCCACCTTTATGTATGAATGGGGAGGACAACGGTATAACCAGACCTTGGCTGATCGAGTAGAAAATGTGAATATCTATGAGGTGAATGCAGATAGACGTGTCTTTACCGATCGTTGGCAAAAGCCGGGTGATAATGCACAGTTTAAGAAATTGGAAGCAGGTGATAATATCCATACAACACAAGCTACTTCACGTTTTGTACAGGATTATAATTGGCTTTCTTTAAATTCATTAAATTTGGGATATGATTTTGATCAAAAACTGATTGCTCCGTTGAGCCTTACTATGTTGCGTTTTGAAATTGGTGCAAATGAATTGTTCCGTATTTCTTCTGTGAAACAGGAACGTGGATTAAGTTATCCTTATTCACGGACTTTTAATTTCTCTATTAAGGCAAGTTTTTAATCATCTAGATTTATTCGTATGAAAATATATAAATATTTAATAGGGCTGATCTCGCTTTCTATGTTGTCTGCTTGTAGTGATTGGTTGGATATACAACCCCAAGACACCACTGAGGATGATCAGCTTTTTGAGACTGGCGAGGGATTCCGGAATGCCTTGAATGGTGTATACAGACAAATGGCCGGCTCGAGTATGTATGGAAAAGAACTCACGTGGGGGGCTTTGGATGCGATGGCAAATTATTATACTCCATCGACTGGATCTAATGAGTATTATTTTTCAAAGTATCAGTATACAGGTTCATATGCTTATCCTGTGATTCAAAATTTTTGGTCAATAGCTTATAACTGTATTGCCAATTGTAACAATCTTATTCAGCGGACTCAAAAAGAACCGGTGACTACTTTCATGAAAGGTGCCGACGAGAAGAATGTGATTTTGGGAGAAGCTTTGGCACTTCGGGCGATTTTACATTTTGATGTGATGCGCTTGTTTGCATCGGCACAAATGAATGATCCGATGAAGCAAATTCCTTTTGTAGATGTGTATCCATGTACTTTTAAAGAGTATGGGACGAATGAAGAAGTGTCGGATCTGATCGTAAAAGATCTGAAACAAGCGAAAGAACTGTTGGCACAGTTTGATGTTCCGCGGGTTGCATGGATGTTATGGGATGTACGTTGGAAGAATGATTTTCAAAGAATATTATCTTCATCTTCGGAAGTACCGGAGGATTTATTCTTTGCTTATCGCAGTTATCGCTTGAATTATTATGCTATTTGTGGTATGTTGGCGCGAGTTTATTTATATAAAGGAATGTATAAAGAGGCTTTTCGTGAAACAGAGATTGTTGTAAATGCTGTATCAGAAGCGCACCAGGAATATATCTTTAATTTTACAAATAGTCGTGATATGGCTGACGGAAATAGTAAGTTGTATGACGAAATAATTTTTGCTCTTTCCAATCAGAGAATGGAAGAAGACTATCGCACTTATCGTTCCGGTAATGAGAAATTGTATCTTTCAAATTGGTCACCACTTAATGGATGGTTTGCGGGAGATGCTAATGATGTTCGTTATAAACTATTGGTTGAGGAAGGATGGGATTATTACAGTAGTAAATATTTGCCGGCTGAAGGTTCGCTTAAAAAGTACGCGGTGGATATTATTCCCATGCTTCGATTGGGTGAAATGTATTATATTCGGGCAGAGTATTATAATCACTTGAGTTTGGCAGAAAATCTGGAACCGGATGCAAAAGAGGCATTTCAGAAACAGGCTTTAGAGGAATTAGCCAAAGTGCGACGTGGACATGGTTGTAACCAAGAGTATGTGAGTACTTCAGGTGGTGATGCGTGGTTTAATAGAGAATTGCTGAATGAGGCTAGACGTGAATTTATAGGTGAAGGTCAGTTGTTCTTCTATTATAAGCGTTTAGGTGAGAAGGTTCCGGGCATGAAAGATACGAAGAGTTTTGTCTTGCCTTATCCGCAGAATGAAGCTTTATAATTATTTAAAAAAGTGATTATTATGATAAAGAAATATATCTGGTGCATGGGTTTGCTTTTGATCGTTTTAGGCTCATGCTCGCAAGAAGACTTAGTGAATTATGACCAATCGACTCGGTCACTTTATATACCGACTGAGATGGAAAATGAAACAGGGGAAACGATTAAGGGGATTGATTCTACATATTTCTCTTTCAAACAATATGCAGATATAACGGATTATGAGATTCGTTTTTCTGTGATATTGAATGGTCAGCAATTGGAGGAGGACAAAACTTATCGTTTGGAGATTATTAAAGAGAAAACAACAGCCCTTCCTGAAGACTATACTGTGGAGTTGGAACAAACTTTTCATGCAGGTGTCTGGTCTGACTATATTAGTATTAAGTTGCACCGGACAGCGCATCTTGCTGACAAAAAAGTTCGTTTGGCAGTTCGTTTGGTCCCTAATGAAAATTTCGGAGTCGGTTCTTATATCGGAGATCCATATTGGCCTACTGTGCGGGAGTCTATTTCTTGTTCAGTCACTTTCTGTGATATGTTAAGTAAGCCGGATTGGTGGGATAATACTATCACTAGTCGTTTCCTAGGAGAATATTCGGATGAGAAATATGCGCGTTTCATCGAAAGTTCAGGAATAACCGATATAACGGGTTATACTTCTACAGAGCTCAGGCTGATCGTTCAGCAATTTAGTAAAGATATTCAAGAAAACGGATGGACAGAAGAAGATGGTTCTTTGATGGAAGTTGTTATGAATTAAATTGTATTATCTATGAAATTAATAAAATTATTATTTATAAGTGCTAGCTTAGCGGTTACTTTGTCCGGTTGTTTTGAGGATAAGGGTAATTATGATTATAAAGATTTGACGAGAATCGATATGGATCCGTCAGGGAGTACATATACGGTTCCCATACGAGGAACATTAAAGATTACTCCAGATTATACGTTCTCAAAGGAAGATTCTAATAAGGACTTGTCATATTTGTGGACACTAGATGGAGAGGTTATTAGTACGGATCCGGTGTTGGAATGGGTGGCAGATCGTTACACAGAAAAGAATACCTATAATTTGCTGCTTGAAATAACCGATAATAAAACAGATATAGTTTATCGTTGTGTTTATGGGGTGTCTGTGTTGGAACCGTATGATGGTATTGGTTTCTTCTTGTTGTCACAAAAAGACGGCAAGCGGTGTGCTCATATGATAAAAGAAGATTTTGACGAAGAGGGTTACAGGTATTACAATGTTTTGACAAACATCTATTCGTTAGAGAATGAGGGTGCTACTTTGCCTTCGAATGCTTTTAAATTGTATGAACATTATGCGTTGGAGAAAACAATGGGCAGTTCTAGTAAGAAGGTTATTAACCAATTTATGTTTGTTTCTCCCGACCAAGTGACAGAAGTAAAACCGGGTAGCTTTAAGGATGTAAATACTAAACCAACGGATTTGTTTGGCGGTGGATATCCGGGAGGTTTGAAGATTGCTGATGTTCATTTCATGCAATTCTTAGACATGATTACGGATGAAGAAGGACGTTTGTATACGCGTATTAAAACGACCAATGAGTTTTTCCATGTAGATGAGTTCCTTCCTACACCGACTTCGTTTGATGGAGAAGAATTACGTGGTATTGAACTTATTCCATCGGCATTGCCTGCTCAGCATTGTTTGTTATATGATAAAAATAAAAAGCGGCTATTGATTATTTGGGATTTTAAAGATTATAATGGGAAATATTCTGTCGGAAAGATCGAGAATGTAAATTCGAGTTTAAAAACTGCAAATGTAAGCTGGCCGCAAAATACTCCGACTATCGAAGAGGCGTTTGCTAATTATGAGGTAATTCACCTTTCATCTTTCCGGACTGAATTTTCTACGTGGGGAGAAGGTGCGAAAACTTATTATTTCTCTGTGTTGAAAGATCCGGAAACAGGTAAATTATATCATTATCAATTCGCTTTGGAACAGGACTATAATTCAGCTATTATGCATTTGGCTTCGACCAGTGATGGGAAAATGGTAGATGTTGAATACGTTGAGCTGAGTGCAGAAGCTGCTGCTTTGTTTGATAATCCGCAGAATGTCATTTTTACTTTACCTACAAACTATTTAGGGTATGGATATAATGGATATTTGACTCTGATTGGTCAAGGTAATTCATTGTATGTGTATAATCGTATAGCGGCAACTACAAATGCCAAAGCTTCTGTTGCTGCTGATGAGTCTGATGATGACGATCCTTCCCAAAAGGAGCTTACTGTAAGGTTACTGTGTACTTTTGATTCGGAAATTGCTTGTATGGCATCTACACACGCTTCCAACTATTGGGGTGAGATCTTGGGCGTTGCTTTAAAGAATGGAAGCGTTGAAGTATTATCGGTAAAGAATGCTCAATATACTATCTGGAACGGACGTATTTGGAAATCTGAGGGAGTTGATCTCGGAGAGCCTGTAAGTCTGATTTATAGTGTTGGAAATCCAGGAGTGGATTGGAATTGATCGAAACCTGAATTATAGGAAGGTAGTGTATTTATATAAATTCCCTTATTTTGTTTCATTTTATAGAATGAACAAGATAAGGGATTTTTTAAGGCTAAAATTAGCCAACTGATTTTAAATGTGGTAGTTAGGATGCACACACATGCAATTAACCTGATCTACTCACTAAGACCAAAGTTAAAAATCGAAAGGTGGAAATAAGTTGGATTTTCTTTGGAATACATACCATACAATTTTGATGACTAAAAAATCAATAAAAAGTAAACAAGATTACCTGATATTAGATATCATTTTTGTTATTCCTTAGTACGCCGCCCTATACTTTCCCTCCTCCTTATCCTCCAACATATTCAGATAAGAAGTATATCGTGACTCGCTGATAAGATGTTCCTCCACTGCCTTACGTACAGCACATCCCGGTTCATGCCGATGCGTACAATTTCCATATTTACAGTCTGCAGAAATCTTAAAAATTTCCGGAAAGTAATGACTCACTTCTTCTTCTTCCATATCGAAAGTTCCGAATCCTTTGATTCCCGGCGTATCAATGATATACCCATCTCCCGGAACAGGAAACATTTCAGAGAAGGTAGTAGTATGCATCCCTTTATTATGATAGGTTGAGATTTCACCGGTTTTTGTTTCTATACCTGGTAGGATGGCATTGATAAGAGTTGATTTACCAACTCCGGAATGTCCGGAGAAAAGAGTAATCTTACCTTCCAGCTCCTCTTTAATTGCATCTATTCCGATTCCATCTTTTGCAGAAACTTTAAAGCAAGGATATCCGATATTAGTATACAAGTTGATAAGTGCATCCAAATAACGTAATTCATCTTCATCGTAAGCATCTACTTTATTAAATATCAACTTGACAGGTACACGATATGCTTCAGCGGATGCAAGAAAACGGTCAATGAAAATAGTAGAAGTTTCGGGATAATTGACCGTTACTATCAGCATACATTGATCAAGGTTGGCGGCAAGAATATGAGACTGTTTGGAAAGGTTAGAGGAACGGCGGATAATATAGTTTTTTCTATCCTCTATTTCGCTGATAAAAGCAGTCCCTTCTTGGTTTAGTATAATTTGAACACGGTCACCTACCGCTACAGGATTAGTGCTGCGGATACCTTTTAACCGGAAATTCCCTTTGATTTTACATTCGATAAATTGTCCGTCGTCGGTCTTTACTTGATACCAACTACCTGTATTCTTGATTACTAATCCTTTCATTTATTTAATGGATAATGGAAAATAGAAAATGACTATGCAGATATTATTTCTCTGCATAGTCATTTCTTTATATCCGTTATTAATATTAGACAGTCATAATTTCTTTGTCTTTTTCTGCCAACATCTCGTCGATCTGCTTGATATACTTATCATGTATCTTTTGCAGTTTCTCTTCGGCATTCTTTTGTTCGTCTTCAGCCAAGCCATCTTTTACAGCTTTCTTCAAAGCGTCAATACCATCACGACGAGCATTACGGACACTGATTTTAGCAGTTTCGCCCTCACCTTTACATTGTTTTGCCAGTTGTTTACGGCGTTCCTCTGTCAAAGGAGGGATGCCAATACGAATGATTTCACCGTTATTTTCCGGCATAATGCCAAGATCAGAGTCGATAATTGCTTTTTCGATGATACGGAACATACTTTTGTCCCAAGGCTTGATGGTGATACTACGTGCGTCAGGAGTAGTAACTGCAGCCACATTACTGATGGGCACCATGCTTCCGTAAGAATCTACACGGATACCGTCCAACAATCGGGTACTCGCTTTTCCGGCGCGGATATGTGCCAACGCTTCTTCCAGATACATTATAGCCATATCCATTTTTTCTTGTGCATTGCCAAGACAAGTCTTTACGTCTACCATATTTTTGATAATTAAAAGTTGCTATTGGGTTGATTGATTAGCAAAAGTATACTATTTTTTATTTATCTGCAACAGCATACCCATCTTTTTTATAAGCGTCTTTCCTAAGATTATCAAAGTGACAGCGGTAATAATCATTAAAACACCAGCCATTAAGCGCGGAGTTAGTTGCTCATGGAATAAAAGTACTCCGAAGAATAAAGCTGTTACCGGCTCCAAAGCACCAAGAATAGCAGTAGGAGTAGAACCTATATAATGAATTGCTAATGCAGTGCAAACCAATGATATCGCAGTTGGCAATATAGCTAATGCTATAACGTCTGCCCAAAGCCATCCGGTAGGTATCATTTGTAGTTCCGTACAGAAATGCAAACGTATGATATAGATTGCCAATCCAAATAGAATTGCGTAAAAGGTTAGTTTGGTGGTAGGCAGGTTTTTCAAAGACGAACGGTTTACGCCTACGATATAAATCGCATAGGAAAGAGAAGAAAGTAATACTAAGATAACACCGATTGTTGATAATGGCTTATTTCCATCACCTTGATAAAGCAAAGCAATCCCTGACAATGCCAACAGAATGGAAAAAATGGTGATTGCGGAAATTTTCTCTTTAAAGAATGCCCCCATAATGATTGCTACCATTACCGGATAGACAAATAGAATGGTAGAAGCAATTCCCGCGTCCATGTAATTGTAACTCATAAACAGAAGTAGCGAAGAGAAAGAAAACAATAATCCCATGATGACCAAAGGGAGAATGTCCTTTTTCTGAAGGGCAAAAGACTGTCCCTGTACCTTCATCAGAATGCCCAGGACTATGGCTGCAAGCAGGTAACGATAGAATAATACGGTATCGACACTCATGCCCGCCCCATATAGAGGGAGTGCGAAAAGAGGATTCATGCCATAGCTGGCAGCTGCAATCGCTCCGTAGATAAAACCTCTGGTTTTGTTATTCATCAATTGTACTTTCTAAAATAGCGTGCAAAAGTACAGAGTTTGCGGATGAGAAACAAGCGTTTATGTCGCTGATAGCATAATTTAATCTTTTTCTCCGAGAGTTAGCTTATTCGATAAAATGAAATCATCTTTTCGCTTCGTCATATTTCTCTATATCTTGTTGTCATTCAGGAGAATAAAATGAAGCATCTTTTTTCTCTTTGAATGTTTCTTTTATTCCATAAATTTACTTGAATCGCGAATTACAATTTCGCCAGCAAGATTTACCGTTACGGGATAGGCGGATTTATCATTGATTCTTCTGAACATTAGATCAACGCTGACATTTGCGATCTCTTCGCAAGGTTGCTTGAAAGAGGTCAGTGAATGTTTCAAATGCATGGAGTATTTCATATTATCATATGCACAAATAAGAAGATCTGAAGAAATCTTCCAGCCGATGTCTGTTAAAGAAGACATCAAAACAGCTGCGGTAGAGTCATTTGCACAAATAATACCTGTTTTCCCCGGAATTATTTGCATTTGCTTGACAAAGTTTGTGTCTTCGGGGTTTCCACAATGAACATCTGATAAATTGAACGGCAGTTTATGTTGTAGCATAACTTCTTTGATGCCTATTAAACGCATATCAACAGAATAGGCAGAATCCGGTCTATGGAAAAAATGAATATTCGTACAGCCCTGGTCTATAAGGTGCTGCGCCATAATGCAACCTGCACTGAAATTATCCAAGCAAACAATATCAAAATTACTTCTTTTAGGGAACTTGAATATATCTCTATCAATTAGAATGAGTGGGATTCCGGCTTCTTCCATCCTTTCACAAATACGAATGTTTATCTCATTAGCGTCAGCTACTCGTTCCAAAGGAGAAAAGAATACTCCATCTACTTTTTTACTTATATAATTATCGCAGCAACTGTCAATTAACTCCCTTCTGATGTTTGCATTACTTGCTGTTGCGCCTTCCCATAAACATGTGAAATTGCGTATTTCCGATTGTTTCAGTAATTGATCGTTGATAATGGAAAATATTTCGGATTCACCTGCTCCGGGAAGCAATAATCCGAAAGTTAATGTTTGGGTAGTCTGTTTATAATTAACAATAGTACCTAATCCTTTTTTTTTCGTAATGTAACCTTCTGTTTGCAATTGATTGTAAACTTTTGCTATAGTTGGTCTTGATACTGAGTATTGGTCAGCCAATGTAAGTTCGGTAGGTAATAAAGAACCTGTTGGGAATGTGCCGTTTAAAATATCCTTTTTTACTATACTGTATATTGATTTGTAGCTTGATTTTGTTTCCATTACTCTAATTCTTTCTTGATATATTTTGCAAATATAATAAGATTTTGTGGATTAGTAAGTCGTATATCTGAATAAATGCAAAAATGATATCGAACCTACATTTAATAAAAGAAGGATATATGTAATCTTGTTGTTTCCATATATGTTATTAAAATGGATGCTTATTTTATTTAGAAATATTACATATATGTTTGCTTATTATAAAAAGATACTTTATATTTGTTGCCGTAAAACGTGCAAACACTTAAAATAATGATATTATGAGAATCAAACTGTTGTTGTCACTGACCTTATTTGCGATGAATGTTTCTGCGCAAGTAGTGAAAGATTATAATCCTTCTATTCAACGAACTAGCAATCTTCAGTATTTCAAGCCTGTGGAAAAACGTTTATTCACAGGTGATTGTATGCCCTATTATCATGAAGGCACATTTTATATTTATTGGCTGCTGGATGAAGGACATCATGCCGGTCTCGGTGGTTTGGGCGGACATCAGTGGGCGTTGAGTACTTCCAAGGATCTTGTGGAGTGGAAGCATTATCCGGTAGCTGTTGGTATCGATGAAGATTGGGAGAAATCAATTTGTACAGGCTCTGTAATTGCTGACAAAGGTAAATTCTATGCTTTTTATTCAACCCGGGTACAAGATAATGATGGAAAAGTACATGAACAATTGAGCTATGCGATGAGTGAAGACGGAGGAGTTTCCTTTGCAAAGCAAGCACCCAATCCTTTTTATTATGCTCCTGAAGAATGCGTAAGCCGGGATTTTCGTGATCCCAAAGTTTTCAAGGATGATAAAGGTGCATACCATCTTTTTATTTCGGGATATAAGAAAGAGCCCGAATTAGAAGGGTTCGGAGGATATCTGGTTCATCTTATATCGACCAATCTGAAAGATTGGAAAGAAGTAACTTCGCCTTTGACGGGACAAGTGGCTACTCCTGAATGTTCTGACTATTTTCATTGGAATGGCTGGTATTATTTATTATATAGTATAGGTGGAGACACTTATTACGTAAAATCAAGAAAACCCTATGGACCGTGGGAATATCCTACGACACAAGCTTTCGTGGAATCGTGGGCAAGTGTGTATAAGACAGCGGAATATAAAGATAATCGAAGGATAGCAGTGGCGTATATGCCTTGTAGAAGTAATAATAAGGACTTTGATGGACCTATCTGGGGTGGAAATATGCTTCTAAGAGAAGTAGTGCAAGAGCCGGATGGTACATTGAATACAAAGTTCTTATCAGAGTCTCTT
Organism: Bacteroides bouchesdurhonensis; assembly: GCF_900155865.1. Lineage (GTDB taxonomy): Bacteria > Bacteroidota > Bacteroidia > Bacteroidales > Bacteroidaceae > Bacteroides > Bacteroides bouchesdurhonensis. The sequence goes on from NZ_LT707006.1 coordinate 1,195,218, forward strand.
CCTGCCATGACTCCTATCCGGATGCCGGAAGTTGAAATTCCTGCTGACAGCAAAACGGTTTCATATTCGAATGGTAAACTGACTTTGAATTCTCCCAATGGAACCAGTGTCGCTTCTCTTTCCGAACTACCGGTGAACTACCGGATCACAATGAAAATAAAGCCACTAACTAATTATGATGAGGTCGGCTTGTTTGTCAGAGCTACTGACTCAAGAGACAGAGGATATAAGGTTGAACTGAACGCTAATAAAGAGAGTGCTTTCATTTATAACACCGGAATAAATACGGTAAAAAATTTAAGGGGGGAAATTACCTTGGATCTAATACTGAAAGATGAATTTATTGATATGAATATTAATGGTAAAAGGTCAATAATCAATCGTCTGCCGGAGAAAAAGGGGCATAAACTTTTCTTTTTCCTTAAAAATGGAAGTGCAGAAATTAAAGACATAAAGATTAGTCAATGGAGTGACGGAATTTGGTGAGATTGAGGTAAGGATTGTTTGGGGATAACTTGATTTGTAAATGTGTTTTGCTTGTAATATTTACATATGTGCAATAAATAATAGGCAAATGTTAGTGTAAAGTATCAAATTTGATAGCATTTGAAATAAATTTTATATTTCTCAGCTAGTCAAATTCATAGTTTTGTGCCGAGATGATGCTTAATATGTAAACTACAAAAAACACTATTATCATGAATACTACTTAATTTTTATTTCTGTTTTGATCTGTAAAATCAGGTATTGATAGATTTTACAGCGAGGTACATTGACCTTTTATTGAGGAATAGATTGCAAAATTTGAATTTATAAACCTATCGTTAATCATTAAATGTAGAATTATGGAACATTCTAAAAACACGAAAAAAGAACCGGTCGGTATTCTTAAACTGTTTTTACTGTTACTATGTATGGCGGGGACTTCCGTTTTTAATCAGGTGTTGGCGGCAGCTGATCAAGAACCGTTGAAAGTAACAGGAGTTGTGTTTGATGAATTGGATACTCCTCTTCCGGGAGCTACAGTTCAGGTAGACAAATCCACTAAAGGTGTTATTACTGATTTGGATGGAAAATTTGAAATTGAAGTATTGCCGACAGACAAATTACTTATTTCTTATGTGGGATATGAGACAAAGTTAGTAACTATTGGTGATAAGAAATCTTTAGTTGTAAAACTTGAAACGAAAGCCAATGAATTGCAGGATGTAACAGTTGTTGCCTTTGGTAAACAAAAAAAGGAGAGTATGACTTCGGCTATTGAAACCATTAATCCTAAAGAACTTAAGTTGCCAACTGGAAACTTAACAGCTGCGTTGGCAGGACGATTGGCAGGAGTGATCTCTTATCAAAAAAGTGGAGAACCGGGTAAAGATAATGCGGAATTTTTTGTACGTGGTGTGACTACGTTCGGGTATTCATCTTCTCCTTTGATTTTATTGGACGGTTTTGAAATCTCAGCGAATGATTTGGCTCGCATACAACCAGATAATATCGAACAGTTTTCAATATTGAAAGATGCGACTGCTGCCGCACTATATGGATCGAAAGGTGCAAATGGTGTTATTATGGTAACAACCAAAAAAGGAAAGGAAGGAAAGCCGCGGGTGTCTTTCCGTCATGAATCACGTTTTTCTACACCTACTAAGATTCCTGAAACGGTAGATGGGGTGACTTATATGAAATTGTATAATGAGGCACAGTTCAATGATAATCCATTGTTGCCTCCTTACTATGAAGCGCAAAAGATTCAAAATACGATTAACGGAGTCAATCCATATGCTTATCCTAATGTAGATTGGTATGATGAGTTGTTTAAGAACTTTACATACAATCAATATTATTATTTGAATGTAAGTGGGGGTAGCAAAGATATTCAATACTATTTGGCGGCTGCTTATACCAATGAAACCGGTATCTTGAAGAATGAAAAAAAGAATAATTTTCAGAATAATATTAATATCGGTACTTATGATGTAACGGCAAAAGTCAATCTACAATTGACAAAAACGACTTCTTTTGAGGTTAATATGAATTCTCGTTTTCAGAATTATACAGGTCCCTCGGTGGAGGCAAACGATATCTTTAACAGAGTGATGGACGCTAATCCGGTTGAATTTCCTAAATATTATTTGACGGATGAAGAGCACCGTTATGATGAGCATGTACTTTTCGGGATGAATCCCCGTAACAGCATGGCCAATCCGTATGCGGATATGGTGAAGGGGTATAAGGATGGATTCTCAAGTAACATCTTGTCGCAGTTTTCCTTTAACCAGAAGTTGGACTTTTTAACTAATGGACTTGCTTTTCATGCCAAAGTCTCTATCAAGACGGATAGTTCACACGACAGCAATCGTTCATATAATCCGTATTTCTATAATATCAAAGATTACGATGAACTGTCTAATATCTATTCTTTGTCTCAAATAGCAGAAGGTACTAAGGTACTGGGCGATCCTGCTAATACTCGTACGGCTAACAGTCATTTTTATTTTGAAACAGGCTTGAGTTATGCCAATGTATTGAATGAAGATCATGAATTGGGAGCTGTTTTGGTGTATACACAGGAAGAAAATAAAAATACGGCAGCAGAAGGAAGCATTCAGGTTACATTGCCACAGCGTAATCAAGCTATTCGTGCTCGTGCGAATTATGCTTATAAGTCTAAATATATGGCAGAGGCCAGTGTGACTTATAATGGTTCTGAAAAGTTTGATGCAGATCATCGTTGGGGTGTTTTTCCTGCCATGGGTGTAGGTTATATGATTTCGAATGAGGATTTCTGGCAACCTTTGTCAGAGGTTATGGAAAAATTCAAGATCCGTTACTCGTACGGATTGGTAGGAAATGATAATATTTCAGATCCGAGGGATCGTTTCTATTTCTTATCGGATATAAAGAGAGAAGGCGGATATACATGGGGAAAAGATTTTCTGACATCTTATAGCGGATTGAAAGTGAATCGTTATGCTAATCCGGAAATCACATGGGAAATCGCTCGTAAACAGAATTTGGGCGTGGAAGTTAATCTATGGAGAATGTTGGATATCCAACTGGATTATTTCATGGAAAAACGTGAGAAGGTGTACGAGAAACGGGCACATATCCCGGCAACGATGGGAATTATAAATGATATTTGGGGAAATGTCGGAGAAGTAAAATCATGGGGATGGGACGGATCAGCCGACCTGAATTATGTGATCAATAAGGATGCTTGGGTTACAGGTCGTTTCAATTTTACTTATGCAAAGAATAAGGTTACGGAAAGAGAAGAACCCGCTTATCGTGATGAATATCTGAGAACTATAGGATGGCCGGTAAGACAGCAATGGGGATTAATAGCCGAACGTTTGTTTATTGATGAATATGACGTAGCTAATTCTCCGGTCCAGAATTTAGGAACAAAAGCTCAGGCGGGAGATATTAAGTACAAGGATATTAATAATGATGGAATAATCAATGATAATGATAAAGTTCCTATCGGTTATCCGTCAGTACCTGAGTTGAGTTATGGTTTCGGTTTATCGGCAGGATATAAAAACTGGGATATTTCTTTCTTCTTTCAGGGACAAGGACATTCTTCTTTCTTTATAGATCCTTATAAAATATCTCCGTTCAGGAATTACCGGAATGTGGTATCTTATATTGCCGACGATCATTGGAGCCAGAATAATCCGGTCAGTCACGCATTCTGGCCTCGTTTGAGTACCCAGGATAATTCGAATAACTATAAAAAAGAATCAACCTGGTGGTTGCGTGACGGGCGTTATCTCCGTCTGAAAAACGTAGAACTTGGCTATTCTTTACCTAAACATGCTTTGCGTAAGGTGGGATTGGGTAATGTACGCTTTTATTTCACAGGCTTGAATTTACTTTGTTTCAGTTCGTTTGATTTATGGGATCCGGAAATGGGAGACAACGGACTGGGATATCCTTTGCAGCGAGTGTATAATGTAGGTGTTCAATTTGATTTTTAAAAAGTAGTAGCAATGAGATTTTCATTAAAACATATTATGGGAGCGATGGCTATCGTCCTAGGGATGGGCAGTTGCGATTATCTGAATATTGTTCCGGATAATACCATTGAGTTGGAAAGTATGTTCGAGACGCAGAAACAAGCTTATGGAGCATTGGCGGCTTGCTATGAGTATATGCCTAATTACGGTTGGTTAAACAATTCTATGAACCTTGCGGGGGATGAATTTATTGTTCGTCTGGACGGAGGTGAATCGGGAGATCGTGGCCGTATGCCCGGTGAAAAATTAATGAAGGGATGGAACAGTGCTCAAGATCCTTTTTTAAGTTATTGGAACGGAAATAGAAATGCAGCGTCTTTGTATGTAGGCATCCGTTATTGTAATCTTTTCCTGGAAAATATTCATCTGGTAAAAGATATTAAAGAGGAAGATAGAAAAGATTGGATTGCGCAGGTAAAGGTACTGAAAGCTTTTTACCATTTCTATCTGACTCGCCTGTATGGTCCTATTTGTATTGTAGACAAGAACCTGACGCCTTCCGCTTCACCGAGTGAGGTGCGTTTGAAACGTCAGCCTGTGGATGTTTGTTTCAAATATGCGGTCGATTTGATTGATGAGGTATTATATGATGAGAACGGGAATGAGAAAACAGACCTGAAAGACGATCGCCCCAATGAATTTTTGGGAATGGTAGACCGTACGATCGCTAAGGCGATTAAGGCTGTTATATTAGTGACTCAAGCCAGCCCGTTGTTCAATGGGAATGCTGAGTATTATAGTAATTTTAGAAATGTGGATGGTGAGTTGTTTTTCCCGATGGAAAAAGATAACGAGAAATGGAAGAGGGCGTTGGATGCCATTAAGATTGCTATCGATGCAGCTCATGCACGAAACAAAAAGTTGTATAGATATGATGCTCAAGGTGGAGCAAATATAGAATTTTTTGATAAAGACATCTGGGGAAAATCGGAGATTATTGAACATTGTTATAATAATCGTTATTCCATTGTCGATCCTTGGAATGATGAATTAATATGGGGGTACTCAAATGTTGGTGGCTTCGACCAAGGAACTTTCCAACATGCTTCTCAATGCCGTCGAATGGATAATCAAGGAATGTCGGAATATAGTTGGCAATGGCTGTGTGCCACTTATCGGATGGGTGAGCTGTATTATACAAAAAATGGAGTACCCATCAATGAAGATCAGACCTTTGATTATGACAACCGTTTGGATATAGTCACTATTCCGGATGATACTTATCATTTAGGTTATATGCAGGCTAATGAGAAAACTGTTAAGTTATACTTGAACCGCGAACCACGTTTCTACAGTTGGATTGCCGTTGATAATTGCTATTGGCGTAATCATCAAAACAAATTGGAAATGCATATGAAGTACGATGAATACCCCGGTGGACGTTACGGTACGAAACAGGATGACTTTTATTGGTCGGGTATTGCTATCAAGAAACTGGTGCATCCGGAATCGTTGAATGAGTATGCTGTTCGTATGGTTCGCTATCCGAATCCGATTATCCGTCTGGCGGATCTTTACTTGCTGTATGCAGAAGCTTCTAACGAGTATTACGGACCGGGTGAAGACGCTTATCATTATTTGAACGAAGTGCGGAAAAGAGCCGGACTACCCAAAGTAGAAACTGTTTGGAGCGATGCGTCTATTGTGAAGAATATAAACAAACACCAGACACAAGAAGGATTGCGAGAAATCATACAGACAGAAAGGTTGATTGAACTTTCGTTTGAAGGACACCGTTATTTTGACCTTTGCCGTTGGAAACGTGCTAATGAGTTCTTTGTATCGTCGGTGAAAGGATGGAACGCACGTACCGGTCGTACCTATGAAGACTTTTATCAGGTGACTGAATTGCAAGCGCGTGTATGGGAGACTCCTAAGAATTATTTGTTCCCGATTCCGCTGGATGATATTAATAAAAATCCTAATCTGGTGCAGAATCCGGGATGGGGAAAGTAAGTATTCACAAAATATAAATAGGAACATGAAAAAGATATATTATGGCTTAATGTTGCTTTTAAGCGGAATGTTTATGATCACTGCAAGTTGTTCGGACGATGACGAAGGTAGTAGTGACAAGGCAGCACCGGGACAAATCTCTAATGTACGTTTTGTTCCCAATTACGGTGGAGGATATTTCTTGTATGATATCCCGGATGATCCGGACTTCTTATATGTGCGTGCCGATTATACGGTAGATTCCGGTGAGAAAGTATCGAAGACGAGCAGTACATACACTGATACTTTGTTTATTGAAGGATTCGGGCAGGTGAAAGAATATGAAGTCAAACTTTATTCCGTAGACCGTAACGGTAACGTATCTGTACCGGTAGTTGAAACGATTACTCCGATGGAGGCCAATACGAATATGGTAGCTTCCACATTGAAGATACGTCCGGGTTTTTCTGCATTGATTGCCGAATGGACCAATGAATTAAAGCAAACGGTAGACGTATATGTACGTCTCAGTGATGGGGAAGCTGTTGCTGAGAAAGTGCTCTCATCCAATTCAAAAGACGGCTTCTTCTTGGTAGAAAACTTGCAGAATAAGGATTATACGGTTTCTACCTATGTGAAAGATCAGTACGGAAATGTTTCCGGGGTACAGGATTGTGGAACCCTGAAACCGTTGGCTGATGCTCCTTTGAGTAAATCAAGTTGGACTTTTCTTGCTAACCAAAAGTTGTATGGAAATCGCTGGAATTATGATATTGATCCGAACCCGGATAACCAGCAACCTTATGATGAGTATTTAGAGGCCTTTACAAAAGACAGTTTGCGAAATGCGCCACCGGCTGCTTATGAAGGACGTATCGAGAAGTTCTGGGATGATGTAACTTATAAGATGAGTCCGGAAAATTATAACATCTTTAATACCGGGGAATGGGGATATCCATATTCTTATTTCATTGATTTGGGACGAACAGTCAGAGGAAGTCGTGTGCGTTACTGGCAACGCTTATCCGATAAATATGGTAATGAGAATGTACAAACATTCCAATTGTATATCAGTGATGACAAAGATCCGACGGACGGAATAACAGACTGGGAGTTTGTAGGAACATATAAAATCATTAAACCGGCGGATTCTTATGAAGCAGATCAGGAGGCAATGGCCGGACATGAGTTTATCTTATACCCGAAAGAAACCAAATACACTAAACCATTCCGTTATTTGAGATTTAAAGCTATCAAAGGATTTTCGGAAAGAATGGTGTCTGTAGGTTCTGAAATCACGTTATATGGGTTGGAAGGTGAATGATTAATCTAAATAAAAACGGATAATTATGAAACGTAAATATATTTATATAGTAGGAAGTTTGTTGTTATTTGCCGGTCTGATCGGTTGTGAGGACATGGATGATAATTATAAACAGTATTTGCAGGAATATAACTATTCCGGTAAGGTTGAGGCTTTGCGGAGTTACATTGGGTTTGAACGTATAGCGTTAGCTTGGGATGTCCCAAAAGATCAAAAGTCAAAACAAATCCTGGTTGAGTACGGAGCAGATAAACAGCAGAAATTATTTGACCACATGGTGGATTCTGTTGTGATTGACGGGTTGGATGCTGCTACGGGATATGATTTTGCCGTATATACTTTGGATAATGCCGGTAATCGTTCTGTACCTGCTACTATTACAGCTTTACCTATTTCTCGGACGGTGGTGGATAATTTGGTTCCACCTACTTGTTCTTATGTCGAAGTAGATGGGGTACCAAACGTATATTGGGCAGGACTTTCGGCGGTCAGTATGGCATTCTGTAAGTATAGTTATATTGATTATAAAATAATGTCGGAAGATGAAAGTGAAGTTGTAACCAAGGGATGTCTGAAAAATACAGACGTAACGAGTTTGAATCGTGTGGGTGAATTGAAACTGCCTGCTCCGCAGTTGAGCAAAGGATCGACTTATTATGTTGATTTTACAGCCTATGTATATCCTATTTCAAGCGATATTGTTACCATGGATTCGGTTCCGGTCAATAAAAGGACCAGAATTATAGTAGAATAATACTGTTTTCAAGGCGGAGCTGACTACAGATTCGGATAGGTTATCTCAGTCCATTCAGATATACCATAAGGACTTTGGGTCAGCCCGTAGTATGAAGCACTTTGTTTTATATAGAGAAATGCCTTGTTCTAAGGCATGAAACACTCTGTTTCACTATATAGAACACTTTGTTTCAATAGGGTGAAACACTTCGTTCTCCTATATGAAACACTTCGTTCTGGCGGTTGAAACTATTTAATTATACGGTTGAATTTAGTTTCTTTACTGTGTAGACGCTTCCGGGAAGCATAAAGTAAACTGGTGATAGGTGATAGATGGGGTGATAGGTTATAAACTAACCTATCACCTTCTGAAACTACTATGAATAGGCGGATACAGAAGGTTGGTGATAGGTTGATAGAGGAAATGATGTTTTTATCTGGGTAGGAGTATGAAATCTACAATAAGTACCGATTATAAATTAATTGTAATGATGTACTTGTGGAAAAATAATGTACTTTTGTGATACTCATCTCCGGATATTTAATAAACTAAAGTTATGAATAGAATTAAAGGAATATGTTTAGCGGCTTTACTGATTATTATAGGAGGTCGTTCTATAGCGTCCGATAAAGTGACAATAAGCACTTTGTTGGATGAAATGATTTCATTCGAAAAGGCAGCGGAGTTTCCGGATCCTTATTATACGTGTAAAATGATTAGTAGTTATGATCGTCGAACAGTATCACCTGATAAAGACTGGTGGTATGCCAATGACGATGGTTTCGGCTGCATGAGACTGGACACGATTCAAGGTCGCGTAGAAAAAGTCATGTTCGATTATGAAGGACCGGGAGTCGTTACACGTATCTGGCTGACTACAAATGTAAAAAATGGTACCCTTCGTTTTTATTTTGATGGCGAAGAAAATCCACGACTGGTAATTCCCGCTTACGATATGACACGTGCTCCTTTCAGGGTAGGTGATGCACTTTCTTTAATTCATACCAATTACACCCCCGAAGGTGCAGGAGGAAATACATTTATGTTTCCGCTTCCTTATCAGAAAAGCTGTCGGATTACTTTCGAAGAGCCCAATAAAGATAGAAATACCTGGTCACCGCGATATCATGAGATAGAATACCGCACTTATGCCCCGGGAACAGAAGTCGAAACGTTTCATCCCGGACAGGTACATTCCCACATCATGCAGGAAAAGATACAAGATGTAAACAAGGCACTTTGGAACCCTTCGACTTTTAAAGGCGGCGAACGTCGTGAGTTTGCTATGGATATTGCCCCTAATCAAAAAAGCTCATTGGAACTTCCTGCCGGAAGTCATGCGGTCCGTTCATTGATTATTGATGTACATTGCCGGAAAGGAGACTATGCGAAGATGATGCGACAGTTAATTCTCAAAATATCTTTTGATGGAAAAGAAACAGTCTGGGCACCGTTAGGAGATTTCTCAGGAGCAGGATTGGGAGCTCCGAAGGTAGATAGCTGGTATATGGATGCAGACGGTCGTGGACATATCACATCACGCTGGGTAATGCCTTATAAAGAAAATGCTAAAATAGAAGTGGAGAACTTATTTGAATTCCCCGTCTGGATGAATGTCAGAGCACATGTGTCAGACTGGAAGTGGAACAAGAACACGCTTTATTTTCATACGACTTGGAAGCAGGAGAGAGGGATTGAATTATCAAACCGATATGATGACCATAAGGGGGATCATATGTGGAACTATATCACAATCAATGGTAGAGGAGTCTTTAAAGGCGATTTGCTTTCATTGTTTAACTATGCTCCCGATTGGTACGGTGAAGGAGATGAGAAAATATGGGTGGATAATGATGTCTTCCCTTCCCATCATGGGACGGGTACGGAAGATCATTACAACTGTTCTTGGGCACCGGTAGTTCCTTTCCACACTCCATATGGAGGTGCACCGCGGGCAGACAATCCTTCTTCACATGGTTTTAATGCTTTTGTACGTACCCGAAATCTGGATGGCATTCCATTTCAGAAATTATACCGGTTTGATATTGAAATGTTGAGTTGGAATCCGGGTAAAGTAGATTATGCAGTGACAAACTATTGGTATGGAGATTTGGATACCAAGATAAATGAAAGTTCGGGTAAAGAAGAAGTAGTAAATCCTTTACCTTATCTCATGTAGTTGAAACTAAACTGATAAATATGTATTGTGTAGGAATTGATATAGGTACGAGTTCTATTTGTGGTGTCGCTTATAATCTATCGACAGAAGACTGCATCACGATTGTAAAGGATAATAATACAAGTATTATATCTGGCAATCAATGGGAGAAAACACAGGATGCGGATGCTATCTTTCATATTGTAGAGGAAATCCTTTTGGAATTCAGACAGCAATGTACTGATATAAAAGGAATCGGATTCTCCGGACAGATGCATGGCATGTTGTACGTGGATAAATGCGGTGAAGCTGTCAGTCCGTTATATACGTGGCAGGATGGCAGGGGAAATCTGATTTATAAAGAAGGGCAAAGCTATGCAAGTTTTCTGAATCAGGAAACAGGATATCCGATGGCTACGGGCTATGGATTGGTCACTCACTTTTATAATGAACAAAACAATCTGGTTCCTTCGTCTGCCAATAAGCTGTGTACCATTATGGATTATGTGGCCATGAAGCTATGCCGTCGAAATGAACCGCTTATCGATTATTCCAATGCTGCCGGATTAGGACTTTTCGATAAAAGACGTTTGTTGTTCGATGTATCGGCTTGCGACGCAATACATTTAGACAGAACCTTATTGCCGGAAGTTATACCCTCCGGTTCATTGGTGGGGTATTGTGAAAATATTCCTGTATACGTTGCGATTGGTGATAACCAAGCTGCATTTTTAGGATCAGTGAAAGACATTGAGCATTCCATACATATAACGGTAGGTACTAGCAGTCAAATATCTGTTTACACAGATCGGTATATGGAAGTGGAAGGGCTGGATATCCGTCCATTGCCCGGAGGAGGATATATTCTGGTTGGTGCTCCTTTAAGTGGTGGTGTCTCATTTGCTATGCTAAAGGATTTCTTCGCTGATACGGTGAAGCTTTTTACAGGAATAGAGAAAAGCAGTCATGAACTGTATGAACGTATGATTTCTATTCCCTATCAAACGAATACCAATGACGGTATCGAAGTAGAAACTTTATTTAGCGGAACACGAGTGGAACCGGACAAAAGAGGGAAAATAGACCATATATCTCTTTCTAATTTTACTCCTGAGAATTTGATACGGGGATTTGTCAAAGGAATCAGTCAGAGCTTATATGATTACTTCCGGCTAATTCCTGATTCAGTCAGACAGAATAAAACAATATTAGTTGGATCGGGGAATGGCATAAAAAAGAATCCGTTAATACGTCAAGCACTTGAAGAACGCTTTGGTTATTCCTTGTATTTATCCAATGTACAGGAAGAAGCCGCTTTGGGAGCATGTGTTTGCAATATGGTATCAGACAAGAAATAATCAGTCAGAGTATGAGTGTAGTGGTAATAAGAAATTTGTATGTAAAAGCAGTATGCTTCTTATGGATAGCATTAGGCTCATGCTTAATGGCATTAAGTTCATGCAGTTCGGGAAATGATAAAACTAATTGCATAGCTTTAGAGAATTTGCTGGATGAAATGGTATCTGTAGAGGCGGACGTTGCTTTTCCGGAACCGGCTTTTACTACCAAGCATGTCTCTAGCTATGATAGGCGTTCTGTACTTCCGGGCACTTCTTCGTGGCATGCAAATCGGGATAACACTGGTTTTGTTCGTTATGAGGTCAATAACGGTCGGGTAGAAAAGGTATTGTTTGACGAAGAAGGTCCGGGAGTCATTACCCGTATGATAACAACGGGTGGTGCTAACGGAGCGAATTTGCGTATCTACTTTGACGGAGCGAAAGAAGCTGCTATTTTAATTCCCGCTTATGACATCGCTAAATTTCCATTGGCAATTCCTGAAGGATTACTCTATCGTCACGAACATTATGATACGACACAAGGCAGCAGTTTTTATTATCCGCTTCCTTATGCGAAAAGCTGCAAGATTACGGTAGACAATGTAGATCGTGATTATTTCTTCCATGCTTCGTGCCGTACCTATCCAAAGAATACGGAAGTCAGGACTTTTACTTTGGAAGAAGCGAATGAGTTGCAGGCGGAAGCACAACAAGTGAGCAATCAGTTGATGCACCCTCGTACTTATGGAGATAATCCGGTCAGCCGGAAGGAGTCTATGGCTGCCGGAGCATCCATCCTTATGGAATTACCTAAAGGAGGAAAAGCTATCCGTAGTCTACTATTCCAAGTTTCAGAATTTGATTCCATTCATTATGCTTCATTGATGAGGGGACTGATTGTGAATATCTCTTTTGATGGCAAAAGAACGGTTCGTGTACCATTAAGCGATCTTGTTGGTGCCGGTATGGGTGCTCCTGCTGTGGACAGTTATTATTTGGAAGCAGACGGCAAAGGTAAAGTGCTTTTGCGATTTGCGATGCCCTATCAGGAACAAGCAAGAATTGAAGTCAATAATATTTCCGGCTATCCGGTTACTTTGGAAGTAAAAGCATGTCTTTCCGATTGGAAATGGGAAAATAATACACTCTATTTCCATGCTGACTGGCGACAGGAAAACGGCTTGCCTACGAATTGCGGAATAGACTATAATATGGGAACGTTGAAAGGAAAAGGTGTTTTTAAAGGCGATATGTTGTCTCTTTATAATCATTCCCCACGCTGGTATGGCGAAGGTGACGAGCATATTTGGATAGATAACGACACTTTCCCTTCTCATTTCGGATGTGGTACAGAAGATTATTATAACACGACCTTCGCACCTATTCACGTCTATTTTAATCCGTTTGGAGGAGCTCCGAGAGAAGATGATGAGGCATCCCGGGGATATAATACTTTTGTCCGTACCCGTAATTTGGATAATGTACCGTTTAATGAACATTTGAAGTTTGAATTTGAACTGATCAGTTGGGATGGGGGGAAGGTAGATTATGCTTCAACTCTGTTTTGGTATGGTGATTTGGACACGCACATGACAAATCCATCGGATGATCAGGCTGCATTATATGATTTTCCGCCTGCTATTTTTACGGATACAGAACACAAATGATACTATTAGAATAATAGGAGAAATATGAAAGCTACTCTTAAAGCTATGTAAACTGTATCAATTGGCTGATAAGCGTATGGAACTAACATTTGGATAATTGATTTATTTATATAGAAACACAATTGAAAGTATGAAGAAATATGTATGGATAATTGGTCTTTGTACCCTAATGACGGGAGGAATGATTTCTTGCGAACAAACCGGTAGTGAACAGGAAGGAGCACGAATACATTTACTGAATAATAATTGGAATTTAAATGTGCCTGCCGTAGCGCAAGCGCAATTGAACGGAGATTCGGTTGAAGGCACGCTACCTGTTCTTTCAGATATAGAGAAAGGTTTTACGATTAAATGTAAGGTAAACTTGTGCACACCGACTTTTGACCGTCATCTCATAGAAATACCTGGAGTACTGGATGTTTGCCTTAAACAATATAATCCTTTCGACCGTAATAAGCAGAATTATCCGGCATATAAAATGCAGGATGGTACTGTTCCGGTTTTGGAAGCCGGGCTGGAATTAAAGTCTCCGGTGGATGGACATATGGAACGAATGACAGTAGGTATTCCGTTGGCTATGTTGGAACAACCGTGGGGAGAACATGAAGTTGTTTTAAACTTTTCCGGTGTTCGTTGGACTATGTATGTAGATGGGCAATTGTTGGATAATGATTTCCCTTTAGGGTATCCTCTGGTGGAGAAAATGGAACGTTGGAAGATAGACACAACATTTGTTTCACAAGCTGAGTTGTTTTATCCGGCTATACAACCCGAACGCATGGGCGGAGCAGAAGCGGGATTACAGCCCCAAGTACAATTCTGGACACCTACCGGACATAATGCGTGGGTAGGGGATGTTGTCAGTCTGTATCATGACGGAACTTATCATCTTTTCTATTTATATGACCGTCGCGGACATCAAAGCAAGTTCGGACGGGGCGGACATTATTTCGAACATCTTTCAACGAAGGATTTCCGGCATTGGACAGAGCATGAGGCAGCTGTGCCTATTGAAGAACAATGGGAAACATTTGGCACAGGTACTCCTTTTGTTTTCAATAACCAGCTTTGTATTAGCTATGGCTATCATACCACTCGTATCTATCCTCGTGAAGAAACTACACTCCCCGAACTGTATAAGTACTTGGAGGATAATGGACATACAGGTAACTTTGACCGCCATCAGATGTCGGGCGTTGCAGCGGGATCCTCTTATTCGGTAAGTGATGATGGCATTCATTTCCGTAAGACAGGTGTCTTGTTTCACCCTTGTGAAAATCCAAGTATCTATGTCGATCCGAAAGGGAATTTGAAGATGTTGGCCAATTATGGTGCTCGTGGTACGTGGGCTTCTGATTCTGTGAGTGGTGGCTGGCGTTGTTTGGACGAGAACTTCCCTTTAGGAGGTGACTGTACTTTCTTCTTCCATTGGGGAGATTATGATTATATTATCGGAGGTTTCACCCGTCTATGGTCTAAGCAAACTGCGCAACCGGATTCTGCTTATCAGGATATGGTAGCAATAGGTACGGATTTTTATAACGGTTCGTGTGTACCGACTATTACGGAAATATTCGACAACCGTTTTGTGATGGCAGGATGGATGTGGATGAAAGCTTGGGGCGGACCATTAGTCATTCATGAATTGGTACAATTGCCTGAAGGACGTATCGGTACGAAATGGATGGATGAATTGCTACCTGCAACCTCAACGGAAGTTACAACGATTCCGGAGAATTCGACGAAGATAGAGACTTTACCTTCTCATTCTTTCTTATTAACTTTTGATGTCACTCCGATTACTTCTGGCGGAAAGTTGTCAGTCTGTTTGTTGCCCTCTATTGATAAAGGTATGCAGGATGCCTGTGAATGGAAACTGGATGGTGCTGAAAAGCGAGCACAATACTCTTTTGCCGGTGATTGGACTACTCGTGAACGTTCTTTACGTGAAGGTGGTGCTCCACAGCAAGGACGTAATTATGCCATTGAGAATTTGATTGATACGGACCAACCTTTTAGGGTACGTATGGTAGTCAAAGCCTCTGATAAGTTTGACGGTTCTCTTGTGGATACGGAGATTGCCGGAAAACGTACAATGGTTTCTTATCGTGAAAAATTGACTCCGGAACGTCTGCAATTCCGTACAGAAAATATGAATATCACGAATATACGTATTACTCCTTTGGCGGATTAAGAGGTTCTACTGAAAATACGAATCGGATAAGATCAGGGCGGGAAACCTGAACTTATCCGATTATTTATTTGTTTGGGTTGAATTAAATCTGATAAGTAATGCTATCTTTGTGAGTTGGCATTACGTATCTGACAAAATAATCTATAAATAACAGTAAATATGAAAGATAATAGACAAACTTATATTCCTTCTCCGATGGACCTCTCATCAGTAGAATTACCCGAATCTCTTATTGAGTTGTCGGAAATGATTGCAAAGAATGTACATGAGGTATGGTCTAAATCCCGAATGGATGAAGGATGGACTTATGGCCCGGAACGTGATGATGTACATAAAAAACATCCTTGTCTCGTTCCTTATGAAGAATTGCCGGAAGGGGAGAAAGAATATGACCGGAATACTGCTTTAAATACAATAAAGTTGGTAAAGCATTTGGGGTATAAAATAGAGAAGGAGAAATAAAAAGACCACGAATAACATGAAGTTTCATTGATTAAATAAGAATGCGAATCCATAGTTGAAGATCGCTTACTTTATTGTTTATGTGAAAAAGCATGTTATTCGTGGTAATATACCAATGGAGAGGATTAGTTGTGAACGACAGTTCCTATTTCTTCGCCACTGATTACTTTCTTTAAGTTGCCAACAGTATCCATATCGAATACTACAATCGGCAGATTATTTTCTTTGCACATACAGGTAGCGGTCAGGTCCATTACTTTCAGGCCACGTTTTAATACTTCGTCATATGTAATATCGTGGAACTTGGTAGCAGTCGGATCCTTTTCTGGGTCGGCAGTATAGATACCGTCTACTCGGGTGCCTTTCAACATAACATCTGCTTCGATTTCGATACCTCTTAAAGAAGAGCCGGTATCTGTAGTGAAGAAAGGATTACCTGTTCCGCCGGACATGATAACGATTTCACCATTTTCCATGCATTCGATAGCTTTCCATTTGCTGTAGAATTCACCGATAGGTTCCATACGAACGGCTGTCAGTACGCGGGCTTTCACTCCGGCTGCTACTAGCGCGGAACTTAATGCAAGACTGTTGATAACGGTAGCCAACATTCCCATCTGATCACCTTTCACACGATCGAAACCTTTGTTGGCTCCGCTCAAACCGCGGAAAATATTACCTCCGCCAATCACAATACCTATTTGTACTCCCTGTTCGTGAATATCCTTAATCTGAGCAGCATATTCAGCCAGTCTTTTTTCGTCAATGCCGTATTGCTTTTCGCCCATCAGACTTTCCCCGCTCAGTTTTAGCAGGATTCTTTTATACTTTGCCATATCGATTTACTTTTAATTTCGGACAAAGATAGAGATAAAAACTGAAAGAGAAAGTCGTCCTGTCCCTATTTTTGATGCAGATAGATTTAGAAATGTACGAAGCAGATAGATGGGATCTCATTAGAGAAATATGACCTTTCTTCCCAAGTAGGTTTGTACAATTCCACGCATGAAGAGATAAATAAGGAAAGCTAGCCATAGTGCATGATTACCAAGAAGATGATGAAATATATAGTAAACTCCAAAAAAGCAAGCAGATGCAATGAACATAGAAATAAGCATTTGGCGAGTGGCGGTAGCACCAATAAAGATTCCATCCCATAAGAAAGCGGAAAAACCAGCGAGAGGAATGGCAAGCACCCAATAAAAATAAGAGTTTGCTTCCTTAATTACTGAAGATTCATTGGTTAATATGCCCAAAAATGCTTTTCCACCTACTAGATAAAGTAATGTAAATGCTAGTGAAAGGCCGAATCCCCAAAGGAAAAGCTTGCGTACAATCCGGTGAAGAGCGATTTGGTTCCCGGCACCTATATATCGCCCGGCTAAAGCTTCTCCGGCATAGGCAAAACCATCCATGATGTAAGAGAATAAAGTAAATAATTGCATGAGTAGGGTGTTTACAGCCAATACAATTTCCCCTTGTGCTGCTCCGGCAGAAGTGAAATACATGGTTACAACTACCAGACAAAGTGTTCGGAAAAAAATGTCTCTATTAACTTGGAAGAAACGATTCATTGCTTTCTTTTGCAGAATTTCTTTCCAAGTAATGTGCTGTTTATAAGGCTTATAGTAGCGTAAGTATAATAAGATTGCCATTAAAAAGCCTGCATACTGTGCTATTAAAGTTCCGGTGGCTACGCCTGCTACTTTCATATCTAGCAAGTAAACCAAACATAGACTTACAATGATATTCACAATGTTTTGAGTGATGGCAATGTACATCGGAAAACGGGAGTTCTGCATGCCGATGAACCAACCGGCAAAACCATATAAACCCAACATAGCAGGAGCTCCCCAGATACAAATGTAAAAGTAGAGGGTAGCCAGTTCTTTCACTTCATCAGTGGTATGTATGAGCATAAAGGCTATCTTGCAAATAGGGTATTGGAGCAAAAGTAAACAGAAAGCTAAAAATAATCCGATCCCTACAGATCGGATTAATAATCGTGTTACCTCGTTTGAGTCCTGCTTACCGAAAGCCTGAGAAGTCATTCCACTGGTTCCCATACGCAGAAAACCGAAAATCCAATATATGATATTGAAAAGCATACCACCCACTGCTATGGCACCAATGTAGGACGGTGCTCCCAAATGACCGACAATAGTAACGTCAATAAGCCCCAATAACGGTACGGTAATATTGGAGATGATGGACGGAATAGCTATCTGGAGAATACGTTTATTCGCGGTATTTTGCTTTATCTTAATCACTTTTATCTGGTTCTTTGTTAAAACAACAGCAAAAGTACTCTTTTGTTAGCTATTCTTAAAGCAATCTCTTTATTTAGCCAATAATTTTTGTAATTGTTCCGGCTGATTGGTGGTGATATAGTCTACACCTAAACCAATGAAATATTTCATATCATCTTCTTTATCTACAGTCCATACATTTACTTCCAGACCGAGTTTATGCGATTCTTTTACCCATTCAGGATGTTGCTTTATGGCTCCCATTGAATAATCGATACCTGCAAAGCCTAATCTTTTAATCTTTTTCGGTTCCATATCTCCCTCTAAGTAATAAATCTTAGTGTCGGGAAGTAATTTTTTGAAAGTCAGACAAGCATTAATAGAGAAAGCGATAATGTCCGTTCGGTCCAGTACCTTATATTTCTTTAAAGCTTTTACGATTTTAGCTGCGGCTTCATCTTCTCTTTTGATGTCTGTTAATGATTTCATTTCCAGTACGAGACGAGTTTTTGTGTTGGCTGCTGCATGTTTTAAGTATTCATCTAATGTCGGTAACTGTTCTCCATTATCCAGATATACTTTGCGTATTTCAGCAAATGGGGTCGTTTCCATGTTTACGCCTTTGAAGCTTTTGTCGTGATTGACTACCAGTTTACCATCTGTAGTCATCCATACATCAAATTCAGAACCAAATGCACCGATAGCATCAGCTTTTGTGATGGAGGCTATAGAATTCTGAGCAGACCCCGGAGTAGTCCAATAGCCTCGGTGGGCTACCACTTTGACTTGTGCACATACCATTGTACACATTGCAAGTGTAAATACTGTAAAAAAAGCAAATCTTTTCATCATATTATTTGATATTAAAAATAAAACTATTCTATTTCTTTTCGTCCTCTTCATAGCCATTCGCTTTAGCTTTCCAAGCGAGCATAAAGACAACTGCTCCCATGGAACCGAAAATAATTAAAGCACCGATGGCATAGTTCCAACCCATTGTTTGAGCTAGTAGTCCCAGCCCCCAACCGGAGATTAATGTACTTGCGTAACCAAACAGTCCAGTGAATCCTGCTGCACTTGCAGCAGCTTCTTGTGTTGCGATATTGGCTGCGGCAATTCCTACTAAAGCTTGCGGCCCGTAAATAAAGAAACCTGCACAACCTAGAATTAAAGCTGCCATCCACATGGGCGGATGATTTAATCCCCAAAATAGAGTGATAAATACGGTAGACATAATCATACAGATAACACATACGCGTGGTCCGCGTCCACCAAAGAAACGATCGGTTGCCCAACCGGCTACCAACATTCCGATAATACCGGATATCTCAAAACCTGCTACCATCCAACTGGCGTGTTCAATGGAAATACCTTTCCATTCTCCCAATAAGGTCGGTCCCCAGTCGAGTACGGCGTAACGAACAGTATATACAAAGAAGTTGGCAAAAGCTAATATCCAGATATAAGGATTGCAAAATACTCGTTTACGAATGATTTGCTTGAACTCTTTCGAGTCTTCATCCTTCTTTTCTTTTTTGGTAATGTTTAGTTCGGGGAGTCCTACTGAACTAGGAGTATCCCGTAGGGCGAACCATAAAAAAACTGCACCTAACAAAGCAACTATAGAAGGAAAGAAAAAGCACCAACGCCATCCCAGATTAACTACATAACCGCAGATGATAACAACCAAACCAGCTCCAATGGAATGGGATGTGTTCCAGATAGACATTTTGGTGGCCAGTTGTTTAGGGGGAATCCAATGCGTTAGCAATCGTACACAAGGAGGAAATCCCATGCCTTGGAACCATCCGTTTAGTACCCACATAATACCTAATATTAATACTGTGGAAGAAAAACCGAAAAGAATGTTACAGAATGCACAGAGAACCAAACCTGTAACCATAAAATAGCGGGAGTTTACTCGGTCGCCCAAGATACCGTTTGCAAAGCGAGATACGCCATAGAGCAATCCATGTAAGGTTAGAAATAAACCTAGGTCTGTTTTAGTGATACCTAGTTCGAGTTGCATGGCTGGCATGGCGATACTCAAGTTCTTACGAACAAAATAAAACATTGCATATCCTATCATTGTAGCTACAATCGTCCGAGTCTGCCAATATTGGAATTTTTTAGCAACGTCTTGAGGCGTAGTTGTAAGTTGTCTCATTTTCCTGTTTTATTTTAAAGGTGTATTTTCATCATAGTAATAAGCGGTTTTCTAGTCTGACAGATTAAACCGTTTTGAAGTATGAGTGTTTCGAATACTTTCGATTAAACGGTTTGATTTGTTTTCTGTGTCGCAAATATATGGAAAAAGAAATGTTTGCCAATGGAAAAAGATGATTATTTTCTTATAAAATGGATTTGTATGTGGGCTTTAAATATAAAAAGAAAGTAAAAGCTTCGATTCTGTTACTTTTCGATTACAAGAGTAAATTGAGGGTTTAATGAATAAAATAGCCTGAGTTTACCTCTTATCAGTAAACTCAGGCTGGCGTTTTCAATGTCTATACCTTATTATAATTATGTGTGAAATCAAATTTCCCAGATCTTTCCCTTGCCGAATAAACCATTCAGCCAGGTATTCATATATCCGGTGCGAAGTGCCAGGTCGAGTACGGTGAAACGACGGTTCATATATTGAGTACATAAAAATGTCTGTCGTAAATGGGTTCTTGAAATACCGACTTCTTCAGGATTGGTGGGTAGGCCTATTTGTTTCATCTTTGCTTTCATTTCTCTGTAAGGAATGAGTTGTTGTGACAAACGTTCACGAATCTCCGGCCAGTATTCTTTTAATTGTTGAAGCTGTATGCCAAGTTGCTCACGAGAGATGTATTTTGCCTTTGCTTCCTGAATGCAAACATTTAAACCTATCTCGGAAATGGCTTCTTTGGCTTGGCGTTCATATTCTTCTGCATCCGGCCAGTTGGCACAACATTTCTGTATATCCAAATCTTCAAGCGAGGCGTTTACTACCCATTCATAAAATGCTGTAATGGCAAGAATACCAATGCTGAGGAGGTCCCCATGGCTGACTGCTTTTGTCTTTTTGATCCGGCGTTCCAATTCCCAAAAATTGCTAAGCAAATGTTCGGCACCTGAAGCGGGACGGTTAGTTTTTACTAGTTGCATAGCAAATCCGCCCAGCATAAGACCTTCCATTAATTTAGCAATCGTGGTGTGTTCATCCTGAACAGAAGCCTTTTCGGTCAGTAGTAAAGCTTCATGGAAACCACTTTGGGTGATTTTCCATGCTTTTTCATCTATTGGCTCTACTCCCAGCCAGTCCGCAATAATCCAATCGGCACCTGCGGTCATTTTTGCAAGTAAGTCGGCATAGCCTGAAGTAGTCATCTTTGTCGGTGACTGCAAAATGACGTCTGTGTCTACTAGAACGGCTTGCGGGGCGACACATGGAAATAATTGTTTGATATCGTTTGCACGAATAGAAGCTCCGTAAGCTGTGTATCCGTCCATCGATGCAGCAGTAGCTACACACATATATCTTTTTCCTACCAGGTGGGAGGCAAGTTTTGTCAGGTCATTAATTGTGCCGGAACCGACCGCGATAGGTATTGCTTCACATTTCTTAAAGCATTCCACTAATTCGGTCACACAACTATATTCTGCATGTAAGGTTGAGGATTCGAAAATGAATGGAGATTCTTGTTCGATGTTCGCTTTGTGAAGAGCTTCCTCTACTCGTTTGCCGGCAGCAGCGTATGTATTTGTATCGGCTACAATAATTGCCTTTCTTCGTGGGAATTGTTTGGTGAACAAGTCTGCGACTTCTTCTAGTATTCCATCTCCCAGACGGAGTGCTCTGGTGTCACTGGTAGCTTCCAAGGCTTGTTCTATTCTTAACATGCCTCGTCTATATGGTTTCGGTTTATAGTCCGGATCTTCTTTTATGATGGAGTAAATCCGTTGGATGATTTCAGGGTTAAATTCAATTGAGATTTCAATATTCTCCATAATTCCTTTATATAATCAGGTTAAACATTTCATTTGACTAACTAAATTTCGTTTTCTACTTTCATTCATTCGCTTATTAGTTCTTATGAAGGCTACAAATATACATAGAAAGATAATTAGTTTGATAAAAATAACTATTCTTTTTTCGTAAAAGAAAGTTTTTTTGTTCTTTCCTGAGAAATCAGGTTTGCTTTGAGGATGAAAAGAATGCGGATAATAGCAAAAAGAAAATATAAATGTTTCGTAATATCGAAAATAATATCTATTTTTGCATAAAAGCGAAATGATAGATGCGTAAATCGAAATAGTTAAAGGCTGTTTCATGCTTAAAAAATAAATATTGATGGAAAATAGAGCGAATAAAGAGCAATTTGATGTAATTGTCATTGGGGGAGGTGCGACAGGAGCCGGCACAGCTCGCGATTGTGCGATGCGTGGATTGCGTGTGTTGCTGCTGGAACGCTTTGATTACACGAATGGTGCAACTAGTCGTAACCATGGACTGCTGCATAGTGGTGCCCGGTATGCGGTTAACGATCAGGAGTCGGCTGCTGAATGTATTAAAGAAAATATGATCTTGCGCCGTATAGCAAGTCACTGTGTAGAAGGAACTTCCGGTTTATTTATTTCTTTACCGGAAGATGATATAAATTATCAGACAACATTCATAAATAGCTGCCGGAAAGCGGGAATTGAAGCGGAAGCGATTGACCCGAAGGAAGCACTTCTTCTGGAGCCTTCGGCAAATCCTAGTTTGATTGGGGCGGTAAGAGTCCCGGATGGTTCCGTTGATCCGTTCCGATTGACTATTGCCAATATATTGGATGCACGTATGCATGGGGCAACGACTCTAACTTATCATGAAGTGATTGAGTTCATCAAAGAGCAGGATCGTGTAGTCGGCGTTTGTGCGCTTGATCATAAAACGAAAGAAAAGAAAAACTTCTATGCACCTGTCACTGTGAATGCCGGGGGGATTTGGGGACATCATATTGCAGAGTTGGCAGGAGTCAGAGTAAATATGTTCCCAGCTAAGGGAGCTTTGTTGATTTTCGGTCATCGTGTGAATAATGTTGTGTTGAATCGTTGCCGTAAACCTGCCGATGCGGATATTCTGGTGCCGGGAGATACCATTTGTGTAATTGGTACTACCTCCAGTCATATTCCATATGATGAGATTGACCATATGCATGTTACTCCGGATGAAGTGAAAATCCTTTTGGAAGAAGGAGAGAAGCTGGCACCTTCATTGGCTACGACCCGTATTCTTCGTGCGTATGCCGGAGTTCGTCCTTTGGTGGCTGCCGATGATGATCCTTCCGGTAGAAGTATTAGCCGGGGTATTGTCTTGTTGGATCACGAAAAACGCGATGGACTTGATGGATTCGTAACCATTACGGGCGGAAAGCTGATGACTTACCGGTTGATGGCGGAATGGGCAACCGATCTGGTTTGTAAGAAACTAAGTATAGATAAAGTTTGTCGGACGGCTGACGTTGAGTTACCTGGATCAAGAGGGGCGGTAGATGTAAAGGATAAGAAAGAAGCTGTCACTATCTCAATGGTGAGAAAGGCGGAAGAAGGACGTCATGGTGAACTTGCCAGTAGAATAGCCAATAATAATAAATTTGATGACAGTCTTGTGTGTGAGTGCGAAAGTGTAACGGTCGGTGAAGTAGATTATGCTTTTAATGAGTTGGATGCTGATACGTTGGTTGCACTTCGCCGTCGTACTCGTTTAGGGATGGGGACCTGCCAGGGAGAACTTTGTGCTTGTCGGGCTGCCGGATTATTAGGGAAGGCACATCAGTGTTCCGGTCGGGCAAAAGCGGACTTAGTTACTTTTCTGAATGAGCGTTGGAAAGGTATGTATCCCATTGCCTGGGGCGAATGTCTGCGTGAAAGTCAGTTTTCGGCATGGGTGTATGATAATGTATGTGATTTAGGCTCGACTGACAAAAAATGATAAAGACTTATGAAATTTGATACAATCATAATAGGAGGAGGGCTTGCCGGATTGGTCTGTGGTATCCGTTTGCAAGAGAAAGGACAAAACTGCGTTATTATATCTACCGGCCAAAGTGCATTGCATTTTTCTTCCGGATCTTTGGACTTATTGGGTAAGTTGCCCGATGGTTCCGAAGTTGTTCATCCGTTGGAGGCGATTGGACGATTGGAAGAGTTTCATCCTTATCGAAAGATTGGAGTTGAGAAAGTAAAGCAATATGTAGAAGATACCAATCAGTTCATGGAACGTTGTGGAGTTTTAGTACAAGGTAATTCGGATAGAAATCATTATCGACTAACTCCGATGGGAATGTTAAAGCAAACTTGGCTTACATTTGAAGATTTTACTACGTTTGAGAATCGTGATAAGTTTCCTTGGTCGCGTGTAGCCGTTATTAATTTTGAAGGATTTCTGGACTTTTATACACAGTTTATTGCAGATTCATTTGAGGCGCGTGGGGCTATGTGTACAGTTTCTTCTATCAGTTTGCCTCCCGTAGAGAAATTGCGATCTAATCCTACAGAAATGCGTTCGGCTAATATAGCGCGTGTATTTGATTCGTATGAATCAATTAATCAGTTGGTTGCGGCACTTCATCCGATGTGCGACGAAGTAGATATGTTAGTGCTTCCTGCCGTTTTTGGTTTGTCATCTCCCATACCGATGCAATATTTGAAGCACCGATTGGCGAAACCACTTTGTCTGGTAGCCACTATGCCCCCTTCTGTGCCGGGAATACGTACCCAGCAGCAATTAACTCGCCGCTTTATTGAATTGGGAGGAACTTTTATGATGGGAGATACCGTAGAACGTGGGAGTATAGTAGACGGACAGATAAAAGGAATAGTTACGACGAATCATGGTGATATTGAATTGTCGGCAGATAATTATGTACTGGCTTCCGGAAGTTTCTTTAGCCGGGGGATTATTGCCCGTCCCGACTCTGTATATGAACCGGTGTTTAATGTAGACGTTTACTTTGATGAAGATCGTGCAAATTGGTATCAAACCGATGTTTTTGCTTCTCAACCATACATGAACTTCGGAGTAAAAACAGATGTGGATTTTCATCCGATGATACAAGGTAAGAAAATAGGTAATTTATATGCTATCGGCTCCATTTTGTCTGGATTCAATCCGATGCAAGAAGGTTGTGGGGCGGGTGTTTCCATTCTGTCTGCCATGAATGTAGCCGATCAAATAGTTAAATAAGAGTATCATGAACTCACAGCAATATAATATAAGTAACAATAACTTTGAGCAATGCATCAAATGTACGATCTGTACGGTGTATTGCCCTGTAGTACCTATCAATCATGATTTTCCCGGTCCCAAACAGGCAGGACCGGACGGAGAACGTTTCCGGTTGAAAACGCCCGATTTTTTTGATCCGACTCTTAAATATTGTCTGAATTGTAAACGCTGCGAAGTCTCTTGTCCGTCTGGAGTACGGATAGGCGATATTATTCAAGCGGCACGTATTAAATATAGTCGTTCGAAACCGAAACTGCGCGATATTATGTTGGCTAACACTGATATAGTAGGAACGATGTCTACTAAGTTGGCTCCGGTAGTGAATGCAACGCTAAAGTTGAGTCCGGTAAAAAAGGTAATGGATACTGTGCTTCAGATAGATCATCGGCGTACGTTTCCCAAATATGCTTCACAAACCTTTGAAAATTGGTATCATCAACAGGCGGAAGCAAAACAGGATTCTTATCAGCGTCATGTGAGTTACTTTCATGGTTGTTACGTGAATTATAATTTTCCACAGTTAGGAAAAGATTTAGTGAAAGTAATGAATGCAATCGGTTATGGAGTACATTTATTAGAATACGAAAAGTGTTGTGGGGTAGCGTTGATTTCTAATGGACTTATTTCGCAAGCTAAGAAGCAAGCATTGCATAATATAAAGGCAATTCGTCAGTCGGTGATTGAGAATAATCGTCCTGTGTTGGCCACTTCCTCTACTTGTGTGTTTACTTTGCGTGATGAGTATCCCCATTTATTGGATATTGATAATGCGGATGTTCGCCAGAGTACGGAGCTTGCTACTCGTTTTATATTCCGGCTGGTAGAATCGGGAGAGGTAAAACTAGCTTTCAAGAAAGATTATCACAACAGGATTGCTTATCATACTCCCTGCCATATGGAGAAGTTAGGATGGTCTATTTATTCCACTTCCTTGTTGCGAATGATTCCGGGGATGGACTTTGTAATGCTTAACTCACAATGTTGTGGCATTGCGGGAACCTATGGATTTAAAAAAGAGAATTACGAAACTTCACAAGGAATCGGTAATTCCCTTTTTCGCCAGATTCAGGAGTCACATGTCAGTTACGTTGCCACCGATTGCGAAACTTGCAAATGGCAAATTGAAATGTCTACTCCAACACGTGTCATGAATCCGATCTCCATTTTAGCTGATGCGTTGGATCTGGAAGCGACCATTGCGCTGAATCGGCATTAAAATATAAAAACGAAAAACACATTACGAAAAACGATATACTATGTCACACTTTCTAACTCCCCCTGCTTTTAAGGCTGAAGTGCCGGCAGGAAAAATTGATAAACAGTATAAAAGACTTCGTTTACAAGTCTTTATAGGAATCTTTGTGGGCTATGCCGGATATTATCTGGTACGTAAGAACTTCACAATGGCTATGCCGGAATTGGAGCAGATGGGGTATGATCATGCCGCTCTTGGTTTTGCCATTTCTGCCAATGCCATAGCTTATGCTTTGTCTAAGTTTTTAATGGGTAGTGTTTCTGACCGTAGTGATGCCCGGAAGTTTCTTCCATTGGGTTTGTTGCTTGCAGCCGGAGTAACCTTTATTTTGGGAACTCAATGGGGGACATCATCCATTATTATGATGTTTATTCTTCAGTTCCTGATTGGTTGGTTTCAAGGGATGGGGTGGCCTCCTTGTGGGAGGGTGATGACTCATTGGTTTTCAATTAAAGAACGGGGAACTAAGATGTCTATTTGGAATTGTGCACATAATGTAGGAGGAGCGTTGGTAGGACCAATGGCGGCTTATGGACTGATTTGGTCGGGAAGCTGGCGTTTCGGAACTTTCTGTTTTCCGGCTTTTGTAGCTCTATTTATTGCTGTACTTGCTTATCTGTTGATTCGGGATACTCCTCAATCCTGCGGATTGCCTTCCATTGAGAAATATCGAAATGATTATCCGAAAAATTATAGTGCTAAGAGTGAGGAGGTACTGACTACGAAAGAAATCTTTTTCAAATATGTCTTGAATAACCGTACTCTTTGGTTTATAGCGATTGCTAATGCTTTCATTTATATGGTGCGTTATGGTTGTCTGGATTGGGCTCCTACATATTTGCAAAATGTGAAGGGGTATAATTTAAAGGATATTGGGTGGGCTTATTTTGCTTATGAGTTTGCTGCTATTCCGGGAACAATTATTTGCGGTTGGCTGAGTGATCAGATTTTTAAAGGACGCCGTGCCATTACGATTATGATTTATATGGTGCTGACTGCCATATTTATTGCTATCTATTGGTTTAATCCTTCGGGACATGCCATGATTGACGTTATTTGCCTGATTATGATTGGTTTCTTAATCTATGGTCCTGTCATGTTGATCGGCGTTCAGGCTTTGGATCTTGCTCCTAAAAATGCAGCGGGAACTTCAGCTGGTCTGACCGGATTCTTCGGATATTTCTTCGGTACTGCTTTGCTGGCTAATATTTGTGTTGGTTTTGTAGTTGATCAATTTGGATGGAATTGGTATTTCATCATGATGTTGATAGCTTGTGCGCTGGCATTTCTGTTTGTGACATTTACATATAAGGAAGAGCAATATTTGGTGAAGGGAAATAAATAATAATAAGCGTGTTGTTTGCATATGTCCGGCATAGCATGTATATGAATCTATACAGATCTTTGTCGGACTTGCTTTTTTATCAGGTTTGCTTTACTTCATTGGTTGTCTAAGGTAGCCGCTGCTATCGAAACGGATCAGCAGGTGCAGGATACTAGCGTTTCCGCTAAGCTATTGGGCTGGATATCAGCTGTTCAGGAATGTACTATTGGACGAATGTGGATAAAACAATGTCTCTTCAATATCTCATTGTCTACATAATAAAACTTTCGTTTAATTGTGGATGATATTCGATATGTGTTATTATTTCCTAAAAAAAAGTATTAATCTTGTCTAGCTGTATTTTTTTCTTATATTTGTAATATTTTGTTGAGGTAATATTTATTTAAATCTAAAATTAAAAGATATGAAATTAAAATCACTTATTATTTGGGGTTCGGTTGTTTTGTTGTCATTATAAGTATTTATAAAATCGAATAATGTAAATCAATCAAATTATTGTTTGTTTTTAAGTAGTATAGAGGCTCTAGCAGGGGATGAAGCTGGTTGCTCTTGTACGGTTTCGTCGGAATGCTTTAATCTAATTGGGCAAGAGACTGGAGAAGTAAGTTGTACGGGGGAAAAATGTTAGCAGAGGAAATGTAGGCCTTTGGGGTAGTGAGCCATGGGTTGAATGTGATGGAAATAAAACAACTTGTTAAAATGAAATATTATGAAACCACGTTATTTATTTATAGGCTTTCTATGTATTATGCTTTTTTTTTCTTGTATAACTAATACTCGTAAAGAAATAGCTTCTTATGATTTGTTTGTTGATAAATCAATTGCTGAATATCCGGACACATCTTTCTTCTCAGAAATACGGTGTATGCAGTATTATAATAATTGTATTTATACAATGGATGTTAGTAGAAGGGATATTGCAGTACTTGACACTGGTTTTAATGAAATACGTGTAATAGGGAGGGGAGGGAACGGACCAGGAGAATTAACAGCACCTATAAGTTTTTACATATGTGCAGACTCTGTATACGTGGTTGATGGTGGAACGGGTAGAATTAGTACGTTTCTTAATGAATCATATATAGGTAGTACTCCGATTGATAGAGCATTAGATAAACGCTTTTTTTATCGGGAGGGTGAATTCTTTGTACCTCAAAAATCGCCTCGTGGACTATTTCTGACTAAATTCAAAGACCGTTCAGATTCATGCTCCTACTATGGAGATTTAGAGAAAGTAGGTAACGAAATGCGAACAGTGACAATGAATGGTCGTGATCTCCTATTTGCAAAGGATTGTTTCATTTCGGTTCCAGATGCACTTCCTTTTATAGAGAAATATGATATTAAAACAAAAAAATTAATTCAAAAATATGATTTGTCAGGAATTGAGGTCTTTAAAAATAATATTGATTTTATACTCAAAAAGGATATTCGAAGTGATAAATCTTATTATGTCTTAACAAGAGATTCTTATGGAATTGATGGTCATGTTTTTTTGCTATGCAGTAATTATGGCGATGACTATAAAGCAAGAACTATCGTTCGTGTTTCATTATATCCAGAGATGAAAGTGATTGCAACATATACATTACCTGCAGATTATTATAATTCTATATGTGTGTCTAAAACTCATATTTATGCGTTTAATGCACTGGAGGCTAAAATTGAATCGTTCCGTTATGAATTTTAAATATAGTTCTTCTTTTTATTTTGATGATTTATTCGGTAGAGTCGTAAATGCTATGGGTTCTGTTTTGGATGTCAAAGACAAAAAACGTCTTGATATTTAATTGTTTTGATTAACTTTCCAAGTATGTTGAAGAAGTGATTCCGAAGTAATTGTTGCGATAGTTCAAGTGATTTTAAAGTTTAGTGGCTGTGTATTGGCATAAAAAATAAAATGAAGAAAATGTTTAGGTTTATGTTCTTTGGTATCTGAAAGATTTTCTATAACTTGCCAGTGTTTATCAGTTTGGTCTATACATAATACTCTGCTATTTTTACATACGATTGGATTGTTATATTTAAAAGGAAGAAAGATGTCAATCGTCCACTGATAAATTTCTTTGTTAAACCATAATAGTTTCTTTATAATGAAAGACAAGAATAGTACGCAATTAATAATCAGGAAATCATTTACTGTTATTATATTATGCAGTATTTTGATTTGTACAACGAGCACAATGGCAAGTAATGTGCTGTTCAAAAATGGGAAATCAAAATATCAGATAGCTATCTCTGCTGAAGCTTCTTCATCCGAACAAACTGCTGCTAAAGAGTTACAAGCATACATTAAGCAGATAGGTGGAGCAGAACTTCCTATTACTAACTCGCTAAATTCTAATGGCCCAAAGATATTTGTAGGTTATAATGATAGAGTCAGCCAACTTGTTGGAAAACAAGATATCACACCTGATTATGAGGGCTTTACTTACTGTAACAAGGGGAAGCATCTGATCATATACGGAGGTAGTAAGCGTGGCACCATGTATGGAGTATTTAGTTTTCTGGAAGATCAGTTTGGAGTGCGATGGTACACACCAAATTGCACTAAAGTGCCCAAACTAAAGAAATGGAATTTTGTTACTTTACATCATAGCGAGAAGCCTGCTATTCAATATCGCTATTCTAATTATTATGTGACTGAAAATGTGCCACAATGGAGTGCACATAATAAAGAAAATATGAAATGGGGACCAGTAGATAATTTATATGGAAGTATAGAAGCATACTGGAACGCACATACCATGGGACAGCTAGTTACAGCTAAAGAATTCTTCAAAGAACATCCGGAATATTTCGCACTAAGAAATGGTAAACGTATTGATAATGGACAGTTGTGCTTATCGAATCCTAATGTGTTAGACATCTGCAAGAGACGGTTATTTGAAAAAATGAAATCGCTGCCTGGCTACAGAATATTTAGTCTTTCACAAAACGATAATCAGGCTTTCTGCGAATGTCCTAATTGTAAGGCTATCGAAGAGCGATATGGTGGTCATTCAGGGCTTATTATATGGTTTGTAAATCAAGTGGCCGATGAAGCCCAATTGTTGTTCCCACAGAAATATATTGGTACTTTTGCTTATCAGTATACTCGTAAACCGCCTGTAGGTATTTGTCCAAAAGACAACGTAGTAGTACGCTTATGCAGTATAGAGTGTTGCTTTGCTCATCCGATTACAGCAGAATGTCCGCAAAATAAAGCTTTTGTAGACGATATGAAGGCTTGGAGCAAAATAGCTCCTCATCTGTTTATTTGGGATTATATTGTCGATTATGCCCAATACATGGCTCCATGGCCGAACTTTTAGGTGCTGGGACCTAATATTCAAGCATTTCGTGAACACAATGTCATTGGTGTCTTCGAGGAAGCACAATATCAATCCGGTGGAGCCGAGTTTGATGAGATGAAGGCATGGGTGGCAAACAAACTTTTATGGAATCCACAGCAGGATGTTAATATATTGGTAAAAGATTTCATAGATGGTTACTACGGTAACGCAGCACCCAAAATTATGGAATATTACCTGCTTTGTCAGTCGTTGGTTAATCCGCAGACTCACTTTGGTATCTATATCAAAGAGAATGATCCGATATATTCTGATGAGTTTATTAAGAAAGGTTTTTCGATTATCAATGGTGCCAAACAAGATGCAGAAAACGATACGATAAAAGAGCGTGTAGAGCGAGTGAGTATGCAACTGTTATACTTGCAAAGTGTACGTAATAAAAAGAAAGCTATGGAAGATGGTACTTGGGCTGAATTTGTAAGATTGGCCCGACGCTATAATGCCAGACCTAGTGAAGGGCAAACTCTGGATAGCTTTATCTCAAGCTTTGAAGCTAATAATTAAAATAAAATGCTTATTCCCCGAACAATATTTGTTTTTTATTGTATCTTTGTAATGTTGCAAACTAAATGACAATATAACAGATTATGAGAACCTTAACTATCTTTTTTTTCTCTTTATTGACAATGCCGTTGATGCTGAATGCTCAAACGGTAGAAGATATGTTGTCTAAGGTATCGGCAGCTATCGAAGCAGATCAGCAGGGGCAGGCAGTTAGTTATTTTCGTCAAGCTATCAGATTGGGAATCAACCAATGCGAAATGTATTACTGGACAACTGTGGAAAAGAATAGTCCCATTTGTCCTAAGTTGGCGAATGAAATGGCGACAGCTTTTAAAAAGAACCGCAATTACGATAAAGCATATTTGTTTTATAAGGAATTGTTGCAGAAGAGTCCTGATAATGTCGATTATCTCGAGGCTTGTGCTGAGATGCAGGTTTGCCGGGGACAAGAAAAAGATGCTTTGCGTATTTATGAGCAATTACTGAAGATTGATTCTGATAATCTGGCTGCAAATATCTTTCTGGGTAATTATTACTTTTTGATGGGAGAACAGGAAAAGAAGAAAATGGAAAATGAATATAATAAGATTTCTTCTCCTACGAAGATGCAGTATGCGCGTTATCGGGATAGATTGTTTCGGCTGTTCTCCACTGAATATGAGAAGGCGAGAGCCTCTTTGAAAAAAGTAGTTCAGAAATTTCCTTCTACAGAAGCTAAAAAGACATTGGATAAGATACTATCTATAGAAAAAGAGGTGAATCGTTGATACGGTTCACCTTTTTCTGTTATTTATTTCACAATACGTATTGGTAAATCAAGCGGTCCATCGCTTACAGCACGTGCACTTGTAGATTGTCCTATCTTGGGACCTGGTATTAATGGGCTATACATCAATACATGGCGGACACGCGAGAATTGGTCAGAAGTAAATTGATTCAAATAACTATATGAATAATCCATTATATTGCGCGAAGTGAATTTCTCTTCCGTATTGCAATTAACCCGCAAGGCGAGTATCGAGAAAGAGGAACCGTAATTCTCTCTTGCGTAATCATCATATTCAAACTTATTATAAGGAGGGGTATCTTCACAATAATCACTATCAATGCAAGCATTTACTGTCTCACCGTTTCTTTCATTGAATACATGATGTAATCCTAAATAATGTCCAAGTTCGTGCGCAACAGTCGCATTAATATTTCCATCCATGGTATGATCGTTGATATAAATACTGTTGATGGATACACAATACGGAAATTTCAAATTACTTTTTTTAAGAAAAGAGTTGTCTGTCTCGACAAGTCCTTTCAAAAAATTCTTTCCTTTAGTGGAAAACGGTAGGTTGGATATGCCTAAAATAATAGTATTGGATTTAGTCCGTTTGAAATTGTAAACCATTACATTTATATAAAGGTTAGGTTCCCATAGATAATTTACATATCCTTTAGTTTCGTCTTCCATAAATTTTTCACAGTCTATGGGATAACTTTCCGGCCATTTAATATATTCCACGCCTGGAGTAGTCATTTCATTCCCTTCGGGATCAATTGTTGCAAGTGTAAAAGTCAGATTCATATCTATACTTTTATTAGCATCTTTATAAAGTTTATTGACCTCTGTCAGTATCTCGGAAAGAATGTTTGAATTGACATATTGCAAGGCATCTGCCTTGTCTTCATAAAAGACATGAAAGATAACCGGAAGCTTGTAGTGATACTCTTTTGCTGTACTGTTTAAAGCTTTTTGATTTATTTGAATCTTTTTACTAGCTTTACTACTCATAATTGTTACTGTAGCATCTCTGGAGCTACCGTCCAGATTGGCGACAACTGATAGAACTAGTTCTCCGTCGTTATCTCCTTTTTCCTGAAAAGGGATACACCATTGCTGATCGCTACTTACTTTCCAAGCGGAATTACTTTCAATATTTATTCTTAATGTCTCACCGTTTCCATCCACATTTTTAAAAGTAGATTCGGAAAGTTTCAATGAACTGGAATCTGTATCAGAATCGGTACAATTAATAAATAAAAGTAATAGTGGTAAGAAGAAAATTAATTTTGTTTTCATAAATCAGAGCTTTGTTAATATAACATTTTCCTCAAAGATAATGTTTTGTTTTATAACTAGTTATCTTTCTAAGATATATTCTACTTCTTTAAACATATAATCTCGCTTTTTCAGTCCTTCATCTTCTAGTATTAATCTTCCTTCCGGTTCTACCTGAACAATACGTGCAAGAAATATTCCATTAGCATCTTTATACAGATGTAAACCGTTTTTTCTGAAAAGAGACTCTTTATAATGGTTGGCAATCAATTCAACCTGATTTTGTTGAAGTAGAGTATAATAATCTTGGATACGGATCATAATGTTTTTTAGTATTGTAAATATGTCGTATTCTTTCTGAGTGATCTGTAGTAATGATACAGGATTGGGAGCCTGACTGAAAAATGTTTCCTGATTAATGTTGATACCGATTCCTGCAATGCTTTGATTAATCAGTTTTCCCATCAAATCATTTTCAATCAGCATACCGCATATTTTTTTCTCTTTCCAATAAATATCATTCGGCCATTTGATAGAGATATCCGTAGTATAAATATCCAATTCATCCTTAATTGCCAAAGATATAATTTGAGAAATTAGAAACTGCCGACGTGCTTCCAGAAACTTCGGGAAAAGGACAAAACTGAATAGAAGATTCTTACCGATCTGTGATTCCCAGGAATTGCCACGCTGCCCTCTTCCGGCTGTTTGAAAGTCGGTAATGACTGTAGTCAGTTCTTCTACTGGCTGTTGGATGCAAAGGGCTTGCAGATAGCTGTTTGTAGAACTAGTTTCGTTCAAATGAACGAAGCGGAAAGGAAATTTATCAGAGGAGAGCATCATATTCGGCACGTAGCTTTTTAGTAAACTTCTTGATAACTTCTTCGTAGGAATGATCAACCAATTCTTTCATTAATTTATCATCCACATCACTGTTAAAACGGACACTATTCCAGTATTTCTTATTAAAATGATAGGCTCCTTCAATCCCGGAATAACGCTCACGTAGTTCGATAGCTCGCTCCGGATTACATTTTAATGAAATTGTTTTTGCTTCTTCCAAATCAATAAGAGCAAACATTTTATTCATCACCTTCATGACGAGTGATACATCATCAAAAGGAAAAGACTCAGTTACTCCTTTTTTACTTAAGCAATATTCTCTAATTATTTCTACATTCATACATATACTTTATTAAAACAGAGGAGGATAAAATGCCTCCTTTATATGTTCTATCTTAAAATCTATTTTGTTACCTACTACCGTAATGATATCGAAACGTACGGAAGCATCAATCTGAAATAATTTTATATAAGTATCGGCAGCGCGTACAGT
Organism: Bacteroides bouchesdurhonensis; assembly: GCF_900155865.1. GTDB lineage: Bacteria > Bacteroidota > Bacteroidia > Bacteroidales > Bacteroidaceae > Bacteroides > Bacteroides bouchesdurhonensis. The sequence continues at coordinate 1,230,385 of NZ_LT707006.1, forward strand.
TCGTTTTATTTTGGGTAGATCAACAGCATCTTCCGGCATGGTAAATTGTGTGTTGCTACGAGTCTTGACTTCTACGATCACTAACTCATTCTCTTTTGCGGCAACAATATCAAGTTCGAGATGTCCTTTTCTCCAATTCCGATGCCGGATGACGTAACCGTTATCCTCAAGATAAGCAACTGCGGCATTTTCACCAGCCTTCCCTAATTCATTATGTTCAGCCATCTTTTTTCGCAAATTTACTGCTTTTATTCTTTGTTTTTACAGAAGTAAAAGTAAATTTGCAGGTGATATGAGAAAAAGAAGTAAAAAGTGCTTGAAGATGCACGTCGAGAGTGTTAAACGGGAGCGACGTATGAGCATTTTGTTAAGCGAAGATGAACAGCAGATTGTTGATCGTTATCTGGAGAAATATAAGATAACGAACAAATCGCGCTGGCTTCGCGAAACGATTCTCATGTTTATTCATAAAAATATGGAAGAAGATTATCCTACACTTTTCGGAGAACACGATATGAGACGTTGATATTATGCTGGACGATACCTATTTCATGAAACAAGCTTTGGTAGAGGCACGTAAAGCCGGTGAACGGGGAGAAGTTCCTATTGGTGCTGTAGTGGTTTGCAAAGGGCGAATTATTGCACGTGCACATAATCTTACGGAAACTTTGAATGATGTAACTGCTCATGCTGAAATGCAGGCGATTACAGCTGCTGCGAATGTATTGGGAGGCAAATATCTGAATGAATGTACCTTGTATGTTACTGTAGAGCCTTGTGTGATGTGTGCTGGAGCTATTGCCTGGGCACAGACTGCTAAACTTGTTTTCGGTGCTGAAGATGAAAAACGGGGTTATCAGAAATACGCTGCTCAAGCGTTGCACCCCAAAACGGTTGTCGTGAAGGGGGTATTGGCGGATGAATGTGCAGGATTAATGAAAGACTTCTTTTTATCTAAACGAAAATGAAAGAAATAATATAGTCGAAGAAATAAAAGAGGATAAGTAACTATTTATCCTCTTTTATTTCTTCGAAATCCACATATTCTCCTTCATCTTTCGAGAATATTTTCTTATGTTTACGAGACCTGTTATTTTCTGAGACGACTTCTTCTGTATTATCAGATGAATTATTTGTGGTAGAATTATAACTGGAACGTTGTTGCTGACTACTATTGCTATATCCGGTTTGTCTTGGTCGAGAAGAAGAGCTTCGTCCAAATCCGAAAATAGCTCTTAAAATGGCTCCAACAATTGAGAGACCGAATAAGATAATAACACCTAAAAATATAAAGAAGAATAAAATTATATACATTGGGCTATGATTTTAATATTGTACTTGCAAAAACTAATAGTACAACAAACGTGCCAAGAGATTGTTTATTTACTTTCTCTTGTAAAAAGTGAAAGAAGAATGTACCAGACGATGATTGCAGCAAAACCACTTATACCTAGGAAAATGAGGAATGGAATACATACAATCAGGAAAATGAAACTTATTTTATTGCTGCTCCATGATAGATTTTTGAATTTCAAAGAGAACATCGGAATTTCTGACACAAGTAACCATGAAAACAGACAAACCAGAATCAGCAGATAGACAGGATGGCAGTTATCTGAAACTAACCAATCATGTGTTCCTACGACCAGAGAACCCCAGAACAAAGCATTTGCTGGGACAGGCAGGCCAACAAAAGAACTGGTTTGACGTGTGTCGTTATTGAATTTAGCTAAACGCAATGCTGAAAAAACAGAAATCAGGAAAGCGGTATACGGCAGATAAGCTGCTATAAAACTGATATTTGCCGGATAGTACATCTCTTTAAATAAAGAGAAAACAATCATTGAAGGAGCCACACCGAAACTAATGTCGTCGGCCAAAGAATCCAAGTCTTTTCCAATTACAGAATGAGCATTTAAAGTACGCGCCAGCAAACCGTCAAAAAAATCAAAAATAGCACTTAAAATGATGAAAAACAATGCCATCTCATATTGGGCTTCGAAAGCCATGATACAAGCGATACAGCCGGAGAAAAGGTTTAGGCAGGTTACTGTATTAGGTATGTTGTTCTTAATAACATTTGTCATTGTGACCGGATTATTTAAGTTTGGCAATAACCGTTTGGTTACCCGTTGTTAATTGCCCCATACTGACACAGACTTTTGTGCCGATAGGGAGATATACATCTACACGTGAGCCGAATTTGATAAATCCCATGTGTTCGTCAATGTAGCATTCTTCACCTACTTCCGCATAGGTAACGATACGACGTGCTACAGCTCCTGCAATTTGGCGGGTCAGCACTTCCACTCCTTCAGGGGTTTCGATGACAACTGTAGAGCGTTCATTCTCAGTGCTGGCTTTTGGTAACCAAGCTTTCATAAAGTTACCGTTGTGATGTGCTACCTTTTTGATGGTGCCATCTACGGGATACCAGTTTGCATGTACATTTACGATACTCATAAAAATGGAGATCATCAATCGACGATCATGAAAATATTCGTTTTCCTCTACTTCCTCAATAACTACTATTTTGCCGTCGGCAGGGGCAACTACAATATTTTCCGTATCCTGCCCGAAAAGACGGATGGGGCAACGGAAGAAATTAACCATCAGCAGGTAAACTGCAATACTGGCTACTGTCATTACGTAAAAAGGTATCTTGCAATCAATTCCCCAGTAAAGAGCCGCATTGATTAATAGCAATAGCAAGAAGCTGGCCCATAATATATGTGTTCCTTCGCGGTGAATACGTATCTTTTTTAATTTCTTTAGTCGGCCCATGAATACTGTTTAATGATATTGTGTGCAAAAATATACTTAATTTAAAAAATCAGCAAGTAAATGAGCATAGAAATGCAAGTGTTGATAACTTTTTGAGGATTATTTTTGTTTATAACGAGGGAGGTAGTAATTTTATGCCTTCAATTTAACGACTTATCATTATGCAGGATTTCGTTCATTTACACGTCCATACGCAATATTCTCTTTTGGATGGTCAAGCTAGCGTAGCTCGCCTAGTTGATAAAGCCATGCAAAATGGAATGAAAGGTATTGCCGTGACTGATCATGGAAATATGTTCGGTATTAAGGAATTTACGAACTACGTCAATAAGAAAAATAGTGGTCCGAAAGGGGAAATCAAGGACCTGAAAAAGAAAATTACAGGAATTGAAGCAGGTACGGTAGAGTGCGAGGACAAAGAGGCGGAGATTGCTGTTTGTAAAGCTAAAATAGTAGAGGCGGAGAATAAGATTTTCAAACCGATAATCGGCTGTGAGATGTATGTAGCACGCCGTACAATGGAACTGAAAGAGGGTAAATCTGATCAAAGTGGTTATCACTTGATTGTGTTGGCCAAGAATGAGAAAGGCTATCATAACCTTATTAAATTAGTATCGCACGCGTGGACACGTGGATACTATATGCGTCCACGTACCGACCGTAGTGAATTGGAAAAATATCACGAAGGGTTGATTGTATGCTCGGCTTGTCTGGGTGGAGAGATACCCAAACGGATTACTAATGATCAGTTTGCTGAAGCAGAAGAAGCAATCCAATGGTATAAGAATCTGTTTGGCGATGATTTTTATCTGGAGATGCAGCGCCATCAGGCAACGGTTCCTCGTGCTAATCACGAATGTTACCCCTTACAGGTAAAAGTAAACAAGTATTTGCAGGAATATGCCCAAAAGTTCAACATTAAGTTGATATGTACTAATGACGTACATTTCGTAGATGAAGAAAATGCTGAAGCACATGACCGATTGATCTGTTTGAGTACAGGTAAGGATTTGGATGATCCGTCCCGTATGTTATATACCAAACAGGAGTGGATGAAAACCCGTGAGGAAATGAATGAACTTTTTGCGGATGTACCCGAAGCCTTAAGTAATACGCTGGAGATTTTGGACAAAGTAGAGATGTATTCTATTGACCATGCTCCTATTATGCCTACTTTTGCCATTCCCGAAGATTTTGGAACGGAAGAGGAATATCGGAAGAGATTTACGGAAAAAGATCTTTTTGATGAATTTACTCAGGATGAACATGGGAATGTAGTCTTGAGCGAGGAGGATGCGGTAGCAAAAATCAAGCGTCTAGGAGGATATGATAAATTGTATCGTATTAAATTGGAAGGCGATTATCTGGCCAAGTTGGCTTTTGACGGAGCCAAAAAAATATATGGTGAACCTCTATCGGATGAAGTCAAAGAGCGTATGAACTTTGAGTTGTATATTATGAAGACGATGGGTTTCCCGGGGTACTTTTTGATTGTGCAGGACTTTATCAATGCTGCCCGTAAGGAATTGGGGGTATCGGTAGGACCAGGACGTGGTTCGGCTGCCGGTTCGGCTGTTGCATACTGTCTGGGGATTACAAAAATTGACCCTATCCAGTATGATTTGCTGTTTGAGCGTTTTTTGAATCCGGACCGTATCTCATTGCCTGATATTGATGTCGATTTCGATGATGATGGTCGTGGTGAGGTGCTTCGTTGGGTGACTAATAAGTATGGTCAGGAGAAAGTAGCTCATATTATTACTTATGGTACGATGGCAACCAAGCTGGCAATCAAAGATGTTGCTCGTGTACAGAAGTTGCCTCTTTCCGAATCAGATCGTTTGGCAAAGCTCGTCCCGGATAAAATTCCCGATAAGAAACTGAATCTACGGAATGCTATTGAATATGTTCCGGAATTACAGGCTGCTGAAGCGTCTTCTGATCCTTTGGTACGGGATACGATTAAGTATGCTAAAATGCTCGAAGGAAACGTGCGTGGTACAGGTGTACATGCCTGTGGTACAATTATTTGTCGTGATGATATCACCGACTGGGTACCTGTGAGTACAGCGGACGATAAGGAAACGGGAGAGAAGATGCTGGTTACTCAATATGAAGGTTCAGTCATTGAGGATACGGGATTGATTAAGATGGACTTTCTCGGATTGAAGACTCTCTCTATTATAAAGGAGGCAGTCGAAAACATCCGTTTGAGTCGTAACTTGGAGATTGATGTTGACCAGATAGATATTACAGATCCTGCTACTTACAAGCTATATAGTGACGGACGTACCATTGGTACTTTCCAGTTTGAATCTGCCGGTATGCAGAAATACCTACGTGAGTTACAGCCTTCTACTTTTGAGGACTTGATTGCCATGAATGCTCTCTATCGTCCCGGACCGATGGATTATATTCCTGATTTTATTGACCGTAAACATGGTCGTAAGCCGATAGAATATGATATTCCGGTGATGGAGAAGTACTTGAAAGATACGTATGGTATTACTGTTTATCAAGAACAGGTGATGCTTTTGTCACGTCTGTTGGCTGACTTCACTCGTGGTGAATCGGATGCACTTCGTAAAGCGATGGGTAAGAAGCTGCGTGATAAACTGGATCACATGAAACCAAAGTTTATCGAAGGTGGTCGAAAGAACGGTCACGATCCGAAAGTACTTGAGAAAATCTGGACTGACTGGGAAAAATTTGCTTCTTACGCTTTCAATAAATCACATGCTACTTGTTATTCTTGGGTTGCTTATCAGACTGCTTATCTGAAGGCAAACTTCCCACCGGAATATATGGCGGCTGTGATGAGCCGAAGTTTGTCGAATATTACCGATATCACTAAGTTGATGGATGAATGTAAGGCAATGGGGATTCAGACACTGGGACCGGATGTGAATGAGAGTAACCTTAAGTTTACGGTAAACCATGATGGTAATATCCGTTTCGGATTGGGAGCAGTGAAAGGAGTGGGTGAAGCGGCTGTGCACAGTATAATGGAGGAACGCGAGAAGAACGGACCTTTTACAGGTATCTTTGATTTTGTGCAACGTGTCAATCTGAATGCTTGTAATAAGAAAAATATGGAATGCCTGGCACTTGCCGGAGGTTTTGACAGTTTCCCGGAGTTAAAACGTGAACAGTATTTTGCTGTTAATTCAAAGGGGGAAGTGTTCTTGGAAACATTAATGCGCTATGGTAACCGATATCAGGCGGATAAATCAGCAGCTGTCAATTCTCTTTTTGGTGGTGAAAATGTGATTGATGTGGCTACTCCTGAAATCCCTCAAGATGTGGAGCGTTGGAGTGATCTTGACCGCTTGAATCGTGAACGTGATTTGGTTGGTATCTATCTTTCGGCTCATCCGTTGGATGAATTTTCTATTGTTCTGGAACATGTTTGCAATACACGCATGGCCGACTTAGATGATAAAGCAGTTTTAGCAGGACGTGAGATAACAATGGGAGGTATTGTAACCAGTGTGCGAAGAGGGGTTAGCAAGAATGGCAATCCGTATGGTATTGCCAAGATTGAAGATTATTCCGGATCTGCCGAGTTGCCATTTTGGGGAAATGATTGGGTGACTTATCAGGGATATCTAAATGAAGGAACATTCCTGTATATCAAAGCTCGTTGCCAGCCTAAGCAATGGCGACAGGATGAATTAGAGATAAAAATAACCTCTATGGAACTGTTGCCGGACGTAAAAGAAGAGTTGATACAGAAAATTACTATATTAATTCCTTTATCAATACTCAACTCGGGATTAGTAACAGAATTGGCTACATTAACAAAGGAACATCCCGGTAAAACGGAACTTTATTTTAAAGTGACGGATGATTCTGATGCCAATCGTATGTCGGTTGATTTAATCTCTCGTCCTATAAAACTTTCGGTCGGTAGAGATTTAATAACTTATTTAAAAGAGCGTCCTGAACTAGCTTTCCATATAAATTGATTATATTTGTAGCGGAAATCAATTAGAAATCATTTATAATAAACACTTAATATTTAAACAAAATGGCTTTAGAAATTACAGATAGCAACTATAAAGAGCTTATTGCAGAAGGTAAGCCGGTTGTAGTAGATTTTTGGGCTCCTTGGTGTGGCCCTTGTAAAATGGTAGCTCCTATCATAGAGGAATTGGCAACCGAATTTGAAGGGCAGGTACTCATCGGCAAATGTGATGTAGATGAAAATAGTGATGTGGCTGCTGAATACGGTATCCGTAACATCCCAACTGTTCTGTTTTTTAGGAATGGTGAAGTTGTTGATAAGCAGGTAGGTGCTGTCGGCAAACCGGTATTTGTGGAGAAAGTGAAGAAACTTCTGTAAAGGAAGTTTTCATTATACTTATAAATGTATCACTTAACACTTAAAAATCATGGGAGTGGAAGACGAATTTTTATTTGAGGATGTTGATGACGAAAAGACCATCGAATACATCAGAAATTATCTGCCTCAAGAACTGAAAGAGAAGTTCTCGGACGATGAGCTTTACTATTTTCTCGATTTAATTGACGAATACTATTCAGAAAGTGGTATCCTTGATGCTCAACCTGATGCAGACGGCTACGTTGAGATAGACTTGGATGCTATCGTTGAGTATATCGTGAAAGAAGCCAAAAAGGACGAAATGGGTGAGTTTGATCCTGAAGAAATTCTTTTTGTGGTTCAGGGGGAAATGGAGTATACTGACTCTCTGGAGGAGGAAGACTAAAAAGTCTATTCCGTGTAGATAAAGATAAAATGGAAGGTGTGCCTGTCGGCATGCCTTCCATTTTATATGAAAGTTTTTATTTTGTTCTCAATGAAATCAATGGCTGAATTTCATATATTGAATTAGTGAAATATAGAATGAACAGCTCTATGTGCAAGAGATGGATGCACTACGCAGGAATGAGCAGTATATTGGTTCGACAAGGAAGAGGACGCTTTGCTGGGAGAAGTTAAACGTGAATTTCTTGTAGATAGTGTTTCCTTAACTGCGTAACAAATTCTCACAAAAAGGAATGATAGAAGCTCGACTCTTTGCAAAGGTTACTTCATCAGGAAAATTTAAAAATTATATCCAATATTACTAAAATTCTTATTTAAGTCCTTAAATCTGATTATTTTTTTATCATAAGTATGCTCTACCGCCTGGTTAGTGCCGTCCTTAAACTCTAATCCACTGCCGAGTACCAAATAAATGACAAAATCAGCACCTTGAGTATAACCATTTTTCTTTAAATACAATAAGTTCTTACAAGTAAGATCTTTCCAGATGTGGACGTACTTTTTCCATTTTATATCTGCTTGATTTACTACAAATGTTCCGAAAAACTATCAAACTTTGCTATACAAATTCATCCATGCTTATAAATCTTTATATCAAGTTTCTGTACGTCATAGTAGATATTCGCTGTAGTCTTCCCTCAAATTCTGTTTCACAATAGGTACACTCATTCTAGGCTAGACATTTCTTGTGAAATCTACCCATTAGAAAACATTTGTGATGAGTGAAAAAACTACCCTAACATAGAGTGATAAAAGTCATATGCTAGGGTAATAAGTTATTGTTTTTCTATTTTGCTTACATAATCTATATTAGATTATATAAAGAAGCAAATGTAACTCCAATTATAATTAATATTATTTCTAAAATCCAAATAGTCCTAAGCCTTAACTGTGATACTATGGAACGATCAATTAGGAAAAACATATACATTATAAATACAAATCCAATAATAAATAATAATCTAAATGGTATCCATCCTGGTCTATAGCATAAATGTAAAGCATATCCTATTATTGATATTGGAAAAAATAATAATATAGGGGTTAATTTTACCTTCTTCATAATATTATTTATAAATTAATTTCCCTTTTGGATTATATTTAATAATTGATTTAAATGCGGTACTAGGGATCATAGACCTCTGTGTTGATTCAGGTACTGTAAATCGAAGAGAGGTATTGACTTTAGGAATATTAAACTTTGAATTTTTCTGATAATGCGTTTTAACACCCCCCTTTCTCTAAAGCCCTTTGTGCTACTACAGAACAATTGTTCAAAAGCAAATCATATGGTTCATTCGTACTTATTTCCACAAATGTACTTCTGATTATTTCATCCTGTTCTTCAGATGTAGGGATTATATATCCTTCTGTAAAGCCATAACTGTTTATAGAAGTGTCACTACCATTACCTTCAGTATTATATTGGCTATTTAAAAAATTCTTACACTTTGTGCTGGCGAATAAATCTTACAGGGACGGGAACGGGGGAGGGCGGCACTGTTGCCGATAAAGTTTCCATTGGTTCGGATGGACATTATTAAGCAAGGCATTTGCGGCAGTACGCGGATACGCCGGAATGGGCAGTGCTCCAGCTTGCCCTTTGACGGCAGGAGGCAAGGCTGGCGTTTCCTTTTTGAAGAAGGGGTGCCCGGTTGTCCTATGGATGGTTAATTTGTTCATGATGTTATTATTATTAGGGTGTTTATTGTTTATAATATCTGCTTTATTTCCGGCTGTCGCCACATGGTCTTGCGCATAAGCCCGGCAGGAACGGTGCAGGCGGCCGGAATATGGAAGCCGTATAATAAGTATTACTAACGGGACCGTAAAAAATCCGGTGGGAGCGGGATTTTTAACAGGATTTATTTCCGGGGCTGCCGGGCAACTCCAAGATGACGGCGGATTATGGGTCAGGTTTCATAGGGGTTCCTCCTTTCTTAATGGCTAAAATGGTTAGCATGTTAGTATATATGACTCGTATGCCGGTTTGCGGATCACAGATCTATTTATTATGGATACTAACCGTATACGCTATCACAATGCAAATATACTAACTATATTATAAATACCAAATATAATATTAGTATTTTATACTATTTAACTAATAACTATTAGCTAAATAATAGCATACGTAAGCATAATACGCCAATAAATCTAAAGAGGTTATTGCCATAACAGGATGATTGCTAACAGAAAACTAACAATAGCGGATTGTCCGAAGCATGGGAATAAGATATTAAAGCCCGGACAAGATATTGGATGGCTGGGGAGGGGATATCTTACTATGAAGCAGCAATTAACTACGGCTACTAAGCATGATAAAACGGTTATTTTATTGTCATTTGTCACTTTTAAGTGTTATACATCTGATAATCAACGGTAAATTGGTGACAATAGAGTGGTGACAATAGGGTGACAATAGACATTTGCAGCATTTCTATTGTCACTTTCATTTTGCTGTTTAGCAACAGGACACACTGGCTGTCATGTGTTTAAGATGCTATTATAAGAATAGGGGGATTAGGGCATTTTACAGCCATTCCATGCGTTTTGGGGGAAAACCATAGCCGTGCTGTCTTTGCATTGCTTGTTTTGGGGGGAGCGGACAGACGTTTTGCCTCACCATTACTCTCACTCAGGAAAAGCGGAAAGGGCTGCGGAAAGAACACGGGAGAATAGGGCAGAAGAGAACCTTGAAGAAATACATGGAAACAGATTAAGGCTAAGATAATATGAATTTAGTTCATGCCGCTATTTCATTAATGGATAGTCTGGTGTCCATTAATAGAAAACTTGCTCTCTACTAATAGAAAACTTGTTCTCCATTAAGTAATAACTTTCTTTTCCTTTATACAAAACTATAACCGCAAGCTCCGGTTATATAACTGAAGCTTTTGGTTATATAATCAAAAGCTCCGGTTTCATAATCAGAACTTGCGGTTATAGTTCTTTGCCTGCAAAAACACATTTTAACGCTTGAAAGAACAGGTTTCCTTCCGGTTGGAAGGGATTTATGCAGTACAAATTTAGAAAAAAATATCGGTTTAGAAGCGGTTTTCATAATACTTTCCTACACTTCTAGTTTATTTGAAACGTTATACTCTCATCTTTGACACTTCACTTTTACAAAATAGATACCTAATTACGCTATAATGGTGTTTTGGGTACTTTTTTCATATCTCACTATGTAGCTAAATATAAATAGTATATTTATTTGATATAAGAAAGGACTTTAATAGATGCTATTTAAGAGAGTTACAAATTTCTTCGAAGACAGAAAGTGTCAAACTTCCGCGAAGAATCTGTTCTTACAGGTTGTTTCCAATGATGTAAAGATACTAATTTAAAAGCAAATCACAACGCTGAAACGAGCGGTCCGGAAGGTATTTTAAAGGATAGGAATAGTTTGTTGCTTTTGTATACTTAAATCTCTTCTAGCGCATAATATTGATAATCTCTAAGAACAGTTTGTAAGAAACGTTCTCCATTGGAATCTAAAGGGGTGACAGACAAAAGCTCTTGTACTTTCTTTGCCAACATCGTGATACGGCGTTCACGATCTTTTTTGTTTGATTCCAATGTGCGAGTAATTACATTGACCTGTTCCAATGATAAGTCAGCAGATTGCGGATAAACAGGATGATAATCTTTTGTCAGATAATCAAACTCATCCAGGCTGACATGTATTTTCCGGTAGTTTTTCTCCTTAATTATCATAGTTCCTGCAGCAAGATCTCCTAAACGTTGATTGTTCTTGGTCAATATGACAGATAAGACTCCTAAACCTCCGGTCAAAGGAACATCGATGGGAAACAACAACCAACGAAGTAAATAGGAACTAATACCGGGAGTAGAACCATCTATTTTTACGACGCGGATATTCATTAACTTTTTTCCGAAACTCTGTCCTTGATTGAATGTTTCACAAAGAAAAGAGTAAAAAAGTACTGGAAGGATAATGAGGAACGTATATATAACAGTGTTGAAATCTCGTGGAGTATAAAAATTGAGTAAAAGAGTAATGGTAGACATCAAATAGATTACAATCAAAATATAATCGATGAGAAATGCTATGAAACGTTCACCTATACTGGCGGGCGTCTGGCTAATACGAACGAATTGTCCGGTGATAATTGTAGATTCTGCCATTTTTGATTAAACATTTTATGATTCCGTTGCAAATATATTAAAATTCTCTTACTTTTGCTTTCGGTTTCGGACAAATCTTATCCGAACACTCGTGAAAGGCATGAAGGAAGTAACGTTTATCCGTCAGAATATTGATAAATGGAAAGATACCGAGAAGGTAGTGGAACAGGCTAAACGTTTGTCCCCTGATCAACTTGCCGATGTTTATTCGGATCTGACTGCTGATCTGGCATTTGCTCAAACCCATTTTCCTAACTCCCGTATTACAATCTATCTGAATAATCTTGCTTCTTCGTTGCATAACGAGATCTATCGGAATAAGCGTGAGAAATGGACGCGGATTATCACTTTTTGGACTCGTGAGGTTCCACAAACAATGTATGATGCTCGTCGTGAATTATTGATCTCCTTTTGTGTTTTCATGGTAAGTGTATTCATTGGTGTGTTGTCATCTGTGAATGATTCGGATTTCGTTAGATTGATTTTAGGAGATCGGTACGTAGATATGACTTTGAACAATATAGCGAATGGAGAGCCGATGGCTGTATATGACGGCTCTTCCGAAATTCCTATGTTTCTAGGTATTACATTAAATAACATAATGGTATCTTTTCATTGTTTTGCAATGGGATTATTAACTAGTTTCGGTACAGGATATATCCTTTTGAGGAACGGGATTATGGTAGGTGCTTTTCAAGCATTCTTTTATCAGCATGATTTGCTTTGGGAATCTTCTCTGGCAATCTTTTTGCATGGCACGCTTGAGCTATGGGCGATTATTGTAGCCGGTGCTGCAGGAATAGCTTTAGGTAATGGCTGGCTATTTCCAGGAACATATTCCAGATTAGAATCATTCCGTCGGGGAGCAAAAAGAGGATTGAAGATTATAGTGGGTACGATACCTGTATTCATTTTAGCGGGATTTATAGAGGGGTTTGTCACCCGTCATACAGATATTCCTGACTTTTTACGGCTTGGATTGATCTTATCATCGTTGGCTTTTATTATTTTCTACTATATTTATTTACCTAATAGGAAAAAAAATGGAATTACAGAAACCTAAAATTGCACTGTATGTTAAACGTCCTTTTGGCGAGAAGTTGAACGCAGCTTTTGATTTTATAAAAGAAAATTGGAAACCGCTGTTGAAGTTAACTACTTATTTGATTTTACCGTTGTGTCTTATACAGGCATTAAGTTTAAACGGGCTTATGGGCGGGGCTATGACAATGACTACTCTTGCCAATAGTGCTGTGGCAAATTCTGATTTAGGAATGCTGGCCGGGTTTATGACATACTATGCGTTGTATATGTTGCTGTATTTGATCGGGACAGCTATGCTATCTTCGCTAGTGTATACATTAATACGTACTTATAATGAGCGTGAAGGAGGGTTGCAAGGTGTTACGTTAAGAGAATTAAAGCCTTTGTTGCTCCGTAATATTGGTCGCATGTTGCTGTTAATGGTTGTAAGTACTGTATTAGTTGCGTTAGCGATGATTCCGATAGGTGTCTTAATGTATTTGTCGATGTATACATTGGCCCTTACTATTCCACTTTTGATTGCTTTTTCTGTACCACTCGCGTTATTTGCTCCTATTTATCTATTTGAAGATATTACAATAATGGCAGCATTGGGAAAAACTTTTCGATTAGGGTTTGCAACATGGGGAGGCATATTTTTAATTTCTATTATAATGGGAATTATTGGTAGTGTGTTACAAGGAGTGACGATGGTTCCTTGGTACGTGGCTACGGTAGTAAAGTACTTTTTTGCAATGAGTGATACAGGAAGTACGGCAACTGTATCAGTGGGATACAGTTTTTTGCTTTATTTGTTGGGCATTATTCAGGCATTCGGTGCATATCTTTCAATGATATTTGCTTTGATCGGGTTGGCTTATCAATATGGTCATGCATCGGAAGTTGTAGATAGTGTGACTGTGGAAAATGATATTGATAATTTTGATAAACTTTAAAACCGGAATTTGAACTGGATGATAACTTCTTCTATAGATACGTTGGTTTGTGATACGGCACAGATTGCTGTCTGGCAATCTGATCCTGCCTATGACTATAATCGTGAGTTGATTACTCCGGAGATTAATTTCTTTGAATGGATTAACCAGCGGTTTGGGGAATTATTACGTAAGATATTTGGTGGCCGCTTTTCGGAGCAATATTCAGAGTTGATTTTAATATGTATTGCTATTGTTATTTTGCTTCTGATTATCTGGTTTGTTTACCGGAAACGCCCCGGATTTTTTATGCGTTCGCCTAAAAGTGCTTTACCATATACTATAGAAGAGGATACAATTTATGGAGTTGATTTCCCGGAAGGAATTGCTGACGCACTTGCGCGTAGTGATTATCGGGAAGCTATACGTTTGCTTTATTTACAGACATTAAAGTACTTGAGTGATGCCAAACGTATTGATTGGCAACCGTATAAAACAGCTACTCAATATAATAGCGAAGTACGAATGCCTGCCTTTCGTGAACTGACAAATCATTTTCTGCGGGTTCGTTATGGAAATTTTGAAGCAACGGAGCAACTTTTCCGTATAATGCAAACCTTGCAAGAGGAGATCCGGAAAGGGGGTGCTTCGTGAAAGGAAGTCGTTGGTTTATTTTGGGTATTACGGCTTTTCTGCTGCTGATGTTTGCAGTGGAATATCGTATGCCAAAGAAATTCGTGTGGACTCCAACTTTTAGTCATTATGATAAACAACCTTTCGGATGCGCATTGTTCGATAGTATATTGTCATCTTCTTTACCTCTTGGCTATTCTCTCTCGTCCAAAACATTTTATCAATTGGAACAGGAAGACACATTACATAATCGGGCTATATTGATAGTGGATAAGTCTCTGAGGTTTAGTGAATTGGATGTAGAGTCTTTGTTGGAAATGGCTGAACGGGGGAATAAGATTATGTTGATAAGTACTTCCTTTGGTAAGGAATTGGAAGATACTTTGAAGTTTACTTGCTCCTATTCTTATTTTAGTCCGTTGATGATGAAAAAGTATGCGTCTTCATTAGCAAAAAAGGATAGTATTTATTGGGTAGGGGATACTACTGTTTATTCCCGACAAGTATTTTGTTTTTATCCAATTCTATGTAGCTCTTATTTTCGTGATTATTATTCATTGCCTTTTCAAAGGTTGGCGGAGAAAGATCTTGTAGGAGGCATGGATGACGTTGTGATTGATGAAGATACAGCAAAGGTATATGGAAATTATCATCCTTCAATGGCATTTGTCCGTCCATGGGGGAAAGGGGAAATCATTTTAGTGTCTACGCCTTTGCTTTTTACGAATTATGGTGTGTTGGATGGAGACAACGCAACTTATCTTTTCCGGTTATTGTCAAGAATGAAAAACTTGCCTGTCGTGCGTACAGCGGCATATCAGCAAGGAATAGAACAATTGCAGGAAACGCCTCTCAGGTATTTCCTCTCTCAGCGTCCTTTACGTTGGGCCATATACCTAACTATGATTGCAATATTGCTTTTCATGATATTTACTGCAAAAAGGAGGCAAAGAGCGATACCTGTGATTCCTGAACCGGAGAATAGATCGCTGGAATTTACTAAATTGATAGGTACACTTTATTATCAAAAGAATGATCATGCCAACTTGGTACATAAGAAGTTTACTTATTTTGCAGAAGAGTTAAGAAGAGAAGTACAGGTAGATATTGAAGAAGTGACCGATGATGAGTACTCGTTTCTTAAGATTGCTCAAAAAACAGGTATGGATGTGGAAGTAATAGGGAAATTTATTCGTGAAATCAGACCGGTGATTTATGGAGGACGTACTTTGTCGGCGGAAGAGATGAAACGATTTATTGATAAAATGAATGAAATAATGAATCATATCTAAAGAAAAAATATATGGAAGAGAATACAGAACAACGGATAGATTTAACGCTTTTTTCCGAGAAGATACAAGAACTGAAGGATAGGATTGCTTCCGTTATTGTTGGACAAGAACAAACGGTTGATTTGGTGCTGACTGCTATCCTTGCCAATGGTCATATCTTGATAGAGGGAGTGCCGGGAGTTGCTAAGACTTTGTTGGCCCGATTGACTGCCCGCTTGGTAGATGCAGACTTTAGTCGTATTCAGTTCACTCCGGATTTGATGCCGAGTGATGTATTGGGTACTACAGTATTCAACATGAAAAACAATGATTTTGATTTTCATAGAGGACCTATTTTCGCTGATATTGTATTGGTGGACGAGATTAACCGTGCACCTGCCAAGACACAAGCTGCTCTGTTTGAAGTCATGGAAGAACGTCAGATAACCATTGACGGGATGACGTATCGGATGGGCGACCTTTATACCATTCTTGCTACTCAGAATCCTGTAGAACAGGAAGGTACCTATAAGCTTCCTGAGGCACAGCTCGATCGATTTTTAATGAAAATAACGATGAGTTATCCGTCCTTGGACGAGGAAGTGAATATCTTGGAACGTCATCATACAAATACTTCATTGGTAAAATTGGATAATGTGGTACCAGCAATCACTCGTGAGGAGTTATTATCGCTCCGGGCATTGATGGGGCAGGTTTTTGTAGATCGTACATTGATCCAATACATTGCGATGATTGTACAACAGACCCGTACCAGTAAGGCGGTATATTTGGGAGCTTCTCCACGTGCTTCAGTTGCCATGTTGCAGTCTTCTAAAGCATATGCTTTGCTACAAGGCCGTGATTTTGTGACACCGGAAGATATTAAGTTTGTAGCTCCTTTTGTGCTTCAACACCGTTTGATTTTGACTGCGGAAGCTGAGATGGAGGGATATTCTCCTGTTAAGGTTACTCAACGATTGATTGATAGGGTGGAAGTGCCGAAATAATATTCTCTTAGCTGTTAAATCAATTTGTATAATTTATAATTTAAGGATTTGTACCTCACTCGCCGTTTTTATATTGCCCTTGTTCTGGTTATCCTATTATTGGGTAGCGGATATGTATTTGCTCCATTGTTTATAATAGGGCAAATAGCTCTTGTTATCTTATTTCTGATGGCGTTGATAGACGGATTTCTACTTTATAGTATTCATGGGATCAGAGCATATCGTCGATGTGCCGACCGTTTTTCAAACGGAGATAACAATGAAGTGAATATCCGTGTAGAAAGTAGTTATCCACGCTCGGTATCTCTGGATATTATTGATGAGATTCCTTTTATCTTTCAGAAACGTGATATTGATTTTAAGATAAAGTTGCAAGCGAATGAAGGAAGAACAATTACTTATTCACTGCGACCAACGAGACGGGGTGTTTACGGCTTTGGACATATCAGAGTCTTTGTAACCTTGCAGATCGGTTTGCTTTCACGACGTTACACTTGTGGTGAACCTCTGGAAATCAAGGTATATCCTTCTTATCTGATGTTGCACCAGTATGAGTTGCTGGCTATTAATGATAATCTTACTGAGCTGGGAATTAAACGTATACGTCGGATAGGACATCATACAGAGTTTGAGCAGATAAAAGATTATGTAAAAGGAGATGATTATCGGACAATCAACTGGAAAGCCAGTGCCCGCCGACATCAATTAATGGTGAATGTTTATCAGGATGAACGTTCTCAACAGATTTTTAATGTGATTGATAAGGGGAGGATCATGCAACAGGCTTTTCGTGGAATGACATTGCTTGATTATGCGATGAATGCTTCTTTAGTGCTATCTTATGTGGCTTTACAAAAAGAAGATAAAGCAGGTTTGGTAACCTTTGACGAACATTTTGATTCGTTTGTTCCGGCTTCTAAACAGCCCGGACACATGCAGACTCTCCTTGAAAGTTTGTATAGTCAGCATACGACTTTTGGTGAAACAGACTTTTCTGCTCTTTGTGTTCACATGAATAAGCATGTTGGTAAACGAAGCCTTCTGATTTTATATACGAATTTTACTAATATCAGTAGTATGAATCGGCAACTAACTTATTTGAAACAGTTGAATCGCCAGCATCGTTTATTAGTCGTCTTTTTTGAAGATGCGGATTTGAAAGCCTATATTGCTGCTCCTGCACAAAATGCTGAAGAATACTACCGGCATGTAATTGCCGAGAAATTTGCTTTTGAAAAGAGACTGATTGTTTCTACTTTGAAACAGCATGGAATTTATTCCTTGCTGACTACTCCTGAGAATCTGTCTATTGACGTAATCAATAAATATCTGGAGATAAAGTCAAGACAATTATTGTAGTTTTACCAGTTGGAACTAAATTTATAATCCAAGTGCTTTCTGTGTCTCGATAAAGAAGAAAGTAGCCATACCGATAAGCACAATTCCTAATACTCCATAGAAAAGTCGTGCCCGATTGTGCCCCACATTCCGGACGATAGATTGTGCATTGCGGGTAGTGAAAAACCAGTTCCAGTTAAACAATGCCGCCAGCAGGGAAGTTATTCCTGCCAGCGCAAAGATTCCTTGTACGATATATTGTCCAGTCATAACTTAATAGTTCTGCTTCCGTCTTCCAATTCCTCTATAGTTACTTTTACAGCGTCTCCCGGTAATAGCTCTTCTACCAGTTCTGGCCATTCAATGAAACAAAGAGCACCGCTATAGAAATAGTCCTCATAGCCCATATCATAAACTTCACTCAGTTTTTTGATACGGTAAAAGTCGAAATGATAAATCAATTCTCCCGTTTCATCCGAACGGTATTCATTAACAATAGCAAAAGTTGGAGAACTAATTACATCCGAAACGCCTAGTTCTTCGCAAAGTGCTTTGACAAATGTAGTTTTACCTGCGCCCATTTTTCCATATAAGGCAAAGACTGTGTTGTCTCCCATGGCAGCAATAAATTCGCGAGCTGCTTCATGGATGTTTTCTAACGATTGAATTTTGATTTCCATATGCTAACTTTTTATCTAACTATTTTTTGATAAGGCTCTTCCCGGTTTTGCAAATTGCATAAATCAGAATAGAGAAGAATATAATGGAAGCCCCCGAAGGTACTTTCCAATGATAAGAGATGAACAATCCTCCCAAACATCCCAGAAAACCGATGACAATAGATAGCCAGATGATTTTCTTGAAATTATATGTAAACAGATTGGCAGTCATTTGCGGGATTGTGAGTAATGAGATAGCTAAAACAATGCCTACCATACGTAAGCAAGCGACAATCGTTAATGCGATGAACATCATTAGCAGATACTCAAATATTTCTACGGGGATCTTTTGAGAACGGGCAAACTCCCGGTCGAAAGCGATATATACGATAGGGCGGATATACAAATAGAAGAATCCGGTCATTATTAGGGCTAATATCCCCAACATCCATAAATCTACCTGATTGATGGTTAGAATGTTCCCGAAAAGATAAGCGGAAAGGTCGGGTGCAAAACCCGGAGACAGAAAACTGAACATGATGCCTAGAGCCATTCCTAAAGTCCAGAATACAGCGATGGCAGAATCTTCCCGCATGTCTTTCCGTTTACTGAGCCATTCTACTCCAAAAGCAGATAGTACGGAAAAGATGGCAGCTGTAAGTATTGGCGAAATCCCAGTAAACAATCCTAATCCTATCCCTCCGAAAGAGGCATGGGTTATTCCGCCACTGATAAACACCAGTCGGCGGGTAACGATATATGTACCGATAATTCCACAGGCAATGCTTGCCAGCAAGCTTCCTAATAGGGCATGTTGAAAGAATGTATATTGTAGTAAATCCACTTTTTAAATTTTGAATTATGAGTGTGATGTCCTGCGTTCTCCGATGATCAAGAATACTTCATCTTTAAGATCGTCCGGCAGTTCAACTCCTCGAAGTTGCAGACTGCGTATCCATCCTGCGACATCTACATCCTGCATGGTATACAATACATCTCGAAATTGATTGGTCTCTTCATCGGTATAGGTGTCTCCGGTCCGTCCGATAAACTGATCCAACTCTTCGTCATCGTAATATTCTATTTTTTTGCTGACGGCAGCCAAAAGACTTTCTTTCTCGCATATCTCATGTTGTCCGCAGCATTCTACATCCACTTCCTTCACTTCAGGCATTCGATCCAATTCGCCTTTGGCAATTTTCTGTTCCAGTCTTTTGTTGCGGATTATTCCGGCAATCAGTGCGATAATGCCCAGCAACACTAGACCCGTTATGAGTATCCACATAATTATAATCAGTCAATTTTCTGCAAAGTTACTTATTAATTTGTATTCTATCATGTATGGTATCTATTTCTTTTCTTACTTTTGTACCTTACTAACTAAATTATTATACGATGAAACGACTTCATTTGTTCGATATAGTAGGTATATGTTTATTCTTTCTTTGCATTTCTTGTGCAGAAGACAGAAGTGTGTTTGGTGATGACTTTGTAACTCCGAAGATGACAAATGAGAATACAATCCAGTTTACGGTAGAGATAGCCAGTGATTGGAGGCAAATTGATTTGTCTGCCAATGGAGGGAGAATGGTGATCGATTGGGGAGATGGGCGTTTACAAAAGATTGAAGATCCCAGTCAAACGATTATTAGTTATAAATATGGAAATTGCCGGAGTTATCGTGTTAGAATTTGGGCCGAAGAATTGGATTATTGTGCGATAGGGACCGAATTATTGAATGTGAGTGACTTGCATTTGGGAATTCTGCCTCGGATGACTAATTTGAATATAAATAGTTTAAAATCTACTACAGAATTGGATTTGAGTACTTCTTGTCCTAATGTGGAAGATCTTAGTATTGGCAATATGCCTGATCTGGAACGGTTGGATATCGTTCAGTGTGATAACTTGAAAACATTACAGATTTATTCGAATCCTAAATTGACATCATTGGAAATAGGTAGTAAGCCTTATCTGGAGAAATTATACTGTTCTTATAATAACCTGACTTCTCTTTCTATGAAAGGTCTGCCTCTCTTAAAGGAAGTCGATTGCAGTTGTAATCCGAATCTTTCGACATTAAAATTTGATGATGGGATGGCAATAGGTTCCTTGTTTATCAATTATTGTAATTTTGATAAGATTGATTTTCTGGATAAATTGCCAACGATGACCGAGTTTGGTTGTAGTTACAATAAACTAACGGAATTACATATGCCAGGAGCTTTTTCAATTGCTTATTTACGTTGTGATAATAATCAATTGACGCACTTGTCAATTGAGGATACGTGGATATTAACTCAGTTGGATTGTCATTCCAATTGTCTGGGAGCAGATGCTTTGAATGAGCTTTTTGAATCATTGGAACAAGTCCGTCCGTCCGATTATATGCGGTATATACTTTCGATTTACGATAACCCAGGAGAAAAGACTTGCCAGAAAGAGATACCTATACGCAAAGGATGGAAGCTGGAGGGTTATCGTTGGAATTAGCTATTAAATTAAAATCTATATAATACTATGAGGAAACATATTTTGTTAGTAGGATTATTATTTGCCAGCTGGAGTCTTTATGCTCAGACTCCACTAGAAAAAGGGTTGAGAAGTATTAATTGTTCTTCTGCTAAAGCTACTATTGGCTTTTTGGCTGCAGATGAGTTGGAAGGGCGTGAGGCAGGATTTCATGGGGCACGTGTATCTTCTGAATACATCGTTTCTTTATTACAGTGGATGGGAATACAACCTTTGAATGAAAGTTATTTTCAGCCTTTCGAAGCTTACCGTAAAGAACGCCAGAAGCAAGGGAGACTTGAGGTGCATCCTGATTCTATTGCAAAGTTGAAACTTGGAGTCCATCAAAAACTTTCTATGAGAAATGTTCTGGGAATGATTCCCGGTAAAAATGCCAATGAATATGTTATTGTAGGTGCGCACTTTGATCATTTAGGGGTTGATCCGGCTCTCGATGGGGATCAGATATATAACGGTGCGGATGATAATGCTTCCGGTGTATCTGCTGTATTACAGATAGCCCGCGCTTTTGTTACGAGTGGGCAGCAACCGGAACGGAATGTCATCTTTGCTTTTTGGGATGGAGAAGAGAAAGGTTTGCTCGGTTCTAAATATTTTGTACAGAATTGCCCTTTTATTTCTCAGATTAAAGGATATTTGAACTTCGATATGATCGGACGTAATAATAAGCCCGAACAACCTCAACAGGTTGTTTATTTCTATACCGCAGCTCATCCTGTTTTTGGTGATTGGCTGAAAGAGGACATTAAAAAGTATGGGTTGAAACTTCAACCTGATTATCGTGCGTGGGATAATCCTGTGGGAGGTAGCGATAACGGTACATTTGCCAAAGTCGGTATTCCTATTATTTGGTATCATACAGATGGGCATCCTGACTATCACCAACCATCGGACCATGCCGACCGGTTGAATTGGGATAAAATTGTAGAAATAACTAAAGCCTCTTTCTTGAATATGTGGAAGATGGCGAATGAGAAAAGCTATTAGTTAATTACATTCTGCAATAAAGAGCCGAAGGTATCAATCTGAACAGCCATGCTACATATTTCCATCTTTTGGAGACGAAAGCTACCTTTTTCTTATGAGAGATGGCTTTCGTTATTTGTTTTACAGCTTTATCTACTGGTGTGACCCAAAATAGCCCTTCTCCTTTTGCCATAGCTGTGTTTACAAATCCGGGACGAATATCCGTAGTATAAATAGGGTACGGAGATTTGGTCGCTTTTTGTCGAAGTCCTTCCATGTAGTTGATTTGATAGGCTTTGGAAGCATTGTAAGCGGGAGCGATGCCACTTCCTCGAGTACCTCCTACGGAAGAAATGGCGACTAAATGACCGCTCTTTTGGGTTTCGAAATAGCGGAAGCCCCAATTGGCTATATGGGTAAATCCGATTACATTGGTTAATAGAGTCGGTTCTTCCAGCTGATAAGATAGTTCCGGGTTTAACTCTCCCGTTCCTGCACAGATAATCAGAATATCCATTCCTCCCATTTTCTGTACAAGTGATTCTAATCTTGAGAGGGTGGTTTGGGTGTTGGTAATATCACATACCTGATAAAATACTTGATCTTGATTTTGATTGAAGAGTTCTTTAAGTAAGTTTTCTCTGCGTCCGGTAATGCCGACCAGACAATTTTCTCGCAGATATTGTTCTGCTAATCCGCGACCAATGCCCGAAGTGGCACCTATAATCATTATTCTTTTCATAAGTGAATGTCAGTATGGTTTTGCCTGCAAAAGTAGAGGAGGATAATGAGAATATTCTTGATTTCAATCAAGAATTGAAAGAAATTTGTAGTTTAACTATTTAGACAGGAAATTGATACTTATAATGGTAGTTGTATGGGTGCAAGTGTATGCTATTGTTTGCGAACGACTCTTTTTCGTATTCGGCTAAGTGTTTCGGGACGGATCAGGAGATAGGAAGCAAGTTCTTTTAAAGTGATAAGTTTTAGCAAGCCGGGGCAGCGGTTTAAGATTTCCAGGTAACGTTCTTCCGGCGTCAGGCTATACATTGAAATCATTCGGTCGTAGACTTCCCATAATAAGGTTTCGGCAATGTGGCGTCCTAAACGTTGATGTTCTACGTTGGCTTCATAAAACTCATTAACTTGTTGATGAGTGAGTTCATATACAGTACAATCACATAAAGCTTGTATGTCTACGTTTGATCTATCTTGCAGTTGAACGGCAGGATAGTTGCCGACAAAAGACTCTTCAAAGGTATAGCCTACAATATTCACTTCTCCCAAACTATTGATACAACAGTATCTGAAAGAGCCGGAGGTTACAAATCCTAAAGTTTTGCAGATTTCTCCTTGTCGGACGAAGTATTCCCCTTTTTTATAACTAACAGATTTCCCCTGTTGGATTGTAAAGTCTATAACAGGGGAGAAATTGATATGTGAAGTGTATTTATTAAAATCTTTCACAATATAATAGTTACTTTACGTTTATTATTTGAAACCCAGCTTGCCTTAAATCTTCCCAATAATTAGGATATGATTTAGACACTACTTCTGGTTCTACGATTTGAAGATTCGGATAGAGAATGGCTGCCGGGGCAAATGCCATTGCCATCCGATGGTCCTCGTATGTTTGGATCATTGGTGTTTGTTCAGGAGTACAACGTTCACCATTCCACATTAATACACTATCATTTTCTTCTTCGATAAGGTATCCTAGTTTTTTCAACTCATTTCTTAAAGCAGTAATGCGGTCTGTCTCTTTGATTTTTAGACTCTGTAAGCCAGTAAAACGGAAAGGAATATTCAACAATGCACAAGCTACAACGAATGTTTGTGCCAGATCTGGAATATCAACAAAGTCTTCGTCCAATCTTTTGGGTGCTTTACCAGTCTTTTTCAGCTTTATACCTTTAGCTGTAAATTCGGTGGTGATTCCCAATCGTGAGAAAACTTCTGCTCCACGGCTGTCTCCTTGATAGCTCTGGTGAAATAATCCCAATAATTCTATTTCTGCTTTGGAAGATAATGCTGCAATCTGATACCAATAGGAGGCAGCACTCCAATCGCTTTCTACAGTAAAAGGAATACTCTCGTATGGTTGTGGTGCAACAGAAATACGGTTAGGAGCAGTCCATGCGGCTTTTGCTCCAAAATCATTCATTAATTGTAATGTAAGGTTGATATAGGGGCGTGAGATGATCTCTCCGCTTAATTGTAATGTTAGTCCGTTTTTGAGTACAGGTCCTATCATTAATAAAGCGGAAATGTATTGGGAACTTACATTTCCTTTCAACGTGATTTCATTCTTTTTTAGTTCTGTCCCTATAATATGTAATGGAGGAAAACCTTCATTTCCTGTATATTCGATATCAGCTCCCAGTTCACGAAGAGCATTCACCAATATTTGTATGGGACGTTGCTGCATACGAGCAGTTCCTGTGATAGTACGTTCTCCTGAAGTAACACTTAGATAAGCGGTCAGGAAGCGCATGGCAGTTCCGGCAGCCAAGATATCGATCGTTTCCTTGTCTTCAGTCAAAGCCTTTATCATAACTTGGGTATCATCACAGTCGGACAGGTTCTCAGGAGAATAAATACCTTTACCCAACGCATTGATGATGAGTGCGCGGTTGCTGATACTTTTGGAGGCTGGCAACTGGATTGTTGCTTTTACCATTGGCGGAGAGGTGAGTTTATAGCGTACCATTCTAAGTATATTCTTTGTTATAGAGGGCAAAAGTAGAGATTTATTCGGAGACTTCCAACTGCTTACGACTCTTATCAAGTGAGTTGAAATAATATCTGTATCGGTGTTTCTGCTGATATCTTATTAGCCAGGGAATAATAAAAAGAAGTCCGACAAAGAGTATTAAAAGGAGTGACATACTTTTTAATTCATCTAAACTGCTAAAATACATGCAGATTAATCTGATGGCCATTCCATAAAAATATATCAGATAGATCATAAAATCAAAATTGATCTTCCGTTTTAATTGTCTTTTAAGTATCCTATCAGAATCTGTGATTGAATATAAATCGGCTGATTTTGTATATAGTTGATAGTGTCTGATACTCGAAAGTAACAAATATAATAGAAAGGTGCTTGGTATCCATAGGCGAATAGAGAATCTTTCCATAATGATCGTATCTAAAGTACTGGTTGCCACTGAAATTATCAGGAAGATAGTAAATAGACAGATTAGAATTTTCTGACGATGTAATGTGTGAGAAATTACATTGCAGTGTTTTCTGCGTATAACCTCCTTTATATTAACCGGTTTCTCTTCGGTGTTAATATGTATTTCTTTCCAGAATTCTTTTAAATTATTTTCTTCCATCTTTTATCCGTTTTATGAGTTGCTTCTTGATTCTATTAATTTTCACTCCAACATTGGTTTCGGAAATATCTATTAAGATTGATATTTCTTTGTATTCGTAGCCTTCAAGATAGAGAATGATAGTTGCTTTTTCTATATTGTCTAATTGATTAATTGCTTGGTATAATTGCTCTTTTCTGTCTGTCATGGAGTTATCTTCTGAATGTATATCATGTATGAGATATTCTCTTGCTGATAGTTCGATGAATTCTTCTTCCACTTCTTTTATTTTTTACTTATTATGGAAAGTTAGTCGTATTTGTATAGTTGATTATTACAAAAGAAGAAATAAAAATCAAATAAACTTTTATTTTCAAATAGACTCAATGCTTTTATACACTTTGTAAATTTATTTTTCTGGTGATTTATCGAATGCTTTGATTAATGACTCTATATTACCTTTAAGTTCCTCATATTTGGCAAGAGGATCATCTGTATATATATATTGGACTATTTGGTTTTTATTTGCAATATATATGCGTGGAACTCCGCTTTTGGCGAATAAACTGTAAACAGTTCGGTCTTCTTGGGCCGAATAAGGTATTGTGTAGCGTTGTTCCTTCCAGAATTTTCCTACTATTTGTTCTCCTTGTTCACGACTAATTGTGAATATGACAATATCCTTATTGTCTTTGTATTCTATATACAACCTCTCTATAATAGGAAGAATAGCAATACAGTCTGGGCAAGTTACACTTATGAACACTATGAATGAAATTTTTCCTTCTAACGATTGGCTGGTAATTGTTTCACCAGTATTCAATCGTACAGAAAATGTGGGTAACTCATCATTCACTTGAATGTTAGCTCCGTTCGGTTCTTCATCGTCGTCTTGTATACATCCGGTTAAGAAGAATACAGATACGGTAAGTAGCAGTAAATAATTAACTATTTTTATTTTCATTGTTATTGTGTATATTACATAACAAAGATATTATAATGGTGTGAATATACGGGATATAGATGGTGATTATTTTGTGAGAAATGGTACGAATATCTGTTGGCGGAGTAAATTGAAGTGGGGAATAAAACAAAAATCCTCGCCCCATATTTCTATGGGTACGAGGATTTTTTGTTAGATGTTTTTGTTATTTATGCTTTTCCGGATTTCTATGCAAACCCATTCAACATTCCGTAGAAATACATAGGTTTTAAGATGTGAACTTTCAGCCACCAAGCTGCTCGTTGTTCTTTGGAAGTGTCGATTAGGTTGAACGGGAAAGAAATCTCCGGTTCTTTCTTGTAGTTGAATTCACATAATAGTACGTGTCCGTAATCTGTTACGATCGGGCAAGCGGCATATCCGTCGTATTTCTCTTCAGGTTCCTTACCTTCCATTAGTGAGATCAGGTTCTTGGCAGCAATTGGTACCTGTTTGCGGACGGCAGCTGATGTTTTACTGGTTGGGATTCCGGCAACATCTCCTAAAGAAATGATATTTGGGTAAGTCTTATGGACTAATGTTTCTTTGTCTACCATGACCCAAGCTTCGGCGGCCAGTTTTCCTTCCGTCCAGCCTAATCCGGCTTCACGTACGAAGTCGGGAGCCGACATGGGCGGCGTAAAATGAAGGAAGTCATAGTCTTCAATGAATGGCGTATAGACTTTCTGATCGCCTACGGTTTCAATCTTTTCGAAATGTACTTGTTTGGCAACTGTATCTACTCCTTTTACACGAACATTCAGATTGATAGGGATGTTGCGTTCCTCGTAAATTTTCAATAGACGTGGAGTGAAGAAAGGAATGTCGTACAATTCTTTAGAGGCTGTGTAATAATGCATGTCTGCATTATCGCGTGTTCCTTGTTTACGAGTGTAATCATCTGTCAGTAAACATATTTTTTTAGGTGCACCTCCGCATTTGTGCTTTGTATAGGTGTCGGTATAGATGGCTTTACCACCTGTCTTGCTGAATTCTTGTAAGGCTTTCCAAGTTTTTTGTGCACCTTCGAAATCATAGATGCTATGAGCATTACCTTCTCCTAATGTTGCTTGTGTAATACCTTCAACCTTTTCCCAGTTAGTCTGAAGACCAGGTGTCAGGACTAAGAAGTCATATGCAATTTTACCATTGTTTTTAGTTGTAACTTGGTTTTTATTTGGATCAATAGCAGCGACAGAATCTTTTATCCACTTGATGCCACTTGGCATACAGTCTTCTTGTTTCCTCCATACTTCGTCGGGTTGGTAGACACCTGATGCGATCAGGGTGAATCCGGGCTGGTAGAAATGACGATCGCTAGGGTCGATTAATGTAATATCCGGTTCGTCCAACCAATCGTTTAGGCGGGCAGCCATGCTGATACCAGCAGCTCCTCCTCCGATAATGACAATTTTTCCTTTAGCGTTGCTTGAAAATTCTTTCGCCTTGTATATGCCAACAGCGGTCACTAAACCTGCTGCTGCCATCAGTTTGAAAAAATGGCGGCGATTGATACCTTTCTTTTCAAATGTTTTTAGTAGATCTTCCAATTCGTGGCTCATGTTTATGAATGAATAATTTTATCTGCAAATATACAAATAACTAGGGAGAATTAATCATTAAAATGAAAACAGAAGTAGGAAGGAGTATTATTTATTATTTCTGTCTCTTTAACTCGCAAAGTAGATTGAAATTCTTGTTAGTATGTTTGTTTGTTAATGTTCTTAAGACTATTAAAAAGAAAACCGGAAGTATATTTGATTTATATGGGATAGAAATCTTATTTTTGTGGATAAAATCGACTGATATGAATCTATTAACAATTCGTCTTTTAAATCAACAGTTATTAAATCCACAATTTTGCCGACCTAAAGAATTAGTGTCTTGGATGGGAGCGATACAGGCTCAAGATTATACAATGGTAAAATGGGCTGTTGGGATGCGGTTAAAATCAGCAACTATACAAACAGTGGAAAAAGCATTGCAAAAAGGAGAGATATTAAGGATTCATGTGATGCGGCCGACTTGGCATTTGGTGGTTGCAGAAGATATTCGGTGGATGTTGAAACTTTCTGCTCAACATATCAAGTCTGCGAATGACTCTTATGCTAAAGGACATAGTTTAGATATTACAGAGGAGGTTTATACAAAAAGTAATAACCTATTGGAAAAAATCTTATGTGGAAAGAAAAACCTCACTAAACAGGAAATAGCAGAACATTTTGAACGTGCCGGGCTTTTAGCGGATACCTATCACATGACTCGTTTCATGGCACGTGCGGAAGTTGAAGGCATTATCTGTAGTGGTGAGTGTCAGGGAAGAAAACATACTTATATGCTTTTGGAGGAACGTGTCCCTCCTGTACCGGAAATAACGAGGGATGAGGCTTTAGCCCGTTTGGCAAGAAATTATTTTCGTAGTCACGCTCCTGCCGTTTTGCAGGATTTTATCTGGTGGTCCGGATTATCGATTTCTGAAGCAAAACAGGCTGTTTATCTGATAGAGTCTGAAATGATTACTGAACAGTGGAATAGCCAGACTTGGTATATTCATAACTCTTGCCGCACTCGTGGTAAAATAGCTGATAGTTTACATTTACTCCCTCCATATGATGAGTACCTTCTAGGATATAAGGATCGGACGGACGTTCTACCTAAAGAATTCTACCCTAAAGCATTTACAAACAATGGATTATTTTATCCGGTATTACTTCATGAAGGGCATATTATCGGAAATTGGAACAAGTCAGTGAAGAAGGGGGGGATAAACTTGGAACATTCTTTTTTTCAGGAAAATGTTTGTTTAGAAGAAAGTTTATTAAGTAATGCGAAGGATAGATATAAGCAATATCTTTCATTTTTATAGGAGTTATGGATAGTAACTCCTTTTAGATTGCATTAACATGGTTTTATTGCTTAGTTTAATTTGCCTGTTTTTATGCCGAAAGCACAATAAGTTAAATACAACACGCATACTAACGTAACAAACACACCACCAATAATACCGACTTTCCCGATTGCTATACCAATAATAGGAGTGACTACTCCTCCACCCGCAATCGCAGTAATCATCAGACCAGAGATTTGATTAGCCTTTTCCGGTCTTGCTTGTAATGCCATTGAATAAATAATAGAGAATACTGAAGAGGCAAAGAAACCAACAGCACCAATACAAATCAGGTTTGTTATATCATTTTCTACGAATGCTAAGATCAATAAAGAGCAAAGACATGCGATTATGTTTACTCTGAAATACTTCATTTCGGCAATGCGTGCCAAGAAGAAAACGCCTAATAATGCCCCTATCGTACGAGTCAGGAAATAAACCTGTGGAGCGAATTTTACTTGTTCTGTTGTCCAGTTAAAACGTTCGGCCATTAGTTTAGAACTAATAAAGTTGGTAGCCACATCCACACCGACTATAAAGAAAATGCCAAGGAACAATAGCAGTATCTTTTTATCTTTCAACAAGAAAAAAGTATCACTAATAGGCAGTAGTTGTGTTGTGGCAGAATCTTCTCTCTTTATAGGAGTAGCCATTAGCCAAATTGCTGACAATAAGGTGATGCAACCTAATATCGGGAAACAATAATACCATTTATCATCTCCAAAATAAGCGACGGCAAACAGAACAATTTCCGGTCCGACAAGAGACGAAACAGCTTTAATCACTTGTCCTGCAGTCAGACTGCTGGTCAATAAATGTTGGTTGGTAATAACATTACTCAACAATGGATTCAGTGAAACTTGCAGAATTGCATTACCAATTCCTAGAAGAGCATAAGCGATCATGCAAGTTGCACTATTATAGCTGATTAAGGGCAATAACATACCTATTACAGTAATTGTCATACTAAGTAATACTGTATTTTTACGTCCCCACTTGTTCATATGATTTCCGATAGGGATTCCTAAGAACAAGAACCAGATAAAAACAAGAGAAGGAACAAATCCCGTCATAGCAGGAGACCAGCCGAAAGTACGTTGAACATAGTCGGAAGAAATTCCGACTATGTCACAGAATCCCATTACAAAGAAACCAAAAAGAATGGGAAGAGTCGCTAATGTTGAATTTTGTGTTTTCATGAATATCTTCTTATTTGTTTTAAGTAACTATTTATTCGGAACAACGCGGAGGATTTTCTACTCCCCATTGTTCTTTAGGCTGGTTTCCCATGGTTAATTTGAGTATTCCTCCCTGATAGAGTTCGTCCCGATACATCCAGCATTGTTCCAATGGTTTCCCATTCAAAGTTGCTGATTGTATATAATAAGCATCCGGTGTATTATTAACTGTTTCAATGACAAAAGTTTGTCCCACAGCATTCATTGGGTTAAGTTTAATTTCGATCTTATCAAATAAGGGACTGCCCATTTGGAAAGTAGGGCGTTCGCAAGAACCGCCCTGTACGTCAAACAACCCCATTGCAGCCATTACATACCATGCACCCAATTGTCCCTGGTCTTCATCTTGTCCATAACCGTAACCATGCTCACCGCTAGTACCATAAAACTCATCACAAATTAAGCGAGTCCATTTCTGAGTGAGAAATGGCTTTCCGGAGAAGTTGAATAGCCAAGATATGTGGAGGCTCGGTTGATTTCCATGATTATAAGGACTTTGCAGACCGGAAAAAGCATTCACCACTTTTCCTCCTCCGAAGATAGACTTACGAGCTTCTGTAAAAATAGAATCGAGGCGATTATTGAATAATTCTTTGCCTACTTTCTCAATCAAACGACTTGGATTCTGTGGAACAAAGAAAGTATATTGCATTGCATTCCCTTCTTGAAATCCTCTCCATGATTCCAATGGATTGAAGTTATCGATAAATTCACCCTGAGGAACTCGTGGACGAATCATCTTTAATGAATCATCAAACAATTTTTCCCAGCCATTTGATAATGACATCAAACGTTTGTAATCTTCCGTATGTCCCAATGCTTTCGCCCATTGAGCTACTGCATAAGCACTGAAGCTATACTCTAATGTATGTGATGCCGAGAAGCTGGAACCTTCTGAATGCGTACCGTAAAAAATACTATTTTCATAAGGTACATAACCTCTCTCTACAAACTGTTTCACATCCGTTTTACCAGCTCCTTCAATACGCCCTTCCCAGCCAAGTTCATTTTTCAGAGCGGCCTGATAACCTGTTTCGACATCAAAATTACGGATACCACTATTATATGCACCAGCCAATGCAATGCTTACCATGTTGGTTCCTACTCCTGAAACATATTTACTGGTAGCAATACCATCTCCCAACCAACCGGCATCTTTATATACTAGCAATTGACTATTAACGAAGTCATTATAGTATTCCGGATAAGCTAACGCCCAGAGAGGAGTCAGGTTCCAATACGCTCCCCAGACAGCATCCGTATTATAATGATTGTGTTCAGGTTTCCCATTCTTATTTAATGGAACTTGCCCGATGGTACCGTCATTTTTAGGATAAGTTCCATTCACATCATTGGCAAGTCCTCTACCTAACAAAGCATGATACAATCCGGTATAGAATTTGATTTTACTATCTTCCGTACCTCCTGATACCACAATACGGTTCAACGATTCATTCCATTTCTCTGTCGTTGCTTGTACCACTTCGTCAAAGGTAAGTTTTTCAGCTTCTGCTTCCAGATTCAATTTCGCATTTTCGATTGATGTATACGACAATCCTACTTTTATAGTAACAACATCATCTTTCTTGGTTTTGTAATT
This sequence comes from Bacteroides bouchesdurhonensis, assembly GCF_900155865.1. GTDB lineage: Bacteria > Bacteroidota > Bacteroidia > Bacteroidales > Bacteroidaceae > Bacteroides > Bacteroides bouchesdurhonensis. The sequence continues at coordinate 1,262,501 of NZ_LT707006.1, forward strand.
TAAGCACATAATAGCTCCCGGTCCTTTTATTTCATTGCCGGGCATCAGGGTGCTATCCTGATAGAAGACTTCCACCGATTCCGGAGCTCGATCTAGTTTAGCATAGAAATACATGGCAACAGAAGCACCAGCCTGGTATTTCTTTACGTATTCCGGTTCTGTAATCACATATCCTTCAACTGTATTCTTATTGACCTGTTTAATATACGCATCGCGTACAGCACCACTTTCTCCTTGACGGTTTCCTATATTAAAAAGAATGTGTGCATTTTCAGAATCCGAGAATGTATATCGTTGAAAGCCAACACGAGCCGTAGCCGTAAGTTCCGCTTTAACTTGGTAATCTTTTAGAAAGACTGCATAATACCCCGGACGTGCGATTTCATCTTTCTTATCAAAACGAGAACGAAAACCATTGTCCGGGTCTTCCAGTTTTCCCGGATTTGTCTTTACCTCTCCTGTAACCGGCATCAGAGAAATACCGCCAATTTGAAACTCGTGCAGACAAGGGAAACCATCAATTGAAGTATGTCCGTCTTCATAGCCCACAGCTTCCCATCCCTGATTGTTCCCGTAAGTGCCGTTTGTAGAAGCACCTAACTTTGCTAATCCGAAAGGTTCAGCTGCGGGGGTATAAAAGAACCAACGACTATGTATGGTTCCGATATTAGGATTTACATACTCTACAAGATTAAGAGTCTTGGGAGAACTACATCCCCAAATACCGACTAAAACAAACAGGGAACTTATCCATTTCAACCTCATCATATTATACTTATTTTTTCTATTAACTACTTCTTATTTTATTATACTACTCTAATATAAAAACTGAAGATCTATGTTTCCAGTTGGGACAGGGCAAAAGTATAAGCTCCCAAAGCTACAGCTTTATTCGTTCCTAATGAAGAAACTGCGATACCTACTTTTTTATGGTTGGCATAAATGACTTGTTTCTTAGAAAATGGAATATTCACTATCGTATTTTTCTCTTTCAGGAAGTTCTTCCTACCTTCTTCCTCTGTCAAATTGAATACTTCCATTTGTAAGCAGGGAAAAGAGGCTTCGGCAAATGTGTGAATCTGTCTTTGCATTTCTTTCATCATACTTGGAAGAATGTATTTGGCTGCTCCGGCTATTCCTCCTCCAATGACGACTAAACCGTCTACAATATTCAGTGCCTGAATGATAGCATGACCCGCCATTTCTCCTAATTCATAGAAACTGTTGATAGCAGCTTGCTGATTTCCCTTTTTTGTTCCTTCGGCAATATCAAAAATATCTTTAGGAGTCAGTGAGGAAGCATCTTCTCCGCTAACCTCTTGATATACTCGTCTGACGGCACGAATGCTGACACTTTCTTCCGTTATCATCTCCGGATATTTCTTATTCCGCATGATCCAAACGTCACCACCGCAACCGTTATCTCCGGTTAGTAATCGATTGTCAATGACCACTCCGGCACCGAATCCTGTACCTAATGTTATTCCTAATAGATTCTTGTATATTTTGTTACTTCCCGCAGCTTTCAAGAGTTTATTTATTTCGGGAAGAGTGCCTGACAAAGCTTCACCGTAAGCAAACAAGTTGCCATCATTATTAATAAAAACAGGAATACCGAATTGCTCCTCCAAATAGGGACCAAGTGCTACTCCCCCTCTGAATGCAGGGAAATTGGGCAAATCACCTATAATCCCATGCTCGTAATCAGCGGGTCCGGGAAAAGCAAAACTTATGGCTACCGGAAGTTTGGGTAATCGCTTTTCTACTTCCAGAAATCCCTCTACAAGCACAGACAGGCAATGCTCCAAGTTGTCGGATACTGCCGGTAAGCAAATAGAATCTATTATTTCGCGACAACCTTGCATTGCCGAAAACACGAAGTTGGTTCCTCCGGCATCAAGGGTCATTACAATTCGTTCGTCATGTTCATACATAGGTCTCAGGATATTAGATTAATGTGTCTGTTAGTTATTATTAAAAACGTACGTAGGCTTTCAATGTTATACATTCTTTTCCGGCAGATTTACCATAAGGACTGATCGTATACTCTTTGATTCCGGCAGGTATGATGAAAGTCTCGGCATAATGTACCACAAAAGGTTCAAAATTATGAGTCGGACTTTCAACTACCACTTCTTCTCCTTCAAGCAGGTTCAGCACGTTTACACTGTCATTCGTGTGATGCAATACTGACGATGAGAAGCGGTGGCGGCGGGTTTCGATAAATTCATTCGGATGTAAGCCGGTACGTTCTTCTACCCAACCGTTTCCTGATGCAACTTCTTCAAATTGATTACGAAGGTGCTGATATACATATTCCGTATTTCGGTCCCAATTGATGACGTGTTTTCCTCGTTCTATGTTAATAGGACGTGGTTTACCGTCTAAACCCAAACGTTGCCAATCCCATAATTTGAAAGTAAAAAGATTGGGTGTCGAACTTATTTCAAGTACCATGCTGTTTGCACCGGAGCAATGTATCGTGCCTCCCGGGATTAAGAAATGATCATGCTTCTTTGCGGGAATCTTGTTGATGTATTTTTCAGTATCAAAAATCTGTTCTCCCTTTTGAGCTGTACGTAGATCATTAATCATGGCTTCTTTATCTACTCCTTCTTTTACTCCCAGATAAACCACTGCGTCTTCTCCGGCATCTAACAGGTAATAGCTTTCGTCCTGAGTATAATACATGCCGAAACTTTCACGAATAAACTGTGTAGTTGGATGTACCTGTAGGCTTAAATTACCTCCTTGCATCGTATCTAAAAAGTCGAAACGAATAGGGAAGTCTTTGCCAAATCGTGATTCTACGGGTTCACCCAATAATTCTTTGCTTTTCAGCAGAACTAAGTCAATAGAAGGTAATTCAAATCGTACACCATTTATTTCAAAGTAAAGACTGTTTTCCTCCGGTACACAGTCGAAACACCAACCAAAGTTCTTGCGCTCACGATCTAAGTCACAAACCTCTTTCATCCACTGACCGCCCCAAGGAGCCGGATCGAAGAAAGGAACTACCCGAAACGGTGTTTTTATTGTTGCCTCTATTCCTTTAAAGAAAGTTTCCCGATCAATCATTTTCGGTGATCCGGCTATATGAGTATCGATCCAATAATCTATCCTGCTAAATAAACTATCTTTATAGCTGTCGCAAACTCTCCAATCATTAAAATATCCTCTTTTATATTGTAAGGAAACCATTTCGGTCCGGTTGTCCACTCCTAAAGCCATTACCTCATGGCGTCGGAAACGTTGCTGTATTTCCCAGCGCGCCATATCTGCATAAATAATTAGCGCATCTTGGGGAGCCACTAAAGAAGCCCCCGTTCCAATGATTAGCATAGTGCCTTCGAATTCATTGACTTCCTGCTGGGCTTTTGCTAATTTGTCTGCATCAAAATAATCTTGTAATTTCAGATTAGTCACGTACCCAAACAGTACATCTTCTGTCATGAAGCGTTCGGTCATTGCGAGAATTTCTTGTTCCGGTTTCATTAAACCTCGCACGTTGATTACTTTTTCGGAGAAAACTTTCTTAAAAGCTTCCATCACTTCTTCTTCATATACTCCCGTATACATGTCAATCGCCAGGACCTTTTTCCCGTTCATTTTTTCTTTTAAAATGGTAATGATAGTATCCCACCCTTGCGCAATCATTCCTGTTATCTTTGTAGAAGGATATTTATCATAATTAGGTTTTCTCATGTTTACTTCTATTTGAGATTTTGTATGTTCATACATATATAGTATTGTGCAAATATAAAGGTTTTATTTTTATTCTCTACAATACTTGGAACTTTTTTTGATAAGTCTTATATTTGCTGAGAAATAAACTGCTTTAAAGTAATGAAGTTAGATCATAATAGTGATAAACCTCTTCATATTCAGGCTGAAGAAATCTTGAGAGGATTTATAGAGTCTGAAGAATATAAGAATGGGAAGTTACTTCCCAATGAAGTTGATTTGTCTAAACAATTGCATATTTCAAGAAATACATTGCGGCAAGCTATCAATAAGCTTGTGTTCGAAGGACTTTTAGTACGAAAGAAAGGATTTGGTACTAAGGTAGTCAAAAAAGGTATTGTAGGTGGAGTGAAAAATTGGCTTAGTTTCTCTCAAGAGATGAAGATGTTAGGAATTGAAATTCGTAACTTTGAATTACATGTCAGTTTAAAAAGACCTACTGAAGAGATTAGTACTTTCTTCCATTTAGATGATAATTCTGACGCACGCTGCGTAGTGATGGAGCGGGTAAGAGGAAGAAAAGAATATCCATTTGTATATTTTATCTCTTATTTCAATCCTGCTATTCCTTTGACAGGGGAAGAAGATTATACTCGTCCTTTGTACGAAATGCTGGAGAATCAATATCAAATAGTAGTAAAGACCAGTAAGGAGGAAATCTCTGCAAGGCTTGCCGGAGAGTTTATTGCAGAAAAATTAGAAATTGAGTCTAGCGATCCTATATTGATAAGGAAAAGATTTGTGTATGATGTGAACAACGTTCCTATTGAATATAACATCGGCTATTATCGGGCGGATAGTTTCACTTATACAATCGAGGCGGAAAGATAGATTGTGATAAATATGATTTAGATGATAATTGTGGGACTGATTAGAAAGTAATCTGATTCACTTTTTAGTCAGTCCCGACGTTTCTTAGATTTGAGTTCTACTTTTCATAGGGTAACTCCCCATGTCTTATTAGGTGTGTCGCCCATTTCTAAAATTAATTCTCCTCCTTTCAGTAACTCAGAGGCAGGGAAATAGAAACTTTCCAGAGGTTGTCCATTTAGTGTCGCACTTTGAACATATTTGTTCTTTCTTGATGCATTCTTTGCTGTAACTGTAAACTTATCTCCTCGTCCATAGAGTCCTTTTAGGTTAATAACGGTCTTTTCAAATAGCGGGCTTGCTATTTCATAAATAGGATCCACTCTGCAACCTCCATCTGTTTGGAATAAGCCGATAGCGGCCATTACAAACCATGCACTCATCTGTCCTTGATCTTCATCGCCCAGATAGGCATTGGCGATACCGTATCCATAATATCGGTCAATTACAGAACGACTCCACTTTTGAGTTAGCCAAGGTTTTCCTGCCCAATTGAATAAAAAAGCAAAATGCATCGATTGTTGGTTACCTTGAACTACCGGATAATCCCAATATTGGTCATTAGGAGCATTATATCTCCATGGCTCGCTGGCTGAAAAGCCCCAATTCAATCGTTCCACGAACTTGTCTTGTCCTACCAATTTGACTAAAGCGGGCATGTCTTGAGGTACAAAGAAACTTAGTTGCCATGCATTCCCTTCGACATAGTGGCCATTTCGTCCCGACTTAAAAGGATCGAAATCGGATGTATAATTTCCGAGTGTATCTCTCATATGTGCATATCCGCTTGCCGGATTCATTGCATTTTTCCACCAGGTTCCTCGTTCGCTAAAAGTTTGGTACTCTTTATATTTACCTAATGATTTAGCCAATTGCCCGACTGTCCAGTCATCGTACGAATACTCTAAAGTATTAGAAAAACGTCCTTTTTCGATTGGGACATAATGATATTGGAGATAAGGGATCAGATCTCTGTTTCCTGCAAAACCACCTGCAACATGAGTGGCAGGAGTTGTCTGCATCTTCTTGACTGCTTCAAAAGCTTTATTCACATCGTAATCCCTGATCCCCATTTGATAGGTGGAAACAATTAGAGGAATCTCATGCTCTGCTACCATGACAGGAATATATTTCATGCCTGCCGGTCCCTTGGCTAACCAACCATTTGTGTCATACAGAGCCAATTGAGAGTTCACCCATCTGGAAGACCATTCGGGTGTCAGTAAATTCCAGACTTGATTTAAATTCCAAAAGGTATTCCAAAAAGCATCGCATCCTAAAGCGCGGTGTTCCGGATTGCTTAGTTTCTGCACTTTTTTGTCTGCTGACATCCACTCTCCGTTCACGTCACTCCAGATATTCCTGCAAAAAGCTCGATACACATTTGTATAAAACCGTACCTTTTCCAAACGATCATTGGTTGTAATCTGTACCCGACCCAGAATATTGTTCCATACTTGTTTCTGGTTTTGTACGATTGCATCAAAGTTCCAATCGAATTTATTGGATATTTCTTCCTTTAAATTCTCCGAGGCATTGGCTATGCTTACTAAAGAGATCCCTGTACGGGCTTGGACAATCGGATGTCTCTGGGTATCAAACTCGACGTATAATCCTGCATATTTTAAATCTTTTCCTTCAATGACGTCAGAGTCAAGCACTTTGTCTTCCATCCAACCGCCGACCTTCTTAATAGGAGTGTCAAACTCTATCACAAAATTAACTCTATAGTCCTGATCCGCATCATTGCTCCATACATGAGGGCGGGGAGACAGTTGATGACTGTACCCTTCGATTCGATAATCACTGACCTTGTTTATTTTAATATCTACTAATTGATAATCATATTCCGTAGGAATTTGAAGATCAATCATTACACGTCCGTCTTGTTCTTTGGGAAAAGTGTACTTCTGAAAAGAAGCTCTGGTAGTTGCCGTACTTTCTACCCATATCTTCGTATCCGTCAGATAGACTTTATAATATCCCAGAGGAGCTTCTTCTGTTCTTTTGTCGATACGTGAACGATAGCCCTCGTCCGGTCTTAATTCATTGCCCACTCTGATTTGCAGTTCACCATTAGTAGGCATCATACCCAGTCCTCCCATTGTCCACTCATGTATGTGGCTGAAACATCCAATCGTTTCAAAAGTAGGTTGATACCCGGCTTGCCATCCTGCATTTTGATTATCCGGACTTAATTTTACCATACTGAAAGGCATCCAAGGGCCGGGGGCGATCATCCAACGTGAATGCCCTGTTCCCATTTTGGTATCTACATAATCAGCATAGGAATGCAATGCTTGAGGAGTACGTATAATGGTGCCGGATTGTAATAATTCATTGTCCGCCCATATCTTATAAGTACTTTTTTTAGATTGATGTACTGCCGGCATAGGAGCTTCAAATTGATAACGAGCGGTGTCCATGACAGAGGAAAATATCTCAACGTTATCAACTTCTACTTTAAGCCTGGGGCTTCCAGTCAAATGTTCGACATCAACTAACAACGGTTGAAATCTGTTTCCATCATTTTCTATTTCATAATTAGCAGCGTAGATATCACGAAGAAATGCTTTTGCGCTCGTTTTACCTAATGTTGCCTGATTGGGACCCATTAGTTGTATTTGGTCAAATACAATCCAACCACCCTCTAAGACAGAGATAACAATGGAATTCCCTCCTTTTTTTAATAGTTTATCTTCAAGCGGAAAGTTTAAAGTTGTTTTCTTGGCATTTTGTACGTCCCCTTCTAATACTTCTTTGGGACCACCTTCGATTACAAACCTTTTACTTACGGAATTAACTGTCACTTTTACAACTGCTCCTAATGGGCTTGCTCCCAATAAATCTATGACTAGATTCCAATCTTTAGATTTAGAAGGATTTTCAAGATTAAAAAGGATCGTTGTATCATGTGTTCGCCAGCCTGATGTGCCTCCTGTTCCTCCCCACTGATCCGCAGGTCCGGGCAGTACATACGAAAATTCCTTTTCTACCTTTGAAGTTCCTATTAAAAAATAGCGATCTTCGTATCCGAAGTCATTGGCCAGAAACTTTGTGTAATCTGAGGGACCTAATGCTAATTCAGCTGATGAACCATCTTTTTCTCCTATCTGCCATATTATTTTATCTGCTATAATATATAATGTAGGAAATATCGTTAGCAATAATGAAAAAAGTAGTCGTTTCATATAGATGTGTTTTTAGTTTGTTCAGACATATTGCAAAAGTATAAAAAAAACTGTGTAAACTTTGATATATAATGTGGAAAATATTGCTGGCAATAATGAAAAAATAATCGTTTTATATAGATGTGTTCTGTGTTTGTTCATACATTTTTTGGATAAAGTATAAAAGTAGGTATATCATAATCTAAACTTTAAACATTTACTTACTGTTTATGAACAGTAAATACATTCCTTGTTCAATGGATCTTATTAGTACCTGTTTATATAAGTATTAATAGAAAAGTTGCTTTCCATTAGAGACAAACTTTCTTTCCTCTAATGGTAAACTTTCTTTTTGCCTTTACAAAACTATAAACGTAAGTTTTGTTTTTATAAATGCAAGTTGCATTTATAAAAACGCAAGTTTCGTTTATATAATCAAAACTTGCAATTATAGATTTGTTCTAAGCAAGAAAAACTTCTCTATAGAGAGAAAGTAAGTTTATGATTAGTAGAGAAGAACTTATCTATTAATGAATTGGGCGAGAGATAAGGTTATTGTGAAATGTGATAAAGAATCGTCCGATTAAGGAATTACCGAATTGGGGCTAGTGAATAGATGGACGCAGATGTGAAGGGAAGCCTTCACCCTCTAATGACTAAGAATAAAGGGGTGTGAAGAGGTGAAGGACTTTTTGTCTATAATAGGAATTCCAGATGTTATTCCGGAATTCCTTTCTAAAAGATTATCAGTTCTTATTTATTTTGCTGTCTTTTAGCCCATTCCAATCTTCGTTGGTCAGGTAGTTGAGTTACTTTGAACTCTTCAAATGTAGCAGTAAATCCATTTCCGTCGGGGCAAGCACCCATTAATCCGACCATTACGGGGCAGTTATCTTGTAACCAGCAGGTGCGCATCATAATATATTCTTTGTCATCACGTGAAAAGAAGATTTCTACTGCGTCTAACTTCCGGACTGCTTTGATCCAAATAGAACGTGGGGCATCCGGTAATTGTACTACACTCCAATCACTGGTGTGATGTGTTACTACAGCACTCACATTCTGTTTACCGTTTACGTATTCTACACCTGCCTTAATCCAGTTCTCATGATCGATGCGTAACATTAATCCCATTTGATCGAAGGTAGTCACATAGTTCCCGGTGATTTTTACTTTTGCTTCAAATTCTCCTCCATAGGTAGCATAATAAAAAGGACCGTCATCAACAGTGAATCCATAATGTGAAATTCTCCAGAAGTCGGTTTTTGCCGGAACATCCATTACCAATGTTTTACCGTCTTTAATTTCCCATTGTTGAGGCTCATTCAGCCAGTTCATTTTATCCAAACTTTGTGCCATAGTCGAAGTGGTGACCGTCAATAAAGCAATTGACAGTAATTTGAGTTTTAAATGTTTCATGTATGTTTCTTATTTGTTTATCTTTGTGGGGGCAAAGATAAGTTATATGTACTATTCCAACTTCTCATATCAATGTTTGTTTGCTAGAACAAGGATAGCAGTTCACCGAAACGTTTTATCTGTTTCAGATGTTCATGCGTAAAAGTATCCACTATTTCGTGTTTCCACATCACCTCGAAGGGAATATGAACTCCGTATCCTCCCAAAGATAATACAGGCTGAATATCTGATTTAAGAGAGTTGCCAATCATAACAAATTCGGAAGGATCTATTTGTAGAATCTTTAATAACCGAAGATATTCTTTCTCTGTTTTATCAGACATTACTTCAATATGGTCAAAGTAAGAAGATAATTCAGAACGTTCCAACTTATTTTCTTGATCCAATAAATCCCCTTTTGTTGCGACAACTAGTTTATATTTACCTTTTCCTTTCAAAACTTCTAATGTTTTCTTGACTTCTGGCAATAATTCAATTGGCATTTCTAATAATGACTTACCCAAATTAATTATTTTCTCGATATCACAAGCTGAAATTCTTTGTTTGCTAACAAGCAGTGCAGTTTCAATCATTGAAATTGTAAATGCTTTCGCACCATATCCCAAGTATTTTAGATTCTTCATTTCAGTTTGGAATAAGGCTGATGATATCTCTGGTGAAGTACCATAAGAATCCAATAAGGTTGTATATTGTTTTTCTACTTCTTGAAAAAAGGGCTCGTTACTCCATAATGTGTCGTCTGCATCGAAAGCAATCACTTTGATAGAATTTTTCATTGTTTCTGTTATTGTTTTGTAGTTACTCAAATGGAAACGTTTGTACTAATGGGGCAAAGTTAGAGAAAAATAATAAATAAAAATGGATTTCTTGTTTTTGGAATTGATTTCGGTAGCATTTTCATAGAAATGCTCTATCTTTGTTACTCATTATTAATTTGAACTTTAATAGGAGATATATAACGATGAAAATAGGAGATAAAGTACGCTTTCTTAGTGAAGTAGGTGGGGGAGTCGTAACAGGATTCAAAGGCAAAGATTTCGTTTTAGTAGAAGATGCAGACGGATTTGATATCCCGATGCCGATACGTGAGTGTGTAGTAATTGAAACAGATGATTATAATATAAAGCGTAAGCCAAGCACGTCGGTCCCGAAACATGAAGAACCTGCGAAACCTGTGAAACCGGAAATGCCTATGGTACAACGCCAACCGGAAGTACGTGGCGGAGATACATTAAATGTATTGCTTGCTTATGTGCCCGAGGATGCAAAGTCAATGATGACTACCCCCTTTGAGACATATCTGGTAAATGATAGCAATTATTATTTGTATTACACGTATATGAGTGCGGAAGGGACAGCCTGGAAAACCCGTTCGCATGGATTGATTGAACCGAATACAAAATTGTTGCTGGAAGAATTTACTAAAGATATATTAAATGAAATGGAACATGTAGCAGTTCAGTTTATTGCTTTTAAAGACAGCAAACCTGCGGCAATCAAACCTGCTGTGAATGTGGAGTTGAGAATTGATACGGTGAAGTTTTATAAGTTGCATACATTCAGTCCTTCTGACTTTTTTGAAGAACCTGCGCTAATTTACGATATAGTCAAAGGCGATATGCCGGCTAAACAGGTATATGTATCGGCGGAAGAACTTCAAACGGTTTTATTGCAAAAAAAATCTATTGATAAACCTAAGTCACAGCCTGTCGTAAAGCCAAACCGGGGACATGATGGAAAAAGTGGAATAATTGAGATCGATCTTCATATCGATTCGTTGCTGGATGATATTACAGGAATGAGTAACAGCGAAATATTGAATTATCAACTGGATAAATTTCGTGAAGTGATGGAGGCATATAAGAATAAGCGTGAGCAAAAGATAGTCTTTATACATGGTAAAGGAGATGGAGTACTTCGGAAAGCAGTGCTTGATGAACTGAAGCGGAAATATAGTAGTTGTCGTTATCAGGATGCTTCTTTTCAGGAATATGGATTTGGTGCTACAATGGTGACTATTAAATAAACACAAGTTTTTGCCTTATTAATAATACTGTGAATTGCATGAGAAGAAATAGATTACTGAAGCGGTTGGCTCTAGTAGCTTTGGAAGTATTTTCTATATCATTATCAGCTATGGCTGGTAACAAACCATCCGGCCTGATGACCGACTTGATAGAACATACCGACCGTACCTGGAACAATGGATATGTTTCCAGTCTTCCGGTTTGGAAGCTTGATTCTGCTATTGAATCACTTCAATATGCTGCTATTCGTTCAATGTATCCTGCCTTTTCATGGATCGTTCCGGGAGAAGCACAGAATACACATCAAATTGCTTATCGACTGATTGTTGCGGATAATCTGTCCGATGCAACTTCCGGAAAGGGGAATGTGTGGGATAGTGGTGAAGTAAAGAACGGACAGTCGGTTGCTGTTTTATATGGAGGTGAAGCTCTGAGACCTGATAAGACTTATTTCTGGCGAGTGAAGACTGTGACAGATACAGAAGGGGAGAGTGAATGGTCGGGAGTGAAAGCTTTCCGCACTGCCGGGAGCTTATCCGAATATGCGACAGCCTACTATCCACAGGTAAAAACAATGGAATCTCCGGCTGCTGTGAAAAATCTCTCCACTAATGCGTGTCTGGTTGATTTTGGAACTGATGCTTTCGCCCAATTGGTTTTAACGTTTACGTCAGTGAACGAGTCTGATTCGGTAACTATACATTTGGGAGAGTGTTTGGAAAACGGGCATGTACTGCGTAATCCGGGACAATCGACCATTCGATATCGGCGTTGCCAGTTAGGATTACTGAAAGGAACTCATACTTATCGGATTAAAATAGAAAAGGATGGCAGAAATACTGGAAAGGCGGCAGTGTTGATGCAGGAATATATCGGTGAAGTATTACCATTCCGGTATTGTGAAATTGAGGGATACAATGAGTCTCAATCACCTGTTTCTATCGTTCGTGAAGTGGTGCACTATCCGTTTGACGAGACGGCTTCTTCTTTCCGTTCTTCTGATGATATCTTAAATCAGGTATGGAAACTATGTAAATATTCTATTCGTGCAACCTCATTTGCCGGAATCTATGTGGATGGAGATCGTGAACGAATCCCTTATGAAGCAGATGCATTGATTAATCAGCTTTGCCATTATGGTGTGGATCGAGAGTATTCGATGGCACGCCGTTCGCATGAATATCTGTTACAGCATCCTACTTGGCCTACCGAATGGATTCTTCAGGCTGTGTTGATTGCTTGGCAGGACTATCTGTATACAGGAGACTGCCGTTCGCTCAAAGCCAGCTATGAACAACTGAAACCTCGACTCCTGTTGTCACTCCGTGAAAAGAATGGGCTGATAAGTACAAGTACCGGATTGCAAACTCCGGAGTTTATTTCATCCATTCGTATGAATGGGCAGATTAGAGACATTGTGGATTGGCCTCATACCAAGCCGGACAGTAAACTATGGGATGTAATGGGAGAGTCGGACGGATTTGTTTTCACTGATTATAATGCAGTAACGAATGCTTATCATTATGAAGCTTTAAGATTGATGGGGCAGATAGCAGACGTTCTGGAAAAGTCGGAGGATGCTGAATTGTATACTTCGGAAGCAAAGAATTTCAGGAAGTTGTTTATCCGTTCATTCTTTAATACGAGCAAAGGATATTTTATGGATGGGCTCTCGGCAGATACAGACCATGCTTCATTACATGGCAATATGTTTCCGCTAGCTTTCGGTCTGGTGCCGAAAGGAAAAGAACAGGGAGTAATTAATTTCATCCGCACTAGGGGAATGGCGTGTAGCGTTTATGGTTCACAATTTCTAATGGATGCCTTATACAAAGCAAATGATGCGGAATATGCATTACAAATGCTGACCAAGACAGATGATAGAAGTTGGTATAATATGATTCGTGTCGGTTCTACTATATCCTTGGAAGCCTGGGATAATAAATATAAGACGAATCAGGATTGGAATCATGCCTGGGGAGCAGCTCCAGCCAATATCATTCCACGTCATCTGATGGGGGTGGAACCATTAACGCCCGGTTTTGGAACAGTTCGTATCAAACCTCAATTGGGATCATTAGAGTGGGCGGAGGCAACTGTTCCAACCATTCGTGGAAAGGTCCGGATAGCTGTCAAAAATAAGAGTGAAGAGTATTCTCTAAAAGTCTCTATTCCGGCTAATATGGATGCCGAGGTTTATTTGCCACTTCCTTCCGGTAAATATAAAGTTATGATGAACGGAACTCCGGTAAAGGCTACTCGAGTGAAGGGAGAACCATATTTGTCTGTTGGAAAGATTGGTTCCGGTACTTATTCTTTCTTAATAAATTGATTATTCAGAATGATACAGAGCAAAAGAATGTTACCAGAAAGGGTACGCTAAAGTCTACAATGAAACCATGAAAGATGGAAATGATGACAAATTCCTGTCCTGAATAACGGGTGATAATGGGAAGTGTTGTATCCATGGTGGTGGCTCCTCCCACAGATATAGGAGCTAGTTTACCGAAGTATTTCACTAATAAAGGTGCACCTAACAAGGCTATTATTTCACGCATAATATTAGAAAGGAGTGCGATCGTTCCTAATTCCGCTCCTTTGTATTCGGTAATAAAGATACTGGATAGTGAATAGTATCCAAATCCGGCTCCTACAGCCATACAATCTAAAGGAGTACGCTGACTCATGAAAAATCCTGCAACGGCACAACCGGCCAATGTTCCTAGTATAGTTATAATGGGCAGAAAAACTAGGCGAGGATTCAATGACCGGAAACTTTTCAATGTTTTCGGGTCATTACCGATACTGATACCTACACAAAACATCAATCCGCAAAGAGCATAATAACTGAGATTGCTATCAGAGAAATTGAACGGAATGAGATGATAGAGACCGCAAAGAGTACCTATGATGAAAAAGGATACAATGATTAGGCTGCCTTTCATGCTTTTTCCTCCTTATTTCTGTTCCTTATGTATAATAGGTACCAAAGTCCCCATGCTAATAAAGTACTGCCGATAACTGCAGCCAAAGTTATGGTCAGTGCTTCAAGCCCCAACGTATGTAACCCATTCATGATGGCTTTGTTGTCTCCTACGTCTATCCCGAGTAGGAAGAGCAACAGCCATATCAGAAAGGTAATAATCTTGTGTATCCATGTCAGCCGTTTGCTACGTAGCAGGTAGCCGATAAGCATACCTGACAGCATGATTCCTATAATAATGAACATAATTTCTTGCTTTTGGCTGCAAAGATAATATTAATATCGTCTCCAATAATCCGGGAAGCGGATCGTTTTGCTTACTTCAGTACTACTGTTTTTGTACTAATCCCTAGCTCTTCCGCTACCTGTGCATAACTTTGCTTTTTTGACTAGGATAAAACAGTAATCTTCGATATTTCTCACCTCGAGTAAAGTACTACGTTGTTTCCAAAGTTTCAGAAATACATCGAGTACAATTTCCTGCGACCATTCTTCCCTTTTTACATAGTAATAAGCTATACGGAAGAGCCGATCGTATGTTATAAAAACCGCGGAAAACACTTTGTGAGTTCTGCTCCTTTGTTTGCGTAATAACTTTCTGACTTCTGATCCGATCATCCGTGATTCTTTTTATAGGGTTTATTCTTCGACAAAAAGCAAATCTCTCATAATGCTGTCGGATATGAAAATTCCCTCTCGGGTGAGGCGTAAAGTGTTGTCTCGTTCAGATAACTTTCCACTTTTTACATAAGGAACAGCCATTTTCCGGCAGTAATTCAAGAACTCCGGACCGTATTCTTGTTCGAGCTTGTCTAATGGTATGCCCCACATGGTGCGGATGGAAGTAATGACTAGTTCATTGTAAGCAGTGGCTTTATCACGTACTTCGGTTTCGAAACGTCGTGCTTCTTTTTCTATCCCTTCTATATAATCATTGATGGAGGCTACGTTCCATTCACGTGTGTGCCCATTGAAAGAATGTGCTGACGGACCGCATCCCAAATAGGGGATACCTTTCCAATAAGAAGTATTGTGGCGGGAATACTTCCCCGGCTGGCAAAAGTTGGATATTTCATAATGTTCATATCCCGCAGTTTTCAACCGGTCTATCAAAATAGAGAAGAAGTTTACACTACTTTCTTCGTCTACTTCCTGCACTTGATGTTGCTGCAACATAATATATATAGGTGTACCTTCTTCATAAGTCAGGTGATAGGCAGAAATATGCTCTGGTTGTAGGTCGATGGCTTGTTGTAAGTCATGTTCCCATTGTCCGGCTGTTTCACCAGGCAGACCGTAAATTAGGTCAATGCTTATATTCTTAAATCCTGCTTCGCGACTTCTCTTTACTGCTTCTATGGCTTGAGAAGCACTGTGTCGTCGTTTAAGTAGTTTGAGAGTTGATTCATTGAATGTCTGTATCCCCATGCTGATACGATTGAAAGGAAAAGAAGCAAGTATTTGAAGATAATCGTTGGATAGGTCGTCGGGATTGGCTTCCAATGTAATTTCTTTGCAGTTGCCGATGTCGTAATGTGTACGGATAGTATTGAATATCAGCTGAAAATTATCTTCTTCCAGTTGTGAAGGTGTTCCTCCACCGAAGTAGATCGTTTCTATTGGCTCTCCTTTCAGGTATTCTTTTCGCATTTCCAATTCATGACAAAGTGCCTTTACATAGCTCGTTCTGAGTTCATTATGCGTAGTTGAGTAAAAATCACAGTAAATACACCGGGTTTTGCAGAAAGGAATGTGGAGATAGATACCTGCCATATGAATCAGTTGGTTAATGTGGTTGGCAAATTTAGATAAATATTCCGATACTTGCAAACAATAAACTGCCATTAGAGGAAAGGTCTGGAACATTGAAATTCGTCTTGGCTCTTTTGTTACTGGATATTCTTTAAAAAATAATAGAAATGCGATCGGGTTAATTCAAAACGATGCAAGAATAAATCGTATATATGGTAGTTGTTAATGTCTTGGAAACAGGTTATATAATCAAAAAAATACCAGATACACTTGTGAGGGTTCGGTAAATTATCTAATTTTGCGTTTATGATTAAGAACCATTGCTATCATTTTGGGGCTCAGTTATTTGTTTGACAATTGCTAGTTTGCAAGCAATTATTATAAGAGCCTGTTATTTTCAAACTCTTTTTATTTAAGTGAAACTTTAGATAATAATATTATGACTACACGACGTGAATTCCTAAAAAAGATGGGAGTGATGACAGCTTCCGGTCTGGTTATTCCATCTATTTTAACTGATAACAGTTTGTTTGCCCGGACTGTTGCTGCTAACGATCAAGTAAATGTTGCATTAATCGGCTGTAGAAGTATGGGTTGGGCCGATCTGAATGATTTTCTGATTCATCCCGAGATCAATTGTATTGCCTTATGTGATATAGACAGAGGCATTCTGGAAAATAGAGCCTCGGAATTAGTGAAGAGAACCAACAAAAAGCCCGAACTTTATGGTGATTATCGTAAACTGCTGGATAGAAAAGATATAGATGCGGTTATTATAGGCACACCTGACCATTGGCATTGTTTGCAATTAGTGGATGCTTGTTCTGCCGGGAAAGATGTTTATGTAGAAAAACCGCTAGCGAATTCAATTGCCGAATGTGATGTGATGGTTGCCGCTGCCAAAAAATACAACCGGGTGGTGCAAGTGGGTCAACAACAACGTAGTGGAAATCATTGGCACGAAATGAAAAGTTATATTGACAGTGGAAAACTGGGCAAAATAGCTAAAGTAAATGTTTGGGCTAATTTTGGTTACGCAGCAATTCTCGATTCAGTTCCTGATTCTTCGGTTCCTGCGGGAATAGATTTTGAAACATGGCTCGGACCGGCACCTCAACGAACTTTTAATGAAAAGAGATTTCATGGCTCCTGGAGAATGTTCTGGGATTATGGTGGCGGATTGTTGACAGACTGGGGAGTACATCTGATAGATATGGCTTTATGGGGCATGAATGTGAAAGGTATGCCTAAACGAGTATTAAGTTCCGGTGGAAATTTTGCTTTCCCAAACAACTATGCAGAAACATTTGATACGATGTCCGTCATTTACGAATACGATGATTTCACTATTCAATGGAGCAATGTAACTGTGGAAATGGGACCTTATGGCAGAAATTATGGAGTTGAATTTGTCGGAACAAACGGTACGTTGGTTGCTAATCGCGAAAGTTGGGAAGTGTATCCATTCCAAAATAGAATAGAGGCAGTTAAAAGTATGCCCAATTATCAAGACCACAAGGACCATGTCACCAACTTCTTAGATTGTATGAAGAAACGTGAAATGAATACAGCTTGTACCATTGAAAATGGTAGCCTTTGTGCAAAATATGCTCATTTAGGAAATATATCCGCAAGGGTTAAATCGGCTCTTGTGTATGATGACGTAAAGAAGTCCTTTAATAATAATGAAGCTAATAAACTCATTAAGCCGGATTATCGTAAACCATGGAGGTTTCCTAAATTATAGGAGATTGTGACTGATGTATATCATAAATAAGATTGAATAGCACTTGTGTAGCTTGCTGATAATAAGGGCCGTCTTGATGATATGGAAGGGAAATGATGATAGTATGTTACATAACATTGTTTAGTAACACTGACATAAAACTTGCTTTTCCCCTAATTAATCCCTAATTTGCGGCTCACTAAATTAATGGTATGTGAGAAACATACTGAGTAATTATTTAAATCTTATATATTATGAAGGTATATCAGACTAATGAAATTAAGAACATAGCCTTATTGGGAAGTTCTGGCTCTGGGAAAACCACTCTCGTGGAAGCAATGCTTTTCGAGAGTGGTGTTATAAAACGTCGCGGATCTATTGCCGCAAAAAACACTGTTAGTGATTATTTCCCTGTTGAACAAGAGTATGGTTACTCTGTTTTCTCTACCGTTCTTCATGTAGAATGGAACAATAAAAAGCTTAATATTATAGACTGTCCGGGTTCGGACGACTTTGTAGGCAGTACTGTAACTGCACTGAATGTGACCGACACGGCAATTCTTCTTATCAACGGCCAATACGGGGTCGAAGTCGGTACACAAAATCATTTCCGATATACTGAAAAACTGAATAAACCCGTCATTTTCCTCGTTAATCAACTTGATAATGAGAAATGCGATTATGATAATGTTCTGGAACAACTCAAGGAGGCTTATGGGTCGAAAGTCGTTCCTATTCAATATCCAATTTCTACAGGACCTAATTTTAATGCACTGGTTGATGTCCTGTTGATGAAGAAATATTCATGGAAACCTGAAGGTGGTGCTCCAATCATCGAAGATATTCCCGCTGAAGAAATGGATAAAGCGATGGAAATGCACAAAGCATTGGTTGAAGCAGCTGCTGAAAATGATGAAGGTTTAATGGAGAAATTCTTCGAACAAGATTCTTTGTCAGAGGATGAAATGCGTGAGGGGATTCGTAAAGGGTTAATTGCAAGAGGAATGTTCCCTGTATTCTGTGTGTGCGGAGGCAAAGATATGGGTGTCCGCCGTTTAATGGAATTTTTAGGTAATGTGGTACCTTTTGTTTCTGAAATGCCGAAGGTGCAAAATACAGATGGCAAGGAAGTAGCTCCGGATTCTAATGGACCTGAATCTCTTTATTTCTTTAAAACGAGTGTAGAACCGCATATTGGTGAAGTTTCTTACTTTAAGGTAATGAGCGGAAAAGTGCGCGAAGGTGATGACTTATTGAATGCTGACCGCGGTTCAAAAGAACGTATCGCACAAATTTATGTGGTTGCAGGTGGTAACCGTGTTAAAGTGGAAGAACTACAAGCAGGTGATATTGGTGCTGCTGTGAAACTGAAAGATGTGAAGACTGGTAATACATTGGACGGTAAAGATTGCGATTATAAGTTTAACTTTATTAAGTATCCGAATTCGAAATATTCACGTGCCATCAAACCGGTAAACGAGGCTGATGTGGAAAAGATGATGACTATCTTGAATCGTATGCGTGAGGAAGATCCGACTTGGATAATAGAGCAATCGAAAGAATTGAAACAAACGTTGGTTCATGGCCAGGGAGAGTTCCATCTCCGTACGTTGAAATGGCGTTTGGAAAATAATGAGAAACTTCTGGTTAAATATGAAGAACCAAAGATCCCTTATCGCGAAACTATTACGAAAGCTTCACGAGCCGATTACCGTCACAAAAAACAATCCGGTGGTGCCGGTCAGTTCGGTGAAGTGCATCTGATTGTCGAACCATATAAAGAAGGTATGCCCATACCGGAGATTTATAAATTCAATGGGCAGGAATTTAAGATTAATGTAAAAGGAAAAGAAGAAATCCCATTGGAATGGGGTGGCAAACTGGTATTTATCAATAGTATCGTAGGTGGATCGATTGATGCACGTTTTATGCCTGCCATCTTAAAAGGTATTATGTCTCGTATGGAACAGGGACCATTGACTGGATCGTATGCACGCGATGTACGGGTTATTGTGTATGATGGTAAGATGCATCCGGTAGATTCTAATGAAATCTCATTTATGTTGGCGGGACGTAATGCATTTAGTGAAGCTTTCAAAAATGCTGGTCCGAAGATTTTGGAACCTATTTATGATGTAGAAGTATTTGTTCCGTCAGATAAGATGGGTGATGTAATGGGAGACCTTCAGGGACGTCGTGCTATGATTATGGGTATGAGTAGTGAGAAAGGTTTTGAAAAACTAATCGCTAAAGTTCCATTGAAAGAAATGTCCTCCTATTCTACGGCTCTTAGTTCACTCACTGGTGGACGTGCTTCATTTATAATGAAATTCTCAAGTTATGAACTTGTTCCGACAGATGTCCAGGACAAGTTAATTAAAGATTTTGAAGCTAAGCAAACTGAGGAATAACTAGTAATTCTCGTGATAATGTTAAAATCGCTGTCTTTTTTAAGTAAAAGGCAGCGGTTTTTGTTTAACTATGATTAATAAAGATGGAAATTCCGGAGGGAATGATTTAATTTTTTATTAAATTTGCAAACCAAAGTGCTGTTTTTTTTGTTGTAGTCATCAGAATACTACTTAAATAGCTTCTTTCGGTTAATTTACGAGAACTTCCGGTTAAATCAAGTTAATGAGTTAGGAGTGTTAATTAGGGAGTGTTAATTTTGTTGCTATGAAAAAGTCGACAATTTGGATATTAGGTATAGTGATGGGGCTTTCATTCCTAAGCTTACTGTATTTGCAAGTAAGCTATATAGAGGAAATGATAAAAACCCGGAAAGGACAATTTGATTCTGCTGTACGTAACAGTTTGAGTCAGGTTTCTAAAGATGTGGAGTTTGCTGAGACGCAGCGGTGGCTGATTGAAGATATATCTGAAACGGAAAGAAAAGCCTTGACTGCCAATAGTTCTTCTATGCAGCAAGATAGTCCGCGTCAGCAAGTGCATGGTTTTACGATGAAATCTCAGGATGGGAAAGAGATTTCGGGTTTTAGGATAAATATAATCACTAACAAACCGTCAGAGTTACCGAAAGCATTGATCTCTCCTTACCGGGGAACGAAAACAATTCCGGAAACTTCGAGGTCGTTAGCAGAAGCGATACAGAATCGATTTGTATATCAGCGAGGATTGATCGATGAGGTGGCGTTGCAGATGATTTATCAGGCTAGTGACAGGGCAATAGGAGATAGAGTTAGATTTAGGGATTTGGATGATTATCTCAAATTGAGCTTTTTCAATAATGCTATAGAGTTGCCTTATCATTTTTCTGTCATTGACAGAGATGGAAGAGAAGTATATCGTTGTGCGGATTATGATCCAAAAGGTAGTGATGAATCTTATCAACAAGTGTTGTTCACAAATGATCCGCCTGCAAAGATGAGTATATTAAAAGTGCATTTCCCTGGTAGGAAGGATTACATCTTCGGCTCTATCAATTTTATGATTCCGTCGTTGATATTTACTTTAGTATTGCTGGTGACTTTCATCTTTACTATTTATATTGTATTCCGCCAAAAGAAACTGACGGAGATGAAAAATGATTTTATCAACAATATGACGCATGAGTTTAAGACTCCGATATCGACCATTTCATTGGCGGCACAGATGTTGAAAGACCCTGCGGTAGGTAAATCTCCACAGATGTTCCAACATATTTCTGGAGTTATTAATGATGAAACGAAACGCTTGCGTTTTCAAGTAGAGAAAGTGTTGCAGATGTCAATGTTTGATAGACAGAAAGCAACCTTGAAAATGAAAGAAATTGATGCGAATGAATTGATAACGGGAGTGATTAATACCTTTGCTCTGAAAGTAGAACGATATAATGGCAAGATCACATCGAACCTTGAGGCTACCGATCCTGTTATATTTGCAGATGAAATGCATATTACAAATGTTATTTTCAATCTGATGGATAATGCGGTGAAATATAAGAAGCCGGAAGAGGATTTGGAGTTGAATGTAAAGACATGGAATGAACCGGGTAAACTGATGATTTCGATACAGGATAATGGTATTGGTATCAAGAAGGAGAACCTGAAGAAGATATTTGAGAAGTTCTATCGCGTGCATACGGGTAATCTGCACGATGTAAAAGGTTTCGGCTTGGGTTTGGCTTATGTGAAAAAGATAATTATGGATCATAAGGGGACCATACGGGCAGAAAGCGACGTGAATATTGGAACTAAATTTATTATTGCATTACCTTTATTAAAAAATAATTGATATGGACGAGAAACTGCGTATTTTATTATGCGAAGATGATGAAAATCTTGGCATGCTTTTAAGAGAATATTTACAGGCAAAAGGTTACTCTGCTGAGTTGTATCCTGATGGTGAAGCTGGTTACAAGGCTTTCCTGAAGAATAAGTATGACTTATGCGTGTTTGACGTGATGATGCCTAAGAAGGATGGTTTCACTTTGGCGCAGGATGTTCGTGCCGCCAATGCTGAGATTCCTATTATCTTCCTGACTGCGAAAACGCTGAAAGAAGATATCTTGGAAGGTTTTAAGATTGGCGCGGATGATTATATCACCAAACCATTCAGCATGGAAGAGCTGACATTCCGAATTGAAGCGATCCTGAGACGTGTTCGTGGAAAAAAGAATAAAGAAAGTAATATCTATAAAATCGGTAAGTTTACTTTCGATACCCAAAAACAGATTTTGGCTACAGAAGGTAGACAGACAAAACTGACTACCAAGGAATCTGAACTTTTGGGATTGCTTTGTGCTCATGCTAACGAGATTCTGCAACGTGACTTTGCATTGAAGACTATCTGGATTGATGATAACTATTTCAATGCCCGCAGTATGGATGTGTATATTACGAAATTACGTAAACACTTGAAAGAAGATGATTCAATCGAGATTATCAATATTCATGGAAAAGGCTATAAGCTAATCACTCCGGAAGTTGAATCGTAATGAATTTCTTGATAATTGGCAATAAAAAATCCCGGGAACAGTCGTACCTGGGATTTTTTATTGATTTTCACGAATTTAATCAGTGATCCTCTTATTGATAACAATATAAGAGATAAGTCCTAACACAACGAATACAGCCGATGTGCCCAAAACGGCGTTGTTGTTTACATTTCCTGTAATTGAACAAGCCAGTAAGATGACTACTCCGATCAAGATTAAAATCAATCCCAGATTCTTTAATAAGTCTTTCATGTGTGTGTATTTAACAGTTTATTATTTAGTTATTTATTATCTATTGGATACTAGATTGTATAATAGTTACAAATTAAAGCATAATTCTTCAACGGGCGAAATAAATTAGGTGAAAAATCCATTATTGAGACAGATTTAGTGGATTTTAGGAATTAGATAATTCGTTTTAAGCTTAATCTTTCGTATTATAGAAGACCTTTTTTAGTACTTCTTGTCCAATACTTAACTCTTCAAGAGTAATGCCTTGGAGTGCTTCTTTCAGAGTTTGTCCAACAATAATTCGTGCTTTTTCTTCCAGCTCTTTTCCATCTTTAGTCAAGTGAATGAGGTTAGTACGACGATCTCTTTTGTCCGAAATGCGTACTACCAAATGCTGTCGTTCCATGTTGTCTATCAAGCGGGTCATACTAGGTTTGTCTTTAAAAGTTGCATTACACAACTCTTGTTGGGTAACGCCATCTTTTTCCCATAGAAAGATTAGCACTGTCCATTGCTCAGGACTGATTTCCAGCCCATTCTGACGGAAATTACGATATAATTTCCGATTGATGGCAGCGGAAACTTTGCCATTAAGTATGGCAAATATAAGTCGGATATCGAAGTTGAATTGCTCTATCATGAAATTATTGTTTAAACAACCTTGCAAAGGTAAACTACTTATTGGATAATTCCTATATTCAGGTATAAAAAAAGATTAAATGTTTGTAGTTCAAAATAAAATGTCTAACTTTGCACCCGCAATTTTAAATCATAAATAATTTATTTATTAATTAAACGAGTATGAATCAATACGAAACCGTTTTCATTTTAACTCCCGTTTTGTCTGATGTTCAGATGAAGGAAGCGGTAGAAAAATTCAAAGGCATTCTTCAAGAAGAAGGTGCTGAGATTATCAATGAAGAGAACTGGGGACTAAAGAAATTGGCTTATCCAATTGAAAAGAAGTCTACAGGTTTCTATCAACTGATTGAGTTCAATGCAGATCCTACTGTAATTGACAAGTTGGAACTAAATTTCCGTCGTGATGAACGTGTAATCCGTTTCTTGACTTTCAGAATGGATAAGTACGCTGCAGAATATGCTGCTAAGAGAAGAAGTGTTAAATCAAACAAAAAGGAGGATTAATCATGGCACAACAAGTTCAATCAGAAATCAGATATTTAACTCCGCCCTCAGTAGACGTTAAAAAGAAAAAATACTGCCGTTTCAAAAAGAGTGGTATTAAGTACATTGACTACAAAGATCCTGAATTCTTGAAGAAATTCTTGAATGAGCAGGGGAAAATCCTTCCGCGTCGTATCACTGGTACTTCTTTGAAGTTCCAACGTCGTATTGCGCAGGCTGTGAAGAGAGCTCGTCACTTGGCATTGTTGCCATATGTAACTGACATGATGAAATAAGAAGGAGGAAAAGTATGGAAATTATATTAAAAGAAGACGTAGTAAACTTGGGTTATAAGAATGATATCGTAAACGTTAAATCTGGTTACGGTCGTAATTATTTAATCCCGACAGGAAAAGCTGTCATCGCTTCTCCTTCTGCAAAGAAAATGTTGGCTGAAGAACTGAAACAACGTGCTCACAAACTTGAGAAAATTAAGAAAGATGCTGAGGCTATGGCTGCTAAGTTGGAAGGTGTTTCTTTGACTATTGCAACTAAGGTTAGCTCAACTGGTACGATCTTCGGTTCTGTTGGTAACATTCAGATTGCTGAAGCTTTGGCTAAATTGGGTCACGAAGTAGACAGAAAGATTATCGTTGTAAAAGACGCTGTGAAAGAAGTTGGCAATTATAAAGCTATCGTAAAATTGCATAAGGAAGTTTCTGTAGAAGTTCCTTTTGAGGTAGTAGCTGAATAATTCTTTGTTATAAATATTGTTAGAGCGGCTTATCCAAACAAGATAAGCCGCTCTTCTTTTATTCTACAACATAATTTTTGTATCAAATTCCTGTTTTTTCGGTGTTAAATTCTCTAAACTTTGTTGTTATGTATCTTTAAACTTTAGATTGTGGTCAATTAAATGGAGTGATACTTGTTATGTTGCTTTTTGATGATTCTGAGTTAGTTGTGAATGGTTATTTACTATTAAATAAATGGGCTTTTCCTTATTTAATAATTGTTCTCTAACGGATGTGTAAACCAAAAACAGGAACCTTTTCCGAATTCAGATTCCACACCAATTTCTCCTCCCAGTTGAGTGATGATGCTTTGGCAAATAGAAAGTCCTAATCCTGTGCCGGGTATGAAACTGCTGAGCTTTACGAAACGGTTGAATACTGTCGCTTGCTTATCCTGTTGGATCCCTATTCCGGTATCGGTGACAGAGAACTTAACGAAATGATCCTGAAGCTTATAATCTATAATTATACTTCCTTTATCGGTGAATTTTAGAGCATTTGTAATAAAATTTAATAGTACCTGCTGGAGCCTGTTTTTATCGCTGGTAAAATACAAGTCGGGGAGGCAGGTGGCAAGATGAAGGTTGACCCCAGGTTTAGCTTTCATTTTCATCATTTCTTCGAGTTCTATGCAAATCTGTCGGGCATTTACTTTTTCTCGCGTCATTTCGATGGTTCCGGCTTCTATTTTGGATAGATCGAGGATATCTGAAATCAGTTGAAGCAAGAGTTTGTTGTTTTCTTCGATAATGCTGATATATTGTTGCTTTTCAAAACTGTCAGTAGTTTCTTGAAGTAGGCTTGAAAAACCCACAATTGCGTTGAGTGGCGTACGTATTTCATGACTCATATTAGCTAGAAAAGCTGATTTCAATCGGTCTGATTCTTCTGCTTTTTCTTTAGATTGGATCAACATCTGTTCAGTCTCTTTTAGTTTGGTAATGTCGTAATTGATACAGAGCATTTCAATTACATTGTCTTGAGGTCGATAACTTCTTACCATCACATTAATTCGCGTCCATGTGTAATGCCCGTCTTCCCTAAGAATACGGACATCGCGGCTCAATTTTGTGGCGTTTCCATTTACTACCTGATCTAGAAATGCGAGTATGACAGCGCGGTCTTCTGGATGGAAATGTCCGTGTACGCCGATAATTTCAGGTAATGGAGTTCCTTCTATTTCTCCTACATTTCTGTACCAGCTTCTCAACGCGTATCCATCTCGGCTAAGAGCATCAAAATACGCATAGCCAACTTTTGCATAATCGCCAACAAGATCGAAAAAGTTTTCAAATTCTTGAATTTTGTTGTAGGCAATCGTATTTTCTGTTTTATCCATATTGATGAGTAGATAGTTGATAGGCATCTGGCTGTTATCGTATAGGGTAGTGATTCGGGTCATTAAATCAATACTTCCGTTGCTCATTTGAGACTTATAATATTCACTTATCATGGAATATTTATATTGGAATGAGAAATCAGCATCTTTGTGCGTTCTTATCATTTCTTTGATTTCTTCTGAAAATACAGGATTGTCGAATATGTTAATTCCTAGAACATCTTCTTTATGATTTATATGGAACATTTCCATATCCTTGATATTTAAGTCTATTAAATGTCCTTCTTTATCATATAATTCGATACCTACCGGTAAATTCTTATAGATATTGTGTAAAATGCGTTCGCTGTTTTGCAGGGCTTGATAGGCTGAAGCCAAATGAGCTCCATCCTGTGTTTCGGCAATACCATATACTTTAGTGTTTCCTTCTTCATCAATTTCTTGATAACAAACTTTGCTTCGGAGCCATATATTTCCATTAAGAGTATTGATAAGGTATACTTCTTCAGTGGTTTGTTGTATAGTATTGCTAAAAAAAGGAGTTGCATGAAGCTGGTCTTCCTTTAGGATACGTTTGTTAAAGTCCTCAAAGCTAATGGTCCCTTCTTCGCCAAGTCCAAGAAGATCTGAAATGTATTCTGAGCATACATAACTTTCTGTGTTTAAATTTGCTTCCCACCATCCTATTTTGCCCTTATTCATAAGTTTTTGGAAGAAGTTGCTATCAGTTTGTCTTTTCATGTTCGAAGAAATGTTATAAGAAACATAAATTCTGTAAATGTAATAAATTCAATCGGATTAATGCTAATAAATACTCATTATTAGGTGTTACTAGTTTAAAATGTTGCTGATTAAAGAAGTGTTGCATATGGGAAAGATAATATATTGAGGATTTAAAAAAAATAAAAAAAATAGTTATCTTTGTAACATTAGATATCAAAGTTGAATTTTATTTGATTGATACATAATGGAAATAACACATTTACAACCGGGGGCTTTCTTGCAAAAAAGAAAATATCAGATAGAATCTGTATTGGGGCAAGGAGGATTTGGAATAACTTATGTCGGCATTCAAACTGGATTAAATCGCAAAGTTGCTATAAAAGAATTCTATATGAAGGAGTTCTGTAACCGTGATTCTACAACAAGGACTGTCACTGTGGGATCAGAAGGTAGCCGTGATTTAATAGAACGGTTTCGAGATAAATTCATTAAAGAAGCACAGACGATAGCCGGTTTGGATAATTCACACATTATCCGTATCTATGATATTTTTGAAGAGAACAATACAGCATATTATGTGATGGAATATCTGAGCGGTGGATCTTTGAAGGATTTAGTGGATAGAGAAGGGGCATTGTCTGAAAAGAAGGCCTTGGAATATATCTATCAGATTGCTGATGCTTTAAATTATATTCATTTGCATAAAGTGTTACATCTGGACATTAAGCCGGCAAATATATTATTAGGTAATAATGGAATTGTTTTGATTGATTTTGGAATATCTAAACGATATGATGAAGAGGGTGGACAGACAAGCTCTACTCCGGTTGGTAAAAGTGAGGGGTATGCACCTTTAGAACAGTATAAGCAAGGGGGCGTGCAAAATTTCTCACCTAGTACGGATATTTATTCATTAGGAGCCACTTTTTACTACTTGCTGACTGGACAGAGACCTCCGAGTGTTGGGGATATTACTGAAAATGGCCTTCCGCTTTTACCTAATTATATTTCAAAGGGAACGGTGAAAGCTATAAACGGGGCGATGCAAATACGTCGTGCGGATAGACCACAAAGCATAGGTGAATTTTTGAGAATACTAAATTCTCCGAATCGTTCGGATGCATCATTATCCGATGATACGGATGATACGATAGTACTAGGTGCGAATAAGGTTGATGATGTAAAAGTTGTGAAGCCTGTATCTGTAGGGAATAATAATGAATCTAATGGTGGAAATACAGTCTGGAAATATCTAATAGGCATTGTTGCTGTTCTTTTTTTTATTTTCCTCGTTGTTAAGATAGGAGGAGGAAGTAATAATGCTGAAATGAGAGCTAGGACCTTGGCGGCAGATTCCATTCGTATTGCAGATTCAATAGCGGCAGCGATTGCTGAAGCCGAAGCGGCTGAATTTGCTGACACTACTGTTGTATGGAGTGATTCTGCAGCCGTATATTAATGAATATCAGTAAATTGAAAAAACGATAAATCCATGTGGATGTAAAAAGGGATTTGTTGACTTCTTAATTTAATAAAATGATAAAGATATAAAAAAAGTCTGTGCATGCTTTGCATGTCAGACTTTCAATTCTCTCTAGATTCGCTTAAAAATTATTCTGCTTTAGCAGCTTCTTCTGTTTCAGTTGCAGCTTTTGCATCATCACCTACTTCCACTGTAGGGGTATCTACTTTCTCTGCTTCTATTACTGGTGCTTCTTCTACTGCACTTTGTGCTGCAGCGATAGAGTCAGCGATACGGATAGAATCCTGTTGAGCTTTCTGAGCGTCAGCTGCTTTGTTTCCACATGATGCGAATGATACTGCTGCGATAGCTACTGCCATCAAAACTAATTTTTTCATTTTCTTTGCTTTTTAAAACGTAATACAATCAATTGCTTTATTAAAACGCTGCAAAGGTATGTACTTTTTCTATATGTTGTTCTCGAAAACCCAACTTTTTTTATGTTTTTTTTTGAAGATTGGCACTTTTCTTACTTAATTCCATGTTTTACAACATATTAATTTACTGCAATGCTGTTATAAAGATATCTTTTGATACTACGTTTGGGAGTCTTCTCAAACTCAGTGGGATAGAGTTGAATCTGGCTGATCTTTTCGTAAGCTGCTACACTGTTATTAAGATTCTTGAGATTCTCATCCATTATTGTTTTTAAGTTATCTGGGTTGTTGAGTCCAAGTGAATCTAAAGCTTCATAATCTGCATAGACTAGCGCAACTAATTTTTTATTTCGTTCGATGACAAGGCTTTCAAGAATGAACGGTAGGTTATTAAGTTTTGCTTCCAACTCCTCGGGAAAGATATTCTGACCATTTGAACTTAAAATCATACTTTTAAGACGGCCACGAATGAAAATATTTCCACAGGCATCTATTGTTCCGAGGTCGCCTGTACGTAACCATCCATCTTCAGTGAAGACGTCTTCGGTAGCTTCTTGATTTTTGTAATATCCCACCATTACATTTTCTCCTCTAACTTGAATTTCTCCAATTTCAACTTCTGGGTTCTCCTTATATATACGTGCTTCCATAATATCCAGTATTTTTCCAGAAGAACCTAGCACAAATTCATTCCAAGGGGCGTAACTAATAAGTGGTCCACATTCTGTCATCCCATATCCGATAGTAAATGGAAATTTAATTCTATAGAAGAACTCTTCCACTTCTTCGTTCATGGCTGCACCGCCGATGATGATTTCTTTGAAACGTCCTCCCAAAGCATCAATCAGTCTTTTGCGTATTTGATTATAGATTTGGGTGTCAAGTAAAGGGATATTCAAAGCCCATTTCATCCCTTTTTTGTTGATGAGGGGCTGGATGATATTCTTATATATTTTCTCGATTACTAGCGGGACAGTAATGATAAGGTTCGGTTTTACTTCTTCGAAAGCTTTCATGATAATCTTAGGCGAAGGTGTCTTTCCGAGCAGGGTAACATGTGTACCGACAGCTGTTGCAGTGAGGAAGTCGAAAGCACAACCATAGGCATGGGCTAATGGAAGGAAGGAGAGGACTTTATCTCCTCTCTTCAGCAATTCTGTTCGAATGCCGAAAGTAACGTTACCGGCAAGGTTGTTTCCGGTCAACATAACTCCTTTGCTGAAACCTGTTGTCCCGGAAGTATAGTTCAGGAGCATTACTTTGTCATTAGACAAGGTGGTATATTGCACATCATCGCGAGTAAAACCTTTCGGGTAAGTGGTGTGCATCTCTCTATCGAGATTCTTCATGAACTTCTGTATTGTTTCTCCATCGCGTTGATAAAGGCAGCGAAAATCTGTAAGGGAGAAAACTCCGCGAAGTCCCGTTAGCTTTTCTTCCTCCAGGTTTTCCCAGATACTGTCACTAGTAAACAAGAAAATAGATTCGGAATGATTAACGATATGATGAACATCATTCGGAGTAAAATCTTGTAGAATAGGAACTACAATTGCACCATAAGTGATTGTAGCCATATAGGCTATGCACCAGTGAGCGTTATTCTTCCCAATTATGGAGATCTTATCTCCTCTGCGGAGACTACAATGTTTAAATAATAGATGCAGGCGAGCGATTTTCTCTGCTACTTCCCCGTAGGTATATTGGGTGTTTTCTCCGTAATCGGTGTAACAAGGTAAATCCCAGTTTTCACGAAAACTATTCTCGTATAATTTAATGAAATTCTCTTTAATCATTGCACGTTTTTTAGTGAATTGTGCAAAAATAGGAATAAACTTTTGTATCCTAAAGTGTTTTACTAATAATAATGTGTAACTTTGCATCAAATATGCGTTAAAACAGAATATGATAGATACCACTGTATTTCAAAATAAGACAGCCGTATATTATACATTAGGCTGTAAATTGAATTTTTCAGAGACTTCAACTATCGGTAAAATCCTGCGGGAGGCAGGAGTCCGGACTGCGCGTAAAGGGGAAAAAGCGGATATTTGTGTCGTCAATACTTGTTCGGTGACAGAGGTGGCAGATAAGAAATGCCGTCAAGCTATTCATCGGTTGGTGAAACAACATCCTGATGCTTTTGTGGTAGTAACAGGGTGTTATGCACAGTTGAAACCAGGTGATGTGGCAAAGATAAAAGGAGTAGATGTGGTGTTGGGTGCTGAACAGAAAAATGATTTGTTACAGTATTTGGGTGACCTGCATAAACATGAACAAGGAGAAACAATAACTACCATAACTAAAGATATTCGTTCGTTTGCACCGTCTTGTTCGAGAGGGGATCGTACCCGCTTTTTTTTAAAGGTACAGGATGGATGTGATTATTACTGTTCATATTGTACTATACCTTTTGCACGAGGACGTAGCCGTAATGGTACTGTTGCTTCAATGGTGGAACAGGCAAAGCAGGCGGCTACCGAAGGTGGAAAGGAGATCGTATTGACCGGAGTGAATATCGGTGATTTTGGTAAAACTACCGGTGAGACTTTTTTCGATTTGGTAAAAGCATTAGATCAGGTAGAAGGAATCGAACGTTATCGTATCTCTTCTATTGAACCCAATTTGCTGACAGACGAGATTATAGAATTTGTGTCTCAGTCTCGTAGATTTATGCCTCATTTTCATATTCCGTTACAATCTGGATGCGATGAAGTACTGAGGTTGATGCGTCGTCGTTATGATACAGCTCTTTTTGCTTCAAAAGTGAAGAAAATTAAAGAAATTATGCCGGATGCTTTTATTGGTGTGGATGTGATTGTGGGCACTCGCGGTGAAACAGAAACGTATTTTGAGCAGGCTTACAGATTTATAGCAGAGTTGGATGTGACCCAGTTGCATGTGTTTAGTTATTCCGAACGTCCGGGGACACAGGCTTTGAAGATTGAACATATTGTTTCGCCGGAAGAGAAACATCAGCGTAGTCAGCGTTTATTGAATCTTTCGGATGAAAAGACGCAAGCTTTTTATGCCAGACATATTGGACAGGCAATGTCTGTGTTGATGGAAAAATCGAAGGTGGGTAATCCGATGCATGGATTTACAGAGAACTATATCCGTGTGGAAGTGGAAACAGACAACTCTTTGGACAATCAAGTTCTTTCTGTTCGTCTGGGTGATTTTAATAAGGATAAGACAGCACTTAAAGGTACAATTCTATAGGATTATGAAATCTAGGCTTATCTATTGGTTGGTATATGCCGTAATGTGGTTGTTTTCAGCCCTTCCGTTCAAAGTATTATATATGCTTTCGGATTTCAACTATTGGTTAATGTATTATATCGGAAGATATCGTCGGAAAGTGGTTAGGGAAAATCTGAAAAAGTCTTTTCCGGATAAAAGTGATCCAGAACGGTTACAGATAGAACGTAAGTTTTATAGGTATCTTTCTGATTATATGCTTGAGGATTTGAAAATGCTGCATATGTCAGCGGAGGATCTTTACCGGAGAATGACTTATAAGAATACGGAGCAATACCTTGAATTGACTGAGAAATATGGAGGGATCATAGTGATGATTCCGCATTATGCCAATTATGAATGGTTGATCGGTATGGGAGCCATTATGAAACCGGGAGATGTGCCGATGCAAGTATATAAGCCTCTGAGAGATAAATATCTGAATGAATTGTTTAAACGGATACGTTCTCGTTTTGGAGGCTACAACATTCCGAAGCATTCTACTGCACGTGAGATTATCAAATTGAAGCGTGAAGGAAAGAAAATGGTGGTGGGGTTGATTACCGACCAATGGCCTAGCGGAAGTGAAAAGTACTGGACAACTTTTTTAGGACAGGAAACAGCTTTTCTGAATGGGGCAGAACGTATTGCTAAAATGATGAATTTCCCTGTTTTTTATTGTGAACTAACAAAAACACGTAGAGGATTTTGCGAGGCGGAGTTTAAGTTAATGACAGAAAACCCAAAAGAAACTGCCGAAGGAGAAATCACAGAAATGTTTGCCCATTGTTTGGAACAGACGCTCCGTCGGGAGCCTGCTTATTGGTTATGGTCTCATAAACGTTGGAAAGCTTCGAAAGCAGAATGTGAAAGGAACTAGAAAATGAAAGTATCAGTTGTCATTTTGAATTGGAATGGATGCGATATGCTTCGTACTTTTCTTCCATCCGTCGTCCGGTATTCAGAGGGAGAAGGGATTGAAGTATGTGTGGCTGATAATGGTTCTACCGATGCTTCGGTGGATATGCTTCAGAAAGAATTTCCATCTATTAAACTGATCTTACTGGAACAGAATCATGGTTTTGCCGATGGTTATAATTGGGCTTTGCAGCAAGTGGAAGCAGAATATGTGGTTCTTTTAAATTCTGATGTTGAAGTGACTGAGCGTTGGCTTGAGCCGCTGATTGATTATTTGGATAATCATCCGGAGATTGCAGCTTGCCAACCGAAAATACGTAGCCAACGACAAAAAGAATATTTTGAGTATGCCGGAGCGGCAGGTGGGTTTATAGATAAATATGGTTATCCTTTCTGTCGTGGACGTATCATGGATGTAGTTGAGAAAGATAAAGGTCAGTATGATACGGTAATCCCTGTTTTCTGGGCTACGGGTGCAGCATTGTTTATTCGTCGTGCTGATTATCTGGAAGCAGGTGGGCTTGACGGACGCTTTTTTGCTCACATGGAAGAAATTGATTTGTGTTGGCGTCTACGTTCTCGTGGTCGGGAGATTGTGTGCATTCCTCAAAGTGTAGTTTATCATGTAGGGGGGGCTACCCTGAAAAAAGATAATCCTCGTAAAACTTTTCTCAATTTTCGTAATAATCTTGTCATGCTTTATAAAAATCTTCCGGAAACGGAGTTGAATAAAGTAATGTGTATTCGTGCATGGCTCGACTATGTGGCAGCACTTACTTTTTTGCTGAAAGGTCAGCTGGATAATGCTCGTGCAGTGATGCAGGCACGGAAAGAATATAAACGTAACCGTTCTTCCTTTTCCTCATCTCGTGAAGAGAATCTGAGAAAAACTTTCTTGAATCCGATACCTGAACAAATAAAAAGTAGTATCTTGTGGCAGTTTTATGTGAGAGGATGCAAGCGTTTCTCTCAATTGTCTGATTTAAAAGGATAACATAATGGAACCAAAAGTTAGAAGAGGCATCGGGCTGGTCGCACATGATGCTATGAAGAAAGATCTCATTGAATGGGTTTTGTGGAATTCAGAATTATTGATGGGGCATAAATTCTATTGTACAGGTACTACGGGTACTCTAATTTTAGAAGCGTTGAAAGAGAAACATCCGGATGTAGAGTGGGATTTTACTATTTTGAAGTCAGGTCCTCTGGGAGGTGATCAGCAGATAGGTTCACGTATTGTTGAAGGGCAAATCGATTATCTTTTCTTTTTTACAGACCCGATGACGCTGCAACCGCATGACACGGATGTGAAAGCATTGACTCGTTTGGCAGGTGTGGAAAATATCGTTTTCTGCTGTAACCGTTCAACGGCAGATCATATTATTTCCAGTCCGTTGTTTATGGATCCTACGTATGAGCGTAGTCATCCGGATTATTCCGGTTATACGAAACGATTCCAGGGTAAACCTGTGGTGACGGAAGCTGTAGAATCTGTAAATAAAAAGAGGAAGAAGAAATAAATCCTGTTTCGGAAAAGTAGAAGAAGAGAGTATTGGTTAGATAAACACTGTTGAGGAGTGTGTCGAAACCCTCATAAATTAAGGATCACCCTTGCTACAACTATTTGTGGCGAGGGTGATCTCGTTGAATGGGGAGTTTTGGGTACATCCCCTTTTCATCTTTCTATATATAATTGTTAATGTGTTGTCAATGAGAGTATCGTATTAATACGTTCGTATTCCAGAACTTGTGTTTTCTTCTTTCTTTTCTGTATTCTTTCTTTTGTTATGACAGTTATCATCATATATATAATAATGACTATCCATCTTAACTACCTTATCATCAATAAGCCATACTTTTACGACTTTGTCAGCAGCACCAAGTTTGTAAGAGTAAAACTCCAGAGATTCACCTTTATCATCAAAATTTCGAAATTCAGGTTCACCCAAAATCGCTATGACTTCTTTTGAGGACATTCCTTGTTGTACTTTATTGAGCCTTTTATAGCTAATTTGGCTCGTACTACAGCTACTGAATACTACTATAAATAGTAGTAAAGATAGAATGATCTGAAACTTTTTCATAATAGGTATAGTTTTATGGTTTTTGTTACTACAAATGTAGGACGGGAAAACTCCTCATGCAAATGGATCTTTCTATTTACTAATAGGGATTTCCCTATTAGTAAATAGAAATAAAATCTATGTTTGTATGTTTCTTGCCTTTATTTATCACATAAGGCTCACATAATATCTATTGAGAAGATTTATTAGTGGATCAAGGTCGGATAGTCTAGTCTAAGAGTCTCTGCGTTATTTATAAATCCAGATTATCCCAAGTATCGCAAAGAGCTTGCATAGATGGTAACAATAAATCAGCCCCTGAATCCAGCAAGACTTGTCCATCCAGAGGACCCGTATTTACTGCGATAGTGAAGATTCCAGCTTTGTGTCCGGCCTCCACTCCCAAGGGTGCATTTTCTACTACAACAGCTTCGCTGGCTTTTATACCTCCCTTCTTTAGAGCCATCAAATAGGGCTCTGGATCAGGCTTTCCGTATTTAACATCGAATGCTGTAACCATCAACTCTTTATGGAACATTCCCGGAAAGTTATGTTCCAATCTCTCAAGCAATGAAAGCTGGCCGGAGCCTGTTACTACCATTGTGATTAGCCCTTCACTTTTGATTTTTTTCAGCAATTCCCATGCACCGGGCATACGTTCTGCTTCCGGATGAGTATTAAACAGAATACTTTTTTCTTTGTATATTTTTTCTATCTCCTCTTGGGAAGCTTCTCTTCCCAATTCGCGTTGAAATACAATGTTTATCGTAGCGGCACCTGTTCGTCCTTCATGCATATATGCCTCTTCACGACTGAGATTGAGACCATGTGATTTCATTACCTGATGCCAAGCTTCGGAGTGGTAAGGCATGGAATTAAAAAGTACACCGTCCATATCGAATAGGACGGCTTTTATCTTTTTTCTCATAATTTCTGATTAGATGAAAATCTGGTAATATTTATTTGTTTTTCAATATTTCTTCCAGTTCGGGTACAGTGACAACCACCTCATATTGAGTATCGGACTGGTTGCCAATATATCTATGCAAAGATAGACATAAAAAATGAAAGATCGGGTAGAACAGAGCAATAAGAGTGCTATAAGTAAGGGTTTTGGAGGATAATTTAGGTGATTATTTGCCGTTTTGAAGATTATATGTATTTTTGTAGTCTAATAAAAAACTTTCCATAGCATGAAGAAGAAAGCATTATTTCTGTTGCCATTGTTTTTTTACGCTTGCTCTGATAGTGGGGAAAGTCCTGTTATCGAAATTCAAAAGCTGTATATAAACGTAGATCCGAAGGCAGAAGAAACAGCGAAAGAAAACTATGCAAACCGAATGGACGAAATTCCTGCTTTAAAAGTAGGTGATAAAATAGAAGCATTCCTGTCGTTGGATGGTAACGGAGCTGAACTTAAAAGTTTTAGACTTCAGAATGATGCTGAAGTAAAGACGGAACTTCATTATAAAAAAACAGAAGTTTCTACAGAGGGAAATCTGACGGATGCAGAAAAGGGGCAGTTACGTTTTAAAGACGGAGTGACAAAAACAAATGTACTGGTACAGGGTACTGTTGAAAAGGTCGAATCTAACGGAGATGTACAATTAACTTTCTATCTGTCGTCAAAAGCGGAATGTGAAGGTGCTCAGGAAATGATTGGTCTAAAAATAAAAGAAGATAAAAAAGACGAATAATAAGTTTTAAAAAGCGTCTGATAAATTATAAATGATGAACGGTGAACAACTATGCGGACTGCATGATGTTCACCGTTCATTGTGTTTATACGTTTACTGTTAAATTACAGTTTTGCCTGAATCGCTTTTGATTCTTCCTCGTATCCTGGTTTGTTGAGTAATGCAAACATATTCTTTTTGTAAGCTTCAACACCCGGTTGGTTGAATGGATTTACTTCCAATAGATAACCGCTGATACCGCAAGCCTTTTCGAAGAAATACAGCAATTCACCAATATTGTATTCGCTCAATTCAGGGAGAACGATGCGCATATTAGGAACACCACCATCTACGTGAGCCAACTGAGTTCCCAATTCTGCCATCTTGTTTACTTCGTCTACCCGTTTTCCGGCAAGGAAGTTCAGGCCATCCAGATTTGCTTCGTCAAAAGGTACTTCCAATTTATGATTTACCTTTTCTACGGAGATTACAGTTTCGAAAATCGTACGTTCACCTTCCTGAATCCATTGTCCCATAGAGTGAAGGTCTGTAGAGAAATCTACAGATGCAGGGAAAATGCCTTTGTTATCTTTACCTTCAGATTCTCCGTATAACTGTTTCCACCATTCGCTTACATAGTGAAGTTTCGGGCAGAAGTTTACTAAGATTTCAATCTTCTTACCGTTCTTGTACAGTTCGTTACGAGTTGCCGCATAAATCGCAGCAGGGTTCTTATCAAACGGAACGTCACAACCACAAGCTTTTTCCATTTCAGCAGCACCGGCCACCAATTTTTCAATGTCGAATCCGGCAACTGCGATTGGCAACAAACCAACCGGAGTCAATACCGAGAAACGTCCGCCCACGTTGTCGGGGATAATGAAAGTCTTGTAACCTTCTTTGTCGGCAGTAACACGTGCAGCACCTTTCTTAGCATCTGTGATAGCTACAATAACCTTCTTGGCAGTCTCTTTACCGCGTTGGTCTTCGCATTGTTTTTTCAGCAGACGGAAAGCGAGTGCAGTTTCGGTAGTAGTACCTGATTTAGAGATATTGATAACACCGAATTTCTTGTCTTTCAGATATTCAGTAAGTTCAAATAGATAATCTTCACTGATGTTGTGTCCGGCATAAATCATGATAGGAGCCGTTTTCTTTTCCTGCAACCAAGTGAAGCTGTTAGACAATGCTTCGATTACGGCACGTGCACCCAAATAACTACCGCCAATACCGGCAACAATGACTACTTCACAATTATCTTTCAATACTTGTGCTGTAGCTTTCAAGTCAGCCAGATGTTCTTTGCTGATAGAAGAAGGAAGATGCAGCCATCCTAAGAAATCATTTCCTTTTCCTGTTCCTTTTTCCAACATTTCTTGTGCGGCTTTTACCTCAGCTTCGTAGGCGAAAACCTTTTCTTTGGAGATGAATCCAAAAGTTTTTTCAATATTCAAGCTAATCATAGTTATATTTATTTAGTAGTGACTACTACTTTATTATTGTCATCTAAAAGAATCTGTTAGCAATTTTATCTCGATCATCGGTGAGATTCGTTCATACAAGATATTATAAACAGCGTCCAAAATCGGCATATTGACATGATGATGTTTGTTGATCTCCTTGATACATTTTGTACCATAGTAACCTTCTGCAATCATTTCCATTTCAATTTGCGCACTCTTTACCGAATATCCTTTGCCGATCATAGAACCAAACGTCCGGTTGCGGCTAAAGTTAGAATAACCCGTTACCAGCAAATCTCCCAGATAAACAGAGTCATCTACATTTCTGTTCAACGGATGAACGGTATTTAGGAAACGATTCATTTCCTGAATGGCATTTGATATTAATACTGCCTGAAAGTTATCTCCGTATTTCAAACCACTACAAATACCGGCAGCAATCGCATATACGTTTTTCAAAACCGAACTGTATTCTATTCCTGCTACGTCGTCGCTTACAGAAGTCTTGATGAAACTGCTTCCCAGACGGCGACCGAAAATACGGGCCTTGTCTTTATCCGGGCAAGCAATAGTCAGATAAGAAAGGCGTTCAAGTGCTACTTCCTCCGCATGGCATGGTCCTGCCAATACAGCAATATTTTCTGGTGGTACACCATATTCCTTAGTGAAGTATTCCGATACGATTACGTTGTCATCGGGTACGATTCCTTTGATAGCGGTGATAATGAATTTATCCTTGATCTTCGTCTTCAACTTTTTCAGATGCGCTTTCAGATAAGGAGAGGGGGTGACGAAAATCAGCGTATCCGATTCCTTCACAATATCATTGATATTAGAACTGAAATTGATACGCTTCATGTCAAACTTCACACCTGTCAGATAGGCCGGATTGTGTCCCAATCTCTTAAAATCAGCAATGCGGTCATCTCGTCGCATATACCAATTAATAGAATCTTCCTGAGCCAGACACATTTTTGCGATTGCTGTAGCCCAGCTTCCTCCGCCCATTATCGCTATCTTACCGGGTAGTTTCATTTCTATGAATTAAGAATTTAAGAATGAAGAATGAAGAATTGTGAATGAAAAACCGGAGCGATTCTTCATACTCAATTCTTCATACTCAATTTATTTAAGTTTATTAATCCATTCGGTTACTTCATTCACGGTTGGATTGGTCAATTCTAGTTTATACTTCTTATTGATACCGCAAATGTCTTGATGCAGCTTTTGTGGATTAACATCCTTCATGTCTTCTACTGTGTTGTAACCGGCTTTCTGGATAACCTGAACCCAGTCTTCTGCGATACCCAGTTCCATATATTTAGCGGCAGAATCTTTCTTTACTACTTTCTCCGGACGCATTTGCGGGAAGAACAATACTTCCTGAATAGTAGTCTGTCCCGTCATCAACATAACCAAACGGTCAATACCTATACCGATACCTGATGTCGGAGGCATACCATATTGCAAAGCACGTAAGAAATCCTGGTCGATAATCATAGCTTCGTCATCTCCCTTGTCAGCCAGGCGCATCTGCTCTTTGAAACGTTCTTCCTGATCGAG
The DNA here is from genome assembly GCF_900155865.1 of Bacteroides bouchesdurhonensis. GTDB lineage: Bacteria > Bacteroidota > Bacteroidia > Bacteroidales > Bacteroidaceae > Bacteroides > Bacteroides bouchesdurhonensis. The sequence continues at coordinate 1,302,159 of NZ_LT707006.1, forward strand.
CGGATCATTTAACTCAGAATAAGCATTTGCAAGTTCTTTACCATTCACCATTAGTTCGAAACGTTCGGTCAATCCCGGTTTGGAACGGTGCATCTTGGTTAATGGAGACATTTCAACAGGATAATCGGTAATGAAAGTAGGTTGGATATAAGTACCTTCACAGAATTCACCGAAGATTTCGTCAATCAGTTTGCCCTTACCCATGGTCTCGTCAATCTCCTCCATTTTAAGTTCCTTACAGATCTGACGGATCTCTTCTTCGTTTTTGCCATTCAGGTCATATCCGGTTTTTTCTTTAATTGCATCCAAGATAGGAAGGCGGCGATATGGAGCTTTAAAATTGATGGTCTTTCCGTCGATAACGCTTTCCGTACTTCCGTTCACAGCAATACAAATACGTTCCAACAGTTTTTCTGTGAAATCCATCATCCAGTTATAGTCCTTATACTGTACGTAAAGTTCCATACAAGTAAATTCCGGATTATGGTTCTTGTCCATACCTTCATTACGGAAATTCTTTCCTATTTCATAGACACCTTCAAAGCCACCTACAATGAGGCGTTTCAGGTAAAGCTCAGTTGCAATACGCAGATAAAGGTCTACATCCAATGAATTATGGTGAGTGATAAACGGACGTGCACTTGCTCCACCGGCAATAGATTGCAGAATAGGAGTTTCTACTTCCGTATAGCCCGCTTCATCTAATGCTTTACGTATCGTTTTCACTACAGTAGCACGTTTTTCGAATGTTTCTTTAATACCATCATTAACGATCAGATCGACATATCGTTGGCGGTAGCGGAGTTCCGGATCTTCAAAAGAGTCGTAAGCAACCCCGTCTTTGTATTTTACAATCGGTAGCGGTTTGATAGACTTGGCAAGAACAGTCAGTTTCTTTGCATGGATACTGATCTCACCCATTTGTGTGCGGAACACAAAACCTTCGATACCGATAAAGTCACCTAAGTCGAGCAGGCGTTTGAACACCGAGTTGTACATTTCCTTATCTTCTCCCGGACAGATATCGTCACGTGTGATATACACCTGGATACGTCCTTTAGAATCCTGTAATTCGATGAACGAAGCTTTACCCATCACACGACGGCTCATAATACGACCCGCTACAGAAACCTGGCGCGGTTCTTCTTCGTCTTTGAATTCAGATTTTATGTCCGTAGAGAAAGCATTGGTTACATACTCTGCAGCAGGGTAGGGTTCAACTCCCATTGCACGAAGTTCATTCAAACTATTACGTCGAATGATTTCCTGTTCACTTAGTTCTAATATATTCATTTCGTTACGTATTAACTCAATTTTGGAGGCAAAAATACGAAACTTTTCTCATATATCCTGTAATCTGTCTCTTTTTTGTATCTTTGCAGCTTCAAAGTAATAGGTATGACAGGACAAAAGACACCCACTGCGCTGGGTACAGAAAAGATCGGAAAGCTTTTAATGCAGTATGCTATTCCGGCAATTATCGCCATGACAGCATCTTCTCTTTATAACATGGTAGATAGTATTTTCATTGGGCATGGTGTGGGAGCAATGGCTATTTCCGGGTTGGCTTTGACTTTCCCGCTAATGAATCTTGCCGCAGCTTTCGGTTCATTGGTAGGTGTGGGAGCAGCTACACTGGTTTCGGTGAAACTGGGGCAGAAGGATTATGACACTGCCCAGCGGGTATTAGGAAATGTGTTAGTTTTGAATATCATTATAGGATTGGCATTTACCGTACTGGCCCTTATTTTTCTTGATCCGATTCTTTATTTTTTTGGTGGAAGTGAGGCTACAGTTGGATATGCGCGCGATTATATGGTGGTGATATTGCTTGGTAACGTAGTCACACACCTTTATCTGGGATTAAACGCAGTACTGCGTTCTGCCGGCCATCCTCAGAAGGCGATGTATGCGACGATTGCTACAGTAGTCATTAATACCATTCTCGATCCTCTTTTTATTTATGGTTTCGGTTGGGGAATACAGGGAGCAGCTATTGCTACTATTACAGCACAGGTGATTGCATTAGGTTGGCAGTTTAAGTTATTCAGTAATAAAGAAGAACTATTGCATTTTCACCGAGGGATATTCCGGTTGAAAAAGAAAATCGTATTTGATTCTTTAGCGATAGGTATGGCTCCTTTTTTAATGAATTTGGCTGCCTGTTTTATTGTTATTCTTATCAATAAAGGACTGAAACAATATGGAGGAGATTTGGCAATTGGAGCTTTTGGCATAGTCAATCGGTTGGTCTTTCTGTTTGTTATGATTGTGATGGGCTTGAATCAGGGAATGCAGCCGATTGCCGGTTATAATTTTGGAGCACGGCAATATACGCGTGTGACAAGAGTACTGAAAATAACAATTTATGCGGCAACGGCAATTACTACTACCGGTTTCCTAATGGGAATGCTGATTCCCAATCTGGCAGTCTCTATTTTTACTACTGATGAAGAGTTGATTCGTATTTCCACGAAAGGGTTACGTATTGTGGTAATGTTCTTTCCGATTGTTGGTTTTCAGATGGTGACTTCTAACTTCTTTCAAAGTATTGGTATGGCAAGTAAAGCGATCTTCTTATCCGTTTCGCGTCAGGTCCTTATTTTGATTCCTTGTTTATTGATCTTACCTCAATTCTATGGGCAAGAAGGTGTGTGGATGAGTATGCCTATTTCTGACTTAATTGCGAGTTTGATTGCAGGAATTATGCTGTGGTGGCAGTTCCGTCAATTCAAAAAGGATACTGTTTGAGTTTCACTCTATAATAAGTTTTACTTTATGCAGACACTCCGGGCATTCTTAAGGAATGTCCAGAATACTGGTTATGATTCTGACCTGTAAAGGGGTAAAGGTACGGGTGCGTGTATTGTAACCGGTTGCCACGAGCCGGGTGTACAACTCCTTGTTTTTTTTGATCCATTTGGTAAGCATCCGGATGGCGCATCGTGGTGTAATATTCGGATTGTAAAGACAGGCTAATTCTTTTTTCTTGTAGGTTTTGATAATAAACGGTTTTTCTTCTTCTTCGTATTCGTAAATAGCTGAATTCATATTGATTTTTGTTTAAGTTAATAGACAGTAAAGATACAACATTTTTGAGGCGTTGTCAAGTGTTTGACAATATAGTTTGCGAAAAACAGTATCCGCCCGAAGGCGGATGCCGTTTTTGCATTGTTCATTGATTATAGAGTCGGGTCTGGAGACTCTCCGTTATCATCACCCGGATTCGGAGTCGGATCAGTATCTTCGGGAATCATCGTTCCGTCATTAGACACAACTAACTTTTGAATGCTGACTTTATTCAGCATATCTTTGAACTTATATCCCGGAGTGAAAACGATTCTTACCCTGCGAATGGTATCGCTGTCCACCTCTTTGGCCGTATCCTGGCTTTCACAATTCATTCCCGGACGGAAACAACCGAAATCGCCTAACTGAACGGAGATTCCTTTATTAAGGTTCATGTTCAGGGTATCAATGAGCGCATCGAGTACAAACTTGACTGCTCCGCTGGGAACTAGTCCTATCTTGGTGATTTCATCACACAGGGTTTTAAAATCCACTGTATTGGTAATCACATTCTGAGCTACATACTTTTCAGTTTTAGTTTTATCAAAACCGAAGGTTCTTTTTTTAATGACGTATTTTAATGACATAATCCTGTTTTTTAAATGAATACTTTTAATTAACATATCTCTTTGTGATCACGATGCAAAGATATAACAGCCGGTTACCGGAGAGGTGCTTTAATGACGTTCAATGAACGACAAGAAAATTATGAATTTCTAAAGTGTTGATTGATAGTGAAATAATTTATACCTTTGTATATACAGTCAGTTTTCCTATTCCTTCTTTTCGGATGACCCCTTCGTCAATGAATGAATTCAACTCTATAATGGCTACTTTTTTGTTTCTTCCTGTCAGCAGGCAGTAGTCTGTCCGGCTGATGAATAAGTGGGCTGATAAGTATAGCTGCAGACGAGCGAGGCAAGTCTCACGGGAAATGCTGTTTTTTTTCGGCCGGATAGGGGATTCTCCGCGTTGCAATCTCATTTTATCACCCACTTCTTTCTTGAATGAGTGACTTGCACGAAGATGAATGTTTTTCATCTTGACGGAAGTGGACCGGACTTCTTTCTTGTTATTGACGGGAGGACATTGCAATGAGGTGGTTAGAAAACCGAAGTTACCTATCTCTACTGTCCAGCCTTCGGCTAGTAAGTCGCGTGCTTCGTTGGAAAAGGCTTCCATAGCACCTGTTAATAGACTGCGGCTGATACCGGTGAATTTGTGTACACGGTCCAGAAACTCTTCTTTGTCTACGGTTCCTTTGGAGACAATGCGGGCGTGTAGCGGTTGTTTTTCTCCATTTTCAATAGGGGGATTCTCGAATAAATCATATAAAGCACTCATATTCTAATATTAAGGGATTTGATTGTTAATATTGGTTCGTTCTACCTAGGTTATCGTTTCGTTCCACCTGGGTGTCCGCTTCGTTCTACCTGGGTATTCCTTTCGTTCTACCTAGGTGGAACGAATCGGCTTTTGCTACAAAAGTAGATAATCTGTGCTGTGGGTGAGTGCTTTAACGATTGGATATTGTTTCCTTCATCCCGATGAATGTCATAATACACGATCTCATCTTTCAGTATCTCTGTTTGAATGTTTGTCGTGCAATTCATCTACTAGTCGTGACACATCGTAATAGGTGTCCATGTTTTTTTTGAACACTTGAGTGGTTATGTGGACGATCCGGTCAGAAAGGCTTCAATCCGGTTGTGGTCGCCGATGAGTTACATGATATCACCGATCATCTTCGTGTCAAAAAAATGTAGTGGCAGCCTCATCAGTTTGATCAGAAAATCGGAAATGAGCGAGATGTTAATGCGAGTATTCATGTGCAGTACAATCTGCCGTTTGTAGGGTGACAAGTAACGTGCGAAAAACAGAAGGCTTCGTGCGTTCTCTGTTTTTTCCTCCCCTTGTGTTTCAAACTCCGGTGTAGGTATAAGGGCGAGAACGGTTCCTTTTTCTTCTCCTCCTTCTTTGGTCGAAAACCAACATTTCTCGAATTCCTTTTGAGAGTAGGTCACCAATTGCGAAGCGGGATCGGCGATGTAAAATCGATATCCTTCCTTTTTTTTTCGGATCTTGTAACAGACTACAAAGTGGTTTTGGTTCCAATGTAGTATACAGGGTAACGGGACATCTTCCAAAAGTTGTTTTAAAGAGATCCGTATGCCGGATGTACGGAATCCGATTGATTCGGCAGCATCACCGATACCTAGCATCAATACTCCTTCGCGTGTAATGAACGAACGGGCACGTAAAGTTTCAATCGAAAATGTCTTTCCGTAGTATTTCGCTATCATCCGTAGGCAGGTAGGACCACAGTCCATAGCGTCTAATTGTAAATGATGCGGAAAGTTCTTGATGTGCTTCATATTTAACATTAGAATTGCTGATTATTTAATTTTGAATAAAAATAAGTGTTTATTGAAATACTGGACGTATTATTTGGAGAAAAAACAAATTTTCACATTTTTGACAGATCAGTCTTTGTTTTAGCATGGCCTTGATCATAGAGGTTCTTTGAGAAGAAATTTATCATTGATGTGAACTTCATATATGGAAGTAACCTATAAATAATATGAATTTATATTGTGTCCATGATAAGTCAACTTTAATGGATGAGTGATTGCTAAAATTAGTTAATTTCTGAGGGCGGCTTTTATTTGTGAATAATTTACTTTAATATTGTGATAAATAACAATAATATCAATATTAATGAAAGCACTGCCTAATAAATTGAAAGGAATTATAGGCTATCAAATATTATATGGAAGTTTTAGTACCGATCAAAGCCTGTTGAATGGAAGGATGGGACTTACCCTCTTCTTCATTTATTGTTCACGTCTTCTTCACAATCGTTTCTATGAAGACTTTGCCGGAGAATTATTGGAAGATATTTGTATGCATTTGCCTTTTGATGCCGATTATGTGGAGGATCTGAAAAACGCATGCCAAAGAACAGGTGTCGATTGGCAATCGGAAGATTATATACCGGAGAAAGTGTGGAAACGGGTGGTGGACTGGTGGCAGCAAGCAGCTGCCATAGCCGAAGTCTACAATTGGAAACGTGGCATACCTTTACTTGAAACATATTAAAACACGTAATAATTATTTGCTTGAAGAACACATGAACAAAACCATAAAAGTCAGTATTTTGATACCCGCTTATAATGCGGAGGCTTACATCGATAAATGTTTGACCTTTGTTCGACAGCAGGCACTGGACGAGATCGAAATTATTGTGGCAGATGACGGTTCTACCGATGCCACGTTGCAACATATCGAACGTCATGCGGCAATGGATGCTCGTATCCGATTATTACATTTACCTCACCGGGGTGTTTCGCCTACACGAAACGCTTTGCTAGAAGCGGCAGAGGGCGTTTATGTCGGTATCGTAGACAGTGACGATACGGTGGCACCTGATGCATTCGAACAACTATATCATCGAGCGGAAGCTTGTCATGCGGATATGGTAATCGGTAGCATACGTTACTGCGATGAAGATGGCACCTTTTTCCGGATGGGCGACCGTTCGCATACATTTCCCACTCAGGCTGAGGTATACAGCGGCAAAGAGTGTTTCTGTCGGCTGATAGAGAATGGTGAATACATTCCGATGACTTACAGCAGCCTGTATCGTCGTTCGCTGATCGAAAAACACGGATTGCATTTTGAGGGAACTACCCACGACGATGAATTTTTCACTCCCTATGCTTTTTATGCTGCCGAACGGGTGGCATACTATCCGGGCGATTTTTATTTCTATCGTTTGCATGATGCTTCGATGATGCATGTGACGGAGCGTTTTCGCGAACGGGCGGCATCGCTATATTTTATCGCTGGGCAATTGGAGTCGTTTATCGACGAGCAGTTGGTAGAGAACGGATGTTCAACTGTTACTCGTTGGAGGATTTTCGAGAACGGATAGGAATAGTTTATCACAGTGTCAATGCTTTATAAGGTTATTGTATTTTCTTTTATAATAATACCGTGCGGATGAGCTATGCAAATTATTAATTTAAATTTTATTGTTTATGAAATTGAATAAAATTTCGTTGCAAAACCTCAGCCAAGCTGAGATGGCAAACAAAGGTATGTATAGATCAATAAGTATAAGTATATTAGGGATTATTCTTTTGACGCTATTACTCTCATGTGCTGGTTCTTCTTCTCAATCGTTATCCAATGAGTTGATAAAGATAGATGTCAAAAAGGAATATCCTAAGAAAGATATTGTATTGAATGATATTGCGGAAATTACTTATATTCCGTTGGAAACCAATGATAGTTCAGTGATACGTCCTAACTTTGAAATTAGTCTGTCTGCTGATACAATAATTGTGGGTGATAATGTCCAATCAGAACTCTTTTTCTTCAATAAAAAAGGAAGTTACTTGGGCGGTTTTAAACGTTGTTGCGGGCAAAGTGGAGAAGAATATAATAGATTAAGTTTATTCACTGTTGACTATACTCAAAAGGAGTTGTATGTTTATGATAGATTCTTTTTTTCTCGCATATTGGTATATGATTTCTCCGGAAATTTTAAACGGAGAATAAAATTGCCCAAACAAGTGTGGCTTAGGCATTTGTATGTTTATGATGATAAGAACTTGATAGGATACAGTAAATGGTCATGGCATGGGAATTTTGATGGGAAAAGCGATGTCCTTGAAGAAAATCCCTATTATTTTATTGATAAACAGACTGGAGCTATGAGTCCGGTTCCTATTACGATAAAAAAGCGTATTTCTGATGATGTAAGGTTTCGTGATGAAAAAACAGGTGAGAGCTGGTTAACCTCACTTTATATGGATCCAATGTTAAAGACAAAAGATGGTTTTATTATTGCAGATCCTTCGTTGGATACTGTATATCATTTTGTGAATGATGTATTAACTCCGGTGACGGTTTTCAAGAATAGAGATATGGAGGAAAATCTGGTGGATTTACATTCGGTTATATTTTACAGTGACCGTTATTTGTTGTTGACAGTTCAAAAAAAGGAGGTGGATTATGCCCGCAAAACCCTGGTTAATCATCCTCATAATCTATTGTTCTGTGATAGGGAAACTCAAGAAATATGTGAGGCAACGTTTTATATATCTGACATGACATTAAAATTAAAAATTGATTCATATGATGTTTCAGAGATACCGGATAATATGTTTGTGACTCGTTTTACCGCCGGTGATTTGAAATGGCTTCTTGAACAAGGATTTTTGAAAGGGGAACTAAAAAAGATTGCAGAAAATCTGGATGAAGAAGCGAATTCAGTGATGATGATTGCTAAGTTTAAACAATAACTTAAAGTTTATATATATGAGAGTTTTCAGCAGTGATGGACATAGTTCCTTGGTCATGTATTCTAATGTATGTTTTTTGTAGTAGAGATACCTAGAGTATTTAAGGAATATATTATCATAATATGCATAAGGTTGAGTCGCTACAGGCTGCTTTAAAAGCATTATTGTATTTTTTATAATATATCGAACAGATAAGCCGTGCGATTAATCTAAATTATTAATTTAAATTTTATTGTTTATGAAATTGAATAAAATTTCGTTGCAAAACCTCAGCCAAGCTGAGAAGGCAAAAAAAAGTATGTGTAGATCAATAAACATTAGTATATTAGGGATTATTCTTTTGATGCTATTACTCTCATGCACTGGTTCTTCTTCTCAATCGTTATCCAATGAGTTGATAGAGATAGATGTCAAAAAGGAATATCCTAAGAAAGATATTGTATTGAATGATATTGCGGAAATTACTTATATTCCGTTGGAAACCAATGATAGTTCAGTGATTCATCCCTACTTTGAAATGAGTCTGTCCACTAATACAATAATTGCAGGTGATTATTTCCAATCAAAACTCTTTTTCTTCAATAAGAAAGGAGATTATTTAGGAGGTTTTAAGCGTTGCTGTGGACAAAGTGGAGAAGAATATCATAGTCTAAATCTATTTGCCGTTGATTATGCTCAAAAGGAGTTGTATGTTTATGATGATTTTTTTCTTTCTTACATATTGGTATATGATTTCTCCGGAGATTTTAGACGGAGAATAAAATTGCCCAAACAAGTGTGGCTCAGGCATTTGTATGTTTATGATGATAAGAACTTGATAGGATACAGTAAATGGTCATGGCATGGAAATTTTGATGGGAAAAGCGATGTCTTGGAAGAAAATCCCTATTATTTTATTGATAGACAGACTGGAGCTATGAGTCCGGTTCCTATTACAATAAAAAAGCGTATTTCTGATGATGTAAGGTTTCGTGATGAAAAAACAGGTGAGAGCTGGTTAACCTCACTTTATATGGATCCAATGTTAAAGACAAAAGATGGTTTTATTATTGCAGATCCTTCGTTGGATACTGTATATCATTTTGTGAATGATGTATTAACTCCGGTGACGGTTTTCAAGAATAGAGATATGGAGGAAAATCTGGTGGATTTACATTCGGTTATATTTTACAGTGACCGTTATTTGTTGTTGACAGTTCAAAAAAAGGAGGTGGATTATGCCCGCAAAACCCTGGTTAATCATCCTCATAATCTATTGTTCTGTGATAGGGAAACTCAAGAAATATGTGAGGCAACGTTTTATATATCTGACATGACATTAAAATTAAAAATTGATTCATATGATGTTTCAGAGATACCGGATAATATGTTTGTGACTCGTTTTTCCGCCGGTGATTTGAGATGGCTTCTTGAACAAGGATTTTTGAAAGGGGAACTAAAAAAGATTGCAGAAAATCTGGATGAAGAAGCGAATTCAGTGATGATGATTGCTAAATTTAAACAATAATTTTAATTATATATGAGAGTTTCAGGCAGATAATATCAGGTACAACTTGAATAATTTGTTTCAGTTGGTATTTGAGGTAACAGATTTGGATGGTCTCATCCGCAGTATCACTTGATGTCATGGGCGTTAAGTTGTCTGAGTCTGCGTGAAAACTATAATAACGTAGTCTTTTATACAGACAGTAATGGTTATAAAGTCTTTATAGAGTTGTTGAAACTACCTTATACAGATGTAGTGGTTCAATATGACGATCTGCCATGCCCCGACATTCATTAGGCTTATCCTAAGATACTTACTTATTCTTTACAGAAAGAACCTTTTATTCATGTGGATGGCGACGTGCATCTTCCTCATCGGCTGGACGATTCCATAGAATCCGGTGCATTAATTGCTCAAAACATAGAGCTGGGCAGTCAATATTATAAGAATATGATGAATGATATTTTAAAATTAAGATAATAATGAAACATATTATATTGTTGTTTGTATTATTGTTATTGTCTTGTGGCAATAGGAACAATAAAGAAACAAATGTAAATGATAATAGAGAGCAGCAACTTGCCACTTTGGAGTCGGAGATGATTAATTTCTTCCAAGCGACGTTGGAAAAAAACTATGGAATCGCTATGCTGTTGATCTGTTTGTAGAAGGTATGAACATATATCATTTCAATTATCTGTTGGAAGTGGATAAGAAGCGGTTGAAAGAAATCAATGAGAAATTGTATGGAGATGGTTGGCTTTATTCTTACTTTTTAGATAAACAAATGCAGAATGTTAGTAGTTTGGATAAACAGCAAGAATATAACAGGGCGCAAGTAGAATTGATGCCGCTTGCTTTAAACTTATTTCCGAAAGATGGTTCTTCTTATTATCGGAAAGAGTTACAACATGCTTCCCATCCGGCAATGAAAGAGATTGCTAGAATCATAGAAGAGACCAGTGTACCTATACCCTCTTTGATATGGGGACAACTAAACACTGATAATCATCGTATTTGTAGTGATTTTAAATCAGACAGAGATATACAGATGTTTTTAACTCTCTATTTCTGGAACTATTTGTGTTATTTTGCCAATATTGACTTTTATACAGGGGAAGATAAAACAGAGTTCGTTATGAAAATGATTGGTAAATAATATGCTTATGTCACTGTTTTCTTTAATTAATCATCATTCTCCGAATAAATTATTTCGGATAAAAGGAAGTCCATTCCTTTGCATTGCCATATTGTGTACTTTCGCTTCTTGTGTCAGTGTGCCAAAGCAGTTGTAGATATATCAGTGCAATTGGAGTAGCAACTTTATACGTTGCAGCAAGCCATTAACAGTATTGTGGAGAAAGTATATCAGGAAAAAGAGAAGATGTGATTGCCTATATAGATAAGGAGTTGGGAGCGTCTACCAATCCGAATGAAACCATTCTAAGAGTTATTCGAAAAGGAGGTGTAATAGCCAATACTATTTTATCCTTGTTGAAGTGAGGCGGTAGAATGATTACATTTGTTCTATGTTGGTGACATCAGAGGTGGAAATGTGAGCTGACATTTTATTCGGCAGAGGAAATAGTCAGAATTGCGGGTATAGGATTATTGTTGAAGGAAATTTCAACAGGCTCTTATAGAGGATTGTGGTATTTACTGTATCGATTCTTGGTATCAAGAAAGAGGTGACATAAGTTGCTTATTCCGATATTCTTTAGGAGAAATGCCTACGTATTGCTTGAAATATTTTCCAAAGAAAGACTGTGTAGGAAAATTCAGTTTAGCTGCAATTTCTTTAATACTTAGATCTGTGTTTTCCAACAATTGTTTTGCTTCTGTGATTACCATTTGAATAATCCATTGCAGTGCGCTGTTTCCGGATTTCTCTTTGATCACTGCGGAGAAGTAACGGGGAGAAAGGCATTGTTTATCTGCGTAAAAGGTGACGTCATGTTCCTGATGATAATATTGGAAAAGAGTGATCATGAAATTCTGAAAGATTTTATCCTTTTTATTTTGTGATAGAAGTTGTGAGGGCTGATAGGAGAAATAGATATTCAAGACCTCATAACAAAGGGTTTGTCCCCATGATTTTATGAGTTCGCTGGTCAAACGAAGTCTTTGTATGGAGATATTCTGTTCTTTTGCTATAAGCATTCGTTGTTGGAGTGCTTTGATTAGTGGTTCCAAGTAGTTATATTGCTCTTCGGTGAGTGAGAAGCTAGGATTTTCTCGTAAATAAAGTAAGTTTTCTGAGTTGATCACTTTATTCACGATCGGGATGATGTAATTGAGATCCACTTCGATCATGATTCCTTTTAAGTCCGGACTCGTTCGACTAATTTTCATTAGGCACCCTGTCATATATATGCAAATATCTCTTTTGCCGATCGAATAGGATTTATCTCCGAATGAAATATCCATCTCTCCTTCTTGACAAAAAAAGAAGCCACATTTGTCGATGCTAGACAATGTTTTCCATACTTTCTTAGGAGCATATTTCGGAGATATTATAACATAGTTGAAAGGGATCTGTTGTTCCATGTATCTGTCCTTTTTTGAATATTCTTTCAGCAAAGAAAGAAGCAAAAAATACAAATCGCAAAATATTAATCTGTTTTTTTGAGAAAATACTGCAAATCGAACAATTTATAGCTTAAATCAACCTTTTTAGTCTTGTTTGCTTGGAATAATTTTGCATCTATCAAATAAAAACTGAAAATATGAGACGATTGAACTTTTTATTAGCTGGAATTTTTATTTTTTTGTTAGCTTCTTGTAATCATCGTTCAGAAAAAGAGGAAAGTAAGCTGACAGTGAAGATTGATACGGTGGTTTCTACTGAAAAGCAGGATATTTTGCAGTTCCCAGGGCGGGTAAAAGCTGCGCAAGACATTACGTTGGCTTTTCGGGTAAGTGGGACTATTCAGCGTATGTACGTGAATAATGGATCTTATGTGCGTAAAGGACAATTGTTGGCGGAACTCGATCCTACTGATTATCAGATTCAGTTGGATGCTGCCGAAGCGGAATATCTGAGTGTCAAGGCGGAAGCAGAACGGGTAATGGCACTTTATAAAGAAAAGGTTACGACTCCGGATGCGAATGACAAGGCTATGTTTGGGCTGAAACAAATTACTGCCAAATATAATCATGCCAAGGACGAGTTGGAATATACTCACCTGTATGCTCCATTCAATGGGTATATTCAAGAGCGTTTTTTTGATTCACATGAAACGGTTGGTGCCGGTATGCCGGTTTTGTCTATGGTAAGTGAAGGGAAACCGGAAGTTGAAATTAACCTGCCGGCTGTGGAATATATCCGTCGCCGGCAGTTTGTCCATTATCATTGCACTTTCGATATCTATCCGGGGCAAGAATATGCTTTGGAACAAATCAGTATTACTCCGAAAGCAAATGCAAATCAATTATATACGATGCGCTTACAATTGGGCACCGGAGACAGGCAGCCTTTGCCTTCACCGGGTATGAATACAATGGTTACTATCAAGTGTGCCGGAGATAGCATTCATAATTTCTCTGTCCCTAGTGGATCGGTTCTTAGGGAAAACGGGAGAACAAGTATTTTTCTTTATAATGCTTCCAACCGTACCGTCCGTCAATGTGATGTGACAGTGGTTCGTTTATTGAGTAATGGCAGGGTGCTTATTACTTCGGATCGAGTGAAACCCAATGACTTAGTAGTGGCATCGGGAGTGCGTCATATCAAGGACGGTGAGCAAGTAACCCCTCTTTTACCAACGTCAGAAACAAATGTAGGAGGACTGTTATGATTGATATCAGTAAATGGGCTTTTGAAAACAAGAAGTTGATATACTTCTTGATTGCTGTCCTGCTGTTGGGAGGTGCTTACTCTAGTTATGAAATGAGTAAACTGGAAGATCCGGAAGTAAAAGTGAAACTGGCAATGGTGGTGACTACTTATCCCGGAGCTTCTGCACATCAGGTTGAGTTGGAGGTGACGGATGTACTTGAAAAAAACATTCGCACTATGGGCAATGTGGATAATGTGGAGAGTTATTCATACAATGATCTTTCTTTGATTCAAGTAGAACTGAAAACAACTGTTAAGGATGTGGATGTGGAGCAGCATTGGGATTTATTGCGTCGTAAGGTTGCCAATGCGCAGGCTGAGCTACCGGAGGGTGCGGCTCCATCCATTGTGAGAGATGACTTTGGTAATGTTTATGGTATGTTTTATGCCTTAACGGGAGACGGGCTTTCTGATCGTGAATTATCAGATTACGCAGAGCTTATCAAGCGGGAAGTGAGTGAACTGGAAGGTGTGGAACGAGTAGATTTGTATGGTAAACGCTCGGAATGTATCAATATCTCTTTGTTACAGGACCGTATGGCCAATCTTGGTGTGAAGCCTGCCGAAGTACTCGCCACTTTGAGCGGGCAGAACAAAACTACTTATACCGGATATTATGATAATGGTGATAATCGTATTCGTGTGACGGTCAGTGATAAGTTCAAGACGGTAGAAGATATCGGTCAAATGTTGATTCAGGGACATGATGCCGACCAGTTACGGCTGTGTGATATCGCCAAAGTAGAAAAAGACTATGAGAACCCTACCCGTAACGAGTTGTTCTACGACCGGGAACGGGCAATGGGGATACTGATCGCCGCGACCTCCGGTACGGATATTATCAAAATCGGTAAAAGTGTAGAGAAGAAATTGGAAGAGTTGAAAACCGAACGTTTACCGACAGGAGTAGAGTATCATAAAGTCTTCTATCAACCGGAACGTGTGTCCGATTCATTGGGTACTTTTGTCCTGAATTTGATAGAGTCAGTAATTATTGTCGTAATCATTCTGATGATAGCCATGGGATTTAAGAGTGGGGTCATTATAGGTATCAGTTTAGTTGTGACGGTATTCGGCTCTTTCCTTTTCCTGTATTTTGTAGATGGAACCATGCAACGTGTGTCATTGGCCTCTTTTGTGCTTGCGATGGGAATGTTGGTGGATAATGCGATTGTGATTATTGATGGTATTTTGGTTGATTTGAAAGCGGGTAAAAGTCGCATGGAAGCAATGACGGCTATCGGACGGCAAACTGCCATGCCTTTATTGGGGGCCACATTGATTGCTATTATAGCTTTTTTACCTATTTATATGTCACCGGATACGGCGGGTGTTTATACGCGCGACTTGTTTATCGTCTTAGCCGTTTCTCTGTTACTTAGCTGGGTACTGGCTTTGGTCCATGTACCTTTGATGGCAAACCGTATTTTGCATCCGGAAGTGACAGCAAGTACTTCTACTGAAAAACGGGTATACAAAGGCAAGATTTATGCTGCGCTACGTTCTTTGTTGAGGTTTAGTCTGGGACATCGTTGGAGTTTTGTGATTACTATGGTGGCTTTAGTGGTACTTTCCGCATTTAGTTATCAATTTATGAGGCAAGGGTTCTTTCCGGATATGGTGTATGATCAGCTTTATATGGAATATAAACTGCCGGAGGGTACGAACTCTACTCGTGTAGTCCGGGATTTGGAAGAGATAGAAACTTATTTGAAGACACGTCCGGAAATCACACACGTCACGGCTTCGATAGGTGGTACTCCTGCCCGTTACAATTTGGTACGGAACGTGGCAAATCCTTCTCTTTCGTATGGAGAATTGATTATTGATTTTACATCTCCCGATGCATTGGTGGATCATATGGATGATATTCAGCAATACCTTACTGCGCGGTATCCGGATGCTTATGTGAAGTTGAACCGGTATAATCTGATGTTCAAGAAATATCCGATTGAAGCGCAGTTTACCGGTCCTGATCCTGTTGTGCTGCATCAGTTGGCGGACAGTGCACGATCTATTATGGAAAAATGTCCGGATGTCTGTCTGATTACTACTGATTGGGAACCACAGATTCCGGTTTTGACGATTGACTATGATCAGCCTACTGCACGTGCGATTGGTTTGAGTCGTAATGATGTGAGCTTGTCCTTGCTCTCTGCAACAAGTGGTATTCCTATTGGGGCTTTTTATGAAGGTATCCATAAAGATAATATCTATATACGTTGTCTGGACGAACAAGGTAGGCCGATAGAGAATCTGGATAATACGCAAATCTTTTCATCGCTTCCTTCTCTGAATGGTTTATTGACGCAGGATATGATGTTGAAATTGAAAACAGGAGCACTTTCGAAGGAAGAATTGGTGGAGATGTTGATGGGTACTACACCTTTAAAGCAAATCAGCAAGCAAATTGAGGTGAAGTGGGAAGACCCTGTTGTTCCCCGCTACAATGGGCAACGGAGCCAGCGTGTACAATGTTCTCCTGTCCCGGGCACTGAAACGGAAAAGGCACGACAGGCAATTGCATCGCAGATTGAGCAGATTCCGCTTCCGGATGGATATAAACTGCAATGGCAGGGGGAAAGGAATGCCAGTACTAAATCTATGCAATATTTGTTTAAGAATTTTCCGCTTGCAATTATCCTGATGATTGCTATCTTGATTTTGTTATTTAAGGATTACCGGAAACCATTAATTATTTTTTGCTGCATACCGCTGGTTTTTGTAGGAGTGGTTGCTGTCATGTTATTGACTGGAAAGACGTTTAATTTTGTAGCAATTGTAGGGACTTTAGGACTGATTGGCATGATTATTAAAAACGGTATTGTGTTGATGGATGAAATAACTTTGCAGATAAATCAAGGAGTGGAACCGGTCACCGCTTTAATAGATAGTTCTCAAAGCCGTCTCCGTCCGGTGATGATGGCATCGCTGACTACTATTTTGGGAATGATCCCATTGTTGTCGGATGCCATGTTCGGTTCGTTGGCAGCTTCCATTATGGGAGGATTGTTGTTCGGCACGTTAATTACACTATTGTTTATTCCGATTTTATATGCGTTGTTTTTTCACATAAAGAAAACTGATAAATGAAGAAAAAGATATTAATTGTTACCGGTTTGTTGCTTGGAGTGACAGGTAACCTTTTCGCACAAGAAAAACTGAGTCTGAAACAATGCCGAGAAATGGCATTGACCTATAATAAGGAAATGACGGCTGCTTCTCGTCAGACTGAAGCGGCAAGACTGATGATGCTTAGTTATAAAGCAAATTTTCTGCCGAATTTTATGGCAAATGGGCTTGGACTATATAGTACAGCAGATGGTAGTCTGAATATTCCGGGAGGGAATTTGCCTGTTCTTGCACCAGTTGGAACGGCAGGCCAGTTTGCTCCTAATGGAAGTTTTGCTTATTTCCCGGGTTTGAATCTGGATTATAAAATTGGAACCATTTATACAGGAGGAGTACTAATGGAGCAACCTTTATATATGGGGGGTAAAATTCGCGCAGCATATAAAATGTCACAGTTGGGAAGAGAAATGGCTCATTGGAATGAAGCATTAACAGCTTCCGAGGTAATCTTGAGTACGGATGAGGCTTATGTGCAGGTGATTAAAGCAAAAGAAATGAAGAAAGTGGCTGATAAATATCACACGCTACTTACCGAGTTGCATCGAAGTGTGGAAAGTGCTTATCAACATGGAATGAAATCACAAAATGATTTATTGAAGGTACAGGTTCGTTTAAATGAGAGTGAGTTATTACTTCGCAGAGCTACAAATGCCTTTCGGCTGGCATCGATGAATTTGTGTCATTATATTGGTCAATCTTTGACTGCTGAGATTGATATTTCCGATGAATTTCCGGAAATAGAAAAAGAACATAAGATACAAGTCTCTGATATTACTGCTCGACCGGAATATCATATTTTAAATAAGCAGGTAGCTATTGCCGAACAACAAGTGAAACTAAATCGTAGCGAGCTCTTACCTAAGGTCGGGGTGAGGGGCAGTTATGATTATTTGCATGGGTTGGAGATTAATGATGAAACTTTTATGAAGCAAGGTTCTTTCTCAGTATTTTTAAATGTGTCCGTACCTTTGTTTCATTTTGGTGAACGCAGTAATAAGGTACGGTCGGCAAAAGTAAAGTTGCAACAGACAAAATTGGAACTTGAAAATGCAAACGAGAAAATGTTGCTGGAACTGACACAGGCTGCCAACAATCTGGATGAGGCTCGTCTGGAAAGTGAACTTGCTGATCGTTCGTTGGCACAAGCAGAAGAGAATATGAAAGTTAGTGGAAAACAATATGAAGTCGGATTAGAAACGCTTTCCGATTATCTGGAAGCACAGTTGCTTTGGCAGCAAGCATATCAAACAAGAGTGGATGCTCATTTTCAACTCTATGTGAATTATATTGCTTATCAAAAAGCTGCGGGACAGTTGGGACAGCTGCAATGATCTTATAGTGGTAATTCCGGACATGGCTGAGAGCTGTCCGGAATTACTGGCAATAAGGATGAGTAGTCAAAAAAGATATTTTACTTTTTATTTTTTGATTCGGTAAACTCTCACATCCTGTGGCGGAACAGAATACTGAAGACCTTTGTGATCAGAAATAACAGGAGTAGAGGTCCATAATTCTTTTCCTTGAATGTGTTTATTAGGGGAGTATCCGATTCTTCTCATGTCCAAACAACCTTCCTTCACAGAAGTAATGTCGAAATTGAAAATGACAATATAAGTGTAGTTATCGGTTTCCATCATATAGATGCTTTCTGCTTTTTCCGGGCTCTGTGCTGTATATCCTTCTACTGGATAAAAGGATTTCCCCAATCGGGCAATCTTATTAATCTCTTTGTTGGTGACCAAAGATGCTGCTTTTCTTCGAGCTTCTTCACTTCCCGGTATTGAGCCTTTGGTACTGAAATTATCTCCTAACATGTATATTCCGGTGATGACAGCAGAAGTAATTCTTGCACGATTGGCTCCTTCTTTATAATTCTCGGCTTCTTCCGGTTTATGCAATAAAATATGGTCTGCATCATTAAACGTGTATACGCGATCCAACCACCAGCCGAAAGACAGGCTATTGAGCATGTAGTTTGTAGTTCCCCAACCTTGCTCGCTCATCGCTCCCCAAGTGTCGCAACTAATTCTACGGGAATTTCCGTATTGAGCCGGAAAAACAGGGGCAATGGATAGAGCCATGAACATATCATTACCACATAATTCAGATAAGTATTTCATCCCTTCATTGTATGCTTGCGTACCCGTAGTAACATTGGGATTATAGAATGAATCGGCTTCTAAAGAACCGTTATTGATAAAATCTAGTTTTATATAAGTATATCCCCATTTTTTAAACTTTTCTATATAATGCTTCATCCGTAACTTCGTTCCCGGATGGGTAGGATCTACTGCCAGTGATTCTATTTTACGAGGTTTTCCATTTGCATATAGGTAGATGTCTTTGTATTTCCATTGTTGGTCGGTCCCTTCAACGAAAACATCCGCATTACCGAACCAGTCCGAAAAAGGACACCAATAAATCCCGGCTTTCTGACCATTTTCTTTGCAATGTCGGGCAAAAGCTATTAATTGTTCTTCATTGAAATTATCCCAGAAAGAATCCAGCCCGATATAAACGGTATTGTCATTTTCAAAACTATTGGGCTGTAACTCTTGTTTGATGAAATCGGCAATATCAACAGCTCCCTCGTAATTTACCTTTGTAGCCATGGCGGCCCAACTGTTCCATCCGAAAGGAGTTCCCGAATTCCATTGACGGGGAGGAGTAATCGTTGCATTCATTTCTCCGAATTTTTCCATACCTTTTCGCCAGTCATTGAAATAACCTACAAATATTTGGGGTGATTTCAGCCTTGTTCCCCGAACACTTCCATGTTCTTTAGAAGGACGATCCGATCGATCGCTGATATCGCGGGTTAGTTCATGAGTTACCCCTCCAAAACATTCAAGATGAGTAATATATCGGTCATTCTCTCCTTGATAGCGGATGCCTGTTTTCCAAGTATCATGTTCTACTGAACCGATCACCAATCCATTTCTGCTGATTCCATTGAATATTGCGGTTACTTCAAAGGAAATACCTTCCTCTTTTAATGGAGCGGATAAGTAACTTACGAAAGCATCATTATCATATGGCACACGCAACACTCTATTAGTGGAATCTTGGGGTAAAAAAGAGTTTTTCTCCGAGGTATATACAGGAGCTATATAATTACTTGTTATCTTTTCGTTGGCAGAGCAGAGCCATACTTCAGTAAGAAAATATTCTTTGTCCGGGTAGAAATAGTAATTTTGTTCTATCTTGATATTGGATAGGGGACCGTCAGAGTAGGTGATTGTGTATTTCTTTCCTTTTCCCACCCCATCATTAATTTTCTCTTTTTGGATTTCTGTGGTTTTGAAATCACAACTTCTGATCTCTGTTGTGTTTACCTTTGCTTTTACGAATGTTCCTTTCAGTATATTTTGTCCTTTGTAACTATAATCAATAGTACGGGTAGAAGGCTGATAAGAGATTTCCCAGTTGTTATTTTTGATTTTTTTATTTGCCCCCTGAATTAAAGGGTGGAAACATATCAACAGTAGGAGGCTGATTACTAAATATCTGAAACTAGTGGCGAGAAACTTACTCATAGTCGTATTCAATTTATGAAGTGATTATTTAATCTAATTTAGGTATGCCTATAGTTGGAAAAAGACTGATTACAAGGACGCTCGTATTCTACTTAGTGATTGAGGAGTTATCCATAGGTAAGATGCAATATATTTTAAAGGTACATACTGCAATAATTCCGGAGTCTCTTTAATAAGTGTAAGATAACGTTCTTTTGCTCGTGGACTTCCTGTACTGATTAGCCAGTTCTCTTGTCCAAGGAATTGACGTTCCATCAGACTAAGTCCCAAATTCGCTAACTCGATGGAAGAAGAAAACAAATTGTTCAGAACTGAGCGAGAAACGCAATAAGCTGTACTGTCACACATTGCTTCAATATTGATTAATGAATAGGCATTATCTACGTATCCCCAAACGGAAAAAGCAGCTTCTCCTTCAGAGGCAAACCATATCGTTGTATCTACTCCGTCTTTATGATAATATCCTCGCCAGATACCTTTCTTTATTAAATAAAGGTTACTGTTCTTTGTACCTTCCCGTACAATTAATTCTTTTTTGTTGAAATGTACTTCTTCCATGCATTCCAGTAAAAGTTGTACATTGGCTTCTGATACTTTGTACTTATTGCAAAGTTTCTCTATAAATATATTCATATTGCAAAGATACGGATCATTGGCGTACAAAGGAATGGTCTATCCGATAAATTTTAATGATAATTTTTATGTTCCAATTATAGATGTCAGAGTAGCAAAAACAAAATTCAATATATGTTTTGCTTAAGCTATTATGAAACTCTTATGTGTTATGCAATCTCCATCTTCAGATTTTGCTACTCATTTCTTAATTCGATGATCTTTCAGATAAACTCCGATAATATAGATTGTAGTTAATAACTCTGCTAAAGGCACAGCCAGCCATATACCCGGTACTCCCAGAAAAGGAGGTAATGCGAAAAATCCTATTAACATAAAGATAACTCCCCGGAGAAGCGTAATAATTGTGGCTCTTCTTGCCCGTTCAATACTTTGATAATAACCTATTCCCACCATATTGAATGCGAAGAAGATGTAACCGATTGCAAAATAAGGAATTCCTTTTTCAGCAATCTCAAAAGCTGCGTAACTACGATCAATGAATAGAGCGGCAATGTATTGGCTACAAAGAGCAGTAATCGCGAAAAAACATATTCCACACAGTAAGGCCGTCCGTATGGAAAGATAAAGAGTCTCGCGTACACGTATCGGTAAATCAGCTCCGAAATTATAGCTGATAATTGGTTGGGCGGATTGTGCAATCGCATTATATACCATGAAAATAATTGGGAAGAAGTAGCAGACAATACTGAATGCAGCTACTCCATCTTCTCCCAGGTGACGGATGAATACGTAATTTCCCAGAAACATCATACAGGCGATGGAGGCTTCACTGATAAATGCAGAAGTACCCAGTTTGATCATATAGCCAATGTTACGTATGGTTAGCAACAGACTTTTGGGGCTTAATTTAATACGGTAAAGTCTAATGTGACGGGAATATCCGGTGAGATAAACAATTGTCATCAGGCTTCCGACGGTAATCCCCAGACTGGTAGCAAACGCAGCACCCATTAATCCCCAACCGAATTCGAAAATGAAAATATAATCAAGTATGATGTTTAGCACAGCAGAAACTACATTGCATAACATAGCATAATTGGGTGAACCGTCCAAACGGATGTAGAACATGCCGGCATTTAATAGTACATAAAAGACAAGGAAAGGAACATACCAGATCATATACTCCACTACGTCAGGCATTAGTCTCTCAGAACTTCCGAGTAATCGTGCCAATGGTTCCACAAAATAAAAGCATAGAGCTGACATCACTAATATGGTGATTGCTGAAACAGCCAGTGCTTGAGTAATATTGATACTCGCCACTTTGCGTTTTCCTTGGGACAGATGAATGGAGGCTACTACCGAAGCTCCAACTCCGAACATCAGTCCGATACCAGTAGTGATCATAAACAGAGGAGCGGTAATATTAACGGCTGCTAATGCATCACTACCTATTCCTTTACCTACGAATATGCCGTCAGTGATTACAAATATAGCAGAGAATACCATTCCCAATACCGTAGGAATCAGTAATTTACGGAACAACTTAGAGATGTCCATGCTACCGAGATCAATACTATCTTTCATACCTTTTTATCTTTTATTATTTTGAAAACGATTGCAAAGGTAGACTGAACAGGTGAGATAAAAATTACCAATTGGTAATTTTTATAGGCTGATCTCTTTAAAGTCTCCTCCCACTGTGGTAAAAGTAATCGGTATTTTCACACGATTCCCTTTTATTCAGATAGTTGATAAGGCTATCTGAAAACAACTCGCAGATCAAGAAGGAGAATTTATGGATAACCCTGATTGAAGGGTATGTTTATTTTATGCGTACTCTCATCTCCTGAGCATCGAACGTGACAGACTCGTTCCGGAAAAGTCTTTCGATATGTCCGCTAGTTATCATTTCGGGAGTAAGAAGGGAGTATAATTGCGGATTGTCTATCAACATGATAGAGTCACAAAGAGATAGAGCGATATCCAGATCATGCGTGGAGAAGATGATACATTTTCCTTTTTTCTCTGCCAATTTCTTGAGGAGCAGACACAGCTCATAGCGGTTAGGCAAATCGAGGAAAGCTGTCGGCTCATCGAGCAGAATGACGGGAGTATCTTGAGCAAGTGCTCTTGCAATCATGATACGTTGGCACTCTCCGTCTGACATTTTATCCATGGTCTTTTCAGCATAATCAGTCATACCTACCAATCGCATGGCTTCGTCTACCCGTTCTTTATCTTCCGGTTGCAATTGTCCCAGCCAGTTGGTATAAGGAGCACGACCTAATGACACGACATCTTCACAACGTAAATTGGCAATACGCACTTTATCAGTGGTTACAAAGCTAATATTACGCGCAAGTTCTTCCGGCTTGAGTAACGAAATATTTTTATTTTTAAGAAGAATTTCTCCTTTCAAAGGCTTTTCCAATCCCATTATGGCACGAAGTAGTGTGCTTTTTCCCGTACCATTGCGTCCTAATAAAGCGATAAGTTGGCTTCCTGCAATTTGAGTGGAAACTTTATCCAACAGCGTACGCTGTCCATATCCTAGTGTAAGTTCTTTGAATTGAATCATTTGATTATACGCAGATTTTTAGCTATTACCCATAAAATAACCGGCACTCCCAGTAAGGCAGTAATACAATTGACCGGTAATAAAAACTTCTTCGCGATAATGTCACAAAGTAACATACTGATCAGGCCTGTCAGCATCGTGCCTGGTACTAGTACTCGATGGTCAGCATTATTGAATAATAGTCGTGTGATGTGTGGAACGGCTAGACCAATGAACCCTACGGGACCGCAAAAGGCAGTTACTGTTCCGGTCAATAGAGCAGTAGATAAGAAGATTAGCGTGCGTGAACGTTTAATGTTCATTCCCATACTACGGGCATAATTCTCACCTAACAACAATAAATTAAGTGATTTGATACAAGCAATGGAAATTAGTAATCCAATAAATAACATGGGGATCATTATACATAGTTGGGTAACAGTAATATGGCTAAGCGATCCCATTGACCATAAAGTAAACATTTTCAATTGTTCAGCAGAACTCAAATATTGTAATATTTGAATAATAGCACCTGCTACATAACCGATCATTACTCCCATAATCAGAACACCCAAAATGTTTTTAACTTTCTGGCTGATGATGGCCACACCCACTAAAATAACAACTGCACCTATCCAGCCCGAACCTACGACTCCCAGTGATTGTAATAATGGAAATTCAGCCCAGCCTAGTAATGGAGCACCTAATATAAATAATGCTACTCCTAAACCGGCACCGGAGCTTACACCGAGTAGATAAGGGTCTGCCAGTGGATTTTGAAATACCGTCTGCATCTGTAAGCCACTCACCGAAAGAGCTACACCGATCAGAGCTGCAACTATTACTCGTAATAATCGGATAGAAAGTAAAATGTTGCGTGTCATTTCATCACATTCGCCTCCCGTAAATACCGCCCATATTTTGGAAACTGGTATGAAGGTGTCCCCTGTTACCATATCTGTTATTATTAATAATATAGCAACTATCCCTAAAACGATGAATAAGAGTGATGTGGCTCTGCGATTCTGTTTCATTCTAAATGTCTATAATAATAAAGTGAATCGGATACAAGTTCCGGATGGAAAATATGAATGAGGTCACGTAGTACAATGTCTGGATGCACTACTGCGGATTCCCAATAATCATTGCCACCTGTCGGAGTGAGTCGTAAATTATTGTTATATACAGCCCTTTCTTGTACTGCTTTTGCATCTGCGAATTTAGGATTCACAATTTTTAATTCATCCAATGTAGAAACAGAACCTAGATTAATCCAAAAATCTGCTTTTTGTATAAGTCCGTATGCTGTTTCCAGTCCGATAGGAGAGGAAATATTGGAATTATTCTCTTTATAGATGTAGTCCGCACCCGCATCGGTAACTAGTTGTGCCATGTAACTTTGAGTTGAAGGCATAACCCAACTGTCGTTCCAAGGTGTATTGAACATGACTGTTGGGCACTGGGTTATTGAATCTGTAAGGGATTTGAGTGCATAATAGCGTTTGGGTATTTCCTGAAATACTTCGATACCCTTTTCCCGGCTGTCTGTTATTTCAGATAGGGCAACGAGCCATTCAGCTTTTCCAAGTGGTGATTCTTCAAGGTATTCGCCAACATACATATAAGGGATAAATAGTTCTTTCAGTTTATCCGTTACGGCTGTTTGTTCATCTCCAATACCGTATAATAGGACGACATCCGGTTTTAATCCTAGTAATAATTCATAATTGATCTCTGCGCCCATATCTTTAATTGAATCTTTATGTGCCCGAATGTAGGGATTGGATATATAATCAATACCGGATACGCCAATAATCCGGTCGGTCTGTCCCAATATATCAAACATGGCAATGTAAGATGAGGCCATACAAACGATACGTTTGGCCCCGGCGGAAATTACAGGTCCGGTAAACCCTGTAGGAGGACGTTCTCCATGACGGGAAATGAAATAATACATTTCCACATCTTTGGATCCTTGCCATGGGTTGGATACTTGTATCAAGGTACTTTCGATATTGTCCGCACCTAGTATTTTGAATCCGGAAGCATATTGTGGAGTATATAATTCATGTTGGAATGCTTCCAAAGATGTTTTTTTACTGGGTATGCAACTAGCCAGAAAAAATAGGCAGAGCATTGGGAAGTATGAAATAGAATATTTTGTCATATTGTATGGGCTGATTCTATAATTATTATATTCTTTCCTATCTTATTTTTTCCATCGTGGATTGATACAGATTGTTAAACCATAGTTTCTCCTTGGCATTGGACGACTTAATACTGATACATATTCTTCATTGAATAGATTGTAAACAGAAGCTTTAATAGATACAGCAGTCTGTTTCCATCTGAACCTTTTTTCTAAAGAAATGTCGTTCATATAGTAAGGAATTAATTCATCTCGTCTGGTATACAGTTCATTACTTGAAGTAGTGTATCTTTTACTATAATAATTATATTTATAGATTAGATAGAAATCTTTCCAACTTAATTGTCCCATAACAGCGGATGAATATTCGGGAATATAAACAAGTTGTTTCCCTACAGATACATCTTCCGTACCAACCGGATCTCCGTTGTTAATAGCTTTTGTATGATTCCAGTTGGCATCCAGCCACAATGTCCAGTCGCCTAATCGCAATGATGCCTTTCCTTTAAGTTCGATACCATAACTATGAACTTGTTTTATGTTACGAGGAGTCCAATAGCCTTTAGGATGAACCACCCATAAAATCCAATTGTCAATATAGGAGTCGAAAGCGGTAATTTCTCCTTTTAATGAGAAACATTCGTCCGATTTTAATGTAAATTCGACTCCTGTATCATATGTGAATCCTTTTTCAGATAATAAGTCCGGATTTCCGCCGGGTTGAAAATAAAGATCGTTCAGAGTAGGGTAACGGTAATTGCGCGCTATAGAAGCTTTAAACATCAATCCATAGCGTGGCCAAAGTGTTATGTCAAGAAAACCGGCTGGTATGAAAGGAGTGAATTTGTCATCGTAGAATGTCTCTCGTAAGTCAACAGCCAGCCCTATACGGGAACAAGGACGATAGCGTATTGTTGCAAGTGCTGTTGCCTCGGGACGAGTCTCTTGATATCCTGGATGGTAAGCATTTACTTCTAAATTCTTACTATCTACATAATTGAATTTTCCATCTATGTATCCACCTATCATCCATTTCTCAGATGGAAGATATTCAGCATTTCCTGATACAAACCCCGAATAAATATAGCTGCTTGCATCTTGCATTCTACTCATTTGCTCTTCGCCTATTCTAATATCATACGTGTATAACATATGAGTATATGTATATCCCAATTTACTGGATATCTTTAATTTTTCTGAGGCTTTATCCCAACCGCCTACTCCGCGAAAAGTCGTTTCTTTTTGGCGAGTTTTATAATCATTGTCATTGCGTTGGTCGGTAGTAAGCATTGGAATACCACGATTGGAATTCATAAGCCAGGCAGCAAGTGAAAATTTATTGCCATCTTTACGGTCATAGTAAAGCTCTTGTAATATATGAAAGTCTTGGTATTGGCAATTCTTATTTTTGGTTTCTTCAAAGTCCTTATTATAACTGCCATCATCGTTTATTATTGCTTTTTCATAATTGGTGTATTTAAAATCATTTTTTGAGTGTGCTAAATAGATGCGAGTGGAACTTTGCCATTTTTCTCCTCCATAACGGAAATGAAGAAAATCATCAAATGTTCGGTAACTGCTGATACCTTGTATGAATTTTAAATCATATCCTTTAAATTTTTCCGGGCTTGTCCCTAATGTAATTGCACCTCCCAAACCACTGCCGGATACATTCACTGAACTTGCGCCGTGCCACAAACTCATATCATCAACAAAATATGACGGAATAAGTGAGAAGTCTACTTGTCCCATCATTGGAGAATTGATATTCATTCCGTTCCATAGTACCTGTGTGTGAGAAGGAGAGGTGCCGCGGAAAGAAGCGGTTGCCATAGTTCCTCTACCATAACTTTTAATAAAAATAGAGGTGTTTTGTGACAATATATCCGCTAAGCTGTTAGTGATACTTTCGCGAAGGATAAGAGTGTCGAGTACGGTTTTTGTGGTTCCAATATCTTTAAATGGGCGTTTACCAATAATCGTTATTGTATCCAGACGTAGTTGCCATGCCACTTTATTGTCCTGCCCCTGAATAGAGAAGATACAACAGAATAGAAGTACTATGCTTATCTTTATTTTATCTTCCATGTTTATTGATTGTTATATTGAAAGCAAAAGGC
Source organism: Bacteroides bouchesdurhonensis (assembly GCF_900155865.1). Lineage (GTDB taxonomy): Bacteria > Bacteroidota > Bacteroidia > Bacteroidales > Bacteroidaceae > Bacteroides > Bacteroides bouchesdurhonensis. The sequence goes on from NZ_LT707006.1 coordinate 1,329,934, forward strand.
ACCTGGTGTAATGCCAACTTTAAATGTATCTACTGGTTCTCCTTTGGGAGTAAAGCGATAGATAACTCCTGGTTGTTGGTAATCTATAGCATCTGCCACATATACTTCAGATGTGTTGGGATCTACTGTTAGCCCATAATAAATACTATTGTTTGCCGGTGCTTTAAGAAAAGGACGCACTGGAACCCGAGAATCAGTTACATCCATGCGCCAGATATCTTCTGAAATGAAATATAGAGTATCTCGTTCACCGTTTAATACTACTTCAGATGCTCTTTTTTCTTTGTTAAAACTGTAAAATCTAGTAGCTTTTTGTGAAGCGGCATCTATCTTATAAAGAGTAGGCTCTTCGTAACTATAAGGACTACCTTCATAGCCACCATCGGTTATTGTCCATATTTGTCCGTATTTATCGAGGACGAGTGATGTAGGCTGTGTGCCTACGGTGATTTCGTTTACCACTTGGTCTGTTTCAGTATCTATCACCAGTATTTTGTTGTCATAAGACCAACAGTTTGTGAATACATATTTTCCGTATTGTACCATTTGTTCTGTCGATTGATGTCCTTTCGTTTCGATGGTTCCTGTCTTTTGTAAAGTTTGAGGATTGAATATGGTAATTGCTGAGGCATATAGATCGGTAATGTATGCTTTTGTATCACTTACAAAATGTATGTAACGAGGGGAAGTTAAATTTGTGATACCGCCCAATATCTCAAAAGTTTGCAAGTCTATCACATATACTACTCCGGAATTATTGACTACTACATAACCTTTGCCGTCGTGTACAGTCATTGATTGCGCTACATCACCCAATTTTCTCCCATTTGCACGAAAGAAAACATCATTTTCTATCTTTTGGGTTTCGGGATTATAATAGGAAAGGCTGGCATTGCCATATTGAAAATTCCCTTCATTGGTGATAAATAATCCGTTGCCGGAAATTTCAAAAGGCTTTTTGTCAAATGGATCATAGTCCATGCACGATGCTACGGCAAAGAATAAAAGAAGGATGGGAATAATGAACGGAGTCTTTTGCTTCATAATCTGTTGTTTTCCAGAATCTATGTATCGTTGACACATTTATTCTTCGGAATTATTAACCAAAGTAATAATTGAATTTACAGTGAGCGGCAAACTAAGATACATGTCAATAGAAAAAGTCTTTCTGACACATAATGTATGTGAGAAAAAGGGTTAATGACCTACTTCCTGAATGCCGCAGGAGTAAAATGCAAACGAAAGAGGCAGGTCTTCTGACTTATTCCCTTATTCGGTAGCACCTTCCCAGAGAAGATTTCCAGTGGCAATGTGCTCCAAATTGCATGATTTTGTAATCCATGCGGGAAAATACAGCAGCGGCTACTGTTACCGATTATTACGGTATTTCCTTTTGTCTCTTTCAGAGAACCACTTTCGTGGGTGCAAAGATAGTTATCTTTTCTTAGATGATTATCTTTTTAATGAGGTAAAGTAAGGAAGACCAATGCTGTTCTTCCTTACTTAAGGTATTGAATAGATTTTAAAGAATCTCTTTCTTGCTTATAATGCGACAGCTATATCATCTATACAAAAATAGGCTGGAGTATTCATTCCATAATCTCCGATATCAGAACTATTCATAGAGAATTGGATTTTGTGTACTTTACCCAATGATGATAGATCTACACGTTTCCAGTCGGTTAGCACACCTCCTGCATCTGACTTGCGAAAATCAGCTAGATAAGCCTCTACTTTACTTGTCTTTTCACCTGCTGCATTAAATCCTTGGATTGTTATTTTAAGCCAATCCTTATCTTCAAAGGAAAACTTTTTAGCTGTATTATCACCTTGCAACATAGAAAGTGCAGCATAACTGCTGTTGGCTATGTACAAATGGTCAATGATATATTCTGCATTGTCGTCTATAAAATCTATAGAAGTTGCTTCTTCTCCTGAAAAAGAACTGTAATAAGCGACAGCAAATGTTTTAGAATGGTTATGCCCACCGTTTTTCTGGTTATGGTCGCCATAATATACACTACATTGATTGGTGTATAACTTTGTTTCTTTGTCATTCCATTGAGAGATTGCAATACCTCCATTATAGAATTCGTTACTGGTATGGAAGAATAAACCGGATTCTAGATCGTCGTATCCTCCGTAAAGATACTCGCCTGTATAATTCGAATAGAGATTTTCTCCGTATGAAGTCGGGCCTGCCAAATAACTCTCATCTGCATTCTCAAAAGTTACATAATGGAATACCTTTACTTCGAAAGAAGCATTCAAAGTCGATTGATCATTTCCGGTAGCAACGATTTCGATTTTACCGCTTTTTGAAATATTAGCAGTTCCTTTTTGAGGGGCAACCACTGTCAGGAGACCATCTTTGAGAGAAGCGTTCCATCCTTCAGGTTGTTTGATAGCAGTTGAATTTACATCTTGCAGTTTAACTTCAAAAGTTCTACTTTCTGCATAATTGAAGTCTTCAATAGATGCAGCGGTAATCGTTAAAGAAGATTTTCCTTTGGGGATTGAATCATCATCCGAACAAGCAGCCAACAGGCATACTGTAACTAAAAAGAGAAGATACTTTTTCATACGTTTCATATATAGTTAATAAATTATTGTCTCGCAAAAGAAAGCAAACAAAAGCTGCGTCAGACAATATTGTTTTTATATGATAGATGAAATGCTATCTGATATGAAGACAATGATCATCGGCACTCCCGTTGCTCGCAAGAGTTATTCCTTTTTCTGTATAGGTAGGTCTTCTGACTCATTTCTTAATAGATATGCCTTCCCAATCTTGTTGAGACCAGTGGCTTTTTGTCTCTATATATTCCCCTATTAATAGGAGAAGTGAAATTTACAGCAGCGAGAACTGTTGCCGGTTTACACGGCATTCCCTTTTAATCTTTCCATAGAGATACCTATCGGAAAGAACCTTAACGGCACAAAGGTAGTGTTTTTTTGAGAATTGGAAAAGAAGTGTTATGTTAAATGTTAGAAGTGAGTGTTTCGTATGGAAAAGTTGAAGATATTTAATCAGTGAGTGCAAATATAATATTGTGTAAGAATATAGTTAGTACTTAATTTTACCTTTTTTACAGGCTTTTTCTCTTGAATCACTTTTATATTGTGTACTTTTACCGCCTTAGAACTTAAAACCACTTTTTAGGTTATTTCAGATTAATGTGGTGTGGAAAGATGAAAAAGAATAGACTTAACTCCTTTATGCTTGCCGGTACAGGAGGTGATGTAGGCAAAAGTATTTTAGCTGTGGTATTTTGCCGTATTTTGAAGCAAGATGGTTATATATCTGTTCCGTGAGAAAGCACATTGATATGTTATTGTTGTATATGATTTTGGAACACAACTAATATGAAAACTTATAGACTAGCCGGACTATTTTTATTTTTAATGGGGATATACTCTGTTTTGTATGCCCAGCAGACAAGGACAATCAAAGGAAGGATACTGACGCTTGAAACTGGAAGCAAAGAAAAACAGCCTTTACCTTCCGCAAGTGTCGTCGTATTATCAAAAAGTGATTCTGCTTTTGTAAAAGGAACGACAAGTGACAAAGAAGGTCGTTTTACGATTCGTTTTCAACCTCAGAATAAAAAGATATATTTGTTGAAAACTTCTTTTGTGGGAATGCAATCTGTTTTCCGTGTCCTAAAGGATTCAGTATCTGCCGATGTTGGGACAATTGTCCTGAAGGATGATGATATCCGGATTAGCGAAGTCGTAGTGACTGCCAAATTAAAAGAGATAGTGATGGAAGGTGATACGACAGTAATCAATGCAGCAGCCTATAAAACGCCGGAAGGTTCTTATCTGGAGGATTTGGTGAAGCGTATTCCGGGCTTGGTGTATAATAAGAATGATAAATCATTGAGTTATAACGGTCAAACGATCAGTGAAATTAATGTAAATGGAGAATCTTTCTTTTCCGGCAGTAAGGAGACTGCGTTGGAAAATCTTCCGGCAAATTTAGTCAGTAAGTTACGAGTGTACGACAAACGTTCGAAAGAGGAAGAATTTACCGGTGTTGATGATGGCAAGAAAAATTATGTCCTCGACCTGCAAACTAAAGATGAACTGAATGAAACATGGTTGGGGAATACAAAAGTCGGATTTGGTAATAACCGAAAGAAAGACCTGGAAGCACAAGCGAACTATTTTCGGAAAAATGGAGATAATATTTCATTGATGATGCGTTCTACAAATAGATACCAGAATAGTACTTATAAAGATAACATCAATAATTCGATAGGGTTGAATATAACAAAGAAGTTAGGAGAAGATTTAAGATTATCAGGCAGTGTGAATTATGGTCTTAATCGGAATGGTAATATTTCCAGTACCTATCAAGAGCAATATTTGACTAGTGGTAATCAATATTCTTCTTCCGTTAGTGAGAACAATTCTAAAAACAGAAATATATCCGGTAACTTCTTTGGAGATGGAAAGATTGATAAACGTACCCGTTTCAATTTTATGGGAAATTTTTCATTATCTCCCAATCAAGGTGAAAACAGTAATCAGAATGCAACTTTTGATGCACCTCCAGGGATTGATCAGAATAGTTTTTTTGATAATTTTGAATCGATCCCTAATGCTATCAGGATCAATCGGAGTGAGAGTCGTTCGCTATCTAAAGGCCAATCAAATAATTATATGTGGATGGCAAGCGTTATGAGGCGAATGGATGAGAAAGGAAATACCACCATTAGCTTGAATCTTCAAAATTCAGATACTTGGGGAACAAACAAAAATTTCTCTCTTTCCAATACGACTTATTACCGTCTGAAAGATAAGTTGGGTAATGATTCGGTGCTTTTTCGAAATCAATATTTGCAATCACCTACTCGGAATGGTAATTGGCGGATGGGACTTTCTTTATCACAATTGATAGTTAAGAAGATACGTTTGAATGCTGCCTATGCCTGGAGTACCCAGTATGAGAGAGATAATCGCGATACGTATGAGCTCTCTTCTTTGACAACAGCAGATACATTCGGGAAACTTCCTGATGATTATCAGGAAGGGTATGTCGATAGTTTGAGTAATAGAAGTCGTAGCCGTTTTAAAGGGCATGATTTGAGCCTGGGAATTAACTATAATGACACTACATGGACACTCAATGCAATGGTAGTCGTTACCCCACAAAAGCGTACGGTTGAGAGAAAAATAGGGAAACTTAGTGCTGATACTACTATGAATACTATCGATTACCGACCGATGATATGGGTAGGCTGGCGAAAGAAACAACTTCAACTGAATCTGAATTATGATGGCATGACCCGTCAGCCTTCTTTGTCTGATTTGATGCCTTTGACAGATAATAGTGATCCGTTATTTATCACTCGTGGAAATCCGGATCTTAAACAGATGTTTACTCATAATTTACGTCTGAGTTTTCAGAATCAAGCGAAAGGACTATCTGCAAATGTTGGCTGGCGGATGGAACAGAATAGTGTAACTCAGGTTATGATATATGATTCACAGACGGGAGGACGTGAGACATATCCTATTAATATTAATGGTAATTGGGGAGTAAGTGCCGGAGCCAATTGGTGGAAACGTATGGGAAAATCCTTCTCTTTGCGATTGGATGCTTATGGAAATCGTGATAACAGAGTCAGTATGATCAATGAAGATAAAAGTCAAGATCCGAAGAAGAGTACAACACGTGCTTCCAATCTGAATTGTGAAGCTCATCTTTCATATCAACCTACATGGGGTGGGCTTGATCTTTCCACAGGCTGGCAATATCAGTATTCGCTCAATTCGGTGAATGATAATAATACATTTACTCGAAATTATCGGTTGGGGCTTGAAAGTTATGTGGATTTACCTTTCGGACTACAACTACGGACGGATGCAACGTATGAACTTAGAGGTGGAACCAATATTCAAAAGGATGATAAGAACGAAATTCTCTGGAATGCGGGGGCTACCTATCGTTTTCTGAAAAAGAAAACTGCGGAGTTGTCAGCATATTGGTCGGATATTCTGAGTGATAAGAAAAATTATACACGTTCAGTTACTTCCGATGGATTTTATGAATACCGTAGTCAGCAAATACGTGGATATTTCATTGTAAGTTTCAAATATAACTTCCGTACAATGATGTAAGTTTTGGAAATAATTCGTATGTTTGCTTCAAAACCATAAAACAAATGTACTATGAGTGGTAATTATGTCATTAATATCGGTCGCCAGTTGGGTAGCGGCGGAAAAGAAATAGGAGAGAAGTTGGCTGCCCGTTTGGGTATTGACTTCTATGATAAAGAATTGATTAATTTAGCTTCGGAAGAAAGCGGTCTTTGCAAAGAATTTTTTGAAAAGGCGGATGAAAAAGCTTCACAAGGTATTATTGGAGGTTTGTTTGGAATGCGGTTCCCTTTTATTAGTGAAGGGGCAATGCCTTGTACCAATTGTTTAAGCAATGATGCTTTGTTCAAAGTACAGAGTGATGTGATTCGTCGGTTGGCAGCTGAAAAATCTTGCGTATTTGTTGGACGTTGTGCTGATTATATTTTGAGAGAGCACCCCCGTTGCGCAAATATCTTTATTTCAGCTTCTAAAGAAGATCGTATCGCGCGTCTTTGTCAGATTCATCGTATTGACGAAGAAGCAGCAGAAGCAATGATGGAGAAAGCTGATAAGAAGCGTTCGGAATACTATAATTATTATAGTTTTAAAACATGGGGAGCTGCGGCTACTTATCATTTATGTATTGATTCCTCTTCATTGGGTATTGATGGAACCGTTCGGTTTATAGAGGAATTTGTAGCAAAGAAACTTCAACTGTGAAAACATATATTGTGTGAGGAGAAAAATAAAGCCGACTTATTCATTTATGAATTTAGCCGGCTTTTCTATTAATGATAAAACTTAATTTACATCATTGCTAATAATATCATCTGCCCTGTCAGAATACGAAGGAACATTGATAACGGGTAAACAGTGGAGTATCCAACTGCTGGCGCATCACTGGATGTTGTCTGGTTTGAATAAGCCAATGCGGGAGGATCGGTATTACTTCCGGCAATTAATCCCATCAAAGTGAAATAGTTTACCTTGTAATATAGACGGGCAATTGTACCGATGATAAGCAATGGTATGACTGTAATCAAGAAACCGCTACCTACATAAAGTAACCCATCTCCTTCTACCACTGTTTGCACGAAGTTAGCTCCTGCATCAATACCTACACTCGCCAGGAAAAGCACGATACCTATTTCGCGAAGCATCAAATTAGCACTCATAGTAGTATAGGTTACTAAATGAAGCTTATGGCCAAAACGTCCGATCAAAATAGCCACTACTAATGGTCCGCCTGCCAACCCTAGCTTTAATGGAGTCGGCATGCCCGGGAAGGTAATAGGAAGGCTGCCTAAAAGGATACCTAAGAAAATACCAACAAAGATAGTTATTATATTAGGTGTGTCAAGACGCTTTAGTTGGTTACCTAATGCGTTGGCAACACGTTCGACAGCATCTTGTTGGCCCACTATCATAACGCGGTCACCCACCTGTAATATCAGATTAGGATCGGCAAACAAGTCCATACCGGAACGATTGACACGAGTTACGTTTACACCATACATGCTGCGGAAATGCATAGAACCTAATGTTTTTCCATTGATTTCCGGTTTGGTAACCAAGATGCGACGGGATACCATTGGAAGGTCTTGCTTTTCCCAATCCAATTCTACTTCTTTTCCTATAAATACAGTAATGGCGGCGGCATCTTCTTCCGAACAAACAATAAATAGCTGGTCGCCCACATTGAAGAGAGTTTCATGGTTCGGAATGCTTACATGACCTTCATGACGAATACGTGAGCATACAAAGGGACGTCCCAGAAAGTTTTTAATCTCAATCAATGTTTTTCCACTGATAGACTCATTACGCACCTCAAGACTCATCATATGTGGCTTATGGTGTGTATCTTCACTTTGTGTTTTCAGACTTTCTTCTTCCTTATTCAGATTGATGCGGAAGATATAACGGATAGCAATAATCGAGCCAATTATACCAACCACACCAAGCGGGTAAGCACAGGCGTAACCAAGCGCAATTTGCGGACCGTTATAGCTCAACTGATTCAGTGCTTCGTTAGCAGCACCAAGTCCCGGAGTGTTTGTTACAGCACCATAGAGGATACCTACCATCATGGGCAGTTCAACACGTCCGTTCCAGAGATAATAAAGTCCCAGAGCAACAGCAATATTTAACACTACGATGCCTACAGCCAACAGGTTTAATGTCATTCCACCTTTCTTAAAAGAAGAGAAAAATGATGGCCCCACCTGAAGACCGATACAGAATACGAACAAGATCAATCCGAATTCGCGGATGAAATGTAGGATGCGTGTATCGGCTGTGAAGCCGAAATGTCCCATTAGGATGCCGGCAAACAAAACAAAAGTGACTCCCAGAGATACTCCGAATATCTTGATCTTGCCAAGATACACACCGGCTGCCACTACGAAGGCGTAGAGGAATACGATATGCGCTACGGAGCTGGGGTCCCATAGTAAACTTTGTAACCAATCCATAATTTAATAGTAGTTTTTATGATATTTTTCTAAAAAACGGATGCAAAATTAGTCATAACATTGGAGCTAATCAAATAAATGAAGAATTAAAAATGAAGAATATCCATTTATGCAATTCTGTAGATATTCAATTGTAGGAGATTACTTCTCTATTATATTATACAATTTCTAAATGATTCAAATGGTTATTCCTTTTACTGCATACGTTAATTCTTGTGGCTGCATAACGTTATCCCTTCTGGTGTATATATTAATTCGTAGGACTATAGTTCAGCGAATTATTTTGTGCATAAGCAATCGTTGTTCTATGAACCGGGAATCCTAAGTCTTTGCATCGTTTCCTTTGAACGGGAAAAGAGTAGCTTTCTGTTTGTACGAATTTTCCCTAAAAAAGACAGTCTTTTGAACTTAATGGTTATATTTGCAGATCTAACGATGGGCATTTGGTGTGAAATAGATAAATATAAGGACAATATTAATTTTGTTTTAATTTTAAATAAACTATGGCAGACAAAAAAGAAAAACTCTTCTCGGACTTTTCTCCTGTCTCTACCGAACAATGGATGGAGAAGGTTACAGCCGACCTGAAAGGTGCTGATTTTGAGAAGAAGCTCGTTTGGAAAACAAACGAAGGGTTCAAAGTAAAACCTTTCTATCGTATGGAGGATTTGGAAGGTTTGAAGACAACAAACGCACTTCCCGGAGAATTCCCTTACTTAAGAGGTACGAAGAAAAACAACAATGAATGGCTGGTTCGCCAGGAAATTAAAGTTGAGTGCCCGAAAGAAGCAAATGCAAAAGCATTGGATATTCTGAATAAAGGTGTAGATTCTCTTTCTTTTCACATAAAAGCAAAAGAACTGAATGCTGAATATATTGAAACGTTGTTAAATGATATTCAGGCTGAATGTGTAGAATTGAACTTCTCAACTTGTCAGGGACATGTTGTTGAGTTGGCTAATCTACTTGTTGCTTATTTCCAGAAGAAGGATTATGATGTGAAAAAACTGAAAGGTTCTATCAATTATGATTTCTTCAACAAGATGCTGACCCGTGGTAAGGAAAAGGGGGATATGGTACAAACTGCCAAAGCTTTGATTGAAGCTATTCAACCGCTTCCTTTTTATCGCGTAATTAATGTAAATGCTTTATCTCTGAACAATGCTGGTGCGTATATTTCTCAGGAATTGGGTTATGCGTTAGCTTGGGGTAATGAATACTTGAACCAGCTGACAGATGCAGGTATACCTGCTGCTACAGTTGCCAAGAAAATAAAATTTAATTTTGGTATTAGTTCTAATTACTTCCTTGAAATTGCTAAGTTCCGTGCAGCACGTATGTTATGGGCGAATATTGTAGCTTCATACAATCCTGAATGCTTGCGTGACTGTGATAATAAAGGTCCTCAGGGAGAATGCCGTTGCGCTGCAAAGATGGCAATTCATGCTGAAACATCGACTTTCAATCTCACTTTATTTGATGCGCATGTAAACTTGCTTCGTACACAAACCGAGGCGATGAGTGCGGCGTTGGCTGGTGTTGATTCAATGACAGTTGTGCCGTTCGATAAGACTTATGAAACTCCGGATGAATTCTCGGAACGTTTGGCACGTAACCAACAATTATTATTGAAAGAAGAGTCTCATTTCGATAAAGTGATTGACCCGGCTGCCGGTTCTTATTATATTGAAAACTTGACGGTATCTATTGCAAAACAGGCTTGGGAACTCTTTCTTGCTGTAGAAGAAGCTGGTGGTTTCTATGCTGCGCTGAAAGCTGGTACTGTTCAGGCTGCTGTAAATGAAAGCAATAAAGCTCGCCATAAAGCAGTAGCTCAACGTCGCGAAATTTTGTTGGGTACTAACCAGTTCCCTAACTTTAATGAAAAAGCCGGTGAAAAACGTCCGGTTGAAGCGAAATGTTGTTGTGGAAATGATGCTCAAACTTGTGCAAAGGATGTGAATACATTAGTATTTGATCGTGCTGCCAGTGAATTTGAAGCTTTACGTCTGGAGACAGAAGCCTCTGGTAAGTGCCCGAAAGCATTTATGCTGACGATTGGTAACTTGGCTATGCGTCAGGCACGTGCCCAATATTCTTGTAATTTCCTTGCTTGTGCAGGTTATGAAGTAATCGATAATCTTGGATTTGAAACTGTAGAAGCTGGTGTTGAAGCGGCAATGTCTGCTAAAGCGGATATCGTTGTTCTTTGTTCCAGTGATGATGAATATGCAGAATATGCTATTCCTGCTTTCAAAGCATTGGACGGACGTGCTATGTTTATTGTTGCCGGTAATCCAGCTTGTGCTGAAGAACTTAAAGCTGCAGGTATCGAGAACTTCATCCATGTTCGTGTAAACGTATTGGATACCTTGAAAGAGTTTAACGCCAAACTATTGAAGTAAAATGAGAAAAGATTTTAAAAATATCGATATATATGCTGCATTTCAGCCTGCTAACGGTGCTGAATGGCAAAAGGCTAACGGTATTTCCGCTGACTGGAAAACACCGGAACATATTGAAGTGAAGCCTGTTTATACAAAGGAAGATCTTGAAGGAATGGAACATCTGGAATATGCAGCCGGACTTCCTCCCTACTTGCGTGGTCCTTATTCAGTAATGTATACTCTTCGTCCCTGGACTATCCGTCAGTATGCCGGATTCTCTACTGCGGAAGAATCAAATGCATTCTATCGTCGTAATCTGGCTGCCGGACAGAAAGGTTTGTCTGTTGCATTCGACTTGGCTACTCATCGTGGCTACGATCCTGACCACGAACGTGTTGTGGGTGATGTTGGTAAGGCTGGTGTATCTATCTGTTCATTAGAAAATATGAAGGTTCTGTTCGATGGCATTCCTTTGAATAAGATGTCTGTATCTATGACAATGAATGGTGCGGTACTTCCGATTTTGGCATTTTATATCAATGCAGGTTTGGAGCAAGGTGCTGTATTGGAAGAAATGGCTGGGACTATCCAGAATGATATTCTGAAAGAATTTATGGTGCGTAACACTTATATTTATCCACCTGCATTCTCAATGAAGATTATTTCTGATATATTCGAGTATACTTCGCAAAAGATGCCGAAATTCAACTCTATCTCTATCTCCGGTTACCATATGCAGGAAGCAGGTGCTACGGCAGATATTGAATTGGCTTACACATTGGCCGACGGATTGGAATATCTTCGTGCAGGAACAGCAGCAGGTATTGATATCGATGCGTTTGCTCCCCGTTTATCTTTCTTCTGGGCTATTGGTACGAACCACTTCATGGAAATAGCTAAGATGCGTGCCGCACGTATGTTATGGGCGAAGATTGTAAAACAATTCAATCCGAAGAATCCTAAATCATTGGCATTGCGTACACATAGCCAGACTTCTGGTTGGTCGCTGACTGAACAAGACCCATTTAATAACGTAGGTCGTACTTGTATCGAAGCTATGGCTGCTGCACTGGGACATACGCAATCACTGCATACCAATGCATTGGATGAAGCTATTGCTCTTCCGACTGACTTTTCTGCCCGTATTGCGCGTAATACTCAGATCTATATTCAGGAAGAAACAAATATCTGTAAGAACGTAGACCCTTGGGGTGGTTCGTATTATGTAGAAACATTAACTAATGAGTTGATTCAAAAGGCCTGGGATTTAATTCAGGAAGTCGAGAAGTTGGGCGGTATGGCAAAAGCAATCGAGACTGGTATTCCTAAGATGCGTATTGAAGAAGCTGCTGCACGTACTCAGGCTCGTATTGATAGCGGTCAGCAGACTATTGTGGGTGTGAATAAATATCGTCTGGAAAAAGAGGATCCGATTGATATTTTGGAAGTGGACAACACTGCTGTGCGTAAAGAACAGATTGAAAACTTGAAGAGACTTAAAGAAGGACGTAACGAAGCCGACGTGCAAAAAGCCCTTGATGCCATCACGAAGTGTGTGGAAACTAAAGAAGGGAATCTACTTGAATTAGCTGTAGAAGCAGCTCGTGTCCGTGCGACTCTGGGTGAGATTTCTTTGGCTTGTGAGAAAGTTGTAGGACGTTATAAAGCAGTAATCAGAACAATATCAGGCGTGTATTCATCAGAAAGTAAAAATGATGCCGACTTCAAACGTGCTTGTGAATTAGCCGAGAAGTTTGCGAAGAAAGAGGGACGTCAACCTCGTATTATGATTGCGAAAATGGGACAAGACGGTCACGACCGTGGTGCTAAAGTGGTAGCTACCGGTTATGCGGACTGTGGTTTCGATGTAGATATGGGACCGTTGTTTCAGACACCGGCAGAAGCTGCCCGCGAAGCAGTAGAGAATGATGTTCACGTAGTGGGTGTTTCTTCACTGGCTGCAGGGCATAAGACACTGATTCCGCAGATTTTGGATGAATTGAAGAAGTTGGGTCGCGAAGATATTATTGTGATTGCTGGTGGCGTAATCCCTGCACAGGATTATGATTTCCTGTATAAGGCAGGTGTAGCGGCTATTTTCGGTCCAGGTTCTCCGGTAGCGAAAGCAGCCTGCCAGATTCTGGAAATCTTGATGGACGAAGAATAAATAGGTTGCAATAGACTTAAGAGGATATTAAAATAAGAATTTCTAAGTTGAAAGTTTTCCAGATTGATACCTCTTTATTATAAATCCCCTTATTATATTCTTTTTTATTATTGAAATAGGATATAAATAAGGGGATTATTATATCCCCCAATATAGATAATAATAATGTATTTCTGCATCTTTCCTTTCAGTCAGACGGATGCTTGTTATGCATGTAATAATGTTGTTACTTCATTTTGATATTGGTATTGCAGCAGAAAGGCTGGCTGTTATTTTCGGACGTTTCAATAAACGGAAATAGCTATGTGAAAGGGGCAGGATTAGGGTTATCTATCTGTCAAATCATTGTTAGTATGCTTTTTCTGGGTGCGATGGGATTGATTCGGAAGAGGGGGAGGTTCCCGTTTTGGGTTCAGGATACGGAAAATACAAACCAGTGCTATGTTGAATCGGGAATTTAATGTAGAATGAGGTAAGAAGAATGGCTAAAATTACCTACCTTTGTGCGATAAACCAGAAAAATAGAGAATGATAGTTTGCATAGCCGAAAAGCCGTCTGTAGCGCGTGATATAGCCGATGTACTTGGTGCCCATACAAAGAAAGAAGGATATATAGAAGGAAACGGATACCAGGTGACTTGGACATTTGGTCATCTCTGTACCCTGAAAGAACCTCATGAATATACTCAGGGATGGAAGTCTTGGAGCCTAAGCAGTTTGCCGATGATTCCGCCTCGTTTTGGCATTAAGTTGATAGAAAATCCTACATACGAAAGACAGTTTCATATTATCGAAGGTTTGATGCAGAATGCAGATGAGATTATCAACTGCGGTGATGCTGGTCAGGAAGGAGAATTGATTCAGCGTTGGGTGATGCAGAAAGCTGGTGCACGCTGTCCGGTAAAGCGTTTATGGATTTCTTCATTGACGGAAGAGGCAATTCGGGAAGGATTTTCAAAATTGAGGGACCAGATAGAATTTCAGTCATTGTATGAAGCAGGGCTATCTCGTGCGATGGGGGACTGGTTGTTGGGAATGAATGCCACTCGACTCTATACAATTAAATATGGTCAAAATAAGCAGGTTCTTTCTATTGGACGTGTGCAGACCCCAACTTTAGCATTGATTGTTAATCGGCAGTTAGAGATTATTAATTTTCAGCCTAAGCAATATTGGGAACTGAAAACTAGATATCGTGATACTACTTTTTCTGCACTAATCAGGAAGAGTGATGAAGAAATTGCTGCGGAGGAGGAAAAGAATGGCGGGAAAAAGAGAATAGAGAATCCGGGCATTGATCCTATTGCCAATCGTGAAGAGGGAGAAGCATTGGTGGAACGTATAAAGGAGTTGCCTTTTGTGGTTACTAGTGTCGGTAAGAAGGATGGGAAGGAGTATGCACCCCGTTTGTTTGACTTGACTTCTCTTCAAGTAGAATGCAATAAGAAGTTTGCTTATTCTGCCGATGAGACATTGAAATTGATTCAGTCTCTTTATGAAAAGAAAGTGGCTACTTATCCACGCGTTGATACCACGTTCTTGAGTGATGATATTTATCCGAAGTGTCCTGGAATTTTAAAAAGCCTTCGGGATTATGAAGTATTGACAGCTCCATTGATTGGCACTACATTATCAAAGTCGAAAAAGGTTTTTGATAATTCGAAGGTGACAGATCACCATGCAATCATTCCAACTGGGGTTTATCCGCAAAACCTGACAGATATGGAGCGACGTGTTTATGACCTGATAGCCCGTCGGTTTATAGCTGTATTTTATCCTGACTGTAAGATTTCTACTACTACAGTAATGGGAGAAGTGGATAAGATAGAGTTCAAGGTAACCGGTAAACAGATTTTGGAGCCGGGGTGGCGCGTTGTTTTTGCAAAGGATGTGAAAGATTCTGCTGAGGAGAAAGAAGGGGAGGACGAGAGTGTACTTCCTGATTTTATAAAAGGAGAGAGCGGGCCTCACATTCCTGAGTTGAATGAGAAATGGACTCAGCCACCTAAACCTTATACGGAAGCTACTTTGCTGCGTGCAATGGAAACTGCCGGAAAGTTGGTTGACAATGATGAATTACGTGACGCACTGAAAGAAAATGGTATCGGTCGTCCGTCTACCCGTGCTGCTATTATTGAGACTTTGTTCAAGCGTAATTACATTCGTAAGGAAAGAAAGAATCTAATTGCTACACCTACAGGAGTGGAATTGGTGCAGATGATTCACGAAGAATTGTTGAAATCGGCTGAATTGACAGGTATATGGGAGAAGAAATTACGTGAGATTGAAAAGAGAACGTATGATGCCCGTCAATTTTTGGAAGAGTTGAAGCAGATGGTGTCTGAAATTGTAATGAGTGTACTTTCGGATAATTCGAACCGGAGGATTACTATTCAGGATGCTACTTCACAAGCGAAAGAAAAGGAAAAGAAGGAACCTAGAAAAAGGGAACGGAAGCCGAATACTCCCAAAGATAGTAAAACTAAGAAGGAGATGAAAAAAGAGAATAATGTGGTGGTAAATGCAGAAAAAACTCTGGAATCTGCTTCGACTGTGGATAGAGACTTGATAGTGGGTCAACCGTGCCCCTTGTGCGGTAAAGGCACAATTATTAAAGGAAAAACAGCTTATGGCTGTTCGGAATGGAGAAGTGGATGTACTTACCGCAAGGCTTTTGAGTCGTAATCTTGTGATTTTGTTGTAACAGTGAGGAATCTAAAATGCTTCTTTTGAGCTTTCCTATATGGGCAAACTTCCTTTTTCCCCTTAAAATTAGTCTGATCTTTCGGCATTAATCATTGTATAATTGTTCTCGTACAATAAGAATGTCAATAATTCAAATAGATGAGAATGTGAAAAAGAAGTTAGTAGGAGTGGCTCTGCTATTAGTTGCTGTCTCTTTATGGAGTGTGCAGCCTGTAGATGGTTGTACCATGGATTGGAAAGAGGATATTATGTCTAATATCTATGTGTTCCCGCGTGGAATGGAGAGGGAAGGACATAATAAAGAGAAAACGATAAACTAGACCTCTAAATATGGAGGTGTGATTGCGACCGGTTATGATATAAGTATCGGTTCCCTTTGGTATTAATACTCCGGATAAACCGTATATCTCTTCTGACCCGTTGGCGTACCGTTTCTGATCAGAAGAATAAAGTATATTATTTTGAGTCTACTTTAACCCCGAATCTATTTTGGTTGGATTTAAAGAAAATAGATTTTAGCCCGAAAGCAGGTGTGAAGAAATTAGCGTTAACATATGGTGAGATCTATGCAGGAGATACTGTGAAAGATTTGAAGGATAGTAACCCGTTTACCTTCCTTTTTCAAACTCCCGTAATGTAAATGTTGATTGGACGATGGGTTATTATAAAATAAAGCGGTGGATAGACTGCGAGATGCAAGTTAATCCACCGTTTTAATTATGATGATCATTTATATTTCAGTTATCCCATTACGCATATTCCAAATGGAAGTTGATTACTGCTTCTATTCCCTTTCTGAAAATATCCAATGAGAAATTTTCATTAGGCGAATGAATCGCATCCGATTCAAGTCCAAAGCCCATTAATATAGTTTTGATTCCTAAAACCTGCTCGAACGTTGAAATGATAGGAATACTTCCACCGCGTCGTACAGCTAACGGCTTTTTACCAAATGCTATCTCGAATCCTTTTTCTGCTGCTTGATAAGCAGGATGTGAAATAGGACAAACATATCCTTGTCCTCCATGCATCGGAGTTACTTTTACTTGTACAGTGTCAGGAGCAATACTAAGAATGTAGTCAGCAAATAATTGAGAAATCTTGTGATGATCCTGATGCGGAACCAGGCGGCAAGATACTTTGGCAAAAGCTTTTGAAGGGAGAACTGTTTTAGAACCTTCTCCTGTATATCCACCCCAGATGCCGCAAACATCAAATGAAGGCCGGCAACTATTGCGTTCCAGTGTACTATATCCTTTTTCTCCAAAAAGAGCCTTTACTCCGATTGCCTTTTTATATTTTTCTTCGTCAAAAGGAATATGTGCAATCATTTCTCTTTCCGCTTGTGGCACTTCTTCCACATCGTCATAAAAACCGGGAACTGTAATTCTTCCATTCACATCCGTTACTTGGCTGATCATTTCACAAAGTACATTTATCGGATTAGCGACTGCGCCGCCAAAATGACCGGAATGTAAGTCCCGGTTCGGTCCGGTCACTTCAATTTCCCAATAAGCTAATCCGCGAAGTCCTGTTGTTAATGACGGAAGTTCCGCACCTAGCATACTAGTGTCCGATACCAGGATTACATCCGCTTTCAATAACTCTTTATGCTCTTCGCAAAAAGCCTCCAGGCTAGGGGAACCGATCTCTTCTTCTCCTTCGAAGATAAACTTTACATTATTCTTCAATAACTCATTCTTTACCAGATACTCAAAAGCTTTTACCTGAATAAAAGATTGCCCTTTATCGTCGTCTGCTCCGCGTGCCCAAATATATCCATTCCGAATTTCAGGTTCGAAAGGTTGGCTTTTCCAGAGTTCCAACGGTTCAGCAGGCATTACGTCATAATGAGCATATATCAATACGGTTTTAGCGTTTGGGTCTACAATTTTCTGACCGAACACAATTGGATTTCCTTTCGAAGGCATTACAAGTGCTTCGTCGGCTCCGGCTTCCAAAAGAAGTTGTGCCCATCGTTCAGCACATGCAAGCATATCATCATGATGTTCCGGCAAAGCACTGATACTTGGAATGCGGATGAGGCTGAACAAGTCCTCCATCATTTTCGGTTCGTTTGCAGCAATATATTTCTGAATATCGTTCATTATAATTGTGTTGTTTTATCTAACAAATAGTAATCGAGTATGGTCATGGCAGCCATTGCTTCCACGATAGGTACGGCACGTGGCAACACACAGGCATCGTGGCGTCCGCGAGCTTTCAAGGTAGTGTCAATACCGTCTATATTAACAGTTTCCTGCTCCATGAGCAAGGTTGCAATCGGCTTGAATACCACACGAAAATAAATATCCTGTCCGTTACTGATACCTCCCTGTATACCTCCGGAGTGATTGGTCTGTGTCTCAATCCGCCCGTTGTTATTGAAGAAAACATCGTTCTGCTCGGAGCCTCTCATCTTCAACCCTTTAAATCCTTCGCCATATTCGAAGGCTTTAGCGGCATTGATACTAAGCATTGCGTTACCTAGTGCAGCGTGCAGTTTGCCGAATACCGGTTGTCCTAATCCGATGGGACATCCTTTGATGACACACGTGATTGTACCGCCGATCGTATCGCCTTCTCCTTTTACCTTATATATAAGGTCTGCCATTTCCTTTGCTTTTTCCGGATCGGGACAGCGTACGTCATTTGTCTCAATCAAATCAAGATCATAGTCCGAGTAGTTACCTTCCAGCTTAATGGCTCCTACTTGTGAAGTATAAGCAGTGATATCGATGCCTAACTGGCGAAGTGCTAACTTTGCCAATGCACCGGCTACAACGCGCGAAATCGTTTCGCGTGCCGAAGAACGTCCACCGCCACGATGGTCACGAATACCATATTTCACATTATAAGTATAATCGGCGTGTGAAGGACGATATACGTTTTTCAGATTATTGTAGTCATTGGAGTGTTGGTTTTCATTCCATACAATGAACCCGATAGGACATCCGGTAGATTTTCCTTCGAAAATACCTGATAGAAACTCTACTTTATCCGCTTCTTTGCGCGGTGTAGTAAGAATGGATTGTCCCGGACGGCGCCGGTTTAGCTCTTGTTGCACGAATTCTTCATCAATGGAGATTCCTGAGGGAAATCCGTCGATAACTCCTCCTACTCCTTTCCCATGAGACTCACCAAAACTTGTGAGTCGAAAAATATTGCCAAATGAATTAAACATAGTTGTGGCTTATTAAAAATTACTCTATGCAAATATAACAAAGTTTTTGATAAGAAGGTTGTGATTTCGAAATATCTTCGGAAATAGAGGCTTTTTGAACCTTTTCTTCCCTTTTTAGCTTATAGGTGATGGCTTTTTAATAACTAAACCCGAAATGTATGAAAAAGAATCTATTGTATTTATGTGCATTGGTCTGTTTGGATGATCTGCATTTAAAGGTATAGACAACTGAATATGGGGATCACATTGTTGTATGAGTGCCAATAGGTTGGCATAGTTGTGCCACCTTATTGGAACGATTGTGCCACACTACTGGCACAACTGTGCCAATAAGGTGGCACAAACCGTTCAAAAGCAAGAGGAAGAATCTTAGAATGCGTATCCGAATCCTATGTTTAAATAGATAGGATACATGGCAAATGTAATTGTGTGGAAATCGCTTTTAAAGATGTTATTTAACCCCCATGTGAGGTCTGCATAAATATTGAGATGTTTGAATGCTCTCCATCCTGCACCGAATTGCAATCCCCATTGGAAATGTCTTAAGTCATTTGAGAAATCATAAGTTGCGATCTTCCCGTCATTAAATTCCACTTTGTCTCCTGTGGGATTTCCTTCACGGAGATAACCTTCATAAACGTGCCCGGAAAACTCTCTAGAAAGTAGATAGGAAAAGTAAGGACCTCCCTTTATATTCCAGCGGTTACTTATCCTGTAGGTAGCCATCAGTGGAATAGTCAGACCGGAAGTGTATACTTTCGTTTTTACTCCGCCTGTCCATGCCCCGCTTATTCTTTCGCCACCTTGTCCCAGAATCTCCATACTGTAATTTTTTACAGTAGCTTGTGTGATCATGGATTTATTTTCGAGTCGAAGTCCGGCGATGATTCCAAACTTGTTTTGAAGAGCAAACCATTTGGTTACTTCTCCTCCGATACTGATAGCAAGAGTAGGTTTGTAACTATCAATGGATCGAATTTCTGCCGGAAGCGGAAGTGGAGCAGTACCGCCAATACTAAAACCGGCTTTTATTTCGTACTCTAATCCATGCAGGGCAGAGCGAATAAGCGTTTTATTTCTATCTACTTGAGAGTAGGCGGGTAAAGCAATTCCTGCGGCAATAAGCAGACTTGCTATATAGGGATAGATTTTCATAATTCTATTGTTAGAATGAGTATTCTGTTTGCTGTTTTAATTCTCCGAATGATAAATCAGTTCAGCCTCATCAATTTGCAGGTTACTGCCGACTGCTCCATTGAAATGATCTCCTTCAAGGCTGGAAGAGAAGACAATAGATATGTTATATTTTCCTTCTTGGAGCTTCTCTTTGTCAATAAACTTTCCAGGAAGGGTAGTGAACGGAAGTTTGAAGTAAGTCCATTCGTCAGTCTCCTTAGCGTCATTGATACGTGCCATTGATACCAGATTCGGACTTGTGAACGCATTGGTTCCGTCAAGAGTGGAAACTGTTTCACTGGTCTCGTACATGATAGCATATATATCACATATATCTCGTTTGCCATTGACCGGTTTCCCACCTTCGGTAAATTGATTTCCCGCTTTATACTTATAATAACCTGCCAGATAAGTAGGAACATGTCTGAAAGGAAGACCGAACTTAGTCGCTTTCAATGGATTGGTCATAGCGTTGTTTACGTCAAAAGAACCGATAAAGAGATTACCTGCTGCGATGGGCATTCCCACCATTTGTCCGAAGAATCCGGTACTGCGGGTAACGAGTGATAAACATTTGCCTTCACAACCATCTGTTGTCTGGAAGGTTGGGTAATCGTCGGCCGTTTTGGCAACTCCGGTCAAAGCATAGCCGGCATTCCCACTTGCCCATTGCATAATTACTTTCCCTGCTTCCCGCTCTACAAAAATGTAATATTTCTGTCCACCAAGCGTATCCTCAAAATTATAGTTGGTTGCTAATTCCGTATCGATAACAGATACTGTATAAAGTTTCTTCCAAAAGCCATCAGCAGCAGTTACTGTGTATTTCTGGGGCGATTCGAAGTTGCGTTCTGTTCCTCCGACGGGGGTGATGCTTGCACCCGGTGTAAGAGTGAATTCCGGTGCAAGGGCTGATAGGTCAGTTCCCGGACCAACAAAGAGAATGATGGAATTATTATTTATGATAGGACTAGTCGTCATGATGACTCCCGGTAAACTGCAAGTTAATATATCAGCTTCTGCGTTTGGGGCCTCATTGCGGATACATGCAGTGGAGAGGATTATTGACAACGTATAGATAATTACGTGTTTTGCTCTCATTTTCTTCATTAAATTTGCTTATACATATTACTACTTCAAGTGTTTTATAACAATATGATATTTTATTTGTTCAATATAAGATGATCAGTAGAAAAGTTTTCCTACTTTTGTGGGAACTAAATCTATGTTATTTATGATTGAATCAGAAAGGAAACAAATCATCGGTTTAATAAAAAGAGAAGTCGTTCCGGCAATAGGCTGTACTGAACCAATCGCTGTAGCACTTTGTGTTGCCAAGGCTGCTGAAACTTTAGGAGTGCAGCCTGAAAAAGTCGAGGTACTGTTAAGTGCTAATATATTAAAGAATGCAATGGGAGTCGGTATTCCCGGAACAGACATGGTCGGACTTCCGATAGCAATTGCTTTAGGAGCTTTGATCGGAAAATCGGAATATCAGCTGGAAGTTTTAAAGGATTGCACTCCGGAAGCTGTAGAGCAGGGAAAACAGTTTATTGGGGAAAAGCGGATTTGTATTTCTTTGAAAGAGGATATTACTGAGAAATTATATATAGAAGTCATTTGTAAGGCAGCTGATAGAATAGCGAAAGCCGTCATTGCGGGAGGTCATACTACCTTTGTTTATATAGCAACCGACAATAAAACTCTGCTCGACAAACGGCAAATAACCAATGAAGAGGATGAAGAAGAATTGCTAGAGTTAAATCTACGTAAAGTCTATGATTTTGCTTTGACAGCTCCTCTGGATGAAATCCGTTTTATTCTTGATACTGCCCGTTTGAATAAAGCTGCCGCCGAACAGTCTTTTGCCGGTAATTATGGACACTCTTTGGGAAAAATGCTTCGCGGAACATATGAACATAAAGTGATGGGAGATAGTATTTTCTCTCATATTCTTTCCTATACTTCCGGTGCTTGTGACGCCCGAATGGCAGGTGCAATGATTCCGGTTATGAGTAACTCCGGCAGTGGTAACCAAGGAATTTCTGCCACTCTTCCTGTTGTAATCTTTGCCGAAGAGAACCATAAGACAGAAGAAGAATTAATTCGTGCTTTAATATTAAGTCATCTTACTGTTATCTATATCAAGCAAAGTCTTGGGCGTCTGTCCGCTTTATGTGGTTGTGTTGTAGCTGCTACAGGTTCCAGTTGTGGAATTACCTGGCTGATGGGAGGTAATTATAATCAGGTTGCTTTTGCCGTTCAAAACATGATCGCTAACTTGACTGGTATGATTTGTGACGGAGCAAAACCTAGTTGTGCTCTAAAAGTAACTACGGGAGTATCAACTGCTGTATTATCCGCTATGATGGCAATGGAAAACCGTTATGTTACTTCTGTTGAAGGAATTATTGACGAAGATGTAGATCAAAGTATTCGTAACTTGACTCGAATTGGTTCGCAAGCGATGAATGAAACGGATAAAATGGTTCTTGATATTATGACACACAAGGGGTGTTGATATTACTAAAAAGAGGGCAAACGATTGTGCAAATGACTCAATGTCTGTCCTCTTTGTTGATGGACCGTTATTTTTTCTCACCAAAATCAGCTTGCTGTTGTTCCACCTCTTTTAGCTTTTGTGCATTTTGTTCTTTTAGCAGGCGTTCTTGCTCCAGTTCTTTTGCCGACTTGGCAACTGATTCCCCGAAAAAAGAATCATTTTCCATTGGAATTAAAGCAGCTTCTTTTTCTGCATAAATCATTGGAAGAACAGTAGGCTTACTTTCTAATTCAATTACCGCACTAGCTGGCATTTGCGAACCTTCAAACAATACGCTGGCTGTTACTTTTATTTTTCCAGGTTTTAGTGTGGATTGTATCAGCACAGGAGCTGTTCCCCATTTAACCGGAGCCGGATTGGCGAGGACATTTGCTCCTCCCAGTATCCTTCCTTCGCCTTCTACATGAAATTTTATATAATCGTTGTTGAGATGTTTGATATTGCCATTATTATCCGCTATAGCAGCTACTACCGTTACGAAGTCAGAACCATCAGCTTTTAAGTCTGTTCCCTCGTTATCTATCCAAAGTAATAGTTTGGAAGGACGGAGGCTTGGACATACTTTGTGTGTGGCAACTACTTTGCCGTCTATGATTCCTTCGGCCAGTAAAAATACGTTGTCTTGCTGCTTTTTTTCCATAGACATTTCTTTATTTATCATAAAATCATATACATCTTTAAATGTAATGATGGGTGAAGGTAATCCTTCCTGGTTAGCTGGTTTATGATAAGTCCATGTTTTCCCATCTTTATTATAGGTGAGCCTCACTTCGTCGCAATTAGAAAAGACAGTAACATCTTTGGGGGAGAATGGAGTCATTTCATGAGCGATGTAAATCATTGGGCCGGTTTCAAATAGACAGTCTTGCTTTTCGGGTGAGCGTTGCGCCTTAAACATATAATAAGAATATTTAGGTTGGCGGAATACATCCATCAATCCGCCGTAAAACGGGTCGGGATGATAACCACGTTGGTGATCAAAGGAATGCCAAAGACAACCACCGACATGTTGGCGTGGGGTGCGGTAGAGTACATCATAACAAGTATATGGATAGCTGGGAGCAGCATAATGCTGTGCTTGGATAAGCATAGCTTGTTCTCCCCAATTACGTGCTACACGACTTGGGGAGTTATGTGCGTTCCAGTCGTCTACATTGTCTCCCCATTCACGAGTAAAATAGGTGATTTTCGGATCTAAGTTTTTAATAGCCCATTTCTTGTCTGCATTGGCAGGATGAGTAAAAAGCACCGGATAGACTTCATGTCCCCTAGCTTCGCTGTCGCAACCGGAATAGCAATACGGATAAGGATATTCTTGATTGACTACGTCCAGTGTATTTTTGGCGAAGTCTGCCGGATACCAAGTTTCATTTAAAATGGGCTCCCATAGCCATACACAAGGATGGTTACGGTCCCTGCGTACTAAATTTCGGATATCATTATAGACGCGTTCTGCAAATATAGGGGCGTCATTCCAAAACTGCCAACCCGGCGTATTGACAATAACAAATAATCCTAGTTCATCACAGGCATCCATAAAAGCCGGATCTTGCGGACAATGTGCATTACGGATAACCTTCAGTCCGGCATCTCGTAATTTCTTGGCATCACGCCAATGAATGCTGTTAGGTACAGCATTACCTACTACGGCAAAGTCCTGGTGGCGGTTAGCACCTATCAGAGGACTTTCATAAGGCTTTCCGTTGAGCCAGAAACCGTCTTTCCCTCTAAATTCAATACTGCGAATACCTATACGGCGGCGATATCCATCTACTACTTTACCATTATGGTCGCGGATACGGACAAACAGATTATATAAAGTAGGTGTTTCCGGACTCCAGAGCATGGGAGTTTTGACTGTGACTTTATCTTTGGACGTTACGGCTTTGCCGGGAAGAATTTGAATTTTGTCATTAAGGAAAGCAACCTGTTGCCCATTCGGCTGCTGTAGTTCGTATTCCACTACTCCGTTGAATTTCTTTTGGCTGTCATTACGTACTTGTGTGCTGAGTAAGATTTCGGCAGAAGTATCCGATACCTTATCATAAGCAATGAAAAGACCTCCTCCGGCTGTTTCGTTCTCAAAATTGGGGTCAGTGATAAAGATCTGATTATGGGCGATGAGCCAGCAGTCGCGGTAGATACCACCGAAATAAGTATAATCTAATACATCTTGTGCTTTTCCGGGAGGATAATAGGGATCATTACTGTTGTCGGCCCATACAGCGACAACATTATCTGTATCCCAGTTCAGAGCGTTGGTAACATCGACTATTATAGGAAGATAACCACCGAAATGCTCGGTAAGTAGTTTACCATTGACAAAGACTTTACTTTTCCCCATGATTGCTTCAAAATGTAGGAAGAGCTTTTTGCCTTTCCATGTCTTGTTAGGGGTAAAATGCTTGCGATACCAAACTTCACCTTGGTAATTGATACAACCGCTAGCCTCAGTTGGCAAATATTCAATGCCATTGGGCAAAGAAACAACAGGCCATTTTTCATCATTAAAGTCCGGAGCCTCTGCTCCTGTAACTGTACCTTTGTGGAAGCGCCATGCTGGGTTCATGGAAAATACTTCACGACCTGTATTTTTCAATTGATAAAATCCGGCTGTCGAGAATTCGGGTTGGTGAGCCGCTGATAAATGGCAGGAGACGGACAATAGTATAATGAGGTAGAAGAAAATGTTTTGTTTCATGGCTTTTCAGTATGATTAGTATTATTAAGTTCTGCGTAAAATGAAGAAGAGAGCGTGTTGAAACTCTCATAAATTTAAAATCACCCTTGCTACAACTATTTGTGGCGAGGGTGATTTCGTTGAAAGGGGAGGTTTTACACATCCCCTTTATACTTCTTTTATCTTCTTCTTTGCTTAATGGCAATGTCCGCCTTCGCAACCACAGTCGTCACCACATTCATGGTCGCCACAACCACCGCCACAGCTATCGCATCCGCAGCCACCTTCGCCGCTCATGGACTTTATTAATTCTTGAATTTCTTCGTTAGTAGCAGGACGGCTTTCGATTACTTCACCTTCGAAGATCAAAGCAGCACCAGCTAGTGGGTGGTTAAGGTCTACAACCACTACATCGGGTTTGATTTCTACTACGCTAGCGTTTACACGTTGTCCTTCTGAAGTCATCAAAGGCACAATATTCCCTTCTTTTACACGTTCGTTGTCAAACTTACCATCAATTTCGAAGATGTTTTTAGGAAGATCGATAACGTGTTGCTCATCGTACTCGCCATAAGCTTTTTCGGCAGGAATGGTAAAATTGAATTTATCACCTGTCGAAAGGCCGGTTACCTGGTTTTCAAAGTCCTCAAGTGTTGCGCCTAGCCCGGAGATAAATTGGAAAGGATGTTCTGCTTTAGCTTCTTCGAACAATTCTTTTTCTCCGTCTTCCATTGTATATAGTTTGTATGCAACGGTAATGTACTTGTTTTCTGCTGTTTCCATTTAATTTTTTATTTCTGATTAATAAATTCCGGTATTCCGAAAGAACAAAGATACGTACTTTATTTGGTTGAACCGGATGCAAAGGTAGTAAATTTCAGATTATTAAGCGAAATGTTAAAAACGAACACTTATATATTCTTGTGATTAATAGCGGGAATTCAATCTTTAAGTGATAAAATAGGACTTATATTCGTGCTTTTCTTACGATTATTCGCTTTTTTGTGTTTTTTTTATTCGATTTGTTTGGTGGTAAGAAAAAAGCCCTTACCTTTGCATCACGAAAATGAAAAGAAGTTATGAATATGTTACATACATCTATTAACCTAGCAGTTCTGCATATTATTCGCGTCGTGGTGGTCCCATCAAGAGCGTGAGAAAGGTTTTATGTATGTATTCGTACTATAAAAGATAAAATTTGGAGCCTTTCTCACTATTGTGAGGAAGGCTTTTTAATTAAAAGAAATATTGAAATGAAAAAGCAATTACGCAGTTCGTTTAGTACGCAGGGACGCCGCATGGCAGGAGCCCGTGCATTATGGGCAGCCAATGGCATGAAGAAAAGTCAGATGGGGAAGCCTATTATAGCTATCGTTAATTCATTTACACAGTTTGTTCCGGGACACGTGCATCTGCATGAGATCGGTCAGTATGTGAAAACTGAAATTGAGAAGCTAGGATGTTTTGCTGCGGAATTCAATACAATAGCCATTGATGATGGTATCGCTATGGGGCATGATGGTATGCTTTATTCACTTCCTTCACGTGATATTATTGCTGATAGCGTAGAATATATGGTCAATGCACACAAAGCGGATGCTATGGTATGTATCAGCAACTGTGATAAGATAACTCCGGGAATGTTGATGGCAGCTATGAGACTGAATATTCCTACGGTATTCGTTTCCGGTGGTCCGATGGAAGCCGGTGAATGGAAAGGGCAGCATTTGGACTTAATTGATGCAATGATTAAGTCGGCAGATTCAAGTGTAAGTGATGAGGTAGTGGAACAGATTGAACAAAGTGCTTGCCCGACTTGCGGTTCTTGTTCGGGAATGTTTACGGCTAACTCCATGAACTGCCTGAATGAAGCAATTGGCCTGGCATTGCCGGGTAATGGGACGATTGTTGCCACTCATGAGAATCGTACTGAGCTTTTCAAAGACGCGGCAAAGTTGATCGTGGAGAATGCAATGAAATATTATGAAGAGGGGGATGAAAGTGTACTTCCACGCAGCATTGCAACTCGGCAGGCTTTCTTGAATGCAATGACATTGGACATTGCGATGGGTGGTTCAACCAATACAGTTCTTCACTTATTGGCAGTAGCTCACGAAGCTGGTGTAAATTTCACTATGGATGATATTGATATGTTATCTCGCAAAACTCCTTGTTTATGTAAGGTAGCTCCGAATACTCAGAAATACCATATCCAGGATGTGAATCGTGCCGGTGGTATCATTGCTATTATGGATGAACTGGCAAAAGGAGGTTTAGTGGATACTTCAGTTTGTCGTGTAGATGGAATGTCTTTGGCGGAAGCTATTGATGAATACTCCATCATGAGTTCGAATGTAAACGAAAAAGCAATTAAGAAATATTCGAGTGCGGCAGGAAATAAGTTTAACTTGGTTCTGGGCTCACAGGATACATATTATAAGGAATTGGATAAAGATCGTGCCAACGGTTGTATTCGTGATATTGAACATGCTTATAGCAAAGACGGAGGATTGGCGGTACTGAAAGGAAACATTGCTCAGGACGGTTGTGTAGTAAAAACCGCGGGAGTAGATGAAAGTATCTGGAAGTTTACAGGACCCGCAAAAGTTTTTGACTCGCAGGATGCTGCTTGCGAAGGTATCCTAAGTGGACGAGTCGTCAGCGGCGACGTTGTCGTCATCACGCACGAAGGTCCGAAGGGTGGTCCCGGTATGCAGGAAATGCTTTACCCGACTTCTTATATCAAATCCCGTCACTTAGGAAAAGAATGTGCCTTGATCACTGACGGACGTTTCAGCGGTGGAACTTCCGGACTGAGTATCGGACATATTTCTCCTGAAGCAGCTGCCGGAGGTAATATTGGAAAAATAGTGGATGGAGATATTATTGAAATCGACATTCCTGCCCGAACGATTAACGTGCGACTGACAGATGAAGAACTGGCTGCCCGCCCGATGACTCCTGTCACTCGCGATCGCTATGTGCCGAAGAGTCTGAAAGCATATGCCAGTATGGTAAGCTCTGCCGATAAAGGAGCGGTGAGATTAATCGATTGAGAATAATTAAAAGAATAAGTGCATTTGCCAATTAATGATTGGCTGGTATGCTACTACATTATATTATTATGAGTAAAGACTTAATAACAGGTGCGGAGGCGTTGATGCGTTCCTTAGAATATCAGGGGGTAGATACTATCTTTGGTTATCCGGGAGGTTCTATAATGCCGGTATTCGATGCTTTGTACGATCATCGAAAGAATTTAAATCATATATTAGTTCGTCATGAACAGGGAGCTGCACATGCAGCGCAAGGTTTTGCCCGCGTATCGGGAAAAGTAGGCGTTTGCTTGGTAACCAGTGGACCTGGTGCAACTAATACCATAACTGGTATTGCGGATGCAATGATCGACAGTACGCCGATTGTTGTAATAGCAGGACAGGTTGGAACAGGATTTTTGGGAACAGATGCTTTTCAGGAAGTAGATTTGGTAGGTATTACCCAACCTATTGCTAAATGGAGCTATCAGATTCGTCGTGCGGAAGACGTAGCGTGGGCAATAGCACGTGCTTTTTATATTGCGCGTAGTGGTCGTCCCGGTCCGGTAGTATTGGACTTTGCTAAGAATGCGCAAGTTGAAAAAACGAAATATGAACCTACGAATGAAGATTTTATCCGTAGCTACGTTCCGGTTCCCGACACTCATGAGGATTCTGTAAAAGAAGCTGCAGAACTTATTAATAACGCTCAACGTCCGCTAGTATTGGTAGGTCAAGGAGTAGAATTGGGTAATGCCCAACAAGAACTACGTACTTTTATTGAAAAAGCAGATATGCCTGCCGGATGTACTTTACTTGGACTTTCTGCTTTACCTACCGATCATCCTTTGAATAAAGGTATGTTGGGTATGCATGGAAATTTAGGTCCGAATATTAATACCAATAAGTGCGATGTATTGATTGCTGTTGGTATGCGCTTTGACGATCGTGTTACAGGAAACCTTGCTACTTATGCGAAACAGGCAAAAGTTATTCATTTCGATATTGATCCGGCGGAAGTAAATAAAAATGTGAAAGTGGATGTGGCTGTATTGGGAGATTGTAAAGAGACATTGGTAGCTGTAACCAATTTGCTGAAAAAGAAACAACATACTGCATGGATTGACAGCTTTAAAGAATATGAGCAGATTGAGGAAGAAAAGGTTATCCGCTTGGAACTTAATCCCCCTACTGGATCATTAAGTATGGGTGAGGTAGTACGTGCAGTTAGTGATGCTACCCGACATGAGGCAATTCTGGTAACTGATGTCGGCCAGAACCAAATGATCTCTGCTCGTTACTTTAAGTATACTAAAGAACGGAGTATAGTAACTTCGGGAGGACTTGGAACCATGGGATTTGGGCTTCCGGCAGCTATTGGAGCTACATTCGGCTGTCCTGACCGTACCGTATGTGTATTTATGGGAGACGGAGGACTTCAGATGAATATTCAGGAATTTGGAACCATAATGGAACAAAAGGCTCCAGTAAAAATGATCTGTTTGAATAATAACTATCTGGGTAATGTACGCCAATGGCAAGCGATGTTCTTTAATCGCCGTTATTCTTTTACACCGATGTTGAATCCTGATTATATGAAGATTGCATCTGCTTATGATATTCCTTCCAGACGGATTTTCACTCGTGAGGAATTAAAGGGAGCTATCAACGAAATGCTTGCGACCGATGGTCCTTTCTTACTAGAAGCTTGTGTGGTGGAAGAAGGAAATGTATTGCCAATGACCCCTCCGGGTGGTTCGGTAAACCAGATGCTATTGGAATGCTGAAAATAAATGAAGAATGAAGATTTAAAAAGTTATGGATAAAACATTATATACGATTATAGTTCATTCCGAAAATATAGCCGGATTACTGAATCAGGTAACAGCTGTATTTACTCGTCGACAGATAAATATTGAGAGTCTGAATGTTTCTGCTTCTTCAATAAAAGGGGTACATAAATACACGATTACAGCTTGGACAGATAAGGATACTATTGAGAAAGTGGTGAAACAGATTGAAAAGAAGATTGATGTTATTCAGGCTCATTACTTTACCGAAGATGAAATCTATTTTCATGAAATAGCTTTGTATAAAGTATCGACTCCTGCTTTTCAAGAGAATACGGAAGCATCGAAACTTATTCGCAAGTACAATGCACGTATTGTGGAAGTGAATCCGGTTTTCTCTATTGTAGAGAAAAATGGTATGAGTGAAGAGATTACTTCCCTCTATGGTGAGTTACGTGCTTTGGATTGTGTTTTGCAATTTGTCCGTTCCGGTCGTGTGGCTATTACGACAAGTTGTTTCGAACGGGTAAATGAATTTCTGGATGGACAGGAAGCAAAGTATAACCAAAGCAAGAAACAACAAGAATAATGAACGGAGAAAACAAAATAGGTACTTATAAGTTTGTAGCAGAACCTTTCCATGTAGATTTCAACGGTCGTCTGACAATGGGAGTATTGGGAAATCATTTGTTGAATTGTGCAGGTTTCCATGCTAGTGATCGGGGATTCGGAATTGCCACATTGAATGAGGATAATTATACATGGGTACTTTCGCGTTTGGCTATCGAGTTGGATGAGATGCCGTATCAGTATGAAGAGTTTACGGTTCAGACGTGGGTAGAGAATGTCTATCGTCTGTTTACGGATCGTAATTTCGCTGTCATCAATAAGGACGGAAAGAAAATCGGTTATGCTCGTTCCGTATGGGCGATGATTAATCTGAATACTCGTAAGCCAGCTGATTTGTTGGCATTGCATGGAGGGAGTATCGTAGACTATGTGTGCGATGAACCATGTCCGATAGAAAAACCTTCGCGTATTAAGGTGACTTCAACTGAGCCATCGGCCACAATAATGGCTAAATACAGTGATATTGATATAAATGGTCATGTAAACAGTATTCGCTATATCGAACATATTTTGGACTTGTTTCCAATTGAACTATATAAGACCAAACGTATTCGTCGTTTTGAAATGGCGTATGTGGCGGAAAGTTATTATGGAGATACACTTACTTTCTTTTGTGATGAAGCGAATGAAAATGAGTTTCATGTAGAAGTGAGAAAACATGGTAACGAGGTTGTTTGCCGTTCGAAGGTAGTATTTAAATAAAAGATTGAGATGAAGGAGTATCCTGAAGAATGGTCCGCTTCCGGAAAGAGGTGTAATAACATCTTCCAATTTAATATAGGTTGGACAGTAGGATTTTAGAAAGATTATAATTATTAATAACTCGCTCTTGCTTATCTCTTTGTGGAGGATAAAGGGAGCTTAAAAATTGAAAAAGAAAATGGCACAGTTGAATTTTGGCGGTGTTACAGAAAATGTAGTAACCCGTGAAGAATTTCCTTTGGAAAAGGCTCGTGAAGTATTGAAAAATGAAACAATTGCTGTAATCGGTTATGGTGTACAAGGTCCTGGTCAGGCATTGAATCTGCGTGACAATGGTTTCAACGTAATTGTAGGTCAGCGTCAAGGAAAAACATACGAAAAGGCAGTTGCAGACGGATGGGTTCCGGGTGAGACTTTGTTCAGCATTGAAGAGGCTTGTGATAAAGGTACAATTATCATGTGTCTGTTGTCTGATGCAGCTGTTATGTCTGTATGGCCGACTATCAAACCTTACCTGACTCCGGGTAAAGCACTTTATTTCTCTCATGGTTTTGCTATTACCTGGAGTGACCGCACAGGTGTAGTTCCTCCTAAAGACATTGATGTAATTATGGTGGCTCCTAAGGGTTCCGGTACTTCATTGCGCACTATGTTCCTTGAAGGTCGTGGATTAAACTCTTCTTACGCTATCTATCAGGATGCCACTGGTAAAGCTATGGACAGAACGATTGCATTAGGTATCGGTATCGGTTCGGGATATTTGTTTGAAACTACTTTTGTTCGTGAAGCTACTTCTGACTTAACAGGGGAGCGTGGTTCTTTAATGGGAGCTATCCAAGGATTACTGTTGGCACAATACGAAGTATTACGTGAAAATGGTCACACTCCTTCTGAAGCATTCAACGAAACAGTAGAAGAATTGACTCAGTCATTGATGCCATTGTTTGCAAAGAACGGTATGGATTGGATGTATGCAAACTGTTCTACTACTGCTCAGCGTGGTGCTCTTGACTGGATGGGCCCGTTCCACGATGCTATCAAACCGGTAGTTGAAAAACTGTATCACAGTGTAAAGACTGGTAATGAAGCACAGATTTCTATCGATAGCAACTCACAGCCTGATTATCGTGAAAAACTGAACGAAGAACTTCGTCAATTACGTGAAAGCGAAATGTGGCAGACTGCTGTTACTGTTCGTAAGCTTCGTCCGGAAAATAATTAATCCTAACACTGTATAAATAACAAGCGGGCATGTTGTTGGAAAAGGCTTGCTCGCTTGTTTTATGGTGTCATTGGTTCACGTATTTCTCACCGAAATAAGGACGATATATAAAGTAGTCATTCTTTTGATAGCTATTGTAGACTGTTTGAAGTTTTGGATCTTTTATATCCGATACTTCACACGAATTGTCACATCATAAAGGAAGTTTTTTCATAATAGATCATTTAATGTAAGTTTAATGGAATTGATATAGAATAAGAAACAAGGACTTTGATTCTCCGCATCCTAAATGGATGGTAATTTAACAAATTGACTATATCATTTTTTTGACCAATTTACAGCATTAGGAAAAAGCTTGTCGAGATCGATATCAACCACCATAAAGTGACTGTCTGCCATCTCATAGCCTGCATAGTAATAATGTGTACCTCGAAGAACTTCACCTTCCGGAGAAGGCAAATGACTCTCTTTGTCTATTTCATCATTCAATGCTTTCAAAGGCAACACATTAAAATACACATCACCAGTAATGGCGTGAGAGAATTGAACATCTCCGAAATTAGTTAGAATAAATTTATTCCCGAATCCAAAAAACAGATGCATGTCTCGGAAAATACCTTTATAATATATTGCCTTCATATCTTTATAGGACATTGGCTCGTAAGGTGTAGGTCTCATCATTTTTATGCTATACTCACGCTTCATTTCATCTGTCCATGCCAATTCCCCCTGATAATTGAAGAAACTTACTTTAAATTGAAGACTTTCCCAATAATGCGTCATTCTGGTTTCATCCGTTACACCTCGATCTCTGACTACAAAGTAATTCTCGTGCATCACGCCTTCGTCTATATCATTCGTTGCCAACTTCACATGGCGTACATCCCCCTTGCCGTTCTTGCTCAGAATGATAAGTTCATGCGTTTGGTCGTGCACAAGATAAAGGCTGTCACCACGCAGACGGAATAGACTGCGTTTAGTGTAAACGTCAGATACCTTGCGACGCCATTGCAATGTAGTACCCTTAAAACATGACACACGAAGCGGACAACCACCGGCAAAATAGAATGTACCCTTACCATCGGTGTCGAATCCGGAAAGAAACAGTTCATTGTTTTTAGGATTGTAGCGACAATCCACAGAATCTACGACACCTCTATACTTGAAGTCCCAATAGCTAATGGCGGGATAACGGTCGTTCACACGCTGTGCTGACAACGATGCAAGCGTAAAAAACAATAAAAACATAATCAAAAGATATTCCTTTTTCATAACTATCTTCGTTTTAATCTTATACAAAATTCGTGTACATTATATGAATATCCACAAAGCCCCAAATCAAATTAACGAGTTAACAAGATATTGTACAGAGCGACTTATCTACCTATCTAATGAATGGACGTTTATATTGTATTATCTTTACTTTTTTCTATAAACAGCAGGACATTCGAAAGTTTTGACCCAATACCTCATTAAATCACCGGTTTCACTGACACCGCTAGAGTGGACATGGCAAATCGTCATACTGAACCACTACATCCGTATAAGGCAGTTTCAACAACTTGATGAGGACTTTATAGCCATTGCTGTCTGTATAAAAGGATACATCATCATAGTTTTTACGCAGGCTTAGACAGCTTAGTGCCCATGACATCAGGTGATATTGCGGATGAGGCCATCCAAATCCGTTCTCCAATAACGATTTGTTTGCTGTCCAAAAGGTCTGTACGATTCTCATAATAATTAATTTAAGTCATTACAAATTAAAGTGTTTTTTACGATAAATGCAAACAGAAATTGCAAATATGGATATTATTGACAACAAACAGGATAATAAATTATGTTCTTAATCGAATCATTCTGTAATTCCTAAAGGTAAAAATATATTCGAAGTATAAAACATGATCGTAGAGAAAGTGTAGTGACTTAAGCGTATCTCTGCTTTTATCCATTTTTAGTGGACAGTAGTGTTCGTTAGAGACAGATCAGAGGACGAAAGCTTGATATATTCCATTAACTTCTTATAGAACGAGTGTTGCGTCAGCGTGGCAGCATCCCCTAAAATGACTAATTTCATACGTGCTCGTGTGATGGCGACATTCATTCGTCGTAAGTCATTCAAAAATCCGATTTGTCCATCCTCGTTAGCTCGTACTAGGCTGATAAATACCACATCCCGTTCCTGCCCTTGGAAACCATCGACGGTATTGACCGTAAGGAGGCTACGAAAAGGACGAAGGAAATTACTTCCCTTGATTCTACTTCTCAGGTATTGAACCTGTGCTTTGTATGGAGAAATTAGTCCAAAGTCTATTCGTTCATCTAAGATCCTTTGTTTGCCTATCCGGTTGATGTACACTTCCAATTCTTGCAGTAACAGATTGGCTTCTTGTTTATTGATTCTTCCGAAACTTTCTCCTACAAATTCCTCATGGAAGTCCATCTCTGATGTGTCAATCCAACTCATGGGAGTATCATAGTCTAGTATTCCTCTATGACGTATTTCAGGAGCAGCCTCCAGTTCTCCATGGTAAAACCATTCGGAAGGAAAACGCATGATGTCTTCATGCATCCGATACTGTACTTTAAGTAAAGAGACGGCAGATGGTTTTTGTGCTACTATTTTTTCCATTAACGTATGGGCGAGTCCTCCACGAGCAGCTTCAATACACTTGATAGTGGGAGGAAGTTGGCAATGATCTCCGGCAAGAATAACCCGGTCGGCCTTACGAATGGCAATCCAACAAGCAACTTCGATTGCTTGGGCAGCTTCGTCAATAAATAAAGTAGGGAAACGTCGCCCATTAAGCAAACGGTGATTACTACTGACTAAAGTAGAAGCAATTACTCGTGAACTGTCGAATAGATCAGCATTGATTTGGATCTCCAATTCTGTAGCACGATCGCGTAGACGACTCATACGGCTACGAATGCCTTCCCGTTCGGAATAACTTCCTCGTCGCATTCGGCTACCCATTTCCCGGATAGATTTTCGGATACCCCAAAGTTCGGGGTAAGCAGGATGATTCTCAAAACGGCGTTCGTAAGTAAATGACAACATCTTGTCATTTACTCTCGTAGGATTACCAATACGGAGTACAGGTATACCACGATCCACTAATTTCTCACTGATCCAATCTACGGCAGTATTGCTTTGGGCACAAACTAACACTTGCGGTTCGCGATGCAACGTTTCGTAGATAGCTTCAACAAGTGTTGTCGTTTTTCCGGTTCCCGGAGGACCATGTACAATAGCAACATCTCGTGCACATAAAACTTTATTGACAGCTGACTCCTGCGTGCTATTTAGCCATGGAAAACGAACTGGATATAACTCACGAAATCCGGTTTTGGAAGTACCTAATAAAATATCGCGTAGTTCGGCAAGGCGATTACCTTTGGCACGAAGTACATCTTCCAATGCTTCAAACATACATCGATAAGACGTCTCGTCAAAGTAAAGTTGTACGCCCAGTACATCGTCCGTTTGAAGCTCTAGCAGTGCACCTGCTCCGGGAAGAACAACGACCATTCGTTCTTCATCCGCATAACTGACGGTTGCGATGAAATTCATATATTTCACTTTTCCATCGAATGATTGGCGGAAAAAACATACGGGACGGCCAAACTCAAAAGAATGTTCTATTTCTTTGTTTTCGATTCGTGTAATATCTATTACAAGTTGATTCAGAGAATTGTAGTAACTTCGACCGGGAGAAGCAGGATACCAGCAAAGACCGCGTTTTACTTTGCGGGCAACCCCCATCGTTTCGGTCTGCCGCTTAAACTCCTCCTTCTCATATTCATACTCCATTCGTAGGAGGAGTTGCTGTTGTTGAAGGTCCATTATCGGACTTTTCGGATTATTATTCATAATAGATGCAAAGGTAACAAATCTTCTACAGGAAGCGAAAATATATTTCAATTTGTTAAACAATCAAGGAGCTTCGTTCGTTATTTTTATAGTTGGATTTAAAAAAGATAAAAGCATATGGTGTATGATTTGAATATGATAGAGGCTTTCTATTCTGCCTATAAATGGAAGATAGAACACGTACGGGCTGCATTGAAACGCCCTTTGACATTGGCTGAGAAGATTTTATATGCTCATTTGTATCATGCGAATGATATAAAAAATTATGAGCGGGGAGAAGATTATGTAGATTTCCGTCCCGACCGGGTGGCTATGCAGGACGCTACTGCTCAGATGGCTTTACTTCAATTTATGAATGCGGGAAAAGAACATGTTGCCGTGCCTTCGACTGTGCATTGTGATCATTTGATACAGGCGTATAAAGGAGCGAAAGAAGATATAGCCACTGCTACCAAGACAAATGCGGAAGTATATGATTTCTTGCGGGATGTCTCTTCCCGTTATGGCATTGGCTTCTGGCAACCGGGTGCGGGAATCATTCACCAAGTAGTACTTGAGAATTATGCTTTTCCCGGTGGAATGATGGTAGGGACAGATTCTCATACACCGAATGCCGGAGGTTTAGGTATGGTAGCTATTGGTGTAGGAGGTGCTGATGCTGTGGATGTAATGACGGGTATGGAGTGGGAACTGAAAATGCCGAAACTGATTGGTGTAAAACTAACTGGTGAATTGAACGGATGGACTTCTCCGAAAGACGTTATTCTGAAGTTAGCGGGTATTTTGACCGTTAAAGGAGGTACCAATGCTATTATCGAATATTTTGGTCCGGGAGCTGCTTCACTATCGGCTACGGGTAAAGCAACAATTTGTAATATGGGAGCTGAAGTGGGAGCTACTACTTCGCTTTTCCCTTATGATGAGCGAATGGTAACCTATCTGGAAGCTACCGGAAGGAAACGTGTCGTTGAAATGGCTGAATACGTTGCTGATGATTTGCGTGCAGATGAAGAAGTGATCAATAATCCGGAGAAGTACTACGACCGGGTTATCGAAATGAATCTGACTGAATTGGAACCTTATATAAACGGACCTTTTACTCCGGACGCTGCAACTCCTATTTCCGAGTTTGCAGAGAAAGTATTATTGAATGGGTATCCCCGCAAGATGGAAGTGGGATTGATTGGCTCCTGTACCAATTCATCTTATCAGGATCTGAGTCGTGCTGCTTCTTTAGCAGAACAAGTTGCCGAGAAGAACCTGAGTGTAGCTGCGCCTTTAATTGTCAATCCGGGATCGGAACAGATTCGTGCAACGGCTGAGCGGGACGGAATGATTGAGATATTCGAGAAGATAGGTGCTACGATTATGGCAAATGCTTGCGGACCTTGTATTGGACAATGGAAACGCCATACGGACGATCCTACCCGTAAGAACTCCATCGTCACCTCATTCAACCGTAACTTTGCCAAACGTGCTGACGGTAATCCCAATACTTATGCCTTCGTAGCTTCTCCGGAACTGACTATGGCATTGACTATTGCCGGAGATCTTTGTTTCAATCCGCTGAAAGACCGATTGGTCAATCATGATGGAGAAAAAGTGAAACTATCTGAACCGGTAGGAAAGGAGCTTCCGCCTAACGGGTTTGCTAAGGGTAATCAAGGATATATACCTCCTGCCGGAGCAACTGTGGAAATTACGGTAGATCCGAAATCACAGCGTCTACAATTACTGGCTCCTTTTCCTGCCTGGGATGGAAGCGACTTGCTTAATATGCCGTTGCTGATCAAAACTCAGGGAAAGTGTACCACTGACCATATTTCTATGGCAGGACCATGGCTTCGTTTTCGCGGACATTTGGAAAATATCTCGGATAATATGTTGATGGGAGCAGTCAATGCTTTTAATGGTGAAACGAATAAAGTGTGGAATCGTTCGACTAATACTTATGGAACTGTCTCTGGTACTGCTAAGATGTATAAGTCCGAAAACATACCTTCGATTGTAGTAGCGGAAGAAAATTATGGAGAAGGTTCCAGTCGTGAACATGCAGCTATGGAACCACGTTTCTTGAATGTCCGTGTTATTCTCGCTAAGAGTTTTGCTCGCATTCACGAAACAAACCTGAAGAAACAGGGAATGCTTGCCATTACTTTTATAGATAAAGCAGATTATGACAAGATACAGGAACATGACCTTATTTCCGTAACAGGATTGGTAAATTTTGCACCGGGACGTAACCTGACACTCGTTCTTCATCATGAAGATGGGACAAAAGAAAGTTTTGAAGTACAACATACCTATAATGAACAGCAGATTGCATGGTTCCGTGCCGGCTCTGCTTTAAATGCAAGATAAAAAGATGAGCAAAATAACCATGCAGGAAAATGGTACGTTATTGGTTCCCGATGTACCTACCGTACCTTATATTACAGGGGATGGAGTAGGAGCGGAGATTACTCCCTCTATGCAGGCCGTAGTGGATGCAGCAGTACAGAAAGCCTATGGAGGCAAGTGCCGCATCGAATGGAAAGAAGTTTTGGCCGGAGAGCGTGCATTCAACGCTATCGGTTCATGGTTGCCCGACGAAACGATGGCAGCATTTAATGAATTTCTGGTAGGCATCAAAGGTCCGCTGACTACTCCGGTCGGTGGGGGAATTCGTTCACTAAATGTAGCTTTGCGTCAAACACTGGATTTATATGTATGCCTTCGTCCGGTTCGATGGTATCAAGGAGTACAATCTCCGGTGAAAGCTCCGGAAAAAGTAAACATGTGTGTCTTCCGTGAGAATACCGAAGATATCTATGCCGGAATTGAATGGGAAGCCGGTACACCGGAAGCTAAAAAGTTCTATCAGTTCCTGAAGGATGATATGGGAGTGACAAAGGTCCGTTTCCCGGAAACCTCTTCGTTTGGAGTGAAACCCGTTTCAAAGGAGGGTACGGAACGTCTTGTACGTGCAGCTTGCCAGTATGCACTCGATCATCACTTACCTTCTGTGACTTTGGTACACAAAGGAAATATTATGAAATTTACCGAAGGAGGTTTTAAGAAGTGGGGATATGAGTTGGCACAGCGTGAGTTTGCCGATGCTTTGGCGGACGGACGCTTGGAAATAAAAGATTGTATTGCTGATGCCTTTTTGCAAAATACACTGCTGATCCCTGAAGAATATTCAGTAATAGCCACATTGAATCTGAATGGAGATTATGTTTCCGATCAATTGGCTGCAATGGTGGGAGGTATTGGAATTGCTCCGGGAGCAAATATCAATTACAAGACAGGACATGCTATTTTTGAGGCAACTCATGGAACTGCTCCCAATATTGCCGGAAAAGACGTAGTAAATCCATGTTCCATTATACTTTCGGCAGTAATGATGCTTGAGTATTTTGGCTGGAAAGAAGCAGCGGTATTGATAGAAAAGGCTTTAGAAGAGAGCTTTTTGGAGGCTCGTGCTACTCACGACCTGGCTCGTTTCATGTCGGGAGGAACTTCTTTGACTACCTCAGCTTTTACTCGTGAAATAGTAGAAAGAATTGAAAAATAAGAAATAACGATCAAAAACGAAGAATATCATGAAGAAAGAGTATTTGATTTACAAACTTTCCGAGGAGATGAAGGAAGCTACCCGGATCGATAACGATTTGTTTCCCAAGTATGATGTAAAGCGGGGATTGCGTAATGAAGACGGCACAGGTGTGTTGGTAGGATTGACTAAGATTGGTAATGTAGTAGGTTATGAGCGTATTCCAGGGGGAGGGTTAAAGCCTATTCCCGGCAAATTATTCTATCGTAATTATGATGTGGAAGATATATCCCATGCCATCATCAAAGAAAAACGTTTTGGTTTCGAAGAAGTTGCTTACCTTTTACTGTCCGGTCGTCTGCCCGATAAGGAGGAATTGGCTTCCTTCTCTGAATTGGTCAATGATAATATGCCATTGGAACAAAAGACCAAAATGAATATCATCGAGCTGGAAGGAAACAATATCATGAATATTCTTTCTCGCAGTGTGCTGGAGATGTATCGCTTCGATCCGAATGCAGATGATACTTCACGTGATAATCTGATGCGTCAAAGTATTGAATTGATTTCAAAGTTCCCAACTATAATCGCGTATGCTTTTAACATGCTTCGTCATGCAACACATGGTCGTTCCCTGCATATTCGTCATCCACAGGAGAAACTCTCGATAGCGGAAAACTTCCTTTACATGCTGAAGAAAGATTATACAGAGTTGGATGCGCGGACTTTGGATTTACTACTGATTCTTCAGGCAGAACATGGTGGTGGTAATAACTCTACATTTACTGTTCGTGTCACTTCTTCTACTGGAACAGACACCTATTCGGCTATTGCAGCAGGTATTGGTTCGCTGAAAGGTCCGCTTCATGGAGGAGCTAACATTCAAGTAGCCGATATGTTCCATCATTTGCAGGAGAATATCAAAGATTGGACAAGTGTGGATGAGATAGATACTTATTTTACCCGTATGTTGAACAAAGAAGTATACAACAAGTCTGGATTGATCTATGGTATCGGTCATGCTGTTTATACGATTTCCGATCCTCGTGCTCTTTTACTGAAAGAACTGGCGCGTGATCTGGCACGTGAAAAAGGTAAAGAAGAAGAGTTTGCTTTCCTTGAACTGTTGGAGGAACGTGCAATCGCTACTTTCGGCCGTATTAAAAATAACGGGAAAACAGTATCGAGCAACATTGATTTCTATTCCGGTTTTGTATACGAAATGATCGGATTGCCGCAAGAGATATTTACTCCTCTTTTTGCTATGGCTCGTATTGTTGGTTGGTGTGCGCATCGCAATGAAGAATTGAATTTTGAAGGTAAGCGCATTATTCGTCCGGCATATAAGAATGTTTTGGAAGGAGCTCCTTACATTCCTATCAAGAAGCGTTAATAGATTGGGTGAAACTGTCTGAAAATAGAAAAACAAGCTTTTCAACTCCTACAATAGAAAAAAAGCATAATCCTCTATCAACCTATCACCGATGCTCTGAATCCATTTATTCATCGGTGTTTCAGGTGGTGATAGGTTGATAAATAACCTATCACCCAATCTATCACCTATCACCTTCTTCCTACTTATTCTTTCTCTGATGTAGTAACCTATACTGCTTTTCTTCCAAAGTCTTAATGGATAAATTCTTCTCCATTAAGACTAAACTTCTTTTCCTTTAATAGTAAAGTTGTCCTCTGTTTGATATAAACTATAAATGGAACTTTTGTTTTTATAAACGCAAGTTCCATTTATAAAAACGCAAGTTGCATTTATACAATCAGAACTTGCAGTTATAGATTGTTCTTTGGCAAAAAGAACTTTTCTATTAGAGAAGAATAAGTTTACTATTAATGGAGAGGAACTTATCTATTAATACTTTAAAAGGAAAGTAGCTGATAATGTACGTCTACTTGATATATCAGTCAGAAATGGTTGAAAGGTAGATAGACAGAAAAGTAAATATATAACCATATTACGAACATATAATCAAGAAGGTTGGTATCGCAAATATCTGTTTATAATATTATTGCTTTTGTATCGATTAACAATGTTTATTGATATATATATCATATATTTGTATGCATAATTCTTATCTTAAAATTTAATATTATGAAGGTAGCTAATGTGTCGTTATATGTTTGTGCAATTCTGGTTATATTTAATATCATATCCTGTAAAGAAGAAAAGAAGCTTGCAGAACTTAAATGTTCTCTATTTTCTTCTTTTACGACTTATCCTGATTCAACATTCTTTAAAGGTATATCATGCTTGTTTTTTGAAGAAAACAAACTTTATATGTTTGATCCGTCAAGGGCTGATGTTGCTGTTTTAGATATTGATAGAGATACTTTCTATACTATTGGTAAATTCGGAGAAGGTCCTAAAGAAGTGGTGTCACCAACAGGTTTTTATGTACAGAAAGACACTGTTTATATTTCAGATGCTGGCGCAATGGCTTTGAAACTTTATGATGGGAAAGGATTTATAGAATCTGTGTCAGTCCCAACATGTAATGAGTTCCGTTTCTTTATAGATAATGATACTGTTTATGCAACAACGATGACAGATAGTTCATGTTATGTTAAGACGGCAATAAATTGGGATCGTGTGAATAATAATGATATACAATTTTGTGGGGATGTATTTACTATGACAGAAGATGCAGATATGAATATGTTACGTAATCAACGTCATTTAGTAAAAGGTAAAGATTGTTTGTATACTATATGTCCAAGTTATCCTGTAGTAGAAAAATATGATTTGCATAAAAACAAACTACTTGCTTCTTGTGATCTGTCAGATATTGGTGTTATTAAAGATAATTTATCTTATATAAAACAGAAGAATACATCCCCTAGAAGCTTTTTCACCTATTTATGTGATGCTTATTGGGATGAAGGTAAATTGTATCTGTTGTGTGCTACTTGGGAAAAAGGATATAGAGTAAATACTATCATAATTTTAAACTCGGATTTAACTCCATTTTATATTTGTCATTTACCTGGTAAAATATATAATACAATTTGTGCTAATAAAAATTATATTTATGCAATGAATTATGAGCAGTGTGCTATGGAAATATATAAGATTAATGAGCCTTTTTAGAGCCTGTTTAAATTTTATTCAATATCATCCTAATGGCTGCTAGTTTTACCATTTCCTCTGCCGAATGGAATGCCAATTCATAGTTTCGGCAGAGCCTTCTATAGTTGTCAAACCATGCAAATGGCCTTTCCACCATCCATCTTTTTCCAATTGGTTTAAAGACATTAACCTTATCTCCGCTTACCACAACTTCAAGGATATATCCGAAAACTGTTTTTATTTTGTCTGCTATTTCCCC
Source organism: Bacteroides bouchesdurhonensis (assembly GCF_900155865.1). Taxonomy (GTDB): domain Bacteria; phylum Bacteroidota; class Bacteroidia; order Bacteroidales; family Bacteroidaceae; genus Bacteroides; species Bacteroides bouchesdurhonensis. The sequence goes on from NZ_LT707006.1 coordinate 1,373,484, forward strand.
ACGATAACCAGCATCAGCTAATATGATTTTGATATTGCAACAAAGCTCTCTGAGATACCTTGCTAATAAATATGCCGCTTTACTATCATGTACGCGGGCTATTGTGACCATCACAGCTAGTAGGAAACCATTCTTAGAACTACTACATGACGTTTAACTCCTTTTATTTTCTTATTCCCATCAATGCCGCTGAGAGAACGATTATTACCCCAACGTACACTTTGACTATCCGTAATACCCAGGCTAGCTTCTGCTTTTTGTCCCATTTGAACACGCACCTTCTCTCGTAGGTTATTCAATAACAAATCAAATTCACCCAAAGAGCACCATTTGCGATAATAATAGTAAACCAACTTCCACGGAGCATAACCAGAAGGAAGCATACGCTATTGGCACTTTGTTTTCACTAGGTAGAAGATTGCATTCCATATCTCACGCAAATCATATTTTCGCTCCCTTTCTTGCAAGTTCAAGATTTTCTTGATAACTTGCCACTGTGTTTCTTCTAAATCCGTACAATACATAATTATTTCAAGTGTGGTAACTAAAAATAATCATTTTGGAGGAAAGAAGAAATACTCTTTTTATTTCAAACTACTAAATTTAAACAGGCTCATAGATTTATATTAATTATATCACATAGGTGTTTGGTCTTTTAAATAAAACTATGTGTATCTATAGTGCAAAACGAGAGTCTAAACTCCTATGTGTGAATATTAATAATATAATAATGTCTTAACATATATCAATCATGAAACATATAAGTATTATTTTTCTTCTTATTCTACTATTTTCATGTACGTCTCGCGATAAGAGTAATAATGAAGGAATAACATACACTATTAAATTAGCTGATAACCAAAAAACAGATTTGAAATACTCTGATATCATTGATGTTCAGAAATGGATTGCACTCGATACTCTCAATGAATGCATTATTGGAGACGTTGCAAAGATAGAAGATTTTAATAAGGAGTATTACGTTCTTGATAAAACTATTCAGAAATGTGTGCTTGTATTTGATGAGCACGGAAAGTATTTGCGACGCATAGGGAAGTGTGGCCAGGGACCTGGAGAATATGTACAAATTTACGACTTTACCATAAATAAAAAGACTGGTTGTATAGTTATACTTACTGGACTATCAAAGGTCTATTTATACAGTTTAGAAGGAGAATTTAAAATGTCTAAACAAGTGAGTAAATCCTTGTTGTGGAATATTGCAAGTAATGATTGTGGATACTTAATGTCATCCAATCATAATACATATACTGAGGGTGAGAATGCCTATCTGTTATATGCTTTTGACAGTGATTTTAACCTCACAGGCAGATGGGTACATGTCCTTCCAGAACAGATGCCTACTCTGCCTTTACTATCTTCTACACTGCAAACAGTTGGAAATGAAGTATACTGTTGCGATACTTTTACCAATTCTATTTATACCTATAATTGTGATGTTGATAGTGTCATTAAAAAATATAATATACTCTTTTCTGTACCGATGCCCGATCACATTTTTGCTAATGTTATGGATTTCATGGAGAAACAGCGTGACTATGACTTTATTAGTGAGGTGGTCATAAATGAAGATAATATGTTGCTTGGCTATATTCATCAAGGACGTTATAATCTTGCGATCATTGGTTCTGATGGCTCTATAGTAAGAAATGGTCAATATTCAGGTCATTTCCCTAAAACATTCCATGGTAGTAATAAAGAACTTTTGTCTCCTATTTCAGCAGACGAATACTTGACATATTGGGAAAAGCTTCCTGTAACTCATTATAATGGTATAATATCTCCTGAAAGCAACTTTATGATACTTAAGTGGACTATGAAATAACTTTTATGTAGTTCGGCTATTAGTCTTCTGGATACTGTCGAGAGAAATATGGCTTTCCAGTAGATTCTATCCTGGCTTTCAGGTCTATGTTATCTATTAACGTTGTTTCAAGCTCTAGTTATGTATGTGTTCTCTACATAAATTATGCATATACAGCAAAACCAACTTCGTTTGTAATGAAACGGTCGGTTTCGCTGTATATTTGCTGGATGTTTCTAATTGTCGAACGGGGAGTTTTATAGCTAATTTTATTACTTTAAATTGCTAGACTTCTCAAATCTGAACCAATCTAATTTAAAGAGATTGTCTTCTTGTCCTTTTCCTTTGAATACAAGATAAAGCTTCTTATAAAAACCTTTTGCGTTTTTACTTAATCCGGTGGATTGAATAGTCCATTTTTGTTCTCCGCCTGTATTTTTTACTTCTAAAACACCAATGGGCTTGTTAAGCATGGAATCAAGATAAATCTCAAGTTGTCCTCCCTTCGTTTCTGAAGCTACTTTTGCTGAAAAAATATTAGCTCCATTTCCCAGATTAATGTTTTCGTATAGGAGATAATCGTTGTTTCCGCCTTTACAAATATCCAGTCCGTCGGGAGTACATTTTTCGAGAGTTAATCCATAGAGATTATGGAAGTTCTCAGCTTCAAAAGTGCGGTTAATATCATCTGCTTTCTCTTCTCCGAAAACTTTTAATTCAAAGATACTCAATGCATTCTTTGCATTGATAAGATCGATTCCATCTGCCGTCTCCGGAATATTTATACCATCGAGAATGGTCAGACGAACGAATCGTCCTTGTACGGAGGACTTATTTGGGAGAGTATCTATGACAGGAGATTGAGGTACTCCGTTCATAGTTCTGTCTACAAAAACTTTCCAAGCTTTACTCTCTGATGCAATATCCAGATTACTTGCTTCTTCTTGCTGTAAATATTCGATCTTGTATTTATAAGTACGGCTTGTAAATTCAAAAATAGTTTCTATCTCATCTATCCGACAGTTACTTCCCAAATCTACGATGATCCATGGATTCTTGACATCGATTCCTGCATCCCAATGTGTACCGTAATTCTCATCAACAGCAAAGTTACCGGAATAACGGAATGAGATGTCATTGGTACGGTAACGACCGGAAAAAGCTGAGCTGTCATATTTTCTGGCAGATGACACTTTGGTTTGTTTGCCTAATGCTATGTTTTTATGAGAATCTTTCTCTGTATTTACTACTGTTACTCCTTTGTGTGTGGGTTTAATCTTTTGTATACTTCCGTCAGCGTTGAAAAATACTTCCTCGATACATGTTTGCCGTTTACTATCGACAAAAGGATAGTGTTGTCGGTGGTAAGCAATAAATGTACGTCCGTTATAATCAAACATGGAATGATGTCCCGGTCCTAAGATTTGATTAGTATCATCACGTTGCAAGATAGGAGTGGTCATTGATTGGTTGATCTCCCGATAGGGACCGGTTATATGTTCTGATACTGCATATCTAACATTGTAGTTTTCACTTCCATTGAAAGACCACATTAAGTAGTATAAATCATTTTTCTTATAGATGTAGGATGCTTCGAAAGCATTCTTAATTTCATCAACTTGATGATATTTGTAGGTTCCGATAAATTTATTAGAGGCTGTTTGCTCATATTTGGGGTCCTCATTGTCGATGTATATTTTCCCTGCTTTATCAAACTTTAGTTTCATGATCTTAAAATGCCATGAGTCTGTGGTGATATACATCGTATGGTCATCGTCTATAAAAAACTGTCCGTCGTATCCTTGGAAGAGCATTTTTCCGGGTGCAATGCTATTTGCGTCTTCCCATGGTCCTAACGGATGGTCGGACATGCCAACAAAAGTATGTGACGCAATGCTATACATCAGATAATATTTTCGCGTATCGGGATTGTATTCAATACTGGGAGCCCATACGGCAGTTGTACCTGCATAATCAGTCCACGATTTAGGAAAAGTTATAGGTTCGTTTTTCCATGTCTTGCAATCTTTCGAATACCATACTTGTGTCGGGTAAACATTACCTCCTCCGGCCCCATCATTCGTACCATAGGCATAGAATAAATCAGTCTTTGGGTCGTAATAAAAGGATGCATCTGCCAGATATGCTGGTACGGTAGGATTACCCGTTTGCATAGAGAATACATTTAAGTCTTCGGGTGCTGTGGAGATATCCTTTATTGTGGCTGTGAAATTCTTCTTTAACAAAGTTTTTCCTTTTTGTAAAGTTGCTGTAAGAATTATCTTTTTATCACCGCTCCCTGCATCCGGACGGTGAACTATTCCTTGGTTGCTTATATATTCAGTCTTATTTGAACTCCATGAGATTTTACTTCCACTTTCTCCTACTACTGGAAGAAGTATATCAGAAGTTACTGCTGATAAGTCGCTTAATGAAAGCTTGTCTTTATCATCTTGTACTAATAAAGGGTCTGCTGCTGAAGAAAGTTCTAAGATTTGTTTTTCTGTTAAAGCACAGTCATATATTTTGAAATCATCCATCATTCCGTTGAAGTATGGGTCGGGCCAAGTTGGTTTACCGATATAGTTATCTGTGGTGTGCCCTAATACAGAAGGATTAGTAGTAAAATCATTTTTTACTTCCGCTTTAACTCCATCTACATAAAGTATTCCGGTGTTACCTTCCAGAGTAAAAGCCAAATGATGCCATGCGTTTGCAGATAATTTATCTTTTTGTTTGGTGTATGCGATTCTTTCTTCTTTGTTGGTATGTCCCTCTTGGTCGCTATGTTTCTTGGTCATTACTAACGATACTCCATTTTCTTCATTTCCTCTTTGAGTAGTTAAGATGAGGTATTGCTCTGTTCCGTTGGCAAATGTGCATACAGTTTGATTAGAAACCTGATCATTGATATAGACCCATACGGATAAAGTGAAGTTTGTGATATTTTCCATTATCCCGTCCGGTAATTTGAAGTACCCGTTATTACTGAATTGGGATGCTCCTTTAAATAATCCCGGTACCCATGTGATGGTTCCTCCGTTCACCTGAGCATTTAGTCTTTCTCCGGAGCTTCCGCTATTATGTGCTATATTTCCATCTGTTTCATCAAAAGATAATTCTAAGAAAGGAGTGGGAGAATTGCCTTTTATATCTTTTGCCGAAACTTGTTCGTTTATTAAAGAGATGCATATCATTAACGTGATAGCCAGTATTCTTGTTACAAGATCTTTGTTTTTTCTTTTCTTCATATTATTAGTACTGTTGTTTTCGAAAATTGTCGAATTTCTTGTCGTGTTGTTCCGTAGTAAGAATTTAGTATCAAAGAGTTATTTATGACGCCAAAATTAGTTAATAGTTTTAAGTTTGCCAAAAAAAATGATAGTCTTGATATAAAGAATAATACTCCTGCTCCTTATATTATATAAGTTCTAGCATATTGCAGCGATTTTATTATCTTTGCGTGTTGAAAATAAGTTTACTATGACTATAGATTCTTTTTATTGGTTTTTGGGTAGTATGAGCCTAATTGCTTTGATTGTTTTTATCGCACTTTACTTTGTAAAAGCCGGGTATGGAATGTTCCGTACGAATTCGTGGGGAGTAGCTATTTCCAATAAGTTGGCTTGGGTATTTATGGAAGCCCCTGTCTTTTTAGTGATGTGTTGGATGTGGTTACATTCGGAACGTCGTTTTGATCCGGTTGTTCTAACATTTTTTCTGTTCTTTCAAACTCATTATTTTCAGCGTGCCTTTGTCTTTCCTTTTTTGTTGAGTGGAAAGAGTAAAATGCCATTGGCTATCATGTCAATGGGAATACTTTTTAATTTGTTGAATGGCTATATGCAAGGAGAGTGGATCTTTTATCTTGCTCCGGAAGAAATGTATCAATCCGATTGGTTTGCTACCCCTTGGTTTGTAGTGGGTACGCTTCTTTTCTTTACAGGAATGTTTGTAAACTGGCATGCCGATTATGTGATTCGTCATTTGCGTAAACCCGGAGATACACGTCATTATTTACCCCAGAAAGGAATGTATCGTTATGTTACTTCTGCTAATTACTTTGGTGAAATTGTGGAATGGTTGGGTTGGGCCGTATTGACTTGTTCCCTTTCCGGACTTGTTTTCTTTTGGTGGACAATTGCTAATCTTGTTCCTCGAGCTAATGCTATCTGGCACCGTTATCGGGAAGAATTTGGAGAGAAGGTTGGACGAAGGAAACGAGTATTCCCGTATCTGTATTAATTTGCTTTTGCCTGTTTAGGAATAAAGGTATTCAGAAATGGTCTTAAAATATTGATTAGTTTATCATTCTGTTATTTGGAACAGTGTGAAGGGTTTCTTACCGTCCTCGTACAAAAGATAGATTCTTCACTGTGTTCTAAATGGCAGAGCAAAATAATAGTGATTATCAACTTTGATACAATTCCTAAATGATAAATAGTATTGTTTATTCTACAACTTCAAAAACTTCGATTTTTAGTTGTTGAGAAGTTCCATTCTGTACCTTTAGTTGTTTATAGATATCGGTAACCCAACCAATATTGCATTGGACATACGTTTCGCAATCTTCTTCAATAAACAATACAGGCTGTTCTGGATCATTAGGAATGTTTTCTTTGAGATTGGCAAAATTCTTAGCGTATTCTTTGATGGCATCTATCACTTGATCACTATTGTAGGTAGTGTGGCTAAGTATTTTGGCATGTGTTTCATCCATGTCGTCTAAATAGAATTCAGTACGTGTATCAATGGGTTTATTGGAAAAGAGAGTATTTCTTTGTTCGTCAAAAGCTGCTACTTGACCAACTGTCAATTTACAACCATGATAGAAGAATAGTGGCAGAATGCTTTTTACGGCAATTTGTAAACTGTTGGTATCCCGTATAGGAGTGATAGCACGCTTACACATCTCTCTGAGTTGAGGTTTGTCGCTGTCCGGACAATCTTTTAGAAAAAGTTCGTCAATATGTGCCTCTATAGAGTCAGCGACAATTTCGAGTGCACGAATAGATTCATCTTGATTAACAATTTCTAGGAAACTTCCCATTTCATCTGTTTTTACATAAAAAGGAATATCATTTGTGACATTTAAGATATTAGTCATCAGCTGGCTTATAAGAGAGTCCTCCATATTGATGTCACTTTCCAAGGTTGTAAATTTCAGTATATAGTTATTAGCGGTTGAATCTATAACTTCCACAACGAAACGTTCTGTAGCAGTTTGAACAATAGTGGTGTCGGTTCCTTCTACTTTTATGTCTTGGTTGATATGGTTGAAGATATGCTTTTCACCTAAGTCCCAGTATGCTACTATTTGTGCAGTAGAGTCATTAAGTTGCTGTGCATTAAGCGTTGAGGCAAATAGAAGCAATAGCATTAGTAAGAACTTGATTTGTTTCATAATATTAGTTACTGTCATTAAGTATTTAAAGTCTTTAAACAAATGTAGTTATTAAAACGAAACTATTCTTTTTCTATACAATATTTAACAGTGCTTTGATAGAATAAGTTTTCGGATATCGTTTTCGGACAACATAAATGCGCTGTTTGTTGCACAACATAACTTTGATTCTATCTGATTTAAACGACGAAAAGCTTGTTCATATAAATAATTTTAGCGAATATTGCAATCAAATTTTTGTAAATTAAGAATCTATGAATTCGACTAATAATATGAAAGAACAACGGAAATTACTTTTTTCTCCAGTCACAATCGGACCTCTTACTTTACGAAATCGTACCATTCGTTCGGCAGCTTTTGAAAGTATGTGTCCGGGAAATGCTCCTTCTCAAATGTTACTTGATTATCATCGTTCGGTAGCTGCGGGAGGGGTTGGAATGACAACGGTTGCTTATGCCGCTGTGACACAAAGTGGGCTTTCTTTCGATCGTCAGTTATGGTTACGTCCGGAAATTATTCCCGGTTTGCGGGAAGTGACGGATGCCATTCATGCTGAAGGTGCTGCTGCCGGAATCCAAATAGGGCATTGTGGCAATATGTCTCATAAAAAGATTTGTGGAGTAACTCCGATATCAGCCTGTTCCGGTTTCAATCTTTATTCTCCTACTTTTGTGCGGGGGATGAAGAAAGAGGAATTACCTATAATGGCTAAAGCATATGGACAGGGTGTGAACTTGGCTAGAGAAGCTGGGTTTGATGCAGTCGAAGTACATGCTGGTCATGGATATTTGATCAGTCAGTTTCTTTCTCCATCTACAAACCATAGAAAAGATGAGTATGGAGGTTCGTTGGAAAATCGAATGCGATTTATGGATCTGGTAATGGGTGAAGTGATGAAGGCGGCAGGTAATGATATGGCAGTCATCGTCAAAATGAATATGCGGGATGGATTTAAGGGAGGAATGGAATTGGAGGAAACGATTCCGGTAGCTAAGCGTTTATTAGAATTGGGTGCTCATGCTTTGGTTCTGAGTGGAGGTTTTGTTAGTAAGGCACCGATGTATGTTATGCGAGGAGCAATGCCGATTCGTTCTATGTCTTATTATATGGATTGTTGGTGGTTAAAATATGGCGTTCGAATGTTTGGTAAATGGATGATACCTACTGTTCCTTTTAAAGAAGCTTATTTTCTTGAAGATGCTTTGAAGTTTCGTGAAGCATTGCCGGATGCTTCATTAATTTATGTGGGTGGTCTGGTTTCCAGGGAAAAGATAGAAGAAGTACTGGATTTAGGATTTGATGCAGTACAAATGGCACGTGCATTATTGAATGAACCGGGATTTGTAAATAGGATGAGGCAAGAAGGGTTAGCACGTTGTACTTGTGGACACAGTAACTATTGTATCGGACGGATGTACACTATCGAAATGGCTTGTCATCAACATTTGAAAGAAAAACTGCCCCTTTGTTTACAAAAGGAGATCGAAAAATTAGAGAAACAATGAATGAAGTAAGATGGGCAATTATTACCGGTGCCGATGGAGGAATGGGGACGGAAATTACGCGTGCTGTTGCTGAAGCTGGTTATCATGTATTGATGGCTTGTTATCAGCCTAAGAAGGCTGAAGGTGTCCGGCAACAACTAATTAAGGAAACGGGAAATCCATATTTAGAAGTATTAGCTATTGATTTGTCTTCTATGGACTCGGTCGTTTCTTTTGCTAATGAAGTGATAAAACGCAATTTGTCTGTTTCATTGTTGATGAATAATGCAGGTACAATGGAAACGGGGCTTCATATTACTACTGATGGTTTCGAACGTACAGTTAGCGTTAATTATTTAGGTCCCTTCCTGCTCACGCATAAACTGTTACCTATATTGGTTCCTGGTGCGCGTATTGTCAATATGGTTTCTTGTACATATGCTATCGGACATCTTGATTTTCCGGATTTCTATTTGAGGGGTAAGAAAGGACGTTTTTTCAGAATTCCTGTTTACAGTAACACAAAGCTGGCTTTGATGTTATTTACTCTTGAGCTTTCCGAACGTCTGAAAGATAAAGAGATTACCGTGAATGCAGCTGATCCTGGAATTGTCTCTACGGATATTATAACCATGCATCAATGGTTTGACCCTTTAACGGATATTTTATTCCGACCGTTTATTCGTACACCTCGACAAGGAGCAGATACAGCTATTGGATTGTTGCTGAATGCGAAGGAAGCAGGGGTGACTGGACAACTCTATGCTAGCAGTCATCAAAAAGTGCTGTCTGAGAAATATATCCGGCATAAACAGAAAAAACAGCTTTGGGAGGAAACGGAACATCTATTGCAACGTTGGCTGAACAAGTATTAATCTATTCCTTATTATATATAGATTTATACTGATTGTTCATTCTGCCTACTAAAAGAAAAATAGCAAGGGGGGAAATGATAATAACGAACGGCAAACAATCTGTTTTGACAGATGCTTGCCGTTCGTTATATATTTTTGTTTCTCGTTTAGATAGAGAGTTCTTTTAATACATTGACAAGATCTCTTTTAATTGGCTTGTCGTTTTTGATAGCTTTGCTGAAGGGTACGTAGACGATTTCATCATGTTCGATACCAATCATAACATTACGTTGATCTTCCATGATAGCATCAATGGCAGCCGCACCTAAGCGACTTGCTAAAATACGGTCGTGTGCTGTTGGGCTACCCCCCCGTTGCAAGTGACCTAAAATAGTTACACGTACGTCGTATTGAGGATATTCGTTCTTCACGCGTTCTGCGAAATGCATGGCACCTCCGGTGAGTTCACTTTCTGCCACCAACACGATACTACTATTCTTTGATTTACGGAATCCGTTTTTAATGAATTCTTCCAATTGGTCTACTTCTGTACTGAATTCCGGGATAATAGCAGCTTCTGCTCCTGATGCGATTGCACCATTTAATGCAAGAAAACCGGCATCACGTCCCATAACTTCAACGAAAAACAGACGTTCATGTGAAGTAGCAGTATCACGAATTTTGTCTACGGCATCTAATATTGTATTCAGGGCCGTATCATATCCGATCGTAGTATCAGTACCATAAAGGTCATTGTCAATTGTTCCGGGTAATCCGATACAAGGCACATCAAATTCCTGTGCAAAAATACGTGCACCTGTCAAAGAACCATCGCCGCCGATAACAACCAATGCGTCGATTCCTTCTCTTTTCATGTTGTCATAAGCAAGTTGTCGCCCTTCAGGTGTAGTGAACTCTTGACAACGTGCAGTTTTCAGGATAGTTCCGCCAAGTTGGATGATGTTACTGACATTCTGACTTTTAAACTCTTTGATCTCACCTGTAACTAGCCCTTTGTAGCCTCTGTATATACCTTTAACTTGTAAACCATTATAAATAGCTGCGCGTGTTACCGCACGAATAGCAGCATTCATTCCGGGAGCATCCCCCCCAGAGGTCAATATACCTATACACTTAATTGTTCCCATAACAATCTTTTTATTTAATTTGGTGCGACAAAAGTACAATAAAAAGTTGAAAACGTTATTTCAGAACTTCGTTTTCATGTGAAGAAAATATTAAAATTGTTCAAATCACACTCTTATTCAATCAATTTTTTCTTTGTTGTTGAGTTACCTATTCTTTAATTTGCGTTTGAATATAGCGTGATATCTTTTCCATTAGCCATTTCGGGGTGGAAGTCGCTCCGCACACACCGATAGATGTTACATCTTGAAACAAAGAAGCATCAATTTCTTCCTGACTATCTATTAAATGGGAGTTTGGATTCACTTTTAAGCATTCTTCGAACAGCATTTTTCCATTCGAACTTTTTTTCCCACTTACAAAGAATATTAAGTCATGTGAAGCTGCGAACTCCCGAAGTTTGGGCATCCGGTTTGCCACTTGGCGGCAAATGGTATCATAATATTCGAAAGTGGCTTTTGGAGATATATGTTGTTTGATGTATTCTACAATTTCCTGGAATTCATCCAGTGACTTTGTTGTCTGTGAAAAGAGGCGGATGCTCTTACTAAAATCCAGCTTTTTGACTTCTTCTGCTTTCTCAATAACAATAGCCTGCCCATCGGTTTGTCCCACTAATCCCAATACTTCAGCGTGTCCGTTTTTTCCATAAATGACGATTTGCTTCTCTTTCTGGTTGTCTTCCAGAAAACCTTGTTTGATACGTTTTTGCAGGCGTAAAACTACCGGGCAGGTGGCGTCAATAATTTCTATATTATTTTCGCGGGCGATCATATATGTTTCAGGTGGCTCTCCATGTGCACGAAGTAATACTTTTGCATTTTGTAATTGCTTGAATTCATCATGATTGATGGTGATTAGTCCCATTTCTTTGAGACGTTCCACCTCCTTACTATTATGTACAATATCTCCCAGGCAATAGAGAGTTTCGCCTTTGGCTAGCTCTTCCTCTGCTTTATTAATGGCTGTAACCACACCAAAGCAGAAGCCGGAACCTTCATCGATTTCTACTTTTATCATATATTTAATGTATAAGCTATCCGGTGACTTTGTTGAACTGTTCAAACAACCATTTTTTCTGTTGCTCTATGGTCAGATTTGTGTTGTCCAATAATAACGCATCCTCTGCTTTACGTAACGGACTCACTTCACGATGTTGGTCAATGTAATCCCGTTGCTTGACGTTTTCCAGAATTTCATCGAAACCGGTTTCTTGTCCTTTGGCTTTCAACTCATCGTAACGTCGTTGTGCACGGACTTCTGCTGAAGCTGTAACAAAGATTTTCAGTTCAGCGTCAGGAAATACAGTAGTACCAATATCACGTCCATCCATTACAATACCTTTTTCTTTCCCCATAGCTTGTTGTTGAGCCACCATTGCTTCTCGTACAAAGTCGAGAGCACTGATTAGGCTAACTTTAGATGAAACTTCCATTGAACGGATTTTGCTTTCTACATTTACTCCGTTGAGATGAGTATCCGGACGTCCTGTTTCGGAATTCAGCTTAAAAGAAATCCGGATATTTTTGATCTCTTGTTTCAGTCTCTTTGTATCAATGGTATTTTCATTAAAGATTCCATTTTCGATGCTATATAGAGTGACTGCACGATACATCGCACCGCTGTCAATGTAAATATAGCCCACTTCTTTGGCAAGGTCTTTGGCCATCGTACTTTTTCCGCAAGAGGAAAATCCGTCAATTGCGATAGTTATCTTTTTCATCTTGATAAATTCTTCTAATTTAGTTCGCCAAAGATACAGGTAATTTTGAATAATAACCTAACAATTGCTTATAAAAGCATTGAAGTAGGAGGCTGGAAAAATTAAAAAAGTTAAAAAGCTGGATAAAAAGATATGAAGAGAGGGATGGTTATTTGAAAATGTGCTATATTTGCCCAGAGACACTTTAAAAGACACTTTTTTTTAATCAATTATATTAATTAAACTTATGGAAGTTAAAAAATCACCCAAAGCAGACCTGGAAGGCAAGAAGTCTACCTGGTTGCTCATCGGTTACGTGATTGTATTGGCTTTCATGTTCGTGGCGTTCGAATGGACTAAACGTGACGTGAAAATCGATGTCTCTCAAACTGTAACTGAGGTCGTATTTGAGGAGGAAATTATTCCTATTACTGAAACCCCTCCAGAACCGAACACTCCACCACCCGCTGAAGCTCCGAAGGTTGCTGAGACGTTGGAAATTGTTGATGACAATTCAGATGTTGAAGAATCAACAGATATTCTTACCGAAGATAATTTGCCTACTCAACAAACAAAGGCAAATGTGACTTATGTGCCAGTACAAGTTGTTGAAACCGAACCGGAAGAACAGACTATTTTTGAAGTTGTAGAACAAATGCCGGAGTTTCCGGGTGGAAATGCTGCTTTGATGCAATATCTGAATAAAAACATCAAGTATCCGGTTATTGCACAAGAACAAGGTGTACAAGGACGTGTTATTGTACAGTTCGTGGTAAATAAGGATGGTAGTATTGTAGATGCACAAGTTGTACGTAGTGTAGATCCATATTTGGATAAGGAAGCTATTCGTGTGATCAATACTATGCCAAAATGGACACCAGGTAAGCAGCGTGGTAAACCAGTTCGCGTAAAGTTTACTGTTCCTGTAGCGTTTAGATTGACATAATTTGTATCCTATCATAAAATGAAGAGGCTGCTTTCGGCAGCCTCTTTTTATTCATTAATCTTTGTTACTATCATGTTTACAGCTTCTCAATTACTTGATAAAATAAATAATTGTATTTCTGAGATTCAATTCGTTCGGAGTCCGAAAGGGCTTTACGAACCGGTAGAGTATGTACTATCTCTGGGAGGGAAAAGGATACGTCCCGTATTGATGTTGATGGCATATAATTTATATCGTGAGGATGTTTCTTCAATTTATGATCCGGCTATGGGGATTGAGGTGTATCATAATTATACGCTGTTGCATGATGACGTAATGGATCGTGCAGATGTACGTAGAGGTAAACCCACTGTACATAAAGTTTGGAATGATAATACAGCAATTTTATCGGGAGATGCTATGTTGGTATTGGCTTATCAATATATGGCTGCTTCTGCACCTTCGTATTTAAAAGAAGTAATGGATTTGTTTAGTCAGACTGCACTTGAGATTTGTGAAGGACAACAGTTGGATATGGAATTCGAATCGAGAAGTGATGTTGCAGAAAGTGAGTATATAGAAATGATCCGGTTGAAAACGGCCGTATTGCTTGCTGCTAGTCTTAAGATTGGTGCTGTTTTGGCTGGAGCATCTGCAGAAGATGCTACAAATTTATATAATTTTGGAATGCATATAGGAGTAGCGTTTCAATTACAGGATGATTTATTGGACGTATATGGAGATCCGGAAGTGTTCGGGAAAAAAATAGGTGGGGATATTCTTTGTAACAAGAAAACTTATATGCTAATAAAAGCGTTGGAACGTGCTGGTGAAAGACAGCGTAAAGAGTTGAAGCAATGGTTGGATGCTGAAGCTTATAAGCCTGATGAGAAAATTAATGCGGTAACTACGCTCTACAATGAACTTAATATCCGTGGGGTATGTGAAAACAAAATGCGCGAATATTATACGCTTGCAATGGAAAGTTTGAAAGCTGTTACAGTTGCTGAGGAAAAGAAGAAAGAATTAAAAAATTTAGTGAAATTACTGATGTATCGTGAAATGTAACTAAGTTTTGAGATATGCCTTATAGACGATTACCAAATACCGATCAAGCTAGAGTTCGGGCGCTGAAGGCAGCGGTCGTAAAGGGTGATATATATAATGTACATGAGTTGGCTATTTCTTTGAAAACTTTATTTGATGCTCGTAATTTTCTGCAGAAATTTGAAGCCGCTCAAAATTATTATATGCAATGTTATGAGAATCAGTCTAGGTCTAGTCGTAAACATCTGGGAAATGTGAAAATGGCACGAATCTATATTTCTCATTTTATTCAAGTACTAAACTTAGCTGTGCTTCGTGATGAAATAAAACTGGGACATAAAAAATTATACGAGTTGCCTGAAGCTAATGTTGTACCGGACTTGTTGAGTGAGGTCGCATTGGTGGAGTGGGGACGAAAAGTTATAGATGGTGAACAACGAAGGGTATCTCAGGGGGGAATACCTATTTATAATCCGACGATTGCTCGTGTTAAAGTACATTATGATATCTTTTTAGAGAGTTATGAACGTCAAAAAGCTTATCAGGCATTAACAAGCCGTAGCTTAGAAGAACTTGCTTCTATGAGGGGGCGTGCCGATGAACTGATTCTTGATATATGGAATCAGGTAGAAAATAAGTTTCAGGAAGTAATACCTAATGAAGATCGTTTAGAGAAATGCCGTGATTATGGATTAGTGTATTATTACCGTTCTAGTGAAAAAGTAAAGTTAGGAAAAAACGATTGAATATGTTGATAGATACTCATTCTCATCTTTTTTTAGAAGAATTCTCCGAAGATTTGCCACAAGTGATGGAACGTGCTCGACAGGCTGGTGTTTCGTCTATATTTATGCCTAATATTGATAGCACAACTATTAAGCCTATGTTGTCGGTTTGTGCTGATTATCCGGATTTTTGTTTCCCTATGATCGGATTACATCCAACTTCAGTGAATGAGTCGTATGAAGAAGAATTGGCGGTTATTCATAAATATCTGTCAGCTCCTAATAACTTTATAGCGATAGGAGAGATAGGACTCGATTTATATTGGGATAAAACGTTTCTGAAGGAACAGTTGTTGGTATTTGAAAAGCAGATCAAATGGGCACTTGAATTTGACTTGCCTATCGTGATTCATGCTCGGGAAGCTCACGAATATATATATAAGGTAATGAAGCCATATAAAGATACTGCTTTACGAGGAGTCTTTCATAGTTTTACCGGAACATTGGAGGAAGCTATGAAATGTTTGGAATTTGAGAAATTTATGTTAGGTATTAATGGAGTAGTCACTTTTAAGAAGTCATTGTTGGCAGAGACTTTGATGTCTTCGGTTCCGTTACAACGCTTGGTACTTGAGACTGATTCTCCTTATCTGACGCCAGTTCCGAATCGTGGGAAACGAAATGAAAGTGCGAATATAAAGGATACTCTTCTGAAAGTAGCGGAATTATATCAGGTAAGTCCGGAACGTGTATCACAAGTCACTTCGGAAAACGCATTAAAAGTGTTTGGATTTTCCAAATAAGGTCGGAAAGGTTTTAAATTTTATTAATTTGCAGTATTTATTCGAGATAAAAAAGGGATAATGCTTCATGAAAAGAAAAAAAAGGATACATTTGTAGCTGAAAATTCGAAAAAACCGTAGGGAGAGATGCTCGAGTGGTTGAAGAGGCACGCCTGGAAAGCGTGTATACGCCAAAAGTGTATCGGGGGTTCGAATCCCCCTCTCTCCGCAAGATGAAAAAGAACGTAAAGTAAATACAATAAATAATAATTAATTAATTAATCTTAAAAATTAGACACACAATGAAAAAGTTATTTGCAATTGTTGCTGTGATTGGGGCCTTAGCATTCGGCTCAACTCAACTTGCTCAGGCTCAAGATGCTCCTGCGGCAGAACAAACTGAACAACAGGCTGCTCCAGCTGTTGCACCGGCTGCTGCTCAAGCTCCTGCTCCTGCTGCAGAAGAAACAGGTCTTCACAAAGAACTCAAAATCAAGTTTATTGAAGGTACTGCATCCTTCATGAGTTTGGTAGCTATCGCTTTGGTAATTGGTTTGGCTTTCTGTATCGAACGTATCATTTATCTGAGCTTGGCTGAAATTAACACAAAGAAATTTATGGCATCTATTGAAGCTGCTTTGGAAAAAGGTGACGTTGAAGCTGCTAAAGACATCGCACGTAACACTAGAGGTCCAGTCGCTTCTATTTATTATCAAGGTTTGATGAGAATCGACCAAGGTATTGATGTGGTTGAGAAGTCTGTTGTATCTTATGGAGGTGTACAAGCTGGTTACCTTGAAAAAGGATGCTCATGGATCACTCTGTTTATCGCAATGGCTCCGTCACTCGGATTCTTGGGTACTGTAATCGGTATGGTGCAGGCATTTGATAAAATTCAGATTGTAGGTGATATCTCTCCGACAGTTGTAGCTGGTGGTATGAAAGTGGCTTTGATTACAACTATCTTCGGTTTGATCGTTGCTTTGATTCTTCAGGTATTCTATAATTACGTACTTTCTAAAATTGAGGCTCTTACAAGTGAAATGGAAGATTCTTCTATCACTTTGCTTGATATGGTTATCAAATATAATTTGAAATACAAAAAATAATTCGAAATGAGTAAACTTACATATAAAGCATCGTATTATGCATTGTATGCGATGTTTGCCGTTATCCTAATCGTTATGGTGCTGTTCTTCTTAGGAGGAAGTGCTACAGGCGATGCGGCGATTCCGGGAATAGATCCCGAAATGTGGCAACCGGCTCAAACAGATGCTTTACTTTATTTAATATACGCATTGTTTGGTATGGCTATTGCAGCTACTGTAGTTGCTGCAGTATTACAATTTGGTGCAGCTTTGAAAGATAATCCGGCTAATGCTGTTAAGTCTTTGCTTGGATTAGTACTTATGGTTGTTGTTCTTTTTGTAACTTGGGCTATAGGTGATGGAACTCCGATGAATATCCGTGGTTATGAAGGTGCAGACAATGTTACTTTCTGGCTGAAGATAACTGATATGTTCCTTTATACTATTTACATTCTGTTGTTTGTAACAATTGTTGCAATCATCACGAGTGGCATAAAGAAAAAAATATCATAATCAATTGATAAGCTCAATTTAATAAAGTAATTAAAATGGCTAGAGGAAAAAGAAAAGTTCCTGATATTAACTCCAGTTCTACGGCAGATATAGCTTTCTTATTGCTTATCTTCTTCTTGATTACTACATCAATGGACACGGACCAAGGTTTAGCAAGACTTTTGCCGCCTCCCCCTGATGAAGAAAATAAGGAAACTGATAAAATTAAAGAACGCAATATTCTCATGGTGCATCTAAATATGAATGATGAATTGATGTGCGGTGGTGATTATATTGCTGTTGGAGAACTAAGAGCTAAAGCCAAAGAATTTATAGCTAATTATAATAATGAAGCAAATAAACCGGAGAAGACACAAAAGAATGTGGAATTCTTAGGTACGACTCTTGTTAATGATAAGCATGTAATTTCTTTGCAGAATGACCGTGGGTCTTCATATCAGGCGTATATAAGTGTGCAGAACGAATTAGTTGCTGCATACAACGAATTGAGAGATGAATTAGCTAAAGAAAAATGGCAGAGACCATATGCGGAACTGAATGATAAACAACAAAAAGCTATTCGTGAAGTTTATCCGCAGAGAATTTCTGAGGCAGAACCTAAAAAATATGGAGATAAGAAGTAAGTATGGGAAAATTTAATAAGACTGGTAAACGTGAAATGCCGGCATTGAATACTTCTTCGTTGCCTGACCTTATCTTTACCTTGTTGTTCTTCTTTATGATTGTAACAACTATGCGTGAGGTTACATTGAAGGTTCAGATTAACCTTCCCGTAGGTACTGAACTGGAGAAATTAGAGAAGAAGTCGCTGGTAACATTCATTTATATAGGTGAACCTAATAAGGAATATCGTGGAAAAATGGGTACTGAAAGTCGTATTCAGTTAAATGATAGCTATGCTGAGGTAGATCAAATAGGAGATTTTGTCTTCCAGGAACGTTCGAATATGAATGAGAGTGATCGGGGTAAAATGACAGTATCTCTGAAAGTAGATGAAAAAACTAAGATGGGTATTGTTACCGATGTGAAAAATGCTCTTAGAAAAGCTTCTGCTTTGAAAATTAACTATTCTTCAAGGAAACAAGGTAATAAATAGTTGATTTTGACATATAAGGAAAAAGGGTATTCAAATTTTTGGATACCTTTTTCTTTTGGGGTTTCTTTGAAATGAGTTTGTTCTTCTCTTATTATATATAATTGCTTTATATGATTTTATAGCAAAAATGTATTATATAAAAATAGAAAGCTATCGTCTTTTTACTTTAGTTACTTTATTCTTTAACTTTATAGACTTCAGTATAGAGCCTATGTTTTACTTCTTCAAAGTCTTTTTGGGCGTTTAATTCACCATGTACCATGAGGTACATTGGAAGATAATCATCTCCAGGTTTATACGGCGGTTGGTAATAATCATTTTCCCATAATGTAAATCCATGTCGTTGATAGAAGTTTATACGCCGTTTAGCCATTTCTTCTAGAGGTCGTTCAACTTCCAAAACGATGGGAAGTTTTAGATAGTCACATAAATACTCTAAAGTACGTTTTCCATAACCACCGTTACGTAGAGCTGGGTTAGTTGCAAAATGCTCTACATAATAGAAATGCTCAAAATCCCAGTATGTAATGAATCCAATAGGCAGTTCATTATCAAAAATGATGTTATTATGAAAGTTCCCTTTTCGGTCAGTGAATTCACGTAACTCTTCCAATTGCCGGTATTCTTCTGTAGGAAAAGAGTCTATTAGGAGTTCCTCCATAAATTTGTAATGTTGAATGTCCGATGTATTAATCGGTTGAAGTCTGATCATAAAACCTGTTTTTTGAGTTTAACAATATATTGTTCTTTTAGTTTATCTGTATGATAAATTAAGGGATATAAAAGTCGATAACTCGGCGAATAGCTCGTTGGCAGACAGGACAAAATTCCGGATGTTCATTGGTCTTCATCCGGCAATTGAAGGCTGGGCGGTAGATACCTTTGGCAGAATATCCGCCACCTTCATATACTCCTACCGAATATTTTTCTTTTTGAGAAACAGGAGTTGGGATTGGAGTATCAGAAGGGAGCATATCCTTCCATTTCGATGAGAAGTCAACACGGGTAGTAATATTTTGTTCCCATGGCTCTACATTTAAGGGATAGGTATCAGTCATAACATCGTCCTCGTAGAAATATTCGTCAGCCAATCCTCCAAAGCTATGTCCGAATTCATGTACTACAACAGGTTTGAACATTGGATGGTGTGCAGTAGTCAGTGTGTATGAGTTATAAATACCTCCTCCACCATATACATCGGTATTGGCAAGTATGATGATATGTTCATATGGAATGCCTGCCAAAGCATTATGAATTGACTTCACTCGACTAGTTGTTAAGTAACGATCCGAATAGAAAGTATCGAAATGAGACTGCAAAGCTGTGTGTTTCCATGTATTTTCACGAGGGACGCTGACACCGCTATCTATTGAAGGACTGGCTACTGCTACAATATTAAACTTGTTTTTTGTTGAACGGAACGGCTCATGTGAAAATAGACTTTCACAAGCTTTTTCAGCATCCTGATAGAAGATATCCATTTCTTTATCCGTATACCCTTCGGCGAGAATAGCAACGTCTATACAATCTTTTTCATTTCCACTCTGAAGTAAGTATCGATGTGGAGTAATGTGTGATGTTCCTCTTTTATGAATTAGAATATCGTCTGGACGAACAATGTGTTTGAAACTGGTCATTACCTCTTTACGTGGGTTTAATAAAATGATTTCAACTTCTACAGGTTGTTTAGGATAGGGAAGGAGGAAACTATTCTCGAATCCTTTGGTTGTTTCTTTAGCTTCATAGGTTGATAACCATTCTTGAAATAAAGAAGAAAAAGAGGTTTTATAGATACATTGTTTAGTAGATAGATCTTTTATGGTAATTTGTCCGTTACCTTCTAAGGGCAGTTCAGACAAATGATGACGGCGACCTGCCCAAGTAGGGAGTTCAGATAGTTCATCCAAAACAATGGATTGTTGTTTAACATCTCCGGTAAAGATATAATCTACCCGGAGTGTTTTATCCAGGAAATGATCGGAAAAATTCTGTCCATAGCTTCCTGTTGTAATGAGTAAGAAAAGGAGTACGCAGTAAAAAGGTTTCATATATATTGTATATTTATGTTTTAGACAAAGGTACAAACAATTGATGACTTATCCGATATTTGGAAATAAAAGTAATAATTCATAGTATTTGTTGTCGGAAAATCGCTAACTTTGCATAAAAGATTCACTGATTAAAACAATTTGATTTAATATGGGACATCATCAATTAGATGCTTTAGATGAGCAGATTCTGAAACTGATAGCTGCAAATGCACGTATTCCTTTTTTGGAAGTGGCGAGAGCATGTGATGTTTCTGGTGCGGCGATTCACCAGCGCATCCAGAAATTGACTAACTTAGGAATATTGAAAGGATCTGAATATATCATTGATCCTGAGAAAATCGGATACGAGACTTGTGCTTATATTGGTATTTATCTGAAAGACCCTGAATCATTTGATTCAGTAACGAAAGCTTTGGAGGCTATTCCGGAAGTAGTCGAGTGTCATTTTACTACTGGTAAATATGATATGTTTATCAAAATTTATGCGAAGAATAATCACCATTTGCTGAGTATTATTCATGATAAGTTGCAGCCATTAGGTTTGGCACGTACAGAGACTCTGATTTCCTTCCACGAAGCTATTAAACGGCAAATGCCGATTATGGTAGATGTAGACGAAGAATAAATTGGGAACTTCAAATTACTTTCTCACATATGTGACAAAAGCATACGGGCAGAGATGTTTTTCATCCGCAGGATGAACCTCTCTGCTTTTTTCATGCCATATTGTTGGCGATACTTCCGGAAAGAATGCATCTGCTTGTGGAGCGACACTGTCTATTTCTGTCAAGCAGAGTTCATCAGCCAAAGGAAGTGCCTGATGATAAATACTTGCTCCTCCTATAATAAATACGTGTTCATTCTCTTGACAACTTTTCAAAGCAGAGTCGAGAGATGTAAATATTTCTGCACCCGACCAATGCAAATCCGGATTAGAAGATAATACGACGTTTCTTCGATTGGGAAGTGCACCTTTGGGAAGTGATTCAAAAGTTTTTCGTCCCATGATAATCGTATTGCCTGTGGTTAATGCCTTGAAACGTTTCAGGTCGTTCGGCAACCAAAATAATAACTTGTTTTCGAAACCGATTGCCATATGGCTGTCTACAGCAGCAATAATAGATATTTTACTCATAATTTATACAGCTACTGCTCCGGCAATATGTGGATGTGGATCATAATTAACTAATTCGAAATCTTCAAACTTAAAATCGAAGATACTCTTCACGTCTGGATTTATTTTTATTTGTGGTAACGGACGTGGATCACGACTTAATTGCAATTTAACCTGTTCCAGATGATTCAGGTAAATGTGAGAATCTCCGAGAGTATGGACAAAATCTCCTGCTTTAAGTCCGGTAACTTGCGCCATCATTTGTAATAATAAAGCATACGATGCAATATTAAAAGGTACTCCGAGGAATATATCAGCACTGCGTTGATAAAGTTGCAAACTTAAACGTCCGTTGGCTACATAAAACTGGAAGAAAGCATGACAAGGAGGTAGATTCATGTTATTCAGGTCAGCTACGTTCCAGGCACTTACTATGATTCGGCGTGAATCCGGATTGTGTTTGATTGTTTCGACTGCTTCGCTAATTTGGTCGATGAATCCGCCGTTGTAGTCAGGCCATGAACGCCATTGATATCCGTAAATATGTCCTAAGTCGCCATTTTCGTCTGCCCATTCATTCCAGATACGTACACCATGTTCTTGCAAATATTTCACATTAGTATCACCCTGTAGAAACCAAAGCAATTCATAGATGATTGATTTCAGGTGTAATTTTTTGGTGGTCAGACATGGAAAACCTTCATCGAGGTTAAAACGCATTTGATGACCAAATATGCTGATTGTTCCTGTGCCAGTACGGTCACTTTTTTCAGTGCCTTCAGTCAATACACGGTTGAGTAGATCTAAATATTGTTTCATTGTCCTATGGTTATCACTATTTGATAGATGTTGCAAAGGTAGTGAAATGAATGAATAATGAATAATGAAGAATGAAGAATTTACTCTGCATCGTGTGCTGCATAGAATTCTCCATTCCTGAAATTTAATTTTTCATTTCTCCTAAAGGAATGGGGTGAATAGGTTTGCAAACCACCCTACGAATTTCTTCCATGGAGAACGTTTCTTCCAGAACTTAGGTGTTAGTTTGGTACAATGTTCAATGTCATTGTGGAACATATCATTCAATTCTCCTGTAATTTTTTGATCAAATATGAACGCATTTGTTTCATAATCATATCTTAGGCTACGGCTGTTTAAGTTAGCTGTACCGACTGTACAAAACAGATCGTCTACCATCATGATTTTAGAATGATGAAATCCGCCATTGTACATATATACCGTAGCTCCCCTTTTCACTAATCTATGCAGTTTATATAGTGCAGCATCAGGGGTAAAAGGGATATCAGAGGCAGAGGATACCATAATAGTGACATCCACTCCCCGGTCAATCGTTCTTTGCAATGCTTTTTTGATAGAAGAAGTTGGAACGAAATAAGGATTGACAATATGCACATTTTTTTGGGCTGAATAAATAGACATAGCATAGGCGTGGCTTAGCATACGGCTATTTTTCTTCGGAGTGCGGTCTACAATGGCAATAACAATATCACTACTGTCAGTAACTTCCTTATGTTGTGGAAAGTACGCATCTCCACCGATATTTTGTTTTGTTTCCTTATTCCAGATAGTTAGAAAGATTTCTTGAAGATCGTTTACTGCATCTCCTTCAATACGCATGTGCATATCACGCCAAGTACCGATTTTAGGGAGTCCATTGATATAATAATCTGCAATGTTCATTCCACCTGTGTATGCAACCTTTCCATCGATGACAGCAATTTTCCTATGATCTCGATGCGCAGCATGATTAATATATGGGAAAGTGAACGGATCAAATTTAACGATTTCTATTCCTTGCTCACGAATCTTTTTAAGATGTTTCTTTTTTAGTGGTTTATTGTTTGACCAATTTCCAAAAGCATCAAACATAGCTCTTACTTCCACTCCCTCTTTTACTTTATCGGCTAACAAATTGAACAATGCATTAGCAATGGAATCATTACGGAAGTTGAAGTATTCTAAATGAATATGATGTTTCGCTTCTCGGATGGCTTCAAATAAATCAATAAACTTTTCGTGTCCACTTTTCAGTAGTTTCACTTTATTATTGTTAGAAATAGGAAGACCTTCTTCTGAAAAAAAACGAAGTACAAGGGAATCACTTGTCAATTTGACTGAATCCCTATGTTGTATCTTTAGGCTATCGACAATGTCTGCCTGTGCATGGAGCAAAGATAAGAACAGAAATAAAATAAATATACGTAGCTTCAAAACTCTCTTTTCTCTTTTAGTTTACAAAGGAACAAAGATAGTATATCTATGTTTTGAGCTACTTGAAGTGAAGGGGATATTTATCATGTTTTAACATATTCCTTGCTTTTAAACATTGTTTGGAAACTTCCTTATGCCAATGAGCAGATTTTCTTCACACCTAAGCATAGCAATACTATAGTTATGATTATAAGAGATTTTTGGTCTATGTTAGCAGTTGCTTCCTGCATATTTCTCAAAGTTGCTTCCACTCCACCTAACCATACAAAAAGTATAGTTCCGATGATTACAATGAGAGCTGTCCGAATACATGTAAGCCAATTGCTTTGGCTAGGCAAATGATGCATAACACGTTGGCTGAATCCGTTATCAGCTATTTCCTGCTTGTTTTCAGCAAAGAAATCATGCAAGAGTTTATCATTATCTATTTCTTCCATAACCATTTTGTTTTAAAAATACAGCTAATTTTTCTTTTCCACGTGACAGATGGCTTTTGACGGTCCCCGTCGGAATTTCCATAATACCTGCTATCTTATCGATACTTACATCCTCCATATAAAATAGGATGATACAAGTGCGTTCCATTTCTTTAAGTGTTTTGAGTGCCTGATAAATATCCATTTTCTGCCCAATGTTTTCTTGTATGGTGCAATGAATAGTGTCTACTTCTCTAGTATCCAGATCAGCCGTCTCTTTATGGCTGCGAATATAATCGTAAAATACATTATTAGCAATGCGATATAACCACGTAGAGAAACTAGACAGATTTTGGAAAGAAGCAAGATTAGTATATGCTTTGATAAATGTATCTTGTGCCAAATCATCGCTCAAATTACTATCTCCGCAAGTTAAGTGCAGAAAAAAACGCCGGATGGACGACTGGTATTTTTGCACTAACTGGTCAAAGGCTTTGGTGTTTTTTAATACCACAACCTGTGCGACTAGTGAGATTTCATTGAGTTGGCTCATTTGTTTTCAGAGTTCTTTTTTTGCTGTTTATATCCGGTAATCCATTGACCAATACCCATAAACATAACGAGTAGTCCGATAGCTCCGATACTAAATTTACCAGTGAGTATCCAGAGGAAGATGAATAAGCCGATTCCGGTAAAAGTGTTTCTAATACCTTGTGCCTGCTGGTCAGTTGTCTTTTTTTCTTTGATAAGATTATCTGGTAGAGGTTGTCCTGCTGCTAATGCTTGTTCGGCAAGATGATAACGTGCTTTCCTGTTTTTATAGCGAAAGAAAAAGATAATAAACAATATAAAAACCGGACATGCAAATACGACAATCGTATTAATGATAGCGACTATAATACCTTTTTCAATGACATCATTAAGCTCGAAAGGGAGTGAAATGTTTCCATTCGAATTTTGAATTAGTAAAGTCTGTGTACTGATATTATTCTTCGCAGCATTTAGAGCTGTGGTAGTGCTGTTTATCAAAAAATCTTGTGCATATATTGAAGTGCATAAAGATAATACAGCGAAGAGGGCTATGATAAATTGTTTCATATGGTTATTTATTATTTGTTTCTTTATTGGTTAGACGTAGTTAATATCTGAGAAAGTTGCAAAGAGAAGAAATATTTTTGATATTTGCAGGAATTAATAAATGAAAAATGAATTTACCTGTCTCTTTTATCGATTATACACGTGCCTTACTTGGCAACGAAGAATATGAAAAGTTAGCTGTTGCTTTACAACAGGAGCCTCCCGTCAGTATCCGTATAAATAATAGAAAATGGATGATGAATCATGATGATTATTCATTGGAAAAAGTGCTTTGGGCTTCTGAAGGATATTATCTTGATGAACGTTTGACTTTTACATTTGATCCGTTGTTTCATGCAGGGTGCTATTATGTGCAAGAGGCATCTTCTATGTTTGTGGAACAGATACTTCGGCAATATGCCGAAGAACCTGTAATCATGTTAGACCTTTGTGCAGCTCCCGGTGGAAAATCCACACATCTTCGGAGTATACTTCCCGAAGGTAGTCTGTTGGTGGCAAATGAAGTGATTCGGAACCGTTCGCAAATTCTGGCAGAGAATCTGACGAAATGGGGACATCCGGATGTGGTAGTAACTAATAATGATCCATCCGATTACTTACAGTTACCTTCATTTTTCGATATCATTCTGACTGATGTTCCTTGTTCCGGTGAAGGAATGTTCCGAAAAGATCCGGTAGCAATTGAAGAATGGAGTCCTGAGAATGTCGAAATCTGTTGGCAGCGTCAGCGACGAATTATTTCGGATATTTGGGCTTGTCTGAAACCTGGTGGGATTCTTATATATAGCACATGTACCTATAACACAAAAGAGGACGAAGAAAATGTTCGTTGGATACAGGAAGAGTTCGGGGCAGAGATGTTATCATTAGATATTCCGGTCGAATGGAAAATTACCGGAGATCTTCTGGGAGAAAAAAAATTACCTGTTTATCATTTTTTGCCTCATAAGACGAAAGGAGAAGGATTCTTTTTGGCTGCTTTGCGTAAACCGATGTCAGATGATGAGTCTATTCTTAATCATGATATTGTTAAGAGTAAAAATCAGAAAAAGAAAGATAAAAGAGGAGGAACTACTTCTGCCCCACCTGTGTCTAGGGAATATCTGAAAATGGCTGAAAACTGGCTGAAAAAAGATGCCTTGGATAAGTATGTCCTAACTACGGAAGATACTGCAATTTGTGCATTTTCTCGACAATATCAGAACGAACTTGCCATTTTGAAGCAGAATCTTCGTGTCATTCAGGCGGGAACTGCTGTGGGAGAAGTAAAAGGTAAAGATTTGATTCCGGCTCATGCGTTGGCAATGAGTACTTCTGTCCTTCGTCAAGGAGCTTTTGTTACCGAAGAGGTTACTTATGAGCAAGCTATTGCTTATTTAAGAAAAGAGGCTGTTACTTTACCAGTAACAGCCCCTCGTGGTTATATTTTACTTACTTACCGGAATATACCTTTGGGATTTGTGAAGAATATTGGTAATCGTGCCAATAATCTATATCCTCAGGAGTGGCGTATCCGGAGCGGATACTTGCCGGAAGAAGTGAAAACACTGTAGTTTCTTGGCAGAATTCTTCTCTAGTAAATAGAATTCGTTTATCTATTAGGAGGTCTTATCAATCGCATAGAAGAAGCAATTTGTGCCACCCTATTGGCAAAGCTGTGCCAATGTGATGGCACTGTTGTGCCAATAGGGTGGCACTGTTGTGCCAATAGGGTGGCACAGTTGTGCCAATACTATGGCACAAACAAAGATATAAAGTAAATGAAAGAATCTGTATACTCTATGTAATCCGTACCTTTTATAAAGTTATTTTGCAGAGGTACTTATTATAATTTGCTTTTATAAATTCGTGCCATGGCCTTCTGATATTGATTTTCTAACTGGAGATAATTCAGGTGGCTTTGGTACAGTACTGAGACTTCGACAAAATACTCAATCATACTGATCTGACCTCCGGTTAATGCCTGTTTCAATAGCTCAAGATCTTGTTGTGACTGGAATGTTTTCTGATATTCTTCCATTGAGGCATGTAAAGATTTAGCTTCTCTATAAAGCTGTGTTAATTCAGATTCCACCTGAAGAGTAGCATTTTGTTTTTGCAAATCAATATTCAATGCTTGGGCTTTGGCCACTTTCACTTTGTTCCGGTTTTCAAAGAGTGGAAAGGAAAAGCCTACTACTACCCCATTGAAGGGAGTTCCCGTTTCAGTATTCCGACGATATCCTAATTCCAATTTGGGTAACCATTGCGATTTATTGACCGAGATTTGTTTACGGGCAACCAAGCTTTCATTGCCTAGAACCATTAGGGTACGATCAGAAGCCAAAACTTCCGATTTGAGAATTTGGTAATCAGCGGGGAGAGGTGTTGCTGGGTATTTTGTCTCTTCGAAAACCACTGGAATATTACCATTGAGGGCGTTTAGTTCCTGTAATCTGTTACGTAGCGTTGTCTCATTTAAAGACGCTTCTGTACGGACATTCAGTAATTCCAGATTAATCTTGTTCGTTTCAAGTGCATTCGCATCCCCTGTTTGCAGACGTTTGGCGTACATCTTGGATAACTCTTCCGCATTGCGAAGCCGTTCTTCCAGAATTTGTTTTTGTTGGCGTAACATGATGATATCCAAACATATCTCTTTAGCTTGTAACAGCATATCTTGTCGAAAAATATCAGCTTGACTATCGAATGCTCCTGATTTCAGGCGATTCAGTTTATTACGTGTTACGTATAGACTTGGAAAGTCAAAACTTTGTGAGATTACGAGTTCACCAATTGTTTCGTTCTTGTCTTTCGCTCCCCATAGATGAGCATATGACAGTGTTGGATCAGCTAGATTATTCTCCGTTTTAGCTTCCAGTTTTTGAGAAGCGATAAGTTGTGCGTTTGCCTGTAACCCTTTATTGTTAGTTTCAATATTACGCAATACCTGATCGATTCCGTTTTGAGCTTGTACTCCGCCTGTTAAGGCAAGGAGTACAGAGCTTATGATAATGATTCGTTTCATATTTTTCTTTTATTAATTCGTTCTATTGATTTATTAATTTATTAATTTGTTCAATAGGATGATAATAAGTTTTTCTTGTTAAGGACCAATTTCCATCCTTTCATTTAACCGATGGAGTGTGAGGATTATCTTTCCGGTGCATCATCAAGTAAACAATCGGAACGATGAAACCGTTCAAGAAAGTCGAAGTTAATAATCCACCCAAAATTACTTTAGCCATCGGACTTTGAATCTCATTACCCGGAAGATCGCCTCCCAAGGCCAGTGGAATCAAAGCTAAAGCTGAAGATAATGCTGTCATCAAAATAGGATTCAAACGATCGAGTGAGCCTCGAATCACACTTTCGTATACTCCTAGACCTTCTTCTTTTTGTAGATGGTTGTAATGACTGATGAGCAACATTCCATTACGTGTAGCAATACCGAATAGCGAAATGAACCCGATAATGGCAGGAATACTAACTTCACCTGTAGTGATAATCAGTGCAAATACACCACCGATCAATGCAAGGGGCAAGTTTAGTAAGATGACTCCGGATTCTTTGACACTGCGGAACTCATGATAAAGTAACAGGAAAATTACGACAATACTAATGAAAGAAGTCAATGCCAGCGTCCGGCTTGCAGCTTGTTCACTTTCAAACTGGCCACCATATTCGATGTGGTATCCTTCAGGTAGTTGAATGGAAGTATCAATCTGTTTCTGGATATCATTAACTACGCTGCGAAGATCACGATCGGCAACATTGGCAGAAATCACTATTTTACGTTTCACATTTTCACGGTTGATAGTATTCGGACCCATAGCAGATACGACATCAGCTACATAGTTTAAAGGCACTTTTTTCCCATCACTTGTATCTACCATCAGATTACGTATTTTTTCCATCTCGTCACGAGCATTATCTTTCACTTTTACGATAAGGTCGAAACTCTTTCCCTGTTCGTATACTTGAGAGATCACTTTTCCGGCAAGTGCTACATTTACGTATTCTGAAAATTCTGGTAATGTGATACCGTATTTGGCTAATACCTCCCGTTTGGGCTGAATCTTCAACTGTGGACGTTCTATTTGTTGTTCTACATTGAGGTCGGCAATACCGGGAATATCGCTGATTGCATTTTTTATCTGATTGCCGAGTGAGAACATTTTATTCAGATCGTCGCCAAATAACTTAATGGCAATATTTGCCTTAGTTCCTGATAACATTGCATCAATACGGTGACTAATCGGTTGTCCGATTTCGATATTCGCACCATTCAAAGTATTTAATTTCTCACGTACTTCGGCTACCATTTCACTTCGAGAGCGATCTTTCAATTCAAATGGTGCTTCGATTTCTGATACGTTCACGCCAAGTGCATGTTCGTCCAATTCAGCACGTCCCGTTTTACGGGCAACCGTTTGAATTTCCGGTATGCTTAACAATAATTCTTCAGCACGATGCCCCATTTTATCACTTTCCTCCAGTGAAATACCAGGTAAAGAACTGATATTGATTGTAAATGAACCTTCGTTGAAAGAAGGGAGGAAACTGCGTCCCAGTGTGAAGAACATTCCTAGGGCGACCAGGAAGAGAGCAATTGTACTTCCTAATGTGATCCGCTTGTGCTTTAGCACCCATGTTAATGCTTTTTCATAAACACCTTTCATCCAGCGGGCTACAAAAGATTCTTTCAGTTCCTTATTTGTCTTTTTGCTGCCTAAGAGATACGAACAAAGTACCGGAGTCAGTGTCAAGGCAACCACAGTAGAAGCAAATAATGCCACAATGAAAGCGATTCCCAGTGGAACCAACATGCGGCCTTCCATTCCACTAAGGAAGAATAACGGAACGAAACTTACTACAATAATAAGAGTTGAGTTCAGAATAGGCATACGTACTTCTTTGGAAGCATTAAATACCACTTCAAGAGTACTAAGCCGTTCCGCTTCTGGTTTCTGCCGGTTTTCTCGCAGGCGTTTGTAAACGTTTTCCACATCGACGATAGCATCGTCTACCAGTGAACCGATTGCAATAGCCATACCTCCCAAACTCATAGTATTGATCGTCATTCCCATATAGTGTAATGTCAGGATAGAAACGAGTAGAGAGAGTGGTAGTGTTACCAATGAAATAATAGTTGTACGTACATTTGCCAGGAATAGGAACAATACAATGACAACAAAAATACCTCCTTCAAAAAGTGATTTCTTCACGTTTCCGATTGAGCTTTCGATGAACCGGCTTTGACGGAAAATATCTGTCGATACTTTCACATCAGGAGGTAGGTTCTTTTGTAAATCCTTCAGCGAAGTTTCCAATTTGTCTGTTAACTCCAATGTACTGGTGGCAGGCTGTTTAGTTACAGTCATTAGTACAGCTGGTTTGCCACGTTCCGAAGCTGTTCCTAATTTCGGAGCTTTCGGACCAATAACTACATCAGCAATACTCTCTAAAGTAACAGGGAAGCCGTTTACAGTTTTTACTACTGCTTTTCCCAACTGTTCTGTTTGGGTTGTTGAAAGTACTCCACGTACGATATATTCATTACCGAATTCATAAAGTACTCCACCATTGGCGTTCAAGTTCATATCCTGGGTTACGGTCATTATTTCACCCATGGAGATTCCATAGTGCCGCATCCGTTCAGGATCAAGTTGTATTTGATACTCTTTGATGTCTCCACCCAATACGGCTACCTGTGCCACACCTCCTGTAGACAAAAGTCTTGGACGAATCGTCCAATCGGCAATTGTACGTAGATCGAGCATGGAAGTTGAATCGGCAGTCAGACCGACAATCAGCATTTCTCCTAAGATAGAAGATTGCGGACCAAGAGTTGGTTTACCAACATTGACCGGAAGAGATTCGCTGACTATTGCCAATTTTTCACTTACAATCTGACGTGCCAGATAGATGTCTGTTCCCCAGTCAAATTCTACCCAGACTACAGAGAAACCATTAGTAGAAGATGAGCGCACGCGGCGTACACCGGTAGCTCCATTTACAGCTGTTTCAACAGGGAAAGTAACGAGTTGTTCCACTTCCTCGGCTGCCATACCATTGGCTTCGGTCATGATGACCACCGTTGGTGCATTAAGGTCGGGGAATACGTCTACTTCCGTATTCATGGCGGTATATGTTCCTGCAATGAGCAGAAGGATAGCCGCACAGAGCACAACCAGACGATTATGCAGGGAGTAATGTATTATTTTATTTAGCATATTATATAAGCTTCACCTTACTATAGAAGGGAAAGGATGATTTTATTAATGAATGATTATGATTTAATTTCTCATTGATTGGTAGAATCAAATACAATTACTCTTAATGCTCGTGGCTATGAGCTGGTATTGCATTGCTTGCACTTGCCAGGCGTACTTGATAAGCTCCTTCAGTGACTACACGGTCACCTGCTTTCACTCCGGTCAGGATTTGTACACTTTTGCCATTATCGGCTCCTAGGGTGACTTCCTGTTTCTTATAGCCTTCTTCGTCCAACTGCAGATAAACAAAGAATATTCCTTGTTCTTCGGTGAGTGCCGTACGAGGGACAGAAATAACATTTTCCATTGGAGAGGAAAGCAAGAACACTTCAATAAATGCTCCGGGAATGATATCCCCTTTGTTGTCAAATTCGAAAGTAACAGGCACATAATATGAATTGTCTCCTGAAGCTTTGCCAAAGGAAAGGAGTTTTCCGTCCAACTCTTGTAACTCATATACTTGGTTATTGTAAGGAGTCTGGAAATTGGCAGAAGTGATAGTACGTAAATATGGATAATATTTCTCTGAGACTTCTGCACGAAGGAAGAGGCGACGGTTTTGCGTTACACTTACCAAAGGCTGTCCAATCGTTACATAATCCCCTTCTTTCACTAAAACACTCTTCACATATCCGGAAATAGGTGAAGGTATATTCTGGCCACCAGCTGAATGGTTTTTAGCTAATGCTTCATAACTGATACGGGCATTTTCATAGTTCTGCTCTGCTTGTGCAAATTCTTTGTCTGATACAATCTTGTTTTTGATCAGTTCTTTCATACGCTTGTATTCCTTTTTGGATACTTCGTATGCGATACGTGCCCGTTGAACCGGATCACCATCTGCTATATTGCTGGAAGAGATGGTAATCAATGGTTTTCCCTGACCAACAGCCATGCCTTCCGTTACTTTTCCACGGAATGAAACCACGCCGGCAACAGTAGCTACAGCAACAGATTCGTCTCCTTGGGCAGCTAATACTTGTCCGCTGGTTTTGATAACTTGTTGGAAGGGAGCCGGTTGGATAATAGTTGATTTGACCCCGGCAGCGTCTGCTTTTGCTTTTGGAAGAATGATTTCGTCACCATGTCCTTCGGCAGCTTTACCGTGTTCGTGCTCGTCAGTGGCTTTGTTGTGATTATGGTCTTCACTACATTCACCTTCATGATCATGTGCTTCCGCTTCGTGATCATGTCCTTCTGTTTCATGGTTATGTGTAGTAGTTTCGTGGTCATGTCCTTCATGACCTTTACTGTTGCATGAACCCAAGGCGAACAACCCTAGGATTCCTATAAAAATAAGTTTCTTCATAAATGTTATTTTCCTACTAAAATTCTGTTTTAAATCTTCGCAAAGATAATTCGATGGGGTATGCAACTTGATTGCATACTTTTAGATTATGCAAAAACAGAGTAGGGAGGGGCACGAAGAGAGAAGGTACGAGGTATATTCGTACCGTGCAGAGATTCCCGAAAGTCATAATTATTTCTGGCTCGTTTTTCCAACGGCCGAAGTAAGTGTTCGATAATATCATCCGTGAATAAGGTAACGATCAGAATATAATCCGGTCCACTATGAGATTGCAAAGATGGAGTGGGGGACTGGAAATGTGTCATGCATTCGCTATGGCAACAAGAATCGTTTCCCGGGTGATGATGGTGATGCATGGGGCATTGTTGCTCGGTTGGCAAGTCTTGCTTCATGCAAATCATCCCGTCGGGATGATGATGATGGGGAAAAACGGCTGCTATCAACATGACAATGTTGATAAAAAGCAGCAGCGTTACTATGAACTTCTTCTTCCCTTTCATCCTTTTATTGAAGACTTTATCGGTTTTTATCTATCTGAATTGGATTTCGCAAATATACAAATATATTTCTTTTTTGGAACAGGTAGACGTTAACTTTTTATTATTTATTATTTCTTTTCCAATTCTTGCAATGAAGCCATTTTCTTCTTTTCAAGGAATTCGTAGATACCACACAAGTGCTCTGTCACCTTCTTATTTCCGAATTCATAAACCTTTGTTACCAATCCGTCCAAGAAGTCACGATCGTGCGAAACGACAATCAGAGTACCGTCAAAATCGGCTAATGCTTGCTTTAGAATATCTTTCGTCTTCATGTCCAAATGATTCGTCGGTTCATCCAGAATCAACAGATTGACAGGTTCCAGCAACAACTTGATCATGGCAAGACGAGTACGTTCTCCTCCCGAAAGTACCTTTACTTTCTTCATCGATTCTTCCGGTCCGCCGAACATGAAAGCTCCCAATAGATCACGTATCTTATTCCGGATATCACCTTTTGCCACATCGTCAATCGTTTGGAATACAGTGAGGTTTTCATCCATTAGTGAAGCTTGATTTTGAGCAAAATATCCAATTTGGACATTGTGCCCAAGTGTTAGGGTACCATCATGATCAATTTCTTTCATGATACATTTCACAAGTGTGGATTTACCTTCACCATTTTTTCCGACAAAAGCCACTTTATCACCGCGCTCAATAGTCAGAGATGCATTCTTGAATACCACATGGTCACCGTATGTTTTCCCAACTCCTTCCATAATAACCGGATAATTCCCGGAACGGGGAGAAGGAGGGAATTTCAGACGCAAAGCGGATGTATCTTCTTCGTCTACTTCCAGCAATTCCAATTTCTCTAGCATTTTGACACGGCTTTGTACTTGCAGAGTTTTGGAATATGTTCCTTTGAAGCGTTCGATGAACTCTTTTGTTTCAGCAATAAACTTCTGCTGTTCATCGTAAGCTTTCTGTTGCTGTTCACGACGTTCTTTGCGTAGTTGCAGATATTGAGAGTAGTTTACTTTATAGTCATAGATACGTCCCATGGTTACCTCAATGGTACGAGTCGTGATGTTGTCTACAAATTTACGGTCATGGCTGATAACGATTACGGCTTTTCCGTTGTTAATTAGAAAATCTTCCAGCCATTGGATAGATTCGATATCGAGATGATTGGTCGGCTCGTCAAGTAACAGTACGTCCGGTTTTTGTAGTAATAGCTTGGCAAGTTCGATACGCATACGCCACCCACCACTAAAATCACTCGTCTGACGATTGAAATCTTCGCGGGCAAACCCAAGGCCAAGCAATGCTTTTTCTACATTTTCTTCGTAATTAGTCGCATCAATAGAATAAAACTTTTCGCTCAAAACAGACACTTCTTCGATAAGAGCCATGTAACTGTCACTTTCGTAATCAGTACGTGTTTCGAGTTCTTTATTCAGTTTCTCTATTTGATTTTCCATTTCGTGCAAATGCGCAAAAGCCTGTGCCGTTTCTTCGAATACAGTCCGTCCGTCTTCTGTCATTAAATGCTGTGGAAGATAAGCTATTACACTATCTTTGGGAGTTGAAACTTTTCCGCGTGTCGGTGGTCTTACTCCTGCCAAAATTTTGAGCAAAGTGCTTTTTCCCGCTCCGTTTTTTCCCATCAGGGCGATTCGGTCTTTTTCGTTAATGACAAAGGAAATATCGCTAAATAAGGTGGTGCCGCCAAATTCTACGGCTAGTCCGTCTATAGAAATCATACAATTCTTAAATTTTGAGGCGCAAAGATAGCGAAATATATCAATCTTTTTTATAACTTGCGGGCTGAAATGAATTATCAAAGTGAAATATAAAATTAAAACAATATATAAACACTATGGAAAGTGAACAAATAAAAGAGTTCAGACCCCTCATTTTAGTGGCAGAGGACGATGATAGCAACTTTAAGTTAATTAAAGCAATTATAGGTAAGAAATGTGATATACAGTGGGCTAAGAATGGAGAAGAAATAGTAGGACTTTTCAAACAATATCGTCATGAGGCAAAAGCTATTTTGATGGATATCAAGATGCCGGTGATGAATGGACTGGAGGCTACCAAGATTATTCGTGAAGAAGATAAAGAAATCCCTATCATTATGCAGACTGCGTATGCTTTCAGTTCGGACAGAGAGAATGCAATGAATGCAGGGGCTAGTGAAGTTCTGGTCAAACCTATTACATTAGGTGTTCTTCGTAATGCGTTGAGTGGATATTTCCCGGCATTACAATGGTAAGATATAATTAGTTTTTTTCCTGTATATACAGGAAAGAAATACTATGAAAATATAGAGAAGATACTACAACTATCAATTTATTATTGAGAGCCGTAGTATCTTTTTTCGTTTCTCATCATATTTATATGAGATAACTGTCTTGCATTGCTGTTTATACCATATAATATAAATAGGAAAATAGTATAAAGTTACTCCCGGTTCTCGGTATGTACCGATATTCGGGGGTAGTAATCTAGGTTTAGTTATTAATCTGTGGAGCACTCCAAGTCTCGTCTGCATCCCAACCAGTGCGTCGGAAACCTGTTACCGTGTAAGTTTTTCCATTCAATGTATATTTTACTTCGATACCATCAGATTTTCCATTCGTAGGTGTAGTTACACTTTTCAATGTCAGTATACCGGAATTTACAGTGAACGTTCCGTTTACAGTTGCTCCGTCTGCCTCCATGTTACCAGCTGTACCGCTGAAAGTGAGATCTTTCACATTGCAATTAATTTTTCCTAATATGCCGGTACTGAATAACTCATCACTTGGTAGCTTGATCCATAATTTGTCTTTATCGTTATCTGTCGTATTATACAGATACATATATGTACCGAATACATCAGTCTTTTGTCCATCCGAATCTGTAATAGTGTGCATTACAATCTCTTTTCCAGCTTCATCAATCACTTTTACATAATACTGTCCGCTCAGCGGATAAACAGGTGAGAACTCCTGTTCATAGTCTCCATACGTGTCGCATGAGATTAATCCAACCATAGCGAATATCAAGAAAAATAAATATTTAATAGGTTTCATAGATATATCCTTTCTTTATGTTATAAATTCAACTTTTATTTCTTGTGCCACCAAAGCGGTTCCGTAATTCCCGGTATGACAGTTGGTGCACTTGTGTTGTAATCTAATGACTCTTTGGAGTAGATAAAACGACTTGGGAAGGCACCTTTTGCCAATGAACTGTTTGGGTTATAAGCCAGCTCACCTGTTACATAATTATCGTTAGTCGTTTCTACATTTCCTAAAGCCGGAATTCTAGTACGATTGATGTCAAACCAAGTGTCCCATGCCTGGCAACGAGTGCTGGCTACCCATTTCTGAGTAAGGATACATTTCAACATTGTATTTTCACTTGTGTCGTCGAAAGCATATTTACCTCCGTCAGCAATGAAATCTGTTGCATCGTGACTCCATCTTTCAAATGATAAATTAACAGCATTCTCGTAATGAGTTTTGGCATTGCCTTTATCACCAAGTCGTGCGTAGCATTCGGATAGCAGGTATTCTGTTTCAGCAGCCGACATATAGTAAACAGGGTCGAGTGCACCGATGACAGCCCGGGAGGTTTCTCTAATGGAGTAAAGCTTAGAATCTCTACTTCCGTAAGGAATAGCTTTATACGCTGAGTAGTCAGATCCGGCTGTTGTCTCATAAAAGTCTTTGATACGTGGATCGTCATTCTCATTCAAATATTGGTAGAGAGTAGTGCAGGCACGTACATTGTTCGTTGTATTTAACTGGCGACGGTCATTCTCATAGAACGGATTCGATTTGTTTACTACATCTTCAAAACAATGGACCGTTGCATCATCTTTCAAGAAATCACCCGCAGCAAGCATTGTTTGAATTTCAGTTTTGTTTGCTTCGAAGTCTCTCATGAGCAGTTTTAGTTTTAACGTTTTGGCAAACCGAATCCATTTCGTCATATCACCATCATAAATATAATCTTCCACACTCATAGCGAGCAACCCTTTTGCAGATGCATCGTCAGCTTTATCGATAGCATCATTCAACATTTGGATGATCCCTGGATAAACTACGGTTTTGCTATCGTCATATTTGCAGTTCTTACCTTTCAATGCTTCGGTGAAAGGAATATCTCCATAAGCGTCAGTTAGTACGTGATAGGTGAAGGCAGTCATTACTTTACCTACTACCCAGTAATTCCAAGCACCTTCGGCTTCTGACTTCTGGATTACAAGATCAAGGTCGGGCAGCACGTCGGCATAAGGGATTCTCCATAAACGCAAGTCACTGGAAGAGGTCATCGCATAATTGACAAGTGTGATATACTGGCTTGATGATGGATTCTGAGTGTAGTGCTGTGCCCACATAGAGCCGTAGAGTTGATATAGATATCCCATGACTCCCGCCGAACCTGTGAATGCAGATGGCAGTAGGGCTGATACAGTTACTTGTGATTCTCCCGGATAGTTCGGGTTCTCATTGATGTTCAGATAATTTTCGCATGAAACAAATGTTCCGAACAATAGAGTGCTAAGTACACCTATATATATTTTTTTTAATCTTTTCATATTCAGTCATTTTTTTAGAATACAATTTTGATACCTCCTCCTATGTTACGTGTAGAAGGAAGTGAAGCGAATTCACCGATTTCCGACAGGATATCGTTACCGAAGTTGGTGATTTCCGGATCGACATAGTTGTTAGCTTTCGGAGTCCACATAAAAAGGTTACGTCCAATGAAGCTCAAGTCGAGTTGTTGAATACCCAGTTTAGAAATCAATACTTTGGGGAATGAGTATGATAGTACTAATTCTCTCAGTTTCACATAGCCTTTCGGGATAACAAAATTCTCGAACTGACTTCTGGAATAAGCGTCACTATAAAAGTTACTCATGTTGTCGCTGGTTACCGGATTATTATTTTCGGCATATCCGCCATTGGGTAAGGCCATTACAGAGTTCGGAACAACAAACGGTTCACGGTTATTGAACACTGAACGTGTGGTGTTACCGACGAAGTGCATCAACTGCGCTGTGTAAGAATACATATATCCTCCTTTGCGCCAATCGGCTACAGCCGAGAGAGTGAAACCTTTGTACGTGATACGTGTATTGAATCCCATGTTGAAATCAGGAGCTGAAGAACCGATAGTTTTCATTTCACTGTTACTCGTTGTCGGAATGCCGTTTGCATCTACGATCACTTTTCCGTAATAAGGACTATTTGGGTCCTGTACAGTAGCAATGGCTGGGACTTGGAATATACCGAGAGGTTCGCCCACCTTGGCTACGAAGTTGGCGCTGTACGCTGTTTGCAGTACATATTCCGTTACAGGAGTATCACCTTCATTCCAGAGTTCTTTTACTTTACTCCAGTTCTTACTGAATGTGACACCGAGATCCCATTGGATATCCTTGTTACGAATTGGTGTCAGGTTTACTGACAACTCGATACCTTTATTGGAAATCTTCCCCACATTACGAGTTGCCGTAGTGTAACGAGTTTCCGGAGCGACGTTTGCTGCTATAATTTGGTCTTTGGTCAGCTTATTGTAGTAAGCAAAGTCGATGTTGATTCGGTTGTCAATAAAATTAGTTGTTATTCCCAATTCCCATTCGGAAGTCTTTTCCGGTTTCAGATGGTTGTTTGCCTGACGGTTATATTCTGTTAGGCCCAATGCACCATTCAATGGAGTATAGATATATCCGAAA
Source organism: Bacteroides bouchesdurhonensis (assembly GCF_900155865.1). Taxonomy (GTDB): domain Bacteria; phylum Bacteroidota; class Bacteroidia; order Bacteroidales; family Bacteroidaceae; genus Bacteroides; species Bacteroides bouchesdurhonensis. The sequence goes on from NZ_LT707006.1 coordinate 1,412,771, forward strand.
CCTGTTGATATCTGAGTCGGTACGAAATAAGGCATTGTCCGGTAGACATTGGCATCATTACCAGTTTGTCCCCAGGCTGCACGTACTTTCAGGTAGTTCACAATGTTATTTTTCAGAGAAGGAATCATATCCGTCAGAATCACTGAAGTGTTGATGCCACCGTAGAAAAAGCTGTTTGCATGAATCGGCAATGTAGACGACCAGTCGTTACGTCCTGAAAGATTGACAAACCAGAAGTTTTTGTATCCGAACTCCACCTGACCAAATGCTCCGATTGTTCTGCGTAATTCACGATAGTTAGTGCTGAGTGGTTTGTCGATACCATTTTCAAGGTTGTACCAACCAGCCATGAATAAACCATCAAGGTAAGATTTCAGGTAAGAAGATTTCCGCTGGTTGAGGTTCCAACCAAGAGTACCTCCTAAAGTGATATCTTCACCGATGTTGTAGTTGGCATTCATGAAGAGGGTAGCGTCTAATTGGTCGTAGTTGTCAGAACGTTCTGTATACGTACCTCTTTCATCTGATTTACCTCCATCTGCACTGTAAGAGTTTTCCGCATAAGTCAATTTGGCTGTACGTAGTTTCTGGCGGGAGTTGGTAAAGTCGCCACCGAGACGGCCTACTGCTTTAAGACCGGGCATTACTTCATAAGCAAGTTCCAGTTTACCATAGATACGGTCATCTTGGTAGTTATTCTTGTTGTTAGCAAGTACCCAATAAGGATTTTGTGCATACCAAGTGTAATAGTTATTACCATCATAACGAATGTCATTGAAATCTTTCATGACTGAGTAGTCAATGTCTACCGGATGTTGAATTAGTTCCTGTTGCATGGTAGCACCGGCTTTCCCTTGCCCTGCGGCGGCTTTGGTCATATCCTTACGAATATAGCTGACATTAACGTCTGCACTGAACTTATCGAATTTCATGTTACCACGAAGGGAGAACGTGTTACGCTCATATTTATCGGCATTATTCGGCAGGATACCATTTGAGGTGGTGTTTCCATAAGAAAGGAATAAACCTACTTTTTCAGTACCGGTCCGAATGCTTATATTATTGTTCATTTCGAATCCTGTAGTGTAAAAGTTACGTAAGTTGTCTTTTATGAATGAATAATGTTTTTTCATCTGAGGATCGAGGTTGTACGAACCCCATTCATTCATTCTTCCATCGAGTGCAGGTCCCCATGAACCGTTTTCACTTCTGTCCCAAGTGCCCCAACCTTGACCGAACTTATCCTGATCTTGTGGAACACGTAATACGTTGGAGGCCATGAACGATCCATCATACGAAACGGTCAACTTCTCTTGTTTCGCACGTTTAGTTGTAATCATAATAACTCCATTAGCAGCACGTGAACCATAAAGTGCAGTTGCCGAGGCACCTTTTAGTATGGTTACTGATTCTACATCCTCCGGATTAATATCATTTGCACCGTTACCAAAGTCTACAGCGTCATTTGCCTCGATCACTCCGTTGCCTTTATCATTAGACAAGCTGGTATTGTTGGATATCGGAACTCCGTCGATTACATACAATGGTTGATTGTTGGCGAAAGAAGAGTAGCCACGAACGATTACTTTCTGTGAACTACCAGCTGTACCGGAATTAGAAATATTAAGTCCGGCTACTTTTCCTGAAAGCCCTGCCATTACCGAACCGGATTTAGCTGCGATCAAGTCATCGTTCTTCACAGTAGAAGAAGCATATCCCAAAATCTTTTCACTTCTCTTGATACCCATAGCAGTTACTACCACTTCGTCCAATGCCTTTGCATCCGATTTAAGTACGATTTTCAATACTCCATCTTTGATGGTAACATCTTGTGGGGCCATCCCCACGTAAGACACATGAAGGGTTTTGGCTGTGGCGGGAACTCCTGAGATAGTAAACTTGCCGTCAATATCGGTGATTGTTCCTTGTGTAGTTCCAGCTACCAATATTGATGCACCTACAACGGGTAATCCGTCTTCCGCAGAAGTAACAACTCCTGTTACTTTCGACGTTTGCGCTGTCATTATACCTACACTTACAAAAAGGCAGGCCAACGTTAATAATAATTTCTCTTTCATAAAACTCTCTCTCTTTAATTTAACTTATAAAAACTGTTGTTTGCTTTCTAACTAAGTATTAATTCTCATTGATAACTAAACTCTGTGCTGACCTTTATGCTGAGACAACATCTTTTATGTTAGAATTGTTTGCTTACAATGAATAAATTTAAAGTAGAGTGGTTATTTTTATAATATTTTGAATGCAGGCTTAATATTTATGCAATTTAATAAATAAAAAATAATAGTTTAAAAAAGTATTATTGGCTGGTTTGTCCACATCTCTTTATCAAGGAAGGTATAAAAAGAGAGGCTGTATCTTTTTCTTATGGCATCTCCGTTTCCATCTGGAATTTGCGACTTACCTTCATTAGGTTGATAGTGTAAGTTACCACGTTTTGTGCTTCCTGAACCATAGTGAGATAAACCATGCTTACACGTATACTACCTGTCTGGCTTTGGATACGTTGTAACTCCTGACGTTTCAGATGAGAAAGTTGGCCGTTCAGGTCGTTGGCACGACGAATTACTTCTTCCATACCGTTATAGTCATTGTTTTCCAATCTCTTGCGGCATTGTTGAATCAAATAGGTGATATCTTCTGCTACGTCGCTGAATTCACCTTTCTGAATAGCATCCAGCGGGTTGAAATTATTATCGATATGTTCCAAACAAGGTTCGCTGAGACGGGCGATACTGTAAACCAGTTCACTGGCAAAGTCATTTCCTTGATAATAATAAAGTCCTTTTTCAAGAACAGTCGTGTTGTCAAGGCGACACATGGCAACTGTTCCCATACGTTTCATCTGTTTGATGAGTTGTTTTTCGAATTTGGTAGCTCCCATAGAACGCCGTAGCCCTCTCAGGTTTTCGTGGATAAATGAATTCACAGTTAATTCGAAGTTGGTTTCTGCATATTCTAATACCTTGGCTAGTTCCTCACGGGTATGTTGGCGCATTAATTGCAAAGCTTCTTCGTTGTCGGTAGTTTGCATCAGTTGTTTTAATGTCTCGTTAGCTTGTTCTTTTGCTTTACGTTTCTTATACATTATTTGGCTACGTATTAGAATAAAGACAGCAATACCAATCAGGACAATGATAGATATATTTCCTCCATAATGTAATACCATCGTTACAAAGAAACAAATGGTAAAGGCTGCTCCGGCTGTGATGAACCATCCTCCGATAACACTTAATACGCCGGTAATACGGTAAACGGCTGAGTCACGTCCCCAGGCACGGTCGGCGAGCGAGGTACCCATGGCAACCATGAAGGTCACGTAAGTAGTAGAAAGCGGCAATTTCAAGGAGGTTCCCAAGGCAATAAGTAAACCAGCAAGTACTAAGTTTACGGAGGCCCGGACTAGGTCGAAAGCTGCTCCATCAGCAATGATAGCTTCATCTTTGCGGAAACGGGTATCGAGCCATTTCTTAGTACCTTCTGGTGTGATGCGTGATATTGTGTTAGCAAGGGTCATACTTATACGGACCATGGTACGGGCGATTGGTGTACTTCCGAAGTTCTCTTCTCCTTCATCCTGACGGGAGAGATCGACAGAGGTTTTTATAACGGCATGTGCTTTTTTGGAGGTGCATAAGGCATATACCATAATGGCCCCGGCACCGATCAGGAAATACCAGGGTGTTTTTGCCGGACCGAGTAAGGATGTCATCAGGAAGCTGTCGGGAGTAACGCCGTTTCCGTTCGTTGTAAAATCAAGAAATGAAGAGTATCCTGCCAAAGGCACACCGATAAAGTTTACCAGGTCATTACCGGCAAAAGCAAGGGCGAGGGCAAAAGTTCCCATCAGTACTACTATTTTAAATACATTGACTTTCAGCCAATGAAGTACTTGCATCAGGATAGTGAAAAACACGAATAGTATGAAGATTAGTATCAGAGTATTCTCTTGTATCCACAATTTATTTTCGGGTGTCATGAAGGAACTGTCCTTCAAACCTTTAATAAGCATAAAGTAGATGATGGAAGTAGCGGCGATACCTCCGAACAGCCCGATGCTATATTTGATTTTTTGGGTGTAATTGAAAGTAAAGACTACGCGGGCAATCCATTGTACCACCATACCAAAAAAGAAAGCGATTGCAACAGATACGAAGATTGCCATGATGACGGAGAGTGCTTTGTCAGTATTGATAAGTTGCCCCAGACTGAGTGTGCTGTCGGCATTTACTTTAATCAATGAAAGTGCAAAGGTTCCTCCAAGAAGTTCAAATACCAGGGATACGGTGGTAGAGGTAGGCATTCCCATTGAATTGAATACATCCAGCAGTACGACGTCGGTTAGCATAACGGCAAGCAATATGCACATAATTTCCGCAAAATAGAAATGTTCCGGTTGGTAGATACCGTGTCGGGCAATGTCCATCATTCCATTAGATAGTGAAGCTCCGATGAAAATACCTATACCGGCAATGAATAAGATAGTTTTGAATGAAGCGGCTTTTGCTCCTACTGCTGAATTTAGAAAGTTTACCGCATCGTTACTCACACCGACGATCAGGTCGAAGACTGCAAGTACGAAGAGGAAAATGATAATGCATAAGTAAATTGTCTCCATAAAAATGTGTATGTTATTTCTGAGTGCAAAAGTCTGATTTTGACGTTGCAGTGAAATGTCATATGTGTTACATTTGTGTTACAAGCTGAAAGTGTCCGGTAAAGGTATTATACAGGACGAATGGAAGGAGAGACTTGTGAGAGATTTCTTTCGGATGGGATATATAAATGAAAGATGAAGATGTTCTGTCTTTAAGAATATAAGAGGGAGTAGTAGGATATAAAAGATGATTATGGAGCGAATTATGTATATTTTGTTGCAAGAATACCAATTTTTCTGTATTTGTTTGCAAATAATATACTGTTTTATCCAACTTAAATGGTTGATGGATCATTCGAATCTCTCGCATTTTTCGCCCTAAACACTAAGAAAAGCTGAGAAATAATAGGCAGAAGAGCCAGAGTGTGCCGTTTTTAAGATTGGCACCCTCTAGCTCCTGCTTGTTATTTGGCTTTTCTACATTTTGTTTTACTTATCCGCCTGAAATCTCATTAAACCGTTGTCTGCTTGTTCAGCCAGTCATAAAAGTAATATTGTGCTCTGATAGCAGCTTTCCCGGCAGGTCTCTTTTTGAAAACATTGTTCAATTGACCGTCCACCCAACAGGCCTTTTGATTGTCTGCCAGCTGGATGCGGAGTAATTCTATTAAATCACTTTTTAAATCAGGATCAAGAATGGGGGTGACAGCTTCAATTCGGCGGTATAAGTTACGTCTCATCCAGTCAGGAGAACCCATGAAGAGATCGGGATTATCATTGTTTCCAAAATACCAGATACGGGCATGTTCCAGAAAACTATCAACAATGCGTGTTACACGAATGTTACGACTGTAAGGCAGTCCCGGGATGAGGCAGCAAATACCTCGAACAATCAGGTCGATTTTTACCCCCCGTTCAGAGGCTTCATAAAGTCGGTCGATCATAGTTGGGTCTTGAAGTGCGTTCATTTTCAAAATGATTCGTCCTTCTTTTCCTTGTTCGGCAAGAGAGATTTCCCGGTCAATGAGCCGGTTTAGTTCCGGAATCAGGTTAAAACGGGCAACTAACAATGTATTGAATTTCGGATTTTCTTTTCCTTGTAGCGTGCGGAAGAGGTTATACAGGTCATTCACGATTTCTTTCCGACAAGTGAACAGCCCGCAGTCTGCATAAAGCGTGGCAGTTTTCTCATTGAAGTTACCCGTACTGATGTATGCGTAACTGGGAACCTTTTCCCCATTAAACCCGCGGCGTCGTACAAGAGCTACTTTGGCGTGCACCTTCAGTCCGGGAATACTATAAATAATCTTGATGCCTGCTGCTTGCATCATTTCAGCAGTTGCCAGGTTGTTTTCTTCATCAAAACGGGCTTTCAGTTCTACAAAAACAGTTACTTTCTTACCGTTCTGCGCGGCAGCTATCAGTGTGTTAATGACAGCGGAGTTTTCTGCTACCCGATATTGGGTAACCATGATTTCCCGTGTTTCAGGATTGTGCACTGCTTCGTAAAGAAAATGAATGAAATGGTCGAAAGAATGGTAAGGATAGTATAATAACAAGTCCTTCTTAGCAACATAATTGAAGATTGACTCTTTCTCGTCAAGACAAGTTAGCCTCATCGGCTTCGGCTTCTCAATAGGACGGAGCGACTTGTTCGGATTAGGCAGATGACGCAAGTCTTCCAGGTTCAAGTGCTTGTCTCCGGGGACAAGCTCGTCACGATGGATATGGAAAGCATCCATCAGGAATTCGAGAAAGTCTTGTGGCATAGAACGGTCATAAACAAATCGGCATACATCTCCAATCTTACGCTTTTTCACTTTCTGCTTTAATTGTTTTACGAGGTCGGCACCGTTGGTCGCGTCGTCAATGAGAATATCGGCATCACGGGAAATCTTGATGCTATAACTGGAATCTACTTCATAACCGGGGAAAATAAGTCCGAGATTTGCCTTGATGATGTCTTCAACAAATATCAGATAATGGTTTCCTTCGTGTGCCGGAAGTTCGATAAACCGGGGGACCTTAGCATAGGGTTGCTTCATTACGAAATAAAGCGGCTTTCCTCCCTCCTTGGGGTATAACCGTATGGCGAGATAAAGCCGGTTATCCCGCAAAAAAGAGATAATCTTATCTTTTGAGACGGGGACAGGTTGCAGGTACGGAAAGATTTCTTCCCGGAAGAAGTCTATGATAAACTTCTCGTGGAACGGTTCCACATGTCTGCTCTGGTAAAAAATGATATGATTCTTTTTTAGGGCCGGCAGTATCATTTCTTCGTAGATACGCACACGATCGTCCAACTGGCGGGTAACTTCCCGGTTTATTTCTTCCACTAGTTCTCGTGCCGACTGCACACTTTCTTCATCACTTTCCGTTGCGCCGGATGCCACTGCTTTGTGGTCCGCCACACGAATTTTATAGAACTCTTCCAAATTGGCAGAGTAGATAGAGATAAAATTTATTCGTTCGTACAGTGGCAGATGTTCGTCGCGGGCTTCCAGTAATACCCGGTAATTGAACGATAGCCAACTAATGTCCCGTTTAAAATAATTATACTTGTTTTCCATGCGCTTCAAAGTCAAGATTTCCTCCAAATATACTATCTTTGTGGAATTAAACAAAAGATTTTATGACAAGAATAGGATTATTATCAGATACTCACGCTTATTGGGATGAAAAATATTTGGAGTATTTCGAACCCTGTGACGAAATCTGGCATGCGGGAGATATCGGTTCTCTGGAAGTAGCGGAGAAACTTACCGAGTTTCGTCCGTTTCGTGCCGTTTATGGAAACATTGATGGTCAGGAGATTAGGAAACTATTTCCGCAAGTAAACCGCTTTACCGTAGATGGGGCGGAAATACTGATGAAGCATATTGGAGGTTATCCGGGAAAATATGATCCCTCTATCATTGGGAGTCTGATGACGCGTCCACCAAAATTGTTTATTAGCGGACATTCCCATATATTAAAGGTAAAATATGATAAAACATTAAATATGTTACATATTAATCCGGGGGCTGCCGGGATGTCCGGTTTTCATAAAGTACGGACATTGGTGCGCTTTGTCATTGATCAGGGAGCCTTCACAGACTTGGAAGTTATTGAACTGGCCGGGTGAAAAATGATTTTAAAATTTTGCCACGTCAGATTTCTTTCCGACCTTTGCACGCACTAACGAATAACTCAGACGAAGATGAAAGGAATTATTCTGGCAGGAGGGAGTGCTACGCGTCTCTATCCGCTTTCTAAAGCGATTTCCAAGCAAATAATGCCTGTGTATGACAAGCCGATGATTTATTATCCGCTATCTACACTGATGTTGGCTGGAATACGTGAAGTATTGATTATCTCTACCCCGCGTGATCTTCCTATGTTCCGCGACTTGTTGGGGACAGGTGAAGAACTAGGAATGTCGTTTTCTTATAAAATTCAGGAGAAACCTAACGGCTTGGCGCAGGCTTTTGTACTTGGTGCCGATTTTCTGAATGGAGAACCGGGTTGCCTTATCTTGGGCGATAATATGTTTTACGGTCAGGGATTCTCTGCTATGCTTCGTCGTGCTGCCAGCATAACAAAAGGTGCTTGTATTTTCGGCTATTATGTGAAAGATCCTCGCGCTTATGGTGTGGTGGAATTTGACGAACAGGGAAAAGTGATGTCTCTGGAAGAGAAACCGCTACACCCGAAAAGTAACTATGCTGTTCCCGGACTTTACTTCTACGACGCTACTGTAACCGCAAAAGCTGCTGCACTCCGACCTTCGGCGCGTGGAGAATATGAGATAACGGATCTGAACCGTCTCTATCTGGAAGAGGGCACATTGAAGGTAGAACTATTTGGACGTGGATTTGCATGGCTTGATACAGGAAACTGTGACAGCTTATTGGAAGCTTCCAATTTTGTGGCAACCATTCAGAATCGTCAGGGTTTCTATGTCAGCTGTATCGAAGAAATAGCTTGGCGTCAGGGATGGATTTCATCAGAGCAACTACTTGTGTTAGGACAACAACTTGAAAAGACGGAATACGGTAAGTACCTTATAGAACTGGCAAAACAATCCTAAAATCAACATAAAGAATTATATATGAAAACTTATTTAGTGACCGGTGCTGCTGGATTTATTGGCGCCAATTATATAAAGTATATTCTAGCTAAACACAGTGACATAAAAGTGATTGTCCTGGATGCTTTGACATATGCAGGTAATCTGGGTACTATTGCAAAAGATATTGATAACGAACGTTGTTTTTTTATAAAAGGCGATATCTGTAATCGCGAAGTGGTAGATCGTCTTTTTGCTGAATACCGTTTTGATTATGTAGTGAATTTCGCTGCTGAAAGTCATGTAGACCGTAGCATTGAAAATCCTCAATTGTTCTTGATAACTAATATTCTCGGTACTCAAAATCTGTTGGATTGCGCTCGTCGTGCATGGGTGATGGGTAAGGATGAACAAGGATATCCTACCTGGAGAAAAGGCGTACGTTATCATCAGGTATCTACCGACGAAGTATATGGTTCTCTCGGAGCAGAAGGTTACTTTACTGAAACAACTCCGCTTTGTCCTCACAGCCCTTACAGTGCATCCAAAACAAGTGCCGATATGGTAGTGATGGCTTATCACGATACTTATAAAATGCCGGTAACAATTACCCGTTGTTCTAATAACTACGGTCCTTATCACTTCCCGGAGAAACTGATTCCACTAATTATCAAGAATATTCTTGAAGGTAAACATTTGCCTGTTTACGGTGATGGCAGCAATGTGCGTGACTGGCTTTACGTAGAGGATCATTGTAAGGCAATTGACCTCGTGGTACGTGAAGGTAAAGAAGGTGAAGCATACAACGTGGGCGGACATAACGAAAAAACAAATCTTGAAATCGTGAAGCTGACCATTGCAACGATCCGCCGATTGATGGAAGAACATTCCGAATATCGCCAGGTCTTGAAGAAAAAAGTAAAAGACGAAAAGGGAGAAATTGCAATCGATTGGATAAACGAAGATTTGATTACCTTTGTTAAGGATCGTTTGGGACACGACCAACGTTACGCTATTGATCCAACTAAAATCACGAATGCTTTGGGCTGGTATCCGGAAACGAAATTTGAGGTTGGTATTGTAAAGACTATCGAATGGTATCTGAATAATCAGGCTTGGGTCGATGAAGTGACCAGTGGCGATTATCAGGGATACTACGAAAAAATGTACGGGAAATAATTCCGGAGATTACTTGGAATATTCAGCCTAACCCTAACAAATTTAGGCTGAATCAAATTAAATAATGTGATCTTGTACTTCAAGCATCGCTTAATAGAAGTACAAGAACCTCCCGAAAGATGTACTTGAATGGACAGACTGATGTACAAGAGTAGTCTGAATGAAGTACAAGACTACGGTGAATGAAGTACAAGATTGCTATGAAAGAAGTACTAGAGTTGGATAAATGGTGTATTTGATTTAGTTTATCAGCATTCCTATTGATAAAAGAATACCGAGTAACAGCATATTACGAGAAGTTTCTCCTAATATGCTGTTTAATTTTTTACCACTATGAATTTGTTTCATTCGTTTCCAGGTGATGATATGAGGAATTAGATAGAGCTGTGGTAGAAGGGCAGCAAACATATGCCCCTCGATAAGAAACCAAAAGCAGAGAAGGGAGGCAGACAATCCTAATATAAAGTAAAGGTATTGTCCAAAATGCTCTCCAAAGCGAACAATGACAGTTCGTTTCCCGCTTCGTGCGTCCGCTTCGCGGTCGCGATAATTGTTCACTACCAGTAATGTGTCGATCAGTAATCCGCAAATCAGAGAAGCAATGGTGACATCCGGTGTCCACGTTAATGTTTGTACGTAATAAGTTCCGCCTACAGGTACGAAACCGAAAAAGACGATGACTGGAACATCTCCCCAGCCATTATAAGATAAGGGATAAGGACCGGTAGTGTAGAGAAAAGCAAAAAGTACACAGAGCAATCCTACGAGTATCAATTCCCATCCGGCATAGAATAGCAGTACGCTGCCGATAAGACAGGCAAGCACTACGGTGATAATGATTCCTGTCCGCATGGCTCCTGCTGAAATCCACCCTTGTGCACAGGCACGTTCCGGACCAAGCCGGTCTTCTCGGTCAGTGCCTTTGAGATAATCGAAAAGGTCATTGATGAAATTGGCCGCAATCTGCATGAAGCTTGCGAACAAACAACATATGAGGGCAGGAAGCCATTGAAAATGTCCGTCCATTGCAGCAAGTGCTGTACCTACCATGACAGGGGTAATGGCTCCTGTCAGTGTCTTGGGACGTGCTGCCAATATCCAAGCATGTAGCGAGTTCCGTTTAACTTTTTCCATCCTGTTATTGTTTATCTCTGTATAATTAGATGATTTGACGGACAAAGGTACATGAAATTTATTTATCTTTGTATTTTCATTATACTAAAAGATTATGAAGAAGAAGTTTTATCCTTTCATATTATTGGTGGTGGTGTTTGCCTTCGTCTCTTGTAAGTCGAAGAAAAATATGATAGCGAGTTCATCAGGTTCCATTTTGACTATAGATACGGTTACCTCATTAAAGAAAGATACCGATGCTCCTACCAAACAGTCGGATATCAATGATCTGGGTGAAGAATTTAAAAAGGACCGCAAAGCAAAAATCCTTTCTGATGAAACGGTACCTGGAATAAAAATATCCTATTCTGCATTAAGCTTGGGTGCAGATTATTCCGGTATAGAGCGTGTGATGTATTATGATTTCACAAACAATGATATTCCTGAAGCATTTGACGGATTTCGTATCGCTTTTATTTCTGACTTGCATTATAAAAGTTTGTTTAGGCAGACTGCATTGCGTAATCTGGTCCGTTTGTTGAATAAGCAAAAAGCAGATGTGTTGTTGATGGGAGGGGATTATCAGGAAGGATGCGAACATGTGGAACCCTTGTTCGCTGCACTCTCGGAGGTGAAAACTCCGATGGGAACATACGGTGTGATGGGAAATAATGATTATGAGCGTTGTCATGACGAGATCATCCGTACGATGGAACATTATGGAATGCATGTATTGGAGCATAAAGTAGATACTATACGCAAAGGCGGTCAGCAGATACTGATTGCTGGTGTGCATGATCCCTTTAATAGGACAAAGAATGGGGTGTCTCCAACATTGGCACTTTCACCTAAAGACTTTGTTATTCTTCTGGTGCATACTCCGGACTATGTGGAAGATGTGTCGGTAGCTAATACGGATCTTGCTTTGGCGGGACATACCCATGGCGGACAAGTACGCATATTCGGTAAAGCTCCGATACAGAACTCTCATTATGGTATGCGTTTTCTTACAGGATTGGCTTATAACTCAGCTCAGATACCACTGATCGTAACAAATGGCATCGGAACTTCACAGTTACCTATCCGTATGGGTGCTCCTGCAGAGATAATAATGATAACCCTTCACAGTACACAGAAGAAATAGTCAATTGATGAAAAAAGGAGTGATGGATAACGCAGTAGAGTAAGCAATCTTATGACTGCCGTAATTCATCTTGTGTATGCTTAGCCAAGTAATTCCAAACTCTTGGATGAACGAAGTAACGGACATCTTTCCCCTCGGAAAGTGCCTGGCGGATAAAGGTGGAACTGATCTCAAATACAGGTGAATGAACGAGACGTACAGTTTTCGGAAGTTCCCTTTTCTCTATAGGGTAACCTGGGCGTGGATAAATGAGCAGTTGATTTTCTTTGATGATCCGTTCGGATTGATACCAACGATCGAAACGTGCCCAATTATCGGCACCGATAATGAAATAGAACTCCCGTTCGGGATAAGTGGCATGCAACTTATCTAATGTGTGAACACTGTATGATGGACGAGGCAAATGAAATTCGAAATCAGAAGCATGAAAACGTGGATAATCTTCAACAGCCAGTTCTACTAATTTAAGGCGTAGTTCGTCACTCCATAGTTCTGAATGTGCCTTTAGAGGGTTTTGTGGGCTTACTAAAAACCATATTTCATCCAGTCCCTCATATTCGCAAAGGTAATTAGCTATAGCCAAGTGCCCGATATGAATCGGATTGAATGACCCGCTGAAGATTCCGGTTTTTATTTTAGTAACTTTATCCATTTAGGGAAAACAATGGCTTGTCTGAGAGTTATTAACAGTAGGATAACGGCAGAGATCCACTTCTCATAAAAGAAGAAAAATATACCAGAACTCAGGCTTACAATACCTGTGGCAGCACATAGAATCGTCATGTTTACAATTGTCTTTCTAGGATACTTCTTTGCCATTTTCCTTTATTTTTTATCTATTTCTCCAAAAACTCTATGATTACTTTCAGAGCTTCCGCTTTTGCTGTTTCCAAATCGTCATTGATAATGACTTTATCGAATTTGGGAGCAAAACCCAACTCAAATTCAGCTTTAGCTATGCGACTTTCAATTACTTCCGGGTTATCCGTACCTCTACCTTCCAGTCGGCAACGTAACTCTTCAACAGAAGGCGGCTGGATAAAAACAGACAGAGCCCGGTCACCATAGAATTTCTTGATATTGCATCCACCCACTACATCCACGTCAAAAATAACGTTTTGTCCTTCTTCCAATTGCTTTTCTACCTGAGACTTCAATGTCCCATAATAGCGGTCTGTATATACTTCTTCGTATTCCAGAAACTCATTATTCTCTATACGATGACGAAACTCTTCAGGAGTAAGAAAGAAATATTCAACCCCATGTTTCTCTGTTCCGCGCGGAGCGCGGCTAGTGGCAGAAATAGAGAAAGCAAGATTCAAATCCTGCGTTAATAGATAATTGATGATAGTAGATTTTCCTGAACCTGACGGGGCGGAAAAGATGATTAATTTACCATTCATAATAAAAATAAAGAATTAAGAATGAAGAATTGCTGTGCTATTTATAACGTTACATAGTAATTCTTCATTCTTTATTTTTACATAACGTTCAATACTTGTTCTTTGATTTGCTCCAATTCATCTTTCATTTGCACGACGATCTTTTGCATTTCGGCATGGTTGGATTTGCTACCAAGTGTGTTGATTTCACGTCCCATTTCCTGAGCGATGAATCCTAGTTTCTTGCCCTGGCCGTTACCATTTTCCATGGTGCTGATAAAGTATTTCAAGTGGTTGTTGAGGCGTTGCTTCTCTTCATTGACATCGAGTTTTTCGATGTAGTAGATTAATTCTTGTTCCAATCGGTTCTTGTCGTAATCCACACTTAAGGTTTTTTCAAGTGCATCGGTGATACGTTCTTTCACTCTTTCTACACGTTCTTTCTCGTAAGGAGTCACTGTTTCGAGCAAATGAGTGATATTAGTGATTTTCTCGCGGAATTTCTTTTCCAATGCAGCACCTTCCTGCTTACGGAACTCTACAAGATTATTGATCGCTTCCAATACAGCCGTATGTACCATTTCCCATTCCTCTTCCGTCAGCTCCTGAATCTCTGTTTTTGTCATGACATCCGGTAGGCGGAGCAATGTCTGAAACCAGTCTGTCGGAACAGGGATACCAAGATTTTCAGAAATGTTCTGGATTTGTTTGTAGTAACCTTCTAACAACGTTTGATTGATAGGAGTCGCTCCTTCCGTACCTTCCTTTTTCTCTATCCACAGGCTGAAATCAACCTTTCCACGCTCCAGTATTTTGGATATTTCATTGCGGATTTCAATCTCTTTTTCACGATAAATAGGGGCTATGCGGGTGAAAAGGTCCATAGCTTTGCTATTGAGCGACTTGATTTCTACGTTTATCTTTTTATCAGGAAGTTCGGCGGTAGCTTTGCCATATCCTGTCATTGACTGTATCATAATCTTAAAGTTTTGTGCAAAAGTACACGATTATTTTAAGAATTGGAAATAATCATGTAAATTTGCCACAATTTAATAAGCTGATTTTTATGTCGTGTATACTGAATATTGAAACCTCTACCTCTGTTTGCTCGGTAGCGGCCAGTCAAGACGGACAGACGATTTTTGTGAAAGAAGACTTGAAAGGCCCTTCACACGCCGTGTCTTTGGGAGTGTTTGTAGACGAAGCGTTATCATTTATCGATAACCATGCCATACCATTGGATGCAGTTGCAGTCAGTTGCGGACCGGGTTCTTATACCGGACTTCGTATCGGGGTTTCGATGGCAAAAGGTATTTGCTACGGTCGTAACATTCCATTGATTGGCATTCCTACTCTGGAGGTTCTCTGTGTACCTATACTGTTACAGCATGATCTGCCGGAAGATGCACTGCTTTGCCCAATGATCGACGCTCGCCGTATGGAAGTATACGCAGCTATCTATGATCGTGCTTTGAATGTGAAACGTGAGATTGCCGCCGACATCGTAGATGAGAGTTCATATCTTAAATTTCTAAACGAACATCCGGTTTACTTCTTTGGTAACGGAGCAGAGAAATGTCGTGAGAAAATCACTCATCCGCATGCACATTTCATTGAAAATATTCATCCGCTGGCAAAAGCGATGTACCCATTGGCTGAGAAAGCAGTAGCATTGGAAGATTATAAGGATGTTGCTTATTTTGAACCTTTCTATTTGAAAGAGTTTGTTGCCTCATTACCCAAAAAACTTCTTTAATTGTTTTCTTATGTCATTATCTATAATTAATAATTCCTTATCTACTGAAGATATGCAATACAATACCCAACAAAAGAGAATGCCGCTTCCCGAATACGGACGTAGCATCCAAAATATGGTGGATTATGCGCTGACTATCCAGGATCGTGCCGAACGTCAACGTTGTGCCAACACAATTATCAACATTATGGGGAATATGTTTCCTCATCTGCGTGATGTTCCTGATTTCAAGCATAAACTGTGGGACCATTTGGCTATTATGTCCGGTTTTGAGTTGGATATCGATTATCCCTACGAAATAATCAAGAAAGACAATCTGGTGACTAAGCCGGAACCGATACCTTACCCACACGTTCGTATGCACTACCGTCATTATGGGCATACCTTGGAAGTCTTGATAAAGAAAGCCTGTGAATTTCCGGAAGGAAATGAAAAAAGAAACCTGGTAGCAATGATTTGCAACCATATGAAGAAAGACTACATGGCTTGGAACAAAGACACGGTGGACGAACGTAAGATCGCAGAAGACCTGAATGAACTTTCGGATGGAAAGCTTCAACTGACAGATGATATTATTCGTCTGATGGCAGAACGTCTGAGTCAGAACTATCGTCCGAAAGTAAATTATAACAATAACAGAAATAATAATCAACGCAGAAGATATTAATCAGAATTATATGGCTTCATTTGTAATCGAAGGAGGACATCGGCTCAGTGGGGAAATCTATCCTCAGGGTGCTAAAAACGAAGTTTTGCAGATTATCTGTGCCACGTTGCTGACTGCAGAGGAAGTAACTGTGAACAATATACCTGACATTTTGGATGTCAATAACCTGATCCAGCTTGTGCGGGAAATGGGAGTAACGGTTGCAAAGAATAGCATTGATTCTTATACCTTCAAAGCAGAGAACGTCGATTTGGCGTATCTGGAGAGTGATGAATTCCTGAAAAAGTGCTCAAGCCTTCGCGGGTCGGTTATGCTGATCGGTCCGATGGTAGCGCGTTTTGGCAAAGCACTGATTTCAAAGCCGGGGGGAGATAAGATTGGTCGTAGACGTCTGGATACTCACTTTGTTGGCATTCAGAACTTGGGAGCAGATTTCCGTTATGATGAAGAACGTGGTATTTACGTAATAACGGCAGAACGACTTCAAGGCAATTATATGCTGTTGGACGAAGCTTCCGTTACCGGAACTGCCAATATTGTGATGGCTGCTGTGCTTGCTAAAGGTACGACTACTATCTACAATGCAGCTTGTGAACCTTATTTGCAACAACTCTGCCACATGCTCAACCGAATGGGAGCAAAAATCAGCGGCATTGCTTCTAATCTACTTACGATCGAAGGTGTAGAAGAATTGCATGGTACGCAACATACCGTATTGCCTGATATGATCGAAGTGGGCAGTTTCATCGGTATGGCAGCCATGACCAAAAGTGAGATTACCATTAAAAATGTTTCCAATGAGAATCTGGGGATTATCCCGGAAAGTTTTCGTCGTTTGGGTATCAAACTGGAGCAAAAGGGAGATGATATCTATATCCCGGCTCAGGAAACATATCAGATAGAATCTTTTATAGATGGCTCAATCATGACCATAGCCGATGCACCTTGGCCGGGTTTGACACCTGACTTGCTGAGCGTATTGTTGGTAGTAGCTACCCAAGCTAAAGGAAGTGTATTGATACATCAGAAAATGTTTGAAAGCCGTTTGTTCTTTGTGGACAAGCTAATAGATATGGGAGCACAGATTATCTTGTGTGATCCGCACCGGGCTGTTGTCATTGGGCATAATCATGGTTTTACCCTGCGTGGTGCCCGTCTTACTTCTCCGGATATTCGTGCTGGTATCGCCCTGTTGATTGCCGCCATGAGTGCGGAAGGAACAAGCACTATCAGTAACATCGAACAGATAGACCGCGGATATCAGAATATTGAAGGACGTCTGAATGCAATCGGAGCAAGAATAACTCGTATATGATAAAGAAAGAAGAAGTATATAAGATCGGTATATTTAATAAACCGCATGGCATACATGGTGAATTGCAATTTACTTTCACAGATGATATTTTCGATCGTGCAGGTTGCGATTATTTGGTATGTCAGCTCGATGGAATCTTCGTGCCTTTCTTTATCGAAGAATACCGTTTCCGCTCAGATTCTACCGCTTTGGTGAAGCTGGAAGGAGTAGATACTGCCGAACGGGCCCGGATGTTTACCAATGTTGATGTTTATTTTCCGGTGGAACATGTAGATGAGGCAGAAGCCGGAGAATTGTCGTGGAACTTTTTTATCGGTTTCCGAATGGAAGATGTTCACCATGGACTACTAGGGGAAGTTGTGGATGTAGATACCACTACAGTGAACACTCTTTTTGTTGTCGAACAGGAGGGAGAAGAACTTCTGGTTCCTGCGCAGGAAGAGTTTATTTTAGGCATTGATCAGGAGAAGAAGCTTATTACAGTGGAGCTTCCTGAAGGATTGCTGGATTTAGATGATTTGGAAGAAGATTAAAATAGATTGTAGTAACTAATTAGAAATTTGTAATTAACCGAGGAATGCCAAATAGAAGACGAAGCAAAGCTTTCTGGAATAATTTCAAGTTCAAGTACAAACTCACAATAACCAATGAGAACACACTTGAAGAGATAGTAGGGCTTCATGTATCCAAGCTTAACGGCCTCTCTGTTTTGCTGAGTGTACTGGCAGTGCTCTTTCTAATAGCTGCTGGTATCATTGCTTTTACTCCTTTGCGTAATTACCTTCCCGGTTATATGAATAGTGAAGTTCGTAGTCAGATTGTGAATAATGCACTACGGGTGGATTCTCTCCGGCAGGTATTGGACAAGCAGAATCTTTATATCATGAATATTCAGGATATATTTAGCGGAAAGGTACAGATCGACAGTGTACAAACGTTGGATTCACTGACGGAAGCCCGGCATGATACTTTGATGGAGCGTACTAAGCGTGAAGAGGAATTCCGCCGCCAATATGAAGAAAATGAAAAATATAATTTGACATCGAGTGCTTCTCAACCGGATGTAAACGGATTAATTTTCTATCGTCCGGCACGTGGTATGGTTTCCGACCATTTCGATGCGGAGAAGAAACATTTCGGAACAGACATTGCGGCTAACCCTAATGAAAGTGTGTTGGCAACAATGGACGGAACGGTTATTTTGAGCACTTATACAGCTGAAACAGGTTACCTGATAGCTGTACAGCATAATCAGGATTTTGTTTCGGTCTACAAACATTGCGGTTCGCTGCTAAAGAAAGAAGGCGAACGGGTAAAAGGAGGAGAAGCTATTGCCTTGGTAGGGAATAGCGGGACACTCAGCACAGGTCCTCACTTACACTTTGAACTCTGGTATAAAGGTCGTCCCGTTAATTCGGAGAAATATATCGTGTATTAAGTGGAGAGGATGATGGAAAGAAAATGAAGGAACTAGATCATAATGAATATAGAGAACAATAAAAAGAAAAAACAAATAGTAATTTTAGGCTCTACCGGTTCGATCGGTACACAGGCGTTACAGGTAATTGAGGAACATCCAGATTTGTACGAAGCCTATGCACTGACAGCTAATAACCGGGTGGAACTATTGATTGATCAGGCAAGGAAGTTTCAACCGGAAGTGGTAGTGATAGCCAACGAAGAGAAATATCTTCAGTTAAAAGAAGCATTGAGTGATCTTCCCATCAAAGTATATGCGGGTACGGATGCTATTTGCCAGATTGTAGAGGCAGGACCTGTTGATATGGTGCTGACTGCTATGGTAGGATTTGCAGGACTCAAACCAACGATCAATGCGATCCGGGCAAGAAAAGCCATCGCATTGGCCAATAAAGAGACATTGGTTGTAGCCGGAGAGTTGATTAATCAGTTGGCACAGCAATATCATACTCCTATTTTGCCGGTTGATTCCGAACACTCCGCTGTCTTTCAGTGTTTAGCAGGAGAGGTAGGCAATCCGATTGAGAAAGTAATACTGACAGCTTCGGGGGGGCCTTTCCGTACTTGCACATTGGAACAACTGAAATCTGTGACGAAGGCACAAGCTTTGAAACACCCAAACTGGGAAATGGGAGCTAAGATCACAATCGACTCAGCATCTATGATGAACAAAGGTTTTGAGGTTATCGAAGCCAAATGGTTGTTTGGTGTGCAGCCCAGCCAAATAGAAGTGGTGGTACATCCACAATCCGTTATTCACTCGATGGTACAGTTCGAAGACGGTGCGGTGAAGGCACAACTTGGTATGCCGGACATGCGTCTGCCTATTCAGTATGCGTTCTCTTATCCGGATCGTATTCTATCTTCTTTCGACAGGCTCGACTTTACTAAATGTACGAATCTGACGTTTGAACAACCCGATACGAAACGTTTCCGTAACTTGTCGTTGGCCTATGAAGCGATGTATCGTGGAGGAAATATGCCTTGCATCGTGAATGCTGCTAATGAAGTAGTCGTTGCTTCCTTCTTAAGGGATGGTATCAGTTTCCTCGGTATGAGTGATGTGATAGAGAAAACAATGGAACGTACAGCTTTTGTATCTACGCCAACGTATGATGATTATGTAGCGACTGATGCAGAGGCCCGGAGGATTGCGGAAAGCTTGATAAAAGATATATTTTTAGAGAAATAGATTAGTATTAATATAAATTGAAAGTAGCCTCAGGTTCTTCCTTTTTAGGGAGATAGGATGAAAGAGGCTTTAAATTGTGATTATATGGAAATATTTTTGATTCGTGCCCTGCAATTGATTATGAGCCTTTCGTTGCTCGTCATCATTCACGAAGGTGGGCATTTCCTTTTTGCCCGTTTGTTTAAGGTGCGTGTAGAAAAATTCTGCTTATTTTTTGACCCTTGGTTTACCCTCTTCAAGTTCAAACCCAAGAAGAGTGAGACTGAATATGCAATAGGATGGCTGCCCTTGGGTGGTTATGTAAAGATTGCCGGTATGATAGATGAGTCTATGGATACCGAACAGATGAAGCAACCCGAAAAGCCATGGGAATTTCGTGCTAAACCGGCTTGGCAACGTTTGTTGATCATGGTAGGCGGTGTGCTGTTCAATTTCTTATTGGCACTGTTTATCTATTCAATGATCCTGTTTGCGTGGGGTGACCAATATATTAAGGTACAGGATGTTCCCCTTGGTATGGATTTCAATGAAACAGCTAAATCTGTAGGCTTTAAAGACGGAGACATCCTATTGTCTGCCGACGGTGTTCCTTTTGTACGTTATGATGGCGACATGTTGAGCCAGATTGCCGATGCCCGTGAAGTTAGTGTGCTTCGTGGCGGCAAGCAGGCTTCTGTATACATTCCCGAAGATATGATGCAACGTTTGATGACGGATAGTATCCGTTTCGCTTCTTATCGTTTTCCGTATGTAGTAGATAGTGTAAGAGTAAATTCTCCGGCCGCACTCGCCGGTGTTCAACCGGGAGATAGTATTATTGCTCTGGATGGAAAACCGATTTCTTATTCGGACTTTAAAGAAGCAATGGCAGATCGTAAAAAGAATGAAGCTGCCCTTCGTAAAGACAGCATTGATCCTCGCGTGATCACATTGACTTATGTACGTGGCGGTGTGACAGATAATCTGACGATGAAAGTGGATACGGCTTACCTCATGGGCGTAAATGCTTGTATCGAGACTGAACGTCTGCTGCCAATGGTGAAGAAAGAATATGGTTTCTTTGAGTCTTTCCCTGCGGGGGTTGCTTTGGGGGTAAAAACACTGAAAGGTTATGTAGGAAACATGAAGTACCTCTTCTCAAAAGAAGGAGCGAAACAGTTGGGAGGTTTCGGAACGATCGGTAGCATTTTCCCTGCTACATGGGATTGGCACCAGTTCTGGTATATGACGGCTTTCTTATCTATTATCCTTGCATTTATGAATATCCTTCCGATCCCTGCATTGGACGGAGGACATGTACTCTTCCTTTTCTATGAGATCATAGCACGCCGTAAACCAAGTGATAAGTTTATGGAGTATGCTCAGATGACTGGAATGATCCTGCTCTTCGGACTGTTGATATGGGCGAACTTTAACGATATATTGAGGTTCTTCTTCTAGCTTTTGAAGTAGCAATTGTTCTGTGTGTCTATTTACTATAAACAAACTATAGCTATATAGGTTTATTGGGGTGTCTGTTAGTCGTTTTTATAATGAAGATGAAGCAGGCACCCCAATAGATTAGTGAGTATCACAGATGTTTCCGTTCCGTTCCACATGTGTTTCCGTTTCGTTCCATAATTGTGGAACGAATAGACTTTGGTTACGGATATCAATAATTTTTGTAGTGAAGATAACTGATGAAGTTTACTTACCGTCTCAGTTTTACATGGTTATTATTTCAACTTTATATGGTTGTCTCAGTATTATACTATTTAAGAGTAGATGGTTGTGATAGCCTCAAACTACTGACAATTGCTGCAAGAACAGCAAATACACTTCCCACGACCAGACAAACGGAAGTGCTCTGATCTTGAATAACAAAGCTGAATACCAGTGCCACAATCGTAGTACCGGAAGTCTGTCCCAATAATCGTGCCATCCCAAGCATACCACTTGCTCCCCCGGAACGATTAGTTGGTGCGGAAGAGATAATTGTACTATTATTCGGAGTCTGGAACAGGCCAAATCCTGCTCCACAAAGCATTAAACGTAAGACAATGCTAATATCGGATGAATCGGCAGTCAGGCTTGAAAGCGAGAACAGCCCGATAGCAAACAATGCCATACCAATACTTCCAAGTATTCCCGGATGAATGCGTTCCACCAAATAACCTGCTAACGGAGCAGTAACAAGTGTTGCCAAAGGCCAGGGAGTAAGTAAAAGTCCCGTCATCACTTCACTGTGTCCTAACGTATTTTGCAGGAAAAACGGAAGAGATACCATTGCCGACATTTGAGCGATAAACGAACAAATAGATGTCAGAATAGACAAACGGAAAATAGGAATCTTCAATAAATCCAATGGAAGCAATGGAGTTGTTTGAGTTAATTGCCGACGTACGTAATAAGTTCCGACGACTGCTAGCACAATCAATTGAATAAAGAGAAAATCCATCTTCTCATGATGTGCAAAACCATCCAATGTATAAATAAGTAAACCGAAGGTCAATGCATTTGCTACCGCACTGATTGTATCAAACTTCCGTTTTGTCCGTTCTTCCTGACGAGGAAGATATTTGCTGCCCAAGACTAATGCAGTAATTCCCAAAGGTACGTTAATGGCAAACAGCCAGTGCCAAGAAGCTATCGACAGGATACCACTTGCTACCGAAGGTCCTGCGGCAGCCGATATTGCCACAACCATGGCATTAATCCCCATCCCTTGCCCTATCTTGTTTTTCGGATAGATATAGCGTAACTGTGCCGTATTTACACTCGTAATAGCTGACGCACTGAATCCCTGAAAGATACGGGCAATGGTCAGCGTCCAAAAAGAATCGGACAGCGCACAAATCAGTGAAGTAATGCAAAACAAGCCGATTCCTGAAAGAAAAACCTTTCGGTAACCGATGATTTCTCCAAGCGAGGAAAAAGACAATAGAGATACGACGATGGCCAGCTGATAACCATTGATGATCCATGTCGTCACAGAAGGAGAAGTCCCAAAGTCATGCGAAAGTGTAGGAAGTACGACATTGACTATATTGATATCAAGTACCGACATACAGAGAGCAAAACCGACGGAAACCACTGCCCAGATTCGTCTTGGCATTGGCAATCCGTCAGTTTCGTCTATTGGAGTTGGGTTGATTGTTTGTACCATAAAACTTATTATTCTAACACTAATTGTTGGTGCTATAAAAGTAAACAAAACAACGATATAGCTGTTTCTGCATCCTCTGAAAAATAAGTTTTTTTAGCGCAGAACATATCCCGCTACTTTAGGATTCTCGTGATAAATTATTTCAATCGCAGTATCCGTTGATTGCTACTTCCTCGAAATTCCAGATAAGGAGAGAAGAGAGACTGATCGAAACGACCATCTACCAACACATCTATATAAGGAAGAATTGCATCCAGTTGAGGCTGTGATTTGATTTCCTCATACGTGTATCCTGTATAACACCATACGTTCATTCCGGTTTCCTCCTTTACTCTTTTCACAAGCTGCAGAAATGCTTCCGGATCGTAGAAAGGATCTCCCCCGGAAAAAGTGACTCCATCCAGCAAAGGGTTCTTTTTAATCTCCCGAATGATCTCACCCATACGATCTTCTGTCAAGAACTCACCTGCCGTTGGATTCCAACTCTCCGGATTGTGGCAACCGGGACAGTGGTGAGAGCAACCGGCCAGATAAATAGAATACCGAATGCCTTCACCATCTACAATTGTTTCGGGATAAGTACCTAATAAATACATTTAATTATGTTTTACTCGATCCATTTCCTCTGCCCGTTTAGCTGAATTCCACGAACTTAAATCTCCAGTCAGATAGCCGGTGATACGACGCATACGGAGAATGCTTTCACTTTGGCATACAGGACATTTGTCGAAGATCACACCTTTATATCCACAATTGTGGCAAGTATCTACCGGGTGGTTGATGGAACCGTAGCCAACACCTTCGTCGTGCATCACTTTGACGATCTTGACGATAGCGCGGATATTCTTCTGTGCTTCTCCATCCAGTTCCACATAAGTAATATGTCCGCCACGAGTGATGGCATGGAATGGAGCTTCACGTTTTATTTTCTCTACTATGCTAATCGGTTCTTTCACATCCACATGGAAAGAATTGACATAATAGTCACGATCTGTCACACCTTCAATTTTACCGTATTTGCGTCTGTCCATCTTGGTGAAACGTCCCGAAAGACCTTCGGCAGGTGTGGCAAGTACAGAATAGTTGAGGTTATATTTCGCTTTATATTCGTCAGCCACTTTATTCAGTTCCATGATGGCTTCATATAACGTATCCCATGACTTCTGGCTGTGTCCATGACCTTTTCCGTAAAGTGCAACCATCGCATTGTGCCCGCCGATGAAACCAATACCGAGAGTACCGCTACGAAGAACGTCACCCACCTGTTCGTTAGGATTCAATGCACCACCACCTTTCCAAACATCGTTACCGATCATAAAAGGAAACTGACGTGCCAAAGCAGTACGTTGATATTGATAACGTTCGTAAAGCTGATCTGCTACCAGCGTAGCCATAGAATGAACAGACTCTATAAAAATCTCTTTTGCTTTCTGTTCGATAGCGTCTTTATTACGTTCGTCATCTACCAGACTCTCGGCTTTGATACGCGCCTCAATAGCCAGACGAGGCATATTCAGCGTAGTGAACGAGAGATTACCACGTCCCAGAGACGACTTCTCACCGGCTACATTCTCGAATACCCGGGTACGGCAGCCCATTGTTGCCAATTCATAGATGTAACGTTTCGGATCCTCTGCTTTCCACTTCTCGTTCTGGTTGAATGGTGTATCCAGAAACATAAAGTTCGGGAAGAGTGCTTTTGCAGTAGTTTGGCAAGCCTTCAGTAGTAAGTCAAAGTTAGGAGCCTCATAATGTTCCTTCATTGCTTCCTCGAAGTTCTCCGTTTTCATTACCTTTTCAAAGTCCTTTTCCGAATAAGATACACCATCTTTCACTTTAAAAATCTGAATCGGGAATACGGGAACCTCTCCACGTGTTCCGAGTCCTTCGATGGTTGCTTTCAGTAACTCCTCAATTACCATACGACCTTCGGCAGAAGTATCCGTACCGTAATTGATGGAACTGAACACTACCTGATTACCACCGCGGGAGTGCATCGTATTCAGATTATGGATAAAACCTTCCATTGCCTGATGGGTATCTTTCTGTGTTTGCTGGTAGGCTTTATCGATGATACGGGCAAGGTGTTCCTTGTCTATATTGATTTGCAGCGCAGCCAGTGAAATACGTAACGTTTCACGCTCCAGTTCACTAGACTTGATAGAAGGAAGATATTCTTTAATAAGTGTCCGGATCGATTTTTCGTTTACCTGACTTCCATTCTCCATGTTTACATAGAAACTGATGAGTGACGCCAGATGTTTGCGGAATGATTTAGCCACCCCTTTTGCCATGAAGAAGTCAAAAGCAGGGATAGCCTGGCCGCCATGTTGCTCATTCTGATTGGTCTGGAAGATAATAGTAGCCAACGTTGCATAGCTCTGAATACTTTGTGGCGTACGGATACTGCCGTTCTTAGTGCGGAAACCCCGTTCGAAGAGATCGTCCATATCATATTGGATACAAGTCGTCGTCTTGGTAGGATAGTAATCTAGGTCATGGATATGAATATCTCCCAACTGGTGTGCTTCTGCAAAACGTTTGGGCAATAGATACTTATAGGTATAGTCTTTGGTTACTTCCGAAGCGAATGTCATCATCTGTCCGGCAGGAGTATGACTACTCATATTAGCGTTGCTCAGGTTCACATCGTTCTTATCGATAGACACGATACCATCCATTACCTGCTTCATTTCAGTTTTCTTTTCCCGTTCCGAATTCCGCCATTCGCGATAGATGATATACTTTTTGGCGACTTCCGGACGAACCTTCATCAGTTCCTTTTCCACCAAGTCCTGAATTTCCTCTACAGTGATGGTAGGAGACACAAACTGACTGATTACATTCATTGTGATGTCAGCAATCAAATGCTGTTCATCCCGTACACCCGTTGCACTGAATGCCTTACTAATTGCATTCTTGATCTTACTAATAGAGAAATCTTCTCTTTTACCATCCCGTTTGATGATACAAATTTCCGCGTAGTTCATAACTTTAACTCCCGAAAGTTTTAATTAAACATTGATTGATGAAAAGTAGAAATGAATCGAGAATTTCGTTCTTCATTTCATAGTCCCGGCAGGTCTTCTGACTTATCCCTCCCCCGCAACGCCTTCCCACATCCATTGACGGATACAGTGACATTTATGTGCGGATTCCTAGAGAATTACAGCAGCGGGTACTGTCGCTGATTTGCACAGCGTTCCCTCATGACTAAACCTCTTTTTAGTTCCGAAACCGGATACAAAGATAAAGGATAAAGTGATAGCCCGAATGACTTTTAACATTAAATTTTGGGAAACTTTTCTTTCTCGCTGATACAGAAAGTTTTCCGTTTTGGAAAACTTTTAAGAAATGATTTGGAAGAAAATATTGTATTTCTGACCTTTGTAGGCTTAAAATAGTGGTTTTGAATATAGAACTGTGATACTGAGTGTGTTTTCTTAAATACAAGCCAGTATCTTTTTTATATAAGGACCTTGTTTAAAGCACATTCTATTTTTTTAGCAGAGTAATCCTTTGATTTATACTCCAAAGTTATGAAAAAAAAACAATAAAAGCGGATTGTCCTCTTAAAAAACAGCCGATTAACACACATATGCGTATGCGATGTTTATCGGTTTTGGAAGATGTATTAAATAATTTTTATGTTCCTTTTGCCCGGCAGGTGAGTGAACCTTATTCCGGCCAGGAACGGAAACTGCTTGTCTCGATCATAAAACTACTAACATTCAGGATAGAGGAGAATCTTTTCAAACCTTATTTTTCTTGTACGAATAGCAGGTGTAACTTCATTCGGCTTTTAGGTAAGAAGAATTATTTCCGACTTACTTTACCTCCGGATCATCCTTTTTGTATAGCTGCTCGTACGAATTGTCTGCATCAATTGGCTGATAAGTTGAATTGCTTTTTTGCCTGTCAGTCTACTCCTTGTTCTGTCCGTGAAGGAGCAATTCTTCGTCGACTTAGAAAGATCTTTATCCATCAGCTTCGAGTTACATCTCAATCTGATTTATTCAAAGGTAAGCATAAACTACGGATCACAAAGGAAGAACAACAGGAATTGCAGAGACAAAAGAAGGATGAACAACGAATGAAGCATATCAGTCTCTATCGTTATAATCCGCTTTCGCAGAAATATAAGAAAAAGAAAGAAGGGTTGCTTCAACGTATAGAAAAGGGAGAGTTGTAGGGGAACTGATTCTTTGAAGATTCTTATAACTTCAAACATACTTTCGGTGAATAGAAAGTTTCATACCAGAGTTGGGTTGGAAATACTCTGGTATGAATTCTAACTAGAACACTAATTTCTATCGGCAGAATTTAGAAAATATAAATCGTCTTTTCTGTCCATTACGACTTGGACATTATCTTTTTTATTATATCCTAACCATTGTTCGTTCGGATGATTAAAATCAGGAATTGCAAAGAGTATTCGCTTACATTTGTGCACTTTACAGAAGTTCCTTAAATACGATTCTAATTTCTCATAAAATGGAAATTGAGGCTTAATCTGTTCACCATTACAATAATAACGAAGCGGTTTTCCTAATTTGTATTCTAGCATAGATACTATCGGTATTGTATCATTTTCATATAAATAATATTTAAATAGTACAGAATTGTTGGAAGGAACAAGATATTTATACTCAAGATTAATGATGTCTTTTTCAAAATTTTCATAAACACTGTCAGGATACAAAACAACTTTGTTGTGTGATGTATAAAAACGTGGACAACGTAAATGATCATAGAAACTACGATATTCTCTAGGGTTTCCACCTATAAAAAGAGAATCCTCACAAGGAGAAAATGAATACATGGATGGCGGTACATACAATAAAGTGTCACTACCCATTTGTATGGTATAGGTAAATTCAGGATCTTTTTTTATAAGGATATGCTTTATGTTTTTCTTCAAATATGGGATGATTTTGATGCTTAGATTATCTTTGCAGGCATTATCTCCGTCAGGATAGGTCTCAAAAAAGTATTCTGTAAAATTAATCAACTCTTTTGTGCTGTCGGGGAATTTATAATAATTATTATAATAAAGACCCACGGCTTTTTCATTTAAGAAATATTGTTCATCGCTTGTTGTTGTAATAAAAATCCTTATATTCGTGCGCAGCGATGCTGAAGCACCGCCTTAGGTGTTTCTTCTTATCGTTCATTTTTATTTTTTTATAGGCGGAATTCAATAGTGGTATGATGTTTCTATTGTCTTCCGCCTTTGTTTTTGCGACAGCAAAAATACGATTTATTTCCCTGATATACAACTTTTTACGCATAATACTACTAAAGAAGAAACACCTTGACTGTCTTCGTGGCAGCATCCTGACTCATTTGAGAAAATTTGTATCCTCAGTCCCTGAATACCGCAGAACAAGCAGGGGAAACTTCAAGCACAAACTTGAAGACATACTCATGCTTGTCATATTGGGGAGACTCAGCAAGTGTATTACCAGGGCTGAAATACTTCAATTTGGCAAACATCACTTAAAACGCCTGCAGGGGAAAGGGCTATTCCCGTATGGGCTACCCTCAGCAGCTACGCTTTGCCGTGTGTTTCAAAGCATAGACGATGAAAAGATGGCTGAGCGCATGTCTGCTTTTGCAGATGTTTTCCGCAAGGAAATATCCACTACGGCAACTGATATCATTTGTATTGATGGCAAGGCCATGCGGGGTACCTTGTACGACAACGGACGTAACCCTGATATCGTCTCTGCCTACTCACTTGGTTCGGGCCTTACTTTGGCTACTGATATTTGCAAGGAGAAAAGTAATGAAATCAAATCCGTGCCCCGGTTATTGGACAAACTAGACGTGTCAGGATGTGTAGTCACAGCAGACGCCATGTCATTCCAAAAGGTAATAATAGACAAGATTAGAGATAAAGGAGCAGACTTCGTGATCGAACTCAAGGCGAATCAAAGATCTTTGCGCTATGGACTTGAAGATTCTATAAAGACCGCCACCCCGACTGATGTCTACAAGGAAGGTCCATACTTGGAACACGGCAGGATTGAGTCAAGGATATGCCGTATATACCGTGGGGAAGAACTTATTGTGGACAGGGAAAAATGGAATGGCAATTTGACAGTTATAGAAATAGTCACATCTACCGAAAAAAAGTCCGATGGCAGGAGTACATCTGAACAGCGACTCTACATTTCAAGCCTGGATAGCAGTGCAGAGCGGCTTAGTCAGATAACCAAACAGCATTGGGCTATTGAAAGCATGCACTGGGATCTTGACCGCAATCTCCGGCAGGACAGCATAAAGCGTAAGGCTGAACGGGCGGCCAGGAATCTGGACACAATTCAAAGGATGGTGTTGGCATTGATTGCCGTTTGGAAGAACAGAAGGAAAAAAATATCAGATAAGCAAAAGGGTACAGCTGAGATAATAAGGGAACTATCGGTAAGCTTCACTAACGTGTTGCATTTTTTGGCTCAAAAATGAGAAAAATTCAGATTTGACATATTCGTAACGCATTGATTACCAACAACGGGATACCCGCCCATGCCGCACTGGCATGGGTAGGGGGATTGTACCCCTAAATCAAAACTTAAATGAAAAAGCCGTGATAAAGACCAACAATAACATCTAAGCATGGGTAAAAAGGATTTTCCCTCAATAGATATTGTGCATTGCATACTAGTGTACACAACTGAAGATTAACTATTAATATTATAATTCTTTTCATCTAAATCTATTTTGAAATAATTTATTGTATCTATTTAGAAAACGATAACCTGCTTGTTTTGTATAAAACATTATTTGCGCAGCATGTACAGTTCTAGTACCTGATGTATTCATACGTTCAAAGTATATTGGAATACCACTTTCCAATGATCCTGTTCCTCTATTTCCTTGTCCACGTACAGTACCATCTTTAACATATCCAAACCCACCAGCTTTTGCTCTATTCTTTATCCCTTTATCTGTTTTAAAATAGGCTACATATCCTCCTTCGATCTCAAATGTAAAATACGTATCTTCTCTTAATCCAAATGTACTAATTCTATTATACTCGCCAATATCAAAATCAGTATCTTCATCTCCACTCAATTTATTCTCAAATTGATCATATTCAGTGGGTACTGCATACTTGATTAAAGCTTCATCTAATTTTTGCATTGTCTTCCCTTCTTTTGAGGAAGATAAATATTGGTCTCCCATCAAACTGTAATAATTATCACCTTCAGTATAAGTTAATCCTAGATAAACCCCATTC
Source organism: Bacteroides bouchesdurhonensis (assembly GCF_900155865.1). Classification (GTDB taxonomy): domain Bacteria; phylum Bacteroidota; class Bacteroidia; order Bacteroidales; family Bacteroidaceae; genus Bacteroides; species Bacteroides bouchesdurhonensis. The sequence goes on from NZ_LT707006.1 coordinate 1,443,049, forward strand.
TTTACAACTTTATTCAACATTTTCTGTGAACGAATTTCTTCGCTATATTTATATTGCCATGTGCCTTCGACATTCTGAACTTTGTACCAATCTTTACCATCCGAATCAATGTTGTTGATCGGGTTATTTGCACAATAAACATACGGACTTAACCCATAGCACTTTTCCGCCATCGGATCCACCACATGCCATCTACCTATCGCTGCATCATAATGTCTTGCCCCGTAATCATACCAGTTCAGTCCGTTCTTTGTATCCAGTTCCTTACCATTATACTTATACGGTTGAATAGAAGATGTATTAGCAAACACACCTCCGAAAGGATAGTAATGATTCACCTCTTCTACATTTCCATTCTGATCGGCTACTACACGATTATTCCCTTGATAATCCTGCAAATAATAATGATACTTGTTATCATTCAACGAAACAAAACCGGCTTCTGTCAATACAGTCTTAGGAGTTCCATTTTCAAAGATCACGCTACCGCAGTAATCGGTAGTAGTAGTGTTTCCTGCGATGGTATGTACAGCTCGTAGTTTTTTCCCTGCTGCATCATAGAGGTAAGAAATAGAACTTCCGCCTTCAAATTCAATACGGTCCGGTAAATTTAAGTAATTATATTGGATATTGGTAATTTTTTTATTCAAATCTTTCGTTAAATTGCCATTATCGTCGTAAATATACTCCGTAGCCTGTTTTGAGTTGTCTTTAAATTCAAAACCATTGTTGAATGCTGATGTTGTTACGGCGTCGTTTACACTTAACAGTTGATTACCATTATAAGTCAGATTCAGGTTATCAATCAGACCATATGTCGTGGCAGAAATCTGTCCGTAACGCTGTAATCCCAGAATGTTCCCCATCTTGTCATACCCTGTAATCTGTTCGTTAAATCGGTTACTATTATTAGCCAGATTATCTCCTTCTCCATATGTTGCATTCTTTAGCCTTGAAAGTCCGTCATACGTAAAACGATACCCTGTATACATAGTTTCTAGCCAGTTTCGGTAACTTTGAAAGTCCGTCATACGTAAAACGATACCCCCTTTCTACAGTTTCAGCTCCGGACTTCCAAGACATGCTGCTGATATTTCCATTGTAACATGGAGTATTCCCGGCCACATTCTCCTGATAATTAATAGTCTGATTAAACAACGAACCTGTGATGCCTTTTGTCCAGGAACGTAGGTTATACGCATACTCTGTTTTCAGTTTTGCGTTCCCGTTCCGGCTATTTGACTTCAGTCGGCCTACTTCATCATAGGCATTGTCTACTAGTGTTACTGCTGTGCCATTATTCAGTTGATACATTATTTTTAGCAATCTCTCGGCGTTATCATAGGTATAGGTATAAACTTCCGTTTGTGTATCCTTTCCTGAGGCTGTATGTACTTTTTTCACTTGCAACGGATTTCCGGTAAAGCTATATGCTGTATATACTTTTTCTTTTCCTCCCAAATGATTCTCCGCTTTCGCCTGTATCACCCGTCCCCGGTAATCATAATACAATACAGAATTCAGAAACGAGGCAGAAGCCGTACCGTCAGTCGGTAGCTGTGCTACTAATGTGCCGGTCAATAAGCCTTTGCTGTCCTCATAGCGTGTTCCGAATCCTTGTACCACTTCATATTTCATGTCCGCATTTATAGCATCCGGAATTCCGTTATATCCCATGAAATCGTAATTATCATAATAGTTCACCGTCAATATAACAGGAGTAGTTAGTGAAATTCCCGACACGATGTATCCCTTCGTTATGTTCGTTGCATTTGAGCGCATTCCTTGTATGCATACATCGTTGAGAGGATTGTTGGAGTAGTTGAGATTATTTTTGCAAATTCCGGTTAATGCCGGGCGTCCCAAGGCATCGGGAATGGAAAAGAGCCATTCTCCTTTTAGACGAAGTTCGCCATCCTGAACAAATATTTGTCGGTCGGAACGGTCATACACATAATAAGTCCAGTCGCAGCCGGGGAGCTTTTTGCTGATACAGCGGCCACGTGAATCATATTTATATAAGTAAGCGAAGTTTGCGATTGAGGTTAAAGTCGTCTCATTCCAAGTACCGTCAGCGTTTATAGAATCGGACACAGAGGGCGGAAGGATAAAGCAGATATTTCCAAAATCATCAAATACATGATAAGTATCCAATGATTCTTGAGCATTTTTCTGCCGTACCAGCAAGACCTGACCCAGCTTGTCTTTGAATTCGTAAGTGACATTGCCGTCTTCGTCTGTTACCTTTGTCACATCAAGCGTTCCAGTTGCATAATAACCGGTTCTGGCAAGTTTGCTATCCACTCCTGAACCTTTTACTTTGAACAGGGCACAGGCAAGATCACCGGTATTGTCCACATTCGTAAGATATTCCGTTTTTACGGATTTGCCGTTTGTATGCCAGTCGGAACCCGGACCGAATTCTTCAGAAATACGGTCTTGAGAAAAAAGTGTATATATTTTCTCTGAGTATGGTCGCGAATCATTTCCGTAAAAGGCTTTGACGTTAGCATTCAGTATATGCGGTTGAACATAGGAACCATTATTATCCGGGATTGCTGTCGGAAGCCATGAACATGTCTCACGACTGAAACCATCGTAATCCTGTGAGTTAATCACATCCTTGTGAGTAGGAGAAAAATTCTTCCTCACTGTTTGCTCCGGATATCCAAGTCCGTTAAAATACCGGATTACATCCCTGTAACTTGTATTTGTTTCATCGGTATAAGTACGGGTATAGATATAATTTCTTGTAGATGTCTGCGCATACATGTGACTGTTCCAATTTAGGAACATCAACAATATTGATATATAAATGATACTAGTTTTCATTATCTGGTTCGGTTTTATTGTTTGCCATAATGGTAATTGTATGATTCTATCACTTTCTTCACACCGGATTCTATCAGATATGTCCCTTTCAGTCGTCCCAGTGTGTCGTATTCATAATAGGTGGTAACTCCGCGCGGATCGGTGACAGAGGTCATTCCTACCAACGGTTGGTAAGTATATGTAGTTACCAATGCGTTGGGAAGTGCGTGTTGCAATCCTCCATTCCTGAGTTTTTCATCCGTTAGGCTGCTCCATTGGGATAATGCCGTTATATCTGTCGCATTGAAAACAGTCCGTACTGCGGTATCTACTTCCTTGTAAGTAGCCCCATGTATTTCGGCAATGGGGAACTGACCGGTACGCAGCCATAGATATACCACCTTAGTAGAATCATCCTTAGTGATATAGACCGGATTTCCGGAAAAGTCAAAATTGTGATAGTTGATTCTAGTTTCGAAACCACTCATACCGGATGTTTTCACTTTCACCTCTTTGGGGTGTCCTGATACATATTTATTCCTGTAAGTGGTCTTGCAATTGCCGTTGATAATGATATGTTCCAGCAATTCCGTCATGCGGTGGTTCGACATTAAGTAAACTTCCCCCAGATCTTCCTGGCTTTCCATAGGTCCCAGATCCGGGTCAGAACCTTCGTGCTCTCTTACTACAATGTCCTCCGGGTATTTGAATACCTCTTTGAAGGATGTCCCGTCACTTTTTGTCGTCGTAATCTTTATCGGAACAGGATTATAAGCACAATCGTCATAGTCGTACTCTTTGGTGTAGACAGTGCTTTTGCCGTCCTCTGTATACCGGGTATGGGTTTCTTTTTGCAATACCATCACTCCCACAGTTGGAAACCAGGAAGTATATCGGGTGTTTGCATCCCTATAATTACTAATCTCTAATTCACCGGCATCACCCAATATGGAAGCCAGGCAATAGGCTTTACCAAAACTGATTAAATTACTTTTATGATAAGCGTTATATTTCATATACTCTGTCGAATTGGATACGTAAGAGTTTTGGCATATCCATTTGTATTCTGTTGTTTCAATAGGAATGCGATTCAATAGGATATGCCCTGTCCCTTTAGGCTTGAATACTTCTTTTTTTATCAATGATCCAATCCTGAAATCATTTCCCAGCATGTTCTTGCTAAAAGGCATATCAGACATTGTCGTTTTCAATTCCTCAGGTGAAAAGTCGGGAATATCATAATCGTATTTAGTGCAATGTTCTTCATTGGTAGAGGGGCAATATTCACGTTCGAGAACATGTGGATATAGCACACTGCTTCCACCATTCCAGGCTATGGAAGTCAGCGGGGTGGAGCAATATATCTGCATGCGTGATTCTTCCGCTGCATAATTGCTTAATTCTATTTTATTCTGGTAATAACCGTAATCGTTCAAGCTGACAGCACGTTTCGGAGTTCCATAGTCTGTGAATTTGATGATTCTCTCAATGCTTTGGTCATAATATGATATATATCGAATCCGTACCGGTCGATTTGTTTGCAGGTCTGTTACTTCTATTTTTGAAATCCGTAAGCCTCCTACTAAACAAGAATCAGGACCAATCACTTTTTTCTTTGTATAATTCTTCGTTTTGTTCACTTCATAAGTGAAGTCCGTTAAAGTACCTTCGGGACTAACGATAGAACGCAGAACTCCAAACTGCATGGCTTCCGTACTTTCCCTGTTTGCGTCGCCAATGGGCAGTTTAACCGTTGTGACATTGAAATCACCTTCTTCGTATTCGACTTCTCCCTGTGGCACTGTATGGTCATTGTCCATCCCGTTATAGAATCCCCAATGATCTATTCCTTTAGTTGCCAGGTTGGGAACTACTGAAGTGCTATTATAATCAAATACATAACTAGCACGTTCGGTATCCTGTCCTTGAATTGTGATAGAATCTAATTTGGTTAGCGGTGTATTCTCATTGTATGGAGTGATGTAAAATTCTATTTTCTTTATCAGACGGTTTGCTTGATCGTAGACTTCAACTGACCGGAGAGTTTCCTTATTTTCTTCATCCATGTGGAATAGTATTTTCCCGTTGCTGAATGAAATCTGTGATAAATATCTGGCGAAAGTAGATTCGGAGGTATAACGTGGCGCAGCTTGTATTCCTTCATGGCTGGAACCTTTATACGTTTTCTCTCCATTCTTTAGTTTGTAGACCTCCGAGAATCCCGATGATTTCAGGGTTAGGGTAGGACCTTCTTGTAATTGCCTGTCGTTGATGATGATAACGTCATTCATCGGCGATCCGAAACTAGTGATATGCTTCATATTCTGATAGGTGAAATTGATCTGCTTTCCTGAAACTGGTGCCTTGATATAGTTACAAAGCCATTCGTTTACACAACCTCCCGAATTGTCCGATACTTGATAATCGCTTCCATCACCAAAATGATAAAGCCATCCTTTTTCGTCTTTTACATTAAATGTTTTCAAGCTGGTGGCTGTATTCCCTTGAATATTCAGTGCCCTGTAGGGACGGGTGATAAACTCTCTGTCATTGTTGGCATAAAAGGAACCACTGCCGTCGGCCAAGCGATAAGAGAACTGGTCGGGCTCTTCATCAATAAGTCCTTCTAGCATATGACTCAGATGGATTTTCTTTAGGTCATTATCCGTTATGTCATTATAATGACGCTGTATAAACAGATATCCTTCTCCCTGTCGTTCATCGGGAAGTCCGTTGATATTCCTGACGATGGAGGGATTGGAAAATAGACTCCATCCGGTGCCTACCCATCCGGAACCTTCATAAGGTTTCAAGCCGGAAGCGTGGTAAGATAAATAGAGTGGGAGAGTGAGCTCGCCTTCCTGTATCTCAAAAATTGGAATCTTAATTTCTGGAAGACCTACGGAATAATTGACCGGATAATTGGCATATTTGGTTACAGATGTGCCTTCCGGGGAATGCTGAGTTACCGAAGGAAGGTCTATTTTGATGTTTTGTGCATGCAATGTATCGCAAACAAATACACATACAAAAAGAATTAGTAATTTTGTTATTGGTTTCATTATTAGTTATTGTTAAAGGATTGTACAATCTATTTAATCTGAGGTCGATGATGACTCTCAGGTTATTTGATAGCCATAATTCTCACACCTCCTTTTCGCCAAGGCATAATACATATCGGGCTTCTCTTTGTCCAGCATATTCTTGCGAAGTACACTGATGAATGAAAAAACTTTTGCCATAATTCTTTTTTTTGATTTTGAAATAAGTTGAATCTATTCTCTTCGTCACAAGTGGTTCCTTGCTTATGACACTACGAAGGTAGGGGCTTGCGAAAGGCTACTGTCCCGATTTGTCAGCAGATGTCCGGCTTTGTCCAAAAATGTATCTTATTGTCTTTTTTCGAAGAAGAAAAAGAGGAGAAGAAGTTTGATATGAGAGCTTATGACAAGTCGGAGTTGGCATTGCTTTATTGTCCCGGACGTACAGTTGAGACTGCTCTTAAAACGTTGGTCAGATGGATTAAGGGATGCGGACATCTCTTGCTCATTTCTAGTACTTCTCTTGGTCATTTCTAGTACTACTCTTGCTCGTTTCTAGTACTTCTCTTAGTAAACTGTTGTACTTCTATCCGTCCGTTCTTGTACTTGACCGGCTTCACTCTTCTACATGATTGTCACCTTTCTAGTACTTAATCAGTTCATTCTTATTAGATTTCCGTTTTTGTCCGGTTGTGAGATTTGTATCATATTATGACTGGTTTATTACCGCCTTTACCGGATCAAACCAGCCCTTTGGGAAGGTTGATTTGACGGACTCTCACTCTCACTCTCACTTAACGCCCCTTTGAGAGTGATTTTTTTTAGTTTATGATATGCATCTCCTTGTTTTTCAAGATGTTTGGTCTCTATCAGTTGAAGCAGATACCGATATAAACTACTATCGGCTATATTATCTGAGAGTGCTTTTTCTTTGATTTCCTTGAGGGTGAAGTAATCGGAAAGCATGTTGGATATTTTGCCTGTCCGGAACCCGTTTTATAGTCTGTCGATACAGGCTCATGGTGGAGGGAGTTGCGGAGTACATCATCGTGCTTGCCATTATCCTGTTTGATTGCGCACGAAATAGGTATCCAGCTCGGTGGCGGTAGAGGATAACACTTTTTCATCATTTATTGACATATCCTCTTCTTGCTACAGGGTGTTTTCGGGGGAAACAAACGTATAAGTGAGAGTTGAGAGTGAGAGTGGCGGATTGGCTCCTTTTTGAGGGGTATATGACAAGTCAATGTGCTGATAACCAGAAGATAAATCTCTTTGTGATTCTTGAAAGGAATTACTCTCACTTATAATTTTTACTCTCATTATCGAAATCAGTTTTTCTAATTCTTCTTTAGAAAATTCTTTATGCCTAGCACTCCTTCCCAATGCCAGCATCGATTCGTGGCGGTTGCCTTGTCCCATACGCAAGAACATGGTTGGGTGATGCGCGCGCACTACAGATCGCAGGGATGTGTTGCGATGCGTTCCAGTGTTTGTTGTAAATCAATAGGCTATCATCTATTCATGTTAAACCACAGGACGTGTAAGAGAATAGAAAGGGCTGGATTCCTTGTTTGAAATCCAGCCCTTCTCTATGTTAATGAATAGCTACTTTGTCTTACCATTGAATAGCCTGATCCTCATCCGGAATCAATGGGTTGATCTGACGTTCCATTGTCATGGAGCCTTTTACTTCGTAAGTCATCGGGTACTTCTTATTAGAAGTAACATCCGTGTACTTATAACTGATTTGCAGTGTAGTAAGATGGCGTTCCATATATTTGATGGTTTCGTGCTGAACGACTCTTTTTTCGTACGTACATTCACCCAACGGTTCAATATTGGTTTTCTTTTCTCCAACCTCATTCGGGTCACCATATACTCTCAACTTTCCTTTAATAGTTCCATCAGCGTCCTCCGTGCCCTCTTGGAACTCGACAAACACTTTATATCTGGAACGTTCCTCTTCTTCTTTCCAAGTGGAACCTGCATAGAAGAAAATGGTATTCTCATCCACCACACGCGCTTCACGTGTATCTACCTTTGCGGGATCTGACGACGTTCCTTCGATGTAAATGTTCATCAGCGTGGTGTTGTAAGTTCCGGAATAGTTATTGAACAGGTTCACTCCCAACAGTGCTTTATAACGTCCTTTATACTTGTTTGGCATGTAAGAAGGATCTTCGTCAATGGTTAACGGAAGCACATATTTATCATCCAATTCCAACCCGGTAAAGTCGAAAGTGATAGGATAGAGCTGTATGCTCTCTCCTGCAGGGATATGGCAAACATTTGATTCAAAAGAATAATGTTTTTCTGCAAGGGGGACATACCAGATGTCCTGACGGTCTGCAGGGAATCTCGCTTGATTAAGTGTACGGAGCGTATCCTCATCCACACTTATTTTCACGTCGACATTCTTATCGTTAGTTTTCGAACCGCTGACAATGACCGGCAATTGGTATATTCCCACCCCGTTCGGTTGGTAGCGCACATAAATTTCACTCAGACCGTTGTCTCCTACGGGTGCTTTGAAAGAAATGGTCTGCTGGTAAAGTTCATCTTTCCATTCGTCATTGCAAGCACTGAACATTGCGCTGACACCCAGCATCATTCCTAAAATGTATAATTTTCTCATATTGATTTTTTGCTTTATTAATGATAACACTAATTGTAATACTCCCAACCTGGAGCCTGTGACAGATTCTTGTTCCGTTTCAGTTCATCGAAGCTGATAGGCCAGAAATACTGTTTACGAGAGAAAGAAGTCTGCAACTCTGCTACTCTGACCGGCAGATAAAACATATCTTTGTAATTCTCATTCATTAGCGTGTTACAGCCGTAGATTTGTTCACCTTCATGCTCTTCCACAATTTTCCAACGACGCAAGTCGTAGTAACGCTGGGTTTCTCCAAAGAATTCAACTTGACGTTCATGAACGATTCTTTCAAAGAATTTCGTCGGGCTCTCATATACATCATCGTCATAGTCAGGAACTCCGGCACGCATACGGACCGGTTTCACTCCGCGGCGCATCTCTTCCTTGTCACGGAAGATGTCGTAAGTCTTGCTTCCGTCCCATGAAGCCACCTGATAGTGTTTTCCTTCGGTAATATTATTCAGTGCTTCTGCATACATCAACAGTATGTCGGCATAACGAAGTGTCGGTTCCACTTTCTTGTAGATAGAGCCTCCCCATTTGGCACAATCGTTCGGGTTTACATATTTCATGATACCGATACCGGTAATACACCAGTTATCAGATCCGTTGATACGTCCGTCGGTTGCTCCGCGATAATACCAGATTTGTCTGTTTCTTGAGTCCTTTCCGCCTTCTTCCGTAATACTAAGCGCATTCCACAAAGCTCCGTTGAAAGCTACAGAAGCATAGAAACGAGGTTCGCGGTTAGTGTATCCCCACCATACGCCATTTTTTACGTGGTCGTACTTATGCTCATTCTTGTTCTCATCGTTTGTGTACTTTCCTTTCCACAATTCGTAGCATTCCGGGTCAAATGGATCACCATTAGCCATGGCATAAGCTTCACTCTGTTTTAGGGTTATTCCATGTACATTCCATCCTCCAAACGTTCCCGGCAACTGATGTTTTACGAAATCTGCCATGGTGTTATCTGTTGATAAGTCATTGTTGTCACCATTGGTTCCCCGGGTAAAGATAAGTTCTGGATTTTCGGCAGCATAAATGTCACCATTGAAAATAGAACGATATGATTCAAACGGATCGATATTCGCCCAACCATTCGGGAAGTTCTCGTTGGAATAAATTTCATGATAGGGCGGTTCGATAGTAGTCGGATAAGCCTCGTCTGTACTAATCGGACGTTTTTCAAAAGTATAAAGTTTATAGAGACCGCTCGCTTCCGAGTACTCAATCATGTCTCTGGCGGCAGCAGCAGCTTTTGCCCATTTCTCTTCATCATATTCTTGTGGGATCAACTGTTTACCATCCATATTGACAAAGTCTGCCATCTCTGTATTGCCGTTTGCTAGCGGGCTGGCAGCATAGAGGAATACCTTGGCACGTACAGCCAGTGCAGCTCCTTTCGTCGGACGGGCAATATTCAGGTTGTCGCGTTTCTCGAACAACTCAGTAGCCGCAATTTCCAGTTCAGAGGTAATGAATTCTACGCATTCGTCATAAGTGTTACGTGGATACGCCAACTCGTCATACGATTTTGTATAGTCGGCTCCTTCCGGTGGAAGAATAGGTATCGGACCGAATTTTCTTAGCAGCATCCAGTAGAAATAAGCACGTAAGAAACGAGCCTGACCTCTTACATCCGTTACTTCCTCTGGTGTGAGATCATCATTCTCATGTAACTCATTCAGTAGGATAGAGGCCTGATAGATTCCGTCATATGACCATTTCCATGCGTTTTGGCCACCAATGGAATTCAGGTATTCGCCGCGTTTGAATTTGGCAAAACGATCTCCTCGTTCATTGAATACTTGGTCATCTGAGAAATTGAAAGGACATACGTCACTGTGTCCTACCTCCAGATTATCTCCTTGCAGGCGGCTGTAACAGAATGACAGCCATTGAAGTGTATAATCTTTATCCGAAAAGATGCGTTCTGTAGACTGCTGATCTCTGAAATAGCGATCTACATTCAGGTAATCGGAGCAGGAAGAGAGTCCCAAACCGAGCACCACCGCTCCCAATATAATGTATTTATTTTTTTTCATAACTTTTCTTTTAATGATTGTTTTAGATTCCTATAGTTAATCCGATGGTAACAGTTTTAGATAACGGATATTGTTGTCCGTTAGAACTACCCAATTCCGGATCCCAAAGCTTGAAGCTAGAGAAAGTCAACAGATTTGTTCCCATCAAGTAGAGACGTACGCGGTCTAAATGAAGCTTATTGACAAATTGTTTAGGGATACTGTAACCGATTTCTACATTCTTCAAACGCATGTATGAACCGTTACGCAGCCAATAAGTAGAAGGACGATAGTTGTTGCTGTTGCCACCATAACTCAGACGTGGGTATTTAGCATTCGGATCTTCGTTGGTTCCTAATGACCAGTAGTTACCGACTACATCTGTCAGGATATTACCCCAAGACTTATCTCTGAATGGGTATACTGTAAATCCGTCGATAAAGAAGGATGACTTACCGGCTCCTTGGAAGTGAACGTTGACGTCAAATCCTTTCCATTGAGCAGATATACCGAAACCGTAGATCAGGTTAGGACGGGTAGTCGCACCGATAGGCACTTCGTCATCTGAGTTAATTACACCGTCACCATTTACGTCTTTGTACTTGATATCTCCCGGCATGATGCCTGAGCCTTGTGACGGTCTGTTACGGATTTCTTCGTAATCTTTGAATAGTCCTTCAGCTATCAGACCACGTGCCTGGTCTACTCGGAAACCGTATTTCATCTTATACGGATAACGGCTGTTCTCTTCGTCATACTCCTTGATTTCATTCTTGCTATAAGTCATGTTGGCACGTACTGTAAGGTCTACTTGCCCCAGTTTCTGCTTATAAGCGATGTTACCGTCAAAACCTTCAGACAGAACGGATCCTACGTTAGCGAAAGGTTTTGTAGAGATATGGTTCAGACCGATGATCTGAGGAAGGAAACTGCGCACCATATAAATACCGTCACGTTGTTCGTGGAAGTAGTCGATAGTACCGCTGAATTTGTCGTCGAACAAAGAGAAGTCAAGTCCGAGGTCATGCTTCTTGGCAATTTCCCAAGAGATATTTCTGGATGCGATTCTCGAATAAGTCAAGCCCGGATAATAATAGTTGCTTGTACCGATGTCACCATAATAGTATCCGTCTTCATCCCAAGTTCCAAATTTCTCCACGTAAGGGAAACGGGTTCCTACATTGTCGTTACCTACCTTACCGTAAGAGTAGCGTAATTTGAACATATTCAGCCACTTGAGGTTCTTCTTGATGATTGCCTCTTCAGCGATGTTCCATGCTACTGAATAAGCAGGGAAGAATCCAAACTGGTGTCCTGTAGCGAAATTCTCAGAGCCGTTGTAACCGAAGTTAAAGTCAAAGAAGTAGCGGTATTTCCATCCATAGGTAAAACGTCCGGCAAATCCCTGGTGACGGTTCTGGATACTTTGTACAATTTTATCATAGCTGTTTGTGTTGCTATTATGAGACGTATTGGTAGTCTTATCTTGTGTGTACTTTAATACTCCTCCTACCATATGGTCACCAAACGTGCGGTTGTAGTGTAACTCTGCCTCCAGATATTCCTTCCGTTGTCCGCTTGAGTACATTGTTCCATTCATCAGTTGTTCCGTTTCTATTCTTCTGAATTGGAGTTCACCGTCGGAGGTACGCTGACGTTCTGCCATCCAGCTTTCAGGCCATTTGTAACGGTTGTCACCATTGTCTGTATAAGTATCGAATCCGAAACGTCCGTAGAACTTCAATCCCTTAGTGATAAATTTAAGATCTTGTTCGAGATTTGCTGTAGTCTGAATCTTATTCTTCCATGTTTCCTGGTATCCTTGCTGAGTGGTCAGTACCCAAGGGTTTCTTTGGCCTCCATTACCGACAGCTGCCCATTTTCCGTCACTGTATTGTACCGGAGAAGCAATGGGGCTGTATCCCAACAGTGAATTCCAGATTTCATGATACTGGCTTCCCGGCAGATTCTGCTTGTCCAAAGAGCCAGCTACACCAACTTTCAACAATGTGGTTTTTGTCAGGTCTATGTCCACATTCATACGGTAATTCCAACGGTGATAGTTGGCATTGGTGTTATAGTCTGTCATAGCACGATCTGTCTCGTACATACCACCTTCATTTACATAACTAGCAGAAATGAAATAGCGAGCTACCGTACCACCACCGGTCAGGTCTATGTTTGCACGATAAGTGGGAGCACCTTTTTTCAAGATTAAATTCATCCAGTCCACATTCGGGAAAAGATCCTGGTCCAGACCGTTTTCAAACAGTCTCAGATCGCTATCAGAATAAGCCGGCGCTTGGCTACGGGTAATCAAAGCCTCATTCATCATACGGGCATATGTAGGACCGTCTACAAATTCCGGAGTTTTGGTACGTGTGCTATACGAAGTTTCCACCTTGGCATTCACACGCGTTTTTCCTTCTTTACCGCGTTTAGTGGTAATCAGGACAACACCATTTGCACCGCGAGAACCATAGATAGCAGTTGCAGAGGCATCTTTCAAAACAGAGAAATCTTGGATATCTTCCACATTGATCTCATTCATGTCACGTTCAAAACCATCGACCAGTACCAATGCACTACCGCCAGCACCGAAAGTGGAGATACCGCGGATCCAGAACTCGGAAATGTTGTTACCTGGCTGTCCTGAAGTTTGGCGTGCCATAATACCCGCTACGTTACCTGCAAGGGCATTTGTGATACTTGCCGTAGGAGTACGTAACTGAGATACATCGACAGTGGTAACGGCACCCGTCATGGTTATCTTTTTCTGGGCACCCGTTCCTGTAATAACGACTTCATCAATTGCCGTTGCTTTGGTCTCAGCCATGACTACGTTGATATTCTTTTTATCTTTGACGAAAATTTCCTGCTTGTCAAAGCCTACATAAGAAAAGACCAGATAAGAATAATTGGGGACCTTAATCTTATAACGTCCGTCTATGTCAGTTATCGCACCGAAGCCCGGCACATTTTTCACCGTCACGTTCACACCCACTAGAGGCTCATTCCTTGCATCTGTGACGATTCCCGTCACTTCAAGTTTTTCTTGCTCGTTTTGAGCGTAGGCTGTAGTTGTCCAGCCTACTATCAATAAAAATAGTAAGATTATATTTCTCATATTCATTTGTGTTTTAGATAGTATTATTCTGTTGTCATATAACGAATACCTTTATTATCAATATCTCCAATGTAGAAGATATCTTCATCGGGGTCGTAAGTAAGACCGGACGGTTGATTGAAACGTGCTTCCATCAACGGATTACCGTCTACATATCCCCAGACTTTACCGTCAGCGTTTTCATTGCTTCGTCCGGCTACAAGGGAAGCTACCCCATAAGGATCTAATTTCCAGATACAGTGATTATCTCTGTCGCAGAAGTAGAAATCATACTGATCTTGGTCAGGACCAATTCCTTCTCCGTATTTTTCATTTTTAACGAATACACCGAATTCAGGTTTTTTAAATCGGGCAGCACCTCCGGTTCCTTCCTTGAAGTCTTTGTTATTCATGTTTCCGGCAATAACCGTAGGATTACCAAATGTTTTAGCCACCGGATCATAATCGGCTCTGAACACCGCTCCGAAGCCGTCGGAAAGCATATACATGAATTTATTGGACGGGTGTTTGAATAACAGCGTGTGTGAACCGCCTACTGACGAGATCTGGCTCAGGCTGAAGGCAACTTCTGCATTGCTATCGATATTCGGAATGGCTCCGTTACGTATCATTTTGTAGACTTTACCCTCCCACCAAGTGGTATAAAAGATTGTTCCATCGTCCATATACACTAAACTGTAAGAGGTCTTACCATAGTTGTAGGGACGGATTCGTCTGAAATTCTCACGACGGAGAGAATAATAGATGTTTGCGCGACTAGTGTTGTCCTGACCATGGTCATCGGTAAACAGCAACGTATCTCCGTCTGCACTGAACGTGAAGGAGTACATGGTGCTGTATCCTGTTCTAGGGAAGAGGCGTTTCACAGTCCGTTGCGTCAAATTAACCAAATGAAGGCCGTCGTAATAGTTTGAAGAGAAAAGTAATCGGTCGTCCCCCTCCTTGTATTGGGGATCGAACACCATACAATCGTTGGAAGGAATAGAAGCTCCTTCATCAAACGAACCTTCTTGAAATGCAGAATTATTATCCTCATCTACTTTACGTAACAAGGTACCTACAATTGTTTCAGGAGCATACTGAAACTCCTGTTCGAATGTATGTTCTGCAACTGTTTGTCCATCTGGTCCATCTACACGAATATTGATTATTCCATTAAAGGCTTTGGGAGGAACCATACAATAAATGTTTTTTCCATCGGCTCCAATAGTTTTGGTTTTTTCTCCACCGATTGTGATATGAATTTTGGTAGGATCACTTCCAAAATTACTGCCCTCAATGTATAGTCGAGTTCGCATACCTCCCTCTTTGGGACTGAAATCTGTAAACACTACCGGCTGGGATGGGTCGTACTGTGTAGAATCGACTTTATCATCCTTACAACCGATAAAGGATAAACAGCAAATAAGTGCTGTGATTAAGTGATTTTTCATAAAAAAAATAGTTAAATGGTTGAAATATATTATATCGAATAAATAAGGCTGGAATATATCAAAACATATATTCTAATTACTTTATTTTGTATAACTTAATATAAAAGAAACGCTTTAGTTAAAAGGCAACTAAATTTTTAAAATGAAATACATGATTTTTCTATCTCTTTTTTAGAACTCCTCCTTCATAATAAAGAATGTAAGTATTGGCATACTATAATTTTTGTGTACGTAATTTTTAGTATTAGATCATTAGATTTCATAATTGTATTATGTTTAAAATTCTTCGTGTTTTTTATTGATTGTAGATTAATTAATAATGCAAATATATAATTTATGGGCAATAAAACAAAGCATTTATGAACAAAAAAATCATGTTTTCCTTAAAATAGCTTCAGATTTATGAAAAAGTTTATAGTTAAGCTGTTGATAGTTAATTGCTTGGTGGATGAAGGCGAAATCTATTAGTGAAAAGAAACAATAATATTAAGGTATCACTCGATAATATATTGTGAAAATTCCCATGTTCTGAATATTTAATATTTACAGTGCCACTAAAAATGTTGTTAATGGATTTGAATGTAATTATTTCTTTTGGAAATTTTCTAATAGATATCCTCAGTAGCGTCTTTCTCATGTTACAAATTTACTTATTTGTACAGTGTTCTCTCATGGTTAAACCTCTTTTTAATTTTAAATCGGGTGCACCGGTAGTGGATGATATGATAACCTGTATGACTTCAAATATTAAATTTCGGGAAGTCTTTTTCTAATTGATACATAGGATTTTCTGTATTGGAAACTTTTGAGTATTGATTTGGAGAAAAACAACGTATTCCAGACCTTTGCAGGTTTTAAATAGAGGTTTTGATTGTGATAGAATTGTAATACTGACCGTACTTTCATAAATACGTAGCAGTTTTTTCTGTATTAAGAGCATATTTAAAGTATTTTTATTTTTGAATCGGAATAATTTTTTGATTTATATAGATTAAAGTTATGAAAAAAAAGGATGTCAGTGGGTTGTCCGTTTAAAGAGCAGCCGATTAGTTCGCATATACGAGTACAATGTTTGTTGTTTCTAGAAGATACATTAAGAAATTTTTATGTTCCTTTTGCCCGACAGGTGAACGAATCTTATTCTGATCAAGAAAAAAAGTTGCTTGCCCGAATCATCAGGCTACTTACATTCAGGATGGAGGGACAGCTTTTCGAACCTTGTTTTTCTTGCAAATCTGTTCGGCATGAGTTTATTTCGTTTTTTTGTGCTCAAAATTATTTTCGATTTACTTTATCGACTAGGTGCCCGTTTAGTATAACTGCTCGCACAAAATGCCTTCATGAGTTAGTTATTAAATTGAGATGTTTTTTTGTCTGTCAGATCGATCGTTGTTCTGTTCGTGAACGGAAAATACTTTCTCGAGTTAAAAGAATTCTTGTTCATCAGCTTAGGGGTACGTCAGAATATGATTTACTTAAGAAGAAGCATAAGGCACAAATTACAAAGGTAGAACAACAGGAATTGCGAAAACAAAAGAAAGATGAACAACGGATGAAACACATTAGTCTTTATTTATATAATCCGCTTTCGCAGAAGTATAGGAATAAAAAGAAAAAGTTATTTCAACGTATGGAAAAAGAGAAATAGCAGAAGGTGTATTTCTAAAAAGATTAACTGATCGTATGTGAAGCGATAGCCATGGGTAGTATCTTCCTTTCCCGCTTTCCAGGTCATACTGCTAATATTACCGTTGTAACAGGGAGTTCCTGTTCCGTTGGTATAGTACAAGTGCTGAGTGAATAATGGGTTTAGAGTAGCAGTGAGCCAGCCGCGCAGGTTGTATTGATTGGTAGTAGTCAGAGATTTACTTCCGTTACTTCTTGTAGCACTGGTGAGACGTCCTAATTCGTCATATCCGTAAGAAAGTTTAGCGGATATTGAACCATTGACCTTGTGCAAGTTTGTCAGCAGTCGTCCGTTGTGGTCGTAGGTCATGGCTTGTGTAAATGAAGTGATGAACACAAAATATCATACCAGAGTGGATTAAAAGTGCTCTGGTATGATTTTTAATCAACTATCAATGTCTATCAACCGAAATTAGAAAATACAAATCTTCTCTTCTGTCCATTATAATGAATCGTTTTTTAAATTCATCAGTTAGAGTTTGTTTTTCTGGAAGAACAGCTAAATAAGCTGGTGGACCAATTTTTGTATATTTATCAATCTTGTAATAATTAATATAGAACTCAAATTTTCCGTCGTGATAGGAGATTTGCTCGTTACGATAAATTCCGTATTTCCCTAAAATTTTCAGACTTAGTTTTAGTTCTTGCCATTCTTCTGGTTTCAATCCCGGTATATTTTGTACAGTATCGACATCTGCCTGCCAGTTAGGGTTGTATCGTCCTTCCTGTATAGAATCATTTGGATCATAATTCAGTGTTGAATAAAGTAATCCTATTCTTCCTAATTCTAAATCACCGAATTCGGCATGAAACCTGCTTGAATATTTAGGCAACACTTCTATCTTCTTCATATATTTTTCCGATTTAAGTATTGCATTCCTTAATTCTGATACACTCTCGATATCGTCTAATACGTACTCATTTTTACATGAAATCAACACAAAAACTATACTTAATAATATGAATTTACATTTATGCATACCTGATTATTCTTTAAAATGTTTATTATAATATTCGAAACCTTGTCTAATCATGTAATTATCCTTTTCTTCATCTCCATAAGACAAAATAGAATGGGGAACATTAGGCTTGGATAATTGATTTATACCTGCACCAACTTGTAATATAAATTTTGATAATCCAAAAGCTTTCCCGGCTACTCCATAATTGAAATTGCCAAAGTCGTCATAACGAAGTAATTTACCATCATAGAAGGCATACTTATTTTTGAAAGCTTTCTCGTTTTTCGTCGAAAATTCTCCCCCTTCTGCATTTTTAATGTCAAATGGTGCTCCATCAGTGACTAATTCCCTAAAAGCAGCAAGTTTTCTTTTGTATTTCCCTACACCACCCATTAGAATTTTTGACTCCTTTTTTTCAAGCTTTTGATTCATCTCGGTAAAGTAATCATTAGTTTTCTTTAAAAAAGCATTAAATACTTTTGTTTTCTCAGGAATATCTTCTTTTAATCCAAGATTAGTGACTTCGGTTATTAATTTACTTTCAACTTCTTTGGTGTTTACAACATAAACCTTGTTATCTTTAATGCCATCACTAAAAAGGAACTTTCCTGTATAACCGCTATAATAATCTCCATAAAACATACCTGTTGGATCAATAAATCTCATCGGATTATTTGTACAGTAGATATACGGACTAATAGAATAGTACTTTTCCGCCATCGGATCCACCACCTGCCATCTTCCTATCGCCGCATCATACTGTCTTGCCCCGTAGTCATACCAGTTCAGTCCGTTCTTCGTATCCATTTCCTTGCCGTTATACTTGTACGACTGGATTGACGAAGTATTTGCGAATATACCTCCGAAGGGATAGTAATGATTCACCTCCTCCACATTTCCATTCTGATCGGCTACCACACGATTGTTACCTTGATGATCCTGCAAGTAATAATGATACTTGTTATCATTCAACGAAACAAAACCAGCTTCTGTCAATACTGTCTTTGGAGTTCCGTTTTCAAAGATCACGCTGCCGCAGTATTCAGTGGTAGTAGTGCCTCCCGCGATGCTATGTACAGCCCGTAGTTTTTTTCCTGCTGCATCATATAGGTAAGAAACATAATTTCCGCCTTCAAATTCAATACGGTCCGGTAAATTTAGGTAATTATATTGGATATCGGTAATTTTTTTATTCAAATCTTTTGTTAAACTTCCATTGTCGTCGTATTCATACTCTGTAGCTAACTTAGCGTTGTCTTTGAATTCAAAACCATTGTTGTATGTCGGAGCTGTTGCAGCGTCGTTCACACTTGTCAGTTGATTGCCGTTGAGATTCATCGTAAGGTTATCTATCAGTCCATAACTGGTGGCAAAAACCTGTCCGTAGCGTTTGAGCCCGAGGATATTTCCGTTCTTGTCGTAACCGGTTATTTGCTCGTCGTAGCGGTAGGGTACGGGCGAAAGCGTTTCTCCTTCTCCATACATAGCGTTCTTCAGTCTGGATAACTGATCGTATGTGAAGCGATAGCCATGGGTAGTATCTTCCTTTCCCGCTTTCCAGGTCATACTGCTAATATTACCGTTGTAACAGGGAGTTCCTGTTCCGTTGGTATAGTACAAGTGCTGAGTGAATAATGGGTTTAGAGTAGCAGTGAGCCAGCCGCGCAGGTTGTATTGATTGGTAGTAGTCAGAGATTTACTTCCGTTACTTCTTGTAGCACTGGTGAGACGTCCTAATTCGTCATATCCGTAAGAAAGTTTAGCGGATATTGAACCATTGATCTTGTGCAAGTTTGTCAGCAGTCGTCCGTTGTGGTCGTAGGTCATGGCTTGTGTAAATGAGGTCCAGGCTATACCGTCATAACTGGTCAGGATATTTCCGCTAAAGTCATATTTAAACTTCCGGACATGTACTTTTCCGTTGATTTCTGTGCTGTAGGTTTGTACCGGACGTTGGTAATAGTCGTAATACATAGTTGTATACAGCAATTGATCCGTTCCCAATACGCGGGAGATCATTCCGGTTTGCTGACCTTTGCATTTTAGCGGTTCCGAGTCGTCGCTATAGCGCAGCCCGTATTGTGTATCTTCCACATAATTATAGGCTGTAGTAAATTGTGAATTTACTTTTTTATAGTCGTACGTATCATAGTAGATCACTTCCTGCATTTCCAGTTTCGACTTATTGATAAGATAATGTATAGTATATCCGTAGAACGAAGTATTGTCTTTCTCATCAAAATTGATCATCATGAAGTTTATATTTGGTTGCTCTTCACCGTTGTAAATAGCAGTTAGTACTTTTCTTCCAAGTTGATCATAGAAAAAACATTTCCATTTGTTTTGCGCTTTCATTTTCGCGTCCTGAGTTAGCAATAAACGTCCTTTCTTATCATAGGTATAGTTTACCCATTTTGCTCCCGGCATTTTTTTACCAGAGTAATTGTTCAATCCGTCATAGCGATATTGGTATGCGTATAACTCCAACACTTTTTGCAGTCCGAGAACCTGTAACTTCTCGATAGCCAGAGGCGGCAACACGAAACAGAGGTTACCGAAATCATCATATACTTGATAAGTATCCAATGTATCTTTTTCATTTATCGAGCGAGACAAGATGTTCTGTCCTAATTTATCTATATAAACATACGTCAGGTGTCCGTCTTCGTCCTTATTTTCGGTCACAGTCAGTTCGCCAGTTGCATAATAGCCTTTTGGGGAGATCTGAGGATTTGCTTTCGTGCCTGTAACAGTGAAAAGACGGCATTGTGCAGCAGACGTATTGGTCAGATAGTTCGTCTTTTCGCTATGTCCGGAGGTGTGCCAACTGCTTCCGGGATTATACTTCTCGATCAGCCGATTCAACGGTGAACCGTCGTATATTGACTTTTCATAAGCAAATGCGTCATTATATTGGCTTTGGGCGTATTGACGAACTGTCTGTATCGGCAGAAACGTTCCTTTGTTTAAGTTCACTACAGAAAGCCAGGTGCAACTATCCCGGTACATCCGGTCATATTCTTTCGTATTGACGATATCTTTCATATGGGGGCTGGCTCCAGATTGTACAGTTTGTTCTGTCCTTCCGAATACATCGGCATACACAATGTTTTGACCGGCATACTTCGGGTTCTTCATATCTACCATAGAAGGCATGTATGCAATGGGCTTTGTAGTAATGATGTAATTTTTGTTCTCATCTACTTGGTGTGTCGGTTTTCTTCCTGTCACGTTCAGGTCTGTTAAATAAGAAGCTCCCTCTGTTGTGAGATAATAAATCCCGGGGGATAAACGGTTTCTGTTCAGACATTGTATGTATTCTTCCGAACCGGATTTTTGGATAAGATGATGGCTTGCGTCATATAATGCTATTGTAGTAGGAGTATTATCTTTGGGGGTCCAAACAGGGACTTCAATGCTAATATCCATGATATCCTTAATTTCAAAACAGTGGAAAATGGTTTCCCCGTAAGCATGACTATATTGATGGGTATAACACAGGCTATCCGCATAACTTCCCATGTCGTACGGTTGTTCCCAATCGGTTCCCGTATTGTTTACCACACATGTTACGTCCAGTCCCGCTTGGGCACATACCTCTCCTTGATAAATGACTTGGATATAATATTCTCCTGCTTTCAGTTTGGCGTCTTTTATTTGCGGGACCCCTGTATCTGTCAGTGGAAACGATTCGCTGGTTTTCGAAAGGCCGCTTACAGATATGATCGGGTGCATGGCTGCCGGACCTTGATGAACGATACTCAGGAGACTTAGTTCACTTAGTTTGAGTTTATAATAAATGATGGTTTTTCCAAACATGCCGGGGGTTACTTCTTTGTGAGTCCCATTTGAGAAAGTTCCCAGATCAACGGCATTGGTACGGCTACATCCGATAGCCGAGAAATAAAGATTCGTAGCCAATAGTCCGTTACCGCTCCGGCCTCCTTCACAGAAAAGAGCGTATTCTCCCGGGTCAAGAGATCGAAAAATAAGTGGACACTGGCTAGGTATCTTGGTGAGATCTTCATCATACGTAAGGCCGAACATTTTTTCGTATGCTATTGCTGTTTGAACTTTCGCACTGTTTGTCGCTCCGTCGATGATCTTTGCCGGGAGTGTACTATTCAGTGGTTTGTATGCAAGGAACATTTGGCTGGATGAAAGCCTTGATCCCATTGCATTGGCTGTAAATAAGGTTGAATGATTATTGATTGTAAAGGTGTAGATAACGTCATTGGAAGGATCCGCGTATACATCAGTCGCTCTTTCCGTATCAAACGTATGGTGGACAACTTTCGTAACGTCATTTATATCTATGTTGAACCTCACGCCCCCTTCCGGAGGAGGTGTGCCTTGTCCGCTGGCTATACTGGCAATTGCCACCAAGCATATTATAAAAACTAAATATCTTTTCATATTGGATTTCTTTTTATTATTCTGTGTAATGATAATTATTATATTCCATCAACTGGAGTTTCCCGTTCTCTTCTACACGATACGTTTTGCTCAGTCGTCCACTCCGGTCGTATTGGTAAAAGGAGTCGCGTTTGGTAGGATCGGAAAGATGTTTTATTCCTATTTGAGGTTCGTATTCATACAGCGTGATATGTGCATTCGGCAGTTTCCCGCGTAAATCCTCCAGTTCGGGTTTATCGGGGTCGTTCATTGAATATTCTTCCGGTTTCATGCCCAATGCCTCCTTTACAGCCTTATAAGTGGAACCTTTAATTTCAGCCGCCATCATCGTAGGGGATGTCCAGATATAAATAATTTCCTCTTTATCGGTATGAATGTTGTAAGTAATCAGGTTTCCATATCGATCATAATTGTTATAATATTCAATGCCGTACATGTATTTCATGGCCCCCCCCTATATCTCCAAAATTCGTGTTTTCGGGTAGCGGTTCCGGTAATAGGTAGGTCAATAAACTAAGTTTCTGAAGTCCGCAACCTTCGAACGGTTTATACAAGAATTGAATTATATCAATGATCTTCCGTTCACTTTCCCCTGCTTTCCGGAGGTATTTGATGACAGCGATAGGCTCTTCTATTCTGTTTTCATTGACCAATCCGGTGTAATTCTCTTCAGGATATAAACCTTTCTGTTCTCCCGGGTGTACAAACTTCAGATACACATGGTCGCCGTTGCTGTTCACTGTTTCTTTTTGTGTGACGATTCCCTTGTCGTTGTACTCGTAGTTATGAATCACCGTCACGTTGTTTTCGTCCGTCAGCTTCTCTTGGGTCATCAGGCAAGGGGTAGTGAATATTTTGTTGGATATGAAAGCACCGGCAGAGTTTGAGATCGAAACTTCATAATTTCGCAGCCGGTCTCCGAAGTTATATTCATATTCTGCTGTAGCTACTTTATGAGAACGATTGTTATAGCTCTCTTTGGAAAGTAATTTCCCCCTGAAAGCGGATAGATCGTTCGGAGCATAATTTAGCGATTTGTCCAATATCTGGAAGTCAGTGAAACTTCTTCCATCGAAATTAGCAATATAATATCCTAGTTTCTTGTGAAGATCGCTGTCATCTGCCATATTCGAGAAGTGGTAACGGTCGTAACTTCCATCATCGTAAGTCTCTGTCACATAACTGTAGCTGATGGGATGTTCCGATATGTTATTCACACGTCCGGCACTATTACAACTTTTGGAATATATGTATGTATGGGTCGTTACCGTACTGTCGGGACAGTCATACCTGCATTTAACTTCTTCCTCCGGCATGATGTATCTGGGTAGTTCGTTAATTCTTCCACATTCCGTTCCTGTGCTAGGATGGGTATATCGGAAAGAACGTTGTTTCGTTTTTCCGGTGGTGGGGTCATACATCATCAATTTCTTAATGCGGACCCCTCCGAATGGCGTATCATAGGTTGCCTGATTGCTATCCCATCCGAAACAATCTGTTCTTCGGGGCAGATAGAACCGATAACGGTTATGTTCGTACTCAATCTTTTCTTCGCCTTTGGTAGGATAGGTGACCTTTTTAAGCATTGCGTAACTGGCAACGTTTGTATTGACAGCCCTCTTTTCATCTATTTTTTCTTGAGATCCCAAGAAAGTAAGGACTTGATCAATAGCCTCATACTTACCGTTCCAGTATCCCCAGTGATCTGTACTGGTAGTCAGCGGATCGGGCATTTCAAGGTCCAGATCATAATCAAAATTATAATAGGTAGGAAGTTCACTCAAATCGTCGAGAGTCACCTTTTTCAGGAAGAAAAACTTTCCTTTAGTCAGATAGTCAAACTTGCATGATTTTATAGTCCGGGCTCCTTTACTCATTTTTATATTGGATAGATAAAGTAGATCATTTCCGGTCGTTTCTCCATAAAAATTGGTTGGGAATGTCTCGACAGTGAACTGGATGGAGATGTCATCCACGTTGATTGTTTTTAAGATAGGGGTGTAGACTTTATCCTCCAGTAGGAAATGTTTGCTTTTTCCATCATTGAAATTTTTTAAATCCGCTGGTTTTGTCGTACCATTCACCTTTATACGATATTCAGTATACTTATGTCCATAGTAACCTTCCAGTACGAAAAGCCGGTATTTGCTTTTTTGCAAACGACTTTCATAGATGAATGAAACTGTGCGATTTCCGGTCACATTTTTTATGGAAGCCAAATGCCAGGAAGTAATCTGTACGGGTCTTGATGTAAGGCCGTTAGGATTGTTAGGTATGCTATATTCCAGGTAAGAAGTTCCCCCACCAAAAGTATAAAGGTATCCATCCGGAGTTGTAATCTGTATACAGGAATAAGCCGGAGCGTTTGTTTTACTGAAATTCTGAACAGCCATTCCACTAAGATTAACTTTATAGCCGCCACCGGTCAGACATTTTGCCTGACCGGTATTGTCGATGATAAACTTTCCTTTATGATTGCCGAAGTTAAATTCGAAAATATCCGGATTCATATCATATTCTGTTTTTAGATTCTGATAGTAGTCGTCGCTGGTTTCTATTTTTAAATTGACTAAGTTTTCCTTACTATACTGCTTAAACTTACCATCCCGGATAGCTGTCAATAGTCCCGGATGTAGATCCTGGCGAATATCATCCGGTGTTCCGACCACGTTTCTCGTAATGGACCCGCCGGCATTCAGAATCCAGTTATTACCCACTACTGAAGGTCGTCTTCCCGGTTTGAAACCATCGGAAAGATACTTGACCGAGAAGTCCAGTTCGAAAGCGGGATCTTTATAGTCCAATAGAGGAATGTCCAGGTTGAGCAACCCGTTGTATAAGTTCATAGGGATATTGCCATATTGCACGAACTCTGCTGTCTGCGGAGTGGCAAGTCCCAGGTTTTGTGGCGAAAAGTAATATCCCTGAAGGTTGGTCGGTATGAATTGCGATCCTTCGTCTGCCTGTGCGCTGACCACCGTTCCCATCAGGAAAACAAGGCATAACACGTGTTTTAATCTATTTTTCTTTCTCATATTTGTTTTATTATTTATTTTTCTGTGACTGATAAAAAAGAGAAGGGGTAAAAGCATTACTTCCATACCCCCCCTCTCATGTCAATGGTACAACTTCTTTTCTTTTTATAGATTCATCGCGTTAGCGCCCATTGCGCCCATCACTGCCGAAGCCACTGCGATGATCACTTTCAGAATTGTATCCCAAAGAGACTTATTGATTGCCATTATTTCCACACCTCCTTTCCTGATGCTATAAAATGTTACTTGTTGCTTGAAAAACTTCTTACCTTAGAACTAGATCCTTCACCTCGAAACATGGGCATTGTTTGATCCATTCCTCCGGTTCAATTTCCCCATTTCCATTGAGGTCCGGACTCAGATCCCGGTGTCCGCACACCTTGCAGCCGGGGAACTGTTCTTGCAATTGCCTCACCAGCAAATGCAGTGATGTGCATTGTTCCGGTGTTCGTGTATCTGCCGGGCGTCCCCGGCAGTCCAGTCCGCCTTCGTAGCAGATTCCAATGCTGTTCTCGTTAAAACCTCTCGCATGCGCTCCGATCCGTTCCACAGGGCGGGTGAGAAACACCGTTCCATTTTTACGGATGTAATAGTGATATCCCGTCCCGTTGAAACCGCGTCGCCGGTGAAGCAAATTCAGGTCGAATGCTGTCAGTGTCCGGTCCTCTCTCGTAGCGGAGCAATGGATTACAATCAGATTTATCTTTCTCATTTTTCCTTGCATTTAATTTTTAATTCTCTGTTCTCAGCATATCCCCCCAATTGCTTCCTCGTTACTTCTCAAATTCAGATCATTAAAGAGTCGGGTCCGGAGACTCTCCTCCGTCATCAGGGTTCGGATCAGGCTTCCCGCCATCCGATCCGGGATCATCGGGATTTTCCCCGTTGCTTTCTTGCTTGAACTTGCTGTAAGCTAGAGTCTTCAGCGCATCCTTGATCTCTTTACCCGGTCGGAAACGGACACGTGCTCCCTTGATCACTCCCTCTTTCACATCCTTCTGGGTGAGGACCCCTGTGCTTCGCAATGTGACGTAAAACGATCCGATGTCCCCCAGACGGACAATCTCGCCTTTCTTGAAACTGTCGATCATCTCCGTCTGGAGAGCCCGCAACACGCACACCACGTCTGCCCAGTTCACTGTACTTGCACGCTGAACGCGCTCTGCCATCTCGTCAATGCCGATCTCGCCACTGGACTTCGCCAAGGCATAATACATATCGGGCTTCTCTTTGTCCAGCATATTCTTGCGAAGTACACTGGTGAATGAAAAAACTTTTGCCATAATTCTTTTTTTTGATTTTGAAATAAGTTGAATCTATTCTCTTCGTCACAAGTGGTTCCTTGCTTATGACACTACGAAGGTAGGGTATTGCGAAAGGCTACTGTCCCGATTTGTCGGCAGATGTCCGGCTTTGTCCAAAAATGTATCTTATTGTCTTTTTTTGAAGAAGAAAGCAAACGTATTATTTGACAAATAAGAATATTATTACTATCTTTATAGCAATGTAAAACCCATTAACGGAAAGAAAAATGAAAGAAGAAAAAGAGGAGAAAAAGTTTGAAATGAGAGCTTATGACAAGTCGGAGTTGGCATTGCTTTATTGTCCCGGGCGTACAGTTGAGACTGCTCTTAAAACGTTGGTCAGATGGATTAAGGGATGCGGACCGCTGGTGCAGGCGTTGGATAGTGTCGGATACAATCCGAGACGCCATCGCTTCTTGCGGCAGGAAGTGGAACAGATTGTCCGTTATCTGGGAGAACCTTGAAAGGACGGAAGAAGTGCTTCACACGCGTTACCTTAATGAAAAATGATCCTAATACAGTTAAAGTCATTCTTGTTTTTCTCCTGATTAGTTTCTTGTACATCTCTTGCTCGCTTCTTGTACATCTCTTGATCATTTCTAGTACTACTCTTGCTCGTTTCCAGTACTTCTCTTGGTAAACTGTTGTACTTCTATCCGTCCGTTCTTGTACTTGACCGGCTTCACTCTTCTACATGATTGTCACCTTTCTAGTACTTAATCAGTTCATTCTTATGGGAGTTCCGTTTTTGTCCGGTTGTGAGATTTGTATCATATTATGACTGATCTATCACCACTTTTACCGGAGCAAACCAGCCCTTTGGGAAGGCTGATTTGACGGACTCTCACTCTCACTCTCACTTTACGCTCCTTTAAGAGTGATTTTTTTTAGTTTATGATATGTATTTCCTTGTTTTTCAAGATGTTTGGTTTCTATTAGTTGAAGGAGATACCGATATAAACTACTATCGGCTATATTATCTGAGAGTGCTTTTTCTTTGATTTCCTTGAGGGTGAAGTAATCGGGAAGCATGTTAAATATTTTACCTATCCGGAAATAAGATCTCAGAGGTTTGGTCTTCGTATTGTCGCCCGGCAGCGACGATTCGAGTAGCAAACTATGTTGCAAAGTAGTTCGGACAATAGCCATGGCGGAGTGGAAATCCTCGTCGTTGCACATATATTCTTTCATCTGCAAGCCTCCCTCGTATTTGCGAAGAGCAGTAAAGATACTGGCTATACGGGCTACTACCAGTGCGCTACGTAACACAACGGAGCCCGGAGCATTGGCACGTTCGCTCGCCACCGCATCCAGAACGTTGCTGAAGTATTCGGTATGTTCTTCCCACTGCTTGTCACTGAAAGTGATTTCCGTCGGCGACTGCTGGAAGAAGAAAAACATCTTGAGTATTTCTTGGCTGAGTCCTTGGTAATGAAGCCGATGGTTTTCTATTCCCTTCAACGGAGCTGCCGAACGGAATTTCCAAGGAACCACACAGGTGTAGATCGTGAAACGGCTGTAGGTTCCATTCCTTGAGGAATGGATGAAAGAGGGAAGCTGGTCGGGAGTGCCGGAGAGGCAGAGTGCCAGATGCGGCTCTTCCGCACAAATCAGTTCTTTGTCCGTTTTATAGTCTGTCGATACGGACTCATGGTGGAAGGCATTGCGGAGTACGTCATCGTGCTTGCCATAATCCTGTTTGATTGCGCACGAAATGGTATCCAGCTCGGTAGCGGCGATGATCAGTCCCAAGGGACCGTTCGATTTCAGCCGGCTGATAAGCTGGTTCTTCGAGGTGTTGGGCGAACCGCACAGGTGGTAATAATCCGGTTCCTCAGGACGGGTAACCTGGTCGGTGGTCGTTTCCTGAGTTTCTTTGTGTGAGGAATGTTTATGTTGTTCCCACGCTTGCAGTTCACGTTCGAAATCGTCCTTTTTCCGTTTATTTTCTCTTTGCAGATGTTTGTCGATAGCGGTAGGCAAAATGTTAGCCAGCGAAAGGATACCTTTTCCTGCAGCCGAATTGGCAATAATGAGTATATAGAGATGTGGGCTGTAGGGACATTGGTCGTAGATGATACTGACTTCCGGCATACATGCGCTTAGGTTGGCAAGGATTCCTAAAAGCAACATATCTTTTCCGCGAGGGTTGGATACTACCTTGAGAGCTCGGGTGATGAAAGCGGGAAGATGCTGGTAAACCTCTTCCGGAATAAGTGCGGTAGAGGATAATATCTTTTCATCATTTATTGACATATCCTCTTCTTGTCCCGGGGTGTTTCCGGGGGAAACAGGCGTATAAGTGAGAGTTGAGAGTGAGAGTGGCGGATTGGCTCCTTTTTGAGGGGCGTATGATAAGTCAATGTATTGATAACCAGAGGATAAATCTTTGCGTAATTCTTGGAAGGAATAACTCTCACTTACAATTTTTACTCTCATTATCGAAATCAGTTTTTCTAATTCTTCTTTTGAAAATCCTTTATGTCTTGCACTTCTTCCCAATGCCAGCATCGATTCGTGGCGGTTGCCTTTTTGCAGGGAATGGTATTGGGCAAAGGAACGGATAAATGTTTCGATGTATCCACAGGCTTCGGTGGCGGGAGGGATGGGAGAGACTTTCGTATTGCTGCCGGGAAGGTACGTATAATCAGGGTGATTGGCGGCAGATCGGATCAGTGTTTGCAGGGAAGGGTCGGCAGCCAGTTCTTCACGCCAAGGATACGGTGTCGGGTTGGGATTGAGGTAGGCTTCCGGGTCCCATACGCAAGAGCATGGTTGGGTGATGCGTGCACACTGCAGGTCGCAGGGATGTGTTGCGATACGTTCTAGTGTTTGTTGGCAGATGGCGTAGGCGAGGGGATATTCCTCAGTAGTACGTGCGTCGAGGTAGACAAACACTTTGAGGCCTTCACCGGAAATGGAGGTATGGCTATAAGCTACATAAGGAAGTTGCCGGAACAGCTCTTTGATGGCAGCAGTACGTTGGCCGGTATGGTCGAGATCATACATGGCAAGAAGGCTCATCCTGATCAGGTTGATGGCAGCGTGGCTATGGTTGGGACGGCAGATCCCTTCAGCGATGACGACAGGCATTGAGTCTTTCACCATCTTCGCTTCATTCTCCCGGTCGGGACGGACTTTCAGTTTCCGGTAA
The DNA here is from genome assembly GCF_900155865.1 of Bacteroides bouchesdurhonensis. Taxonomy (GTDB): domain Bacteria; phylum Bacteroidota; class Bacteroidia; order Bacteroidales; family Bacteroidaceae; genus Bacteroides; species Bacteroides bouchesdurhonensis. The sequence continues at coordinate 1,472,704 of NZ_LT707006.1, forward strand.
CATTCGGTTTGCGGTTTCCAAAGCGGACCGGTGACCTGCGAATAAAGGTCATGCAAGGTAATGGTGGATGAATCTTTGATCCATAAGTTTCTAAAAAAAGAAAACCTAAATTGTAAATCTTTAGTTTCTGGTTGAATACTTGTTCCCATACTAAATTGTTTTAATAGTTTTATTTAAATTGTTTTGTGAAGAAGGGAAAGAAAATAATAGTGGGCAGGGGAAAGAAGCTCGTTATATTTGGTTCCTTAGATCGGGTGCAAAGATAGATTTATTGTTAATATGAATGAAATGTTAAAAACGAACACTTTTGCCAATAAAGTACGTCCTTTTTTGTTGTGTATCAATGAGTTTTGTTATCTAATTTTGCTGAAAAAAATATGTGGACGAATGATGATTCTGGAAGATTGATTTTTACTTGTGAAACCCGCTGTGTATGTGTACTAATGAGATCCGGATAAGTTCTATTCGGTATTTGTGCTTTAACAATTATTTGTATTTACGTATCGTACAGAGGGTCGAAGGGGATGGGTAGAGGGAGGGCCACATCATAATTTAGGCGCGAATGATGTGGAATCCGCGCCTAAAAAAGAAGTTTCGGTTATGTGTATAAATGCAGCTAGTGTTTGATTCCCTCAAACATATCATTCCTATCTTCTTTGGCTTGCGAGGATTTGCCTTTGAAGCTATTGAATGTATAACTCAATGTCAGCATGATTTGCGGATATTTGGGCTTGATCTTTGTGTACGAACGCAAATCAGCCGTTTGGATATCACTGATATAGCAAGCCGACCGGAAGATATCTTTAAATGCCAGAGTGGCTGTGAGCTTCCGTTTGAGCAATTGTTGGCGGACAGCAAGATTGGCATACCAGTAAGCGTCGGTCCGTCCCTGGGTGGTGACAGACGGTCCCACGAAACTGCCGTCTAGTTGCAGACGTGTATATTTTCCTAATGTGAAGAGATTGTTCCACAAAATATCATAATTGGTGCTGGATTCGTTCTTTCCTCCGGCTGCCAGTTCATTCTTTACTTTGTAGTGATAGACGTTGCCGTTAATCGTCGTGTTCCACCAGCGGACGGGATGCAGCGAGGTACTCAGCTCGATACCGGTAGAATAATCGTGTCCTACATTAGCCATTGAGTCCAACGTGACACCTGCAATATAGGGAACACGCAAACGCTCGATCTTATCTTTGCGTGTACGATGGAAGAGAGTTGCCGAAACACTGTTCTCACCAAAGGATTTACGGTAATTCATCTCAAAAGAGTTGATATATTCGGGACGAATATCCGGGTTACCGATCTCGGCGGTGTAGAAGTCACGATACGTTATATAAGGTTCCATGTAGAACAATTGCGGGCGGGTGGTTCGTCGTGAGAAAGAGAATAGCAGACGGTGATCGTTCGCGAATGTATAGCCCAGATGTACCGATGGAAAAAACTCGAAACGGTTTTTCGTCCGGTTGGCTCCGGGAACGGAACTTTTCAATACGGTATGCGTATGCTCTCCACGAACACCGGCTTGGACTTCAAAACGTTTCCAGTTGGCCGATAAGATGGTATAAATAGAATTTACACCTTCCTGAAAATAGAATGTATTGTAAATGTCGTCACGCCAATAAAAGCTTTGGTTTTCGGGGTTCCACCATTCCATACTGTAATTACCGTCCTCCAGATAGGAATAATATTGATATCCGGCTTCCAGTTTGCCGACCTTTTCGAAAGGAAGACTGTAATCGAGGTTCGCTCTCAGCGTTTCCCGGTGTTCTGCTTCATAAGCGCGATGTCCCTGTTGGCGGTTCCCTTCCAAGTCATTCAAGTCGTTGAAGAAATACTCCAAAGCATGACCACCGTATTTGTAATATCCAGATGCGGCAATCTGATGACCTTTTTCGTTAAAACGATGTTCAACGGAGATACTTCCCAGACCGATGTTTTCGTCGTTATCATAATCGTCGATACTGTTGTAAAGCTCGGTTACAGGTTCGTTGCCTTTGATCGTGCGTGTTTCTTTGTAAGACATGTCTCCTTTTCGTTTGTTGCCGCCATAGCCACCTTCAAGGTCTACGTTGATGGAAGTCTTCGATAGTTCCAGGTTCCATCCGCCTTTCAACGTATAATAATAAGAATCACCCGTACGGGGCCCTACCGAGTGGGAAACGGTGGTTTGGTCTCCGACTATGGTCGTTTTCTCCTGATCGAAATCACTCTTACGTAAACGGTCTGTCCATTGTCCGCCTACATACCAACGTGAACGATTGTTCTGTTGAGTCAGTAAGAAGTCGATGTTACGGGCAAGCCAGGTACTTCCTGACAGGTTTACCATACCACTTAGTCCCTTCAACGAATGTTTCTTAGTGATAATATTGATAATCCCTACATCACCGTCCGTATCATGTTTGGCAGAGGGAGTAGTGATAATCTCAATATTCTCGATGTGTCCTGCCGGAATCTGTTCTAACGCTTGTGTGCCGGAAAAAACGCTTGGTTTGCCATCTATATATACTTTGAAACCTGCACTTCCGCGGAAGGTTATTTCTCCGTCCGCATCCACACGAATGGAAGGAGTGTTTTCCAGAATGTCTACGGCAGAGCCGACGCTGCCTACTATGTTGGTGGAGGCGGCCACTACTTTTTTATCCAGCTTATAGACTAGCTGGCGTTTTTCGGCCACTACTTCTACTTCTGCCAGACCGTTTTCCAGTGGTTTCATCTCTATGTCTCCCAGATTGAGAACTGTGTTATCTGAAATAACCAGATTTTCACGTGCGATAATGTCATACCCTACCAGACGAATCATCAGAGTATAGGTTCCGGGCTTCACTTTCTGAAGACTGAAAACTCCTTTTACATCGGGGGAGGTATGCATCTGTGGGTTGGTATCTCCACTCTTGAACAAGAGCACATCGGCGAAGTCTATTACTTGCTTACTTGTCGCATCAATTAAGCGACCTTTAATCTGAGGATCAGCAGGCGCAGCCCATATCATAGCAGATATCAGGCATAAGGCCAATAATGTAGATAGTTTTTTCATTTAATAGGAAGTATAGTCATGTTTATTTCTGTTTCTCTAAAATGACCTCAAAGATAATAACTTTTCGGCATACCTGATGTGAATTAGGTTGATAATTATAATATCAGCCAGATGCCGATGATATGTCCGACACTTCCTCCCAGACAGAATAGGTGAAAGACTGCATGCATATACGGCTTGCGGAGTGAATAGAATACGGCACCAATAATGTAGGATGCTCCTCCTCCCAATAACCACCAGAAAGCAGGAGTAGCATTCATGGCTGTCAGACAGTCCATTAGTGGCTTGAGGGCTACGAGAATAGCAGACCCCATTCCTACGAAACAAATTGTCTCCAGATTGCTGTGTTCTTTGAGTTTGGTAAAGCTCAGGATAAGTCCGACGATCGCCGATAGCCAGACAAAAGAGAATATTCCCCATCCCCAACCACCTGCATGGCGCATAACGAGTAATGTGAAAGGAGTATATGTACCGGCAATATGTAAATATATAGCTCCATGATCGAATTTACGAAGTAACTCTTTCAATCGTCCCGGACGACTGGCATGATACCACGTTGAACTAATGTAGCAAGATAACATTCCTACTAGATAGACCGAAACGCAGCTCACTGCCCATGTTGGTTCCCTATTTTCAGCTGCTCTTTTTAGCAGTAAATATCCTGCAATCATTCCAAGCAGAATACCTGAACCATGACTTAGGGCATTCGCCCATTCCTCTCCATTGCTGTATCGTTTATTTTTCAAAGTTTTTCCTCCGTATGTTCAAATTGTCCTTTGGTTACACAAAGGTAGTGCTTTTTCTAAAAAGAGAAAGAACAAAGGTTTTTTGTTGTATCGACTCTTGGGCTTATTCTTTTCTTAGAACAATTGTTCCATTATATTGCTCTGCCACTTGTTTGCGGAAGCCGATAAAAGCTGTATATTCTTCCGGATCATAAACACCTTTGTTCATCAACAGTCGGTGGGTAACAAATATCTCTTTGTCTTTCACCTGAATGGAAGATGAGAATTTACCGAATTTGCTTTGCAGACTGACCGGACGAGGGAGTCCTTCAATGGTATAACCTTCGGGCAACGGAATGTGGATGCTGTCTGTGTCCGAAAAACCATAATTGATATGAATAGGATATGTACGCTTTGCGCTACGGGGTACACTGAATCCTTTACGGAAAACATTGACAGGGATGAACAGCCGGTTGCCTGTTTTATTGCCATATTGGTTACTACTGATCACATAATTGAAAGTGATAGACGGATTGGATTCTTTCTGTTCATTAATTTGTAGATTGAGAATATCGGCTTGTGGCAAATTAATATTCGAACGGATACGGTCCTTCTTTTGATTGGGTTCCAAGTACATGATATCTGCTTCGTCTTCGTATTGAAACAGTCGGGAAATTTCATTTACTTCGATGCGTGTCTCAGTCGTGGGAGAGAGGAGGACTTTGGCCGCAATAGATTGTGTGTTTAGTGAATCCGGGTAGGTAGGCAGACGATAGATCCGTCCTCCCGTAGGCTCGATCAGTAACGCGTCGTGGCCTGCAATGCCTTGGTGCACATATCCGAAGGGGAGCTCTGCATTGGTACATTCCAGCCAGAGTGTATCTTGCGGAAGAGGAACATGCAGGATAACATGATTCATCTGGTTCGGACTTGAGAAGTCGGGAATGAGCCGCTCATTTTCGGTGCTGATGGCAGTATAGGTAGAAGAAATACCTAATTCTTTCAACATGGCACGCATATAATTGGAGAGTCCTTTGCAATCACCGAATCCTGTACGGCAAACATCAGTGGCAGCAATGGGCTGCAAGCCGCCAATTCCTAGCTGAATGCTGACGTAACGTGTGTTTTTTGCCAGATAGTCGTACACTGCTTTCACTTTCTCCCGGTCGGTGGAGCAATTAGCCGTCAGTTCATGCAGGGAATTCCGGAAAGGTTCGGTCAGCAAGTCACGTCCTTCGAGCAGTTTGTTTTGCCATTCTCCAAATTTCTGCCAAGTGCTCATGTCTCCTACGGTCTTGTCGTATTGAAAGGCAGAAGGGGAAAAATGTACACATGGAAACAGTTGCGCAAAAGAAGGACCGAACGGTTCTTTTTCGATTGCTGGCAATTTGGTAGCTGTGGCTTCGATAATCTGCCGTCTATCCGGACCGGTAGACTCTTTCACCTGGATGTTCTTTCCTTTAGTGTATTGCTCATAATACCGGCAGGTTTGTTCGGCAGGCAATTCAATCCGGTATGAAGCTTTTTCTACTCTTTGGCCGAAGCTGAACTGGGGTAGGAAAGGCGGATAACCGATGAGACCGTTGGTACATTTTACTTCCCATTCGTATCTCACAGTAAAAGGCAAAGAAGGATAGTTGCAGTCGTACACATAGAAATAATCATCCGAAGCGAGTGAACCGGAGTATTCGCTCTTCTGAAGATTTGATTTCTTAATCTTCCGTACGCTTTGCCCGGTGGCATTAAATATCTCTCCGGAAAACTTCTGCAAGGAACTGAACATGTCACAACGACAAATAAACCGGGCGTCTTCCATCCCTTTGCGATTGAGAATGGTGATGGTGATGCTCTGCTTTTCTACCGATTGCGTCATCGACTTACAAATGATTTCTGTGTGCATATCCTGTACGATGGAGATGAGATCGGACTGCACATCCTGCGCTTGTGCGAAGAGTGTAAAGAGGCTTAAACAGGCGCAGGATAGAAGTCTGGTTATTGGGTTTCTTGAATAGTTCATTATGTATATAAAGTTTTTTAAGATGGGGATTATTTATAACTTTCTCAGTACTACCATTTCATTGTTTTTATTGGTGAGCTTTTCCCAGAAAGCTTTCACATCTTGATACTCATCAGGCAGATAGAATGATTTGCTGGAAGAAAATACATATTCTATTTTTATTGCATCCTGTTCTTGGGATATGTTGTATTGGCAGATACTTTGTCCGTCTTTTGCTATGAGTTTCATAGGTTTGGGAATTTCTTCGATTACATAGCCTTCAGGAATTCTTAGAAGTGTAGTCAGGAACAATTGGTTGTTATATGGTATTTCTATGGGAAGCTTTCGTTCTGCTTGTGTGAATGGGCATTTGCTGACATGAAGGAATACCAGCGGATTGACGTAAATGTGGTTGTCACTTGCTGTCAGTTGTTTCTCAAATTCAAAAAATTCTGTAACGTCAGGTGAGAATGACCGCACATTTTTTGCCTGAAATTGCTTGATACTGATGCCTTCTGTTGTTTCCAGTTCGCTTATAAAGGCCGTACTGTCTTTGGCATTATGATAACGTTTTCGAAACGAATACGTATCTAATCCGGTATACTGAGTCAGTCTGGTTCCTTTGATTTTTCCTTCCGGACAAATGTATCCGTCTACTTTCGAGTCGATTTGATGTTTACCCAGCCGGTTCAGGTTTACCCAATAACTTGCTCCCATATCATGGATGATACGTGCCTGATCTACCATTAATATAGGAGATAGGACATTTATGAACCCGTAATCTATTGAACCATCTAAGAAAGCAAAAGTGCTGTCGGTATCAGCAATACCTACGATAAAGGTATTTAACTTCAGAATAGAAGGGTGGCTGATGGGCAATCTTCCTGCATCTCTCCTGCTCATTACCACTGGGTAACATGGAATCTGTGCGTCACGCAGCATACTCATCAATATAAAATTGAAGTCGGCATTGCTGCCTGTTTGATCTTTTATTACTTTTTTAACTTCATTTCCATATAGGCTGTATTGTCCATTCCAGGATAGCTTTTCTTTGAGGAAAAGAAAGATTGCGGATATTTGCCCCAGTTGGCTAGGTATTTTATCTAGGTGCAGTGACTTCATTTCTTTGTGGTAAGGATTGCGCATACTGAGTAATCCGCCAAAACTTTCATTTTCTAACAGCATTCTATCGATATCATTCCACGTTTGGGTAAATGAATGATAGGGCTCTCCCGGAATTTCAAGTCCTTTGATTTCGAGATTGACACCGCTCAGGTAATCATCTACGCACCATACATAATTATCTGCATGAAGAGCCGGTAATTGCTTGCCGGTGAATAGTAAATAGTCTCCATTACACTCTATCGTTCCTGGAGGATAGGGCGGTTCGAGCATGAATAATTGACGGGTTGTTTCTTTTTTAGGGGTTAGGCTATAGCTGCCTTGTACCTCTAGGTTGTATTTAAAATATTCGGGTATTGTTATTTCATATTGAGCCCAAAGGACCGGAATATTCCTTTGAGCTTTCCAAGGAGCTATGGTAAAGAAAAAATCAGAATGTAATTGAAACTTATATTCGAATACTGTTCCTTGCTTGACAGCAGGTATGGAAAACTTAGTCAGCATATATTCGTCGTTCAGCCGTTCTTTAAAAATAAGATCGTTTTTTAGTTTGGTACGTACAATTTTTCCTTTTTCCAGATTGTAGGCTGATGCGTCAATTTGTTTGACAATCTCTCTTAAGCGATTGTCTTTTATATTCAGGTAGTATGGAATGCTGATGTTAGCATGAGATACCCCATTAGGCTTGAGCACTTTGACCTTGAACTCGTAATCATATACTAGGTGGAACTGCCGGTCGCTGAAAATATAGTTTACACTACATTTGGAATAAAGTACAACTGCCGTAGCGGATGTGTCAGGAGTATACTCGGTCATGGCCAACTCTTCTAAGGTGGGATGGTTGTATTTTGTGTTAGGTTCGATAGTAGTGACCTTAGCCTGATGGGCGGAACCTTGCCAACCTAATAACAACATGGCAAACAGCAGTATCAGTTTCATATTATTTGCAGAATGGAATTATATTTTTTTCAGTACAATAGTCGCTTTATTCTTATCAATCATTTTGGTCCATATATCTTGTATCTGTTTGTATTTATCGACAGGGAACAGATAGGATTTTAGGATGAATAGATAATTCAGCCGGATCTTATTCTCTGCTTTCTCTATCATATATCTACATTGCAGATCATTGCTGTCGTTTTTGATAAGTTGCGACTGGGGTAGCTCTTCCACTGTGTATCCTTCTGGAATGGTGAGTGTAGACGATACTACAAAACTATATGGATAGGGGAACTCGACAGGAAGCACTCTCTCTGCCTGGAAGAAAGGATGCTTATCTACGTGTGTGAAAATCATCGGATTAACATATAGTCGGTCTCCGGATGTTCCCGCTTTTAGGGTGAAATCTGTTACTTCTTCCAATTGTGCGAGATCGTCAGAAATGTTTTGGATCCTCGTATTGCTAAAGACACTTTTGTCATTTTCCGGAGCATCGGCTGATTCTTTTTTGTGTAGCTTCCGTTGCTGAAATTCCAATGCCTGATGTCCGGTAAAGGAGGATTTACGCTTCCCTTTAATCTCTGTTCCTTCTATAGCAGCTTCAATGGTAATTAATACAGCGCTATTTGAAAGCTTGGTCAGATCCACCCATTTCTTTTCTTCCGTTTCCGGTGAACCAAGCATGTACGCTTGACTTACGGTTAGCTCAAGTGGCAATACATTGAGTGTAGGAATCTCCATCGAGCTGTCTAGGTAGATATATTTATTGTTGTCCTGGTCGTAAACGGCAACAACAAACGTGTTCAGCTTCTGAATAGAGGGATAATTGATGGGAAGTATTCCTGCTGAACGGTGGCTTATAACAACAGGATAGGCTGAAAAACCGAAGTCCTTGAGTATACTGATGAGCACGAAGTTTAGATCGGCATTACTACCTTTTTTCTCTTTTAGCACTTTAGAAGGATTTATACCGTATAACCTGTAAGTACCATCCCATGCCAGATTCTTTCTCAGTACCTTAAATGCGGTGATAATCTTCTGGTTAGTGGTCATATCACTGGAGAAATCGCGTTTGGCATCCTCTCTGAAAGGATTGGTCATCGACATAAGCTGACCGAACGGTTCGTATTCGATGTTCATAAGTCGTTTCTCTATATCCGACCACTTCTTGCTGATAGGACGGTATTCCTGTCCTGGAAAGTTGGTGCCTTGCATGTCGAAACTAATCTGCACTTTGTAATCTTCCGGACACCAGCAGTAGTCTTCCTTTTGTTTAATGGCTGGAAGGTTCTCGCTAGTGAATGTTAATTGATCACATTTAACGAAGAATACATCTGCTGAACCAGCTCCACCGGGTCCATAGTTGGATGCATGCATGGTGGCTTGTTTTTTATCTGTTTTTATCAAGTCGCTCCCACGACTTTCGATGTTAAAGATATATACCAGGGGAATAGTGATTTCGTACTGATTGTAAACTACCGGGATTTCTTGTTGCATATACCAATTGGGTATTTCGATGTAACTGGTGGTTGTCATATAACGGTATTCGATCACCGTTCCGGCTTTTACTGCGGGAAGAGAGAATTTCAAGACTTTGATATTAGGGTCTACTCGTTCGTCAGATATCAGGTCACTGGTGAGTGCAGTCTTGACAATCTTTCCATTTTCCAAGTTGTAACTGGCTCCATCCAGTTTTTCTATTCTGTCAGCTTCTTTATGTGTGTCTGTGGGAGAGTAGTATGGGATGGCGACATCTGCATAAGAGGTTCCTTGTGATTTCAGAATTTTCACTCGAATTACTTGTTCGGTATGTAGCTTGAAAAAGTCATTGTAAGTGAAATAGGTTTTCCCTTGATGAAGAAGGCATACGGCTGTGGCTGTGGTGTCGGGGGCATAAGTAGTCAGGGATAATTCTTCTTTAGTAGGTTTGCCGTATTTTAAGTTGGGCTTGAGAACGGGATCGCTTTGTTGTGCTAGAGCATACGATATGCACAGAAATAAATAAATGCATAGTGTGAATAGTTTTTCCATATTCTTGTGTGTTGTTCATACTATCACAAATTTAGGAAAAAAAAAGAGAAAGAACCAAGCCTTTCTCTTTTTATTTTCATCTTTAGGATAAAGATTTATACGAGATGTCCGATCCACTCTTCGCGGTCGCCTGGAAGCAGGTCGATTACCGGAACTTCTACCATGGTATAACAACCCGGTTGCTGTTTCATAGAAGCGCGTGCTACGCATACTAATACTTGTGCAGTCAGTGCAGGATTGTTGATACGCATATTGAATTCGAATAACTGGTTTTGAGTTTTTCCGGATACTCCTTTGCGAGTTAGGTTCACACCATGTCCCATATCCAGCAAAGCGTCTACACTCGGTACGAGTTTCACGTGTGTTTCGTCATTCACAAAATAAGGGTCTGCTTTGATGGCTGCTGCCACTTCTTCAAACTTATATCCGTCCTTCAATTCGATATATACCATACGGCGATGAATACCGGTTCCTGTCGGGATAGTCATAGATAAAGCGGCTTTCACTCCATTAACAGCTTTTACGGCAACGGTGTGTCCCATACTCATACCGGGACCGAAGTTGGTGTATGTGATACCTTTCGGAGCGATTGCTTCGAGCATGGTACGTACGATAGAGTCACTTCCCGGATCCCAGCCTGCAGATATGATCGATACAGCTCCATGTGCTTTGGCTGTAGCATCCAGTGAACGGCGTAAATCTACAATGCCAGTATGAATGTCGAAACTATCGACCGTATTAATACCCATTGCCAGGTATTCTTTGGCATATTTCTCTACGCTGCGAGTCGGAGTACAAAGTATGGCAACTTCTACACCTTCCAACTCTTTGATATCTTTCACTACTGCATACTTTGCTAGTTCTTCCGGCATGTTTTCTGCTCCTGCACGACGAACAACACCCGCTATTTCAAAATCAGGTGCAGCTTGAAGGGCCTCAAGTACATAGTGCCCGATATTACCATAACCAACGATGGCGGCTCTTACTTTTTTCATCCTTTAATAGGTTTTAATGAACAAATTTCTTTCTAATTGCTGCAAAATTAAACATTTTATTATAAACTATTGTTTTCTGACTAATATTTTTTTTATTAGTTTAATGAGAATGGGGGGATTGCTTGGAAATCGGGTTTTGTATTACACAACTTTTTCTTTGGATTAGAGAGGTTGTTCCTTAATCAGTTATACAATAAAATTTCGTCTGCTGTTATTGCGCATGAAAAATATTTTATTGCCGATAAACTTCATTTGCGAGGCTGAAAAATAAAGTATACATTTGTCCCATTATGATAGAATATCTTAGAGGCGAGATTGCCGAGCTAAGTCCGGCAACCGCAGTAATTGATTGTAACGGGGTAGGATATATTGCTAATATATCGTTGAATACTTATTCTGCTATTCAGGGAAAGAAAAACTGCAAGTTGTATATTTACGAAGCTATTCGTGAAGATGCTTATGTGTTGTATGGATTTGCCGAAAAGCAGGAACGAGAGCTTTTTTTGTTGTTGATCTCCGTATCGGGTATTGGTGGAAATACGGCACGTATGATTTTGTCTGCACTCTCTCCGGCCGAATTGGTGAATGTGATTAGTACGGAAAACGCTAATCTGTTGAAAACGGTGAAAGGGATTGGGTTGAAAACTGCACAACGTGTTATTGTCGATTTAAAAGATAAAATAAAAACAATGGGAACAATTACTGCAAGTGGAGGGGCTTCTGTTGGAATGCTGTCATCACCTGCTAATGTAGAGGTGCAGGAAGAAGCTGTGGCTGCATTGACTATGCTTGGTTTTGCTACGGCTCCTTCACAAAAAGCGGTGTTCGCCATTTTGCAGGAGGAACCGGATGCACCTGTTGAGAAGGTTATTAAATTGGCTTTGAAGAGACTGTAAGAGTCGGGAATAAAAGGAATATGAAGCAGCAGAAAATATATATGAAAACATGGCTGGACTCTCACAGCCGTCTGAAATTAGTGGATACGGATCAATGGTATCTTGATTTAGCTAATCATTTGTTATGGGTGATTAGTGAGTCGGATCTATATCGGGAAGAAACGCTAGAGACTCAACAACAGGTAGCCATTACGATGGCACTTTATCTGGAAGATTGTGTGGCGGATAGTGGCAATTGGCGTCAGTTTATCCGTTGGCATAAGAAGAGTTATGGTCGGTATCTTCCTTTTTATACGGTGTCCGGGAGTTATTTTCCGGATGAGATTAATAAAGAAGATGTCGCTTTCTTGCTTTGGGCAATCAATTCTCCGGTTGGAGAAGAGACCGATTACATTGAGAACCCGTTGGATGCAGGTTTGCTGGAATTTGCAGATGTACTTTATAAATTGCTGGATGAAGTATTCGAAGAGGCTCCTATAAGTGACGGCCTTGCCGGTGACTGGCTGATGGAAACTGAATTGATGGAAAAACAACGTGCTGCTTTGCCTGTTGCTTTGATGGATGAGAAATTGCCTGTCAATGTAGAACGTTTTATGAAAGCGAGTGGAGGTGAGGCTTTAATGTTCTTTGATTCTTATGCTGCTCTGAAACTTTTCTTTATACAAGCTTTGAAATGGGAAGATGAAGAAGACTCTTTACTGCCGGACTTGCAGGAATGTGAGAATTTTGTATTGTATGCTAATATGAAAGGATTATTAATAGGTCCCGATGTAGCGAAATATTTTGCTGATAAACGGAATGAGTTGTATGATGCAGAAACAGCGGAAGAAGAAGCCTATGAACTCTTTTGTGAGCAGGGGCTTTGTCCGTTCGATTTATTAAAATATGGTATGGAACATCATTTATTGCCCGATGCTCAGTTCCCGTTTGAAAATGGAAAGGCTTTGCTCCATGAGAATTGGGATTTTGTGGCTCGTTGGTTCTTAGGAGAATATTATGAAGGGGAGTAAGTGACATGAGTATTAAAAAGAATAACAATCCTTTTGCAGAAAAGGCAAAGTCCGGGAAGGGGAAAAAGAAAGTTACGGGAAAGAGAGTAGGTAAATCTAAGCCGGAAAAGGCGAATAATCAGTTAAACAGAAGGGTTAAGTAAAAAAGTAACCTTAGTTGAGAAATTCATAATCTATAGATACAAACTTTTTCTTTTATGCTAATATGAAAATAATTGAAAAATAATATCTATATGATAGAATATTTTTTTAACTTTGAATTTAGATAACAAGTCTTTTAATATAGAACTTAGACTAATTTAATTAAAATGAAAAACATGAAATGTAGAACAATGAAAAAAGTATTGACGAAAAGTCTTTGTATGTTAGCTGTTTTCTTATTAGCTACAGCTTGCGGTAAAGAGGATGATGTTTCTCAGACAAATAACAATGAGGACTCAAAAACTTCTTATGTATATTTGAAAAAATATGGTGTAGAAATAATCAAGGTTTCCATTCAGAAAGAAGAATTTGTCTATTCTTTATCAGTTTTTAAAGGAGGTAATAATACGGCATTTGAAGGGAATGTGAAAATAAGTGCATGGACGGAAGAAGAATTAACGGCGTACAATAAGAATAAAGGAACTTCTTATGTATCTATAGCTTCTGATTTGTACTCAGTAACTCCGGAGAGACAAACTTTTACTAAAGAACAAAAGTCTCTGAATTTTGATGTAAAGCTAATTCCTGAAAAGTTATTGAAGGTTATAGGAGAAAACACTAAAGCTGAGTATGTGATTCCGTTGCGACTGGAAAGTGAAGATGTCGAAGTAAAGGCAAACCGCCAGGATTTACTTCTATATATTTCGTTAGAAGCTCCGATGTTGAAGTTTGCTTTCTATGAAAAAACAGTGTTTGTACAAGAAGAAAGCACTAGTTTTAATGTAGGTACAGTTTTGAATTATAAAATTGACGGGAAGGCTTCGGGGAGTCAATGGGATTTCACAAGTGAATTGGTTGTTCCGGAAAATGCATCGGAACTAGTTACCACCTACAATCAATCTAATAAAACTGATTATGAGTTATTACCTAGTGGGGCATATGACCTTACCGAGAAGGTGCATTATAATATCAATGATACCAAGGCGGAAACGACTGTGGTTATTGACAGAAACAAAATGGAAGTAAAATACTATCTTTTACCATTAAAATTATCGACACCTTCCTCAAATGTTGTGATGTGTGACAACGGTATTCTTTATTGTTTAGTAAGCCGTTCGTATAATAATCCGATCATTGCTTTCAGTGCTCCGGACCCGACAGTTATTCATACAGATGATGGATATTTCTATCTGTATGGTACAGAAGACACACGTAACATGCCTATATATCGCTCAAAAGACATGGTGAGCTGGGAATATATGGGGACAGCGTTTACTAACGAAACGCGTCCTACCTGGGAAAGTGAGCATAGTCTGTGGGCACCGGAAATTCGTCACTTTGACGGACGCTATGTGCTTTACTATTCTTGGGCTAAATGGGGGGATGAGTGGAACAGTAATGTAGGAGTAGCCGTATCTGACTCGCCAACTGGTCCATTTATCGATAAAGGATGTGTGATAGATGCACAGGATATGGGAGTACAGAACTCTATAGATCAGTTCTTTTACGAGGACGGTGGAAAGAAATATATGTTCTGGGGAAGTTTCCGGGGGATTTACGTAACGGAGCTTACTGATGACGGTTTGCGTGTAAAGATGAATGCAGATGGTACTCCGGTATTAAAAAAACGTATCTGTGGAAATTATTTTGAAGCTACTAATATTTATAAGAAGGGAGAGTATTATTACCTCTTCGCTTCTATAGGAAGCTGCTGTGAAGGTGCAAAAAGTTCATACACTACAGTGGTGGGACGTTCTAAGAATGTATTAGGTCCTTATTTGAATAAAACCGGTGGTGATATGCTTTATGATAAGTATGAAGTTGTATTGAAGGGCAATTCTGTATGGGCTGGTCCCGGTCATAACTCAATTATACAAGTAGATGATGACGGGGTTGAATGGTTGATTTATCATGGATATAAAAAGTCGGAAGCCGATAATGGACGGGTGGTATTACTTGACCGTTTACATTGGACTGATGATGGTTGGCCTTATGTAAAGGATTTGGCTCCATCTGTATCATCTCTTATTCCGGTTTTTAGATAAGTTTGTGAGATAACTTGAGTTATTATGATAGAGATATAATGAGATATTCACAGATTCTGTTATTGGCTGGTTTCAGTTGAAAAAAGGATTGTTGTGCCAAGATAAGTAAAGCCGACTCAAAACTTAATGAAGAGTCGGCTTTATATTATATCTAAACTTACTTAATTTAAATTGGTTCGTTTAGTTTTTAGTTTATAGCGGTAGCTTGTTGTATTGATTATTTCTCTGCTGCAGCTTTCTGTGCGTTAATTTCTTTTTTCTTATTGATGAATCCGATTTTTAAGTTGGCTTCTTCTTGTTCTTTCTTAATTTGAGTCATACTGGAAAGAATTTGTGCCAATTCATAAATCCCAACTGCTGCTTGTCGGTCTGCCGGAGTCATAGTGGTCGTGTATTTACGGTCACCGATATATTCTAAGCGGATATTTTTGTCTTTATTGAGGTTTACGAAATCGATAACTCCCCCGTCTTCTCCTAGCTTATAATCAGCTTTTTCTATTTTCTCGTCCAGATCGGTAGTTTCATAACTGTCTCTGGATCTGGGAGATTCAGCAGATGTTCCGTCAGAAACAGATACTTTGACAGCTGTGTGATGGATGTTGTTACCTCCACAATAAATAGAAGTCATGCTCATAATACCCTGTTCATTCACTTGAAAACGAAGAAAAGAACGGTGCAAGTTCTTTTCAACAGTTTGGGTTGGCCAGAGATAATTACCCATTTGCTGATAGGCAGTATCTTTTTCTAGGATGTATTGATTTTTAATAGCATCAAATGCTTGTTGTTTGGCCTGAAGTGCGCTGTTCAGACTATCTAATTTTTGTTGTTGTACTTTAAGTTCCACGTCCAACATCAAAGCCTGACCGGCCTTACGAGTTTCAAATGCTTTAGGATACAGTATTTTAATACTGTCGATTTGTAACTTGGCTTCTTCGTAGTTGCCTTGTTCGTAAGCTGTGCGAGCTGCTGTCAGTTTTTCATTGGCTTTCTTTTCGATGCCGTTTCCGCACGCAGTCAATAGGAATGCACCGCAACAAAGGGTAATCAGTTTTTTCATCCTGTTATTCGTTTTATAAAACTGTACTGTTTCTATTTGAATAATGCTGAATCTCGATGATTCTGGTGGCAAAAATACAAATATTATCCCTTATTTTTGTACTTTTGCAGCTTTAAAACTTATTAAGTTGATAGCTGATAGTTGATAACTGATAATTGAAAGAATGATTGAATTGACTCAGGAGGAATTGAAGCAGTATTTTAGCGAACCTATTTTCGGCCAAATTGCTGAAACTGCTGATGCGCTCGGATTGGAATGTTATGTGGTTGGCGGTTATGTTCGTGACATTTTTCTGCAACGTCCCTCTAAAGATATAGATGTAGTAGTGGTGGGTAGTGGAATCGCTATGGCGGAAACGTTGGGGAAACATCTGGGACGTGGGGCGCATGTTTCTGTATTTAAGAATTTCGGTACGGCACAAGTAAAATATAAAGGAACGGAAGTGGAATTTGTGGGTGCACGCAAGGAATCCTATCAACGTGATTCACGAAAACCAATCGTTGAAGATGGTACACTGGAGGATGACCAGAATCGTCGGGATTTCACAATTAATGCATTGGCTGTCTGTCTTAATAAATCCCGCTTTGGTGAGTTAGTTGATCCTTTCGGTGGCATGGCGGACATGAAGGAAAAGACTATCCGTACGCCGCTTGATCCTGATATTACATTCAGCGATGACCCGTTGCGCATGATGCGTTGTATACGTTTCGCCACTCAGCTGAATTTCTATATTGATGATGCTACTTTTGATTCACTTTGCCGAAATAAAGAACGGATCGAGATTATTTCCCGGGAACGGATCGCAGACGAGTTGAATAAGATCATCTTGTCATCTGTTCCGTCAAAAGGATTTGTTGAGTTGGAACGAAGTGGACTGTTACCGTTGATTTTCCCCGAATTGGCTGCTTTGCAAGGAGTGGAAACTCGAAATGGGAAGGCACACAAAGATAACTTCTACCATACATTAGAGGTACTTGATAATATAAGTAAGAAAACAGACAACTTATGGTTGCGTTGGTCGGCCTTACTGCATGATATAGCTAAGCCGGCAACCAAACGCTGGGAATTTAAAGTCGGTTGGACTTTCCACAATCACAATTTTATTGGTGAGAAGATGATTCCGAATATCTTCCGTAAGATGAAGTTGCCAATGAATGAAAAGATGAAGTACGTTCAGAAGATGGTGAGCCTGCATATGCGCCCTATTGTAATTGCGGATGATGTAGTATCCGACTCGGCTGTGCGGCGGTTACTTTTTGAGGCTGGGGATGATATTGATGATCTGATGATGCTTTGCGAAGCAGATATTACCTCTAAGAATATGGAGCGCAAACAGCGTTTCCTGAATAACTTTCAATTGGTACGTCAAAAATTGAAGGATCTGGAAGAGAAGGATCGTATCCGTAACTTCCAGCCACCTGTAAGCGGAGAAGAAATTATGGAGATTTTCGATTTACACCCTTGTCGCGAGGTAGGTGCTTTGAAAAGTGCTATTAAAGATGCTATCTTAGATGGAGTTATTCCCAATGAATATGAGGCGGCGTATACATTTATGTTGGAGCGGGCAAAGAAGATGGGATTAGTTCCTTCACAGACTTCTTCAAAAGTAGAATAGATAAATTTTGAGCTATTTCTTGGGGAGAATATATGTTCGGTATCTTTTATAGGTAATTTCATTTATAATCTTAAGTCTGGATATAGTAATCCCCTTATTTCAGCTTTATTTTATATAAAGGGAAAATAAGGGGATTCTCTAAGAGGTTTTATCTATATAATATTCACTTCCGGAATACTGTTTTGCAACAGTTTCTTTTTAAGTATTCCTTTTTGTAATTGTAACCCGAATGGGGTCTGATTTTTATTCTTCCTGTTTGTAAAAGGCTTCCAAATCGATAATTTCTTCGTTACAGTTTGTCAGCTTTTCTATTCCTTCATTGGTTACTACCCATGTGTTTTCTATTCCGACAGGTCCTACACTCGGAATAACGATTTTGGGTTCCAGGGCAAACACCATCCCCGTTTCTAATTCCTGTTTCATGCGTAGAGCCAAAACGGGGGCCTCGTTGATTTCTAACCCGATACCATGGCCGATGAATTTAGCTTGTTGGTTAGTTCCCATGAATTTATCCGCGAATCCAGCTTTCGTTGCTATCTCGACAGCCGTATTATAGAGATTTTCGCAGGCTATGCCCGGACGTGCAATTGAGCTAATCTTTTCTTGAATCTCTAAACAAACTTGATGTGCTGCATAAGCTTCCTCAGATAGTTTGCCAATGGAAAATACGCGGCTCATGTCACCCATGTAGCCGTTAAAGTTTCCTCCTAAGTCTACCATGACACTTTGCCCTTCTTTTAATGGAGTCTTGTTGGCACCGCCCGGGAGAGCCGGATCAAGACCTTGTCCACCTAATGCAAAGTCGTAAGGTGATGGATAACCGGCATTGTCACTTGTCAGTACACTGCCCATGAAGATTTCCATGCTACGGCCGAAGACGCGAAAAATGCCCAGATTTCCTTGCAGACGCATCAGACGTTCTATTTCAATAGAAAACTCGATATCGGTCATTCCGGGACGGTATACACTTGGTATCTGTTCGTAAGCTTTGCTATGAGCCATTCCGGAACGGCGTATCATTTCTATTTCGATGGAGGTCTTTATGCTACGAGCTTGGCGAATGAGTGGGGTTCCGTTTACTACTTCTGTGTCTGGGAATAAGCCAGCTAAACGTACATATTCCGTATAAGGAAGTTCATCACCTTCCAGCATTAATTTAGTTGGCACTGGCAGTCCCTGTTCTTTCAATAACTCAGTAATCTGTTCCGGTTTACGGATAAAGAAGGAGTGCTCTCCTGTAATGTTGTTCGGGCGTTTGAAAAAGAGTAGTGCCGGTGAGTGGAGGGGTAAATAAAGATATCCGCTAACTACACATCCATAGGTATAAATCAAATTAGCATTGCAAGTGATAAGCGCAGCTTCAATACCTTGTTGCGCCATTAAACTGCGAATTTTGTCGCGGCGGAGTTTTAATTCAGGTTGTAGCATAGAATTATTTTCAATTTATTGTTTTCTATTTTGATCTTTACAGATATTAGATATAACACCTGTGAGAGTACAAAGGTAATTATTTCAACTGAAAATAATATGAATTTCAAAAAAATAGCGCTACCCGCGTCCTATCACAGGGGACGAGCAGCGCAAACCACAAATACAAATACAACTAAACAAAGTCTTTTTTAAATAACGCCTTGTCCCATCATTGCGTGAGCTACTTTCATAAAACCGGCTATATTAGCACCCTTTACGTAATTAATATACCCGTCGGGTTCTGTGCCGTATTTCACGCATTGTGCATGGATACCGTGCATGATAGCATGGAGTTTTTCATCCACCTCGGCTGCACTCCAGCTTAGGTGCATGGCATTTTGAGACATTTCCAGACCGGAGGTAGCAACACCACCTGCATTGACTGCCTTACCCGGAGCATACATCGTTTTATGTTCAATGAACAAATCAATTGCTTCCGGAGTACAACCCATGTTGGAAATTTCTCCGACACAAAGTACCTTATTTTTTATCAGATTTTGTGCATCTTCTCCATTTAATTCATTTTGAGTTGCACAAGGTAATGCAATATCGGCTTTTACCTCCCATGGACGCTTACCTTCAACGAAGGTAGCATTCGGATATTTCTCTGCATATGGAGCAACGATATCATTGCCGGAAGCGCGTAATTCGAGCATATAGTCAATCTTCTCGCCACTGATACCATCCGGGTCGTAAATGTACCCGTCCGGACCGGAGATGGTGATGACCTTTGCACCCAGTTCGGTAGCTTTCGTTGCGGCTCCCCAGGCTACGTTGCCGAAACCGGAAATGGCTACTGTTTTATCTTTTATATCGATTCCTTTGGCTTGTAACATTTGATTGACAAAGTATAATCCACCGAAACCGGTAGCTTCAGGTCGTATTAATGAACCACCGAATTCTAATCCTTTTCCGGTGAATGTTCCAGTGAATTCACGAGTCAGCTTTTTGTACATGCCGAACATATAACCAACTTCACGTCCTCCAACACCGATATCACCGGCAGGTACATCCATATCCGGACCCAGATGACGCCATAATTCCAGCATGAAGGCTTGGCAGAAACGCATCACTTCAGCATTGCTCTTTCCGCGTGGAGAGAAGTCTGAACCACCTTTACCGCCACCCATAGGCAGAGTAGTCAACGCATTCTTGAAAGTCTGTTCGAAGCCCAGGAACTTCAGGATGGAGAGGTTTACGGAAGCGTGGAAGCGAATACCGCCTTTGTATGGACCAATTGCATTATTAAATTGTACACGATAACCGAGGTTTGTTTGTACCTCACCTCTATCGTCTACCCAAGTCACGCGGAAAGTGAAAATACGATCAGGTTCCACCAATCTTTCTATGATCTTGGCTTTCTCAAATTCAGGATGTTGGTTGTAGATATCTTCAATGGAAAGAAGTACTTCTTTTACTGCTTGAAGATACTCTGATTCACCGGGATGTTTGGCCTCCAGAGAGGACATGATTTTTTGAATGTTCATAATAGTATGCTTTAAAAAGGTTATTCTGATAAAATGTAAACTGTGTATACTGCAAATATAGGAATTTTTTTCAATCATGGTTAATTCTATTCCTATATTTTGATTAAATAATAATAAAATGATAGTATTTCGGCGGAAAATTATCGAGCCTCATCAACTATTGGGTGAAAAATAGTTGATGAGGCTCGATATGGTTTACAGATAGAAAGTTTTCTTCTTTAGAAGTTCGGAGTCATACCTAAATTATACATTATAAATCCGTAGATATCTGCTTGTTCTTCCAGTACTTTTGCCATTGGTTTGCCGGCTCCGTGACCGGCTTTGCTGTCAATACGTATGAGCGTTGGATTGGTTCCGTCATTATTGGCTTGCAGAGTAGCGGCAAACTTAAAGGAATGGGCAGGAACAACACGATCATCGTGATCGGCAGTAGTAACTAGGGTGGCGGGATATTTTGTTCCCGGTTTCAGGCTGTGTAGCGGAGAGTACCCTTTCAGGTATTTAAACATTTCTTTACTCTCTTCACTTGTACCGTAATCGCTTGCCCAATTCCATCCGATTGTGAATTTATGATAGCGAAGCATATCCATAACGCCTACCTGCGGAATGGCTACGCGGAACAGGTCAGGACGTTGTGTCATACAAGCTCCAACCAGCAATCCGCCGTTAGAGCCACCTACGATGGCGATTTTATCTTTATTGGTATATTTGTGGTCAATGAGGTATTCGGCGGCAGAGATAAAGTCATCAAATACATTCTGTTTCTGCATTTTGGTTCCTGTTATGTGCCAGTCTTCTCCGTACTCACTTCCACCACGTAGATTGACTTGTGCGTAGATACCACCATTTTCGAGGAATGGAATGCGCATCGCACTGAAGCTTGGGTTGAGGCTGATTCCAAATCCTCCGTATCCATAAAGGAATACCGGATTTTTACCATCTTTCTTTAATCCTTTCTTATAAGTAAGGAACATCGGGATTTTTACACTGTCTTTGCTCGGGAAGAAAATCTGTTCTGTAACGAAGTCATCCGAGTTGAACTGTACTTTGGGAGCGCGGTAGAGTTCATAGGTATTTGTGTCCATATTGTATTTATAGGTCGCCCCGGGGATGGTAAACGAAGTAAAGCCGAAAAAGCATTCTTTATCGTCTTTGTTTCCACTGAATCCTACCGAACCGAGTGAGGGTAATTCAATTTCTCGCAATTGCTTACCGTCAAGATCGTAAACATAAGCGTGGTTGGAGGCATCTTTATCATAGGTAAGGAACAGTTTGCCGCCAATTACTTCGGCTCCTGATAAAACGGCTTCTGATTCCGGGACAAGTTCTTTCCAGTTCTCCAGTTCCGGTTGGTTGATGTCGGCCACCATGATTCGGTTTTTCGGTGCACCGTAGTTAGTGTAAATGTACATCTTGTCGCCGATTACTTCAATAGGAGAATATTGATAGTCGAAATCGGTGGTCAATGGTATAAAGGGAGAATTTGGTTTATTCAGATCACGCATGAATAAGTTGTTTCCCCTGCCGGCTCCGGATTCAAAGAGGAAGAGAACTTGTTCATCCTCGCTTACACTGGCACTGTAAAAACGCTTGGGGTAAGATGGATTTTGGTAGATGAGTCGGTCTTTTGACTGTGGCTCACCGATCTTATGATAATAAATCTTGTGGTTTTCATTGACGT
Organism: Bacteroides bouchesdurhonensis; assembly: GCF_900155865.1. GTDB lineage: Bacteria > Bacteroidota > Bacteroidia > Bacteroidales > Bacteroidaceae > Bacteroides > Bacteroides bouchesdurhonensis. The sequence continues at coordinate 1,494,948 of NZ_LT707006.1, forward strand.
TGGAAAACTCTTTTCCTTTTGTAGGGGCATCGTAGGCACTGTAATAGAAACCGTCTCCCTGCCAAGAAGCACCGGAGAACTTGGCCCATTCGATGTGGTCTTCAAGTAATTTACCTGTTTCTGTATCCATTACATAGATTTCCGACCAGTCTGAACCACTACGTGAGATACTGTAGGCAGTGTATTTGCCATCGTGTGAAAAGTATAGGCCTGTGAGGGCAACAGTTCCGTCTTCCGATAATTTGTTTGGATCAAGGAAAACACGCGGTTCACTATTCAGCGAGTCTTGTACATAGAACACATTTTGATTCTGTAATCCGTCATTCTTGCTGAAATAATATTTGCCATGTTTTTTAATAGGGGCGCTGATCTTTTCATAGTCAGCCAGTACTGTGAGTCGTTTCAGCAGATTCTCACGAAAGGGAATCTGATTCAGATATTCGTTGGTAACTTTGTTTTGGGCTTCTACCCAAGCAGTAGTAGCGGCACTGGTATCGTTTTCTAGCCAACGATAAGGATCAGGAACTGGTGTACCAAAATACACATCTACTGTGTCTACTTTTGCTGTTTCAGGGTAAACAAGCTTTTTCTGTTGGGGGGTGCATGACATAACCATGATTCCACTCATTAATAAAATTACTTTTTTCATTTGAATAAAGTCTGTTCGAAATATAACTTAAAGTTACAAATCTACGCAATATATAGAACACAGTCAAATAAATGATGAAGATAAAAGGTGGAAGGGTGTACGAGAACTATCCGGGAGATGTACAAGAGTTACCTGAAAGAAGTACAAGAGTTGTATAAAAGATATATATGAAGTGAAGTAGAAGATGTAGAACTTTCAGTCTAATCATTCGGAAAGAATATGATCACCTTTTCATCTTTTGGTGTGCAACTGAGGTTTGTAACGCAGGATTTCCTAAAAGAAATGAATGACAACTGTTATAGTATGAATTAATTTCGCTAATTTTGTGGATAGTTTATGTACTAAATAGACAGAAGACCTTTATGCTCAGCAAATATAAATTAAATCAACTTTATTTCAAAGATACGCAGTTTGCCAATCTGATGACCCGGCGAATTTTTAATGTGTTGTTAATAGCAAATCCATATGACGCGTTTATGCTGGAGGATGATGGGCGTATCGACGAGAAGATTTTTAATGAATATACCTCTTTGTCTCTTCGTTATCCACCTCGTTTTTCTCAGGTTTCTACCGAAGAGGAGGCTTTGGCACAGTTGGAAAATATGCCGTTCGACCTCGTGATTTGTATGCCAAGTACAGGAGATAATGATAGTTTCGACATTGGCCGCCATATTAAGGAGAAATATGAACATATTCCAATAGTCATCCTGACTCCTTTCAGCCATGGGATAACGAAACGAATTATTAATGAAGACTTGAGCGCTTTTGAATATGTATTCTGTTGGTTGGGTAATACTGATTTGTTAGTCTCTATCATTAAGTTGATAGAGGATAAAATGAATCTCGAACATGATGTGCAAGAGGTCGGTGTACAGTTAATCCTTCTGGTAGAAGATGGAATCCGTTTCTATTCTTCCATATTGCCTAATCTTTATAAGTTTGTGTTGAAGCAGAGCCAGGAGTTCTCTACGGAAGCACTGAATGCCCATCAGCGTACTCTTCGTATGCGTGGACGTCCTAAAATCGTGTTGGCGCGTACTTATGAGGAAGCAATGGCCATTTATCGGAAATATCAAAATAATATATTAGGTGTCATCACTGATGTACGTTTCCCAAAAATAGAACGGGGAGAGAAAGATAGTCTGGCAGGTATTAAGCTTTGTGCCGAAATACGAAAAAACGATCCGTTTGTACCTTTGATTATTCAGTCTTCAGAATCAGAAAACTTATCGTATGCAGCTAAGTATGGTGCCAGCTTTATCGACAAAAACTCTAAAAAGATGGATGTCGATTTGCGCCGTATTGTTTCAGATAACTTTGGTTTCGGTGATTTCGTTTTCCGTAATCCGGAGACAGGAGAGGAGATTGCCCGCGTACGGAACTTGAAGGAACTCCAAAATATTCTGTTTGCTGTTCCTGCAGAGTCCTTTTTATACCATATCAGTCGTAATCACGTTTCCCGTTGGTTTTATTCGCGGGCTATGTTTCCTGTGGCGGAATTTCTTAAGCCGATCACCTGGAGTAGCCTTCAGGATGTAGATGCTCACCGAAAGATCATTTTCGAAGCCATTGTGAAATATCGCAAGATGAAGAATCAGGGAGTGGTGGCAGTATTCAAACGTGACCGTTTTGACCGTTATTCAAACTTTGCCCGTATTGGTGACGGTTCGCTGGGAGGAAAAGGACGTGGCTTGGCTTTCATCGATAATATGGTGAAACGCCATCCTGAGTTTGAGGAGTTTGAAAATGCGTCTATAGCTATTCCGAAAACGGTGGTTTTGTGTACGGATGTGTTCGATGAATTTATGGATACGAACAATCTGTATCAGATAGCTTTGTCGGACGCAGATGATGATCTGATCTTGAAATATTTTTTGAAGGCAAAGTTGCCGGACCGTTTGGTAGAGGACTTTTTTACTTTCTTTGATGTGGTGAAATCTCCCATTGCCATTCGTTCTTCTTCATTGCTGGAAGATTCGCATTATCAACCCTTTGCGGGAATATATAGTACATATATGATTCCTTATCTGGATGATAAGTATGAAATGCTCCGTATGCTTTCCGATGCGATTAAAGGAGTATATGCTTCTGTGTATTTCCGGGACAGTAAAGCCTATATGCAGGCCACATCAAATGTGATTGATCAGGAAAAGATGGCGGTTATCTTGCAGGAGGTGGTTGGAAATCAGTATGGCGATCGTTACTATCCTTCAATGTCGGGTGTGGCACGTTCGTTGAATTACTATCCGTTGGGTGACGAGAAAGCGGAAGAAGGTACTGTAAATCTGGCTTTAGGACTTGGCAAATATATTGTGGATGGGGGAATGACTCTTCGTTTCTCTCCTTATCATCCGAATCAGGTGCTTCAGACGAGTGAAATGGAAATTGCTCTTAAAGAGACTCAGACCCGTTTCTATGCGTTGGATTTGAAAAATGTCGGTCAGGACTTCTCAATAGACGATGGCTTTAACTTGCTGAAACTCCATGTGAAAGAGGCTGAAAGTGATGGTTCGTTGCGTTACATTGCTTCTACCTATGATCCATATGACCAGATAATTCGTGACGGTCTGTATCCGGGTGGACGTAAAGTGATCACTTTCGCAAATATTCTGCAACACGACGTTTTTCCATTAGCACGTATTCTGCAACTTGTATTGAAATATAGTGAACAGGAAATGCGTCGTCCGGTTGAAATTGAATTTGCTGCGACTTTGAGTCGCGATCAGGATAAAACAGGTACTTTCTACTTGCTGCAAATTCGTCCGATTGTGGACAGCAAAGAGATGTTGGATGAAGATCTGTCTTTGATTTCAGATGAAGAAGTGATTCTCCGTTCTGACAATTCATTAGGTCATGGTATTATGAATGAGATTTATGATATTGTTTATGTCAAGACGGATGGGTATAGCGCTTCTAACAATCAGGCGATTGCATGGGAAATTGAGAAGATGAATCAGAATTTTCTGAATGAAGGAAGAAATTATGTGTTGGTTGGTCCGGGACGCTGGGGAAGCAGTGATACATGGCTGGGCATTCCTGTGAAGTGGCCTCACATCTCTGCTGCTCGCGTGATTGTGGAAGCCGGATTAACGAACTACCGGATAGATCCAAGTCAGGGAACACATTTCTTCCAGAATCTGACTTCATTTGGTGTCGGTTATTTCACAATTAATGCTTTTATGAATGATGGGGTCTATAATCAGGACTTCCTGAACGGACTTCCTGCTGTGGAAGAGACGAAGTTTCTCCGTCATGTACGCTTCGAAAAACCTATTGTCGTCAAGATGGATGGCAAGAAAAAATTGGGAATAGTATTGATGCCGGGAGAGGATAAGTAGGTTCTAATTTTAATACCAGTAATGACAAAAAAAAGTACTGTTTTTCATATGAAAGACAGAATTTTTTTGTTATTATCATTATAGATGGTCTATTTTTAATATCTTAAAAACTATTTATGGCCTTATTTTCAGATTTTGAGGAATAAAAGGTGAAGGCTTATTTATTAAATATTGAAAACTATTATATTTGCCTGAGTTTTGTATAAAATATTAGTGGTTAAGTTATATAGTGTATAACTTTATATTAAATAATGAGAGGTTATTATGAAGAAAAGTTTTATTTTATGCTTCACGTTTTTCTCTTCTTTGTTTTTTATCGCTTGTGAAAGTAGTGAGGGGAACGATGCTTCAGCAGCAAAGGGAAAAATGATGATTGACTTAAATTCTGACGTGTCATATGCTTCAAAAGGGAGTAAGGCACGAGCTATGGATCTGACCCCGTATAAAAATGTAGCGAATTATACGGTGGAGTTGAAAGACGCTTCGGGAAATGTTCTTCAGTCAAAACTTTATTCCGAAATGGAATTGACTCAGGAAGTGACTCCCGGTACTTATACAGTACGTGCGTATTATGGTGAAAACGTAAATGCCGGATATGATAAGCTGTATATGGAAGGTGCACAAACCATTACGGTAGTGAAAGGAGATAATAAAACTGTTTCTTTTGCTTGTACTCCGGCAAATGTTAAAGTGAATCTGAAATATTCTGATGACTTCTACACATTCTATTCTGATTGTACGGTGGGATTGAAAACCCAATATCTGACGGAAGCTTTTGAGATGTCGCAGGCTGATGTAGATAAAGATTTGTTTTTGAAGGCAGTCGGTAACGAAAATCTTTCTTTGACTTTTGCTTTGAAGGATAAAAATGGTATTACCGTTACGCCTGCTAATTTCGGTGCTCAGACTGTGACCATCAAACCACGTGATTTTCTGACTATTACAGTAAAACCTAAATTGATAGATATTGAGGGTGGAAAAATCAGTGGTATCACTGTAACAATAGATAATGGAGTGCAAGAGGAGAATATAGATGTTACTCTACCAGATGAGTTTATGCCGGGCGAGGATATCACTGTTAATAATTAAAAGATTGCAGCATGAAACAAATTACCTATATATTGACGGGAATTAGTCTCGTGATTGGATTGAGCGCTTGTGAAATGCGCGATGAATTGAAAGGAAAAAATGCATTGAATGATAATGAAGGGTTAGTAAGTCTGGATTTATTGGCTCAGGACTATTCTAATATCATAACTTCTCGTGGAGCTTTTCCTGACGAGGAAGTGAATGTGGAAAATTATACGGTTCAAATTGTTAATGCATCTACTGACGGTGTGGTAAAAGAGACTTCCTATGGCGATTTAAGAGCAGAGGGAGGTTCAGTGAAGCTGACTGCCGGGAAGTATCGTGTGAGGGCTTACAATTATAATGGTGAAAATGTAGGTGCCTCGGAACGTCCGTATTTTAAAGGACAGACTGATTTTCAGATATTGCCGGGAAAGACAACAACGGTTAATACTACTTGTCGTTTAAGTTGTGTGGAGGTGAATCTGATTCTGGCTAAGAGTTTCGAAGAATACTTCAAAGATGATTATACGATCACCATTACGAACGGTGGTGCGGGCAACTACGTTTTTAAAAAGGAGAACGTGGGTAAGAAAATCTATTTTAATGTACCGGAAAATGCATCTAGCATATTGATGAGTGTGAAAGCGACTACTTCTACAGATGGTACGGATATTGCACAGTCTTATACAATTACTAAACCGGAGAACTCTGAAAATAGTAGCAAGTTGGAAAACGGGGACTCGTTTAAAGTGACAATCAATCCGGGAGATAATCCGGTCATTGATCCTGTGACGAAGATAAATCTGGGGATTACCGTTGATTTAACTTGGACTGAGACCGGAACGACTGTGGAGATTCCAACGGAAAATATTGTATTTAATCCCGGAGGAGATTCAGAAGGAGGAGATACAAATAAAGGAGAAATGAATGTTGTCGGCTTAGATAAAACATATTCATTTGTAGCTTTGTCAGAAGATGTTCCTACTGTAAAAGTTGATTTCTCGGTTCCTAATGGAATTAAGAAGCTGTTGGTAAGGATTAATTCTGATAACGAAGGCTTTATGGGGACTTTAGAAGGCTTTGGCTTAGGTGGTGAATTCGATTTGGCCAATCCGGGTGATTTACTGGGAGTATTGTCCGGCTCTTTGGAGACACAGGAAGGAATAGGATTAATTGATGCTAATGACCCTATCAAAGATAAAACAAGTTATTCGTTTGATGTTACTTCTTTTATGTCCTTATTGGGATTGTACGGTGCAAGTGAGAATACTTTTACTATTACTGTATCTGATGGTATCAATTCGGATATCCAAGGTGATTTGAAAGTGAATGTAACAGCGCAAGAATAACCTAAACTATAATCATAATGAGACGATTTATTTTTAGCACATTTACTTTGTGCTTGTTAGCTATTATGATAGCTTGTCAGGATGAGACTTCTTTGAGTGATGGTTACGGTTATCTTCAGGTTTCTTCTGTGGGATTAGATAAAAATGTAATACCACAGGCAAGAGCTGTAGAGAAGATGGGACTGGACATTTTGCAAGAGGGAACAGTAGTGAAGCACGTAGATGACTGGACGCTATTACAAAGTGAAAGTCTGTTGCTTCCTGTAGGCAATTATTTTTTGCGGGCATATTCAATGGATAAGGATTCCACGCAGCAAGGATTTGAGGTTACACCCTATTATCTCGGTGAAACACTTGTGAAGATAGAGAAAGACATTTCTCGCTCGGTGGAAATTGTTTGTTCTATGGTTCAAAGCATGGTAGCTGTCAGCTATTCACAAAACTTTAAAAATGCTTTCTCTTCATATGACTGTGTGGTTTCCAATGAATATGGAAGCATAGATTTTACATCTCAGGAAACACGTCCTGCTTATTGTCGTACTGGGAAATCTTTGAATGCTGTTTTGAAAGTGATAAATACCGATGGAAATTCCTTTACTTTTAATAAAGTGATAACAGAAAAGGCTGAAAAACGTTATTATTATAAGGTTAAGTACGATGTTACTAATGAAGGTAATGGTAGCTTTAATTTTACAGTAGATGAAACGACTCATGAGTATGAGGTAAATATAACTGTTCCTATGACATCTGATGCCGATCCGAATTTAAAGGTGACAGGTTCAAACGCATTTGGTAAGTTTGCTTATATGTATGGGGCTTCCACTTTGACCGGAGAAACTGAACCTATTGTTTTTCAGTATAAAAAATCATCAGAAGGAGTTTGGAAAAGTGTAAGTACAACAGTAGAGAACGGAGTATATAGCGCGAAAACTGAAGAATTGGAATTCGGAACGAGCTATGTTTATCGCCTTGCTTGTGGTACAAAGGTAGGAGCTACCGATATGTTCACTACCGAGGTGTATCAGGAAATACCGAATTTAAACTTTGATACCTGGTCGCAAAGTGGAAAGAACTATTTTGCAAACGCAGATGCCAGTGACTCATATTGGGCTACGGGCAATACCGGTGTTACTTCTTTCTTGGCAGGTTCTAAAGATCCAATTACTGTTTTTGTAGAAGGAGATGATGCTTATTCGGGTAAAGCCGCCAAATTGAGAACGATAACAGGGGTTACTTTAGTAAAATCTGCTGCTGGTAATTTATTTATCGGAAGTTATAAAACGAATATGTCTAATCCTTCTGCCAGTGTTACGTTCGGCCGTCCTTATACGGGAGCTCGTCCTGTTTCACTTTCAGGATATTATAAGTATAGTCCGCAGCCTATTAACGAAGGTTCCAAGCCGGGTACATTGACTACCGATGAATGCAATATTTATGTAAAACTGTGGGATGCTTCCGGTAACCAGATTGGTTTTGGAGAGTTTGTCGGAACAGAGACAGTTACATCTTATACGAGATTTTCTTTTGATATTACCTATACGGATATGACGGCAAAACCGGCAACGATTACAATTGTTGCAACGTCAAGTCATTATGGTGGAGATTTTAGCGGCTCTGCTGTTGTAGGGCAGGTTGGAAATGGTAGTACACTCTGGATAGATGAGTTTGAGTTGTCATACTATAAATAATTAACTGAATGAAGAAAAGATATGTCATCTTTTTCATTTCCCTATTGTGCGTGGCAACCGTCTGCGCACAACGGGGATTTGACCGTAAAATAAAATCCTCTCTTTTTGTTCCTAAAGGCACTTGGATGGGTGGCTGCTCCTTTTCCTATTCTGAGCAAACAAATGACAATTACAAGTTCTTAGTTCTGGATAATGTCAAAGCAAGCGGATATAATTTCAAAGTCAGCCCGTATGCCGGATATTTCTTTGCTGATAATATGGCGGCAGGAGCACGACTCAATTATTCACGCTCTTACATTGACATCGGCAATCTCGATTTGGATCTGGGAGACGATCTTACCTTTGATATAAAAGATTATAAATATTTGGAACATACTGTCTATGCTTCCGGATTTCTGCGTACCTATATGGGGTTGGGAAACAGCAAAATTTTCGGCTTCTTCAATGAACTTCGTTTGTCATATGGTTACGGACAAGGGAAAAACACTTCCGGAGTAGAGAATGATCTGACAGGTACATATCAGTATATACATCGCTTGCAGTTGGGCTCTGCCCCCGGATTAACAGCTTTTGTAACAAATAATATAGCAGTAGAAGTTTCCATCGGTCTTGTTGGACTTGATTTTAAATGGATAAACCAGAAAACCAATCAGGTAGAGAGTGGATATCGCAGGAATAGTTCTGCGAATTTTAAGATTGATATATTTTCGCTGAATATCGGAATGTGTTTTTATCTTTAATTCAAATGAGGAAAAAAATGAGAATACATATTTTGGGCATCGGTTTACTAGCTTTTCTATTGGGAGCTTGTATTGAAAATGATATTCCTTATCCCTATATTCCGGGTGAAATTCAAGAGTTTGAAATAGAAGGGCAGACTGAGGATACAAAGATTGATGCAACCAAACGTACCGTTGTACTTACTGTGGACGAGTTGGTGGAACTGGAAGAATTGAAAGTCACAAAGTTGGTGGCTAATTCTGAAGCAAAAATTCTTCCGGATGAAGCTGTTTGCGCTTCTGCCAAGCAGTTTCCTGATTTTAGTTTTACCTCTTTGAGTGATTTGCCCAGTAATGCCAATACAAAGATAAACTTCACGAATCCGGTTAAGATTCTATTACGTACTTATCAGGATTATCCGTGGACTGTTACGGTCAATCAAGTGATTAACCGTACTATAAATGTAGAAAATCAGGTAGGACAGCCAGTTATAGATGAACTGAACCATATTGTCTTGATCTATGTGTCAGCTTCTCAATCGCTGAAAGATGTGAAGATTAACGCATTGGAATTAGGAGGACGCAATGGGAGATTAGTGCCTGACCCAAGCGGTGTGAAGGATTTCAGACGTCCGCAACAGTTTGCTGTTTATCGCGGAGAAAAATATCTTGGTTTGTGGACTGTGGATGTTGTCCAAACTGAGACTACTTCTTCTGTTGGAGAGGTGGAGATCTGGGCGAAAAAAGCAATTGTGAGCGGTGGAGTGAAAGCTGGGAGTACGCCTATCATTGAATATAAGAAAGCGTTGGATAGCAGTTGGAGTCAGTTAGACGCATCTGCTGTAAATATGTTAAGTGCTACTTCCTTTAAAGCAACAATTGCAGGTTTGGAGGACGGTACGGTTTATCAGTGGCGCATTTTAGTAGATGGTGCTGCCGGCAGTGTGGCATCTTTTACTACAGAGAAGATAACAGTGGTTCCCAATCTAAACTTCGATACTTGGATACAGAGTGGAAAGAACTGGTTTGCAAATTCGATTGCTGATGATTATGAAGCTGCCGGAGCCTATTGGGCTACGGGAAATGAGGGTGTTACTTCTTCTTTGGCTGGTGGCAATGATCCTATTACTGTTCCGGTAGAAGGAAGTGACGCTTACAAAGGAAAAGCTGCCCGTTTACGTAGTATTACCGGAGTTACCTTGGTTGGTGCTGCAGCAGGTAATCTATTTATTGGGAAGTATAAAACGAATATGATGAAACCTTCTGCCAGTGTCACTTTTGGACGGCCTTATACGGGTGCGCGTCCCACAAAGATGACGGGATATTATAAGTATAAGCCTGAACCGATAAATAATGGAGGAAGCATTCCGGGTACTTTGACCAAAGACCAATGCCATATATATATAAAATTATGGGATACTGCGGGCAATGAATTTGCTTATGGGGAGTTTGTTGGTTCGGTAGAAGTAACATCATATACTAAATTTACAATTGATATTGATTATAAGAATTTGAATGCTCGTCCTGCTGCCATGACTATTGTAGCTACATCCAGTCGTTACGGTGGAGAATTTGAAGGAGCTAAAGTCGTTGGGCAAGTTGGGCACGGCAGTACTCTTTATGTAGATGAATTTGAATTGTTATATGAATAGAAGAATAAGGATAAAAGCTTTACATATAAGTTGTTTAGTCATTTTGTTTTTCGTGATTTCATGTCAGAGGGAGGAATTGATTTCTGAAAGCGGAAATCTGTCTATTACTCTAACGGATGGAGAAGCAGCTCTAAAAGTTCGTTCTTTACCGGATTTATCAGTTGAGACGGCAGGGCAATTTATTATTAAGATGCAAAATCTCGAGAAAGATAAAGTTGTTTTTGATAATACTCTTTCTGCTTTTAACGTTTCTGCACCTCATTTGTTTATGGCGGGGCAGTATGAAGTGGTAGCTTCGTATGGGACAAATCCGGAACTTGCATTGGATGCTCCTTATTATACGTCGAAAACGATTGCGTTTGATATAGAATCCGGTAAGACGAAGGAATTGACGATTCCTTGTTTTGTTGGCAATTCTTTAGCTTCTTTCAAATTTGGAAATCAGGATAAACTTGAGAAAGTTTTGAAGGATTATTATATAGAATTAGTGGTAGGTGACCAATCTGTGGTTTGGCATCCGGGTGATATAGAGAATCCTTATTTCAAGGCAGGTTCCACGGTTGAACTTTATTTGAAAGGAACGTGGATAGAGAATAATAAAGGGTATAGCAAGAACTTTGCTGTAATCATGCCGGCGCAGAAAGGTAAAAACTATGTGTATACGCTCAATATAGATACATCCAATATGACAGGTGTGATTTTTGATTTACAGATTGAAACCTCTGTTGAAACGGTTACGGTGAATGAAACTGTCCCCCAAGAGTGGTTACCAAAGCCTAAAGTAGAAGCAATCGGATTTGATGATTCTAATACATTGACATATGTAGAAACGGCTGATGCAGCTACTGCTAAAATTGCCTATAAAGCTGTACGTCCGGTAGAAGATGTTGAGTTTACTTTGAATTTTGAAGATGAGAAGCTTTCTTCACTGAATAAAACGTATTTATTGTCTACGCTTACAATAGACGAACGTACTTCATTGGAAGCTGTGAATATTATTTTGCCAACTTTGAATATGGTAGAGGGTGTATTGGATTTATCTGCAATGACTGCTAACTTACTGGCAAAGAATGAAGGCGATGTAAATAACCTAATTGGTGTAAAGGTAAAGGCCAACGGAAGATGGAGTGAAGAAAAAACGTATACAATAAGGACTTTAAAACCTGAGTTTGCAGTATCAGTTTATCCGGGCAATATCTGGACTAAAGAATTAACGGCTAATCCACTTATGGCAACCGATATAAAAACAGGAAATATTGATAAAATTGTAACTGACGTTCAATATCAATTTAGTACAGATGGTAATTCATGGATTCCTTTGCTTTCAGATTTGCGTAAAGAGGGACTTGCTTCCGGAACAACATACTATGTACGGGCTTTGTATCGTGATGAATTAACTAGTGGTGTTACAGAGGTAAGGACATATGAGGCTCTTACTATACCCAATGCTTCTTTGGATGATGGGTATGATACTACCAATCCTAAAAGTAAAAATCCGCTTTATACATTTCAGGGTGGATGGATTGGAACCAGAAATCCATTGACTTGTCATACTAACGGTGCGAATGCTTTTTATGTTTCAAAATCGAGTACTCTTCCTATTTCTGATAATGGAAGTACGGTAGCACACATGATGACAATAGGGTGGGGAGCCGGAAACTCTTGTAGTTTTGGGAACAAAAGTGGTAGTATCATAAATAACATTTCAGCTGGTATTGTTTGTGTGGGAGAATATAGCGCTTCTGAAGATTCTGTTTATGGTAAAGCGGCATATATCCGTCCTACCAGTCTATCTTTTGTATATAAAGCCTCTCCCTACAATGGAGATGAATATCAGGTAGAGGCTTATTTGGAGAATATAACTGATGGTAAGGTTGTAGTGATAGGAAAAGCCTTTCTGAAATCCGGCATTGCTTATTCTTCTTATCAAACAGAAACTCTGTCTTTTGATTATGATCCGACTCAGGAACGTTTACCGATCTCTCATTTGAGAATAATATTTAAAGCGGGAACGAAAGAAGATAAGGATCATTTGGAAGACAAGTTTACTAAGGAAGGAAGTGGATTTGTCTATTCTAACTATTATATCAGAGGTAGCCAATTTTGGCTCGATTCTTTTGAATTGCATTACGATAAATAAATATGAAACAGATTTATATTATTATAATCTTCTTATTGGTAAGTTTTTCTTTTGTATCTTGTAGTGAAGAGCAACATTATACCAATAAGTCTTTCGGATATTTTTCTATTTCGAACCTTTTCTTGAGTTGCGATGAAGAGGTTCATCCTTTGGTTCGTGCCGTGGATACATCTCTTCAGTTACAGATCTGTCAAGGGGGAGAAATCATAAAGGATTATGCTCCTGGAGAAGATTTATCGAAACGTATTGTGCTTCCAGTAGGGGAGTATACATTAAAAACTTTTACTCCAGATCAATCGGAGGCGGTTAATGGTCAAATAGGTGTACCTGTTTATGAAATAATTTCTTCCTTTGAAGTAAGGGAAGGAGATATAACTAGTATTTCTTTGGTTGTTCCACAAGTCAATGTAGGAGTTTGTGTTAATGTATCAGATGAATTTAAGGTGAATTTTCATAATTTATCTGTTACCATAGCTTCTGTGACTGGACGTTCGATTGTTATTTCAGATATAGATACTTTGTCTCCGTATTATTATTTTGCTATTCCTTCTGACGGAAAACTAAAATATACTGTAACGGCTTACAATGCAGATGAAGAAGAAATGACTTTAACAAAAGAAATAGTGGATATTGTTTCGGCTAAGAATTACTCCATTCATCTGGATTTGTCTAATTGAATTTGATTATTACAGGAGTAAAAGAAATACAGATTATAGAAAAATAAAGATTTGTTGTAATCTAAACAGTGTTAGCAAAGTAAGTGAAATTATTCTTTGTTGACACTGTTTTTTTATATTTCCGAATTCTTAGAAAAACAGTTGGTTTATTTAATTCTAATATGTTGCTTTGTCAATAGTTGTATATCTGTAATAAATAACTGTTTTATTTAGGTTTGCAATTACCGGAATATCTCTTGACCGACTATTGCACTTCTTTTTTCTAATTGATTATCATTTTATATCCAGAGACTTAAGGTTTCCGAAGTGAACTAAATATTTTGGATCTATTAAATCAAAATAAATTCCTGATTGTTCATTATTATAAAAGTGCTATTTTTGTTTAATGAAAAAAGGGTATTACTATAATAATATAATTATGAAAAAAGGAATTGTTGCTGTTTCTATGCTTTTGTTATTATCCGGATGCAGTAGCGTTGCTTTGACAGGACGTAAACAACTGCTACTGGTCTCTGATTCTGAAGTCATGAGCTTGAGTAATTCAAGTTTTCAGGATTATATGAAAACTGCGAAAGCCTCTACAAATGTGGCAAATACTGCGATGGTTGTCCGGGTAGGTAAGCGAATAGCCAATGCAGTAGAGACATATCTGCGTAATAACGGTATGGCTGATCAGATTCAGAATTTTGCCTGGGAGTTTCATCTGGTGCAAGATAAAGAACCGAATGCTTTCTGTATGCCGGGTGGGAAGATTGTGGTAAATGAAGGTATTTTGCCTTATACCCAAACAGAAGAAGGACTTGCCATTGTCTTGGGGCATGAAGTTGGTCATGCTGTAGCCAAACATTCTGCTGAACGGCTGAGCCAGCAAATGGTGGCTTCTTATGGCGGGCAAATATTAAATGGAGTGCTTTCTAGCAAATCTACTGCTACACAAGTTTTGGCACAACAGGTTTACGGATTGGGAGCACAATATGGAGTGATGTTGCCCTATTCTCGTAAAAATGAAAGTGAGGCTGATCATCTAGGGTTGGTGTTTGCTGCAATGGCAGGATATAATCCGGAAGCAGCTATAGGTTTTTGGCAACGTATGGCTTCAGCGGGAGCACAAAAAATACCGGAGTTTATGAGTACTCACCCTTCGGATGTATCTCGTATCAACAATATAAAGAAATTAATACCAGAGGCAATGAAATATTACAAAACGGGGCAAACACAACTGCCGGGGCAGTCACAAAAGCAAACTTCCGGAAAATCTTCCGATCAACAGCCCTATCGCTTTGAGAAAGTAACGAAATAAGAGATATGAAAATCCCCGCCTTCCTAAAAAGAAAGAACGGGGATTTATTAACTATAGCTTACTAAATTTGTATTGCGGCTGATTATAAAATACCTTGTGCCATCATTGCTTTTGCAACCTTCATGAAGCCGGCTACGTTAGCACCCTTCACATAGTTTACATATCCGTTAGCTTCTGTACCATATTGAACACAAGCTGCATGGATATTCTTCATGATGCTCTTCAGTTTTTCGTCTACTTCTTCAGAGCTCCAGCTCAGTTTGATTGAGTTCTGAGTCATTTCCAGACCAGATACTGATACACCACCGGCATTTGCAGCTTTACCCGGAGCGTAAAGGATTTGAGCTTCCTGGAATATACGGATAGCCTCAGGAGTAGAAGGCATGTTTGCACCTTCAGAAACAGCTATCACACCGTTAGCAATCAACTTCTTAGCGTCGTCGCCGTTGATTTCGTTCTGAGTTGCAGAAGGAAGAGCGATATCAGCTTTTTCTCCCCAAGGACGAGCTCCTTCTACATATTTGCAACCATATTTTTCAGCATATTCGCGAATACGTCCACGATACAGGTTTTTAAGTTCCATGATGTAATCCAGCTTTTCGCGGTCGATACCTTCCGGATCGTAGATATAGCCGTCAGAGTCGGACATGGTAACAACCTTGCCACCCAATTCGAGTACTTTTTCTACTGTGTATTGAGCAACGTTACCAGAACCGGATACCAGACAAGTTTTGCCTTTCAAATCCATGCCCTTAGTTTTCAGCATTTCCATCAAGAAATAGATGTTACCGTAACCAGTAGCTTCCGGACGAATCAATGAACCACCGAATTCGCGGCCTTTACCTGTGAATGTTCCGGTAAATTCGTGAGCTAACTTCTTGTACATACCGAACATGAAACCTACTTCACGACCACCAACACCGATATCACCGGCAGGAACGTCAGTTTCAGGACCAATGTGGCGCCACAATTCCAGCATGAATGCTTGTACGAAACGCATTACTTCAGCGTTTGACTTTCCACGTGGAGAGAAGTCGGAACCACCTTTACCACCACCCATGGGCAATGTAGTCAATGAGTTTTTGAATGTCTGCTCAAATGCAAGGAATTTCAGAATTGAAAGGTTTACAGATGAGTGGAAACGGATACCGCCTTTGTATGGGCCAATCGCGTTGTTGTGCTGAACACGGTAACCCATGTTAGTCTGCACGTTACCTTTATCATCTACCCAAGTTACGCGGAACTGGAATACTCTATCAGGAATACACAAACGTTCAATCAAGTTTGCTTTGTCGAACTCAGGATGTTTGTTGTATTCTTCTTCAATAGTTGAAAGAACTTCTTCTACTGCCTGATGATACTCCGGTTCATTGGGAAACCGTCTTTTCAAATCGTCTAATACCTTAGCTGCATTCATAATCTTTTTGTCTTTTATTGGTTGTTATAAATTCGATTATCTATTTCTCTAATGCGGTTGCAAAAGTAAAGATAAAAATTAAACTGGCAAACATTTTATAAAGAAAAATGCGATAAAATATCAAATTTGATATTTTATCGCATAAAAAATGGGAAAAAAGATATTATTTATTCTTTTTGATAGACTTATAGACAGGAATAAAAACTAATGCTGCCGAAATGATAAGCATTACTATTGTCATTCCGTCAATACGTTCGGCTTTTGTTAGAACCAAATAGCAAAGCGCCAGCCAAAGGAGGCTGACGCAAACTATTTGTGATTTGGATAATGGTTTTCTCATTGATCTCCTTTTTTCTTCTTTTCAACAATGGCATCGATCACTGCTACGGCAGTAATATTAACGATATCACGAACAGAACTTTCGAAGTCGGTGAAGTGAATCGGCTTGTTCAATCCCATTTGGATAGGACCGATAAATTCTGTATCAGGATCCATTGCTTGAAGCAATTTGTAACCTATGTTTGCCGAACTCAGGTTAGGGAAAACCAGCGTATTTACATCTTTACCTTTCAGACGTGTAAACGGATATTTAGCGTCACGAAGTTCACGATTGAGAGCAAAGTTTACTTGCATTTCACCATCAATGGCAAGATCAGGAAATTCCTTCTGCATAGAGTTGATTGCTTCGTGCACTTTTACAGGACTACCTGAGGTATCAGCTCCAAAATTGGAATAAGAGAGCATAGCCATAACAGGGATATGATTGAAAAAACGTACTGTTTTGTCAGCAAGTTTGGCTATATCAGTCAGAGTTTCTGTGTCTGGGTGACGGTTGATTAGCGTATCGGCAAGGAAGAAAGTACCTTTCTTTGAGTTGAGGATATGCATCGTACCGAAGTGTTTGAATCCGGACTGGATACCAATAACCTCTTTTGCTACCTTGATGGTGTTACTGTATTTGGTATAAATTCCGGTGATAAAAGCATCTGCATCACCAGTTTCAACCATCATCATTCCGAAGTAGTTGCGTTCGAACATTTTGTCATTGGCTTCTTCATAGGTAAAACCTTCGCGAGCACGTTTTTCTGTTAGAATACGAGCGTAGCGTTCACGACGTTCCAATTCGTTCGGATGACGGAGATTTACGATTTCAATACCTTCCAAGCTAAGGTCTAATTGCTGAGCCATTTTGGCGATCACTTCGTCATTACCTAATAATATAGGATGACAGATGCCTTCGGATTTGGCTTCGACTGCAGCTTTCAGCATATTGGGATGGCCACCTTCGGCAAATACAACGCGTTGTGGATTACGGCGAGCTGTGTCGTGCAATTGACGGGTTAATTCTGATTCATATCCCATCAATTCGCGGAGATGGACACGATAAGCGTCCCAGTCTTCGATTTCTATACGTGCTACTCCACTTTCCATGGCAGCTTTGGCTACGGCACAGGAAACTTCTGTGATGAGGCGCGGGTCTACCGGTTTCGGAATAAAGTATTCAGGACCGAATGAGAAATTGTTTACATGATATGCTGCATTTACCACATCAGGTACAGGTTGTTTTGCCAAATTAGCAATAGCGTGTACAGCTGCAATCTTCATTTCTTCATTGATTGCTTTGGCGTGTGTATCCAATGCACCGCGGAAAATATAAGGGAATCCGATTACATTATTAATCTGGTTCGGATAGTCGGAACGTCCGGTTGCCATCAATACGTCTGGGCGGGCAGCCATGGCGTCTTCGTAAGAAATTTCCGGTGTCGGATTCGCTAATGCAAATACGATCGGCATGGGAGCCATACTACGTACCATATCCTGATTCAGCACATTTCCTTTTGACAAGCCGAGGAATACGTCAGCACCTTTAATGGCTTCTTCCAAAGTATGAATGTCAGTACGGTCCGTTGCAAAATATCTCTTTTGTTCGTTCAGGTCAGTACGTGCTTTACTGATGACTCCTTTGCTATCCAACATCACGATGTTTTCCAGACGTGCACCCAGAGATACATATAATTTAGTACAGGAGACAGCAGAGGCCCCGGCACCGTTCACTACGATTTTCACGTCTGCAATGTTTTTGCCGGCCACTTGCAGTGCATTTACCAATCCTGCACTGGAGATAATGGCAGTTCCATGTTGGTCATCGTGCATGACGGGAATATCGAGTTCCTCTTTCAGACGGCGTTCGATTTCAAAACATTCCGGAGCTTTTATATCTTCCAGATTGATACCACCGAAAGTGGGAGCAATTGCTTTAACAGCTTCGATAAATTTATCCGGGTCTTTTTCGTCTACTTCAATATCGAATACATCAATTCCTGCATAAATTTTGAAAAGTAAACCTTTACCTTCCATTACGGGTTTACCGCTAAGAGCACCTATATTACCTAAACCAAGTACTGCTGTACCGTTAGAGATTACAGCTACTAGATTTCCTTTGGCTGTATATTTGTAAGCATCCTGTGGATTCTTCTCTATTTCGAGGCATGGTTCTGCCACGCCGGGAGAATAAGCGAGTGATAAGTCTGTCTGTGTACTATAAGGTTTGGTAGGAACTACCTCAATCTTGCCGGGCTTGCCTTGTGAATGATAGAGCAGAGCGGCTTCTTTGGTTATCTTAGCCATACTAGTTGTATTTTTTGTAAATTATCAATTGGCTGCAAATGTAGGAATAAAAGTTTGGAATTGTAGCTTTATGGCAAAATTATATGTTATTTTATTATCTTTTATTGGATGGAGCATGTGATGTGCGCCAGAATGTATTTTTAACTTCCCGGGCCACATTTTTCCAATTGGGCATACGTTTTAAGGAACGGCGTATCGGGAAGTCGTAGAGTAATAACAACAGAAAGAGGAAAATACATGCATAGGCCACCCAACCGTAAATTTGCTTGATACTTACTTCCATCATTTGACTAATAAACTCTTCCATATAATGACCAAGATGGAATGGATTGCTGCTGAAAGATACATGATCGATTGCCGATCCGTAGCGTCCCAGATTATCGGGTACGTAATAAGCCAGTCCTTGCGAATAGACCGCACAACCTAGTACTCCACCGACTACCATATGAAGCATATTGAATACGCTTAATCCCTGAAAGAAATGTTGGAAGGTCATAATCTCTTCCAGACATACCATGAAAGTGGCACTTAATACAGCATAAGCAAAACCTCTGCAAATCGTTGGCAGATAGAGTTGGGAGATATGAATGTCGGTGGAGAGAGTCAGATAATATCCGATTAAGTAACCTATTAGTCCGGCAAATCCGACAATGATAAGACGTACATAATTATATTGTTTGACGTGCATCCACCAGTAAGAAAACAGGCAACCACCTACAATACCGATGATAGTAAACCAATCTAATTGTACACTGGTCATTTCTTCATATTTCATCACTTCTTCATAGAAGACTTCTTCTAATACGTGTTCTGTTGCCAGAAATGCTTCTACTATCGTAATCAGTCCTAGTAACGGCCAATAAAACCGGTAAGTCCACATCTTAGGTTCAAGAAACGGGTGACGGATGGTCATCATACGCCAAATGCAAAATACTAGGGTGATGATGATTGCTACCGATAATTGCCGGATAACAGGACTGTTCCACCAATCGTACCAATCACCATAATTAAATAGGAAAGTGATTTCGGCTAATAAAGCTGTCCATAAAGCTGCGCCTAGCCAATCAATACCAAATAGTGGGAACTTACGCATGAAACGGAAATGTTTAACGCAAGTAAACTGTATAAATAAGACTATTAACATTAATCCTACGATAAAGAGGTGCATATAGGTCCAGTTGTAGTGGTACATTAAATAAGTCGTTATCAAGTCAGACAACTGAATGCTGCCTAAAATAACAATATGAAGCCATGGAAAGAATACGGTGAAATCTCGTGTTGGTGTCATCCACAATTGGATATTAGACATACATTCAAAAGTTCCCTGAATTTTGCACATACCTTCAATGAAGCATACCAACCACAGAAGTGGAAGAAAGCTAATGGATGGTGCTATCAAATTGCAAATCAAAACTCCCAATGCTGCCGATGTAAGCAGAGTTTTATTGGTAAAGCGGAACTTCATTCGGAATAACAACGGAAAGTAGATCGCCATTCCCGCCAGATTGGCGTACATGCACATGAGGATATCTTCACGCATCAGCACTTTGCCACCGATTATTTGATTCAATGCTCCCAAATAAACCCCTCCCGATAATTGGAAGGTAACAGCAATGAACAGGTAAATCCATGGTTGTATTTTCCGTGGCACAAAGCTACGGAACATCGGCATCGTAAAAGGACCGTTTAAAATAGGTGCTCCCATACATTAATATTTTACTTCACATTCTACATTGAACCCTGCCCGTAAACGCTTCAACTCTTCGGGCTTGTTTCCTTTCAGGCTGATGCGAACGGGGATACGTTGCTCTACTTTTACGAAATTTCCCGTTGCATTATCTTGTGGAATCATAGAGAAAGCTGCTCCTGTTGCATCCGATATGGATTCTACAGTTCCTTTGAAAATTATATTCGGCACTGCGTCTGCAGTCATTTCTACTTCGGCTCCTTCTTTAATATGAGGTAATTGGGTTTCGCGATAGTTAGCTATGATCCATAGGTCACTATTATCTACAATATCAACCATTGTTTGTCCCGGTTGTACCAGTTGTCCTTCCTGTATTTCTTTTCGCCCTGTAGTTCCATCGCATGGAGCAATGATAACTGTATAAGAAAGGTTCAGGCGAGCAAGTTCGAGAGCAGCTTCTGCCAGGCGGACTCCTGCTTCATTTTGTCCTAAGCGGTGAGTCTGTTCACTTTTAACTAATGATGTAGACTGTTTGGCACGTGATACTTGTTCGTAACGTGCTTTTGCTGCTTCGTATGCCGTATGTATATTATCATATTGTTGTTTGGTAACTGCATCGTCTTTCAGTAGTTTCTCAAAACGATCCAGTTCACGTTTGGCATTTTCCATTTGTACGCGAACTTCTTCTATACTTGCATCATTTACACTCAGATTGTTTTGAGTGGTGGCAATACCAATGGTAGTAGCTTGCTTTCCTGCCGTAGCATTTGCCAAATCTGCTTCCGCCTGAGCAACGCGAAGGCGAAACTCCATATCTTCGATGATAAGCAATGTATCACCTTTGTGTACCGGCTGATATTCTTCAAAACAGATTCTTTTTATAAATCCCGGTACGCGGGTATTGATCGGAGTAATGTGCTGTTTAACTTGTGCGTTATCAGTATATTCTATACTTCCCAAATGAAGAAAACGGGAACAAACATAGGCTACACCGCCGATGAGGAAACAAAGAATCAGAATATTATATATAATCTTTTGAGTTTTTCTAGCTATCATAATCTATTGTATTTTAAAGGGTATGTGTGATATATTTCATTTTGTAGTAACTGTAGATCACGTTGATACGTGCATTAACCAGAGCGAGATCAGCACTTAGCTTCATATTACTGGCGTCAAGCATATCGGTAAGTAACACCAGATCGTTTTTGTAACGGTTGCTGGTTACACTGTAGTTTTGATCGGCCAGTTCCACGCTTTTCTCTTGTGTGCGTAAGTCGGTGAAAGAGGTAAGGAAATTAACGTAATTGGCTTGAACACCATTCTCAACTTGTTCTTGTGCAAGAGTATATTCCTCTTGTGATTTTCGTATATTCAATTTTGCCTGACGGACTTTCTTATTGTTTTTGAACAATGAAGAAAGATCGTATTTGATTCCTACCCCTACATACCAATAATTAAAATTGTTATTCAATACCGGAACTTCAATGGTGATGGGACCATCCAAATGTTCTCCTGCAACAAGAGCAATTTTGGGAAGGAGCTCCGAACGTTCCAGTTTAGCCTTCTGTTCGTTCATTTTCACCGCTAGCTGTGCTTGCTGCAAACCTACATTGCTTTGAGTAGCCAATTGCTGCCAGTCATTTTCTGCCAGTGCTTTCACTTCTTTTTCTAGTAAGGTTGGATCAGGAATGATTTCTGTTCCGGCAGGTAAGTGAAGAGTAGTCACTAATTGATGGTTCATGATTTTGCAAGCATCTTGAACTTTGGCAAGCTGTAATTTCAAAGTCTCTTTTTGTAATTCATAGCGGGTAATATCATTTTTCAAAGCCGTTCCTTGTGTGCGTCGTACTTTCATGTTACGTATTACTTGTTCTGTCAAATCGAGATTTTTCTGTAGCACTTGCATCTGATTGCTCAGTTTATACAGATCTAGGTAATAACCGGTCAGAAGAAAGCGTATTTCCTGACGGTTCTTCTGCCAATCTAATTCACTCATCTTTTGCCCGAGTTCAGCCAGAGCGATTCCGCTGTTGATTGCTCCACCTGCATAGATTACTTGCTGTGCTTCCAGGGCGAAGTTATTGCCGAAATGAGGCATCGGGATATTCTGACCATTTGTGAAGTCACGATCCCATAAATATCCATCACCAAGATAACTGAACGACAGTGAAACGCCTATATCCGGCAACCGTTCTGATTTGGCGGCTTTTACAGCTTCATCAGCTGCCTCTTTCCCGGTTTTGTATGTTCGGATACTCTGGCTATTTTCATCAGCCAGACGAAAGATATCATTAATGCCCAACACCTGTTTTGATGACGTCTGGGCAAACAAACCCTGACTGCATAGTGCCACGCATAGCGGTACTATGAGCCTTCTTTTTTTGCTCATAAAGTAAAATAAATAATTAATGTGATTAAAATATACGCTCTTATATCATGCTTTCTTTCTCTAAGGTCAGCGTTTTGCGTCGTGATGAGTCATTAAAATGAGAATTATCAAATTTGTGCAGCTACTCCCCAACCGTGGAAATCGTGCATTTTGTTCTTATAGCGAATGGAAATTTGATAATACTTAAGTTTCATATTGATACTTGCTTTCTATTTTGATTTGCAAAATTATAAAAAATAATAGGTAAGTTGTGACTTTATATAGCTACAAATATAATGTTTTTTAACGAATTCCCTTTCTCTTTTTATTATTGGATGATGCTTGATCAAATTATTTAATTTGTGGTTTTATAAAGTAAGTAGTATATCAGTTTCGGTACAATTGTCTGTAATGGTTGTTCTATGCTTTATACAGTCAATGCAACTTCCGGACGTATGAGTGGCTAATGTTTACATTATTATTTATGATGGGATTGACTTTTACAACCTCCACTACTTTGGCGATGGACTATGAATGCTAATATTCCGGGACAGCCTCCGCTTTGCTGGGTGCACTGTGTTTTGGAATAACATTCATAATTTGTGCTATTTGCTCATTGCTATGTGCATTAGGAGCACTCAAACGAACCATAGTCAAGGTAGAAGTGAGCCGGATTTAGTCCGGCTTACATCGAATATTTACTTTGATATTCTTTGGGTGACATTCCTTCGTGCCGTTTGAAATATCTTCCTAAATACGATTGGTCCGGGAAACCGAGTCGGTCGGCTATCTCTTGTATGGTTAGTCCGGTGGATTGGAGTAACACTTTTATCTCCAGAATAGCAAAGTCGTCAATAATCTTTTTAGCAGAATAACCGGTTACACTTCTACAGATACCTGTTAGATATTTGGTAGAGATACAGAGCTTACTGGCGTAAAAATTCACTTCCCGTTGAGAAATACAGTTTTCGTGAACTAAAGCGGCGAAATGCTTAAAGATTTCATCCTGCCGGCTTCCACCCTCAATTTCACGCCGGTCGAAATAACGGTAACACTTATCATAAATGTCCAGCATGAAGGATTGAAGATGATTTTTGGCTATTTGGTTTCGAAAACGATTTTCACGATCTTTATAGATTGCCGTTGTCGCACGTATTAATCCATTAATGGCTTCAGTATTTTCTTCGGAAAGGGTATAACAAGGATGCTCTTTGAGGAACTGGAAGAAAAATGGTTCGAATCGGAGACAAGCCTCCCGGAACATATCTTGTGGAAATCCGAAAAAAGAAGCGGTAAAATCACTACTGCTGCCATTAATGCGTATGATAGTTCCCGGTAACAATACTATTTGGGTATTTTCAATAATTTCATGATCTTTCAGGTCAATCGTTACATGTGCCCATCCACTTCGGCAGAAATAGATGGCACCACCTTCCAGTTTCCACAGGTGGTGCATGATTGGTGACAAATCCTCGTCTGTGCCAGCCACAAAGGGTTCACGAAGTACAGTAAGTATAGATTCTCTTTCTTTCATATAAGTTCTTTTTTGGATGGCAAAAATAGGATTTTTTTGCTAAATATTAGCTTTAATGTTCCGAAAATGAACAAAACCGGAAACACTATGCCTAGTTTTCTATCATAGAATCCATTTACCTTTGCCGCAGTAATTTTTTTAACTAGGTAACAACAAAATGAGTAAAAAGGTATGTAAAATGAAGCAGGCATTAATGTTGCTTTGCTCTTTAGCTGCTGTAGGATGTAAACAAGCACCACCGGCACAAATGGAAACAGGATACGAAGTGATGACCCTTTCTCCGGCAGACCGGATGATATCAAGCACCTATTCGGCGACTATTCGCGGACGTCAGGATATTGATATTTATCCTCAGGTAAGTGGTACACTGACTAAAGTAAGTGTGACTGAAGGTCAGCGTGTGAAGAAGGGACAAACATTGTTCATCATCGATCAAGTACCTTATGAGGCTGCGTTACAGACTGCATTGGCTAATGTGGAATCTGCTAAAGCGTCTCAGGCTACGGCAAAACTGACTTACGAAAGCAAAGAGGAACTGCATAAAGAGAATGTAGTTTCCGATTTTGACTTGAGCACAGCAAGAAACTCTCTTTTGGCAGCTAATGCGCAACTGGCACAGGCAAAAGCTCAGGAAGTAAGTGCTCGTAATAACCTTTCTTATACGGTGGTGAAAAGTCCGGCAGATGGAGTGATCGGTACATTGCCTTATCGTGTAGGTGCTTTGGTTAGTTCTAATCTTGCCGAACC
Organism: Bacteroides bouchesdurhonensis; assembly: GCF_900155865.1. GTDB lineage: Bacteria > Bacteroidota > Bacteroidia > Bacteroidales > Bacteroidaceae > Bacteroides > Bacteroides bouchesdurhonensis. The sequence goes on from NZ_LT707006.1 coordinate 1,519,912, forward strand.
TTTGACTACAGTTTCTGATAACTCGGATATGTATGTTTACTTTTCGATGACAGAAAAGCAACTGTTAAACTTGATTCGTCAATATGGTTCTAAGGAAGAAGCATTGAAGAATATGCCGGCGATTGATTTGCTGTTGAATGATAAGTCTGCTTATCCACAACAGGGACAGATCGAGACTATCAGCGGAGTGATCGACCGTTCGACGGGAACCGTTAGCTTGCGTGCTGTATTTCCTAATAAGGATGGTCTGTTGCATAGTGGTGGTACAGGTAATGTGGTTATTCCGGTGCATAGAACAGAAGCACTGGTTATTCCGCAAGCAGCTACATTTGAAATTCAGGATAAGAGATATGCATATAAGGTAGTAGACGGTAAAGCGCAATCAAGCCAGATACAGGTAACCCGGGTGAATGGAGGTAAGGAATTTATCGTGGATGAAGGCCTGGCTTCGGGAGACGTAATCGTGAAGGAAGGTGTAGGATTACTTCGTGAAGGTACTCCTATTAAGGCGAAGACGGCACAACCTACGATGACAACTACTGAAAATCAAACAACAAAGGAGGATTAATCCATGAATTTAAGAACCTTTATTGAACGCCCTGTATTATCGGCAGTCATTTCTATTACGATTGTCGTTGTGGGTATCATCGGGTTGTTCAGTCTACCCGTAGAGCAGTATCCGGATATTGCTCCCCCTACTATTATGGTGAGTACCACCTATTATGGTGCCAGTGCAGAAACTTTGCAGAAAAGTGTAGTTGCTCCTTTGGAAGAAGCTATCAATGGTGTGGAGGATATGACATACATGACTTCTTCGGCTACTAATTCCGGTTCAGTGAGTATTACCGTTTACTTTAAACAGGGAACAGATCCGGATATGGCGGCTGTCAATGTGCAGAATCGTGTATCAAGAGCTACGGGACAGCTTCCGGCAGAAGTAACCCAGGTGGGTGTAACTACTTCCAAACGTCAAACTAGTATTTTGCAGATGTTCTCATTATACAGCCCGGACGATAGCTATGACGAAAACTTCCTTTCCAACTATATTAGTATTAACCTGAAACCGCAGATACTGCGTATTTCCGGTGTAGGTGACCTGATGATTATGGGAGGTGAGTATAGTATGCGTGTGTGGATGAAGCCTGATATAATGGCACAGTATAAACTGATCCCATCGGATATCACTGCAGTACTTTCCGAACAGAATATTGAATCTGCAACCGGTTCGTTTGGTGAGAATTCTAACGAAACCTATCAGTATACAATGAAGTATAAAGGACGTCTGATTACTCCGGAAGAATTTGGAGAGATTGTCATTCGTTCTACAGACAATGGCGAGGTTTTGAAACTGAAAGACATTGCCGAGATACAGCTTGGTCAGGATAGTTATGCGTATCATGGTGGTATGGACGGTCATCCGGGTATTTCGTGTATGGTTTTCCAGACGGCAGGTTCTAATGCTACCCAAGTAAACCAGCAGATTGATGACTTACTTGAAGAAGTAAGTAAAGATCTTCCGCGTGGTGTGGAACTGACACAGATGATGAGTTCGAATGACTTCCTGTTCGCTTCCATCCATGAAGTAGTGAAGACGTTGATTGAAGCTATCATTCTGGTGATTCTTGTGGTATATGTCTTCTTGCAGGATTTCCGTTCTACGTTAATTCCTTTGGTGGGAATTGTTGTTTCATTGGTCGGTACATTCGCATTTATGGCTTTGGCAGGATTCAGTATCAATTTGCTTACTTTGTTTGCGTTGGTGCTTGTGATTGGTACGGTGGTGGATGATGCCATTATTGTCGTTGAGGCGGTGCAGGCGAGGTTTGATGTGGGATATAGATCATCGTATATGGCAAGTATTGATGCGATGAAAGGAATCAGTAATGCTGTCATTACTTCTTCACTTGTGTTTATGGCAGTATTTATTCCGGTATCATTTATGGGAGGTACTTCCGGTACGTTCTATACTCAGTTTGGTCTGACAATGGCGGTGGCTGTCGGTATATCAGCTGTCAATGCATTAACATTAAGTCCGGCATTGTGTGCTTTGTTACTGAAGCCTTATATTAATGAAGACGGGACACAGAAGAATAATTTTGCGGCGCGATTCCGTAAGGCATTCAATTCGGCTTTTGATATAATGGTTGAAAAATATAAGAATATCGTATTGTTCTTTATCAAGCGTAAGTGGCTGACTTGGTCGTTGCTGGCATGTTCTATAGTACTATTGGTTTTTCTGATGAACACTACTAAGACCAGTCTGGTTCCTGACGAAGATCAGGGTGTGGTATTCGTCAATGTAAGTACAGCGTCGGGCAGTTCATTGACGACGACTGACGAAGTGATGGAACGTGTTGAAAAGCGTATGATGGAAATTCCTCAGATTGCTCACGTACAGAAAGTTTCCGGTTACGGATTATTGGCAGGACAGGGAAGTTCGTTTGGTATGTTGATTTTGAAGTTGAAACCCTGGGGTGAACGTCCGAATGATGAAGATAATGTACAGGCTGTAATTGGTCAGGTGTACGTTCGTACGGCTGATATTAAAGATGCCAGTGTCTTTGCTATATCTCCAGGTATGATTCCGGGTTATGGTATGGGTAATGCATTGGAACTTCATATGCAGGATAAGATGGGTGGTAATATCAATGAATTCTTTACGACTACCCAGCAATATTTGGGAGCATTGAATCAGCGTCCTGAGATTTCGATGGCATATTCTACGTTTGACGTTCGTTATCCACAATGGACCGTAGATGTGGACGCTGCTAAATGTAAACGTGCCGGTATTACTCCTGACGCAGTGTTGAGTACCCTTTCCGGTTATTATGGAGGTCAGTATGTATCCAACTTCAATCGTTTCTCTAAAGTGTATAGAGTAATGATTCAGGCAGATCCGTTATTCCGCTTGGATGAGACCTCTCTTGATAATGCTTTTGTACGTATGTCGAATGGTGAGATGGCTCCGTTAAGCCAGTTTGTTACATTAACACGTAGCTATGGTGCAGAATCATTGAGTCGTTTTAATATGTATAACTCTATTGCGGTAAATGCAATGCCGGCAGATGGTTACAGTACCGGAGATGCAATCAAAGCAGTGCAGGAAACTGCGGAACAAGCTCTTCCCAAAGGATATGGTTATGATTACGGAGGTATTACTCGTGAGGAAAATCAGCAAAGTGGTACGACGATTATCATTTTCGGTATATGCTTCCTGATGATTTACTTGATTCTGAGTGCATTATACGAGAGTTTTCTCATTCCGTTTGCTGTTCTTTTGAGCGTACCTAGCGGATTGATGGGAAGTTTCCTTTTTGCCAGGATGTTCGGATTAGAGAACAATATCTATCTGCAAACGGGATTGATCATGTTGATTGGTTTGCTGGCGAAGACGGCTATCTTGCTGACAGAGTATGCTGCCGAACGTCGTAAGGCAGGAATGGGACTGGTTGCTTCTGCGGTAAGTGCTGCTAAAGCTCGTCTTCGTCCGATTCTGATGACAGCATTGACGATGATCTTCGGTCTGTTCCCTTTGATGTTGTCTAGTGGGGTAGGTGCGAATGGTAACCGTTCATTGGGTACAGGTGTAGTCGGTGGTATGACCATCGGTACGTTAGTTTTACTTTTCATTGTTCCGACTTTGTTCATAGCTTTCCAATGGTTGCAGGAACGTTTCCGCCCTGTGCAAAGTGTACCTACGGAGGATTGGCAGATCGAAGAAGAAATTAAGATAAGTAACGAAGAAAAGGCTGAAGCAGGAAAAAATGATTCACTATAGAGTGACACAGAGTTTTCAATTATAAAAAAGAAATATGAGAAAAATAATACTATTATCCGCAGTGACAGTCATGTTGAGTAGTTGCGGTATTTATAATAAATACAAGTCGGTTTCGGAAGTTCCCGAGGGACTTTATGGCAGTGAGTCAGTCGCTGCCACCGATACGACGAATTTTGGGAATCTTTCTTGGCGGGAAGTATTTACCGATCCACATCTACAAGTACTGATAGATTCGGTCCTGGTGAAGAATACGGATATGCAGACGGCTCATTTGCGTGTGAAAGAAGCGGAAGCTTCTTTGATGACGGCGAAGTTATCCTATTTACCTTCTTTGTTTCTTTCACCGGAAGGAACAGCCAGTAGTTTTGATAAGGGAAAGGCTACACAAACTTATTCATTGCCTGTGACTGCTTCTTGGGAACTGGATATTTTTGGCCGTACCACGAATACGAAACGTAGTGCAAAAGCAGCTTACCAACAAAGTAAGGAATATGAGCAAGCTGTAAAAACGCAATTAGTATCTGCCGTAGCCAACAATTATTATACTTTGTTGATGCTCGATGCCCAATACGATATTGCCGTAGCTACGGAAAAAGCATGGCAGGAAACGGTAAGAGCTTCACGTGCCATGAAGAAAGCAGGTATGATGAATGAAGCCGGATTGGCTCAGACAGAGGCTAACTATTATACAATTCGTACGACAGTACTCGATTTGAAAGAGCAAATCAATCAGGTAGAAAACTCCATGAGTCTATTGCTGGCAGAAGTTCCCCATACTGTTCAGCGTGGTAAATTGAACAATCAACAGTTGCCTGAAAACTTCTCCATAGGAGTTCCTTTGCAAATGCTTTCCAATCGTCCGGATGTACGTAGTGCCGAATATTCTTTGGCACAGGCTTTCTATTCGACAAACTCCGCGCGTGCTTCTTTCTATCCTTCTATCACTTTGAGCGGTAGTGCCGGATGGACGAATAATGCCGGAAGTATGATTCTGAATCCGGGTAAGTTTCTTGCTTCGGCAGTAGCTTCATTGACGCAACCTCTATTTAATAAAGGTACAAATATCGCCCGATTGAAAATAGCGAAAGCTCAACAGGAAGAAGCCCGCCTCAATTTTGAACAAGCATTATTGAATGCAGGTGTGGAGGTAAACGAAGCATTGGTGCAGTATCAGACTGCTCGCGAGAAAGCTGCTTTCTATGAGAAACAGGTTGCTTCCTTGCAGACAGCTGTCAAGAGTACCCATCTTTTAATGAGACATAGCGATACAACTTATCTGGAAGTCCTGACCGCACAGCAAACGTTGCTGAACGCTCAGCTTTCTCAAGTGGCAAACCGCTTTACCGAAATCCAGGGAATGATTACTCTATATCAGTCGCTGGGTGGGGGTAGGATGTAGGAGGATAATATGAATCCTGATACGCTACGGAGTCGGATACTCGATTACACGAAACGTGAAATGTCTCTGCATGGAACTAACAGATTGACTATGGACGACATAGCCAAGGGGATGAAGATGTCGAAGCGTACGCTTTATAAACTTTTTCCCAGCAAGGTTTGTCTGTTTCGTGTTTGCCTTTCTGATTTAGCCAATGAAATCAGAAGAAGTGTACAACAGAAGCAAATACGCATGGATAGTTCGTGCATGGGTCATCTTTTCATAATTGTAAACGGGTATCTCACTTTGTTACATTCGATGGGGAAGACTTTACTGTTGGATATTGCCGAAGATGATGAGTACCGTTCTTCATTTGAACGGGAAAATACGTTCTGGTTACAACAGTTCATTGATATACTGACACATTGTAAAATCTGTGGCTTTCTACTTCCTGAAGTCGATACGGATCTCTTTGCAGCGGAATTGCGGGAAGCAATTTATCAGAGTTGCCTGCAAGGCACTCCGTATATAGTGCAACGGGTGCTGAATTATATGCTTTTACGAGGACTTTTTAAGATGGATGGGATTCGTTATATTGATGAACATCTGGCATACGATAAGTTAAATGTTTGTGTTTGAAGAGAGAAAGCGTATCTGGGTAAAACCGGATACGCTTTTTCAGTTGAAAGAGCCTTCTATTTCTCAGGGCTCAGGTATTCTTTTACTTGTCTGTCACCTTCAAGCTCATATTTCTTACACTGACGGCTGTATCAAATGTACCGGGCACTTCCCATCCGAAGTTCATCCCGCAGATTTCCATATCCTCCCAAGCCGTATCCTTAAAAAAGCCTTTTGATTTCATTTTCTCAATAGCTTCTTTAATCAGAGGCAGCACATCTACTTTAGCCTGATGCCATTGTTTGTCATTAAAATTTATATCTCCCCATACAGGCAACTGAGGTACATTATAAATATATGTAGCAGTTTCTATATCCCACGAAATTGTTTCTTTGTCAGACATCTGCTGATATCTATAATCATAGGACGGGATACCCAACCAAATGAAGGAGTTAAAGTCCGGAGCCTTACTATTCACATTTCTCAAAACAAAGTAAAAGGGAGTTTGAGCTGTATGTAATTCCGGGTTATACTCACTGTCGGACATCTTCCGCTCACATTTCTCCAACTTTATTTCCATCGAAAAATTCAATTGTTTCACTTTGCCTATATTCGGCTGACGTTTGAAGTTCTGCTCAATCAAAAGATGAGGCCATGGCTCATTCTCTTTCCGTGGCTTATCATACTCTTGACTTGTATTGATCTCCAACCATAAGCTACCATCTTGATGCCAAACAACTTTTTTCCCTTGATTAGTATAAGTGATAGAGCCATCTTGATTTCTTACCGGCAGTGTATTTCCCAAGTCATGTTTACTGTTCCATTGGGCTATTTTCCAAATAGGCTTTTTATCCTGTTTCTCAACATAGAGCGTATCTACGCAGGCTTTTTCCCATCCACCTTTTTCTTCCACTATTTTAGTATTCAGAGGGCTGAGTGCGAATCCATCTTCAAATGCAGTGTCTCCGAAAGCTTCCCATTCGTCTACAGGCGAGGCAAAGCTGAAACAAATACATAGATTCAACAGTAGGCCACTCCACACCGGCAACTTTATAATACTTCTTTTTTTCATATCTGTGATACTTTTAAGAGGCTATTTACGATTAGTTGAAATAAGATTCTAAGAAAGTTTCCGTATCAGTCGAAATATCAGTTTATTGGGAGTGCATAGACTTTTCCTCAAAATGTATTAGACTGGTTTAACGAAAGCCAATTTCCAAATATAAAGTAAAACGCCCGGACTTGCAAGAAAGAAACAGAAAATATAATTTGTGTATGTTCGGCAATACAGTTTTTATTCAGTTAAGCTTCGTTACTAATAATGTATGTATTTCTCTAAGTATTATTCATAAACATTAGAATAGGGAAAGAAGGTATTAATGGCATACATAAGAATTTATTTCTTATCTTTGTAATGCGTAAATTACTTTTAATAGGAAGGAAACTTGTTCTTTCAAGATATAAAGTATACTTTTGCAGGGAAGAAACTATAACCGCAAGTTCTGATTATGAAACCGGAGCTTTTGATTATATAATCAAAAGTTTCAGTTATATAACCGGAGCTTGCGGTTATAGTTTTATATAAAGAAAAAGAATGTTTTCTATTAATACAGAGTAAGTTATCTCTTAGTGGAGAATAAGTTTTCTATTAATGGCCAACAGCATATCTAATAATGAACTAAAAACAAGAACTATGGCAAGGTACATCATGGAAGAAATGCCCGACATACAAGGAACGGGCGAACGGATACTTTATCCGAAACTGGCAAGGATCGAACAAGCTTCTACCGAAGACTTGATAAACGAAATAACATCCTGTAGCGGATTTAACAGAGGAGTTGTAGAAGGAGTACTTGCGGAAGTAGCTATCGAAATGGCACATCTGATGGCAAATGGCAAATCTGTGAAGTTGGACGGTATCGGGACGTTTACGCCATCTCTCACATTGTGCGATGATAAGGAACGCGAGAAGCCGGGTGAAGGAGAAACTCACCGCAACGCACGAAGCATTGTGGTAGGAAATGTAAATTTTCGTGTGGAAAAGACAATGATACGGCGCATCAATGGACGGTGTAATTTGGAAAGGGCTCCATGGAAACCACGACGTTCCTCACAAAAGTATACGCCTGAACAACGGTTGGCTTTGGCAGTGAAGTATCTGGAGCAGCATCCTTACCTGACAGTTCGTGAATATCAGAAACTCACAGGGTTATTGCGTACGGCAGCTACCGAAGAGTTACGCCAGTGGGCACAACAACCGGATTCCGGTATCGGAATTGACGGGTGGGGAACGCACCGGATTTATATAAAGAAAGTGGTCGCTTCTCTTTAAAAACTGTTGTGCTACTTTCTTGAATCCGAAGTTAAAAAGCACTTCTGAAAGGAGCGTAGGACCTGCTCCAATTCTTTTTGTAGAAGATATAACTGATATTCGACCGGTGACATCCGTCCAATTGCCCGAAAATAGCAGGGTGCTTTATGTCTTTTATTCGAGTCTGATGCAAATAAGACCGTTATGAATTCAATAAATCATGATTTTATTGTAGGCAGCAAGTAATGTTGCAAATAAATATTTTACTAAAATAGTTGGATCATATTTATTTTCCAACTATTTTTGTCTCCGTACTTTAAAAGCACTATATGTTCTAATGAAACGGAACCGCTTACAAAAACAAATATCAAAGAATTACAATGAAACGATGACTGCGAGGCTCATGGAGGAGCTTTGCATGCATTAACATTGTGTTCTTTGACAGATTGGACACCCGTCCGGCATTTTGTAGCCGATTACAAAATGAGAGGTCCGGAATATCTGCAAAAGTGGTAGTTTCCTAATCCCTTTTATTATTTGTGGATCTTTTCAGCCTGTATGCATCTTTATCGATTCGTACAGATTACTCTCGTATTGCCCTTCTTCAAGGGTGATTTGATTGACCGTTTTTTATTATTCAATTTTTATATTAAAACTTATAGTGCTATGACAAAAAAGAAAGATACAACTATTGATGAAAATTTAAATGATTTGGACGAACAAATCAAAGCTTTTTTAGATGATAATTCCGGATATGTAAGAGAAGGCCGCTATGTGGATAAAGGAGTGACCTATTTCATTCCGATCAATCCCAAACCGGAGGGTGAATATAAATTGGAAGAATTAGTAGTCTTTGCCAATGAAGAGGATACTTATCATGAAAGGAGAAAAAAGAAACTTTATTTTAAAACGAATACTAAAAAGGTGCTTCGAATAACGATGTGGATGCGGAAGGTTGCAGAAAATGAACCATCGAACGGCGTTCTGTTTTCCTTGTATCGAGAGGGGTGCCGAGTTCCGATTTTCAGGCGAACAGAGCAAATTGATCCGGATGGATTCGAATACTCTTTTACGTATGAAGATGCCGGTAAACTATTGCCGGGACGTTACTTTTTGTTGGTCGGTAATATGGAGAATGATTCGGAAGCAAAGTCACCGTTGGAAACAATGGGAACACAGTTATGCCACCGTTTCCAAATACTGACTGAAGGAATATATCTACCTAAGCCAAGAGTGCGAAGAGTGTCTGTGTCCCGTCCTGTTGTGCAGGAAACGGTTTGCGGAACTTCCGGAAAATTGGATGTAAAAGTAGCTTTGAGAGGACACATCGAAGATACGTATGACTTTTGTGCTTATTGTTATAATTCTGACCATCAGCTGATAGGTAAAGTGGAGACCGACGGAAAACTAATATCGAAAGGATCGAATACTTGGCTAAAGTTTTCATTAGATTCATCGTTCATCTGGGTGGAAGGAGATTATTCATTGGTGTTTGTATATAATGAAGAGCCTGCATACGTGTTCTCTTTTCATCTTTCATCACGAGCTTGCGTGCAGTGTGAGGTTCGGGAGCTTCAACCGGATTCTTTTCATTATCTGATGGTTAAGTACTGTCAGAAGAAATTTGTATGGCAAGGGAGAATCTGTAAGCTACCGGGCATGCGGAATGTTCGGGAACAATTTGTTTCTTTGATAGAAGAGACTATGTTTGATGAGCTGCGTCGGCGGAAAGGAGTGGAGATTACCAGGAAAAATAAGCATTTTGTAATGATAGGAACAGAATCTTTGATCCAATCACAGGTGGTTAGTTGTCTTTCTTCCTTGTTTTCATTGGGGAATAATCATGTGGATAGAGTGGATGCTACATCGTTGATTGTATCCAAAAACTCATTGAATCCTTATGAGGAAATAGATGCTTTGATGAATAATCGTCTGGATAGTATGGTCTGCCTGAAACAGTTTTCTGTGTTACTTTCTCCCAATGGATTGCCGGTGTTACGTAAAATCACGAATGCTTTAAATGATCAGGAATATTCTTGGTCCTTAGTGCTTTGTGGGACAGAGAGCGAGGTTGAACAGCTTTTTGAGGCGGTTCCTGAATGGAGAGCTTATTTTCCTAAGGAATGTTGGTTGGAGTTTGGAAATTATTCTTTACCGGATATATTATATAGGTTGATATATCAGTTAGAGCAACATAAATACAAGCTTTCTCCGGATGCAGAGCTATGTTTGTATAATGCGGCTAAACAATCATGGGATAATGGACAACTAATGTATTGGGGCGAGAAAGAAATTATCGATTTTGCAGAGAATTCCTTGTTGCCTGTTATTAGAAAACGCTTAATGAAGAGGGTATTAAAATCAGCTTCGCCGGATATACAGGTCTTGCAAACCTTGTATGCGGATGATCTGGAACTATCTTTTGGAAGTAACCGGATGAATAGTTTTGAGGAAAACATGAAACCCCTTCTCGCAATGGTCGGGCTAACGGAAGTGAAAGAACGGTTGACTGAGCATTTCAACTTGTCCTGTTTGCAAAAGATGCGGCAACAAGTCGGTCTTCCGGTAAGCGATATAGGCCCGTATCACATGATATTTACAGGAAATCCGGGAACCGGCAAAACAACGGTGGCAAAATTGATCGGGAAGATCTATCATTCTTTAGGAATACTATCGAAGGGAGATGTAGTAGTGACAGATCGTTCGCATATCGTAGGACAATATCTCGGAGATACGGAAAAGAACATGCTCAATATTCTGGAAAAGTCTCATGGTAATGTGCTATTTATTGATGAAGCTTATACGCTGTACTGCGGAAAAGATGACCGGAGTGATTTCGGGTTGCGTGCTATTGAAGTGTTGCTTCCTGTATTGGCACAGAAAAATCCGGATATGCTTGTCATTATGGCTGGCTATGAGAAAGAGATGGAATTGATGATGAATGGGAATCAGGGATTGGCAGGACGTTTCCCTCATAAACTTCATTTTAGCGATTATACGGTAGATGAACTATTCCAGATCGGACAGAATTTGCTGGATAAAGGCGAATATGGGTTACCGGAAGCAACAGAGGGTATTTTCAGAAGACTTATTGCTGAAGCTGTAGCGAATAAAGATGCTTTATTCAGTAATGCACGGTGGGTGGAACAAGTAATTACTACGGGAATCCTCCCTGCTATGGCGAAGAGATTAATGCGTAACCGTGAGATGCTTTCTAAAGAAATGCTTCGGACAATAGAACCGGGTGATGTAGAAGAAGGAATGCTTCGTTTTATCAATGTATGGGCGGACAAGCCTCAAAGAAACCCTATCGGGTTCAGAGCGTAGATAAATGAAGAAGAATGAAGAACTTCCCGTGCGTTAACTACGCTGAGAGCTAATTCTTCATTCTTCATTTTAGTTCTTCATTACCCAAGTGCTTGTTCTATGTCAGCGATGATATCGTCTGCATTCTCAATTCCTACTGACAGGCGGATTAAATCCGGGCGTACACCTGCTTCAATCAATTGCTCGTCGGTTAGCTGACGGTGTGTATGGCTTGCCGGGTGAAGTACGCAGCTACGTGCATCGGCAACGTGGGTGACGATGGCGATCACTTCCAGAGAATCCATGAATTTGATGGAAACATCGCGTCCACCTTTCAGACCGAAGGAGATAACGCCGCATGAACCGTTCGGCATGTATTTCTGTGCAAGTGCATAATACTTGTTATCCGGAAGCCCGCAGTAATTTACCCAAGCTACTTTATCATTTTTTGATAAGTATTCGGCAACCTTCTGTGCGTTGCGGCAATGCTGCGGCATACGCAGGTGCAGAGTCTCCAAACCTAAGTTCAGCAAGAAAGAGTTTTGCGGGCTTTGGATACTTCCAAGATCACGCATCAGCTGAGCTGTTGCTTTGGTGATATAGGCTCCCTTACCAAAAGCTTTGGTATAAGTCAGTCCATGATAAGATTCATCCGGAGTACAAAGCCCGGGGAACTTGTCAGCGTATGCCTCCCAATCGAAGTTACCACTGTCTACGATACAGCCACCTACACTGGTAGCGTGTCCATCCATGTATTTAGTGGTAGAATGAACTACGATATCTGCCCCCCATTCGAACGGACGACAGTTGATCGGAGTCGGGAAAGTATTGTCTACAATCAAAGGAACGCCATGACTGTGAGCAACGCGGGCAAACTTTTCAATGTCTAGCACTTCAAGAGAAGGATTGGAGATCGTTTCTCCAAACAATGCTTTAGTATTCGGTTGGAAAGCAGCGGCTATTTCTTCTTCGCTCGCATCCGGGCTGACAAAGGTAACGTCAATACCGAGCTTCTTCATCGTTACGCCGAACAGATTGAATGTTCCGCCGTAAATGGCTGAAGAGCAAACAAAATGGTCTCCTGCCTGACAGATATTGAATATGGCATAGAAATTGGCTGCCTGACCGCTGGAAGTCAGCATAGCGGCAACTCCACCTTCAAGAGCAGCAATCTTGGCAGCTACTGCATCATTTGTCGGGTTTTGCAGACGGGTATAAAAATAACCACTTTCTTCAAGATCAAAGAGACGTGCCATTTGCTCGCTGGTCTCATACTTGAAAGTTGTACTTTGATAAATGGGCAGCACACGCGGCTCGCCCTTTTTAGGAGTCCATCCTGCTTGTACACACAGGGTTTCGGGCTTGAATTGTTTTGCCATAATGTTATCGGATTTATTGTTTTATTGCCAAAAAAAGTTTTTATGGCGCAAAAGTAGGGAAAATAATTGTATTTTTGTTCCCTTCATAAGTATTTAGTTTACTATTGAGAATGCAGAATTTTCACGTTATTCGGAGTGGCAAATACTATAAAATAGATCGTGATGACAAACTAAGTCCCTATTGAAATGAGAAAGAGATTCTATATTCTTTTGTTATTTACTTGTTTTTCTTCAGTCACTGCTCTTTGGGCGCAACAGAAGGCAACTCCGAAAGCAGGTGAAGGCATTTCATCTTTTTTGTTGCGTCATAACCGTTCTCCCAAAAAGTATTACGATGATTTTGTAGAGCTGAATCAGAAGAAGTTAGGAAGAAATAAAGTATTGAAGATCGGGGTTAGTTATGTCATTCCTCCAGTGAAGAAATCTACATCTTCTTCGGCATCTGGAAAAGCGGCATCCGAAAGCGATACAAACAGTGGTATTGCATCACAACCGGCTAAAACTGCAAAAATAGGAACTGTAATAAATGAACCTTTGTTTGGCAAGGCATTGGCAAATGTAAAGGTCACTTCTAACAGGCTTGCAGGGGCATGCTTTTATATCGTCAGTGGCCATGGAGGTCCTGATCCCGGAGCTATCGGAAGAGCTGGAAGACATGAACTTCACGAAGACGAATATGCGTATGATATTGCACTTCGTCTGGCGCGAAATTTGATGGGGGAAGGGGCAAAAGTTCATATTATTATTCAAGACGCCAAAGACGGAATCAGAAATGATGCTTATCTTTCTAATAGTAAACGCGAAACCTGTATGGGGGCACCAATTCCGTTGAATCAGGTGCAACGTCTACAACAGCGTTGTAGTAAAATTAATGCGCTTTATCAAAAAGACCGTAAGAACTATAAATACTGCCGTGCTATCTTTATCCATGTGGACAGCCGTAGCAAGGGCAAACAGACGGATGTCTTTTTCTATCATACTCTTCAAAAAACGGAAAGCAAACGTTTGGCAAATAATATGAAGGATATGTTTGAAGCCAAGTATGATAAGCACCAGCCTAACCGGGGATTCTCGGGGACAGTGGGTGGACGTAATTTATATGTACTCTCGCATACCACTCCTGCTTCTGTTTTTGTGGAGCTAGGAAATATCCAGAACACTTTCGACCAACGTAGATTGGTGATGAGCTCTAATCGGCAGGCACTCTCTAAGTGGCTGATGGAAGGCTTTTTAAAAGATTATAAAGCAAAAAAATAAACTTTTTACTCTTGTCTCTTGAACAAAAGAAAGAGTAAGGATGTTATATATGTGCAAATCGCCTGATACACTACTTGTAGGTATGTGAATATATATGAGTCAGCAATATGCCTCCCCGGCATAACAGGAAGATTGCATAGTAGTTTTGTCGTGTTTTATTTTGTGTTTGTGTTGTGACGGTGCTGCGATGTGAATCGGGGTACCGTTTTTTATCATAGTTTTTTTTCGATAACTTATGAACAAAAAGAAAACAGTGTTGTTATATACAGTGCAAATCGCCTGGTACACTACTTGTAGGTATGCGAATATATATCAGTCAGTAATATGCCTCCCCGGCATAACAGGAAGATTGCATAGTAGTTTTGTCGTGTTTTATTTTGTGTTTGTGTTGTGACGGTGCTGCGATGTGAATCGAGGTACCGTTTTTTTGTGATTACTTGATAGTTTAATTTTTGTATATTATTGATTAATGGTTAAACCTTCTCTCTCTATCCATTGTTGGATTTATAATTATGAACTAAAATATCAATGAGTATGAAAGAGAAGAAGATTGCCCGAGAGGCGAGAAACAAAGAAAAGTTAGCTAATGACGATTGGGTAATGGCAGAATTTTACGCAACGTGGTGTCCGCATTGCAAACGTATGCAACCTGTGGTTGAAGAGTTTAAAAAGTTGATGGAAGGTACACTTGAAGTAGTGCAGATCGATGTGGACCAGGAAGACGCTCTCGCTGAATTCTATACTATTGAAGGGACTCCTACTTTTATTCTTTTTAGAAAAGGAGAACAGTTATGGAGACAGTCTGGTGAATTGAGTCTTGAAAGACTTGAGAGAGCCGTCAAAGAGTTTAAGTCTTGAAAAAATATTAATAAAAAGGTGTGTTTTATACCGTAAGTTTTAAATCGTGTTATAAAACATGCTTTTTTATTTGGATAATTTGCAGATATGTTGAAAGTCCGTATCTTTGCAATGTGTTTTTCATAGTATTAGATTTAAGGTTAACAAAGGTTGGAGCAAGGCGTTGCTCCTTTTTTTATGTCTATACTTTTAATATTCATAATATTTTGCGTTCAATTAGTCTTATTTGATCTGTTTGTTTTTTATTTACTCCCATATAATAAATGAGGTGGCTTCTTTTATATGTTGATCATTTATTTAATCTAAGTTCGTACAGACAGGCTTTGACTTCTTCCGGATTACCTGAATGTTTTCCCTCGTCATCCGATAGTTTGATACATTCTCTCCACTCTTGATTGACATTCATCTTACATTGAGTTAGCTTCATCACAATATTGGAAGGTTCGAAACCTGTATCATTGGTGAGATTAGTACCAATTCCGAAAGAACAACGGATTTTATTCTGGCAATATTCCTGAATTTCTAATGCTTTGGTAAAGTCGAGGGCGTTGCTGAAGACGATCACTTTAGTTGTAGCATCAATACCCAGCTCTTTGTAGCGGGCAATTAGTTTGTCGATAAATTTGAATTCATTGCCCGAATCACACCGTACTCCATCAAATAACTTTGCTTGCTTACGGCTTATGTTGCTGAGAAAAATATCGGAAGTATAGGTGTCGGATAGAGCGATCCCTAAATCTCCGTCGTATACATTGACCCAATTTTCAAGAGCCATGTAATTCGCATGTTTATATCCGAATTGTGCACCATGAAACATAAACCATTCATGAGGATGGGTACCCATCATTTTCATGTCATATTTCATTGCAAAATAACAGTTGGAAGTACCTGTGCAATAGTGGGCTGTTTCATTCAGTCTTTTGATAACGGCTTCTTGTACAGCTGTCGAGAATCTCCTGCGTGTACCGAACTCTGAAAAGCGAAGCCGATTATGATTGGATAATTCTACTTTTTCTGACAGTTTACAAAGGATATCACTCATATCCGCTCTATTACCTGAGAACTTGTTTTTTATTTCGGATACAATGGCTAGTAAAGGGACTTCATATAAAGTGGCTTTATAAAGAAAATCACTTACTTCAATGTGTAGATGGTGTTCCTCGTCCAGATGAATTCTAATTTTGTCTGGGTCGAAGCGGAAAGAGGATAACCATTCCCAATAGACTCTTGGAAGGAAGCGGCAATTGCGAGTCATATATTCCAGCTCTTTTTCCGTAAGTCTCAATTGGCTTAGATTATTGATTTCTTTTTTCAGTGTTTCCAGAAACTCTTCGGTGTATTCAGTCTCGTTTCTGTCATTGAAACTGAAGGTTCCCATGGCAGATGGAAACAGTTTGATATAAGCATACGAGGTGGTAAACTTATAAAGATCTGTATCTAGCAGTGTTCTGACAATCATTTTGGGCTCTTTTATGATAGAAAACGTTGCAGAGTTAGTTTTTGTTGGACAAACTTGGTGTCTAATTGCCAATAATTACCTCACTTGCTTTTTTCTAGGCGAATAAGGCATTGGTTGAGCATATCCTACTCGTAAAAGTAAGATGGGAATTTCTTCTCTGTTTTCTTTTAAATTGATTTATATATGTTACTGATTGGTCCACGAAAAAATGTTTCCTATCGGTAACATCAAAAGAAAAAGAGATTTATTTTATGATAATTCGACAGTAGGATTATGGATTGTCAATCCACCGTCTACAACAATCGTTTGCCCTGTGATGTAACGAGCATCGTTTGAAGCTAAAAAAGCAATCGTAGCTGCAATATCTTCGGGTTCTCCCAGATAAGGAGTGGCACATTGTCCCAGAAAGATATTTCTGACCTCTTCATTTAGATTGTTTAAAGCAGCAGGAGTGAGAATTAATCCTGGTGCCACAGCATTGCAACGAATATTTTTCTTTCCTACTTGAGTTGCGATATATTTGGTTAGGTTTATGACTCCCGCTTTGCTGGCACCATATAACGTTCCGTTAGTATCGGCTGTAATTCCACTGACAGAAGCAATATTTACAATGTTTCCTCCATTATGAGCAGTCATGATGGGGATAATTTGTTGAGAGAGATACATGGTACAACAAAGATTCAAGTGAAAAGCCTCGTCGAAATAATCAATATCCAGTTTTTCGATATTTAGGTCTTGTTTAGGATTGGTTCCCCCCACATTATTAACTAAAATATCTATTTGCCCATATTCCTTTTTTGCAAACTCAATCAATTGCTTGCAACTATGTAATTCTGTGGCAGAAAAATAGATAGAGCGTACATCGGCTCCCGACTGGGTAAGTTCGGTAGCAAGTTTATCTGCATTTTCTATAGAATGGTCGGCAATAACTACTTTGCCACCTTCTGATACAAACCTGCGTGTGGTTGCTTCGCCAATACCACTGGCCGCTCCGGTGATGATGGCTACTTTATTTTCAAATCTTTTCATTATGATGATTTTTAGATGGTTACCTTTCATCAATAACATATAGTCCCATTATTTGTTATGTCTGGTAAACCCTCTTTAATAAGATTCATTAGTTGGTTCGCAAACTTTAGCATCTCTTTTCGTCTGGAAGCTTTATCTATTTAAGAAAACTACAAAATGTTAATGATAACCCATTTTTTTGTTAATGTGATTACGATTCTATTAAACCATGTTATAAAACATCAGGATTTTCCGTAATAATTTGGAGATAAGTCAGAAACCCGTATCTTTGCAATGTGTTTTTCATAGTATTAGATTTAAGGTTAACAAAGATTGGCTGTCTGGGATAGATAGCCTTTTTTTATGCCCTTAAAAGAGTGAGAACTGGTCATAACTAGTGTAACAATGTTTTGGATGATATTAATGACAAGTCGAAACAAAGTGATTTGTAGATGATCAATAGTAATGTGATAAATGAATGTAAGTAGAATTGTGAATGAATGTGTTAATTGTTAATTTAAAAACTGTAGAATGTTAATGCGCTGTCGAGAACTTTAAACCATGTTATAATATAGCCGATTCTGACCTTGTAATTTGCTGTTTACCTTGAATTTGGTATCTTTGTACAGTGTTTTTTTCATAAGTATTAGATTTAAGGTTAACAAAAGATTGGTTGCTCGTGAGGAGTAGCCATTTTTTGTTTTTATACCATTGAAGTTGCTTATTCCTTAATCATCGTTAATAACATTTTAAATCTTTCAATAGCTGTTACAGCATGCGGAATGTTTGCCGGGAGTATAATACTTTCGCCTGCTTTTACCATAAAAGGTGTTCCATTGATAACGATGTTCGCTGATCCTTCCAGTATTTGTATGAGTGCATCGAATGGAGCCCGATGTTCACTTAATTCTTCTCCTTTGCCAAAAGAGAACAGAGTGATATTTCCCGAGGGAGTTTTGATCAATTGTTTGCTAATGATACCTCCATCTGAATATTCGATGAGAGATGTTAAATGGAGTATTGTTCCTTTTTGAAATGATTGTTCCATATCGATTTTATTTTTAATGAATATATGGACGATAACATTTGTGAAACCGGCATTGTTTACTAATCGTTCAAGAATAGATGATTGACATTTTTTTAAAGATAGAACTTTTATTTTGTGTTTTATAAATTATTAATCAGCAAAAATCAATTTCTATTGTTATAGTAAAAAGTAAGTTATTTCTATGGCTTGCTATAAACGAATCATTCTATCTACAATTTAGTAAAGAAAACATTATGAGAAAGAGTTTTTTATTTTTTGGAACACTATTAGGTGTTTTACTATTGGCTTCTTGTTCGGGAGGAAGCAAGAAACAGGCTACTGCTGCAAAGAATGCGGAAGAATTGGATAATGCAAGTAAAGTGATAAATTACTATCATACATCTCTTAGCGTATTAAAACATGTAGCTAACCCGAAGGATATCAATGCTGTGCTTGGCTATATGGAGCAGACTGGTAAAGTTCCCGAGGTTTCTCCGATTGCCCCTCCGGAACTTTCTGCACAAGATACTACGGAGTTGATGCATCCGGGAAACTATTTTAGTGAAGAAGTCCGTCAGCATTTGGAGCAAACTTATAGTGGACTGTTTGGGGTACGAAATCAATTTTATGAGAATTTTAATAAGTTCTTGACTTACAAAAAAGCAAAGGATACAGCAAAAACCAGCCAACTTTTGGATGAGAATTATCGGTTAAGTATAGAATTGTCCGAATATAAACAATTGATTTTTGATACATTGGCTCCTTTTGTGGAACAATCAGAGAAAGAGCTGTTGGCTGACGAACCGTTGAAAGATCAGGTAATGGCTATGCGAAAGATGTCCTCTACAGTACAAAGTATTCTGAACTTATATAGTCGTAAACACCTAATGGATGGTGCTCGAATTGACTTAAAAATGGCAGAGTTGAGGAAACAGCTAGAAGCTGCTAAAAAACTTCCGAGTGTTGCTGGCTATGATAAAGAGATGAAAACTTATCAGGATTTTCTGTCTACTGTAGAATCCTTTATGAAGGATATGCAGAAAGCCAGAGATAAGGGAAAATATTCTGATGAAGAGTATAGTTCTATGATGGATGCCTATGAATATGGACTTTCTGTCATTTAGTTGTTTTCTTTAATTTGATCAAGGTTTTTGTATTGGCTTTCTTTTATTTTTGCCATAACGAAAAACTTTAAACCTAAAGTTACAAGAACTTTGGGTAATAACAAAGCCCGAGCTTGAGAAAGCCTGGGCTTTGTGCATAAAACAAGGTTGTGTCAGCACTTTGACAACCTTATTTTATTATAGTACTGTCTTTTGGAAAGATGGCATTTTACGAGTTATTATGTGAATGTTTAGAGCACACTCGTTAAAATGGCTTTGATGATAATGACAGATTTCTGCAATTTATTCTTCTATTCTACTGGAATATAAATTTCAGTCAGTAAATCTTCAGGAGCAGTACAGCATGGGTCGTTCAAATATCGTTCCGCACTTGCCTCATCACGTATTGTACACTCCATTTCCGGTAGATATTTTCCATAAATGGTATCGTATACAGCTTGCAGGTACTCATAAGATCCTTTATAGATAAACGTTGCATAGCGACCGGCAGGAATTTGCTTGAATCCGATATCTCCTTTGGGAACAACTTTCTCGGGTATCACCATACATACGTCGGTACGTAATTTTTCTACTGGCGTCACTTTGGGGTCATCGTGATAAATACAAAGAGGAGCGGCTTCTCCCATCGGTAGTTTTTGTTCAAAAATGAACTGGCACAATCTTTCCCAAGTACCTCCATAGTCGTTAAGTTTGTAGTCTCCTGACAAACGGATATAAACAACATTTCGTTCAGGGATATTTCTGATTTCCTTTTTCAGTTCGAGATCAGGTCTGATAATCGCTGGTTTCATAATTACAAAATTTTTATTGTTTCTATATTCTAAAGGTGAAATACCATAAAATTGTTTAAACACTTTCGACAATGAAGAAGGGGATGAATATCCGATGCGATAAGCAATATCTGCAATCGGGATATCTGAGTAACGGAGTAGACGGGCAGCTGTTTCTGTTCGCGTCCGAACAATAAATGTGCCGATAGGCTCACCGAGGAAAGCTTTCATGATTCGGTGAAAGTAGAAAGGTGAAAAATTTGATATCCTGGCCAGCGATTTCAAATCAATCTCTTCTCCTAAATGTTGGTTAATGTATTCCACTACTACGTTTACACATCTCTGGTACTCTTCTTTCGTTGTTTTCTTTGGTTGCATAGTTTTATTGTTATTTCACTTTGCAAAAATACAGGTAAAAAAAAGAAAGGACTTTTCCAATGTTGCTGAAATGTTTCTTTTAGTTCTATTTTCTTCTGTTCTTTCTCCTTACATACGGTAACAAAATATGCTGGCAAAAAGAAAAAAATAGATTTTTGTACTTTTTGCCAGCATTCATATTTATTCTTAGGAAATAGAATCTCTTTTTCGGATATTTCGCTATTCAATAAGAAAAAGACTAACTACGAAATTATTCTAACTATAAAGGTAAGATGATTCCAAGTAACTAAGACCGTGTAAATCTAAAGGATAATCATGTTAGTCTATAACATCGGTTATTGTTTGGCATCATATATGTTTTTTATTTCAGTCACCGAAAGAAGGCGGGTGTCGTAGACACGAAAGTTGTCTACAATCATATTTGTTCCATTCAAAGTATTACTATTAGACAGTTTTACACTACCACCCAGTATAAACTTGGTTCCTGAACCATAACTGTTGTTTGACGTTTCGGCTTCGCCGAATGGATTGGCATCTTCTGTCACGGTATCCACGAGTTGGCCGTCCACATAGAGATTGGTCGTAATAGTGGCATACGTTGTTTTGTTGAAGTCCGAAGTCAGTGCCACGTGATGCCACTTGCCGTCCGTAAGTGTTGGGTGCGTGAATGTACCGGTCTTTGCATATTGGTAGCCGTTATTGTAACGCGTGACGACGAACTTCAAGGCATCTGCCTTCATGCTGAGTGTGAACATCGGGGCGTTTTGATGAGAGGAAACCATATAGAAGATGTTGCCGTCGCCGAAACCTTTGCCCCAGAAGCTGATAGTCATCTCACGAGAGTCGATAATAGGCTTGGCTACCACGAAGGAGCTGTTGTTGGTACGGTTGAACTTTACGGCCTTTGAACCTGCCGTAACACCCTCCACAAACGTAGGGGAGTTGGAACCGAAGCCGTGGACGGCGTTCTCGGTGGCATCGTTGAAGTCGTCATCGAACTTATAGTAGACGTACATGCCTTCGGGAATGACTATACCGGCTGTGGCACTGCCTTTCAGGGCGGTTACTGTTATTTTTTCTTCTTGTGTACCATCAGAAATTGTAATAGTGGCATTCAGCGTTTGTGGCACGATAGAGCGGTTCAATTTTACCGTTACTTCCGAAGAAGCTTGTGCAGGCACTTTGCCGGAAGTTGTGGAAACGGAGAGGCATTCATCAGACACATTTGTAATGCTCCAATTCAGTTCCGCATTTCCCGTGTTGCCGACGTTCAGTACCAATGCAGTCTGCTCTTCGCCAAAGTCCAGGGTTTTCGGAGAGAGGGAGAGTACAGCTTTTGCCTTGACTGCTTTTAACGTGATGGCTTCTTCTTTCGTGCCGTCCGAAATAATGAAGGAGGTGTTCAAGTCATTGTTCATCTTGCTTCTGTCTAGCTTCACCTGTACCACTTTGTTGCCGGCAGGGGATATTGTACCTTCGCTTTCGGAGACGGTGATGCAGTCTGAAGTGATGCTTTTAATTTTCCAGTCAAGGTTTGCCTCGCCCGTGTTCTTTATCTCCAATGTTTGCTCTTGCGCAGTATCGCCGAAGTCCAGTGTAGTAGGAGATACGCTCATTTTGGACTTTTTGTCGTCTTTGGGTGAGCATGAGATAGAGATGGGGAATGAATTGCCGAAAGCAGAGAGGTTTACCACTACGGACTTCGATTCTCCCAGCTTGTCGCGATTGACAGAAAAGACGATACTCTGTGTCTTGTTGCTGCCTATTCGTCCGGCTTTTGGGTTGGCAGACAACCAGCTGTTACTGCCCAATTCCAGTGACCATTCCGTTTCTGTGTTTCCGTTGTTGGTGATGGTGACGGACATCTCTTCTTGCGTAGTTCCAAAATTCAGCGAGGAGGGGGTTATTGTAATCTTCGCATCTTTTTCTTCGGGTGTAAGTCGTATGTCTCCGGAGGCAGCTTGTCCTACTAACACATTCACTGACTTGCTATTCGTTGTGTATCCTGTTTTCTGTGCTTGTACTTGATACTGTTGTGCTTCGAGGTCAGGGAATTCGTATGTGCCGTCACTTCCCGTGGTACGTGCCAGTCCGCCGGGCGTCAATGTAATAGTCACTCCTTGTATCACTTCGCCGTTTTTGCTGTTGGTCACTTTTCCATAGATGGAGCCGGTTGTCTTTTCTTCACTGCTGGTACATGCTCCTGCAGCTAACAAGAGGAACATTATTCCTGTCATTACAATTAATTTGTTCATCATAATTTTATTTTAATTGATATTACTATTTTAGAATAATATAATAGTTGTTTGTTATTTTAGTTTGATAATCTCTATCGGCATTCCTATCAGTTGTGGCATTCCCATTCCCAGATCGGCACCGATGTACGTGGGGTCGCAGAGCAGATACTTTGTGCCGTCTACGGTGACATAGTCGCCCGTTGTTTCGGGATTGCTGAAACGGATAGCTGTTGCCAGATGCCTGCCCGGATAATAGACAAGTACTACCGGCATCTTCAGCAGATGGCGTACCAGTTGGGCAAACAAGATGGAACGGTCTTCACAATCGGAGTATGACGAAGCGATAGTCTCTTCGGCAAAGAACCATTTTTCGCAGCCGAATTGTTCATCATCCGTTTTGTACTGAAACGCATATTGCACAAAGTGCAATAGATGATTGATGGCGGCTTCCTGCGTCATTCCCTGTAGGGAGGAAGCGAGTTGCTTTTCCACGCTTTCAAGAAATACGGGATCCAAGGCAGCATGTCCGTAGACTGCAAAGCTGACACAAGGCAATGTGGCATAAAAGTCCACTAAATTTTTATTATACGCCAGGCAGTAATCTCTCCGCCGGTCGTTCAGCATCTTAGTGTGTACGTTGGCAGCTAAGTGTGGAGATTCCGGTAGGGATACATCTGCCGGTCGGCGGGCAATGGCATGGTTCAGCGTGTAGCATTTTACCGATGAAAGAGAACGGTGCTTCCGGTCAATGACTGAATAGCGGATGCCCTGTTCGGTTGGGAAGGTAAAATAAAGGGCATTGTATGCCTCACAATTAAAGGCTATCAAAGGAAGCAACTCTTGTCCCGTCCGTCCGGTTTTAGCTTTGCAGCCCAATTGGTTGAGAGTAAATACAGAGAATACGACCTGTTCGTTTTCACTGCCTTGCGGGCAGTAAGCCTTGAAAACGTCACCGATGAGCAGATATAATCCCCAGTCATTCAGTCTTAATAGTGATTTCAGTTTTTCGATGTGGGTGGTCCACACTTCGTAGGGCATGACAGAGAGTGCTTTCCAGTAAGAGGCAACGTGCGGTTCATCTGCACCGGCCAGGCGAGGAAAGCTTGCTGTAATCTTAGGCAATGTGATGGTAGTCCCGAAAAAAGATGTTTCTACTTCCATCCCTTTATTGTGCTGGAAAGGACTTTGCAGTATAGGAGGCTTCTTAATGTTTGCTGGTAGTGGCAGAGGAGCCATGGGAAGTTCGATTTCTCCTTTTACCGGCTGTTTCACCGGGGGTAGGGTGTCGCTTGGACGGGTCGAAAGTTTCAGGGGGAATGGGATGCTTGATGGGCTGTTCGGGTTTCATCAGGGGACAGTCCGGCCACACTTCCGCCAAGTAGCGTCCGAATTCCTGATTGACAGAATCGGAATAAGCTTTGAAGTCGGTTTCCTCTTTGTCTGAATAGGTCTTGAACGCTGCTTCTTGTTCATGGACATATCGTTCAAAATCATCCTGCCCGCATATGTCGTTCCAAGCGGGGAGTAACACTACCAGCAGATACAATATTCTTCTCATGGCTTCAGTTTTAGATGTAAACTTGGTTTAGAAACAGATTGCCAAGGCAATTCCTCCGTTTTGGGGAGTCGCGTAAGGAGCCATCCGGAGTTGGGCATTCCCTAGGGCAATTCCTTTCTTCTTGCCTTTGGCAGCGATACCGTCTATCACATTCCATACGTAGAGTACGGCGGCCCCGGCAATGAATCCGTTACGTACATTGGCACAGTTATCGCGCTTGTCGGCGTAGTTGCGGATGCTTTCGGCATCGTGTGTGGATTTTATCTTGGAATCGTAGGAAGCGCGCATGCACTCCATTGCCACGATACCGCCCACACAAGCGGCTTCACTTATGATGAAGAAAAGTCCCTTTCCCGTACTGCCTTTGTGCAATTGTGCCATGCCGGGCACGAAGACGCGGGTTGAAAAAGGATAACGTCCGGTGAGCTGAGCGTTATAGTCTTTCATCTTTTTGTCGAATGATTTATCTTTGAAATTTGCGGTATTCAGTGAGTAGAAGTCATCTATGCCGTTCACATTGCGTTGTACTTGTATCAGGATGTATATCTTCACTCGGTTGGCGGACAAAGCGATGGGTTCTGTAGAGGTTACGATTCGTCTCTTCATGCGGTTGAACTTTACTACGGCATTGATACCGTTTGTTGCCACGACATTGATGTCCTGTGCCGTGATGCCTACTAGGCCTAGTTCATGTAGGGATTTTTGCAGGGCATCTGCCCAAGCCATGTTGATAGCTTCCGACTCTGTACGGCCTTCGCCTACACCCCAGTTCACAAAGTAATTGGCTCCTGTAGGTATGTGGGGCACTTGCTTTGCCCAAAATGGACGAAGTTCTGTTACAGCTTGGGGAAAAACATTCATGCCGACAAGCATGAGTGTCGTGAGTAATATAAGTTTTTTCATTATTCTTTTTTGTTTGTTGTACAATTAGATGATTTAAAGGTGGGAAATGTGTACATCATTGGCTCCTTGACGCACTATATAGACCTGAAAGCCGGATCGGTTGATGAGCGATTACTTTTGGTGAAAGCACTCTCCATGATGGCATGGCGAAAAAATTCCGTCGGTTTCTTTCTCCGTCAATCCCGTTCCTTGAAACACTCTGTAATAATAGGTATTTGTACGTGCGGGAGGTGTCTGTATCCCATCATTTTATTGCGTCCATTTCTTCCTTTTGCTTGGCCGCACTGGTAGCCAGCTCCTGATCTATTTTCTCGAAGAATTTTTTCTTGTCGTAGTCCACTTTGCGGATTTCCAACTCTTCGGCAAGTCCTTTCTTGGCATCTTCCAGCAATATATGCACTGCTACATAGCCCACATATCCGCCGGTGGCACTTTGCGTGAACTTGCGGCATACGGCATTGGCATATTTGTCTATTACTTTAGTACCTATGGCCTTGGCACCGCCTTCCAAAGAACTTTCATACATTTTCTTACCGGCAGGTACATTGGTGTCCTTACTATAATCTTCTATTGCATTCTTTATCATGCCCACGTAGCGGGAGGCAATGTCGGCGATAGCTATGCGGTTGGCATCGGTGATGGCTCTAGCACGGTCCGGACGGTCTTCAGCAATGCCAAGGCCTGCCATATATTCACCAGGTTTGTCGTAAGCGTCATCAATGCAGAATGTGGTGAGCTCTACTTCGCCATTGGGTAGTTTGGGGGTAATGGGAGCAGAAACAGTTGTGTTTTGGGCAGGTACATATACCTTTTTCGTGCAAGAAGTCATAAACATAGCCAAAGCACAAACGCAGCATGCAATTACTGTGAGTAAACCGTTGCTTTTCATCTTTTCCGGGGTTTAAAGTCCACCCTTTTGTAGACTGTTTTGAAGTGTGTTCAGAGCTTATAGTCTCCCCGGATTCGGCAATACATAAAAAAAGACGTGGGAGTCTGTACTTTTGCTTATCCCAAGCTCAGGCTCTCGCATTGCCCACCTTCAAGGATAAGCAACGCAGCTAGCCCACGCCAAGATGATATACATAACACTGCACAGTGTGCAATGTTTAGACACTACATCTTTAGTGGACGCTCCCGTTGCCATATCATCTTGAAGGTTTCAAAACTTTGCGAGATTTGAGCTTGAAAGATATCGTTTGGTAAACGCCTTTTAAAAAAAATCAAAATCCCACTAAACCCCACCGGGCTAGCTAGACGTTGCAAATATAATGTAAATTTCTTTAATGTATATGGAAAAAGTCTTTTTTTGCATTCGCATTTCAACGTTTTTCTCAAGCCACAACAGTAGCCCAAAATATTTTTATCTATTAATCAGGCATTTAGAAGATAATTTCATCAGTTTGGATAATAGAAGCAAGTGTGGTTGCATAGTAGTCGTTTATTTCTTTTATGATAAGTATGATGCCAAAGACATACCATTTCTGAGAAGAATATCTATTTTTGTACTTTCAATAATTGATATTGTCTCAAAATGACTGAAGATATAAAGAATAAACTCCTGATGTGTGCGGATGTATATCACTGTGCAGAATTTATAGTGAGTGATCCGGTACAATTTCCACGCCGTTATACAATGAAACAAGATATTGAGATCAGTGGTTTACTAACGGCTATTATGAGTTTTGGTAATCGTAAACAGATATTGAAAAAAGCAAATGAATTACATGATTTGATGGGGGATTCACCGTATCGATATGTGATGTCCCGACAGTGGGAAAAGGATTTTCCTGTGGAGGTGACCCGTAGCTTTTATAGAATGTTGTCCTATGCTGACTTTCATGGATATTTTCAGCGATTATATAAGTCGTATTCGGAATATGAAAGTTTGGAGGATGCTTTGAACAGATATACCGGAATCCCTATGGAGAGGTTGTGTTCATTTCTTGAAGTGTCTTCAAAAAGTCCGCAGAAGAAGTTGAACATGTTTTTGCGTTGGATGATTCGACGAGATTCAGAAGTTGATTTAGGCATTTGGGAGAGCTTTGACCAGGGAGATTTGATTGTACCTTTGGATACACATGTCTGTCGTGTTGCCTTTTTTTTCAAACTGACGGATACTGATACTTTTTCGTTAAAGAATGCACGCAATATCACTGCTGCATTGGCAGAAGTCTTCCCTAATGATCCATGTTTGGGAGACTTCGCTCTGTTTGGTTTAGGAGTCAATGGAGAAATATAAGATCTGAAGTCTAATGAAATAATTGTTCGGATAAAAAGGTTCGATTTTAGACGAAATGGTGGTTTATCATTGTTACGCTTAAAATTAATTCGTTTGCGCGTGTGAACTCTTTCGTTCTCACATGCCATCCCTTTCGTTTTCATATGTGAAAACGAAAAGATTTACGTGTGAAAATGAATATGGTTATTTAAAGGCATATCAAAACTGCTTGCTTTTCCGGCAATGACCAATATGAGAGACAGTAATATGGACATGCGAGAATATCTGAATGTTTAAAAATTCAAAGAAGCATATATTCCCCAATGCTCATTACCAAAAACTGCCGGAGATATCGTCAGATTATGTTTCTTGGCGAACGGACGAGTGAATATGTAACTACTTCCGACACCTATGGCAGCTCCGGCAAGTATATCCCAGCAGTCATGTCTTTTTGCATATACACGTCCCCATGCTACATATCCGGATACAAGATAAGCAGGAATTCCGTATTTCCATCCATATCTGCGTTGGATAAAAGAAGCTCCCTGAAATGACATGGCTGTATGGTTGGATGGGAATGCATGATTGTCACTGCCATCGGGACGCTGTTTCTTTATGCTGTATTTTAAAAGGTAAGAGGTTGCCAAACTGGTTGCACCTCCTAAAACCAATTGTTTGGTACCTTTATAGTCTTTCATAATAAGGGTGGTTATTAAACCGGCTGCCGGAGTTGCGAACATTAAAGCATCTGTTGATTTTTTCACGTTTTCACGAGACTGTGCTTGCACGGAGTTCAGAAAGCAAAAAAATAGTAGCCAAGTACAAATAACCATTTTGCTCCATCTATTTCTTGAAATTCGCTCCATTGGGTTTGGTCTGATTGCTAAAGTAGTGTTTATATACATTTAAAGCCTTTGTTATTACAACATCTTGAGTTGTATAAGTTAATTTTGCGTCAAAGGTATTATTTTTATTTGGATTTTATGTTAATCTCTTGACTCGTACCTTAGGGGAGGTCTTATCTTTGTGGCATAAACCAACTGCGCAGAAGTTTATGAAGAATAAAATTAAGTTTAAAATCGGAGAATTTTCCAAGCTTAGTCAGGTGACGGTCAAGACACTTCGTTATTATGAAGAGGTAGGTTTATTGGCACCTGTCGAGGTGGATGAGTGGACTGGCTATCGCTATTACGATATCAGCCAACTTCGAAGAATGAACCGGATTGTTTATTTAAAGCAATTAGGGTTTAGTCTTGAAGAGATAGGTGAATTGTTTGAGGATGGTAAGTATTATCCTAATCCTGATCAATTAGGGAGAAAGGTCGAAAGTTGTAAACAGGAGATAGAACATTTGAAATGGCGGCAGACTGAACTCTTAAAGCTTGAAAATATGCTCCATAAACAAGATCAAATTATGAAAAAAGTAGTTGAAAAATCGCTTCCGGCAAGAATATTTGCTACACATCGCCGTAAGATAGATTCTTATCAGGAATTGTTTAATCTTTGTCCGAATATTATCGGACCGGAGATGCAACGTTTAGGTTGTCAGTGTCCTCCACCTGAATATTGTTTTACGGTGGAATATAATGAAGAATATGGTGTGGATATTGACATTGAGTATTTTGAGGCAGTAGCAGAACGTGGTAAGGATTCAGATTTGATTAAGTTCAAAGAACTTCCTGAAGTACCTGTTGCTCTTTGTGTCAATCATTATGGAGCATACGAGAAAATGCCGGAAACTTTTGCTGAGTTATATGCTTATGCCGAAGCAAAAGGTTACGAAGTAAGCGAACAACCTCGTTTTTGTTATATAGATGGTATCTGGAATAAAGAATCTGTGGATGAATGGCTGACTGAAATTCAATTGCCTATAAAACGATAGTTGCTATATCCTGAAACGGAATTTCACAAATTACTTCATAGTAGTTTTCGTGAAATTCCGTTTGATCCACAACAATACTACTTACCAATCAATTTCTTTGATTCCTTTACTTTGTAAGAAAGTATTGGCTTTACTGAAATGCTTGCATCCTAAAAAGCCATATTCGGCAGACCGGGGAGATGGATGTGCTGCTGTTAAGACAAGATGTTTATTGGTGTCTATTAAAGCAATTTTTTCTTTTGCATAACTTCCCCATAACATGAATACTAAATGTTCCCGTTCATCACTTAACTTTTTAATGACTGCATCTGTAAATGTTTCCCAACCCATATTCCGATGTGAACCTGTTGCATAAGCTCGTACGGTGAGGACAGAATTCATTGGAAATACTCCTTGTTCTACCCAACGATTCAAATTTCCGGAAGTGGGTATTGGTTTTCCCAAATCCTGTTGTATTTCTCTAAAAATATTAATTAATGATCCGGGGATTGCCACTCCATCAGGCACAGAAAAACAAATTCCATAATATTGTCCGGGATTAGGGTAAGGATCTTGCCCGAGAATGACAACTTTTACTTTCTCGAAAGGACATGAGTTGAATACATGGAATATCTGATGCCCGGGTGGAAGAACTTGTGTTCGTCCATATTCACTCCTGATAAATGTTACCAACTTCTCAAAATATGGTTTGTCAAATTCTTCTTGGAGATGTGTACGCCAACTTTCTTCTATTTTCACATTCATAGGTTACTTCCGTATTCTGTTGTAACATCTTTGATCTAAAAGACGATATAAGATTATAGCATCCTTCATGCATGTAAAGAATTGTAATACATTAATAGCTGATATGCAAAGATACGACTACTCAATGTGCTACACTTTACAATAGCTCTTTTTTATATTTCTTTAATAGTTTTGGAAAATGTATTGGTAATACAGTTAAAATTGATCTCTTTGTGCTAGTTGAGATTATGATAAATTCTTTCTTTGACATATTGGATATTAGTTGTAGAATATTCGAAGAATATAAAATATGCCATATTATAAATATGTTATTCCTCTTTTTCCGGTTTTTGTATCTGAACTAAGGATGTTGTGCTTTATGCTATTCTCCAACTACCAATCTAATATCATTCATGGTACATATTGATTTATCTTTCCTTTTATGCTTCCGGAATCTGTGGATACGATAACATCCGTATCGTTGACTCTTTCACAAGCGACCTTATCAAATATAATATTCTTCACACTATCGAAATAAAATGTAGGACGAACTTCTTTTCCCGTATATTTTAATTCAACGTTTTGAAAAGTCAACTTCTTCACATTTTTCGCAAACCATCCCCAACAAGGAAGTTGGCGTGAATCCACATGGGGACGTTGAATTGTCATTTCTTTCAATTCCTTGTTCTCACAACCTATATATTCTACGGAAATATCTCTGAAAACTACTTCTTCGAAATATCCCCCGCACCAACTTTCCACAGACGATGCAGACCAGCCGATAGCTGAGGCTTTAACTTTTTCTACTAGTATGCGCCCCGCTTCATTCTCTTCATTTAAAACAATCATTAACGGGGTTGCTACCTTTTTTATCTCAACATCATGAATATGGATATCATCTATTCTTCCGGAGGCTTTTCCCCATCCTCCGGGTTGCAATAATATGGCGGAAAGCATATTATTCCTTTTTCGTTCCTTGGAAGTCCGGTGAGGATATTTGCCGGGACCTGTGAACGTACAATGGCTTATCGTCAAACCTGTTGCGGGCATAATCATACGAATTCCGTTACACGAGGAGTTTATATGGCACTCCGTTATAACCATATTTTTCCAATATCCTCCGGCTATAGCATCGTCTCCTGTGTAGAAAAAACTATTTCGTATGAGAATATTTTTACCTCCACGAATGTGAATTCCATCCCAACCTTCATTAAAAGTAAGATTCTGAAAAGTTGCGTTTTCTATGTCATAGGCCATAAAAGCATAATTAGCCGAGTTATTGATGGTAATCCCAGAAAGGGTGAAGTCATGAGACTCACCAAGTAAAATAGTATGCGGTCCACGCATTTTTTCTTCTCCTTCCGGATCAAAGACATGGTCTCCGTCAATAATTCCTGCTCCTGTAATGTGCACATTCTTCACTCCTTTTCCCAAGATCAACGCCCGATTCCAATTGTGCTGATCAGCTGTATCATTCTGATCCATTTCACGGGAAGCAATAAAAGGATAATAAGCTGATAAATCGGAAGTCCCCTTGATCACAGCCCCCTTTTTTAGCAAAAGAGAGACATCGCTCTTCAAAAAAATCGTTCCGGTAAGGTAAATACCTTGTGGTATTAATACGACCCCACCCCCTTTTTTCGAACACGTTTGGATAGCCTTGTTAATGGCATTTGTGTTCAACGTTTTTCCATCTCCTTTCGCGCCGTATTTGCGGATATCAAATGTTTTTGCCGCAGTTACCGATGAAGCAAAAACAAAAAGAATCACCCCAATAATACTAAAGAATCGTAGTTTGCTTTCCATATGCGTTTAATTAAAAATACCTGCTTGTATAGCTGTTACTTATTCTTTCATCTTAATCTCCAGCAATACCAACTCGGAACCTGTATCGAATGTGAATTCTTTTTGATTGATGAAAGTTTGCTGTTTATCAATAGATATATTCGGTACGTAGACATTTATTTCTTTTGCTTTTTTGCCTGTAGTTACCGAAGAGCCGAAGTCTCTTTAAATTCTTTTTTTAACAATTTAAAATAATGAAAAATAAGTGATTAAAGCAAATGGTTGCTTCAAAATTTAATATTATTTACTACTATTATAATAGTAGCAAAGTTTTAGTATATGCCTCCAATCTAAATTCTTCTAATTTAAAGAATTATCTTTTTGTTTATTGCTGTCTCTGTATTCTTTAGGTGTTTGGTTATATCTTTTGGCAAACTCCTTATAAAAATGCGAACGATTGAGAAAAGCAGTTTTATACATAATCTCTTGAATGGTTAATTGGGTAGTCAGCAACAGTTTGGCCGCGTGGCTAATCCTCTGTTCTTTAATAAAATCTTTCGGAGGTAACTGATCCAAAGCTTTGAATTTGCGATATAAATTTCGGCTACTGGTTTGTAAAACTGCTGCCAATTCATCCGGACCAAACGAAGCATCATCTATGTTCTTTTCGATCATCTGAATAGCGTTTTGTAGAAACTCCTTATCTTCTTTCTGAATTAATTGTCCACCACTGAACTCAAAGATGCTGGCGGATGAGTTGTAGTATTCTTCCATTTCTTTTTGCTTTTTTATTAAATGGCGGACTACTGTTTTCAGGTATTGAGAATTGAATGGTTTAGGGATATAAGCATCAGCACCACACTCTATTCCTTCTATTTTTTCATCGGTTGTGTTCTTGACCGACAAAATTATTAAAGGAATATGTAGCGTGTGTTTATTTCCTTTCAGTAGTCTGGTTAAGGTGATACCGTCCACTTTGGGCATCATAATATCTGTGATGATTAACTCCGGAGTTTGTTGTTTTAGTAAGTTTAGTCCCTCTTCACCATTTGCGGCTGTTAATACCCTATATTCATCAGAAAGAATGTCTTTCAACATCCACAATAATTCTTTATTGTCTTCAATAGCTAAAATAGTGGCTGAGGTTGAAGAAGACTTATTGCCTTCGGAAAGAGACATTGGTTGCTCTGACTTTTTTAATGAATAAGGTTGTATTTGACCAACTTGAATGTTATTTTTTTCTTCTTCCTTTTCAGAAGTAGAAAGACTTATTTCAAGTAGAGGTAATGTTACAATAAATTCCGCATATTTGTCCACTTCACTTTCAATCTGAATTTCTCCTTGTAATAGCTTCACCATACTTTGACAAATAGCCAGTCCAAGGCCATTTCGTGATGAAAGTCCTTTGATACTGTTTTCTTTAATGTTATCGAGTACAATATACCGGTTAAATATAAGAGGAATGCTTTCTTGACAAATACCTTTTCCTGTATTATATACTTTGATTTGCAGATTTGAATCGATTTGCCTTACAGAGATGCGAATTACCCCTTTTTTAGGTGTATATTTAAAAGCATTGGAAATCAGATTGTTTAATACTTTACTAAAACAATTATTGTCACTATTCCAAATCAGCTCGCGTTCAACTTCTGTTTGAAGAAAAATATTGTTTTGTTCCGCTAACTCGCTGAATGAATCGATAATTTCGTTAGAAAGTACACTTATGTCTAATTTCTGAATATGGCATATCTGATTACCTGTTTCCATACGTCGGAAATCAATCACTTCCTGGATAAGGCTATTTAGTCGTTCAGAGTTTGACTTTATAATCTGAATGTATTTATTGATGAATGAATCAGTGTGCTCATAGTTCAGAATTCGTTCGCATGGACCATAAATTAGGGTTAATGGGGTACAAAACTCATGAGTGATATTGGTAAAGAAACGTAGTTTTTCTTCATACATCTCTTCCTTATATTTGGCATCAAGTTTTTGGGTGATCTTATTTTTTCGTTGTTCATATTTCCACCTGATATATCGGATCATACCTAAAATACAGCCGATAATGATCAATGAATAAAAAATATAAGCATAGATTGTTTGATACCAGGGAGGACGTACAAAGATATGGATACTTTTGGCTAGTTGATGGCTATTGTTAATTCCATCATTGTATTTTACTTTTAGAATATAGTGTCCGGGAGGGATATTAGTAAATTGTGCTTCATGTGACCGGGTATCCATCCATACATTATTGAAGTTCTCTAGCTTATATGAATATTGGCTGTTTTCTCCATTAATATAATCGACTGCCACAAATGATACGGCAAAGAAGTTTTGATGGTGATTAAGAACAATTGTTTTTTCATCTTTTCTCTCCTCAAGAAATTCGGAAATGTTATATTCCTGATTGAATATTCGTAGTTGAGTAAAATAAATCTCCGGTAAGAATCTTTTTTTCTCTTTAGGATTGTTTTTAATCCAAACAAGTCCGTCTACTCCCCCGAAAAAGCATCTTTTTTTAGTAGGATCCCAATAATAAGCATTATCGCTAAATTCAATTGTTTTCAGTCCTGTTTTATGATTTAAATTCTGAAAGGTGTTTTGGTATGGATTAAAAAGAATAATACCGGTATTGCTGCTAAG
Organism: Bacteroides bouchesdurhonensis; assembly: GCF_900155865.1. Lineage (GTDB taxonomy): Bacteria > Bacteroidota > Bacteroidia > Bacteroidales > Bacteroidaceae > Bacteroides > Bacteroides bouchesdurhonensis. Next base: position 1,554,515 of record NZ_LT707006.1, read on the forward strand.
CCATAAATTGCCTAAATCATCCTCTAAAATTCCATGTATGGTATTATTAGGCAGCCCTTCATTTTCACTATAATTTTTATATTCGATTTCTCCATCGGGTAGTATAGTAATCTTTGTCAGTCCATAACTGGTACCTAGCCAGAATTGGTGGTTTCTATCTTGATGGATACATAGAATATCGTTCATAGGAACAATTCCGTTTTTTTCGGTAAAATTGATGAGGCGGTAGTTTTCTGTAATTGTGTTCAGCCTGATCAAACCATTACCACGCATACCTATCCATAGGATTGAATCATTCTCGGCACATATGGAATATATCTGGTTGTATTGCACCTTATTAGGGATATGGAAATTATAAGGACGGATGTTTTTTATGCTAACATCATTATTGTGAGACTGTATGGCAATTTTTAACAAACTACTTCCTGATCCCACCCATAGCAGAGAGTCTCCCTTTTCAAGGATGGAGTGTACTCCCGCGATTTTTATACGTGTGGGATTTTTTATTGTGTGTATTCTGTCATCTTTGTAGGAATAATAATTTAGTTCGGGACCGTCGGAACCGATCCATAAGATTGGTGAGGAACTTCCGGGAGTAAAGGCGAATATTGCATTATTGGTTAATCCATCTTTAGTTGTGAGGTGCTTGACATTAGTTGCTGAATAGTTAATTGCAGTTTGATCATAGTCTTTAATCTTGATAATACCGTTTTCCTTAGTACCCAACCATAATGTATTTTGCGAATCAGTATAGATAGCACGAATCGGACGTTTTTTGGAAACAGGTAACTGGTTAAGAGTGATATTGTTATAAGTGTATTCATCTTTAGTCCAGGCATATACCCCTTGCCCGTCAGTTCCAATCCATACAATATCCTGCTGGGTATCTTTGTATAAGGAGAATACGCCGCAATCAATTTCCATCCATTCTACTTTGTAATTACGTGAAGCGTCGAGACGTATCAGACCATTTGTTTTGAATCCTATCAGAAGGTCTTTATTATCAAATATAATAGAACCTATTTTCCCGTTTTCATTGATTAATGTGCCTGGATTCGTTATGAAGTGAGTTCCGGTGGAGTCAATATAAGAAATGTTACCTCTGTTATCAACAATGATAATTTTTTCTTCACTATAAAATGAAGTACGGATAGAATAAGGATAATTAAAGTCCTTGTGCCGGATGAGCTGAGGTACTTCTTTCTGATTGAAAGATAGGGTATATTTCTCCAATTTTCCTTGATTATGAATCCAGATCGTGTCATGTGAATCGATAATAAGGTTAGAAACATTGTCATGTACCATTCCGGGATGAGTAGGCAGATTGATAAATTTCTTTTGTGTTTTGGAGTAGAAAGACAAAACGTCCGGTTTACCGGAAATGTAGAAATTGTCATGACTGTCTTTTGCCATATGAGAATTTTCGCCGAATTCATCGTATGTTTCTTCAATCTTGTTGGTTAGTTGGGAAAGCTTGTTGAGTCCCCATTTGGTATTAATCCAGAGATAAATACTATCAGTTTCTATAATGTCTTTTATGATATTGCTAGAAAGAGTATTCTGGTTCTTAATATCAGGTTTATAAATATGTATTTTGCGGCTATTATACATATTTAGTCCGTCATAGGTTCCTATCCACAGAAAGCGTTTATCATCCTGAAACAGACAGGTTACAGAGCTGTTGGATAGTCCGTCTCTACTGCTGATTTGCCTGAGATTATATGCATAAGTAGTTATTGAACAAAAAATATAGATTATATATATGATAGCCTTTTTCATTTTGCGTGTTGCTTAAAATATAAACTTCACAAATATATAAATGAATCGTTTGATCTTTGCAAAAACAGATGTATTCAATTTCGCCAAAAGTGTATTTTTCCGTATTATTAGTTTATTTTCATATAGAATTGGCGAGATTCGGCATATCTTATACTCTTTCTTCCTTCTATATTTGTCGAGGATACAACACGATGTAGGTTTTCAATAGGTATATTATCATATAAGAGAAAACAATTACTATTATTATCTAATATTAAATTTAAAGTTATGCAAGAAAGACACATTTTCCATGTTAGGAGGATGTCTTGGATAAGTTGGCTGCAAAGTATGTCAGCTTTTCCTAAGAAATCAATTCTGATGCTTGTGGTGCTATTGATAGCATCTATTATGACAACAAACATTTACGGACAAAATGCAAGTACAACAAAGTCCATAACCGTTCAGGGGCAGGTTATGGATGCGGAGGGTGTTCCAATTCCCGGTGTTAATATCAGACTTAAAGGACAGAATACAGGTACTATTAGTGATTTGAATGGTAACTATAAACTTTCCGATGTAACAGAAGATGCAGTGATTGAATTTTCTTTTATAGGCTTTGCCACACTTGAAAAGAAAGTGAAAGGAGAAACATTGAATGCTATCCTTCTGGAAGATACCAAATCGCTGGATGAAGTTGAGATTGTTGCCTTCGGCACACAAAAGAAGGAAAGCGTTATCGGTTCGATTTCAACGTTGAAACCCGCGGAATTGAAAGTTCCTACCAGTAATCTGACAAATGCTTTGGCAGGACGTGTCGCAGGTGTTATTGCCTATCAGCGTACCGGTGAACCGGGAGTTGATGACTCAAATTTCTTTATTCGTGGTGTAACTTCCTTTGGTTATGCAAAATCTCCGTTGATATTGATTGATAATATTGAAGTAGACACGAAAGACTTGTCTCGTCTGCAACCGGATGATATTGAAAGCTTTTCTATCATGAAAGATGCTACTGCTACTGCTTTATATGGATCGCGTGGTGCAAATGGTGTTATTTTGGTGAAAACCAAAGAGGGACAAACCGGATCAATGAAATTGAATCTTCGGGTAGAAAACTCAATTTCTACTCCTACGAAAATGTTGGAATTAGCTGATCCCATTACTTATATGAAATTGCATAATGAGGCCATTTTAACTCGTGATCCGCTACATGCGTTGATGTATTCGGAAGACAAAATAGATAATACTATACCGGGACATTCAAGTGTAATTTATCCTGTAACGGATTGGCGTAATGAACTGTTGAAAGACTATACGATGAATCAACGCGTTAATCTGAATATTAGCGGCGGTGGTAGTATGGTGAATTATTATGTAGCCGGTTCTTTTATGCAGGATAATGGTATATTGAATGTTGATAAAGCAAACAATTTCAATAATAATATTAAGAATCGCAATTATTCAGTAAGGTCGAACATCAATATAAAACTGTCAAAGACGACTAAATTGATGGTGCGTATGAATGGTGCATTTGAGGATTACAATGGTCCTTTAAGTGGTGGTTCAGATCTTTATTACAAAATAATGCAAAGTAATCCGGTATTGTTTCCGGCTACTTATCCGAAAGATGAAGAACATGCTTATGTGAAACATATTATGTTTGGTAATTCGGGAGATGGAAAATATATTAATCCGTATGCTGAAATGGTAAAAGGATACAAAGAAACGGGACGTGCCAAATTGGAATCGCAGTTTGAATTGAATCAGGATCTGGACTTTGTAACTAAAGGATTGAAAGTCCGCGCATTATTTAATACCTCTCGTTTGTCTTATTATTCGACTTCTCGCCAATATAAACCTTTTTACTATGCATTGAGCGAATATAATTATATGAATAAAACATATGCTGTCGATATTATTAATCCTAATGGCGGTACCGAATATCTGGACTATAATGAAGGAGATAAGACAATTACGGCCAACACTTATTTGGAAGCGGCAGTGAATTATGATCGCGAGTTTGGCAAACATGGTGTTGGTGGATTGTTGGTTATGCAATTACGTAACAATCATCAGCCGAATGCCAGTTCTTTGCAGACTTCTTTGCCGAAACGTAATGTCGGTTTATCGGGACGTTTCACATACGCTTATGATAGTCGTTATTTTGTTGAAGGAAACTTTGGTTATAATGGTTCGGAACGTTTTGATAAAGATCATAGATGGGGCTTTTTCCCGTCAGCAGGTTTGGCATACATGGTTTCGAATGAAAAGTATTTTAAGAATCTTCTTCCTTATGTGCAAAAGTTGAAATTGCGTGCTTCTTATGGTTTGGTAGGTAATGACAATATTGGTGACTCCAACGCCCGTTTTCTATATTTATCGGAAATTAATATGAATAATGGAGGAACTGGGGCTAGCTTTGGGTATAATGAAGGTGCCTATAAGAAAGATGGTATAGCTATTAATCGTTATGCAGATCCCTCTATTGGCTGGGAAGTGGCTAAGAAAATGAACTTTGCTGTTGAAATGACATTTATGGATGCCTTGAATATTACAGCTGAATATTATAAAGAAAGTCGTGACCACATCTTGCAGTCGAGAGCTGACATCCCGAATACAATGGGATTATGGAAAACTCCTAATGCAAATTTAGGTAAGGCGAAATCTCATGGTGTCGATTTATCTTTGGATTATAATAAGTATTTTACGAATGATACATGGTTGCAGTTACGTGGTAATTTTACTTATGCTGCCAATCAATATGTGGAATATGAAGAAGTAGAATATCCGGGAGCACCTTGGAAAAGCCGGGTCGGCAATCCGATTGCTCAAGAATATGGATATATAGCCGAAGGCTTGTTTGTAGATGATGAAGAAGTGAGAAATTCTCCTGTACAATTTGGAGAATATGGAGCCGGTGACATTAAATATCGTGATGTAAATCGTGACGGTGTTATTTCAGAGTTGGATATGGTACCTATCGGTTACTCGAAAGATCCTGAAATCGTATATGGCTTTGGTGCTTCTTACGGATTTAAGAATTTTGATATTTCCGTATTCTTTCAGGGTTTGGCAAGAGAATCCTTCTGGATGTTTAAATCGTACTTGATAGAATTGAAACAAATATGCTGAATTATAGCCAAGCCGCTAAAAACAGTTTAAATCGTACTTGATAGAATTGAAACTCAACAACGGCACTGATAATTCCTGTTCTCTCTCTGGTTTAAATCGTACTTGATAGAATTGAAACTGAAATCGATTGCCGGCTCACCGTCATCGACGTGGTTTAAATCGTACTTGATAGAATTGAAACGTCTTTTCTGCACGGATTTTCTTTTCCGCAATCAAGTTTAAATCGTACTTGATAGAATTGAAACTTGATATTTTCTTCTGTTTCTGTCTGCATATCCTCGTTTAAATCGTACTTGATAGAATTGAAACTTGGTAGTATTATTCTTGCACCGTTGGGCGTCAGGTGTTTAAATCGTACTTGTGAGTGAATTGTACACTTGTTTAACGGAAAGCATATATCCACGTCTGTTTTCTTCTTGAAGAAGTCGGAGATACTCATTAAATGCTTCTTCTACCGTTTTCGGTTTAACTGAATTAGAAACTTGCTCATTCAAGGTATTGGCTGTAAATAACTTATCTTCTGATTTCAGTTTAACTATTTCCGTTTCGTATTCTTTTTTCTTGTTAGCTATGAGTATGTTAATATACTCTTTATTAGGACAATTCGATTTTGGAATGTTCTTTTCAAAGTTCCAATGCTCCGCTCTTATGGACACACCTAAACTTTTGTACTTTCGTTTACCATCCATGCAGACACAAATCATAAGCGGATGTTCACCATTACTAAGAGTTTTTGACTTGTAACACAATACATTAACCGTTGTAGCCATATTGATTTCCGGTTTAACTCTTGGTTTAACTCCGATAGTGAAAAGCCGCTAAAACTATGGAAGAACGGGGTAATATATAAAGGAAAAAGCAGCTACTTTAATTAGTAACTGCTTGATAATTAATCTTTTAAAAGTGGTGCCACCAGGAATCGAACCGGGGACACAAGGATTTTCAGTCCTTTGCTCTACCAACTGAGCTATGGCACCTTTCTTGTTTGCGGTTGCAAAGGTAGTGAAACTTTTGGATTCTGCAAGGATTTTGGAAATAAAAAACACTGATAAAAAGTTAGTTTGCTTATTATCAGTGTTATATGAGAATAAATATTTTAGTTATTTACTACGACAATTTATTTTTCTTCTTTCAAAGGATTCCATCCTTGAGCTTTTAGCTCAAATTCTTGTCCGTCGCGGGTAATTAGTGCGCAACCAAGTTCTGGTTTCGTGATATGGCCGATAAGGCGGACACCTTCCATTTGTGATACCTTCTCGTGATCGGCAATAGGAACAGTGAAGAGAAGTTCGTAATCTTCGCCACCATTCATTGCGCAAGTTGTCAGGTTCATATTGAACTCTTCCGCCATGACAGCAGTCTGATAGTCGATAGGAATATGTTCCTCGTACACACGGCAGCCTGTGTTGCTTTGGGTACAGATATGCATCAATTCCGAAGAAAGACCATCGGAAATATCCATCATAGATGTTGGTACAATGTTGGCGGCTGCTAATTTCTCGATAATGTCTTTGCGAGCTTCCGGTTTCAATTGGCGTTCCAAAAGATATTCTTTACCTGTAAAATCGGGTTGGACATCTTTCTCACCTTTTAGAACTGTTTTTTCACGTTCCAGTAATTGCAGTCCCATGTAAGCAGCACCCAAGTCACCGCTTACACAAATTAAATCTGTATCTTTAGCACCATTGCGATAAACAACTTTATCTTTGTCCGCTTCACCGATACAAGTTATGCTGATGGCAAGTCCCGTAAGAGAAGAACTGGTGTCTCCACCTATTACATCCACATGATATTGCTGACAAGCCAAGCGAATACCTGCATAAAGTTCTTCCATGTCTTCTACGCTGAAACGTTTAGACAGAGCAAGAGATACGGTAATTTGACGAGGCATGCCATTCATCGCATAAATATCGGAGAAATTGACGACTGCCGCCTTATATCCCAGATGTTTCAGAGGAACATAAGTGAGATCAAAGTGCACACCTTCCATTAATAAGTCGGTAGTCACCAGAATTTCCTTTTCCGAAGGATAGGAGAGGACGGCGGCGTCGTCGCCCACACCATATTTACTTGATTCGTTTTCCAGTTTGATACCCTCGGTCAGACGTTTGATTAATCCAAACTCTCCGAGAGTGGCTATTTCAGTTCTCATAAATATCCTTTAGCTTTTTATGCACGATTGATAAGTTCACGCATGATGGTAGTCATTTTCGGTTGTGCAGCATCAGCGGCTTTCTGAACCTCTTCGTGCGTTACTTCTACGATTTTTCCTTCCACTCCCAAGTCGGTAATTACAGAAATACCGAACACCTTGATTCCACAATGATTGGCAACAATCACTTCGGGGACTGTAGACATACCTACCGCATCAGCACCAAGAATATGGAACAGCTTATATTCGGACGGAGTCTCAAAAGTGGGACCTTGGGTACCTATATATACGCCATGCTGTACTTTAATTCCCTTTTCTTTGGCAATTTCGTTCGCTTTACGAATCAATTCTTTATCATAAGCCTCGCTCATATCCGGGAAACGGGGACCATACGGAATATTTTTGCCACGTAACGGATGTTCGGGGAAATAATTGATATGATCGGTAATAATCATCAGATCTCCGATCTCAAAAGCAGCGTTTGTTCCACCGCTGGCGTTAGAAACAAACAGCGTCTTGATACCCAATTCACGCATTACACGTACCGGAAAAGTGACTTCCTTCATTGAATATCCTTCGTAATAGTGGAAACGACCTTGCATTGCCATAATATCCTTATTGCCCAACTTACCGAAAATCAGCTTACCACTATGACCTTCGACCGTTGATACCGGAAAGTTAGGAATATCCGAATACTTTATTTCATACTTCTCGGTGATCTCGTTTGCTAAACTTCCAAGTCCGGTTCCCAAAATGATGGCGGTTTCAGGACTTGTGTGCATCTTCTCTTTAAGATAAGCTGCGGTTTCTTGTATTTTCTCTAACATAGTTAATAATATGTTGGTTAAATTTATCTTGTTGATTTTGTAATATCTCAATTTCAATAGGCAAGGCATAAATGAACGGTTTCAGTTCTTCGTTCACTGCCGGATGATGGAGTAGCCGGGTTGCATCCTTTTCTGTGGTAATGATAATCCGTTGCTCACCTTTCAGCTTGTTAAATCGTTCCTTGACAAGCTGTATATCCCGGTGACTGAAATCATGATGATCGCCAAATGAGAGGAGATCAATATTCTGCGTATACTCTTTTAATCTTTCGAGCATTGGAGTAGGAGAAGCAATGCCCGTTACCAGTAATATGTTTGCATCAGTCAATGAAGACAAAGGCACTTCTTTGTTTCTTGAATCTCCCGTTATTGAATCTGAATCATTCTGAGAGAATACAGGTCGTAAATTTCCATAACGGAACGATGAAAAGAATAATTGCTGATATGGATACAGGTTTAACCGTTTGGTAATGATGTTGTAGTCAATAGGTTTAATATCCTGCGGACATTTAGTGACAATAACAATCTGAGCCCGGTTTTTTCCATTGATTGATTCCCGTAGCCGTCCTGCGGGAAGCAGTATATCGTCACAGAAAAGACGATGATAGTCTGTCAGCAGAATACTTAATCCGGGCTTAACATAACGATGTTGGAAAGCGTCGTCAAGCAGAATAACATCTACTGCCGGTTCTTTCAAACGAAGTAACTTTTCAATACCATGACAACGATTCTCATCAACAGCTAGTGTGACAGATGGGAATTTGGTATGCATCTGATAAGGTTCGTCACCAATAGTCTTTACCGTACTTTGCGGAGTGGCAAGCACATAACCACTCGTACGCCGTTTGTACCCTCTGCTTAGTACAGCTACCTGATATTTATCACGAAGCAACTCTATCAGATACTCGGTATGAGGAGTTTTCCCTGTTCCTCCCACGGCCAAATTGCCAACACAAATAACAGGGATATTAAAACTCTTCGACTGGAATACTCCCCAGTCAAAAAGCTTATTTCTCATTGCTACCACTGTCCTGTAAATCCACGAAACAGGGTAGAGCCATTTATGTATCTTGACAATGTGCTCGCTCATGTTAAAATACGGTTTACTTAATGTTCAACTCAAATGGAATACGCGCCTGAAGCATGGACTTTTCTTTCAAATTTTTCAGCCGACCGAATTGTTGATAATATTCCCCTAAATTACTTTGCAATATTTGTGATTCCACATAATTCGTAGGCTTTACTCCGAATAGAGAAGACAGGAAGTCCAGTTTAGACGGATAAGAAACAACTGTATAGTTTTCAATTCCTGCTTTATTAACTGCGATTTCCAATGCATCGTCAATACCTCCGAGAACGTCTACCAATCCTAGTTCTTTAGCTGTTTCACCAGTCCATACACGACCTTCGGCAACCTTTTCAATCGCTTCTTTTGTCATGTGGCGACCTTCGGCACAACGGCTGACAAACGTATCATATCCTTGATTTACCATCATCTGCATCAACGTCTTTTCCTCTTCATTAAAAGGACGCATGATATTTCCGAAGTCAGCAAACTTGTTTGTTTTTACAACATCATAAGTCAGGCCGATCTTCTCAGTCAATCCTTTTACATTTGGAACCATACCGAAAATACCGATAGAACCGGTGAGTGTCGTTGGCTCTGCAACAATAGTATCGGCCACACAAGAAATATAATAACCGCCGGAAGCAGCATAGTCACCCATAGAAACAATAACCGGTTTCTCCTCTTTCAACTCTTTTACAGCATGCCATATTTGTTCGGAGGCAAACGCACTGCCACCTGGAGAATTAACCCGTAAAACGACAGCTTTTACATCATTGTCTTCCTTTAGTTTACGTAAATCCCGAATAACTTTCGGACCGACAATACCTTCTTCTGATGCTGCCGATCCGGATGTGTCGGTGATTTCTCCGGATGCATAATACACTGCAACGATATCATTGCTTATATCTTTGGGCGTATTCTCCCTAATATTCATCATTTCGCTCAAACTTAATGTAGGAAGATTATCGTCTTTATCAATACTTACTAGTTCTTTAAGATAGTTGCGTACATCATTCCGGTAGATCAAAGTATCAGCAAGTCCGCATTTTACACTTTCTTCGGCAGGATAGAACATAAGCATACGATCGGCATAAGCATTCAGACTATCAACGGGAAGTTGTCGGGAATCAGAAACTCCTGTAAGCACTTGTCCCCAGATAGAATTGATGAAAGCGGTTACCTGTTCACGATTGGCAGGGCTCATCTCCGTAGAAATAAACGGTTCAACTGCCGACTTATAGGTTCCTACCTTAAATATTTGCATATCTACTCCAATTTTTTGAAGCAAATCTTTATAGAAGAGTGGGGTGGAGGCAATGCCACGCCATTCGATCATTCCTTTTGGGTTAAGCATTATTTTGTCTGCTACACTTGATAAGTAATAAAGTCCCTGTGTATAGTTATCACCATAAGCTATGATGAACTTTCCGCTTTCTTTAAAGTCGAGCAGCGCATTGCGGATCTCTTGCAGAGATGCGTATGAAGTGGCTAAGGAACTGACTTGCAAATAGATTCCTTGGATATTATCATTCTCCTTTGCTTTTTGGATAGAAGTAAGAATATCATCCAGACCATATATATTGGTATCATTATCAAATAATTGAGATAACAGATCAATCGGATTTTCCTGTATACGTTCAACCAGCGTACCGTTTAAATCGAGCATCATCACAGAATTCTGTTTGACTGTAGTTTCAGTATCAGAGGTGAGTACGATACTGAATAACGTCACCATACCGATTATAAAGAATACAATGCCCGACAGAATTATGCCGGTCATGGTAGCAAGTGTAAATTTTAAGAAATCTTTCATTTTACTTATTGTTTTTGAGGCAACTAGCCTTTAAGCTAACAAAGATAAATAATTGAGTTGATATTTGTCTCATAAGTCACATGAAATTTTGCATTGTCATAGAGAAGAGATATTATTCCTTTGGATAAAAAGAATCATTCTCGGAATAAAAAAGTATATTTGCAAATAAAAATATTATGAAAAGACTCACTTCCGTTATTTTGTTAATTCTGATTGTCTTGGTGGCGCAAGCACAAACTGCTCGTGAAGAAATTAAAGCCAACCGACAACTTTCTGCAAATAATTATTATGCTTATCCTACGCCTACTGTTAAGCAGAAAGCAGCCCCTGAAGGATATGAACCCTTCTATATCAGTACTTATGCACGTCATGGTTCACGTTATCTGATCGATCCAAATGATTATCTCTTTCCAAAACAGGTGCTATTAAAAGCAGACTCTTTGAATAAACTTACTGCAAAAGGAAAAAGTACCCTGAATATTGTGCTGAAAATAGCAGAAATGGCAGATGGAAGATTAGGGGAGCTAACTGCGTTGGGAGCTCGCCAGCATAGAGGTATTGCAAAACGTATGTTTGCCAACTTCCCCCAGATCTTTGCCGATAGTACGGAGGTAGATGCGCGTTCTACTGTCGTGATTCGTTGTATCTTGTCCATGACTGCCGAATGCCTTCAGTTACAAGCTATGAATCCGAATCTTCGGATTAAAAATGATGCCAGCTATCATGATATGTTTTATATGAATCATAAGGATAAGAATCTGGATAAACTGGTTAAATCCGAAGAGGTCAAGAAAATCATTCATGATTTTGAAGTGAATCATGTACATCCGTCCCGTTTGATGAAGGTATTGTTTACCGATGAGGAATATGTAAGAAATAATGTAGATGCAGCACGACTGATGAGACGTTTGTTTGATATAGCTGCTAATATGCAAAGTCATGACACAGATATGGAGTTATATTCTTTGTTCAACGATGACGAATGCTATGATTTATGGAGCTGTAATAATGTGAATTGGTTCCTGAATTCCGGCTGTTCTCCTCTGACTCAGTGTCTGATGCCTTATCGGGAAGCAGAATTGTTGCGGAATATTCTGAATACTGCTGATGATGCCTTGAAAGATGGAAAACGAAGAGCTACCTTACGTTTCGGGCACGAATCTTGTGTACTTCCTTTTGTAGCCTTGCTGGAATTAAATCATTATGGACAATCTTATTCCGATATCGAAAAACTATCTGAGCAATGGCGAGCTTACGAAGTATTCCCAATGGCTTGCAATGTGCAATTTGTATTCTTTCATAAGAAAGGTAATGCAGACATTCTAGTGAAAGTCTTGTTGAATGAATGTGAAATGAAGTTACCGATGGAAAGTGATTTGGCTCCTTATTATCATTGGAAGGATGTTTCCGCTTATTATCGAACCAAATTAGCAAAGTATAATTAATTAAATATGATATTTTTCATGAAAAGAAATCTTTCTCTGATTATTGCTGCTTTGGCAGGTTTATTTTTCTATACCTCTTGTTCTCCGACCGATGATACGGAAACGAAAGATTATACTCAGTACGTAAATACCTTTATTGGTGCTGCTGATAACGGGCATACTTTCCCTGGGGCGTGTTATCCTTTCGGAATGATACAAACTAGTCCTGTCACAGGAGCTGTTGGATGGAGATATTGTTCGGAATATACTTATTAGGACTCGTTGATTTGGGGATTTACGCAAACTCATTTGAATGGTACGGGGTGTATGGACTTAGGAGATATCCTGGTAATGCCGGTGACAGGTAATCGTGTTCGTCCATGGGACGCTTACCGTAGCCATTTTTCAAAAGATAAAGAGTCGGCAACTCCCGGATATTATACCGTAGAGCTTTCTGATTCTCAGGTTAAGGCAGAATTGACTGCTTCTGTCCATACAGCACTTCATCGTTATACCTATAATAAGGCTGATTCTGCATCTGTGTTGATTGATTTGCAGCATGGACCGGCTTGGAATGAAGATCAATATCATTCGCAAGTAAAAAAATGTGAAGTAAATTGGGAAGATGCTCAAACATTAACCGGACATGTAAACAATGCTGTATGGGTGAATCAGGATTATTTCTTCGTGATGAAATTTAGTCGTCCGGTCGTGGATACACTTTATCTGCCAATGAGGGAAACAGAAAAAGGTAGCCGCATCATTGCTACTTTCGATATGAAACCGGGAGAGGGGTTACTGATGAAAGTGGCTCTTTCCACTACCAGTGTGGACGGCGCAAAGAAGAATCTTGAAGCCGAAATTCCCGCTTGGGACTTTGAAGGGGTGAGAACTGCCGCTCATAACGAATGGAATAATTATTTGAGCCGAATCGAAGTAGACGGAACGGATGATGAGAAAACAAACTTTTATACTTGTTTCTATCATGCTTTGATTCAACCAAACCAGATTTCGGATGTAGACGGAATGTATCGGAATGCTGCTGATTCTGTGGTGAAGGCTGGTGCAGGTGCTTTTTATTCGACTTTTTCTCTATGGGATACGTATCGTGCTGCTCATCCTTTCTATACGTTGATTGTTCCTGAACGTGTAGATGGTTTTGTTAATTCATTGATAGAGCAGGGGGAAGTGCAAGGTTTCTTGCCTATCTGGGCATTGTGGGGCAAAGAAAATTATTGTATGATTGGTAATCATGGAGTTTCTGTTATTGCTGAGGCTTACCGCAAGGGGTTCCGTGGTTTTGATGCAGAACGGGCTTTCAATATTATAAAGAAGACACAAATGGAATCGCATCCATTAAAGTCAAATTGGGAAAATTATACGAAGTACGGTTATTTCCCGACAGACCTGACAAAGGCTGAATCGGTATCTTCTACTTTGGAATCTGTATATGATGACTATGCTGCAGCTGATATGGCTCGCCGTATGGGAAAAGAAGAGGAGGCCGCATACTTTGCGAAACGTGCCGATTATTATAAAAACTTGTTTGATTCGGAAACGAAGTTTATGCGTCCCCGTAAGGCGGACGGTACATGGAAGTCTCCTTTCAATCCGAGTGATATCGGACATGCCGAAAGTAGTGGTGGTGATTATACGGAAGGAAATGCTTGGCAATATACCTGGCATGTTCAGCACGATGTTCCGGGGTTGATTGCTCTCTTTGGTGGAGAAGCACCTTTCCTGAATAAATTGGATTCTGTGTTTACTGTGAAGTTGGAAACTACTCAGGCAGACGTAACAGGATTGATCGGACAATATGCGCATGGCAATGAACCTAGCCATCATGTTACGTATTTATATGCATTGGCAGGACGCCCGGAACGTACACAAGAGTTAATTCGTGAAATATTTGATACTCAGTATCGTAATCAACCGGACGGACTTTGTGGCAATGATGACTGTGGTCAGATGTCTGCTTGGTATATGTTCAGTGCAATGGGTTTTTATCCGGTAGACCCTGTGAGTGGGGAATATGTGTTTGGTGCTCCGCAGTTGCCGAAGATGGTTTTGCATTTAGCGGACGGAAAAAATTTCACCGTAATCGCAGAGAATTTATCAAAAGAACATAAGTATGTGGAGAGTGTGACATTGAATGGTGAGCCTTATACAAAGAAAACTATTTCTCACGAAGATATATTGAAAGGGGGAACGTTGGTGTATAAGATGAAGTAAAAGAAAATTGAGGAACTTGCTGAAAGACCGTATGCTTTTGTAAAGAGCTACGGTCTTTTTTTGTTGATGTTTTACCGTCACCGTCACATGAGCGTCAATGGATCATTGATAATGAGCACGTAATCGTGTGACGGGAAAGTTACATCTATACCTTTGGGTAGTTTCATGCGGTGATACTCATAGTTTCATATAGTGAAACCTTTCGTTTCACCCCGCTAAACCAATCGTTTCAACCGTATGAAACAGTTTGTTTCCAGCCTTATGATAGTAAATCCCCATACAAATAAAAAATATCCCAGAGTACTATTACCGGATAAATGGAAGAAGTAAGAGCAGCACGGAGACGCTTTTCCTCACGAGTGAGGGCAAATCGTTGCTCCCACTCTTCTCCCCCCGTATCTCTCATCGCTGAACCCCCTATAAACAGGGACTTTTATGAACATAGTTAGAGCGTGAGGGCAAATTGAATACAAATTACGTGTGGTGACATAATCCTGAGTTCCAGTTTCTCTTTCTTCTTTTCCTTCTCTCGCGCTATGCGCGCGCGTAATATAATAATGATCTTTCCTTTCCCCTTGTTTTCCTTCCAATTGAAAATTATGTTCTACAACATCCCTATCCCTCAGCCACTTACCCGCCGCCATAAAAAAACATGCATAAAAAGT
>NZ_LT707006.1:1569684-2210475 GCF_900155865.1 Bacteroides bouchesdurhonensis
GGGGGATTAGCTCAGCTGGCTAGAGCATCTGCCTTGCACGCAGAGGGTCAACGGTTCGAATCCGTTATTCTCCACGATCTCTGAAACAGAGAAACGATCTTTGACATGATGAAACAAAAAGTAAAATTTAGTAAAGAGCTAAAAGTATATATCGAACCGCACGTTTTAAGTACCGCGATATTGAGTATTCCGGGGTAATACCCTATACTTGATACCTGATACTTAAAGGTCAGTTTGAAAGAAAGTAAATAAGGGCGCATGGCGGATGCCTTGGCTCTCGGAGGCGATGAAGGACGTGATAAGCTGCGATAAGCTCTGGGTAGGTGCAAATAACCTTTGATCCAGAGATTTCCGAATGGGACAACCCGGCATTCTGAAGGAATGTCATCCATCCTAGATGGAAGCTAACGCAGGGAACTGAAACATCTTAGTACCTGCAGGAACAGAAAATAATAATGATTCCCCTAGTAGTGGCGAGCGAACGGGGAATAGCCCAAACCACCCATGTTACGGCATGTGTGGGGTTGTAGGACCACGATGTCGCAAGACATTTGACGAGTAGAACCCTCTGGAAAGCGGGACCATAGACGGTGATAGTCCTGTATACGAAGTCAAATTAAGCGTAGTGGTATCCTGAGTAGCGCGGGACACGAGAAATCTTGCGTGAATCCGCCGGGACCATCCGGTAAGGCTAAATACTCCCGAGAGACCGATAGCGAACCAGTACTGTGAAGGAAAGGTGAAAAGCACTTCGAACAGAAGAGTGAAATAGTCCCTGAAACCATGCGCCTACAAGCGGTCGGAGCTTTTTAAGAAGTGACGGCGTGCCTTTTGCATAATGAACCTACGAGTTACTTTTTCCGGCAAGGTTAAGCATCTTGAGATGCGCAGCCGAAGCGAAAGCGAGTCTTAACAGGGCGTCCAGTCGGAAGGAGTAGACGCGAAACCAAGTGATCTACCCTTGACCAGGTTGAAGGCTAGGTAACACTAGCTGGAGGACCGAACCAATAAGCGTTGAAAAGCTTCTGGATGAGTTGAGGGTGGGGGTGAAAGGCTAATCAAACTTGGAGATAGCTCGTACTCCCCGAAATGCATTTAGGTGCAGCCTTGTGAGTTACTAATGTGAGGTAGAGCGACTGATAAGATGCGAGGGCTTCACCGCCTATCAAGTCTTGACAAACTCCGAATGCGCATTAGTCCCATCACAGGAGTGAGGGCATGGGTGCTAAGGTCCATGTCCTAAAGGAGAAGAATCCAGACCATCAGCTAAGGTCCCCAAATAAACACTAAGTTGAACTAACGAAGTCAGATTGCTAAGACAGCTAGGATGTTGGCTTGGAAGCAGCCATTCATTTAAAGAGTGCGTAACAGCTCACTAGTCGAGGAGTTTGGCGTGGATAATAATCGGGCATCAAGTGTTTTACCGAAGCTATGGGATCAGCAATGATCGGTAGGGGAGCATTCCACTCGGCGTCGAAGGTGAAGCGTGAGCTTTGCTGGAGCGTGTGGAAAAGCAAATGTAGGTATAAGTAACGATAAAGGGGGTGAGAAACCCCCTCGCCGAAAGACTAAGGTTTCCTGATCAACGCTAATCGGATCAGGGTTAGTCGGGTCCTAAGGCTCAGCCGAACGGTGATGCCGATGGCAGAACAGGTTAATATTCCTGTACTACCTTAAGGAGTGACGTGGAGACGGAGGCGTGACAACGCCGCGGACTGACGGAATAGTCCGTTGAAGGGTGTAGATGTTGATTGTCCCAGGCAAATCCGGGACAAGAGTCGAACCTGATAGTATGGAGCGTTCTTCGGAACAATCCAATAGCGCGTGTAATCATACTCCCAAGAAAATCCGCTAAACTTCATCCTTGAGGTACCCGTACCGCAAACGGACACACGTAGTCGGGTTGAATATACTAAGGCGCTTGAGTGATTCACGGTTAAGGAACTAGGCAAATTGACCCTGTAACTTCGGGATAAAGGGTCCCAGCTGCGAGGCTGGGCGCAGAGAATAGGTCCAGGCAACTGTTTAACAAAAACACAGGGCTGTGCCAAATCGAAAGATTCCGTATACAGCCTGACACCTGCCCGGTGCTGGAAGGTTAAGAGGAGAGCTTATCGCAAGAGAAGGTTTGAATTGAAGCCCCAGTAAACGGCGGCCGTAACTATAACGGTCCTAAGGTAGCGAAATTCCTTGTCGGGTAAGTTCCGACCTGCACGAATGGTGTAATGATCTGGACACTGTCTCAACCGTGAGCTCAGTGAAATTGTAGTATCGGTGAAGATGCCGATTACCCGCGATGGGACGAAAAGACCCCGTGAACCTTTACTATAGCTTAACATTGAATTTGGGTAATTGATGTGTAGGATAGGCCGGAGACATTGAAGCGCAGACGCCAGTTTGTGCGGAGTCGCTGTTGAAATACGGCCCTTTGGTTATTTGAGTTCTAACTCGTGTATTCGAGGACACTGTTTGGTGGGTAGTTTGACTGGGGTGGTCGCCTCCAAAAGCGTAACGGAGGCTTCTAAAGGTGCCCTCAGGACGATTGGTAACCGTCCGCAGAGTGTAATGGCATAAGGGTGCTTGACTGGGAGACTAACAAGTCGATCAGGTAGGAAACTAGAGCATAGTGATCCGGTGTTTCCGTATGGAAGGGACATCGCTCAAAGGATAAAAGGTACTCCGGGGATAACAGGCTGATCCCTCCCAAGAGCTCATATCGACGGAGGGGTTTGGCACCTCGATGTCGGCTCGTCACATCCTGGGGCTGGAGAAGGTCCCAAGGGTTGGGCTGTTCGCCCATTAAAGTGGCACGCGAGCTGGGTTCAGAACGTCGTGAGACAGTTCGGTCTCTATCTATCGTGGGCGTATGAAATTTGCGTGGCTCTGACACTAGTACGAGAGGACCGTGTTGGACTGACCTCTGGTTTACCGGTTGTGCCGCCAGGTGCATTGCCGGGTATCTAAGTCGGGATTGGATAAGTGCTGAAAGCATCTAAGTACGAAGCCAGCCACAAGATTAGATTTCTTAGGGTCGTCAAAGACGATGACGTTGATAGGATGCAGGTGTACAGGTGGTAACATCTTAGCCGAGCATTACTAATTGCCCGTGTACTTTCTTTCCATTGCCGGTTGGTATATACGTTTAGCGGAATAATGTTTGCTTGATTTTTACTTTTCATCATGTCATAACCTTATTGAATTCATTCAGGTGGTTATAGCACGAGGGTTCCACCTCTTCCCATTCCGAACAGAGAAGTTAAGCCTCGTCACGCCGATGGTACTGCGTAACAGTGGGAGAGTAGGTAACCGCCGTTTTGGAAGAAGCCCCTTGAGTCAACAGATTCAAGGGGCTTTCTGTTTTTTGGTACTTTAGAAAAGATGTGTTATATTTGCGACTGATAATTCTATATTAAACGTTTAAAGCAAATCAAAAGTATGAAGATTAAATTATTCCTAGCTGCTGTGGCAGTAACATTTTCCTTTGCTATGATGTCTTGTTCTGGTAATAAAGCAGCTAATAGTACTTCTGAAACTGAAGTAACAGATTCTATTACAGTTGTAGAATCTGCTGTATGTACTCAAGCTGATTCTTGCTGTCAAAAGACAGATTCCTGTGCTACTTCTTGTGATAAGAAGGCTAATTGCGATAAAACCAACTGTGATAAAAAGGCTGATTGTGACAAGAAAGCTGATTGCTTAGAAAAAAAAGCATGTTGCGATAAGAAGTAATTTATTGGTTTAGAATGATAAGGCTGGAGGATATAGAGTAATCAAACACTCTGTGTCCTCTTTTTATTTTATGAAGAATAGAAAACGACTAGTAATATATTCTTTTTTATATTTGGCTTTAGCTTATGAAATGAAATTATTTTCGATAAAAAAGTAACGTATTATTTGGTAGTTAAGAAATAATCTCTACCTTTGCATCGTCAAACAATAAAAAGACAATAAAATGAATCAGATGTTTATACATATTCTACTGTGTGGTATTATTATTCTACTATCAAAGTTTAGTGGAAGTGAGTGCTGCGCGTAAAAGTGTATAATGAAAATATACGAAAGCCTTTCTCACTTCCACGTGTGAAAGGCTTTTTTTTGGTGCTAATAATTATATAAATCATAAGAAGATGGACAATAGGTTATTTATTTTCGATACCACCCTTCGTGATGGTGAACAGGTTCCGGGATGCCAATTGAATACAGTAGAGAAGATTCAGGTAGCTAAGGCATTGGAATCTCTGGGTGTAGATGTGATTGAAGCGGGTTTTCCTATCTCCAGCCCAGGAGATTTTAATTCAGTGATAGAGATTTCCAAAGCGGTGACATGGCCTACTATCTGTGCTTTGACCCGGTCGGTTCAAAAGGATATTGATGTTGCTGTAGATGCGTTGAGATTTGCTAAACATAAGCGTATTCATACAGGTATCGGTACTTCAGATTCTCATATCAAATATAAATTTAATTCAAATCGCGAAGAGATTATTGAACGTGCGGTAGCTGCGGTGAAGTACGCGCGTCGATTTGTAGATGATGTTGAGTTTTATGCGGAAGATGCAGGACGTACGGAGAATGAATATTTAGCGCGAGTAATTGAAGCAGTTATTAAAGCTGGTGCAACAGTAGTGAATATCCCGGATACAACCGGTTATTGCTTACCGTCAGAATATGGTGCTAAAATTAAATATTTGATTGACCATGTGGATGGTATCGATAAGGCAATTATTTCTACCCATTGTCACAATGACTTAGGTATGGCAACAGCTAATACAATAGCGGGGGTTCTGAATGGTGCTCGCCAGGTGGAGGTTACTATTAATGGCATTGGCGAACGTGCAGGGAATACTGCTCTTGAGGAAATAGCAATGATTATCAAGAGTCATCATGAAATTGATATTCAAACAAATATCAATACTCAGAAGATTTATCCGACTAGCCGTATGGTATCTAGTTTGATGAATATGCCGGTACAACCCAATAAAGCGATAGTTGGACGAAATGCTTTTGCACATTCATCTGGAATTCATCAAGATGGCGTGTTGAAGAACGTGCAAACTTATGAGATTATTGATCCTCATGAGGTAGGTATTGATGATAACTCAATTGTATTGACTGCCCGTAGCGGACGTGCTGCTTTGAAAAACCGTCTGTCTGTTTTGGGAGTTAAATTAGAGCAAGATAACTTAGATAAGGTATACGAGGACTTTTTGAAATTAGCTGATAAGAAAAAAGATATTAATGATGATGATATTCTAGTATTAGCAGGTGCGGATCGTACTCAAAATCACCGTATTAAATTAGATTACTTGCAGGTGACTAGTGGAGTTGGTGTCCGTTCGGTTGCTAGTCTGGGATTGAATATTTCCGGAGAAAAGTTTGAAGCTTGTGCTAGTGGAAATGGTCCTGTAGATGCTGCGATCAAAGCTTTGAAAAAGATAGTAGACCGTCACATGACGCTGAAAGAATTTACTATTCAAGCCATTAGTAAAGGAAGTGATGATGTTGGTAAAGTACATATGCAGGTAGAATATGATAATCAAATGTATTATGGCTTTGGAGCTAATACAGATATTATAGCAGCATCTGTAGAAGCTTATATTGATTGCATCAATAAATTTAGAAATTAAAAGAGAGAATAAAATTCAATTCTAACTTGCAAAATTATAAGATATAAATGAATACATTATTTGATAAAATATGGGATGATCACGTGGTTACTACTGTGAAAGATGGTCCTACACAGCTTTATATTGATCGGCTTTATTGCCATGAAGTGACTAGTCCGCAAGCTTTTTCCGGTCTGCGCGAACGAGGAATCGGAGTGTTACGTCCGGATAAAGTGTTCTGTATGCCGGACCATAATACACCGACGCATGATCAGGATAAACCGATCGAAGATCAGGTATCCAAGACTCAGGTAGATACACTAACGAAGAATGCCAAAGATTTTGGTCTGACACATTATGGCATGATGCATCCGAAAAATGGAATTATCCATGTAGTAGGACCGGAACGTGCTTTGACTCTTCCGGGTATGACAATTGTTTGTGGTGACTCTCATACTTCAACTCATGGTGCAATGGGAGCAATTGCTTTCGGTATCGGCACTAGTGAAGTGGAAATGGTATTGGCTTCTCAGTGTATTCTTCAGTCAAGACCGAAAACAATGCGTATTACTGTAGATGGAGAATTAGGAAAAGGAGTAACTGCAAAAGATGTAGCACTTTATATGATGTCTAAGATGACTACTAGTGGCGCAACTGGTTATTTTGTTGAATATGCGGGTTCGGCTATTCGTAACCTGACAATGGAAGGACGTCTAACTCTCTGTAATCTTTCTATCGAAATGGGTGCACGTGGTGGTATGATTGCTCCGGATGAAGTGACTTTTGAATATATCAAAGGTCGTGAAAATGCTCCTACAGGCAAAGAATGGGAGACAGCAGTGGAATACTGGAAGACATTGAAGAGTGAGGATGACGCTGTATTTGATAAAGAAGTTCGATTTGACGCAGCTGATATTGAACCAATGATTACTTATGGTACTAATCCGGGAATGGGTATGGGAATCACACAGCATATCCCTACAATGGAAGGATTGGGAGAAGCAGCTCAGGTTTCTTTCAAGAAATCTCTGGATTATATGGGGTTCCAACCGGGTGAGTCTTTGTTAGGTAAAAAGATTGACTATGTATTTCTTGGGGCTTGTACCAATGGGCGCATTGAAGACTTTCGTGCTTTTGCTTCCATTGTAGAAGGACGCAAAAAAGCAGATAATGTAGTTGCGTGGCTTGTTCCGGGATCGTGGATGGTAGATGCGCAAATTCGTAAGGAAGGTATTGATAAGATTCTGGCAGAAGCTGGATTTGCAATTCGTCAGCCGGGATGTTCTGCCTGTCTGGCTATGAATGATGATAAGGTTCCGGCCGGTAAATATTCTGTTTCTACTAGTAATCGTAACTTTGAAGGGCGTCAGGGACCAGGAGCACGTACTTTGCTGGCTAGCCCGTTGGTAGCTGCCGCTGCTGCGGTGACAGGAGTTATAACCGATCCGAGAGAATTTATTTAATTGATAATGGGATAATAGATAATTGGAAATGAAAGCAAAATTTGATATAATAACAAGTACTTGTGTACCATTGCCTTTGGAGAATGTGGATACAGACCAGATTATTCCGGCGCGTTTCCTGAAAGCAACTACTCGTGAAGAGAAATTTTTCGGAGATAATTTGTTTCGTGATTGGCGGTATAATGCAGATGGTTCTTTGAATAAGGATTTTGTGCTGAATGATCCTACATATAGTGGACAAATATTGGTTACCGGAAAGAATTTCGGTTCAGGTTCCAGTCGTGAACATGCAGCTTGGGCGATTGCCGGATATGGATTTCGGGTAGTAGTATCTAGTTTCTTTGCAGATATTCATAAGAATAATGAGTTGAATAATTTTGTACTTCCGGTCGTTGTTTCGGAAGAATTCTTGCAAGAATTGTTCGACTCTATTTATGCAAATCCCAAAATGGAGGTGGAAGTGAATCTTCCTGAGCAAACTATCACCAATAAAGCGACAGGTAAAAGCGAGAACTTTGAAATCAATGCTTATAAGAAACATTGCCTGATGAATGGATTGGATGATATTGATTTCTTGTTAAGTAATAAAAATAAGATAGAACAATGGGAAAAGAAAGCGTCAAGATAGAGATCATGGACACAACGCTCCGCGATGGTGAACAGACTAGCGGGGTGTCCTTTGTGCCTCATGAGAAACTAATGATCGCTCGTTTGCTATTGGAAGACTTAAAGGTGGACCGGGTGGAGGTTGCTTCAGCACGTGTGTCGGACGGCGAGTTTGAAGCTGTGAAGATGATATGCGATTGGGCAGCTCGCCGGAATCTGCTTCATAAAGTAGAAGTACTGGGGTTTGTAGATGGCGGTACTTCGGTTGATTGGATACAACGTACCGGTTGTCGCGTTATCAATTTGTTATGTAAAGGTTCGTTGAAGCACTGTACACAACAATTGAAAAAAAGCCCTGAAGAACATATTGCCGATATTATCAATATAGTGCATTATGCCGATGAACAGGATATTGCTGTAAATGTCTATCTGGAAGATTGGAGTAATGGTATGAAAGATTCTTCCGAATATGTATTTCAGTTGATGGATGGATTGAAAGGTTCCAATATCAAACGGTATATGTTGCCGGATACATTAGGTATTTTGAATCCTCTACAAGTGATTGAGTATATGCGGAAAATGAAGAAACGTTATCCGGATACTCATTTTGATTTTCATGCGCATAATGATTATGATTTGGCCGTAAGCAATGTGTTGGCAGCTGTGCTGAGTGGAGTGAAAGGATTGCATACGACGATTAATGGTTTGGGTGAGCGGGCAGGTAATGCTCCTTTGGCTAGTGTACAAGCTATTCTGAAAGATCATTTTAATGCGCTGACTAATATTGATGAAAGCCGTTTAAATGATGTTAGTCGGGTAGTAGAGTCTTATTCCGGTATTGTAATTCCTGCCAATAAGCCGATTGTAGGTGAGAATGTCTTTACGCAAGTTGCAGGTGTTCATGCAGATGGTGATAATAAGAATAATCTTTATTGTAATGATTTGTTGCCCGAACGTTTTGGCCGTAAACGTGAGTATGCATTAGGTAAAACAAGTGGTAAGGCTAATATCCGTAAAAATCTGGAAGATTTGGGATTGGATTTGGACGAGGATTCTATGCGTAAAGTGACGGAACGCATTATTGAACTGGGGGATAAAAAAGAATTGGTAACTCAGGAGGATCTGCCATATATCGTTTCGGATGTGTTAAAGCATGGGGTTGAAGGTGATAAAGTGAAACTAAAGAGTTATATTGTGAACCTTGCTAATGGTTTGAAGCCGATGGCAACTCTGAAAATTGAGATCAATGGCAAAGAATTTGAAGAAAGTTCAAGCGGTGATGGACAGTATGACGCTTTTGTACGTGCTTTGCGCAAAGTATATAAGGTGACTTTGGGACGTAAATTCCCGATGCTGACGAATTATGCCGTTACTATTCCTCCTGGTGGACGTACAGATGCATTTGTGCAGACTGTCATTACTTGGAGCTATGAGGACCGGGTATTTCGTACCCGTGGTCTGGATGCTGACCAGACCGAGGCCGCCATTAAAGCGACAATGAAGATGCTGAATATTATTGAAAATGAATAGATGAGAGGCTGTTTTTTTGAAGAATGTTTTTTATAAGTATATAAATAGAAAGAATTAATAATTATGGATTTTAAAATTGCTGTATTAGCAGGCGATGGTATCGGACCGGAAATCTCCGTACAGGGAGTGGATGTTATGAGTGCCGTTTGCGAGAAGTTTGGTCACAAAGTAAGTTACGAATATACAATCTGTGGTGCAGATGCTATAGATAAAGTCGGTGATCCGTTTCCGGAAAAAACATTCCAGGTTTGTAAGGATGCAGATGCAGTTTTGTTTTCTGCTGTAGGTGATCCGAAGTTTGACAATGATCCTACTGCAAAAGTTCGTCCGGAACAAGGATTGCTTGCTATGCGTAAGAAGCTGGGGTTGTTTGCTAATATCCGTCCCGTACAAACGTTTAAATGCCTGATTCATAAATCTCCGTTGCGTGCGGAATTAGTAGAGAATGCCGATTTTATCTGTATTCGTGAATTGACCGGAGGCATGTATTTCGGTGAGAAATATCAGGATAATGATAAAGCTTATGATACGAATTTCTATACTCGTCCGGAAATTGAGCGTATCTTGAAAGTCGGTTTTGAATATGCGATGAAACGTAGAAAGCACTTAACAGTTGTAGATAAGGCGAATGTGTTGGCTTCTTCTCGTTTGTGGCGTCAGATTGCACAGGAAATGGCCCCGAATTATCCGGAAGTGACCACAGATTATATGTATGTGGATAATGCTGCTATGCGTATGATTCAAGAACCTGCATTCTTTGATGTGATGGTAACTGAAAATACATTTGGTGATATTTTGACTGACGAGGGTTCTGTGATCAGTGGTTCCATGGGTTTACTTCCTTCTGCTTCTACTGGAGAAAGTACTCCTGTATTTGAACCGATTCATGGTTCGTGGCCTCAGGCTAAAGGACTGAATATTGCTAATCCGTTAGCTCAGATCCTTTCTGTGGCTATGTTATTTGAGTACTTTGATTGCAAGGAAGAGGGAGCTTTGATTCGTAAAGCAGTAGATGCTTCTTTGGATGAGAATGTACGTACTCCGGAAATTCAAGTAGCTGGGGGGGCTAAGTATGGAACAAAAGAGGTTGGTCAGTGGATTGTTGAGTACATTAAGAAAGCTTGATAATATATTGCTTATATAATGAAAAGCCTGGTGTAAAAGTGATACCAGGCTTTTTTATTGTTGATTCTAAAGGTTTCTTCAACTTTGAATAATTGAATAAATGATGATACCAAGTGTCGTCAGTAGTCCGACATAAATAATCATTTCTGTTTGTCGCATCTTTATATTGGAAGATTTGGTGATCAAATCTAGAAGAACAGCTAGTTTATGGAAAATAAAGTAGAGCATCCATCCCCCGAATCCTCCGATAATGGCTCCCACTATTAAATCCCCGGGATAATGTAATCCTAAATATAGACGGGTATAAGAATTGGAGAGTGCCCATAGGACGATAAAGATATTCAGCCAGCGTTTACGAAATAAACAAATCAGGAATATCGCAAGTCCGAATGAATTGGCTGCGTGGCAGGAAGGAAATCCGAAACCACCTCCATGTTTCCCATTTACAATATAGACTAGGTCAGCGATTGGGCTTTCCGGATTGGAAGGACGCAGGCGACCTACTAACGGACGGATGAGACTATTACACATCTGGTCTGCAAATGTGATAGTCAGAGCAATAGCCACTACATAACAAATGGCAACTTTCCAATGGAAGTTTTTTAGTAGTACATATAGTATAGTGGCATACATTGGTACCCATATTACTTTCCCGGTAAAAGCACTCATGAAATAATCCCAGAACGGCGAGTGTATACCATTAAAGAATAAAAGTACATTAGTATCTATATCAGATAGACTTTGAATTATTTCATTCATATAATATAAAATGTATTATAAGAAAAATGATATTGGTTTATCGTTTTGCTAAATCATCATAGAGCTTTTGGAGAAATGCTTTCCCTTTTTCCAAATTGGCTCCTTTTGCTGTACCCTCATCTACCTGTATTGTATTTGCATCCAAATTGAATACCAATTGATTTTCGGGAGTAACCATACCAAACAGAGATGGTTCTGTAAAATACCCAAAATGAGGAGAGGACGGATTCAGAATATTCTTGCTGAAAGTGAATTCATCGTGTGGCAATCCAAGTTGGGAAAGCAAAGTTGCAGCAATGTCTATTTGAGAAGCATAAGTATTTATGGTCTGTGGCTCTTTAATTGCTCCACCGATCATAATGAGTGGAATAGTATGTCCTTCCAATGGATTATCTATTGGACGAGGATATCCTCCCAAGTGGTCAGGAACAAGTACGATTAACGTATTCTTCCACATCGGAGTTTCCTTATATTGTTTTACGAAATCTCCCACACAACTATCGGCATAAGCAAAAGCATTGAGCACTTTATCCTCTAAACGGTGAAATGGTACTTCAAAAGGCTCGTGACTGCTGGATGTTTGTACGATCTTAAAGAATGGTTCTTTGGGCTGTTCTTCTGTCAGGTCTTTCAGAAAACGTTGGAATAATGTATGATCTTGTGCTCCCCATTTACCTGCACGCTCAGATAAAGGGAAATCTTTCTCAGAAATGATCTTCTCAATACCGGCAGAAACCAGATAAGAACGCATATTAGTGAAATCAGCATCTCCACCGTAATAGTATTCCAAATCGTATCCGGCATTTCTTAGTGTACGAGGAATAGAAGGAAGGTTTTCCGTTTTTTCAGGATACTTCATAATGCTGGTACTTGGTTGAGCAGGATATCCACTAATGATAGATACCAGACCACGGTCAGTACGAAAACTATTGGCATAGAAATTAGTGAATAATATCCCTTCTTTACCTAATTTATCTAGATTGACAGCAACGTTTGGTTGTCCTTCGAAAGACTCCATTAGGTGAGTAGAAAAACTTTCCAGGATGATGAAGATGATATTTGGGCGTTGTGTATCAAGTAACTGAGGAATACTATCTGTAGCTAATGCTGGTTTCTCTATTATTTGGGAAAATAGTTCATCAGCTTTTTTAGGATCCATTAAACGGTATTGTTTATCAAAGTTGTTTTGATGGATAGCGGAATACATGAAACTGAATGCGGGATTGATTGCCGCATGGTTTATACGTTGGTTTGGGCTGAAATAAACTTTGCTCAGATTCATGGTTGATACAGAAAAACCGCCGCGAATAGGGATAAAAAGAACTGCTATTAGTAAAAGGAGTACTAAAGATACATTTTGTCTGTGATAAGGAATTTTTAAAGGTTTCTTTTCACGAATGAGTGTGAAATAGAAAATTCCATAAAGAATGGCAGCATAGATCAGCATGGTTAATAAACCTAGTAATATAAACCAGATACTTACACTGGCTATGGCGTCTTTGGGAGAGGTAAAGAAATAGAAAATGGGAGTGGCGTCCAGACGGAATCCCCAAAAACCGTATAATCCTAAATCAACAATAAAAATTGAAGCCATAATAAAAGCGATGAAACCAAAATACCATTGTCGGATACGACGGAGTATGTATGAGTCGGTCCAGGCGGAGACTATCAGTAATAGTCCGGGAATTGCGGTCAGGTATCCTGCCAAGGAAAGATCTAATGGTAATCCGTGCCACATGACACTGAAATAATCGCTCCAGGAAGCGTCAGTATAGAGTTCATGGTAATAACCCATGAATAAAGGTTTTTGTATAACAAACAAAAGAACAAACAAAAAATAAGTCGTGAGAAATTGCAGGATTCTCTTTTTCATATCTATAAACTTAAAAAGATTGAACGGAGACAAAGGTACAATTCTTTTCTGTATCTTTGCACATCAACCGAATAAAACGAGGTGAACGATGCCAAAAATTGCGAAGAAATTGACAGATTTAGTGGGAAATACTCCCTTGATGGAGCTTTCAGGCTATAGCCGGAAGCATGATCTGAAACAGAATTTAATTGCTAAGTTGGAAGCTTTCAATCCGGCTGGAAGTGTGAAAGACAGGGTGGCTTTGTCTATGATCGAGGATGC
Source organism: Bacteroides bouchesdurhonensis (assembly GCF_900155865.1). GTDB lineage: Bacteria > Bacteroidota > Bacteroidia > Bacteroidales > Bacteroidaceae > Bacteroides > Bacteroides bouchesdurhonensis. The sequence continues at coordinate 1,582,905 of NZ_LT707006.1, forward strand.
GGAGGCGCGTGGAATGTTAAAACCTGGTGCGACTATTATTGAACCGACAAGCGGAAATACAGGAGTAGGTTTGGCAATGGTAGCTACTATTAAAGGTTACCATTTGATATTAACTATGCCTGAGACAATGAGTCTCGAACGTCGGAATTTGTTAAAAGCATTAGGGGCGCAGATTGTTTTAACGGACGGTTTGGGAGGAATGGCTGCTTCTATTGCTAAAGCTCAGGAGTTGCGTGATAGTATTCCTGATTCGGTAATTCTGCAACAATTTGAGAACCCTTCTAATGCGATTGTTCATGAAAAGACTACCGGTGAAGAAATTTGGCGGGATACTGACGGTGAAGTGGCAGCATTTGTTGCAGGAGTTGGTACAGGAGGCACTGTGTGTGGAGTTGCTCGTGCCTTAAAAAAACATAACCCGGATATTTATATTGTTGCAGTAGAACCTGCGTCATCTCCAGTTTTAGTTGGTGGTCAAGCAGAACCACATCGAATTCAGGGTATCGGTGCAAATTTTATCCCGAAGCTTTATGACGCTTCTATTGTTGATGAAGTTATAGGGGTACCAGACGATGAAGCGATTCGTGCAGGTCGAGAATTGGCTGCTACTGAAGGCTTGCTAGCAGGAATTTCTTCAGGAGCGGCAGTTTATGCTGCTCGTCAATTGGCGACACGTCCGGAATTTAAGAACAAAAAAATCGTAGTATTGTTACCTGATACAGGAGAGCGTTATCTTTCAACTGAGTTGTTTGCATTTGACGTGTATCCGTTGTAGTGATCGTGTTTTGTCTCTTCTTTTGATATGATAGAGGAGAACGTGTTTTAATTAATATGATTAATTGATGAAAAATATTTTGAGTAAGGATAAGATGGAGGTAACTGCATTTTCATTCTTTTTGAAAGGGGGTATCCTTTTATTGCTTTTTTTGTTTCCGTTTACTTTACATGCACAAACTTATCAACAGTTGTCGGAGAGAGCAATAGAGTGCATAGAAAAAGATAGTCTTCATCAGGCAAAAGACTTATTAGTGCAGGCTTTAAAACTGGATCCGAAGAATGAAAAGAATGCAATGCTTTTTTCTAATCTGGGATTAGTACAACGTCGTTTGGGGGAATTTGACAAGGCACTTGAATCTTATACATTTGCTTTGAATTTTGCCCCGTTATCAGTACCTATTTTGTTGGATCGTGCTGCGATTTATTTAGAGATGGGCAAAACTGATCGTGCTTATACTGATTATTGTCAAGTACTTGATGAAGATAAAAAGAATAAGGAAGCACTATTGATGCGTGCTTATATTTATGTTCTTCGTCGGGATTATCCTTCGGCGCGAATAGATTATAATCGTTTGTTAGAAATTGATCCGTCGAGTTATAGCGGGCGACTTGGCTTGGCGACTTTGGAGCAGAAAGAAGGCAAGTTCAAAGAGGCACTTGATATTTTGAATAAGATGATTGTAGAGACTCCTAATGACGCTATCTTATATATTGCTCGTGCTGATGTGGAACATGAGATGGGGCATGATGATTTAGCGTTGGTGGATTTGGATGAAGCTATACGCTTAGATGCGTCTTTAGCAGATGCTTATTTACTGCGTGGTAGTATTTATCTGGTTCAGAAAAAGAAATCATTGGCGAAGTCTAACTTTGAAAAGGCGATTTCATTAGGAGTGCCCCAGTCGGATTTGCATGAGCAATTACAGCAGTGCCGATAATCTTCTTTTATTTTTCTTGATTCTCCTACTTATTCTTTATTGGGACGAAGAGTAGAAGCTCATTTAACTAATGTAGCTATTAGGTATTGTCTACGAATTGTTTAATTAAGGTTATGAAATCTTTCCCATATTTTTTCTTTTTATATTTTCCAATACCACTGATAGCTCCAAACTCTTCAATGGTGGTGGGGCGAGAGATACTGAGGAGGTGGAGCACTTTATCCGATAATACAATGTAAGCAGGAAGTGCTTCTTGATCTGCCAATTGTTTTCGTAAGCCACGGAGTGCTTCGAAAAGATCTTCATTTTTTGCGCTTGGTAGTCCGAAAGAGAATTCTTTGGAGATTGTATCTTTTTTCTTTTTTCCTTTGATTGCTGTTTCTTCTCGATGGATGACTGTTAGGGTAGCTTTAGCTCTGCCAAAGAGTATGTCGGTACCACTTAAAGAAATTTTTAAATGATTGTTTTCATTGTAGGCGATCTCAAAATAACCTAATTGTAACATTTGTAAGAGATAGTCTTGCCAGTCCCGGACAGGAATATCTCTTCCGGCACCAAATGTTTTTAGTTCTTGGTAACCTTTTCCGGTAACTTCAGTAGAATAGTTGCCACGTAGAATGTCAATCAGTAATCCGGTTCCAATTTGTTGGTTAGTACGAACAATAGCACTTAATGCTTTCTGGACGATGATCGTGCCATCGAATCTTTCAGGGGGATTCTTACAAACATCACAGTTCCCACAATCTTTTGTTGTCGTTTCTCCGAAATAATTTAGTAGAATTCTTCTTCGGCAAATGTCTGCTTCGGCATATTGTTGCATTCGCTGAAGTTTTTCCAGGTTAATAGTTTGTTGATTACTTTCGGTTGCAAACCTAGTGAGCAGGATTAGGTCTCCTATTGAATAAAATAGGATAGTATCACTTGGCAAACCATCACGTCCCGCACGACCTATTTCTTGATAAAAGCTTTCGATGCTTTTAGGGAGATTATTGTGAATGACCCAACGGACATTGGATTTGTCAATTCCCATACCAAAGGCTATCGTAGCGCATACTACTTGAATACGGTCGTTGATGAAATCGTCTTGGGTTTTATCTCGTTGTTGTGGAGATAATCCTGCATGATAAACACCACAACGGATCCCTTGTCTTTGTATCATCTGAGCAATAGTCTCTGTTTTATTACGACTCATGCAATAAATAATTCCACTCTCTCCATTGTGGCGGTTTATAAATTCAAGGATCGCTTTGTTTTTCTCTTTTGCCTGAAAACCACGTTTTACCGTTAGACTGATGTTAGGACGGTCGAAAGATGAAATGAAAGTGCGTGGATTGATAAGATGAAGTTGGCGAATAATGTCTTCCCGCGTAATTTTATCAGCTGTTGCTGTCAATGCAATAATTGGAATTTGGGGGAATTGCTGATGAATTATTCCCATTTGTGCATATTCTGGTCGAAAATCATGTCCCCACTGTGAAATACAGTGTGCTTCGTCAATGGCAAATAAAGAGATGTTCATGTCCCGTAACAGATAGTCTTTTTCTGTTACCAGTTTCTCCGGAGAAATATAAAGTAGTTTCAATCGTCCATCAATACAAGCACGACGCAGGTTAGCATTTTCTGTTTCATCATTATTACTATTCAGTGCTCCGGCTGCAATCCCGTTAGATTGTAATGCTTCTACCTGATCTTTCATCAATGAGATGAGTGGTGAGACTACTATAGCAGTGCCTTCGCTTAGTAAGGCAGGTAACTGATAACAAATAGATTTCCCTCCCCCGGTAGGCATTAGTACCAAAGCATCCTGTTTGTTTAGAATATGGTGGATAATCTCTTCTTGTAAAGGACGGAAATTATCGTATCCGAAATATGTTTTTAAAATATCTTTCATCAATGAATCTATTAAACTTTGTTGCAAAGATACATTTTCTTTAGTATACTTTATCATGTCTCGATTTCTGTTCAAGAATAAATTCGCAAAGGGTTAAAGTTTCTTATTATTTTGCCATATTTACACGATTTCAGGCTTTTTGATTGTTTAAGTAGAAAAAAATGCACAAAATAATTGTGTATTTAAAAAAAAAGTAAGACATTTGTAACATACAATGTTGCGAATGGGCAATATTAATTAATGAACAAACCCCTAACCAGTTAATTCGATGAGTGATTTAGAAAAAAAAGCAACGGAGGAAACTCCTAAAAAACGCCCTTATAACTTAAGGGAAAAGAAAGAAAAGAAAGCTGCGTATAGATCTTTGATTAGACCGGAATTAGCAGATGAGTTGTATGACAAGATTCTGAATATTGTAGTTGTTCAGAAGAAGTACAAAGACCCTGATTACTCTGCGAAAGATCTAGCTAAAGAGCTTAAAACAAATACACGCTATCTTTCTGCAGTGGTAAATTCTCGTTTTGGCATGAACTATTCTTGTTTGTTGAATGAGTACAGAGTGAAAGACGCATTGCACTTATTGACTGACAAACGTTATGCTGACAAGAATGTAGAGGAAATCAGTGCAATGGTTGGCTTTGCAAATCGTCAATCTTTTTACGCTGCATTTTACAAGAATGTAGGTGAAACTCCTAACGGATATCGCAAGAGACATACAGATAGCAAAAAGTAATTGCATATTCCGAAACTGAATAAAAGGAATTACCCCTGAATGAGAGTTTAGGGATAATTCCTTTTTCTCTTTTTACATTGATCAATACTAGTTATTATGAAACATCTTATATCAATAGCCATAGCCTCGACACTTTTAGTGTCTTGTGGAGGAACTAAAATAACAACTGCTAAAATAGATAAATTTGATTATACAGTGGAACAATTTGCAGATTTACAGATATTGCGGTACAAGGCTTCCGGATTTGAGGACTTGTCACTGAGACAAAAAGAGTTGATTTATTATTTGACACAAGCTGCTTTGGAAGGACGGGATATTCTGTTTGACCAGAACGGAAAGTATAACCTGAGAATTCGTCGGATGCTTGAAGCTGTGTATATGAACTATCAAGGCGATAAGGAAACTTCTGATTTCAAAAATATGGAAGTGTATCTTAAACGAGTATGGTTCTCTAATGGTATTCATCATCATTATGGTATGGAAAAGTTTGTACCGAATTTTTCAAAGGAGTTTCTAAAACAAGCTGTGCTTAGTATTGATGCTTCTTTGCTTCCGTTGGCAGAAGGACAAACAGCCGAACAGCTTTGCAACGAATTATTTCCTGTTATTTTTGATCCAACTATAATGCCAAAGCGGGTGAATCAGGCTGACGGTGAAGACTTGGTACTTACTTCCGCATGTAACTATTACGATGGTGTAACACAGAAAGAAGCAGAAGATTTTTATAATGCTTTGAAAGATCCGAAAAATGAAACACCGGTTTCTTATGGCTTGAATAGTCGGTTGGCTAAAGAGAATGGAAAGATCCAAGAAAAAGTGTGGAAAGTAGGTGGACTCTATACACAAGCGATTGAAAAAATTGTTTTTTGGCTGAAGAAAGCAGAAGCTGTTGCTGAAAACAATGCTCAGAAAGCTGTAATCAGTAAGCTGATTCAGTTCTATGAAACAGGTAGCTTGGAGGACTTTGATGAATATGCTATTCTATGGGTGAAAGACTTGGATTCACGAATTGATTTTGTGAATGGTTTCACTGAGAGTTACGGTGATCCTTTAGGTATGAAAGCTAGTTGGGAGTCCTTAGTGAACTTTAAGGATTTGGAAGCTACACATCGTACGGAAACTATAAGTAGTAATGCCCAATGGTTTGAAGATCATTCTCCGGTAGATAAGTCTTTCAAAAAGGATAAAGTTAAAGGTGTATCTGCGAAAGTAATTACTGCTGCTATACTTGCCGGTGATTTGTATCCATCTACGGCTATCGGTATCAATCTTCCGAATGCCAACTGGATTCGTGCCCATCATGGATCGAAATCAGTAACTATTGGGAACATTACTGATGCTTATAACAAAGCTGCTCATGGTAATGGTTTCAATGAAGAATTTGCTTACAGTGATGCGGAAGTTCAGTTGATAGATAGATATGGCGACCTGACTGATGAATTACATACCGACTTACATGAATGTTTGGGACATGGTTCCGGTAAGTTGCTTCCGGGTGTGGATCCGGATGCTCTGAAAGCATATGGCTCTACCATTGAAGAAGCTCGTGCTGATTTGTTTGGTTTGTATTATGTAGCTGATCCGAAACTGGTAGAGTTGAAGCTTGTGCCGGATGCAGATGCTTATAAAGCTGAGTATTATAAATATTTGATGAATGGTCTGATGACACAGCTGGTGCGTATCGAACCGGGTAATAATATTGAGGAGGCTCATATGCGTAACCGCCAGTTGATTGCTCGTTGGGTATTCGAGAAAGGAAAAACTGATAAAGTAGTGGAAATGGTGAAGAAGGATGGAAAAACTTATGTGGTGATCAATGATTATCAAAAGGTACGGGAACTTTTTGGAGAATTATTGGCCGAAATACAGCGTATAAAGTCTACTGGTGATTTTGAAGGAGCTCGTAATATCGTTGAGAATTATGCAGTGAAAGTCGATCCGGTTCTTCATTCAGAAATCTTAGAGCGTTATAAGAAATTGAATCTAGCTCCTTATAAAGGATTTGTGAATCCTAAATATGAATTGGTAACTGATGATAATGGCAATATCACAGATGTTACTGTATCTTATGACGAAGGTTATGTAGAACAAATGTTGCGTTATAGTAAGGAGTATTCTCCACTGCCTTCAATAAACAATTAAAAAATGGATGTTAAAGAACAATTGAAAGATATCAAAACACAACTCCGTCTCTCTATGAACGGAGCTGTGTCTCAAAGTATGCGTGAGAAGGGATTAGTGTATAAACTTAATTTTGGTGTAGAACTTCCACGTATCAAGATGATTGCTGATGGTTACGAGAAAAACCATGATCTGGCGCAGGCGTTATGGAAAGAGAATATTCGTGAATGCAAGATTCTGGCTGCGATGTTACAACCTATCGATACCTTTTATCCGGAAATTGCTGATATTTGGGTAGAAGACATTCAAAATATTGAAATAGCAGAATTAACCTGCATGAATCTGTTTCAGCATTTACCGTATGCACCTGCAAAATCATTTCATTGGATAGCCGATGAACGGGAATATGTGCAGACTTGCGGCTTTTTGACCGTTGCCCGTCTTTTGATGAAGAAAGGAGATATGACGGAAAGAGTTGCCGGAGAATTACTTGATCAGGCTATATGTGCTGTTCATTCAGATAGTTATCATGTACGAAACGCTGCGATGTTAGCTATTCGCAAATATATGCAACATAGCGAAGAGCATGCTTTTCAGGTGTGCCGTTTGGTGGAAGGAATGGCAGATTCTTCTATTGAAGCAGAGCAGATGTTGTATTATATGGTGAAAGATGAATTGGGTGAGTGATAGTTTCTTTGATGTTTAACTCATAAATTATCCTTCATACAAATATCGCAGAAAATCTTTTGCTTTCCGCAAAAAAGGCTTAACTTTGTTCGCGCTAATTTTGTGCTGATGATGGAAACTCAAAATGTGAAAGATACGGTACGGCAGATATTCACCGAATATCTTACTGTAAACGGGCATCGTAAGACTCCCGAACGTTACGCCATACTCGAAACTATTTACTCCATCGAAGGACATTTCGATATTGATATGCTCTATTCACGAATGATGGATCAGGAAAATTTTCGGGTGAGTCGGGCAACTCTTTACAATACTATTATTCTGCTTATCAATGCGCGGCTAGTTATCAAGCATCAGTTTGGAACTTCCTCTCAATATGAAAAATCATATAATCGTGAAACGCATCATCATCAGATATGTACCCAATGTGGTAAAGTGACTGAGTTTCAAAATGAGGAATTACAGCATGCCATTGAGAATACGAAGTTAAGCCGCTTTCAACTTTCTCATTACTCCTTATATATATATGGATTGTGTAGTAAATGCGACAGAGCGAATAAGCGAAAAAAAGTAAATAACAACAATAAAAAAGAAAAATGAAAGTAGATGTTCTATTAGGGTTACAATGGGGCGACGAAGGTAAAGGAAAAGTAGTCGATGTATTAACACCTAAGTATGATGTGGTTGCTCGTTTCCAAGGCGGTCCGAATGCAGGTCATACACTTGAGTTCGAAGGACAAAAATATGTACTTCGTTCCATCCCTTCCGGTATTTTTCAGGGTGATAAAGTAAACATTATTGGTAATGGTGTAGTACTTGATCCGGCACTGTTCAAAGCCGAAGCTGAGGCTCTTGAAGCATCTGGACACCCATTAAAAGAACGCTTGCATATTTCAAAGAAAGCTCACCTTATTCTTCCGACACATCGTATTCTGGATGCAGCTTATGAAGCAGCTAAAGGGGATGCGAAAGTGGGTACTACTGGTAAGGGCATTGGTCCTACTTATACGGATAAAGTAAGCCGTAATGGCGTTCGTGTAGGGGATATCCTTCATAACTTTGAACAGAAATATGCAGCTGCAAAAGCTCGCCATGAGCAAATACTGAAGGATTTGGATTATGAATATGACCTGACTGAGCTTGAAAAAGCATGGATGGAAGGTATTGAATATTTGAAACAATTCCATCTTGTGGACAGTGAACATGAAATCAATAAACTGTTGAACGAGGGAAAGAGTGTACTTTGTGAAGGGGCTCAGGGAACTATGTTAGATGTAGATTTCGGTTCTTATCCATTCGTTACTTCTTCTAATACTATATGTGCCGGTGCTTGTACAGGTTTAGGACTGGGTCCTAATCGTATCGGTGAGGTATATGGCATTTTCAAAGCATATTGTACACGTGTGGGTGCAGGTCCTTTCCCAACAGAATTATTTGACGAGACTGGAGATAAAATAGGCGCGCTAGGACATGAGTTTGGTGCAGTGACAGGTCGTAAACGTCGTTGTGGTTGGATTGACTTAGTAGCATTGAAATATTCAGTAATGATCAATGGTGTTACTAAACTGATCATGATGAAGAGTGATGTGCTTGATACGTTCGATACTATCAAAGCGTGTGTAGCTTATAAATTGAATGGTGAGGAAATTGATTATTTCCCTTATGATATCACAGAAGGTGTAGAACCTATATTAGCTGAACTTCCTGGTTGGAAAACAGATATGACTAAGATGCAGAGTGAGGATGAGTTTCCGGAAGAATTTAATGCTTATCTGAACTTTTTAGAAGAACAACTTGGAGTACAAATCAAGATTGTTTCTGTTGGACCTGATAGGGCTCAAACAATTGAACGTTATACTGAAGAATAAAAAATAGTTCTATAATTTTTTGGAGAAAGGCGGAGGTATAAAAGCTCCGCTTTTTTTATTTATTGTTTTAATTCTTATTTTAATAATGCCTTATGAAAACACATCTTATTTCTTTTCTATTGTTATTAGGTATGAGTTTAGGGATATCTGCTCAGCCTTCTTATCAACCTTCTCAGGAGAATTTAAAAGCACGTCAGGAGTTTCAGGATAGTAAATTTGGTATTTTCCTTCATTGGGGGTTGTATGCCATGCTTGCTACCGGTGAGTGGACAATGACAAACAATAATCTGAATTATAAAGAGTATGCCAAACTGGCAGGTGGCTTTTACCCATCGAAATTTGATGCGGAGAAGTGGGTGGCAGCTATTAAAGCTTCGGGAGCAAAGTATATTTGTTTCACTAGTCGTCATCATGAAGGCTTTTCAATGTTCGATACGAAATATTCTGATTTTAATGTAGTCAAGGCTACTCCTTTTAAGAGAGATATTATAAAAGAATTAGCTGCTGCTTGTGCTAAACAAGGGATCAAACTTCATTTTTACTACTCTCATCTTGATTGGTCGCGAGAAGACTATCCGTGGGGACGTACAGGGCGTGGTACTGGTCGTCCAAATGCGCAAGGTGATTGGAAAAGCTATTATCAGTTTATGAATAATCAGCTGACAGAATTACTGACGAATTATGGACCGGTAGGTGCTATTTGGTTTGATGGATGGTGGGATCAGGATCAGAATCCAAGCTTTGATTGGGAACTTCCGGAACAATATGCATTAATTCATAAACTTCAACCGGGATGTTTGGTTGGCAATAATCATCATCAAGTACCTTTTCAAGGTGAAGACATTCAGATTTTTGAGCGTGATCTGCCTGGAGAGAATACAGCTGGACTTTCCGGACAGGATGTTAGCCAATTGCCATTGGAAACTTGTGAGACAATGAATGGAATGTGGGGATATAAAATTACTGATCAGAATTATAAATCTACTAAAACATTGATTCACTATTTGGTAAAAGCTGCTGGTAGGAATGCAAACCTTTTGATGAATATCGGTCCTCAACCGAATGGGGAACTTCCGGAGGTGGCTGTACAACGGTTGAAAGAAATAGGTGATTGGATGAATCAGTATAGTGAAACTATTTATGGGACAAGAGGTGGTATCATTGTTCCTCAAGACTGGGGAGTTACCACACAGAAGGGAGATAAATTATATGTGCATATCCTTGATTTGAAGAATAAGACGCTATTCTTACCTCTAACTAATAAAAAGGTCAAGAAAGCCGTTTTATTTAAGGATAAATCTCCAGTTCGATTTACCAAAACGAAAGAAGGTGTTTCGCTCGAACTATCAGAGGTTCCGGGGGATGTTGATTACATTGTTGAACTTACAATTGACTAATTTTTAGATAATTCTTCCTAAAAGCAGGGGAAAACTATTCTTACATTGATCGTTTACTCTTATTTTTGGCAAACTATTTGTTTATATAATATTGAGTAATAATTTTAAAAAGAATAAAGTATGATTTCACCTTGGGTATTATTTATTGGAATTGCTGTTGTCAGCTGGCTAGTACAGATGAATTTGCAAAACAAGTTCAAGAAGTATTCAAAGATACCTACCGGAAACGGGATGACAGGCCGTGATGTGGCTTTGAAGATGTTACACGACAATGGAATTTATGATGTAAAAGTGACACATACTCCCGGACAATTGACCGATCATTATAATCCTGCCAATAAGACAGTGAATTTGAGTGAAGGAGTATATGAGAGCAATAGTATTATGGCTGCTGCAGTAGCAGCACACGAATGTGGACATGCTGTTCAGCATGCCCGAATGTATGCTCCCTTAAAGATGCGTAGTGCATTAGTTCCGATTGTGAATTTTTCATCTTCTATTGTTACGTGGGTTTTATTAGCTGGAATTTTGATGCTTAAAACTTTCCCTGAATTATTGTGGATTGGCATTATTTTGTTTGCTACGACAACCTTATTTAGTTTTATCACTTTGCCGGTAGAAATAAATGCTAGTAAACGTGCGCTCGTTTGGTTGAATTCATCTGGTATAACCAACTCATACAATCATTCACAGGCGGAAGATGCTCTTCGTTCAGCTGCTTATACCTATGTAGTAGCTGCCTTGGGTTCATTAGCAACATTGATTTATTATGTTATGATTGCAATGGGAAGAAGAGATTAATCTCCTTCTCTCCAATATAATGAGCGCTTCCATAGTCTTTTATAGTTGCTACGGAAGCGTTTATTGTTTTCGGGAATATTATCTGGACTAATCTAGGATTATGAACGTATGTATGAAAACTCTGAACTTTCATTTTTGTGTATTATATGTATTTGTAGCATTTCTTTCTTTGAATTGCGTTTATGCACAAAACTTATTCGGTCAGTGGAATCGTTGTAATGTAGGCGGGCAAGATTCTATAGATATAAAGAATGTTTTCCGGACGTATTCGGTTCCGGAAGATTACCCTTACATGGAGGAAGAATCGCCATTTAATGTTTCTGTGAACCATTCTTATGTAGGGATTTATACTGATAAAAATTTCTGTGGAAAGTGTGTGAGCTTTGCCTCTTTTGATTTTAAAGATGGTGAAGAAGTCGAAATAGAAATAACCTTTAAAGATTCAATCCACTCTTTTGAGGTCTTACCTAAGAATACAATATTTACAAGTTTAAGACAATCTTCTGTTAATGGCATTTGCTTGAAACTAAAGAAGGCTGACCAGCCATTAACATTAGTAATTAATGATGAGTATCAGGGAGACGTGCTTCATTTGTATTGTAACAGCATAGATTCTGCAGTCCCTTCTGTTTCAGATGCTAGTGGCTACTCATACGATTCAATGCAAAAACTTTATTATTTCGGACCTGGTTTTCATAGATTGGCTAATTATTTCCCTAATGGAACACTCTCGATTTCCGGAGATCAAAAGATATATGTGTCCGGAGGTGCTGTACTTGAAGGACAGTTGAGAGTGAGCAATGGTAAAGGTGCGAAAATCTATGGGCGTGGTATGGTGATGAATGCAAAACCGGAGATTGTACTTTCGATAGATAACTCTCTTGGAAGTTGTAATGTAGAAGGCATTATTATTCATGGACATAGAGCACAATGTTGGTGTACTACAATGTCAAAAAGTTCAAATATCAATTTTTCAAACGTAAAAGTGCTAAGTACCCGTTATGCGTGTACAGATGGTATTGATATTATTAATTGCTCGGATTGTGAGTTTGACAATGTATTTGTGAGGAGTTGTGATGATGCCATAGCTATTAAAGGACTGGCTCCGGAAACGCAGGTCCCAGCTGATTGCCTCCCCAATAAAAACCTTATATTCCGGAAGATGCAATTGTGGAATGATTGTAATAATGCCTTTGGTATAGGAGCTGAAACACGTGCTTCCGTATATGAAAACATACAATTACTGGATAGTGAAATTCTCTATTCGTACGATGACCCACATCATCATACGGAACTTGACGAACGTTCTGCTATGAATATTTGTGCATTGCAAGGTACTTATTTAAAAAATATACTTTTTCAAAATATACGAGTAAACAGGTGTGAAAGATTGATTGGTATGGGGTTTAAAAATGATTTTTGGTTTGGCTCGATTCAAGGGAATCAAAGTTATTGTGGAGGGATTGATAATGTGATTTTTCGTAATGTTACCTGTGAGAAAAATAGTGGAAGCTCTATTGCGAACGAAATTTGGCTCTATGGTTGGCAAAAAGAAGGCACTCCGCAAAAGAAGCTTACCAACATCCTTTTTGATAATGTGCGGATAGAAGGTCATTTATTAAAAGACGATCACTATTCAGGTTTCCGGACGAATAATGTTACTGGGAATACACTGGTCAATTATCGTTTTATTAATACATATTTGAATCAATAATAAATTCTTTTAATGAGCCAGAAGTAAAATGAACTATCATTTAAAGAAGTGAAACCGATGGATCTCTTTTGCTGCATCAAAGGAGAGATTCTCTGCTACGCTTCTTGAATGTCAGAATGGTGCAACTGTCGGATTTTTGCCTCACTTTATATTTTATTATGGTATTATGTCGAGATGTTTGTGTCTGGCAAACTTTGATTTATTTGAGTTGTATGTGCATATCTCGAATATTAATTATCACCTTCTTATTCTGTTCTAATAATTCTTTTAAGGTAATGGTTTGCATTCCGGGAAGCGTGTTACCAATAGCGAAGCTTTCTACATCATTATTCGTAGGGCGATAGTAGCATAATATGTTTTGTATATTTAATAGAGGATATTCGATTCCTTTTTTGTCAGAATTAATAGTTTGGCTGGATAAAGTGATTTGATTAGTCCCCATACTATATTGCGGAATTAGCCGTAATAAATTGTTGCCTAAACAGATATTGTCTACTTCATCATTAATAAAGAACTGTACATTACAAGCAGTCATATTTCCTAATATCAATTCTTCAGCAATAGCTATTTTTCTATTTTTCATAGAATCATCTTCAAATTCAATCATCTTCATTTGATATTTAGTCGCGTCTTTTGACGAAATCTGACATTCTTTTTTATCAGGTGAGAAGTAAACTTCAGATGTTGTTTTGTTTATTTTAGCATTTACACATAATCCATTGTCATTTAAAGTTGCGGGGAAAATAGATTCAGGACTGTGCCAGTTTATCTTTAGTTTTCCTATTGGTTCTAGAGCAATACATTTATTTAATCCTCCTTTTAGATCAGGAGCTGTTTCAATAAAGCTCTTTGTAACCTTAATAGCTGATGTATAATCTCCGATGGCTGCAAAAGCGGCGGCTCGTATATTTAAAATTGTAGTTTTTGATCCTTCTTGATCCAGTTGCTTATTATACTTAGTTAATAATGAATCTGTATATTGAATACATATTTCTGATCGTTCTTTTAGAAATTCTAAAAACATACAGATGATCCAGCGTCCCTTCTCATCTGTTGTCGCTTCAAACCATTTACGATTTGCGTCTAAGCGAATAAAGTCACCGTTGTTAATACAAATAGAATAATGAAGAGGGTGTGTTCGATAACCTTTTCCGCTGAAAGTCATTTGATCAAGATCTAAAATACAAGATTCGAAGCTTGAAGTATACGGGAATCCCAATAACCCTTCACAAGTACCTGCTATATCATTGTGTCCTTGTCTGGTAAGGAACTGAACAGGATTTTCAAGAATAGAGTGCCATTCCAGAGAATTCTCCTGGATAGAGTCATTTGTATAAATAAGATTGCTGTCATATCCTGTATCAAACATATATTCTTCCTTCTTATTATTGTTCAGATGTTGGATATAGGGATGTCCGTCTCTGAAACACACATTCGGTTGAAGAGCTTTCTTTTGAGTGTTTTTCCTAAAAGTGACTTTGCCCGGTGAAAATTCGATGGATGATAATCTTGCTAATTCTTGCATTCCCAAAGTATTGCTTTGAGAAAAATAATCCGGGGCTTGTGGAGATGCTACTTTAACATTGATATTGTGATATACAATGTTTCCTACTTGCATTTTGTCTATTATTCCAGTAACGGCTTTTATATCTCCAAAATAACTTCCAACAATAACTGTATCTCCTAGCATGCGAACATTGCACTTTTCTGCTGTAGCATAGGAGAGAAAGGTAAATGGTGCTCCTGTATCGATAATGACATTTGGTATTTCAATGTTATTTATCTGAACAGGTATTCGAAGCGGAAAGTTCTGCGGAGTTGGAATCGTACAGATTTTCTCATTAAAATCTATTCTACTATCAGGTGTTCCGTCTAATTGACGGGCCACAGATTCAATCCAGGCAAATTCAGGACCTGTCTGAGAAAGAGAATCTTTTTCAAAGCTTCTGCAATAGATTGCCAATTCATTATATTTTCCTAGTTCGAAAAGGGCTTTAGCTTTTAAGTATTTATATTGGGGAGGATAATCTTCAGAAGCATAATATATGTACAATGAGTCGATACTTTTAATAAGTAGTTCTGGACGGTTGAATGCGTTGCCGATACACATTTGTGCATAAAATCTCATATTAGGTTCAAAATAAGCGGCAGAATCATTATGTAGTTTCCATATTTCAAAGAAAGAATCATTAGAACCTAATTCAATGAGTTTATTAGTATAATTATTTTGGATTTGACTTTGCACTTGAAGAATATGTACGGTGAAAAACAAGAAGCAAATAATAATTTGATGGAGATGCCGTCTGTTCATGCGTTTAATTTTAAGTAGGATGTATTTCATTGCAATGTTCGTCATTTATAGTGATAAAAACAAATATTCTAGTGCTTATTTCTTTTCTTTTTTGAACATCTACCTTATCTTTATTTATGAAAGTGGGTTTATTTAAAGTTTTAGTTAGTCGAGATTTTCAATAATTTGCTGTAAATTTGCGCAATTAAAACTATAAACAGTAATATTATGGCAGCAAAACCAAGTATTCCTAAAGGAACTCGTGACTTTTCGCCGGTAGAAATGGCGAAGCGTAACTATATATTCAATACAATTCGTGATGTATACCATCTCTATGGTTTCCAGCAGATAGAGACTCCATCCATGGAGATGCTTTCTACGTTGATGGGTAAATACGGAGATGAAGGAGATAAACTTCTTTTCAAGATTCAGAATTCGGGAGATTACTTTTCAGGGATAACCGATGAAGAACTTTTGAGCCGTAATGCAGCTAAATTAGCAAGCAAGTTCTGTGAAAAAGGATTGCGTTATGACTTGACTGTGCCTTTTGCCCGTTATGTGGTAATGCACCGTGATGAAATCACTTTTCCGTTCAAGCGTTATCAGATTCAACCGGTATGGAGAGCAGACCGTCCGCAGAAAGGACGTTATCGTGAATTCTATCAGTGTGACGCTGATGTGGTAGGCAGCGATTCATTACTGAATGAAGTTGAGTTAATGCAGATCGTAGATACGGTATTCAGTCGTTTTGGAATCCGTGTATGCATTAAAATCAATAATCGTAAGATTCTTTCCGGAATAGCAGAGATTATTGGTGAGGCTGATAAAATAGTGGATATTACCGTTGCAATTGATAAACTGGATAAGATAGGTTTGGAGAATGTGAATGCCGAACTGAAGGAAAAGGGAATCAGTGATGAGGCTATCGCTAAATTACAACCGATTATACTTTTGAATGGAACCAATGCTGAAAAAGTCGCTACTTTGAAAAAGGTCTTGGCAACAAGCGAAGTAGGTATGAAAGGGGTGGAAGAAAGTGAATTCATTCTGAATACCCTGGAAACAATGAGATTGAAGAATGAAATAGAATTAGATTTGACATTGGCTCGCGGATTAAATTATTATACTGGTGCGATCTTTGAAGTAAAAGCATTGGATGTACAGATTGGTAGTATTACCGGTGGAGGTCGTTATGATAATCTGACAGGAGTATTTGGCATGTCCGGTGTCTCCGGTGTTGGTATTTCTTTTGGTGCCGATCGTATTTTCGATGTGCTGAATCAGTTGGAACTTTATCCGAAAGAAGCAGTAAATGGTACGGAAGTATTGTTTGTGAATTTCGGCGAGAAAGAAGCTGCTTTTGCTATCGGGATGTTAGCTAAAGTACGTACAGTAGGTGTTCGTGCTGAAATATTCCCGGATGCAGCTAAGATGAAAAAGCAAATGAGTTATGCCAATGCTAAGAACATTCCTTTTGTTGCTATCATTGGAGAGAATGAGATGAATGAAGGCAAAGCTATGCTTAAGAATATGGAAACTGGAGAACAGAGTCTTGTTTCGACAGAAGAACTGATTGCTATTTTGCGCAAATAAAGTATTTTTCTTGTAAAGAATAGGAGGTATGCAAAGAACTATTTTGCATACCTCCTCAATTTTTTATAGATGTCGTTCTGGATACATTTCATTCCACCATTCCGGTCGTTCTTGCAGCCATCGTGCAAACCAAGCCATGATAGAATTATGCCATTTGATGCGTTTATCGTAATCCGAGATAAAGTGGTTCTCTCCATCTACGGTGATAAATTCGACTGTTTTACCTAATATTTTGAGAGCATTGAAAAGCTGAATACTTTCCCCGATAGGCACGTTCGTATCGACAGTTCCATGCAATAGCAACAATGGAGTGTTGATTTTATCTGCATTGAACAGAGAACCTTGTTGGGTAAACAGTTCGGGATTATTCCATGGATAGCTGTCAGCGGCAGCAATAGAATTATATCCATAGCCCCAGTAACCTTCTCCCCAGTAACTGGTTACATTACTGATACCTGCATGTGATACAGCGGCCGCAAAGATGTCAGTTTGAGTCTGCAAATACTGAGTCATAAATCCACCATAAGAAGCACCAATACATCCGATTCGTTTCTCGTCTACAAACGGATGTTCTTTACAAAATTGCTTTGTTCCTTCAATAATATCATCGGCAGTACGCTTTCCCCAAGCATTGACGTGACGGGCAGAAAACTCTTGTCCGAAACCGATCGTGCCGCTAGGCTGGATGACATATACTACATAATCTCGCGAGGCAAATAACTGTGCACAATACGGGCTACTGATACCGCGGGTTGTAGGAGTCGTTCCACCGTAATAATATACAATCATCGGATATTTCTTATTTGGATCAAAATTGGGAGGTAAACACATTTTTCCTGTAATTACAGTTCCGTCTGAAGCCGTAAAGTTCCAAGGTTCGGTTTTTCCTAATTCAATTTTTTCCAGAATTGGTTTCATCGGATCTGCCAATAACCGGGACGTTTTCTTTTTCATATCATATAGGTAGGCAACACCTGTATTATGATCTGATTGACCGATATAAGCTGCTATCCATGGATTATTTTCTGCTAAAGTGAAAGACCCGGTAACATCTGTTTCTAAATTCAACTTTTCAAATTCATTGCTTTTGGGAGAATAGCGGTAAATGTTTTTGCAGTCACCATCATCCGTGTTGAAGTAGATACATCCATCCCCTCGGTTCCATTGCAAAAGACTGACGGTAGGATTGAAGTCTTTGGTGATCGGTTCCATCTTACGGGTAGCCAAATCCATAATAAATGCCTGAGTGTCGTAATCATTGGCAATAGGATGATTGCCGCAATTTTTACCAATCCCCCCAAAAGCTTCGGGGCTTGCAGTTAGTAATAGTTTTTTTCCGTCCGGAGAATACTTTGCTCCTCCCAGAAATCGTTCTTCGTGGAAAAGAGTATCTACTTTCAGTGTTTCCAAATCAACGAGATAAAGAGAAGACAGGGAGTAAGGGCGTTGGGTGATATTCTCCCTTGAAGTACTGTATATCAGATATCTACCGTCCGGAGAAATGTCTTGTAAATAGGTACTGTGATTACCGTAAGTTAAACGTTCGGAAACTCCATCGATTATATTATACTTAGCAAGGAAACTGCGTCCGCGAGTATTTGGAATGCGGTCTGCCGGACTGACAATACGGCGTAAATTCCCTGTTTCCTTTTCTCCTTCTTCGTAAGGATAATAAATAAGATACTCCTCAGTAGGCGACCATGTGAAATTTTGTTCGGGAATTCCTTTTAGAATTGTTTCTTCTTGTAACGTAGCAGGATCGAATGTAACTACATCATTTCCGCTAGAAGCAGTAGCAGTATAATACAACTTATCGCTTTTCGGCATCCAGCGCATGCCATCCTTTACATTTTCTAAAATCACTTTTCCGCTTTTCAGGTCGGTGAGTTCGCAATAGATGCGTGAACGCTTGGCAGAGTGGTTGTTCCAATAGCGGGTTAATAGATATTTTCCACTGGGAGAGATGGATACAGCAATAACCTTGTTTCCGTAGACTGTATTGTCGAGAGCAAAACGTTTTTTTGCATTCGGGTCCAAAATGCAGGTAATATCTTTGAATTTCTTGTCTTTTATAAATTCACTTTTTAGCGTGGGTATAGCTTTATCTTCGGAAGTAGAAAGTAGTTTGAATGTAATTTCATAATCTCGTTCCGGTTCCAGGCTGATAGCAATTTCATGGGAAGAGGCAGAGGTGATGCTATCTTCGGCATTCTCCTTTTTGTGCTTAGAAACTCCGTCAATGAAAGCTTCCCAGCGTACAGGTGAAGTAACTTTTAACTTACCTTTAACGAAACGGTCTGCTCTAATTTGTGTCTTGAGCAAATAGATTTTACTGTCTTTCTCAGCTTTCGTTAGTTTCAGAAATCCGGTGGTGTCTACTGTTAGCGTTTGCATAGGTGCATCGGGCAAGTCCAATACTACCGGAGTCTGAAGTAACATTTTAGTTGCATACTTTTCTCCTTTAGGATTGATACTGTCGTTCATAATAGGAGTACGTACATCAATTGCATTACGAACTTGGTATTGCGTCAATCTTTCCTGTGCTTGGAGAATAACGCCGGTTGCCAGAAAAATGGCTAAAATCATTTTTTTCTTTTTCATGTGCAGTGTATTTTATAAGTATTAGTATTCGATGTGTTCCAATATTCCGTTTAAGAAAGCGATAGCTACTCCATAATTTGTCATAGGTATCTTTTGTTCTCGGGCACGTTCAATGCGGTTGAGTACATATTTACGGTTGAACATGCAAGCTCCACAATGTATGACTAACGAATATGGAGTTAAATCTTCTGGAAAGTCAGTACCCGAAACCATGTCGATGGATAACTTCTCACCAATTCTTTTTCGTAATAATCGTGGGAGTTTTACTCTTCCTATATCCTCTGAAAGTGGAGCATGGGTACATGCTTCGGCTATTAACACGCGTGATGATTCTGTCAGACTTTCAATGGCGGCAGCACTTTCGATATAGAAATGAATATCCCCCTTATAACCGGCAAAAAGAATGGAAAAGGACGTGAGTTTACTCTCTTCCGGCTTCTGTTCATAAACTCTTTTGAAAACTTGTGAGTCCGTAATAATTAATTTTGGAGGACGGGCAAATACTTTTAATGTTTCTGGCAATTTGTCGGTAGTACATGTCGCAATGAGGCACTTCTTGTCTAGTAATTCACGAATCGTTTGTACTTGTGGCAAGATCAGTCTGCCTTTAGGAGCTTGAATATCCTGAGGCATAACAAGTAATACAAGATCGTTTTCAGTCACAAGTTTACCGGTGATACTTTGTTCTTCAAACGTTGTAGGTAGCTTTTCAAGAATAGCCAGACGGATCTGTTCAATACCTGTCCATTCTTTGGTACTGACTAAAATAGGATTATTTCCTAAAAGCTCTCTTATACGTTTGGCAAGAGATTCTGTCGTTTTCCGAATATCCGTTTTGTTGATTAGAAGAATAATCGGAATATTCCTTTCTTTCAGTTGTTTATACCAATAGAGTTCCTCTTTCAACTCCGGTTCTTCATCTGTAGCGTCACCTCCACAAATCATAATAGCAATATCTGTTTTCTCTATCGCCTTTTTGGTTTTTTCAATGCGCATCTTTCCCAATTTCCCTTCATCATCGAATCCCGGTGTATCGATAAACAGACAAGGACCTATTCCCTGAATTTCCATAGCTTTCGATACAGGATCAGTCGTAGTACCCGGAGTGTCGGAGACAAGAGCTACCTCCTGTCCCGTCAATGCGTTAATGAGAGACGATTTTCCACTATTACGCTTTCCGAAGAGAGTGATATGTAGCCGGTTGGCATTTGGAGTATCTGATAAACTCATAATTTAGGATTGGTATGAAATGAATGATTGCTACAAAACTACATTTTATTATTTAGAATCTAAAGTCTCTTTTGCCTTCAGTTATCTCTTTTAAGTTCCTAATTGCTATTTCTCTGATTTTTGGGTTCGGTATTCTTTCTACTTCCTTTTGAATCAAAGAGACTCCTTTTTTTCGAGTATCTTCCGAGGCGTAATCTTCCAGATATTCTTTCAGAGTCATTAAAGCATTCGGTCCACAGCAATTGGCTATTTGGCCGGATTTGACCAATGACATAAAACGGTCTCCGGTTCGTCCTTCCCGATAACAGGCAGTACAGAAACTAGGAATATATCCCAGCTCGAGTAACCAATTTACTACCTCATCCAATGACCGGGTATCGCTTACATCAAACTGAGCTGAATTATTTGTTGGAAGTTCTGTTTCTGCATATCCGCCGACACTGGTACGGGAACCGCCACTTATCTGTGAAATCCCTAGTTCCAATACCTTTCTACGAGATTCTTGTGATTCACGAGTCGAGATGATCATTCCTGTATAAGGAACGGCAATTCGGATAACCGCTACAATTTTACTGAATATCTCGTCAGAGATCGCATTGGGAAAATCTCTCGCATCTATATCGTCTGCCGAACAAATACGAGGCACGCTGATAGTATGCGGACCTACCCCGAATCGGGCTTCCAGATGTTCAGCGTGCATTAGTAATCCTACAAAATCATATCGGAACGTATTCAAACCGAAAAGTACCCCCATTCCTACATCGTCGATTCCTCCTTCCATAGCACGATCCATAGCTTCCGTATGGTAGGCGTAATTGCTTTTCGGACCGGTGGGATGGAGATTCTCATAGTTTTCTTTGTGGTAAGTTTCCTGGAATAGAATATATGTGCCGATTCCTGCTTCTTTCAGGCGGCGGTAATTTTCTACTGTAGTAGCAGCAATATTCACATTAACCCGTCGGATTGCCCCGTTCTTATGCTTGATGCTGTAAATCGTTTGGATGGATTCCAGAATATATTCTATCGGATTCAACGAAGGATGTTCACCGGCTTCAAGTGCCAGACGTTTATGCCCCATATCCTGTAGTGCAATTACTTCTTTGCAGATTTCCTCTTGCGTTAGTTTTTTACGGGCAATTGTTTTATTCTTAGCATGATACGGACAATAGATGCAACCATTGACACAATAATTAGACAGATAAAGTGGGGCAAACATCACAATACGATTGCCATAAAACTTTTGTTTGATTTCTTTGGCAAGATGAAAGATTCTTTCTATCAGGTCAGGCTGATCGCACTCTAATAGTAAAGCTGCCTCCTTGTGAGTCAGTCCTTTGCAGAGAGCAGCCTTTTCGATAAGTTGCTCTATCAAAACACGGTTATTCTTATTAGCCTGTGCATACTCCAAAGTTTCTAGAATCTCTTCGTGGTTGATAAACTCTTCTGCTTTTGATGAATCTGCTTGGTATATCATAGTTTTCTATTTAAATTCTCAACTCTCGTTTTTCAACATCTCATGTTTGAAGTCCCCTCTGTCAGTCGAAATCTCATATCCGATGGATTGCAATTGTTTTTGCAAGAGTATTAATCCTTCGACCGATTCAGCTCCCAGAGAAGCCTTGTTGTCATATAATTCATATTTTTTCCGTTCATCGCGTGGCGATAGGTTGGGCATGACAACATTAGCACCTGCTAAGATACCTCTTTCCCGTCCGTCGGGCACTAGAGTGGCAAGGGCTGTTGTTGCCGGAATCAGTGCTGAAGGGTGCATGAGTCGAAAGATAGACAATAAAAGCAATGTTTGTTTTACTGTTCCATTTGGAAATTGTGCAAAAGGTGTATCATGATGGGGTAGAAAAGGTCCGATACCAATCATTTCCGGACGTAACTTTTCGATGAATAAAATATCCTGTATGAGATGTTCTACTGTCTGTCCTGGGCTACCGACCATGATTCCCGTTCCGGTTTGATAACCGATTTCTTTTAAATTCCGCAAACATTGTATCCGATGTTTGCAAGACATCTCAGCAGGATGCAATTGACTGTAATGAATTTCATTATAAGTTTCATGCCGTAAAAGATACCGGTTTGCCCCTGCTTGGAAAAAACGTTGGTAGGCTTCGTATGGCTTTTCACCGAGCGATAAGGTGATGGCACAATCGGGGTACCGTTTTCGGATTGCTGCTACAATGGCTTCTATCCGGTCATCTGTCAAACCGGGATCTTCTCCACCTTGCAGCACGAAAGTTCGGAATCCAAGGGCATATCCCTCTTTACAGCAATCAAGTATGCTTTCCATACTCAATCGATAACGTTTAATATGCGAATTCCCTTTTCGGATACCGCAATAGAAACAGTTATTCCGGCAACAATTGCTGACTTCAATCAGCCCACGGATATAAATCTTGTTGCCGAAATGCTGTAGGCTGACCTCTTGTGCCTGCTTATTGATGTGACGCAGAGTTTCCGCGTCACATTTAGTTAGTAACTGTCGAAATTCTTCCGGTTGGAGAGTTTTTTCCTGTCTTAATTTATCGATCCATTGTCTCATAGCTTTCTTTCCGCTTGAGCAACTCTTGCGCCAACTGGCGACGTCCCGAGACAATGTCATTATGTGTGCTAGGACCGGTAATACAACCACCTTCGCACGCCATCACTTCCACAAATTGTCCGGCTATCTTTCCTGTCTTGGCAGCAGCACGAAGTACTGCAATATGTTTCTTGTTGATATCTGAGATCTGAATTGCATTGATCTTATCCGCTTCCTCTTTCAGATAAGCCTTGACTGCTCCCATTACGCCACCAGCTTGAGCAAAGCCATGCGCTTCGCGAACAGAAGTCTGAATGACAGAGAACGCTTGAACTTCTTCCAACTGAATATCCAGTCCGTCAAGAATCGAACCAACCTCTTCAAAAGTAAGGATAAAGTCTACGGCTTCATCGCGACGTATTTCTTTTCGTTTGGCTACACAAGGACCGACGAATACGATTTTTGCATCCGGGTGCTTTTCTTTAGCAATTCGTGCCGCATAGTACATGGGTGAACCAGTACTTGAAACATAAGGTTTCATTCCGGGAATATGTTTTTCTACTAGTTCAATGTATGATGGGCAACACGAAGTAGTCATAAATGGCTGTCCTTCTTCCAGCTTTTCCAATAATTCATGGGCTTCGTTGCTGGTGGTCATCATTGCACCTTCGGCCACTTCAATGATATCAGTAAATCCTATTTCCTTGAAAGCTCCGTATACCCGGTCAATGGAAGTATGGAACTGGCCGAGAATGGATGGAGCAATAATAGCCACCATCTTCTCACCTTTACGGATACGTTGCAATACATCAAACGTTTGTGAGATTTCGAAGATAGCACCGAACGGACATGCATTCATACATTTTCCGCAATAGATACATTTACTTTCGTCAATATGTTCAATGCCATGTTCGTCTTTGCTGATTGCTTTTACGGGACAAGCTTCTTCGCAGGGAACAGGGATATATACGATTGCATGATAAGGACAACTCTTATGGCAGATGCCGCAACTGATACAAGTATCATGATCAATCATTGCTTGCCCGTTTTTCTTGAAGCGTATCGCGTCTTTCGGACAGTTGATATAGCAACTGCGAGCTACACATCCGCGGCAAAGATTACTTATCTCATAATTGATTTGTACACAAGAAGAGCAGGCCTCATCAATAACGCACATGATATTTTCCTTGACTGGTTCCGGACGGTTCAATGCCTTTTTCGCATAATCAGAGAGCGGAGTTACTTCGTCAAGTTCATCCGTCATATCGAATCCCATTAATGGGAATGTTTTATATTTCCAAACTGCACGTTCTTTGTGTACACAGCAGCGTCCCATTGGTTTCGATTTGCGCGGACTCAGTTCAATAGGAAGATGATCGATTTTTTCTACTAACTGATCAGTTTTCCAGAGCCTTACAAGGTCAGCCAGCAACTTGTGCCGGACAATCATAATATTATTCGTAAATGCCATATTGTGTTTAAAGGGGTTGTTAGCGTCTGCAAAGATAATTCTTTTAATTCTGATTTTTGAATTATTATTTATGAAATATTCGTTGGCAAGGAGATTGTGATGTAAATTTCCGGGTTTGAAACTCTTCTTGAATGTAACATCTTCTTCAAACAAATGTAATGTCTGAGTTGTTTTTTGGCAATCATATTAATAAAAGATAATGATAGGTTTATTCAACGATTGCTTTCCGCCTATTATGGACGGAGTTTCATTGACGACACAGAATTATGCTTATTGGCTGAATAAAAAAGCCGGTAACGTATGTGTGGTAACTCCAAGTGTGCCCGATGCCAAGGATGAGGGAACTTATCCGGTATATCGTTATTCTTCTATTCCTATTCCGATGCGTAAGCCTTATCGATTGGGCTTTCCACGCATTGATTGGCCTTTTCATACCCGTATTCATAAGCTTTCTTTCGATTTGGTACACGCTCATTGCCCTTTTTCTTCCGGATCATTGGCAATGCGTATTGCCAAATCACAGCATATTCCTCTTGTGGCTACATTCCATTCCAAGTATCGTTCCGATTTTGAACGGGCTATCCCCTGTAAAAAAATAGTCGATTATCTGATTCGTAATGTGGTTCGTTTCTATGAGATGGCAGATGAGGTTTGGATTCCTCAAGCTTCTGTTGAAGAGACTTTGCGTGAATATGGATATAAAGGGAAAGTTGAAGTGGTGGACAATGGTAATGATTTTGCTGACGGAGCACCCATAGCAGAATTAAGACGTGTGGCGAGAGAAACGTTGAAATTGAGTGATGATGAAATGATGTTCCTGTTTGTCGGACAACATATTTGGGAAAAGAATCTTTCTTTTTTGTTGGAGGCATTGGCGCGGATAAAAGAACAGTCGTTTCGAATGTATTTTATTGGTACAGGATATGCCGCTTCGGAAATCAAACAAAAGGCATGTGAGCTATCGCTCATGGATAAAATAACTTTTGTGGGAAATATAACTGAACGTGAACGGTTAAAACGTTACTATGCTGCTGCCGATCTATTCCTCTTTCCTTCGTTGTATGATAATGCACCGTTGGTAGTGCGTGAAGCTGCTGCTTTACATACTCCCTCATTGATGATCAGGGATTCTACAGCAGCTGAAATCATCTCGGATTCTTCAAACGGTTTTCTGAGTACAAACAACGTAAATGCTTATGCTGAAAGGATTACTGAATTAATTCGGCAACCCCGTCTGATTACTAGAGTAGGAGATGAGGCTTCGCGAACCATCGCCCGCTCTTGGGAGAATGTAGCAGAAGAAGTTTACGATCGGTATATGAACCTAATGATACGGAAGAAACTGTGGAAGCGATAAAGAAACCTTTTAGATTCTCTTATGTGATTATTCCTGTCGTAATCGGCCTTTCGGTGGTAGGTTGGCTGTTTGGGAAGGAATTCAATCCTCAAATATTCTCGGATATTCATTTTTCCTGGAGATTGTTGGGCGGTCTGTTGCTTGCCTTTCTGTTTATGTTTGGGCGGGATGGCGGACTGATAGCCCGGTTCCGTTATCTTTCCGAAAATACTCTTTCGTGGCGGAAAGCATTCAACGTCAATATGCTTTGTGAATTTGCTTCGGCGGTAACTCCATCTGCAGTGGGAGGGAGTAGCCTGATTGTTCTTTTTCTGAATAAAGAAGGAATTAATGCCGGACGAAGCACTGCATTGATGATTTCCTGTCTCTTTTTAGATGAATTGTTTCTGGTAATAGCCTGTCCGCTGGCATTGTTATTCTTTCCATTTTCCGAGTTATTTGGAACTATAGCTGTTTTCTCGGAGAGTATCAAGTTGCTATTCTTTGTGGTGTATGGAGTGGTAACAATCTGGACCATTCTATTATATTTGGCATTATTTCATCGTCCCGAATGGGTAAAGCATTTGCTGATCAGTGTTTTTCGTTTGCCGTTACTTCGTCGTTGGAAGAAAGCAATTGAAGAATTGACGGATAATTTAGTGGAAAGTTCTCATCAAATCAGTGGCAAACCTTTTGTATTCTGGCTGAAAGCGTTCGGGTTGACTTGTAGTGCCTGGGTTTCCCGTTACCTGGTGGTGAATGCGTTATTGTTTGCTTTTACTACGGATGGCAGCCAATTAGTTGCTTTCGTTCGTCAGCTTATCTTGTGGGTTGTGATGACTGTCAGTCCTACTCCCGGTGGAAGTGGAATAAGTGAATATATGTTTCAAGTATATTATGCAGACTTTTTCTCTGTTTCGGGAATGGCACTGGTTGTTGCTTTTGTCTGGCGTATCATTACTTATTATATGTACCTGATGGTTGGGGTTTGTATTATTCCGGGATGGTTAAAGAAGCTCAATTTTTAAGATTTTTGAAATATTCTTGAAAAAAATTTGTAGCTTACATGCGTTATCTTTGTATGCAGATAAAATAAAAGGAGGAAGAGATATGGATGATGGTCTTTTAGAACAAAGAAATCGATATGCTATGATTGGAGCATTAATGATCATTATTAGCCTTATATTTTTATTCTATATAGGTAGTTCAATGGTCAGCGCAACAAAGAAATATCTGGAACAGGTACAAGGGATGGAGATAACTTGCCAGTAACTGTTATTAAGTAGGTAAATTTCTTATCTATAATTCATTCTATTGTTTTGTTAGTAGGACCGAAAATCATTATTTTTGCCTAATGATAAATCAAAAAGATGATGGAAGAAAAAGAAAGACCTTGGAAAACAGTCAGTAGCAAATATTTATTCCGCTATCCTTGGCTGACTGTACGTTGTGAAGAGCTGTTGCTCCCTAATGGAAATCATATTCCTGAATATTATATTCTGGAGTATCCGGATTGGGTAAATACAATTGCTCTAACCAAAGAAGGCAAATTCATTATGGTTCGACAATATCGTCCGGGTATTGGGAGATATTGTTACGAACTTTGTGCGGGAGTTTGCGAAAAAGAAGATTCTTCTCCATTAGAATCTGCCCAACGTGAATTATGGGAGGAAACCGGATACGGAAAAGGAAACTGGCAAGAATACATGGTGATCTCCGCTAATCCAAGTACACATACTAATTTAACACATTGCTTTCTCGCTACGGATGTGGAATTGATTGATCATCAACATCTGGATGCTACGGAAGACTTGACAGTACATTTACTGACACTGGAAGAAGTAAAAACACTGCTGGAGAATAATGAAATAATGCAGGCATTGAATGCTGCTCCACTTTGGAAATATATGGCCAATATATGTATTCATAAATAGATGCTTATCATTAATACACAGATAGTACTAGCTAATTGCGAACACCTGTTTATTGGAAATTATAAATTCTCTCTCTACATTTTAAAAAGGATAATTATCTGCCATCTTGCACCAACTTGTGTATATCTATTTGATATATATAAGTTTAATAGTGTGCAAGATATGTGTTGCAGATGTGTGTAAGATACATTATCTTGCACATGTTTATATTAGATTAATGAAGACTTCATTATTGTATTATTTCCTATTCGATATTGTTTCAGAGTATTTTTGTTACTTGGAACGCTTTGTTTCATATAGGAGAACAAAGTGTTTCATATAGGAGAACAAAGTGTTTCACCTAGAGAAACAAAGTGTTCATACGGTTGAAACTATTGGTTTCTCGGTGTGAAACTAACAGTTTCATGCCTTGAAACCAATGGTTTCACACCGAGAAACTATCAATTCGCTTAGGTGTTTGCTTGCTTCCACTGATATGATTGATATAGTATTGTATGATAAGATTTTATAAAGTATGATTGGGGATATCTCTTGTTTTTATCTCTATATGTTAAAAATGAGATTTTTTCTCGTTTTAATCATGGCATGACAAGCTTATTTTGTACATTTGAGCGTTATAATAGAAGATATGTAGATTTATGGCGGCTTTATTACAATTTACGGTAGGCAATTATCGTTCTTTTCATCAAGCAAGAAGTTTTTCTATGGTTCCTAATAGCATACAGGATAATCCTAAAGGCTGTGTGGTAGCGGAAGGACGTTGTAAATATCTTACTACGGCAGCCGTCTATGGAGCAAATTCCAGTGGAAAAAGTAACTTGGTAGCTGCTTTGGCAACCATGAAGAATATGGTGCTAAGTTCTGTCAAGCTGAATGACCATGACCCGTTGCCTTACGACCCATTTCTTTTGTCAGAGGAATCGAGTAAACAACCCACTCATTTAGAAGTATTATATTGGGATGCAGACGAAACCCGCATAAGGTATGGTTTTGAATATACCATGCGTCGGATAGAACAGGAATGGTTGTTTGTAGGCAAAAAAAACAAGCAAGAACAGCCTTTTTTTGTTCGTGATGAGGAAGGTATTGGCGTAGATGAAAACCTGTTTCCAGAAGGTGTAGGACTTGAAGAAAGGACTAATGACAATCGTTTGTTCTTATCTTTAGTTGCTCAGTTAGGCGGTATAGTCAGCAAGAACGTGTTGGACTATTTCAAATCGGGGTACAATGTCATTTCGGGATTGAATAATCAGGGCTATGAAGGGCTAACTGAACGACAATTCTTAAATGAAAAGGAAGAATCTGCTGACGCTCTGCAATTTTTTAAAGACCTTCAGTTGGGGTTTGAAAATATTGAAACGGTGGAACATGACACTGACAAGGGGAAGAAAGCGATAGATATTTTTACTATGCACAATGTATATAGTGAGGATGGAGAGATTGTTGGTAAACAGCGTTTTCGCTTCGATTATTGCGAATCGCAGGGTACCCAAAAACTATTTGAACTGGCTGGCCCTTTGTTTGAAGCATTGCGTCATGGTAAGTTGCTGGTGATGGATGAACTGGATGCCAAGATGCACCCATTAATTTCCCAACACATCATTCGCTTGTTCAGTAATGAGAAGACGAATCCGTATCATGCACAATTTTTGTTCACTACGCACGATACCAATCTGCTTTCTTCTCACCTGCTCCGTCGAGACCAGATTTGGTTTACGGAGAAAGATAAAGCGGAATCAACAGATCTTTATAGCCTAATGAACATTGTTTTGCCTGATGGAACGAAACCGAGAGGAGACGGTAATCTTGAACGTAACTATATAAAAGGACGTTACGGAGCCATTCCTTATTTAAAAACTATTGAATAGTTATTGTGGTTATGGGAAAAAAGAAGAAACTTTCGTCAATGAACCTTGAACGATATAGTTATAAAGAAGCTACTCATGAGGATGTGAGGGTTCGTTGCCGCATATTGATTGTGTGTGAAGGTGAAAAGACAGAACCTAATTACTTCAAATCATTCGATCAGATGCAATATGGAAGTATTGTCTATAATATTGAATGTGAGGGAGGGAAGATAAATACTGTACAAGTGGTAGATAAGGCGATAGAACTTCGTGATAAGGCCATCGCATCTGGCTTTCCGTACGATACCATCTGGGCTGTTTTTGATAAGGATGATTTTCCTGTTTCAGCGTTCAATGCAGCGATAATTAAAGCTGAGCAACATGGCATTGGTTGTGCATGGAGTAATGAAGCGTTTGAATTATGGTATGTATTCCATTTTGTGAATCGTGTGACGGCAATGAGTCGTGAAGAGTATAAAAAAGCTATTAGTAAGCATGTGAATGAATCTTCTGCCTATACACAGAAAGCGAAATATACCTATAGAAAGAACGATTTAAAGTCACGTATGATAATGACCGTATATGGTGACGAAATGCGTGCAATCCGTTATGCGCAAAGTCAAGATGACAGTTTTGATGATACTCGTTATGCAACTCATAATCCTTGTACTACGGTATATAAGCTAGTACGTTTGCTGCGTGGAGAGGATAAGGAGTTTAATAAGAAGATTATGGAAGATTTGAATAAGTAGCTTCCACAAAACTTCTAACCTACAAAAAGTAAAAGCAGAATTGTGGTGGAAATCTGCTGGAAGATGTGAATTCAGAGGTTGTAATAAACCTTTAGATAAGCATGGAATAACGATGGATAATTGCAATTTGTTTAACTGTGCACATCTGAATGTCATAAGTGCATTGACGGTAGGGGAAAGACAAAGATGGTACAGAGTGTTTGTACACTTGAAACTATTCGATTGACCGTATTTAGGTTACGAATTGAACTATAAGTTTGATGAGTTGCTAAAAGTAGTTGTTTTTAAAAAGCTACTTTGAGCCAGATAATTGGCATTGTTAGCATAGATAAACATGACACTCCCGTCTTTGATTGTATTAATAATAGGTTTTGTCACAGTTTGCGGAAGTGCGGGACATCCGAAGCTTCTTCCCAAACGTCCGGAAGCAATCACAGAAGGATTGGCATAAGCAGCCCCATGCACTACAATCGCACGTTCTTTCGCCTTATCGTTAATACCTTTTTCCAGTCCGTTGAGAATAAGTGAATATCCGTTTTTCCCCTGATAAGTGTTTTCTGTCAGATAAAAGCCCAATGAACTTTTGTAAGAACCAGTTTGATTGGAAAAAGAAGTAGCATAATTTTCTCCACTATTTTTTCCATGAGAGACAACAGAACTATACAGAAGCTCTTTCTTGTCAATGTCAAAAACATAAAGTCTTTTTTCAGTGGAAGGTTTAGAGAAGTCGATCAGTGTCAGTATTGGTTTTTTCTTTCCTTGGATTCGGTTGTAACCTGCTACTGCTTGACGAAAGGCGATAAAATTGACTGTACCTGCCAATCCCATTTCTTCGTAAAGCTGTTCGCCTGCTGCCAATTCCGATACGGGAAGAGAAGAAAGTACAGAATTATCTTCCCTATTTGTGTTAGAAATATGGCTGAACGGGAAAAAAAGAAGTAAACAACTTAATGCGATTTTCTGAAACATGATAGATATCCTATAAGAAACGATGTGGCAAATATAGGAAAATTTATTCCAATACAAAAATAATCGTCTCATTTACAGGTGCCCAGTCGAAAATAAACTTGGCATGTGAGGTCGCATTTCGTACACACATATGTGATCTTGGAGTGGTACCCAACGACCAACTGTATTCTATTTGAGTAGTGCGTGGTGCATTGACAGGCACTCCGTGAATATAAGCTCCGTCAGTGAAACGGCTGGCATAGGGGGCATATCCTCCTGTTTCTATCGAACCGTCTTTTAGGAATATCATTTTGACCTTCTTTTCTTGTAGTACAAACATTCCTAAAGGAGTCTCTTGCGCATATGGTGGGCGATGGAGTCCTGTGGTAGAAGGGTTCATACTGCGGATCAGCCATTGTCCTTCTCCTGTGCGTTCTAAAGTAGCGATATTCTGATTGTGGCGGTCCACAAAAATAGCTTTATTAAATACAATCGTATCACCGATCACTTTTACATACCTTTTAGGAACCATCCATTCATCTCCTGTGAATATGGGTTCCACTCTGACAAAGTTTGCACCATCTTCCAGAAAACGTGTCAGTTCACCGTCCTGTCCGTAACGTTCGGGTATAAGCGTATCTGTCAGTAGATAAAGAGGGATGGATTGATAACGTTCCACTCCCAGCGTATCTGCTATACGTTTATAAGCATTTCTTTTATAGCTTTTTACGAGCGGTGCTTCCCCATT
Source organism: Bacteroides bouchesdurhonensis (assembly GCF_900155865.1). Lineage (GTDB taxonomy): Bacteria > Bacteroidota > Bacteroidia > Bacteroidales > Bacteroidaceae > Bacteroides > Bacteroides bouchesdurhonensis. Next base: position 1,615,112 of record NZ_LT707006.1, read on the forward strand.
CCTATTTTTATAATTCTGAAGAATAGCCCATTGTGATGGTTGCAACTGTATCGTTTCGAGTAAAGCAAGACGTTCTTTGATCTTATCCCATTGGAAGTTACGAGTTGTATCTTTGTAAGGATACGTATCTTCCAGTGTATATTTGTCATACAGTAATTCTTTGCTGACATGGATATCTTCTGCGGTAATTTTCTTGATAACAGGTATTTCAATAGTGTCCTGTTTCACAGAATCAGTCGGTGGTATCTCGACAGTAGAAACATTTCCTGTCCGGGAAGTACAGGAGTAGAGTACGTAAAGGGCAATGAATATGCCGATTCCTATTTTCTTCATAATCATACAGTGCATTTATAAGCTCGTTCACGAATATACGTTATTATAAGGAATAATCCACTTCTTTTGTTTAAAAAGTATGGAACAAATATACTTTTTGCCAGTCGAGCCGAATGGACGGTCATTTTGTCAGTCCATTTCTGCCAAACAAACATTATTTTACTTTGGCACACTTTTCGCAATGTCTTTAGCGTCCCGCCCGTTAAAAAGGCGGTTGGCTTTTAATTATAAATGTATAACAATATAAAATCAAAAAAACTATGAACATTAAACCGTTAGCAGACAGAGTACTTATCCTCCCTGCCCCTGCAGAAGAAAAAACAATTGGTGGTATTATTATTCCTGATACAGCAAAAGAAAAACCTTTGAAAGGTGAAGTTGTGGCAGTAGGTCAGGGAACAAAAGACGAAGAAATGGTATTGAAAGTAGGCGATACAGTTCTTTATGGCAAATATGCCGGAACAGAACTCGAAGTTGAAGGTACAAAATACCTGATTATGCGTCAGAGCGATGTTGTCGCTATTTGGGGTTAATTAAAATAGTAAACTATAAATTTTTAAATTGTAAATATCATTATGGCAAAAGAAATATTATTCAATATCGATGCCCGTGACCAACTGAAAAAAGGTGTCGATGCGTTGGCAAATGCAGTAAAAGTAACACTTGGCCCGAAAGGACGTAACGTTATTATCGAAAAGAAATTTGGTGCTCCACACATTACAAAAGACGGTGTGACAGTAGCAAAAGAAATCGAATTGTCGGATCCTTACCAGAATACCGGTGCACAACTAGTAAAAGAGGTTGCTTCTAAGACTGGTGACGATGCAGGTGACGGTACTACTACTGCAACTGTTTTGGCCCAGGCTATCATAGCTGAAGGCTTGAAAAACGTAACTGCCGGTGCAAGTCCAATGGATATCAAACGCGGTATTGACAAGGCTGTTGCCAAAGTGGTAGAATCAATCGAAGGACAAGCTGAAACTGTAGGTGACAACTATGACAAGATTGAACAGGTTGCTGCTATCTCTGCAAACAATGATCCGGTGATCGGTAAATTGATCGCTGACGCTATGCGTAAAGTTTCTAAAGACGGTGTGATCACTATCGAAGAAGCTAAAGGTACTGATACTACCATCGGTGTAGTAGAAGGTATGCAGTTCGATCGTGGTTATTTGTCTGCTTACTTCGTAACAAATACAGAGAAGATGGAATGTGAGATGGAGAAACCTTACATCCTGATCTACGATAAGAAAATCTCTAATCTGAAAGACTTCTTGCCTATCCTCGAACCGGCTGTACAGTCTGGACGTCCTTTATTGGTAATTGCAGAAGATGTAGACAGCGAGGCATTGACTACGTTGGTTGTAAACCGTCTGCGTTCTCAGTTGAAGATCTGTGCAGTAAAAGCTCCGGGCTTCGGTGATCGTCGTAAGGAAATGTTGGAAGATATCGCTATCCTGACAGGTGGTGTAGTTATCAGCGAAGAAAAAGGTCTGAAACTGGAACAAGCTACTATCGAAATGTTGGGTACTGCTGATAAGGTTACTGTTACTAAAGATTACACTACAGTTGTAAACGGTGCTGGTGACAAAACTGCAATCAAAGAACGTTGCGCTCAGATCAAAGCTCAGATTGAGGCTACTAAATCAGATTACGACCGCGAGAAATTGCAGGAACGTCTGGCTAAATTGTCAGGTGGTGTAGCTGTACTTTATGTAGGTGCTGCTTCTGAGGTAGAAATGAAGGAGAAGAAAGACCGCGTAGATGATGCATTGCGTGCTACTCGTGCTGCTATCGAAGAAGGTATCGTTGCTGGTGGTGGTGTTGCTTATATCCGCGCTATCGACGCTTTGGAAGGTATGAAGGGTGACAATGCCGACGAAACAACAGGTATTGATATCATCAAACGTGCTATTGAAGAGCCACTTCGCCAGATTGTAGCTAACGCTGGTAAAGAAGGTGCAGTCGTTGTTCAGAAAGTACGTGAGGGCAAAGCTGACTATGGTTATAATGCTCGTATGGATGTTTACGAAAATTTGCATGCAGCAGGTGTAGTAGACCCAGCTAAAGTTACTCGTGTAGCTTTGGAAAATGCAGCTTCTATTGCAGGTATGTTCCTGACAACTGAATGTGTGGTTGTAGAAAAGAAAGAAGAAAAACCTGAAATGCCGATGGGTAATCCCGGAATGGGGGGCATGGGCGGAATGATGTAATATCGTTCTTCTTTAGAATAACATATAAAAGAGTTAGAACCGCTTTCCTTGTAAAAGGAGGCGGTTCTTTTTTTGTAGGAAATATTCATTGGCGAAGTTTATCCTTTCTTTGATTTACGATATTCTCTTGGAGACATTCCCATTATTTTGCTAAACAAACGGGAAAAATAATAAGTATCTTCAATGCCTATTTTATAGCATATTTGGTTAATCTTCATATCTGTTGTATCGAGTAACAGACAAGCTTGCTGTATTTTTAGTAAATTGAAATAGGTTAGCGGACTATGTCCCGTTTGTTTTTTGAATAACATGGAAAAGTGAGAAGGAGAATAACCTACTTGTTTGGCAATATCTTCCAGATTTAAATGCTTTTCAATGTTTTCTTTCATATAATGGATCGTTATTTCTTCAATATTCTCATTATCCGTCGGACTATTATTCGTTGCATTACGATATTGTTGTATATAACGCAATGTTCCTAAATAGAAATGGAACATGGAGAAAGCATATCGCAGGTTTTCGAGGTTATAGCTATTCTTTAAAGTATTGAATATTTCCTCGAATAAATCAATTCGGGTATTGATACGCGAGTGTTGTATAGGCTTTATGTCCATCGGGAGGCTGGCTTCTTTGGCATAAAATGGTGCAAGCGTCCCTTTAAAGTGAATCCAGTAAATAGTCCATGGACAAGCTTTATCGGAAGCATAGGCATGGGGTACTCCTGCAGGAAGAATAAAGTACTGATTGGCAGAAATAGTATATTCTTGATTACCTACCCGGTACCATCCTGCTCCATCTATACAATAAATGAATACGTATTGGTTGATCGGTTCATTACGCTCGCGGAAGTGATGTTTGGCTTTGGGGTAATAACCTATATCGGTTATATGCAGCATAGATACTAAAGGATCTTTTTCCATTAATTCAATAATCATACGGGGAACAACTAGTGCTCTTTCTCCTGAAAACCCATCTTTTAGTTTTATCATAGCTTTTAATTTTAATGGTTGTGCTCCACAAATATATGATATCGGAAACTATTTATCAAGTGGCATCTGGAAAAATATGTGGAAAAATAAAATAGTCCATCTTCATAAGATGATACTCTATTTTTTCTATTTTTGATTCATTCTATTTTTGTAGCGTTAATTAATCTAAGTTCTAGTGATATGAAGAATTATAATAAGAAGTTCGTTTATTTTATCTGTCTGGTTTCGGCAATGGGAGGACTGTTGTTTGGATATGATTGGGTAGTGATTGGAGGTGCAAAACCTTTCTATGAACTTTACTTTGATATTGCCGACATACCTACGATGCAAGGATTGGCTATGAGTGTGGCATTGTTGGGGTGTCTGATCGGTGCTATGTTAAGTGGTGTGTTGGCCGACCGTTACGGACGAAAACCTCTTTTGATGGTTTCAGCTATTATATTTTTGGTTTCCGCATATGCTACCGGAGCTTTTTCTGTATTTAGCTGGTTTTTAATAGCCCGCTTCTTGGGAGGTATAGGTATCGGTATTGCTTCAGGTCTTTCGCCTATGTATATTGCAGAAGTGTCTCCGACTTCGATTCGTGGTAAATTGGTTTCTTTGAACCAACTGACTATAGTATTAGGTATTCTTGGAGCTCAAATAGCAAATTGGCTGATTGCCGATCCTATTCCGGCAGACTTTACTAGTGCAGATATTGCTGCCTCATGGAATGGGCAGATGGGATGGCGGTGGATGTTTTGGGGAGCCGCATTTCCGGCAGCATTATTCTTATTACTTACCTGTTTCATTCCTGAGAGTCCCCGTTGGTTGGCAATGAAAGATAGGAAGAAGAAGGCTGAAAATATACTTTGTAGAATTGGAGGGCAAAGTTATGCGGAACAAGAACTTCGTTTGTTGCAAGCGACAACTGTTACCGGAAAAAATGGGGGTGGATTACGGTTATTGTTCAGCCGACCGTATCGTAAGGTGTTGATATTTGGTATTGTCATAGCTGTATTTCAACAGTGGTGTGGTACAAATGTGATTTTTAATTATGCCCAAGAAATATTCCAGTCCGCAGGATACTCATTGGGAGATGTACTTTTCAATATTGTGATAACAGGGGTGGCAAATGTCATTTTTACCTTCGTGGCTATCTATACAGTGGAACGCTTAGGACGTCGTGCACTCATGCTTATCGGAGCCGGTGGATTGGCTGGCATTTATCTGATTCTGGGTACATGTTATTTCTTTCAGGTCAGCGGTTTTTTCATGATAGTATTGGTAGTAATGGCAATAGCATGTTATGCTATGTCTTTAGGACCTATCACCTGGGTACTGCTTGCTGAAATATTCCCCAATCGTATACGTGCTGTGGCTATGGCGACTTGTACATTTGCATTATGGGTAGCTAGTTTCATTTTGACATATACATTCCCTTTACTAAATAGTTTCCTGGGAAGTAGTGGTACGTTTTGGATCTATGGCTTGATTTGTATAGCCGGTTTTTGGTTCCTTCGCAAACTTCCCGAAACAAAAGGGAAATCGTTGGAGGCATTGGAAAAAGAACTAATAAAATAATTAATAAACTAAAACTTCGAATATCACAAGCTGATTAAATAAGATTGATATAAGTTTGGTAAATAGATAAGGCAGGGAAAAGCAGATTTTCCTTGTCGTGGGAGCTCTTTATCTGTTTATTTTCCAAACGATTAGTAAAATGGAGAACATAAAAGTCTGAAATATGGCATTTCAAAATCGCGTTAATGAATAGCAATAATTGATAGTATGGTAAGAGCATGGAAAGAAAAAAAGGTAATTCCTACCTATGAAATCGGGAAACCGGAAAAGAATCCGATTTTCTTAGAGAAGCGCGTTTATCAAGGTAGTAGCGGGGTTGTTTATCCCTATCCCGTCATTGAATCAATCTCCAATGAGAAAGTTGATAAAGAGTATGACGCGTATTTTCTGGAGAACGAATATATTAAAGTGATGATACTGCCCGAATTGGGTGGACGTGTACAAATGGCATACGATAAAATCAAACAACGTCATTTTATTTATTATAATCAGGTGATAAAACCAGCCTTGGTGGGATTGACCGGTCCATGGATTTCAGGAGGTATTGAGTTTAATTGGCCCCAACATCATCGTCCCAGCACCTTTATGCCGGTAGATGTAGCTATTGAAGAGAATGAAGATGGTAGTGTTACGATATGGGTAAGTGAAATGGAACGTATGTTTCACCAGAAAGGTATGGCAGGTTTCACGCTTCGTCCCGGACATGCTTATCTTGAGATTAAAGGAGTTCTTTATAATCGTACAGAGATACCGCAGACATTCTTGTGGTGGGCAAACCCAGCGGTAGCAGTAAATGATTATTATCAAAGTGTATTTCCTCCCGATATAAACGCTGTATTCGACCATGGTAAACGTGCAGTGTCGAGTTTTCCAGTTGCTACGGGAACTTATTATAAGATGGACTATTCGGCAGGTGTAGATATTTCGAATTATAAGAATATTAAAGTTCCTACTTCTTATATGGCCGTTAATTCCCGCTTTAACTTTGTGGGCGGTTATGAAAATGATACTCGTGCAGGCATGCTGCACGTAGCCAACCATCATATATCTCCGGGTAAAAAGCAATGGACATGGGGCAATGGTGATTTTGGTCAGGCATGGGATCGTAACCTGACTGATGAAGATGGGCCTTACATTGAACTTATGGCAGGCGTATATACCGAGAACCAACCGGATTTTACTTGGTTGCAACCTTATGAAGAAAAGAGTTTTGTACAATACTTTCTGCCATACCGAGAGTTAGGAATTGTAAAAAATGTAAGTAAAGACTTACTGATGAATATTGATCCGGTAGATGAACATCAAGTGAGATTTAAAATTTTTGCTACTTCCAACCAGACTGTGACGGTGGTGTTGAAGGGGAAAGACGGCAAAGTTTATTTCAATAAAGAGGTTACTATTACTCCGGAGAATCTGTTGGATGAGACTGTCAGTACAGAGGGAGAAGATTTTAGTGAATTGACTCTTGGAATCTTTGCAGATGGAATAGAATTGCTATCATGGCATACAGAGCCGGATGAAGTGAAACCTATTCCCGACGCGGCGGAAGCTGCATTGCTACCGGAAGAGATAAAAACAACAGAGCAACTTTATCTGACAGGTTTACATTTGGAGCAGTACAGACATGCTACCTATAATCCGGTGGATTACTATGAAGAAGCTCTACGTCGTGATCCGATCGATGTTCGCAACAACAATGCGCTTGGTTTGTGGTATATCCGTAAAGGATGTTTTGATAAAGCCGAACAGTATTTGAGGACAGCCGTAAAAACTTTGCAGAAACGTAATCCGAATCCTTATGATGGGGAACCAATTTATAATCTGGGGCTTGCATTGAAGTATCAGGGGAAAATAAACGAGGCTTATGATTGGTTTTATAAATCGTGCTGGAATGCAGCCTGGCAAGATGCCGGTTATTTTGCATGTGCACAGATTTCTGTGATGCAAGGACGTTTAGAAGACGCTTTGGATGAAATAAATCATTCGTTGATTCGTAATTGGCATAACCATAAAGCTCGTGCTTTGAAAATAGCGATTCTCCGTCGGATGGGTAAGAGAGAAGAAGCCCTGCGATGGATTAAAGATTCATTATCGATTGATAAATTCAATTTTGCTTGTTATTACGAGAAGTATTTGGTTACCAATACTTCTGAAGATCTGACTAGTTTGAAAGAAATGTTACGCAAGGAAGTTCACAACTATGATGAAATAGCACTTGATTACTGTGGAGCTGGTTGCTGGATGGAAGCGGTTTCTTTATGGAAAGTAGCGATCGATGAGGCTGCTATCACTCCGATGACTTATTATTATCTAGGATGGAGCCTGCTGCATGGAGGATTTGATGGTGTACAACAAGCATTTGCAGATGCAGCCAATGTATGTCCGGACTATTGTTTCCCTAACCGTCTGGAAGCAATTCTTGCCTTGCGATGCGCTATGAAAGAGAATCCGTATGATGCAAAAGCTCCTTACTATTTGGGTAATTTATATTATGACAAACGGCAGTATGCTTTGGCTATTGAAGCATGGGAAACTTCCATGAAGCTGGATTCTAATTTTCCGACCGTATGTCGTAATTTAGCATTAGCTTACTTCAATAAAAAGGATGAAAAAGTAAAAGCAATGGAATACATGGAGCGTGCTTTTCAACTGAATCAGACTGACGCACGTATTCTAATGGAACTCGACCAACTTTATAAACGTATGTGTCGTCCACACGCGGAACGCTTGGCCTTTTTGCAGCAGTATCCCGAATTAATTATGCAACGTGATGATTTGGTATTAGAAGAAATAACCTTGTTGAATCAGATAGGTGAATATGAAAAAGCCAAAGAACTTCTTGATGATCATATCTTTCACCCATGGGAAGGTGGAGAAGGAAAGGTTTCTGCCCAGTATCAGTTTGCACGTGTGGAATTGGCAAAGCAAGCATTAGTAACGGGTAAGTATGAGGCTGCTATCGCATTGCTGGAAGAATGTCTGGAGTATCCATGTCATTTGGGTGAAGGTAAACTGTACGGTGCTCAGGAGAATGATTTTTATTACTTTATGGGATGTGCTTATGAAGCTTTAAGTAATAAAGAAAGAGCTACTGCTTGTTGGGAGCAAGCTATCATAGGTCCTACCGAACCTGCAGCAGCCTTGTACTATAATGATGCAAAGCCCGATAAGATATTTTATCAAGGACTGGCTTTGTTGAAATTGGGACGCAAGGACGAAGCTAGCGGACGTTTTTATAAGTTGATTTCTTATGGCGAAAAACATCTGTTTGATAAAATAAAGATGGATTATTTTGCCGTATCCTTACCCGATCTACTGATTTGGGAAGATGATCTGGATACTCGTAATATGATTCATTGTAAATATATGATGGCATTGGGGTATTGGGGATTGCAGAGAGAGGAAAAATGTATTGGGCTTCTAGGAGAGATAACAAGAATGGATATAAACCATCAAGGGATTTTGGCTATATGTAACTTGATAAATCAGTGTTCGGCTGTGCGATAGAGTGAATGTAATGAATATGAGAATCTAATAAAAAGCATGTTTATGTCTTATAATGTAAATATGGTTCCTCCGTAAAGTATGAATGTTTTTAAGTTCTTAGATTAAATCTAATAAAACATTGAAATAAAGTGATGTCCATTAAACAGTGGACGATCAAAAATAAATGTCTAATTCAAAATGAAAACATGGGAAAAAATTGTTTGCTTGACAGAACTGCTTGGTTGAAGCGACCTATCTTCTGTTTATTATTGACCTGCCCTGTTTCTGTAATTGTTGCCGATAACGTAGCAACACAGACAAGTATGAAAAACACAGAAATACTTGAAACTACGCAGCAAAAAGTAGAAACACGTACAGTGGTAGGTACAGTTGTTGATAAGTCCGATAATATGCCTGTTATCGGTGCAAATATAAAAATTAAAGATAAGAAGATCGGAGTAATCACTGATGAAGAGGGTCGCTTTTCTATTCAAGTGCCAAGAGGAAAAGAGACTGTATTGGAAATCAGTTATATTGGTTATCAAACACAGACTATATTCATCACCGATCAAGGTGAAGTAAATGTGAAAATGGTATCAGATAACGAAATGCTGGATGAAGTTATAGTTGTAGGAGCCGGTACACAGAGAAAGGTTTCTGTGACAGGAGCTATCACTACTATCAAGGGCTCGGACTTGAGAACACCTACTTCTTCATTGACCAATAGCCTCGCTGGTAAACTGGCCGGTATTGTTGCTTACAGTACTAGTGGCGAGCCGGGGTCTACTTCAGGTTTCTACATCCGCGGTATCGGGAGTTTCGCAGGACGTACAACACCATTGATTTTGTTAGACGGAGTGGAAATTTCAAGTGGAGACTTGGACCGTATTCCTGCTGAAAATATCGAAGGCTTTTCCTTATTAAAAGATGCTTCTGCTACAGCTATTTACGGTGCACGTGGTGCTAATGGCGTAATGTTGGTAACAACCAAGAACGGAGAACTGAACCAAAAAGCAAGAATCAACGTGACTTTTGAAGCTTCCATGCAACAGCCGATGCAATTTGTAGACTATGTAAATGGAGCACGTTGGATGGAAACATATAACGAGGCTTCCATAGCACGTGGTGGAAAAGCTCAATATTCAGATGAAGATATTGAAATGACTCGCAGCCATTTGTATCCGTACCGTTATCCGGATGTAGATTGGCAGGATGTTATGTTTAAAAAGTCTACTTGGAACCAACGTGCTAATATCAATATATCCGGTGGTGGTTCACGTATCACCTACTATATGAGTTTGCAGGCAAACCATGATACTGGTATGCTGGATATTCCAAAGACATATTCCTATAATAACAACATCAACCGTTGGAATTACATTTTCCAAAATAACCTGACTTATCAACTGACATCAACGACCAAACTGGGATTAAGAATGAATGCTCAGATTGGTAACCTGAAAGGTCCGGGATATTCTACATCGGATTTGTTTAATGCTTCGCGTGATACAAACCCTACTGCTTTTCCTGCCACCTTTCCGGCTCGTGAAGACGACGAACATATTCGGTTTGGTAACGATTGGGTTGTTTCCAACAATGACTTATATACGAACCCTTATGCTAAAATGTTAAGCAGTTTCAAGGAAGAAAATTATAATACCCTGAATACAGCCATGAACATTGAGCAAAAACTTGATTTTATTACCGAAGGACTGAAGGCAACCGCATTGGTAAACTTCAAGAATTGGTCTACTACTAACTATACCCGTTCTATCGATCCTTACTATTATCGTATGATAAAGAGTACATGGGATTTGAACAATCCGGATGTATTTGACTTGGAACGTGTAGGAAACTCCGGTACAGACTATATCAATGAGCATGATAATGGATACGGCTCCAACCAGACTTTCTATTTTGATGCACGTTTGGATTACAATCGCACATTCGGATATCATGGTGTATCGGGAATGTTGATGTATATGCAACGTGAATATCGTAGTGGTGTTCGTCCGAATCGTTTGCAAGGATTCTCCGGTCGTTTTACTTACGACTATAAACACAAATATCTGGCAGAATTCAACTTCGGTTATAATGGTACGGAACGTCTGGCAAAAGGCGATCGTTTTGAGTTTTTCCCGGCTATGTCTGTAGGATGGGTTCCAAGTGGCGAAGATTTCTGGGAACCATTACAAGATTACATTAACTTTTTCAAAATACGCGGCTCGTACGGTGTTGTGGGTAACGATGAAATGGACGAAGGTGCCGGACACTTCTTGTATGTAGACAATGTAATCTTGAATGGTGGTGGTTATCACACCGGTTACGATGGTGAATACAGTTACAATGGTCCTGGCTTTAATACTTTAGCCGTTGAAGGTGCTTGTTGGGAACGTGTGAACAAGTTGAATATTGGTGTGGACATGGAATTGTTCAACCAACTGAGTATTACTTTTGACTGGTTCTACGATCATCGCCACAAAATCTTTATGAAACGTGGTTCTTGGCCTACATTGCTGGGATATTTTGGAGCGACACCGTGGAGTAATGTCGGTAAGGTAGATAATCAAGGACTCGAATTGAGTGTGAACTGGAAAAAAGAAGTAATCAAAGATTTAAGAGTGGATCTTCGTGGTAACTTTACTTATAATAAAAATAAATTCAAGTACTACGATGAACCTAAATACGAAACTGAGTGGACAAGAAAAGCTGGATTGCCGTTGAGCTATATGTGGGGATTTGTTTCGGAAGGTTACTTCACCAGTGAAGATGAAATCAAACATTGGCCGGATCAGTCAGGATTGGGAAGCCAACCTAAACCGGGTGACCTGAAATATCGTGATATAAACGGTGACGGTGTTATCAACTCTTCCGATGGAATTATGCTGTCTCCATATGGATCTATGCCTCGTATTCAATATGGTTTGGGATTGAATGTAATTTATAAGAAATTAGACTTTGGTGTATTCTTTAACGGTTCGGCTCAGCGGAATATAATGATTAATGGGGCTATGACAGCGTTTGGTGAACGAAATAACAACGTGATGAAATGGATTGCAGATGACCACTGGTCAATCGACAATCCAAATCCGAATGCTCAGTTCCCGAGACTTGGTTTGAGAAACACTGATATTGCCAACAATAATCAGGGTAGCAGTCACTGGGTGCGTAATGGTAATTTTATCCGTTTCAAGACATTGGAATTGGGCTATTCTTTCTCACATTGTCGTGTTTACTTTAGTGGCGACAACCTCGCAGTATGGAGTCCTTTCAAGTTGTGGGACCCGGAGTTGGGATGGAATACTTACCCGATGCAACGCACATTCAACCTAGGAGTACAAGTTAATATCTAATCAATGTAAAAACAGACTGAATTATGAAATATAATATTAAAAATATCGCATTGGGATTTTCCTTATCCTTTGGTGTACTAGTATCATGCGATTATTTGGATGTAGTTCCACCTGAACAGGCAACTACCTCTGATACGATGAAGGACAGGAATAGTGCTAACGGCTTTATTAATTCTTGTTACATCGCTGTAGAATCGACAACTCCATTTCCATATAAAAACTATGAATGGTCTTCTGATGAATCAGTGCACTCGGGACAATGGAGCGAAGACAGTCAAAAGGCCGCTTGGAATCTTTATTCGGATACAAATGCTGCCGGTTGGTGGAATGCTTGCTATAATTATATCGGACATTGTCATATGTTTTTAAATCTGTTGGAGCAGTATAACAATCCGACAGGAGCTACTGAAGAAGATAAGGCACGTTGGAAAGCAGAAGCACAATTCCTGAAAGCATATTACCACTTCCGGTTGCTGGAAATGTACGGACCTATTCCCATTGTAGATGATCGTATGCCTCAATCTACTTTACCCGGAGAGTTCCCCGGACGTTCGCATTTTGATTATGTAGTCGATTATATTTGTAATCAGAAGCTTAATGATGAGACCATTAACGCTCTTCCGGATGTAACAAATGCACAAGAATGGGGACGTGCTACTTCTATCGCTGCATTAGCATTGAAAGGACGTGTACTGCTGTATGCTGCTTCTCCATTATGGAACGGTAAGTTCCCTTATCCAGATTGGAAAAATACAAACTATGAGACCCCGGGGTATGGTACTGAACTTGTGAGCCGTCAGGAAGATATGAGCAAATGGGATCGTGCCTTGGAAGCCAACTTAGCGGCCCTGAAAGCTGCTGAAAGTGTGGGTGAACGTAAACTAGTAGACATGGATAATGTGCCTAGTAATATACGTGATGTGCCTATTCCTTATATTGCAGGGGTTGATACTTCAACAGTTGAGGGTAAAGAGTTTGCCAAAAGAGTATTAATGCTTCGTACCATTACTTCTTCAAACGAAGATGATGGTAATAAGGAAATTATTTGGGGAGTATTTTTACAAGGTAGTAACGCATGGATGACTTTTGCACAATGTCCTCCTCGTGTTCTTTGTTTCAATGAGGCAGATAATAGATGGGCAGATGGTTGGGGGGCTATCAATCCAACACTTTATTCTATAGAACATTTTTATACAAAGAATGGAAAATTACCTGATCTTGATCCAAGTTTTCCAAAAGGGAATGAACGTTTTGAGAGAGCAGGTATCTTAGTGAAAGGGCATGAAAATGTAATTAAGCTGAACACTAATAGAGAACCTCGCTTCTATGCAATGTTTTCATTTGACGGAGATGATTATTCACCGATTATGAAAGACGGTGAGCCATTAACTATCAATATGCTTAGCAGCAAGGCACAAGGTTATGGCTGGGATCAGAATGGACGTAACTATATCGAAGGTGGATACCTTACTAAGAAATATATCTCTCCTAGTGTACGCTATTCTTCTATAGACGGGGCATCTGATAGCAAGAATTATGCAAAACCATTATTCCGTCTTGCGGAACTTTACTTGAACGTAGCTGAATGTTATGCAGCAAAAGGAGAGGTGGGAAATGCTTTAATTTATCTGAATCGGATTCGTGAACGTGCCGGACTTCAAGGATTGACAGAGTCCGAAGTTGCTGCTTCGGGAATGAGTATTACTGACTGGGTACGTAACGAACGTTTCATTGAACTTTGGGGTGAAGGACACCGATATTATGATGTACGTCGTTGGCTGTTGGCTCCACAACAGTTGAAAGCCGGTGCACGTGAAGGCCTGAACATGTTAGGCGCAGGAAAAGATCCAACGTTTGAGGCATTTAATAAACGGACGGTTATCAAACAACCGTTCCAATGGGACAACCGTATGTATCTATGGCCTATCGCATGGACTGAGATTTCTAATGACCCGCAGTTGGTTCAAGCTCCGGGATATTAATAATGACCTTAATAGCAATAGAAATGAAAAAGATAGTATACTTATCAATGCTTGCAGGGTGCTTGGTGTCTCTGGGTGCTTGCAACAGTTCGGAATATGACCTTGAAAATCAGATACCGGAGCGATATAATAAGATATTGTATTTGCAAACCACCGGTAAACAGGAGCTGACGCTGTATGATACAGGAGAAAACAACACGTTTACTTATGCTGTTATTAAAAGTGGAAGTGAACCGACGCTGACTGCTACTGCAGATTTAAAGGTGCTGACTCAACAGGAATTAGATGAACGATATGGTGAGTTGGAAGGCGTCAATTACAAAGTTCTGTCCGGAGATGCCTATTCATTGGGGAATTCACATATGGAATTTGCTTCACAAGATCGATATCAGAATGTGACTGTCTCTGTGGATCCTACAAAGGTTCAAGCAGATATGGAGGCAGACCCTACTGCAGTATGGGTATTACCCTTATATGCTACGAGTGAGGTAGACTCTATCAATGCAGATAAAAACAATCTGTTTCTGCAATTTACAAAGATACTAAAACCTGCTGTGCAATTCTCTAACACAAGAGTTAGTATTATCACAAAGCAGTATGGTTTGGTAGGGACATTTACACAAGAAGCTTTGTTTAAACTTGATGTAGAGAATATATCTTGGGATATTACTTGTAGCTTTACGGTAGATGCCGAATATGTGAATAATTACAACACAGAACATAAGACTACATATAAGCTATTAGATGCTCATTATTCATTTGCCGAGCAGATGGTATTGTCGAAAGGAACAACAGAAGCTCCGTTGGTAGTGACTATTGAAGGAGCTAATCTGGAGCCGGGAGATTATATGCTGCCTATTAAAATAAGTAATACCTCTTTATTCTTACCGAAGGAGGGTGAAGATGTTTATCCATTGACATTCCGCATTATGGGGACTCAATTGAGTAGAACAGGATGGACTGTTGTAGCCAGCTCACAAACAGTGGAAGGAAACGGTAATGGGGCAGCTTCCAATATATTTGATGATAATATCAATACTTATTGGCATTCTAAATGGGATAATGGATATCCTCCATTGCCACATGATTTGGTCATTGATACTAAAACTATGCACGAGTTCACTCAGATCTCCTTACAACGTAGGCTAGGATATAATTATGCGCGTTCTGGTTATTTCTATGTAAGTGATACGGGAGAATCTTGGCAGGAGGTTGGAACATTTACAATGGAAAACCAAGATGCTGTACAGACATTCAGTATAACTCCGACAAAGGGACGTTATGTGAAGGTAGAAGTTACCGAAAGTAACAATAATAATAACTGTGCAGCTTTTTCTGAGGTTTATTTGTATGGTATAAACTAATAATATAAATAGGGGGTGCCCTGAGAGAGGGATAAAAATGTCTATCGGAGGTACTCCCTTTGATTTATCAAATTATATTTGGCATATGAATATATTGAAAAGTTTATTGATTAGCTGTTTTGTTATGCCACTATTCATATCCTGCGGAGGCGACGATAAACCTATTATTGATGATGGGAATCCAATTGGCGGTGAAAATAACGGTGGAGATACAGAGCAACCGGTAACTCCGGCTGATCCGAAATGGTGGGGAACCGAAGAAATTCCTCCTACCTTGGCAGATAGTGCTTTCTGCTATTATAACAGGGCTTTTCTTCTGGATCGTCTGAACAGCAAGGATGGAAGAATTTACTATCGTCATCAGCAGGGGACCAAAGATTGGTCTTATTATTGGAATCATGCATTGATCATATTGATGGTGGAAGACCGTTATCAATGTGTGGGAGACGAATCTGTAAAGCCATTACTGTCGGAATTACTTTATTCTTTTTTGGAACACGAAAAGAATCCTGCAACAAACGATACGCACGATTGGACATGGAATATCTTTACTGATGACCTGCTTTGGGCCGGATTAGCATTTATTCGTGGGTATCAAATTACCGGCGAACCCCGTTTCTTGGAACAGGCAGAATGGGATTGGAACCATCTTTATAAGCAGGCTTATGATAACACCTATGGAGGGGGACTCTGGTGGAGCGTTAATAAAGAGAGTAAGTCCGGTTTGAGTAATAATCCTGCTGTATCCATGGCTTGCTACCTCTATGAAGCAACTGGTAAAGAAATGTACCTACAAAGAGCCAAAGAACTCTTTGAATGGCTTTATACACATTTGTATCAGCCTACGGGAGGAGTTGATGAAAACATTTCCGGTCCTGAACCCGGGAAACTGACCAATTCGTACAATGTATACAATATAGGGGCTTTTGTCGAAGCATGTAATGCATTATATCAGATTACTAAAGAGCCTATTTATGCAGAAACAGCCAAACAATGTATCAAATACGTGATGACGGAATGTGTAACTAATGAAGGGATAATGTCTGCTCATCGTTATGATGGTAGTTGGGAGTCTGAATTTTCGCGTGGTATGGGGCTTTTCGTACATGAAAATAACTTATGGAATTATGAGACTACTTATACAAAAGACCGGAAACCAATTACTTATTATGAATGGATGAAACTCAATGCGATGCTTTCTTGGAAAAGACGTAATAATGATAATCTTACATGGAATGAATGGGCGGTACGGACACCGGATGCACCTGTAGATGCTCCTTTGAAAAGAAAAGTATGGTCAGCATTGGAAATGGTAAGTATGGTAGTGATGAATCAGGTTACTCCGGAGACTAATCCTATGGGAACATCCGGGGAATAAAGAAGAGTAAAGCATGTCCGGAAAATTGACTAGATGGGTGATCTGTTCTTTTTTTATAGGAAAAAAGAATATTCAAGGATATAATCCTTCAAAAGAATGTAAGACAAAAGGAAAACAGGTTAAATAGGTATTGAATAAATAGGTATTAAATATATAATTCAATTTTCGCAAGTGGTTTTAGGCACTTCAGAAAGCTTTTATTTCTATGTTTGTAGAGTATTAATGATCTACTTGACGGGTATTAATAGTCTATTTGTCAGTTATTAATAGTTTGGAAATAGGGTCTGAATACACCTCAATAGGGCTATATATTAGAAAAAATACTTGTGAATATTGAATAAATGAGAAGTGATAAACCCCAAATTTTCAACTGGAAATTGACTATTATTTTATTGAAAATGAAAAGAATAAATTTATTATTAGGTTTTGCCTTTTTTCTCTCTCTTACGGTATGTGGTAAGAATGAAAATGGGAGTATGGAGGGTGAGGAATCTGCTCCGGCAGCAAGAACAGTGGTGAAACAACTCCCACCGGTAAGAGTTGTTTGTGTGGGTAACAGTATTACTGAAGGCTACGGAAATACAAGTCAGGAAAAAGCATGGCCTGCTCAAACCAATAAATTGTTGGGAAACGGCTATGCAGTACTTAACTGTGGAGTCAGCGGAACTACTATGTTTAAAAATAGTGAAGTTCCTTATTGGGCTACCCAAAATTTTAAAAGAGCTAAAGAAGCCAATCCGCAAATTCTGCTCATTGCTTTAGGAACGAATGATGCTCATCCATCACGTTGGAATAAGTTGAAACAGGAATTTAAGTCGGATTATCTGGCGATGGTGAATGAATTTCGTCAAGGGGGAAAGGATCCGGTTATTTATGTTTGTCTTCCTCCTCCTTTGTTCGGTCCGGCAAAAGCCGACCAGAATAAAGTGGTGGAAGAAGAATTGATTCCACTTTTGAAACAGATTGCAAAAGAAATAGGGGCTCAGGTTATTGATTATCACCAACCTTTGCTGGGGGCAAATAAGGAATTTCCAGATGATGTACATCCTGACGATTCGGGGGCGGCATTAATGGCTGAAATAGCTTTTCAGAAAATAAAAGAGATGCAAGTGATACAGCCTCACCTTTCTGTAAACAAAGGAGAGGAGAAGAAAGAAAGTATTGCTATAGTTGAAAAGGGAGGAACTGTGACTCTTGATCCACTTCCTAAAAATGGTAGCTGGCGTTGGGAAGGACCGGATGGGGTCACATTTAATGAGCGTGTCTTGAAACTGGAAAATATTAAACAGGGAGGTATTTATACAGCTATTTATACCAATGAGGCCGGATATCGAAGTGTGGCTAACTATCTGGTTTCTGTCAAAGGAGAGGAAGGACCGATTTTAATATCTAGTGTCAGAGATATGGAAGGTAAATGGTTAAGAAGTAAATTTATACGTGTCAATCCGGGGGGGACTATTACTTTAGATGTGCAGGCCGATGCTGTCGGTGAGTTAAGTTGGAGCTGGATTGGTCCGAATGGTTTCTTTGCAGGAACGCGGGATGTCACCTTATCACCAGTGATGGTCAATCAAGGTGGTGAATACACAGCCTCCTGCATTGACAGGTATGGTCGCCAAAGAAGCACGACTTTTACGGTGAAGGTAGAAGGAGAGGTGGGTTGTCCCGATCTTGTGTCTTACCTCAATAATGGCAGTGGTTGGCAGCAAGTAACTGAAATGGAGTTAAAAGCTGGTGACAATGTGACTTTTGGTCCCCATCCTATGAACGGTAACTGGCATTGGGAAGGTCCTGCGGGCTTTACTTCCGATCGGCGGGATGCTTCTGTACTTAATTTTAGTGAAGAGAAAGCTGGAAAATACGTCGGAACTTTTACCAATGTGGCAGGCTGCCGGTTGGAACTGGTTGTTACATTAAAATTGAAGAAATAAAATATATAGTTGCGTTAATAATAAAGAAATCAAACCATGAGAAGAAGTATAGTAAATTGGAGTGTTTTTATGGCTCTATTGTGTGTGGTATATGCTTGTCAGACAAATAAAAACTTAGGTCATTCTTTGGCGGGCGATTGGAGTTTTGCTTTGGACAGCAATGATATTGGCGAAAAAGAGAATTGGGCAACAAAGTCCCTTTCGGAACGTGTCAAGTTGCCGGGATCTTTACAGGAACAAGGGAAAGGGCATGATGTGGATATCCATACGCAATGGACAGGATCGGTGAATGATAAATCATGGTACACAGCGGAAGAGTATGAGAAATATCGGAAACCGGGAAATGTTAAAGTTCCGTTTTGGTTAAATCCTGATAAACATTATGTAGGTGTTGCTTGGTATCAAAGAGAAATAGAGATTCCCGATGCTTGGAACAACAAACGAATTCAATTTGAATTTGAACGTACTCATTGGGAAACTTCATTGTATATTGACGGAAAGAAAATAGATCATCAGGATGCTTTACAAGTTCCTCACAGATATGTAGTCAGTTCTTTGATCCCCGGCAAACATCTATTGACTTTGAGAGTTGATAATAGAATGCACATTGATGTCGGTTCCAATGCTCATAGTGTTTCAGATCATACTCAGTCAAACTGGAATGGAGTGATAGGGACGATAAATATGAAAGCGCTTCCCTCTATGGCTATCGATCATATACAAGTCTATCCTGATGCGAAAGCAAAAAAGGCGAACGTTAAAGTTTATCTGAATGGAAAGCCTGAGAATTCTCGTTTGGCACTGAAAGTTCTTTTTGAAGGTCGTCCGGTATTGAAGAAAGAGATAGAGGTTGCAACTAGTACGGGTGATTGTGTAGAAACTACGCTTGAATGGGAAGATAGTGTAAAGTTATGGTCTGAGTTTACTCCGAATGTTTATCGGTTACAAGCTGTTTTATCTTCTCAAGATGGAGCTAGCGAGAAAGAACTTAATTTCGGATTTCGTGATCTTACCGTCAATGGGACTCATTTTGATATTAACGGTCGTCCCCTTTTCCTTCGTGGAACATTGGAATGTTGTATTTTCCCGAAGACAGGTTATCCGGCAATGGATAATGACTATTGGGCGAAAATCTATAGTACATGTAAGAGTTATGGCTTGAATCATGTCCGCTTCCATTCTTGGTGTCCTCCTGCTGCTGCATTTCACGTAGCTGATAGCATGGGAGTATATCTTCAGGTTGAGTGTGGTGGATGGACTTGGGTAGGAGATGGCAATCCGCAGGATGAATGGTTGAAAAAAGAGAGCGACCGCATTGTGAATGAGTACGGAAATCATCCGTCTTTCTGTCTGTTGGCGTATGGAAATGAACCGGGAGGGGATAATCAAAAAAGTTATTTGAATGATCTTGTGGTTCATTGGAAACAGACTGACGGTAGAAGATTGTATACAAGTGCTGCTGGTTGGCCTAAAGTGAAAGACGCGGATTATTTTAATACGGATCACCCACGTATCGGAGGAATTGGACGTATAGAAAATATTCTGAATGTGTATACTCCCCGTACTGACTATGACTTTAGAGAACGCATAGAGAAAGATATGCCGACGGTAAGTCATGAGGTTGGTCAGTGGTGTGTATATCCCGACTTTAAGGAAATTGATAAATATACAGGTGTATTGAAAGCCAAAAACTTTGAAATCTTTAGAGAAACCTTAAATGAAAAAGGGTTGGGGGATATGGCTGAGAAGTATTTGTATGCTTCCGGTCGTTTACAAACCTTGTGCTATAAAATGGATATAGAAGCTGCTCTGCGGACTCCTGGCTTTGCGGGATTCCAGCTTTTGGATTTACATGATTTTCCCGGTCAGGGAACTGCCTTGGTAGGAGTATTGAATCCTTTCTGGGAAAGCAAAGGTTATGTGGATGATAAAGAGTTTAGTACCTTCTGTAATCAAACCGTACCTTTAGCGAGAATGGCTAAATTAGTGTGGAACAATAACGAACAATTGACAGCAGATATAGAGTTTGCTCATTTTGGAGAGAAACCTTTGAATGATGTGACTGTTGTGTGGAATTTTGAAACAAAGGAGGGTAATGTTGTAAAGTCAGGTTCTTTCAAAACTGATCTTCCTATAGGAAACTTGATAGAAGTGGGTAGCATCGAATTACCTTTGAATACTTTCACTGATCCTACTCAGCTAACATTGAAAGTGAATATAGAGAATACCGAGATCGCTAACAGTTGGCATGTATGGGTATATCCTTCCGAAAAGAAAGAAATACAAAAGATGCCTTATATCACGTATGATCTGGATAACAAAGCCATAGAGAAGTTGAATCAAGGTGAAAATGTTTTGTTCCTTTCTTATGGTAAGGTAGTACCGGAAAAGGGAGGAGATATTAAAACGGCATTTTCTCCTGTTTTCTGGAATACAGCATGGACCAACAATGCTCCTCCTCAGACATTAGGTTTCTTATGCGATCCTAAACATGACGTCTTTGCTTCTTTCCCGAACGATGGTTACTCGGATTTTCAATGGAAAGATCTTGCTGTAAATTGCAATGCTATGATAATGGATGATTTCTCTCACGATTTCAGACCATTGGTTTATATCATTGATGACTGGTTCAAGAACCGGAAACTGGGTGTGCTTTTTGAAGGTAAAGTAGGAAAGGGTAATTTGATGGTTTGCAGTATTGATCTGGATACGGATTTGGATATCAGATTATCTGCTGCTCAGTTTAAGCAGAGTATTTTGGAATATATGGCTTCTGACAAATTTAAACCTCAACAGGAAATAGATTTGCAGGTATTAAGGCCTATGTTCCTAACAGAGAAATAAGCAATGTATGCTTACATATTGTAAATGTACATGCAGTATCTGACATCACTGAAAAGAGTAAAAAGAACCTTTTCAGGATAGTGACGGTATCTCAATAAAAGATTGACGGTATATGGTTAGGATGGTGACATTATCCTGACCATATACCGTCAGTCTTTTATAATGATGTTGTGGCTATCTGTGGATAGGTAATCATGCTTTTTTGATGGATTACTATTTATCCGGCTCCGGCTGAATCAGCTGAAATTTCTCATTATACAATCCGATCAGTAAGCTTTGTCCTTTCCCATCTACTTTCAATCCTCCATAAACGGCGTTTTCATAGACATCGGCTTGTCCTTCTTCAAAAAAGAAAGATTCTGCTCCGAAGAATAACCGGAAATCAACTACTTTATATTTGATAGCCAGCTCATTCTCTGATATAGGCTCTAGATTTTCTTGCAGACGAATGATTTGCCCCACTTGGTTACTGTCTGTTTTCAGAATAGCGTATCCATGTGCCGGTGCATTTTCTTGTAACAGTTCCGATCTTGCTTCCTGGTATCTGAGCCCCATATAGTCTCCTTGCATCAGAGAACGGGGATCGACCGGAGCTAATTGCAATAACACCAGTTGCCCGTTTTCCAGTATCTTTTCTTTCTGATAAACAGACCAATTGAAATATCCCAATAGAAGGATTAGGTTTGCGATAATCAGTATCCGGCTATATTTTTTCATGTTTCGTTCTTTTTTGAGTGAAGTAATACCAGGCTACTAGTAAAGCAACTCCTGTGAAGAAGAGAGTGATTGACTTCAGGAGTAGATTTAGATTCAAATCATAATAGTATTTCGAAATAGCATAGATGAATAGCAAGAGTGCGGTGGCACACTCTGTCCGGTAGCCATAATGGAAACATATCAGGATGAGAAGCAGACTACCTGACAGATAGGGAGTAAACAGGGTAGGCAGGCAGATGATGAGGCAAAGAGCATAAACTCCTGCTTGTTTGGCTATCGGCTTTATTTCCATCACTTCCATAATTTTGCGGACAATGATAAAAAAACCTGTCCAAATGGCAACAGATGGTATCCAGAAAAAGCCGATATCGATTATCCAGGAACGGATGGATAATATGGCTAATGATGCAACGCAGGAGACAAATAATCCAGCATGAAACGGTCTGTATTTGGCAAGGTGATTCTTAAAAACGAGAGAGACTTTTGTTTCGTATACATTTGTCAGAAGAAAGGCTGCTAATATAAGTATCATACCTATTTGCAGTAGCTCCCATGAGAAAGTTAGTTGGGATATTTCTCCAAGGAATGCAAAAGCAAACAGGATAACTGAAAGGAAGGGGAGGATGAAACCTTTTGAGAATAGGAAGGTAGGAACGCTGATTATCATCAGAATGATAAAAAGAAGTACCAAGTTTTGGAATAGGCCGTAGCCTAATAGCATAGCTCCAGCTACATAGAGGGTGATGTCCATGGCATCTAGAAAAGAAGCTGTAGAACTTCGGTTGATAAACAGTGTAGCAACTATTAGTATTACTCCTATTATCATTGCAGATATTTCCGTATCAATAATTGAGGATACAAACATAAAGCCTAGTAAGAATATAGCAGTCAGGATTCCTCCTATGATCGACAGGGCTTGGATTGTCAGGCTATTATTTTGTGCCATACCATTTCTTTTTTAAGTTAAGTACTGTATATATAAGTAGGGTAGTCCCGGTAAGAACTATCAGTCCACTCAGAAAAAATAGTGCTGATTCACTATGTAAATTACTGCGGATTATAAAGAGGAATAATAAAATCATCAATATGGCAAAAGGGATGGTAGAGAGATAGAACAGATTCTTCTGTTTCCAGCCAAACCATAATCCGACCGGGAATAGAAGGAGAACGCTGATCAAAGGAAAGATGATCATATTTTCGCTATCGTCTATGGCAATGATCATTTGATAACTGGCATGGATAATGGTGGCTACGGACAATAATTGGATAAACCAGCTATTATGTGTTTCTAATTTTCCTTTCATTCTCATCCATTCGGTGAGAATTGTAGCCAAAGCGCATATCCATGTGACGGCATTGGTCAGTAGGGCTACTTCGAGAATCTGATTGGGAACTATTTGCAGGGCATATAGCCATAAGGTGACACAAAATAACCCCAGAAAAGTGAACCAAAGTGGTGCGAAACGTATGGCGATTGCCCAAAGGAGTGTAAAAAGTGTCCATCCCAGAAAAAGATCGTACGCATCAGCTCCTGTCTGATAGATTTGCCCGAATACAGCAAAGAGAGTACCTATAAGAAATGTTGCTCCAGTAAGTATAATCTGCTTGGTGAGTAAATTCCATCGGGTAAAAACTGTCAGTAAGACAGAGATTGTTAATATCACTTCTACGATTCCTAATTTAGCAAATTTGGGTAGAGTATCCCAGTTATAGGCAAAGAAAAAGATAATACCCGCTACAGTGAAGCCAATGCCGGCAGCTAGTAAAAAGATGGAAAGAAATTGATTCCATTCTTTTTTATTTGCGTACATCGATTGGCGGAAGGGGGATGAAGAGTCCGGCTTTTCCATGTGTTTCTCTTTTTGATGATTATACAAACATAAGAAAATAAAATGATTTTATGCAAAGAAGCATATAAAAAAGGTATAATCTACTTGATGGTAAATGAAACATCAGGCAAACTATACCTTAATTAAACAAATGGTAAATCGCTTCTCCTTTAAAATACTTCTCTGATATGTTTATAATTTGAATTAATCGTATCAATGACTTCTTGTGTCCGTCCATTAATCAGGAGCTTATACATTGATTGTGCAAAACCAACCATTTGCCCTAATTCAATTTTAGGAGGCATAGCAAGTGCGTTCGGATCTGTCATAATATTGATCAGTACCGGACCGTCAATTTCGAAAGCATTATATAAAGTAGTCAATACTTCTTCCGGATCACTAACATTAAATCCTGTCATTCCCATTGCTTCTACCACTTGTGCAAAGTTGGGATTCAGCATATCTGTTTGCCAGTCCGGTAGACCGTCTACTTCCATCTCTAATTTGACCATACCCAAAGAACGGTTATTGAATACAATGATTTTGATTGGTAATTTATATTGGACAACAGTTTGCAAGTCTCCTAATGTCATCGATAATCCGCCGTCTCCGCATAGTGCTATAACCTGTCGCTCGGGACAAGCTAAAGCTGCTCCAATAGCTTGTGGCAGAGCATTTGCCATAGAACCATGATTAAAGGAACCCAACATGTGACGTTTACCTGTTGCCTGTAAGTAACGTGCTCCCCATACACAAGTCATTCCTGTGTCTACAGTGAATATTGCGTCATCCGAAGCTAATTTATCAATCTCTGACATCACATATTCCGGATGAATTTTATTAATTTCTCCTTTATCTTCTGTGTAGGCTGCTAAATCTTTTTTAACTCCTTCATACCGTTTTAACTGTTTTACAAGGAATGAATCGTTGGTTTTAGGGTTTAGCATACGTAATAATGCCTGGATAGTCATTTTAACATCTCCACAAAGTCCGATTGCTAATTTGGCACGACGCCCCAGACGTTCAGGTTTAATATCGATCTGTACTATTTTGATGTCATCAGGAAGGAAAGCCGAGTAAGGAAAGTCAGTACCTAACATCACAAGTACTTCGGCTTCATGCATACTATAATATCCTGAAGGCATTCCTAATAATCCTGTCATCCCTACTTCATAAGGATTTTCGTATTGTATATCCATTTTTCCTTTGAAAGTATATGCAACTGGTGCATTCAACTTTTCGGAAAGAGCAATCACTTCTTCATGTGCACCCCGACAACCGATACCACAGAAAAGAGTGATTCTTTCATGTTTATTTAGTAAATCAGCTAATTGTGCCAAATCTTCCTCTGCCGGACAGATTTCAGATTTTGTGGGATAAGCATGTGTGGAAGAGTCTACAGAGACGGAAGAAGCTTTAGCCAAATCTCCGGGAAGTCCAATCACTGAAACTCCTTTACGTGTAATGGCTGTTTGTATAGCCGATTGAAGCATACGGGGAAATTGTTTTGGGGTAGTTGCTACTTCATTGCAATAACTGCAATCATTGAATAGTTTGATTGTATTGGTCTCTTGGAAATATTCGGTTCCGAATTCATTGGTGGGAATTGTTGAGGCAATAGCAATAACAGGTGCACCTGATCGTTGTGCGTCATAAAGCCCATTAATCAGATGGACATGTCCAGGTCCACTGCTTCCGGCACAACATCCTGGGCGACCTGTAAGCTGTGCCTCTGCTCCTGCGGCGTAAGCTCCGGTTTCTTCGTGCCGAACGTGTATCCACTTTATCTTATCGTTTTTTCTAACTGCTTCATTTACTTCATTCAAACTGTCTCCGGTAACTGCGTAAATTCGTTCTATACCGGTATCTGCTAACGTTTCAATCAGTTGATCTGCTATTTTCTTTGCCATATCTTTATTGATTATTGATGGATAATTGGAATAATAACAGATGTTTATTAAGAAAAGTTCTACTTTAACGTATGCTGATGAACCTATCTTGAGAAAGCAGAACACTGTTTTTGTGTTAAAAGGAGTTTTGTAACAGTATTTTAGTAAAAACGAATAAACAATTGCAATATCAATTGGTTATTTTTACAGGTGAAATTGTAACTTAATGTTTTAACCTATAAAATTTTTAGTGTAAAATGGATAAAAATGAAATTGGACTGAATGCAGGTAAGGTTTGGCAGTTGTTAAGTAATAATGAAAAATGGAGCTATGGCGTTCTGAAAAGAATGTCTGGGCTAAAAGATAAGGAATTAGGTGCTGCTTTAGGCTGGTTGTCTAGAGAAGATAAAATAGAGTTTGACCAATGTGATGATGAACTATATGTATATCTCTGCGTGAATATTTATATAGGATAGTTTTTTATTTGGTGATAAATAGATGGTGTAACTTTAGCAAATCAATGATCAGGCAAATAAATTCCTGAAGGTTATTTGAGAAAGTAAAATAGATATAAAATTAAAGCCAACTGATATAATTTATCATGTTAGCTTTAATATGGTTTTTTGTGTCCTTTAGTTATATTATAAAAAGGTTGCTAAGATTATTCTTTCTGACGTTTATTCATTTTTGTTTCGATTAGAAAAGCGATCAAAAGTCCGAGACCTCCAAAGGCGAGGACACATGCACCGTAAATGATGCTAACTGCTTGATAATTATTTTCTTTATAAGTATATCCAGGAAAAGAAAATAGACAAATGAAAAATCCTAATAATAAACCTAGACCGATTCCTAACATCAGAAAACCTCCTTTTAATGGACCGAAGGAGAATTGAGAACGGGAATAATTGAGATTTAGAGAAAGATTACTAATAATATCTCCATTATTCAATTTGTCTCCGAGTTTTTCAATCATTGATAAACGTTCTTTTTTGCACACGAAGAGTTCGAACAATTTATAAATTCCTAGCGTAATAATTCCCACAATTAATGGGGCAATGATAAAATCCATCATAATCGTATTGTTTTTTAATGAGTAATTTCGTTCTTTGCATTATTTGACGCAAAGAATTCTGAAAGGTTACATCAATTTTCGATTAATTTTATATTTGATTTTTTCTAGTAAAACGATGTAACCTTTTGGAGAGAGATACGTCTAAAAGGACAAGATGGAACAGAAAGACGAAATAAGCTATGTGAAACGAATCTTGGATGGAGAAACAGAATTGTTTTCTGTATTTCTTGATAGCTATAGTCATTCTCTTTATTCGTTGATAGTACAGATCGTCAGATGTCCGGAAGATGCAGAAGAGTTGGTGCAGGATGTTTTTTTAAAGGCTTTTCGTCATTTGCAACGTTATAAAGGAGAGTGCCGTTTTTCTACTTGGCTTTATCGTATTGCCTATAACGAAGCGATATCCGCTACCCGAAAAAAGAAACAAGAATATTTCTGTATTGAAGAAAGTATTATAAATAATTTGCCTGATGAAAAGATAGAGAACCTAATGGATCCTACAGAAGATGAGGAGAAAATAATATGTTTGGGGCAGGCAATAGATGACTTGAATACAGAAGAAAGATTTTTGATAACCCTCTTCTATTATGAGGATAAATCTTTGGAGGAGATCAGTCAGATTATGAGTGTAGCGGTTGGCAATGTGAAAGTGAAATTACATCGTACGAGGAAAAAATTGTATGTTCTAATGAGTGAAAGATATGGAAATAAAGAATAATCCAACAAATGCTTTGAAACAGGCATTGGAGCGGAAGCAAACAGGAAAACTTTCTTCTAATTTCTCATTTCGGATGATGGAACACATTTATCGGGAAGCGGAGAAACAAAGGAAGAGAAGGGAAAGATTGGGTATTATAGCTCTTGGCACAGCTGTGCTGGCATTGATCGGACTGGGGATATACTATATTGTTTATTGCCTGAAACTGACAGATATAATGTGGGGAGTTTTTTCACGAGATTCTTCTTCATTCTCTTTTTATTTTTATATCAGTTTTATTGTATTGGTGCTTCTTGGATTAGATTATTGGTTGCGTAAGAAGCATATCTGAAAATAATTCTGTTACTTTGTATTCCGATTAAAAAGCGAAGTAACAATGAGAAGTTTTGCCTCTGATAATAATTCCGGAGTACATCCAATGGTAATGGATGTACTGAACCGGGCGAATGTAGACCATTCATTGGGTTATGGTGATGACAAATGGACAGAAGAAGCTGTCCGCAAGATAAAGGAAGCTTTCACTTCCGATTGTGAACCGTTGTTTGTATTTAATGGGACAGGTAGTAATGTGGTTGCATTACAGTTAATGACTCGTCCGTATCATTCTATTTTCTGTGCTGAAACTGCCCATATTTATGTAGACGAATGTGGTTCTCCGGTAAAGATGACAGGTTGTCAGATTCGTCCTATCATAACAGTTGATGGAAAATTGACTCCTGAACTCATGCAACCTTATCTTCATGGTTTCGGTGATCAACATCATTCACAACCCAAAGCTCTTTATATATCTCAATGTACTGAACTCGGAACAATTTATACTCCTGAAGAATTAAAACGATTGACGGACTTTGCCCATCTGAATGGTATGTATGTCCATATGGATGGAGCAAGAATAGCGAATGCCTGTGCTGCTCTGAATCTTTCTCTTCGGGAATTGACCGTAGATTGTGGAGTGGATGTTCTTAGTTTTGGTGGCACAAAGAATGGTTTGATGATGGGTGAGTGCGTTATTGTGTTTAATAAGGATTTGCAACGGGAGGCTCGTTTTATTCGGAAACAGTCTGCACAATTGGCCTCAAAGATGCGTTATCTTTCTTGCCAGTTTACTGCATATCTGACTGATGACCTTTGGTTAAAAAATGCAACTCATGCTAATGTTATGGCGGCAAAACTTTATCAGGAATTGAAGAAGTGCCCGGATGTTGTTTTTACGCAAAAAGCTGAAAGTAATCAGTTGTTCCTGACAATGCCCCGCCCTCTTATTGATCGAATGTTGCAATCTTACTTCTTTTACTTCTGGAATGAGGAAAAGAATGAAATCCGTCTGGTGACATCTTTTGATACAACGGATGAAGATGTGGCTGAATTTATACGACTTTTCAATCGTTAAAAGAGAAAAATAGAACAACAAAAGCCTTTGTAATCGTGTTGTAATAAGAAGTTTGGAATTAACTTTGTCCCAGACTTCTATTCTTCTTATTATATATGAACACTAGGCTAAACAGATATATATTTTTAGTGCTGCTATTATTCATACAAACGACTTTAAGCGCACAAACAAATTCTACTTCATTAGAACAACCGGTAGACTCAGTTGTATCTGTTGCCGATTCTATTCCGGTTAGTCGGAGCTTTTTCAAAAAATTTCTTGATTACTTCAATGATGCCAATAAAGAAAAGAAAAATAAGAAGTTTGACTTTAGTGTGATAGGTGGTCCCCATTATTCCAGTGACACTAAGTTTGGTTTGGGACTGGTAGCCGCAGGTTTGTACCGTACCGACCGGAATGATACAATCTTACCTCCTTCCAATGTTTCTCTTTACGGAGATGTTTCTACAGTTGGGTTTTATCTGTTGGGGATACGGGGGAATCATTTGTTTCCTCAAGAGAAATATCGCTTGAATTATAATCTTTATTTTTATTCTTTTCCCAGTTTTTATTGGGGACAAGGATATGATAATGGAGCAAATTCGGACAACAAGAGTGATTATAAACGATTTCAGGCTCAGGTGAAAGCAGACTTTATGTTCCGTATTGCCAAGAATCTATATATAGGGCCAATGGCAGTGTTTGATTATATTGACGGGCGTGACTTTGAAAAACCGGAACTCTGGGAAGGAATGGCAGCGCGGACGACTAATGTAAGTCTGGGTCTTTCTTTACTTTATGATTCACGTGATTTTCTGACTAATGCTTATCGAGGATATTATTTAAGAATTGACCAACGGTTTAGTCCGTCATTTTTGGGTAATAAATATGCTTTTAGCAGTACCGAATTGACTACCAGTTATTACCATACGATATGGAAAGGAGGAGTATTAGCTGGACAGTTCCACACTTTATTGAATTATGGTAATCCTCCTTGGGGACTAATGGCAACTTTGGGAAGTTCTTATTCAATGCGTGGCTATTATGAAGGACGTTATCGTGATAAGTGTGCGATGGATGCTCAAATAGAACTCCGGCAGCACGTGTGGAAAAGGAATGGAGTGGCTGTATGGGCAGGAGTGGGAACGATATTTCCTAAATTTTCCGGCTTCACTTCAAAGCATATTCTTCCTAATTACGGCTTTGGTTATCGTTGGGAGTTTAAGAAAAGAGTAAATGTACGTTTGGATTTAGGTTTTGGTAAACACCAGACCGGATTTATTTTTAATATAAATGAAGCTTTTTAAGAATATAAAGAAATGGTTAGAAAACCAGGAACACCTATTTTATATGTTCCTGTTTATATTGATAGTGCCTAACATTGTTCTCTGTTTTACAGAGCCGTTACCATTGATGGCAAAAGTATGCAATGTGTTATTGCCTTTTGCTTGTTATTATGTGTTGATGACTTTATCCCGGAATTGTGGGAAAATGTTGTGGATTTTGTTCTTATTTGTTTTTTTCGGAGCTTTTCAGATCGTATTGCTTTACTTATTTGGACAGTCGATTATCGCTGTCGATATGTTTCTGAATTTGGCAACAACCAATTCTAGTGAAGCACTGGAATTACTTGATAATCTGATTCCTGCTGTTATTATAGTGATTGTCCTTTATGTTCCGGCGTTGGTATTGGGTATGATTTCAATCGTTAAGAAGCGAAGACTTTCTATCGAATTTATACATAGGGAACGGAAAAGGGCTTTTATAGTTTTGGGTATTTCACTTATTAGTCTTGTGGGAGCTTATATACAAGATTCCCGTTATGAACTGAAATCGGATTTATATCCGGTGAATGTATGCTATAACGTAGCATTGGCTATTCAACGGAATGCATTGACTCAAAATTATCATGAGACATCAAAAGATTTCTCATTTCACGCTCGGACTACCCATCCCGAGAATGAACGCGAAGTGTATGTTATGGTAGTAGGTGAAACTTCCCGTACCTTGAATTGGCAATTATACGGATATGGAAGGGAGACGAATCCGAATCTGTCTAAGCAGTCGGGGCTAATCGCTTTTCCCAAAGTGCTGACGGAATCGAATACTACCCACAAAAGTGTACCAATGCTGTTATCCAATATAACAGCCTGTAACTATGATTCCATTTATCATCAGAAAGGAATCATAACCACTTTTAAAGAGGCAGGTTTTCAAACTGCTTTTTTCTCTAATCAACGTTATAACCGTTCTTTTATTGATTTCTTCGGAATGGAAGCTGACACTTCTGATTTTATTAAAGAGGATTCCGTTAGCTTAACGTATAATCCTTCTGATGATGAATTGTTGAAGTTGGTAGAGCAGGAATTAGCCAAAGGGGCGAATAAACAGTTTATTGTACTCCATACGTATGGCTCACATTTCAATTATCGCGAACGCTATCCATCAGAAAGTGCCTTTTTTACTCCGGATTATCCTGCTGATGCAGAGCCAAAGTATAGGGATAATTTGATAAATGCATACGATAATTCGATTCGTTATACGGATGGCTTTCTGGCACGACTGATTGGTCTGTTAGAAAAACAGCAAGTGAATGCGGCAATGATCTATACCTCTGATCATGGGGAGGATATTTTTGATGATTCCCGCCATTTGTTTTTGCACGCTTCACCTGTTCCTTCTTATTATCAACTTCATGTACCTTTTCTAGTCTGGATGTCCGAAAGTTATCGGACAACATATCCGGAACATTGGGAAGGGCTTACAAAGAATCAGAATAAAAACGTTTCTTCCAGTGGTTCTTTCTTTCCTACAATGTTGTATTTAGGAGGAGTGGAGACTGCTTATCGGGATGATTCGCAATCAGTGGCAAGTCCACTTTATACGATGAAACCTAGGGTGTATCTGAACGACCATAATGAACCCCGTCCCTTGGATGATTTGGGTATGAAAAAGCAGGACTTCCAGATGTTGAAACAGAAGGATATTAACTACTGATAAATTGTGCTAAAATAGACATCAAAAAGACCTGTTGGTGTGTTATTTGCGGTATGAATAATAAACGATTAAATTCATAAAACATGGCTTATATAGATTATTATCAGATTCTTGGGGTGGATAAGAGTGCTTCTCAGGATGATATTAAGAAGGCCTACCGCAAGTTAGCCAGGAAGTATCACCCTGACCTGAATCCTAATGACCCAAGTGCAAAGGATAAGTTTCAGCAAATCAATGAAGCCAATGAAGTACTAAGTGATCCGGAAAAACGTAAGAAATACGATGAGTATGGCGAACATTGGAAACATGCTGATGAGTTTGAAGCACAGAAGAAAGCACGGCAACAAGCGGGAGGCTTTGGTGGCGGTGGACATGGCTTTGGCGGATTCGGTGGTGCCGGACAAGGTTTCACTGATGGTGATGGAAGCTATTGGTATTCTTCTGATGGTGATGGCTTTTCTGGTGGTAATGCCAGTGGTTTCTCCGACTTCTTTGAATCGATGTTTGGGCAACGGGGCAGGGGGCAAGGTAGTAATGCCGGATTCCGCGGACAGGACTTCAATGCTGAACTTCATTTATCGCTTCGTGATGCGGCTCAAACTCATAAACAGATTTTGACCGTTAATGGAAAACAAGTGCGTATTACTATTCCTGCCGGTGTAGCCGATGGACAAGTCATTAAATTGAAAGGTTACGGTGGTGAAGGTGTCAATGGCGGACCTGCGGGAGATCTGTACATCACATTTGTGATTGCCGAAGATCCTGTATTCAAACGGTTGGGAGATGACTTGTATGTCGATGTGGAGGTAGACCTTTACACTGCTGTATTGGGTGGTGAAAAACTGATTGATACATTGGATGGAAAGGTGAAACTGAAGATTAAACCGGAAACTCAGAATGGAACGAAAGTTCGTTTGAAAGGTAAAGGATTCCCGGTCTATAAGAAAGAAGGACAGTTTGGTGACTTGATTGTGACCTATTCTGTCAAGATTCCTACGAACTTGACAGATAAACAGAAAGAATTGTTCCGTCAATTACAGAGTATGAACTAAAATGAATGAGCACTATGCAGACCGAATTAATTATTGTCAGTGAATACTGTCACAAATGTCATATTGAGCCTTCATTTATAGATTTGTTGGAAGAAGGTGGTTTGATTGAAGTACGTGCCGAAGGTGGCGAGCATTATCTGCTCGTGTCACAACTTCCTGAGGTGGAGCGTTATAGTCGGATGTATTATGACTTATCCATTAATATGGAAGGTATCGACGCTATTCATCATTTGCTGGAAAGAATGGAAGATATGAGACGTGAACTAGATTCACTTCATAAACAACTTTTGCTGTATCGAGGACATGAAATCGAAGATATAGATTGGTGATAAAATGAAGCCTCTGTTTGATAGAAACGGAGGCTCTATTTAGGGATATTCGTAAAATAATAAAATTTAAGGCAACTAATTCATTGCGAGTTAGTTGCCTTTTTTGTATCTTTAAGCATTCCCCCCAAAAAACGGTTTGACGGCCAAAACGGGGGTAATCTAAACTAAAAAGACATGGTAAAGATACAAAAAATATCCGAAATCGAACCTTGTTTAGGTTTTACCGAGTTCGATATGCTAAAAAAATATCGTCAAAGTTTTGCAACGAGCGAATTAGGTCGCCTCCATGCTCTGTTTCCTTTCTCGGAACTGGCCCGGCAAATGCATTTGAAGTCCTCTGCTTTGGGTCGTAAAAGTTATTTTTCTCCCGAAGGTAAAATAGCCTTGATGGTCCTGAAGTCCTATACCAACTTTTCCGATGCACAACTGATTGAGCATTTAAACGGTAATATTCATTACCAGTTATTTTGTGGTGTTCAGATTGATCCTCTTCATCCACTGACCAATCCTAAAATCGTCAGTGCGATTCGTCAGGAAGTAGCGGACCGCCTTGATATTGAGTCCCTCCAGCTTATTCTGGCTGAGCATTGGAAACCTTATCTTGAGAACCTTCATGTCTGTATGACCGATGCCACCTGTTATGAAAGTCATTTGCGCTTTCCTACTGATGTCAAACTCTTATGGGAAGGTATTGTATGGCTTCATCGCCATCTGTGCAAACATTGCCGTACATTGCACATACAACGTCCCCGTAACAAGTATCTTGATGTAAGCCGTGCCTACCTTGCTTACAGTAAACTGCGTAAACGCAGGAAATCACAGACCCGTATGATTAAACGCAGGCTACTTCAGTTATTGGAAAAGCTACTGGACCAGCTGGAGCAGCTTCATTCATCCTACAGGCACAGGCTTACACTATCCTCTGATTACCAAAGGCGTTTCTCGGTCATACAGACGGTCCTTGAGCAAGGGAAGAATTTATTTGCAGGCAAAAAAGTGTCCAACCGTATCGTGAGTATCGACCGGCATTACCTTCGCCCCATTATCAGAGGCAAGGAAACCAAATCCGTTGAGTTCGGAGCCAAGGTCAACAATATACAGATAGATGGAATCTCCTTCATAGAACATATCTCCTTTAAGGCTTTTAACGAAGGAGTACGTTTGAAAGACTGTATTCATTTGCAACAACAACTGACCAAGGTCAGGGTTAAGGCGCTTGCAGCGGATTCAATCTATGCTAATAATGCCAACCGGAAATTTTGTACTAAATATCATATAAGTACTTCCTTTAAGCGTAAGGGAAGAGCTGCCAAAGATGAGCCACTTCGGAAAATCTTACGGTCGGAACTCAGCCGTGAAAGGGCTACCCGCCTGGAAGGAAGTTTTGGAACGCAGAAACAACATTACTCACTGGCCAGAATAAAAGCCAGAAACAGGAAAACGGAAATACTTTGGATTTTCTTTGGAATACATACGGCCAATGCGGTATCTATGATAGAAAAGGTCGAAAAGAAAAAAAGAACGGCTGCATAATCAGACTAAAAGAAGAAGAAGAAAAGAGGAGAGGTTTTTAACTTCCCCTAAAAAGACATATACATAATGTACCGTTGGGAAGAAAGAATAAGAATATGTAAATAATATTCTATTAAAAAGATACAAGACTTGAGACTTTACACAAAAAAATTAAGAGAAAAGCTCACGTAAAGTAAAACTGTTCTCTTAATTTATAAGAAAGAGGGACATTTACTGAATATCCCTATTTATAGTAAACAGAGGCTCTGATTCATTTGAATGGAGCCTCTGTTTTTTTGTATTTGTTTTTGTACCTGTTAATTAGTTGATGTATGTACAAATTTCTTCCAGATAGCGCGCATCTGTTTCATCGAAACTGTTCAGCATATTACTGTCGATATCGAGTACTCCAATGACCTTTCCTTCCTTGACAATCGGTATTACTATTTCTGATTTGGATTCGGAACTACAAGCAATATGACCAGGGAACTGGTCTACGTCAGTTACTATTAGTGTGCGGACTTCTTTCCAGGCAGTACCACAAACTCCTTTGCCGTAACGGATACGTGTACAAGCTATAGGACCTTGAAAGGGACCAAGTACAAGTTCATCTTCTTTTATCATATAAAAGCCTACCCAGAAGAAATCGAAAGTCTGCTTTAATCCAGCTGCCAAGTTTGCGAGGTTAGCTACTCTATCTGTTTCCGTACTGACTAACGAATATAGTTGTGGAAGTAATTCCCGGTATTTCTCTTCTTTACTTCCTGTTTTGACGAATAAATTTTCTGCCATATACTTAATTAACTTCTTTTTACGGTTAAGGATATCTTTATTATAGATAAAATCGTTTTAATTTTCTTCATACAAAAGTAAGGAATAATAGTGAAATATGATAGAAGTAGGAGGGATCTAAAAAAGCATCCGCTTCATGCGAAGGGATGCTTTTTACATTGTTTATCTATTTTCGATTATTTCTTGTAGAAAGCTAGTTCTTCCTGATCGAAGTTTTTGATAAAGTTGGCATGTTTCTCTATTTCTGCTTCAGCATAGTTCAAATATACGTGTGCAGATTTAGCAAATAGCTCTGGTGCTTTACTTGCATCTTGGATTAATAAGTGGCACATAATACAGTCTGCCGCCATTTCCATGAGTCTGCGAGCAGTAAAATCGAGTAATTCCTGATTTTGAGTCCCTTTTACGAGATTGGTGCAAGCTTCAAATTTATCTGCCATCTTCTTCAGGCTAGACATTAACGGTTCCATCTCGGGTGAACAAGGAATAGCTTCAAATTCGCGGATCGTTGTAATATAAGAGCCATTTGTCACGTAACGGATAGCAGCAACTGTCTGTAACTGAGTTGTACCTTCATAGATACTTGTAATACGTGCATCACGATAAATACGTTGGCAAGCATATTCCATCATGAAACCTGAACCACCATGAATTTGAATACAGTCGTATCCGTTTTGATTGGCATATTCTGAGTTCATACCTTTTGCTAATGGAGTAAAGCTATCAGCCAATTTTGCATATTTCTTCTGTTCCTGGCGTTCTTCCGGGGTTAGTTTGCGTTCGCGGGCAATGTCGTCTAATGCTTTGTAGATATCTACATAGCGGGCTGTTTGATACAACAGTGCACGTCCTGCATCCAATTTACCTTTCATGATAGCAAGCATATCATATACAGCCGGGAATTCAATAATTGCTTTACCAAACTGTTTACGGTCTTTAGCATAAGCTAATCCTTCGTTATATGCAGCTTGACTCAGACCTACAGATTGTGCGGCAATACCCAAACGCGCACCGTTCATCAGTGCCATAACGTATTTGATCAAACCGAGTTTGCGATCACCACAAAGTTCAGCTTTTGCATTTTTATATACTAATTCGCATGTGGGAGATCCATGGATACCGAGTTTGTTTTCGATACGACGAACATTTACACCGCCCTGACGTTTGTCATAGATGAACATAGACAGTCCACGACCATCTCTAGTTCCTTCTTCCGAACGTGCCAATACCAAATGAATGTCAGCGTCACCATTTGTGATAAAACGTTTTACACCGTTCAGCAACCAGCAACCATCCTTTTCGCTATAAGTAGCTTTCAACATAACCGATTGAAGATCAGATCCTGCATCTGGTTCTGTCAAGTCCATAGACATTGTTTCACCTTCGCAAATACGTGGGATGAAACGGCTGTGCTGATCGGGATTACCAAATTCATACAATGTTTCGATACAGTCTTGCAAAGACCAGATATTTCCGAAACCGGCATCTGCTGCTGCTACGATTTCCGCGCACATAGTATAAGGAGTAATCGGGAAGTTCAAGCCACCGAATTGACGGGGCATAGTCATACCGTTCAATCCTGCTTTTACCATAGCATCCAGGTTTTGCTTAGTTCCTGATGCATATTCTACACGACCATTGGCACAATGAGGACCTTCTTCATCTACGCCTTCAGCATTGGGAGCAATGATTTCGCCAGTAATCTCTCCTGTGATTTCCAATACCTTATCATAAGAGTCTATAGCATCTTCGAAATCGATCGGAGCATAGTCAAATTCATCTTTATCTCTGTAATTGCGTTCTTTAAGTTCGCAAATACGTTTCATCATCGGATTGTTCAAGTGATACTTGAGTTCCGGTATTTCTGTATAAAAGTTAGCCATCTTTCCTTACTTGCTATTTTGTTTATAATACTTAATCATCTTCGGTACAACTTCTTCGATGGTTCCATTGATTACGTAATCAGCAATCGAATTGATCGGAGCATCCGGATCATTGTTGATAGAGATGATAATACCACTTTCCTGCATACCGGCGATATGCTGGATTTGTCCTGAGATACCACAAGCAATATAGAGTTTGGGGCGAACAGTTACACCAGTCTGACCAATTTGACGGTCGTGATCTGCAAAACCAGCATCAACGGCAGCACGACTGGCACCTACTTCTGCATGAAGTTCTTTTGCTAGGTCGAACAGTAAATTAAAGTTTTCTTTAGAACCTACACCGTAGCCACCAGATATGATAATGGGTGAACCTTTCAGATTGTTTTTAGCTTTTTCTACATGACGTTCGATCACTTTTACTACATAGTCTGTATCGGCTACATATTTCTTCACATCATGACGAATTACTTCTCCATTGTAATTGGGTGAAAGGATCTCTTTTTTCATTACACCTTCACGAACGGTTGCCATTTGTGGGCGGTGTTCAGGATTGACAATGGTAGCAACGATATTACCGCCAAATGCCGGACGAATCTGATACAAGAGGTTTTTGTAAGTTTTACCTTCTTTCTTATCCTCGTGGTCACCGATTTCCAATGAAGTACAGTCGGCAGTCAGACCACTGGTCAATGCAGAAGAAACACGCGGACCGAGGTCACGACCGATAACGGTAGCACCCATCAGACAGATTTGCGGTTGTTCTTCTTTGAAAAGATTCACCAGGATAGAAGTATGAGGAAGAGAAGTATAAGGATAAAGTCCTTCACCATCAAAAACATGGAGTTTATCTACTCCATAAGGAAGGATTTGTTTTTCGATATCTTTGAGGTCGGTTCCGGCAACCACTGCTTCGAGTTGGCAGTTTAATTGGTTGGCTAACGAACGACCTTTGGTCAGAAGTTCCAGGCTAACGTCTGCGACAATGCCTTCTTCTATTTCGCAATATACAAATAAGTTATTCATATTATTAATGTTTTTTGGTAGTTAAGTAGTGGTACTACTTAATTACTTTAACCAATTGTGTGGTTAGCTAATAGTTCAACAATTAAGTCTTCCACGTCGCGGTCGCTGCCGCTGATGGTTTTACTCTCTTTAGCCTGGAACACGATGTTCTGAATAGCTTTTACTTTGGTTGGCGAACCTGAAAGACCACATTGAACAAGATCTCCGTTTACATCGGATACACTCCATTCGGTCAGATTTAAGTAATCACGCTTGTCGTACAGGTCAGTATAATCAAGATTACCTTGTTGCTTTTCCGTAACAGTCTTAGCGTGTTTGTACTTTTGTACTAATTTTGCATTACGTGGACGGCAGGGAGCGGCAGAGCCATTTACAGTAATAACGATAGGTAGAGGTCCTTCTACAGTTTCCACACCACCGTCGATATGACGTTTCACTTTGATTTTACCTTCGCCTACTTCTAGAATTTCTTCTGCGTATGTAATTTGCGTCAAACCTAACTTTTCCGCTACTTGTGGTCCTACCTGTGCAGTATCACCATCAATAGCTTGACGTCCGCCGATAATAATATCGCATTCACCAATTTTGCGGATAGCAGTAGCGAGTGCATAAGAAGTGGCCAGTGTATCTGCACCGGCAAAAGCGCGGTCGGTTAATAAATATCCATTATCTGCACCGCGGAAAAGTCCTTCACGAATAATATCGGCTGCACGTCCCGGTCCCATTGTCAGAATGGTAACGGTGGAGCCCGGATGAGCATCTTTCAGTCGAAGAGCTTGCTCAAGAGCATTCAGGTCTTCGGGATTGAAGATGGCAGGGAGTGCCGCACGGTTAATCGTTCCGTCGGCTTTCATGGCATCTTTCCCAACGTTACGTGTGTCGGGAACTTGTTTAGCCAATACAACAATTTTCAAACTCATGTTATTAATTTTAGTATTAGTATTTCTACAAGTTAGCAGCCAGTAGTCAAGTAGTAATGTTATGCTATCTAAACTATCCGGTTAACTATCAGCGTACAAATTTACGCAAACGCTTGGTTCTGACAAGAAAACTGCATAAAAAATGCACATGTTTAAGGAATTTGAGCAAAAGAGAGGTGATTAAGTGGCTTGTTTTGATACCTTCAAAATTATGATAGGATGTTATTATGCTAGTAGAATAGCTTTGCTAATCTTAGGGAAAATTTAGATCAGATTATTTGATAATCTTTGAAAATCTCTATATTTGTGTGAATTTAAAATAGAAAAACACCCTTTGGATATGCCTAAGTTCTGCTTTTGTTTAATACTATGGATACTGGGAATCTTTTATTGTGGCTCAGTATTAAAAGCTGAGGCTGTATCAGACTTAAAATTTATTCCTATTCAATCTAAATTGCTTCCTTCTAATGAAGTCCGAAAGTTGTATCAGGATTCAGATGGATATATTTGGATACCGACCTATAATGGTCTTGTTAGATATGATGGATATAGCATAACTACTTATGGACTTTATAATGGAATAGATGAATCTTTTAGTTCATACCTTAATGCTGTTGTTGAAGATGATTCTAAGAATTTGTGGATCGCTACTGAAAAGGGCTTGTATCAACTAAATAAAGTAACAGGTAAGTTATCCTATATTCGTTCTGATGAGTTAGGGCAATTGAATGCTGCTGATTTATTGTATGGGACAGGTAAAAGTTTGTGGATTGGGGGAGACAAAGGTCTCTTTAGAAAAGGTAAAGATGAGGATTTTGAATATATTGATTTAAAAGAACCTTCAGGAAAAAGGGTATTGCATATTAGTTCTATAATGGAAGATTCCCGGCAGAATTTGTGGATTACGGCTTGGGAGCAGGGATTATTTCGATATGATATTAAAAATAAAAAACTGTATTCTTATATTGATCCGATACTTAGGAACGCTAATGTGGTATTTGAAGATGCAAATCATTCTATATGGGTGGGAACATGGGGAAAAGGATTGTTGAAATTGAATAACCCTTATACATCTGGAAGTATGCACTATAAACAATATATTCATGATGAAAAAAAATCCAACTCGTTGCTGGACGACATTATTTATGATATAGAACAGGATAATGAACATCGACTTTGGATAGGAAGTAGAAGTGGATTAAGTATTCTTTGTAACGAAAATGATGTAAACTCTTTTGAGAATTTTGTTCCGGATGGTGAATATGGGAGCTTACCTTATAATGAAGTTAGTTCTATTTTACGTACCCGAGATAATCTTATGTGGATTAGTATGTTTGGAGGAGGATTCTGCAAAATTCAAACTGAAAGTAATAAGTATGGAGTAGACAATTTAGAGATTGTAAAAGAGAAATATAAAACCAATTCGGTGAGAAGTATTTGTCAGGCAGGAGAAAATGAATTCTGGATGGGAATTATAGGATTTGGCATGATTAAATATAATTTGGAAACACAGAACTGTGTAAACTACGTGGATATTCCGGAATTTAAATCATTGCCTTATACTTCCACTGTGGATGCAATTATTAAAAGGAAAAATGGTGAGATTTGTTTTGGAACCTGGAATGCCGGACTTTGGTTTTATAATGAAACGGATCGTAAAATAACTTTGTTGAACCAATACATGAATAGTAAGTTTAAAGACGACTGCATTCATGTTTTAAGAGAAGATTCGGAAGGAAACTTATGGATAGGAACAAGAAAAGGCGTATATATATTGGATACACAAGGACAATTTTATACCTTGTCAGAATGGCTTCATTTTGATACGGATTTGGTGTCTTCCAATATATTCGATATTAAAGAAGACCAAGAGAATAATATCTGGATTGCAACCAATTATGAAGGTGTTAGTCGGATTAATTTATCTACAAGACAATATAAGAAATATCCTGTTATAGGTAAGAAGGAGATATACAATACCAATTGTTTATTAGTTGATTCCCATCAGCGAATCTGGGTGGGAACGATGTGGAGCGGTTTGGCTTATTATCAAAAAGAAACAGATTCCTTTGTTACAGTCTCTTCGATTTCAACCATTGAGAATAAGGGCATATTAAATATATTGGAAGACGATAATGGAAGGATATGGATTACAACTAATAGTGCGGTACTTTCATTTGCAGTCAATGACTTTTTCCAAATGGAGAAAATAAACTATTATACAGTGTCTAATGGTGCTTCAGAGTTCTTCTTCAATAAAAATGCCTCTTTTAAAATGCCCGATGGAAGGATTATATTTGGTGGTTCACAAGGACTTCGAATATTTGAATCAAGTCAGATTGTTGAGGATACGCCCTTATTCTATTCTTTGGTATTTACTGATTTTAGGATTCATAACCAATCTTTGAGAGATTTTCCTGAAAAGAAAAGAGAAAAACTGACTAAATATGATATTGATTATACAAAGGAGATAACATTGACACATGATAAGAATAATTTTTATATTGAATTTTCAATTTTGAATTATGAAAATCCTCAAGAAAATCTTTATTCTTATCAATTGGAAGGTTATGATGAAAAAGAAGTTGTTGTGGATGCCCAACAACGTTTTGCCATTTATAATAATTTACCTGCCGGTACATATACTTTCAGATTAAAAGGAACCAGTG
Organism: Bacteroides bouchesdurhonensis; assembly: GCF_900155865.1. Lineage (GTDB taxonomy): Bacteria > Bacteroidota > Bacteroidia > Bacteroidales > Bacteroidaceae > Bacteroides > Bacteroides bouchesdurhonensis. The sequence goes on from NZ_LT707006.1 coordinate 1,657,322, forward strand.
CAAGTGGAGTATGGAGTAAGCATGAAAAGACATTGACTATTCATATTCTGCCCGAACCCTGGAAATCATGGTGGGCTTATTTATTATATTTTTTAATTGGAGGTACTTTATTCTATTTTGTGATTCGTTTTATACATTATCGCTGGAAAATGCAGCATGAAATCCAGATCAGTAAGCTTGAAAAACAGAAAATAGAAGAGATAAACCATGTTAAACTTCAGTTCTTTACAAATATTACTCATGAACTAATGACGCCTCTCAGTATTATTCTCGCTTCATTGGAGAATCTTCGAAATAATAGTGGAGATCAGTCGTCTTTATACTCAATTATGTCATCGAATGCAACACGATTGATGCGTTTGATCCAACAAGTATTGGAATTTAGAAAGGTTGAGAGCGGGAACCTGAAGATATGTGTATCTAGCGGAAATATTTCCGAGGCTGTTGAGAACTGCATAGAAGCTTTTGCCCCATTGGTTGCAAAAAAACTACTAAAGATAGATTTTCTTAGTGATCCGGAGATAATCATCGGATATTACGACTCGGATAAGTTGGATAAAATCATTTATAACCTGTTGTCAAATGCCGCTAAATATACCCCTGAAGAAGGAAAAATTAGTGTGAACTTACGATTGATTGAGGACTCCAGAATACAAATAGAGTTTATTAATACCGGAGAACCTATGAGTAAAGGTAAAATGAACACTCTTTTTCAGCGATTTTATGAAGGAGATTATAGAAAATATCACACTATGGGAACAGGAATCGGATTATCTTTAGTGAAAGACCTGGTAGAAAAGCATCATGGAGAGATAACAGTACAAAGCGAGGAAAATATAGGCAATTGTTTCAGAATAGTCCTTCCTATCACTAAAGAAAGTTATCACGAAGATGAGATTGATGATTCTGTTAAGTCGCAAATTGTATCGAGTTTGCCATATATAATGTGCGAAAGCGGAGCTAATACGGAAGAACTGGAACGTATTGATGGTGTACAATCTGATTATACAATCCTGATTGTAGATGATAATGAGGAGTTGTGTATGTTATTCTCCAATTTGTTTGCTAATTATTTCCATGTAAAAACAGCATATAATGGAAAACAAGGACTTGAAATACTTGAAAATACCTCTATTCATTTGATCGTTTCGGATATTATGATGCCTGAGATGGATGGAATAGAGTTTTGTCAGACAGTTAAAAGCAAGTTTGAGTTTTGCCATATACCGATTATCTTATTGACAGCCAGAGGAACCGAGGAAAGTCAGATAGAGGGTTATAATTCGGGAGCGGATGGATATATCAGTAAACCATGTAATTTCTCTTTATTATACGCTCAAATAATGAACCTTCTTAAAAAACAAGAGCGGAAAGGTGCTGATTTTAGGAAGCAAATCGTTTTTGAAGTAGGGAAACTGGAATATACCTCTATGGACGAAAGTTTTATCCAAAGAGCCATTGATTGTGTAAACTCTCATTTGGGCGATTGTGAATTCGGACAACCGGAGTTTGTGAGAGAAATGGGAACTTCTCGTACTGTGCTTACTGAAAAACTAAAATCCTTAACGGGGCTGACTCCATCCATTTTTATATTGAACGTACGTTTAACCGCTGCATGTAAGTTGTTAGAAGAACAGAAAAAAATGAGGATAGCAGATCTGGCTTACTCTGTTGGTTTCAACGATCCCAAATATTTTAGTACCTGTTTTAAAAAGAAATACTCATTGTCTCCTAAAGAATATATGGACCGTTTGCAATCCTGATGGAGATGATTCTGCCAATTTTAAGTATTCTGAAAGCTTTAGAGAAGTATTACGGTAAATATTCGACCTTTTAGTTATCAAAGTACCCTATCTTTGAATTGTCTGGAAAGCTATTGACCGGACAATTCATTTTTTTATTTAGTTAATCTTAAAACCAAATCTATTATGATGTACAACAAACCTCCCTAGCCACTCTGTTGCTGAACTCCTTTTATCTAATATTTATTTATGCTAAACCAATAATTTTGCTATTTATCATGAAAATAGAAAACACATTATTAAAAATCTGCTTTATTCCTATTTTATATATAGGTATAATGATATGTAGCTCTTCATGTACAGATGAAAATGAAAAGGATGAGCAAAGCCAACCTTTTAAATCTGTTTTTGTAACCGTAGATAACGAAAGAGTACAGGCGGAAGTGGTAGATGGAAAACATCTTTCATTGTCTTTTGAAACTGCGGAAAATTTCTCAGAGGCTAAACTCGATATTGCATTAAACGATGGTTATGAATTAATTTTCCCTACGGATATAAACAAAGCAGATATGGCTAATTATCCCGTATTGAATTTTAGAGCACCAGATAACCGTATTGTTAAATACTGGTTTAATATTTTTTCCAAGGCATTTCCTATTGTCGATGAGACGAAAATAGGAGTATTGGGCTTGCCTAATGACATTACCGTTCAGAATTCTACTAAAGAAGTTTTGGTCAATTTCAACAAAAGTTTGATGGATATGAGCAAGGTTGAACTACATTTTGAAGAAGGAGCCTTAATGGAGGGAGCTGAGATCGTGAGTGATCTGCTCTATGACTTTACTCAAGATCTTACTCAAAATCTTATTATTAAATTAGGAGGGATAGATCGTTTATATAAAGTGAGATTGAATGTTGCTACGGCAATGGGCGATCCGAAATCTTATGGATTTACCAATGTTACCAATAATTTTATAGATGCTCAGCAATATCCTTTTGTTTCGGTGTATACCGCTTCTTCAGTGGCAAAAGTTCCTGTGAGAAATGATGCTCCAGAGACGCCTTGGAGTTGGGATGTATCTTGGGATAAAGTTCCTGAATATCTAGCATACATCGGTGATTGGAGTGTAAATAGATCAACGGAGACTATTAATAATACTCTTTTTGCCATTGCTACTATGGATATCAAGAAAGCCTATGTTTCGATGAAATCGAATAATCAGACACAAATAGCCGTAAAAGACGCGGGTGGACTGATTACAATGAGCGGAAAGCCTCTTGGTGAAAATACGATGCTTTATTGGAACGGACAAGTATTAAGTAGAACAAATACCAGTGATGCCGGATGGAGAGCGGCGGTAGGCTTCGATGAAGAAGGTCGGGTTTCATTCTATAACGCTTCTATTCAGGATGAAAAGATGATTCGTATGCCTAACTATGACTCTTACCCAGACAACTATCTGACCACAGCATCTGATTGGGATGTAATATCTGCTGCTTGTGGACATCCTTGGTTAGTGAGAAATGGGCATTGCATGACACGTTTGGAAATGTACGTCAATGATGCCACCAATTGGGAGGTTGCTCTTGGAGAGGCGTGGAACGGAACTCGTGCCCGCTCTTTTATGGGTATTACTTATGATAATAAGGTCGGTTGCGCAGTCGTTGCAGACGGAATGAGTACTTGTCAGGCTGCTTGGGTGCTTGAGAAATTGGGATGGAAAGAAGTCTTCTATGTAGGTGGAAACTACTATATGGCTAATGATTTTGTGCCTACATTGTGTGTCAATGGAAAACTAGTGGTAGGTGATATGAATCAGCAGGCACAATATTGCGTCGCTATTGATGCAAAATAATAACTTTAAATGAGATATTATGAAAAAATATATATACTTGATTATTGCGTCTCTGTTATTACCTTCAACTTTAATGGCTGTTTCCGAAAGAGGATTTGATAAGGAATCCACAGAAATAAGCTCTGAAATAGTGTTGAAGGTGGATAAAGCTATCGTATATAAAGGAAAAATATTAGATGATAAGACTTCCGAACCATTAATAGGGGCAAGTATCCTTGTAAAGGGAACGACTATTGGGACCGTTACTGATGTAAACGGTGAATTTCTGTTAAGTCTATCTGATGAAATCAATCCTGTTGTTTTTGAGATATCTTTTATCGGATATGTAAAGAAAGAAATAACTCCTCGCAAGAACGGGGATATTGTGATTCGTTTGGTGGAAAATACGGAGAATCTTGAAGAAGTGCAAGTGGTGGCGTATGGCAAGCAAAGTAAGATGTCTGTTACCGGAGCTATATCTTCTATTAATACCAAAGACCTATTAAAATCGCCCAGTGGAAGTGTGGCTAACGCTTTAGCGGGTGCTATCACAGGTGTCTCCAGCGTGCAAACATCCGGGCAACCCGGTGCGGAAGATCCGAATATATATGTTCGTGGAACCGGATCATTAACAGCCAGTGCCTCAAAACCACTGATATTGGTGGATGGAGTAGAACGTTCTTTTTTCCAGATGGACCCTAATGAAATAGAAAGTATCACCGTTTTAAAAGATGCGGCTTCTACGGCTGTATTTGGTGTACGTGGCGCAAATGGAGTCATTCTTGTAACTACCAGGCGTGGTGTGGCAGGCAAACCAAAGATTTCGTTAAGCTCTTCTTTCGGTTTGACACAGGCTTTAAGAAATTTGAAAGGGGTAGACAGTTATAGTTATGCAAACTTGTATACTGAAGCGCAACGTAATGACAATCCTAATATTTCAGATGATCAATTAAAGTTTTCCCCGTATGTGACGGAAATGTTCCGTACCAAAGCAGATCCTATTATGTTTCCTAATGTAGATTGGGGTAAATACATTTTTAAGGATCTTGCTTGGCAGACTCAACATAATGTTACATTATCCGGTGGTGCCGATCGTTTCAGATACTTTGTTTCATTGGGATATTTGGGAGAAGATGGTATGATGAAGCGAACCTATGAAGTTTATGACCCTAACTACTCATACAAACGTTTCAATTATCGTTCGAACATAGATATTGATTTGACAAAGTCTACTTTACTAAGGATGAACATCGGAGGACGCGTTGGGATCAAAAGAGAACCGCAAACATATGATATCTGGCGAAATATAATGTGGTGTACTCCATTTGCTAGTCCCGGTTTTGTGGATGGAAAGTTCATTCTGAATCAGAATAATAAATATATCCCTTTAGAACAGTTGACTAGTGGATTAGATTGTTATTACAATTGGGGATATCAAACAACTAACGATAATGTGCTCAATATGGACCTTTCCTTGAATCAACAGTTAGATATGTTAACGAAAGGGCTGAGTTTCTCGGTGAAGGGAGCTTATAATACGAATTATTCGATGACAGTGAAGCGTGGTCCAACGGTAACCGACAGTGCATATACTCCTATTTATTTAGGAACTAAAACGCAACCGGGAATGGATATCTCAGATCCTCGTTTTGATAATACCATTGTATATCAGACAGATGGAGTGATGGGACTTAGAGAACCATTAAGCTATGGAGATTATACAGGAAGAGGTCGTAACTGGTATGCTGAAGCCAGTTTGAATTATAATCGATCTTTTGGGAATCATGAAGTGACTGCTTTATTTCTATACAATCAATCCAAAACATATTATCCGGATGAATATACCGAAATACCGACCGCTTATGTAGGCTATGTAGGTCGCATTACCTACAATTGGAAGAAACGTTATATGCTTGATCTCAATGCCGGATATAATGGTTCAGAGAACTTTGCACCCGGCAAACGATTTGGATTTTTCCCGGCTGCTTCTGTCGGATGGATACTTTCCGAAGAGAAATTCATGAAGAAATTTGAATTTTTGGATTTTCTTAAACTACGTGCTTCTTACGGTATTGTAGGTAATGATAAGTATAGTGGACATCGTTTCCTTTACTTAAATGGTTCTTGGAATGGAAATCATCAGGTATGGGGTGGTAATGGAAGTTACCAGTTCGGTCAAGGAGGCAGTTATAGCTTGTTATCCGACGCAAAAGAAAATACGATAGGTAATGCTGAGGTAACTTGGGAGAAAGTAGGAAAGCAAAATTATGGAATAGACGTGAAGATGTTTGATGCCCAGTTGAGTTTTACTGCCGATATCTTTTTTGAGAAGCGAAAAGATATTTTGTCTACCCGTAATACACTTCCATCAATAGCAGATATTCAGTTACCTCTTATTAACTTGGGGAAAGTGAATAATCATGGATATGAATTATCCCTCGGTTGGGATTCCAGAGTAGGAAAGGTTGATTATTGGTTACGAGGAAATGTATCTTATTCAAAGAATAAAATTATGTTTATGGATGAGGTTGTTCCAAATGAACCATATATGGCTCAAACTGGTCGCAGTACAGGATTGAACTTTGGTTATTTGTTCGACCGCTTCCTTCAAAAGAGTGATTTCGATGAACAGGGAAACTTGAAGGTAGATTCGAAAGGCAAGCAGATATTGCCTGAAATGTCCTTAGGAAATCCTCGTCCGGGGGATGCTTTATTTAGGGACCTGAACCAGGATGGTAAAATAGATGGTAATGATAAAACTTATTTTGGTTATAGTGACCGTCCCGATTATACATTTGGTTTGTTGGGAGGATTAAGATGGAAGAATTTCGAGTTTTCCATGCAATGGACCGCTGCCTTGAATGCATCAAGACTTTTGTATCAGGAATATAGGGATGCATTTGGTAGCACCAATAGCCGTATGCTTCTTAAGTTTTTGGCAGATGGGAGATGGCGTGAGGGGAATGAAGACAATGCGCGATTTCCCAGACTGACTTTCCAGAGTAAATCTCATTATATGGATGATTCAGATCTTTGGTTGATGAATGGTTCCTATTTACGTTTAAAAACGGCAGAGATCTCCTATACTTTTACAAATCGTAATCTATTAAAGAAAATAGGAGTTGAATCGGTGAAATTATACTGCAACGGATATAATCTATTGACTCTATTCTCTGATTTGAATGATATTGATATTGATCCGGAAGGCATGACTAGCGGAGAAAACAGTGCTTATCCTAATATACGTATTTATAACTTTGGAGTTAATATTTCATTTTAAATAAGGATGATATGAAGAATTCTATAATTACATATTTGCTACTAGGTAGTTTATGCCTCGGCACATGGAGTTGTGGTGATATTGCTTTCGGAGACGGCTTTCTGGAGAAAGCTCCCGGCGGAGATATAACTATAGACACTATATTCTCATCGAAAATGTATGCAGACAGGGCACTGACTTCAGCTTATGCGACATTGCGAACCGGATTGACAGTTCATGAGAATAACGGACAATATTTCGAGTATCAAAGTCCCGGAAATAAATTGGGATGGGATAATCTGGATGCACTGACCGATATTATCAGTACACGTTGTAACTGGGGTGGTGTATATGGTACTTACTATGGCGGTCAGTACAATGCCGAAACTGAAAATGGTTCTTTTGCCACTAAGTTCGGTTTCAATCCTATACAAGACGCTTCGTGGACCGGGATACGTAAAGGTTTTCTGTATATCAACAATGTGGATCGTGTTCCTGATATGACAGATGATGAGAAAAAGATTCGTAAAGGTGAAGCTCGGATGGTCATAGCTTGTCAGTACCATGAGCTGATGCGGCATTTCGGAGGTATCCCTTTATTGTATACTGACATTCAGGCAGGCAATGATATGGGAACAGATTATTCAAGACAGACTTTTGAAAAGACGGTGGATTTTATCGTTTCCTTATGCGATCAGGCTGCTTCCGAACTTCCGTGGACTGTTGCTCCGGTAGATGACGGACGTTTCACGAAAGCATCCGCTATGGCATTGAAGATAAGGGTATTGTTAATGGCTGCCAGTCCTCTGTTTAATGCCAATAAACCTTATTTGGAAATGGGAAAACCTACTGTAGCTAATGTAGATAAAATTCCAGTCGAAAATATTGATAAAATGATTTGGTATGGTAACTATGACCAGAATCGCTGGCAGAAGGTCGTTACAGCATGCGAGGATTTTTTTCAAGAGAATGAGAAGAATGGTAATTTTTATCATTTGGTAGAACCGGTTAGTCAGGACGTGGAAGGCTATCGTGATGCTTTCTCAAGATGTTATGCTGAACGTTATAATGGTGAAATCCTGATCGCAACTTGTCGTACCATGAGAACATTCGGAGAACTTTATCATAGAATGTATTTTGGTCCCTCAGCCGATACCAATGGCAATGCGGGACGTGGTTATGGTGGTGGATGTGTTACACTGAATTATGTGGATATGTTCCCATACTCTAATGGTGAGAAGGCTTCGTATACCCAATGGATACAGGAACACGGATCGATAGGTACATTAGATAATAATCCATTTGTGAATCGTGATCCCCGGTTATATGAATCTGTTATGATTGTCGGAGATAGGTTTCAGGGTCGCGTGGCCGAAATGTGGGTTGGAGGACGTGAAAGAGTCGCTCAGGATAATCCGCGGGCTATTACAGGATTTTGCGTCAGAAAGTTTCTGTGGGATTATAACGAAGCTACTTTCCATAACAAACCTGCCAACTATGCTTACATGAGACTTGCCGAAGTATATTTGGCGTATGCTGAGGCGTTGAATGAAACGGGAAACAAGGGTGAGGCTTATAAATACCTCAACAAAGTGAGAAACCGGGTAGGACTTCCGGATATGAGTGATGATTTATTACATCGTTTACAGAGTGGAAAGACAATCCCTTCTTATTCCGAATGTTCGTTGATAGGAGATGCAGAGTTACGTGAAGAAATTTTGGATGAGCGTGCTCGTGAATTTTCGTTCGAAGAAGTGCGATGGTTTGATATAGCACGTTGGAAGAGAGGCGATATCTTCCAAAAAGATTTATATGGAATCACTATTATGCCCGAAGGAGGTTCTATAGACGCAGGAAATCTGAAACTTTCATTCTCAGATCCTACTATGGAGGATATGCGTTATTGGAAACATAAATTCAGTCCGAAGTGGTTCTTGAGTGCATTCCCCACGAGTGAGATCAATAAAGGATATGGACTTATTCAAAATCCGGGTTGGTAGATATTTGTCAAATCAAAACAGAGATTACAATGAAAAGATTCAATATATTAATTATGTTCATATGCTTCTCGTGCTTTTTAAAAGCGCAGCTATTGCCTGTGAACGTGTATGTGGTGGATGAACAGAACAATCCCGTATCAGGGGTAGTGATGAAGATTTCCGGTAACGAGAATGAAATTTTCACTACGGACGAAAAAGGTATCATTCATTTCCAGGCAGAGCCGGGGACAGAAGTTACTTTCTCGCAGTTTAATAAAATGCTTCGTAAGCTAACAGTTAAAGATAAAGACGTACATGTTCGTCTCGACCGGAATGCTCGTTTGCTGGAGGTGGGATATGATGAAAAGATAACCAAAGAGAATACAGCTTTAGCAGTTAGTGGAGTCACTGCCGAGGAAATGCAAATATCCGGGCAGTCCAACGCAATGAATACCCTGTATGGATTGATTCCGGGTTTAACTGTCCTGCAAAGAGAAAATCAACCTTGGAATGTCACGCCATCTGTCTATATTCGTGGTAGAGGCTCGTTTGGAGGCAATAGTGTCATTGTATTGGTAGATGGAGTCGAACGTGATATTTCAAACATACATCGCGATGAAATAGAGAGTGTGACTGTGCTGAAAGATGCTGCCTCATTGGCGTTGTATGGAAATAGGGGAGCTGATGGAGTAATCTGTTTTACAACAAAACGCGGAGGAGACTATAAACTACGGACACAAGTTGATTATAACTTTAGCGTACAGACTCCGTTCCGAATTCCCGAAATGGCAGATGCCCCTACTTATGCGAATGCTCTGAATGAAGCATTGGAAAATGACGGACTGGCTCCCAGATATACTCAGCATGACATTCGCACAATGATGAATGGAGATGGAGGAGGATTGCTTCCGAATGTAAACTGGAAAAAAGAACTGTTGAGAAAAGCCGCTTTCAATCATGATTTGAATTTGTCCTTCGACGGTAATAGCCAACGGATGCGTTACTATGTTTTTGCAAACTATACAAGTAACCGCGGACTTATGAATAATACAAATCTGAACGACGGATATTCTACTCAGGTGGAGATGTATGCTCTTAAACTGCGGACGAATCTGGAAACTTACATAACTCCTACTACGGTTGCCCGGATGAATTTAATGGGACGTTTGCAACAGTATCAGCAACCGATTTCGGGTACTGATCTGGGATATATGTATAATACTCCGTCAGCTGCTTTTCCTATAAAGAGTCCTCAAGGAGTATGGGCACAGAACTGGCAGTATAGAAATCCTTTGGCAGAGAAAACGGCAAGAGGATATGGTGTCTTGTTACAGCGTACTTTATTCGCAGATCTGACCATTGACCAGGATTTATCTGTTATAGCAAAGGGTCTGTCGGCACAACTTCGTATAGCTTATGATAATGGAGCTGAAATAAATGACTCGAAATCGAAAGATTACGCCTATTACAATACGACTCAGATTTTTAATGAGTCGGGCAATGTTTCGGACATTCTTTATTCAAGATATGGTAATGATACGGAACTTAGTTTTAATAATGGGTCGTTATCATGGCAGGTGATGCGGACTACGATTTGGGGAAAGGTTGATTACGTGAAAAGTTTTAACCAACATTATCTGAAAGCAGCGGGTATATACAGTCAGGGAAAGGCAAAATACAGAGGAGCCAATAATACTTTTATGTATCGGGATTATATATTGAATATGGAATATAATTATGACAACCGTTACATCGTGAATGGAGTTCTTTCTTATTCAGGTAGTGCTAAACTGTCTGCGGGTGATAAGTACAGACTCTATCCGGCTGTTTCTGCTGCATGGATACTTTCGAATGAGAAGTTTATGAGTAATTTGAAAGCCATTGATTATCTCAAACTACGTGCTTCGTATGGTATAGTCGGTATGGATGCCCGTCTCTCCTACGATATGGACAAACAGTTTAATGGTAGCGGACAACAATATATTTTTGTAGGAACTGTTATAGAGTCGGGTATGGCTCAGGGTGGACTACCTTCTGTAAATGTGGAGCCGGAGAAAGAATACAAAGCGAATGTCGGACTGGAATTCGGACTTTGGAAAGGTCTTTCTGTCGAGTTGGATGGCTTTTATAATCGCCGAAAAAATATTCGCGTTTCTTCGGGTGGCTCAGTATCTACAGTACTTGGAGTGGGAGTGCCCGATGTATTTACCGGTGAGGTAAAGAATTATGGTGCTGAATTCTCACTGGGATGGAAACAGCAAATACGTGATATGAGTTATTCCATTCGGGGTAATGTTGCTTATGCGAAAAATGAAATCATCAATATGGAGGAAGAATATCATCCGTATGCTTATATGAATCAGACCGGACAATCCATTGGGCGTTTTTACGGACTGGTTGCCGATGGGCTTTACCAGAAGAGTGACTTTGATGCCAACGGGAACTTGAAATCCGGAATCCCGACCTCTTCTTATATTGCCAATTTAAAGCCGGGTGATGTAAAGTATAAAGATTTGAACCGTGACGGGAAAATAGATGACTACGACAATTGTTATCAGTTAAGAAACCAGCTACCTGAGATTTATTATGGATTTACATTGGGAGCAAATTATAAGAATATTGGGTTCAATGCTTACTTCCAGGGGGTGGCTCGTTCTACTGTAACTACCAATCTGAGTAGTATTTATCATCCGTTGTATGGAAATGATAAAAATATTTCCAATCATTACTTGACAAATTATTGGTCGGAATATACTCCCGAAGGTCGTTATCCTCGTTTGACAACCTTGTCTAACAACAATAACTATCGTGGCAGTTCTTTATGGACCGAAAAAGGAGATTACCTGAAATTGCGGACACTGGAAGTTTATTATAAGATGCCAACCCGGTTTATCAAAGGTATGAAAATGAGTGAATGCAGATTCTTCTTTAAAGGTCTGAACCTGTTTTCCATTGACCATGTCGGCGTAATGGACCCGGAATATATCAGTATGGGTTATCCTTCGATGCGTAGTTATCTGCTTGGTGTGAATGTGCAGTTTTAAATAAAATAAGTTACTTATGAAAAGATATATATTTATTTTAACCGGTTGCCTGTGGCTCGCTACTTCTTGTAGTGACTTTCTTGAGCTGAATGAATCTCAGTATCATACAGTAGAATATCAGTTCTCAACTTTCGGGGATGTGAAAAAAGTGGCGACGAATGTGTATGGATATGTTCAAGATGGGTTGGCTGACGTGGGAAACACTATGAGAGATGCGGCCACAGACGATGCTGTCTATGCTTGGGAAGTAAACAGTTTGAAAACATATTATGACGGTAGTTGGTCATCTATAAACTTGATTGACGATCAGTGGTCTCACTATTATTCTGCAATCAGTGCGGCTAACTACTTTCTAGAGAACTGTCCATCGGATTTTCCTGCAACTATCTATCAAGAGAACTATAAGGAGAAGATGGAACAACTCAAAAACTATCCTTTGGAGATCAAAGCATTACGCGCTTACTTTCATTTTGAGTTATTAAAAAGATATCGGAATATTATAGTAGTGGATCACACCTTGTCCGTTAAAGAGGTGAACGATTTGAAACCATCTCCTTTTGACCAGGTAGTCAGTTGGATTGTTAATCAGTGCGATGAGGTCATACCTTTGCTTCCCGTTACCTATGAAAATACAACGAAAGGAGAAATAGCACGTACCACTAAAGGAATGGCTATGGCTTTGAAAGCCAGAATTCTACTTTACGCTGCCAGTCCTTTGAACAATCCGACGGATGATAAAGCCAAATGGCTAAAAGCAGCAGAAGCCGCCAAGAACATTATTGATGCCAATATCTATCATTTGATTAACGAAGACGTAGTGAATAATGCAGCAGCGGCAGGATTGATTTTTGGAAAGTGGAATTCGCCCAGCAACAGTTTTGAAGGGTCTAATTTCCCAATGGGATTTGAAGGAGGTTATTCAGGAGTTTGTCCGTCGCAAAACTTAGCCGAAGCGTTCGACTTAATTGACGGAAGTCCTTTTGACTGGAATAATGAGAATCATCGCAAATTTGCGCTTGAAGTAGATAAACGTGATCCTAGGTTTCAAAAGACATTACTTTCTAACGGAGTATCTTTCAAAGGTGAAGTCATAGAAACGTTTCTGAATGGAAAGAATGGTTTGCCTATGGAAGGAGCTACTCCTACCTCTTATTATTTACGTAAGTTGCTCAGAGAAGAAACAAGTTTGATACCCGGAAGTACAACCAGCTATCAACACATCGTTCCTTTGTTCCGGTATGAAGAGGTTTTATTGAACTATGCAGAAGCACTTTTGGAAGCAGAAAAAAATCCTACTTATAAAGGAAAGCAGGGAGAGGTGGATTATCAATTATCTCCGTTAGAAGCTGTCAATCAGGTGAGAAATCGGGTAGGAATGCCTGGATTGCCGGATAATTTGGATTATATATCGTTCCAGAAACGTCTGAGAAACGAACGTCGTGTGGAACTGGCATTCGAAGGACACCGTTTCTGGGATATTCGCCGATGGAAAATAGGGAAGGACACCCAAAAAGTATATGGTCTGACTCTGACGGCTAAAGGTGACGGTACATTGAATATAGAACGCACATTAGTGCATGACCGGATATGGGAGGATAAGATGTATTATTATCCTATAGCGGATTTTGAACTCTTTAATAATAAGAATCTGACTCAGAATGATGGCTGGAAGTAACACCGTCAGGATAACCTGTTTAAAATGTAGAACGATGAAAAATAGTATTTTATTAGTTTATTTCCTTTTTCTGGTATTTGCTTCAGCTTCCTGTAAAGAGGATGATACAATGACAGTAAATGCGCGGTTTGACGAACAGACGGGGTATGTTCCGCAAGAGTTATCTTCCTGGGCTCATGCTATGTTTATTTTTGATAATCACTCCTGCACCGGATTAGAGATGGCTCCCGATAAGGCTTCTTTGAAGGATATGCCGATTGAGGCGGGTAACAGGGCTACCGTAATTGCTTATGAAAGTGATAAGAACCTGAACTTCGGAAAAGTCGGGTCCGGTGGTGCTTCTACCGACTATTATGTATCATTGAAAGATATCAATGGAAATATTCCGCAGATATGGATGGAACATATTCCTTTGAATCAGGTTGCCAACGGTTTTGCCATGAAGCCACTTACCTCTATGATAACTGTGAATCTGCTAAATGCTCCGGAAACGTTCGAACAGATCTCGTTTTCTTTGCCGGGTATGACGGACGCATTGTATTTGTCGTCGGGGAAGGTTGAGGCATTGAATACTATACAGGATAAGCAAATCACTATAAAAAGTGGAGAGTCGGGTATCAAAAAGGCCGTTTTCCCGATGTTGAAGACGGACGGGAGCTGGGTACTTACTTACAAACTGAAATTGCAGGATACCACATTAGAAGGTACTCTTGAAGTTTCTAAAGGAATCAAGGCGGGGCAGACACTGGAGTTAAATGTTGATTTCTCCAAATATCTTTCGGAAAGTTTGTACACGCTGGCATACCGATATACGGCTTATCATGCAGATCTTTGGACTGAACAGAAAGAAGAGTTTTTCAGGCTGTGGCCGGGTGATGACGCATTCAAGGATAAGAACAAATATTATAATGTGTATGTATTGCAGGACAAACGTTGGAAAACGGTAGACGTACGTAATACATTATGTTCGGACGGCCCGAGACATCATGCTGAGATCTGGAACGACTGGGATAATTCCAAGATGCTTCGTGATACGATGTGCTATGCCAATTTTATCGATGAGTTTAAAGGTCCGGTGAAGATACGAGTAGAAAAACGTACAGGCGGTAAATTCAGTAGCTTTCAGGTACGTCCGAGTTCGTATGCCATTCAGCCCGTAGAATGTGCAAAGAACACCATCGAGTTTACGTTGCCCGATTGGGAATCGAGAAAAGTTTCTGTTGAGTTTGATGGAGACAGATATCATAATTTGTTCTTGTTTCCTAACCGTCCCGATACCAACAAACCGGATGTTACAGCCTCTAACGTAAAATATTACGGTCCAGGAGAACATCATACCGGACCTATCACTTTACTTGAGAATGAGACACTTTATATAGACGAAGGTGCTACTCTTTATACCGAGAAACTGTTTGTCAGAGGTAACAACGTAACCATTACGGGTAGAGGTATACTTTCGGGCGAAAAGAATCGCCACTGGGGGGAGGATTATGCCAATGGGGATATCTTGATGTCCGTACAGGGGCAAGGGGTAGGACTGAAGAACTTCACTTTGTCCGGCATTACGATCATTGATTCGCCAAGTTGGGCTGTAGCTATTTGGAATACAGATAATGTGATGATTGATAATATCAATCTTATTTGCTGGATTCTCAATGGCGATGGAATTGATCTTTGTAGTGTGGTGGGTGCTACAGTCAAAGACTCGTTCATACGTACGTACGATGACTGCATTACCTTGAAGGTCCGCTTTAACAATGATCCGGAGACAGATACTAAAGACATTTTGATACAGAAATGTATTATCTGGTGTGATTATGCCAGAGGCATTATTGTGGGACCGGAGTGCGGTGATTGGACATGGGGTACAGGAGGTATCAATAACTGTTTGATTGAAGATTGTGTCGTACTCGAACAATCGAATGGTGATGGTGACTTCAGGGCTGCTTTATCTGTGGTCCAGCAAGAACAGCATGGCGGTGGGGCTGCTCCGATGAGAAACATTACATTCCGCAATATCTTGATTGATGATATTCAACCTACAGGTCGCCCTATTTGTGTGGAACAAACCCAACAGAAGAATGGATGTACGATGGAAGATATACTGTTCCAGAATATTACGATCAGAGATAAGTCCGATGGTAGATATAAGTCTACTGTGGTGACCAACAATAGTTGGATATCCAGACTCACCTTTGATAATGTCACTTATAATGGAGTGAAAATATTGGGAGAAGGTGATCGGCTACATATTTCAGGTAATGCGGAAGTGTTTTATAAATAATAGGTGAAGGTTATGAATATAATATCGTCATTCCGTTTGGAAAGTAAGAAGCTTTGTGTGCTATTTGTCTTGAGTTTGTCATTATTGTTTGCTTGTGCCCCTGAGAGGGCACAGGTAAACTTGATTCCCCAACTGGTAAGTATAAAGCAGAGTAAAGGTTATTTTAAGGTAGACAGTGTGAAAGCGGCGAAAGAGGGGATCGAATCATATATTCATTGTACGATTGACTCTGCTTTGAAGGAGATAGGAAATGAAGGATACCTATTATCTGTAACTCCTGAAAGAATAGAATTGTCAGCCACTACTTCCACAGGAATCTATTATGGTAAAAAGACTCTCTATCAATTGCTGACTTCCCAAGGGATACCTTGTATGGAGATCAAAGATTATCCGCGTTTTCAATATCGTGGAATGCATCTTGATGTCTCAAGGCATTTCTTTTCCAAAGAGGAAGTCCTTAAATTACTGGATGAAATGTCTTACTATAAAATAAATACGTTTCATTTTCATCTGACGGATAATGGCGGATGGCGTATTCAAATAGATAAATATCCGAAACTGACTTCTATGGGATCCTATCGTACAGAAAAAGATTGGTTGAAATGGTGGGATGGAGATGTCAGGGAGTTTGTGCCGGAAAACACTCTTGGTGCTTATGGTGGTTATTATACTAAAGAGGATATTCGTGATATTTTGCAATATGCGGCAGAAAGGCATATCAATGTAATTCCCGAGATAGAGTTTCCTGCTCATTCCGATGAAGTGTTTGTTGGGTATCCGGAACTTTGCTGTATGGGGAAACCTTATACTAGTGGCGAATTCTGTATTGGGAATGAAAAGACATTTACTTTTATGGAAGATGTACTTTCTGAAATAATAGAGTTGTTTCCTTCTAAATATATCCATGTTGGAGGAGATGAAGCGCGGAAGACTACATGGAAAACCTGTCCTAAATGCCAGGCTCTAATGAAAAAGATGAATATGAAGAGTCTGGATGATCTTCAATGTTATATCATTCAGAAGGCAGAAGCCTTTCTTAATTCGAAAGGCAGAACGATGATTGGCTGGGATGAAATATTAAAGAACGATTTGGACTCTTCTTCCATTGTGATGTCTTATCGTGGACAACGGGGAGCGATCATGGCAGCTAATAAAGGATTTCGAGCTGTGATGACTCCGGGAGAAGTGTTATATTTTGATTGGTATCAGGCAGAACCGCGTACTCAACCACAAGCTATGTATGGCTTTTCTCCTATAAAGAAAATGTATTCTTTCAATCCGGTTCCGATAAATGCTGTCACATCAGCAGCCAATGAGGAACTGGTACAGTCGAAACCGATTTCTTCGGATACGATGATTTATATATTTCCGGAAAATGCTCATAAGATCATTGGAGTACAAGGATCTACGTGGGCAGAATTTATACCGGACGAAGAACATCTGGAGTATATGATATTTCCCCGCTTGCTAGCTGTGGCGGAAGTGGCGTGGACATCACAGGAAAACAGGGATTGGCAGTCTTTTAAATGTCGTGTCAATACCCATATACCTCAATTAAAAGTAAGGGGGATACGTCCGTTTACGTTATCTGATAATGTGGAATTAACTACTCGTATTATATCTGATAGCGAGGAAGTTGAAGTAACTTTGGACGCAGAGAAAGTTCCGGTAGAGATTCATTATACTACGGATGGTTCGGAACCTTGCATACATTCTGCTATTTATGAACAACCTTTCTCCTTGAAGAAAGAGGCTATGGTGAAAGCTGCGATTTTTAAAGGGATTGAGAGACAGGGAAAAGTATTAAAGAAACATGTCAGTCTGTCGGAAGAAATAAAGAACTATTATGAGTATAGTGATTAGCTCCCGAATGCTTCTTTATCACTCATACGATTGGGCTTGTAACGATGTGTACGTTTCTTATCTCCAATCATGTGTTTTTCCTGATGGGATGTAATTTTTTTGCAGAAATCATCTACTATACAATAAATTTCCATAACTTTAGGCTCTGTAAACATAGTGATAATTGTTTAAATGTTATGGTTTCGCACTATAACATTTAAGACTTTTATTACTATGTTCTTAATAATCAGATGAATATTTATTTGCTTATATCTAATTCACGTTATATTAGTTATTATGAATAAAAATACAGTTTTCAAGGTGTGCTTGTTTTTAACTCCTATCCTTTTCTTTTTGCTATATTACTTGATTTTTGATAATAGTGCGGAAGCACTAAAGAATAGGGTAATAGGAGCTTTTTTTTCTGGTTATGGATTGAGTATAGGCTTATGGTTACTTTACAGAAAACGGTGTTAGAGTGGCTCTCAATATTATTTTTAGATAATACTGCTTAAATTACTTTCTTGTCAATTCCATTATTTCTTTTTTGTAATCAGGATATTCGGAAAGTAATAAGTCTCTATTTGCCAACTCAAAGTCTTCAAATTCGAATCCCGGTGCTACGGCACAACTAACCAAGGCAAACGTACTTGGCTCTTTCAATCGGGCAGCAAACCAAACTCCCGGTTCTATTGTCACTTGCAATACTCCACTGTTCTGATCAGATAATTCCCGACACACTAATAACCCTTTCTCAAAGGAATATATCAATAAAGGTGCACCTTTATGAAAGAACCAACTCTCAGGTGACTTGATCCGATGAAAAGCTGAGAAATCATTTTTCTCTAACAAATAATGAATAGTTGTCATGACTCGTCGCCTAGCTTCCCATCCTTCCATTGATGTCCATTCCTCTGCCCGATAGACCTCTCGGTAGTAACCGCCTTCCGGATGAGGTGTCATTTTCAGATGAGTAATCCAATATGCGGCGTGTTGTTCTTCATTGTTCTTCATAATGTTTTATATGTCTGGTTTACAAATGTATATACTATTTTTCTAATCTTATTTTAATTATTTGTATGCATACAATAGAAAAAAGACGTTTTTCTCTATCAACCTATCACCATACTTCTGCATCCCTTTATTCATCGGGTTTACAAGAGGTGATAGGTTGTAAAGTAATCTATCACTTCCTCTATCACCTATCACCACTATCTTGTTGATTCCTTTTTATATAAACTCTGTGCGATCCTATCCCGTCAATTCCTATTCCGGATTCCGGTTGATGTGCCCATTGTCTCAATTCATTGGTAGCTGCGGTCTGTAATAAACCGGTTATCCTTCGGTATTCCCGAACTGTTAGGAAAGGATGATTGTCGAGATATTTTAAGGCTAATGCTAGTCGTTGTTCCGTGGTGTACTTTTGTGACGAACTTTGTCTTTTCCATGGTGCTCTCTCCAGATGACATCTTGAATTGATGTTTCTTATCATCGTTCTATCTACCCGGAAGTTCACCTTTCCCACTACAATACTTTGCGCGTTACGATGTTTACCTCCCTCTTCTGCATCTTCTCTCTCTTTGCCTTCGCATAAAGCGAGGGACGGAGTGAATGTTCCTATTCCATCTATTTTCACAGAATATCCATTTGCCATTAGATATGCCATTTCTATAGATGCCTGAAGAAATATTCCTTCAATATCCCCTGCACTGAATCCACTCACATCCTCAATTCTCTTTGCCAATTCTTTGGTGCTCATTTTCTCGATCCGTGCAAACTTCGGATAGGTCACTTTTTTGCCCTTTTTGTGTATGTCGGGCATCTCTTCCATAATGTATCGTGCCATACTCTTTCTTTCTTTCTTAAAGTATTAATAGATATTTCCTGTTGTATTAATGAAAAACTTCCTCTTATCTAATAGCAAACTTCCTCTCATTTAATAGTAAAGTTTTTCTCTATTAAATATAAACTATAAACGCAAGTTTTGTTTGTATAAACTCAACTTGCGTTTATATAAATGAAACTTGCATTTGTACAAACAAAACTTTCGTTTATAGATTGATAATAGGCAAAGATAAGTTTTCTATTTGGGAAAAAAAAGTTTTCTGACGGAGAAGAATAACTTTTCTATTAATAGATAACATACTAACAAGTATGATTCTGATTAATAATGCAATAGGAATGTCGATACTAATTGTAGAACGGCACACACTACTATGAGGGATTCTATCGTTTTTTCTTGAAAGTACACTTTACCAGTAATGGATTTGACTCCTCTGTAATATTATGATTAATCAACATTTTAGAAAACTCGTTGTTATCTTTACACATTTCAATAAATTGCTCTGGTGAAATGAGAAAATAAAGAGCAGCTTCGTCCATAGCGAAAAGTGTATTCAAATTATCAACATTAATCTGAGATAAAGAATTGATATCATCTTCTAAAATATTGCCTATATGATTAACATCGTTTGGTATGGCATGAATACTCCAAAAGCATTTTTTATCTAAAAAGAAAGATAACAAGATATGCTCTTTATTCAATGAGAAGTTATTAACAAAATAAATATATTCCCGCTTATTAGCTTCTATGGAGAATTCCATTATGTCAGACAACTTATGCTTATAAAACTCTTCAGGAACAGCATGTTTACCAAAGTCAAGTATATAGGTGTTTTGTGTAGATAATTTATTGTTTGTAAAATAAATATTCTGAGAAGTACATGAGAAGAAAAAGACTCCTTCTTCTCTATTGACAAAATTATTACCTTCAACGACAAAGAAGAAATTAGAAAGATCTGAATCGATAGGAAAATGTTCGTTTATGATCTCTCCCTTTGTTGCATCGAAATGTATAACTTTAGATGTTGTTTTGTCAGAGACTAAATTATTATTATAAAACCAGTAGTCTGATTCACCTCTTTGGGTAAATGAGAAAGACATGAATGGCAAGGATAATGAACTTTTATATTGGCCATTCAGGTCATATTTCTTAATTTTCTTTCCATTCATATCCAATAATTCAATAACTCCCGTCTTTTGGTCTATGTAGGTGTCATATAACGATTGGTAATCTTCCGGACCATTTCCTAATTTGGATAACTGAAGTTCAGTATGACCATTCTGCATATTGAATAAGTAAGTGATTTATCACTTAACAAACAAACCTTATTATCAAATATTCACAAACGTTCCACTATTCCAACTAATGAGGAATCTGTCGTTTCCAGAGGTATGTATTCTACCTGTTCAAAGATTTTTGGAAAAGTGTAATTTTGATGATTTAGCAACCTCTATCTTAATTGTTTTTTCACTCAAATCTTGTTCTTTCTTAGATGAATAACATGAGGAAAGAAAAAATGTGATACATAATATCTCAAATAGATGTAATTTCATATTATTAGAATTAGTCCTTGTTTAAAAATCAAGTTTAAACTAAAAAGAGTGTTTTTCTATTCTGAAAGAAATGATTATTTTGAGTTACCAAGCTTAAAATAATAATGTATTCAACGGATCTAGAAGAAATACATTGGCAAGTTATCAAGAATATATTGAACTTGCAAGAAAGGAAACGAAAATATGATTTACGTGACACGGCTTTTTCATTTAAGAAATATTGTTCATCGCTTGTTGTTGTAATAAAAATCCTTATATTCGTGCGCAGCGATGCTGAAGCACCGCCTTAGGTGTTTCTTCTTATCGTTCATTTTTATTTTTTTATAGGCGGAATTCAATAGTGGTATGATGTTTCTATTGTCTTCCGCCTTTGTTTTTGCGACAGCAAAAATACGATTTATTTCCCTGATATACAACTTTTTACGCATAATACTACTAAAGAAGAAACACCTTGACTGTCTTCGTGGCAGCATCCTGACTCATTTGAGAAAATTTGTATCCTCAGTCCCTGAATACCGCAGAACAAGCAGGGGAAACTTCAAGCACAAACTTGAAGACATACTCATGCTTGTCATATTGGGGAGACTCAGCAAGTGTATTACCAGGGCTGAAATACTTCAATTTGGCAAACATCACTTAAAACGCCTGCAGGGGAAAGGGCTATTCCCGTATGGGCTACCCTCAGCAGCTACGCTTTGCCGTGTGTTTCAAAGCATAGACGATGAAAAGATGGCTGAGCGCATGTCTGCTTTTGCAGATGTTTTCCGCAAGGAAATATCCACTACGGCAACTGATATCATTTGTATTGATGGCAAGGCCATGCGGGGTACCTTGTACGACAACGGACGTAACCCTGATATCGTCTCTGCCTACTCACTTGGTTCGGGCCTTACTTTGGCTACTGATATTTGCAAGGAGAAAAGTAATGAAATCAAATCCGTGCCCCGGTTATTGGACAAACTAGACGTGTCAGGATGTGTAGTCACAGCAGACGCCATGTCATTCCAAAAGGTAATAATAGACAAGATTAGAGATAAAGGAGCAGACTTCGTGATCGAACTCAAGGCGAATCAAAGATCTTTGCGCTATGGACTTGAAGATTCTATAAAGACCGCCACCCCGACTGATGTCTACAAGGAAGGTCCATACTTGGAACACGGCAGGATTGAGTCAAGGATATGCCGTATATACCGTGGGGAAGAACTTATTGTGGACAGGGAAAAATGGAATGGCAATTTGACAGTTATAGAAATAGTCACATCTACCGAAAAAAAGTCCGATGGCAGGAGTACATCTGAACAGCGACTCTACATTTCAAGCCTGGATAGCAGTGCAGAGCGGCTTAGTCAGATAACCAAACAGCATTGGGCTATTGAAAGCATGCACTGGGATCTTGACCGCAATCTCCGGCAGGACAGCATAAAGCGTAAGGCTGAACGGGCGGCCAGGAATCTGGACACAATTCAAAGGATGGTGTTGGCATTGATTGCCGTTTGGAAGAACAGAAGGAAAAAAATATCAGATAAGCAAAAGGGTACAGCTGAGATAATAAGGGAACTATCGGTAAGCTTCACTAACGTGTTGCATTTTTTGGCTCAAAAATGAGAAAAATTCAGATTTGACATATTCGTAACGCATTGATTACCAACAACGGGATACCCGCCCATGCCGCACTGGCATGGGTAGGGGGATTGTACCCCTAAATCAAAACTTAAATGAAAAAGCCGTGTTTACGTGAAATATGGAATGTTATTTTCTATATAGTGAAAACAGGTTGCCAGTTCTTTCATATACAGTTTATATATAACAATAGTTCGTTAAGTTTTGAATTAACAAATAAAAAGTAGGTCAAGTCCTACCGATTCATTATATTAAGGGTTCCTACATCCTGAAAAAAATGAATCAGAACGAACTTGACCAATATTTAGAACTAATACTCATTGATATGGACCTTCATACCTGCTTCCATTTGGAGGCTGTTCAAACACCACCGACGAAAACACTGGAGCAAGTTAAATACGCATTAATAGATTGGTATTTACATGTGCTACGTACACGCAAAGAAATACTTCAGCGACTGACAAACTATGTGTTTGCGGATGCCTACTTCTCCAAATCCACTTTTGTGAATGGCGCACTTGAAATGGGATTTCATGTAATCAGTCGATTTAGAGATGATGCCTATTCCCAGTATCTCACCACAGAGCAGCCTAAAGGTAAAAAAGGGTGCCCTAAATTATATGATGGTAAAATCGAGATGAAACATTTGGAAGAGGACAGATTTGAAATAATCAATTTGGAGAATGGGCAAGGACGTATTCTTTCAGCAGTAGTTCATTCACGTTCATTGAGTAGAGATATACTGTTGTGCATTTGGGGAAGTGAGGATAAGAAAGTACGTAAACTATATTTCGCAACTGATACTCAAATGAAGGCGATAGATGTTCTGGATTTTTATAAAACACGCTTTCAAGTCGAATTTTGTTTTAAGGATAGTAAGCAATTCACAGGATTGACAAATTGCCAAAGTCGGGATATTGATAAGCTTCATTTTCATATCAATGCTTCAATGACCACCGTAAATCTGGCTAAAGTCAAAGCACTGGAGAAAGGAACAGTCTTATCAATGGCTTCGGTGAAAGTGCTATGCCACAATATTTTTCTCATGCAACGATTTATTTCAGTGTTAGGCATTGAACCGAATCCAGAAATCTCCAGTGTATAACAGGATATGGATGCTCATTATTTTCGCATCATTTATATGGCTATGTTTGTTTATATAGTTGCTTTTCTCATGTCCAATTATAATTTTTTTTAATTGAGATGTAAATTCTTTGCAAAAATTGTCTGTCCTGCAATAAATATCTGTAACTTTATCCTCTGCGAACAAGTCGGTAGTCGTTATATATTTAATACATTTATCGCTATGTTCTTAATATTCAGCTAACTATTTATAAAATTATTTCGAACTCGCATTAATTTAATTACTATGAGAATTGTACAGACTTTTTGGACGGCGAATAATTCACTTTTGGAGAATGGATTTGGGTGGCCTCATCCGCAGTATCACTTGATGTCATGGGCGCTAAGTTGTCTGAGTCTGCGTGAAAACTATAATAACGTGGTCTTTTATACAGACAGTAATGGTTATAAAGTCTTTATTGAGTTGCTGAAACTACCTTATACGGATGTGGTGGTTCAGTATGACGATTTGTCATGTCCCGACATTCATTGGGCTTATCCCAAGATTTTTACTTATTCTTTACAGAAAGAACCTTTTATCCATGTGGACGGTGATATACATCTTCCTTGTCGGTTGGACGCTTCCATAGAGTCTGGTGCATTAATCGCTCAAAATATAGAGATGGGCACTCAATATTATAAGAATATGATGAACGATCTCTTGCGTAGGGACTACCGGATGCCGGAATTCTTGCATAAGGTTTTAGAACGTGATGTCATTCCCTCTTATAATGCCGGTTTCCTGGGTGGCAACGACCTTGATTTTATACAGGAGTATTGCCGGATTGCTTTTCAGTTTATAGACGACAATGGCTTGCTTGATTTTCATAGCCGTAATCTTAGTGTAAACAACAATCTTTTATTCGAGCAGACTCTTTTTGCCGCACTTGCCGAAGAGCGTGGCAAAAAGGTGACGAGTGTCCTTGATATGGTAGTTCCGGATAATGGCTATGATTATTTCCGTTTCTGTGATTTCTATCGGTTCGAGGAAGTTAAGTTTCTGCATCTGTTGGGTGGACATAAACGTAACCTGCGCATCTGCGAACTGCTTGGCAAAACTTTGCTCAACCGTTATCCTGAGTATTATAAACGCATCGTGGAACTTTTCCCACAAAACAACAAGCGCTTAGGTAATGTCAAACAGACACCTCCGGATATGACAATACAGAAATGTATCGCATTATATCAGGATTATTTGTGTGACCGCATTGCCGAGTGGAAAGAGCTACCTAACACTATGCTTTACGATTGGGAGAAGCGGCTTTCTGCCTATCCCCGTTTTATCAATGCTGATCGTGAACGGCAGTCTGCTTGCATTATCGGTAAGAATCCTTATGCGTCTGTGTTTGAGATACCCCATAGCTGGCTTGATTTGGCTAAACATCTGCTAAAAGAACGCGTAAGCCGCGAACGTTGTGGCAGAAGTGCGGATGTGGTATGTGCGCCTTGTTTGTTGGGTGAGGGATACAAGGAAGCGTTGTTAAGTGATTGGGGGTATAATATGCTGGCTTTGCTGGATAAAGAAATGAGTTTTGGTGAATTACTTTCCGAATTGCGAACTTCTCTCTCCTCGGATATCCGAAACAATGAAGAAGGTGGTTACCGTTCGGTGTTGGCAGAACTGGAATATTTGTGTTATAATGGTATCGTTTATATAAAATCAGAGAAATAACAACTTTTTTGTCTAATATTTTAAAATAAGAGTTTTATGGAAACAAAAAATGAAAATCAGAGTAAAAAAACTAAGTTGAAAGAAATCAGCCAACTTTCTCCGGATGCACAAAACTATAGTTATGGTTCTTGTGGTTGCGGATGCGGATGCGGATGTGGATGTGGAAGCGGTTGGGAAGGCGGTTTTGGAACAGGACCTGATGACTGCATGTCACAGGAGTTATTTTTTAAACTTAGTGATAGCGGTGCTTTAAAATCGGAAGTTTATGTGTGTGGCTGGGGATGGACATTGCCCGGTGTAACAACATATGGTTCCAGTAGTTCTGGTAGTATTTCTGGTTCATGTGGTAGTTGCGGTTCATGTGGTAGTTGCGGATGTTGCGGATGTTGTGGCTGTTGTGGTTGTGGATCTCTTTTGGGAGAACAAGCCTTACTTCGGGCAAGAGAATATGAAGGAACTCCCTATCTTCCGGGAGGTATGTCTAAGGATGGTATGGATTGCAGCGGTTTGATTTCGGTTGCATTCCAATTGCCTGGACGTTGGAATACAAAAGATAGCTTGGTCCCTTACGGATTTGATAAGATTGCTGCAACCAAAGATAATATTTTATCTGTGGCAAAACCCGGTGACGTACTGGTTTGGACTGGTTCCCATGCAGCTTTCTATGTTGGTGGAGAAAGAATTTATCATGCCCACTCTACCGGTGTGGGGGAAACCGGTGATTTAAAGCTATATTGGCTTAAGGCTAAAGGTTGTCCTGTCGTTTATAGGAAAAGATAAATAATTTGATACATTCAACTTACATTAAATGATTTCTTATGAAAAAGGTATTTTATTTGATTATATCTTTATTGTTGTTTGCGTTTGAGCCGTTAGCAGCCCAACGCGTAAACGAGCGTTATCCGGTCATAAGTTACTGGGACTTCAAGTATAGTGATTCCGTTGATTCGGTGGACTGCCGTTACACGGTAAATCATAAATTGTTTCTTTCCGGATTCGATACTGACGGCAAGGGTACATTTTATTTTGCTGGTGGCTCCCCGCTTCGTGTTTCGTGCTTTAAAGGTACTACGCTGCAATGGCGACGCAAGGTATCTGATACTTACACCACACGCGGATTGTTTCGTTTGCGTGGCGATAGCCTGTACCTTGTGCACGACCGGACACATGAACTCATCATTATGAGTAAGGACGGCAAAGGTGAAGTGCGCCATGTAAAGCTGGCGACAAATGATATATTTGAAGGTGTGATGCACGATAATTACTTTGTCATTAGAGGTGAAAAAACAACGGATTCAACCAAAACGTATGATTGGGAAAACTATAAATTAAGTTTCTTCAATTACCAGGGAAGATTGGCGTGGACGGATGTAACGGATCGTCTGTATAGCGATAATATGATGAGACCTATGCCAAATACTCCGCATATTGATGAGTATTCGACAGATTTAATAAGGTATGCGGGTCTGTTCCGGGATATGCACCTATTTGTTGATCTGGCTGCGAAACGTTTCTTTTTATTCGATTTAAACGGGAAAAAAATATATCGCATGATTGAAGGTGATTTGTTTTATGACGTGCTTCCTTTATCGGTATTTACTGATGAGATAGATCAAGAGGATTTTTTCTCTTCTCGGGAAAGTTATATTCTTCGTGGTACGCACTATTACTATGCGGGTTATAAACCGAAGGACAACCATTTTATAGTGGTTGATATCGATCTAGACAAGATTTTTCCAGAAGCTGTAAATTGGTATAAAAAATGACGGTATGTATTCCGATGGCTTAAGTATAGCAAGCATTATACGAAGATACCCGACAGGGAAACAAGTAGGTCAGGTGCTTGCATACATATTGCAGACAATAATGTATGAACGCAGGAACTTCAGTAGTTGGATGAGGGATGGACGAGCACCGGTGTTCCTACATTATTCATATGGTTAGTCTTGTTACGATACTTGCTTTCCGTATCCTCAGTGATGAATCTTTCTAACCGGATGCAAATTCTTTGTACAAAGTGTCAGTCCTACAATAAATATCTGTAATTTTATTCTCAGTAAACATAGCGGTAATCGTTTAAATGTAATATTTGACACTATTATATTTAATACTTTTACCACTATGTTTTTGGTTTGTTTAGAAAATCAAGTTTAAACTAAAAAGGGTGTTTTTTATTTGAGTTTATAGACTAAGTCCAAATACAAAATAAACTTGTTCCTCATAAGGATTAGCGATCAGCTTTCCGAAAATAGGCAGTGAGAAGTTGGAAGTAATCTTTAATTCTTTAGTGGCTGAAAGTCCTACATTGACTACATTGAATTTGTTGGAATACATACCGTCCCAAGGAGTGAAGCCGGCTTCGATACTCATACTGACATCTTTTACACTGAATGGGTAACTCACTTCACAATAGCTCGACCATGCACGTTTCTCATTCTCGCGATAGTCGTTACCGGCAAAGACAGTATACCAACTGATAGATAAAGGAAGTTTTTCACTAAGCATATATCCGGCACCAATTTCAAATGTATGGCCGGTAGAATGTGAATTGTAATTGAAATATTTGAAAGGCTCTTCTTCCGTTTGAGTAAAGTAGTTGTTGGCGTAGAGAGTTAGGTTCTTGCACTCATACTCCAAAGACAAGTCTATTTCATTATTTTTGTTTCTGAATTCAGTTGATCCCCAGGCATAGGCAGTCAAACCTTTCCAATTGACACCGAGAGAAGGTTGTACACAGGCATTTCCACTGTCCATACCTCTCCATATATAGCTGCTGACAAAATCAGCATTAATAAAAACATCCTGTGATTGTGCGGAGATAGCACAAAAGAGGATTACAATAAGTGTAATAGTTTTCTTCATTTTGTCGATTGGTAGTTTTCGGACAGCAAAGATATAGATTAATAGTTAAATAATGATTAAGAGTAATAAAAAAGGAGTTTCATAATAAGAAATAGCTGCCATTTTGTTCTGTTATCACTTTAGGAAAGTAAAAAGAATTGGTCGTTACGAGCAAAAGTTCCTGTGATTCAGCGTAGCGAAGAATCTCTTCTTTTTTCTTTGATATACATTCTTGATATAAATGTAATGAGGACATTGTATGTCGAATAGCTCAGTAGGAAAGGGATGTTCGAACTAGGGATGGTAAA
The DNA here is from genome assembly GCF_900155865.1 of Bacteroides bouchesdurhonensis. Classification (GTDB taxonomy): domain Bacteria; phylum Bacteroidota; class Bacteroidia; order Bacteroidales; family Bacteroidaceae; genus Bacteroides; species Bacteroides bouchesdurhonensis. Next base: position 1,685,941 of record NZ_LT707006.1, read on the forward strand.
ATATGTAGTTTACCGTTGAAATCTTTCCTTTAGTCGATTCTTTTTGCAGGCAAGTTTCAACGGTTTTACTTTTGTATCCATAACTTGGAACCATGAATAATCATGCAAAGATTGCGTAAACAACAATGGTTAGAGCAGAGTATTTATGCAATTCTCTGGATCGCAGTTTTTCTATTCCCGCTGATAGGAGCATATTTTGCTGTTAGTGGAGGGGGAGAAAGAGAAGAAGTACGCGAAATGGTTCGCAGTTCTTGGTTGGCTTTACTTCCCTTTTTAGGACTTTTCTTGGTGAATAATTATGGTTTGCTCCCTTATTTTTTGTTTAGAAAGAAACATTTAGAATATGTTATTTCTTTAGTTTGTACTGTCATTGCTATTTCTTGTTTTGTTCCTGTGCCTATGGGAATACCGTTTGAAAAAGGAGATCGGATGGCAAAAGAACGTGTGCTAACAAAAGAGCAACTTAGAAATCAGATAATAAAACATCGGGAACGAGTGCGGGAAATAAATAATGCACATTGGAATTCTGAACAAGATATCAGTGAAGAGAAAACCCAAATGGAACCTCAACCTCGTGTGAGGGAAGATAGACGGCCGGTTTCATTGATGAAACCGGCTCCTTTTCCTCCTTTCTTCATTCGTTATCTGATTCATATTGTTACTGCTTTTCTGATCGTTGGTTTCAACATTGCAATCAAGCTTTTCTTTAAATCCGTTCGGGATGATGAACACTTGAAAGAATTAGAGAACCAGCGTCTGCAATCGGAATTGAAATATCTTAAATATCAGATTAATCCACATTTTTTTATGAATACACTTAATAATATTCATGCATTAGTGGATATTGATAACCAAAAGGCAAAAGGATCTATTGTGGAACTTTCTAAATTGATGCGTTACGTACTCTATGAGGCGAGTAATAAAACTATTCTGTTGTCTCGTGAAATTCAGTTTCTAAAAAACTATATTACATTGATGAGCCTTCGTTTCACAGATAAGGTCTTTATAAAGGTCGATTTTCCGACAGAAGTTCCTGAAGTACAAATACCTCCTTTACTTTTTATCTCTTTTATTGAGAATGCTTTTAAACATGGAGTCAGTTATCGTAGGGAGTCTTTTATCCATGTTAGTATGCAACTGGAAGAAGGAAATCGTATTTCATTTCGTTGTGCTAACAGTTGCGGTGGGATGGTAAATAAAAAAGATCATGGTATCGGGTTGGAGAATATCCGTAAGCGATTGAGACTTCTGTTTGGCAATGATTATACTCTTTCCATTACTGGAAAGGAAGATGAATTTGATGTTCTACTATTAATACCTTTATTATAATGAGATGTATTGCAATTGATGATGAGCCGTTGGCATTGACACAACTATCGGATTATATATCCCGCGTGCCTTTTCTTACTTTGGTAAAATCTTGTCAGGATGCTTTCGAAGCGATGAAATTATTATCTGAAGAAGAAATAGAACTGATTTTTGTAGATATTAATATGCCTGATCTAAACGGGCTGGATTTTATACGTTCTTTGATTAATTGTCCGATGGTGATATTCACTACGGCTTATTCAGAGTATGCAGTAGAGGGGTTTAAACTTGATGCAGTTGATTATCTGTTGAAACCGTTTGAATTCCAGGATTTGTTGAAGGCAGCGGATAAAGCACGCCGTCAGTATGAATTCCGTATATTGGAACAGCAGGGAGAATTAGGGAATACTTCCCAGGTTAAAGGTGATTCGTTGTTTGTGAAGAGTGATTACAAAGTCGTTCGTATTGATATAAAGAATATTCGGTATATTGAAGGAATGAGTGAATATGTTCGTATTTTTGTGGAAAGTGAAGATAAACCGATTGTTACTCTTTCTAGCCTTCAGAAAATGGAAGAACGGCTTCCCTCACATTTTATGCGGGTCCACCGTTCTTATATTGTCAATCTTCATAAGATAACTGAAGTGTCCAGGCTTCGTATTATTTTCGATAAAAATACATATATTCCTGTAGGGGATAATTACAAGGACAAATTTGCGGAGTATATCAGTAAACTCAGCCTCTCCTGAATACTTCTGTTTTAGCTTATTTAATTCCTAATTTCTTAGCGATGTCTTTAGGAAGTGCATCTTTGTGTACTACAATATTCATTGTTTTGTAAGCAACAAATGGTTTGGAAGCATACCAGATACCTTCGTATTTTCCTGCTTTACCCCATGAGTTCTTTACCATGAAGTATTCTTTTCCATTCTGGTCTTTTGCGATACCATAAATAACCATTCCGTGATCATCTGTCGTTTCCCAGTTATCGAAGGCTTCCTGGCGCATTTCTTGTGTGATTTCCATTTCCGGACGTGGCTGGTTAGTCATTTCTTTACGTCTGTCGGCAGGAGTCTGGCCTGTCCAGCGTGCCATATCAGATCCACTTTGTTCTGTATCTTTATTTACGTCAGGCATTACTGCAATACCATCACGAGTGAAGCCTTGTTCGCTAACATCGCTACCCCATGCAAAAGTATATCCTTTGTTTACTGCATTATCCATTACAGCCATCAATTCATCGATAGGCAAGTTGTATGACAGACCGTTACGCCAGTTGTCTTGGATCTCGATTGCGAATTGAGTATAGAATGGGTGATGAGTATATGAAGTTAATGATACATAATCTTCGGCTTTCAAACCTAATGACTCAACGAAAGATTTTGGAGTGTATTCTTTGCCTTGGTAAGTAAATTTTTCAGGGCATACTCCTAAGTATGTATCATAGATAGCACTTAATCCTTTTTTCCATACAGGAGTCAGCTTGCTGAATTTTCCTTTTGCAATTGCATTCACATAAGCTCCGGCTACTGCATCTAATTCATTATGTACGGGAAGTGAATCACCATACATGATGCCTGGCATTGCTTCTTGCGGAACTAGACCGTAATTTTTCATACAATACAATATGTCATAGAAACTTCCGCCCGGGGAGAAAGAACTGTCACCGTGATAGCGTACATAGTTTGCTCCGCGGTCTTCCATCGTTTTGTGTACGACGAACATTTCTGATAGATCATGTTCACCTTTGCCTAAACGAAGCAATTCTGATTCAAGGAATCCTAAAGCGGAGAAACTCCAACAAGTACTTGAACGATTTTGGTTTTTGATAGAAGTGATCGGATTTTCTTTCACTGTTGTGAATACAAATCCTTTTTCGGATTTTGCATCTTGTGCCATAATGTTCAGGCTGAACAGACCTAAGGCAGCAATAAGTATTGTCTTTTTCATTCTTATGAAATTAATATGATTTATTTTTGAATGCAAATATAAACAATCCCTGTTGTATTTCCATCTGATTGTATGCTAATTGCATAAAAAAAGAATGAATCTTATTATATTTTAGGTCGATAGGTTCCTTTAGAGAATGTAGTGTACAGAAGGAGCGGCTATTTCGCATTGCATATCATTAGGCGTTTTCATTTCTTGAAGTGCTGCTGATATAGGTTATTGTCTTAAATATATATTGAATGTTGAAAAGAAATAACGCGGACTTTAAGAGTTTGTAAAGCTCATAAATCCGCGTTATTAAAAATATAATTCACTAAAATCTATTCCGGATTCTTTGGGGGTGCTATATAATCTTCTTTAATAAACTCGTCATATACTCGTTTGGGATGATCGAAAGAAGCTGTACCATTTCTGCTTTCATCGAAATTCGCCCGACGGAATTGTTTGAGCTTTACATTATCTTCCGCATATTCCCTTAACTTTTTATGATCTCTTTCATAAAGAGAGCTTTCAATAACTTCTGAATTGAGCAGACTTTCTTTAGGAGTAATAGTGGGCAAAAGTACTTGTTCTAATAGTCCTCGATAAGCACCATTGTACTCACACCAAACTACGTCCTGAGTTACAAATATACGATATGTATATTTCGACCATGCAGTTTTGATAGTGACTTCCTTAGCATATATTTCAATTGTAGCTTCCGACCCGTATTCTTGATCTCGGATAACAACAATGGTTCTACCATCCAGTTCTTCTAATACAGAAGTAATCCATCGGGGAGAATTCATAATTTCCTCAATGATTTTGGGCAATGTTTCTTTAATTTCAAATTGTATCCTCATAGTTTTTGCCTGTGGGTCAGGACTTTTTATACACCCGCCTTAAAACGATTAAGGTGTTCTAAAGTTATGAATTAGAAATGATAAAAGCAAGAATTAGCCTGGAAATTTAGATTTTTATGCAAACTAAGTGATGATTTTATTTGTTTTATTCATAATATATACAGCAAACTACAAAACTTCAAGATCTATGCAAAAGAGAATTAGGAAGAATTACCTTATTTATGTTACAATGCTGCTCTTCTTCGGAGGGCTTATTTATATTGCAATTGAAGAGGGAGATCGATTTTTACATCATGAAGCAAATCTTACGGTTGTACAAGGTGACCCGTTTGCCATGTTCTGTCAGTTTATGACAGATAATCTGCATCATCCGCTTACTACATTGCTTATTCAGATTATAGCCGTCTTGCTGATGGTTCGTTTGTTCGGTTATCTTTTTAATTATATCGGACAGCCTGGAGTAATAGGTGAAATTGTTGCCGGTATTGTATTAGGTCCTTCTGTATTGGGAGCTTTGTTTCCTGATGCTTTTCAATTTCTTTTTCCACCCGATTCATTGACTAATCTGGAATTGTTGAGTCAGGTCGGTCTGATTCTTTTTATGTTTGTTATTGGTATGGAATTGGATTTCAGTGTGTTGAAGAATAAAATCAATGAAACATTGGTAATCAGTCATGCAGGTATTTTGGTCCCGTTCTTTCTAGGTATTTTAGCATCTTATTGGATATATGAGGAGTATGCGGCTTCTCAGACACCTTTTCTTCCTTTTGCCCTTTTTATAGGCATATCGATGAGTATTACTGCCTTTCCTGTTCTGGCACGTATCATTCAGGAACGGAATATGACAAAAACTCCCTTGGGTACATTGGCTATTGCTTCGGCGGCTAATGATGATGTAACGGCTTGGTGTTTGCTGGCAGTTGTGATAGCTATCTCAAAAGCGGGAAGTTTTGCCAGTGCTCTCTATTCTGTAGGATTGGCTGTCGTGTATATTGTAATTATGTTCCTGGTGGTTCGTCCCTTTCTGAAAAAGGTAGGAGAGGTTTATGCAAATCAGGAAGCTATCAATAAGACTTTTGTTGCTTTTATCCTTTTAATTCTGATTATTTCATCTTGCATTACTGAGGTAATAGGCATTCATGCATTGTTTGGTGCTTTTATGGCAGGAGTAGTGATGCCTTCTAATATTGGTTTCCGTAAGGTAATGATGGAAAAGGTAGAGGATATTTCATTGGTATTCTTCTTACCCTTGTTTTTTGCTTTCACCGGGCTTCGTACGGAAATCGGTTTGATAAATAGTCTGGAACTATGGTTCGTGTGTTTATTGTTAGTGACGGTAGCTGTAGCGGGAAAGTTAGGTGGATGTGCTGTAGCAGCTCGTTTGGTCGGAGAGTCTTGGAAGGATAGTTTGACAGTAGGAACCTTGATGAATACTCGCGGATTAATGGAGTTGGTCGCATTAAATATTGGTTATGAAATGGGAGTTCTTCCTCCGTCTATTTTTGTCATTTTAGTTATTATGGCATTGGTTACTACTTTTATGACTACTCCGTTGTTACATTTAGTCGAACGTTTTTTTGTACATCGGGAAGAAAAGCTATCTTTGAAGCGTAAATTGATTTTGTGTTTTGGAAGACCGGAATCGGGAAGAAATCTTCTATCTGTTTACTATCTGTTGTTTGGACAGAAATTGAAAAAAGAACATTTAATTACTGCTCACTACACAGTTGGTACGGACTTGAATCCTTTGAATGCGGAGTACTATGCCCGGGAAAGTTTTGCTTTGGTAAATCAACGGGCAAAAGAGTTGGATATTCAGGTGGATAACCGTTATCGGGTGACTGATAAACTGGTACAGGAGATGATTCATTTTGTACGTAAAGAACGACCGGATATGTTATTGTTAGGAGCGGGTAGTCATTATCGTCCGGATGCGTCGGGAACAACGCCCGGGGCTATTTTGTGGTTGTCTTTATTTCGGGATAAGATTGATGAGGTATTGGAGCAGGTGAAGTGTCCGGTAGCAGTGTTTGTGAACCGTCATTATCGGGAAGGAGCAATGATCAGTTTGGTACTTGGAGGCATGATTGATATATTTCTGTTCTTCTATTTGGAAGAAATCCTTGTAGCTGGTCATTCTGTCCGTCTTTTTCTTTTTGATACCGATGATGATAGGTTTCGGTTGAAAGTAAGAGAATTAATGGGGAAATATCCGGGATTGATTTTCCCGGTTGGTTTTACCAAAGCTGATGATTTGATAACAGAGGATAAAGATGGTTTGCTGATTATGAGCCATCTTTCATATACAAAATTGGCGGAAAAAGAGGAAGTGTTATCTAAACTGTCTTCTTTGTTAGTGATTCGCGAAAATAAAAATAATGGAAATAAATGAGGAATTTAGAGATAGATAAATTTACAGGGTTGGTGTTGGAAGGTGGTGGTATGCGCGGAGTGTTTACCTGTGGTGTACTTGACTATTTGATGGATCGTGATATTCGTTTTCCCTATACGATAGGAGTTTCTGCAGGGGCGTGTAACGGACTATCATATGCTTCTCGTCAGCGAGGGCGTGCTAAATATAGCAACATAGATTTATTGGAAAAATATAATTATATCGGTTTGAAGTATTTACTCAAGAAGCGTAATATTCTTGATTTTGACTTACTGTTTAATGAATTTCCAGAACATATTCTTCCCTATGATTATAAAACTTATTTTTCTTCATCTGAACGTTACGTGATGGTGACAACAAACTGTCTGACGGGGGAAGCTAATTATTTTGAAGAAAAAAAAGATAAGCATAGAGTAATTGATATTGTTCGTGCATCAAGTAGTTTGCCTTTTGTTTGCCCTATTGCCTATGTAGATGGTGTTCCTATGCTTGATGGAGGAATTGTAGATTCTATTCCTTTACAACGTGCTATAGCAGATGGATATGTCAAAAATGTAGTTGTATTGACTCGTAATCGTGGTTACCGGAAAGACTCTAAAGATATTCGTATACCTTCTTTTGTATATCGGAAATATCCGAAACTGCGTGAGGCACTTAGTCGTCGTTGTGCTGTATATAACGAGCAGTTGGATATGGTGGAACGTATGGAGAACGAAGGTAAAATTATGGTGATCCGTCCATTAAAGCCAGTGATAGTGGACCGCATTGAACGGGATATTCAGAAATTGACGGATTTTTATGAAGAAGGATATGAGTGTGCAAAGAGCTTATTTGAATACCCTATGGTTATTCATTGATTTCTATTGTGTATCCTCCTTTGAAGGTCTCACCTGCTTGTAGATGTTGCATCCAATCTTTGTCTTTATATTCTCCGGTATAGTGAGTCCGGTCACATCTTCCGTACCAGGGTTCGATACATACAAACGGAGCATTCTTGCCAGGAGGTGACCATAATCCTACTACTGGTGTTGTAAAGTGAAGGCTGAGATATGCCTTTTTCTCTCTATTATATAGGGTAACGGTTTTTACCTGACTATTTTCTATAATCAATGCATCATTATCGAAAGTATGAGTATCTAATGGTAGTAATCCATCTGTTAATACTAGTGGATATTCAGTAAAAGGGTCGACACATCCTTTTTCGGAAATTAGGATATAGTTCAGATGGTCCTTTTTATTAAAGCCGAAATATCCTCGTTCTTGAACTGCTTCTTCAAAGTCAGGCCAATAAAAAGCAGGGTGAGCACCGATCTGAAAAAACATTTCTTTTTCTCCTGTATTTTTGACTTCCCAGATTACTTCGACTTGTTTATTATGAATACGATAACCTATTTCCAAACAGAAAGGATAAGGATATTTTGCCAAAGTTTCTTGATTGTTGATAAGACGGTAACGAAGTTCATCTGTTTCTTCGGAGATAAGTGTAAATTCCATATCACGAGCAAATCCATGTTGGGTTAGACTATAAAGAGCTTTTCCAACGCGGTATTCATTTTCCCAAACACTTCCTACAATGGGGAAAAGTACTGGAGAATGACGTTTCCAGAATGCGGGGTCTGCTTGCCATAAATACTCTTTCCCATTGGCAAAGATACTGCAAAGTTCAGCTCCATGGGGAGATACTTGAATGCTGATTTGAGAGTTGGATATTGTTTTCATATCATTGTTTATTATAATACGTAAAAAACGAATTAAGTTATTAATTGTCAAACTAGAATATTGATCAATTATCTCGATAAATTACTAATTGGCTATATGCAGAGTATCTCAATTTTCTATGTATTGCATAATTTAAATAGATTTCGTGTCACAAAAATAAATCAAAAATAGGATATATCAGAAATATGTTTCATCTAAATTCATAATATCCTTAAGCTAAGCATTTTCGTCAATATAATAATCATTGTCGTTTGAATGTCATTATTGTGTAAATCAGACAATCCTATTCATGGAATGAAGTTTGGAAAGTTACTCTTGTATGTTACGTTAATAAATGAAAAAATAACCTTGGATATTCGTTTGTTTAATATTTTTTTTCTTACTTTAGAAAAAGAAGGTAGGTTACGATGCGCTAATTGGATATAAAGAGTAGGTAATTACTGGATTGTTATAGGGATGCAGTTTAAAAGTATTAACATCAAATTTTAAGAAGAATAAAAAATATGTGGTGTAATAGTAGTACTGGAGATTGTACAAGAGGTACAGAAGGAACCTTAAAGATAGGATATGTCAAGTGTGAAGGCATGAAATATACTTGTTGATAAACTGAAGATGACTTATAACTCAATCTCATTTAAATATATAAATATAATGAAACTATTATTTTTTCTCATGTTATTGTTATTGATTTCATGTAACTCTAATCAAGAAAGATTGTGTATCATTGATAGTAGTGTCAAAACATTGACAGATTCCACTTTGTTGGGAGATTTAAGACAATTACAGATATATAACGATACATTATATATGTTGGATGAGGTAGATGGTAGAATAATCAAATTGGATACAGGTTTTCGGGCTGGTTCAGTTATTGATTTTTCTGGTTTAGATCATACAGGTAGTTCATTTGATCCTATTGGAATTTATGTTGATGCAGACTCTATCTATATGATGGATGCAAATGTGAGGGGAATACGGAGTCTGTCTTTAAAATGTAAACATGGACCTATAACTGAACTTATCGGGGCAACAGGTACGCGTTTCTTTATTCATCAAAATAAATTTTATGTATCTCATATAACGGAACAGAATTGTATAATAGTTGTTCCTGAAAAGGCAGCACTGAAGGATACAAATGTTGTCTTTACTGGAAAAAACTTCCAATTTACTACAGCTAAAGAGAATCTTAATAGAAATAACCGTTATCTTTTATGTGGTAAGAAGCACTACTACGCTATTTCGGATAATCAACCAATTATTGAAAAGTATGAATTGGAGACCAATAAACTTTTATATTCATTTGATTTTTCAGATGTTCCGATGATAAAATCTAATATTCACTTTATTAGATCAAAAGTGTTGGACGATAATTCTTATTATGTGATGATAGAAGATGCTTATATGTATGGAGATGCCATTTATTTATTATGTGCCACTCTTGGAAATAACTATGAGAGGAATACAATTATAAAAGTGGAGTTAGAGCCTAATATGCATGTTACTGGTGTGTATAGATTACCAGAAATATCTTATACTTCATTTTGCGCTGATGGATCTTATATTTATGCTTTTAGCAAAACAAACAACACACTTGGGCGATTCAAACTGAACGGTAACTAACTTGCGTGGATAATGGGAAATAAATATATTCTAATATTATTATTTTCTTTGTGTCTTTATATGTGTGACACATCTAATTCAAAGAATGAAAGTACTGAACTTTTTGAGATGGAAACTGATCACTTCCTTAAAGTGCAATCTATAAAGTATGGAGATACCAAATATTTTAAATCCATTAAGATTGTTAAATTGGAAACCCTTGATGAAAATTTAATTGGAGGAATAATCCAACTCGAACTATATGATAATAAGTTTTATATTTTAGACAAGTACCTGTCTGTCTCCAACTTGTTTGTCTTTGATTTAGAGGGCAATTATCTGTATAAAATCGGAACAAGGGGACAAGGTCCGGAGGAATATATAAATATTAGCTCTTTTTTCATAGATGAGAAAGAAGGGATTGTCAATATTGTTGATGGGTTGACTTCTACAGTTATCCGATACGATAAAGAGGGAACTTTCATTAATAAAATAAAACATAATAATCCACATTTAGATTTCATGGAAAAAGCAAAAGTGATAGATGATAACTTATTTTGTTATTCTGGGACGAATTGGGAAGGCAATAACATGTTTTTTGTTGTGGATAAGAATAATTTTTCTATTAAGAAGAAGATAAGAAAATATCCGGGAGAATATTTGGAGCATTTTATGATTAATTTTTGTATGCATCCTTTTACTTACATTGATGGCGAATTTCATTTTGGTGCTTTATTTACAGATACTATTTTCTCTTTCAAAAATGATACGATTGTACCTTATATGATTGCGAGGGGTAGGAAGAATATAAATTTGCATAAATTGCAGCAAGAGTTGGAAAAAGATAAATATGATTATGGGAAGACTATTGGGAGAATTGCAAAAGAAAATAAATATACTACGGGGACATCCAATTATTTCGAAAATAAGAGATACATTTTACGAGATTTCATCATAGCAGATAACTTATTAGGTGCTGTTTTGTGGGATAAAAGGGATAATGAGGGCGTATATCTTAGTAAATACATACAAAATTGTGGTCCTGAACTTTCTTCATTTATAGCAACTTTCGGAAATACAGTCATTAGAATTTGGAATAATAAGACTATACAGATGTTTAAGAATGAAATGGATGAGAATCGAATAAAAATGAGTGATTATCCACCTGAAGTGATTGACCAAATTAAGAATTATAATACTGAGGATGATAATCCGCTCTTGATCTTGTATGAATTCAAAGATGATTAAATATAAGGGAATTGATAAATATTGTAATATTAGTAATGATTTGTATGACACTATATTCATGCAAGGAGAATACATCGTTTGCTGAAATGAAAAAGATAATAGTAGAGAGGTGGAATGGCAAAAAAATAATTTATCCATAGAATGTCTTATTTACCCTTTTATCAAAAAACATCTAAAGGTATCAAATATAACAGAGAATGAAACAAATGTTTCAGTTGGTAAAGTTGATTTGCGCTACTTTTGCAGGAACAAAATTGCCGAGTCTTTTTGATTTGGAAAAGTAGTAAAAAAGAATAGGTAAAAAGGAAAAACGGATAATTACCGTATGATATTTTATTTTCAGAATATAAGTAGCATATATTAATAAACTAATAAGATAAAACGATGGAAAATACAAAAAATTCTTCTCTTTCAAAGCTTATCCCTGTGATGTTTTGCTTCTTTGCTATGGGCTTCGTCGATTTGGTGGGCATTGCTTCTAATTATGTAAAACAGGATTTGGGATTATCCGATTCTCAGGCTAATATCTTCCCTTCATTAGTATTCTTCTGGTTTTTGATTTTTTCAGTACCTACAGGTATGTTGATGAACCGTATTGGACAAAGAAAAACAGTCTTGTTAAGTCTGGTGATAACTTTCATCTCTTTACTCTTGCCGATCTTTGGTGATAGTTATATGTTAATGTTGGTTTCTTTTTCTTTGTTAGGTATTGGAAATGCTTTGATGCAGACTTCTTTGAATCCGCTTCTTTCTAATATAGTACGAGGTGACCGTTTGGCAAGCAGTCTTACTTTCGGACAGTTTGTAAAAGCAATCGCTTCTTTCTTGGCACCATTCATTGCCATGTGGGGAGCAACTCAGGTGATTCCGTCTTTGGGTTTAGGTTGGCGTGTACTATTTCCTATTTATATGATTATAGCAGTTATTGCTATTCTGTTGCTTAATGCTACGCATATTGAAGAAGAAAAAGAAGAGGGTAAACCTTCTACTTTCGGACAGTGTCTGGCATTGTTGGGTAAACCGTTTATCTTGCTCTGTTTCTTAGGAATCATGTGCCATGTTGGTATAGATGTAGGGGCAAACACTACTGCTCCTAAAATATTGATGGAACGTCTTGGAATGAGTTTGTACGATGCTACTTCAGCAACAAGTTTTTATTTTATTTCCCGTACATTTGGTTGTTTGTTGGGTACATTCATATTACGCATGATGTCTCCGAAATCTTTCTTTGGTTTCAGTGTTATTATGATGCTAGTTGCAATGGTAGGGTTATTTATATTCCACGATAAGACAATGATTTATGCTTGTATTGCTTTGATTGGTTTTGGCAACTCAAATGTATTTTCTGTTATTTTCTCTCAAGCACTACTTTATTTACCGGGTAAGAAAAATGAGGTTTCCGGTTTGATGATCATGGGACTTTTCGGAGGAACTGTTTTTCCGTTGGCAATGGGAGTTGCATCTGATGCAATAGGGCAGAATGGTGCAGTTGCAGTAATGACTATTGGGGTACTTTATTTGCTGTTTTTTACATTTCGTATTAGAAAATAATTTTATATTTGTTGAAAATAAAATTTGTTGATTATGAATAATATAATAGTAGGTATGGGTGAGGCCCTGTGGGACGTATTACCCGAAGGAAAGAAAATAGGCGGTGCTCCGGCAAATTTTGCATACCATGTTTCACAGTTTGGATATGATAGTCGTGTAGTAAGTGCAATAGGAAAAGATGAATTGGGGGATGAGATTCTGAAAGTATTCAAAGAAAAGAAGCTGCAACATCAGATTGAATGTGTAGACTATCCTACTGGTACGGTACAGGTAACGCTCGACGGTGAGGGGGTACCTTGTTATGAAATCAAAGAAGGAGTTGCATGGGATAATATTCCGTTTACGGATGAGCTAAAGCGTTTGGCGTTGAATACACGTGCCGTTTGTTTTGGTTCTTTAGCACAACGGAATGAAGTTAGTCGTGCTACTATCAATCGTTTTCTCGATACGATGCCGGATATGGAAGGGCAATTGAAGATATTTGATATTAATCTTCGGCAGAATTTTTATACGAAGGAAGTGTTGCGCGAGTCATTTCAACGTTGTAATATTCTGAAAATTAATGATGAAGAATTGGTGACTATTAGTCGAATGTTTGGGTATCCGGGTATTGACCTGCAGGATAAATGTTGGATTCTCTTGGCTAAGTATAATCTAAAAATGTTGATATTGACTTGTGGTACGAATGGAAGTTATGTTTTCACTCCGGGAGTTGTTTCTTTTCAAGAGACTCCCAAAGTGCCTGTTGCAGATACTGTCGGTGCAGGAGATTCATTTACTGCTACTTTTTGCGCTTCTATTTTAAAAGGTAAATCCGTGCCCGAAGCTCATAGGTTGGCTGTGGAAGTTTCTGCTTATGTTTGCACTCAGAGCGGTGCTATGCCGGAACTTCCTTCTGTTTTGAAAGATAAGTTGCTTTAGTTTCTCTGGTACAAGACTGATATTTTTAGATGTAAAGATAAAAACCTCTCAAAGTAAACCTATTTGCTTTGAGAGGTTTTTTATTGTACAAATAAATAAGGTGGTAACGATGTTTTAGATCAATAAGATATTTGTTTCTTCTTATTTGACTTTTAAGAGAAAACTGCTATCTTTATCCCGATATCGATAAAGAAGATTAGGATTGTATGGTAGAAGAGAAAAAAGGTAGAGAAAAACACGATATTATGAGGTATTTTCATTGGATAGGATTTTTGTATTGTTTTGTTATGACAGTGTCTTGTACACAGGATGCTTCTCGTTTCCGTATAGGTGTAGCACAATGCAGCGATGATTCCTGGCGCCATAAGATGAATGACGAGATACTTCGTGAAGCAATGTTTTATGATGGTGTGTCTGTTGAAATCCGGTCAGCTAATGATGATAACCATAAACAGGCAGAAGATATTAGTTACTTTGTGAACAATGGAGTTGATTTACTGATCGTTTCAGCTAATGAAGCCGCTCCGATGACTCCGGTTGTGGAAGAAGCATATGAAAAGGGAATTCCTGTCATAATGGTCGATCGGAAAATTCTTTCTGATAAATATACGGCATATATTGGAGCAGATAATTATGAAATAGGTCGTGCCGTTGGAAATTATATTGCTTCCCGTCTCAAAGGAAAGGGGAAAGTTGTAGAGCTGACAGGGCTTAGGGGATCTACACCAGCAATGGAACGTCACGAAGGATTTATTACTGCGATCAGTCAATATCCGGATATAGAATTGATTGATGAGGCAGATGCGGCATGGGAGAGAGGTCCTGCGGAAATAGAGATGGATAGTATGCTTCTTCGCCATCCTAAAATTGACGCTGTATTTGCTCATAATGACCGTATTGCTCCGGGAGCCTATGAAGCAGCTAAGAAAGTTGGAAGAGAAAAAGAGATGATTTTTGTGGGTATTGATGCTTTGCCGGGTGAGGGAAATGGATTGGAATTGGTACTTGATAGTGTACTGGACGCCACTTTTATCTATCCAACAAATGGTGATAAAGTGATGCAATTAGCAATGAATATCCTTCAAAAGAATCCATATCCTAAAGAAACGGTTATGAATACAGCAGTAGTAGATCATACTAATGCCCGGATTATGCAGCTTCAGACAACTCATATTTCAGAACTTGATCAAAAGATAGAAACGTTGAATGGACGAATTGGCAATTATCTTTCACGCGTAGCTACCCAACAATTTGGATTGTATGGTAGTTTGTTGATCTTATTGTTGGTGGGGAGTCTGTTACTGGTTGTTTATAAAGCACTACGTTCTAAAAACCGTTTGAATAAGGAGTTGTCTGTACAAAAGAAACAATTGGAAGAACAGCGTGATAAGTTGGAGGAGCAACGTGACCAATTAATTCAACTGTCTCATCAATTGGAGGAAGCTACTCATGCAAAACTAGTTTTTTTTACAAATATATCTCATGATTTTCGCACTCCACTGACATTAGTTGCCGATCCGGTCGAACAATTATTAGCTGATAAATCCTTGAATTCGGACCAGCACAGAATGTTGATGCTAGTACAGCGTAATGTAAGCATTCTCCTTCGTTTGGTTAATCAGATTCTGGACTTCCGCAAATATGAAAATGGTAAGATGGAATATACACCTCTTCCTTTAGATTTACTTTCATGTTTTGAAAGTTGGAATGAGTCATTTCAGGCGGCTGCCCGTAAAAAGCATATTCATTTTTCTTTTGATAATATGCCGGATACTGACTATCATACTTTGGGGGATGTGGAAAAGTTGGAACGAATTTACTTTAATTTGCTTTCAAATGCATTTAAATTTACTCCGGAAAATGGTAGAGTTACTGTGCGTTTATTGGCATTTACAAAGGAAGGACAACGGTGGTTGCGTTTTACAGTCGCTAATACAGGTTCTTTAATTTCTGCCGAACATATTCGGAATATCTTCGATCGTTTCTATAAAATAGATATGCATCATGCCGGCTCGGGGATTGGATTGGCGTTGGTAAAAGCTTTCGTTGAATTACATGGTGGTGCTATTACTGTGGAAAGCGATGAAAAACAGGGAACAGTTTTTACTGTTGAGTTGCCGGCACAAACTGGCCATTTAAATTCTTTGAATGAAGAAACAGTAGCTTCTATTACGGATTATCAGGTAGATGATTTATTGTCAGCAGAGGATAAAGAACTAGAAAAGGGATATGATTCATCCAAGCCATCAATTTTGATTATTGATGATAATGAGGATATCCGTTCTTATGTTCATGGGTTACTTCATTCGGAATATACGGTTGTTGAAGCTGCAAACGGTTCGGAAGGAATTCGAAAAGCAATGAAGTATGTACCTGATCTGATTATTTCTGATGTGATGATGCCTGGTATTGATGGAGTAGAATGTTGTCGTCGTCTGAAGAGTGAATTACAGACTTGCCATATTCCTATTATGCTATTAACAGCTTGTTCATTGGATGAGCAACGAATTCAGGGATATGACGGTGGAGCGGA
Organism: Bacteroides bouchesdurhonensis; assembly: GCF_900155865.1. Classification (GTDB taxonomy): domain Bacteria; phylum Bacteroidota; class Bacteroidia; order Bacteroidales; family Bacteroidaceae; genus Bacteroides; species Bacteroides bouchesdurhonensis. Next base: position 1,702,004 of record NZ_LT707006.1, read on the forward strand.
CTCTTATATTTCCAAACCTTTCAGTTCGCAACTGTTGCTATCACGTGTCCGAAATTTGATAGATTCACATCGTCGTTTGAAACAATTCTTTGGAGATGGACAAACTTTGGCTAAAGAAGATGTTTGCGACATAGATAAAGATTTTGTCGAAAGATTCAAGGCTTTAATTGAGGAGAAACTGGGAGATTCAAATTTGAATGTAGAAGATTTGGGTAAAAATATGGGATTAAGTCGTGTACAGCTCTATCGCAAAATAAAATCATTGACTAACTATTCTCCAAACGAGTTACTTCGTATCGCCCGTTTAAAGAAAGCGGCGTCTTTACTTGCTTCTTCGGATATGAATGTAGCAGAAATTGGTTATGAAGTAGGATTCAGTTCACCTTCGTATTTTACCAAATGCTATAAAGAACAGTTTGGAGAAAGCCCTACAGATTTTTTGAAAAGGAAAGGATAAGGATTGAGTTATAAAATAATATGAAGTTTGAAGGCTGGCTTATCTTTTTAATTCTTATTTTTGTAAAGAGGATAACTATTAATACTATGATTGCTAAACACTTCTGTTTTAAAAGTTTTTTGTTGTGTGGGTTATTATTTCTATCCGGTTGGATATATGGCCAATCCACAACTTGGGAAAACAGTTCTCCGGAGACTATGGTTTTTGAACTGACAAATAAGGAAGCATTGAAACTTATTAAAGGAAAGTTCAAGCAAAAACATTGGGATAAAGTGTTGAAGACACCATTCGCCAGTTTTACGAAAACATGGGAAGACCGACCTTCTGTGGGGCATTTCTTGTTGGCTGATGTATACCGAAACGAAGTTCGTTACCAATATGCATCGGCAATTCCTTTTCAAGTTTTTCTTTTTAAAGAATATGGGATGTTGTCTTTGCAAGTAGTTGATTCTTTAGGGACAATACGAGGGGATGCCAAAGTTCGTGTTGATGGTCAGGTTATAGATTACGAAGAGATAAGCCATACATATACAGATGATAATTGGTCACAAAATGAACAACATATTCTAACTGTGGAATTGGATAAATTTCGTGCGGTCTTCAATTTAACAAAGCATTTTGTCCCACTTTGGAATGGTAGAAGTTCATACAGCGGTAAGCCTGATTTTTATAGTTATTTGATTACTGATAAAAATAAGTATAAACCTGGTGAGACAGTGCGATTCAAGTCTTATGCTCTTTCCAGATATAAAAGAGCATTAAGGCAGGAACTTTCTTTATGGTTACGTACAGGTGGACAACATCCATTTAAGAAAATACTGTCTGTCAATCCTTATCATCCTGGAGGTTTTGCCGGAGAATTTCAATTAGTGGATTCTTTGGAACTGAAACTGGGGCAAAGGTACAGTATGCAACTTAGAGATGCACGCGAGCGTGTTGTTGCTACGACGGAATTTGTATATGAGGATTATGAACTAAACGGGAATAAATTGCAATTGAATTTAGACTCACATACACATTACTTTCCTAATAAGAACCGTTTAAATATTTGTGCCACAGACGTGAATGGGCTTCCTTTGCGAGAAACTGTTGTGGATGTGACTGTCAGAAGACAGGAGGTTCTGAAATCCTATTCGGAATTATTGGAGCTTCCAGATACTTTGATGGCTATGCAGGTAGAATTGGATGCTTTAGGTAAGGCGACAGTGGATATTCCTTCAGATTTATTTGGTGCTTCTAACTGCGTATATAATGTGGAAGTAGTATTGTTTACTTCAGATAATCAGCGGTTGGAACAGCGTAGTGAAGCTACATTCTATCATTCTTGTTATGAAATTCGTAATACCATACAGGGAGATACCCTTTGCTTGTCGTTGTTAGATTTGGGAGAAGAACGTCCTATGGAAGCATTATTGGATTATGGTGACAAGAAGAAAAAGAAAATTCATTTACCTTATAAGGAACCTTTCAAACAATCTGTTACAAAATACTGGCTAGACCTTCCTGAAATTGGATATCAGACAGGGATTTATCCCTCTGACATAGATCCTAAATTGGAGTTAATAGGAGGTATTGAGAATGATTCACTTTGTGTTTCGCTTTCCAATCCTTTGCAATTAGAGTTTTCATGGTATGTATATCAGGAAAATCAACTGTTAGGAAAAGGCTTTGGAAAAAAACTGGAATATAAACAAGGTTTGATCGATCCTTCTTCTGTTTATTATGTAGAAATCTTCTACTTTTTGGGAGACGAGGAATGTGAATTAAGACGTGCGTATACATCCTCTGCTAAACACTTGCTGATTGAGTCCGATTTGCCGGAACAGGTTTATCCGGGTCAAAAAGTATCAGCGGAATTAAATGTAACGGATGTGCAAGGACATCCTGTTGCTAATGTAGATTTGACTGCATTTTCTGTCAATAGCCAGTTGGAGTATAATATACCCAGTTTGCCTTCGTATAATAAAACACCTCGGGCGCGTGAACAACGGGTCTCTTATTCTATGGATGAAGTGGACTATTTACATACTACCACGTTGGATTATTCACGTTGGAATAGCTTGCTTCATTTGGATCAGCTTCTTTATTATCAGTTTGCCTATCCTTCGGGAAAGGTATTTCGTCATACAGTTGATACTCCTGACCGAACCACTCAGTTTGCACCATATGTAATGAAGAATGGAGAGGCGGTTGATATTTACGTGATTGAACAGAATGATGTTCCTTGTTACTTCTCCTGGACCGAACAGTTGAAAGGGTATTCTTTTCTTGCTTGTTGTCCTCAGGGAAAGCAAAAGCTAACTTTACGAATGGCGGACCGTGCTTTTGTAATTGATTCAATTGCTTTTGAACCGGGTAAGAAAACGATTCTTAGTTTTGATATGGAACATGTACCGGAAGGGATAAAGGTTATTTGGTTGAATCAGAAAAATACTCAAGAAGAATGCGAATTTACGGATATAGAGAGAAAACGATATGAACAGTATATTTGTAGGCTTCCTGTACAGGAAAATTCAGATTATACCTGTTTGAGAAGAAATGGTGAGGAATTCCCTGTTTCACTTCGAGGTTTGTCACCTGTTTATAAGAAAGTTTTATTGGTAGGGCCAATTGAACCGGCTGTTTGGCAGTATACGAATGGTGTTTCGTACAAACATGAAGGTGGGTTCTTTTATAAATTTGAGAATAATATAGTTTATAAATTTAAAGATGATAATCTTTGTCCAAAAACATTGAGTTTTTCATCTGGAGCAACGATATTAACGTTGGATGATTTCTGTTTGACTTCAGCGGTCATTCGTGATCTCTTGACCGAATACAAGAAAGGGAATATTTGGTCTCCTACTCAAATTTGTATTTCTTTGCCGGATAAGAAGTTGAAATTTCATCTTCCAAGAGATAAGAATTTTACCGGTGTAGCAAACTTACTCTTTAGAAATTGTGAAACCGGAGCATTATTATTGCCTGATACATTGATAAACGGCAGTAAGACATATGCTCATTTTCCGGTCGGCGTATATGATGCTATATTGCTTTATAATGATGGAAAGTATTTGGAATGGAATAATTTGACAGTGAAGTCTAATACTTATCTGGATGTTAATATGGAAAGTATAGCTTTGAATGAATGTGATTCATTGTCTGCATCTTGGCTTTCAGTTAGCGGTTCTGTAGGCGGCATTGGCGTTAATCAACAAAAAGGTCGGAGTATGAGTCTTAAACGGCCAACACGAAGATATGGAAATATGGTTTGTGGTTATGTAACAGCCCCTTCTGGAGAACCCATCATAGGAGTTTCTGTGATGATTAAAGGAACACAAGAGGGAACAATTACAAATATGGACGGTTATTTTGAGCTAAACTGCGGAAGAGGGGAGATACTTCAATTTTGCTATATCGGTTATAAACGACAAGAAATGCAAGCTGTTTCTGGTATGGACTTGTTTGTTACGATGGAAGAAGATAATGTTGTTTTGGAAGAAGTGGTGGTGACTGGATTGGGAAGGCAATCGAAAACCTCATTCACAGGAAGTCTGGCAGGAGTAGTTTCGGATGGTTCGGTAAGATCTTCATCTTCTGTTCCTTTAGAAGAGGCTGAGGAGATGAATGAAAAAGAAGAGACGAAAGCTGATATGGAACAACTGTATAGTGAACTGATGCAGTTAAATGGGATTCGTCGTAATTTCTCGGATGTTGCTTTTTGGCAACCACGTTTATATACGGATAAAAAAGGAAAGGCACAGTTTGAGGCGACTTTTCCTGATAATGTGACTAAATGGGAGACAGTAGTATATGCTATGAATCGACGATTGCAGACTGGTACATTTCGCCGTTCCATTCGTTCCTATAAACCGCTAATGGCTGAATTGAAAACTCCCCGTTTCTTTGTGGAGGGAGATGAAAGCGGGATAACTGGAACTATTCGTAATTATCTGGAGAAACAACAAGTCAAGGGACAAACTCTCTTTGCTGTTGGAAGTGATACATTAAACCGTCGGGAAGTGAACTTGACAGAAGGGGTTCATGAAACATTACCGTTGCGAGTTGCCAATACTGACAGTGTAACTGTGAGTTATCTTTTTACTCGTGATGATGGTTATCGTGACGGAGAAGTATATACTATTCCAGTATTATCTCAAGGTACGGAATTGGCACAAGGTATATTAGGCATTTTGCAGGATACGAAGCCGGTGAGTATACATGCCGGCGAGAATGAAGCAATTACTGTCAGTATAACTAATAATCCGTTAGATATTTATAAAGAAGCTACAAGTTATTTGACAGGGTATAAATACCTGTGCAATGAACAGCTAGCATCTAAACTAGTGGGGTTGTTATCTTATCGGCTTTATATGCAATATGAAAATGAACAAGTAAAAGTAGACAAAGATATAAAATCAATCATTCGTCATTTGCTGAGAAATCAGAATAAACAGAAATTATGGTCGTGGTGGGGTAATAGTGAGGATACATCTTATTGGATGTCGGCGCATATACTACGAGCCTTAAAGATGGCTAAGGACGAAGGATATACAGTAGAGTTAGACGTAAAAGGATTAGAAAAGGATTATATTCATATGTATCCCTATCGTGGAATGAATCTGGAGGATATTGAAATTCTCCATGCACTATCTGATTGGGGAGTCACAATTAATAGCTCTAAAGTAGCTAATCTGTTTAATCCGTTGATTAGGAAGTTGGAGCAACGGGAAGATTCGTTGATGAGTAAGAATGATACGTATGTCCCTGTATCATTCTTAAAGGACAAGTTGCTTCTTTGGGAGATGATGCAGCGGACAGATTCGATAAATGTGGGTGATAGTTTACGTCATTATCTTAAAAAGGATGTATTAGGAGGTGTATATTGTAGTGATGGACGACGTGCAAAATATTGGGAAGGAGATCATTTGATGAATACATTAATTGCTTATCGGATGGTTAAGAATGATTCTTCTTTGTGTTATTTGAAAGAAAATATGCAATTATATATTTTGCGTACCCGTCAGCAGGGATGGAATACGTATCAGGCATCCTCAGCAGTGGCTACTGTTTTATCCGATTTGTTGGCAGACTCTATAAAATGTACGGAAACAGTCGTTTCAATACATGGTAAGGAGAATAAGCAGATATCTGAATTTCCTTATCATTTCAGGTTGGAAGCAGGTGATAGCTCAATAATAGCGAAAACAGGAAATAACCTTTTGCTTTATAGCGCGTATTCTAAGAAGCGTGTGTTGGATGCTCATGAAAGTGATGCTTTTAAAATAGAATCAGTTTTGAGTAGTGACACATTGACCGCAGGTATTCCGGTTATCTTGACTGTCACTTTACAAGTGAAGCGGGAAGATGCTCAATATGTGTTGATTGATGTTCCTATTCCTGCGGGATGTAGTTATGACTCAAAACCGGTTTATACTTCTGGATGTGAAGTATATCGTGAGTATTTCAAAGAAAAGACAGTTATCTTTAGTGAAAGATTGCCGATAGGTACTTATCGGTTTAACATTCCTTTGTTACCACGCTATACAGGTAAATATACGCTGAATCCGACAAAAGTCGAATTGATGTATTTTCCGGTAGTAAATGCCAATAATAGTAAAAAAGAAATCCGGATTATGAAAAGAGATATGAAGTCATTGAATTTGAAAATGAGCAGGTGATGAAAGACTATAAGGAAAATAAAACCGTTTTATCTGAAGAATTTTGTAGCAATGTATATGGAGTTGTGAAGGAAATCCCTGCAGGTAAAGTTTCTACTTATGGAGAGATTGCTGCTCTGCTGGGTTTTCCTCAATATTCTCGTATGGTGGGTCGCGCATTAAAACAAGTGCCTCAAGATTTGTCTGTTCCTTGTCATCGGGTAGTCAATGCGGCAGGTAGACTTGTGCCTGGATGGGAAGAACAAAAAAAGTTGCTATTGGAAGAAGGGGTAACCTTTAAATACAATGGTTGTGTGGATATGAAAAAGCACTTATTTCAGCCGCTCGGACATTCTTTTTTTTCGTAGACATAAATGTCTGTATAATGCCGATAACGCAAATAATGCTCCAATCATATATCTTATTGTTCTTTTGTTTGAGGACAGTCATTTCATAAGATACAAACAAAAAAAGGTAGAAATCAGTTTCAAGATTTCTACCTTTTAATATAAAGGATGATTACTTATTATTCAATGTCTGCACCCCAGTTGCTTTTAGCTAGACGCTTGTAGCTATTATAACGCCACTTAGCATTGTCTTCAGCAGCTTGGAATAATTCAGCAGCTTCAGTAGGATACTGCTTCATTACTGAAGAGTAACGAACTTCATTCTTCAAGAACGGTTGGAATTCAGCCCAATTTGGTTCTTTGCTATCCAGTTGGAACGGATTCTTTCCTTCAGCTTCCAAAGCTGGGTTATAGCGCCACAAGTGCCAGTATCCACATGCAACAGCCTTTTCTTCTTCTTCCTGGCTCTTACCCATACCTGCTTTCAAACCGTGATTGATACATGGAGCGTAAGCGATGATCAAGGATGGTCCAGGATATGCTTCAGCCTCACGGATAGCTTTCAGAGTCTGAGCTTGGTCAGCACCCATAGCGATCTGAGCAACGTAAACATAACCATAAGTAGTAGCCATTAAACCAAGGTCTTTCTTACGTACGCGTTTACCAGCAGCAGCAAACTTAGCGATAGCACCTACTGGAGTAGCTTTAGAAGACTGACCACCTGTGTTAGAGTAAACTTCAGTATCCAAAACGAGGATATTAACATCCTTGCCGGAAGCAATTACATGGTCAAGGCCACCGTAACCGATATCGTAAGAAGCACCGTCACCACCGATGATCCATTGGCTGCGTTTAACAAGATATTGAGTCAGACCTTTCAGTTCTTTGCTATTTGGACAACCAGCAGCAATGCCTTGTTCAATAATAGCTTCAATCTGAGGCGCAAGTTCTTTTGTCTTGTCTGCATCGTTCATGTTTTCAATCCATGATTTCAGAACTTCTTTGACTTCAGCAGGAGCATTATCAGATGCCAAAATGTTATTGAATAACTTCACGATACGAGCACGCATCTTTTCGTTAGCCAATTCCATACCCAAACCGAATTCGCAGAAATCCTCGAACAATGAGTTAGCCCAAGCAGGACCGTGGCCTTTTTCGTTCTTAGTATACGGAGTAGAAGGAACAGAACCAGAGTAAATAGAAGAACATCCGGTAGCATTAGCAACCATTTCGCGATCACCGAATAACTGAGAAATCAGTTTTACATACGGAGTTTCACCGCAACCGGAACAAGCACCGGAGAACTCAAACAATGGAGTAGCGAATTGAGAGTTCTTCACGTTAGCCTTGATATCAACTAAGTGTTGTTTGCTCTTCACTTCTTTAACGCAGTATTCCCAGTTAGATGCTTCAGCTAATTGGCTTTCAAGATGTTTCATAGTCAATGCTTTGCCACCCTTCTTCGGATTACCCGGACAGATATCAGCACAGTTACCACAACCCAGACAGTCGAGAACGTCTACCTGAATGCGGAATGTCATACCATCAAATGCTTTACCTACGGCTTTCAGTTGAGTGAAGTTAGCACCCTTTTGCTCTTCTGCATCGAGTACGAACGGACGGATAGAAGCGTGAGGACAAACATAAGCACATTTGTTACATTGGATACAGTTTTCTGCGTTCCATTCAGGAACGAAAGCTGCAACACCACGTTTCTCATATTGGGAAGTTCCTTGTACCCAAGTACCATCTTCAATTCCTTTGAATGCAGATACTGGCAACAAATCACCGTCTTGTGCGTTGATAGGACGAACAACTTCATTGATGAATGCCGGATCATTGTTTTCAACTTTTGCATCGTCTGGCAGGTTAGCCCAAGCCGGATCAATAGTCAGTTGTTGGTATTCACCTCCACGATCAACAGCAGCATAGTTTTTATTAACAACATCTTCACCTTTCTTACCGTAAGACTTAACGATGAATTTCTTCATCTGCTCAACGGCTTGTTCTACAGGAATTACACCTGTGATACGGAAGAATGCTGATTGAAGAATGGTGTTGGTACGGTTACCTAAACCAATTTCCTGTGCAATTTGAGTTGCGTTGATGTAATATACGGATATGTTGTTCTTAGCGAAATACTTCTTTACCTTATTAGGCAAGTTCTTAGCGAGTTCATCGTCTTTCCAGATTGTATTCAGCAAGAAAGAACCATTCTTACGCAAACCACGGGTTACATCGTACATGTGCAAATAAGCCTGTACGTGGCAAGCAACGAAGTTCGGTGTGTTTACCAAATATGTAGAACGGATTGGAGTATCACCGAAACGTAAGTGAGAACAAGTGAAACCACCTGATTTCTTAGAATCGTAAGAGAAGTAAGCTTGGCAGTGTTTGTCAGTGTTGTCACCGATAATCTTGACAGAGTTCTTGTTAGCACCTACAGTACCGTCAGCACCCAAACCATAGAATTTAGCTTCGAACATACCTTTACCACCTAAGGCGATTTCTTCTTCCTGTGGAAGAGATGTGAAGGTAACGTCGTCTACAATACCAATGGTGAAGTGATTCTTTGGCATCGGCATAGCCAGATTCTTAAATACTGCGATAATCTGAGCAGGAGTAGTATCTTTTGAGCCCAGACCATAACGACCGCCAACAATTACCGGAGCATTTTCTGCACCGTAGAAGCAGTCTTTAACGTCAAGATATAGAGGTTCACCGTTAGCACCCGGTTCTTTTGTACGGTCAAGTACTGCAATACTCTTAACAGTCTTAGGCACAGCAGCCAAGAAGTGTTTAGCAGAGAACGGACGATACAAGTGTACAGCAACCATACCAACTTTTTCGCCATTTTCTACCAAGTGGTCGATAGCCTCGCGAGCAGCTTCTGTTACAGAACCCATTGCGATAATTACGCGTTCTGCATCTTCTGCACCGTAGTAATCGAACAAACCATATTTGCGGCCTGTGATCTTATAAATTTCATTCATATATTCTTCTACGGCAGCCGGAACTGTTTCATAGAAGCTGTTGCATGATTCACGATGTTGGAAGAAATGGTCAGGATTTTCAGCCATACCACGAGCAACCGGATTCATTGGATTGAGTGCGCGGGCGCGGAATTCAGCTAATGCTTCTTGGTCAATTAGCGGAGCAAGATCTTCATTTTCCAACATTTCGATCTTCTGAATTTCGTGAGAAGTACGGAATCCGTCGAAGAAGTTCACAAATGGTACACGAGTTTTAATAGTAGCTAAGTGAGCTACACCGGCTAAGTCCATAACTTCCTGTACGGAACCTTCTGCCAACATAGCAAAACCTGTTTGGCGAGTAGACATAACGTCTTGGTGGTCACCGAAGATACACAGAGCATGAGAAGCCAATGTACGTGCAGATACGTGGAATACGCAAGGCAAGAATTCACCAGCAATTTTATACATGTTAGGTATCATCAGGAGAAGACCTTGAGAAGCAGTATAAGTAGTGGTCAATGCACCAGCTTGTAATGAACCGTGAACAGCACCCGCTGCACCGGCTTCTGATTGCATTTCCTGTACCAATACTGTTTCGCCGAAGATGTTCTTACGTCCTGCGGCAGCCCATTCGTCTACGTACTCAGCCATAGTCGAAGAAGGAGTGATGGGGTAGATAGCTGCTACTTCAGAAAACATATATGAGATATGTGCTGCAGCTTGGTTACCATCACAAGTGATGAATTTCTTTTGTTTAGTCATAACAAAATTAAATATTTAAGTAAATAAATTATTTCAAAAATGGAATGGAAAGCGGGTATTTCCATGCTTGTCCGTTCAGTCCTTTGATTCCTCCGATAACAGGAAAAATCAAGCATAAAATACAAATAATAGCACTAACAGGCAAAAGCCAGAATATACTTCCGAAAAGTCCGAGTGCGTTTGAAAGTGCTCCGCTTGCAATTGCAGCGGGAAGACTGGCAACAAATGCTATTACAAATATTATTCCAAAGATAAACCAAGTGATATACCAGTTTAGGATATATTTTCCTTGTTTGTTGATTTGTTCCGAAGAATTCTTACCCATTGCCCATAGTACGATAGGAATGATCCATCCAACGTAAGGAACAAGGATTAGAAAATTCATTAAAGCCAGATAAGAGCTTTCTTGCAATCCCATTGGAATCTCTTGGCTAGGACAGGAATTTATAGTTTCATCTTCAGCGAATAACTTCTGTTTCTCAGTCTTAAATTCTTCTTCAGTCAGTGCACCGGACTGGCGTAGTTTGTTCAATTCATCTAACTTCTTGTAATTCATAATCGTACTTTTTGTATTAGTATAAGAATCCAAACATCCAGAGAGGTATCTGATTTCCACGACCTATTTCTGCCTTATGCAGAGCATAAATCACCTCTGGATTGTTTTTTACTCTTGTACCTTCAAGACAAATCTTGAACGGCATTACTTCATCTACTAAAAATGAAGTATTTTTATCCCCTTTGTACACTTTATGATCTTTCCATAAAGTATTAACGAAAAAGGTATCGAGTACATCTTGTTCCTCCACTTTAACCGGATAAATAGAATACATCAAGTTAGAGTTGTGCATCATAATCTTTGATGGTTTCTTTGGGAACTCTTCTCCCTTAGGATAAACTAGATTGATGAGGCGTGCATCTGCCAAATACTTAATATAATTCATTACCGTCGCACGGGAAGTCTGTATATCGCTGGCCAATTGACTGACATTGGGTGCTTTTGGACCATCGACAGCCAACAAATATAGTAATTTTTTTATCTTTGAGAGATATTTCAGTTCAATTTGTTTGATAAGCAAAATATCTACTTCCACCATCATGTTCATTGTCTTCAATAAATTCTCCGAGAAATTACGCTTTTCAAGGAAGAACGGGTAGAAACCATGATGAATGTAATCCTGAAGATAATCCAACGGACGGACTTTAGAAAGTACCCCTTTGGCTATTTGCTCGTGGCTGTTGAGAATTTCTTCAAGGCTATAGGAACGGAATTTCATACCTGTTTGCAGATTTAGGTATTCGCGGAAAGAAAAACCACGTAGATTATAGCTCTTAACAATATCGCATAGCTCAAGATTTTCTTCTTTCAAGCGCATGACGGAAGAACCGGTAAACACAATTTTCAGGTTCGGAAATCGGTCATAGCACATACGTAACTCTTTACTCCATTCGGTATGTTTAAACACTTGGTCGATCAGTAACACTTTACCTCCTCGTTTTTGAAACTCATAGGCAAAGTCAACAAGACTATGTCCCGAGAAATAAAAGTTGTTCATATTGATGAACAAACAAGAACGGTCGGTTCCGAATTTCTCTTTGGCGTATTGGAGGAGGAAAGTGGTTTTTCCTACGCCACGTGTCCCTTTAATACCAATCAAACGGTCACTCCAGTCGATCTCATCCATAAGATCGCGGCGAACAGGAGCATTTGTGTGTTCGACAAGGTAAGCGTGTGTGCGATAGAATGATTCCATTTCTGTTCTTTGGTTTTCGGATGGCAAATATACTGCTTTTTTTAGTCTTTGCAAAGTAGAGATAGCAAAAATATGCTTTAGAGCATAAGTTTCTCTATATTGTGAGACTTCCTGATTATTTCCTGTATATATTTGCAGAATAATGTTTTAATCACATTTAAAATGGAGAGAAAGTCACTTTATATCTTTAATCCCGAACACGATTTGGCAATGGCAAGTAGTGAAAAGAATTATATGGCACCGGCTTCTGCTCGCCAGATGGCAGCTGATTTGGCTTTGCTCCCTGTTTGGTATGCTGAAAAGGAGGCAAAAATACTGGCTCCTTCGGCTTATAATATGAACTTTTTGAAGGAAATTCAAGCTCTTTTGGGAGATATGGCACAATTAATAACAGAGCCGGAAGTTGCTGATGAGACGGAATGGAAGTTCTTTCCATGGGGGTGGGACCCAGCTTTACGAAAGCGTTTGTTGTCGTTGGGAATAGATAGGTCACAATTGCCTTCTGAGGAGTATTTAGTTTCTTTGAGAGATTATTCACATCGTTCTCATGCTGTGGATTTACTTCCAAAGTTACAGTTGGATGAGTATTTTTGTGGTGAATCATTTTATTTTAAAACACCGGCTGAATGGAAGGCTTTTGTTGAAAGTCGGACAGCTTGTTTGTTGAAAGCACCACTTTCCGGAAGCGGAAAAGGATTAAATTGGTGTAAAGGAATATTTACTTCTTTTATTTCAGGATGGTGTACTCGTGTGGCTGCTTTACAAGGGGGAGTGATTGGAGAACCTATATATAATAAGGTAATTGACTTTGCTATGGAATTCCATTCTGATGGAAAAGGGAAAGTCAGATTTGCCGGATATTCTGTTTTCCATACGGGTGGGAGTGGTATGTATACGGGCAATGAACTCCTTTCGGATGAAAGTATTCTTTGTAAATTATCAGGTTATGTGCCATTGGAAGAGTTACTTCTGTTACGGAATTGTCTGGAAAAGGAATTGACAAATCTGTTTGGTCATCTGTATTGTGGTTATCTTGGAGTAGATATGATGATTTGTCATTTCCCGGATAAATATCCTGTTTATCGGATTCATCCATGTGTAGAAATTAATTTGAGGATGAATATGGGAGTGATAGCACGTTTTTTGACGGACCGTTATTTATCTTCCAAAGCAGGTGGTATATTTCAAATTGCATATTATCCTGAGGTAGGGATAGCTCTGAAGGAGCATGAGCGAATGATTGCTGCTTTTCCTTTACGTATAGAAAATGGGCGTGTATGTGACGGTTATTTGCCTTTGGTACCTGTGACGTCTCGAAGCCGGTATCGTGCTTGGATAGAAGTTATTGGTAAGGTTTCCGGTTTGGAGTGAGCCGACGTGATTTTTTATGGCGTTTGTCGCCTGTGGATACATAGATTAACTTATTATCATGGAATGGAATGGTTTAATCTATGAGAAGTTTGTATTCAAACTATTCGATCTTTTTTTCAAACTATAAAGGTGTTTATTTTAAACATTACGATCTTTTTATTTCAAGTATATCACTTAGTTGAGTCTAGTACAACAAGTATACAACTTCTATAGGACAGTTCTGTCAGAGATATACTTCATTCAGTTAAGTCTATTACATCATTTGGACAACTCAAGTACAAGTTTTCAGGAAAAAAACGGTGAATTTGTTTATTTGAAAACAGATAGACGGTTCGTCATGTTTTGTGATATATTTCTATATATCAGTGAGATAATATGAAGGAACTTCTTTCTGACTGTTTTCGCTTGAGGTAAGCGTCTGTGTCTGTACGTCATTCATCTCCTTCAAAAAGATGACGCAATGTATGTGCTTGAATTATAGGGAAATATGCTAAAATATGACGATGACGAAAGTCTTATTCACTTCCTTGCACAGCCTTACTTTCGTTCCCATATCGGTCGATTGCAGTGATAGCGAAATACTTTTTTGCATTCCAAGGCAGGATGGGGGCATAAATATAACTCGTTTCACGAACATTTTGAGATACAATATTTTTAGGGTTATTAATATCTACCGGGAATTCATTTGAAGCATAAATTATATACATCGGTTTATTTCGTTGATCATTGTCTGTAGCTTCTTTCCAGTTCAGTTCTGTATATCCGTAATCGATGGTAGTGATTTTCAGATCTGAAGGAGCGGATGGAGGAACATTATCCAGCCAAGGCATGGGTGGTTGTAAAGCTGGATAAGCATAGAAATTATCAATGAGTTCATCATATATTCCTTGCGTGTTGTCCATCAGATACTTTACTCTGTAATGTCCTTCTCCCGCCATCTTCTGCCTACGTATGAAATTGATCTGACGATCTACTTCATCGCGGGTCCAATTCCCTTCGTCGGGATGAAGGAAATAAATGCCAAGTCCCGGAATAATTTGTCGTCCGTTACTTTGTTCTTGCCAGTCGAGAGCAAAAGGATAGAAACTGTTACCCTGAAAATACATCATTGGATATATCTGATCCTGAATTCCTTCTCCGAGCCAGCCTTGCGGATCCTGATAGACAGTATAAAAAGCATTCCATCCTCGTGAAGAGTAGCGTGATGTATCTCGGTACTTGCCGACAGGACAGGTGCTGACCTTTACCCAAGGTTTCATTGCTTTAACCCCTTTATATATATATCTTACGATTTCAGATATATTGTCCCTTCGCCACTGTTCTAACGTACGGCCTTGGTTATATCGTTTAAAGTCATATCTATCCGGGAAAAGAGGAGCATTTTCCGGGTAGCGCAGATAGTCGAAATGGACACCGTCCACGTCATATTTTCCTACTACTTCACGTACCAATTTCATTAAATACTCTTTAGTTCCCGGATGACCTGGATTTAAAAAATATTCGTTTTTGTAAGGGACACAGATATCTTTTGTTTTTTTAGTTACAGATTGATTGCCAAGAGAAGCAACATGTTTTTTATTACCTAAAGGGATTGATACCATCCAAGCATGACATTCCATACCTCGCTTGTGGCATTCTTCGATCGCAAAAGCTAAAGGATCGTATCCGGGATTTCCTCCAACTTTTCCAGTCAGTATGGAATTGAAAGGTTCGATGGCTGAAGGATATAAAACATCACCACGCGTACGTGTTTGGAATAGAACCGTGTTAAAGTTGGCTGTTTTCAGTTTATCAAGAATATCTACCAATTCTTCCTTCTGCTGACGAATCGTCTGTGGATTCGTAGCCTTTGTGCGAGGCCAATCCAAGCCATATACAGCTGTAAGCCAAGCGGCACGAACTTCAAATTTAGGTTGCGCCATGGTGAAAATGAAGGGAAACAAAAGTAAAAGAATGAAAATAAATCGGTGCATATTCCTTATTTTTTGTCTAAATTCCCTGCAAAGTTAGTAAAAGTGTCGGTATTGTTGTGTGATTTCGTGAGATTATGTTACATTTGCGACAGTTAAAATAACACGCCATGATTACATTTACTCTTTGCCTGCTAGCACTGATAGTGGGCTATTTCACATACGGGCGTCTGATGGAACGTATTTTTGGCCCGGATGACCGTAAAACTCCGGCTCTTACTAAAGCCGATGGGGTGGATTATATTCCATTACCCACTTGGAAAATATTCATGATCCAATTCCTTAATATTGCTGGATTAGGTCCGATCTTCGGTGCTATTATGGGAGCTAAATTTGGAATATCTTCCTATTTATGGATTGTACTGGGGAGTATATTTGCAGGTGCAGTTCATGACTATTTTGCAGGAATGTTGTCTTTACGTTATGGTGGCGAAAGTCTTCCTGAGATAATAGGTCGTTATTTGGGGCTAACTACCAAACAGATTATGAGAGGATTTACAGTTCTTTTAATGATTTTAGTAGGTGCCGTCTTTGTAGCAGGTCCGGCTGGATTATTAGCCAAACTGACACCTGAGAGTCTGGATGCTACGTTTTGGATCATAGTAGTCTTTATTTATTATATTTTAGCAACGTTGCTTCCAGTCGATAAGATTATTGGTAAAATCTATCCGATCTTTGCGATTGCTTTACTTTTTATGGCTGTTGGCATCTTGGTGATGCTCTATGTTTATCATCCTGTGTTGCCGGAACTTTGGGACGGATTGCAGAATACCAATCCTGAAGCAGATAAACTTCCTATCTTTCCTATCATGTTTGTCAGTATTGCTTGTGGTGCAATTTCCGGCTTTCATGCTACACAAAGCCCGTTGATGGCACGTTGTATGACATCAGAGCATCATGGACGTCCGGTATTTTATGGAGCAATGATAACCGAAGGTATTGTAGCTTTAATTTGGGCCGCCGCCGCTACTTATTTCTTTCATGAGAATGGGATGGAGGAAAGTAATGCTTCTGTGATAGTAGACTCTATTACTAAAGGATGGTTGGGGACTATTGGAGGTGTGCTGGCTATTTTAGGAGTAATTGCGGCCCCCATAACTTCGGGAGATACAGCCTTCCGTTCCGCTCGTTTGATTGTGGCTGATTTTCTGGGATTGGAACAAAAGAGTATGCGCCGTCGTTTGTATATATGTATTCCGATGTTTGCTGTAGCTATTGGGTTACTTTTATATAGTTTACAAGATGCAAATGGATTTAATAGGATATGGCGTTATTTTGCCTGGGCTAATCAAACACTGGCTGTATTTACGTTATGGGCAATAACGGTTTATCTAGCGGTTTCAAAAAAGCCTTATTGGATAACGTTGATACCTGCTTTGTTTATGACTTGTGTTTGTTCTACTTATATATGTATTGCGCCCGAAGGTTTAGGACTTTCGCATATGCTTTCTTACTATATCGGCATTAGTTGTGTAGTGGTTGCTATTGGTTGGTTCTTTGTATGGCTGGGGCGACAAAAGACAGGAAAATTATCAGAATGAAGAAAATAAGAAAATCAACAAAGGTTGCAATAGCATTCCTTATTTATGTATCAGTAACGGCTGCATATCTGTTGCCTCGTAATACGGAAGTTAGTAATACAGAAAAGTGGCTTACAGTAGCAGTGTCTTATGTCATTGTATTATTTCTTTGGCTAGTGCTTCGCAAAAAAGAACAGATGCGCGAACGCCGAAATAAAGACGAACAATCTATTCACTCAAAAAAGTAAATTCATGAAGAAATTAGCTTTAGCTATTTGCCTATTGGCCGTTTCAATGGTTGCACAGGCACAGTTTGAAAAAGGAACTACGATTATTAATCCTTCTGTTTCCGGATTGGATTTTTCGTACAGTAAAAATGATAAGGCAAAATTTGGAATTAGTGCACAAGCCGGTACATTTCTTGTCGACGGTATCGCATTGATGGTGAATCTCGGTGCCGATTGGTCGAAACCTGTGGATGAATATACAATGGGTACAGGAATGCGATTCTATTTCAATAAAACCGGTGTTTATCTAGGTGGCGGACTTGATTGGAACCGTTTTCGTTGGAGTGGTGGAAACCATCAGACCGATTGGGGACTAGGGATAGAAGCTGGTTATGCTTTTTTTCTTTCCCGTACGGTAACGATTGAACCTGCCGTTTATTACAAATGGCGTTTTAACGACGGAGACATGTCTCGCTTTGGAGTTAAGGTAGGATTTGGATTCTATCTTTGAATGAAGAACTAAAAAATAAGAAACTAAGTATGAAAAAATCACTATGTTATTATGTTGCATAGTGATTTTTCTCATTTTTAGTTCTTTATTCATTTATCTTTTCTTTCAAAAACTGTCCCGTATAGCTTGCACCGCATGCGGCAACTTCTTCAGGAGTACCTACTGCTACAATATTTCCTCCTTTATCTCCACCTTCCGGTCCCAAATCAATAACATAATCCGCACATTTGATAACATCCATATTGTGCTCAATGATTACAATACTATGTCCGCGACGGATCAGTGCATCGAAAGCATCCAATAGTTTGCGGATGTCGTGGAAATGTAATCCGGTAGTAGGTTCGTCAAATATAAACAGAGTCGGATCTGCTTTTTCCTGGCTTAAATAGAATGCTAATTTCACACGTTGGTTTTCACCACCAGATAAAGTTGAAGAGGATTGTCCTAGTTTTATATATCCTAGACCTACATCTTGTAAAGGGAGGAGTTTTTTCACGATCTTTTTTTGTCCATGTTCGGTAAAGAACTCAATAGCCTGATTGACTGTCATTTCCAATACATCATAGATGTTCTTATTCTGAAACTTAACTTCTAATGTATCAGATTTGAATCGCTTCCCATGACAAGATTCACACTCTAATACCAAGTCTGCCATAAATTGCATCTCTACGGTAATAGTTCCTTCACCCTTACATTCCTCACAACGTCCCCCTTCACTGTTGAAGCTAAAGAATCCGGCGGTATATCCCATTTGTTTCGCTAAAGGTTGATCTGCCCATAGCTTACGAATCTCATCGTATGCCTTGATGTAGGTAACCGGATTTGAACGCGATGATTTACCTATTGGATTCTGGTCTACAAATTCAATATTTCGTAAATCCTGTATACTGCCTCCGATAGAAGAAAATTCTCCGGGACGATCACTGCATTCATCGAGTTCACGTTTTAATGCACGATAGAAGATGTCACGTACTAATGTACTCTTTCCTGAGCCCGAAACACCTGTAACGACTGTCATTACATTGAGGGGAAAGCGTACATTCACTCCTTTCAGATTATTTTCACGTGCTCCTTTTAGCTCGATATAATTATTCCATGGACGGCGATGCTTGGGAACAGGGATTTCTTCTTCTCCTAAAAGATAGCGGACAGTGTAACTATTGCTGCCTTTTTTTAAGTCTTTCATATCGCCTTGATATACAACCTCTCCCCCTAAGCGTCCGGCATTAGGACCAATGTCGATAATGTAATCGGCAGCACGAATAATTTCCTCATCGTGTTCTACCACAACAACGGTATTTCCTAATTGTTGCAGCTGGCGCAATACATGAATCAGACGATCTGTGTCGCGGCTATGTAGCCCGATACTTGGTTCATCAAGAATATAAAGACTGCCGACAAGGCTGCTTCCCAATGAGGTTGCCAGGTTTATACGTTGGCTTTCACCTCCGGATAGTGAATTACTAAGTCGGTTTAACGTCAGATATTCTAATCCTACATCCATTAAAAAGCGAATACGACTATTGATTTCTATCAGGATACGACGTGCTACATTGCTATCGTGTTCATTCAGTTGCAAATGATCGAAGAACTGTTTTAAATCCGTAATTGGTAAATCTACTAATTCGGAAATGTTTCTTCCATTTACCCGTACATACCCGGCTTCCGGTTTCAGACGTGTACCATGACATTTCGGGCAGAGTGTTTTACCCCGATAACGAGCCAGCATAACACGGTATTGTATCTTATATTGACTCTCCTCCAGCATCTTGAAGAAATCATTGATACCGTGAAAATATTGATTCCCTTCCCAAAGAATTCTCCGTTGTTCGTCTGTCAGTTCATAATAAGGAGTGAAAATCGGGAAATCAAATTTATCCGCATTGTGAATTAGTTCTTCTTTCCATTCTCCCATCTTCTCACCCCGCCAACAAACGATAGCACCTTCGTAGACGGATAAAGAGCGATCAGGAACAACCAAATGTTCATCGATACCGATCACTTTACCAAATCCTTCACATACCGGACAAGCTCCCATTGGAGAGTTGAAAGAAAACATCTGGTCATTAGGTTCCTCGAAAGTAATGCCATCTGCTTCGAATTTGGAACTAAAAGTATGTAGTTGTGTTGATCCATCTGAAAGGTAGAAACGTAGAATACAAGTACCATCGCCTTCATACATTGCAGTTTCTGCAGAATCTGTTAGTCGGCTGATAGCATCTTTGCTGCTAGCTACAGCCATACGGTCTACCAAGAGATAAACGTCATCCCCTTTTGTAAAGTTATACTCATCAATACGTTTCATCTCACCGTTTACTTCTACTCTGTTGAAACCTTGTTTCAGGTCTATCTCCAGCTGCTGCTGTAAAGTACGGTTTTCGCGAAGTCTTATAGGAGTCAATACGGTGTATCTGGTTCCTTCGGGATAGGATAACATGCAATTGACAATATCTTCAGTAGAATGCTTCTTCACCTCCTGACCGCTGATAGGGCTATAAGTCTTTCCGACACGGGCATAAAGCAAGCGTAAATATTCATAGATCTCAGTAGAAGTGCCTACAGTAGAACGTGGATTTCGACTGTTTACTTTCTGTTCAATGGCAATGGCAGGAGGAATTCCTTTGATAAAATCACATTCAGGTTTACTCATTCGTCCCAGAAACTGGCGTGCATAACTGCTGAGACTTTCTACGTATCGGCGTTGTCCTTCTGCGTAGAGGGTATCAAAAGCAAGCGATGATTTGCCTGAACCTGATAACCCTGTAATGACGACAAGTTTGTTACGGGGTATATCTACATCGATGTTTTTAAGATTATTAACCCGTGCTCCCTTGATTGAGATATATTTGTTTTCTGGCATAAAATACTCCTTTTTTATGGTAGTCGGCAAAGTTAACGAATTTATCGAGAGTTTGTATTATCTTTGCGTCACATTATTATGATTTAAGAACATTATGAATCTGAAAAATTATCTTTTCCTTTTGGCTCTTCTTCTGGCTGTAGAAGTAGGGGCACAAGTACCTTCGGGAAATAAATATCCCAAACGAGAGTTTCGTGCTGCATGGATACAAGCTGTAAACGGGCAGTTTCGTGGTATTCCTACAGAGACATTGAAACAGACATTGATTAGCCAGTTGAATTCTCTTCAGGGAGCGGGTATCAATGCGATTATCTTTCAGGTACGTCCCGAGGCCGATGCTTTGTATGCTTCCCAATATGAGCCGTGGAGTCGGTTCCTGACAGGTACTCAAGGACAGATGCCGTCTCCGATGTGGGATCCGATGCAGTTTATGATTGAGGAATGTCATAAGCGTAATATGGAGTTTCATGCTTGGATTAATCCTTATCGTACAAAGACTTCATTGAAGAATCAGCTTGCTCCTACACATATCTATAATGAGCATCCTGAATGGTTTGTTACTTATGGTGACCAATTGTTTTTTGATCCGGCATTGCCTGAAAGTCGTGAGTATATTTGCAAGATTATCACTGATATCGTATCTCGTTATGATGTAGATGCTATCCACATGGATGATTATTTCTATCCTTATCCAGCCAAAGGGCTTGATTTTCCGGATGATGCAAGTTTTGCCCGTTACGGTGGCGGTTTTAGTAATAAGGCTGATTGGCGGAGAAGTAATGTCAATATGTTGATTAAGAAGATTCATGAGACAGTGCGTGGAATAAAACCATGGGTGAAATTTGGTGTGAGTCCATTTGGTATTTACCGTAATCAAAAGTCCGATCCTTTGGGCAGTAACACAAATGGATTGCAAAATTATGATGATTTGTACGCAGATGTTCTGTTGTGGGCACGCGAAGGATGGATTGATTATAACATTCCACAAATTTATTGGGAAATAGGTCATAAGGCTGCCGATTATGAGACATTGGTCAAATGGTGGGCAAAACACTCAGAGAACCGTCCGTTATTTATAGGTCAGTCTATCATGAATACAGTGCAGAATGCTGATCCTCAAAATCCTTCTATCAATCAGCTTCCGCGAAAGATGGCATTACAACGTGCCTACCAAACTATTGGAGGAAGTTGCCAATGGTATGCAGCTGCATTGGTTGAAAACACAGGTCAATATCGGGACGCTTTGGTACAGGAATATCATAAATATCCGGCTTTGATTCCAGTATTTGATTTTATGGATAACAAATCTCCCGGTAAAGTTCGTAAAGTGAAAAAAGTATGGACTGAAGATGGTTATATGCTTTTTTGGACAGCACCGAAAGCAGATACAGAGATGGATAAAGCAGTTCAATATGTAGTTTATCGTTTTGGATCGAAAGAAAAAGTAGATATTGAAGATCCTTCACATATTGTAGCAATTACCCGCCATCCTTTTTATAAACTTCCATACGATGATGGGAAAACGAAATATCGTTATGTAGTGACAGCTTTAGACCGTTTGCATAACGAGTCAAAATCTGTTAGCAAAAAAGTAAAGCTGTAAGGAGATAAAAGGCTAAAAATAAAGAATGAAGAATGAAGAATTAGCTGCGCAATCATTGCATAGTTATTCTTCATTCTTTATTTTTATTTAGTAAAGCAATAATCCGGCTATCCCGCAAGCAATAATCATTAAAATAGGATTAGCTTTATACTTTCGAGTTCCAACGAAAGTAACCAAAAAGATAATGATGCTGATGATAAATGAGTAGGTATCTTGGGTTGGTGATCCAAAATTTTCTGTATTCATCAACACCAAAGCTGCCGAAGCTAATAGTCCGACTACCGCCGGACGCAAACCATTGAAGATTGATTCTACTACCGGATGCTTCTGGTATTTTAAGAAGAATTTACTAATTGTCAGCATGAGGATAAAGGACGGAAGTATTACAGCAAATGTTGCAATAATAGATCCCCAGATGCTACCAGTGGCAGTAAAACCTACATAGGTAGCTGCATTGATTCCGATTGGTCCGGGAGTCATTTGGCTAATAGCGACAATGTCTGTAAATTCTTGCGAACTTAACCATTCATAGCGGGTTACTACTTCTCCCTGAATCATTGAAAGCATTGCATAACCTCCTCCAAAGCCAAACAATCCTATTTTGAAAAACGTATAGAATAATTGAATATATATCATACCTCTAATTACAAATTATGTGTTTTAACATTATATTTTTCCAACTTTATCTTTAGGCGATTTGAATTTTCCCCAAAGAAAACCTCCTACGCCGGCAGCAATTATAATCCAGATAGGGGAGAAGCCTAATAGCCAAATTAATAAAGCTGAAACAACAGGAATCCACAAATTATAACGGTTGATTTTTGCCGATCTTCCCATTGTAAAAGTTGGAGCAGCAATCAAAGCCACTACAGCAGGGCGGATACCTTTAAAAATACGTTCGACAATCGGATTATCTTTGAAATTATGGAAAAACAGAGCGATGGCTAGGATAATGATAAATGAAGGTAAAATTGTTCCTAATGCAGTGACAATACTTCCACGAATACCACGTAGTTTATATCCTATAAAAATTGAAATATTTACTGCCAGGATTCCTGGTGCAGACTGGGAAATAGCCAATAGATCAATAAAATCTTCCTGCGCTATCCACTTACGTTTAGTAACAATCTCATTCTCAATGAGCGGTACCATTGCATACCCTCCACCGATGGTAAAGGCACCTATTTTAAAAAAGATTCTAAATGATTCAAGATAAATGTTCATTCTTTAGATATTCCTCCTTCCTTGTCTATATTATCTTCCTTACCATATTGGCTCGGACTTACATTATATCGTTTTTTAAATACTTCGCGGAAATATTTCACGTCGTTAAATCCTACCATTTCAGATATTTCAGTAACATTGTAATTTCCCTCTTTCAGTAACTGTACAGCCCGTTTCAAACGGATTAGTCGTATGAAGTCGGCAGGTGGTTGATCGGTGAGTGCTCTTAGTTTGTTGTAAAAACTAGTACGGCTCATGCCAACAAGACTACAAAGTACATCTACCGTAAGAGCTGGATTATCAATGTTGTCTTCTACATGCTTTCTTACATTCGCTAAGAATTTCCAATCTATATCTTTAGAACAATTAATGTTACTTTCATCATTATTCTCTTCTTCGTCCATCTCCAGATTAGCATATTTATTTCGTAGAAGAGCACGATTGGTTAATAGGTTGGCAATAGTAGCTTTTAATATTCCGATATTGAACGGTTTGACAATATATTCATCCGCACCGATTTTTAACCCTGATAAAATATCCTTCTCATTATTCAGGGCAGTTAATAAAATAATAGGTATATGAGAAGTTTCAATGTTATTCTTAATTGTATTACATAATTCGTCTCCACGCATTTCGGGCATCATGATGTCGGAAATAACTAATTCCGGTTTATATTCCGGTATAATGGTTAGTGCTTCTTTTCCGTTGGAACAAGTTTGTACAATATAGTCTGCGGATAAGGTTTGTAGAAGATAATTGCGTAATTCATCATTATCTTCAACAATCAGAATACGTTGATGGTCTGGATTCTGTTTCTTCTGGATGCTCTCATAAATTCCGGCAGGAGGAAAATTATTATTACTAACTGTTTCGTTAGGACGTTTATTTGAAAGAGCCAAATGTGCCTTGCGGAAGCGTTTACTATCTTTCGGGAAAGTAATTTTGATGACTGATCCTTGGTTCTCAACACTTGATAAGTTTATCTTTCCTTTATGTAACTTGACAAGTCTCCAAACAAGCATTAATCCAATGCCACTTCCGGTAATCTTAGAATTGATAGCATTACTACTTCTGAAATGCAGTTTGAATAAGTTCTTTTGTTCGTTGGCAGGGATACCGATTCCGGTATCATGTACTTCCACACTCCAGGATTCACTATTTTCTGAAACAAAAATCTGAACGCGTCCATTCTCAGGAGTATATTTCAGTGCATTCGAAATTATATTCTTTAAAATAGATTCCATTTTCTCTTTATCAAACCATACGTTTAAATACCGGGAATTACTTTCGTATGTGAAATTGATATGTTTGATATTGGCATAAGGCTGGAAAGCGTTGAATATTTCATTCATAAATGTATTCAACTCATGTTCTGAGATATATAATTCTGAAGAGTATACATCTGCTCTTTCAAAATTGATAAGGTTAGTTGTCAGTCGTAATAATGCATTTACATTTCGTAGAGCAGTATTCATATTCATGATTCCTTCCTTGCTTAATTGTTCTTTTTCACGTACATCCTCCATGGGTGCTTTGATTAAAGTTAATGGAGTTCGGATGTCATGCGCCGTATTAATGAAGAATTGTATTTTATCATCAGAAACTTTTCGTTGTTTTCTTAAAATAAGAACACGCAATGTGGTCGTAGCTATCCCAATGATAGCAATCATATAAATCAACATTGCCCAAACTGACCACCAGAAAGGTTGGGCGATACTAATATCTATTTTTCTTTCTCCAATTACAATCTTTTTGTCCTCGTTGGAAATAGCACGTATCCGAAGCATGTATTTTCCGGGAGCCAGATTCGTATAGCGGATGATATTTTCAGTTCCGGGTTTACTCCATTCATCGTAAAATCCTTCTAATTTCCATGAATAAAGGATATTGGAAGGATAATCGTAGTTAATGGAAGAAACCATTAACGAGAAAATATTCTGGTTAGATTTCAATCGTAACTTTTTAGTCTGATCAATATCCGTTTCTAGCGGAGAGCCTTCATCTCCCGGATAAACGGTCTGATAGAACAGTTTGAAATCACTTAGAACCATTTTAGTGGAATAATATCTGGGCAACTTCATGTCTTTATTGAATTCAACGGCTCCATCTACACTACCTAATATGAAATTATTATTTTTACGAAGAATGCCGGACAATGCATTAAAATGGGTTGTCATAAGTCCCATTTCACTGGTCCAATTGTGGAAAGATTTTTGTTTGGGATAGAAACTGGTCAGTCCGTTTTCAGTGGCTAAGAGTATATCATTATCATCATCCGATAATATCGTATAGATATTATTAGAAATCAATGCACAATTATCTGTATAATAACGAGTAAACAGTTTCTTATCCGGATCATAAATCAATAATCCGGAGCCACTTGTACCTATATACAAAGAACCATTTTGAGCTTGATATAGCGAATAGATATAAGTGGATTCTACCGGCAGTTGAATGCGTTCGAACCTTCCTGATTCTTTATCCAAAAGATAAAGCCCGTTTGCACTGCCTATCCACATTTCTTTTTCGTTTTTTTCTGTAATAACAGTAATGGAATTGAGCCCTTTGTATAGACGTAACTCTCTGGTATGTAAATCTATACGCTTCAGATTGTAGTATCCTCCCACCCATATGTTTCCATCAACATCTTTATGGATATCGCGCATATATTTATCTGGTCGAATATTTTCATGTGAGTATGAAGAAGGGGTGAAATACTCTATACTCAAGGTCTTTTTATTAATCTCATAGATTCCGGAAGAATAACCTCCCGCCCAAATAATGCCGGGACTTACCTCACATAATGTTGTGAAAATATGATTCCTGCTTTTTTGCACTGTTTCAAAGGAACTTAGAAATGAACTCCATTTTCCGGTTTTAGATTCTAATAGGCTTATTCCATTGTTTGTTCCAAACCATAGATCACCGTCGCTATCTTCAATGATAGAATTTACTTGATCATTGATTAATGATTGCTTATTGCCAATAGAATGTTTGATCCATTTATAACTGGAAAAACGATTATTATTCCGTATTGTAATTCCAATAGGATAGTTTGCCATCCAAATACGTTCTTCATCATCAATATAAATATCATTGATACTATTACCGTTCATTTCATTATTGCTGTTATAATCTGCAATAATATAAGGTTCGGTTTTATAATTATCAACATTCAGTTTATATACTCCTCCACCATCTGTAGCCACTAATAATTCTCTTTTATTAAAGGGCTTAATTCGTGAGATGCTGATATCCGTCAGGCTATACTGGGGTTGTATGGTAGACTTTATCTCCATATCATATACCATAATTCCACGTTGGAAAGTTCCAATAAATAATTTACGGATTTCCGGGTCGAAATATAAATCATTAATTTGGATACCTATATTGTCTAGTTTGTCACAAGGAAGAAGTTCCAAGGTATTGTTTTCTAGCTTGGCATGATGAAGTCCCATTTCGGTGCCGATAAAGAAATGTGTACTGTCAATTTGTTCGATGTCGGAAATGGCTTCATTAAGTTTGTTTTGCACTTGGACAACTTTTTGCGTCTGGGTATTATAAAGCAAAATTATACTTTCCTTACACAACCAGATGTTATTATTGTTGTCAAGCCAACTGAAGCTGACGGGAGACGGAGAGTTTTCATAATCTTCCTCAGGTAATCTATAAACACATATAAAGTTATCATGTGCCTGATCATAGCGGAATATTTTTCCTTTCTTTCCTATTTCCCAAAGAACACCTTCTCTGTCAATATATAACCAGTTAAGATTCAGCAAAGAATTTAATTCTATGCCATTATCTATTAATTTATATTGTTTAAATTCTTTTCCATTGTACCTATCTATACCCTCATGAGTAAGAAACCACATGTAACCGGTTTTATCTTTCTGAATACAATATACCCGTCGATTACTTAATCCATCTTCCACTCCAAAATATTGATACGTTTGGGCAACGCAGATAATAGGAAACAATAATAAAAGAAAAAGCCATTTTTTCATATAAATAGGACTTTTGGGGTTATTGAATCTTTTTCTGAGGGGGAAAGTGTCACAAAATTAAAGAGTTTTTTGGATAATACCAAATTTTAGGATAAGATTACATTGATCTTCTAGTTAAGTAAATTCCGTATTTTGTGACAAATTGTATATCTTGTATATTTACAGATGTTAAGTTGTAAAATGCATTCGCCAGAAGTTCGGATTTTTGAAAAAGAAAGGCTGTTGCACTTCGTTGAGCAACAGCCTTTGTTTATTTGCAGAAAGAATGGCTTACTTTGTTTTTTCTTCCACCCATTTACGAGCATTAACAAATGCTTCTATCCATGGGGTTACTTGGTCGCTGTTTTGGCGATCTGCAGGATAACAACCGTTTTGCCATGGGAAGATTGCACGCTCCAAGTGTGGCATGATAGCCAAGTGGCGTCCGTCTGCACTGGCAACTCCTGCAATTGAGTAGTCAGAACCATTCGGGTTACTTGGATATTCGTCGTAGCTGTACTTAGCAACTACATTATATTTATCTTCATCATACGGTAAAGAGAACTTTCCTTCTCCATGAGCTACCCAGATACCTAGTTTGCTACCACTCAATGAACCGAACATTACGCTACGGTTAGTCGGGATAGTGACCCCTAAGAAGCGGGATTCAAACTTATGAGAATCATTATGCAGCATTTTACCTTTCTTCTTATATTCAGGGTTGATAAGGTCTAGTTCCATCATCAATTGGCAACCGTTACAAACGCCTAATGATAATGTGTCTTCGCGTGCGTAATATTTATCCAATGCTTCCTTTGCTTTCGGGTTGAAGAGGAAAGCACCTGCCCATCCTTTTGCAGAACCCAACACGTCAGAGTTAGAGAATCCACCGCAGTAAACTACCATGTTTACATCTTCCAGCGTTTCACGACCACTAACCAAGTCAGTCATTGTCACGTCTTTCACGTCAAAGCCAGCTAGATAAAGTGAATAAGCCATTTCACGTTCACCGTTCGTTCCTTTTTCGCGGATGATCGCTGCGCGGATACCGCTTGGAGTACGACGGTCCGGAGTGATGCCATATTGAGAAAGTTTACCTTTGAAGCTTGGCATAAATGCAAATTCAACAGGCTGCATCTTGTAGTTTTCGAAACGTTTCTTGGCACAACCGTTCATTGACTGTTTGCGGTCGAGCAGATAAGAAGAGGAATACCATACATCACGCATATAGTCGATACCAAACTGATAAGTTGCATTATCTTTGGATACGAGAATGTGACGTTCGTCAGTCGGTTTACCTAACTTCAAATAGCCTATTCCTGCATCTTCCAGAATCTTCTTCACTTCGTCTTTGTGCTTGTTGCTGATCTGGATAACGATACCCGGATTTTCTGCAAACAGAATCTTGATGATATCTTTTTCCTTCATCTTGTCAAGGTTGATTTCCATACCGCCTTCTACATTAGAGAAACACATTTCAAGCAGTGTGGTGATCAAACCGCCAGCCGAAATATCATGTCCTGCCAAAATCAAGCCCTTATTTACAAGTTCCTGAACAGCAAGGAAAGCATCACGGAAATATTCAGCATCTTGCACACAAGGTACTTCGTCGCCCACCTTACCAAGTGATTGGGCAAAAGCTGAACCACCCAGTTTCAGTTCGTCGAAGCTGAAATCGATATGATAAAGTGTTGTCTTTTCATTGTTTACCAATACTGGAGATACTACTTTCTTGACATCGGACACTTCGCCGCCGGCAGAAACGATCACTGTTCCCGGAGAAATAACTTTCTCTCCGTTGGGATATTTCTGAGTCATAGACAAAGAATCCTTTCCGGTAGGAACGTTGATTTGTAAAGCACAACAGAAGTCACTTAATGCTTTTACTGCAGTGTACAGACGTGCATCTTCTCCTTCTTGTGAACGGCAGGGCCACATCCAGTTAGCTGATAAGGAAATGCTATCCATACCTTCAGCCATCGGAGCCCATACTAAGTTAGTCAAAGCTTCGGATACGGAAAGGATAGAACCTGCTGCCGGATCAGCCAACGCTGCTTGCGGGGCATGTCCGATAGAAGTGGCAATACCCTTTTCTCCACGATAGTCGAGTGCAACGACACCACAGTCGCTCAATGGCAACTGAAGTTCGCCCTGACATTGTTGGCGGGCTACTTTTCCTGTAATAGAACGGTCTACTTTATTAGTCAGCCAATCCTTGCAGGCTACTGCTTCAAGTTGCAAGACATTGGTAAGATATTCATGAAGTTTGGACAATTCGTATTTCGGCATTTCATAATGACGCTCTACGGTTTTGTCTATCATATAAGTTTTCGGTGAAGAACCAAACATTTGGTCTACAGCAAGATCGAACGGACGTACACCATCAGCTTGCTGGAAGGCAAAACGATGGTCACCGGTTGTTTCACCCACTACATACATCGGAGCGCGTTCACGCTCAGCAATCTTGCGTACATGTTCGATTGCTTCTTCTTTGATCAGTAGTCCCATACGTTCCTGACTTTCATTGGCAATAATCTCTTTTGCAGACAGTGTTTTGTCACCAATCGGCAATTTGCTCATGTCAATCAGACCACCACATTCTTCAACTAGTTCGGACAGACAGTTTACGTGTCCGGCTGAGCCATGGTCGTGGATGGAAACAACAGGATTTACTTCTTCTTCGCAAAGAGCACGAACTACATTGTTGGCACGTTTTTGCATTTCTGCATTCGCGCGTTGTACGGCGTTCAACTCAATACCGCTACTATAACGTCCGGTATCTACAGAGGATACGGAACCGCCACCGAGCCCGATGCGATAGTTATCACCACCGATGACAACCACTTTGTTGCCTGCTTCCGGCGTACCTTTCAGGCAGTCACGTTGTGTTCCGTAACCTACACCTCCGGCAAGCATGATTACTTTGTCGTAACCGTAAACTTCATTGTTTTCTTTATGTTCGAAAGTAAGTACAGAACCGCAGATCAGCGGCTGGCCGAATTTATTTCCAAAGTCAGAAGCACCGTTAGAAGCTTTGATCAGGATTTGTTCCGGAGTTTGGTATAACCATTTGCGAACCGGAAGAATTTCTTCCCAAGAACGATCTTCGTCTGTGCGGGGGTATGAAGTGATGTAAACAGCAGTACCTGCGATTGGCAATGAACCTTTACCACCGCCCATACGGTCACGTATCTCACCACCTGTACCGGTAGAAGCACCGTTGAATGGTTCTACAGTAGTAGGGAAGTTATGCGTTTCAGCTTTCAGGGAAATCACACTTTTAATATCTTTGATCTGGAAGAAATCAGGTTTCGAGTGGTCTGCCGGAGCAAACTGTTCCACGACCGGACCTTCAGCGAAGGCTACATTGTCTTTGTAAGCAGATATGATTTTATTCGGATTTTCCTGTGTTGTCTTTTTAATCATCTGGAACAAGGAAGATTCTTGTTCTACACCGTCGATGATAAACGTGCCACCAAAGATTTTGTGACGGCAGTGTTCGGAGTTGATCTGTGCAAAACCGAAAACTTCAGAGTCAGTCAGTTTACGTCCGAGGTCACTTTCTACTTTCTTCAAGTAGTCCATTTCTTCTTTCGAGAGGGCAAGACCTTCTTTCTCATTGTAAGCTTCGAGGTCTTCGATGTAAATGATAGGCTCCGGTTGGCGGTTAGTGGTGAAGACATTCTGATCCAAACCTTTGTACATACGTTGAAGCATTGGGTCATGGTCAGCATTTTCATCTTTTACCGGGAAATATTCCTCGATACGGCTAATGCCTTCAAGTCCCATGTTTTGGGTGATTTCAACTGCGTTGGTACTCCAAGGAGTAATCATTTCGCGGCGTGGACCAACGAAACAGCCTTTCAGGTTTTCTTCACTTTCCGTCACGGCTTCTCCAAAAAGCCAGCAGAGTTTATTACTTTCGTCCGGGGTAAGCTGATGATTGCTCTCTACGGCAATCACGCTCTTGGAAGGGGTTCTGAAAAAAAGAATCATGTTGTATATTTACGATTTTACAATTTACTGAGTTACGATTAAAGTCACTCGTGTGACTTCTTCTCTTTTTCTTGCCCGCAAAGATAATCAATTTCGTTGGTGGTAAGAAAAAAAAGAAGGAATAAATTCTTATACCTTATTAATATGACTCACTGTATAAGCTTTCAACTCGTTAATAAAGGAGGAGAGACATTCTTGAGTAGCCGGCTTATCAGTTTATTGAGTATGCTTTCCTTTTGTGTAAGGAGGTATTCTCGTATGTTTTAAGAAAGAGGTTCCATCTATTTATTTCTTAAGTTTGTGCCACACCATTGGCACACTTGTGCCACCTTGGTGGCACAGCTGTGCCAATATGATGAAACGAGTGTGCCAATAAGGTGGCACAAACGCATCTATTACTGTAATACGCTGTGTCTATTAGAACATCTGTTTCTCTCTCTTATTACCAGTCGTAATCATCTACATACGCATCAAACTCTAAAGCAACGTTTATCCCATGCCGTTTGAAGATACTTCGTATCATTTGTTGTTCGGACTCCGATAACAGACGTTCTCCTTTACGGACACGGTAATATGTTCTGCGTCCGAAGGCTCCCATTAGATACGGAACAATTGCTTGCATCTGTTTGTGGGGCAAATTCTCTAAAATACCTACAAAGCCTTTGGCATAACGTACTTTTGTGTCGGGACGATAATAAGGACATTCACCTTTCAATGTTGCAAGGTGTTTAGGACTGATAA
Organism: Bacteroides bouchesdurhonensis; assembly: GCF_900155865.1. GTDB lineage: Bacteria > Bacteroidota > Bacteroidia > Bacteroidales > Bacteroidaceae > Bacteroides > Bacteroides bouchesdurhonensis. The sequence continues at coordinate 1,733,944 of NZ_LT707006.1, forward strand.
TACTCCAATATTGTAAATCTTCCGTTGTGCTTTGTTCGACTAATTGCCTCAGGCAAGTGCTGGCTTTGGGGCATTGGGAGTTAAGGCACATTGAATACTGGTGAGGGACTATTGAGAAGTCAATCTTTTCTTTTATCATGTTGCTCTTTTCTTTAGGATTCTGGTATGTATGATATCGTTTTATTTGAAATTTTGAGTAAAGGTAGGTATAATTTTTTGATATAGCTGCCTTCAATCACAATAAATCCATTATCATTTACAGAGGAACTATTTAAGTATTGTGTGGAAAAAACGTTAATATCCTATCCCTGTCTCATAAAAAAGTGCGATATTTGCGGCATGATTCAGATAGAAACAATATTCGATATATTAGTTAAAGGCTTTATTATTGGCGTTGTTGTGTCCGCACCACTTGGTCCGGTGGGGGTTCTATGTATTCAGAGAACGCTAAATAAGGGACGATGGTACGGATTCGTAACAGGTTTGGGAGCCTCTTTGAGTGATATTGCTTATGCTTTGCTGACAGGCTATGGCATGAGCTTTGTATTTGACTATATCAATAAAAATATTTTTTATTTGCAATTATTTGGTAGCATAATGTTGCTGCTTTTCGGTATTTATACCTTTCGTAGCAATCCGGTACAGTCTATTCGTCCGGCTTCGTCCAATAAAGGTTCCTATTTCCATAATTTCATAACTGCTTTCTTCGTAACTCTTTCTAACCCGTTGATTATCTTCCTGTTTATCGGACTATTTGCTCGCTTTGCCTTTGTGCAGCCGGGGGTGTTGGTGTTTGAAGAAATTACAGGGTATTTCGCTATTGCATTAGGGGCTTTGGTCTGGTGGTTTGGAATTACCTTTTTTGTGAATAAGGTACGAACTCGGTTTAATTTGCGTGGTATTTGGATACTTAACCGCGTGATTGGAAGTATTGTGATGTTGGCGTCAGTAGCAGGGCTGATTTATACATTATTGGGTGAATCTATTTACTAATATAGAAGATTATGAATCAGATAGCACAACAGCTTAAAGAAAAGAATATTGCCGAATACCTTATATACATGTGGCAAGAAGAGGATCTGATCCGCGCCAACCATTGTTCAGCGGATGAATTAGAGGCCAATGTGATTGTTCGTTATCCTGATGAAAAACGACCTGCCATGCGTGAATGGTATGAGAACCTGATTACGATGATGAGTGAAGAAGGTGTTCGTGAAACGGGACATCTGCAAATTAATAAGAATATCATCATTAAACTGACAGAACTTCATAATGTTTTGACCTCTTCTCCTAAATTCCCTTTTTATAGTGCAGCATATTTTAAAGCTTTGCCGTTTATTGTAGAATTGCGTAACAAGAACGGAAAAAAAGAAGAGTCTGAACTGGAAACTTGTTTTGAAGCATTGTACGGTGTGTTATTGCTCCGCTTACAGAAAAAGGAGATCAGCGAGGGAACGGCAAAAGCCATAGAAGCTATCAGCAGCTTTCTCTCGATGTTGGCAAATTATTATGATAAGGAACAAAAAGGCGAATTAAAATTAGAAGAATAAATGAGAATTTTAGTGACCGGTGCCAATGGACAACTTGGTAACGAAATGCAGGTACTTGCAAAGGAGAATCCACAACATACGTATTATTTCACAGACGTACAGGAGCTTGATATTTGTAATAAAGATGCAATTTGGACTTATATTGCCGAAAAACAAATTGAGCTTATTGTTAATTGTGCTGCTTACACAGCAGTAGACAAAGCGGAAGATAATCCTGAACTGGCACGCCAACTGAATTGTGAAGCACCCAAAGAACTGGCTAGTGCTGCTCAATTCTATGGAGCGGCAATGATCCAGGTTTCCACAGACTACGTTTTCGACGGCACAGCTCATACTCCTTATGCAGAAGATTGTGAACCTTGTCCGGATTCCGTATATGGTACTACCAAACTGGCAGGAGAGTATGAAGTGATAAACAATTGCAAGCAAGCAGTAGTGATCCGTACTGCATGGCTTTATTCAACCTTTGGGAATAATTTCGTGAAGACAATGCTCCGTCTGGGGAAGGAACGCGATAGTCTGGGAGTGGTTTTTGATCAGATAGGAACTCCTACTTATGCCAACGATTTGGCTCAGGCCATTTATTCTATTATAAATAAAGGTATAGTTCCCGGAATTTATCATTTCAGCAATGAAGGTGTTTGTTCATGGTATGATTTTACGGTGGCAATCCATCGTTTGGCGGGAATAACCTCATGCAAAGTAAGACCTTTGCATACAGCCGAATATCCTGCAAAAGCAAACCGCCCGGCTTATTCAGTACTTGATAAAACAAAAATAAAAACGACGTTCGGTATCGAGATTCCTCACTGGGAAGAGAGCTTGGAACGATGCTTGGAAAAATTATAATATGGCAGATAATACAGAAATTCAGAGAAGGCGTACGTTCGCCATTATTGCACACCCGGATGCAGGTAAGACTTCATTGACGGAAAAGTTATTGCTTTTTGGAGGTCAAATCCAGGTAGCAGGTGCTGTAAAGAGTAATAAAATTAAGAAAACAGCTACTTCCGACTGGATGGAGATTGAGAAGCAGCGTGGTATCTCGGTGACAACTTCTGTGATGGAATTTGACTATCGGGATTACAAAATTAATATTCTAGATACTCCGGGTCACCAGGACTTCGCTGAAGATACTTACAGGACATTGACTGCTGTAGATAGTGTTATCATTGTAGTGGATGGAGCGAAAGGTGTTGAAACACAGACTCGTAAATTGATGGAAGTATGCCGTATGCGCAATACACCGGTTATTATCTTTGTGAATAAGATGGACCGCGAGGGTAAAGATCCGTTTGATTTACTGGATGAATTGGAGGAGGAACTACAAATCCAGGTACGTCCTTTGTCTTGGCCAATTGAACAAGGTCCTCGCTTCAAAGGCGTTTATAATATCTATGAACAACAATTAAACCTGTATCAACCTTCCAAACAAGTTGTGACGGAAAAGGTAGAAGTTGATATTCATACGGAAGAACTGGATAATCAAATCGGAAAGCCGTTGGCAGATAAGCTGCGTGGTGATTTAGAACTGATAGAAGGGGTTTATCCGGAATTGGATATAGAGTCATATTTGGCGGGAGATTGTGCACCGGTATTTTTCGGTTCTGCTTTGAATAACTTCGGTGTTCAGGAACTGTTGAATTGTTTTGTAGAGATCGCTCCGAGTCCCCGTCCAGTGCAAGCGGAAGAACGTGAAGTGGAGCCGGACGAATCAAAGTTCACCGGATTTGTATTTAAGATTACTGCCAATATTGATCCCAATCATCGTTCTTGTGTAGCTTTTTGTAAGGTATGTTCCGGTAAGTTTGTGCGTAATGCACCTTATTTACATGTCCGTCATGGTAAGACGATGCGTTTTTCTTCGCCTACACAGTTTATGGCACAGCGGAAAACAACTGTTGATGAAGCTTATGCAGGTGATATAATCGGTTTGCCGGATAATGGTACCTTTAAGATTGGAGATACACTGACAGAAGGGGAAATGCTTCATTTCCGCGGATTGCCAAGTTTCTCACCGGAGATGTTCAAGTATATCGAAAATGCCGATCCAATGAAACAGAAGCAATTGGCAAAAGGTATTGATCAATTGATGGACGAAGGTGTAGCTCAGTTATTTGTCAATCAATTTAATGGTCGTAAGATTATTGGTACGGTAGGGCAGTTGCAGTTCGAAGTAATTCAGTATCGTCTGTTGAATGAATATAATGCTTCCTGTCGTTGGGAGCCGGTAAGTCTTTATAAGGCTTGTTGGGTAGAGAGCGACGATCTCGAAGAACTGGAAGCTTTCAAGAAACGTAAATATCAGTATATGGCGAAAGATAGGGAAGGACGGGATGTGTTCCTGGCCGACTCCGGCTATGTACTTCAAATGGCTCAAATGGACTTTAAACATATTAAGTTCCACTTTACGAGCGAGTTTTAAGTCCGCAATGGATTATACAGATTTGCAGGGATTAAGGAGGTAAAATATCTGTTTATACTATCGAAATCAGTGCAAATCTGTATAATCTGTGGTGAACTTTTATTTACGATTTATACTTTTTTATTCCTTCCTTATATTATTTTATAATAAATTATTGGTAATTTCGGACGCTTTTAGAGCATCACGACTTAAATAACTAATAGTTTATTATATGGAAAATATCGAAACAGCGATTCTGCTGATGGTAGTCGGAATGGCTACAGTATTTGTTATTCTGCTGATTGTGATTTATTTAGGTAAATTGCTTATTTCCTTGGTCAATAAATATGCTCCCGAAGAAGTGGCTCCTGTAAATAGGGAAGCACAGAGAGGTCCTGCACCTATTCCGGGTAATATTTTGGCTGCTATTACAGCTGCTGTAAATGTAGTGACACAAGGTAAAGGAAAAGTCACTAAGGTAGAAAAATTATAAATGAATCATTAAAGTATAAGCACTGAAAAACATGAAAAGAGAAGTAAAGTTTAGTTTGGTTTTCCGAGATATGTGGCAATCTGCCGGAAAATATGTACCTCGTGTAGACCAACTTGTAAAGGTTGCACCTGCCATCATTGAAATGGGATGTTTTGCCCGAGTAGAAACAAATGGTGGAGGTTTTGAACAAGTCAATTTATTGTTTGGAGAAAACCCCAATAAAGCCGTGCGCGAATGGACAAAACCGTTCCATGAAGCCGGTATACAAACACATATGCTCGACCGTGCATTGAATGGGCTTCGTATGAGTCCTGTTCCGGCTGATGTCCGTAAATTATTCTATAAGGTAAAGAAAGCACAAGGTACAGATATTACTCGTACATTCTGCGGGCTGAATGATGTTCGTAACATTGCTCCGTCTATCACTTATGCCAAGGAAGCCGGCATGATTTCACAATGTTCTCTTTGTATCACTCATTCGCCTATCCATACGGTAGAGTATTATACTAACATGGCATTGGAACTTATTAAATTAGGAGCGGATGAGATTTGTATTAAGGACATGGCCGGCATTGGTCGTCCTGTTTCATTAGGAAAGATCGTGGCAAATATTAAAGCTGCTCATCCTGAAATACCTATCCAGTATCATAGCCATGCGGGACCTGGCTTCAATATGGCAAGTATTCTTGAAGTATGCGAAGCAGGTTGCGATTACATTGATGTAGGCATGGAACCTCTTTCCTGGGGAACTGGTCATGCTGATCTCCTCAGTGTACAAGCGATGTTGAAAGATGCCGGATTCCAGGTACCTGAGATTAATATGGAAGCTTATATGAAAGTGCGTGCCATGATTCAGGAATTTATGGACGATTTTCTTGGATTATATATCAGTCCGAAGAACCGTTTGATGAACTCGCTGTTGATTGGCCCCGGACTTCCGGGCGGTATGATGGGGAGTTTGATGGCAGACTTGGAATCAAATCTGGAATCTATCAATAAATATAAGGCAAAGCACAATCTGCCGTTTATGACTCAGGACCAACTTCTTATCAAACTGTTCAATGAAGTTGCGTATGTATGGCCACGTGTCGGTTATCCTCCGTTGGTGACTCCGTTCAGTCAATATGTAAAGAACCTTGCCATGATGAACGTTATGGCGATGGAAAAAGGGAAGGAACGTTGGGGGATGATTGCTGATGATATCTGGGATATGCTTTTGGGTAAAGCAGGTCGTCTTCCGGGTAAACTAGCTCCTGAAATTATTGAAAAGGCAGAACGGGAAGGACGTAAGTTCTTCGAAGGGAATCCTCAGGATAATTACCCTGATGCTCTCGATAAGTTCCGTAAGATGATGAAGGAAAACAAATGGGAAACGGGACAGGATGACGAAGAACTCTTTGAATATGCGATGCATCCGGCTCAGTATGAAGCTTATAGAAGCGGTAAGGCTAAAGAAGATTTCTTGGAAGATGTAGCAAAACGTCGTGCCGAGAAAGATAAATCTCCGCAGGAGGATGCTAAACCAAAGACATTGACGGTACAGGTAGACGGACAAGCATATCGTGTGACAGTGGCTTATGGTGATATCGAACTAGCTGCTACTCCGACAGCTGCAGCAGCTCCGACAGGAGAAGGAAAAGAGGTACTCTCTCCATTGGAAGGTAAATTCTTCCTGGTGAAGAATACACAGGAAACTGCACTTAAGGTTGGTGATGTTGTGAAAGAAGGAGATGTGATATGCTATGTTGAGGCGATGAAGACTTATAATGCTATCCGTGCAGAATTTAGTGGTACGGTAACTGCTATCTGTGCTAATCCGGGAGATACTGTTTCAGAAGATGATGTATTAATGAAGATAGGGTAATGAACGAAATATTTGAAAACTTATATGACATGACTGCATTCAGCAATATTATTGCTGAACCGCAGTTTCTGATAATGTATGCCATTGCGTTCGTCCTCCTTTATCTGGGTATAAAGAAACAGTACGAACCATTGCTGTTGGTTCCTATCGCTTTCGGAGTATTGCTTGCTAACTTCCCCGGTGGAGACATGGGAGTCATTCAGGCTAACGAAAATGGAATGGTGATGGTGAACGGAGTTTGGAAGAACATCTGGGAAATGCCTTTGCATGATATAGCCCACGAATTGGGGTTGATGAACTTTATCTACTATATGTTGATTAAAACCGGTTTCCTTCCTCCGATCATCTTCATGGGTGTCGGTGCATTGACGGATTTCGGACCGATGTTGCGTAATCTGCGCCTTTCTATTTTTGGTGCTGCTGCACAGCTTGGTATTTTTACAGTGTTGTTGGTGGCTATCTTAATGGGATTCACTCCGAAAGAAGCAGCTTCATTGGGTATAATTGGTGGTGCGGACGGTCCGACTGCTATTTTTACAACAATCAAACTGGCTCCTCACTTGTTAGGCCCTATTGCGATTGCAGCATATTCTTATATGGCACTTGTTCCGGTTATTATACCATTAGTAGTGAAACTGCTTTGCTCTAAGAAGGAGTTGAGTATCAACATGAAAGAACAGGAAAAGAAATATCCGTCTACTACCGAGATAAAGAATTTGCGTGTGTTGAAGATTATTTTCCCGATTGTAGTTACGACTGTTGTTGCACTTTTTGTTCCGAGTGCAGTGCCTTTGATTGGTATGTTGATGTTTGGTAATCTGGTGAAAGAAATTGGAAGCAATACCTTCCGTTTGTTTGATGCGGCTTCTAATAGTATAATGAATGCTGCTACCATCTTCCTAGGTTTATCAGTAGGAGCGACGATGACAACAGAAGCTTTCCTGAATTGGACGACTATTGGTATTGTGATTGGCGGTTTCCTTGCATTTGCTCTTTCCATTGCAGGTGGTATTCTGTTTGTAAAAGCAGTGAACTTATTCTCAAAGAAGAAAATTAATCCGCTGATTGGAGCTACCGGATTAAGTGCAGTTCCAATGGCTAGTCGTGTAGCCAATGAGATTGCTTTGAAATATGATCCGAAGAATCATGTATTACAGTACTGTATGGCAAGTAATATTTCCGGAGTAATCGGTTCAGCTGTTGCTGCGGGAGTGCTGATTTCTTTTTTAGCTTGATTTAATTCAGCGTAAATAATAATTTGAGGGCACGGAATCTTTCTTGTTTTATTCAAGTAAAGAAACTCCGTGCCCCTTTTATATATTTCTGTGATAACTATTATTCGCTAGTTACTTTTCTGTATTCTGCAATTGCCATCTTTTCTGCCAGATATGCGTTGATCACATTGGTTTGTGCTTGTGTCCATGATAACTGAGCAGAGAGTACATCCACCATATTTGATTTTCCTTCATTATAGGAAAAGGAAACAATCTCCAGATTCTCATTGGCTAACTTCATATTTTCATTAGCAGTTTTCACTTGTTCTTCCGTTTCTTTTAGTTTGGTCAACGATCCGGATAATTCTTCGCTAATATTATCTTCCACATAACTTTGCTGTAGTCTCTGCATACTAATATATGCTTTTTGCTGGCGGTTCGTTTTAAATCGGGCACCCCAACGGAAAATAGGAATATTCAGATTGACACCCACAATGGGGTTAAATGAGACATCGTAGCCTAGATTCGGTGTTCCCGTTGCCCAACCTCCACTGAAATACATATTTAGTTGTGGGTTAAATTGACTGAGAGCAGCTTTACGTTGTGCCTGACTCTTCATTATATTTACTTCTGTACTGGCATAGTCTGCACGTTGCTGTAATACATCTCCCAGAGATAGGACTTTTACAGGTTCGGAGGGTATACTGATAGAATATAAACTATCCACCGGAGCATCAGGTTCTTCACCCATCAGAATATTTAGTTTTTGCAGTGCTAACGTATAGTTCTGACGAGCCTTGATATATTGCAATTCCGCTTCTTTTAACCGGGTAGAAATCATTAACAAATCTATGCGGCTAATCTTTCCATTGTCGAAACGATCCTGTATAATATCATATTGTTGTTTGATTATACTTTGATATTTGTCAGCAGCTTGGAGCATGGCTTTTGAGGCAGAGGCATTCCAGTAGACTGCATCACTCTGGTAATGTATCTGGTCTAAAGTCAGCTCTTCGTTGAGTTGGTCCAGTTTCTCGTCCGCTTTTGCAATCTTATGTTGGGCATTCAGTGCACCACCTGTATATATCGGTTGTGAGACAATGAATACTCCTTGATAAGTATGATTGCGGTATTCCCCCAATGGCTCGTTCCAGGCACTTAAATCACTCATGTTTAGCGTTCCGTCTGCACTAATGTCTATTTTCGGAAGGAAACCGGTATGAGCTATTTTTCTGGTCTCGCTACTTGCCATTGTTTTTAGTTTTTGCTGTTTCAGTAGTTGGCTGTAAGCTTCTACTTTATCCCGATAGGCTTCGCGGCTTAGATATGGCTGTTGTGCTGCTATGTCGAAACCGAGGGTTAGTAGTAATAGCGTTATGAGTTGAATTTTCATATTCTTAATTTGCAATTTTACGTTTTACAATTTATGATTCTCATCCTTTGATCCGTTGAATGGCACAGTAAGCTACTGGAAGAACAAAAAGTGTTAATGCAGAAGCTACCAACAATCCTCCCATAATTGTAGCTGCCATACCACCAAACATGGCGTCAAACAAAAGAGGTAACATACCTAGAATGGTTGTTCCTGAAGCCATTGCTACTGGGATGATACGGCTGGTTGTTGCACTAATGACGGCATCCAGTGGCTTCTTTCCTGTTGCTGCTTCCAAATCAATCTGCTCAACTAATACAATGGCATTTTTGATATTCATACCAATCAACCCCAGAAGACCAAGTATGGAGAAAAAATCAAATGATTTGCCAAGTACAAGCAATCCAAGTACGATACCGATAAAAATCAACGGTAACATTAATAGAATAACTATCGGCTTGCGGTATGTTCTGAACAGGAATAACAGTGTCACGAACATCAGGAAGAATGTTAATGGCAGGTTTTTAGCCAATGCCTCATTTGATTCCACTTGACTTTCCTGTTCTCCAAAGTACTTCATTGTATATCCCTCCGGAATTATGATCTCATTTTGTACCTGCGACCATACCTGATTAAAAGCCGTAATCGCATTTATACCACGACGTGGATCGCATTGAGCCATCATTACCATCTGTCGATTATAATCCTTCACGTTTGAGAAGCGAAATTGAAAATCAAAATCAGATACTACTTGTTCAAGACTCGTCGTTTCATTTCCAGCTCCGAACACAGGTAGCGTACGCAAATCGTTGATTTGGAAAGAATCTACTGTATTATCTTTCAGTAAAATGGGAAGTACCTGATCACCTTGACGATATTCTCCCAAAGTCATACCGGTTGTACCTATTTGGATACTTTGTGCCATTCCTTGTCGGGATACACCAAGCGGTTGTGCCCGTTCAGGACTATATACAGGCTTCCAAACCGGAATCTTGTTTCCCCACGAATTACGAATATTAATTAAATCCGGATTCTGATGCATTATTTCTAATGCTTGGTTGGTAAGAGCTATCAATGTATCGGCATTCGGACCGATAAAACCAATCTCAATTGCAGCATCTACAGCAGGAGATAACTTGAAAAGACTTGTACGTGTGATAGCATTCGGATAATTGGCTTTCATATATTCATCAAAATCCTTTTCGTACTCCTTTGTGTATTTGCTATCAGTCAATTCTATGAGTATATTAGCAAAGTTCGGTTTAGGACCTACTGATGTAGAAGCTAGATAATACCGAAGTGGTGTACTGCCAAATGTAATGGAGACAGTTTTCACTTCCGGTTGCTTCTTCAAGTGTTCTTCCACTTTTTTCATCTCTTTCACTACATCATTAATGTTGTAGCCGTCCGGATAAAATACATCAGCCCGGAAATAGGGTTTATCCAAGGAAGGGAAGAAATTTTGTGGCATCATTCCCATAATAGTTAATGATACAATGAAGAGAACTACCATAGTACTGAGCGTCAGTGCCTTTCTACGTATCAGTACTCTCAGAATAGATCCAAACTTATGATAGAAAGGTTTGTCATACGGATCTTTTCCGTCCCCATCTTTTTTCGCCTTTAAGATAAAGTTACCAAAGACGGTTGTTTGAGTCAAGGCAAGTACCCAACTCAATCCCAGCGAAATAGCTAGTACCACAAATAAAGGCTTTACAATTTCTGCTACGGCAGAAGGAGCCAGATAAAGTGGTAAGAACGAACAAATAGCAATGAATGTTGCTCCGAGTAATCCCCATTGAGGCCCTGTAGCTCCATCAATAAGTGCTTTCCGACGGTTTACACCACGAGCGATAGCAATTTGTGCGTTATCTGTCACCACAATAGCATTATCCACTAACATCCCCATGGCAATGATGAATCCTGCTAATGAAGTACGATTTAATCCTACTCCAAAAAATGACATGATGAGCAAAGTACCTCCGATGGAGAAAATCAGTGAAGAGCCGATAAGTATTCCTGCACGTAGCCCCATAACAAACATAATAATGACAATAACGATCAAAATTGATTCTATCAGATTGATAATGAAACCATTATTTGCTTCATTGGCGATTTCATTTTCTAGATAGAGACTTTGTAATTCTAATCCTAATGGCATTAGAGGTAACAGCTCGTTCAGTTTTACTTTCACATTTTCTCCTGTTTGCACTACATCTCGTTGTGGGTCAGTAGATACACCGATCCCAATTGCCCGTTTCCCATTTACATGCATGATAGTGGATGGCGGATTGAGATAACCTTTTTCAATAACAGCGATATCTCCTAATTTTACTTGTCCTGCTTTGGTCGTAATGACCTGATTACGGATATCGTCTACAGTGGCATACATACCGTTGGCAGTTACTCGTAGCTGTTGTTCGCCTGCCCGTATTTCACCAGTGTTAATAATCTGGTTCTGTGATTGGAGCAGGCTGGCAAGTTGTTTGGGGTCAATGCCCATACCTACGAGTTTATTGGTCGAAATAAAGATATTTATTACTTCTGTTTGTACTCCGAATAAAGCAACTTTCATCACTCCGTCAGCTGTGACAACTTGAGTTTTAATTCGTTCTGCCCAATTACGCATTTCTTCGTAAGAAAATCCGTCATCTGACGTTAATCCGTAGTAAATACCGAACACATCTCCGAAGTCATCCGAAATTGTCGGAGTTGAGGCACCCGCAGGAAGTTGTGGTTGTATATTAAGTACCTTACGGCGCAGTTCGTCCCATTTTTGTGGAATGGAGCTTGCTGCAAGTGAAGGTTGTAATTCAAATGTAATTTTAGAAAGACCGTACATAGATTCTGATTTAATCTTGTACACTCCACTCATACTTTGTATCTCTCGAGAAATAGGTTCGGTGATCAGTCGTTCTACTTCTGCCGGTTCGGCTCCCGGATAGCGCGTCATGATGACCGCTGATTTAATAACGAAGGGCGCATCTTCTTTCTTTCCAAGTTTTCCGAAGGAGAAAATACCTCCGATAAGCAATACGGCAAGAAAGAAATAAATGATCTTCGTATTATCTAATGAATATTTGGCTAAGTTCATTTTCTTAATGGATAATTGATAATGGACAATAATTAATGGAAAATTGATAGTTGAGAATAGACAATGAACAGAAGTGCTTTACAGTAACGTTCATTCATTTCTAGTTTTCCAATATTTTAACTTTCTCTCCTTCTACCAGTTGATATACACCGGCAATCACAATTTTCTCACCAGGTTTCAAACCTTGTGAAATTAGAGCCTGTGCTTCTCCGGTAGGAGCATTGACCGTTACTTCTCGTTTGTAGACTTTATCGTCTTCAACTACCCATACATACATCTTTTTGCCTTCGCTTTCACCAAATACAGCACTGAGTGGAACGATGCACCAATTGTTTTCTACCAGTGGCCCTACATCGGCAGTGAAACGAATGCTACATGTGAAGCCTGGTTTCACTGCATATAAATCACGATCGAATGAAGGATCATCGATTGTAATGCTGACAGGTATTCCTGTTCCTTCGGTGGAGATATCAAGATATTCTTCTAACTTTGCTTGGAATATATGTCCTTTGAATGTGTCAAACTCTACTAGGAAACGTGGTTCTTTGGCACGAAGCAGATACAGATAGACATCAGGTATAGTGAACTTAATGCGTAAGTTTTGGGTATTGACTAGTTGCACAATACCTTCACCGGAATTGACACGTTGGTAATTCTCCACCAAACGCTTCTCAATGGAACCGTCGAAAGGAGCCGTCAGTTTAGTATCTTGCATATTATTGACCGACAATTCGTATTCCGATTTTGCCTTTTGATAGTTGGACAAGCTGATTTCATACTCTTGTACGGAGATAGCTTGGCGGGAAAGGAGCCGTTTGTTACGCTCTACTTGTGCTGCAGCTGTTTCGTAGGCTGATTTTGTAGCAGCATATTGCAAAGCAATATCCCTGGGATCGATAGCCGCAATTAGTTGTCCCTTCTTTACTTTCTCGCCTTCGATAACAGGTAGTTTTATAATTTGTCCACTGACACGAAATGCCAGTTTTACATACTCCACTGCCTCTACGATGCCTGAGAAGTTTTTCTTAATGACTGACCTTGACTCAACCACTGTCGTTTTTACGGGACGGGGTGTCGTTTCTTTCACTTCTTTCTTTTGACCACAACTAGCCAGTATAATAGTAGCTAGTGCGATAACATACCTTCTTTTCATAAATTGTTCATTGTTTGGAGTTTCTCTGTCTTTGTTGGAGAAATAACAACTGGAAAGATAGGTATGTTCAGCCGAAATATATGTTATTAAATCTTAGTGGTATACTTAATATGTAGTGAATAAAAAATAGGGTGTGTTCGTTTAAAAACACACCCTATTTTTTATCTTAAAGAAAGATTGAATTATTTCTTTTTACGGTCACCGTAACGGCTCATGAACTTATCAACGCGACCTGCTGTATCTACCAATGTAGATTTACCAGTATAGAACGGGTGAGAAGTGTTTGAGATTTCAATCTTCAGCAACGGATAAGTTTCACCTTCGAATTCGATGGTTTCTTTAGTTGCTACAGTTGATTTAGACAAAAACATATCACCGTTTGACATATCTTTGAATACTACCGGACGGTATGATTCTGGATGAAGACCTTTTTTCATTTCAGTATCTGCTTTAAAAAATTATTATATTCGGTTACTATTTTGGTAAGAAATAGTGTAATGGTCATTTTCAGAGTGCAAAGATAAAGTATTTCTGTGAAATAGAAAAAGGTTTTGCGAAAAAAACTTTGATTTAAGAAGGATTGCTGTTAAATTGCTCTTTTTCTATTACTATGTTTATTCTGTTTGTTTGCCTATAATTAATTTCTTGCTCGCCTATTACTAATTAGTTCCATAGATGTTTCTCTTTCGTTCCACAGTAGTTGAACGAAACGGAAACCCAGGTGGAACGAATTAGTGTTAGCATGTGAAAATACGATGTTTAGGGTACTTAGAATTTGAATTTTACAATAATTTTCTTTAAGTGTATCAATAACGAATTTGCTGCGATGGGAAATTTACTTTGAATGTATATTTGCAAGGTAGACATTACAATATTATGCCGGAAATACACTTTGCAAGGATTTAGTGGAGTGAATTAAACCTTTTTCGACTATATTTTCTTTTCCAGCGTTCGTTATTAACAGGATAATGCTTACTTTTGCGTAGAATTTTTATTCACTAACAATAAATTTTAAACAAAATGGTAAATTACAAAGACTTAGGCTTGGTAAACACAAGAGAAATGTTTGCTAAAGCTATCAAAGGCGGATATGCAATTCCGGCTTTCAACTTCAACAATATGGAACAGATGCAGGCTATCATTAAGGCTGCTGTTGAAACTAAGTCTCCGGTGATTCTTCAGGTATCTAAAGGTGCTCGTCAATATGCTAATGCTACTTTGTTGCGTTACATGGCTCAGGGTGCTGTAGAATACGCAAAAGAATTAGGTTGTGCTCATCCTGAAATCGTCCTTCACCTTGACCACGGAGATACTTTCGAAACTTGTAAGTCTTGTATCGACTCAGGTTTTTCTTCAGTAATGATCGACGGTTCTCATCTTCCTTACGAAGAAAATGTAGCTTTGACTAAGAAGGTTGTAGAATACGCACATCAGTTTGATGTAACTGTAGAAGGTGAACTTGGTGTATTGGCTGGTGTAGAAGACGAAGTTTCTGCAGAACATCACACATATACTGACCCGGAAGAAGTAATTGATTTCGCTACTCGTACAGGTTGCGACTCATTGGCTATCTCTATCGGTACTTCTCATGGTGCTTACAAATTTACTCCGGAACAATGTCATATCGATCCTGCTACAGGTGTTATGGTTCCTCCTCCATTGGCATTTGAAGTTTTGGATGCTGTTATGGAAAAACTTCCGGGATTCCCTATCGTTCTGCATGGTTCTTCTTCTGTACCTCAGGAAGAAGTTGCAACAATTAATAAATTCGGTGGTAACCTGAAAGCTGCTATCGGTATTCCTGAAGAATGGTTGCGTAAAGCTGCTACTTCTGCAGTTTGTAAAATCAATATCGATTCAGACTCACGTCTGGCTATGACTGCTGCTATCCGTCAGACATTTGCTGAAAAACCAGCTGAATTCGACCCACGTAAGTATCTTGGTCCGGCTCGTGACAATATGGAAAAACTGTACAAACACAAAATTATCAATGTGTTAGGTTCAGACAATAAATTGGCTAAGTAATTATTAGCGAATCTTATCATAAAGAAAGGCTGCAATCTGTTGAAGGTTGTAGCCTTTTCTTGTTTCTTTCCGGTAGATGCAGGCTGTCCGTTCCGGAAAAAATCTTCTATCTTTTGTTTGCTTTGATTATCTTTCTTATTCTTGGCCTGTAAGTGTAAGATACTGGCGGAACTATCTGTTTCGATCATTAAACTGCTTTCTTTTAATGCCTCTTGATATTTCTCTAAAGATAAAAGTAAAGTAATGTGTTGAATACGTGCATATTTGTTTTTAGGAGCTAAAGCAACTGTTCGTTCATAGTATTTTAGTGCCTGATTGTTTTGCGCTAGTTTCCGGCAACAATCTGCAGCTTCGATAAATCGCGTGTGTTGATCGTATCTCTGGATATCACCTCTTGGTAGGCAGTGAGGGCTTCTTTATTTAATCTTAGCCCTTGTAAAGCTTTTCCCTTTTGTAAGAGTAGTGGGACAGTCTGTTCTTTTTGCTCAATGAGATAAAGTGCGGTCTCATAATCATAGTTAGCCATTGCTTCCTGAATTCGGCCTATGCGCTGAGCCTTTAATAGGGTTGTAGTAGAACAGAGGAATAAAAGAAGAAGAACTTGTTTCATAAGTGATGATCTTAGTTTGTTGTTTATGAAAATGCAAGTTACTAAAATAATTGTCCTTACGAAATCTTCGTAGGAAGCCTTATATAAATTAACGTGATAGAATATTATAAGGAAAAGATGCGAATATGTTGAGGTGTAATAAAAAAGCCTCTTCCGATTTCCGAGAGAGGCTTTTTTATAATGATGGATGATTTGTTTACATCAAGAATCCAAGCAAGATACCGGCAGCAACTGCTGATCCGATTACTCCTGCTACGTTCGGACCCATAGCGTGCATTAACAAATAGTTGGTAGAATCATATTCTAAACCTACTACTTGAGAAATACGTGCAGAGTCGGGAACAGCAGATACACCTGCGTTACCTATCAATGGGTTAATCTTGTTACCTTTCTTCAGGAATAAATTGAAGAATTTAACAAAAAGTACTCCCGAAGCAGTAGCAATGACAAATGACAATGCACCTAGAGCGAAAATCTTGATAGAATCCCAAGTCAGGAACTCTGATGCTTGTGTAGAAGCACCTACAGTCAGACCTAACAGAATTGTAATTGTATCAATCAACGGACCGCTTGCTGTATTGGCAAGACGACGAGTTACACCACTTTCTTTCAATAAGTTACCAAAGAACAGCATACCTAGCAAAGGCAAACCGGAAGGTACTAGGAAGCAAGTTAGCAGCAAACCGATGATCGGGAAAATCACCTTTTCAGTATGAGAAACAGCACGTGGAGGTTTCATACGGATCAAACGTTCGTGTTTCGTGGTGAGCAGACGCATAATAGGCGGCTGTATCACCGGTACTAACGCCATATAAGAGTACGCAGATACTGCAATCGCTCCCATTAAGTTAGGTGCTAGTTTAGACGAAAGGAAGATTGCCGTTGGACCGTCGGCTCCGCCAATGATACCAATAGCACCAGCCTGCATCGGATCGAATCCCATTTCTAGTGCAATCATGTAAGCTCCAAAAATACCAAACTGTGCAGCAGCACCGATTAACATTAATTTCGGGTTCGATATCAGTGCCGAGAAATCAGTCATGGCACCAATACCCAAGAAAATGAGTGGCGGATACCAACCGGATGTTACTCCCTGATATAATATATTCAACACAGAACCTTCTTCATAAATACCGACTTTCAAACCGGCTTCCATGTTGAAAGGTATATTACCGATTAATATACCGAATCCGATAGGAATCAGCAACATCGGTTCAAACTCCTTAGCAACCGCCAGATAGATGAAAAACAAACCTATCACAATCATAGCGATATGTCCTATGGTAGCGTTCGCAAATCCCGTATAAGTCCAGAAGTCAGCTAAGTTGTTTCCTAAAAAGTTAATAAAATCTCCCATATCATTCAATAATTACGAGGTCATTACCTTCAAGAACTGAATCTCCCTTATTTACGTTGATAGCAGTAATTTTACCGTCTTTATCAGCGTTGATATTGTTTTCCATTTTCATGGCTTCCAGGATAATAATAGTCTGTCCTTTCTTTACTGTATCACCTACATTCACTTTGATATCGAGGATCACACCAGGAAGTGGAGACTTCACACCTGATTTACCGCTGGAAGCTACAGCAGGTTTAACTACTTGCGTAGTAGGAGTAGCAGGAGCAGTCGATACTGGACGTACAACTGGCTTCACTACAGTTTGCTTCACTGGTTGTTGCTCCATTTCTACTTTATAAGGAGTACCGTTCACTTCTACATGAGCGATATTATCTTCAATATCTCCAATCGTTACTTTATATAAGTTACCATTGATTTTATATTTATATTCTTTCATCGTTTTATCTTTTTATTGAGTGACTTACTTTTTGTTGGGAGTTTCACGCAGTGTATAAATCTTTGAACTCCATGGTGAATAGCTACGTTTCACACGAGTGATGGTCAGCACTGTTTCTTCTACGTCGTGTACATCACTCTGCATCTCATGCAGAGCCATAGCAATAGCAGCATAAACATCGCCCGGAGCTTGTGTCAATTCTTTCGCTTCATGCTTATCGATGCCTTTAGCCCTCATTGCATTACGTTTGCTCAGATTAACAGAGATTTTACCAACAATTTTGAAAGCGATATAAAGAAGAATTAAACCTGTAAATACAACGCTCATAGCAGAAATAGACATACCGATACCGACAGCATCATGCTCTTCGAATTTTTCCATTTTAGCATTACTGTTGATCGTTTTGTTGTTAGTGCTTGGAGTCACATATTTGTCAGGAGATCCACCTTTTACTTCCCATTTATCAGCAGCATCGCTGACACGTGCATACGATTCGTTAACAGACAGCGTTCCTGCAGGAACTACAATTTGGTCAATCAACTTACGACCTGAATCGAATAAACCAATCCAGTTGTCGGTCTGTGTATTTAACTTGAAGTTGGTGTGGAATGTTCCACGGTTAGGTTCGCCGTCTGCCCAGAATAAAGCATGTTGACGCGGTTTTACCAAGGTTAGTACGTCTCCTTTAGGGATAAAGTATGTTACAGTATCCCCAGGCTGACTGCTTACTTTGAGCAGCCAGCCGGCCAGATCGGCACTACCGTATGATCTGTTGAATATTTCAATCCATGCACTGTGTAATCCGTAGTCGTCCTGAAAGTTACTTTGGTTGTCAATCAGTACTTCATTCAATAACAGTTTATTGTTTGATTTTTGTTCTTGGCAAGAGCACAAACCAATCAACATCAACAAGGAAAGGAATATTCCGATTTTGGTTTTATTCATAATCGTTTTTCTTTTTAATGTTTACAATGGAATGTTACCATGCTTCTTAGAAGGATTGGCTAATTTCTTAGTCTGCAACTGTTGCAAGGCACGGATGATACGGAAACGAGTATTACGCGGTTCGATAACATCATCGATATAGCCATATTTAGCTGCATTATAAGGATTAGCAAATAATTTAGTGTATTCCGCTTCTTTTTCAGCAAGGAATTGAGCCGGGTTTTCTTGATCTTTAGCTTCTCTCGCATAAAGTACTTCTACAGCACCGGCACCACCCATAACTGCGATCTCGGCTGTCGGCCATGCATAATTCATATCGCCACGAAGTTGTTTACAGCTCATTACGATGTGAGAACCACCATATGATTTACGTAGAGTGACTGTTACTTTGGGAACAGTAGCTTCTCCGTAAGCATATAACAATTTTGCCCCGTGCAGGATAACACCATTATATTCCTGTCCTGTTCCCGGAAGGAATCCCGGAACGTCTACTAATGATACGATTGGAATGTTGAATGCATCACAGAAACGAACGAAGCGCGCACCTTTACGGGATGCGTTGCTGTCCAGTACACCTGCCAGATATTTGGGCTGATTAGCAACAATACCAACAGATTGTCCGTTGAAACGTGCAAAACCAATGATGATATTTTTTGCGAAGTCTTTCTGAACTTCAAGGAACTCACCATTATCGACAATTGCACCGATTATTTCATACATATCGTATGGCTTATTCGGATTGTCGGGTATGATTTCGTTCAGTGAATCTTCCAGACGGTCAATTGGATCTGTACAATCTATATAAGGAGGCTCTTCCAAATTGTTTTGAGGGATATAACCTAGTAATTTGCGGATTAGAGCCAAACCTTCTTCTTCGGTAGAAGCTGTGAAATGAGTAACACCGGATTTAGTAGAGTGTACGCTTGCACCACCTAAATTTTCCTGAGATACGTCTTCACCTGTTACAGTCTTTACAACTTTCGGTCCGGTAAGGAACATATAAGAAGTTCCTTCCATCATCAATGTGAAGTCAGTCAGTGCCGGAGAATAAACTGCACCACCTGCACAAGGACCAAAGATACCTGAGATTTGAGGAATCACACCGGAAGCAAGGATATTGCGTTGGAAAATTTCTGCGTAACCTGCTAATGCATTGATACCTTCCTGAATACGTGCACCACCCGAATCGTTAATGCCGATACAAGGAGCACCCATTTTCATTGCCTGATCCATAATCTTACAGATCTTAAGAGACATGGTTTCTGACAATGAACCGGCAGAAACGGTAAAGTCTTGTGCGAAGATATATACCAAGCGACCTTCGATTGTACCGCAACCGGTTACTACACCGTCGCCAGGATAATGTTTTTTCTCCATGCCGAAGTTGGTACATCTATGTTCAACGAACATGTCCATTTCTTCGAAGCTACCTTCATCAAGCAACATAGCTATGCGTTCGCGTGCTGTGTATTTACCTTTTTCATGTTGTTTGGCAATTGCTTTTTCACCGCCTCCAATGCGCGCTACGGCACGGCGTTCGATAAGCTCTTTAATTTTGTCAAGTTGATTACTCATGAGTTCTTGTAGTTTTTAGAGTTTATAGATTAATGTTCGCAGAGTTCTGTCAATACTCCCAAAGTAGATTTCGGGTGAAGGAAAGCGATATTCAATCCTTCTGCACCTTTGCGGGGAGCTTTGTCGATCAAACGGATCTCTTTGCTTTCTGCTTCTGCCAAAGCATCAGCCACACCGTCTTCTACTGCGAATGCAACATGGTGCACACCCACTCCTTTATTTTCAATGAATTTAGCAATAGTACTTTCAGGGCAGGTTGGCTCCAATAACTCAATTTTTGTTTCACCTACTTTTAAGAAAGCTGTTCTTACTTTTTGGTCTTCTACTGTTTCGATGTTGTAACATTTCAAACCTAATACATTTTCGTAGTAAGGAAGGGCTTCTTCAATGCTTTTTACGGCAATGCCCAGATGCTCAATGTGTGAAATCTTCATAACGAATTTATTTTAAATTGGTTTTAAATCTGTTTTTGCAAAGCATAAAACAAGCACAAAGAAAGACATTTCTTACCTAATAAAGAAATTTTTCAGCATTTAATTATTGGACGATAAAAGATAAAAAGTGGTAAGAATGGAGGATAAAGGAACTTTTGCAATCCTGAGATTGCATTTATACATAGAATTTGACCAGTAAATTATTGAGCCAATCCCAATTAACGCGAAACCAACGACGTGTGCTACTTTGTTTACCCCCGAAACGGAGTACAAAATCACGATAACCATGCTTGCGGAATGGTAGTCCCACATCCATAAATTCCATGTGGCTGATACCACGTTCGTGTGCATCTTCTAATGCTTTCCATACGGCTAATATACCTGGGTATTGTAACGCATAAGTTTTTCGCATCCCTCCCGAAAACCAGAGATAAGCATTATCTTCAGAGTAAATACAAACAGCTCCTCCAATGATTTTCTCTTTATATTTGACAATGAATATTTTTCCTTGCTTTCCTTTGATTAGCAGGTTGTGCATGTGACTGAAAAAGTCTTTATTAGGAAAATAGCGGCGTATACGGGATGAATATATTTTATGCAGCATGTGCGAAAATTCCTTTATTTCTTCTACGGTGTGTGCCTCTTTCACTATTGCTCCGTTATGAAGTCCTTTTTTTACTTGGCGAATGCGGGACGGGCTAAATCTATCTTCTACTTTTTTCATGCTGTGAAGAGAATTGCGGACACGTAACCAATTGACCGGAAAATATCCGTTACTTCGAAAAAAACGATAGCCGAACATCGAATTCTCCAGATTTCTAAATTCGATGAGAAGACAAGTGCGGGAAGCCTCCTGAGTCAAATGTTCAAGAATCTCTCCAAAGATTTCTTCTTCCTTTTCTTTGTTGAGATGCGAAGGCTCAAATAACAGTTCTCCTAATCCATATACAACACATTGTTTGGTGAGTGAGGAGGGAAGCCACTTTCGGGTTTTACGAATGGCGGCCAATAAGCGTGCCACTGGTTTATCGTCTTCTGTTGCTACAATTAGGAGAGGTATATACCCTGGAGTCGCTTCATAAATTTGAAACAACTCTTTTGAATGAAATGTGTTTTTTCCCGGTAAATCGGGAATATCCTTTCCATGATAATATGTAGTTAATTTAAGTGGCATAAGTACAAATTTACACTTTTTATTTGTCTTTCAACAAAAAGAGGAATATTTTTGTTGAAAATGTCATAACTGAAAAAGAGATTTTTCTTTTATCTTTGTATGTCTACTTACCCTTAAATACTGATTAAAATTATGATTGAAGAAATGTTAGCCTACAATAAACAGTTTGTAGAGAATGAGGGATATAAAGAGTATATAACCAATAAATATCCTGATAAGAAGATAGCGATTCTTTCTTGTATGGATACCCGGCTGACTGCGTTACTTCCGGCTGCATTGGGTATAAAGAATGGAGATGTGAAAATGATTAAGAATGCCGGGGGTGTTATCTCTCATCCCTTTGGTAGTGTCATTCGTAGTTTGTTGGTAGCAATCTATGAACTGGGGGTCGAAGAAATTATGGTAATTGCTCATTCCGATTGTGGTGCTTGTCATATGCATAGTGAGGAAATGATTGAGAAGATGAAAGCTCGTGGAATCAATGCCGATTACATTGGTATGATGCGTTTTTGTGGGGTAGATTTTCATTCTTGGCTCGATGGCTTTGAAGATACAGAAAAGTCAGTGCGTGGGACGGTAGATTTTATAGTCCGTCATCCTTTGATTCCTTCAGATGTAAGAGTGCACGGATTTATCATTGACTCTACTACCGGGGAATTGTCGAGAATCATTTAATTCCTATTAGATCTTTAAAGGTATTTTGATAAAATAAATAAGGCAGCTTCACATTAGCTGCCTTTATCTTTTTACGGTTGTATACTTTCTTTGACTGGTGCACTCTCTTATGACAGATAGGGTGACCGTACATCTCTATTTCAGCCTCTCGGCTGGCTTTACGATTTGCTTTAATGTAATCGTCTTGTGTAATTCGTTTTTTCATGATTGATTTCTCTTTTCTTGATGCAAAGATACAATTTATTCTTCATTTAATAGAGGTATCCTCTGCCTTTTCATAGAGTAGGTAGTACTTTAACAATGGAAAATGAAAAACAAACTTTTATTTCTTATTACGATCGGTTTACACTATCTTTGCATACATTAATCATATGAAACCGCAAAATAATATGGAAAATTTCAGTGAATTGATAAAGAACCGCCGCAGTATGCGTAAGTTTACTGATGAAGAACTCACTCAGGATCAGGTAGTAGCTTTGATGAAGGCAGCATTGATGGCACCCACATCCAAGCGTAGTAATAGTTGGCAGTTTGTTGTAGTAGATGATAAAGAGATATTGAAAGAATTGTCACATTGTAAAGAACAAGCTTCTGCTTTTATAGCTGATGCGGCTTTGGCGATTGTCGTGACAGCGGATCCATTGGCGAGCGATGTTTGGATTGAGGATGCTGCTATTGCTTCCATAATGATTCAACTACAGGCTGAAGATTTGGGATTGGGTAGTTGCTGGGTACAGGTTCGTGAGCGTTTCACTGCAACTGGAATGCCATCTGACGAATTTGTTCATGGAGTATTGGACATTCCTTTGCAACTTCAGGTTCTTTCTGTGATAGCCATCGGTTATAAAGGGATGGAGCGGAAACCTTTCAATGAAGAGCATTTACAATGGGAAAAAATTCATATCAATAAGTTTGGGGGAAAATAAAGATGGCTACTGCAAAAGCAAATAATCACAAGGATACTTATATGGCTACTGCCGTTTCTCTGATAGTCATTGGATTGCTTTTTTTGATCGATAAGTTAATTCATTTCGCTTCTATCGGGTTACCTTGGGTGATGAATAAAGACAATCTACTGTTGTATGCTTCTATTTGTTTTTTGATTTTTAAACGGGATAAGTCAGTAGGATGTGTATTGTTGGCACTTTGGCTGGTTATGAATATCGGATTAGTGATGTCATTGCTTGGTTCATTATCCGGTTATTTGTTACCGCTTGCATTACTATTGGTAGGAGGTATTTTATTGTTAGTTGCAAGACGATAATATGGAGAAATAAAGATGAAAAGAAGTGTTGAAGATACTCCGATAGTATTTATCGGTGCCGGAAATTTGGCTACTAATCTGGCAAAAGCACTTTATCGAAAAGGATTTCGTATTGTGCAGGTTTATAGTCGTACGGAAGAGTCAGCATGTGCCTTGGCACGAGAGATAGAAGCTGAATTTACTACAGATTTGCAGGAAATATCGAAAGAGGCGCGCTTATATATAGTCTCGTTGAAGGATGCTGCTTTCGTGGAGTTACTGCCTCAGATTTCGGAAGGAAAGGGGAAAGCTTTATTGGTGCATACTGCCGGAAGTGTTCCTATGAGTATTTGGGAAGGTTATGCAGAGCGGTATGGAGTTTTTTATCCTATGCAGACGTTCAGTAAGCAGCGAGAAGTAAATTTTGAAGAGGTACCTTTCTTTGTAGAAGCAAATAGTAAGGAAGATGTAGAGCTACTGAAAGCCATTGCCGCAACTCTCTCAGAAAAGGTATATGAAGTAACTTCTGAACAGCGGAAGAGTTTACATTTGGCTGCTGTCTTTACATGTAATTTCACAAATCATATGTTTGCTTTGGCTGCTGAATTACTTGATAAGTATCATTTGCCTTTTGAAGTCATGTTGCCTTTAATTGATGAAACGGCGCGTAAAGTTCACGAATTGACTCCGTATGATGCACAAACAGGACCTGCGGTACGTTATGACGAAAATGTGATCAATCATCATCTTACAATGCTGGAAGATACTCCGGAGTTGCAAGAAATCTATAAATTAATTAGTAAAAGTATTCATGAGCACCATTAATTATGATTTATCCCGTATCAAAGCATTGGCTTTTGATGTAGACGGTGTGTTGAGTTCAACTACTGTTCCGTTGCATCCTTCGGGAGAGCCGATGCGTACAGTGAATATAAAAGATGGCTATGCTTTACAACTGGCTGTGAAGAAGGGAATTCATATTGCTATAATAACTGGTGGGCGGACAGAAGCAGTACGTATTCGTTTTGAAGCATTGGGAGTGAAAGATTTATATATGGGTTCGTCTGTGAAGATTCATGATTATCGTGCTTTCCGTGATAAATACGGTTTATCCGATGATGAGATTTTGTACATGGGGGATGATGTTCCCGACATAGAAGTGATGCGTGAATGCGGATTACCATGTTGTCCGAAAGATGCTGTGCCGGAGGTGAAAGCTGTTGCAAAATATATATCTTATGCTGACGGTGGTCGTGGTTGCGGACGTGATGTGATAGAGCAAGTGCTGAAAGCACATGGCAAATGGATGGCGCAAGACGCTTTCGGTTGGTAAGAATGGAATATAAAACCAGTTTATAGTTAATAGAAATTTTATCTATAGTTATATTATTAATATTGAGATTGCTATGCTTGATAACTTGAAGAAATATGATATTATATTGGCCTCTAATTCTCCCCGCCGAAAAGAATTGATGTCGGGCTTGGGTGTTGAGTATGTGGTGAGAACGTTACCTGATGTAGACGAATCATATCCTGACACATTAGTTGGAGGGGAAATTCCTGAATACATCTCGAGAGAAAAGGCTGATGCTTACCGATCTTTGATGAAGCCCAAAGAATTATTGATTACAGCAGATACGATTGTCTGGTTGAATGGAAAAGTCCTTGGAAAACCGAATGGGCGAGAGGAAGCTATCAAAATGTTATGTGCTCTTTCGGGAAAGTTCCACCAGGTTTTTACAGGAGTCTGTTTGACTACAATAGATTGGCAGAAAAGTTTTACGGTTGTTTCTGATGTACAGTTTGATGATTTATCAGACGAAGAAATTGAATATTATGTAGAACGTTATCAGCCGATGGATAAGGCGGGAGCATACGGGGTACAGGAATGGATTGGATATATAGGGGTTAAGTCTATCTCTGGGAGCTTTTTTAATATTATGGGGTTGCCCATACAGAAATTATATGTAGAGTTGAAAAAACTGTAATATAGTTATAATGGATTGAGGTTTTCGGATTATACGGACTTTAGAGTTTTATTGAAGTGTTTATTTTGATTCTTATTGGTTTTGAAGATTGGGAGAGCTAAAGAGATAATATATGCTGATAAATAATAGCCCAGAACTAAATAAAGATCTGAGCTATTATTGGTTATTACGGCATTTCGTTGTTTGCGGTAATTATAATAAATCCAACATTAAAGGTATATCTTCTTCTCGAATACCCTGTTTGAGAAGAGGTCCTTCGTCTTTGTGAAACATTTCCAAAAATTGTTCCCTGCTGTTACTTATAGTGATTGCTTTTCCGTAAAAGATGGCAGCTTTTTGAATGTCTCCCATTACCCAGGCAACGTGTCCGGCATTCATGAAGTCAATAGCCAATGGCTTATGGTCTATAATTTTTTCGTAGTATTTTATAGCTTGTTCATATTTCAATCCAATAAATGAACACCAGCCGATACCACGCCATGCCCTGATGCTATTATTTTCCATGAAATCCAATTTAAAGAAATAGTTTAATGCCTCTTCATTTAATCCAAGTTCGGTGAGGCAGCTACCAATATAGAACGTTACATTAGTATCATTCGGAGCTACTTCTTCTACCTTTTTATAATAAGTCAGTGCTGTTTGATAATTTCGGTTCAGGCGATAGCAGGTCGCCAGATGACGATTGGTCCAAATATTATCTGGTTTTAATGTATCCGCTTTCAGATAAGCATCGATCGCAGCTGCATATTTTCTTTGCTTTTGAAAGGCAAATCCAAGCTTCTGATAGCATTCCGCAGCATTCTCGTTTAAAGCTTCAATAGCTTCCAGTTCTTCATAAATCTCAATTGCTTCATTCCAACGTTCTTTTTTTATGTAGAAATCGGCAATTGGAAATAATATTTCGTCCCAATAGAGTACATTTTTGAGTGCGGGAATATGGTGCAGATCGAGTTTTTCTTTAAATATATCCCTGAACTCATGACGTCGTACACTGAGTTTAAAAAAACGATATAAATCATGCAAATATTGGTTGCTCACAGTTCCCGGTCTTTCGAAGAACTTTTTCAGTGTATCTGCATTCGACTTGTCTGTCAATTCTGCTACCTGCTGCTCATTAAGTTGGCTTAACATCATGTCTTGCTGTGACTTGGGCAACTGTTGGATAGTAAAGAAGAGCGAGTATTTATCGCTATTGCTAAAAAATCCCGATTGAAGCAGTATATCTAACAAGCTATTTTTTTCGTTTGTTTTTGATTCCAACATATTATGTACGTCGGATTGTTGCTTAGTGAAAGGATAAAACCAATTATGTACTTCCCGGAAAAACGGATAACTTTTTAGACCGGCAAAAGTACTCATATATACATCGGCACCTTCCAACTGCAATTCGTTCATTTCACGCAGCTTGTCACCTAAACCGGATTTCTCAATGGCTTCTTCCCAATCCGGATTCTTATCATTGTTTTCTTCTTCATTTTCTTCAATGCCAAAACGTGTATCTCGCATAGACGAAGCATTTTTCAACATTTCGGGAATAATCTCTTCTCTCATTTTTTTATCTATCTTCTCTGTTTCCTGGCAAAGTAACATTTGCTGGTAGATACGAGCGACATCTTTTTGGAAAATAGGATCTTCTGCGATGAGATCTACTCTTTTGAGTAAATCAGTATAGAGGTTAAGACGATTCCTGTGAATATGGAAGATAATAACAAGACTCACCAATGCTCGTTGTCTCACATTGATATTCGGATGTATGTATGCATCCAGGAGCCACATGATTTTACGTAAATCGAAACATTCCATCAGACTAAGCATGATTGCGCTGATAAATAAACACAAATCATCTACCGATAGTTGTTCCGAAGCAAGCATGGCTTTTGCATCCTCTTCTTCCTGTGAATTCCATGAACTGTTTGTCCAGCCTTTCAGGAAAAGAGATTTGAGGGTATCTTCATGGCGTTTCATAACTTCAAGTGTTTTTGCCTCGGATAGAAGTCCGCTTACTGCCAGATCGTCATTGAATGATTCCAATATATGTAACAGCTTTTTAAGATCATAAGCTGCCAGCCCATCCGTACGGGGAGTCCGGCGTACCTCATGATAATATCTTGAAGAAGCATTATCCAACATCAGCAAGCGTGACTGATCGGCAATACTCCACGTATCCGCTAGAAGTTTACGATATACATTCCAACGTTCAGGGTCATTGACGCCTTGGCGCATATAGTCTAGCATATATTTGTAAGAAGTCTGAAGCTGTTCCAGCTGTGTCCGTAAATTCCAATCGGGACATTGCCAGAGTAAAGACTCTAACTGCATCAATGCTTCTTTGAGTCTTTGATCTTCAAGAAGGGTACGTATATATGCGTATTGTTCATTAATTGTTTTTTCGTTCATCATTGTTCAACTATTTATTTCAGTATATGAATAAATACTGTTTATTCTATAACAAAAAGAATGCCAAAAAGGATATGAAAGTAAGTTTCTAAAATCTGACTTGTACTTGTGTTTGTATCAGATTGGAGTTTTTAAGTCCATTTCCTTTTTTGTCGCAGAAAGTATATTGTGCTTGCAGACGGCATCTGGGATAAAACCAATATTGTAGCCCTGCAATATAATTATTTTGTTTAAAATCAGCCGCTTTGTTCGGGTTGAAATAATCGAAAGAAGCAATAAAATCAAAGTTACGCACTAATTGCAGACTTCCTGTTGCATAGAATCCTTCACTTTTTACATTGCGGTCTTTTCCTGCCAGATATTCAGAACGGAGACTGATTTTCGAAGATGTGAATACACCTCCTATACTCCAACGTTTCTTTGCATAATTTTCTCCGGATTTGATCCCTGTAAATTCTGAGTCGGCTATGGCATGTCCCGTTCCCCGAATAAACGAACCTCCGACTGATAACCATTTTAGCGGATAAATCATAAGATTGCCAACAATATCTTTCTGACTATTTTTATCTTTAGTATTCATTCCCTGCCCATTTATTACAGCTGCTTTATACTGTAAAAAGCCATTAAAAAGTTTTCCATGAAGCATCAAGCCCATATCCCGTCCGGAGGTCATGCCATAGCATTTATCACTACCACTTACTCCTGCCAGATAACATACAGATTGTGAATAGCAATAAATTAATTCAACGGATGTAGGAGATAATTCATTCTCAATGGTATAAGGAATTTTAAATTCTCCAATACGTGCAGTAAGCCCATTAAATAACTTATAATCTGTATATATCTCCAGTAACATGCCGCTATTATAGAAATCGTACATAAAGTCACAAGTCCATCGATCGGTAATTTTACCGT
The DNA here is from genome assembly GCF_900155865.1 of Bacteroides bouchesdurhonensis. Taxonomy (GTDB): domain Bacteria; phylum Bacteroidota; class Bacteroidia; order Bacteroidales; family Bacteroidaceae; genus Bacteroides; species Bacteroides bouchesdurhonensis. Next base: position 1,762,865 of record NZ_LT707006.1, read on the forward strand.
GAGCCATAAAGATGATACGCTTAATGTCGAATGTATTATCTGGTTTGACAGCATCATCATATGTGTAGCCGAGCTGGGCATAACCTGCAAGACTGATTCGTTCTTTCAAAGTATTGACGACCTGATTGAGCGTTTTGTTTTCCTGAGCGATAAGGGTACTATGCATACTTAGTATACTTAGTACGATGATTAGGAACTGTAGAATTGTCTTTTGCATGAGTCGTTATTTATTGCATAGTGATTAGTTCGGAGGGAATATATGTTGTGTCTATTAGATTATTTTCTACATATGATTTAGGTATGCGATGGTTCGTTTTTAACCAATTTACGGCTTTCTCTATTGCTTCCGGTGAGGGTCGTGTCGCTTTTTTGTAAGCGGGAAGTGCAATTAATCCAGTCAGATTTTCTGGGACACCTATTTCTACTAACACTTGTGCCCATTCTTTTTGCGGATGGGTTTTAATATAGTCTATACCGAGGTTGTAACCTGTAATAAGTAATTCGATTTCTCTTCTTTTTTCATTCAGGGCTTTTAGGGAAAAAGCGGTAACAGTAAAGTCAATATCTAATTCCCGGGTGCTAACTAAAGAACGGTGTCCATTATCCATCGCAAGAGAGGCGGCAGGATCGGGTAGAAAGGAAGCGTCTAGCTGACTAAAGTCTAACATTTGCAAACGTAGAGGAATTTGTCCTATTTCCGGCTTGTTTATTTCTGAAGATTTTATTCCAGCTTTATCTAATAATAAATCGGTTGCATATTCAATAATTGTATTTCGCGATACACCAATATTTTTCTCTTTGAGTTGTTTTAATTGGTTGATATTACTTTCTTTAGAGACGATAAAGCAAAAATAACTGTCGTTTTTCTGAATCAGTTTTAGATTGGTATGATAGTTGGCTTGCAATATTACAGCACTTGGATAATCAGTAATAATACCGTCTACCTGATGAATCTGAAATGCAGCGTCTCGACCGTTGGCAGAATAAAAAGGAAAGATCGTTAATTTTAATCCTAACGAGTCGTAGATACCTTGTTTTTGAGCGATGTAATAAGGTAATCCTTCTAAAGTTGGCATCACTCCTAATGTGAGCGGTTGTAGCTCGGATGAAGGCAGAAAGAAACTTTCTCCTTTTTTTCTCTGGCAAGAATAAAGGAAAGAAAGTAAGATACAGAACATGAGTATCAGCTTTTTCATACCTTAATATTTATAATGAAGGGCAATTCTTTTCACAAAGAACTGCCCTTTACAATCTATATTTTAGATTTTAACACTATTTCCACTAATTGGACTTATTCTTTGATAGCAGCAATACCCGGAAGAACTTTTCCTTCGATTGCTTCGAGCAATGCCCCGCCACCAGTAGAAACGTAAGATACACCGTCGGCCAAACCGAACTTGTTTACACAAGCTACTGAGTCGCCACCACCTACAAGTGAGAATGCACCGTTCTTAGTTGCTTCTACGATCGCTTCACCTACTGTGCGTGAACCATGCGTAAAATTGTCGAATTCGAATACACCTGTAGGACCGTTCCAAAGAATAGTCTTAGATTGTTTGATAACGTTAGCGAAGATTTCTTCAGTCTTAGGACCAATATCAAGACCTTCCCATCCGTCAGGAATTTCATTAACAGGACAGAACTGAGTATTCGCGTCGTTAGAGAAAGCGTCAGCAATCTTGGCATCTACAGCCAATACTAGGTTTACACCTTTTTCTTTAGCCTTCTTTACCAGTTCCAAAGCGAGGTCAAGTTTGTCATCTTCACAAATAGAGATACCAATCTTACCACCCATTGCTTTAGTAAATGTATAAGTCATACCACCTGCAATGATCAGATTGTCTACCTTGTTCAACAAGTTTTCGATAATTTCGATCTTTGAAGAAACCTTAGAACCACCCATGATAGCTGTGAACGGACGTTTGATGTCATTCAATACCTTATCAACAGCTTTCACTTCTTTTTCCATCAGGTAACCGAACATCTTATTATCTGCATCGAAGTATTTAGCGATCAACGCTGTAGAGGCATGAGCACGATGAGCAGTACCGAATGCGTCATTTACATAACAATCAGCATAGGAAGCCAGTTTCTTCGTAAATTCTTTCTGACTTTCTTTTACAACTTTTTTAGCAGCAGCTTTTTCTTCGTCTGTTGCATCTTCTGCCAAACCTCTTGGCTTGCCTTCTTCCTCAGCATAGAAACGGAGGTTTTCGAGAAGCAGAACTTCGCCCGGTTGTAATGCAGCAGCCTTCACAGCAGCTTCTTCGCCCATGCAGTCATTAGCAAACTGAACTTCAACGCCCAGTAATTCTGACAGATGTTTGATGATATGTTTTAAAGAGAATTTATCGGCAACGCCTTTCGGACGTCCCAAGTGAGAACCGATGATAATACTACCGCCGTCTGCCAGGATCTTCTTTAAAGTAGGAAGAGCTGCACGCATACGAGTGTCATCTGTAATGTTGAAGTTTTCGTCCAGAGGTACATTGAAGTCCACGCGAACAAATGCCTTTTTACCGGCAAAATTGAATTTGTCAATTGTCTGCATAATACTCTATTTTATTTTAAAAGTGTTTAAGTCCATCATTTTTTTGATTGACCGCAAAGTTACTATTTATTTCCGTTCCTTACTATTAAATCGTTATTTATTCTTGGCTTTTGATGCCTCTTTTGCAACTTTATAGGTGTTACAGAAATATTTGCACATCATTTGTAAACCGCAGGTGTCACATTTAGGAGTTCGTGCCTGACAAACATAACGACCGTGAAGGATAAGCCAATGATGAGCTTTTGCTACTAAATTTTCCGGAATATTTTTCATTAATTCTTTTTCAACACTGAACGGAGTTGTACAACTATCGGGTACCAGTCCAATCCGATGGCTGACACGGAATACATGTGTATCTACTGCCATTGCCGCTTTGTTGAATACAACCGATTGAATAACATTTGCCGTCTTTCTTCCTACTCCGGGTAATTTTATCAGATCTTCCAGATTATCAGGTACTTCACTGTTGAAGTCCTTTACTAGCATTTTCGCCATGCCAACTAGATGTTTGGCTTTATTGTTTGGATAAGAAACGCTTCGGATATATTCGAAAACCACTTCCGGTGTAGTTTCGGCAAGTATCTCCGGAGTTGGGAAATCTTTGTATAGTGGTGGGGTAATCATATTCACCCGTTTATCTGTGCATTGTGCAGAGAGGATGACTGCAATCAGTAACTCATAAGGATTTTTGTAATGTAGTTCCGTTTCGGCTACCGGCATATTTTCCTGAAACCAGGCAATAACCTTTTCATAACGTTCTGTTTTTCTCATCTTAGTTTATTTTTATGGTAGTGAGGTGTTACTTTCAAATGGAAGTAAATAGCAGATACTACAGTTAGGCAAGCTCCGAAAAGATATGCCTTGTCGAAAGTGCTGATTTCGGCAATATAACCTCCAGTCAGCATTCCGATACCAATTCCTACATCCCAAGATGTAAGGTATGTGGAAGTTGCTGTTCCACGCTGGTTGTTAGGGGCCAGATTTACAAATAATGTATTGAAAGCCGGAAACATGATTCCGAATCCGATACCAAGTAATAAGGCGATTCCGAAAAAGATAATCATGCAGACATTATCATTCCAATGAATCAGATATACACAGGAAGCAAGTAGAAAAAAACTGAATACAACGAGGTAAAGTCCTGCTGCAATTACTTGTGTAATCTTTCCCCGATCAACTATTTTTCCTGAAAATATTCGTGAAATTGCCATACCAATTGCCATAAAGGTGAAGAAAAAACCAGTTTGAGTATTGAGGCCAATTTGGCGGGCATACATGGCAACATAATTGGTTGTCATCCCATAAGGAATGGAAAGTAATAATAAGCTAAATCCGGCAGGTAATCCTTTTAATAAAATAAAACGGTCTAGGGAAATCGGTTCCCGTTTTACAGGAGGCTTATAAGGTGTCTTTACCAGATTCGCTGCCAAAAATCCTAAAATACAGGAACCAAGTGAATAACAGAAAATTGTGCCGAAAGTTACTCCTGCATCATGAAGAAATAGCCCGAACATCGGCCCGATCGACATAGCTATATTATTGGTAAGTCCATAATATCCTAATCCTTCTCCTCTGCGTGAAGATGGCATAATATCGATGACAACGGTATTTCCACCTACTGTTACCATTCCGAAAGAAACACCATGAATGATTCGGACTATAATAAATAAGGTAAGGCTACCGGCAATCAGATATCCTGCAAACATCAGCATAAAGATGAAGTATGCAAATAGATAAAGAGGTTTACGTGCAAATGTGTCAAGTAGGTAACCGGAAAATGGGCGGATACAAAGTGCTGCTACCGTATAACAAGAGAGCACCATGCCAATAGTAGAATTACCCGCTTGAAAAAACTCAGACAAATAGAACGGCAAAACTGGAATCAGCAACCAGAATCCAAAGTAGAGTAAGAAATTGGCTACCAAGATGAAACAGTAACTGGATGTAATGAGCCTATCTTTTGCCATAAATGAATAATATATTCAGCAACTCTTTAGGATGCGTATCGTTTCAGAGATAAATTTACCCAGGACAAAGTCCTGGGTTATTATCATTAGTTAGGTTTTCCCCGAATAAATTCTGTTAGCGGATTATAAACCGCTTTGAATTTTAATATGCCGCTTCAAATTCTTTTAAGAAGCGTGTATCATTTTCAGAGAACATTCGGAGGTCTTTTACCTGATACTTCAGGTTAGTGATACGTTCAATACCCATACCGAGAGCATAACCACTGTATATTTTGCTATCGATTCCGTTAGCATCCAATACGTTAGGATCTACCATACCGCAACCAAGGATTTCCACCCAACCGGTATGTTTGCAGAACGGGCAACCTTTACCACCGCAAATGTTACAACTGATATCCATTTCTGCACTGGGCTCAGTGAACGGGAAATAAGACGGACGCAAACGAATCTTTGTATCTGCCCCGAACATTTCTTTGGCGAAGAGCAACAATACTTGTTTCAGATCCGTAAATGATACTTCTTTATCTACATACAAGGCTTCTACCTGGTGGAAGAAACAGTGTGCACGATAGCTGATTGCTTCGTTACGATATACACGTCCCGGACAGATGATACGGATAGGGGGCTGAGAAGCTTCCATCACGCGAGTCTGTACAGACGAAGTGTGGGTGCGTAGTAGAATATCCGGATGAGATTCAATAAAGAAAGTATCCTGCATATCACGTGCCGGGTGGTCTTCTGCAAAATTCAGTGCAGAGAACACATGCCAGTCATCTTCGATTTCAGGACCTTCAGCAATACTGAATCCTAAACGGGCGAAAATATCGATAATTTCATTTTTTACAATAGAAAGCGGGTGACGGGTACCGAGTTCCACGGGGTATGCTGAACGTGTCAAATCTACTCCGTCGCAACCGTTATCCTGATTCTCGAACTGTTCTTTTAGCGCGTTGATTTTGTCCTGCGCAATAGTTTTTAGTTCATTCAATTTCATGCCGACTACTTTTTTCTGTTCGGCAGCTACGTTTCGGAAATCAGCCATTAAATTATTAATGGCACCCTTCTTACTGAGATATTTAATGCGGAGAGCCTCAAGTTCTTCGGCATTGGAGGCATGCATTGCTTCCACCTCTTTCAGAAGTTGTTCAATCTTGGCTATCATATTTTTGATGTATTGTTATACTGTTTCTTGGTAAAAACCGTGCAAAGATACAATTTTATCATGAACCTTCGAAATATTTTGTATCTTTGTTGCCGACTTACACCGAAAAACCGGCAATATATGAAAAAGATTGTTATATCTCTTCTTCTTTTATTTTTTTCTTTTCATCTTCCGGCCCAGACTGATTACTTGGAACCGGTAAAACCTTTAGATACCTATCCGGGCGAACTAGGAGAATATTATCGGAATGTATTTTCTTTATTAAACACAGACTTTCAGCAACAACCTTATGCCCGATTTACAGTAATTCCCTCTTTTTCGCCTGAATATGCTATGTCGGTTGAAAAGAAAAATGGACGTTATTGCCTGATCTCAAATACATTGTCACGTACTTACTGGCAAGCGGAGAAAGGAACAGTAAAAGCGGAAAAGAAATCAGTTTTTATCAGTCAGTCTTTGTATTTGTCTTTAGGAACCATTTTTCGATTGGTGACTAGTCAGATTCAAGATTTGGATGGCTCTACTGCAGGGCTGGATGGTGTTGTTTATTATTTTACTTCGGTTGATAATAAAGGTAACATTTTAAGCGGTCGGAAGTGGTCGCCGGAAAAAGGATCTTTGATGGAACGTCTTGTGTTGGTCTGTCAATCAGCCTATTTATTATCTATAGGTGAGAGTATTTCTGAAGATGCATTAGCGAATGAAGCAGATGTTTTGTTGAAAGAATTACAGAAACGTACGAAAGAACAACCGAATGCTCATAATCGTCCGATATATGTTGGTATTTATGAAATAGGTCCTCAACTTGTGTCCAATTCCGGTAAGTTGGTAGTAGTAACTCCTAAGCTTTCTTCCTGTACTCCGGAAGAATATGTAGAAGCTGAAATGATTTATCCGGAAAGTTTATTGGCAAAGAATATAGAGGGTTATGTACTTTGTGAATTTACAATTGATAAAACGGGAACTGTTCTTCGCCCTCATATCTTAAAGTCCACCCATTCCGGATTTGCGGAAGAGGTATTGCGCATTGTTAAAGGAATGCCGAATTGGATACCTGCAATGGCTGAAGATAAAGCGGTGGAAACAAATTATACTCTTTATGTCCCGTTCCGTACTCAGGCTTATCGGGAGCATTTGCAGAAAAAATCTCCCAAAAATGATTAAAAAAGGGAACTTTTCTCCTTGTTTTATTGTAGTAATACGGTAAACCATTAAAAGTAAAAACATTATGGATGATATGATTAATAGACACGACTCGATTGCCGAAGAAAATATCGAGCCGAACGGACGTCCCGCATCCAATCAGTTTGGAGAATGGAGTGAAGAAGTTTCCAGCCGTGCGGATAATGTGTATAAAGACAAAAAACATCTTACGAAGAAAGAACGTGAAAAACGTTTGAAGGAAATGGACGAAGTAGTAAAGGAAGATTTGGAATAAATCTTCAAATTGGGGTATGATATTTATTGTTCTTCATAGGTTATTCTTTTATTAAATGAGTAATGAAGTTATCTATTTGAGAATAATAAATATCATATTTTTTATGTAAAGACAAACTTACTGTTACTTTTGTATTTGTTTTAGTATTAAAATAAGTATGGTTTAATACTTGAAAAGGTGATACGTACTATATCGCTATTTTTTCTATTTTTCATTTATTACTTTTTAATTTTGGTAGTGGATAAAAACGGATTCCTGTTTTTAGTCGTGGTAACGATTGCCTGCATACATGGTATAGAGGTCGTTTCTCTTTGGTAGGTTGCTCTTCCACTATTAACGTTGCGCCCTCTGCATATTCTCCAAAGTTTCTAGTACTTCTTTGTACCAATGTTGGCATAATCTGTAGATTATTAAGTTAATATTAAAAAATATTTCTGTTTGAATGCGAAGCACACCACAAGTAGTATTAATAGAGCACTAAAAAATCAGGTATTAATACTATGGGTAAGATTATTATTGTGGCGATAGTTAGAATTACTTTTATTGACTGCATTTGGCAGATTGGTGATTTGTACAAAAAAAAATCATTGAGAGAGGGAAAGCAATTCATGTGCAGTTCACCGCATGACATACCTCGGATATGTACCTGCATACTTTCGACATTTCAAAGATTTTAATTTAGCGAAGTATTAAATTTAAATGAAAATGTTTCTTTAAGCCAAAGGGAGGGGGGAATGATTTTAGATACTACCCATTTAAAATTGAGGTATATAATATAATCTCATTAAAAGGTAGTACACTGACACACTTTCATATTGTCAGATTCAAATAGATTAGCTACATTTGCATAAACTCATAATTACATGAATTATGGAATACATTAATGAATTTCACAAGCAATGGATAGAACGCACTCGTCAGTCAATAGTCTCTTGGAGCAAGCAGCCTGCATCGTTAGAAGAAGCAAAAAAGCAGCAGGAACGCTTAAACCAACAGAAAGCTATAAGAGAGGGCAAATTGAAGAGCTAATTTCGTTTGCAGATTTAAATTGCTTATGGATTGACTTCAACAACTTTCCTGTTATCTATTTAGATAAAGGGGGAGAAAATGAAGTGTTTTATGACGGTGCGGCTACTGTATATAAATTAAACAACTTTGAGTATGCAGGTGATAATCTGGAGAATTTCTTTATTCGTATTACTGCACATAACAAGTTTTTTGGCAATGTACCTTATCAAATGGTAGGCTTTGCTTACAATAGTCTGCATGAGTTCTGTGCAGTTCTCATACAACCACACATAAAGGCAGAACGAGAGGCAACAGAGAATGAAATAGCTGATTACATGCAAGCTCTTGGTTTTGAAATGGATTACCTTGATGAGTTCCATAATGATCAATACGAAGTGTTTGATGCAGTTCCCAACAATGTACTGTATGGTATTGACAGGGAGCTGTATTTTATTGACACTCAAATCAGACTAAAGAAGTAATTTATATATATGTAAGCCCCAACCCAATTTAACGGTCTGAAGTTCAATTTTACTCAATTGATATTTTAATCCCTTTTTTAATTCTCGTCCTTTTTTAAGTAGTTGTATTCTTATTAAGAAACCATTGTTGAATCATTGTTTGATGTTTCAAAGTGTGCCATAACAGGGGATTATTAGGCATATAGGCATAAAATAAGGCGCACAGTTAAACTGTGCACCTTATAAGTGGAGCGTATGAGACTCGAACTCATCACCTCAACACTGCCAGTGTTGCGCTCTAGCCAGATGAGCTAACGCCCCTCTATATCTAATGGTAACGTTTGTAAACGGACCATTTTTGTTTGCGCAAATATAATGCAATATTCTGAAATAATTGCTATGTTTGCGGAAATAATACTTTAATGAAGAAATATGCTCATTTATAATACAACTTTTCAGGTGGACGATGAAGTACACGATAATTTTCTGATTTGGATGAAGGAAAGCTACATTCCTGAAATAGAGAACCATGGAACATTGAAATCCCCTCGTCTCTGCCGGATATTAAGTCATCGGGATGACGGAAGTGCTTATTCCTTACAATGGGAGGTCGAAAGTAGCGGCTTGTTGCATCGTTGGCATTTGGAACAGGGAGTGCGCTTAAACGAAGAACTGACGAAAATATTCAAAGACAAGGTAATTGGATTTCCGACATTGATGGAGGTGATAGAGTGATTCAACCGGTAATAGAAAAGATAATCCTGGGAATTGATCCCGGTACGACAATCATGGGCTACGGAGTTTTGCGAGTGAAAGGAACCAAACCCGAAATGATTGCGATGGGGATTATTGACTTGCGTAAATTTGGCAATCATTATTTGAAGCTTCGTCATATTCACGAACGGGTATTGAGCATTATCGAGAGCTATTTGCCTGATGAATTGGCCATAGAGGCACCGTTCTTTGGCAAGAATGTACAATCGATGTTGAAACTGGGACGTGCACAGGGGGTTGCAATGGCAGTAGCATTAAGCCGTGATATACCTATCACCGAGTATGCTCCTTTGAAAATTAAAATGGCTATAACCGGAAATGGACAAGCATCAAAAGAGCAGGTAGCGGATATGTTACAGCGGATGCTGCACTTTTCAAAAGATGATATGCCTACTTTTATGGACGCAACGGATGGATTGGCAGCAGCGTATTGCCACTTCCTGCAAATGGGACGTCCGGCGTTGGAAAAAGGATATAGTGGCTGGAAAGATTTCATATCAAAGAATCCGGATCGGGTGAAATAAAGTATATAGGTCGAAGGGTCGTAATCATGTGGAAAGATGAAAGTAAGTACAAATTATTTGGCAATATTTGGAGTAACTACAGTGGCAACCGTGATGAGTTGTTCTTCCGTGAAAAAAGAATATACTTCTTTTGAATTGTATCCGGTTCGTACCGGTAGCTTGGTTGAAATGGAATATACACCGGAGGCAACTAATTTTATGCTTTGGTCACCGACGGCAGACGAAGTGCGTCTAATGCTTTATGAAGCCGGTGAAGGTGGACATGCTTACGAAACCGTTAGGATGCAGCCGGGTGAAGATGGTACTTGGACAGCGACAGTAAACGAAGACTTACTTGGTAAGTTCTATACTTTTAATGCTAAGATCAATGATAAATGGCAGGGAGATACTCCGGGAATAAACGCACGTGCTGTCGGTGTCAATGGTAAACGTGCTGCTATTATTAATTGGGATTCGACGAATCCGGAAGGTTGGGAGAATGATCAGCGTCCTCCTTTAAGGTCACCGGCAGATATCATCATTTATGAAATGCACCATCGTGACTTTTCGGTAGATTCCACTTCCGGGGTGCAGAATAAAGGGAAATACCTTGCTTTGACAGAACATGGAACAACAAATCCTGATAAATTGCTGACGGGTATCGATCATTTGGTTGAGTTGGGGGTGACTCATGTTCATTTGCTTCCTTCATTTGATTATGCCTCTGTAGATGAGACAAAGCTTGACGAAAACCGTTATAACTGGGGCTATGATCCGCAAAATTACAATGTGCCCGACGGTTCTTATTCAACTGATCCGTATAAACCTGATACCCGTATTCGGGAATTTAAACAGATGATGCAGGCCTTGCATAAAGCGGGTATTCGTGTGATTATGGATGTGGTGTATAATCACACTTTTAATACGGGAGACAGTAATTTTGAACGTACTGTTCCCGGATATTTCTATCGGCAGAAAGCAGATGGAACATGGGCTGACGGATCTGGTTGTGGAAACGAGACGGCAAGTGAACGTCCGATGACGCGTAAGTTCATGATAGAGTCGGTACTTTATTGGGCAAAGGAATATCATATTGATGGTTTCCGGTTCGACCTGATGGGAGTTCATGATATCGAAACAATGAATGCGATCCGGGAAGCTGTGGATACGGTGGATCCTACCATTTGCTTGTATGGTGAAGGATGGGCTGCGCAATCTCCACAATATCCGGCAGATTCATTGGCAATGAAAGCCAATATGTCCCAAATGCCGGGAATTGCAGCTTTTTCGGATGAACTGCGCGATGGAATATGCGGACCTGTAAGTGCGAAACATAAAGGTGCATTTCTTGCGGGTATATCGGGTGGAGAAATGAGCCTGAAATTTGGTATCGTAGGAGCAATCAAACATCCGCAGATACATTATGATTCGGTAAACTATAGTCGTAAGTCATGGGCGGAACAACCTACACAAATGATCAGTTATGTCTCTTGCCATGACGGATTGTGCCTGATAGACCGTCTGAAAGCAAGTATGCCCGGAATTACTCACGAACAATTGTCCCGTCTTGATAAATTGGCCCAAACAGTCGTCTTTACCTCTCAGGGTATTCCTTTTATTTATGCAGGAGAAGAAATCATGCGTGATAAACAAGGAGTGGATAATAGCTATAAAAGTCCCGATGCTGTGAATGCCATTGACTGGAGGCGTAAAACAACAAACGGAGATGTTTTTATGTATTATAAGCACCTGATTGATCTTCGTAAGTCTCATCCGGCTTTTCGTATGGGAGAGGCGGAGATGGTCCGGAAACATCTTGAGTTCCTTCCGGTAGAAGGAAGCAACTTGGTCGCTTTTTGTCTGAAAGACCATGCGAATGGAGACAGTTGGGGGGATATTATCGTTGCATTTAACTCTCGTACCATTCCTGCACGATTAGCGGTGCCTGTAGGAAAATACACAGTGGTATGTAAAGACGGTATGATAGATGTTCGTGGATTAGCTATCCAAACCGGATCGGAAGTTATCATTCCTGCTCAGTCTGCGTTGATTATGTATAAATAAAGCCCGTAATTAATCAATTTGTTCATAAAATATCTCATTTTGTTGTAAAAGAGTTACCTTTGTACTCAATTATTAAAACAGGATAAAGGTATTATGAAGCAAAATACATTCAGTATGGTGGGTGGCGTAGCACGTAATCCGTTGGTGCGTTTAGCCCAACCTGCTACAGTCGAAATTGCCGCCGACGAACATATAGCTATTGTGGGTCCTAATGGTGGGGGCAAAAGTCTTTTTGTTGATACATTGACAGGTAAATATCCATTGCGTGAGGGAACCTTGAAATACGATTTCTCCCCTTCGGAAACTCAGACTGTTTATGACAATGTAAAGTACATAGCTTTTCGTGATACCTATGGGGCCGCTGATGCCAATTATTACTATCAACAACGGTGGAATGCTCATGATCAGGACGAAGCTCCTGCAGTAAGTGAGATACTGGGAGAAATCAAGGATGAACAGTTGAAACAAGAACTTTTTGAGCTTTTCCGTATCGAACCAATGCTTGAAAAGAAGATAATCCTTCTTTCAAGCGGTGAGCTAAGAAAATTTCAATTAACAAAAACTCTTCTGACAGCTCCCCGTGTACTGATTATGGACAATCCATTTATTGGTTTGGATGCACCTACCCGCGAACTTCTTTTTTCTTTGCTCGACCGTTTGACAAAGATGTCTTCCGTTCAGATTATTCTGGTGCTTTCTATGTTGGACGATATCCCTTCTTTCATCACTCACGTCATTCCTGTTGATAAAAAGATAGTATTTCCCAAAATGGAAAGAGAAGCTTATCTTGAGGCTTTTCGTTCCAGAGATCTGCCTGTATCTTTTGACGAATTGCAACAAAGTGTCCTTGAATTACCTTATGACGGGAATAACTATGACTCTGACGAAGTGGTGAAGCTTAACAAAGTCAGTATCCGTTATGGCGACCGTACGATTTTGAAAGACCTTGATTGGACTGTTTGCCGTGGCGAAAAATGGGCTTTGAGCGGTGAGAATGGTGCGGGGAAGTCTACTTTGCTTAGTTTGGTCTGTGCTGATAATCCTCAATCATATGCTTGTGACATCAGTTTGTTTGGCAGGAAAAGAGGTACCGGAGAAAGCATTTGGGAGATAAAGAAACATATCGGCTATGTGAGTCCTGAAATGCATCGCGCCTATCTTAAAAATCTACCTGCTATTGAGATTGTTGCCAGTGGCTTGCATGACAGTATCGGGTTATATAAACGTCCTCAGCCTAGCCAGATGGCTATCTGTGAGTGGTGGATGAATATATTCGGTATTGCAGAATTGAAAGACAGGCCTTTCCTGCAACTTTCCAGTGGCGAACAGCGATTAGCCTTACTGGCACGTGCTTTTGTGAAGGACCCGGAATTATTAATATTAGATGAACCCCTTCATGGATTAGACACATATAATAGGCGTCGTGTGAAGAAGATTATCGAAGCTTTTTGCCGTCGTCGAGATAAAACGATGATTATGGTGACTCATTATGAATCCGAATTACCTAATACGATCACAAACCGTATTTTCTTAAAAAGAAATAGATAAGAATTCCTATTTCTTTTTCTACTTGAAGATAGTGTAATCCTATTTTTTCTTTTTTCTTGATGAAAACTATAAAGTCTAAATAAAAAGTTATATATTTGAGTTTTCATTATTAGATGTAGATTGAAACAACACACACATTACTCATTTATTATTTTTTTGTCATGAAGAAGCACATCTTTTTTTTAGTACTCTTAGTTTTGATCACAGGTTGTAGGCCAACCGGACAATTAACAAAGTATGTAAATCCCTTTTTAGGAACCGCTACTCTTTGGGAACCGGAAGATTTGGGGTATGTCCGTAAAATGAAACAGCGTACTTGGGGTGCTGAAGTATTTCCCGGAGCGTCGTTGCCTAATGCAATGGTGCAGTTAAGTCCTATCACCCAATTCCGTAGTGGAGCCGGATACCAATACGAAGATACAGTAATCTACGGATTCTCTCATACCAACAAAGGACATTGGAACCTGTTACATGTCCCTTTGCTGCCTGTAACCGGTGAAATCTCTCCGAGTGATTACTGTTCCGAATACAGTCACCGGAATGAATCGGCACATCCGGGCTATTACCAAGTGTTTCTTGAAAGATATAATGTCAATGCCGAACTTACTTCTACGTTGCGCTGTGCTTACCATAAATATACCTTCCGGAAAGAAGATGATAAAAAGCTGGTAGCCGATATGATGCGGTCGAATAATCGGATTAGCGATTGGAGCATTCAAAAGGTGGATGAGAATACTTTTACGGGTTCTCAGAATGGCGAAGGAAGGATATACTTCTATGCAATCTCAAATTACAAGATAAAAGATATAGAGCAGGTAAAAGATGATAAACATGAAGTGTCCCTGGTTGATTTCTTGGACAGTAAAGGCTCAAATCCATTGGAACTCAAAATCGGTTTTTCTTTTGTAAGCATAGAAAATGCGAAGTTGAACCTGGAAAAGGAGATGATGGACAAATCGTTTGCTCAGGTTCGTGAGGAGGCTGATCATATCTGGGAAAAACAATTATCCAAAATAATCGTAAAAGGCGGTAGTGAACGTGAAAAAGGAATTTTCTACTCTTGCCTGTACCGCTCATTCTTGTGGCCGGTGCTACGAAGCGATGTGAACGGGGAATATACGGATGCTAAAGGCGAAGTGGTCAATGGCGGATTCAATAATTATACAGATCCATCTTTCTGGGATGACTATCGTAACAAACTGGTACTGCTGGAAATGTTATCACCGGATGTGGCAGTAGATATTATTCGCTCTATCACTGACCGGGGAGAAAAAAGAAATGGTTATATGCCAACTTTCTTCCATGGCGACCATGCCTCGGCTTTTGTTGCTGGAAGCTACTTGCGTGGACTTCGCGGATTTGATCCTCAGGCTGCTTATCGGCTTCTGTTGAAGAATGCCACTATTCCCGGTCGCGGAGGCAGACCTTATTTGGATGAATATATCCGCCAGGGCTGGATTGCAGAAAAAGACACCACGAATGTTCCTACTTGGGATGAGTATAAAGCTGCCGTAACGAAAACTGTAGAATATGCTTATGATGATTATGCTACTGCATTATTGGCTAAAGAACTGGGGGATGACGCTAATTATAAACTCCTGATGAAGCGTTCCGAAAACTATAAAAATCTGTTTGATCCCAGTACCGGTTTCTGGAGAGGGCGTATTGCCAATGGAGAATGGATTAAAGATTTTGATCCCTATTATCCTTATTATGCTTATATGTACCGGGAGGCTAATGCCTGGCAATCTTTGTTCTTTGCTCCTCATGATCCGGAAGGAATGATTGCTCTCTATCCTAGCAAGCAGGCTGTGGAGATGAAACTTGATTCTCTGTTCTCCGAACCTTGGAGAGGATATGAAGCACACAACATGACAGGATTTATTGGAAATTATTGCCATGGTAATCAACCTGACCACAGTGTGCCATATACTTATTACTTCATTGGCAAGCAAGAAAAAGCGCAATGCGTGCTTGACAGTATTATGGATCGTTTCTATGACATGGGAGCTGATAAACTGGCTTATTCAGGTATGGATGATGCCGGAGAAATGTCATCCTGGTATGTATTCAATGCTATCGGACTTTACACTTACTCGCCTGCTGATCCGGAATATATTATGACCGTTCCCTTATTCGATGAAATAGTATTTACTTTAGGCGACGGCACTCAGTTTAAAATTCGTAAAGACGGAAAAGGGAAGAAGATTACCAATATTACCTATGACGGCAAAAATATAGATGGATGGTTCATCTCACATGATCTGCTCAAAGAAGGAAAAGAGCTGGTCATCCGAACGGAATAAGAATGTTTCGTAGCGACTTGATTCCCATAATCTGATTTTTGGTGTACAGAGATATTTAATACATCTATTATGAAAAACAAACTACTTTATTTATTATCGTTTTTAGTCATCACTTTTGCTGCACATGGACAAACACAACAGGGCAAAAAAGGATTCCTATCTTTTGATGGCGTACAGGTTCATGCACTTTCCGATCCTGGCTTGCAGAGGTTCAAAATGGCATGGGCCAGTGATGATTCGGAAACACAAGTTGATTCGCAAACCTTATATGGCAATCAGCCTTCCTTGTTCATCCGGTCGTCACAGGGAAAAGGTGCCAAGGTGCAGTTTCATTTTTCAAATCGGGATATCGTGGGGAAGACAGTTGTTTTTAGCGGTAAATATAAATGCGCCCAAGCACGTAATGCCAAGGTCCGTTTTGCAATCGGACTCGATACTTTCTTAAATACCTTCGAAAATGAGAGTACTGAAGTAGAGTGCAATGGAGACCAGGATTGGCAAAGTTTTTCGGTGGAAATGCCACTAACACGTACATCGTTCTTTTTTTTCCGCTTGATGACATCAGGCGATATGAAACTCTGGCTTAGCGACTGTCAGGTGTTGATAGACGGACAATCGCTTGACATATTGGTGGACCCTTCTGCCGAAGTGGACAAGGATACGGAATTTATGCGTGACTCTCGCGTGGCTCTTACCGAACCTATACAGCAAGTAATGGAGAATCTGGTTGTATTAGGTAAGGTGTGGGGATTTCTTAAATATTATCATCCTCAGGTAGTGATTGGAAAGTATAATTGGGACTTTGAGCTATTCAGGGTATTGCCTGAGATTGCACGTGCCCAGAATAAAGAGGAGCGCAATCGTGCGTTGAGTAAATGGATAGACAAGTATGGAGAGATTACAGAAACCGAAGATTATACAGTGAAAGATTCTACCCAATATCATAGGTTTGCTTATTTACAGTGGTTGGAAGACCCCATGCTTTTTGATACAGACCTGTCGGAGAAACTGGTAAAGATAAAGAATGCCAAACGAAATGGCGTACTTAATTACTATCTTCCTCCTTTGGCTGGGAAAGAGGAAGTGGAGTTCCGCAGAGAGAAAGTTTATCCGGGGATAAGTTGGAAAGATCAGGGATTTCGTCTTCTCACACTTTACCGGTTATGGAATGCTGTCGAATATGGTTTCCCATACGTCAATCTTACAGATCACCCTTGGTCTACGCTTTTGGAAAAATATCTTCCGGAATTTTATAATCCGGTTTCCGGAAGTGAATTGTATCTCTCTATACAAAAATTGTTGGCAGAGATCAATGATTCGCATGGAACGTATGAACTTCCGGTCAAAGGTTCCAGAATGCGTGGGCTTCCTTTGGGGATAACATTAACTGCGGATGGTAACTATGCAGTAGAATCTACCCATTTGAAGGAAATAGATAGGGGAGCCGTTATTAAAGCTGTAAACGACAAGTCTGTTCAAGAGCTTATCGAAGAATTCCGTTCAATCATAGCTTCTTCGAATGAAAACACCTTAAAAAGAGACGTGGCTCGTAGAATGTTTTTAACGAAAGAAGAGGAAGAAACTGTTACTGTAAAAGAGGGGAAAAGGACTTCTAAAAGGAAAGTGCATACTCAAGTTTATACCATGCCCGAAGTAGTGGGACGGAAAATGCCTGAGGAGTATGATTTAGAATCGAAAGATATTCTTTATATCAATGTTGCGCAAATAAGTGCGGACAGATTGAATGAACTAATGTCCGGCCGTATAAATTCAAAAGGACTTATACTGGATATGCGGCAATATCCGCAACTATATACCAAGGATATCCTTGAGAAATATCTGTATCCTAAGCCTGTTCCCTATATGTGGTTCTCTATGAATTCAAAAAAATATCCGGGCAATTACTTTCTGGATATAAAGGGAAATGTCGGTCCGAAAGAGAATCCGGATTATTTTAAAGGAAAGATTGCTATTTTAGTCAATGAAGGGACGCAGAGTTTCGGAGAATTATCTTCCATTGCTTATCGGGCAGCTCCACGCAGTGCAGTTATCGGGACTCAGACAGCCGGAGCAAATGGACATATCGGTTACTTTTTTCTTCCTTACGGAATAAAAATCAATTATACCATGGCCGGTGCTTTCTATCCCAATTGGGGAATGAATCAACGGGTAGGAGTGAAAATTGATATTCCTGTGGTGCAGACGGTGGAAGATGTGAAATATGGAGAAGATGCGTGGATTAAAAAGGCGATAGAGTATATAGAAGGAGAATAGTAGTTATGAATAAGAGCTTGTTTATTATATTTTCCTCTATGGTGGAACTTTTGTTTTCTTGCGCTCCTCAATCGATTTCTAAGAATTATACAGATGTATATAATTTACATTTTTCAGTGGAGCCAGATTCTACAATTGTTTATCCTTGGATGGAAAATGCGGGCTATTTAGGTTATAATTGCATTCCTTATAATTTTCGTTTATATTCAAGAAAGAATATAAAGGAACTTGGACCTTTGGTGACTGAATTTGAACAGCGAATCATTCTCCCTGTACATAAAGAAAATGAAGGTAGATTACTTTTTGAGAGTAGGGGTGAAAATCTCAGAGAAGTTTCAATATTATTGGATGGACTAGATAGTGAGGAAAAGTGTATTTTTTCTGATACATTAAAATTTGTACCGGATAGTGTCTTAAGTATAGTCTCAAAGGTAATACCTCTGCATGGCATTGATATGTTAAATATTCGAATTCATGCAGAAGGAAATGAGAAAGAAGAAGCATATATCGTATTATCCCAATTGGACATAAAGATAGGAAACAAAGATATCAACGAGTACCCATTAAGAGAATTGCCCAGTCTATCTTTAAATAAAAATATTAAGATTATCCCCTTTCAACCTGATACAAAAGAGATCTGTGAAAGAATAGATGAATTTAAAGACAAAAGAATTTTAGCTTTAGGTGAATCAATACATGGAAATAGTTCTATTCGTCATCTTGTATATAAACTGATGATAGAGAATGTGAAGAATCAAAGTTGTAAGTTGCTTATCTGGGAAATGCCAATGGAAATGTCATTTGTATACAACAGATACGTGACAGATCAAAGTTTTACTCTTGACTCAGTTGAGACTTCGATTATTGACAGCCAGAGAATGGAATTTATGAATGAATTGAAGCAATATAATTCGATTAAAAAAGGAAAAGATAAAGTTCAATTATTAGGTATGGATTATAGCTCAACTTGGAATCCAAAGCAGAATACGGCAATTTATATTTTTGATTTTTTGACTCATCTGAATCGCAAACAGAAGATACTTGCGGTTGATTATTTGTCCGTTTTGTTGATGGAAAAAGATTGGAATAAAGCGATTGAATATATTAATGAGCATAAGGATGAAATTCAAAGACTGCTGACGGCTGATGAATTAGAATGTATATTGCATATTCTAACTCTTTCTCGTGACATGGGAATGGATAGATCCAAACGGTTCATCGGTCGTGATTCGGTTATGTTTGTCAATACGAAGTTTTTGTTAGATCATTTTTCTGCTTCTTCAAACAGAAAAGCCGTTGTCTATAGCCATGCTGTACATATTAATCCGATTTCAACTTATCCTGTAGTGCATTGCACTCCTTTAGGCAAATATTTGAAGGAACAATATTCGGATGATTATTGGCCTGTACTTTTGTTAATTGGTCAAGGGAGTGCCACTTTGTCTGATGGAATGCTTACTAATGTAGAAAGAAAATTACAGAATCCTCCTGCCGGAAGTATAGAATCTCTTTTGAATCAGGTAGAAAGTAATGTTTCTTATATTCCGATGATATCTCATTTTAATCATATGTCGTTATCAAGGATGAAAGGCAACAGACATACTTCCCAAGAGTTTTATCCATATAATTTGTATCAACGTTATAAAGGCATTTTCTTTATTAAGAATCCGTTTGTAGAGAATCGTGATAAAGATAGTATAATTTTATCTAATGCTATAAAGCATTTTCTACAGAGAGAGCGACAAAGACCCAAAATATTAGAAGACTTAAAGAGACGGGTAATAGTAGATAAATTATGAATTCCATAGATTTTGTATACTTTCAATTAAATGAGAGCAATAAAAACCTATGGAATTCATACTAATATCAATATGAAATCAGTTTTGGTTCATGTCATATTTTCCTGTAACTTCTTCTCTCATAGAGAAATAAAATGAAGCAACCATTATGACTGAAGATTCATCACATAATATCGATTTCCATGCATTGAATGTTTGGCAAAGAATCCCATTGCGGGAAGGCGTAAAGATAGGGATCTGACAGACGTATCTTTTAGAGCGGAAGAATTGAATCGATGTAATATATTGTAAATTTCCGATGCGGTAAGCCAGATCCCCTTTTCTGTTTCCAAAGGTCGTCGGAAACAGTTATAAAACACATCTTCTAATGGTGACTGACGGTAATAGGCTTTATTGTGTTGTTGTAGCAGTTGCTCTTCTTCATGGTTTAGAAAATCAGGCTTACCCGCTTTCAGTTCTGCTTTTAGTTGGGCGTATATCTGTTTGTGTTCCAGCGGTTCTTCCGAGATAGCGTGCAACACCTCCACACAAAGGAAACGGCGGCTTCCTGTAGGATCGGTTAGTATCTGGTAGCAGTTAGTTGTAGCTATAAATGAAGCTAGTCTGTTCTCATTTACCCATCCCAATCGTTTGCCACGGAAAATAGGAATATTGACCATTTGGAGCAAATTTTTTAGGTTTGCTTGTTGGCTCTCTCTGATTTTATCGAATTCATCCAGATTAATCAATCCATTTTTAACAAGTTTCCTTTCGGGGAAAGTGCTGGTAGCCAGATTTAAATTATCAAGATAGTAATGTCGGAGTGAGTCCGGTAGTAAAGATCTACAAAAAGTACTTTTGTTCAACCCCTGTTTACTGCTGATTAAAATAGGAGTCAGTGTATTGGCGTGAGTCCGCTCTACGCCGGTCCATTGTGAGGCCATGGCACGTAACCAATAGCGTCCGCATTTTTGCCATAACTCATTGTCCGATACCCTTAGTAATAAAGGAGTCACTCGGTCTATTCCATCCCATAGCGGAAGCTCTTTCATGTAAAGATGAAAAGGATTATAAGCTTCAACTTTACTGGATAATACTAAAGTTGGAATGTCGTTTCTCCAACAAGGGATACCTTCCAGCCGGGCATCTACAATCATTCCGTTCATTTCCCTTTCACTAATGGGTCGAAAGCAATCTGTTGTGTTTTTCAATTGGAATTCGGTGGCTCCTGTCAGAGTGTTATAGCGGAATGTAAAGTGTTCTAACAGATATTTCCGCAATTGAACGGTCATAGCCTGACTTCTATTCCTTTTTGAAGTCCCGTCGGAACTTTCTTGCTTCTCTGTATTTACCTTTTTCTCCGGCTTTTCAGATACATTTGTTTCATTGTCAGCCTGTTGTTTTGTGCGTACAAGTAATTGTTTCAGCGTCTCTAACATTTTTTGAATCATTGTTTTCATTTTTGTTCTATTTTATAGTGAATACTTCGAGAATGTGAGACGCAAATATATAATTCGAAAAAGCGGATTTGCAACTATATAGATAAATGATTTTCATAAAAGTGAGTTATCTGAAATTATTCGATAAAGTATTGTTTTTAACTAAATAAATTAGTAATTTTGGTGTGTCATATTAATTGTAGCACAAATTGTGCGATGGCTGTTTCGCATTTTGTGCAACAACTGTTGTATGATATATGAGTTAGCTGTTGCACATAATGTGAGTCAGTCAATAGATTGGCATAAAATAAATAAAACTACCGCGTAAATTAGCTAACAGTTGCGCACAATGCAATTAGTATATGAGTGCACTTTATGATTTCTTTCTGACTCCGCAACCTAAAGATTCCAATAAAAAAAGATATCATGCCCGTTTGGTGGTACGTGATACGATGACCCTCGAAGATATTGCAGGAATTATAGAATCAAGAAGCAGCTTGAGAAAAGGTGATGTCATCGGGTCTTTTATAGAGTTTGCCAATGTTTTCAAAGATGAACTGTCCAATGGGAACAGTATCCATATTGAAGGTGTCGGTTCATTTCGTATTAAGGCGGAATCTCCGGAGGTTCGTTCGCCAAAAGAAATGCGTGCGGAGCATATTCGCTGTGCAGGAGTTGTTTTTACTCCGGAGAAAGAGCTCCTTCGGAAGTTGAAAGCAACTACCTTTGAGAAAGTCCGTGAAACACGTCGTTCACAAGAATTGAGTGATATTGAGATTGATGGAAAATTGGCGGAATTCTTTAAAGATCATGATTATATCACTACGCGTCAGCTCTGTGCGTTGTGTGGACTACGAAAGGCTACTGCTCTGCGTCGGCTACAGAAGCGGGTAGAAGAAGGAAGAATGACACATCCCGGATATCTTCGTTCTCCTTTTTATTTCCCTGTTCCAGGATGGTTTGGAGTGTCACGAAATAGATGACGCAATGCAACTGTTTGGATAATAGTGAAATATGAGAAAATATGACGATGAAGGGAAGTGATTTTTATTTGCTAATTTTATATTTCAATCATTTAAAACTATAAAAAGATATGAAAACAATTATCTGCTTACTTTTATGTTTATTCACTAGCTGTGCAAATGTTCAGAAACCTTCATTAGCTGTGCAAAAGAATAATCAGGCAATAGAAATAGCCACGCGCAATTTTACTAATACGGATTCTTTAAATAAGGTAATCAACCTTTTGGATGAGGCGATCGCTAATGATCCTTCATATAAATTAGCATATGCAAATAAAACTATTTACTTAATGCGTTTAGGTGAGAAGGAAGAAGCATTAGCAACGATTATGCGAATGGAGAAATTATGTGTGCAAGACCCTTATTATCTTATGGGGAAAGGAATGCTCTTAGAAGTGAATGATAACAAACAATTGGCATCGGAAAACTATAAACAGACTGTATCTTTATTCGAAAAACGCTTAAATGAAAAGCCTGTTGAACCTGATTTAATGAATTATTTATTAGTACTTTATCTGAGAGATGATAAAATGTATTCTTTGGACGAGGTCGAGCAGAAATATCCTAATGTTTTTAAACCTGAAACAAGGCAATATATAACAGGGATGATGGGCAATTGGGGTAAACAGAGCAGAGAGAAATTGATTAATGAGATGATCGGTGGGTGGTCAATGAGATAATATAGATTCTTAGAATGTTGATTGGTGACGGAATTGGAAGATTAGAAGAATAAATCTTCCAATTCCGTTTGTTTTGCAAAATCATAGAGAGTTGTTTTTCGTAACATGCAGAAGCTATTCCAAGCATTCATGATGGCGTTGTAATATCTTTGCATTGCATTATATTGTTCTTGTAAGTCGGGTTAATTTGTAGACATTGTGTTTTAATTGTATAAAATATAAAAATATTTTAGGTGTTTGTAACCATCAAGAATAGTGAAAACCTCACTCTAAGGCATTGTTGTAGGTATATTGTGATTAGCTTTGTCATTAGATATCAGTTTTTCTTTGATTGTGATGTTAAATAATTTAAAATTTACCAGTAAATATTTTTTATGTTAAAGGCTGATAGCATAGTGCAAAAGATTGTAAATTTTGAAATTGATTAATTTATAGGGGAATATATAACTAAATAATATATAACTGAGCTTCTAAAGAAAGGGTTTTATCCGATTTTAATCAGGATTATAATAAATAAATTATTTTAAATTTTACTTATTGAATCGTTTGTTCTATATTTGCGTATTATGGAAATAGTTATAGAATATGTTATATAGGAGTAATATATTGAGAGTGTGTTTGATTTTTATTAGTTTTCTTAGTTTATTTCCGATCTATTTATTTGTTCTTACTAAGAAGAATAGATAGTAGGTAATTCTGACGAATTAAAATAGAAAAGTATCTTGGAAAACTATATAGAGAAATATTTGCAATAATTAAAACAAATTTTAAAAGTCCATTTTTTGATGATAAAAACTTTTATTAATATCAATATTTATGTAAATTAATAATTTTAAATTATGAAAAGAATTACAAGACTTAATTTAGATCAGTTGGAAAATGAAATGAAACTGATACCTGTTGATGAAACGTCTGCTATTGTTGGTGGTAGATGGATTTTATTAGGTCCAGATGGCAAAGGTTATTTTGATAATCCAGATGCTTATTTTGGACAAACGGTTATATCAATTGAAAGCTCTTTTGGACGACAAGATATGACGCTTACATCAGATGATATAGATATTGTTCCTTTGGGTAAAGATGAAAATAATCCATATGATGGAGGTTTTGCTATAGTAGGAAATGGAGCTGACAAAAGCCTTTTCGAATTTTTAGTATATTATACAGATGTTGAGTGGGGTGCTACAGTAAATAGCTCTACAAATGATTGGATTCTTCATACAAGTAATAAAAGTGATGAAGTGGTTCAATTGAATTATATTCCTGGGTATGATACTATATATCATAGTCATAATTATAGTTCTAATCCGAGTGGAGCAGATATGGAATGGGCATATCGATATACTTATCATGCTATTTATTATAATGGAGAATATGTGCCATACTAACGATATATTAAGGAGTATTGAAAGAATGAAAAAAAAAAATTTATTTTTTTTACTTTTGATTAAGGGCATTGGATTTGTTTATAGTCAGTCGTTAAATCAACAACGAACACTTACCCCTTCTGAAATGATTGACCTATTTAAGACGAAATCAGAAGTTATAAATTTCACCCCTGACCTTGAAGGGTTCAATGTAGTATTTGAATCAGAGACAAGATATCCCCATGTTTTGTCTTCGTCTTACCCATTACTTCCTATGGCAGAATTTGATAGATGTTATGGAGAATGGGTTAATGATGGAGATTCATTGTATCTGAGGAGAATTAGAGGTTACAATGCTTTGGAATATGAAAAAGCTTTAATTCAGAAATATGGTAAAGGAGTAACAGGAATGAAAGGAATACCTGCTACATGGTTCACTGGAGAAATAATAGATTATCAATCTCCTGTAGTTTTTTTAGGAGATACACTTACTGCCTGGAGAACGCGAATAGAGGTAAATAAAGGAAAAATATTATCCCGTAAGAGGATTAGCTATCAGAAAGGACCTGGAACTCTTATACGTTTGGGAAACGAACAAGTGCTTGCAGAGCAAACTGGTCCCATAAAACGTGCTATTTATAGTATGGATGGTATCTGGTCGGATATTTATTATTATAGTGCTGTTGGATTCACCAGATTTATGAATGTGGAATATACAGTTAATGTTCCTGCACATATTTCTCAGAAAGAGGAATTCTCAATTCTGCTTGCTAATGATACAGAGGGTAAGCCGCTTCTATATCTATTGTCTCCGTCAAATCCTAATAAAAATATCTGTCTTCTTTTCGATCTACTGAAAGAGGCTTCCGAAAATCTGCCTTTGTGGAGTATAGATCCATTAGAGACTATTCATGGAACTCTTATCCCAGGTGCTTTTTTTCGAGTTTCATATGTAAATCAGAGGTGGGAGTTTACAAATTATCTGAATATACCTTATGATTAATATGGCATCTAGTTATCATTGCAAATTCATGATGTAGAAAAAATGTTTGAAAAGAGATATTTCACAGAATGGATGATCGGGAAAAATCAGTAGATGATTGTTTCTAGTGGTGGAGATCACGTTGTTCGTGCGCAAGATTATGATGAAAGAGGCAACGAAATATTGGATGTCAAATATTGGGATAATAGACAAATCATGATTGATTATATTACCCGGTTTTAAACAAAGAAGAGATGAGACATTATGTGGGTGCTAATTTTATCCCCTACGATGAAAATGAATGGCTTCTTCCCAATCCGCATGTAGCAGATATAGAAATGGTTATGGATAACAGTTCTGCCATTACTAATAACGAAGAAACCGAGGAAATAACAAATGATCTATGGGCACCGGATATGGACATGGGGCTTTTCTCTACAGGGGGATATGGATATAACAACAGCTATGGTGAATATGGCTGGGATATGGACGGAGGAGAACTGGATGAAGTAGTCATTTATGGGAACTACTATGGGAATGATCATTATACAGAAGAAGAATATTGGGATATGGTTTATAATGGTACATGGGAGGGAGGATATGTAGATGGATGGGAATATACATTTCCTGATATTTATATATTCCCAGGTGATGGAGACTATTATACATTTCCGGACTATATAAGAAGCGAATCAATGGATAATCTTGAGTACTTAATGGAGAGTGCTTTAGATAAAATAATTGATACAATTAAATATACAGGAGCACTTTCTGATTATTGGGATTATATGGAGAATGCAATGGATCGTATGCATAGAGATATACAAGCAACATTATTACAAATGGGATATGATAGTTCTGCTTTATTTTATATTGATAATGAAGTGATTAAAAGTGGAAATTCATATCGAATAAAGTTCAATGTATATGATGCTAAGAAAGGAAATTGGATATTATCAAGGGAGATTACTGTATTCGGAAATATCTATTAAATAAATTTTCAATAGTATAAATATCATATTCATTAATCAATTTGTTTATTAATAAAATCATGAAGGTAGCCATTTCTATTCTGCTTCTTTTAAGTAGCTTGTATACTTGTTTTGCTCAGCAACAAAATATAACAAAACAAGTTTCTGACATTTTTAGTTTTACTCCGGAAGGAGAATGGAAAAAGGGAAAACATGCTGCTTTTTTTATGATGATTGACAGTACACAAACCTATAAGAATAAACACCCAGTTCAATGTAAACAATGTTGTATAGGGGGAGTGTACTTTATGCTGCAAGGAACAATATACAACCGGTTACCTCTTCCTGTGATTAATGAAGACAGCATAGAAGTATCATTAACCTGTAAAAGTCAGGAATTGAAACGCGGTTTTCTAGCAATAAACGGTATCGATGAAAAAGAAGAGGTACTCTATTCGGATACTTTATTTTTCAACAATTGTAAAGAATGGAAAACATTCCGGAAAAACGTATCATTATGCGGAGTAGTTCTACTGGGACTTACTATCGGAATCAGAGGAAATGACACCATTTTTACAGCAAAGAAGAATGAACGTCGTAAAAAAAAGTATACAGAATCTGTGGCTGGATAGAATAGAAATGAAAGTAAACGGCAAAAATATAACAGACTACACTACATATCCCTTCTTCGCAGAACCTCCTTTACATAAAGAAGATATTATGATGTGGAGCGATTCATTGCCGCATTCACTAAGAGATAAGGATATAGTGGCTTTTGGAGAAACAGTTCATGGAAGTGAAAACATTAATTGCACAATAATCCGGTTGTTTATGAACGAAATAAAATATGGAGGGCGCAAACTGATTCTACTCGAATTGCCCTTATCCAAAATGTTATACGTTAATCGGTTTGTACAAGGAGACAGTGCTTTTCAGATTGATAAAATCAGTTCTATAATTGAGTTTTCTTTATTTTCTGACGCTTGGATAGACTTCTTCCGTTGGCTCAAAGAATATAATTCAACGACAAAAGAAAAAGTATGGATATTGGGAACAGATTTCGATGTTAGTGCATATTTGGAAACAGAATTGGACTTATGTGAATATCTTCTTACAATTAACCGCTCCTTACAAAATTCACAACTTAGGAAATTTGCTCAATTGATATTAAAATCAAAAGAAATCCATCAGGAATCTATAGCATTCTTTCAATCACAAAACTATTTTGAGAAAGAGCTCGGAAAGCAGGAGGCACAGCTCATACAGACATGTTTACAGTTGATTGAAAAAGTGAAATACGAACAGCTTTCACGCGATAGTCTTATGTTTGAACAAATACAAGTCATGATGGAATTGTTCTCATCCCATCGTCCTGTAAAATCAATGATCTATAGTCATTTAATGCATGTAAAATACACCTCTAACAATGCCGATCAGTCTATTATTTCCAGTCCATTTGGTGCTTTGTGCAAACAACATTACAGTGACCGTTTTTTTACTGTCGGTATTTTTACAGATAGGGGAAAAACCTTGAACTATCATTATTTAAAAAAAATGGAGTATTGCCTTTTGAATCAGTCAAAGCCTGGTTCTTTAGAGTATTGGTTGAATCAAGTTCCTTTAGATAGTTTCTATGTTCCCCACTCACTCCTGCCCACAAAATTATTATTCAGTCGTTCTGTAGGAATAGCTCCTAATGAAATGACAGAGTGGATAAATCCTTCATATCAAATGGACGGAATATTATTTATCAAAGAAAGCATTCCTCTGCAAAAAAAATCATTAAATGTAAGCAAAGATAACAACACTTTTATATCTCGATATAAGAAATGTTGGGATGAGTTAAAAAATGAATAATATAATGATGAAATATCTAATACCTAAAATTCTTCATCAAATCTGGTCAGATAAAGAGAAGCCTTTACCAGCAGAGTTTGCAAAAATGGCAGAAACATGGAAATATGATTATCCTGAGT
Organism: Bacteroides bouchesdurhonensis; assembly: GCF_900155865.1. Lineage (GTDB taxonomy): Bacteria > Bacteroidota > Bacteroidia > Bacteroidales > Bacteroidaceae > Bacteroides > Bacteroides bouchesdurhonensis. The sequence continues at coordinate 1,791,136 of NZ_LT707006.1, forward strand.
GGAAATACATCTATTGGAATGAGCAACGGATGAATGATTTCATTTTGGAATATTTTCCTTAATATTGGAATATTTACAATGGTTTCCCGCTAAACATACAAAGATGGGATGCTATCAGGTATTTAATTCTCTATCAAATGGGAGGAATGTATGTTGATTTTGATTTTGAATCGCTACATCCTATGGATGAGTTACTTTGCGATAAGATATGCTGTATTTCTAGAGAACCGGTCTCCCACAGTAAAATTTTCAAAAATAGTTTTATCATCAATAATTCATTGATGGCAGCGATTCCCAAACATGTATACATGGAAAAAATTATTCATCACGTTTTTTCGAAAGAGAACCTACGATACGCTCACTCGATTGCCCATCTCAAAGATAGTGTGTTTAACATAACAGGACAGTGGGTGTTAGGAAGAATATACAATAGTTTACCGGAGGAAGAACGAAAAACAGTTTATTTGATACCACCTACGTATATTAATCCTTTCGATCTTTCCCTTGCCACTATTGCCAAGAAGGGCTGTTGGGACAGATGTCTCGAACAAAGTATAAGAGAGGCCTATGCCATACATTATTATTTTGGGACTTGGGCAAAATAAAAAATATATGGATATAAATACAATAGTTCGTTAAACATTTAATTAACATTTACGCAGCAATTGCTGCAAATTTCACTCCCTCTTCCCATAGTCTTCGATTTATTTCCTCGTTAGGATTAATCCCTAACACGGAAATAAATCGTTGCATAAGAAAAAGATTGTGGCACAGCACCTTTACAGATGCCATTGATAGAACAGTTCCCTTCTCCAAGGCTTTCACTTTTGCCAGATTTACACTGGTCAATGAAGCGTTAAAGTGGAAATGCAGTTTGTCCAAGTCGCGACTTTGGCAGTCGGTCAGCCCTGTGAATTGCTTGCTATCCCGGTAGCAAAATTCAATTTGAAAACGAGTCCTGTAATAATCCAGTATATCCATCGCTTTCATCTGCGTGTCCGTAGAGAAATATAACTTACGCACCTTCTTGTCATCACTTTCCCAAATACACAATCGAATATTTCTCCCTAAGGAACGGGAGTGGACGATTGCTGAAAGTATTCGTCCCTCTCCCTTTTCCAACTGAATAATTTCAAAACGTTCCTCTTCCAAGTGTTTCATATCAATTTTACCATCATACAATTTAGGTCGGCCCTTTTTACCCGTAGGTTGTTCCATCGTCAGATACCGGAAATAAGCGTCATCCCGAAAACGACTGATGACATGGAATCCTATATCCAGGGCACCATCCACAAAAGTGGATTTAGAGAAATAAGCATCGGCAACTACATACTTGGTCAGCTGCTGAAGAGTTCCCTTACGGGTACGAAGTACATGCAAATACCAATCTATCAATGTCCATTTAGCTTGTTCCAAGGTTTTCACAGGCGGCGTTTGAACGGCCTCCAAATGGAAGCAGGTATGAAGATCCATATCAATAATACCTATACCGGAGATTTCAAGACCATGCTTAGCCATTTTTGCACAACCGGACCAAAAACGGCCCAGATAGGGAGTGCATTTCCCTGACTTGCTGATATAACTCGGATCGAAAGCGATAGCAACACGGCTACTTATCTGAGATTCAGCCAAAGTCGCATTGAAGCAGAGCCAGTCAAACTTGCGACCAAACTGCTGACGATAGCGTTGTTCGCAAAAGCGACCATAACGACCCAGTTGAAGGAAATTAATCCTACCGGGGATAATCAGATATAAAAGTAGTACTTCAAGCATAAATTTCTCACGCCATTTGTTTATCTTTGCAGCTGACTGACTCAGCAAATTATTTATTATCTCAAGATATTGGTCAAGTTCGTTCAGATTCATTTTTTTCAGGATGTAGGAACCCTTAATATAATGAATTGGTAGGACTTGACCTACTTTTTAGTTGTTAATTCAAAACTTAACGAACTATTGTAAATAAACAGCTACAGTTAATAGCGAATAGAATGGATATTTATCTGAAAAAAACAGAGAATATCGGACTGATGGAAGGGAAAATGGGAGTAGCATTGTTCTACTATGAGTATGCGAGATATACTGGTAACACAGTATATAATGAACAGGCTGATAATTTACTGGATGAAGTATTTGACCAAATTGGGAAAATCCAGATAAATGATATTGAACAAGGGCTTTCTGGAATAGGCTGGGGAATTAATTATCTTAGTGTTCAAGGCTTCGTAGAAATAGCTAATGATGCTTTAATCGATATAGAATCCAAGATTTTTTCTGGGAGTTCGGTGGGTTTTGGTTCTGATTTCTCCATGCTTTCACCAGCGGTTTACCTGTTATCTAAACCACAAAATAAAAGGATACTGACTATTTACAACAATCAAGTGAAGGATTTGTTAAATACATGTCGGTATTATTGCCTGAATATTTATGATTATAAACGGAAACCTTTGGATTTGCTAAATTCTATGTTGTATTTTCTCCTTAATTTAAAAGAGGAGAAAATTTATATGGTAGAAACCGAAAAATTAATTTGGAAAATCTTAATTGAGCTGTTGGATTGTGTGAAATTTGAGGATGAAGAACATGGAGATATTGTGATTCTTTTAAATTTATTGAATAAAATAGGTTCATCTCCTTTAAAGGAAAAAGTGGTAGAGATGGTGGGATTTTCGTTTAATAAAAATCGGAAATGGTCGATAGAAAGTTATAAAAAAGTGCTATGGCAACAAATCCTTTTTTCACAGGGAGGTTGTCATGTGGTTGTCGATATAGACATTAATGGATTATTATATCAAATTACAGATATGCCTGAAAAACGACAGGAAATAAGTATTCCTTTAGGATTGTATTTAATGAATAAAGGAAATGAAACACTATGATTACCTAATTGTCGATGCAGGAGTGTTCGGGGTAATAGTTGCCTATCGATTGGTAGTCAAAGGAATATCCTGTATTATTATTGACAAACGTAATTATGTTAGCGGCAATGTGTATACGGAAAAGATAAATGATATTATTGTACACAAATACGGTGCACATATATTTCATACTAATATTAAAAAGGCATGGGAATATATGAACTCGTTTGCTCATGCCATACTTTACATGGAGTAATAACTGGGTTAACCTGACCGTTTTCTTCTAATTTCCATTTAAAGATTAGAAAAATAATTTATACCACAAACCTAATTGAGAACCTGAACGGGAAGGTCAGAAAGTACATCTATCGTTCATCTACCAATATGATTTTATTCCCGAACAAAGTTTATTTAATTATCTCATTAACAGATGAATTGTCTTGCAGCTATAACTGTTGGCTGTGTAACTATTACTGCAACAAGAAAGCTATTCCTATCCATAACAATATGACGTTTGATGCCTTTTATTTTTTTATTGTCGTCAACTCCATTCAGAGACTGGGTATTACCTCATTTAATGCTTTGGCTATCTATTTTACCAACACTGGGCTCCAGTTTTGATTACAAATCATATTTTCGCTTTCTTATTTGCAGGTTCAACATTTTTGTTATATATTGCCACTCGGTTTCCATTGAATCTGTTTGATACATCCTTATTATTTGTTTGGTCGCTTCAGATAAAGCATTTATTGTGCAGGGACAGAAACTTTTTTAATTTTTTATTTAAACCATTTTAAAACAGGATTTAAACAAATTGAATAGATATGAAACGATCATATAATTTTAAACATAGCAGGATCATATGGAAGATTGTGCTGTTACTGATTATGTATTGCAACTGTGTTGTAGCAGAGGTCTCTGCTCAATATAGCATAGAGAATTCATTTTCAGATTATTCTAAGTATATATCTGAGGTTATGGATATTAGTTGGAAACGGTCAAAGACTTTTGTTTGGGAAAGGTCAACGGTTATTTTATCTCAAGGAAAAAGGGGACGAGGTATGGGGGCTGTTTATAGTGGGATGATGCAGTCAAAAGATGGAAATTGTCTTATATTGTATCCCAACATGAATTTTATGTTGGTTGACAATAAAGAGGTCCCGTGGAAATGGACGGGTGATCCTGTTTTACCTCGAAATCAAATGTTGGATGATCTGCATTGTGCTTTAAAACCAGGGATGGATTCAGATACTATATCGATAGTTTGGGAAAAGTATGTCACTACGTATATAGGAAAAGATACTCCTTTTAATGCAGATACTGTATTTGTATCTCAGATTCCGTTAGAAAATCTTTATCAAGGAAAGTATATGTATTGTACAGGAATTTATGCTTGTAAACGGGGAAGACCGTCTATGATATTTAAATGCTTTTTTACGGAAGAAGGAAAAATGAATGAAGAAAAGTACCTTTCTAAATTTTATAAAACAGTAAAGTATCGTCGAAATGATAATTGGTCTTATGATAATGAAAAAGCTCAGATGTTACAATATGAACTATATTTAAAGTCTGTGAGATAGTTATGAACAATATAATTTTATTTTTATTGTCAATATAGAAGGTTGTGTCGTGGGATATAATTTAAATGTATTTGTTATATATGAATGGAAATATGAAAAGACTGTTTTTATTTTTTTTGCTGGGATTCTCAGTGCTTAGCATAGCCTATAGTCAGAGTAAGGATAACTTGTATAAAACTATTCCTGTTGTCAGGTATATTCCCGACGCTTTTTTACCTGCTATTGATGGATCTTTTATACATAGTATTGAATCTTTAAATATATATATCCAAAATGAAGATACTCTATATGTTCAATATCGATTTGGAAAATTGAGGGATTATGATAGTGAATTCTTTACAGTGAATCATATTAATACCAAACCATTTTTTACTCCTGATAGTGTATTTCTCGTTTCTTTCCAAAATGAGGCGATCAATGTTCCATATCTACCTATATATCGAGTTTATGGTATAAAAAAGGATGGTAAATATCTTTTTGGACTCACCGATGGGGGAGCACAATTGTATCCGTTTAAAAAAATGTTGGAGGTTCGTTATGGATCTGTAGAGAAATTTATGGAGATCTATAAGGGTTATATTAACGATCAGCTTTTAAGTCTGAACGAGAAAGATTGCGGCATTTCAATTTATTCTGATGATAAAGACGAAATGGTCTCTTTTCTAAAGAATGATTATTTGATACATGAGCGGTATAATCCTACTGATACGATGAATGTCGTAAACAGGTTTATTTCCTTGGTTTCTTCTTATACTTTGTTGAAAGAAGACCAGGAAAAGTTAATCAGAAGAGAGCTTATGAGGGAAATTCGTCGTGAGCCTGATGCCCATCCAAAAGAATTAAAAGTATCAGCATTTTCCTTTGGTGATATTGTTGTATATGAAGTCGATGTATATTATGTACTTTATCATGCTTTACCTCGACAGCAATTTGAAGAAGTGCGTCGGGGAATTATTAACCAAAATAAGCAAAGATTGCAATACATATCAGAATTGAAATTGTATAAAGGGCTGGGTATTCCTTTTGTAACTTATGATACTTTGATCCAGGAAACTGCAGATGCTCTTTTGGACAAGCAATAATGTTTGACTTATACTTTTTAAATGATCTGAATTCATGTAGGAATAGGATTTGAAAAGAAGATATTTCGTAGTAGATGGAATTCTTCAAACTATTGCTATTAACAAGTAAATGCAATTTTCCAGAAGTATTAGCTACTAATCTGACGGGGGCTAACCGCGCAGTGATGGAAATTTGTCCGTCTACAGTTTCGGGATATTTTATAATAAACCCTAATGTAACATTGCACTCGCAAGTAATAGCGTAAGTATGATAGCGTAAGTTGCACTCCTGGTCGACATCCTGTCTATAATTGCTTGTACTTCTTCGTTACGTTGTACCTTTTCCTCTACTGTATTGTCTTCCATCGTTTTTTATAATAGTTTTCTATACAAAGAAAATACTTTTAATGTAAAAATCAATAATATCAATAAATGTAACATTATATTTTTTATTTTCTTGCTTTTTTCTTGTTTATTATATTTTTCTTGTTTATCTTTGTTTTCAAGATTGTTAACCTTAATAGATCTAATATGAATACGCATTTCTCTATAATAATGCCTACTTATAATCAAGCTTCTTTTATAAGAAGGGCAATATCCAGTATATATAAACAAACGCATAAGAATTGGGAACTGATCATTGTAAATGATGGATGTACCGATGAAACAGAATTGTATATTAGTGATTTTCTGAATGATGACCGTATTGTCTATATTAAGAATGAAAGCAATCAGGGGCTGGGGTATGCCCTTAATCAGGGGCTTGAGGCAGCTAAACATGACTTGATTGCTTACTTGCCATCTGACGACTATTATTATGAGGATCATCTGGAATCAGTTTATAAAAAAATTCAGGAGAATAATAATACATTTCTTGTATATACAGGAATGAAATTTGATTCTACAGATACATTATATTATACGGATTCTACAGAAAGTAAAGGATTGAGGAAAAACTATTGTTTGCAATTGGTCCAGACTGCTCACAGGAACACGGATAAACGTTGGGTGGAGAGAAAAGAATGGGTAAGTGAGGATTTATTTGCTATATTTTGGTATAAGCTGACATCTCTTGGAAGTTTCGATATGACGAATGAAATTACTTGTTATTGGACTTCCCATCCTGCTCAGCGTCATCGCTTAATCGGCGAAAAATATGGTGGAGTTCTGAATAAATACAGAAGCCACTATCAAGCGAAGTCTCCGGTTAAAATGCGAGTGTCCAAATATAAATTTGTTGATGAAGAAAAATTATATGCTGATTTTAGAATGGAGTGCCCTCTTTGCGAGTCTCCTTAATAATCGTGAGAAAGAGAATCTTCATCGGTTTCGAATGGCTCCAAAGCATTTTCATGACCATGTCTCTGCAGATAATTGGACTAAGGAGTTGTCACAATATGATGCCGGATAGTTCATTGTCTACAAAGTCATAACAATGGTGAATTGTTGAAAGCGTCTTGGGATGATTTGAATATTCCAGCTCGAATCAGTACATATGCCGCGGCGGGATTACCTGTAATTTTGTGTGACTTTTAATACTCAATTTATAAATGAAGATGGTTGGAATCGCATTTTGAAGGATGATAATATTGACTATGATTGGACTAAAGTGAAAACAAAGGAAGAAGCTTTAGTAGTTATATTAGCTCACGAAGCTCAACATGCTAATCATATTGCAAGATATTATGACGTTACTAAACAAGCTAATGGTGATGCTGCGATAGCAGCTCGTATATTTAGAGAACAAGGATATAGTCAAGAATTTGTTAATATATTTATTGATGAGAATACTCACAAGTATAAAGAACATTTTGCTGACGGTTTGCATGATTATATGAAAAAATATAATCATGGTGTGATCGATACGGCACTAGATGAATATAGAAATGACTTTAAATAAGAGAATATGAAAAATATAGGTTATGTCTTTTTCTTTTTAATATCTTGTAAAATAGGGAATAAGAACAAAGTTGTGGAACTTCCTGTTGTTGAAGAATTAACAAAACTGGAGAAGCTCTTTTTATTACCTCAGGATTCGGCCATGGATTATTATGATTTGTCAAATGATAGTATTGTGGCTTTTCCTGATTTATCAGGTTATATAATAAAGTCACTTAATTTGTCTGGTAATTTGTTGGATACCCTTGTGGTAGATTTTTTACCTCAAAAAATAGAGAACTTGAATCTTTCACATAATCACTATAAAGCTCGTGTGTATATAGGAGAGAATGCAATACCTTTTTTGAAAGAATTGGATTTCTCTTATAATTCCTTGAGTAGTATCGGTATAAGCGAGCCTTTATATCGGATTATACTATCGCATAATAATCTTAGTACTATTACCTTAAATCATAAAAATATACAATATCTGGATGTTTCATATAATTCTAATTTGGCAGAACGTGTCGATTTTGACCCATCTAAGATAGATACTATAGTACGAGATGGAGTTGCTGATGGTAAACGTTTGATTAGTAAAATGCGTGTAGGAATAATTGATGATGATTGGGGAGATACACGATAAAGTTCGCATTTCAATGTATTGCTTATTTTATAGAATTATTTTTAAGAGATAAAATATAATAAAAATATGAAGGGATGAATTATTGATCTTATCAAGATACTTTAGCTTTTTGTTAATAAATGGTTAAGATGTAAGAATAAATATATTCATGCTTTTAAAAAATATTTTAGTTTCCATAAATAAAGTTTGTAAAAAGATAGATATAAAGTGAATAAAGTAGGAACTAGTAAGTTGTTAGATGATATTTTAAATCTTTGTGTTCAGAGCATTGGCGGACGGAATTATCAGGATATTGATTGTTTCTTCTTATGTGTTGGACAATTACTAGGGGAAAGTCCTGTGGCAATAGGAAATGAATATGGAGACTATTTGAAAGCAAGAGGATATTCTCTAGATAAGATTAATGAGATTCTAAGGCAAGGAATGTCAAGTACTCATTTTGAAGATTTTATGGAAAATGGTTTAAACGCCCAAGTGACTAAAATGGATAGTCACTCTTTCCAAGCTACTATAAATCAGAGTGGAACTGCACCTAAAGGAATGGGGCTTGTGTATATCGGTAAAACTGTAGATGGTAAAGATCAATATCATGCAATTGTAGTAAGGGGATCAAAACAAGAGGATGGTCGGACGGTTTTGGAATATACCGATCCTCAAAGTTCTGATCCAACTAAGATATACACATCTGATGATGTGGAAAAATTTTATGAAATAAAATAAATAGTATAGTTGTAGTTGATAATATGCTATTATTATTTTCATGGATACACTTAATATCCGCAGGGGAAAATATCAATCTTAGTTAATATTAGAACTTTACATGTTTGTTTTGTTGAAATAAGTAGATAAAAGGAGGAGCATGTAAAGCATCTATTTTAATGATATGAATATGGATTGAGAATGTTAGGGTAATACTTGATATGGACTATATTTGTAAGTTGGTTATTAATAATAGTATTTTAACAATTTGAAGTTACGGGATGCTCAACTCTTGATCCATATTAATATGTAATTCCTTTTTGAATAAAAATAATAATTGTAATTTGCGTATGAAAAAAGTTCTTTTTACATTGTTTTTGTCTTTTTCTTCTTTTCTGATGGCACAGGAAAGTGCTTTTCAGGATTATTTAGATCATTTTAAAGAAGAAACGGAAGACTCTGTTTTTTGTGGCACTATTGTAAGTGATTCATTGAATGATATTTTTAGAGAGAATATACCCTCTGAATATGTTGAACAATTTATTGATAAGTTTAAATCTGGCAATGACCAAGAATGCCGTTATTTTTATGGTATAAAAATAAATTTACATGCATATGTAGTTGTTTTTGTTATTAGAGATTCTGAGGATTTTGTAACCCAGTGGGGGAGAGGTATTCAAGAATGTCTGGCAATAGTATACTCTAGTGAAGGAGAAAAGAAAAGTAGCATGTTGTTATGTAAGAGAAGTGATGGACAATCATTTCGTCTTAGTTGTGTGAAAACAGGTGATTTTATACCTAATAGAGCTCTTTTAGGAATATCTGTAAATGAAATAACTCTTCAGAAATGTTTAAGCGAGAAAGAAAGCCTTTTCCAAGCAGTGAAGTATGTGAGGAATTATAGTATAAATAGGAATGGTGTAATTTTATATGTAGGGCAATATAAATATAGCGATGTGAACGTTATAAAGAGAAAAGGTTTTACGAATGTCGTAGAGGAACATGAAGTTTGGAGAGAGATTTGGGATAAATATATAAAAGCAACTCCTTTATAATCATATTAAAAATAAGAGATAAATGAAAAAAAAAATGCTTATTGCTATTTTGGCTATGATAATGACCAGTAGCGTCTATGCACAATATTTTCCGGTAGATACAGCCAGATTGAATCTCACTTATAAGTCATTAATGGAAAATCCAGAGGATCCGGTTGCTCAAAAAAACTATTTTGACGCGTTTCCTGATACATGGGACAAGTTTATCATGACTTATCAATATTTCCCAAATAAAGAATATGATCTGAGTATGTTTTTTCGTGCATCAGACCATGTGGTTGCTTTATATGATTTGAATACTATTCCTGATTCAATTTATTGTCGTAAGCTTATACATTTAGCAATCGGAGGAAAAATAAATCCGGATGTTGCTCATGATTGGTGGGGACTAAAGCCGTTATTGCGTTGGGTTATGAAAACTAAAATGGATACGATGTTTACAACACTTTCTAAATTGAGGAAGGGACATCAGTTTGAATTTTGGGCTTTTTATTGGTCCAATATGTATTATCGTAAGGAGATATATGATGAATTTGGTCGATTAAAATTAAAGGGTGAAAAACTATATCCGAAAGAGACAGAAATAATGTCTGATGCTTTTAAGTATTTTCATAATGGTGTAAATTATGTAGGAATGGGATTTGAAAAAGAAGATATTTCTCAGGAGTAATAGATTTATATGTTTTTCTATTACTTGAAAAGATCCGTAATTATAATCAAATATCTAAAACATTCTGCTACGATCAAATAATTTTAATCGTAGCAGTATATTATGGAAGATTATACTGTTACTAATTATGTATTGCACCTGTGTTGTAGAAGAGGTTCCTGCTCAATATAGCATAGAAAAATCATTTTAAATTATTCTAAGTATATATCTAAGGTTATGGATATTAGTTGGAAACGATCAAAGACTTTATGCTTGTAAACGGAGAAGACTGTCTATGATATTTAAATGCTTTTTTACGGAAGAAAGAAAAAGAATGAAGGAATATTTCTTTCTAGATTTTATGAAACAGTAAAGTATCGTCGAAATGATAATTGGTCTTATGATAATGAAAAAGCTCAGATGTTACATTATGAACTATATTTAAAGTCTGTGAGATAGTAATGAACAATATAGTCTGACAATGGAACGTAATTTAGAATGTATTTATTATATATGAATGGAAATATGAAAAGACTGTTCTTATTTTTTTTGCTGGGATTCTCAGTGCTTAGCATAGCCTATAGTCAGAGTAAGGATAATTTGTATAAAACTATTCCTGTTGTCAGGTATATTCCCGACGCTTTTTTACCTGCTATTGATGGATCTTTTATACATAGTATTGAATCTTTAAATATATATATCCAAGATAAAGATACTCTATATGTTCAATATCGATTTGGAAAATTGAGGGATTATGATAGTGAATTCTTTACAGTGAATCATATTAATACCAAACCTTTTTTTTCTCCTGATAGTGTATTTATCGTTTCTTTCAGGAATGAGGCTGTTAGCTGGCCATATCTGCCTATATATCGAGTTTATGGTATAAAAAAGGATGGTAAATATCTTTTTGGACTCACTGATGGGGAAGCGCAATTGTATCCATTTAAAAAGATGTTGGAGGTTCTTTATGGGTCCGTAGAGAAATTTAAGGAGGTTTATACAGGTTATATTAATACTAGGTTGCGGATAATGGAAGAGGAAGATAGCGGTATTTCAATATATTCTGATGATAAAAACGAAATGGCTTCTTTTCTAAAGAACGATTATTTGATACATGAGCGGCATAATCCTACTGATACGATGAATGTCGTAAACAGGTTTATTTCCTTGGTCTCTTCTTATACTTTATTGAAAGAAGGTCAGGAAAGGTTAATCAGGAGGGAGCTTATGAGAAAAATTCGTCGCGAACCTAATGCCCATCCTAAAGAATTAAAGGTGTCCCCTTTTGTCTTGTCTGATATTATTCTTTATGAAGTCGATGTATATGATGTACTTTATCATGCTCTGCCCCGACAGCAGTTGGAGGAGGTACGTCAGGGACTTACTTGTCACAATGAGCAGAGATCGAAATACATATCAGAATTGAAATTATATAAAGGGCTGGGTATTCCTTTTGTAACTTATGATACTTTGATCAAGGAAACTGCGGATGCTCTTTTGGGAGGGTAAATAATATCTGGATTAATTTTTTAACGGTATGAATTTATGTAGGAATCGGATTTGAATAAGAAGATATTCCGTAGTGGATGGAATTCATCAAACTATTATATAGAATATGAAAAATCAAATACCTAAAATTATTCATCAGCTTTGGTCGGACAAAGAGAGATCCTTACCGGAACATTTTCTTAAAATGGCGGATACTTGGAAGTATGATTATCCTGATTGGCAATATATTTATTGGAACGACCATAGAATGAGCTCATTTATATTGGAACATTTTCCGGAATATTGGGATATTTATAATCGTTTTCCTTATAATATACAGCGTTGGGATGCTATCAGGTATTTGATACTCTATGAAATGGGTGGTATGTATGTAGATTTCGATTTCGAATCTTTAAAGCCTATGGATGGATTGCTGTCTGATAAACAGTGCTGCTTTCCACAAGAACCAATATCTCATTGTGGAATTTTTAGGCGGGGATTTATCATTAATAACTCGTTGATGGCATGTGTTCCTAAACATGTTTATGTGAAGAAAATTATTGATAAGGTTTTTTCAGAGGAGAATTTGAGACTCTCGTTTACTGCTCGTAATAAGGATGTTGTGTTTGACACAACAGGGCAGTGGGTATTGGTAAATGCTTATGAAAGCTTGTCTGAAGAGGAGAGGAAGGATGTTTATCTTATTTCCCCTTTATATATCAATCCTTTTGATCTTCCTCTTGCGAATATAGCCAAAAAAGGGTGTTGGGATAAACGTCTTGAAGATAGTATAAAAGATGCCTATGCTATACATTATTATTTTGGTAGCTGGAATGATTAACGTGCTTTATAAGTATGAATAAACAATTATTTAAAATTGCTGATATAGTAACTGCCCATTTACAAGATATGAAAAGTATCGGATTGATTGAGGGAAAAATGGGATTGGTTTTGTTTTATTATGAATTTTCTAGATATTTGTCTCTTGAAATAGACAATCATTTGGCGAATAATTTATTGGATGAGGTTTTGAGTAAAGCTGGAAAGGTAGGTAATAATGGTATTGAGCTAGGGCTTGCCGGGATTGGCTGGGGAATAAATTATCTTATTCGTAATGAGTTCGTGGAAGTCACCGAGGATGCTCTTATTGATTTGGAGTACAACCTTTTTTCCGGGGAATCTGTGGATTTTGGCATTAACTTCTCTATGTTATCTCCTGCTGTTTATCTTTTGTCAAAATATGGAGGTAAGGAGATGCTGGGAAATTATGATGTTTATGTATTAGCTCTTTTGAATACTTGTAGATATTATTGTTTAAGTATTTATGACAATAAAAAGAAGCCTTTGGATCTGATAAATTCCATGTTATACTTTCTTCTTGGGTTGAAAAAACAAAATGTTCATGTATGGGAAGCTGATAAACTTATCTGGAAAATTCTAACTTATTTGTTGGATTATAAAGATATTGAAAAAGATATATATGGTGATACTGTTATTCTTTTTAATCTGTTGCATCAGATGCCTGATACTACTCCTTTGAAAAAAGATGTTATAGCTAGATTGAGTAATTTAAAAGATAAAGATTGGAGTATCGAAGCTTATAGAAAAATATTATGGCAACAAATTCTTTTTTCTCAATGGAGTGATAACGCTATCATTCCGGAAATTGACAAACTTTTATATCTTATAGAAAATGAGAATCCAAATTCAAAAGGAATTTGTGTTCCATTAGGTATATACTTGATGAATATGAATAAATCCAAGAAAGTCTAGTATGAAGAAGTATGATTATTTAATAGTTGGTAGCGGATTATATGGTTCGATTGTAGCACATGAATTGACTGCAAAAGGGAAATCATGCATTGTAATAGATAAACGTAGTCATATTGGGGGTAATATCTATACTGAGAAAATGAAAGATATTACAGTCCATAAGTATGGAGCTCATATCTTCCATACTAATAATAGAGTGGTATGGGATTACTTGAATTCGTTTGCAGAATTTAATAGATATACCAATTCTCCGTTAGCAAATTATAAAGGTGAACTGTATAATTTGCCTTTTAATATGAATACATTTTATCGGATGTGGGGAGTGAAGACTCCTACCGAGGCTTTAGAGAAAATAGAATCCCAGAAGAGAGAATCGGGTATTGGTGTTCCATCTAATTTAGAAGAACAAGCTATATCTCTTGTGGGAAAGGATATTTATGAAAAGTTGATAAAAGGATATACGGAAAAACAATGGGGAAAAAAGGCTGTTGATCTTCCGGCTTTTATTATTCGGCGTTTACCGGTACGTTTTACTTTTGATAACAACTATTTTGATGATAGATATCAGGGAATTCCAATAGGAGGATATACTCCTATCATAGACAAGATGTTGTCGGGAAGTGAGGTTGTATTGGATACTGATTATTTTTCTGATAAAGAATATCTGGATAGTTTAGCTGATACGGTGGTTTATACAGGAGAGATTGATCGGTATTTCGATTATTGTTATGGTGCTTTGGAATATCGCAGTTTGCGATTTGAAACGACTGTGTTAGAGAATCAATCTAACTTTCAAGGTAACGCGGTAGTTAATTATACCGATTCGGAAACTCCTTATACCCGCATTATTGAACATAAACATTTTGAATTCGGTCGTCAGCCGGATACTGTGATTACTAAAGAGTATCCTCTGACATTCCAATTAGGTGACGAGCCTTATTATCCTGTTAATAATGATAAGAATAATGCTCTTTATGAGAAATATAGCGAGTTATTGCGACAACAGGTAAACGTGTATTTTGGCGGGAGACTTGCTGAGTATAAATATTATAATATGGATCAGGTTATTGAACGTGCATTGTGTTTGGTAACTTTATTGGAACTTAAAAATAGTATTTTATAGGGAGTATATTATTTTAGTGTGTTTTATGAAACGAGAATAGGAGCGACTAATATACTTTTTAAAGTTCCTTCTGGGGCTAATCGATGTAAATAAAATGCTATTAGACTTTCAGGTAGCATTTTTAGTTATTAAATAAATTTTATTTGAAAACTCTGATATATCTGATTGGAAACATAAAATTGGATATCGTGATAATCTGATTTATAAAGATTTTGCTTTAAAAATAAAAACTTATTCTTCTAAAATAGCAAAGATACTTTTTAATGCTGGTCCTTTGTTTGGGAACGAATGCTAAGAGAAACGGAAAATGTATTTGTTGCAGATACTGTCGATTTGGGAAGAAAATTCGTAGAACGTCTTGATCGGAACTATAGAATTCAGTCTATAGATAATCATGAGTATCAGGATATTGACATTGTATTACTGAAACACTTTATAAAAAGGCTTCCTTGGGCATTGAAAGAAGAAGGTTTATTACTTATTAATAAGATCGAGTATGTAAAATGTTTTGTAGGTGGAGATCAACTAGATATATGGTATGATAATTTGTGGTGGAGTATTTTATATGATGTGCCTGTTGTCGAAGAACTCTCTTTATCTGATATAGAACCTTATATGGATAAAAAGATACAAGATTCTTTTTATGATGAGATGACTGTCAATAATAAGTTATCAGCTGTTGGCTTATGGATTATGAATAAGAATTTACTATAGATATTGAATTAACAATTAAATAAACTCAAGTTATGAAAAAAATTACGCGTAAAGACTTTGAGGGATTGCGTCAGCAATACCCTGTATTAACTCAAGATGAGATGCGTCGTTATGTAGGTGGCTATTCCGATAATTCTTGTAATGGAGATTGGTTTGCTTCCGAACTTTATTTATCTGATTTTGGTGTAAGTGTATTTTCTTCAGGTGGATACGGTGGCTATGGTGGATATGATGATGGAGGTGGGGATATAGATGGAGGAGAGCTTGGTGAAGTAGTGATTTATGGTCATTATACTCCTAAATATTATGAAGAGCAGCCTAAAGATAATGAAGAACAACCCGGTAAATTTAATCCTGACTGGGATTACTATGATCCTTGGGGAGACGATTCGGATTCAGATGATAATAATGATGATAATGGTTATCCTGGTTTTTATTATTATGGATATGATGATAATTATGGATATGAGTATTGGGGTGGAAACTCTGGTGGTGGAGGTGGAGGATCTGGAGATGGTTCATCAGATTCAGATACTTTAAGTGAGATATTAAGTTATTTGAAGGGATTGCTATCATCATCAATTGCTATATCGGCTGAAGTGGCACACAATATATATGAATATATTGTTCCATTAATGTTAGAACATCCTGATGCAGTAGGAACTGTAAAAAGTTATTTGACTGAATTAAAAGGGCTTATAGGACCGACTGTTGAATCTGATCCTAATAAAATGGGGTGGGATGATTTATTCTCTATATGGTTATTTGAATTGAATGCTTCTAATATGGAGAAAGATTCAAAAAGCAATTTGATGATCTTTACTTTTACGGATAATGCTCAGACAACAAAAGATCTTCAACAGCAAGAAGGAGTTCTAAAGGTTCGTAATATGGCTATTGAAAAAATAAAGAATGGTTCGTTGGATTATACTCATGATTCATGGACATATGGCGTTCCGGAATTTTTTGATGGAATAATAAATATGAATGAGGTAACATCATTTCTAGGGTCATATAATACGGGCATTACTATAGAGGATAATCATAATGGTACGTACACTCTTAATTATACAGTTTCTAATAATAGTGGTTGGGAGTCAGCAACACGGTTACGTGTTGCGCATACAGCAGGTGGTCCACATGAGGGTATTATTCCTAATTGTGACCGAGATGCTACCTTAGGATTAGGGGGCACTATATCTGAAAAGTGGACATGGTCTGAAACAATAAGTATAAAATAAATATGAAACAGGTATTAATTTGTGTTTTTCTACTAATTTTGATGTGCAGTTGTCTGAAACATCACCCAAAGAAAATATATCCTGCACTTTATGGTGTTGAACATAATTGGGTTAGAGATAGTTTGGGTATTGTATTGCTTGATTCCAGTTGGATAGCAGGAGATACCTGGGAAGTTGGGACTGTTTGGGGACCTAAAGAAAAGCAACCCTATCCTTGTCATACTACTAAACAAATGGGCTATTTTAATGATACTCTTTATTGTGAATTGGATTCATATAGTAACGGAGAACAATATGAAACAGTAGATGGACTCTCAACTGTTTGTTTAACAGTTATGTATTTTTATTGTTCTTCTCATTCTGGACCATTAGCTGGTTTGACTCATAGTGATACCATTGGTTGGTATTATGTTTATGATGGTGAACCGAGTTTTAAGAGATGTATAAATAAAGCTGAAGCTGATTCCATATTAGAATCATGGGGTATTAAAAATTAAGTGGAAATCTTGTATTGGAATAGTTGTTCCTTAAACATCTTTCAAAATATAGGCTATGTTGAAGTATGATTATTCTGATAAGGAAATATGTTTTTGGGATGTTGCATTAGGTTTAGAAGGATCTATATCCAAAAGGTGATTTGGTCCGAAACAATTAGTCTAAAATGAATATGAAACATGTACTAATTTATGTTTTTCTATTAATATTGATGTGTGGCTGTCTGAAACGTCATCCAAAGAAAATATATCCTGCACTTTATGGTGTTGAGCATAATCGGGTTAGAGACAGTTTGGGTATTGTATTGTTAGATTCTAGTTGGGTAGCAGGGTATACTTGGAAAGTTGGAACTTTTTGGGAACCAAGAGAAGAACAACCATATCCTTGTCATACGGGTAAACAAATGGGCTATTTTAATGATACTCTTTATTGTGAATTGGATTCATATAGTAACGGAGAACAATATGAAACGGTAGATGGACTCTCAACTGTTTATTTAAAAATCATGTATTTTTATCGTTCGTCTCACTCTGGTCCATTAGGTGGTCTGACTTTTAGTTATGATACTATTGGATGGTTTTATCTATATGAAGGTGCTCCGGGTATTTCTGATTGTATTAGTAAAATTGAGGCCGATTCTATATTAGAATCATGGGGTATTAAAAATTAAGTGGAAATCTTATATTGGAATAGTTGTTCCTTAATTATCTTTCAAAATATAGGCTATGTTGAAGTATGATTATTCTGATAAGGGAATATGTTTTTGGGATGTTGCATTAGGTTTAGAAGGATCTATATACAAAAGGTGATTTGGTCCGAAACAATTAGTCTAAAATGAATATGAAACATGTACTAATTTATGTTTTTCTATTAATATTGATGTGTGGCTGTCTGAAACGTCATCCAAAGAAAGTATATCCTGCACTTTATGGTGTTGAGCATAATCGGGTTAGAGATAGTTTGGGCATTGTATTGTTAGATTCTAGTTGGGTAGCAGGGTATACTTGGGAAGTTGGAACTTTTTGGGAACCAAGAGAAGAACAACCATATCCTTGTCATACAGGTAAACAAATGGGCTATTTTAATGATACTCTTTATTGTGAACTAGATTATTATTACAATGGAGAACATTATAAGACCCCAGATGGGACTAATGCTGTTTATTTAACAGTAATGTATTTTTATCGTTCGTCTCACTCTGGACCATTAGCTGGTTTGACTTATAGTGATACCATTGGTTGGTACTATGTTTATGATGGTGAACCGGGTTCTAAGAGATGTATAAATAAAGCTGAAGCTGATTCCATATTAGAATCATGGAGTATAAAAATTAAGTAGAAATCTTGTATTGGAATAGTTGTTCCTTAAACATCTTTCAAAATATAGGCTATGTTGAAGTATGATTATTCTGATAAGGAAATATGTTTTTCGGATGTTGCATTAGATTTAGAAGGATATCTATATCTGAAAGGTGATTTGGTCCGAAACAATTAGTCTAAAATGAATATGAAACATGTACTAATTTATGTTTTTCTATTAATATTGATGTGTGGCTGTCTGAAACGTCATCCAAAGAAAATATATCCTGCACTTTATGGAATTGAGCATAATCGGGTTAGAGATAGTTTGGGCATTGCATTACTTGATTCTAGCTGGATAGTGGGGGATACTTGGGAAGTTGGGACTGCTTGGGAACCTAAAGAAAAACAACCATATCCTTGCCATACTACTAAACAAATGGGCTATTTTAATGATACTCTTTATTGTGAATTAGATTCATATAGTAATGGAGAAATGTATGAGACACAAGATGGTCCTGGGACTGTTTATTTAAGAGTTATGTATTTTTATCGTTCGTCTCGTTCTGGACCATTGGGTGGCTTGACTTATGGTGATGATGTTATAGGCTGGTATTGTGTGTATGAAAGTGGTCTGGGTATTCATAGCCATATTAGTAAAGCTGAAGCTGATTCCATAATCAAGTCATGGGGAATTAAATATTAATAAGAATATGATGCCGGTATTTTTTTAATGATGAAATGATTGTTAATATTAAGTTATCAGCTGTTGGCTTATGGATTATGAATCAGTAATTTTCTATAGATATGGATTTAACAATTAAATAAACTCAAGTTATGAAAAAAATTACGCGTAAAGACTTTCAGAGATTGCGTCAGCATTACCTTGTATTAACTCAAGATGAGATGCGTCGTTATGTAGATGGCTATTCCGATAGTTCTTGTAATGGAGATTGGTTTGCTTCCGAACTTTATTTATCTGATTTTGGCGTAAGTGTATTTTCTTCGGGTGGATACGGTGGATATGATGATAGTTATGAATTTGAGTATTGGGGAGGAAATACAGGTGGTGGAGGTGGAGGAACCGGAGACCATAATCCATCGACGGGTGATGATAAATATGGAGAGATTTGGCAAAAAATTAAATCTATTTGTTTTGAGATTGCAAATGCATTGGGGGTAGATTTGAGTGGCGTACAAATAGAATTGGGATCTGGCAGAGCTGCCTATGCGTGGAGACAAGGTGATAAAATAATTATAGGCTATGGCTTTTTTGAAGGATTATCATGTGAATATGATAGAACTTCTACGTTGATTCATGAAAAAATGCATCTTCAGTTTGATGATTTGAGTGAAATAATAGAGATTCCAACTTCAGGTGTTCTTGGTACTAAAGATTCTGTTCCTGATTATGTAAAAGAATATATTGACTTGTCAATTGAAAGGGGGGGAGGGGTAACTTCAATGGGATATGACTTCGAATTTAACAGTTATATAGATTATGTTAGCTTAAAATCTCCAGTTTACTATGAGAATGAACTGAGAGCATATGAGCATGAAATTGAAATTTGTCCAGATTCAATGGTCAGTTCTGAATATGCTTTAGAAAGAAAATATAAAGTATGGAAATATAAACAATTACTTCAGGAAGCTTTGAAAATACAGAATTGAACTATTAACTCTTAAATTATGAGGATATTATTAAGTTTATTATTTATTTTATTACTGTCGGTAGACATAAGTAAATTTCAATTGTTGGATGAAGGTTTGTGTTTCCTGTGCGAGCAACAAGGTCAAGATGTAGATATGCAAAAGTCATATCAGATAGAGTTGGACTCTGTTTTGAGGTCCGCTAACTGGAAAGTAATCTCTTTCTTGAAAGATGATGAGATATGTACTGAGATTACTAACCTGATGGATTATCCTGTAACATTGCGATTAGTCTCAAATACTAATCCCGAAGCGGGAAGTACCATTCATATCCATATTTTTGATGGTGTTCGATGGAATTCTTTGGAAACAGGTAATTTGTTTCTGCTCGGGAGTCCTATAAAAACAATATTTTCACCTAGAGAAACAAAGGAGTTTTGTAGCGCAATAATTAATAATACAAAAGGTTTAAATGGGATTGCATTTATAGAATACAGACTTTATCATTTGACTTCTTCCGGTACTGAATTACAAAGGAAAGAGGTTGTATTACCTGTTACTACTTTAAAGAAGGAAGATGGAAGTAATGTGGAAGGTATTTATTGGAAAGTAGATAAAGCCCCAGAATTTCCGGGTGGAGATGAAGCTTTGAATGCTTTTTTTAAAAGTAATGTAAAGAATCCAAATGGTCGTAAAATATGTGGTATAGTTAAAGTTGTAGTGGAAAAAGATGGTACTATACGTTATCCTTGTGTGATAAATAGGTCAATAGGGGGCTTTGATAGAGTCATCCTACCGATTATATTGCAAATGCCCAAGTGGACTCCTGCATATGTAAAAGGGGAACCCGTTAGGGCTTTTTATAATATCCAAGTAGATTTTTAATAAACGCATTAATTGAGTGGTGTTGCAAATGTAAATATTTGTGATATACAATGAGGTCAAATAAAGGTGAACTATAAAATCAATGCCTGTAGGGAGGTTTGAGCTTAAGTTTATCATAGTTTTTAGGTATTGATGTTCTCCATTTCTTTTATGAACTTTGTGGAAGTATAAAGTGTTCTTAATAGAATGAGACAATTAAAGTGTTCTATTAGAAAAAGAAAGGAGAACAAATGAAAAAAATTGTATTGCTTCGTCATGGAGAAAGTGTATGGAATAAGGAAAACCGTTTTACGGGGTGGACTGATGTAGATCTAACCGAAAAAGGAATTGAAGAAGCCAATAAAGCGGGAATTACTCTCAGAGAATATGGTTTCAATTTTGATAAAGCCTATACCTCTTATTTGAAACGTGCCGTTAAAACGCTGAACTGTGTGTTGGACAAGATGGATCTGGATTGGATTCCGGTAGAAAAGAGTTGGCGATTGAATGAAAAGCATTATGGGGACCTTCAAGGATTAAATAAAGCAGAAACAGCGGAAAAGTATGGTGAAGAACAAGTCTTGATTTGGCGCCGTAGTTATGATATTGCTCCCAATCCGTTATCGGAGAGTGATCTAAGGAATCCACGCTTTGATTATCGTTATCACAAAGTGCCGGATGCAGAGTTACCTCGTACGGAATCTCTGAAAGATACGATAGATCGTATTATGCCTTATTGGGAATCGGATATATTTCCTAATTTAAAAACGGCAAATACTTTATTAGTGGTTGCACATGGTAATAGTTTGCGAGGGATTATCAAACATCTGAAGCATATATCTGATGAGGATATTGTAAAACTGAATTTGCCTACAGCTATTCCGTATGTTTTTGAGTTTGATGAGAACCTGAAAGTCGCAAATGACTACTTTCTGGGAAATCCGGAAGAAATAAAAAAACTGATGGAAGCTGTAGCCAATCAGGGAAAGAAAAAATAGCATATAAGATGTTATGCCTAAACTAAATTATTTTTATTATGAGTAAAATTATAGATTTACTGGGTAACAAGGCCAGTTATTATTTGGATCATACTTGCAAGACTATTGATAAGTCGTTAATTCATGTTCCTTCTCCGGATACAGTTGATAAAATCTGGATTGATTCTGATAGGAATACGAGAGTATTAAATAGTCTTCAAACTATTTTAGGACATGGACGGTTGGCGAACACCGGTTATGTATCTATTTTGCCTGTCGATCAGGATATAGAACATACTGCAGGGGCTTCTTTTGCTCCCAATCCGATTTATTTTGATCCTGAAAATATAGTAAAATTAGCTATTGAAGGAGGTTGTAATGCTGTGGCTTCTACCTTCGGTATTTTAGGAGCTGTGGCTCGAAAATATGCGCATAAAATACCTTTTGTGGTAAAACTGAATCATAATGAGTTATTGTCTTATCCAAATACTTATGATCAGGTTCTTTTCGGAACAGTAAAAGAAGCTTGGAATATGGGTGCTGTAGCAGTGGGTGCTACAATTTATTTTGGCTCCGAACAGAGTCGTCGTCAATTGGTGGAAATCGCTGAGGCTTTTGAACATGCTCATGAGTTGGGGATGGTAACTATTCTGTGGTGTTATTTGCGTAATAGTGACTTTAAAAAAGACGGAGTTGATTATCATTCTGCAGCTGACCTTACGGGACAGGCAGATCGTCTGGGGGTTACTATCAAAGCTGATATTGTGAAACAGAAACTTCCAACTAATAACGGTGGATTTAAAGTTCTTAATTTCGGTAAGGTAGATGAACGGATGTATACGGAATTGACTTCCGATCATCCAATTGACCTTTGTCGTTATCAGGTAGCGAATGGATATATGGGACGTGTCGGACTGATTAACTCTGGTGGAGAATCCCATGGAGCTTCCGATTTACGAGATGCTGTTATAACTGCTGTAGTAAATAAACGTGCAGGGGGTATGGGATTGATCAGTGGACGTAAAGCTTTCCAGAAGCAGATGAATAAGGGAGTGGAATTGTTGAATGCTATTCAGGATGTATATCTTGATCCGGCAATTACTATTGCTTGATATGAATAGATTTACGGTAAGGTAACTTGAAAATGTGGATTAGGAATATGCTGCGTATGGATAATAAAGATCATCCGGTTTAAAATATCCGGATGTTCTGCAGCTATGTTATTGTCTTCGTGGATATCTGTTGCGAGATTATATAAAAAGGGTTCCCCTTTTTTAACTACTAACTTCCAATTTCCCATTCGTACTCCGATTTGGTCTGTTTCGTTGAATTCCCAATATAAAAAGCCATGTTCTTTTTGTCCTTTCTTACCCAATAAAGTAGGAGCGAAGGATATTCCGTCAAAGTAGTTGATTGCTTTCTTGGGATTGGCATATCTCGTTTCATAGTCTTTCACACCAATTAATTCGCAGAAAGTAGGCATTATATCGTAGAAAGCACAGATATGGTCATTTACGGTACCTGCAGAAATGTGTCCCGGCCAACGGGCAATAAATGGTATACGGATTCCTCCTTCATAGCATTGTCGTTTTAATCCGCGTAATTTGCCATCTCTGCCAAAGAAAGTCGGATCTGCACCTCCTTCTTCATGGGGACCATTGTCACTGGAGAAAATAACTAATGTGTTTTCGTCCAAACCTTTTTCTTTCAATTTTTCCAGTACTTCTCCGACGTAATAGTCCAATCGGGTAATCATTCCGGCGAATTGTGCGTGTACGTGGGTAATTGCATTGTATCTGGAACCTTCTTGCCCGCCAAAGCTTTTATCCGGATTAAATTTTGCTTTATATCCGTTTAGGATGGAATCTTCCGGCTGAACTAGCTCTGCGTGGGGTAAAGTATAGGTAAATACTCCAAAGAATGGTTGTTCACCATCTTGTTGATCCAACCATTCCATCGCTTTTTGATGGATTATATCAGCGGAGTATTGTGGTCTTTTATGATAATCGGGACCATACATCGGATATTTGATATTTTCATCCATGACAACACGTACTGTGCCTGTATCTCCCAATGCTTTGCTATATCTGTTTAGAAAATTAGGATAATATAAATGTGCTTGAAATTGGCAGATGTAACCGAAATATTCATCAATACCCCGTTTGTCGGGTGTAGAACAAGATCCTTCATAGCCTCCTGCCCATTTACCGAACATACCGGTAGTATATCCGTTATCTTTCATTATCTCGGGTAAAATGACATGATTAGGATCATAAGGATGTTGGCCTACAACGGAATATTCTTTGTTGTTGCCATACATTACAGTGGGTACATTTTTCCAATATTCTTTATTTCCTCTGACTTCGCAATGTCCTGTATGTTGTCCTGTCATGAATGACGCTCTGGAAGGAGCACTGACCGGGCTACCTGCATAAGCTTGTGTAAATCGCATTCCTTCACTGGCCATTGCATCCAGATGAGGGGTATTGATGAAAGGTTGGCCATAGCATCCTAAATCTCCATATCCCATATCGTCACAAAGGATGAAAATAATATTGGGTTTAGTATTGTTCTTTTGTGCACTGACGGATGATGTAGAAAGTAATAGTGCACCACTAACCAGAGAAAGTAATTGATAATTCATAATATTCATTATTTGGAGGTATCCGGAACAAAGATACTATTTTCAACTGAATATTTGTTAAAACTACAATCTTAATTTCTATCTTTGCTCGAAAATGTACGATTATGATAACTGAAGAATTACAGAAAATATATCAGACATATACGGGAGCTCCTGCAGAAACGATTAGCGAGTTACCGTCTTCCGGCTCTAATCGCCGTTACTTTCGTCTTTCAGGTGTACAAACATTAATTGGCGTTTACGGTACTTCTGTTGAAGAGAACGAGGCTTTTCTTTATATGGCAGATCATTTCCGGAAAGCTGGGATTCCTGTTCCTGAAGTGTATTGTACTTCAGATGATAAAAATTATTATCTGCAGGAGGATTTGAATGATACTCTTCTGTTCAATGCTATAGAGAAGGGGCGTGCCACAAGTGTTTTTTCTGAAGAGGAAAAGATATTGTTACGTAAAACGATACGTTTGCTTCCTGCTATTCAGTTTGCCGGAGCCAATGGATTTGATTTTTCCCGTTGTTATCCTCAGCCCGAATTCAATCAACGTTCTATACTTTGGGACTTGAATTACTTCAAATATTGTTTCCTTAAGGCTACTGGAATGGAGTTTCAGGAAGATAAACTGGAGGATGATTTTCAGAAAATGAGTGATGTTTTGTTGCGTAGTTCTTCTGCTACCTTTATGTATCGTGATTTCCAAAGCCGTAACGTAATGATCAAAGACGGAGAGCCTTGGTTTATAGACTTTCAGGGAGGACGGAAAGGTCCTTTTTATTATGATGTCGCTTCTTTCCTTTGGCAAGCGAAAGCTAAATATCCTGATAGTTTGCGGAGAGAACTTTTGGAGGAATATATGGATGCGTTGCGTAAGTATAAACCGATTGACGAACCTTATTTCTATAGCCAGTTACGGCATTTTGTTCTTTTTCGTACTTTGCAGGTATTGGGAGCTTATGGTTTTAGAGGGTACTTTGAGAAGAAGCCTCATTTTATTCAGAGTGTACCTTATGCTATTGAGAACTTACGGGAATTACTGAAAGAAGACTATCCTGAATATCCATATCTTTGCAAAGTATTGAGAGAATTAACCGAACTGAAACAATTTACTGACGATCTGAAAAAACGGCAACTCACTGTTAAAGTGATGAGTTTTGCTTATAAGAAAGGAATTCCTGATGATCCGACGGGCAATGGCGGCGGATATGTTTTTGATTGTCGTGCAGTGAATAATCCGGGTAAATATGAACGTTATAAACCTTTTACCGGATTGGATGAACCGGTTATTAGTTTCTTAGAGGAGGATGGTGAGATCCTTCATTTTTTGGATTCTGCCTATGCATTAGTAGATGCTTCTGTAAAGCGTTATATGGAGCGTGGATTCAGTAACCTTTCTGTGTGTTTCGGTTGTACGGGAGGACAACACCGCTCTGTTTATTCTGCTCAACATATGGCTGAACATCTGAATCGTAAATTCGGAGTCAAAGTTGAATTGGTGCATCGTGAACAGAATATAGAAAAGACATTTGAAGCAACAGTATGAAAGCTATGATATTTGCGGCCGGCTTGGGCAGTCGGCTGAAGCCTCTGACTGATACAATGCCTAAAGCTCTTGTTCCGGTGGCCGGATGTCCTATGTTAGAACATGTTATCTTAAAATTGAAAGCATCGGGATTCACTAAGATTGTGATTAATATTCATCATTTTGGGGATCAGATCCTTGACTTTTTGAAAGTTAATCATAATTTTGGGCTTAATATTCTCATTTCCGACGAGAGAGATTATTTACTGGATACAGGGGGCGGTATCAAGAAAGCCCGTTCTTTTTTTGAGGATTCTGACGAACCATTTTTAATTCATAATGTCGATATTCTTTCGGATATCAATCTGAAAGAGTTATATGACTATCATATTCAAAAAGGTGGCGTGGCAACTTTATTGGCTAGCCGGCGTAAAACTTCCCGTTACTTGCTTTTTGATCAAAGACAAAAACTTTGTGGGTGGATAAATAAAGGTACAGGACAAATAAAACCTGAGGGGTTTCATTATGTCGAGGCTTTTTATCTGGAATATGCATTTAGTGGTATCCATGTTCTTTCTCCTGCTATTTTTCAATTGATGGATGTTCCATGTTGGGAAGGAAAGTTCTCTATTATGGATTTTTATCTTGCTACTTGTCAAGAGGTGGAATATAACGGTTATCTTACTGAAAATTTGCAATTGATTGACATTGGTAAACCTGAAACATTGGCATGTGCTGAAGAGTTTATTCGTAAATCAGGTATATAAAATGTATTTTTATAATAATAAACCGTCAAAAGGAAAGTGATATTTTCATTTGAGAGTAATTTTTTCAGTATAGGAATCTAAAAACTTACAGAATTTATAGCGTATACCATTCTTTTTAGTAACTTTGCTTTTGATATTTTTTCGAAAACAAACTGTTATGTCAAAAGAACTATTCGAACTATCTGATAACAATCGAGTGGTGAGAGTGCTAAAGAGGGGAGATCAGCAAACTTTTGAAGCTGTATATAAGGCATATAGCAATTCGTTACGGATATATGCAACGAATATCCTGCAAGATGCTGAGGCGGCTTATGAAGTTGTGCAGGATACTTTTATGGCAGTTTGGATGAATCGTAAAACATTAGATGAAACAAAATCTTTTCGCAACTATTTATTACGTGCCGTTCATAATAATTCGCTAAAATTAATCAAAACGGAAGAAGCGCGTAAAGCTCGGGAAGAGAGGGCAATGGAAGAGCAGAAACAAGATTGGGAGGAGACTTCTAAATCTGCACGTGGAGTGGAAGTGTTGATTCCTGCCATTGAACGTTTACCGGAGCAAAGTCGCAGGGTACTACAAATGAGTTATTGGGAAGAAAAAAAGAATTCTATTATTGCCGAAGAGTTGTCTATTTCTATCCGGACTGTGGAGACTATATTATATAAGGTAAAGAAGAAATTAAGAGGAGAAATCAAGAAAAATTAAGCTCCGTTCAAAAAAAAATCCAAATTGAATACGTAAATTTGAGAGTGTTGGTATTATATATAATGAATAAAGTTCATTATGTATGGATACAAAACATGATATTCCCGAACGGGAAATAGGTGAGCAGGAAGATGAGTTGCTCGAAAAACTTTGGGATCAATTACCCGATTCCCAGGGAGGGGTGAGTTCTTCTGATCAGGGTTTCAAAGATTTACAATGCCGGATTCAAAATAAACTTCGTATCAGGCGGCGGTTTCGTATTGCAGCAATTAGCGGAATTGCTGCAGCGTTGATAACAGGCGTACTAATGCTTCAACTACCTGTTCAGCCAAAACAAGAGTCTACTGCTATTTCGCAGTTACAAGATATGGGAGTCACCATATCTAATAATCAGGTTATATTGAAAATGGATAATGATGTAGTTATGTCTCTTGACAGTGCTGCATGTATTGAACAGAATACTTCTGATGATATTGCTTTAAGGACATCTAGTGGGGATAAGCTTGCTTTAGCTGGAGAACGTATATTGAGACTGGAAGTTCCTGCCGGACGTCGTTTCCAAATGACTTTATCAGATGGTACACAAGTATGGTTGAACTCTTCTTCTACACTCGAATATCCAGCTTCTTTTGAGGGTAAATCCGAGCGTAGGGTGAAACTGACAGGAGAAGCTTTTTTTGAGGTTAAGCGTAATGAGAAGTGCCCTTTTTATGTAGAAACAGGGCAACAGGAATCCATACGTGTATTAGGTACCAGTTTTAATGTCAATGCATATCCGGAAAGTGAAAAACACGTTACTACTCTCGTTACAGGAAAAATCAGTTATCAATTTGGAAAAGTAAAAGAAGATATCATTCTGAATCCTGATCAACAAGTTAGCTTGGATTGTGCTATGGGAAAGACGAAAGTAGTAAAAGTAGATGCTTCAGTATTTACCGTTTGGAAAGATGGTTGGATTTATTTTGAGGATGAACATCTTTCGGAACTGGCTAAACGTCTTGGAAGAATGTATGGAATTGAAATTCAGGTGGCCGAGCGTCTGAAAGACTATTCTTTCTCAGGGAAAATCAGTTATGATCGGGGAGTTGATTATATCACTCGCCTGATGACTGAAACGGCTGGAATTATCTGTGAAGTAGAAAATGGAATCATTCGATTGAAATAAGGTGGAATCAAAATACAAAATGATACAATAATTCGAACTACAATTATATAGAATATATATGAAAAGAGAAGTGAAGTTTATTTGTGCTAGTTGGAGAAAAGTGTTTTTGCTTTTCATGCTTCTTGTGTTTTGTGATGTCATTTATGCTCAAAAGATAAATGTACAGCTAAAGAATGTAACGGTAGCAGAAGCATTGAAAAAGATGAGTGCGGTCACCGACTATGAGTTTTTTTATAACTCGAAACAATTGACAGAATGTACAAAAAGAGTGAATGCTAATTATCAGAATATTGACTTGGCAGAAGCATTAAAGGATATTCTTTCCGATACAAATTTTACTTTTAAGATCGAAAATCGTACCATTGTTATCATTCCTCGACCGGTTGTTGAGAAACAGGTGCAACCTGAGGAAGAAAAGGTAATAGAATTAAAAGGAAAGGTAATCGATGGTGCCGATCATTCTCCGATGATTGGCGTTTCAGTGTCTATCGAAGGTACATCTGTAGGAACAGCAACAGACCTTGATGGGCAATTTACATTAAAGCTTCCTGCTGAAGAATGTAACATTATTTTTTCTTTTATTGGCTATGAAAAGATAGTGAAACATTTTAATGGAAAGAATGCATCTTCTTTCGCTAATGTTGTGATGCAACAGGCTTTAATGGAAATTAAGGACGTTGTGGTAACAGGTGTTTATCAACGTAAGAAAGAGAGCTTTACCGGTTCGTCTACGACTTTCAAAGGAGATGAATTGAAATCGGTGGGGTCACAAAATGTTCTACAGAGCTTAAAGACACTGGATCCTTCTTTTAAGATTATGGATAACAATAAGTTTGGTTCTAATCCGAATCAGATGCCGGATATTGAGATCCGAGGTAAAACTAGTGTGATGGGACTGAAAGAGGAATATGGGACAGACCCTAACCAACCGTTGTTTATCCTCGATGGTTTTGAAACTACTTTGGAGACAGTGATGAATCTGAATATGAATCGTGTGGCATCTGTGACTATTCTGAAAGATGCTGCTTCCACAGCTATCTATGGATCGAAAGCATCTAATGGAGTTGTGGTTATTGAAACAAAAACTCCGGAAAAAGGACGACTGCAGCTTTCTTATAAAGGAGATTACGGAGTGACTGTTGCCGACCTGACTGATTATAATCTGATGAATGCTCGTGAGAAATTACAATTCGAAACAATGGCAGGAGTTTATCAAGATCTTACGGGTAGCCCTTTCAATCAGATGCGTCTGGATAGCTTAAAGAATTCACGCCTGAGGGAAATAGAAAAGGGAGTGGATACTTATTGGCTAAGTGAACCAATACGTACAGGATTTACTCATAAGCATAATATTTATGCTGAGGGTGGTGAAGAAAAGATACGTTATGGCATCGGGCTGAGTTTTGGACAAGTGAATGGAGTGATGAAAGGTTCTGATCGACAAACTGTTGGAGGAAATCTGGACTTGATTTACCGCACTGGAAAATTCCAGTTCAGTAATAAATTGACTGTAGACTATGTAGAAACAAATAATCCAACAGTATCATTTGCAGAATATGCTCAGGCAAATCCTTATTATCGGAAGTATAATTCAGTGGGAAAAGTTGATAAGTATCTGTACTATCCGGTAGAGGGAGCGGAGGATTCTCCTGTTGCAAATCCTCTGTGGAATGCTCATCTGAATAATTATGATAAGGGTGAAGAATTTGGATTTACCAATAACTTTATTATTGAGTGGTTTGCTACTCACGATCTTCGTCTGCGTGCAAAGTTTGGTCTAACTAAGTCGGATAATACACAGGATACACGTCTTTCTCCGTTACATTCACAATTTGATGATGTAGGAGAAACTGAGAAAGGACTTTATACTCATTCATTAGTAAAAGGTATGATTTATGAAGGAGATCTAGCCGCTACTTTTGGACGACTGTTTGCTGATAAACATATGGTTAATGCAGTAGCAGGATTCAATTTTAGTAGTAATAAAAATAATACTTTTGGTTATTCTGCTAACGGTTTTACGGACGATCAGTTTGCTGCTCCGTCTTTTGCCAATGGTTATCCAGACGGGGGAAAACCGAGATATAGTGAGAATCTGAAAAGGGCAGCCAGTTTTTATTTAAATGGTGGATACTCTTATGATAATCGTTATCTGCTTGATTTTAATTATCGTAGTGATGGTGCTTCTATGTTTGGAACTGACAATCGTTTCAGAAACACATGGTCTGTTGGTTTGGGATGGAATGTACATAATGAGAAATTTTTCAGAGACACAGAGTTATTCCAGTTGCTTAAATTAAGAGGATCTGTTGGTAATCCGGGTAACCAAAATTTTGCAGCTTATCAAGCATATTCAACTTATATGTTTAATGGTTGGATGACGAATATATTCGGAACCGGAGTTATTCTGAATGCATTGGGAAATAAAGACTTGGCATGGCAGGAAACTATCAATTATAATATTGGTATAGATGTAACTACATGGAATAATCGTTTGAATATTACTTTTGATTATTACTGGAAAAATACCGATCCGTTACTTGCTATTATCACTACTCCAGGATCAATGGGAGTAACAAGTATTGCGATGAATGCAGGTACACAGAAGACTCAAGGTTGGGAAGCGACTGTAAAAGTATCTCCGATTTATATGCTGGAGCAACGTATTAATTGGAATATCAGTGTGAATGCTACACATTCCAGATCGAAATATGCTAATATTGGTAACTCATTTAGTGAGTTGAATGAAAGTGGTAAATCCTCTTTAGTAGGTACTACCCGTTATTACGATGGCGGTAGTCCTACTGCAATTTGGGCAGTACGCTCCGCGGGTATCGATCCGTCTACGGGTAAAGAGCTATTTATCAAAAAAGATGGTACCCACTCTTTTACTTATGATGTAAATGATGAGGTTGTTGTTGGTGATACTCAACCTAAGGTGGAAGGTGTATTCGGAACTACCTTTTATTTTAAAGGATTTACGTTCGGTTGCTATTTCCGTTATCGGTTAGGTGGGCAATTGTTTAACTCTTCTCTTTTCCAGAAAGTGGAAAATATCGGTACGGAAGATATATACAATAACCAAGATAAACGGGCATTATACAATCGTTGGTCTACTTCCAATCGTGAGGCACAGTTTAAAGGAATTTCTTTAGTGCAGAAAACGGAGAAATCATCTCGTTTTGTGATGGATGAAAATACATTAAGTTGTGAGTCTATAAACGTAGGCTATGAATTTACTCAAGGCTTTATTAAAAGAATGGGTTTATCGGCATTGACTCTGCAAGCGAATATGAATGATCTTTTCCGTTGGTCTACAGTCAAAGACGAACGTGGAATTGACTATCCGTTTGCACGTACCATTTCTTTTTCTCTCGGAGCTACATTCTAATAAGGTAAAGAAAAAACTAACAAAAAACAAAATGAGTTATGAAGAGTAAAAAATATATAGGTGTATTGATAAGCTGTTGCTTGCTGCTGTGCAGCTGTGACGACTGGTTAGGCGTGAAACCTTATGACAAGATAGGGGAAGATGAATTGTTATCGTCTGAAGATGGGTTTCAGAAGTTGTTGAATGGTGTATATATTGAGTTGAATAATGATAAACTCTATGGAAGTGCTCTGTCAGTAGAGATGTTGGAGGTCATGGGAGGAGCGTATGCAATTGGTACTGATAATTATGTATGGGGTAATTATAAGGATCTTTCCAAATACCAATATGGAACGGAGTATTGGCGTGCACGTTTGAGTGAAACTTGGAATCAGGCGTACGCTTTGATTTTGAATTGTAATAAGATTCTGGAGAATATTGAAAGTCGTAAATCACTATTTACAGGTGATAATTATAATATTATTCGTGGAGAAGCTATTGCATTAAGAGCGATGTTACATTTTGATATGTTACGTCTATTCGGTCCTGTATATTCACGGAACAGTGATAAATTGAGTATTCCTTATTATACTGCACAGAAAAATATTCCGGAAGATCTGCTTCCGGCTACTGAAGTTGCAAAGAAGATAATTACAGATCTGAAAGAGGCTCGTATTTTGTTATCGAATGATCCGGTAATAACAGAAGGAACCATGATGAGTGGAGCTACCGATGGCGTTTCTAATTTTCTGCGTTATCGTGCATTACGACTAAATTATTATGCAGTTACAGGTTTGTTGGCTCGTGTATGTCTTTATACTGGTGATAGAGAAGGAGCTTTTACTTATTCTACTGATGTAATTAAAGCAGCGAATAAAGGAGTTTTTCCGTTTGTAGATAAAAGTCTTGTAACGGGGTCACCGGATGATCCGGACCGAATCTTTTCTTCCGAAGTGATTTTTGCATTATCACATTCCAGTCGTAATAAGCTCTTCAAAAATTATTATGATCCGAGTCGTTTACCTAATTATGTATTCAGAATGGATAATAATCTGATGAGCAATCTAATATTTGGAGGTGGAGCTGCAACTGGAGGTAATCAGGATGATTATCGAAGTCGTGTAAACTGGGTAGCTACCGGAGCCAATAAATACTTCTATAAATATTCGGATATGGTAACTACTGGGAAGATTGAAAATACAATGATTCCGTTGCTGCGTTTAGGAGAAATGTATCTTATTGCTGCTGAAAGCCAGTCTTCCAATTTATCTGAAGGAACATCTTATGTGAATACTCTTCGGAAAAATAGAGGTGTAACTAATATATCGACATTGAATCGTGATATCCTTCAGTATGAATATATTCGTGAACTGTATGGTGAAGGACAACTTTTCTTTATGTATAAACGATTGTTTACATCTGTTCTGTTCACGTCTAATACAAGCAAGAACCCAGAACCGAGTGATGAGATATTTGTAGTGCCTTTACCCGATTCGGAGATCGAGAACTGATACGATAATAATATGAAAATACTAAATGAGATAGTAATATGAAAATAAAAAAGATACATATAGGATTTTTGCTATTCTTTATAGGGTTGGTTGCTTGTGAAGAACAAACACCTGATGCATTTGATGAAATTAGCGGAATCTATTTCAATAATAGATCTAGAGCTAGTGCATTGCAGGATAGTACTGATGTGACATTTGTGTATGAAAATTCAAATGAAATGGAAATTCCAGTAAAAATTCAGTTATTAGGTCGTCCGGTTGAACAAGCTCGTCCGATTAATATTCGTGTAAGTTCGGAAGATGCTACGGAAGGAATAGATTATGTGCTACCCCTAAAAGCTGAATTGCCAGCTAATGCTACCAGTTTTGATTATGTAGTGATATTGAAACGTACTTCCTCTTTGAAAGGGCAAAAGAAAACGATTCGATTGGAAATTAGTGCCAATGAGTACTTCACACTTCCTGTATCAGAAGAATTACAAGCTAGTGGAGATACTGTATCTATGTTGCATTACCGTATTATGTTTTCAGACATGTTCACTAATCCACCTGCTGCCTGGGATGAAGATTTTGTAGGTAAGTTCACTCAGCAGAAGTTTGAATTGGTGTGTCGGGTATTGAACATTGCCCCTGCCGATTTTAACGATCGAACTATTATCACTTTGGCAAAGCTTATTTACATTAGAGCTGAAATGAATAGCTATATAGCAGAAGAAGTGGCAAAAAAAGAAGTAGGACTGGCTTATGATGAAGAGGTAATTGATCCTAAAACGGGACAACCTTTAGTTTTTTAATTTTCTAATAAGAATAAATTATGAAGATGAAAAATTTATATAGTCATTTATGTGGAGGCTTGTTGTTAGGTCTTCTAATAATAGCTTGTGCCGAAGACATGGGAAATTATGATTATCATGATCTGATAGAACCTGAGATTTCGGGAGTAAAAGAGAATCCTTCTGTTTTGGTGTATGATCAATTGCAATTGACTCCTGATTTGGGAGAAAATGCTAAGTCTGATGATCAGTATGATTTTGAATGGAAAGTGATTAATCAGGATGAAAGTAGCGAAGTGACAGTTATAGGAAATACTCGTAACCTGGACTATACGGTAAATTTGAATCCGGGTAAATATACACTATATTTTACTGTTACAGAAAAGTCTACCGGACTATATTGGCAAAAGAACTATACTTTGACAGTTAGTGACACTACTACCGAAGGCTGGATGGTGCTATGCTCCGACAATGGAAGAGCACGCCTTGATATGGTATCTATGGTAGAAGTGGTGAAAGGAACAATTTACCGTGATATTCTGAAAAATAATGGAACACCTCAATGGAATGGTCCCCGAAAGATACAATGGCTTTCTCAAATGACAGATGCCAATTCACCTTATTATTTGCTGACTGATGAGGGAGCAACACGTTTGGGAAAGAATAACTTTGAGTGGAAAGAAGAGTATAATTTTACTTATGAGGTAGCGGTTCCTCAGAAGTTACTTCCTTATTCAATTACTTCTGCAGGATTTGGTAAAGTAATAGTCAGTGGGACGGAAGCCTACTATTGTGAAATAATGGGAATTGACGGTTTGTATGGAAGTGCTGTCAATAAAAAGTTTAAAGTGGCTCCATATGTTGGAACTAATGTTTCTGCATCTATGATATATGCTGCAATATATTTATTGTACGATATTGATAATAAACGTTTCATGGCTTACTGTCCATTGATGGCTTTTGATGATCTTGGCGGATATAATCCTTTGGTGGATATGGATGAAATGGGAGAAATCGCTACTACAATAAAGGGAAATGCAGGAGTAGTAGGATCGGCTTTTGATAAATATCCGGTTGGATATGATTGCGTTTATATGGAGAATACGAAGTATGATCCGGGTAATGGTAAAATGGGAATGACATATACTATTCTGGCGGATGGAAATAGACGCTATTTATATGGTATTCAGGTAGGTGATTTATTATTATATGCTGACTGTACCTATGTGTTGGGAAAATCTTATTATGGAGATTTATCGGGTTGTACGAATATTACCAAAGAAGGCAATTTATATGCCTTTAGTTCTTTGAAGAATTATATGTATTATGCAGTAGGTGGTACAGTTTATCGCGTCGATCTGTCTGCTTCACCTTTGCGGGCTGAAGAACAATTTACGTTGAGAGGAGAAACAATTACCTGTCTTAAATTCAATCTATATCAAAAGAGTGAAAATGCTTCACGTTCGTTCGACCTTATAGTAGGAAGTATGAAAAATGGAGGAGAGGGAACGTTGCGAGTATATAATGGTATGACTACTGAAGGTGATTTTCGTTCGGTAGAACCAACTGTATATACCGGATTTGCGAAAATTGTAGATGCTACATATAGAGAAAGAGTCAATTAATTTTTTTATAATATAATGTTGAATATGAAAAATTGCTTATTAGTATTGTTGGTAGGGCTCATGTGTGCTTGTACCTCATCTAACAAATCCAATGACATCGTAGTTACTTTCGATGTTAAGAATCCGACAGCTACAGAAGTAGTTCTAGTTTATCGCATGACTGTAAATGAAGTACCTTTGGACGCGCAGGGACACGGTGAATTTACTATACCCAATGAAGATGTTTTATATGCTAGAGCTTTCTATGGACAGAATGAGAGAAAAGTTTATCTGGAGAAAGGTGACCGTCCCCATATTACTTTTGATGGTGGCGATTATGTGAATACTTTCAAATTTGAAGGAGAAAAAGCACCGATAGTGGATTACCTGAATAGTATAACTTTGACTACTCTGCCAGACGAAGACTTTGCTTTGCCTATGGATGAATATCTTAAGAAGTTGAGTCAGAAAGAGCAGGAAGCATTGAAGTTGCTTAAAGCCCGCAAATTGGAAAATATCGGTAAATTTGAAAAAATGGAAGAAGGTCGTATTAAGTATTCTTATGGGACTCGCGTGATAATGTATCCGGTTGGATATGTAGCTATAGCACAAGATACTACTTATCGCCCGGATGCGACATACTATGATGCTGTTAGAAAGTATTGGATAGAGGATGATGACTGGTTGGCTCTCGAAGAATATCGTGATTATATAGTAGAATTGGCTCATGTATTGGATGAACCTAATCGAATGGTTACAGAATATTATCCGAAAGCGGTAGCTCAGATGCGTTATATCGCTGATAATATCAAGAGTGAAAAAATTAAGCAAACGTTATTGCATTATATAGCAGGAGCTTACGTAGAACGTTTCGGTATCAAGAATATTACTGACATGGAAAATGTCTATCATACATATGTTAAAGATACGGTACTGCTTGCTGATTATAAAGTAAAATATGACAAATGGGATATCACTTCTGTGGGTAGACCTTCTCCAGATTTTGAAGGAGTAGATATTAATGGCAAATCGTATTCATTGAAAGATTTCAAAGGTAAATATTTGTATATTGACTTATGGGCTACATGGTGTGGTCCTTGTCAAAAGGAACTACCTTTCCTGAAAGAATTGGAATCAAAATTTGAAGGAAAAAATATCACTTTCCTTAGCCTTTCAATTGATCATAAAAAAGAGAAATGGGATGAGAAAGTGAATAGCGGAGACTTAACTGGGACTCAATTGTTAATTGGTCGTGGTAGTTCATTCCAGAATGCATACGGTATTGAAGGTATTCCTCACTTTATTTTGTTGGATAAAGAAGGTATTATAATTAATAACGATATGACACGTCCTTCTTCTGAAGATACCGAAAAGATTCTGAATGCATTAGAAGGTATTTAATTTTAAAGACAAATATCTATAAATACTATTATTAATTTAATTTTCTAAATTATGAAGAAAATCTGGTTATTAATGCTGATGGTGTGCACGATGGGTGTATTCACAGCTTGTTCTGACGATGACAATGGAGATAAGACTCCGGTAAATCCAATTACAAATTGTTCGGTTCCTTCTACAGCAGAGATTGGTACTGAAGTAACAGTAAGAGGTGAAGGTTTTGATGCTACAGTAGCTAAACTGATTCTGAAAGATTCGGAAAATAAGGAAACTGTAATACAGAATCCTTCGTTTACTTCTTCAGGAGCTATATTTAGTATTCCTATGTCCCTAAATGAAGGTAAATATACAGTAATATTGAATCAGAATGGTACTTGGGAACTAGGTAAGATTACTTTGACACCTGCTTCTCTACCTGTTACAGACTTGAATATTGCGGAAGTAGGAGGAATTGGTAAGTCACTTACAATTGGCGGTAATGGTTTTAATCAAACTGCTGAAGTATATTTGGAAAATGAAAGTGGAACGCGTACTCAATTGACTGTTACTGACCGTTCTTCAGGTTTGACCTGTACGGTACCTACTACTGCTGCAAAAGGTGATTATAAACTTATCTTAAAACAAAATGGCGGAGAATGGACTTTGACTGATAAGATCACTTTGACAGTGGTGAAAAGACTGAAATCAGTAAAACAAAGAAGTGAATCTACTATGTCAGGTGAAGGTATGATTATGACAGGTGTTACTGAAATAGGATGGGAAATTAGAAATAGTAATCAGCAAATTTCTGCCTTTGCACAAACTATGTATATGTCTCAGAAAGTGGTTGATGAAGAATCAGGAGAAGTTTTGCAGGAGGACGAAGGAGATATGGAATCTGTTTATAATGTTTCAATTGTTGGAAATAAATATAGCTTTGTTAATGCACCGGAAAATGAAGGAGCATTTGATCCTTTTAATTTGACACTTACAGACGGGATAGTAACTAGTAGTTCTATTGAGCGTTCCAATGGACATTCCGGAGATTATACTTGGAAATATGATAATGGATACTTCCAAGGATTGTTTAATGTTACTAGTGGTAATGCATATTTAACTTATGTGTATAATGGCAATAACATCACAGGTTATAATGATATGGAATTTTTTATATATGGGGATAAAGAACTAAAGAATAATCCTTTTGGAACAGATGTAGTAGTTTGCTATTTAGGATTGATAGATGCTATTGAACCATTCCAGTTAGTAGCTCATATGCTTGATTTGTGCGACAAAAAGTCTGTGAATTTGCCTTCAGCTGTTAATTCCTCTAATCCTAATACAGGAGAAGATGTTGTATTATCTTTCACATATGAATATGATGCTGATGGATATGTGACCTCTATGGATTACGGAACAGAGGAAACAGGAGGTTTAATGAAGATTTTATTCGAATATGAAAGTGAAGAATAGTATGTAAGTATTCTCTTTTTCAAAGTTAAAGGCTAAAAGCCCTGATCATTCAGGCTTTTGGCCTTTTTCTTTGTTTTTTCATTTATCTCTTATTTTCCGATGAAATCGCCAAAAATGTAGAATAGTGGAAATTCATTAGCTATTTGTAGACATCGGATTTACTCTAACCCTGTATCTTTGCTACCGTTATCTAACACTGTGATATTATGCAAAAAACAACATTTAATTTATGCTACTCTTTAGCAGGTGTCGCCGCTATTGCTTCTCTTGTTTCATGTAATAATCAACAAACTGAGAAACAGAAACCCTTGAACATTGTTTATATAATGACGGATGATCATACAGCTCAAATGATGAGTTGCTATGACACTCGCTATATGGAAACTCCGAATCTTGACCGTATTGCAGCAGATGGAGTACGTTTTACACAAAGCTTTGTCGCAAATTCTTTGAGCGGTCCTAGTCGTGCTTGTATGATTACGGGTAAACATAGTTGTGCCAATAAATTTTATGATAATACCACCTGTGTGTTCGACAGTTCGCAGCAAACTTTTCCGAAGTTACTGCAAAAAGTCGGTTATCAGACTGCATTAGTAGGCAAATGGCACTTGGAAAGTCTGCCATCCGGATTCGATTACTGGGAAATCGTTCCCGGTCAAGGTGATTATTACAATCCAAACTTCATCACACAGGATAACGATACTATTAAGAAGCATGGTTACATTACAAATCTTATAACAGACGATGCTATTGACTGGATGGAGAATCAGCGTAATCCTGACCAACCATTTTGTTTGTTGATTCATCACAAAGCCATTCATCGGAACTGGTTGGCAGATACTTGTAATCTAGCTCTCTATGAAGACAAGACATTCCCTTTACCGGATAACTTCTTCGACGACTACGAGGGGCGTCCGGCAGCTGCCGCACAAGAGATGAGCATTGTGAAAGACATGGATATGATCTATGACCTCAAAATGTTGCGACCTGACAAGAATAGCCGTTTAAAATCTCTTTACGAGAAATATCTTGGAAGAATGGATCAAGCACAACGAGCAGCTTGGGATAAGTTTTATGGTCCGATTATAGATGATTTCTATCAGAAGAATCTACAAGGAAAAGAACTTGCTAACTGGAAATTCCAACGTTATATGCGAGATTATATGAAGACGGTAAAGTCGCTTGACGATAACGTAGGGCGTGTGCTTGATTATCTAAAAGAAAAAGGATTGCTTGATAACACATTGGTGGTTTACACTTCTGATCAAGGTTTTTATATGGGTGAGCATGGTTGGTTTGACAAACGCTTTATGTACGAAGAGTCCATGCGTACTCCGTTAATCATGCGATTGCCGAAAGGTTTTGAGCGTAGAGGAGATGTAACCGAGATGGTACAGAATATTGATTATGCGCCTACATTCCTGGAACTTGCCGGTGTGGAAATTCCAGATGATATACAAGGTGTTTCATTGGTTCCTTTATTGAAAGGAGAACATCCGGAGAATTGGCGTAAAGCTCTTTACTATCATTTCTACGAGTACCCCGCCGAACACATGGTGAAACGTCACTATGGTGTACGTACTGAACGTTATAAATTAATTCACTTCTACAATGATATTGACTGTTGGGAACTTTATGATTTACAAGCAGATCCGACAGAAATGCATAATCTCTATGGACAAGCTGAATATGAACCTGTAGTAAAAGAACTGAAAAATGAATTGCTGAAACTTCAGGAACAATATAACGATCCTGTTCGTTTTTCGCCGGATCGTGACAAAGAATGAATCTTTTGAATTGACCAGATGATAAAATATTTATTTATATTATTAACAGTCGTCCTGTCGCCCCTACTGACAGGATGTGCTGAAGCTAACTTAACACACTCAGTAGCTTTAGTTCCGCACCCGGCACAATTAGTGCCGGGTAGTGGGAACTACCTTTTCTCAAAAAAAACTGTATTTGCTGTAGAAAATAAGGAACAAGCAGAAGTAGTAGAACTATTGAATGGACTGTTCACTTGTGCGGCCGGATTTACGCCGGAAATAAAAGTAGGAAGTCAGGAAGGTGATATTCGCTTAATAACAGACACTACACTGAAAGATGAGGCTTATATATTGAAAGTTTCTCCTAAGGAAGTACTAATAAAAGCTTCCAATAGCAAAGGCTTCTTCTATGCTTTGCAGACAATCCGACAGTTATTACCCTCTGCTATTGAAAGCGATCGAGTATCCCATGAAAATATACATTGGGAAATCCCTGCACTAACCATTACAGATGAACCTCGTTTCGGTTATCGCGGTATGATGCTTGACGTAGCACGTTATTTTATGCCCAAGGAAAATGTGTTGCGTATCATCGACTGTATGGGAATGCTGAAATTGAATAAATTGCATTTTCACTTGGGAGATGATAACGGTTGGCGCTTGGAAATCAAAAAGTATCCCCGTTTGACAGAAGTAGGAGCTTGGCGGGTGGATCGCAAAGATATACCTTTCCCTGCTCGCAGAAACCCGGAACCTGGAGAACCTACTCCGGTAGGAGGATTCTACACACAGGAAGATATAAAAGAAATTGTTGCTTATGCTGCTCAGCGGCAAATTGAAGTGATACCGGAAATTGAGATGCCGGCAC
This sequence comes from Bacteroides bouchesdurhonensis, assembly GCF_900155865.1. Taxonomy (GTDB): domain Bacteria; phylum Bacteroidota; class Bacteroidia; order Bacteroidales; family Bacteroidaceae; genus Bacteroides; species Bacteroides bouchesdurhonensis. The sequence goes on from NZ_LT707006.1 coordinate 1,832,723, forward strand.
ATAGTAATGCTGTTCTTGCTTCGTATTCTCAACTAGCTTGTCCTGTAGTGGATAAATTTATAGGTGTACTTCCTGGTTTAGGAGGAGATCATGCCGATATTATCTATTGTGCCGGAAATGATAGTGTTTTCACTTTTCTTCAGGGTGTGATTGATGAAATGATTACTCTCTTCCCTTCGCAGTACATTCACTTGGGAGGAGATGAGGCATGGAAAACAAACTGGAAGAAATGTCCACTTTGCCAGTCGCGGATAAAGAAGGAACATTTGGCCAACGAGGAAGCTCTTCAAGGTTATTTTATGAATCGAATGGCTGATTATGCACGTAGCAAAGGCAAAGAAGTAATGGGTTGGGATGAGCTGACAAATAGCAAACTTCCCGAAGGGGCTATTATTTATGGCTGGCAAGGTTATGGACAGGCGGCATTGAAAGCTGCAGAAGAGGGACATCGTTTTATCATGACTCCGGCACGTGTAATGTATTTGATTCGTTATCAGGGACCGCAATGGTTTGAACCGCTGACTTACTTTGGCAATAATACTTTGAAAGATGTGTATGATTATGAACCGGTTCAGGAAAATTGGAAACCAGAATATGCATCTTTGTTAATGGGAGTACAGGCTTCCATGTGGACCGAGTTTTGTAATAAACCTGAAGATGTGGAGTATCAGATATTTCCACGATTGGCAGCATTGGCAGAAGTGGCTTGGGTACAGCCTGAAGATAAGGATTGGTCTTCTTTCTTGGGGGCATTGGACTGTTTTACTGCTCATTTAGATAAGAAAGGAATCACTGTTGCCCGATCAATGTACAACATCCAACATACAGTAACGGCAAAGATAGATTCATCATTAGTCAAATTGGAGTGTATCCGACCGGATGTGGAAATTCGCTTTACTACGGGAGGTGGTAAGGAACCTGCAGCAGATTCGGAACTTTATAAAGAACCGATTGTAGTAAAAGGAACAGAGGTGGTTCAATGTGCTACGTTCTCAAAAGGGAAGCAGATGGGAGAGGTGTTGACATTAATTGTATCTCATAATAAAGCAACCGGGAAGCCATTGCTCGGTAATAAACCGAATGAAGCGGTGTTAACAAATGGAGTGCGTGGCAGCTTGAAATATACGGATTTTGAGTGGTGTGGCTGGAAGAATAACGATCATATTTCCTTTACCGTTGATTTACAGAAAAGTGAGAAACTGGAAAAGGTTATTATCGGTTGCATTACAAATTATGGCATGGCTGTACATAAGCCAAAGTCAATCAGTGTTGCAGTTTCGGATGACAATGTTACATACAGGGATATAGCAAGCTTAAACTTTACTCTTGAAGAAATATTTCGTGAAGGAACATTCACAGAGAACCTTGCAATGGATATGAAGGGGGTGATGGCCCGTTATGTTAAAGTGACTGCTGAAGGTGCGGGAGCATGTCCGGAAAATCATGTTCGTCCAGGCGAAGAATCAAAAGTATATTTTGATGAGGTGATTATTCTATAATAAGTATATTTGAATAGTAGTGTAATCCGCATGATTACTAACTACTTTTTAAAAGAATCTAAAGATGAATTTAAAGAAACGATTTTTTCTAATCTTATTGGCAGGAATAACAATCATTCCGGCTACTACAGCACAGAAACTGTTACTTCCGGAATGGCAAAGTCAATATGCAGTAGGACTAAATAAAGTCGCTCCTCATACTTATGTGTGGCCATATACTAATGCTTCTGCTATCAATAAACCTGGAGAGTATGAACAGTCTCCATATTATATGAGTCTGAATGGAAAGTGGAAATTTCATTGGGTGAAGAATCCGGATAATCGCCCAAAAGAGTTTTATCAGCCATCATATTATACCGGAGGATGGGCGGATATTAATGTTCCCGGTAATTGGGAACGTCAGGGATATGGTACTGCTATCTACGTGAATGAGACCTATGAATTTGACGATAAGATGTTTCATTTTAAAAAGAATCCACCTTTAGTCCCATTTGAAGAAAATGAAGTTGGTTCTTATCGTCGTATCTTCAATGTCCCTGCCGATTGGAAGGGACGACGGGTAGTACTTTGTTGTGAAGGGGCAACTTCTTTCTATTATGTATGGGTGAATGGAAAACTACTCGGCTATAATCAAGGATCTAAAACTGCTGCCGAATGGGATATTACCGATGTATTGAACGAAGGTGAGAATGTAATAGCTATGGAAGTATATCGCTGGAGTTCAGGATCTTATTTGGAATGTCAGGACATGTGGCGGCTTAGTGGTATAGAACGGGATGTGTATCTTTATACTACTCCAAAACAGTATATTGCTGATTATAAAGTGAATGCTTCTTTGGATAAAGATAAATATAAAGATGGTGTCTTCGGGCTTGAAGTAACAGTGGAAGGTCCTTCAACTGCCTCCGGTTCTATATCTTATACATTGAAAGATATTTCAGGAAAAACTGTTTTACAGGACGGCATTAATATAAAATCTCGTGGTTTAAGCAACTTTATCGTCTTTGATGAAAAGAAAATACCGGAAGTGAAAGCTTGGAGTGCTGAATATCCTAATCTTTATACTCTAGTTCTCGAGTTGAAAGATGCACAAGGAAAAGTGACCGAATTGACAGGATGTGAAGTGGGGTTCCGTACTTCGGAAATCAAAGAGGGTCGTTTTTGTATCAATGGTGTTCCGGTATTGGTGAAGGGAACCAACCGGCATGAACATTCACAAATGGGACGTACGGTAAGCAAGGAACTGATGGAAGAGGATATTAAGCTGATGAAGCAGCATAATATTAATCTTGTTCGTAATTCGCATTATCCTACGCATCCATATTGGTATCAGCTTTGTAATCGTTATGGATTATATATGATTGATGAAGCGAACATTGAATCGCATGGCATGGGGTATGGTCCTGCCTCTTTAGCGAAAGACAGCACTTGGCTGACAGCTCATATGGACCGTACACAACGAATGTATGAACGTTCAAAAAATCACCCTGCAATTGTGATCTGGTCATTGGGAAATGAAGCAGGAAATGGAATCAACTTTGAACGTACTTATGATTGGCTGAAATCTGTAGATCAATCACGCCCCGTTCAATATGAGCGTGCCGAATTGAATTATAATACGGATATATATTGTCGTATGTATCGTAGTGTGGACGAAATCAAAGACTATGTATCCAGAAAAGATATTACCCGTCCCTTTATACTTTGTGAATATCTGCATGCGATGGGTAATAGCTGCGGAGGATTGAAAGAATATTGGGATGTTTTTGAAAATGAACCAATGGCGCAAGGTGGGAATGTGTGGGATTGGGTAGATCAGTCTTTTCGTGAAATAGACAAAGATGGTAAATGGTATTGGACATATGGCGGTGATTACGGACCGGTAGGAATACCTAGTTTTGGTAATTTTTGTTGTAATGGATTGGTAAATGCAGATCGTGAACCACATCCGCATTTACTTGAAGTAAAAAAGGTCTATCAGAATATTAAAGCCACTTTGCTAACTCCGAAAAATATGAAGCTTCGTATCAAGAATTGGTATGACTTCTCTAATTTGAATGAATATGTTTTGCATTGGGATGTAACTACTGATCAGGGAGAGAAACTGATGGAAGGAACAAAAGTGTTGGATTGTGAACCTCATGCTACGATAGACATAGCATTGGGTAACGTGAAACTTCCGGATAGGGTTCGTGAGGCTTATCTGAATGTGAGTTGGACAAGGAAAGAGGCTTCTCCGATGATTAATAAGACTTGGGAAGTGGCATATGATCAGTTTATACTTCCAGGTAATAAGAACTTTGTCACTTATTGTCCACAGAAGACAGGAGAAACAGCATTTGTAGTAGATGAGAAAACAGGCTCTTTATCCTCTTTGACCTTAGACGGGAAGGAATTGTTAGCTACTCCTGTTACGTTGAGTCTTTTCCGTCCCGCTACGGATAATGATAATCGAGATAAGAATGGTGCTAAACTATGGCGGAATGCTGGATTGGATAAGTTGACGCAGAAGCTTGTTTCGTTGAAGGAGCATACTGAATCGACTACGGCACAAGTAGAAATTCTCAATGCAAAAGGACAAAAAGTCGGGCAGGCGGAATTCGTCTATATTCTTGATAAGAATGGAGCAGTAAAAGTTCGTACTACTTTCCAACCGGACACGACAATTGTGAAATCAATGGCACGTTTAGGACTTACATTCCAGATGAACGATGCGTTTAATGATATTTCTTATCTGGGACGTGGTGATAATGAAACGTATATTGATCGTAATCAATCGGGTAGAATCAGTATCAATCGAACAACTCCCGAACGTATGTTTCACTACTATGTGACTCCGCAATCTACGGGTAACCGTACAGATGTACGCTGGGCAAAATTAACGGATCAATCTGGTGAAGGACTATTTTTTGAATCAAACGTGCCTTTTCAATTGAGTATAATTCCGTTCTCAGATATATTATTAGAGAAAGCGCGTCATATTAATGAATTGGAACGGGATGGAATGGTTACAGTACATTTGGATGCCAAGCAAGCTGGAGTAGGTACTGCAACCTGTGGACCGGGCGTTTTACCACAGTATCTGGTACCGTTAAAGAAACAGAGTTTTGAATTTACTCTTTGCCCGGTGAAACAAGCATTCAATAAATGATGGGTTAAATTAATATATTGAAATAATGAATAAGCTACTGATTTCCCTTTTCTTGTCCTCTGTCATTGCGTTAGGTGGACAGGCACAGAAGAAAGAAAACTACTATGTGAAGCATGTAGAATTCCCCCAGCATGCTACTCTTGAGCAGAAAGTAGATTTAGCTGCCAGACTGACCCCTACTCCCCAACAGTATGCCTGGCAACAAATGGAACTAACTGCTTTTCTTCACTTCGGTATCAATACTTTTACCGGACGTGAATGGGGGGACGGAAAGGAAAATCCAGAGCTTTTTAATCCTTCAGAATTGGACGCCGGACAGTGGGTGCGTAATCTTAAAGAGGCTGGATTCAAAATGGTGATTTTGACAGCGAAACATCATGATGGATTCTGTCTGTGGCCCACAGCTACAACGAAACATTCTGTCGCTTCTTCTTCCTGGAAAAATGGTCAGGGAGATGTTGTGAAAGAACTTAGGAAAGCGTGCAATAAGTATAATATGAAGTTTGGAGTTTATCTTTCTCCATGGGACAGAAATGCGGAATGTTATGGAGACTCTCCTCGGTACAATGAATTTTTTATCCAACAGCTGACCGAATTGCTGACTAATTATGGGGAGGTACATGAAGTTTGGTTTGATGGTGCAAACGGAGAGGGACCGAATGGGAAGAAGCAAGTTTATGATTGGGAGGCTTTTTATAATACGATTCAACGATTGCAGCCGAAAGCTGTGATGGCGATCATGGGGGATGATGTTCGTTGGGTAGGTAATGAGAAAGGGTTGGGACGTGAAACAGAATGGAGTGCAACTGTATTAGCACCTGGTATTTACAAACGTTCGGATGAAAGTAATAATCGCTTAGGGATATCTAGCTTGTCGACAGATTTGGGAAGTCGTGACATGTTGGAAAAGGCGACAGAATTATTTTGGTATCCTTCAGAAGTGGATGTTTCTATTCGTCCGGGGTGGTTTTATCATGCTGAAGAAGATAATAAAGTAAAATCGCTCAAACATTTGACTGATATTTATTTTCAATCAGTTGGCTATAATTCAGTGCTTTTATTGAATATACCTCCTGATCGTAGGGGATTGATTCATGAAGCGGATGTTAAACGTTTAATGGAGTTTGCTACCTATCGGAAGCAGGTATTTTCAGATAATAAGATAAAGAAAGGTCGTAAATATTGGAATGCAGCTCCGGGAAGTGAAAAAGTATATGCTTTGAGACCGAAATCGCAGATTAATGTAGTGATGATTCAAGAAGATATAACAAAAGGTCAGAGGGTAGAAGATTTTACAGTAGAGGCACTGACGGATAATGGCTGGATAGAAGTTGGAAAGGGTACGACGATAGGGTATAAGCGTTTGTTACGTTTCCCAACAGTTCAGGCCAGTCAATTACGAATCAAAATAGGTAAATGTCGTCTGAATTCAAATATTAGTCAAGTTGCTGCATACTATGCAGAACCTCTTTTGGAAGGGGGGCAGAGAGAAGACTGGAATACATTGCCTCGTTCGGAATGGAAAATGTTGTCAGCTTCTCCATTAACAATTGATCTTGGTAAGGAGGTTGTTCTGTCAGCATTTACCTATGCACCACAGAATGCAGAAGCGAAGCCGACTATGGCTTATCGTTATAAGTTTTATGTAAGTGCGGATGGTAAGAAATGGCAGGAAGTGTCTACTAATGGTGAGTTCAGTAATATTATGCATAATCCGTTGCCTCAAACTATTTCTTTCGGAAAGAAAGTTTCGGCACGTTTTATCAGGCTGGAAGCTACTACGCCAACTTCAACTACGGCTAAAGTAGAGATGAATGAAATAGAAGTGACGGTTAATAAAGAATGATATGAAGAAAGAATTTTATGGAATATTGCCTTTGGCTTTGACCTCTTGTTTGGTTTCTCAGGCAACAGCACAGGAAAAACAAAAGAATCATCCTAATGTCGTTTTTATCTATGCAGATGATATTGGTTATGGAGATTTGAGTTGTAACGGAACAAAAACAATTCATACTCCGAATGTAGAGCGTCTTGCTGCTATGGGAATACGTTTTACGAATGCACATAGTGCAGCTGCTACCAGTACTCCTTCCCGCTATGCAATGCTGACAGGTGAATATGCATGGCGAAAGGCAGGAACGGGGATTGCGGATGGTGATGCAGCTTCTATTATCCGTCCGGAACGTTATACTATGGCAGATATGTTTAAAGACGCAGGCTATCGCACGGGAGTGGTTGGCAAATGGCATTTGGGGCTGGGAGACAAAGGAGGAGAACAGGATTGGAACAAACCTTTGAAACCTGGAACTAATGATATAGGTTTTGAATATTCATTTATAATGGCAGCTACAGGTGATAGAGTACCTTGTGTGTTTGTGGAAAATGATCAGGTGATTAATCTAGATCCGAATGATCCTTTACAAGTGAGTTATAAAAAGAATTTTCCCGGTGAACCTACAGGTAAAGATAATCCTGAATTGTTGAAAATGCACCCTTCTCATGGACACAATCAAAGTATTGTGAATGGAATTTCTCGTATTGGATATATGAAGGGAGGAAAGTCGGCTTTGTGGCAGGATGATCAAATTGCCGAGACATTGACCGGTAAAGCTGTTTCTTTTATTGAAGAACACAAAGATACACCTTTCTTCTTGTATTTTGCTACTCAAGATGCACACGTTCCTCGTGTGCCGGGTGCACAGTTTGCAGGGAAAAGTGGAATGGGACCTCGTGGAGATTGTTTGCTCGAATTTGACTGGTCGGTGGGTGAAATTTTGAATGCGTTAGAACGTTTAGGATTGGATAAGAATACTTTGGTGATACTTTCCAGTGATAATGGTCCGGTAGTAGATGACGGATATAAAGACCGAGCTGTAGAACTATTGGGAGGTCATAAACCTGGAGGTATTTATCGAGGAGGAAAGTATAGTGCTTATGAGGCAGGTACAAGGATTCCTTGTATTTGGAGCTGGAAGAACGTGATTAAACCTGGAAGTGTTTCAAATGCGTTGCTTTGCCAGATAGATTGGTTTGCAACTTTGGCAGAAATATTGAATGTCCGTTTACCGGAAGGGGCAGCTCCGGATAGTGAACCGATGTTGAAAGCTTGGACGGGTAAACAAAAGAAAGGGAGAGAATGGTTAGTGCTCCAGAATGCCCAGAATAATTTATCGGTTACTGATGGCGTGTGGAAATATCTTCGTCCCGGAAAAGGTCCGGAATATAACAAACAAGTGAATATTGAATTGGGAAATAGCCAGGAACCACAGCTCTATGATTTGAGAAAAGATCCGATGGAGATGAATAATCTGGCAGGAAAAAAGCCTGAATTAGTTAAGAAGATGGCAGAACAGTTGGACAAGATAGTTGATGGTCGTTATGGTCTGCCTTTATAGAGATAGATATTGAAAAGAAATGCTTAGAGAGTAGCATTTGGACTGGTGGTTTCGATTAGAGAATCGGCTACTGGTCCTTTTTTCTAAACTAAATCGTTACTTGTCTGTTATTCTTTATAAAAAAGATGGAACTTATGCTAGTAGTTGATTTAGGAAAATGGATGAATAAAATCCTGATAGATTGGGGAATGGATCCCAAAATAGCGAATCGGTTTGATGAAACGGTAATCGCTATATTAATGATTGCTATTGCAGTGGGACTGGATTATCTCTGTCAGGCGATTCTTGTAGGAGGAATGCGGCAATATACCCGTCGGAAACCACATTTGTGGAATACCTTACTGATGAAACGTAGAGTGTTTCATAATTTGATTCATACTATTCCCGCTATCCTGATTTATGCTATGTTGCCGATGGCTTTTATTCGTGGGAAAGAATTGTTACTTATTGCTCAAAAAGCTTGTACCATATATATTATTTTTTCCCTATTGTTAGCTATTAATGGTATCTTATTGATGATAATGGACATTTATGATGAGAAAAAGTCAATGAAGAACCGACCGATGAAAGGGTTTATTCAAGTGTTACAAGTAATTCTTTTCTTTGTTGGTGGAATTGTTATCATTGCTATTATTGTGAATAAATCGCCGGCTACCTTGTTTGCAGGTTTGGGAGCTTCTGCTGCTATTTTGATGTTGGTATTCAAAGATTCTATTCTGGGATTTGTTGCAGGTATTCAACTTTCTGCAAATGATATGATTCGTCCGGGAGATTGGGTAACTCTTCCTTCGGGTGATGCAAATGGTATTGTGCAGGAAATTACACTAAATACGGTAAAGATTCAAAATTTTGATAATACGATTTCTACAATTCCGCCTTATACATTGGTGAGTGGCTCTTTTCAAAATTGGAGAGGGATGGTGGAATCCGGTGGACGTCGGGTAATGAAGAATATTACGTTGGATTTGACAACACTCCAATTTTGCACTCCGGAAATGTTAGACCGTTATCGGAAAGAAATCCCTTTAATGGCCGATTATCAGCCTGATCAAGGAGTTATTCCTACTAATTCTCAGGTGTATCGCGTATATATAGAAAGATATTTATGTAGCCTTCCGATCGTAAATCAGGATTTGGATTTGATAATCAGTCAGAAGGAAGCTACAATGTACGGAGTACCTATACAGGTATATTTCTTTTCCAGAAATAAAATTTGGAAAGAATATGAACGTATTCAGTCAGATATATTCGATCACTTGTTGGCGATGGTACCGAAATTCGATCTGAAGGTTTATCAGTATTCGGATTAGTGTAATGTACTGAAAATGTATACAATATATTAATGCAAGATTAATTCAAAATCAGTATAAATAGGTAGATGATCACTGATTCCTCCTTGATATTTCATGCCTTTATAGGTGCGAAAGGGTTCATTGTCACCATATTTTTCGTCTTTGGTGAGAAGAAATGGAAGGTGGGAGATGTCTGCTTTTTTGTCACTAGTGTAGAAATCACTGGATTCATTAAGTAATGTACCCGATACGATCAGGTGATCGAGTAATCCCCATTCTCCATGATATTTGTAGGAACCAAAATTGTGAGATTTTGCTTTACGGGCAAGCAGGTGATAGAGTTTTAATGGAGAAATTGATGGTATGGAAGAGTTTCCGGAAGTGACAGAAATCAGTTTTGTAATGGGCACCTCTTGTGCATCTAATACTTTCTGGATAGATTTATTAGTAGGATAGTCATTGAAATCTCCCATTATAATTAGCTGGGGATGGAGACGTGTATGTAAAATACTATCGGCAGCTGTATGTAGAATCTGAGCGGTATAGAGACGATAAGGTTCAGATTCTTTGGTCCCACCTGAACGTGATGGAAAATGGCAGACTATTACATCTAAAGTGTCTCCCGTTAATAGTAAACCGCTGACATGTAACAAATCTCTCGTGGGACGATGTTGTTTGAAAGGGGGAATCGTTATAGAGCGGGAAGTTAAGAGTTTGAATACATCTCTTTGATAGAGTAAAGCGACATCTATACCTCGTTGATCGGGTGAATGGGTTATAATATAGCGATACCCCAATTCTTTTAAAGGAGAACGTCGGGTGAGATCACGTAACACGGAATCATTTTCAACTTCACAGAGTCCTACTAAAGCGGGAGGAGTCCATTCTCCAACTGCTGTGATTACTCGAGCAATGTCATTTAGTTTCTTTTTATATTTCGTATAATTCCAATGGCGGATCGCATCGGGAAGAAATTCATAGTCATTCTTTAAAGTATCGTGATGAGTGTCGAAAAGATTCTCTAAGTTCCATTCCATGACACGAAATGGTATGCGAGTCTTTATGGACACTTCTTGTGTCTGCCCCAGACAAAGAGAAACGATAAAGAAAGACATAGCAAAAAAGATTATGGCAATAACCAATCCTTTTTTGCTATCGCCATAATCTCCTTTATGTGAATTTATCTGTCTGTTACTTCTTGGCAGGAACATGTACCAGAATATCCAACAAGTGCTTCCAGAACTTTTCTACAGTAGGGATTAACATCCTTTCATCCGGAGAGTGTACCCCAATAAGAGTCGGTCCGAAAGAAATCATATCTAGGTTAGGATATTTATCCAGGAACAGACCGCACTCCAATCCTGCATGGATTGCTTTTACTTTGGCTTCTACTCCGAACAAACGTTTATAAGATTCAGTTGCTACTTCCAGAATAGCTGAATGCGGATTGGGTTTCCAACCAGGATATCCTTCACCGAAAGTAACAATAGCACCAGCTAATTGGAAAACAGCACGAACAGTGTTCGCCATATCATTCCGTGCAGACAGGATAGAACTACGTTGGCTTGTTTCGATACGAATAATGTGGTTAGGTTTCATCTTGACAGATGCAAGATTTGTAGAAGTTTCTACCAATCCGGGAATATCTTGGCTCATAGCATATACTCCATGTGGAGCTGCATATATTGCTTTTAACAAGCGTGATGTGGTATCTTGATCTATCGCAGTGGAACGAGGAGACTCTGATTCGAGGAGCAATTCCAGATCCGGTTCGATAACGGCAAGTTCATTTTCTATTTCACTGATGAAGATGTTCAGTTCTGTGCGAACATCATGCTTAGCAGCTTCGGGTACAGCACAGACAGCATATGCTTCGCGAGGGATGGCATTACGTAAATTACCTCCATTAATCTCGCAAAGATACAAATCTTGTCTGGCGGCCATACGACTAAGGAAACGGTTTAATATTTTGTTTGCATTTCCCCTGCCCAGATGAATATCAGCACCGGAATGTCCACCTTTCAAACCTTTTACTTCTACTTTAAAGAAGAAATATTCGTTAGGAACTTCTACCTCTTTGTATTCGAACTCTGCAACAGAGTCAATACCTCCGGCACATCCGATAAAGATTTCTCCTTCATCTTCTGAGTCGAGATTCAACAGAATATCACCACTCATAAAACTTTCTTTAAGGGCAAATGCTCCGGTCAGTCCGGTTTCTTCGTCTACAGTAAAGAGACATTCTAACGGACCATGTTCGATACTGTCATCAGCAAGAATGGCAAGTTCGGTGGCTACACCGATACCATTGTCGGCTCCAAGAGTTGTTCCTTTAGCTTTCAGCCATTCTCCATCTATTTCAGTTTCAATGGGATCGGTAAGGAAATCATGTTGAACATTGTTATTCTTTTCGCACACCATATCGATATGTGACTGTAATATGACGGTCTGGAGATTTTCTTTTCCTGGAGTAGCGGGTTTCTTGATCAGAACGTTACCTGCTTCATCTACTTTGGTTTCCAGGTTATGTTTAGCTCCGAATGCCTTCAGGTAGGCAATCATTTTTTCTTCCTTCTTCGAAGGGCGCGGCACTTGACAGATTTCTTCGAAATACTTAAATACGCCAGCCGGCTTTAAATCTTTTTTTTCCATGCTATTTTAATTTATAAATAGGAATAGAGAGACTATTCTCAGTCTCTTTTATTGCTAAATATGGTTAATTTGATTGACTTATCTGAACTCATATCTCATTAAAGCCTATCTTTGCACTCACAAAATTAATAGAAATGGTTGAGACTATACTGATAACTTTGTTAATAGTTGCTATTTCCCTTGTATTATTAGGGGTGAAAGTATTCTTTACGAAGAGCGGGAAGTTCCCGAATGGTCATGTGAGTGGAAATAAAGCGTTACGTAAAAAGGGGATAGGTTGTGCACAATCACAAGACCGGGAAGCGCAGAAGAAGCCACGTTTTTCTATTGAAGAATTGGAAAAAGCCTTAAACGATAGTATGAACTAATTAATTAAAAACAATATTTTATGGTTATGAATAGAATGAACTACCTCATGAACGGTTTGGTTGCTCTTGCGTTCATTGTTTTATTTTCACAATGCGCTGGCAAAGCTGATAATCAAACTGCTACTACTACTCCAACTCAAACTAATGCCGAACTTGCAGGAATTAAAATTGCTTATGTTGAAATAGATACATTATTGACTAAATACAACTTTTGTATTGATTTGAATGAAGCAATGATGAAAAAGAATGAGAATATTCGATTAACATTGACAGAAAGAGCTAATGCTTTAAAAAAGGAACAACAGGAATGGCAGAAGAAGTATGAAAATAATGCTTTCCTTTCACCAGAAAGAGCTCAACAAGAATATAATCGTCTTACTAAAATGGAACAGGATTTACAGGAGCTTAGTACTAAACTTCAAAATGGTTTGATGGAAGAAAATAATAAAAACAGTTTGATGTTTCGTGATTCTATCAATGCTTTCTTGAAAGAATATAATAAGGCCCATGGTTATAACCTGATTTTTAGCAATACAGGATTTGATAATTTGCTATATGCTGATAGCGTTTTTAATATTACTAAAGAAATTGTAGATGGGTTGAATGCTAGATATTCATCGCCTTCTAAGAAATAAAGATATTCATAAGTAACTCCTTTCCCTTTTATAGGAGAGGAGTTCATATTTTTTGTTTTGTATGCCTGTTTAAAACTGTGAAGTTGTAAACAGGTTTTTTATTCTCTTTCTTTCTCTTCTTCTTGAGGAATTCGAAAAGCGGTGTAGAGTTCTAAAACTGCTGCTATGGTAAGACAAGCAATCCATTCATTTCCATGGGTGGTAAACATAAAAGCCCCGGTTAAGACTAATGCGAATGCACCGAATATTTGTTGGATACGCAAACGTTTAAGGGTTTTGCTTTTTCCTTTAACTGGAGTATTTACTTGTGCCAATGCAATAAATCCGGCTCCGATAGTATATATGTAAGGAGCATAAATCCAACCGGTAATGTAAATCGCAGCTCCGGTGAGAGCCATTACAGCTCCTGCAATAAAAAGGGCGGGTACTAGTTGCTTCATTGGTTATCTTCAAAAACGTAAATATCTTCGTTCGGCTTCTTCATCAGATATTTCTCACGAGCTATTTGCTCGATTGCATCTGGATTAGAGTTTAGTTCGTTGAGACGTTTGGTGTTCTCTTCGTAATCTCCCCGATATTTCTCTATCTCTTCTTTTAATTGGCTGATTTCCCGTTCATATCCAAAGCGGCGGACCAGACTGTTTTCGTCCAGAAAGCCAATGATAACAGCAAATGCACTAATAGTAATAATATACTTGTGCTTGCATATAAAATTCCAGATAGTGATGAGTTTGCCCATAAATTCTCTTTTTTGTATCTGCAAAGATAAGACTAATAACTTAAAAACTTATCGCTTCGGGTTTAAAACTTCTCTATCTAACCTTTATTACTTATCACTTTTTTGTGTACATTTGCACTAAAAGCGATAAAAGGTCTTATTTGCATTGATCAGGTATGCCTTAATTTACTTTATTCGCACTATTTTTCAGAAACTCAAAAACAGAGAGAACCCCGGATATGGAAAACTATATTGTATCTGCTCGTAAATATCGTCCATCCACTTTTGAATCAGTGGTAGGGCAGCGGGCATTGACTACTACACTGAAGAATGCAATTGCTACACAGAAACTGGCTCATGCTTATTTGTTTTGCGGACCACGCGGAGTGGGCAAGACGACATGTGCACGAATTTTCGCCAAGACCATAAACTGTATGACACCTACTGCAGATGGTGAGGCGTGTAACGAATGTGAATCTTGTGTTGCTTTCAATGAGCAGCGGTCATATAATATACACGAGCTTGATGCTGCTTCCAATAATTCGGTGGATGATATTCGCCAGTTAGTGGAGCAAGTGCGTATTCCGCCACAGATTGGTAAGTATAAGGTTTATATCATTGATGAGGTTCATATGCTTTCAGCGTCTGCTTTTAATGCATTTCTGAAAACGTTGGAAGAACCACCCCGTCATGCAATCTTTATTCTTGCTACAACAGAGAAACATAAGATTCTTCCTACGATTCTTTCGCGTTGCCAGATTTATGATTTCAACCGGATCAGCGTTGAAGATACGGTGGAACATCTGTCGTATGTTGCTTCAAAGGAAGGAATTACGGCAGAGCCGGAAGCTTTAAACGTGATTGCTTTGAAAGCGGATGGAGGTATGCGTGATGCGTTGTCTATCTTCGATCAGGTAGTGAGTTTTACAGGCGGAAATATCACCTATAAAAGTGTGATTGAGAATCTCAATGTCCTGGATTATGAATATTACTTCCGTTTGACTGATTGTTTTTTGGAAAACAAGGTGAGTGATGCATTGTTGCTTTTCAATGATGTGTTGAATAAGGGATTTGATGGAAGTCATTTTATTACAGGTCTTTCCTCGCATTTTCGTGATTTGTTGGTAAGCAAAGATCCTGCTACAATCTCGTTGTTAGAAGTAGGGGCCAGTATACGCCAACGTTATCAGGAACAGGCCCAGAAATGCCCGTTGCCTTTCTTATATCGTGCTATGAAGCTGTGCAATGATTGCGATTTAAATTATCGTGCCAGCAAGAACAAACGTTTGTTGGTTGAATTGACTTTGATACAGGTTGCACAACTTACTGCCGAAGGGGATGACGTGAGTGGTGGGCGTAGCCCTAAAAAGACTCTAAACCCCGTATTTACTCAGCCTGCTGTTGCTCAGCAACCGCAGGTTAATACCGCATCACCTGTCCGTCAGTCAGTAGTTCATTCAACTTCATCAACGGTTGGAACGAAAGCTTCTAACAATATTGCTACAACCCAACAACCACAGAGGACTGTAACAACAGTTGCAAATTCCGCAACTCCTGCTGCGGGTACATCGAATGTCGCTTCTCAGGGGGCAGGGATCTCACCTATAGTTAGAGAGGAGAAGAAGATTCCAGTAATGAAGATGTCGAGTTTGGGGGTATCTATCAAACATCCTCAACGGGAGCAGATGACTCAAAATGTAACTACTACCAGTGTTACTAATGTTCAAGTGCAACCGGAAGAGGATTTTATATTCAACGATCGGGATTTGAATTATTATTGGCAGGAATATGCCGGACAGTTACCTAAAGAACAAGTAGCTATTGCTAAGCGTATGCAAGGACTTCGTCCTATGCTAATAGGCAATTCGACTTCTTTTGAAGTAGTAGTTGATAATGAGATTGCTGCTAGGGATTTTACAGCTATGATTCCTGAAATTCAAGATTATCTTCGTAGAGGTCTGAAGAATAGTAAAGTGTTGATGACTGTACGGGTAAGTGCACCCACTGAGACGGTTCGAGCTGTAGGGCGCGTTGAAAAGTTCCAGATGATGGCGCAAAAGAATCAAGCATTAATGCAATTAAAAGATGAGTTTGGACTGGAGCTTTATTAGTATATTAAGGCTTGATATGTTAAAGAAGAATATTTGAATAATGAGTTGGGAAAGAGCGAACTTCTAATAGTAGATACGGATGATATAAAACTTCATGTTTTAAGTTTTATATCATCCGTATCTAAAAGATAATAAATATCTGCTTTTACATTCTTACTCTATCTGGTGGATTATTTTTCATTATGTATTCGTTCATTCATACGATCCTTGTATCCGTCACTAGGTCTTTTCCCCGGCATAATAATCCATAGGATAATATATATAATTACTCCGGCAAAAGCAGTAAAGAAAGTTACTAATACATAGACTATTCTTAGCAAGGTGGTATCCCAGCCAAAATATTCAGCAATTCCTGCGCATACACCTGCAATCATTCGATTGGAAGAGCGGGTTAATTTTTTATTTTCCATAATTTTTATTTTTCTAGTTTATAGTCTTATATGTTTTTTCGTTATATCTGTTTTTGATAAACCAATAAATGAAGAAATTTTAATGATTTAATTGTACCTTTTTTTATTGAGTCCTTAATCTCATCCTTCTTGATTTCTTTTAATAGTTGATACACTTGTTCGATTAACTTTAAAATCTATTGATACTTTAATAGATTTTAAAGTGGTTAATGCAAATATAATAAAACTATCTGAGAAACGATAGATATACTTCAACTAAATATAGTATCTAATAAATAGATACAGTGTAAAAGTACAGCAACCAAGAGTATGGTGAGGGTTTAATTTAGGAAACTATTAGGAAACAAGAGTCCTGATTAAGACTAAATTGTGGGGTAAAAGTGTTATCCGTTTAAAAAGGAAAACCCTTATAAGTACTTGACTTATAAGGGTCTCTTTGGGTGGAAGATGGGACTCGAACCCACGACATTCAGAACCACAATCTGACGCTCTAACCAACTGAACTACATCCACCATGTTTGCGTTTCTCTAACGCGGTGCAAAGATAGATATAATCTTTAAATCTCCAAAAAAAACTACTCTTTTTTTTCGTAGAAAAAGTATTCTTTTATTCCCCGATTATGCTTGGTGAATAGGTTTCGTGCATCATTTGTGAAGATTTTCAATGAATTACGAGTATTTATAGGAATTGAGTCTATAGGCATATTGACGGGATATAATTGATGATTTTTTTTCCCAGATTGTGTGGGACGGGCTGTCCATACCAAACTGTATTCGCAATTATTGAGACGTGTGGTACTATCTTTCACCAATTCCATCTTGACCATTAATCCTCCGTCTGTACGGCGGGCTGACATGTTGGAAATATAATTACCTAATGAGTAAACAACGAGATTTCTTTCATTGGTAAGGCTGTCCTCACGTACTTCTATTGGCTGTACGACGTGTGGATGCGAACCAATGATATGATTCACACCTTTTTGAAGCATCCAATCAGCAAGGAATTTTTGTTGTTTGTTGGGGAGCGATTGATATTCTTCTCCCCAATGCATACAAGCGATAATTACATCCGGATGTAATGTTTTGCAAGTATCAATATCCTTGGTGATGATAGTTGTATCGATATAATTTACGATATTGGGTGGAGTAACAGAAATTCCATTAGTTCCATAAGTATAGTTGAGTAGTGCTATACGAATACCGTTCTTCTCCAATATAAGTGGATATTTTTTTGCCCGTTCTTCATTATTGATATAAGTACCTGCATGAGGAATATTCAGAGAATCAATGAGGCGTATAGTACGTTCCAGACCCTTTTGACTACGGTCGAGGCTGTGGTTATTGGCAGTAACGAGAACATTGAAACCTGCTTCATGAATAGCTGAGAGATATTCGTCCGGAGCACTGAAGGCAGGATAACCTTTATAAGGTTTACCTCCTAAAGTAACTTCCAAATTGGCTACGGCAAAATCTGCTCTACCTATCTCTTCTTTGACATATTCGAAATACGAGGAATAATCGTACCCTTTGAAGCCTTTAGCTGCATATGCTGCATTTATTTGCCCTTGATGTTGCATGAGGTCTCCTACGAAAAGTAGTCGGACTGTGTCGGTAGGTGATATCCTATCAGAAATAGAAAGACTGTCCAGAGAAATGTCATCCCCAGATTCTCTCTTTGTCTGCGACTGTGAAGTACAGGACAAAGAGAGTAAAATTATCATCAGAAACCCAATCTGTTTCATTGGTAAATAGCTTTCTTTCCAGCTAAAAGTGTATTCTTCATGAGTGATACGATTGTCATCGGACCCACTCCACCCGGAACGGGAGTGATGTAAGAACATTTAGGTGCCACTTCATCGAATTTCACATCGCCGGTTAATTTGAAACCGGACTTTTTGGTAGCATCCGGAACACGAGTTGTACCTACGTCGATTACAACTGCGCCCTCTTTTACCATTTCTTCTTTTACAAAATTGGGTTGTCCTAAGGCAGCAATAATAATATCAGCTTCCTGGCATTCTTTTATCAGATCTTTACTGCGACTATGACATACGGTGACAGTAGCATCGCCCGGATATGCTTTTTGCATCATTAGTGCCGCCATTGGTTTACCAACGATGTTACTGCGTCCAAGTACGACACATTTCTTCCCGGAAGTCTCTATCTGATAACGTTTCAACAGTTCAAGGATACCATTAGGAGTAGCGGATACATAGCAGGGAAGACCGATAGACATACGTCCTACGTTGATAGGATGGAACCCGTCTACGTCTTTACGGTAATCAATTGTTTCGATCACTTTCTGTTCAGAAATATGTTTCGGCAACGGAAGTTGTACAATAAATCCGTCTATGTCGTCATCTTCGTTCAGTTCACGAACTTTTGCCAACAGTTCTTCTTCGGTTACATCACTTTCGTAACGGATGAGTGAAGATTTAAATCCACATACTTCGCAAGCTTTTACTTTGGCTGCCACATATGTCTCGCTGCCACCGTCGTGTCCTACAAGAATGGCCGCCAGATGCGGACGCTTACCGCCATGGGCTACGATCTCTGCCACTTCGGCCGCAATCTCTTGTTTTACTTGTTCGGAAATAGCTTTTCCGTCTATTAATGTCATATTCTTTATTTATTATGGTTTTAAAACTTTTTCTGCTTTTGCTGTGATTCTCTCCATGCCTTTTTGTTGTACACCTAAAACATAGTCTAAAATAACTATTCATTTCATCTTATAAAGTACTATCGTTTTTGGGATGATGGACAAAAATAGGATATTTTGTCGAACCCGGCAATCTTTCGGACATAAAAAAAGAGGAAGCCGAAGTTTCCTCTTTGTATTATCATTTCTTTATCACTTTATTTTCGTTACTTTGTCAGGATGACGAACTGAATAGTGAGCAGCTTTCTGAGCGATAAGAGCTTCTTCCTCACTGACATCTTTCGGTCTGAATTTTTTCCCAACAGCTTTTTGTCTTGTTATTTTCTCAAGCCAGGTACAAGCTGCTATATAACGCCCTAATCCGTAGGTGAGATGATACCCGTCACGATTGAAGTTATCACCTATAAAGCTTGTACGTGCATTCTGTATAGCTGTTCCGGCAGGAATGATCATGCAAAATTCCTTATGCTGTTTCTTTGATAGATTAGTAGCTTCTACTATCTTCTTAAACATCTGTAACTGATCCTTGCCATATTTGTGGAATCCTCCATGATCAGAATTTTGTGGGTAAGCCCAAGTCCTGTGTAGAGCATATTTCACTTTGGGATTGCGTACATGCTGTTTTACATATTCCAATAGACGAGTCAACCAAGGTTCGTAGGTAGGATAATCACCGCTATCCTGGCTTACTTGTTGGAATGTTATATAATCCCATTCCTCATCTTGAATACATTCCAGTAAAGTTTTTCTTTGATTACTGTTCTTCCCGCCTACTACTTTATGATATTCGAATACAGGTTTGTTCTTTTCAACTGCTTTCCAATGTGATTCAAAACCTTGTCCGCCTCGATAAGCGTTTCCAATAACCAGGCTGTCACCGCCTTCAGCTGCCAATTCGTATAAATATTGTTCTATTGCATCAGCCGAAAAGCTGTTGCCAATAGCTAGTATTTTTATAACTTTTGCCTGAGCAGAAAAGGAGATTGACAGACCTATCAATAAAAGTAAAATTAGTTTCTTCACTATTATCTTTCCTGTTTTTTACTTCAATTCTATCAGATAAAAAGTTTATCGTTTCATCTTAGGCATCATTTTACCCATTTTGCTGCTGGTTACCATCTTCATCATCTTACGAGTCTGGTCAAACTGTTTCAGCAGACGGTTGACTTCCTGAATAGTCGTTCCGCTACCTTTAGCAATACGAGTGCGACGTGAACCATTCAGAATTTCAGGATTGGAACGTTCTGCCGGAGTCATTGAATAGATGATCGCTTCAATACTCTTAAAGGCATTATCATCAATATCAATATCTTTAATAGCTTTACCCACTCCCGGAATCATAGAGGCAAGATCTTTCAAATTACCCATCTTCTTGATTTGAGCGATTTGGCTGAGGAAGTCGTTGAAGTCAAACTGATTCTTAGCAATCTTTTTCTGCAAGCGTTTTGCTTCTTCTTCATCATATTGTTCCTGAGCACGTTCTACCAAAGATACGATATCACCCATACCGAGGATACGGTCTGCCATACGTGCCGGGTGGAACTGGTCGATTGCATCCAGCTTTTCGCCCGTACCTACAAACTTGATCGGCTTATTGACTACCGAACGGATGGAAAGAGCCGCACCACCACGAGTATCACCATCGAGTTTAGTCAATACCACACCATTGAAGTCCAAGCGTTCATTAAATTCTTTAGCAGTATTTACTGCATCCTGTCCTGTCATGGAGTCTACCACGAACAAGATTTCGTTCGGATTGATAGCTTCCTTAATAGCAGCAATCTCGTTCATCATCTGTTCGTCTACTGCCAGACGTCCGGCAGTATCGACGATGACTAGGTCATATCCTTTGGCTTTAGCTTCCTGAATAGCGTGTTGAGCAATTTCTACCGGGTTCTTGCTATCGAGTTCGCAGTACATAGGAACTTCGATCTGTTCAGCAAGTACACGCAACTGTTCGATAGCTGCCGGACGGTAAACGTCACACGCAACCAGTAACGGTTTACGATTCTTTTTGGTCTTCAGCATACGTGCCAACTTACCGGAGAAGGTCGTTTTACCAGAACCCTGCAGACCGGACATCAAGATAACCGCCGGGCGGGCATTAATGTCAATTTCAGCAGTTTCTCCACCCATCAACTGAGTAAGTTCATCATGTACGATTTTTACCATCAACTGACTTGGCTTCACAGCAGTAAGCACATTCTGACCGATAGCTTTCTCCTTCACTGTATCCGTGAAACCTTTCGCAACTTTATAGTTTACGTCGGCATCGAGCAATGCTTTGCGTACATCTTTCAGCGTTTCTGCTACGTTGATCTCGGTGATTTTGCCTTCACCTTTCAGAATCTTAAATGACCGTTCTAGTCTCTCACTTAAATTATCGAACATATTTATTTTTTATTACTTATTACTAAATTAAGGCTGCAAATTTACAAAAATCTCTTGTATTTATATCTTTTTATTCTGCCATTTTGCTTTTTTGAGGTAAATATAACTCGTCACTAATAATAAGGTATAGTACACAATCTCGATTGTAAAACAGATTTCGATAGGAGCCTTCAGCCACATTCCGATAAAAATAATGTATGAACCATAAATGGCAATTGTGATGGTTTCGAGCAATAGGGCGGCTTGTGTGTTTCCCGTACCTGAGATTCCATTGAATATGATGTTTGCTACCGAAGCAATAAGCATAGCACAGCAAATCACGTAGACGGAAGGTACGGATTCTGCGATCAATGCTGCTTCACTGGTATAAATAGAAAGCAGGAACTGTGGAAATAGGACCGATAAAACAACTAATCCCAGCATGATAAAGAATGAGAAGCGGGCTATTCTTTTTATAAGTGGCATTACATACTGAATGCCTCCTGCACCGATAGCGTTGCTGACCAGGCTATTGGTAGTTGTAGCCAGTGCATTGACCGGAATCAATAGTACAATATAAATACTTCGCACGATATTAGCGATTGCCAATTCTCGTTGCCCCAATCGTTCCACAGCAACAAAGAAGATAAACCAGGTAGCCATGGAAAGAAAATATTGAAGCATTGTATAACAAGAGATACTGAGAATTCGCATCAGCAATGAAAAGTCGAAAGTGCGTAAGCGATTCAGTCCGTATTTTTTCAGATCGACAGTGATATAAGTATAAATAAGGAAGAAAAGAATAGATGAGGCTTCTGCCAATACCGAAGCGATGGCAGCTCCTTTGATACCCATTTCCGGGAAACCAAGTTTCCCGAAAATGAGGATATAGTCAAGTACGACATTGGTAAATGCCATAACGATCGCATTGATGGTTAGTACTTTAGTACGTGTGATACCTATATAAAGAGCCCGGAACATGACATTGACGAACGAGAAAAAGAATCCGTAAATACGCCAGTCCAGAAATTCCATCGTTCCTTCGTAAATGGATTCGGAAGAAACTAACAAACGCATGATATTTCCACCGAAGGCTTGGGTAAAGCCGAACAACAGTAATGCTGTGATTAACAGGAATATGATTCCCTGAATCATCACCGGACCGACATCAGAGTAACGTTCCTCACCATTACGTCGGGCAATGACAATCTGTGACCCGATACTGAAACCGAATGCAATTGTAAATACACATATATAAAAAAGTCCCCCCATAGCAGAAGCTCCCAAGGCAACTTCTCCTACATGCCCAAGGAATGCTGTATCGGTGACATTAATGACATTTTGCGCCAGTAAACTGAGTAAAATGGGGTAACTGACACTCCAAATCTGTTTGTTGGTATACATAATTAAGTGTTTAAGTTTGCATTTTGCAAAGATAGTGCTTTATTCTGATATCTTGATCAGTGTTGATGATAAACGGTATTATGCTTGATGCAACGATAAGGTAACATTATACACAATAAGGGCAATGGATTTTTGTCCATTGCCCTATACTGTTCTTGCTATACTGTTGATGAAAATTCGTGGATTAGCTGTTCATGCTCATCAGGAATTCTTCGTTGTCTCTTGTTTTTTCCAAACGGTCTTTTACGAAATCCATTGCTTCGATTGGATTCATGTCGGCAAGGTATTTACGTAAGATCCACATGCGGTCAAGCGTTGTCTTATCAAGCAACAAGTCATCACGGCGTGTACTTGATGCAGTGATATTAACAGCAGGGAAAATACGTTTGTTGGACAGGTTGCGGTCGAGTTGCAGTTCCATGTTACCTGTGCCTTTAAATTCTTCGAAGATAACTTCATCCATTTTAGAACCGGTATCGATCAGGGCAGTAGCAATGATCGTCAGTGAACCTCCGTTTTCGATATTACGTGCTGCACCGAAGAAGCGTTTAGGCTTATGGAGCGCATTGGCATCCACACCACCGGAAAGTACCTTGCCGGATGCCGGAGATACAGTATTGTAGGCACGTGCCAGACGGGTAATAGAATCGAGGAAGATTACTACATCGTGTCCGCATTCTACCAAACGTTTTGCTTTTTCCAATACGATACCTGCAATTTTTACATGACGTTCAGCCGGTTCGTCGAAAGTAGAAGCGATAACTTCGGCATTCACGCTACGAGCCATATCTGTAACTTCTTCCGGACGTTCATCAATAAGTAACATTATCATATATACTTCCGGATGATTAGCTGCAATGGCATTAGCGATGTCTTTCATCAAGATAGTCTTACCTGTTTTGGGTTGTGCCACGATCAAAGCACGTTGTCCTTTACCGATCGGAGCAAAAAGGTCTACTACGCGGGCAGACATCGAATCAGAGTAACCTCCTTTGCAAAGTCTGAATTTCTCATCCGGGAAAAGAGGAGTCAAGTGTTCGAAAGGTACGCGGTCACGTACAAAAGCAGCGTCACGTCCATTGATCTTCGAAACCTTAACCAGTGGGAAATATTTTTCTCCTTCTTTAGGCGGGCGGATCACTCCTTCTACTACGTCACCTGTTTTCAAACCGAAGAGTTTGATTTGTGACTGTGATACATAAATATCATCCGGAGAAGAAAGGTAATTATAATCGGAAGAACGGAGGAATCCGTATCCGTCCTGCATAATTTCCAGTACGCCTACTCCATTCAGGATATCGTCAAATTCGTAAGGTTTTTCGCGTTCGATGACTCTACGTTCCTGTTGTACCGGAAAGTTTTCACCAGCATTGTTTTGTGGTACAGGACGTTGCATCTGCGGACGTTGGTTATTGTTACGTTGGTAGTTGCTGTTGTTTGGATTATTATTGTTGGCATTATTGCTGTTATTAGCATTGTTATTGCCATTGTTATCGCGTGGGCGGATCACCCGTTGGCGATGAATATTCTGTTGAGGCTGTTGTACCTGTTGTTGAGGTTGTTGTACCTGTTGTTGCTGAGGTTGTGGAGCTTGTTCAGGCTCTGTTTGAGTAGATTCGGCTTTCGTAGCTTCAAATTTGCCGAATAGTTCGGAAGGAAGTTCTATCTTTTCAGAAGGCAAATCTTCAATAGGAATAAAGTCTTCGTCGTCGGAATCAGATAAAATCTTACTTACTTCATCAATTACGGGTTCAGTCTTCTTTGTTTTTAATATCGGCTTTTGCTCTGAAATAGATTGGCTTGCCTTCACTTTTTTCTCTGTTTCAACCGGAGCGGGTTTCACAGTAGTTATAATTGTTGGTTCTGTGACAGTTTTTTGTTCCGGAGCTATTTCAACTGCTTCAACAGGTTTAACTTCTTCTGTTTCTTTTTTCACAGCTGGTTTGGCTTCTTTGCGTGGCCGTCCCACTTTGCGTTTAGGAGTTGCATTCTGTTCTGCCTTAGTTTCGGCAACAGGAGCTTCTTTCTCTTTAGTAACAACTTCTTTATTTGCAGCTTCCTTGTTTATAACTTCTTTGACTACAGTTTCTTCTTTTACAATTTCTTCTTTTGATTGTGGTTTAGCAACGGGGGCAGTTTCTTTATTCTTGGTACCTTCTCCCTCTTTCGTTGCGGACATTACTTTATTCTCTTTTTTTACTGGAGTCACACGCGAACGCTTTTTCTTATCTTCTTTGCGTTCTTCTTTGAGTTTATCTGCGGCAACTTTCTTAGTAGCTCCTACAATCGCTTGTTCATCGAGTATTTTATAAACAAGTTCTTCTTTTTTAAATGAGTCTGCTTTTTTTATGCCAAGTTCTTGGGCAATAACTTGAAGCTCCGACAGATTCTTGTCGTTTAATTGGATAATGTTATACATATAGTATAGTAAGTTATTAATATTTCTTTTTAAGCTGAAATATGGACGGCATTACTGTTGCTTAATAGCATACAGATATGCATGCATATGTTTTATTCTTTATTATGAATTAGGGATATAAATGTTGAATCGTAGAAAGTTTCAACGGGGCAAAGATAATAAATATTTTTGGTTTCATATATAATCAACCTTTTTTTTCCATGTAAAAGCCTATCTTTGCTGTATAAAAAAAATAGTATGACAGTAAATGAAGCTCATTTAATTTATTTTTCGCCTACCCATACATCTAAACAAGTGGCAGAGGCGATTGTTCAGGGAACAGGCATAAAAAATGTGATTCCGGTGGATTTAACTTTGCAAATGGCTGAGGAAACTGTGGTTCCTGCGTCTGCATTGGCTATTATTGTGGTTCCTGTTTATGGAGGACATGTAGCTCCATTGGCTATGGAACGTTTGGAGAGTATTCGTGGACTAGATACACCTGCTGTGTTGGTTGTGGTCTATGGAAACCGCGCTTATGAAAAAGCCTTGATGGAATTGGATGCATTTGCCATTCATCATGGATTTAAAGTGATAGCGGGAGCCACCTTTGTTGGAGAGCATTCTTACAGTACGGTTCAGTCTCCGATAGCCCAGGGACGTCCGGATGAGTCAGATTTGGATTTCGCTAATGAATTTGGAAATAAGGTTATGGAAAAGATACAGGCTGCTGTTACTTCTGATAAACTTTATCAGGTAGATGTACGTGCCATCCGTCGTCCCAGCCAGCCTTTCTTTCCTTTATTTCGTTTTCTGCGGAAGGTTATTAAATTGCGTAAGAGTGGTACTCCACTCCCCCGTACACCTTGGGTGGAAGATGAAAGTTTGTGTACTCATTGCGGGCTGTGTGTAACGCATTGTCCGGTAGGAGCTATTATTAAAGGGGATGAATTGCATACGGATGCGGATAAATGTATCAAGTGTTGTGCATGTGTGAAATCCTGTACTAAAAAAGCAAGAGTATTTGATACTCCGTTTTCTGTTATATTATCCGATTGTTTTAAAAAGCAGAAATTACCTCAGACCATTCTGTAAATTACTACTCTCCGCGTGTTTTCATCAATGCGGAAGCGGTTATCTGTCCGTTCACCTATCAGCCAGGCGATTTGTTCGTTACAGCAAAGCACCCATTGGCGTTCTTTCTGGCTGATAGAGAATTTACGGTCGGTCAGATAATCGCTTACTTTTTTCTTTCCTTTCATTCCAAATGGAATAAAAGTGTCTCCTGCTTGGTATCTGCGAATGGTAATGGTTCCGCTTAGTTTATCCGCATCAAAGCAAGCTACTTCTTTTTCGTGGGGAATTTGGAAATCGGTTGTGTATTCACTTTCTTCTCTGATTAGCTGAAAAGAAGGTGTATCTTTTCTTTCCGGACGTATCTTTTCCAATAACAGGAAATCACGATCTTTGATCACTTTCCACTCTTTACTGCTGAATTGTTTTCCCGATTGCCCGTCGAGTGAGTGGTAGATATCTTTGATTTGTGCCGGATTAAATCCCAGTGGGTGTAATATTTCAAATAAAACGGTTTCGGGAGAGGGTTCTTGCAGTATGGCACTGATTAGAATGCCTTCCGAAGTTATCACCCTGGCTTTTGCTTCCGATATACTTTTATTATATATAGTAGCTACATCATTTAAGTGATTGCCTGTTGTGATTAGGCTATTTTTGATAGCCGGGTTAATTTCCTGCATCAGTGGAAGTAAGTGAAGCCGGATTTTATTACGAGTATATTCGTCTTCCAGGTTGGTGCTGTCCGTAACGTATTCTTGTCCGATACTTTGCAAATAGCAGACAATTTCTTTCCGGCTGACGCAAAGAAGTGGGCGGACTATGTATCCGTTTATAGGACGTATACCTAATAAACCGGTGATCCCTGTACCACGAATGAGATTTAGTAACATTGTTTCTATACTGTCGTCTTGGTGGTGGGCAACAGCGATCCTATTGGCATGACATTCAATTCTTTTCTTCTCAAACCATTCGTACCGAAGTTCTCTGGCAGCCATTTCTATTGAAATGTGTTTCTCTTCCGCATATCGGGTTGTATCGAAATCAGTGATATGCAATGGAATATTATATTGTTGGCAAAGCTGGCGTACGAACATTTCGTCGCGGTCAGATTCCTTACCTCGTAGATGGAAATTACAATGTGCGGCTTCACACTCATAGCCGAGTGAATGAAGAATACGCAATAGAGCCACTGAATCGGCTCCACCGCTCAATGCTACAAGTATTTTACTGTTTTGAGAAAATAGTTGTTCTTTTTCGATGTATCGTATGACTCGCTGTTCAATCATATCTGCAAAGGTATGATTTTTATCGAAAAAGCAAAAAAATAAATAATTGGTGGTAAATAAAGAGTAAAGATTCTGTTCGGTGTCAATGAATACAACAATAATGTGAGAATTGTAATTTAGCTAATTTTGTCTGCTCATGGATGAAGTAATTATTGCTTGTATTCCATGTTGTAATGAATAAAACAAGAAAAAAAATTATGAGAAAAGATGGATTTAGCCGGTGTGCAGAGCGTTACATCGGCCGTTTAAGAGGAGAGGGCCGTCACGCTACGGCCCATGTGTATGAGAGTACATTAAGGTCCTTCACCCGTTTTTGTGGTGTGTCTGGCGTATCTTTCAACCAGATTACTCGAGATCGCCTGCGTCATTATGAGCGTTATCTTTACGAGTGTGGTCTTAAACCTAACACAGTTTCCACGTATATGCGTATGCTTCGTAGTATTTACAACCGAGGAGTGGAATCCGGTAATGCTAACTATGTCCCTTTATTGTTTCATGAGGTTTATACGGGGGTGGCTGTTCGTCAAAAGAAAGCTTTGCCTGTCGGGGAACTCCATCGATTGTTATATGAAGATCCCGGTACGGAACGTTTACGGCGTACTCAGTCCGTTGCGGGTTTAATGTTTCAGTTCTGTGGAATGTCCTTTGCCGATTTTGCTCACTTGGAGAAAACGGCTTTGGAACAGAATATTCTCCATTATAACCGCATTAAAACTAAAACTCCCATGTGCGTAGAGATACTTGATACTGCCCGGGACACCATAAAGAGTCTTCGTAATCGTCTTCCTCCTCAACCAGGCTGCCCTGATTATCTTTTTGATATTCTATGTGGTGACAAGCCGCGGAAAGATGTACGCTCTTATCGGGAATATCAATCTGCACTTCGCAACTTTAATAATAGTCTGAAATCTCTGGCACGAACGTTGAAGTTAAGTTCTCATGTCACATCTTATACACTCCGCCATTCTTGGGCTACTACAGCTAAATATCGTGGAGTCCCTGTCGAAATGATAAGTGAGTCTTTGGGACATACCTCTATCAAAACTACTCAAACTTATCTTAAAGGTTTTGAATTAAGAGATCGTACAGAAGTTAATAGAAAGAATTTGTTTTACGTGAAAAATTATTTTGTGACTAAGTAAATTGATGTAAGTTGTTGATTAATAGTGAAAATATGTGTCTGTTACTTCTTAGGTAACGGATGTGAATTCGGCGCAAAGATAGACAAAATTATATATAGACAGCAAATAAAAATATCTTTTTCTTCTCAATATACGGCAAATAAATATCTGAACATGAAATAGTCCAGTCTTCATGTTCAGCAGTTATATGCCTTGTTTTCAAAAGAATACCCTCGATCACTAAAGATTAATACTCTTTTATAGCTACCCCATATTCATCCGTTACCTAAGAAGTAACAGATGAATATGGGGTAAAAAATATGATTTCATTAGAAAAAAAATCAGTAATTGCTGGGCCTATTTATGGGACAGGGGAAGGCGTAGCACACCCTAAACGTTGGTACGTTGCAATGGTTCGTATGCACCACGAAAAGAAAGTAGCCGAGCGTTTGGGCAAAATGGGGATTGACAGTTTTATACCTGTTCAGCAGGAAATCCATCAATGGAGTGACCGTCGTAAAAAAGTAGAAGCGGTTCTTCTTCCCATGATGGTCTTTGTCCATGTCACACCCAAAGAACGCATGGAAGTTCTGACCCTTTCTACGGTCAGCCGCTATATGGTGATGCGCGGTGAAAGCACTCCTACGGTCATCCCAGACGACCAGATGGCCCGTTTCCGTTTCATGCTCGACTATTCAGAGGAAGCCGTTCACATGAACAGCACTCCTTTGGCCCGCGGTGAAGAAGTCCGTGTGATCAAAGGTCCTTTGGCGGGTCTTGTCGGTGAGCTGGTGACTATGGATGGCAAAAGTAAGATCGCCGTTCGCCTGGATATGCTCGGCTGTGCCTGTGTCGATATGCCTATCGGTTATGTGGAATCGTTGCTAAGTCGGGTAAGCGTCTAAGATGGATACGATCGTATTGCAGGAGAAAATCGACAACTTATTAAACTCGGTTCGTAAATTACTTCCCGGTGGGAGTAACCTGGGGGATATCTATGCCGATGACCTTTCTCTTTTAAATAAAAGCATTCACGACCGGATTAATGAGCTATATTCTCAGCATGGGAGGACTCCTGAGCAGGAAGCCGCTTTGTGTTTGGCTCTTTTGATGGGATATAGTGTCTCACAGTATGCTAATCCCGAAGACGAATCAAAAAAACACACCGTCTTACTTCGTACCCGTAACATTCTTTCCCTTCTTCCCCCATCATCTTTAAAAGAAGACCTTCTTTTAACATATAATGAATTACAACACTCATTCTCAATTAATTGATATTTATTTGATTAGTAAATGAAAATACAAAAACTATTTCGCTTATTTCTATTAGTTCTGATGTTGGGCAGTACCCCTTCTCTAATGGCTCAGGGCATGAGCGACCAGCAAGTCCTTGAATATGTCAAAGAAGGTATCAAACAAGGCAAGGAACAGAAACAGATGGCCGCAGAATTAGCCCGTAAGGGTGTAACCAAGGAACAAGCCATTCGTGTGAAAGAATTATACGAGAAACAGAACAATGTAAACACCTCCAATGCTACCGGTACGGATATCAATGAATCCCGTCTTCGCGAAGAGATGAAGGAGAACACTTCCGACATGTTGGAAGACCATCCTACGGCTCAAGATTTATCCCGCGAAGATCAGGTCTTCGGACGCAATATCTTTAATACCCGGAACTTGACATTTGAACCGAGCGTCAATCTCGCGACTCCTTCTAATTATCGTTTAGGTCCCGGTGATGAAGTCATTATCGATATCTGGGGTGCCAGCCAGAATACCATCCGCCAGGCTATCTCTCCCGACGGAACGATTAATATCCAGAAGATCGGTCCTGTTTATTTGAGTGGTTTAACAGTTTCTGAAGCCAATGACTATCTCAAGAAATCCTTGAATAAGATCTATAACGGTCTGAATAACGCAACCGATCCCAGTTCTGACATTCGCCTGACCCTGGGTAATATCCGCACCATCCAGATAAATGTGATGGGAGAAGTCGTTCAACCTGGTACCTACGCCCTTTCCGCTTTCTCAACCGTCTTCCATGCCCTTTATCGTGCAGGCGGAGTCAGTGACATCGGTAGTCTGCGTAATGTCCAACTGGTCCGTAATGGCAAAAAACTTACCACCATCGACGTTTACGAATTCATCATGAAAGGTAACGCCCAGGATGACATCCGTCTTCAGGAAGGTGATGTTGTCATCGTCCCTGCCTATGACGTTCTGGTAAAGATAAGCGGTAAAGTAAAACGTCCGATGCGTTTTGAAATGAAGAAAGACGAACCTCTTTCCACCTTGATCAAATATGCCGGTGGTTTTGATGCGGATGCCTACACCCGTTCCCTGCGTGTTGTCCGCCAGAATGGTGAGGAATACGAAGTGAATACAGTGAAAGACATCGACTATAGCGTCTATAAAATGCGTAACGGTGATGTCGTGACAGCCGAAGCCATCCTGAACCGCTTCACCAACAAGCTGGAAGTCCGCGGTGCGGTTTATCGTCCGGGTATCTACCAACTGAGCGGTACACTGAATACCGTTCGTGAACTGGTGAATGAAGCCCAGGGTCTTACCGGTGACGCTTTCCTGAACCGTTCAGTCTTATACCGTCAGCATGATGATCTGACCACCGAAGTATTACCCGTCGATATCAAGTCCATCATGGACGGTACTTCTCCTAATCTTGCCTTGCAAAAGAACGATATCCTTTATATCCCCAGCATTCATGACTTGTCCGACCGCGGAAATATCACCGTTCATGGTGAAGTGGCAAAACCTGATTCCTATCCTTATGCTGATAACATGACTTTGGAGGACCTGATTATCCAAGCGGGTGGCTTGCGCGAGGCCGCTTCTACTGTTCGCGTTGATGTGACCAGACGCATCAAGAATCCCCGTAGTACGGCGGATAATGACACTATCGGTCAGATGTTCTCTTTCGCATTGAAAGACGGTTTTGTGATCGACGGTCAGCCCGGTTTTGTTCTTCAGCCCTATGATGAAGTCTATGTCCGTCGCAGTCCGGGTTACCAGGCACAACAGAATGTAGGAATTGAAGGTGAGATCTTGTTTGGTGGTACTTATGCCTTGACCAGTCGTGAGGAACGTCTTTCAGATCTGGTGAACAAGGCTGGCGGTGCTACAAATTATGCTTATCTGCGTGGTGCAAAGTTGACTCGTGTAGCCAATGCCGATGAAAAGAAACGTATGGCAGATGTCATTCGTCTGATGCGTCGTCAATTAGGGGAGGAAATGATGGATTCTCTTGGAATAGATATTGAAGATACCTTTACCGTAGGTATTGACTTGGAGAGAGCCCTTCGTAATCCTAAAAGCAGTTCCAATATTGTTTTACGTGAAGGTGATATCATTTCCATTCCGAAGAATACGAATACAGTCACTATCAACGGTGCTGTCATGGTTCCTAATACCGTTTCATATTTGGAAGGTAAAGATATTGATTATTATTTGAATCAAGCTGGCGGCTATTCTGATAATGCAAAGAAGAGTAAGAAGTTCATTGTATACATGAATGGAGAGGTGACCCGGGTAAAGGGTAATGCTAAGAAACAGATTGAGCCCGGCTGTGAGATCATAGTTCCGAGTAAATCGAAGAAGCGTACGAATGTAGGGGAAATACTGGGTTATGCCACTTCGTTCAGTTCTTTGGGTATGATGATTGCTTCCATTGCTAACCTGATAAAGAAATAACAGATATCTATCATGACAGAACAGAAACTAGCAAAAGACTTTCCGTCCGTATCCAACGAACCAAAGACCGATGAGATGGAAATTGACCTGATGGAGATTCTAAGAAAAATCATCGCTATCCGTAAAACTTTATACAAAGCTGTTGGTATAGGTTTAATTATTGGCATCATTGTAGCCTTGAGCGTTCCGAAGAAATATACGGTTGGGGTAACCTTATCTCCGGAAATGGGTAATTCCAAAAGTAACGGTGGTCTTGCTTCGATGGCTGCTTCCTTCCTAGGAGCAGGGATGAGTATGAGTGGAGATGGTTCTGATGCCTTAAACGCTTCTCTCTCACCTGATATTGTCTCTTCTACTCCTTTTCTGTTGGAGCTTTTGTCCATGAATGTACCTGTTGATAGTGAGGAAAGTGAAAAGATTGATTTGGGATCTTATTTGGATAGCCAATCTTCTCCCTGGTGGAGTTATATTATGGAGTTTCCGGGTGTGGCAATTAGTGGAGTACGATCATTATTTTCTAGTGAAGATGAATCCTCTAGTCAAAGAAATAAAAAATATGGGACTATTGAACTAACTGAAGAGGAGGATAAGAAAATCACTTCTTTGAAGAAGAACATAACGGCTGTCATGGATAAGAAGACTGCTATAACCAATGTTTCCGTCACTTTGCAGGATCCTAAAGTTGCTGCCGTCGTAGCTGATTCCGTAGTTCATAAATTACAGGAATACATCATAGGCTACCGTACTTTTAAGGCGAAGGAGGATTGTGATTATTTAGAAAAACTATTTAAGGAACGTCAGGAGGAATATTACGCAGCCCAGAAGAAGTATGCCGATTATGTTGATACCCATGACAATTTGATCCTTCAGAGTGTTCGTGCTGAGCAGGAGCGTTTGCAGAACGATATGAATTTGGCCTATCAGGTTTACAGCCAGGTTGCCAACCAATTACAAGTAGCCCGGGCGAAAGTTCAGGAAGAGAAACCCGTATTTGCAGTGGTAGAACCTGCGGTCGTCCCTCAACAGCCTTCTGGTACAAGCAGAAAGATGTATGTAATCATTTTTGTTTTTCTATCTGTAGCTACGGTCATTGTTTGGAAACTCTTTGGGGAAGAGTTCTGGGACAAACTGAAGCGTGAATTTGTATAACACGTCGTATAAAAGTTTTAAAAAAGGGGAATATAGAATACGATCATGAAGAAATCATTGGAAAGATTTTTGCAATACACCAGCCGTAATTTTTTTAATTGCTGGCTTATCCTCGGGGTGGATACGCTGATTTCCGGCTTGTGTACCCTGTTTGCCTTTATTGGCATTTATTACATTGTGGGCATCAGCTGGAATGTTTCCCAGTTGTTACAGGTCATTGCCGTATCCTTATTGTCAAGCATAATTGGCGGCTTGCTTTTCAACACCTATCGCAACACGATCCGTTATTCGGAGATCAAGGACCTTTGGCGTATCACCTGCAGCGTCCTGTTCAAGACCTGCTGTCTTGCCGTGTATGTGTTTTTTATATTACATGGAGACCGTTTATTCGGCAGTCAGAACCTTGTATTCGTCATCTCCGACGGCATGTTCACCCTGATCTCTTTGATCGGTTTTAGAGTCATAGTCATCGTAACCTACGAGTCTCTGATCGGTATGGTCCGTAAGACCGACATGCGTGTGTTGATCTACGGTACGGATGACAAGAGCGTTGCCTTGAAGACCCGTCTTCGCAACAGCTCTCATTACAAGATCTCCGGTTTTTGTATTTACAGTCCCGATCATAGCCGCAGGATTCTTGCCGATTCCCGGGTTTATTCATTCTCAGACAAGTCCGATTTTGAGACGTTAATTCAGAAACACCGTATACAAGGCGTTCTTTTTGCCCGCTACGATTCCATCAAAGAAGAAGAGAACCGCCTTCTTGAATATTGTAAGAGCATTGGCGTGAAGACTCTGATCGCTCCCTCGATCAGCGAGGCGGATGTCAATGGTCTTTTCCACCAGTTTGTCCGCCCCATCCGTATTGAGGACCTTTTGGGACGTGAAGAGATCAAGATCAACATGGGTGAGATCGCAGCGGAATATTGTAATAAGACCATTCTTGTTACTGGAGCTGCCGGTAGTATCGGCAGTGAGCTTTGCCGTCAACTTGCCCAGATCGGTGTGCGTAAACTAATATTATTTGATTCCGCCGAGAGTCCCCTTCATAACGTCCGTTTGGAGTTCGAGAAGAAATATCCCGGGATAGACTTCGTACCGGTTATTGGTGATGTTCGTGTTATCCAACGTCTCCGTATGGTCTTTGAACTTTATCATCCCCAGATCGTATTCCATGCTGCCGCTTATAAACATGTCCCTTTGATGGAGGAAAACCCTTGCGAAGCAGTCTATGTCAATGTGATAGGTTCCCGCCAGGTAGCCGATATGGCGGTTGAATATGAAGCGGAGAAGATGATCATGATCTCTACTGATAAAGCTGTCAATCCCACGAATGTGATGGGAGCCTCTAAGCGTCTGGCTGAGATCTATGTTCAGAGTCTGGGAACTGCCATCAAAGAAGGTAAGGTCAAAGGTAAGACAAAATTCATCACCACCCGTTTCGGTAATGTATTGGGCAGTAACGGTTCTGTTATCCCCCGTTTTAAAGAGCAGATTGAGAATGGTGGTCCTGTGACGGTAACCCATCCTGATATCATCCGTTACTTTATGACCATTCCTGAGGCTTGCCGTCTGGTAATGGAGGCGGGTATGATGGGAGAGGGGAATGAGATCTTTGTTTTTGAGATGGGTGAGCCCGTCAGGATTGTGGATCTGGCTACCCGTATGATTGAGCTGGCAGGCTACCGTCCGGATGAGGACATCAAGATAGAGTTTACCGGTCTTCGTCCCGGGGAGAAACTTTATGAGGAGCTTTTGAGTACTGAGGAGAATACTCTTCCTACCTCTAACAAGAAGATCAAGATCGCTAAGGTCCGTCGTTATGAGTATGATGACGTGTTGGATTCTTACGCTGAATTTGAAGATCTTGCTCGTAATGTCGAGATCATGGACACAGTTGCTCTGATGAAGAAGATTGTCCCCGAGTTTATCTCCAAGAATTCAAGATTTGAGGTCTTGGATAATGAGGGCTTTTCGTCTGAAAAATAAATCCACCCAAAAAGGAAAATATTATGAAAATAGCAGTAGCAGGCACCGGTTATGTGGGGTTGTCAATAGCCACACTTTTGGCTCAACACAATGAGGTTGTTGCCGTAGATGTCATTCCTGAGAAGGTGGATCTTATCAACCAAAAAAAGTCACCTATTCAGGATGAATATATCGAGAAGTACCTTGCGGAGAAAGATTTGGATCTGCGTGCTACTCTTGATGGTAAGGCCGCTTATCGTAACGCTGATTTTATCGTCATTGCGGCACCTACCAACTACGACCCGCAGAAGAATTTCTTTGATACACATCACATTGAAGACGTGATTGACCTTGTACTCAGTGTAAATCCTGATGCGGTGATGGTGATTAAGTCTACGATTCCGGTAGGATATACGCGTTCACTTTATGTGAAATATGCACCTCAATTTCTTAACCAACCGGAACTCCAAGGCAAGAAGTTTAACCTTCTTTTCTCCCCGGAATTTTTGCGTGAGAGTCAAGCACTGTATGACAACCTCTATCCAAGTCGCATCATTGTAGGCTATCCTAAGATTATTGATGGATCGGAGTTTACGGAAGAGAATGCCGCAATCAATGCCATTGGTAACCCTGAGGCTGAAGAATACGCACGCACATTCGCAGTACTTCTTCAGAAAGGAGCGGTCAAACAGAATATTGCCACCCTCTTCATGGGGTTGAAAGAAGCTGAAGCAGTAAAGCTTTTTGCAAATACTTATCTCGCTCTTCGTGTATCATACTTCAATGAGTTAGATACATATGCTGAGATGAAGGGACTTGATTCACAGGCTATTATTGAGGGAGTAGGTCTTGACCCACGAATTGGCAGTCACTACAATAATCCTTCATTCGGTTATGGCGGTTATTGCTTGCCCAAGGATACAAAGCAGCTTCTGGCAAACTATGCCGATGTGCCACAGAACATGATGACCGCCATTGTTGAGAGTAACCGAACCCGTAAGGATTTTATTGCCGATCGTGTGTTGCAGATTGCTGGGGCTTACAGTTATGCCGAAGGTGCCTACGATGTAACAAAAGAGAGGGACGTTGTTGTTGGCGTTTATCGTTTGACAATGAAATCAAATAGTGACAATTTCCGCCAATCGTCAATTCAAGGTGTCATGAAGCGCATTAAAGCCAAAGGCGCATCAGTCATTATTTATGAGCCCACCCTCGAGGATGGCAGTACTTTCTTTGGATCGAGGGTGGTTAATGACTTGAAAGATTTTAAATCACGGAGTCAGGCTATCGTAGCAAATCGCTATGATTCGTGTCTTGATGATGTACGAGAGAAGGTGTATACACGTGATATCTTTAAAAGAGACTAAATATGAATATATTAGTAACAGGAGCTGCTGGTTTTATCGGTAGTAACCTTTGTTTACGTATATTAGCTGAGCAGTCCGAAAATATAATTATAGGTATTGATAATATGAATGACTACTATGATGTTAACATCAAACAGTGGCGTCTTGACCAGCTGACAAAATATGGAAGTCGATTTGTTTTTGTCAAAGGGAACATTGCTGACAAGTCGCTTATTGATAAGGTGTTTGATGAATATAAGCCAGAAATTGTAGTCAATTTTGCGGCTCAGGCTGGTGTGCGTTATAGTATCAGTAATCCTGATGTTTATATTGAGAGTAATCTCATAGGCTTTTATAATATCCTCGAAGCTTGCCGTCACAGTTATGACAATGCTGCAAAGGGGGTGAGGCATTTGGTTTACGCTTCTTCGAGTTCTGTTTATGGTAGCAATAAGAAGGTGCCTTACAGTACCGACGATAAGGTGGATAACCCTGTCAGCCTTTACGCTATGACAAAGAAGAGTAACGAGTTGATGGCACATGCCTACTCAAAGCTTTACAATATCCCAAGCACAGGCTTGCGCTTTTTCACCGTTTACGGTCCTGCTGGTCGTCCAGACATGGCATATTTCGGTTTCACGAACAAACTGTTGAAGGGCGAGACGATCAAAATCTTCAATTATGGTAACTGCAAGCGTGATTTTACTTACATTGATGATATCGTGGAAGGGGTTCTCCGTGTGATAGCAAAATCTCCAGAACGCAAGAACGGTGAGGACGGTTTACCAATCCCGCCATACAAGATTTACAATATCGGTAACAACCGCCCCGAGAATCTTCTCGGCTTTGTGCAGATACTACAGGAAGAATTAATTCGTGCCAAAGTTCTACCTGCTGACTATGATTTCGACGCACACAAAGAATTTGTACCTATGCAACCTGGTGATGTACCTGTAACATTCGCTGACACCACTCCATTAGAGCAAGATTTTGGCTTTAAGCCAAATACTTCACTTAGGAAAGGTTTAAGAAAGTTCGCAGAGTGGTATCAGGATTTCTATGGGTTAATGAAACTAGAAAACTAGAAAATCTAGTAAGGAATAAAAACTTTTTTAATCTATTTAAGGATGATAGAAACTACTCTTTTGAACTTCACCGTTGGTCCAGTTCAGGCTTGTGATGAGGTGCGTGCTATTGGCACGCTGCAAGTACCTTATTTTCGCACATTGGAGTTTTCTGAACTAATGTTAGAGAATGAAAGACTGATGTGCAAGTTCGCCAAAGCACCAGAGAGAAGTCGTGTTGTTTTTATGACCACATCTGGTACTGGTTCGATGGAGGCAACTGTTGCCAACTGCTTCACGAAAGAGGACAAGCTTATAGTTATCAACGGTGGAAGCTTTGGTCATCGTTTTGAGGAACTGGTCGAGATATACGAAATTCCTCACACAACCATCAATTTGGAATATGGTAAAGTTCTAACTGTCGAACATCTTGTTCCATTTGATAATCAAGGCTATACAGGTCTCCTCGTTAATCTTCACGAAACCTCGACAGGGGTTCTCTATGACATTGATATGATTGCAGACTTCTGTCGTCGCAACAACATCTTTCTCGTGGTTGATGCTATCAGCTCGTTCTTTTGTGATGAATTTAATATGGCAAAACTTGGAGTGGCCGTCATGATTACCAGTTCGCAGAAAGCATTAGCGTGTCCTCCAGGCATTTCGCTTATTGTTCTAACAGCAGAAGCTGTAAAGCGTGTTTACAGCCACAAGCCTATGTGTATGTATCTTGATCTCAAACTTGCTCTTAAAAATGGCGAACGTGGTCAAACTCCGTTCACTCCAGCAGTCCAGACTCTCATCCAGATAAATACCCGCTTGAAGCAAATTGAAGCAGCAGGTGGGGTTGATATAGAAGTGCAGCGTTGTGCCGACCTCGCCAAAGACTTTCGTGATCGTATAAAAGACATGCCCTTCGAAATAGTCAGTGAGTCGCCAGCCAACGGTGTCACTTCGCTCCATCCACTCAATGCTAACGCTTACGAAATCTTTAAGATTTTGAAGGATGAATACAAGATTTGGATTTGTCCGAACGGTGGTGATATGGCAGCGAAAATCTTCCGCGTAGGTCACATTGGCTACCTGACCAAGGATAACAACACTACACTCATTAATGCATTCAAAGATCTTCAAAATCGCGGATTGCTCTAATGATAAAAGTTATAACATATGGGACATACGACTTGTTGCATTTTGGTCATATTCGACTATTGGAGCGTGCCAAAGCACTGGGTAACTACCTCATAGTGGGAGTTACTGCTGACGACTTCGATAAGATGCGCGGAAAAATCAACGTACAACAGTCGTTCATGGAACGAGTGGAAGCTGTGAAAGCTACTGGACTCGCTGATGAAATCATAATCGAGGAGTACGAAGGTCAGAAAATTGATGATATCAAGAAGTACGATATTGACATATTTACTGTCGGTTCCGACTGGGTAGGTTGCTTCGATTACCTAAACGAGTACTGTAAGGTAGTTTATCTTGATCGAACGCAGGGAGTTTCTAGCACTGAACTACGCGCTAAAGAATGTGCTATCCGTCTTGGCATTGTGGGAGACTCTACAATCATTCGCAAGTTTATCAAGGAATGTAGCTATGTTAATGGTATCAAGGTGACGGGTATCGTCACTCATACACCAAGTTTTTTTGATGGGATAGCTGTCGGAGTGCCACTCTTTGATTCGTTTGAAAGTCTTGTAGAAGAAGTTGATGCTTTGTATATTATTTCAAGACCATCTGAACACTATGAACAGATACGCTATGCTTTGGAGCGTAATATCCATGTCATTTATGAGTCGCCTGTGGCCTTGTCCCTAGAACATGCCAAAAAACTTTTTTCGTTTGCTGAACAGCACAACGTGGTACTTCATGCAGGTATAAAGACGGCCTATGCTACCGCCTACGAGCGTATGATCCTCCTTGCTAAAACAGGTAAGATAGGTGATATTGTTTCGGTTGATGCAGTTTGCACTAGTTTGAGTGATATGAGTAACATGGGTGAACACGCTTGGAACAGTCTTTCGGCATGGGGACCGACTGCTCTACTGCCAGTCTTCGACTTGCTTGGGATAGACTACCTATCTAAGCAGTTTATCTCTCGATTTTCTGATAGGAAAGACGATTTCGACGAGTTCACCAAAGTATCTTTCATCTATTCCAATGCTATCGCCAGTATTAAGGTCGGTAATGGAGTAAAAAGTGAAGGTGAATTGGTCATCTCAGGCACAAAAGGCTACATCTACGTACCTTCACCTTGGTGGAAGACTGAATACTTCGAGATTCGTTACGAAGACTTTACCAATAACAAACGCTATTTCTACCAACTTGACGGTGAAGGTATCCGCTACGAAATCGTTGCGTTTGTCAAGTCCATCCAAAACAAGCGTATTAACAAAATATCGATAGAAAAGTCCCTTGCTATCTCTCGCATCATGGAAGACTTCCAGAATGGTGTGGATTTGTACAAAATATAATAAGAATAAATAATACAGTCAACTAATGAAGAAAGTTATGCTCGTTTTCGGCACACGTCCCGAAGCAATAAAAATGGCTCCGCTTGTTAAGGAGTTTCAGAAAGATAGAAAGAGTTTTGAAACTATCATTTGTGTGACTGGTCAGCATAGAGAAATGCTTGATCAAGTCCTTAATATATTCAATATCAAGCCTGACTACGATCTCAACATCATGAAGCAAGGTCAAGACTTGTATGACATTACTGCACGAGTATTGACAGGTATGCGCGATGTATTGAAAGAAGCTCAGCCAGATATTGTTTTGGTTCATGGAGATACAACCACCTCAACTGCAGCTGCACTCGCAGCGTTCTACCAGCAGATACCTGTTGGTCATGTGGAAGCTGGTTTACGTACTCATAACATTTATTCTCCTTGGCCAGAGGAGATGAATCGTCAGATAACTAGTCGTGTCGCGACATATAATTTTACACCAACTTCACTTTCGCGAGAAAACTTGCTGAAAGAGAATGTAGATGAATCAAAGATCATCATTACAGGTAATACTGTTATCGATGCACTCTATTGGGTTGTTGACAAAATAAAGAATGATGCAGCTCTTAGTACTGAGCTTGCAGAAACTCTTAATAAGGCAGGATACAATACTACACGACTTGTAAAAGGTAAGAAACTCGTTCTCATCACTGGACACAGAAGAGAAAATTTCGGTGATGGATTCATTAATATGTGTAATGCAATTAAAAAATTGACACAGAAGTATTCATATGTTGACTTTGTTTATCCTATGCATTTGAATCCAAATGTACGTAAGCCAATTCATGAAGTGTTTGGTGAGGATTTAAATAATCTTGATAATCTGTTCTTCATTGAACCTCTCGAATATCTTTCATTCGTTTATTTGATGGAGAAAGCAAACATTGTTCTCACAGATTCAGGTGGTATTCAAGAAGAAGCACCAGGTCTAGGCAAGCCAGTACTTGTAATGCGAGACACAACAGAACGTCCAGAAGCACTTGCGAGCGGAACAGTTCATCTTGTAGGTACCGACTACAGTAAGATTGTAAACGAAGTTTCAATTCTTCTTGATGATGATACTGTTTATGAGAAGATGAGCAAAGCCATCAATCCTTATGGTGATGGTTTGGCTTGCACCAGAATTGTAAATACATTGAAATAAGCATACTACAGAAATCAAATCGGACTCTTGAATAGAAATATTCAGTCATTTTAATAACTCTTTATGAAAGGTGGCTAAATGTTCGGATTAGATTTATTAATGATGAGAATCGCACTAGATATACTGCTAGTAATTATTTCTACAATTATCACCATAAGAACATATCGTAGTATCGTTTCATTCAATAATGTTTCACTTGCTGCATATGTTATATTTATATGTTATATATTCAATTGCTTACCAATAGCTTTTGATTTAATGCTTGGTATTCCCGAGTATCATTACTATTTGAGTGATTTTGGTGTTGCTGCTGCAAGCGATAATGTTTCAATGTTATATGACATTTATATGCTTGCTGCAATGATTTCTTTCTATAAGTATTATAAAAAAAATTCAGTATCCTCTTCAGAATCAGAATATACATATTCCCAAAAATACAAGATATTTAGATATGTCTTAATTTTATCTCCTTTGCTTATTTTCTTATTATTCGGAGGTAGTTTTGATAACTATGTTTATACTAGTTTACAGGGAAGAGATATCGATTCTGAAGTTTCATTATATATAAATCAATTCATGTTTATTAGTCTATATGTGTTTTGCATATGGATATTCAGTAAGAAAAACAATAAATTTACAGGATTGTGGTTAACTCTATATATGTTGATTCTTGCCATAATTAGTGGAAAAAGATTTATTGTTGCAGTGGTACTTTTATCGTATTTTTATTCTTTCATAAATTCCAATTGGAGAAATAAGAGAAAGACGAATATTACACCTGTACTACTTGTAATATTATCTCTCTTCATGGGGTTCATGATTTACTATATAACTCAAGTTAAAATCATGGGTGATTTTACAGGTTATATCTATACTCAATTAAGAGTTGACTTAGGAAGAGAAGATGTAACAAAATTTGTTCTTATGAGAGAACTTGAAGGAAAACCTATTTTGGACTTCAGAGGGCAAAGTTTTGTTTCAATGTTATTAATGATTGTGCCTCGCTTTCTTTGGGTTGCAAAACCTTGGCCTCATTACAGATATTTGACAGCTGCAATCTACTCAGAAACACCAGAAACAATTTCTTCTGGTATGACTCCATCTGTATTTGAGATGATGGTGGCGAATTTCAGCTTTTGGGGAATAGTCTTAGCAATTGGGTTAATACTCGGCATAGTAAAGCTGGGAGATAGGCTCCGAAGCACAAATAAACGTCTTATAGTTCTTTTGATTCTTATACAATTGTTTACTCAGAGCATGGATGTTCTTTTATTTTTGTTCTATTACTTTATTTTTATATGCCTTTTTGGGAAAAAAATAAATAAGAAACCGCAGGTGTTTACCTAATAATAATGATACAACTGAAAGAGACTTTAAAGTTTGTAGAGGCTAAACTTCATGGAAAAGATAATCGAGATTTAGCTAGCAATGCACTTGCTCTAACAATATTAAATGCAGTAAATTTCATATTGCCGTTATTTACAATACCTTTACTACTTAACAATTTAGGAGCTGCAAATTATGGCATAGTTAATATATATATATCATTGTATGCTATTTTTCAAAAAGTGGTTAATTATGGTTTTGAGTATATTGGAACAAGAGATATATCCATAACGAATGAGCATAATGCTCGGAATGAGATTTTCTCTATTGTTTTATCTTGTAAACTCATAAATGCTGTAGTCGTAATATTACTTTCTCTACTATATTTTATAATAGCGGGTAGCTCAAATTTAGTTATTGCAGCCATCATATCTGCTGAACTTATAGGAACAGCCTTAAATATGAATTGGCTGTTTCAAGGTTTGAAGCAGATGAAAGTAATAACAATTATTACATCTATTACAAAGCTTATATATAGTGTTTTAATAATAACTTTGATTAGGAAGGCAGATGATGTCATAATATATGCTGCTCTTTATTCATTCATATCAATTGGTATAGGAATTGCCGGCTTATTTATATCAACAGGTAAGATCTATAATTTTTGCTACATTAAATTTAAAATCAATAAATTGAAAGAGGCGTATGTAGAAGGATGGCACATGTTTTTTGCAAGTTTGTGTAGCGGTTTGGCAACCAATTTGTGTACGGTAATATTAGGTAAGTTAAAAGGAGAGGAAGCTGTAGCATACTTTTCTGCTGGTTTTAAAATTGTACAAGCTATCAGTTTAGTATTCTCTGCAATTACACAAGCTTTATATCCTTTCTCTTGTGTCAAGTTCAAAGACTCATTTGAAAATGGTAAAGCATATGTATTCAAGTTTATGAAACCTGTTTTGAGTATTATTGGAGCATCATGCTTGCTAATTACTATACTTTCTAAACCAATTTTTGAATTTATATATACTCCAATATATTGGAATTATTATCCTATAGCAATATTCGGTTCTATCTGGTTATTTTTCGGCTTTCTAAATAACTTTTTGGGAATCCAGATTCTCGTTGCAAGTAATAGAAGTTCAATTTACAGATCATTGTTTACTATTGCGACAATAATAACTATTGTATGCTATTATATGCTTATACCTTTGGGAGGTCCATATGGTTCTATTATAGCATTATTATTGGGAGAAGTGGTACTTTCAATTATTCTATATATGAAAATCAGAAAGTAAATAATTATTAAAC
Organism: Bacteroides bouchesdurhonensis; assembly: GCF_900155865.1. Taxonomy (GTDB): domain Bacteria; phylum Bacteroidota; class Bacteroidia; order Bacteroidales; family Bacteroidaceae; genus Bacteroides; species Bacteroides bouchesdurhonensis. Next base: position 1,876,789 of record NZ_LT707006.1, read on the forward strand.
CATCTACGAATTAAGGAGATAAACTTATAAACATACTATAATATGAACAAAGTTATTTATATAGTAAAGTCAAAACTACATTTTTACCCTCCTTGTGTTACTCAGATAAGGTTACTCAAAGAACTAGGTATCGATGTTGAGGTTCTTTTTGGTTCATGTTCCGAAACAGTAACCAAAATTCTAGACAAAGAAGGTATTCCATACAAAGAACTTTGTGACAAAAGAGGAGTTTTCAAGGGGAATTGGGATAAATTAAACAACTATTATTGTTTTAGAAGGAGTTTGAGTCAAGAATTAAAAAAGAAGAATCTTGATAGCTCAATCTTGTGGTTTGGCAATGCTGAAACATTGTTGAGTATGAAAGGTTCTTCTTTCTTGAAAAAAAATAAATATGCAATAACATTTCTAGAACTGCTTGATGACAATCCGTTTAGAATGAAATTGCTAAAGCCATTGGCTCTGAATGCAAAATTTAACTTGTCTTGCGAGGAAACAAGAGCTTATATAATGAAATTTTGGTGGGATTTGAAGACCCTGCCTTATGTGATGCCCAATAAGCCTTATGATACTCCTCAGAAGATATTTGATTTGACTGATCAGAACGCAATTGCATTACTTAATAGAATTGGTAACAAAAAGATAATCCTTTATCAGGGAATCATTAAAGAATATGGTATATTAAGTAATTTCGCTCATGCAGTTGAAAAACTTGATAATGATTATGTTTTGCTTTTGATGGGTCCAGATCCTGAAAATATATATTCAAAGATAAAAGAGATAACAACTAAAGCAATTTATTCTTCTTATATAACTGCTCCTCATCATCTTCAAGTAACAAGTCGTGCTTTTGCTGGCATAGTATTTTACAATGGTGATTCGACACTTAACCGAGCCTTTTGCGCACCGAATAAAATTTATGAATACGGAGCTTTTGGAATACCAATGATTGCAAATACAATACCGGGTTTAACACAAACTGTAGGTGCGTGTGGTGCTGCTGTTTGTTCTAAATTAACAGTTGATGAAGTTGTAAGAGCAGTTAAGGTCATAGATGAAAATTACGAAATAATGGCGAAAGCTTCTAGACATTTTTTTGAAGCAACAGACATTAAAAGTATAATGCAGGAAATAATAAATAACCAATTATCATGAATAGAATGGAAATAATTAAATCTTGGCTACATGTACGGCTGGCTTTTTTTAAGAATGTCTTACCTTTAACAATTAAATATTTCTCAGCTTATTTTAGATCTGTTTCTTATCAGCAGGTTGTAATTAGAGATGTTTTACTTTTATCTCATTCATTAGAAAAAGGTTTGATATATAATTACTCTAGACCTGATTGGGGGGTTGGTAAAGCTAACAGTCTTATTGATAGAATAGAGTATCTATTAAAAAATAGATATAACTCTAATTCGTATGAGATAAAAGAAGGTTTGAGTATTTTGGAGGTATATTCGGAAAAGACTCAGAAGAAGGCGATGATGAATAAATTGTTGAGCCTGAAGAAATTATATGAAATTTCATACAGTACTATTCCAGCAGGTAAATATGAAGTTACTTCTGCTAAAATTTTCGATTATAATGATGTAGAGTCTTTTATACGTTCTCGTCGTTCGATTCGTTTTTTTAAGGAAAATCGTGTTGATGAAAATATAATTTTAAAAGCAGTTGAAATGGCAAATTGTACACCATCTGCTTGCAATAGGCAACCTTGTAAAGTTTACTACACTAATGAATCTAGTACGATTGAAGAAATGGGAAAATACTTCAAAACGGCTTACCGTTTTGAAACAGGAGTACCTCAGTTGTTGGTTATAACAAGTTCTCTTAGTCTATTTTCAAGTGATGAATATCTACAGCCATTAATAAATGGAGGAATGTATGTTTCATACCTTTTGCTTGCATTCCATTCGTTAGGAATAGGAACAACTCCACTCGAAATGGTAGCTTTTAAATCACCAGAAAAAGAAATAAGAAAGAAACTGGGTATTAAAGGAGATGAAATTATAGTTACTGCCATTGCTATAGGTTATCCTTTGGAAGTTAATAATATTACTTGTGGCACTCGTCGTACCACCGATGGCGTAGCAATTAAATATTGATTATGAAGATTGGCATATTAACATATCATTTTTCGATTAATTTCGGGGCTGTGCTTCAATGCTATGCTTTACAAGAAGCCTTGAAGGGGTTAGGGCATTCTGTTTATGTCATAGATTATATAACAAAGGAGCAACAGGACAATACAGCATTATATCGCAAAAATACAAATTTGCAGAATGTGATAAAGAATGTGGCCCTTCTCCCATTTCACTTTAAGAGAAAAAGGAGAAATATATTGTTTGAATCTTTTAAAGATCATTGGCTTGATTGTACTCGGCATGTGGGTAACAAACAAGAATTAATTGATTTAATAAAAGAACTAGGATTAGATGCAATCTTTGTAGGTAGTGATCAAGTTTGGAATTCAACAATAAAGGACTTTGATAGAATTTTTTTTCTTGAAGGTATACCATTTGTAAAAAAGGTAGGTTATTCTGTTAGCTTGGGATCTGCCAAGAGTTCTGATTTGGTTCCATATAAAACACTAATTTTAGAATTTGATTATTTTACGACCAGAGAAAGAAGTGCAGCTATTATTATTAATGAAGTATGTAATAAGAAACCCGAAATAAGTGTAGATCCAACTTATTTGATCGATATCAGCAGATGGCAATCATTTTCTAAAGTGCAGGTAGAAAAGCAAGATACAGTTGTGTGCTATTTTTTAAATAAAAAAAAGTATAAAGAAAATCTACAGAAAGTTATTCGATATGCAAAGACTCACAACCTGAAGCTTGCGCTGTTAGACTTGAGAGTTAGCTTAAGTTCGATTAAAGCACATGGTATAATCAACATCGGTCCCCAAGAGTTTTTAAATTATATATATTCTTCAAGTGTAGTAATAACAGATTCTTTTCATGGTACGGTCTTTTCAATATTGTTAAATAAACCTTTTTATTCTATTAACAATAATTTCAACGGAAACGACACAAGAAGGTTCGAATTGTTATCTGAATTGGGATTGGCAAAACAGTATGTTACTAATTCCATGCTGAATGAAAACAATAGCTTACCAGAAATAGACTACACAGATGTAAACAGGAAACTTGAATCTATAAAAGATTATTCTTTGACCCAAATTCAGAAAATTTGTGATAGGATTAGCTAAATTAATTATATGAATATATCAATGTTATTTAAGAAACTCTTCATCTCTGGTGACTGGGAAATAGCTTTTCGTGCAAATTCTGGCGATCATTTATATCAAGTGACTTTTATGAGGATTCCAAATACAAAACAGTATTGGTTTGCTGATCCTCTTTTGTTTCAAACACGGGACAATACATATTTGTTTTGTGAGGCATTTGATCGAAAAGCACAGAAAGGCGAGTTGGGTTATTTTGAAGTAAAAGGAAATAGGGTGTCGGATTTTAAACTGATATTGAATCCGAATTATCATATGTCTTTCCCAAATGTTTTTCAATTAAATGGTAGCTATTTTATGCTACCTGAATCAGGTGAAAACTTGTGTTTGGAGTTATACGAAGCAAAGTCTTTCCCTGATAAATGGGTTAAGATTAAGAACTTGATAGAAGGTGTAAATTATGTTGATCCAACTCTCCTTTTCTTAGATGGGGAAATCTTTGTGTTTGTGTATATTGACAAGCAAGGACATTATGAAACACGAATTTACAAACTAAATCATGAAATGCTAGAACTTGAATACCACTCTTCATTTTTCTACAAAGAAAATATTGGTCGTTCGGCTGGTCAGTTTTTTATTGGGGAAGATGGCAATTTGAAACGCCCTGTTCAGTTGGGGGAAGGTGAGTATGGAAAAAAAACAGCTTTCTATGATGTGAATTACACAAATGGTGTTTTTACAGAAACATTGAATGTCACTATTGAGAACGAGAAAGTTGTAGTCAACGGTAGAAAGGGGGTTGATAAAATACATACTTATTCAAAGGTCGGAAACTACGAATCAATAGATTTTGTAAAGTATAAGTTTGACCTTTTCAAAAGAATAAAGATCTTAAATAGAAAAAGAAAACTGGTTAAACGTCATAAATAGTTTTTATCAATGGACTTAACAACAAAAATAAAGAAAAGTGCGTTCTTGTATCATGTTTATTATTATGCGATGTCGGGACTGGTGAATTTGTATAAACTATTCTTGAACGCAGATCCGAAACTCATCCTTTTTGTATGCTACGGTGGAAGACGCTATTCAGACAGTACAAGGGTGATATACGAAGCGATGCTCAAAGATGAGAGGTTTAAGGACTATACTATTTATTGGGCTTTTACTCATCCTGAAAACTACCCGAACATTCCAAATCGTATAAATATAAATAGCGTGAAGTATTTTAATCTTGCACTACGTGCAAGATGTTGGGTGACAAATGTGATGATTGAGAGAGCTTTGAACTTTAAAGGCATAAAAACATATTACTTCCAAACTACACACGGTATTTTGCCAAAGCTTGATGGAAAGGACGCAATTGGTAATAATTTTAAAACATTGGCGAAAAAGAACATCATTGACTGTTGCTTGGCCCAGTCAGAATATGAGAGCTTTGTGTATGCAGGGTTGGCTGCTATACCTATTAGAAATATGGCAGTTATTGGTATGCCTAAGAACGATATCTTTGCACATTATACAGACGAACAAAGAAATGAGTTGAGAAAGATGTTTAAAATACCTGAAGGTAAAAAGGCTATTCTTTATGCTCCTACTTTCAGAGAAGAAGCAAACTTTAAAGAAGTATTTGATTTTGATGTGAAGGTGTGGGAGTCTGTGTTAGGCGACGATTATGTGCTTCTCTATAGGGCTCATCCTGTTGTTGTATCAATGAATAAGGTTGAAAGCGATTTCTTTATAGATACAACCCATTATGAAGTTGTAGAGGATATAATGATAGCTTCCGACATACTCGTCTCTGATTATTCAGGTATCTTGTTTGATTATAGTATTATGCAGAAACCCATTTTCTTGTGGCCATATGATTTTGAGAAATATAACAAAGTACGTGGATTGTATATGGATTTGAGAAAGGAACTGCCTTATAAGATTGATCAGAGGGAATTAGCTCAAATGATAAAAGACAGTGACTTGGATGCTATTGTTAAGAACTTTGTTGTACCGTTTAAAAATAAGTATGTTAGCGAGTGTGGTGATGCGACGAGGAAATCCTTGGAATTGATTTATCAAAACATACAATAGGTGGAATGAATATTATCTATATACAAGACCAAGAAATATATCTTTGTAAAGGTAAATATTATCATGCAAAGTCGGAGCATTTCTTCACTCGTTTTCTTGTTGGAATGGCAGAAGAAGATACTCTAACGGTATATTCAGGTATCAACAAAACAGAGGATGAAAGTGTTGTTGCAAGATATAAAGATATTACTAATCTTCGTATCAAATATGTGCAAGTACCAGAGTTTAGAAAATTGGGAAATGTATTTTATATTTTCAAGATGGTGAAGGATGTTGTGAAGGATGCTGATTTTTGTTATTTACGTAGTGGTATAGCTGCTTCGTTTGCTGCTATTTATTGCAATAAACTTCGCATTCCTTATATGGCTGTTGTAAATGAAGATATATATAAGAATACAAAGAATCATTCAAAGCTAATTGTCAGACTTTCAGCCATTCCTCTCGGATTAATGACAAAATATATGGTTAAGAATGCTAACTATGCAATTTATGTTACTCAGGAATATTTACAACAACAATACCCTTGTAAGGGTAAGATATTAGGCTGTTCAGATATTGAGTTTTTGGAATTAAATGATGAAAATTTGGTTAAACGTTTAAGAAAAATAGACGCAATTTCAAAACTGATTGTTCTTGGTTCGGTAGGTTCTGTCGCCACTCGTGTCAAAGGTCAAGACACTGTGATAAAGGCACTGGCCGAATTGAAAAATGAAGGTCATATCGGTTACAAATACCAACTAGTAGGTACTGGAGATCAAAACATACTTAGAAATTTGGCAAAGAGCCTGAATGTGGAAGATATGATTGAGTTTATGGGGGAGTATAGTCATGATAATGTGCTTCGATGGTTTGAGGATATAGACATTTATCTGCATCCGAGTCGTTCTGAAGGTTTGCCTAGAACAATTATAGAGGCTATGACAAAAGCAGCTCCTTGTATATGCTCTTCAGTAGGAGGAATTCCAGAGTTAGTGAGCGATGAGTTTCTCTTTTCATACAATGGTAATGAGGTATCAGATGTAAAGAAACTTATACTTACGATGACCTGTAATAAAATGGAGATTGAAGCAAAACGGAACTATGCAAAATCAAAGAATTATGATCCTCAGTTTTTAGAGATACGTAGAAATGCATTCTTTGAAAAAGTCCTTGAAAGAGTGAAAAATAGTAAATCAAAATAATAGTAAAATTTTATATAGAAATGAAATATATGTAGAAAACTGCTATTCTGTCGTTTCTTTTTTTACAGTTGTGTGGTTTCATTTACCGAATAATGATATTGAGTTGATCACATGCCATTTGACATCAAACATAATTGGAAGGGAAGATGAAAGTAGGTCTTTTATAGACTATGGTTTGCGGATATTTGAGAACACTGACTAATGGTTATAAATTAGAGAGCGGTTGAAGTAAATTTGATAAGGGATTGTATTTTGTTATGTAAAGCCATTAATATTTGTGGGTGATTTTATGGTATAGGTGGAAGTTATACGGTAAAAACATATAATGGCGGTAATCTTGTGGATACCTAGGGAGAAGCGGATTGGGATATGGTTTTACATATAATATGCATAGTTTCCTATTAAGACTTGAGTCCATTTTGTATTCTGAGGACAAGTTTAATCTATTAGGTATTAAGGTTTTGACTGTTTGATAATATTCAGATTATCATTTAGTGGCAGATTTTAAGTTACGAAAACATCTAGGTGATAAGATTGAGGAGGAAAAGTGGGAGAAGTTAAAAGGATAAAATCACTTTCATAGGTTAACATACAGGTTGGGAACTTCGATACAGCATGATAAAGGAATTTATTTTAATAATATGATATGAAGAAACTTTTTATAGTCGTTAATGTAGATTGGTTCTTCCTGAGTCACAGAAAGGATATAGCAATAGCGGCTCAGGCTGCGGGATATGACGTGAGTATTGTGACCAATGATACGGGTAAGTTGAAGGATATTGATGCTTTAGGGTTAAAGACTATTAATCTACCTATGAAACGCAGCAACAAAAAACTAGGTGAGGAATTGAAGGTGTTTAAGTTTCTGTATGACCTCTATAATAGTGAAAAGCCTGATGTGGTGCATCATGTCGGATTAAAAACCATACTTTGGGGGGCATTAGCTGCTAAATTAGTAAGGGTGAAGGGGGTGGTAAACGCTGTGAGTGGACTGGGTATTTTTTTCTCTGAGGACAATAAGAGTTTGGTAGCTAAAGTGCTACTAAAGGTGCTAAAATGGAGTCATAACAGGAAAAATTTGCTGGTGATTTTTCAGAATGATGAGGACAAAGACATGTTCTTGAAACATTCCATTATCAGAAAGGAACAAGCTAAATACATAAAAGGTAGCGGTGTGAATTTGGAGCAGTTCTGTTTTACATCTGAACCAACGGAAAGTAAGATAAAAGTACTGATGACAGCGAGGATGATAGTGGAGAAGGGAGTGTTTGTGCTAACGGAGGCTGCGGAAAAGTTACGCCAGAAGTACGAAGATAAGGTAGAGTTTCTATTGTGCGGTGGGTTGGATGACAATCCTACATCATTAAAAAAGGAAGATATGGACAGGATATGCGATGGTGAGTACATACAATGGTTGGGTTACAGAACCGATGTGTTGGAATTACTGAAACAAAGTCATATTGTGGCTTTCCCTTCTTACTACAAGGAAGGATTGCCGAAGAGTTTGATAGAGGCTACTGCCATTGGTCGAGCTATTATTACTACAGACAACATTGGTTGCCGAGAAGCAGTGGAGGATGGAGTGAATGGATTCCTGATTCCAATAAAGGATAGTAATGCATTAGCAGAAAAACTGGATGTGTTGGTGAGTGATGGCGAACTACGCAGGCGGATGGGTGAGAATGGCAGAAAGATAGCTGAGAGGGATTTTTCTATCAACGAAGTAATAAAACGTCACTTGAATATTTACAATGAATTAACAAAATGAATATACTGATAACTGGTATTTGTGGAAACAAATCTGGTGAACACAAAAACTCTTTGTATTTCGATTGTCAGAAGGTTGTAAGAGTCTCAGTTGTGTATCATACAATCATCTCGACTTACAAAATACAATGTATGTTTACTTGTATTGGGATATTTTATGCGATTTTTGGGTGAGATTTTTTTAAGTCGTAGGGATTATAAGCCTTTATTAACATTGATCATTGTAAATAATGACCAATACTAAAAATAAGTTCACAATTAACTTAATGTATTGGAGAATCGCCTAGAGGCATTTTTTCTAAGGAATACGTCAAAAATTGACTGCTAACAATAAAATATGCTTTATGAACATCCTTATTACAGGAATTCATGGTTTTGTGGGTTCTAATCTTGTTGTGTCTTTATCAAAGGAACACCAATTATATGGTCTTGATATAGTTGCTCCTCAAAAGGAGGGGGTAATTGCAACATATTCTTGGGAAGACCTGTCTAAAGGGAAAATTCCTGAAGTTGATGCAATTATCCACTTAGCCGGTAAAGCCCATGATCTAAAGAATAAATCTCAATCGGATACTTATTTCAAGATAAATACAGGTTTAACTCAGGTAATCTTTGATTATTTCTTGGCATCAACAACAAAGAAGTTTATCTTTTTCAGCAGTGTTAAAGCTGCTGCGGATTTTGTTTCCGGTGATATCCTTACTGAGGATATTAAGCCTTGTCCGATCGGTCCTTATGGAGAGAGTAAGATTAAGGCTGAGGAATATATTCTTTCCAAGACCATACCAGCAGATAAATCCATATATATTCTTCGCCCTTGCATGATTCATGGTCCAGGCAACAAAGGAAATCTTAACCTTCTGTATAGTATAGTGAGTAAGGGGATTCCATGGCCTTTAGGTGCATTTGAGAATAGAAGATCATTTACATCCGTAGGAAATCTATGTTTTGTTATTAATGGCTTATTAACCAAAGAGATTGAATCAGGAATTTATCATATGGGCGATGATGATGCTTTATCAACAAATGAACTTATAGCAGTTGTGTGTAAAGCTATGGGTAGGAAAGCTCATATCTGGAAAATTAATAAGGGATTTATGACTTTTTGTGCCAAAGTTGGCGGCATTTTACATTTACCACTGAATCCCGATAGACTTAATAAGCTAACAGAAAATTATGTTGTTTCCAATGCAAAGATTAAGAAAGCATTAGGTATTGATAAGATGCCAATTAAAGCAGAAGATGGTTTAATTACAACCATTCGTAGTTTTCAAGTAAAATAAAACTGGATTATGGTGAAATTACTTATTATCTCAGTTCTACTTTTTGCTCTAGAACTTTTCTACTTCAAGATTGCAGACCATTTCAATATTATTGATAAACCCAATCAAAGAAGTTCACATACTAGTATAACTCTTAGAGGGGGAGGAATTATCTTCTTGTTTGGAGTTTGGTTATATGCCGTCTTCTTTGGATTTCAATACCCTTGGTTTCTTCTGGGATTGTCAATGATTGCAGTCATTAGCTTTATTGATGATGTACATTCAGTTTCTAATAAATATAGAATTATTGTACACTTTACATCGATGTTATTCATGTTCTATCAGTGGGGAATCTTTACCGAATCACGTTGGTGGATTGCACTTATAGCTTTGATTGTTTGTACTGGTATTATCAATGCCTATAATTTCATGGATGGAATTAATGGTATTACGGGTGGATATTCACTCGCAGTCTTAATACCGCTTGCAGTTATCAATTATCATACGGCATTCATTGATATGAACCTTATATGGGCCTCAATTGTAAGTGTTATAATTTTTTGCTTCTTTAATTTCCGTAAAAAGGCAAAATGCTTTGCCGGTGATGTAGGTGCGGTAAGTATTGCATTCTTGATATTATTCATTCTTGGAGATTTGATAATAACCACGGGAAATCTTTGGTATATTTTACTTCTTAGTGTTTACGGAGTTGATTCTGTTTTGACAATTTGCCATAGAATTATACTCCATGAGAACATCTTTGACGCACATAGAAAGCATGCGTACCAGCTTATGGCAAATGAATTGAAAATGCCGCATATCTTTGTTGCAAGCTTCTATATGGTACTTCAACTTGCAATATCATTTGGGCTTATGTTTGCACCAATAAATAAGTGGGTATATTTTGTGGTCGTAATTTTAGTATTGGCATTAGCATACGTGCTATTTAAGAAAAAATATTATCACCTGCACGAAGAATATCTGAAAAGTAAGGAGGCATAATTATGAAAATCAACAAACAGTTATTTGATACTCTTTTATCTCAAGCCGCAGATTCTGTACGTTTACGTCAAAATTACGACTTAAGAACTTCATCTGAAGATCAGTCACAACGTATGCTTAATGCCGTTTTACCTGGTACACAAGTTCCTATTCACAGGCATCAAAAAACAACAGAGTGTGTTTTTATCCTCAAAGGAAAAATTGAAGAGATTCTTTACAATGATAAAGGTGTTGAGTACGAGCGTTATTATCTTGATGCCAATTCGGATTGTCGGGGATGTGTTGTTCCTAAAGGTGTTTGGCATACCATTGTCGTTCGTGAGCCGTCGGTAATCTTCGAAGCAAAGGATGGTGTATTCAAACCATTGACATCGGATGATGTGTGGAATTATGAGTAAATAGAAAGGGATTTATAAGGCATCCTACCTTATAAATCCCTTCATCAATCCTACCTTATACCTCCTCAAATTCCTTCACACAATTAAAGCATGGACACTCCTTCATCGGATTCAGATCATGATGTCCTACTATCAACGCCTTCGGAAATCTTCTCCGTAACTCCCGGAGTAAAGCCAGCAGCGAACCTCGTTGCTCCAGCGTGCGTGTATCTTTAGGTACTCCGTTCATGTCCAATCCTCCTTCATAGCAAATTCCGATAGAATGCGCGTTGTGATTCAGACAATGTGCTCCGACTTTTTCCAGAGGACGGCCCCGGTGGATCTCTCCATCGCGTGTGATATAAAAATGATAACCGATATCACAGAAACCCCGATGGCGGATGTGATCTTGTCGGCAAGCCTCCACCGGGAGGGATTTTCCCTCCGGTGTGGCACTGCAATGAATGATGAACAGCGTGATGGTCCGCATAAGCCTACATGCAACTCTGTACACCTATCAACCCTCCGATAGCGGTGGCGATAGTGATGATAACTTTAACAATAAAGCTCCATTTGGAGCGGGGTGAAGATGAACTACTCATGTGATTCCGTTTTTAAGTTGATAAAATTTTAGTTAGAAGAATTAGAGAGTGGGATCAGGAGATTCACCCTCATCCGGTTTAGGGGCCGGGGTATTGCCAGAGCCTTCACCTCCCGGGGTAGTCGGTTTCTGATACTCGGTTTGCTGTTTCAACTGACTGTCAAGTTTCAGGTTGGTAGTCGATAAGTTGCCGGTAGCTCTAGCTTTGAGACGCATACCTGTGATGTTTTTCTCCAGTGAGAAATCATCCAGCGTTTCGGCCGCTTTACTGCGGATACCTACACCAAAGATTGCCAGATCGTCAATTTTTACGTTCTTGCCGTCGAGCAACAATTCTTTGATACAGCCAACCATATCTGTGAGCACACCTTTGATAACACCACCGGAATACGGAGTGTTGTGTTTAGACATGTGTTCGGCTAGCTTTGCTAAGTCGAACGTTTCGTCGGCAACCGAACGGGCGAACCACTTACCTGCGTTCACTCCTTTCTTTTGTTGGTTTTGATAAATCTTGTAACGAATCATAAAACAATAAAATTTAATGGTTAAACATCGTGTCGCGGAGATTTCTCCCTTTGGACGATACAAAGATAACTCACTGGAATTCGCGAATGTCGGTTATGCTCAGTAGTGAGCTGTTAGAGTCACTTATAGTCAATTATTGTCCCTTATTACCGGTATATAATGTTGTAAATATGGAAATGTTTAGTTAATTTTGTGACTATAAATCAGAAACTTATAAGCCATGATAGAATTCAAAATACGTGCTTATGGCCGCATGGAACTCGCTCAACTCTATTCTCCCGAACTGACTAGCATTGCCGCTTACCGGAAAATGAATAAATGGATTGCCCGATGTCCCGGACTTCAACAACGGCTGTATGACTTGGGATATCAGCCACAACGCCGATCTTATACGCCGTTGGAAGTAAGGGTAATTGTAGATGCGTTGGGTGAACCGTAAAAACCCACTGCTTTATGTAGGCTAAAGCATAGCTATAGAGATCGTAAAGCTATGCTTTAACTCCTACAAAGCAGTGGGGTGTTCTATGGGCAAATGGGTGCAATAGGTACACTTTTCCCGGGGCTCTCTAGCACGCACACACGTGTACGCGCGCGTAAGAGCCTTTACCATCTATGCTGGTTATTAATCCGCGCTTCACCAGACGTCTGAGCCAGGTGAGGGCGGTATTAGTTTTGATTTCCATCTTTTCTGCTTGTTCCAACATCTGTGCACGGGTAAACTCATTGCCCAAGGTGTCGAAAAGAGCGTCACGGTCGGCATTAATCCGATGGCTGACTTCAGTAGGAGGCAGAAAAGACAATATATGTGTGGCATGACGATAGAGGGGCGTTACAAGCCCCAGTACGGCATTAAAGTCCTCGGAAGTGATGGTTACATCCCAACGGGTAATGATGTTGTCTTTGATATTGTCGGCAGCGATTTCCTTGTCTGGAGTAAAGCCTTGTTTACCGGTGGAGTGCGGGTGATAGGGGTCGGGACTCTCGAGGGCACGCAGTGTGGCTACCTCTGCCATGATGCGACATATATTGATGGCCAGACGTGCTACGGAACTGCTCATTTCACTGCCGTTGGCGATGTTGGAACGGTCGAACAAGTTGGAGAAGTGTTGGTTGAATTCTTGTTTTTGTTCATCAGTGAGCCGGAGTGTGTGAATACCATGTGCTTTCAGTAGCTCTAGTTTATTTTTCCATTCCAGCCCCATAGTGGTGAAGGTAGCTTCCAGATCTGTCTCGTTCTTGTCGAATTGATTGATCCATATCCGTATGCCGTACATGTAGTAGAACAGTTCGCGCGAAAGGAGGCCGTTTTCTGATGAAGGAATGAGTGATTTTACTTGTGCAGGTGTGCCGGAGAGCAAGACGGAAAGGAAGCTCTTTTTTACTTCCCGGTATTCCCGGTCGGTGCGGCGGTTATACGACAGCCGGTCGTGGTCGAATGCTTTGCGGAGTGTGTCGCTCCAGTGGCCATACTCTGAGCCGATGGCGGTAGAGATGGTGTCTGCTTCGGCCTCACAGATAAATCCTGTTCCGTTGGCATCCATGATGTTTTGCAGGATTCCTGTACCGGTGTTGTTGCCTGAGATAAGAAACATTTTGTTTTGAGGCATCTGAGGAGCGTTTACTTTGCCGCGTTCCTTGCCCATCACGTCGTAGGCTGCTTTTTCTTTCTGGTAGTTTTTCATTTCTTCCTCTGTTTGCCGGCGGAGCTGGTCGTGAATAGGTTCTACGAGCAGGCGGACAAACGAAAGAATTCCCTTTCCGGAAGCCGGAGGAGCCACAATGAAGGTTTGTAGACAAGGTGATTGGTATTTTCCGGCATAAGGACACCTTACGTATCGTTCCATGCTGGCACCTAAAGCGGTTAATGATCCGAGTAGCAGAATGTCATGTTGGGCGGTGGTGGTGCCGTAGCTCATGATACGCATCAGGAATGGCGGCCAGTCTGCTGTGGGGAAAGTGGGCAATGGCTGGTGGGGTTCGCTGCCGGGCAGCATTTCTTCCGGTTCATCTGCGCCTTCTGTTTTCTCGTTGTTCACTTTATTATATACGTGCGCGTGTGTGAGATTTTGGTGGGGTGAATTTGCTGTACCTGCTGTACCCGTCTGGCTGTTCATCAGTTTTTCTTTGGGGAATTCTATTCCTGCCATTTCGGCCAGATGAAAGACTGTGCCTAAGTGTATGTCTCCATGCTGCTTGATGAGTGCGTTGGAGAATATCCGTTCGGCGTGTTCATGTTGATACTTGGCCGATAATCTGCTCAGGCGGTGAAAAAACTCACGTCCGGCTTCACCGCAATCTGTTGCGATGGCAAATGCCAATTGTACATACTCGGCATAAGTGGGGGCAATATCGGCTCCTGCCGTTTCTACCACTTCGGTGAGGTGGTGTAAAGATTCAATGTTGTTCATTTTTTTTAGATGATAAATAATGATTCAAAATTTGTAATTCCATATTGATAAAACTTATAATGTTCGAAATAACGCATCCGGGTCATGGCTAAGGAAACAGGCTCTCACGATGTCTTTACCTGAGATGTCTACTCCCTTAGCCGGTGTATGGGCAGAAGGCTCGTTTCTCGATCCATAGGTTAGCTCGACATATTGCATTGCCCAAATCATGTTTTCTGTCACACGTTTCACTTCATCATCCCGGCTTGTCGCACCGTAGGGCACCAATGCTTTTACACCCCGGCCGCTGGGGCTGATAAATGTGAGGACCGGACGGAGAAACGGATCATTGAACAATGCATAGCGCAATTCTGCCGCTTCCTGATAAGAATCCAGGTGGTCTATATCTACTATCGATAAGCCGGAAGGGGATACAAAACATTGGCTGTTGCGACGAGTGAATATTCCGCAAGGTGTCACATAGGGTAGCAGCGAAGCTTTGGCTGTCCTTATATCTGCCGCACTGCGTACTTGCTCGGTCAGTATTCTGAGATTTTCGTTGTGTGTAACCATCTGGTATAGTTGGTTTGCTGAAACATCGCAAAAGGGGATGAGTGTGGCGGGAGCGATAGTCTGTCCCTGTTCATTTTTTATGGGAGCAATAGGGGGCATGAAATAAGACATCTTATATTCATTTGTTGAAACATTTTCCATGACATTCGTTTTTATATTGATTGAATTATATATTATTTTGTATTTCAGAACACGTTGCGAAATTATGGTAAATAAAATAAGCGAGGTTCAGATATGTATGAACCATTGTGAAAATATTTAGTGTATAATAACTTTATTTTAAGATTTAAATGAGAAGAAGAAATGAAAAAAGAATTTCACCACTATGCCTTGGGGCTTTTTATTGAAGAATTGCTTAAGTTTGAACACGTGAAAATCACAGAAATGTGTCACGAATTAAAAATGAGTAAGGGAACTTACGAGCAATTAAAAAAAGGGATGATAAAAAATTGAGTTTTTACGAACGCATTCTGAATTATTACTACGAACAGCTTACAGAAGAAGAGTTTATGGAAAAAACACGTGAATGGACCTTGCGCTTTATCCGGTATAAAAAGGAGTGTGAACGTTTGCATGAGGAGGAATCAAGATTAAAAGGTGAATGAACGGGAAGCTTACTAATATCGTTATTTAAAAACATTCTAAATAATTTGCGTGCAAGAAAGTTATGAATTATCTTTGCCGAAAATTTAGAGAGTTATGCGTTTATCTGAGTTAAAAACAGGTGAGAAGGGTGTTATTGTTAAGGTGTTAGGACACGGAGGTTTTCGTAAACGTATAGTGGAGATGGGTTTTATAAAAGGTAAAACCGTTGAAGTATTGCTGAATGCTCCGCTAAAGGACCCTATTAAATATAAAGTTTTGGGATATGAGATTTCTCTTCGTCGGCAGGAGGCTGAGATGATAGAGGTGGTAAGCGAAGAGGAGGCTAAGAAAACAGCTATCGAGTCTGCTTATCATGAAGGCTTGGCTGAAGATGTTTCAGTGAAGGAGGAAGATCTCAAACGGGCTGCTTTGGGAAAACGTCGTACCATTAATGTCGCATTAGTGGGAAATCCGAACTGTGGCAAGACTTCTCTTTTTAACCTGGCTTCGGGTGCGCATGAGCATGTGGGGAATTATAGCGGTGTGACTGTGGATGCCAAGGAAGGTTATTTCGACTTTGAAGGTTATCATTTCCGCATTGTCGATCTTCCCGGAACGTATTCTCTTTCTGCCTATACTCCTGAAGAAATTTATGTACGCCGGCATATTATTGATGAGACTCCGGATGTGATCATCAATGTGGTCGATTCTTCTAACCTGGAACGGAATCTTTATCTTACTACGCAGCTCATTGATATGAATGTCCGTATGGTCGTGGCTCTCAATATCTACGACGAACTGGAAGCCAGTGGAAATAATCTGGATTATCATCTGCTGAGTAAACTATTCGGGGTGCCTATGGTTCCTACTGTCTGTAAGAAAAATAGGGGAGTGGAAACATTGTTCCATGTAGTTATCAATCTTTACGAAGGGATTGATTTCTTTGATAAGCGTGGAAAGATGAATCCGGAAGTGCTGAAGGACCTCACAGAGTGGCATGATTCGTTGGAAGACCGGAAGGAGCATGAAGAAGACCATATGGAGGATTATGTTCATAAACATCCTTCTTCCGGACGTGTATTCCGGCATATTCACATCAATCATGGCCCCGATCTGGAGAAAGCTATTGAGGCTGTGAAAGAGGAAGTGTCTGAAAATGAATTTATCCGTCACAAATATTCAACTCGTTTTCTTTCTATAAAATTATTGGAGAATGATCCGGATATTGAAGGTTTTATTCATACATTGCCTAATGGAGAAGACATCATCCGCGTCCGGGATAAAATGGCCAAACGCATTCAGGATACTATGAATGAAGATTGTGAATCTGCCATTACGGATGCTAAATATGGTTTTATCAGTGGAGCGTTGAAAGAAACGTTTACTGATAATCATTTGGAACAGGAGCAGACGACTAAAGTACTGGACTCGATTGTGACTCACCGTATCTGGGGGTATCCCATCTTTTTCCTTTTTATGTACCTGATGTTTGAAGGAACGTTTGTGTTGGGGGAATATCCGATGATGGGAATCGAATGGCTGGTGGAGCAGTTTGGAAATCTGATTCGTAACAATATGGCTGAAGGTCCTTTGAAGGATATGCTGATTGATGGAATCGTTGGTGGGGTAGGAGGAGTGATTGTCTTTCTGCCGAATATCCTGATTCTTTATTTCTGCATATCTCTGATGGAGGATTCCGGCTATATGGCTCGTGCTGCTTTCATTATGGATAAGATTATGCACAAAATGGGATTGCATGGAAAGTCGTTTATTCCTTTGATTATGGGATTTGGCTGTAATGTTCCTGCTATTATGGCTTCCCGTACCATTGAAAATCGGAAGAGCCGTCTTATCACGATGTTGATCAATCCTTTGATGTCTTGTAGTGCCCGATTACCTATCTATTTGTTGTTGGCAGGTGCATTCTTCCCTCGTTCTGCTAGTCTGGTATTGCTGAGTATTTATGTGACGGGTATTTTATTAGCCGTTTTATTGGCACGAATCTTCAGTAAGTTCCTGGTGAAAGGAGATGACACTCCGTTTGTAATGGAACTTCCTCCTTATCGTATGCCGACGGCGAAATCTATTATTCGTCATACTTGGGAAAAGGGTGAACAATATCTGAAAAAGATGGGAGGTATTATTATGATTGCTTCTATCCTGATTTGGTTCCTTGGGTATTATCCGAATCACGATGGTTATGAAACTGTGGCAGAACAACAGGAGAATTCTTATATCGGGCGGATTGGGCAGGCGGTAGAACCCGTTCTAAAGCCTTTGGGATTTGATTGGAAGTTGGGTATCGGATTGATATCAGGTGTGGGAGCCAAGGAATTAGTAGTAAGTACATTAGGTGTTTTGTATGCTAACGATGCGGATGCGGATGCAGTCAGTCTGGCGGATCGTATACCGATAACGCCGTTGATTGCCTACTGTTATATGCTGTTTGTTCTGATTTATTTCCCTTGTATAGCGACTTTTGCGGCAATTAAACAGGAATCCGGTAGTTGGAAATGGGCATTCTTCGCTGCGGGTTACACTACCATATTGGCTTGGATTGTTTCATTTGCTGTGTATCAGATTGGAGGATTGTTTGTATGAGTAATTGGCAAGAATGGATAGTCGGGGTATTAATTCTATTTTGTATTATCCGCGTGTTATATGGAATTTTTCTTTTTTTTCGGCGGACCAAAGAAAAAGCTAATCCTTGTTCTACTTGTGTAACTGGTTGTGAATTAAAGGATATGATGGAGAAGAAGCAGAAGGAATGCGGGAATAAGAAAAAAAGTACAAAGAAAAATTGTTGCGGATAGTTGGTAGTTTCAAAATTTGTACTACCTTTGCAACCGCAAACAGGAAAAATGGTTCCTTGGATGAGTGGCTTAGTCAGCGGTCTGCAAAACCGTGTACGGCGGTTCGAATCCGCCAGGAACCTCAATAAACCCCTTTCAGATGATTTCTGAGAGGGTTTTTCTTTGCTCTTAAGTGAAAATGGTACTACATTTGTACTACAAAATTAGGGATCAGTCCGAATTTGTTCGTTTAGCTCGAAAAATACATGTTTGGGAATGGTCAATATGAATGCCATTTCTTTAAATAATACTCACTTTCCTTATCGGTAACTCTATTATTTTACGACTTACCGATTATCCCTAACCATACAATAAATAGTATCCATAGAACCATTGGTATTTAAGCATTAGATTCCAATAAAAATCATTATCCGTATATTTTTTTATTTCCTCAGGCAATTCAGATGGACGGTCTACTTCAAATAAACGGATAAAAAGATACCTACGCAAGATCTCGGACTTGGCATTCCACAGCTTTCTCCAGCATTGGTGCTTACCAATCAGATACCATATTTTTCTAATCTCTTTAAGCCGCTCATAGTTTAGATTCAATAGTTTAATAGTGTTAATAATTTCTTGGTTTCCTTTTTTAGAATACATTTCTCCATTCTTAATATATCCTACCTGTTCAAGGCAATCTGGAAGTAACATCAATGGAACAATCTTCTCATTACCTCGTGGACCATTGCACATGCAACAAGCTTTATTATTCTCTTCGGAGATTCCGTTACACGAAACGACTAGATTGCCATAAGCTACTACATGAGGATAACGTACCAGTTCATTCTGAGGTTTCAAGGGTACTTTTGCAAAAGTCTCTTTCAGTTCAACATGATCACATAACACCTTATACTTTTTATAATACTTAAAATCATCTTTATTACAAGCCCTTGGGATAATATGCTCTAAACTTATGGGAGAATTTGAGACATCTCGCATGCAATAGCAACAAATATTATATTGCTCTTCTCTCAACAAAGATTCAAATTCGGTTCGGTACTCCGGTTTACGAAAGTTTTCATATTCAAGTCCCTCGTAATGAGAATCACCTGCATAAGCCTCCGTAAGAAACCGGTAAACAATTGTTTCTCCTTTTTCTTTGAATACCGGTAACTCTTTATTTATATACCTCATAAAGTTTCCAGTTCTTTTAACTTATCCGATATTTCTTGTAAAATAGCATTGTTGTCTTCTCCTACTGTTGCAATTATCTTAGTATAGACATTTTTTGCTTTATTCTCCTGTTTCTGAAATTTTAGAACCACATAATCATCAATCAATTCTTTTATTTGAAGGTTTCTAGTTGGAGTATTCATAAAATCAGCCATAGAGGTTCCGTAATCAACGCCAAACATATTAGGTAATACATCTGGAACTTTTTGTCCCATTACCATCCGATAAATAATGTTGTCAGATTCTCCGGCCGTATTCTTTTCCTGCGTATTCAAATTTGAAATTACAAGAGGTGAATGAGTAGAGACGATAAACTGAATATGTGGAAATGTGTTTCTAAACCGTTGTAGAACCTCTTGTTCCAAAGAAGGATGCAAATGCAAATCAAGTTCATCTATTAATACTATTCCTGAAGAATCCGTATGCCCATTTAAAAGATATGAACGATATGCAATATCAAAAACTATGTAGTAAAGTCTCTTGTAACCGGCTGGCAATTGCTCGAATAGCATTGATTTATAATCCATGTTGATGACCAGTTTCCATTCAGTACCCCGTTGTTCAGCCTGAAGAGATTTCACTTCAAAAG
The DNA here is from genome assembly GCF_900155865.1 of Bacteroides bouchesdurhonensis. Lineage (GTDB taxonomy): Bacteria > Bacteroidota > Bacteroidia > Bacteroidales > Bacteroidaceae > Bacteroides > Bacteroides bouchesdurhonensis. Next base: position 1,896,935 of record NZ_LT707006.1, read on the forward strand.
TAGAATCGGTATATTCAGTTGTATCTTTAGAAAATTCTTTCAAACAGCTAAATATAGAATTCCATTCCTTAAAAGAGACTTCAGTCTCTTTACGTAGATAGGCAAGCTCTTTTTTCTTTTTCTCTATTTCTTCAATATTTGTTAGTTCTTTTAAATCATTAGATAACAGTTCTTCACGCTGTTTGCTATTGAGCCATTTTATATAACAGTTTTGATATCTGATTTGCCAAATGGATGAGCATGAAGTTTCATCATCCCATTGATAATATCCAAAATTACGAAGATGAATATTTCCACTTTTCAATATTTCCTTAGCAAATTTGCTTATCTTGGAAGTTATATGAGGAAATGAATCGGAATAAAATGCCAATAAAGGAAGATTTCCCGTCATTCTATATTTATCCATAAAATTATTGTATGCCTCTTGATATAACGAAGTACGCAGTCCGGCATTAGAAGTGGAAGGCTTCATAAGTTCCCATGATAACTCCTCACCCTCAAAATTAGCTTTTGCTTTAATACTTACATAATCAGCGGATATGCGATCTGCCTCGTTCCACCAAACTTCACTGGGGGATATATTAGCAATTTTGAGATCCGGATTGCCAGCAACAAGTGCTTTTCCTGTTTTGGGGTCTTTGTTTGTTGCAAAGATAAAACTGAGTGCATCAGCTATGGATTTGATTAGAGAGGTTTTACCCGTACCGTTACGACCTATTAGCACTGTTACACCAGGAGCAAAATCCAATGAAAAGTGCTGAAAGCAGCGGAAATATTCTATTTCTATCTTATTTAACTTCATAAGTTTATGATTATCGCTTCTATTGAATAACAAAAGTAACAATTAAACTCCTATTTTCCATAAAATACCTTCAATACTTCACATTGATTAAAGAATCAAACTTTCAGTATTCAGATAATGGTTGGCTTATTGTCTACAGTTATCCTTTTAATAAGGAACTGACCATAGGTTTAGGTCTTCATGAACACACATTCATCGCCGGGTATCTTCATACATTTGAAGACAAAGATAAGATCAGGATGTGAAATGACATAATTGATTTTGCCTTTCGCGGTGATTTCCATCAGTTATTTTTCCCGTTAGAGAACTATTTCAAAGGTTTTCTGAAACTAGATGAGAGTTTATGCCTTTATTTATACGATTATGTCCCCGTCTCACAAGGAATCAAAGCAACCACCGAACTGAAAAAGATAACTAATCTACTCTTTCGCATGAAAGAAGGACATGCCGTTTCTCTTTCTGTGAAGCTTTTCTCTATGGCTATGATCCCCCATTTTGTTCCCACCTTTTAAAAGTTGGTCACCTCATAATATTTAACGATTTAAACAGAACATTTGTTTTACAGTAGCGGAACTAAAAATATTCTAATTAATTGAAAATAAATAGATTATCTTGTCGGTTTAAAATCCACTAGGAACCTCCAAGAAGGGGAAATACTGGGTACAGAAGTGTACTCAGCATTTGTTATTTATTGATACACAGGCATTAATCCACCTTTAAACATCTCACGTACACGTTCTGTCAGCTCCTTTTTGGTCAGGAACTTATCATTTATCAGGTCTTTTTGTTCAGCGCGAACAATCAAACGACCATCATGCTTCACGTTTGATCCGGTCCATTTCAAGTTGTGCATGAAAGAGAACCGATTTTATTGCTGCCTGCTCTCTTTCTTCACGTTTCTTTGCTTCACGTGCTTTAGTCTCCGCTTCGATTACCTTACATTCTTCGGTTACTCTAATCTCAAACTTTGCCATACTCCAAGATTTACGAAGTGCGTCAGCAAATGTCGGGTACTTTGCATGAGCGTTTTTATAAAGGTTGTGCGCTCTCTTCATTATTTTGCTTAAATCGTATCGTTTCATATTTTGTGATTATTAATGTTACTTTGATGATGCGGATGTAACTCTTATTGTCACATTTGCAAAATAGAAATTGTATAAAATTTGATATTTAACGTTACTTAACCGAATAAGCGTGATAATATACGTTTCATGTGAGTATATTTGCAACTGTAACATTTAATATCACATAATTATGAAACTATCAGTAAAAGAGGTATGTAAGGAAAAAGGGCTTACAATTCAAGACCTTGCCGATAAAATGGAAATGAAAAGAGAAAGTTTAAGTCGGGCTATCAATGGAAATCCAACGCTTGAAACACTGGAAAAGATTGCCAATGCTTTAGAGGTTGATATTACAGAACTGTTTGCACCTTCTTCTTCCGGTGGTATTATTGGAGTGATCCGCATAAGAGATACCAATTACAATATCAATAGTGTTTCGGATTTGCAGAATCTGGTAAATGGGATTGAGAGAGGGGATATTTATTTATAAGAATCAAAGTCGATTGAATATGAATACAAATGAAATAGATAAGTTGAGCCTTATAAAAGCTCATGCCTTGTTTGAAACTGGTGATATAGATCGTATTGAGGTGGGAACAATAAAGGGACTATGTGACATACACCGCTATCTGTTTGAGGGATTGTATGACTTTGCCGGAAAGATACGTACTTTGAATATAGCAAAGGGAAACTTTCGTTTTGCTAACTGCATGTATCTTGATGTGATGATCCCAATAATAGAGAAAATGCCGGAAACGACATTCAATGAGATCATAGCTAAATACGTTGAAATGAACATAGCGCATCCTTTTATGGAAGGAAACGGGCGGACTATGCGTATTTGGCTTGATATGATTCTAAAGAAACGTCTTGGCATGGTGGTTGATTGGCAGAATGTGGATAAGGTTCTCTATTTACAAGCAATGGAAAGAAGCCCTATCAATGACTTGGAGCTATGTACTTTGCTACAACAAGGCTTAACCGATAGAGTGGATGATAGAGAAGTAATATTCAAAGGCATTACACAATCTTACTATTATGAAGGTTATGAACCAGAGTAATCAAAACGTCGCTAAAGTAATATCAATCGTGTGCTGGTTCTAGCTCGGCTAGTGGATGGAATTGAGAGAAGAGAAATAGTTCTGTAGAAACTTAATAATTTAAACTATGAATGAGTAAATTTACTGCAAACATTCTGTACATGATTTTTCTGATGAAAAAGTAGGAGAATGCTTAGATACAATTAAAAATAAAATAGTGCTAAATGATTATACTAGGATACTTGTTTTTATTAAATATGGGGAATTGCACGTTCTAAATAGTCTTAAGTCTATTATATCAGAGATATGACAAGAAAACTTTGCTAAAACAAACGCACTCAACTATTTTACCGAAATTTATGCATTTGTGAACGATATGGATGAAAAGTTATTAGATTTATATCCAGACATAAAAGATTTTGTAAAAAAAGAGACAGATGAAACAAATCAGAGAAAACCATAAAGAATGGGCTCGCCATAAAAAAGAATTGCGCCGAAGAAAAAAAACAAACGTAAAGCGTCTTTTGTACCAAGAATAATTGTAGATACCAATATTTGGTACGACCTAGGGGATAATGAGACTTTATTTTTAAAGTTAAAAGAAAAGTTGGCTCCCACATATGTCACTTTGTGGGAGCTTTGTCATACTGGTGTGTTGAAGAATAATCCTTTGAAAGTACGAAATGCGTGCAGGAGAATACTCGAAGCGCAAAAGAATATGATTTATGAACAACCTTTACGATACTTGATAAAGTCATGTAATAAAAGGAAGTTCAAGCCTAATACTATTCGAGAGATTTACAGTTTATTAGAAGCTTCCTCACGTATTGCAAGAGGAGCAACAATTGCAGACGACAAAAAAGATGATTTTCATAAATATATCTTAGAAAACAAACAAGGATTAAAAGATCTCAGAAAGTCAATGGGTGAGCTTGCTATGAGATGTAAGTCTAAAATTAAGAATAAAGGAAAGCATAGGAAAGCATATTCTTTAACCATTATTATTGACTATCTTAATTTTCTTGCAAAGCAGGTAATAAATGGTCAGTATAATTTAAGGAAACTGCCTCTTCGGGACTATGAACTACTAATTTGTGTTATGGATTTATTCTATAAGAAGTTAGAAACAGGTTCAATAGTTTGGAAAGAAAATGATCTAAATGACTTGTTTATATTAGTTTACGTAAGAAGAGGAGATAAATATTGGACTAAAGATCAGAAATGGATTGATTTAATAAAAGAGGCGGGATTCGACGAATACCTATTCAACCATGCGTAAAATAAAGAAATAGCCCCTACCTCATAATCCACGAAATAGGGGCTTTTTCATGCCCCAAAGTTAAAAAAACTTCATTTAATTTGCTTTTTGCTATACTCTTTTGTACGTTTGTGTATTGTATAATATGAGACACACAGTAATGGAAAAGATTTTATTTTTATTGGTTATGTTGCCAATGTTTATTTTCACTGGATGTTCATCAGATGATGAAGAACCACCACGTCCTAGTACTTATACTTTATTCTGGGAATTTAGGAGCGTTGAACCTGTAGCCGACGTTATTGTTTTTGAATATAATTCTAGTGGTGATAAAATAGCTAATAAAAGGCTGACAGAATGTGAAACTGGAGCTATTGAGACTTTTCAAGCTAATGATAAAGTAGTAAAAGTAAAGATCTGTATACTTATGAACTCAAAAAATAATTGGGTGCAGAATGTATATTATTTAGACGAAGGGAAAAATATAAATATATATCTTGATGAAGACGTTCTAATTGGTAGTAACGAACCTTGATGTATGATATTGTTATCATGTTCATTTACAATTGTTAAGGAGATTTATTCTAAAAGCTCACCAATATGACAACATAATAAAATAAAGGGACGTTAGTTTATAAAGCGTCCCTTTTTAGTATCCTGTTTGCGTCTAAGCGACTTTTCCCGTTTGAACGATATATTTATCATCTAATTCTTTTGTAATGGTTAGACAAACGCCTATCCGATAATACTTTTCCTCGCTTGGATGGCATTTGTTTGAATGGTTCTTTTTAAAATTAGCCTACGAAGGTTTTATAAACCCATTATCTAAATAATATTTCGCTTGCTCATATTTTGGGAATGTCAAAGCCCAATAACCAAAAGCATTGTCACCAGAATAGCTAATACAGTTAAACCGTTTGTTTATCCTACGTTTGAACACTTCATAAACGATTGCTCCTCTTGGGAATATACGCTTGTATAAATAAACTTTAGTTTGGGGATTATATCCGATTTGGACAATTCGCTCTTTGTTCTTAATAAACTCTTTCTCTAATTCTTTAATTACTTCCATAACTTTTAAATGTTACTCTCGCTCATTTTAAGGTGAACGAAAATGATCATTCTGCATCCCCTCCCAATCAATAGACATTTGCCGTTTATCCGGCTCTAACCAATACAATTTACAGTTATTGTCTAGACGAACGTCTTTAGTATTCCAGCCTTCATCATTTCGAAGTGTAGAAATAACACGCCTTGCATCGTTGGAATTTGTTTCAGCGTTAATTTCCTTTGCTGTTACCTTTCGACCTGATCACGGCTTTTTCATTTAAGCTTTGATTTAGGAGTACAATTCCCCTGCCCATGCCAGTGCGGCATGAGCGGAAATACCGTATTTGGTAATTAATTCGTTACGAATATGTCAAATCTAAATTATTCTCATTTTTGAGCCAGAAAAATGCAACACGTTTGTGAAGCTTACCGCCAGTTCCCTTATTATCTGCGCCGTCCCCTTTTGCTTATCTGATATTTTTTCCTTCTGTTCTTCCAAACAGCAATCAGTGCCAACACCATCCTTTGAATTGTGTCCAAGTTCCTGGCCGCCCGTTCATCCTTACGCTTAATACTGTCCTGCCGGAGGTTGCAGTCAAGCTCCCAGTGCATGCTTTCAATAGCCCAATACTGTTTGGTTATCTGACTAAGCAGCTCTGCGCTGCTATCCAGGCTTGAAATGTACAGCCTCTGTTCAGATGTACTTCTGCTATCAGACTTTTTTTCCGTAGATGTGAGTATTTCTATAACTGTCAAATGACCATTCCATTTTTCCTTGTCGACAATAAGTTCTTCCCCACGGTATATGCGGCATATCCTTGACTCAATCCTGCCGTGTTCCAAGTATGGGCCTTCCTTGTAGACATCAGTCGGGGGTGGCGGTCTTTATAGAGTCTTCAAGTCCATAGCGCAAAGATCTTTGATTCGCCTTGAGTTCGATCACGAAGTCTGCTCCTTTCTCTCTAATCTTGTCTATTATTACCTTTTGGAATGACATGGCATCTGCGGTGATTACACATCCTGACACGTCTGGTTTGTCCAATAACCGGGGCACGGATTTGATTTCATTACTTTTCTCCTTGCAAACATCAGTAGCCAAAGTAAAGCCCGAACCAAGTGAATATGCAGATACGATATCAGGGTTACGTCCGTTTTCGTACAAGGTACCTCGCATGGTCTTGCCATCAATACAAATGATGTCAGTTGACGAAGAGGATATTTCCTTGCGGAAAACGTCTGCAAAAGCAGACATTCGCTCAGCCTTTTTTCATTGTCTATGCATTGAAACACACGGCAAAGCGTAGCTTCCGAGGGTAACCCATACGGAAATAACCCTTTCGCCTGCAGGCGTTTCAAGTGGCGTTTGCCAAATTGAAGTATTTCAGCTCTGGTAATACACTTGCTGAGCCTTCCCAATATGACAAGCATGAGTATGCCTTCAAGTTTGTGTTTGAAGTTTCCCCGGCTTGTTCTGCGGTATTCAGGGACTGAGGATACAAATTTTCTCAAATGAGTCAGGATGCTGCCACGAAGACAGTCAAGGTGTTTCTTCTTTAGTAATATTATGTGTAAAAAGTTGTATATCAGGGAGATAAACCGTATTTTTGCTATCGAAAAAACAAAGGCGGAAAACAATATCAACATCATATCTTATTGAATTCCGCCTATAAAAAAATAAAAATGAACGATAAGAAGAAACACCTAAGGCGGTGCTTCAGCATCGCTGTGCGCGAATATAGGGATTTTTACTGCAATAACAAGCGAGGAACAATATTTCTTAAATGAAAAAGCCGTGGGTTTTTAGTTAGAAAATCTGTTTATTACTTGAATACTAAATTTTATTTCTTACCTTTGATGCTGAAAATATAGAAATAATATATTTGCAACTAAACTATTTGTTTGGTATTTGACTTTTAAATACAATTACATGGTTCATCTTGGAAGAATAAAGGAGTTGTGCGAAAAGAAAAACGTAACAATGAAACAGGCTGCTGTTGAATTGGGCATGACAGAGCAGAGCTTGCATAAAATCATCAAGGCAAACTCGACTAAAATAGATACATTATTAAGTATAGCTCAATACTTTAATGTAGAACCTGCTTATTTCTTTGACAACTATTCTGCTGGTGCATCAGATGGTGTTCGTATCAGTAAAGAAGAACTGGAGGGGCTTATCAAGAAAGTGATAGCTTACTCTATTCATGGTTTCGGAATGGTGAAACTCGAATGGGACACCAAAGAACAAAAGTTTAATTCATACTTTGATATACTAAAAAAACAGTATAGTCCCGATGCTTCGGATTTAAAATATATATCCTCGATGCTGGAAACGGATATTCATATCACCGATAAGACCACTCCTAAAGATGTGGCACGGGTATTAATGACCAAAGATGAATTTGATTTCACTTCTACCTATTATTATGGCATCCGAAAGATGGAAGTGCAGGAAGAGCTTCAAAAGCTCACTGCTTTTTTGGATAAGCATAATATTCCTATCTCTGATTCCATCAAGAAAGATATTGATGAACTTAAAGGCAGGATTAAGTATTATGAAGGTAAGAGTATTATAGGAAATAACAAGATTTAGGATTATGACAATATATCATGGAGGATACCAAGCTGTAGAAGTTCCTCGAATCATAAACGGGGAATTTGCCAAAGATTTTGGCAATGGCTTCTATTGTACTGAAATGAAAGAGCAGGCCGAACGATGGTCAAAACGCTATTTTACGCCTGTAGTTAGCGTGTACGACTATAAGGAAAATCCATCCTTGAAGGTTCTTCATTTTAAAGAAATGACAGAGGAATGGTTGGACTTCATTGTTGACTGTCGAAATAATGTAAAACATGACTATGATATAGTTATGGGAGCAATGGCAGACGACCAAATCTATAACTACATTTCAGATTATATAAATGGAGTATTGACGAGAGAGCAATTTTGGGTGCTTGCAAAGTTTAAATACCCTACCCATCAAATCAACTTTTGTACTCCGCAAGCATTACAATGTTTAACTTTTAAAGGAAGTGAGGAAGTAAAAAATGAACGGACGGGAAGATAGAAAGCAAAATGACCTTTTTTTCGTTTGTAGCCTGATAGATTATATCGCTCGCCAAACAAAGAATAAACGGAAAGTTATAGTAAATGCTCTCGGCAAAGAAGAACTGGAACATCTTTATGACTTGGCGGATATTTATCACAGTGAAAACATGGATAAGGTAACAGCTGAATTAATAAACAAATACCATATTTCGGAAGGGGCATTTGATAATGTAGCCGCTTGTCAATATAGGGTGCCTACCTATTGGGATATGGGGAAAGTTTATCACAGATTGATTATTGATGTTTGCAAGTCGGAGAACAAATCTGCTATTGATAGTTTAATAGAAGTATATAATTCATGGATTTCAGATAGCTTGGATGATTACAATAGCAGTATGTATTACGAGAATCCGAGTTATTTGTTTGCATCTTATAAAGCAGGCAAACCATTATTATAAGTATGGAACAGATATTTAATAAAGAGCAGCAGGAGAAAGCGCAATTCATTTTGAATCATCCTTTGGCAAAGCTATCGGATTTGCGTTCCAATGAAATAAAGGACTTAGCCGTTGTATGGTGTTACTATTCAGGAAAAATTGAGGGTAACACTTATACTTATGTGGAAACAGAAGCCTTGCTTAAAGATGGCATCACCTCTGAAAAGAAGTATGAGGATGCCAAGATGTTGAAGAATTTATATAATACTTTCATTTCCGAACTAGAATATATCAATTATTCTTCATAGGATAGACCGTGAGAATGCCGGAAGACTTTCAAAAGCTGGTTATTGAAGCGGAAATAGCTGCATTGCAGAAGTATTAGTCTATCATGGCTTAGATGTGCCCTATAAAAAGATAGTAAAAAGAACTCGGATTTGTGTTAAATACATCTAAGAGTCTATATTATAGTTGTTTAATTGTATCTGATTAGTTACATTTGTATGATGAAAGCAACAGATAAAAAGGATAACGATATACGTGAGCTGTATTTCTCGGATGAGTTTGCAGAGTTCTACGATATGTTGCAAGATAAAGTAAAAGCTAAGTTTGAACATACGATGGATATTATCAGAACAGAGTATGTACTTAGTACGAAGTTCGTGAAACACATGGAAAATACGGACTTGTATGAAATGAGGGTTTCTGTGAATACGAATGAATATAGAACGATTCTTTTTGCTGTTGATAATGAGAACATCATTCTTTCAAAGAAGATACTACTCTTGAATGGTTTTCTGAAGAAATCCACAAAAGACTATAGTAAACAAATAAAGATTGCAGAACGGATATTAAAAGACTTTGAGTTATGAGAAAGTTAGACGAAAATAAGTTAGCTAAGTTGCATACAGCAGGTGAGCTACTGGACAATAAATATGGAGAGGTGGGTACTGACTCTCGTACTGCTTTCCATGAGAAGTCAATAGCGTGGTATTATGGCGAGATATTGCGTGACCGCCGGAAAGAACTAAAGATAACCCAGCAAGAGTTAGCCGAAAAGGTTGGTACAGCAAGAAGTTATATTGCTCGTGTGGAAAAAGGAGAAACTGATATACAGATTTCGAGCTTCTTTCGTATTGCTCGTGCTTTGGGAATTGAGTTTACTCCTACATTTTTGTGACTATTAATAAACGATTTAAACAGAATATTTGTTTTACAATTGTTTTACAGTAGCGAAGCTAAAGAGATTCTAATCAATTGGAAATAAAGAGATTATTTTGGTGGTTTAAAATCCGCCATGAACCTCCAAGAAGGGGAAATGCTGGGTACAGAAGTGTACTCAGTATTTGTTATTTATTGACACACAGACAATTAAGCCACCTTTAAACATCTCACGTACACGTTCTGTCAGCTCCTTTTTGGTCAGGAACTTATCATTTATCAGGTCTTTTTGTTCAGCGCGAACAATCAAACGACCTTCAGTATAGGATACAATCTCAATAAAGATATGTCCTATGCGCTGGCCTTGCGAATTCATCAATTTACGTTTTGACAATCGGATATTTAATAAAACAAAATGAAGAATGCCATAGTAATGATATCCTTTTATGGAAATTGGGATTATTTATAAATTGACTTTGCAGATTTGCTCACCATTTCTCGTCTAAACCAGAAAAGCTCAACACCGATTCTATATCCCTAACACAATATTAGCATCGATATTCAATTTTCGACTTATCTCCCGGGCAACTTTCAAGGTTGGTTCACACTTTCCAGATAAGTATTCACTAACACGTGATGGACTTACGTTTAATATCTCCGATAACTTAGCCTGAGTTAATCCCATTTCATACATGCGAAGTTTAATAACATCTACTAAAGAAGGCGTTTCTATTGGAAAGTGTTCTTCCTCATACTCAGCAACCAAATCAGAGATCAAATCCAATTCAAGAAAATTCTTATCATCAGTCGGAGTATCATTGCTAACCACTTTCAGCAGTTCTTCTATTCTAGAACAAGCTGCCTTGTACTGCTTTTCTGTTTTAATTTTTGCCATATCCTTATATTTTAAGCATTTGAACAATCTTTATTATCATATTCTTTATGAGTGCCAATCCATCGAATGAATACCTTTTTAGCAGCAAACAATACGATTGCAACCAGTCTATAATCATTACCTTTTATATTAAAGACAAATCTATCATTACTCACGTAGTCTACACTGTTAAATGTCTGTTTTATATCAGCTAAACACGACCAGTCTGCTTTCTCTGTCTTCTTATACCAATCACGCAAAGGTACATCAGAGTCAACGTGTTTTAGAACATAGTTCCTTATAGCTGCAAATGATATTATTCTCATAATTTATTATTTACTGCAAATATAATAAATATATTCTATAAAACGAAATATTTTTCTGATATTCAGAATTTAATTTGAAATGAAACAATAGGCTAATTAATTAAAAGAGAGGGAATAAAAAAAGTTCCGCTCCCCGTTGTCTTCCACCTGATTCAGGCAGTGGGCGCATTAACGCTCCACACGGGACGGAACTATATCTTATAAATAAATGTGGATTATTTATTCAGAAAACAAGTTTTAAAAATGGTGTCATTATGCTATTGGCATACTTACGTTATCTTGTGGATATAGTGACACTATATGACTGGTATAGCGTCACTGTATTTATTACGCTTTTATTGTGTAATGTAGGATATGAAAAAGGCTTCCAACTCGTGGAAGCCTTCTTGTCTTAGTAATGATTTTAATGAATTGATAATGATGTTTCCGATATTTTCGAACTAATATCCTTAAGGGCATTAGCAAGAGTATCCAGTTCCTCGTTTGTAAAAGCGGCAGGTTTACCATTTATATTCGTCCCATTTATACGATGGTATAACCATGACTTATCTTTTCCGAAATAATATTTTGCAATATACGATAAGGAAATAACATTTTGTATTTCACTTAACCTTTCTTTTATATTTATGTCCGTACGTTTAACATGGCGTGCTTCACGCTTTTTAGCCATTAGTTCACGCATGATTTTCCCTGCTTCTTTTTTTTCTTCATTATTCAACGTTGAATTTAGTTCAGCAAAGTATTCATCAGCTGATTTCCTGCTTTCAGCTGTACCGGATGCAGAAATCTTATCTACTAAAATCTGAATTTTTTCTCGCAGTTCCATTATATATTTATAAATTAGTTGTTTACTGAAAAAGAGATGAAGATAATGATGGCTGATTTGAAGTAGCCCTCGAAAGGGCTATCCAAATCATTCATCTTGTTTAAGGAGATCAGCTAACTTTAAGATTAACTGATAGGCTTCTTTTACAAAATCCGCTTTAGAATACCATCCTCCTGAAAGGAGTTGTTCTTCGTATCGGAAGAGGGATCTTAATTCATTAAGTGTTTCCTCCCGGTCCTTTAGACCTTCATCATTGTCAATCATCTCTGTCTTACTAAGACGATACAAATATAATCATCTTTTGGTTATTATGCAAGTAAAATGATAAAAAAATCGAAAGGTGATTTTTATTTATTGTTTAAGAAGAATATGCCTCCGGCACGTGAACCAGGCAGAGTGAAATAGAAGTTCATCCCTAACCACAGTGTATCAGAGGCGTCTGTAATATGTGTTTTGTGTTTGTCCGGATTCTCTGGAGTATCAGGCGTACCCTCAGACGTTCTTCTCCCAGCACCTCTAAATTGTCGAATACGTCATATTCTCCGTAGAATACAGTATATTCCTTTGTTTTTCCTGGTAGTGGTTTGATTGGGGGCTGATACCTGCGTGCTATATCTAAGTCACGCTGATACTCTTTAATCATGCGCATAACATGATCGGTGAGTGGTTTACGTTTGTATTCTTGAAGTTTACGGTATAGATTTCGGATCAGATTGATATGCACCGGTGTCATTTCATCTATTTTGTCTAGGATCCATTTTCCCATGGATGCGGTCGGCATGTCAGTAGAATAGCTAACTAATAAATAAACTTCTACTATTTCGTATATGAATTTGCGAACAACATAATAGAGTTGGTAGCAAACTGATGGACCCCAAAAAAACAATTTCGTATTGAGCATCCGCTTGATACTCATTGAATAACTGATGATTTATTTGGCACTACAAATATGAGGATAATATTTGATAGTGCTAAATTATAAGTGATTTTTTCTATCACTTATCTTCATTTTCAAATTTTATTTTCGGTTCATTCAAATGATATTTTCCGTTTTTTAAAGTGAAAGAGAATACAGGCATTCCTTCTACTTCCTTTTCTACATTATTATTTATCCTAAATAAACTTGCTGTATATTCATCTCCTTCAGTGTAGAAATTGGGATGAGCATAAGTAACATCATTTTCGACTTCATCATATGCTTGCTTTTTAGCATAATGCTGGATGTCATTAGTAAATTTAATCTCATGCATAGGTATGTTTCCTACTGCTCTACTGATTTTAATTTTAAATTCTGGCATATTATACTTTTATTTGATATAAATTTATTTTTTATAATTTATCACTATTTATCAGTGAGGTTGGTTGGATAGTTACTTATAACTGATGTCTTGATAACTCTGAAATTACAGAATAAAATTAACTTAATTCACTGATATCAAATGTGCTATACTTATTATTTGTAATTCACAAACAACTTCTTACTAATTAATTACTTGACTGCTATGTGTGAATAATATAGGTTAGAAATTTACATACCCCTTTCCTCGGCATACGGAACATGGTTTATGGTAATGATTGCTGTGCGAACCACAAATTTCACAAAGACTACTCTCGTAAAGTTCTTCATTGTAGCTATAAAAAGCAGGACGTTCACGCGCTGAATTGTACCCCGTACCATGACATGAGCTACATTCACGTTGGCGAGAACTGGATGGCTGCGTGGAGTGACTCTGTGAAACGGGTGCAGCATATCCCGATACATCGCTCGAATATGCTGACTGCAATGTCGTGGCAGCTTGATTCAAACCGGATAAAATGGCCATGAACACTTCCATTCGTTGTTGCCTCTTTTCCTGCTTCCTGTTGTTCATTTCATTTTTCAACTGCTGTGCGTCATTATAGTAAACATCGTTAGTGGAAACCAAACTACAGTTTTTCACTGCTTTTGAATAATTACCTCCCTGATAGTAACATAATGCTAAAGTGTAACGGCATCCCTCTTGAAGAGGATTACTGACAAGAGATCGTTCCAAATATTCTATGGCCTCCGAATTACGTCCTGTCTCCATCAAGCAAACTCCTTTTCCATATAACGATGGTGCATACATAGAGTGCACCGCTATCACACAATCGAAGTGGTGAATGGCAGCGTTGTATTGTTTTTTCTCCATGTTTTTTTCGCCCATATTTTGGTGGTAGTCCACAAAATAAAGGCGTTGTTGCATCAATTCGTTCATTTCAGGCGATACAGCGTTCTTACCCAACTGTCCGTAGCAGGACAAAGTTTCATCGAGAGTGCGACCATAGATGTTGTAAATGTATCCATCAGATTCTTTACCGATACCTGAAACAAAAACCGGTGCCACTCCGCAACAGAAAGGTCCCTTGATTGTAATGCCCATCCGCTTTCCATTTAACAGGAGCTTACCCTGTAGATCATACACTTTATCTTCGAATTTATCGTTCACTACAATAACACCTTCGGATATAGACCTAATTATATCATATTTACAGGGTAGCACCAATTGTCCGTCGCTTCGGCAGACTCCCATTCCATTGGTGCTCGAAATGATGGCATACTCCCCTTGAAAATTTGGACAGGTGCTTATTTCGTTGACTCCACGCCGAGTAACAAGGTTGTGATACCCCCACGAAGGTCCTGTATGGTTCAATTGGTAAAACAGTAACGGCTTTCCTGCCACCTGTGTAACATAATACTCATAGACGTTCTTGGAGTAGTTTAAGATGACATTTCCCTTAGTGTCAATCAATTGTGGATGAGCTGAAGGGGAATCTTTGTTGACCATGGCAATTCCCCAAATAAAGGGGTCGGCTGTCTCATATTGCGGGCGGATGATCCACTCACCTTTTTCGGAAATATACCCCCACTTATCGCCACTCTTCACCGGCATTATACTGTCTACCCACAATAGGGGAGAGACATCGTCGAGTTCTGCTGAGATTTTCTCTCCAGAAGCATCGACCAATGTGTACTGACCGTTTTCCGGAACGACCGTAATGCCCTTCCGGTTATGTGCCAACAAGTCCATGCCGATAGGTCGACAGTTAAAATCAAAATATTCTCGTTTTTGCCCCATTATATCGGTCAACACAAAATAATTGCACAAGGAGTGACAATGAGGTCTTTTTCCGTTCAATTCCATTGATTTACCGGAGGACTTAACGTATAGGCGATTTATACCATAAATAAGGGGAGACGCATCGGTTAACAGTCCCTGAGAAATACCACTATCCCGAAACACCAACCGTCCGTCAGCGTCGAATATCAGGCTTTCTCCATCATGGGAAAATTCTATATAATCCCTACAATCTCCACCGTCGCCCATGAAGAAGTAATCGCCAAACTTCAATAGCACCTTGCCGGTCCTATCGACCAAGCCCCACTGACCTTTCTTATCTTCACAAGCAAAGCAGTTTCTCCAAGGAACGATGTTATTACACTTTTTGGATAGTATCTTTCCTTTAGCGTCTGTCAGGTAGCTGGAAAAAGAACCACCTTTTAAAATAATCCAGTTCCAATCGTCAGCATAAATGATTTTGCCTTGTGCTTTGCCGATTTCCTCACCACGCCTATTGATAATTTTGGTTTCTTTTTGATACTCACTGCCCAAGGTCGCAATACCATTGCAGAATGTTCCTGCATGGTTGTATGGGATGTTAGTCATGGCCCATTCCACTTTCTGAGCCAGCCCCCACTGTCCTCCTCCCCAACCGAGAAAAAAGCACAATAAAAAAACTTTGTGCGTGGTATACATCATTTTGTTGTAATGCGAAAGTCCACTTGCTACCAAGAAATGTCTCCGCCAAGGAAATTTTTCATTCTTCATTTTGGATTTGTATTTCTTCAAACTCCTGTTTGCTTATTTCTGTAATATCGATTAACTCACTATCATCCTGAAGTTCGTATAAACTATATGAATCGCCTTGGTTAGGTTCCATTGAAATGTATTCATGATCTTCAGTAACAATAATGCCTTTGATTACTTCACCATTGCGATAATGCATATAGTGATGATATTCAGCGGATCTGTCATAGAAATGGATATAATGTTCAATGGATTGCAGATGATATGTTTTGATTGTTTGTTGAAAAAAACGGTAGAGCTTGTCGAAGATATCTTGTGAAATAAAGATTTTGGCTTCAAAGCTGATTTGGTAGGAATGAAAAGTTTCTTCATGAATGAAAAATACACATTCTTGATCGTTCAGATATTGTTTTGCTACGGATTTTGCTGTTGTAGTTATCTTCTTCCAATCTTCTTCATAGTTTTCGGAAGGTAGAATAAAACTCATGGAGAATACCGTTAGCGGTTCATCTTCAATGTACATCAAAGCTAAAGTAAATGCTACATCTTTGCCTTGATACTCCGTATGTATATGTAGCTTGCTGTCTCTTGGCTCTTCTTCTTTAAATGTTTGTTCGGAATCTCGTTTTAAGATGTCTTCGAGAATACGAAACGATTTGCGCACTTTATTACGTTCCAGAATTTTTTTCCAATATAACCATGCAAGATATAGTCCTCCTAAAATGAAGCCTAAATCTCTTAATTCTGGTAATTCTTCACACTGTGCCCATAAGATGAACAATGCAATAAGTAGTATAATTAATATAGGTAAATTGTCGTGTCCTTTTTTCTTTCTCATTTTAGTGTTGTATTTATATTCTTTCTTTTGCTAAGATAGTTATTTATATTTGAATAGTTATGATAATCAGCAAAAAAGTACGATTTTTGTATTGAAATTCGATATTATGATCGAAAGTAAGAATATAGAAGATAAAAACAGGTCATGTTATGAATCGTATAAAAGGCATATTGTATGCAGCAGCATCTTCCTCTACTTTTGGGTTAGCTCCGTTTTTTTCTATTACGTTGTTGCTAGCAGGCTTTTCATCTTTTGAGGTACTTTCCTATCGCTGGGGAGTAGCTGCTATTACTTTGACGATCATAGGTTGGCTCTCTGGATGTAATTTCCGGTTGGACAGAAGGGATTTTATTGTCGTGTTCTGTTTGAGTATATTTCGGGCCGCCACTTCTTTTAGTTTGATTGTCGCTTATCAGAATATTGCGAGTGGAGTTGCTTCTACTATTCATTTTATGTATCCGTTGGCTGTTGCGTTAGCGATGATGTTCTTTTTCGGGGAGAAGAAATCTATGTGGGTGATTATTGCTGTTTTGATGTCACTGTTTGGAGCATCCATGCTTTCTTCAGGAGAGCTGAATGTTGGGAATGGAAATACAGCAATCGGATTAATTGGGGCCTGTGTTTCTGTCTTTTCTTATGCAGGTTATATTATCGGAGTTCGGAAGACGAGAGCTGTGCGGATTAATTCCACTGTTCTGACTTGTTATGTCATGGGGATAGGAACTATTTTCTATCTAATAGGATGTGGCTGTACATCCGGACTCCGAATGGTAACAGATGAATATACCTGGTTGATTATTTGGGGGCTCGCTTTACCGGCTACAGCTATTTCTAATATTACTTTGGTACAGGCTATTAAATATGCAGGTCCTACATTAACCTCTATTTTAGGAGCTATGGAACCATTGACAGCCGTAGTAATAGGTGTTTGGGCTTTTCATGAGCTTTTTACCATGAACAGTGCTGTTGGTATTTTGTTAATTCTATTGGCGGTAAGTATCGTGGTATTTCGGGAGCGTAGAATCGAAGGTTAGAATAGGGAGAATAAAAAATGCCGCATAAAGCGGCATTCGGTTTTGAGAGAGCCTCTTGTCGGATTCGAACCAACGACCCCGAGATTACAAATCACGTGCTCTGGCCAACTGAGCTAAAGAGGCATTTTTTCTTTTGCGGGTGCAAAGGTAAAAATATCTTTTTAATTTGCAAATACTAAGTTTACTTTTTTTATATTTGTAGTCTAACTAATAGTCATAAAAGATGAAAAGGAAAATGATGAGTGTATGTGGTATGGCGTTTTTAGCCATCGGTTTAATCGCCTGTTCCGGTCAGAAGAAAGGAACAGAAACGGTTGAAACAGTGACAGATAGTGTGAAAATAGCAAGTGATACAATTGCTGTAGAAGCAGATAATGCAGGATATATAGTAAAAGTAGGTGAAATGGCTCCTGATTTTACTATCATATTGACTGACGGTAAGCAAGTAACCTTGTCTTCTCTTCGTGGCAAAGTGGTTATGTTGCAATTTACGGCCAGTTGGTGCGGAGTATGTCGTAAAGAAATGCCATTTATTGAAAAAGATATTTGGTTGAAGCATAAGGATAATGCTGATTTTGCTTTGATTGGCATTGACCGCGACGAACCTCTGGATAAAGTTCTTGCTTTTGCCAAGTCTACCGGAGTTACGTATCCGTTGGGATTAGATCCCGGTGCTGATATTTTTGCGAAATATGCGTTGCGGGATGCAGGAATAACAAGAAATGTCTTGATTGACCGTGAAGGACGAATTGTGATGCTGACACGTTTGTATAACGAAGAAGAGTTCGCATCACTTGTAGAGAAAATCAATGAAATGCTGAAACAGTAATATTCACATTTTCCATTAAAACAAGAGGGGAAGAAATATTGAATGAGTCGAAACGCATCACTTGTATATTTCCCCTCTTAATTATTCTCTTTCAAAGTAAAGTTGTACTTTTCAAATAATACTCAACTTAGCCAAATAGTCATAGTGTTTTCCTTCCTTGACTAACTCTGCTTTAAATCCGCACTCAGAAGCATATAAACTGAGCGTCTGGAAATCTACGTATAGCCAGTCAAATGGTTCTCCTTTAATTTCCTTGTATTGCATCTGAAAATCGATCTCTCCGTAATAATCTCCGGCAAGGTCAATTAGCATACTTCCGTCTTCTTCTTCGAAAAGGTAACGCAGGTCGCTGGAATCCATCAAGATACATCCATTCGGACGCAGGATGCGTTTCATTCGTTGGAAGAAAGCCGGCATGTTACCAAGCTTTCCGATGATACCTGAGCCATTCATAAGCATTAAGATGGTATCGAATGATTCGGTGAATGTCTCATCGAAAAGATTGATGAGGCGGCAATCTTTAACACCGCGCTTTTTCATTACATCGACAGAAAGTGGTGAAATATCGATAGCACAGACTTCTTTTTCCATTTCCTGAAGTGCTAAAGCATGGCAACCGCTTCCTGCACCGACGTCCAGAATATGTCCCTTAGCCATTTGAAGGGCAGCACGCTCCAGCAAAGGCATAACTTGCATACTACGAAAAAGTTGCTTTACCGGTATTTCATCTTCATCGAATAGGGAAGAGAATACACGCAAACGATCGGCTTTGCGATGATTGAAATAATCGGCTATTGCAGCACCCATCGGGTCTTTTTCAGCAGGGAGGATGATTGTTTCCATTTTGGTGGTATAAGATTGTTTAATTGGCAAAGATAGATATTTTCGTAAAAAAAGGGTTATCTTTGCAGCTGAAAAAATAAATCACCAATAGACATGAGTATAGAAGATGCAATA
Source organism: Bacteroides bouchesdurhonensis (assembly GCF_900155865.1). Taxonomy (GTDB): domain Bacteria; phylum Bacteroidota; class Bacteroidia; order Bacteroidales; family Bacteroidaceae; genus Bacteroides; species Bacteroides bouchesdurhonensis. Next base: position 1,916,304 of record NZ_LT707006.1, read on the forward strand.
ATGGGGGGGATCGTTTTTAAAGGTAAGAAAGACGGTCCGAAACAAGAGGAAAAGGTGAAAACGAAAGCGAAAAAGGCAACATATATTCGTGGACAACATGGTTCTGGAGCTGCGAAGATGAAAGCGGAGATTCGTAGAAAAAGAGCTAACCGACATAAAAAATAAGAGGAAATGAATATAATTATTAGTTTATTAGTGTTTGTATTAGGATTGAAAGGCTATATTATGCTGCTTGAATTCAAACGTCTTTGGATTAGTTTAAGAGGAATTCTGGTAAAATTTGATGGTAGCGTGTATGGTAAAGTAGTGGAAGTTAATTTCTATACGAAAGAATTTTCAGGGAAGAAGATTAAGCTATGTGAACCTAAGATTGAATACAAATTAGAAGGAAAGGACGAAACATATTGTCGTAATATCAGTGCAACCGGAATATATTATCATAATGAGAAGCACGGTCTTGTATGTGGAGCGAAGAATTTCAAGGTAGGAGATAAGGCAATTGTTTATTATGATTCCAAAAATCCAGATAACTTGTTTGTCCAACCGAGGAGGCAGTTAACTCGTAAATTTTTTACTATGTTTTTTCCAGGGTGTCTATACCTTGCAATTGCTGTTGGATGGGTATATCTACTTATAAGTCAATTGATATAAAATAAATGATATAAAAAGGAGGTGTGTCAAAACTCAGGCACATCTCCTTTTTTTGATCTAAAACATTCATTTTCCTTTTTTGTCTATGCGGCTATTTTTTGCCTCATTAAACGATAAGTCGTTACATTCCCCGCATTTTGAGCCACACATGGTCTGAGAGCGATAAATATAGCGTGTACATTCTTTCCCTTTCTCGCTTTTAGCAGTTTTGCACACATTTTTTTGATATTAAATGCTATAGCAAAGAAGGCAAAGTCCATTGTAACCTTGTCTTGTCCCACATGCCGGAACCTTCTGTATGCCATGTTGTGTTTCATTTGTCCAAAAACTGCTTCCGGTTCTATACATCGCCTTCCCCTATGCCTGATGCCTTCTTCCGAGAGCAACCTTTCCCGTGCCTGCCGTTTGTATTGGTTTAACCGGTGGTTTACTTCTATAATACGGTTCCCCCGGGCTTTAAAGCAACTGCCACGCAAAGGGCACCCTTCACATCTTTGTGCTTTATACCGGGCACTTTCGGTGATGTATCCGCTCGCAGTCTTGTCACATCTGGTTCCTATACGGTTCATGTGCTGCCCCATAGGACAAACGTAATAATCCTCTTCCGCATTGTAATGGAGACTCTCCGTATGGAATGGATTGGGGGTATAACGGGGACGCCGTTCTTTATGGAAGTAGTTGTACTTGACAAAGGCTTCTATCCCATTATCTTGCATGAACCGGTAATTTTCTTCCGAGCCGTAACCGGAGTCTGCCACACCGACAGTTGGTAAGCGGTTATAGCGTTGCTCAAAGGAGTGGAAGAAAGGTATGAGGGTCAGTGTATCGGTTGGGTTTGGAAACAGTCGGAAGTCTATGAGGAATTGGTTCTCGGTACCTATTTGCAGATTATATCCGGGCTTTGTCTGCCCGTTTCTCATGGCGTCTTCTTTCATGCGCATGAAGGTGGCATCAGGATCGGTCTTGGAATAGGAGTTGCGTTCTCCAAGAGTATCAAGATGGTTGTCGTATTCCATCAACTTGTCACGGTACTCCTCAAGTTCCCGGACCTGTTTCTTCTTTTCCCGGATGACTTTCTTTTGTTCCTTGTCCTTTGTTACAGGTTGGTGTTCCAGTACCTCTTTAAGTTCATCCACTATATCTGAGAGCATGGCGGGAGTGAACTCTACGGGGGTGTCTTTGACGGAGTTCTCTTGGGCTATGGCTTCATCCACCTGCTCCAGGAGAATGCGGATCTTATCCATCAGCTTTGTACGGTTCTTTTCGACTGTCTTGCGCCAGACAAAAGTATATTTGTTGGCCCTGGACTCAATCTTGGTACCGTCGATATACTCTACGTCAAGGCTGATGAAACCTTTGTCGGCAAGGACAAGGACCAACTGCGTGAAGACGTTGTTGATTTCCTCCTTGACACGGTTACGGAAACGGTTGATGGTAATAAAATCCGGATGTTCATTACCGGAAAGCCAGATATAATGAATGTCACGTAGGAGAAGCTTCTCTATTTTGCGGCACGAATAGATATTGTTCATGTAGGCGTAAATAATCACCTTGAGCATCATTTTAGGATGATAAGGACAACGACCGGTTGCTTTATAAAGCTTCTTGAAATTGTCAAGATTGAGATTATCAACAACAGTATTAACTATGCGAACCGGATCGTTCGCTGCTATGTTTTCATCAATTCTTTGGGGAAAAAGAACTGTTTGGTTGGGAATGTAAGGACGAAAATGTAACTTTGCCATAACGAAAAACTTTATGCCTAAAGATACAAAAACTTTGGGTAATAACAAAGCCCGGGCTTGGGAAAGTCTGGGCTTTGTGCATAAAAAAAGGTTGGGCCAGCGTTTTGACACAACCTCTTTTTATATCATTATTTCTGAGGAAGAATTTCAATCCAATAATCGTCCGGGTCGTTGATGAAATAGAGTCCCATGGCGGTATTTTCAAAGCAAACACAATTCATTTCCTTGTGATATTGGCGTATCTTTTCGTAATCACCAGCTACGCGGAAGCATAAATGACTTTCGTTTTCTCCCAGTTCGTAAGGTTCCGGATGAGCTTTCAGCCATGTCAGTTCCAGTAGAAATCCGGTTTCATTATCCGTCAGATATACCAGGATGAACGAACCGTCGGAAGCTTCTTTCCGGTGATGTTCCTTTAAGCCAAGTGCTTTCTCATAGAAAGCAATACTTCTTTTCAGGTTCGTTACATTAATATTGAAATGATCGAATTTGCTTTTGATTTCCATTCTTTTTAATCCAGTTTATTTCTTCATCAAGACTTTAGTGATTTCTCCCACATAAGTGCGAGGTTGGCCGGATTTGGCTTCTTGCACACTCAGCTTCTTGCATTCAATAACAGCTGTCGGAGCTGTTTGGTTCGGAGAATAAAGCTTTAATGTGTAATTCCCTGCTTTATCCATTGCTTCATAAGGTTGATCGGCGGATAATGAACAGTAAGCAACTACCTTACCTGACTGTTTGCCTAAAGCACCACCGGCGTTGGCTGTCATGTTCGTCATATTAAATTCATCATTACCAATAGAAATCACTAATTTGCAATTCCCAATCAAAGCATATAATTCTGCTGGAATTTGTTTCAGATCCACTTCGATATAACCCGGCATATCGGCAGATTCTTTTCCGGCTGCAGTAATCTTACCACCTTGGCCTATAACCACAGGACCTGCTCCGGCAACAATGGAAGTAGCTTTATTTTCTTCCTCTTTTTTCTTCTGGGCTTTTGGACGGGTATCCGGTGCTCCGAAGGCTACGGCTACGTCAAAGAACAAGTCATCAGCAAAGTCTACAGTTTTTCTACGCCATTTTGCCATTGCGCGTACCAATTTCTTTTTGTCTTTCTTAAGAGCATACTTATCGGTGATCCATTCTTCAGCCTTATAATTTTCCGTATCGCGGTAGTTATAACGAATCTTTTCCAACTCAACGCGACAACTATTAGGCATACAAGTAACTGTAATCTGATAGTTCATCAAAGAACGGTCTAACATCAGAGCAGCGGATCTGAACACTAACCATTCTTCACCTATTCCGGCGATGGTTCCTTCTGCCTGGTTTTCATAAACCACACGACTGTCCTGATTATTATTTTCTTTCAGACGCTCTGTTATCCACTTTTTCATCGTGTCGTAGATTTGTGCTTGACTCATTCCGGGAATCTGGAATTCTTTTGAGAATACTACTTTACCATCTACTTCGGGTACAGCTCCAGCAAGATACCTGGAATCATCCCTTTTTTCTTTTTTTAAGGAACCCGCTCTCATTGCCATTGGCAAACCTACGAGAAACAGTGTAAGAAACAGAATTGTTAACTTCTTCATAATTATTATGTGTTTATTTGGTTATTTCAAAACTTTCGCCCCGGTGGGTGATGTTGATGAAACGGCACCCCGCTTCTTCGGCAAAGTTATAGAACGCGTTACCACCTTCATAATCTTCACTGAAGTGCATGGGCACAAATATAGTAGTTTTTATTTGTTCAATGAACTGTTTTGCACCTTTCATGTAATTTTTTCCCATCCTACGGTCCACAGGAAATAGTGCCAGATCGATATTCGGTGCTTTTTCTTTTAAATATTTAACTTCTGCAAGGAAGTCACCATTGGCTTTTCGTATCTCTTCTTCTGTTGATTCTTCACTCCAATGCCAATTGTTCAGGTCGCCGGCATGGAAAATGCTCCACCCTTGCAAATGAAGCAGGAATGAACTTCCTACATCCGTTGAGCCGAAAGCGTCGATTCGAATCGTATCGTCTTCGTATGTTTCCCCTTTTTGTAGATAGATAGCATCTTCGGCTTTCGCACGATGATGTTTTAGGATGTCTTTAGAGAAAATATAGTGGATATCAGGACGCTGTTCTTTCCAGCTTAGGATTTCACGATTGAAATGGTCGGGATGAAAATGAGTGGACAATACATACAATTTACCCAGTCTATTAAGCAGGTAGTCATGAACAATTCCCCGGTCTCGTTCAGTTTCCGAAGAATCTTTGTAGTAGTCTATAATCACAGTTACGCCTTCGGCTTCGATGGCGAAACCACTATGGTAAATATAATCCAGTATCATACACTGTTCATTTATAGGTTGCAATATTAAGTATTCTAATTGGAGTAGCCAAAAAAAATCGACGAAATCAGGGAGCAAGTCGACTGATTTTCCAACTGCCTTTTGACTCGAGAGTATATAGAAAACGATCGTGTAACCGGTTAGGTCTTCCTTGCCAGAATTCCATTCTCGTTGGAGTAACGGCATAACCTCCCCAATTCTCCGGTCTTTCTACTTCTTTACCTATCCATCGGGCTGCTTCTTGTACGAAGCTACGCATCAATTGCATCCGGTTCGCGATAGGTCGGCTTTGTGGAGATATCCGCGCTCCGATTCGGCTTTTGTAAGGTCGCTGGCGGAAATACTCATCCGATTCTTTCGGAGAAACTTTCGTTGCCTTTCCTTCTATATGTACTTGCCTTTCGAGTTCGTGCCAAACGAAAGAGAGGGAGATGAAAGGGTTGTGTGCTAACTGCTTTCCCTTTCGACTGTCATAATTCGTATAAAAAATAAATTTTCCATCACTCAGCCCTTTTAGCAATACAGTGCGAGTAGACGGTTTGCCATCTGCCGACACTGTACCTACAATAACGGCTGTCGGCTCATTTACTCTAGCGTCGATTGCTTCTTGCAACCAACGGTCGAAAAGCAAAAGCGGGTTGCCGGGAAGTTCGCTTTCCCTCAACCCGCCTTTGGTATATTCCTGCCGGATACCGGCTAGATTTATTTTCATAATTGAATAGTTACGATTGACATGTTTATTCTACATCGGTACTTCGATCAATAAGATATGTGAATCTTTTAAAGTCTCCAATTCGAAACTCATAGTGTCATAGATTCCTATTCCGTCACGACGTTTCAGAACTTCACCGTCTACAACGATTTCTCCTTCAATGAGGAAAATGTAGACTCCGGCATGACTTTGGTGCATATGATAACCAAGTTTCTTTCCGGCTTCTATTTTACCGATAGAAAACCAAGTATCTTGTAATAACGAAGCAGGAGTACTTCCGTCAGGCGATACGATAACAGCCAATTCATTGGGACGTTCCAGATCCCGGATATTGAAATCCTGATAAACGGGGCGGGTATTCCGTTCTCTTGGCATAATCCATATCTGTAGAAATTCTACTGGTTCTACGGGGCTGGCGTTCATTTCACTATGAAAGATTCCTGTTCCGGCACTCATTACCTGAATGTCTCCAACAGTGATAATCCGGCTGTTTTTCTTGCTGTCTCCATGTTGTAGATGTCCTTTTAGCGGGATGGAAACAATTTCCATATTTTTATGAGGATGGGTCTGAAATCCTTTTCCGGGTGCTACTTTGTCGTCATTCAATACACGAAGCGCACCGAAATTGATGCGGTCGGAATCGAAATATTCATCGAAGCTGAAGGTATGATAACTATCCAACCAATCATATTCCGAATGTCCTCTTGTTTCTGCTTTATGTATTACTTTCTTCATAAATCTCTCCTTTTTTAATGTTTATATGTTTTTTAAACAATAGGAGAATTAGAAAAGTTCTACTTCTTCACTTCATTTAGCAAAGGCTTATGATTGATGAAGTCTTTAATATTTTGTAATGTTGTCATGGCGATGTTCTCCATTGCCTCCTTAGTAAAGAAAGCTTGGTGGGAAGTGACAATCACGTTGTTGAATGAAAGTAGACGTGCCAGTACATCATCGTCGATAATACGGTCGGATTGGTCTTCATAGAAGTATTCGCTTTCTTCTTCATATACATCCAATCCGGCAGAGCCGATCTTCTTGTTTTTTAAACCTTCAATCAGGGCATTGGTATGAATTAATTGTCCACGACCAGTATTGATAATCATTACACCATCTTTCATTTTACTGATAGAATAGTCATTGATAAGGTATTTGGTCTGTTCGGTAAGGGGGCAATGAAGAGAGATAATATCAGAGCTATGGTACAATTCATCCAACGAAGTATATACGATCTGTTCTTCACGGGCAAAGTTATGGTCCGGATAAAGGTCATAGGCTAATATATTCATACCGAATCCTTTTAGAATATGAATCAGGATTTTGGCAATTTTACCCGTACCGATGATACCCGCTGTCTTTCCATGCATATCGAATCCCATTAATCCGTGAAGCGAAAAGTTCCCGTCTTTGGTACGCCAGGTGGCACGTGGTATCTTCCGGTTTAATGATAACATGAGGGCAACGGTATATTCGGCTACAGCGTAAGGTGAATAGGCCGGTACGCGCACCACGGTAATGTTGTTTATCGCTGCTGCATTCAGGTCTACATTATTGAAACCGGCACAGCGCAAGGCAATTAACTTTACTCCGTTAGCAGCCATTATGCGTATAACTTCAGCGTCGGCGACATCATTGACAAAAATACATACGGCATCTACTCCTTGTGTAAGGAGTACATTATTTTTATTCAGATGTCCTTTATAATACCGGAGTTCAAATCCGAATTCTTTATTTTTATTGTTGAAAGAAGCTTCATCGTAGGGTTTTGTTCCAAAGAAAGCAATTGTATAAGCCATAATGATCTGTTTTTATTATGAATAATAAACGTCCGGGTTAGCTGATTTGTTCATCTTTAAGTCTTCTATAAATATGAATCGTTTCATGAGAAACAGTTTATGTTTTCAATTAAATTAGCCTATAAAATGAAAATAAGTGCACATATATATTTCCTATGTGCAATATTGTTGTACCTTTGCGCCCAAAATAATTTAAAAAAGATTTAGATGAGAAAAATTTCTTTGGTTAGCATTGTGATGCTAATCGTTTCAATTCCAACTTTTGCCGGGGGTATCCTGACAAATACAAATCAACATGTATCTTTTCTTAGAATGTTAGCACGTGGTGCTTCCATTGATATTGATGGTGTTTATTCTAATCCTGCAGGTTTGGCTTTCTTACCAAGCGATGGTCTTTATCTATCTTTGAATGGACAGAGTGCTTATCAAACTCGTAATATAGAAACAACATTTCCACTGTTTCCGGAAGCCGGGAACAAACGCTATTATAAAGGTAAAGCTTCTGCCCCTTTTATCCCTAGCTTTCAGGGTGCATATAAAAAAGGTGACTGGACTGTTTCCGGTAGCTTCGCCGTTGTAGGTGGCGGTGGAAAGGCTTCTTTCGACAATGGTTTGGGAATGTTCGACTCTATGGTTATGGGAAAATTGGCTGCTAGTGACAAATTGCAAGCGTTACAGTCGGCTTTAGGCGTAGGTGCAGTTTCTGATCTGTATGACCTCAATAGTGCTATGGATGGAAGTCAATTTATTTATGGCGTACAATTAGGTTTATCATATAAGGTGAACGATTGGTTGGGTGTTTTTGCAGGTGGACGTATGAACTATTTTACCGGCGGTTATGAAGGTTTCCTGACTGCAAAGGCAAAAAGCAATATACCGACTATAGGCGGAGTTGAATTGGCAGGCATTGAATTGGATTGTGACCAGACTGGTTGGGGAATAACTCCTATCTTGGGAGCTGATGTGAAACTAGGTAAATGGAACATGGGTTTGAAGTATGAGTTTATGACGAATCTAAACCTGGAAAATAAAACAAGGAAAGCAGAAGTTCGTGAAAGTGGAGTACCCATGGGTGATGAAGGCAATCCGCTTGCTGAATATAAAGACGGGGTAAATACTCCGAATGATATCCCGGCTTTATTGACGGCTGCTGTTGGTTATGAGATTCTTCCTACACTTCGTGCCTCTGTAGAGTATCACCATTTTTTTGATAAAGCTGCCGGTATGGCAAATAACAAACAAGATGCGTTGAGACATGGTACACACGAATTTTTGGTTGGTGCAGAATGGGATATCACTAAGCAATTGACTATCAGTGGAGGTTTCCAACGTACAGATTATGGTTTGGCAGATGATTTCCAAAGTGATATCAGTTTCTCTTGTGATTCTTATTCACTCGGTTTCGGTGCTGCAGTCAAAATGACAAAGCACTTGACGTTGAATGTAGCTTACTTTTGGACAAATTATGATGATTATAAAAAAATCACTTCAACTGGAAATACGATCTATAGTCGTACCAATAAAGTGTTCGGTCTTGGGGTAGACTATAAATTCTAATCGATAATTAATTCTTTTATATCTATATACTGAAGGAGGTGTGTCAAAACTCAGGCACATCTCCTTTTTTTGATCTAAAACATTCATTTTCCTTTTTTGTCTATGCGGCTATTTTTTGCCTCATTAAACGATAAGTCGTTACATTCCCCGCATTTTGAGCCACACATGGTCTGAGAGCGATAAATATAGCGTGTACATTCTTTCCCTTTCTCGCTTTTAGCAGTTTTGCACACATTTTTTTGATATTAAATGCTATAGCAAAGAAGGCAAAGTCCATTGTAACCTTGTCTTGTCCCACATGCCGGAACCTTCTGTATGCCATGTTGTGTTTCATTTGTCCAAAAACTGCTTCCGGTTCTATACATCGCCTTCCCCTATGCCTGATGCCTTCTTCCGAGAGCAACCTTTCCCGTGCCTGCCGTTTGTATTGGTTTAACCGGTGGTTTACTTCTATAATACGGTTCCCCCGGGCTTTAAAGCAACTGCCACGCAAAGGGCACCCTTCACATCTTTGTGCTTTATACCGGGCACTTTCGGTGATGTATCCGCTCGCAGTCTTGTCACATCTGGTTCCTATACGGTTCATGTGCTGCCCCATAGGACAAACGTAATAATCCTCTTCCGCATTGTAATGGAGACTCTCCGTATGGAATGGATTGGGGGTATAACGGGGACGCCGTTCTTTATGGAAGTAGTTGTACTTGACAAAGGCTTCTATCCCATTATCTTGCATGAACCGGTAATTTTCTTCCGAGCCGTAACCGGAGTCTGCCACACCGACAGTTGGTAAGCGGTTATAGCGTTGCTCAAAGGAGTGGAAGAAAGGTATGAGGGTCAGTGTATCGGTTGGGTTTGGAAACAGTCGGAAGTCTATGAGGAATTGGTTCTCGGTACCTATTTGCAGATTATATCCGGGCTTTGTCTGCCCGTTTCTCATGGCGTCTTCTTTCATGCGCATGAAGGTGGCATCAGGATCGGTCTTGGAATAGGAGTTGCGTTCTCCAAGAGTATCAAGATGGTTGTCGTATTCCATCAACTTGTCACGGTACTCCTCAAGTTCCCGGACCTGTTTCTTCTTTTCCCGGATGACTTTCTTTTGTTCCTTGTCCTTTGTTACAGGTTGGTGTTCCAGTACCTCTTTAAGTTCATCCACTATATCTGAGAGCATGGCGGGAGTGAACTCTACGGGGGTGTCTTTGACGGAGTTCTCTTGGGCTATGGCTTCATCCACCTGCTCCAGGAGAATGCGGATCTTATCCATCAGCTTTGTACGGTTCTTTTCGACTGTCTTGCGCCAGACAAAAGTATATTTGTTGGCCCTGGACTCAATCTTGGTACCGTCGATATACTCTACGTCAAGGCTGATGAAACCTTTGTCGGCAAGGACAAGGACCAACTGCGTGAAGACGTTGTTGATTTCCTCCTTGACACGGTTACGGAAACGGTTGATGGTAATAAAATCCGGATGTTCATTACCGGAAAGCCAGATATAATGAATGTCACGTAGGAGAAGCTTCTCTATTTTGCGGCACGAATAGATATTGTTCATGTAGGCGTAAATAATCACCTTGAGCATCATTTTAGGATGATAAGGACAACGACCGGTTGCTTTATAAAGCTTCTTGAAATTGTCAAGATTGAGATTATCAACAACAGTATTAACTATGCGAACCGGATCGTTCGCTGCTATGTTTTCATCAATTCTTTGGGGAAAAAGAACTGTTTGGTTGGGAATGTAAGGACGAAAATGTAACTTTGCCATAACGAAAAACTTTATGCCTAAAGATACAAAAACTTTGGGTAATAACAAAGCCCGGGCTTGGGAAAGTCTGGGCTTTGTGCATAAAAAAAGGTTGGGCCAGCGTTTTGACACAACCTCCTTTTTTATAGACTATTATATTTAGAAAGAATACTGTACCAACGCATTCAACCGGTTAGCGTGACGGGTGGAAGTATTAAAGTCTGTGCGCCATCCTCTCAAGTATTCTACACCTACCTGCAAATTACTGCTGACATTCCAGAATGCATTGGCAACAAGGTATTGTCCTTTACGATAGGATTCCGGGTTGGAGCTTGGATAATTATGTTCGGAATAAAGTCTGGACAAACTATAGGTTCCGGATACAAACACATTCGGAGTAATGTTATACTGTAAACCTGCATACCAACCCAACATCGGGAGAACTTGCATTTTACCTTCATTTTCCGGATCCGGAACGATGTCTACATTCAAGTTACTAAGGTCGTTCAGATATGAGCCGATTCCTTTGCCATAATTAAACTGCCCGTATACTTGCCATTTTTTAGTGATATTGAATGTACTGGAGGCTTGCAAACCGAACCCGGTACTGGAAAAAGCTTTATCATGCACTGCGCTTGAATAAGTCATGCTGCGAACAATAGCTGCCAGTTTGATGTGACCATTATTGTTCCAGTTGTACTGTACGGAAGCGGCAAAATCCGGCATTCGCTGCGTACTGACGGAAACGTCATTGTTGGTAGTGCCATCTACAGAAGGCATTTCCACAGCAACACCCAGTTTCCAGTTTTTTAGTTTACTGTACATATAGCTTAATTGGGTTGTACGGTAGAAGGCAGAGCCGTTAGGACCGGCAAAGTCGATCGTAGGCGGGAGTGCGGAAAGATCCATGAATGTACCATAATTATATCCGATGGTGAATCCGAGGAATTGCGCATAAGCATTTTGCAATTCAAATGTTTTTCCGTCACCACGAAAGTTTCCGGCGGTATATATCACAAAATCACCGAGACGTTTGGTATGTCCTACTAACTTTAAGAAGAGGGTGGAAGTACTGATATCCATCTGGAATTGATTCTTCGCAAAATTACCATTACCTCTTTGGGGAATCAATGCCGGGTAGAAATCCACGTCGTTTACTATACCGCCGAAGTCATATTCAGCAGTAGCCCGTACATAACCACCGATACCCAGCGCAAATTTTCCTTTTTGGTCGGTCAATAGAAAACGAGGAGCGTTCGGGTCCTGAAAACGAAACTGTTGCCGGTCGTTCATGATCCGAATGATCTCATCTCCTGCCTTGTCTCGTGAGACAAACATGATGGAATTAGGTTCCTGGTCTTCTATAATTACTTTTTTTTGTGCTTGAGCACACAAAGGGAAAATGCCTACCCCGAGTAGCATCGCTACCATCTTAAAGCTTGTTTTCATTATCAGTTAAGTTTTAGGTGAATGCCCAAACAACAACTCAAAAAAGAAATGGTTGAGAGGGGCGAAGGAAAAATTGCCAAACTTATCGGAAGAATTGCTATTTATAATCATTCTAAGAAAGCAGATCTTTGTACTGTACTAATTAAATAAATTAAATACGATGATGGAAAAAGGAGATTTTACACAAGGGATATTAGCGATGGAACCGGATTTGCATCGCTTTGCATACAAATTGACAGCTGATCGTGATTCTGCTAATGATTTGGTACAAGACTGTGTGTTGCAGGCGTTAGACAATCATGAGAAATTTACTCATGCTAAGAATTTGAAAGGCTGGATGTACACTATTATGCGGAATATTTTCGTTAATAACTATCGTCGTGCTGCCCGCGAGATGAATATAATCGATGATTCTTACTCCATCCATCAACAAAGCCTGATAGAAGATGAGGACGCCGACCGTTTTGAATCGTCGTATGATATGAAGCAGCTGTACCGCATCATTCATTCTATCCCGGAAGATATGAAAGTACCTTTCCAGATGTTTGTTGCAGGGTTCAAGTATCGGGAAATTGCCGAAAAATTGGGGGTACCGATGGGAACTGTAAAGAGTCGTCTTTTCTTTATACGTAAACGATTGAAAGAAGAATTGAAAGATTTTTCGTGAGCTGGTTTTCTGACTAAACATTATTCCCGTTTTTATGTGGTTAGCGGTACAAAAGTAGTTAGTATTTTTACAGTAAATAGCTGTAGATTATAAAATACTAACGTATTCAATGTCTTACGACTATGACTGCCCTGTCCCTTTGTTTCACCTCATTTCTGTGAGTCGTTATATTTTTTTAGCAAAAAGAATAGAAAAACCTCTCGATATTATGTGTATGTTTGTAGACAGTATTTTATATATTACTTATCTTTTAATGAGGCGTCTTTATTAAGGAGAATTTTTCAGGTGTAATATCATCATACTGAAAGGATTATTAAAACAGAAAGTGGAAGACAAACAAATACAGGATATGTATCTCGGGCAAGACGACGTCAATAAAGAAAAAGGACCGGCGGTAAAAGAATGGATTTACCGGCTTTTTGCTATAGTGGGTATGCTGATCGTGGTGATTCCTGCTGTGGCCAATGTGCATTATAAAATCGGTGTCGTACATTCCTATGAAAAGGGGTACCATGATGCTGAAAGGTATCGTCGGACATTGGAAAAAGAACTTTCGGGCGTGGGAATCAAAGCCGAAATTAACGAGCTTTTCTTAAATTGTGATGAATTGAGATATGATGATGAGCTTATTCGTGCTTCTTTTTTTATCGATGAACTGACTGATTGGGGAGCCGATATTATTGTTATTTTCAATAATCAGGCTGCTTATTCCATGCTGAAGTGCGATAATCCCCGCCTACGCAATATCCCCGTAGTGTTCAGCGGGGTGTACCATCCCGATTGGGAACTCATCAAACAGCACCCCAACGTCACCGGTTTCAGTGATGTTCCGGACTTTGTCAGCACGATCAGGATGATTGAAAATATGATGGGGAAATCACGTATTGTGGTAATGAGTGGCAGTGGCTTAATTGATAAGCAAATGTGGGAGAATCTTGATGCCCAATGCGAGGAGGCCGGAATTGAGACTTACGAGGGCGATGTCTTTGAGCATATCCTGGCGCATCGGGTGACCCGGAATGCTTATCTGGAGGAAAAGGATGAGTTGTTCAACGAAGAGATTGATACAACCGTTGTCATGCGCTTGATGAGTGAGGCTATGCCTCTGCGTACCATCCAGCAGACTGCCCGGGGGTCCGAAACCTATTTGATGCTGACTTCCCGTACCTATAATTCCATGGATGCTCAGGAATTTTTTGTCAATCCTTCTTTCGCTGTCATCAATGAAGGATTTGGTTCGAATACAAAAATGCTGGGTGGCTATTTCTGTCCCTTGGAATCCCAGATGAAGTACCTGGCAAAAGAAATTGCCATGCGCTTGCGGGGAGAAATGCCCACGCAGCAAATCACGCCTCTGCCGAAAGAATATGTCCTCAACTGGCATGCCTTGCAGCGTTACGGTATTTCGGCCACTGGATTGCCTGAGGAGTATACTGTCATGTATATACCTTTTTTCGTCCGCTACCGTTCCCTGCTCATTTCGGGTTTACTATTGGCCGCACTCCTTATCGTTGCTGTCATTGCTTTCCTGATGTATGGCTTCCGCCATGAGCGCGGACGGAAACGGGAGGCTTTGCGTGCCCTCCGGTATGAGCACGAAACTCTAAAACTTGCCATTGAAGGAGGTATGACGTATGCTTGGCGGAGGGAGAAAGGCGGTCTCAGTTTCGACCCGCATTTCTATAAGTTAATCCATTATACAGACAAGTTTATAACACGAGAGCAAATCTTGCATTATATTCATCCGCAGGACCACGAGCGTTTTTGTACCCGTTTCCTGCAAAACAATCAGTATACCAACCAAAGGGAACAGTATCGCTGTAACTTCAGCGGTGAATATCAGTGGTGGGAATTCCGTTACAATTATGTGCTCAGCGAAGGGCATACGTCGGTGGTTACGGGGCTTTTACAGAATATTCAGGAAATCAAGGACAGGGAAACGGAATTAATCGAGGCACGTAACATTGCCGAGCAGGCCGAACTGAAACAGTCGTTCCTGAACAATATGAGCCACGAAATCCGTACTCCTCTCAATGCAATTGTCGGTTTTTCCAGCATTTTAGCCGACACCTTGCAAACGGATGATGAGGAAATCAAAGAATATGTCAATATCATTAATGTAAATACAGAATTGTTGCTGAATTTAGTTAACGATATCCTCGAATTATCCCGCATAGATTCGGGAGTAGTTTCGTTTATTCAGCAGGATAAAAATGTTCGTACGTTGCTGGAGTCTTATTACCGTACGTTCCATGTGCAGGTAAAGCCTGGGTTGGAATTCCTATGTGATTTTCCCGAAGAGGATTACACAGTCAGCGTCGATCCCATGCGTTTGCAACAGGTGGTTACCAATTTTCTGTCGAATGCCAATAAATTTACGGAATCCGGATATATCAGGCTGGGATACCGTTATATCGCTGAAGAAGATAAAGTTAGTATTTTTGTTGAAGATACGGGGAAAGGCATTCCAAAAAATGAATTAGAAATGATATTTTCCCGTTTTTATAAACGGGATGAATTCGCACAAGGCACGGGGTTGGGGCTAGCTATCTGCCAGGGAATAGTCCTTCGTCTGCATGGGCAAATCAGGGTAGAATCGGAAGTGGGCAAAGGAAGCCGGTTTTCGGTTCTGCTTCCGGCTGTTGTTGCTGACGGGGTGCAGAGCAGTTCTGTCTGGCAAAAACCTGCGTCATGAGTGGAAAAAATAGTTTAACCATGTTAAGTAGATTGAGATTCGTCTTCTTTCTTTCCTTCCTGTTTGTGTGGGGAAAGACGATGTCGCAAGTAACGACATCTGGAATTCGGGGTTGGGTTGCCGATGAACAGTTGCAGCCGGTTGTGGGGGCGACTGTCTTTGCTATTCATGTCCCCTCCGGTACACGTTATGGGGGAGTAACCGATGTGGACGGTCGCTACTACGTCCGGGGAATGCGTGCAGGCGGACCGTACAGGATTGTGATTTCATTTGTCGGTATGCAGACCAGTGAAACCGCTGGAATTAATCTGAAACTGGGCGAAGTTCTCCGGCATGATGTGAAAATGACCGAAGCTACCGAATTGCTTTCGGAAGTGATTGTCTCTGCCCGTGCCGGGATAGATGCCACGAAAACCGGTGCGGCGATGAATATCGATGCGGCGGCGATCAATCGGATACCGTCGATCTCCCATAGTATTGCCGATGTGCTCCGGATGAATCCGCAGGTACGCAGTGATAACGACGGTGCCATGTTTTTTCTGGGAACCAACAACCGCTACAACAGTTTCCGTATCGACGGAGTGATGAACAATGATGTTTACGGGCTGGCAGCTAACGGTTCCAATGGCGGTCCAGCCGGTACACAACCGGTATCTATGGAAACTATTGAACAGATACAGATTAATATCATCCCGTTTGATGTACGTCAATCCGGTTTTACAGGTGGTTCGGTGAATGCCGTCACCAAATCGGGTACTAACGACATTCACGGTTCGCTTTATGGATTCGGAAATAACGAAAAACTAATCGGACGACGCTATCGGCTGATGAACGGGCGTATCAGCGAGAAGTATCCCGAACAATATGAATATCAGGCGGGTGTAACGCTTGGAGGTCCTATTGTGCGGAACAAGCTGTTCTTTTTTGCCAATTATGAGAAGACGGACAAGACTTATCAGAATCCATACGCCATCGGTAAGTCGGCATCGCGGGTCGATGCTGTCGTGGCGCAGTCAATTTGGAAGAAATTGCAGGAAATGGCCATAACCCAGGGAGTGACGTATGGAGGCAATCTGGATGCCACGAATGTATATACCAAATCCGATAAAGCGGGTGTCCGGCTGGACTGGAATATCAATGACAAACAAAAGCTGTCATTCCGCTGGAGCTTAGTTTCAGCCTGGCAGATGAACAGTGCCAGTACGGCTCTTACCCTGAATGCTACCGATTATAGTTATGATTTTATTTCGAAAACGAATTCTTTTGTTGCCGAATTGCAAAGCCGTTTGTCGGACAGGATGGACAATGAGATGCGTGTTTCCTATGTAAGGGTGAGGGACAGGCGGGAACCCGGCGCATCTTTTCCTATGGTACAAGTCAGTAATGTGGGCGATGGCACCCTGAACCTAGGTAATGATCGTTCTTCCATGGCAAATACGCTGGACCAGGATATTGGGTCGTTTACGAATAACCTTACCTATACGACTGGAAACCATACTTTTGTTATGGGTACTCACAATGAGTTTTATCACTTTTCCAACCTCTTCATTCAGGATGCTTTTGGGAGTTATTTTTTTGATAACCCGGATGATTTCTATGCCGGACGAATTAAAGAATACCGCTTCGGGGAGGCGAATGTGGCGGTCACCGGCAATACGCGCTGGGCGGCTGCGTTCGGAGCTGGGATGCTGGGTTTTTATGTGCAGGACAATTTCAACGCGACGGATAGGCTCGATCTGACTTTCGGGCTGCGGGCGGATATTCCTCTTTTCTTCGATGTTCCCGCCGAGAATGCTCCTTTTAATGATTTTATGGTTTCCCGGGGCTGGGACTATAAAACCAATTCCAAACTCAACAGCCGTCCGCTTTTTTCTCCCCGCTTGGGTTTCCGTTGGAATATAGGACAGACGCAAAAATATGTATTGCGTGGAGGAACAGGTATTTTCACTGGGCGCATCCCATACGTTTGGTTGAGTAATAATTTCTCTAATACCGGTGTGCAGCTTTCGGTCTATAGGGTGGCTAACAGCACCGACCGTCCGGATGCTACCAAAGATCTGTCTTTTATCCTCGACCCCACCAAGCAAGGACAGAATGTCGGGCAGCTCACTGCCGGCGGTTCGCAGACAATCAATGTATTTGACAAAGATTTCAAACACCCTCAGAATTTCCGGGCAAACCTGGCATTGGATTTTTCTCTTGGCGGAATACGCTGGACGGCCGAAGCGATTTATTCCAAGACACTAAACGATATTACCTACCGCAACTTGGCTGTAGACCTGACCGGAAAGACACTGGGAGAAGTGTTTCCAGCCTTGAGCTTCGACAGCCGGCCCCTTTTGGCCAAAATAGAGGGGGCTGAGGATTATACCGGAATCTATGTGCTCAGGAACACCGGAAAGGGGTACACTTGTCACATATCTCTTTCGGGAGAGAAGAAATTTGCTTTCGGTCTGGATGTTCGGGCTTCCTATACTTTCATGAGGTCCCGTACCCAGAACAATGGTACATCTTCTGTCGCCCAGTCCAACTGGCAATACAACTATACATACCAAAACCCCAACCAGGCTGAACTGGCAAACTCTTCTTTCAATATTCCCCACAGTATCAAGGCTTCTGTTTTTTACACAAGAAAATGGAATAAAAATCAGACCACTACGGTCGGTCTGTTGTACAACGGTAGTAGTGGAATACCTTATAATGTGTGTTACAATGGTGATTTGAACGGTGATACGGGAAACAATGACCTGATTTATATTCCTACCGATGAGGAAGCCGACCGGATGACTTTCTCCCCCACTTCCGTCTATACCGCTGAGCAGCAAAGGACTAATTTCAAGGCTTGGTTGTCACGTGACGAGTATATGAAAGAGCATCGCGGCGAGTATTTCAAACGGAATGCAGGCAACGAAAAGTTTGAGCATCATTTCGATTTCCATTTATCCCACCGTTTGCAGTTTATGCTGGGAAAAAGCGAACGGGGGTTGGAATTTTCCCTGGATATCATCAATATCGGCAATATGCTGAACAAAAATTGGGGCCGCACTTCCGCTTCCTACGGTTATTATAACCCCATTAATTATAAAGGAGACGGCAGTTTCCAGTTCCTGCACGATGCAGACTACAACATGCGCTCCTATAATGATTATTACTCCCGCTGGAGAGGACAAGCCGGGGTGAGGCTGATTTTTTAGTGTTGAAACAAAGGGACGGGGCAGTCATGGTCGGAAGAAAATCCGGTAAGTTTAATGATTTGGGTGGTCAGACTGATCAAGAAGATACGTTTCGTTACCTTCTGCATGACAGACAGTAACAAAATGATAATTTTGTTGCTAAGAAAATTTGTAGTAAAAGAAAATATATTTAAATTGCTGCGTTTTATTAGCTTTGCAAGTTATATGGCTTGTTTGGTTACTTTTCAATGTGATTTGATTATTGTCTTGAAAAGATATTAATTGGCACGCAAGACTCTTATACATAAATGTGGTTGATAAAATAAGGTAAATAAGATTATTACCTGAAAACGTGATCATTACTCGAAAAAAAAGGATTATGCAATACGAGAAAGATGTGATTTACTCCCTGAAAGTAACAGGTACCATGATAATAAATGACAATCATTATTATCTGATAGAAAATGACGGTGTTAAATATAAGGTAAAGATGCTGAAATTCCAGCAAAAGTTACCGATTCCTGATGAGGTGAAGTGTGTTGTTTGTGGTTTCGATGCTGATGATACTCCTCTTTTTGTACAGGATAAGGGTGAGATATCGCATAAACTTTATACAGTTGGAAATACTTATACTTTTGTTGTACATAAAAAGACAAACTACCTCTCCGAACATCGTAATACTTTTTATGGATATGACATGAATGGTATACGAGCTTTTATTCAGGTAGGTATGGGGAAAGAATTGGCTATAGGGCGAAATGTCCCTTGCATAGTCAAACACATAGATTCGGATGGAAGTCTTTTTGTGGTTCCTGTCAGCCAGGGAATGGATTATGAAACTAACTATCTTACTTTTCAACAGCTATTGCATAATATCCATGTCGAAACACTGCCTGTTTGTCTCCAACTGGAAACTTTGCGTTCCGAGTCATCCGAAAACGCTAAAATACAACAGATGTTGAAGCAATATGACAACCATGAAGGAGAATGGTTATTGTCATTTTTAAATATTCTGGTTGCCAAGAGGGAAGAGAAAATTGAAAATAAAGATTGGGATGGAGTTTGTGAGTTGATAGGTTATCAACGTCTTATCACTGAATGGGTACTTGAAGATTCCCTATTTCTCACATTCTATTCTTCATCTGTTATTCAATCCTTGCGTGAAAAAGGAGAACGCGAAATGCATGTCTGTGAAGCGATACTAAAAGCCATAGATATTATCCGGACCGATACGGTGGATGATTTTCTGAAACATATTTTCGCTAAGATACGTACTTCGGGGTATTTGTCCGATCGAAACCGGAAAGTAGATTTGTTGGTTGCTTTATTCTGGCTGGATGACACACTGGCCGATAAGAACATGGCTGCTTTGACGGAGTTCTGCCAATACGTGGCTTGTACGTTTACTGCAGAGACTCTGGTATTGGGTGCGGTTTCTGAATTAATTAAGAAAATGATAGAGAAATGCAAGACGGTATATGATACTTCTTCCACGAAGATATTGCATTTGCTGGCTGTTTATTTGTTACTATGTTATAACCGTGATGTGAAGGCAACGCTTACTTATCGCATCATGCTTTATCGTTATGCCTCTTTGGCAAGCCCCGCCTCTGCCGGAATTTTGATAAACAGGGCGTATGAGATACTGACACAGGGCAACCAGTTCTACCATTTGGAGTTTGTATGGGATGATGTGATATCTTTTAAACCTGAGTTGTTTATTGCCAAGTTACGTGCGTTCATGATTGATATCTCCGGAGACGGGGATAAGATGATAGCCCGGCATGTAGCAAATGGGAATCAGATACTTCTGCGTGATGGAGTTTTTATGCTTTATGTCGGTTGCAATCCGGGGGCAATGCCGGTCCAGCAGAAAGTGACGGAGATGATTTCTGTATTCGACAGTAAAGTCCGCATATATGCGAATAAAGATATAAAACCTAAATCCAACGACTTGCAGAATGTCTTAGCACTTAAGAGTTTCTGGACAGAGTTGTATGGGCAATCGTCTCAACAGATCGCTTCTTCGACGAAAAAAGAGTTCATAAAGACGCTGCCTTCGGAAGGTATGCGTGTGAAAATTAGGTTGAAAGCTTTTAATCCGCGCTATCCGTTGATGATGTTTGCCGATGTGATAGAGCCGGGATATGAGGGAACCGGTGCGCTTCTTGCCAATGAAGTAGCTTACTTTCATATCAACAGTATGGAGGATTTGTTTTATGAGGGAGATACTTTTGAAGCCACTGTGGCAAGAATTGGGGAGAATAATCGAATCACATTCAGTATTATCCGGGAACTATTTGAGTTTGTAGCAAGGACGGTAAAATTCGGTCACCGGGTATATGCCAAGTTGGTTCGAATATCGAAAGGTACCTGTATCTGGATGTGCGAAGATGGATACTCTCTCTTTTCACCAGGCATAGCACCTTATCCGGACACCGATACAGTTGCCTTGTTAGAGGTAAGGGATATTAATGATGCGGGATATGTCAATGCAGTTTATATAGAGGAAGCTGATAGAAGTATAGAGACAACAGAGGCTTTGGCTAAATTGGTGAGTGAATATATTGATTTTTGTTCTCCGCAAGATGAAAAGATGGAAGGAGAGGACAATTTCGGGCAAGTATTCATGAATGAAGACGAGTTGTCGGCGGGAGAGCAATTATCACTGCCTTTATTACACGAGTTGTCTTGGCTTTTGACAGTAGCCGCGTTCTCGAAAAAGTCATTGGTGACGCGATATAATATGTTGGGGACGGCCCGTCTGTTGGCAGAAATAATTGATGATTCGGTTCTGAACGAATACTTGTCTCTACAGATGAATTATGAAGAGAATATTTACAGCTTTGCTACTTATACCGGTCAGGTGCGATGGTCGGGTACTTCGAGTATAGATGATGCGGCAGTGGCCCGTTATCCTTCGCTTCTCCCTAAAAAGGAACTGCTGCGAATTCTTGGTATGTTCTATAGCCACACTTTCGACCCGGTGCTTGCAGTAAATATCGCCACTACCAAGGATCCCAACAAGGAACATGTCATCCGGCTGGTACTGGCGCATGCACTTTTGTTCCAAACTTTGCCGGCTACTGCACTGACACCTTTGCGCAACGAACTTCTGCAACGTATTGGGGCTGGTGATTTTGTAAAGGCCGATGAACATGATAAACCATTGGAAGTGGAGGAACAGAAGGAAGAGATTCCTTGCCTAGGGAGAGAAAGCGATACAATCGAGTTTAAATCATCTGTGGTATATCCTGCAGGCCGTACTCTTCCTGATATGAAACAACAGTCAGAGGTGATATTACGTGCGATTGCCGGATTTTTGAATGCATCCGGTGGCACACTTTATATTGGAGTATCTGATACGGGATCAGTAATCGGGCTGAAGGAAGATTATATCTATATGGTATGCGACTCTGATGGTTACGAACGTTTTATTCGTCAACGTATCATCGCTACAATGGGAAAAGATATAAATGGCCTCATTAAAATAGAATTTCCCCAGTATGGTACTCGTGAAGTATGCCGTATTATAGTTCCTTGCTATGGCAAATTTGTTGAACTAAAGGGAGTAATATGGCAAAGGCAAGGCAATTCGACGGTAATGCTCGATGGCAATGCATTGACGAAGCAACAGAAAAGGAAAAATGAAAAACTACAAGTAGAACTTGATCAGATAGCTGAGAAGAACCTGGAGCAAGTCAGTGAAAGTTTGTTGCAGGCTAGTGAAGTACAGACGGCAGTTGCCGCTGCTTTTGCGGAGAGCCTGAAAAAGAAGAAAAAAGATAAAACAGTCAAGGTTAAGAAGAATGCGGTACAGACGTCTTCAATTCGCCTTCATTCACATTTAGAAGAAGAATCGGATGCAGAGGTATTGACTTATTTGTCTCTACTCGATAATGGCGGATATGTTTTAGAAAATGAGTTTTCCGATATGGATAACGCGATAATTACCTTAACCATATATGCCAATGAGATTGGCGGCTCATTACTCCTCTGTTACGAGAATGCCTTTGTCAATCGTATTCCGCTTAAAATTTTATTGCAGAAGAAACGAAATTATATCTACAAGAATGGTGTAAACAAGGATTCAAAGCTGGTATTTGTGACTGTAGAAAATGGTGAACCAAGTATATTGGTACGTACGGTTCGGAAGAACAATGAATACCTGAAAATGTATCCTATGGCTAAGATAAAAGAAAATATGGATTTAGCTTTGAAAGGGACTTCACTTTTCTCTTATGATTTTGGTAAAGTTGTTGCCTGGGAAGTTATTCCGGAAATGGAATCTGAGAAGTTGCAAAGACTCTATAATGATAATCTGGCCCATCAAGGCTGTTTGAGTACCGCAGAGGTTATTTCCGAGGAAAGAGAGTTGCTACGGGCAATGGGGTGGGATATTGGATAAGCTGAAAGGGTATCTCTATGAATTTAGATTTTTATTTCATATCTTTGCCGCTCGAAATGAATTAAAAGATGTATGATGCCGTGAATAGCGGTCGTGTATTCTAGAACACCACGTAAAAAACAGGAATTATGAAAGAAAAAGTATCTGTACCTTTTATGCTGCTTGGCATTCTTTTCAATGTATGTCTTATAGCAGCCAATCTTCTTGAAACGAAAGTGATTCAGGTAGGTGGTCTGACGGTTACTGCCGGGTTGTTGGTTTTTCCCGTTTCTTATATTATTAATGATTGCATCGCCGAAGTCTGGGGATTCAAGAAGGCACGTCTTATCATCTGGAGTGGCTTTGCCATGAATTTCTTTGTGGTGGCTCTCGGACTGATAGCTGTATCTCTGCCTGCTGCACCTTTCTGGGAAGGAGAAGAACACTTCAACTTTGTATTCGGTATGGCACCACGTATTGTTGTTGCCAGTTTGATTGCTTTCCTTGTCGGTTCATTCCTCAATGCGTATGTGATGAGCAAAATGAAAGTAGCCAGCCAGGGACGTAACTTCTCGGTGCGTGCTATTCTATCAACTATTGTAGGAGAAACTGCGGATTCTCTAATCTTCTTTCCGGTTGCTTTCGGAGGTGTGATTGCCTGGAAAGAATTGCTTCTGATGATGGGACTTCAGATTGTCCTGAAATCTATGTATGAAGTTATTATTCTCCCTGTAACGATTCGCGTGGTCAAACTGATCAAGAAAATAGATGGCAGCGACGTTTACGATACCCATATCTCTTACAACGTATTGAAAGTCAAAGATATTTAGCATAAATAGCCCTTGTGGTTATTTATGAGCATTAGTATATCATCGCCATAAAATAATAAAGCATTAGTACTCATCATGAACAGAGATCGTGTATTAGTTGTGTTCAGCGGAGGGCAGGACTCAACCACTTGCCTGTTTTGGGCAAAACGTAATTTCAAGAAAGTATATGCACTGAGCTTTTTATATGGTCAGAAACACGAAAAAGAAGTGGAGCTGGCACGCGAAATAGCCCGGAAAGCAGAAGTAGAATTCGATGTGATGGATGTCTCCTTTATCGGAAAGTTGGGACATAACTCTCTGACAGATACCACTATGGTAATGGATCAGGAAAAACCTGCGGATAGTGTTCCGAACACATTTGTGCCGGGACGTAACCTGTTCTTTCTGAGCATTGCAGCAGTCTATGCCCGCGAAAGGGGAATCAACCACCTGGTTACCGGAGTTTCCCAGACAGATTTCAGTGGTTATCCTGATTGCCGGGATGCGTTTGTCAAGTCTCTCAATGTTACTTTGAATCTCGCGATGGATGAACAATTCGTGATTCATACTCCGTTGATGTGGATTGATAAAGCGGAAACATGGGCTTTAGCGGATCAGTTGGGAGTGTTGGAGGTGATTCGTAAGGAGACATTGACGTGTTATAATGGTATTCCCGGAGACGGTTGTGGACATTGTCCGGCTTGTAAATTACGTCGGGAAGGATTGGAAAAGTATTTAAAGAGTAAGAATCAATAATCTCTCTACATAGAGAGTTAAAACGCATTTTTTATCGTCATTTGTCACTTTATTGTCCTCGAAACCAGGATGATGTGTGTGTCTGTGGATGCATTGTTCGGAATCTATAGATACAAATTAGCTTTAAAGACGTGGGACTAGCTGTTCTAATAGGATGAACACTTTGTTTCAATAGCCTGAAACGATTAGTTTCAATAGGGTGAAACTAATCGTTTCCCTATATGAAACACTTAGTTTCCCTATATGAAACACATAGTTTCAAGGCATGAAACTACTTGTTTGTACGCTTGAAACGGTTGGTTTGAGCGTATGTTAGGCAAGAAAGTAACGGTCGTTTTCGGATTTAGTGCGAGACTCATGGTTCGTGTACCGCATAAATTCCGGTGATAGGTGATAGATCGGGTGATAGGTTAAAATATCACCTATCACCTCTTCAAAGTACGATGAATAAACGGGTTGCAGAACTTTGGTGATAGGTGATAGAGGAAAATGAGTTTTTTCTTTGGGTAGGGATCAAAATTAAAGTGAAGAAATGACTGAATTGAAAGATCAACTTTCCCTGTTGGGAAGAACAACGGAGTATAAGCAAGATTATGCTCCTGAAGTGTTGGAAGCGTTTGATAACAAACACCCTGAAAACGATTACTGGGTACGTTTCAATTGCCCGGAGTTTACCAGTCTTTGTCCTATCACCGGACAGCCGGATTTTGCGGAAATCCGTATCTCTTATATCCCTGATATTAAAATGGTAGAGAGTAAAAGCCTGAAACTTTATTTATTTAGTTTCCGTAATCACGGAGCTTTTCATGAAGATTGTGTTAATATCATAATGAAAGATTTGATCCGCCTGATGGGACCTAAATATATCGAAGTAACCGGAATTTTTACTCCTCGTGGCGGAATCTCTATCTATCCGTACGCTAACTATGGTCGTCCGGGAACAAAATACGAACAGATGGCGGAACATCGATTGGCGAATAGAGAATGATACGGTTGTCTTTTAGTAAAAAAAGACTAACTTTGTGACCCGATATGTTAAAAAGATAAGTGATTCATGGAGGATAAAACGGAATTTGATCGTATGTTTAAAGAATGGTTTGCAAGGCTGTTTTTCTTTGCCAACCATTATTTGCAAGATACGGAAGCAAGCCGGGATATTGTGCATGATGCATTTGAATATGTTTGGCGGAACTATGAAAAAATGGACTCCGCTACCGTAAAAGCTTATCTTTATTCCATTGTTCGTTCGCGTTGCATTGATTATATTCGCCTGCAGAACGCCCAGGAAGATTATGCAGAATTTGTTCTTAAGATGACTCAAGACGATACGGATACGGAAGACCGTTTGTTGTGGGAAGAACGAATGATGCGTATCCGTAAGGCAATGGATAAGCTGACTCCTTTGACCAGACATGTGTTGGAGAGATGTTATAATGGCCGTAAGTCTTACAAAGAAGTAGCCGATGAACTGAATATTAGCGTAAGTGCTATCCATAAACATATTGTTAAAGCACTTCGGGTGATACGTGAAGAAATTAAAAATGAATCACCGGAAAGGTAACTGATTGTAGGTTGTGTCCGTAGTATAATAAATAATGTATGGATAGGTGTATGGAAATAAGTGAGTCGGAAAAGAAAGCATTAGACGTAATGGAGAACCCTAAAGGGGTGACCAGGGAAGACGTCGATACTTTGCAAGGAGAATCTTTGCAAGATTGTCAGCTTTTAGATGATATCTCTTTCTTGTTGGAACAGGAAACTGCGGTTACTTGTCCGGATATTGATCAGGAATTGCAGTATTTCCACCGCAAACGGCAAGACAAAATATGGAAACGTCGTGTGATAGGGTGGAGTATAGCAATCGGTGCGGTAGCGGCTTTGTTTATTAGTGGTATCTTCTTATTAGACAGAGAACCGGAGGCGTTGTCGGCTACTGTCGTTGAAGTAGCTGATTCGACTCATATAGTGCTGGAAGCAGATCCTTCTCCACAAGAAGTTATCTTGGATGTAGAAGATGCCGCGCAACAACACGAAACCTATTCGTTGAAGGAAATAGAAAAAACTCCGGTAGCTCAAACGGCAACTGTCCATACGAAAGAAATTAATTACCTTGATAAAAACGAGGAACAGGAAGAAGTAAATACTCAAATCCATACTCTGAGTATTCCCAGAGGGCAAATGTTCAAGATTGTTCTCTCCGACGGTACGGAAGTCTTCTTGAATGCGGGCAGCCGTCTTGCTTATCCTACTAAATTTGTCCGTAAGGAACGGATAGTGACTCTAGAAGGAGAAGCCTATTTTAAAGTAGCCAAAGACAAAGACCACCCTTTTATTGTGAAAACAGGAACGGTGGAAACTCGTGTATTGGGGACAGAGTTTAACATTAGCAGTTATTCCGCTTCGGATGTTCATGTCACATTGATTGAGGGAAGTGTACAGGTAGACGCTTCCGGTAGTTCCAAGGTCATTGTACCGGGGCAGGATTTATGCATACGTGAAGATGGAAGCATGACTGTAGAAGAGGTGGATTTGCATTCCTATATGTATTGGCGGGACGGGTATTTCTATTTCGATAATCTTCCGTTGGTCGATGTACTGAAAAGTATAGGGCGTTGGTACAATGTAGGAGTCGAGTTTCGCAACACAGAGGCAATGGGTTGCAAAGTACATTTCCTTTCCGAACGTTTTCAGGGATTGGAACATACGCTTACATTACTTAACAGAATGGAAAAAGCCGATATCCGGTTGGAAGGTAATATATTAGTTGTAGACTGATGCATGACAATTTGGTCGCTTCTGAAAAAAAAGTATCGCTTTCTGAAAAATATTCGTTTGAAAAGGTAACCGTTTGAAGTTTTACTCCGTATATAAACTGATAATATGAAATTCTATTTTAATAAAGTCAGTTATGAAAAAAGATCGGTTACTTGCCATTATCTTTTTTATTTCCTGGTTGGGCTCGCTTAGTGTAGGAGCACAGGAAGTGAAAGAAAAGCGGATTACGATGGAATTTAAAAACGAGCATCTGTCTTCTGCATTCAAGAGGCTCGAAAATGTATCTGGATATAAGATACTATTTGCTTATGAGGATGTCAATCAATACACAGTCGATGGAAAAGTGAAGAATCAAACCATCGGACAGGTCCTGAAATTTATGATTGGCGACAAACCATTAAAATTCCTTATCGACGGGCAATTTGTGAACATCACTCCCCAAAGAAAAGAGCCGGCAAAAACTGTGGAAAAAGTAAAGGGAACAGTTGTTTCCGTCGAAGACGGTTTGCCGGTTATCGGAGCGTCTGTCCATGTAGCAGGAACAACTATCGGAGCACAAACCAATATCGATGGAAACTTTGAACTTATCAAAGTGCCCGGTGATGCAATGGTACAAATTTCTTATGTAGGAATGGAGACTGTGTCACTGCCTGTCAGTGCTGTGATGAATGTTCGGATGAAAGCAGACGTACAGACATTGGACGATGTCGTTGTGACGGGATATTACACGCAACGCAAACAAACATTTACCGGAGCTGCAACTAACTATAGTGGAGCCGAACTGGCTGCTATCTCTGACCAGAACTTGCTTTCTACCATTGCCGCCATCGATCCTTCATTTAAGATTGTGGATAATCTTGCTATGGGTTCCGACCCGAATACAGTCCCCAATATTCAGGTACGTGGTGTAAATGCACTTCCTACCACTACCAGCCTGAGTGAAGAATATAAAGGTAACTCCAATCTTCCTACCTTTATTCTTGATGGTTTCGAAGTCAGTGTAGAAAAAGTATATGACCTCGACCCGAACCGGGTATCTAATATTTCAATATTGAAAGACGCTTCGGCTACGGCTATTTATGGTTCACGTGCTTCTAACGGGGTCGTTATTATTGATACCAAAGCACCGGCAGCGGGGAAATTACGTTTGAACTATTACGGAAGTCTGGATTTTGAAGCTGCCGATCTTTCCGATTATCATTTGCTGAGAGCTTCCGATAAATTGAAATATGAAGATTTGGCACAACTGTATGTAGGTACAGGGGCTGTTTACGTAGATGAGGAATATCGCAGAAATTATAACGAACGGTTGAAACTGGTACAGAAAGGCTATGATACGGACTGGTTGGCACAGCCGTTACGTTCTTTAGGTATCAGCCATCGTCATAGCGTACAGCTGGAAGGTGGTAATGAAAGCTTCCGTTACGGAGTAAATCTTACCTATAACGGAACGTCCGGTGTGATGAAAGGCTCCGACCGTACTCGTATCGGTACAGGAATCAAGTTGCAGTATAACTATCGTAACCTGCGTTTCCGCAATGAGATTACCTATGATAAGGTGACTTCCAATAATTCTCCTTACGGATCGTTCAGTGATTATGCCAACATGAATCCTTATTATTATCCGTACGACGAAAACGGGCAATTGAAGAAAATTCTGTTTACCATCTACAGTCCCAGCTCAGGCTCTACAACCGTAGTCAATCCGATGTATAACTCTACCCTGAACACGAAAGACCGGACTGCTTATGATGATTTCGTTGATAACTTTAGTGTGGAATGGGATATTTTGAATAACCTGAAGTTGAAAGGTAACTTTTCTCTGGAACGTGTTAATAAATCGACGGATATCTTTAAACCGGCAGACCATACTGATTTTGCTACAGTGGAAGAGAACAAAGGAAGCTATACCAAAGGAAATACAGTGTCCAGCTCTTATGACGGCAGTTTGGTGCTTTCTTATTTCGGGCAATTCAAGAAACATGCACTGAGTTTGAACGGAGGTTGGAATATCCAGCAGACTTCGGATGATTACAGTACCTATACAATCAACGGATTTCCCAATCAGCAACTCGATCATCCTGCTATGGGAGCGGGCTTTCTCGAAGGCAGTACTGTAAAAGGAGATGCTACCATGACTCGTCTGATGGGATTCTTCGGAAATGCAAACTACAGTTTTGACGACCGTTATTTTGTAGATGCTTCCATACGTATGGACGGTTCTTCTTTATTTGGCAGCAACCAACGGTGGGGTACTTTCTGGAGCACCGGTATCGGATGGAATCTTCATAATGAGGCGTTTATGAAAGAAGTTTCTTTTGTCGATCAGTTCCGTTTGCGTATGAGTACCGGATATACAGGTAGTCAGAGCTTTTACCCTTATCAGGCATTGATGATGTATCAATATAAGAGCGAGTTGGCTTATCAGGATTATATCGGTACGGTAATCAAAGCGTTTGGGAACTCGAACTTGAAGTGGCAACGTACCAATAAGACAAACTTTGGTATCGACTTCGGTTTCTTCAAAAATCGTCTGAGTGGATACTTCAATTACTTTATCGAGAACTCGAAAGATTTGTTGGTAGATGTCAATATGGCTTCTTACCTTGGTTTCGACTCTTACAAAGAGAATCTGGGAGAAACTCAGAACAAAGGTTTCGACTTTAATGTGAAACTGACTGCTTTCCAGAATAAAGACTGGCGCGTGAATTTGTTTGTAAACGGACAGCATTACAATAACACGTTGAAGAAGATCTCTTCGGGATTGAGTTCTTTCAATGATAAAGCAGATGCGGCCGGTTCAACCAAGCCTTATGTAAGATACATTGAAGGTGCTTCTGTCAATACCATTTGGGTAGTACCATCGGCAGGTATTGATCCTGCAACAGGAAATGAAGTATTTATCAGTAAAGACGGTAGTTACACCGGAACATGGAGCGAAAAAGATTATGTCCCTTATGCTTCGGCCGACCCGAAGTTGAGTGGAACGTTTGGTTTCAATATCTACTACAAAGGGTTTGAACTGAATACGAACTTCTATTACCGCTTCGGAGGATATGCTTATAACCAAACTTTGGTCGATAAGGTGGAAAATGTGAATCCATATAATAATGTAGATGAACGTGCGCTCTATAACCGTTGGCAGACTCCGGGAGTAGCTGCCATATTTAAACGTATCAGCGATCGTACGGCAACGAAACCGACTTCCCGCTTTGTGGAGAAAGATAATTATCTGTCTGCCAATTCGGTAAGCCTTGCCTATACGTTCCGGACAGATTGGATCCGTCACTTTGGAGCACAATATCTGAAAGTGGCTATGACTGCAAATGACTTTATGAGGATGTCTACTATACGTCGTGAGATCGGTACGGCTTATCCTTATGCGCATCATTACTCCTTTACTGCTCAATTAACTTTTTAAAATGAAGAAGAATATGAAGAAGATACTAATATTAGGTTATATACTACCACTTTTGACATTGTCTTCGTGTGAAAGTTGGTTTGATATTTCCCCTAAATCAGAACTGAAAGCCGATGATCTGTTTGAGACTTCGCAAGGATTCAGAGATGCGTTGATCGGTTGCTATGGAACAATGGCTACCAAAGATCTTTATGGTGGACAGCTGACCATGACCTATATGGATGTGCTCGGGCAATATTATTCCACAGCCGGCACTGCCCTCAATAATTTTGAGAATGCGTACACATACAATTATTCTGAAACAAAAGAGGAAACACGCAAAGATAATATTTGGAAGAACGAATATAATATTATTGCCAACCTGAATAGCCTCTTAGATCGTATTGACGATCAAAAGGGAATTTTTGCAACCGGAGAATACGAACTTTTCAAGGGAGAAGCATTGGGATTGAGAGCTTACATTCATTTAGACCTGTTGCGTCTGTTTGCTGCTTCACCTGCCATGGAGAATGGCAGAAACCGGAAAGCGATTGCTTATGTAGACCGTTATACAAACGAACTTTTTGAACGTCTGACTACAGAAGGCGTTTTGAATCGTATTGTAGGCGACTTGGAAGCTGCACGTACTTTGTTGGCTCCGATTGATCCTTACGGACCCCAACATGCTACATTTGATTTGGAGAATCTTACAGGAGTATGGAAAGGAAGAGAGTACCGGATGAATTATTACGCGGTAACTGCTTTATTGGCACGTACTTTATTGTATCGAAATGCGGAAGGCGATCAAACTAAAGCCTATAATTACGCAGTGGAAGTAATCAACTCTACTCTGTTTCCACTTGTTTCCGGTGCGGACCTGTCGAGCCAGGATAAGAATGGCTTTATTCAGGAAAATGTTTTTTCACTGGAATATCGTGGACTAAAAGATGAAATGGTAGATAAATACTTCTATGTAAGTAATGCTAATTCCGATTTCCTGTCTATAAACAAATCAACCCTGGGTAAGATTTTCCCTACAAGTTTGAGTATGGACTATCGTCAGCAATGGTGGGTAGAAAACTCCGGGTCTTATAACCTGATTGCGAAATATAGTTATTCGGAACGTATCCCTCTATTGAAAGTTTCAGAGATGTTTCTTATTGCAACGGAAACTGCTCCGACATTGGGAGATGCAAACGATTACTTTTATCAGCTTCAATACCATCGCGGACTTCCCGAAACGGAACTGACTGCAGAAAACTTACAAGAAACGTTACTTGCGGAATATGCCAAAGAGTTTCTTGGTGAAGGTCAGTTGTTTTATGCTTACAAGCGTATGGCGATACAGAAAAAGCCTATATTAAAGACTGCATTGTCCGATTATGAGAGTGTATATATACTTCCGCTTCCTACGGAAAATACGTATTTTATAGATTAGCGTGTTATGAAGAAATTTTTATTAATAAACATATGGGCTATGCTGATCGGCTTTAGCCTTTGGGGATGCCAGGAAAATGAGAGAATGCTGTACGAGGAAAAGCCGGCTGTCTACTTTAGCACTGTGACGGAAAAAGATAGCATTTCCTATTCCTTCGCATCCGGTTTGAAAGATGAAGATGTAGTCTCTATTCCGGTACGGATTATCGGAACTTCTATTGATAAAGATCGCTCAATCTTTGTGGAAGTAGATCCCGCATCGACTGCTAAAGAAGGAGTTCATTATAAAAATCTATCAAAATCAGTCGTTTTGAAAGCTGGTAATATAGAAACTGCTATCAATATAACTGTAATGAATGAAGATTTGAAGAATGGAGATGTGAAACTGATTCTGAACCTGAAGTCAAGTGAGGATTTTGATTTAGGATATACCGGTTCATTAAAAGCGAAACTGGTGATAACGGATCAGTTGGTTAAACCTTCTTATTGGGATATGCCATTGTCATTGTACTACGGAACCTACTCAAAAGCAAAACATCGTTTATGTATCCAGTTGCAGGGATTTGATTTTCCGGAAGCGATGGATTATTCAATAGTAACTAGTTATATGTCTTACGGGCGTATAGTTTATAATTATTTGGTTCAGACTCCTATCTGGGACGAAGATACACAGTCATGGATTACAGCCGATTGGTCACCACTTTAATAATTTAGAATATGATGAAGAAATTAATAGTATGTATAATGCTGTTCGCCTGTTGGGCGTGTGTGGACGACACAACGAATGAGAACTTTGATACACTTAATGATGTTGTCATTGAGGGGATCAAAGATGAATATACCGATGTGTATGTAGACAATTTATTTAGTATTCATCCTACACTAAAAACCACATTGAATACGGAAGCTGATCTGAGATTCTTCTGGATTACTTATGATAAATCTACTCGTTATGAAGCGGATACACTTTCCAAAGAAAAGAATTTGGATGTGGTGATTCGTTTGACTCCGGGTGAACATACGATGAAGTTCAAAGCTGTAAGCACAGTGACGAAAATCTATTATGAGAAAGAGTTTACTGTAAATGTGGTGAATGAATTTACTAATGGATTGATGATTCTTGCAGAAACGGATGAAAAAGCTATACTTGACTTCTGGATTCCCGGTAAAGATGAGATTGTAACAGATGTTTATGGTAAACTAAATGATGGTGATGTACTGGGTACTCATCCGAAACGGGTTTATTTCAACAAATATCGGACAGATGTGACGAGTGAGGTGCTTGTAATGTGTCAAGATGGAAAGGGAGGTAAAATACTTGATAATATCACCTTAACCAAACGTCGGGATTATAAGGATATGTTTTTTGGTGTGGTTCCGGATGAAGTAGTGCCACAGGCTTATTATAAGAGTTCAATGCGTGAATATTTGGTGGATAATGGGCTGGTTTACGACCGAGCTACTAACAGTTTAACTCCGGATGTAACGGTAAAACCTAATTTAGTGGTTCAAGGTGGTACTTATGAGATTGCAGACAATGCTAATTTTATAGATGATGAAGATATGGTTGGCCGTATGGTACTTTATGATAATCAAAATACTTGTTTCTATTCTATAATTAATATAGCAACTGCTTTTCTGACGAAAGTAACTAAAACAAGTGGTTTTACATATGTCAATGGTGGTTTCTTTAATCCGGATCAGGTAGGAATGAGATGTTTGTATGCAGGTATTACTTCGCGTAGTGCGTCCGGAGATAAAGAATATCTGGGAGTGTTTGAGACTCCGGAAGGAGAGAGGCATTTATTGAAGATGGGAATTGGCTTTTATACAGATGCTACACCTTCCTCTTATTTTAAAGATTTAGGTAATGAGGTGCTTACTTGTGAGAACATCGCTACAGCTAACTCATTCACTACTTCCGCTCTTTTCTCCGGTTATTTATTTTATGTAGCTGGCAGTAAAGTTTATGTCTATAACTCGGCAAGCTCCACTGGTGGGGTAATTTATGACTTGCAAGATGATGCGGAAGAAGGTGCCCAATATGTCATTGATCATATTGAAGCGGAACGTGGTGGAAATCGTTTGTGGGTAGCATTCCGTAACAATAGTTTGTCGGAAAAGAAAGCAGGTTTCTGTGGCTTGACTGTTAATACCGATGGTGGCCTTAGTTTGAAGCGTACTGTATTCCATCCTAATTTTGCTGATCGTATTGTAGATTTTGAAAGTAAATATTGATTATGAAGAATAGATTAATAGGACTGTTGTTATGTTTGTCGGCATTTGTCTTGGTAGCGAATGCCCAGCAAATATCGTTTGTGAAGAATTGCTCTTGGGAAGACCTGAAAGCACGTGCTCAAAAAGAGGATAAACCGATTTTTGTAGATGTATATACCTCTTGGTGTGCTCCGTGTAAGAAGATGGCAGCTACAGTCTTTAAAGATCCTGAAGTAGTGGCTTATATGGATAAGAATTATATTTCTATTCAGTTGGATGCGGAAAAAGAAAAGAATCATGGTTTCTTTACTAAGTTCCGTCCGGGAGCTTATCCCTCTTTTTATTGGTTGGATAAGAACGGTCAGTTGCTGAGTACTAAAACAGGAACTATGTCCTCAGAATTATTCTTGAAATCTTGCCAGGATGCCAAGACCGGTTCATTGGGCAAACAAATAGACGAATATAATCAAAAGTGGAAGTCGGGTAATAGGGAAGATGACTTTGTCGAAAAATATTTGTTTGAGGTATTACCGCAGGTGTTTCCAGATTCGGTGCGTCCGCTCTTCAACCAGTATTTAACCGGATTATCTCCTGAAAAACTGAAAAGTCCGAGAATCGGTAAACTTTTGTGCCGTTTCACTCGTACCATTGAGAATGATAAAGTATGGTCTACTTTGTTAGAGTATAATGATGTTTATTCGTCTGAACTTGATAAATCTCTTGATTTTGACAGGTATATGTATATGAATCTGATACGGATACCGATGTCGGTACGGACAGAAGAGGCGAAGTACCGTTCGTACATGGATTTAATTGAGAGTAAAAACTTTCCTAATAAAGAGTTGTATATGAGCTTGATTCAAATGGAGTCTCAGATATTTGACGGTAACTATAAAGAAGCTCTCGCTCAGGCGACCGCTATTGGAGCAGCAAATGAAAAGACACGTCCTTATCTGTATCGGGAAATGATCTATACTTTTATTATTGGCAAGTTTTTTGTTGAAACCTATACTCCTTCCAATGAAGAAAAGCAAGCTATCATAGCCTTGGCGGAAAAGGCATTTGAACTTACCCCTTCAAAGAGTACAGTTTCTTATTTGGCTGCCGCCTATGCGAGAAGTGGTGATTATAAAAAGGCTTATGAGACATTGGCTATATTGCCTTTCCAAGGAGAGCCGACTTTGAGTAATGCTGTCTATGGTTTGTTGAATTTGCCTCGAAGAAGATAGTTTGAAAGATTGATTGTAGATTTGAGTAAGGCAGTTTCATCCAGCCCCCCCTTCCCCCATGTACTGTTTTACCCAATCTGTGTAAGCCAACTCATTCGTAAAGAATGGTTGGCTTACTTTTTGGGTGGAATCAGTGGTTTGACTGAATAGGTTTTAGATGTTTTATCTTTCCATCATTGAATCTGGAATTTAATTATTCTTCAATAATCATGCGGAAACCAACGTTAAACACTCTCTGATATGGGTAATAACCTTTACGTGAGTAGGAGGTGGAGAACTTCGGACGTTCGATATACGAACCTCCACGTACGGTCTTATATTCGGAAGATGATTTCGTTGTTTCTTTATAAGGATAAGGTAAATAGTCGGAGCGTGTCCACTCTGCAACATTTCCATGCATACAATACAGACCGAATGGATTTGCTTCGTAAACCTTTCCGCCAACTTGAACCAGATTCCCGTCATCGACACTTTCTTCTTTTGGTAGGAAAGTGTAATACTGGTACCAGAAATCAGATTTAGACATAGGTTGCGGGTCTATACCCGAAACGGCTAACAACAATGTTGTCTTATCAGCCATATTGTCCTTTTTGCCAAAATCTGTATGTAAGTCACCATACCAGAAATCCTGGTCGCTACCGGCACGACAGGCCCATTCCCATTGTGCTTCGGTAGGAAGAGTGATTTTCAGACCGGTTTTCTCACTCAGTTTTTGGCAGTATTCCATTGCATCGTTATAGCTGATACGGATGACAGGTTGTTCCGGTTTATTGGCCGGATAACCTTGAACGACATGGTCTTTCCACTGTTGGTCCACAAAACGGCTGTCATGTTCCGGGAAAATAACCCGGTATTGTTCGTTCGTTGTTTCCAGTTCTGCCATCCAAAATGCTTTCTTTATTTTTACTTTACTGGTAGGACGGGCGTCCGGTTCACCGTTGTTATTTCCCATAACAAATTCACCTGCAGGAATACGGACGAAAGTAATTTCCACTCCCGGAGCTATCTCAACGACTTTACGTGTTTCTTTCTCATCAGCCAGCATGGCTTTCACCTTGTCTCTATCAAATGGCCATCCTTGGATTTTGATCTCTTTTTCTTTCCGATTCACTTCCTTTTCAGGCATTACAGGAGTGATCGTACCTTGTTTCTTTAAATATTCGGCATATTCGGTGATTTCTTTCTTCCAGTCTACGCCGGAACCGCCTGCATATTTATTATTCAGTTCTATACGACGTTCCACTTGGTCAAATCCTTTGTATGGAAAATACTTCAATACGTTTGCGTTGAAATATCCCTTGTCCGGCGCGTTATAGTCAATCCAGTTATAGAGTGTCTTCCATTCTTTGTCTGTCAGTTTTACGTTGTAATGCCCCTTCTTCAGGAGTCGAACTAATTCGCTTGTATTGGGATGATACTCATAAGGTTGCAAAACTACCATATCTCCTTCACCTCCTTGACGGTGCACGTATGGATGTAGATTTAAATAAGAAGTACCGTATCCCTTTGGGTCTTTTTTCCCGCCACGTAAATCAAACGCTTTCCCTTCTCCGGTGTGGCAGGCAATACATGCTCTGTCCAAGATGGGTTGTACTTCCAGATCGAAAGTAAAGGATCGTTGTCCACCTTCCGGTAAAGTAAGGGAAGACGGGGCTTTCTGTGAAGCGATGACTCGTTTGGGAATAGGAATCTGATTTTGATTTTCATGGCAACCTACGCAAGATACAATCTCACCCGGTTGTCCGGTTATCCAGCTACGCATCCACTGAATAGCTACTCCTTCTTTATCCAATGGCTGAATGGAAATAGGAGTATTGGCCGGAACTTTGAAAATAACTGAACCGTCTTCTTCTACCGGAACTGTACCTAACAAGCGTTTGATATCCCATCCGGATTGTATGCCTTGCCAGTTATGATCTGATTCTGTATTGACATACGCATATTCATAAGCATGCAGGCGGAGAGATTTTACCGTTCCCCGGGGAATGCCTCTTAATCCTTCTCCTTCATAAATATCTTGAATAAAGAAGGTAGCTTCTTTATCTTCCAGTTTTACCCGGTCAGGAATGGCAGGTGGAGTCATTGTTTTACGTACCAGAATCGGACTGATATAACCTTCTCCTTCTGCCTGCATCAGGCAAGTTACATTATCATAGATATCTACCAGGTAGATTCCCCATAATGAATTAGGAGTTAGTTTGGCTGCAACCAGAAAATATTTATCGCTTAAAGGAGTCGGTTTAATGAATTGTGGCCAGACATCATTTACCAGTTCGTCTTTTATAAGTTCTTGGATCGGACGATTCCGGTGAGGTATTTCCTGGATCATGCCGGATACTCCTTTGCGCCCTTTGGTGGGGTCGAATAATATCAGACGTCCGGAGCGGGCTATGCCATGATGACCGGATATGATTCCGATAAATGCAGAACCATATCCCGGCAAAGGTTGCATGTCAAAGGTACTGTTCGGGAACATGGAACCGCTACCGTAGAGTGCTTTGTTTTCTGTTCCATCCGGATTCATGTGCATCACAATACGGGAATAATAATGTGTAAGGTCTGTGTATTCCCAGCGTGTGTACATGATGCGTCCGTTGTTCATGATAGTCGGATTCCAATTAGCGTCTTGGTCGAATGTCAGGCGGCGCATACTTTTATCTTTCGGGTTATAAAGTACCATGTTTCCTACTGCGTCGGAACCATTCACGCATGGTACTCCTTGATATCCGATATTGGAGACAGCTACAATACGGCCGTCAGGCAGATAAGTTCCATCATAGAATTCCAGATCCGGTTCTTCATTTTCTAAGAGAGGTTTACAGTCGGTTCCGTCTAGTTTGGCTTCAAATATATTCCATCGTTTATCGCTTTGTAATTGCGAAAACATGACTCTGTCTCCTTCCCAATGAAGCTTTAGGTCGGAAATGGAAGAGCCGTTGGATGGTTTATAAATACAACGTGTCTTGATGTCTTCGCGTAAATCGGAAAGTTCAACAATCTCTGCATCGAAACCTCCCCGGCGGGCTGATTCTTGATTACTCCAGTTGTTGGCTTGTGTTCCTAAATCAGGAGCCATTGCCTGACGAGCCGTCATTCCCAATTTAAAACGGGCGGCAACTATTTTATTGGTATCTAATAACGTATTTCCCAACAAGATTTTATGTTTGTATTTCAATGCTTTACGAGCATCGGCTATCGCTTGCTCCTCTCCACTATAAATACCTTGAAAGCCTTTCTTTTCAAGTCGGAATAATTCTTTCAACAAGGGTTCGTACTTATTGATGTCATATCCTGTTTGCTTTTTCATGTCGTCGAAAGCAGCTTGAACCGCGCTCACATTGAGCCATGCCAGTTCCTCTTGAATCAGGTATATTTCTTGAGCTTTATCCAATAGTTCCAAGTATTTGTGTATCTGTACATTGATATCTTTCTCATTAGCTATTTGCTTAGCTACATCGGTGTAATAGACTTTATTCTTTAATTTTTCAATTACATTCTCTACCGCTTTTCGTTCAATCGATGCATCCGGACTGATGATCCATTTCTCCATGTTTTCTACAGCCATGGATAACATTGCCATTTCATGAGGATATTGGTTCACCAATTCTTTAATGACAAGATTGGGTGCAATATTCATTGCTGAAAAATAGGCACTTCCATTGACGGATGCATCATCAATCCCGACTTCTGCTTCGAATCGGACATATTGTCCCTGAAGCGGATAGATCAATATTCCATCTGCATGACATAGGACGCCATGTTCATATTTCTTGCCGGCAATAATAATGTCGTTATCGTATATATTCTTATTTAGCTTAGGATTTCCCCAACCGGTAACGCTGTATTCATAAGAAATACTATCCAGCCAGACAGACGTACCATTGGGCTTTACCAGACGTGCATTTGCCCAGACAGCATGGTCGTAACTTGACCCGTCCGGTCCGCCGGAGGTAACAAGCACCAGTTTATCCACTCCTTTCAAATCTACCGTAAAAGGTTCGGCTTTACTCCGGTGCTTCATCCAAGTAGAAGTGATAGGCATCCCACGCTTTTTAAGCATTGTTTGTATCTCTTTTTTCGTCCTTACGGAAGCCTCGATCCATGTTTCAGCCTTCTTCTGTGAGGGATTGGCGTAACCTACGAAAGAGATAAGCAAAAGAAGTGATAATAAATAAAATCTATTCATGTGGCAAATGATAAAGTATTATGTCTTGTTATAAAGAAGCTATCGGGTTGGTGAAACGCAAGCCATCATTATCATGGTAACACGCCCATTCGCTGACAACCGCACCTTCGGGGCCCGCCATCATAAAATGATAGGTTTCTAATGCTTTTAAGCGAAGTACGTCACCCACTTTTTGGATCACATAGTTTTTGCTTTTGATAGGACCATGACTAGCTGCAATGGTTGGAGCTTTGGGTGTTTCATCTCCTATTTCTGAGAAGTTATAAACCCATCCTTTTTCTACCATCCATGATTCATGTTTGGCTGGAAAATTAGTTGCTACGTGTGCATGTTCAGGAATCATCTGGCCGGGCAATAGATAAATGGCATGGGCGAAGTATTTATATTCTGGATCGTTTACCCAGAAAATACCACCCATCCCTACGTGTTCAAAATCTCCCAAACCAAAGTCTGTTACCCATATGTCTTTAGCCATTAGTTCTGTAAATGGTACTCCATAATAAGCAAACATGTCTTTCATGGCTTCTATGGCAACATCCTGCTGAAATTCGCCGTTTTTATAGTAGTCGGCGTTTGTGTACTTTTTTAGATACTTCATATTCTTTAGTGTTTAAAAATTTAGTGGTTGTTTTACTGATTAATATCGTTTATAGTGAGTTCACATATTCGGTCAATGCTTCTATGTCTTTTTCGGATATCTTCTTGGAAATGCCATGCTTATGTACTTCGAAGACTTCTTTCATTGTTGCTGCACGCCCGTCAAAAAGATAAGGAGCCGTACGCCATACTTCACGTAGGGTAGGAGTATCCCAACCTTTTTCGAACTCAATGTCGTCACCGATTCGATGCATTTTCATGTCTGTATAATAACTGCCGCTATGGCATTCCCCACATTGTAACCGATCAAATACTTCCTTTCCTGTTTGGGCTTTCTCCGATAGCTTTCCATTAATCAGGTAAGGACTGGAAACAGGGCGAAGTGACTTTAAATAGGCATCCACACAGACTGCATCTTCCTCTGATATGTCATAAAACTGGATAAAGTTAAAACCGGCTCTTACAGCACGTTCTGCATGTTCGCGAATGCCGGAAATCATGTTAGGGGGAGTTACGTGACTGAATAATAAACTTTTGCAGTTCTTTGGATTACCTATCCCATCATTCATCAAGTCCCAATTCATACCGTCGGTGCGCGCATCTCCCGGATGACAACCATTGCAACTCTGCCAATTTTGGAAACAATGTGACGCATCATTGAAATAACGTTCACCTTTATTTTCTAAACTTTCTTCACGTCCGGGATTCATTTCTACGGTCATCAACTGATGGGTATGGATGTCCATCATATTTAAAATATCAGCAAAATAGGTGGGAAGAATCAATCTGGTATCTGTCAGAACCATACTACGGGGGCCGTTTCCCTGTAAAGGTATACGTTTCCGTATGCCATAAAGGAATGTCAAGTCGTAATCTAATGCAGACTTATCGGGATAATTCAAAAACTTATTCAGCATTGCTTTATGGTTGATAACGCTTACCTCATGCGTGCCGGAGTGGGAGATAAAGATTGATTGGTCATTGCAAGCGATACTCCAGATACCTGCTGCTCCACGTTCCGGTTCGTCCACAACCACAGCTCCCAGAAATTCTTGCTTAGCAACGTCTATAATACTAAAAGCACTGGTATTCATCCATCCTTGTTGCAGCTGGGAAGTTGGTACTGTGAACCGTCCGAGATTATGGGAGACATAGATATATTTTCCATCCGGAGTAATGCAAATTCCACGCAAAGCGTTGCTACCGTTCGCTAACTGGATATCTTTTACTTTAGTAAATCGGTCTGCTTTTATCACAGTAATACATGCTGCTACATAATTGACGTCAGCTCGTTGTGCAGGTAGGAAGTTTGTGACATACAGATATTTACCATCTTTACTTAATACAGCTGACTTAGGTTCCCGTAATACATTTACGGTCGCTACTACTTCTTTTTTCTCTATATCGACTTTAGATACTGTATTTTGAAATT
Organism: Bacteroides bouchesdurhonensis; assembly: GCF_900155865.1. Classification (GTDB taxonomy): domain Bacteria; phylum Bacteroidota; class Bacteroidia; order Bacteroidales; family Bacteroidaceae; genus Bacteroides; species Bacteroides bouchesdurhonensis. Next base: position 1,958,058 of record NZ_LT707006.1, read on the forward strand.
GATTACATACATAAATATACTTTTTATCCGAACTCAACAAAGGATAACAAGCTCCCGAACCGGTTATAATTGACTTCTCAACTTTACCTGATTCTGAAGATAGTATCTGTAAACGTCCTATGGTTTCAAAAGTTGTTACGTATATTTTGTTACCGTCCGATAAGATTCCTGTTGGCGTATCATCCAACTGAAAAGAATGTATGAGCGTTTTTCCATCCGGAGAAAAGATATCTACCTTTTTAGTTCCTTTTTCTGCAATCAACAATTCACCTTTTTCATTTACGGCAATGCTTGTTGGAAACAGGGGGGAAGTTCCGGCCGAAAGAAAAGCGATATTGGAAAAAATAAGGCAAATCAGCCATATGTATCTTAATGTACCTTTATACTTATTTCTCATAATAATATCTTGTGTTAACGTTTACTGTATCCTAACTCTTCCGAAATCTCCAATGCAATTTTCTTGATACAAGCCGCTGAAGAACGAATCACTTCTTTTGATAAACGGTCTTTTGGGCCGGAAATCCAGATTGCCCCACAAGGATAGCCTATATAATTAAATATGGGAGAACCGATGCAAATCACTCCGGTGAGCTCTTCTTCATTGTCTATGGCATATCCATGTTTGCGTACTATTTCTAATTCTTTTAAATACTCCTCAGGTGAGGTGATGGTCCGGTCATTATAACGTGTAAATTCCATATAGGATAAATATCGGTCTCGAACATTATTGGGAAGATAAGCCATGATTGCTTTTCCCGGAGCGGAGCAATGCAATTCAAAAGGTTTTCCCGGTGAGAGGACGAAACGAAAAGTGTGGTTTCCTTGTGCCTGTTCAATGAAGATTCCATTCTTTTCTCCCAATACTCCAAAGCAAGATGTTTCTTGTACTTCATCTCTTAAATCACGTAAACGTGGTAGAACAGTTTCCAATAAATTGTGCTCATTCAACGACCGAAACCCCAGTGTCAGTAATTTCCTGGACAACTTATAGCGTTTTGTGTCATCATGATAAATCAGATAATCCAACCGGACCAATGTACTCAAAATACGATAAGCTGTGGTTTGAGAAATATCAAGAACGGATTTAATCTCTTGAAGGGTTTCTCCCCGAGGACAAAGGGACAGATATTCAAGTATGGCAATCCCTTTTTCTAAGTTTGGAACCTTATAATTTTCTTTTGGTTTTTTCATATTTGGAATTGTATTTTTCATATTTGAAATATTGTTTCAGATTTGAATCAAATATAAGGGCGAGTAGATAAAAACAAGAGAGAGAGATGCAAAAAGATATTAAATATGTCGTAGAGCATAAAATGAAGCTATATCAGAATGCCGGTTATTAGTTGTGATATAACTTCATTTATCTTTCAGTTATTCCATTTATCTTATTTGATCATTTATTATATATGATTTTAAGTTTGGGTTTATGAAAGAGAATGTTTTTTATTCGTGATGATAAGGTCCCCCATTCAGGATGGTCATTGCCCGATAAATCTGCTCTACAAAGATCAGTCGGATCATCTGATGCGAAAAGGTCATCTTCGACATTGAAATCTTTTCATGCGCTGCTTGATATACCTTTTCAGAGAAACCATAAGGTCCTCCGATGATAAATACCAGTCGTTTGTTTACTGTATTCATCTTTCGTTTCATGTAATCGGCAAACTCAATGGAACGCATCTCTTTGCCATGTTCGTCAAGTAGTACAATGACGTCTCCCGGTTGCAAAGCTTTAAGAATCAGTTCACCTTCTTTCTCTTTTTGTTGGTCCATGGAAAGATTCTTTGTGTTTTTTAGTTCAGGAATCACCTCCATGTCGAACGAAAGGAAATATTTCGTCCGTTGAATATAGTCATCTATAGCAGTAATAAAATGTTTTTCTACGGTTCGTCCCACGACGAGCAGAGTTGTTTTCATGCGTCTGTTATTAGGATTACAGCACAAAAATAGGCATTTTTTATGTTATTCTGCAATTAATGCTTACCTTTGCCTATCATTAGGTGAAAGTTTAATGCTTAAACTTCAACCAAAAAGCTTGGATTTATGAAGAAACGAGTGCTTTTAGGAATGACCGCTTTGCTTCTTTCAATCTCATTGCTTATGGCACAGGAGGTACCGGAAGGCGTGATAACGGCATTTAAGAGAGGTAGTTCGAAAGAGCTCAGTAAGTATATGGGAGACAAGGTAAACCTGGTGTTCCAAGGTCGCTCGACAAACCTTGACAAGCAGAAAGCTACAGCTATGATGCAGGATTTCTTTACTGAAAATAAAGTCAATGGCTTCACTGTAAATCATCAGGGAAAACGGGATGAATCGAGTTTTATAGTTGGTACGTTAGCTACGTCTAAGGGGAAATTTCGTGTGAACTGCTTCCTGAAGAAAATGAAAGATCAATATTTAATTCATCAAATAAGGATTGAAAAAATCAATGAATAAGGAAAAAGAACTGATCGACAAACTGATCGATCTTGCTTTTGCAGAAGATATTGGCGATGGTGATCATACCACGCTTTCGTGTATTCCCGATACTGCTATGGGGAAATCTAAACTTTTGATTAAAGAGGCGGGTGTATTGGCCGGAATTGAAGTTGCCAAAGAAATTTTCAACCGCTTTGACCCTACAATGAAGGTTGAAGTATTTATCAATGACGGAACTGAAGTAAAGCCGGGTGATGTAGCAATGGTAGTGGAAGGTAAAGTGCAGTCACTGCTTCAAACGGAACGCCTGATGTTGAATGTTATGCAGCGTATGAGCGGAATTGCCACGATGACTCGTAAGTATGCCGAGCAGTTGGAGGGTACTCATACAAGAGTGCTGGATACTCGTAAAACAACTCCGGGAATGCGTATTCTTGAAAAGATGGCAGTGAAGATTGGTGGTGGGGTGAATCACCGTATCGGTTTATTTGATATGATTTTGCTAAAGGATAATCATGTGGATTTTGCAGGTGGCATTGATAAAGCGATTACTCGTGCGAAAGACTATTGTAAGGCAAAGGGTAAAGACCTGAAAATAGAAATTGAAGTTCGTAACTTTGATGAACTGCAACAAGTACTCGACTTGGGTGGTGTGGATCGTATCATGTTTGATAACTTCACTCCTGAAATGACGAAAAAAGCAGTAGAAATGGTAGCAGGTAAATATGAAACCGAATCTTCCGGGGGTATTACTTTCGATACACTTCGTGATTATGCCGAATGTGGTGTAGACTTTATATCCGTAGGTGCTTTGACTCATTCTGTGAAAGGACTTGATATGAGTTTTAAGGCATGCTAAACGTTTTTAGAGTGATTATCAGCATGTAGCTGAAATATAAAAGGATAGTTGAAACCTTTCTCTATCTCTTTCTCCTTGGGAGAGGGGCGGAGAAAGGTTTCTTTTTTTATTCTTTAACACTTCTCATTGCAGCATTTTTCTAATACCTGCGTCTAAAGGACAAACGACGCAGACATACGTTCGATTAAAAGACATTGACTTTGGAAAACGAGATAGAACTGGTAAAGGGGTGTCGGGCAGGAAAGGATTCAGCCCGTAAGGAACTTTACACCCTCTATTCCAAACAGATGTTAGCGATATGTTATCGTTATACGGGCGATATGGATGCGGCGCATGATGTACTGCATGATGGTTTCATCAAGATTTTTACCAACTTCTCTTTTCGGGGAGAATCTTCACTCGGTACGTGGATTACCCGGGTGATGGTGACACAATCACTCGATTATCTTAGACGTGAGAAAAGAGTCAGTCAGTTGGTAATACATGAAGATCAGCTTCCCGATATTCCGGATATTTCGGTCTCGGGAGGAGGAGAGGGGCTCTCCGAAGAACAATTGATGGCTTTTGTTGCCGAATTGCCGGATGGTTGCCGAACCGTATTCAACCTTTATGTGTTTGAAGAGAAATCTCATAAGGAAATAGCTAAGATGCTTCACATAAAAGAGCATTCGTCTACTTCTCAGTTACATCGGGCCAAATATTTGTTAGCAAAAAGAATTAAAGAATATAGGAAGTATGAAGAAAGAAAAAGATGAAATAACCGACCTGTTCCGTACACGTCTTGCCGATACCGGGATGACTGTTCGAGAGGGATTTTGGGAAGAGCTTTCGCAGGATATTCCTATGGCTTGCCAACATCGTCGTCGGTTGTTGCTTTTCCGTGTGGCAGCTGCGGCATCCGTATTGTTGGTGTTGGCTGCGTCATCGGCTACGTTCTGGTATCTTTCCCCAAAAGATGAGATTAAAGAAGCGTTTACCCAATTGGCTGTGACACAAGGAGGAACTTTGGATGGAGATGGAATACGTGTCAATCAGTTGCCTCAGCCTGTGCAACCGGTATTGGCAAAGCCTGCACCGAACACGTATGGGATGTTCTCTCAATATGCAGATGGAGAAGATTCTGTTTCTATTACTGTATCAATGTCAATAACTTTTTCTTCGACAACTTCGGCGGGAAGTGATAATCGGATGCGAAGACGCAAGGATTATTGGCAAGCAACCAATGAACAGCCGGAGTTGGTAGCAGTGGCAGAACAAAAAAATGAAGTTGACAATCATCCGGTCCATGCGAAAGTAGATAAAAAACATAATTGGGCAATGAAAGCTCAGATAGGAACAGCCCTACCGGCAGAAAACGGAGCCTATAAAATGCCTGTATCGGCAGGAGTAACAATGGAACGGAAATTGAATAAATTCTTGGGAATAGAAACCGGATTACTCTATTCGAACCTTCGTTCTAATGAACAAACTTTGAATTATCTGGGTATTCCGGTAAAACTTAATATCACATTGGCTGATACGAAGAAGGTTGATGTGTATGCATCTGTGGGTGGAATTGCTGATAAATGCATCGCCGGAGCACCTAGTAATAGCTTTAAAGAAGAACCTATCCAACTGGCTGTGACTGCTGGTATAGGTATTAACTATAAGATTAATGATCAATTTGCACTTTTTGCCGAACCAGGTGTTTCACATCATTTCAAGACTGACTCGAAACTGGCTACGGTACGTACGAAAAGACCAACTAATTTTAATTTGCTTTGCGGGCTTCGCATGACGTATTAACTCTTATGAGAATGAAAAAAACACTTATTATGCTGTGGATGGCTGTATGCCTGATGGTATCCTTGGTGGGATGCAGCAGCGAAGAAATGGATTACAATAATCCTGATGTTACCCTTTTTGTCAAGCAACTGAAGGCTGGTACGTATAAGATGGAAAATGAAAAAGGAGTGATAGAAGTACCTCACTTCACCGAAGAAGATATTCCTGAACTGTTGAAATATGCGGAAGATTTAACCATTATTCCTTCTTTTCCGTCCGTCTATAATATGAATAATGGAAAGATCCGTTTGGGTGAGTGTATGCTTTGGGTGATAGAATATATTAGACAAGGAACACCACCGTCATTAGGATGTAAAATGGTATTAGCGAATGCTGAGAATTATGAGGCAATTTATTTCTTGACGGATGAAGAAGTGCTCGATGCCGCTGCTTGTTACAGGCGTTGGTGGGAAGGACGGAAATATCCGAGAACAGCTTGGACAATTGATCCATGCTATGATGAACCGCTTTGTGGAACGGGATACCGTTGGTGGTAACAACAAAAAGAAAGTTTTCTAAATAGAAAAATGAGCAAAAATGTCAGCGCGTTTGTTTATATCGGTAGTTATATTGCTGCTGACAGGGAAGAGCTATGCTCAATGGACTGCAGAAGATTCTTTGCGATTAAAGAAATCGTTGGAGAATGGTGAAGAATTGTATCTGAACAAAGAGGTTGTCAAGAGAATTAAGTTTGATAACAGTGCGGAGGATCCCCGTATGTCCAATGAGAAATCGTGGATGCGTTTTGATAAATCACTTCCAAGAGTTATTACTCCTTCTACGGTGGTGGAATCAGATTCATCGTATGACAGCCGACGGTTGTCCAATAGGACGCTTCCTTTTATGATGTTGGAAACCTATAAATCAGCTTATGTTCCCTTACCTTTGGATACATTGGTAGTATCGATGGGCATCCATTTACCTCCGCCCGATGGTATATCGTTAGGTAATGGAGTCAGGGTGGATGGAGGGTTGTTTTTCGGTTTAGATTTGCTGCAAGTTTTCACTAAAGATTTCTGGCAGTTCCGAAAGAAGCGGATGCGTGCTCATACTATAGACGTACTGAAGGAGTATAGTAAACATAAGTGAGAAGAATGGAGAGATTGATAAAACGTTTTGTTACAGTTATGGCACTGTCTTTAACAACTTTATTGATGTATGCACAAGAATGGACTTCGAAAGATTCTTTGCATGTGAAAAAGTTGTTGGATGGTGAGCAGGAGCTGATTTTAAATCCTGATGCAGTAAAGTCGATAGATTTCGGCAATGCGGCAGGGACTCCTCGGATATCTAAGGAGAAAAGCTGGATGCATTTCGATGAGTCTCTTCCCCAGGTTTTACCTAAACCGAAAGTTGTTCTTACATTGTCACCTTATACCGCTACTACTCCTTATGATTGGGATCCGGTTTATCAGAAAAAAATAAGAGTTACTAAGAATACCTGGCGTGGAGATCTTTTTTATGAACTTCGTCAATTGCTATATACCAAGAGTTCTAATATCTCTCTTGGTAAAGGTGGTGTATACATCAGTGGAGGAGCCATTGGAGGACTTGATTTAATGGCTATGTTTACACGAGATTTTTGGAGTAAGAAGAGACTGGAGACTCGTGACAGGACTCTGGAAGTCCTGCGCACATATGGAGATTCGACTAATGTGATGATTAATGTTCCTATTGAACAGATTGCTCGCTGAAAATGTTATTATTATAGGATATAGTAATCTATTAATTCACTACTTTTCCCGTTGGGACATTGGCAATTAGCACATAAAAAAGATATATAATTATGAACAGAATTACTTCTCTCTTTGGAATTCAATATCCTATTATTCAGGCAGGAATGGTTTGGTGTAGCGGTTGGCGGCTTGCTTCCGCTGTAAGTAATGCTGGAGGTTTGGGACTGATCGGTGCAGGATCCATGCATCCGGAAACTCTTCGTGAACATATTCAGAAGTGTCGTGCAGCAACAATTTGCCCTTTCGGTGTGAATATTCCTTTGATGTATCCTCAGATAGAGGATATCATGAACATTGTTGTGGAAGAAGGAGTAAAGATTGTTTTTACTTCCGCCGGAAATCCTAAGACATGGACCGGATGGTTGAAAGAACGAGGGGTTACTGTTGTTCATGTTGTTTCATCTTCTCGTTTTGCTGTGAAATGTGAGGAAGCGGGAGTCGATGCTGTAGTTGCAGAAGGATTCGAAGCCGGTGGGCATAACGGGAGAGAAGAAACAACAACATTTTGTTTGATTCCTGCTGTACGTAATGCAACGACATTGCCTTTAATTGCTGCCGGAGGTATTGGTACAGGTGAAGGTATGCTTGCTGCTATGGTGTTGGGAGCTGAAGGAGTGCAAATAGGAACTCGTTTCGCATTAGTGGATGAGAGTTCGGCAAGTCAGGTTTTCAAAGAATATTGTTTGAGCCTTGGAGAAGGGGATACTAAATTACTATTGAAGAAATTGGCTCCTACGCGTTTGGTAAAGAATCATTTTCGCGATGCGGTAGAGAAAGCAGAGAATGAAGGTGCTTCTGCCGAGGAACTGCGTGTTTTGTTGGGAAAAGGTCGTGCTAAAAAAGGTATCTTTGAAGGAGACTTGGAAGAAGGTGAATTGGAAATAGGACAGGTTTCTGCATTAATTTCACGTCAGCAGAATGTTGAAGAGGTAATGCGAGAATTGGTGGAGGCTTTTCAAAGAGCAGTGGGAAAAGAGTATAATTTATAAGATTAAGGTTATTGAGGATTCATATTAGTCCTATAAATAATGTCTGTTTGGAAGGAAGATTACTTGTTTTTCTCTGAAATAAAACTTATTTTTATTGTGATAGAATTATAACCGCAAGCTTCGGTTATATAACTGAAACTTTTGATTATATAATCAAAGGCTCCGGTTGTATGACCGAAGCTTTCGGTTATAGTTTGATTTAAATAAAAAACATCTTTTCATTTAAAGGAAAACAAGATTTCTCCTTATGCTAAGATGTTTTCTCTTATTTGCTAATTATAAAGCTACTAATAGCAAAAGTTGAGAGAGCTATAAGATAGTCTTTTATTATAAAGTTTTCTGGACTAAAGGCTTATTGGGCCTCCGGAAGATGTCATACCTACCCGATTCTCGTTGTTTTTGATTTCTTTGGTAACTCCTATGATCATAATGTAATATATTGAGGATTATAATGTTCGAATGTGCGAATAATCCCCTTACGTTGTTATTCGCAAGGGGATGTTTTAGAACAGGGATTGTGTCGGCTGTTTATCTTGTGTCCGATTTTTAGAAGCTAAATGCCTCCGTCAAGTATCCATATTCTCTGATCATTGTCTTGACGCAGAGCAACATAGTGCGTTTGGGACGTTCCGTCCGGTTGAGTCAATTGATAAAATACGTATACCCCTACATAGTCGTCCCTTTTTTTAGGCATACTGAACTCTGAAACCTTGCAACCATTAAATCTCTTCACAAGTTCTGTCAGGTCATAGGCTCGGAGAGCTTCTTTGGCTTGTTCGGAGTTCCCGCTAGTGATTGCTGTTAAAATTCTGCGTGCTGCATCTGTTGCTGTTTCATTTTGCAGAGTTTGTAGACGTACCCCTTCTTTCAATAGCGGTTCCTCGGCTTGTACCCATTGCGATTTGTCGATATTGGGAAGATGTAATAGATCTTCTTTACGTAATAATGTATTATACTTTATATCGGAACTGCTGAGAATCAGAACTTTTTTATCATCTTGTTCTATCCATACCTTTATTTCTCGGAGTAGACCATCGTTCTTGGTAAACACATTTTCCATTATACATTTGTGCTTTTTCAGTTTAGAATTATTGAGGAGTGAATAGAGGTTATTGTCGTACATTTCTGTATATGTCGTTATAACTATTTTGGAGTCATCTTCTGAAATTTTAATATTCCCTTTATTGTTATCAGCTATAGCCGTTTTTTGTTGTTCCAGAAGTTTCTCGGGCTGGAGTAATGAAGCGAAGTCCTCCATAAAACCTGTATTAACTGAACCACGTACTTTTGAGCCAATCTTATCCCACATATATTGTTCCCGACCATCGAACAGGATCGTTCTTCCTCCTTCTTTTTCTAATCTCCAGAAGGTAGAATCATTTTGGTGTAGCACTTTTAGACTAATCTTGATAAATTCTGCTTCGGGATCAAAGTAAGCCATATTCTCGTTTGGGAGAGTGCGTGCATTCATGTTGATGATAAAACTGCCTGCATTATGTACGTTTCTGATGGCCTGTTCGAAAATCAGTGACGGTGATGTAACAGCTTTTGCATCTGTTGAGAATAGATTACTTAATCCTGTCATTACACCTGCTACAAAGATAATTATAGCTGCTGCTATTTGCGTAAATCTTATACGTAACTGTTGGATTTTGTGTTGTTTTTTACTGTGTTTCTCTTCAATAGTAGATGATTCAATCTTTCTCTTAGGTGATGTTGATCGTATAGTCATTGGTGCATAGCGTGGGCACAACATATTTACGGTCGCCATATACTCCTCGTAATATGATTTACATTCGGAACATTCTTCCATATGGCGCATACATTCGTCTACTAATTTCGGGTCTGTATTTTTGTCACACAGTTCCACTATATTCTTCTTGAATTCTTCACATTTCATAATGTTATAAATTTTATTGTTCTTTTACTTTTCGGGACTGTTTTTCCTTCAGTCCCTTTCTTATTTTCTCAATTCCGTATTGAAAACGTGACTTAACCGATGATACAGGCATATCCAGTATTTCTGCTATTTCAGTAAAACTTTTGTCACTATGGATACGTAGTCGTATCACTTCTGCCTGTTCTTCGGGAATAGTTGCGAGTAGAGTTGATATGAGGCAAAACTCTTGTTCAAAGTCTTCGGGAATGTTTTCGCTGTAATTTGTAACTTGTTCCAACGATACAAATTGTAAACATTGCCTTCGAAGGCGATCGGTACATAAGTTTGCCAAACTTCGATACAAGTAGTTACGCATATTTGCCGGTGTCTGACCTTTATGCTCCTGTTCTCTGGTATGCAACTGTACGAAAATGTCTTGTACGGCGTCTTCAGCATCGGCAAGATTACCTATTCTGTAACAGGCATACCGTAGTAAGTGTGTCCTTTCTGCTTCTATAAGCTCTGCCAGTTCACGACTTTGTTCATCTTCGTTGTTGATGATCGATTCTTGTTTCATGTCTGATTTTTAGTTATTCTTTTTTTAAGCTTTATGACCGCGATCTATTATAATGACGCAAAAGGAGAGAAAAAGACGTAAAAGGTAAGATGTTTTTTTGATTTTAATTTCTGAGAGTATAGAATTTCCCTTCTTCGGTAATTTTATTTTTTGAAACAAATGATGTACTGGTTGTAACTAAAAGAAAAAAACTCCTCTTGCGTGTTGTTTAGCAAGAGGAGTTTTCTAAATATATTAATGAAGTGATTAAGGCTTTGTTAATTTAATAATCCAGGATTAGCATCAATTGCATCCTGAGGAATACGTAATGTATAGCGAGCGTCATTTTCACCTAAAACGTAAGTTTGGTCTTTTATTGTTTTCTCAATTTTAGGTCGGGTTGTGCGACGTAAATCGAACCAACGGTGACCCTCAAAAGCTAACTCTCGAGCACGTTCCTCTAAGATTTCTTTAATTAATGCTTCTTGACTCATTGCATCCACTGCATCTTTTTTCAGTTCATAACCTTCTGGGGTATAACGATTCTCCATTAATTTTAATAAACGCTTACGAGCTTCAGGCAATTTATTCAGACGAGCAGCTGCTTCGGCGGCATTCAGATAGATTTCACCGGTGCGGAAGGTACAATTGAATTGTCCTTTGGTAGTTTTCAATGGTGGATAATTACCGTCTTCATTTGCATCGCCATAATACTTTGTAATACGTAGATCTTTTCCTGCGTCGTATTTCTGCATAAAGGTGGATCTCAGTAAAGTGGATACCGAACTGTTATTGTTAAATATCCTTTCATAGGCAGTAATCATTTCTACAGATGAATAGTCGTTGGGGATCTTTGCATTTTCGTCATTCAAATTTTCTAAGGTAGCTTTTTGTGTCAGTACACGCTCAGAAGCATTGTAAGAATTTTCCCAATCACCCATGTACAGGCGCACACGTGACTCCATGGCATCGATTGACAACGTAGAGAAGCGATACGCATATTTCGTTTCCCATTCCTTTTGATTCATAAGACCGCGAGCTGTTTGTATGTCCGACAAGACTGCTGCATAAACCTCCTTTACTGTCTTCCGGGATGGAATTTCTTCCAGATCGAGCGTCCACTTGATAGGAATGGATTTACTTTCCGGTGCACCTGCTTTGGTATAGGGATCACCGTAAAGATTGACCAACAAAAAGTGTACGTACCCTCTCATTAAATAGGCTTCTCCTACTAGTTGGTTGATTTCTTCTTGGCTTCCTTCGGTTATTTTGTCTTTCTTATCTATGATGGCGTTGGCATAATAAATGGCATTATAATAATTGCTCCAGCCAAATGTCGTTGTGCTGGCACTTGGATTGATATCATTCCATTTTTCTATGTCTCCATAGGAGTTCTGTGAAGTCGTATTATTATTAACAATAGCCAAGTCAGTACGAAACTCGGTCAGTCCTCTGTCTGTGAATTCGAAATTGTAGGCTGTTGTAAACAAAGCCCTATATTCTGCCAATGTATTTGGAATTACTTGTCCTACTGGTTGTATGTCCAGATAACTATCACAGGAGGAGAGTATTATACTTCCTGTTAAAATGGAAGCGATTGATATATTTTTGATTAAATTCATATGTTGTCTTCTTTAAAAATTGAGACTTAGGTTGAATGTCACAGATTTAGGAACCGGAGTGGCGTATAGGTTACTCATTGATTCCGGGTCCATATAATTCTTGTAGTTGGAACTAATAATAAATAAATTCCGGGCTTCTATAGCAACGGTTGCTCCACCGATATTTAATTTATGCAACCATTCGGAAGGAATATGGTAAGCGAGACGTAAGTTCTGCAAACGCATATAGCTCAATTTCTTTACCCATATATCTAGTGACCTGTAAAGAACTTTTTGATCACTGAACAGGCGGTAATCGGCAGTATTATAGTTAGGGGTAACTAATGCAGGAAGATTACTGTTTTGATTTTCCGGTGTCCATCGATTTAGAATGTCTTTGCTTAAGTTGTGTGCCGGGTCCAAGTCTGCAATATCATAGGAAGGAGATGTACGTACATGAGCTCCTACATTATACGAGAAATTCACGTTTAGTTCCCAGTTCCGGTAATTGAATGTATTCATGAATCCTCCAGTGTAAGGTGCATCAGTTGTACCTGCATAACTATAAAACTCTCTTTGCTCTTCTTGACTGACTCCGACGTCATAGAATGTATCTCCTATAGGAGTCATCTGAAAGAGTTCTTCTGCTGTGACGGCTTTCCCATTCTTATCTTCAAAAAGAATTTGTCCTGTTTCAGGTTTAATTCCTTTGGTTTTCAATACAAAAATAGCACCTGAAGAATATCCTTCCAAACTTGGATAAGTGTCCCCCTTGTTATTCATCACCTTTAATACTTTGTTCTTGTTATAAGCAAAGTTGAAGGAGGTATACCATGAGAAGTCTCGAGTGGTAATGTTGCGTGTTTGCAGATTCACTTCTATACCTTTATTTTCCATACTTGCCCAGTTAATTGTCATTTGGTTAAAACCATTTTCTAGTGGCAGCATTTTATTACCTATTAAGTCAGTCCCTTTTCTGTAATAGTAGTCCACACTCATGTTGATTGCTTGATTCAGAACAGAGAAATCCAATCCTAGGTTGTAGGAAGACGTCTTTTCCCATCGTAGTTTACTGTTGGGGGCACTATTAATTGTGATGTTGTCTTCACTTGTTCCGGGCAGGATACTAATATTGCCATACGTTCCCAAAAGGAATGGTGATGTGTTTTTATCAATGTTCCCTTGCAAACCGTAAGAAAACCGTAGTGCTAAATTATCAATCCACTTGAACTTCTGTATGAATGGTTCGTTGGACAAACGCCATAAACCGCTTACTGAGTAGATAGGTAGGAAACGATATTTTTTATCTACTCCGAATAGATCTGAACCATCCATACGGATACTTCCCCCTAGCGTATAACGGTTCATTAAGGAATAAGACCCATTGGCGTAGAAAGACGCAAAGGCATTTTCTTTATAACTTTTAGTCTTCAATGGCCAATCCTTTGAGCTAGCCTGTGTTTCATCTTTAAAAATCAGGTTTTTGAATGTTAATGTTTTAGGGTCGTATCCATAGCCGGTAGAAGCCTGGCTATCGTACCAGTTTTTACGAATCTCAGAACCACCCATCACCTGTATTTCGTGAATATCATTGAATGTTTGCTTATACTCTCCCTGAATTTTCCAGGTAATTTGAGAGTTCACCGAATTGGTACTTTTAAGCCTACCTCCTTCAGGAATGAGATAGGTACGTTTACCATCCTTATAGTAGGTGTTGTTTTCTCGTAGATTTCGCATATTAAAAGTGTTCATTCCTACGTATTCTTCCCGGGAGAGCTGGTCCCATTGTACACCAATTTGTGAAGTTACTTTCCATTGATCATTGAAGCGCAGATCGACATTGAAGATTGAGTTAATGGCAGTCGTTATTGACTCGTTACTAGTATTTTCTCGTTCCTCAAAGATATTGAATCCTTGTTTCAGATCTGTTTCATTGTTGGAAACTACGTCATAATCGTATAAGTAATTTCCATTCTCATCATAAGGATCGAAATAAGGGTTAGCGATACGTGAATAATATATAGGGTTGATAAGACCATAAGTATCACTAACAAATGACTGGTTTTTACGTCTGTTGGCAAAAATAGATACCCCCAATTTAAGTAGTTTATTGACTTGGTAAGAGGTCTTACTAGTCAGGTTGAATCGGCTCATGCTTACTCCAGGTACATTTCCGTCTTCTTTGGTATATCCCAGCGAGTTGTAATAGGTCACTTTCTCACTACCACCTGAAATGCTTACGTTATACTCCTGTGTAAAGGCATCTCTAAACAAAATATCATTCCAGTCTGTATTGACTGTTTTTAATCGGTTAATGGCATTCTGAGCTTCAGGTGTTAGTGCGTTCCAGCCTTTCTCTTGGTAAATATCCATTAAGTTGTGTTCTTTAAGAATGGATGCTACCCCTCCTTTTTGTGTATAGGTAGGGAAAGGCATATCCCACATGTAATAGGGACCTTCCTTCATTAATTGGAGTTCTAAATCAACCTTCTCTTGGGCATTCATGAGATTTAGGCGAGAAGTATCTAAATTTGGAGTATATGTCAGCTTCGTGTTGAAATTAACTACGGGTTTACCTGATCTTCCCCGTTTCGTAGTTATTACGATAACACCGTTTGCTGCACGTGCACCATAGATGGCGGTGGCCGCAGCATCTTTCAGGATGGTAATATTTTCAATATCATTAGGGCTAAGTCCGGCAATAGAGGATTGTCCTATATTCAAGATATCATTGTCATTGTTTCCATCGATTTTAGGGATGTCCGTTCCTTCCAAAGGAATCCCATCCAATACCCACAAAGGATCTTGAGTTCCATTCAAAGAAGCAGTACCACGAATACGAATACGTGCCGGAGATCCCGGAGCACCGGAAGTGTTGGTAACTGCCACACCGGCAATTTGTCCGGCTAATGCCTGATCGATACTTTTTGCAGAGCCTAACATGGCATCTGTTACGTCTACTTTAGAAATAGCAGCAGTTAATTTGCGGCGTTCCAATTCCTGATAACCTGTAACTACCACATCTCCTAGGGTGTGTGATGACATTTGGAGTACAATGCGGTAATCGTTTTTTCCGGTTTGTAGTTTGATTACCTGCTCTTCGAATCCGATATAGCTACAATGAATATTTGTTATATTTTCGGGAACGGAAATAGAAAACTTTCCATCTAAATCAGTAATAGTACCTAAAGAGGTTTCAGAGGCACCGGCTTTTTGTAATTCGTCGGAGGGTACAAATATTGAAGCACCGATCAATGGTTGATCATCTTCACCAGATAGTACGACACCTGTGATAGTGCGATTGTTGGCGCCAGCCATTGCCAGCGCGTTTGCGAGAAAGCATATAAGTATGCACAAATGTTTTTTTTCCATTAATTGTAGATATGCTTAAGTTAATATTTTCTTATTTGATTCCCAGTGCAGTATTGATACGCAATATCATATCTTCGTAATGATATCGTGTTGCAGTATCAGAAGTGCTGAGACGGTTCTGCAAGAGTTTCTTGATACGTAATAATTCTCCGCGTTTTACAGAAATAGCATCTGAGATACGGTTAAGTTGGCTACCATAAAAATTCAATACTCGTGGAGCACCCATCCGGCTTTCTTCGTGCAGAGTACGCTGTTCGGCAGCATGGCAGCTACAAAAAGAAGTAGAATGATCGAGTAAGAAATGTTCGTCAGCCAGTTTCTTGTTGATTTTAACCGCTTCGGGTTCTGCGGCTGCTGTAAGTAAAGCATCCAGAAAGTTTTTCTGTAAAGAGCGTTCCATCACATCTGGAGTTCCTCCCCGTTCGGTAACACCGAAAATGTTTTTGTGAAGCGCATCCATAAATTCTACTACTGTAAACGCTTTCTTGCCATTTACAGACTCATTTTCGATCATACGCATCAATCGATTGTTACCTAGCAGATCCCAAAGGATATATGCCTGCGCATTTTTCAATATTTGTGTAGGTGCGTTCTCTTGTTTACCAACAGGAGTGTTACGAAGTAAATATGTATATTGTCCAACTTCCGTATCAAACAACCATTTGGGATAAGTCAGTACTTCGTCCATCAGGAACTTCAATGAAGCTTGTTGTTTCTCTTTTTCCACAAATGTATATGTCTTAACGCCATCACCTACTGTCGTATTTTCAATATAGATACCACCAATATTAGTCAGTACATGATACAAGTAATTGTTCCATTGATTGATAACAGCGTAATATAATCGTGACGCGTCTTCATACGTTTGTCCCTTTTCTCCGGTAGTAGTCCATTGGAGAATTTGAGGAACGATACGTTTCAGGTTTTCGATACCGAGTAGAGAAGAACGAACCGGATCATCTCCTAAATCTTCGTTTTGTGCACGCGGATCAACAGCATCACGTATATCTTGTGCTTCACTATACTTGTAAAGGCGGTCTGTATGTTTACTCAGGAAATCGAACAGAAGATTTTTTTCTTCCTCCGGAGTATTTTTACCATACCAACGATACCCATATTCAATAGCAAATTGGTCATAAGGACCAATATGTGGAGAAAGGACTTTCACTCCATCTCCCGGTTGAGCAATATAATTGAAACGGGCATAATCCATGATCGATGAAGCGGTGGAGTTCATCTTGGATGTGAATGACTCAGAGCGCAGAGAATCTGTAGGGAATGCAGCTGATCCCATCATATTATGGCGCAGACCTAGAGAGTGGCCTACTTCGTGACAAGCCACAAAACGGATAGCGTCACCCATCAGAGAATCAGGTAATTGTACGCTACGTGCTGCCGGGCAGACTGTTCCGGTTTGTACAGTGATCCATTCGCGTACCATGGAGAGTACATTGTGCCACCACATGATGTCAGCTTCTAGAATTTCTCCTGAACGTGGATCAAGGATGGAAGGTCCCATAGCGTTCTTTTTTTCTGAAGCTGCGTACGTTATTACAGAGTAATTAACGTCATCCATATCAATTTGCATACTGTCGGTAATCTCCTTGGCAATAATTGCATTTTTGAACCCTGCTTTTTCAAAAGCGGCTTGCCAATCTTCGATTCCCTTTTTTATATAAGCACGCCATTGATAAGGTGTTGAGTTATCTATATAAAACACGATAGGTTTAGCCGGTTCTACGAGTTTCCCTTTCAGATAGGCTTCCCGATCTTCCGGTTTAGGTTCTAGGCGCCAACGAGTGATATAGTGTTTGGTATCGGTACCTTGCTGTGCGTCGCTGAAACTTAATAGCGGATTAGTAAAGTATCCTACTTTCTGATTGTCGAAGCGTCCCATCATTGGAATCTCCGGCAACAAAAGGATAGATGAGCTGACCTCTACAGTTACATAAACACTAGTTGTGCCTTCTGTGACTTTAGTTGTCAATTCCGAAGTTGCTACTACATTGTTCGGGAAAGACTTCACAGAAAGAATACGTGAAAGGTTTTTGATGGCTGAGGTTCCTAAATTAATATTTGTGAATACATTATTAATGCTGGTTTCCGTTCCATCATAGATATCATTTACTTTAATAACCAAAGCTGTAGAATCCTGATTGATTGCTTCAATTTTGAATGCAGCGATCAAGGGAGAGATAAAGTTATCTTTCACCGATTGATAGATAGCATCAGTTTTGGGAGCTAAAGGTAAAGGGCGTTGCTGACGAAACATTAGTTTTTTGCTGGCTTTGTCCCATTCAGCACTGATCATTTGATTTTCATAATTTACCCCACGGTTTACACCAGCTTCATTCAGCTCTGCGGGTACACGTTGTAGCTTATTGACCACTAATAGGTCACGACCTAACAAAGAGGTAGGAACTTCGAAATAAAAATCATTTTCTTTTTGGTATACAGTAAACATTCCTTTGGAAATTTTACTGCCTTCTACCAACTTCTCATAGTCTGTTTTTGACTTTTCTTCCTGTTCGGGCTTCTTCTTTTTTTTCTTCTTGAACCAACTCGCTTGTTCTGCGACCGAGGATTCTGCTGATGCCATGTGGGGGCATACAACACCTAGCAGTACGCAGGCAACCACTGTTGCCATTACTCTCTCATAAATTCTCATTGTTTTTTTCGATTAATTAAAAATAAGAAACAGCCTACAAAATTACGAATATAATTCATATGTTACTTTCAAAGTGAGAGATAAATACGAAAAATAAAAGAATTATTAACTAGTATTCGGTATATCATTCGCTTCGGGACATTTCGTAATCTACTTAAAATAGTGTACTTTTGTAGAGTTTTTAAAATGTATGTGTTATATGAAACAATATATTGCTGCCTTTTTGCTTGCTTGTTGCATTCAAGGGTATGCGCAAGAGAAAAAGCAAGTGACTTTTACACCGCCTTTCGATTTCCCTCTCACTTTAAGCGGAAATTTTGGAGAAATCCGTACCAACCATTTCCATGGAGGATTAGATTTTAAGACGGGAGGAGTGATCGGTAAACCTGTACATGCTCTGGCTGATGGTTATATTTCGCGTATCCGCGTCACTAATGGTTCGGGATATGTACTTGATGTTTGCTATTATAATGGATATTCAACTATAAACCGACATCTAAGTGGTTTTCTTTCTCCTATTGCCGAAAGAGTGGAAAAGCTTCAGTATGAAAATGAGAATTGGGAAGTGGAGATTATTCCCGGACCGGAAGAATACCCTGTAAAAGCCGGACAACCGATCGCTTGGAGTGGGAATACAGGATATTCGTTCGGACCTCATCTCCATCTGGATGTATTCGAAACAGAATCGGGTGAATTTATTGATCCTATGCCTTTCTTCAGAACGAAAATAAAGGATACGCGTGCGCCTAAGGCGGATGGTATCATGTTATTTCCTCAAGCGGGTAAAGGTGTAGTAGCGGGTAAGCAGGAGAACTTAACGATCCTACCGAATCATGAACAGCCTGTAGAAGCGTGGGGTATTATTGGTACAGGTATTAAAGCGTATGATTATATGGATGGCGTGAGCAATCATTATGGAGTATATTCCGTAGTACTTTCAGTAGATGGAAACGAAGTATTTCGTAGTACTGTAGATCGCTTTTCCCCAAATGAAAACCGAATGATTAATTCCTGGACTTACGGGCAATATATGAAATCGTTTATTGATCCGGGGAATACTTTACGTATGCTAAAAGTTTCAAATGGAAATCGTGGTCTGATCACTATCGATGAAGAACGGGATTATCAATTCTTGTATACTTTGAAAGATGTTTTTGGTAATACCTCCCGTTATCGTTTTACAGTACGTGGACGAAAACAACCGATTCAACCGTTGGAATATCAGGATAAATACTTCTTTGCATGGAATAAAACAAATTTTCTGCATGAACCGGGATTGAGTCTGGTTGTGCCGAAAGGAATGTTGTATGATGATGTGAATCTTCATTATGAAGTAAAAGCGGATAGCGGGGCTATTGCACTTACTTATCAGTTGAATGATGAATCGACACCTCTTCATGCCGGTTGTGAATTACGAATCGGATTATTGAGGAAACCATTGGCAGACACTACAAAATATTATATAGCTTCTGTTACTCCCAAAGGAACAAGATACAGTGTGGGTGGTAAATATGAAAATGGATATATGAAAACAAATATCCAGGAGTTAGGTACTTATACGGTAGACATTGATACTATTCCACCAGAGATCATTCCTATCAATAAGAATCAATGGGCAAAAAATAAAAAGATTGTTTATCGATTGAAGGATAAGGGTACGGGAGTCTGTTCCTATCGTGGAACGATTGATGGAAAGTATGCGCTTTTCGGACGTCCCAATATTGTTAAGTCTTATTGGGAATGTGAGCTCGATCCGAAACATATCAAAAAGGGAGGGAAGCATATTGTCGAATTTACCGTAACTGACTGTTGTGGTAACAAGACCGTTTCCCGGGAAAGTTTTATCTGGTAATTATTAAAAATGTGAATCATATATTATGAAAAGAAGAATTGTCTTTTGTGCTGTAGTATTCCTGACAGCTGTAGCGAATACTTTCGCCTGTACCAATCTGATTGTCGGAAAGAATGCTTCTACCGACGGATCAACTATAGTTTCTTATTCTGCTGATTCCTATGGATTGTTTGGTGAGCTTTATCACTATCCTGCCGCCACATATCCGAAAGGAACGATGTTGAAAGTGTACGAATGGGATACTGGTAAATATCTGGGAGAAATAGAGCAAGCGCGTCAGACTTATAATGTAAATGGTAACATGAATGAATATCAGGTGACTATTGGTGAAACAACTTTCGGTGGTCGTCCTGAATTGGCTGATTCTACCGGGATTATAGATTATGGAAGTTTGATTTATATCGGTCTGCAACGTTCGCGTACGGCGCGTGAAGCTATTAAGATAATGACTGATCTGGTGCAACAATACGGTTACTATAGTGAAGGGGAATCTTTTACTATTGCCGATCCTAATGAAGTTTGGATTATGGAGATGATTGGTAAAGGTTCAGGTGTACGTGGAGCGGTTTGGGTAGCTGTACGAGTGCCGGATGATTGTATTTCAGCTCATGCTAATCAATCCCGTATTCACCAATTTGATATGAGCGACAAAGAAAACTGTTTGTATTCGCATGATGTTATTTCGTTTGCACGTGAGAAAGGTTATTTCAATGGAGTCAATAAAGACTTTAGTTTTGCCAATGCGTATGCACCGCTTGATTTCGGTGCCCGTCGATTCTGTGAAGCTCGTGTATGGAGTTATTTTAATAAGTTCACTGATCATGGAAAAGAATACCTTCCTTATATAGAAGGTAAGACAAACGATCCGATGCCTCTTTTTATCCGTCCGAAACAGAAGCTTTCTGTTCAGGATGTGAAAGACATGATGCGTGATCACTATGAAGGAACGCCTCTCGATATTTCTAATGATTTCGGAGCAGGTCCTTATAAAACTCCCTATCGTCTTTCTCCGCTGAACTTCAAGGTTGGTGATAAGGAGTATTTCAACGAACGTCCTATTTCTACTCAGCAAAGTGGTTTTGTGTTTGTGGCGCAGATGCGTGCAAATAAACCCGATGTGATTGGTGGTGTGCTTTGGTTTGGTGTAGATGATGCAAACATGACTGTATTTACTCCTGTTTATTGTTGTTCAACCAAAGCTCCATTATGCTATACGCGTGTAGACGGAGCAGATTATATCACTTTCTCATGGAATTCTGCTTTTTGGATTTTCAATTGGGTGTCGAATATGGTATATCCTCGTTATAGCTTGATGATAGATGACGTACGTGCTACTCAAAAAGAACTGGAAACGACTTTCAATCAAGCACAGGACGGTATTGAAGAAATGGCTGCAAAGCTATTGGCAAAAGATAAGAATGCTGCCATCGAATTTCTGACAAATTATACTAATATGACTGCTCAAAGTACTTTTGATACATGGAAACAACTCGGAACTTTCCTTATCGTGAAGTATAACGACGGAGTGGTAAAACGTATGAAAGATGGAAAATTTGAACGTAATTCTATCGGTCAGCCTGCCGGCGTCATCCGTCCGGGATATCCGAAGGAGTTTCTCGAAGAATATGTAAAACAAACCGGAGAAAGATATATGGTTACAGAATAATTCTGTTATTATCGTCTTTTTATTTAATAAACTGTCCATATAGTCTAAAATCCTGTCCACATCATTCGGTCAATCTGAATGATGTGGATTTTTATTTTATTAGTAATCAGATAAATAAATATATCTGATTTGTCCATGCATGAAATTTGCTTTCTTTCTCGATACTTCCTACATTTGCATTAATCATTAAATCATGATACGATGAGAAATGTTTTACTTTTATATATTCTCTTGCCGGGATTTCTCTTTATCTCTTGTCAGTCTTCCTCACAAAAAAGAAACCTTGAAGAAAAAATGCAATCTTTATTTGAGAAAGGTGATAGTTGTAGGAAGCACGGGGATGAAGAAAATGCGGTAAATTTTTATAATCGATCTTTGAATTTGGCTAAACAAGGAGATAACCCTTGGCTGGAGGCTACTCTTTATAATCGACTTGGTACTATATATATGTATCGGGAACTGTACAGTGATGCTTTGGATATGTTTAAATCGGGTGCTGCTCTTTATGCGAAGGTGCCCTACTGTAAAGAAGGTGCCGTTACCTTACGGAATATCGGTAGAGTGAATTTATTGTTGCAGCAGTCTGATAGTATTTTCTGTTATTACGACCGGGCTTTGGACGTTGCAATGCAACTGCCTGATAAGGAGTTGCAGCGTAAACTCTCATCCGAGTTGGAGGCTATTTATTCAAAAGCGGGTCTTTTTCATTTCTCTACCAAATTATTATTGAGATTTCTTGATAGTCTCGAGGATGATGCCTCTACTTATTTATTACTCGGAGAACTTAGTGTATATCAGAATCGGAAGGAGGAAGCGAGAAGGTTGTTATTGAAAGCTGTTCAGACGAGTGATATGTATATTTGTTCGAATGCTTATCTGCACTTGTATAATCTGGAGAAAAAAGAACAACATTGGGAAACTGCCGTTCGATATGCCGATTCTTATAAACAATGCCGAGATTCATTAGAGCGACAATTAGCTTCTTCTTTTGACATTCGAGCTTTGGGACAAAAATACGAGAAAGAACGTCTTCAGAGTGCAAATCAGGAATTACAGAATGAACATTTACGTCAGCGGACTCACTATCTGACAGGCATATTGGTAATTTGTTTCTTGTTTATAATCTGTCTGTTCTTTTATTACCGGGAGAAAAGGAAGAAAGATAAAGAACTTACTCGGATATTACGGAGATTGAGGGAAAATGAACAACAAATCAGCAATTATACTTCATTGTTGCAAAAAAATAAACGTATGATTGGGAATTTGTTGAATGACAAGAAAGAGAATGATACATTGTTACAAGATAAGAACGTAGAATATGAGGATTTGAAAGAAATAAATAATCAGTTATCAGCAGAGCTTAGGACTTTACATACGGATCGAGAGGATATATTACGTCATCTCAATGTTGGAAACTTAGAATTAAACCTTTCTGAACAGTATATGGCTTACACTCATCTCTGTCAATTAAAAAGTGAAACTTATTATGGGATTCTCGAAACTCAACAGGAATGGAGTCAATTATTTGCAATTATTGATTTACTGTATGACAATGTTTCCGCGAAACTCAGTAAATATGGGCTGTTGACGGAACAGGATAAAAGAGTTTGTTACTTGCTTCGTATCGGCATCAGTAATGCGGACTTAGGCAGACTTTTTAATATAGACGCCCGTTCTGTTACAAAATCGAAACAACGAATCAAAAAGAAAATAAATCTTGCACCGGACGACTCATTAGAAGAGTTCTTGATAAAATAGAAATTATTTCACTTTTAAAATAGAAAAACCATGAGAAAACTGTTATTATTATCATTTTTACTGTATATCGTACTGAGCGTATCTGCACAAAATGGAAAACAACCAACTAACCGGAGTCTGCCGGTAGTTGATATTACTAAAGACTATCCGAAGAAGGAAATGGTACTTAAAGATTTTGTCACAGTAGAGTATATTCCATTGGAGACTACAGACGATGTGTTACTGGATAACATCGCACATCTGTATACTTCTGTTACAGATCACTATATCGTAAATTGTAATTCTCGAGAGGGAACTGTGTTTGTTTTTGACCGGTCGGGGAAAATCAAACATCATTTTAATCACAAGGGTGGTAGTGGAGAAGAATATAATTATATTCTTCAATTGCGAATAGATGAAAAAGCAAAAGAATTATACTTATTGGATAATACGAGAAAATTACTGGTTTACTCTTTTGAAGGTCATTTTAAACGGCGTTTGCCATTCCCTAAAGATATTAGAATTGAAAAGATGTATAATTATGATGATCAATATTTACTGTGTTATGATATTTATAATTTAGATTGGGAAAAACTAATTCCAAATAGCTGTCCCTATTTCCTGATGTCAAAGAAAGATGGTGCTATTTCACGTCTTCCGATAACGATTCAGAATAGAATTGGTAATTGTATTCATATTCAAAAAAGTCCGACTGAAGTCATGACGAGTTCAATGACGGCTTTTCCAATGGTCAGTAATGGAACTGAATTTGTTCTTTCAGACTTGGCGGGAGATACAGTGTTCCTTTATAAGAATAAGAAGATCATTCCTCTGTTTACTCGTACCCCAAAGTCGGCAGCTAGTGACCCTCGTCTGATGTTGACTTGTACAATGAAACTGGGAAATTACCTTTTTATGTCATCAATGGCGAAGAAAATATATGACGGTCCCCGTATTGAGACGAAAGACTTTGTATACGATCTGTCGACCGGAGCTATATATGATGGCCGTTTGGTAATAAAAGATGCTAATTCCTCTGGCAGGTTTTCATTAATGGGGGATAATTCTTATACTCAATTACCAGAGAATTGTTTACTTCAAAGTTATCGTCCTGATAGATTGCTGAAAGATTATAAGGAAGGTAAGCTGAAAGGTCAATTGAAAGATATTGCTTCTAAACTGTCGGAAGATGATAATCCGGTGTTTATGTTGATTACATTCAAACTCAAATAGAAAGTACTATGAAATTTGTATGGTTTCTTTTCTCACTTACTCTATTGGTCGGATGCAACCGTCAGCAAGTGACTATTGTTCCTGACTCTTCATTGCCGGTGCTGGATATTACCGCTGATTATCCTGAAAGAGAGATTGACTTGACGGAAGAAGCGGAGATAGAGTATATTCCATTGCAATTTCAAGGAAAGGAGCGGCTGGAACTTTCTGATTTGTTGTATGGAACGGTATCAGAACATCTGATTATTGCTTATAACAGAGAAGGAACTGTTTTTGTATTTGATAAAATGGGGAAACAATTGCATCAGTTCAATCCTATTAAAAAAGAAAAGAAACCATACGACTATATTTTTTCGATTTATGGTGATGAAGAAAACCAAGAGATATTTATAAAGACTTCTTCTCGCGAAATAAAGGTTTACTCTTTGGCTGGTAACTATAATAGGAGTTTGAAAGTTGTCTATCCAATATCATTCGACCAAGTTTTTGGATATAGTAAAGATACGCTGATTGTTAGTAATGGGACGGAGGACGTTGATAATTCGGTCACTAATGGAATTTATTATTATAAATTATCAAAGAAAAATGCGGGTCTGTCACCTTTTCCATTTTATGTAAAGCGTAGGATTACGAATAGATTTACTGGTAATGTGCAGGATGGGGCGCAGGCTAATGGTTTTTGGTTTAGTTTGTCTGTAGAGCCGATGATAAAAAATGGCAATGAGATAATCCTCTCTGATTTCGCCTGTGATACTATTTTTTCATTTGACGGTGGTATAAAGAAGGCTTTATTGCGTCGTACGCCAGCCGTTCGTTCTACTTTTCCTTTGAAGTTGATCGGGGTGATAATGAAGACTGATCGTTATATGCTTATGAATATTGTAGAAAAAGTATATGTACCCAATGAAAAAAAAATTAAAGTTAAATCATTGTTATATGATTTCAAGACACAGGAGATTGTCGTTCCTAAACTTATAAATAAAGAGTTTACTCCCCTGCGTCCGGTTTATCTGGAAAATCTTAAGGGGAATTTTCCTAAGAATACCTGTGTAGCTGCCATACATTCGAAGAAATTGTTTCAATTATATGAATCAGGACGTCTTTCGGGCAAGGCAAAAGAAGTGGCTTCTCGCCTGGGGCGGGATGATACGCTTGTTTTAATCTTGCATCGTTTCAAATAATAGTAGATGCAAAATCCTTTTCTTTGGTGATTAATTTAGCGAAAATGTAGGATTTATAAACTTATTCTTTTACATTTGTATGCTCAATCCACCAGTCAGATTACTTCTGACTGGGTTTTGTGTTGAGCTCTGACTAAAATATCAACTAATATTTAAATAGAAATGGAAAATCAAGAACTTGTGAAACAGGTAACTGAGAAAGCCAAGAAATGGCTGACACCGGCTTATGATGCCGAGACTCAGGCTGAAGTGAAACGTATGTTGGAAAACGAAGATAAAACCGAATTGATTGAAGCGTTCTATAAAGACTTGGAATTTGGTACAGGCGGTTTGCGTGGAATCATGGGAGTAGGAAGTAACCGCATGAATATATATACTGTGGGTGCTGCTACTCAAGGACTTTCCAACTATCTGAAGAAAAATTTCAAGGATCTTCCTCAGATTTCTGTTGTAGTAGGTCACGATTGTCGTAACAATAGTCGCCTGTTTGCAGAAACTTCTGCTAACATTTTCTCTGCCAACGGTATCAAAGTATATTTGTTCGACGATATGCGCCCAACTCCTGAGATGTCTTTTGCTATTCGTCATCTTGGTTGCCAAAGTGGTATTATTTTGACTGCTTCACACAATCCTAAAGAATATAACGGTTATAAGGCATATTGGGATGATGGCGCACAAGTATTGGCTCCGCATGATAAAGGTATTATTGACGAAGTAAATAATATCGCTTCAGCTGCTGACATCAAGTTCGAAGGAAATCCGGATCTGATTCAGATTATCGGTGAAGATATAGATAAGGTTTATCTGGATATGGTGAAAACAGTATCTATTGATCCGGAAGCTATTGCTCGTCATAAAGATATGAAGATCGTTTATACTCCGATCCATGGTACAGGTATGATGTTGATTCCACGTGCATTGAAGATGTGGGGATTTGAAAATGTGTTTACTGTCCCCGAACAAATGATTAAGGATGGTAACTTCCCGACTGTTGTTTCTCCGAATCCGGAAAATGCTGAGGCTTTAACAATGGCAATCAATCTGGCTAAAGAAATTGACGCTGACCTTGTGATGGCTTCCGATCCGGACGCTGACCGCGTAGGTATTGCTTGTAAGGACGATAAAGGTGAGTGGGTATTGATTAACGGTAATCAGACTTGTATGATGTACCTTTATTATATCCTGACTCAATACAAGCAATTGGGTAAGATTAAAGGTAATGAATTCTGTGTAAAAACTATTGTAACAACAGAATTGATCAAGAAGATTGCCGATAAGAATCATATTGAAATGCTGGATTGCTACACCGGTTTTAAATGGATTGCCCGCGAAATTCGTTTGCGTGAAGGCAAGAAGAAATATATCGGTGGTGGTGAAGAAAGCTACGGATTCCTTGCTGAAGACTTTGTTCGTGATAAAGATGCCGTATCTGCATGCTGTCTGATTGCTGAAGTTGCTGCATGGGCTAAAGACAATGGTAAATCATTGTATCAGTTGTTATTGGATATCTATATTGAGTATGGATTCTCTAAAGAATTCACTGTGAATGTAGTGAAACCGGGAAAGAGTGGGGCAGAAGAGATTAAAGCAATGATGGAAAATTTCCGTTCTAATCCTCCGAAAGAATTGGGGGGCTCGAAAGTTATTCTGAGCAAAGACTATAAGACTTTGAAACAAACTGATGCTCAAGGCAATGTTACTCCAATTGATATGCCGGAACCGTCTAATGTTCTGCAATATTTCACAGAAGATGGTAGTAAAGTTTCCGTTCGCCCATCAGGCACTGAACCAAAGATTAAGTTCTACATGGAAGTGCAAGGTGAAATGGGTTGTCGTAACTGCTATGCTTCTGCCGAGTCGGATGCAATGGAAAAAATTGAAGCAGTGAAGAAATCATTAGGCATTTGATCGAATTCAGATACTTTTATTGATAAATAGTAAAAGAAGCTTTTTGGAAAGCCTTGTCCTATAAGATTTAGGCAATGTGTTAAAATCCACTTTTCAACGAAATCACCCTCAATACAAATACTTGTAGCGAGGGTGATCTCATTAAAATGAGTGAAAGATATTTGTACTTATTCCTGTTTTTCAAAAACTGCTAAAATGTTATCAGCCCATTTTATGTTTTCCGGGTCGGGGTGTGCGCCATTCTCCCTGAGCATTGTCAGGACTTGTTTCGCTGAAAGTGCAGCATAGTAACACCTTTCATAGTCTTTCAAATGAAAGCAGGTATGTGAAAAATAAAGATAAATCTCTGCCATAAGTGAGAAGAAAGGAACAGTATTGGCTTTCTTTACCAATTCATTTACGTGATTGATTGCTTCTCCAAATTCTTGTTGAGCAGATTGATAGTTTTCAAGTCGCAGATAACTCTTTCCGGTGGCTTTTAGTGCATTAACCAGGCTACTTTGCCATTGTTTACGGCTCGGATTGTTTTCATATAATTCAGCAGCATGCCTTTTGTATTCCTGATAGGAATCTAATGCTGTGTCATATCTTTTGTTTTTGAAGGCAAAGTCTCCTAGTACGCGGGAAATACTTAGTATTCTCATCTTGCCATCTTCAAAATCGGGATTGTGCATATGTATCTCTTTTGCCAATCTTTGTGCTTCTAAATAAGTTGAGAGTGCTTTCTCGTCCTCTTGCGCTTTTTCGTATAATAGACCGGTAGCCTGAAGAGATAAGATGTATTCGGCAATATCTTCTAAACTCCCTGAGTCTACGCATATTGATCTATACAAAGTACAGGATTCTTGTTGGCAGGCTATTGCTAATTCTTTGTGCATTGGTAATATAACTTTTGCAATATTTTCCATAAATAGAGCTAGGATGGGTACCCTTGCTTCCCAGATGGTGAGAGTTCTTAGATATCCTTCAGAATATTTTTTCTCATACTTTCCATTAATAATATCCTCCATAAATGCATTATACAAATCTTCAAAGTTTTCTTTATCTTCCATATTTGGATTCTTTAAAGTATAATGTAGCAAGAGTAAACCAAGATAAGCTCTTTCATCTAGCCAATCTGCTTCCCATTCGTTTGGTAATTCCTTATCAATGATTTCGATAGTATCTTGTACAATTTGATTATGATCCTCATTCTCCAACGTGTTGTTTAGTTTAGAAAGATCCATAAAGAGATTGCGGGAGAAATCAAGAGAAGAGATTTCTGTGAGTTCCTTGTATTTTTCGTTATAATATTCTTTTAGTTTAGTGTTGTAGCAATGTTCATAGATGTTCCTTAAATTTTTATATGCATTGGGAAGTAAAATCTCCTTCACTACTAAATCATCCATATCTTCCTCCATCATAGGAATAATGATCTGAAGGATTTTTTCGTTCATTTCTTCCTTACCAATAAACATCAGGTGGTTAGACATCGTTCTCACTATGCGGTCGTACATATGACGCGACTGACAAGTATTGTTTTGGTATTTGTCTAAATTGTTATCATTATCAGTTGTATTTTGGCTTTCATTCAAATGCTGTAATAAATACTCATATGCTTTTTTCCACGTCTCTTTACTTTCTTGATTACTTCGATATAATTCCCGAATTTCCTCGCAAAACATTTCGAATAATTGCGGATTATTCTCAAATTCATCCACAAGGATCGATGTTCCGGCTTGTATTGCTATGGGGAGACGGCAGGAATAGGTGTAGTGAAATAAGATAAACTCTTTTGCTTTAGCAGCATGATACATTAGTTCTTTGATACGTATGGGATCATCCGGTTTCAGGTTATTTAGATGTCGTAATATTGTTTGGTGAGTATCACATAGATTCTCTTTATTGAGTTCATTCAGTCTGTTTTTCAATAACTGGTGGGAGATGTTCCATTGCTTATCAACACCATTTTCTGTAAAATGGGGACGGAACCAACGGCGTAAAATGGAGAATGTGAGTTCATTCCATTCTTCTTTAAGCAATACGGATAAATCAGATTCACGAAGTCCGTAACGTGAAGCTGCCAAATAATACATGACTTGGTAAACAAACTTATCTCCAAGATTCTCAGCCGCCCGTTTCAGTAAATAAAGAAACATATCGCCCGGTGTACTTGGGAATTCATTGACAAGTTTGAGCATGTATTGTTCTATTTTCACCTCATTGTCTTCCTCTTCTCTTTCGCGAATGGCTTCGAAATCTGAGATGTCGAGTGTAAATAGGGCATGGGTAGCCATTTTCAACCATAAGGGAGAATAGTGTGAAAGATACTCGGAAGTACCATGTTGCAATAGTGCATTGACCACACTGGAATGAACCTCTTTACAGTTATAGGTGCAAAGAGAAGTGATCATGTCGCGAGTATCCGATTCATCGAATGAGGGAACTTCTATGATGAAACTTTGAGGTATTTTTTGTAGTTCTTCTATTGAATCAGGGATTGTACTTATTAAAGCTGATACGTTGAGCAGGGATAACCATTGTAGCGATATTAATTGCGAATGTTTGTTGAAACAGTCATAAGCGTCAATTAGTAATGTTAAATGAATTCCTGTCTTGGTAGCATGATTAACCAACTTTTCGAAATTGTGAAGAACAATCTGATCATGAGACATATGATTAACTTTCTCCTGCCCAATAATATTGAAGGTGCTTACCCAACTGGAAAATGCTTTAAATTCTTCTCCTGACATTTTCGCTCCTTCTTCTACGGGTTCGTACCTTTGATTTAAGATGGTTGCTATTTGATGACAGAAACATTCCAGCATATTGCTAACGGATGAAGCATTACCTGAAACGGATGCGCTGTGGAATAGAAGCAAGTGTTTCGGATCGTCTTCCCATTTTATTTGTATTTCATTGGCTAGCTGGCACATAATCGAACTCTTTCCGGAACCGGATTCTCCTGAAAACAGAATGATAGGGTACTCTGCCTTCTCTAATTTATCTTTAAGCTCTGAAAGAATAGATTCACGTCCTATAAACGAGCGGGTATTCTGTTGGATAAACCCCACTTGTTCTGCAATGTCTTTTTCTATCCAATTCTTATAATTCAGTTGCCTTTCTCCTACATCTTCTGAAATACATTTCTTTAATAGCTCATAAAGTTTTGTGTCGAATTCATCCAGATTTTCAAAATTCCTTCCGTTCCATGTGGGCGAATAATTCATTAATAGTTCATCCATATCATTCTGATGGAAGTGTCCAGTAATAATTTCCTTGAGATTGTTGAGCTCAGGTTTATGTTGTGTTTCGATATATTTCTTTTGGTATTCTTCGGGAATTTCGCGATAAACCTCTTCGTTGCGAATACATACGATGCTTCGGTTCAGATGATTTTTTTCAAATAAACCGTAATAAAATTCTAATGCAGTTACACTGATTTCGTCAGTTTGTAGCAAATTGCGGCAACGGTCTATATCTAACTGCGGGAGTGAACGTTTGATACGAATATTATCCGGCACCCATCCATAACGTGAACCAAGTAACCCAATAAAGAAAGGACGGCTTCTGTCTATCTCTTCCATACATACTTTCAGTATCTTAGCGTCACGGTCAATTAGGCTCTTGTCATCAGTGGTATTTACTCCCCAACGTAAGTCAATGACTCGAATTGCTACGTGTAGAGGATTGAAGAACTCTTCTAGTTGAGGGATTACTATTCGGCGGATATGATCTCTTTCCGCATCCATGTCTGCAAATGTACTACTGATAAAGAGTGTTACTGTGGTCCATTCGTCGGTTTGCTTCATAGTTGAATTTTTTCGGTTCGTAATTTACAAATATAAGAAAGTTGGGCGGATATCCAATGAATAATCTCTTTGTTAGTTTCATTTCCTTTGCATTCTTTAAGTTCCCTTTCTAATCCTTCTGCCTTGAATCTTGTTCTATCTGCAACATCTCAATTTAAACATGCAGGCTGCGGGGACACAAGGTTTTTGTTGATGCTTTAGAGTGGATGCGTTTCGTTTCATTCTCATAAGTTGTTCGTTTGTAGTTTTTGTGTACTTCGTAGCCTGTTCTTGTTGTGCTAGTATACGATTGATTATTTTGCTTCAGAGGTAGGATTTTCTATCCACCAATCAATCATCTTTCTAGCCAAACTCAGTTTATGTGGAAGCTCCGGCAAATTGTCTCTTCTGTAAAATGCTCCCGAATTCAGTTCCTCTTTTTGTAATTTGATTTCTCCTCCGGCATAATCGGCAATAAAGCCGACCATTAATCCGCTGGGATAAGGCCAAGGCTGATTGCCGAAATAAGTGATATGCTTTACATCTAGTCCTGTTTCCTCTTTTACTTCACGTGCTACACATTCTTCCAGTGTCTCTCCTGTTTCCAAAAATCCGGCAACAAGGCTATTGAATGTTCCTTTAAAATTATGGGCATGGACGAGCAAGATAGAATCTTCTTTGCGTACCAAAACCAAGATAGCAGTAGAAATTGCTGGATACACTTCTTGTCCGCACTTCGGACAACGTTTCATAATCGTTTCTTTTTGTTCCAGAGGAGTTCCACAAGCAGAACAGAAACGGCTGTTTCTGTCCCAATGTAATATTTCATATGCTTTTCCCGCTGTCTGATAATGAACTACTGATAGATACTCGTACGAAGCGCGAAGTCCGACCATTACAAATTGTTCCGATTCCTCGACAGGAGATATGATGGAAAATGCTTTGCAATTACTATTTTCCAGTGTGGTAATATTGTGTATAGTAGTTTTCTCTTTGATATTAATAGGAGGTACTTCTCCATAAGGAATAGTGAATGTCCCATTTTCATTCTTTTCAAGTAGCAGCTGGTCTTTATAAAAGATGAACCACCAGGATTGCATTGTTTGACTCATTTTTTTTCTAAAGTTTTCTTCGCGGTATTTTCCACGAATGTTTTCGTGGATATTTTTTCACGCTGCGAAGTTATAAAAAACTGATTTGATATTTAAACTAGTGAAGTAAAATATCAGTGGATTACTCTAATAATATTCGTTGTTTTATTCCAATCTCTTTGATAAAATAACTATCACGGGAAATAGCGATACTAAACAACACGAATTTCGTGATTCTTAGCGATGAAAAAGCATATTAAAAGTGATGTTTAAAGAAAGTATTGTCTTACTTAGATATACTTATGGGAGTAATTATGAAGTTTAATTTGTGTGCAAAAAATACTTTTTATCAATATGATTGCGTTTCTTTTATTAAAAATAAGTGTGTCCAACTTAGAAGATAAATCCTCAGAGTATTGAGCTAGGAGAAGTGAATAAGTAATATTAAAAAATGAAACAGAGGTTGAGCTTGAAATAAACGTATCCTCTGTTTCCCTTATTTACAATTTCTGTTTTCTAAACTATGTAGCTTTTATATATAAATAGACCTTACACATCAAACAGCTCATTTAATCCTTCACTCATACTTGGATGTGTGAAGATAAAGTCGCGAAGGAAAGTATAATGCTGCCCGGTTTTCATTGCCATTGCCACGATATTGATTACTTCCGATGCATCCGCACAAAACAAAGTACATCCCATTATCTTTCCACTATGGTTGTTTACAATTGCTTTCAACATACCATCTATCTGTTGTAAAGTACGTGAACGTACCACAGCTGTTGCCGGTAATCGTGAAACCTTGATAGAGTAACCTCTCTTTAGGGCTTCCTCTTCAGTAAGTCCGATATGCGCCAACGGTGGATCAATAAATACTGCGTAAGGAACAGGAGTTCTATCACCAATATCCCGTTTCTTATCTCCAAAAAGCTGATTACGAATAATCCGGAAATCATCCAAAGAGAGATATGTAAATTGCGGTCCTCCTTTTACATCACCCATTGCCCATATATGAGGAACATTGGTACGGAGTTGGTCACTGACGGCAATAGCCCCATGAGCATCTACTGTCACGCCTGCTGCCGAGAGGTTCAGGTCTTTAATCATCGGTTTGCGTCCCGTTGCTATCAGGATAGCGTCCCCATCTATAAAATAAGGGGTGCCGTCAGAAACATCGGAATACGTTAGCGTTACTCCGTCATTCGTGTCATGAATGGATTGCGCACGCGAATTCAAGCGGATTTCAATTCCTTTCCTTTTCATGACATCTTTCACACTGTTGGCAATATCTCGATCTTCATTAGGCATAAACTTATTTCCTCCTTCAAGTACTGTAACTTTACTGCCGAATCCTGCATACATAGAAGCGAATTCCAGTCCGATATATCCTCCACCAACGATAATTAAATGTTTAGGCAATAAATCTACTTCCAGCATTGTTGCACTTGTGTACACTTTCTGGCTTTGTTTGATTCCATCAATTGCTGGAATTATAGGTGTAGAACCGGTGTTGATAAAAATCTCTTTACCCTGCAGCTCAATATCTCCGTCAGGTAAAGTTACTTTAATCGTATTGGTCGATGTGAAGGAACCAACACCTGTATAAATCGTAACATTAGGACGTTTACTCAACTTTTCGTAGTTGCTTTCCCGTAAGAACGAAGTTAGTTTGTTTTTGCGGTATATTGCTTGTTTATACATATTTGCCTGTTTTGGATAGTCTTCATGAAGAAACAGACTGGAAATATCAGCTTCATGTATCAGAGCTTTCGTAGGAATACAAGCTATATTGGGGCAACTTCCTCCGTACATCGTCTTGGAACGTTCTACGATGGCAACTTTCCATCCCCGGTTTGAGAGTTCGGCAGCAAGAACTTTTCCTGCTTTTCCGAACCCTATAATAATTGCATCATATTGTTTCATAAATTATTCTCTTTAATCGTTTATACTCAGCCATATAAACAGCAGAAGAGAATATTTGTTTATGTTGCGAAAGGCTACTTATACGTTTTTAAGTGTTTTGAGTACGCGTTGTGACGAATTGGAAAGTAATACGACTGCTCCGGCGAGAATTACGATATCTTTAATCACCAGTCTACCGGCACCGGACAGTAATGGAAAACCGAATTCATCACCTCCAAGATTAGGTACCCAGACTTCCGGTGTAGTGACAAGGAAGGAAAGTGTACCAAGCGTCATAATAATAGCTAGCGTATCACCTATCAGTCCAATTCTCGGGAAGAAAATACCAAGAAAAACCAGAATACCGATACTCATAATTAGTGCTCCTAATCCATAAGAGAAAATATAAGTATGATTGGTTTCATGCCATGCTCTGTGTTCCGGAACAAGAGCTCCTTCCGGATTCTTAAACTCTTTGTATTCGGGTGCCTCCTTGGCATAGAAGAAGCTCATAAATGGGCTGTTGGCAACAAACGGTACAATACCGTCAGCTTCATAATGGAAATACTTTAATCCGCCGATCCAAACGAATACAACCAAAATAGCTACGCGGATAAACTTGATTCCGAAATTCTGAAGACCTGAAGTAAAGGTAAGTAATGTGATAAATTTTTCTTTCATCTTAATTGAGTTTTTATGGGTTTAACTTACACTGCAAAGATCGTGCTTTCCCCATAACTGCTC
Organism: Bacteroides bouchesdurhonensis; assembly: GCF_900155865.1. Taxonomy (GTDB): domain Bacteria; phylum Bacteroidota; class Bacteroidia; order Bacteroidales; family Bacteroidaceae; genus Bacteroides; species Bacteroides bouchesdurhonensis. Next base: position 1,993,044 of record NZ_LT707006.1, read on the forward strand.
AATGGCAATACTTCCGTTTTACTTATCAATTCTTCCTTTCAGTCTCATTCCTGAACTGTACAGCACTCTGTCCTGTCATATTCTTGAAAAAACGACTGAAAGAAGCTTGGTCTTCAAAGCCTAGAATATCAGCAATTTCCTTGGCACTTTTGTTACTGTAAAGTAGCAAACGTTTGGCTTCAGCTTCCACTCTTTCGTGGATAACTCTCAGTGGAGATGGCAGTTTGCAAGTCGAAAATATGTTGGAAAGCGTCTTGGGAGACTTATGCAACATATCTGCATAATCTTGTACTTGTTTTTTAGTCCGGTAATGCTCATCTACCAAATTATAGTATTGGCGTACTATCTCAAAACCGGATTCTTTTTCTCGCGTGATATCTAACCGTTGCCGAGCAATGCGGGTACATTGGATGATAAACCGTTTCAGCAGGATACGTAGCATTTCTTCCTGAAGACTGTCGGAAACTGTGAATTCACTTTCCATAGCCTTAGTGATATCATTCAACTGTTGGCGTTCTTTTTCATCCAGAGTAAAACGGATAAGATGTGAGGAACCGTTGAAAAGGAAACCGCTGCATGATACTTCATGATCATTGCCGTAGATACAATAGAAATTACTATTAAACAATAAAGTCAGATATTCTCCGTCAATAGATTTGAATTCAAGATGTTGCAGGTGAGTCAATGAGATTACGTCATTTTCTGAGATTAACATCTCCTGGTGGTCAATTTCCACAGTGATACTTCCTTTGCGTACCCAGATGAACTTATAAAGCCCTTTTTCTTTTTGAAGAGCTTTTTCCATCAGATAAGAATCTGTGAGTGCGAGTGTTCCTTTTAGTTTGGTGTGATACTGTTGTAGCATATTTATTCCTCCATAGCTGATGCGTCAAATGATAATGGAAGTAAGTCGGAAATGCTTTTTACTTCGTAGATACATTCTTTTCCGTATAATAAAATACGGATGGGTTGCCCGTAACGTTTTTCTGTTTCCAGAATTACCTGCCGGCAAGCACCACATGGCGGAATTGGTGTTTGGATAAAGCCTTTCTCTGTTTTTGCGGCAACGGCAAGTGCCTTTACTGCTTGGTCAGGATATTGTGAATTAGCGTAAAACAGGGTAGTACGTTCTGCACATAACCCCGATGGGTATGCGGCATTCTCCTGATTGGTTCCGGTTACTATTGTTCCGTTATTCAGCAATGCAGCTGCTCCCACTGAAAAATGAGAGTAGGGAGCATAACTGCGGGCAGTTGCTTCCATAGCTGTTTTTATTAGCTTTTGGTCGTCTGCATTCAGTTCATCGTACTGATATACTTTGATAATAGCGGTTATTTGAAGGTCTTTCATATCGACTGGAGAATTAGTTTCTACAATTAATGTTACAAAGTTAGAAAAGAGATTGATAATCCCAATTATTTTTCAGAATTTTGTGCCTTATAATCCACTATTAAAATAAAAATGGAGAATAAACTGTATAGACTTGTTTTTTTAACGGTTATTTTATTCTTTGCCATAGGAGTACAGGCACAACGACGAAATTCCCGTTATGTGGAATATATAAATAAGTATAGCGATTTGGCTGTGGAGCAGATGAAACTCCATAAGATTCCTGCTAGTATCACATTGGCACAAGGACTTCTGGAAAGTGGAGCCGGATATAGTGAGCTTGCCCGTAAAAGTAACAATCATTTTGGAATTAAATGTGGTAGTAGTTGGCGAGGACGTTCAGTTCGTCACGATGATGATGCACGTAATGAATGTTTTCGTGCTTATAAGCATCCACGTGATTCTTATGAAGACCATTCTGATTTCCTAAGACGTGGAGCTCGTTATGCTTTTCTTTTTAAACTTAATATCACAGATTATAAAGGTTGGGCTCGTGGATTGAAGAAGGCGGGATATGCTACCGATCCTTCTTACGCTAACCGTCTGATAACAATAATCGAAGACTATGACCTGTACAAATACGATACTAAGGGAGTCTATTCAGAACGTAAATTGAAAAAAGAACCTTGGCTGTTGAGCCCGCATCAGGTGTATCTTGCGAATGGTATTGCTTATATAATAGCACGTAATGGTGATACATTTAAGAGCTTGGATAAAGAGTTTGATATCAGTTGGCGTAAACTTGTGAAGTATAATGATCTACAACGTGATTACACATTGATGGAAGGTGATATTATTTACTTGAAGAGTAAAAAGAAGAAAGCTTCCAAACCATATACTGTATATATAGTAAAAGACGGTGATTCTATGCATGGCATTTCCCAGAAGTTCGCTATTCGTCTGAAGAATCTGTATAAGATGAATCGTAAGGATGGTGAATATATTCCTGAGGTAGGAGATCGTCTACGTCTTCGTTAATGTAACTATGTTATTAGAGAAAATGATAGTTTGAGTGAGACAAAAATAATCATGATCTATAAGTAAACTAAAAGTACGCTTTGTTTGTTATTGAAAGAATAAAACATGATTAAGGTATGAGTCTCAACATTGCAAAAACAGATAAGAAACGCGTTGTTATAGTAGGCGGTGGTTTCGGTGGTCTGAAATTAGCTAATAAGCTTAGAAAATCAGGCTTTCAGGTCGTATTGATTGATAAAAACAATTATCATCAGTTTCCTCCATTAATCTATCAGGTAGCTTCGGCTGGTATGGAACCTACTTCTATCTCTTTCCCTTTCCGTAAGATATTCCAACATCGGAAAGACTTTTATTTCCGTATGGCGGAGGTACGTGCTATTTATCCTGAGCGAAACATGATACAAACTTCTATCGGGAAAGCGGAGTACGACTATCTGGTGCTTGCCGCAGGTACTACTACTAATTTTTTCGGTAATAAACATATCGAAGAAGAAGCCATGCCGATGAAAAATGTATCTGAAGCGATGGGCTTACGAAATGCTTTGTTGGCTAATTTGGAGCGTGCTGTTACCTGTTCTAATAAGCAAGAACAACAAGAGTTATTGAATGTCGTTGTAGTAGGAGGTGGAGCTACCGGAGTAGAAATAGCGGGTGTACTTTCTGAAATGAAAAGATTTGTCCTTCCGAATGACTATCCAGATATGCCCAGTAGCTTGATGCACATCTATCTGATTGAGGCAGGGCCACGTCTGTTAGCTGGAATGTCTGAAGATTCATCAGCTCATGCAGAACAATTTCTCCGCGAAATGGGAGTGAACATTTTTCTAAATAAACGAGTTGTTGATTATCGTGATCATAAAGTTATGCTCGAAGATGGAAGTGAAATTGCTACACGTACATTCATTTGGGTGAGTGGTGTTACCGGAGTTGCTATCGGTAATATGGATACCTCTCTAATTGGTCGTGGTGGGAGAATTAAGGTAGATGCATTTAACCGGGTGGAAGGTATGAAAAATGTGTTTGCTATTGGTGACCAATGTGTACAATTTGCTGATAAAAACTATCCGAATGGACATCCTCAATTGGCACAAGTAGCCATCCAACAGGGAGAACTGTTAGCTAAGAATCTGATTCGTCTGGAAAAAGGAAAGGAGATGAAGCCTTTTCATTACCGGAACTTAGGAGCAATGGCAACCGTTGGGCGTAATCGTGCTGTGGCGGAATTCAATAAAGTGAAGATGCAGGGTTGGTTCGCTTGGGTGATGTGGTTGGTTGTTCATTTGCGTTCTATCCTTGGAGTTCGTAATAAAGTAGTAGTATTGCTGAATTGGGTATGGAACTATTTTACCTATGATCAATCCATGCGTATGATTGTTTATGCACGTAAAGCTAAAGAAATTCGCGACAGAGAAGCAGTTGAAGCAACGACTCATTGGGGGAACGATTTGACTCCTACTTCTGAGGTATCTAAAGGACCACAAACACAGCTGCCAGGTAAAGAATAAAAAATAAATGCCTATTTGCATCGTTTTCAATATAATAACGTATATTTGCATGCACAATATTGAAACAATGCAGTTTTGCTTATGAACCGACGATACTATTGTTTGTTTGTAGTTTTGCTCTTTATTATTTTTAATCGAGCTGTAGCTGCTGAACACACATATAAGATATTATTTATTCAATCATATACATCCCAGACTCCTTGGCATGCTGATCTTACTGGCGGTTTAGCTAAAGGTTTTAAGGATAGTGGATTGAAAGTAGAAATTACAACTGAATATTTGGATGCTGATTTCTGGGCATTCAATTCGGAAAAGGTGATAATGCGCCGTTTCTGCCAACGTGCACGTGAAAGGCAAACTGATTTGATTATAACTGCTAGCGATGAGGCTTTTTATACGCTGTTTTCTTGCGGTGATTCCTTACCGATGCAGATCCCTGTTGTGTTTTTCGGAATTAAATATCCTGATGAAAAATTAATAGCAAACCTTTCCAATGTATGTGGATATACTTCCAATCCTGATTTTGCAGTTATGTTGCGGCAGGCAAAAAAGATATTTCCACAACGTAAGGAGGTTGTTTGCGTGATAGATAATAGTTTCCTTAGCAATAAGGGGCGTGAAGATTTTAAGAACGAGTGGGAAGTCTTTCATAGTGAGAATCCTGATTATAAGATGAAAATCTATAATACTCAGCAGGAAACCACTAATCATATTATTGCTGCCATTTGTTACCCCCGAAATAGTTATAACAGTATTGTAATAGCTCCCAAATGGTCTCCTTTTCTATCTTTTGTGGGAAAGAACTCTAAAGCACCAGTCTTTTCTTGCCAGAATGTAGGATTGACAAATGGAGTGTTTGTGGCTTATGATGCTGATGCTTTTGCATCTGCACATCTGACAGGTCAGAGAGCGTCTCAAGTGTTGCAAGGAACATCTCCTTCTGCATTGGGAATATCAGAACTTGATCAGGAATTTATCTATGATTATCGTCAATTGGAGTATTTTCATGTCAATCAAAGTAGAATTCCTGCCGGTGGAATTATCGTCAATCAACCTTATTGGGAAAAGTATAAATTCTTATTTATTCTATTTTATTCATCTATTCTGGTATTATTGATTGGTTCGGTAGTATGGCTGGTACGCGTTAATCGTCGGGAATCCAGACGAAGAATACATGCTCAGACACGTTTGCTGGTACAGAATAAAATGGTGGAACAGCGTAATGAGTTTGATAACATCTTCCATTCCATTCGTGATGGCGTTATTACTTATGATATCGATTTGAATATTCATTTCACGAATCGATCTTTGTTAAAGATGCTTCATTTGCCTTATGATACTCCTGTACGTCCTTACGAAGGAATGCCGGCTGGAAGTATTTTTAAGATATTCTACAACGGTGAGGAGATATTACGTAAGATGCTTCTTGACGTAGCAGCTACTGGAAATAGAGTTGTCATCCCTAAGGGAGCTTTTATGAAGGAAGTACATAGTGAAAACTACTTCCCAGTTTCCGGTGAAATAGTTTCGATTCATTCAAAGGGGCAAATAACAGGTATGGCTTTATCAGCACGTAATGTTTCTGATGAAGAGATGCAGAAACGTTTCTTTGATATGGCGTTAGAGGAAAGTTTTATTTATCCTTGGCAGTTTGATGTGACAATTAATTCATTCATTTTCCCTCAGGGATTTCTTGTTCATTTTGGATATGATGAATCTGTTACCACTATCTCCCGCGATGAGATGGATCAGATGATTCATCCGGAAGATTTGGTTGAAATGACTCGTATCTTTGATAAAGCATTGACAGGAGATGAAACTTGTGCCCGGTTGAATTTCCGTCAGCGTAATGCAACAGGAGAATATGAATGGTGGGAGTACCGTTCTTCCGTTATAACAGGATTAACGAGTGACTCATTATATAATATCCTTGGTGTATGTCAAAGCATTCAGCGATATAAAACTGCGGAACAGGAGATGAGAGAGGCGCGTGACAAGGCATTGCAGGCAGACAAACTGAAGTCAGCTTTCCTTGCCAATATGAGTCATGAAATTCGTACTCCGTTGAATGCTATTGTCGGATTCTCAGATTTGCTGAGTGACACAAGTGCTTTCACTGTGGAGGAAGTCGCTCAGTTTATTGCTACAATTAATAAGAATTGTGGATTGTTGTTAGCGTTGATAAATGATATTCTTGACTTATCTCGTATCGAATCGGGAACAATGGAATTCCAGTTTGCAAGTCATAATCTGTCTTTATTGCTCAAGACTGTTCATGATTCTCAGCGGCTTAATATGCCTCAGGGAGTAGAATTGGTATTGCGTGTACCTGATGGAGATAAGAAATACTTAGTGACAGACAATGTCCGGTTGCAACAAGTGATTAATAACCTGATTAACAATGCTGCTAAATTTACGACATCCGGATTCATTACTTTCGGCTATGAAGATGATGAAGATCCTAATTATACACTTCTTTTTGTAGAAGATACAGGTGTCGGTATTACTCAGGAGGGAATTGATCACATTTTCGAACGTTTCTATAAAGTCGATAACTTTACTCAGGGAGCTGGATTAGGATTAAGTATTTGTCAGACTATTGTCGAGCGTTTAAGAGGAACAATTTCGGTTACTTCGGAAGTTGGTAAAGGAACACGTTTCACTGTACGCGTTCCCAATTCCTGCGAATAAGAACAGTTATTCCGATAAACAGACCTTTTTTTGTTCTAAAATCCCCTCTACCTTTGCCCGCTCAATTCAATAGGACGTAGGTATGAGATTAATGGCTAAAGGAATATTAGCGATCTTTCTTTTAATGTCTGTTAGCATTTCATTGAGTGCTCAATATGTAGTACAAGGTGTAGTGACAGATTCGCTGACAAAGGAACCTTTATCTTATGCATCAGTACGCCTGAAAGACACGACAGAAGGAACGACTACCGGAAGTGACGGACGTTTCTACTTTAAGACTCATCGTACAGAAGTTGTGCTTATTATATCTGCCATTGGGTATAATGAATATAATAGCCAGATTCATCCCTCTCGTGGAACCTCTTATAAAATCGCATTATCAACAGCGACCTATGCAATCAAAGAAATAACTGTAAAGCCCAAACGCGAACATTACCGTAAGAAAGACAATCCCGCTGTGGAGTTTGTCCGTCAGATGATAGAACATCGAGACGATCACTCTCCTGACGAGAAAGACTTCTGGCAACGTGAGCGTTATGAAAAGACCACCTTTGCATTAAACAATTTTGATGAAGAAAAACAAAAGAAATGGTTATACCGCAAATTTGATTTCTTAACGAACTATGTAGATACTTCTGCCGTAACAGGTAAGCCGATATTAACCGTCTCTGCAAGAGAACTACTTGCTGTAGATTATTATCGCAAATCTCCCCGTACAGAAAAACAATGGGTGAAAGGACGTAAGCAAGCGGGAGTGGATGAGCTTCTTTCCCGTCAGGGAATGCAAGCAGCCATTAATGAGGTATTCAAAGATGTAGATATATATGATAACAATATCTCGCTTTTCACCAATAAATTTGTTAGTCCATTATCACGTATCGGTACAGGATTTTATAAATACTATCTGATGGATACGTTGCAAATAGCCGGAGAGCCTTGTGCAGACCTGACTTTTGTACCCTTCAATTCCGAGTCTTTCGGCTTTACGGGGCATTTATATGTAACCCTTGATTCCACCTATTTTGTTAAGCGTGCCGTATTCAACTTCCCTAAAAAGATTAATCTGAACTTCGTCGATTATATGTTGCTCGAACAAGAATTTAAACGGGCAGAAGACGGTACACGTCTGCTTGACCATGAGAATATTACGGTCGAGCTTAAACTAGCAGAAGGACAGGATGGTATTTTTGCCCGTCGTGTGGCAGATTACAACAATTATACCTTTGAGCCGACTGCCGAAGCAGATAAAGCATTTGACCGTCCGGAACGCATTATAGAAGAAACAGAAGCCTTATCACGTTCTGAAAACTATTGGGCAGAGAATCGTCCTCAATCCGCCATCTCCAAACAAGAGAACTCAGTAGACCGACTGATGGAACAATTACGAGGCTACCCGGTCTATTATTGGACGGAGAAAATACTCTCCATTCTTTTTACGGGCTATATTCCCACCTCTAAAGAAGCACCGCTATTCTACATCGGTCCGATGAATGCAACAATCAGTGGTAATACACTCGAAGGACCTCGTATTCGTGCCGGGGGAATGACAACAGCCTGGCTTAATCCACATTTATTTGGCAAAGGATACATTGCCTATGGTTTCAAAGATGAACGACTGAAAGGACTTGCTGAAGTGGAATATTCCTTCAAAAAGAAAAAAGAATATGCTAATGAATTTCCGATTCATTCTTTAAAAGTACGCTATGAATCGGACGTTAATCAATACGGTCAGAACTATTTGTATACTAGTAAAGACAATGTATTTCTGGCTTTGAAACGTGAAAAAGATGATCGCATCGGTTACTACCAACAAGCTGAAATGACCTATACCAATGAGTTTTATTCCGGCTTCTCATTCCAATTGACAGCCCGGAGAAGAACCGACGAATCATCTTATCTGATCCCTTTTATAAAGAAAGAGAATGATGGTTATTTCCCTGTGAAGAGATTCTCGATGAGTGCTGCCGAGGTGAAACTGCGTTATGCCCCGAATGAGAAATTCTTTCAGACTCAGTGGAATCGCTTTCCCGTTTCTTTAGATGCTCCGGTGTTCACCCTGTCTCATACCATTGCCGGCAAAAGTGTATTAGGGAGTGATTATACCTACAACCATACGGAAGCCGGTATTCAGAAACGGTTCTGGTTTTCTGCCTTTGGTTATACGGATGTTATTCTGAAAGGGGGGAAAGTATGGGATAAAGTACCATTTCCCTTGCTTATTATACCCAATGCAAACCTTTCCTATACCATTCAGCCAGAGTCTTATTCATTAATGAATGCGATGGAGTTTATGAATGATGAATATTTCTCGTGGGATGTTACTTATTTTCTCAACGGATGGCTATTCAACCGGATTCCGTTGCTGAAAAAACTGAAATGGAGGGAAGTACTTTCGTGCCGCGGAATATATGGTCATCTGAGTGATAAAAACAATCCGGAGATGAGTGACGGACTGTTCACTTTTCCAATAGCAGACACCCGTTCAATGGGGAAAACACCCTATGTAGAAGCCGGAGTTGGCATAGAGAATATATTTAAAGTTCTGCGTCTGGACTATGTCTGGCGGCTAACATACAGGGATTCACCTAATATTGATAAGTCAGGTTTGAGAATTAGTCTCCACATGACCTTTTAAAAGTTAAATCCTGCTAATTGCAATGTAGATATGACAAATAAAAACCGTTTTAGTAATTAATTAATCTTATTTTTGCAACAATTTTAGTTTAATTTTAATAGAATAGAAATGAAACAAGAAATTAAACCCGCTACTGGACGTCTTGGCGTATTGGTTGTCGGAGTTGGTGGTGCGGTTGCTACCACAATGATTACAGGTACACTGGCCTCTCGTAAGGGACTGGCAAAACCGATAGGATCTATTTCACAGCTTGCTACGATGCGTATGGAAAACAACGAAGAAAAACTCATCAAAGACGTTGTGCCTTTGACTGATTTGAAAGATATTGTTTTCGGTGGATGGGATATCTTCCCAGATAACGCATATGAAGCTGCTATGTATGCAGAGGTCTTAAAGGAAAAAGATCTGAATGGAGTAAAAGAAGAATTGGAAGCTATTAAGCCGATGCCGGCTGCTTTCGATCACAACTGGGCAAAACGTCTGAATGGAACACACATTAAGAAAGCTGCTACCCGTTGGGAAATGGTAGAACAACTCCGTCAGGATATTCGCGACTTTAAAGCTGCTAATAAATGTGATCGTATCGCTGTGCTTTGGGCTGCAAGTACTGAGATTTACATTCCTTTGTCAGACGAGCATAAGTCACTTGCCGCTTTGGAAAAAGCAATGAAAGACGACAATACAACTGTGATCTCTCCAAGTATGTGTTACGCTTACGCTGCTATTGCAGAAGGTGCGCCGTTTATTATGGGTGCTCCTAACTTGTGCGTAGATACTCCGGCAATGTGGGAATTCTCTAAGAAGATGAATGTGCCTATTTCCGGTAAAGACTTCAAGAGCGGTCAGACATTAATGAAGACAGTATTAGCACCGATGTTCAAGACTCGTATGCTGGGTGTGAGCGGTTGGTTCTCTACCAATATTCTGGGTAATCGTGACGGCGAGGTGCTCGATGATCCGGACAACTTTAAGACCAAAGAAGTTAGCAAACTTTCTGTAATCGATACTATTTTCGAGCCGGAAAAATATCCGGATCTTTACGGTGATGTTTACCATAAAGTACGTATCAATTACTATCCTCCTCGTAAAGATAATAAAGAAGCATGGGATAACATCGACATCTTTGGATGGATGGGCTACCCAATGGAAATCAAGGTAAACTTCCTTTGTCGTGACTCTATCCTTGCTGCTCCTATTGCTCTTGACCTGGTATTGTTCAGTGACTTGGCTTTGCGTGCAGGTATGTGTGGTATCCAGACATGGTTGTCATTCTTCTGCAAGAGCCCGATGCACGATTTCGAACATCAGCCGGAACACGACTTGTTTACTCAATGGAGAATGGTAAAACAGACATTGCGTAACATGATCGGTGAAAAAGAACCTGATTATTTAGCATAATAAGAGATCAATATAACCAAGTTGAGATTGAGATTTGCCCTGTTGTAAGGCGGGACAGATACTCAACCTCAACTTTTGGTTTTTAATCATAACCCTCAGGTTACTGTCTTCGATCAAAGTATACATCAATTGATGAAATTTCGTATAAGTAACTGACGACTATTGATTTATATTTTCTGCACAGTTGTTTGGTAATTTATGCTTGTTGATCGGCAATTAGTAATAAGTGAGTAATTTGTAATTAGTAATTTGTAATTAATGAAGACCCCTCCCTTTCTACCTGTTTTGATAGGCACAGGCTTTGGCTCAGGATTCTCTCCCGTAGCTCCCGGTACAGCTGGGGCATTATTGGCTTCTATTATCTGGATTGTCCTTTATTTCTTACTACCATATTCTATTTTGTTGTGGGTAACTGCTGCTTTGGTCATCATCTTTACCTTTGCAGGTATTTGGGCTGCCAATAAACTGGAAACCTATTGGGGTGAAGACCCTTCACGCATAGTGGTGGATGAGATGGTAGGCGTATGGATTCCGTTATTGGCTGTTCCTGCTGATGAACGGTGGTTCTGGTATGTGATCGGTGCTTTTTGCCTTTTTCGGATCTTTGATATAGCTAAACCTTTAGGAATACGTAAAATGGAAGATCTTAAAGGAGGAGTAGGGGTAATGATGGACGATATCTTGGCAGGTATATACAGTTTTATCTTGTTAATAGGAGTAAGATGGGTAGTTGGCTGAGAAAATTTGCACGAATGGTTTCCCGGAAAGGTGGTATTTTCATGTTTCTGAGGGCACAACTTTCTGCCCAGATGGCAACTATCGCGGACTTTCTCGTGACTATCTTGTTAGTTAAACTATTCGACGTATATTATGTCTATGCTACATTGACAGGGGCAGTCTACGGAGGAATAGTCAATTGCGTTATTAATTATAAGTGGACCTTTAAATCAGATGGAAAGAAAATACATGTTGCTGTAAAATTTATAATCGTATGGTTTTGCAGTATCTGGCTGAATACGTGGGGGACGTATGCACTGACTGAATCTCTTGGGAGAATTCCTTGGGTGCGCGATACGCTCAGTCAACATTTCGGCGACTTTTTTATTATTCCTAAGGTTGTAGTGTCAATCATAGTTGCGTTATTTTGGAACTACAATATGCAGCGTTATTTTGTGTACCGGAATTTGGACATTAAGGGTCTTTTTAAAAAACAGCATTGAATATAAACAGAAGAATTAGATATGAATTACAGAGATTATTTACAACAATTGATTTATAAGATCATTAATCCCGTAGTGCATGGAATGATTAAGATTGGGATCACTCCCAATTTTATCACTACTACCGGATTTCTATTGAATGTAGTGGCTGCAGGTTTGTTGATATATGCCAGCATATACGCTGAACATGATCAACTCGCATATCTGGGCTGGGCAGGAGGTATTATCCTGTTTGCCGGTTTGTTCGATATGATGGACGGTCGTGTGGCACGTGTCGGGAATATGAGTTCCACATTCGGTGCGCTTTATGACTCGGTTCTCGACCGTTACAGTGAGCTGGTTACTTTTTTCGGTATCTGTTATTACTTGCTGGTGGAAGGTTATTTTCTCTATTCCGTTATTGCTTTTGTTGCGTTAATCGGTTCGTTGATGGTAAGCTATGTGCGTGCTCGTGCCGAAGGTTTGGGGATAGAATGTAAAGTAGGTTTCATGCAACGTCCGGAACGAGTAGTGTTGACTAGTTTGGGAGCCTTGTTTTGTGGAATCTTTAAAGATGTCACTCTTTTCGATCCGATTCTGATATTAGTCTTTCCTTTAGCATTTGTTGCACTATTTGCCAATATTACGGCTTTTATGCGTGTAAACCATTGTCGGAAAGTAATGATGAAGAACGAACTAAAGAAATAATTAATTATTATGATAAAATCTACCCAAATGCCATCAAAGAAAGAGGTTTGGACAGTAATCTGTGCATTATCTTTTTTTCTTTTGCTGACAGGTCTGTTTATCGGATTTCGTATCGAGCATTTGTTGATGGCAGTGATCTATTTGGTATTATTCTTTGTCGGCTTACCTACTCGTAAACTAGCGGTGGCATTGTTACCATTTTTTATATTCGGTATTTCGTATGACTGGATGCGTATATGTCCTAACTATCAGGTGAATCCGATTGACGTAGCAGGGCTGTATAATGCAGAGAAATCCTTGTTCGGAGTGATGGATGGCGGAGTGCTTGTTACTCCTTGCGAATACTTTGCAGCCCACCATTGGGCTATAGCCGATATTTTTGCCGGAATCTTCTATCTTTGTTGGGTACCTGTACCCATTGCATTTGGAATCTGGCTATATCTGTCGAAGTCGAGAAACATCTACCTGCGATTTGCTATGGTCTTTCTGCTAGTTAATTTGATAGGCTTTGCCGGCTATTATATTCATCCGGCTGCTCCACCTTGGTATGCTATCAATTATGGTTTCGAACCGATTTTAAATACTCCGGGCAATGTAGCGGGGCTTGGTCGTTTTGATGCACTTACAGGACTGGCGGTTTTCGATTCTATCTATGGACGTAACGCTAATGTGTTTGCAGCAGTGCCTTCGCTGCATGCGGCTTATATGGTAGTAGCATTAGCCTATGCCATCGTACGTAGATGTAAATGGTATGTAATTACTCTTTTTTCCATTATTATGGTCGGTATTTGGGGAACCGCAGTTTATTCTTGTCATCATTACATCATTGACGTGCTACTTGGCATATCTTGTGCTTTACTCGGCATTCTGATCTTTGAGAAAGGATTGATGAAACTAGGAGGCTTCCGTCGTTTCTTTGACAGATATTATAATTACATTAAATAATAATCTGTGGTGAAACCACCTATTGACCAGTAGATGAAGAATAAATACCGTAATTTGTTTCTCACTTTCGGCATAATTGCTGTCCTGATAATGATTTTCACTTTTGATATGAATTATCAGGAGTTATGGGAAAACGTGAAACGTGCGGGGATTTATTTACCTCTGATCTTGTTGCTGTGGTTATTTATCTACCTGATAAATACTATATCGTGGTACATCATCATTCGTAGCGGTGGTAAGCTGGGACTTTCTTTTCCTCAGCTTTACAAGTTTACCGTTACCGGGTTTGCACTTAATTATGTAACCCCTGTTGGATTGATGGGTGGCGAGCCATATCGAATTATGGAACTCACTCCATATATTGGAGTAGAGCGTGCCACATCTTCTGTGATTCTTTACGTGATGATGCACATCTTTTCTCATTTCTGTTTTTGGCTGAGTTCTGTCTTGATTTATGTATGTCTTTATTCGGTGGGTTGGGCAATGGGTATTTTACTTGGGGTAATCACCGTATTTTGTCTGCTGATTGTTGTACTGTTTGTGAAAGGTTACCAACATGGGATGGCAGTAGCTTGCATTCGCATGGGCAGCCGTTTGCCTTTTTTGAAACATCGGGTTGTCCGCTTTGCCGAGAAACATCATGAACAACTGGTGAATATCGATCGACAAATAGCTCTTTTGCATCAACAAAAGAAACGTACTTTCTATACAGCCCTTTTGCTGGAATATACGGCACGTGTAGTCAGTTGTCTGGAAATATGGCTTATCCTGAATGTCTTGACCACCAATGTCAGCTTTACCAGTTGCATCCTGATTGCGGCTTTTTCTTCCTTGCTTGCCAATCTTCTATTCTTTATGCCGATGCAACTTGGCGGTCGTGAAGGAGGCTTTGCCCTTGCTGTAAGCGGTTTGGCCCTTTCCGGAGCTTATGGAGTATATACCGCTCTTATCACTCGTTTGCGTGAAATCTTTTGGATCGTAATCGGACTTACACTAATGAAAATAGGAAATAAAAGTGATAATAAATCATTTTAAGTTCCAAACATCCTCTTTATTCTATCTAATTATTTAAATTTGTCGGGCTTATAATATGTACGACAATGAATAATTTTATCTTTTATAGTCCTACCGAATTTGTATTCGGAAGAGGTACGGAAGCCCAGACCGGAGCGTTGGTAAAGAAATATGGTGCACATAAAGTAATGGTGGTTTATGGCGGTGGCTCTGTAGTTCGTAACGGACTTTTGGCGTGTGTGGAAAAATCTTTGCAGGAAGCGGGTATCGCTTATTGTATGCTTGGTGGTGTACAGCCCAATCCGGTTGATACGAAAGTGTATGAAGGGATAGAGCTTTGCCGTAAAGAACAGGTAGATATGATGCTTGCTGTAGGAGGAGGTTCGGTGATTGATACAGCAAAAGCCATTGCTGCCGGAGTTCCTTATGACGGTGACTTTTGGGATTTCTATATTGGGAAATCTACTGTAACGGAAGCCTTGAAAGTGGCTGTCGTGCTGACTATTCCTGCTGCCGGAAGCGAAGGTTCCGGTAATACAGTCATAACCAAAGTAGATGGTTTACAGAAACTCAGTCTTCGTGTTCCTGCTTTGCTTCGTCCTGTTTTTGCTGTGATGAATCCGGAACTGACATATACACTTCCTCCTTTCCAAACTGCCTGTGGCATTGCCGATATGATGGCACACATTATGGAACGTTACTTCACCAATACCCAAGAAGTAGAAATAAGCGACCGTGTTTGTGAAGGAACTTTGCTTGCTATCATCAAAGAAGCCGTTACTGTGATGAAAGAGCCACAAAACTATGGTGCGCGAGCTAATTTGATGTGGTGTGGAACAATCGCTCATAACGGTACGTGTGGAGTTGGTTGTGAAGAAGACTGGGCTTCCCATTTTCTGGAACATGAAATGAGTGCTATTTATAATGTGACGCATGGAGCCGGATTATCGGTTATTTTCCCTGCTTGGATGACATGGATGGTTGATCATCATGTTGATAAAATTGCCCAATATGCAATACGTGTATGGGGAGTGCCGGAATCAGAAGATAAGAAATCTGTTGCGCTTGAAGGAATCTCCCGTCTGAAAGCCTTTTTCAAATCTATTGGATTACCTGTTACCTTTGCGGAATTAGGTATCGAAAATCCTGATATTGATCGATTAGCTGATAGCTTGCATCGTAACAAAGGTGAGTTGGTTGGTAATTATGTTAAACTTACCCGAAAAGATAGTGAAGAGATTTATAGATTGGCATTGTGAATAAACTCATATCATTGTTTTATCTGTTGGATACCGTAGGGTTATTTAGTGGGAATATTTATATAAATACTATTTGATTTTATTGTCATTGGTAGCTTGTTGAAATGATTGTCTTTAAATTAGATAAAATAAAGAAGAATCAATTCGTGAAATAGAAGATAATCGGAAAGTGTTTTTTTACTCCTTTAGCACTTCACATAGAACTGCGCTCATAAGGTTTGTTATCAAACTTTAGCTGTGCAGTTTAATGTTTTTTAGTAGTCTGTAATCCAGAGTCGGTACCAATTTTATGTCATATACACTCATATATACTCTTGATTTAATGTTTGAAAACGGTTTGCCTTCTATGTCTTGAAAACAACTATACTTCTTATTTGTTATTGCCTACCCGGCGAAAAACCGTTCTGCCGGGGGATTGAATCAATAACAAAATGTATGTCTATCGAAAAAGTTTGAGAACGGGATATGATATATATTTATGGTCTAATTCTTTAATGAGTAGTAGAATAATGAAGTTAGCGACATTTATGAAGCAAGTAGCCGATAGGCTCCAAATGGGGGGAAACTTTGGAACTGCGCACGTATATCGGAGCAGTCTCAATGCCATTATTGCTTTTCATGGGAATGGGGATTTGGCTTTTCGGGAGGTGACTCCAGAATGGCTGAAAGGTTTTGAAATACATCTTCGTAGCCGAGGATGTAGTTGGAATACGGTTTCCACTTATATGCGTACTTTACGGGCGGTTTACAATCGGGCGGTGGATTGTCGTAAGGCTCCTTATATGCCTTATTTGTTCCGATCAGTCTATACCGGAACAAAAGCGGACCACCGTAGGGCATTGAACAACGAAGACATGAAAAAGGTATTTACCAAACTACCGGATACTTTTGCCAGTATTCCTGTATTGCGGCGTACCCGAGATTTATTTGTTTTGATGTTTTTGCTTCGTGGATTGCCTTTTGTCGATCTTGCCTATCTTCGCAAAAGTGACTTGCGTGATAATGTTTTGACTTACCGTAGGCGTAAAACGGGGCGTTCTTTGTCGGTAACATTAACTCCGGAAGCAATGTCGATCTTGAACAGATATGTCAATAAGAATAGTACCTCACCCTATTTATTTCCGCTTTTGACAAGTCGTGAAGGTACTCGGGAGGCGTATCGTGAATATCAGCTGGCTCTTCGTAATTTCAACCGGCAGCTCATGTTATTGGGTGAGATACTGGGATTAGGTGATAGGCTGAGTTCATATAGTGCAAGACATAAAGGATTTCCTTTCTTGCTAAAATTCAATAGCTTACAAAATATCTCGGCTTAATAGGTAACGATTTAGAAACCAGCGAAATTCTGTGTTTTACCTCGTTTTGCAGTAATTCAAAAGAACGCTTTTCCTAAATGCAAAGGTAATATTATTTTTTGAATAACAAACCTTTGCAGATAGTCAAATTCAACAAAATCGGCTATGGTTGCCTGAATTTATATTTCAATCCATATTCTTCAAGTTTGCCATATAGAGTTGTTCTGCTTATTCCAAGCAGTTCGGCAGCGGCACTCCGGTTGCCGTTTGTCTGTTTTAACGCACGCAATATCCGCTCCTTATCCTCCGCGTCATTGCGCAGGGCGAAGCTGACAGGTGAGGTCAGTTTCGTCACGGCAAGTTCCAGATGCTCTTTCGTGACCACACCTTCCTGCGCCTGTAATACGGCTCCCATTATCTTCTGCCGAAGCTCACGCACGTTGCCCGGCCATGTGTATATCAGTAATGCTCTCCGGAGTCTCCTGAACCTTAAAATTGACGCAAACCTCCATGACATCATCCGCATCCGGTTTTATGTTGCTCATCTGCATCTGGAGATTGGCTCTGTGCAGACTGGATAACAGCAAGTTGTTTTCCGGGATCTGTGATTCCACGCTTCCGACCTTCGCCTTGAACTTTATCTGCACATTATCCATTGCAAGATAATGATGGGATATCAAGGCTATAAGTGGAATATCAATAGTCTTGTCTCCAACCATGATTTTTTTTCGATTGGAACGTATTTGCGTTATTTGCATTTGTTCCTTCAAAAAGTCTGGTCAGATTTTGTATCTGATGATTCTGCAATGTATCTTGTGCACAGTTTACGGAGTATTGCAAACCATTCATAATATCAGAGAATGAATTGGTTTGAACACTGTCCGGCTCATCGTCATTATTTTTCTTGCCTCTGTGAAAAAGTCCCATGTTTTTAATTTAATTACTTGATTTGTTGTCTTTAATGAGCACCAATCTTGACAATGTCCGGCTTACAGCTTCCATATTTACACTGGAGTCTATATTATTATTGACAATGCCTTGATGTCAAAACCTATATGGTGGATTCTCCGTGTGTTCCATCACGTCCTCCTTTCTTTATTGGGGTTATACTTCGGTTCTTTCCGTTGCGGGCGGAACTTTTTCCGCCCGACGTTTACTGCTTCCTCAAGGTGGGCAATGCTCCGGTGAGTTCGTAACGCCACTCTGAACCTGCGTTCTGCAAGGCGGTGTTCATGGCATCGACGGCTTTCTGCCAGGTAACGTCAGTGCCGTCTACCTTCGTGACTTCGGTGTCGGTGCCTACCTTATTGTAGCCGATGCCTTGTTCCTTATTATTCTTCCAGTAGCAGGCGGTCACGGTGGTGGAGTTATATCCACAAAAGCCGCCGATATACACATTGACGGTGCTACTACCTGTACTGGTTACGTTGCCCGTGGCATAGCAGGCAAGGATGCGGCTTCCTCCGTTGAATCCCACCGCACCGCCGACATCGATATTATTTATGGGGGCTATTTCTAAGGTCACGTTGCCCGTGGCATAGCAAGCGGTCATGGTGGCATTCGAATTCGTCTGACCTGCCACGCCGCCGACATCGACCGTTCCCTTCACTGTGGCCGAGGAACTGCATCCGGTGATGGAACCGCCCCATTGAGCCCCCACCACACCGCCGACGTACACCGTGCCGCTGACGCTGCCCGACACCGAGCAGTTTTCAATAGTGCCCCGGCTAAATCCTACCACGCCACCGGCCTGGCTCGACCCGTGATTGCTTGTTATCTGTATGCCTTCCATCACCACGTTCTTCACCGTACCAGCTCTATTGAGATAGCCGAACAGACCCACAAATTGGTCATTTGTCGTAACGGCCAGCCCCGTGATGGTATGGCCGCCGCCGTCGAAAGTGCCTTTGTATGAGTTATCGAAGCTTGTGCCTATCGGCGTCCAGCCTTTGCCCGTCAAGTCAATGTTTTTGTCGAGGGTAATGTTAATGTCGGTCTTACCTCCGTTCACTAAATCGGCTACATGCATCAGGCCATCGGCGGATGTCACGGTGTAGCTGCCGTTGCCCTCTATGGTATATCCCGGGTCTTTTGCCGCAGTGAGGGAGACTGTGTAGGTATATTCACCGCCCGCCTGCCAGTCGGTAGCATTCTTCATCTTATAGACGAAGGTCTTGCCGTTAGTGAAGGTGCAGGTAATGAAGGCCGTGCCAGCTACCACACTTTGTGGGGCTACGAGGGCGGTGTAGGTGTTGCTACCCTTGTCATACGGGGTGATTTCGGCCGGGTTGCCGCCTTCGGTGGAGAGACCCGTCAGCCGCACAGATGCCAGCCCCTCGGTGTAGTCCGTCAGAACGATGGTTACCCGCGCCGTGCGGTGGGTGAAGCGGAGCGTGGGGCTACCATAGGTCACCGTCTGTCCGTCGGCTACGATGAGGTCGCTGCCCTCGAAGTCTTTCCGGGCACTTTGGTTGGCTTTTACCTTCACAGCAGAAGGGGTTGTCTCGCCAGCGGTGTAGGGCCACCACGCTGTGACGGTGATGTCTTTGCGGTTGGTCCAGTAGTGCGGGTCGGTGGAGGTCAGCGTGGCGCTGGCGGGGTCGGCGGTGGTGAGCGTCACGTCGTATGCCTTCACCGTGCCGTCCATCAGGACTGCCACGCTCTGCACACCCTCCCAGTCGCCGTCCACGGTGGAACGGGTATTGGCGATGGCTGTCGCAGCGGGGTTCAGCCCCGTGGCGGTAAAGACGATGGGTGTGCCTTCCGCCCCTTCCTGCAGGAAGCCCGCTTCGTCCTGCGTGCAGGCGGCAATGCCGAGCAGCAGGGCTATGGCTGCAGATGTATGGATGATTGTTCGTTTCGTGATGCGTGTTGTTTAGGGTTCGTTATTGTTTCTTTTGCAATACGGGCAGACCGTCGGTGCCGAGTACCCACTGGTAGTCGCCAGCGGTGAGGGCGGTGTTCATGCCGTCGACGGCTGTCTGCCATTTCACTGTCGCGCCGTCCACCTTCGTGGCATCTACCTTTTCTCCATGATCATGGAATACTCCTTGCCCGACATTGCCTCCCCAATAACAGGAAGTTATAATTTTGTAGTTATAACGCACTATAGCTCCGGATTCATACTCTTTCAATGTGCCGTCGAACCAGCAAGCGGTGATTCTGCCATAATTTAAATCGGCTATACCACAAGTTCTACCATATGCAGAAATTTTTCCCGTCACAGAGCAGGCAATGATTTGGCCATTATTTTGCTCCACTATTCCAGCTGCTGATCCACTATTGCCATACAGATTCACATCTATGAGTTGTAAGTTCTTTATCACACCACGTTCATTTAATAACCCAAAAAGTTCAGTAGTCGCTGCTGAAAAGTTTAATCCCGTAATGCGGTGTCCCTGCCCATTAAAGATGCCGGAGTAACCTGGCCATGTGCCTATCCGTGTCCATTCCCTACCCGTCAGGTCGATGTCGGCGGTGAGGGTGCAATTTATCGATTCATCTTTTTGTACGGCTTTGTTCCATGCCAGCAGGCCGTCTGCGTTATAGACCGTGTAACTGCCGTCGTTCTGTATAGAATAACCCAAATCCTCAGCCTCACCGCTCTCGCCGCCTCCGTCAGCCCAGTCACCGATAGTGCAGCCCTCTAACGTCAAGCCAGTGGCGTTCACCTTAACGGTATATTTATAGCGACTGCCTGCTGCCAGCACGACGTTGTTCTGCGGACGGAAGTAGAAAGTGCCGCTGCCGAGTTCCACCCTGATGAACGGCTTGCCTGCCACAACGGTCTGCGGAGCGGTCAGTGCCTCGTAGGTGTTGCCGCTTGCGTTGTAGGTCTTGATGGCGGTCGGGTTGCCGTTATCGGCAGACAGGCTTACGAGGCTCACCGTGGCACCGGCGACGCTCGTGAATCCCGTGCCGGGCTTCAGATCGATTGCCACGCGTGCCGTGCGGTGGGTAAATTCAAGTGTCGGGTCATCAAATTTCACCGTCTGGTTTTCGGCAGAGATGAAGTCGCTGTTCTGGAAGTCAGCCAATTGGCTCTGGTCTTCAGCCACCTTCACGGCAGGCATCTGGGTGATGTCAGCATTATTGAAGGGCCACCATGCCGATACGGTAATCGGGTCGCGGCTGGTCCAGTAGTGTGGGGCGTTCTCGCGTGAGAGCGTGGCACTCTTGAAATCGGTAGAAGCCGTTACGGTGTATTCCTTTACAGCGTCGCCCATCTTGAGTGCCACAGTCTGTACGCCCTGCCAGTCGCCGTCCACGGTGGCGCGGGTTGATGGGGCTGCCTGCGGCGTTGCCTCTACGGACAGTCCAGTGGCACGGATGAATACGGGGTATTCACCTTCGGGCAGACGGTTGTCGTCGGTCAATTCGTCCTGCGTGCAGGCAGCGAGGGCGAATAGTAGCGCGGTGGCTGCGGGGATAAATAATCTATGTCTCATAATTCTTCATTCTTAATTCTTAATTATTAATGTTTTACAGGTCTGCGCCCACTTCTCCGCCGTCTATATCGTTCCACTTTGCAATGGTGGCTTCGCTGACTTCAAGGACTTTGTTGCGTACCTTGACGGTATAGGTGTAGTTTTTGCCCGCCTGCAGTGCGCCTTCGGGCACGGTGAGTGTGGCATGATATTCCTGACCTTTGTAATTCACAACCAACGGCAGGGATGTAGCTGTCTGCGGGAAAAGGATGACCGATGACGTGAGATTGCCGTCTGTCAGATCCATGGCCAGCGATTCGGCTTGTGCCCCGTCGTCTGCGGTGGCAATACCGTCGGCCGTGTTGAACGTACCGGTGAGTATCAATGCGTCCAGCGTGTAACGTTCAGGCTTGACCACGCTGAAATCCACGCCGTCGCCCGCCTCGAGGGTAAGGGTTATCTGGCTCATGCGGTGGTGGAAGGAGTTGTCTTCACCGCCTTTGCCGGTTTTGTTGGTGAAGCTCACTACCGGACTGTTTTTGTCTCCCGTGGCTCCTGTGGCAAAGAGGAAGTCAATGGAAGACTGGTTCTGCTGCGCCGTGGCATCGGTCGTGGCTGCGAGGATACCTCCCGCCGCGTTGTACGGATAGTAGGCGCGGAAAGTATGGGGCTTTGTATCTTCGATATAGATGACCTTTTTTTCTGCCTCAAATTTCCCATTTTTCAGGATGAAAGGCACGTTGCCGTACTGGGTGTCGTTGCCGATGTCGGTGATGCCGATACGGTCGCCGTTATCCCAGGTGGTTCCGCTGGCGCGGGTGGCGAGGGCGATGTCGGCGGTAAACTGGGCGGCCACTGGGTCACCGTTCAGGTTCTCGTTGTCGTTGTTGCAGGCTGCCAGTGCGAGGACGAGCGTCGCAAGTGCAAAAAATCTTGTCTTCATTATATCTGTCATTATATTAGTTACAAATCGGCATTTACATCATCACCTTTCACTTCTTCCCAGCCGTTGATTTCGGCTCCGTCCACTTCCATGCCTTCGGGAGTCTCAACCAGCGTTCCGCCGAGGGTCAGCGATGCGCCCTTTCCGGTGTTGAACTCCTTGAGGGCTTCCGTGAGGTCGCTTTTCAGCGTGGTGGGGGTCGGGTTGCCGTCAGCATAGCGGATTTCACCCGTCAGCAGTTGTTCCGTGCCTGTCACACCCAGTAGCCGCACCGTGGCTTTCCACTTGCCAGCATCGTCACCTTCGGTAATCTTGGTGAAGGGCAGCACGACGTTCGAAGCGGCTCCGTAGGTATCAGTAGCGAAATTGAGTGTTCGGGCTGCACCCGTCAGATGGGCAACAATCTCCGTGATGCGTCCGGCGGCATCACCAGTAGGTTCGACGACAAGCGTCAGTTCGCGTACCTGCTGCTTCATTGCGGCGGTCAGCGGATAGTCCTTGTCTTTCTCGATGGTCACCTGTTCCGTATAGGTGAAGAACCATCCCGGGGCATTGTTCACAAAGGTATCCGTGCCTGCCCGGGTTCCCGTGGCTGCGGCAATGGTGGCTGTGGTGCCGTTCACCGTGATTCCTTCAGCCGGGTTCCACACCGCAAGGGTGTAGCTGCCCGGAGCAAACAGATGGTCGGGGGTATGGGTGGCGGAAGTCTCCGTACCCGTATAGTCACCCATGGTGACCGTCCATGTGGCAGGTATGTCGATACCTTCACCGCGGGCCGACCAGTCGGCTGTCACCGCAATCTTCCCGTAGTCGGGATGCGGCGTGTCATAAAGCGTGTCCTTCACGCAGGAAGAGAGCAGCACGGCGGCTGCCATTCCCATCATATTTATATATTGTCTTGCTTTCATATTCTATTCCTCCGTATTAGAATAACTTCCATACCAATGTCACACCGGCATTGATGGGACCACACCAATCTTTTGTCTCGTTGCCGCGGCGTACACGTACACCGTCGATGACCTCATATTTCTCATAGTCGGCATTCAGGTAGCCCAAACCGAGGTTGAAATCAAGAGCCAGTGCCTTGTTCAGCCGCAGCTGATAGCCGGCGGTGATGCCGCCACCCATCAGGTCGCCCTGCTTGCCTGTTTCGGAGAGCTTGTAGTTGAACTGTCCGGCCTTGAACAGCGCGCCCAGATACCAGGCTTTCTTCTCACCCATATAGTAACGCACTTCCGGAGCCACTTCCCAGAGTGCATAGCGGTGGTCCTTGTCGCTCCACGTCCATGAAGTCCACGAGCCGTTTACGGCAATGCCCCACGATGGGCAGATGCGCCATTCCACGCCAAGATCTGGTGTCAGGGTAGCCCAGCGCAGCAGGTTGGCACGCAGGGAGAGATGATAATCAGTTGTGATTTTGGTTTCCGACGGCGTGTCGGCAAGTGTATTTTGTTGAGCGGCTTTCTCGGCTTCTGCCTTTTCAGCGGCAAGTCGGGCTTCTTCCGCCTTGCGCTGCTCTTCGGCAAGCCGTTCCTGTTCGGCACGCTTCTCGGCTTCCAGTCGTTCGGTTTCCGCCTTGCGTCGTGCTTCCGCATCCGTCGCGGCAGTTCCCTTTACCGGTACCGTCAGGCGCACGGTGACAAAATCACCCTCAGTCGCATGGTTGCGGGTAATGAAATTCTCCTCTTTTATTTCCGCACGGATAATCAGTTCGGATTTCACACGGTTGGCACGGATCTTCGCCGTGGCAAGGTTCTCGGCTTCACTGCCCAGTGAATTACAGTATCCGTCAACCAGTAGCGGCAGCTTGCCGTCAAGAATTGTGGTTTTGTTGTTTTCGATACATTCCAACAGGCGGGCAAGTTCCGTGTCATTGCCATTCCAAGGCACGTAGAACATGTCCTTCTGCGGAACGAACCGGAAGGTGTAAACTGTGTCTGTTTTCTGCTGCGCAAAAGCCGGAAAAGCTGCCGGTGCCAGCCACGAAAACAAAATGAAGAATAGGATTCTTTTGCTCATTTTTTATATGCTTTTTAAATTTCCAATCCAGACTTAACATACAAAATAAGCGAAAAGATTTAAATTCAGCCCGATTCTTGCCTATAAAAAATGTCTCAATTGTCAGAATCGCACATCTTTGTGATTTAGAACATTTTGGTTTTGTCGTTCAGACTATTTTTTTGTCGTTTGGTCTATTTTCCCCATCCACACACCGTATTATTCCGCCTCTGTTTTCCTCCATTTGACAGGGGTACAGCCTGCATTTTCCTTGAACAGCCTTATAAAATGGCTTGGTGACAAAAAACCGGATTTCTCGGAGATGTCGGCTATCGTCAACCTCGGATATCGCGCAAGCAGACGTTTCGCATATTCTATACGAAGTCCGGTAATCCAATCGCGGAACGACATGTCATACGTAGTTTTGATGTACCCGGACAGGTAGGTGCGGTTGGTATGAAGCACATCTGAAAGCTCCTTTATGGTAAGGCCGGGCCGGATATAACCGTCCGCATCGATCCAACCTTTGATTTTTTTCGCCATTTCGGCATGGAAAAAAGGAGTATCCTGCCTCTGTGCCTGTTCCCGGTTTGTGGTGTCACACAGGTCTTCCTCTTCAGAAGTCATGCCATCCTCCATCGCGTTTTCCACCTGTTCGTAAAACAGCAGATAGTTCAGATAGCAAAGGAAGAGATAAATGTAGAACGGTACCGATGACAGAATCCAGATATAGATGTATTCATCAGGCAGGAATGTCAGCAGTCCGCATCCCACCCCGAATGTGACAGCCCAGTAGGTGAAAATGGAAAGCCATTTGATATAGGCACCGATGTCGTCCGCACGGGTGTCATCGAAAATGCGGATGACCCTGTGATAGGCCCGGAGAAGCCTACGGGTCAAGAACAGCCCATAGATAACCAACCATGCGGCCAAGGCAAACATCACCGTTGTCTGTAAACCACCTTTTGGTAACAACAGCAGAACGATGCCGGAAAGGATGGAAAACAGTATCCATAGACAGATATGCGTCCGTAACCGACATTTGGTGATATAAAAGCGGTCAAGCAGAGTGGTGAGGCCCGAACTGAACAACCAGTAGCACAAAAAATAGGTGGACAGGTTCATCAGGATGGCGGCATCGGTATTCTTGAACCTGATCCCAAAAAA
This sequence comes from Bacteroides bouchesdurhonensis, assembly GCF_900155865.1. Lineage (GTDB taxonomy): Bacteria > Bacteroidota > Bacteroidia > Bacteroidales > Bacteroidaceae > Bacteroides > Bacteroides bouchesdurhonensis. The sequence continues at coordinate 2,018,595 of NZ_LT707006.1, forward strand.
GAAATGTACCGAATAGTTGGCGGCAAGTAACAGTATGGCTACCCCCATAATTCGCCGGGAACGCAGATAATTATTGAAAATGGCTTTTTCCGGGGTTGGAGCCAACAAAAAATAAAAGCCGAAGAACAACATCAACGGTAGCGCAATACAAAGTGAATAACTGTATATAGATGGTTCCATTTTATTATGCCTAACTATTTTGAATGCAAAATTAGCGAAAATACTGAATATATGGCGGATTTGCCATGACGATTTACTTTCAACACCCTATTTTGATATAATCGAGGGCTTGTTGTATGGTATCCTTGCCATTATGTCATATTGATGGAAAAAGGCAGGAAAAGGAATGGTATGTTCCCAATCCTGCCATATATATCCGCACACTCGTTCACATTTTTATACCTTTCGGTTTGCACTCGTCACGGACGTTGAATCCCGGCCGCCCGATGATGATATGGTCGGCAATAAAATTGCCAGACGGACTGCGTTCATTCACCGGGCTGCGTATCTGCGGCACATCTTCGGTGTGTTGTGGAGCTACGTTTCGTACACCTTCCGCATCCGGTTTGACCTCCTGTCCGTCATTCTCCTTTTCGGCGACTTCGGGCGTAGGCGGCTCAAGCTCCAACTGTATCTTTCGGTCGAGTGCTGCAAGTTCGGACTTCAACTGTTTCAGTTCGTCCTCCTTCTTCCATACCTTCCCGGCTATCTCCTACAACTGTGGGACCTCCTTTTCCTGCACCTCGTTCTTCGCCTTGTACTGGTCAATGATGGACGGAATCCTCTCCTATGCGTTCAGGAAATTGCGTGCGGCGGCTACCGGGGCAGCCATCGCCAACATGCAGCTTATGTCATACAAGGATACTGATACTACGGGAGAACCTGTCGAGCATGTGACAGAACCGGACAAGCAAATTGCGCATTCGGCTCTCGGTGACTACGGACCATTCAGTGTGAAATACGCCACGAAGGAATTTCTCAGCTACGGGAACAAAAAGTTCCGCATATAGATTCTGATTTTGCTTGTTACAGATGGAAGCAACGGCAATATGCCAGAGGAGGCCGGGCTATACAAAAAAATAAGGGGCTGTACACATGCGTCAGCTCCTTGTTTTTAAGGGGATATTCGACTTTTAGCCCCCAAAAAGATCAATATTGTTATGTACAACCGTCCAACCTGCGGGTAAAGTGCGCAACTCGGACCTGGACAGCAAGCTGAAAAGAGGCACAAGTATGTAGGCAACCCTGTTATAGCACCGGAATCTGCTGTGTCGCATGAATCAACCGTAGTCCCCGTGAAAGGCATGGCTATACCGCCAAGGGCTGTGGATGAAGTCGCAATGCGGAAAGCCGTCCTTTCCCAGGCAGTTCTCAGGAAGTCTTAAGAAAGAGGGGATAAACATCTGATACGGACAACTCGCAATACGATACGCAACGATGAAAGTGGTGAACAAATCTGGCACTAACGGATGCGCCTCTTTTATATGATTATAATATTAACAAGAAATGCCCGCCATTGTTCTTAAATGCGAATTATAACTTCTTACTGTTGGAAGATTATCTATAAATCGGGCATGAGGGTAAGAGTGCTTACAAACAATTCGGCCCGCTTTATTGGGGGCTGCCAAACCTCGACCGGCACCTGTACCACCCGCGGATATAAATTCGGACCGGAGGTATGGATGGTATTCCGCACACCGGACCAACGTACCCTTGCGGACAGTCCCGAGCCCGGCAAGCCATAATTCCGTCGGGTCAATTGAACAACCGCCTCTCGGAATATGTTCATATCATGGGCCGGTCCCGTATGCAGCTATTTTCCGGGGTACATGACATTGAGGACATACCGCCTGATGCCGACATCCGAGGTTATGTTTAAATTTGTATATTAATTTATATTTTTATATATTTGCAACAGTTATTGTCTAATTTACATCAGAATGACACGTGTTCGGAATATGGGAAGAATACTGTCCGCATTCCTTATGCTGGGAATTTCCTCCATGTGCGGAGCCCAGATATATAAATACTTGGGAATAGAGGACGGATTGAGTAACCGGAGGATTTACCGTATCCAAAAAGACGGGAGGGGATACATGTGGTTCCTCACCCAGGAGGGGATGGACCGTTATGACGGCAAGCGGATCAGGCATTACACTGTTCTTGACGGCAATCTGAAGGTGGCCCCGCAAGTCAATCTGAACTGGCTCTACACCGACACGGAGAACACGCTGTGGGTTGTGGGAAGGAAAGGCCGTATTTTCCATTACGACACCCTCCATGACCGTTTCCGGATGGTATACAGGATACCCGGTCTTCAGGATGACTTCGCCACGGGCATGCTCTGTTACGCCTATATGGACCGTGGGGACCGCATATGGCTCTGTCAGGGTGACCATATCATCCGCTATGACACCCGCACAGGCATTGCGCAGCGGCTGGTCTCCCGTTTAAGAGGTGATATAACCGCTATCAGCGAGACGGACGGTACAAACCTTTTCATCGGTACCGTGAACGGACTTTTTCCGGTACGGGAAAGGGACGGTGTCCTTGAGGCGCTTGCGGACACGGACAGCATCCGGACGCCGGTCAGCGAACTCTACTACCACCCCGGTTCGAAGAAACTGTTCGTGGGAACCTTCAGGAAAGGCATACTTGTATACGGAGTGTCCGCAGGCAGTACGCTGCGGAATGTGGCCGTCAACCGGATCACCCCTCTCAATGACCGGGAGCTGCTGATAGCCACGGGCGGAAGGGGGGTATACAGGATGGATATGGACTCGCTAGTGCCCAAACCCTATATAACTGCCGACTACGCCAGCCACAACGGCATGAACGGAGACAATATCAATGACATTTATGTGGATGGCGGGGACCGTATCTGGCTTGCCAACTACCCCGCCGGAGTCACAATCCGGAATAACCGCTACCAGAGCTATGAATGGTTCCGGCACTCACCGGGCAACAGCCGGTCGCTGGTTAACGACCAGGTGCACGATGTCATCGAAGACAGCGAAGGCGACTTGTGGTTCGCCACCAGCAACGGGATCAGCCTGCTGCAGCCTGCGGTAGGACGGTGGCGCTCCTTTCTCAGCCGGTCCGATGGGATACAGGATGGCGGGAACCATATCTTCCTGACGCTCTGCGAGGTCTCGCCGGGTGTCATCTGCGCCGGCGGGTACGCTTCGGGCCTGTACAGGATCGAAAAGAAAACCGAGAGGGTGGAATACTTTCCCCCCTCCTTTGCAGCAGAGGGGCGTCCAGACCAGTATATCAATGACATCGGAAAAGATTCTGGAGGATGTATATGGACAGGGGGCTGCCACAATCTCAAACGTTTCGATCCCCATGACGGCACAGTACGCCTGTACCCGGTCCCGGGCCCCATCACCGCCATACTGGAGAAGGCTCCGGAATGGATGTGGATCGGTACCGGCATGGGGTTGTACCTGCTTGACGGGCACGGGGGGACCTGCAGACATATCGCATTTCCAGTCGAGGCGGTTCATGTCTATGCACTGTACCAGGCACCGGACGGGCTCCTGTATATCGGCACCGGCGGGGCGGGACTTCTCGTCTATGACAGCGTGGAGGACAGGTTCGTCCGCCAATACCAGACCGAGAACTGCGCCCTGATATCCAATAACATCCATACCATTGTCCCCCGTGCGGACGGCACCCTGCTACTGGGGACCGAAAACAGCGTGGCCCTGTTCCGGCGTGAGAGCGGCACTTTCAGAAACTGGACGGCAGAACAAGGGCTGGCAAGCGTATGCCTCAATGCCGGGGTATCCACTTTCCGGCACGGGGAAAGCTTCGTGTTCGGGAGTAACACCGGAGCCGTCATGTTCCCCTCCGACATGAGGATACCCGCCCCGCATTTTTCTCGGATGCTCCTGCGGGATTTCATGATCTCCTACCGCCCCGTCTATCCCGGGGACAAGGGATCCCCCTTGAGGGAGGATATTGACAATACCGTCAGGCTGGAACTTGCATATGACCAGAATACCTTCTCCCTGGAAGCTGTCTCCATCAACTACGACTATCCCTCGAACATCCTATATTCATGGAAATTGGAGGGGCTCTACGAGGGCTGGAGCCATCCGGTCCAGAGCGGGCGGATACAGTTCACGAGCCTGCCCCCAGGCAACTACACCCTGCGTATCCGTGCCGTCTCCAATGAGGAGAAATACAAGGTGTATGAGGAAAGAAGCCTCGGTCTGAGTGTCGCCCGGCCGCTGTGGGCGGGTACATGGGCCATTGCCGGATATGCGTCATTGTGTGTGTTGGCTGGGGTGGTGTCTTTTCGTGTTGCCATGTTGCGCAGGCAGAAAAGGATATCAGACGAAAAGACGTGCTTCTTCATACATACTGCCCATGATGTCCGTACTCCGCTTACGCTGATCAAGGCTCCGCTGGAAGAGGTGGTGGAGAAAGACATGGTGAAGGCGGAGGGGATGGACAATGTACGGATGGCCCTGAAAAGCGTGGACGGACTTCTGGGATTGGTCACCAGCCTGATAGATTTCGAGAGTACGGACAACTACACCTTGAGACTTCATGTCTCGGAATATGAGCTCAACAGTTATCTGGAGACGACCTGTGAGGCATTCCGCACATATGCCTCCATCAGGGACATCGATATCACCCGTGAGAGCGGCTTCCCTTACCTGAATGTCCGGTTTGACAAGGACAAAATGGACTCTATATTGAAGAATATACTGTCCAACGCACTGAAGTACACTCCACGGGGCGGGAGTATCCAGGTCCGTGCCTTCGCGGACCGGCATGTATGGGGTGTGGAAGTGGAAGACACGGGGATTGGCATTCCACCTGAGGAACGGAAGAAACTGTTCAGGAACCATTTCAGGGGCAGTAATGCCGTCAATCTGCAAGTGGCGGGAAACGGTGTCGGACTGATGATGGTACATAGGCTGGTAAGGCTGCACGGAGGCAGGGTCCGCGTTACCAGTACCGAGGGGAAGGGGACCATGGTATGTGTTATTTTTCCCATGAGGAGCAGACGCCTTGACAAGGCATGCCCCGTTGCTTCGCCCAGGAAACAGGATACCGGGGAAACCCGCATGGGACCGGATTGCGGCCCCATGCGTGAGATCCTTCCAACAATGACCGGCGGGGACCGGCAGCGTATTCTTATTGTGGAGGACAATGACGATTTGCGGACCTACCTTGAGGGGCTGCTGAAAGAGGAATACCTGGTCCAAACCTGTTCCAACGGACGGGACGCGCTGCTTGTGGCGAGAGAATACAATCCGGACCTGATACTTTCGGACGTTATGATGCCTGAAATGGGAGGGGACGAACTTTGCGCGTCCGTCAAATCCGATATTGAGACATCCCATATCCCGGTCATGCTGCTGACCGCCTTGGGAGATGAGAAGGACATGCTGGAGGGGCTGGAAAACGGAGCTGACGCCTATATCACCAAACCGTTTAGCATAAACGTGCTCAGGGCGAATATCAGGAACATACTGGCAAACCGGGCACTGCTCAGACGGGCATACGCCGGTCTTGAGGACGGAGTCGGACAGGTTCCGCCGGACTGCCACAATACCCGGGACTGGAAATTCATGGCCTCCGTAAGGGAATGCGTCATGAAGAATATCGACAACCCCGGTTTCTGTGTGGACATGCTCTGTGGCATGCAGAACATGAGCCGCACCGGATTTTTCAACAAGTTGAAGGCGCTCACCGGCCATGCCCCGGCTGACTATATCCGCTCCATGCGGCTGCAATATGCGGCACAACTGCTCAGGGAAAAAGACTGTTCGATAACGGAAATCTCGGATGACTCGGGGTTCTCCGATGTCAGATATTTCAGGGAGGTGTTCAGGAAGTACTATGGAATGAGCCCGAGTGAGTACAGGAATTCGATGAGAGGATAACATCACGGGCAGACAGACTCCAGGATATGGCAGGTCTTATTGTCGGAGATGGTGTATGTTTCGCTCCGCACCGACAAGCCGGGCACGGTTAACTCGTTCACCGTAATGATGAAGGCGAACAGCCGCCCTGCCCCAGTATTGAGGCTCGTGCCTGATAGGGATAGTAGAAATAATAGTGTTCGTCCAACAGCCCGCCTGCGAGCGGTGTCGGACTTTCAGTTTTCCATACGAGACCGCCCGTGTCGGCATCTCTCTCGGCTGTCAGTTTCACGTTGGAATAGACTGTTTGAGTGCCCCGCACCACGTATAGGCCGCAGGCCCCGCCTTCGGAAAACTTGGTTTGGCAGCCATTCTCCACAGTACGGGTGGTTTTGCGAACAGCCGACGTATATCCGTAAGCGGTTGAGCAAATACATCTTGTCATAATATCCTTTCCCGTTTATCTTTGTGTGCAAAAAGGATTTATGGCAAAATATATGACAAGGGAGGAGTTTTTCCATATTCTTCTTCGACAACGCCAAAGCAACTTAACGGTAAAGGATTTTTGTGCGAATGAAGGATATAACCGTTCCCAGTTTTACGACTGGCGCTCACGTTTCAATATATCGGACGAGGAGCTTAAATCTGGAAGTGTCCCCACAGCTGGCATGGATGGTTTTGTTCCGATAAGCATAGACAACAACAATGTGTCTGCACCAACGTTCCAGTCCAAACCTGCCTTGTGCCCGCAAAAGACAGAGAAAACTTCCGGTAAATGTACTGACAACTCGGAGATATCCCTGGAGCTTCCCAACAGGATTAAAATGAAATTTAAGGGCACGGGTGGTTGTAAAGCCGCTTTGAGCCTGCTCACTAAACTGTGTGGAACATGTTTTGCCTGAACGACTCCATGCGTTACTTTTTATGCCCCGGCAGTACCGATATGCGTAAGGGCATGTTCAGCTTGAGCGGTCTGATCCGGGAAAAAATGAACGGGGATGTCCGGAATGGAGATGTGTACATCTTTATCAACAGGCTGAAAAACCGTATAAAGCTTCTGCACGCAGAAACGGGAGGTCTGGTGATGTACGAGAAACTGCTTGAGGAAGGAACTTTTAAAATCCCCGCTTATGATCCTGAAACCCACTCGTACCCCATGACCTGGAGTGATCTTGTCATCATGGTGGAAGGCATCAACGAGGACAAACGAAAGGGAAGGCAAAGACGGCTCTCCGATCTGAAAAGACACTGGCAAATATCTGTAAACAAAGTAAGTGTTCGGTGAACTCCCCCTATAAATAATCCTTTCATTGAATACCTTTGTCCATGATTTAAAAATATACAATTATGGTGACAAGAGTTCAATGGACAATGGACGATTTCAAAGAAATTTATGCCCGATATAAAGAAAGCGGTTTAACAATAAAGGATTTTTGCTCTAATGAAGGAATCAAGCGTAAACGTTTCAGCTTTTGGAAAGCAAAACTGAAAGGTCCCAAAACGAATGCCGCAGCCAAAGGTAAGTTTATACCGGTTAAAATGGGAGCTGGCGGTCATGCCCTGTCCGGCAAAACTCCAGCTCCAGCATCTTTTTTTTCTCCTGATTTTCCTTCTTCCGGACAGCCACAAAGTGTCTGTGAAATAGTATATCCCAATGGTGTTACTGTGCGGTTAAATGGTCCCGTGTCATCAGAGATTTTACAGACCCTTATATTTTTAAACCTTAACCGTTAATCAGCCGATGTTCAGTCTTAACGAGTCAAACAGATATTATCTGTATCCTTATCCGACCGATATGCGTAAGAGTTTTTATACTTTGAGCGGTCTGGTGACAGATCAGATGGGCAAGAATGTGCGTGATGGAGACGCTTTCATTTTCATATCAAGGAATTGCGCCTCTATGAAAATCCTCCACATGGAATATGGTGGACTGGTAATATATCACATGAAATTGGAACAAGGGTACTTCCACGTACCTTCTATTGATACGGAAGAAGGCCGCATCAAAGTCGTGGAGACCTTCTGGAGCGATCTTGTAATGATGGTCCAGGGTATAGACAGCAGCAAGGTCAGACGGCATAAAAGAAATATGCCTGTAACGTTCAATTGTAACAAATTATAACACATGTCGCATTGTCCTTTAACCGATTTTGCGTATCTTAGTGTCATATTTAGAAACAGTTATGTCAAATACGTCAACAGAAAACGAAGCCCTTATAAAAGACCTCATGTATAAATGCGACTGCCTTTACAGGGAGAACAGCAGGTTGAGGGAAAAGGTGTCCGCGCAGCCTCTTGGGGTTGCGGAAAAGGAGGCTTATGAGCTTCAGTTGTCTGAAAAAGATACCATTATCGCCAAAAAGGAGGCAAAGATCAGCAAGTTGGAAGAACGGGTGGCATATCTGGAACGTCAATTATATGGGCGGAAAGCGGAAAAGTTTATCAAACCTGACGCACAAGACAGATGGCTGGATTTTGAAGGTTTTGACATGTTGCCGGAAGAAGCGGAAGCCGCTGCGGAAGCAGAAAAGGAGCTGCAAGCTACCAGAGAGGCGGTCATCGCCCGTAAAAAGATGGCAGGAAAGCGTCCGGTCCGTAATCCTCTCCCTGAAAATCTGGAACGCAGGGAGGAGCATGTTTATCCTGAAGGGTATAATGAAGAGGAATGGGTTCTTCTTCCCGGAGAGGAAGTGACCGAGGTCCTCGTGTATGAACCTGAACGGTTTTATATCCGGAAAATAATACGGCATACGGCCAAGCGGAAAGGCACGGACGAGTTCCGTACAGGAACAGTACCGGTCATGCCGATCGCCAAGAGCTATGCGTCCTCCTCGTTGCTGGCTGAAATGATGATAAACAAGTATGTGGACCACCTCCCGTTCCACAGGCAGTTGGAAAGGTTCAGGCGAGTAGGCGTGCATCTCCCGCCATCGACGGTTAACGACTGGTTCAAAGATGTGGCCGATCTTTTAAGGCCACTATACTTCCGACTCTGGGAGTTGATATTACAAACGGACTATATACAATCGGACGAGACTACAATCCCTGTCATACATGACGAGAAACACAAGACGGTAAAAGGATACATCTGGCTTGTGCGCAGCGTTATGACCGGACGTCAGTTTTTCTATTATGATAATGGCTCCCGTGCAGGTAGGGTGGTCTTGAAGCTCTTCAGCAAGTTCCGTGGAGCCATACAGACGGACGGTTACGAAAGATACGATTTGCTGGACGCGAAGAAAGGGATTATCCTGCTGGGCTGTTGGGCCCATGCCAGAAGAAAAAGAAAATAAGGTCCGTCCCGTGGCGTGCGGACGCAAAAACTATTTATTTTGTGGCAACCATGACGCCGCGGAAGATGCTGCGGTACTCTACTCGTTCTTCGGGTGCTGTAAATCTGCCGGTGTGGACTTCCGTACATGGCTGATCTACTTCCTCGAACATATCCATGACTATGACAATGACTACTCAACAGACTTGGCAGAATTACTGCCGGATAATCTGAAAGCTTACAATAAGCTCGCCTCCTACGCATTATCCTAAACGCCCTTTAGGTGGGGCAAAAGGTATGAATGTACCTTGGTGTACCCTTTTGGTAGCCCAAGCACGGACAAATGCCCCTTGATGTACCCTTTTGATGACCCAAACACGGACAAATACCCCTCGATGCACCCTTTTGATAGCCCAAGCGCGGACAGATACTCCTCGATGTACCCTTTTGATAGCCCAAGCGCGGACAGATACTCCTCGATGTACCCTTTTGATGACCCAAACACGGACAAATACCCCTCGATGCACTCTTTGGGTAGCCCAAGCACGGGTAAATACCCCTCAATGTTACTTTAAGGTGTGCCGAGCAGGACGTACACCCTACCTTTACTCGTCAAGGGAGTTCACCGAACACTTACGAACTTTCCTAAAAATTCAAAAAAACTGTGTCCTACGGGCATTGCTACCCTTCGGCGGACATCTGGCGACCTTTCACAAGGACGCATTCCGTTTTCTTCATCGTAACTCTTCGTATATATGTCTAAATTGCACTTTTTCCTTTTTTACTTCCACGCTTTCCTTTTCCGCCCAGAGGAATGTGATAAAAGGAAGCGGTGGGCTGCATCTCGTTTAATCATAAAGAAGGCCCCAGGATGCCCGAAAACAACTTAAACAGACAGCAGCCCACGCTTGTAGTAGCTGTATAGGAGTCAGTCCTGTTCCTTTAGCAGAACCAGCTTCGGTCGATGGCCGGCAGCTCCTTTTTCCAATACCACTTGCGCCAAGCGAAATGTTTGCGCACCACGAAGTAGCTTACTTCCTCGCTCTCTTTTTCTGCCTCGTAATCAAACGCTGAATGGCCGACAGCCAAGCGTTCAGCCCAGTAAAGGAGGTAGTAAGCGAACAGCGGCAGGGCGGCAAATCCCCAGCATACCTGCCAGCCCAAAAGCAGGGACGGCAGCAGGGACACACAAAAACATTCCGTGTATTGCCGGCGGTGGATGCTCATCTCCATCTCTTCCCAAATGCCTTTCTCGCCATAAGGGAGGGCAGTCAGGGTAACCAGAGGCAGGGTCACGTAATCGTAGGGATTCAGCCGGCCTTGCAGCAGACGGGCGATTTTGCTGTCATAGATGATCATAGCTCTTTAGTTATTGGTGTTTCATGCAGTTTTACAGGTCTCTCTCGGCGCGGATGAACGTGCCTTGATTGTTGTAGTACAGTTCCCAGCCGGGGATGTCTATCTCGTAACCGCCCGGTTGTTTCTCTACCTTGTAGGGTACAGCATCGGGGTAACGGGTAGCGATGTCCGTCGCGATGGCTTCCGGCAGGATGCCGTTCGGCAGCGCGGAGAACTTGCAGTCCACGCTTGTCCAGTCGCCCTGTCCGTCAAAGTCCAATTCCGTCCCATCCGAGAGCCATGCCTCGTATTCGGTTGTTCCGTCATCCTTGTCACGCACCGCACGGGTGCATTTCACACCGGGGAAGTACTGTGCGATGAACTGCCGCGCCTTTTGGGGCAGCGCGTCGTAGCCGATTTCCTTCTCGTCCTTGTCGCAGGATGCCGCTGCCAGTATCACGAGCAGCAGCAACAGAGGTTTGACAAATACCTGTTTCATGTCCTTTTCTATTTAGGTTTCTGTTTGTTATTATTCAATTCTTATCCTTCTCAAAGCGTTTTTTTGTTCCGACCTCCGGGGCGGTTGTTCAGCGGGCGGTTCATCCGCCTGAGCAGTGCGGCCTTCAGGCTGTCAAGGAAAGGCGTCTGCCGGTTGCGGATGCGCAGGTCGCCGAATGTCCGGGACAGGTTCTTGTCCAACTCGATGTTGAATGCCCGCTGCACGTACTCCGACAGCCTTGTCAACGGGACATCCCCGAATACCTTGCGGCTGTCCAAAGCAAATAGCAGTTCGGTCAGTTCCGTCTTCGTCGCTTTCCACGTCAGGCGCACCTTCGGCAACGATTCTTCGGCTTGCCGCAGCTCGAACGCCTCCAATTCCTTCGTCAGGTAGCGGATCAGCCGCTCGTTGGCAAGAAGCCGTGCCGCCATGAAGTTACAGTTGGTCGAGAAAGACGGATCACGCTCGTGATGGAACGACTCCAAGTAGAGTGCCGTGTCAAGGTTGCCACGCAGGTAATAGAGCGCGTCCAAGTGGGTCAGCCCGGAGCGGTAGTAACGCACGAAGTCCGAACGTTTCTCGTTGTAGCGGTTGATGCCCCGTATCTCGTCTATCAGGTAGCTTCGCTGCGACTCGCTGCCTACCGGACGGTTCATCTCGATGTTGTATATCTTGCGGTAGTAGATGAGCCGGTGACAGATTCGGGGTTTGACCGTCTTGAAGAACTCGATTTCCTCCACTTCGTCACGGAAAGTATAGTCCGCGATGAAGGCTTTCAGTTGCACTTAGGAAGCGGACGGTTTAGCGGCTTAATTGCCGTTAAACCGTCCGGTTTTCGTTTAACGAAAACACAACTTGCTGTCCGCAGGAGCGGACCATGTTTCTCCAATAATTATTGTGTATCAGACCATTGTGTGGCTATTTTCCTGTGGTTTGTGGGGCTTTTCCATCAGATATTTGCCGGCTGTTCTCCCCATTAAAGGATAGATATATCTCCATGACCATGTGACTTACGCCCATAATTCGGGGATAAGGAGGCGAATATACGGAAAATCTGCCCTTTACATGCCCTATTGTCCATTAATGGATTGCTACTTCTACACTTCTGCAAATGGAGAATGGGCATGTAGCCGTGTACGACTTATGTTTTTTCTTCATTGTCTCCATTAACGGATTGCTACTTCTACACTTCTGCAAATGGAGAATGACATGTAGCCGTATACGCCTTATTGTTTTTTCATCGTCTCCATTAACGGATTGCTACTTCTACACTTCTGCAAATGGAGAATAACAGGTAGCCGTATACGCCTTATTGTTTTTCTTCATCGTCTCCATTAACGGATTGCTACTTCTACACTTCTGCAAATGGAGAATAACAGGTAGCCGTATACGCCTTATTGTTTTTTCATCGTCTCCATTAATGGATTGAAACTTCTACACATCTGTAAATGGAGAATAACAGGTAGCCGTATACGCCTTATTGTTTTTCTTCATCGTCTCCATTAATGGATTGATATTTATACACTTCTGCAAATGGAGATTTTGAGATATCTATATCCGGAAGGATGCGTGCTCCCTTCGCTCCCGGCTATCCCTATTTTGATATCCGGCTATATCGCAATTCTGTGATAGCATTATCCGGATAGCGTATCATACGGCTATATACAAATATGGCTACACTATAATTCATGGTTGTGATGGAGATGGCTTTTCCTATCCGGTAACAGACCATGATGCCACGAGGAAAAAAGCGACAGCCGCAGAGAAAAAACGGATGGCAGGAACCATTATGGAATCTGGTAAATAGAAAATCCGGTACATGCGAATTCAGGCGATCATCCCGGATGGTAACCTGTCAAAGAGGCTTTTAAGACATTTGAAATACCGATAATAAAAAAAACGAGATCAGGTATTTTGGCGGATGGCGGCAGGATTGCCGCCTCCGGCCCTTCCGAGTTTGTACGCGTCCTGCGTGAGGGCAGCTGGTTTGACAGCGGGTGCACCGACGGGGAGTACATGGTGAATTTCTCCGGGCGGTACAGGGAACTGCACGGGGTGACGGTGAGGACCGACACGCCGGAGCATTTCATGGACGACCTGAAAAAGTACGGTTACATCAAGGGCTGAACAGTCCGTTCCTTTATTATTACACTCCCTGCCGGTTTGGGGTCGCTTCACTTCCGGTGGGGATTTTTCTTTTTTCATCGTCGTGACGCACCCGTCCTTCAGGTTTTCCAAAGGGGGTCGTGAAAACCGACCGGCTACGGAGTATTTTTCCTTCCCATATGACAAAAACCGACTATCCATGACTATTCCTGCCAGTGTGCCGGTCGCGCTTGCCTCTCATGGTTTCTTCCCTTATATTCGCACTGACATTTAAACAAGTTGAAAAATATGGAAATATGCTACATCGAGGCCGGTGTCCTTGAGAGGATGCTGGCACGCGCCGAGAACCTGTCCGCACATGTGGACAGATTGTATGAGAGAAACCGCTGTAAGGAACTCGGAGAGTGACTGGACGGCCAGGATGTCTGCCTGCGCCTTGACATCTCGCCACGTACCCTGCAGACACTCCGCGATACCGGACGGCTGGCGTTCACCCGCCTCCAGAGCAAGTTCTATTATAAGCCAGAGGATGTGGAGAAGCTGATGGCCTACGTCGGCATCAGACGCAAGGAGAAGGCAATGAGAGAAGGAAGGAAGAACGGAAACCTTTAAAGAGCGGAAGAGATGGAAGGCATTATCGACAAGGAGAACGAACGTGTCCGCAGGTTCTTTGCCCTGCTGGACAACATGGAGAAAAAAGTGGAGCGTCTTGCCCGTGACAACCGTCCTCCCTTCAACGGGGAACGGTTCCTGACTGACAGGGAGTTTTCCGGAACGTTGAGGATCAGCCGCAGGTGCCTGCAGGATTACAGGGACCAAGGGCGGATTCCCTATATCCAGCTTGGCGGGAAGATCCTGTACAGGCAGTCGGACATCGAGAAGCTGTTGGAGGAGAACTATCACGCAGCATTGGTATAATATCGTATTCAAGTTTAAGGATTGCCGCCGGAATCGTAAATACAATTCCGGCGGCAATTTTTTTATTTAGCCTGCGGCTTCCTTGCCGGCCGCAGGTTTTCTTCTTTCCATCAGCCGGTCCATGTCCGAGGATATCTTCCGGTCGGTGACCTGAGCGTAGACCTGCGTGCTGTCGATATTCGTATGGCCCATTATCCTGGCGATGCTCTCTATCGGAATGCCCGCGGTCAGTGTCAGGGTTCCGAACGAATGCCGGGCCATGTGGTAGGACAGGTTCTCTTTCATGCCTAATGCCACGCCCATTCCATGTACCTCGTACCAGAGGACATCGCGGACCGGCAGCGGGAATACCGGCCTGTCGTCATCCGTGGTGTTGTAAAGATCCAGTATCTGTCCGGCTATGGGATGCAGCGGGATGAACGCCTCCACGTCCGTTTTGGCGCGGCGGATGCGGATATACCTTCTTCCTTCCGAGGTCGTTCCGATGTGACGGGGATGGAGAGCCCTCGTATCCGCGTAGGCCAGACCGGTCAGCGAGGAGAAGATGAACGTCCTGCGCGCCAGCTCCATCATCGGGTCGGGCAGCGGGGTTTCCATCATCCGCTTCAGTTCACTGCGGCTGATATGCCTTAGTTTAGGTGCTTCTTTCCTCTCGTATGCCACGTCCTCTATCGGGTTGGCACGCAATACTTCCCGGTCCACGGCGATGTAGATGAGCCGGTTGAGCCAGCACAGGCAGTGGTTCACGTGTCCGTTCCTGTGTCCCAGCTCCTTCTTGAGAAAGACCTTGAACGATTCGGCGAACTCTTCGGTGATGTCCGAAAAGGCGATGTCCTTCATCCCGCGGGATTCGATGAACTGCCTGAGGTTAAGCTGCGTGGTCTTCGACTGGCGGTAGGTGGAGGTGGAATTGATCTCCTTGGAGCGGACCCTGAGCCGTTCGCGTTCCACCTCTCCGGCCTGCAGGAGGTATTCCGGCACGGAATTGGCACCGGATACGGTGGTCTTGAGCTGCTCGGCCGTGACCACTCCCTGGTTCCTCAGCAGGTTCCCATACGCCTCTTCCAGCCGGCTTCGGAAGGCGGCAAGGCGGTTGTTCTCCCTGGCTGTTTTGATTTCACACTTCTTGCTGTCCCAGTCTCCGGGTTTGCAATAGATGCCTGTCGTGACTGCCGATTTCTTTCCGTCGATGCTGATCCGGCAGAGGACGGCGGTCGTGCCGTCCGATTTTACCTTGTTACGGTTGATGTAGAATAAAAGCTTGAATGTACTGCGCATGATAATGATTGTTTAGGGATTAAAGGATAAGTTTCAAATCGCGGGTTGCCTCGACGAACCTGTCCATGTCCTCGAACAGTCGCTTCGGAGTTACACGGGCATATATCTGGGTGGTCTTTATGTTGGAGTGTCCCAGCATTTTGCTGATGGTCTCGATCGGCACTCCCTCCTCGAGCGTGACCAATGAGGCGAAAGAATGCCTTCCCATGTGGTAGACAAGGTCCTGGCTCAGCCCCGCCATCAGGCGCAGGGATTTCATGTTGGCCCTGAGCGTATGGTAGTCCTGCGGCGGGAAGAGGGTGATGCGGGTATCGTCACGATACTTCCCGATCAACGCGAGTGCTTCCGGCAGCAACTTGACGCGTCCGAGGTAGTCGGTCTTCTTCCGCCGGTATTTCAGCCAGAGGCTGCCCTCGTCATCCTGGAAGAGGTTCTCCCGGGTGATGCTTACCGCATCGGCATAGGCGGTGCCGGTGTAACAGGCGAAGAGGAAGAGGTCCCGGGTGATGACATGTGACCTGCGTTTTTCCGGTATCTCCAGATCGCGTAGCTTCTCGAAATTCTCCCGGCTGAGTGCTTTCGGTGTTGTCTCCTTCTGCTTGGGCAGCTTGAAGTGGCAGAAATGGTATTTCTCCGAGTGCCCCTCCTTGTAGGCGATGCGGCAGATCTTTTTCAGGATGGACAGGTAATGGCGCACCGTCTCCATTGCCAGTTTCTTCTTTTCCAGGCAGAAGTCCTGATAGTCACGGATGAACTGCTCGTTGAGCTGTCCGAAGGCGAGGTCCGAGACCTTGAATTCCGTTTTGATGAATTCGGCAAGGGTGCGCCGGGTGTACACGTAGGTCGACATTGTCGTCGGTGCACGGTCCACGCCGACACGGGCCTTCATCTCCTCATTGTGCCGGTCGAGAAGTTTGAGCAGGGTCATCTGCATGCCCGCGTTACCCTGGAACATGTCCCTGACCGCGGCGGCATCGAAATCCTTTTTCCTTTCCATGAGGGAATTGAAGGCCGAGTGTACGGCAAGCAGCAGCCTCTCTATTTTTTCATTGGTCTCCACCGCTTCCCGGCTCTTGCCATTCAATCGGCTCTCACGCGCGTTCCATAGCCCGGGGGTACAGGAGAGCTTGCAGCTGAACTGCGCCATCGTGCGGTTGAGGGTGATCCGTCCCATGATCGGGGCCTTGCCGGTCTTGTCCGGCTCGCTCTTTTTCAGGTAGAGCAGCACCTTGAATTTTTCCACTTTCATAACGCTCTTTTTTAGGTTGTAAAAATACTCCTTTGAAAAGCGTCCTTTGGCATGCAAAACATTGATAAACAGTGAATACAAATCTGCTTTGTTCCTATCGGTAAAAATTCGGTTACCTGCCGTTGTTTTCGAAACAGGCGGCTAACAGTCTGGTAACTGAAACGTCGCAATATTTTGTTTTCTTTTGCAGGTCTGTCTGTTCTGCAAATCTTGCAAAATGCTTAATTATAAACGTTTTACGTTTAATTATCGTCATTCTGTTTTTTATTGCATTTCTAAATATTACTTACGTGGGCCGCCATACCTGGGCTACAACTGCTTATTATTGCGAAATTCATCCGGGAATCATATCCGAAGCTATGGGGCATTCTTCTATCACTGTTACCGAGACTTACCTAAAACCTTTCAGGAATAAAAAAATTGACGAGGCGAATAAACGTGTGATAGATTATGTAAAATGCTTTGTGCCGGGATTAATATGCTGAATTATAACCTGTTACTTCGTAGGTAACGGGAACACCTTTGTTCCAGCTCTCTGAGAGCCATCTAAACGAAAAACCAGATAAAATGACATTGAAACATATTTACCCCTGTTCTCTAAAGAGAGCAGAGGGGAGGAAAATCTTTGTTATGTATTGAAAGGTAACAAAAGTACTGATACAAAGAAATCCATAGTTTTATTGTGCTATTTTCTTTTTTTTAGTAGTTTATCAGAAAAAATATCATTTTTGTTTGCTTGTTTTCCAAAATATCTCCATATTTGCACCGCTATTAAGCTCCGTTACCTATGAAGTAACGGGATAAATTCATTATTGTCAAATGAATAGTTAGGAGGTTATATGAAAATGAATGAGGCAAGGTAGGAGGCTTTCAATTAGACAACTAGAGACTATATTTTATTTTTTTAATTTATAAATTAAAAGTTTTTTATTATGAACAAAAAGTTTTTAAGTGTAGCCCTGTTTGGAGCACTGTTGGCGGTTTCATCAGGTACATTTACGTCTTGTAAAGACTATGATGATGACATCAATAGCCTGAACGATCGTGTAGATGCAGTAGAAAAATCTTTGTCCGAATTGAAAACACAATTCGGTTCATTGGCTTACGTAAAGGCTGTATCTATCACTAACGGCAAATTGGTGGTAACAGATCAGAATGGAAAAGATGTTACTTTTGACATTCCTGTTACAGAGAATACGAACACTACGTATACTCTTGGTGTTAAACAAGAGGGAAACAAAGTAACTGTAACTTTAACTCCAAGTGAAGGTAAGGCACAGGAATTTAGTTTCGAGATTACAGACAATGACACTAAATTTGACGCAACTCGGCTCTGGAAAGATGCTGACGGAAAAGTTTATTATGGCCCGAATGGTGACTTGGAGAACAGTAAAGAAACAGGTGTTGTTGTTCCTAATTATGAACAACATGACAAAACGACTGTTTCAATCGGAAAGATTATTGAAAACGAAGCAACTCTAGGATGGATCATTCAGGTAGACAAACAAGAACCTGTAAAACTGCTTATTCAGGATGTATTGCCTATCACTGGTTTTGCTTGGATTCCAGAAGATTATTATAATGGTATCGAGGCTGTTTCATTCGGCTCTTACGAATATAACGTAATACAGAAAACTGCTGCAAATGTAGCTGATACTACTTATACAGCAAACGGTGATGCTACTTTGTCTTCATTTCCTGGAGTAGCAAAATTCCATATAAATCCGTCTTCGGCTACATTGGCTCAGATTAAGAATGGAGCTGAAGGAGCTACTGTATTGTATAAGGGTGCTACTAATCACACTACAAGAAGTGCTAAAATAGATCCTGAAGCAACAATTGCAATTGCTGATGGAATATTGACTGCTAGCATTACTGCTGATCTGAATGAAGCTGAAACTGCTGCTGATAAGCTGGATATGTTGGCTTTGCAGATGACTACTACTACTGGTAATAAGTTTACTACTAATTATTTTGCTGTTTATAACGAAAAGAAAACTGTAAGCTTTACTTTGGTTGATAAATGTAATATTACCAACAATACAGTTGATAGCAAAAATGTATTGGCTACTTCATGGAATGCTGTAACCGGTCAGGTTGCGAAGATTGATGCTGATAACATTGCTGATGCAAGTAATGCACACTTGGTTCAGGCTTTGGAATATGAAGAAGCTATAAAGGGAGTGGATTTGAATACATTGGTAAATGTGGTGATGACTAAAGATGGAAAGGCTGAAAAAATTGATTTAGCTACTAACAAACTTTCTATCGAATATCTTTTGTGTAAGTATACCGTAAACGGAACAGAGCAGATGAATTATGCGAAATTGGATAAATCTGTGCTGACTGCCGTTAATTATGGCGACATTAATATGTCTTGTATAGGTAAGACTCCGATAGTGAAGGCTATCGTAAAAGATGCTAATAATGGTGATGCCGTTGTTGCCGTTGCTTATATCAAGCTATTATATGTGGGTGATAAATGGGAAGTTTCTGACAACTTTGTTGCTGAGCCTTCTAAGACTCTTGAAATCGATTGGAATTGCTTCGATGATCCGGATTTGGATTACACATCTACTGTAGAATATATGAGTACAAAGGTATATCCGATGGTAGGTTCTAAACTCGGTTTGGACGCATTGTCTAAAGAAGAGTTTGCTAATATCTATACATTTGTTGATGATCAGGTTAATATTCCTGACGAAGATTTGACGAGCAGATACTTCACTTCAATTACAGAAAAAGCAGGTGCAGAGGATAACGCTGATAACCGTCAGATTGTATTTAATGTAGATGAAGAGGCTATTAAGAATATCCAAAAGGACGGTACTTACACATTCTATGGAGTATACAAGAAAAATGATGCTGCGTCTGAAGCTGCATCTAAATATCGCCAGTATCCTGAATTTGTAGCTATTCCTTATGTGGTGAAAGTGAAGAACTATCCTACTGTGGCAAACGGCCGTATCAAGGATATTAAGAACTTCCGTATAGAACAGGCTTGGGAAAATGGTTATGCAATCTGTAAAGGTAGCAAGGAAACAGTTAAGGGTGCTGCTTTGTATCTAGATTTGAAAGAAGCTGTCGATTTGGATAAGTTTAAAGCTGATTATGCCGGTTACGAATTGGAAATCGTTGATCCTACAGCTCCGCTTGTTCCTGTAGCTGAATTAGGTAGTGAATGGTATACAGGTGGTAATAGTAACTGGATTGTTCTGACTAAACAATTGGTTGACGGAGCTGAAGAAATCGTTCCTGTAAATGTATATGCTATACTTTGCAATACCCATAGAATCTTGGCAGGTACTGTTAATGTGAAGTTCATCAATCCAGCTAGGCTTGCTATGAGCAAAACTACTATTAATGTAAAAGACGGTCTGAAAGCTTATAATACACAAGATTTGAAATCATACATTACTATTACTTCTTCTAAGGATGGTTCTGTATTGTATGACGGTTCTAAGATTCCAGCTTTGACAGAAATTGGTAAGAGAATTCTTGGAGAAAATCCTGCAATCACTTTAACTAAGGGTGCAGTTAATCCAACCCAATGGGGTAGCAAGTTTACACTGAATGATGATGGTACAGTAACATGGAACCTTGAAGGCCAGAATACTTTGGCTAAAGGCCAGAACGCTACTTGTGAAGTTACTTTCGCAATCGAATATGGTAAGGTTGTTCCTGCTGACTTGAAAATAAATGGTGTTACTGCATCTACTCCTGCTCTTGGTGGTGGTAAACTTACAGGTAAGTTCACTATCAAGGCATGGAATGCAGACGAATTCCCCGGTGAATAATTATCGTTATTCTATAATACGGAGAGAGCGCGTCTCAAACGCGCTCTCTTCTTATTCATTTCTAATGATTGTGATATGAAAAAGATTTTATTAGCTTTTTTAGTTGTTTTGTGTTGCAGTACGATTGTGACTGCTCAGAATCCGGAACAACGTATTAAAGAGCCTGGAAAAGTGATTTTTCATCCTCACTGGTTTATACAAGCACAAGTTGGAGCTGCTCATACTGTAGGCGAAGCAAAATTTACTGATCTTATTTCTCCTGCAGCTGCATTCAATGTAGGCTATAAGTTTGCTCCTGCATTCGGTGCACGTGTCGGTGTGAGTGGATGGCAAGCTAAAGGTGGTTGGGTGAATCCGGAACAAAGCTATCAATATAAATATCTGCAAGGAAATGTTGATATCATGGCTGATCTCAGTACTTTGTTTTGTGGCTTCAATCCGAAACGAGTGTTTAATGGTTATATCTTTGCCGGAGCAGGACTTAATCGTGGCTTTAACAACGACGAAGCGAATGCGTTGGATACAAGAACGTATAAACTGGAATATCTTTGGCAAGAAGGAAAGTTCCTTGCGACCGGTCGTTTTGGACTAGGTTGTGACCTTCGCCTAAATGATCGTTTGGCTATTAGTATAGAGGCAAATGCAAATCTGTTATCAGATAAATTCAACTCGAAGAAAGCAGGAAACTGTGATTGGCAAATCAATGCTTTAGTTGGTTTGAGCATTAAGCTTGGTAAAAGTTATACAAAGACAGCTCCGGTATATTATGAACCAGATCCTGTAGTAGAAGTACAACCGAAGCCAGCTCCTGTAGTGAAGCAAGAACCACAACAACAGAAAGCAGTGATTGAGCCGATGAAACAAAATATCTTCTTTGCCCTAAATTCTACGCGTATCCAAAATGACCAGCAAGCAAAAATTGCTTCTTTGGTTGAATATCTGAAAAAATATCCTACCGCAAAAGTGACGGTTACAGGCTACGCTGATGTAAATACAGGGAATGCTAAAATTAATTCCAGACTTTCTGAAGCTCGCGCTAAAAATGTGGCGGAAGCATTGAGAGCTAAAGGAATTGCTGCGGATAGAATTACTGTTGATTTTAAAGGTGATACAGTACAACCTTATAGTACACCGGAAGAAAATCGTGTTAGTATTTGTGTTGCAAAATAATATTTACCCCACTTTATTATATCCTATATATGTGAAGAAAAAACAAGGTATAGAGAAAAATGTACTATGCTTGGGAAAGTGTGGCTTTTAATAAACTCTATTCCTATGGAGGATGCCTTTCAATATATTCCCCAATATGTTCCCCATTGGCATCCTCTTTTTTTATAACAAAAGGCGGCTCGATCTGTTCGAGCCGCCTTTTCTGTTATTTGATTTCGATTTCTTCCTTCATATCGATTTCCTCCCTATGTGTATCATAGAACACATATTGAAGAAAAGCAAGTTTTTGATTAGGAATGATCTTGATACCGAATCCGTACTTCATTTGCCATTTACGTTTCAGAGACACAAGTCCCTGATTGATGTAAGCGGCCACATACGGATGGACGTGTAGCGAGAATTTCTTCACCTTCAGTTTATTGACCAGATAATCAATTTTACTCTCGAGAGTGTCCGTAAAGAGGATGGACGACTTGATGGTACCTTTTCCAAAGCAAGTAGGACAAGTTTCGGACGTGTTTACGTCCATGGCTGGACGCACACGTTGGCGCGTAATCTGCATCAGTCCGAATTTGCTGAGAGGCAGAATGTTATGGCGTGCCCTGTCTTTTTGCATGTTGGCACACATACGTTCGTAAAGCTTCTGACGGTTTTCGGCTTCATTCATGTCGATGAAGTCTACGACAATGATACCACCCATATCTCTCAATCGCAGTTGGCGAGCCAGTTCGTCAGCGGCTCCCAAGTTTACTTCGAGTGCGTTACCTTCCTGCCCGTTGGCATTCTTGGTGCGGTTACCGCTGTTCACGTCTACTACGTGAAGCGCCTCAGTGTGCTCAATAATCAGGTAGGCACCACTCTTGTAAGAGATTGTTTTACCAAACGACGATTTAATTTGTTTGGTGATACCGAAATTGTCGTAAATGGGAAGTTGTCCTTTGTACAGTTTCACGATGTTGGCACGATCTGGTGCGATCAACGTAACGTAGTCTTTGATTTCATTGTACACAGCCTCGTCATTGACGTATATATTCTCAAAAGAAGGATTGAAGAGGTCGCGTAGCAAACCTACAGCGCGGCTTGTCTCTTCATAAATCAACGTCGGATACTTGGTGGCTTTCTGCACTTTGGTCATTGCATCTTCCCAATGTTTGACTAAGACTCTAAGCTCTCCGTCGAGTTCGGCTACACGTTTGCCCTCGGCTACCGTTCGCACAATGACACCGAAGTTTTTCGGTTTGATGCTCATCAACAGTTGTTTCAGGCGGGCGCGTTCTTCGCTCGATTTAATTTTTTGGGAAACAGATACCTTATCGTTGAAGGGAATCAGTACCAAATAGCGTCCGGCAAAAGAAATTTCGGACGTTAATCGGGGACCCTTGGTCGAAATAGGCTCTTTAACGATTTGCACCACTACTTCTTGTCCGACCTTTAATGTATTGGCTACAGTGCCATCCTTGTCAAGGTCAGGAAGCATGGTTGCTTTGCTGATGGAGTTCAGCTTCTTTCTGTCGCTTAGAGTTTGCTTTACAAACTTTTCGAGTGAGTTAAATTGAGGTCCTAAGTCTAAATAATGAAGGAAAGCGTCTTTCTCGTAACCGACGTCCACAAAGCATGCATTCAGTCCGGGCATCAATTTCTTGATACGTCCCAAATACATATTACCCACAGAGAAAGAAATGTTGGTTCCTTCACTTTGAAGCTCCACCAGACTCTTATCTTCGAGAAGGGCGATGGAGACCTCTTTGGGTTGTACGTCTACTACTAGTTCACTTGTCACAGTTTCCTTTCCTTAAGTTATATTAGTTGAATCTCAATACAATGAACAACATTTTTTACATTTTGTTCATTAAGGTCAGCTACTTAAACAAAGAACAAACTTGAAAGATATAAGCTTCGCAAGTTTGTTCTTTATTCTGTTCTGACTCAGACTTAAAAATTATTTTTTGCTTTTATGTCTGTTCTTTCTTAGTCTTTTTTTACGCTTGTGCGTAGACATTTTATGTCTTTTTTTCTTTTTTCCGCTAGGCATAGCTTCACAATTTTATTGGTTAATACTCTTGTTTATTATTTCTTCACTGAGATTGTAAATGTCTTAGCTGGTTTGAACGCCGGAATGTTGTGTTCCGGAATGATGATAGTAGTGTTTTTTGAAATATTGCGAGCTGTCTTTTGTGCTCTTTTCTTCACTACGAAGCTGCCAAATCCGCGAAGATATACATTTTCATCTTTTGACAAAGAATCTTTCACAGCATCCATGAATGCTTCCACTGTTGCCAGGACTGTAACCTTGTCAATTCCGGTTTTCTTTGTAATCTCGTTTACAATATCTGCTTTAGTCATTTTTTTAAAAAAAATATTATTACTCTGTTATTGCTAATTTTTTGGACTGCAAATATATAGCTTTTTAGTCTCCTAAAAAAATATATTCTGCACATTTTTCTAAAAAAGTGAAGGCATTAAGTTTTCTTAGAGTCAAAAGAGTTACTTTTGTGTGTCTTTTTTTGAATAGCATATACAAGATAATTGTTAGACGAATCCTTTTGTGTGAAATGAATGAATTTACAAGAACGATCATAGAATGGTATAATGAGTATAAACGAGATTTGCCTTGGAGAGAATCATCGGACCCTTATTTGATATGGATTTCCGAGATTATTCTTCAGCAGACACGTGTGGCGCAGGGATATGATTACTACCTCCGTTTTATCGGACGTTTTCCCAATGTGCAGACGTTGGCAGACGCTGACGAAGATGAAGTGATGAAGTATTGGCAGGGGCTGGGATATTACTCTCGTGCCCGTAATCTCCATGCTGCCGCCAAGAGTATGAAGGGTGTTTTTCCGGCAACGTATCAGGAGGTGTTATCATTGAAAGGAGTGGGGGAGTATACAGCTGCGGCTATTTGTTCTTTCGCTTATGGAATGCCTTATGCAGTGGTAGATGGTAATGTATACCGGGTTCTTTCGCGTTACTTTGGGATAGATACGCCAATTGATTCGACGGAAGGGAAAAAGCTTTTTGCTGCTTTGGCGAATGAGATGCTGGATAAGAAACATCCGGCATTATATAATCAGGGAATTATGGATTTCGGTGCGATACAGTGTACTCCGCAGTCGCCCAACTGTTTGTGTTGTCCGTTGGCGGAAAGTTGTTCGGCTTTGGCTACGGGACGTGTGGCATTACTTCCGGTCAAGCAGCATAAAACGAAAACGGTCAATCGCTATTTTAATTATATTTATGTACGTGCGGGCGCGCATACATATATAAATAAACGTACGGCGGATGATATCTGGAAGAATCTGTTTGAATTTCCTTTGATTGAAACTCCTGTTTCTGTGACTGAAGAAGAATTTCTGTCTTTGCCGGAGTTTCAGTCATTAATCGCCAAGGGAGAGAAGACAGTGGTGCGTTCTGTTTGCAGGGATGTGAAGCATGTCTTGTCTCATCGGGTAATTTATGCTAATTTCTATGAGGTAACGTTGCCTGAAGATTCGGCTTCTTTCACTAATTATCAGAAAATAAAAACGGACGAACTGGGGCGGTATGCAGTTTCTAAGCTAGTACATGCTTTTATTGAGAAGTATATCGGTTTGAAATAAAAGTAACAACAATTCTTGCATTCTATTGTTATTCTGTTTAATTTTGGCAGCAGATTTAATTTTTTGAATCATAAAACCCGAAACATATATGTCAGTAAATAAAGTCATATTATTAGGTAATGTAGGACAAGATCCTAAAGTGAAATACTTTGATACGGGATCGGCTGTGGCTACATTCCCTTTGGCTACAACAGATCGTGCTTATACGTTGGCAAATGGAACTCAGGTTCCCGAAAGAACAGAATGGCATAATATCGTAGCTTCAAACCGTTTAGCTGAAATTGTGGATAAATATGTGCATAAAGGTGATAAGTTATACCTGGAAGGGAAGATAAGAACTCGTTCTTATAGTGACCAGTCAGGAGCGATGCGTTATATCACCGAGATTTATGTAGATAATATGGAAATGCTGACCCCTAAAGGTGCAAACCCGGGTCTGGGAGCTTCTGCCGGACAACAAGCTGCTCCGGTGCAATCTAATCCTGTGCAACAGGCACAATCTTCGCAGACACAATCCGCACAAGGTGGTTCGGCAGACGATTTACCGTTCTAAATACTGTGATAATGTGCCGATAAGTTGCATAAACCCATAGGCACATTATTTTTTGTTTAATTAAAATATAAATTCTTTGGACTCAGATGGTTATTTAAGCCAATTGGCTGACATTTTTAACGGTATTACCGTACAAACTCCTTCTATTTCTGCTATTATAGCCATAGTGCTGGCGGGTATTCTTCTGCTTGCTTCCGGCTTTGCTTCGGCTTCCGAAATAGCTTTTTTCTCTCTTGGTCCTTCAGATCTGAATGATATTGAAGAACGCAATCATCCTTCCGACAATAAGATCAGTGCACTTTTGAGTGATTCGGAACGTTTGTTAGCAACGATTTTGATTACGAACAACTTTGTGAACGTAACGATAATTATGCTCTGCAACTTTTTTTTCATGAATGTGTTTTATTTCCATTCTCCTTTGGCTGAGTTTCTGATATTGACTGTCGTTCTTACGTTCCTGCTATTGTTGTTTGGTGAAATTATGCCGAAGATTTATTCGGCACAGAAAACGTTGGCTTTCTGTCGTTTCTCTGCACCGGGTATTTATTTCCTTGAAAAAGTATTTCGTCCGATCGCTTCTGTCCTGGTGCATTCTACCGCTTTTCTGAACAAACATTTTGCTAAGAAGAATCATAATATTTCTGTCGATGAACTTTCTCATGCTCTGGAACTTACGGATAAGACCGAAATTTCGGAAGAAAACAATATTTTGGAAGGGATTATACGTTTTGGAGGTGAGACTGTAAAAGAGGTGATGACATCGCGTCTGGATATGGTCGATTTGGATATTCGTACACCTTTTAAGGAGGTGATGCAATGTATCATTGAGAATGCTTATTCGCGTATTCCTGTTTATTCCGGTTCAAGGGATAATATCAAGGGAGTACTCTATATAAAAGACCTTCTGCCACATGTTAATAAGGGAGATAATTTCCGTTGGCAGTCGTTGATTCGTCCGGCTTATTTTGTTCCTGAAACGAAGATGATCGATGATCTTTTGCGTGATTTTCAGGCTAATAAGATTCATATTGCTATTGTTGTTGATGAGTTTGGGGGGACTTCCGGGTTGGTGACGATGGAAGATATTATTGAGGAAATTGTTGGTGAGATCCACGATGAATATGATGACGAAGAGCGTACATATGTGAAGTTGAATGATCATACTTGGGTGTTTGAGGCAAAGACTCAGCTGACAGACTTCTATAAAATTGCAGAAGTAGACGAGGATGAATTTGAGAAGGTAGTAGGGGATGCGGATACATTGGCTGGTATGTTACTTGAAATTAAGGGAGAGTTTCCTGCACTGCATGAAAAAGTAACGTATCATCATTACGAGTTTGAAGTGTTGGAAATGGATAGTCGGCGTATCTTGAAAGTCAAATTCACGATCAATCCGGTAGAGGATAAGAAGTCGAAAGAGTAAGATGGCTTTATTTCTGCAACTTAAAGAACATTCCTGTCAGTGGGCGGTCTGGAAGATGGACGAAAACATAACGGAATTATTGAATCTTTTGCCTGTTTCGTTGAAAGTGGAATACGAAAAAGAGATTCAACGGTTTACGTCTGAGCATCGGAGACAGGAATGGCTATCGGTTCGTGTTTTGTTATTTACCCTCTTGGGAGAGAAGAAAGAAATCGGGTATGAAGACAGTGGCAAACCTTATTTGGTAGACGGTTCCTTTTATATTAGTATTTCTCATACCAAAGGGTATGTAGCAGTCATCCTGAGTTCGGAAGTGCCAGTGGGAATTGATATTGAACAGTATGGAAAACGTATTCACAAAGTCATCGATCGTTTTATACGTCCGGATGAACAGGTTGGTTCTTATCAAGGGGATATTACGTGGGGATTATTATTACATTGGTCAGCGAAGGAAACAGTTTTTAAATACATGAAAGATCCCGATGCTGACTTACGGAAACTCTGTTTATCTCCTTTTGTCCTCCAGAAGGAAGGACAGTTTCAGCTTCGGGAATATGTCACAGGACAGAAGCAACTGTTTGATGTGGGTTATCGCATTAATCCCGATTTTGTATTAACTTGGGTAGCCGGTTGATTGGGGCGTTTCTATCTTTTATACAGATTTCTGCATGCTGCTATAGTTACGGTTGAGAAAATGAAAAAGCCAGAGTCTCTTTTTGGCAAACTCTGGTTTATCTTGTGTTATATATTTTTCTAGAATGCTTTGAAACCTGCTACTTCGGTAGACACTTCACCAATTACTCCTGCATTTTTTAGAATTGCACTTTGTACTTTTACAAAATGAATACTTTCCAATTGCACCGGATCACCGTTCGAATCAACGGCATTGTCTAGATCGAATTGGTTGTAACGGTAATTTCCATATTCGTCTTTAGCAATATCTTTTCCCCAATTATCAGCATACCCTTCTTCGAAATCTTTGTTATGCCATTCTCCTTCAACTTCTTCAGTACGTGGTTCAAGCTTACTTCCGGTTAATGTATATGAACTACTTTTGATCCAATTGGGATAACACATTTGTTTATGGAATTGAGGAAGGTATTTGATCGTACCTGATTCTCCTTGATTATCTTCCCAAGGAATATCTCCTATTTCATCAGGTCTGTAATATGTTACTGAATAGTCGCGAGTCGTTTCATCGCTTCCATTCAATTCATACCAAACGTCGTCTGCTTTTCCGTTACCGTTATCATCTCTTGATACCCATACGATCCCCGGTTCGGAACTGTCGGGAAATGGGTTACCAATGATTGCAAAGTCATATCCTTTCCGGTTCTTAATTTCTTTGGGCATTTTTACTGTTATATATCCTCCAAATGCTCCTAAAGAAACAAATCTTTTCTTTTTGAAGCACTCTTCTGCATAAGTATTTGCTTCTTCCATAGTTTGGCAATTGAATCCGTCGTTGATAAACTGTCCAGGTGCAGGGCAATACTCCAATACTTTTAATTCTCCGTCGTTGTTTGGAAGAGATTCGTCATGATCGTTTCCACATGAAGAGAATATAGTAGCTATGATAGCTAAAACATACCATTGTTTTTTCATAATTTATATCTGTTTAATTATTGAATATTATGTAAGATGGAGCATTCGATAGAAATCTCCGATCGTTGGAACCTGCTGTAATGACAAGCACTGTAGCCAGGCATAGAAACGATTTAAATAGTTTTTTAAAGTTCATATTTTATTTATAAAAAAAATGCTTGTAAATACAATCCATAATACATTTTTCATAAAAGTGTCCGGGCGAAATCCCTTCGACCGGACACGCATAATAAACTTGGCAGAGTTTATCTTTACTACATACTTTCTCTGAATCAGAGTGGTGAATGAAATGATAGACGAATGGTCCGGTTCATTAGATTCAACGCTTTTTCCTCGAAAGCAGTGAAATAGGTTACATGGCAGGTCTTCTGACTTATTCCTGTTGTGAACGCCTTCCCGGAAAACTTATCCAGTGGCTCATGAGTTCGGTTGCTCACAACATAATATATGGAACTTACAGCAGCGGGACTGTCCAGGATTTACACCTGATTCCCTTTTAATCGTTTCCCTCGTATGAGAGTTGCGAACCAATGTAGGACAAAGATAGGTAGTTTCTTTTTCTTATGCAAGAAAGAAAAGAAGGGAATTTAAATAATCTGATTATCCGTTCTTTTTAATGCTGGGATAAGTAACGGATAATCAGATTGTTTTTTATGAATGGAGGGTTAAATATTCTTCAATAGCTTGTGCAGTAGCATCTTTCAGTAATACGGTTTTCTCTTTGTCAATGAGGTAAAGAGTGGGGATTGCTTTTAAATCGTAGATTTCCTCTTCTTTGATGGTGAATTTTTTATCATAAGCATTGATCCATTCTTTAGGAAATTCACTCAGATGTTTTTTCCATTCATCAAGTTCCTCATCTGGATAAATAGAAAGTAATATCAGTTTCTTTTCTTTCAGAAGTTTGTTGATGATAGGAGCATTCTTTAGTTGCCCGATCATTTCAGAACATGCGTGGCAACCAGGGTTGTTGATGAACAATAAGATGTAATCGGCATTAAGCTTATAGAGATTACTTTGGGTACCGGAAGCCAACGTGTATGTAAAATCAAATGCTTTTGTCCCAATACGGTTTTTGAGAGCCAGTTCCAAACGTGCTTTTGGACGTATCTTTTCTGTTTCATTCAGTATGGGTGAGGCGATCATTGCTTCAAGCACAGGAATATAAAATTCTTCGTTGCGTAACGGAGAATTAGGATCATACAAATATTTGTCGGCTAATTCTGTAATATAAGAGAATACTTTTTTATTTGCGTTCGTCTGTTCAATGGTCTTTCGGATAGCTTCATGAGCAGTTGTTAAAGGTACATGATTGAGGATATCGCAATAATCAGCCCATGCTTGTTCCGTGATGTCAGGGTGATGGATATAATTTGTATCGGCAAAATTTACGTTATCCCAATAATGTCTTACCAGAAAGTCTGCACGTTGCTCCGGATCTGTCATCATTTGTGGGATGGAGGGTAAAGTGAAGGCTTTAATGGTATCTTGTGGTATTTCATTCTTGTTTTGACTGGAAGCGTTCCCATTTTTGCAGGAAGTGCAAAGAAGAAAGAAACAAAGAATGGAAAGAAAGTTTATATTCAATTTCATAACTTACTGTTTTTACGTTGAACTTTACATCATATACGTTGAGACAAAGATAGCTTCCTTTTTACTTTCTTCAAAGAATTTTCAGAAAAGAATATTCTGGATATAAGAATGAATTAGGCTGAAAATGTGCTGTTTTTAAGAAATCTCTTCAAATTATTGATGGTTTGGTAAATGAATTAGAGAAGAAATTGTATAAATGAGTGTAATAATATGCAGAAAACCGGTTTGTTTTTGTATGTTACTGCACGGAATATGCAATTAATAGTGTCACTATAAGTTATGTTTCTCACCGACGAACACTCTGTTTCTCACCGATGAACACTTTGTTTGCCGGTAATGAACATTCTGTTTCTTGGTAAACCAGTTGTAATGTGAGAAAATCTATCTGTTTTTAGGCTGGTTTACTTTTTATTGAAGGTAGATGTAAATTGATAAAATGGAGTAAAATGCAGTCTATGTCGTTCTAAAAAAATATATTGCCAAGTGAATATAATCGTTTTGATATGAATAAAGTCTTAGGTGTAGAAAAATGAAATTTACTATTGGTAAATGGCAGTGATTTTCAGTTTACTTCGGAAACTCCGCTAGATTATTCATTTGTAGATTGATTAAATATCCCGTTTTTAAGGATGATCTATTTTTATATCATTAATAAGTCTAAGAGTATCAATAAAAAGGAATAAGTCGATTCATTGTTTCGATTCTAATCTATTGGTCATCTCGTAAACTTATATAATGTCTATTTTTCTTTAGCCAGTGTAAATACGAACTCCAATCCTCCTCCTTGATTATTTTTAGCGGAAATGCTTCCACCATGGATAATTACAGCATTCTTTACAATTGCCAGACCAAGCCCTGTTCCGCCTAACTTACGTGAACGTCCTTTATCTACGCGATAGAAACGTTCGAAAAGGCGATTCAAATGCTCGGGAGATACACCGATACCAGTATCGGCAACACTAAAATAATAGTAGTTTTCATCTTCACGAAAACAATTGATATTGATTTGGATATTTGTTCCGGCGTAGGCTATAGCATTATCCATCAGATTACGGAAGATAGAGTAAAGCAATGAGTAATTCCCTTTGATTTGAATACTTTTTTTGAGAGAATTGACAACGGTGATTTGCTTCTCTTCTAATTCCAGAGATACTTCATTAATGATATTGCCTACTAAAAGACTAATGTCTATTCGTTCCATGTCAATCATATTAGCAGCTTCATCCATACGGGTAAGTACGGAGATATCACGAAGCAAGCGACTCAATCGATTACTTTGAGCATAACATCGTTTAAGGAAAGTATTCATCTTGTCTCTAGGGATTGTCTCATTATTGACAATAGTCTCCAGATATCCCTGAATACTGCTGACAGGAGTTTTTAGTTCATGCGCAATATTCTGAGTCAGTTGACGTTTCAGTCGCACCTGTTCTTCCTCTTGGGTGACGTCATTAATAGAAATCTCGAAACTTGCGTCCTGGAAAATGATGCACTCTACGATAAATGTCCTTCCGTTTTTGTTGATTGTCACAGACATTCTCTTTTCATCTTTACCGCTGGAACGCTGTTGCTGATTCTTGTTGATGAAATGAGTGATATCTTTCAATTCTTCAATGGCAAACACTTCCTCGGTTGTTTCCAGATTAGAGTCTGAAATCAGGTTGCTGTATTGTGTAAAAAGATTATTCACCAGAATTTCTTTCTTGTTTTTAGTGAATATCCCCAATCCTTCATGTGAAATCTGTAGGTGGGTGATTAACTTTTCACGTTCAATGTAAAGAGCATCTTTTGTTTCGTGCAGACGTTTGTATATCTGGATAATATGCTGTGAAATCTCTCCCAGTTCATTGTGTGGAAATGCAGTGTTCATCTCTATTTCAATAGGCTCGTTCCGGTCGGCACGCATGGCGAATTCGCGAAGTTGACTGATAGAAGTTCCCAGTTTCTTGGTAAACTTGTAAAAGATGAAAATTAATAGTAGAGATACAATCACAGTGAACCACAAATAGTGTGGATCTGCTTTCAGATTTTTAATCAGGCTGACGTTGTAGGGCAATGCCGAGCGTATGAAATAATCTCCGTAACGAGTAGCTGAATAGAAATATGGCACTCCTGTGGTCTCCGAAGTGCGGCGGACGTCGAATCCATTGCTGTTTTTCAGTGCCTTTTGTATTTCCGGGCGGTTCAGGTGGTTTTCAATCTGGAGATTGGATGTTTGATAACTGTCATATAACACATTGCCTTGTAAATCAATCAGCGTTACCCGTAAGTCCTTCAAAGAGTGATTGCGGATATATTCATTGATTGCCTCTTCGATAGCCGATGTGGTATTTAATTGTTCATATAGCCGGCTATTGTAATCTTGTAGTTGTGTATTTAGCAATTCGATTTTGTACTCTCTTTCGCGCTGATATTGATACGCGATAAAGCATACGGCGAATACAAGAAATAGAGATATAACCGAAAGGAACAACTTCCGGCTGAAAGAAAGAAAATGTTTATGTGTGACAGGTAGGTTCATAATTGTTTATTATTCAGCTTCAAAGCAATATCCATATCCCAGGCGGGTAACGATACATTTGCCGTATTCGCCTATTTTCTTGCGTAAACGGGTAATGTTTACGTCGATGGTACGATCGAGTACATACACTTCATCGCTCCAAATACGTGCAAGAATATCTTCGCGAGAGAAGACACGCCCTTTATTTTGTACTAACAGAAGCAGTATTTCAAACTCTTTTTTGGTAAGTTGCACTTCTTCGCCGTCGATACTTACTTTCTTTTTGGTAATATCGATCACGAGTGACTGATAAACAAGACGTTCGGGAGCTTGTTCAGTTTCTGCAGTTGTTGTTCGTCTTAAGACAGCTTTTACGCGGGCAATGACTTCACGCAGAGAAAATGGTTTCGAAATATAATCATCCGCTCCCAGATTAAATCCTGTAACGGTATCGTTCTCAGTATCTTTGGCTGTGATAAAGATGATAGGCACCTTATCCGTTTTCTTATTCTTCTTTAGCATATTAGCCATTTTGAATCCGGAGATTTCTCCCATCATCACATCGAGAAGTAGCAGGTTATAACTGCTGATATCCATCTTCAATGCTTCTTCGGCAGAATTTGCGGTATCCACTTCAAAACCTTCATTTTCCAGATTAAACTTCAGGATTTCACAGAGGTCCTCTTCATCATCGACAACTAAAATGCGGTAATCATTCATAATCTATATGTATTAATGTGATATGACAAAGTTACATTTTTATTTTATTTTGTCGCAAAGATGAGGAAACTTTGTTACGGGCGGATGAAACAAATATTACATTCATATTACATTCTACAAAATACGTTATCCGGTATAGATTTTAATAGTTTTTGCGGAATGTATGAGGAATAAATGGTTGCTATTTGTTATCTTTGTTAGAGAAATGTGATAGATACATTATAATATACATCAACAGGCAATGATAAAAATTGACTTTAAGCAGCATCGACGCGAAATAATCGGTATCATTATAGCGATTTTACTAATAATAGGAGGTATGTCTATCTTTAGATATACTTCTTTCAGTAAAAATTTTGAGATTGTAGACGATTTGGGAGGGAATATATTTCCGTCGGCTATCTTGTCGGTAGCTACAACGGATGCACAAGTAATCACACCTTCGGATTCTTTGTATTTGGGAAATCCTAAATCGTGTATTGCCATCCGGATAAAATCAAGGACAGCTTATAGTCGTGTGCGGATTGAAGTGGCGGAAACTCCTTTCTTTTCCCGTTCCGTATCGGAATTTATATTGAATAAGCCCCGGACGGAGTATACCATTTATCCGGATATTATCTGGAATTATGAAGCATTGAAAAATAATGTGCAGGCAGAACCCATCAGCGTTGCGGTGGAAGTCGAGATAAATGGAGAGAATCTGGGGCAACATGTCCGTACATTCTCTGTGCGTAGTATTAATGAATGTCTGTTGGGGTATGTGGCGAAGGGCGTTAAGTTTTATGATACCGGTATTTTCTTTGCTGCTTATGTCAATGAGGAGAATCCGATGATTGATCAATTGCTCCGCGAGGCATTAAATACTCGTATCGTAAATCGTTTTCTAGGTTATCAGAGTTCGGCTAAAGGTGCTGTAGACAAACAGGTATATGCACTTTGGAATGTTCTACAAAAACGTAAATTCCGTTATAGCTCCGTATCTAATACGAGCCTTTCAAGCAATGTCGTCTTTTCTCAACGTGTTCGTACGTTTGATGATTCATTGGAGTCTTCACAAATCAACTGTGTAGATGGAAGCGTACTTTTTGCTTCCTTGCTTCGTGCCATTAATATCGATCCGATTCTGGTACGTACGCCGGGACATATGTTTGTTGGCTATTATACGGATAACTCTCATAAAGATATGAATTTCTTAGAAACCACCATGATTGGGGATGTGGACTTGGATGACTTTTTCCCGGATGAACAGTTGGACTCTACGATGGTCGGTAAATCTCAGAATGAGATGTCATTACTAACTTTTGAAAAATCCAAAGAATACGGGAATAAGAAATACAAGGAGAATGAGAAAGGAATTCATTCGGGTAAATTGAATTATATGTTTTTGGAAATCTCCAAAGAGGTACGTCGAAAAATACAGCCTATAGGGAAATAGTGTTGCTTTTCGTCTTGTTTATCAGCCTTTCTTTGAGTGATTGAAATTATTTTCCACTTTTTATTTTTATCTTTGCATTCATAATTCTTAAAATGAAAGAGAATGCAAGGCAAGAAATTTATCTCTCCCGGAGCATGGTTCTCCATGATTTATCCATCAGACTGGAACGAGTTTGAGGATGGTGAAGGCTCTTTTCTTTTCTATAATCCCGAAGTATGGACGGGCAACTTTCGTATATCTGCTTTTAAAGGGAAAGCCGGTTATGGCAAAGAAGCCGTTCGGCAGGAACTGAAAGAGAACGAAGCAGCTTCTTTGGTTAAAATAGGAACGTTGGAATGTGCATATAGCAAAGAAATGTTTCAGGAAGAAGGGACTTATTATACTTCTCATCTATGGATGGTCGGAATAGATGATTTAGCTTTTGAATGTTCGTTTACTGTGCCTAAAGGGGGTGATGTGAAGGAGGCGGAAGCTGTCATTGCTACATTGGAAGCTCGCAAGGAAGGACGGAAATATCCAGCGGAACTTATTCCTGTTCGTCTGTTGGAGATTTACCAGATTAATGA
The DNA here is from genome assembly GCF_900155865.1 of Bacteroides bouchesdurhonensis. Taxonomy (GTDB): domain Bacteria; phylum Bacteroidota; class Bacteroidia; order Bacteroidales; family Bacteroidaceae; genus Bacteroides; species Bacteroides bouchesdurhonensis. Next base: position 2,054,103 of record NZ_LT707006.1, read on the forward strand.
AGGATATGAATGGGCAGTTTCTAAAGTGAAGCAGGAGTTGAAGAAAGACTTTCAGGGAGTAGAAGAAGACTTGGAAAAGCTTCAACAAGTGATTGATAGTGGCAAGATAGGTCCCAAAAAGAAAGATGAATGGTTAGCAATCGGTTTAACGGTTTGTTCTATTCTGACCAATGAAGTGGAAGGGGTAGAATGGAAAACGTTAATTGATGGAAATCGTGAAACACCTGTTCTTCAATATCACGATCAGATGATTGATCCTATGAAATTGGCTTGGAGCAAAATAAAAGCAGGTCAGCCTTGCAATGTCATTGAGGAATATAAAACTATACTTAATTAATTTAATTATCACAACCAAACTAATCACTAACCTAAGTGGCAGTACCTTATTTACAAGTAGACAATCTGACCAAGTCTTTCGGGGATTTGGTCTTGATGGAAAATATATCTTTTGGCATTGCCGAAGGGCAGCGTGTCGGACTTATCGCCAAGAACGGAAGCGGTAAAACGACTTTATTGAATATTATTGCCGGAAAAGAAGGATACGATAGTGGAAACATTGTATTTCGCCGCGATCTCCGGGTAGATTATCTGGAGCAAGATCCTAAATATCCCGAGGAACTGACTGTACTCGAAGCCTGTTTCCATCATGGGAACAGTACCGTCGAACTCATTAAAGAGTATGAACGTTGCATGGAAACAGCCGGACACCCCGGACTAGAAGATCTGTTGGTACGTATGGACCAAGAGAAAGCCTGGGAATATGAACAAAAAGCCAAACAGATTCTCTCGCAACTGAAAATCCGTAATTTCGACCAACAGGTGAAGCAACTTTCCGGTGGGCAGCTAAAGCGCGTTGCATTAGCCAATGCATTGATTACTGAGCCGGATTTACTGATTCTCGATGAGCCTACCAATCATTTGGATCTTGATATGACGGAATGGCTGGAAGAATATCTTCGTCGTACTAATCTGAGTTTGCTGATGGTGACGCATGACCGTTACTTTCTTGATCGTGTATGTTCAGAGATTATAGAAATAGATAACCGGCAAATTTATCAGTATAAAGGAAACTACAGCTATTATTTGGAGAAGCGCGAGGAACGGATTGAGGCCAAAAGTGTGGAAATAGAACGTGCCAACAATCTTTATCGTACAGAACTTGATTGGATGCGTCGTATGCCTCAGGCACGCGGACATAAAGCGCGCTATCGGGAAGAGGCTTTTTACGAATTGGAGAAGGTTGCCAAGCAACGTCTTCGCAATGATAATGTGAAGTTGGAAGTGAAGGCTTCTTATATTGGAAGTAAGATATTCGAAGCCGATCATCTCTCTAAGAGTTTCGGCGACTTGAAGATTCTGGATGATTTTTCTTATATCTTTTCCCGTTACGAAAAGATGGGAATCGTGGGAAACAACGGAACCGGTAAGTCCACCTTTATCAAGATACTGATGGGGCTGGTTCAGCCGGATAGCGGAATATTGGAAATCGGTGAAACGGTTCGCTTCGGTTATTATTCACAGGATGGGCTTCAGTTCGACGAACAGATGAAGGTGATTGATGTGATACAGGATATTGCTGAAGTGATAGAGCTGGGTAACGGCAAGAAACTGACAGCTTCGCAGTTCTTACAACATTTCCTGTTTACGCCCGAAACTCAACATAGTTATGTTTATAAGTTGAGTGGGGGAGAACGCCGTAGACTTTACCTCTGTACGGTGCTGATGCGTAATCCGAACTTCCTCGTGTTGGACGAACCTACCAACGATTTGGATATTATCACCTTAAATGTGCTGGAAGAGTATCTTCAAAGTTTCAAAGGTTGTGTGATCGTTGTATCCCACGACCGTTACTTTATGGATAAAGTAGTCGATCACTTGCTGGTGTTCAACGGGCAAGGGGATATTCGTGACTTTCCGGGGAATTATAGTGATTATCGTGATTGGAAAGAAGCGAAAGCGCAAAAAGAAAAAGAAGCAGCAAAGCCTCAGGAGGAAAAAACTGCCCGCGTCCGCCTGAACGAAAAACGAAAGATGAGCTTTAAAGAAAAGCGTGAGTTTGAACTTCTGGAAAAGGAAATTGCAGACTTGGAGACAGAGAAGGCTCAGATAGAAGAGTTGCTTTGTAGTGGTACGCTTTCTGTCGATGAACTAACGGAAAAGTCGAAACGTTTGCCCGAAGTAAATGATTTGATTGATGAGAAAACAATGCGTTGGTTGGAGCTAAGCGAGATAGAGGGTTAAGCCTAACAAACTGAATAAATACGAATAAACAAGTAATTGATAATAAATAATTTATAACTTTTCTGTCATGTCGAACCTGACCAATTATCATAGTCACTGTCTTTATTGTGACGGACGAGCAAATATGGAAGATTTCATTCGCTTTGCCATTAGTGAGGGTTTCTCTTCCTATGGTATTTCTTCTCATGCCCCACTACCATTCTCTACTGCATGGACTATGGAATGGGATCGTATGAATGATTATCTGTGCGAATTTTCCCGTCTGAAGAAAAAATATGCTGATAAGATAGAATTGGCAATCGGGCTTGAGATTGATTATCTAAATGAAGATAGCCATCCGGCTTTGCCCTGTTTCCAGGAATTGCCGCTCGATTATCGAATAGGTTCTGTACATATGTTATATTCACCGGAGGGGAAAGTGGTGGATATCGATACTTCTGCCGATACTTATCGTCGGTTGATAGACACGCATTTTGGTGGTGATATAGAACACGTAGTTCGTCTGTATTATAAGAATTTACTTCGGATGGTGGAGTTAGGTGGGTTTGACATTGTAGGCCATGCAGATAAAATGCACTATAATGCTTCATGTTATCGTCCCGGTTTGCTGGATGAGGGTTGGTATGACACTCTTGTGCGTGATTATTTTGCAGAGATAGCCCGTCGCGGTTATATGATTGAAATCAATACTAAGTCATATCGTGATTTAGGTACTTTCTATCCCAATGAACGTTATTTCCCTTTCTTAAAAGAATTAGGTGTTCGGATACAAGTAAATAGTGATGCACATTATCCGGAACGGATTAATAATAGCCGTCACGAAGCACTTCTAGCCTTGAGAAAAGCGGGATTTGAGACGGTCACAGAATGGCATAAAGGGAAATGGGAGGAAATACCCATTAATCTATAATAGGTAGGTTCCTTTCAATTTCTTCAATCTTCGCTCCTAATCTGATTTTAGACTTGTGTTCCAGTGTTTTCAGAAGATAGAAATAAATGACCTTGACTTGAATCATGGTGTTAATTTGTTCTGTATCAATCACTGAATTTGTGGATTCGTCAAGAGGACTTTGTACAAAGGTTTGTAGAAGTTCTATCATTTTAGTATCTCCCACTGTTGATAATAAATTCCAGTTGCCGGCACTTACTATCTTCTTGATGTCATTTGTTAAGGAGTTAATCATTTTTTTGAGTTCTATTATTTCTTCGTCAGTTCGATTGACGGGGCGGTTAAGCTCATTAACTAATGCATTGATTCTCATGTCTAACTCTGAGTCATGTTCTTTTATGTTAGTTTGTGCAAAGAATATTGCATCATAAATAGAATTAATTTCGTTAGTTAAAGCATTATTATTCAGCTGACAACAATACATCAGATATTGATAGATATCCTTATCGATTTGTTTTACTTTGGCTGATAATGTTCCTACGTACTCCTCGTGTCTTTTGATTGGAAGTGCTTTTATTGAACAATCCTCGTTGAGATAACGAATACTCTCTACTTCTATTTGTTTGTAATATACTTTGTATAGTGTATTGCAATCATTGAGTGCAACTTCGTATTCTTTAATCACATCGCAATTGGCAGCAGTAAAAGGTGTATCTATTTTATTAGCAGCCACTTCCGATCTGTCAAATACCAGAATATTCCGATTCAGAAAATATCTGTACTTTTCTATAACGATATTATTGCGGTAATATTCCAGATACCATTGTCTAAACGCTTCATTAGATATTGTTTCCAGAGTTTCTACTTCAGCTGATGTTTGGACCTCTTTTTCTACAATATCGGCAACTTTCAGTTTGATGTTCTCTGGTAGTAATGTCCATGAAGAGACGAAAGAAGTTACTTTTTTCTTGCTGTCACATGATGTCAAATGTGAAACTCTTTTTTCTGTAGAAGGATGTGTATCCCATGTGTTCTCAATAACGATTCTGGAAGGGGGATATAGGGTGGGTATCTCCTGATCCATCAATGATTGATAGGATATTGATAAGTGATTATTTTGAGTGATGATATCTGTTATAATTTGATATGCTTCAAAGAAGTTATTCACTTTTTTCTTTTCTTCGGCCAAATTGGCTAATGCTTCTTTAGTAACATTAAATGAGGAGGCTAAAATCTCAATTTTATATAATGCAGAAGCAAATACATCTTTTCCGATGTAATCGCATGCTATCCTGTCCGCATCATATTCCATCTGGCGTGATAGCTTGAAATAGGAATGATTCACTACTCTATACATATATTGTAATATTCTCTTGACCAGGTTAGTGAATATTCGGGTGAATTTACCAAAAAAAGCAAGAGATTGTATCGGAATTACACACCACTCATCTACCCATTTATCCCATTTATCTTCTTGAAAAGCAAGGTTATAGATAACAGTGTTGGCTATATAAACAGTAGAGCCTACTTTCATACTTTTTTGTGAGAAGTGGCCGAATTCATGTGCAAGTATCCCTTTTAGTTCATTCGTATTGGTAGCATTGAATAGTCCTAAACCTATTTCCAGATTTTTCTTTACCGGAAAGAATATACTCCAAAAACTGGTATTATAAAAGACGCAGGCATTGACATCCGGTGATAAATATACTTTTTTAGGCATAGGGCATTGCGTTTCCAAAGCAACTTCGCGGATTGCTTGAAATAACTGTGGACATTCTGTTTCTGTAATTAATCTCCTGCTCTCGTTGTTGTTTATTGTACGGGAAAAGATGAATTTCACGAGATAGATACCAAACATAAGGGAGAAACCTATTCCTCCGACCATAAGGGCGAGTAGTAAAAGCATTAGTCTTATCGAATGGAGAGCGGTTAAATGTAGAACTCCCCAAAAACAAAATTGATAAGCCAGCCAAATTAGCAGTACTCCTATGGCGATTAATCCTATATATACAAGGATAAAGAGGGATATTTTGAAGAGAACAATAGAAGAGTGCTGTCGGATAGTGTCGTTGTGTTTCATAGCCTTTATATGATATAGTTATTCCTATGCAAATATAGGATTAATTTGCATAGGAATAACTATATAAAAGACTTTTTGATGAGCAGAACAAGAATAATATTATTCTGTTCTTTTACAAGCATTTGCTTGGAAGAACTCGTTCAACGCATCTTCGTAGTTACCTTGTATTAGGATATGATGATTACCGAGTGGATTTTTCAGGAAATATTCGGTAGGGGTATTCATTTTAATGCGTACTTGTGTACGGCACATGTTGATATAGTTGGTATTTTCTGTTAATGTTCCGGTAGATAGATAATATTCGTCCAAACACTCTCCACCGCATTTTACAATAGTCACATCTCCAGTAGGAAGTAACCCCTGTATACCTATACTTTTCTCCGATTCAAAATGATTTCGGATGACATATCTCTCCGTTTGTTTGAGTCCTACGGTGCAGTGTGCCAATACCAGTTCGTTCGAACGAGAGGTTATCATAGACGGGTTAGCCATGAATCCCCCTTTTCCCGTCAGTGTTTTCACTGCAAGTAGGGTAAAGACAGATTGTAAATCGCCTTCACATCCCGCAATGATTCCTTCATCATTCAATAAGGACAAAGCCAGACAGCCGGTAGTGTCAATCTGTTCCAATATTTTAAAACAACTGAGCGTCAATGCATCCAGCTTGTTTTCTTCACACACTTTTTTAATAGCCCTATATAGTTTCATTGCATTAATTAAATCTTTGGGACTACCCTCCCGGCAAGCGAGAGCCTGTGAAGCGACGGCAGCGCACGATGCACCTACTTCGTCATCAGTGATATGTTGGAAATGCTTATATATGGACTCTAGTGGAATATCATTGTATTCGATTCCCCAACGTCGTTTGGCTAACAGATAATCTACATTGCTGGCTATTAACCAAGAAGAAGGTGTGCCAATGACGCCGATGCGTTTTCCAAATAAGGAACGCTGTGCTCGGAAGTTATTGTATAGAATATGAATTCTCAAGATGATAGCAGGTAGTTCTCCATGTAAGATTTCGCTTTTCATGCCACGTCCCCGTAACCAGGAAGAAATCTCCAAAGCTGCTGCAAGTGAATTCTGCATACCGTCAGCCAATAAAATGGTAGGGCGGGGAAGACGTTCAAAATGTTGGATCACTAATCGTTCCACTCCTCCGGTAGCGATGAAGATAATTTTGAAATCATCACTACTCAGTTTGTCCATATCTTGGTAATCGACGAATTTAACGGTATAGTATTTCTCGAGCTCACTTAACACAGCTTCATGTGAACTACGTAGTGAAGTCTGTTTGTGAAGAAGCGAAGCGAATGAGATGAGATGTATAGTCATTATGGTATTGTTTTAAGTTTTCCATATGACAAATGTATAGCTTTCTTTCCATATTTCAATAACGATTTTAACCTTGCTAAGGTTTTTAAAGTTTTTATGTCTCTGTATTCAAATTATTGCGTACATTTGCAGCTTCAAGTAGAAAAAGTAAATAGTAATTAGTAATTTGTAATTAAAATTATGCCAACCATCTCCATTCGCGGAAATGAGATGCCTGCATCTCCTATCAGAAAACTGGCTCCTTTAGCAGATGCTGCCAAACAGCGGGGAGTCCATGTGTTTCACCTGAATATCGGACAGCCTGATCTGCCCACTCCTCAGGCCGCGATTGACGCGATACGCAGTATTGACCGCAAAGTGCTGGAATATAGTCCGAGTGCCGGTTATCGTAGCTATCGCGAAAAATTAGTAGGGTATTATGCTAAATTCAATATCAATCTGACTGCTGATGATATAATTATTACATCAGGAGGGTCGGAAGCGGTGCTTTTCTCTTTTCTTTCCTGTTTGAATCCGGGAGACGAAATTATTGTTCCTGAACCGGCTTATGCCAACTATATGGCTTTTGCAATTTCAGCTGGAGCGAAAATCCGCACAATTGCCACTACCATTGAAGAGGGCTTTTCTCTTCCGAAGGTGGAGAAGTTTGAAGAACTGATCAACGAGCGGACAAAAGCGATATTGATTTGTAATCCGAATAATCCGACCGGATATCTGTATACTCGTCGTGAGATGAATCAGATTCGTGATCTGGTGAAGAAATATGACTTGTTCCTGTTCTCCGATGAAGTTTATCGTGAGTTTATTTATACCGGATCTCCTTATATCTCTGCCTGTCATCTGGAAGGGATTGAAAACAATGTTGTATTGATTGACTCCGTTTCAAAACGATATTCAGAATGCGGTATTCGTATCGGTGCGTTAATTACCAAGAACAAAGAGATACGTGACGCTGTTATGAAGTTCTGCCAGGCACGTTTAAGTCCTCCATTGATCGGACAGATTGCTGCAGAGGCTTCTTTGGATGCTCCCGAAGAATATTCGCGTGAAACGTACGATGAATACGTGGAACGTCGTAAATGTTTGATTGACGGATTGAATCGCATACCGGGCGTATATTCTCCTATACCGATGGGAGCTTTCTACACAGTGGCAAAGCTTCCGGTAGATGATTCGGATAAATTCTGTGCATGGTGTCTTTCTGATTTTGAATACGAAGGGCAAACAGTCTTTATGGCTCCGGCTTCCGGTTTCTATACGACTCCGGGTTCAGGAGTCAATGAAGTACGTATTGCTTATGTATTGAAAAAAGAAGATTTGACGCGTGCGCTTTTCGTTTTGCAAAAAGCATTGGAAGCGTACCCGGGAAGAACAGAATAAATAGAATTACGGAACAAATAAATGTCATTTTCACTTTTTATAGCTCGGCGTATTTATCGTGAAAGCGATGGTGGTAAGCAGGTATCTCGTCCTGCTGTCCTCATTGCGATGGCGGGTATTGCTGTCGGGCTAGCTGTAATGATTATTGCTGTTGCAGTAGTCGTTGGCTTTAAGAGTGAGGTGAGGGATAAAGTCGTAGGATTTGGTTCGCATATACAAATCACTAATCTGGATGCAGTTAATTCTTATGAAACTCACCCTGTTGTAGTGGGAGATAGTATGATGGCTGCACTTGTCGGTTATCCGGAAGTAAGTCACGTGCAGCGTTATTCTACGAAACCGGGAATGATAAAGACCGATGAGGCTTTTCAAGGAATGGTATTGAAAGGCGTCGGTCCGGAGTTTGACCCGCATTTTATTAAGGAATATTTGTTAGAAGGAGAAGTACCTGTTTTCAGTGATTCGGTTTCTACTAATAAAGTTCTTATTTCCAAAGCTTTGGCTACCAAGTTGAAGTTGAAGCTTGGAGATAAAATCTATACTTATTATATTCAGGATGACATTCGCGCTCGTCGGCTAACGATTGCAGGGATTTACCAGACTAATTTTTCAGAATATGATAATCTCTTCCTGCTTACGGATCTTTATACAGTCAATCGTTTGAATAGTTGGCAACCGGAGCAAGTGAGCGGGGTAGAATTAGAAGTTAATGATTATAATCGTTTAGAGGATATTACCTACAAAATAGCGGAAGATACAGATAATCAACATGATCTTTTGGGCGGTACTTATTATGTGCGGAATATAGAGCAGCTGAATCCTCAAATCTTTGAGTGGCTGGGATTATTGGATACCAATATCTGGGTAATTCTTGTTCTTATGATGGGGGTTGCCGGTTTCACCATGATTTCCGGTTTGCTGATTATTATCATTGAGCGAACCAACATGATTGGTATCCTAAAAGCTTTGGGAGTTGATAATTTCACCATTCGCAAAACCTTTTTATGGTTCTCTGTTTTTTTGATTGGTAAGGGAATGATTCTGGGAAATATCATAGGACTTGCCTTCTGTTTTCTCCAATCTTATTTTCATATATTTAAATTAGATCCTGCCAACTACTATATGGACTCCGTTCCTGTTTATTTTAATATCTGGTTCTTGTTATTAATCAATGCGGGAACATTACTTTCGTCTGTACTTATGTTGATAGGTCCTTCTTTCATCATTGCTAAAATTAATCCGGCAAGTTCAATGAGATACGAATGATAGTTCTAGTGATGGCTTTTATCTTCTCATGAAATCTCCCTTCCCACGGAAGAAACGGCAAGACTTGAATCTGAGAGACTGTATCGGTTGAAGCAAATCAAAAATAGGTAAAGAGAAAACATATTTCCTGCCTCCGCCCATTTCTTTGGCTGTCTGGTTGACTACGATTGCTTGAATGACATAGCGGAGTATCCAGGCAAATAAGGCAATTCCCGCGACCAACCAATGGAAGTTAAGGATACCGAATACGATTCCGGCAACACATACTCCATAGAATAGCAATCTTGAGAAAGTTTCGAAACCTAGTAGATAACGTTGTATACCACGATAATAACGTGCTGTCGCCATAAAACTTACCTTTTCTTCTTTCCAATCCTTTCTACGTTCTATCGGCTGTATGCGTACTGTTGCATTATAATCTGTTTCAACTCTGGTGTTTTCCGCTGTAGCTATCTGGTTAATAAACAAATCATCCTCGCCACGTTGTAGATTTAAGTAGGATGAATAACCTTTTTGTTTGAAGAATAATTCTTTTCGATAAGCCAGATTACGCCCGATACCCATATAAGGTTTTCCGGCTAAAGCAAAGCCAAGATAACGCAAAGATTGAAAGAGTGCATCAAATGCCACTTTTTTATGCAACCATCCTTTAGTACGGTCGTAACCACTATAGCCCAGTACAATTTGTGTTTGCGAAGTGAAGTTACGTGCCATTAATTTCAGCCATTGGTTACTTGCCGGAATACAGTTTGTTTCAGTAAATACCAGCCAATCGTGTTTACTAGCTTTGATACCTAATGTAAGAGCTAACTTTTTATGACTGATATATCGTGCACTTTCCGGAGTGAAACTGTGATAAAGATTAGGGTATTTTTCTTCAAAGATACCTAATACATCTGCTGTTTCATCGGTCGAGGCATCATTGATAACAATCACTTCAAATTGCGGATAATCCTGTTCCAAAATCGTTGGAAGTATTTTGCGCAAGTTATCAGCTTCATTGCGGGCACAGACAATAACAGATAGTGGAGGAAATTCTCGTGAAAAATGAACCTCTTCCTTACGTACAGCAGTATTATGTCTGTGTATCCGGTTATACAAACCGAAATAATAAATGAGTTGGATAATGAAGAGGATACCTGTAGCTGATAATAATATCAGTTCGATAGTATTGAATGTAAATGCTTCCATTAATTTATATGTCGTTTTTTATACCTGCAAAAGTACGTATTTTTTCGGTAGCTTTGTTATTTTGCAGGGAGGTTATTTCGTGAATCCAGATATTCTTTCTTAAACATATCCACAAAAAGAAAGAATAATGACAGCAATAAAGGACCGAATATGACACCCATAAACCCGAATAATGGTAATCCGACCACTACTCCGAAAATGGTTATCAACGGATGAATATCCGCCATTTTCTTTTGTAGAATAAAACGTATCAAATTGTCGAGTTGGGAAATGATTAATCCGCCATAGGCGAAGAGTCCGATAGCGTTAAACCATTCTCCATTCAATGCAAAATAAGCGGCTATAGGCACCCAGACCAAAGCTGTTCCTACCATGGGAATAACTGTCGCAAAACAAGTCAGGAATCCTAAAAGCCAGATATTGGGAGCACCGAAAATAAGATATCCGATCATGGCCACTCCTCCTTGTATGATAGCCAATAGAGGAATACCGATGGCATTGGACCGTACAATCATATAAATTTCGTGAATAACATCATTCGTGTTTGTTTCATTGAAAGGAAGGATATCATTGACATACGATTCCATTTTCTGACCACCGGTTAACATGAAATATAACACGAAAATCATTACAAATAAATTGACGGCAAGGTTGCTGATTCCCCCCATTATGGCTTGTCCTATTCGGGGAAGTAATGATACTATAAACGATAACGTATCATTTCCTAATACATCATAACCTGTTTTTTCTTTGATCGTGACCGCTGTCTGTTGGATGGGGGCAATAAAGGTTTCTGGTGCTAAATTGATATCTTGTAATTTATTTACCAACAGCCAGATAGTCAATCCGGCAGGAACAAGAAATACAAGAACAGTTTCTGAAGTGATCAGAAAAGCACTCAAACTTCGTTTCATTTTTCTTGTTACAGTCAAATAAATCATCTGGTTGCGTACTAGAATATAGATAGTGAGTGCACCCAACAATCCACCCAAAAAGGGAGTGATTTGACGGAAGATAATAACTCCCATCAATAGTATAATGACAATGAGGGAGTATTTCCAGTATTGTTCTTTAATGCTCATATTGTGTAATCAGTTCATTTATACGTTAATAAAAACAACAAAAACCCTCGAAAGGTTTGTTCTATAATGGAAGGCTGATATGAAAAAACTATTCCTAGCTGAAGACATACACAATAATTCCCGTAATAACGACATAAGCCAATGCATATGGGATAGCGGCTTTCAGTATTTCCCCTTCTTTGCCTTGTTGATTTCCGGCAGAGGTGGCAATGGCGATACTTTGCGGGGAAATAATTTTTCCTCCCGTAGCACCTACTGTATTAGCGGCTGACAACCAATCCGGGCTGACATGAATTTGTCCGGCGACACTAGCCTGTAGTTTACCAAAGAGAATATTGGAGGAGGTATCACTCCCTGTGATAAATGTTCCCAAACATCCGATGACTGGGGCAAAGAGCGGATACAAACTACCCGTAGCAGTTGCCAATGCCGTAGCAATAACAGCAATCATACCGGACGTATCCATGATAGTAGATAACCCGACTAGACAGATTACCGTTATAAAAGTTTTCTTTAACTGCTTCACAGTATTCCAAAGAACTATCAATAATTCTTTGACTTTTGCTCCCTGTATCAGTCCTCCTATAAAAGTTCCGATGAATAGTAATACACCTGCGTGAGTAAGCCAGGAGATAGTATAATTAACCGTAGAAGCATTGATCGGCAAGCTGATTCTGGTAATCCAGTTATTTTCCAATGTATGTCTTAATCCTGGGAAGAGGGGACTAGTCAGAATAATAAGGAATAGAATCAGCAAATAAATACTCCATGCATTAAGAATATCTTTCGTTTTAAGCGTGCTCTTTCGTGCCTTTTCTTCTTTGGAAGCAGTTAGTTTACCGTAGAGAACGATCACGATGATCGATAGTATGCTTCCAATAATGGCCGGAGATTCTGCACCCATATATTTGGCTGCCACATATTGTCCGAGCAAGGAAACACCTCCCACTAATAGAGCTAGAAATATATTCTTTGGTAGTGATTTCACTTTAGGATCAGTGAGGAATAGCAATACTAGAGGGATAAGGAACATTAAGACGGAAAGTTGCAACACAACGTTCGTACTCAGTTGTAATACATCTAAATTCGTTTCTTTCGCCAATACAAGTACAGGCGTTCCAATGGCTCCGAAAGCAGTGGCAACACTGTTGGCAATCAAACTGACAGTAGCAGAGAAAATCGGCTTGAATCCTAAACTGATTAATATAGCTGCCGGAATAGCAACAGCAGTACCGAATCCAGCCATTGCTTCCAGTAAACCGCCGAATCCCCAAGTTAATAACAACACCTGAATACTTTTATCCGTAGAAATCGACGAAAATTGTTGTTTGATGATTTCCATCTTCTGTGTTTTCAGCAAGACATTATAGCTGAAAATAGCCATTAAAATGATGATTAAGATAGGCGAAACAGCCTTTAATGCTCCATAGATAAATGAGAACAACAGATTGTCTATAGAGACAGAAAAACCAAAAAGAGCAATAAGGATAGTAACAATTAAAGAGATGATACTACTCTTATCACCAGACATTTTGAAGAATGCCATTAAAACTATCAACAGCAATACTGGAATTACAGCAAGAATTAGCGTCATAATAATCAGATTTAAAAAAGTGAAACGTCCGTTTGTTAAGAATATAACAAACGAACGTTTCATTTGGTCTACTGAATAGAATATTTTTTCTATTTATTTTATTTTCATGTTAAGGATTTGTTGCAATTGTTGCAAGTTTGCCTGAGCTGCTTCATTACCCATTTTGGCTGCCTGCTCGAAAGCTGCTCTAGCACGTTGGATATCACCGTTCAGGAAATTATATACACCTGTATTGTTTAAGAATTCAGCAGTGGCATGATCTGCTTTTTCCATAAATTTCACTGCTGTATTTAAATCCTTCATAGACAAAGCGACAGCTGCTGCATTCAGGTTGGCAACCGGATCGTTCGGATACATGCGAACGGCAATGTCAAATACATTTGCGAAATCCTTGCTGCCTTTCGGATAACTGTTGGCTACCTGATACATTTCATTCAAGCTCAAGTATTTAGGATTCTCACGGATAATGATGCGTCCTTGCTCTACATCGAAATTGATGACAGTATAATCGATTTTGCAATTTACTTTACGTAATCCCGGATAGATTTCTTTCAACATGGTACGATAAGGAACACCGCCACCTACGCGCATAATTTCCTGTTTACGTTTCGCATCGTCGGAAGTATTCTTGATGATATTCAGGAAAGTTTCTTTGTCTTTCATCGAAGAAGCCTCAAGAGCTTTCACCAGGCCATCCCAGTTTTCACCACCGAAAGTAACATTATAGACATTAGCAGGAACCTTCTCATTCTTTACCAGATAATCCTTCAAAGCCACTGCGCGTTTCTTTGAAAGTTGTTCATTGAATGCCAAAGGACCTTCCGGAGAAGCAAAACCTTCAATACTGATTTTTGTTACCGTCAAGTTTTTATCATTCTGGATCTTGTCGAACATCGAATGGATATTCACCAATTCGGAATGATTATTCATGAAATCAGTCAAAATGACGTATTTATTAACAGGGAAATCCAGATGAGCTTCGTATTGTTCGCTGCGTTTTTTAACCACCTCCACTGTTGGTTGGATATAAGCAACCAGTGGTGACATGGCACTCAGTCGTTTGGCTTCGGTAGAAACATCGTTTGTAATTAATTCCTGAGCAGTCATTTCCTGGTAGTTGCCACATCCGCATAAGGTCTCTACAAGTTGTAAGGAAGCATTTGCCATCCATGGTTGGTAAGGAATCACCTGTGTATAGTTTAAAGTTTCCCGTTTGTTATAAGGGACGATGATAGCTGTTGGCTCTTGTTGGTTCATGGCTAATCCACGAATATATGCTTTTTCACGTCTTTTTCCGTTTATAATAATTTCTTGTAGAGGAACATTGTGTTGCCCGTCTGTCAATAGAGGGACGAGGCTTAGGCTTCTTGCGGAACCGACAGTTAGGTTTTTCATATCCATGGTCATTCCTACATATAAAGACTCACCCTGTTGCCATAAAGTCACATCCGAGAGTGTGAGTGCATCATTCATGAATTTTTGTGCATGAGCCGGTGCTATGACGGCTGCAAGTGCTATAATGAGATAAATAAGTTTCTTTTTCATCATTGTAAGTATTATAAGTTTTGATTATTTGATGACATAAATAAAGCTTAAGCCTATTTTGGTCGGACCAAAATAGTTACGAGTATTATGTCCTAGCTTTTCACCTCCGTCACCGCGGGCATATTTATCATACTTTACGCGCGCATATCCGACCCCGATGGTTGCCTCCATACTCCAACGTCTGCTGATAATCCATTGATATCCGTATGAAATACCTGCACCATACAAATTTCCGTCATAACGGTCGTGCCCCATTCCGAAAACATTCAGATTACTGACATCCACATCAGCATAGTGACCATGCAGACCAAAGAAACTACCGTTAAAACGTTCACAAAGCCAATAGCGCAATTCCGGTTGGACCAGCCAGTGTTTGATTTGTCGGTCGTTTCCAAATTTCCATGGATTATAGTTACCCGATACATCCAGAGTCAGTTTTTTGGAGAGTGCGATTTCAATTCCCAGGTTGGGAGTGGAAGTCGCCCAATACAAAGCATTTGTCTTAATAGCAAATTTGGGTAAATAGGTTTCATTACGTTGTACCTGTGCATGAATGCTTGTACCGAAAGCGAGCAGGAAACCAACTGCTAGTAAAAGTTTAATTGTTCTCATTTTCGTTAGGATATTGGTTTTTTTAAAATGATAAGCGATAAACACCTGACCATGGGACTTTGTTGAGGCAACCGGTAAAAAATGTCTGTGAATAAACAAAGAAAGATGTTTAAGGGCATAAATGCTAACAAATTATCGTGTAAAAACGTTTATTATAGTAAAACATCAAATATACACAGTTTATGAAGGAGCTAATCAAAAACCTGGAAGAATTAAACAGGAAAGCTGAGAAGGGGGGCGGAGATGCCCGTATTGAGAAACAACATTCGGTGGGCAAACTGACAGCCCGTGAACGTATCGATTTACTTTTAGAAAAAGGTTCATTTATCGAGTTGGATAAATTGGTCACTCATCGTTGTACCGATTTCGGTATGGAAAAACAGAAATTTGCAGGAGACGGAGTAGTTACCGGTTACGGTATGATTGGAAAACGTTTAGTTTATGTTTTTGCACAGGACTTTACCGTATTTGGAGGAGCTCTTTCGGAAACACATGCCAAAAAGATTTGTAAAGTGATGGACATGGCTATGCAGATGGGAGCACCTATCATCGGATTAAATGATTCAGGAGGTGCCCGTATCCAGGAGGGAGTACGCTCATTGGCAGGATATGCTGAGATATTCCTTCGTAATTCGATGGCTTCGGGGGTTATTCCACAAATCAGTGCGATAATGGGGCCTTGTGCCGGAGGTGCGGTTTACTCACCTGCACTGACCGATTTTATTCTGATGGTAAAAAATTCCGGTTATATGTTTATTACCGGTCCCGATGTCGTGAAAAGTGTGACTCAGGAAGAAGTAAGCAAGGATGATCTGGGCGGAGTGGATGTTCACATGACAAAATCCGGCGTTGCCCATCTTTCTGCAGAAAATGATATTGAATGTATTAATTATATCAGGGAATTGATCTCCTACCTTCCGGGAAATAATATGGAAGAACCTCCTTTTGTAGCTACCAGTGACTCGCCTACACGCTTGACGCCGGAACTATCTGATCTGATTCCTACTAATCCGAATCAACCTTATAATATAAAGGAGATGATAGAATCCGTAGCGGATGAGAATAGCTTCTTTGAACTTCAACCGGAGTTTGCACCGAATATTGTTACCGGTTACATTCGCCTGAATGGAAAGACAGTGGGAATTGTAGCTAATCAGCCCTTGGTGTTGGCAGGAACATTGGATATAAATGCTTCCGTCAAAGCTGCCCGTTTCGTCCGTTTCTGCGATGCATTCAATATACCATTGCTGACATTGGTCGATGTGCCGGGATTCCTTCCGGGAGTGGATCAAGAATACGGTGGCATTATTCGTAATGGTGCCAAATTGCTTTATGCTTATTGTGAAGCTACGGTTCCCAAAGTAACCATTATCACACGTAAGGCGTATGGAGGTGCTTATGACGTGATGAGTTCAAAACATATCCGTGGGGATGTGAATCTGGCTTTTCCAACAGCAGAGATAGCTGTAATGGGACCGGATGGTGCCGTAAACATCTTGTTCCGCAAAGAAATAGATAAAGCCCAGTCACCCGAGACAAAACGAAAAGAACTTCAGGAAGAGTATCGCGGGAAATTCGCTAATCCCTATCGGGCAGCAGAGTTAGGTTATGTGGATGAAGTGATTGATCCGGCAGTTACCCGTTTGCGGTTGATCCGCAGTTTCGAGATGCTTGCCAACAAGCGTCAGTCCAATCCGCCCAAGAAACATTCAAATATTCCACTTTAAGACTAAGAAAGGAGAAAAATATGATCAAGAAAATATTGGTTGCTAACAGAGGCGAAATAGCCTTGCGAATCTTCCGTACGTGCAGAGTGATGAATATCTCAACAGTAGCCGTTTATACTCATGTAGATCGTAGTGCTTTGCATGTTCGTTATGCAGAAGAAGCATATTGTATTTCTGATTCACCGGAAGATACTTCTTATCTGAAACCGGAATTGATATTGGCAATTGCAAAAAAGACAGGTGCGGCTATTCATCCGGGATATGGTTTCTTGTCGGAGAATGCGGACTTCGCCCGTCGTTGTGAAGAAGAAGGAGTGATCTTTATCGGACCGAGTGCCGACATCATTTCGAAGATGGGAATTAAGACTGAGGCACGTAAGATTATGCGTGAAGCCGGATTACCGATTGTTCCCGGAACTGAGGCTCCCGTACAAGGCATAGAGGAAGTAAAAAGGGTTGCCAAAGAAGTGGGCTATCCTATCATGTTGAAAGCTCTTGCCGGTGGTGGAGGAAAAGGGATGAGACTGGTTCGTTCGGAGGAAGAAGTAGATACAGCCCTTCGTCTTTCGCAATCCGAGGCTGGGACGTCTTTTGGAAATGATGCAGTCTACATCGAAAAATATATCGAAAATCCACATCATATCGAAGTGCAGATAATGGGAGATAAATATGGTAATGTGGTTCATCTTTACGAACGTGAATGTTCCATTCAGCGTCGCAACCAGAAAGTGATTGAAGAATCACCGTCTCCTTTTGTGAAAGAAGAGACGCGGAAAAATATGTTGAAAGTAGCCGTAGAAGCTTGCAAGAAAATAGGGTATTACAGTGCCGGAACCTTGGAGTTTATGATGGACAAGGATCAGAATTTCTACTTCCTTGAAATGAATACCCGGTTGCAAGTGGAGCATTTAGTAACCGAAGAATGTACGGGAGTAGATCTGGTACGCGATATGATAACAGTTGCAGCAGGTAATCCGTTACCTTATAAACAGGATGATATTAAATTTAGCGGGGCTGCCATCGAATGTCGTATTTATGCAGAAGATCCGGAGAACAACTTCATGCCTTCGCCCGGAGTGATAACAGTGCGTGAAGCTCCCGAAGGTCGTAATCTTCGTTTGGATAGTGCTGCTTATGCCGGTTTTGAAGTATCTCTGCATTATGACCCGATGATTGCCAAGCTATGTTGTTGGGGACGTACTCGTGCTTCGGCTATCTCTAACATGGCTCGTGCTTTGCGCGAATATAAAATTCTGGGAATAAAGACTACCATTCCTTTCCATCAACGGGTTCTGAAGAATGCCGCATTTCTGGAAGGAAAGTATGATACCACTTTTATTGATACCCGTTTTGATAAGGAAGACTTGAAGCGGCACCAGAATACAGATCCTACAGTGGCTGTGATTGCAGCTGCGGTGAGACATTATGAAAGAGAGAAAGAAGCTGCTTCCCGGGCGACAACTCTTCCGGTGGTGGGCGAATCTCTTTGGAAGTATTATGGCAAGTTACAGATGACTGCCAACAATTATTAAATGGAGTAATAAAAAAATATTAATATGGGTACAACATTAGCTACATATTATGCCAAACTTCTGGATATGCCGGATACAGAATATAAGGTAGAAATTCTGGAAGATGGACCGATCAAGAAAATTGCGGTCAATGGCAAGGTTTATGAGGTGGATTATAATGTGGGAGGTGACTCCATTCATTCAATTATCATCGATCATCATTCTCATGGAGTACAGATTTCTCCTTCTTCCAATAATTCATATACAATCATGAATAAGGGAGAGCTTTACCAAATTGAGTTGCAGGGGGAAATGGAGAAAATACATAACGCACGTGCTGCTGCAGAAGCTGTGGGACGTCAGGTAGTGCAAGCACCAATGCCGGGAGTGATCCTGAAGACATACGTTAAGAAAGGAGATGACGTGAAACGCGGGGACCCGCTTTGTGTATTAGTCGCCATGAAAATGGAAAACGAGATTCGATCTACGACAGATGGAACGGTAAAAGAGGTATTTGTAGAAGATAATATGAAGGTAGGGTTGAATGACCGTATCATGGTGATTGAATAACTTTATTTTTCTGTATTGCCATGACCGATTGGGAACTCTGTGAACTATTCGGGGTAATCGTCCCAGCATTTAGGGACGGACAATCTCACCTCCAGAGTCGGGAGATTGAATATCCGATATAAAGATGGTTAGCTATAAACAGTAAACCAAATAAAAGTAGTAACTTTGCCAAATAATGTCAAGACATAAAATGGTAATAAGATGTTTTCGGAACGCATAAAAGAGCTACGCATTCAAAATCAGATACCGCAGCGACAATTAGCTGCGGCTCTGAATATTGACACAGCGACATATTGCAAAATAGCGAAAGGAGAAAGAAGAGCCAAGAGTGAACAAGTAGAAATAATCGCTCAGATATTGAATGCATATAAAAACGAACTTGTAACTTTATGGTTGGCGGATAAGGTTTATAATGTGGTAGGCGATGAAATCAATGCACAAGATATACTCCATGTTGTAAATGAAAATATTGTAAGATATGGGCAAGATATATAAAACTATAGATTTATTTGCAGGTATTGGAGGTATCCGACTAGGTTTTGAAGCACATGGATGTGAAAATGTATTTTCTTCAGAATGGGATAAATATGCCCAAATGATGTATGAAGCAAATTTTCATGAAACACCCTTTGGGGATATTAATGATATAGCCCCCGAAGATATTCCTGAACACGATATTCTCTTAGCTGGATTTCCTTGCCAACCGTTCAGTATCGCTGGCAAAGGCTTAGGTTTTGCAGATACAAGAGGTACATTATTTTTCAATATTGAAGCGATCCTTAGAGCAAAGCAACCGGAAGCTTTTTTGTTAGAAAACGTAAAACGGCTTACAACTCATGATAATGGGAATACCTTTACGGTGATTTTGGATAGATTGAATAAATTGGGATATACCGTTTATCATAAAGTATTTAATTCGTTAGATTTTGGCGTTCCTCAAAAAAGAGAAAGAATTTATATTGTAGGCTTTAAAAAGCCTATACAATTTAAATTCCCGAAACCTTTGGGGTATTTTAAACCTTTATCCGAATTATTGGAAAAAGAAGAAGATATTCCCGCCTCATATTTTTTGTCAGAAACAATGAGGCAGAAACGTTTTTCCGCTCTCAAAACAATACCGCCCAAACCTTCTATTTGGCATGAAAATATCGGAGGTAATATATCTCCATTGCCATATTCTTGCGCATTAAGAGCTGGAGGAAGTTATAATTATTTGGTTGTAAACGGAGAAAGACGATTGACTTCACGTGAAATGTTGCGACTTCAAGGATTTCCCGATTCTTTTATTATAAATATCCCATATTCACAAGCACGAAAAGTAGCTGGGAATTCCGTATCGGTTCCTGTTATACAAGCAATAGCTGGTGAAATGATTAAAGCACTTGATGAACAAAAAACAGCCGTAAAATATAAAGAACTTAATTTATTTGGAGATTATGACTCTATTGGAAGCAAAGCAAGCGTTAGATAAAATCATATCTAAAGGCAGAGTACATTTATATAAGCCTATTCAAATCGCAGAAATTTTATATCGAGATAGAGTTCATGGAGATATTGATTTATCAGATTTGGAAACTTATAGAAACGCCTCAAAAAGATGGCGTGATGTAGTCTGTTTGCAATTTTTGGGAAGAACATCGACATCCTCGGCAAGGTATCAAGATGATGTCTTTAATGAAAATGCAGTACCGCCTTCGGTTCTTGAAGTATTAGGAATTGAAAACAGACAAAATAAAGGTGTTGTAGAAAAATATATTTACGACCGCTTCGAGCAACGCTTTTCACAAATGTCAAGCGGTTTGGATTATTGCCATACACATGATAAAAGCAGTTTCAAAGTTATAGAGTTTATCAATCTTTTTTGGAATGAACCTGGATTGAGGAGAAGTGTAGATAAAATATATGAAATAGTAGTATATGCTTTGTTTTCGGCTCTTATAGAATGTCTTAAAGTTAAGGTTACAGTTGAAGCTGATAAGGCAAAACAAAAACTATTGGAAGAATTTTCTGATTTTGCCGAACGTGTAATCGGATTATCAAAAGAACGTTCAACGGTAACCGTCAATGCTCGAATAAATCGTGTCGGAGTTACCAATGCTGCCGATAGAGGATTAGATATGTGGGCTAATTTCGGTATGGCTATTCAGATAAAGCATTTGTCCTTGACCGAAGAACTTGCGGAAAATATAGTATCATCGGTATCATCTGATAGAATAGTTATTGTATGCAAAAATTCTGAAGAAAAACTAATAGTTTCGCTTTTGACACAAATCGGATGGAAATCTAAAATTCAAAGTATAGTAACGGAAAATGATTTAATATCATGGTATGAGAAAGCACTTAGAGGAACTTTTGCAGAAGAAATAGGTGGTAAAGTTCTATCAACTTTATATGATGAGATTTTATTGGAATTTCCTGCAACCAATTGTGATGACTTTAATGATTTCAAGCACTGTAGAGGTTATGATTCCATTTTACTAAATGATATTTGGCGTAATAGTTAAATGAGTTTATGTTATACGGAGTCAAAGAATCAATTTCGAGCTGTTGATTTTTCTGATAATCAAATCGTTACCTCTGTTTCTCGAATACTCCGTTAAATGTTTATTCTTCAAACGGTTGTATCAAACCGCTGAAAATTTTTAATAAAAAGTCTTGTAATATCCTTATTATTAAAACTTTTATCTACATTTGACAGTTAAGTATATAAATACCCCAGTATCTTATGGACAGTGAACAAACAAAAGCAACACTCGAAGAGCAACTAGAGGCACTTAGAGAAGAGAATGCCCAGTTGAAGAAACGACTCTCTTTTCCGGAAGAGCGTGTTCCTTTTGATTTTAGAGAAAAATATGCGGTTAAGATATTAGATTCACGGCCGGATATGCAGACTGTTTTCAAACACGATGAAGTCGGTGTGGAAGTGTTGCCGAACGAAGTTACCGAACAGATCATTACCCAACGTCAATTGGAAGTTTTTAAAAGAGTGTTGGATAAAGTTAGCGACAGTATACTTGCCGTCTCAGCAGAAGGTACATTAGTCTATGCTAATAAACAATTCATTGAAGAATATGGCGTAACCCAACAAGTTGGCATACAAAAGATCTATGATTTGCCAGTTTCCATGAAAACACCTGAGGCTTGGCAAGCACGTCTTCAGCAAATACGGGATAATGGTGGCAGTTTCTCATATCGTGCTGATTACACAAAAAAGGGATACAATAACAAAGGGGTTCACCAAGTCTCCACGTTTCTGACTAAAGAAGATAACGAAGAACTAATCTGGTTCTTTACTCAGGATATTACCGATGTCATCAAAAAACAAGATGAACTTCGGGAACTCAATGCCTTGCTCGAAGGGATTTTGAATAATGTCCCTGTTTACCTGTTTGTGAAAGATCCGGAGGATGAATTAAGGTATTTATATTGGAATAGAGCGTTTACTGAGCATTCAGGAATACCCGCGTATAAAGCTATCGGACATACGGATGCGGAAATCTTCCCCGAAAGCGGGGATGCCGAAAAATTCCATAGGGATGATATGGAAGTACTACGCACTCATGAGCCTCTTGAAATGCAAGAAACCTATATTTCGGCTAGTGGAGAAACACGTATTGTGCAAACATTAAAAACACTGGTTCCTATGGAAGGACGTAAACCATTGTTGATTGGCATTTCATGGGATATAACCAGCCTGAAAAACATAGAGCAGGAATTGATAACAGCTAGACTTAAAGCAGAGCAGTCCGATAGATTGAAAACAGCTTTTCTTGCTAATATGAGCCATGAGATACGTACTCCTTTGAATGCTATTGTTGGCTTTTCCAAACTGCTGCCTTTAGCAGAAAGTGCGGAGGAAGAAGAAACCTATTCAGATATCATCAATCAGAATTCTGACATCCTTCTGCAATTGATTAATGATATTTTAGATTTGTCTAAGATAGAAGCAGGTACGTTGGAATATATCAGGCACCCGATGAATCTTGGAGAATTATGCCGTACCATTTATGAAGTGCATAAAGATCGTGTACAGGAAGGAGTGACTTTATTCTTAGACAATCCGGAAACAGACTTGATGATTGAGGAGGACCATAACCGCATCATGCAGGTCATAACCAATTTTATTACCAATGCTTGTAAGTTCACTCATTCAGGTGAAATTCGTTACGGTTTTGAAGTACGCGAGGACCACATTTACTTTTATGTAAAGGATACCGGTATTGGAGTAGCACAAGATAAGATCAACCACATTTTTGATCGCTTTGTTAAATTGAACTCTTTTGCCCGAGGTACAGGATTGGGACTTGCCATCTGCAAAATGATTATAGAAAAGATCGGCGGTGAAATCGGAGCCGTCTCCGACATAGGCAAAGGTTCCACTTTCTATTTCACTATACCTTATAAAGACAAAGACCGTGCCTCCTCCTAACAAAAAACATCATTTTCTCTATCATCCTATCACCAACCTTCGGAAACTCCTTGTTGATCGCGCTTTGGAGCGGTGATAGGTTGTTATTTTATCTATCACCTCATCTATCACCTATCACCTATCACCTTTGCCGATATCCTCTTTGTTTTATTCCTGTTCTTTAATACCTAACTTCTTTTCCTCTGATAGATAAATCATTCTTTATTGGGACTAAACTATAAACAAAAGTTGCATTTTTATAAACGAAGCTTGCGTTTATATGAATGAAACTTGCGTTTATGTAAACGGAACTTGCGTTTATAGATTTTGATTAATAAAGAATAACTTTACCATTAAATAACAGAAAGTTTATCCTAGGAGCAGAAGAACTAATCTATGAATGCTTCTGTTGAACCTTGTCCCCACGGAAAAAGGACTTGCCGTGTACCACATCGTCAAGGACAAGCGCATTGCCGACATCGAAATGACCGGGCAGTGGGAAACAGCCCTTACCCGTATCGAGGCAGGCGGGATTTCAAGGTGTTATACCCATAAATTAAGGAAATAGTTAATAATGTACTGATATACATTGTTATATAGATAAAATGTGTAACTTTGCAAACCAATTCGAATATAATGGCAAATAAGAAATACTCTCTGGCTATTGAAAAAATAGATGAAGCAGCGAAAGAATTTATTGCTGCTCATCCTATTTATACCCTTCATATAAAGGACTGTAATCAGGGAAAACAAAAACAAATTGAGATTGTCAATACAAAAAGTCAGGAAAAGGGCATACTGAACTGCTACATTACCGTAGGGCAAGTTTCTCACAATATACAAGGCAAACAGGGCACATTAAACGGCATGTGTGAGAGTTGCTGGGAATATATTGTAGAACAGACAGCCATTCCCGAAATGGATCAGAAATGCTTCAAATTGAAAGGTGTAAGACAAGATGATTTCGACACACTGATTGAAGCTGTAAAAGAGTATAACAACGTTATTGTAACCGAGTTAAATACTGAAAAGAACCCGGCAATTCGGAACCAATACCATTTAAAAGGAAAATACGACGCTAAAATCTCCGTCATTTTCTATAACAATGGTACGCTGATGGTACAAGGAAGCATAACTTCTTTCTATGTCGAATTTATCACCGAAGTGTTGCAAGCCATCTCTTCCGTTCCCTCCGAAGTGATAGAAGAGGTATTTGCCATTCAAGCACGGGCAGGCTATGCTTTGGATAATGACCTCAACAAGCATATTTCCAGAATGGAACACATTCGAGGAAGTGTGATTGAGAAGTTTATCAATACGTCTGTCAGCTTGGCTAATTCCGGAGTTAAAGTGGACGATTACGGATGTTATACTTTTGGTATACTGAAAGCGTTGGATGCGGTTTTACGAACCCGTCTGCTGGAAGATGCACCGGATTTCGAAGACTATGGAACTTATTTCCAGAAAGACCGTAATGGAAAATATTGTTTCAAGAGTTGTGTCGGAACCTATAATGATAACGAGCGTTTAAAGCAAGCTTTGGAACAGGGTTATTCATTTTTCAACCAACATAGACATTCGACATTCCACGTGGATAGCCCCAATATAGAAACAAGCAGGACTCTTGAATATGACGAAGCCGTAAACATAATCAGAGATAGCCTTGTTGTTATTAACAATATATGTAATAATTGGTAGTATGGAAAATAAAGAATTTCAAATAATCCCCTTGCAGGAACGGTGCTTGTTGGTGGTCATATTATCGTCGGAAATGACGAGCCACTACTGGAAAGAGCTTCAGGCTGAATTGGCAAATTGCAATATTGCTGATGCAGAGGTCTATTTTGATTTTCTGTACCGCAATGGACTAAAAAACAGGTTCTTTAAATCAGAACTTAAAGGGATTACATTGATTGCCAATTCTCTGAAAAAGTGCGAAGTGCCTCAAGAGTATATCAAGGTTGCTGATACTTTTTTTGCTTCACACTCAAAGTGGATTGATAGCAGCGTTTTATCTTCTTTTCAAAAGACCTTTTACAAAAGAAGAATTACGGATGAGCAACCGTTAACGATGGCATTATAACTATTCAATTGGTTATATAAAACTAAAAAAGGTGCGACACTGAAGTGCACCCCAAAAGTTGGACGTTAAATTAAACGTTAATTATAAATTTCTCTATAGTAGTGAGCTCGGTATTGTGCCGGGCTCATTCCTTTTTATCACCGTCTTTCTTCCTTTGTAAACGGAACTTGCATTTATAGATTTTGATTAATAAAAAATAACTTTACCATTAAATAACAGAAAGTTTATCCTAGGAGCAGAAGAACTAATCTATGAATGCTTCTGTTCGTCACTTATAATATAGTGAGACTATGGATATGGTAAATCGAACTATTTTTATTTAACTGCTTATGGGTAAATTCCCCCATTTCATGTAAATCAAAGGAGTGTAGAAAGTTATTCAACACTTTTTTCAGGTTTTGTCCTTAATAAATTCCCAGAAAATGTCTTTTGTCCTGAAACTTAAAAAATATTATTAGATATTAAAGAATTTCTAATAAAAGTTCTCTCTGTTATTAAATAAATTAATAAGTTTGTTGCACGATCAAACAAAAATACAGTATGGGGACACATGGGGAACAATTATCTGGTACTAAACTGTACAATATGACAGCTACAAATATTAATCTGTATAAAGGGGAAATGAAAGATACAGATGACGAGGTACTAATAAATGAAAAGATGAAGGACATATATGAAAATATTATTTATGTTCTTGAAGATAAAAAAGTTTATCTTGACGCTCAGTTAAACCTGACAAAGTTAAGTCAGATTCTATTTACGAATACGACCTATCTTTCAAGGGTTATTAACCTCCTTTTTAAATGTAATCTAAAGACTTTACTTAATAGATATCGCATCAACTATGCCAAAGAACTTTTGAAGGAGGAAGAATGCGATATTCAAAGCTTACCTACTAAATGTGGCTTTGTCTCACGAAGCACGTTTTATAGTGCTTTTACTAAGTTTGAACATATCACACCATCAAACTTTCGATCACGTATTCTGAGTTTGAAACTACGCAATAAAGAAATTTAAGTTAAATATAATTTTTTATTTTTCAATTAAACTACTTATTTATTATGAAGAAATGGACTTTTTTGGTTGCATCTGCCATGCTAGTGGGTGCGACACCGGTCTTCACCGGATGTGTTGACAATGACGAACCGGAGGGCATCAATATCCTTCGAAAAGCTAAGGCTGAACTCATTATGGCAAAGAAGGTGATAGCAGAAGCTGAATCTTTGCGTGTGAAAGCGGAAGCTACAAAACTGGAAGCAGAAGCTAGAGTGCAGGAAGCTGAGGCTGAATTGAGAAAAGCGCAAGCTGAGAAGGTAAAAGCTGAAGCTGCACAAGTTGCTGCTTTAACAGAATCTGAAAAGGCAAAGTATGCAGCTCAAATAGCAGAAATAGAAGCTCAAATCGCTAAGTCTAAAGCTGAAACAGAAGTGGCTATTGCTACGGCTGAAGCCGCTAGACAAGCTGCTGAAGATGCTCATCAACAGGCTTTGGCTGAAATAGAAAAAGCAAAAAATACACTGTCTGCAGATGAACGTGCAACTATAGATATGTATCAACAACGTTATGATGCTGCTGCAAAAGAATATAATGAGCGTTATATTGCTTATACTAATGCACAAAGTGAATATGTAAAAGCTTTGGCTGCTGCAGAAAAGGGACAGAATAATGTTCAGTATACAAGAGAGCTGGAACAGCATGTTATAAATCAACAGGAGAATGTTGAAGCTAAGAAGATTGCTTTGGAAGTAGCTGAGGCTAACTTGGAAGAGGTGAAAACATATGTACCTGGCACACTTGCTGTAAAACTGACTGAAGCGCAAGATAAATGGAACGACATTCAAGATGAGTTGAATGCTCTAAACGTGAAGATAGCCGAAGAACGCATTAAGAATGATGCAGAATACAAAAAACAGGCTGATTTACAGAAAGCATACAATGACTTGACATCTACAGATGATGCTAAAATTTATGCAAAACCATTGACTATTGAACTTCCGACAATTGGTATTCCGGGTTATCAGAAAGGTAAATATGAGATTATAAAAGAAAATGTTTATGGTTTCTGGGTTGATAAGGATGGAGAGGCTATGACTTCTAATGGTAAAAATGGCTATACAACAGCAGTAGCAACAGTAAAAGGCTTCATTTCAGGTCTTACTAGTAAACAATTGGATAAAGATGACCAAGCGTGGACACAAGCCAGCATTAATGAAATGACTGCTGAACTGAAAGGTTTGCAGGAAAAGTATGATGCTAATTTGAAGACATGGCAAATGGCTGTTGATGGTTATAATAATGGTAATGGTACTGTATATTCTAAATATGCTGGTTACAATCCACTTATTAACCGCATTAATAACTATAATGCATCGGTTGAGAAACTGGAGCCTTTGAGAAAAGATTGGTTAGAAAAGGCAGAAATTAAAAATGCTGCAGAAGAGGCTTGGAATAATAAGATAGGTTCTAATGAACATACAGCATGGGTTATATACAAAGAGGCTGCTAACAATGCTAGGGAAGAATATGAAAGTGTAGTCAATAATAAGTATGATGGTGCAACGGAAGATGGAACAGCATGGGCTGCATATAGAGCTACTCAGAAAACATTAATCAATGCTCTAGACAAAGCTTGGGAAGACATAAAGGTGGCAGAGGCAAATATTAAACTGCTGGAAACAAAATTAGCACAGAATCCTACGGATGAGGCATTGAAGACACAATTAGACGCTGCTAGAAAGGAACTTGGTGCTGATGATACTGAAGGATTGAGAAAGGTCTATGCTGAGGCATACAAAAACTATAATGAAGGTATGGCTAAGGCTACCGAGATTTGTGATAATGCGATTGCAATAGCTGAAAAAGAATCTGCGCTCGCTTTTGCTCAAGCCTATAAAGATTATACGAATCATAGAATTGATTGGTCTGAAACTAATGGGGTAGATCCTGCATTTGTAGCTGAATTAAAGAAAAATTATGAAGATGCGAATGCTGCATGGGAAAAGGCAAATGAACTTTACCAACCGGCTAAAGAGGCAGCAATTGCACTCTATGAAGAGATGGCTGCAGCTTATGTAACTCTTAAAGAGAATGTATTGGATCATTTAAGTGGTACTCAATTTTTATCATCTTATTATCCTACTATTATTACGCATGGATTAGATATCAGTGAGTATGCTTTATGGCTTATTCAATCTAACCAATCTGCCTCAACTTTTGATATCAAAGATCTTGAAATTAATAGCAAAAACTTTGTGATTGTAGCTTCACGTGTACTTTACGGTTTGCCTTCAATAAATGATAAGTCTAATGATCTAGAGTATAATAAGATAATAAATGGCTTATTAAATGCAGAACGTATCACTCCGCTTGAAAAAGCAGAACTGGACAAAATTATTATAACAGAACATAATTTGACTTTGATAGATCGTGAATATGATGCTCCTTCTTACTATAAATTCTATGGCTCTTTCGGCGATAAACTAGCTAAAGAGAGAGATATAGCCTATGCTAAAGCGTTTATTAACGAACAGCCAACGATTGATGCCGTTCTTGCAACTCTGAATGAATATTTGACCGATTTGGAAGCAGAAAAAGATGCACAAGGTGAAGTGGTATTGGAAGCTTATAACAATTGCGAGGAACAAAATGAAGTAGTCAAAGAATTGGAAGCTGCATTCGAACCTGAAAAACGCGAATTGACAATGAAGAGCCAACTGCAAAGTGATCTTGTTGTTGCTATTAATGGAGCAATAGAAGCAAAAGGAACTTCTGAGGAAGCTAAACGTGATGAAGATGCTATCGAGGAGTTAATTAAAGATTATACTGATGCTGTGAAAACCGCTAAGGACGCTGAATTCGAAGCAGGTACTCAATTGCAAGAAGCAGAAAAGGCATTGGAGGCATGGAATAATGAGTTGATTGATATAGCAGATGCTAAGAAAGTATTGATGGACAATGCTAAGTATTATCTGGATATAGCTAAGACAACTATAGACAATACTGCTGCCCAATTGCAAATGATCCTCGAAAGAATCGGTGTATCTACTAAAGAATAATAATAAACTAAGAAGATTAAGATGATTAAGAAACTTTGCACAATCTTATTGTCAGCCTTGCTCGCTGCGCCTCTTTGGGCGCAGCCTGCCAAAGGCGATAAGGATGGTGTAGTGTTTGCTCCCCGTAAAGGTCAATGGCAAATCTCTTTGGTGTTAGGTGGAAGTAACTCTTTTTATAATGAGAATACAGGAAGTTATCTTCTGCCTGCCTATAACAATGCTGCCGGAAGCATCGGATTACCCAATGGTGGTACCGGAGGTATTCTGGACAAAGGTAGCACTTCCGGTGATGTCATTGCAAATGGCAATCAATCAGGTTATCTGAATGATTTCCTACAGATTAACGGGTTTAATAATAATAGCTTGGTGAATATCGTTGGCTTGCAAGCCAAATATTTTTTCAATGATTGTTGGGATGTAAATTTCTCTTTGGGGATGAATATCAATGTTACTCCAAAGAAGGATTACATAGAAGGTGACAATAGTGTGGCCGATATGGTAATTCCCAACCAGAAATATGTCAATGCGCAAACCACTAATAATTGGTATGCAAATGTTGGCACCGAGCGTTATTTTAAGACAGGCAATCCACGCATACATCCTTATATAGGAGCTACGGTTGGTTTCCAGATGGCACGTATTGAAACAATGGAACCTTATACCGGTAAAATTTATATGAGTGAAGATGATGATAACGAAGACGAGGCTGTAGACCAGCAAGTCTATCTGCCTGCAGGTAAAGTAGGTCAGATGTTTGGCATCAAGGGTGCTCTTGTGGGTGGTATTGAATATAGCTTAGCTAATGGATTTGTTATTGGTTTTGAATGTCAGCCATTAGCATATCGTTATGATATCATTCAAATTGCTCCCAAAGGATTCGACAAATATAATTTGTCACATCATAACATAAAAATTATAGATATGCCGGTATTGAAACTCGGTTTCCGGTTTTAATAGAACTGTGCGTTAATAATAACGTAATGTATGTAAATACAGGGAAGGCGGTTTTGCTAACATGTTTAGCCGGATCGCCTTCTTTGCTTAAATAAAATCAAAAATGAGAAAATATCTTCTGCTTTTATTTATATGTGGCTCGATAGTAGGAAGTTGTAGTAAACAACAAAATATACAACCGAGTTGCGTAGTGGAGATGAAAATCGAATATCCTGAATATTCTCATGGTTATTTAAGGAATATAGAGGGCAAGTATTTGGATTCGCTCGTTGTGACCAACGGTCATTTGAATTTAGAACGTACAGATAGTCTTTTGATGCCTTATGTAGCAATTATTAGCCTCAAGAATCCGGCTGATTCTATAGATCGCATTGATATGCCGTTCGTAGTAGAAGCTGGAAAGGTTAATATCGAAATTGGAGAATATATCAGTACGAGTGGGACTCCTCTAAATGGTCGGTTGCAAGAGTTCTTAAATGATTTGCAAGCTTTACGTTCAAGTCTTGATGTAAATATTTCGATAGAGGAAATGAATCAGCTTTTCTCCGAATTCTATAAACAACAGATTCTGAGCAATAAAAATAATGTTCTTGGGCAGTATATTTATATGAGCTATGGCATTCATTTGAATGATGCGGATCGTGATCTGGTAAAAGCACAGTTGGATAGTTAAAAAACAATTTACTATGAAATTTAAATCAATTATTACTTTTCTGGCTCTTGCGGCTGTTTGTGTAAGCACGCAGGCTCAGGAAAAGAAATTAAATCCGAATCCATGGTTTATTCAGGGACAGTTAGGAGCTTCTTATTCTAGCGGTGATGCAGCTTTTGGAAAGCTGATTGCACCTTCGGGAGCTATTTCTTTCGGTAAATATTTCTCACCTGTGTGGGGAGCCAGACTTTCTATTAGCGGTTGGCAAGGACGTGCCGGTTCGGAAATAACTAAGAAAGCCCATGGATTCTACTATGGTGCTGCTACTGTGGACGGATTGATGAATCTTAGTCAGTTGATACGGAAATATCCCGAACGATTGTTCGATGTAAATGTGATTGCCGGTATAGGTTTCAATCGTGCTTTTAGCAGTAGCGTGAGTTCTTTTATGGGACGATTGGGATTGCAAGGAAGCTTCCGGATGAATGATGCACTTGATTTTAATATCGAAGCTACCGCCAACGGTGTATCTGATCGCTGGAACGGACGTGATGATCATTCTATTGACACTTACTTTAATCTGGGATTGGGCTTTACCTATAAATTCAGAACAGGATACAAATGTGTTACTTGTATCTCGAAAGAATATCCGGAAACGCTCTATACGGAAGAAGAAGTGAATGAAATGATCAACGAACAGCGTGCGAAAACTGTAGAGAAGATTATTCAGAAGACTGATACTGTAGTGATAAATTCTGAAACTACGCCTACTACAAAAGTGGTAAGAGGGATCAGAAGTCACGTGAGATTTGAGCTTGCCAAGACAAATATTGAAGAAAGCCAAGTACTAAACATCCTTGCTATTGTTGATTACATGAAACAATTTCCCGATGCAAAAGCTACTATTATGGGATATGCCGATAATGGTACCGGAAACCGCGAAATTAATCTGAGACTTGCCAAGCAACGTGCCGAAGCTGTTGCCAATCAGTTGATCAACAAATACGGCATTAGCAAAGACCGTCTCACTGTATCGAGTATGAAAGATAGAGAACAACCTTTCCAGACTAACGACTGGAACCGGGTTGTGATTATAATTGCTGATTAGTCCATTTTAGTGAAAAGGCTTTTATTGTTTTCAATAAAAAGCTCTCTATGAGGACAAGGTGCCAGAAATCCTTTAGGAATCCTGGCACCTTTCTTTTGGAATGTGCCATTCATTCCTAACGCAGCAAACGGAAGCTTAGAGATTTGGGTAGCCTCCATTATCAATCATCAAAACCAGAAACAATTCACTGTATTTGGATTTCAGAAACGAAAGTGCTATCTTTGTGTTCAGATACAATGATATCTAAATACAGATATTATTATATAAATCAAATACAATTGTATGCCTTTAATTTATAATTTTGACATAGAGACGCCTGAAGAGCTATTAGCTATTCTTGCTCAAAATATGCAGAAACGCAGACTTGAAAAGGGGCTTTCCCGGGAAGCACTCACCGAACTGAGTGGTGTCCCGACACCTACTATTGCAAAATTTGAGCAGAAGCATACTATTTCGTTGGCATCCTATGTGGCATTGGCAAAAGCATTGGGCTATTCCAAAAACATCAAAGAACTTCTATCCGAGCCGTTATTCAGCACGATGGAAGAACTGGAAATGATTAACAAAAATAAAAACAGAAAGAAGGGGCGTAATGAAATCAGTAAATAAACTAACAGTAACCTATCACAACCGGAATGTCGGAACGCTCAGCATGACTCCCGACAACCGCCTGTGCGCCTTTCAATACGACAAAGAGTGGCTCGCCAATGGATTTTCCATATCCCCGCTCGACCTTCCTTTAAGACCAGACCTATTCATTGCCAAGCCGGAACCGTTTTGGGGAAATTTCGGTATCTTCGAGGATAGTTTGCCCGATGGCTACGGACGTTACTTACTCAACCGCTTACTAAAAAAGCAAGGAGTAAATGACAACGAACTAACTCCTTTGCAACGATTGAGCATCGTCGGAACATCCGGCATGGGGGCCTTATGCTATATTCCAGAAACCTATATCGGTGAAGAAAAATCACTTCCCAAACTGGATGATCTTCAGCAAATGGCTTTGGATGTATTATCAGAGAAATCCGATAAGGCCGAAGAAGTGCTTTACTTCAATAGCGGTAATTCCGGTGGATGCCGCCCCAAATGTTTACTCCACGATACAGAAGGCTCTTGGTTAGTGAAATTCAGACATACATACGATCCCAAAGATATGGGGATAATGGAATACCGCTATAATGAGATCGCTCGTCAATGTGGAATTACCGTCCCCGACTTTAAACTAATGGATGGAAAGTATTTTGCCACCAAACGTTTTGATATGGAAAACGGTATCAGATTACATATAGCCACTGCAGGAGCACTACTCAACGAATCGATCTCGCAACCTAAATTGGAATATAAAACACTACTCCACCTCACCGGCTATCTTACCCAAGACCCCAAGCAGGTAGATGAAATGTTCCGCCGCATGGTTTTCAACGTATTGACAGACAACAAAGACGACCATGCCAAGAACTTCAGCTTCATTTGCAAAGAAGGGGGTTGGTCATTGGCTCCGGCTTACGATTTAACCCGGTGCAGTAACGGGTATAATGGTGAACACGCCACCTCTGTTAATAATCACGGGAATCCAACTATCGATGACATGCTTGTCGTTGGAGAGAGTATTCGTATTCCCCAGAAAAGAGGGCGAGAAATGATACAGGGTATTGCTGAAGGATGTGCAGAAATAATATCTAAAGATTATATCTCCGCTCTAAAGTAGATGTAAATTGTTGAAGAGTTCTATCGAAACAACACCCGAAAAGGTATTATTCCAAAAATAATCCCTATATTTGTACCCGAAAAGGTATTGAACATGGATAATCTACCATTAAACGAATATGTGAAAACTAAGCGCAAGATGCTTGGATTTTCGCGCGAAGAGTTTGCACAGAAAGCAGGCGTAGGGCTGCGTTTCCTGCGTGAATTGGAACAGGGTAAGGAAACCCTGAAAATGGACAAGGTAAATCAAGTATTAAAATTGTTCGGGGTACAATTGGGCGTTGTACCAATGGACAGAAATAATCTGATAGAGCAATGAAGCAGGCTAAAATATTTATGTACGACCATCCGGCGGGTACGCTCACTGAGGATGAAAACGGTTATACCTTTGTGTATGACATAGGTTATTTGGCAAATAAAAATGCCGAACCTGTAAGCCTTACATTACCTTTGACCGATAAACCCTATGTCAGTAACGTACTACATCCTTTCTTCGATGGGCTTATTCCCGAAGGCTGGCTGCTGGATATTGCCGAAAAGAACTGGAAAATCAACAACCGCGACCGTATGGCTTTGTTGCTTGCCTGTTGTAAAGATTGCATAGGAGCGGTCAGTATTCAACCTATTCAAGAATGAGAATCATGGAAAGATGTTTATATTGCTATCAACCCTTGGAACAAGGGCAAGTTGATTTTCATCCGCAATGTTCCAAGAAGATATTTGGAGCTGCCGTCCCGCCTGTGCTTCCCTATACGAAAGCCGATATTGAATCATTGGCTTTGGAAGTAGTGCGTTCACAGGTTACGATTACAGGCGTTCAGCCGAAATTGTCTGTTGATTTAGAAAAAGATAAAGGGGGTGAAAAACGTTTCACAATAGTGGGTTTATGGGGAGGATATATCCTCAAACCACAAACAGAACAATATCCGTTGCTTCCTGAAAATGAAGACTTAACCATGCATTTGGCAGAACTCGCCCGGATAAAAACAGTTCCTCACTCCTTGATACGGTTTCAGGATGGTTCATTGGCATACATCACCAAACGAATAGACCGCGACAAGAAAGGCGGTAAAATTCCAATGGAGGATATGTGCCAACTAACTGAGAAACTGACCGAACAAAAATACAAAGGTTCTCATGAGCAAATTGCTAAAAAGATAGTGGAGTTCTCAGCTTATCCAGTGTTGGATTTAATCAACTATTTCGAAGTATTGTTATTCTGTTACCTGACTGGAAATGCAGACATGCACCTGAAGAACTTTTCTCTTTACAAAAAGGTAGGTGAATGTGTCTTGGCTCCTGCTTATGACCTCTTATCTACTAAATTGGTTATTCCACAAGACAACGAAGAACTGGCATTGACGTTGAACGGCAAAAAGCGCAAGTTGAAAAAAGCCGATTTTGACAGCCTCTTAAAAACGATGAAAGTCGATGATAAAGTAATCGAAAACGTGTATGACAAATTCTGGAAGGTACTGCCGGAATGGTTTGTATTTATAGATTCTTCGTTCCTGCCAGATGAGATGAAGGAAAAGTATAAAGCATTGATACAGGAAAGGTGGGCTATTTTGAGATAGTTGAATCTGTCTCATAATTCTACACCATGAGTATAGAAACGAGAAATAAACTTAACACTTGCACAAAAAGGAAGTATGAGGATATACCACTATACAAATTTAGAGTCATTAGCTAT
Organism: Bacteroides bouchesdurhonensis; assembly: GCF_900155865.1. GTDB lineage: Bacteria > Bacteroidota > Bacteroidia > Bacteroidales > Bacteroidaceae > Bacteroides > Bacteroides bouchesdurhonensis. The sequence continues at coordinate 2,089,786 of NZ_LT707006.1, forward strand.
GATTCTTAAGAATAAGACCATCAGGTTCATCGTCTAGACAAAGTTGATGATATGGAAGAGGGAAATGCTGAATCACTCGGCGTTCGCTTTTGCAAGTATGTATTTGTGTCATGCTGGACAGAAAATCCAGAAGAAAGTATTTCACTGTGGAAAATGTATGGGGGAGATTTCGGTGGTCAAAAATCGCAAGGCTTTATAATCACAAAAATCCCAAAGAAAAACGATAGTTCTTTAGGGAAAGTAGTTCGCCTAAAGTGATTGTTGGCAATATTATCCTCACATATAAACAGTACTTTTTATGCAAAATAACTATCTTTGTCCCTACGACCATTTGTAACCTAAATGCGGTAACAGTCAAACAATCAGCCCACTAAAGTTGATTTCCGACCCTTGCAAATGGGCTGAAAAAATGCGGTACAACACGTATATCGAAAAGACTGAAAACCAACACATCGAATTTCCCGATACTTTCAATGTAATTGCAAAATAAGGTTGGTCCGTTTAAAAGAGCAAAATGCTAACGCTCAATAGTGTAAATATGCTGCATCGACAAATGTCTACTGAAAATATTTACATTGACTCTTCAAAATTAGGTTTTCTATATAAATGTGCATATATTTGTTGGCGATGTTATAATTGATATATGGAGAATGAACAGATACAATATGACTTTTTCATTAGCTATCGCAGAGAAGGTAGTGCAGATTTTGCATTATTACTGTTTAATGAGCTAAAACGACAAGTACCTCATGTTTTTTTTGATTCACTTGAATTGAAAAGAGGTAATTTTGAAACTAAAATTCTTCATGCTATAGAAAATTCAAAAGTTTTTTTGCCTATTATCTCCCTTAATTGCTTTGAACGTTGCATCGATCCCGATGATTGGTTTAGGCGTGAAATCGCTCATGCTCTAAAATGCCAATGTACCATCATCCCTATCTTAATGCCTGAAGCATTCATGCCTAAAAAACAGGATTTGCCTGAAGAGATAAGAGAGATTGTTGTCGAGAATGCTGTTTACTACCATAGAACTAGAATCAATTCACTCATTGATGATATTTTTGATTTTCTGCATAACAGTTCAAGCAATGATGAAATAAGAAATTTCTTTGTTACCCAACTAAAATATGGTAAAATGACAGGAAATCAATACGATGAAGCTTTGAAGATTTTGGGGAAAAATTATATTGAACTGTCTAATAGAGAAAAAGATACTTATATTTACTATTCTGATTGGTTTAAGGTTGGGATTGAACCAAATATTAAAAGTCAAAAACTCACAGATGTACCAATGACTGGAAAAAATAATACTAAATACGGTTTTGATGGGATTATTGAGATGCCTGTGGATACTGTATGTAGAATTATATTTCCAAAATCGGATACTCTCCAGGATGATAAAGTTCAAAATACGAAAAACACAAATAACCCTTACATTTATGGTGAAGTTACTGGTAAACAAAATAATAATAATAAAGGTAGTTTCTATACTATTACAACAGAAAATAAGGAGCAGTTTTTATGTACTTATGCAGACCTTCTTACTGAAGGATTTAGAACATTGCGTATTAGTGATAGAGTACGGTTTATACCTGTTTACAATAAAACAGGTAACAAAGCCATTTATATTATCAAGTTGGAAAACGATTTAAAATATATCGATCATGAATAACGAGTTTAAAGAACATTACGATAATCTTTCATTTTTGTATGATTCATTGTGGACTTACTCTGAAGAATTTATTTCTTATATATCAGAACAAATAATCTCAATTTTGGAATTAAAAGAGAATGACGTATTAGTAGATTGCGGATGTGGTACAGGCATATATACTAAAGCTATTTTGGAAAAAATGAATCTAAAACATAAAGTTATCTGTACCGATTTGTCAGAGGGCATGTTATCTGGTTTGATGAAGGAACAGCGAGTTGTTACGATTCCCGCCGATGCAATAGCATTTTCGGCAATGGACATGACTTACGACAAAGTTTTCATTAAGGAAATGATTCATCACATTGAGATAGGAAAAGAAATTTTGTATAAAAACATATACAATCATTTAACTGATAACGGAATTTTTACAATTCTTTTACTTCCTCCTACTATCGAATATCCTCTTTTTCAAAAAGCTATTCAATATTATGAAGAGCATCAACCTCATTATAGTGAAATAGCAGTAGGTATGGAAAAATGTGGTTTTAAAACAAATATTTCGCAAATACATTATCCGTTAAACATCAAAAAAGAGAAATACTTTAATATGGTAAGGCAGCGTTATATGTCACTTTTATCAGTTTTCAGTGATGAGGAAATAGAATCTGGGATTTCTGAATTGGAAGAAAAATATAAAAATATAGAAAGCCTTAAATTCAATGATAATTTTATAGTTGTTACCGGCAGGAAATAAAAATGGATACAAAGCCTATTTTGAATGAAATTAGATCTAAGCTTGAGAAAAGCAGATCCATTAAGATTCTGTTAGGGAATAGTTACGAACGTCCCCTAAAGAGCATTGATGATGGTTACCCAGAAATAGCCATCTCATGGATATATGATGCTTTGTTGAAGATCTTTTCCGATTGGGCTACTAATCATCATATTAATAAAGACTCTCTGGCAAGTTATAAAGATGGTTTTTCGACATTAGGAGACATTCCTGAAGATTCCAAAGCAGTGTATAAATTGATACAGCATCTATTTGTCAGAATAGACAATCAGAAAGAAGACATATATAATGTTAATATAAAATCGACTTTAGAGATTTTCCGTGATTTTGTAGAAATTCTTAATATACTTGAAAAAGAGGATACTGAAAAAGATACCACATTTAGCATTAAACCCGAAATTAAAAGTAAGTTGAAATTCTTAATAGAGCTTTTAGGCATCTTGAAGTTTAAGCTGTTCAAATATTATCAATTAAAAGATGAGTCTGTTTATTTGCTCTTTCAAAGAAAGAAAGGGATCAAATATGAATATAGTGAAATCTTTGTTTCGGACAATATACAGCTTCTTGATGAGTTAAGTAAAGAAATGCAAAGCATTCTGACTACATCTTATCCTTTAACTACAAGTTTGGTGATTACGGACAACTATTCTATTATAAAAAGTAAAAGCAGAAATGTTTATACTTTGGATACATTGATAGGTAAGTATTTAAATTTTAAGAATTACATTGAGCATATCTATCAGAGTAATTTTTTCAAAATAAGCCAATCAATTATTCCTCTAAAAGGAGAACTTCTGTCTTATAGTGGTGACAAGCAAGATTATATTATTGATGAGGTTGGAGATGTTGATGAGATTATTGATGAGTTTATCAACTCTCCGCAGGGAAATTTATTTGCTGTATCTAAGGCAGGGGGAGGAAAGACTGCTTTGTGCAAAAGAATTTTTGACAGGATAAATACGAAGGAAATAAGAAAACAATATGCCTTGTATTATGATCTTTCAAAAATGGAGAAAAATGATACAATAGAAAATTTCATAACAGCCTATACAACAAATTATTTCAATATCAATTCTGATGATATTTTTGATTTTATTTATTTTCTGAGTTGTAACGGGAAGCTTATTCTTATTTTGGACGGCTTGGATGAGATATTTGACAAAATAAACATGAATGATATTCTTTATGTGTTCAGTGAAATATCAAAACTATTCACGGAGAACTCGAAAATCATTATAACATCCAGGCAGTCATTTTTAATGTCATCTAAACAGATAGGCGAGTTACTTGACCGTAATGCTGTGGTTACCGAAAAAATCAATTATGGCTTGAATAATGTAGGAGTGGACCCATTACAACTTCCCAATTTCAAAATATTAAAGTTGCAAGACATTAATTTGAGTAGTGAAGAGTGCTCATTAAAGCACAACAGGATATACAATAGCTTGAAATGTAATTCGGATATTTATATATCACCTATTCAATATCAACTAATAAACAATATATCCGTTGATAAATCTATTCAGGCATTTAATCCGGAAGAATGTAGTTTTATACAGGCTAAGCTGATTTATTCATATATTACCAGCCTTTCCAAGTCTATAGAAAAAACGACTTTCAGTAAATTCATACGCTATTTTTATAGAGCTTATCAAATGAAAGTATTTAATTTCAGTCTAATAGATATTTTCTCAACATTTGGAAATGATTTGTTTGAAGATGGAATACTTGCACTTGACTATATGAAATTGCAAGCTTTATTTATAGAAACAGACAACCAAAAAATTAGGTTCAGACATAAAAATTACTATGAGTTTCTCTTCGCATTGGGATATATGATGAATACCTCTATTGAGTTTTCAAACAAAGAGCTATTTATAACCGATGAAATCAGAGCTTTTATTTATGAAATCAGTTCCGATCCATCATATTTTGACCTTTTTATTGAACCTAACCGGAATGACAGAATATTGCGTAAAGGTTTATATATAATTGGAGATTATGATAAGGCACAAATCATTGAATTGAATAAGGTAGTAATATTTGATGAATTTCCTGTAACTGTAAAAGAATATAATGACTTTTTAGACTATGCTAACAAGAATGACGTTTCTTGTTTTCAACATCCACAACAGCCAGCAGATATTTCTCACTTGCCTAAATATAATAAATTGAAAATAGCTGACTACTATAGTAATCCAGAATATGAAAGTTTTCCAGCAGTCTGTATTTCATGGTGGAGTGCTTATGCTTTTGCTAAGTATGCCGGAAAGAGACTTCCGACTGCAGTGGAATGGGAATGTGCGGGAAGGGGAAAATATGGGAATTTATTTCCTTGGGGGAATAAAATAGATATTAAATATGCTAATAGTGCGGATTATTGGGCTAATAAATTGTTAATTTCCTATGATAACTGGAAGAACCATTATGACCATGATAAAATGTTGAGAGGAGGTAGTATTTTGGGGGTAGACTTATTCCCAAAGAATATATCTCCAATTGGAATAAGAAATATGGCAGGAAATGTTTGGGAATTTACAGCTACAACGAATGAAACGATGGATAAGGCTGTAATTTGCGGAGGGTCGTATGACAATCCGTTCAGAGCTATGAAATGTGCTACAAGAGGATTGGCTGATATCATAGTAACCAGTAATGTGGTAGGTTTTCGATGTTGTAAAACATTGGATATTAGCTAAAAAATACACTGAGTTTATCAGTGTATTTTTTTGTGTCATTTATAATTGTCAGATAGTATCATGAGCCGAAAAAGTATATTTTTGATTCATTATATAGAAGCTTATGGATGACTATTTTTGATGTACTATTTACTACTTAGATAGTAGCGATTTCAGGTATTAAAAGAAATTTTGTACTTGGAAAGTTCTTCTCCAAATACGTACGGATGAATTCCATCGTATCATTCTGAATCGTTTTGTCTTCTACAGTCGGGTATAAATTATAGAGCATCGTATCTAGTGTGATGCCACGTCTTTGTATAGCTTCCAAACTTAGAAGCGTATGATTAATACTACCCAATTTACCGGAAGTGACAAAGATCAGTGGATACTGCTCTTGAGCGATGTAGTCGATAGTCAGGAGTTCTGTGGTAAGAGGTACCATAAGACCACCCGCTCCTTCGAGTAGTACATAATCATATCGTTCACTCAACTCTTGTGTGGAACGTTTAATTTTGTCGAAGTCGATGGGACGGTTGTCCAGACGGGCGGCGAGATGGGGAGAGGCCGGGTAAGAAAAGATTTCCGGCATGGTTAGTCCTTCCTTGTCTTCTTGTGTAAAAGGGATTCCCATAATGCGTCGATGTAGGTCGATGTCTTCGGAATGCCCTACATTACCGGTTTGAATGAACTTTTGTGTGATGGTTCTTTTTCCGTTATTATTCCATTCACGTGCCAGAAAACCAGTGGCAAAACTTTTACCGGCATCGGTATCGATACCACTTACGAAATATACATTCTGTTTCATACTCTTTTTTTCTTTGCTATAATATAAATTGGATGATATGTTAGAGATACTGTACTACCTTGACTGAACGCTTGGGTGTAGCGTTCACAAAAGCGATATAGATCACGACGGGTCCAAGGATGTACTTTTGCTTTATGATCATGTTCTGTAGGTAAAGGTGCAGGTGTTGATAGTCCGGTTACACCGGTTTGTTTCAGATGATAGAGCACTTTCATCGGATTCTCGAAGCGGAGAGGGATAATTTCTTCTTCCGAATGCAAGATATCAAAGTGAGGAGATAAGGCTGCTTCTAACTCTTTTCGTGAACGATAAGGGAGGCCGTTTCCAGTGAGTTCCCTAACTTCTTTCATATTGTCTTTTCCAAATGTGCTGAAAGCAAAATAGCCGTGTTCGTTGAGCAGGCCGTTGCATCTCAGGAAGAACTTTTCGGGAGATTCGAACCATTGTAAGGCAGAGCAGGAAGTGATTAATGAACTACTATTAGGGAAAAAGATGTTTTCTGCATCTCCCGGAAGAAAGAAAACCTGCTGTTCCTTTAATAAATCTTCGCAGCAATATTTCATCTCTTCGCAAAGGTCATTCAACAACAGAGATTTTGGGCGAAGACTTTGGAGCAACATACGGGAATAAATTCCTGTTCCACAGCCGAATTCGATGACATTTGGGCATGGAGCGGATAGATGTTCTTGAAGAAGGCGAATCATCTTGTCGGCAATTTGCCTTTGTACATTTGCTTCCTCGGAATAGGTGGTGATGGCTTTAGAGAAGCGTTCAGCAATCAATGATTTATTCATGAGCAATAATTAAAGTTTTCTGTTGAAAATAAATGTTTTAATGGTAAGCAGAAAAGCTCTTTCTGATAGTGTGCCCCATCTGTTTCTTCTATCATGTCTACTTTGTCTTTCCAGGCTTGCCATTGATTTTCCGGAAGGAAAATACGATCATTCTTCCCAATAATGACTTTCTGCCAAATGAATGAAGAAGGAGGTAAAGCCAGATACGAACTTTGAATAGCAGTTAGTTCATTTTTTAATTCTTCAACAGGGCGTTGGGGGGCTACTGACAGAAACTCTTTGTATTCAACCGCTGAACTGCACATTCTCCTTTGGAATTTAAGTAGTGTCTGTTCATTTAAGCCTTGAAGTGTTCCGTCAAAAATTGAGTGTGCAATGCCTCGTGTGTCGTCTATCGGATAAAGTGTGCCGTTGAGAGCAATACTATGGACAATCGGTAAATAGGAAAATTGTTGCATGATCTGCGAGGCTACCCATACTCCCATTGACCAGGCAATCAGTGTGATATGGGAGTATTTCTGAATAAGTGTATCGTCAAAATCCAATGAACGGTAGTCATAACAAATCATCCAGTCACAATCACTGGAATGAATTTGTTGAAATGGCGTTTCGTCCATTCCCCAACCTGCAAAGAAGAGTATCAGGTGTGGATGATTATTCTTGATTAAAAATTTCTGTATCATTTGTACCGAATAGAATTTATTAATTCATCAATTTCTTGCTTGGTGATATCTGCTGTTAATGAGAAACGGATACGGGAAGTTCCTTCGGGAACTGTTGGCGGACGAACAGGCAAAGCATAAAATCCTTTTCGTTGAAGTTCTTCTGCTTTGAGTATAGTGTCTTTGCTGTCGCCTACCACCATAGGAACAATGTGGCTGACAGAAGGGCAAACATATCCTTTGCAAGTGAGAGCTTCTTTAAGTTTTCGGCTAATTTGCAGTAAATGTTGCCTCTTTTCCTGAAAACTTGATAAGCGTTTTAAAATAAAAGAAGTCCATTGCACATTGACAGGTGGAAGAGCTGTCGTAAATATAAATGTCCTCATCTTATTGATGAGATAATCACGTATCACATTACGACAAACGACATAGGCACCTGCAGAAGCGATTGCTTTCCCGAAAGTTCCCACCAGAAAATCGATATCGTTTATACAGTTTTGTTCTTCGGCACAACCTAATCCTTTTTCTCCGCGTACACCAAAAGCGTGAGCTTCATCCACATATAATAGGACATTCGAATAGTGCTGTTTGAACTTGACAATAGTTGAAAGATCAGCTTCGTCACCGTCCATACTAAAGATGCTTTCGGTAACGATGATGATTTTATTAAAATGATTGTAATTTTCTTCTATTAATCTTTGCAATTGTGATAAGTCGTTGTGCCGATACCGGATACACTTTGCGGCTGATAGACGGATACCATCTATCAGGCTGGCGTGAACCAACTTGTCTGCCAAAATCAGTGTATGGATATCACTGACAGCCGGAAGAATTCCGGTATTTGCATGATAACCGCTATTGAATACTAATGCACTTTCCGTACCGAACATGTAGGCTAATTGTTGTTCCAATTCTTGATAGGCTGTGAAATTGCCTGTCAATAGACGTGAAGAAGAGGAAGTTGGCAGAAAGGTTTGAGGAGTCAAAGTTTCTAAAAAGTCATTTCTTAGAGACAAGTCGTTCGACAGACCCAAATAGTCATTGGAAGAGAGGTTCAGCATTCGCTGTCCGTTCACTACTACTTCACCCTTGTCATGAATAAGTTGAGGAAGGGAACGGAAATTCCTTTTTTCTTTTAAAGTTTGTAATTCTTCTTGTATTGAATTGATAAAATCATTCATATGGTAGTTGCTTGCATAATTATTAAACATTCATTAGTCTGATTTATTCTTTTCTGTACGGTTGCCTTCTACATCTCTTTTACTATCTTGAGCAATCCGGAAGTCAGTTTACTTAATTGAGAGTCAGTGATAATAAATGGAGGCATCAGATAAACGAGCTTTCCAAATGGCCGTACCCAGATTCCTTCTTCTACAAATCTACGTTGCATATACGCCATATTTACAGGTTGTTTGGTTTCGATGACTCCGATAGCTCCCAATACCCGTACATCAGCTACTTGCGGAAGTTTACGAGCGGGTGCCAGTTCTTCATTCAATTGTGTTTCGATTCGCTTTACATTCTCCTGCCATCCCGAATCTAACAATAATCGTATGGAAGCACAAGCCACAGCACAAGCAAGCGGATTGCCCATAAAAGTAGGTCCATGCATAAAGGCTCCCGGTGCATGATTGGAAATTGTATCAGCGATCCGGTTACTAGCCAATACGGCAGATAGGGTCATATAACCTCCAGTCAGTGCCTTACCGATACACATAATATCCGGTTCTACCTGGGCATGTTCCCAGGCAAAGAGTTTTCCGGTACGTCCGAATCCAGTAGCGATCTCATCGAAAATAAGCAAGATATTATGTTTGTGACAAAGCCGAGAGGCCTCTTTTAGATATTGCGGATGATAGAACCGCATACCACCGGCACCCTGAACAATCGGTTCCAGAATCAGTGCTGCCAAATCATTGGAATGCTCTTCAATCACTTTTTGTAGCGGTCCAATATCTGCCGGTTGCCATGCTTCCCCAAATTTAGAAACAGGGGAAGGAACAAAATAACGAACCGGAAGAGAAGTCCCGAACAGATTGTGCATTCCTGTGACCGGATCGCAAACGGACATGGCATTCCATGTGTCTCCATGATAGCCGGACCGAATCGTTACGAAATTGTTTTTGCTGGATTTTCCCATGGCATACCAATACTGAACAGCCATTTTCATAGCGACTTCAACCGCTACTGATCCTGAATCTGCATAGAAAATCTTCTGCATAGAAGGGGGAACTAAAGGAAGGATTAACTTGCCTAATTCTATTGCAGGATCGTGTGTCAATCCTCCAAACATGACATGAGACATTTTCTCTAACTGTTCTTTCGCCGCCTGATTGAGTACCGGATGATTATATCCATGTACCGCACACCACCAAGAAGACATTCCTTCAATCAATTCCTGTCCGCTTTCTAATGTGATGGTTACACCTTCCGCTTTTTTCACCTTATATACCGGAAGCGGGTCTGTCGTGGAAGTATAAGGATGCCACAAATGCTCCCGGTCGAATGGTGAATCAGCAAAATGATATCCTTCTTTCAGAATCATCTGTTTATCATCGGATACCTTAGAGCCTAGAGTGGTAAGAAGATCACCAACTATTGCCGAATTGATTCCGATATACAATGCCTTTTGTATCGCTTCCGTACTGAGCTGCGAACGTCCTCCGGCAAAACGTAGAAATGCTGTGGGATTAATAAATCGGAATAATGCAATGGTCCTCAGTATCTCTTCTACACTTAACGGTTCTTCCTTTTCGAGAGGAGTACCTGGTATGGGACTTAACAGATTGATAGGAATAGACTGGACATTCAGTTTTGCAAGGGTAAATGCAAATTCAATGCGTTGTTCCATAGTTTCTCCCATACCAATAATTCCTCCACAACAAATATCCATACCTACTCGGCGTGCTGCATCAAGCGTAGCCAATTTTTGCTCTTGCGTATGAGTGGAACAAAGTTGTGGAAAGTAGGAGGGAGCCGTTTCCAGATTACAGTGATAACGGGTAATTCCTGCATCATGAAGTGCTTTTAATTCTCCTTCATTGAGTAATCCCAATGAAGCACAAAGTTGAATCGATGAATGTTTTCGAATGTGACTTACCGTATCACAAAGTTGGGTAATCTGTTTGGGAGAAGGTTTTCGTCCGCTGGTGACGAGGGAGAAACGATTGACGTCTTGATTTTCGTTGTATTTTGCCTGCCGGAGGCATTCTTCTGCGGGGAGGAGGTCGTAAATATCCGCTTTGGTCTGATAGTGGGAAGATTGTGCACACCATTTGCAGTTCTCCGGACACCTGCCGGACTTGGCATTAATGATGGAACACATGTCGAATTCGTGTGAGGCACGTGCGACAGTAATTTCGTGTGCGGCAGCGTAGAGCGCATCACTGTCTGCCATGTTGGCTAGCCAGGCTGCTTGTTCGGGCGATAGTTCGACCCCTGCCAGCACCTGGTCTTTGATTTCTTTAAGTGTCATAAATGTTTGGGATGAGATAGTTATTTTGACATCCTGCTTCTGAAGCGCAATATCTATCACATTGGTATGTAGATGACCAATCTGAAATTCACGTCCCAAACTAGCAAAAGCGGCATAGTTTTTTCTGCCCCAATATTGGAAACGGGGAAGGGTGCGTGTAGTCTGTATGTGATATTGTTTCTTCATCAGGTTTGTGTCCTTATTTGAATAGAACGGGACAAATGTACGAAGAATCTATGGATAAGCAAATCTTTATTTATTTTTCCGATACTGCTTACGTACATTGAAATTGAAGCCGGCATATATCTGAAGTGTACCGAAACCATTGTCGAGAGAGAAATTGCCTCGATGATAATTATAGTTCTTTCCGACAAATGAAGTACCCACGAAGTATTTTCCATTGTTGTAGACAATCCCTGCACGAATAAGGAAATCCAGATTGAACTTGCCGTACCATTTTCTTCCTTCGCGGACTTCTGCATCTACGTCGGATGCTTTATAAGCAATGGCGGGAGTAAGAGAAAGGCAGGCTAGGCAGTTGCGTGCAAAGACCCAGTTGTAGGCATAGCCGAAGCTGATATTAGCATTCGTATATTTTATATTTTGTACTTTCATTCCGGAATTCATGTGTTCTTGGATTATCTCCGGAAGTTGTGTGTATTCAAAATCCAGATTATGTTTGGAGATTGAAAAACCGGCAATGAATGAGCCTGCATTCAGACGTTGATTGGTCGATTGGCTAAAAGCTGCCGGATAGGAGAATCTACGGTTATTAAATATGTAGTATAGATTCAATCCTTTTATATCCACTTTCATTCCATTGAAATTGGCGGTGTAATCCGATGGTATTTCTTCCGGGAATCCTTTTATTTTATGAATCTTATAATTATTTCCCGTACGGCGATAGAAGATATCCACACCCAATTTGGAACTATAAAGGCTTAAGTCGAATTCGGTCCCTTTGTTTTTCCGGTTTGTTTTCCGGTAGATATCATCCACATCGAAAGACCATCCTAGAAAAATCCATTGCCAACCGAAATAAAGACCAATTTTATTATGAGGATTGGGTGAAAAACTCAACTTCTGCGGATGAGGTTGCGCGCTGGTGACGGAATAATATTCGAAATTACTGAAATGAGTGATCATGAGTGCATAATTGTAACGGTTAGGACTAATATAGGTTGTATCGAAATCACTGAAATTCAGGAACTTCTTGATTGCTTTTTTTAATGTACCGGATTTGGAGGGGATGGTGTCTGTTTGTCCACCGTTGCAGACAAGTGTATCCTTCCTCTCAGTCTGAGCCTGTAGGGAGAACGACATAAATAGAAAAAGATAAAGAACATATCGTTTTATCATGTGATTCCTTTTGCCAGTTGGGTCTAATTCGTTTTACGAAAGTACGACCTTTCTTGGATTTATACTAATAATCGTCTAAAAAATGTTTTGTTTCCTAAACAATAAACTTCACTGTACTGTTAGTTACAGCAAGCAAATAAATCCTAAACCACAAAATTATGAGAATCTATTTACGTCTGATCATGGCGTTTCTTTTGCTCTCGGAGGGAAATATAGTATATGCGGGAGTACGGCAAGATAAGCTCGTAACGGGTACAGTGAGTTCTGAAGGCGAACCTTTACCCGGCGTTTCTGTGCAAGTAAAAGGTGCTTCTACCGGTACAATCACTAATATAGATGGAAATTATTCCATTGAAGTTCCGGTGAATGGAACATTAATATTTCGTTTTGTCGGCTTGAAAACCGTTGAACAAGCAGTGGATGGCCGGAACACGATTAATGTTATTATGGAAACGGAAAGCAAAGAATTGGAGGAAGTAATGGTAGTAGCTTATACTACGGCCAAAAAGTATAGTTTTACCGGAGCGGCCTCGACGATGAAAGCCGGGGAAATTGAAAAGCTGCAAACTTCCAGTATCTCACGTGTACTGGAGGGAACAGTGTCGGGTGTACAGGCTAGTGCAGCCAGCGGACAGCCCGGTACAGATGCAGAGATTCGTATTCGTGGCATCGGTTCTATCAATGCTTCCAGTGCTCCGTTGTATGTGGTGGATGGGGTTCCGTTTGATGGTAGTGTCAATTCTATTAATCCCGATGATATAGCCTCTATGACAGTATTGAAGGATGCCGCCTCTGCTGCTTTGTACGGTTCGCGTGGTGCTAACGGTGTAATTATTATCACAACAAAACAAGGTCAGCAGGAGTCTAAACCGACAGTGAAGATAAAAGCTACTTTGGGAGGTTCTAATCGAGCTGTTCGTGATTACGATCGTGTCAGTACAGATCAATATTTTGAGTTATATTGGGAGGCACTTAGAAATCAATATGCCCGTAGTTCTGATTATACTCCTGCTACTGCGGCTATGCAGGCTTCCAAAGAGTTGGTTACCAAGTTGATGGGAGACGGCCCGAATCCTTATGGTCTGCAATATTCTCAGCCTGTTGGTACTGATGGTAAACTGGTGAATGGTGCACGTCCGTTGTGGAATTCCAATTGGAGTGATGCTATGGAACAGCAGGCACTTCGGACGGAGTTGAATCTGAGTGTTTCCGGTGGCGGTAAATCCAATCAGTACTTTTTCTCGGCAGGATATCTGAATGATAAAGGTATTGCGCTTGAATCCGGTTATAAACGTTTTAATCTGCGTTCAAATGTGACAAGTGAAATGACTTCCTGGCTGAAAGGAAGCATAAACCTGAGTTTTGCTCATTCAATGCAGAACTATCCGGTATCTTCGGATTCAAAGACTAGTAATGTGATTACTGCCGGACGTACCATGCCCGGTTTCTATCCTATTTATGAAAGGAATGCGGATGGAAGTTTTCGGTTGGACGAAAATGGAAAACGTATTTATGATTTCGGTTCGTACCGTCCTTCAGGATCAATGGCAAACTGGAACTTACCGGCTACATTACCGACGGATAAGTCCGAAAGGATGAAAGATGAATTCTCCGGACGTACGTTTCTGGAAGCGACTATTATCGAAGGACTGAAGTTCAAGACGAGTTTCAACTTCGATTTGGTCAACTATAATACATTAGATTATACGAATATAAAATTGGGTCCCGCAACAGTAAACGGTGGTGGGGCAAGTCGTCTCAATTCCCGGACTTTCTCTTGGACTTGGAATAATATCGCTACTTACGATAAAACGTTTGGTGATCATCATTTCAATATTTTGGCAGGAATGGAAGCTTATTCTTATCGTTACGATGAACTGACAGCTTCCCGTTCGAAAATGTCACAACCTGATATGCCGGAATTGGTAGTCGGTTCACAACTGACAGGGGGGTCGGGGTATCGTATAGATTACGCATTGGTGGGTTATCTGTCACAGTTACTATATGATTATCAGAATAAATATTTCTTTTCGGCTTCTTACCGCCGCGACGGTTCTTCCCGGTTTGCACCCGGTACACGCTGGGGAAACTTTTGGTCATTGGGTGCATCCTGGCGTATAGATCGTGAGAATTTTATGGCTGCTACTACTGACTGGTTATCTGCATTAACCTTAAAAATGAGTTATGGCGCGCAGGGAAATGATAATCTGGGCACGTATTATGCAAGTAAAGGGCTTTATACAATTGTTTCGAATCTGGGTGAGAATGCGCTGGTATCCAGCCGTATGGCAACTCCCAATTTGAAATGGGAGACTAACCTGAATTTTAATTTAGGTCTTGACTTTTCACTATTAAACAACCGTTTCTCCGGTTCGTTCGACTTTTTCCAACGACGCTCGAAAGATTTGTTATATGCACGCCCGATAGCACCTTCTTTGGGATATAATACGATTGATGAGAATGTGGGAGCATTGAAGAATACCGGTATTGAGTTGGTACTGAACGGAACGATTATCAATCAGAACGGTTGGGTTTGGAAACTTGGTATAAACCTGACTCATTATAAAAATAAGGTAACTGAGCTTCCATTGAAGGATATGCCACAAAGCGGAGTGAATAAATTGCAGGTAGGCCGTTCGGTTTATGACTTTTATATGAAAGAGTGGGCGGGAGTGAATCCTGAAAACGGAGACCCGTTGTGGTATAAAGATCTGAAAGATGACAATGAAAATGTGATTGGACGTACGACTACCAACGATTATTCTTTGGCTAGTAATTATTATATTAATAAATCTTCACTACCCAAAGTGTATGGTGGGTTCAATACTTCGCTTTCTTGGAAAGGCATTGACCTTTCGGCTGTATTTGCATATAGCATTGGTGGATATATTTACAACCGTGACATCACAATGATTCTGCATAATGGTAGTTTGGAAGGGCGTGATTGGTCTACGGAGATTTTAAAAAGATGGACCCCTGAAAACCGATATACGGATGTACCGGCTTTGAGTACTACTTCCAATAATTGGAATTCGACTTCTACTCGTTTCTTGCAGAATAACTCCTATATGCGTCTGAAGAACCTGACACTTTCTTATACATTGCCCAAACAATGGATTAACAGAATTGCTTTAGGAGAAGTACAGGTATATGTGCAGGGAGACAATCTATTTACGATCCATCGGAATCAGGGATTAGACCCGGAACAGGGGATTACAGGTATCACTTATTACCGTTATCCGGCTATGAGAACGATTTCCGGTGGCATTAATATTTCTTTTTAAATGCAGTATAAATGATGAAGAAGATAAAAATAAAATCCATTCTAACAGTAGTTGCCGGATTCTTCCTGGTGACAAGCTGTAGCAGTAGTTTCTTAAATACGGATCCTACGGACGCGGTAGATTCTGATAAAGTTCCTGTCCCGGAAAATGCGGAAGCACTCTTTAATGGTGCATGGTATAATCTGTTTGAATATACCAGTACGTATGCCAATGTCGGTTATCGTGCACTTCAATGTCAAGACGATATGATGGCGAGCGATGTTGTTTCCCGTCCGAAGTATGGTTTCAATTCTTCATATCAGTTTGGTGATGTGGCCATTCCTTCCAATAACAGAACTGCATTTGCATGGTATCTGATGTATAAGACGATTGATAACTGTAATACAGCTATTTCTATAAAAGGCGACTCGGAAAAGCTTCGGCAGTCACAAGGACAAGCATTAGTCTTACGGGCTTTTTGTTATTTGCATTTGGTACAACACTATCAGTTCACTTATCTGAAGGATAAAGATGCTCCTTGCGTGCCAATTTATACAGAGCCCAATACATATACCTCAGTGCCAAAAGGAAAGTCGTCTGTGGCACAAGTGTATCAGCGTATCTTTGATGATTTGAATCTGGCACAAGATTATCTCAAGAATTATACTCGTGGTGGCGATAATCAGAAGTTTAAACCCAATACGGCAGTCGTCAATGGGCTTTTAGCTCGTGCTTATTTATTGACCGGGCAATGGGGAGAAGCTGCAAAAGCGGCAGAAGCTGCCCGCGAAGGATATTCGTTAATGACAACTACAGCTGAATACGGAGGTTTTAATAACGTATCCAATAAGGAATGGATATGGGGTTTCCCGCAGATTCCTTCTCAATCGGATGCGAGTTATAACTTTTTGTATTTAGATCCGATGTATGTTGGCGGTTATAGCAGTTTTATGGCAGATCCTCATCTGAAAGATACCTTTACGGAGGGAGATATTCGTCTACCTCTGTTTCAATGGATGCGTGAAGGTTACTTGGGATATAAAAAATTTCAAATGCGCGCGGATGATACTGCTGATATCGTACTGATGCGTGCTGCAGAAATGTATTTGATAGAAGCGGAAGCAAAAGTCCGTGACGGAGTAGCATTGCAGCAGGCTGTCATACCGTTGAATACATTGCGCCGAGCGCGTGGAGTAGGTGAGTATGACCTGACCGGTAAATCCGAAGACGATGTGATCAAAGAAATTTTGATGGAACGTCGACGTGAACTTTGGGGAGAAGGATTTGGCATTACTGATGTACTTCGTACACAGCAAGCAGTAGAACGTACTGCCCTATCGGAAGAAGTACAAAAGACCCAAGTTGATTGTTTACAGGAAGACGGTACTTTTGCCAAACGTAATCCGTTGGGACATTGGTTCCTTAAATTCCCTAATGACAAACCGTTTACTCCCCATAGTACTTACTATTTATATGCTATTCCGGAAAAAGAGATAAATGCTAACCCGAATCTTTAAATAGCTCTCTTGATTTTTTGACTTTGACCTTAACATGTGGGCCGGTGTACGTCGGGATGACGCATACCGGCTGTTTTTTTCTTCAGATTAGGTAGGAACCACGTGACTAATCCTAATAATGGCATATAAGCTACTACATTATAAACAGCTTCTATTCCATAATGATCCGCCATGTTTCCCAATACGGCTGATGCAACTCCGGCTACTCCGAAAGCAAACCCAAAGAAGAGCCCTGAAATCAGTCCGAGTTTGGTGGGAAGTAACTCTTGTGCATATAACAGAATGGCAGGAAAAGCAGAAGAAAGGGTTAATCCCACACAGAAACTGAGAATAATGGTCCATTCCAGACTAGCATGGGGCATTAATAAGCTGAAGGGGGCTGCTCCTAAAATAGAAGCCCAAATCACATATTTCCGACCGATACGGTCACCTAATGGACCTCCTATTAATGTTCCGATAGCTGTGGCGACTAAAAATATAAATAAATATAGCTGTGATTCTTGTACGGTTACATTAAACTTGTGAATGAGGTAGAAAGTATAAAAACTCGTCAAGCTTGCCATATAAATATACTTCGAAAAGATCAGTATCAGCAATATTCCAATGGAAATAGCTGTCTTGTCCATCGGCAAGGGGAGCTTCATCTTATTTCTGACGCTGATAGTTTGTGATTTCATGCGGGTCAGGTAAGATTTGTACCATTTGCAAATGGGATACATCACTCCGATAGCTGCCAATGCAACAAAGGCAAAGACTACAATATGTTGTCTTCCGTAAGGTGCTACCCATAAGGCTACTAATAAAGGACCTAACGAACCGCCGAAATTACCGCCAACCTGAAACAAAGATTGTGCAAGTCCACGTTTTCCACCTGAAGCCAAAAAGGTAATACGGGATGCTTCAGGATGTAGAACTGAAGAGCCAATTCCAATTAAGAACACCGAAAATAGTATCCAATGAAGATTAGTTGTAAAAGCCAGGCTGACTAATCCAACCATAGTGAAACTCATTCCGATGGGCAATGACCAAGCTATGGGATGTTTATCGAAAATGATTCCGGTGATTGGCTGGAATACGGATGCAGATAACTGATAAACCAATGTAATCAGACCGATCTGGGCAAAACTAAGCGACAAATCATCTTTGAATAATGGATACGACGCTGAGAGGACGGATTGCAACAAGTCATTGAGACAATGTGAAAGACTCAACGCTATTAATATGGAAAATGTAATTTTTCCGACAGGTTGTTCTTGATTTCGTACCATAATACCTATTTCTTTTTGAGATGTTCCTGAAAAATTGGCTGCAAAGGTAGGCAAACTTCCTGTTTCTCGATATATTTGTCACAGTTAATTTGAAAAGATATGAAGAAAGTAGTAGTTGCAATGGATTCTTTTAAGGGTTGTCTGTCATCTGCCGAAGTAGAGCAGGCTGCTGAAGAAGGAATTAAGGAAGTTTGTCCGGATTGTGAGGTGATCCGTTTTCCGATAGCTGATGGAGGTGAAGGTATCTTGGAAATCTTAGTTGAAGCTACTCATGGCACTTATCACGAGGTTTTAGCAAATGATCCTCTGATGCGTCAGATGAAAACTTGTTATGGAATTTCGGGAGATGGAGAAACAGCTTTGATTGAAATGGCTGCTGTAAACGGACTGCCTTTATTAACGGAATCGGAAAGGAATCCTATGTTGACCACTACTTTCGGAACAGGAGAATTGATTTTAGATGCTTTGGATCAGGGATGTAGGAAATTTATCATAGGTATTGGTGGAAGTGCTACTAACGATGCCGGGCTTGGCATGTTGCAAGCTTTGGGAGTTCGTTTGGTGGATGATGATGGAAAAGTTTTAGGAACCGGTGGAAAGATCATGAACCAAGTAGCTTCTATCGATTGTTCTTCTTTTCACCCGGCTTTAAGAAATGCACATTTTACTATAGCCTGTGATGTTCGCAATCCTTTTTATGGTCCACAAGGAGCTGCACATATCTTTGCCCGTCAGAAGGGGGCGGATAATGCAATGATTGAAGAGTTAGATAAGGGGATGTGCTCTTTGTCAGAAGTCATTGAATCGGTAACCGGAAGAGAAATAGGTCATGTGCCGGGTGCAGGAGCTGCCGGAGGTTTGGGAGGAGCTTTTCTTGCATTTATGAATGCTGAATTGAAACCCGGAATTGAATTATTACTTCAGACATTAAATTTCGGTGAAAGAATTAAAGGAGCCGATTTAATTATCACCGGAGAGGGAAGGGTAGATCAACAATCTTTGATGGGAAAAGTACTCTCGGGTGTTCTCGAAGAAGCGCGGAAACAATCAATTCCTGTAATTGTAGTGGCAGGCAGTGTAGTAGATATCGAAATATTGAATCAAGGAGGTTTCCAAGGGATTTATTCCATTGTTCCTACTCCTATGTCTTTGGAAGAGGCTATTAAACCGGAAACGGCAAAAGCAAATATTAGTAGAACCGTTGCTCAACTTATCTCTCTGGCAGATTATTTTCAAAACCGGAAGAATGGATCATTGTAAACTTTAAAACTAAGTATTCTAAATTGTCGTTAATTCATTTTTGAATGATTGAACTTTCCTTTGCACCTACTGTTATAAAAATAAAAAAGGAGGATAGTATGAGCTTTATTTGGTTTATTATTATAGGTATTGTAGCCGGATTTCTGGCGGGCAAAATCATGCGTGGAGGAGGCTTCGGTCTTGTTATAAACTTGTTGCTTGGTATTCTCGGAGGAATATTAGGCGGTTGGGTATTCGGTCTTTTCGGTCTTGCTGCCTCCGGATTGATCGGTAGTTTGATAACTGCCACTGTGGGAGCTATCCTTGTGTTATGGATTGCTTCTTTATTTAGGTAATATTTGAATCATTATATTTTTAATCAATTAAAACTTGAAACTTAATTATGGGATGTAAACATGGAAATTTCTGGATTGGACTTGGAATTGGGTCTCTCCTTGGTGCTATAGCTTATCGTTTGTCACGTACTGCCAAAGCGAAGAAACTTGAAAGTGATATTTATGATGCTATCCATCGTATCGGGCAGGATGCGGAATCGGCTGCTGATGAAGCGGAAAAAAAAGCCAGACATTTAGGTGTAAGAGCAGTGGAAACGGGAGCAAAAGCTGCTGATAAGGTGGCTGAAGAAGCTGATAAGGTGGCTGGTAAAGTAAAGGAGAAGCTAGAGAAATAAAGAATATGGTTAGGGGTATTTAGGTACTGTAGCTATATAAAAACGCAGATTGATAAGATAACATTCAGTTTTTTATAAACTAGGTGTGATCTCTTCAATCTGTGTTTTCAATGAACAACTCATTCTATTTAAGTTGCTGGATTGCTTTATTAAAATAGTTGATACATTCCTTGATATCCGGCACCGAATTGCTCCAGTTATATTCATATTCGATAGAGAATAAACCTTTGAAATTCTGCCGTTTCAATTCTTTCAACATACTTTTCACATCCAGAATGCCTGTTCCCCAGATAACATCGTGTTGCTCTTTTTCGCCTTCAATTTTAGGTGCTATATCCTTGAAATGCAAAGAAACAATACGGCCTTTTAGTTTTATTAAGCAGTCGATCTGATCCAAACCTTCCCTACGCCAATGACCGACATCCGCACAAGAACCTAATAGCTTACTGCGGTGGGAAATTGCATTGAGCAAATTATCGGGATTCCAATAATCTGACGGTTTCGGATGATTATGGACAGAAACTTTAATTTTATATTGTTTGGCAAGTTTCTCCACCAAATCCCAGTCTTTCAAAGCAGGTTCACAAGTGATGAATTCCAACTTCATGTTGTGTGCGAACTTGAACATCTTTTCCCAATCAGCAGAGTTGTCAGTTACGAAAACCCCGGTACCGACGATCTTTATTCCTTTAGAAGCAGCAAATTCACGCAACTCTTTTTGAGTCTGGAGGTCCAGGTTGAAGTCGAAAACTTTGTCTCCCCATTTACCACCTAATTTATGACCGGGATAAACCTCAATATATTTCACCCCTAACTCTTCTGTTTTATCAAGTGCTTCCGTCAAAGAAAAAAGATGGAAAGTATAAGATTGGATTCCTAAACGCCAGCCATTTTTCTCAGACTTAGTTTGAGCCTGTACTGGAAACGCCAGCAGGCAGCAAACCATAATAATGATTATTTCTTTTATGTTTTTCATATTGGCAAAGATATAGATTTCTTTTTAGATTTTCATCGTTTTGACTTTACCGATTGATGAATTATTTATCTGTTTTTAGATATTTACTTAATGAAGAGATGCGTTTTAGGGCATGTCTAACAGAAAGAACCGGTTCGTGCAAAAAGTGAGGTAATTCTTATTTTTATTATGTTTAACAGCATGTATATCTATCTGTTTATTTTATAATATTTTGATTTATAGTAATTTAAGCTATTTGAGGCGATGTATGTGTGCGTACACACTATTGCTGATTTCAATAATTCATTTTAAATTTGCAGCGGAAAATAATCAATTTATTTGGTAATGGATAAAGAATTCTCAAATATTCATATTGTAGATATCGCTAAAATGGCGGGAGTTTCGTTATCTTTAATTCAACTTGTTATATTGGGGGAAATTACTTAAAGGCGAGAGAAATGAAGTCTGTAAAACAGGTTGGTTAGGATCTTATCAAATCGTTATGTAATCATTATAATATGTTATAAACAATATAAAAATCAAGAAGTTATGAATGAATTATTTAATGTAAAAGACAAAGTTGTTGTTATCACCGGTGGAGCTGGAATCTTGGGTAAAGGAATTGCTGCTTATCTTGCAAAAGAAGGTGCAAAAGTCGTGATTCTCGACAGAAGTGAAGAGGCTGGAAAAGCGTTGGTTGAAAGCATAAAGGCTGAAGGTAATGAAGCTATGTTCCTATATACAGATGTAATGGACAAAGAAATCTTGCAAGGGAATAAAGCAGAGATCATGAAGGTTTACGGACGTATTGATGTATTGCTCAATGCTGCCGGTGGAAACATGGCGGGAGCTACTATCGCGCCTGATAAAACTTTCTTTGACCTGCAAATAGACGCTTTCAAGAAAGTTGTAGATTTGAATCTGTTTGGTACAGTATTGCCTACGATGGTATTTGCTGAGGTGATGGTTGAACAAAAGAAAGGTTCTATTGTAAACTTCTGTTCTGAATCAGCTCTTCGTCCATTGACACGTGTTGTCGGTTATGGTGCAGCTAAAGCGGCTATTGCGAATTTTACTAAATACATGGCTGGTGAGTTAGCTTTGAAATTCGGTAATGGTCTACGTGTAAATGCGATTGCTCCGGGCTTCTTCCTGACCGATCAGAATCGTACTTTGTTGACTAATCCTGATGGTTCGTTGACCGATCGTTCGAAAACTATTTTAGCTCATACTCCTTTCAACCGTTTTGGTGAACCGGAAGACCTTTACGGAACAATTCATTACTTGATTAGTGATGCTTCTAACTTCGTAACAGGTACAGTAGCAGTTATTGACGGTGGTTTTGACGCATTCTCTATCTAAAAAATAATTCTATATACTTAATAACTGAACAATATGTTTTTATGTGAACAAACTTGGCGTTGGTATGGTCCGAATGACCCTGTGAGCTTGTGGGATATCAAACAAGCCGGCGCTACCGGTATAGTAAATGCTCTTCACCATATTCCGAATGGTGAAGTGTGGACAGTAGAAGAAATCATGAAGCGTAAGCAAATGATTGAAGAAGTGGGTTTGACGTGGTCGGTTGTTGAAAGTGTACCTGTACACGAACATATCAAGACACAAACCGGAGAATTCATGAAATATATCGAAAACTATAAAGAAAGTATCCGTAATCTGGCTAAGTGTGGTGTAATGGTAGTTACTTACAACTTTATGCCTGTATTGGACTGGACCCGTACAGACTTGGCTTACACCATGCCTGATGGTTCCAAAGCATTACGCTTTGAAAAAGCAGCTTTTGTAGCTTTTGATCTTTTCATTCTAAAACGTCCGGGAGCAGAAAAAGACTATACTTCGGAAGAAATAGCTAAAGCAAAAGCACGTTTCGAACAAATGAGTGAAGATGACAAGAAATTGTTGGTTCGGAACATGATTGCCGGTTTGCCGGGTTCGGAGGAAAGCTTTACTGTAGAGCAATTCCAGGAAGCTCTGGACAGATATAACGATATAGATGCTGATAAACTTCGTGCTAATTTGATATTCTTCCTGAAAGAGATTGCACCGGTTGCCGACGAGGTAGGGGTGAAGCTGGTGATCCATCCGGACGATCCCCCTTATACCATTTTAGGTTTGCCGCGTATTATGAGTACAGAAGAAGACTTTAAGAAATTGGTCGAGGCTGTACCTAACGAATCGAATGGTCTTTGTTTGTGTACAGGTTCTCTTGGAGTACGTGCCGATAATGATTTGGCTGGTATGATGGAACGTTGGGGGGATCGGGTAAACTTTGTTCACTTACGTAGTACGCAACGTGATGCTGAAGGCAATTTCCATGAAGCAAACCACCTGGAAGGTGATGTAGATATGTACAATGTTATGAAAAATTTGATTCTGTTGCAACAACGTCGCGGATGTTCTATCGCTATGCGTCCCGACCATGGTCATCAGATGATTGACGATTTGAAGAAAAAAACAAATCCGGGCTACTCTTGCTTAGGCCGTCTTCGCGGATTGGCAGAACTTCGCGGATTGGAAATGGGGATCGCTAAGTCCATTCTCTAAACGATTTTCATAGTTAGTTGTTTTGTTAGGGCACTGCTAATTATTGTTACTGTTAGCAATAATGGGTGGTGCCCTACTTAATTATTATATCTGTTTTTCTGCGTGTAAATTCTCAATTAGAATTTATTCTCTCTATATTTGTGCACAAAAATGGCGAATGTACACTGAATATCAACCTTCTCCTATATTGGCTCCATACATTGATAATTATTGGGAGTTTAAAGGAAATCCAGAATATGGGATGCGTATCCATATATTGCCGGATGGGTGTGCTGACTTTATATTTACGCTTGGAGAGATTGCCAACGCTGTTGAGAAAGAGGTACAAGTTATGCAACCCTATCGTTCTTTCTTTGTGGGACCGATGACCAGATATTCGGAGTTGGTAATATATACCGAATCAGTACATATGTTCGGAGTTCGTTTTCTACCTTGCGGATTATCTTGTTTTACTAAGCTTCCTTTGAATGAATTTGCCAATCAGAGAATCAGTACAAGTGATATGTCGTCTGTTTTTGAGGAGACTTTTGTAGAAAGACTTAGTGAACAGAAAAATATTGATGGGCGCATCCGGTTGGTAGAAGAATATCTTTTATTATATCTCCAACATTATTATCAATCCGCAGATGTCCGTATTGCTTTCGCAGTGAATACCATCAACCAATTCAAAGGAAAGTTATCCATGATTAATTTGATGGATGAAGTCTGTATGTGCCAACGGCATTTTGAACGAAAATTCAAACATTGTACCGGATTCACTCCTAAAGAATATAGCCGGATTGTCAAGTTCAAAAATGCGATAGATTTACTTCGAAACAGTACCACAGCTAATTTATTATCTACCGCTATCGATGCCGGATATTATGATCTGCCACATTTCTCTAAAGAGATCAAAGCCTTATCTGGTAATACACCCGGTTCGTTTCTTTCGCTTACAGTCCCGGATGATATCACATTGACTTATGTAGAATCATAAAAGTCGATTTTTTACAATAAAGCGGTTTTCCTATTCCTTATCTTTGTGTCATCAAATTTAAAAACAATTGATTTATGACAAGGAAAACGTTACAAGAACAGGCAGCAGAGTTGTTGCAGCAATGTGAGGTCGTCGTATTGACTTCGATTAATAAAGAAGGGTATCCACGTCCCGTTCCAATTAGTAAAATAGCAACTGAAGGTATTTCTGTTATATGGATGGCTACCGGAGCTGAGTCATTGAAGACTAAGGATTTTCTTTCTAATCCGAAAGCGGGGTTATGCTTTTATGAAAAAGGTGATAGTGTAGCTTTAACGGGAGAAGTAGAAGTCGTGACAGATGAGAAACAGAAAGCAGCACTTTGGCAAGACTGGTTTATTGCTCATTTTCCCGGTGGTCCTACCGATCCAAATTATGTGTTGCTGAAATTCAAGTCTAATCATGCAACTTACTGGATTGATGGAACATTTATTCACCGACAACTTTAATTTATCAATCTATGAGGGTGTCGGACACCCTCTTAACACTGATCTTTTCTACCATTGTAGTGTCAGATTATCATCTGGTTCAGGAATAATCAGCATGGCAATTTGGGCACAGGCTTCTGCATCTGCCAGTGCATGGTGATGATTGGTTAAGTCATATCCACATTTTGCTGCAACTGTATGTAATTGGTGATTGGGGAGTTCGTTTTTGAATATTTTCCGGGAAGCCCGGCAAGTACAATAAAACTTATAATCCGGATAAGTCATCTTATAGATTTCATAAACAGCTTTTAAACATCCTTCATCAAAAGGGCTATTATGTGCCACGAGTGGCAGACCTTGGATACGTGGTGCTATTTCCAACCAGACGGTAGGAAAGTCATTGGCTTCTGCCGTATCAATGGCTGTCAAACCGTGAACAGCAGTAGTCCATTGTGTATAATAGTTGGGAAAGGGACGAATGAGACTGTATATTCTGTCTACAATCTTTCCGTTCCGTACAATAACTATTCCGACACTACATACGCTGGTACGTTGTCCATTTGCGGTTTCAAAATCAATGGCTGCAAAGTTTCTCATTAATCTCCTGCTGCATTTAAAAAACTAAATCACAAAGATATTCTTTTTCTTTCCAATAACTTACCTTTGCAATACAATAATTAATTTATATCTTTATTGCCTAATGATTATTCATGGGGCTATATGGTGTAGAATCGCAGGCTGTTTTCTCAATTTAGAACCAAATCTTTTCTTTAAAAAGTGTAATAGATATTACGTTTCTTTTATTTCTAATCCTTTATCTTTGTGAAAAATTATTTTTTATATGATGAAGTTTCCAATTCTAAATCGAATATTCCCTTCGTACAGGTGGAAAGTGACGGCAGTCATTATTACCGGTATTATTGTAGGTGGAGGGGGCTTATTCATGTATCAGCTTCGGGCTCATACTTATCTGGGTGATGATCCGGCAGCTTGTGTGAACTGTCACATCATGGCACCTTATTACGCAACCTGGTTTCATAGTTCCCATGCCCGGAATGCGACTTGCAATGATTGTCACGTTCCTCATGAAAATACAGTGAAGAAATGGGTATTCAAAGGAATGGATGGAATGAAACATGTAGCTGCATTCCTTACGAAAAGCGAACCGCAGGTAATTCAAGCTCATGAAGCCAGTTCTCAAGTAATTATGAATAACTGTATCCGTTGCCATACACAATTGAATATGGAAATTGTGAAGACGGGAAAGATAGACTATATGATGTCACAAGTTGGAGAAGGAAAAGCCTGTTGGGATTGCCATCGTGATGTGCCTCATGGTGGAAAGAACTCACTTTCCGGTACTCCGGCGGCTATCGTACCTTATCCGAAATCTCCTGTACCGGAGTGGCTTCGGAAAATGATGAATGATTAATAATGCAACATAAATAAAATAATAAAACCAATATATAATGATGGAAAAGAAATTAAAATCATGGCAAGGATGGCTATTGTTCGGAGGTTCAATGGTTATTGTTTTTGTTTTGGGATTGTGTGTTTCTGCACTGATGGAACGGAGAGCGGAAGTAGCAAGTATATTCAATAATCGTAAAAACGTTATCAAAGGAGTTGAGGCTCGTAACGAACGCTATAATGATGATTTTCCTCGTGAATATCAGACGTGGATGGAAACAGCTAAGACAGATTTTGAAAGTGAGTTTAATGGGAATGTAGCAGTTGATGTATTGGAGAAACGTCCTGAGATGGTTGTTCTCTGGGCCGGATATGCATTCTCTAAAGATTATTCTACTCCACGCGGACACATGCATGCTATTGAAGATATAACTGCATCCCTGCGTACCGGAGCACCTATGAATCCGACTGAAGGTCCTCAACCTTCTACTTGTTGGACATGTAAAAGCCCGGATGTTCCTCGTATGATGGAAGCGCTTGGCGTAGATTCATTTTATCATAATAAATGGGCTGCATTTGGTGATGAAATCGTAAATCCGATCGGGTGTTCCGATTGTCACGATTCGGAAACGATGAATCTTCATATCAGTCGTCCGGCTTTGATTGAGGCTTTCCAACGTCAAGGTAAGGATATCACGAAAGCTACTCCGCAAGAGATGCGTTCGCTGGTATGTGCACAGTGTCACGTAGAATATTATTTCAAAGGTGATGGCAAATATCTGACATTCCCTTGGGATAAAGGTTTCACAGTAGAAGATATGGAAGCATATTATGATGAGGCAGGTTTTTATGATTATATTCACAAGTTGAGCCGTACTCCGATTTTGAAAGCTCAACATCCTGATTATGAAATCGCACAGATGGGGATTCATGGACAGAGAGGTGTTTCTTGTGCCGATTGTCACATGCCGTATAAGAGTGAAGGTGGTGTGAAATTCAGTGATCACCATATACAAAGTCCGTTGGCAATGATAGACCGTACTTGTCAAGCCTGTCATCGCGAGAGTGAAGAAACATTGCGAAACAATGTTTACGAACGCCAACGTAAAGCGAATGAAATCCGTAACCGTTTGGAACAGGAACTTGCAAAAGCACATATCGAAGCAAAATATGCTTGGGATGCCGGAGCTACAGAAGACCAGATGAAAGACGTACTTGCTTTGATTCGTCAGGCACAATGGCGTTGGGATTTTGGAGTTGCTTCACATGGTGGTTCGTTCCATGCTCCTCAGGAAATTCAAAGAATACTTTCTCATGGACTCGATCGTGCTATGCAAGCTCGTTTGGCAGTATCCAAAGTATTAGTGAAGAACGGTTTTACAGGAGAAGTTCCAATGCCTGATATTTCTACTAAGGCTAAAGCACAGCAATATATCGGTTTGGATATGGATGCAGAAAAAGCAGCTAAAGAGAAATTCCTGAATACAACAGTTCCTGCTTGGTTACAGAAAGCAAAGGCAACAGGTCGTCTGGCACAGAAATAAAAACAGATATATGTGGAGTAAACCGTGGAGTTATAAAGAAGGTCTGTTGATTGGTATGGGCTTGCTGGTGACAGGCTTTCTGTTGCAAGTAACTGTAGGAGCGATCAATTGGAACTTATTCGCCTATCCGGTTAATGTGATTGTATTAATAGTTTATATTATCGGACTGGCCTGTATGCACCTTCTTCGTAAACGAGTTTACTTGTTTGGATGGCTGAGTCATTATTCTGCGGCAGTTTCATCCTTAGCATGGGTGACGTTGCTGACGGTAGTGATGGGACTTATCCGACAAGTTTCTTCCAGTAATTCTCCTGGCGATATTTTGGGCTTTTCCCGAATGATTTCGTCCTGGCCTTTTGTGCTACTCTATTTCTGGATGGTTACGGTTTTAGGATTAACCATCCTTCGTGCCGGCTTTCCTTTGAAAGTAAGTAAATTATCTTTCTTGCTAAATCATATAGGATTATTCATAGCTTTGATCACTGCTACTTTGGGAAATGCCGATCTGCAACGACTAAAGATGACGACACAGATGGGAAATACAGAATGGCGTGCTTCTGACGAACAGGGACAATTGGTTGAACTGCCGTTGGCTATCGAATTGAAGGATTTTACGATTGATGAGTATCCTCCCAAACTGATGCTGATTGACAATGAAACGGGAAGTGCGCTTCCCGAAAAATCCCCTGTTCATCTCTTGCTTGAAGAAAACGTGACTGATGGAGCATTGCAAGATTGGCAACTAACTATCTTACAATCTATTCCGATGGCTGCCTCTGTAACTACTGAAGATACATTGAAATTTACGGATTTTCACTCTATGGGAGCAACGTATGCTGTTTATTTGAAAGCTGTGAATCAGAAGACACAGCTAACTAGAGAAGGCTGGGTTAGTTGTGGCAGCTTCCTTTTTCCATATAAAGCATTACGTCTTGATTCATTGACCAGTCTTGTAATGCCGGAACGTGAACCTCAGCGTTTTGCGTCGGATGTAAAAGTCTATACGCAGGCAGGAACGATTACGGAAGCGACCATAGAAGTAAACCGTCCGTTAGAGTTGGAAGGATGGAAGATTTATCAATTAAGTTATGATGAATCGAAAGGGCGGTGGAGTGATATCAGTGTCTTTGAGTTAGTCCGAGATCCTTGGCTACCTGCAGTTTATACAGGAATTGTAATGATGATGGTTGGAGCTATTTGTTTGTTTGTGAATGCTCAGAAGAAGAAAGAGGAGGAAACAGTATGAGTTGGGAACATTTCATCTTATTTGCAATAGCAGCACTTATCTGCTGGGGACTAGGAGCATTTATTGCCTGGCGTGGAAAGAAAACGGGATGGGCGTATGGATTTACTATACTTGGATTGGCTATTTTCTTTAGTTTTATCGTTGGTTTTTGGTTGTCTCTGGAACGTCCACCAATGCGTACAATGGGAGAGACTCGACTGTGGTACTCTTTTTTCCTGCCACTAGCCGGATTGATAACCTATAGCCGTTGGAAGTATAAATGGATTCTCAGTTTCAGTTTTATCCTTTCATTGGTATTTATCTGTATTAATATCTTCAAACCGGAGATTCATAATAAGACCTTGATGCCAGCTCTTCAAAGTCCATGGTTTCCTCCTCATGTGATTGTGTATATGTTTGCTTATGCCATGTTAGGGGCAGCAACGGTGATGGCAGTCTATTTACTTTGGTTCAAAAAGAAAACTATCGAACGGAAAGAAATGGATTTGTGTGATAACCTCACTTATGTCGGTCTGGCCTTTATGACATTGGGTATGCTTACAGGAGCAGTCTGGGCAAAAGAAGCCTGGGGACATTACTGGGCATGGGACCCGAAGGAGACATGGGCGGCAGCTACTTGGTTTGCTTATCTGATATATATTCATTTCCGATTGGGGAAACCGTTGCAGGTTCGCCCGGCATTAATTATTCTTTTAGTCTCATTCGTATTGTTGCAAATGTGCTGGTATGGCATTAATTATCTACCATCTGCACAGGGAGTCAGTGTACATACTTATAACTTAAATTGAAATAATAGATG
Organism: Bacteroides bouchesdurhonensis; assembly: GCF_900155865.1. Taxonomy (GTDB): domain Bacteria; phylum Bacteroidota; class Bacteroidia; order Bacteroidales; family Bacteroidaceae; genus Bacteroides; species Bacteroides bouchesdurhonensis. Next base: position 2,119,949 of record NZ_LT707006.1, read on the forward strand.
AAAGCACTTTATTGGTCATTTATTCTTATGCTATTGCCAAGCATGGCATATACACAAAACACCGAGAAAGAGAATGAATTTACGATGTCTATGCAAATCAGACCTCGTGCCGAGTATAGGAATGGAGCTTTGTTTCCTCGAAATGAAGGACAAGAGGCTGCATCCTTTATCAATAATCGTGCTCGCTTGTCTATGGATTACAAGCGTTCAGATCTGGAAATCAAAATGTCTGCTCAGCATGTCGGTGTTTGGGGACAAGATCCGCAGATTGACAAGAACGGACGTTTTATCTTGAATGAGGCTTGGGCGAAACTGAATTTCGGACAGGGATTTTTTGCACAACTAGGTCGTCAATCATTGGTTTATGATGACGAGCGTATCTTAGGTGGGTTGGATTGGAATGTGGCCGGTCGATATCATGATGCGTTGAAGTTAGGGTATACCAATAAAAATAATGAACTTCACCTTATCCTCGCTTTCAATCAGAATGATGAAAAAAAGATAGGTGGTACTTATTATAATGATGCTACCGGACAACCTTACAAGAATATGCAAACGGTTTGGTATCACTATAAAGCAAATAAAGTTCCGTTTGGTGCTTCTCTGCTATTTATGAATCTGGGATTAGAAACGGGAGATGCAGCTACACAGGACTCTCATACCCGTTACTTGCAAACAATGGGAACTTATCTCACGTATAAGAATAATAGTTGGAACTTAGATGGTGCTTTCTACTATCAGATGGGTAAGAATAAGAATACGGAGAAAGTTTCTGCTTTGATGGGAAGTGTACAGGCTTCTTATACTTTTAATCAGACATGGGGAGCGGTAGTCAGCCTTGATTATTTAAGTGGTGATAAAGGTAATGGAGATAAATATAAAGCCTTTGATCCTCTTTACGGGACGCATCATAAGTTTTACGGAGGAATGGATTACTTCTATGCTTCTTTGTTTAAAGACGGGTTTGCGCCGGGGCTAATGGATAGTCGTGTTGGAGTCCGTTTCCGTGCATCTGCCAAAGTAGATATGGAACTGAATTATCACTATTTTACCACTGCGGTTAAACTAGCGGATTTGAGCAAATCATTAGGTTCAGAGGTTGATTATCAGATTAACTGGACTGTTATGAAAGATGTGAAACTGTCTGCTGGATATTCTTTCATGCGTGGTACAAAAACAATGGATGTAGTGAAAGGAGGAGATCATAAAAGTTGGCAGGACTGGGGATGGGTCTCGCTGAATATAAATCCGAAAGTTTTATTCGTAAAATGGTAACAAGCATATCTTATATAAATTCAAACTGTGCCACTTCGGTGGCACAGTTGTGCCAATAAGGTGGCACGACTGTGTCACTAGGGTGGCATAAGTGTGCCAGTAAGGTGGCACAACATTGTTTATTAAATAGGAAATAAGGTTGTAATACTACTCTATAGAATAGGGCACTTATTGAACTAAAATAAAATGAATAGAGAATGAGTGAGTGCCCCGTAAACAGGGGATAATTTAGATGTATTTTTCTAATGCCGTTTGGTTCAAAATCTCTATTCGTTTTCCTTCCATTGTGATTAGTTGTTCCTTGATCATTTTATTGATTTCTTTGGATAAAGCAGGACGTGTTACGTTTAGATATTCGGCCAATTGAGACTGAGTGTGCATAATATTCACTATCAAAGAGTCCTTCTTCTTATGCTCAAACAGGTAAACAATGAATCTTTCCCGCACAGTCTTGCGTGAAAGAGGTTTTAATCGAGATACTGTGCAAATGTTGCAATTACCAGCAATACATAGAAAATTATGCAGTACTTGAGGGTCTTGGCTGATGACCTTGAAAGTCGATTCTTTAGTAGCCATCAACACTACACTATTTTCAATAGCTGTGAAAGTGGCAGGTAGTGTATTGTTTGAGTTAAACAGATGGGGAGTGGCAAAAGTGCGTGGAGCAATGATGTATTCAATCATCACTTCATTTCCTAGTCCGTCGATAATATCAGTACGCAATTTCCCCTCTAACAATACAAAGAGCTTATTACAAGGTGTACCTTGCATAACGACAATTTCCTTTTTATCCGCTTCATAAACCACAAACTCCAACTTATCAAGCAAAGAATGCTTGATATTTAATGGTAATTCCTGAAAGAGAGGAATTTTAAATAACTTTTCTTTATGCGAATCGGATAGCGGTATCTTTCTCATTGTTTTGTGATATTGTGTACTAGGGCAAAGATATAAATTATAAATGGGTAGGAAAAATTTTTCTTCTTTTTGTTGCTTGTTTGGAGCTTGTTAGTGAGTCTGGAAGTTAAGAATTCCCTTCTTCATTTAGAACTAATTTCTGGCTAAGTATTTGATCTGCCATAGAATTATCCTAATTTTGTGGCAGAACTTTTTGTTGGATATAATTCTAAAATCAAAATCATGGGATATACAATAACCACCCTTGTAGAGAATTGTGTCTATGGACGCAAATTGCAAGCTGAACATGGGCTATCTCTTTATATTGAGGCCTCCGGTTATCGATTGCTCTTTGATACAGGTGCATCCGATCTGTTCATACGTAATGCGCGTTTGTTACATATTGATCTGCAAACAGTAGATTATTTGATTCTTTCTCATGGTCATAGTGACCATACAGGCGGGTTACGTTATTTTCTGGAATTGAATAGCCGAGCAACAGTCGTTTGTAAACGAGAAGTTTTTTCTCCGAAATTTAAGGATGATCGTGAGAATGGAATTAAACATACACAGACATTCGAAATTTCCCGCTTTCGTTTCATTGATGACCAAACAGAACTTGTTCCCGGAGTTTTTCTTTTCCCGTCTTTTGAGATTGTAGATCAAGAAGACACTCATTTTGAACGTTTTTGGGTACAGCAGGAGGAGGGCCGTAAAATACCTGATACCTTTCAGGATGAATTGGCGGTGGCTTTGGTTGATTCTAAGGGGCTGAATGTGCTAAGTGCATGTTCTCACCGCGGAATTACGAATATATTGCGGACTATACAGGAGGCATTTCCCGGACTCTCTTGTAATCTGGTATTAGGTGGCTTTCATATTCATAATGCGGAAGAGCAGAAATATCGGGTGATTGCGAGTTACTTAAGAAACTTTTTACCTCTTCAAATAGGTGTTTGCCATTGTACAGGGGTAGATAAGTATGCATTCTTTTATCGGGATTTTGGGGAGAGAATATTCTATAACTATACAGGAAGAATTATCCAAACTGATTTGAAAAATAATATATAATTGATTGATATGAAGAAATTTATTACATGTTTAACACTTGCGCTGACGGCATTATCCGGTTATGCTGTCACCCCTTTATGGATGCGTGATGCACGTATCTCACCGGATGGAACGGAAATTGTGTTTTGTTATAAAGGAGATATTTATAAAGTACCTTCCCAAGGAGGTACTGCTACTCAATTGACAACGCAAGCATCCTATGAAGCCAATCCGGTATGGTCGCCCGACGGAAAGAAAATAGCATTTGCCAGTGACCGTAACGGTAATTTTGACCTTTTTATTATGTCTGCCAATGGAGGAGTAGCTCAACGACTTACGAGTCATTCAGCTTCAGAAATACCTTCGGCTTTTACTCCTGACGGGCAGTATGTACTTTTTTCAGCTTCTATTCAAGACCCTGCAAGCAGTGCATTGTTTCCTTCCGGAGCAATGACAGAATTATATAAAGTTCCTGTAAACGGAGGGCAGACAGAACAAGTACTGGCAACACCTGCCGAACGAGTTTGTTTTGACAAAGTGGGGAAGAACTTTCTTTATCAGGATCAAAAAGGTTTTGAAAATGAATGGAGAAAACATCATACATCGTCGATTACAAGAGATCTTTGGTTATATGATATCCAGAACGGAAAGCATACGAACCTGACCAATCGGGGAGGAGAAGATAGGGACCCGGTTTTTGCGCCGGATGGAAATTCTGTTTATTTTTTGAGTGAACGTAACGGAGGATCATTTAATGTCTATTCTTTCCCATTGAATGCTCCTCAGCAGGTGAAGGCTATAACTGAGTTCCGTACTCATCCGGTACGATTCCTGTCGGTGAGTGATAAAGGTACGTTGTGTTATACTTATGACGGTGAACTTTATACACAGGAGACAAATGCTCGTCCTAAGAAAGTGAAAGTGGAATTAGTTCGTGATGATGAGCCTCAACTGACTACATTAAGATTCTCTCAAGGAGCAACTTCTGCCAGCGTATCGCCTGACGGAAAGCAAGTCGCTTTTATCGTACGTGGTGATGTTTTTGTGACTGCGACAGAATATGGAACAACAAAACAAATAACAAATACTCCGGCTGGCGAGTCTGCTGTTTCTTTTGCTCCAGACAACCGTACATTGGTTTATGCTAGTGAACGGAATGGCAATTGGCAACTTTATACCGCTAAAATAGCTCGTAAAGAAGAAGCGAATTTTCCAAATGCAACTCTTATCGATGAGGAAGTGTTGCTTCCTTCAAAAACAGTAGAACGTACTTATCCGCAATATTCTCCGGATGGCAAAGAATTGGCTTTTATTGAAGATCGTGTTCGGTTGATGGTGTATAACTTGGAGACGAAAAAGGTACGTCAGGTTACGGATGGTTCTACCTGGTTTAATACAGGAGGTGGTTTTGATTATGAATGGTCGCCCGACGGTAAATGGTTTACCCTTGAATTTATAGGAAACCGTCATGATCCTTATTCGGATATAGGTATTGTCAGTGCTGAAGGAGGAGAAATCACTAATTTGACAAATAGCGGATATATCAGTGGTTCTCCGCGTTGGGTGCTCGATGGAAATGCAATTCTTTTCCAAACAGAGCGTTATGGTATGCGTGCACACGCTTCGTGGGGATCACAACAGGACGTTATGCTAGTATTTTTGAATCAGGATGCTTATGATCGTTATCGCTTGAGTAAAGAGGATTTCGAACTGCTCAAAGACTTTGAGAAGGAACAGAAAAAGGCAAAAGAGAAAGAGAAGGAAACAGACAAGAAGAAAGACGGAGATAAGGTTAAAAAAGAGACGGAAGATAAAGACAAGAATAAAACCGAAGATAAAAAAGAGGATAAGAAAGATATTGTCGTGGAACTAAAAGGGATTGAAGACCGAATTGTACGCCTCACTCCTAATTCATCTAATTTAGGTAGTGCTATCTTGTCGAAAGATGGAGAGAATCTTTATTATTTCTCAGCTTTTGAAGGAGGATATGATCTTTGGAAAATGAATCTTCGTGAGAAGAATACGAAACGTCTGCATAAATTGAACTCGGGATGGGCATCGTTGATGCTTGATAAAGATGGGAGTATATTCTTATTGGGCAGTAAAAATATGCAAAAGATGGATGCGAAATCGGATGCCTTGAAATCCATTAATTATCTGGCTGAGATGAGGATGGACTTGGCAGCCGAACGGGAGGCTATGTTTGACCATGTATATAAGCAACAGCAAAAACGTTTTTACAATCTCAATATGCATGGAATAGATTGGGATACTATGACTGCCGCTTATCGCAAATTTCTGCCTCATATCGACAATAATTATGACTTTGCCGAATTGTTGAGCGAGTGGTTAGGTGAACTAAATGTATCACATACCGGAGGACGCTATTATCCGAGAGGTAATGGAGATGTGACTTCTAATTTAGGTTTATTGTTTGACTGGACTTATCAGGGAAAGGGTATGCAGATAGCTGAGATTGTGGAGAAAGGGCCGTTCGATCATTCTCGTACCAAGGTCAAGACGGGATGTATCATTGAAAAGATTAATGGAGAAGAGATTACTTCTGATAATAATATAACGAACTTGTTGAACAATCAAGCAAGAAAGAAAACGCTGGTTTCTATCTATGATCCACAGAGTAAAGAGCGTTGGGATGAAGTGGTGATGCCAATCACAAGCGGACAGTTGAATGGATTATTATATGATCGGTGGGTGAAACAACGTGCGGCAGATGTTGAGAAGTGGTCAAATGGACGGTTAGGATATGTTCATATTCAGTCTATGGGAGATGATAGTTTCCGTACTGTTTACTCGGATATATTGGGGAAATATAATGATTGTGAGGGGATTGTAATTGATACGCGGTTTAATGGAGGGGGGCGTTTGCACGAAGATATTGAAATCCTATTCAGTGGACAGAAATATTTCACTCAAGTGGTGCGTGGGCGTGAAGCTTGTGATATGCCCAGCCGCCGTTGGAATAAGCCTTCCATTATGTTGCAGTGCGAAGCTAACTATTCGAATGCACATGGCACTCCTTGGGTATATAGCCATCGTAACATAGGCAAACTTGTCGGAATGCCTGTGCCGGGTACGATGACTAGCGTGTCTTGGGAAACTTTACAAGATCCTTCATTAGTTTTTGGTATTCCTATTATTGGTTATCGTTTGCCTGATGGTAGTTATTTGGAAAATACTCAATTGGAACCGGACATTAAAGTAGCCAATAGTCCTGAAAAGGTGGTTAAAGGTGAAGATACACAATTGAAAGCTGCGGTTGATGAGCTTCTAAAAGAGGTGGACGGATTAAAGAAATAGAAGAATCTTATTTTAAGAATCATCCTATTTCTGATGCGTGGATTTTACTGATTCGATAAAGAGTTCGGTAAAATCCACGCTTAATTGTTTATGACGGCACTGTCCAAAATATTGTGTAAGTGGAAACTGGATTCATTTATAGGTTCTCTTTATAGGTACTATAGAATATTTTGTGTGATATACTATCCATTAATTCTCGTCATTTCCCTTGTTTGCAATAGAAAAAATCACAGCAAAACAACTACCTTTTCCTACTTCTGAATATACTTCTATGCGTCCTGATAGTTTTTCAATAATAACCTTACAAATAGGAAGTCCGAGACCGCTTCCTTGTCCAAACTCATCGCTCTTGTAAAAACGGTTAAAGATCACCATAAGTTCCTTATCATCAATTCCCTTACCGCTGTCTTTCACATATATGCAAACTTCATTGCGAGTCTGGTTGATTTTACATCCTAATGTGATATACCCACTTTGGGTAAACTTGTTGGCATTGTTCAATAAGTTAGAAATAACTTGGATGAAGCGTGAACGGTCTATATTTACAGGTAGAATCATTGTTTCATCCAATTCAAGATGAAACTGCAAGGAAGGTTGGATTAATGACTGATATTTGCAATAAATCTCTTTGATAATTTTTGTTACATCCCATACTTTTATATCAAAATCCATGTTACCGGAGTCTAAATGGGATATTTCCAGCACATCATTTATAAGCTTTAAAAGCAGTTCATTATTATGATTGATGATTTCCAGCATACTTTTCTTTTCATCTTGGTCGATTTCGTCGGCACTTTCTACCAATAAGTTAGTGAATCCTACAATGGCATTGAGTGGAGTGCGAATTTCGTGACTCATGTTATTGAGGAAGGATTGTTTCAATTCAGCCTTTTCAGCCATTTCTTTGGCTAAAATAAGTTGATGTTCGCGTTCTACGACTTCTTGGATATTCTGCATAATGCCTGCCAGCATTGTCTCACCTTGTGCATCAGTCAGGCTACGGCATCGGAGTTCGTGCCATTGAAAGTTATTCTTATCGTTGAAACAGAATCGTATACGCAATATTTGTATGCTTGAAGACTTGTATAGTGTTTCCTTATATGAATCTAATAGTTGCAGATCATCAGGATGTACATACTTTAAAAGATCAGTTTGAGTAAAACGACGTTGTTTTAGCCCTGTCAAACGAATGAAATGGTCGTCAAATTCTATTTCGCCTCTATGCATGTTCCAGAGCGAAATCTGGCCTCCATCTGTAGAAAGAGTCAAACGTTTATGGGCTTCCTGAAGAATATTCAGATTTTTATGTTCGATCAGAGAACGTCGATAAATACGTAACAGTATAATGGATATAAGGATGAATGCAAGAATGAATAATCCAATTAAAAAATAGAGTTCCTTACGGTAACGATCATGAAAAGAATAATTGATAATGCGCACGTTTGAGGATACATCCTTAATATCATAATCGCTATAAGTTGAGAAACAACTCCAATCCAACACATATTCTTTTTCCAAATCTCTTATTTTAGCCATGCCGATCTTTTCTTTATTAAATAATTGGATAGCCAGATCGACAGCAGCCCGGGCAGAAATCTCTTCGGTAGCCATATAACCTCCCACAATGTTGGTTCCTTCTCCGAATCCTCTGTGTAAACAACTGAAAGAAGGAATATTTAGAGTTTTGACTATTGGAAGTGCTGCTAGATCGAATTTATCAAGTAAAAATACTCTTTTCCCCTGATCGGATTTTGATCGATCCAATATAGAAAGTAAAGAACTGTTTTTAAGGTATTGGAAAGGATAAAGGCTAATCATCAAATCTTCCTTTTTATTGTGGACGACTGCCGGCATGAGGCTATAATATTCAACCATTTGCCTGACCTCTTCATATTCAAGTTCATTGGTAAATGCTGACTGTGGGCTTATAAAACGCACATCTTTTCTATCAACGATATGGGTTAGTAAGTCAAAAGATTGACGTCCGAGTGGAGTTAAATCAACATTATAAATAACTTCTATGCTTTTATGGGGTTGCAATGACCGGATAAATTCAATGTTACGTTTAAAGTCCGGAGTATCACGTAAAAAATATACTTTTCTGGTCTCATATTCTTTAATAAGTTTCTCGTTAGGGAAATGTACATTGCAAGCTACTACGGGAATGGAGGAAAGGAGACGGTGTTTGGTTGATAATAAAGAATTGACGGATTGATCTCCAACTGTCAGGATAAGATCTATAGGTTTATTTTTGATAGTTTCCAGATAATTACTCATATTTTCTATTCCAACTTTCTGGCAGGAATTATTGCAATCAAGATAGAACTTATTAAAAATAGGCTCTATTCCTTGGTCTCTGAACTCCTGCTTTAAAAGTTCTTCAAAATTTCCGTTGCCAATGCTGTTTTCTGAGAAAGAATAGATGAGGGAGATATATTTAGGTGTTCTATTATTTGTGATATACCACCGTTTGAAGTTATAGCCACATAAAAAGGTGGCAAACAAACAGACAACAATGAATATGTATTTATACTTGAAATTAACAAATGTCATAACTTATTTTATTCCAACAAGAATAATATCGTTTTCAAGGTGGTAAAGTTCTCGGTTAAATATATATTAGTGAGTATTTACCTTTTGAACTATTTTGCTGAATTTTATATTTTTCTAGTTGTATTTCTCATTTGATTGTTTGCTTTGTTCCCTATTATCTGGAAAATAGTATGGAACTTATTGTGAATTCACCTGTCTTTCTTATGATGGTGATTTTAATAACTGTGTTAATTCTTCTCTCCAGTCAGTACCATTTTGAGGTTGGAACGTATAGAATCCCAGTTTTTTCCCGATACCTATATTTACACTTCCGTCATCTACAAACATAGTTTCAGAAGGAATTATCTTACTATCCCTTAACATGAAATTGAAAATCTCAGGTTCCGGTTTGGTGTAACCTATCTGATAGGATAGATAAAGTTTCTCACAATAATCAGCCAAGGATTTTCCTTGTGATGAGAATTGAGGGCTACATGCCCATGACATCACATAAGGATTGGTATTGCTTAAAATGTATATACGATATGATTTTTTAAGTTCTAATATATAATCTAATTTGCGTATATCTATTCCCGTGATGAATCCCATCCATGCTTGTTGGACTTCTTCTTTAGTAAGTACTCTACTGCATAGTTTACTTAATTCTTCCCGAAATTCATCAGCACTTAATTTACCTTCTTCTAATTCCTGAAAAATGCCAGTCTGGTGATATTTATCCAAACGTATTTCCGCATCTTCTAGTCCTATTTTGAAGAATGCCTGAACTGCTTTGTCACGACTAATATCGGCAATAACGCCACCGAAATCGAATACTATATTTTTTATCATATTTTTAAAGTTCTACGTTATGAAGATAGGGCTAAAAAGTTCTTGAATGTACAATTCAGACATATATTAGTGAAATTATGATTTTTTCAAATAGGTATTATAGATGGATTTAAATGTATTCTCATTTCCATGTTTTATTTTACAATTGTTCTCTTTCATGCTTCTAATAATGTCCATAAATAAAATTTAATTGATCAAAGGTACAAATATATTCTGGGAATTCAATTTTTCTAGAGAGAAATATAGCTTTGATGTTATGAATTTGAGTATTACAAATATGATGTAAAGTTATGGTAACTTACGAAGTATTTTGTAACTTTGAACTTATTATGTGTAACCAAACTAAGTTAAATATGAGAAATACACAGTTTAGAATAGAGGTGATTTTATTAAAGTTATTTACATTTGTGCTATGTAGTGCCATGGTGCCTGCACAAATGCAGGAGAAAGATCAAATTCCGATTAAAATAACATTCGATCAGCCGGGAGCACTTTACCACATTAAAGAAAAGGGTACAGCTTTTATACAAGTCCCGGATTCTTATCAGGAAGTGATAGTAGAATTATTAGATGCAGATGGAAAAGTGTTGACCCGGAAACCGTTTTTGATAAAAAAGAATGAGCATTCTTCCATTCACTATCCACTTAAACAAAAGAATTTGGGATATTATACCCTAAAAGTGGTTGCTGTGTCCGGAATAAGAACTGACACTATCGAAGGAGGTTTTGGAGTAATACCGAATGTAACTCTTACAAAAAAAGATTGGGATTCTCCTTTTGGTATTTGCGGGCATTTTACCCGATATGATTATAAGAAATGGAAGATTGCAGCAGTGCAACAGAAGTTGGGCATAGCTTGGGTACGTGATGAAAGTAATTGGAAGAAAGTTATTGAAGAGGGATTAAAGAGCGATCCTGACTTGGATTATCTGGATAGCCATCATATCTGCTGGCTCAATTTGTTTGGATATGTAGATTCATTTAATGGCGTACAAAATAAGAAAGGCATTTGGACTTGGGATAACGATATATCTATTCTGAAAAAATATGTAGAACTGACTAAAGGACATTTCCCTATATTCGAGTCGCAGAATGAACCTAATAATTTTGGCGGATGGTCGAAACGTTGGCCGCATCCTGAAGGACAACAGTGGCGACCACAAGGCTGGGGAAAACCATTTGCGGATCTTATTAAACAGATGGGAGATTCTATTCGTGCGGTAGATCCATCCATTCAATTAATGTGGCAGGGGGAAGGGGAATGGATTGAATATTTTGTAAATGAAAGAGGAGCAGCTCCTTATATTGATGTTGTTGCAATTCATCCCTATGTGAATGATAAAATCTATCCTGAAACGGAGAAATTTGCCTCCGGTTTTTATAATGAAAATAAGAATAGGCTGAAGGAGTTGAAAGTATCAACAGAAATGTGGGTTACGGAAGTGGGGTGGACTACTTATACAAGTGATGGGAAACCTAACCATTATGTACCTGTTACGGAATATGAACAGGCTGCTTATCTGGTTAGAACTTATTTATCACATCTATATTATGGGGCTAAAAAAGTGTTCTGGTATGAGATTGCTGATGAACCGTTCGGAGCTTATAATCCCGAAGCCTTTTTCGGTATTCTCAGATTTAATGAATCCCTTAGTGTGAAACCGTCTGCCGTCGCATATTCTAATATGATACACAATTATAGATATGCAACTCCTATTGGCAAATATACAGGTTCGACGTATGGGTTTGCGTATGATAATCAAGGGAAAACACAGATGTGTTTGTGGATAGAAAAGGGGCATAGCGAAGAGACCTTGCATTTACAGCATACTAAAAAGATAATTGTCACAGATATTTTTGGAAGAATGCAACAGTTTAAAGTTGAGGACGGGAAAGTAACTATTTCTGTCGGATATTTACCGGTGACAATAACAGGTATTGATAAAAAGGATTTTAAGAAGTTGTATATTCCTCGAATGATTGCAGAATAATAATGGATCGTTATTGACTATCTGTCAAACTCTTTTTTATGTTTTTTCGTTATACTCTATGAAGTTGTATTGCATGCTCATTGGGTAGTAGTGGCGACGAAAATAATTGTTTTATTGAACCTGGTTCATATTTTAGCAAATCATTTTTTAATTTATAGTAATTATGAAATATCTAAATGTAATGGCGGGAGTGTGCTTGTTGGCAATGACAGCTTGTACCCCCCAACAAGTAAGTGTGAAGGGCGTGATCTCTGACGCTACAATGAACACCTTAACCATCGTTTCTCAATCGGGTGACACCTTAGAGTTTAGTACACTAAATGCTGAAAGAGACTCTCCCGACGGGATATTATTGGAAGACACTGCTACAGTGTATTACAATGGAAAGTATTCTGAAGGAATGTCGGCTGCTAAAATAGTAGTGACTCCTCGTGAAAAGACGCTTTTAGGTGGTGATCGTGATGACCATGGATGTATCGGTTCTGCCGGATATGTATGGTGTGAAGTTCAGCAAGATTGCATACGCCTTTTTGAGAAAGGAATACGTACGGAAGCTATAGACGGGAGTGGCACTTCTGCTTTTATCGTTTTTAGTCCGGATTCTGTGCGGGCAGAACTTTTCTTTTCTAATAATCAGCCTAATGAAATATTGGATAAACGTAGTTTGCCATCCGGTGGATCTGCCTGGAATGTAGAAGACGATGATACAATGAATGTAAGACTTATAGACGGATTGTGGACAATCAGCCAGAGAAGTAATTTGATCTTTAGTCAGAAAAAGGACGAAGGAAAATAGTTCTTATCCTTTATCTTTAAAGATGATTAAAGGAGCTGTTTCTCACTAGTGGGAAAACGGAGGCTCCATTGAAAACAGAGCGTCTATGTGATGTAAATAGGCACTCTGTTTGAGTAATCTGAGAAACAGTATGAACTATTATTTATCCGATAAGATTCATAATATCTTCCACAATCTGTTCGTCAGTCAAATGATTGGCACGAAGCAGCTCTTGCAAATCAAAACGATCTACAAACTCTTTCTTTGCTCCGAAGTTAAGAACCTTCATATCCGAAGTTCCATAGTAACGGGCGATCTTTTCACCAAATCCTCCGTCCAATACACCATCTTCTAAAGTAACCACCAGTTGATGATCAGCTTTCAGTTCATTCATGAGTTCACTATCCACTCCTGTGATATAACGCGGATTGATTAATGTAGCGTCAATGCCTGTTTGCTTTTTCAATAAAGAGATCACTGACTGTCCCAATCCAAAGAAAGAACCTAAAGCCAGGATTGCTACTTTTGAACCACGATGAGTAATTTTGTAACGGTTGAGTTCGCTATAATCAGTATCGACAGGTTCACCACAATTAATAACTTCGGTTGCCGGAACACGAATCGCTACCGGATGTTCGTTTTGACGGATACTCCATTCGAGCATAGCCAGATATTCTTCTTTGCAAGTCGGTGCCAGATAAACCATATTAGGGATATTGCTAATGAGCGGAATATCGAAGAAACAGAGATGCGTAACATCATTCATACCAGATAATGTTCCCCAGAAAACTAGCAACACTGCCGGATTATTATTGATGCAAAGATCTTGCGAAAGCTGATCATAAGAACGTTGGATAAATGTACTATATACTCCATAAACAGGTTTCCCACCATTGGCTGCGATACCCGAAGCCAATGCTACAGCGTGTTCTTCGGCAATACCGACATCCACGAATTGTTTGCCTGCTTCCTGCCGGCGATTCGGAGTAAATCCCATAACGGTAGGAGTACCCGAAGTAATTGTTACCACACGTGAATCTTCTTTCATTTTCTTTAGCAGATACTGTGCGGTTACTTCGGAATAATCTTCCGTCTGACCGTAATTCGCCTTCGCTTCTCCAGTCTCTATGTTGAATGGAGTACGCCAATGATAGATTTCTTTGTTCTGTTCTGCACGTTCATAACCTTTACCTTTCACTGTGTTAATGTGCACTACTATGGGATGTTGGATATCTTTTACCTTCGAGAAAGCCTCAATCAAAGCTTCTACATTATTGCCCTCTTTTACATACATATAATCAAGTCCCATAGCTTTGAAGTAATTACATTCACATTGGCCGTTACTGTCACGCAGAGCTTTTAGATTTTGGTATAAACCTCCATGGTTCTCGGCAATGGACATCTGATTATCATTAACGATAATAATCAGATTACTACCTAACTCCGCAGCATAATCCAAACCTTCGAAAGCTTCACCGCCACTTAACGAACCATCGCCTATCACTGCTATTATATTTTCATTTCCTCCATTCAGATCGCGCCCTTTAGCCAATCCGCTTGCTAAACTAACGGAAGTCGATGTATGGCCTATAATAAAGAAATCATGATTACTTTCTTTGGGTTCGGTGTAACCTGACACTTCATCATATTTGTCCGGATTAAGAAAGGCATCTTTACGTCCGGTCAGCATCTTGTGCACATAACTTTGGTGTGACACGTCGAATACTATTTTATCTTTTGGAGAATTGAACACATAATGCAAGGCAATAGTTGCTTCCACCATTCCGAAATTAGGTCCAAAGTGTCCTCCATGTTCACTTAACTTTTGCAACAGTGCCACACGAATTTCACCACTTAAATCATTCAGTTCTTTCACTGATAACTTCTTTACATCTTCCGGAGAATAAATATTTTCTAAGTACATACATAAATAATGTTTTAAAATTTTCCTTATAATTATCGATGCAAAGGTATAGTGGAATGGTGAACCTGATTGTATATAAATTACGGGTTATGTAACCATGATTACTGTTTCTATCAAGAACTATGCTTTTTGTGTAAGAAGAATCTCTCACTCTCAAAAAAGCTAAAAAGTGCCATATAACAACATTTAATGCTAATTTATTGTTAGTTAGTATGCTGCTAATCAGCATTTTTTTATATTTGTGATAAAATTATAGGGAAATCCCTATAATCGTTTGGGGAAAATCTCCCTTTAAAGGAGAATCTCTTCTTTATCTTTGTAATTGAAAAAGTATAAGTAATTATATAAACCGCGATGATATGAAAAAGATTGTTTATTTCCTGCTGATTGCTTTATGCCTCCCGCTAGGCCTGAGGGCACAAAGCACTGATGATGACCTTTACTTCATCCCTTCAAAAGACAAACAGGAGAAAAAAGAAACTCCGGTTAAGAAGGAAACGAAGAAACAGGTTACGACCAACATCTATACCTCTCCGGGTACTACGGTCGTTATTCAAGACCGTAAGGGAAAAACACGAGACGTGGATGAATATAATCGTCGTTACGATGCTCGCGACAACGAGTTCGAAATGGAGAATGACACTTTATATATTAAAGGTAAAAAGACTTCAGATTTAGATGGAGAATGGATAAATGGTGAGTTCAACGGAACAGATGAAGATTATGAATATGCAGAACGTATTATTCGTTTCCGTAATCCGCGTTTCGCTATCAGTGTCAATAGTCCGCTCTATTGGGATTTAGTTTACGGAGTTAATTCGTGGGACTGGAACATTTATACTGATGGATTTTATGCTTATGCATTCCCTACATTCGGTAATCCGGCTTGGTGGGATTGGCGTTACAACTCTTATGGTTGGGGCTGGAACTATGGCTGGGGATGGAATTACGGTTGGGGCTGGAATCGTCCTTACTGTGGTTGGGGATACTATCCTTATTATGGCAGTTACTGGGGTGGCTGGTATGGTGGCGTTTCATGGGGACATCATCATCATTGGGGTGGTGGTCCGAGTTGGGGAGGCGTAAGCCGACCTTATTATGGCGGACGTAGTGTATTGAATGCCAATAATCGTGCCCGTTATAGCAGTGGTTCATCATCTTACTCCAGACGGGGTGAGGGAAGCCGTTCCAACTATCAGGGAAGTTCTGTTCGTGGATCATCCAATGGAAGAGTCGTAGGTACTCGGATTCCTACCAATTCCCGTATAGAGGGAACATCCGGTACTCGAGGCGAATCCTCTCGCCGTGGTTCATCTACCTATACGCGTCCTAGTAGTACACGTGATAATACGTCAACTACTACAAGAGAACCATCCACATATCGTCGGAGTTCATCTACGGAAACTCGTAGAAGTTCTTCTTATTCCCGTGGTAATTCTTCTTCATCTTCTCGTGGAAGTTCAACCTATTCACGTGGTAGCTCGTCCTCTACTCGTAGCAGTTCGACTTATTCTCGTGGCAGTTCATCTTCTTCACGTAGCGGTTCAACGTATTCACCGGGTTCTAGTCGTAGTTCATCACCGTCTTATACTCCTTCCAGAAGCAGTAGTCCATCCTATACTCCTTCTCGCAGTAGTAGCCCATCTTATAGCCCCTCTTCTAGTGGAAGTTCTCGTAGCAGCGGTGGTTCTTCACGTAGTTCTGGTGGTGGCTCTTCACGTTCATCAGGCGGTGGTAGTAGAAGATAGTATAGAGAAGAAAATAGCAAGCAGGTAAAATGATTGACTAAAGATATAAAGTTATGAAAAATATAGGTAAAATAACCCTAATCGGTGTACTTCTCTTTTGTATGGGTAGCGTGTATGCACAGCCTACTATCTATGACGCCAATCGTTGGATGGGAAGTGACTTAAATGGAACTGCACGTTTTATTGGTATGGGTGGTGCTATGGGAGCATTAGGAGGTGATATCTCAACTATGGGAACCAACCCTGCCGGAATCGGTATATATCGTAGTAATGATGTGATGTTATCTTTTGGTTTTACCAATATAGGTTCCAAACAATCAGGAGGTGGACCGAGCGTAGATAAATTTCACGGTTCCTTTGATAATGCGGGATTTGTACTTTCAACGAAAATAGGAAATTATTCCTCTTTACGTTTTGTGAATTTCGGTTTCAATTATCACCGTACGAAATCTTTTGATAAGAATATGGTAATGAACGGAATCTTCGGAGCATCTCAAACTGAGACTATGGCAGGAATGTTGAACTATAATGATGCGGGTCAGTATGCACCATTCCCTGTTGAAACTCTGAACCGGAAAGATGCCTATACGAATCCGGATATCCCTTGGCTTGGATTATTGGGATATGACGCACATTTAGCGGTTCCTGAATATATTGAAAATACAGAAAAACCGGAGGAGGGAGAGAAATTTAATGGTTATCTTTCATATTTTAATAATGGTGATAAGGTAAGACAAGCTTATACAGCTCGTGAAAGAGGAGGTCTACATTCTTATGATTTCAATGTCTCTTTCAATTTCTATGATCGCTTTTATCTGGGTGCAACTATTGGTGCATATAGTATAGACTATAAACGTACAAGCCTTTATAAAGAGGATTTTACTGATAAGCAAGGTAATGAACATGGTGGTTATGACCTAGGTAATGACTTCTGGTCAGATGGTAGTGGAGTTGATTTAAAGTTAGGATTTATTTGGCGTCCGATTGAAAGTTCTTCTTTCCGTATCGGAGGTGCAATCCATACTCCAACTTTCTATTCCATAACTGAGCGTAGTCGTGCATTTATTGATTATGATTTGAATGTAGAAGGTGTAGCACCGGGGTTTGTCGAACCTGTTGATCGTAATAATAATCCGATGGATGGTGAATTTAAGTATCGTTTGGTAACCCCTTGGAAGTTTAATTTAAGTACAGGATATACATTTGGTTCGGTTGCTGCTGTAGGATTGGAATATGAATATATGGATTACTCATCCGCTAAAATGAAAGATCCTGATGGAGAGGAGCTACATGAAACTAATGGCATAAAAGCAATGATGGATGGAGTTCATACGCTTCGTGCAGGAGTTGAATTCAAGTTAGCTCCCGAATTTGCTTTCCGTTTAGGATATAATCATGTTACAGCTTCAATGAAATCAAGTGCTTTAAAATATTTGCCGGACAATTCAATCCGTACAGATACAGAGTATTCGAATGCCGGAGCAACTAACAATTACACTTTAGGTTGTGGTTATCGTGGAGAGATGTTCTATGTAGATATGGCTTATCAATATAGTCAATACAAAGAAGATTTCTATGCTTTCTATAATAAGTATTTGGAAGGAACGCAATTAAAGAATAACAATCATAAAGTAGTCCTCACCGTAGGTTTGCGCTTTTAACAGAACAGTTTTCAATTTTCTATAATAACTTTTGTGTGTAAGGAAAATCCCTGGAATGCCAAGTGTCTAAGGCATTGCCGGGGATTTTATGTTATTTTCCTAATAGTCATAGAATTTACGTCCATATATAATTTCGCAACTTTTGGACTGTTTCAGGAAGAACGCATAAAGCCCATAAGCCATTTGGATATAGTTGACCGTTTTTATTTTATGGGTTTGGATAAAAACGCAATTAAGGTTATACTATCCGTAATTGGGGTATAACTTTCTTACTTCCCTTCCGGGTAAAATATCAAATTCTGTAATCAAGGTAATGATACCCGTAATTTGTCTACAAAGAGTCTCTTTTTTACATCGTAATTTTGCAGTGTAGAAAGTAGATAATCAATATATTAATCATTAAAACAGGTAAGATATGAAACGAATACTATTATTGGTAGTAACATTCCTAACATCGTTAGGTATAAGTTTTTCCTTTGCACAGACGGATGCGGATAATTTTTATAAGAGTGATCTGTTGAATACAGAGAAAGTGACTTTTCCCAACCAGTACAAGATGAAAGTGATTGGAAACCTTTTCCTGCCTAAAAGTATGAAAGAAGGGGACAAATACCCTGCCATCATTGTTGGTCACCCAATGGGAGCCGTCAAAGAACAGAGTGCGAATCTTTATGCGACCAAGATGGCAGAACGTGGTTATGTCACCTTATCTATTGACCTTTCATTTTGGGGTGAGAGTGAAGGGGAACCTCGTAATGCCGTCTTACCGGAAGTTTATGCGGAAACTTTCAGTGCAGCAACGGACTTTTTAGGTACACGCCCATTTATTGACAGGAATCGTATCGGAGCAATCGGAATTTGTGGTAGTGGAAGTTTTGCTATCAGTGCCGCAAAAATTGATCCTCGACTCAAGGCTATCGCAACGGTAAGTATGTATGATATGGGGACAGCGAATCGTAATGGATTGAAACATGCACTTACTTTGGAGCAGAGAAAACAAATTCTTGTTGAGGCAGCCGATCAAAGGTATGTGGAATTTTTAGGGGGCGATACTAAATATACTGGTGGTACAGTGCATGAACTGACAGAAAAGTCTACTCCGATAGAACGTGAATTTTATGAATTCTATCGTACACAACGAGGTGAATTTACCCCTGAAGGAGCAACGCCTCTTACTACGACACATCCGACACTCGCTAGTAATGTGAAATTTATGAATTTCTATCCTTTTGTTGATATCGAAACGATTTCTCCACGTCCATTACTTTTTATAACCGGCGAAAATGCCCATTCACGTGAATTCAGTGAAGATGCTTATCGACGGGCTGCCGAACCAAAGGAGTTATATATCGTTCCCGGTGCAGGGCATGTGGATTTGTATGATCGTGTCGGTCTTATTCCGTTCGATAAACTGGAGTCTTTCTTCGATGAATCATTAAAACAATAATACTTCGCTGTTATGAGGAAATTGTATAGAAACACTTTGATTCCCGTATTTATTCATTATGATGTACTACCTAACTAAAAAAATGATAGTTGCAATCAACTAATAACAAATAATAGAACAATGGAATTTATTAAAAACAAAGAATATGAAGGCGAACGTCCTTTATTTGCAACACACGATTTACAACTTGATAATATAACCATTCATAAGGGAGAATCTGCGTTGAAAGAATGTAGTAATATCATTGCAGTGAACTGCCGTTTTGAAGGCAAATATCCGTTCTGGCATAACAATAGCTTTATCGTGAAAAACTGTCTCTTTACGGAGGGTGCGCGAGCTGCTTTATGGTATTCTCTGAATTTGCAAATGATGGATACGATAGTAGAAGCTCCAAAGATGTTTCGTGAAATGGATGGAGTAAAATTAGAGAATGTGCAGCTTCCCAATGCACAGGAAACTCTTTGGCATTGCCGTAATGTGGAATTAAGAAATGTGCAGGTTGAAAATGCTGATTATCTCTTTGCGCACGGTGAAAATATCCGCATTGAGAATTACAGTCAAAATGGTAACTATTCATTTCAGTATTGTAAGAATGTGGAGATTCGTAATGCTATTATCAACTCCAAAGATGCTTTTTGGAATACCGAGCATGTAACGGTGTATGATTCCGAATTGAATGGTGAATATTTAGGTTGGCATTCACATAACCTACGTTTGGTAAATTGTCAGATTTCCGGTACGCAACCACTCTGTTATGCTCATGATCTCGTAATGGAAAATTGTGTAATGGCTGATGATGCTGACCTCTGCTTTGAATATAGTAGTATAAATGCTACTATAAAGAGTCCTGTGCATAGTGTGAAGAATCCTCGTAGCGGAAGTATCACAGCCGAAAGTTATGGTAAAATCATCTTGGATGAAAACATCAAAGCTCCGGGAAATTGCGAATTGAGATTGTGGGATAATACAACCTGTTTCAATCAATGAAATGCAATTTTGATGAGATAGTTCCTCGTCGTGGGACCAATTCTTATAAATGGGATACGGCAAAAGAGGAGAATGTCTTACCTATGTGGGTAGCCGATATGGATTTTCGTGCGGCTCCTATTATAGTAGAAGCATTGCGCAGACGGGTGGAACATGGTATTTTCGGTTATGCTCGTGTACCTAATACGTATTATGAAGCTGTCATTAATTGGTTTGATAGACGCCACACTTGGCAAATAGAAAAAGAATGGATTATTTATACCACCGGAGTCGTACCTGCTTTGTCTGCCATAATAAAGGCTCTGACATCCCCACAGGACAAGGTCTTGGTACAGACTCCGGTATATAATTGCTTCTTTTCATCCATCCGTAACAATGGTTGTGAAGTGGTTACCAATCCATTAATTTATCGGGATGGTACTTATCAAATTGATTTTGATGATTTAGAAAAGAAAGCTGTTGATCCGAGTGTGAAACTTCTGTTGTTGTGTAATCCACACAATCCAGTCGGTAGGGTATGGACGAAACAGGAATTGAATCGTATTGGAGAGATCTGTCTCCGGAACGATGTATGGGTAATAGCGGATGAAATTCATTGTGAACTGGTCTATCCCGGATATACATATATACCTTTTGCATCCATTTCTCCGGAATTTCTGATGCGTTCTGTTACTTGTGTCTCACCAAGTAAGGCTTTTAATCTGGCTGGACTACAGATTGCAAACATCGTTTGTGCCGATGCAGATTTGCGTATAAAGATAGATAAAGCTATTAATATAAATGAAGTGTGTGACGTAAATCCATTTGGTATTGAAGCATTGATTGCTGCCTATAATGAAGGAAAAGAATGGTTGGAAGAACTGAAGCATTATCTTTGGGAAAATTATAACTATCTGAAAGCTTATTTCAGCGAGAATCTCCCGCAATTCCCTGTGACAATGCTTGAAGGTACTTATCTGGTATGGGTGGATTGTTCTGTCCTGAAACGATCTTCTATAGAGATAGTACATACTTTATTGTATAAAGAGAAGTTGCAGGTAAATAATGGGAGTCTCTATGGTAAAGATGGTGAAGGCTTTATTCGTATCAATATAGCTTGTCCCCGACAGGTGCTGATTGACGGTTTAAATCGTTTGAAACGGGTGTTGATTAGTCAGCTTGGTTAGTCAGAAAAGAATTTGATGGCTAATAGATTCCTTTCTATACAATGAGAATTGTTTTATAGAAGGAATCTATTTCTGTTTTTTATTTGACATTCTCAGTTAATATCTTTATTGGGTTGAGCTTTAATTAGAAAATTCGGTTTCTTTTTTATTGTTTAGATGTTGTAATCAAAGGAATTTATGTAGATTTGCTATGTGTTTATGCAAATACAGATAGCATGAAAAAGCCAATCCCTCAGTATACTTTCTTTAAAACCAAGTACGGTAGTGAATTACTGATTGATGTTGTAGACCTGAAATATGTGAAGCGATTCTTGAATGAAAATCCAATTCACACCCTGACTTACTATGATATTACTTTTATAACAGAAGGAGAAGGTGGCTTTTCAATAGATAATCAGAGTTATGAAGCGACTCCGGGTGATGTGTTTTTCTCCCGTCCCGGAGAAGTGCGTCATTGGGATACGACTCATATAGTCAATGGTTTTGCTCTGATTTTTGAAGATTCTTTTTTATCTTCAGTTTTCAAAGATCCTTTGTTCGTGCAACATCTTTCTTTTTTCAGTGTAAGCAAGTCATCGTCAAATTTACATTTGTCAGAAGAACTCTATGTCCATATACTTCAACTATTGAAAAATATCAAGATAGAAATAGATGCATATTTGCAAAATGATGTACATGTACTTCGGGCATTGCTTTATGAAATCCTGATGTTACTCGACCGGGCTTTTCAAAAAATGGTATCAATGGATAATATGAATAAAGGAAATGGGAATATGTATATTGCCAGATTTATGGAATTGGTCAATATACATTTGAAGGAACAGCATACTGTTAGTTTTTATGCGGATAAACTTTGTATTACTCCTAATTATCTAAATGAGATTACAAATATGGTATTGAATACCAATGCTAAACAATATATTCAGGATAAAATAATGGATGAAGCTAAAAGGTTATTATTGTACTCTAATTCTTCCATAGCAGAAATTGCATTTGAGTTAAACTTCTCTACAGTAGCTTATTTTGTTCGTCTTTTCCGAAAATGTGCAGGAAGTACACCTCTTGTTTATCGTAAAGAGCATAAACCATAAAAAGTGCTATTTCTGTCTTTATTCTTAATACATTACTATTTCCTAATACCCTTACTTTTGCATGATTCAATAACAAATAAATAATGTAATGATGAAAGATCTGGAAAAGACAGTCGGCAATATTATCGCCAAACAAAGAATTGCTTTTATGGGTTCAATTGACTCGGAAGGTTTTCCCAATATAAAAGCGATGTTACAACCTCGAAAACGGGAAGGAATTCATACTTTCTACTTTACTACAAACACTTCATCTATGCGGGTAGCACAATTTTTGAAGAACGACCATTCTTGTATTTATTTCTGCGATTCCCGTTTTTTTAGAGGAGTGATGTTGAAAGGCAACATCGCAGTATTGACTGATCAGGCTAGTAAAGAAATGATATGGGAAGAAGGAGATACTA
Source organism: Bacteroides bouchesdurhonensis (assembly GCF_900155865.1). Classification (GTDB taxonomy): domain Bacteria; phylum Bacteroidota; class Bacteroidia; order Bacteroidales; family Bacteroidaceae; genus Bacteroides; species Bacteroides bouchesdurhonensis. The sequence continues at coordinate 2,143,061 of NZ_LT707006.1, forward strand.
TGTATTATAAAGAGGGAGTTACGGATCCTGATTATTGTGTTCTGAAATTCATAGCAGTCTCCGGAAGATATTACAGTAATTTTAAATCAGAGACTTTTGCGATTGAATAGGTTGTCTTGACATAGTAAACCTGTAGTTTATTGACAATTAAACAATAGATCCTTTCTCCTATGGATATAGAAATCTTTATGAAAGGATCTATTGACTTTTCTTTTATTTGATGTCATAAGATAATCTCTTAACTTCCTTTCCGGCTTCATCTTTTATTACGACATTCAGTTTTTTTGCATCTGCATTAATCTGCAATACATTGGTGTTTGAGTTTATCAGGATGGGAAAATTAACTCCGTCTGTATTGGGTTGGTTATATATATGCCGATGCAAGTGCGCACACAACATTAAGTCGATACCTGCTTCATTCAAAATAGGTAAGAAAGTTTTTTTTGTATGTAACGGACCATGCCATGTGCTTCGAACGGGAGGTACGTGAATCACTACTACTTTGAACGGGGAAGATTTGAATTCTTCGCTTTGCACAACTTTACGTAACCATTCAGCTTGTTCTTCACGATAATTATCGAATGCAGCAGTTCCTAGATATTCAATGTCATTATCCGGTTTATCTTCACCTCCGTCCATGATAATAAAATATACAGGCCCTTCTTTAAAGGAATAATATGGCATGTTAGTAGGGGTAGGGAAGTACGACATATAGTGTTGGGCGAATTTACCTCTACTTTCATGATTGCCACGAACCATATAGAATGGAGTCTCGGAAGCAAATAGTTTGATGGCAGGATTGACGAAACCTTCAAACATTTGTTGCTCGTTATCCATGTGGCTGACCATATCCCCGTTAAATAAAACAAAGTCTGTTTCCCCTTTCTTGAAGTCTTTCAGCAGATTATTAAAAAGAGCATTGTCTCCATGTATGTCATTGACTACCATAAAGTTGATGTTGTCTTTATTCCCGTCTAAAGTGCGGAAAGTAAGAGGTGCTTTCGAATATACGTTGCTTGCCGTTACCGGACCGTATGTTATTTGATAATCTTGTTCATCAAGTACTTCTTGTGAGAAAATGCGATAACGATAAGTAGTCCCTTTAGTTAATTTGTTTATTCTTACTCTATGCACTGTACCGAGTACTTTACGTCCTAAATATGTCTCAAAGTATTGTGGACGTTGTTCTGCGTAGAAATTAAGTTTATCGTTAGGGGCTATTTCTACCCATGACAATGATTTATTGTCAGTTACCCATACAATTGTAGCCTCTGTTTCCGTTACCATTTGTAAATAAGGACCATAAATGATTTTTATGGCTTGGGATGATTCCATTATACTCAAAAGTATTAATAGAAATAAGAACTTTTTCATTTTGTATATGATTATAAGATTAAATGACTAATTTTCTTTCGTTTTCTTAGCAAAGATACGCAGAAATATTGAAAAATGAAAGAAAGGTAGTGATCCTTGTAGGTGATTTATCGGATTACATCTATTTTTGTTGGATAAATCTGTTTCAATTTAAAAAATATAAACTGTTATTTGCATTATTAATTCCTGTAAAATTAAATTCTTTTTAATTTAAATCTTCTTGTAAGACCTTCGTTTGAGGAAACTTTTTCCGGTTATTCTGAATTCATCAGATTCGTTGTATCCTTTATTAAAAAGCTTGTGATAGTGCTATAGGATACTTAGGCTTAGTTAAAATATCACAATATGGAAAATATTTGTTCCAATTAAAACATCAATAAGATTAAATCAGTGTTTTATGTAAAGGTTCTATTAATGAAATATTAAAAAACAACAATATGTCCTTGAGTAATCTTTTGATAATATTTTCATCAGTCATCGTGTGTATGGCTGCAATACTTTATATCTTTCTGTCGCAAGGGCAGAAGATTATTCAGAAATTAGGACCAGTTGGGAATCAAATAATTAATAAACTCGTTGCATTTTTTACGTTTTGTATTGGTATTCAGATCTCTGTGACAGGTATATCTCAAATATTTCATCTGAATATATTATAATATAGTTCTCTCATTTAATAGATTTTGAAGTATATAACTCCAAATAACGGAAATATGAAAATGAAAAAGATTTTTGCTACATTTTTAATTTTACTGTTTGTACTAGTGTTGGTTTTGGTAGTACGAACGGTTACCTACAAGTTTGGAAAGGTAGAGAAAAATGTTAGTGACAAAGAATTAGTGAATACGGCTCCTTCTGAACAGGCTATACGGCGTTTTGTGGGTGGAATACGCATTCCAACAATTAGTAATGAGTTCTATAATGAAACCAATTTCAAACCTTTCGATGAATTTATGAAATATCTTGCTGATTCATATCCGGAGGTTTATAGGGTGATGGATGTGGATACCATTAATAAATATGGACTGGTCTTCCACTGGAAAGGGAAAAACAGTAAATTAAATCCTATCTTATTTTTATCTCATTATGATGTTGTTCCTGTGGCAGGTTATGATCCATCTGCAATGACTGCTTCCGATACTATTTTTCAGTTGAACGATAAACCGTTACCATCCATTCAGACGTATGCGGAAAAATGGGATTATCCTCCATTTTCCGGAGCGGTTGCAAACGGACGAATATACGGACGTGGAACATTGGACATGAAGTGTATGCTGTTCTCGCTGATGGAAGGTGCACGTAACTTGATAAATGAAGGCTTTCAGCCGGAAAGGGATATTTGGTTTGCTTTCGGACACGACGAAGAGGTGAGCGGGCGTCAGGGAGCCCTTAAAATAGCGAATTACTTTAAAGAAAAAGGTTTGCACTTTGATGCAGTTTATGATGAAGGTGGAATTATTGCGGCTTCCGGTTCGGCTATGGAGGCAATACAAGAACCGTTGGCATTAGTTGGAGTCGGAGAAAAAGGGTTCCTTACGTTGCGTTTGGCAGTAAGAGGAATCGGAGGTCATTCTTCGATGCCTCCGGCAAAAAGCTCTTTGATATATGCTGCAGAAATAATTGAAAAATTGAATAGTAATCAGTTTCCGGCACAAATCATTTCTCCTATTACTAAGTTTTTTGATAATGTCGGAGGATATATGGGATTTTTATCGCGGATGGCGATAGCTAACCAATGGTTGCTTGAGCCATTATTGTTGAATACAATGGAGAAATCTCCTGCATCCAATGCTTTGGTCCGTACCACAACTGCTGTAACTATGGCTAAAGGAAGTGATGCTCCCAATGTTCTAGCGTCGGAAGCTGAGGTTACAGTAAACTTTCGGATCTTGCCCGGTGACTCGGTTGCCGGTGTCATGGAACATGTGCAGAAGGTATGTGAGGGGTATGATGTTTCTATAGATATAATCTCTCAACGAGAACCTTCAGGTATCTCTCCCGAAAATGTGAGAGGATTCCAGATTATAAAAGAGGAGTTAGCCGAAATATATCCCGCTGCAATAGTCACCTCCTATATAACAATAGGAGGTACGGATTCTTATAAATACCAGATTGTGAGTGATGATATTTACCGTTTCTTACCGATCTGCCTCAATCAGTATGAACAACGTACTATCCATAATGAAAATGAGTATATATCATTAGAGAATTTCGGGAAAATACAATGGTATTTTAAAGAGGTAATGCGTAACTATTAATCGCAACTTTTACTGTTCTTTTGGTATAATGTTTTCTGCTATCGTAGTGGTCAGAGGTCTCCATCTATAAAATCTACTATTACTAGAAAAGAAAAAGCTCTGAAATTCTTGAATTTCAGAGCTTTGCTTTAATTTGCTATTTGCTTTCGCGGTGCGTACGGGACTCGAACCCGTGACCCCATGCGTGACAGGCATGTATTCTAACCAACTGAACTAACGCACCAAATTTTATTTAAACTAACTTTTATTTCTTTCCGCCTCTATTGTAAAGAAGCGGTGCGTACGGGACTCGAACCCGTGACCCCATGCGTGACAGGCATGTATTCTAACCAACTGAACTAACGCACCAAAATTTCATTTTGTTAATCTGCATCTCTCTCGATTGCGGGTGCAAAGGTAGTTGTTTTTTGTAAATCTGCAAGTGTTTGAAGAAACTTTTTTTCAAGAAAAAACAGCTAAAAAGCTTAGTGTCTCATTTTGAGTACTTTCAAAATAAAAAAAATATTGTTTTTTTTCTTCGTACTAATTAGGATTACATAAGTCTGTTACTATGATTGCATTATTTTATCGATAAGATTACATTATTTTGATAGTTTCATTATATCATCAGCGTCGAACGATGTTATCTTTTTTAATATTCATCTGTCTTACATAAGAAATCGCTTCCAATATCTTTCTATCTGTAAGAAATCATCGTTTTTAAGTAAACTTTCTGCTTGAATAATTCGTAATTTTGCAGTAAATCGTTATTTTTGCACTCTAAAAATAGAGAGGTGGAAGAATTTCCCCCCGGAATCGTAAATTTGTAAAAAGAATGATGACTACAGCCAAACTGTTATTGCACTGTCCTGATAAACCGGGAATTCTAGCGGAAGTGACAGACTTTATTACGGTAAACAAAGGAAATATTATCTATCTGGACCAATACGTAGACCATGTAGAAAACATATTTTTCATGCGTATAGAATGGGAATTAAAGGACTTTCTGGTTCCGCAGGAAAAGATTGAAGATTACTTTAGAACACTTTATGCACAAAAATACGAAATGGATTTCCGTCTTTATTTCTCGGATGTGAAACCACGTATGGCTATTTTCGTTTCGAAAATGTCTCATTGTCTTTTTGATATGCTCGCTCGATATACCGCAGGAGAATGGAATGTGGAAATACCTCTTATAATAAGTAACCATCCCGACTTGCAACATGTAGCCGAACGCTTCGGTATTCCCTTCCATCTGTTCCCTATCACAAAAGAGACAAAAGAAGAACAGGAACGCAAAGAGCTCGAACTTTTGGCCAAACATAATATTACTTTCATCGTTTTGGCACGATATATGCAGGTTATCTCTGAACAGATGATTAATGCTTATCCCAATAAGATTATTAATATCCATCACTCTTTCCTTCCGGCCTTTGTTGGTGCTAAACCCTATCATGCTGCTTTTGAAAGAGGAGTGAAGATTATCGGGGCAACCAGTCATTATGTAACAACAGAATTGGATGCAGGTCCAATCATCGAACAGGATGTGGTGCGTATTACTCACAAAGATTCTGTAGAAGACTTGGTAAATAAAGGAAAAGACTTGGAAAAAATTGTTCTTTCACGTGCGGTACAAAAGCACATTGAACGAAAAGTCTTAGCTTATAAAAATAAAACAGTAATATTTAGCTAATGAAGATAGCAGTCGTAAAATACAATGCCGGAAATATTCGTTCGGTGGATTATGCATTGAAGCGTTTGGGCGTTGAGGCGGTGATTACGGCCGATAAAGAAGAACTTCAATCTGCCGATAAAGTTATTTTCCCCGGAGTAGGAGAGGCGGAGACTACAATGAACCACTTGAAGGCGACCGGATTAGATGAATTGATTCGAAATCTTCGTCAGCCGGTATTTGGCATTTGTCTGGGGATGCAGTTGATGTGCCGTTATTCTGAAGAGGGAGGAGTCGATTGTCTGAATATCTTTGATGTAGACGTGAAACGTTTTATACCGAAGAAACATGAAGATAAAGTTCCACACATGGGATGGAATACGATTGGTAAGGTAAATAGTAAACTGTTTGAAGGATTCACTGAAGAAGAGTTTGTTTATTTCGTGCATAGTTTCTATGTTCCGGTTTGTGACTTTACTGCTGCTGAAACTGATTATATTGATCCGTTTAGTGCTGCTCTGCATAAAGACAATTTTTATGCAACTCAGTTCCATCCGGAGAAAAGTGGAAAGACCGGAGAGAAGATTTTGCAGAACTTTTTGGATCTATAATAAACTATGTTACCGTTTATAATAAACTCCATCATAGTTTATAATAAACTCTCTCATCGTTTATAATAAACTTTTTAGGGATTGTAGAATGAGGAAGAGAGACTGTTTAAAGAATGAATAACTAAAAATCTAAATAGCCTGATGATAGAGATAATTCCAGCCATTGATATAATTGACGGAAAGTGTGTGCGCCTTTCCCAGGGAGACTATGACAGTAAGAAAGTCTATAATGAAAGTCCTGTGGAGGTAGCTAAAGAATTTGAAGCGAATGGAGTTCGCAGATTGCATGTAGTCGATCTGGACGGAGCTGCTTCTCATCATGTAGTCAATCATCGAGTATTGGAACAGATAGCTACACGTACTTCTTTAGTGATAGACTTTGGTGGAGGAGTAAAGAGCGACGAAGATTTGAAGATCGCATTTGAAAGCGGTGCACAAATGGTGACAGGAGGCAGCATTGCTGTGAAAGATCCTGCGCTTTTCTGTCATTGGTTAGCTATCTATGGAAGTGAGAAAATTATCTTGGGAGCGGATGTAAAAGATCATAAGATAGCCGTTAATGGCTGGAAAGACGAAAGTGCCTGCGAACTTTTCCCATTTTTGGAAGATTATATAAATAAGGGCATTCAGAAAGTGATTTGTACGGATATTAGTTGTGACGGGATGCTGAAAGGTCCTTCTATTGATCTATATAAAGAAATGTTGGAGAAATTCCCCAATCTTTATTTGATGGCAAGTGGAGGAGTAAGTAACATCGATGATATTATAGCTTTGAATGAGGCCGGAGTTCCCGGAGTGATTTTTGGTAAAGCACTTTACGAAGGACATCTGACTTTGAAAGATTTACGTTCTTTTCTGGAATAAGAAGAATAAGAGGCTCCCGAATATCGATAATAAATTGTCAAATAGTAAATAAATTAGAATTGTGTTAGCGAAAAGAATTATACCTTGCTTGGATATAAAAGACGGGCAAACCGTAAAAGGAACAAATTTTGTCAATCTGCGTCAGGCGGGTGATCCGGTGGGACTGGGACGTGCCTACAGCGAACAAGGAGCTGATGAACTTGTTTTTCTGGATATTACAGCCAGTCACGAAGGACGTAAAACTTTTGCGGAATTGGTGAAACGAATTGCAGCTAATATCAATATACCTTTTACAGTAGGTGGTGGAATCAATGAATTGAGTGATGTAGACCGTTTACTGAATGCCGGAGCGGATAAGATTTCTATTAATTCTTCCGCTATCCGTAATCCACAGTTGATTGATGAGATTGCTAAACATTTTGGTTCGCAGGTTTGTGTATTGGCAGTAGATGCCAAACAGACTGAAAATGGTTGGAAGTGTTACTTGAACGGCGGACGTATCGAGACAGATAAGGAGTTGATGACATGGACGAAAGAGGCACAGGATCGTGGTGCAGGAGAAATCCTGTTTACTAGTATGAATCATGACGGTGTGAAGACCGGTTATGCCAATGAAGCACTCGCTGCTTTGGCCGAACAACTTTCGATTCCTGTGATTGCTTCCGGTGGCGCAGGTCAAAAAGAACACTTTCGTGATGCTTTCTTACTTGGAAAAGCAGATGCGGCATTGGCTGCCAGCGTTTTTCATTTCGGAGAAATTAAAATTCCCGAATTAAAATCGTATCTTTGCGCACAGAATATACCGATGCGGACTGTTTAGTTTGTAAATTGTAAATAGTAAACTAAAAAATAGAATGATGGAATTGGATTTTGATAAAATGAACGGACTTGTTCCGGCTATCATACAAGATAATGAGACACGTAAAGTGCTGATGTTAGGCTTTATGAATAAAGAAGCGTATGATAAAACAGTAGAAACCGGAAAAGTAACTTTTTTTAGCCGCACTAAGAATCGGTTGTGGACAAAAGGAGAAGAAAGCGGTAACTTTCTGAATGTCGTTTCTATCAAAGCCGATTGTGATAACGATACATTGTTGATTCAGGTGAATCCCGTAGGACCGGTTTGCCACACTGGCACAGATACTTGCTGGGGTGAAAAGAATGAAGAACCGGTTATGTTTTTGAAACTTCTGCAAGATTTCATAGACAAGCGTCACGAAGAAATGCCGGAAGGTTCATACACTACCAGTCTGTTTGAATCCGGTATTAATAAGATTGCTCAGAAAGTCGGTGAAGAAGCTGTAGAAACAGTAATTGAAGCAACAAATGGCACAGATGATCGTTTGATTTACGAAGGTTCCGACCTGATTTATCATCTGATTGTATTATTAACATCAAAAGGCTATCGTATTGAGGATCTTGCTCGTGAATTGCAAGAAAGACATAGCAGTACATGGAAGAAACATTAATTCAATATAGGGATGTAGAAATTCATCAGCAGGAACTCTGTGTGTTGAGTGATGTTAATCTGGAACTGCACAAGGGAGAGTTCGTCTACCTGATAGGAAAAGTAGGCTCTGGAAAAACGAGTTTGCTCAAAACCTTATATGGCGAATTGGACGTAATTAATGGCGAAGCGGAAGTATTGGGTTATAATATGCGAACCATCAAACGGAAACATATTCCACAGTTACGTCGCAAACTGGGAATTGTGTTCCAAGATTTCCAACTACTGACGGACCGTACGGTTTATAATAATCTGGAATTTGTACTTCAGGCCACTGGCTGGAAGAACAAGCAGGAAATAAAAGAGCGTATTGAGGAAGTGCTCCAATTGGTAGGAATGTCTAATAAAGGATATAAATATCCGAATGAACTTTCCGGTGGTGAGCAACAACGCATTGTTATAGCTCGTGCCGTACTTAATTCTCCGGAAATCATCTTGGCAGACGAACCGACCGGAAATCTGGATGTGGATACAGGTAAGGCAATTGTGGAGTTATTGCACAATATCTGTGAGTCCGGTTCATCAGTTGTGATGACCACACACAACCTTCAGTTGCTGAAAGAATATCCCGGTAGAGTATATCGTTGTGTCGATCATCATATCACTGATATTACCGATGAATATAAATCCCGGCAGAGAGCAATAGAAATAGATTTAAATATAGATAATTAAAATAGTAACGAAAATGAAAGTTTTAAAGTTTGGAGGAACTTCCGTAGGTTCTGCTCAGCGGATGAAGGAAGTAGCCAAATTGATTACCGATGGTGAACAGAAGATTGTTGTTCTTTCCGCTATGTCAGGAACAACGAACACATTGGTGGAAATTTCGGACTATCTGTATAAGAAGAATCCGGAGGGTGCCAACGAGATTATCAATAAGCTGGAAGCCAAATATAAACAGCATATTGATGAACTTTACGCTACTCAGGAGTATAAACAGAAAGGTCTGGAAGTCATCAAGTCCCATTTCGACTACATCCGCTCCTATACCAAAGACCTTTTCACTTTGTTCGAAGAGAAAGTGGTATTGGCACAAGGAGAGTTGATTTCTACGGCAATGGTAAACTTATATCTGCAGGAATGCGGCGTGAAGTCTATATTGCTTCCGGCTTTGGAATTTATGCGTACTGATAAGAATGCAGAACCGGATCCGGGTTATATCAAGGATAAATTGCAAGCACAGCTTGAACTTTATCCGGATGCTGAAATCTACATTACTCAAGGGTTCATTTGTCGGAACGCTTACGGTGAGATTGATAATTTGCAGCGTGGAGGTAGTGACTATACGGCATCTTTGATCGGTGCTGCAGTGAATGCTACTGAAATCCAGATCTGGACGGATATCGACGGTATGCACAATAACGATCCTCGTATCGTTGATAAGACAGCTCCGGTTCGTCAGTTGCATTTTGAAGAAGCTGCCGAACTAGCTTATTTTGGTGCTAAAATTCTGCATCCTACTTGTATCCAGCCTGCTAAATATGCAAATATTCCTGTGCGTCTGTTGAATACCATGGATCCGAAAGCTCCGGGTACATTGATCTCCAATGATACAGAGAAAGGTAAGATCAAAGCGGTTGCTGCCAAAGATAATATTACAGCTATCAAAATCAAGTCCAGTCGTATGTTGCTTGCTCATGGTTTTTTGCGCAAAGTATTCGAAATCTTTGAAAGCTATCAGACTTCTATAGATATGATTTGTACTTCAGAGGTAGGAGTATCTGTAACGATTGATAATACGAAGCACCTGAACGAGATTCTGGATGATCTGAAAAAATACGGTACAGTTACTGTAGATAAGGATATGTGTATCATCTGCGTAGTAGGTGATTTGGAATGGGAAAACATTGGTTTTGAAGCAAAGGCACTCGATGCGATGCGGGATATTCCGGTACGAATGATTTCATTCGGAGGAAGTAACTACAATATATCCTTCCTCATCCGGGAATGTGATAAAAATGTAGCATTACAATCGCTAAGCGATATGCTTTTCAACAACAAATAATTCCACAAAGAAAATATTGAGCGCTTTTACCGATTTAGATAAAAGCGCTCTTTTTTAACTAACTAAACAAGTATTTAATTATGAAAGGAATATTTCCGATTGATAAATTCCGTACCTTGCAAACACCTTTTTATTATTATGATACCAAGGTACTGCGTGATACACTTTCTACTATTAATCAGGAGATTGCCAAATATCCTAATTACTCTGTTCATTATGCGGTGAAAGCTAATGCAAATCCGAAAGTACTTACTATTATTCGTGAAAGCGGATTAGGAGCCGACTGTGTGAGTGGAGGAGAGGTGCGTGCTGCTATTCGTGCCGGATTTCCAGCTAATAAGATTGTTTTTGCCGGAGTAGGTAAGGCGGATTGGGAAATCAACCTCGGATTGGAGTATGATATTTTCTGTTTCAATGTAGAATCTATTCCTGAGTTGGAGATAATTAATGAATTAGCGGTTGCTCAAAATAAAGTAGCTAATGTTGCTTTCCGTATCAATCCTGATGTGGGTGCACATACTCATGCTAATATTGCTACCGGGCTTGCGGAAAACAAATTCGGTATCAGTATGCAGGATATGGATAAAGTGATTGATGTAGCACAAAATTTGAAGAATGTGAAGTTTATCGGTCTTCACTTTCATATTGGCTCTCAGATATTAGATATGGGTGACTTTGTTGCTCTCTGTAATCGGGTGAATGAATTACAGGATAAACTCGAATCTCGTCGTATATTGGTTGAACATATCAATGTCGGTGGTGGATTGGGAATCGATTATGCCCATCCTAACCGTCAGGCAATTCCTAATTTCAAAGCATATTTTGCCACCTATGCCGGACAGTTGAAATTACGTCCGTATCAAACTTTGCATTTTGAGTTGGGACGTTCTGTGGTAGGGCAATGTGGTTCATTGATATCCAAAGTGTTATATGTGAAGCAAGGAACCAAAAAACAATTTGCCATTCTTGATGCAGGTATGACAGATTTGATTCGTCCGGCTCTGTATCAGGCTTATCACAAAATGGAAAACATTACTTCAGAAGGGCTGATAGAAGCCTATGATGTAGTAGGACCTATTTGTGAATCGTCGGATGTTTTCGGTAAAGCAATAGACCTGAATAAAGTGAATCGTGGAGATCTGATCGCTCTCCGTTCTGCAGGTGCTTACGGTGAAATCATGGCATCCGGTTATAATTGTCGTGAACTTCCGAAAGGGTATACATCAGACGAACTTGTGTAAATAAAATGTGAATGTAGTTTAAAAATTCAAGGACGTTAAAACATTTTAGTTTGAAATCTTGTTATATTTGTAATAAAATAAAAAGATGAAGTTACATTAACAACTTTATAAAAAATACGATTATGATTTCGGAAAAATTACAAAATGCAATTAACGAGCAGATTACTGCTGAGATGTGGTCTGCAAACCTGTATTTGGCGATGTCTTTTTACTTTGAAAAAGAAGGTTTCAGTGGTTTTGCTAGTTGGATGAAAAAACAGTATTTCGAAGAAATGCAACATGCTTGTACAATGGCTGACTATATTGTCAAGAGAGGCGGAACTGCTAAAGTAGATAAGATTGATGTAGTACCTAACGGTTGGGGCAATCCTCTGGAAGTATTTGAACATGTTTACAAACATGAATGCCATGTTTCTAAATTGATAGATAGCTTGGTAGATGTTGCTGCGGCTGAAAAAGATAAAGCGACACAAGATTTCTTATGGGGATTTGTCCGTGAACAGGTAGAAGAAGAAGCCACTGCATTGGAAATTGTTGAGAAATTGAAGAAAGCTGGTGAAACGGGTATTTTCATTATTGATTCACAACTTGGACAACGTAAATAAGATTCAGCAATAAGTTGATATAAAATAAAAAGCTATTTGGACTATCCGGGTAGCTTTTTTACTTTGTTTGCGCTTGTTTCTTTGCCTCATGGCATCAGTTATTTTATGGTTATTCTGCCTTGTCGGGTGATTTATGACGACCTTTCTCCATCGCCCCCAGATATATCTCCAGCGACCGGGTAGAGATTTGTATTTCACGAAAGGAAACGCCTAACGAACCGATAAGCAAAATCAAAGCTATCCCAAATACATAAGCGGATAATAATTGCAACCCGATATAGATTAGGAACATACTGACCACACAGAGAAATAAACTTGCTATTCCTAGTCCCTGCATGGTTCGGGTCAGGTTTAACCTTTTCCGTAGATTCTCTATTTGTGCAACAGTGATATCAGAAGGGTTTTCAACGTAACGATCCCGTAACTGACGCACCAGTTGTGCATAGGATAAAAAACGATTGGTATAAGCCAATAAAATCAGCGAAACAGCTGAGAACAGTAGCGCAGGGGTAGTTAGTGTTAATTCTTCCATGATGATATAAAAAATCTTCCATTGTTATTGTCGCAATCTCAGTAAGATATGTAATAATAACAATGGAAGATATAATAATGTTCTTACTTCAATACTCCGAGCTCTTTACCTACTTTAATAAAGGCGGCTATACACTTATCAAGATGTTCTTTTTCGTGTCCGGCAGAAATCTGTACGCGGATACGTGCTTGATCTTTCGGGACAACCGGATAGTAGAAACCTGTTACATAAATACCTTCTTCCTGCATACGTGCTGCATAAATCTGTGATAATTTAGCATCATATAACATGACAGCACAGATTGCACTTTGAGTTGGCTTAATGTCGAATCCGGCAGCAGTCATCTTGTCGCGGAAATAATTCACATTGTCTACCAGTTTATCGTGGAGTGCATTACTTTCTTTCAACATTTTGAATACTTCAAGACTTGCACCGATAATACCCGGAGCCAATGAATTGGAGAACAGGTAAGGACGGCTACGTTGGCGCAATAAATCAATGATTTCTTTACGTCCGGTAGTAAATCCTCCCAATGCACCGCCGAAAGCCTTACCCAGCGTACCGGTATAAATATCTATGCGTCCGTGAGTTTTATATAACTCGCTTACACCATGACCGGTAGCACCTACCACACCTGCTGAGTGAGACTCATCAACCATTACTAGGGCGTTGTACTTTTCCGCCAAATCACAAATCTTGTCCATTGGTGCCACATTTCCATCCATAGAGAATACACCATCTGTTACCACGATACGGAAACGCTGAGCTTGTGCCTCTTGCAGGCATTTTTCCAGTTCATCCATATTGGCGTTGGCGTAACGATAACGTTTTGCTTTACAAAGACGTACCCCGTCAATAATAGAAGCATGATTTAAAGAGTCTGAAATAATGGCGTCCTCTTCAGTGAAAAGCGGTTCGAACACACCACCATTAGCGTCGAAGCAAGCAGCATACAGAATGGTATCTTCGGTCTGGAAATATTCTGAGATCGCAGCCTCCAATTCTTTGTGTATATCCTGAGTTCCGCAAATGAAGCGAACAGAAGACATACCATATCCGCGACGATCCATCATTTCCTGAGCTGCTTTAATCAAGCGAGGATGATTAGATAACCCCAAATAGTTATTGGCACAGAAATTCAGAACCTCTTTACCTTTTACAGTAATGGCAGCCTGTTGTGCACTTTCGATCAGTCGTTCTTCTTTATAAAGACCGGCTTCTTTGATTTCAGCCAATGTCTGGCTGAGATATTCTTGCATTTTACCGTACATAGTGTTTGAGTGATTAAGTTATGATACAAAGGACACTATTTTTCTTGGAATAACAATGTCTTTTTGACGAAAATATGAAAAAAAAGTGCTTACTTTGCGCACCATTTAGCTTAATATCTTTAGTAAGAAGAAAAAATGAAACACATTTTGATAATTGGAGCTACCGGACAGATCGGATCCGAACTAACGATGGAACTACGTAAACGTTACGGAAACCAAAACGTGGTAGCTGGTTATATCCCTGGTGCTGAACCTAAGGGGGAATTAAAAGAGTCAGGACCGTCGGCTATTGTAGACGTGACAGACGGAGCGATGATCGAATCGGTGGTAAGAGAATACCATATTGATACTATTTACAATTTAGCGGCACTACTTTCGGTGGTAGCCGAATCCAAACCTAAATTAGCTTGGAAGATAGGTATCGATGGATTATGGAATGTTCTGGAAGTAGCCCGTGAACAAGGGTGTGCAGTTTTTACACCTAGTTCTATCGGTTCGTTCGGTTCAAGTACGCCTCATACAAAGACTCCACAGGATACTATACAACGTCCGCGTACAATGTATGGTGTAACCAAAGTGACTACTGAATTGTTAAGTGATTATTATTTTAATAAATATGGTGTCGATACGCGTGCTGTCCGTTTTCCGGGCATCATTTCGAACGTGACTCCTCCGGGAGGAGGTACGACCGATTACGCTGTTGATATCTATTACTCAGCCGTAAAAGGTGAAAAATTTGTGTGCCCTGTGAAGGAAGGCACATTAATGGATATGATGTATATGCCGGATGCATTGAATGCAGCTATCATGTTGATGGAAGCGGATCCGGCAAAACTGATACACCGTAATGCTTTCAATATCGCTGCCATGAGCTTCGGTCCGGAAACTATTTTCCAGGCTATTAAAAAGCATGTGTCGGAATTCGAGATGGTTTATAATATCGACCCCTTGAAACAACGCATAGCCGATAGTTGGCCGGACAGTTTGGATGATACCTGTGCACGGAATGAGTGGGGGTGGAAGCCAGCTTATGATTTGGAAAGTATGACGGTGGATATGCTTGAGAAATTAAGAGCTAAACTAAAATAATGAAAAAACTAATTGCGGGGGTTGCGGTGCTCGCAGTTTTGGTTTCTTGTGGAAACAAAAAAACGAACATCGACCCTTTTGCATCTATTACTAATGAGGTAGATTCTGTCCTGCATAAGGAAGATTCTATTCCTCAGGTGAAATTGCCGGAAGAACCCAAACCGACTGAAGCGGATGAATCTTTCGACGATTTTATCTATAATTTTGCCTCTGATGAGGCTTTACAGCTTCAGCGTGTGAGATTTCCGCTGCCATATTATAAAAAGGATGAGAAAGTTTCTATTGAGAAACGTTTTTGGAAGCATGATGATTTATTTACCAAACAGCATTATTATACGCTCCTGTTTGATAAAGAAGAAGACATGGATCTTGTAGGTGATACCTCTCTTACTTCGGTACAAGTAGAGTGGATATTTGTGAAAAAACGAATGATGAAGAGGTATTATTTTGAGCGTATTAAAGGAGCATGGATTTTAGAGGCTATCAACCTGCGTCCTATTGAAAAGAATGATAATGAAGATTTTGTAGAATTTTTCAATCGTTTTGCATCCGATAGTCTTTTTCAGAGCCAACGTGTGCAGAATCCGCTTGCTTTTGTAACATCAGATCCGGATGATGACTTTTCTATTTTGGAAACAACGATTGACCGGAATCAATGGTTTGCCTTTAAACCGGTGTTACCAACCGACCGCCTATCAAATATTAATTATGGTCAGCGGAATGATGATAATTCATCAACGAAAATTCTTGCATTGAAAGGTATCGGAAACGGTTTTTCCAATCTCCTGTATTTTCGTCGGAAAGGAGGAGAGTGGGAATTGTATAAGTTTGAAGATACAAGTATATAATAATGTTTCAATATGCTGATGAACTAATGGGCTATTGAATGGCGTATTACCTGCAAAAATAGGATACAGGCATATTGATTAAAAAAGAATTAGTTATGTTTTCTCTTTTGTCTCACAATACATTTGGCATAGATGTGAATGCCACCCGTTTTTTAGAATATGCTTCGGTCGAAGAACTGAAGCAACAAATAGCGCAAGGTGCCATTACGACACCTTTTTTGCATATTGGAGGTGGCAGTAACTTGTTATTTGCTAAAGACTATGATGGGCTGGTTCTGCATTCCTGCATTAACGGTATAGAAGTGACCGAAGAGACGGAACAATCCGTATTTGTGAGAGTCGGGGCTGGTGTCGTCTGGGATGATTTCGTGGATTATTGTGTAAGAAACGGATGGTATGGAGTCGAAAATCTTTCGCTCATTCCCGGTGAAGTAGGAGCAAGTGCTGTGCAGAATATAGGAGCCTATGGCGTGGAAGTCAAGGATTTGATTACGATGGTGGAAACAGTGAACTTTCATGGTGAAGAGCGTGTTTATACAGTAGATGAATGTGAATATTCCTATCGTAACAGTATCTTTAAACGTCCGGAAAACAGAACTGTTTTTGTGACGTATGTTTGTTTCCGTCTTGGTAAAAAAGAGAATTTTACATTAGACTATGGTACTATTCGTCAGGAATTGGAGAAATATCCTAAACTGACACTGGATATAGTTCGTAAAGTAATTATAGATATTCGGGAAAGCAAGCTTCCTGATCCAAAAGTGATGGGGAATGCAGGAAGTTTTTTTATGAATCCTATCGTCTCGAGAGAGAAACTAGAAACTTTGCAACAAGAATATCCTCAAATACCCTATTATGAATTGAGTGACGGACAGGTGAAGATTCCGGCTGGATGGATGATTGATCAGTGTGGCTGGAAAGGAAAAGCATTAGGACCGGCAGCGGTTCATGATAAACAGGCATTGGTATTGGTAAATCGTGGAGGAGCAAAAGGAAGTGATATTATTGCACTTTCGGATGCAGTACGTACCTCTGTCCGCGAGAAATTTGGAATCGATATTCATCCTGAGGTATATATAATTGATAATTAAGAATGGAAAATAATGTATACGCTAATGTTACTTGAAAATTGTCCATTATCAATTCTTCATTAGAAATGAAAATAAGAATACTTGGAAGTGGAACATCGACCGGAGTCCCTCAAATTGGTTGTAAATGTCCGGTTTGTACTTCCGTTGACCCGAAAGATAACCGCTTGCGTGCGTCTGCTATCATAGAAACAACTGATGCACGTATACTCATTGATTGTGGTCCCGATTTTAGAGCCCAATTATTGCATCAGCCTTTTGAGAAGATTGATGGAGTGCTTATTACTCACGAGCATTATGATCATGTCGGTGGATTAGATGATTTGCGTCCATTCTGCCGATTCGGTGCTGTGCCTATCTATGCGGAGAAGTATGTGGCGGATGGATTACGTTCCCGTATGCCTTATTGTTTTGTAGACCATAGTTATCCTGGAGTTCCTAATATTCCTTTACAAGAAGTTGTTGCTGGGCAAGCTTTTATGTTAAATGAAACAGAGATACTTCCGTTGCGTGTCATGCATGGACGTTTGCCGATTTTGGGCTATCGTATCGGACAGGTAGGATATATCACTGATATGTTAACTATGCCCGAAGAATCTTATGAACAATTAGCGGGAGTAGATGTTTTGGTTATGAACGCGCTTCGTATAGCTTCACATCCTACTCACCAAAATTTAGAGCAGGCGTTGATTGCCTCAAAGCGTATTCGGGCAAAGGAAACTTACTTCATACATATGAGTCATGACATGGGGTTGCATGCGAAAGTAGAGAAGGAACTTCCTGAAAATATTCACCTAGCGTTTGACGGACAGGAAATCTATCTTTGATTGCGAGTGGATTTTTTAGCAAAAGTTTTGTTTTCTTTGTAGAAATTATTATTTTTGCCCCTAGCCGATAAACAACGAATATTATGAAACTTAGTACAATTGTGAAAATCGCAATCACTTCTTCTGTGCTACTTTTGTGCACAGGATTTGCTTTGTACTCCTATTTCAAGTTGTCAGCTGCTGATGTACGGAAAGACTTTAATCTGTATACTTTAGTGCCATCCAATGCTACTGCTGTTTTTGTAACAGGCGATGCTGCCGAATTGGTAGCAGAAATCGAAGAATTGACTTGCAGTAAGAATCAACAATATTTGCATGTATCCAAACTCTTTTCCTCTTTGAAGGATTATCTTTATTCTCTTCAAGAGGATGCTCCACATGGATTAAGCCGACAGATGAATCGATTGCTGATTAGTTTCCATCAACCGGATAACGACCATAATCAGGTCCTTTATTGTCGTTTGGGAGATGGTGACCGGAAGCTGGTAGATAAGTTTGTTCAGAAACATCTTTCTGCTGCCTATCCATTTAAAATATTTAAATATAAAGGCGAAGATATTTATATATATCCAATGTCTGATGGCGACTTTCTGGCTTGTTATCTGACGCCGGATTTTCTAGCTCTCAGTTATCAGAAAAAACTTATTGAAGAAGTTATTGATACCCGTAAAACTGGTAACTCCATAGCTTCTGATTCTACTTTTATCGAAGTAAACGGTCCGAGAAAAACTACCTCTACAGCTACTATTTATGCCCGTATGGACGGAATGATCGGATGGACGGAGTTTGATATGAAGTTAAAAGACGATTTTATTTATTTTTCCGGTATTAGCCATGATGTAGATTCATGTTTTACATTTATTAATGCACTTCGTCAGCAGGAAGCTGTTAAGGGATTTGCAGGAGATGCATTGCCATCTACTACATTTTATCTCAGTAGACAAGGTGTTACAGATTGGGCATCCTTATTGGCTTATGGTGAGAGGCAGGAATATGCTGTTGCTACCCGAACCAGAGAGATACTTGATCGTGATAAAGAACTATCCCGATATCTAATAGAGAACACCGGTCAAGATTTGGTAGCTTTTCTTTTTCAACGTGAAGACTCTTTATTGGGACCTGCTGCTGTCATGGCACTTTCCATAACCGATGTGCTAGAAGCAGAAAGAATGCTGCGTTCCTTTGTAGAAGCAGCTCCATTGGAAGAGGGGGAACGAAGAAACTCCCGCATCTCTTTTTATTATTCTCCAGATAAAGCTTATCCGGTCTATAAATTGCCTCTTACAACATTGTTTTCTCAATTGACGGGTTTTTCAGAGTCTCCAATACATATTTATGCTACATTTTATAGCGGACGTTTGTTACTTGCTCCTGATGAAGATAGCCTATTCCGTTACATCAGACAACTGGATAAAGGAGAAGTTTTG
The DNA here is from genome assembly GCF_900155865.1 of Bacteroides bouchesdurhonensis. Classification (GTDB taxonomy): domain Bacteria; phylum Bacteroidota; class Bacteroidia; order Bacteroidales; family Bacteroidaceae; genus Bacteroides; species Bacteroides bouchesdurhonensis. The sequence continues at coordinate 2,162,256 of NZ_LT707006.1, forward strand.
GATGGCGCATTAGTTTATCGTGCAGGAACAGGAAGTTTGTCCGATTCGTATCATTTTATGTTAATGGCAGATTTTGGGCAGTTGCTTGATCAATCAGGAAACCATTATCGTTTTATTCCGGATTTTTTCTCCCGTAACTCTGATTTCTTTCGTAATTTTGTGATTTTTGTTCAGTTTACCTGTGCGGACGGAGTCATTTATCCTAATATTGTATTAAAGTATAAAACTGAATAATTAAATAACCGAAGTTTAATATATAATGAAGATTCAACAAAAGCAATATAGTGAATAAAAAAAACTTCCAACAAAATAATGCTGAAAGTTTTTATATATAAATCTCTAAAATGAGTCTGATATTTAGAATGGCAGATCATCTTTCGCATCTCCTGTTGTGAAATCCGGAGTTGCAGATGGTGCCGGAGGAGGAACAGGAACTCCCGGTTGCATAGCTGCACCTGCGCTGACGCGTTCAACTTTCCATGCACGGATACTGTTGAACCATCTATCTTGCCATTGACGGGCATCAATATCGAATGATACGGTCAATTCTTCGCCCATCTGAATATTGAATTGCTCGATTTTGTCTGCGCCAAATACGTCAAAGCACATTTTACGCGGATATTGGTCATGGTTTTCAATTACATACTCTTGTGATTTCCACTCGTTTCCGCTAGTCTTTGAGACCCCACCTCTTGGAGAGAGGATAGCGATAATTTTTCCTGTAAATTCCATTGCGATAAATTTAAATTCTGGGGCGAAGTTACGATTTTTTAGTAATATCCGGTACATAAAACTTGTTTTTTCTTTTGTTTTATTGGGCGACATGAATCTTTTTTTCTAACTTTGTGCGTTAGAACAATAAAAACTTAAATACACGAAAATATATGAAATTTATCGTTTCAAGTACTGCTCTTTCCAGCCATTTACAGGCTATCAGCCGCGTAATTAACTCTAAGAATGCGCTGCCTATTCTCGATTGTTTCCTTTTCCAATTGGAAGATGGAACATTGTCTGTGACTGTTTCTGACAGTGAGACAACTATGGTAACTACAGTAGAAGTGAATGATAGCGATGCAAACGGATGTTTTGCCGTAGTGGCAAAAACTTTGCTCGACGCTCTGAAAGAAATTCCTGAACAGCCGCTGACATTTGAAGTTAATCCGGCTACTTTTGAAATCACAGTGCAGTATCAAAACGGAAAATATAGCCTGATGGGGCAGAACGCGGATGAATTCCCGCAATCGGCTACATTGGGAGGTAACGCAGTCCGGGTAGAAATGGAAGCAGATATATTATTGGGGGGTATCAACCGTTCTGTTTTTGCTACAGCCGACGACGAACTTCGTCCGGTAATGAATGGTATTTATTTCGATATTACAACAGAAGATATTACAATGGTTGCTTCGGATGGTCATAAACTCGTACGTTGCAAGACATTGGCTGCTAAAGGTAATGAACGTGCTGCTTTCATATTACCGAAGAAACCGGCTACATTGCTCAAAAACCTACTTCCGAAAGAACAGGGTACAGTCACTATCGAGTTTGATGAACGTAACGCTGTATTTATGCTTGAAGGATACCGTATGGTTTGTCGGTTGATTGAAGGTCGTTATCCGAATTACAATTCGGTTATTCCTCAAAACAATCCGCATAAAGTAACGGTGGACCGCCAGCAATTGATCGGAGCTTTGCGTCGTGTATCTATTTTCTCTTCGCAGGCAAGTAGCTTGATCAAGCTGCGTATGCAAGAAAACCAGATTGTGATTTCTGCACAGGATATCGACTTTTCCACTTCTGCAGAAGAGACACAAGTTTGCCAGTATGCAGGAGCTTCGATGAGTATAGGATTCAAATCTACTTTCCTGATTGATATTTTGAATAATATATCAGCAGAAGAAGTGATTATAGAACTTGCAGATCCGTCACGTGCCGGAGTTATTATTCCGGTAGAACAAGAAGAGAATGAAGACTTGCTGATGTTGTTGATGCCGATGATGCTAAATGATTAATTAAAATGAAATTAAACCTGAAAAATCCTATTGTTTTCTTTGATTTAGAGACAACCGGAACTAATATAAATACAGATAGAATTGTTGAAATCTGTTATTTAAAAGTTTATCCTAACGGGAATGAAGAATCAAAAACTATGCGTATCAATCCCGAAATGCACATTCCGGAAGCTTCATCTGCCATACATGGTATATTTGATGCCGATGTAGTAGATTGTCCGACTTTCAAGGAAGTTGCAAAAAATATAGCCAGGGACATTGAAGGGTGTGACTTGGCTGGATTCAATTCCAATCGTTTTGATATTCCGGTACTGGCTGAAGAATTCCTTCGTGCAGGAGTAGATATCGATATGACTAAGCGCAAATTTGTTGATGTGCAAGTTATATTTCATAAGATGGAGCAACGCACTCTTTCTGCTGCTTATAAATTTTATTGCGAGCAGAATCTGGAAGATGCACATACTGCCGAAGCCGATACACGTGCCACTTACGAAGTATTAAAAGCGCAACTCGATCGTTATTCGGAACTCAAAAATGACATTGCCTTTTTAGCTGACTATTCAAGTTATACTAAGAATGTAGACTTTGCCGGACGAATGGTATATGACGATAACGGAGTTGAAGTATTTAACTTTGGGAAATATAAAGGTATGTCCGTTGCTGAAGTATTGAGGAAAGATCCTGGATATTACAGTTGGATTTTGAATAGTGATTTCACGTTGAATACGAAAGCAGTACTAACTAAAATTCGTTTGCGTGAAATGAGTAACCTGATTACAAAATAATGTTGAAAGGAAAAAAAATAGTTCTTGGAATTACCGGTAGCATCGCGGCTTACAAAGCCTGTTATATTATTCGTGGATTGATAAAGTGTGGAGCAGAAGTACAAGTTGTTATCACTCCGGCGGGAAAAGAATTTATTACGCCTATTACTCTTTCGGCACTGACCGGCAAACCTGTTATTAGTGAGTTTTTTGCTCAACGGGATGGTACTTGGAATAGCCATGTTGATCTGGGATTATGGGCGGATGCTATGTTGATTGCTCCTGCCACAGCTTCCACTATTGGGAAAATGGCTAATGGGATAGCAGATAACATGCTGATCACCACTTATCTTTCAGCAAAAGCTCCGGTATTTGTAGCTCCGGCTATGGATCTTGATATGTATGCCCATCCTTCTACTCAAAAGAATTTGGATATATTGCGTTCCTATGGTAATCATATCATCGAACCGGCGACAGGTGAACTTGCCAGTCATTTGGTAGGTAAAGGACGTATGGAGGAGCCGGAAAATATCGTTCGTATATTGGATGAATTCTTCTCTACAAATTCGGATTTACAGGGAAAGAAAATCATGATAACAGCTGGGCCTACTTATGAAAAGATTGATCCGGTTCGTTTTATTGGCAATTATTCTTCGGGAAAAATGGGATTTGCTCTGGCAGAAGAATGTGCCCGGCGTGGAGCAAAAGTAACATTGATTGCCGGACCTGTTCAGTTGAAAACGCAGCATTCAAATATTCATCGTATTGATGTAGAATCAGCTCAGGAAATGTTTGTGGCTGCACAAATGTATTATCCGGATTCTGATGCAGGAATTCTTTGTGCGGCAGTAGCTGATTTCCGTCCGGAGACAGTAGCCGATAAGAAGATCAAGCGGGAAAAAGATGAAGGACTGACTTTACAGCTTCGGGCTACACAAGACATTGCAGCTAATTTAGGATCACTCAAGCAAAAGGGGCAGTTATTAATAGGGTTTGCTCTCGAAACCAACAACGAGCAACAGAATGCCGAAGGTAAGCTCGAACGTAAGAATTTTGACTTTATAGTCTTGAATTCTCTTAACGATGCGGGAGCGGGTTTTCGTCATGATACAAATAAAATTAGTATCATTGATCGGAAAGGTCGTACCGATTATCCGTTGAAACCTAAAACAGAGGTTGCACAGGATATCGTCGATCGTTTAGTGTTATCACTGTCTCCAAATTCATAAATTACAATTCATAATTCGAAGAAAGTGTTACGTTCATTATACATTCAGAATTACGCGTTAATAGAAAAACTGGATATCAGTTTTGAAACAGGGTTCTCCGTTATTACGGGTGAGACGGGAGCTGGCAAATCAATTATCTTGGGAGCTATCGGTCTGCTGCTTGGTCAGCGTGCCGATGTGAAAGCCATTCGCCAAGGAGCTTCAAAATGCATAATAGAAGCACGTTTTGACATTTCTGCTTATAATATGCGTCCGTTTTTTGAAGAAAATGAACTTGAATATGATACAGAGTGCATACTTCGGCGTGAAGTGCAGTCGTCCGGAAAGAGCCGTGCTTTTATCAACGATACGCCTGCTTCCTTGGTTCAAGTGAAGGAGTTAGGTGAACAGCTGATTGATGTTCATTCACAACATCAGAATCTGTTACTTAACAAAGAAGGTTTCCAATTAAATGTACTTGATATTCTTGCGCATAATGATGTAGCATTGGAGGAGTACTGCTCATTATACAATGAATGGCGTCAGACAGAACGTGGATTGTCAGAATTAGTGGCATTGGCAGAGCAGAGCAGGGCGGATGAAGATTATATTCGTTTCCAATTGGAGCAATTGGAAGAAGCCAATTTATCCGAAGGTGAACAGGAAGAGTTAGAGCAAGAAGCGGAGACATTGAGTCATGCTGAAGAAATTAAAGCTGGATTATACCGAGTCGAGCAAGCTTTTGCATCTGATGAGGGTGGGTTGCTTTCTTATCTGAAAGATAGTCTGAACACGCTGAATACTCTTCAAAAAGTGTATCAGCCAGCCGGAGAACTAGCTCAACGAGTAGAAAGCACATACATTGAATTAAAGGATATATCGCAGGAAGTTTCTTCACAAGGAGAATCTGTGGAATTTAATCCTGCCAGATTGGACGAAGTAAACGATCGCTTGAATCTGATCTATTCATTGCAACAGAAGCACCGGGTACAGACTGTAGGAGAATTAATCACTTTGACAAATGAATATCGGGATAAACTCTCCGCAATCACTTCCTATGACGAACGAATTGCCGAATTGACCATACGTAAGGAAGCACAGTTTAAAAAGGTGAAAAAGCAGGCCGAAGTACTGACTAAGGCACGTGCTACTGCTGCTCGTGAAGTGGAAAAGCAACTTGCTGCCCGCCTGATTCCATTGGGAATGCCCAATGTCCGCTTTCAAGTGGAAATGGGATTGAAGAAAGAACCCGGAATGCAAGGAGAGGACACGGTCAATTTCTTGTTTTCCGCTAATAAGAATGGAATGTTGCAAAGTATTTCGTCGGTAGCTTCAGGAGGTGAAATAGCTCGTGTCATGCTTTCGATAAAAGCAATGATTGCCGGGGCGGTGAAACTTCCTACTATTGTATTTGATGAGATAGATACCGGGGTTTCCGGTGAGATTGCCGATCGTATGGCAGACATGATGCAGGAAATGGGAGATTCTAACCGGCAGGTTATCAGCATAACTCACTTGCCGCAAATTGCTGCTCGGGGTCGTGCTCATTATAAAGTATATAAGAAAGACAGCGATACGGAGACAAACAGTCATATCCGTCGTTTGACTAATGAAGAAAGGGTAGAAGAGATTGCTCATATGCTGAGTGGTGCTACGTTGACAGAAGCAGCACTAAGTAATGCTAAATCCCTTCTGACACGCAATTAAAAATAGAAATAACCAAGATAAATAATAAGTAAATAGATAGCATGCTCGATAAAAGTGAAATGATTTTCGGTGTTCGTGCCGTGATAGAAGCTATTCAGGCGGGGAAAGAGATCGATAAGATTCTGGTAAAGAAAGATATTCAAAGCGATCTTTCCAAGGAACTTTTTGCAGCCTTGAAAGGGACGTTGATACCTGTACAACGTGTACCGGTGGAACGTATCAATCGTATTACCCGTAAGAACCATCAGGGAGTAATCGCTTTCATTTCTTCCGTAACCTATCAGAAAACCGAAGATTTGGTTCCGTTCTTGTTCGAACAAGGAAAAAATCCTTTTTTCGTGATGCTGGACGGTGTGACTGATGTTCGTAATTTTGGTGCGATTGCCCGTACTTGTGAATGCGCTGCCGTTGATGCAGTAATTATTCCGGCACGGGGCAGTGTATCAGTGAATGCCGATGCGATGAAGACATCGGCAGGGGCGTTGCATACTTTACCTGTTTGTCGCGAACAGAGTCTCCGGAACACTTTACAATATCTGAAAGATAGTGGATTTCGTATTATAGCAGCCACTGAAAAAGGTGATTATGATTATTCGAAAGCTAGCTACACAGGTCCTCTTTGCATCATCATGGGTGCGGAAGATACAGGAGTCTCATATGATAACCTGGCACTTTGCGACGAATGGGTAAAAATTCCAATGTTAGGAACGATCGAATCACTGAATGTTTCCGTAGCTGCCGGAATACTTATATATGAAGCTGTAAAACAAAGAAATAACGACTGATATGAAGAAGATTTTAATCCTACCTTTAGTGTTCGTTTGCCTGATTCAGGGAAGCATGGCGCAAGTAACTCCGAAATGGGTAGAGAAGGCGAAACGTGCAGTCTTTTCTATAGTGACATACGACAAGAATGATAAGATGCTAAATACCGGAAATGGATTTTTTGTATCCGAAGATGGATTGGCTCTTTCAGATTATACCCTTTTTAAAGGGGCTCAACGTGCAGTGATCATTACTCCGGATGGAAAAGAAATGCCGGTAAATGTTATTTTGGGGGCTAATGATATGTACGATGTTATTAAATTCCGTGTTGCAATCACTGAGAAAAAAGTTCCCGCATTGACAGTGGCTACTACTGTTCCGGCAGTCGAATCTGCTGCATGGATGTTGCCTTATTCTACGCAGAAGAGCATAGCTTGTGAATCCGGTAAAGTAAAAGATGTATCTAAAATAGCGGGTGAATACCATTATTATAAATTGGGTATGCCGATGAAGGATAAAATGGTAAGTTGTCCGGTGATGAATTCGGAAGGGCAGGTCTTCGGAATATCGCAGAAGTCTTCCAGTGCTGATTCTGTGAATACTTGTTATGCTGTGGGAGTAGGATTTGCTATGTCTCAGAAGATGAGTGCTCTTTCATTGGGAGATGCGACTTTGAAGAGTATTGGTATTCGAAAAGGGCTTCCTGAGGAGGAAGAACAAGCATTAGTTTATCTCTATATGACTGCGACTCAATTGCCTGGAGAAGAATACTTAAAAGTATTGGATGAATTCATCACACAGTTCCCTAACAATACTGAAGGTTATTATCGTCGGGCCGGTTATAATATAGCCAATGCCAAAGGTGATGAAACGATGCTTGATAAAGCGGCAGCTGACTTAGAGCAAGCGTTGAAGATTGCTCAGAAAAAGGAAGATGCCTATTATAGCATTGCCAAAATTATGTATGCCTATCAGCTAGAAAAGCCTGAAAAGACTTATAAGGATTGGACTTACGATACTGCATTGGCTAATGTCCGTAAAGCAATAGAATTAGATCCTCAACCTGTGTATACGCAGTTGGAAGGTGATATTCTTTTTGCTAAACAAGACTATGCCGGTGCGTTGGCTAGCTATGAAAAAGTAAATGCCAGCAATCTTGCTTCACCTGCTACATATTATAATGCTGCTAAAACAAAAGAGTTAATGAAAGCTGACCCGAAAGAAGTCTTGGCGTTAATGGATAGTTGTGTTACCCGTTGCCCTAAACCACTTACCGCTGACTATGCTCCTTATGTTTTGGAACGTGCTCAAATGAATATGAATGCGGAGGAACCCAGAAAGGCACTTTTGGATTATGATGAGTATTTTAAGGCAGTGAATGGTAATGTTAATGATGTTTTCTATTATTATCGTGAACAGGCAGCTTTGAAGTCCCGCCAATACCAACGTGCATTGGACGATATTGCCAAAGCAATTGAACTGAGTCCGAAAGACTTAAATTATCAAACTGAACATGCTGTGGTTAATCTGCGTGTGGGGCGTTATGATGAAGCAATACAGATATTAGATAAGGTCATAAATGAAGATCCCAAATATGGAGAAGCATATCGTTTGCGTGGACTTTGTAAGGCACAATTGAAAAAGACTGATGATGCTTGTATCGATTTTAAGAAAGCAAAAGAGCTAGGCGATCAGAATGTCGATACACTTATCGAAAAATATTGTAAATAGCCGGAATATATTTGCATAATAGATTGAGCCCCTACTAGCTGGAAAAGTTAGTAGGGGCTCTCATTTAGGGGGAACTCATAACTCTTTCTCTCTCTCCTCATTCTCCCCATTCATAAAGTTCAGGTTTTAGGTCTTAATATGATAAATAGGTCTGATTTCTTATTCCTTTTATAGATTAAATGCAGAAAAACTTCAGATACTGCATCGCATACAACTTTTTTTTTCAGGTTTGCTGTTTCATACACATACGATTTTACGCTTTAAATGACTAGCTTATTTTTATATAATGAATACCGGATTATTTATAGGAGGTACAATGACATACATAGACGTAGCGAAGGAAAATAAAAACATTGGGAAGTTTGTCTTCAATCTTCCCAATGTTTGAATTCAATCATTGAAAAGTTTTTTTTTAACTTCCCAATGTTTTTCTAGTGTGTTCAAAACGACAAAACGACAAAAACGACATATGACGCTATTTGCCATTCGCTTTCTATATAAAATATGATATATGTATTTGATTATCATAGTATTAAGTGGCTTATGTAACCTGTTTATTTTGCGAGAAACTAATCCGTAATTTACGTCGGCTTTGATAGCGTTATTGGTAGTAGATGTATCATAAATTTGATTGATAAATATTCTTCTTATATCAGGATATTTAGGTAAGTGCCTTTCTGCCCAAGCGGTGATGACAGTATGGAAATGAATAGTGTATTGTTTTCAAGGATATATCACTTTGGAAAATTAGGAGGATTTTTTTACATGCTTTGTGGAAAATTAGGGGGCTTTTTCGATATTCTTTGCCTTGCTAATATTTTTTGTCTGCTTCCTTCTCTCTCGGAATAACGTCATATGTCGTTTTTGTCGTTTTGTCGTTTTGAGTGGAAGGAGAAATAGTGAAATATAAAGTGGCATGCTTGCTGATAATATATTGATAACCAGCGTGTAATATTGATATTGCTCCTTTGAATGTAAAAACGTTTCCTTAAAAGAAGTCTATAATCCTACGTAATACGGATTTTGGGATATATTGCCTTTTCGGGCTCCTCAAACCGGTTTGAACAGGTCGTTGTATCGCCTTCCGAGAACTGGCAGTTTTAAAAAATGTAGGACAAAAGGAGGCATTCAAACTCTTTCTTTCCGTTGGGGGAATAAGTAAAATAGCACAAGCGACCTTCGTCTTTGCAGGCAGGATCGCTTTCCGGTTTCTCATAGGAGTGGACAACCGGAAGAATGAGTTATTGTTATGCAATGGGACGGAATCTGGGTATAAAAGAAAAAGGATTTAAAAACTTTCTCCTAAAAACTTTATATATTCCTTGAACTATATTACTTTTGCTCGACACTATTTTTTATAGTAAATGGAAAACTGATAAACAGAAAAAAGAGTAGTTATGAAAAAAGTAATTTGCAGTGAGAAAGCTCCCGGAGCTATCGGTCCCTATAGCCAAGCTATTGAGGCTAATGGAATGGTATTTGTTTCCGGACAGTTGCCGATTGATGCCGTATCAGGACAGATGGCAGAAGATATAGAAGGACAGGCACGCCAGTCATTAGAAAATATAAAACATATCTTGGAAGAAGCTGGATTGACGATGGCTGACATCGTTAAGACAACCGTGTTCCTCCAAGATATGTCTTTGTTTGCCGGAATGAATGGCGTATATGCTACTTATTTCGATGGAGCGTTTCCGGCACGTTCGGCTGTTGCCGTAAAGGCATTGCCGAAGGATGCATTAGTGGAGATTGAGTGTATCGCGGTTCGCTAACAGATCTGCTACAATAAAACTGCTGCCTCCCACAAAGATAAAGTCTTCCGGGGGGCAGTTTTCTTTTGCTGCCCGTACTGCCTCCACAACAGTAGGATAAGAGCTACCTTTTAGACCGGCTTCGGTAGCCATCTTCATCAATTCGTTTTCCGGTAGGGCACGTTTCACACTCGCTTTGGTAAAATAGTATGTAGCATCTTTGGGCAATAATTTCAGCACACTACTGATATCCTTGTCATTGACCATACCGAAAACGATGTGAATATTCTTATGTTGTTCTTGATGAATTGTTTCAAGCTGTTCGCAGATGTATCGAATGCCATCCTCATTATGTCCTGTATCGCAGATAAGATCCGGATACGATTGCAGTTTTTGCCAGCGTCCCATCAAACCTGTCATTTCGCACACATTGGCCAATCCTTGGTAATAATCCTTGGGCTTCAAATTGTATCCCAGCTTTTTGAGTACATCCAGCGCACATAAGATGGTCTGCATGTTTTCTGTTTGGCAATTACCGGTTAATTCATAGAAAATCCCGACTACGTAATCTATACTTTGATAAGCAAATACTGTTTTCCTATGGTCGATTAATCTGTTGAGGGTATGGAAACATTCATCAGGATAAAGCATAGCGAAATATCCATATTCTGATGCATTATCACTTTGTGTGATAATTTCCAGTAACCGTCTGACTTTTCGCAGATCATCGACACCCATTAGCGTATAATGGCTATTTTTCTTTCTCAGTTCTTTCGCATAAAAAATAGGAGCTTCCATTTCTTTTGCCTTTAGTGTGAAGACACGTTTCACCGATCCTTCTGCATTACCGATGATTATCGGAGTCTTGTGCTTGATAATACCTGCTTTTTCCTTGGCTATTTTAAGCAATGTATTTCCAAGATATTGCGTATGATCGAAGCTGATGTTGGTGATAATACATAAATCAGGCTGAATGATATTAGTGCAATCCAATCTTCCTCCCATGCCAACCTCAATAACGGCTACGTCTACTTTCTGATCGGCAAAATAGCGGAAGGCCATGGCAGTAGTCAGCTCAAAGAATGAAGGATGCAAAGGTTCGAAGAAAGACCGGTGTTCTTCTACAAAACGAACTACGTATTCCTCCGGTATCATTTCTCCGTTAATACGGATACGCTCGCGGAAATCAATCAGATGAGGTGAGGTGAACAAACCAACCCGGTAACCGGCAGATTGTAGAACTGCCGCAATGGTGTGCGAACAGGAACCTTTGCCGTTAGTTCCGGCAATATGAATAGTTTTAAATTGTTGGTGTGGGTGTCCGAAATACTCATCTAACTTGTGGGTAGTCTCTAATCCCGGCTTATATGCTTTTTCTCCTATCTGTTGAAACATAGGTACACTCTCATATAAGTACTTTAAAGTGTTCTGATAATCCATGTTTTATAATATTTAACTCAGGACAATCTTTTTTGCCCGTTTATTTGTTTATCTTTAGAACCATCAATCAGCCATTACACAAGTGATTGATGAATGAGATTGCAAATATCAACATTAAAATCTAAGAAATCATGGGAACCAAGAAAAATTTTGTATTAGACACGAATGTTATTCTTCACGACTATAATTGTTTGAAGAACTTTCAAGAAAATGATATTTATCTCCCTATTGTTGTATTGGAAGAACTGGATAAGTTCAAAAAAGGAAATGAGCAAATAAATTATAATGCTCGTGAGTTTGTTCGTGAACTGGATACATTGACCGATGATGATCTTTTCTCTAAAGGAGTGAAATTGGGGGAAGGCTTGGGGCGGTTATTTGTTGTGACCGGACTTGTGGAGGCTCCTAAAGTACAAGAATCGTTTCCTGTAAAGAAGCCGGACCATTTGATTCTGGCGGTAGCCGAAAGCCTGGCAGCAAAGAATCCGAAAGTAAAGACGATCTTGGTGACAAAAGATGTAAATCTGCGTATGAAAGCGCGTTCTATTGGCATTCTTTGCGAAGATTATATTACGGATAAGGTACTCAATGTGGATGTCTTTGAAAAGTCGAATGAGATATTTGATAATATAGATCCTGCATTGATCGACCGTATTTATTCTTCGAAAGAGGGAATTGATCTGGGAGAGTTTGATTTTAAAGACTTAATTCATCCTAATGAATGTTTTGTTCTAAAGAGTGACAGAAATAGCGTATTAGCGCGATATAATCCTTTTACACATACCATTACTCGAGTAACGAAAGCACGTAACTATGGGATTGAACCACGTAATGCCGAACAAAGTTTTGCTTTTGAGATTTTGAATGATCCGAACGTAAAGTTGGTAGCACTGACGGGAAAAGCAGGAACTGGTAAGACTTTATTGGCCCTTGCCGCAGCTTTAGGAAAATTGACGGAATACAAACAGATTTTGTTAGCTCGTCCCGTAGTGGCTCTTTCTAATAAGGATATAGGCTTCCTTCCGGGTGATGCCCAGGAAAAGGTGGCTCCTTATATGCAACCTTTATTTGATAATTTAAATGTGATTAAACGTCAGTTTGCTTCTAATTCAAGTGAAGTGAAGCGGATTGAGGATATGCAGAAGAGTGAGCAGCTGGTTATTGAGGCATTAGCCTTTATCCGGGGACGAAGCTTAAGTGAAATGTATTGTATTATCGATGAAGCTCAGAACTTGACTCCGAACGAAATAAAAACTATTATCACACGTGCCGGAGAAGGTACGAAAATGGTGTTCACCGGTGATATACAGCAAATTGACCAGCCCTATCTGGATAGTCAATCCAATGGTCTGGTTTACATGATTGACCGTATGAAGGATCAAAACATCTTTGCGCACGTCAATCTTGTGAAAGGTGAGCGAAGCGAGCTTAGTGAATTAGCAAGCAACCTGCTGTAATTTAAAAATAAAAACTTAAAAACGAAGAATGAAGAATTGGCTAGCACTATAATGCTGCATAGCAATTCTTCATTCTTCATTTATAGTTCTTCTTTCAAAATTTATTCTTTCTTTCCGAAGTATTTTAAGAATTGAGTGCGTTCGAATGTATTGATGCCTTGTACATCTTTGGCGTTCAGTTTTCCTTTGAATTGGGCAATTGTCTCAAATCCTTTCCGGTCCATCCATGTATTGAGGAAGCGTGTAGCTTCTCCGATAAACGTATTGGTATTCTGGTAGATGGCACTGCAAACTTCCACAGCTGACGCACCGGCGAGGATTGCTTTAACAACGGATTCCGGCTCTGCTACCCCTCCGGAGGCTGCATAATCGATCTTGTCTACTACAGAAGAGGCAATTCCAATCCAACGAAGTGGGGTGGAAAGAGCTGAGGCTGTACTGAATATTTCACCAGATGTATGCTCCATTTTCTCGATATTGATATCCGGTTGATAAAAACGGTTGAAGAGAACAACTGCAGCTGCACCGTTTGCATATAATTGATTGATTAATGCCACAGGATTACTTAAGTTGTCACCCAACTTCATGATTACCGGAATCTTGATTGTCTTTTTGATGTGAGATAAAATATCGATATGGCGTTGTTCAAATGAGCCGTATGTGTATTGTACATCCGATTGTAAAGCCAGTATATTGATTTCCAAAGCGTCGGCACCTGCCGCCTCAATGTGTTTGGCAAAGTCGATCCATTCGGAATCTGTATAGCAATTAATGCTGGCAATGATTGGAACGGAGCAGACTTCTTTGCTTTCTTTGATCAAAGCCAGATATTCAGATAACTTATGTTCGCGGATGTATTCTTCTAAATAATCACTGCCTTCCGGATAGTAAGCGGGATCTTTCAACTGATCTGCTTCCATCAGAATTTGTTCTTCGAAAAGTGATTTCAGTACGATAGCACCTGCGCCGGCATCGGCTAGTCTTTTATTTTTGCCGGCACTGTTGGTTAGCCCCGAGCTACCAATAACAATAGGGTTTCTAAGGGAAAGCCCTGCAAAAGTAGTTTTTAAATCGGCCATGGTATTTATGATTGATTAATTATTGTAATTTCTTTCTCCAAATATTTTGCTTCCTACACGTACCATCGTACTTCCTGCGGCAATCGCTTGGTGATAATCATGTGACATACCCATCGAGAGCTCACGAAAATAGGTTGAATCGGCAAAACAAGTTGTCTTTATTTCCTGAAAGAGTCTATCAAGTAAACGGAATTCACTGTCAATTTGTTCAGTATTATCCGTATTGCTAGCCATTCCCATAAGCCCGCAGAGACGTATATGGGAGAGTTCCTTCCATGCTCCTGCAGCTAACATCTCTTTGCATTCTTCTGGACTAAATCCGAACTTGTTTTCTTCTTGGGCAACGTGGATTTGTAAAAGGCAGTTCACTATGCGGCCCGCTTTGGCGGCCTGTTTGTTTACTTCCTCCAATAGTTTATAAGTATCAATCCCATGTATCATCGCTACGTATGGTATCATGTATTTGATTTTGTTCGTTTGCAAATGTCCAATGAAATGCCACTCGATGTCTTTGGGCAAACTTTCGTATTTCGCTGTCATTTCCTGCACTTTGCTTTCTCCAAAAATACGCTGTCCCGCCTGATATGCTTCTTCTATCGCTTCATTGGGATGGAATTTTGAGACAGCAACTAACCGGACTCCTTGAGGAAGTTCGGTTAGTACTTGCTTTAAATTGTCAGCAATACTCATGATTACTTATGCTTTATTAGGATCAAATTCCGGTTTATCATTAGGTTCGGAGCTATAAGGATATACATCCATAATAGCAGTTTCGGCTACTGAACCGATTTGATAATCTGCCATTGTGCCTTTCATGCCTTCATCCAGCTTCTTAACTGCATCACGTAAGTCGGCAGCCTGTACCAGTACTTGTGTAGAAGTCTTTTTCTCTGCACCGCTTTTCTCGTCAAGAGTGATAAAGATGAGTTTGCACTTGAACCAACGGTCAGCACTTTCTTCATCACTGGAAAACAATTCGCTATAGTTGGCACGTTTGATATCCGAAACTGTGAACTCTCCTGATATAAACGGTGTCATCTCTTCAATAATACGTGCTTCTGCTTCCGTAAAACTAAGAGCATCAACAAGATAAGGTTCGGTTACTTTCTTTTGCATTCCATTCTCCATTACTTTTTCATAACGAATTTTACATTCGAACCATGTATGCATTGCCATAATCTTTCTTCTTTTTTTAATTAATTGATTGATGTAAATTGGCTACAAATATATGAAATAAAACCGAAAATTAGAGAGGAATAAAAAATAAACGAGCGATTTTGACGATGACTAAATTGTGTGGGCAGTGTGGATTCAAGTGATCAATATCGTAATAAAGGAAATGGCATTTAAGTAAAGTTCTATGTTTCTCAACATTTTCATGCAAATAAATGAATAAAAATATCTGTATGTGCTAAGCTATCACTAATTTTGCTGAAATGGAATCTCTCAATTAAGAGACACAGAAGTTTCGCGATAAAAATAAATAATCACTAATAGTTTGTTGTTATGTTGGAAAATGTAATTAGTGGATGTGTGGCAGAAGTTTCGAAAACAGTAGAGGCTGACGTAGAGAACAATGGTTTATTAACGGATTTATTACATGATGGTTATTATTCACTTGCAATGTTTATAGCATTGCTGGCTATATTGGCGGTCATATTTAGCTTTAAAACTTCCCGGCGTTTTGTAATCAATCATTTAAAATACATCGCTCTGGCTATATTTCTTTTGGGGGTAATCCTCTACGGAATAGGATATAATGAAGAAAATTCCGGTTCCGAATGGAATTTTATTGCTTTGGGATTCCGTTCTGTCTTGTCTTCATTAGAGATGTTCATTTCACACTCTGATCTGATTGAGGTCGATGAAGTATGGCATCATTGCCCAATCTATATGTCTGCTTTCTCTTTAGTTCATTTCTTGGCGGTGTTAGTGAGTGCTATATTTGTCGTTCAACTATTAGGTTTCCGTTTAATCTCATGGATTCGAATGATTATACTCTGGGTCCGGACAATCTTCGGTAAAAAACTGAATCTTTATATATTCTGGGGATTTAATGACATTTCATTTACTTTGGCCAGGGATATCATTGAGGTAGAAGGAGCCAAAAGAGAAAAATTGAAGAAAGAAAAACATAATAAGATAGAGAACTATAAAATTATATTTGTCGCTCTGCCTTCGGAAGAAAGTGGCAGTCATCAAAGATTTACATTCAGCCATTTCTTTAGCGGAAGTTCTCATGGAAAAAGCAAGTTGGATAAATGTGAAGATCTGAATGCGTTGGCGATCTATAGTAATAAAAATCTTTCGGCAGACGATGTAGCTACGGAAGAAACGTCTAAGGAATGGACTCTCTTTAAGCAAGTTGGATTAAAAGTCCTTGGCAGACTGCTGAAGAAAGTTAATTCCGCAAAAATATTTTTCTTGTCTGATAATGAAGATGATAATATTAAATCAACTTTAATAATGCGATTGGCGGCCTCTAAAGGTGATGCCAGTTTACAAAACAAACCTATAAACATTTATTGTCATGCCAGACGTGATAACCAAAACATTATTCTTGAGAATATGGCATTGGACGGAAATGAAACATCCAACATCACTGTACGTATAATAGACTCTTCTTATCTATCGGTACTATCATTGAAAATGAATCCGGCTTATCATCCGGTAAATTTTGTGAAGAAGGATACCAGTCGTGCTGTTGTTCAGTCACCTTTCACTGCTTTAATCGTTGGCTTTGGGGAAACAGGGCAAGATACACTGAAATTCCTTTATGAGTTTGGGGCTTTGGTGGGAGAAGATGGACAAAAAAGTGCATTTAAATGTTATGCCATAGACCAGAATATGGATGCTTTGCGAGGTGACTTTTATATGAAAGCTCCCGCACTGGTTGGTAATAATGAAGTAGAACTTATTCAGTGTTCGAACCAGACACCACAGTTCTGGGATAAACTACGTGAAGTTATAAATCAACTTAATTATGTAGTAATTGCTATTGGAGACGACCAGAAGAGTATATCATTGGCCATAAACTTGTATGAATTTGCTTGTCGATACAGGGAGAATCACTTAGAATATTTTAAAATTTTTGTCAGAAGCTCTTATAACTCCGAGAAAAACATTCAATTGAAGGATATTGCGAACTATTATAATCAAAGTAACCGGGAGAGTCTTGGGGAAATTATAATTTTTGGAACTACAAAAGAAGTGTTCACTTATGATATGGTAGTGAACGACAGAGTTAAAAAGGATGCAATGGGATTTTTGAATGTTTATGAAGATAAAATGGTGGCCGACATGGAAAGTCCTGAATATTCGAAACTCTGGAATGACAGGCATAATGTAAATACAACCATAGAAAAATATAGAAGTAAGAATAATCCTAAAGCCAAACCGACTATCAGGCATTTTGTTATTCAAGATATAAAGCGACAGGAATCTCAGGATATGGCGAATGTCTATCATGTGGCTACTAAACTCCGGCTAGCAGGAATGTATGATGCTGGTTTAGATGAGTTAAACCATATTTGTGAATGTTTCTCTGGTAAAGTAGTGACAGATACAGGTATTAATTATCCTGATGCCGACCCACATCTGAATGAAATGATGAAGAACCTTGCAAAATGTGAACATCTCCGTTGGAATGCTTCTCACGAGATGATGGGATACACCAGAAATGAAGATACAACTTCTGCCTATATCATAGCTCAGAAACATCATTGCCTGGTGGCATGGGATGAAATGGATGGTTTGAATCTTGGTAATTATAAAGAATATGATTACAAGGTAGTTGAAACAACCTTTAGGCTCAAAAAAGATAAATGATTCTTCTTTTCATGGTTATTAGATGGATGGAGTATTGCAGATATACAACGGATTTCTGAAAATAAACTAAGTAGCCGGAAATATTCACTGAATACTTCCGGCTACAAATGAGAGATAGGATTAGGTTAGAGTTGTTTTCTTTTATGTATCCTTCTCAGTTCGAACGAAAGCATGACGCGGAAAAGTCCGATGATGAGGAAGGTGAAAGAAATCATATAAACTGCATACAAAGCTCCGATAGCGGGTTGCCATAAAATTAATAAAGAACAGATGATGGCAAGAATACCGAATGCCATATACCATCCCCAATCCCGGGTGCCATAACGTTTTAGATCAATGGAGTATCCGGTTGAAGAGAACCCCCGGAACATAAGCCAGAAAGCAATGATAATTGGGATAACTTCCATGCTTACCATTGGATAGGCAATCAGGTAAACACCTAAGATGAAGTCTATGATACCTCCGACAATATACCATCCCCAGCTCGGAACTCTCTGCCGATTGCTAAGAGCAAAAATGACTTCCAGAATACCGCTGATTAGCATGGAGATGCTAAAAATAATACTAAGAGCCATGTAGCTGCTAAGAGGTGAGAACATAAGGCTTATGGCCACGATGATATACACGATCCCTAATAGGAGAGAGGTCCACCAATTTTTCACTGAATCTTTAATCTCATTGAATACTGTTTCCATACATTTTTTATTTTAGATAAATACTTGATGATTTGTGGATGAATAACAAATTGATTTTAGAAAAGGTTTACTATTGAACATATTTAGACTTTCGATTGTTGTAATAATAAAGTAATTCAAAAATATAGATGCATTATGGCAACAACAAAATTCAAAGGACAACCGGTGAAACTGATCGGTGAATTTATACAGGTTGGTAAAGTAGCTCCTGATTTTGAGCTGGTGAAAACAGATTTATCTTCTTTCTCGCTGAAAGACCTAAATGGTAAAAATGTGATTCTAAATATTTTCCCGAGTCTGGATACAGGTGTTTGTGCTACGTCAGTTCGCAAATTCAACAAATTGGCTGCGGGTTTGAAAGATACAGTCGTGCTGGCTATTTCTAAGGATCTTCCTTTTGCACATGGACGTTTCTGTACAACAGAAGGGATTGAAAACGTGATTCCATTGTCGGATTTCCGTTTTTCTGATTTTGATGAGAGTTATGGTGTACGTATGGCAGATGGTCCATTAGCTGGATTGCTGGCACGTGCAGTAGTCGTGATAGGAAAAGATGGAAAGGTAGCTTATACGGAGTTGGTTCCGGAAATTACCCAGGAACCCGATTATGATAAAGCGTTAGCTGCTGTGAAATAAATAACTTCATTTCTTATTTGTTCTTCAACAAGAACAATCAATAGATCTTAAAATTTTTGACCTAATAAGAACTTGTATATCGATTTTGCCTTTGGCAAATTCAACGGCTCTTATTAGGTCGTGTGTTTTCATACTAAACCTCAACTATATATTATATGAATAAAATGCAATCTTTTTTCATCGCTCTTGTATGCTTGGGTGCTGGATCCTTATCGGCTCAAACGGCTGATACAACAAATATCTCTCCTTGGACAAAAGAAGGATTTGCCGGATTGAAGATGACACAGGTGAGCCTTACAAACTGGGCGGCCGGAGGCGACAATTCCATTGCTTTCGACCTACAAGGTGCTTATCAGGCTAATTATAAGAAAGGAAAACATTTGTGGAATAACCGTATCGAACTGTCTTACGGATTGAATAAAACCGGAGAGGACGGTATGAGAAAGGCAAATGATAAAATCTACTTGAATACGAATTATGGATATTCGATAGCTAAAAACTGGTATGCCAGTGCATTTGCTACTTTTCAAACTCAATTTTCACCCGGATATGATTATAAAGTAAATAAAGACGTAGCTATCTCTGAATTTATGTCTCCTGCTTATCTGACTACCGGTCTTGGTTTCACTTATGATCCGGGTAAGATATTCACTGTTGTATTGTCTCCTGCCGCATGGCGTGGAACATTTGTGCTGAATGATCGTTTGTCCGATGAAGGAGCATATGGAGTCGATCCCGGTAAACATCTGCTTTCGAGTTTTGGTGCTAACCTGAAAGGGGAGGTAAACTATGAGTTTCTGAAAAACATGACAGTATATTCACGTCTGGAACTATATTCGGATTATTTGCATAAGCCTTTGAATATAGATGTGAATTGGGAAGTACAGGTGAATATGATTATTAATAAATGGTTCTCAACCACATTGACCACTAATCTGATGTATGATGATGACGTGAAAATTGTACAGAAAGACGGTAGTAAAGGATCAAGAGTCCAGTTTAAGGAAATATTAGGCGTGGGAGTTCAGTTTAATTTCTAACTTGATTTGTTTATGAAAAGAGGTGTCAGAAGTGTATAAATGTTGTTATACAGCTTTTGACACCTTTCTTTTATTTTTTCTTCAATGCTTTGTAAGCCAGGAATCCTACGACAAATACTCCGATCGCGATAAAGCAATAACCGATTTCGTGGCTGTATACCGTAACTTTAGCAATCAGTTGTTCTTCGCTTTCAATGCCCGGTACCGTAGAAAGATAGTATCCGATAATTGCCAGAATCGTATTCCATAATCCGGCTCCTAATGTTGTATAAATCAGGAAGGTGGATAATTTCATCTTTGCCAGGCCAGCCGGGATGGAGATCAATTGGCGTACTGCCGGAATTAAACGTCCGATGAAAGTAGATAAAGCACCATGTTGGTCAAAATATACTTCAGCGTGATGAACCTTAGCTTCATCGATCAGGCACATATGTCCGATGCGGCTGTTTGCGAATTTGTAAATGATAGGACGTCCCAACCATTTAGCCAGAAAGTAATTGATTAATGCTCCGATATTGGCTCCGATAGTAGCAAATAAAACTACCAGATAAATATTGAGTTCTTCATTGACAGCTGCTTTGTATGCAGCGGGGGGAATGACCACTTCAGAGGGAAAAGGGATAAAAGAGCTTTCGATGGTCATTAATAAAGTGATGGTCCAATAATTGAGGTGATCCAGGCACCATTGGATAAAAGCTACTGATTCCATGCGTTTTACTAATTGTTTGGGGTGATTTGAATTATTTATTTCCTTTTTCTTTCTTCATGCGTTCCCGTACTTCTTTAAGTATCTGTTCTCCTTTTTTAGTGCGATCAAAAGGTTGGGACAACAACTCTGAAATCATATCCTCATTGATCGGATGGGTCGTTTCATTATTGTAACGGAAAAAATCATCGACTCTACCTTCTATCAAGGCTAGAGCAGCTAGTCTTCCTGCAACATTTTCATACTTAGGATCTATCTTATACGCTTCTTCATAGCAAATCTTTGCTTGAGACAACATCTCTTCATCTGAATAGGCAGTAGCAATCAGAAACCACATTTCTGCGTTGGAATCGTTGTTCAATGCCACTTTGAAGGCATTAAAGGCTTCTTCATCCTTTCCTTCTTTCAGATAGATTTTTCCCTCAGTGAAATCGACTATTGGTTCGTTGGGATTGATCTTTCTTGCTCTTGCACACATCTCATGTGCCTCTTCATGGTTACCCAATTCAAAGGTAGCTAGAGCAGCGTTAGTATAAGTATCTACCAACAATGGAGAATTGTCGTCTCCTTTTTCTTTAAAAAGCCGGATCACTTCAAGATAGCATTGATCAGCCTTTGACCAATCTTCTTTGTTGGTATACGCCATTCCAATGAACATGTTTCCTACTTCAGGAGCAATAGCCTTATATTCGATCGCCTTTTGATAGTCGGCAATTGCTGCATCGCAGTTGTTCAGGCAGAAGTAGCTATGAGCACGATACGCATAGGCTTCTCCGAATTTCTCATTAGCAGCCAGTGCGAAGTCACAGGCTTCAATTACTTTTTCACTATTTTCTAAGACAAAATAGCATTTAGCCAGTCCCACCCAATAAGAGGCATTGTAGGGATCAGCGTCAATCAATTGATTGTATTGGAGGATGGCAGCCTCGGTCTGGTTGGTTATTGCAAGGTAATCGGCAGTTACTGCGATAAAGTCTTCATCAGTTCCATACGTCTTTTTCCCATTATCCAACCATTCTTTGGCGCATTCGGGATAGCCCATATCCAGATAAAGATAGACGATATTGATTATTGTTTCCAATTCATCGGCTTCCTCTATCGTATTTATTATATATTGAGCGGCTTCCAACTGATCTTCACTAAGCAATAATTCCGCTTTCAGCATTTTCACTTCTGTGCTGTATTCTTCGGTGATACTGTTGGCAACTTCTTTCGCTTTATGTATCCTTTGCGTATCCAGATATAGATAAGCTTGCTTTATCAAGATATCTGTATTTTCAGGATGCAGGTAAAGACCGTAATTGATGACTTCCTGTGCTTCTTTGAATCTTCGTTCAGATGCATACCGGTCGGCAATATCGGCGAATTGGTCTCCGTCCAAATAAATTTGGTGGTTTTCGGCTTTTGCCATTTCATATTGTTCGATCAGTTTGTTTAACTCCTGACCATCGGACGGTGAATTTTTTCTCCCCATTCTAATTTTTTTAATTTAATTTCCCAGAAGCGGATAACACGGAAGACTCGGATATTTTTATTAAATTATCCATGTAATCCGTGTAATCGGCATCTGATAATGGTATAATATCACTTAGTGACATATTCCATATCTGAGATGAGCCTATAAAGGCTTAATTATTTATTAATCTTACCCCAAGTATCTTTCAAGCCAACTGTACGGTTGAATATCAGTTTCTCTGGAGTTGAATCTTTATCCACATTGAAATAACCGATACGTTGGAACTGCAAATATGAAAGAGCTGGTAAGGTAGCTGCAAATTTCTCGATATAGCAGTTAGGCAACACTTTCAGTGAATCTGGATTGATAATTTCCTTCATTGCTTCCAGTGCGTCACAGTTTTTGGCTTCGCGGATAGCAGCCAGTTCATCACGAGGATTCTCTACTTTCCAAAGACGATCGTACAGACGTACCTCGGCTGTCAGGCAGTGATTGCAACTGACCCAATGAAGTGTACCTTTCACTTTACGGTTTGCATCGGGCATACCGCTACGAGTGTTCGGATCATATTCACAATATACTTCAGTAACGACCCCATTCTCGTCTTTCTTACATCCGGTACATTTTACAATATAAGCATTTTTAAGGCGCACTTCCTGCCCCGGAGTCATACGGAAATACTTTTTGGGAGCATCTTCCATGAAATCTTCACGTTCCATCCACAGTTCACGGCTGAACTCAATCGTGTGGCTTCCTGATTCCGGATCTTCCGGATTATTGATAGCTTCCAGATGTTCTACTTGTCCTTCCGGATAATTGGTGATAACGAGTTTCACCGGATTCAAAACAGCGGACACCCGAATGGCACGACTGTTTAAATCTTCACGTACTGAACTTTCGAGCAATGCAATATCATTTAATGCATCGTATGTGGTATAACCGATTTTATCAATAAATTTGTGGATAGATTCCGGAGAATAACCACGACGGCGGAAACCGCAGATAGTCGGCATACGAGGATCATCCCAAGCACTAACCAAACCTTCTTTGACCAAAGTCAGCAAATTGCGTTTACTCATCAACGTGTAGCTGAGGTTCAGTTTGTTGAACTCAGTCTGACGGGGACGGTTATCGTTCAGGTCTTTTCCCTCTTTCAACCAGTCGATGAAGAGATCGTAAAGCGGGCGGTGCACGACGAATTCGAGTGTACATAATGAGTGAGTAACTCCCTCGAAGAAGTCACTTTGTCCATGTGCGAAGTCATACATCGGGTATGCTTTCCAGGTAGTACCGGTACGGTGATGCGGATGTTTTACGACACGATAGATAATCGGGTCGCGGAAGTGCATATTCGGATTCGCCATGTCTATTTTAGCGCGGAGTACCATGGCACCTTCTTCTATTTCACCGGTATTCATCTTTTTGAAGAGCTCGAGGCTTTCTTCTATCGGACGGTTACGGTAAGGGCTTTCTACACCAGCTTGTGTAGGAGTACCTTTTTGTTGGGCAATCTGTTCAGCAGATTGTTCGTCAATATATGCTTTTCCCTCCTGGATGAGGCGGATGGCAAAGTCCCATAATTGTTGGAAATAGTCGGAAGCATAATATTCGTTTCCCCATTGGTAGCCTAGCCATTGAATATCTTCTTTGATGGCTTCTACATATTCTACATCCTCTTTGGTAGGGTTTGTGTCGTCGAAACGAAGATTACATACACCGCCATGTTTTTCAGCGATGCCGAAATCAAGGCAAATAGCTTTTGCATGACCGATATGAAGGTATCCGTTTGGTTCCGGCGGGAAGCGAGTCTGTACTTTCCCACCATTTTTACCTTCTCTCAAATCCTTTTCTACTCCCTGTTCAATGAAGTTCAGGCTTTTCTTTTCACCTGCTTCTTCGTTTTTAATATCTGTCATAACGGTAAATATAAACTGTCTATTAGGCTACAAAAGTAGGATATTTTTTTCATTTAACAGGGATATAACCGTTCTTTTTTATAATGTCTTGTCCTTGGGGTGACAAAATGAACTGAAGTAGAGGGTCAACTTGATTTTTATTTTTCACATTGTAGTAATAATAGAGAGGACGAACAATGGGGTAAGATTTGTTTGTAGCATTTTCTACTGACGGAGTGGCATAGTGAGTATCATTGTAAGAGACGGATAGAGTTTTGATACGTGGAGATACGTATGCCAACCCCACATAGCCGATAGCTCCTTTAGTCTGGCTAACAGATTGGATGATGGCTCCGGTTGCCGGCATTGAGAGGCTTCCCGCCATGTAATTCTTATTTTTGAGAACACTTTCTTTGAAAAATTCATAAGTTCCGGAGGATGTTTCTCGGGAATAAACTACGATTTTCTGATCTTCTCCACCTACTTGTTTCCAATTAGTGATTTTTCCGCGGAAGATGTCTTCCAGTTGTTTCCGTGTCAGTTGTTTGACAGGATTCGAAGGATGGACCACCACTGCAAGAGCATCGTAGGCAACGATCACTTCTTCTACTTCTTCACCAGCTTCCTTGATTTTCATTTTCTCACTGAATTTAATGGGACGCGAAGCCATCGCAATATCGGTAGTGTTATCCATCAAAGCAGAAATTCCGACTCCTGTACCTCCTCCGGTAACAGTTACGCGGCCGTCAGGGTGTTGTTTCATAAACTGCTCAGCTGTTTGCTGGGCAATGGGGAGAACTGTATCACTTCCTTTGATGCGTTGTGCATTGGCAGTGAGCGATAAAAAAGCAAGAACAATTACTAAGATTCCTTTTGATTTCATATTATTCGTTTTTTTGCTGATGCAAATAAAACAATCGGATGTTACATTTGTATTGCAATATATTTGTTAATGAAAGTTGTAACGGAAATGTAACACGTTTGAAACACTTCCTTCAAACGTTAGTCACACTTCCTTAACAAAGAGTCTTTTACTTTGCATCAGAAATCATTAAGGTATGAAGAAGATTCTGGATAAAATTATTGAGGGTGTTTTGACTTGTAGTGGCTTTGTAACAAGTATTACAATCCTTCTGATTATACTCTTTCTGTTTACCGAGGCCTTTGGGCTCTTCAAAAGCAAGGTGATCGAAGAAGGGTATGTGCTGGCTCTCAACAAGAGTAATAAGGTAAGTGTGCTGAGTCCTGCTCAAATAAAAGATGTTTTCGATGAAGAGATAACAAATTGGAAAGAACTCGGTGGGGAAAATCTTCCTATCCGCGTTTTTCGTTTAGAGGATATTACTCAGTATTATCCGGAAGAAGAACTTGGACCGGCGTATGAATATGCCGGTTCGAAGATAACCGAACTAGTAGAAAAGACACCGGGAATTGTAGCATTTGTTCCGCAACGTTTTATTACTCAGCCCGGCAAAGTGAACTTTATCGAGGATAATACAATCTCGTTGAAGGATGTGTTTGCCGGAGCTGAATGGTTTCCTACTGCTACTCCGGCAGCACAATTCGGATTTCTTCCTCTGATAACCGGTACGCTTTGGGTAAGTTTGTTTGCCATTCTGTTTGCTTTGCCTTTCGGGCTTTCAGTTTCTATCTATATGTCGGAGGTCGCTAATCCGAGAGTGCGTAACTGGCTAAAACCGATAATAGAACTTCTGAGTGGAATTCCTTCCGTTGTTTATGGCTTTTTCGGATTGATCGTGATTGTGCCGTTAATTCAGAAACTATTCGATTTACCGGTAGGAGAGAGTGGATTGGCAGGAAGTATTGTTTTGGCAATTATGGCGTTACCAACCATTATTACGGTCACAGAAGATGCAATGCGAAACTGTCCCCGTTCGATGAGGGAAGCAAGCTTGGCATTGGGAGCTTCGCAATGGCAGACTATCTATAAGGTTGTAATTCCTTATTCCATATCCGGAATCACTTCAGGAGTCGTGCTAGGCATTGGGCGTGCAATAGGTGAGACAATGGCTGTGTTGATGGTAACGGGAAATGCTGCGGTGATCCCTACAACAATTCTTGAACCTCTTCGTACTATCCCCGCCACTATTGCAGCCGAGTTGGGGGAGGCTCCAGCCGGAGGACCACACTATCAGGCTTTATTCCTGTTGGGCGTGGTATTGTTCTTTATCACTTTAATCATTAACTTTAGTGTAGAATGTATTTCTTCTAAAGGAGTAAAACGTAGCAAGTAGTATGGAAATAAAAAGTAATAAAAGAGCCAAACGCCGCTCTCAGATGTTCGCATTCGGGATTTTCCGTTTGTTAAGCCTGTGTATCGTTCTTATTTTGTTTGCCATTCTCGGTTTCATTATATATAAAGGTATAGGGGTTATCAGTTGGGAGTTTATCACTTCGGCTCCTACCGACGGAATGACGGGAGGAGGTATTTGGCCAGCCATTGTCGGTACGTTCTATCTGATGGTGGGAAGTGCGTTATTTGCTTTCCCCGTAGGTGTGATGAGCGGGATTTATATGAATGAATATGCCCCGAAAGGAAAGTTGGTACGTTTTATACGTGTAATGACAAATAACTTAAGCGGCATTCCTTCTATTGTATTTGGTTTATTCGGTATGGCATTGTTTGTCAATTATATGGGTTTTGGAGATAGTATCCTTGCAGGCTCATTGACATTGGGACTGCTTTGTGTTCCTTTGGTGATCCGAACCACCGAAGAGGCATTAAAAGCAATACCTGACAGTATGCGGGAAGGAAGTCGTGCATTAGGAGCCACCCAATTACAGACTATATGGCATGTGATTTTACCGATGGGTTTGCCTAATATTATAACAGGATTAATTCTAGCCTTGGGACGTGTTTCTGGAGAAACGGCACCGATTCTTTTCACTTGCGCTGCCTATTTCTTACCACACTTACCAACGAGCATTTTTGATCAATGTATGGCATTGCCTTATCATTTGTATGTGATATCAACAAGTGGAACAAATATAGAAGCACAGTTACCTTTGGCTTATGGCACTGCCTTAGTGTTGATTGTTATCATCTTATTGGTCAATCTGCTGGCAAATGCATTGAGAAAATATTTTGAGAAAAGAGTAAAAATGAACTAACGAAACGATATGAGTACAATAAAAATAGATACGCGGGATGTGAATTTCTGGTATGGTGACTTTCAGGCATTGAAAGGCATTAGTCTAGAAATAGAAGAAAAATCGGTAGTGGCTTTTATTGGTCCTTCCGGTTGTGGAAAGTCTACTTTTCTGCGGCTTTTCAACCGGATGAATGATTTAATTCCCGGTAGCCGACTGGAGGGGGAAATCTTGATAGATGGACAGAATATATATTCTAAAGGAGTGGAAGTAGATGAACTACGCAGAAATGTAGGAATGGTATTTCAGCGTCCTAACCCTTTTCCGAAAAGTATTTTTGAGAATGTAGCATACGGGCTTCGTGTCAATGGGGTTAAAGATAATGCTTTTATCCGTCAGCGAGTGGAAGAAACCTTGAAAGGAGCAGCACTTTGGGATGAAGTGAAAGATAAGTTGAAAGAATCGGCTTTTGCTTTGTCCGGCGGTCAGCAACAACGCCTTTGCATAGCTCGTGCCATGGCGGTATCACCTTCGGTATTGTTGATGGATGAACCGGCTTCAGCCCTCGATCCTATTTCTACTGCCAAGGTAGAAGAGCTGATTCATGAGCTGAAAAAAGAGTATACCATCGTAATCGTGACTCACAATATGCAACAGGCAGCACGTATCAGTGATAAGACCGCTTTCTTTTATATGGGACAAATGGTGGAATATGGGGATACAAAACGTATCTTTACGAACCCGGAGAAGGAAGCTACACAGAACTATATCACAGGGCGTTTCGGATGAGAGAAGAATAAATATAAATAAGTGATACACCTAAAGAAAAACAGAATTATGGTAAAGTTTATAGAATCGGAATTGGTCCTGCTCAAGAAAGAAATCGATGAAATGTGGACGTTGGTTTATAACCAGCTCGATCGTGCCGGAGAGTCTGTACTTACACTCGATAAGGAACTGGCACAACAGGTGATTGTCCGCGAACGCCGGGTAAATGCTTTTGAGTTGAAAATAGATAGTGATGTGGAGGATATTATTGCGTTGTACAATCCGGTAGCGATCGATCTGCGTTTTGTGTTGGCAATGCTGAAGATTAATACGAATCTGGAACGCTTGGGGGATTTTGCTGAAGGGATTGCCCGCTTTGTGTTGAGATGCAAAGAGCCTGCTTTGGATCCGGATTTGCTGAAACAACTGAGATTGGAAGAGATGTTAGCGGAAGTACGATTTATGCTCGAACTTGCCAAACGTGCTCTGAATGAAGAGAGTTTGGAACTGGCAACTGCTGTCTTTGCCAAAGACAACTTATTGGACGATATTAACGCGAACGTAACTGAAATATTGGCTGGCTATATCAGCAAACACCCCGAAAACATACATTCTTGTCTTGATCTCGTTGGTGTATTCCGTAAATTGGAACGTTCCGGTGACCATATTACCAATATTGCCGAAGAAATTGTGTTCTTTATTGATGCGAAAGTGTTAAAACATAGTGGAAAATCAGACGAAAACTATCCAATTAAATAAGTTTCTGTGACTTTTTAAATAAAAATTAGTGCTACTTGGAAAAAAGTTATATATTTGTCCCCTGTAACAAGCAAGTTACAGGGTTTTGGCTATAAATGATAATAAATCCAAAGAAATTTCAAAAAGATGTTATAAGACATGTTTTATAATTTGGAGAGTAATGGTAAAAGCCCCTATATTTGCAACGTTATCCTGAAAACAATCTTTTTACCTTAAAAAAAAACTAATACCTATTGAAAACTGAAAAATAGGGCTTTGTGAAAAGCCCTATTTTTTTTATGCCTATTTGAAACTACCCAATGATGTATAACGATTATCCGAGAGGCTTTCTTCATTGGATTATAACAGCTTTATTTCCTTGAAAGAACGGATTTGAAGAACGAGTTTGGAACTCAAATTGGAGTTATCCTTCGTATAGAGGAAGGAGGAGAGTGAAGCCTAAGTTTGTTTTATACGACTGGAAACCTGGATTATTGCAATCGTTGGTAAAAGTCTTTCAAATAGCTTTTTCCTGCAGATATACGTCCATTGCCGTTTTTTTTGATTCTCATATTTTTCTTTTTTAAAGTAAAGCCTACCAAGACTCTATTAATTTCTTCTTTTTAAAAAATTAAATGAACGAATGACTGGAATTTCTTCATTAGTAAACGGTTGCAATATATGAAAAAAAACAGAATATTTTTCAACTTCCTTCCTTATTCGTATCTTTGACGGCAGATTGAAGATATGTCTCTTCAGTAATTGCATATAGTTTAAAATTCAAAATTCATATTATGTTTTCTGGAATCGTTGAAGAATATGCTACTTTGGTAGCACTGGTGAAAGACCAGGAGAATATACACTTTACTTTTAAGTGTTCATTTGTAAATGAGTTAAAGATCGATCAGAGTATTTCTCATAACGGAGTATGTCTGACGGTGGTAAGTATGACAGACGATACCTATACAGTGACTGCTATGAAGGAAACTTTGGAGCGTTCGAATCTTGGTTTGCTGAAAGTGGGAGATAAGGTGAATGTGGAACGCAGTATGATGATGAACGGCCGGTTAGACGGACATATCGTGCAGGGTCATGTAGATCAGACTGCTACTTGTGTGGATATTAAGGATGCAGAAGGTAGCTGGTATTTTACCTTCCAATATGCTTTCGATAAAGATATGGCAAAACGGGGTTATATGACCGTGGATAAAGGTTCGGTAACAGTGAATGGCGTCAGCCTGACTGTTTGTAATCCTACGGATGACACTTTCCAGGTGGCTATCATTCCTTATACATATGAACATACCAATTTCCATACATTCACAGTTGGCAGTGTGGTAAATATTGAGTTTGATATTATTGGCAAATATATCAGCCGGATGATACAATATAAATAAACGGTTCAATATAAATAGATGATTTAATATAAATGATGGAATCGAAAGATTTTCTGCAATTGGTACTTTCCCGCCAAAGTGACCGGGCCTATGATAAAGAGCGTCCGGTAGAGCGGGAGAAGTTGGAACGGATATTGGAAGCCGCCCGCATGGCTCCTTCTGCTTGTAATGCCCAGCCATGGAAGTTTGTTGTAGTGACGGATCATGAGTTGGCACAAAAGGTTGGTAAAGCAGCAGCCGGACTTGGGATGAATAAGTTTGCCAAAGACGCTCCTGTACATATTTTGGTTGTGGAAGAATCTGCCAATATTACTTCTTTGCTTGGTGGAAAGGTAAAAGGAAAGCATTTTCCCTTAATTGATATTGGGATTGCTGCTGCTCATATATCTTTGGCTGCCGAAAGTGAAAGGTTAGGCTCATGTATCCTTGGATGGTTTGATGAAAAGGAGATCAAGCAATTGACTGGCATTCCGGAGTCTAAGCGTCTATTGCTGGATATAACGATTGGTTATCCGGTGAAGGAGAAGCGTAAGAAAATGAGGAAAACTAAAGAGAAGGTGATTTCATATAACCGATATTAAACCTACCTGTGGTTTCGTATTCTCTATTCAGCCCCTCCTAACAAAAAACATCAATTTCTCTATCAACCTATCACCAATCTTCCGTATCGCTTTATCCATCGAGGTTTGATGGGGTGATAGGTTAAAAGAATAACCTATCACCCCATCTATCACCTATCACCCGTTCAATTGGTTCCATTGTATGTTGTATTAGACTATATTACTTAGCTTCAAGAGTATTAATAGATAAATTCCTATGTATTAATACTAAACTTGTTTTCCTTTAATAACAAACTTTTTAAATTAGAGAGAAATCTATAACCGGAAGCTTCGTTTATATAAATGAAGCTTCCAGTTATATAAACGCAAGTTCTGATTATATAACCAGAACTTGCGTTTATAGTTTGTTTCAAATAGAGAATAACTTTTCTATTAAAGGAGAATAACTTTTCTATTAAAGGAAAAGAAGTTTTCTATTAATGGATAAGAACTTAACTATTAATAGTCTACCGGAGAAGAAGTAATTAATGATGTTGAAAGATTAGTGGATATTGCCAAAGTTTTGGATGTTGATGTAGTAACTTTATTGAATAAGGAAAAGGACTACCGATAATTCCCATCCGAACTCTTTTGGAAGTATTCGCCACTGACAGCCAGTCATTGTTAGGTGCATTATTACATTTATCATCTCTCGTAAAGGATGTTTTTGTTTCCTTTCTTTGGTTTCCACTTCCGGCAAGTACCCGACAAGTTCAATCGCAGTACAATCCTTAATTCATATATTGGCTGAACAGCAACTATCAATTAAGGAAATGCTTGCAGTCATGAAGTTAAAAGATCGTGAGAACTTTATGGCAAACTATCTGAATCCTGCTATGAAAGAGGGATTTGTTGTAATGCTCTATCCTAGCAATCCTAAGCATCCAAGACAAAAATATCTGCTAACAGCGAAAGGATTGGCAGTTTACAATTCAAAATAAATTGTAATAGGTATTACGCAGTTGAGTGAGTCTTTTTATACAGCACTAAAATAGCTATTTTTTTGAATGCTAAAACATATCACACACATTTTCTGCATCGGGGAAAATATTATTTTTGAGAGTTATAGCAGTATGTCATTTTGATTCTTCCTCGTTTTTACGTGTGTATTCATTGAATCGTTCATTGCAGATACGTTTGGTCAATTCGAAAAGTAAATTCACTTTTTGAGTCAGGCTATCAATGTCTTTTTTAGTCACTTTAAAATTAGGATTGTAGCGGGCTTCTACGTAAGCGGCTTTCAATAACTTGAACAGACGTTTTTCTTCTTTTGTTGCATCAAGGAATACGAATATATTGGTAAATTCGGGAGAGTATTTCCGAACTGAACTGAGAAGCTTGGTCAGATTGTGTTGCTTGCTGTTTCTTAAAGTAAAAGTTAGACGGACCGCATAAAATAAGTTTTCGCATGTCTGATGAAGATTAAAAGAGGATAGATTATACCACTTTTTTTTATAATGGAACTTTGATGTCTCAAAGAAACGTTCCGCATTTTGAAGTTTTTCACCATAATATTCTTCTGCCTGCTGTCTGATCTCATCATAATGAAGTTTACGACGTCTAGCCAACTTATGTTTCCCTGAGTCATATAGCAAGATCCCCTCTCTTTTTATGTCAGTATAAAAATACCTACCTTCCGATAAATCGCTGTTTAATTTGCTAATATCGTCGTGGATAAATTCTACCGGTGTCTGAAAATCTGGGTCTTTGTAATATTGTTTGTCTACGATATCCAACTTCATTTCTGCTTTTTTGTCTGATATTCCATCCGTTACTACTAGAATATCATAATCACTCATAAATGATGTGGGGATACCGAATTCTATTCTTTCATCATATATCACATAATTTCCTCTGGCATAACTGCCATATAGAATAATCATTGTTGTTTCAGGTAGTTTTTCTAATACTTTCTGTACTAGATAATACAAATCACTCTGTTTCTGCTTAGGTAAATGAGCTATGGACTTCTTCATATCTTTTCCACATTTAACTGATTCATTGCAAAGGTAGTAAAAAAGTCGGGATAAATATACATCTAATTCTGATACATTTGTGAGTTGAGCATTAAAGAAGGTAATGTATCGTTTATCTGGATTGAGTAATACTTCTCTATACGTATGATCCTGATTATTAAATACAACAAAGAGCCAAGTTTCCCGATCGGAAAGCTCAGCTCTTTAATGTTAGTAATTGAAATATTTTTCTTATTTCTCGGTTTATTACTTTTTAGGCAATTCCTTCAAAAGATGCTCTACGGCTGCCTTAAGTTGGGCATCTTCACCTTTCAAACTGGCCTCCGGTTCATTGTAGACAAGGATATCGGGTTGAAGAGTCTGATTTTCGAGGTATTTACCTTGCATATCCATACATCCTACTTGAGGAATACCGAATACAATAGATGGATCTATTTGCTGTTCCCACCATACAGCAGTCATCGTTCCTGCTATTGGAGCACCGATTAACTTGCCGATTCCTAATGTTTTGTATACGTATGGAGTGCCATGAGCATTACTATAGTTGTCCTCACAAGTCAGCATACACGAAATTTTCGTCCATTTGTTGAAAGGATCACTGCCTATGTATTGTCCTCTTGGAACAAAGCGTTGGTACTCTTTGCCACTAAGCAAGGTGACAACATCGTCATGAAGCCATCCTCCACCATTATGACGGGTATCTACTATGACTGCTTCCTTGTTACGGTAACGTCCCAATAACTCGGAGTACATATTACGGAAGCTTTGACTATCCATTCCTTTTAAATGTACGTATGCAATGCGGCCGCCGGAAAGTTCTTCAACCTTCTTTGCACAACGTTTTACCCAACGTTTATAGAGCAATTCATTTTGTTCATTGTAGCTGATCGCTTTAATGGTTTCTTCAAAACGTTTTTTAGTAGTGGGGTCATATACGGTAAGTATTACTTTACGACCAACTTTGCCTTCGAATAGTGGGAAGTAATCCTTATTGGCTTCGATGGCCACTCCGTCTATCTTTTCGATGATACACCCTTCTTTTACATTTGTTTTTTTCTTAGTGAAAGGACTTTGTGTTATTATTTCCTTTATTTTTAGTCCCGCACCATCATACGATTCATCATAGAATACTCCTAAAGCAGCGGTGGAAAGTGCATAGTTTGGAGCTCCATAACGTGCTCCGGTATGAGACGCGTTCATTTCACCGAGAAATTCACTTAGCATTTCGGCAAAGTCATAATTGTTGTTGATATGCGGCAGGAAACGCTGGTATGCCTTTTTAAATCCTTTCCAGTCTACTCCTTGAAGATCTGCTACATAGAGCTTATCATTCATTTGCTGATAAACATGGTCGAAAATATAGGAACGTTCTTCGTATGGGCGATAATTGAAGAAAGCTTCGAAGTTGATTGAAGTAACTCTGTTTCCGCCAAGTTCTATTTTTTTAAGTCCTCCATTGCTGCACATGAAAAGATTGTTACCTTCTTTGTCAGGTATTAGTTTGCCTCCGCCAACACCTTTGATGAGAATTCTGGTAAAGTTTTCTTTTAAGTTATGTTCCCAGAGGTCATAGCCACCTTCGAAAGCTGCCAGATAGTAGAGCTTATCGCCTTTGGGAGACAGGACGGCATCGCCAAGGCGTGAAGAATTGACTGTTAAACGAACAATACGGTCGAAACGGTTGTCCAGATCAAAAGTTAATGATTTTTCCTCCTCTTTCTTGTCTGAATCTTCTTTTTTGTCACTTCCTTTTTTATCGTTCTCTTTCTTATCTTCTTTTTTATTCTTAGCGTCTTTCTTTTTCTCTTTTTCCGCTTTTTCTTTCTCGGCTTTCTCTTTTTCAGCCTTTTCTTTTTCTTGCTTCTGTTTTTCAATCTTATCCGCTTCTTCAAGTAGTGCCAAGTCTTCTTTGTTCAGCGTGAATCGGTTGTAGGTATCTGCGTCAAAGAACATGATGTAAGTATCATCTTCACTTCCCCAACTGCCATGGCTGC
The DNA here is from genome assembly GCF_900155865.1 of Bacteroides bouchesdurhonensis. Classification (GTDB taxonomy): domain Bacteria; phylum Bacteroidota; class Bacteroidia; order Bacteroidales; family Bacteroidaceae; genus Bacteroides; species Bacteroides bouchesdurhonensis. The sequence continues at coordinate 2,197,006 of NZ_LT707006.1, forward strand.
GATAGCCGGAGCGATCGCTGTTCCATATCATTGCTTTGCCGCCTAATACCCATTTGGCATTCCCGTCGCTATAACCGCTTTCGGTTAGGTTGACCATTTCACTTTTTCCGTCTGCGTTCAGTAAGACGACGTCTTTATTATTCCAACCGCCTGTACCGATAAAGCCGGAGAGAAGCCATTTGCTATCGGGGCTCCATTGAAACCATTGGTCGCCATCGGCATAAGAATATTGGTATTTGGCATCCATTACAGTACGTACGGCTTTATTTTTCAGGTTGATAATGCGGATAGCGGTACGATTTTCAAGGAAAGCAATCTCTTTGCCGTCAGGACTATATTTAGGTTGGAAAGAGGCAACATCGGAATTAGTCAGTCGCTCTTCCTTCAATTCAGTAGCATAAGTGAATTGTTTTTCATCTTCACGTACGATAGTTGAAGTGTATAGTTGCCAGAGACCATTGCGCTCCGAAGAATAAACGAGGGTACGTCCGTCAGGAGCAAAGTCTATGTTACGTTCTTGTTCCGGAGTATTGGTAATTTGTTTCGTTGTTTTATATTCGATGGAGGTAACATATACATCGCCCCGCAGAATAAATGCAACTTCCTTTCCTTGGGGAGAGATAGCAATATCCGTAGCACCGTATGAGCTGATTTGGCGGATAACGTCTTTGTCATTCTTATCTGCCAGAATGGATACTTTGACTTTTTGTGGTTGTTTACCAGGGAGAAGTGTGTAAATTTCACCATCGTAACCATAACATAATTTGTTGTTATCGGCTACACTAAGAAAGCGTACAGGGTGTTTGCTATGAGAGGTGATTTGTTTGGAAGTCGTAGCTCCGGGCGTACGTTGGAAAACGTTGAAAGAACCTTTTTCTTCACTTAAATAATAGAAAGACTTTCCGTCGGGAGCCCAAACCGGTTCACGATCTTCGCCGCCGAAAGTGGTTTGTTTCTGATAGGCGGGAGTTGCATTGGGGGTATACATCCAAACATCCCGGGCAATGGGAGATACATGATGTTTACGCCAGTAGTCTTCGTATCCTTTTTTATCATGATAAAGCATAGCTCCGTCTTTGTTGATGGAAATGCTTTCCATAGGCATAGAAGAGAACATGACGGGACGTCCTCCTGTGGTGGCAACTTCATAGATCTGTTGAAACTGTCCCGAGGGAAATCCGGCATCTTCGGCAGCAGGCATGAGGTATGTAGTGAATAAAAGATGTGTATCGTCTTTAAATGCGACAGGCTTTTCACTACCTGAATAGGTGGTCAGCCGTTGGGGAGTTCCTCCTTCGCTTGATACGATGAACACATCCATACTTCCCATACGGTCGGAAGCAAAAGCAATCTGTTTTCCGTCAGGACTCCATATCGGAGTAGTGTCATAGGCAGGATTGGTTGTGATTTGTGTAGCTTGTCCTCCGGTCGATGGTACTGTATAGATATCTCCTTTATAAGTGAATGCAATGGTAGTTCCATCCGGGGAGATCGTACAATAACGCATCCACAAAGGAGATTCTTGTGCGGCAATTGTGCCCGCAATGCACAGGGTAAGTGCACTTAGAAGTAATTTTTTCATTTCTTAGATTGTTATAATTGTGTTTTGATATTTTTTTCTTGTTCTGTACTGTTGGATGCTACAAATCTTTCAATAGTACTTTGCTGGCTTTTTTATAATATTCTTCTCTGGATTCGGTCAATACTTTCCACTCGTCATTAAACTCTTCATCTTTATCTATTTTGAAGTTTTCGGAGCCATACGTGTCGAGACGATCAAGCAGTATCGCTACATTCAGTTGGTTAATATCCATGGAGGGTTGGTAAGCAATGTCTTGGCTTTTTTCGTCGGTTGCTACTTCGTGGATCAGTTCAATCTCTTGCAACTGATAGAGTACTTGATTGGTTAGCCGGATCGGGATTTGATGTTCTTCCGATATTTGTGCAGCTGTGTAAGGAGGTTCGTTGCGCTCAAAACGTTTGGCAATAAGAGACATGATCAATATAGAGATGAAGTCTCTGTAACGCCGGCTGATGTTTCGGGTGTCTTGATCAAAACTGAAATTTCGGATGTTTTGTCCGGCGTATGTAAGTTCCGCACCGAATAAACAGATCGTCCAGGAAATTTGTAGCCATAACAGGAACATAGGCAGGGCAGCAAAGCTACCGTAAATAGCATTGTATTTTGATACCCATAACTGGCTGTTGATGTATAGAAATTGGAATGCTTGATAAGCAGTACCTGCCAAAATACCGGAAATAAGTGCATGTTTGAACTTTACTTTTGTGTTGGGCATAAAAATATATAGTCCTGTGAACATGAGCCAGGTTAAAGCAAAAGGGATGAGCCGTATCAAAAACTTCAGAACAGGAGCGAGAAGTACGAAGTCTGCCATTTGCTTTAATATAGTACTCATAAATATAGAAAGACCGCCCGATACCACAATCAGGACAGGCATGAGTAGGAACATGGAAAAGTAGTCCGTTATCTTGCGATACATGGAACGTGCTTTCTTAATTTCCCAAATTCGGTTGAATGTGATTTCTATATTGCTGACCAGATTGATGACGGTCCATAATAACATGACCAAACCTACGCCAATGAAAACACCTCCTTTGGTTTGTGATAAGTAGGAATTAACGAATGAAAGAATGGCTTCTGTCGTTTCTATGTTACCACCGAATCCACTGCGGAATTGGTATTCCATGAGGTTATCGAAACCAAAACCGCGTGCTACAGCAAACAGGATTGCCAAAATAGGGACAATTGCTAAAAGGGTGCTGTATGTCAGTGCCGATGCTTTATTTACCAATCGGTCTTTAGTAAAACGGTTGATGCAAAGATAGATGGTTTTTATAATGTTATAGAGCGAAAATTTTGTTCTGGTCACTTCATCTTCCGTAATGCGCCAAATGTCATACGTGAGGAATTTCCATATATCAGTGATTCTTTTTTTCATTATTTGCGATGAGATATTTTAGGAATGAAACTTGGACAAAGATAGTAAATTAAATGTGGATACTAATGTTGCACGTCAGAAAAATCTTATCGGATAGTTTGGACATTTCATATAAGTTTATTAATTTTGTTTCCATTATAATAATTTAATTTGGTTGTAAATCAGACTTTTAGGTATTGTTGAATAATAAACAGTTTCTGCGAATTTATTGTTTCCAATCATTCTTGTGGAAGGAGAAAATTTAGCAGAATCAACTCAAATATCATTGAATATTATGAAGGCACACCTCTTTATTTTGTTTTTTTTATTGGGAATAAATCCTGTCCCATATTTGTTTTTACCGGACTTGTTGGCACAGTCAAACATTGTTAAGGCGGTTGCTGGCGATTTACTGATTGATGGAAATCCTTCTTCAGTCAAGATAGGGGATTATATGGGAGAGAAGATTAATGCTTGTATTAATAAGCGGGTAATGGGGCAGGATGTACATCATCTTATAACTCCTTTTTATCATAAGACGGAAACGTATCGTTGGCAAAGTGAGTTCTTAGGTAAATGGTTGTTAGGAGCTGTCCTGTCATACAGATATACTCAAAATCCGGTATTATTGGATTCTATTCAAAAAGGGGTGACAGGTTTGATTGAATCACAATCTTCGGATGGTTATATTGGCAATTATTCTCCGGATGCACAGCTCCAACAATGGGATATTTGGGGACGAAAATACTCCATGCTGGGACTGCTGGCTTATTATGATTTAACCGGAGATAAAAAAGTACTTTCTGCATGTAAGAAAGCTGCGGATCACTTGATGACTCAAGTGGGACCGGATAAGGTTGATATTGTATCTACAGGTAATTATTATGGAATGGCTAGCTGTAGTGTATTGGAGCCTATCGTTTTCTTATATCGCAGAACGGGGGATGTACGATATCTTGAATTTGCAAAGTATATTGTAGGGCAGTGGGAGACAGCTACCGGTCCTAAGTTAATTAGCAAAGCGATGGAAGGGATTCCGGTTGGAGACAGATTTCCGCATCCTTCTTCTATGAATGAGACTTGGTTCGGTACAAAAAACGGTCAGAAAGCTTATGAGATGATGTCTTGTTATGAGGGATTGCTCGAAATTTATAAACTGACAAATGATTCTTTGTATTTGAATGCTGTAGAGAAAACAGTCAGAAGTATTGCGGATACGGAAATAAATATAGCGGGATCGGGAAGTGCGTTTGAATGTTGGTATCATGGGAAAAATCTTCAAACAATTCCGACCTATCATACAATGGAAACTTGTGTGACAATGACGTGGATGAAACTATGCCAGACGTTGTTGAGATTGACTGGAAATCCGTATTATGCCGACCAAATGGAAATTACGGCTTATAATTCGTTGCTTGCTTCGATGAAAAGTGATGCTTCGCAAATAGCAAAGTATAGCCCTCTTGAAGGTCAGCGGCACCCCGGAGAAGAGCAATGTGGGATGCATATAAACTGTTGTAATGCGAATGGTCCACGGGCTTTTGCGCTTTTGCCTCAATTTGCTTTCATGCAATCTTCTGATAGAAAAGCGATTTTTGTAAATCTATACACAGATTCAAATGCGGAAATTCTTTTGGCTTCCAATAAAAAGGTAAGGGTCGTTCAGGAAACAAATTATCCTCAGGAAGGAGAAACTTGCATAAAAATCGATTCAGATAAACCCGAAACATTTTCTGTGGCTTTGCGTATACCTTCTTGGAGCAAGAAGAATGCTATAAAAGTAAACGAGCAGGAAATGAGTGATATAGTTCCGGGAACTTACTATAAAATTACCCGCAGGTGGGAAAAAGGAGATGTGATCACTCTAAACCTTGATGTGAGAGGAAGGCTGATTCGTCAGGATAATCATGTTGCTATTGTTAAAGGGCCTGTTGTATTGGCACGTGACAGTCGCTTCGGTGATGGTTTTGTAGATCAAACGGCACAGGTCGTAGTTCATGAGGGAAATTATGTAGACTTAATTCCTGTGGAGGTAAAGAAGGATTGGAACTGGATGTCATATACAGTACCACTTGTTCTGGGAACAGATCTTGAGGGAGAAGGTAAACAACCTAAGCAAGTTCATTTTTGTGATTTTGCTTCAGCTGGAAATACTTGGTCAGGGGATATTCGTTATCGAGTATGGATACCGGAAACCTTGAATGTGATGAATAGAGCCTATGTTCCGTATAATAAGTAGTAGGATGTTACTTCCGGAAAGAATACTTGTAATTTGAAGAAAAAGCAGTTAGCCTATAAGCCGAGTTCTGTACCTTATATAAATTAAGGTGTCTGTCATTTATCTGAGTGACGTGTCACCACGCCACTTTAGCGGTCTACCCTCCGACATGGAGCGAGCAGCTCTCATAACGCCGGTTTACATGACCTTACAACTCCTAAGACGTACAGCCCGACATGTTGCCATGCGGCTGGTGGGCTCTTACTCCACCTTCTCACCCTTACCTCTTCCCGAAAGAAGCGGCGGTTATTTTCTTCTACGTTACTCTACCCTCACGGACAGCTTTCTGTTAGGAAGTAGGATGCTCTTTGTTGCCCGGACTTTCCTCCTGTACGAAACGTACACGCGACAAACCGGCTAACTGCTTTAGGTTGCAAAAATACGTCATTTATTTTGTTTTAGCCAAAGAATGTGAGATAAATAGAAATAATTTCTACCTTTGCTTTCATTAAATGATTGATTCAATGAGGAAAATAATATTTTTATTTGGTTGTTTATTGGCATTTATGACAACGGAATTGGAAGCTCAGGAGATACGGTCTATATCAGCGGATTCAGCTTATGGAGTAGTGCGTATTTCTGTTTGCAATTTACGTGAGGAAGGTGAATTTACGTCGGGAATGAGTACACAGGCCTTGTTGGGAATGCCGGTAAAAGTACGGCAATATACAGGATGGTATGAGATTCAAACGCCGGATGATTATACCGGATGGGTGCATCGTATGGTGATTACTCCTATGTCTAAAGAGAAATATGATAGGTGGAATCGTGCGGAAAAGGTGGTGGTGACTTCTCATTATGGTTTTGCATATGAGAAGCCGAATGAACATTCGCAGGTTGTTTCGGATGTAGTGGCAGGAAATCGTTTGAAGTGGGAGGGAAACAAAGGACATTTTTATAAAGTTTCTTATCCGGACGGGCGGCAGGCTTATTTGCCTAAATCTATTTCAAAGCGTGAATCAGAATGGAGGGCTTCTTTAAAACAGGATGTGGAAAGTATTATTCAAACTGCTTATTCGATGATGGGGATTCCATATCTGTGGGCAGGAACTTCTTCGAAGGGAGTGGATTGCAGTGGAATGGTACGTACTGTTCTTTTTATGCATGATATTATTATTCCCCGGGATGCGTCGCAACAAGCGTATGTGGGAGAACGTATCGAGATTGATTCTGATTTTACGAATGTGCAAAGAGGAGATTTAGTCTTTTTCGGTCGGAAGGCTACGGCAGATCGTAAGGAAGGTGTCTCTCACGTGGGTATTTATCTTGGAAATAGGAAGTTTATTCATGCTTTAGGAGATGTGCATATTAATAGTTTTGATCCTAAAGATAGTGACTATGACGAGTTCAATACAGGAAGATTGCTTTTTGCAGTTCGTTTCTTACCTTATATAAATAAGGAAAAAGGAATGAATACGACAGATCACAATCCTTATTATAACTGAATAATGGAAAATTGGATGATGGATCGATGAGGTGATTGTACATATTCGTAGTCCATTTTCTGATATTCGTTCTTAATGCTCTATTGATGGTATGAAAAATAGAAGAGATTTTTTGAAAACTGCAGCTTTGGTTACTTTAGGTTCCGGACTATTTGTGCGTCAGGCATTGGCTGGAAAGTCGGTTCCTTCTACCTTTAATATTAATAGGAAAGGAATAGGGGGAAAAATGAAAATGACCTTTTTTCCATATGAGTTGAAATTGAGGCATGTATTCACAGTAGCTACTTATTCGCGAACTACTACGCCGGACGTGCAGGTCGAAATAGAATATGAAGGGGTAATAGGATACGGAGAAGCTTCTATGCCTCCTTATCTGGGACAGACGGTAGAGTCGGTTATGAGCTTTCTAAAGAAAGTGGATTTGGAACAGTTCAACGATCCGTTTCAGTTAGAAGACATTTTGTCATACATTGATAGCTTGTCCCCAGGTGATACAGCTGCCAAAGCGGCGGTGGATATCGCTCTTCATGATCTGGTAGGAAAACTGCTGGGAGCTCCTTGGTATAAAATATGGGGACTGAATAAAGAAAAAGCACCTTCTACTACTTATACGATTGGCATTGATACACCGGATGTGGTGCGTGCGAAAACAAAAGAGTGTGCAGATCTGTTTAATATATTAAAGGTGAAACTGGGGCGGGATAATGATAAGGAAATGATAGAAACCATTCGTTCTGTGACTGATCTTCCGATAGCAATAGATGCAAATCAGGGATGGAAAGACCGCCAATATGCACTTGATATGATTCATTGGTTGAAAGAGAAAGGGATTGTGATGATAGAACAACCTATGCCGAAGGAGCAATTGGATGACATAGCTTGGGTGACGCAGCATAGTCCGTTGCCTGTGTTTGCTGATGAGTCGTTGCAACGGTTGGGAGATGTCGCAGCTTTGAAAGGTGCATTTACAGGGATTAATATAAAGTTGATGAAATGTGCAGGAATGCGGGAAGCCTGGAAGATGGTAACTTTGGCACACGCACTTGGGATGCGGGTAATGGTGGGGTGTATGACAGAAACGTCATGTGCTATATCTGCAGCAGCGCAATTTTCTCCATTGGTTGATTTTGCTGATCTGGATGGCAATCTGCTTATCTCTAATGACCGCTTCAAAGGTGTTGAGGTAGTAAAAGGGAAGATTACCTTGAATGATTTGCCGGGGATCGGAGTTGTCAGACTCTAGTCTTACGGAATGAATGTCAGAGTGTTAAAGATGGCTGTCATACAATGAATGTAAATTTGTCAGGTGTTGTCGTTAAGTGCTGTTAAGCTCTAAATATTCTCTGTTAAAAGAGGACAAAAAAGAGTGACAAGTGAAATAAGTGAACGGAATTTGTTATTATTTTAACGTCGTAAAAGTTAAAACAATATCGAATATTAACATTTAAAAGATTTATAAATCATGAAACAGACAACAAAAAACATTCTGGGAGTAGGAGCAATTGTTCTTTTTAGCTCAGGAGTTGCAGGATTGACAACTTATAAATTGTTGCAATCCAACGATTCTGCGAAAGAAACCTCATTTAATGAGATTTTTCAGCAGAATCCTAATGTGAAATTGGCTGCTTTTGATGCAATTAATGCTCAGCCCGTTGATCTGACACAAGCTGCAGAAAATTCACTTCATGCTGTCGTACATATAAGATCTACTCAAGAAGCTAAAACGCAAACAGTAGACGTGCGTGATCCTTTTGCTGAAATATTTGGGGATATATTTGGTGGCGGTGGAAGACAGCAGCGTCAGATACAATCTCAGCCTCGTGTAGGATTTGGTTCCGGAGTCATTATTTCCAAAGACGGATATATCGTAACGAATAATCATGTAATTGAAGGAGCTGATGAAATTATCGTGAAGTTGAATGATAACCGTGAGTATAAAGGACGGATCATTGGTACCGATCCAAGTACTGACCTTGCATTGGTAAAAGTGGAAGGTGATGATCTGCCTACGATTCCGGTAGGCGATTCTGAGGCACTGAAAGTAGGAGAGTGGGTATTGGCAGTAGGTAATCCATTCAATCTTAACTCTACTGTAACTGCCGGTATCGTAAGTGCAAAGGCTCGTTCATTAGGAGTATATAATAAGGGTATTGAATCATTTATTCAAACGGATGCTGCTATCAATCAAGGTAATAGTGGTGGTGCTTTGGTTAATGCCAAAGGTGAATTGGTGGGTATTAACTCAGTCCTTTCTTCACCAACTGGGGCCTATGCCGGATACGGTTTTGCTATTCCAACCAGCATTATGACGAAAGTTATTGCTGACTTGAAACAATATGGAACTGTACAACGTGCATTGCTTGGTATTAGTGGTTCTCCTATCGGTAGCAGTTTGATGGACGATAAACAGCCGATTGATAAATCCGGTAAGACGCTGGGTGATAAAGCTAAAGAACTAGGTGTAGTTGAAGGTGTATGGGTTAGAGAGATCGTTGATGGTGGTTCTGCTGCCGGAGCTGACATAAAAGTAGATGACGTGATTATCGGTCTGGACAATAAGAAGGTGAAGAATATGGCTGACTTGCAGGAAGCTATTGCTAAACATCGTCCGGGTGATAAAGTAAGTGTGAAGTTGATTCGTGACAAGAAAGAAAAATCTGTTGATGTTACTTTGAAGAATGAACAGGGTACTACTAAGATAGTAAAAGAGGCTGGAATGGAAATTCTAGGTGCTGCTTTCAAAGAATTACCGGATGATTTGAAAAAACAATTGAACTTGGGTTATGGTCTGCAAGTAACGGGAGTTTCTTCTGGTAAGATGGATGATGCCGGAGTGCGTAAAGGTTTCATTATTCTGAAAGCAAACGATCAACCGATGCGTAAAGTCAGTGATTTGGAAGAAGTAATGAAAGCTGCTGTGAAGTCTCCAAATCAGGTATTGTTCCTGACTGGTGTGTTCCCTTCTGGTAAACGTGGATATTTTGCTGTAGATTTGACACAAGAATAGTTTTCAGTTAGGTAATAAGATTGTAAGATAAGCTAATGAATTAGAAAAAAGGATGTCGGCAATCAACCTGCTGACATCCTTTTTGTTTTAATGGTTGAAAAATATAGTGAAAAAGTTGCGAAAATTTGCTTATTAACAAATAAATTGTCGTAACTTTGCCCACCAAATCTGTTTTTAAGGAATGAGACAACTAAAGATTACCAAAAGTATCACTAACAGAGAGAGTGCTTCTCTTGACAAGTATTTGCAGGAAATCGGTCGTGAAGACCTTATTACTGTAGAAGAAGAGGTAGAACTCGCTCAGCGCATTCGTAAGGGTGACCGTGTGGCGTTGGAGAAATTGACACGTGCCAATCTTCGTTTCGTCGTATCTGTAGCTAAGCAGTACCAGAACCAAGGTTTGAGTTTGCCTGACTTAATTAATGAGGGCAATTTAGGACTGATCAAAGCTGCCGAAAAGTTTGATGAAACACGTGGATTTAAATTTATCAGTTATGCTGTATGGTGGATTCGCCAATCTATTCTTCAAGCATTGGCAGAACAGTCACGTATCGTCCGTCTTCCTTTGAACCAAGTGGGCTCGCTTAATAAAATTAGCAAAGCCTTCTCTAAGTTCGAACAGGAAAATGAACGGCGTCCGTCTCCAGAAGAATTGGCAGATGAATTGGAAATTCCGGTTGATAAAATCTCTGATACATTGAAAGTATCCGGCCGTCATATTTCGGTGGACGCACCTTTTGTGGAAGGAGAGGATAACAGCTTGCTGGATGTGCTGGTAAACGATGATTCGCCTATGGCGGACCGTTCTCTTGTTAATGAGTCTCTTGCGAGGGAAATTGATAGAGCTCTTTCTACGTTAACCGATAGGGAAAAAGAAATCATTCAGATGTTTTTCGGTATCGGACAACAAGAAATGACATTAGAAGAAATCGGCGATAAGTTTGGTCTCACACGTGAGCGCGTTCGTCAGATTAAAGAAAAAGCAATTAGAAGACTAAGACAAAGTAATCGTAGTAAATTGCTCAAATCTTACTTGGGATAAGTAAGAAATATCAGTTTCTAAAAAGAAAAAAGAATTTAAGCTGCATAAGTTGCATTCTTCGTTTGAAGAAGTACTTATGTGGCTTTTTTATTTATATCTTTGTCAGGATTATCTTATGCTATGGATTTTATGAAGAATATAATGAGGCTTATTTTTGTTTTCTTGATTTTGGAAATTGGTTATGTGGCTTATGTGAAAGGTGCGGAACCTATATATGTATCGTCAGGAGTAGAACAACGCTTGAAAGAAAAGGCGGTTGAGGCTAAGATGTATTGTAAGGAAAAGGGTTTTGATCTCCATTATTGCTTCTTGGTGGATTTTAGTATTCATTCGGGTAAATATCGTTTTTTTATATGGGATTTTAAAGGAGATTCAGTGAAATGTGCAAGTCTTTGCGCGCATGGGTATGGTATGAAAAGTACTATAGATAAGCCTGTTTATAGTAATGTGGAGGGAAGTCATTGCTCTTCTTTGGGAAAATATAAAGTTGGTTCACGGTCGTATAGTAAATGGGGTATAAATGTGCACTATAAGTTGCATGGACTGGAAAAGACAAATAGCAATGCCTTTAAACGTTATGTTGTGTTACATTCATATACTCCTGTGCCGGCTGAAGAAGTATATCCTTCCTATCTTGCTTTGGGGATAAGTGAAGGATGTCCTGTGATTTGCGATAGTGTGATGAAAGAGGCAGATAAGTTACTAAAGGTGGCAAAGAAACCTTTATTGTTATGGATATTTGAGTAGAAATGCTATTTCTTGTATATAAATAGAGGAAATTTCTTCTTTTTTGTTACCTTTGTCACCATAAAAATTATAGAATATGAGATTTGTAAAAATACTATTTGCGGTAACAGTGGTGTTTGCTGTGTGCTCTGCCTTTTCAATGAAGAAAGATCATGGAAAATCTGTGTATGCATTTGGAGTGGGTGCATCATTTACAGATACGATTGTTTATTTTACTGAAATTCAAAAATTGGATAGTGTGAAACTTGGTAAGGATGGGTTTCTTCCTCATCGTGATCAGTATAGTTATCAATTAAAGAATTATCTGGAGTTTAATTCATTGCAACCGAACAGTACTTGCATGATCTATTTCTCAGATAATCTAAATAAGTTGGAAAAGGAAGCAAGCAAAATCCTGGGAAAATATCGAAAATCTAAGAATGTGGTGGTACAGAAAATAGAGCTTGATAAGTTTAGTTTTAAAAAGCCTGAAGAATAAACACGGCTTTTTCATTTAAGTTTTGATTTAGGGGTACAATCCCCCTACCCATGCCAGTGCGGCATGGGCGGGTATCCCGTTGTTGGTAATCAATGCGTTACGAATATGTCAAATCTAAATTTTTCTCATTTTTGAGCCAAAAAATGCAACACGTTAGTGAAGCTTACCGATAGTTCCCTTATTATCTCAGCTGTACCCTTTTGCTTATCTGATATTTTTTTCCTTCTGTTCTTCCAAACGGCAATCAATGCCAACACCATCCTTTGAATTGTGTCCAGATTCCTGGCCGCCCGTTCAGCCTTACGCTTTATGCTGTCCTGCCGGAGATTGCGGTCAAGATCCCAGTGCATGCTTTCAATAGCCCAATGCTGTTTGGTTATCTGACTAAGCCGCTCTGCACTGCTATCCAGGCTTGAAATATAGAGTCGCTGTTCAAATGTACTCCTGCCATCGGACTTTTTTTCGGTAGATGTGAGTATTTCTATAACTGTCAAATTGCCATTCCATTTTTCCCTGTCCACAATAAGTTCTTCCCCACGGTATATACGGCATATCCTTGACTCAATCCTGCCGTGTTCCAAGTATGGACCTTCCTTGTAGACATCAGTCGGGGTGGCGGTCTTTATAGAATCTTCAAGCCCATAGCGCAAAGACCTTTGATTCGCCTTGAGTTCGATCACGAAGTCTGCTCCTTTATCTCTAATCTTGTCTATTATTACCTTTTGGAATGACATGGCGTCTGCTGTGACTACACATCCTGACACGTCCAGTTTGTCCAATAACCGGGGCACGGATTTGATTTCATTACTTTTCTCCTTGCAAATATCAGTAGCCAAAGTAAGGCCCGAACCAAGTGAGTAGGCAGAGACGATATCAGGGTTACGTCCGTTGTCGTACAAGGTACCCCGCATGGCCTTGCCATCAATACAAATGATATCAGTTGCCGAAGTGGATATTTCCTTGCGGAAAACATCTGCAAAAGCAGACATGCGCTCAGCCATCTTTTCATCGTCTATGCTTTGAAACACACGGCAAAGCGTAGCTGCTGAGGGTAGCCCATACGGGAATAGCCCTTTCCCCTGCAGGCGTTTTAAGTGATGTTTGCCAAATTGAAGTATTTCAGCCCTGGTAATACACTTGCTGAGCCTCCCCAATATGACAAGCGTGAGTATGTCTTCAAGTTTGTGCTTGAAGTTTCCCCTGCTTGTTCTGCGGTATTCAGGGACTGAGGATACAAATTTTCTCAAATGAGTCAGGATGCTGCCACGAAGACAGTCAAGGTGTTTCTTCTTTAGTAGTATTATGCGTAAAAAGTTGTATATCAGGGAAATAAATCGTATTTTTGCTATCGCAAAAACAAAGGCGGAAGACAATAGAAACATCATACCACTATTGAATTCCGCCTATAAAAAAATAAAAATGAACGATAAGAAGAAACACCTAAGGCGGTGCTTCAGCATCGCTGCGCACGAATATAAGGATTTTTATTACAACAACAAGCGATGAACAATATTTCTTAAATGAAAAAGCCGTG
>NZ_LT707006.1:2210576-4405599 GCF_900155865.1 Bacteroides bouchesdurhonensis
GGGGGATTAGCTCAGCTGGCTAGAGCATCTGCCTTGCACGCAGAGGGTCAACGGTTCGAATCCGTTATTCTCCACGATCTCTGAAACAGAGAAACGATCTTTGACATGATGAAACAAAAAGTAAAATTTAGTAAAGAGCTAAAAGTATATATCGAACCGCACGTTTTAAGTACCGCGATATTGAGTATTCCGGGGTAATACCCTATACTTGATACCTGATACTTAAAGGTCAGTTTGAAAGAAAGTAAATAAGGGCGCATGGCGGATGCCTTGGCTCTCGGAGGCGATGAAGGACGTGATAAGCTGCGATAAGCTCTGGGTAGGTGCAAATAACCTTTGATCCAGAGATTTCCGAATGGGACAACCCGGCATTCTGAAGGAATGTCATCCATCCTAGATGGAAGCTAACGCAGGGAACTGAAACATCTTAGTACCTGCAGGAACAGAAAATAATAATGATTCCCCTAGTAGTGGCGAGCGAACGGGGAATAGCCCAAACCACCCATGTTACGGCATGTGTGGGGTTGTAGGACCACGATGTCGCAAGACATTTGACGAGTAGAACCCTCTGGAAAGCGGGACCATAGACGGTGATAGTCCTGTATACGAAGTCAAATTAAGCGTAGTGGTATCCTGAGTAGCGCGGGACACGAGAAATCTTGCGTGAATCCGCCGGGACCATCCGGTAAGGCTAAATACTCCCGAGAGACCGATAGCGAACCAGTACTGTGAAGGAAAGGTGAAAAGCACTTCGAACAGAAGAGTGAAATAGTCCCTGAAACCATGCGCCTACAAGCGGTCGGAGCTTTTTAAGAAGTGACGGCGTGCCTTTTGCATAATGAACCTACGAGTTACTTTTTCCGGCAAGGTTAAGCATCTTGAGATGCGCAGCCGAAGCGAAAGCGAGTCTTAACAGGGCGTCCAGTCGGAAGGAGTAGACGCGAAACCAAGTGATCTACCCTTGACCAGGTTGAAGGCTAGGTAACACTAGCTGGAGGACCGAACCAATAAGCGTTGAAAAGCTTCTGGATGAGTTGAGGGTGGGGGTGAAAGGCTAATCAAACTTGGAGATAGCTCGTACTCCCCGAAATGCATTTAGGTGCAGCCTTGTGAGTTACTAATGTGAGGTAGAGCGACTGATAAGATGCGAGGGCTTCACCGCCTATCAAGTCTTGACAAACTCCGAATGCGCATTAGTCCCATCACAGGAGTGAGGGCATGGGTGCTAAGGTCCATGTCCTAAAGGAGAAGAATCCAGACCATCAGCTAAGGTCCCCAAATAAACACTAAGTTGAACTAACGAAGTCAGATTGCTAAGACAGCTAGGATGTTGGCTTGGAAGCAGCCATTCATTTAAAGAGTGCGTAACAGCTCACTAGTCGAGGAGTTTGGCGTGGATAATAATCGGGCATCAAGTGTTTTACCGAAGCTATGGGATCAGCAATGATCGGTAGGGGAGCATTCCACTCGGCGTCGAAGGTGAAGCGTGAGCTTTGCTGGAGCGTGTGGAAAAGCAAATGTAGGTATAAGTAACGATAAAGGGGGTGAGAAACCCCCTCGCCGAAAGACTAAGGTTTCCTGATCAACGCTAATCGGATCAGGGTTAGTCGGGTCCTAAGGCTCAGCCGAACGGTGATGCCGATGGCAGAACAGGTTAATATTCCTGTACTACCTTAAGGAGTGACGTGGAGACGGAGGCGTGACAACGCCGCGGACTGACGGAATAGTCCGTTGAAGGGTGTAGATGTTGATTGTCCCAGGCAAATCCGGGACAAGAGTCGAACCTGATAGTATGGAGCGTTCTTCGGAACAATCCAATAGCGCGTGTAATCATACTCCCAAGAAAATCCGCTAAACTTCATCCTTGAGGTACCCGTACCGCAAACGGACACACGTAGTCGGGTTGAATATACTAAGGCGCTTGAGTGATTCACGGTTAAGGAACTAGGCAAATTGACCCTGTAACTTCGGGATAAAGGGTCCCAGCTGCGAGGCTGGGCGCAGAGAATAGGTCCAGGCAACTGTTTAACAAAAACACAGGGCTGTGCCAAATCGAAAGATTCCGTATACAGCCTGACACCTGCCCGGTGCTGGAAGGTTAAGAGGAGAGCTTATCGCAAGAGAAGGTTTGAATTGAAGCCCCAGTAAACGGCGGCCGTAACTATAACGGTCCTAAGGTAGCGAAATTCCTTGTCGGGTAAGTTCCGACCTGCACGAATGGTGTAATGATCTGGACACTGTCTCAACCGTGAGCTCAGTGAAATTGTAGTATCGGTGAAGATGCCGATTACCCGCGATGGGACGAAAAGACCCCGTGAACCTTTACTATAGCTTAACATTGAATTTGGGTAATTGATGTGTAGGATAGGCCGGAGACATTGAAGCGCAGACGCCAGTTTGTGCGGAGTCGCTGTTGAAATACGGCCCTTTGGTTATTTGAGTTCTAACTCGTGTATTCGAGGACACTGTTTGGTGGGTAGTTTGACTGGGGTGGTCGCCTCCAAAAGCGTAACGGAGGCTTCTAAAGGTGCCCTCAGGACGATTGGTAACCGTCCGCAGAGTGTAATGGCATAAGGGCGCTTGACTGGGAGACTAACAAGTCGATCAGGTAGGAAACTAGAGCATAGTGATCCGGTGTTTCCGTATGGAAGGGACATCGCTCAAAGGATAAAAGGTACTCCGGGGATAACAGGCTGATCCCTCCCAAGAGCTCATATCGACGGAGGGGTTTGGCACCTCGATGTCGGCTCGTCACATCCTGGGGCTGGAGAAGGTCCCAAGGGTTGGGCTGTTCGCCCATTAAAGTGGCACGCGAGCTGGGTTCAGAACGTCGTGAGACAGTTCGGTCTCTATCTATCGTGGGCGTATGAAATTTGCGTGGCTCTGACACTAGTACGAGAGGACCGTGTTGGACTGACCTCTGGTTTACCGGTTGTGCCGCCAGGTGCATTGCCGGGTATCTAAGTCGGGATTGGATAAGTGCTGAAAGCATCTAAGTACGAAGCCAGCCACAAGATTAGATTTCTTAGGGTCGTCAAAGACGATGACGTTGATAGGATGCAGGTGTACAGGTGGTAACATCTTAGCCGAGCATTACTAATTGCCCGTGTACTTTCTTTCCATTGCCGGTTGGTATATACGTTTAGCGGAATAATGTTTGCTTGATTTTTACTTTTCATCATGTCATAACCTTATTGAATTCATTCAGGTGGTTATAGCACGAGGGTTCCACCTCTTCCCATTCCGAACAGAGAAGTTAAGCCTCGTCACGCCGATGGTACTGCGTAACAGTGGGAGAGTAGGTAACCGCCGTTTTGGAAGAAGCCCCTTGAGTTTAACCACTCAAGGGGCTTTCTGTTTTTAGATGCTTCGATGAAGGGAACATAATCCTCATAATACTTATTTACCTATTAGAATGTATCGGTTAAGAATGTGCTGGAGATTTAGGAATATTGTTTAAATACTACTAATGTAGAATATATTTCCAGCATATTTTTAAGTTGTATAGCGCGAAGGCTGAAACAAGTGTTTGGAATATATTAGAAAGTAGCATTGTAAGATAGGTGTTTTTAGTACTTAATATATCCGTTTTATTCTCCTTTTTTACTGTTTCAGAGTTTATTTGTTTTTTTGTTTTCTGCCTTTTGGCTATATTTGTTCTGTTCTTTTAATTAAGGCTAATATTGTCATTTAGTAATCATAATGCGGAAAAAACGGAATAAAAATAGTGTAATTCTGTGATTTTTTAAGAAGTGAACCGTTTTCTTTTCATCTTTCTCTTTTTTATCAAATTGATTTTTGTAAATTTGGCGAGAATCTGATAAGGAACATAATTAATATAGTAATAATACTAAATACTCCTGTTTATATGGAAAACAAAATTCAAGAGTTGACCGATAAGATTTATCGTGAAGGCGTGGAAAAAGGAAACGAAGAAGCGCAAAGACTTATCGCGAATGCTCAGGAAGAAGCAAAAAAGATTATTGAGGATGCTCGTAAAGAAGCTGAATCAATTGTAGCCTCCTCTCGTAAATCTGCTGATGAACTGGCAGAGAATACAAAATCAGAGTTAAAATTATTTGCAGGTCAGTCTGTTAATGCACTCAAGTCAGAGATTGCAACTATTGTTACTGACAAGTTAGTAACTGCCTCAGTGAAGGATTTCACACAAAATAAGGATTTTCTGAATGCCTTTATTGTGGCGTTGGCATCTAAATGGAGTGCAGATGAACCGATTGTTATATCAACTACGGATGCAGACTCTTTGAAGAAGTATTTTGCAATACATGCAAAAGCTTTGTTGGATAAAAGCGTAACGATTCAGCAAGTAAATGGTATAAAGACTTTATTTACTGTTTCTCCTGCGGACGGTTCTTATAAAGTGAACTTCGGAGAAGAAGAATTCATGAATTACTTCAAAGCATTTTTGCGTCCTCAATTAGTAGAAATGCTATTTTAAAAGAGGCGACTATGAGTAGTAAATACTATTACTTAGTAGCAGGTTTACCGGAACTTTCATTAGAGGATAGTAAACTGAGTTATACAGTAGCTGATTTTAAAACAGAGATCTATCGTGGATTGTCTACTTCAGATCAAAAATTGATAGACTTATTCTATTTGAAGTTTGATAATGCTAATGTATTGAAACTTTTAAAAGATAAGGAAGCAGAAATAGACACACGAGGAAATTATTCTGCCGCTGAACTAACTGAATATATTTCTATATTGAAAGAGGGAGGAGAAATTAGTCCGAAAGATTTTCCTGCTTATCTTTCTGTCTTCATTCTTGATTATTTGAATACAACTGTAGAAAGTACGGTGTTATATGAAGATCATTTAGCTGCTCTATATTATGAGTATGCAATGAAGTGTGGAAATAAGTTTGTTTCTGCTTGGTTTGAATTCAATTTGAATATCAATAATATTCTTGTCGCTTTTACAGCTCGTAAATTTAAATGGGATATTGCTGGTAATATTGTGGGTAATACAGATGTATGTGAAGCTTTGCGTACGTCTAGTGCTCGTGATTTCGGTTTGTCTGGTGAAGTCGATTTTTGGGAATCATTGGTGAAAATCAATGAAATCACAGAATTGGTGGAACGTGAAAAGAAATTGGATGCTTTGCGGTGGAATTGGATAGAAGATGCTATTTTCTTTGATTATTTCACTATTGAACGTATTTTCGCTTTCTTGCTGAAATTGGAAATGATAGAGCGTTGGATTTCGTTGGATAAAGAGAAGGGAAATCAGTTGTTCCGCAGCATAATTGAATCACTGAAGAACGAAGTACAGATTCCCGCAGAATTTAGATAATAAATTTTAAAAAATATATGGCAACAAAAGGAACTGTTAGTGGCGTTATTGCCAACATGGTGACCCTCGTCGTTGATGGACCGGTAGCTCAGAATGAGATTTGTTATATCTCTACTGGTGGAGATAAATTAATGGCGGAGGTGATTAAGGTTGTAGGTTCTCATGTATACGTTCAGGTGTTTGAAAGTACGCGTGGATTGAAGGTGGGGGCTGAAGCCGAATTTACAGGACACATGCTCGAAGTGACTTTAGGTCCGGGTATGTTATCTAAAAATTATGATGGTCTGCAAAATGACCTTGACAAGATGGATGGTGTTTTCTTAAAAAGAGGACAGTACACTTATCCATTAGATAAAGAGCGTGTATGGCATTTTGTTCCGATGGTGAATGTTGGTGATAAGGTGCAATCTTCTGCATGGTTAGGTCAGGTAGACGAGAACTTCCAGCCATTGAAAATTATGGCTCCGTTTACTATGGAAGGTACTGCAACGGTGAAGTCAATTGTACCTGAGGGAGATTATAAGATTGAAGATGTCATAGCAATTTTGACGGATGAAGAAGGAAATGATATTTCCGTAACTATGATTCAGAAGTGGCCGGTAAAACGAGCTATGACAAATTATAAAGAGAAACCACGTCCTTTCAAATTATTGGAAACGGGTGTACGCGTAATTGATACTTTGAATCCGATTGTAGAAGGTGGTACGGGATTTATTCCCGGTCCGTTTGGTACGGGTAAAACAGTGCTACAGCATGCTATTTCAAAACAAGCGGAAGCGGATATTGTAATCATTGCAGCTTGTGGTGAACGTGCAAATGAGGTTGTGGAAATCTTTACGGAATTTCCGGAATTGGTAGACCCACATACCGGACGTAAATTGATGGAACGTACTATTATTATAGCAAATACTTCCAATATGCCTGTAGCTGCTCGTGAAGCATCTGTTTATACAGCGATGACTTTGGCTGAATATTACCGTTCTATGGGATTAAAAGTATTGTTAATGGCAGACTCTACTTCTCGTTGGGCGCAGGCTCTCCGTGAAATGTCTAACCGTATGGAAGAGTTGCCTGGACCTGATGCTTTCCCGATGGATATTTCAGCTATTATTTCCAACTTCTATGGGCGTGCCGGTTATGTGAAGTTGGCTAATGATGAAACAGGTTCCATTACATTTATCGGTACAGTATCTCCTGCCGGTGGTAACTTGAAAGAGCCTGTAACTGAGAATACCAAGAAAGTAGCTCGTTGTTTCTATGCCCTTGAACAGGATCGTGCTGATAAGAAGCGTTATCCGGCTGTGAATCCGATTGATTCTTATTCCAAATATATTGAATATCCTGAATTTGAAGAATACATCAAAGATCACATCAATGATGAGTGGATTGGTAAAGTGAATGAACTTAAAACTCGTTTGCAACGTGGTAAGGAAATCGCTGAGCAGATTAATATCTTAGGTGATGACGGTGTACCTGTGGAATATCATGTCATCTTCTGGAAGTCTGAGTTGATCGATTTCGTAATCCTGCAGCAGGATGCTTTCGATGAGATTGATGCGGTAACTCCGATGGAACGCCAGGAAGCTATTTTGAATATGATTATTGATATTTGTCATACGGAATTTGAGTTTGATAACTTCAATGAAGTTATGGACTTTTTCAAGAAGATGATTAATATCTGTAAGCAGATGAACTACTCGAAGTATCAGTCTGAACAATATGAAGGATTCAAACAACAGTTGAAGGAATTGATTGCTGAAAGAAGTGTTTGATCAGCAATCATAATTCAAAATTTATAATTCATAAATATTAAAGATGGCAACAAAAGCTTTTCAAAAGATATATACCAAAATTACTCAGATTACTAAGGCTACCTGTTCGTTGAAAGCAACAGGAGTGGGGTATGACGAGCTTGCCACTGTGAATGGTAAACTGGCACAGGTGGTAAAGATTGCCGGTGATGATGTCACTTTGCAGGTATTTGAAGGTACGGAAGGTATTCCGACCAATGCGGAAGTGGTATTTCTTGGTAAATCGCCTACATTGAAAGTGAGCGAACAATTGGCCGGACGTTTCTTTAATGCTTTCGGTGATCCGATTGACGGAGGACCGGAAATTGAAGGACAAGAAGTTGAAATCGGCGGTCCGTCAGTAAATCCGGTACGTCGTAAACAGCCTTCGGAGCTTATTGCGACAGGTATTGCAGGTATTGACCTGAATAATACCTTAGTTTCCGGTCAGAAAATCCCATTTTTTGCAGACCCTGACCAGCCTTTCAACCAAGTAATGGCGAATGTAGCATTGCGTGCGGAAACTGATAAAATTATTTTGGGTGGTATGGGTATGACTAATGATGATTACCTATATTTTAAGAATGTGTTCTCTAATGCAGGTGCTCTCGATCGTATCGTGAGTTTTATGAATACCACAGAAAATCCTCCGGTAGAACGTCTGTTAATTCCGGATATGGCACTGACTGCTGCTGAATATTTTGCTGTGAATAATAATGAGAAAGTCCTTGTATTATTGACAGATATGACTAGTTATGCCGATGCGTTAGCAATCGTGTCTAACCGTATGGATCAGATTCCGTCAAAAGACTCTATGCCGGGTTCACTTTATTCGGATTTGGCAAAGATTTACGAGAAAGCAGTACAATTCCCGTCAGGTGGTTCTATCACTATTATTGCGGTAACTACTTTGTCAGGAGGAGATATTACACACGCTGTACCCGATAATACAGGTTATATTACTGAAGGTCAATTATTCCTTCGTCGTGATAGCGATATTGGTAAAGTAATCGTCGATCCGTTCCGTTCATTGTCTCGTTTGAAACAGTTAGTAACCGGTAAGAAGACACGTAAAGACCATCCACAAGTGATGAATGCTGCCGTACGTTTGTATGCTGATGCTGCTAATGCCAAAACAAAGATGGAAAATGGTTTTGACTTGACGAATTACGACGAACGTACACTTGCTTTTGCGAAAGATTATTCTAACCAGTTGTTGGCTATTGATGTCAATCTTGATACGACAGAAATGCTTGATGTAGCTTGGGGCTTGTTTGGCAAGTATTTCCGTCCGGAAGAAGTAAATATCAAGAAAGAATTGTTAGATCAATATTGGCCCAAAGGTGAATAAAAGAGCGATTAGTAATTAATAATTAGCAATTAATAACGTGGCTATAAAGTTTCAATATAACAAAACCTCTCTTCAGCAGCTCGAAAAGCAACTGAAAGTGCGGGTACGTACACTTCCTATTATTAAGAATAAGGAAAGTGCCCTCCGCATGGAAGTGAAACGCTGTAAAACGGAAGCTGCTGATCTGGAGGATAGGCTCGAACAACAAATTCAAGCCTATGAAGCCATGTTCGCCCTTTGGAATGAATTTGATGCTTCATTGATAAAGGTGAATGATGTTCATCTTGGTGTGAAAAAGATTGCGGGTGTACGTGTACCGTTGCTTGAGAATATAGATTTCGAGATACGCCCGTACAGCTTATTCAATGCTCCCAAATGGTATGCCGATGGTATCCATTTGTTGAAAGAGCTTGCTCATACAGCTATTGAACGTGAATTTATACTCGCCAAGTTGAATCTATTAGAACATGCAAGGAAAAAGACCACTCAGAAAGTGAATCTTTTTGAGAAGGTACAGATACCGGGTTATCAGGATGCATTGCGAAAGATTAAACGATTCATGGAAGACGAAGAAAACCTGTCGAAGTCATCGCAAAAGATCATGAAATCCCATCAAGAACAAAGGAAGGAGGTAGAGGCATGATTACAAAAATGAAGAAACTTACGTTCCTGGTCTATCACAAGGAGTATGAACAATTTCTGAATAGTTTGCGTGAACTTGGTGTAGTCCACATTGTGGAAAAACAACAAGGTGCTGCTGATAATACAGAATTGCAAGAAAACATACGGCTTTCTAATCGGTTAATGTCTACTTTAAAATTGCTTCAGAATCAGAAACATGCCAAAGATGCAGTTATAGCTAAAGAAGGCGGTACGTCTGCTCGTGGATTGCAAGTGTTGGACGAAGTAGATGCATTACAAATAGAGCATGGAAAATTATCTCAACAGCTGCAAGGCTATGCAAAGGAAATAGACTCATTACAGGCTTGGGGAAACTTTGAGCCTGCAAATGTGCAGAAGTTGAAAGATGCCGGATATGTGATTGGTTTCTATACTTGTTCGGAGGGTAACTATAAAGAAGAATGGGAGACGGAATACAATGCTATGATTGTGAATCGCATTTCTTCAAAGGTATTCTTCGTAACTCTGACCAAAGCTGGGCAAGAGGTGGACCTGGATGTAGAACAGGCAAAACTTCCTGCTTATTCTCTAACGTATCTTAATACGTTGTATAATACTACTGAGCAGGCTATTGAAGAGAATGAAAAGAAATTGGTAGTACTCTCTGAAACAGAAATTCCTTCGTTGAAGAAAGCTCTGCAAGAGATACAAGGGCAGATCGAATTCTCCAAAGTTGTGCTGAATACAGAACAAACAGCTGGTGATAAACTAATGCTAATAGAAGGATGGGCACCTGCTTCCAGCAAGTTGGAAATTGAAGCTTATCTGAATGATGCACATGTTTATTATGAGATTACAGATCCTGTACCGGGAGACAATGTCCCTATTCAGTTGAATAATAAAGGATTCTTCTCTTGGTTCGAACCAATCTGTAAATTGTATATGCTTCCAAAGTATAATGAATTGGACTTGACTCCATTCTTTGCTCCATTCTTTATGATTTTCTTCGGACTTTGTTTGGGAGATTCAGGTTATGGCCTGTTCCTGTTTGTAGGAGCTACGGCATATCGATTGATTGCAAAGAAACTAAGTCCGAATATGAAATCGATTCTGTCATTAATACAGATATTGGCGACTTCAACCTTCTTCTGCGGCTTGCTGACAGGTACTTTCTTTGGAGCTAATATTTATAATCTGGACTGGCCTATTGTGCAACGTTTGAAACATGCCGTATTCATGGATAATAATGATATGTTCCGTTTATCACTGATTTTGGGGGCAATTCAAATTATATTTGGTATGGTATTGAAAGCAGTTAATCAAACAATTCAGTTTGGATTCAAATATGCGATTGCTACAATCGGATGGATTATCTTGTTGATATCCATGGCTTTTTCAGCTTTATTGCCGAAAATAATGCCGATGGGAAGCACACTGCATTTGATTATACTGGCAATCTGTGGTGTGATGATTTTCCTTTTCAACAGTCCTGGAAAGAATATTTTCCTAAATATCGGATTAGGATTATGGGATTCTTACAACATGGTTACCGGTTTGTTAGGCGATGTATTGTCTTACGTCCGTCTGTTTGCTCTTGGACTGTCCGGAGGTATTCTTGCGGGAGTATTCAATAGTTTGGCAGTAGGTATGAGTCCTGATAATGTAATTGCGGGTCCGATTGTGATGGTGCTAATTTTCGTTATTGGTCATGCAATCAATATCTTTATGAATGTGCTTGGAGCAATGGTTCATCCGATGCGTTTGACATTTGTTGAGTTCTTCAAGAACTCAGGATATGAAGGAGGAGGTAAGGAGTACAAACCCTTTAAAAATTGATAGTTGTTGGTAGTAATTGACTGCCTACTATTATAAAAGAATAAAAAAAAGAATTAGAATTAAACAATAAAAAATAGAATAAGATTATGGAAATGAATTTGTTTATTGCCTATATTGGCATCGCAGTTATGGTTGGTTTGTCAGGCATTGGTAGTGCTTACGGAGTAACTATTGCAGGTAATGCAGCTATTGGTGCATTGAAAAAGAACGATAGTGCATTTGGTAACTTCCTTGTATTAACAGCTCTTCCGGGTACACAGGGGCTTTATGGATTTGCCGGTTATTTTATGTTCCAGACTATTTTTGGTATCTTAACTCCTGAAATTACTGCCATTCAGGCATCAGCCGTTTTAGGTGCAGGTATCGCATTAGGATTGGTTGCATTATTCTCGGCAATCCGTCAGGGACAAGTTTGTGCTAATGGTATCGCGGCTATTGGACAAGGACACAATGTATTTAGTAACACGTTGATTCTTGCTGTATTTCCGGAACTTTATGCAATCGTAGCTTTGGCTGCAACCTTCTTGATTGGTAGTGCACTTGCATAATTTTTACTAAGAATATTTTTTAATAAAGAACTTTCTATCCCCTTGTGGATGCACCTTTGCATTCACAAGGGGATTATCTTTTTTATACTTTGGTTTTGTTTCTTTCTATTTTCTACTTCATATTTTTTGTATAAAGTATTATTTTTCAAAGAATAATGTGTATTTTTGCACTCGCATACTAAAAAGAGTTTTAATATATTATATGGTAAAAGATTTATTAACCCCCGATTATATCTTCGAAGCCAGCTGGGAAGTATGTAATAAAGTGGGAGGGATATATACTGTCTTGTCTACAAGGGCAAATACGTTGCAGGAGAAGTTTCGTGATAGGATATTTTTTATCGGTCCTGATGTATGGCAAGGCAAAGAGAACCCTCTGTTCGCCGAATCAGAAAATCTTTGTGCTGCATGGAAAAAACATGCACAGGAGAAAGATAATCTTTCCGTCCGTATAGGACGATGGAATATTCCAGGTGAGCCAATTGTCATTCTAGTCGATTTCCAACCTTTATTTGAGAAGAAAAACGAAATATACACAGAAATGTGGAATCGTTTTCAAGTAGATTCGTTACACGCTTATGGCGATTATGACGAAGCTTCTATGTTCTCTTATGCAGCAGGTAGAGTAGTGGAGAGTTTCTATCGCTATAATCTGACTGAAACAGATAAAGTGGTATATCAGGCACATGAGTGGATGACAGGAATGGGAGCACTTTATGTACAGGAAGCTGTGCCGGAGATTGGTACTATTTTTACGACCCATGCTACTTCTATCGGACGTTCGATAGCTGGTAACAACAAGCCGTTGTATGACTATCTGTTTGCTTATAATGGCGATCAGATGGCTGAAGAACTGAACATGCAATCCAAACATTCTATAGAAAAGCAGACGGCTCATTATGTGGACTGTTTTACTACCGTTAGCGAAATTACAAATAACGAGTGTAGAGAGCTACTTGATAAACCGGCAGATGTCATTCTGATGAATGGTTTTGAAGATGATTTTGTGCCCAAAGGTTCTACGTTTACGGGTAAACGCAAACGTGCACGCGCTTTGTTGTTGAATGTAGCCAATAAATTATTGGGAACAGATCTGGATAACGATACGCTAATTGTCGGAACCAGTGGGCGATATGAATTCAAAAATAAAGGTATTGATGTATTTCTGGAGTCATTGAACCGTTTAAATCGTGATAAGAACTTGCATAGGAATGTATTGGCATATGTAAATGTTCCAGGTTGGGTGGGAGAACCTCGTGAAGACTTACAAGCTCGTTTGAAGAGTAAGGATCAGTTTGACACTCCCCTTGAAGTTCCTTTCATTACTCATTGGCTGCATAATATGACTCATGACCAGGTATTGGATATGCTGAAATATCTAGGAATGGGTAATCGTCCGGAGGACAAGGTAAAAGTTATTTTCGTACCTTGTTATTTGAATGGATGGGATGGAATAATGAACAAAGACTATTATGATTTGTTGCTGGGACAGGATATGAGCATTTATGCTTCTTATTATGAACCTTGGGGATATACTCCATTGGAGAGTGCAGCATTCCATGTTCCAACCATTACTACCGATCTGGCAGGATTTGGTCTATGGGTGAATAGCCTGAAAAAACAACATGGCATTAATGATGGAGTAGAGGTACTACATCGCTCAGACTATAATTATTCGGAAGTAGCAGATGGTATTAAAGATACAATCACCCTCTTTGCGAATAAGACAGATAAAGAAGTGAAGGAAATTCGCAAGCGCGCTGCTGAAGTAGCAGAACAGGCTTTGTGGAAGCACTTTATACAATACTATTATGAGGCTTATGACATTGCATTGCGCAATGCTTTGAAGCGTCAGCTCAGTTAAAAAACAATTTATTCATCAATAAGTAAATTAAAAACATTATGAAAATTCAAGTAAGTAATGTGAACACTCCTAACTGGAAAGAGGTTACTGTTAAATCTCGTATCCCTGTAGAGTTGGAGAAGTTATCTGAGATTGCACGTAATATTTGGTGGGCGTGGAACTTTGAGGCGACAGAACTTTTTAGAGATTTAGATCCGGAACTTTGGAAGGAATGTGGACAGAATCCAGTGCTATTGTTAGAGCGTATGAGCTATGAAAAGTTAGAAGCTCTTGCAAAAGACAAAGTGATTCTGAGAAGAATGAATGATGTATATACGAAATTTAGAGACTACATGGATGTGAAGCCGGATGATCAACGTCCGTCTATAGCCTATTTCAGTATGGAATATGGTTTGAGCCATGTATTGAAAATATATTCTGGTGGTCTGGGCGTGTTAGCTGGTGACTATTTAAAAGAAGCTTCTGACAGTAATGTAGATTTATGTGCGGTAGGTTTTCTTTATCGTTACGGATATTTTACACAGACGTTGTCAATGGATGGACAGCAGATTGCAAATTATGAAGCTCAAAATTTCGGGCAACTTCCTATTGATCGTGTATTGGATGCTGAAGGTAAACCATTGGTTGTAGATGTTCCTTATTTAGATTATTACGTTCATGCAAATGTGTGGCGTGTAAATGTAGGACGTATTTCCTTGTATCTGTTGGATACAGATAATGAAATGAATAGCGAGTTTGATCGTCCGATCACTTATCAGTTATATGGTGGTGATTGGGAAAACCGTTTGAAACAGGAAATTCTGTTAGGTATCGGTGGTATTCTGACTCTGAAGGCATTAGGCATTCAAAAAAATATTTATCATTGTAATGAAGGACATGCTGCATTAATTAATGTTCAACGTATCTGTGATTATGTAGCTACTGGATTAACTTATGATCAAGCTATTGAATTGGTGCGTGCATCATCGCTCTATACAGTTCATACTCCGGTTCCGGCTGGTCATGATTACTTTGACGAAGGTTTATTCGGTAAGTACATGGGTGGATATCCTGCAAAAATGGGCATCAGTTGGGATGATTTGATGGATCTTGGCCGTAATAATCCAGGTGACAAAGGCGAACGCTTTTGTATGTCTGTATTTGCTTGTAATACTTCTCAGGAAGTAAATGGTGTAAGTTGGTTACATGGCAAGGTTTCTCAGGAGATGTTCTCTTCTATCTGGAAAGGTTACTTCCCTGAAGAAAATCATGTTGGGTATGTAACTAACGGTGTTCACTTCCCGACTTGGAGTGCAACAGAATGGAAACAATTGTACTTTAAATATTTTAATGAGAGCTTTTGGTACGATCAATCCAATCCGAAGATTTGGGAAGCAATCTACAATGTGCCCGATGAAGAGATTTGGAAGACTCGTATGACAATGAAGAATAAATTGGTAGATTTCATTCGTAAGTCATTCCGTGATACTTGGTTGAAGAACCAAGGAGACCCTTCACGCATCGTATCATTAATGGATAAAATTAATCCGAATGCATTGTTGATTGGTTTCGGACGTCGTTTTGCCACTTACAAACGTGCACATTTGCTGTTTACTGATTTGGAACGTCTCTCTAAGATCGTAAATAATCCTGATTATCCGGTACAATTCCTGTTTACAGGAAAAGCTCACCCACACGATGGAGCAGGACAAGGATTGATCAAACGTATTATTGAGATATCTCGTCGCCCGGAATTCTTAGGCAAGATTATCTTCCTTGAAAATTATGATATGCAGTTGGCTCGTCGTCTGGTTTCGGGTGTAGATATTTGGTTGAATACTCCGACACGTCCTTTAGAGGCATCTGGTACATCTGGCGAAAAAGCATTGATGAATGGTGTTGTGAATTTCTCAGTGTTAGACGGATGGTGGTTGGAAGGCTATCGCGAAGGTGCTGGTTGGGCATTGACTGAAAAACGTACTTACCAGAACCAAGAACATCAGGATCAGCTGGATGCTGCTACCATTTATAGTATTCTCGAAACTGAGATTCTGCCGTTATATTATGCTCGTAATAAGAAAGGATATTCTGAAGGTTGGATCAAAGTTGTGAAAAACTCTATCGCTCAGATAGCTCCTCATTATACAATGAAACGTCAGTTGGATGATTACTTCAATAAGTTCTATTGCAAACAGGCTAAACGTTTCCAAGCTTTGGCTGCCAATAACAATGCAAAGGCAAAAGAAATTGCAGCATGGAAAGAAGAAGTTGTTGCGAAGTGGGATTCTATTGAAATTGTTTCTTGTGACAAAGTAGAGGAACTTGAAATAGGAGATATTGAAAGTGGAAAAGAATATACTATTACTTTCGTAATTGATGAAAAAGGTTTGAATGACGCAGTAGGACTAGAATTAGTTACTACTTATACAACTGCGGACGGGAAACAACATATTTACTCGGTAGAACCATTTAGTGTAATTAAGAAAGACGGTGATTTATATACATTCCAGGCTAAACATAGCTTGTCTAATGCGGGCAGCTTTAAGGTTTCTTATCGTATGTTCCCGAAAAATCAGGATCTTCCACATCGTCAAGATTTCTGTTACGTGCGTTGGTTTGTTTAATTATTTGATGAAAGGTAAGGAAGCATGTTTCGCCCATGACTTTCTTATATAAAATTAGCCTCTGTAATTTTGAATTGCAGGGGCTAAAATTTTATAATTTAATTGTAAGTTTTTAAGCGAATAATAACAACTTGTTATCTCTTTATAAATTCTGAGTTATTTCACAAACTCAGCAATTTTAGTTTGAAGTTCTTCACCATGAAGACCACGAGCAACAATTGTTCCGTCCGCATCGATCAAAATAGTATGAGGAATACTGTTTACAGCATACAACTGTCCACCTTCGCTTTGCCAGAATTTCAGATCGGACATTTGTGGCCAAGTCATATTCAGATTTTTAATAGCTTCTTTCCATGCAGCTTCATCCTGATCTAATGATACACCAACGATTTCGAAGTTTTTATTTTTGTATTTAGCATAAGTCTCTACCAGATTAGGCATTTCACGACGGCAAGGACCACACCAGCTTGCCCAGAAATCAACCAGTACCACTTTACCTTTACCTACATAGTCGGAGAGTTTTACTGTTTTTCCTTCTGGATTTTGCATTTCAAAATCAATAAATTTAGTACCTACAGCAGTCTTTTTTTGCTTATCTATGAGCTCTCTGATTTGAACAATTGCAGCGTCATTTTGGTAATTAACCGGAATTTGTTGTAATAGTGCATCATTTTCTGCAGTTGTATTTTCCATAAAAGTCTGTTTAAACATGAAGATACCAACAGGGTTCGTGATGTTTTTCTCTATTCCTTCTTTGATAACTTTGTTAAATTCTTCTTCAATTTGTGCTCCTTCTTCTTGTTTAGCTGCTTTTTGTTCGTTGCTGAGAGTAGTGTCCCCCATAGCTTCATATATAGCCTTCATTTTTGCATTAAGTTCATCAATCTTATTTTTGATTTCCTGATATGCATCATTATTCGAAGTACCGGTGGCAGTACTTCTTTCACTTCCTAATGTAATGTTGATTTTTCCATTTTCAAGGAAGAAATCGACCATTAAAGGTTCAGCACCATTTTTATATGTTACATAACGATTGATTGCAGAATCCTGTACACCTTCGAATGTGAATTTTCCATTAGAGATAATAGCTGTGTCAAGTTTGGCCAGACTTCTACCGGTTCTTTCCTGAAGATAAACAGTATCCCCATCAGCAGCTCCCTCTGCTGTACCGGTAATGATATATCCGGCTTTTTGACCAGTACAAGCTACCATGCTTAATGCAGCTGTAGCAATAACTAAATAAGTAAACTTTTTCATGCTTTTGTAAGATTAGTGAATAAATATTTATGCAAAGATAAATTTTTTTTCTTTTCAACACTGAAAAACACTGTTATATTAGATTAACCTTAGGAAGAAATCGTAGAAATACGTACCTTTGCAATCCAAACTTTTAGTATGAATATGCAAGAAGAGAAATCCATCATTGAAGTTAGTCATGTATCGAAGTTTTTTGGCGAGAAAACAGCGTTGGATGATGTGACTTTGAACGTGAAAAAGGGAGAGTTTGTTACCATACTTGGTCCTTCCGGTTGTGGAAAGACTACGTTATTGCGTCTCATTGCCGGTTTTCAGACAGCTTCGGAGGGTGTAATCCGAATCTCTGGTAAGGAAATAACTCAAACTCCACCTCATAAACGTCCTGTGAATACCGTATTTCAGAAATATGCTTTATTCCCGCATTTGAATGTGTACGATAATATTGCATTTGGCTTGAAGCTAAAGAAGATACAGAAACAGATTATTGAAAAGAAGGTGAAGGCTGCTTTGAGAATGGTGGGTATGACAGACTATGAGTATCGTGATGTCGATTCTCTTTCCGGAGGGCAACAACAGCGCGTAGCTATTGCACGTGCTATTGTTAATGAACCGGAAGTATTATTGTTAGATGAGCCATTAGCAGCACTTGATCTGAAAATGCGTAAGGATATGCAGATGGAGTTGAAGGAAATGCACAAATCTTTGGGGATTACTTTCGTGTATGTAACTCATGATCAAGAAGAGGCACTGACATTGAGCGATACGATTGTTGTAATGAGTGAAGGCAAGATTCAGCAGATAGGTACTCCGATTGATATTTATAATGAACCGATAAATTCTTTTGTTGCAGATTTTATTGGTGAAAGTAATATTCTGAATGGTACAATGGTTCGTGATAAATTGGTTTATTTCTGTGGTACTGAATTTGAATGTGTGGATGAAGGTTTTGGTGAAAACACACCGGTAGATGTTGTGATTCGCCCGGAAGATCTTTATATTTTTCCCGTTTCGGATATGGCTCAGTTAGTAGGAGTGGTGCAGACTTCTATTTTCAAGGGTGTACATTATGAGATGACAGTACTATGTGGTGGTTATGAATTCCTAGTACAGGATTATCATCACTTCGAAGTCGGAGCAGAAGTAGGACTATTAGTTAAGCCGTTTGATATCCACATTATGAAGAAAGAACGTGTATGTAATACGTTTGAAGGAAAATTGCTGGATACTACTCATGTGGAGTTTTTAGGTTGTTCATTTGAATGTACTCCGATTGAGGATATAAAACCCAATGAGGAAATCAAAGTTGAAGTTGATTTTGATAAAGTAATTTTGCAGGATAACGAAGAAGACGGCACATTAACCGGTGAAGTGAAATTTATTCTTTATAAGGGAGATCATTATCATCTGACTGTATTGTCCGATTGGGACGAGAATGTATTTGTAGATACGAACGATGTATGGGATGATGGTGATCGTGTAGGTATTACCATCCCTCCGGATGCGATTCGTATAATTAAAATAACCGATTAACAGGAAAGGAAGTGAATAAGAGGTTTTTAGTCTTTTTGTCATCACGTAAGAGTTGGACTCTGCCATACATTATTTTTTCGGTGATTTTCGTAATCATACCGTTAATTCTGATTGTTGTGTATGCTTTTACCGACGATAATGGTCATTTGACCCTAGCTAATTTTCAGAAGTTCTTTGAACATCCCGAAGCAATCAATACTTTTGTATATTCGATAGGCATTGCCATTATTACTACTCTTGTTTGTATCCTGCTGGGATACCCTGCGGCTTGGATACTTAGTAACAGTAAACTGAATCGTTCAAAAGCATTAGTCGTACTTTTTATTCTGCCTATGTGGGTGAATATTTTGGTCCGTACGTTGGCAACTGTTGCTTTATTCGATTTCTTCAGTATTCCTTTAGGTGAAGGTGCATTAATATTTGGTATGGTGTACAACTTCATTCCTTTTATGATTTATCCGATTTATAACACTCTTCAGAAGATGGATCATAGTTACATTGAAGCTGCACAGGATTTGGGGGCCAATCCTCTACAAGTCTTTTTTAAAGCAGTACTTCCTCTTTCTATGCCGGGCGTGATGAGCGGTATTATGATGGTATTTATGCCGACTATTTCTACTTTTGCCATTGCCGAACTATTGACGATGAACAATATCAAACTTTTTGGTACAACCATTCAGGAGAATATCAATAATAGTATGTGGAATTATGGAGCTGCTCTTTCATTGATTATGTTGTTGTTGATTGCTGCTACTTCATTGTTTAGCACTGATGATAAGGATAAT
Organism: Bacteroides bouchesdurhonensis; assembly: GCF_900155865.1. GTDB lineage: Bacteria > Bacteroidota > Bacteroidia > Bacteroidales > Bacteroidaceae > Bacteroides > Bacteroides bouchesdurhonensis. Next base: position 2,230,075 of record NZ_LT707006.1, read on the forward strand.
AACGAAGGAGGTGGATTATGGTAAAGAAGATTTTTGCTCAGACCTACTTATGGATATTGCTTTTATTGCTTTATTCACCGATTGTGATTATTGTTATTTATTCATTTACTGAAGCAAAAGTATTGGGGAACTGGACCGGTTTCTCTACAAAACTTTACTCCTCTTTATTTACTACCGGTACTCACCATTCTTTGATGAATGCACTGGTAAACACCATAACAATAGCTTTATTGGCAGCTACAGCTTCTACTTTACTGGGTAGTATAGCTGCTATTGGTATATTCAATCTTAAAGCCCGTTCACGGAAAGTAATTGGCTTTGTGAATAGCATTCCCATTTTAAATGGAGATATTATTACCGGTATCTCTCTTTTCTTTTGTTTGTTTCCGTAGGTATAACTCAAGGATATACAACAGTCGTGTTAGCGCATATTACTTTCTGTACGCCATACGTTGTATTAAGCGTTTTACCACGTTTGAAGCAGATGAATCCGAATATTTATGAAGCTGCTCTCGATTTAGGGGCTACACCTATGCAAGCATTGTGGAAAGTAATTATTCCGGAGATTCGTCCGGGGATGATCAGTGGCTTCATGCTTGCTCTAACTTTGTCTATTGATGATTTTGCTGTAACAGTGTTTACTATTGGTAATCAAGGTTTGGAAACACTCTCGACTTATATTTATGCAGATGCTCGTAAAGGAGGTTTGACTCCTGAACTTCGTCCGTTGTCTGCTATTATCTTTGTTGTGGTATTGGCTTTGTTAATTGTACTTAATTACCGGGCCGATAAAGCAAAGAAGAAATATGAATAGATTATTTAATGTGCTCTAGGTGAAGAATAAAATGAAAAGAATAATACCTGTTATTTTATTATTACTGTCTTTGGCAGGTTGCTATAATTCAGGGGAACCGCGTGAAAGGGTCCTTAAAATCTATAATTGGGCAGATTATATAGGTGATAGTGTGCTTGAAGATTTCCAGGCTTATTATAAAGAGCAGACCGGCGAAAATATCCGTATCGTTTATCAGACGTTTGATATCAATGAAATCATGCTGACAAAAATAGAAAAAGGGCATGAGGATTTTGATGTTGTTTGTCCTTCAGAATATATCATCGAACGAATGTTGAAGAAACATTTGTTGTTGCCTATTGATACTAATTTTGCTCATTCGCCGAATTATATGAAGAATGTATCCCCTTTTATTCGTGAACAAATTGATAAATTGAGCCAGCCGGGTGAAGTGGCTAGTCGTTATGCAGTTTGCTATATGTGGGGAACAGCCGGTATACTTTATAATCGTGCTTATGTTCCCGATTCGGATGCGCTATCATGGGATTGCCTGTGGAATAAGAAATATGCTGGTAAAATATTGATGAAAGATAGCTATCGTGATGCTTATGGTACAGCTATCATTTATGCTCATGCTAAAGATTTGGAAGAAGGGAAGGTTACTGTAGAAAGATTGATGAATGATTATTCTCCGAGTGCCATGGAATTGGCAGAGAAGTATCTGAAGGCTTTGAAACCGAATATTGCCGGTTGGGAAGCTGATTTCGGGAAGGAAATGATGACAAAAAATAAGGCTTATCTGAATATGACATGGAGCGGTGATGCTATTTGGGCAATTGAAGAGGCAAATGCTGTGGGAGTAGACCTTGATTATGTAGTGCCTAAAGAAGGAAGTAATATATGGTATGATGGCTGGGTTATTCCTAAGTATGCGAAGAACCCGAAGGCTGCCAGCTACTTTATAAATTTTATGTGCCGTCCTGATATCGCTTTGCGCAATATGGATTTTTGTGGATATGTCAGTTCGATTGCTACTCCTGAAATAATGGAGGAGAAGATAGATAGTACACTTAATTATTTTGCGGATTTAAGTTATTTCTTTGGTCCTGGAGCTGATAGTATTCAGATTGATAAAATACAATATCCGGATCATAAAGTAGTAGAACGCTGTGCAATGATTCGAGATTTCGGAGATCAAACAAAAGAAGTGCTGGATATTTGGTCTCGTATTAAAGGAGATAATTTAGGAGTTGGAATTACTATTTTGATTTTCGTTGTAGTGGGACTGATGAGTGGCTGGATGATTTATAAAAGATGGCAACGCTATAATCGTCAGAAACTACAAAGACGTAGAAGTCGGAGGAAGAATAAGCGAATGAAACAATAATAGTTTCAACTTCCACAAATGAGTTTTAGCCATATATTGACCTGAGATCTAGGATATTAATAGTTCAGAAATGAATCGTTAATGTTTGATAATTCGCAAAATAAGAGTCTTTTGATCTCTCTGGAAACAGTTTTTTATAGTTGAAGATATCTAAAAAACATCCCAATGTTTGAATTCAGTCTTCCCAATGACTGATTTCAAACATTGGGGTGATTTAAAAAAACATTAGGATGTTTTTTCTGTACTTTTGTATAGTTCATTTTTTATAGTTTTCGCTTCATGCTCTTGATAAGTAGTTTGGTCTCTTTATCTATACGAAATGATTCTATTGTTTTTTGTAACGCTTTGTTATAGGTCCAAGTATCTAATTTACTTTGTTTCAGATATTCCATTGTTTTATCCGGGAATTTCACAAAACAAGTAGATATTACCCATGCCATAGCCATACGTGCATAGTATGCTTCATGTTCAAATTGATCTGCATATTTTAATAATCTATCAATATATTCTTCATCAATATAATGTAAAAGCATAACAATTCCGAAACGTTTTTCAAATTCCTTGTCAGAATATAGATAAGGTTGAATAAATAGCCAGACTTCCCCTTTTCCTTTTTTTACGAAAGTCTTTAGCTCGCCACAAAAAATGTCACAAACTGCCCAATTGTCTATACGGGGAATAAACATCTTTACATAATTCATTTGTTCCTCAAAATTTATTTTAGCCAATCCGATAATCATTCCTTGCAGCATAGTCTCTTCATAATAATTTGACTCTGTTGCGTTTATAAAATGATGCCAATCGTTTTCTTTGGCTATTTTTTTTGCCATAATGCGTAATTGAGGAATACGTACTCCTAACACATTATCAATGCCTGGAAGTAGGGAGGAATGGAACTCTTTATATTTAGTGTCAGCTAAAGTTTTCAGTTCCTTGCGGATATCTTCTGATGTTACCATGGTGATTCTTATAATCAATAATTGGCAAAAATATAAAAAAATAGATATATCTCAATAAGGTGGCATCATCCTATTGCAACTTTTGAATAGTAGATCTACCATTCTTTTTTAATAGTCCGATATCCATAACTGACGATTACCAGAAAACAAATAAAAGGAAGGATAAAAGATACATTGACAGCAGGGAAGATACCTATTTCTTTCAAATCAATAATACTTGCTTGCATTGGAGGAAGGACAGAGCCGCCCCAAATAGCCATAATTAATCCCGCAGCTCCGAACTTGGCATCATTTCCCAAACCTTTCAGAGCAATACCATAAATCGTAGGAAACATAAGTGACATACAAGCGGAGATGGCAACTAAACAATACAATCCATAGATATTCTGGAAGAAGATTGTCCCTAATGTAAATAAAGCTCCAAAAACAGCCAGAATCATCAAAAGTTTTCCGGCCTTCAGATAACGAAGGATGAAAGTACAAATGAAACGACTGATGCAGAAAATAACCATTGCTACAATGTTATATTGTTGAGATAAAATCTCTGCACTTTTCTCATCCATGCCTTGTGACATAAATAATCGTGTACCATATTGAATAATAAATGTCCAGCACATAATTTGTACCCCTACATAAAAGAATTGTGCTATCACTCCTTCTCGATAACGGGTTTGAGAGAAAATACGTTTCAATGTAGGGAAAAAGTCGATATGGTGATTTTCTTCTCCTTTTTTAGGCATTTTCACTATACGTATCAGTATTAACATGATTAGAATTAATACTCCGATAGCAAGATAAGGAGCGATCAGTACCCCGAGATCACTATCTTTAATAGTCTGGAATTCATTTTCGCAGAGTTGTGAACGGTCAATACTGGACATTGGATTCAGCTTAGCCTGAATAAAATTCATAGCTACATACATTCCGAGCAGTGATCCCATAGGGTTAAAAGATTGGGCGAGGTTTAACCGTCGTGTGGCAGTTTCTTCCGTTCCCATAGAGAGAATATATGGATTGCAGCTCGTTTCCAAAAAAGAGAGTCCGCAGGTTAGTATAAAATAAGCAATTAGAAACGGATAATATTCTCCAGTTAGTTTGGCGGGGAAGAATAGGAAAGCTCCGAAAGCATATAGACTCAGTCCCAACAAAATACCGGCTTTATAGGAATATTTCCGGATAAAGATAGCGGCAGGAAAAGCCATAGCAAAGTAACCGCCATAGAAAGCTACTTGAACTAATGCTCCGTCAGTGGCACTCATCCGAAATATCTTAGAAAATGCTTTTACCATCGGATTGGTGATGTCGTTTGCAAATCCCCACAGAGCAAAACAGGAAGTAATTAGAATGAAAGGGATAAGATAATTAATTCCATTTTTTGACAGGATAGACTGTTTATTGTGTTTCATAGTCGTTTTTAAATATTATATAGATGGAACATTCTTTCCATAGGTTTCCATTTTTCTGCCGAACTCATGCCAGGAGTTGTTTGTTGAAAGATTGACATATATTCTTCCCATTCCTGTTGTCGGGGAAGAGTGTTTAGCCGTTCCATTGCTGAATTCCAGTCAAAGTCAAGAGGAGTTTCGATAATCATAAACAGCCGAGTGCCGAGAATATAAATTTCCATTTCCAGAATGCCAACTTCCCGAATGCCTTCTAGAATTTCGGTCCATGCTTCTTCTTGGCTATGTCTTTTTCTGTACTCTGTAATTAGTTCAGGAGAATCACGCAAATTAAGAGTTTGGCAATATCGTTTGACTGGAATATTGTAAGATTTTACTTTATAACCGGTTTTAGGTGTTTCCATATAGTATTTATATTGAATTATATTTATGTAAAGGAAAGCAATTTATTCTGAAATAGAAAAGTCTATCCCTATGTTCTGTAGCATAAAACAAAAATCCTCTCCAGTGAACCAGAGAGGATTTATAGCTTTTTCCAAATTTCTTGTTAGGAATCTACCGAAAATTATTCAGCAGCAGCTTCTGTTGCGGGAGCTTCTTCAGCTGGAGCAGCTTCTTCTGCAGGTGCTTCAGCAGCAACTTTTGCAGCTTCTTCAGCAGCTTTCTTTTCAGCAAGTGCTTTAGCTTTTGCTTCGTTGATTTTCTTTTCTGCGTCTAAACGTGCTTTAGCTTCAGCTTTCTTAGTTTCGTCTTCTTTAGCTTTCAAAGCAGCCAAACCTGACTGTTTGTTATTCTTCCAAGCTTCGAATTTAGCGTCTGCTTCTGCTTCACCGAATGCACCTTTAGCTACACCGCCCAAAAGGTGTTTCTTCATGTAAACACCTTCGCGAGAAAGGATATTACGTACAGTGTCACTTGGTTGAGCACCTTTCAGTACCCATGCCAATGCAGCGTCGAAATTCAAATCTACTGTAGCAGGATTGGTGTTTGGGTTGTAAGTACCAATCTTCTCAATAAATTTACCATCACGTGGTGCTCTGCTGTCTGCAATTACAATTGAATAGAACGCGTAACTTTTACGTCCGTGTCTCTGCAATCTGATTCTAGTTGCCATTTTACTAATTGTTTTTAATGATTGATTTGAATTATGCCATTAACTCGTAATAGCGGGTGCAAAGATACGGCTTTTCTTTTGATTGACAAATATTTCTATTCTTTTTCTTTGATTTATAATCATCTATCCAAGATTAATATCAGTTTTACGAGTATCTCCTTGGATAACGAAACAGGATAGCCAGCAATGCGCATATTCCCATTGTGAATGGATAATAAAGGTTGCCGATGATACTGATAGGAGAAATATTTGCTAGCCCCGCGGCAATCAGCATTTGTGCTCCATAGGGGATAATTCCTTGTATCAGGCAGGAGAAAGTATCGAGAATACTGGCTGTTTTTCTACGGTCAAGGTGAAATTTTTGGGCAATATCTTTGGCAATCGGTCCCGTTGTGATGATAGCAATAGTGTTGTTAGCAGTACATAAGTTAGCTATACTTACCAGAGCGGCAATACTAAGCTCTGCGCCTCTTTTCCCATTAACGTGTCGGGTCAGTTTCTTAATAATGAAATCAATACCGCCATTGTAACGGATTGTTTCAAGCATACCTCCCGCTAATAGAGTGATGATGATTAATTCTCCCATTCCCGTAATACCAGTTCCCATTGCTCCGAACCAGTCGAAGACACCGAAACTACCGGTAGATATACCAATAATTCCACTTGTCAGGATGCCTATAATTAATACAAGCATGACATTCATTCCTGCGATCGCTGTTCCTAATACTATTATATAAGGTATAACTTTAATCCATTCGATGTTTTGTACCTGAGCGGGAGCAGTTATGGACAGTCCTTGAAAGATGTAAATGCCCAATACTATGATTGCAGCTGGAACCACAATCATGGAGTTTACCCTGAACTTATCACGCATCACACATTCCTGAGTTTTTGTTGAAGCAATGGTGGTATCGGAAATAAAAGATAAATTATCTCCAAAGAATGAACCACCGACTACTATGGCTACCATGAAAGGAAGAGCTATTTCTGTTTTTTCTGCTAGTCCTACAGCAACAGGGGTGAGAGCAACTATGGTTCCAACACTTGTTCCGATAGACAGGGAAATGAAACAGGCGGCAATGAATATTCCTGCCAATAATAAGTTATCCGGAAGAATATGCAATGTCAGATTAACGGTGGCGTCAATGGCTCCCATTTGTTTGGCACTTTGTGCAAAAGCACCGGCAAGGATGAATATCCAGATCATAAGCAGGATGTTCTTATTGGCGGCACCTACAGAAAATTGATAAATCCGTTGATCCAGTTTAAGCCCTCGAGTAATAGCGATAGCATAACAGGAAGAAACAAGGAAAGCTACGGTGATAGGTACTTTATAAAAGTCATTAACCAAAATGGAAGTTACCAGATAAAGGCAGAGAAATACGAGCAACGGGCTAAGTGCCCACCAACTGCCGGAACGGTTCTTATGAATTTTTTCTTCAGTCATAATTAGATATTGTGGCTTTTGTTTACGATTTGCAAAGATAGTAAGGAAACACATAAGTAAGACAAAAGGTCTGAAATTTCATCTTTTCTTTTTCTGTTTGAGCTTCTTCTTTTTCCGTCTCGGAAATTAAATTCCGGATGGTTTTGTCTTTTTCATCTATTTTCGTGCTGTTGATAACTTAATAACTTATAGCAGAATGACAATGATTAAATTTTCAATGTGCATTTTCTGTCTTTGCCTACTTACGGCGTGCGGGCAAGAGGAGAAGAAGTCAGAAGAACCGGTAAGGATTAAAGTGGTGAAGGCAGAAACTTTGTTGCCTTCTTCCAATCGTGAATTCTCATTTATTTCAAAACCCTTTAAAGAGACAGAACTTTCTTTTCGGGTAGGTGGTCCGATTGATCGTTTTGAGGTATATGCTGGTAATTTTTATCATCGGGGAGACATCATTGCTGAAATAGATTCGCGTGATTTTCATATTCGTAAAGAGAAAGCGGAAGCTGTATATAAACAAGCAAAAGCAGAGTTTGAACGAATAAAAGTACTGTTTGAAAAAGATAATATCTCTGCCAGTGCTTACGAAAAAGCACATGCTGATTATACTTCGGCAAAAACAGCTTTTGAAACTGCTGCTAACGATTTGGAGGATACTCATTTAGTAGCCCCTTTTGATGGATATGTGGGAGAGGTGTACATTGAAAAGTATCAAGATGTAAAAGCTACTCAGCCTGTCATTTCATTCATTGATATTACTCAACTAAAGATAGAAGCTTATGTTACACAAGATATCGCATTTCAGTCTGGGCAGATTAAAGATGTAGGAGTTCGTTTTGATGTCCGACCGAATACAGTATATTCAGCCAAAGTAGTGGATGTTTCAAAAAGCACCACTCGTAATAACCTTTCTTTTTTGATGACGGCTTTATTACCTAATAAGAAAGGAGAATGGCCGGCTGGTATTTCAGGAAAAGTATTGCTCGATCTACCTGCTTCGTCGGCTGGGATAGTAACAGTTCCGCAAACTGCTCTTAGCCATCGTTCCACTGAGGGTGATTATGTTTGGACAGTGGATGATACTACCGGAAAAGTATCAAAGAGAAAAGTTATTTTAGGAGAATTACTTCCTGATGGGAAAGTAGAGGTTAAAGGAGGATTACAAGCAGGTGAAACAGTAGCTATTAGCAAATTACGTTTTCTATCCGAAGGAATGCCCGTAGAAGTAGTATCTCAGAAACAAGTAATGCCAGCCACAGCTCAAAAGTAAGACAGAATATATGAAGTTTGTAAAATATTTCCTGCAGAAACGGTCAGTGACCATTCTGCTGTTGATACTGATATTAGGAGGTGGGTTGTTGGCGTATGTCAAAATGGGAAAGTTGGAAGACGCACCATTTACTATCAAACAGGCATTGGTAATGACTCCTTATCCGGGTGCTTCCCCTTCCGAAGTTCAATCTCAAGTAACAGATGTACTGGAAGAATCCATCCAGTCGTTGGGTGAATTATATTATTTAAAGACAGAAAATCGTGCAGGACTTTCTAAAATCACAGTTTATGTGAAAAAAGAAATTCGTGCAGATGAGATGCAACAATTGTGGGATAAACTTCGGCGTAAGGTCAATGATGTGCAGTCTAAACTACCTGCCGGAGCTGGTCCATCCGTAGTAAACGATGATTTTGGAGATGTACTAGGAGTTTTTTATGGATTGACCGGAGAAAACTACTCTTACCGGGAGTTAGAAGACCAAGCCAAACTTATTAAAAATGAGCTGCTTAAAGTGAAGGATGTAGCGAAAGTCGAAATATACGGAGTACAGTCTCCGACGATTGATGTTATTCTTAGCCCTTCCGTTATGGCAAGAAGCGGTATTACTACCGCAGATATATCTCGTGCATTTGATGCTCAGAACAGAGTGGTAGATGCCGGAGGAATGGATGCAGGTACGAACAGAATACGAATTGAATCTACCGGAAATTTTTATTCATTGGATGATATCCGGAATATGACGATTGTGTCGCGTACAGGTGAACATTTCCGTTTGGCAGATATTGCTGAGGTGAAAGAGAGTTATCAGACACCACCTAGTAATAAAATGCGAATTGATGGAAAACCGGCAATAGGTATAGCCATATCCACTGTTCCTACCGGTAATGTGGTAGACATGGCTGAAGCTGTAAAAGTCAGGATTGATCAGTTTGCAGAGATAATGCCCGAAGGCTATGAGCTACAAACAATTTATGATCAAGGCTATGAATCAGCGGTTGCAAATCAAGGATTTATCTGGAACTTGATTATCTCGGTAGTGACAGTAATTGCAATTCTATTGTTTTTTATAGGGTTCAAAAATGGTATACTGATTGGCAGCGGTTTGGTATTCTCTATTTTTGCTACTTTGATCGTCATGCTCTCTCAGGGAATTGCTTTGCAACGTATGTCACTTGCGGCGATTATCATTGCAATGGGAATGCTTGTCGATAATGCTATTGTAGTATCTGATTCGGCATTGGTCAATATGCAAAGAGGAATGCGTAAACGAGTGGCTATTTTGAGAGCCTGTTCTTCGACTGCCTTGCCACTGTTGGCTGCCACTGTTATTGCGATTCTAACTTTTTTGCCTATATATTATTCGCCACATATTACTGGTGAATTACTGTCATCCTTAGTTGTAGTGATCGGCGTTTCGCTGATGTTCAGTTGGGTCTTTGCGCTGACACAGACTCCTTTCTTCATTCAGGAGTTTGTCCGTCGCCCTAGGCCCAACGAACTTAAAGCGGCACTTTTTGCAGGTAAATATTATGATAAGTTCAGGGCTGTTTTACGGTGGGTAATTCGTCGCCGTTATGCAACAGTCGGTTGTATGGCCGTCCTGCTTATGCTGTCAGCTTGGAGTTTTAAATTTATTCCGAAGGTTTTCGTTCCTGCATTAGATAAGCAATATTTTACGTTAGATATGTGGTTACCCGAAGGGACAAAAATTGAAGAAACAGACAAAATGGCTATGGAAATGGCTACCTATATTCAAGATCAGGAAGAGACTGAGATGGTATCCACCTACATTGGTCGTACACCCCCACGTTATTATTTGTCTAATGTGTCTTTTGGACCTCAGTCCAATTATGCGCAAATATTGGTGAAGTGCAAGACCTCGAAACTTTCCCGTCAGCTGCATGCCCGTTTGCAAGATTCGATTTCAGTGAGATATCCGGAACCGTTGATTAAAGTAAATAAGTTCGAATTAAGTCCGCTGACAGAGGCAGTCATTGAAGCTCGTTTTTTAGGACCGGATCCCGCGGTACTCGATTCATTAGTAGGGCAGGCTATTGAAATCATGCGTCGAAATCCCAAAGTTGCGGATGCACGTAATGAATGGGGAAATATGTCGATGATGATCCGTCCGGTATATGATCCGGTCAAAGCCGGTGCATTGGGAATTACAAAAGCCTCTATGATGGAGTCTGTAAAGTCGATAAATGACGGCCTACCTGTCGGAGTCTATCGGGATGACGAAAAGAAAGTGCCTGTTTTGCTGAAATCCGGCAATGTAGATATTGTGGATGTTAATTCTTTGGGCGATTTTTCAATTTGGAACGGTGAGAAATCAGCTCCACTTTCGCAAGTGACAGAACAAATTGAAACGACATGGGAATTTCCACAGATAAGAACTTATAATCGGCAATTGTCTATGGCCGCTATGTGTGGTGTGAAGTCCGGACATACAATGGCAGAAGTACATGGAGAAATAAGGAAAGAGATTGAAAAGATTCAATTGCCTGAAGGTTATTCCTTCTTCTGGGATGCCCAGTATAAAGATCAGGGTGAAGCGATGCAGGCTATTGCTAAATATTTCCCATTAGCATTTCTTGCATTAGTAGTGATTCTGGTAGCTTTATTCGGTAATTTTCGTGAACCGATTATAATTATATGCGTCTTGCCTTTGTCGCTGATAGGCATTGCAGTGGGGCTGTTATTGACAGGTTTCGATTTCGGTTTTTTCCCGATAGCCGGTTGGCTGGGATTACTTGGTATGATTATAAAAAATGTCATTGTGTTGATTGATGAGATTAATATACAACATCGAAGTGGAATAGATTTATATACATCGATTATTGAGGCAACAGTTTCTCGAACCCGCCCGGTATTGATGGCGGCTACAACTACTATTTTTGGTATGGTACCATTATTGTTTGACGTAGCATTTGGAGGTATGGCTGCCACCATTATTTTCGGACTGACATTTGCTACAGGACTAACATTATTTGTGACTCCTGCATTGTATTCTATGTTTTATAAAGTAAGAGGAAGGTGAAGATGAAAAAAATAATAATTTGTTTGTTGTGTTGTGGAAGTGTTTGTATGTCCATGCCTATATCAGCCCAGCAGAGTCTCTTGTTAGAGAAATATCGGGCTATGGCATTGGACTACAATCACGACCTGAAAGCTGCAGAGAAGAATATTGCTGCGAGTATAGAAGTTGAGAAGTCTGCGCGTGCGGATTTAAAGCCAAAACTTTCCGGTGTTGCCAATTTTCAATATACGGGAAATCCATTGGAATTGTCGTTGGATATTCCGACTTTAGGATTGTCGAAAACGGTGGAAGGAAAGCAGTTGAAATATGGCGGCTCTCTTTCTTTATTACAGCCAGTTTATACAGGTGGCCGTTTGTTAGAATCCATTCGGATGGCACAGCACCAACAATCTTTAGCAAGTAACCAGTCAAAAGTTTTGAATGATGTAGTTTGCTATCAGACGGATATTCAATATTGGAGTGCCGTTGCTCGTATGGAAATAGTATCAGTAGCAGAAGACTTTCGAAATTCGATGGCAACTTTGGTGAAAACAATCAAAGAACGAGTAGATGTTGGTTTTGTTGATCCACAAGATTTGTTGATGGCAGAAGTGAAATTGAATGAAGCAGAATATCAGTTACTTCAGGCACAAAATAACTTTGAAACAGGCAGGATGGCGTTGAACTCTATAATTGGGATTCAGCTAGATCACTCTACTGAGTTGGACTTGCAAATACCGATGGTAGTAATTAATGATTCGTTATGGCTGGCTACAGGCATGGGGCGTCCGGAAATAGATATGGCTTATGATCATATCCGAATAGCCGAGAGTACAAAGAAACTGAATGATTCGCAATTCAAACCTCAATTTTATGTAGGAATAGATGGAAGTTATTCATCACCCGGATATAATTTTAAAAAAGACCTGGACCCTAATTATGCAGTTTATGCCAAAGTTTCCGTACCCATCTTTGAATGGGGAAAACGGCGAAGTGAGAAACGTGTTTCTTCACTTCGCATTGGCATGGCTGAAGACAATTTGAATAAAGTGTCTGATCAGGTAGAACTTGAAGTGGGTGTGGCACGTAAAGCCTTGTCCCAAGCCATCGAGCGGGTACGATTAAGTGAAAGCTCGCTTGCAAAAGCAGAAGAGAATGAAGCGAAGGCAATGGAACGTTACAATGAAGGCAAAGTATCTGTGGTAGAAGTGATCGATGCTCAGACTTACCGGCAAACATCACAAGTAAATTATGTGCAAGCTAAAGCTGCGGCACAAGGACATTATTCCGAATTAATAAAAGCTCTTCATGGCTATAATTGTCGGTAAAAACACTAACTTTGTCTGAAAAGAATCGTATGAATATAAAACTGAATCATATACTCTATACTGGATTATTCTCATGCTTGGGTGTGTTTTCTTTCTTTCTGCTGACTAATTATGCAGGATTCTCTAATACAGTATCGGATGCACTCTATTCAGTAGGGACTTTGCTGTTTTTTATCATAGCTTTCAATCTGCTGGGATATTCTACTATTCGTTTGAGTACCTGGATTGACAATCAATATTCAGCGAATCTTCATCGTCGCTGGAAGCTGATTTCTGTTTATACGATGGTCATGCTGATGTTTTTTCTACTCAATTACGGCTTGTTGGTAACAGCTAAATTCTTGGTTGGTGCTTCCCGGCCGTTTGTGTTTCCTCATGGCGGATGGCGTATATTAATCATTGTTTGGTTAGCGGAACTTGTTATTTTAGGTCTGCTGTTGGCCAACCGCTCCATGCAGCATACGCTAAAACTACAAAAGCAAGCAGCAGCATTACAGGAAGAGAATAATACAGCCCGTTATACAGCTTTGCAAAATCAGTTGAATCCTCATTTTTTATTCAATAGCTTGAATACACTGATCTCTGAGATTAGATACAATCCTAAGAATGCGGAATTATTCACACAGCACCTTTCTGATGTATATCGTTATATTCTTCAATGTCAGAACCAACGTTTGGCAACATTGAATGATGAATTGGGATTTCTCGATTCCTATATCTTTCTTCATCAGGTTCGTTTGGGAGACTGCATTCGTGTGCACAACTATATTCCGGAAGAATGGAAAGAAATGAAACTGCCTCCTTTAACTCTTCAATTATTGGTGGAGAACGTCATTAAGCATAATGTGATTCATTCAGGAAAACCGATGGTTATTGAACTGATCAGTATTGAAGAACCTCCGGGGCTGATTATCAGTAACCCGATTCGCCCTAAAAAATGCGGAGGAACTTCGGGAATGGGATTGAAAAATCTTTCAGCACGTTACAGACTCTTGAGCAATCAAGACATTGTGATAAAAATCGATTCGGATAAGTTTACTATAAAAATACCTTTATTTCAATGAGTAAGATAATTGCAGCTATTATAGAAGATGAAGTACCGGCAGCGCGTTTGTTGCATGAGATGATACAGGCATTACGACCTGACTGGGAAGTACGGATATTGCCGGGTACTATTGAAGAATCTGTTGAATGGTTCCGTTCCAATCCTCATCCGGATATCATATTTTTAGATATCCAGTTGACTGATGGTAACTCGTTTATGTTTATTGAACAGGTACAACCAAATAGTATGATTGTTTTTACAACTGCATATGACGAATATGCAGTGCGGGCTTTTACTGTTAATAGTATTGATTATCTGCTTAAACCTATTCATCAGGAACGTTTATTGCAAACTATTGAACGCTTTGAAAGCTTAACGGAAAGATATATACGTGATTTTAATCGTGAGAACCGGATACTGGAAGTTTTGGAGAGTTTATCCGATACCCAAGGAGTCATGTCCTCAGAAAGTAAAAGATATCGTACCCGTTTTCTTATTTCTTCCAGCAATAAGCTTTTTACATTGGCAGTAAGCGAGGTTGCCTATTTCTATTCGGAGAACAAGTTCACTTTTGTAGTAACTAAGAATAATAAGGAATATGTTCTTGACTTTGCCCTGGATAAACTTTGTGAGCAATTAGATCCGGATGTTTTCTTTCGGACTAATCGTCAAACATTAGTTTGTATAGATGCAATCCAGCGAATTGAACCTTATTTTTTGGGAAAGGCGGTAGTACATGTGATACCACCTTTTAAAAATAAAATTATTGTGAGCAAAGATAAAATCTCGGCATTCAAAGTTTGGTTGAATTATTAATACTTAAGCATTATAACAGGATGATACGTTTTTGCATAATGTCCGTCAATTGAGCTTTTAGTTGACGTGCATTGATTGGTTTGGGCATGTATCCGTCGAAACCACTTTCCATGACTTTTTGTTCATCAGAAGCGTATGCAAAGGCTGTGACGGCAATAATCGGTACTTTTGCCGAATATTTGCGGATTTCCCGGGTTGCTTCATATCCATCCATTACAGGCATATTAATGTCCATCAAAATCATCTGTGGATTATATTTTTTGAACATTTCTACAGCTTCTTCTCCGTCCCAAGCATGAATTAGTTGATATTCTCCTTTGAGTATTGAAGCAAATAACTTGTAATTGCTTTCATTGTCCTCAGCGATCAGAATAGTAAATTTATTTTTTTCAATAGTGATGGGTTGGATATCTATTTTTTTGGTGCTATCATCGGTCATATTTACAGGTTTGTAAGGGAGTGTAAACCAGAATGTAGAGCCTTTTCCTTCTTCAGATTCAACTCCGATGCTACCTCCCATATTCTTTACTAAAGTTTGGCAGATAGATAATCCTAAACCTGTACCCTGTGCAAAATTATTCAACTTAACAAAGCGGCCAAAAATACTTTTTTGTTTGTCTTTCGCAATGCCACATCCGGTATCAGTTACATAAAAATAAATATCTTTATCACGAAGTTCATAACCGAAATTAATGTTTCCTTCCTGAGTGAATTTGATTGCATTAGTTATCAAATTGATGAGTAATTGTGATAGTCTGTTTCTTTCAGTATGGATAAAACAAAAATCCATACTAGGAGTAAAGTTTAATTGAACTTTATCCGATTTGAGTTTAAAGCGGAGAGAATTAGCCAACTCATTCATAGTCTTGTTCAGATCAATGTTGGAATAATGGAATTCCAGTGTTCCTGCTTCGATTTTTGATAAATCGAGAATATCACTGATGAGTTGTAACAATAATGTGTTGTTATTCTCAATGATACTTACATATTCTTGTTTTTCTTGTTCTTCGTCCGTAGATGCCAATATGCCTGAGAAACCGACAATTGCATTTAAAGGAGTACGTATTTCATGGCTCATATTTGCTAGGAATGCAGACTTTAGACGGTTTGACTCTTCTGCGCGGTCTCTTGCCGTAGTCAGCTCCATTTCCATCTTTTTCCTTTGGGTAATGACTAGGGAAGAACCTACTAAAGTAAGTGGTTTTCCATTTTCGTCACGCGTCTCTACAGCCGCTTGCGCCTCTACCCATTCTATTCTGTGGATGTGGTTGTTTACGGTGACAACGCGATATTCTTCTTTTACTTTGTCCGAACGACCTTCTACTAAGTCTTCGTATGCTTTTTCTACACGTTCCCGGTCTTCTTTGAAGATCTTGGCAAAATACTGAGAATCGGGAACCGCCAATTGTTCCTCGTTTACATTAGTACCTTGAACGCTTAGTTCTATGGGGTTGTTGATGTCACAAAGTATAGTTTTACTCAATAAATCCCATTTCCATGGCACAATGTTTGCTACGTCCAATGCCATGGCAAGTTTATTGTTGGTAGCACTCAATTTTTGTTGCGCTTTATGAAGCTCAGTACTGTTTACACAGAATATATCAATGATGTTATTCTTGTGTGTGCCTTTTAGTACTACATCATAAAAAGTATCTATTTGTTTAAAATAATATGGGAAAGTGATTGCTCTGTTTTCATCCAATGACATTTTGGTGAAATGCAAAAATTCCACCATTGATTCGGGGAAAAACTCACTTGCAGTCTTGCCGATTACTTTTTCTTTAGAGAAAAAGTTTTTCTCAAAATGAGAGTTTACATTTCTGTATATTAAGTCCACAGGTTCACCTTTTTCATTGGTAACCAATTCTTCTTGCATATAAAGTATCGGCATATTATTGATCAGATTTCTATATGTCGTCATGATTTCAATCTCTTTCATTTGAGCTTTTTTGAGATTGTTCAAATGGCGGATACGATATTGAAAGAATAAAATGAGTAGGATGATACATACGATAGCTCCCAGAATAAAATAGTTATATTGTTCCCAAAATGTAGGTGGCTTGTTGAAGAAAATCGTTCCTTTGGGGCAAAAATCAAGAGATAAACCTTTACGGCTTAGTGCTTCGTAATTAATAATTGGAGCACCGTCTGAAGGCAGATAAAAAGGAATATCACGAGCTTGTTTACCATCTAATATTTCTTTTATAATTTGTATAATCTTTGCGTTATAGGCCTCCTGATCATAAGAATATCCGCCTATCATTCCCCCTCTATAATCCTTGAGAGTGATCAGCCCCACTGAAAACAAAGGTGCTGAAGTAGTTGCAATAATATTGTGGGAGTTGGTGAATAACGAAGTGTTACCTGCAAATGTTTGTTTAAAGAACCAGGATGAATAAAGTACTCCCGTCGTTTTAGGATCGATAGCGTAGAGGGAATCCAATAATTGATTGAGTGTAATTTTTTCCGGAGAAAGATATTGGTAAATGATGTCCGGATGCTTCTTTGCAAGCTCTTCTTGAATGATTAGATCATTTGTTTGATTGATTTGTCGATTATCTCCAATAAAGATGAATTTTTCCATGTGTGGAATCATTTGGCAAACCAATTCTATATTTTCCTGTACAAATAGATTTGAATATAAGAATACTAAATTATAGGGCTTTGCCAGTTCGATAAGTGGAATCCGGTCGGATAAAGGGATCGGTTCTTTTTTTAGATATGCTTCTTTGGGACCAAAGTAATCTTCTTCTCCGCAAAGCATAATCGGTACATCTCCCCATTCTTTTTTGAGATCATCTTTAAGGATAAGTGTAGAGTTTCCTAGTAAAAGTATCATGCGGGGAGAATGGTGCTTGTATTTTGTAAATATTGTGTCTTTGAATTCTTGCAAAATAGTATCATTATCCATCATGAGCATATTCATGTGCTCAGTGTAAAGTGCTACTTGAGGAAGATTTTGGGTATATTCCGTTACAGCTGAAATCATTCTCAAACTCCAAGGGGCGGCCTCTGTATACGAATTGATGATTAGAATATAATTATTCACATTTACGGAATCCTTTTGCGCAAAGAGTGGATTAACGTAGAATAAACATAGGTAAAGAGGAAATAAGACTTTAACTATCCGTTTGTAAAAAGCAATTTTTGTCATAAAATTATTCAAGCAATCTTGCAACTTTGTTTATGTATCTTGCAAAAATACTAATAATAAATGAATTAAATGTCTTTTTAATGATGAAAAGCTAATAATACTTGAAATTATTTTATAGACGAGGAATGTTCTGTTTTTAAGATTTTAATCGAATGTAGAAAAGTTGAAGAGAAGAAAATAGGGAAAAAATAGTCTAATGATTGGCAATAATATGCAGTTTGTGAGTGCTTTTGTATTTTGGGGCTTGAAATATACACTTTAGGAGATCATGAAATGACTAGTTCCTTTTAAACCAACCTCTCTTTCCTTTTAAAGGAACTTGAAATGAAGCTTTGAAAAGGGGAGTTTAGGTCTGGTTTATCTTTTTCTTTAGATGTCCTGAAATAATCAGAATCAATTATATTTGAAAAAGAAATATATAATGAATACTTTTATTCGTTTAAATGTAGCAATATGTTTGAATTGAAATGCTAATTTAATCAATCGGATATGTGTAAATGAAGAATCCCAAGACTTTTTCTTACATAACGTAAAATGTCTTGGGATAATTGTAATCAGAAGAATTGAAATATTCTTTTTTCAGATCAGTCAATTTTTCATTTTAATGCTTTTATAATTTGCGGCATCATGCTCCAAATTGTATTTTCGTCTTGTGCTGTGAAGAAGTTTCCGTCTATTTCAGATTTTTCATCAGTAGCTGTACCATTTTGAATAGCTGGTTTAGCTAACGGGTGAACTGCTACTTTTTTTCCTTTCGTTACTCCTGCGAAATCAAACATCATTGCTCCGGCACAATGTCCGATCATTATTTTCCCTTTTTCTCCGAAGGTTTTAATTACTTGCATTAAATCTACGTTGTAAGGTTGTTGTGCATTTTGACTAAATACAGGTACGGCATCTCCGCATGAGAATACAACTGCATCAAACTCGTCCTCGTGCCCTTTCAGATTGGCTATTACATCATCTACTATCAAGCTGATTCCTGAATTAGTCTTGATTTCTTTTTTATCCGATACGGCAAATACCTTATAAGAAATTCCATTTTCGAAGAATGCTTCCAGATATTGAAACAGACCACAACCATTTACCGGATTCACTGCTAAAACTGCTACTTTCTTTGCCATAATCATAAATTTTTAAAATGAAACAATAGTTATTTTTAGTAAGTTTATTACTTTTGTGATGCAAATGTATCTTTCTTCTTTGTTATAAACAAGAACGTACCTAAGAATAAGGAAGTTACATAGAAGTAACTATTGTTGAAATTCAATAAAATACAAAAAGTTAAAGAATGAAAAACTTTCATCCAACAGGAAATTGTCCCGTAAGGGATGTGATTAGCCGCTTAGGAGATAAGTGGTCTATGCTAGTGCTTATTACATTAAATGCGAATGGTACAATGCGTTTCAGTGATATACATAAAACGATTAATGATATTTCTCAGCGAATGCTGACCGTCACATTGCGCACTCTTGAGGCGGATGGACTAGTGGAACGTAAAGTTTATGCGGAAGTTCCCCCACGTGTGGAGTATTACCTAACTGATACGGGAAGTAGTTTGATTCCTCATATTGAAGGATTGGTTGGATGGGCTTTAAAAAATATGGATGTTATTCTAGAACATAGACAAATAGATCAGGATTATGGAAATAAAAGAAATAACCTCAAATAAGAAACAGTTTATCGAATTGTTGCTATTGGCAGACGAGCAAGAAAGTATGATTGACAGATACTTGGAGCGTGGCGAGATGTTCGCTTTGTACGATGACGGGCTAAAAGCTATTTGTGTTGTAACTTCCGAAGGCGAGGGAGTTCGTGAAATCAAGAATATCGCAACTGCTCCGGCTTTTCAGCGTAAAGGTTATGGAAGGAGGTTGATTGATTTTCTGTTTGAGCATTATCATGACAAGTGCTCTGTAATGTTGGTTGGTACGGGTGATGTCCCGTCTGCTATTTCCTTTTATGAGCATTGTGGCTTTTCTGTTTCTCATCGATTAAAGAATTTTTTTACGGACAATTATGATCATCCTATATATGAAGATGGCAGACTGTTAGTGGATATGATATATCTGAAGAAAATATTTAATAGATAGCTTTTAAGTGCCGCGAGAAGTTGTGGTTAATAGCGGTATGGGCTGGCTGTGGTAAAGATGATTTTCCTGCATTGGTTTTTAATATAATTATGGCTGAAACAGAATAGCATGATATCGTTGTAATCGGTAACTTTGTATCGTCAAAAATCGGAAAAGTAAAATCGACATGATTAGAAAAAATAGCATTGTAATTTTGTGGTGCTAACTACTAATTACAATGCTATGACCGAGACTTCCCAATTAAAGAAGTATCTGATGTGGTACAAAGTTAAAGAATTATTTTCAACTGGCCTAAACAAGACCCAAATAGGTCAATCCTTAGGTCTCCACCGTCAAACGGTGGCCAAGTATCTGTCCATGACAGAAGAAGAGTTCATTTCCAGCCAGAGCTATGACCGTCATTACGGTCATAAACTTGACGGCTATGAATCTTATGTAGTCAATGAGTTGCGCAAGTGGCCTTTTTTGTCCGCTCCGCAGCTCCATGACCGCTTGAAGGAGCATTTTTCGGATCTTCCGTGCGTGACTCCCAAAACGGTCTTCAACTTCGTCAACCGGTTGCGTTTAACGCACGATCTTCCCAAGGAGGTTGAGAAAGGTTACCGCCCCTATGAGAAACAGCCCGAGACGGCCTATGGCGAATACGCCCAATGCGACTTCGGTGAACGGTGGATGAAGACACCTCCGGGACAGTCTTTAAAAGTGTATTTCTTTGCGATGTGCCTGAGCCGCAGCAGGTATAAGTTCGTCTTCTTTAGCCGTACACCGTTTACCACCGCTCTTGCGGTTTATGCCCATGAACTGGCTTTCGAGTTCTTCGGGGGAGTACCCCGAAAAATAGTTTATGACCAGGACAAGGTGTTTCTTGTCAATGAAAACCTTGGTGACCTGGTGCTTACCCGCGGTTTCCGCACTCTTGTCCGTGAACATGGCTTTGAGCCCGTGTTCTGTCGCAAATCCGATCCCCAGAGCAAAGGCAAGATAGAGAACGTCGTCAAATATGTGAAGTACAACTTCCTTCGCGGCCGCGAGTTGGTTGACATAGGCCTGCTCAACAAGGAGGCCCTTGGCTGGTTGGAACGCACGGCCAACGGCACGGAACACCACGGCATACGTCGTGTCCCGTCTGAGGAGTTCGAGACGGAGAAAGCACACCTCACGCCTTATAAGGGAGTTCCGACAGTCCCTTGCGAAACCCTCTTGCCGCATCACGTGCGCAAGGACAACGTGATAACCTACAGGGGCAACTATTACAGCGTTCCCACAGGCACCTACCGCGGCCATCAGACACTGGTCTATATCGAAGAAAAGGAAGGCCGGCTATATATCTACAGCCATGAGACAGGCAAAACCCTTGCCGTTCACAAAATAAGCGGAGATAAGGGACGTCTGGTAAGCAACACCTCCCACCGGCGTGACCGCGAAGCCCCGCTGGACGATTATGAGGCTTTTGTACGCAAAGAACTTCCCGTAAGCACGGTGATTGATACATATTTGTCACAACTACGTGTGCATAAGGCCCGTAATTACCGCGACAACCTCCAGTTTATAGTGCGGCGCCACGCGGCATACTCGGACATCACGCTTACCGAAGCTTTTGCCGAGTGCCTCAAGGCAGGTGTCTTCAACGGATGCAGCCTGATGGAGGTAGCCGAGACCCTCAGGATCCGTAAGGGAGAAGCCCCCATCGAGGTCCGGACGGAAACCGGGCCGGTTCCCGGAGCCGACACATCCGCCATGATCCCCGAGAAAACAGACATATCCACCTTTAACACCCTTTTCGTATGATAACGAACGAACAAATCAAGAACCTGTGCTCGCGTCTGCGCCTGTACGCCCTGCCACGCCTGCTGGAATCTGAAGCTCATCTGGCGCAGGAGCAGGGAAAAACCCATGTCGAGTTCCTGCATGACCTGCTCTCCCGCGAGGTTCAGGAAAGAGACAGCAAGGACTTCCAACGGCGGCTGAAAGCGGCGGCTCTGCCGGCAAGACACGACCTCGACCTTTTCGACCACAACTACTCGCAAGGTATAACCGCACCAAGACTGCGTGAACTGCGCCGGCTGGGGTGGCTCGAACAGAACTACAACCTGATACTCATGGGACCTTCCGGAACAGGCAAGACCTTTATCGCCGCAGGACTCGTGTACGAGGCTGTGGGGCAAGGATACAAGGCTTACATGGTCACGATGGAGGATGTCATAAACACCATCAAGATGAAAACGCTGATGCCTTCGGCCATGAGTGCATACAACCGTCTGCTCAAAGCTGATCTGGTGGCCATCGATGATATAATGCTCTTCCCGGTGAAAAAAGAGGATGCCGCAGGATTCTTCAATCTGATCAACACGCTTCATGAGAAAGCCTCACTGATAATTACCACGAACAAGGCACCCACCGAATGGGCCAAAACGCTGGATGACGAAGTGCTGGCTTCAGCAATTCTGGACAGGCTGTTATATCACTGCGAGGTCATAAAACTCGCCGGGCAAAGCTACCGCATGGGAAACCGAAAATCCATTTTTGAAGAGGAAAAAGACGCATCTTTGGCTGGGGGTACCCCCAGCCAAAGATGACCAACATTAAAATGTAATCAATAGTATAAACTGGTAGTCTCAATTATTAAATGGTGATTTAACTTTACCGAAAAATGACGATTTAAAATTTGCTTATTACAATCGGTTGTGCATGAAGTAATATATGGATAAAAATGATTATGTATCGTTATATTACTAATGTTTTTTATTGAAATTGTATTTTTTACGATTAAACGGATTGGCTATTTGTAATTCGTTCCAGTTTAAATGCAGTTTTATAATAAATATCAATTTAGTTTATGAATAAATATAGTGCACGTTTATGCATAAACTGTGGTCGAGTTTATTAATAAACTATTTTGAGAGCTTATCGGCGAATAATAAAGCAATTTATGATGAAATAGAAATGAAATAGGACACTAATCAACCGATTAATGTCCTATAAATGTTTTTCTCAATACATAAGAAGTATTGTATATTTTAATATTATGGGTATTCATTTTTTTATTGTTCATGTTTTATATTCTTTTTCTTTTCTCAACGGTACATTAAAAAACTCTTTTGTCAAGTGCTTTATGATAAAATGGATTGTTTATTGAATTACCTGTTCAAATCATGCACTGAATTAGGATGAAGATATAAACAATAAAAGGTATATTCAGAATAAAAGCTATAGAGGACCATTGAATAAATAACTTATCTTTTTTGTAAATTCCAAAGCAAATTCCAAATATCGAACTTAAAAGAATGCCTATGGGGATTCCGAAGAATCCTAGTAGGGAAATTCCTACAAGCATGACTATGCCTATAATGGTTAATATTGTACTTCTGTTCATAGGAGCATGCTATTTACTATGGTAATATTCAATCGTTTCTGCAGTTAGTAAATCAATAGGCATATAATTGATACGAGTAACGTCTTTTTTGAAAATGAGATGGTCACATAGAGCTTTAATTCCATTGAAACCCTGCAACTCCGGTTGTTGGGCGATAAGGAAAGAAATGCTACCTTCTTTCAGGCAGGAGACATTCCGTTCCAAAAGGTCATAGCCTATCAAGTTGAAATTTTCTTTCTTACGCGTTTGCATATATTCGCCTATGATATAAACTTTGGAGTTGAATGTTATTCCTGTATTTACATTAGGATGGGTGCGGAAGAAATCATCCAACATTTCATTGTCTTCATCATTACGTTCTGCATGTAAGTCTAGTTCCAATATCTTACATGACGGATGATGTTCCTTCATATATTGTTTGAATCCGATTTCACGACTTTCTTGTTGGTTAGAACCAACAATTCCTTCATGTATCTTTTTAAAAATAACAATTTCTTTTTCCTCTCTGGCAAGTAACATCAGCATCTTGGCTGCGAAATATCCGCTTTGACGTGAATTCTGTCCGAAAAAGGCTAGGGGAGGTGTATCTTCTATTTTTGAATCTATAAATATATAAGGTATATCTAACATTTTCAATTGGGTGGTGAAACCTTTCGTATATTGAGGAGCAGTTGGGGCTACCATAACTCCGTCTGGTTCTTCTGCCAGAATAGCTTTGCTGGCACTAACAAACGAATGGTAATCATAAGGATCATAATAGTTGATTTTAACCGAAGTGTTGAAATCCGAATAGGTAGTAATTGCTTCGTGGATTCCTGTTTCAATGGCAGTCCAATATTCTCCTTCCAGATGTTGGGGTAGAAGACAGATGAAAGAGTATTTCTTATTAGAAGCAAGTGCACTAGCATACATATTGGGTTGGTAATCCAACTGTTTTAGTATTTCTTCTACTCGCTTTTTACTGGCTTCTGAAACTCCACTGCGACCATGAATTACGCGGTCTACTGTTCCTACTGACACATTAGCTAAATGTGCTATGTCTTTTATTCTAATTCTATCGGGCAATTTATTCATACAATCCCTTATTTATATAATTTATGTGTTCGAACACAATAATAATCTAAATATTATCGTCACAAATATATAACAATTTTTGTAATTACGAAAATTATTGTATCTTTGTGCCCGCACACGAAAGGTTTATAACCTTTGTTTATAAATAAATTAATATTCATGCTATCAGTGTATTATCTCTTTTTGTAGACGAAAATTGATAATTTGAAACTTTATAATACTAATAAATTAGAATTTAAAACATAAAATTATGGGAAAGAAAGTAGTTACATTAGGTGAAATCATGCTTAGATTATCAACTCCGGGTAATACTCGCTTCGTACAATCCGACTCTTTTGATGTAGTGTATGGTGGTGGAGAGGCAAATGTTGCTGTGAGTTGCGCCAACTACGGACATGATGCCTATTTTGTAACCAAATTGCCGGAACATGAGATCGGACAGGCTGCTGTAAATGCTTTGCGCAAATATGGGGTTAAAGCAGACTTTATCGCTCGTGGTGGTGATCGTGTAGGTATCTATTATTTGGAGACTGGTGCTTCTATGCGTCCTAGTAAGGTAATCTATGACCGTGCCCACTCTGCTATTGCCGAAGCGGCTGCTGCTGACTTCGATTTTGATACTATAATGGAAGGTGCTGATTGGTTCCACTGGTCTGGTATTACTCCTGCTATTTCAGATAAAGCTGCTGAATTGACTCGTTTGGCTTGTGAAGCGGCAAAACGTCATGGTGTAACTATTTCTGTAGACTTGAATTTCCGTAAAAAACTGTGGACTAAAGAAAAGGCACAGTCCATTATGAAACCTTTGATGAAGTATGTCGATGTGTGCATTGGCAATGAGGAAGACGCTGAACTTTGTCTGGGTTTCAAACCGGATGCAGATGTTGAAGGTGGGCATACGGATGCTGAAGGTTATAAAGGAATCTTCCAGCAGATGATGAAAGAATTTGGATTTAAATATGTGATATCCACTCTTCGTGAATCTTTTTCTGCTACACACAATGGTTGGAAAGCAATGATTTATGACGGAAAAGAGTTCTATACTTCAAAACGTTATGATATTGATCCCATTATCGATCGTGTAGGTGGTGGCGATTCATTCTCAGGTGGTATTATTCATGGTTTATTGACAAAAGATACTCAGGGTGAGGCTTTAGAATTTGCAGTAGCTGCATCCGCTTTGAAGCATACTATTAATGGCGATTTTAATTTGGTTTCTATAGAGGAAGTAGAGGCATTGGCCGGCGGTGACGCAAGCGGTCGTGTACAACGCTAATTTCTCATTTTTAATTTTTCATTCATAATTTAATAAAGATGGCAAAATTCGATAAAATAGCCGTATTGAATAAGATCGGCTCTACAGGTATGGTGCCTGTATTCTATCACAAAGATGCAGAAGTTGCAAAGAAAGTAGTGAAAGCCTGTTATGATGGTGGTGTTCGTGCTTTTGAATTCACTAATCGTGGTGATTTTGCACAAGAAGTATTTGCTGAAATCGTAAAGTTTGCAGCAAAAGAGTGTCCTGAAATGGCAATTGGTATAGGTTCCATCGTCGATCCTGCTACTGCTGCTATGTACTTGCAGTTAGGTGCAAACTTTGTTGTAGGTCCCTTATTCAATCCTGAAATAGCTAAAATTTGCAATCGTCGTTTAGTAGCTTATACGCCTGGTTGCGGTTCAGTGTCAGAAGTAGGGTTCGCACAGGAAGTAGGTTGCGATCTTTGCAAGGTATTCCCGGGTGATGTATATGGAACTAATTTTGTGAAAGGCTTAATGGCTCCTATGCCATGGTCAAAACTAATGGTTACTGGTGGAGTAGAACCCACTCAAGAAAACTTGACTGGATGGATTAAAGCAGGTGTATTCTGTGTTGGCATGGGCTCTAAACTATTCCCGAAAGACAAAGTGGTAGCAGAAGATTGGGCTTATGTAACAGAAAAATGTAAAGAAGCTCTTGGATATATTGCTGAGGCTCGTAAATAAGACTTTTTAAATATATGGTTTGGTAAATAGAAGCAGAGGCTGGTGGTGACCAGCCTCCTTGAAATATGTCTCTATTGGTTAGTTAGTTCTGTTAGTAACGAGGCATATTTTCATTTTGTTTAAAGGTGTTTAAAAAGGGATAAACCATCGGAATGAGTGATCATTTTGGTGGTTTTTCTATGTTTTTGATTGAACTGTATTATAGCACATCAAGAGTTATGTAATATTCTGGTTCTGATGATTCGTCCGATTACGAGAGTCAAAATATAAAATATGGCAAAACCTATTATAGAAAAAACAAATGGGCGTTGTTCGTCGAAGCTCCGACGTGGAGGTATCACTTTATAGGCCTTGGTCGTAATTGTATTCTGTGCTTTTAGAACAGAATCTGTTGTCTGTGGTACAATTGCAGTTGTTGATATTAGACTACTATCTGTTACTGCTATATTGGGAGCTATTTCTGTAGACATTTTCTTTATCTTTTTAGTTGAACATATTAATTATTGGTTACAACATAGTAACAGACTGAGTTTAAAAAGTTTTTTCAAAAAACGGAGGCAAAGGTAACTAAAAAATTAGTTGGCAGTATGAGGGAACCCGATTCTTTTTAAAGGATTTGATTTAAGTCAATTTCTTAGTTTTAAAACGGTAATAACTTTAATAAATGGCATGAACTAATTTTAAGCATAAGATGTTTTTCATAAATAAAAATAATATGATATGGAAACTCATCACCACGAACATAATCATCAGCTGACTTCACTCAATAAAGCTTTTGTTATAGGAATAGTGCTTAATGTAGCTTTTGTTATTGTAGAATTTAGTGTTGGCTTTTACTACAATTCACTTGGGTTACTTTCGGATGCCGGACATAATTTAGGGGATGTGGCTAGTCTGGTATTGGCTATGCTCGCTTTCCGTTTGCAAAGAGTAAGCCCCAATAGCCGTTATACCTATGGATACAAAAAGAGTACAATCCTTGTTTCTTTGCTGAATGCAGTTATTCTACTGGTGGCAGTCGGGATTATTGTTGCTGAAAGTATTGATAAACTATTTCATCCAGTGGCGGTTGATGGCTCTGCCATTGCTTGGACCGCCGGAGTAGGAGTAATTATCAATGCTGTTACAGCATGGCTATTTCTTAAAGATAAGGAGAAAGATTTAAATGTAAAAGGTGCTTATTTGCACATGGCAGCAGATACATTAGTGTCTGTTGGAGTAGTTGTTTCAGGACTTGTTATAGCTTATACGGGTTGGAGTATTGTCGATCCTATCATCGGATTGATGATTGCAGTTATTATTGTCATTTCTACATGGGGGTTACTCCATGATAGTCTCCGTTTATCATTAGATGGCGTTCCAGTAGGTATCGATTCTCAAAAGATAGTACAACTTATCTTAGAACAGCCGGGAGTGAAAAGTTGCCATCACGTTCATATTTGGGCTTTAAGTACGACCGAAACTGCATTAACTGCTCATCTGGTTATTAATGATATCGCTAAAATGGAGCAAGTGAAATGTTCTGTAAAAACGGCCTTGGAGCAAGCAGGTATCTATCATGCTACTTTGGAAATAGAAGATGAGAGAACTACTTGTGATACGGAATGTTGTAAGGATTGAAATAAATCCGTACCTTTGCCGCCCTAACACTAACTAACCTTTTTACAATATGTTGATTGACTTGTTGCAGTCCTCTTATTTTTCTCTCTTCCTGATTGTTGCATTAGGTTTTA
The DNA here is from genome assembly GCF_900155865.1 of Bacteroides bouchesdurhonensis. Classification (GTDB taxonomy): domain Bacteria; phylum Bacteroidota; class Bacteroidia; order Bacteroidales; family Bacteroidaceae; genus Bacteroides; species Bacteroides bouchesdurhonensis. The sequence continues at coordinate 2,258,063 of NZ_LT707006.1, forward strand.
TGCTGGGAAGAATTAAGATTAAGGGGCTATCGCTTGATGTGTCGGCGGTGATCTTTATTGCTCTTCTTTTCGGGCATTTTGGCGTTATTATTCCCAAAGAACTGGGAAATTTTGGTTTGGTACTTTTCATTTTTACCATTGGAATTCAGGCGGGTCCCGGTTTCTTTGATTCTTTTCGCAGTAAAGGAAAGACGCTGATTCTCATTACTATGCTTATTATAAGTTCTGCCTGCCTGACCGCAGTTGGATTGAAGTATGCATTCAATATTGACACACCGAGTATTGTTGGGTTAATTGCGGGAGCACTTACCAGTACGCCAGGATTAGCTGTAGCTATCGATAGTACCAATTCGCCATTGGCATCTATTGCCTATGGTATAGCCTATCCCTTTGGGGTTATTGGGGTTATTTTGTTTGTGAAGTTGCTCCCTAAAGTGATGAAGGTCGATTTGGACAAGGAAGCACGTCGTTTGGAAATAGAACGTCGTGGACAATTCCCCGAATTGAAAACCTGTATTTATCGTATAACTAACTCAAATGTATTTAATCGCAGCTTGATCCAAATTAATGCTCGAGCCATGACAGGAGCTGTTATTTCACGTCTTAAACATAAAGATGAAATCTCGATTCCTACAGCATACACAGTATTGCATGAAGGAGATTATATTCAGGCTGTAGGTAGTGAGGAGTCATTGAATCAACTGGCATTGCTGGTTGGAGAGCGTGAAGAAGGTGAGCTTCCATTAGATAAGACTCAGGAGATAGAGTCTTTATTGCTCACAAAAAAAGATATGATTAACAAGCAGCTAGGGGATTTGAATCTGCAAAAAAACTTTGGCTGTACAGTAACTCGTGTTCGTCGAAGTGGCATTGATTTATCTCCTTCTCCGGATTTGGCATTGAAGTTTGGTGATAAACTGATGGTCGTTGGTGAAAAGGAGGGAATCAAGGGAATAGCTCGTTTGTTAGGTAATGATGTGAAAAAACTTTCTGATACGGATTTCTTTCCAATTGCAATGGGTATTGTACTAGGCGTATTATTCGGTAAATTGAATATATCTTTCTCAGATAGTCTGTCATTTTCTCCGGGATTGACCGGAGGCGTATTGATGGTAGCACTTTTCCTGAGCGCTATTGGTAAAACAGGTCCTATTCTTTGGTCTATGTCTGGCCCTGCCAATCAGTTACTACGGCAGTTAGGTTTGTTACTTTTCCTTGCGGAAGTTGGTACTTCTGCCGGAAAGAATCTGGTGGCTACTTTCCAAGAGAGTGGATTATTAATGTTCGGAGTAGGAGCTGCTATCACACTGATTCCTATGTTAGTTGCTGCCATTGTAGGTCGTCTGGTATTTAAGATTAACCTTCTTGATTTATTGGGGACGATCACTGGTGGTATGACTAGTACGCCGGGTTTGGCTGCTGCCGATTCAATGGTAGACAGTAACATTCCTAGTGTAGCTTATGCAACCGTATATCCGATTGCTATGGTATTTCTTATTTTATTTATCCAGGTGATCGCTTCTGCAGTATATTAAAATCATTATAAATAAGGATTGGTGGTAAGAAGAATAGTTTCTATCTTTGCCACCTTTAAATAAAGAAGAAGTGAAACGATTGTTACTCCATATAATGCGTTACTTTCTGCCAGTACTATTTATTTCGTACATGGCAAGCATTACATTCTTTGCCCACATGCATGTGGTCAATGGGGTAACGATTGTCCATTCACATCCTTTTAAGAAAGGGGCAGCGCATAGCCATACATCTGTTGAATTTTTATCCATTCATCTTTTATCTCATTTGGTAACTGATGGTGCTGCTACTCTTTTCTTAGTTCCTTTTTCTATTCCCTTTTTATTGTGTTTGTTGCTGAAACGTCCGCTACTGACACATCATCATGCACCTTATCATGGGGTGGTAGCACTTAGGGCACCACCAGTTGTTCGTTCCTTTTGATATAAAAGATGACAATACCTGTTTTTTGCACAGGTTACTAATCATCTATACTTTCATGTCAATATTCAACGAAAACGAACAACGAACGAAAAATGAAAAAATACATCTTTTCGCTTGTCTGTCTGTGCTGTGCATTATTGCCTGCCCTTGAAGGACAAGCTGCTCATCATGAGCATCCTGAATATCCCGAATTGCGAAAATCGGATGCTAATATTATCGGTCATATTCTTGATAAGAATACAAAAGAACATTTACCCTACATCACGATTACATTAAAAGGGACAACTATTGGAACAGTTACTGATGTAACTGGGCACTATTTTTTGAAAAATCTTCCTGAAGGAAACTTTGTACTTGAAGTAAGTTCTGTTGGTTATAAAACAGTCACTAGGAACGTAACATTAAAGAAAGGTCATACTTTGGAAGAAGATTTTGAAATAGAAGAGGATGCGGTAGCGTTAGATGGTGTGGTTGTATCTGCTAATCGCAATGAAACTACCCGTCGTTTAGCTCCCACATTAGTAAATGTAATTGATTTGAAAATCTTTGAGAATACAAATTCTACTACGTTAGCACAGGGATTAAGTTTCCAGCCGGGTGTACGTGTTGAATCGAATTGTCAAAACTGTGGATTTCAACAAGTACGTATTAATGGTTTGGATGGTCCATATACACAAATTTTGCTGGATTCTCGTCCTATATTTAGCGCTCTCTCCGGTGTATATGGCATTGAACAGATTCCGGCTAGCATGATAGAACGTGTAGAAGTAATGCGTGGAGGAGGTTCAGCTCTGTTTGGTTCATCAGCAATTGCAGGTACTATTAATATTATTACCAAAGAACCAATACGTAACTCAGGTATGCTGTCGCATACAATTACTGGTATCGGAGATGGCGATGCTTTTGACAATAGCACTGCTCTGAATGCTTCACTTGTAACGGACGATCAACGTGCCGGATTGTACATCTTCGGACAGAATCGTCATCGTTCAGCCTATGATCATGATGGTGACGGTTATTCGGAGATTCCCAAACTGCATGGGCAAACAGTTGGATTTCGTTCCTTCCTGAAAACCAGTATTTACTCAAAACTAACATTTGAGTATCACCATATGGAAGAATTTCGTAGAGGAGGAGATTTGCTAAATCGTCCCCCTCATGAAGCAAATGTTGCAGAGCAGACCGAACATTCTATTAATGGTGGTGGATTAAAATATGATTATTTCTCTCCGAATGAGAAACATCGTTTCAATGTTTTCGCTTCGGCTCAGCATATCGATCGGGATAGCTATTATGGAGGCAAACAAGATTTAGATGCTTATGGAAATACTACAGACTTAAATTGGATGGCAGGTTCTCAATATATTTATACGTTTGATAAATGCCTTTTTATGCCTTCTGACTTAACAGCGGGAGTTGAATTTAATCAGGATCGTTTGGAGGATCGTATGTGGGGATACAACAGGTATACTAAACAGAACGTAGATATCTATAGTGCTTTCTTGCAGAATGAATGGAAAAACGATCATTGGGGAATCTTAATTGGCGGGCGTTTTGACAAACATAATCTGATTGATCATCTAATTTTCAGTCCTCGTGCTAATTTACGTTTCAATCCGACGAAGGATATAAATTTTCGTGTAAGTTACTCTTCTGGTTTCCGGGCACCTCAGGCGTTTGATGAGGATTTACATATTGAGAATGTAGGTGGCAATGTAGCGATGATTGAGCTGGCAGATAACCTGAAAGAAGAAAGATCCAATAGTTTGAGTGCTTCAGCTGATATTTACCATCGTTTCGGAGCTTTTCAGATGAATTTTTTGATAGAAGGATTCTATACAAAGTTATTAGATGTTTTTGCCTTGACAGATGGAGAAGTAGTAGATGGAATCCTAAAACGTACACGTTATAATGCTCCCGGTGCACAAGTAATGGGAATGACTTTGGAGGGAAAAATGGCTTATCTGAATAAATTTCAGATTCAGGCTGGAGTAACTTTGCAGCAAAGTCATTATGATGAACCGCACGAGTGGAATAAGGAAGCGTCGAAAGTAAGAAAAATGATGCGTACACCAAATACCTATGGCTATTTCACTGCTATTTATACTCCAATAAAGCCTTTGTCTATTGCATTCTCAGGAACTTATACCGGTTCTATGCTGATTCCTCACGAGGCAGTCCCGGGTTTTCTGGATGCTCCGATTACAGTTGATACCAAAGATTTCTTTGATATTAGTTTGAAAGCTGCTTATGATTTCAAGCTTTATAAATCAATGGATTTACAAGTAAATGCCGGTATACAGAATATCTTTAATTCTTATCAGAATGATTTCGATAAGGGGCCTGACAGGGATTCTGGTTACATTTATGGTCCTTCGTTGCCCAGAAGTTTCTTTTTAGGGGTGAAAATCAGCTATTAATAAATTAATTTAAGTAGCATGAAATAAAATGTCCAGCCTTCACAGGTCAGACATTTTATTTTGAATATTTGTAAATACTCCACACATGAGCGAGTTGATTAGATTTGTAAATCACTACATCGTATATCTCTTCACTGGTCAGACCAAAGATGTTTGCTATAGCTATGCTTACTTCTTATATCGCTCCCCATCTCCTTTCAGTAATCGTGAGTTCCAACGGTTCCTTAGTTGCTTGTTCAAAGAGTTTCTCCATTGTCTCATAGGTATTGAACCGCTTTATAACGGATGGCAGATTATATTGGAGAACGATTAAGGATGAGCTGGCAATTTGCTCATGGAATATTCATTGATACGTTCTTGGACAGCCGCTTCCTCACCCTGTTTTTTAGTGAAGGGATGTTCAAGTTCCTTTTCATTCATATCTAATTACCTTTCTTTCTTTTATCACCAAGAAGCGTAAAGTCAAGAAGTATCTAGCTTGTACCACCGGTTATACCCATAAACTAGGCTTTGAAATCAAGAACAGATTTATGCTCCACATGGAAATGGACACGCCTGATGTACTCCATACACTTTCCCGTCTTTTTATAATCCGTATCATCAACCATCATGTTATTGCCTCTCTATGGTCGCCGTGACTCGGGTATTTATCTATGACGGACAGCTAGCTGATGTTATTCTAAGAATTATATCGAACTTACGTTAAAGAAGACAGTTTAAGCACATGGCTTAAATTGTAAAAATGTATATTGCTATTGTTTACTATAAAACCTATTGTAGGGTTGTTATAATAATCTTATTATAACGTTTTATTGTCAAATATTTAATTGTTTATCTTTGGATTATCTAATTTATTTTTTTATATTTGCTCGTGTTGCAATAAATTTAATACTATGGAAACTTCTTTTTCTATAATAATGCCTACTTATAATCAGGCTTCATTTATTCGGAGAGCGATTCAGAGTTTATATAGACAAACCTATCAGAACTGGGAGCTAATTATAATAAATGATGGTTGTACCGATGAAACTGAAATGTTTATTTCAGATTTATTGGTTGATACTCGTATCGTATATATAAAAAACGATAGTAATCTAGGTTTGGGGTGCGCTTTGAATCAAGGTCTTAATGCCGCTAAACATGAATATATTGCTTATCTTCCTTCGGACGATTTTTATTACGAGAATCACTTGGAAAGTATCAAGAAGAAATTTGAGGAATATGATGATATGATTTTAGTGTATACGGGGATGAGATATGATTTTCCTGACACTTTACATTTTACTTTCGATACGGAAAGTAAAGGAGTTAGAAAAGGGTATTGTTTGCAATTAGTACAAACTTCCCACAAAAGAACAGAAGAGCGCTGGGTAGAAAGAAGTGAGTGGGTAACAGAGGACCTCTATTCAATGTTTTGGTATAAATTGATTGGAGAAGGGACCTTTGGCATGACCAATGAAGTTTCTTGCTCCTGGGTTTCTCATCCAGCTCAACGCCATCGTTTTGTTAGTGAAAAATATGGAGGAGGGCTTAATCAATATAGAAACTACTATCAGGTGAAGTCTCCTGTTAAAATGAGAGTTTCCGAGTATAAATTTATCGACGAAGAGAAGCTTTATTCGAATTTTCGGGAAAAACAATCATTTTGTGAATCTTCCCTTAAGATAGTTCTGTTAGGAGAATTGGCTTATAATCCAGAACGTATATACGCATTGGAGGAGGCGGGACATCAACTTTATGGTTTATGGCTCCCCACACCGGTATTTAGTTTCTCAGCGGTGGGACCTTTACCATTCGGGCACATCGAAGATATCCCTTTAGGTTCTTGGAAAGATAGGTTTGCTGAGATTCACCCCGATGTCATTTATGGTATGTTGAACTTTGGTTCGGTTGCTTTTGCCTATGATGTGATGAGAGCATGTCCTGATATCCCTTTTGTTTGGCATTTTAAAGAGGGACCCTCCGTTTGTCTTCGTAATGGTGTCTGGGATAAATTGATTTATTTGTATACTCATGCTGCAGGTAAAATCTTTTTGAATGATACGGTAAAAGAATGGTTTAAACAATTCCTTCCTCCGACTTCTGGTCTTTCGTTAGTTATGGATGGTGATTTACCTAAAATGGATAATTTTAAAGATGATTTTTCGCCTAAACTATCTGCTCAGGATGGCGAAATACATACCGTAATTGCTGGAAGAATGATAGGTATATCTGATACGGATTTGAAGGTATTTGTGAATAATAATATTCATATTCATTTGTATACAGAGAACTATTATAATGATCGGGCAAGGGAGAATATCCAGCGTTTTCGGACAGCTCCTAATCATTTTCATGTTCATCCTCATGTATCAGCTGACAATTGGACAAAAGAACTTTCACAATATGATGCAGGATGGTTGCATTGCTTGAAAAGTAATAATAGTGGAGATCAGCTGAAAATGCTTTGGGATGATATGAATATACCTGCCAGGATTAGTACATATGCGTCAGCAGGCCTACCGGTTATACTTTATAACAACACTGGGCATATAGTAGCTACGCAAGATATTGCGACTAAATTGGATATCGGAATATTTTTTAAAGATGCCCAAGAACTATCAACTAAATTGAAAGACAGAATTAGGATGCAACAATTGACAGATAATATGTTACATAATAGAAAGCTGTTTAGCTTTGATTATTATGTGCCACAGCTTATTCAATTATTCAGGGATATTATAAAAATGAAAATATAAATATACTATGAACAAAACACTTCGGAACATTGCAAATACAATTGTTGCTAACTTGGCTAACTCAGAACCTGCAGGTTTGTTTGATGGTAAAATGGGGATTTGTCTCTTTCTGTATAAATATTCTCGCTATTCGGGTTTTGAAATTTATGATGAGATAGCTTCCAATTTGCTGGACGAAATTTTCGATCAGCTAACACCGGGTATGTCCTCCAGTGCAATGGATGGACTTGCAGGTATTGGTTTTGGATTAGTAGAACTTTTAAAAGATGGTTTTTTAGAGAGTGATTCCGATGATAATATTCTTAAAAACATGGATGATATTCTTCTCCGTGGTGTCAGAAATACCTTGATGAGGGAAGCACCGTTTTCAATAACTTTGTATTCTTCAGGCATATACTTATTGTCTCGGATGTCTTTCCGTAGAAACGAAATGGAAAGTGAATGGATTGTTGATGTAATAGGGCAAGCTATTTGGTTGATTGAGGACTTCAAAAAAAGGACTCAGAAAGTTCCCGAATTGTCTTTACTTAATTCAATGCTATATGTATTTGCTCGGTTATTTGCTATTTTAGAAACCGATAAGAATAAAATTCAATGTATATTAATGGATATTTTGCATTTTTCTTCCCTGTCTATCCAGCAACATAATTATAATGAAATTGATATTTTATTGTTTCGGCAGAATGTAGAGTATCTTTCTGAAGTGTTAGATATTGAAAAATTTCCAATAATAGGCGTATTGAGAGAAATGACTAATTATTCTGAAGAAGTCAATATGGATATGTTGTATAATAATATGTGGTGGTGGCTTCTATATGACTTGTACCCTATTGAAAATATTTCATCTGAATTAATAGAGAACTATGTTGATAAGAAGTTGCGAGCGTCTTATTATGATGAATTGGCTGTAAATAGTAAATTAGCTGCCCTAGGATGTTGGATTATGTCAAGAAATGGTTGTAAATAATGGGATTAAGTAAATTTATTGATTTTTCTTAATGATATAAAATGTTATATATAATAGCGATTTTAATTTAAATACTTAGTAATTAGTGTGTAAATAAGTAGTAATTATAGGGGTTAAAAAATGCGAATTAACTTATTTGTTTTGTTTTATGTGTTATTTTTATAAAAAAATGATAAAGTTTATGTTGAATTGGAATGTTTGCATATTTGAAGTAAATTTTTGTTTCTTCGTAATAGATAAAATGAAGGAGATAGTTATGCGCTTTAAATTTCTATTATTGGGGATTTGTTTTACTACATATATATACTCAAGAGTTTTAAATAGGCAATGTCGATTATTACATCGGCTGTTATATTTTATCAGGGCAGTTGTGATACCCATTCTGGTAGGCTTCCAGCATTCCTCCAGAATGGGAGAAATTATAAGATGAGGAAAATGTCAGTTCTTAAAATAGAATATTATGTTGGGGGGGGTAGAAAGAGACAATCACTGGGTCTATAATAAAGTAAAATAGTATTTTGTATGAAAAAATTAGATAAGTCGGTGTTGAATAAGCTGAATATTAGTGAAGATAATATACTTCAGAAAAGTGAGTTGAAAAAAATTATAGGTGGGTATGGTACTGGAGGATACGGCACAGATATCGGAGGGGATGGTTCCGATGGATATGGTGCTGGAGGATATGGATCAGAACCTAAATTTGCTTGTAGTCATGAGTATCATGACTCTGACGGTAGTTTACTAGCTAGGACGACAGAATGTTATATGGGGCTTGAACTAGCAATTTCATTTTGTCAAATGTGGACTGCGGGTGGATTGCGTTGTAATTGTCATCAGTGTTGATCATGAATAAAAGGAAGTGGTTGTGAAGTTCCCTAATATTAATGTAGAACTGACTACAGATTAAGTATTGGAATCCAATAAAAATGTAGTCAGTTTTATATATTTTCCTAGTTATGGATTGATGTAATAATATTTTCTCATTAAAGGGTTATTAATATATAATTGAAAATTCCATGAAAATATTGCTAACTATAATAATTTCATTTACGATATTTCTCACTTCAAGTGCTCAAAATGTAACAAGTGTGGATTTGACAAAATCAAAATTTAAAGAGACTAATGCCGAAGAAATATTTAAAGATGTCAAAATAATACCTTTGGAAACGCACAAAGATGGACTTCTCGAAAAGCATTGTACTTATTATTTGACTGATAAATATATCATTGCGGTAGGCTTTTTGCAAAGAGCCTATATGTTTGATAGAGAAACTGGAGCCTTTATTCGGGAAGTAAGTTCTTTGGGGCAGGGTCCTGACGAATATACTGGCTTTATTTATCATAAATGTGGCTTCGATGAAAAAAATGGGATTCTATTTGCAAGTATTGGGGCGTATACATCAAAATGGTGGAGATGTATTAATATAGAAACAAATAAAATGGAATCAAATTTGAAAAAGCCTTTATCTGAAAATAGTTCTGAATTTCTTTCTGTATGTGCTCCTTGGTTTATAAAAAATGATACTTATGCAAGTTTTTGTAGTAATAGGACAGGAAAGGATAAGGTTCGATTAGTCGTATATAGAAAAGATGGAACTGTTATTAAGAAGTATCCAAATTATCTTGAATACGAAAAACATATGAATTCCTTTTCAATTGAAAATGGAATTTTTTACTATTATAACAACTTGACTTATTTTAAGGAACCAGATTTTAATGATACTGTTTTTTGTGTAAATGAAAAAAAGATGACTCCTCACCTTGTCTTTAAATTAGGAGATAAGCAACCTTCTTATTATCATCAAGAGGTATCAGGTTATAACAAAGGGAAGTATTTTATAAACTTTGTATACGAATCTAACTTATATGTATTGTTTAATTTTTCCTATTTAAAGAAGGGAGCAGAGTCTTCGGTAAAGTCAGCAAGATTCCCTTACTGTGGATATTATGATAAAAAGAGCAAGCAAGTTTATATATCTTCGATTCCTGATTATAAAACACGAGGGTATATAATAACAGGCATTCCACTTCGTTTTTTTCCAGTTTCCATAAATAAGAACAAAGAGATGATTGCGTATATTGATCCTGAAGAGTTGATAAAATATAAGAATCAATTAAGCCCCAAATACAAACAGCTGTTCAAGGATATACAAGAAGATGATAATCCAATCGTAATTATTGCAAAATTGAAAGATTAAATATTCCTTAATGAGTAAAAATATGATTTGTCGAGTGACTTATTTTTTATAAATGTTAATAGGAAATCGTAATTCTTTACTCAATGAAAAGTTTGATTTTATTTAAAAAATAGGAAATATGTCCAATTATTTAGTCGAGTTACTTTCTAGGCTACTCAAATCGTACGGTATTAAAATAACGACACATACGATTGAGCAGACTATACTCACTCATCCTGAGTATCCATCTATGCAATGTATATCAGATGCATTGGATAGTTGGAAGGTTAAGCATGTCATAATGAAACTCACATTGGAAAAGTTGAGAGCTTTAGATATACCGGTTGTTGCGCATTTAAAGAAAAATGAATTTGTGTGGGTAAAGCAAGTGACTGATTCAAAGGTTTATTTAGAGGACTCATTCGGTAAAAAAATAAGCGATGACATTGAAACATTTGAGCAGGAGTGGTCAGGAATAGCACTGGCTATCGAAGATATAGTAGATGCAGGAGAGCCTAGTTACAAAGAAAAGTACGATAAAGGGTTGAGAAAAAAGATATTTGAATATACCTTTATGAGCAGCTATATGATTTTACTATTTGCGTTGGTATATTTTTCATGGATGAATGATACTGCTATATCTATTCTGTGCAAATTAATACTACTTTTTGTAAATATGACAGGATGTTATATCGCTTATACACTGATAAAGCAAGAAAAATTCCAAATCAATCGTTTAGCTCAGAGATTCTGTAAAGTTGGGAAACATGTAGATTGCTTCCAAGTAACTCGATCAAATTATTCTAAGTTTTTCGGATGGTTGTCGTGGGCAGAACTGGGAATAGCCTATTTTTCTGCAGTAACTCTTTGGGTAGCTATTGCTCCAATCAGTAGTCATTGGATATCGCCTTTATGATGGCTTTTATTGTTGCCATTACCTTTCACTTTGTGGTCGCTGTATACCCAGGTATTTTTGATTCGTAAGTGGTGCTTGTTTTGCTGTACAATAGTATTTATTTTATGGTTAAAGGAGTTAATTCTTTATTTTATTCTTCCTCAGTGTAATGTGTTTCCAATTATTGAATCGTTATTGGCAGCTTTATTACTTTTGACATGTACAGCAGTTGTATTCTATATCAGTAAAACAAGAAAAGTAATCGATCCATATTTGGAAGAAAGGCAAATGGCTCGTATAAAATATAATGTCCCAATTATACGTAGTCAGCTTTCTGAGACTAACTATGAAACTAAAAATATAGGGCTTACGTGGGGAGATCCTCAATCTTCTCATGAAATTATTCTCTACATTAGCGTAGGATGTTCGCATTGTGGAAAGGCAGTAAAAGAGTTGGGACGTTTAATGGAGATTTATCCCAATCTTCATTATCGGTTAATTTTTGCTCTTAATCCTAATAGTTCTAATGATGAGACAAATATCATCACTCGTAATTTTATCTGTTATTATAGAAACTTGAGTAAAAATGAGTTCTTTAATGTGTTGGATACTTGGTATGCTCTGCCGGAAAAGACATTTGATGCGTTGCAAAAAGCTTATCCTACTTTATACACCCAATATGACTATAAGAAGGAAATAGATATTTTATATGAATTCAACCAACAAAATAAAATAAACTATGCACCAGCTATATTTCTTGATGGACGGTTATTATCTCATATATACAATTATATGGATTTGTATGGAATAGCAAGAGCTATAAATGCTGAATAATGTTGCTTTAGTTCATTTGCGTAAGTCTGATACTTTTATATTATCCATATTTATATTTATAAATATAAATTTTCTTGAATAGGTATCATGAGAAGAATAAGTCACAATAAATAATGAGAATGGTAATTTTGCAACTAGTTTGCATTTAATTCTCACTACTTTTGTCATCAAAGAAAATATGAATATGAAAGAATATCGTTATGAATGCTTCTCGTTCTTGATGTTGATAGGCGGGATTTTAGCTTCTCATTTTGAACAAAGTTGGTTTGCAGCAGAATACGTTAGATTAATCTGGTATCTCATCGCAATCTTACCTGTAGGACTTCCTGTTCTTAGAGAAGCATTAGAGTCATTGAAAGAGAAGGATTTTGCCAATGAGTTTATGTTAATGAGTCTTGCTGCTATTGGTGCCTTTATTATAGGTGAATATCCGGAAGGAGTTGCTGTAATGTTGTTTTATGCGGTTGGTGAGAAATTGCAGGATAGTGCAGTTGATAAGGCACGTGATAATATTCGTGCTTTATTGGATATGCGTCCTCAGACAGCTTCTGTATTAAGGGAAGGTGAGTTACAAATTGTAACTCCTGCTGAAGTGCAGATTGGAGAAACGATTGAGATAAAGGTAGGCGAACGAGTACCTTTGGACGGTACATTGCAGAATGAGTCGGTTCTTATGAATACCGCTGCTTTAACGGGAGAGAGTGTTCCCCGCTTATTAAAACAATCAGAAGAGGTATTGGCAGGTATGATTCCTTCGGATCGTATGATTCATCTGACAGTAAACAGGACGGCAGATCAGAGTGCTTTATCACGTGTATTGAAGATGGTAGAGGAAGCAGCAGAGCGTAAAGCTCCGACTGAAGTTTTTATGAGGAAGATAGCGCGTATTTATACGCCTGTAGTCATGGGAATAGCTTTATTAATAATGGCTTTACCTTTTTGTTATAGTTTATTACAACCTACATTTAGTTATGTATTTGCCGATTGGCTATATAAAGCATTAGTATTCTTGGTAATAGCATGTCCTTGTGCATTGGTGGTTAGTATTCCGTTAGGATATTTCGGAGGTATTGGAGCAGCCTCTCGCAGAGGTATCCTGTTTAAAGGAGGAAATTATTTGGATGCCATAACAAAAATTGATACGGTAGTATTTGATAAAACTGGAACATTGACTACCGGGAAGTTTAAATTGGATAAAGTGATTGGAATCGTGCCTGAAGAAGAGGTTTTGCAGTATATAGCTTCAGCAGAAAGTCAAAGTAATCATCCGATGGCAAAGGCTGTGATAGAGTATGCCAGACAAGAAAATATTCCGATCCTACCAGTCGAATTTTCAAGAGAAATGGCTGGTTATGGTTTGGAAACAAAGATAGACGGGCAGCAGGTAGTGGTTGGTAATTATCGCTTGCTGGATAAATTTCATATAACGTACCCTATTGAGCTACGTTCTATACCGGAAAGTTTGATTTTGTGTGCTCGTGACCAACAATATATAGGTTATGTTGTATTAGTAGATGAACTGAAAGAAGATGCACATCAAGCTATTCTGGATCTAAAGAAATTGGGAATCCGACAAATCGAAATATTATCGGGAGATAAGGATGCTCTTGTGCAGAGTATTGCCCGGAAATTGGGAATTGATAAAGCTTATGGTGATTTATTACCCGGTGGGAAAGTGGAACATTTGGAGACATTGAAACAGGAAGGGCGTCAGGTTGCTTTTGTCGGTGATGGCATCAATGATGCTCCGGTATTGGCTTTAAGTGATGTAGGAGTGGCAATGGGAGCTCTAGGAAGTGATGTCGCTATTGAAACAGCAGATGTTGTGATACAAAATGATCATCCCTCTCAGCTGGCGACAGCAATAAAAATTGGAAAATATACTCGCCGTATTGTCTGGCAAAATATTACCTTTGCATTTGTAGTTAAGATTATTATTCTTATTCTGGGTACAGGTGGACTTGCTACATTGTGGGAAGCTGTATTTGCAGATTCCGGAGTGGCACTTTTAGCCATCTGCAATGCAATGCGTATCGGAAAATTACTAAAATAAATGATGAAAGAAATGGAATCGAATCAAGTTTATATAGAGCGACTGGAGAAGAAAAATATAAAACCAACCTCGATGCGTATTTTGATTTTACGTGCGATGATGGACGTGCCTTATGCAGTTTCATTGGCGGATTTGGAAGATAAATTAGATACAGTCGATAAATCAACGATTTTTCGTACCTTAACTTTGTTTCTGAGCCGTCACCTGATACATGGTATTGAAGATGGTAGCGGATCTTTGAAGTATGAGGTTTGTAGCAGTGAGTGTGAATGTAGTGTAGATGATATGCATACACATTTCTATTGTGAAAAATGCCATCGTACATTCTGTTTTAAGAGAATACAAATTCCGGTTATTGATTTACCGGAAGGGTTTATAATGGAGAGTATTAATTATATGGTAAAAGGAATTTGTTCAGATTGTGCAGGAAAAGAAGATCTCTCTTCCTGCATTTAATTACCTTATATTGTTGTTATGATATCAACTATTAGCATAGCTGTGCATTCCACCAAGAATATAATTTACTCCAAAATAAGTCATTAATACTGTCAGGAAAGCCAGAATCATATAGATATGAAAGAATAAAGGTTTACGGAATATGCGTAAGCTGTGCGAATGAAAAGCTACGCCATATACAAGAAATGTAATTAAAGCCCATACTTCCTTAGGGTCCCATGCCCAATAACGTCCCCAGGATACATTTGCCCAAACAGCACCTAGAAAGATTCCTGCACCTAAAAAGAAGGTTGCCGGATAGAGTAGCAGACGACTGAGTAAAGTCAATTGTTCTACACGTTCGCTGTTATTTGCGGGTTCGGAAATGGTAGTATCTTTCTTCAGAATACATAATACAAGTATCCCGTTGAGCATGATAAATGCAAATAAGGCATAGGACATCATGATCAGTGAGACATGAATGCTTAACCATGGAGAAACGAGTACCGGCATTAAAGGAGTGATTTGTGGATTCATTTGTCCCAAATAAGAGACTAGTAATGCAAAACCGGAAAGTAAGAAGCCGAATGGAAGGGTATATGGGAATTTGCGGTGAAGCAGACAAGATAAAAGAAGAATGCAAAGTGCCATAAATTGCATTGTTTCGTAACCATTGCTAAGTGGAATACGTCCGCCAATATACCAACGCAGGCAATAACCTGATAAATGAAATAAAAATGTAGTATAAAGTGCAATGGAAAAAAACAGATTTGTGATGCGTAATAACCTTCTTTTACCGGTTACAAAATACGTTGGTTTCAAATAATAATAGAGTAATCCCAGAAAGGAGAGTAATCCTAATGATAAATTTGCCATAAAAAGTATTTTGCTGAAAGGGATACGGTTATAAAGTATTTCTGCTTCTATTTTCGTGTTGGAAAGAGGTTTTACACTACCATCATCCGGTAGCAGACGAATCATTGTGCCGTTGGTTAGCATAAGAATCAAGCCTACCTTTTCGTCTGTTTCCTGAATCGCTTTTGCTAATTTACTTTGTTTCTCCTCTTGTTGAAAATAGTCTTGTAAACGATAGACAGAACCGTTGAATAATTCACTTAGACGTGCATAAGGAGCTTTTATTCCGAGTAAATGACGGAGTTCAGTGCTTTTTATGTAAATCATCGGTTCGTCTTTCCATATTTCCGGGTGGAGCAACCATCCTCCTAATACCTGTTCGGAAGTCAAACCTTTGTAAGTTGGTTTTCCTGTAAGTTTTTGTACAAAATCACGAGCCAATGTATTAAATGGAGCTATCCGTTCATTGTATATTACCTGTTTATAAGCTAGACTGTCTGCTTGGGCTCTTGTGAGAGCGGGGAGTACTCTTTTTTGTCCTTGCATAGTTCCTATTATACAGAAAAGAAATGTTACGAATAATCCTCCTTTTTTCAATAAAGGATGATTTAAAAGCCGGATAAATTCACCTTTGCGTGAGAACAATAAACAGATCATGGAGAGACCAAGTAAAATATACCCAATATATGTTACCCCTGTTCCCCATCGATCATAATTTACAGATAACCAACTCCCTTGCTTATCATCATCAAACGAGGCCTGGTAAAAACGATAACCTTGTAAAGTGAATATATGGTTCATAGAGATCGATTCTTGCATTGAAACCTGTTCTCCCGGAAGAGAATAGGTAAAATGGGTGACATAATCAGCAGGTGCTTCCGTACCCGGATAATATTCTATCTGAAAACTGTCCAAGCGTATTGTAAACGGTAAATTGATATGATTTTTGCTTTCCTTTTCTTGAAAGCTACATTCTGTTACTCCCGGTCGTAAATGTATATATCCTTTTTTGCCTCCGACAAATGTAATCATGGCCCCCACCAAGATAACCAAGAGGGAGCCATGAAACAACAATAAAGGAAGCCGGTGCCATAGAGAACGTCGGATGAGCACAACGAACGCTATGGCGGCTATTGCTCCCCATAAACAACAAAACCAGATCGTATGATATACATTCTTTTCTACAAAATCTGTCCCTTCTAGCTGTTCCACAAAAGTGGTAACGGCAAGTAGAACTATGAGACAGGTATACAAAACAACAATGAACCCTTTCAACGATGTAACTTTTTAATGATACTAAAATGGAACATACTTTTTGTTCTCACAAGCTTTCACTCCTATACATTCCATTTCGATTAGCCATCCGGGACGACATACAGGTGCATGAACAAATACTTTAGGAGCATTAGGAAAGCGTTGGTCGTACATCTCTTTGACAATTGTATAATCTGCGATGTCACGTAAATATACGATCATCTGTCCTACATGATCGAATGTACATTCCGCCTCCTTTAATAAAGTTTCTACATTTTCCCACATTCGTTGGGTCTGTTTGCGGATATCCCCGGGATATACCACTTCACCTTTGTTGTTAATACTTGCGGTTCCGGAGATAAACACTTGACGTCGATCTCCATAATCTACGTACGTTCCGCGTTCGAAACTGACACCATACTCATAAGTTGGATTTAGATGAGACGGCGCATAGAGAAAATGAATCTGTTCCGGTTTCAAACCATCAACAGCATATGTATCCATTTGGACCAGAACTTTAGGATCTGCATGACGTCCACCGATTCCTGTACTGGAGATGTAATGTGTCTTTTCTGTCAGATTTT
This sequence comes from Bacteroides bouchesdurhonensis, assembly GCF_900155865.1. Taxonomy (GTDB): domain Bacteria; phylum Bacteroidota; class Bacteroidia; order Bacteroidales; family Bacteroidaceae; genus Bacteroides; species Bacteroides bouchesdurhonensis. Next base: position 2,275,231 of record NZ_LT707006.1, read on the forward strand.
GAGTGACAAAAACTTCATTGCGTGCTTTAACTACTCCGGCATAATTAACATCTACATTTTGTACGAAAAACCAGGTACGGATGCAATTGTCTGCTAATTTGCAGCCTTGTTCTACGAGTTGCATCACATAGTCATTCAATAACAAGCGCGTCTGGTATTCTGAATTGGCAGCATGATTGAACGCATTACCTCCCCAGAAATGGCGATAAGAATTATGCTTAACTTCAAACAAACCATTGTGAAGCACTCGCGTCTGTACATTGGTTTGGAGATAAATCCATAACGCGATTTTTGTTCCATTCAATGGTGGTTGTTCTACAATGGAAAGCGCACAATCTGTGCTTTCTGCCGTTAGAGCCAATAAAGTGTCCGCTTGATTAGAAGCATCACTAAGGAAATAACGTTTGAAAACGGCTGTTGCTCCATACAATTCTTTTTCACGTAACCGATAATAAGTATCTATGATGGCATTTAATTGCTCCTCATAACTAATCTTCGGATTAGTAACATGAATCATTACGTGAAATTCCGAAACTCCGGTTTTTACTTCATATTTAAATATTTCGGTTAAAGTATTTTCTGAATAAATAGTTTGTTGTTTATTGTTGTCCATATGATTTTTTTATAACTGGTTACTGTTGTGCACCACCGTCAATCCAATTGTCGATAAGTTCTAATAATTCGGTTTTGGTTTTGGCGGGAAGTATATCTACATGAGGGTGATGTGAATAATCATTGCTATTTAATATAAGATGTAAAAAGCTCTCTTGCGCATTGTTGGGCTTTACTCTTAACATATTCCCATCAATTGTTGAAGGCTGATTAACCAAAGCATTGTAGCTTGCTCCTGTTGTCAGATGTAGCTGGGCAGCTGCCGCAGTGCTTTCGCCATGACAACCAATACAATTGGTGGTAAAAATGTTAGCTTGAATCGCATGGTACATACTGATGTCAATAGTACCTGCATCCATTCTGATCGTATCGGCTTCCGCAGTACTGCTATTTATCGAGCAGAATGTTACCACACGTCTTCTCAACCTGTCAATAGCACATAGTTCTACTTTCGTTACATCATCACTAATACCTGACATGGTTACTTGGGTATTACCATCTTCTCCTACCGCAGTGGAGACTATCTTTGATATAATAGCATACTCACTCTCATCATCAAAGCCTGCCACTACTATGTTATAGTCACTAGTCCATTTATCTATCCCATTAATCTTACCGGTCAATTTCAAGGTACGACCTTCTCGGGGAATGTGAACTGTTTTTTCATAAATCCGTCCGTCATCACATGAACTAATGACTATGGAAATCAAGGTAAGAATAAAGATTGGAATTGTATATTTTCTTATATATAACATCTTTTCTATCTTTTAGAAAGTATATTGAAGCATAATAACTCCTGAATGCATAGCTAAACCTAAGTCGTCATTATCCCGGTCGAGTTGTGTATCATGACCTGTACGGGCAATATATTGATACATTGCTTGCATCTTCAAGTTGCAATTCTTGAAGAAATAATTCACTCCTATGGCAGGCATATTCAAAAAACCGTTTGTATCCAATCCATTACGGTTGAAGAAATCATAGCGTAGAGCCGCTTGCAAACGTGGAGCTACAAAATAACCACCTTGAACATAACCACCTAAATAATCGTATGACTCGGATATCTTTTGACGTTTGGTAAAGCCTACATGCATATAGTACATCTCGGCTCCTAGATAAAGTTTATTCTTCAACATAGCAAATTCAAGACCTGCACGAAAATCATTAGTACTTTCATTTTCACTTTCTACATTGAGAGATGTAGAAATACCAAACATAATTTTGTCCTCGTGCAAACGATTGGGATTTCCCTGAGTGGCCGGCAATACTCCTTTGGGCATATAAGTAAAGCGACCGGCGTATAATAGGGATGGAATATGCCAATCGTCACTAAATGTTTTAGTAGCTGTATTTACTGAAGCTCCTGTACCATTAAATATACCAACTTCATAGCCGAATTTATCAGCAACTAATCCATGAACTTCTACACCTAAGTCGAAACCTGTACCAATATTGGGTGTTACGGCATTCAGAGAATAGGGGAGAATGGTAGATGCTGTCAGAGATACAGGGAGTGAAGGTAACAATGTTTCTCCTAATGTAGTCAAATAAGCATGTGAAAATGGAGTTTTAAATTTTCCGACACGAATGGCAAATTGCTCTTTTAACTGTACGTCAAACCATGCTTGTTGGAGTAATGCCGCTCCACTGGCAGCAGCATTCATGGAAAGATTGAAAGATACTTTACCAAATGCCTTACCGGTAAATCCTAAGACTGCATAGGGTATGGAAAAACCTGAATTGGCTACATTATCTTGATTGTAAGCTTTATCCAGTCCTTCATCATCGTAAAAGTTGAAGTTGGCACTTGTCTGTACCAGTAAATAGGGCTTGAATACAAAATCTCCTTTTTTAGTCTCGATGGTAAAGCCTTCTCTTCCTGCTAATGAAACTACACCGTTTTCCGTATCTTCTTCGTGTTGAGCCATTATTGCAGTAAAAGGCATGATCGACAATATAATGGCAGTTATTATTTTATTCATAATAATATTATTCTGTTTTAAATTTAAAGTGAATTTATAAATGCAATAAGTGCGTCGCGGTCTTCTTTACTCATATTTTTGAAAATATTTTTGGACGCTTCTCCTTCTCCTCCGTGCCACATAATAGCTTCTACTAAGTTTCTAGCACGTCCGTCATGCAAAAAGTAGGTATGCCCATTGACTTTCTCTTGTAATCCGATCCCCCACAGAGGAGTGGTTCGCCATTCATTTCCTCGTGCCAGACCACTTACATAATTATCGTTCAACCCGACTCCCATGATTTCAGATCCCATATCATGTAGCAGGAAGTCTGAATAAGGGTGGATAGTTTGCCCGCCTAACCATGGTAGTTGAGTACCGTTCAATAAAGCTGTTCCACGTGTTTTGGTGTGAAGTGTAGTCACATGACAAAGATGGCATTTAGCTTCGTAAAACTTTTGCTCGCCTTTAATTACCTGAGGATCATTTACATTGCGGCGTGCCGGCACGCTTAAAGATTGCATATAAAGGTCCACATCTTCCATTTCTTTTGTGCTGATATCCAGCTGATCGTAAGAAAGCCCCATCATACTACCTTGATTTACTTGAGTTTGTCCTTCACAAATTTCCTCCGGATAGCGACTGTTAGTGACTCCCATATCACTAGAAAAACCAAGTTCAACGGTTAAATCAGCATGTTGAGCTTTATTACCGGAAAGCCCCAAACATCTAACGCCCCGTTCTGTGATGTAATTACAGCGTCCGCTGATACCGTACTCCGGATAATTACTTTTCGCGGCTAAAGCCTCTATTTCGATAGGATCCAATGCCATCATTTGTCCCATGCCTACGTGACGCAGAGGAATACGTACTGTGCAAAAAAGGTCTTCTGGTTTTATTTCATCTGCATACCATTGAGTAATTGTGTAATTGGGCTTACAAAGTTTATATTCTTCACTGTCCGGGAAGGTGAAAGTCTCTTCAGTATAGGTAACAGAAAGCTTTCCTTCCGGATCAACCCCATAAATAGCCTGATCGTGAAGCACTCGTCCATAATCTTGGAAAAATGCACCATTTTTACGTGAAATATAAACTAACATTGAGGAGAATCCATAGTTTCCTGAACCACCTTCACTCCACAGTGTTGGTTTGGTGCGACCGGCATTTCGATGGCAACTTCCGCAAGAATAACCGGCATATACCGGACCTAATCCCCCTCCTGTGCCATTACTACTTGTACGGACATCATCATAAAGCTTATCACCAGAATTGAAACGGCTATCATAGCTGCCTGAGATCCAGTCTGCAGGAGTGTCATAAGCAAAGGATGAGTTTAGAAAATTAGTTGCCGTACCGGCTGATAATGCATAGCCTTCAGGAACTTCTATTTCTAAAACATCAATTCCTTCTTCGTTGCAAGCACTGCATGCTAACAGGAAAAAGATAGGAAATGAATATTTAAATAAAGAATTCATTTTCATTGTCATAGATTGAGATAATATACTTGAACATGCCAAAGAAGTAAAGGGAGATTTTTCAATCTCGCCTTTACTTCTCGGAGTTATTTATAAGATACACTTATTTGATAGTACGTGCTTTACCATCTTTAAAAAGCAAATATTCTAATGTGTGGAAGCCACGTACATTTTGAGCTGCTGCTATATCTTCATTATCTTCATCGTAGTCACCACTCCATTCCAAGTCTGCATAGTTTCCTGAATTCAAAATATTAACAATTGCATCTTGGTCTAAAGGCCAGCTATCCATATTTGGATCAAGACCTTTTGAAGCAACAGGGCCAAACAAAAATGCTTCACTTGTTTCCCAAGGACCACGTGCTTTTACCCAGGCAGCAGCAGCAGTAGTGAATGCTGCGTTACTAGGATTAGCTTGGAAGGCACTTACTGTGTTGTAAAGTACTGCGGTTTCATTCTTTAAATCCAGATATGTTGGCAATACGACAACATCTACATATTGTTTAACTACGGGGTCTAAAGTACTATTACTACTAAGAGTTGAGTTATTAGTGATGGTGGGTTTTAATGTATTTGTTAATAAGTTGGCAAGTTCTGCGCAAGCTTCCATAGCGGCTTCAGCTTCAGAACTATTAATGTTATTACGAAAAGGTTGCGGAATATCCAAAATAGTATCATAAGCTTTATTGATGGCTGCTATCATTTGATTATTCAATTCTGAGTAACCGTTGTTGGCAAGAATCTTTGATATTGAATTATCGTTAATACTACCATCTCTAGTTCCATAATATGCATTACGGATAGAAAGTATATTATTTGAATAGTCTTCACGCGAATGCCAACTGTACCAAGACTCAACAGCATATAATGCTCCGCTGATATTTCCTGCTTCATATTTTTCGTATGGGTCACCGATTTTCTGCGTACCGACTTCATTGGCAATATCGTAACAACCGTCAATAATTTGCTGGACACAGTTCAATGCACTTGAAAAAGTTGTACTGTTATGTTTTTTGAATATCTCAGCATAACTATCTCCACCCTCATAACTATTATTCCAATCTGAATATAGGTTAGCTGCATCATTTTTTAGAAGAGTAGCTACCACTTTCATGTAGTTGCCCCAGGAAGCCACATTATTTTGCGTACATTCCAGATCTATGGGAGATTGGGTAATATCATCATCATCATTACTACAAGCTGTAGTTGTAAAAGTCAATCCTGCAATAAGTATTGCAGTGTAAAAGATGTTCTTTTTCATATTTATATAAAATTAAATTATTAATATATACTTATTTTTTTATAAACCAGCCAATGTATGCAATACCGATGGCAAATTCATTTTCGCTATTATAGCGTCCTTTACCAAATATTTTACTTGTCCCTATTTTACGTGTTGTATAATCGGCTTTAATGACTAGGTTGGGTAAAGCATACCAGTTTAAGCCGGCTGTCCACATACTGACCTGATTACGTTTATCCATTGTTTGTCTTTTTTCACCTTTTTCTTGTGGGTTGTAATATTCATAACGGGCAAAAGGATAAATAACCGGAATTTTGCTATTATTGAATATTGACCTGATATTGACTCCAACTTCCCCGGCATAACTTACAGCATTTTTTGCTATCGGTGTGATACGGCTATATGGGGATAAGTTAGATAACTGGGTATTTTTCCCGCTAAGTGCAGCAGAATTTCCTAAATTCCCATATACAATATTTCCACGTGCAGTTACATATTTATTAATGTATTGCGCATCTGCTGTATAAATCCTTACCGGAATACTACCAATTTTTGAGTACGTAGCAGCTTTATCAGAATTAGAGCCTGCATTTACACAATAATAGAATGACGCTCCTACACGTAAGCCGGGTACTCCTTTATAATCCAAGCGGGCAACATAAGCTGGTGAAGTAAAGTTATCTTCTTCAAAGAAACCTTGTTTACCACTGGCTACCCACGTGTTTCGGTCAAATCCATTAGCATTTAATCCGGTAACTACCATAGCTTGGTAATCGAAACTGGCATGTCCTTTTCCAAAAGAACCGAAAAAGGCTAAACCTGTTTCATGCCACGTAGATGGTAGAATGGTTGTTTCTCCTTCCGGACGTGAGGTCCCGAAAAAGAACGTTGGTTCATGATGTGCATTTGTTAGTCCCACTGGAACAATCATATGTCCGGCACGTATGTTGAAAGCAGGATTTATTATGCGGGTAATGTGAAATTGTTCCAAGGCAACTTCACCACCCTTTTCAATTTCTGTTTCATATTCTCCGTTCTCAGAGTTTTCTAGTTCAAGAGCAGTTCCTGTTCCACCGGATTCAAACTCAATTTCAGCACCAAGTATCCATTTAGAATTAAATTTGTAATCGAATGCTAATACAAAGCGTGGAATAGAAATTGTATTTCTTTGATCATTGGCATTTCCGTCACTACCACCATAGAATCGGTTGATACCATAATCTTTGAATTTTGCGATAATTTCACCATAGCCGCCGAAACGGAATTTTGTATACTCTTCCGAAGAAGATTTGGTGCTTTTAGATTTTTCTTGCGTTTCCTGTGCTGAAAGTGTATGAAATGAAGACAGGAAACAAAGAATGAAGATTGCAGTTAGTTTTCTCATTTTTTATTTAATTTTTTCGACTGCAAAGTTATATGAGGTTAAAAGGGGGTGCAATACCTAGAAATAGGCAAACTTATTTCTTAAATTCAGTATATTTAGGTAGTTTAAGGCTGAGGAGTAAAAAGGTAGAGAAAAATAAAAAGCAGAAAATACAAAAAGGTGTATATCTATAGTTCTTATTCTATATTGAAATACACCTTTTTATAGGACTATTAATTTGATTTAGTTGAGAGTGAGTGTTTGCTTCCAGGTTATTCCACTGATATCAGTTAAAATGATCTCGTATTCACCTGGGAGTAGTTGGGAGAGTTTATTATTTCTGATTGTAATAATGGCTTTGCTTCCTAAAGGAACAATAAGACTATGTTTTCCCGGAACTACTTTGGCTATATATTCATTTTGAATATCAGAGATGGGAAAGTGTGCAAGTTTTTCTCCATCTTCTTGGAAAACAGTCGTTCCGTTTGATTCTTTTAAAGTAATTCCAATAAGAAATGAGCCATATACATCAACGCCTTCTACACGATAAATCTCAAATGATAGTATATTATTGTGGATACTGGCATTGGATATTTCTATTTTGGGTTTTACAGATTTATTGTGCAATGGTCCCCAAACTCCATTGTGGAATGTTTGATTTGTATATAGAGTGAGAATGAAAAGTAAGAGTGCACCACTGACTGCTGTTTTATTAAATTGTTTCATAGTGATAGGTAATTCACCTGAAGTGAGCCAAAAGAGCCATTTATGTTGTGAGGGATTGATTTTACCTTTTAGTAAATAATCTAAGGAGTATTTTCCACCACCGGAAAGAAAAATAGTAAATCCGGCTGCTACTCCTAAAATTCCGATTTGCCATTCGTCGAGACAAGTCGTACCTAGCCAACCGGAACCTAAAAGAATTCCAAACGCGAGGCTAAATACTCCGATACTCATCAGACGGGTGAAAAATCCAAGTATGTAAAATAGGCCTACAATACCTTCTACTAATGTAAAGATAACCATTGCCCACCAGAGTAAGTCTGGAGTACTGACTAAATATTCGATAATTGGTTTGATGCCTATGGAGTTTGGGAGAAAATGATTAAATTTCTCTCCAATGTAACCAACTGTATCTGGGATAAGTTTATTTTCAAGAATTAATCTACGCCAAAACGCAGAGAAATAAGTCCAACCTACAATGAGACGTAACGAAAGAGTGAAAATACCAGCTAGCGTATAAGCTTTGATCTGTTCTTCTTCTTGTGTCATAATTTTGTTTGATTAGTTAATAAAAGGACGAATCGTTTCTTATGTAACAAATTTCCATCAGAAATAGTTTGGAGGAAATTAATTAAAAAGAAACGATTCGACTCAGGACAAACTATACACAAACAAAGCTAACTAAGCTACAAATATATATTATCATTCAAACAGCAATCTTGATACTTTCTTTTTTACTACAATAACGTTTACATTGCTGACACAGATCATATCCTAGCATGGTTCCCAGAATAAAATCTTCCTCAGCTGTTAGTCGGTTTAAAGGGCGGATGATAATATGACGCATAGCTTCCATACATTCAGGCTTTCCAAAAAATAGGTTGATTTTATTTGTACCAACTTCTTGTATCATATAGCTTATTTTCTGACTTTTGAGCCGACGGATAGCAAATTCTTCATGTTCTTTATTCATAGTATAAAGTACCATGTTACGTACACCTTTCTTAAACTCATAGATATGGTTGAGAAAAATCCGGATTTCACCGGGAATTATTCTTTCAGTGGGCATAATGTAAATAGATTTTTTATGATAGACTATTAACTGATTTCTTGTTTTACTTGTTCTACCCATTTACTGATTCGCTCAGCTGTTTTGTTGTCTTCGTTCACTTCATCAATTGGAAGTCCGATGAATTTTCCATTAACAACAGCAATAGAAGAATCAAATGTATATCCGGTAGTATTGATTGTACCGCAGAATTTACAATTGGTATCTTTCAGTTCTTCATAAAGAATACCTATACCATCGCAGAAGGTATCGTAATAAGAGTCTGAATCACCACAGCCAAACAAGGCAACATACTTGTGAGACAGATCGCATTTCTTTAATATCTTTACTCCATCATACCAATCATCCTGTAGTTCGCCGGCTCCCCAAGTAGAGGTACCTAATACTAGTACATCATATTCTCTAATCAAATCTTCCGTAATTTTGGAGACATCGTAAATATGTCCGGAGGGGACATTCAGTTTTTCTGCAATTTGACGGGCTACGTCTTCAGTAGTTCCGGTTGTGGAACCGTAAAATACTCCGATTTTATTCATCTTTATTTCTTTTTTTATGTGATGTTGCAAAGATAGAGGGGCTTGTTGAGATAGAAAATCCCTATTAATAATGGAATAACAGGCCTTTCTCATTATTAATGGGGATATTGTCAGATATATTTTTGGATATTTTAAGGTTTTAGGTTACCTTTGTAGGTATCGAAACAAACATAGTTTAGTAAATATGAGAAACTTAAGGTACCTTTTTGGGGGAATTATTGGCTTGATACTAGTCTCATGTGTGGATGAGAAGAACTTGTATAAGCAAGATGGGGAAACATCAAAAGATGAACAACTCGGTTTGTCCTCGGACTTTAATCTGAAAACAGTAAAAAACATCTCAATTACTGCACTCAATGGGGATGGAGAACCACAAAAGGATGTAAAGTTTGGGATTTTTATGAGCCAGCCTTACATTGGTGAAGGGATTATTTCTATAGATCCGGTATATGTTGGAAATACGGATACTTCGGGTAAATTGGATGCGGAAGTGGTAATGGCAAATAATATTTCAACAATTTATGTAGCTCCTCTTACAGCTGGTTACGGTCAGGTGCAGGAGGTGAATGTTCAAGATTTTATTTCATTAAATTTTCGAGGTGTTGCTTTTCCTCAATTTACTACTAATGTCCGTGCCACGACTTCTATTGAGATTCCTCAAACTTTTACTAAGGTTAGTGGATTGTATGAATTATATGTGCCTTATAAAAATGCGGAGGTAGATAAAGATGGTATTCCGGTTCAAGGCGGTTGCTCTTTGATATCAAAAGAATTACTGTCTACTGCTTTGATTAATCAGATTGATAGCTGGTATCCGGAACAGGAAAATGTTCAGAAAGCAGATCTTTCTAAAAATTCTGATTTGAGGGTTATTGATGAAAATGGAGCTGAGGTTTGGGTGACTTACGTAGGTGATGGAGGTTTTTATGTTTCCAATCAAACAGTTTATAATTCATTAATGTATTATAATTATAAAGAAGGAGAAATAAATGGGCATGATGATATTGATAATCTACATATGACCCTGTTACTTCCTAACACAAATCAGATCCAATGTCCATCTGGATTGAAGATTCAGTTGCTTTATTGGAATGGAACTGAATATAGTACGGTTTTTCCAAAGGGAACACGTATTGGATTTGCTGTAGCACGAACAGGCTTTAAGAAAGATGGTACGTTTATAACAGAAAAGAATGCATATTCTTTTAAAAATAAGACTTACCCGATTGTGAATGGTGATGTGTCTGGAATGTATTATTCTACTCCGATGTTGAATGCTTGGGGAAAAACTCAGGCTGTAACTCGGCAATTGGGTTCTTATAACTGTTGTGTGACAGGGTTTGATATTCGTCCTTTCGGTGATAGTAAGTCTGATTATGATTTCAATGATGTGATGGTGAAAGTGACAGCTAGTCCTGTGGAAGCTATTGAGCCTGGAGAAGATATTCCGGTTGATGAAGAAGTAACTGTTAATGAATCTATTCATGGTACATTGGCTTTTGAAGATCAATGGCCTAATCCCGGAGATTATGACCTGAATGATTTTGTGGTGAACTATACTTATAGTGTAGTTAAAAATACTGATAATAAAATTACGGATATCAAACTGCGTTTAAAGCCGATAGCTAAGGGAGCCGCTGCTTATACAAAAATAGGTTTTGGAATAGAGTTGCCTTTAGCAGAGAATGATATTGATGTTGTAAAGGTGGAAGGTGCTACCATGGAAAGTGGGAATTCAAAAGCTACTTTTGTTGTATGGGAAGATGTAAGTGAACTTTTTCCAGATGCGAATGGCTTTATAAATACAGAGAAAGGATCTGATTTTGTTTCAATAGAAGAGGTGGTTGTAAATATCCCTTTGAAAGTTTCGGTTACTAATCTTTCTTTGATGAAATTCAATCCATTTATATTTGTTAATGGGCGTTCCCGAGAAATCCATTTACCAGATTTTGCTCCAACGTCTAAAATGGATAGAACATTACTTGGAACAGAGAAAGACTGTTCCGATGAATCAAAAGGAATTTTCTATCGAATGGAAGATATGTTTTGTTGGGCATTGGATTTTCCTCGTGTTTCTGCAAATGAACCAGCATGGAGATATCCGAAAGAGAGATCATCTGTGGTAAAGGCTTATAAAAAGTATAATGAGTGGGTGACTAATAAGACAGATTTATCTTGGTTCGATTCTACAATTTCTGGAAACGTAAACGAGGAGGAATTATATTAAGTACAATATATATAATGATTTTTTAAGTAAAGGGATTATCTTTCACGAGGTAATCCTTTCTTTTTGAGAGGTAAGTATGAAAATTAGAAATGAACTTGTCGGTATATCGATGTTTACATAATCGCATAAATTAGGCGTGGATTGCACAAGATTACATGAATATTTATTATCCTACTCATGAAATTTGTGAGATCCACGCCTTGAAAAAGTATGAGTAACTTTTTACACATCCCTTAAAACTAAGATTTAATAGTTTGATTTTAAGATTTATATGTATGAATCTTAAAGCTTTTATAAGTAAAATCTTTGTATTTTAATGATGGAATAGACGGATACCTGTAAATGCCATTGCCATATTATATTTATCACAAGTTCCAATTACATGGTCGTCACGTACTGAACCGCCCGGTTGAGCAATGTAGCTGACTCCACTTTTGTGAGCACGTTCGATATTATCTCCGAAGGGGAAGAACGCATCAGAACCTAATGCTACGCCGGTCATAGTATCTAGCCAAGTACGTTTTTCTTCACGAGTCAGTACTTCAGGTTTTTCTGTGAAGAATTGCTGCCAAACTCCATCCGCTAATACGTCATCATAATCCTCGGAAATATATACGTCAATAGTATTATCGCGATCAGCACGGCGAATTTTTTCAATCCAAGGTAAGTTCATTACTTTTGGATGTTGGCGCAAATACCAGATATCCGCTTTATTTCCGGCTAGACGGGTACAATGGATACGTGACTGTTGTCCGGCACCAATACCGATTGCTTGTCCGTCTTTGGCATAACATACTGAATTTGATTGAGTATATTTCAGTGTAATTAAGGCAATAATCAGATCACGTTTTGCATCAGCCGGAATTTCTTTGTTTTGTGTGGGCATTTCTTTCAAAAGACTTTCATCGATTTTCAATTCATTTCTACCTTGTTCAAAAGTAATGCCAAATACATCTTTATGTTCGATAGGAGCAGGACGGTAAGCTGGATCTATCTTGATAACATTATAAGTTCCTTTTCTTTTATTTTTTAGGATTTCCAGTGCTTCAGGTGTATAATCCGGAGCAATTACACCATCAGATACTTCACGGTTGATAATACGTGCAGTTTCTTCATCGCATATATCAGACAATGCGATAAAATCTCCATAGGATGACATACGATCAGCACCACGTGCACGTGCATATGCTGTAGCTAGCGGAGATAGTTTGACATCATCTACAAAATAGATTTTTTTAAGTGTTTCATTCATTTCTACAGCTACAGCAGCACCAGCCGGGCTGACATGTTTGAACGAAGCTGCAGCCGGTAATCCAGTTGCTTCTTTGAGTTCTTTTACTAACTGCCAACTATTGAAAGCATCCAATAAGTTGATATATCCAGGTCGTCCATTCAATACCTCAATAGGTAGTTCGCCTTCTTTCATGAAGATACGTGCTGGTTTTTGATTAGGGTTACAGCCGTATTTTAATTCGAGTTCTTTTGCCATAATATGGATTAATTATGAATTACTGATTACAAATTGATAGCGACAAAATTACTAAAAAAAGCATATTCCTCCTAACGACTCTAGTATTTAGTAACATATAATCAGTAATTAGTATTCTGTAATAAATCAAAATACCTATAAATAGTGATTGTGCACCCGCAAAATAATGCGTTTCTTTGCAGGCGTTAATATTAAATAGGTATAGATGGATAACTTACAGAAATACAAGCCAACAGATAAGATGATTGATCTCATCAGTGATAACTATTCCTTATTACAAGTGATGAGCCGTTTTGGACTCTCGTTGGGGTTTGGCGACAAAACGGTCAAGGAAGTATGTGAGCTTAATAGGGTAGATTGCCGTACTTTTTTGATAGTTGTTAATTTTATGGCAGAAGGATTTTCTCGTTTAGATGGAAGTAATGATGAGATTTCTATTCCTGCACTGATTGATTATTTGAGACAGGCGCACCTCTACTTTCTTGACTTTTGTCTTCCTGCCATTCGTCGTAAATTGATTGAAGCTATAGATTGTTCACAAGATGATGTGGCTTTCTTGATTCTTAAGTTTTTTGATGAATATACGAGGGAAGTACGTAAGCATATGGATTATGAGGAAAAGACTGTATTTAAGTATGTAGATTCACTACTGCTGGGTAATGCTCCTAAAAATTATCAAATTAGTACATTCTCTAAGCATCATGATCAAGTAGGTGAGAAGTTGACAGAACTCAAAAATATTATAATTAAATATTGTCCTGCTAAGACGAATGTAAATCAACTCAATGCTGCACTTTTTGATATATATGCTTGTGAAGAGGGATTAGAATCACATTGTAAAGTTGAAGATTATATTTTTGTTCCTGCTATTCTGAATTTGGAAAGGAGGATAAGAGAAAATGAAAAATAACGAAACTGTTCGAGTTGCAATTGCCGAAAGCTCTGTGATTGTTCGTAGTGGATTGACAGCGGCTTTGAAGCGTCTTCCTAATCTGAAAATACAGCCGATAGAATTACTGTCTGTTGAGGCTCTACATGATTGTTTACGTACGCAATATCCTGAAATGTTGATTGTAAATCCCACATTTGGCGATTATTTCGATGTAAATAAATTCAGAGAAGAAACTTCTGGAAAGAGAATACGTTTGATAGCTTTAGTCACTTCATTCGTTGATGTGACTCTATTAAGTAAGTATGACGAATCTATTTCTATATTTGACGACCTAGCAGTACTTTCCAAAAAGGTTCATGAGTTATTGAATATGAGTATGGAAGAAGGGGAAGTGGATAGTCCTGATACATTGAGCCAACGAGAGAAAGAAATCGTGATTTGTGTAGTAAAAGGTATGACGAATAAAGAAATCGCTGAAAAACTATTTTTGTCTATTCATACTGTCATTACTCATCGTAGGAATATCAGTAAAAAACTTCAGATACATAGTGCGGCTGGTTTGACTATTTATGCTATTGTAAATAAGTTGGTTGTATTGAGTGAGGTGAAGAATTTATAACTCAAAAATAATATTATAAAATACAAATTCGTTTGTGGGCGCAAAGATTCTTCTGTATATTTGCAGTGCAGTTGTGAAACTGTTATTAGTTTTTTTAGTAAAGAAAAGATTTCTAAGTATTTAGATTAATTAAGGTATTAAATTTAGTTTTTTAGGATAAGTTTAATAGAAGGTAAAAGGGTATTAATTAGGTAAGAAAGTTTTAAGGTAAAGGATAAGAAAGTTTTTAGGAAAAAGAGGAAAATTAAAGAAAAGCCTTATGGCTTTTCTGATGTGGGGCGAGTGATTCCATCTAGGGAATTAGCTCGTTTTTTTATTGTAAACTTTGAGGATATGACGAGGTCTGCATTAGTAGTAGAATTGATAGTTCTTGGAGAAAACTTACCCTTTATACATACATATAGTTTTGCTGGTTTTTTGAAATCTGGCAGATGAATATTTACTGAAGCAGATTATGATTTTAGAATAAAAACAAAATCCCGGCGAAATCACTTCGACAGGACCCTATTTCATTTTTACTTAAATGTGGCTACGTAATAAAATTATGACTAATTAATTCAATTCTGATACTGCAAAGATAGATTGTTTTAATTAGTGCCACAATCCCCTTTAAAAGGTATATTGTAAAGTGATTCTCATCATTTATAGCTACTGAAGGCTAATTATTATCTTTTTTCCCATTCTTTTGTTTCAAAATTGTAGGACTTGATCACTTTAGCTGGGCTACCTGCACAGACAGAATAGGGGGGAATGGAATGGGTAACTACACTTCCGGCTGCTACTATACAATGTTTTCCTAAAGTTACTCCAGATAATATAACTGAATTAGCTCCTATCCATACGTCATCTTCAATAATGATGGGTCGAGTGCTGACTCCTTGCTCATCAATTAATTTTTCTACATTTTGGAAATTATGATTAAGTCCACTGACTGTTATATTCTGAGCCAGATTTACATGATCTCCAATGTTGACCGGTCCAATAATAGTGTTTCCTAATCCGATACGTGAGTAATTTCCGATGATAATATCACCAACTGCATTATTCAAACAGCAGAAATCTTCTACTACGGAATAACGTCCTAAAGAAAAACGATTGAAAGGAGGAAGATCTTTACGGACACTACGGTATATGATTGAACCTTTTCCATATTTCAAATAGGTGAAATAGAATAATCGTATCCACCAATTAGGACGTGTTTTGACAGGGTGCATAATAAAGCGATGGATTATCTGTTTCAGAGCAGGATGTTGCTTGATTCGTTGTTTTAAGGTCATCGTTTCCATATTGAATGTTTTTTTCTTTTTTTCTCTTTAACTAGATAGTCAGGTATTGCCAGACTGTATGTAATTGCAAGTCCGAATAATATTATCCACCATTTGAATGATTCCCCAAAATCATAGACTGCCATCAATAAAGTCCAAATACTGACACAGATATATAATTTAGTTGGAGATGGAAGTAGCTGTTGGATTATTCGGTTACAGAAATTCCAATTTCCTTCAAAAAGAGAAGATAAAAAATAAGAAAGGAATTTTCTGGTTCTTTTGCGATAGGGATGAGCGGGAATCGAATTGCAATATACTATTGCATCGGGTAAATATTCAATATATATATTTTGTCTGAATAATTTTCGCTCTAGATTCGTTTTGGAAGTTTTTAAGTTGTTTTGTAGCCAAGTCAGATCAATAGCCATATTCGTTCCATATAAATTAGATGAGAAACCAAGTTGAGTATTTCCGGCTCTAAATAAACTATTATTTATTTCTTCGCATAAGGCTTGTAGATACTTTTGAATCCCTTTGCGATCTTTTATCATGGTATGCAATTGAATAACTTTTATTCCGGCATCATATACATTACAGACTTTCTCGAGAAGGTGAGGAGAGAGGCTGTAGGTAACACCGGAGAGAAGGATTACTATATCATACTGTTCTCTGTTTAAAGAATAGACGGTTTCTTGTAGATTTTTATATGTGATTAATTCGTATGAAGCTTTCTCGTCAGTATCATTAGAGAATTGATTTTCTTCAGGGATGAGGACGACGCAACGGTATTTACATTTGCACTTAGAATACTGCATGCGTTTCCCATGTGAAGCAACAGCAAGAATAAACCAATATAACAACATAACTCCTGTACAAAGAAGTAGTAAGCCGTCTATCATATAAACAAAGGTATCCATAAGTAGAGGGAATTATACATTCTCTTTTTGTACAAAGGCTGTGACTGTTTTCAGGATTATTTTCATATCCAATCCAAATGAAAAGCTTTTTGCATATTGGATATCCAACTGCTTACGTTCTTCTGCAGATAGTTTGCCGGCTTCACCTCTTTTTTCCACTTGCCATAGTCCGGTAAGTCCTGCTGGTCCCATAAAACGATCGATATGTTCGTCACTGGTCAGTAGTTCTGCTTCGTAAAGCGGGAGAGGACGGTTGCCAACAATAGACATATCACCTTTCAAAATATTAATGAGTTGTGGTAATTCGTCAATACTATATTTACGAATAAAACGTCCTACTTTGGTTATTCTAGGATCATTTTCCAGTTTTACGAAAGCGTTACTTTTTTCTTGGGATTTTTGGTGGATATAATCTTCTTCGGAAATAACAAAGTCGTCGGATACTAAAAGAATTTCTTCAAAGTCTTCTTCATTTATATCCGATATTTCTTTTTCTTTATTTTCTTTTGTTAATACATATTCCTCTTGCTGATATTGATTTAGAGCATTAAAATCCTTTAAGTGTTTATCCGCATCGGTATACATTGAACGGAATTTTAGAAAGTCGAATATTTGATAATTGCTTCCAACGCGCTTAGATTTATAGATAATTTGCCCTTTACTTTCCAACCGGATAGCTAAAGCTGTTGCAATTAAAAGAGGAGAGAGAAATAATAAAGCCATGCTGGAGAAAATAATATCAAAAACTCTTTTCCATAAGGGTAAATGGAAGCTATATTGGTTCTGGGTTTTCAGCTGTAGATCTTCTATTTTTTGTTCTTTTCTGCGATTAAGGAAAGTAGATAGAGTAATAAATGTATCACTAGTTGTTTGGTGTTTGATAGTGTTATTTACACCAGCCTTTAGATATTTTGTACCTTCTTCCTGAGTGATGGCGTCAGTTACTAGTACCATATAAAGCCCCGGATATTTCTTACGTATAAAAGAGATGTTTTTAATATCTTCGGAAGTGGTGGATTGCTCAAAGAATAATACGGCATCGTATTTCTCATGAATATTGTCTAGTATACGAAACGCCTTTTGGCAGGTAGAAACTGCACAAAATACTCCTATACTTAGCTTTGAGAACAGTTCTATTGTCTTATTATTTTTGCCTATGTAAACAAAATATTGCATGATATTACCGTGGATTAGTCTTAATCTATAATCTTTTTGATACGGATTTTAAGTTCTAGCGGATTAAAAGGCTTCAATATATAGTCTTCAGCTCCTTCCTCCAGAAGTCTGATTCTTTCTGTAGTACTTTCCTCGCTGGATAACATAACGATGGGTATTGATTTAAATAGTTCGTTAGTTTTCATGTAGCGTAAAAACTCATCTCCCATCATAAGAGGCATACGAATATCTGAAATAATTAGATCTGGCATATTACCTTCATTAAGCCATTGTATTGCTTTTAAAGGGTTTTCTATGTAGGTAAAATCATAATCTTTACCTAAATATATTCCTGCTACTTTTCCGATGGTTTCTTTATCATCAACCAATAATATTTTCTTTTTCATATAAATACAATTAGAACCGTTTTTAATGTTTGTTTTGTCATTCGGTTTTAAATGGATAGATTATTCTTTTGTCATATTTCTATGACTCTATGCAAATATAGCTATTATTTTGAATATTCTTTCAATCTGTGCATATAAAATTCTGAAGACTGCACCATTAATGTTATTTATTTGTTGTTTTATACATGATAAGGGCACGAATTCCTTGTATTCTGTGAAATTCGTGCCCTTATATTAAGAGCTAAAGTTAGTTTTTATTGGTTTGAAAGACTTTTGTTTTGTCCCAGTCATTCCACCAGTTTTTATTTCCTGCACCACCACTGGTTACCCAATCATTAAATTGGTTATAAGCTGTTTTAATATTGACATATTCCAATGGCCATTTAAAGTTGGTAGGAACAATGATTCCCCAAGCAAGATTTTCTTTACTCAAATAGTATTTTTTAGAAGAAATAGAGCTGGCATCATCATTTCCTCCAAATGAACTAACATCTGCTAATTGGGTAGGTTGGTAACCTGCTACATGGATTTCTCTACGATTTGTACCGTTTCCTCCAGTAATGATGAAGACATTCAATTTGTTAATGTTAAAGGCATCAGCTGATAGAGTCGGTTTATCAAATTCTATAGAAAAGCTTATAGTCTTTGTTTTTTTGACATTGTTTGAATGACCGGAAATAGTGTTTATTTGTATATACCGATCTCTTCCCAATGCTTTATGGGCATCGTCAAACAATGGAACTACTGCATATTTTTGTCCTTTTTCAATATTATAATTGTTTAAATTGAAGTTTTTAATAAGAGTATTGTCATCATCGTCATCGTCAAAGTCTACCTCTTCTGTAATATCACTTGCAAGAACTCCGTCAAACATAATAGCGGCACCGATTTTCTTTGTGGCTCCGACAGCACTCAATTCAATCTCGAGTTCGAATTCTTCAACTTTATTATCGTGTTTTGATAATTTTAATTTCCTTTTTTTGATAGTCATAACGATGTCATTCATATCGTAATCTCCATATAGAGGCCATTGATCTTCGAAAAGATAACTGTATTCATGATTATCTTCCACCTCAATAGGGAATTGAGGATCTTTAGGATCAGTAGATATTCCTCCTCCATATCCATTGTTACATTCTGTTTGGGGAATGGATAGCGTATTTTTCCCTTCTTCTCCCCATTCAGCACCATTGGTCATAGTCCAACGTTTGTTCCAGGCATCAACTAAGGCATTTGGGTGATCGGAACATACAATTTGAATATTGCCAGTATAATGAATCATGTCATTATTGTTGGGATATTTAGCTATAGCCTTTTTCATTACAAGGAGTGCCTTATTCGTGTTTGAACTAGTTCCTTTGAAACCCTTATTGTTCACATTATAACCAAATTCAGCTTTTTCAGTAACTTCTAATAATGAATTCACTCCTAATTCAATAGTTGCATCATCCATGTATAGTTCTTTGCATTGTATATATGCGCCTCCATCATTAATAAGTTTGGCCGAGCTGACTTGAAATTCATTTGTTACAACTAGCTTGCATTTATTGATTGCATTTTGATTCTGGCTAGAAATAAGAAAATCATAGGTAAACCATTTGCCTTCGTTCTCCCAAATACCATTATTACAATCAATGACTGTTTTTTCTTCAATATCCATTTTTCCTCGGTTCATAATGTGGCTATTTCCACTAATATATGCTGTTTTGGCTTTAAGAGTTCCGGTATTGAGAATGAAGGATTCCATATTTTCTCCACTAATCTTGCCTGATATAGTGGCAATACCTTCACTGCCATTATAGAAAAATGAGGAGTTGGTATTCATCCATGTATCGGCACTTATGTTACCCATATTATATATTTTGAAGTCCTGATCCAATTTTATGTCACCATTAAATATCAGACTTGCGTTTTTACCGATAGAGATAAAACTATTTTTTTGGCCATTATTTTGGTAGGTCGCAGAAACTTTTATTCCTGGAAGTATAAAAAGAGACGAACCTGTGGATAGTATAAGCGGATTCTCTAAATTAATATCTTCTGTAATATATAACTTTATATTTTTATTGTTTTTTAATTCTATGTTTTTTGTAGTAGAAGTCACTTTGTAACTTTCTCCATCTTTTATAGAATTACCGTTGCCAAAGATGTTTTCTGTAGGACATTTAATAGGAAATAATGATGGATCCTCATCATTAGGTTCTTCAATTGTTAAACCTCGTGTTGTCGCAAGGCTCCGATGTATTGCGGATGTAGTTGTTTTAAAGCTACAAATAGCAATTCCGTCGGTAATGTCGGCAGATTTAACAGTGGAAAATCCTGTTGGGGTTATTTCCTTAACATAGATTGTATTGATTGTCTTTTCAGCAGTTATATTGATAACATAAGGTTTATCACCTTTGGCAACACCTTTACCTAAAAGATGTGCGTCAGCCGATATAACCGGATGGTTATCATATAATTCAACTGTATAGTAAAATTGACCGTTAAACTGGTCATTGACTTCTACTGTAACTTGTGTGGTTGCAGTCATTGACCAATCAAAACCATCGGGAGCAACAAATTCGTCTCCCATTGGATTAGGCGTTCGATAAGATGAATCATAGAAATTTTTGTCGGAATCAACGCAACTAAACAAAGCACTTACTATTGCTATCGCAATAATGGGTGCAAATAGGTTAAATCTTCTCATACTATTGTAGATGTTTGATTGTTTGTTAATTAGTTTGCTACAAAGATACTTGTATATTTTTAAATAAAGATGTATTTATTGATTTTTTTGTTTATTAGAACAATATATTTCTTTTTTAGTTTCAATTTTAGCTTTATAAAGTGAAAGCCCTTTGATTTTTTTTATTGTAGGGCATAAAATAGAAAAAATCAAAGAAGATAATCACCTATATAATTTAGTCTTTTACGACTTAGTGATTTCCCCAATTAAGCATGAATCCATTTTATTACGAATTTCTTTGTTGGGTAATTCATGTCCCAATAAAAACATTAATTTAGTAATTGCACATTCCGGAGTGCTATCATAACCACTGATAACTCCTGCTTCTAATAAATGCATTCCAGTTTCATAACGTTCCATTTCTACCGCTCCGGAGGAACATTGTGTAATATTTACTATAATAATCCCTCGTTCTGTTGCCTCTTTTAATTGCCTGATAAACCACTCTTTTTGTGGTGCATTTCCTGAACCAAATGTTTTTAGAACAACAGCTTTCAAACCAGGGACATGGAGTAGGGAAGTGACTATCTCTTCTTGAATACCGGGGAAAAGAGTTAATATGACAACGTTGGTATCAAATAAATAATGCGGTTTGAGTGGCTTGTTTGGATCTGGTTTGCGAATAAGGTTCGGTTCATATTTAATATGAATGCCTACTCGTGCCAGTGGGGGATAATTGAAAGAACGAAAAGCATTGAAATTTTCAGCATTTATTTTGGTTGTACGGTTGCCACGCATTAAGTGATTCTCAAAGAAAATACAGACTTCAGGGACAATAGCAGTACCGTCAGGATGTTTCGCAGCTGCTATCTCAATAGATGTAATCAGGTTTTCTTTTCCATCTGTACGTAATGTCCCAATAGGGAGCTGAGAGCCTGTTAAGATCACCGGTTTACTCAGATTCTCGAGCATAAAACTTAGTGCAGAGGCAGTGTAGGCCATTGTATCTGTTCCATGAAGGATGACAAAACCATCAAAATCATCATAATTGTAATTGATAATTTTGACTAACTTGGCCCAGTAGACAGGCTCCATATCCGAAGAATCAAGAGGAGGATTGAATTGATAAGAAGAAATACGGTAATTGAATCTTTTTAATTCGGGAACATGCTTGAGCAAGTGGTCGAAATTAAAGTTTTCCAAGGCACCTGTTTCGGGGTTTTCTATCATTCCGATAGTACCACCTGTGTAAATTAACAAAACGGATGGGGCATCTACTCTCATAATTGACGAATCTTAGTTAAATGGCTAACAAAGATATAGATTTATCATGAATAATAAATAGTGAATGATGTATTTGTTGGTAGTTTATATTATAATGTTATAAAAATGAATATTTATTTGTATAAATACTGCGAATTAAAAGAAAAAACTACAGAACTCAATCATTCACTATTTGTCATTAGGTGTATATTTTTATTTGAGTGCTTCTTTTAAGCGAATGATCGCTTTCTCGGGATCTTTTTCTTCTTCAAGTAAAGTTACGAATCGGCTACCGATAATAGCTCCGGAAGCATGTTCACAAGCTGCATCAAAAGTTGTTTTATTAGAGATTCCGAATCCTACCATCAAAGGATTATTCAGATGCATATCCTCTATCTTTTTAAAATAGGCCTTTTTTTGTCCATCGAAATCTTGCTGGGCACCAGTAGTAGCTGCCGACGATACCATATAGATGAATCCGTCTGTATGTGTATCAATTTCCTTTACTCGTTCTTCACTTGTTTCAGGAGTAATAAGCATAATCACTTTGATGTTGTAACGTTCAGCTATGATACGATACTGTTCCTGATAGTCTCTGAAAGGTAGGTCCGGGACAATAACACCGTCGATGCCACATTCTACACACTTTTGGCAGAAGTTCTCAAATCCAAATTGCATGATTGGATTTAAATATCCCATTAATATGAGTGGTATTTTTACATCCTGACGAATATCACGTAGTTGCTCAAAAAGAATTTTCAGAGACATGCCATTACGTAATGCCTGAGTGGCAGCATTCTGAATGACAATCCCATCAGCCATGGGATCACTGAATGGAATCCCGATTTCAATCATATTTACCCCTTGTTTCTCAAGGGTGCGGATTACATTGGCAGTACCCTCCAAGGTTGGATGTCCGGCACAAAAATAAATGGAAAGCAAATTTTTCTTGTTACTGCTGAAAAGTTGGTTTATTCTATTCATGACTTTGGTTATTTTTGATTGATTATATAGTTTCTAATTTATGGAGAAATTTCTGAATGCGCTTCGTATCTTTTTTCCCTGGTTCCACTTCAAAACAGCTGTTGATATCGTATCCTGCTAAACGTGGATGTTCGAATCTTTTCAATAAATGAATACTATTCATATCGATACCTCCACTTAGAAGAAATGAAGTTTTCCCATTATAGGTACGGAGAACATTCCAATCGAATTGTGAACCGGAACCACCGTACTGTTTACATTTAGTGTCGAATAGGAAATAATCACAGACTTCTTCGTAATTGCATACATTTTCCAAATCTTGGATATTGGCTATAGAGAAAGCTTTGATAATTTTTATTCCGTGAGTAGATAGGGAACGGCAATATTCGGGTGATTCGTTACCATGAAGTTGTACATAGTTCAGTCCGAAACGATCAGCATAAGTAGCGATAACTTGTTTGTCTTCGTTTACAAATACTCCGACACGTTGAGAGTGAGTTGGCAAATAGGAGGGTAACTCATATACAAACCGGGGAGATGGAGGATAGAAGATGAAACCTATCATATCTATACACCCAAGTTCCTCCAAGCTTTGTATATTCTCAGCTTCTCGCATACCGCATACTTTGATTATTTTTCTATTTACCATGATACTATTTGTTTGGGAGATCAGGGATTAATGAATTGATTGTATAAAGCTTTGTAGAGTTTCTCCTGGTTGTGGAGTTTTCATAAATGTTTCCCCGATCAAGAAACCATGGAATCCATTTGCTCGAAGTAATTTTACAACTTCAGGATTAGAAATACCGCTTTCCGAAACCAACACTGTATCTTGAGGAAGTTGTCCGGCCAGACGGAAGGAGTTCTCTATGTCAGTAATAAATGTTCCTAAATTACGGTTATTGATACCTACCATATCAATCTCCTTATTTATATAAGATAATTCTTCGGTACTATGAATCTCTAACAAAACTTCCAATCCCAGTACATGCGCTTGTTCAGTCAGTTGCTGACATTTGTCTTTTCCCAGTGCGGCAGCGATGAGAAGGACTGCATCTGCGCCGACAATTCTTGCCTGATATAATTGGTATTCATCAATGATAAAATCTTTTCTGAGAATTGGTATATCGACTAAAGGACGTACTGTACGAATGTCTTTCAAAGAACCACCAAAAAACTTCTCATCGGTAAGTATCGATAATGCGGAAGCACCTGCTGCAACATAAGAAGGAATAATCTCTTCCGGACATGCCTCCTGCTTGATCCATCCTTTTGAAGGTGAACGGCGTTTGAATTCGGCAATAATGCCTGAACTGGAGGAAGATAAAGCCTGCTTCATGGAACGTGCCATCGGAATATCCCCGATGCCTTCTTGCAATTGTTCGAGTGATATCGTTTGTTTTTGCAGATCAACTTCGAATCGTTTGTTAGCTATGATTTCAGATAATATATCTTTCATACGAGTTTTATTTATTCAGTTCGATAAATTTTTTGAGGGTTGCTAGTGCCTGTCCGCTTTCCAGTGATTCTTTAGCAAGAGCAATGCATTCTTCAATTGCTTTTTCAGGGCAAATCACATGAATAGCAAAAGCTGCATTGATCATTACTGCATTTTTCTGTGCATTTGTAGCTGTATTATTCATTACACTATCAAAGATTTTTGCAGCATCTTCAGGAGTTTGTCCACCATCCAGTTCTGCTTCGGTACATCGGGAAAAGCCAAGATTTTCCGGAGTATAAATCTTCTCGTGATCACAGGTGGCAACTTTAAATTCGTTAGTCAGAGAGATTTCATCGTATCCATCCAGACTATGAACTACTGCGAATTTTGTTTTACTTTCCTGATAAGTGTAAGTGTAAAGACGTAGCAAAGGTAGATTATAGACACCCAATAATTGATAAGCAGGAAGTACAGGGTTAACTAATGGACCGAGCATATTGAAGAAGGTACGTACGGCTAGTCCTTTACGTATAGGTGCAACAGCTTTCAGAGCCGGATTAAATAGCGGTGCATGTAGATACGCGATGTTACACTGTTCAATGCTTCGCCGTAATTGATCTACATTGCTTGTGAATTTGACTCCATGTTGCTCCATTACATTACTTGCTCCACTGACAGAAGTTGCTCCATAATTACCATGTTTTACAACAGGAAAACCTGCTCCTGCTACAGTAAAAGAAGCGGCTGTAGAAATGTTGAAAGTGTTTTTTCCATCACCTCCTGTACCTACAATGTCTATTGGTGAAAACTCACTTAAATCGACAGGAACACGCATTTCTAACA
This sequence comes from Bacteroides bouchesdurhonensis, assembly GCF_900155865.1. Classification (GTDB taxonomy): domain Bacteria; phylum Bacteroidota; class Bacteroidia; order Bacteroidales; family Bacteroidaceae; genus Bacteroides; species Bacteroides bouchesdurhonensis. The sequence continues at coordinate 2,300,389 of NZ_LT707006.1, forward strand.
AAGCATCGCGGAATCCGCATAATTCTTCTACAGAAATATTACGCATCAAAAAGACAGTAATTAGTGAAGCGACTTGTACATCATTATATTTTCCTTGTGCAATATTTTGCAAAATAGTGCGAGCTTCGTCGCGTCCCAGATATTGATGTTCAAAAAGTTTATATAGAATCTGTTTCATAAGTTTAGCTATTTAAGAAGTTCTTGATAATTTCTTTACCTTGTGGAGTAAGTACGGATTCCGGATGAAATTGAATTCCATGTACATCATAAGTTTTGTGGCGTAGTGCCATGATCTGCCCTTCTTTACTTTCTGCCGTGATTTCCAGACAGTCGGGGAAATTATCACGACTGACTACCCACGAGTGGTAGCGTCCCACAGGTATTTCTTTCCCTAAGTGCTGAAATAGAATGTCTTCACGAAGGATGGATACCGGAGTCTGTACTCCATGATACACTTCTTTCAGGTTTTCCAAACGGGCACCGAAAGATTCTCCAATGGCTTGATGTCCCAAGCAAACTCCCAAAATACTTTTAGTTGGTGCATATCTTTTGATAATAGGCAGTAATAATCCGGCTTCCTCTGGTATTCCCGGTCCGGGAGAAAGGATTATTTTATCGAATTGTTCAACTTTGTCAAGAGATATCTGGTCATTACGGAATACTTCTACATCTGGAGTACCCAGCTCTTTTACAACGTGTAAAAGGTTGTAGGTGAAAGAATCATAGTTGTCTATAAGTAATATTTTCATTTTTCTATTTTATTTCTAAAGTTGATATCTTAAAATGAAGTTTTAAGTAGAATTACTAAGATCAATTCTTTAATGTAACAGCTAAATCAATCGCTTTTTTCAAAGCTCCCAATTTATTGTTCACCTCTTGTAACTCATATTCTTCCTGGCTACGTGCTACTATACCTCCTCCGGCTTGAAACCACAATTCATTGTTACGACTGACAAAAGTACGTATAGTGATAGCTTGATTTAACTCTCCGTTCAATCCGATGAATCCGATACAGCCTCCGTAAGCACCACGGTTGTGCGGTTCTATTTCGCTGATCAGTTGCATAGCGCGGACTTTGGGAGCACCGCTTAAAGTTCCTGCCGGGAAAGTGTCGATAAAAGTCTTTATTTTATCTGCTCCTTCATTCAAGACTCCGGAAACACGACTAACCAAATGGATGACATGACTGTAATATTGAGGTTCTTTATAGAATAGCACTCGTACATCATAACAATTGCGTGAAAGATCATTTCTTGCCAGATCTACCAGCATGACATGTTCTGCATTTTCCTTGGGATCGGCTAGTAATGCTGCTGTTAATTCACGGTCTTTGACTGTATCTCCTGTACGACGTGTTGTTCCGGCAATCGGATCAATATAGGCGTGTCCATTTTCTATTTTACAATGTGTTTCGGGTGAAGAACCAAATATACGATATCCTCCGAAATCAAAGTAGAAAAGATAGGGAGAAGGATTTATACTACGTAAGGCACGATAAACTTTGAAATCATCTCCGGCATACGGCTGTATAAATCTGCGGGAAAGGACGATTTGGAATACATCCCCACGCATACAGTGAGCAATTCCTTTACGCACATTGGCTTTGTGTTGTTCGTCGGTAATGGGACTGGTAACAGGACCTGTAACTGCAAAATTGTATGAAGCATAATTACGGTTTTCAATAGCTGCCTCTAGTTCTGTCAAGCCGCTTTCTTCGCCTTCGGAAAGCATCTCTACTAATGTCAATTCATTTTTGAAATGATTGAAGACAATTACATATTTATATAATATGTATAGTAGATCCGGCGCGTCATTTTGTTCATCATGGCTTTCTTTTACAGGAATCTGCTCAAAGTACTTTACCGCATTAAAAGTAGTGTATCCATAGAGTCCACATACATTTTTGTTTTCTCCGCTGACATGAAACTGATTAATAAAACGATTCATGGCTTTTTCTACAGTGAGAATTTTACCTAATGGTTCTTTAGTATGGGTTTGATCCGGATAAGTAGTAGTTACGATGCCACTATTTACTCCGATAGTTGCCAATGGGCAGAGTGCGATGAATGACAGCGAGTTTTCTCCGGCATGATAGTCCGAACTTTCCATTAATGCGGATTGCGGATACATATCGCGTACTTTCAGATAGATACTGACGGGAGTATGCATATCTCCAAGTACCTGTTTACTATGAGTGGTGTAATTAAATGTTTTCATTTTTATTAATTTTGAATGGTCGATCATTTTTTGTTAATCGTTAAACGCTAAATACGTTTCAACATCTTTATCTCCACGTCCTGACACAGTAAGTACGACTATGTCATTAGCTTTGAACTTCATCTTTTTCAAAGCACCAAGTGCATGTGCCGATTCTAATGCAGGAATAATACCTTCAAGTTTGGTTAGTTCATAGGCTGCTTCTATCGCTTCATCATCATTTATAGCCAATACAGTAGCACGTTTTTGTGCGGCAAGATTGGCATGAATAGGTCCGATACCCGGATAATCAAGTCCGGCAGAGATAGAATAAGGTTCTTCAATTTGTCCGTCTTCGTTTTGGATAACGTAAGTTCGTGCTCCATGGATGATTCCCATTTTACCTAACTGAATGGTTGCGGCAGTCATTCCTGTTTCTATTCCTTTTCCACCGGCTTCTGCAAGAACGATATTGATTCGTTCGTCATTGATAAAATGATAAATAGTTCCTGCAGCATTACTTCCTCCTCCTACACAGGCGATCAGATAATCAGGATGGTCACGTCCCTCTTTCTCCAAAAGTTGCTTTTTGATCTCTTTACTGATAACAGATTGCAAACGTGCTACCATGTCGGGATAGGGGTGAGGTCCTACAGTGGAACCGATAATATAATAAGTATCCGAAGGATGACAGCACCAGTCGCGGATTGCTTCATTTGTTGCATCTTTCAAGGTCATGTTACCAGAAGTGACAGGGATTACTGTTGCACCTAACATTTTCATTTTTTCTACATTGATATGTTGGCGCTCAACATCTGTTTTGCCCATATATACAATGCATTCCATATTCATCAGTGCGCATACGGTAGCTGTTGCTACTCCATGTTGTCCGGCACCCGTTTCAGCAATAATCCTTTTTTTACCCATGCGACGTGCTAAGAGGATTTGTCCAATAGTATTATTGATCTTATGGGCACCCGTATGATTTAAATCTTCTCGTTTGAGATACAATTTGCAACCATACTTTTCGGAAAGCCGTCGTGCCAGATAGAGAGGTGAAGGACGTCCTACGTAGTCACGTAATAATTGGTCGAACTCTTTTTTAAATTCTTCACTTTCGAGTACTTCAAGATACGTATTCTTCAATTCCTCTACACATTTGTGGAGTATTTCCGGTACATATGCACCACCGAACTCTCCGTAATAACCATCCTGATCAACTAAAAAACTTTTCATGATTCTTATTTTTATTTTGTTAAACTCTAACTGGATTTGAAATTTGAGTATACGAAAAGAGCCCTGTCGCAAGTTGCGACAGGGCTCTTTCAAATATCTTATATCTTTAATGAAGTATATATATACGAGCACTGCTCCCTTACGACTGTCGGAGTTGTAACGGGTGCCACCACCAATATGTATTTACTAACATTGTTCTCATATCTTTTTTCTTTAATTCGCAGCAAATATAGACATTTTGTTTTAAACAACAAACTTTTGATGACTTTTTTTCTTCCAGTTTTTGATTTTTTTCTAAAATAGAACAATTCTCTTTCTTATCTGTTCTAATAAATATTGAATATTAAAACAGAAACAAATTATGAAACAGAGAAAGATTTTAGTAGGCATTGCCGTAGCTATTTTTATTATACTTTTACTTTATTGGTTGCTTGTTGCAGAGGACATGAATGCATGGTTATCAGCTATGGTTCTTTAATATGTATGCCATTGGAGCATATGCAACCTATTTGAGCGAAAACTTCGAAAAAAGTTAATTACTCGAAATCCTTTTAATAAAAATGTGAGAGTCTGAAGTTGAGAAGCAATTCAGTTATTCATATCCACAGGGTAGCTTTCTGTTAGATAACTTTTCCTTCAAGTAAAAAAGAACTATTGTTTTATTGTATTCGATCTGTTAAAACTGTACTTTTATAGCGGAATTGTTAATATAATAATGACCTATGAAAACGATACAGAGTAATATGAGTGCTTTAAACTAAGTATAGAAATAACTTTTTGATATACTTTTGCCTATTGGTAGTCATCTATAATCTTTATTAAAGACGGTATGCAAATGCTTATGTGTAGTTTTATTGTTTAAAAACCTAGATATGATAGCTTATGAAAAAGAATAATTTATTTCTCAATTACTATAGAGGGATTGTGTTATGGTTATTTCTACCTTTGTTGTTAGGCGATATCAATAATGTTTGGGCCATCTCTAATTCATATTTGAAAAATGAGAGGCAAGGGATGGGCAATACTATTGGGAAAGATAGTTTGGGAGCTTATTATACCGGTGTTTATCCTAACTTATTTAAAGAGTATTTGGGAATTTCCCAGCAACAAACAGATGACAAAATAGAGCAAATATGGGAGCATTTCTTTGTAAAGGAGGCAACGAAGGTTTATTTTGAAAGTGATGGCAATACAGCTTACATTTATGATACGGGTAATCGGGATGTAAGGACAGAAGGAATGTCCTATGGTATGATGATTTGTGTACAGTTGGATAAGAGAGCGGAATTTGATAAGTTATGGAGATGGGCTAAGAAGAATATGTTGTATACATCGGGTAAGTGGTCCGGATATTTTGCATGGCAATGTGATATAGAGGGTCGGAAGATAGGAGGGCAGCCTAGTTGTGCTCCGGATGGTGAAGTCTATTTTATAACCTCTCTATTTTTTGCTTCTCATCGATGGGGAGATGAAGGTAGTTGTAATTATGGTCGTGAAGCACAGGAAATATTAAAGAATATTATGTCCAAAGATGGGACAAATGGTGTTTTCAATATGTTCAACCCGGATTCCAAATTAATAACCTTTGTTCCTTCAGGAGATATGTGGAAAATTACGGATCCTTCCTATAATCTGCCGGCATTCTTTGAACTTTGGGCTGCTTGGACGGATACAAATAAAGATTTCTGGCAACAAACTCCGGATGCGGCTCGCTGTTTATTGGCTAAAGCTTCACATCAAAAGACAGGATTATTTCCTGATTATTCTACTTTTGAAGGGAAACCTTATCAACCGGAGTGGAAAAAAGACTATAATGCAGGACGTTATCAGTTTGATGCAATAAGGTGTGCGATGAACGTCGGGATGGATTACTATTGGTTTGGAAAAGATGTTGAAAGACAAACGATTATGATGACGCGTTTACTGAAATTCTTCAAATATGATAATTTCTTGCATGGACAGTTTAACTGGGATGGAAGTGGTGCAAGTGGTAATTATTCGGAAGGTATGGCGGGGGCAAATGCTGTTGGAGCTTATGCTCTTAAAGATGATAATTTGAAACGTGAATATCTTCAACATCTTTGGGATGTAGAAATTCCTATCGGTACTTATCGTTATTATAACGGTATGGTGTATATGCTCTCCATGTTACATGTAACCGGTAATTTTAGAATTTTCAAACCCTAATTCTCTGGAATTCCATACAATTAAATATGTTTATTTTGTTCACTCAAATAAATTGTGATGTTTTTTGTTCTACCTAGGTCTGTAATGGGTTCATCTAAAAGAGGTGTATTTGATGAGTAATATATAAATCGTGAATATTAAAAAGATACGAAATCTTTTATATTAATGACATATATCCGTAAAAAACGACGATACACTAACTTGTCTGTCAGAGATTTTTCTACTATTACACAACAATAATACATATTATTTAAAAAACTTGTGCTTATCTTACAAAAAGACCGTATAGTTTGATTGATTTCTCTTTAATGTTTGACAAAAACAATAGGAAGAATGGATGAAAAGATACGGATGAAGTTACCAAAAGGAGCGGATAATGTCATCAAAAGATACGGATGGTGTAAGCAAACTGTCTTTATGGTGTCATCATACAAAATATATGTCTATAATTTATACTTTATAGCCTTTTAATTTCCTACTTTACTCTTTTTAATGAACGAACTGCAAAAGATAAAGTGAAATGAAATAGGTGTGGAAAATAGCTATCGGATGTGAGAATTGTGAAATAACTGTCTTTAAGGAGGAAATAAACGAAAAATATGAGAATTATGATTTAGCTTGATGTCTCTGTATGCGCAGAAAATAGTGCGCACTTGGATAAGCATCGAAAGAAGCCACTCCTGACACTGTATAAAATACAAAATGTCAAAAGTAGCTTTTTGTCAAAATCAAAATCCGATTATATTTTATTCTTGGTATATAAACTATCAATGATTCTGTGGACAATCCAATAGTCGGTACTGCAATTCCTGTAGCATTACTTAATTTCCAATTTCAAGATACGGTATATGCTTCTTCCTGACTGTCGGTAATCTCAACGCGGATACCGGTTATCTTAGCAAAGCGTTGTGTAATTTCTTTGCCGTTACTGGCAGCACGCAAGTCAGATGTGGCACAAGCACGGTAATCGACTATATCATATATTTTCATCAATTGCTTATAAGTCTTTCATTCTGTATTCTTTTTATATTCTTTATAAAGTTCTTCCTGAGAACGGAAAAGAGATATCTTTGTTTCATCAACTGGCTGTTCCGAAAGAGTAGGGTAGATATCTTTCCAGGGGAGATTCTCTCCACTACCGTCTACGATATGTCCTTTCGCAGTATCATGCAAATCATAATAAATAATTTGTTTCAAATCTGCTTGTATTTCTTTATTGTAAACTGGTACAAGTACTTCAATACGGTTATCCAAATTGCGTGGCATCCAGTCCGCAGAACCGATGTAATACTTCTCTTCTCCACCGTTAGAGAAAATAAAGATACGCGAATGCTCCAAATAACGATCGATAATTCCATTGATATGTATATTTTCACTAACGTCCGGAATACCTGTTACTAAAGAACAATTACCTCGTACTAGCAGGTCAATACGAATACCGGCAGTCGAAGCCTCATAAAGTTTTTCTATCAGCATGCGATCGGTTATATGATTTACCTTAGCCAGTATATAGGCATCTTTACCCTGCTTCTTATTTTTGATTTCTTTGTTGATAAGAGCTATTAGTCGTTTCCGCATATCATTCGGAGAAACCAGTAACTCACGAAAATTTACTGGAGTATAAGGCTTCTCAATAAAATTGAATACCTCATTCACCTCTTTTACGATTTGCCGATGAGCTGTCATAATTGTGTAATCTGTATACATACGTGCATTTCCTTCATGGAAATTGCCTGTACTTATACAAGCTATATCTCCATGACGAGATGCAATATGAACGAGTTTCGAGTGTATTTTCAACCCTTCCACACCGAAAATGACATGAATGCCTGCATCTTGCATTCTCTTGCTCCAATAGATATTGGAAGCTTCATCAAAACGAGCTAATAATTCGATAACTACTGTTACCTTCTTTCCATTCTTAGCAGCACAAATCAGTGCTTTAACCACTTTCGAATCTTTAGCCAGGCGGTAAAGTGCTATTTTGATACTTTTTACTTCCTTACTGATAGCTGCTTCACGAAGTACCCGTATAAAAGAGTCGAATGAATGGAACGGATAATGTAACGAACGATCTTTATAACGGATTAGCGTTAATAAACTTTCAGTACCATTCAACTCCGGTTTGAAGATTGGATACCAGACCGGGTATTTTAAATTTTTACGATTACAGTCCGGGAATTTCATCAGGTCTTTGAAGTTATGATAACGGCCTCCTGCTACACGAGTATCATTTTTGTCTATATTTAGGCGTGTAATCAGTTTTTTTAGCAGATCTTGGGGCATCTGTTGATCATAAACAAAACGTATTGGTTCTCCTTTTTTTCTACTTTTCACTCCTTTTGAAATCTTTTGAAGTACTCCTGTACGGAGATCACTATCTATTTCCATCTCAGCATCTTTGGTGAATTTAAAGGTATAGGCTTCGTAATCCGTATATTTCATACCGACAAATATCAGAGGCAAACAATAGCGAATGACATCATCCAGAAACATAAGGTAGGTTTTGCCATCTACATCCGGGAGTTGAATGAAGCGTCCGAAATCGGCAGTTGGAAGCTCAATTACTGCATAATCTTTTTCCTTTATTTTTCCTTCCGTATCTTTTCTGATGAGACGGGTTGCCAGATAGATATTTTCGTCATTTTGATCGTCTAGAGGACGGCTATTGATTAGTAAAACCGGATTTGTGGAACCATTTAGTCTGCTACGATAAAAGGAAGTGATAAATGCTTGTTGTTTCGGAGTCATCTCTGTTTCTTTGATGACGAAAATGTTTTCTTGCTTCAGCTCTTCCATGATTTTGGCAAACGTTTCCTCAAACTGTTGATAGTATCGGTTATGTAGTTTGCCAATCTGTTTTAGAGTTTGTGAAGCTATTTCCTGTTCTTTTCGGATGTTTTTGTCGTCATATTCGATAATACGATTCAAAGTTGCTACGCGTACGCGAAAAAACTCATCCAGATTGTTCGAATAAATCCCAAGGAAAGTCAGACGTTCCAATAATGGGACTGCCGGGTTGGCAGCTTCAAGTAAGATGCGTTGGTTGAAATACATCCAGCTGATGTCACGTTCCACATAAGGAAGTTTTTGCTTCTTGTCGTTTGATTTCATAAAGAAAAACCTTTATTATTATTACCCAAGTATCGGATGCAAATGTTATCGATATAACATTTTTGATACGAACTTATTACAATCCGAGTTTGTTATTTTTATATATGGATAGAAACACTTATATTCGCAAAAGTATTGAAATAGACTTCGTTAAAAAATATAGAATATATGAAAACAATGAATTTTTCTCTTATTCGCATACTATTTGCATTAGTAATAGGTTTGGTATTGGTACTTTGGCCCGATGCGGCTGCCAATTATATTGTTATTACAGTAGGAATCGCTTTTTTACTTCCAGGTGTGATCAGTCTTATTAGCTACTTCGGACGGAAAAAGCCAGCGGATGGAATGTCTTTGCGTTTCCCGATTGAAGGGGTAGGCAGTTTGTTATTTGGTATTTGGCTGATCGTGATGCCTGATTTTTTTGCTGATGTACTGATGTTTTTGTTGGGCTTCATTCTGATGATGGGTGGAGTTCAACAGATCGCTTCTTTATCAATGGCGCGACGTTGGATGCCGGTTCCGGGAGCCTATTATCTGGTGCCTTCGCTGATTCTTATTGCAGGAATTGTTGCTTTATTCAATCCGACTGGGGTACGTAATACTGCATTTATTATTATCGGAATCACTAGTTTGGTATACTCAGTTTCAGAATTGATAAATTGGTTTAAGTTTGCACGTCGTCGTCCTATGAATCCGGTTTCACATTCGGATGACGATATTGAAGATGCCAAAATAATAGAGTGAGTATATTGAGTATAAAAAGAAGAGGACTACTTCACAGTACCCCTCCCCACAAACTTAAAACAACCAACAAAAGAAATAGATAATCTCAATCTGAATGAGGCTATATCTTTTAAAGATATAACCTCATTTCTTTTTTATCTGATAAATAAGAGTTCTCTATATTTCGGCAGTGTCCACATTTGGTTATCCACGATAAGTTCGAGCTTGTCAATGTGATAACGGATTTCTTCCAGAGCCGGAACAATCGTGTCATGATAAGCAATTGCTTTCTCTCGTTCACTTTCAATTTTGTTTGCCACTTTGCGGGCCTCGACCATTGCATCCACATGTTCCTTGATGAAGGCCGTACGGTCAGCAATCTCTTCGATCAGTTCCAGATTTTTGGAAGAAAGTTTGGTAGCTTTTTCAGCCGGGAATAGAGACTGCATTTTATATACGTTATTAATCAAGTCGGTCTGATACTGAGTAGCAACCGGGATAATATGGTTCATAGCCAAGTCTCCTAAAACTCGTGCTTCGATTTGAATTTTTTTGGTATACATTTCCCATTTCACCTCATTACGTGCCTCCAATTCTTTCTTTGTCATGACTCCGGTAGCTTCGAACATTGCAATGCTTTCCGGTTTCAGATAATTATCGAAGATAACGGGAACACTGGTTTCGCAATCCAACCCACGACGGGCTGCTTCCGCTTTCCATTCGTCACTGTAACCGTTACCGTCAAAATGAATAGGTTTACATTCTTTGATATAACCGCGGATAATTTCCAGAATGGCGGAGATTTTCGGTTCTCCTTTCTCAATCAGGGTGTCTACATCTTTTTTGAACTTATTCAGCTGGTCGGCAACTGCTGTGTTCAAAGCTATCATAGCAGAAGCACAGTTTGCTTCGGAACCTACGGCACGAAATTCGAACCGATTCCCGGTGAAGGCGAAAGGAGAAGTACGGTTACGATCAGTGTTATCAATTAACAGTTCGGGGATTTGCGGAATATCCAGCTTCATTCCTTGTTTACCGCTGAGATTGATCAAATCGTCTTTGGTACTGTTTTCAATGTGCTCTAATACTTGAGACAACTGCTTGCCAAGGAAGGAAGAGATGATTGCGGGAGGTGCTTCGTTGGCTCCCAGGCGGTGAGCATTGGTAGCACTGGAAATGGAAGCTTTCAATAATCCATTGTGGTGATAAACTGCCATTAAAGTATTCACTACGAATGTAACAAAACGCAGGTTGTCTTCAGGGGTTTTGCCCGGTCCCATTAATAAGATACCCGTATCGGTACCTAGCGACCAGTTGTTGTGCTTACCGGAACCATTGACACCTTTGAACGGCTTTTCGTGCAGTAGCACACGAAAACCGTGACGACGACTTACCTTCCGCATTAATGACATGATAAGCAAGTTATGATCATTTGCCAAGTTACATTCTTCAAAGATAGGTGCCAATTCGAATTGGTTCGGAGCAACCTCGTTATGACGGGTTTTCACCGGGATACCAAGTTTCAAAGCCTCAATTTCCAGATCCTTCATAAAAGCAGCTACCCGGGTTGGAATAGCACCGAAATAATGGTCTTCCAATTGTTGATTCTTTGCGCTATCGTGTCCCATAAGAGTGCGTCCCGTCATCAATAGATCTGGGCGGGCTGCATAGAGTCCTTCGTCTACAAGAAAATATTCTTGTTCCCAACCTAGATAAGCAACCACTTTCTTTACTTCCGGATTAAAATAATGACAAACGGAAGTTGCTGCTTTATCTACGGCACGAAGTGCTTTCAATAATGGAGCCTTATAGTCAAGTGCCTCACCGGTATATGCGATAAATACAGTCGGGATGCAAAGCGTATCATCAACAATAAATGCAGGTGATGAAGGATCCCATGCACTGTAGCCGCGAGCTTCGAATGTGTTACGAATACCACCATTGGGGAAAGAAGAAGCATCCGGTTCTTGCTGTACTAACAGTTTGCCTGTAAACTCTTCCATCATACCACCTTTTCCGTCGTGTTCAACAAAAGCATCATGCTTTTCTGCTGTACCTTCGGTCAGTGGTGCAAACCAATGTGTATAATGGGTAGCACCCATTTCAATAGCCCATTTCTTCATTCCGGCAGCTACTTCGTCGGCAATGCTGCGGTCGAGTGGGGCACCGTTGTCAATTGCGTCAATCAGTGTGTTGTATACCTTGCTGGGCAGGTATTTAAACATCTTTTCTTTGTTGAAGACATACTTGCCGAAATATTCCGAAGGACGTTCGGCAGGCGTTGCTACTTCCACTGCTTTCTTTTTGAAGGCTGTTTCTACTACTCTGAATCTTAGTTTTGACATAATTACCTAATTAATTTGTTGTTTAATATATTAGAGTCTATAATCACTTTCTTTTTAAACTTCCGGGTAGGCGGTCAAACCTGCCCGGAATGATATTTGTTTCGTTGTACAAAATCTGTTTTATAAGCAATAAACCGTTTATTTTAGTTATAAGCAGACTCTCCATGCTCGTAAATATCGAGCCCTTCTTCTTCCACACGTGCCGAAACGCGAAGTCCGTGAATTTTATCAAGTGCTTTGAATATGATGAATCCCATACTTGCCGCCCATGCACCGACAACCAAAGCACCGAATATCTGTGCCCCGAAGAAACCATAACCGTGTCCGTAGAATACTCCTTCACTGACGGAGAAGAGCCCGGTCAGGATTGTTCCGAGGCATCCACATACTCCATGTACAGAGGAGGCACCTACAGGATCGTCTATTTTTAGAATGCGGTCAATAAATTCGACAGAGAAGATCATTACCACGCCACAGATTGCACCGATGATAACTGCTCCTGCTGCGGAAACTGCATCACATCCTGCAGTGATACCTACCAAACCTGCTAAAATACCGTTCAACGTTAAGGAGAGTGAGGGTTTGCTGTATTTTATCCAGCTTACTAGCAGAGCGAAGAAGCCACCCGCACAAGCTGCGAGGTTAGTAGTCAGAAATACGTGTGAGATAGCTTCCTGATCGGCTGTCGTAGCAGCAGCCAGTTGTGAACCGGGATTAAACCCGAACCATCCGAACCATAGAATGAATACTCCGAGGGCAGCAATGGTCAAATTGTGTCCGGGGATTGCTTTTGACTTACCGTCTTTTCCATATTTACCGATACGGGGACCCAGAATGGCGGCTCCTACTAATGAAATCCAACCTCCGACAGAGTGGACAATGGTGGAACCTGCGAAATCATGAAAGGTAGTTCCGAAAAGATCCATCATGAATGATCCTTCTTCACCGTTCATCAGCCAACCTCCTCCCCATGTCCAGTGACCCGAAACCGGATAAATTAATACACTGATAAAAATGGTGTAGACTAAATACATGGAAAACTTTGTACGTTCTGCCATTGCTCCTGATACAATGGTAGCTGCGGTTGCACAAAATACAGTTTGGAATATCAGAAAACCTTCTCTAGGTAATTCGGAATCTAAAAAGGAAAGATTGAAGAAGTGAGGCATTCCAACGAATCCGCCTACTCCAAACATTAGTCCAAATCCGATAAACCAATACAAAAGGGAACCGAACATAAAGTCTACAAAGTTTTTCATTAAAATGTTAGCGGTGTTTTTTGTACGGGTGAATCCTGCTTCCACAAGAGCGAATCCCGGTTGCATGAAAAATACCAGCATTGCGGCTAACAACATCCATACAGTATTCAGTCCTGTTGCTAATTCTGTGATATTATCGGTTGCTGCTTCCATAGTAGGGGAGGCTACTATAGTATCTGTAACCGTTTCTATTACTTCTGCACTTGTGGAGGAGGTGCTACTGTCTTGTGCGAAAGTTTCTGTTGTGAGGCTCAGTGCAAAAAGCATAGCACTGGCTATACACAGCTTTATAAGGCTGCGTTTTTTATATATATCCATAATGTAATATCTTTAGATTTATAATATCTATTTATTGTAATCAGAGGTGCTCCGAACCTTATTGTTTATCTTGAAATTAACGTTCCTGTTCGGCATTATAAAGAGCGATATCACCTCTTTCTGCAGTCCGGATACGAATGGCATCTTCTATGGGGATAACGAAGATACGTCCGTCACCAATTTCTCCGGTTTGTGCAGCCTTGATGATCGCCTGTACGGTCTTTTCTGCATTCTTATCACGTACTACAATAGAAATCAAAATGCGTTCGATGCTACTGGTATCATACACTACGCCGCGGTAGATACGTCCTTGTCTTGCTTTTCCAATACCTCTCACATCATAGTATGAGAACCATTCGATATCCGCTTCCAGAAGAGCTTCTTTCACGTCTTCAAATTTTGTTTTGCGGATAATTGCTTCAATCTTTTTCATACACCTTACTTGTTAGTGTGACTTATTCTTTTTTTTACTCTCTTAAAAACTTAGCCCGAATGTGAAGTAAGCTCCCTCGGTACGGGGATTTACTGTTACTTTGGCAAAGGCAGGAAGGGTGAACGAACTAGTTACCTTCATGTCTTTTGCAGCACTGAGGCTGACATCGGAAACACAGAATCCACTGGTGTAACCGTTATAGAAAGTCGTTTCCCAAGGTACCATACCTAAATCCACATTCCATTCAAGTCCTCCGAAAGTTAATGGAACACTGACTGCCAGATAGGAAGAATAAGCTCTTTTCCCATTTTTTTTGATACCGTCATTTCCTGCAAAGTTGGTATACCAATTTACAACCATAGGACCGAAATCATAGCCAATCTGTGCTTCAAATACATGTGCTGTAGAATATGTTCCGTAATGAAAATATTCCCCGGAGGTAGGCATTCCTGTTTTAAAGTTGTCACCTTGATTAAACCAATAGTCGGTTACTGAGAAACTAAAACCTCCGGTCGAATATCCAAGAGTTAAATCCAGTTCTTTTGTATCGGATGACTCAATACCGGCCGATCCCCAAGCTCCCAGTGAGAAACCTTTGTAGCTAGCTGCTAAAGAAGGTTGTATGCTAACGCCTCCTAAATGCTGACCACGCCAGATATAACCACTGACCAAATCCGCTCCTACAGAAGCCTCCAGATTGTCCTGTGCCATCATTCCGGATGATGGGGCAAGAGTTGCAAGTATAGTCAATGCTATTACTTTCAATTTTTTGTTCATCGTCGTTTTCATTGTCTTTTTACCTTTAAATAGTTAGAAAAATGTGGATGTACGGTCCATGTGTTATATAGTAGCGCGCAAAATACTATCTAAAGCCAGTTCTTGATTCTTCTCATTGCTTCTATGCAATCATTGCGGTCCCCGAATGCTGTTAAGCGAATGTAGCCTTCTCCACTGGGACCAAACCCTACACCGGGAGTACCGACTACATTGGCTTCATACAACATTTGTTCGAAGAATCGCCAAGAAGAAATTCCGTTGGGCGTTTTTAGCCATAAGTAAGGAGCGTTTACTCCTCCATATACTTTCAAACCTGTTGCTTCCAGTCCTTCTTTCATGATTTTAGCATTAGTCATGTAGTAATGTATGGTTTCTTTCACCTGTTCTTTCCCTTCTATACTGTATACTGCTTCCGCAGCACGCTGGGTGATATAAGAAGTTCCGTTGAATTTTGTACATTGGCGTCGATTCCATAATCTGTTGAGTGGAATGCGGTTACCTTCCAAAGTCGCTGCAGTCAGTTCTTTGGGTACAACTGTATATCCGCAACGTACTCCCGTAAAACCAGCAGTTTTTGAGAAACTGCGGAATTCAATGGCACACTTCCTGGCTCCTTTGATTTCATAAATGGAATGGGGGACATCTGCATCTTGAATATAAGCTTCATATGCAGCGTCAAATAAAATCAGCGTATCGTTCGCCAAAGCATAATCCACCCATTTCTTTAACTCCGGTTTGGTCAATGTAGTCCCGGTTGGATTATTCGGATAACAGAGATAAATGATGTCTATCCTTTTATCCGGGATTTCCGGAATAAAATTGTTTTCGCTCGTACAAGGCATATAAGTAACATTACTCCATTTGCCTATCTCTTCTTCCAATATTCCGGCACGTCCACACATCACGTTACTATCAATGTATACCGGATAAATAGGATCTGTTACTCCCACGCTGTTGTCATGCCGAAGAATATCACCAATATTGCCGGTATCACTTTTCGCTCCGTCATTAATGAATATTTCTGATGTTGAGAAATGGATACCTCGTGAGGTGAAATCATTTTTTATAATTGCTTCAATTAGGAACTCATAACCCTGCTCAGGACCATATCCGCGAAAGGTGTCTTTATTAGCCAACTCATCAACTGCTTTGTGCATGGCTTCAATACAAGCTTTCGGAAGCGGTTGGGTGACATCACCGATACCTAAGCGGATGATGTCCTGTTTAGGGTGCGTTATCCTGAATGTATTAACTTTTTTCGCTATATCCGAAAATAAATAACTTCCGGGTAGTTTTAAAAAATGTTCGTTTACTAGTGCCATATTGTTATTGTTTTAAGTTTCTTCAATTTATTGTTGTTATGCCTTCAATATCAGTTTTCTATTTCTCCATCGAAAACTTTGGTGGCGGGACCGGTCATCAATATATGTCCCGAAGCTTGTTCCCATTCGATAGTGACGGTTCCCCCGTCCATTATGATTTCACATTTTCTTCCGGTTAGCCCGTTCTCAAAAGCTGCTACTGCTGTGGCGCAAGCACCGGTTCCGCAAGCTTGGGTAATGCCTGATCCTCTTTCCCACACTCTCATCCGGATTTTATCTTTGTCGATAATTTGTGCAAACTCTACATTAGTCCTGTCCGGAAAAAGAGGACAGCACTCTAATTCGGGTCCTATTTTCGATAGATTAATTGAAGTAATATCTTCTACAAATGTTACCAAATGAGGATTTCCCATTGATATCCGAGTGGATTGCAGAGGATATTTTCCTTCTAACCGGATTCTTTCTATCTCTAGCGGAGTGCCCATATCTACGGTGACTGATGTTACTTTATCGTTTTCGATATTTAGTTTCAGCACTTTAATACCAGCCAGCGTTTCAAGAGTGATCTCAGTCTGACGGGTAAGACCGTATTCATATACATACTTGCCTACACAACGACTTCCATTACCACACATCATCGCTTCCGAACCGTCTGCATTGAATATGCGCATACTGAAATCTGCTATTTCTGAAGCTCCAATCAATATAAGTCCGTCACTGCCGATCCCAGTATGATATTTGCTCCATTCAATTGCTTTCCTTTCGGGAGCCGCTATCGGAGACTTGGTAACATCTACATATATATAATCATTACCGGCTCCATGCATCTTAGTGAATCTTATTTTGTTTGTCATTTAGCTTTTTAATGACTGGTTATTCTTTCTTTTTGTTTTATTTTGATGCAAAGATATGACTTTTTGATTTATCTTTTTGTTAAAAGAGTGTCTAATATCTATTTGTTTTTATCTAACTTTCATTTGGTATAAATATGGATGTGAATAGTGTTAAATTATAATTATATGGATATTAATAATAGTATATTGTTATTTGGGGAAAGAATACTGCATATCTTTTCATTAAATATGAAGAATGTATAGAGCAAAATCGACTCTGTTTTTGAAGAACTTTTTCTATTGATCTGTTGTTTTAATCATTACTTATAATTAATAAATAATAGAGATGGACATAAAGAAGCAATTAGAAATAGAAGCAAAAGGTGATCATTTGGTTTTAGTCGTTTTTTATGCAGATTGGACTCCTCATTATGAATGGATTGGTCCGATACTGCGAACGTATGAAAAAAGAGCGGTTGATTTGATAAAGGTGAATACGGAGGAGAATCAAGATATAGCTGACTTACATAATGTAGAGACAGTTCCGGCTTTTATTCTGTTACATGGGGGACATGAACTTTGGAGACAGGTAGGTGAGTTGACTGTGGATGAGTTGAAAGAGGTATTGGATGATTTCAGATAAATTGAAAAGGGAAAAAAGATTGTAAAGCCTTCATTTCCGAATTACACATTCCGGAATGAAGGCTTGTACTTAGTGGGAATATCATTATTTGATGAGCCCTTGCAAAACAACGGGTTCATTTGTTGTGATGAAATCTGCTTTTTGGTCTATGAGCCATTTCATGTCTTCTTCTTTATCAATGGTCCATGAATTGACTTTCATCCCCAGATCATGACATTCTTTGATCCATTCCGGATGCTTCTTGAACATTCCGAGATGATAATCAGGTCCTGCGCATCCAAGAGCTTTCAGTTCTTGAGGCGATAAATCTCCGTTTAAATAAAATACGGGAGTTCCTGCTGGTGCCAGCCGGATAAATTCTTTGGTAGCATGCAGAGAAAAAGAGATATATTCCATGCGTTTCTCCAAGCCCAACTGTTTGACCAGAGCTATAATTTCTTCCACAGCTTTTGTTTCACGTTTTTTATTATTGTGCTTTTTTAGTTCCAAAATGAGACGTGTCGTTCCTTTTTGAGCCGCTTTCAGATACTGTTCCAGCGAAGGCAGTTTTTCACCGTTAGAGAGCCTTAGACCGGTCAATACATCTCCTTTAGAATATTCCATTGCCTTCATCTTGTACATGGGATCATGATTGACTACTAATTTATTGTCTTTAGTCATCCATACATCAAATTCTGAACCGTAACATCCTATCGAATCTGCTTTTTGGAGGGAGGTGATACTATTCTGTGCCGAGCCCGGAGTTTTCCAGAAACCTCGGTGAGCAATGATTTGTGTTTGAGCTTGCATATAGCAAGCAGAAACCACTAAAGCGGAGAACATCAATATTTTAGTTAACTTCATTTTCTTCTGATTTTAAAAAGTTTTATGTTCTGAATTTAACTTAGGCTTCAAATTTACAAAAAAGAAAACGCCAATTAGTTAATAGGAGTGCTAATCTGCGTTAATCGATACAGAGTATTTGTTTCATACGTTGAATTTCGTTCTTATTATAGGATATTTCATCCATCTGTATGAAAGTTATGGCGTCTATTTAGTTTGAAATAGGTAATATTTGCTCTCACCTTGCCACCACTGGATCTCTCAATGAATAGGGGAGTGTATAGAGAAAGTGGGAGCGTGAGAGCAAATTGAATATAAATTGTATAAGTAGTGTTTAGTCAGTATACGCTTCTTCGTGTATTCCCTTTACTGCCCTTCCGCTCGGATCATTCAGGTGTTGAAAGGCAACATCCCAAGCTAATGCTTCCGCTGTGGAACATGCCACACTGGGAACACTGGGCACACTGCGTGCAGCACTTTCACTTGGGAAATGTTCTTCGAAAATACTACGGTAATAGTATTCTTCTTTATTCATCGGAGTGTTGATTGGAAAGCGTTCAGCAACATGTTCCATTTGTTCGTCACTGACGGCAGCAGCTGTTACCTCCTTCAGCGTATCAATCCATGAATAACCTACACCGTCACTGAATTGTTCTTTTTGACGCCATGCCACACTGGGCGGTAACATATCTTCAAAAGCTTCGCGCACTATTCGTTTTTCGATTTCTTTTCCCGGACACATCTTGGCTTTAGGATTCAATCTCATGGCTATATCCAGAAATTCTTTGTCCAAAAAGGGAACGCGCCCTTCCACTCCCCATGCTGCCAGACTTTTATTCGCGCGTAGGCAATCATACAAATGAAGTTTGTTTAATTTACGAACGGTTTCTTCATGAAAAGCTTGTGGGGTAGGAGCCTTATGAAAATAAAGATATCCGCCAAATACCTCATCGGCACCTTCACCGCTCAGTACCATTTTGATTCCCATCGATTTGATAACACGTGCTAATAAATACATCGGTGTGGAAGCTCGTACGGTGGTTACATCATAGGTCTCGATAAAATAAATAACATCACGAATAGCATCCAGTCCTTCCTGAATGGTATAATTGATTTCGTGATGTACGGTTCCAATATATTCTGCTACTTCACGGGCCTTGATCAAGTCGGGCGCACCTTTTAATCCGACGGCAAAGGAGTGGAGTTGAGGCCACCAAGCATCGCTGGCACCATCCGTTTCTATACGTTTGGCTGCATATTTCTTGGCAATGGCAGAAATAACGGAACTGTCTAAACCACCGGAAAGTAGTACGCCATACGGCACATCACTCATTAACTGTCGTTGTACAGCCTCTTCCAGTGCCTTTTTTACATCATTTACTTTTGCATCATTATCTTTTACTGCATTGTATTCCGTCCAGTTACGGGTATACCAGCGATTCATTTTTCCCTCTTTACTATAAAAGTAGTGTCCGGGGAGAAAAGGTTCATATTTATCACAAAATCCTTCTAACGCCTTGAGTTCACTTCCAAAATATATTCTTCCTTCTTTATCCTTACCTATATAAAGAGGAATGACACCAATAGGATCTCGGGCAATGAGAAATTCATCTTTTTCCTCGTCATAGAGGACAAATGCGAAAATACCGTTCAGTTCTTCCAGAAAATGAATCCCTTTCTCTTTGTAGAGAGCGAGGATCACTTCGCAGTCACTACCGGTCTGGAAATGATATCGATCTGCATATCGGGTACGGATCTCACGATGATTGTAGATCTCACCATTGACAGCGAGCACTTGTTTCCGATCGGGTGAGAACAAAGGCTGTCCTCCGCTTTCCGGATCTACAATCGAGAGCCGTTCATGAGCCAAAATGGCACTTCCACCTACATAAATGCCACTCCAATCCGGTCCGCGATGACGAATTTTCTGAGCCATTTTCAGTACTTTATTTCTTAGTTCTCTAGATTGATATTTTATGTTGAGTATACCAGCTATTCCACACATAACTTTTACTTTTGAAGGTTGATGAAAAACTTTGTTTATTATATTGAGACAGAATTTATTTACTCAAATAGGCATCGATTTTCGTGGCGGCTTTCCGCCCTTCTGCCATGGCACGTACTACCAGACTGGCACCTGTGGCTGCATCTCCAGCGAAAAATACGTTTTTTGCTGGTTGAGGATGTTCAGGTTTCAGGAATCCCATAGCAAGCAAAACCATATCGGTCTCGATGATTTCTTTTTTACCAGTCGGTTTCATGGTTGGTTTGTTGCCGTTCGGTGAGGGTATCCATTCCACCTCTTCGACTTCTACTCCGTTCACTTTGCCGTTTTTTCCGATAAATTGCTGGGAAGCCAGACACCAACGTCGGATACAACCTTCCTCATGACTGGATGTAGTTTTAAGAACGATAGGCCATTGTGGCCATGGAGTAGAAGGATTGTATCCGACAGGCGGTTGAGGCATGATCTCGATCTGTGTGACACTTGTCGCTCCCTGACGAATACTGGTCCCGATGCAGTCAGACCCCGTATCTCCGCCGCCGATGACCAGAACTTTTTTCCCTTTTGCATTGACTGTTTTATCTTTAGGAAAGTTTTGACCGGCCAGTATACGATTCTGTTGTGAGAGCATTTCGAGCGCGAAATAAATACCTTTCAGTTCTCTGCCCGGAATATTCAGGTCACGTGCTGTCGGAGTTCCGGTACAGATACAATATGCGTCAAACCCTTCGGGTAAATGGTTGACATCGATCTCTGTGCCGAATTTGAACTGTATACCTTCTGCCGTCAGAATCCTTATTCGACGGTCTATCACGTTTTTGTCCAGTTTGAAATTTGGAATACCAAAACGTAACAATCCTCCGGCAGCTTCGTCCTTATCAAATAAGGTAATTGCATACCCTTTCAGATTTAACTGATTGGCAACAACCAAGCCGGCAGGACCGGCACCGATCACAGCAACCTTCTTGCCATTTCTTTTAGGTGACTTTACTTGTATATACCCTTCCCGGAAAGCTGCTTCCACAATTGCTGCTTCATTCTCACGAATGGTAACCGGCTGATTGCATGATAGTTTGAGCACACATGACTTTTCACAGAGTGCCGGACAGATACGCCCTGTAAATTCGGGAAAGTCACAAGTGGATGATAATATCTCGTAAGCCTCTTTCCATTTTCCTTTATAAAGTGCATCTTGCCATTCAGGCTGCTTATTGCCTAACGGACATGCCCAATGGCAGAAAGGCACACCACAATCCATGCAGCGTGAGGCTTGCAGTTTGCGACTGTTCGTATTCAACGTTTGTTCAACTTGACTGAAATCTGTGATTCGCTCGCTTACAGGACGGTATCCTGCTTCTTGGCGAGGTATATTTAAGAATGCTTTTGGATCTCCCATACGACTTTTATTTAATTATCAATAGTTACTAATGTCGGTTAATAGTCTCTTTGCATATCTGCTATTTTTTGCTGTAACTTTTTCATCTGTTCTTCCTGTAATACCTTTTTGTATTCGATGGGTACTACTTGGATAAATTCATCTGCGTAATGATTCCAGTCATCCAGCATTATACGTGCCAGTTTGGAACCTGTATACAAATAGTGCTGACGAATCAGTTCATGGAGTTCTTTCCGGTAGCTGGCTTCCTCGATTAGTGACAGTTCCACCATTTCCATGTTACAGAAATAATCAAAATTGCCATCCTTATTCCATACATAAGCAACACCTCCACTCATTCCGGCTGCGAAATTACGCCCTGTCTGACCGAGTACTACGACACGTCCTCCTGTCATATATTCACAACAATGGTCGCCTACCCCCTCTACTACAGCAATTGCTCCAGAGTTTCGGACTGCAAAACGTTCACCTGCCCGACCGTTAATATATACTTCTCCGCTTGTTGCACCATAAAGTAGCGTGTTGCCTGCAATGGTGTTTCTTTCAGCTTCAAAATTACTGCGGATCGGAGGAAGTACAGCTATACGACCACCACTCAGACCTTTACCCAAATAATCATTGGCTTCCCCTTCTAACTTGAAATAGACTCCTCTAACAAGGAAGGCACCGAACGATTGACCGGCTGCTCCTTTGAACTTGATGTTCAGGGTATGTTCCGATAATCCTCTTTCTCCATATTTCCCGGCAATAACTCCGGAAAGCATGGCACCTATGGCCCGGTCTGTATTGGCAATCGTATATTCCAGAGAAACTTCTTTTTCATGTTCGATAGCTTCTTGTGCCGCATCTATGATAGTGATGTCTTTTACAGAAGAAACTCCGTGCTCCTGATCAATGACATGACGGATAGCTGCACTATTGTCTATACGTGCCAACATCTTTGTAAAATCGATTAACTCGTGTTTCGGGTTTGAATCGTCTTTTATTGATTTACGTTGAATTAAATCCGTACGTCCGATGATGTCGTCTAAGCGAGTAAAGCCCATTTCTGCCAGATATTCACGTACTTCTTGTGCCAGGAAGGTGAAGAAATTGATCAGGTATTCACTGCGTCCATGAAAGCGTTGGCGTAATTCCGGATTCTGAGTGGCAACTCCTACCGGGCAGGTATTCTGATGACATTTACGCATCATGACACATCCTAATACGATCAGTGCGGAAGTAGCGAACCCATATTCTTCAGCTCCCATCAGTGCCATAAGGATAATGTCACGTCCGGTTTTCAACTGTCCGTCAGCTTGTAGAATGACCTGTCCGCGCAATCCGTTCAGAACTAATGTTTGTTGGGTTTCACTTAATCCCAATTCAGGAGATATTCCTGCATACCTGATAGATGATGCTGGAGAAGCTCCCGTACCGCCTTCTGCACCTGAGATTACGATTAAGTCGGCTTTTGCTTTTGCCACTCCTGCTGCGATGGTTCCTACGCCACTTTCCGCTACTAATTTCACGCTGATCTTGGCCTTTGGATTTACGTTTTTCAAGTCGAAGATCAATTGTGCCAGGTCTTCGATAGAATAAATGTCGTGGTGAGGAGGAGGAGAGATTAGTGAAATACCCGGTATGGAATGACGGGTTTTAGCTATCACATCATCTACCTTAAATCCGGGAAGCTGTCCGCCTTCACCGGGTTTGGCTCCTTGAGCTATCTTTATTTGTATTTCATCTGCATTGACTAGATATTCAGTTGTTACTCCGAAACGACCGGATGCTACTTGTTTAATGGAACTTCTCAGAGAGCTCCCGTCCGGCAAAGGCTGAAAACGGGAAGAGTCTTCTCCGCCTTCACCAGTATTACTCCGTCCATGAATCTTGTTCATGGCAATAGCCATCGCTTCGTGTGCTTCTTTACTAATCGCTCCGAATGACATTGCTCCGGTAACGAAACGATGTAGTATATTTTCTACAGGTTCTACCAAGTCAATAGAAATAGGGTTGCGACGAAAATCAAGAAAATCGCGTAGAAAGATGGGAGTTGCCTTGTCATCGACTAAATGAGTGTATTCTTTAAACTTTTTGTAACTTCCCAAACGGGTAGCAAGTTGAAGAGTACTGATCGTTTCCGGATTCCAAGCATGTTTTTCTCCGTCTTTACGGAAAGAATATAACCCTCTGTTCGGCAATAAACCGGTGATTTCTTCTTTTGCCAAAAAGCCTTCATCATGGAAGGTTATTGCATCCTTTGCAATTTCTTCTAGCCGGATACCGCTGATAGGAGAACTGATTCCTCCGAAATAAGCTTTACTTAATTCTGCACTTAATCCGACGGCTTCAAAAATTTTGGCTCCCCGATAAGAACGGATAGTGGATATTCCCATTTTACTCATGATCTTGAATAAGCCTTTGCAGATAGACTTTATGTAGTTTTTCTCAGCAGTGGCGTAATCCAGCTGGATATCTTTATCTTTTACCAACTGATCTAAGATTGCAAACGCCATGTATGGATTCAAAGCACTGGCTCCAAAACCTAATAGCAAAGCTGCGTGCATAACTTCTCGAATTTCTCCGCTTTCTACAATCAGTGCGGTTTGTACCCGCTTTCCCACAGAAATAAGATGATGATGAACAGCACTTACTGCAAGTAGGGAGGGAATAGCGGCATGTGTAATATCTACTTCACGATCTGTCAAGACAATATAATTAACTCCTTCCGTAACGGATGCTTCCGCCATTTTGCAAAGTTCATTCAGGGACTCCTGTAGCCCGGCTTTTCCTTTGGCTACTTCAAACAACATAGGTAATTTCACCGTTTTGAAACCTTTGTAGCGAATGTTGCAAAGAATATCCAATTGCGTATTACTTAAAATCGGATGGTTCAGGCGTACCATCTTGCAATGGCTTTCGCTGGGAGTGAGAATGTTCATTCCGACAGCTCCGATATATTCTGTAAGTGACATTACCAACTCTTCACGAATCGGATCAATCGGAGGATTGGTTACTTGGGCGAACTGTTGGCGGAAGTAGTTATAAAAAAGTTGTGGTTTATCGGAAAGTATCGCTAAAGGCGTATCATTACCCATAGAGTTCACTGGCTCTGCTCCTGTACTGGCCATTGGTATGATTAATCGTTCGATATCTTCTTTAGAGTATCCGAAGGTACG
Organism: Bacteroides bouchesdurhonensis; assembly: GCF_900155865.1. Lineage (GTDB taxonomy): Bacteria > Bacteroidota > Bacteroidia > Bacteroidales > Bacteroidaceae > Bacteroides > Bacteroides bouchesdurhonensis. Next base: position 2,325,162 of record NZ_LT707006.1, read on the forward strand.
AAGCATTTGGCTATAGTTTTCTATATGGTGAGGTACTTTACGCCCACTTTTCAGCTCATCCAACTCAATGCGGTTGTTTGCTAGCCACGTTCGATAAGGTCTGGCTTCTGCCAGTTGTCTTTTCAACTCGCCATCGTAGTAGATTTCTCCCTTTTCTGTGTCTACCAATAATATTTTCCCAGGCTGAAGACGACCTTTTTCTTTGATATCTTCCGGTTCGAAATCCATAACTCCTACTTCAGAAGCCACTACCATCATGTCGTTCTTGGTGATTAGGTAACGTGCCGGTCGTAAACCGTTACGGTCGAGCATGCCACCGACAAACCGCCCGTCACTGAACAATAGAGCAGCCGGTCCGTCCCAAGGTTCCATGAGGATGGAATGATACTCGTAAAACGCTTTTAGATCTTCGCTGATTGGATTCTTTTCATTGAAAGACTCCGGAACCAACATTGCCATAGCATGAGGTAGGCTTAATCCGGACATTACCAGAAACTCAAGTACATTATCCAGAGAAGCACTATCACTCATTCCTGGTTGAATAATGGGTTTTATCTCTTTAATGTCTCCTAATGTCGGAGTGGAAAGTACACTTTCACGTGCTTCCATCCATCCGCGATTACCGCGGATAGTATTGATTTCCCCATTGTGGGCGAGTAGACGGAAGGGTTGCGCCAATCCCCAGGTTGGGAAGGTATTGGTGCTGAAGCGTGAATGCACTAATGCCAGACCACTGGTAAAATAAGTGTTTGTCAGATCGGGAAAGTAACTTCGTAGTTGCAATGATGAAAGCATTCCTTTATATATAATGCTTTTAGTTGAAAGTGAAACGACATAAAAGTTATCTTTTCCGGGAATTGCTGACAATCTGATTTTATTTTCAATCCTTTTTCGGATTAAATATAGTTTGCGGTCTGCGGTCTCGGTTTCTGTAAATCCGGTAATAAATACTTGTTTGATGTCCGGTTCATTTGCAAGAGCCGACTCACCTAGAATTTCCGGGCAAGTAGGTACATTACGCAGATGCATCAATGTAAGTCCTTCTTTTTCGATCTCTTCGATAATGATACTTAAAATACAGGCCTGGTCTTTCTCATTTTTAGGCAGAAAGAGTAATCCCGTACCGTAACGTCCTTTCTCCGGGACGGGAATACCTTGTAATAATATAAATTCATGTGGAATTTGCAGCATAATACCTGCACCATCCCCTGTTTTGTTATCCGCACCTTCAGCACCACGATGACGCATGTTCTCTAATACTTTTAAAGCCGACTCAACAATGTCGTGTGACTTCTCTCCATGAATATTTACCAACATACCGACACCACAAGCGTCATGTTCATATGCTGAGTCATAGAGACTCGCCTGTTGAAGCTGTCGTTGATAAATGAATCCTTTTGTTTCGTTGTTAAAAAGCTCTTTTTTCTTCATCTTTTCTAGCTTTATTGTATGATAATACCTGTTTAGTGTATCAAAATGTTCTGCAAAATTAATAATTTAATTTCATAATGATATTATTTCCCGACTTTTGTATGACACTAAATAAGGAAGCCTGCTTTTATTCTTTTAATTTGTAATCAGAATACTTTGGTTTAGTTTTAAATTGATAGTAGCCGAATGGTTATTTGAATGTGATTGTAATTTGTTTCTTTTTGAGATAAAAATAATATATTATTTAACTTTTTGATGTGTTTACATCTTTTTTATGTGCTTATGTCAAATAAATATAGAAATAGTTGTCTTTATGTTATTTAAAATGTGTATCTTTGCACACGAAATAAAAATATCATAATATATGTGTGGAATCGTAGGCTATATTGGTAAAAGAAAAGCCTACCCCATCCTTATAAAGGGACTGAAGCGATTAGAGTATCGAGGATATGATAGCGCGGGGGTAGCATTGATCAGTGATAACCAACAGTTGAATGTTTATAAGACGAAAGGTAAAGTCTCAGATCTTGAAAATTTCGTCACTCAGAAAGATATTTCCGGTACAATCGGAATCGCCCATACCCGTTGGGCTACTCACGGGGAACCTTGTTCCGCTAACGCTCATCCTCATTACTCTTCTTCCGAAAAACTCGCTCTCATTCATAACGGCATCATTGAAAATTACGCTGTTCTCAAAGAAAAACTTCAAGCCAAAGGTTATACTTTCAAAAGTAGTACTGATACAGAGGTACTCGTCCAATTAATCGAATATATTAAAGTAACCAACAAAGTTAATTTGCTTGCAGCCGTTCAGTTGGCATTGGGTGAAGTGATCGGAGCGTATGCGATTGCTATTCTTGATAAAGAACATCCTGACGAGATCATAGCTGCTCGTAAGAGTAGTCCACTAGTCGTTGGAATTGGTGAGGATGAGTTTTTTCTGGCTTCAGACGCTACACCGATTGTAGAATATACGGATAAGGTCGTTTATCTGGAGGACGGAGAAATCGCTGTTATTCATCGGGGGAAAGAACTGAAAGTCGTTGATTTGAATAATGTGGAAACAACTCCTGAAATAACAAAGGTAGAGCTAAATCTTGGACAGCTGGAGAAAGGAGGATATCCACACTTTATGCTGAAAGAGATTTTCGAGCAGCCGGATTGTATTCGTGACTGTATGCGTGGGCGTATCAATGTGGAAGCGAATAATGTAGTACTATCAGCAATTATCGATTATAAAGAGCGTTTGCTAAATGCTAAGCGATTTATAATTGTTGCTTGTGGTACTTCTTGGCATGCGGGACTGATCGGTAAGCATTTGATTGAAAGTTTCTGTCGCATTCCGGTAGAAGTAGAATATGCTTCCGAATTTCGTTATCGAGATCCGGTGATTGATGAACACGATGTGGTGATTGCTCTTTCGCAAAGTGGTGAAACAGCAGATACGCTTGCAGCCGTTGATTTGGCAAAAAGTCGCGGAGCATTTATATATGGTATATGTAATGCTATCGGTTCTTCCATACCTCGTGCTACCTATACAGGTTCATATATCCATGTCGGTCCGGAAATTGGGGTAGCTTCTACCAAAGCATTTACCGGTCAGGTTACGGTATTGGTTATGTTGGCTTTGACACTTGCTAAAGAGAAAGGTACGATTGGCGAAGAACAATATTTGGCTATCGTAAAGGAATTGAATCATATTCCTGAGAAAATGAAAGAAGTCTTGAAACTGAATGATACATTGGCTGAATTATCGAAGACCTTCACCTATGCTCATAATTTTATCTATCTGGGACGCGGATATAGTTATCCCGTAGCTCTTGAAGGTGCATTGAAATTGAAGGAAATTTCGTATATTCATGCTGAAGGCTATCCGGCTGCGGAAATGAAACATGGTCCTATTGCTCTGATTGATGCGGAAATGCCGGTAGTGGTGATTGCTACTCAAAATGGACTTTATGAGAAAGTGTTGAGTAATATTCAGGAAATTAAAGCGCGTAAGGGAAAGGTAATTGCATTTGTGACTAAGGGAGATACGGTAATTAGTAAAATAGCAGATTGTAGTATCGAACTTCCCGAAACAATCGAGTGCCTTGACCCGTTAATAACTACAGTACCTCTTCAATTGCTCGCATACCACATTGCGGTATGTAAAGGAATGGATGTAGATCAGCCACGAAATTTGGCCAAGTCGGTAACAGTAGAATAAGAATCTGGTAATTTATAAATTGCAAGTTTATCAATGGAACAATTGAAACATGAATGTGGCGTGGCTATGATACGCTTACTCAAACCGTTAGAGTATTATGAGAAGAAGTACGGAACGTGGATGTACGGTCTCAATAAACTCTACCTGCTGATGGAGAAACAACATAATCGCGGACAGGAAGGCGCGGGATTGGCATGTGTGAAATTGGAAGCGAATCCGGGTGAAGAATATATGTTTCGTGAACGTGCTTTAGGTTCCGGTGCTATTACAGAGATTTTTGAAAACATTCAAAGTAATTTTAAAGATCTCGCTTCCGAACAATTGCATGATGCGAATTTTGCTAAACGCACCTTACCTTTTGCCGGTGAAGTTTATATGGGACATTTACGTTACTCTACGACTGGTAAGTCCGGTATTTCGTATGTTCATCCGTTTTTAAGAAGAAACAATTGGCGTGCCAAGAACTTGGCTCTCTGTGGTAACTTCAATATGACGAATGTTGATGAGATATTTGCACGTATTACTGCTATCGGCCAACATCCGCGCAAGTATGCTGATACTTATATTATGTTGGAACAAGTGGGACATCGTCTCGATCGTGAAGTAGAACGACTGTTCAATCTTGCGGAAGCTGAAGGTCTCACAGGGATGGGAATTACCCGTTATATCGAAGAGCAAATTGATTTGGGAAATGTTTTACGTACTTCCAGCAAAGAATGGGATGGGGGATATGTCATCTGTGGCGTGACAGGAAGTGGTGAATCGTTTGCTATCCGTGATCCGTGGGGAATTCGTCCGGCATTTTGGTATCAGGATGATGAAATAGCTGTGTTGGCTTCCGAACGCCCGGTCATACAGACAGCTTTGAATGTTCCGGTAGAAGAAATAAAAGAACTGCGGCCGGGACAAGCATTATTTATCAGCAAAGAAGGTAAACTACGTACATCACAAATCAATAAGCCGCGTGAAAAACGTGCCTGTTCCTTTGAACGCATCTATTTCTCTCGCGGTAGTGATGTCGATATTTATAAAGAGAGAAAATTGTTAGGAGAAAAACTCGTTCCGAATATCTTGAAAGCGATCAATAATGATATTGATCACACAGTTTTTTCTTTTATCCCTAACACTGCTGAAGTAGCTTTTTATGGAATGTTACAAGGCTTGGACAATTATCTGAATGAAGAGAAAGTACAACAGATAGCGGCTTTGGGCCATAATCCGAATTTACAAGAGCTGGAAGCTATTCTTTCTCGTCGGATTCGCAGTGAGAAAGTAGCCATTAAAGATATTAAGCTTCGTACTTTCATTGCAGAGGACAATAGTCGTAACGACCTTGCTGCCCATGTGTATGATATCACCTATGGTAGTCTTGTTTCTGGTATCGATAATCTAGTGATTATTGACGATAGTATTGTGCGTGGCACGACATTAAAGCAAAGCATTATTGGTATTCTCGACCGTCTCGGGCCAAAGAAGATTGTCATCGTTTCTTCTTCTCCTCAAGTCCGCTATCCCGATTATTATGGTATCGATATGGCAAAAATGAGTGAGTTTATCGCTTTTAAAGCAGCCATCGAACTGTTGAAAGAGCGTGACATGAAAGATATAATTGCTGCTGCGTATCGAAAATCTAAAGATCAAGTCGATTTGCCCAAGGAACAGATGGTGAATTATGTGAAAGAGATCTATGCACCGTTTACCGATGAAGAGATTTCTGCTAAAATGGTGGAACTGTTGATTCCGAAAGGAACGAAAGCAAAAGTCGAGATTGTCTACCAACCATTAAAAGGACTACATGAAGCCTATCCGAACCATATGGGGGACTGGTATTTTAGTGGTGATTATCCGACTCCGGGTGGCGTAAAGATGGTAAATCAGGCATTTATTAACTATATCGAACAGATGTATCAATTCTAAACAACCATAGAACGATTCAATAATAAGAATGAGAAATGTGACATTAATCCTTGACGACGGGAGCCGCTTCAGTGGTAAGTCGTTTGGCTACGAGAAGCCGGTGGCGGGCGAAGTAGTGTTTAACACCGCCATGACGGGATATCCGGAGAGTCTGACTGATCCTTCGTATGCCGGACAGTTGATGACTCTTACTTTTCCATTGGTAGGTAATTATGGGGTTCCTCCTTTTACAATTGAACCGAATGGACTCGCTACTTTTATGGAAAGCGAGAAGATTCATGCGGAAGCGGTTATTGTAAGTGACTATTCTTACGAGTACAGTCATTGGAATGCAGTAGAAAGTCTCGCTGATTGGTTGAAGCGTGAGAAGATCCCCGGTATTACTGGCATCGATACGCGCGAACTGACTAAAGTTCTTCGTGAACATGGTGTAATGATGGGGAAAATCGTTTTTGACGAGTCAAATGAAGAATTAAGAATGAAGAATGGAGAATTTCTGTCCTATGCTGATATAAATTATGTTGATCGAGTATCCTGTAAAGAAATTATTCATTATTTCCCTGATGGAACCGGCAGCTGTAGCGTAGCCGATTCTTCATTCCTCATTCCTCATTCTTCATTAAAAAAAGTTGTTTTAGTGGATTGTGGAGTGAAGTCTAATATCATTCGTTGTCTGTTGAAACGGAATGTAGAAGTAATTCGTGTTCCTTGGGATTATGATTATAACGGACTTGAATTTGACGGATTATTTATCTCCAATGGTCCCGGTGATCCGGATACTTGTGATGTTGCAGTACAGAATATTCGTAAAGCAATGGTGAATGAAAAACTTCCTATTTTCGGAATCTGTATGGGTAATCAGTTGTTGTCAAAAGCTGGAGGAGCTAAAATCTATAAATTGAAATATGGACATCGCAGCCACAATCAACCTGTACGTATGGTAGGTACTGAACGTTGTTTTATAACTTCCCAGAATCATGGTTATGCAGTAGATAACAATACATTGAGTAAAGACTGGGAACCACTGTTTATTAACATGAACGACGGATCGAATGAAGGAATCAGACATAAAAAGAATCCCTGGTTTTCGGCACAATTTCATCCTGAAGCTGCTAGTGGTCCTACAGATACGGAATTCTTGTTTGATGAGTTTGTAAAATTATTATAAATAGACTTTCGCCACTCTATTGCGTAGCTATAGATCATTTGGAGTTATGCCAATCTGTGGCGATTCAGAAAATAGAATCAATGAAAGAAAATATAAAGAAAGTATTACTGTTAGGTTCCGGTGCTCTGAAAATAGGTGAAGCCGGTGAGTTTGATTATTCCGGTTCGCAGGCACTCAAGGCCTTGAAAGAAGAAGGAATTGAGACAATCCTCATCAATCCGAATATTGCTACTGTGCAGACCTCTGAAGGAGTTGCGGATCAGATTTACTTCCTTCCTGTGACTCCCTATTTTGTTGAAAAAGTCATTCAGAAAGAAAGGCCGGAAGGTATCATGCTAGCGTTTGGCGGTCAGACAGCTTTGAATTGTGGCGTGGCATTGTATAAGGAAGGCATACTTGAAAAATATAATGTGAAAGTACTCGGCACTCCTGTACAGGCAATTATTGATACGGAAGATCGTGAATTTTTTGTGCAAAAGTTAAATGAAATAGACGTAAAGACGATTAAGAGCGAAGCTGTTGAGAATGTGCAAGATGCCCGTCGTGCTGCTAAAGAGTTGGGTTATCCTGTGATTGTTCGTGCTGCTTATGCGTTGGGAGGGTTGGGCTCCGGCTTTTGCGACAATGAAGAGCAATTGGATGTGTTGGTAGAAAAGGCTTTCTCTTTCTCTCCGCAAGTATTGGTCGAGAAATCTTTGAGAGGATGGAAAGAAGTGGAATATGAGGTAGTACGTGACCGTTTCGACAATTGTATCACCGTTTGTAATATGGAAAATTTTGACCCGCTGGGTATCCATACCGGTGAATCTATTGTGATTGCTCCCTCGCAAACATTGACCAATAAAGAATATCACAAACTTCGTGAACTTGCTATCCGCATCATCCGTCATATCGGTATTGTTGGTGAATGTAATGTTCAGTATGCTTTCGATCCTGAATCGGAAGATTATCGTGTCATCGAAGTGAATGCCCGTCTTTCCCGTTCGTCTGCATTAGCATCTAAAGCTACCGGATATCCGTTGGCTTTTGTTGCAGCTAAACTAGGACTCGGTTATGGGCTTTTCGATTTAAAGAACTCGGTAACAAAGACGACTTCTGCGTTCTTTGAGCCTGCTTTAGACTATGTGGTATGTAAAATACCTCGGTGGGATTTAGGTAAATTCCATGGTGTGGACAAAGAATTAGGATCTTCCATGAAGTCGGTTGGTGAAGTGATGGCTATCGGTCGTACCTTTGAAGAGGCGATTCAGAAAGGACTTCGTATGATCGGCCAGGGAATGCATGGATTTGTAGAAAACAAAGAACTTGTCATTTCTGACATAGATAAAGCCCTTCGTGAACCGACAGATAAACGTATCTTTGTTATATCTAAAGCATTTCGTGCCGGATATACGATTGATCAGGTTCATGATTTGACAAAGATTGACAAGTGGTTCCTCCAGAAGTTGATGAATATAATGAAGACTTCTGAAGAACTGCATAATTGGGGCAAGAATCATAAACAGATTGCCGAGCTTCCTGATGAATTGCTGAAAAAAGCGAAAGTACAAGGTTTCTCTGATTTCCAGATAGCTCGTGCCATCGGTTTTGAAGGCGATATGGAAGATGGTATTCTCTATGTTCGTAATCATCGTAAGAGTGTGGGAATCCTTCCGGTCGTTAAGCAGATCGATACATTGGCAGCCGAATATCCGGCACAGACCAATTATTTGTATCTTACTTATAGCGGTGTAGCAAATGATGTCCATTATCTGGGTGATCATAAATCTATCGTCGTTCTCGGTTCCGGTGCTTACCGTATCGGTTCTTCCGTAGAGTTTGACTGGTGTGGTGTTCAGGCTCTGAATACTATCCGCAAAGAGGGCTGGCGGAGTGTCATGATCAACTACAATCCGGAAACTGTTTCTACGGATTACGATATGTGTGCCCGTCTCTACTTTGACGAACTGACATTTGAACGTGTGATGGATATTCTCGAATTAGAGAATCCTCATGGTGTAATTGTTTCTACTGGTGGTCAGATTCCTAATAACCTTGCTCTACGTCTGGATGCACAGAATATTAATATCCTTGGAACAAGTGCCAAGAGTATTGATAATGCTGAAGATCGTGAGAAGTTCTCTGCTATGCTCGACCGTATCGGGGTAGATCAACCGCGCTGGCGTGAATTGACATCTATGGATGACATCAATGAATTTGTAGACGAAGTTGGTTTTCCTGTGCTAGTTCGTCCTTCTTATGTGCTTTCCGGTGCTGCGATGAATGTTTGTTCTAATCGGGAAGAGTTAGAGCGTTTCCTCCAATTGGCTGCAAATGTATCAAAGAAGCATCCGGTGGTGGTAAGTCAGTTTATAGAACACGCTAAAGAAGTCGAAATGGATGCTGTGGCACAAAATGGAGAAATCGTGGCTTATGCAATCAGTGAACATATTGAGTTTGCAGGAGTGCATTCCGGTGATGCGACTATACAGTTTCCTCCGCAGAAATTATATGTAGAGACGGTACGACGCATTAAACGCATTAGTCGTGAGATTGCAAAAGCACTCAATATATCCGGTCCGTTTAATATTCAGTATCTGGCAAAAGATAACGACATTAAAGTGATTGAATGTAATCTTCGTGCCAGCCGTTCTTTCCCGTTTGTCAGCAAAGTATTGAAGATCAATTTTATTGAACTGGCAACGAAAGTAATGCTTGGTCTGCCTGTAGAAAAACCAAACAAGAATCTATTTGAGTTGGATTATGTGGGAATTAAAGCTTCCCAATTCTCATTTAATCGTTTGCAGAAAGCCGATCCTGTGTTAGGAGTAGATATGGCATCTACAGGAGAAGTTGGTTGTATCGGAAGCGATACTTCCTGTGCCGTTCTTAAAGCTATGCTTTCTGTCGGGTATCGTATTCCGAAGAAGAATATTCTGTTATCAACCGGAACTATGAAGCAGAAAGCCGATATGATGGACGCCGCCCGAATGTTGGTAAACAAAGGTTATAAGCTTTTCGCAACGGGTGGTACTCACAAGGCACTCATTGAAAATGGTATTGAGAATACGCTTGTCTATTGGCCGAGTGAAAATGGTCATCCGCAAGCTTTGGAAATGCTTCATAACAAAGAAATAGATATGGTAGTCAATATTCCGAAGAACCTGACTGCCGGAGAACTTGATAACGGATATAAAATCCGTCGTGCAGCTATCGACCTGAATATTCCGTTAATTACTAATGCGCGTTTGGCAAGTGCATTTATTCAAGCTTTCTGTACAATGGGTATTGATGACATTGCTATTAGGAGCTGGGAAGAATATAAGTAGATAGAAACGATAAATTGTTGTTTTTAAGTTGTATGGTCGTTTCCGGGATTTCGGAGGCGACCTTTTTGTTTAGTGATTCTAAAAGCACTGGTTTACATAGACTAAAGCTATGCTTTAGGAACCGTAAAGCATAGCTTTAGCCTTTTAAAGCAATACTTTATAATTGATGGGTGCAAGGTGCACTTTTCTCAGCCTTTCTTTCACACACACACATACACGTACGCGCACGTGCGTACGTGCGATGAGTATCTCTACTGTTTTTCATACTTTGCTGATCGATTTGGTCAGGTAAGTGTTTGAATGCTATCTTTTTCATCTTGTTTCGGTATCTATGTAGCTACAGATGATTTATTTATTTGATTATAACATGATAAGAACAGTGCAGTCGACATCCGTATTTGTTATGGCTCACCTTACTTATATACGCGCGTGTGTGTGATATATAGGGGGCTGAACTATTGCACCTACTGTACCCTTATGATGGTTCATTACTATTCAACCATTTCAGTTATGCAGCATAAATATTCAATGTTATTCTTTGTTTAATATGATTAGTGATGATAATTTTCAATAATACAATGAGAGAAGAAAATCTATCATTATGTGTTTGGCTTTTATAAAAGAGTAGCTTAAGTATGGAAAGTCGAAAATTATAAAGATAAGTTGATAAATAACTATAAGTAAGTAGATTTACTAGAATGATCGGGTGGAAATTCGAGGATAGAAAAATACGGGATAAAAAGAATTTTGGTCTATAAGTTGTGTAATTGCATTATTTGCCGTATCTTGCATAAATATTATATAAAAGAGAAAAATGGGAATGGATAACCATGTTGTTATTATGGCAGGCGGTATTGGTAGCCGTTTCTGGCCGATGAGCACACCAGAATGTCCAAAACAGTTTATAGACGTGATAGGGTGTGGAAGAACGTTGATTCAACTGACGGTAGATCGCTTTAGTGGTATCTGCCCACTAGAAAATATGTGGGTAGTGACATCTGAAAAATATATTGATATTATCCGAAAACAATTGCCTGAAATTCCAGAAAGTAATATTTTGGCAGAACCTTGTGCACGCAATACTGCACCTTGCATTGCTTATGCTTGTTGGAAAATAAAGAAGAATCATCCGAATGCTAATATGGTGGTGACTCCTTCGGATGCACTGGTAATTGATACGTTTGAATTTCGTCGGGTAGTGGAGAAAGCACTTCGTTTTACAGATAAAAGCAGTGCTATTGTGACATTGGGGATTAAGCCGACTCGTGCTGAAACAGGTTATGGATATATTGCCGCCGGAAATATGCTCCAGACTGATAAAGAGATATTTACTGTTGATGCATTCAAGGAAAAACCGGATAAAGGTACTGCTGAGGTTTATTTGGCAGAAGGGAATTTTTTCTGGAATGCAGGTATTTTTGTTTGGAATGTTCGTACTATTACTTCAGTAATGCGTGTTTATGCTCCAGGTATAGCACAGATATTTGACCGTATTTTCCCGGATTTCTATACTGAAAAGGAAAATGATTCTGTGCGGAGATTTTTTCCGACTTGTGAAAGTATCTCGATAGACTATGCTGTGATGGAGAAAGCGCAGGAAATTTACGTACTTCCGGCTTCCTTTGGTTGGTCGGATTTGGGTACATGGGGTGCTTTAAGAGGATTATTGCCGCAGGATACATCTGGAAATGCTACGATAGGACCTGACATTCGTTTGTATGACAGTAAAAACTGTATAGTGCACGCAAGTGAGGAAAAACGGGTAGTGGTTCAAGGACTGGATGGGTATATCATTGCAGAAAGAGATAATACACTACTTATTTGTAAGTTGGAAGAGGAACAAAGGATTAAGGAGTTTTCACAGTAGTGCTTCAATTCTTAAAATCAGCTTGATTTTTACAGGAAAGAATATCATCATTTCAGTTTACTCTGTTGAGATTAGAATTTATTCATCTTCTCAACAGAGTTTTCTATTTTTTATGTTGTCATGTTGTGTGAAAGGAAAGTAAATAATATTCTTCTTTGCTATTTTAGTCAAATAGAAATATAATACCCAAATTTGCTAATTACGTTCAATTCCAATTGTAAATAGTACGTTTTAATAAGATTCTTTTAAATTTGTAGATCAATTATCGATTTATATCTATAACAAACATTGCATTTTAATGATAGATACTGACATATCATATCTTCCTTTGAATAGGCATGAAGCATATACGAAAGAAGGTTTCGCCGGACTCTGTACAAGTGGAACTGCTATTATAGAAGTTTTCTCAGTTAGTCATCAAATATCAAAAAACGATATTGTTACTATATTGCCACTACAACGGGCTATGATCCGTGATATTAGCGATGATTTTTCTATGACATTCTTTAGATTTGATAAGGCTATGTTTATTGATATAATGAGTAGCTTGGGGAAAATAACTCCAGATTTCTTTTTTTATATGCGAAGAAAAGTCAGCTATAGTTTAAGTGATAGTGAAGTTCTAAGATTTCTTGATTATTGCAATATTATCGCTTTTCGGATTAACAATGATGATCCTAATTACCGTAATGAAACTGTTCTTCATTTGCTTCAGATTTATTTCTGGGACTTTTATGTATCATTCCTTAAAGAAGCAAATGGCTGTAGCAGCTATTTTGCAAATTCTAACAAAGAAAACATTGCAATAAAGTTTGCTATGTTAGTTGCTGAGCATTATCGCAATTCACGTGAGGTTGCTTTTTATGCTGCCAAATTATGCATATCGCCCACTTATTTGACTAAAGTAATTCAAGAAATGAACGGTCAGTCTCCTCATGAGCTAATTGCGGATTATGTGATCATTGAGATAAAAAAAATACTTCGAAATCCTCTTATTGACATCAAGAGTGTGGCCCAGCAAACCAATTTTGCTAGTCAATCGTCATTAAGTCGTTTTTTTCGCCAGCAGACAGGAATGTCTCCGTCGGAATACCGTCGTGCGATTCATATAATACGATGAGATTTGAGATTGAATGCTGAATGATTATTAGTGTATTTATATAAAAACATCATATGATATGAAACAAAACAAAGAAGATTCTTACAAAAGTGATAAAGAGTATTTTGAGGAGAAAATGTCAGAGTTACTGGCGGATCAAATCTTGTTTTCGGAGAGTGTTTATAGTCATTTGCCGATAGGGATTGAAATATATGATAAGGAGGGTCTTCTGCGTGGTATCAATCATCGAGCTCTGGAGATATATGGAGTGGATAATGCTTCTTCGGTTGTAGGAACAGTAAATCTTTTCAATAGTCCATATGTAGATGATAAACTTAGAGTTAGTATAGAAAACGGAGAAGAGATAACATTGGAATTTGAGTATGATTTCGATCGGATAAATAGAGGATATTATTCTTCTCGTCATCAGAATACTATCATATATGAGGTTAAAATTGTTCCTGTCCGTAATAGGAATGAAGTTATTTTAGGGTATATGCTCCTTACTAACGATGTAACTGCTACAAAGGAAGCGGAATTTCGTACAGAAGAAAACAAGAAGAATCTGGAGATGGCTATGGAGGCAGCAAATATGTCTTCTTGGGTATATGATTTACAGAATAATGAATTCAATTCATTACATGGAAATACTATTGCCAAAGAAGGTATGAAATTGGAAGAGTTACAGAAAAAACTACATCCGCAGGACTATGTTCAATTGACGGAACTTTTTCAAAAATTGGTCAGAAAAGATGTGGAGCAAGGGCAAATTACTGTGCGAGCCTTTAATGAGCAGGAGAATCAATATCGTTATTATGAAAGCCGGATGCGTCTTTCATCTGAACACTTGGGAAAATTATTAATTGTTGGAACGCAGTTAGATGTTACTGAAAAGATACAGTTGGCTAAAAAAACGCAAGAGTTGATTGCTAAACGTGAACTGGCGATGAAGGTTAGTAATATTGTTCATTGGGATTTTGATGTTCCTTCTCGTAGTTTTGAATCTTTCAATGATCCGATCAATGATTACATTCCAGGCAGATTATTAACTTTGGAGGAATATATGGATGTAATTCATCCGGAGGATCAGTCAATTGTTTGGGATGCTCTTCAATCTATGGCGATAGGTAAAGAAATCAATGTAGATTTTATATGTCGTATGCAAACTAAGCATGACGATACTTGGCAGTATTGTAATGTGATTGGTGTTCCATTTGAAAAAGATGATAGGGGAAATGTAATTCGTTTCACAGGATTACGGCAGAATATTTCGAAACAGCACCAGTTAGATGAGGAACTTAGAGAACGAAATTATAGAATGGAGCTTACATTCAAGACAGTTGGTATGTCTTATTGGGTGCTTGACTTGGATACCAAAAAGTTTCATGCATTCAACGATCCGGTGAATGACTATAATCCGGAAAAGGAAATTTCACCGGAAGACTATCTACTTGTCACGTTTCCAAATGATGTGGACGTTGTTCGCGAGAATATTGAAGGGATGCTTCAGGGTATTAATAAGGAATTTAATTTTCAATATCGATCCAGGACTAAATGGGATCAGGAATGGCAAACCTATATTGTAACCGGAATTCCAGCAGAAAAGAATAAGAAAGGGGAAATAATTCGCTATACAGGTATTGCATTCAATAACACGAAATGGGAGAAAATGGCTAATGAATTGAAAATCCTGAAAGAAAAGGCAGAACTTTCTGACAGGATAAAGTCTGCATTCTTAGCTAATATGAGCCATGAAATACGTACGCCTTTGAATGCTATTGTTGGATTTTCAGAATTGTTGGTGGATTGTAATGATCCGAACGAGAAAAAAGAGTATATGGATATCATTGAATTTAATAATGAATTACTACTCCGTTTAATCAATGATATTTTGGATCTTTCTAAGATAGAGTCGGGGATTCTTGAACGTAAGAGGGAAAAGTTTAATCTGCGTAGAGTATGTAGTGAATTATGTGCGACAATTCAACAAAAGATAACTAATCCGGATGTCGAATTTAGAACAGCTTCCGGTCCGGATTGTAAAGTGTACTTAGATCCGAATCGACTCAAACAGGTATGGATGAACTTTTTGACTAATGCTGTAAAATGTACTAATGCTGGGTTTATCAGGATGGGGTATACTGTTGAACAAGGAGGTATTCGTATTTATGTGGAAGATTCGGGAGTCGGTATTCCACATGAATTACAAGACAGAATATTCGGACGGTTCCAGAAACTTAACGATTTTGCTCAGGGAACCGGATTGGGATTGGCAATTTCCAAGGCTATTATTGAAGGAGCTAATGGAAAGATAGGTTTCACTTCAGAACCAGGGGTAGGATCTACTTTCTGGGCATGGATACCTTGCGAAGTAGAGATATTGGATAGTAATGATGAAGGTGATTCAGACTCTTCATCGCAACTTGTTTTCAGGGATCTTCATGAAAATGGAAGTAAATTGAATATTTTACTTGCCGAGGACAATGATAGCAATTATATGTTGGTGAAAAGTATTCTTAAGGATTATCATCTCAATCGGGTATGCAATGGAATAGATGCTGTACGAAATGTACTCGATGGAAAATACGACTTTGTCATTATGGATATGAAAATGCCAATTATGGGAGGACTAGAAGCAACACGTAAAATTCGGGAATTCAATTCTGAAATACCTATTATCGCGCTTACTGCCAATGCATTTGATTCTGATAGAGTAAGTGCCATTGAGGCCGGATGCAATGCATTTCTTACAAAGCCTGTGAAGAAACATCAGTTGCTTGATTTGTTTGCAAGAAATGGCGGTTGATCTGAAATGGTTATATACGGGACAGCGTAGTCTGTCCCGTTCTTTCGAACCAGTTGCTTGAGGGTTTGTAAACCATAGAATATTCTTGACTTGTTTCCGTATCCGATAGCTATTCCTTTTCTTATGCTATGAATTCTATACCATATCCTTCTTCATGTAAAATACTAGTGACGGGCTCGTTTATTTGATAACTTTCACTCCTTTGGGAGCTTTTATCGTTGATTTGACAGAACCATCGTTTCTTTGCTCATGGTGTATCTTGATGATGCCGTAGGGAGTAGGGAATGTACCTTCTGCCCATTGTAGATCACCCAGATGTGGTTCTATTTTTACTACTTTGCATCCTGGTTCTATCACTTTTACTCCCAATACATATTCGCTCAGATAAGAGGTGGGACCGGAAGCCCAGCCGTGGCAGAAACTATGGCGATACCCTTTGTAACAGTAGTTGCCATAACTTTTATGTACGTCCACCTTACCTTTAGGGACAATTTCGTCAATGCGGGCGGCGTTTTTAATCCATTCGATGTTGAAGTCTTCCCAAAATGAAGTGGCTCCTAAATCGAGCATTGCTCCCCAGAATTCGCGGATGCGATTTAATGCATTCGTATAATCGCCTGCGGCAGCCATTGCTTTTAGCATATAATAACCATAGAAAGTGGAGAAATTCTTAGAACCACCTATTGATAAAACTTCGTTGTTGGCTTTTTCCGGATCCATTAACCCTGATAAGGTCATCAAAGCAGCTGCCTGTTTTGAATGATTGGGCTCAGGCCGATAGGTACGTAATCGAACAGCGGCATCTCCGCACTTCTTCGCCATTTCGTTGTCTTTGAGTATGGAAAATAGTTCTTTGCCGCAATCCATTGCCTGCACCATCAATGCTTGTAATCCGGCATCAACTCCTTTTGGGTTTTCGCTGGATGGCCAATCCAGAAATCGCATTCCGTCCAATGTTTCTTTTCCGTTTGCATCTATTTTAGTCAATAGATGATTAATAAGTTGTGTCAGGTAAGTTTTTTGCTCTTGTAGGTAATCTAAATTACCTTGATAAAAATACCAGTCACGATGAATAATGATCCACCACAAAGAATACGAACTGATACCGTTCATCCATGCAGGAACAGGGGTAGCATCGCGAATAAGATCGAGACTTTTAGGAACGACTTCATTGTAACCGAATACTGTATTGACAGTCATTACTTCCGGGTGAAGGTCGCCCACCCATACCAGACGGTCACGTTTGATGGCATCCCAAAGATATTCTTGCATATTGAGATGTACGGTATATGCTCCAGTCATCCAAATATCGTTTAAGCGTTCGTCATTGCAACGGAATGAACCTAAATAAGGGACATCACGATAATTAAATATAGCAAGTACTTCTTTTAATTGCAGTTCAACATCAGTGTCAAGTAAATCAATACGTACAAAGCGGAATCCTGAATTTCCAACCTCCAATACGCCTAACCAAGGAAGTTTGAGTTCAAAATCGCGCATAGCGTGGTCATTGCTTGCACCATTTTCTCCATCAATATCGCACATGGCTTCACTAACGGATTCACCGAAACGAATTCGTATTTTAATTGGTGTATTATTGGGGGATTGGCCTGTAACAATTTGAACTCCTCCTTGCAATTCCCGTCCAAAGTCGAGTAGGATTGAGGCTGTATCAGTAGTTGTACTGCGCATTCGGCAGACATTTTCGCTACCTAAGATGGATTGCCTGATACCGGTACGCATCAAGTTTTGTTCATCGTTGACTTGTGCAGTTGTGTTGTTACTTTTCCAGACAATACGAGTGGGGGATATATAGCTTCGTATGCGTGAGTCTTGTTGTATAGGAGTGTCTTTCCATACAGGGGGGAGTTGATGTTTTTGGGCTATGCCCATTTGTGCTGAAATTAATAAAACGATAATAAAATATAGTTTTTTCATATAAAAGAAATAAGTTATTTGAATAAAACAAAGGCATTAATTGATGAACTGTTTAAACAGTGGCACAAATATATAGAAAATTTTCAGATGAAAAAAAGTGTAAGCGAAAACATTGATGTGAAGTATGAAATTAATGTTATGATACTTATTGTTTCTTCTGATATTCTTGTGGTGTCTTCCCCGTCATTCTTTTAAAGAATTTACAGAAGAAAGACGGATTAGGAAAATTTAATTCATCTGAGATTTGATATACAAGAAGATCACTATGCTTGAGTAAAATTTTGGCTTCCTGTATAATGGATTGGTTGATCCAGTCCATAATTGTTTGTTGGCTGGTTTGTCGGATAATAGTGTTCAGATAGCGCGGAGTAAGGCATAATTTGTCTGCGTAAAAACTGACGTTTCGTTCCTTTTTGCTGTGTGTATTGACGAGAGAGATAAAACGTTGAAAAATATCTTCTTGGTGGGTTAGGTGTTTAGTAGTAGTTTGTGTGTTGTTAGTTATACATTCTATATTATATAAGAGGCTTGCCACCAGATGCTGTATGACCTCACGGCGGAAAGTTGCTTCTTGTAATATATCCCATATTAATGTGAAATAGCTTTCAATACGAGTTTGTTCTTGTAGAGGTAATGTTAATAGAACATTATTAGGATACTGGGGAAAATGTATGAGAAAATCATCTTTACTGGTGAAGGGAAGAAAGTTGTTGTCAATTGCCATCATTTTCATATCAAGATCCGGGGATATTTTGATGGCTTGTATGATGGAATTAGGAGCAATGAGTGATATAATGCCGGATTGTAGAGTGTATTCTATTAGGTTGATTCGTGCTTGTAAAGATCCTTGTCTGATAAATACGATCCGTCCTTCTTTTATACGGTAAGGCTGATCAAAAGTGAAAAGTTGAGATTCCATTTTGATGAAGCTATTGACAAAACCAAAATCAGAAGTTATGAAGCGAAATTCATTGTGACGGACAATTTTCAATCCTCCTAATAGTTTCAGTCCTAATTCTACCGGTTCTTTCTTTTCCATTTTATTTTATCGTTTTCCTGCAAAGATAATAAATCATGCTATATCTTTCGTTTAATTTCTGATTCATCGAACTATTAGAACATATTTACCGACTCTTGGAATGTGAAACAATGCTTGAAACACCTATCTTTGTCTTTCGAAGAACTCATAGAAAATATGCGTATGAAAAGAATGATTTTTACTCTCTCTCTGTTTGTTTGCGTATCTGGAATGTATGGTCAGGTGACGCTGGAAGAATGTCAGCGGAAAACACAGGACAACTATCCATTGGTACGTCAATATGATTTAATAGAGAAAACAAAGGAATATACTCTGGAGAATGTAGCTAAAGGATATTTGCCGCAGTTCGCTCTTTCGGCAAAAGCGTCTTATCAGAGTGATGTAACCGAATTGCCGATAAAGATTTCAGGAGTGGATATAAAAGGAATGCCTAAAGACCAGTATCAGGTAATGGTGGAATTACAGCAAAATGTCTGGGATGGTGGTGGAATCAAGGTGCAAAAGAAGCAAGCGACTGCCGAAGCAGATGTAGAGAAAGAAAAACTGAATGTAGATATGTATGCGTTGAATAACCGCGTGAACGATCTTTATTTCGGGATTCTTTTATTGGATGAACAATTGAAACAGAATACTTTATTGCAAGATGAACTGGAAAGGAATTTCCGGCAGATCAGTTCTTATTTTGAAAATGGAATTGCTAATCAGGCTGATTTGGATGCTGTGAAAGTGGAACAATTGAATACCAGACAGAAGAGAATAGAATTGTCTTTCTACAGGGAGGCTTATCTCAAGATGCTTTCTTTACTGACGGGTGAGGAACTTTCTCCGGAAACGATTTTGGAAAAACCTGTACCTGAAACAATGGTAAATGCGGTCAGTGAGATTCGCCGACCGGAATTGTCGTTGTTTGATGCTCAGGCAACCGGATTGAATGTGCAGGAAAAAGCATTGAACGTCCGACATCTTCCGCAATTCGGATTATTTGTACAGGGGGCTTATGGTAATCCGGGGCTAAATATGTTGAAAAATGAATTTTCACCTTATTATATAGCGGGGGTTCGGCTTTCGTGGAATTTCGGGAGTTTTTATACTTTAAAGAATGATCGTCGGGTGATTGAGAATAAACGGCAGCAATTGGGAAGTAATCGTGATGTATTCCTTTTTAATACCCGTTTGCAGGTAACGCAGCAAGATCAGGCTGTCCGTTCGGTGGAAAAACAAATGCGGGATGATGATGAGATTATTCGTCTTCGTACTAATATTCGTCGCTCTGCCGAGGCAAAGGTAGCGAACGGTACATTGACGGTTACCGAAATGCTGAGGGAACTGACGAATGAAAGTCTGGCAAGGCAAGCAAAGGCGATACATGAGATTCAACGCTTGCAAGGTATCTATCAAATGAAATATACAACGAACCAATAATAAAAACTTTCGGATATGAAACGAATAATAAAAATAGGTGTATGGGGAGTGACGTTATTGCTGATGTCAGCATGTGGAAACCGTTTGCCGGATTATGATGCGACTGGCACATTTGAGGCTACGGAGGTGATTGTTTCCGCTGAAGCATCGGGCAAGATACTTCAGTTGAAGGTGGAAGAGGGAACAAGGTTGAAAATGGGAGAAGATGCCGGTTTGGTTGATACGGTGCAATTGTATTTGAAAAAGTTACAGTTGGAAGCTAGTATGAAATCGGTAGAAAGCCAACGTCCGGATTTAACCAAACAAATAGCGGCTACCAAACAGCAGATAGCTACGGCACAACGGGAAAAGAGACGAGTGGAAAGCTTATTGGCGGCAGGAGCTGCCAATCAAAAACAGTTGGATGATTGGGAGGCTCAGGTAGCTTTGCTTGAACGGCAGCTGGTCGCTCAGGAATCATCGTTGCGGAATAGTACGAATAGTTTAACGGAACAGGGTAACTCAGTTGCCATACAAATAGCTCAAGTTGATGACCAGTTGAATAAATGTCATATTCTGTCACCGATTGACGGGACTGTATTGGCTAAGTATGCGGAAGCTGGTGAGTTGGCGACTGTGGGCAAACCTTTATTTAAAGTTGGAGAGTTAGATCGAATGTATTTACGAGCTTACATCACTTCGGAACAATTATCATCTGTAAAGTTGGGTGATGAAGTGAGGGTATATGCTGATTATGGAAATTCGGAGAGAAAGGATTATTCCGGCGTGGTGACTTGGATCTCCGACCGTTCGGAATTTACTCCGAAAACTATTCTTACCAAAAATGAACGTGCCAATCTGGTATATGCTGTTAAGATTGCCGTTAAAAATGACGGATTATTGAAAATCGGTATGTACGGAGGAGTAACTTTTAAGTAATGGATCATTGGCAATGCGTAAAGATAAAGTGGATTTGGTGGGTACTGATAAATTTATAGTAACAGTAGATCATGTCAGTAAAAACTACGGAAAGGTAGAGGCGTTGAAGGATGTTTCTTTTTCTGTGAAGCGGGGAGAAATCTTCGGGCTGATCGGTCCTGACGGTGCGGGAAAGAGTACGTTGTTTCGTATTCTGACTACTCTTTTGCTGGCTGATCGGGGAAAGGCAGTTGTGGATGGATTGGATATTGTGACGGATTATAAAGAGATTCGAACGAAAGTGGGATATATGCCCGGTCGTTTTTCGCTTTATCAGGATCTTTCGGTGGAAGAAAATCTACAATTCTTTGCAACTGTATTTCATACGACGATTCAGGAGAACTATGATTTGGTTAAAGACATCTATCAACAGATTGAGCCATTCAAAAAACGTAGGGCAGGTGCTTTGTCGGGTGGAATGAAGCAGAAGCTGGCATTGAGCTGCGCACTCATTCATAAACCTGATATTTTATTTCTGGATGAGCCCACTACAGGAGTTGATCCGGTGTCTCGTAAAGAGTTTTGGCAGATGTTGCGACACTTGTGTGATTTAGGGATTACGATTATTGCATCGACACCTATTATGGATGAAGCCCGGCAGTGTGATCGGATCGCTTTTATTAATCATGGACAGATTCATGGCATTGATACCCCTGAAAGGATTCTCCAGCAGTTTGCCGCTATTCTATGTCCGCCCCCTCTTAAGCGTGAAGAACTTCGTGAGAAAGGGATACCTGTAATTGAAGTCGATCAACTGACAAAGAGTTTTGGGCGTTTTACTGCGGTCGATCATATCTCTTTTCAGGTGAATCGGGGAGAAATATTTGGCTTTTTGGGAGCAAATGGGGCAGGAAAGACTACGGCAATGCGTATGCTTTGTGGGTTGAGTAAGCCTACGTCAGGAGTTGGAAAGGTAGGGGGCTTTGATATTTTCAGGGAAGCGGAGATGGTGAAGAAGCACATTGGATATATGAGCCAAAAGTTTTCTTTGTATGAAGATTTAAAAGTGTGGGAAAATATTCGACTTTTTGCAGGTATATATGGAATGAAAGATCAGGAGATTGAACAGAAGACAAATGAACTGTTGGAACGTCTTGGATTCTCTGCCGAACGAAATATGCTGGTGAAAAGTTTGCCTTTAGGGTGGAAACAGAAGTTGGCTTTTTCTGTATCGATTTTCCATGAGCCGAAGATCGTCTTTTTGGATGAACCGACGGGAGGTGTAGATCCTGCTACCCGGAGGCAGTTCTGGGAATTAATTTATCAAGCAGCCGACCGAGGAATTACGGTATTTGTGACTACGCATTATATGGATGAAGCGGAGTATTGTAACCGGATTTCCATAATGGTGGACGGGCAAATAAAAGCTCTCGATACGCCTGCTAACTTGAAAAAGCAGTTTAATGCGGAAACAATGGATGATGTTTTCCAACAATTGGCCCGTCATGCGGTGCGTAATGCAGATTAAGTTATGAAACAGTTTATTGCTTTTGTCAGAAAAGAGTTTTATCATATTTTTCGTGATCGACGGACGATGTTGATTCTGCTTGGGATGCCGGTTATTCAGATCATTTTGTTTGGATTTGCTATTACTACGGAAGTGAAAAATGTACGGTTAGCAGTGCTCGATCCTTCTAATGATGTCATGACGCGAAAGATTATAGATAAATTGGACGCCAGCGAATATTTTACTGTTGCCCGCCGGTTTCACTCACCTCAAGAGATGGATCTTGCTTTTCGGAAGAATGTGGTGGATATGGCACTTGTTTTTGGGGAACATTTTACTGATGGATTGTATTCGGGGGACGCTCGTGTGCAGCTTGTAGTGGATGCTACTGATCCGAATATGTCTACAACTCAAATGAATTATGCGGCTGGAATTATTGCTGCGGCGGGACAGGAGATGTTGCCGCCGAACATTTCGATGGGACGTTTGGCACCGGATATCAAACTATTGTATAATCCGCAGATGAAGAGTGCTTATAACTTTGTACCGGGAGTGATGGGATTAATTTTGATGTTAATATGTGCAATGATGACTTCCATTTCTATCGTTCGTGAGAAGGAGACAGGAACGATGGAAATATTATTAGTTTCTCCTGTAAAACCGCTGTTTATCATTCTGGCAAAGGCAGTGCCCTATTTTGTGCTTTCGTTTGTCAATTTGATTACTATTTTACTGTTGTCGGTGTTTGTATTGGATGTCCCGGTAGTAGGAAGTTTGTTTTGGCTGGTAATCGTCTCTTTGTTGTTTATCTTTGTGTCTCTGTCATTGGGATTACTGATTTCATCCGTAACACGTACACAAGTGGCTGCTATGCTTGCTTCCGGATTGATATTGATGATGCCGACAATGGTATTGTCAGGGATGATTTTTCCGGTGGAAAGTATGCCGTTGGTTCTTCAAATCATATCGGATCTGATACCTGCACGTTGGTATATTCAGGCTGTGAGGAAACTGATGATTGAAGGAGTGCCGATAATGCTGGTTTATAAGGAAATCGGTATCCTTTTGCTGATGGCGGTGGTGTTGATAACTATTAGTTTTAAAAAGTTTAAATATAGATTGGAATAGAGTGTTATGATTAAGTTTCTATTGGAAAAAGAGTTTAAACAGTTGCTTCGCAATTCTTTTTTGCCGAAATTGATTCTTATCTTTCCCTGCATGATTATGTTGCTGATGCCTTGGGCGGTCAGTTTGGAAATAAAGAATATTCAGTTGAATATCGTTGATAATGATCATTCGGTTATTTCGCAACGATTGGTGAATAAGATTGTTGCTTCGACTTATTTCCGCTTGAAAGAGGTTCCGGCTTCGTATCAGGAGGGATTGACAAATATTGAGTCAGGTGAAGCTGATATTGTGATGGAGATTCCGCAACATTTGGAAAGGGATTGGATGAATGGAGAAGAAGCTCATATTTTGATTGCTGCTAACTCGGTGAATGGTATGAAGGGTGGTTTGGGAAGTTCTTATCTTGCTTCTATTATTAGTGATTATTCCACAGAGTTGCGTTCGGAACATCCTGATGCTACATCTGTTTCCGGCACTGTTCCGACCCTTCGTGTCGATACGTTGGGCTTGTTTAACCCGAATCTGAATTATAAGCTTTATATGATTCCGGCATTAATGGTAATGTTATTAACAATGCTTTGTGGTTTTCTGCCAGCTTTGAATATAGTAAGTGAGAAGGAGGTTGGAACGATTGAGCAGATCAATGTTACTCCTGTGCCAAAGTTCATGTTTATCCTAGCTAAACTACTTCCGTATTGGATCATAGGCTTTGTAGTATTGACTTTATGTTTTATTATGGCTTGGTTACTGTATGGAATCGTCCCTGTGGGGCACTTTATAGTGATTTATTGTTCTGCTATTCTTTTTGTCTTGGTAATGTCCGGCTTTGGACTTGTTATTTCCAATTATTCGGCAACGATGCAACAGTCTATGTTTGTGATGTTTTTTTTCTTATTGATATTGATGTTGATGAGTGGTCTGTTTACACCAATCAGCAGTATGCCAGAGTGGGCTCAGATGATAACTATCTTTAATCCGTTGAAATATCTCATGGTAGCTATGCGAATGGTTTATTTGAGAGGAAGTAGTTTGGTAGAATTGTTGCCGCAATTAGGGGTGTTGTTACTTTTTGCTGTTGTTTTCAATACTTGGGCGGTGTTGAGTTACCGGAAGAATCGATAGTAGGAACATATGACTGAAATTTATTAATGATGAGAATATATAAAACGGCTCCTTCCTGATTGCAGGATAGAGCCGTTTTTTAGTACTGTCACCGTTTCCGGTGATTGATAGATTACAATCTTATTTAACTTCGATTTGTTTTTCAGCTTTCTTGACTTCTTCTGCGGAAAGTTTCGGTAATTGCACATTCAATACACCATTTTCTACAGCAGCAGAAATCTTTTCTTTGTCTACGTTGTCCGGTAGAATCATGGTTTGCTGGAACTTGGAATAAGAGAATTCGCGACGCAGATAACGTCCTTCTTTCTTTTCTTCTTTGTTCTCTGTCTTCTTCTCCATCGTGATGACGAGGTTGTTGTCTTCATCAATGCGAACATTGAAGTCCTCTTTCGTCATGCCAGGAACTGCTAGTTCTACTTTGTATTCTTTTTCTGTTTCAAATACATTGATAGCTGGTGCAGTAGCATTTGCTTTTACCATCCAATCGTTATCAAAGAAATCGTTAAAAATACTTGGTAACCAATTCTGAGTTCTTCTAACAGGCATCATAATTAAGTCTCCTATCTTTTAAGTTATACATTCTATTTATTCTGAACTTCGGATCTTTCACTTTCGTCGGTGGATCTTTTATTGTGATTCCTTTCGTCCATTTCTTGGATCGTCGTTCACTTAATCTATTGCAAACTTGATGCCAATAGACTTTTGATTTTAGAATTGTCTATTTGTCATAGTTATAATGCCAATTTTACCTGATTCGTGACAAAATGTATCTTGATTTTATTTATTTTATATAAGATAGGTATTAATTTGATAATTTATCTCTTCTCAATCAGTTTGAATCTTAGGCGCAGTGTTTTTCTGTCTTCATCATAATCATAACTGATAATTTTGAATGTTCCTATTTCAGAAGTATTGGAAACATGTGTGCCGATACAAGCACAAGTGTCGTAATCTCCAATGCGAATAATGCGCAATGTTTCACTAGCATTAGCCGGAAGTTTGCTGAGGTCTACAATGTTTTTGGCTTGTTCCTGTGTCATGAACTCTGCGGTTACCGGCAGATTTTGACTGATTACTTCATTTACTTTATTTTCTATAGCTTGAATTTCTTCTTGCATTGGGCAAACAGGAAGCTGATAGTCGCATTTACTCTTTTTACGTTCGATGTGTGCGTTGCGTGAACGGGGACATCCGAAGGTGCTTACCATTGTGGCATTTAATATATGCTCGACTGTGTGCATAGGTGGATACTCTTCCTTGTTATGGTCGTTGAGTTGTAGTTTCATGTTGTAAAAATACAGTTTTTTTTGAAATTAGAAAAGCATGCGAATCAGTATTTGATTCCTTAGTTAAAAATTAGAGTAATCAATGCGATGGCAATTTTTCCCATCGTATGTACCAGAAGTCCAGATGTAGATCTGACTTTCATCGCTCTTTGAATATTTGTTTTTTCATTCAACCAGTTGAATAATGATTCAATGGGTTGTCTGACTTTTGAGACTGCCGTTGAAAACAAGTCTCTTGCCGCTTTCTCCCTTTTTGTTATTTCAGGTGATTCTCCTTTGAGTTTTCTTTTCATTGCTTGAGTGATTCGTCTAATTGATCAAGGGAACGGCTAATGTCGAAATACATTTGGGTTCCTTCGTAATATTTGCATTTATCGAATTCTATCAGGTCGCATTTATTATCGGTTAGTGACTGTTGCTTCATATTTTCCATCTGAAATAATTTGTTTAGCAATTGATATTCATCATTAACACAGATTACTTTAAATGCTGTTTCTTCTGTTTTTCCGTCACCGCTAGAGGCAATTGTCGTAATTAATGCAGCGTATCTTTTTGTATAACTTCTCATCTTTTCCTGATCTTTATTTTGCATATAAACTAATGCTCCCATCTCATATAGCGTTTGCAAAGATACTGGATTCTTTTTCAGAAGCTCTGTTCCTGCATTGTAAGCCTCTTCATACTTATTTTCGCTGATTAGTCTCTTGAAATCCTGGTAATCCTGTAACATATCATACATACTTCCTTGATAATCGGGAGTAAAGGAGTATCCATAATATATCATGGCGTATTCTTGCCGGGTGAGTAATGTATCATTCATCTCGAAACGTTGCATAAGCTTTTGAAAATCTTCCTTTTTATTAGTCACATATTCTTTGATATACTTATAATCTATATACAACTTTTCCTGTTTTACTTGAGCAGAACAATAAGAATGTAGACTGAAGATGATTCCTATGAAGAGGACAGTAGTTATTCTTTTCATGGTATTTAGTTTTTAAGATATGATTCACAAAAATACCATTCTTTTTTAGGATAACAAACGAACGGACATAAAAAAAGGAGTACCGCTGTACTCCAACCTTTGTTAACCTTAAATCTAATACTATGAAAAACACATTGCAAAGGTACGGACTTTCTGCATATTTGCAAATAATCCAAGAAAAAGAGTATGTTATATAACACAGATTAAGTTTTTTGTGACTCGTATTAACGGTTATTTGTTTTTTATTTCATTATATGAAATCAAATTTATATCTTTACGCGAATTTTAGTTCACTAATACTTACATTAATAAACATGAAAAAGATTTTTTTAGGGCAATGGATAATACTGACCATTGTATGTTTGGGACTTTCACTAGGAGAGGCTTATGCGCAAAAGTATGAATTTGCAAATTTCAAGCGTTTTGCAAAAGACAATTCTGAATTGTCGAAACCCGCAAAGAAGGATAAAAGAGTTGTTTTTATGGGGAATTCTATTACGGAAGGTTGGATAAATACGCATCCGGACTTTTTTAAAAAGAATGGGTATATCAGCCGTGGTATAGGTGGACAGACCTCTTATCAATTTTTGTTGCGCTTTCGTGAAGATGTGATTAATCTTTCTCCTGCTTTGGTGGTGATCAATGCCGGTACTAATGATGTAGCAGAAAATACTGGACCTTATGTTGAAGATTATACTTTTGGAAATATTGTTTCTATGGTAGAACTGGCTAAAGCAAATAAGATAAAAGTGATTCTGACTTCAGTGTTGCCAGCTGCCGGGTTCGGATGGAATCCTAAAATTACAGATGCTCCTCAAAAGATAAAAGCATTAAATAAACGGATTGAGGCTTATGCTAAAGCTAATAAAATTCCATATGTGGATTATTATCAATCAATGGTTGTTCCTGAAACTCTGGCTATGAATCCTGAATATGCAAGAGCAGGGGATGGGGTACATCCGGTAAGCAAGGGATATGATGTGATGGAAGGTTTGATTAAGGTAGCAATTGATAAGGCACTTTAATGAGTAGAGAGTTGTAATATGTAATATAGTTGAAATGTCACTTGATTATTTTTCAAGTGGCATTTTTATTGTAGTATGATTGTAGGGAAATTCAGAATTATCATGTAAATTTGTGGTATATTTAAAATTTAATAGTTATGATTAGATTGAATGTTTTTATTCAAGTAAGTGAAAGTAATCGTGCAGCACTGTTAGAGGCTGCAAAAGAATTGGTAGCTTCTTCTCTGAAAGATGGAGGCTGTATTGCGTATGATATATTTGAGAGTTCCACGCGTCCGGACATTCTCATGATTTGTGAAACATGGGCTGATGAGGAATCATTAGCTGCTCACGAAAAGGCAGCACACTTTGTAAAGTTGGTTCCTAAAATACAGACCTTAGGCTCAATGAAGATAGAAAAATTTATTTTCTAGGATTACAAAGAATGTAATAAATTTACCACAGATTGCCCTGATTCTCACAGATAAAATACTAGATATATAATATTTATGATTTGTGAGAATGTGCGTAATCTGTGGTAAGAAAATATATATCATAATATATTTTCCTATCAAATGTTCTGAGATTTTTTGGGAGGGTTTCTGTTTTCCCGTATAGATCCTAATACATTGCAGCGAGATTTGCCAAAATTGGATAAACAAGGTCTAATAGCACTGAATCGTGAGGAGGCTATGGTAAAGAGGTTAATGATGGAACGTGCTCAAGAAAGAATCGTTTTGGCAGATAGTCATAAACTAAGTAAGCAGAAGATTAATTGTTTTGTTAGAAGAAGAGGTAGACTATTTGGCGGCAAAGGATGCTAAAGTTGAATCTATTAGGATACATTGGTATGATATTTATTTATTCTTTTTCTTGAAGTTAGGCATAAAAAAAGGAGTACCGCTGTACTCCAACCTTTGTTAACCTTAAATCTAATACTATGAAAAACACATTGCAAATGTACGGACTTTTTAGAGATAAGCAAATAAATCAAACCTAACGGGGCATTTTATAACACTAATTAAAAATAAACACTTCTTATTCTATGTTTATTAAGAAAGTACTAAAATAAAGTCGCTTATTATACTGTCATTATTCGGTTGAAAAAGTGACACTATGTTATAGATGTGGTGACACCGTCTGAACAGTATTATGACGCTATTTTAGTTATCACTTTCTGTTGTTATATATAACAACAGAAAGGCTTATCCCCATTTTTCTTTCATTAAATCTTCTAGTTTCAGTAATTCGTCACGATATTGAGCAGCTTCTATAAATTCTAGCTTTTTGGCTGCCTCTTGCATTAGTTTGCGAGTACGTTCGATACTCTTTTCCATCTGTGCCTTGCTCATATATTGAACTACCGGATCTGCTGCAATGTTTGGGCTGCTAGGTTCAATATAAGCCTTACTTTCTGTGAGGAGAGTAGCTGCTTCGGAAGTTGCATTGCCAAATACAGACAGATTCCGCGCTTTCTTGATTTGCTGTGGAGTAATTCCGTTTGCTTCATTATAAGCTAACTGTTTTTCTCGTCTGCGATTGGTTTCGTCAATAGTAAGTCGCATACTGTCTGTCATCTTATCGGCATACATAATGACTTTGCCGTTCACATTACGGGCTGCGCGTCCTGCTGTTTGTGTCAGTGAACGATGAGAACGGAGAAATCCTTCTTTGTCTGCATCGAGAATAGCTACAAGAGATACTTCAGGGAGGTCAAGTCCTTCACGAAGCAGATTGACTCCAATCAGCACGTCATACACTCCTTGGCGAAGATCATCCATGATTTTCACACGTTCTAATGTATCTACGTCACTATGTATATAATTACACTTTACATTATTATTAAGTAGATACTCTGTTAATTCCTCTGCCATACGTTTGGTGAGTGTAGTGACAAGTACCCGTTCTTCTTTTTCGATGCGTAGTTGAATCTCCTCCATCAAATCATCGATCTGATTTAAGCTGGGACGGACTTCGATAATCGGGTCGAGTAATCCGGTCGGACGGATAACCTGTTCTACAACGATGCCTTCAGATTGAATAAGTTCATATTCGGCAGGAGTTGCACTGACGTATATTACTTGTTTAGCCATTGTTTCGAACTCTTCAAATTTCAGTGGCCGGTTATCCATAGCGGCAGGTAATCGGAAACCATATTCTACCAAGTTGATTTTTCGTGCACGATCTCCGCCATACATAGCACGGATTTGAGGAACACTTACATGACTTTCGTCTATAACAATTAAAAAATCATCTGGGAAGAAATCGAGCAAGCAATAAGGACGAGTACCAGCGGCACGACCGTCGAAATAACGAGAATAATTTTCAATGCCGGAACAATGGCCTAACTCCCGAATCATTTCCATATCATAGGTAACCCGTTCATATAAACGTTTGGCTTCATATTCTTTACCGATGGATTCAAAGTAGGCTACTTGCTTGGTCAAGTCATCTTCAATTTGATGGATAGCTTGAAGAGTTGCTTCTTTGGTAGTCATGAACAAGTTGGCTGGATATATTTTATAGGCTTCGAACGGAGCAATAGTAACTCCTGTTACGGGATCCACTTCTTCGATTCCATCAATTTCGTCTCCCCAGAAAGTGACACGAAGAAGATTATCTGTATAAGCAAGATAAATATCTACTGTGTCTCCCTTAACACGAAAATTTCCACGGTTAAGGTCGATATCATTACGTACGTAAAGACTATCTACCAGGCGGCGGAGAAAAACATTGCGGTCAAGCATTCGTCCCCGTTCTATCTCAATTACATTTTTATAGAAATCCGATGGATTACCCATACCATAAATGCAAGAAACAGAGGATACGACTACTACATCTTTCCGACCGGAGAGTAGGGCGGAGGTAGCAGCCAAACGAAGTTTATCTATTTCGTCATTGATAGCCAGATCTTTTTCTATATAAGTATCTGAATTTGGTAAATAGGCTTCCGGTTGATAAT
Source organism: Bacteroides bouchesdurhonensis (assembly GCF_900155865.1). Lineage (GTDB taxonomy): Bacteria > Bacteroidota > Bacteroidia > Bacteroidales > Bacteroidaceae > Bacteroides > Bacteroides bouchesdurhonensis. The sequence continues at coordinate 2,356,257 of NZ_LT707006.1, forward strand.
AATCATAATAGGAAACATAATATTCTACAGCATTCTTAGGAAAGAATCCCTTAAACTCGCTATATAATTGGGCAGCTAATGTTTTGTTATGACTCAAAATCAATGTCGGTTTATTGATCTGAGCGATAACATTGGCAATGGTAAATGTTTTTCCAGAGCCGGTAACACCTAATAAAGTCTGTGCAGGAACTCCTTGAAGTACTCCGTCAGTCAGTTGGGCGATTGCTTCCGGTTGGTCTCCGGTAGGCTTGTAGGCAGATGTTAATTCAAAATTCATAGTTAAATCCTAAAAAGTGAAGCAATATTCGGGAAAATAATCGAGATATCAAATCATTTTTCCAAATAAATCCTTTACTTTGCAACATATTAATATCAAAAAACAGATTAATACAACTAGTAAATACCGGAAAAACATGATTTGGAATGAGAACATTGAGTGTATGGACCGCGAGAGTCTTCGAAAGATTCAAAGCATACGACTCAAGAAAATTGTAGACTACGTTTATCACAACACTCCTTTTTATCGGAAGAAAATGCAGGAATTGGGGATTACCCCTGATGATATCAAAAGTATTGATGATATTGTGAAACTTCCGTTTACTACAAAATATGATTTAAGAGATAATTATCCTTTTGGACTTTGTGCGGTGCCGATGAGTCAGATTGTACGTATTCATGCTTCTTCCGGTACTACGGGAAAACCAACTGTGGTAGGATATACCCGCAAAGATCTTTCTTCATGGGCAGAATGCATTTCACGTGCTTTTACTGCTTATGGTGCAGGTCGTTCGGATATATTCCAGGTTTCTTATGGGTATGGACTTTTCACAGGAGGATTAGGTGCTCATGCCGGAGCGGAAAATATTGGTGCATCAGTGATTCCGATGTCTAGTGGCAATACGGAAAAGCAGATTACGTTAATGCATGATTTTGGCTCAACTGTCTTATGTTGTACTCCTTCGTATGCACTTTATCTGGCAGATGCAATAAAAGATTCCGGTTTACCACGTGAAGAGTTTAATTTGAAGATAGGTGCTTTCGGTGCAGAACCATGGACGGAACATATGCGTCATGAAATCGAAGAAAAGCTGGGTATTAAGGCTTATGATATTTATGGCTTAAGCGAGATAGCGGGACCGGGAGTTGGGTATGAGTGTGAATGTCAGCATGGCACGCACTTGAATGAAGATCATTATTTCCCCGAAATTATTGATCCGAATACATTGCAACCGGTAGAACCTGGTCAAACAGGTGAATTGGTATTTACGCATCTGACTAAAGAAGGTATGCCATTATTGCGCTACCGTACGCGTGACTTAACCGCCTTGCATTATGATAAATGTTCTTGCGGACGTACATTAGTTCGTATGGATCGTATTTTGGGACGTAGTGATGATATGTTGATCATTCGTGGTGTGAATGTATTCCCGACTCAGATTGAATCTGTCATTCTTGAAATGGCGGAATTTGAACCACATTATTTGTTAGTGATCGGTAGGGAGAATAATACTGATACCATGGAACTGCAGGTGGAAGTACGTTCGGATTTCTATTCTGACGAAATCAATAAGATGTTAGCTTTGAGGAAGAAACTGGCAGCACGTTTGCAAAGTGTTCTTGGGCTTGGTGTCAATGTGAAATTGGTAGAGCCACGTAGTATTGAACGTAGTGTGGGTAAAGCAAAACGAGTAATTGATAACAGAAAACTTTAATAATTCAACAACTATGGTAGCAAAACAACTTTCTATCTTTTTGGAGAACAAGTCCGGTCGTTTAACGGAAGTGACTGAAGTACTAGCGAGAGAAAATATCAATCTTTCTGCATTGTGTATCGCTGAAAATGCTGATTTTGGTATTTTACGCGGGATTGTATCTGATCCTGATAGAGCATACAAAGCATTGAAGGATAATCATTTTGCTGTTAATATAACAGATGTAGTTGGAATCAGTTGTCCTAATGTTCCGGGAGCATTGGCAACAGTGTTAGGATATTTGTCTGCAGAAGGAGTGTTTATTGAATATATGTATTCGTTTGCCAACAATAATATCGCGAATGTCGTGATTCGTCCCAGCAATCTGGACAAATGTATCGAAGTTTTAAAAGAAAAGAAGGTCGATCTGTTAGCAGCAAGTGATTTGTATAAACTATAAATCAGGAAGTAGACAATGAGTAGCGGGCGGACTATGCTATCGGGTAAAAACGTAGCGCAGTCTGTTCGCTGTTTTTCGTTCACTGTTTGGCGTTCTTTTTATTCTTTTCGTCGATGTTTAACGCCTTTTTTGTATTAAAAAACATAGATTAATTGGTTAATTCCCTGCGAATACGTAACTTTGCGCATTATTTGAAATAGGATGAAGAAAAATATCATTATAGCTTTACTTGCAGCAGCTACTCTAACTTCTTGTGGAGAGTACAATAAATTATTGAAAAGTACTGACTACGATTACAAGTACGAAGCTGCTAAAAATTATTTTGCGAAAGGACAGTATAATCGTTCGGCTACTTTGTTGAATGAGTTAATCACAATCCTAAAAGGTACAGATAAAGCGGAGGAATCTCTTTATATGCTGGGAATGAGCTATTTTAATCAAAAAGATTATCAGACAGCTGCCCAAACATTTATCACTTATTTTACTTCATATCCACGTGGTACTTTTACCGAATTGGCACGTTTCCATGCTGGTAAATCATTATACCTTGATACTCCAGAGCCACGCTTGGATCAGACGAGTACTTATCAAGCTATTCAGCAGCTACAGATGTTTATGGAATACTTTCCAGAAAGTATAAAGAAGCAGGAAGCCCAAGATATGATTTTTGCTTTGCAGGATAAGTTGGTTTTAAAAGAACTTTATTCGGCAAGGTTATATTATAACTTGGGTAATTATATGGGCAATAACTATGAGTCGTGTGTTATTACAGCTCGGAATGCATTGAAGGATTACCCTTATACTGACTATCGCGAAGAACTCTCCATACTGATTTTGCGTGCTTTACACGAGATGGCTGTATATAGTGTGGAAGATAAGAAGATGGACCGTTATCGTGAAACGGTTGATGAATATTATGGCTTTAGGAATGAATTTCCGGAAAGTAAATATCTGAAAGAAGCTGAGAAAATATTCAATGAATCACAAAAAGTAATTAAAGACCAAATTTAAATAGATTTATGGACTACAAAAAGACAAATGCTCCTGCTACAACGGTAACCCGTGATATGATGGAACTCTGTTCTGATACAGGGAATGTTTATGAAACTGTTGCCATTATTGGTAAACGCGCTAACCAGATTAGTGTGGAAATTAAGAATGATCTTTCTAAGAAATTGGCAGAGTTCGCTTCTTATTCTGATAATATGGAAGAAGTATTTGAAAATAGAGAACAAATTGAGATTTCACGTTATTACGAGAAATTGCCAAAACCGACGTTGATTGCAACGCAAGAATACATCGAGGGAAAAATTTATTATAGAAATCCATCTAAGGAGAAGGAAAAACTTCAGTAATATATTTCCTGAAAAGAGATTGATAGTCAAGTAGTAAGCGGGAGTTGTTCCCTTATTTCTTATTGCTTGGCTATTATTGTTTAACTTAACTACTATAGAATATTTATGATTCAACGGATTCAAACAGTTTATTTGTTAATTGTTACAGTGGTGCTGATTACGGCAATGTGTCTACCTATGGGATATTTTGTTGATGCTACCGGGGCAATGGGAGAATGTGCTTTTAAAGCTTTGGGGTTGGATGTGAATGGAGCTTTTCACTCTACTTGGGGCTTGTTCGGTATCCTAATGCTTAGCACAATAGTAGCTTTTGCAACTATATTTCTATATAAGAACCGTATGCTGCAGATTCGTATGTCTATTTTTAACAGTTTGTTATTGGTAGGATATTATATCGCTTTTGCTGCATTCTATTTTGCTTTAAAGAATGATGTAAATTCTTTCCGGATTGGTTGGGCTTTGTGCTTACCACTTATTTCTATTATTCTTAATATATTAGCTATACGTGCCATTGGACGTGATGAGGTGATGGTAAAAGCTGCAGATCGATTGAGATAGTTTCTTGAGTTCTTTCAAGCAATAAATTAAAGAAGGAATTCTAGATTAAAAATAAATTTCAAATAAAAATATGACCACTAACCCATCGAAAAGTTAGTGGTCATATTTTTATTTGATTGTATTAATCAAATCTTTTATTTTTTCAAATCAAACAAGTAGGTAAGTTTCACTGTGATAGTACCATGTGCTGCACGTGAGAAATAGTCTTTTTTTGACGTGCTATAAAAGTCTGATAAAGCGAAATAATATCTTCCTTCAACTAGAAAGCTACCTGCTTTTTTAGTTCTTAGTTCTACTCCACCGCCACCGGCAATACCGTAATCGAATTTATTATCAAGTTTACCACCATAGACAGCTTTCTGAGTATTTGTCAGAGAGTTCATATCTATATTTGTTGTTTTTTCCGATTCTCCTATCAAGAAACCGATTTGTGGACCTAAATTTAGAAAAAACTGCAATCCTTTTTCATTTCCAAATGCTAAATGAGCTAGAAAAGGGATATCGATATAATTTAATTTTCGAGTATATGCTCTGCTGGTATCTTTGACGGGTTCTCCGTTTTCTCCGGCTATCTCAAATAATTCATCCCAACCTCTTTGTGAAAAGTTTAATTCTACTTGCGCACCGCATATCATAGCAAAATACTTCTCGGAAATATAGCGTGCTGTTAATCCTCCGGTAATTCCCATCAAACTATTTTGTTTGATAGTAGGAGTAAAAGATGCACTATTTAAATTCACTCCTCCGTTAAATCCGACAGAGAAGTTGTGACGAGCTTCACCTATTTGTGCACTTGCAGGAAAGGCTAGTCCTACAAGTAATGAAGCAGCAATCAGACATGATTTTATCTTTATCATTGTTGTACTATTCGAAATCGAGTTTTTCTAATTCAAAATTCTTAGTGAAATGGATGAAGAATACTTTCTTATTGATAAATCCTCCCCAATTATTAACCCGTTCGAATAAGAATCCTGTTTGTATTGGAGTCAGATTCATTTTAGGTAAATTATTCTCTAGCTCGGAACCGAAACGCGATAATCCTTTTAAAAAGAAAAATCCGGTATCGAAACCTAACATTGCATAATTGGGATATTTGCTGGTAAGATCTTTACTATACCATTTATGATAAGCATTAGTAAATTGTATAGCAGCAGGAAATAAGGTATTCATATAGAACGAGGAATAGAAATACACATCCAATTCAAAGAAATTCTCCAAATGATCAAGAGTATATGTTTGCCATTCCGGGTAGCCGAATAAGTGGATTCTCTGATCCGGAGCCTCCCTAACTAGCATAGTAAGTTGGGGTAGAGCTTTAATTAACAACACATTACTGCCAGATGTCGGAATGAATATATTTTCTTTGTCACTGCGTAGTGCTGCTTTTAGAGTTTCTTTGGTATCATTTTCACTGACACTGTTCATGGAAATGCCTTTGCTCTTTAGTTCTTGTTTCAATCCTTTGATGAACTCCGCTTTATCTTTGTCCGGACTGGTCGGTTCGATGAAGATAACATGAGCATTGGGAAATTGGCGAGTGAAATGTTCATATACTTTTGAATATAAATAAGACTGAGGGGTGTTTATTTGGTAAATGGAAGGATTGTTGAATACTTCCTCACTGTTTTGAGAGAAAGGAATTACTAAACGTATGTTGTTCTTTTGGGCAAAATCAGACAATGGCTTGATATGTTGTTGGTGCATTGGACCAAAAATAATATTCATTTTTTGCATTTCCTTCTTTGACAGTATATTGTTTATGGCAGAAGCATCTTTACCTGATTCATATACATACAGATCAATGGAAGTACCAGTACGTTTTAAGCTATCAATTGCCATCAGAAATCCTTCGTAATATTCTACCATACGTTTTTCCTCATGGAAAGGTAGAATTAAAGCTGCTTTTATAGTTGAGATTTCTTCTGGAGCCTCTTTTATTTTGTTGAATAATTCACTGTTACTTGGTGGAATCACATTCAAATCTTCTTTTTGAGTAGGCTCCAAAGTAACCGCATTTGGATAAGGAATGCAAAGGTATTGTCCTTTTTTCATACCTTCCTTTAACTCAGGATTAGCGGCTATCAATTCCTGTTCACTGATTCCATATTCACGACTTACACTAAAGATCGTTTCTTTGCGTTTTACTTTGTGCATATCTTTGCATCTAGACTGTACTGGTCCTTGAATTGCAGTTTGTTCAACAGGAGGTTGAGTAGTGGGCGCAGTAGTCTTTTCTTCTTCTAAAGGAATTCGGATTACTTGACCTATGCGGAAATTCTCGGCACTAAGTCCGGGATTGGCATCGCAAATTGCTTTGGCAGACACTTTATATAAAGTAGTAAGCTTATAAAGAGTTTCTCCAGCTTGGATAGTGTGAAATGTTTCCCCTTTCTGGCTAGCTTGTCCTTGTGGAATTTTAATAGTTTGTCCGGCATAAATTTTCTCTTCACATCCAGGATTCAACCGAATAATGTCTGCTGTGGTGACATTATACATCTTGGAAATAGAGTATAAATTCTGCCCTTTTTCAATGGTGTGCAAAATATAAGATTGGTTCTCTTGCGCATAACTAGTTACGTATGAAGCGCTTGCTAAAAGCAAAAGTATAAATATTCGACTTATCGGTTTCATCAATTAATTACTATTAGTTCTTGAAATCAAGGAACAAAGGTACAAATTATGACCTATATCTTCATAAGATTTGAGTTAAGAAAATAATATTGTGCTTTTTTAGGAGCATATTTCAGGCGGAAACATTAATTTTGCGACATTTATGAAGAAGATGAATATGCAAGAAACAGAATATATTAATGTGTATGGTGCACGGGTACACAACCTGAAAGATATTGATGCTGAGATTCCTCGTAATAGTTTGACGGTGATTACCGGATTGAGCGGAAGTGGAAAGTCTTCTCTCGCATTCGATACAATTTTTGCTGAGGGACAACGCCGTTATATTGAGACTTTTTCCGCGTATGCACGTAATTTCCTAGGAAATTTGGAACGTCCGGATGTAGATAAGATTACAGGATTAAGTCCTGTAATTTCTATTGAACAGAAAACGACGAATAAGAATCCACGTTCTACAGTAGGAACTACAACGGAGATATATGATTATCTTCGTTTACTCTATGCCCGCGCAGGTATAGCCTATTCATATCTGTCGGGGGAAAAGATGGTGAAATATACGGAAGAGCAGATATTGGATCTTATTCTGAAAGATTATAAAGGCAAGAAAATATATTTGCTTGCTCCATTAGTCCGTTCACGTAAAGGACATTATAAGGAACTTTTTGAACAAGTCCGTAAGAAAGGGTACTTGTATGTACGTGTAGATGGGGAAGTTCGTGAGGTGACACATGGCATGAAACTTGATCGTTATAAAAATCACGATATAGAGGTCGTGATAGATAAACTGATAGTTGCGGATAAAGATGATAAGCGGTTGAAACAAAGTGTGGCGACTGCTATGCGGCAAGGAGATGGTTTGTTGATGATACTGGATGCTCAGACCGAAAGTGTTCGGCACTATAGCAAACGGTTAATGTGTCCTGTCACAGGACTGTCTTATCGTGAACCGGCTCCTCACAATTTCTCGTTCAATTCTCCTCAGGGGGCATGTCCGAAATGTAAAGGATTGGGTGTCGTTAGTCAGATTGATATAGATAAGGTGATTCCTGATCGGGACTTATCTATTTACGAAGGCGCGATTGCTCCATTGGGTAAATATAAAAATGCGATGATTTTTTGGCAAATAGGAGCTCTAATGGAGAAATATGAATCAAATTTGAAAACTCCTGTGAAAGAATTGCCGGATGATGCGATTGATGAGATCTTATATGGTTCTGATGAACGGATTAAGATAAAGAGTTCACTGATTGGAACTTCTTCTGATTATTTTGTGACCTATGAAGGTGTAGTGAAGTACATTCAGATGTTACAGGAGAAAGATGCTTCGGCTACAGCACAGAAGTGGGCGGAGCAGTTTGCCAAGACGACTGTTTGTCCTGAATGTAAAGGTGCTCGTCTGAATAAGGAGGCACTTCATTTTCGTATTCATGATAAGAATATTAATGAATTAGCCAACATGGATATCAACGAGTTGTATGAATGGTTGATGAATGTGGATGAGTTTCTGTCTGATAAACAAAAAAAGATAGCAGCTGAGATTCTGAAAGAAATTCGTACCCGTTTGAAATTCCTGTTAGATGTTGGATTGGATTATTTGGCTCTGAATCGTAGCTCGGTAAGTCTTTCGGGAGGTGAAAGCCAGCGTATCCGTTTGGCTACACAAATTGGTTCGCAATTGGTCAATGTACTTTATATTTTGGATGAGCCGAGTATCGGTTTACATCAGCGCGACAACTTGCGTCTGATTAATTCTTTGAAAGAACTTCGTGATATGGGTAATTCTGTCATTGTGGTGGAACATGACAAAGATATGATGTTGGCAGCTGACTATGTCATTGATATGGGACCGAAGGCAGGGCGTTTGGGTGGAGAAGTCGTATTTGCCGGAACTCCGCAAGAGATGGTGAAAACTGATACGATGACTTCCCAATATTTGAATGGGAGGATGAAGATAGAAATTCCTGCCAAGAGAAGGAAAGGTAATGGAAAATCTCTGTGGTTGAAAGGGGCTAAAGGAAATAATCTAAAGAATGTAGATGTGGAATTTCCTTTGGGAAAATTAATTTGCGTAACGGGAGTTTCGGGAAGCGGTAAGTCTACGCTGATCAATGAGACCTTGCAACCTATTCTTTCGCAGAAATTCTATCGTTCCTTGCAGGACCCTTTGGAGTATGATTCTATTGAAGGATTAGAAAATATTGATAAAGTTGTAAACGTCGATCAATCTCCGCTAGGGCGGACTCCGCGTTCTAATCCGGCTACTTATACAGGTGTGTTTTCAGATATTCGTAATCTGTTTGTCGGGTTACCTGAAGCAAAGATTCGCGGGTATAAACCGGGGCGTTTTTCTTTTAATGTGGTAGGCGGACGTTGTGAAGCTTGCTCGGGAAATGGTTATAAAACGATTGAAATGAACTTCTTGCCGGATGTGTATGTGCCTTGTGAGGTTTGTCATGGTAAACGTTATAATCGTGAAACGTTAGAAGTACGTTTCAAAGGAAAATCTATTGCTGATGTGCTAGATATGACTATCAATCGTGCAGTGGAGTTTTTTGAGAATGTTCCGCAAATTCTGAATAAAATTAAAGTGTTGCAGGATGTCGGATTGGGATATATTAAGTTAGGACAGTCGTCCACTACACTTTCCGGTGGAGAAAGTCAGCGTGTAAAGTTGGCAACTGAGCTGTCTAAACGTGATACTGGTAAAACATTATACATATTGGACGAACCTACAACCGGATTGCATTTTGAAGATATTCGTGTTTTAATGGGAGTCTTGAATAAGTTAGTTGATAAAGGAAATACAGTTATTGTTATTGAACATAATTTGGACGTTATTAAAATGGCGGATTATATTATAGATATGGGTCCCGAAGGTGGTAAAGGAGGAGGGGAGCTCCTGAGTTATGGAACCCCTGAGGAAGTTGCAAAAAGTCAGAAAGGATATACTCCAAAGTTTCTTCGCGAGGAACTTTCCTTATGATTATAAAGGAGTAGAAATAAAAAATGAATACGCTAATAAATAAGAAACGGCGCATTCATTTTTTATTTAATATCTTCTTTTCTGATTTATTGTTCGAACTTTATTATTTTTGCGAATAAAAATTTAGAAAAGAAACAAGAATGAAGATTAATAAGACCAATGTTGCCCGTCTGCTGGATAAGGCTAAAATACCTTATGAACTCATCCCTTATGAGGTAGACGAAAATGATCTAAGTGCTATTCATGTAGCTAGCAGCCTGGGAGAAAATGTAGAACAAGTGTTTAAAACACTAATTTTACAGGGTGATAAGAGTGGTTATTTTGTTTGTGTTATTCCGGGAGAACATGAGGTTGATTTGAAATTAGCTGCGAAAGTATCCGGAAATAAAAAGTGTGATTTAATACCAGTGAAAGAGCTTTTGCCATTGACGGGATATATTCGTGGGGGATGTTCTCCTATTGGGATGAAGAAACACTTTCCGACTTATATTCATGAAACTTGCCGGGATTTTTCGTATATTTATGTAAGTGCGGGAATACGTGGATTACAGATAAAAATAGCTCCGAATGATTTAATTCGTGAGGTACAAGCAGAAGTTTGTCTGTTGTATATCGAGTAAATTCCGGAAAAAGTATATATTTGCAAAAAATATAAAAAACAAAATCAATTTATTAATTAAAAAACTTATATCTATGTTCAAGAAACACCCTAAGGGTTTGATTGGTGCGGCATTGGCAAATATGGGAGAGCGTTTTGGCTTCTATATCATGATGGCAATCTTAACACTGTTTATCTCTGCAAAATTTGGGTTGTCCGAAATTACTACCGGATACATTTATTCCGTATTTTATGCTTTAATCTATATTTTAGCTTTGGTAGGAGGTATTATTGCCGATAAAACGAGAAACTTCAAAAGAACTATTCTGATAGGTCTGATATTAATGGCTGTCGGCTATTTGATAATTGCTATTCCTACTCCCACACCTGTACCTGATATGGCTCTTTATTTGGGATTAACCTGTTTGGGACTTTTTGTGATTGCTTTTGGTAATGGTTTGTTTAAAGGAAATCTTCAAGCATTGGTAGGTCAGATGTATGATGACCCAAAATATTCTAGCTTACGTGATTCTGGTTTCCAGATATTTTATATGTTTATTAATATAGGTGCTGTTTTTGCTCCATTTATTGCTATTGGTGTACGTAACTGGTGGTTGCAAGTGAATAATTTGGATTATGATGCTAGTTTGCCTGAATTGTGTCATCAATATCTGGAAAAAGGAAGTGAAATGGCCCCACAAGCAATGGAAAATTTAACTACATTGGCAAATAAAGCTGTTTTAGATGCTACTCCTGTTACAGATATGAATGTATTTGTACATAACTATCTTGATGTGTTTAACCGTGGTTTCCAATATGCTTTTATGGCTGCCATCGCTGCAATGATTATTTCATTAGTAATTTATATAGTGAATAAGAATCGTTTTCCGGATCCTGCAAAGAAAGTAGTAGTCAATAAGGGTGGTAATGTAACGGTTAGTAAAGAAGAAATAGCAATGAGTGCAACCGAAATTAAACAACGCATATATGCTTTGTTTGCAGTATTTGGCGTTGTGATCTTTTTCTGGATGTCTTTCCATCAGAACGGTTATTCTCTGACATATTTTGCTCGTGATTATGTTGATTTAAGCGTTATTAATATCGATTTAGGCTTTACCCAAATAAAGGGAGCTGAAATATTCCAAAGTGTTAATCCTTTCTTTGTTGTATTCCTTACTCCATTTATCATGTGGTTATTTGGTGCTTTGAAAAAGATAAATAAGGAACCATCTACTCCTATGAAAATAGCTATTGGTATGGGTATTGCTTCATTGGCATATATATTCCTAATGGTATTCTCGTTCACATTGCCTTCAAAAGAAGTATTAGGTACTATGAGTGCTAATGAAATAGAGGCAATTCGTGTTACTCCATGGGTTATGGTTGGTTTATATTTCATCCTTACAGTTGCTGAGTTGTGTATTTCTCCATTAGGGTTATCATTTGTATCTAAAGTTTCACCTCCTCATTTGCAAGGATTGATGCAGGGATGTTGGTTGGCTGCAACTGCGATAGGTAACTTATTAGTATTTATCGGTGGTATACTTTATACAACAGTTCCGATTTGGGCTTGTTGGTTGGTATTTGTTGGTGCAACTGGCATTTCAATGATATTAATGCTTTCAATGGTGAAATGGCTGGAGCGAGTAGCTAAATAAAATTCTGGTTATAACACTCAATAAAAACCCCGGTACATCTATTTTTATTAAAGTAACAATAGATGTACCGGGGTTATACATTTATAATCTTCGAACTGATTTTTTTAATGACCGTTATATTTAATATCAATCATTGAGAAGATTTATTTTTTTATTGAGAAGAAAAAAATAATCTATTAGCATCTTTTTTTTATGAAGAAAATAGTTTTTGTTAATAGAAAAGAGAAGTGCAGAAGCTTCTTTTATATTTCCAATCCCATGATGTAATCGTTCATATAGTATCCATTTCCGATCGGAAAATCTCCTTCACGTAGTTTTTTCATTCCCATATGTTCGTAGAATTTTAGTGCTTTGTTATTACGGTTCACATTAAGTTCCATCAAACATGGGCTCGGATGTACTTCTTTAATGTATTTAATAGCTTCTCTAAATAAGAAGCTACCGCAATGAGCATTCTGGAAATTAGGCAGAACATATATTTTTTGTAAGTGAAATACATTATTCTCCTGAGGCTGTACCGAAACATATCCACATGGTTCACATCCTTCATAAGCAATAAAGTAAACATGCCCTTCTTCTTCTATCTGTTTACGTATATTTTCAGGACTGTACATCCAATCCATCATATAATTTAATTGTTCAGAAGATAATATTTCTTTGTAGGTGGCAGGGAAAACATTTTGAGCCATCTTATTGATTAAATTGCAATCGCTAACTGTTGCTTTTCGAATGGTAAACATATTATCGTACTTAATTTGTAGTTTTACAGGATACAAATATAGATATTATTTCTTTTTATAATAAGGTGATTACTGTTTAATTGATTAATTATTATTAAATTATAGTACTTTGTAATACATAGTACTAAAGTAATACATATATTTGTTACATCAAAAAGATCTATTATGAATGTAGACAATGTAAAATCTCAGATGCGAAAAGGCCTATTAGAGTATTGCATTATGCTGTTACTCCATAAAGAACCTGCCTATGCTTCGGATATTATTCAGAAACTGAAAGAAGCACAGTTAATTGTAGTGGAAGGCACTCTATATCCACTGCTTACTCGTCTGAAAAATGATGATTTGTTAAGTTATGAATGGGTGGAGTCTACCCAAGGACCACCGCGTAAGTATTATAAGTTAACAGAGAAAGGAGAAGCTTTTCTTGGCGAACTGGAACTTTCGTGGAAGGAACTGAATGAGACTGTGAATCATATTGCTAATAGATAAATTGAAAAAGAAATAGGATGAAAAAGACATTAACTGTTAATTTGGGTGGAACCGTTTATCATATTGATGAAGATGCCTATAATTTGTTGGACAATTATTTAAATAATATTCGTTTGCACTTCCGTAAACAACAGGGAGCAGAAGAAATTGTGAACGATATGGAGAATCGTATTGCTGAATTGTTTTCTGAAAAGGTTACTTTAAGCAAACAGGTGATTACAATTTCTGATGTGGAAGAGGTTATTTCGCGTATGGGAAAGCCGGAAGATTTTGAAGATAATTCAGAATATAATGAATTTCAAAATAATTCACAGCAGATAGGAAATTCCGGAAGTGATGCATTTAATCAAAGTGGAACAGCGCATCGTCGATTATACCGAGATCCGGACGACAAAATGCTCGGTGGAGTTGCCGCAGGTTTGGCAGCATATTTGGGATGGGATATTACGTTAGTACGTATATTAATGGTGATATTAGTTTTTATTCCCTATTGTCCGGCAATTATCTTTTATTTGATTGCTTGGATTGTTATTCCCGAAGCACGTACAGCTGCAGAAAAATTGAGTATGCGTGGACAAGCAGTGACGGTAGAGAATATAGGAAAGACTGTAACTGACGGTTTTGAACGTGTATCGAATGGAGTAAACGATTATGTAAATTCAGGTAAGCCTCGTTCCTTTTTACAGAAAGCGGTTGATTTCTTTCTTTCTGTGGTCGCTTTCATCTTTAAGCTTGTATTAGTCATTCTGGCAATTGCCATATGTCCTTTTCTGTTGATTGCGGCCATTGTTTTAGTAGTTGCTTTAATAGGAATTATAGCTCTTCTACTTGGATTGGGAGGAATGCTTTTTGGTACACTGCCTGCTGCAATACCAGGATTGGATTTGACTATCGCTTGGAATTCACCTTGGACATTTGTTGCTTGGATTGTATTGATTTTATTCTTTGGTATCCCACTTTTTGCATTGGTACATACCATCTTCCGTTCCATATTCAATTGGACTGCAATGTCTAAAAGATTAAGAGTTTCTTTATTGCTCATTTGGCTATTTTGTTTATTGTTGGTACCTATATTCTTTTTTATGCCAAGCATCAAAAGGACAGAAACATATCGGTATATACATTATGAAAAATCAGATACTTTGGTAGATACCATTTATAATAATAAAGATACGATTCGAATAGATACCTTGCAATATTAAATATGCCTTAAAATGTGTCCCGTTTGTGTGTCCGGGGCACATTTTTTGTTATGTTTGTAATGAACATATTCAAAAGAGCAAAGTATGGGTGAACATATATGTTTCAGAAGAAACGAGCATTTGGCTACCGTTAATCCTTATTGGAGAGGAAATCCGATGGTACGTGGACGTTTTTTTAATCGGCAACACCGTTTCCGTCCTGGTATGGGAAGTGTACTAAAATGGCGTTTATCTCCAAATCCTCAACGGAAAGAGAAGAAAACAGTGAAATGGGATCCGAAGGTATGTTATCTTCGTTCGTTGGATGCTGTTGTAGGGGATTCATTAATATGGCTGGGACATAATTCCTTTTTTCTTCAATTAGCAGGAAAGAGGGTGATGTTTGATCCGGTTTTTGGAAACATTCCATTTGTGAAGAGAAAAAGTGAGTTTCCTGCCAACCCTGACATATTTACAGGAATTGATTATTTGTTGGTTAGTCATGATCATTTCGATCACTTGGATAAACAAAGCATAGCAAGGCTATTGAAAAATAATCCTCAGATGAAACTATTCTGTGGATTAGGAACGGGAGAATTGTTAAAGAACTGGTTTCCGGAAATGGAAGTAATTGAAGCTGCATGGTATCAGCAACTTGAAGACGAGGCTCTGAAAATAACTTTTCTTCCTGCGCAACATTGGAGTAAACGCTCTGTACGAGATGGTGGACAACGTCTCTGGGGAGCTTTCATGTTACAGGGCGATGGTATTTCACTTTATTATAGTGGAGATACTGGATATTCTAAACATTTTCAGGAAATCCCAGAGCTCATTGGAGCACCGGATTATGCACTATTAGGAATTGGAGCGTATAAGCCTCGTTGGTTTATGCGACCTAATCATATTTCACCTTACGAATCATTGACGGCTGCTGAAGAAATGCAGGCGGGGCTTACCATTCCGATGCATTATGGTACTTTTGATTTATCAGATGAACCTCTTCATGATCCGCCTAAAGTCTTTGCAGCTGAAGCTAAGAAGCGGAAGATACGGATAGAAATTCCATACTTGGGACAGATTGTAAAATTACATAAAAAGAAATAGATTATTGGAATATGAACAAGTAAGAACTAAATGTATAAAAAGAGATGAAGAAATTAGAAATAAAAGAGTTATCGGATAACTTTTTCGAATCTATTGGAAAAGAGTGGATGCTGGTGACAGCTGGAACAAAAGAGAAATTTAATACAATGACTGCAAGCTGGGGTGGTATTGGTTGGTTATGGAATAAACCAGTTGCTTTTGTTTTTATTCGTCCTGAACGTTATACTTACGAATTTATAGAAAAGAATGAGTTTCTGACACTTTCCTTCTTAGGTGAAGAAAATAAGAAAATTCATGCTATTTGTGGTTCCAAATCGGGACGAGATATTGATAAGGTAAAAGAAACTGGTCTAAAACCTATATTTACTGAACAAGGGAATATCCTTTTTGAACAGGCTCGTTTGACATTAGAATGTAAAAAACTATATGCTGATGGTATTAAACCTGAATGCTTTCTGGATAAAGAATCTCTAGAAAAATGGTATGGGGGAGTTCATGGTGGCTTGCATAAAATGTATATTGTCGAAATAGCGAACATTTATTCTCATTAGACTTGAGAGAGAAAATATAATTAGGATAAGGATGAGAATCTACTTGCAAACTGCCTACAAAATAGTTTTTTGTAGGCAGTTTGGTCTGATTCTGTCATTATTTGAATAAATATTTCTCTTCGTTTTTCTTTATTTTCCCAATCTTTGCAACATTGAAAACCATCAATGAAGTCTTATTTATATGAAGTAGACTAAAATAATTTTGTAAACCATAAAATAAAAAAAAACATGAAAAAACTTTTTGCAGTAGCTCTATTAGCTCTGATGAATGTGTGGAATGTATTTTCAGCAGACGTTCCTCGTCCGGAATATCCCCGCCCACAATTTGAACGCACGGATTGGGTAAATTTGAATGGTACTTGGACTTATGAATTTGATTTTGGAAATTCGGGAAAAGATAGGAAATTACAGGAAACTGATAAATTCAAAAACAACATTATTGTACCTTTTTGCCCGGAAAGTAAACTTTCTGGCGTCGAGCATACTGATTTTATTAATCAGATGTGGTATCAACGTCCTTTGACGATTCCGGCAAATTGGAGTGGAAAGAAAATCTTTCTGAATTTTGGTGCTGTAGATTATTGTGCAGAGATCTTTATTGATAAAAAGTTTATTGCTCGTCATTTGGGAGGTAGTTCGTCGTTCTCTATTGATTTAACACGTTATGTAAAACCTGGTCAAACTCATAATTTAGTGGTTTTTGTGAAAGACGATTTGCGCTCAGGTGAGCAGACGGGTGGTAAACAATGTACAAATTACTTCTCAGGAGGTTGTTCTTATACACGTGTAACAGGAATCTGGCAGACTGTATGGATGGAAGCTGTAGCTCCTAACGGACTGAAGACTGTTTTTGCACGTCCTGATATCGACCAGAAACAACTAGTTATTTTGCCGGAGTTTTATCAGGAATCAAATGACGGAACATTAGAAGTGACGGTAATGGATGGTAAAAAAACTGTTGCAAAGAAAGAAGTTAGCAGTTGCAATGGTTCAGTAGTTGTTCTTCCGATGAAGAATATGAATCTTTGGACACCGGAGACTCCTTTTCTTTATGATGTAATTTATCGTGTAAAGGATGCTAAAGGTAATGTTATTGATGAGGTAAAATCATATGTTGGTATGCGTAAAGTGCATACCGCAAATGGTATATTCTATTTGAATAACGAGCCTTATTATCAACGTCTTGTATTAGACCAAGGTTATTATCCTGATGGAATTTGGACTGCTCCGAGCGACGAAGCCTTAAAGAATGACATTATATTAGGTAAAGAGGCAGGTTTCAACGGTGCCCGTTTACATCAGAAAGTATTTGAAGAGAGATATTATTATTGGGCAGATAAACTAGGATATATCACTTGGGGAGAATCTGCAAGTTGGGTGTTAGATGTAAATAAAGAACTTGCTGCTCGTAACTTTATCGGAGAATGGACTGAGGTTGTACTACGTGATCGTAATCACCCTTCATTGGTGACTTGGACTCCATTTAACGAAACATGGGGTGGTGGACAAAATGCTTATGTACGTCTGGTAAAAGATGTATATCATATTACTAAAGGGATTGATCCGACTCGTCCTATAAATGACGCTAGTGGTGATAATCACGTTTTGACAGATATTTGGAGTGTTCATAATTACGAGCAAGATCGTGCAAAACTGACTGAGCAATTGAAGTTTGAAGAAGGTAAAGAACCATATCGTAATACTAGAGATAAAGATTTTCTAGCGGTGTATGAGGGTCAGCCATATATGTTAGATGAATTTGGTGGTATTCCTTGGATGGCAGAAAAAGACCGTAAAAATTCATGGGGATACGGCGGAATGCCTGCTAATGAAGAAGAATTTTACAAACGTCTTGAGGGACAGATTGATGCATTGATAGATTCAAAACATGTTTGGGGATTCTGTTATACACAATTAACAGACGTAGAACAAGAGAAGAATGGGGTTTATTATTATAATCGTACTCCTAAATTGGATATGAAACGTATAAAAGCTATTTTTGAGAAAATCCCAAGCAGACCTGGAAAATAAAAAGGATTTTTTATTGTATTATAAAAGATGGAATTTAAGTGAAATTCCATCTTTTTTTTATTGAAGCTACACGAATGCTGTAGGATATGTTAGATATTTGAGGTAGAGAGGAAAAAATAGCATAGCAAAATTTTGAAAATGAGATTTTTTCATTAATTTTGGCAGTATAGACAACCAAACTAAACTAAAACTTATTAAATCATGAAAACTAAATTATTTTTTCTTTTAAGCTTTTTAGCTGTATTTACTGCTTGTGGTGAAGAATCAAATGACTCAATTCCTTCCATGCCCGTTAAAGTGGAACTTATTTCTTGTGATTTTATACAAGAAGAGGGGGATATCCCGGAAAAAATAGAATCACCTTTGATAGTATGGTCTTCTCCTGAGAACCATACTGTTACTCCTTTTCCACACACTTTTTATTTCGAAGAGAAATCTGAAGAGACTTCTCTACTTACATTGACTGAAGGGTATCTGCCTGAAGATGTAGAGAATCTGGAAGAACTGGAAATTAGACTTCCTTTGATTGATAATTCAGGTACTATTTCTGATTTTAAATATGGACCACGTACTTCTTTAGTCTTTGGAAAAAAACAGGAAATTAAGTCAATTCATACTTGGTCTACTAAGACTGCTATCAAAGTTACTGTATCACCTTATACTTTCGTGACATTGTCTGTACAAAAAGGTGGATACAAGTGCTCTGCGACTTTTAATATTGTTCTGCGAAATATTTATACGTTTGAGCAATATCATCTGAAAGGTAGATGGATAGGAGAACAGTTAGGGAAATCCATGGGAACTGTTGCAGATTATAAGATTGATGGGAGTGAAGTACTTAGAAAGTATAATTATCCGATTTCTGAGTAAATATTATAATTTAGAATTAACAAATAAAAATGTCCTATACATTTGCTTTTTGGAAGCGATGTATAGGACATTTTATTTCTCAATAGAATTATTATTTCTGTTGGTTAGCTTCCGTTTTCAGCCATTTGTCTAACCATTCAAAGAAAGTACGTTGCCATAAAATTCCATTCTGTGGTTTTAGTACCCAGTGGTTTTCATCAGGATAAATTAACAACTCAGCTGGTATACCACGCATTACAGCAGCATCAAAAGCTGCCATTGCCTGATTAGCTAAAATACGGTAATCTTTCTCTCCATGGATACAAAGGATAGGAGTATCCCATTTGTCTACAAACTGGTGTGGAGAATTAGCAAAAGTACGTTGTGCTATTGGATTCTGTTTTTCCCAGTAAGCACCTCCCATATCCCAGTTTGCAAACCATTTCTCTTCGGTTTCAAGATATTGCATTTCCATATTGAAGATTCCGTCGTGAGCAATAAATGCTTTGAAACGTTTGTCATGATGTCCGGCTAACCAATATACGGAGAAACCACCGAAGCTAGCTCCTACACATCCCAAACGATCTTTGTCTACATACGATTCCTTGGCCATTTCATCAATAGCAGTGAAGTAATCTTTCATACACTGACCACCATAGTCACCACTGATTTGTTCGTTCCATTCAACACCAAATCCCGGTAATCCACGACGGTTTGGAGCAACAATAATATAGTCGTTGGCAGCCATAATCTGGAAATTCCAACGATAAGACCAGAATTGGCTGACAGGACTTTGAGGACCGCCTTCACAGAATAATAAGGTAGGATACTTCTTATTAGGGTCGAACTGAGGAGGATAAATGACCCATGTTAGCATGTCTTTACCGTCGGTTGTTTTCATCCATCGACCTTCCACTTTACCCATTTCCAGCTGGTCGTAGATTTGTTTATTTTCTTGTGTCAGTTGGGTAGTAGCACCGTCTAGTGCGACAGCATAAATTTCGTCACCCATGCTGATAGAATGACGTTTGGCGATTAGTTTATCACCGAAAAGCGCAACTCCTTCATAATCATACATTCCCGAAGTAACAGCTTTTACAGAGTCATTTGTCAGGTTGAGTGCATAGATTTGAGTTTCTCCATGCCATACCCCCGTGAAATAAATGCTCTTAGCATCTGAACTCCATACAAAAGCATCCACATTCGATTCAAATGCTTTACTAACAAAACGTTTTTCACCCGTTTTCAGGTCCATGATGAACAAACGGTTCAGGTCTGCTTCATAACCGTCACGTTCCATACTTTGCCATGCGATATATTTGCCGTCTGGAGAATATTGTGGATTCGTGTCGTATCCTTTATTTTCTTCAGTGATGTTTTTCGTTTCCTTTGTCTTTAAGTCATAGATATAGATATCTGAGTTGGTGGAGACTGCATATTCCATACCTGTCTTTTTTCGGCACGTATAAGCTACTTTATCTGATGTCGTGTTCCATGCCAATTGTTCAATGCCGCCCCATGGTTTCATTGGACTTTCGTATGGTTCTCCTTCCAGAATGTCTACGATATTAGAGAGCCCTTTCTTGTCTAGGTCAGCAATAAAAGGATGCGGTGCCGTTGTCACCCATTCATCCCAATGTTTGTACATCAAATCAGTGATGATGATACCCGTAGCTTTGGGAAGATCCGGATATTTTTCAGCCGTACTTTTCTTAGTCTTTACTTGAGAGATGAAAAGAATTTTCTTGCCATCCGGAGAAATAGAGTATCCTTCGATGTCTCCATCGTAGTTGGTTAGTTGTTTACGTTCACTGCCATCCGGGTTCATTTCATAAAGTTGGCTGCTTCCTTGGTCGTTACTCAGAAATGCAAGTTTACTTCCTCCTTTAATCCAGGTAACTTCATTCTCCTGGTAAGGAGTATGCGTGATTTGCTGGTTATCGCTACCATCTGCGTTCATTACAAAAACCTCGCGATTACTTTTGTTTTCCGGTACACTGTAATAAGCTACTGTATACGCGATTTTCTTACTGTCTGGTGATACGGAGAGTCCACCAATACGTCCCATTGCCCAAAGTGCTTCGGGAGTCATGCGTTTCCCTTCAATTTTAATATCCGATTTCCCGATAAGCACTTGATCTGTTTTGCCTGTTTCTTTATTTTCACCACAGGCTGCTAACAACATTGCTGCTGACATCATAAATAGATTTATTTGCCTCATATTTTAAAATAATGATTTAATATTAATCGGACAAATATACGATAATAAAACGATTTTACTTATCTTTGGGACGGATAAAACATTCAGTACTGAACTATGAATATATATAAACCGGAAATTGTAGAATTATTATTGTTAGTTGAAAAAAAATATAGCAAACCTTTGCGTACGACTACTGATTTTGATGAGTTTTCTTTCTATTTGCAGAAGAACTCGTTTGGGGTAATTTCAACTTCTACTCTAAAACGTTTATGGGGATACGTGAATGATGTGCATAAGCCACGTGTACAAACGCTTGATTTATTATCTCGTTATATAGGTTTTGATTTCTTTACCACCTTCTGTAGCTATTTAAAGAGTAGTAGTGCTTTCAATTCTTCTTTTTTCTCGGCTTATCAAGTGATGGCGAAAGAACTCGTTCCTGGAGCAGAAGTGGAAATTGGATGGTCGCCGAATCGCTATGTACGTTTGCTGTATAGAGGGAACGCGGTGTTTGAGGTACAAGAGGCAAAACAGTCTAAACTGCAAAAAGGAGATTGTTTTGAGACTGCTACTTTTATCAAAGGACAACCGTTATTTCTTCCGTACATTTTGCGGGATGGGGTTCGAACTTCTCCATTTATAGCCGGACGAAATGGAGGTCTTACTTTATTGAACTGCATTGAATATGAATAATGATTCTTTTACTTCCGGTTTCTTCAAGGAAGATACTTATCCGAATGATACGGCTATTACGGATATACAGGAGATATATACTTCTGCTTCGGGATATAATCAATTATTCCGTTGTCATCGGTATGGTAAATTGCATATATTGAAGGCACTGCAACCCATGTATCGGAGGACGGTCTTTTGTGAGCAAGCACTTGAAAAAGAGTTTAATATTGGTTATCAGTTGGAACATCCTCATATTTGCCGAACGTTGAGTTGGGAAAAGGTCTCTTCGTTGGGACATTGTATCCTATTGGAATATGTGGATGGGGTAACTTTGAAAGAGTTTATGCAGCAGGGAAAACTGAATTTTCCATTGGCGATTAAGATTATAACGGAATTGTGTAGTGCTTTGCAATATATCCATAGCAAACAGATTGTCCATCGGGATTTAAAACCAAGTAATATTCTGATTACTCATAATGGCAATAATGTCAAGCTGATTGATTTCAGCCTTTCCGATTGTGACGATTACGATGTGTTGAAACTTCCTGCCGGCACCCGGTATTATCTTGCTCCCGAGATACTCCAACCGGGTACTTCTTTAGACTTGCGTGCGGATATCTATTCATTAGGAGTGATAATTGGAGAAATGGCTACTTTGCTTAAAGACAAACATTTGGCTACCGTTTCACGTAAGTGTACCCACCAGAAGCGTGATAAGCGTTATGCATCTGCTACGGAAGTGATAAATGCAGTTGGTGTTACTCATAAATGGCACTTTTATATGGTTATAGCTGCTGCCATGTTGGTTGGTATTACCTTCTTAGCTATTTGTTTTAATACCGATGTTCCTTCGACTTCTCCGACTTTCTATCCTGTCTACGGAAATCAAGTCAGTAGCGAAAACTGTCGTCGTTTGATTGCTTCGGAACGATTGCGGATGCTTCATTCTGCCGATTCATTGTTAGATGAGAAACGTTGGCGGACTGACAGCCTGAAACTTGTCAAACGACTGAAAGAAACGTTGGATGAAGAGTATCCATTACCGGAGCTACGACAATCTGTTACTTATCAACGTCAGTGGGAGAGTTTGCAACAAGAGGCGTTCCGGCAATTGCAACAAATTAGATTTCTTATTCAACAGCGTTAATAAGATCGTTGGCCTTCTTTTTATTTGAGATACTATAAAGACATTGGCGGATTGAAAATCCAGATACTTATTAAAAAATCATTTCTATGTCAGACTAGACTGTGTGTAAAAGAATGGCTGCGGGAGTCTAGCGTGACAAGGGTAAGGGAAGAATAGGGAAAGTTTGTATCTGTCTGATGGCATTTGTGGGTCTGTCTAAATAAAAATGTGCTTGTCGTTTGTCATTCAACATTTTCACCTTATCTTTGTTGAAGTGAAAACAAATCAAAAGAAAGGGAACGATAGTATGATAGGTAATTATATTCGTTTCGACTGGGCGATGAAACGCCTGTTGCGCAATAAAGCTAATTTTGGTGTACTTGAAGGTTTTCTGACCACGCTGTTAAAAGAGGAAATCAAAATCCAGAAACTGCTTGAGAGTGAAAGCAATCAGGAAGACGAGTTCGATAAATATAACCGTGTGGATATGCTTGCTGAGAACTCTAAAGGGGAGCTTATTTTAATTGAAGTACAGAATAACAATGAGTATGCCTATTTCCAGCGCATGCTGTTCGGCACCTCCAAATTGGTAACAGAATATATCAATCGTGGTGAAGGATACGATAAAGTACGCAAGGTGTACAGTGTCAATATCGTATATTTCTCATTGGGTAACGGAAAGGACATTGTCTATCACGGTAAGACTGAGTTCCGAGGCATCCATGCAGGGGATATTCTGGAACTAACTCCCTTTCAACGACAGACGTTTAAAGTGGATTATGTGAGTCAGCTTTATCCTGAATATTATATTCTGAAGGTTAATGACTTCAATCAAGTGGCTAAAAGCCCACTTGAAGAGTGGATTTATTATCTGAATACAGGGGATATTCCCGATAGTGCTACAGCTCCGGGCTTGGAGGATGTTCGTGAACGATTGAAGTTGGACAGAATGACGAAGGATGAACTGAATGCTTATTACCGTCATTTGGATAATATCGTCATCTTACGCGATAATATTTATACAGAACGTGAGGAAGGTCGTGAGGAGGGGCGCGTAGAAGGTCGTGTAGAAGGTGAGAAGAAAAAACAGGAAGAGATAGCTCGTACGATGAAGCATGACGGTCTCTCCATTGACACGATCATCAAATACACCGGTCTGACTCCTGAAGAAATAAGTTGTTTATAAACCTCCGCTTCTATCAATGACATCGTCGGAGACGGATGTAAATGTTCTGTTAGTATTTTCCGGATATAAATCGTAACTTCACGCTGACGTAGTTAGCGTTGCGGATGTATTACCTCCCATGAAGAAAACGTCTACTTTTAATACGTTGGAACTTATCTATTAATACTCTGCAAGCAAATGCATGCTACGTTTGTGATTTTCGATTAAAAAGCAACTCCTTCAATGTGAAGAAACTGTTTCCAGATATTATGATTTCTATATTGTGTCCGACTTTCTAGGGGGATATGCAATATGCAATTAGCAAAAATACTTTCTGCTCCACTGAAAGTCTCTGAATGGCAAACAGGAGGAGTAGATGCTTTTACATATAAATGCTGGAGCGGGCAATTGTCAAAACTGTATGCTGAAATGGACTCGCATTTACTTCCCAAAGTAACGGAAGTAAGACTCTTGCAATTCTGAAATAATCCGGTGGAAATGCTTCGTAATCCGTCAGGAAGTATGACTGATTTAATTTCAGACTCGCAGAAGGCCTGTTTTCCTATGCTACTGAGTGAATTGGGAAGTACGATCGAACGAATTTTGCATTTCTGCAACGCATAGTCTCCGATACTTTTTAGTGTAGGTGAGAACTGAATATTATCTCCCATTATTCCTTCGGGAAACCAAACAAGAACTTCACCACTTTTATTATACACTACTCCATCCATACTGGTATAATGGGTATTTCCCGAAGCTATGGATATATGGCTGAGATTTTTACATCCGGTAGAAGGAGTTAATACTTCCGTATTGCTGGGAATTGAAAGCTTCGTTAATGCCGTACTATTCTTGAAAGCATTCTGCTCAATGATCAGTGTGCTTGCCGGAAGTTTTATTTCTTTCAGCACTTCCAGTTCACCAAACATTCCGTAGCCAATAGTATGATCCTCTGTATGTCGTGATTCATCATAAGACGTCCCCCCTGATACAATAAGTGCATCCGTCAAATCCAACTGTTGTAAAATTCCTGGTGTTGGATTTCCAGTAATATCTTTTCCGGACATCTCACGGATAAATCGGATATCAGTTCCGTTTAGAGGTCCTACTATATTGAGTGTATTATATTCGTTTTTTTCTTTTTCACCGATGATCTTAGGCAATGTTCCCGCACTTGTGAGTATTACAGCACTTCCAGTTTGAAAGTGGTAAGGTTCACTATATGCTCTTCCTATTTTATTTTCGGCAAAGGCTCTGACTGTATATTGAGTATCCTTTTCTAAATCTCCGATACGGAGTTGCCATTGGTTGCTATCCGAAAGGGGAGCACTCAGCTCATATTCTTCTCCATTTGTCTTGGTATAGCAAAAACCATTTTTTAGAATTGTTTCTCCACCATTATCCATGATAGCACATTGCAAAATAATACTGATAGGTCCTTGTCCTAAGAAATTAATTTTATCGACTTTAGGGACCTCATTGGGAATGGTCATAAAACTATAAATCGGGCTTTGTTTCAGATATTTCTTATTTCCGGCTTCTAAGCAGTAATAGTAAGTAGTTCCTGGAATTAGATCCTGTAGTTCAGTGCTGACATGACTATTCTTTAATGACTGTTCGTCCATTTGTTCAATTTGGAGGGAAGTCCCGTAACGAAAACGATAGCGATCCGTCTTGCTATTGGATGAGGCATTCACCGTTCCGGTAAGTCTGGCACTGGTACGGGTGATGTCTTGAGCTTCGCGCAGCAAGATCTCCGGTGCGGGATTATCCGGTTGATTTTCATCACTACATCCCGTAGGAAGCAACCAACAAGCTATGATCAAGAAATAAATTATTTTCGTATACATATATCAATCTTCATAAATAGAATAAGGTTATTATAAACGAATCCCAATGCCAATGTTTAGCTCCCAATAGTTTCCTCTTGTAGTAATGGCACCAGCTGAAAATACGAACCTTTGTAATCTTAGCATAGCACCTAACTCTGCTGCAATACCTTTTGAAGAATAATCCGTGTTGCGTAAATAATTTCCCTCGTTTGTTTCCCAAATGACAGTGCGCACACCGTAACCAATTCCTTCGTAGATACAGAAGTCACCAGCAATCCGGTGCAGTCCGCCTGCAAGTAAAGCATAATGTGAATTTTTAGTTTTTCCTGTGTAATAAGGAGGGATATCATCACCCTTGGGTATTCCGTTTTTGTCACATTCCATTCCATTCGTGTTAGCAGTAGTGCGGAAATTGCTTAATACGTGTAAATATATTCCATGTCTTCGCATCCAGCCAAAGCGTATACCTCCGGCAACTTCATTCTCATGTACACTTGCATCCAGTATAATCAGATAGCAGGCATCTTCTTTTGGCCGTTTGAGACGAAGCTTTGCCGGTTCGGGAAGTTGTGTCGGTAGCCTATATATACGTGGAAATTCAACAATGTTATTTTCCATTGGAGGTATTTTTTTTCGGGGCATAGTGATCGGAGAATTTAAAACTAGTTCATAAGTCAAACGAGATTCCAGTGGGGAGGGGAAACGATAGTCACGGAGTACTCCCCATTGCGGGTGTTTGATTGTGATTTGTACAGTGCCTCGCGGAACGTATATCCATGTTTCTCCAACATCATTTTTTCGTTTCACGATACCTAAAGGGGTGGAAAACACAAAATCACGGTTTCCTACTATTTTGATAAGTGCGCAAGCCTCGTCATTCAGGTCCTTTTCTGGCTGAATATATGCACTGATATCATTAGGAAGCTGTCGAAAATGTTGCACAGAGAACTGTTGCGCATATAAATGTGAGAAGGCTAAGAGCATTCCTAATGTCAGAAAGCATCTCCGGACGTTATGATATGATTCGAATATATTCATTGCAAATTGAAATTACGAATATTGAAAATCTCTTTTTCCGGTAATGGAGTCTGATCGTCCAACATACTGGGTTGCCATGTGCGTACGTGAATTAGAGGTGTCGTTTCATCTCTGAAATCCCATAGCAGGAACAGATAGCCGTCATCCGAATATAGGTCTGAACTATATTTTTGCCGGAGCGTCACTCCATATAATTCTTGTTGAGTAGGATGTCGCATAATCTTAAAATCACTGAATTTCAACTTGATTTCTTTGTTCTGCTTAAATAAAACCTTTAAACGTTCCAAATAGGTTCGTTTACTTTTTATATTGTATTCCACCTGGTCTTTTGATAGATATTCTCCGTCCATTTTAGGAGCATTGCGAATAACTTTTCCTACGATGATCAGGGCTTCCTCGCTAAACAATTGAGTTAAGAAGTCGATATCTTTGGTAGTGTATGAAGTACGTAGGTGTTCTACATAATTTAAAATAACCCTTCTGTTGTCCGCATCCGTTTCGGGTAGCTTACCTGATAATATTTTGCTGGCTTCAGCGTAAAAAGGATTCTGTTTGCTGATATTCTTCCACTCCTCGTTGTTGATGGTAGAAGTTGCATTTGTTTTCTCAACTGTTTGGACTGTCTTTTGTTTTTCTTTAGGGGAGATGGAAGCTGGGGGTATAGAAATCTCTTTTTTGTTCTCCGGTTTATCTTCTGCTTTAGCACTCTTTCTAGTGAAGACTTGAGGAGCCAGTTGTAATGCTGATAGGTCTTCTGCGATACGGTAGTATTGTTTGTTGTCGAGTGGTTTTCCTTCCCGATCAATCCATAAGCTCTGGTTATCAGAGTATGCAATTGCCAGCCCTGAAGGATAGAAAAACGTTATCCGGTCATAACTCTTATCCGTTCCTTTGATGTTACCTTTGAAGTCAGCCAATTGCCATTTGTTACCGTTCCGGAGACATATTCGGTCGCTGCCAGCAATGAAACCGTCTTCGTATTCTGGAGCAATAAGTAGCTCTCCCTGTTTGTTGATGAGACCTATTCCATGGTCGCTTTGTATAATGGCGGCATTATGGTAGAAACGGAATGACTCTTTGATGCTGTCCGGCAAAAATATGTTGGTTTCTCCTTCAGGATTCAAATAACAGCATTTTCCATTCAATAAGTTGCTATATTTCATTAGTCCGCAGCTGAACTGTTGATCCAGCAGGCTGGGAGTGATTTGAATGTTAGAACAGATTTTTCCAGAAGGATCAATGAGTTGATAGCACATTTCTCCTTTATTATTTATATTTCCAACCAAAGCCATACCTTCATGAAAGTCGTATGCTTGATCGTATATAGGAGGTATAGCAATATTTCCTTGTGTATCCATAAATCCATATTTACCTTTTCGTGTACAAAACAGTGATCTTCCTTCTGCGAAATTGTGTGCTAATACAATGTCATAATGTAGGCTGATACCGATATCATTGATAATTTTTCCTTTCCGGTTGATGATTAAGATAGGCGAATCCGGAAATTCTTGTGCAAGTGTGACTTCCTCAAAGAAGTGTCCGATTTGTGCGAAACGTTGGGCACTGACAGGTTGTGTCGGATGTTCCAGTTGATAGAGCCGGTAATATCCTTCTTCATCTGGTAAACTAAACATTCCGTTTACTACTGCTGACGGTTGCCAGGTAAAACTGCCGGAATGAACTTTAATTTCTCCATTGGTCGCTATAAGTCCCCAGTTATTTCCTTCACTTTCCTGAAAGGGTAATGCGTTGATTTCGATACTACATTGGCGGCATCCGTTGCAAAGTAACATTAATAAACTTGAAAGAATGGTAGAAATAATATGAATTAGTTTGCCGTTCATTTATATATAGCTTTTGATAATCCCCTTGCAAATATACTTATTATTATAAGATCCCTATATACAGTTGTGAAAAAGATGAGGCTATATCAAAAGCGAAATAAATATTTAGCACTTTTGATATAGCCTGCAACTCGTTAAAATGATTTTATGATTCCTGTGTTGGTTCCCAATCTTCAACTTCACCTCCTATTTCGATCTTCACTTGATCCGGATTCTTAGATATAGTCAGCGAGATAGTATGCTGTATGCCTGGTTTGAAAAGGAATTTGCTTTCCATCAGATAAGATACCCCTTTCATTACCACTTCTATCAGTGGACGTCTGTTATCTATTCTCTGCGGAACAAGAATGGCTGTATAACGATGATCACCTGCCGGCTTAGCCTTTATGCTGGCTTCTGTACCATATAATGCTTTAGTAGCCACTCCCACGCTAAGATCAATAGTGGCACTCGGTACAGTATTGTGAATATACACTGTTGCAT
Organism: Bacteroides bouchesdurhonensis; assembly: GCF_900155865.1. Taxonomy (GTDB): domain Bacteria; phylum Bacteroidota; class Bacteroidia; order Bacteroidales; family Bacteroidaceae; genus Bacteroides; species Bacteroides bouchesdurhonensis. The sequence continues at coordinate 2,385,505 of NZ_LT707006.1, forward strand.
CTTCCGCCAAATCTCCTTCATAGTCTTCTCCTTTGATGAGTCGTACTATGAGTTTGCTCATACAATGTCTGAATTTCAGTGGAACGGCAGCATTGCCAGCTGTTTGTTTTTTAGTCGATGCCCACAGGAAATCACTAGCTTCATATCCTCCTAATGTATTGGCTGTCTTTGTAGTACTTTGGTCTAAAGCCACATTGAACTCTGTTTCATCTACAGATAGAATGGGAGAGAAGTGAGGATAATAAGCATATACATCATAGGTGCCATCATTCCAGTAAATAGGTTTTGCCGGGATCCATGCTTCTCCGTTATAAGTTAGCGAGGCATTGTTTACATAATTACCCGCTATCTGCAAAGGTTCATCCTGTCCGGTAACAAATAAACCGATTTGGTCGTTTGTTTCGAAAGCAGTTTCGGTAGCACGGAGAACACTCTTTGATTGTTGTGACGGATGTATGATTTGGAATTTCATGATGTTATCCGGTTCCGTCTCCTTCTGTACTGTATCTTCCTGTCCGCATCCCGTCATGCAGAATACAAATCCGATACAGGTAGTATAGATAATATGAATACTCTTTTTCATTTTACTTTCAGTTTTAGTTTTACGTTTAATCATTTCAGCGGACTGCCTTTATGAATTTTAGGAGGATATTGGAACGAATGTACGCGACCTCCCATATAAGGTGTATTCATGGCACGTGCCTTAACCTCTTGAGCCATTTTATCATTAGCGACAAATTCCTCGAATGAATAAGTTTCACCTGCATACTGTTTGATACGTTTCACGATTGATTCACGACTGATGGTACTGTAATATGGAATATCATTATTCATACAACTATTCTGTTCCGAACGGAATACACCACGATTGTGCATAAATCCGCCTTCGTAGATATCTACCCGGTCACTATATCGGTCATCAAAGATCAAATGACTCCAAGGTACTTCGTGCATTTTTCCGGTAAGGGATAGATTGTCGTACCATCCTAATGATTTAGCATATTTGAATTCAAATACGTGTTCACAACAGGTACATGTACAGAAGTCGATAAATTCATTGTGATAAATATACTCGTCACCCAGTTTACCGAATCCATGTCCTCCGGCTTCGTGTTGGATTACTCCGCGAGTGTCAAGAGGATAACCGTAGGTACTCATCGGACAGAAAGCAATTGCCGAACCATCATCCCACATTTGGCAGATACCACCATAATCGGTTGTATTAGGAGTCATAATAATCAGTGTTTGGTTCAAATTTGCTTTTGTCACTGTCGGCATCCGTAGTGCGTAGTTGAATGCTGCGTCATAATCACATCTCAGTCCTACACCTCCGGTAAAGGTTGTTTCAAATTTCGCATAGCGGACCGTGTTGATAGTACCGATACCACTTTCAGGAGAAACAGCAATAGCGGTATACACATTAAAGTAATCACGATAAGACGTATAAGGTTCTATACCGAAGAAGTTTTCAACTTGTTCTTTGATTGCTTTCATATAGTCTCCTTTGGATATATCTTCCGCATTGTATCCGTCTCCTAAAAATACAAGATTGATACCGCCATTATTTCCCTTAGTAGCTTTTTGTAAGGTTATAATTTCATCTTCACCGTATGTGTAGTCGTATTGCGAAACTGAACATTTAGTCGTGTACTCTTTATCTTTCAGTTTGAATACAATGTCACCGGTACGTCCTTCAGTTGTACCTTGTGGCATATTTTGGATGGTTAAAGTCAGCTCTGTTTTTTTCGAACCACTAGTCTGAGACAAGCTACACCATGACGGAATACTTTCCACTTCCCAGTCACTTTCTGCATTTAATGTCAGCTTGCGTGTACATTGGGTGTTGATCGCATTAGCTATGGATGGGCGGCAAACTAATTCACGGTGTGCAGAGATCCGTTTGAAATCGTTCCAACCAACTGCAGTCTTATATTGCTGAATGGCGGATTCCGGTACTTCAAGGGTGAAATTATCTTTAGCTACTCCATTAAAAGCACCAACTTGTACATAGGCTGGAATAATTCCTTTACATACGATGGAGCTGATACCGAAACAATTAGAAAAAGCACCCCCTTCATCTCCCCACATGCTTTCGAAACGGATATTTTCTATTCCCTCCGGAAACACAATCCCTTCCAGACTCCGACAGTTGGCAAATGCACCTGCACCGATGCTTTGCACATCTTCAGGGATTTCGAGTGTTCCCATGAGACGCCAATTGTTTTTGAAAGCATTATTACCAATTGTGTATATTCCTTTGGGTAGTTTTAATTCACCGGAGAAATCACAATAAGCAAAAGCATTATCATTAATGATAGTTAGATTTTGAGGTAATATTAATTCTCCTTTTAAAGCAGTTCCATTGAAAGCATCTGGACCAATTGCTATTATTCCATCATGCATAGTTAATATCCCATTTAAACCAGAACTACGAAATGTTGAATTATTTATTTCTGTAACTCCTTGGGGAATAGTAATAGAACCTGTGAGATTTTTACAGTCTGCAAATGCCTCTTCTCCTATATATGTTACTTGAGATGGAATGTTAAGATTGCCATATAGTCCACTACATCCTTGGAAACATCTCATTCCAATTTCCTCCAGATTTTCAGGCAGAATTAATTCACATACGAAGCCACATTGTTGAAATGCTCCTTGATTACCAGAGAAATCACCACCATTTATTTTTTTTAAAGTTGTCGGTAGTGATAAACTTCCGGTTAATGAGCTACAACTATAAAAAGCATTGCTACCTATATATGTCACCCCTTCCGGTATAATCAATGAACCGGATAAATATTTGCAATCTGCAAATGCTGATTGTTCTATTCTTTCTAATTTATCGGGGAGCACCATACGAAGTAAAGACATCTTTTTGTTGAAGGCACTATTGGGTATAGCTAATTCTTCTCCATTTTCATATCCACCATATTCATTAATATATGTACCTTTTTTAATCAGAACTTCTTTGAGATTGATGGCTTGTAGTTTGCTCATTTTATCTCTCATAAAATAAAAATCATTTATATCAATCTCTCCCGTAATTTTTAAATTCTGTAACTTTGTATAGTCCTTGTTGGCGTTCTTGATACATTCTTTCAGTGTTCCTGCCTTTTCGACATTAATCACGATATATTCTTTAGCTGTAGCTTCATGAGAAGCCATATCATTCTCCCAAGCAGTAATTGACTCATCAATAAGTGTAAATTCATATTTACCACTTGCTTCTTTTTTGTCCACCTTGATCGTGAAATTATGCATTTTTCCAGCTACATAAGTAAATGCTTCATTCTTCTTGAAAGTATAAGGAACACCGTCTACTGTAATACTGAACAGTATTTTCCCCCCTTCTATAATTTGTGGGACAACAATGGCACGGAACTCATTATCCTTACAAAAAGGGATGGTTCCTGTTTTGGCCACTTCTCCTGTAGCTGTGACATTACCTGTGGCAAGGTCGATTACTGAATTACACTTGGTGTTTAGAACTAGAACTTGTTTCTCCAGCTTTGTCCAAGTTTCTTCAGTAAATCCCTCGCCTTCTACCAAGGTAATGCGGGCATTACTCATTTTATGCCGCAATGGTAATCGGATCACTTTCTCCGTAGGAGCTACGTCCGTTGCCTTTCCCCATAGGAAGTCACTTGCCTCGTAACCTCCCAATTCACCATTCCCATTAGTTTTCGCTTGATCTTTTTGTACTTCAAATTCGTATGCATTCACTTCTGACGGTGTGGCGACCGGATAATATCCATAGATATCGATGTGAGTCTTATCGTCTTTCCAATAGATGTCATAAGCTGAATTCCATTTATAGGCGGTCTCATCAAATGTGTGCCGTACATTATCTCCCCGGTTACCGCTATTTTCTAGTTTTCCCGGAGTGTTACCTTTGTAATCTACCACATACACCCCCATAATATCTCCGTCACAAAATCCGTTGTCATTGACGCGAGTCACAACAACCTGATCGATTTCTCCGGATAATGAAATAATATTTGAAGTTCCATTCAGAGAGTCGTCTTTTACAACCTCATTGTCGTAACATGATGTGAAAATTAGTGCCGACAGTAATGCGGTCACATATTGATACCGTTGTTTTTTCATAAGGCTATTCGTTTACTCGGCTGTACCGCCATTATCAATTTCATCATCTTCCCAAGCACCAATATTAACGTTGATTCCATAACTCGTTTTACTCACAGTGACAGGAATACTGTAACGTCTTCCTCCGACAAAGGTAATTTCCTTTTTCAGATTGAAATCTCTTCCATCCACATAGACTGTAATAAAGTTATCTGCTGAAATGGTTTGTGGAACAATTAATGCTTTGTAGGAATAAGAATCTCCTGTTTTTAATGGGGTAATGGTTTTACCTATTCCCGTTGCCGTTGCCGTTCCTTTTATAAGGTCTATCGATGCTCCTGTACGTATATTATTTATTTTGATACTGACATTGGCTTTTGCCAGACTTTCTGTTGTAAATCCATTCCCCGGTTGAACTGTTACTACAGCACAACTAAAAATATGATTTGTTGTGATGACTACTGCTTTTTCAGTCGGAGCTACCCCTGATGTCTTTCCATACAGAAATTCGCTATCTTTATAAGCTTGTTCCGTAGACTGATCTTCTTTGATTGAAAAAGCATACGAAGTAAGATCGGATGGAGTACCGTAAGGAAAATAGCAGTAGAAATCCGCTTTAGTCTTATCATCTTTCCAATAAACATCAATAATAGGTAAGACAGGAAACGATAAACGAAGCAACTGTTTATTTGTTAGCACTTTATGTCTTTTGATGGCATGATGGTAAGACAGGGTAAAATGCCAAGAACAGACAGAAATAGTCACCGTTCCGTTACCAAGTCATTACCTATTTACCATCAGGAACGATAAGGCAGAATAGCGGATTTCACAGCTAACAGACAAAGCAGAAAGAAGCGTTTCATCATTCGTCTTTTGATGGCGTTCTTCGGCTGTAGTTTCCATTCTTCAAGTAACTCACTTAAGGAATAATTTTGTAACTAATTAAAAGTGAGCGTATGAAAGAAGAATTAAAGGTATTATTCTACCTCAAAAAGAATCAGGTAAAAGCCAATGGGCTATGTTCCGTAATGGGGCGTATAACCATCGGACGGTCAATGGCACAGTTTTCGGCAAAGATAGAAGCCGAGCCATCAAAATGGGATGCCAAAGCAGGGCGAATGACTGGAAAGAGTAACCACGCTTTACAGGTAAACCGTCAGATTGATAAAATCAATCTAAGCATTAACGCTCGTTACAAAGAGTATCTAACTAATCGGGGGAGCGTAACAGCCGAAGAACTGAAAAACGCATTTCAAGGCATTGCCACCACACAGGAAACCCTACTGAAAGTATTTGCGGAACACAACGAGGTTTACGGTAAACGTGTCGGAATAGACAGGGTGAAAAGAACCTACAAGGGATATTGTAACGCTTACAGTCATTTGGCTGACTTCCTGCAAAAGAAATACCATGTTCGGGATATGTCATTTAATCAACTCACATTCTCTTTTATAGAAGCCTATGATTTTTATTTACGGGTGGGTTTGAAGATGAAGCCGAATACTGTATTAGGTTATATTATCCCATTCAGAAAAATAGTTCGTACTGCTCTCAACAAAGGATTTATTGCCCGTGACCCATTTACGGAGTACAAACCTGAACGTGGACAGAGCGAACACCGTACCCTAACGAGCGAGGAACTGCAAAAGATAATGAACGCTACATTTGATTCTCCCAACCGTACATTTATCCGTGATTTATTCGTTTTCTCCGCTTTCACCGGATTGGCATTTGCCGACATACGAAGATTAACAGAAAAGGAACTTGTTACAACCGAAGACGGAAAACAGTGGATTGTGATTGCAAGGAAAAAGACAGGTACGATTTCCCGTATACGGCTATTAGATATTCCCTTGCAAATTATTGAGAAGTACAAAGAGGGCAGATTTTGTGAGAAACTGTTCTCTGTTCCCGGATATTCAACCGTTGATATAAACCTCAAACGCATTGCCGAAATATGCGGAATTAGAAAGAATCTGACATATCACATGAGCCGTCATACTTTCGCTTCGGAATTGTGCCTCTCGCAAGGCGTACCTATCGAAACAGTTAGCCGGATGTTGGGGCACAAGGATATACACACCACACAGATTTATGCGACCGTTTCCACCCAAAAGATAAGTGCCGATATGAAGCAGTTATCTGAACGGATGGCGGGAAAGTTCTCTTTTGTCAAATCTCAAAACCAATAATAACATCATGCGTAGCACATTCAAATACCTGTTTTATATCAACAGGAACAAAGTAAAGAAGAACGGGCTTTGTCCCGTGATGGGTCGTATCACGTTGGACGGGGAAATCGCCCAGTTCAGTACAGGGCTGGAAACCAATCCTGATTTGTGGGATGCTAAAATAGGGCGTTCAACCGGAAGAACGGCACATGAAACAGGCGTAAACAAGGAACTTAAAAGCCTTTCGACTTCCATAGAAAAGCATTATGCCTACATTGTAGAAAAAGACGGTTATGTAACAGCCGAACGGGTCAAAAATGCGGTTATGAATATAGCCCAAGAACCAACCACGCTACTAAAGGAACTGGAAGAAGCAACCGAAGAAATACGAAAAAGTATAGGCATAAACCATACGATTGCAACCTATCGGGCGTATGTAAATGCTCATTTGAACCTGTCCCGTTTTATCCGTGATAAGTACGGTAAAAGTGATATGCCGTTTTCATCTTTGGAATACTCCTTTATTGAGAATTACGATATGTATCTGAAAATAGACCATAAGATGGCAACGGGTAGTGTGATGCAACATATTGTCTTTCTCAAGAAGTTAGTTAAACGAGCCATGAACAAAGGTATTATATCACGTAATCCGTTTTTTGGTTATGTACCCGACCAACCTAAGACATCCCGCAAATGGTTGTCTTGTGAAGAAATACAAAAGGTTATGACTACTCCGATAGAGCATCCGAGCGTGGCATTTGTACGGGATATGTTTGTTTTCGGGTGTTGGACTGGTTTATCGTACACGGACATCAAGAATTTGCAGGATATAAATATCGTGACGGATAGTGAGGGTAACCAATGGATAGATATTAAGCGACAGAAAACAGGTAGTAGGTCGCTGGTTCCATTATTGGATATTCCAAAGGAAATTATTAAGAAATATAAAGGTACTGGCGAAAAAGGAAAAGTATTCAAGATGTTATGTATGAATGTTGTTTGTCAATATACTAAACGTATCGGCAAACTCTGCGGATTGGATAAGAAACTCACATTTCACATGAGCCGACACAGTTTCGGAACAAGTATTTGCCTGACACAAGGCGTTCCGATAGAAACACTTAGCCAAATGATGGGACACCGAAATATCAAAACAACTCAGATTTATGCGGAAATAACAGGTGCTAAAATCGAAGAAGATATGCAACGGCTATCCCAAAAGATTGAGAACAAATATCAGTTGGTAAAATCCTGACATCATTCCCAGACCGTTCTAACGTATCATAGGGCGGTCTTTTTCTTTTATGCCCATCACTCAAACCAACATATTTTTCCTTTTTTTCTCTGATAAACATCTTCTATATGGAGAGAATAAATAAGGCAACACTTTTGATAAATTTACTCTTTTTGTGGAGCAAAAAGGAAGAAATTTATTAAAACCCGCAGGGCTTGGTGTTGCCGTTTTAGGCTCGGAATATACCTTTGTGTTCAGAGAAAGAAAGGATTAATTAAGATTATTCCATTGAAAAATAAGAGATTAGTTTGGCTATAGCTATTGCAAAGTTTTCACCATCTATGCAGTAAAAGCCTAATTTCTCGGCTAACCTACTACTTTTAATATTGGCACATTCAATGCCGATATGGTTAAAACCGTACTTTCGGGCTATTTCTGTCAGAAATCGGATAAAGTGCGTTCCGTGCCCTATCCGTTCTTTTGAGAAACCCAATCGGGCAATAATCAGGCAATCAGGGGGAAATCGGCTTTCAACCTTTCTAATACGCAAATACAAATCTACCCGGCTGTTTCTCCGGGTGGCTATAATCTTATCTACTGTCAGGAAAACGAGCGATTTACGATACTTGAACCGTTCCATCAGATAGCGGTCTATTTCGGCTCTTAGGTCTTCATACTCAATCATCGTCTTATTCCCCTTTTCTTTTTCTTCTTGCGTTTCTGTGCCTGTAATTCTTCTGTCGGTGTAGCATTGTTATTGTTGCCATCTCCTAATGAGAAAATAGACAAAAGAGAATCACCCCTACTATTGTGCTGCTGATTGTTAGAGTGTCTATTTTCTTTCTTGTTGTCGAGATTGCAAGAAATATTGTTTTCTTTTTCACTGGATTGGAATACTTCTTTTTTCTTTTCGCCAGTAAAATTTTGATTCTGTAATTCAAGCTGTTCGGAAATAGAACCGTTTTTCATTATGTTGTGGTAGTCAAACGATTCGGATTGTTGGCGGTCGTAGCCGAACAGTTTATCAAATCCCTGTTCTGCCTTTTGGAATAGGTTCACACGGTCAAAACCACCTGTTATTACTCCGTTTTTGGTATTTTTGTGGTTGGTAAGCGGTGATAGCTTCTTTTTATTAGCTTGGTCTTTTCGGCTCACAATCAAATGGCAGTGCATATTCAGTTCGTTGTCGGAACGGCTACGGTCAAAATGTATCTTCCCGTAAAACTTTATATCCGCTTCGGATAGTCCTTTGTTGAAGTTCTTGGCATATTCAGGAATAAACATTTCCCGGATATACCGTTTCATGGATTCGGCTTGTTCCTGTTCGGTGTTACCCATCGCTTGAAGTTCACTTTCCGATGGGCTGACATGAATAGCGTAAAACTTAGCATCGGTTTTTAAGAGTTGCCCGATATTAGTATCTATATCTTTTATAACCTGTGATTTATAGATGTTATCCTCTGTCAGATTAAAAAAGCCATCAGTATAGATTCCTTTCTCCATCCGTTCCAAATCCTCATGCTCCATGTATGAAGCTAATTGGCGGCTACTTCCTGCATTGTTATATGTTCCTCCCGATGGCGGGGCAAAATCTATGTGCATGGTTCTATGTATTTATCAGATTAACGATTTCCGCTTTAAGGTTCTCTTTCCGTTTACCGTCCATCACGCCACAAGTTGATAACTCCGAATAAAGTTGTATCAGTTGGAGCAGCTTCTTATAATCCCGTTGGTGTATCTGATACAGGGCGGTGAGTTGTTTTCCCTGTTGGTTGATTACATCAGCGTGCTTGCCGAACTGCTCACTTACTTTTTGCAGTACGGCTGTTTGCCTTTCTCGACTGGCTGCCAGTTGTGAAAGGATAAGGTTTTCCAATTCCTTGCCGATAGCATCGAAGCGAACAGCAATAGAATTTGCCGTTCGTATCATGGGATTCAGCTGTTCTTCCTCGTAGTGACGGATGAAACGAATTATATCGTCCTGCCGTTTATTTATCTTCGCCAGTTCCGATTTTACGGATTCCGGTGCTTCCGATGGGTTGATACACGCTTTATCAATATAGACAAACGCCAAACGGACTATTTCCCCTTTTTTCAGTGAATAGCGTTTGCAGAGCTTATCTATTAGCTTTCCCGTTTGCCGGTCTATCCCGATGGTGGTAAGGGTAGATATATTATTGGTCTTATCCATGATTATAACTTTTTTATAAGGAAAATGAGATTCATTCAGTTGATTATAAGCGAAATACATTTTCAGGTTATAATCACTGTTATAAACGGTTACGAATGTAACCTATTAAAGCCGAAGGCTTTGCCCCGCAGGGCAAGAGGGAAGAACAGGACTTGTCCAGTTCCCTCTTGCTTCATTTAGCGAAACGAGCCGAGCCACAGGGCGAGGCGGTTTCTGCTAAATGGGGTTTGTTAGCACTGCATCAGGCGATAGCATTACCCACCTTGTTTTGCGGTGGTTTGCCTATCGAGTTGGTTTTCCTTTTTGAACCGTTCGTAGGTCTTACAATCAGCGTTTTCTTGAATAAATGCTCGGATGTCGGCTGCACGGTAATAGGTTTTATGGCTTATCGTAAAGTAAGGAAGTTTGCCACTAGCCCGATACCGTTGTAGGGTTCGGAAAGATACTTTCAGCAGGAAAGCCAAATCTTGATTGTCGAGTATCTTATCATTTTCGTCCAGTACCTTGTCGGTATTGATAAGGGATTTCAGGTCTTGCCCGATTTCAGATAGCTTTTTCGATAGTCGTTCCATCCACTTGTCGAAGTTTTCGTTGTCTATATACATTTTGCTTCAATTTTTAGTTTAACATTTTTGTTCTCAACCGATTGATGAAGCAAAATTCGGCAGAATATAGAAATTAAAATAGAGGAGCCCGGTATTGACTCCTCTATTTGTTGAATGTAATTGATTATATATCAAATTGTTATAAAATCATCTTTTTTCATCTTTGTTCTTCAATGCTTCCGCTTCTCGTTTCTTGTATTCTTTAATAAGAACAGCTTTTAAGGCGTCCAGTGTTTTGGTAAGATTGTATGGCTTACGCTTGAAAAGTTCACTTTGACGGTCATAGATACCATTGAAACTAAATCCAAAAGCCTGTTCAAACACTTCTGAAAAAGCAATGATTGCAGGCTTCTTGCCAGCATTGTCTGTGATACCACCTAATAGCATTAGGGCTGAAAGAATTTCGGTCATACCCATAATTCCAAGATTTTGGAACTTTGGTATGACCGATAAAGGGGATTCAAAAGTTAATGGTGCTTCCGAAGAGAATGATTCGGGATGCGTAATTTTGAAATTCAGTAGTTCCAATTCTGCATTAATAATCGCCAGTGCTTTTTGCAAGAATAGCTTTTTAAGTGCATTTTTCCCCCTGCCCGTAAAGAGATGTTGTTTTAAGTGAAGCTAACTCAATACGGGTAGCTACCAAAGTTCGATAAATTTTTGAATAATCTTTCTCACAACTTACGACTTCTATTTTCCCGAAAAAATCATCATAGGCATCTTGCATTTCTTCATTTGTTACTTCTTGTGAGGGTTCAGCCAATAGACTGAAAAGTCTCCCTTGTAATAATTCATCCATAAGCATAAAATTTAAAAGTAAATATTAATAGTCAGACCGAAGTCCTGTTTTATGCCGAATGATTTTGTATTAATCTTCTGGAAAGAATCTCAATACTTCTCGTCTTTATTTACTCTGCATTATCTTGCAACCATTTCAATCTGCGTTGGTCGGGTAAATGCTTTACTGAAAAATTCTCAAATTTGGCATTAAATCCATTTCCGTCAGGACATGCACCCATAAATCCAACCATAACAGGACAATTGTCCTGTAACCATGCGTTTCGCATCATGATATAGTTTTTATCATCGAAGGAATAAAATACTTCTACTGCATCCAATCGCCTTACCGCTTTTATCCATATAAACGGAATCGGTTTTTCTAATGTGATCACACTCCAATCGCTTGTCTTATGGGTTACAACTGTACTAAGATTATATTTGCCATCGACAAACTCTATTCCCGCCTTAATATAGTTCTCATGGTCTATACGCAACATCAGTCCCGATTGGTCAAAGCGGATTTTATAATCGCCCGATATTTTCACCTTCACTTCAAATTCACCGCCATAGGTACTGTAAAGAAAAGGGGCGTCATCAACCGTAAACCCATAATGGGAAATACGCCAATAATCACTTTGAGGGGTTACATACATGGAAAGGGTATTGTTTTTAATTTCCCATTTCTCCGGCTCGTTGAACCATTGCATTTTTTCTAAACTCTGCGCCATTACATTGCTTGAAATTAAAATTGTAACAACAAAAAATAATAACTTCTTCATCTACTTGCTTTTATGGATTATTATACTGTAACACTGCTGACAATTGCCCACGTACATTGACAATATTGTCGAAAAGGATTGCTTTGAAGCCTAACTCTTGCGCCGTTTTTATATTGGCGTGGTTATCGTCAATGAATACGGATTCTTCAGCATTTAGCTTATGACGGTCAAGTAGCACTTCATAAATGCGTCTGTCAGGCTTAATCAGTTTTTCTTCTCCCGACACCACAATGCCATCGAATAGCTGAAAGAAATCGTATTTACGATAAGCTATTTGTATGGTTTCTGCCGACCAGTTTGTTAATCCCCATATACGATAATCATGGTCTTTCAGTTCACGCAATAGCTTTACACCATCAGGCAAGTCGCTTTTAAGCATATCTTCCCAGTTGTCCCAAAATAGTTGGATGGCATTTCTGTATTCAGGGTGTTGGGACTGTAAAAACTTTATTCCTTCCGAAAAAGAACGTCCTTTATCCTGCTCCGCATTCCATTCGCTGGTACAAATGTTCGCAAGAAAATACTCCATTTCGTTTTCATCCCAAAAGAATGTACGGTAGAAATATCTCGGATTCCAGTCCAAAAGCACACCGCCAAAATCAAAAACGATATTCTTTATTTCTTTCATGGCTTATCCTGCAATTTCCACGTAATTTCCTTCTGGGTCTAATACCGCACTTTCATAATATCCGTCGCCTGTGGTTCTCGGTTCGCTCGCAATCGTATAACCGTCTGCACGCAATCTTTCGGTAAGAGCGTTTACAACATCTTTTCCTCCTACCGAAATAGCAAAATGCGCCAATCCTTTCAAATTACCTCTACTGGCAGGACTTTTCATGTCCGGAACGTGCATGATTTCAAGGCGTGTTTTATCGTCCCCGAAAGAAAGGAAATAGGATGTAAAATTCCGTTTCATATTTACATACTTCTCTCCACAACTCATGCTAAAATACTTCATGTAGAATTGACGAAGCAATTCTAAATCTTCTACCCAAATTGCCAAATGTTCGATTTTCATATATTTCTATTTTTAATGGTTTGAAATTTCCTTGTAAAAAATACTATTAATATTCCGAATGATGAAGCTATCCCCAAAGCAACCCGTAAATTTGTTGCCTCCGATAAAAGCCCCATAAGTGGCGGTCCAATCATAAAGCCAACAAAGCTGATAGATGATACGATAGTAATCGCCACGCTGGCAGGAATATTTTGTAATCTTCCCGATTCACTATAACAAATCGGAACTATGGATGATACCCCTAATCCTATGAGCATAAAGCCTAATGTGGCTACAATCAGGTTCGGGAAAGCTGTCGCAAGCAATAAACCAGATGTAATCAGCAGTCCGCAAAACGTCAACACTTTCGGTGCTTGATAGCGATAAACAAACCTGTCTGCAATAAAGCGTCCTAATGTCATTGTCCCCATACTGGCAATGTAGCCTAAGCGTATAAATGCTCCTTCGGGTTTGATGACGGTTGCAAAATATACGCTGCTCCAATCGAACATAGTTCCTTCACAGAACATTCCCGCGAATCCGATTAACCCCAAGAGTATTAAAGGCAAGTCAAACCGGATAAGCCGCTTACGGCTTTCTCCATCGTTGCTTTTTGCCGTTGAGCTGTCAGAAATAAGGTTTTTACCTGCTATTAGTGCCATCATTACACTAACCACAGCTATAAAGGCAAAATGTGTAAGAATGGAATATCCGGCTTGAGCCAAAACCGCACCTACGATACCTCCCAAAAATCCGCCTAAACTCCATAATCCATGAAAGGAAGCCATAATATTCCGTTGGTATAATGCTTCTAATCCGCAAGCCTGTGTATTAAGGGCGATGTTTACGATATTTGCTGCTGTTCCGAAAAAGAAAAGGACAAGAAATATAGTTCCTGAACCGTTCGGGATAGCTATCAATAGAAGGGCTATAGCATACAATAGTATAGAGAGTGGCAGTATTTTACGACTGCCGAATTTGGTTACTGCATAACCGGATATAAGCATCATTGATAATTGTCCGGTTGGTATGGCAAATAAAATCTTGCCTAAATCGCCATCGGACAGACTTAATGAGGTTTTTATATCCGGTATGCGGCTTGCCCAACTGGCAAATATCAACCCTGCAATGAAATAAAAGAAACTTATTGCAATTCGTGACCTTGATAAATTTTTACCTATCATCTTGATTTCTTGAAATAATTATCTGGCAACAAAATTAGACATGTAACATTAGACATGAAATGACCTGCGTCAATTTCGTCTATTTCAATAAAAACCAGTATCTTTGATGACATAATAGAATTGTATGCCATGAATGTTATAAAAAAGATGTTAGATAAATACAATGTGAGCTTTTCCGAAAAATCAATTGAAAAACTTACAACTATACTGGAACGTAAAGAGTACTTGAAAGATGAAATCATTCTGAATCAGGGACAAATTAGCCGTTATATGTATATTGTTGAGAAAGGAATAATCCGCCAGTTTTACTACAAAGACGGGCGGAATATTACCGAACATTTTTCCTGTGAAGGAGATATAGCCACATGTCTTGAAAGCCTATTTTTAAAAGAGCCTACCAGATTGCTGGTTGAAGCTATTGAGCCGTCCGTAATATACCTGTTGGATTATGCTAAATGGGAAATGCTTTGCGACGAGTATCCTAATGAGTTTAATAAATTGTATCGCCGTATTATGGAATACAAATTAATTGTATCGCAAAGGAAAGCAGATTCATGGCGCTTTGAAAGTTCCCATGAACGTTATGAACGTTTTTGTCGGGAATTTCCTATTGTTGCCAGACGTGCTTCCATTGCTCATATAGCTTCTTATCTCTTAATGACACCCGAAACTTTAAGCAGAGTGAGAGCGGGGATTTTGTAATTGTGAAATTTATTATATCTTTGCATAAGTTATTTGAAGTAGTGGAAAAATACAGTAGAACAAAGAAGTTCACTTGTTTCTAAGTCATTACCTATTGTCTATTTTGAGTTAGATAAATCTTTGTTTTATAGAAGAATATAAAATTATCTCATTTTCTTAATGAATATCTACATCCGGTTCCCATGTACCATTATAGGTAAATCCTATATTGTCTACATGGTTACCAGTACTTTGCAAAGTACCAGGAGCATTTCCCTTATAATTTACTACGTATAATCCGATCTTGTCCTGATTTTCATATCCATAATCTGTAGCACGGGAACTTGCAGTAATTCCACAGTTTAATGTAATAGGAATCGGATCTGCAGGTTTCTCTTGATCTTTTACATGTTCTTCTTCCCCTGAAGAACATGCACTTGTTGCCATTAACAGGCAACCAATAACCCAATGGTGTGTTTTCATCCTTGTTTGCTTTTGTTGATTATATGCTACAAAGATAAACACTCATTTGAAAGAAAACAAGTTCATAATGGTTCATAAAAAAAGGAGATGAACCTTAGATTTTCTTCTTCTGCCAGTTTCCTTTTTTCATATACATATAACAGAATAAAAGCGTAAATATGCCATACACACTTTCCGTTGTCCAAGAAAAAGCAACGTCCATGCGTAGATAGAGTATAAAATAGGTAGCATAAACCATATAGATTGCTAATACTACGAGCTCCATTGCTAATGCTGTGCGAGTATTTCCTGTACCTGATACTGATTGGAAATATACATTAGCGGGTACTAGAACCAGGTATGCACAACATAACACCCACAAGGATGGTATGGAAGCTTCCCTTAAATCGGGCATATCTGTATAGATACTCAGAATCAGATTAGGGAACAAGCAGAAAATAATTAGTATCGGTAAAACAAAAGTATATCCGATGCGGATATGTTGCCGGATAGTTCCACGTACACAGTCTTGCTCTCCCGCACCGATCAGGTTGCTTACCAAAGAACCACAGGTCGCGGCAAAAGCCATTGCAATCATGAACGGAATACCAGATACATTACGGATGATATTTGCAATTGCCAAAGAACGTTCGCCCAGATGTTCTACGAAAAGGAAGAACATGAACCAGGTAGATAGAGAAACGAAGTTCTGAATCATTGTCCAAACGGATACATTTAGAATTCGCTTTAATGTCTGTTTCTGGAACTTAGGCAGGATATTCAGTGCATACTTCTTACAGTCAATTCTCTTCCATGTATAAATAATGAAGAAAATAACAGATACAAGTTCGGACAATGAAGAACCAATAGCTGCACCTGCTATACCTAGTTGTGGGAAACCAAATTTACCAAAAATCAGGATATAGTTGAAAACTACGTTTGATAAGACCATTACTATCGAGTTCAAAGTCAGCGTTTTGGTTTGTGTTGTCCCTACAAAGAATGCCCGGAACATTACCATTACAAAAGAAAAGAAGAATCCGTAAATACGCCAGTTAATATAACTCGAAGCCGCATCGTAAATATGTTCCGAAGATATAATACTCTTTAATATATGGGGTGAGAATATTCGTGAAATCGTAAATAAGATAGCAGCCATCACTAAAAGGAAATAGATACCCTGATAAAATATCGGTCCGATTTCTTTGTAGCTTCCTTCTCCATTACGCCGCGCGATTAATATTTGTGCTCCGATACTAAAGCCGAATGCCATCATGAAAATGGCAAGGTAATAAACACCTGCAATGGCAGATGCTCCTAGTTCAATTTCACCTACACGTCCCAGAAAAGCGGTATCTGTCATACCGATCAACTGTTCCATGATCAAACTGATCAGGATTGGGTAGGAGATTGTCCATATTTGTTTATACGTATATTTTGTTTTCATAAAAAAGTTTTTAAATGTGTTTTTAGCGAAAGAAAGCCGGACAAACCTTATGGCTGCCCGGCTTCCTCAGAATATGTTTTCGGAAATAAATTCCTTATCTTTTATTCTGTTTTTGCTGCTGTAATTGTTCCTGTTGCTTTTGCATAGCTTCCAGACGTGCAGCAAATCCGGTCTTTTTCATTTGTTTAGGGTCTTTCTTTTTGGCTTCCAAAATTGCCAACAATTTAGTTTCATCCGTTGTTTTGCGCAGTAGAATCATAGTTCCCACACTAATCAACGTTGATATGAAATAATAATAGTTCAATCCGGAAGGATAGTCATTCAACACGAACAAGAACATTATCGGCATCAAATACATCATCCATTTCATAGCTGCCATTTGCGGTTGTGCTCCATTATCCTGCATAGACATCGTGTATTTTGTATTCAGAATGTTGGTTATCGTCATCAGCAAACAGAATAAGCTAAGGTGGTTACCCAAGAACGGAATGTTGAATGGGAATGTAATGAACGCATCGTAGGTCGAAAGGTCATCTGCCCATAAGAAGCTCTGCTGGCGAAGTTCGATTGCACTTGGTACGAACATAAACAATGCCATCAAAATAGGGAACTGTAACAACATTGGCAAACAACCACCCATCGGACTTACACCGTACTGGCTATATAAGCTCATCACTTCTTGTTGTTTCTTCATTGCATCTTCCTGCTTCGGATATTTTTTGCTGATTTCATCAATCTTCGGTTTCAGTACACGCATCTTTGCAGATGACATATAAGTTTTCCAAGTAGCCGGATAAACCACAACTTTCACTATGATTGTCAGTATCAGCAATACGATACCCATGCTTAATCCCCAGCCGGATAACCAGTCGAATATATTGATGGTGATAAACTGGTTAATCCAGCGAATCAATGGCCATCCCAAATATACCAGTCTGGAAAGTTCCCATTTCTCATCACGTCCCTTATCCAATGCTTTTAGTGTCTTGTAGTGGTTCGGTCCGAAGTAGAAATACATTTCCGTCGGTTGCTTTCCTGCCGGATCGAAGAAAGTACTCATGTCCGCAGAATAATCTTTGATATATCCGCTTCCTTGTTGTTCCATTTTCGATTTAACGGAAACCTTGTTGAAATCCTGATCAGCAATGAATACAGAAGAGAAGAACTGGTTTTTGAAAGCTACCCAATCAATCGGCGTACTTTCCAGATTCTTTTCATCATCTTTTGCAGCCGACAAATTATCTACATTATCACCTTTTACCTTATAAGTCAGTTCAGCAAGACGATTTTCATAAGTGAATCCCTTTTCCAATTGGCGTGCACGTTGTGTCCAGTCGATATCAATATAATTCGTATTGACCAATTTATCCGCCATACCTGTTGCTTTGATTTCAAAGTTCATCAGGTAACTGTTTGGTTTCAATGTATAGATAAAATCGATATAGCTGGCACTATCAGCAGCTAATCGCATTGTTACACTACTATCAGTCTTGTTTACTGCTTCGAAATAACAATCTTTAGTCTGGATAGCTCCCTGTTTATTATAGAAATTGAAATTCATTGAAGCATCATCGCCATCGAACAAAACGACCGGAGTCTTTTTATCTTGAGACATATAATCCTTCAACATTGCAGAGTAGACACGTCCACCTTTTGTAGAGAATGTTATTTGTGCTACATTATTCTGGATGATAATCTTTGAATCGGTTCCATGCATTGTATTGAAGAACAGAGAAGAAGAGTCCGCTTGTACAGCTGTCTTTTCATGGGCCAGTGCAGCCTCTGTTTTCGCTTTCAGTGCTTCTGCTTGCTGTTGGACCAAGGTTATAGAATCATAGTACTTCTGTTGTGCAGCAATCTCCTCTTTACTTGGGCGGCTGAAAAAACTGAATCCTACCAATAATATACCTATTAAAACGAAACCGGTGATGGTGTTTTTATCCATTCTTTGTTATTTTTGAATTATAAATTTCTGAATTACGATATTGTGTATTATCACATTTCATTTCTTTTCGTTTTTTATCGCAGCTTTAACAAATGCTACAAATAACGGATGTGGATTCAGTACCGTACTACTATATTCCGGATGGAACTGAGTTCCCACATACCATTGCAATGCAGGGATTTCTACAATCTCTACCAGGTCGGATTCCGGATTAATACCTACACACTTCATACCGGCATCTTCATACTGAGTTTTGAAATCATTATTGAATTCATAACGGTGACGATGACGTTCCTGAATATGCTCTTCTCCATAAGCTTCGAATGCTTTTGATCCTTTCTGCAATACACATTCGTAAGCACCCAGACGCATTGTGCCCCCCATATTCGTAATAGCCTTTTGCTCTTCCATGATGTCAATTACGTTGTGCGGAGTTTTTTCATCCATTTCACGGGAGTTGGCATCCGTATATCCTAATACGTTCCGTGCAAATTCGATGGCAATACATTGCATACCCAGACAAATACCGAAAGTCGGAATATCATGTGTACGGGTATACTTAATGGCAACAAACTTACCATCGATACCTCGCTGGCCAAATCCCGGACCGATCATAACGCCAGCCATACCTTTCAGAGCTTCTCCAACATTCTCATCTGTTAGTTTTTCGCTGTTAATGAAGTGTACTTCTACTTTGCGATCGTTATAAGTTCCGGCCTGTGATAATGCCTCGCGGATTGATTTGTAAGCATCTTGCAAATCATATTTTCCTACTAATGCAATATTAACCGGTGCTTTGGTTTCAGCGGCATGACGACGTTCCAAGAATTTACGCCAAGGGCCAAGTCCCGGAGTCTCTCCAACGGGCAATTCCATTTTTTGAAGAATCGTTTTGTCGAGATCTTGCGCTTGCATTAAGATAGGTACTTCATAAATAGTAGGTGCATCGATTGATTGTACTACTGCTTTTTCATCCACATTACAGAACAGAGCAACTTTTTTGCGCAATCCGTCACTCAATGAGCGTTCTGTACGCAAAACCAATATATCAGGCTGGATACCCACACTTTGTAACTCTTTTACGGAGTGTTGCGTCGGCTTGGTTTTTAATTCTCCTGCAGCAGCCAGATAAGGAACATAAGTAAGATGCACGCAAAGTGCATTTTTACCAAGTTCTCTTTTTAGCTGACGGATACTTTCGAGGTAAGGGAGCGATTCGATGTCACCCACCGTACCACCTATTTCAGTAATTACAAAATCAAATTTGTATTTATTACCCAGCAATTTCACATTACGTTTAATTTCATCTGTGATGTGAGGAATGACCTGGATTGTTTTACCTAAGTAATCTCCGCGGCGTTCTTTGTCTATTACACTTTTGTAGATACGTCCCGTAGTAATATTGTTAGCCTTTGTCGTCTGGATGCCTAAGAAACGTTCATAATGTCCTAGGTCGAGATCGGCCTCATGTCCGTCTACAGTCACATAACATTCTCCGTGCTCATAAGGATTTAGAGTTCCCGGGTCGATGTTGATATACGGGTCAAACTTTTGAATGGTTACATTATAACCTCTTGCTTGCAGCAATTTACCGATGGACGATGAAATGATACCTTTTCCTAATGAAGAGGCTACACCACCGGTGACGAAAATATACTTTGTTTCTCCCACAGCTATAACTGTTTTAATTATTGTTTACTTAGTAGTCTTTTACGAACTTAAAAACCGCAAAATTATAAAAAAAAGAGGAAGTATATCGATTTTCGTTCCAACAAATTTATTAAAAAATGCAATTTTAAAAGAATCCTATGATTTCTGAACAAAATAATGTAGATTTGCAACAAATATAAGAATTTTATGAGAGGCAAATTTGTTTTATTAGCAGCTTTAATGATGAGCTTTACTGCATCGCTTATGGCGCAGACAGAGAAGCAACCTACCATAGCAGCGACAGCTAAGGTAGTGGAAGCAGATACGCTTTCTACGTTTTTACAGAAATATTTGATGTTGCGCTTAAATATGTCCGGTGATACCCCTAAATTGGATACTGTATCCTTCTTATATAATAAGTATATTGGTCAGCTGGATTATTTGAATGATCCGTCTGTACCACCGCGTTATATTCGGCGCGATCCGGATTATTATCGTCTGTTCACTCTGCCGGCTTATTATGATGATCCGATAAAGCAATATTCCACGATGGATTGGAAGCCCGCACAATTTGATTCTTTACCTAAAAATCTGACACCTGCGGCACTTTTACCGTACGACACTTCTCCATTTACAAAGGGTGAACGGACTAAAGTGATGGTCAATGAAGCATTGATGGGGCTTTATCTCAATCATCCTGAGTTAATCGTTACTACGGAAGATAAGATAAAGAGCAGGACCCCATTTCGTGAAGAAGCAAAACCCGAAATAGCACCTAAAGCAAGGGTACTTGAATTGTTCCAGCCGGAAGAAATGAATGCGAACGTCGGTAAGGCAAAAATGAAACTCAACAAACCTAATTGGTGGGTAACCGGTGGTAACGGTTCTTTGCAAATCACTCAGAATCACATTTCAGAGAATTGGTATAAAGGGGGAGAAAGTAACTTCTCGGGATTGGCTACTCTGTTTTTGAAAGCGAACTATAATGATAATGAAAAAATTCTTTTCGAAAACCAGATGGAAGCCAAGCTTGGTATAACTTCTACTCCATCTGATAAATTTCATAATTATTTGGTTACAACGGATCAGTTTCGACTATACAATAAGCTAGGCTTGAGAGCTATTAAAAATTGGTATTATACAATTTCTTCAGAGTTTAAGACTCAGTTTTGCAATGGTTATAAAGCTAATAACGAAACTCTTGTTTCTGCCTTTATGGCTCCTGCTGATCTTGCTGTCAGTATTGGTATGGATTATAAGTTAAACAAAAAGAAATTTAATCTTTCTGTTTTTATGGCTCCTTTAACGTATAATTTGCGTTATGTCGGTAACTCGGAGGTAAATGAGACTTCATTTGGTATTGAAAAAGGTAAGCGCTCAATAAATAGTTTCGGTGCTCAAGTGCAGCCTACGTTCAATTGGAGAATTATTGCTCCAGTTTCTTTTGAGTCTCGTTTAAACTATCTGACGAACTATGAGTGGGTACGTATTGAATGGGAAAATACATTCAACTTTGTATTGAATCGTTATTTTTCTACTAAACTATACATTCATGTCCGTTATGATGATACTTCGAAACCTAAAGATGACCAAAGTTATTTTCAGTTGAAAGAGCTGCTTAGCTTTGGTATCAATTATAACTGGTAATAGAAACTGTTTGTTCATAAATTCATTAGATCTCGGATAATACTTGTTTGAGTGTATTACACTAAAGTTGTGCCACCCTATTGGCACAATTGTGCCAAAGAGATGAAACGACTGTGCCACTAGGATGGCACAGCTGTGCCAATAAGGTGGCGCAGACTCCCAGTGTAGGACTGCATGTAATTGAGAGTTATTTTTTATTCCCATAATTTGCTGTTATTAAAAAGAGTGTTAAATATGGTTATGCGCCGCTTTACCTAAATTGGGTATAATTTTGGGGTAGCATTGGGAACTCCTAAGCTGAAGATATTTATGAGCCGCATGAAGCTATATCTGAAAGGGGGCGTCGGATTCGCTTTTAAGTTTTATAGTGGTATGGATGTGAAACGTGGTCCAAAGTGGATGGTAAAGATACATCGTGAATGGATTGTGTATACGTTGCCAAAGATTCTTTATGAAGAATGGAGAAGAAAATGTAGGCAGTAAAGGATTTGTGACGGAAACAATTCCAATTATATGCTTGGATTCCAACATTTTTCTGTTTACCTTTGTTCTCATGAAAGAAAATATAAAAGAAGGGGACGAACTTATGGCAAGTAATTATATTCGTTTCGATTGGGCTATGAAACGCTTATTGCGTAATAAAGCCAATTTCGGAGTGCTGGAAGGATTTCTGACAACGCTTCTAAATGAAACTATTGTAATCCAGAAATTATTGGAGAGTGAAAGTAATCAGGAGGAAGAGTTTGATAAATATAACCGTGTGGATATACTCGCGGAGAACTCAAAAGGTGAGCTTATTTTGATAGAGGTTCAAAACAATAATGAATATGCGTATTTTCAACGAATGTTGTTCGGGACTTCTAAACTTGTGACTGAGTACATTAATCGTGGGGAAGGATATGAAAAGGTGCGTAAAGTATATAGCGTTAATATCGTATATTTCTCTTTAGGAAATGGAAAGGATGTAGTGTATCATGGTAAGACGGAATTTCGAGGTATCCACCAGGGAGATATTTTGGAATTGACTCCTTTTCAGAAACAGACTTTTAAAGTGGATGCTGTTAGTCAACTTTATCCAGAGTATTATATCCTGAAAGTCAATGATTTTAACCAGATAGCTAAAAGTCCGTTAGAGGAATGGATCTATTATCTTAATACGGGAGATATCCCTGATAGTGCTACTGCTCCCGGCTTGACGGAAGCACGCGAACGTTTGAAATTAGATCGGATGACTAAGGATGAATTGAATGCTTATTATCGGCATCTGGACAATATTGTGATTCTTCGTGATAATATTTATACCGAACGTGCGGAAGGCCGTATGGAAGGCCGTATGGAAGGTCGTGCGGAAGGTCGTATGGAGGGTCTTGTGGAAGGTCGTAAGGAAGGTCAGGCTGAAGGACGTTTAGAAGAAAAAAAAACGAGTGCATCTAAGATGAAGTCTTTGAATATTCCTTTTGATACTATTTCGCAAATAACAGGTTTGACGATAGAAGAAATAAAGAAATTGTAAAATACGAAACAAGAAAACATGTTTGAAAGATGTACGTTGCTGTACTCATATTCAAAACTTTGTCGATGAACTGAAAAACTGTTATTGGAAGATAAGTCTGTCAATATTGAATGATGAGGGGATGATAAAGAGGAGGATAGTGGAGTATCAACGGATCCAACTTTGTAAAATAAATAGTTTAGTTGAACATGAAATGAATGTATGAAGAATACGTGAAGTATTATATTGAAAGTGATTATTGCAGTGACAAGTATATAGCTAGATTGCTTGGAATACAAATAGTATCTTTGTAAATATATAGTTGGTAAAAATGAATAAATCATAGTATGAGGTTATCTCGGTGTTAAATTCGAGATAACCTCATTTTTATTGAAAAATTGATTGGATAGCTCATTGATCATATTTGATTAAAAGTTTGTTTTTGTTGAAATGAATTCTTTAATTTGCACGCAGATCGTTTCTTAAATGAAATAAAAATATAATATTTATATGGGAATAATGAATACACTAGGCGTTTATGTTGCTGAAGATAACGTCTATCCTAATTCTGCTGTAGCAGTTGCTACGGCAATACCTGCTTTCATTGGCTATACTGAGAAAATGGTTAATGGTAATGAATCGTTGCTGAATAAACCTGTTAAAATTGATTCGATGTCTGAGTTCCATTCTTATTTCGGTGGTGCTCCGATGCCAATGTTTACTTTGGCAAATATTGAAGATGATCAGAAGTTGTTTTTGGAATGCGGCAGTCAAAAAATTATAGTAAAGCGAACGGATATACCTTTTATATTATATTACCAAATGCAGATGTTTTACAGCAATGGCGGTGGACCTTGTTATATCGTTTCTATTGGCGACTATACTGTCGATAAATTAGACGTGAATGCATTTAAGAAAGGTGTTGATGCACTTTTGAAAGTACAAGAACCTACTATGGTACTTTGCCCTGATGCAGTAAATATGACCGATAGAGATTCGTATTACGACTTACAGCGGTCAATGTTATACCATTGTGGTAATCAGATGCGTAATCGTATAACTATTTTAGATGTATTTGAGGGTTATAAGGATAGAAAAGATCCGTCTGGTGATGTTATTGATGAATTTAGAAATAAAATAGGAAATTCAAATTTAAATTATGGGGTGGCATATTATCCTTGGATAAATACATCGGTTGTTACTGAAAGTGATCTTTCATTGTTGAATATAGATGCTGATGCTTTGAAAATCGTTTTAGAAGAGGAACTTGCTTCGTTGGACACTCAAAGAAGAAAGATTAATAAAAAACTGGTTGAAAAGATAAATAAACAGATGAGTGTAGCTAAAAGAAGTATGCTTCATACTATGCTGTTGGAGAATTCTTTGATGTATAGAGAGATATTAAGGGAAATGAGACAAATCTTAAATTTGTTACCTCCTTCGGCAGCAATGGCAGGCATATATACAATGGTTGATAGTACATGCGGGGTATGGAAAGCTTCTGCAAATGTTGCTATTAATCAGGTGGTTAATCCGTCTGTTAATATTTCTTCGGAGGACCAGATGGATTTAAATGCTCCTTTAACCGGAAAGGCAATTAATGTAATTCGATGTTTTACGGGAGAAGACGTAAAAGTTTGGGGAGCTCGTACATTAGATGCCAACTCATTAGAGTTGAGTCATATAAATGTATGTCGTACGATGATTATGTTGGAGCAATCAATAAAGAATGCATTACATTCATTTTCATGTGAACCGAATGATGCTCAAACATGGTTGATTGTTAGATGTATGATTGAAAGTTTCTTAACCGAGATTTGGAAACATGGAGGTTTGGTAGGGACTGCTCAGGACGAAGCTTTCAAAGTTCATGTTGGGTTAGGTGATACAATGACTAGAGATGATATTTTAGCTGGTATTTTACGTATAAGAATATTAGTTGCCATAATAAGACCGTCTGAGTTTATTGAGATCGCTTTTTCATACCAAATACAGGAAGGCTGATAGATTATTGGTTTAGAGTATATTTAAAAGAATTCTTACTATGAAATATCAGATAGTAGGAATTCTTTTTTTGTGCACGATAACGAATACATGGAAAATAATATTTTATATGCAGAAAAAATACAGTGAATGCTTCGTAGTTAACAAATAATGCTTAAATTTGCCACGATTTGTAATGTTGAGTTTGCAAAATGACTAATACAATAAAGCATCAAGGTATTGTGGAAAACATACAAGGTTCTCATTTGTCGGTGAGAATCATACAGACGTCGGCTTGCGCAGCATGTAGTGCAAAAGGACATTGTTCTTCGGCGGATAGTAAAGATAAGGTAATTGATATTACTGACACTGCGGCATCCTCTTATCAGGTAGGAGAGCAGGTGATGATAATAGGAGAAACTTCTATGGGAATGATGGCGGTTGTGTTAGCTTTTGTAATACCTTTCGTACTTTTGGTTACTTCCTTATTTATATTTATGGCATGGATGGAGAATGAGCTGTATGCTGCACTTTCTTCATTAATAATTCTTATACCTTATTATTTCATTTTGTGGTTGAATAAAGCACGACTGAAACAAAAATTTTCTTTTACTATAAAACCAATAAATATTTAAAACACTATGAATTTGATTCTGATTGCAGTAATTTCATTGGGGGCGATAGCACTTGTTTTGGCTGCTATCCTTTATGTCGCTTCCAAGAAATTTGCCGTGTATGAAGATCCGAGAATTGCTCAGGTAGGTGAGGTGTTACCTCAGGCCAATTGTGGCGGCTGTGGCTATCCCGGTTGTAGCGGATTTGCTGATGCCTGTGTCAAGGCTGGTTCGTTGGATGGTAAATTTTGTCCGGTGGGTGGACAACCTGTCATGGCGAAAGTTGCCGATATTCTCGGACTGGCGGCTGGTGAAGCTGAACCAATGGTAGCGGTAGTAAGATGTAATGGGACCTGTGCTAACCGTCCGCGCATCAATCAGTATGACGGCGCGAAGAGTTGTGCCATTGCTGCTTCATTATATGGTGGAGAGACTGGTTGTAGCTATGGTTGCCTGGGATGTGGTGACTGTGTGGCTGCTTGTCAGTTTGATGCCATCCATATGAACCCGGAAACAGGGCTTCCTGAAGTGGATGAAGCGAAGTGTACAGCTTGTGGAGCTTGTGTGAAAGCTTGTCCGAAGTCTATCATTGAAATTCGGCCACAGGGTAAGAAGTCCCGTCGTGTATACGTACAATGTGTCAATAAAGACAAGGGAGCTGTTGCGCGTAAAGCTTGTACTGTAAGTTGTATCGGATGCGGTAAATGTGTCAAGGTATGTCCGTTTGAAGCAATTACTTTAGAAAATAATCTGGCTTATATTGATCCGTACAAATGTAAATCATGCCGTAAATGTGAAGAAGTTTGTCCGCAGGGAACCATTATTGCTTTGAATTTCCCTCCACGCAAGCCGAAATCAGAGGACGCATCTGCTGCTCCCAAGGTAGCTCTTACTAAAAAGGAAACGGAAGTTCCGGTAGCAGAAGCTACAAAGGCTGTAGAAACTCTGAAGACTACAGTGGATGAAGCTACAAAAGTAACAGAATAATAACAGAATAAAATACAGAATTGTATGTTAAAGACATTTTCAATTGGTGGAGTTCATCCACACGAAAATAAATTGTCGGCACATCAACCTATCATCACTGCGGAAGTTCCTGCAAAGGCTGTCATTTTGTTGGGACAGCACATTGGTGCACCTGCCAAACCGATTGTGGCTAAGGGAGATGTGGTAAAGGTCGGTACTAAAATTGCCGAACCGGCCGGCTTTGTTTCGGCTGCAATTCACTCTTCAGTCAGTGGTAAAGTAGCTAAGATTGATACAGTAATCGATGCTAGTGGTTATGCCAAACCTGCTATTTATATTGATGTGGAAGGTGATGAATGGGAAGAATCGATTGATCGTAGCACAACTCTGGTGAAAGAATGTGACTTCTCGGCAGAAGAAATTGTGAAGAAGATCGCCGAAGCTGGTATCGTAGGTTTAGGCGGAGCTTGTTTCCCTACTCAGGTAAAACTTTGTCCTCCTCCTTCTTTTAAGGCAGAATGCGTGATCATCAATGCAGTGGAGTGTGAACCCTATCTGACTGCCGATCATCAGCTGATGCTGGAACATGCGGAAGAAATTATGGTAGGTGTTTCCATCTTGATGAAAGCCGTAAAGGTAAATAAAGCATTTATCGGAATCGAAAATAATAAGCCGGATGCTATTAAGCTGATGACAAAAGTAGCTTCCAGCTATGCCGGTATCGAAGTTGTTCCTTTGCAAGTGAAGTATCCGCAAGGAGGCGAAAAACAACTGATTGATGCAATTACTAAACGTCAGGTTGCCAGCGGTGCATTACCAATTTCTACAGGAGCGGTTGTACAGAATGTAGGTACTGCGTTTGCAGTTTATCAAGCAGTACAGAAAAATAAGCCATTGTTCGAACGGGTGATAACAGTGACAGGAAAGTCTGTTGCAAAACCATCCAACTTTTTGGCACGTGTGGGTACGCCGATGAGCCAGTTGATTGATGCTTGCGGTGGTTTGCCGGAAGATACGGGAAAGGTAATTGGTGGCGGTCCGATGATGGGTAAGGCATTGATGAATATTGATGTTCCTACTGCAAAGGGAAGTTCTGGCATTCTAATTATGAATCAGAAGGAAGCAAAACGTGGTGAAGAACAAACTTGCATCCGTTGTGCAAAATGTGTTAGTGCTTGTCCGATGGGGCTGGAGCCATATTTGCTTGGGGCTTTATCCGAGAATGCCGATTTTGAAAGAATGGAAAAAGAAAGAATCATGGATTGTATCGAATGCGGATCTTGCCAGTTCACTTGTCCTGCAAACCGTCCGTTACTTGACTATTGCCGTTTGGGTAAAGGTAAGGTAGGTGCAATGATTCGTGCACGTCAGGTTAAAAAATAACGAATTATGGAAAATAAATTAATAGTATCATTATCACCCCATGTTCATGGTGGAGACAGCGTGCAAAAGAATATGTATGGCGTGCTGATTGCACTTATACCGGCATTTTTGGTGTCTCTTTATTTCTTCGGACTGGGTGCTCTGATTGTCACGGCTACTTCCGTGGCTGCCTGTTTGTTCTTTGAATGGGCTATCGTTAAATTCTTGATGAAGAAACCTGCTACAACAATTTGTGATGGTTCTGCTGTAATCACAGGTGTGTTGTTGGCATTCAATTTACCTTCCAATCTGCCTATTTGGATTATTATTTTGGGAGCACTGTTCGCTATTGGCGTTGGTAAAATGTCTTTCGGTGGATTAGGTTGTAACCCTTTCAATCCGGCATTGGCAGGACGTGTGTTCTTGTTGCTCTCTTTTCCGGTACAGATGACAAGTTGGCCGCTAGTTGGACAACTGACTGCATATGCCGATGCTACTACTGGAGCTACTCCACTGGCATTAATGAAACAAGCTATTTATGGTGATACCCATGCGTTGAGCCAGCTTCCGGATGCGTTTAGTCTGTTTATCGGACAGAATGGAGGATGTATCGGAGAGGTAAGTGCATTGGCATTGTTGCTAGGGCTAGTTTATATGCTTTGGAAAAAGATTATCACCTGGCATATTCCCGTATCCATTTTGGTCACTGTATTTGTTTTTGCAGGAATCATGCATCTGGCCGATCCGGAGAAGTATGTATCTCCGGTATTGCAACTGCTTTCAGGAGGTCTGATGTTGGGAGCTGTATTTATGGCAACAGATTATGTGACTTCTCCGATGAGCAAGAAAGGCATGCTGATTTACGGTGTTTGTATTGGTCTGCTGACGGTAATTATCCGTTTGTTCGGTGCATATCCTGAAGGTATGTCATTTGCCATCCTGATAATGAATGCGTTTACTCCGCTGATTAATACCTATTGTAAACCTAAACGCTTTGGGGAGGTAGCGAAGAAGAAATGAAAAAGTTACAATCATCTTTGAAAAATATGTTGCTGGTACTTACAGGAGTCACTGTTGTCTCTGTTGCATTGCTGGCGTATGTGAACGAACTTACAATGGGACCCATTGCCGAAGCGAATGCAAAAACGCTGAATGAGGCTTTGAAAAAGGTTCTTCCTGAATTTACCAATAATCCGGTAGCCGAAAGTGATACAATTTTCAGCGAGAAAGACGGAAAGAAAATTGTGGATTTTATAGTTTATCCGGCAAAGAACGGTGAGAGTCAGGTTGGTACAGCTGTAGAAGCTAAATCAATGGGATTTGGTGGAGAATTGAAAGTATTGGTAGGATTTGATGCAGAAGGCAAAATATATAATTACTCTTTGCTGGCTCATGCAGAAACTCCGGGATTGGGTTCTAAAGCTGATAAATGGTTTGGTGCGTATGATCCTGCTAAAGGTGAAAAAGCAATATCACACGACGAGAGCAATAAGTCTATCTTGGGCATGAATCCGGGAAAATCTCCGCTGACTGTTAGCAAAGACGGAGGTCAGGTAGATGCTATAACTGCTTCTACTATTACTTCGCGTGCCTTTTTGAAGGCGGTAAATGCTGCTTATCAGGCTTACAAATCCGGAAACGGCAGTGATGTGAATGGAACAACAGGAGCTTCTCAGAGAGCTGCCGGTACGGATGCAGCTTCAGGAGCTACTATTAGAGTTGAAACTACTGATTCTGTCAGTGCTAAATAAGAAAGGAGACAGCTATGAATAACTTTAAAGTAATGATGAACGGGATTGTCAAAGAGAATCCTACATTTGTGCTCCTGCTTGGTATGTGTCCTACATTGGGTACTACTTCATCGGCTATCAATGGTATGGGAATGGGACTAGCCACTATGTTCGTGTTGATTTGCTCGAATGTGGTAATCTCATCCATAAAGAACCTGATACCGGATATGGTACGTATTCCGGCATTCATTGTGGTAATTGCATCGTTTGTTACCCTACTTCAGATGATAATGCAGGCTTATGTTCCCGGTTTATATGCTACGCTCGGTCTTTTTATTCCGTTGATCGTAGTAAACTGCATTGTATTGGGGCGTGCAGAAGCTTTTGCAGCTAAAAACAACCCGATTGCTTCTATGTTCGATGGTATCGGTATGGGACTTGGTTTTACTATAGCCCTGACTTTGCTGGGTGCTGTTCGTGAATTTCTCGGAACAGGTAAAATTTTCGATTTGACTATTTTACCCGAAGAATATGGTATGTTGGTATTTGTATTAGCACCGGGTGCTTTCATCGCTTTAGGATACCTTATTGCCTTGATTAATTGTTTGAAAAAGGATAAATAATTGAAGAAATGGAATATATATTGATATTTATCTCGGCAATCTTTGTAAACAACATCGTGTTGTCGCAATTCTTAGGTATCTGTCCGTTCTTGGGTGTATCTAAGAAAGTGGAAACAGCTATGGGAATGAGTGCGGCAGTAGCTTTTGTGCTGACCATTGCAACCATTGTAACGTTCCTGATTCAGAAATTTGTATTGGATGCTTTCGGATTGGCATACTTGCAGACAATTACATTTATATTGGTAATTGCCGCATTGGTTCAGATGGTGGAAATCATTCTGAAGAAAGTGTCTCCGGCATTATATCAGGCTTTAGGTGTATTCTTGCCATTGATTACAACCAACTGCTGTATATTAGGCGTAGCTATTTTGGTTATCCAGAAAGATTATGATTTGTTGACAGGAGTTGTATATGCATTTTCAACAGCAATAGGCTTTGGATTGGCATTGGTATTATTTGCCGGATTGCGTGAGCAAATGAGTTTAGTGAAAGTTCCAAAAGGAATGCAGGGAACTCCGATAGCCTTGATTACAGCCGGATTGCTGGCTATGGCGTTCATGGGATTTTCCGGAGTAGTGTGAATATTTGATAAATAGTTTTAATAGAAGAGTTGGAGACCACTTCTGTATGCAAGTATACAGATCGTGTGTTCCCGACTCTTTTTTTGTTCCTTTTCCCGAATTATTGTTTTATTATTCCCCTGAGGAAAATAAATTTATAGTTGATTATTGCATTCTAAATTTTATTTCCATACATTTGTAGCTCAAACAAATCGGAAACCAAAAGAACTAACCATATTTGTAAAGTTTATGAAAGAAAGAATTTTAGTAACGGGTGGAACCGGCTATATTGGTTCTCATACTGTTGTGGAGTTACAAAATAGTGGATATGAAGTAATCATCATCGATAATTTGTCAAATTCAAGTGCAGATGTTGTTGATAATATAGAGAAAGTATCCGGCATTCGGCCTGCTTTCGAAAAATTAGATTGCCTTGATTTAGCCGGTCTAGACGCCGTATTTACCAAATATAAAGGAATTAAAGCTATTATTCATTTTGCTGCCAGCAAAGCTGTTGGTGAATCTGTACAAAAGCCGTTGCTTTACTATCGTAATAACTTGGTCTCTTTAATCAACTTACTTGAACTGATGCCTAAACATGGAGTAGAAGGCATTGTATTCTCTTCTTCCTGTACAGTTTATGGTCAGCCGGACGAACTGCCGGTAACAGAGCAAGCTCCGATCAAGAAAGCAGAATCTCCTTACGGAAATACAAAACAGATTAATGAAGAAATTATTCGTGATACAATAACATCCGGAGCTCCGATCAATGCTATCATGTTACGCTATTTTAATCCGATTGGTGCACATCCTACAGCTTTGTTAGGTGAACTGCCCAACGGTGTTCCTCAGAACTTGATCCCATACCTCACTCAGACTGCTATGGGTATCCGTGAAAAACTGAGTGTATTTGGTGATGATTATAATACTCCTGATGGTTCTTGCATCCGCGACTTTATCAATGTTGTGGATTTGGCTAAGGCCCATGTGATAGCTATACGTCGTATCCTTGAAAAGAAACAAAAGGCGAAAGCAGAAGTATTCAACATTGGTACAGGACGTGGAGTTTCTGTATTGGAATTGATTAATGGCTTTGAAAAGGCTACAGGCGTAAAATTGAATTATGAAATTGTTGGTCGTCGTGCCGGTGATATCGAAAAAGTTTGGGCAAATCCGGATTTTGCAAATCAGGAATTGGGCTGGAAAGCTGTAGAAACATTGGAGGACACATTACGTTCTGCATGGAACTGGCAGTTGAAACTCCGTGAAAGAGGAATTCAATAATATTATATAAAATGTTATTTTGATATAACCTTAGACAATTGAAAGAAACTGTTTGTTTAATTCTTTGCAATCCACTCTGACGCTTCTTAGTGTGTATGTGAATATACCTATTTAGTACATATATCTCCCCGGTATAAACAGGTGATTGCATAGTAGTTTTGTCGTGTTTTATTTTGTGTTTGTGTTGTGACGGTACTACGACGGGAGTCGTGGTACCGTTTTTTGTACATATAGCTGAAAATACTTTTATAATCTTCCTGTGTAGCAGAATGTCCCCTCTTTAAAATTGAAATCCGGGATACAACATTCAGGTCTGAACAAACCGAACACAGAGGATCCGGAGCCACTCATGGAAGCATAGATAGCCCCTTGGTTGTAAAGTTCTTCTTTGATTTCTCCAATTATCGGATGTTGTGGAAATACACTGGCTTCAAAATCATTAACGAGTAATTCTTTCCATTCTTCAATCGGCCTTCGGATCACTTCTTTTACCGGAAATTCCGGATGATGAGGATGAATTTTAGAAAATGCTTCACGGGTAGATACAAATACATCCGGCTTAATTATGGCAATTTGATATCCTTTTAATGAAAGCGAAATAGGAGAAAAAATATTCCCAATGCCCTCAGCGAAGGTTGGCGCATTTTTGATAAAGAAGGCACAGTCAGCTCCTAAGGTAGCTGCATATACTTCCAATTGACTTTCAGTCAGTTTCAGCTGATAATACTCATTGAGCAATTTTAGCATAGAGGCAGCGTCTGCCGAACCACCTCCCAATCCTGCTCCTGAAGGAATATGTTTGTACAAATGAATTTCGATAGGAGGAAGGTGATACTCTTTGTCGAGCAATAAATAAGCTCTGACTACTAAATTATCTTCCGGATTACCGGTTATTTTTAGTCCATGCTGATATAAAGCGAACTTTTTATTTTCTTGCGAATAAGTATGAATTTCTAACGCATCTTCGAGAGCTACAGGATAAAAAACTGTTTCCAGGTTGTGATATCCGTCTGGGCGTTTTTCCGTGATAGAAAGTCCGAGGTTTATTTTTGCATTCGGAAAAGTGATCATTTTGTTGATTCATTAAGAGGTTAGTGATTCGTTAAATTACCATTGTGTGTGCAAAGTTACTAAAATCTTCATTTTTCCTTATCCATTCTTCGCGATTATGTTTTATCTTTGTCATCCCATTAACAAAGAATTCATGGCTGAGCAAAGAAAAAATACTCGAAATACTAAATCAACCAAAGTACAACCGGTCAATGATTATGGTCGTGTTCAACCTCAGGCACCCGAGCTGGAAGAAGCTGTTTTAGGTGCTTTGATGATTGAGAAGGATGCGTATTCATTGGTAAGTGAGATACTTCGTCCGGAATCTTTCTATGAACACCGACACCAATTAATTTATTCTGCGATAACAGATCTTGCTGTAAACCAGAAGCCGGTGGATATCCTGACGGTAAAAGAGCAGCTTAGTAAACGTGGAGAGCTGGAAGAAGTGGGAGGTCCTTTCTATATTACTCAGTTGAGCAGTAAGGTGGCTTCTTCGGCACATATCGAATATCATGCCCGGATCATAGCTCAGAAGTCCTTGGCTCGTGAATTGATCACCTTTACAAGTAACATTCAAAGTAAGGCCTTTGATGAAACACTTGATGTAGACGACTTGATGCAGGAAGCGGAGGGTAAGCTATTTGAGATTTCACAGCAGAATATGAAGAAAGATTATACGCAGATCAATCCGGTGATTGATGAAGCTTATAAATTGATACAGAAAGCTGCTGCGCGAACAGATGGTTTAAGTGGTCTTGAAAGTGGATATACGAAACTTGATAAGATGACTGCCGGTTGGCAGAACTCCGATCTTATTATTATAGCTGCCCGTCCTGCTATGGGTAAAACAGCTTTTGTGCTTTCCATGGCAAAAAACATAGCGGTAAATTATCGTAATCCGGTAGCGTTGTTCTCTCTTGAAATGAGCAACGTTCAGTTGGTCAATCGTTTGATCTCGAACGTTTGTGAGATTCCTAGTGATAAAATCAAGAGTGGACAGTTGGCAACTTATGAGTGGCAGCAGCTCGATTATAAATTAAAAGATTTACTGGATGCACCTTTATATGTAGATGATACTCCATCTTTGTCAGTATTCGAACTTCGTACCAAAGCGCGTCGTTTGGTTCGTGAACATGGAGTACGAATCATTATTATCGACTACCTTCAGTTGATGAATGCTAGTGGTATGGCCTTTGGTAGCCGTCAAGAAGAGGTTAGTACTATATCCCGTTCGTTGAAAGGATTGGCGAAAGAGCTGAATATTCCTATAATAGCTTTGTCACAGTTGAATCGTGGTGTAGAAAGTCGTGAAGGTATTGACGGTAAACGTCCTCAGTTGAGTGATCTTCGTGAATCGGGAGCCATCGAGCAGGATGCCGATATGGTATGTTTCATTCATCGTCCGGAATATTATAAAATTTATCAGGATGACCGTGGAAATGACCTCCGTGGTATGGCGGAAATCGTGATAGCTAAACATCGTAACGGTGCGGTAGGCGAGGTGCTTCTTCGATTCAAAGGAGAATTTACTCGTTTCTCCAATCCGGAGGATGATATGGTTATTCCTATGCCTGGAGAATCATCGGGAGCTATGTTAGGTTCTAAGGTGAATGCTGGGGCTATGCCTCCACCACCGGCACCGGATTTTGCTCCACAAACAGATAACCCGTTTGGAACACCTGCTGAGGGACCTCTGCCGTTTTAAAATTTATTTGTACCTTGCGGAATTGAAACTTCGGAGAATGATGCAATCTTAGCTTATATTGAGGTCCATATTGTTTTTCTTCATCTCTTCCACTTCTTTTGCGGAACGATATCCTTGATGTCCGTCAGAAAGATATTTGTAGTGTTCATAGAAAGGAGTGGTACTGCCTTAAAGCCCTGAATTGTAATTTCTCTATGTATTTTCCTCAGGTCTTTACCGTGCCTGTATTCATTTTCTACGTATGTGTCATATTCATAGTGTCCATTTCGTGTCTTACCTGCGCGGGGAGGCAGGCTGTCATAAGCCATGTACTTTCTGACCGTTTGCCTGGCAATCCTAAGTTGGGTTGCTATTTTATTTATCTTAAAGCCCTTGGCTTGTAGCTCTTTAACCTCTTCAAACATCACCTGTCGGGAATCAGTTCTAACAGGTTCGTTTTTTACTGATTGATTCTCATCTCCTTTTACAAGAGTATGGTAGTCGGCATAGTTTTCAGAAATAACCTTGGTCACACAGTCTGACATGTTTTTTATTAAATGGAACCGATCTGCCACTTCCGTAATATCCATACCGGATGAAAATATTTTCAACTGAGTTGTACTCATCTATATTCATTCTGTGTATATCCCGGAGTACAGTAGTATTACATAAGGGAACTCCCATAGTGCTTATAAGATCTTTAGCCTTTTTGGAGGAGCAGT
Organism: Bacteroides bouchesdurhonensis; assembly: GCF_900155865.1. GTDB lineage: Bacteria > Bacteroidota > Bacteroidia > Bacteroidales > Bacteroidaceae > Bacteroides > Bacteroides bouchesdurhonensis. The sequence goes on from NZ_LT707006.1 coordinate 2,421,437, forward strand.
ATACCCCATGTTTGGCGACAAGTATTTCGCACCGCCTTGTTCTCCTGCGGTAGCGGAATACTTCATTGCCGGGCTGTTTTGCTAAAGTTCTTTTCTTGCATTCTTCATTAAGGCAAAAGAATTTCCGGCTTTCCATATGTAGGAGCAGGGCTTTTCCTAAAATCGGCAAATTATTGCTATAAAGTTGCCTAAATTGGAAACTGTTTTTTATCTTTGCAGAAAAAGAGATAACTATGAATATTGAAATTAATAAAATAGGTGCACTGATTCGGGACGAAAGAATGCGTCGTGGGATGACTCAGGAAGAACTTGGGGCAAAAGTCGGTGTAGGCAAGGCACAGATTTCTAAGATTGAGAGCGGCAAGGGACTGACTATAAAAACAGTCACTAAGGTTCTTGATGCGTTGAACCTATCGGCAAGTGTTCGTTTGGTTAGCTCTCGTAGCATCGACAAGCGTGTTATCGGTTATATTGTTGCTGTCATTAGCGAATTTGCGGGTGCATATAATATGACTATCCGGGAGGCAAGTAACTATCTGAATCGCTATAAGGGATTGGAGTTTCTTATGGAGCACTACGAAGCTGAACATCAGTTGTCGCTGGATGATAGTGTGCAGGATTTGGCTCGTGTGTGCTATAATAACGGAGGAGGTGTGTTATGAAATTATATCACGGTTCTAAGATGGACATAAAAACCATCGATTTTGCTAAATGTAAACCTTATAAGGATTTTGGGCAAGGATTTTATCTGACTGAGTTAAAGGAGCAGGCTTCCGGAATGGCAAGACGTACCGCTTCCATCTATGGAGGTGAAGCTGTTGTTACTTGTTTTGAATTTGATGAGACCGCATTGAACAACCCTTCATTATCCATTAAACGTTTCGAAAAACCGGATGAAGAATGGGCTTTATTTGTGATGGCCAACCGAAGCAGGGAACGGCAGCATCCGGTTCACGAGTACGATATTGTTATTGGTCCGGTAGCTGATGACACAATTGCAACTTTGTTCCGTAACTTCGACGATGGCATTATTGATTTGCCTATGTTAGTAAATGGACTTAAGTATAAGAAAATTTCATCTCAGTATTTCTTCCACACACCCAAAGCGGTGATATATCTGAAAGCGTTATGAATAAGAAAGTACAATATCTCGTAGAAGGCATAACCAAAGACATCATCGCTTACTTGATGCAGGATAATAATATGGATTTACTTTCGGCTGTTAACCTGTTCCATAACTCAGAAACATTTGAGAAACTTTCCGATGAATCCACAGGACTTTATATTGAGAGTTCCGCCTTTGTTTATGAAATACTTAAGTCTGAAATTAAGATGGGGAAAATATTATAAATTATAAACAGGACTGTCATGGTTATATCTCCAAAAACAATAGAAAAACTACGGAATTTAATAAATGAAGAAACTGAATATCGGTCAGGGCCAAAACTTGTTGAATTCTTTAATAAATATGGGTTTAAAGAAAGTTACCCCTATGGACGGGGAGGATTTCCTTCGAGGTGGGAATACACAGATATAAAATTAAACGCGATAAATGGTTCTCCTAATTTAGAGAAATGTATCAAAGATCTATTTGCTCCGGTCAACTTCATAGAGAGATTCGATGCCTTAGACAAATTTATCGGAGAATTTAACCAATATTTAGCGTTTGATGGATGGCAAGTCGTCCGTAAAGGGACTGAGATTACATTTGCAAAATCCACAGGTGTTGATATTGACGCTGAGATAAAAGCAACGAAAACGGAGAAAGAGACTGTTGATGATTTTCTTACCCAAGGATTTAATGACATATCTATTACTGATTTACCTATCGATGGGTCATTAACCACTTTTTTAGAAGTCAGGATAGAAGAAATTAAGAAGTGCCTAAGTGCCAAAGCCTCATTGTCCGTAATTTTTCTTGCAGGCAGCACACTTGAAGGAATTTTACTTGGAGTCGCATCAAAGAACCCTGCTGCATATAATCAGGCTAAATCTGCTCCTAAAGATAAAGCCACAGGTAGAACCAAGTCATTTAATGAGTGGACTCTCAATCATTTTATCGACACTTCATGCGAAATTGGATACCTTCGTGAAGATGTGAAGAAATTCAGTCATGCTTTACGAGATTTCAGAAATTATATTCATCCTTATCAGCAGATGTAGATAGGTTTTCATCCAGATGAGAATACTGCTAAAATCTGTTTTCAGGTATTAAAAGCCGCCATCTTTCAGATTAAACAAAAAAGATAATATATTATGAGCAATCTATTTACAAACAGAATGGGGATTTACGTCCCTGCTGCCGAAATAACTATTAGAAATGACGCTCCTGATTCTTTAAGAAACGATCTGCTCGTTATTATGAAGCAATTTTATGGACTAAAGAAAATCAGAAATGTGGTCTGTGTCGCAACCAAGGAAGCACCAGACCCTAATAATTGGGGTGAAAATGAATTTATGAATAGTGAAGTGTCCGCTCTGATGATGGATTGTCCTTGGTATAGAATATTTTATCGAAAAAGGTATTGGATGGAAATTATCTGACGGACAAATTGAAGTTCGTGGTGATGAAACATTTGAGACGGCTGTATCTGAAATAGAAACCGTTTTAGAAGAAAGAAAATTATCCACATCAAAAACAGAAATTAAAGAAGCGATTGTGGATTTATCCAGAAGACTGGTTCTTGAAGTGACAGGTGCAGTTCAACATTCCTTGGCAGCCTTGGAATGTATTTGTAGAGAAGTGACAGGAAGAGTATAAACCGTTTGAAATGTATTGGTAACTATGTTATTATTCTAGTATATGATTTTGGCGAAAAACGGGTTGCAAAGATGTTGAAACTGTGCCGTAAATATTTGAACTGGATACAAAATTCTGTTTTTGAAGGAGAAATATCAGAAGTACGTTTGAAAGAGCTTCTGAATTTAGCAAAAAGCTTTATGAATGAATCAGAAGATAGTGTGATTTATGGGGTTTATCGATAATAGTATGATTTTTTCCAAGGATACAGTTTGTCTAAATGAAACATATATAAGAAGCTTTCAAAAGATGTACAAGAGTTATCAGAAAGATGTAGAAGAGTTGTATGAAACATATAGGAGAATGATGAGAAAGATGTAATAGACTTGAGCGAAAGAAGTACTTGAAATTGAGCGGTTGATTTAGTATAATTGTACGGAAAATCTGTAAAAATTAAGCGGTTAATTCGTAGTAATTAAGCGGTAATTTTATAGAAAAAGAGCGGTTGATTGTAACAAAAGATACGGTGATTTTAATCTATTAGAAGATTGTTATTATTCTCTTAAGTGTTTGTTTTAAACATTGGGATGTTTGAAAACAAACATTGTGGTCTTTTTCTTGAAAAATACGCTTTATTTTGCAAATGAAATCACTTTTGCTTCATGTCATATTTTTCGATATCTCTCTATTTATCAGCGAAATAAAATGAACGAAGTGGATATGTTCAAGTATCTAACAGATATTATTAATCGTACGGCTAACTGGCAACCCAATACTCCAATTGAGAAATATAGAGATCTATTTCCGGATAGATGGAAAAAAGACAGACTAATGACTAATACCAATTAGTCGTTTTTTAGAGTTAAAATGTAGAATCGTAGAGACGCTTACCTACACTGAAAAGTATTAAGAAAAGATTCTTCATTATATTAAACTGTAGCATAAATAGATATACAAAAACATGAAGCTGAAGCAATGTCGTTTGCAAATGCAAAACTTACTTTAAATCCAGATTATACAAAGTATTAATTTTGATTAGACTCACATTATTTTGTAGCAAATTCTTTTTGCAGTTCTATTCTAATTTTATTAAATACCCCGATAAATATCCCCGATGCAATAAACCAATTGGTACCGTTTAGATAACGGTAGTTATATAATGAATGGCCTAATTTCAGGAGAAGGAAAAGAATATCTCTTATATAAGGATGGGGAATATACTGATTTTGGAGAGTATATAACAGATGATTATCTGGACGATATAGAACTTGCAGTTTTTAATTATAAATTAACTGCAGGTTTAAAAGGTAAAGAAGTGATTTTGGATTTTTATTTATATCGTAATTTGATTCGACAATATAATATTTACGGTGATTTACTCAAAGAAATATGCTTGGGAGGTATTGAAAAAAGAGGAAATACATTTGATGGAATTATTGACGGTAGCATTCAACCGTATAGAGGAAATGTTTTTGCTACTAATGATGAAGTGTATTCATTTTATTATGAACATGTAACAAATCATCAATTACATAATGAAAAAGATAAAGTGATTCCGGAGTTGCAAATTTGGATTTGGGAAGGATATAGTTACTTAGAAGAATTCGTTTTAATAGACCATTTCGTAAATTTACAGTTACCAATAATAAACTATATGCTTACGATAGTTATCAACTTCTTGTATAGGTTCTATGATAGAATAGAATTATTTTAAATCCTCAATGAAATGAGGTATTTTGAATAAAAGAGATAGGTGGTCGCAAATGGTCACCTATTTTTGGAGGTATCTAAGTGGTTGTTTCTTACTTTTGTTTGACAAATATTCATGTTTAAGGATTTGGTTTCATAGATATGATTAAAATAATGTGTATTTACACCTTTGATAATAATGTTATTATAAAATAGTTCTTATTGAAATTAATCGATGTGAAGTCTCAAAGTGTTGCGGCTTGAAATAAAGCTATAGTAAAAAGTGAAATTAGCTTGTTTCTTAATTTACATTATTGAATAGTTAAATACATTATTTGTATTGACTCTAATTTACTGAGTATGATTTATAATATCCGGTAAGTTGGGTTTTTGTTTGATAGTATTTGAGTGAAATCAATTACTAAGTGTTATCTTTGCGGTACAAATAGCGTAATTTTAGAACATTATGAAACATACGAAAATTATTCTGTTATCTGTAATAATCTGTATAGGAGGGATTTTCTTCTTTAGTATCGGCAGAATTACTTATGAATCTAAGAAGTCTCAGACTAAGGAAAAGGCAAGAGAAGCATTTTTTAAGGCATTAGAACAGGAATTAAAAGGTAGAAATTCTGATAGTAACAATTTGTTCTTTTTTGATATAAAACCGACTTTAAATGCAAATATTCCAGATTCTGTTTGTATTCAGGATTCAGTTGGAAAACACTGGTATAGATTAGATCCTAAAAAGCATTTTATGAATATAACTGATGATGTAAATTTACGTTTTATGCATTCTATAACATTTGATAAAAATCCGATTATTCTTGATTCATTAAATAATATTTGGAAGAAATATTTATTGAAATCTGATATTTCTCTTAAGTCTGCATTGTGTCTTTCAGTTACAGGCAGAGATGGTGAGATTAACTCAAAAATGACCTCTCATAGTGAATGGTGTAATTCTTATAATCTGATGTTTACTACTTATATAGGTTATGCCTGTGAAATTGAGATAATAGGTTATCTTGATTATTCTTTGTGGCACATATGGCACATGATATACAAAGAAATTTTATTAGATTTACTGCTATATCTTGTTATGGTATATGGTCTTTATAAGATTTCTATCATTATTATTATGAAGATAAAAGTGATGAGACAAAAGGAAATTATAATAGTACAGGGAGTAACCAATACTCCTGCTCGTTCTTATATGTTACATGATAAAATTATATTTTATGCAGAATTGCAAATAATAGAGAAGGAGGATGGGACACAAGAGAAACTTCAACATCAGACTAGTTTCTTATTAGAGTTGTTTTTAAAGGCAAAAGATGATGGATATGTTTTAGAGGATAAAATTATTAAGGATAATTTGTGGCCTGACGGAAGTGGTAATCATGTTCGACTTCATAAAGCTGTGGGACGACTACGTTCTTGCATTCATAAAATAGATTCTTCATTGGATATAAATAGGTGTGGAAGTGCATATCAATTACTCATATAGTAATTTTTGTTTCATTCATCATGATAATAATAATCGATGAAATCGCTATTTTTTTTCAAAAAAATAGCTGGTCCGAAATGGTCAGACTTTTTTCTTTGCATTCTATTCTTTGTTTTTTATTTTTGCCCCATCATTTAATTTTATAGATGAAAAATAATATGAAAAAACTGATTATTTTTATTATTTTCTTATGTGTTATTGCTGTTTGGACAACTAAAAGGTTTCACAAAGATGACATGAATCCATTAATTTTGAATAATGTGGAGGCTATAGCTAGTGATGAGAGTCCTAATATTGGGAGGTGTTATGGACAAGGCTCTATAGATTGTCCCGCGGGTAATCGTAAAGTTGAATATGTTGGTATTGGATACAGTCTTGAAATACAATAATATAAGTCTTTTATTCCTTTTATTTTTAATTTCGTGTGGTACGAATAAGAAAGAATATGCAGAGAATGTATATCCTTATTCTAACTTTCCACAAGAAAAAGAAATTAAAGGAGAAGTCATAGAACTTGACTCTGTACTGCTTCGTTATCCATTCAGGATACATGTAGAGGGGGATAAGGTCATTATCATGGATTTACATGGTCCTGATTATTATGGCCATCTATTTAAATATCCTAATTTTGAATATTTATGTTCCTTTGGAAAGCATGGTGACTCACCTACAGATATGCTTTCTATGGAAAATGTCCGGTTTGGTGAACATGCTGTGTGGACATTAGATGCAAATAAGAAAGAATTAACTAGGTTGGGGTTTTCTCCATCCTGTGATTCACTTCTTCGAGATGAAACGGTGACATTGGATGGAGATTTATTAAGACCTCTTGAATTTGCTATATATAATGATACTACTTTCATTATTCCAGACTATTTAGGTGAAAAACGTTTATGTTGGGTTCATCGTAATGGAAGACTTATAAATAAGATAGGTGAAATACCGTCAGCTAATAAAGAGGCATTGCAAGATGCACGACCTGCTTTGGCTCAAGCATGGCGAAGTTTCTTGGATTATAATCCTAATAATGGCGTATTAGCAGCTGTTACTCAATTGGGAGAAGTCGTAGAAGTCTATAATTTAAAAGATACTACTCATATTGTTCGTATAGGTGAACATGGTGAACCTGAATTTCAAGTATCAGGTGGGTATGGAATACCTACAGGAATTATGGGATTTAGTGATGTACAAGTGACAGATAGTGCTATCTATACAGTATTTAGTGGTACTACTTTTAAAGAAATAGCAAGGAGTAGTGGTGCTTTGCCTAGTGGAGGAAAGTATATATATGTATTTACTCTTAAGGGAGAACCATTATGTAAATATATACTTGATCATTATATATCTGGTATTTGGGTTGATGAGATTAATAAAACAATAATCGCAACAGATGTAAATAATGACCAACCAATAGTGAAATTTCGCTTTGGTTAAGAGTAGTAGATAATTAACTGGGTTTTTGAAAGGAGCATAATGATGAGTCATGGGTGTTGCCGGATCTATTTCACACTGTTGGCTCCTTTTTAAAGCATTGTAAATAACATGAAAATACTGATGTATAATGTTTGTCTTTTACATTAAAGTGATTGATAACTATTTATACATTCTAATTAAGAAAGTGGAATAAAAAAGGGTAGCTACGTGCTGCTTCCGGTGAAATGATATAAACGGAAACTTCATTGTTTAATTTAATTTTTTTTATATGAAACTCATATTAAAACTTACTTTTATAATAGGGCTGGCTCTATTTGCATTATTTAATGTATTTAATGCGAGAAATATTGATAGGATTTGTGATTTAACTCTTTATAATGTTGAGTCATATGCAAATCCTGAAGATGAAAAAGTTTGTAAATGGAAAGTGATTGATTGTCCTGGAATTGGAACTGGAGATTATGAAGCATGTTTGGAAAATGGGGATGGTAATAATTGTTCCTGTGGTTCAGTAACAAGAGAATGTCCTAAAGACTAGGCAAGTTTGAAAGTCCTTATAAACATAGAAATATGATATGGAATATTAATGTTTGTATCATTATTTCTATGTTTTCTTAATTTAAAATTATATTATGAAGATAAAATATTTCTTGTTATTGGTGGTTTTTGTAATGTCGTGTACTAATACTGAAACAGAGTTTACTTCTATTGTCGATGATAAATCTATAAAAATAGAAGAGGATAAAACATTAATGTCATCAGTTGTGAAAATTGACAATATTATTCCTCTTGAAACAACCGATTCTTGTTTGATAGGTCAGATTGATAAAATAGTAAAAAAGAATGGAAATATATATGTAAAATCAACAAATAAATCTCTATTTTCTTTTTCAGAGACGGGTAAGTTTTTATGTAGCATAGGGAATTTGGGAATAGGTCCTGAAGAATATTCCATAATTTTGGATTTTGATGTAGATACAGAAAATGTTTATGTTTTGACTACTCAAAAGATACAGATCTATTCTTTATCTGGTAAATTTGTTAAGTCAATACCTTTAACATTTAATGCTTCTGGTTTCCATGTTTTAGATGGTTGTATATTATTATTTGTTTTAGGTGATAATTACGTAATACATATTGTTGATTTAGATGGAAATACGATACAAAAAACATTAAAAAGAAATCAAGCTTTAAGGTTATGTAAGACTATTCCTTTTGTGAGTTATACTAATAAATATTTGTTGTTTGCTCAGGGACGCTCTAATGATATATTAACATATGATGTTGAAAAAAAGAGTTTTGGTAATATGACTTACTTCTCATCTTCTGATAATTTGTCTATACAGGATGAGAACTCATTTTTAGAATCTAATATTGGTAAAAGAATGAGACTTAATAATTATAAAACCTATTTTGATGGTCTCTCTTCTTCTGAAGAATATGTTTACTTTGCTTCAATTGATGATAATAAAGTCGTTTTATGGATTAAAGATCTTACTTCGCAGAAAGTTAATGCATACTTATTTTCTTCTTTAGTAAATGATTTGACTTTTGTTAGTGCAGATTCTTTCTTTTATGATAATATAAAAAGTGAAAAATCTTTTTTGTCTTATGTGATGCCTTATCAAATAGTCGAAGGATTGGAAAAAAATATAAGCTATGCTAATACTGATTATTATTTAGAAATGCAAAAAGTAATAGAAAGTTTAGATGTTGAAGAAGCTAACCCTATTATTATCGAATATAATTTTAAATGAAAAACTGGTTTTATATATCATTGATAATTATTTCATTAGTAATTGTTATACAAACTTCTGTTATTAAATATAAGCTTGAAGATCAGGTTTGGAAATTAAATTCAGCATTCCTAGAAAATAAATTTAGATTATCAGATATTACAGAAAATCAACTTTTAGCTTTAAATACTGAAGGCTTCTCTTTATCTGATTCTATTAGAAAAATTATTCCTGATAATGCGTGTGTATTACGATTACATACCGGAGTTTGTTTGAGTTGTTATGCAGAGAATCTATTAAGATTAAAAAAAATGTTAGATAGCCAGAAGAAAATAAAGCTATTTGTACTTGGTTCTTATAGTTTTGAAGCAACATTAAAAGAAGAGTTGTCTGCAATTAATTGCAGGAATGTTGAGTTTGTAAATATTTCAACTTTAGAAATAATTCCAGCTGATGAATCTGGACAACCATATTTGTTTGTTTTGAACGAAAATGGTCTAATAAATAATTTGTTTTTTTGTCAAAAGGCAGAATATGATTCCCTTGAAGGATTTTTGCATTCTATTGAAAGAATTAATGGATCTCAAAAATAGTTTGTTATGGGTATAAAAATAGTTTTTGGATATAGATAGATGGCATATTTCATAGATATAGTATAAGTATATTAATTTATAGTTATTTAAATATGTCGATGAAATGGGGGATTTTTAGATAAAAAGCGTTTGGTCCGAATTGGTCAGGCTTATTCTTTGGTATTCGTAATTTTATCCCCTAAATTTGCATTCATAGAAGATATGATATTCGTATAATTTAATTTCTGAGGGTATATTGAAAATTGTAAATTCTATAATTTTTTAGTTTTTTAAAGAAAAGGGGGCTGTTTGTTACCATTGATTGGGAAAGTAATGGTAGTATTCAGTTTGCTCCTTTTCTTTTGTAATTACTCCACATATGTAATATACAAACAGGAGAGAAATGCAGTTGTTATATTAAATACTTTAAGAGGATGAGTATCTACAGTTTGTAATTGAAAAGAGTTTTAGGGTAGACGGTCTATCAAAAACTTGTTCGACTACGAGGGAAAATGCAATAAAATCCGGAAAATATTCGAAGAAAGGACGATGAAAAGGAGATTTTCATCTATAAATATGGTTGGTCCGAAATGGTCAGCAACATTATTTTGCATTTTCGTTTTTATCCCCTACTTTTACCACTGAAAAAATTAAAAGTCGTTGAAGTATAGATATTGCAAGAAGGATAATTATTAAATCTGATATTGTATTATGTGGTAAAAGTGTAATTCAGTTATATAATGGATGAAGCTACAAAAATAAAAATATTAATGATCTCAATCTAAATTTCATGTGAACTAAAAAAGAGTATTAATATGATTAAAAAAGATACAGAATGATTACTTGTTTAAATCTTACTGGATTATTGGTATCACCTGTTCCAGTATCCTTATGAGAAAGGTAGAAAATAAATATAAAAAAGAGAAGTGAAAAGAATCAGACTTTATTTAAAAATAAATCAAATTTTTTTTCTTCTCTTTTTGGGATTGCCAAATATTATGCTTTTATATGAAAACAAATATATGTATATTTATTCTTGTTTGTCTTTTAGCTAGCTGCCAAGAAAAAAAGAAAGATAATCTTCAAGTACCTGTGAAAGAAATGGTGTGTGAATGCCAGAAAGAAATACAATGCTGTGATTCAGTGGAAATTTCTCAGGTTTTTCGTTTATATCATTGGAAGATTATGGATGATAAAATTGTTTTTTGTTCTAATAATTTAGATGATTTTATTTCTGTCTATTCTTATCCTCAACTAAAATTCCTATATAGTTTTGGGAAAACAGGTCAAGGACCCGGTGAATTTGTTACAAAAAATTAGGGGAATAATAAAGAACCCGGTTTTATTACTTTATATGATATAATGAAAAGTTCTTTATACAAATATAAAATTGAAAATAGTGAGTTTGCTTTAGAATGTAAATATTCGCTACTTAAAGATGACGATAATCTTTGCAGACCGTTTACAAAAATTATTCAAATGAATGATTCTGTTTTCATTATGAAAGAAGATGGAAGAGATACAAAACTCCATTTAGCTAATTTGAGGAATCAACAAGATTATGATACTTACCAGTGCACGCTTAGAGAGCAATGTGCACTTAGGAAAGGAGAAAGTGTATCATATACTGCTTTTAACTACGATTTTGATGTAATAGGAAATCATATTTTGTTAGCTTATAATTATATAGATAGATTAGAATTATTACATTTAAATGAAGGAAATAAGATAGTACCACAGCTTATTCTAGGCTCGGATGAAGATCAAATGGATTCGCCTGATCCTGATCTAAAATGTTATTTTCTAGATATAGGTTCATATGATAACTTATTTTTGTGTTTAAAGACTAAAAATGGAGTAGAGGAAGAAGGTAATGTCATCTGTATTTTTGATATAGATGGTAATTATAAGTCTCAAATTATATTAGATCAATGTGTGAGTTCAATTGATATCGATAAAATGGGAACCCTTGTTGCTTATAAAGAAAAGGTTGATTCGTCTACATTTTATCGTTATAATTTGAAAAAGATACTTAATGACATATAAGATCAGGTTACGTTCGATTTGTAGATATTAATCCGGAAAAGATATATTAGATATTGATGAGAAAAAGATGGTAAAACGGTATGGATTTCATATTGTTTTTGTAGTATTGCTAATCGTGTTGGGATGGCAAATTATGGATTTATTGACAACTGAAAAGGTTGAACCAATATCTCCATTGGAAGTTTCTTTGCAGTTGGCCGGTGATAATAGATATGAATTGGAGAAAGTACTTCGTTATTACCAAAAAAATCCGTCTGATAGTCTGAAATATAAGGCAGCTTGTTTCTTGATTGAGAATTTACCTTATTATAAGTATTCTACCGGAGAACAACTGGAGAACTATAAAATGTATTACGTCTGGTTGAAAACTTATCCCAAAAGGGCACCGGAGGAGATTGCTGATTCTGTGAAAAAGGTATTTGGACCGATTGGACAACTGGAAAAAAAATGTGATGTAATGGAAGTTGATTCCGCTTATTTGTGTAATAATATAGAATGGGCATTTAAAGTATGGCAGGAGCAGCCTTGGAACAAGCATGTGACATTTGATGCTTTTTGTGAATATATATTGCCGTATCGTATTGATGATGAACCTTTGACTTATTGGCGTGAAGAGTACTATGAGAAATATAATCCATTGCTTGATTCATTGCGTATGTCAGATAAGTTGGATAAGGAGAATCCCATTGTTGCTGCAAACTATTTGATTAGTAGGTTACCGGATAAATTTCGGCGTAACTCTACAGTTGCTCCATATCCTTTTGGACATATAGGACCGAAATTTGTTCCTAATATGACGGGCACTTGTCGGGATCGTACCGATTTTGGAATGTACCTGCTTCGGGCTTTGGGTATTCCTTGTGCAATAGATTTTATTTTAGGGTGTGATCTTGCAAATGCAGGGCATTTTTGGCTGACAGCATGGGATCAGAATGGGAGAGATTGTAAAACGGAGTTTCCGGGTTCTTTTGTGTATACTTGTAAGGATGATTGGTACAATAATGACGATGCGGTAAAAGTCTATCGTTCTACGTTTAGTGTAAATAGAGAGTTATACAATGAGATGGCCGAGCTCACTCTTGATCTATATCCTTTTTGGAAGCTTCCGAAGTTTAAAGATGTGACTTATTCTTATGCCCGGTATTATATGGGGCAACTACGAATACCATCGTCTAAAATAGATAAGGATAAAGCAAAAGGAAAAATAGCCTATTTATGTATTACCGATCGTGACAGATGGGTGCCGGTGGATTGGACAGAATATGACGCGAACAAATTGGAATTTAGAGATATTAGAAAAGGAGCAGTCCTGCGTGTCGGCACTTATGAAAAAGGGAAACTATCTTTTATCACTGATCCTTTCTATATAGATAGGATGAGCAATAAGTTACATTTTTATTCGTGTGAGGATGAAACGGAAGATGTAGTGCTATATGCAAAGTTCCCAATTGAAAAGGAGAATTTATTTAGGGAACGATTAATTGGTGGTGTGTTTGAGGGCAGCAACAAGGCTGATTTTTCAGAAAAAGATACTTTGTTTATGATTCAAAGTAAACCTAACCGGATGTATACATCTGTAAAAAGTTGGAGTAACAAGAAATATAGATATATAAGATATTACGGATATAAAAAGACACATTGCCAGATTGCTGAGATTGCTTTTTATAATGTGAACGATACTGTTCCGTTGAAAGGGAATCCTATAGGTACTAGTGGCTGCTATCAACAAGATGGCAGCCATGAATATCCTAACGCTTTTGACGGGCAAACTTGGACATGTTTTGATTATTTGGAAGAAGATGGTGGTTGGACTGGTTTGGACCTGGGTGAACCAATGCAAGTGGATAGGATTGTTTATACTCCAGCAAATCGGGATAATTACATTCGTCCCGATGATATGTTTGAATTATCTTATTGTGATGGTGACTGGAAATCGGCTGGTAAAATAAAGGCAACTACGGATTCTCTTGTTTATCGGAATGTTCCTCGAAATGCGGTTTTGTTATTGCGTAATCTCACACGTGGGGTTCAGGAAAGAATTTTTGTATATGAAAATGGTCGTCAGGCATGGAAATAAAAAGAATGACATATTATAATGGCAAATTGCTAATGATATTTGTATATATCATTGGTTTGCTGACTACCTGTGATTCGTCGGAGCGCATTGAGGTATTAAGAAATGATATATATCCGTCTCGTCATATATTGGTTCCTTTGGCTCCGACTTTCTCGGTTGAAGTGGCTGGAGATACGTTGTATCATCAATATTTGCATGTGTTTAAAGGAAAGGATTTTCCATTAATGGGTATTTTGTATGTGGATGGTAAAGGATATCGTTTCATGGGAGGAGACTCATTGCGTATCCGGGCTCTAGCTCCTTTGGCAGGAGATAGCTGTGGATGGAAAGGAAAATATTTCTTTTTGCGTCCAGAAGAAGGTTGGAATAAGGTGGGATATGATGATAGCAAGTGGCAGGAAGGGAGTGCTGCTTTTGGAACTGAAGGACTTTGGTATGCTACGAATACTATTTGGAGTGTTGATAATATTTATCTTCGTAGGCATGTAACCTTAAATAAAGAGGCGTTGGGCAACCACAAATTGTATATTCGGTTTCTATGCGATGATATTGCCACTATTTTCTGCAATGGTGATGAAGTGGTACATTCCAACTATACAAACAAGTCAGTTGGGTGTAGGCAACTACCTGATACGATTGTAGATAAAATAAAAGAAGGAGATAATTTGCTTGCTGCTCATTGTTATAATATTTCGAGTAATGCGTTGCTGGATTATGGATTGTATATAGAGAATAAGGAGTATATAGATGTTGATACTGCATTCTTTAAATCTGTAGATATACAGGCAACTCAAACACATTATTCTTTTCAATGTGGGGATGTGGAGCTTCAACTTAGTTTTGTTGCACCTTCCTTATTACAGGACCAGGAGTATATGGGATGTCCGGTGGGATTTCTTTCTTATCGGATAGTGTCTACGGACGGTCAGCAACATGATGTTGATATTTCGTTCGATATGGATATGGAATGGATGTTTGATCGAGTGAAAATAAAAGAGTCTGTAGAAAAAGATTGGAGAATAATACAGGGAGACAGTCTGTATGTGGCGGTAAAAGCGGAAGATGTACAGTCTGTATGTAAGGATGGTCGTATTATCCTGACGCAGAAGAATATGATGCGTAAAGGTGCGGATAGTGGTGTAGTGCTTTTGGGATATGAGGAAGGAGAGGTTTTACAATATTTTGGTGAGAATTTACCTTATTATTGGCAGAGAAATAAAAATGCGAGTATAAAAGAGGTCTTGAGGAATATAGGGGACAATTATCAGACATTGCAAAGGAAGTGTGATGAAACAGATATGTATTACTCGCAGAAGTTATCTCTGGAAAAGGGTAAAATAAAGGCTGAGAAGATGTTTCCATATTATCGAAACTTTCTCGCGACGCGTAGACTTTCGGTGGCTCCGGATGGTGAATTGTTATGCTATAGTAATATAGTGGGTAGAGTAAGAGATGCTTTTGATAGTTTTCCTTATCTGATGTTTTATGAACGTATGGATTGGATGAAAGGCACATTGAAACCTGTTTTTGATTTTTGTGAGAATGGTCATTGGGTTAAGCAATTTCCTCCTTTTGATATTGGATTCTTTCCGATTGCTATTCATCAGGAGAGTGTCAATGATTATGGGATCGAAATGGCAACCAATATGTTGATGATGACTTTGGCTATAGTGAAGACGGATGGAACTTTTGATTATGCGGAGAAACATTGGAGACATATATCTCAATGGGGAAATTATTTGGAAAAAATGGTGAAGAAACAGCAAGAACTTATGGCTGAGCAACGGAAAGATTCTGTTAAACAGCAAGAAACTTCTGCAGTGGAACAGATACCTGCAGCACATAAAGAAGAGGTTAAGGCTATTTTAGGTTTAAAAGCGTATCAGGAACTGATAGAATTACAAAAGCAACGATGAATATAGGAATGAATCGCATAAAGAAGTGGCTAAATACTGTCCTGAATATTGTATTCTGGGGGATTTGTTCTTGTGTTATATTGTTTCTGCTTCAACTTTTTTGTTTTGCATCCTTCAAGATTCCTTCGGATTCAATGGAGCCTACTTTGCTAGATGGTGATTATATTCTAGTAAATAAGTTGGTGCATGGAGCCCGATTATTTGATGTGTTTGCTGCATTGAGAAATGAGGAGGTACCAATTTACCGGCTTCCGGGTTTTGGAGATTTGAAGCGTAATGATGTGATAGTCTTTAACTTCCCTTACCGGAAAGAATGGAGTTGCATTCGAATGGACATCATGCGTTTTTTTGTGAAGCGTTGCATTGCACTTCCCGGAGATACACTGGAAATAAGAAACGGACTGTATGCAATACGTGGTTGTAATGAGATATTGGGAAATAGAGAGGCTCAAATCGAACTTGCCGATTTGGAGAATCCCGAGGAATGGGGAATTGTGACAAAGACTTTCCCTAATGACAAGCATTTGGACTGGAATATCCGGGAATTTGGACCACTGCCCATTCCTAAAAGAGGACAATCTGTATTACTTAATGATACTAGTTATCTTCTGTATAGGCAATTGATTGGCTGGGAACAGAAGAAAAAGTTGCGTTTCAAGAATGGGAACGTTTTATTGGGTGATAGTGTAGTACATCAATATCGGTTTATGAAGAACTATTATTTTGTATCTGGTGATAAGATGGCTAACTCTAAGGATTCTCGTTATTGGGGGATGTTACCGGAAGAGTATATTGTCGGAAAAGTGACTCGTATTTGGTACTCAAAGAATAAGAATACAGATAAAACGCGTTGGGAACGGATAATGAAGAGAATTGAGTAAGAAAATACAGATATAGCTAGGTAAACTATTTGTCTATATAAGGAAAGAATAAGAAAAGGGTGTTTCTTAAAAGCCAAAGGATTAATAAATGGAATTGCTCGTGGTGAAGGATTTCCTGAGGATCCAAATAAAGGTGAGAATTTAGGTGAATTAAAGTATGAAAGAAGAAGTGAGACACAATTTTATAATTATGAATATTATGAAATTCCTGATAAAAAAATAAATGGTGAACAAGTGTATAT
Source organism: Bacteroides bouchesdurhonensis (assembly GCF_900155865.1). Lineage (GTDB taxonomy): Bacteria > Bacteroidota > Bacteroidia > Bacteroidales > Bacteroidaceae > Bacteroides > Bacteroides bouchesdurhonensis. The sequence continues at coordinate 2,438,280 of NZ_LT707006.1, forward strand.
AGCTTATAAAACTCCTGTCACCCAAGTTATTTGTAAAGGGCATGGTAGTGTAGCTTGCTATGAAGGTATTTACCATGGAATGTCAGAGTTTATTGGAGAAGTAAAAGAAAGTGACAAAAATAATAATTACTAAATATAGATAATAATGAAATGTTTTTTGTATATATTATGTTTTATCCTTTTTATAAGTTGTAAGAATGGACAATTAGAGGATAGTATTTATAATGTGGAAATATTGACATTTAAAGAAACAGCTGGTGTGTTGGAAGATACTACTTTTTTTAAGTCAATGTTTATGGTACCATTGGAAATAAATAATTCAGCATTAATTGCTAGGATTAATCGTATATATATGGCTAATGATACTCTTTTTATCCTTGATACTAATTATCGAAGTATTACTATTTTTAATAAAGAGGGGAAATATATAAATTCAATTCAAAACTTAGGAGTAGGTCCTAAAGAATATGTTGATTTAGGAGATATTTGTTTAGATAGTAAAAATAAGGAACTGTTAGTTTTGTGTACGCGCCCTTCTAAATTGCAATTCTATAATTATCAAGGTGAATTCTTAAGAGAGAAAGGATTAGGGGATAAATATTACTCTTATGTGGCTGCAGATGGTCAATATATTTATTTACAAGATGATACAAATGTGAATAAAAGTAATAAAGAAGTAGATATTTATGACCAGCATTTAAATTTTATATCAGGTACATTAGATCATGGAGAGGTCTTTAAAAATAAAGATTTTCATACGGTAAATCATTTTGGACATGGAAATACTATGACTCAAAATTCATTCATTTATATTGCAAGAGAATTTGATAATATAATATATGAAGCGCGAGAGGGAAAGGTATATCCTAAATATCAGTTAGATTTTAAAGAACATAGTTTGCCAAAAGAATTATTAAATAGTAAAATGAAACCTTTTGATTTTTTGGATTTTTGTAAAAAGAAGCAATATGTTATCTCTTTGAAAGAAATAGTTGAAGTTGGTGGAAAAATACTATTTGTAACTAATATTGGTATTTTTATTTGTGATAAGCAAAGTGGAGACATGATTCAATATACTTTCATGTTGGATACAATGTCGGGAATGGGAAGTAGTGATATACAGGTTATTGGAAATACTAATAAAATTGCAATGATTTGGTCTGTTAATAGCTTGAAGCGAATGACAGAGATGGTTGCTAAATATTCAAATTCTAAAATTAATTTGGATTTTATTAAGAGAATAAATGCAATGGATGAGGAAGATAACCCTGTTTTATTTATTTATGAGTTTTGATTTTTCTATTTTGTAAATAACCATGAAAATGGATTTTTGTTAGATTTGGTACAGGATCATTTTTTGAATGCAATTAATTCTGTTTTTATTAATTTTGGAACTGTCCTGTTTTTTTTGATCTATTTGTCATGGATGCAAAGAAAATCTGGTTGTACTGAATTTGACGCGTGAACTAGGTTTATGTGTAAATCGTCAAACAGTGGTGGATATTCTATCAAAGACTCATTTGAATTATAGTGGAGCTAAATGTAAATCAGTCCAATTATAATTAGAAATACCATGATCAAAAGGGCATTAAGGAATAAAAATATTCTTGGTCCGAAATAGTCAGCCAATTTTTTTTGTAATTCAGCTTTAATAGCCTACTTTCGCCACCGATAAAAATATAGGGATTGTTGAGGTTTGAATCTTGAAAAGAGATGGAACTAATATGGGATTGTATTTAGGAGATCATTGCTAATAATGAACTGAAAATGCATTTAATGATAATGAAACAAATGATGAAATATAGTATTCTATTATTGTTATTCTTTTTATTTTCTTGTAGTGATAGTAAAAAGAAAAATATAGCATCCATATTGAAGGAATGGGAGCATAAGGAAATATTGTTTCCCTGTAATCCGATATTCTCGATACAAGGAAAAGATACGGTTGCTTATCCGAAGGGAGGTGAGTATAAAGTATTCTCTTATGTCGATTCAATGGGATGTATAAGCTGTAAGCTAAAATTGGATGAATGGCAGAAGTTTATAACCGATGTTGATTCTTTATGTCCTAATACTGTACAGTTTTTATTTTACTTTAATCCCAAAAAACGAAGCGAAATTTGTCGAATTTTGCAATTTGATAAGTTTAAATATCCGGTTTGTATAGATGAACAGGATTCTATTAATAAATTAAATCATTTTTCTTCGGAAACAATGTTTCAGACTTTTTTGTTAGATAGGGAGAATAAAGTGATTGCTGTTGGCAATCCGATACATAATTCAAAAGTGAAAGAGCTTTATTTAAGTGTTATTTTAGGCAAGGAATCTTCTAATGAGTCAGATAACCAGCCTCAGACAACTGCTAAGTTATCTGAGGCTCAATTGAATCTTGGAGAATTTCCATGGAAAGAGAAACAAAGACAGGATATTCTGATCACAAATACGGGAGATAATCCCTTAGCGATAAATGAAGTGGTTACGTCTTGTGGATGTACGACGGTGGAATATGATAAACAGCCTGTTTTGCCTGGTAAATCGATACCAATTAAAGTATACTATCAAGCGGGATATCCGGAGCATTTTAATAAAACAATTACGGTGCACTGTAATGCAAAGAATGCTCCATTTATGATAAAGATTAGTGGAGACGCTAAATAATATAGTAAGTTTACATGATTATTATAGGAAAACAACCATAAACCTTAGCTATAGATTATGAAAGAGAGAATATATTATGTGAATACTAGTTGGATTAAATTGAGAGTCATTGTTAGTCTAATAGTATTCGTAGGAGTGATCTCATTTCTGGGAGTAGTCTTAATTTCTCCAGATCATTTTGATACGGGAGAAATGGCATCTCAGAAAATGTGGCTTAGCCGAATGGCTGTTGTGTTTGCGGTATGTTCTCTTTTTTCTCTCAGTATTAATGATAAAAAAGAAGATCGATTTTATCATTCAGTTATTTGGAGTCTTATTTTATTAGGAGGTGTTGAAGCTATATGGGGGTTGGGGCAGATATATGGGCAAGTGGCGTCTCACCATTCATTATTTGCATTAACCGGGTCTTTTTATAACCCAGGACCTTATTCCGGTTATTTAGCAATGGTGTTTCCCGTTTGTTTAGGTGAATGGTTGTTGTTGAAAGAGAAAGCAAATCGGGAATGGATTGAACAGGGAAAATATTATATAAGTTCAGGAGTATTACTATTGATCTTTTGTGTTTTGCCGGCTGGTATGAGCCGTTCTGCTTGGTTGGCAACTATAGTTTCCGGTTTGTGGATATATGGAATGCATTATTCATGGGGAACTCGTTTGAGGAAGATGATAAAAAGGTATAAGAAAAGGGTGTTTCCGGTTGCTGCAATTGGGGGAGTAATAATAGCAGCCTCCGGTTATGCTCTTTTCTTTTTAAAAGCTGACTCGGCTAGTGGACGTTTATTGATGTGGAAGGTTACCAGTATGGCTATCACCGAGAGACCATTAACTGGATATGGTTCGGATGGATTTGTTCACGCATATGGAATGGCCCAGGAAAAATATTTTGCCAATGCAAACTACTCGGAGACTGAAGAGTGGGTAGCAGGGAGTCCGGAATATGCTTTTAATGAGTATTTGCAAGTTGCCGTTGAACATGGTATTCCTTTCTTATTGGCTGTATTATCGATAATAGGTTTTAGTCTTTGGAAAGGAGTTACTGAAAAACGCATTAGCACTTGTGGAGGTATTATTTCCGTTATGATATTTGCATTTTTTTCTTATCCTATACAAATACCGGGGTTTGCAGTAGCATTTTATTTTTTGTTAGCAGCATGTGTTGTGGGACGTTCACGTTTCTATATGCTATTATTTACCGTTATGATTACTCTATGGGGGACTTTTTATTGGAATCATAATTGGTATGATGCTTGTAAAAAATGGTCTAGTTGTAAAATGCTTTATAATATAGGTGCTTATAGATCAGCGAAAGAAGGGTATGAGTCATTGTATTCGGATTTGAATAGTCATGGTACTTTTCTTTTTGAATATGGGCATTGCTTGCATAAATTACAGGATTATGATAATTCAACCAAAGTGCTGAAAGAGGCTATAGAATATTGTAATGATCCGATGATATTAAATATAATCGGGAAAAATTACCAGGCAATAGGCGAATATGGAGAAGCAGAGGAATGGTTGATACGTTCTACACATCGACTGCCAAATCGTATCTATCCTTATTATCTGTTGGCTAAGCTGTATGCAGAACCGGAATACAGACAATTGGAAAAACTGAAACGTACGGCGGAAATAGTGCTGACGAAGGAGCCTAAAGTTCAGTCTACAGCAGTGAAGGAGATGCGGGAAGAGGTTAAGAAACTGGTAGTTTCACTGAATGGTAATGGGAGCGGTAGTAATTAAGTTTTTTCCCTCAATATTATCTTCCGAGATGATTCAGATAGATGAATGATCTAATCGTAATAAATCATAAAAATCTGAATCTATATAATGATGGTTCGGAAGAAGGAAATGTCTTATGTATATTTGATATAGATGGTAGTTTTAAGTAACAGATTACGTTAGATCAAAATGTAAGCTCAATTGCTATTGATAAAGTTGGGACTCATGTTGCATAAAAGAGAAAAATGATGGGACTATACTTTATCGTTATAAGTTGAACGGAATTTTAGATAATATGAAATAGATGAGTGAAGCTAACTGGGTTTTGATAATAATTTAATCAGGGCATACGGGAAATTATTGTTTCTTAATAATCCAATATATTCAACACAAGGAAATATGGTTATTTGTCCAATGTGGGGTAGACTATCTTAATTTGTTTAATGATCAGCTAATATTATGGTATTAGTATAAGCTGAAAGAGAATTATAATTATGTTAAAAAGGAACAAGGTGATGACTGTTAATTTTGCCAGATTAATGGCATTATCTGCTCCTAAATACCGAAAAAGGAGATGCCCCAAGATAGGAATAGTATTGAATTGTAGCAAATCTATTTTGCTTTCGCTGAAATGATAAATGCGGATTGATTATTTTATTATTAAGTAAAAAGTAGAAAAATGAAAAAGTTTGTTTTTATCTCTATTGTAGCAGTGGTAGCTTTAATCATGGGATATAATGTTTATATAAGTCATGGGATAAATTGTTTATCAGATATAGTATTGGCTAACGTTGAAGCATTGGCGAATAGTGAAAGTGGAAGTGATAAAACAACCTGGCAAGAAGGAGACAAAACCATTGTTTCAACATCATCACCTGGTTGGACATTCGATCTTAAATTGAATGTTTGGTTATTTGAAGGAAAAGTTTCAAACAGCACGCCTCCGTCGATAGAAACTGTGAAAATAAAATGCTGTAGACTTAAGGGTCCTTTGGCTAGTTGTTCTTACGAAGAGTGCTAAATTAGCTAACAGAATTGAATGTGGGTATCATAAAGTACCCCACACTCAATTCATTATTATCATAAAGATGAAAAAATATATTTTTATTTTGGCAGCATTTGCTTTGATTATTTGTGCGTGCTCTTCTCCTCAAAGAGGAATGGATTCTCCTGTTTGTACTGTTAAATTAGATGTAAGTAATAGTGCGGAACTAGATTTTAATAAATGTTTTGACTCAGTAAGATATGTCGCATTGGAGACAACCAAGGAAGCACTTATTGGCGAAATTACTAAAATATATGTTACTAATGAACATATAATTATCTTTGATCAAAAATCGATGGAAATTTTTTTATTTGGTATTGATGGGAAATTTACTCGGAAGATTGGCAAGAAAGGTGAGGGTCCGGATGAATATATGTTTATAAATGATATTCAATATGATAAAGAAAATATGTTAATATTTGCGCATGAAAGATTTAGAAATCGCATATACACTTATGATTTGTCTGGGAATTTGGTAGATAAGACTCAGAAATCATTAATATCATTCAATTCTTTTTTTAAAACAGAAGAAGGTTTCTGGGTGTATAGCTGTTTTAGTGATGAGAACAAAGAACATTATAATCTGACACTCTTAACTTCGGATATGCAAAGTGTTAGGAAACAATTTTTCCCTCAGAAAGAATTTGTAAATGTGACATTTTCACCAACTTTTATGAATGATGAAAATAGAAGGCTATTTTTTTATTATCCATCAAGTAATATCATCTATGAAATCTCAGGTACAGATGTTATTCCTTATCTTCAAGCAGATTTTGGTGATAAGACAATGCCATATGATAAAATTATTGAAATGGAAAACAAAGAAGAGTATGACAAATTGCTTTCCGGTAAAGCTTATTTGGGAGATATAAATAGGTGTTTTGCAAATCAAGATAGAATATTTTTCTCGTTTATGGAAAGCGGATTAGGCATAGTACATTCTTATAATTGTTTCTATAATATTAAATCGAAAGAAGGGCATGTGTTTAATAATCCTTTTATGTTATCGGTAAAATATCCTGTTTCGACACAACTATTGTATTCTACAGATACTATGTTGGTATATCCGGTTTATCCATCTATATTTACTGATGATAGTTTGGCAGAATTGAGTAAGTCTCTGTCTACTGATATACAATTTGATTCTAATGTAATTTTGGCAATTTGTTCTTTAAAAGAGTAGTAATTTTTTTGAATCATAAATGTGACTACTATATTTTGATAAAATGAGAAATTGCTATTGGAATTCTAGGAAGATACTGATCCTTCTGATATTAATATTGATGGTGCCTATATATTGTATTATTGATAAAAAAGGCGAAGATAATATAACAGTATTAGTGGTTAATGGCTGGATTGGACGAGAAATTAAGATACCAAATAATTTTCAGCGCAATTTACTGAGGGCAGATACAGGAATGAAAGTGGATTCAGAATTGATTAATTTAGAATATAGAATATTATTATACGTGGCTTCTGTTGGTTGTATGACTTGTAAATTGCACTTGCAGAAATGGGGTAAATTGATAAGGGAATTTGAGTAGGCATCTTTAAATAAACTTTCTTTTTTATTTTTTTTCCATCAGAAGAATAAAAAAGAGGTACGTTTACTATTAAAACGTGAGAATTTTAATTACCCTGTTATTATAGATGTTAAAAATGAAATAAATCAATTAAATAATTTTTCAACACAATCGGAATTTCAATGTTTTTTATTGGATAAAAACAATAAAGTTTTATTAGTAGGCAATCCAGTAAAAAATATAAAAATAAGGAATTTGTATTTGAAAACTATATTGAGTAGGGAAATGAAGGCTAGCAGGGATGAGCAACAAAGTATGTTAACCAGAGCTTTGTTTCCTTATCATTCTTTAAAATAGAGAGTGCCATTTTCGTTACTGCCGAAAAATTTCTAGCCGCATTCTTGACCTTCTTGCTATCGTCTTCCCTAAAGGTAACATCCAACTGCCAATGTAGATTATTTTCAATAGACCAGTGTTGCCTGATAGCCGACGAGATTTCTTCCGGGTTTGTATTATCCAATGAAGTTATATAATACCTGTTTTCTTGAGTACGTTCTCCCGTCGACATTATTATTCTTTCAGATTTCACACCTATAATTGACTTCAATCCTACAAATTTATTTTTGAACATGCTCTCCATGATAGAACCGTAAGTGACTACAGTACATATTCTTTTTTCAAGCCTACCATGTCCTGTACTTTCGGAGATATGCCGGGTAACTCTATTAAAGATAACATCTCTGTTTTCATAACCATCAATGATTTCATTACTTTTATCGTCCTCCCACGTTTCCGCACCACAAATAACACCCACTAGACTGACGAACATGATAGTACCCACACTATGATGTTTACAACGATCAATGCGATGATCATGAATACCAATACAAAAAGTCGCTAAATCCATATTTTTCTCATAAAGGTAAATATTAATAAGTTAGAAAAAGAATTGTAGAGAAGATTTATAATGCGTACGCCCTGTAATTTAATTAACTAGAAAAATAAAGAAACCTTATTCGGTGGAAGAACTATAAAAAGATGTTTGATTGTAAAGAGACTAAATGTTATTATGTCTTATGTTGATAAAATAAATAGTCATCAAGGGGGTATTTTTATAAAAAAAACACCTTTGGTCCGAAATGGTCAGCCAAAATACTTTGCGATTCCGCATTTATTGCCTACTTTTATCAACGAAATGATACAGAAATCATAAGAATCTGAATCTATAAGAAGAGGAAGAGAATAAAAACATATAGGGCAGTGACGAAACAAATGATGAATATATATTATGTTATTTCTTTTATTCTCTTACAGAGAAAGTAGAAGGGAGAATAAGCACCTATATTGGAAGAATGTTAGTATTGGGAAATTATTGTTTCTTAATAATCCAATATATTCAACACAAGGAAATATGGTTATTTGTCCAATGTGGGGTATGGGCGGTGACTGTTATATAGCTGGGCTTATTCGTTATGATGATTGTAGATTTAGTGGCTATATGCATGACAAATGTCTCACTCCTTGTGATTAAATAGTTTGATTATTGTATGAGGCTGTGTAACCACAGCCTCTCTTGAAAAATAAAAAAAATATGAAGAAAATAAGTATAATAATATTGCCGATTATAGTTTGTGCATGTATGGCAAATAATAGAAATGAAATACCTGATGGTATCGAGATAATACCGGTAGAAGTAAATAAGTTATCTGAAAATACTTCTTCTTTTTTAGAAAAAATAGAGCTTGTACCTTTAGAAACGAACGATTCTTCTTTGCTTTTTAAGTGTAATAAAGTCATTTATGATAAAGTAACGAACATATATGCCATTTATACTAGTGATCAACTTGTATATACATTTTCAGGAAATGGAACTTATATTGATAATTCAAAGAGGATGAAGGGGCAAGGAGCTGAAGATTACAGTATGGTATTGGATATTAAATTAAATCCTTACTTAAAAGGCATTGATATGTTAAATCCTTATGGAACAATATATACTTATAGTCCGACATTTGAACTTTTGTCTAAAAGAAAATATAAATCAGAGTTTCCTGTAGATTATTTGATGGCACTAGATTCTAATAATTATGTTTTTATCCATCCTTTTATGTGGACCGATCAAGAAGTTACATTTATAAATCTAGAAGATCAGCAGGTGACCAATGCTAACTATAAAGGAACTATTTCTGAAAATACGATGGCACATGATTGTTTTTATAATGTAGGTGATTGTTTTTATTTTGTACCGTTGGGACTTAATTATTATTTTTATCAGATAAATACTGAAGAAAAGAAACTTGTGCCGATTATGTATCTTGATTTTGGGGATTATGAAGTAAAAACGAATGGTTTGCCAGGACGAGCAACAGGAGAGAGAACTAACTTGGATATGGATAAAAGTGAAATATCAAGAGAGGTAAGAGAACGGTATCAGTTTTTGAAAAAATCCAATAATATTTTACCTTTACTTAAATTTTTTAATGATGATTATGTGTATGTCTATTTGGCTAAAACTGATAGAGGTTATGGTAGTCATTTCATTTATAACAGAAAGAAAAAAGAAGGATATCTATTGAAAGGAGAAAAGCCTTTTTTAATGTATCCTAGTTTTGCTATAGTAGATAACGTATTACTCGCTATTTGTCGTCAGCCTGATTTGGTTCCCAGATTTGTAGATCGTAATTTTATGTCTCCAGAAGAAATACGAAAAATGGAACAATTGAAAGAAGATGATAATCCTGTAATATTGAAATACTATTTGAAATGATAATACGTTTTATGAGTTTGCTAATTACTGTTATTTTGTTGTTATCTTGCAAAGAATCTAACAGGATAGGGTAACTCGCTTAATTAATGAATGGAAAAACTATTCATTTTCCTGATAATATGTACCTTACGTCATATGGTAATGATTCGGTTCAAATGAGGTTAGGAAAAGAATCATCTTACTATACTATTTTAACTGAACATTTTGATAAAACCGTGACAATCTATTGTAATGCAAAAGACTCTTCCTTGCATTTAAAGGTTACAGGCAATGCAAAGTAATGGCTGATAAAACGGTATTATGATAAAATGCTATGAATTTCATTTTGACCATTGTGCTTGGGGCAAATGACGGCGTTATCAATCACGAAGAAAGAAGAGCTAATATTTATATTATAGGCTTTCTTGTGGGAACGATAAAACGAAGAAAGGATTGTAAAATTTTCGATGAAATGGACCATTTTAGAAAAAAAACAAGGTTGGTCATAAATAGTCAGCAAAATTTGCTTGTTTCTAATTACAAATTTGTTACCTTTATATTTGAATTTTAGTCTATATGATATAATAAAATAAAAAATGATGAAAAAACACAAGTGTAAGTGGGTACTGCTTTTTCTTGCCTTAAGCATTATTACAGCATGTTCCGATAAAAAAGAATCGTCTGAAAATAAGGATAATAAAGAAGATGGCATTTCTACTATTCTCTCCGATGCCCAAAGTGAAGTAACTGTGCAAGTCCTGCAGAAGCAAGGTTTTAATCATGAACTTGTAAGTAATGGTAAGGTAAGTTCTCGAGATAAGGCGGAATTACGTTTTGAAAGTAATGAAGTCATTGCACATATTTATGTCAAGAATGGTGATCGGGTACAGAAAGGTCAGAAATTGGCGGAACTGGACAAATTTCGTTTGGAAAATAAGCTGTCACAAGCTGAAAATTCACTGATGAAAGCGGAACTTGAGCTGAAAGATGTTCTCATTGGTCAGGGGTATAATGTGGACGAATTGGATAAGGTTCCGGCAGATGTCATGAAGCTGGCTAAAGTAAAGAGTGGATATGACCAGACTAAGTCTCAATACGCATTGGCTAAAAGAGAAAATGAACATGCTACATTGGTAGCTCCGTTTGATGGAATGATAGCCAATCTATTTGCCAAACCTTTTAACCTTGCGAATACTTCGGAAACATTTTGTACACTGATTGATACTAAAGGAATGGAAGTAGAGTTTACGGTATTGGAAAGCGAACTTTCTTTGATTCAAAAAGGAGACAAGGTAGTGATTACTCCGTATGCGGGAGGTGGTGCTTTCGAAGGTAGCGTTTCTGAAATCAATCCATTAGTGGATAGCAATGGGATGGTAAAGGTGAAAGCAAGTGTAAATGGTCAAGGCAAACTTTTCAGTGGCATGAATGTTCGTGTAAGTGTTCGCCGTTCTTTAGGTGAGCAGTTGGTAATTCCTAAAACTGCAGTTGTGTTGCGTTCCGGCAGGCAAGTCGTCTTTACTCTGGAGTCAGGACAGGCGAAATGGAATTACGTGGATACCGGACTGGAAAACGCAACAGAATGTATCGTATCCGATCGGTCGCAGAGTGGAGTGACGGACGGGTTGCTGGCGGGAGATACAGTCATTGTTACCGGAAATCTGAATCTGGCGCATGAAGCACCGGTGAATGTGATATGGTAAGATGACGAACCGAGAACGATAAATACTGAAAACATGATAAAATTTTTGATACATCGTCCTATTGCCGTATTGATGGCTTTTACAGCTTGCTTTATTATTGGTTGCGTGACGTATTCTACTTTACCTATATCTCTGTTGCCGGATATCGCCATACCGGAAATTACCGTGCAGGTTTCAGCATCCAATACTTCGGCGCGTGAGTTGGAAAACACTTTGGTTAAGCCATTAAGGCAACAGTTACTTCAGGTATCTTCATTGAAGGATATTCGTAGTGAATCTCGGGATGGTGCCGGCATCATCCGTTTGTCCTATGAATATGGAACTAATACAGATTTAGCTTTTATTGAGGTGAATGAAAAGATCGATGCCGCAATGAATTATCTTCCTAAGGAAGCGGAACGGCCGAAAGTAGTAAAAGCCAGTGCAACGGATATTCCTGTTTTCTATCTGAACCTCACTTTGAAGAATGACAATTCTTATAACCCAACTGACCAACGGGCGTTTCTTCAAATGTGTGAATTTGCTGAAACGGTTATCAAACGCCGTATAGAACAGTTGCCCGAAGTTGCTATGGTCGATGTGACCGGATTGCTTGAACAACAAGTACAGATTGTTCCTGATCGGGATAAACTTGCTATCATGGATATTTCTATTGAAGATATTGAATCTGCCTTATCTTCCAATAATGTGGAGCCAGGTAGTATGAAGGTGCGTGATGGTTATTATGAATATAACATTAAATTCTCTACGTTGCTTCGTACTTCGGAAGATGTGGAAAATATTTATTTGAAGAAAGGAGATCGAATTATCCAATTGAAAGATTTCTGCCGTATTAATATTATTCCTGTCAAAGAAAAAGGTGTTTCTCTGTCAGACGGGAAGCGTGCAGTGACATTGGCTGTTATCAAACAAGCGGATGAGAATATGGATAAGATGAAGGATGCTTTGGTCAAAACAATGAATAGTTTTAAAAAAATGTATCCGGATATAGAGTTCAGTATTAGCCGTAACCAGACGGAATTGCTGGATTTTACAATTTCCAATCTTCAGCAAAATCTTTCTTTAGGTTTTTTATTTATTTGTATTGTCGCTATCCTATTTTTGGGAGATGTGAAATCTCCACTGGTTATCGGAATTAGTATGGTGGTATCTATTGTCATTAGTTTTGTGTTCTTTTATCTTTGTGGTATGTCTCTCAATATCATATCACTTGCCGGACTCATTTTGGCACTGGGTATGATGATTGACAGTTCGATTATTGTGACGGAGAATATTTCACAATATCGTGAAAGAGGGTATTCATTGCGTCGCGCTTGTATAGCTGGAACCAGTGAAGTGATAACTCCGATGCTTAGCTCTTCTCTGACTACCATTGCGGTATTTGCACCGTTGATCTTCATGAGCGGCATAGCCGGAGCTATCTTTTTCGATCAGGCTTTTTCGGTAACCGTTGGTTTAATGGTCTCTTATTTTACTGGAATTATGTTGCTTCCGGTGCTCTATATGTTGGTTTATCGCACCAGTATCACTACCCGAAAATGGAAATGGCTTTCTTTTAAGTTTAATAACCCGATTAAAGACCATACTTTAGACCATTTTTATGACACTGGTGTGAATTGGGTATTTGAACATAAGACTTTTAGTGTAATATTTTGTATTGTTTCCATCCCCCTTTGTGTTTTCTTTTTTTTCTTTATTGATAAAGAACGGATGCCTGAGATTGAGCAGACAGAACTGATTGCCCGCATCGACTGGAATGAGAATATCCATGTAGACGAAAATCAGCGTCGTGTAGATGCCTTGTTTCGTGCAGTGGAAGGAAAAGCTACCGAGCATACTGCTTCTATCGGACAGCAGGATTTTATTCTGAAGCGTGACAGAGAACTTTCTTCTTCTGAAGCGGAAGTCTATTTCAAGGCTAAAACTGTAAAAGACATCATTGCTCTGCAAGAGGAAGTGTATCAAAGGATAAAGTCGGATTATCCGTTAGCGGTAGTCTCCTTTTCACCTCCTGAAACTATCTTCGAAAAGTTATTTGTCACAGGTGAACCGGATGTAGTAGCAGAGTTTTATGCCCGCAACAAAAATCATGCACCGGAGCCGGGGACGTTGCGCAAGATGGAAAAGAATCTGGCGAAACAAACAGGAGTGGAGCCTACTAGTATCGCTTTCGAAAACCAGTTGAATTTGACAATCAGCAAAGAAAAATTATTGCTCTATAAAGTATCATATAATGAACTTTACCGGGTTTTGAAAACTGCTTTCAGAGAAAATAGTGTCAATATGTTACATTCTTATCAACAATATCTGCCGATTACTATTGCCGGAGAAGAGAAAACGGTAAACGAGGTTTTGCATGAGACGTTGGTACAAACACAACCGGATTCAAAAGGATATTCTAGCTATATTCCTTTGTGGGAATTGGTGAACGTGACTCCGTCCGAGGATTTAAAAACGATTACTTCCGGTCGTAACGGAGAGTTTGTTCCTTTTGACTTTTACAAGGTGGGAGACGTTAAAACTTTCATGAAGGAGGTTAAGCAAATGGCAGATAAGAGTGGGGAGTGGGATATAGGTTTTTCCGGTGGTATATTTTCTAATCAGAAAATGTTGGATGAACTGGTCGTGATCTTATTTATTTCGCTTTTGCTAATGTATTTTATACTTGCAGCTCAATTTGAGAGTTTCTTGCAACCATTGCTTGTGCTGGCTGAGATTCCTATCGATGTCGCTTTTGCATTATTGTTACTTTGGTTGTGCGGTCATACTTTGAATCTGATGTCGGCTATCGGATTAATTGTGACCTGTGGTATTGTAATCAACGACTCTATTCTGAAGCTGGATGCTATCAATGAGCTACGTAAAGCGGGGATACCTCTGATTGAAGCGATACATGAGGCAGGGCGCAGACGTTTGCGGCCAATCATTATGACTTCACTGACTACGATTTTTGCTATGGTTCCTTTGCTTTTTTCTTTCGATATGGGTTCGGAATTACAGAAACCTCTTTCTATCGCCATGATCGGAACGATGACTGTAGGAACGGCCGTGAGTTTGTTTATTATTCCTTTGCTATATTGGTTTATTTATCGCAAAAAACAAAATTGAACATGAAGAAAATATATAATTACCTGATAGCTGCAGTCTTCTTTTGTACTCCATTTGTTACTGTAGATGCACAACAATCAGTTGTGTTGGACCTGAACCGTACGATTGAACTGGCAAATGACAGTTCACTGGAAGCCTTTCGCACTCAAAATATGTATTTTTCCGGTTATTGGGAATACCGTACTTACCAAGCGAACCGCTTACCGAGTCTGACAATGAATCTGACTCCTGCCCAATATAACCGGGATATAACGAAACGTTATGATTCGCAATCTAATCTTGACGTATATCGTACTCAACAATCTTATTATGCTTACGGTGGTCTATCTGTGAAACAGAATTTTGATTTGACGGGCGGTACTTTTTATCTGGAATCGAACTTGACGTATATGCGTAACTTCGGAGATAGTAAGACGACCCAATTTACCAGTGTTCCTATCCGAATTGGATATTCACAAAGCTTGCTGGGGTATAATGCCTTTAAATGGGAACGTAAGATTGAACCGTTGAAATATGAACGTGTGAAAAAAGAGTTTCTCTATAATGTGGAGAAAGTATCTGAGAAAGCTACCTCTTATTTCTTTTCTTTAGCAATGGCACAGGCTGAATATGACCTGGCAAAAGAAAATATGGTTTCCAGCGATACTCTTTATCGCATTGGTGAACAACGGTATAAGATTGCGGCTATTTCTCAGGCTGATTTGCTAACTTTGAAACTTGATCGCGTGAATGCAGAAAATTCATTGAAAAATAAAGCGATCGACCTGAAACGTGCCATGTTTGCATTAGCTTCTTTTTTGAATCTGGATAAAAATACGCAAATTAAATTGGAACTTCCATCTCATCTTAATGATTTGCAGATTCCTGTAGATTTAGCGTTGCAATGGGGAAGAAGTAATAATCCGCAACTGCTGGAACTGAAACAGAATATTTTGGAAGCAGAACGAAGTGTGGATAAGACTAAAAAGGAATCACGTTTTAATGCAAGTGTCAATGCTAGTATCGGTTTTAATCAAGTAGCGGAAACTTTTGGTGATGTATATTATAAGCCCATGCAACAAGATCTGGTGTCTGTAAGTGTTTCTATTCCTTTGATTGACTGGGGAGTGAGAAAAGGAAAATTTAATATGGCACAGAATAATCTGAATGTTGTGAAAATCTCTTCCCGTCAGAATGAGATCAGTATTGAAGAGGAAGTTATCATGACTGTGAATGATTTCAATATTCAGGAACAACTGATTAGCAGTGCAGAAGAGGCATTAGATTTGGCGGTATTGGCATATGATCAGACTCGCCAGCGTTTCATAATTGGAAAGGCGGATATTAACAGTCTGACTCTTTCGCAAAACCGTCAGCAACAGGCACAACGTAATTACATTTCTGCATTGCAGGAGTATTGGATGAATTATTATAAGATCCGGCGACTTACTTTGTTTGATTTTGCTACCGGGGTTTCACTTTCCGACCGATTTGATTTTAATGGGGGAAATATAGTTAAATAAACAATGAAGAATTAAGAATGAAGAAGTTACCGGAGAAACATAATGGCCTGAAAGTATCTGCTTTTACTCTGATTGTTGCTTTTATTTGTGTGGCATTGGTTGGGCTTACGCTTATTCCGTTGCTTCCGGTGAAGCTGAACCCTTCACGAACTTCACCCGGTTTCTCCGTATCGTTCAATATGTCCGGAGCTTCCTCTCGTGTAGTGGAAATGGAAGCTACCAGTAAACTAGAAGCGATGCTTGCTCGGGTCAGAGGGGTAAAAAGTATATCTTCTACTTCTGGAAACGGGTGGGGAAGAGTGAATGTGGGGCTAGATAAACATACTAATGTAGAAATGGCGCGTTTTGAGGCGTCCACTATTATTCGCCAGACTTGGCCTGAATTACCTAAAGAGGTAAACTATCCTACTATTCAGATGAGTGGTGTGGGAGAGAGGAGCCAGGGACCTTTTATCTCGTTCACTATTAATGCGCCTTCTACACCGATTCTTATCCAGCAGTATGCAGATGAGCATATAAAACCGAGATTATCGCAGATAGCCGGTGTCTATAAAGTGAATCTTAATGGAGCTACTCCTATGGAATGGAGGTTGGAGTATGATAGTGAGCAATTACGTAGTTTGGGAGTGTCGGTAGATGATATTCGACAGGCGGTCAGTTTGCATTATCGAAAAGAATTTATGGGTACCTCGGATGTTGAACATGTTGGTGGAGGAAAAGAATGGATTCGTTTGGCATTAGTTCCGGAAAAAGGTAACCGGCTCTTTGATCCTGCGGATATTTCGATAGCGATTAAAGATGGTAAGATGATTGGTTTGAATGAACTGGTAAAAGTCACACGTGAAGAAGAAGAACCACAAAGTTACTATCGTATTAACGGACTGAATTCTATTTATTTATCATTGGTGGCTGAAGAGACGGCTAACCAGTTGGAATTGAGTAAACAGGTAGAGGCGGTTATGGAAGAGATTCATGAATTTCTTCCCGCCGGGTATGAGATACACATGAGTTATAATGCAACGGAATATATTAAGGAAGAATTGAGTAAAATTTATTTGCGTACTGGAATGACGGTGCTTATTCTTCTCTTTTTTGTACTGTTGATTACTTGGCGACCTAAATATTTGTTTCTGATCGTTGTAAGTCTGACTGTTAATATGGCAATCGCTGTAATTTTCTATTATCTGTTCGGGTTGGAGATGCAACTTTATTCGCTGGCAGGTATCACCATTTCTTTGAACTTGGTGATTGACAATACGATTGTGATGAGTGACCATTATCTAAGACACAGGAATTTAAAAGCTTTCTTGTCTGTGTTGGCTGCTACGCTAACTACTATGGGTGCTTTAGTGGTTATCTTCTTTCTTGATGAAAAAATACGTCTGAATCTACAGGATTTTGCAGCAGTGGTTATTATTAATCTGGGGGTATCTTTATTAATCGCTTTATTCTTTGTTCCTTCTTTAATAGAGAAGATTGGGCTGAAAAGAAAAGGTAGAAAAAAAGAGATCGGGGGCAGATGGCAGAGATTAATGAACCGTAACTGGTTACGAAGTCTCAGACAGATAATGAAACGGATACCTGTTTATTTCTCCCGTTTTTATATGTGGCTGATACGGATTCTTTGCCGTTGGCGCGTTGCAGTCTGTCTGTTGCTTTTGTTTGCGTTCGGATTTCCGGTATTTTTGCTTCCCGAACGCATGAAAGGAGAAGATAAGGTGGCTGATATCTACAATCGGACGATAGGAACACCCACTTATAAGGAGAAGGTGAAACCTATAGTAGATAAAGTATTGGGTGGCAGCTTACGGCTGTTTGTTCAGAAAGTATATGAAGGTAGTTACTTTACCCGCAATGATGAGGTGGTGCTATATGCTAATGCAACTTTGCCAAATGGAAGTACATTAGAACAAATGAATACATTGATAAAGCGTATGGAAGCTTATCTGAGTAATTTTAATGAAATTAAGCAGTTTCATACCTCTGTACATAATGCCCGGCGGGCTTCTATCAGTATTAATTTTACGAAGGAACATCAACATAGTGGTTTTCCTTATACATTGAAAGCGAATATCATCAGTAAAGCACTCCAATTGGGAGGTGGTAGCTGGAATGTGTATGGTCTCCAAGATCAGGGCTTTAGTAATGATGTACGTGAAAATGCCGGTTCATTCCGAATAAAAATGTATGGTTATAATTATGACGAACTTTACTTTTGGGCAGAAAAAATGAAAGAAAAATTATTATCCCACCGCCGTATAAAGGAAGTCACTATTGGTTCTGCATTTTCTAATTGGAAAGACGACTATAAGGAGTTCTATTTTGACTTGGATAAAAAGAGAATGGCAGAAGAAGGAGTAAATGCTCAGACTCTTTTTGCAGCTATTCGTCCTCTTTATGGTCGTAATATGGAGATTGGCTCGGTCTTGACACAAGATGGAGTAGAAAAAATCAAATTATCTTCTCGTCAGTCAGAAGAGCGAGATGTTTGGGCGATGCAATATTTTCCGGTTCGTGCCGGACGCCGGGATTATAAATTATCTGACCTGGCAAGGGTTGAGAAAGGGCAGATGCCGCAGGAAGTGGCCAAAGAGAACCAACAATATCGTTTGTGCCTGCAATATGAATATATTGGTGCTTCTGAGCAAGGATACAGAATATTAGATAAAGATTTGGAGGAATTTAAAGAAATTCTTCCCATGGGGTATTCTGCTAAGTCAGAAAGACCAAATTGGTCTTGGGGATCGAGTGGGGTAAATAAGCAATACCGTTTATTACTAATTGTGGTTGCCATTATTTTTATGATTACCAGTATTTTGTTTAATTCATTGAAACAACCCTTAGCCATTATTTTTGTGATTCCGGTTTCTTATATTGGGGTGTTCCTCACTTTTTATTGGTTTAAGTTGAATTTTGACCAGGGAGGTTTTGCTTCATTTGTGTTGCTTTGCGGTATTACGGTGAATGCGAGTATTTATATTTTGAATGAGTATAATGCACTGCGACGACGTTTCCCACATCTTTCTTCACTTCGTGCCTATGTGAAGGCTTGGAATATTAAAATTATCCCTATTTTTCTGACAGTTATTTCTACTATTCTAGGATTTATTCCTTTTATGGTAGGGACTGAAAAAGAGGGATTTTGGTTTCCGCTGGCGGCGGGAACGATCGGAGGATTGATTATGTCAATGATTGGTGTTTTCATCTTGTTGCCGGTACTTGCGTTAAAAAAGAAAGATATTATAAATAGAAGATGAAGGTATAACTTATTCAAATAGTTTTAAACAGATTGGTTTGTAATAATGGGTATATATACTTTAATTGATGACAAATTGAAATTTAGGTTATTGTTTGATGTATATATTTATGTGTTATGAAAAAATGACTGTCTTTACATATCTGAGTATTTGGTTGTGTTATGTGTTAGAAGTATGGCATAGGATAACTCTCTTTTGCAATTTTCTTTCAAATCCTTCACTACCAACCAAAAAATCTTATTAACTTTGCGAATCTTTTTGAGAAACAATAAAAACTTAATTATATGAATATCTCTTATAACTGGCTGAAAGAGTATGTCAATTTCGACCTGACGCCTGATGAAACGGCTGCTGCACTTACTTCTATCGGCTTGGAAACAGGTGGGGTGGAAGAAGTACAAACTATTAAAGGTGGTTTGGAAGGACTAGTGATCGGTGAAGTGTTGACATGTGTTGAACATCCTAATTCGGATCATTTGCACGTCACTACTGTTAATCTGGGAGACGGTGAACCGGTTCAGATTGTTTGCGGGGCTCCCAATGTTGCTGCCGGACAGAAAGTCGTAGTTGCTACTTTAGGCACAAAGCTCTATGATGGTGATGAATGTTTTACGATTAAGAAATCAAAAATCCGTGGTGTAGAATCTATTGGTATGATCTGTGCGGAAGATGAGATTGGTATTGGAACCGATCACGCAGGAATTATTGTATTGCCAGCTGATGTTATTCCGGGTACACTTGCTAAGGATTATTATAATATTAAAAGTGATTATATACTTGAAGTAGATATTACTCCCAATCGTGCTGATGCGTGTTCACATTATGGTGTAGCTCGTGACTTGTATGCTTTTCTTGTTCAGAATGGTAAACAAGCTACGTTGCAACGTCCGTCGGTAGATGCCTTCAAAGTGGATAACCATGACTTGGATATTGAGGTGAAAGTAGAGAATAGTGAAGCATGTCCTCATTATGCAGGAGTGACTGTGAAAGGTGTGACAGTAAAGGAAAGTCCGGAATGGTTGCAAAATAAACTCCGCCTTATTGGTCTGCGTCCTATTAATAATGTGGTAGATATTACTAATTATATTGTTCATGCTTTTGGCCAACCATTACACTGTTTTGACGCAGGAAAGATTAAAGGTAATGAAGTCATTGTAAAGACAATGCCTGAAGGTACTTCATTCGTAACATTGGACGGAGTAGAACGTAAGCTGAACGAATGTGATTTGATGATCTGTAATAAGGAAGAAGCCATGTGCATAGCCGGTGTTTTCGGTGGGCTTGATTCTGGTTCTACAGAAACAACTACTGACGTATTTATTGAAAGTGCTTATTTTCATCCAACATGGGTGCGCAAAACAGCTCGTCGTCATGGATTAAATACAGATGCGTCTTTCCGTTTTGAACGTGGCATTGATCCGAATAGTCTTATCTACTGTTTGAAGTTAGCTGCTTTGATGGTAAAAGAGTTAGCCGGTGGTACAATTTCTTCTGAAATTAAAGATGTATGTGCTGCTCCTGCTCAGGACTTTGTAGTAGAACTTGCTTATGAAAAAGTACATACATTGGTTGGTAAAGTGATTCCGGTAGAGACAATTAAAAGTATTGTGACTAGCTTGGAAATGAAAATAATCAATGAAACAGCTGAAGGACTAACTTTGGCTGTGCCTCCTTATCGTGTGGATGTACAACGTGATTGCGACGTGATAGAAGACATTCTTCGTATTTACGGATATAATAATGTAGAGATTCCAACTACATTGAAGTCTAGCCTTACCACAAAAGGAGAGCATGATAAGTCAAATAAATTGCAGAACCTGATTGCTGAACAGTTAGTTGGATGCGGATTTAATGAAATATTGAATAATTCGCTGACTCGTGCTGCCTATTATGATGGACTGGAAACTTATCCTTCCAATCATCTGGTCATGTTGATGAACCCGTTGAGTGCAGATCTGAATGGTATGCGTCAAACATTATTATTTGGTGGATTGGAAAGTATTGCTCATAATGCTAATCGTAAGAATGCTGATTTGAAATTCTTTGAATTTGGTAATTGTTATCATTTCGATGCGGACAAGAGGAATCCGGAAAAAGTATTAGCTGCGTATTCAGAAGATTATCATTTGGGATTATGGGTTACAGGAAAGAAGATTTCAAATTCATGGGTACATCCAGATGAAAATTCATCTGTATTTGAGTTGAAAGCTTATGTTGAAAATATACTGAAACGTTTGGGATTAGATTTACACAATTTGGTAGTCGGTAATTTGACAGACGATATTTATGCTACTGCACTTTCTGTAAATACCAAAGGGGGAAAACGTCTTGCTTCTTTCGGTATCATTACTAAGAAATTGTTGAAAGTATTTGATGTTGATAATGAAGTGTATTATGCTGATCTGAATTGGAGTGAATTATTGAAGGCGATCCGTTCGGTGAAAGTCAGCTATAAAGAGATCTCTAAATTCCCAGCTGTGAAACGTGATCTGGCATTGTTAATTGACAAGAACATACAGTTTGTTGAAATCGAAAAGATTGCTTATGAGACAGAGAAGAAGCTGTTGAAAGAAGTAGAACTCTTTGACGTATATGAAGGTAAGAATCTGGAAGCTGGAAAGAAATCGTATGCAGTCAGCTTCTTACTTCAAGATGAAAGCCAGACTTTGAACGACAAGATGATCGATAAGATTATGTCGAAACTGGTGAAAAATCTGGAAGATAAACTGAATGCAAAATTAAGATAATACTAAAATAAATCATATAATAAAAATATAAACCAATGGGAAGAGCATTTGAATATAGAAAAGCCGCTAAGCTGAAAAGATGGGGCCATATGGCTCGTACATTTACAAAAATAGGTAAACAGATTGCTATTGCTGTAAAAGCTGGTGGTCCGGAACCGGAAAACAATCCTACTCTGCGTGCAATTATCGCGAATGCAAAACGTGAGAATATGCCGAAAGATAATATCGATCGTGCTATTAAGAACGCAATGGGTAAAGATCAGAGTGACTACAAGGGTATGACTTATGAAGGATATGGTCCTCATGGAGTTGCCGTATTTGTGGATACATTGACCGATAATGCTACACGTACGGTAGCTGATGTTCGTTCTGTTTTCAATAAGTTTGGCGGTAATTTAGGTACGATGGGATCTTTGGCATTTTTGTTCGATCATAAATGTATGTTTACTTTCAAAAAGAAGGATGGATTGGACATGGAAGAGCTAATTCTTGATCTGATTGATTATGATGTGGAAGATGAGTACGAAGAAGATGAAGAAGAAGGAACAATTACTATTTACGGAGATCCTAAAAGCTATGCTGCTATTCAGAAACACCTGGAGGAAAGTGGTTTCGAAGATGTCGGTGGAGATTTTACTTATATTCCGAATGACTTGAAGGACGTAACTCCCGAACAACGAGAGACTTTGGATAAAATGGTGGAACGTCTGGAAGAATTTGATGACGTACAAACTGTTTATACTAATATGCGTCCGGAAGAAGGAGAAGAATAAACAGGTTATGGAATATGTATATAAAACAAAAGGTACTTGCAGCACAAGCATCGAACTGAATGTAGAAGATGGTATTGTGAAAGAGGTAACCTTTTGGGGTGGATGTAACGGCAATCTTCAGGGAATTTCCCGACTGATAAGAGGTATGAAAGTTGAGGAGGTTATTCAGAAACTGGAGGGGGTACGTTGTGGCAGTAAAACAACTTCGTGTCCCGATCAATTGTGTCATGCATTGCATGAGATGGGATATTGATTGACTGTTTGTCCCCTGTTTAAGAATATTTTAGGTACGGATTACACAGAATTCTACGGTCTTAGTTAATATAAGAACCGTGTCCTTTGTGTAATCCGTACTTTTTTGTTTGTTGTCCATTGCTTATTTGTAGGTATTTTGAACCAAAAGTGATTCTTACTCGTTATTTATAAGTACATTTGTATTCAATAAACTATTATGCAATAATGAAAGATATTTTTCGAGACTTAAAACGCAAAGACCATAAACGATATTTGGGTGGATTGGATCTTTTTAAATATATCGGTCCCGGACTTTTGGTCACTGTAGGATTTATTGATCCGGGTAATTGGGCTTCTAACTTTGCCGCAGGTTCTGAATTTGGTTATTCGTTGCTTTGGGTGGTAACTTTATCTACTATCATGTTGATTATTCTTCAGCATAATGTAGCTCACTTGGGTATTGTTACCGGACTTTGTCTTTCGGAAGCAGCAACTAAATATACCCCTAAATGGGTATCTCGTCCGATACTTGGTACTGCGGTACTAGCATCTATATCTACCTCATTGGCTGAGATTTTGGGAGGGGCTATCGCTCTTGAAATGCTCTTTGATATTCCAATTATTTGGGGAGCGATATTAACCACTCTGTTTGTTTCTATTATGCTCTTTACAAACTCTTATAAAAAGATCGAACGTTCGATTATAGCATTTGTTTCTGTGATCGGACTATCGTTTATTTATGAACTGTTTTTAGTAAAGATAGACTGGCCGATGGCAATGGAGGGTTGGGTAACTCCGTCTTTTCCAAAAGGAAGTATGTTGATTATCATGAGTGTGTTGGGAGCTGTGGTCATGCCTCATAATCTTTTCTTGCATTCGGAAGTAATACAAAGTCATGAATATAATAAGCAGGATGATTCTTCTATTAAAAAGGTACTGAAATATGAACTATTCGACACACTCTTTTCGATGATAGTGGGCTGGGCCATTAATAGTGCTATGATTTTATTAGCGGCTGCAACTTTCTTTAAAAGTGGCATTCAGGTGGAAGAATTGCAACAGGCTAAATCTTTACTTGAACCATTATTAGGTAGTAATGCCGCGGTTGTGTTTGCATTAGCTCTTTTGATGGCAGGTATCTCGTCCACTATAACAAGTGGAATGGCGGCAGGATCTATTTTTGCCGGTATTTTTGGTGAATCTTATCATATCAAAGACAGTCACTCACAAGTGGGAGTTCTTTTATCTTTGGGGATTGCTTTGCTGTTGATTTTCTTTATTGGAGACCCCTTCAAAGGATTGATCATTTCGCAAATGGTGCTTAGTATACAATTACCTTTTACCGTATTTTTACAGGTTGGATTGACATCTTCCCGAAAAGTAATGGGAAATTATGTGAATAGTCGTTGGAGTACTTTTGTGCTTTATACTATTGCGGTAATTGTAACGATATTGAATATCATGCTATTATTTTCATAAAACGGACATAAATAAAAGATGATGAAGATTATTACGTATAATGTGAACGGGCTTCGTGCTGCTGTTTCCAAAGGTTTACCGGAATGGTTGGCAGAAGAGAAGCCAGATGTTATTTGTCTACAAGAGACAAAATTACAGCCGGACCAGTATCCGAATGAGGTTTTTGAAGCGTTAGGATATAAATCTTATTTGTATTCCGCACAGAAAAAAGGATATAGTGGTGTAGCTATTCTTACAAAGCAGGAGCCGGATCATGTTGAATATGGTATGGGAATCGAGGCTTATGATAACGAGGGACGTTTTATCCGTGCGGATTTTGGAGATTTGTCAGTAGTTAGTGTTTATCATCCTTCAGGAACAAGTGGGGACGAACGGCAAGCTTTCAAAATGGCTTGGCTGGAAGACTTTCAAAAGTATGTATTGGAATTACAGAAATCCCGCCCCAACTTGATTCTTTGCGGTGATTATAATATTTGTCACGAACCAATTGATATTCATGATCCAATTCGAAATGCAACTAATAGCGGTTTCCTCCCTGAGGAACGGGAGTGGATGACACGTTTTCTTTCAACAGGTTTTATAGACTCTTTCCGTTTACTTTATCCTGAAAAACAGGAGTATACTTGGTGGAGTTACCGCTTTAATTCACGTGCCAAGAATAAAGGTTGGAGAATTGACTATTGCATGGTTAGTGAGCCGGTAGGTGCGATGTTGAAAAGTGCGTGTATTTTGAATGGAGCAGTACATTCTGACCATTGCCCGATGACGCTTGAAATAGAACGCTGAATAGAAATTATAAGTTAGTAATACTTAATTTGCGGGTGTCTCCTCCATTGCGAAATTCGCAGAGGTAGACACCTTGCCATATTCCCAAGTTTAGCCGATGATTTTTGATAGGTATAGTGACTTTCGCACTACATAAGGAACTCCCATAATCTTATACTCCTTTCTTTTTTTGTTAGTATTCCAATCTTGTTCGACACCCGGGTGTCGAACATACCAAGACCCGGGTGTTGAACATGACGACACCCGGGTGTCGTACAGTACGAGACCCGGGTGTCATACAAGTTTCCAGTACTACAAAGATAAAACTTTATTGTAGAATAACAAAGAGCCTGTTTAAAAATGTTTGAAATAAAAAGTTAAGAAATTTTCCGCCTCTGTTTAATAAATACTTTATTTGAAGTGACCAAACTTATAATAAAGATGTATCAGACAGACTTGACGGAAACCGAGTGGCAATATTTAACAATAGTGTTGTTTCTTGAAAAGTTACGCGGTCATGTACGGGTAGAACGGAATCAAAACATGGAACCTGGTGTTGGTATAATAGATAGTCAAAGTGTTAAATGAGGCAACAATCAATCTCTGAATGGAGTTGACGGCAATAAAAAAGTGAAAGGTATCAAAACGGCATATTGTTGTTGACAAGAATGGCTTTCTTATTCTTAATAGCCAATATGCTTTTCTGTTAATGAGAGTATTAAGAACAAGGATTCAGACCGATTCACAAAAGATGGATTGTAGAAAGGACATTCTCGTGGATAGACAATGACAGGAGGCTCTGCAGGAACTATGAACTCACATTCGATTCTGCAGAGGAAATGGTGAAAATATCAGCTATAAAATTATTATTGAAGAAAATTTAAACAGGCTCTTATAAAACTGCTACAAAGATACTTTTTTATACCTTTGCATAAAAATAAAAAAAATAGAAATGGAAGATAGAATACAAAAGGCTGTGGAGCTTTTTAAAAGTGGGTATAATTGTTCGCAATCTGTGGTAGCTGCTTTTGCTGATATGTATGGTTTTACTCAGGAACAAGCGTTACGTATGGCTGCTTCTTTTGGTGGAGGGATCGGAAGAATGAGGGAAACCTGTGGAGCTGCTTGCGGGCTATTTTTGGTGGCTGGATTGGAAACAGGTGCTACGGAAGCAACAGATCGTGAAGGAAAAGCGGCAAATTATGCTGTAGTACAGGAGTTAGCAGCTGAATTTAAGAAACGTAATGGTTCATTAATTTGTGGAGAGTTGTTAGGATTGAAAAAGAAAGAACCTATTGTATCTACTCCTGAAGAACGTACTACTCAATACTACACCAAACGTCCATGCGCAAAAATGGTAGAAGAAGCTGCCAGAATTTGGGTAGAGTACCTTGAAAAACACCCAAAATAAGGATAGAAAAGCTTTTTTTATTACAAAAATAATAAAAAAACAGTAGATAAAGTGTTATATAACATAAAAATAACTACCTTTGCAGCCAATATAAAATCTGATAGTTCTTTGGAACTGTTGATTTAATAGCATGTATAACTAAAATTTTCAAAGCAAATGTTGAAAGAAAAAGCAGGTGAAATTGCAGGTAATATCTGGAATGCACTGAATGGAACTGAAGGAATGACTGCCAAACAGTTGAAAAAGGCAACGAAATTGGTTGATAAAGACTTGTTCCTTGGCCTAGGCTGGTTATTAAGAGAAGACAAACTTTCTGTAGAGGAAGTTGAAGGTGAACTTTTCATCAAATTGATCTAAGCGAGTATCTCACTTATGCAATAAAAAATGCGTTGGTACATTATTATAATGTTATCAACGCATTTTTTTTTATTCTACCATTTACGTATCTTTGCACACCGAAAAAATAAAATAAATTAGAATTCCGTATGAAGAAAATACGAAACTTTTGCATTATTGCTCATATAGACCATGGTAAATCGACATTAGCAGACCGCTTGCTGGAATTTACCAATACAATTCAGGTAACAACCGGGCAGATGCTTGATGATATGGACTTGGAGAAAGAAAGAGGTATTACGATTAAGAGCCATGCTATTCAAATGGAATATACCTATAAAGGTGAAAAGTATATCCTTAATCTGATTGACACTCCGGGACATGTGGACTTTTCGTATGAAGTATCTCGTTCCATCGCAGCTTGTGAAGGTGCGTTACTGATTGTAGATGCTTCGCAAGGTGTACAGGCACAGACTATCTCTAACCTGTATATGGCTATAGAACATGATCTTGAAATTATTCCTATTATTAATAAATGCGATATGGCAAGTGCCATGCCCGAAGAAGTGGAAGACGAAATAGTCGAACTGCTGGGATGTAAGCGGGAAGAGATTATCCGTGCATCTGGAAAGACGGGGATGGGGGTTGAAGAAATCCTGACGGCCGTAATCGAACGTATTCCTCATCCTGAAGGAGATGAAGAGGCTCCGTTGCAAGCATTGATTTTTGACTCTGTATTTAATTCTTTCCGTGGGATTATTGCCTATTTCAAAATTGAGAACGGAGTAATCCGTGCGGGGGACAAAGTGAAGTTTTTCAATACTGGTAAGGAGTATGTGGCAGATGAAGTAGGAGTACTGAAGATGGAGATGGTTCCACGTAAAGAGCTTCGTACAGGCGATGTAGGGTATATCATTTCCGGAATCAAGACTTCGAAGGAAGTAAAAGTAGGAGATACTATTACACATGTAGCTCGTCCTTGCAGTAAAGCTATTGCAGGCTTTGAAGAAGTGAAGCCTATGGTATTTGCCGGGGTATATCCGATTGAAGCCGAAGAGTTCGAAGACTTGCGTGCTTCGTTAGAGAAATTACAATTGAATGACGCTTCTTTAACTTTCCAGCCGGAATCGTCATTGGCGTTAGGTTTTGGTTTCCGTTGCGGTTTCTTGGGATTACTACATATGGAAATTGTGCAGGAACGTCTCGATCGTGAGTTCAATATGAATGTGATCACGACGGTTCCGAACGTTTCTTATATGATCTATGATAAACAGGGAGAAGTGAAGGAAGTGCACAATCCCGGAGGTATGCCCGATCCGACTTTAATTGATCATATTGAAGAACCATATATCAAAGCTTCTATTATAACGACTACCGATTATATCGGTCCTATTATGACGCTTTGTTTGGGTAAGCGTGGTGAGTTGATCAAACAAGAATATATTTCGGGCAATCGGGTAGAGATATTTTATAATATGCCTTTGGGAGAAATCGTTATTGATTTCTATGATCGACTGAAGAGCATTTCAAAAGGATATGCTTCATTTGATTATCATCCGGATGGTTTCCGTCCTTCAAAACTTGTAAAATTGGATATCATGTTGAATGGTGAGCCAGTGGATGCGCTTTCTACATTGATCCATTTTGATAATGCGTATGATATGGGTCGCCGGATGTGTGAGAAGTTGAAAGAGTTGATTCCTCGTCAGCAGTTTGATATAGCTATTCAAGCGGCTATTGGTGCTAAGATTATAGCACGTGAGACGATAAAAGCAGTTCGTAAGGATGTAACGGCGAAATGTTATGGTGGTGACGTAAGCCGTAAGCGAAAGTTGCTTGAAAAGCAGAAAAAAGGAAAGAAACGAATGAAGCAAATCGGTAACGTGGAGGTGCCTCAAAAAGCTTTCCTCGCTGTACTGAAGCTGGATTAAGATACTGCCGCAAGATGATTTTTCAGAGTCTTTTTCTGAACAAATCGTTTTGCGGTTAGTTTTTTATATACCAGGTGATTGCTCTCTGTCTACAGAGCTTTCCCGGGCAATCACTAAGATTAAAAATATATTTATAAATATGAGAAAAGTTCTGTCTTTTTCGGGTTTCCTGATATTGGGACTCGTTATTTCACAATTTCTGCCTATGTTGGCAGGTAATGGTTATGGAACCGTCAAGCAGGTAGCGAATGTGCTACTCTATGTATGTCTTAGTTTTATAATGATTAATGTAGGTCGGGAGTTTGTTCTCGACAAGTCCCATTGGAAAAGTTATGCGCAGGATTATTTTATAGCGATGGCTACTGCGGCCTTGCCTTGGTTCATGATTGCAATCTATTACGTTTTCGTATTGCTTCCATCCGAATATTGGAATAGTTGGGAGGCATGGAAAGAAAATCTATTGCTTAGCCGTTTCGCTGCACCTACATCGGCAGGTATTTTGTTTACTATGCTGGCTGCTATCGGGTTAAAGTCAAGTTGGATTTATAAGAAAATTCAAGTGCTGGCTATTTTTGATGACTTGGATACTATTATTTTAATGATTCCGCTTCAGATTATGATGATCGGATTGCGTTGGCAGTTGATTATTGTAGTAGTGATTGTATTTTGGCTTTTGGCAATTGGTTGGAGACAGTTGAATAAATATGATTGGCGTCAGGACTGGAAGGCAATTCTCTTTTATTCGGTACTTATTTTTCTGGCTACACAGTTGCTTTATCTTGGTAGTAAACAACTATACGGTGAAGAAGGAAGTATTCATATTGAAGTGTTGCTGCCGGCATTCGTGTTGGGCATGATTATGAAGCATAGGGAACATGACACCGCTGTAGAGCGAAAAGTATCTTCTGGAGTTTCTTTCTTTTTTATGTTTTTGGTAGGAATGAGTATGCCCCATTTTATCGGGGTGAACTTTGCAGAAACACATACTGGTACCTATTCGGTTACTGGTTCACAGGAAATGATGTCATGGGGAATGATTTTATTCCATGTACTGATCGTATCCTTCCTTTCTAATATGGGAAAACTTTGCCCGATGATCTTCTATCGTGATCGTAAATTAAGTGAAAGACTTGCGCTATCTATTGGTATGTTTACTCGTGGTGAAGTTGGAGCGGGGATTATATTTATCGCTTTAGGATATAATTTAGGTGGTCCAGCGTTGGTTATTTCAGTTCTAACTTTGGTACTCAATTTAATTTTGACAGGAATATTCGTTCTTTGGGTGAAAAAACTTGCTTTAAGGAGTTATTCTAATTAAAAAATCTGTCATCGAATATAAATGCTGTTTCGATTGTTGAGTAATCTTGTTTAAAGAAATATTCTTTAGAGGAAAGTATAAAAATGAATAAGAGAAAACGAGACTGTCTCACAAAAAATGCACCTCAAAAGTTTCTATTTAACTTTGAAGTGCATTTCAAAAAATGAGTTCAGTCTCGTTTAGTTTATTATTTCTTGTTTAAGAAGCGTTTAGCCAGATATCTCCTTATTGGTTCATCATATAGTTTCAAGCATAGATAAGCTAATAATATATTCCATGCGTAAACGCACAATGCAACTTGCCAAGTTTCTTCAAGGGTGAAAAGTTGATTTTTAATCAACCACGCATAGAATAAATACATGAATGGATAATGTATCACATAGATTGGATATGATATGTCTCCCAAGAACTTGCATATCTTAGTTGATTTTTTGTCTGTGGTAGTGCCCGACGCTCCCAGCCAGAGAAGAATAGGGAAAGCTATGATAATGCAAAATGCTTCATAAATGCCGTTTGTACAAATGGGATTTGTACCTTCTAAATAAGGTACTGCGAATAAAAGAATTAATATAATTGTACATATCCAAAAAGCACCTCTTACTTTGATAGGCTTGAAATTACGTGATAAGAGCATACCCATAGAGAACGGGAAAAGCATTCTCAATAGTCCACCTACAAAGTTTATACCGTCTAAAGTCCAACCTACTCCTATGTTTCCATAACCTGAGACATCGAAGATCGCGAATAGTACCAATGCTATCCCTAATAATACTACCAGTGCAGTCAGTGCCTTGTTTGACAAGCGACGAATAAATATGGCATAAAGAATATTTCCTATGTACTCAAAGAACAATGACCAACAAGGACCGTTTAATGGAAACATCTCACCATTGCCACGGACTTCGTAACCTACACCAGGCATTGCAGGAATGAAAAATATGGTAAAAAGGAGAGATAGCATGATCATTGATATGCCAATATGTGTTCCGTCCCATTGCACGCAACCCTGAATATAGAATGTAATAGCTCCTAGAACAGCCCCCATCACTACCATAGGATGAAGACGTATCAAACGGCGTTTAAAGAAATCTTTCATTGTAAAATTTTTCCCCCAGCGATCATCGTATGCGTAACCGATAACAAAGCCCGAAAGGATGAAGAAAAAATCTACTGCTAAATATCCATGATTAAAGCCTTCAATAGTACCACTGCCACTAGCGAATGCATAGCCTTCAAATATATGGTACCATATGACCATAAGTGCAGCTACACCACGAAGTCCATCCAGAAGGTCATAATGCGGTTTGGTGTCTGTAAAAGCTGCTGAAGAAATGTTTGACATCTGTTATTTATTATTTTAGTTAATATTTTCAGATGGCAAAGATACGGTTTACAAAATGAAGTTCTTTTGCTTAAAAGCAAAAAAGACAATAAATATCTATTTTTGGGCACGTACCCGACTGAGTGTATAAATAGAAATGCCTAGGAAAGCCGCTACATATTTCAGCTTCACTCGATTTACCAGCCCGGGATAACGCCGATTAAACTGTTCATATCGTTCTTTAGGTGAAAGTTGGAGTCTTTCTACAAACATGTGGCTGAGTTCCTTATTTACGTTCTGATGCAGTATTCTTCCCCAGTTAGCTATATCAATATATGTTTCGTAAAGAACATTCAGCTTGTCTATATGGATGACATAGATTTTGCAATCTGAAAGAGTTTCAATACTCTCTACTGACGGTTGTTTGTAATATAATGAATCCATGCCGAAAGTAATGTCACCTTCTTGGCTGAACCAAGTAGTGGTGTCTTGGCCATTGTGATGAAAAACAGAACGAGTAACTCCTTCTTCGATGAAATAAACCAGTTGGTCCGTTATTCCCGATTGTACTATATAAGTGTTTTTGGGGTAATATTTTACCTGCATGTTCGCTTGCAATGCTTGTAGTGCTTCGTCGGAAACCGGGTAGACTTGTCTGATTTTGTCGATGATATTTTTCATTGAAGGGGAATTTCATTATTCTACTTGCAAACTTACGTAATTTTATTAATTCCTAGAAATTATCTATTTTAAATCCATAGATATATAGAAATAAAGGGGTGGACCGCTGATACAGAATAAATAACTCAATGGATAGAATATTGATTCCCCAAGAAGTAGATACGGAATATAAATAATAGACCACAAAGTAGCCCTAGTTTTGTCATTATAATAAGGTGGGATAAATATCTACTAATAATAATAGTTAAATAACTATATGTTTTAGTAGGATAACTACTTATATTAGTTGATTGTTTAAATATAAATATTATATTTGCACTGTAATACTAAATAGTAGCATAAAAGGTATGAAACGATTAACAGTAAAAGAAGAAGAAATTATGCGAATGTTCTGGGAGAATGGACCTATGTTTGTTCGTGAGCTATTAGCATATTATGATGAGCCCAAACCGCATTATAATACGGTTTCCACACTTGTGAGAGGCTTAGAAGAGAAAGGATTCGTAGGATATAAGCCTTATGGAAATACTTATCAATATTACACTCTTATATCGGAGAAGGAGTATAAAAGTTCTGCTTTGAAAGATGTTATTTCACATTATTATAATAACTCCTATGTGAATGTTGTGTCTTCTTTTATTGAAGAAGAAGGGATGTCTGTTGATGAATTGAAAGCATTGATAGATCGTATTGAAAAAGGACGTTCTAAAAAATAGCCTTTTACTTTTTGGATTAATATATCTTGGAGAGCACTCAATTTCTAAATAAGTTGATACGATGGGAGAGTTTTTATTTTATTTACTGAAATCAGGATGTTTCCTGACTGTCTTTTATCTGCTTTTTAAGTTATTAATGAGTGGAAGTACTTTTTTTCGCTTTAACCGGGTGGTATTAATAGTCGGGACATTAGGATGTTCTTTATTACCTTTGATAGAGTTTACTACTGTGGATGAAACTCTCTTCACTGCTCCTTTGCGGACTATTCAGGAGGCTTTGGGGGATGAACAAAATATGGCGTATTTGGATGGGGTGAATTGGGATATACAGTTGAATAAAAATGGAAATGAACAGACTGGGAATTGGTATCCTGTTGTTTTGGGGAATATGTATATTGGAGGTGTTTTATTTACTTTATGTTGGTTGATGGTTTCTCATTTTAGGATGCTTCAGTTAATCAGAACGGGAGAGATGCATCAATGTGGTAAATACAAACTAATCGTTGTTTCACAATCGGTTTCATCTTTTTGCTGGGGAAAATATATTGTTGTTTCTGCTTCAGATTATTCTCGGCAAGTAAACGAAATATTACTTCATGAGACGATGCATTTACGTTATCGTCATACGCTTGATTTATTACTTATGCAGTTCTTTTTGGTGTTTTTCTGGTTTAATCCGGTGATTTGGTTGTTAAAACGTGAACTACAAGAAGTACATGAATTTGAAGCGGATAATGGAGTACTCAAGACAGGCATCGATGCAACAAAATATCAACTTTTATTGGTGAAGAAAGCTGTTGGTACAAGGCTCTACTCTATGGCTAACGGCTTTAATCACTCTAAACTTAAAAAACGTATTACTATGATGTTAAAAGAAAGAACAAACCGTTGGGCAAGGTTGAAATTATTGCTTATTGTGCCCGTAATGGCCGGGACGCTTTATGCGTTTGCACAGCCGGAAGTAAAGGCGACTTTAGCACCTATTGTGGAAGAAGCCCCTCAGCAAGGACAGGAAGATTCTTATTGGGAACTGGCAAATTTCTTTAGTAATGAGGATCATGCTTATCAAAGTCAAATGAAAGATAAGAAGGAATCTCATTTGCATACTAATTATCTTTTTGTAAATAGAAAGAATCGAATTATGTTCAATTGGGATCTATTAGAACAAAAGGATTTGCAGAAGGTATTAGAAGAGAAACTTTATAATTCCTGGAAAAAGAATCCTCAAAATGCAGAACTTATATTATATCAGTTTGATTGGAATGCTAATGAAGGTTCAATAAAAAATATTTTTCAAAGCATAAAGAATGCGTATATTAATATTCGGGCAAGAATAGCATTAGAATCTTCGAATAATAGCAAGGATTATTTAGATTCTGTATTTCCGATTCTTGTAAGGCAAGGGGCAACCTCTAAAAAATATGGGAAGATTATATATGATTCTAAAAAAGAAGAAAAACAGGAACCTGCTGAAGTGATAACTGAAGCGACTGTTACTCTTTATGGATCTTCTGACGAAACGAAGATAGAGTTGAAAAATTTTACTTTGGAGGAATTAAGGAAGGAAGTAATGGATCTTAAAACAACATTAAAAGATTCAAGTGAAATAACAATTGGCTTGAAAGCAAATAAGGATTGCCCTATAGGTGTTGTCGAAGATATAAAACAAATACTCAGAAATTGTAACGTATTGAAGGTTAATTATTGCCGACAAAGATAAATATAGAGGGCTGCAATAGTTTTATAGTTTCATTAATTTGTAACTTCTAAAATACAGATAAACGCAGATTATCGCAATTTGAATGTCTGTTTTACATGAAAATTGCGTTAATCTCGCGTTTAATTAGCCAATTTCCGATTCTTGTTTTACAAGTTATTTTATGGGGATTTCCCTTTCTATGTAAAGTGGAATCAGGTATGTAGAATGATCTAGTAGATAGATTAATCTATTAAATCATCTTCTCCATCACCAATAGGTAGAATCTTTTGGCTTTCTTCATGAGGCAATTGTTCTACTTGTCGGAGTTTTCGTTCAATAGCACGGGTGCGTTTACCCATTACTTCTTCTAATTGGTCACCGGCATTTTGCAGATTCTTTTGTACTTTTTCGAGTAAACCTCCGAATTTGCTGAATTCTGTTTTAACGGCACCCAATACAGTCCATACTTCTCCGGTTCGTTTCTGAATGGCAAGAGTACGGAATCCCATTTGAAGGCTATTTAAAATAGCACCTAAAGTTGTCGGTCCTGTTACAACAATCTTATATTCCTTTTGAAGAGTTTCTACAAGACTGGTCCGTCGGATTACTTCTGCATAGATACTTTCAAATGGTAAAAACATAATAGCAAAGTCTGTTGTAAAAGGAGGATCTACATATTTATCATGAATATCTTTTGCCATCTTTTTGATTGTATTTTCCAGTTGTTTTCCGGAAGATTCTATTAATATAGTATCTCCGGCCTCAAATGCATCATAATATTGTTCGTAGACATCCTTGGGGAATTTAGCATCAATAGGTAGATAAACAATACTGTTGGCATCGTCTTTTCCCGGCAATTTGATAGCGAACTCGACAAACTCTGTTCCGCTTTTTTTTGTCTTGACGTTGGTAGCATATTGTTCCGGACTCATCATTTGCTCTAATAAAGCACCAAGTTGTACCTCACCGAAAGTTCCTCGCATTTTGACATTACTCAACACTTTTTTTAATCCACCGACATCTTGTGCCAATGATTTCATTTCTCCCAATCCTTTCTGTACATTTTCAAGTTGAGAACGTACAATCTCAAAAGATTGACCAATCCGTTCATTCAACGTCTTTTGAAGCTTTTCTTCTACCATCAGACGCATATCATCCAACCGCTTTTCGGTCGATTGGATGAGTGTCTCCTGTTGGCGTGCCATCGTGTCAAACTTCTGACGTTGTAATTCTCCGGTTGTCATCATATTCTTATGCAGAACATCCTGAAGCTGTTGCAAGTTCTGATTCAGCGTTTGCATCATCTCCATGCGGAGTTCCCGAATACTGCGGTTTAGCTCTTCCCGGTTCTCCTGCATCTGCTGTCGCAAAGCTGTTTGTAATTGTTCTGTCTGAGCCTGGTTATTACTTTTAGTAAGTGATAATATGAGTAAAGCTATTACTAGTGCTGCTATAACAATAAGTAAAATCAGTTCCATCAATAAGTTAAGATTTCATTTCCGGTTTCAGTAATCAGAATCATATTTTCCCATTGTGCAGAAGGCAGGCCGTCATCTGTGCAAACGGTCCATCCGTCAGTTTCGTCTATAAATATTTCAAAAGTTCCCATGTTGATCATGGGTTCGATGGTGAAAGTCATGCCTGGCACAATTACCATACCTGTTCCACGACGTCCAAAATGTTCCACGTCCGGCTCTTCATGGAATTTCATACCTACACCATGTCCGCAAAGTTCACGTACGACACTATATCCGTTCTTTTCTGCATGTTCTTGAATGGCAGCACCTACGTCTCCTAATTGTTTCCATGGTTGGGCGGTAGCAATACCAATTTCTAAACATTCTTTGGTTACCTGGACTAATTTACGCATTTCAGGGCTGACTTCTCCAATCATAAACATACGAGATGCATCAGAAAAGTAACCTTTGTAGATAGTAGATACATCCACGTTGATAATATCTCCGCTTCTCAGAAGTTCCGATTTGCTGGGAATTCCGTGGCATACGACATCATTGATACTTGTGCACACACTTTTGGGAAAGCCTTCGTAGTTGAGTGGAGCAGGGATAGCTCCGTGACTAGTGGTAAAGTCATACACCAATTTATCAATCTCTTCGGTAGACATTCCTTCATGAATATTGGCGGAGATATAATCAAGTAATGCGGTGTTGATTTTAGCACTTTCGCGAATTCCTTCCAACTGTTCAGGAGTACGGAGCACTTTGCGTGGGGGGAGCTTATATCCTTGTTTTCTAAGTTTCTGTATCTTTTCTTCTATTTCTGCCGGATAATTGGATGGGGTAAACCGGAATCCCTTGATAAACTTTTTCATTATAATAGGATGTTTTTTCTGAATCTTTTTACAAAATTATATAGAAAAATCGAGTTTTTCTACACCAGCGTAATAAAAACCGAGGCCAACCCGCAAACTCTGCTTCATACTTCGTTTAATTGTTATGAATGTCCTATATTTAAGGAGTGTAACTAAAAAATCTCAAATATGGACAAAGACAGAATCGTGGCCGGCCTTGATGTCCACAAAGATACAATTTATCTCTGTGTGATGGACAATACAGAGTCCGTTATTTTTGCAAAAGTTTATGGTACATTGACTCCTGATTTACAACTTATGTGTTCCGACATGGTTTCTCATGGGGTGACAGAGGCAGCAATGGAAAGCACTTCGACCTATTGGGTTCCAGTGTGGAATGCCTTGTGCGAGAGCATGTCTCTCAAATTGGTAAATCCTTATTTTATAAAGCAGCTTCCCGGTCGCAAGAGTGATGTGAAGGATGCCCAATGGATAGCGGAATGCTTGTTGAAGAATCTGATTCGGGGAAGCTTTGTGCCGGATAAGACAGTGCAGGACATGCGCAAGTATAACCGTCGCATCTTCGACCTGAATGAAGACCTGACGTATAACACCAATAAACTGGACGCTGCTTTACAGCGATGTGGTTTTCGGTTAAGTAACTATGTATCCCGAGTCAATGGAAAAAGCTATCAGAAGTGCGTCCGTGCAATAATAACCGGTATAACAGACCCTGAGGAGCTGGTGAAACTCATTCATGGAAAAACTCTGCGTAAATACGGACGCAACATCATAAAGGATGCCGTAACGGGTGACTTCCACCAGGCAGACATCTGTTTGTTAAAGCAATACGCAGAGCTTATAGAGGTAATCGAGCGACAAATCGAAGAATGCAGGAATGCTCTCATTGCCATGTGCCAGGAACACTTCCCGAAACAATTCAAACGTCTACAGAGCATCCCCGGTGTTAAAGAACGCGCCGCTTCGGCTATAATTGCGGAGACCGGGGCTGACATGAAACCGTTTGAAAAAGCAACAAACCTCGTAGGATGGTGTGGATTGAAACCACGCAATGATATAAGCAACAATAAAGTCAAGAGCAACAGGACGACGCATGGGAACCGATTCCTGCGTCAGATATTGATTGAAATATCCTGGGTCGCATCAAGAACCCGCAACTGCTTTTTCTCAAACTTCAGCTACGTGCAATGCACCCAACGCCATAAGAACAAGATGAAGATACAAGTAGCCATCGCCCGAAAGCTATTGGTCGCGGTATGGCACATGCTGACAAAAGACGAGGATTTTATAGATGTTTACCTCAAGCGTCTTGAAAAGGAGGCGGAATGGCAAAATGATATTCAGGCATTAGAATCGTTATGGGTCGGATAGACCTTTCCGATATACCTCTATCGACAACATAATTACCTTTGTGCTGCCACAGGAGCGCGTTTACAAAATTATTGTATCCATAGAGGGATTGGACACCGGCGTAGTCCTTTCAGGCTGAAGAGGAAAGTAACAAACTTTATTACTTCGGACGACAAAACACTTGTCGTCTTAGGCGTTTTGTGGGAAAATTTACGGACTATAAGTATAATTAATTAGATACAAGTAAGTTACATACGAATATAAGAGCTGGGGATTTTTCTTTTTAGAGGAAAGGTAGAGAATAAAATGGAAGATATACTTCCTTCTCATCTAAAACTTTCCTACTTTTACGGCAAAATTAAATAGTTTGCACATATGATCTCTTTCATTTTCACACGTGGAAACGAAAGAGATCATATGTGAATTCGAAAAGATTCACGTGTGGAAACGAATACTTTTTAGAGTAATTATTAAATAACGGATGTGGCATGGCAAAATATGATATATATAAGGTGCATGGTATTGATAACAAAGAGAAGGAAGAAAAATATCGTGCAAGAATTGTTTCTGAGGGAACGATTAGCAAAGAAAAATTATATAAATACATAGAGAAAACTTCCGGTGGATTCAATCGTGCGCAAGCTGATGCTATAATGACTTGTATTACGGATGCTGTAATTGAATTTCTGCGTGATGGTTATATTGTACAATTAGGCGAGTTGGGATATTTGTCGGCTACCGTTACGAGCCGTCCGGTAAAAGAGAAAAAAGAAATCCGTTCGGGTTCTGTTCATTTTAAAAATGTAAATCTTCGTATTAGTAGTAGTTTGCGCAAAAGTATGCGTTCAATTCCTTTGGAACGCGTAGAAAAGCCTGCCTTGGCTTCTAAAGAAATAACTTTAAAACAGAAAGAAGATATTTTAAGAAGTTATTTGGAGACTCATCCATGCATAACTCGAACTGATTATTGTCATATTACTCATACACTGAAAAGTAAGGCAGTGGACGATTTGAATCAGTTTGTGACTGACGGGTGGTTGAGTCGATATGGGGCAGGACGGACTGTGATTTATTTGTTGGTGAAATAGTTCTCCTAAATCTGCTTACCGAATTTTTACAACATAATAATTAGAATCAAGTGTAATTAATGTTCTTTTCCTACATAGAGGGCAGATGAAATTAATTGCATAATTTCTAGATTAATTTTTTCTTTCTTTAAGTTTGAAGAAAGTAAAATTGATGAATATTTTACCCATATCGCATCTACAAGATTTCCAATAGTAGTAAAACTACTAATCGTAGTTTCAGTAAATTCTAATCCATAATCTTTAGCTAAGGTTTGGGTTAAAGAATTTGTCAATAAGCCAGCAAATAAAAGACTATTATAAAACTTAATAGAAGATACTTTACTTCTACACAATCCTCGTACCAATTCAAATACATCATCCCTATTTCTAAATGATTTGTATTTATTTATTTTTTGTTCCTCTAAAAGATAATTGTATTTTTCTTTTATCTTACTTACTATGTCTTGCTTTTCAGAAAGACTTTTATGTAATTCATTATTTGCCACAATTAAGCTTTGCAAACGTTGTTTACTATCGCCTAGACTCTTTTTTATTTCTTCATTTTTTTCTATACTTTCCTGTACGTAATTCTCTAATTCTTTATTTCGAATTCGCATCTGCCCGATTTCATTTGTGGCTTTTTGTAGAGCTAATTCGCTTTGAGATAAATTTTGCGTCACACTTTCACACTCTTCAGTGACTTTCAGAAGAGAATTTTTCAATTGTTTTACTTCAATTTCTAAGTTGTTTTTCGTGGATTGCAATTCACTCACAATATTTATGCTTCGCCAGTTTGTTCGGGCTATAGATATTTGCTTTTCATTTAAAGAGAAAGAGTTACTTCCATCAGTATTATACAAAATAGGAAAGCTCCAACCACATCTACCGCAAAACTCAGAAGTGATAGAAACCACTTTGTCACATACGGGACATAATTTGGTTGTATTCCCTATAAATATCTGTTTTTCAGATATCTGTTTGACTATATCTAGCTGTTGCAACATCAAGCGTTGGCAATCTTTTGCCAGAACATTAATCTCTTTTTTTATTTCCTCCTTCTTTGCTTCAGCTTCCCTCTTCAGCATTAATTCTTTTTCCTCACGCAGTTTTTGAGCAACATCTTCTTTAACTTTATTAATAGCGCGGAGTAAATCATTTAATGCGTTCTTGGGATTCTCCTCATAATTGATAAAATCTAACGGACGTATCAGTAATTTAAATTTCTTGTTATACTGGCTATTATCAATTTTTACCGGTATAATTGTTTTTTCTCCATCTAGGGCTTCGAAAATTTCGCCAGCAGTCCATATCGATTCATTTGAATGCTTAGATGAAATGAATACAAGCATTTTTGATTCAGTAATTGCACTTGTGATAACTTCTATAAACTCTTGTCCGCTATAGATGCCATCTCTGTCAAACCAATAAGAAATACCATTTTTATCGAAAATATTTTGGATTTCCGTTATTGCATTCTCAGGTATTATATTTTGGTTGGCATCAACATAATCTTTGCGTGAATAGCTTATAAAAACGTCGTACTTGTATTCCATATTATATCATAATTTATTATATTGCAATCTGAATCCAAAGTTACAGAAATATTCTATCATATAAATGACTTTTCTCAAGTATTT
The DNA here is from genome assembly GCF_900155865.1 of Bacteroides bouchesdurhonensis. Taxonomy (GTDB): domain Bacteria; phylum Bacteroidota; class Bacteroidia; order Bacteroidales; family Bacteroidaceae; genus Bacteroides; species Bacteroides bouchesdurhonensis. Next base: position 2,479,338 of record NZ_LT707006.1, read on the forward strand.
AATGCCGACATATATCTTTTTATTGAAACAATTCTATACCGGTGTGAAATTTGAACAGGAGGAATATGTTTTCTTGTTAATTCAATTTTATTAAAACTCTTACTTTTGTGCCTTATTATTGAGATACTGTCAGTAGGTCCTCTAGGTATAATTAGTTGATGTTGCTATAGAAGAAAAGTAGAAAATCAAATGTAAGATATATTTTTTCATTTCTGTAAGTTTATGTTTTACCAACTATAAGTAATATTGCATTGAGGAATTCATTCCCATTTTTTTAGTATCATATTATGTTGATATTGAATCCCTGTCTTTATTTTCCAATGTTTATTTAGTTTAAAAGAAATATTGCTACCAACTTCTGTCGGTATTGCTTCAGAAGGGAGTCCTCGGTATCTTCGATTATTTAGATTCTGCATACCGTATATACTCAGAGTCCATTTATTGGATAAGTGATATTCCATAATAGTGTGCATATGGAAGTAATTGGACATTTTTGAAAAGTTACTTTTACTTCTCAAGTAAAAGTTTTTGCCATGAATAAGTGGGTAGAAAGGTTGAATTAGAGAGATAAAATCTGTTTTTATGTTAGTTGAAAATCGTAAGAGATTACTAGATGCTGGTTTAAGTGTTGGCAATGTAGTACCAAAATCAATATATGATTTTGCTTGGTGAAACTCGTGCTCTAACGTTTCAATTGTATTTTTGTTAATTATAATTTCCTGATCAGATTCTAGCAGCTTTTTTAGTTTCAACGAATCCTTTGGGCTCCATTGCTGTGCGGAAATAGACATAGATAATAACAATAAATATAAAATAATGGCTTTGTGTTTTCTGTGATTCATACATCTGGTTAAGTTTATTGTATTGACGTAGAAAATGTATGAATCCTGCTTTATATTGTTTGTGGACGCTTGTTGTTTTACAAATTGTAACAATCCTTTTTTTAAATTATTCATGATAGGTATTAACTATTAGGATAATCTTTTTCTAATAGCATATTTTCAAGAGGTAATTTTATAACGTTGCTGCTTTAAACACAGGTTTTATTTTTTGAATTTCCGATTCAAAGCCGAACCAGTAGCCGTTTCCTTCTTCATCAACCGGTAAAAAGCATAATCTTAGATTTTCCTTGTAAGAGCCATATAGCACTTTCCAATTCTCCGGAGGTGTTTGTCTCTTTGTTCTAACTTTTTCTGCCGGAATCTTTTTAAGAGACATGCCTGCTTCTATCCAGGCAACTGTTACTTGAGTCAGAAAATCCGGATAATGGTACTTACAGAAATCATAAAGAATCAATCCGCGTTTCTCTAGACTTAAAGGGTTATCTATCACATCAGTTTCAATGAGATAATGAAGTAGCTCATGGAGGAATTGCTGATTTTCCAAGATTAAAGTACGGGTAATTCCTCTCCATGTAGGAGTATTATAAAAGCCATCTAGCAATCGGGACAAATAATGTGCTGTTTGCAATTCTTTTACAGAAATTTCTCGGGTTTGTAATACTTCATAAGGAGGGAGAGGGGAATATTGGATTCCTAGTTCTTCGGCTCTTCTTCTCATTTCCGTTCCGGGTAGTAATTTAAGAGATTCCAATTGAATTTCTCCTGCGCCATAATTTGCTAAGGTGCGTACATCTTCGAAGATTTCCGAAAGGTGATAGAGTGGAAGACCTGCAATTAAATCTGCATGAGTCTCCATATTTTTTTAAGAACAGAGATATTTGAGTCCTGCCAATGCATCGTTAAGTTTGCCTATTCGTCTGCTTTGCTCAAGGACTGGCTCTCTAAGACTCTGTATTCCTGCTTCCAGATGCAATAAACCTTTAGGCAGAGTTGCTAGTTCCTCTTTTAATTCTTCTGTGAGTAAAGCAGGATGGATTTCAAGGTGGAAACATATATCCGGATATTCACGAAATAGATCCAGTAATGCTTTGGCTCGTTTACTATTGTAATTGAAAGTGCGATCTAAAACCCGTACATTTTTTATGTTGTGTTGATGAATAACATTCAATCGCTCCCTAATAGCTTCAATGGGAATCGTACGAACAGGCTTTTCTCCTCCACTTACGCAAAAGGCACAAGTATTAAAACAGCCTCTTGTTGTTTCTAATTGAACAAATGGTTTACTCCAATTGAAGAAACGACTTTTCTCGGGAGGAACAAGTTCTGAAAAGTGGATGACACGAGCAATACCGTTATCCTGATATTTCTCTGATTGATCCAGATAACAAAGACCGGGTATGGAACTCCATTCTTTTACCGGCTGATTCCAAACTTTTAACCAAATAGGGAATACTTCTTCGCCTTCTCCCCGAAACACTCCACTGACAAATTTGTTTCTTCTTAAGAAGTCTTCATTATCTCCAAGAAATTCCGGACCACCAAGTATGACGGAACTATTTGGAAGCAGGGACTTTGCGCGTGAAACGATATGGAGTAATTGTTCATGGTTGAATAGCCAATTGGTAGCAGCGATAATGTCGGGTTGGCAATGATAGATTTGCTGCACGATATTACCAATATTTTCGTTAATGGTTGCAGATACCATGCACCATTCAATCATGGTATCCTCCGCTATTTGAGCATGTAGTGCAGGTAGTGCCAATGATGAATGAGCATACGAACTATTTAAATCAAGCCAAAGAAGTTTCATGTGAAAGTTTTAATATTTGCATGCAAAGGTACAAAAAACTTGTGGCTTGATGCGTATCGTAAAATAAAAACGCTATTTTTGTAATACGAAGTTACGAAAAGAGTGTAATTTATTGGAACTGAGCGTAGGTTAATTGCTCATGATAGTAATAGGTTACGATTTAGTTAGTTATCTACTGCATCATCCTTCTGCGCGTTGCGTAACCTTCAAAGAACTCTTCGTATGCAAAAGTAACAATAAAACGGGAGATTTTGAAATGAATCTCCCTAATTTTTTCTTCTCATACAAGTTTTTCCGTAAAAGCGGTTTTGTCCGTCGGCACACCATCGCCCAAAAGGATTTTGGTCGAACGTATGCCGACTACGCATAAGCGGAGAAAAGGGCTTTGCCTCACGCCTAAACAACAGTTTAGACTAATGATGCAAGGCCCATTTCTTTTGTGCTTATGCCAAAGAGGTGCTTTTACGGGTTTCTGACGATTTTTCTTTTTCCACTGTTCCTTTGAGCCGTAAGCGGAAAGCCGTGTCTGACCGCCCGATCCATAAATGGAACAAGCCGTCACACACGGCAGGCAAACCGGGAAGAATGATTTTATCCGTCCGACCGTACACGCTCGGCCAGACATATAAAATCATACTTCCTTGCCGGTGGTTTGCCCGGTTTCACGCCTCCGGCTATGTCCCTTTTCCTTTTGGCGTTTTCCCTTTTTTACGGATTTCTCTTTTGAAGTTTTCCTGTCCAATCTGCCTCCACTTCCGTTTACCTCCATTTTCGCGTCTTTCAGTGAGCCGCATCAGATAGTCATTTCCGTTCTGGGCGCAAAGGTAATTCCGGGATTGGACGGGAATGCAAGGTCAAGCCTCCTGTTTTCGGAAAAAATCTCCAGCCCTGCGGGTAGTATTTTTCTAAAAAATTCTTCCAAAATATTCAGAATAGCTTAAAATGAGCGATTTACGAGAGTCTCACCTCAATAGAGGTAATGATTTGGCAACAGTTCTATTTTCTGCAATGTGCATAGGATTGCTTGTCAAACAACTCTTCTTGATTTGATTGCAAAAGTATAATAAAAATTTTGATTGGCAAAAATGCGGCTCGTTTTTTATGATTTATTTTCAGAACATATTCTGAATGTGATTAAAATTGTGACTTAGGACAGTCTCGGAACAGTCCAATCTGTCTTTTACCTACTTCAAGGTATTGCAAATATTCGCCGAAATTCGTACCTTTGCAGCCGATTTTGAATATTCAAACAGAGAATGAGGTTACGATATGCTTATGTGCCTGTACTTTTGCTCTTGTCTTTATCGACAATGGCGAATGTATGGGCATCGTCTTTCCTTTCTCGTAACGAAAGGGATTTTCGTCTTGCTGTGTCAAGTGATACGGTAAGGGGAAGTCGTACCTTTAAGCAAGATTCCATCTTCAAGACCCTCCTTCTTGGTGAGGTGGTGGTGACCGCCTCCATGAAAGAGGTGGAGCAGAAAGGCGATACCACCGTTATCAATGCAAATGCCTACAAGACTCCTGAAGGTGCTTACCTCGAAGAACTTTTGAAGCGTGTGCCAGGATTGGAATACGACAAGCAAACCAAGGAGATGACCTATAACGGTCTTCCTATCCATGAAATCAATGTCAACGGCGAAAGCTTCTTCGGGGGCAACACCACGCTTGCCCTCGAAAACCTACCTGCCAAACTCATCAGCAAGATAAAGGTATATGACAAGCGGAGCGAACTGGAGAAAATCACCAAGGTGCGCAAGGGCGGCGAAAACTATGTGCTCGACTTGCAGACCAAGCGAGAGTTCAACGGCACGCTGATTACTTCGGCTGGCATAGGCAGGGGCAACAACGACAAGAAGGAAGCCGAGTTAATATCCAACCTCTTCCGCCAGACTGGCGATAACATCTCCGTGATAGCTCGAAGTGGCAACCGATACATGACTTCTCGCTATCCCGACAACCGACAGGACAACGTGGCGATGAACTTTGCCAAGAAGTTCTCCAAGCGATTCACCCTCTATGGCAACATGATGTACAACCATTATGCCAGTGGCAACGAGAGCACCCTATATAGCGAGCAATATCTCACCACAGGCAACCGTTACCAGAACTCGGCATCCACCAGCACCAATCGCAACACGATGGGCAATGGTTCGTTGGGCATGAGGTGGAGCTTGGATGACAAGACCTATTTTAATATAGGTGGAAACTTCAGCAAGTCGAAGAGCGACAACACCAGCGACAGCCAGCAATCCACCTCTTCAGAAGGCGATGAGCGTATCAACAGCATCACGAGAAACTCGGATTCGAAGAGCGACAGCCATTCGTTCTCCGTCAATGCCGACATCACCCGAGTGTTCAACGACAAGGGTACGAGTATCAGCCTCACGGGTAGTTACTCCGACAGCAAGAGTACCAACGAGTCACATTCCCTTTCCGAGACCACTTACTATCAGTTGGAGAGCAGTCTGGGTGGCGATTCCGTGCTTTATCGCAACCAATACCAGCACTCCCCCTCCACTAATCGTGCCTATTCCGTAGGCATCAACTTGACGCAACCCTTGGCTGAGAACTTGCGCCTGCAACTCGGTTATCGCTATTCTGCCAACCGACAGGTGAGCGACAGGATTACTTACGAGAGCGAAGTATATCAAGACAGTTTGAGCAACTATACCAAGAGTCGGACTTATTCCCACGAACTCAGCCTTTATTTCAATTATAATGGCAAGCGATGGCAGGTGAATACGGGTGTGCAGATGCATCCAGAGCGGAGAAGTCTTGACCAGAAGACTGGGCTGCTCTATGCCGATACGGTGAGGACGAGCGTGAATTGGAACCCACAGTTGAATGTGTCATGGCATCGGGGCAAGACTCGCTTCGAGCTGAATTATGACGGTAGTAGCCGACAACCCGACCTTGGCAGTTTGGTTTCGCTGACCGACAATAGCGACCCATTGCACGTTACACATGGCAATCCTTCGCTCAAAGCGGCTTATAGCCAGAACTTTCGGTTGATGGGAAGAAACACTCGCCTCGGTCTTTCGGGCGATGTTAATTTCAACAACACCTATAACAGTCAGACGCAAGCCGTCTTTTACAACCTTGCCACTGGTGGCACGGAGACTTATCCTGTGAATGTGAATGGCAACTGGAACATGCGTGCCAGTCTTCGCTATCAGAAGCGATGGAAGAAGCGGTTCAATCTCTCTGCTCGCACAGGTGCCAACTTTAGCCAAAGTGTAGCCTTGGTGAACGAGGGGAAGAGCGAGGAGCCAGACCGCAGCGTCACCCACAATACGTCGTATAATGCCAACCTTTGCTTGGGTTATCAGCCGAAATGGGGAGGCTTCGACTTGCAGGGCGATTGGCGTTACCGCCATGCCACCAACCAGCTTCGTAGTACGTCCAACTATACCCGAAGTTACAACTTTTCACTGAATACTTACGCAGAACTTCCTCTTGGCTTCCAAGTCAAGAGCGATGCTGCATACTCTTTCCGTAACGGCACCAACATCAAAAAAGGCGAAGACGACCAAGTGGTTTGGAACTTAGGGGCATCTTGGCGATTCCTCAAAAAGAAGCAAGCCGAGCTTTTGCTCTATTGGTCAGATATTCTCAGCGACAAGAAAAACTATTATCGCAATGTTACCGCCACAGGATTGACGGAAAGCCGTACCTCACAAATTGGTAGTTACTTTATCATTAGTTTTAAGTATCGGCTGAATAAGCAACTGTGAAAAACATATTGAAAATCTTAGATATGTTATGATTTCTCAACAAGACAGATGAGAAACCCTATAAATCACAACAAATTACTATTGCAAATTTCATCATTTTTAGGGATTGCATACCTTCTTAGAAATATGTACCTTTGCAGCCTGATTCAAGATTATATTTAATTTTAATTATAAACATTTTAAAAGTTCAAAAAACAATGAAGATTTTTAAGAATTTCATCGGTCTCGCTGCAATGGCTCTTTGCCTCGGCTTCGCTTCTTGCAGCAGTGACGACGATGCACCTTCTTATAGCAATGTGGCTGTAAGCAACTCAGAGTTGATGACTATCCTCAAAGCTAAGGGATACCAGTTTGATGAAAATGGCAAAATGCTCCTTGACGACAAAGTCAACAGCACCACATCTCTCGACCTTTCAGGCACAAAGGTTGATACCGCTGCCTTGAAGGAACTTTCTGTTTTTCCTAATTTGAAAGAGTTGAACCTTAGCAGCAACGGCTATGGTCCAGTTTTCCATATCGCTTCACTTCCTTCACAGATTACAGGTCTTGACTTGCAAGGCAATGACATCTATGACTTCGATGGCTTGGTAACAGCCAAGGTTGAGAATGACGAGGTGAAAGCTACCATCCTCCATGAGTTTACAAAACTTTATCTCCCTGCTTCTTGCAAATATAATGTAGAGGACTTGATGCCTTTCTATACCCAGAATGAGGCAGAGAACAAGACTGTTGATATGCAGATGGTAAATGATAAGGGTTCTTTGGAGAAGTATAATACTTTGAGAGAAATTCCTGATACTTGCTTTGCAGCTTATTTGAAGATGAACTTTAGTTCGGTTTTCACTTCTGACGGAAAGTTGGACATCAGCAAACCTCTCGGTCTTGAAGACAGAGGACGCAATATTTTCTTGCAGTATGACACACAATATGCAGATATTGAAAAAATTGCTTCTATCGAAGGAATAGAATATTTTGTGAACAATCCTTTTTATGAGTCTTTTTATGTGTACATTGATGTTCAGACAAGTACAGAAGAAACTAAGCAATTTGAATGTCACAGATTATCTCCAAGACAAAATGTCAAAGGCTTGGTCGTAAAAAAGACAAATTTTATTGGAGGACTAGATTTGAGCGACGCAACTGCTCTTTCTTCTTTAGGAATCAGTAACAATCCGTCTGTAACATCTTTGGATTTGACAAATACGGCTTTTCTAAATCAGGAAATAAAGGATTTTGATGCAACCATGTCAAACTTGTTAGATTGCAGAGATTGTAAGAATCTTGAGGAAATAAAAATCAACCTCAATAATAAAAAGGTTACATCTCAAATTATTTTGGCAAACTTGCCTAAATTAAAGGCTATTAATTTACAAAGTATTGAAGCAATAGGCGATTTGGCTCTTTGTCAATTACCAAACTGTGAAATTATTTATCCAATTAATTTGATTGCATATTATCGTAGTTCTAACAACAAATTGTACGATTTTGAATCCAATCCACGCAGAAAGGTTTATTTCACTGTGTCACAAGACGTTTTAGACAAAGAAAGTACAAAGAACTTTGTCCAGACCTACTCTGCTCACTTGCAGAATGACAATAGTACATATTCAGAATATAATCCAGTAAACTGGAATTAATTTTAATAACAATTTAATTTTTTATTTATTATGTTTAAAAAAACACTTTTAATGGCGATTGCCTTCATCAGCATGATGGTTTTCGCAAGTACTGCATCAGCTCAGACAACTATCTATGGTTGCTTGGACAAAGTTTACATAAACAAGGACAAGAATCCTGTACATCAGAATGATGTTTCTCCTGCTCTTAACACAACCTTGACTCCTAATGGTGATGGTTCATACAAGTTGGAGTTGTCAGAGTTCAAAGTTGGCAAAATGCCTGCAAAGTTGAAGGTTGTTGCTAACAAAGTTGTTCTTGATGGTTCTACAGTTAACGAGTGTGACAATGCTATTATTTTGAGCTTTGGTGCAGGCTTGAAGTTTGACGCAACTATTGAGGGGTCTTATGATGCCTCTACAGGGAAGTTGGAATACACTGTAAAAAGTGTAGATGCGTCCTTCCTCGGTGTGGACTTCGATACTGAGGTTCATTTCACAACAGAATGTACAATAAAATAAATTAACTTAGGTCTTTCCCTTAAAATATAAGGAAGACCTTTGTTTGTTACATGATGAAAGCAAACTTCAAGAAAAACATCGCCTTCCTATCTTTGCTTTTTTTCGCTGTTTTTGCATTTTGTTCTTGTTCTTCTGATGAAGAAATCACTAACTCTGATGCAAATTCTGAACTTGTGAAAGAGGCAACAAACTATCTCAATGGCGAGATTGTACTTAGTACAAATGCAACGATGAATGGAGTGAACAAAACCCTTTTACCAGAGGGATGTCCTACAAAGTTTAAGTTTGAGTGGAGTAAGACTGACGCACAAACATTCACCATTTCTTTGCTTGACTTCACGGTCGGAAACATGGGAATGATTATCAATTTTAAGTGTGATGTCAAGACCATGGTTCTCAACTCTTGGGAGCAGAAAGAATATACAGGTGATGGTTGGATAAAGTTTAAGGGTGAAGATGGCTCTGTATGGGGTACAGATACAGATGGCTCTGCATCAAGTGCAAAAGGCAGTAGCGTGCAAGGCTATTACAATGCCAAAACACACGAAATTCAGTTCATCGTAAACTATAACATGATGAATGTACGTTCAGAATGTTTCTTGCAAACAATAGACAAGAATCGCATCAACAATTATGCAGCTGAATTTGAACAGTACGAAAAAGACTTGGCTGCGTATAAAAAGGAGCACGGAATCAAATAAGAGACTGTAGCTTATATATAAAAGGAAAGAGGGATATGCCCAAACATGTCTCTCTTTCTTTTTGCAAGTAAAAAATGAAGGGAAGAGAAACAAGCCATAGCGAGGCTGAAATCGTGTAAGGATTTGGAAAAAATAGAATGACAATATAAATGAAGACAATTAGAAATGTAATGCTCATCGGCTTACTGCTGATACTCGCCCTCCCTGTCTCTGCACAGCGAAAGGTGAAGTTCGATATCTTCGACAAAGCCACTGAGCAACCAATCATCGGTGCAGTCATCACCTACGCCGACAATGAGAAATTGAAATCGCCACAGCGTGTTGTTACCAACATGGATGGTGAGGCTACCATCTCGGTGCCTCAGAGTGACAAGTGTTATTACCAGGTGGTATCCGTGGGCTATAACCCTCTGAAGGGAACCATCGGAAGCGACAGCTCCCTCAAGCTCTTCATGACCGAGGACGTGATGAAGGTGAACGAGGTGGTGGTTACAGGTTCCCGCACCGCCCGACCTATCAAGCTCTCGCCAGTGAGCACGCAGGTGATCGGCGGTAAGGAACTGGTAGATGCAGGCTATGCCGACCTCACCAAGGCACTGCAACAGGAAACACCGGGTATGAATATCCAGAAGGTGGGATTCGGCAACGAAATCTCCATGCAGGGCTTGGATGCCCGCCACGTGCTTTTCCTGCAGGATGGCGAGCGACTGACGGGCGACATGGCGGGTAACCTCGACTATGAGCGTTTTAACCTCCATGCCATCGACCGCATCGAAATCGTGAAGGGTGCCAGCAGTACCCTCTATGGAAGCCGTGCATCGGGTGCCGTCATCAACCTCATCACCAAGAAAACCACCAAGCCTATCGACATTCAGGCTGGTGTACGCTGGGGACAGATGAACGAGACCAACTACAAGAATCCTGAGAAAAAGGATTTCTTGTATATGTTTGAGAAGAACGCCGACCGCCCGAACCTGCAGAGCTGGGTATCGGCAGGATTCAATGCAGGCAAGGTGACCTCGCAGACCGACGTGTGGTATTCTTCGAGCGATGCCTTCTACATGTATCAGGCGGAGAACGACAAGAAGGTCTATACCCAAGAGGCGAACCCTTGGCTCGACCACGACGTGACCATTACCAGCGTGGCTTCCCGTCCGCCAATGAGCATCGAGGGTACAGAGCATATCTCGGTATCGCAGAAGGTTTTCTACGACCCTTTCAAGAACCTGGAGATTCTTGCCTACGGTAGTGCGTTCTATATGAACACCTACGACCTCATTCAGGACATGACCTTCAGTCAGGCGCGTGACTGGACAGCTGGTACTAAGATTAAATATACATTTAAGGATTGGTTCAAGATTACCGCCTCCCTTCATGGCGACTTCTACGACCGCTTCAAGCGACACGAGCGTATCGACGAGCGTACCAAAGTGTATAAGAGCCGTATCTTCCAGCCTCGCCTCTCCATCACCTCGCAGAAGTTCGAGGGCCACGACCTCATCCTCGGTATCGAGCACCTGAGCGATGACCTGACGAGCGACCGGTTCAACGGCGATGCCTCCCACATCATGCGCACCCGTTCGCTGAAGGAAACGGAGGCTTTCCTGCAGGACGAGTGGACGATGAACGACCACTGGATGGTATCGGCAGGTGTGAGAACCAACTTCAGCCGTGCCTTCGGACTGATGGCGATGCCTAAGATTGCCTTCAAGTGGAGTCCGTCGGATCACTGGGCATGGAGAGCCAACTACTCGATGGGCTACCGTTCGCCAAGCATCAAGGAGCTGTTCTTCAACTGGGACCACCTCGGCATGTTCATGATTAAGGGTAACGAGGACCTGAAGCCTGAGAAGAACAACTACGTGAGCCTGGGCACAGAGTACTCGAACGATAACTTCTTCATCTCGGGCAATGTGTATGGCAACTTCTTCCGCAAGAAGATAGAGGGCGTATGGCGCATCTACGACATGCAGTATAACTTTGAATACACCAACCTCGCCAAGCAGAACCTCATCGGACTGGAAGCCATCATGCGCTGGCACTTCCTCAACCACTTCACGATGAATGCCACCTACAGCTACGTGAACGTGAGCAAGACGGATGGCATCCAGGTGAACACCACTTCGCCTCATGCTGCTACGGCGAGCCTCGACTATAAGTACAACAAGAAGAACTACCGACTGGGTGCCACCTTCTCGGCAAGCTACATGGGTGAGAAGAAATTTGATGTGCAGGACCGACTCTATGTAAACGGTGAGAGCCACGATGCCTACTTCCGCTGCCAGTTGCCACAGTATGTATTGTGCAACCTGTCGGTGATTCAGACCTTCTATAATAAGGTGAAGGTGACGGTGGGTGTGGATAACATCTTTAATTACGTACCAAAGACCTTAGGTTCGGGCATCACCATGTTTAACGTGCCAGCCACGGCAGGAGCCAAGGCGCATGTGCAGGTGGAAGTGTTGGTAGATGAATTGGTAAAAGCATTTAGAAAGAAGAAATAATGAAGAAAGCATTACTATATATAATAGGTGTGGCAGCCGCAATGACGAGCTGCGTATCTTATGAGGCTGAGGACTTCACAGGTCATACCTTGCCCCGAAAAACAGGTTATAGCACGGGTGTTACCAACGACTGGCTCTATTTTGACCTGAAGACGGGACATCGCTATAATGTGCTGAATCCTAACCAGAGTGTCATCGCCTTTATAGACGGCAAACCGATAGAGGAATATTTCCATTATAAAGGTACGGCCAAACTCGTAAAGTATTGGAGCGAGGGCGTACAGAAGAACATCTTCGAGGATGCAGAGCGTGATGCAAACGGCGATACCATCTTCACCAAGAATCAAGCTACAGGCAAGTTAACCTATAAGACGGTGAAGAGACAAGCCAACAGCATCTTAGTGATGGAGAACAAGGAGGATGACCCAAAGACCATGGCTTATCCTGCCACGGAATGGGACCTTGCCTTTGATGGTTACCAGCTTCGCACCAACAGTGGAACGAGCGGCATAGGCAAGGGCGGTGCTGCCGACCTGGGCTATGGCGAATATGACAAGTGGACGAGCAAGGCGCAGGTGGATGCTTATCTGGCAGAACACAATATGACCTTCGCCGTGGATGATTCAGCAAGCGTCTATGTCACCATGTCGCGGGAAGACTGGAACAAGTATTGCATCGCCAACAAACTGGATATGAACAAGAACCCTTGGTTCGACCCGAACAACGGACCAGCCAAGCAGTTGGTAAGCGGCAATCCGGTGCTCGAAAAGGCAATGACCTTCTCTGGTCCACCTCCAGTATATACTCCTTCTTTCCATACCTACGTAATCCGTTCGTGGGATGGCGAGAGATATTACAAGCTCCAGATTATCTCTTGGTATGATGCCAATGTGCAGATAGGTGATGAAGGAGGAAGAATCAGTTATTACTTAGATGAATTAAAGTAAACATTAAACATTATGAAACAATTGAATTGGTGGAAATCCATCGCTTCGTTTCTCGTGGTACTCTTTACCATGCCGTTGGGACATGCGCTGATGATGATAATGGATAAGACGATGACTCCTGAAGCTGTGCATTACTCAGCCTTCTTCATGGGGTTGGCAGGTCTTATCATGGTAGTAATCGGTGTCTTCGTAAAGGGAGACACCAAACAAACTCTTTGGGGACTTTTCGGAGGTCTGCTCTTCTGGACCGGTTGGATAGAATTCCTGTTCCAGTACTATGCTACCCGCTGGGGTACACAGCCGGAGATGGAGAATGGCGAAGTTGTGACTCGCCCTGAATACCTCATCCTCCCTGCCACCTTCGGCATGTGGATGATGATGATGGTGCTCTACATCTTCTCAACCAAGAACGGATGCAACTTCATCAACTGGTGGCAGCGTGTTCTCTTCCGTTCCAGCAAGAATAAGATTGCCGCCCGTCCGATGACACATCATACAAGTATCGTTACTTTCATGGAACTGAACATGATTTTGTGGACAAGCTATCTCCTGTTGATGTTCTGCTACGACAAGAACTTCCTCGGCGACCATCACCCTGTAACTTCGGTTGTAGCCGCAGCTTGTCTGATAGGTAGTTTCTTCATCTTCCGAAAGCAGTTGCGTTTGAGCACATGGGGAGCCAATATCCGTATGGCAATTGCCACGGTCATTGTGTTCTGGGTACCTGTGGAAGTGCTTGGTCGCCTTGACTTTTTCAAGGAGATTTGGATTGAGCCGGAGAAGTATACTACCCAGATGATTTGCATCCTCGTGGCATTCGTTGCATTGCTCGTCTATATCATGTTTGCAACTCACAAGAAGAAAAGCCATGAGTAACAAGAAACTATATTGGTGGAAATCCATCGTGTCGATGGGCGTGATATTGGGAAGCATGCCCATGGTTCACTTGGTGGCACGAGTATTGAAGGACAACTACGACGGCACGCAACTGTTGGGTGCTGGCATGGCTGTGGGATTCGTGGGCTTGGTGATGGTGGTGGTCGGTGTTTTCGTCAAGGGACAGACTCGCCAAACCTTGCTCGGACTTATCGGTGGCATGTTCTACTGGACGGGTTGGGTGGATTTCCTCTTCATGTATTATGCCCATCGTTGGGGCACACATGCTGAGATTGACCCAGTGACAGGAGAAGTGTTGAGCCGCCCTGAATATCTTCTGCTCCCTGCCACCTTTGGCTTGTGGGCAATGGTGATGTTGCTCTACATCTTCTGTTCCCGAAATGCCTGCAACTTCCTCAACTGGTGGCAGACGCTCTTCTTGGGGAAGAACAAGCGACTCATCGCCGCTCGCCCGATGACACGCCACACCAGCATTGTTACCTTCATGGAAATCAACACAATGCTCTGGACTTGCTATCTCCTGCTGATGAACCTCTACGATCCTCAATTGTTTGGTCGTGAGAGTCCAGTCACCTTCGGTGTAGCCTTCGGTGCCTTGCTTTCCGCCCCATACGTATTTCGCAAGCAACTCCATTTGCCATCATGGGGAGCGAACATCAGAATGGGTACGGCTACGGTTATCGTCTTTTGGATTGCAGTAGAGGCTTTCAACCGTACAGGAATTATTGGGAAGTTGATAGATAATCCTTCTGCCTATCCTTGGCATTGGGTAGTCATGGGGATAGAACTTTGCTTCTTGGCAGGAAAGATTATTAAAGACAACAAAAAATGAAGAAAGGAACTTGGAGGAAACAACATAAATGGCTCGGTATTGGCATGAGTTTCTTTATGCTCATGTTTTGTTTGTCAGGTATTCTGCTCAATCATCGTTCACTCATCAAAGATGTGAACATAAGCAGGAAGTATCTGCCAAGCCGTTATGAGTTTCGTAACTGGAACGGAGGTTTATTAAGAGGTACGCTCGACCTTGACAAAGGTTTGGGGGCAGACTCTTTGCCTGTATCGGACTCTTGTCATCATCTGTTGCTTTACGGTAATGGTGGCATTTGGCTTACAGATTCCAAGGCTTCATTTTTCAAGGGCTTCAACGAAGATTTGCCTACAGGGGCAGACTACCGACAGATTAGAAATGTGATAAAGACCGGTGATGGAAATATCTTTGCAGTATCTCCCTTTGGGCTTTATCGATATGGCGTACATGAAACGTGGCATGAGGTGAAAATGCCTTTGGGTGAAGACGAGAAATTGACAGACATTGCTTCACATGGTGATACTCTTGTGATACTTAGTCGCTCCTTTGCCTATACCTCACATTCTCCTTATACGACCTTCAAGCGAATCAAACTCCATGCTCCTGAAGATTACGACGGCAAAGTAACCGCATTCCGTACCATTTGGTTGTTGCATAGCGGAGAGTTATTTGGTTTGGTTGGAAAGTTGATTGTCGATGCCATAGCCTTTATCATTGTGATACTTTGTATTACTGGTGGCATATTTTGGTTGAGACCGAAAAGGACTGTTTTGCTGCAAACATCGCTTCGTCTCCATGATAAGATAGGAAGATACACCATCATCTTCACCTTTTTGATAGCATTGACTGGTTGGTGTTTGCGTCCTCCTGTGATGATAGCCTTGGTATTGAGCAAGATTCCTGCCCTTACAGGCACAACGCTCAAAAATGAGAATCCTTGGAATGACAGACTCCGCATGATACGTTATGACGAAGGATGTCATGACTGGCTTCTTTCTACATCAGAAGGCTTCTATTCCTTGAATCTCGAAAAGGCTACGGTAAAGGCTTTAAATTCAGCTCCACCTGTCAGCGTAATGGGATTGAACGTATTACAGAAAGATAAAGAAGGCAAGTGGCTCTGTGGGTCTTTTAGTGGTTTGTTCACTTGGGATAGGCAACAAGGCACAGCCATCGACTACTTTACAGGTAAGGTTGCGCCAAAGAAAGCAGGTGCTCCATTCGGAAAGAAAGCAATCGCAGGAATGAGCCAAGATTTTGCCAGTCCTGTCATTGCGGAATATTACGAGGGAACATCTTTTGCCCCACAGCCAGCAAGTATGAACCAACTTCCGATGTCGCTATGGAACGTGGCGTTAGAGGCGCATAGCGGAAGAATATTCATCGGAAGCCTCGCCACGTACATTTTTATCTTTGTGATGGGCATACTTGCCCTTTGGTGCTTGTGGTCGGGTTATAGAATTAGATTGAAGAAATAACATACATTGCACAAAAATCCAATTCTCATTAAACAAATGCGAAAACAAAACTGATAGTGGCGGATGTTATAGTCTGCCTCTATCAGTTCTTTTTATTATTTATCTACAGCAATTATTGAGGTATTGTAATTTTATCTTCTCATACTACCGAAACTTTTGTTGGAAGAATTATTATTCTTCTTGTCATTAGACTTACTATCGCTCCTATTATTGGTGGTATTGATTTCGATAGCAAAGGTACGGCATCTTTTGTTCTTGGCAAAAGAAAAAACTATAACCGTAAGCGGATTTTCCCTAAAATGAATATGGGATTTCCCCTTGCCACAATGGTATAACCACAAAGAATGTTACCTTATTATCGTTTTATAAGCCTTTTGATTTCATTTGATTCATTTGTCAATTTCTTTGCCAAACTATCTTTGTATGCAGCCATTTCTATCATTTCACGGTGGCGACGGACAGAATCCTCATAAGCAGCGACACGATTTCTAACATCATCAATAACATCTTCATCTCGTAGCACCGAGAAGTTATTTTCTATGTAGCGGATATTCGGGTCGCCAGACGGGAGGATCATTCGCAAAGCACGATATTTCAAATCCGCTTCCTCCCAATCTTGATGCTCTCGCCATTGGGTAAGATTGCCCCAAATGGAGAGAACAAGAGACAGAGCCAAGCCGACAACGAAAAGAAGAACGTACTTTGATGTAGGCTCAAAGCGATGAGTGATAATCTTCTTCTGAGGAGTGTTGCTTATTATGTCAAGTCGCTCTTGCAGGTCTTTTGATGCTTCGCCTTGTTCTTGCTTCATCTGCTTGATTGTTTCAAGCAAGAGTTTATCACGCCGTTCATCTTTGCTTGTTTCTTTCTTGGTAAGCTCGATATAGACACATAGTGCGTCTCTTAATCTTGCCAACTTTTCAATAGTTTCCTCTTCTTTTGCAGATACAGAAAGGATGGCTTCTTCAAATTTGCTTGTGTCAACACTTACAGGAACAGGAGAGCTTCCTGCCTCTGCATTCTTAGTAGAAGCAGAAAGTTCATCAACTTTCTGCTCCAATCTTTCAATTGTGCCATAGATGGCTTCCAACATTTCTTCTTTCATATTCGATTCTAATTTTAAGTTTGTAAACTTGCATCAAAGGCTATAGCCTCTTCTGCGTTTCTTCTTTTTCTTCTTTGTGGATTCATCCTCTGGGAATGGCTCATAAGTTTGGGTATTGGACGGAGCGAACAAGCCGATGGAAGAAATACCACTCCAAGGGTCTTGGGTATGCTCTGATATTTGTTGAGCTTGTTCTCTTTGGTGACAACTTGATTGTCCTCCTTGTATGGATTCAGCTCTTGACGAAACACGATTATACGCAGCGCCCAACCTTGCATCCAGCTTGCCAAAGCTATAGTTGCGGCTTATCTGCGTACCCTTGAAGCTATATCCATCCTTTCCGAAACGGATGCCTTGAACCTTGGTTCGCTCCTTGTCCTTATAGACAAATTCCAAACAAACGCCTCGCTTCGCAAGTTCATTTTTGAATTTATGCCAACTATCTGAGGTTTTCAAAGCATCCTTAACAGCATTGTGAATCTCATATTTTGTACGCTCCGCATTGCGTAACTTACGAGTGTTAGTATTGCTTTTATCCGTTCCGTAAGTCAATCCATACTTGGATTTTAGAGCCTTGGTCACTTGCTCATTACGCTTGTAATCATTCTTGTCCGATATGAGTTTGCCCTCGTTATTGATGCGGTTATACACAATATGACAATGCGGATTGTCTGTGTTGTGATGTCTCACGATGATGAATTGGGTATCGGTGATGCCCATCATCTGCATATATTCAAGTGCTATCTTAGCCATGAACTCATCCGTCAAACGTGGCTTGTCCTCGGGCTTGAAGCTCAAAGCAATGTGTCCCACAGGCTTCTTAATCCTTGGATTTAGCTGCCTTTGTAGCTCGAAACTTTGCGTCATCTCGGCATTCGTGCCGAGTAACACACCATCGGAAGCAAGGATTTTAGCCTCGTCCTTGCCTGTAACATAGCGGATGCAACCAGCAAATGAGCTGCCCTTCTTTAGCTTGCCTATCATGTGGTATCCTCCTTTCTGCCTATTCCGCGTGGCTTCGATTTTGGACTTGCTTGGCGATACTCGCCAAGGATGGCTTTCAATCTTCTCAACAAGTCCACCACATACACATGGGTTTCGTGGAAACCTCTCTGATGCGACAGCTTGGTAAGTTGGTTGAGGTTGTTCGCCATGCCGATGAGATTCTTGGCGATGGCTACCGTCTCTGCATTGTGTCCGCTGACCACCTCGCCGTTCAAGGCGGACTCACGGATATACTCCGCCAACTTGCGGTTGGCTTTTCTCGCTCTCAGTCTCAATGCCTCGTAGCTTGGCTTCGAGAACTTCACCGTGACAGACTTCGACAGCTTGCGAACCCTGCCTGTGGGCGGTCTTCCGCCCTTTTTCTTGTCCTGTTCATGTATGCTTGTCATTCTATACACTGTTTACAGTTGGTACACTCACTTTCTGCGACCGTTGGGAGCAAAATTCCTCCGCCCTCATGGTGGAGCGAGGCGTTTTGGGGTTCCCAAAACATAACCTCGCTCCCTCTCAGAACACGTTAGTTGGAACTACTGCCTTTCAGCTATCCATGTCCAAGGTCGCAGACCTTAATTCTCACAATTTGCGCCAAGCCTCGAAGTCCTCTTCATAAAGGCTTAGGTGGTGGCGCACGATGTTCTCGATGATGCCCGATACGCTCATGCGTCTCCCTCCGAGGATGCGGACGACACGATCAAGGCGGTCTCGTACATCGGAACTGACGAAGACTGGCTTGCGGTCGTCAATCCTTGGAACTTGGAGGAAGGTCTGCTGATACTCCTCTAATGTCGCCTTGCGCTGCTTGCCACTGATGCGCTTCTGCGGATTCGGTGGCGATTGAGCCTCGTTCGTCAGCTTGTCCTCCATGTTGGAGGTTGTTGCAGCCACATTCTCTGTCACAACTTCTAAATCGGAGTTCTCCACCTCTTCAAAGAAAGAGCTATGTTTTTGGGCATAGTCTTTACCATAAGTGGATGGTTGAAGCGAAGCCATCACCTCCTGTGTCATTTTCTCCTGCTGTTCAGGAAACATTTTCGTTTCTTTTGTTTTTGCCATAGCTTAACTTGTTTAATTTGTTGGTATAGTGGTCACGGTATGCACCATTGACCGATTGTCGGGTGCAAAGTAAGTGTACTGAGTGCAGCCATGCAACTGATTGGGTGTAACGTGGCAATTTAGTTATGGCTTGCTTGTGGGTGAATGAGAACAGCTGTGATAACTTCAACGTATTTCTCAACTCATCATTGTTCATGTATTCGTTGCAGTCGTGCAAGTTTTTCTTGTTGTTTTTGGCGTTGAAGTCGGCAAACCCCGGCAACATACTGCCACAGAAATTGAAAACGCTTGTTTTTAGATTGCCGTGCCTTATCTTTGCACTCACAAACGTAGAGCACTGCATATGCGTGGAGCTTTGCGACATACAAAATAGTATCAACTTAAAAAAAAGAAAAGTATGGGATTCATCGTATTCGAGGAAGAGGCATTCAACTATCTTGATGCCCAGTTGGAGAACTTTGTGAAGCGCATGGACAGAATCCGTGAGCGCAGTGAGGACAAGACCATGAACAAGTGGCTCGACACGCAGGACGTGTGTCAGACGCTCAACATCTGCCCACGGACAGTGCAGACGCTTCGGGACAACGGAACTTTGGCTTATACGCAAATCAGCCACAAGACCTACTACAAGCCGGAGGACGTGATGGCTATCGTAGCAGTAGTGGAGGACAAGAAAAAGGACATGCGCTTTCGCAAGCGCACAGGTTAGGCTGTCAATATACAACAGCCACTTAATCCAATGCAGCAAGTAAACCGAGTAACGTAAGTATTAACAATAAAACGAGACAACTATGAGCAATGAAGTAATGACAAGAAACAGCGAGTGGATGAACCACATCGTGAACCACCTCAACCGAATGGTTGACAATTTTGAACGTGCCGTAATGAACTACCGCCCCATGCTTGACGGTGAGCGGTTCATGACGGACAAGGAGCTTTGCGCCAGGCTGCAACTGAGCCGAAGAACCCTGCAGGACTACCGAAACAACGGTGTCATTCCGTATATCCAGCTTGGCGGAAAGATACTCTACCGCGAGTCCGACATTCAGAAGATTCTGATGGCTAACTATCGTGAGGCGTACCGGATGAAGGGTTTGTAGGAGAAATACATGTCCTTGATGAGTGTATGAAATGAACAAGGCGACAACGTATAACTCACCGAGTGTGGCTGTTATAGGTTGTCGCCTCGTTTTATTGGCTATACCGAGTTGGTCGTGTTTGCCGGATGTTCTCCGTATGGTCTGTATAAAATCTAATACCATGCTAAAACACACTGCGGAGGTTCGCCCAAGTGGCTGGAGGCGCAAAGCCTCCAAGGAACGTTGCGGAAACATCTCTGAAAAAGAAAAAGTTGCCAATATCCCAAAAGGCATTTACCTGTTATGCCCCTCTATGCCCTTGCTGCAATCTTTGATACGACAGTGAATCAGTAAGTCAGTGCGTCAGTGGAAATCCATATATTCAAAACTTTGCTTAGCTGACTACATCCGTATTCCCATAGAGTTGTATAATAATGGCACTATTTTTCTCTTTTGCTCCGTATAGTCTCTTTGTAATCTCGTCACGAAACGATTTCGCACCATGCGAGTTGATACGGAAACAAATGGCGACTACCATCGGGAAACTATACAATGTTTGCCAAACACCTTTGGAAAGTTCTTGCCTTTGTTGGACTTCCGACATAAACAACATACCTTCTTTATATATGGTTCGTATCACAGAATGGAGTTTCGGAGCTGTGACATAAAGCATATCTATCAACTCGTTTTCACTCATCCACAAGTCCTCCAAATTGGACGGAATGGAAAGCATTCCATTTCCGTCCACGGTGATAGTTGTTCTTTTCATACCGCTCCTCCCATTGCAGGCAGATGCCCCTTGATTCTACTTTCAAAGACAGATATATCATGTTCAAGCTTGGTGCTTGTCACCTTTGCGTAAATCTGCGTTGTGGTGATGTTCGTATGACCGAGAATCTTGCTAACACTCTCTATCGGCATGCCATGTTCAAGGGCTAAAACTGCGAACGTGTGGCGTGAGACATGGAATGAAATTCGCTTCTTGATGCCACACATTTTTGCAACCCTCTTTATTCTTTTATTCACCATGTCGAGCGAGCCGATGGCAAACAAATGTTCGTCTTTTCGGAATGGTTTGTATCGCTCTATAATCTGCAAGGACGACTCCATCAGTTTTATCTTGAAGGGGACACTTGTCTTTTGACGCTGCGAAACAATCCAAGGAGCACCGTTTATGTTGACGATGTTATCTTCAGTCAGATTCTTGATGTCAATGAAAGAAATACCAGTCCAACAGCCAAACAAAAACAGGTCTCTCGCAAAGGCAAAGTTAGGGTTCTCCAGCTTTATCCCAGCAAACATGCTCAGCTCCTCTTCCGTCAAGAACTCACGTTCCTTGTGGTCTGGATCAACGTGATACATGGCAAAAGGATTTCTTGGAATCTTGCCATTGTAGTGTGCTGCCGTCACGATATGCTTCAGCGGTATGGAGTAAATCCAAATGGAGGATTGCGCAAGACCTACCACGTTCTTCAAGTACAGGCAGAAATCGTGGATAAATTCCTCGGTCAACTCATTCATGGACATATCGCTGCGCTTGTACTGATATTTGATGAAATCCGCAACATACTTTCTCACTGTAAGATACTTGCGATAAGTTCGTACAGCTCTGTCCTTTCCCACACGTTGTGAGAAGGCTGCATTCTCCTTGTCAAAGGCTCTGAGCAATGTCTCGTACTCCGTGCCGATTCCTTGATAGGCGTTTCTTACCATTTCAGCGGTAACGAATGCCTCACGGTCTGAAAGACGTTGGTAGTGCTTGGTTATTTGAGCCTTGATGTTGTCAAGTGCAAAGTTCACCTCCTTGGCTTCCTTGCTCTTGCCGATGGCTCTGTTGCCCTTGGCATCCCAAATTGCCTTGGTCACACCCTGCTTGCAACTGAACTGTGCGATAGTTCCGTTGATTGTCACTCGTCCCATGATTGGGACAATTCCGTTTCTCTCCTTGCTTCCATTTACATAGAAGACAGTCTTAAAAGTACTTCTCATAATTCCTTACATTTTGTTTGGTGCAAAATTAAATCATGAGAGTCGCATGACGAAATCAAGACCTGTGCAGAATGGAGAAGTCTGAACCGAGACCGTTAAAAAGACTTATTAGGGCGTTTCTTTGAGGTAATGATTTGAAAGCGTTTCCACTTCTCAAATCTGCTTTTTCCGCAGTTTCTCGCCAATGCCACTTAAAGCCAACGACTACCACAACCACTTGAAACTCAAAATAAAAGCTCAAATCTGCTATTTTTTGCCTTTTTAGGCATTCTTTTTCCCGAAAAACCTTGCATTCCCTAATCCCTACCTTTTCAAGCACCCGAAACGAAAACGACCGATGCGACAGAAAGACGCATAAAAAAAATGTCGGATAAACGAGAGGCAGATAAGATAGTTTGAAACTCAACTCCCTCAGCTCTTGAATCCGCATTAAAAAACAAAAAAATCAAAAACAGCGAAGATATGACGGCAACGGCAAATTTCAGACAAATGGCGCAGTACATAGGGCTTGCGATATGCGGCTTGATGGTACGCACCGCCTTCGGGATGTTCGGCATCTTTTGGGGCATTATTAGAGAGATTGTAAACGGAGTGTTCCGAGTGGCGATAGGTGTAATCGTGGCTATCCTTTCCACTATTGCCTTCTTCGGCTTCATCCTTTGGTTATTCACCCTTTAACCCCTACTGACATGGCAAAGAGAAGCAGCAAAACGGCAGCGCAGCAGTGCAGATACTACGAGGTGGACAACATCTTCGTGTACATGGTGGAAACGTACATCAACGGCAACATATCCGTGTTCCGTGAACTCTACCGAGAACTGAACAAGGACGCACGGAGGGACTTTACAGACTTCCTTCTGAGCGAGGTAGAGCCGACCTATTGGAGAGAAATACTGAAACAGACAATCTAAAAAAGACAGCGATATGAAAGGAACAGAACATTTCAAGAGAACGATACAGATGTATCTGGAGCAGCGTGCAGCGGAAGATACGCTCTTTGCGAGGAACTACCGCAACCCTGCCAAGAACATAGACGATTGTGTCACCTACATTCTCAACTACGTGCAGCGGAGCGGTTGCAACGGCTTCACGGACGGGGAGATATTCGGGCAAGCCGTCCACTACTATGACGAGAACGAGATAGAGGTAGGCAAGCCCATTCAGTGCCAAGTGGCGGTGAACCACGTTGTGGAACTCACGGCAGAGGAAAAGGCGGAAGCACGGCAGAACGCAGTCCGCAGATACCAAGAGGAGGAACTCCGCAAGTTGCAGAACCGCAGCAAGCCGAGAACCGCCACCAAAGCGACCGCACAAGAAGTACAACAACCCAACCTATTCAATTTCTGATTATGAAACCGAGAACACCCATACAGCAGGAAGTCGCACGATTGAGCGAGCGACTGCCGAAATTGACCGCCACACAGAGGGCTTACGCTTTCCGCCATTGCTTCAAACATTACGCCATCAAGAGGGCGGACGGCACGAACATCTGCACCGAGTGCGGACATTCGTGGAGGAGTGAACACAACCTTGCGGACACCGTTTGCGGATGCACCTGCCCGCATTGCGGCATGGAGTTGGAAGCGTTGCGCACCCGAAAGAGCGTGTTCAGCGAGAACGAGTATTTCTGCATCATCACCACCTGCAAGCAGTACCAAGTGATACGCTTCTTCTTCGTCAAGTCCCAATACAAGGCAGGGCAGGCAGCCGGGTATTCCATTTATGAAGTGGTGCAAAGGTGGATTTCGCCCAAAGGCACAACCGTCACCATTGCCCGACTGCGTGGAATGTCCATACTTTACTACGACCTATGGGCGGAATACAGCGACATGGAGGTACGCAAGAACAACAAACTCCGTGCATACGATATAAACCCCGTCTGCACCTATCCCCGACAGCGTTTCATACCCGAACTGAAACGCAACGGCTTCAATGGCGAATACCACAACATACTGCCTTACGACCTTTTCACGGCTATCCTTTCCGACAGCCGAGCCGAAACGCTGTTGAAGGCAGGGCAATACCCCATGTTGCGCCACTATATCCGCAGTTCCTTTGACATAGAGAGGTATTGGGCATCCGTAAAGATATGTATCCGCAACGGCTACACCATTGCTGACGGCTCCATGTGGCGTGACACCATAGACCTCCTGCGGCATTTCGGCAAGGACACGAACAGCCCGAAGTACGTCTGTCCCTCCGACCTCAAAGCCGAACACGACAGACTTATGCACAAGCGCAACAAGGAGATAGAACGCAAGAAGTTGGAGGAACGCATCCGCCAAGCGAAGAAACACGAGAAGGCATACCGCAAACTCAAAGGCATATTCTTCGGCATCGCCTTCACGGACGGCACTTTGCAGGTGCGTGTGTTGGAGAGCGTTGCGGAGTTTGCAGCGGAAGGGACGGAACTGCACCATTGCGTGTTTTCCAACTCCTATTTCCTTGAAAAGAACTCTCTTATCCTATCCGCTACCATTGACGGCAAGCGCATAGAAACGGTGGAGGTTTCCTTGAAGACATTGGAAGTGGTGCAAAGTCGTGGCTTGCACAATTCCAATACCGAGTACCACGACCGCATTGTAAACCTTGTGAACAGCAACGTGAACCTTATCCGCCAGCGGATGGAAGCGGCATAGTATCAACCTATAATACCCAATAGTATGGAAGTAAAAATTGAAAGCATGGTTTGTCTGTGGGACGATAAAATCCCCACGATGTTCCTTGAATTTGTGAACCTCCTCACTCTTGCAACGAGTGAGGAGCAGTTAAGACGGAGTGTAAAGAACTTTGCCGAGAAGCACGGACTTGACAGGTTTTTCCTTTACGGCTTCGGTTCCCACCATTTCTACCTGCACCAACGCTACACGAGCGACCCCGAAATGGTGATGAAGAACAGAGTTTTGTCAGTACATTTTTAACCACCCTAAAATCAACGATTATGGCAACACGGATGACCATCAACGGAGTAAGCACCTGCACGGAAGCAGGTACGGAGAAATACGAGCGTTTCCAATTAGGTATCGGCAGACGCAAGCGGACACTTGTGCAGTACGACTACCGCCACCCCACAGACGGAGAGTTGTTCTCTTGTGTCAAACCCACATTGGACGAGTGCCGAGAAGCACGGGATGAGTGGCTCACGGCAAAGGAAGGAAAGGAGGACAGACGATGAACGCAGCCTATCAAACGCTGATAGTGAAGTTCAGTGAGCCTATCAAAGTATTGGACGGCATCTTTGACGATGCCGAAGCGTGGGGAGTTGATACCCTAAAAGGGTGGATAGACGACTACGAGAGCAGCAGGTTTACCGCCATCAACAGCCATACGGCAGTCATCACAAGCGAGTACAATATGGAGTGCCTGATGGAATGGTTGAAACGAAACACACCCATTGCCGAGATAACAGAATGTTAAACAAGTTGGCGGTGTCCGCACCGCCAACCTACAACCAAGAAAAGCATGATAGCGAAGACTATTTTACAGCAGATAGGCGGCAGACGCTTTGCCGCCATGACGGGAAGCAAGGACTTTATAGATATGGGTAACGGACTGCGCATGAGCCTTGCGAGGAACAAGACGAGTGCCAACCGCCTTGACATCATCTACGATGCCGGCTTAGACCTCTACAATATGCGTTTCTACCGCAGGACGTTCAGCAAAAAGACATTCGAGTGCAAGACGAAGGACATCGAAACACACGATGGCATATATTGCGATATGCTGGAAGAAATGTTCACGATGGTAACAGGACTCTACACCCATTTTTGAGTGGCGGCGGACAAAGCCGCCCTACTTTCTTTCGGTGAGCATGACGGCGGACAAAGAAAGTAGCAAAGAAACCGCTGTCCCAATCTACGATAGTATTCACAAAAACAAGTTTCAATCATGGAAGAAATCAGACAGAACGGAAAAATCATCCTGCACAGCGATGACGGAACAAGCATAAGGATGATTTTCAAAAACCTCACGGGCAGGATTTTTCAAGGTCAGGAATATGTGGAGTATATCCGGCATATCGCAATCGGGGAGATGGGATTTTCGCCCGGCATCATAGAGCATTGCAGGGACGGTGAAGTAATCGGCAAAGGAAAAATCCCGAATGTATGAAAAGCGGAAACTCCGATGAAGTTGCGGCTTCATCGGAGTTTCATTTGTCAGGCATTTGCCATGTTACGGAATGTACAGCAGCGCAAACTCCGCCTTTCTCCGTTTGAGCAGCATGGCGTGCCGTTTCCCCTTGTAGTTGCAGAAAGCGATATATTCCCGGTAAATGTTCCTGTCGCCCGCCTCCAATTTTCGGATCAGCGTGCTTTTGGGTATCTTCCCGCTCCCCAAAAGCCGGTATGGACCGACATTGTAGGCGAGCGTGGCAAGGAGCAGACTGTCACGCCCGAACTTACGGAACATGGCGCAGAACTTACGCAAGTCTTTCCGCAGGAGTGCGTCCGCCTGCCGCTTCGTCATGGTGCGTGCCGAATACCTTTCCCCCGGCTGCACCTGATGACCCCAGCCCACGTATGGGTGGTGTTTCTCCGAGTGCCAGCCTTCAAAATACTTCGTACAGCGAACCGCCCGCTCAAAAGGCGGCAGGCGGTAGATTGCCGCCTGCCTGTCCGTCCCCTTCCGACGGCTGTCCCGTGCGGACACGGAGCAGACCGCCAGCAGCGAACAGAGGATAGCCATGAATACACGCATCATCTTGGCAGAGGTTTGTAATTGCCTATGGGGATGACGGTCTGAATGTCGTCCTTCACGTTCCGGTTGTTGAAGTCAAATTCCAATTCGTAGGAATTTTTGAAATTGTCCTCCACCACCACGATGAAGTTGTGCGCCTCGTCGCCCTCAGCCGTATAGTACAGCCGGAACTTCTCGTTTTCGAGCAGGTAGCGGTCATTGGGCAGAAAAGTAATGCCGCCCGCCATTTTCAGCGTGCCTTCCCCTTCGAACTGGAAATACCGGATGGTGTAGAGCGTGTTGGCGTAATCGCCCGTCCTTTTCAGTTCACAGCGGATTTCCACCGTCTGCCCCTTTGTGACCTTGTTCGGTACGGGCATCGTTTCCACCGTGAACGGATAGGATTGCTGGATGTCCATGTCATCGTCACACGATGCGAGCGTGAGCGACACGGCGGCGAACAGGCAGAGTGCCAACGCCTTGAAGATGGATATTCTCTTGTTCTTGTTGTTCAGTATGTTCATTGTCCTTTGATTTTTAAGTTATTGTTCATTTCTTTTTTGCTGTCAGTTGCAGATACTCGTTCAAGTCCTTGCAACCGTCATAGAGTGCGGAACAGTTACAGACACGTCCGCCGTAGTGTCCTTTGAGGGCTTCCAGCGTCCTCCGCCCGGCTTCGTCACGGTCGAGGAAGCAGTCGATGCGCCCGTACCCGTCTAAGTGTTTTACCGCCTTACCCACGTTGGCGACGGAGTTCAGCACAAGGCTGTCGCCTGTTTCCAATCCAAGCGTGGCAGCGGAAAGGAAGTCCATAAATCCTTCAAATAAACTGCACACGCCAGTCGGAGAACTTTCCATTTTGACCAGCGACACATCCTTCGGCGGCACGCAACCCTTGAAATAACGGCTCCGGATTTCATAGCCGCCAACCACGTTCTGGAAACCGATTGCGAAATACCGTTTTCCACGCACGCCGTAGTTCAAGCGGCAGCAGTGACGGGATGCAACGGCATAAGGGATGCCCCGTTCCGCCAGATACTCTGTTAATGGTGAGCGGAGCAGTGGGACGGCTTCCACCCCCTCAAAGGCAGGTTCGGACGGTTCCGGCAGGTACAACGGCTTTTCCGATGCGACAAACGGCATACGGGCGGTTTCCGCTATGAATCTTGCCTGCGCCATGAAGTCACCGCTTCGGGCAAACTCCCCGGCAAGCGTGAAGATGTCACCGCCCTTGCCCAAACCGAAGTCGTACCAGAGCCGTTTCGCCACGTTCACACGGAAAGAGGGCGTGCGCTCACTGCGGTACGGCGCACGATACCAAAGTTCGTTTCCGCTCCTTCGGACAGGCTCATGCCCCAACCGCGCGAGAAAGTCCGCGAGGGATATTTGCCTCATGGTGTCTATATCCGTCCGTTCCATGCCGCGTGTCAGTTGATGACGAACTTGATGCCCACCCCGAATTGGGTATGGAACTTCTTCGTGTCGCCACCCCACAGGCAACGCTCCCGGAGGTTGGCGAGCAGGGCGATACGGTCAGCCACGTAAAACTCTACATCGAGCGTCAGCGCACCGCCGTAGATGAAGGCGTCCCGGTCGTGCAGTGTCGAACCGTCATGCAGCACTTTTTCGCCCCAATTCACCGATTCATACCCGGCGAGAGCCGAAGCCCCCGCATAGACGAACACGATTTTACGGGCATCGGAAAGTATCTTGAAATAGTAGCCGCCTTCCGCCGTGAACTGCGCCACAGGTATGGCGGTGTCCTTGTACGGGTTGTTTTTCAGGAGATACTCACCTCCGAACACCCATTTGTTCCCCTTCTTCGTGTAGGTGGAGAGAGCCGCCCCGAAACTGTACCCGCCGTCGTTGCCGCCGGGTTTGAAGCCGTCCGCCAGATTCGCCCTGACCTCGATGCCCTGCATCTTCGGCAGGCATCGCTGGGCGTGCGCCTGCCCCGTGAACAGGGCAAGCGACGCGATGATTATTGCGATGTACTTTCTCATGGTCAGCGCACTTGAAGTTCGTTGATGGTATTGGCGCGCACCAAGTCCTCGTTCTCGATCACGAAGGACTGGTGACGGCCGCCGTTCTTCTCGTTCAGCTCCACCACGAGGCACTTGCCGTCGGGTATGGTGAACTTCGCCATCGTGAAGACCGTGCGTTCGCTTTTTTTGCCCGGCACGAGCGTGGCGTAGTTCTGCGCGCGGAGCGGCAGGATGATACGCTCCTGCACGGCGGTACGCTTCGCCACCTTCTTGTCCACGATTTTCCATGTGATGTAGTCCACATCGAAAGGCACGTTGCTCTGGTTCTTGATTTCCGTGTGGAAATACAGAAGCCCGTTGTGCGTGTAGATGCCTTTCAGAAGGTACTGGATGCCGAAACGCTTGCAGCCGATATGCTTCACCTCACGTTTGTTCTGCTTGTGGATGGACTTCATGATAAGGCGCACCAGCATCGGACTTTCGCTGCCTAATTCTTTCAGGTAGATTTCCTGCGCGTTGTTCGGACGGTTCACCGCCTCGCCGTCATGGATGAAGTCGCACATCTCCACGTTGAGCAGCAGCGGTTCGGCGGCGTATTTCACGTTGAAGGTGTAGAAACTCCCGTCCTCCGTGATGACGGACATGTTGGTTTCGTTCGGGAAATTCCTCACGGTAGCCTTCACACGGATGACGTTCTCCGCTCCGTCGGCTTTGCCCGCAATCAGGTCGGGCGAGCCTAAATCGACATAGCGCACCTCCGCCGGGAAGATGACATGCACGGTCTTGTCGTAGGTCACTTCCAAGCCGTGCGGGGGAACCATGCGGTCAAAGCCCAGCTTTCTCGTCAGACCGTGATACAGGTCGCCGTCCGCCTCCTTCTGCGGATAGACCTCTTTTGTCAAGGTCAGTTCTTCACTTCCGTTGGTCGTTTCAACGGTTACGTTTTCCTGCGCGTTGGCAGTTGCGATGCCCATAGCGAGGGCAAACATCATGATTACTTTTCTCATTTTACTTTGAATTTAGTGGGTTGTTGTTATTGATTGGATTTCTTATGATTATACATCAGTTCTTCTCCTGATAGAGCATGACCCTGTACCCGGCTTTCAGATGCACTTTGACGGTGCGCATCTTCTTGGCAATGTACTGGCTCGTGCCTTGTATCAGCCCCTTGCCCAAGTCGGAGGCGAGCTGCGCCCCGGCATTGGTGGAGATGTTGATGCTACTGCCGAGCGAACCGCCCATGTTGGCGGCAACCTCCCTGACGGCGTTCATCTCCATCGAGTTGGGGATGAATATGCCGGGCTGCCCGTCCGTGTCATAGACCTCCAACTCCACCGGGATAACCGTACCGTCGTGTTCCAGCGAGGTGATTTCGATGCCGAGCCGTTCACCCTGAATCTTGGCTGCGCCGACCACCACCGCATTACGGGGGATGATCCGGTCTGCTACCGCCATCGGCTCCAACAGCCGCAACCTGACCGCCTGCCCGTCCGTCACGCTCTGCGCCCCATAGACGCATGCCGGTATGGTGTTCCTGTCCGGTACGGTTGTAACGCCCACCGCCGTGTTGAAACTGCGGTTGCGTTCCTGCGAGAAGGAAGCGACAAATTCGGCATTGCTCATGGGCTGTCCGAGCGAGGACACCACCTGATGCGTCACTTGCCTGACGGGTTTTGCCGTGTTCTTTCCGGTTTTCTGCACGGGGGACGGCTCTGCGGTCTGTCCCGCTGCCGCCTGCGTGCCGTTCTGACCGCCCATGTACTTCGCCGCCAGTTCGTAGGATTTTTCCATGAGTGCCACCTGCTCGTCCATCGTGGAGCTTCTCTCTTTTCCGCTTTCCAGTTCGGATTCGAGGGTGGCGATGCGTTCCAGCAGCTCGTCCATCTCCGCATTGTCGTTCTTCGGCTGCTCGTAGAAGTTGCCGAGCGTGGCATTGAGGTCACGGTAGGCGGCTGCCGAGGACTGGATGGTCTTCGGTGCTGGCTTCACCGCCTCTTCCGTTCCGCCGGGATTGGCAAGGTCGAAGTCGCTGTCCCCATCCGCTTCCACCGTTTCGCGGTCGAACAGGTCGCCCAACTGCTGCATGGCGCGGCTGCGGTTCTCCTGCCGTTCCTCCATTGCCCCCTGCTCGTAGGCTTTCGCCTTGTCACCGATAATCCGGCGGTTCTCCTTGTCCGCATCGGGCATCTCGATGTTGTAGCCGCTTGTTCCCGGCTCCTGCTCCTTGCCGGAGGACGGGGCGAATATCAGCCACATAGCCCCGATGAATACCAGCACCATAGCGGGAAGCACTATCATTTTCTGGCGTTTCAGCCGTTGGGCTTCGGTCAGCGGCTTGCGCTCCTTTTTCGGCTTGTCGTTGCCGGGAGCCGCCTTGTTTTCGTTCTTGGGTTCATTCTTCGTCTGTTCCATATAAATAAGGTATTACATTGTGATTGTTATCCGGCTTCACGGACAGTTCCACCTGTCCGGCATGGTCTATCTCCATCCGGCTGCCGTCATTCCTGCCGATGTCATAGACGGCTTTACCGAAGGTGTAGAGGGCAAGTGCGGCGAATGCGATGAGCATCGCCAGCACGATGCGCCTGCGTGTCTTCGGCGGCAAGCCGTCCAGATACCCTTTGAGCCGTTCCACCAGCATTTTCTTTTTGTCGTGGAGTTTCCAGTACGCACTCCACAGTGATTTCTTGATTTTCTTCATGTCCGTTTACCTTTTGATGGTTTGTAAATCTTTGTTCTCGATGATGGTGAATCCCTCGATGGTGAACCCGTTGGGGTTGTCGTCCGAACGGGACGAGTTCAAGAGGCGGCACGTGGTCACGAGGCTGCGCTCTGTGACGTTGCTCTGCCGGATGATTTTCTGCGTGGCGTAGGTCACGGTGCGGTAGGGATAGCCGTTGAAGTCGCACACCACGCTGTCCACCTTCAGCACTTGGTTGATGTTACCGGCGATGATGCGGTTGTAGTACCCCTTCTCGGCGAAGTCCGAATAGTAGTTGTACACGCTCTTGTCTGCCAGCAGCAACGCACGCTTCACGTTGTGTTCTATCGCGCTCTTTTCGGGCGAGAGCGTGAAGAACAGCTCGTGGAAGCGGCGCACATGCTCCCTCGCTTCCGCCGGACGGTTCTGCGAGAGGTCCTGCGAGAGTGCCAGCATCAGCGACTTGCCGTTGTCCAGCACATAGATCTTTTCCCGCTGCCGCTCCGCGAAGCGGTAGGAACTCCACACGCTCCATACCGTTATCACTGCGCACAGCGAGAGGAAGACGATACCGAACAGGCGTATCTGCCTGAACGATGATTCGATGTTTTTGAGTGACTTGAATTCCATTTTACTTTTTCCGTTTATAATTCCACATTGATTATTTCAGCAGTTTCCCGGCACGTCCGACCATGTTGCCTGCGGTAGCACCCGCCACGCTTCCCGCCATGCCTCCGGCGCGTCCCGCCATCTGGTTCACGTTGCGCCCGTAGCCGCCCATGCCCCCGGCTTGGATGATCCAGCCCGCCACCGTCGGAATGGTGAAGTAGCCGATGATGCCGATTATCATGAACACGATATACACCCCGTCGCTGGAATCCAGCGAGAAGTTGGGGTCGGTCTGCATGCGCTCGATGTCGCTCTGGAGCATCAACACCTGAATCTTGGCGAGTATGGTGCTGAATATGTCCGACACGGGCAGCCACAGATAGACCTGAATGTAGCGGCATATCCACTGCGTGAGCGTGCTTTGGAAGCCGTCCCACACCGATATGGCGAAGGCTATCGGACCGAGTATCGCCAGCACCACGAGGAAGAAGGTGCGGATGGTGTCTATCACGAGGGCGGCGGCTTGGAACATCAGTTCCAGTATCTCGCGGAAGAAGTCGCGGATGCCCTTCTTCATCTTGTACATCCCCCGGTCGATATACATCCCCGCCATCGTCACCATGTCGGAGGGCGACCAGCCCAATTCCTCCAGTTGCTTGTCAAACTCCTCGTTGGACACGAGGTAGGCGGTTTCGGGGTTGCGCACCATCGCCTCGTATTCCAGCCTGTCCTTCTGCTCCCGGTACTTGTTCATGTCCAAAGTCTGCGTTTCGAGCAGTTTCGCCGTACCCTGCACGACGGGCGAGAGGACGCTGTTTATCGTGCCAAGCACCACCGTAGGGAAGAACATGATGCACAGACCGACGGCAAAGGGACGGAGCATCGGGAAGACGTCTATCGGTTCGGCTCTCGCCAACGACTGCCATACCCGGTAGGCGACATAGAAGAGCGCGCCCAGCCCGGCGATGCCTTTCGCCACGCCCGCCATGTCGGCGCACAGCGGCATCATCTGCTCGTAGAGCGAGCGGAGAATCTGGTGAAGGTTGTCGAACTCCATAGGCTACCAGTATCTTTCGTTCATGCTCCCGTACAGCCCCATGATGCGGTCAAGGTCGTTTTTCTTCTTCGCACGCAGGTAGCTCACGCTGATATTCTTGTTGGTGTAGTAGCTCACGAGGTTGCGGTAACGCTTCATCTTGGAGTGGCAGCGTTCCACCACGTCCATGCGCTCCTTGTCCGTCATGGAGAGCGTGGTGATGTTCACCACGTTCTTCAACTCCGTAAGCACGTCATTGGATTCCTCCAGCAGCTTCGTGTACCCGAAGGCGATGGCTCCGAGTTCCTCCACCGTGAAGTTGTCGTCGCGCAGCATCTTCTGGAAGCTGGTCACGTAGATGTCCGTGATGTCGCCTACCATCAGTATGGTCTGCTGCACCTTGCGGGCGTCCTTGACCAGATTGTTCACGGATTTGAGGGCGTCGTAATACTTCTTGCCCTGCTCGTAGATTTTCACCGTTTCCTGAAAGTTATTCACCATGTTCGTGGCGGTCTTCGAGGTGTGGATGATGTTCTTCGAGGCATTGATGATGCCCTGCGCCAGATTGCCCGGATCGCTCACGACCCATTGGGCGGAAGCCCTGCCCGCGAGAAGCAGGCACAGGCAGATGACGAATGTTATTCTTGTTCTCATGTTTCTTTGGATTTTAGCGGTTCTTATTTTCCTGCCGGAGTTTCCGGCTGCGGCTTCACACGCACGTAGTCCCCGTTCGGTGAGAAGGTCAGCACGTCGGTGGCTTCGTTATACGCCACGTCGATGCGGAAGCCGGTGTTCATGAACAGGTTGCCGTTCTCCTCCTGCAAGAGGTAGGTTTCCGGTTTCAGCCTGCGGCGGATGCCGCTCCGTTTGAATACCGTCACCTTGTAGGCTTCGCCCTCCTTGTAGATAAGCACGTCGGGCTTGCCCTCCACGCTTTCCCAATTCCCGCACAGCAGGTCGCGGCGGTTCTCCGCCACGTCGCAGGATTGCAGCACCATGACCGCCAATCCGATCAGACACTTGCTGACTTGCAGCATCTTCATTCTTGATATGCTCATACGCTTTTCTTTTTTCGTTGATAAATCTGTTTTACCGATTATTGATTACTTACTGCTTGTTTCTCCGTCTTTCGGCAAGCTGTCGGATGGCGGCTTCGATGTCGCCGCCCAATTGCTCCGCCAGACGGTACACCTCCACCTTTTCCGTTTCCTCGGTGGTGTACGCCAGATACTCTTCCGCGCTCACCTCGGTGGCATAGACCGCCGACTGCGTGCCGCCCAAGCCTATCCACACCTCCTTGTAGAGCCGTGAGGGGTTGTTCGCCATGTTGATGGAGAGTATCTGCGACTTCTCCTTCTCCGTCAGTCCGAGCAACGCCTGAATCTGGTCGAACTTGTTCATGTACTTGCGCTGGTCAAGCAGGATTTTACAGTCCGAGTTGTTGATGATGCTCTCCTTGACGACGGGCGAGGAAATGATGTCGTCCACCTCCTGCGTCACCACGATTGCCTCACCGAAGTATTTGCGCACCGTCTTGTACATATAGCGCAGGTAATCAGCCATGTTCGCCGACGAGAGAGCCTTCCAAGCCTCTTCCACGATAAGCTGCTTTCTCACACCTTTCAGACGCCGCATCTTGTTGATGAAGGCTTCCATGATGATGATGGTCACTACCGGGAACAGTTCGCGGTTGTCCTTGATGGAATCGATCTCGAAGACGATGAACCGTTTGCCCAGCAGGTCGATGTTCTCCGCCGAGTTGAGCAGGAAGTCGTAGCGTCCGCCCCGGTAATACTGCCGCATGGTGGTGAGCATGTTGTCGATGTTGAAGTCCTCCTTCTCCACCTTGATGTCGCGTTCCGCCAGTTCCCTGCGGTAGTCGTCGCGCATGTACTCGTAGAAGGTGTTGAACGAGGGGACGATGCTCCGGTCAGCCCTGATGCGCTCGATGTAGGCACTCACGGCACTGCCCAATTCCCCGCTTTCGGTTTTCGTCACCTTGTCGTCCTCCGACTTCCAGAGCGTCAGCAGCAGCGTCTTTATGCTGTCCTTTTTCTCCACGTCGAACACGTAGTCGTCGGTATAGAACGGGTTGAAGCTGATGGGCTTCTCCTCCGTGTAGGTAAAATACACGCCGTCCGTGCCGCCCGTCTTGCGCCGTATCATCTCGCATAGCCCTTGATAGGAGTTTCCCGTGTCCACCAATACCACATGCGCGCCCTGCTCGTAGTATTGCCGCACGAGGTGGTTCATGAAGAACGACTTGCCACTGCCCGAAGGACCTAATACGAACTTGTTACGGTTCGTGGTGATGCCCCGCTTCATCGGCAGGTCACTGATGTCGAGGTGCAGCGGTTTTCCCGTGAGCCTGTCCACCATCTTGATGCCGAAGGGCGAGAGCGAGCTGCGGTAGTTGGTTTCCTCCGTGAAGAGGCACACCGCCTGTTCGATGAAGGTGTGGAAACTCTCTTCCGCCGGAAAGTCCGCCGCGTTGCCGGGCATAGCCGCCCAATAAAGTGTCGGGCAGTCGATGGTGTTGTGGCGCGGCACGCACTCCATGCTTGCCAGCTGGCTGCCCACGTCGTTCTTTATGTGCTTCAGCTCTTCCGCGTCGTCGCTCCACGCCATGACGTTGAAGTGCGCCCGCACCGAGGTCAGCCCGTAGGAGTGCGCCTCGTTCAGGTAGCGGTCTATCCACTCGCGGTTGATGCTGTTGCTCCGGCTGTATCGGGATAACGACTGCATATTCCTTGCGGACTTCTCGAATTTTTGAAGGTTCTCCTCGCTGTTGTCGATAATCACGTACTGGTTGTAAATGTGGTTGCAGGAGAGCAGCAGCCCCACCGGGGAGGCGAAGGAGAGGCGGCAGTCCGAGCGGTCGGTGGAGAGTTTCTCATACCGTGTGTCGGTAGCCACCGTGCCGGGAAGGTCTTCCGCGTCGGACAGGGTGTGCAGGCACAGGCGATTGTCGCCGATGCGCATCTCCCGTGCCGAGAGGTCTATGTCCTGTAACGTGGCGTCGCCTTCGGGCATGAGCGAGAAGTAACGCTCTATCAGTCCGGCTTTGCCGTCTGTCCCCACGATCTCGTCGGTGGAGAGGCGGCGCAGCCTGACAAAGCCGCTGTCGTTGATGATGCGCTCGAACTGTTCCGCAGCCTCCATGAACTTCGCGGCTGTTTCCTTGTCCAGTTCCTTCGGGATGATATGCCCCCGGCACAGCGTGCTGAAATTGCTCTGCATCCGGTTACGCTCCTTCGTCGTCTTGGTCAGGTAGAGGTAGCACGTGTGCTTCAGGTACGGTCGCTCGTTGAAGTGCCGCTCGAAAGAGCGGCTCAAAAAACTCATGTCGTCCTTGTGAAGTTCCGGCGTGTACTTCTCCTTGATGAACCAGTCCTGCTTGTGGACGACGGAGAAGTCCGGCAGCACCTTGATCGCCTTGCACCAGCAGCCGTGTATAGCCTCGTACTCCGCACCCGTCACGGTATAAAGCTCCGGCAGTTCCACCTCGAAAGCCACCGTGATGTCGGCGTCTTTGGAGATGATGCAACCTTGCTCCACCGCCAATAGCGGGAACTTGTTTTCCAGTGTTGTCATTTTGGATGTATTCCTCATGTCGTTTCTTCCTTTCGTTTCCGTTTGAATAATCGGGTGATCCGCCGCCGGTTGATAAGGTATCGGGGATGGCTCCTTGTTGCCCCTAATTTCATCAGTCCGTGTTCGCCGTACCGGGCGTTCAGCGCGAAGGTCTGCCATACGAGGATGGAAGACGATGCCACGCCGAAGCCGATACATACCCACTGGTCGATGCCGACCATGTAGAGGATGACGAACAGGACGAAGAGAGCCAGCAGACCTCCGCAGAAGATGAAGAGGTACTGAGCCTTCAAACCCTTGAACTCTACCGGACGGCCGATACCCTTGTTTATCGGGTATTCAGCCATACATTGTTTATTAAAGGAAGAATGAGCGCAGGATGGTGGCGGCGACAATCAGGAAGATGCACGCCCCGAACCACGAGGCGGCAGTCTTGGATGTGTCGGGATCGCCGGACGAGAATTTCCCATACACTTTCACGCCCCCGATAAGCCCGACTACCGCGCCGATGGCGTAGATGAGTTTCGTGCCGGGGTCGAAGTACGAACTCACCATAGAGGTGGCTTCGTTGATGCCCGCGATGCCGTTTCCCTGCGCGAAGGCGGAGGCGGTTGCGGCAACCAGAAGTGCCGCAGAGAGGATAAGTTTCTGTCTGTTGTTCTTGTTCATAAACTGTTCTTGTTTTGTGCCGTCCAAAGGGTGGATGGTCCTTTGTCGGGCGGTTGATACTCGATTACTTTACTTTGGTTTAGTGGGTTGCCCGTTTGTTTCTACGGACTTGGGTGTGTCCGTTGCGAATTGGCTGTACCTTGTACCGCCGTGCGCGTGGGTGATGCCGTCTTACGTTTTCATTCTCATTCTTTTTTAGTCGTTATACATAGTTGCGGATGTCGAAGTTCTCAATACTGTCCGGGACGACAAAATCCTTTTTCGGTTTATTCTTCTTCAGCCGGATTTCGATAAGTCCCTTGATGCGGATGCTCATTTCAGACGAGCCGGTCATCAGCTTCTCGTACAGCTCCGTCCCTTCCATGTCGGTGAAGACCTTTGCCGCCCGCTCCCGTTCCGTCGTTGTCGCTTCCGGGTTCTTGGCGGTTCTGACCGCATCGTCTATCTCGTCGAAACTGCTTCCCGATGCCCTCGGCGCGTCGGGCGTTTCTTCCTCCGGCTCGTCCTCCCCGAACTCCAGTTCCGAAGGCGTGAGGCTCGTGAAGGTTTCGTCGAGTTTATCCTCCGGGACTTGTGCGGGACGGGACACGGTTTCCGTGTTTCCGTCGTCAAAAGTAGTCTCTTCCTCCGTCAGCTCAATGCCTTTTTCCGAAGTGGCGGCTTCTTGCGTCGGTATGGCAGCGGTTGTCCGGGGCGATGCCATCCTGAAACGGCTCTTGCCGATGATGTCCGGGGTGTCTGCGGGCGGTGTGTCCCTTACCGTTTCGGGCTTTGCCGCCGTGCCGCCCAACGACCGCCACACTCCGGCTATGCTTCTTAGGAAGCGGACAAGTCTGGTTTCCATGATCCTGTCATAAAGGAGCAGGAACAGGAACCACAGGTTGCAGCCGACCGATACGGTCAGCAGAATATCAGTCATGCTTATTGTTTCACTCATGCACGTTCTCTTTTTGAGGGTTAAAATACTGCGTCGTAATTCTGGGCGTAAAGGCTCTTTATCGCCTCCTCGCACTGGTTGAAGTGGTGCGTAAGCACATGGTCGATGTAGGCGGACAGCGACAATTTGTCATGCCCGATCACACGGGTGATGCGCATGATGCGGTCGTGGTACTCCGGACGCACATACGCCATCTTTCCCTCGCGTGCCTTCACTTCGGCTTCACGGATGAACAGCCGTTCATAGTCCTTTTCACCGCATTTGCCGCCTAACGGCACGGGGGATAGGATTTCCACACTCGCCTGCACTTGGGCAAGCATACCGCCGCCGTCATGCTGCGGACTTCTGTTTTTCTGGTTCTTTTCCATATTCAAATCAAGTCTTCACGTTGTTTCTTGTACAGTTCGTTTATTTTCTCCTTGTGCTGTTCCAGATGTTGGCGCAGCACGGTGTCCACGTAGCCGCCTACCGAGATTTCACGCCCGGCGATGTCGTTCACGATTTTGAGAATCTTGCTGTGGACATCGCGGCTGATATAGACGCACTGGCGCGTCTTTATCTCGTTGCGGCGGAGGAACAGCCCGGAATAGTCGTCCTCCTGCCGTTTGCGGCGGACAGTGTCCCTCTGCGGTTTTTCCTTTGCCGTGTATTGCGCGGGCGGCGGTTCCGTTTCAGGGACGCTTTTTTCTTCGGGAGCAGGCGCGGGCGGCTCCTGCGCGTGGTACAGGGTCCCGTCCTGCCTGCGTCTGCCGATGGAGGCTATCAACAGTTCCTCGTCAATGCCTTCGGTGTTCACTTTCCTGCTGCCCATGATTATTGAGGTCTGATGATACGGCTTATCTCTTCCGAGAACTCACGGATGCCGCTCCCTTTCAGCAGGGACGCATCCATCGGGAAGATGGTCGAGCGGAACACGCTCTTGCGCTCTTCCGAGAGGTCGCGCCGGAACTTCTTGCTGTCGGGCAGGCGGGTGGACAGCACCGGCAGCCCCATCTCGGCGATCACATCCTCATACAGGTCGTAAAGCCCGTTCTTCTCCCTGCCGTCCACCATCGTCCAGAACAGGTACAGCCCTTTTGTTTTCGCCTGTCCCGTCGTCATGAGGTTGTCACGGAACATCACAGCGAATTGCAGGGTGCTTTCCACGACAAAACGGTCGGCACTCATGGGCGCGAAGATGTAGTCCATCTGCGAGAGGGTCTTGACCACGCCGTTG
Source organism: Bacteroides bouchesdurhonensis (assembly GCF_900155865.1). GTDB lineage: Bacteria > Bacteroidota > Bacteroidia > Bacteroidales > Bacteroidaceae > Bacteroides > Bacteroides bouchesdurhonensis. The sequence goes on from NZ_LT707006.1 coordinate 2,518,858, forward strand.
CTTTTCAGGGTTCCCGGCATGTCGAAAAACACGATGTCGGGTTTCACCTCTTCTTCGGCAAGCATCCTTTCGGCATCATCGAGGGCGTTAAGGGCGTCGCTTGCGATGACCGGGTAGGCGTTCTTCCTTATCTTGCGGAAGTGGTCACACGCGAGTGCCTTGAAATAGAGGCTCCCGCCGATAAGTCCCGTTTCACGTTCACGCAACCCGTGTATGCTGTGCTGCGGGGTGTCGCAGTCTATGACTGCGACATTGTGTCCTTTCACGTTGTGGAGGTAGTTGGCGGCAAGTGCCGTGACGGTGGATTTGCCGATACCCCCTTTCTGTGTTGCGAATGCAACGAATGTTTCATTACTCATGGTTCTGTTGGTTTTAATGGTTGATGAATTGTTTTCCTGCTCCGATACGGAATCGGTGACATGTATATCCGCGTCCGCGAATCTCTGACTGTCCGGTTCGTCACGTATCCGCTTCAACGGTGGGGCAGGGATTCGGATAACTGATGAATGACGACATTGCGTCATGAAGTCATTGAATCCGTGAATCACCGCGTCATTGTAAAACCGGGTATCCGAAGGTTCGGGTATCCGGTCAGGCAAATAGCCGCCGAAGCGGTTTGCCGGGTATTTGAAAGCCTCATTTTTCATATCTTCAAATCGTTCGTTTCTTGAATCATGCTGCAAATAAACAAGGATATTTTTGAACCTGTATCACTTCCCCGACAAGTGGCGGCATGTTGCGCCGGTTGGCACTGATTGTCCGGGTCAAGCCTCTGTCCGATACCGCTTTAAGGGCGTAACTTTGCACCCGAACGGCAGGGTTCGCCGCAGGTGGCGCAGCCCGGAGTTTGAAAGGCATTCCCCCAATCCGGCCCCGACGGATTTTTATGTTCGCCTGAACATAGCAAGATGTCTTTTCAGCCGCTCAAAACGTTTTGAGCAGCCACGAAAAGCACTTGCCCTTGCAGGGGGCGGGCTTCCTCTCCGAAGTCGGGAAGCTTTTCAAACCTGCGGTGTCTGTGACCCCAAGCGGCGGCTTATGCCGTCCATCCGCTAAATCCAAAGTTTATATGAAAGAGAAAAGAAACAAGACCGGGAGAAATCCCAAACTTGATCCGGCGGTATTCCGCTACACCGTCCGTTTCAACGAGGAGGAACACAACCGTTTCCTCGCCATGTTCGAGAAGTCGGGCGTTTACGCCAAGTCGGTTTTCATCAAGGCGCACTTCTTCGGGCAGCCGTTCAGGGTGCTGAAAGTGGACAGGACGCTGGTGGATTACTACACCAGACTGTCCGATTTCCATGCGCAGTTCCGCGCGGTAGGCACGAACTACAACCAAGTCGTGAAGGAACTCAGGCTGCATTTTTCCGAGAAAAAGGCAATGGCGTTGCTCTACAAGCTGGAGCAACAGACCGTCGAACTCGTGAAACTGAGCCGTCAGATTGTGGAACTTTCAAGGGAAATGGAGGCGAAATGGTCGCAAAAATCAGTGTAGGAAAGTCGCTGTACGGCGCACTTGCCTACAACGGGGAAAAGATCAACGAGGCGAAAGGGCGTCTGCTCACCACCAACCGCATCTACAATGACGGCACGGGGACGGTGGACATACGCAAGGCGATGGAGGGTTTTCTCGCCTGTATGCCGGAGCATACGAGGGTGGAGAAACCGGTACTCCATATCTCGCTCAACCCGCATCCCGACGATGTGCTGACCGATACGGAATTGCAGGACATCGCACGCGAGTATCTGGAAAAACTCGGCTACGGGGACCAGCCGTATCTTATTGTAAAGCACGAGGACATAGACCGCCACCACCTGCACATCGTGACAATCAATGTGGACGAGAAAGGCAGGCGGCTCAATCAGGATTTCCTTTTCCGCCGCAGCGACCGCATCCGGCGGGAACTGGAACAAAAGTACGGGCTGCACCCGGCGGAACGTAAGAATCAACGGATAGAGAACCCTCTGCGAAAGGTGGACGCTTCGGCGGGCGACGTGAAAAGGCAGGTCGGGAATACCGTCAAGGCTCTGAGTGGACAGTACCGTTTCCAGACGATGGGCGAATATCGCGCCCTCCTTTCCTTATATAATATGACGGTGGAGGAAGCGCGGGGAAACGTGTGCGGGCGTGAGTATCACGGGCTGGTCTATTCCGTCACCGATGATGCCGGGAACAAGACGGGCAACCCGTTCAAGTCCTCGCTTTTCGGGAAGTCCGCAGGCTATGAAGCCGTGCAGAAGAAGTTTGCCCGTTCCAAGCAGGAGATTAAGGACCGGAAACTCGCCGACATGACAAAACGCACCGTCCTTTCCGTGCTTGAAGGCACGTATGACAAGGAGAAGTTCGTTTCGCGGCTCAGGGAGAAGGGTATCGACACCGTGCTGCGCTACACGGAGGAAGGGCGCATCTACGGAGCCACGTTTATCGACCATCGCACGGGCTGCGTGCTGAACGGCTCGCGCATGGGCAAGGAACTTTCCGCCAACGCTTTGCAGGAACACTTCACGCTGCCTTATGCCGGACAGCCACCGATTCCGCTTTCCGTTCCGGTGGAAACAGTAGAGGATATGCGCGAACAGACAGCATCCGACCACGAGAACACGGCGGGAGGTATCGGTCTGCTCACTCCCGAAGGTCCGGCTGTGGATGCCGAGGAGGAAGCCTTTATCCGGGCGATGCAGCGCAAGAAGAAAAAGAAAAGGCGCAAGGGTTTGGGAATGTAATCGAGGTATCAACATCAAAATTTTTCAATCTATGTCACAACAAGAAGACGATTTGAGGGCATTGGCGAAAATCATGGATTTTCTGCGTGCCGTGAGTATTATTTTAGTGGTCATGAACGTGTACTGGTTCTGCTATGAAGCCATACGGCTCTGGAGCGTGGACATCGGCGTGGTGGACAGAATCCTGATGAATTTCAACCGCACGGCGGGGCTGTTCCGTTCCATCCTCTACACGAAACTGTTTGCCGTCCTCCTCCTTGCCCTGTCCTGTCTGGGAACGAAGGGCGTCAAGGGAGAGAAAATTACTTGGGGACGGATCTGGACGGCTCTTGCCGCAGGGTTCGTACTGTTCTTCCTCAACTGGTGGATACTGGCGTTGCCGCTACCGGTTGAAGCGGTGACGGGGCTTTACGTGCTGACCGTAGGCACGGGCTATGTATGCCTGCTGATGGGCGGTCTGTGGATGAGCCGCCTGTTGAAACACAACCTCATGGATGACGTGTTCAACAACGAGAACGAGAGCTTCATGCAGGAAACACGGCTCATCGAAAGCGAGTATTCGGTCAATCTGCCCACCCGCTTTTATTACAGGAAACGTTGGAACAACGGCTGGATTAACGTAGTGAATCCCTTCAGGGCTTCCATCGTATTGGGTACGCCGGGCAGCGGAAAGTCATACGCGGTGGTAAACAATTTTATCAAGCAGCAGATTGAGAAGGGCTTCTCGATGTATGTTTACGACTTCAAATTCAGCGACTTGTCCACGATAGCCTATAATCATCTGCTCAACCACCCGGAGGGATACAAGGTGAAGCCGAAGTTCTACGTGATAAACTTCGATGACCCGCGACGCTCGCACCGTTGCAATCCCATTCACCCGGACTTCATGGAGGATATTACGGACGCTTACGAAAGCGCGTACACCATCATGCTCAACTTAAACAAGAGTTGGGTGCAGAAGCAGGGCGACTTCTTTGTGGAATCGCCCATCATCCTCTTCGCGGCTATCATCTGGTATCTTAAAATTTTCCAAAATGGCAAGTATTGCACGTTCCCCCATGCCATCGAGTTCCTGAACCGCCGTTACGAGGATATCTTCCCGATACTGACATCTTACCCGGAATTGGAGAACTATCTCTCACCGTTCATGGACGCGTGGCTCGGAGGGGCTGCCGAGCAGTTGATGGGGCAGATTGCATCGGCGAAAATCCCGCTGTCACGCATGATTTCCCCGCAGCTCTATTGGGTGATGTCGGACAGTGAGTTCACGCTGGACATCAACAATCCCAAAGAGCCGAAAATACTCTGCGTGGGCAACAATCCGGACCGTCAGAACATTTACGGGGCGGCTCTCGGTCTGTATAATTCCCGTATCGTGAAGCTCATCAACAAGAAAGGGATGTTGAAGTCGTCAGTTATCATCGACGAGCTTCCGACGATATATTTCAAGGGGCTGGACAACCTTATCGCCACCGCACGAAGCAACAAGGTTGCCGTATGTCTGGGATTTCAGGATTTCAGCCAGTTGGTGCGTGACTACGGGGACAAGGAGGCGAAAGTGGTGATGAACACCGTCGGCAATATTTTCTCCGGTCAGGTGGTGGGCGAAACCGCCAAGACGCTCTCGGAACGGTTCGGAAAGGTGTTGCAGAAACGGCAGTCCATTTCCATCAACAGGCAGGATGTTTCCACCTCCATCAACACGCAGATGGACGCGCTTATCCCGCCGAGCAAGATTTCCGGCTTGACGCAGGGAATGTTTGTCGGTTCGGTGTCCGACAACTTCAACGAACGTATAGAACAGAAGATTTTCCACTGTGAGATTGTCGTGGATGCCGAGAAGGTCAAGCGCGAGGAGAAAGCCTACAAGCCGATACCCGTAATTACTGACTTCACGGACGAGGATGGCAAAGACTGCATGAAGGAAACAGTGCAGGCGAATTACAGGCGTATCAAGGAGGAGGTGAAACAGATTGTCGCCGACGAGCTGGAACGCATCGCGGGTGACGAAAATCTGAAACATCTGTTGCAGCAGAAATAGTATATCCGTTTATATATGGAAAATCCGTAGCCGACGACCGGTTACGGATTTTTATTTTCAGATTGGAGATGCTTGTTGATGGTGGTAATGACAAGCATGAGCAGATAGTTTTTCAGTTCTGTATCATCTTTTAGTAGTATGCTGTATTCTTCGGCGAAGATTCTCAACAGTCGGATTCTGAGTTTCGACATTTCCTCACCGAAAGGTATCTGCCGGTTTTCTTTCCAATACTCTATTGTTATAGAAGACGCCAACCATTTGAACTCCGCTTTCATTTCCTTGCGGAGTTTCTTGAAACGGGTTTGCTCGGTGACAGGCGGGTCATTGTATGGCATCATATCAACCGGGTCATAAATGGATATGCAACCGATGCCGTAATCCATGATTACAGGCAAGTCTGCATCTGAATCTTTCTTATGTTTCTTCTTAGCCATCCTTCCTGTTGCCTTTTGACAAAATGATTTTTCCAGCTTCAGTAAGCCTGTATTTTTGGTTGCGGTGCTTGGGATTTTCCGGATGGGTTTGTTCGACAAGTCCCTCTCTCAATGCAGGATTTAGGTAACTGGTAAGGAAATTATCACGTCCCCTCAAAGATAAACGCTCCATGATTTCTTTCAACGGCAAAATATCATTTCCCAAAGCTGATACAAGCGACATTACTTGTCCTGCTACTTGTCCTGCTACTTGTCCTGTTTCTTGTCCTGTTTCTTGTCCTGCCACCTTATATCTGAAGACAAGTTTCACTTCATTGGTTGTTATTTGATATTCAGGCTCCGGCAAATTAACCTTTTGACATTCTTCTATTATGAGATTTATGCCGCGTCCCCAGCTCTCCAATACTTTTCGCACATAAAGCGTGTCTGCAATTAAAGGATTATGGGGCTTTGAACCATGTTCGGATTTGATTTTATTCATATCCCATTCGGACGGAAACGAACCGGGATTCTCTATTTCAACACGGTCATCATAGATGGCTATGGCTACCGAACCTCCAATATCACGGTAACTCCTGTGACATAGGGAGTTGATTACAGCTTCTCGTATAGCCTTATGCGGTATTTCCAAATGTTCCTCACGCTCCAATGCGTCCGTTGTTCCGGATAATGAAAGATGTCTGAACACAAAAGCCATTGCCTCGTCAAGCAGATGGAACAAGTTCCCGTGTACCCGTTTGTTGTCTATAAATACGGTTTTGTCTGTACCTCTGAATCGGGCAAGTCGCAGCAAGTTCTGCGGATAATGTACCAGTTTCTTTTTGGCGAACAATACGGCGGCTGCATTTTTAAGTACACCGCCTTCAAGAAGATTCAGTTTTTCAAGTATGATAGGAACTTCGTCACCTGTCGATTCGGGTAAACGTCCGTACTCTATTCCTAAACGTACCGTCTTGTGGATTTCCTCTTCATCCAAATCCGTAATCTTCAAATCGGTATTCGGGTAGGTTTCCCAGCTATGCCAGACTTTTTCATGCTGCAAAAGAAGTTCATTATACTTTGATTGTGGCATCGTTGTGGTCGCACTTTCCACCCGCATATATGGTCTTCCTTTATAGCAGAACGGACGGTTGAGCCTTGAATCTTCAACACGAAAAACAATTACTTTCTTCTCACTGTCCGGCAGCGGTGCATAAGATATTTGTACCATTGCCACAGGCTCCAACCGGTTGATCGCGTCCGCTATATCCCTCTTGGTCTTGTCGCTCACGTCTTGTCCGATGATTTTTTCCTTGTCGGTAACACCGAACAATACCGTGCCGCCTTCTCCGTTAAGGAAAGCGCAAAGCGTTTCCATGCCACGCTCCAACTGTCCGGTGGTTTCCTTGAACTCCACCCGTCCGCATTCTTTTTCGGCTATCAGCCGTTTTACTATGTCGAGGTTGTCTATGCTCATATACAATTCTGTAAGGTGGGTACAAAGATAGTGCTTTTCGCTGGTTTTCGGGCGAATAGATAACGAAATGTATCTGCACGGCAGGTACAAAACCTACAAAAAATCAGAGAGTGGCATAACGTCACCCCCTGATTCATCATTGGTACAGGATTATTTTCTCAAACGTTCCATTTCCTCGTCGCGGAGCATCTTCTCGTTCAGTTTCTCCTGCATCCTGTCAAGGAAGTAGGTGCGGCTTTCGTTCTTCCGTCGTTTGATGTCGATATAGAAGCGGTAGCAGTCCTTTGATTCGACACCGAAAATCTTGTAGAGGAGCGGGGCGAGCTGTTTGAGCGGCATGTTGCCGTTATTGATGCAGCCCATCTCGTTGATGCCGTAGATAAGTTCCACGAGGTCGATGGCGTTGCCCGTCCATTGCAGGGGTGAGGCGGGATTTTCGGTTGTGTTGTCGGAGGATGTACGGATGGGGATTAGTGGTGACACTTGGGGAGCGGCAAGGAACTTCTGCATCTTCCTAACGAAAGAGAGTGCCTTGCTGATGTAGGCTGCAACCTCCCTCTTTTCTTCGGGAAGATTGCGCACGGGATGGTGCTGCAACTCGATTTCAATGTAAGCCAGCGCGATGATGGTGCGGGTGGTGTCCACATTGCCGTTGCATAGTTCGATCACTTGCGTGGCGAAAGCCGTGTATGCCGTTTCCATATTGCAGTCCCCGGCTTCGTTTATACGGCGGAAGAACTCTGTTTCCGTCAATAAGAAATAATTCATGTCCTGTCAATTTTGAAATTTTACACTCTGTTTTTTCGGTATGCGCACATGAATATGATTGGCAAAAAGCGTGTCCATAAAATAAAAAATCCGGCACGCTCTCTGCAAGGTGCTGGATTTCAGAGTGATAATTTCGCGATTTATTTATCTGAAAGGAATTGTATTCAGCTTAAAGTGTTCATTTACTGAACATTCGTCCATTTTATGGACATCAAACGCACGCTTTATAGATATGGCGGACCACTCCGTTGCGGTACACCTTCTGTGAGGTCAGCGTCCATTGTTCCTGCGGCAAGGCGGATTGGAAGAAACGCTTTCCCGTTCCGGCAATGAAAGGAATCGTGTAAAGTATGATTTCATCCACCACACGCATACGCAGCAGCCCGTTGATGTAGTCCGCTTTTTCAGGAGTGACTTCCGCCAGATAGCAGATGTCTGTTGTGGATTTCCGCCATTCGTCAAGCATGGAGATGGAATAATCCGGTGTGATATGATAAAGGGCGTTTTCCCTTATCTCATTGATGCCGCAATCTTCAAGGCGCAGTTCCTTATACGCTTTGCAATATAACTCGGAGCTTTGACAACCGTCTATCGTGAGGACGGCAAGAATCTGTACTTTACCCATTATCGTTTCCTTTCGTTGGGCAAGGGCAAAAAAGTAGCGTGCAAATCACACTACTTTCAAGCGACGGCTCTGGTAAAGCCTTTTACGGAGAGTACGTGAATGCACGCTATGCGTAGGCATAGCATAAGCATCACGCAATCGTCTCCGTAGTGTCAATTTACCAGATTTTCGCTCGAAACGCCTTGCGGTCTTATGTTATATATAGGCGGCAAAAGGCTCTGCCAGTCGCCGTTACCTTCTAATATGTCATGCAAAGATAGCCATTTTCAGCGAATTGCGGGCTATGGTTGCTCAAATTTATACTTCAATCCATATTCTTCCAGTTTATTATAGAGTGTTGTCCTGCCTATAGCAATTCGGCAGCAACCTTCCGGTTCCCGCCAGCCTGCTTCAAAGCACGTATAATCCGCTCTTTATCTTCCTCTTCGTTGCGTAGGGAGAAGCCGACAACAGAGGTTGTTTCGGTTATTCCAAGTTCCAGATGCTCTTTCGTGACAAGTCCCGTCTGAGCCTGCAACACCGCACCCATGATTTTCTGCCGAAGTTCGCGCACGTTACCCGGCCATGAATGGATCAGTAACACTTTCCGCGCTTCGGAACTGAAGCCACTAACATTGCATTCCAATTCCTTATTGGCAATCTCACGGAAGAACTCCGCCAGCGGCATGATGTCCTCCTGACAGTCACGTAAGGGCAGAACGGTTATCTCGAAGTCATGTAGGCGGTATAACAAATCCTGTCGGAAACGCTTTTCATTGACCGCCTTTTCCAGATCCTCGTTGGTGGCGGCGATGATGCGGACGTTGAAACTGCGGTCGGACTTGTCGCCAACGGGACGGAACCGCCGTTCCTGTATGGCACGGAGTAACATCTGTTGGGTTTCCGGTGCGAGATTACCCACTTCATCCAAAAACAATGTGCCGCCTTCCGCCTCGTGGAAATAGCCTTTCTTTGTGTTTTCAGCACCAGTGAACGCTCCTTTAACGTGTCCGAAGAACGCCGATGGCGCAAGTTCTTTGGTGAGTGAGCCGCAGTCCACCGCCACGAAAGGCTTGCCTGAACGCTTGCTTTTATCGTGCAGTAGATGGGCAATATGCTCTTTGCCAGTACCGTTCTCCCCGAATATCAGTACGCTCATGTCGGTAGGAGCTACCAGCCTTATCCGGTGCATGATTTTCTGAAAGGCTGAACCGTCACGGGCAAATACGGGCATGCGGCTTCGCCCGATATTCCGCTCTTTCAGTATGGTGCGGAGCAAAGGCACGAGTTTGTCCTCCACGAGTTGCTTGGGTATGTAGTCCAGCGAACCGAGTTTCATGCTTTCAACCGCCGTATGTACTTCGGCATAGTCGGTCATGATGATGAACGGCTGCGTCATGCCTTCTTTGCGCATCCAGCGCAATAGGTCGATGCCGTCACCGTCAGGCAAACGCAAATCAGAAACTACTATATCATTGTCAGCGGCTTGTTGCAGAAGTTTCTTCGCTGTCGAGAGGTGGAAAGCCTGCACGGTACGGAATTTCTCCCGTGCCAGCAGGTTGCAGACAAACTCGCAATATACGATGTTGTCCTCCACCACGATGATTTTTGTTTTATCCATTTTCGTATTTTCTCCTTTCTTCTTTTGCCAGCCGGATTATCTCCGAACCCTTATCCAATACGGCAGTCACGGCGTTGTTCAATGCTTCATAATCGGGAACGGCACTCCCATGAAGCTGTTTATAAAGTTCCCTTAATGGTTGGTCGGCACGCAGTATCTCCCACGAACTACGTAGGTGGTGTGTCAGGGCGTCCAGTTCTTGAAAGTCTTTCCGTTGTTCCCCATCCCTGACCGACTGCATTTCCTTTTCGGTTTCCGCTATCAGTTTATCCAACATGACGGATTCATTGCCGTAAGACAGTAGGGAGGAGAAATCAGGCTTTTCATTTTGTTTACCTTTCATGGCGCACTTGTCGGAAACTTCCATCAGCTCCGATATGGAAAACGGCTTGAGAAGGCAATCAGAAAATCCACGTTCTAAAAGTTCCTCTCTGTTGCAACTGCCCGAAGCGGTTGTTACAATAATCGGAATGATCCTTGAATTGCCCACATTGGAGGTGCGTAGCAGTTCCAACAGCTCGAAGCCGTTTATATCCGGCATATTCAAATCGGTCAGAAGCAGACTGTATTCTTTCCGGCGTATCATTTCCATCAGTTCCGCCGCATTGGTACAGGTATCGCAATGTATCCCTTCTTGTGCATACATTTCTTTCAGCATTAGGAGAAGTACCTTGTCATTGTCGATGGCAACAATATCATGGAGTGTTCGGTTATGATGAATCTGTGTTTTATTTATCCGTTCCGGCAATTCCTCGGCTGACTGCATGGGTATCTCCACCGTGAAACGGCTGCCCTTGCCTTTCTCGCTCTTCAGCTGGATTGTGCCGCCGAGCATTGTCACAATGCGCTGAACAATGGAAAGACCTAATCCGAAGCCGTCCTTTGCGGCAGCGTTTGACAAACGTTCAAACGCACCGAACACACGTTGCTGTTCCTCTTCGGTCATACCCGAACCCGTATCTTTGACGATAAGTTTCAGCATACCGTTATCATACCCCATTGTCAGAGAAACGGCACCGTTCTCAGTGAACTTGATGGCGTTTGACAGCAGGTTATTTCCAATTTGTAGAATGCGTTCCTTATCGGTCAGTACAACAGCATCCGTGTGATTCGTCACAGTAAGAGCAAGTCCCTTGTTTATGGCAATTGGCATAAACTCTGATTCGAGCGTATGCGCTATTGATGAAATCCTACACGTGGAGAAATTAGGTTGTTCCTTGCCGTCGTCCAGCCGGAAGAAACTCAGAAGAGTATTAAGCATTTCACGCATACGGTCGGAGGATTGCTGAATATTTCGGATATACATCCCGGTTTTATCCGCATTGAAGTTTTTTTGTATCAGTCCGGCATAGCCCGTTATTGCAGTCAGCGGTGTGCGTAATTCATGGGTAATGGTATGTACGGCTTTCTTGCGGGAGGTTATCAGTGCCTCGTTTCGCTTTGCCATTTGTTGCAGTCGCTCGATTAAATCTGCGGTTTCCTGTTTATATCGCTTGATGCGGTTGGCATTTCGGTGTATGATGATATATGATATGACCAGTAGCAGTATAACGAACCCTGTCAAGCCCCCAATCTGAATGAACGACCGTTCCCGCATGGCTGTTATCTCGGCTTCCCGCTTTTGTAGGTCAGTTTGTACTTTCCCGTCTATTTGAACAACCAGTCCTTGCAGTTGCCTGTTAAGTTCCGCATTTCGTGCGGCAAGGCTATCGGCATGAACCGATAAGCGGCGGCTTTGCGCCTGTTGTTCGGTTCTCATATTCCGGTTAAAGGAACGGTGCATCGTGGTAGTCACAGTTGGTTTCGCTTCTTCCTTTTTGCCGAAGATGCCCAAGAAACCTTTGCGCTTGGACTTCTTGGGCTGTTCCTGCACACTCTTCTGCACGATTACAGGTACTTGACTGGTTATCTTATCGTTGATGGCTTGTTGTTGTTCAAGTATTTGAACGATTTGGCACATCTGCCGTTCCTTATCTTCGAGAAGATGGCGTACGCTGTCTATACGCTCTGCCGGATAGGTAGCTTTGAAACGGCAGAGCATACTATCCATTGCCATACGCTGTGCATGGTAATGTTCGATATCTTTATCGTTCCATTCCAGTATTGTTTCACCAAATAGAGAAAATTTTATCATTTGAATATTGATATTGTTTATCTCTTTTCGGAACTCGTCTATTTTTTTATTGTCAAGTTCTAATGCTTCTATCTCCTGCCATTCATAGAAGCTATTATATGCTATACATCCGATAAGAACGGAGATAAGTATATACCCCAACCGTATTGTCTTATAGAAATTCCTGGATCGTTCCATTATTTTGATGATACTGATTTTTCAAACATGAATAAAAGTTTATCCTTTTCTTCCATACGGGTATTATCAGAATAACCGCCTTTTGTTATTTGATACCCACACGGCTTAACCATAAAAGTGCCTAAGCCTTTAGTGTATGAACTTACTTCTGAAGCATAGTCTTTACTTGTATTTAATGGAACTTTCCCTTCAATAAGACACCACTCTTTATTACAACTGATACCTTTAATCTCAGACATCATTTTTTGCAGATCTGTAATAGCTTTGGAACTTGCTACTTGTGGTATCTGTAACTCAAAATAGAGCATCGGTTCGAGAATATCCACTCCTGATTGTTGCAAAGCCAACCTGAAGACATAAGGAGACAATTGTCTAAAATCGGCAGGGGTACTTATCGGACTATAATAAAGGGCATAAGTAAAGGTTACTTTCAAATCCGTCACTTCCCATCCATGCAATCCCGATTGGCAAGACATACGGATTCCTTCAAAAACGGCATTTTGAAAAGAATGGTTCAGATAACCAAAGGAGATTTCACTTTCGATTTGCACCCCTGACCCTATCGGTAAAGGTTCCAGAGTCAGTCCTATTGAGGCCCAGTAAGGGTTGGGAGGGACTTCGATATGGATAATCTTATTCACCTTCTTTTTAGGTCGTTCTTTGTAGATAGTCTTGATTTCATCAAAATGGGTCTTTACGGAGAATCGTTCTTCCAGCAATGTTTGTATGATTTCTTTTTGGGTTAAACCATATAACGAGATTTCCAATTCATCACTATATGAATTTATGGAAAAGGACAGAGACGGGTCTTCAATAAACAATACATTTAGAGCGGATATCAACTTGCTTCTCTCTTCGGGCTTGTCTGGTCGGACAGAAGATTTGAGGGCGGGATGCTGATGAGATAATCCTTGAATCAGACAAGGTTTAACACCTAAATAATCTCCGATTCTTAATTCTTCTATATCTTCTATAATTGCGATATCATTAGCAACCACTTCATCAACATTTATCTCTTTGCCCTGATAAATGGTTTTTAGATTTTTAATCTTGATGAATTTTTCCGAATCATTGACTTTTATAACGGTTCGAAGTCTCAGACTTCCGTCAATAATTTTTAGAAAACTTCTTTTATGCCCTTTGGGGTCATGTTCTATTTTATAAAGATAAGCTGAAAGTCTATTTGGGACTGATGCCGGAGGAAATATAAAAGAAATGATGGCGTCTAACAACTCATTGATGCCAATATTGCACATTGCTGATCCATGCAAGACCGGATAGGCTTTGGCTTTTGCCACAAGAGCGATTATCGCATTCCAATAATCTGCCGGTAAGATTTCTTTATCCGCCAAATATAGTTCTAATATATCGTCGTCATGGTTGCATACAAATTCTTTGTGTTCTGCCCTTATATCTGTTGAGGTGCAAATCGGGTAAACTACTCCATCGACAACCGTTTGCATAAACAAGACGTCTTGCGACAGATTTGTTTTTATGTCCAGATATAAACGCTCAAGATTTACGCCGGCACGATCAATCTTATTGATAAATATAATTGTCGGGATTTGCAGTTTTTGCAAAGTCTTGAACAGCAACTTTGTTTGTGCTTGTATGCCTTCCTTTGCCGATAATATGAGGACTGCTCCATCAAGCATTTTGAATGTCCGCTCCACCTCTGCAATAAAATCCATGTGTCCCGGAGTGTCAATGATATTGCATTTCACACCATTCCAAACAATAGATGTCGTAGAAGCCCGAATAGTAATTCCTCTACGTTTTTCTATATCCATAGAGTCTGTTATGGTGTCACCTTTATCAACACTGCCGCGCTTTTCCGTTGCTCCGCAGGCAAATAGCAGATTTTCGGTTACGGAAGTTTTTCCTGCATCAATGTGAGCAAGAATTCCTAAATTTATAATGTTCATTTGATTAAGCAATAATATACTACAATAGATGCATTGCCGAAACGCACCTTTTAATACCTCCTCGTAGCATGTGGAAAACTACAGGATTCTTAACTCGTATTAATATGTATATTATTACTGCCGCATAATTGAACGCAAATTTACGAAAAAAAAGTTCCCTGACAAAAGCACAAAGAACTTTTTTAATCTATACGTATTTTTATTTGGTATTATTAATTTGTTATTTGATGATGAGGGCTATTCATATAAATGTAGGTTAAATTTTTCTGACCATTTCAAACTGTTGTCCTTTTGGGGTAAGTCCTAATGATGACAAGAAACCAGTGACTGATTCACAATCGCAATCAACATTAGTAAATTTGAGTACATCGCTTTGAAAATGACTGACAGCACTTTTAAGCAAGGACTTGCCTATTCCTTTACGCCGGTAATCTTTTGCAACTGCGAGGGATGAAATATCGCCTGATGCCGGTTCAAAGATAACAAATCCGACAAGTTCTTCTCTTTCATAAGCTCCCAATATGTCCAAATTGTCGATTCCGCGTTCCAGTGAAGCCCTGTCATTTTGCCATGAAGGATGAAAATCGAACCAGGCCGTTTGGTTAAGGCAGTTTTTTAAATCCGATGGGAGTATGCGACATGCAGTATGGTTTACTTGCAATACAGGAACAATATCGCTCAGTTTGGCAGAGTAGTAGTTGAAATTTCTCTGTGTTTCAAAGCCTAATTTGCGATATATTTTTATTGCTTTGTGATTGTGTTGCAAAACTTCCAGTACATATTGCCGAACTCCTTGTTGATATATCAATTCGAGGCTGAAAGTGAATATTTTTTGGGTTAGGTGTAATCCCCGGAATGAAGGTACGGTTCCCGTCCCTGTGTCATAAGCCGTCAAGATGTTGTTGTACATGCCTGTTCCGTTAAACACAAAAGAAATCAGCCGTCCTTCGAAAAATGCTCCGAAAGATAGTTGTGGATTGTATCCTCGTCGGTCGAGCATGCGTCGCAATTCATCCGCATTCAAAGAGAAATCATAATCTTTGAATGCGGATGAGAATGCCGCATACAAATCTTTGAAAGAAACGGACTCTAAAGAATGAATGATGATTCCCATATCGGACGGTGTTATGTGTTTGGATTTTTATCACTATTCTCTACGGTTAAACCGTGCTGTTTGAGAAAGCTGAGCTTATCCCAATAACCTCTTTGGAAAACGATTTTATCGTTTTGCACATGGAAGAATCCGCATCCTCGCAACCCGAGCGGATCTTTCCATTCCATGATAGCCCATTCTCCATCCTCGAATATATGCTCAACAATACAAACCATTTTTGAGGTTGCAAATTCATTTACAAACATTTTATGGATAGCTGTTTTTCCTATAACCGGGGTGTTTGCGACTTGATGGTTTATGGCATCCTGAGCGTATAAGTTTGCCAAAGCGACTGCATCGGCGGCGTTGAAGCAGTCAATCCATTCTTGTAGTATCTCTTTTGGCGTCATATTTTTCGTATCTTTTATTCTTTAATATTTAATTGTTGCTTTTTCCTCTATAAGTTAGAATTAGATATTTTTCTAATTCCTTTTGAAATGATCATCAAAAACAAAATTAGTATTTTTTTCTGTTTTACTGATGATTCTGTAGAAATATTCTCGTTCATATTATTGTGTCATAAGGAACGTGTCAAAAAAGCGGTTTCCACATTACAGCTTTATGGTAAAATGAGTTTAACCAACTACATAACGCAATCTGTTGTCGGTACTGTTATCTATTTCCCATTCGTATTCTATTTAGCCCCTTATTGTGGGTATGCAGCAAGTTATCTTATCGAATTCACTCTCTTTGGGAGTCAAATATGGTTGTGCAAATGGTGGCTGACAAAACATAAACAAGGTTAGTTGGAATATTTTTTGGTATAATGTTTATAAACATAAATCAAGAAAGAATAAATAAATTTAATAGAGGCTGCCCAAAAAGAAAGAAATCCTTACAATCACTCTTCTACAGATACTTGCAGAGGGGATAAGATTTACTTTTAGACCTTTTGGATAGCCCCTATTAATATTTTATATAAAATTCATAATTTTAAATTTTTATCCCTTTCGATCGGTTTTCATCCTTAAACTGAAAACCCGGACGCCCGATAATGATATGATTGGCAATGAAATTGCCAGACGGACTTCGTTTATCCATCGGGCTGCGTATCGGTGGTGCATCATCGGTTTGTTGTGGCGATATGCTCCGTACACCTTCCGAAACAGGCTTGACCTCCTGTCCGTCGTTCTCCTTTTCGGCGACATCGGGTGTAGGCGGCGCAAGCTCTAACTGTATTTTGCGGTCAAGCGCGGCAAGTTCGGACTTCAACTGTTTCAGTTCGTCCTCCTTTTTCCATACCTTACTTGCTATCTCCTGCAACTGTGGGACTTCCTTTTCCAGCACCTCGTTCTTTCCCTTATACTGGTCGATGATGGACGGAATCCTCTCCAATGCGTTCAGGAAATTACGTGCGGCGGCTACCGGATCAGCCATCGCCAGATGCCCGTTATTGTAAGTGTACTTGTAGTTTCCCTCCACCACGAAACGGTTGTCGGTAAACTCCAGCCCCTCTTTGAGTATTCTCTCGCTGACCACCTTTATCGGAAAACCGTAAAGTTCCCCGACAGGCTTGTACAAACCGCCCGTCGTGGCGTTCTTGGCGATTTCCTGCAAACGCTTTCCGATAACCTTTTCATCGGTAGAATCCACACCGTCCACCTTGACAGCATTCTGGCGATTGCCCTCCTTATCGGTCTTGACAACGGAAAGAAAGCGGTTCCAATCTTCCGTCATGGCTTCGATTACCGCCGTATTGTTGCGCAGTTCCCCCGTCTTGGCTTCCAGCTTGAACTCCGAATCGCGCTTGCCCTTGTTGAACGACTTGCGTTCCCCTTCGAGCGAGGCGATACGCTTTTCCAGTTTCGCCTTGTCCAAAAGGTCGGTATTGCCGGAGAGCAACGCCATGTACTCCGAGAAGTTCATGCCCGATTTCTCGTCCATAGCCCCCTCGTCGATGGTACGCGCGCCCATCGCCCCGCTTTTGAGCTGCGAGATGAATGTCTGCTTGCAGTGCAGCAGGTTGAACTTGTAGCTGTCCAGCGACTTTTCCACAGCGTAGATGATGACATCCACGTTGTTCCCGGCAAAATGCTTGGCAATCTCGTTGCCTGCCCTGACTCCCCGTCCGTCACGCTGTTGTAGGTCGGACGGACGCCACGGCGTATCCAAATGATGGATTGCGACACACCGTTTCTGCGCGTTCACACCCGTTCCGAGCATGGAGGTGGAGCCGAACAGCACGCGCACCGTTCCGGCGTTCATGGCGTCTATCACCCCCTTGCGTGCCTTGTCGGTCTTGCACTCCTGAATGAAGCGCACCTCGCCTGCCGGGATGCCGTAGTCCTCCGTCAGTTTCCGCTTTATCTCGCTGTACACGTTCCACCCGTCGCCCGGCTGGTACGTTCCCAGATCCGAGAACACGAACTGCGTGCCTTTCTGCGCGTCATACCTGTGGTAATACTCCGCAATCGTCTTGGCGCAGTGCGAAGCCTTGTTGTCGGGGTGGTCTTCGTAATGCGGGTCTATCATGCGCATATCGAGAGCCATCTTGCGGGCGTAGTCGGTGGCGATAAGCATCTTCGCCTTCTCCTCCGTTTCCGACAGGGGTGGTCTGCCCAGCAGCGTGGCGTCACCCGTCTTGGCGAACTGCATCAGCTTTTGGATGAAGTCCTCCTGCTCCGGCGTCGGCGGTATGTGGTGCAGTATCTCGTTCTTGTGCGGACGGTCCACGCCCACGTCCTCCGCCGTGCGGTAGTCGGTTATCTCGTTGTAGAAGGCGGCAAGCTCCGGCACTTTGATGAAGTAGCGGAAACGCTCCTTCTGCACCACGTTGTTCGTCACGTTGAACTCGAAGTCGGTCGTCTTCTTGGCAAAGATAGCCGCCCAAGCGTCAAAGCAACGAATATCCTGCCGTTCCAGTTCCTTAGGGCGAAGGTACTTGAAGAGCAGGTACAGCTCCGTCAGCGAGTTGCTGATGGTCGTACCGGACAGGAACGTAGCCCCCAAGTCCTTGCCCGTGCGTTCCTGTATGGTACGTATGGCAAAGAGCATGTTCAGGGCTTTCTGGCTTCCTTCCGAGTTTCCCAATCCCGCCACACGGTCGTGCCGCGTGTTGAAAGTCAGGTTCTTGAATTGATGGCTCTCGTCAATGAAGATATGGTCGATGCCCATCTGCTTGAAGTCCACCACATCATCCGTGCGCGATTGGATGGCATGTTCCACCTTCTCCAACTTCGCTTCAAGGTTGTGCTTGCGCTTTTCCAGCCCTTTCAGCATCGCCCTCGACACGTTCTTGCCCTGTTGCCGCAGGACTTCGAGATTTTCCTCCACCGTGTCAAGCTCCGCTTGCAGGATGCGCTGCTGCAACTCCGGCGACTGCGGAATCTTGCCGAACTGGTCGTGCGACATGATGACGCAATCGTAGTCGTTGTTCTTGATGTTGTTGAAGAAACGCACGCGGTTGGCGGTCGAGAAGTCCTTCTCCGAGGCATAGAGAATCCGCGCGTTGGGATATGCCGCCTGATAGGTGGCGGCAATCTCCGCGACATTGGCTTTCAGCCCGATAATCATCGGTTTGTGCGCCAAGTTCAGGCGCTTCATCTCATGCGCTGCAATACACATTATCAGCGTTTTACCGGTTCCCACCTCGTGGTCACAAATGCCACCGCCATTCTGTTTGAGCATCCAGACGCAATCCATCTGTGACGGATAGACGCTCTTGATACCCCGGCTTGCCAGCCCTTTGAGGTTGAGGTCGGGAAATGTCTGGTGAGAGCCGTCATACTTTGGGCGCACGAAACAGTTGAACTTGCGGTTGTACATCGTCGTCAGCCGTTCCTTGAACTGCGGCGACTGCTCTTCCAGCCATTCCGAGAACCCGTTGCGGATTTCATCAATCTTGGCGTTGGCGAGCTGTATGCCCTCGCTGTCACGCACCTTGATGTCATTGCCATGCTCGTCCTTACCGATGGATTTCATCATGTCCGGGCAGGTGTTGTGCAGGGCGTGTTTCAACAGGTGCATGCCGTCATAGTTCCGGTAATAGCCCTTCACTAAAAACTCGTCCGTGATTTTCATGGTGCGGCAGCCGCACGCCACCGAAAACTCATCCATGCTTGCGGAGTAGGCGATTTTCACGTCCGTGTCGAAAAGATGGCTCATATAGGCGGCATACACGCCCGTCGGAATCCAGCGTTCCCCGAAATTGAAGTCGAGGTCCTCAAAGGCGATGCGCGGCGGCTCGGCTTCTTTCAGAGCCTCCAACGCCTGCTTCACTTCCGGCATACGTCCGTTTTCGGGGTTGTCGCCCATCCATGCCTCGATGCGCTCCGCCTTTTCTATCACATTCCCGGCGATGAACCTGTCCTTTATCTCGTAACCGGTTACGAGCGGGTTGTAGAAGATGCGTCCTTTGAGGGCGTCAAGCAATCCCTCCTCCGTGCTGTCGGTTATCTCCCGCATATAGTCGAGATTGACCGTGCCGAACTTGTTGAGCGACGCGGAGAGTGCCTCTTCGGGAGAGCTTACGTTGGCATGGCTCTCCACAGAGAAGGAAACGGGACGCTCGAAAATGTCCGCCTTGACGAACCTGCCGTCCTCCGCCCGTTCCAGCGAAAGGATGTCGCGTCCGGCGACATCCATCATCAACAGTTTCACGTTATGCTTGGCATTGAGGTTGCCGTAGCGCATGACAAACTCATCGTAGCAGGTGTTCAACGCTCCGCGTTGCGCAGACCCTTCATCGTGATACTCCGCCTCGTAGCGGTAAAGCCGCTCGTATGCGTCACGGAGTGACACATACAACATCGCTTTCTCCTTCTGGTAGCCGGTCAGGTCAAGCGGTTGGAATGTCGCGCCGTAAGGCGTGAGGCCCTTCAAATAACCGAGATTGCGTGAAGCATCCAGTACCATAGAGCCGTCACGGTAGTGCGGCTCCAGCATACCGTTGAACGGACGGGGAGAAAGGTCGAGAGGTTCCTCCTTCGGCTTTTCCGTTTCAAATTCAGGGAAAAGGGAAGTTGTTGTCTCACTTGCGTTATTGTCCGTAACGGGAACGGTTGCGACTTCCGTCTGTGCTTCGGGGCGTTTTGTCGCTTCCTTTTCCGGCATGTCAATGGCGGGAGCGGCTTTCACCGCCGTCCCGTCCACCCGTTGCTTCTCCTGATGCTGTGCCGCCAGCCTGCGAAGTTCCTTGCGTCGCTCCGGCGTGAGGTCCATCATCATTTCATAGAAACCGTTGATGGGCGGATTGGTGTCCCAATCCAAAGAGGCGTAAATATCATCCAGATCGCCTTTGGCTGCGAAACTCACCGGCTTTGTTTCATGGCTGTCCCTCTTCTCCGTCAGTGGTGCAACAGACGGCTGTGGCGGTGCAGTCGTAACCTTCGGCGTAACCTGCGCCTGCGGTTTGGGAGGCATACGCCTTGCCGGGCTTTCCTTTTTCGCCGTCTTTTTCTTCTTGGCGGGGGCTTCCTGCTTGCGTACTTCCTCGGTCATGCCCCAGAGGTCGAGCAGGGAGAGCTGCACGCCCTCCGAATAATCGGGGCGGCGCGGCTCTATCTCCGACTTTTCTTCCTCCGGCTGCGGTGTTGCCGCTTCGGGCTTCGCTGCCATTTCATGACGTGGCTGTATCTCAGGAGTGACAACCGGTGTGGAAATGGTTTCTGTTACCGTGCTTTTCCCCTGTGCCGGATGCAGGCTGTGCATTTCATACAGCTTTTTGTCCAACTTATACAGCTCAATATCCATATGTTCCCGCAAATCCTCCGCCATTTGCCCGATGCCGTCCCGGTGCATGACTTTATAGGCTGGTTTCCCGTAAGGGTCTGTGCCGCTTATCAGATCCGAGTGGGGAATCATGCCGATGCTGCCGACATACCCGTTCTGGAAACTGCCTATCGGTGTCTTTTCCGTCTGCACGAACAACTCTTCATAATCGTACAGCTCCCGTTTCTTGCCGCTGTTCTTTTGCAGGATAATCAGGTCGCTGCCCACTTCCGTACCCGCGTTGTCCGTGAAGAGGTTGTTCGGCAGGCGTGCGACTCCCACCAGATTGGCATTACGCATCATATACTCGCGTATGGGCGCGTTGGACGGTGCGTCCAGTACCCCTTGAGAGGTGATGAACGCCACGATGCCGCCCTCACGCACCGCGTCAAGGCTTTTCAGGAAGAAGTAGTTGTGTATTGCCTTCGGTGCGGAACGCCTTGCCGGGTCTTGGCTTCCTGTAAATTCCGGGTCGAACACAGCCACGTCGCCGAACGGGATGTTCGAGATGGCAAGGTCGAAATAGTCCGTGAAGGGCTTCTCTATCTTCTCGAATCCCTGCACCCTTACCTTTTGGTCGGGATGCAGGTGTCCCAATATCTTGCCCGTCATCAGGTCTTTCTCGAAAGCCATGATGTCCGCGTCCGGCTTGTTTTCCAGCACGGCATCCACGAATGCGCCCACGCCCGCCGACGGCTCCAGCACACGGTCGGGACGTATGCCGTGTTCATGCAGAGCCTCCGCAATCGTGCCGGTTATCTCCGGCGGGGTGTAGAAAGCGGTCAGCACGGACTGCTTCATGGCATCCACGTACCGCTTGTACTCCGTATCGTCCTTGCTGTTTTCACGCACCAGCCTGTGCAGTTCTACCGTAGGGGTAAACAGTTCGAGGTCCGATTTCGCCCAATGCACGGCATCCGTCAGTTCCTTTGCAGGATTCAGTATGCACTTCAACCCGCCGAAACCGCAATACTTCCGAAGTATGGCTTGTTCCTCGGCGGTTGCCGTCCTCCGTTCCCTGTCAAGGATGAATGCCGTCCGTATCGCCTCGATGTTGTCCCGCAGCCGTTGTTTGCGGTTAAACGCCATATTCCCCGATATAAAGGACGGCGGCTCCCGTCAGCTCCGTGTAGAGCAGGTCGTATTCGGGCGACAGGGCGAAATTGTCGTCCGAAAGGTCATAGGCGGAGAATACGTTGCCGACCGGCGGCAGCAACTTTCGGATGAAGGCTTCGCGTTTCTTTCCCGGCACTTCGTCGGCAAACTCGTTTTCCACGACTTCGCGGAGGATGGCGTACTTGGAATAGCGAAGCCCCCGCAGGAGCGTGTCCATCGCCAACTCCTGCGCCCCTTCGGGCGGATAGCCTTCGAGCCGCGCACGCTCATACGTTTCGGCGGCACGGTCGGCACGCTCCCGGATGAAGGCATCGTCGGAAGCCTGTTCAAACCTGTTCGTGCGGAGGTAGTCCAGCAGGTACAGACCGTAATAGGAAAAGTCGGTCTGACCCTCGTTTTTCTTCTTGTTGTTCATTACTTTGGAATTTAGTGGATTGATAATGACGGGGATAGTCGTCTGAAAAGGAGAAAGAAAAGGCACTCGGTATCCCTCCGAGTGCCACCACTAAATCCAAAGTATGAGTGTAATCCGGTATCGAAGAACAATTCATTACTCTGAACAAGTGGCAAAGGTAGTGCAAATCGAAGACAATACGAAATAAACCCGTTTATTTCTATTGTTGAGGTGCAGCCTACTTTCTCAAAAGTTAATACTATTTCTTCCGTCCTGAAAATTTCCTGCTCGTGTTCCTTTCGGGGAACACGAAAGTCGTGTTATAGTCCCCGTCAAAGGCGACTATGGCGTCGAAGCTCTTGCCCTGCTTGCTCTTGAAGCCTTTGAGCAGCTTCGTATGCCCGTCGGTGAGCAGGTCTTTGATCTCGTCATCGGAAAGGGTGCGGTTCGCTTTCAGGCGGAACACGGGCAGCCCGCACTCCGCGTTGTCGCAGCGTACCACCTTGCCGTAGAACTGCATGCTGCCCGTCCCGCACTTGGGACACTTGCAGCCGGAATCCCTGCGGGCGAACAGTTTGTCGCACGAGAGCAGTTCGGAGGTGATTTCGCGTGTGTACGCCTCTATCTCCCTGCGGAAGGTTTCGGCGGGCATTTCCCCGCGCTCGATGCGTGCCAGATTCTTCTCCCATTCGCCCGTCATGGTTACGTCGGCGATGCGCATCGTCTTCACGACCGAATAGAGGGCAAGCCCTTTTTCAGTCGGCACAAGCGATTTCTTGCAGCGTTCCATGTAGCCGCGCTTGAAGAGCGTTTCGATAATCGCCGCACGGGTGGCGGGCGTGCCGATGCCGCAGTCCTTCAACGCCTGACGGAGTGCATCGTCCTCTATGTCCTTGCCCGCCGTTTCCATTGCCGACAACAGTGTCGCTTCTGTATGCAGCGGCTTGGGTTTGGTCTTTCCCTCCGTGATGGAGCAGCCTTTCAGCGTCAGCGTGTCGCCTTCCCGCCAATCGGGGATGGAGGTTTCTTCCTTGTCCTCCACGCTATAGACGGCACGCCATCCGGCTTGCCTGATGACGCTGCCTTTCACCGTGAACTCCACTCCGGCACACTCCGCCGTGACGGTGGCGGTGTCCTTGACGCATTTTTCGGAGAAAGCCTCGATCATGCGTCCGGCAACCATCTGATAGACGGTGCTGTCCTCTTTGGAGAGGAATAGTGGCTTCTCGCCCGTGACGAGCAGGGCGTGGTGGTCCGTCACCTTGCCGCCGTCCACGCTTCTGCGTGTCGGGACGCATTTCGGCTGCACCTTGCCTTTCCATTCGGGCAAAGCCCCGATGAAGGCGAGCAGCTTGGGGATTTCGGCGAACACGTCTTCGGGTATGTAGCGGCTTCCGGTTCGCGGATAGGTGATGAGCTTCTTCTCGTAAAGCTTCTGCGCGATTTCAAGCGTCTGTTCCGCCGTGAAGCCGTGCTTGGCGTTGGCTTCCTTCTGGAGCGTCGTCAGGTCGTACAGCAGCGGTGTTTCCTCCGTCTTCTCCTTGCGTTCGGCTTTCGTGACGGTGGCTGTGCCTGCCGACTTCACCTTATTATATAGTTCCGTCGCAGGCTCTTTCTCTTTCCACTTTTCGGAAGAGGAAAACTTCACCGTTCCTTCATCGCAGCCGTCCGTTGCGATATGGAGCTGCCAGAAGGCTTCGGGCGTGAAGCGGCGGTTCTCCCAATAGCGTGCGCACACCATCGCCAACGTGGGTGTCTGCACCCGCCCGATGGAGTACGTGCCGTGTCCGGCGGCGATGGAGAGTGCCTGCGTGCCGTTGATGCCCACGAGCCAGTCTGATTCGCTCCGCGCTTTGGCGGCAAGATAGAGGTTGTCGTATTTGCCGCCCGCTTCGAGGTTGCGCAGTCCCTCGCGGATAGCCTTGTCGGTAAGCGAGCTTATCCAGAGGCGGACGAACGGGGTGGTGCATCCGGTATAATGGTAGAGGTAGCGGAAGATAAGCTCACCCTCGCGCCCTGCATCGGTCGCCACGATGATCTGTTCGCTTTCCTTGAATAGCCGGGCAACGGTCTTGATCTGCGCCACCACGCCGCTGTCGGGCTTGTAGCCCTTCTCCGTCTTTACCTGACGGGGGACGAGCGTGAAGGTGTCGGGAATGACGGGCAGATTGTCACGGACGAAACCGCGTATGCCGTAGCCGTCGGGCATGGCAAGCTGCACAAGGTGTCCGAACGCCCAAGTCACGGCGTAGCCGCCTCCCTCGAAATATCCTTCCTCTCTCTTTGTCGCGCCCACGATACGGGCGATCTCACGTGCCACAGACGGCTTTTCTGCAATGATTGTCTTCATATTCTTCTGTCGTTTTGAATTTTACAAATGTTACTTCGGATTTAGTGGCGGACACGGGATTACATCTTCATGCCCTTGTTGTTTCTTTTCTGCTGCTGTTGCTGTGCGGTGTCCTTCGGGGCGGTCTGTCCCTTCCGCAACGGCTCTTTCAGGTTCTTGGTAGCCTCGTTGGTCTTGCCCTCGCTGTTCACCGCCACCTGCGTGCGGCTCTCGTTGGAAGGGGCGACCTTCTGCGCGTTGTCGGGGTTGGTGTCGTAGCGGTACGGGCGTCCCTTCTCCGGGTTGAACTTGATGTACATCGTGGCGTGGAAGCCCTGCTTGTCGGTCACGTTCTCTAATTTCACGGCTTTGCCAGCCACGTAGTCGGCTTTCTGCTGTTCGGTGAAGTCCACGCCGCTCCATTTGCTGATGGGGCGGATGCTGCCGTCGGCGTTCGTCCACGTGTTGCGGCGTTGCTCCTTGTTCGTGCCTCCGGCATTCTCCGTACCCTGCGCCTGTCCCTGTGCGGGGGTGTTCTTCGTTTCCTGCGTCCGGGCGGTACGGGGCGACCTGCCGGTTCCCGGCACGAACTCCACGCCGCGCTGCTCCACGTTCACTTGCAGGGTGGTGACGAACTTCCTGCCGTCCTTGCGCTCGATGAGCTTGTCGCGCACGGGCAGCCCGGCACGCAGCATGTCCTGCTCCTGCTTGGTGATTTCCGTCTTGCCGATGCGTTCCGGTATGCGCACCTTGTTCGTCGGGACATCCGTGATTTCGTTCGTCTTGCGGTCAATACTGACGAACGAGGGGATGATCTCGCCCGTTTCCCTGTCCACGAGGTCCACGACCCTGCCGAGGTTGCCTGTTTCGCGCAGGTTCTTCCGGTCGTCGTCGGAGAACTTGTGTTCCTTGTACTCGTCGAGCTTCTGCTCCTTGCGGATGAAGTGCGGCACAAGGCTGACATTGCCCTCGCCGTCCTTCTTGAAGGAGAGGCGGGCGTCCAGCTCGAAAGCCTCTCCGCCGAAATTGGGCGACACCCTCACCAAGTCGGACTTGCCGTAGTTGAGCATTCTGTTAAGGTCGCCCGACTTTTCAAGGTCGTCGCGCTTCACGCCCCATTTCTCCTCCAACTCCTGCCAGTTGATCTTGCTCTCGTCGATGGGCTGGTAGCCCCGGTTGCCCTGCGTCTGCTGCGGGCTTTCCTGATTCTGTTCGTTTTTCTGTTCCATCTCTTCCTGTTTTTTAGGTTCGTCATCTTGTTTCTGTTCCGGTTGTTCCTGCTTTTCGGCGGACTGCTCCTCCTGTACTTTCTTTTCGTAGCCGGAGGTGTCCACCTTGTGGGGCGCAAGCAGTTCCTTGTTGCCGTCGGGGTCTTTCAGCAAGTCCTTGATAACCTCCAGCAGCTTGTCGGCTTGGTCCGCCGCGACACGGTAGAAACCGAAGCGGCTGGGTTCCTTGCACTGCCGGAAGAAGTTCTTGAAGAAGTTGTCCAGCACGTCGCCGTGCCGGTCGAATTGCAGGAAACTCTGCGCGTTCTCCGCTTTCGCGGGGATGCGCTTGGGGGAGCCGTCGGCGTTCAGCCCGGCTACCACGCTGATTTCGCCCGTCTTCTCGTCACGGACAACCAGCACGTCCTTTTCGTCTTTTTTCTTTGCCATCTGAAAAATGTTTTAATGGTTATTTTTGAAAGAAATTATGGATACGGGCCTTGTAGAAGGCTATATCTTCCTTGCGGAAGTCCTTTACATGTTCGGAGAGGAACGTCAGCACGTCCGCCTCGCTGTAATAGGTCTTTTTGCCGAGCGTCTTGTAAGGCAGCGCGCCGATGCTGCGGTAGCGTTGCAGGGTGCGCTTGCTGATTTGGAGCAGCATGCACAGGTCTTGGTTGTCGAAAAGCCTGATCCCGTTCATCGGGTTCGGGGCTTTGCCGGACGGCTGCATGGAGAGCAGCATCTCGTCCTGACGGTCGAGCCGTTCCATCACCTTCTGCATCCAGTTCTCGAAATTGTTGCGGGTAAGCAGTTCCATGTCCTACGTCCTCCTTCCTTTGGGTCTGCCGCCCGTGCGCAGCGTGTGGTTGCGTTTCAGCTGTTCCGGTGTCGCGGCTTCGCCCGTGACGGTGCTGTCTTCGAGCAGGCGGTCTATTTCAGACTGCCGGTAGCGGCACTTGCCGCGCAGCACGACATAGGCGATGCGCTGTTCGCTGCGCATGCGCTGGAGGGTGCGGCAACTCACGTTCAGCAGGTGCGCCGCCTCGCGGGTGGTGAGCAGCCTGTCGGGGGATTCTTCCTTCCTACCGCCGGAAACGGCACGCACGTGTGCCGCTATCTCGGCTATCTGTTCCGTCAATGCGGTGAAGGCGGAACTTTCCATCGTTATCACTTTCATATTCAGTCCTTTCTTTTGGTTTATTTGCATGAACATAGGCTGCGCCTCGGCATACCGTTCAAGCGAGCTTGACGTGCTGCGCTCGGCTTGCGCTATGTTTCTGCGACAAAATTCGGCAATAAACCAAAGGGGCTTTAACAGCTCACTACGTGGCTCACGTAAGATTTTTACGGATAATGGCTCCGTAACCCGGACAGACGACGCAACAAGCTGCCTTTTAGTGGGAAACGGCACGTGTTCAAGGCGGCTTCGTTACCTTTGCGGCAAACTCTGAAATGTTTTGCTTATGGAAATAGTATCTATCGAGAAAAAGACCTTCGAGATGATGGTGGCGTCCTTCAACGCCCTCGCGGAGAAGGTAGCCGCCCTGAGGCGCAGGAGCGACGGCGGGCGGATGGAAAGGTGGCTCACGGGCGAGGAGGTCTGCGGGCAGTTGAGGATCAGCCCGCGCACGTTGCAGACCTTGCGTGACAGGCGGCTTATCGGCTACTCGCAGATTAACCGCAGGTTCTATTACAAGCCGGAGGAGGTCAAAAAGCTCATTCCGCTTGTCGGCACGCTCTATCCCTGCGGGAAATGATTTGATTTTTATTATTCACAACCCACTGAATCCGAAATGATGATGAACGAGAACAATGAAGTGTTTACAATGGAGGACGAGCCGCTTGCCTCCGTCGTGCAGAACATGCGCAAAGGCTCGAAATGGCTCTCCGCCTTTCTGGAAAGTTACCGCCCGCCGTTGGACGGGGAACGTTACCTGACGGACAGGGAGGTGGCGGAACTGCTCCGTGTCAGCCGCCGCACCTTGCAGGAGTACCGCAACAACAGGGTGCTGCCCTTTATCCTTTTGGGAGGGAAGGTGCTTTACCCCGAATCGGGGTTGCGTGAGCTGCTGGAGGCGAACTACCGCAAGCCGATGGAATAAGGCGGCTGCATGAAAAAAAAGGAAACGGGCAACTCCTTCACGGGGCTGTCCGTTTCCTTTTTATTCTTATTATTATATGTCTTCTGCGTTTTCAGCAATACCCGGCTTTTCCGTTCTGTATGAACATCACGTATGCCTGCCGCTTTTCCTTCGAGAGTGCTTTCTCTACCAGCCACGTGCGGAACACGTGTGCATGGTAGGTGTTCAGCCGGAAGGCAACGGGGATGATGATTTCAAGCGAGTAAACATCCGCGTGCAGCCCGTTTTCAAGCCGCATGTAGCGGCACACCTCGTAGTCGTTCAGCACGTCCGGCTTGCGGACGGCTCTGATGGCGGCGTTCACAGCCGGGACGCCCGTGTGGAACAGTCCGGCGATTTCTGTGGCGGTCATCCATATCTCGTTACCGGTTACGCTGACCGTGTTGTCCTCTATGATGATGGTTCCTCGTGTCATGGCTTCTCTGTTTTTAGATGGTGCAACATGAAAATTCCTCGATGCCGTTCAACCTTGCGGCAAGGTTCTCCATGTCTTGGTTGAGCTTCTCTTTGGTGATTTTCGCGTATATCTGCGTCGTCTTTATGCTCTTGTGTCCCAGCATGGAACTCACCGTTTCGATGGGTACGCCGTTGGAGAGGAACACCGTCGTGGCTGCCGTGTGGCGGCTCTGATGCCACGTGATATGCTTGGTGATACCGCAACGCTTGGCGACGGAACGGATTCCGGCAAGGCACGTGTTGTAGTGGGGAACGGGGAAAATCCTGCCGTTCCCGCACAGACCCCGGTATTTGTCGATGATGCGCTTTGCGATGTCGAGCAGGCGGATATTGGACACCACGCCCGTCTTCTGGCGGTTGATGTTTATCCACTCGTGTTCGTCGAAGTAGGTATGGATGTTCTCTTCCGTCAGGTTGCGCATGTCGGCGAACGACAAGCCCGTGAAGGCGCAGAACAGGTAGAGGTCGCGGTAAAGCTCCTGCTTGGCGTTTTTCAGCCTGCCCTCCATCAGCAGCCGGATTTCCTCTTTCGTCAGGAAACTGCGTGTCGTTTCCTCCTTCTTGATTTCATACTCCCGGAACGGGTCGCGTGTGAGCCACTCGTTGTTGATGGCGATGAACACCATCGTCCGCAAGGGGCAGACATACAGCCACACGGTATTGGTGCAGCAGTGCTTGTCCGTGCGTAGGAACATCTCGAAGTCGGAGATGAAAGCGGGCGTAAGCTCTTTCAGCGCGATGTCCTTCACGCGGTAGCGGATGGTGAGGAATTCTTGCAGGTGCTTGTAAACGGTCTTGTACTTCAGGAGCGTGCCTTTGGCTTTCATGCCAGCCTCCACCTGTTTCTCGTAGTCCTCGTTGTGCTGGCGGAACACCTGCATCAGCGTGTGGTAGCGGTGTTCCAGTCCGAGAAAGGCGTTCTTGACCTTCTCCGCCGTGACGAAATTGTCACGCTCCATGATTTCCTGATAATGTCTGTTGATGCGCACACGCATCTTGTCGAGCATGCGGTTCGTTTCGAGTGCCGCCGTGCTTCTGCCCGTGACACGTCCCCCTTTGGTGTCCCACAGCTTGGGATCGACGGTCAGTTTGCAACTGAACTGCGTCTGGCTGCCGTCCACCGTGATGCGTCCCATGACGGGTACTGTCCCGTCCTTTTTCACTACCTGACGTTTGAGGTAGTAGATTACTGAAAATGTACTCTTCATCGTCCTTAATTTTTTTAGGTTCAAAATTAGTCGGTGAAGAGTCCGTCGCCGGTACGCAAAACGGGGAGGAACGGCGCAATCTTTTTCCGTAACCGGATTTGTTGCGTGGGTTGTCAATAACTCACTAATCCTTAACGCCTTGTTTCGTTATCCGTGTCCGTTTGTCGCCTTTTCGGGCATGGTTACGGACAAGTAACGTAGCGGCGTCCTGATTTGGCTTTAGGGGTGATTGCGATGGCTTCACGAATAATCGGAAGCACAACTGAAACCCTTGTAACTCAATTCTATCACTATATCTTTCCGCATTTCACTTTTTTGTAGTAACTT
This sequence comes from Bacteroides bouchesdurhonensis, assembly GCF_900155865.1. Taxonomy (GTDB): domain Bacteria; phylum Bacteroidota; class Bacteroidia; order Bacteroidales; family Bacteroidaceae; genus Bacteroides; species Bacteroides bouchesdurhonensis. The sequence goes on from NZ_LT707006.1 coordinate 2,548,786, forward strand.
TGTAAACTATAAACGCAATAAACTAGAATAATATGGAAACAGTGAAGAAATATGCAGGTATCTTGATGATGCTAACATTACTCGTTGGCTTTACTTCATGTGAGGATGATGATACGATATTTGATCATATTGTAGGTCGCACGTGGGTTGGTGATTTGGGATTTTATGTAGATGGTGAGCCTGTAGAAAGTGGTATAACTTTTAGGAGTGATGGTTTTGGAGAAGATGAACAGTGGTTTTATGATTGGAATCAGATAGCTGCTGTCTTGAATGTACGTTGGTGGATTGATCATGGAGATTTGTATCTGGACTATGGAAATAGGTATCCTTTGTTAGTTTTAGAAGCTGTATATGTAAATGGCAGATATCTCACAGGGCGATTGTATTCTAATAATATAGATCAGGGAACGGTTACTTTGGAGATGGCAGATTGATGAAAATATTTTTATTCCCCAAAAAGCTATCCGCTGAATATATGTGAGAAATATATTCAGCGGATAGCTTTTTTGTTTTTCCTTTTATCTTCAGAATTATCTTTTCAGAAACAACTTTTTAAAGTCTGACGGATATGGAGTTTCGAACTCCATTAAATCTCCTGTAACCGGATGGTAGAAACAAAGTTTGAAAGCATGGAGAGCTAATCGTCCTATCGGATTAGGAGAATCTTCGCCCCCGTATCTACCATCACCAATAATGGGATGACCTAAATCCTGCATATGAACGCGGATTTGGTTTTTGCGACCAGTTTCCAGATCAAGTTCCAGTAAAGAATATCCATTGGCACGTTTGATTGTCCTATAATGAGTGATTGATTTGGAACCTCCGTCATCAAACGGGCTGGAACTTACATATATTGTTCTGTCTGTTAGCCAAGAGACTACCGTATCATAATTCTTTTCCATCTCACCTTCTACTACAGCAACATACCTGCGGTCTGTTACGATGTCGTGCCAATTATCACGTAACGTTCGTTGTGTCTTTTCATCTTTTGCAAACATCATTAACCCTGAAGTATCTCTATCCAGACGATGAACGATATATACTCGGAATTGACGTCCTGAGCGTTGTACATATTCATTTAAGATCGTATAGGCTGTCCTTTCCTTCTGACGTTCTGTATTTACGGAAAGTAATCCATGCATCTTTTCTACAACGATGATATATGCATCTTCATATACAATCTTCAGCAGTTTATTATTGAATTCTTTCTTACCTTTCTCCTTGCTGATTTGTACCTTCATCCCAGGTTGCAGAGGAAAATTAAATTGCGTGGTAATAACATTATCCACTAGCACAACCCGTTTGCTCAACAATGATTTCAACTTTGTCCGACTTGCATCAGGCATTTTAGCAGCCAGAAATTCCATGAGTTCCGCAGGCTCTTTCACTGAATAGTTTGTATATTGGGCACGTGCTTTTTCAGCAGGAGTTCTTCTCGGTCTTTTTTCCATTTCTATATTTTCTTTTAAGAACGATTCAATGAATTATCTAATTTCCAGCAATACTACATTTTCCACATGATGAGTATGTGGGAACATGTCTACCGGTTGTACAGCTTTTACCTTATATTTACCGTCAAGTAATTGCAGATCGCGTGCTTGAGTAGCCGGATTACAGCTTACGTATACTATTCGTTTCGCTTCGGCAAATAAGATGACATCAATTACATCTTGGTGCATACCGGCACGAGGAGGGTCAGTTATGATTACATCAGGTCGCCCATGTTGGTTGATGAAATCCTGCGTCAGCATATCTTTCATGTCACCGGCATAGAATAAAGTATTTTTGATGTTATTGATTTCGGCATTAACCTTAGCGTCTTCAATCGCTTCCGGTACATATTCAATGCCAATGACTTGTCGTGCCTGGCGAGATACAAAATTAGCAATGGTTCCTGTTCCGGTATAAAGGTCATACACAAGTTCATTTCCTGTTAATCCGGCAAAGTTTCGTGCTATTTTATATAAATTATAAGCTTGTTCTGAATTCGTCTGATAGAATGATTTCGGACCAACTTTAAAACGCAAACCTTCCATCTCTTCGAAGATATGATCTTTTCCTTTGAATACATGCACATCAAGATCATTGATCGTATCGTTGCACTTATTATTAATAATGTATAGGAGCGAAGTAATTTCAGGAAAAGAATCGGCAACGAATTGAAGTAATTGTTTGAATAACTCCATTTCGCGGTCCTCCGTAATTTTACAGATCATAATCACCATTAATTCTCCAATAGAAGAAGTTCGGACAATCATATTTCGCAACATACCTTCTTGCGAACGCAAATTGATGAACGAATAATCGTGTTTGTAAGCATAGTCGCGTACCGCATTACGTATACGATTGGATATATCATCTTGGAGCCAGCATTTCTCTATAGCCAATACTTTGTCGAAGGCTCCCGGGATATGAAAACCTACTGCATTCATCTGGTCATACTTCACCTCCAAACGAATCTCTTCGGCAGTCAGCCAGCGTTTGTTAGAAAATGTGAACTCTAGTTTATTCCGGTAAAACTCTGTTTTTTCAGAGCCTAAGATTGGTAAAATCTCTGGTAATTCGATTTTACCAATACGTTTCAGATTATCTTCTACCTGTTTTTGCTTATATTTGATTTGTTCCGAATAGGGGAGTACTTGCCATTTGCAACCACCGCATACGCCATAGTGCTGGCAGAAAGGAACGGCACGGTTGGGTGAGTATTCATGAATCTTCACTACCTCAGCTTCGGCATATTTGTTCTTTTTACGCTTAATTTGTAGGTCTACAACGTCACCCGGAACTACATACGGAACAAAAATAACCAGATCATTTACTTTTGCAATGGCTTTTCCTTCGGCAGCCACATCCATGATTGTTACCTTCTCCAAAAGGGGAAGTTCTTTTTTCTTTCTTGCCACTTTTACACCAGTCTAATAATTATGACGCAAAAGTAGGTATTTTTTTTGGAAAATTTCCGTGTCAGTGAAAATATTCCAGATTGTAATGTCGAAATTACATTTTGATAGAAAGTTTTTTTCTTAAAAAGTTTTCTGGTTTGCGAAATATACTTAGATTTGCGAACAGAAAAAAGTCATAATGTAACTTTAATCACAATATTATGGATAAAAAAAGAGTTTATACCTTTGGTAATGGTCAGGCAGAAGGAAAGGCTGACATGAGAAATCTATTGGGTGGAAAAGGCGCCAATCTTGCCGAAATGAATCTTATCGGTGTTCCCGTACCTCCGGGATTTACAATTACTACAGAGGTTTGCATAGAATATTATGAATTAGGAAAAGATAAAGTTGTATCTCTTCTGAAAGCTGAAGTAGAAAAAGCAATCGCCAATATAGAAACATTGATGAAATCAAAGTTCGGTGACGTAGAAAATCCTTTATTGGTTTCTGTACGTTCCGGTGCACGTGCTTCTATGCCAGGCATGATGGATACTATCCTGAACTTGGGTTTGAATGACGAGGTAGTGGAAGGTCTGACACGTAAGACTGGCAATGCCCGTTTTGCATGGGACTCTTATCGCCGTTTTGTTCAAATGTACGGTGATGTAGTATTGGGTATGAAACCCGTCAATAAAGAAGATGTAGATCCATTCGAGGCAATTATCGAAGACGTGAAACATAAAAAAGGTGTGAAGCTGGATAATGAACTGGAAGTAGAAGACTTGAAAGAGTTGGTAAAACGCTTTAAGGCTGCTGTTAAGGATCAGACTGGAAGGGATTTCCCGACTTGTGCTTATGAGCAACTTTGGGGAGCTATTTGCGCGGTGTTCAATTCATGGATGAACGAACGTGCTATTCTTTATCGTAAAATGGAAGGAATTCCTGACGAATGGGGAACTGCTGTTAGCGTTCAGGCAATGGTATTCGGTAATATGGGTGATACTTCAGCTACTGGTGTATGTTTCTCTCGGGATGCTGCAACAGGTGAAGATTTGTTCAATGGTGAATACCTGATTAATGCACAGGGCGAAGACGTTGTTGCCGGTATCCGTACTCCACAACAAATTACCAAGATCGGTTCTCAACGCTGGGCTAAATTGGCTGGTGTGAGTGAGGAAGATCGTGCAGCTAATTATCCTTCTATGGAAGAGGCTATGCCGGAAATCTACAAAGAGCTGGATGCGCTTCAAACAAAATTGGAAAATCACTACAAGGATATGCAGGATATGGAGTTTACTGTACAAGAAGGGAAACTCTGGTTCCTCCAGACTCGTAATGGTAAACGTACGGGAGCTGCTATGGTGAAGATTGCTATGGATCTGCTCCGTCAAGGTATGATTGATGAAAAGACTGCTTTGATGCGTTGTGAACCTAATAAATTGGATGAATTGCTGCATCCGGTATTTGATAAAGAAGCATTGAAAAAAGCGAAAGTTCTTACTCGCGGTCTTCCTGCTTCTCCAGGTGCTGCTACAGGACAAATTGTATTTTTTGCTGAAGATGCTGCTGAATGGCATGCTGCAGGTAAACGTGTTGTGATGGTTCGTATTGAGACATCTCCGGAAGACTTAGCTGGTATGGCTGTTGCCGAAGGTATCCTTACTGCACGTGGTGGTATGACTTCTCATGCTGCTGTAGTTGCTCGCGGTATGGGTAAATGTTGTGTCTCAGGTGCAGGTGCATTGAATATTGATTATAAAGCACGTACTGTAGAAATTGATGGCGTTCTTCTGAAAGAAGGTGATTATATATCTTTGAACGGTAGTACAGGTGTAGTTTATCAAGGTAAGGTTGAGACAAAAGCAGCTGAACTTTCCGGTGACTTTGCTGATTTGATGAAATTGGCAGATAAATATACTCGTTTACAAGTTCGCACTAATGCAGATACTCCTCATGATGCGGAAGTAGCTCGTAACTTTGGTGCAGTAGGTATTGGGCTTTGCCGTACAGAGCATATGTTCTTTGAAGGTGAAAAGATTAAAGCTATGCGTGAGATGATCTTGTCAGAAAATGCTGAGGGACGTCGTAAGGCATTGGCTAAGATTCTTCCTTATCAGCAAGCTGACTTTAAAGGGATCTTTAAAGCTATGGCTGGTTGCCCGGTAACTGTACGTTTGCTTGATCCTCCTTTGCATGAGTTTGTTCCTCATGATTTGAAAGGTCAGCAGGAAATGGCGGATACAATGGGAGTAAGTCTGCAATATATTCAACAACGTGTAGAATCGTTGTGTGAACATAACCCAATGTTAGGACATCGTGGTTGCCGTTTAGGAAATACCTATCCTGAAATTACTCAAATGCAGACACGTGCTATTTTAGGTGCTGCTCTGGAATTGAAGAAAGAAGGAATAGAAACTCATCCTGAAATTATGGTTCCATTAACAGGTATCGTGTATGAATTCCAGGAACAAGAAAAAGTAATTCGTTCAGAAGCAGAGAAACTGTTTGCAGAAGTGGGAGATAGAATTGACTTTAAGATAGGTACAATGATCGAAATCCCGCGTGCTGCATTAACTGCAGACCGTATTGCGTCTTCTGCTGAATTCTTCTCATTTGGTACTAATGACTTGACACAGATGACATTCGGTTATTCTCGTGATGATATAGCTTCTTTCCTTCCGGTATATCTGGAAAAGAAGATTTTGAAGGTAGATCCATTCCAAGTACTCGACCAGAAAGGTGTAGGTCAATTGGTACGTATGGCTACTGAAAAAGGTCGTGCTATTCGTCCGGATTTGAAGTGTGGTATTTGTGGCGAGCATGGAGGTGAACCTTCTTCTGTGAAGTTCTGTCATAGGGTGGGTCTTAATTATGTTAGTTGTTCTCCATTCCGTGTGCCTATCGCACGTTTGGCGGCGGCTCAGGCTGCTATTGAGGAAGCATAAGCAATATAGGATAATATTTGATTTAGGCTGTAACGAACTGTTTATCAGGCGTTACAGCCTAAGTTGTTTTTAGGCGGTTCGTACATTTGTCCGCAAAAAATGAGCCAAATAAACGGTACTTGCATACACCACGCATACACTTTTGTACAGTGGCGCATACACCAACGCATACACCATTTAATAACTTATAAATCAATCTGATATGGCAACATTTAAAGTAGTCGTAAGAAAAAAGAGAGCTGACGGATTTTATCCAGTGTACATTCGTGTTGTCCACCGTTCAAGAATGGGTTATATTAAAACCGATAAACTCATTACGGACAAGCAAATCACCAAGAATGGCGAAATCAAGGATATTGTGGTCAATGAGTATTGTTCACGAGAAATCCTACGCTATAGCGATATGATAAATCGTAAGGATGTCTCAAATTATTCTGTTGCTGAACTAATTGCATTTCTTATCCATTCAGATGAAGAAATATGTTTTAGTGACTATGCAACAAAGTTCATTAACCGTATGGCCTCTGAAGGACATGAACGTAATGCTAAGAACTATCGTCTGGCTGTAAACCACCTCGAAAGATATTTGGGAACAACCAGAGTGATGTTTACCCACTTGTCATCTTCTGTTTTGACAAGATGGATTAATAGTCTTTCGTTGACGAACAGGGCGAAAGAAATGTACCCAACCTGTTTAAGACAGATATTCAAAAGAGCACTTATCGAACTTAATGATGAAGAGCGTGGTGTTGTACGAATCAAATACAATCCTTGGTTAAAGGTTTCCATTCCAAAATCTGACAGTACGGTCCAAAGAGCTATCAGTGCAGAAGCATGCAGGGAGTTCTTTAATCGTCCCCTACCGGAAACCAAGATGATTTCATCTCTTCCGGAACTGGGCAGAGACGTGGCACTCCTATCCTTGTGTCTGGGTGGAATAAACACTGTAGATATATTTGAGCTTAAAAAAGAAAACTACAAGGATGGTATTATCGGATATAAAAGAGCTAAGACAAAGCACAGCCGGAAAGACGAAGCCTATATTGAAATGCGCGTGGAACCGTTCATTCAGGCCACATTTGACAAATATCTTTCAGACGAGAATGATGAATATCTTTTCAAATTCCATAAGCGTTACAGTAACCCGGACAGTTTCAATGCCAACGTTAATATTGGAATCAGAAAGATATGTGCCGATATGGGAATGAAGAAGGAGGATTACTACTGTTATTACACTTTCCGTCATACATGGGCTACAATTGCCCAAAATGACTGTGATGCCAATCTGTATGAAGTTGCTTTCGGCATGAATCACAGCCATGGACTGAATATAACAAGAGGCTATGTCAAGATAGATTTCACTCCAGCCTGGGAACTCAATGCAAAAGTGATTGACTTCATTTTCTTCAGCAGCAAGAAGAGCAAGCAAGGCAAGGCACGTGACTTCGAGACACCGGCAGACAAGATGTTCCGCATCACAAAGAAGATGATGATCTATGGCCGTGCATATTTCAAAGGTGACGTAATCGGTGAAATAACAGATATTGGTTTCAGTAATGTGGACCAGGTTATCGACAGACTGGTTGAACAGTTACCTAAGGATATCCCTACCGGATGTATGGTTCAGTTCCGTCTTATGAATTGTGATTCCAAGAAGGAAGTTGTATATGAAAGAAGCAAGGGAAAAGGTTTCATGTAATCGGCAAAACTGAACAAGCCATTAACACAAAGGGAGGATTCTACTTATCTTTATCAGAACCGTACCATTTATCATATTGGTGCGGTTCCTTTCTATTTGTCCGGTTGATTCCAGGGCAATACTTCACGGCCTATAAGTATGGCAAAGACAAGTACGATAAGCTTCCATATAAGAATGAAAGTTTTCTTGACCAACCAGACTGCAAGACGTATGGCAATCCTCAAAAGCCAGAACACCAGCTTCAGGAACAGCATACCGATAATAAGTACCGGCAGCAGATATATAATCAACAGCAGTTCAAACATAATGTGTAATATTTATGAGTATAAGAGCTTATTAATTATATAAATATACTAAAAATCAATGAGATACAGAAATTTACGCAACACTATTTTCTTATTATTCGAGTAGATTTTCTACTGATTATCTGTGTTATATCACCATGATAACGAGGTATCTCCAAACTCTGATTACATGATTATTCTACCTGAATGTTTCTGCAATACAGTTCAGATAAAATAAGATTTCCCGATAGCCATTTCATCAGCTGAATCAGCAACAAGATTTTATTTTCCCTTTTATTGGGATTCCAATAACTTAGATAATCAGGATACTTTTACCATACTATCATGGTATCAGGACTACATATTATATTGGATATAGGTTTTATGAGAACAATAGCCATCTATTCCATATAACTACATCTTGTGTGTTTTTGAAACTTTGGTTTATCCAACCATATATATCGAAACATTATTTCTTATTACTGCAATTTTTATGGTTCTAAGATTGAATAATACTTATAGCATCTGTTTCTGAATACACGAAAATTGGTTTGATAAGTTTTAGGACTATATACAACAATATTCCGCTACATGGATATTCCAAAACAACCGGATGCTACAGCACATGGTAAGCCGGAATATGCCTCCAAAGAATTGTGTTGTTGATTTCGGTTTGCAACGGCTTTCTCCGGTAAATTTGGATGTAATAATTATTCCCGGAAGGTATCTTTCTGCCGTGCAGAGTTTTCCAAGCAAGTTGTACTTTTGTGGCCACAAAACTCCGTTTCGTACTCACAAAAGTAACTTGCCGAATGCAGGTGCATCGGAGCGGCTGGCCGCTGTTTCGCATGGCGAAAGATGGTCTGGGAAACCTAACCACCAATGTATCCAAGTATGAAGAATCAGAGAACCAAGTACATCAAGGTAAGAATGACACCGGAGGAAGTAAAACAGTTTAAGGAGAAATCAGCCTCCTATTCATCTGTGAGCCATTATATACGCTCGGCACTGGCAGAGTATTCTAATATTGGTATCAAAAGGCAGCTCGAACTGATGAATGACCTCGGTCTGTTTTACCGGAAATATCAAAATGAACTTTCCTGGGCTGGAGGAAACCTTAATCAGTCAGTTAAACGTGCCAATGAGCTTGCGGTAGCCGGATTACTCGCACCCAGCTATATTCAGGAAGTTCTGTTACCGGTTATTCTTGAAACTCAGGAAACATTGAACCGAATAAAGAAAGACCTTGATTCTCTGACACAGAAAGCTGTTAAAATCTGAATTGCAGACTACACGGTATTCAATCATTTCAGATATTATTATAGTATAACCATGGATTAATGAGCTTGAAGTATTTCGGTTACTCAGTCACTTAAACCTTGATAAATAAAGATTCAATATGATAGCAACCATATTACCGGGAAGTACGAACTTCCATGCTGTTGGTTACAATGAACATAAAGTCTCGAAAGGTGTTGCACGGCTTATCGAGATTCAGAATTTCGGTTCACTCGGAACATTTCACAAACCTACCCCGAGTGAACTGGTCGGTTATCTCCAGAAGTACAGTTCACAGAACAGCAGAATCAGAAAACCACAGTTTCATGTGGCCATATCATGCAAGGGACACGAAATGTCGGAAGATGAGTTGCTGGATTTTGCACACCAGTATCTCAAAGAAATGGGATACGGAGAATCCGGTCAGCCGTTGCTTGTTTATTCTCATTATGACACGGAGAATACCCATCTTCATATCATCACTTCGAGAGTGGCACCTAATGGAAGAAAGATTCAGCATAGCCATGAACGCAGACGTTCCCAGGAGGTAATAGACCGTATTCTTGGTAACGACAGGAAGAAGAAAACGGAAGATGACATTAATTTGGCCAAGCTATACACGTTCTCTTCATTTGCCCAGTTCAAGGCAATAATGGTTTCCATGGGATATGAGGTCTATCAGAAAGATGAGAATGTATTCGTCAAGCATGGTGGAAAGGTTCAGAAGGAAATCTCTTTTTCTGAAATAGAAAGTCTTTTCAAGAGCGGTTATAGGGAAAGGACACGTTGCCGTCAGCTAAGAAGCATATTAAAGAAGTACCGTGATGTAAGTTCCAACAAGGAGGAACTGCAGAAGGAATTGAAAACGAAGTTCGGTATTGACATTGTGTTCTTCGGCAAGAAGGATACACCATACGGATATATGCTCGTTGATCATGCAAACAAGACAGTCATTCATGGTGCAAGAGTACTGGCTGTAGAGGAACTCCTGGACTTCTCTACTCCTGAAGAACGATTCAACCGGATTGAGGACTATATTGACCGATTACTGACACTTAATCCGAAAATTACCCAGGGGGAAATATACAGTAAAATCAGGAAGCAGCGTGCCTATATCAAGAAAGGCATTATCTACTTTGATGACCAAAGCCGTCCGTTGAAACCTTTTATGGCAGAAGCTATCGACCGTAACAACCGTATAGCCATGGTTGAACTGTTCAGTCCGGCTAATGAAGCTGAACGTGATCTGCTCTGCAAAATCTTCAAAGTATCCCGCACTGATTTAGTGGATATATCTCCGGAAAGAACACACTATCATATTGATGCTGTAAACCGTTTGCGTGAGATATTCAATGATGATACTGTAACCTCGGTCAGAAGCCAACTTCATGAAGAGGGCTTTATTGTCCGTCAGGATGAAGATGTAACTTACGCCATCAATTTCAAGCAACACATCATTATAAATCTTACTGAAGAAAACTTCAATCTTGACCGGCCAAGAAAACAGTTTGTGAAGCAAATTGAACGGCAAAAATACCAGCAACAAACAAAGCCTACTTCACGTTTCTCAGGCAAGGGCAAGCTGCGTGATGCAGGTGGTGGCAGCCATAGCGAGAAACGTGAGTGGGAAGTTGGACAGAAAGGTAGTTATGATGATGTTGATGATGGCAATTCAATAAGAAGATGATTTTAATTATGCCGTTATTAATTTTCATCACTCATTATTATCTGAGTATGATACAGTTTATTGTAATTACTATTCATTGTATATTTATATCTTATAACTCTGATTAAATTACGTGCTACTTTTTGCTTTTATCCAAAAATTTCACGAATATTGCATATCGTCTGTGCATAAAAAGCGTATATTAACAGTTGTCTTAATTTGACTTACTACGTTTCAACAATTTGCACGGCTGTTTCATACATAAAAATTTGATTAGTTTAATTTAGTTCGTTATTAACTTATCATTATGAACTTAACAAAAGAAGAAAAAACAGTACGCAACATACTTATAAATGTTGCATCAAAAAAACAGCTAATATATTATTCCGATTTGTGCAAAACAGCAAATCTAAGACTTGATATGTCAATCCCTGCTGACAGAGGTAAAATAGGTGAAATTTTAGGTCACATTTCAAGATATGAACATGAAAATGGACGTCCACTTATATCTTCAGTTGTTGTTTCTAGAAGCATGGAACAAGGTGACGGTTTCTTTAAATTAGCAGAGGAATTAGGTTTTGGAAATTGGAAAAAATTAAAAAATGGGAAAATGTTTGAATATGATATGATTAATAAAGCACATAATTTTTGGTCAAAGTAGAGACCATAGTTTGAACTGTATCAATCCATGAGTTATTAGGTTAAATTATTTTATGGATAAGTATCTGAGAACAAGTTTAATTTAAATAGTATCTAAATCAAAGATTGATACAGTTCTAATTATATTGAATGCTGTTTTTATTTGGGGAGGCTTAAAACGTACTATAGTCTTTTATAGAAGATTGAACATGTTTTTGTGCAACAGTTATTGCATCATAACTTATTTCCTCTTCAGCACCTACTGCATCAAGAACTTTATCTGCTAACCACAACGTCAACATCTCTTTCACGTCTTGATGCAAGTATTCTGCAAGCTTAATCACATGTTCACGCTTTGCTCGTCTATCACCTCGTTCAATCTTACTGAACATAGGTGTGTCTATCTCCAGTAGTGCTGCCAATTGTCGTTGTAACACACCCTGCTTATCTCTGAGTTCTCTAATCCTATTTCCAAATAACATAATGTTATGTTTAAGTTTCGATATTATATTGATTTACTACTCGTTAGTTTCGTCTAATTCAGACGGAATATCATTTGAGGAATTAAATCCGTCCATCTGTTTTGATTAGTTTATTTAATTTCATTTCTTTAAACAAATCAAACAAAAGCATAGAGACGTTACTTGTCTGATCTCCCTCATTATGTCAATCATATTGAAGTTGACCATGGTTCGCAAAAATATTCATTGCGATAGTGATGCTGATGTCCATACGTGGCAAGAGCCTTCTATAGAAGGCCAAGTATAAAGCAACTTCCATTGGTATAATACACAAATATCACTACTGTATTATTTTAGTTCTAATTCAAGCATATATATTATAAATGAGCCTTTTACCCTCATGCTCAGGAGGTCTGCTTAGAGAAAAGATATCAGAAGTATCATAATTGATACCCAAATTAAATCAGCGAATCGCTTACCCAATTGTTTCTAAAACTCTTCCCAAAAAGGAGATGTCTTTTTAGGAGCAGCCCCTTTATTGCGAGACTGCTCAAACTATACATCACCATTGTTCAAAAAATAAAATTTATCGAACATAATTCTGTAAAATTTGATAGTTATTGCATCACATGTTATCATCCCTGTTTGCTTCCGGGCTGGCATTCACTTACTCTCCCGCATTTGCAGTACCATCAGCATAAACGCATTTCACTTCTCTGTTCGGAATGGTTAGAGGTGGAGCAACGTTTTGTTAACGCCTAATTATATATTGTTACTATTACTATCTTTCTCAGATAACACCGAATCGAATGAGCGTTCCAGTTCCAATTCTGGACGAGTTAGCAGAATTGGCATTTCCATTCTATTTTCTAAGACAATCTCTTTAGAAGCATTTTTAGCTCTTGAAACAGCAAATTTTCTAAGATCAGTTATCTGTTTCTCCATAGTCTTAGAAAGAGGTACAGTATTTTTGATAGCATCCAAAATATGTATCATCTGTAATTTGGGAGCAATATTAGATTCTTGTGATTCTACATATGCAGTAAACATAGCTTCCTTTACACATTCTTCAATTTCTGCTCCATTAAATCCTTCAGCTTTTTGGGCTAAAATATCTAAAGCAAATGAAGATACATTTTGACGATTTTTTTGCAAATGTATGGAAAAAATATTCTCTTTTTCTTTCTGACTTGGAAGATCCACAAAAAAGATTTCGTCAAATCTGCCTTTTCTAAGTAGTTCTGGAGGCAGTTGATTAATATTATTAGCAGTTGCCACAACGAATACAGGTGCTGTCTTTTCCTGCATCCATGTTAATATTGTAGAAAATATTCTAGAGGTCACACCACCATCTGTAGCTCCACTTGATTGTACACCGCTAAGACCTTTTTCTATCTCGTCAATCCATAATACACATGGAGCAACAGCTTCGGCAGTTGCAATTGCTTTTCGAATATTATCTTCACTCGACCCTACAATGCCCTGAAAGACTTTTCCTACATCTAACCGAAGTAAAGGCATATTCCAACTAGAAGCAATACTTTTAGCTATTAAGCTCTTTCCGCATCCTGGGACACCTAACAAAAGTAAGCCCTTAGGCTCTTTTAACCCCCAATCGCGAGCTTCCTTGTCATATGCTAACTGCCTTTTTTTAAGCCACTCCTTTAAATTTTCCATACCTCCGACATCTTTTAGACTTTCATTTTTTGGAAAGTAATCCAAAATGCCAGATTTCCTAATAATCTGCTCCTTTTCAGAAGATACAGTAAAAGGAGACTTATCGTCAAAGCCATCCTTAACAGAGGCAAGGCAGTAAGCTAAATCTGCCTCCATTGATGTCATTCCTAACGCAGCATCTATCAGTCTATTTCTTAGGTTTGTTTTGAGTTCAACTTTTGACTGCTTCGCCACTATATCCAAAACTTCTCCCAATTCATTACGTTTAGGAAGTGGTATTTGTAATACAGTAATATACTTTTCCAATTCAGCAGGAAGTCTGTAAATTGACGATAGAATAATTGCATGGGTATTGTTATTTGTTGCTTCTGCAATTTTACGGAACATCAATTTAACTTCATCCCTATCAATATGATTATTTATATCATCAAGAACAAATATATTTTTCTCCCCAGACTTTTTTGAGTTAAGAATATAAGCTAACACTTCAAGAGGGTTTTGCATACGCTCAATTCTTTTCTCTGTTTTATCAGGTAATATCTGAACAAGTCCATATACACAATCCCATTGATAGTAATTTACTTTCTTACCTTCTCTACGCAACAGCTCTACAATACCCTTAATCTTTTGTTTCGTTCTGTAGTATTCGTAACTATGAAGATATAATACAGGGTAGTATGCCCTAATCATTAGGATAAGTTTCTGAAAAACATCTTCCATACTATTATGAATTTTGATTTAAATTAATTGTTCTACGAGGCTTCATTTTACTTAAATATTTGGCAGGAACAGGCTTTTTTGTCATTACACGTTTGTTACCTAAATGTTGCTCCAATATATCCATAGCTTCATGAGCCTTTTCGTTTACATCATTTGGTAAATAGTCAGAATCTGTTATAATGGTCCCGTCTTTTAGTATAGTAAATTTAATAGAGGCAAATGGTTCATCTTCTAGTGGGTCATACGATTTTGCCTCCATATAAAAACTAAACCTTTCTTCTTCTGTAGGTGTAAAAGTATAATTCGATCTATAGGTAAATCCGTTTTTTTCAAATTCAGAGATTAAAGCATTTTTCGAGTATTCAGCATTGAGCTCTTGAAACTTTTCCTTTAATTCTTCTACTTTTACATGTGCATTTGGCATATAATAAGTATTGTAAGTAACCTCGTTAGTTGACACATCTAATTTCAAGGCAAACTCACCATTGAAGTTAGAATCATTTCCAACTTCAGTAACCAATAATATATTGTTTTGCAAAGAATACTTCCATCCTAACGTCTCACATGCAGCCATTAAAACATTAGCATTCATTATTTGAGGGTTTCGTACAAACCTAGATGATTCAAATCTTGACATAATTATAACGAAAATAACAATTCTTCAATATTTTTTAATGGATCATGGTAATCATCTTTATTCAAAAAGATTTTATCTGGAAACAATTGCTTTACCAATTTATTACCCAATCTGATATTATAAAAAGCATACAACTTTTCATCTATAGCTATAAATACACGAGAAGCTCCTTCTTGTTTATCTTTTAATATATTGTATTTGAATAGTTTCCTTAATTCTGAGCTGCTCAATAAAGCAATCAACTTATCCTTCCACTTGTCCCCAATATTTGCTTTTATAGCATTATCGGATAACGACAAGTAAAAGAGAGCTGTGAGATGTTTTATAATAGATATTGAATCTGTAGGCTCTAATTCATAGAAGGACATTGTTAAAGATAAAATCTTATCATAGGATTCTGTATTACCTGCATCATTTTTCTTTTTGGGTTTATATGAATCACTTGCATTATTCACCTTTGACTTCATTGTGGATGAATTAATTAGCTTCTGCAAGTGAATAATTACATTTTGAATATCATCACTTATGATAGAGCCATTGCCTGCAGATGATAATTTAAACAATTTTGCCCTATAAAAACCAACCTCTTTTTGAGATAGGCCATTTGACATTTTGCTTTCAATTTCATTCTTTAATGCCTCTATCTCTTTTGTAAGCAGGTCTGATTTTGCCATAGTTCTACGTTCCTCAAGAATATTGTCGTAATCAATAAATAATTCCTCAAGGTTAGCATCTTTTCTAAAATACTCAATCCTCTCATTTTTGTAGTTTTGTACATCGGCAGAAGGCAATATGGAAATCTCTTGCAATGCTTTTTCAATGTACTTTTCTGCAAATTGTTTCTTTGATAAAAGATATTGATTAATTGCAGCTTGATAATGAGCAAGACACATCTCTTCTGTTCTAACATGAGTGATATTTTTAGATGTCACAGAAAATGATAGAACGTTAAAACTTCCTGTAAACAATACACATTGACCATTTTTTACTTCAATAACATTCTTCTTATGGAATGCAGGAAGCTCAACATGAAAGAACTGTTTACTGTATTCAGTTTCTAAAGTTTCAAGTGCTTTTTGGGATTGGCTTCCTACCATCTTATCCTTGTGGCTGTCAAGCCCTTCGTCTGGAGCAGAGTAAGATATGAACACTTTACCTCCTTGTTTAAGATAATTCTTGATTAAAGGAAGTCTGTTGCGCATAAATGTACCATCTGCTACCCATGGACTGGATAACCATATTTCATCAGGTTTGTCAGTTTGGAAAATATTATGCAATTCGGATTCAAATGCAATAGTATCATATAATGCACGTTTATGAAGCCTTTCTGAAAGATCATTAGAATTAATTTCCTCTGCCTTTTTATTTTCTTCATTTGCTATAGATTGCTTATCCTCTTGCTCAATAAGTTTCTTTTCTGCTGTAATAATATTTGCTACATCTTCCTTTACCAAAGGATCAGACTTGGCAAGGTCTAAATCATTGTAAATCGTAAGGTCTTCACTCTCACTTGCAGCTTGAAGCATTTGGGAAAACAAAGTCTGTTTTAAATCTTCATCATCTTCAATTAATTGAGATAACTGAGGCAAAACACTCTGTGTTACATCGTCATAAACAATAGCCCTGACTTGTTTTGTTCTAATGCTCTGAACAAAACAAACTATCAATTCGTACTTATAAAAATTATGATTTTGTGGGGTTGCATTCTGAAGAATAAATCTTTCCTTTGAACTCTGCATATTTGATGCTTGTATTTCAGAAAGCGCTTTTATTTCTTCAAAGCTTAGAGGGGTTAAAGATTCTTCCTCTTTTAAAAAATCTGATTCATTGATAAGTTGAATATCATCAGATGAGATACAGTCACGTAAACCGGCAAAAGAATGATTATTATTTAAATACCAAAGTTCAAAATCGGAACTAAATGATTTCATTCTCTCACCATGAGCGGCAAATTCTTGTCCCTGTTCCGTGATAAAATATGCGGACTCGTCACCCGTCACAAGATTGTATCGAATCATAGAGTCAATAGCATTACGAATCATCTTTTGTTCAGCAATGTCATGCTCTATATCCAATCCTAATATTTTGCCAATATTGGAAAGTGATGTTTGTCCGTCAATACTAATTATTCCAACAATGGCTTTCTCAAATGCTGAAATTTTTTCCGGTTTGTTTGTAACTCCTTTATATAACTGAGCTACAAACTTAATAGTATATGGTATATATCCGATAATGAGTTCAGATATTGCTTTATTTTTATCAATGACATTATTGAGGCGTTGATCCAACGTCTCTTCAATAGTTTCCTTTTTGTCAAAATCCTCTTTTAGAGGTTGTGACTTAAACTTCTTAGACTTTGGGGTAAAATTTTTGTTTCGTCCCTTGTTATATGTATTTTGTTTCATCTTACCAAATGTTGAAGTTGTTTAATATCAAAATGGTCCATCTCATCAATTGATTTTTTATAATGAGCATTTTCTCTAAAGAAGTCTCTATTCCCAATGACAATTAGAAGTCTTCTTGCACGAGAGAAACCGACATTTATACGTCTAATATCTTCAGCAAATCCGTAATGTTTCTCTTTATTGCTTCTCACGGTTGAAATTATGATTATGTTACGCTCCATACCTTGGAACTTGTCCACTACATTAATTCTACAAGGAAGTGACTTGTCAATTTTTCCATCCTTGTACATTTCTTTAATTTTACCATATTGTGCTCCATAGAAAGTTATTATACCTATTTCTTTATCTTCTGGTTTTTCTTGAGAATCCATAAACTTTTGGAAACCGTCTGCTTTTTGCAAGGCTTTAATGACTGTTTTAATAGCATCTAGTTCACCGTAATTTACATATGATGTAGAGCCACTCGGCTGGCTTTCATATGTATTTACATTAACCCAAATAGCATGTGTTTGTGGTTCAATAAACCCAGGAATAGTAAGTCCATGATAACGACTTCCTCTAGCATTATATTGTTCATTATCCATGTCTTCATCAGCAAGTCCACATTTCAGACCTTCTTCAAGTTCTTCACTATAGAAATGACCAATCGTATCCATAATCTTTTTATGCATTCGGTATTGTGTATCCAAAGTTGCGACTATTGATGGTTTGAGTTTGAATGCTGTTCTAAATAATATTTCAAATTGTGACTCCTTGAAGCTTTCGATGGTTTCTGCCAATACTTTTTGATTTGCCTTTTTCAAGGATGTTATGATGTTATTTTCATTCATCATCGGTGGAAGCTGTTTATGGTCACCTATGATGATGATTTTCTTTCCCCATACCATAGGTACAGACATCTCCAATGGTGTAGCCTTACTTGCTTCATCCATAATAACAACATCAAAAGCATTCTCATTGTTACCAAACAAATATTTATATATTTCTTGAAGTTGTTTGGAGCCACATATACTACAAGTGGCAGCAACAAGATTTACATTACTCTTATATGCTTCATAGAAATACTCTCTTGTATTGCGATCTCTGACAGTAAGATCCCTCTTCCATTGATTTATAACAGATGCATACTTAGTATCATCTGTCATGCCTTTAAGAATGGAGTCTATCCAAATGTTTGTACCATTGTCTTCATTCTCAGCACTTGGTTTAATACACCAATCTTCCATAAAGTCCAACATGTACCTTTTTGCTTCTATTCCGATTTCTTTCTCCGTTGATGCATTCTGGATTCGTACAGGTCTAATACCTCTACGCCCCTGCAATCTTTCAAGAGCATTGTCAACTGCAAGGTTAGTTTGTGAAGTTAGAAGAATCTTCGAATCAGGTTTCTTAAGTATTTGTTGCCATATAATCTCTGCAATAACAGTTGTCTTACCTGTACCAGGAGGGCCTTGAATAATTGCAATATCAGGAGCAGAAACAGCTTTTGCTACAGCCTCCAATTGCTTATCATTAAGGAACTTTTCAATTTTTGTTTCTGTTATTCGTTTCTTAACCTCTTCAAGATTCTCATCAAATTCACCTGCATATCTAGGATCAAATAGGAAGTCACATAATCTTGGATTAGCAGGTGCAGGAATCCTTTTAGTTTTTGAATGTGGATAGAACTGGTTTGGATTGGTAATTCGCAACATTGAATCGGCCAATCTTTGTAACTCAGAAGATTTGCCAACCATCGGAAATTGCAAGTAGTCTCCAACATGTATAAATCTCTCAACTCGTCCTTGGGCATTGCGATCCTCCATGTATTCAATAAATTCTGAGCTAATTTCAAATTTAATACTATTGAGTTTTCTTCCAATGCATTTTCCTAGCTTCAAAGCATTTTTCAGCATTTGAGTTCTGTTATTTCTCAGTTCTTTAATTTCATCATAATCCTGATACTCTTCCTCATATGCCAAATCTATCGCTTCATTAATAGCATCATATTCATTAGCCTTGATGAGATTTACGTTCTCATTTATATAACCATTTCTAAGATTCTTTTCAAATTTTATATTTAATTGATGGTCAAACTCAAAAGACAATATAGTTTTACCTTCATCATTTAAATCATATTCATTTGTAAGCAAAGATGGGTATAAAGTTATACTAGAGTTGATAGCATCATGAAATGAAGCTAATTCTTCCAACTCAGTATACTCAATAGTGTAATTGAGAACCTGACATGTTTCATCATTTTCAAAAGAGGCTGTAAAAGAAGGAGCAATCTCAGTTATTTTTTCCGCTACCTCCTTATAAACTTTCTTACAATAGCTAATATCATCACTTAATAATTTGATAGCAACAGAAGGATGATATTCCGGTTCTTGAATACTTAAAGATTCACCACAATGTTGGCGAACTTGAGAAAGTAATTCTATATAGTTGTTATAATCAGCTGGATAAAATTCAACCAATCCTGATGCTGCTTTAACTCTAATCCGTTTGTTAGAAACAAATTTTAACTGCATTTCACGCAACAATCCCTTATTCGGAATTACAAAACAGCCATAGTCGTATTCTTTTTTTATGAAGGTCTTATTATCATATGCAGCAATAACCTTCTGGTGCATCTCGTATGCAGTGTTGAAAAAAGAATAAGAATCATTAGAAGTAAAAATATATGAATTCCCACTTACAGAAAGACCTTCAATTTGCACATCTGGTCTAAAATCTGTAGGTGTAAAGATAGCTCTGCAAGCAGCAATTCTTATACTTTGTATTGCTTGAGAGTTAAAGTTAAGATAACTTTTTCCCTGAGTTTTTATAAGTAGTTGACCACTAACAGAATCAAGTACATCTATCACTCCTGGCATTTCTTTAATCTCAGATATAATTGAAGCTATATTTTGGTTGCTTTTAAACGATGCGACTATAACAGTCCTGCGTTCAGTTGTCAATGTTTCAGGATAATCAGATTTTATTAATTCTTCTAGATATAACGCTTGACTATCATCGTTAAAGGTATATACCCCATCTGCATAGCTATAGTTCGGATCATAATCATTTAGGTTTGAATTTATACTCTCCAACAAATTATCAAGATTTTCTGATGACTTAAGTGTTAAACTACCAGAAAGAATATGCTTTACATCTTCAGCTACTTTATAGCAGTTATCAGCTGCTACATTTGATAACTCTTCAAGAATTTCTTCTGTTATATCAACGTAACCGACAAATGATATTTCTCCTTTTTTATTTGTTACAAAATCTATATTAGGATTACGGTATTTTGTAGCTTGAACATTTTTTATAGCTGAAGTCAATCTTTCCTGAAGAGTTGGAGCTTTAACTTTTAATGTTAATGTATTATACGTGCGGTTATTATAGTGCTCTTTCTCTATGGTTCCGACTTCTTCTACAATAAATAATTCCTTCTTATCTGTATTTAAAGCTCTTTCACCATCAATATATGCTTTCCACATTTTTCGAGATTGTTCTCTATTTATCTCTCTTACTGGTTCTTTCAAGGAAAGAAGACTTGTACAGAAATCCTTGATTTCACGATATGATGTCATAAGGTCATTGCGATCGAGGAAATCCATAAAATTGTGGTTTATGTATTCTTCAGCCATGAATTTCAGATTCATGCTCTTATATTCAGAGGGATCAGTTGGGACAACAAATTCTTCGTCTGAGATATAGCTTAACGAGAATTCAGTTAGATTTTGTCTTGGCGTAACATATATAGATAACTTCAATTCTTCGATAATAAATTGATATTTTCGAAAGTCTTTCTTGGTCTTTCCTTTATAAATAATTTTGCATTGATGGACACCAAGAATAGATTCGAAAATTTCTTTTGCTGTCTGAGTTGTAGATTTAAGATAATTCTTGCTACACTCAAAGGCTTGTTGAGAGTATACAATAATACATGGCGTTGACTCCAGTACCTCTGTAAATAATTCTTCCGTGAATGTTCTATCTAATTCAGCCATATTATTTTATTTTAGATAAACTATACTTATGTTTCGGTCGTACATATTTAATTGAACACGTATAATTTCCTCATTTTCAATAAGTAAAACTACACCATAATCCGCGAATGAAGCCCCCATGCTATCATACCCATAACCACGAAGTTGAACTATATTGTCGCTAACATTAGTAATGCGCATACGTTTTGGAGACATCTGTATATTGTTCTGCCACAAAGGGTGCATACCGTCCAAGTTAAACATAGTGACGGTATATCCTTCTCCATCTTCAATATTTTTTTCTATAACTAATCTTCTATTTGCTCCATAGTTATGGCCAGATATATCTTGATTATTTTGAAATCTTACGTGATCTGAAGAGGTGAAAGTAACAGAACCTTTTGGTGGGAAATTATTGCCTTCTATGAGATTTTTAATGAATTTATCCATTGTTATTTGTTTTTGGTACAAAGTTAATTAAATGTCCAAAAAGTGACAAGTTTATATTTGTGCAATGTATGAGTATTGTTACACGAAATCATATGACATAAACAATTATTGTACAATGTAATGTACTATTGTAACTTTTATAGTTAAATAAAATATGCGATTCAGATTTCATCTATCTGAATATTCTGGTTTATCCATCCCAAATCACAAATGTGTTGCACATTTCTTACCAAAAAAACTTGGTTAATACATTTGTCACAAAATCAATCAATACTTGAAATGATACAAACTCCGGTTATAGTGACATTTGCAAATCAGAAGGGAGGTGTGGGAAAGACTACCCTTTGCATCACCTTTGCCAACTATCTGGTGACAAAAGGTGCAAGGGTTGTGGTGATAGACTGTGACTTCCAGCACTCCATCATGAAATGCCGAAAGGCAGACATCAGAAAATACGGTGAGCAGGAAATGCCATACGAGGTATGGGCATACGAAGCCAACGACAAAGCGATGATGACTTCCCTTATGGAGAAACTTCACAACGATCCAGAAATAGATATTGTACTTATGGATTCACCCGGCAGTCTGAAAGCAGAAGGGCTGATACCCATGTTTGTCAACTCGGATATCATTATTGTTCCATTTCACTATGACCTGGTAACCGTTCCCTCCACAGCCAGCTTCCTCATGTTTGTTGACCGGCTGAAAAAAGCTGTCGGTGAAAGGATGAAAGCCAGACTCTTCATCATTCCCAATCTGAATGACGGAAGAATCGGCAAACGTTCCGAACTGCTTATCTGGGACAATGCAAGGGATACCTTCTCCAACTATGGATACGTCACTGCGAAGATTCCCAAACGTGCGGATATGGAACGGTTCAGCACCATGGCGGCACTGGATATGCAAGCAGCTATCGTTACATCGGTCTTTGATAAGGTCTATCAGAGTATCTTCGATACACTTCAACCGATAAGGGAAAAAGAACTCAAAGGCATACAGCTGACGGAAAATCTGAATCCCAAACCTAAGAAGAAAAAGAAGGCACAGCCGTGTGATGAAGCTTTACAGGACATTACCGGCCAATCTGAAACCAGTCCTTCAGAAAATGGCAACTGCAATCAGAATAAAGAACTATAGTAATCAGTAAACTTCAATAACCATAGCACTATGAGTAAGGATATACCGGAAATAGATGACCTGACAAGAGGTATCAATGATTCAGAACTTATATTGACGCATGATTCCGTAGAAACTCAGGTTGAGCAAAGAGAGAATAATAATGAAGCACAGGAAAAGGATACTGCTGTTTCCCTTTCGGATACAGGATGCTGGGATGACTTCATGGAATTCCTGCAATCGGACGGTTCGGGAACGGACAAAACTGAAAGGCTTGTCTGCAAGCTTGACCGTGACCTTGCGGATTCACTGGACGACTGCGATATACATGGTAGATGCCGCTCTGACCTGGTGAATGCCATTGTAAGGGCATTCTTCAAGTCATACCTGCCACGTCTGGCAGAATACAGAAGAGAAAAGAAATCGTTGTTTAACAGTTATAATCTGTAGGATATGAAAAAGACAGACTGGACCGACAGGATGCTGGCCGCTCTTGTCGAGCTGTATCCGGTAGAAACCACGGCCTATACAGCAGCAGTTCTCAATCTGAGCGAATCGACCGTCAAGCTGAAAGCCCGTGAGCTTGGACTTGTAAAAATGGCCAAATCCAGATGGATGGAGCGTGCCGACTATATCAGAAACCACTTTCAGGAGTGTTCCTTCTCTGAGATAGGGAAAGCTCTCGGCATTACCCGGATGAGTGTCGGACGCATAGCCGCTGCACTCGGACTGAAACGCAGCAGTGAAGAGAAACACCAGATTTCCTCACGTATCCGTACCCAGATGGTAAAGAGGGAAAGACGGCGTATCGTCTTCGGACTGGAACCGGTCACAGGTATCCGTGTCATCTCAAACAGGGCAAAGGTAAGGGTACGCTCAAACTTGAAGTCAAACGGATACATCATCAGTGAGGAACACAACGTGATTTATTATACCGGCACTACGGAACGCAGGGAACGTCTGGAAAGCCGGGGCATCAGACTGGGACTGCATATCCTTCCGCTTCCGGAGGACAGTTCCGCTCTTTCATCCAACATCATATTACAACAGCCATGCAGTACGGACAGATAGTATTCCTTCTCTTTGTGGCAATGGTATTCTACTATGCGGCAATGATTTTCATGGACTTCCAGAGGACGAAGGCCGCACAGAATGCCGAACAGGACAGCCATAAAGAAGAGGATATTGACATATCGGAAGAGGCGCGAAGTTTCAGACCGATAAAGATAAACCGGGATGAACCTGAATCAAAAGAAGGAAATCCCCAACAGAATAATACGGGGAATCCCGAATCAAATAATGAAAGTAATAATTCTGACGGTACAGAGAAATCTGCATCCAAATCAGAATCTTCCAGACACGTTTACCGAGAGGCCATCATGACTGACGGCATTCTGGTTGAGAATATCATTCAGGAAATAAACCGGCTGGCAGAGACCGGTACCAGTGACCTCGGTGCCGTTATCTTCAGCTGTGAGAATGCCTGATATATATACCGTTCCTTTAGTGACATCTGTTTCTTTGGCGATGAAATCATTTAATATTATTCAGAAATGCAGATAATAAAGAAAAGTGCCCGGAATCTTACGGAGCGTTTCATCGGTTCAAGTTTTGGACAGAAGTGTGTGATGGCGGCCATTGCACTCGTTATTTCCACATCAAATGTAATGGCAGGAAGCAAGGGAGCAGCAGGTTTTACCAAGGCCACCCAGGAAGTCAGTTCCTATCAGACTCCGGTATCGAACCTGATGAAGGCCATTGCTGCCGTTATCGTTCTGGTCGGTGCCTTCAACGTCTATTTCAAGATGCAAAACGGAGACCAGGACGTGAAGAAGACCATCATGCTTACCATCGGAGGCTGTATCGCATTCATCGCACTTTCGGAAGCTCTTCCGCTGTTCTTCCAGTAATCCTTTCCCGACATGACAATGAATCAGGAAGGATACCCTGTGTTCAAGGGATTGCAGAAACCGCTGGAGTTTATGGGCATACGCGGCCGTTTCCTCACTCTGGCAGCGGCAGCCATAGGCGTATCATTCGTAGGCTTCATCGGTTTCTCAATCACCTTAGGGAAGATTGCAGGGTTCATAGCCATGATGGTCATGGCACTGGCGGGACTGATAACCATCTACATCAAGCAGCGTGGAGGACTCCACAACAAGAAAAGGGCAAGAGGCATCTATATCTACAGAAGCCTTAGAAAAGAACAGTAAATCACTTTATACAGTATGGCACACAAAAGGAAAAGAATTTTTGACGGACTCTATGCACAACTGGAGGAGACGGACGGCAATGTCGTGCTGTTCTCGGCCAGAGGTGAGCCGTCCGTTATCTTCGAAATAACCAATCCGGTCCAGCAGCTCTGTACGGATGCGCAGCAGTACATGCTGTTTCATGACGTGCTATCCAATATTCTTCAGACCATCGGTGAGGGATATGCACTGCAGAAGCAGGATATTATGTGCAGACAGGCATATCATCATGACGTGCCGGATGATGCGGAGTTCCTGACAAGGAGCTATTTCAGGTACTTCGAGGGAAGGGAGTTCACAGAGATAAGGACTTTTCTTATCCTCACCCAGGAGGCCCAGAGAAGCCAGTTCATCCAGTATGACCCGAAGAGATGGCTCGATTTCCATTCCAAGGTATCAAAGACGGATGATATTCTGACGGAGAAGCATATCCGGCACAGGAAGCTCGGCAAGGAGGAAGTCAGCGAGTACTGCCACCGTTTCATGGCATTCCAGTTCCGGCACGGACCGTTCTCGATGACCAACTTCAAGGCTTCGGACGAATATCTCAGGACAGGTGACCGGATTATCCGTTCCTATCCGCTGGTGGATATTGACGAGATTAATCTGCCTTCCATGATAAAGCCGTACACGCAGATGAACATCAACGGCTACGGTATCGCAACCGACCTGCTTTCTTTCCTTACCGGCGTCCCCTACTCGGACTGTGTGGTGTTCAATCAGGTCATTCAGATACCGGGACAGAGGAAGCTGCTGCGCAAGCTCCAGGCCAAGGCGAAGCGTCACGGTTCCATGCCGGACCCGAGCAACCGTATTGCAAAGGCCGACATTGAGGAAGTGCTGGACAGGTTGGCCGTTGACAGTACCATGCTTGTGTACTGCAACTTCAACATTCTGGTGAGTTGTCCGCCTGACAAGGTTACTCCGGTAACTTCCTTTCTGGAGACAAAACTGTACGAGTGCGGCATCATGCCGTCAAGGACAGCCTACAACCAGCTGGAGCTTTTCATGGACAGTTTTCCCGGTAACGGCTATGCCTTCAATCCGGACTATGACCTGTTCCTGACACTTTCGGATGCTGCCCTGTGCTTTTTCTTCAAGGAGCATCTGAAGGAGTCTGAGGATACACCGCTGACCACATACTACACCGACCGTCAGGGACTGCCTGTCTGTATCGACATTACCGGCAAGGAAGGCAAAAGGAAAATGACGGACAATGCCAATTTCTTCTGTATCGGTCCTTCAGGTTCCGGAAAGTCCTTCCACATGAACAGTGTGGTACGTCAGCTTCTGGAACAGAATACGGATGTGGTCATGGTGGATACGGGCGATTCCTACGAAGGCATATGCGGATATTACAAGGGTACATACATAGCCTACTCGAAGGAGAAGCCCATTTCCATGAATCCCTTCAAGGTCACGAAAGAGGAATATGAGCTTAATTTCGGTGAGAAGAAGAACTTCCTCAAATCGCTGATATTCCTGATATTCAAGGGTAACGCATTTCCAACAAAGATTGAGGACATGCTGATAAACCAGACCATCGTGGAGTATTACGAAGCCTATTTCAATCCGTTTGAAGGATTCAGCGACAGTGAGCGTGAGGCACTGAGACAGAAACTGCTGGTCGCCGCCAAGATGGAGGATGACTATGAACAGTACACGCACAGCATGGAGGACATCGACAGGCAGATAAATACGGAAGAGGTTCAGGAGAAGGCTGAAAGCCGTGCCCTGCTGCTGCCTTCCGAAGTACGCCGTCTGAAGCTGATCCGACAGTGCCGCTCACTGACTGCTCTGATAAATGATGAAGCGGCCACAGAATCGGAAAAGGAACGTGCACTTACTATCATAGAAAAATATAAGAGGGAACTTTATAACAATTCCATGCTGATTAAGATAGACAGGCAGATTGACCACATGGAGGAACAGAAGCGCAGGCTGAAGGTTCAGGAACTCTCGTTCAATTCCTATTATGAGTTTGCCCTGGAACGCATACCGCAGATTACACAGCTGGAGAAAATCAGTTTCAATATACATGACTTTGCGGCCATACTGAAACAGTTCTACCGTGGCGGCGAGCTGGAGATGACGCTGAACTCCGACCTGGACATCAACCTGTTTGACGAGCGTTTCATTGTATTCGAGATTGACAAGATAAAGGATGATCCGGTGCTATTCCCGATTGTGGTACTGATTATCATGGACGTGTTCCTGCAGAAGATGCGTATCAAAAAGGGACGGAAGGCTCTTATCATTGAAGAGGCATGGAAGGCAATTGCTTCACCTACCATGGCGGAATATATAAAGTATTTGTATAAGACCGTCCGGAAGTTCCACGGAATAGCCGGTGTGGTCACACAGGAACTTAATGACGTGATTGATTCCCCTATTGTGAAGGAGGCCATCATCAACAACTCGGATGTGAAGATTCTGCTTGACCAGACCAAGTTCAAGGACAGGTATGAGGATATTGCAGCCATTCTGGGACTCACTGACATACAGCGTCAGCAGATATTCACCATCAATGCGCTGAACAACCACGAGGGAAGAAGCTACTTCAAGGAGGTGTGGATTTGCCGGGGACAGCACTCGGATGTGTACGGCGTGGAGGAAGCACCTGAATGCTACTGGGCATATACTACAGAACGTACCGAAAAGGAGGCACTGAAGATTTATCTTGCCCGGTACGGTACGCTGCAGGAGGCCATCACCCGTATCGAGGAAGACCGCAAGGCGGACGGAGGGCTTCTGTATCTGGAGTTTGCAAGAAAAGTCAACCAACATCAAAAAGTTATGTCACTATGGTAAAATTCAGATTCATGCTGATTGCGGTACTGCTTGTATCGGCATCAGCCAATATGTCTGCTGCCTGGAGAATCGTATTCGACCGTAACTGCCTGAAGATTGTCATGGCCAATACCGCTTCACAGAAACTTATCGAGGAGCAGCACAACCAGCGTGTGGATACCATCGCCGCCAAGAAACAGAAGGTGGAACTCTATACGGTAAGCATGGCTACCATGAAGGAGCTCTACAAGTTGAGCATGGAGAACATATCCGGTTTCGGAACTGAAAGTCTTTATTACAAGGAAATAGGTCTGTGCGCTTTGGATATTCTGCGAAATGTTCCGGTACTTGTCAGCACGGTAAACAAGGCCAGATTTTCAAACAGGCTGCTCTGTCTGAACGAGCTCGGCAACCTTGTAGCGGAAACACAGCAGCTGGTCGGCAACTTCGTCAATATCGTGAACAATGCCAGGATTCCCAATCCGTTGCAGGGACAGGCAACTGCAGAAAAAAAGGATGACGGCTACAATCTGCTTGACAGGTATGAAAGGCTGACACTGGCCAACAGTATCTATACTGACCTGAACAGGATACGCTACAAGGTGGAAGGGATGGTTCTGATGGCACAGTATGCCACTGCAAACGACCTCTTCTTTGCCATAGATCCTGAAGGATGGGCAAATGTGGTGACCATGAAGAATCATGTGGGAAATCTTGTACAGGACTGGAACGGACTGGTGGCTTCAAATTATTAACCTTTCATATATCTCTGTCATGAAACTCAGGAATATAAGTATCATATCAGCCGGTATTATAATGCTGTTGCTGCCTGTAAAGGCTTCCGCTTTCATAATACCCAAAGACCTGCCGACCATCGAAGCACTCATTGCCCTGCACAAGGCCATAAAGAAGGACGAGGACAAGGCTCTGACAAGAGTGGCCACAAGCTATGGCGAGCAGTCGCTCATTGAAAAGGGTGCGGAAAAGTTCAATGATGTCCGTACCACTCTGGATACAAGGCTGAACAATGCCTATTCGTACCTGGTACTGGCCGGTGCCATTTCTTCAACGGCCAACTCACTGTATCAGCTGGTAACGGAATACAAGGACTTTACCGGTAATACTTTCAGTCATGTATTAAAGAAGCCTTTCGTGGCCTGGTATTATGCAGATGCCAACGTGGCAATATCAAGGGAGATACAGCACTGCTACAGACTGTATGCATCCGTAGCCGCTTCGGGTATAAACCTGATGAAGGCCTCCATGGATGAAAAACTGAATCTGGTAATGACACTGAAGGCTTCCATCGACAGGGCAAGGTACATAATAGACAATGCTAATCTGTATTGTTTCCTTATCACGGACTGCGGATGGAAGCCGGACTATATCTGGGAGATACTGAACTCCAATGTGAAGAATGAGATAGCTGAGCGTGTAATCAATAAATGGAATCAGGGTTATGCAGGTTAGAAGAATATTTACAATAATCATGTGTCTGGCAGTATCATGTATCATATTTACATCCAATGCCCAAAGCATAGTCAGTGACAGTGAAAAGCAGAAGCAGTGGAAGTCTATGGAAAACGGTCCGTGGGATTTTGCTCCTGACTGGTATTACTTTTTCCTGCATAAGAAATACTCAGGTGCGGAAATGTACTGGAAATGGGACTGGTTCAACTCTGGATTCCGTGTCCGTTTCAAGGAACCAAAGTCTGATGTGAAGCGTATCATGCCGGTGCGTGTAACTGCCGAAGAGACGCAGAGGCAGAAAATCAAAAAAGTGGAGAGTGAGCGCAAATATATCGAGGAACTGTATAAGGAAGAACTGGCAAGGGAGGCTGACAGAAATGTTGACCTGATGTATGCCACTTACAAGGACGAGTTCAACCGTATGCAGGACTGTATTACGTACGGACTGCTCTATTGTATGCAAAAGAGTGACGGCAAGCTCCGCTATCAGGTGGACGAGCTGAGCCGCCAGAATGAAATACTCTGTGCGGATATAGCCTATATACACAAAACCGGTGTCGGCTATGGGCTGGAGAATGCCAAGCGGCAGAAGGCATACGAGGAAGCCAAATCTAGGATGGCAGAACTGGTCAACAGGACTGCACACCTTTGTGCCGTTGCCGCTACACATTATTGAAAAAGAAGTAAAAACAAATAATATTTTAAAATATGGATTTATTGTTTATTCCGCTGACAATAGGACTTCCAGCCATTGACGAAAGTCTGGAAAAGCTGCTGACGGCCATGGAGACATTTCCCAATGTGGCCGTTCTCGGTGATGCCGTTTCAATGGCAAAGGCTCTCGGTCTGTGCCTGGCCCTGTGTGTCGGTTCATACGAATGCTGGATGATGATGCTCGGAAGGCGTGGTATGGATGTCATGAAGCTGTTGCGCATCATCGGCATTTCCCTGTGTATTTCATCCTCTTCATGGATATGCTCGGCTCTGCAGGTTCCGGGAAAGAGTCTGGAGTCCGCTACATGGGCTATGGCAAAGGCAAAGAACAAGGAAGTGGCGGCCTTCGAGCTGAAGGTGGCACAGAAACAGAGTGAATATCTTGACAGGCTGAGAACCGTGCAGGACTCCATTGCCACGGCAAAGCAGGTGGCCGAAATCGGTCAGGATGCTGCATGGTGGGACAAGCTGATATATAATGTGGAAAATCTGGGCTCGACCATCAACAACTACGCACAGAGGGCTGCCGTGGCGGCTGAGACGAAGGTCAGTGAATGGATAAACGATGTCATACGCTTTGTCGGAGAACTGATTTTCCAGATGTCGTATTACGGGATGCTCGTGGCACAGAGGATTTTCATGGCCATCATGATGATATTCTGTCCGATCATGTTTGCCCTCTCGCTGGCACCGCCATGGAACTCGGCCTGGAGCCAGTGGATGTCAAAGTTCCTTTCCCTATCGTTATGGGGATTCGTGACCTATATGTGTATCTATTATATAGACTTCATCCTTCTTTATAACCTGCAGCAGGATCTGGTGGCATATGACCATCTGCTGCACGGCTCGGTAAACTCCTGGGAACAGATCGGCGCACTGGGACTGCAGGGAATAGGCTCCAACTGTATGTATGCCATGGGTATGCTCGTGGGTGCCTATATCATACGCTTCGTTCCTGAAGTGGCTTCGTGGCTGATTCCGGGAGGTGTAAGTTCAGGTACAGGTTCCGTTGCCGGTTCGGCTGCAATGGGCATCACTTCGGCTGCAGGTGGTATGGCCGGAAGTATGGCAGGTTCTGCCATGAAAGGAACGGGTTCAGCTGTCAGGTCATTGGTCAAATAACTTAAAATATTTCATTATATGCTTATCGAATCACTTGCACAGAAAACCAGACTGGCCATGATTACGGTTTTTGCGGTAATAGTAGGATGCACCGTCATCTGTGCCTTTACAGTCTGGTGCTGCATTTCCCTGGTCAATGAGGAAAGGCAGCAGATTTATGTACTTGACGGGGACATCCCGTTTCTTGCCGAGCGTGCACGGCTGGAAGCCAACTTCACAATGGAGGCCAAGGCGCACATACAGCTGTTCCACCAGTATTTCTTCAATCTGCCGCCCGACAACGACTATATCAAATGGACGGTAGGGAAAGCAATGTATATGGCTGACGGGACTGCACTGAAACAGAAACAGGCCATGGACGAGAACGGTTTCTACTCGGACATCATTTCCTCTTCGGCTGTCTGCACCATCATGTGTGACTCCATTCAGTTTGACGAACATGAACGGAAGTTTACCTATTATGGTACGCAGCTTATCAAGCGCAGGACCAGGGACATCAGACGCTCGATGGTGACAACAGGTTACATCGAGTCCGTACCGAGGACAAGGAACAATCCGCACGGTCTGCTCATTACAGGCTGGAGGACTCTTGAAAACAGGGATTTGGACTATTGATATGCTGACATTATGAAATCATTCAGAAAAAAGATACAGGAAAGCCGTCTGAAAACGCATCTGCTTGTCAGGTCGTGGCTGCAGCCCAAGCTGGGTGCCATCGGTACAAGATACCGTCTGTCCGCAAGAATCAGACTGGCCAACAGATGGGCAGCAAAGCATCCGAAAGCGACATTCGCTGGTGTGGCAGGGACACTGCTTCTGCTACTTGTCAGTACCGTTGCCATAGATTCGGGCAACGGGAAACAGAGTGAACCGGATGTCAGTTCGATTGCCGGTATGGAGCCGGTGTTTCATGGATTCCGTACCATCCAGGCAAACAAGGACATTCACCGCAGTGTATTGACGGACATGACGGTGAAGGGACAGTTACTGCGTCATGAACTGGACTCCATGATTGCCATACCGGTTAAGAGCCGTGAGGATTCCTTGCGGATCATCCTCAAATACCGGCAGCTGGAAAATATAGTCAAATCCATTAAAAACAATGATAACCCATGATTAAGATTAATTTCAAACAGCCCAAGTATATCTTTCCGCTGGTCATATTCGTTCCGCTGTGTGCACTGGTATACTTTGTGATGCAGACTTTCTCTGGCGGTGAGGAGACTGCCGGAACGGTAGCTACAGACCGTATCAACATGGAACTTCCCCAGGCCAATGCCGAGGAAGCCGGAGACAAGATGTATGAGATGTCCAGACGTTTCGGTGACGAGGATGCCTTCACGGCCGTCAGCGGTATCGGGGAGGAAGAACAGAAGAAGGAGGAACTGGAACACGGCTACAGCGAGGAGGAACTGAACCGTCTGGATGCAGCTGAAGCTGAAAGACAGCGGCAGCAGCAGGAGCTTGAAGAACTGGAGCGTTCGCTTGCAGAATCCAGAAAGCATATCAATGCATATGCCTACGGTAACGGGCCTTCGGAAAACGGTGGAACGGCTTCCGGAGGTATGGGCTATTCCTCACAGGACGAGTTTGCACGTGACCTTGAAGAGATTCAGCGAAGGAGCTATGAACGGCAGAAGGCCATTGAAAGCGGACTGGGTATCAAAGACCCGGAAGCGGAGGAAGCGGAAAGAAAGCACAGGGCTGATTCCATAGCCAGAGTACGTCAGGAGGAAAGGGAACGCAACCGTCCGAGTCTGGTAATCAAGTCCGATGACACCAATGCCGACAGGTTCAATACGGTTAATGCTCCGGATGAATTTGCCGAGAACAGGCTGATACGTGCCATGATTGACCAGACTACAAAGGCGCATGAAGGTACACGTCTGCGGTTCAAGCTTCTGGACGATGTGACGGTAAGCGGCACAAAGCTGAAAAAGGGTACTTACCTCTATGGAACGGTAACCGGTTTCGGACAGCAGCGTGTCAGGGCTTCCATAACCAGTATTCTTATCGGCGACAGGTTCATCAAGGTTAAGCTTTCTGTATTTGACAATGACGGTATGGAAGGTTTCTATGTTCCTGAATCGGCTTTCAGGGATTTCATGAAGGATGCAGGTTCCAATACGGTACAGCAGAATATCAGTTTTGAATCCAGTGACGGTTACAGTACAGGTATTTCCACGGAGGCCATTGCACTCCAGTCACTGCAGAACATGTATAACTCTGCAACTTCTGCCATATCTTCCAATATCAGAAAGAACAAGGCGAAAATCAAGTACAATACTATTGTTTATCTGATAAATTCGGAGGATGCACGCTAATATACCGCTACTTAATATTGCGTTTATATCCGATTATAACAGTACCATTCATAAACTATAAAGATTACTCAATATGAAAACCAGAATTTTTCTGATAATATGCCTTATCACAGGCATAGCCGTACATCTGTCGGCCAACGAGAAGATATACATCAACCGGGAAGTGACTACGCACATTGTCATGCCCGAGAACATCAAAATGGTGGATATTTCCACTACTAAAATTATAGGCAACCAGTGTACAGACAATATCGTCCGCATCAAGCCTTATCTGGAGAATGATTCCATATCGTCGGAAGGTTACAAGGAAAACGAACTGCTGGGTACACTCACCATTATCGGTGAGCGTCATATCGCACAGTATGACATCCTCTATACCGAATCACCCAAATATGCTTCTACCATCTACAATGTATCCTACAATGAGACACAGTCCTATATCAATCCGGAGGTTTCCATGCCTATGGCCGAGATTGCACGATATGCCTGGGCTGTCTATGGAAGCAGAAGAAAGTTCAACCAGATTGTATCAGACAAAAACGGAATAAGGGCATACATCAACAACATCTATTCCATCGGTGACTATTTCTTTCTGGACTATACGCTGAAGAACAGGACTAGGATTGCATACGACATTGAGGAAATAAGGGTAAAACTTACTGACAAAAAGGAGACAAAGGCAACCAACTCACAGACCATAGAGCTTACTCCGGTATTCTCCATGAACAACACCCGTAAGTTCAAAAAGGACTACAGGAACGTGCTTGTGATTCCGAAGCTGACTTTCCCTGAAGAGAAGGTGCTCCGTCTGGAGATTTCCGAGAACCAGATAAGTGGACGTGTAGTGGTACTCACCATCGAGTATGAGGACATTCTCAATGCAGACGGCTTCGACTCGGATATTCTGGACGGTGCCGACTATTACCCCTACTATTATATTGATCATTCCATAAAAAGATAGGCCATGAAAAAGATTCTGTTCATTCTGTTGTGCTCGGTTGCATTCATCGGTACATCGGCACAGACCGGAAAGGTTTCCGTCAATGCCGGATTCCTTTTTCCAAGTACTCTGAATGCCACTTTGGGTTATGAGTTTCCGCTTTCATACGGAAATGCGGTCGAAGTATACGGTGAGGTCGGGAATCACTGGCAGAAACCGGTATGTCACAATTTCTGGAAAGGATATTTCTGGGATGGAGGTATGGTTTACAAACATCGTCTGGCACGGTACAAGAACGGCATGATGCGCCTTCGTCTGGGGCCACAGTTCGGTGCAGTACAGAAGAAGTTCTTCTTCGGACTGGAGGCCGGATTTGAATACAGCTATGTGTTCCGCAGCGGACTGGAGTTCTCTGTCATACAGAAGAACAATGTGAACTTCCTGCATGGGGATACCTTCCGCAACGGTCTGCTGTTGGGTATAAAGATTCCTTTCTGACAATATAAATCTTACGGCGTATGGCATTTGAGGAGACAAGAGAACAGCAGCAGATGTACAACTACTTCAGGAGCTGCATCTATATCTTTCTTATTATTGAAATCATCATGAACCTGCCTGTTTCGGCAGACAATAGGGTTACACAGTTCGTACTCGACCTGCTGGCACGGTTCAGGGTATTCAATTTCGTATCGGGATGCAAGGTGGCCGAACTTATATGCATCTGTATTGTCTGTATTGGCACAAAGGCTGAGAAGTCACTGAAGTTCAATGTAAGGACAATGGTCATCTATCCGGTACTGGCCGGTCTGACACTTGTAGGGCTTTGTTTTGTATTCCATGGCATGAGTTTCGGATTCAGCTGGCTGGGGTTTCCTGCCAACCGTCTTCTGTATGCGGTCTGTTCGGTGGTGGGTACCATGCTGGTACATCAGGGACTGGACGGCATAGCCAAGTATTACAACTACAAGGTTGGTGAGGACCGTTTCAACTTCGAGAACGAATCGTTCCAGCAGTCGGAAACGCTGGTCTGCAATGATTACTCGGTGAACATTCCGATGATATACTACTGGAAAAAGAAGATGCACAAAGGCTGGATCAATATCATCAATCCGTTCCGTGGCACGATTGTACTGGGTACGCCGGGTTCGGGTAAGTCTTTCGGTATTATTGACCCGTTCATCAGGCAGCATTCAGCAAAGGGATTTACCATGATGGTATATGATTTCAAGTATCCGACACTGGCCAAGACGCTTTTCTACCAGTACTGCAAGAACCGCAAGGCAGGCAAACTGCCTCAGAACTGCGGATTCCGTACCATCAACTTTACTGATGTGGAATACTCCAACCGTATCAATCCGATTCAGCGGAAATATATCCCGGATCTGGCTGCCGCTTCTGAAACGGCGGCTACTCTGCTGGCCTCACTCAATAAGGGAGGTGGAGAAAAGAAGGGCGGTTCGGAAGCTTTCTTTACCAACTCTGCGGAAAACTTTCTGGCTGCCATCATCTATTTCTTTGTAAACTTCCATCCGGTCGGGTTCAGGAACGGTAAGAAGCTCAGACGCTTCATATCACTGGAGGGAAAGAAGCTGGAGATTGTCATACGCAACTGGGATGACTTCAATGCCATAGACAAGGACGGTAACGTGGTCCTTGACTTCGTGGATGAGAACGGCAATGATGTATCGACTGACGAGGACCGTATGTTTGTGGACCTGAACGGATACAGCTATAAGGACAGAACCGGCAGGAAGATTCTGATTAAGAGGTGCTGGTATGAGGACGAGCATGGCAATGAGGTGGAACCGGATACCGTAACCGGCGAGTTTTCGGACATGCCGCATGTGCTTTCATTCTTGGGAAGGCCATACGACCAGGTATTCAATATCCTGATGCAGGATGACAGGATTGCTTCGCTGATGGCTCCGTTCAAGAGTGCATACGAGAACAAGGCGAATGACCAGCTGGAAGGTATGGTCGGTACGCTTCGTGTAAATGCTGCACGTCTTGTGTCTCCGGAAGCTTACTGGGTATTCACCGGGGATGATTTCGACCTGAAGATTTCTGACAAAGCCAATCCGAGCTATCTGGTGATTGCCAATGACCCGGAAAAGGAACAGGTTATAGGTTCTCTTAATGCCCTGGTTCTGAACCGACTTATTACAAGGGTAAACTCAAAGGGTAACATCCCGGTTAGCATCATCGTGGATGAGCTTCCGACCCTGTACTTTCACAAGATAGACCGTCTTATCGGTACGGCTCGTTCCAACAAGGTTGCCGTAACTTTAGGTTTCCAGGAGCTTCCTCAGCTGGAGGCTGACTACGGCAAGGTCGGTATGCAGAAGATTATCACTACCTGCGGTAATATCTTCATGGGTGCGGCACGAAACAAGGAGACTCTGGAGTGGGCACAGAATGATGTGTTCGGAAAGGCAAAGCAGACCTCACGTTCCGTTTCCATCAATGACCACAAGGTATCAACCACAATATCCGAGAAGATGGACTTTCTGGTTCCTGCAGCCAAGATTGCGGATATGGCTACCGGCTGGCTGGCCGGACAGGCGGCACGTGACTTTACGGCTACCGATGACAGTATGCTTGACCATTTTGACATTGAACAGTCGGAAGAGTTCAGGACTACAAAGTATTTCTGCAAGACGCACTTTGACATGAAGAAGATTAAGGACGAGGAAAAGCACTATGTGGCTCTACCCAAAATCTATGAGTTCAGGAATGACAAAGAGAAGGAAATCCTGCTCAACCGTAACTTCAAGCGTGTGAACCAGGAAGTGGAGGATATGGTAAAGGAACTTCTCGGTATCAGTTAAATATACAGCCTATGAATCTGACTTTAAAATCAAAATCCGGACTTAGCGGCAGTGCCCTGAAAGTCATTGCCATGATTTCCATGGTGATAGACCATGTTGCTCTCTATCTGATGGAACAAGGTACATTATTATACGAGACGATGCGCTGTATAGGGCGCATTGCTTTTCCTGTGTTTGCCTTCCTGATAGCGGAAGGGTTTATTCATACAAGGAACAGGTACAGGTATTTCTTTACCCTGCTGGGCTTTGCCGTAATCAGTGAAATACCCTGGTATCTGCTCAATGGTGCTGACGGGACACATAATGTAATGTTTACCCTTGCCTTGGGAGTTGCCACGCTCATGGTTCTTGAAAATTTTCTGCAGCGTAGTCTAGTACTTGGATTTCTTTGGACATTTGGCATGGCCGGACTCGCTTTCTGGTTTGGAGTGGATTATGAGTGGAGAGGAATTCTTGTTATTGTTATATTTTACCTTTTTAATGGATATGACCACTCTTTCATATATAGTAGAGGTCTGCAATTTTTTTGCATATTTGTTTTGATGATACACTACGGGGTAATCGGCTCTGTAATGGCTTGCATAATTCTTTATGTATATAATGGAACAAGAGGATTTGTGCAGGGAAGCATAGCAAAATACGGTTTCTATGCTTTTTACCCTGTACATTTAATTGTTATTATTTTGTGATAAATCTTTTATTTATCGATTTCGTTAATAGAATTTTCTATCTCAACTCGTATCCTCTGTTTTAGTTTGATTCCTAGTTTTATATTATCTAAGTCATCTAAACATTCATTGCATTTTTCTAAATAAATCTTTTTATTAATTTCTTTATTCTGATACTTTTTTTTGATTGTATAAAATCTATCCCTTACTTTCTTAATATTATTTAGAAGGGTAATTAATCCTTTTAAATTATCTTTAATTTCAATTTCCGCATTCCAATCTCCTTCTGATTCTATTATTTTAAAATCGTTATGTTTATAAATTTTCCAAAAATTTTTAACACACTCTATGTTTGTAACCGCATTATTCTTTTCACTATAAACAAAATGACTAAAAGATTTACTAGAATTAAATATTTGAATCCAGAAAGGTTCACAAGCTATAGGCACGTACTTTGGATTACTTGAAGCACCACCTAATCGCACAAATGAATTTATATAATAATTAGGATTTTCTATTATTGCTTCCTTTATCATTGAACAGCACGTTTTATCCAATATAATTTTCCGAGAATCAGGTTCCAGGTTATCAATACATGAATAAAGCATAGACATATGTGATTCGTCTATATTACGATTTTTATTCAAATGCGCCAAGAAAAATGTTTTATTATAATTCAACAACTCTTCTTTTGAAAATAATATTTGATTTTCTCTAAATTCTCCATCACAATGATTTATTATTAATGTACTCAATAAACTGTGACATTGAGGATTGTCTTGAATAATCTTTTTTACGATATTTAAGTATTCCTCAACATTATCAAACTTATACTTATCTACAAATAATTGGGCGGTTGATTTATACAATAAATTAAGAATAACCATATATATATGTATCTTGTATATATCCGAAGAAATGTAAAAGGAGCACTCGATAAATCTTTTTAGCTGGTTTTTATCTTTAAAGGTTAAAATATTTCTTGTATCAAGAAACTCAAAAAAATCATTCAATTTACCCTCATTTTTCCATTTTTCAATACGTTGTTTAAAATCTTTATTCTCTGGATTCAATACATACTTCATATCCTCTTTCTTTAACATTCCATAAATCTGATTAATGAAATATATGTCAAATGACTTTACAGAGAATATCCTTCTATAATTATCCTCATTAGGGTTTCTTTCAGAAGGAAATAGTCTTTGGATTATATCATAATATTTATTATTTTTATCAATGTTTTTATTAATAATATAATAATTATAATCATCTATCAAGTATTCCTTTTTATAAAGCTTTCTATGAATATCAGGATTTTTATATTTAAGCAAGCTTATTAAAAGGTAATCTCTAAAATCTACTTCATCCTTAAGTTCATTATAATCAGTAAGAAAAAGATTTATAAATCTTTTTGCGTCTCTTATAGATAAAATATATTTAGAAAGTATGTCAATATTAGCTCGCAATGGAGCAGTAAACAAAGCATGATTCTCATCTGATATTTTTAATCCATCTAAAATGCTTTTCTCTATATATAAATGAATAGTATTATAAGGTCTGATTGGTAAAATAAACTCATAATTAAAAAATTTATCTGAGAATAAAGATAATTCATCTGCATATTTATCACTTATGACATTATTAATTTGTTTCTTATCATATGCAGTAATAAACACTGTATTTGGAAATGAAGCATTGCCTTCTATTAGTTTAAACACCTCAATTATTTCACTTGCAAGTAATCTGTCAAGATCTTCAATTATTATAACTACTTTACAAGGAAGTTTTTTTAATGCCTCTGATATATTGTTTTTTGAATTAGCTTTACTATTAGAATTAATGAGTTGTCTAATGGTTTCTATAATTTTTTTATTATCTAAAACCATTAATGCCTTCATATACTCGTTGAACATTGAATTGAATTCCGAGTTATATGGTTTCAAAATATTACATAATTCAATGAAAAAATCTTTCTGAATATTTTTTACCTCATTTGAATTTCTAGGATTAAATCTAAGAAAAATAAATTTTTGTCCTTTGATTTTACTTAATTCACTTTCTAATAAATTAAGAAAGGAACTTTTACCAAAACCCCATGGAGCAACAATGCCAATACTCCATGATTTACATAAATTTAGATTGCTAATTTCTTTAGAAAGTAACGTTGCATGTGTAGAATAATCCAATAAATCTTCTGAATTATATTTTATAGGATCATCTTTTATAAGTTTATTCTCAGCATGTATAGTTATTGCATTTTTTTTGAATAATAAATTGAATATACATATACAATCTAACACGAGTAATAATGAAAATATAACATCAGTATAAGATATAAATCCTATGAATTTCTTAAAAACATATATCATCTATAAATCTATACTTTATATAAACAATACATGAAAACAATATGATTATCAATTGTTTGCTACTTAATAAATATTTATTTTTATAGCACCTTAAAAGTGTATTTATAGAAAAAAGCACCAATAAAAGAACAATTATTTTGAGTAGTAAATTATTGGGCACATCTAAAACATTAAGAAGATATTTATTAAATTTTTCTAACCAAAATTTTTCATAACCTAGCCAAGTATAGAATAATGTTAGTAATGAAATAATTAACCATAAGATATTTGATTTATTGTTCTTTTTCATAAAAGTAACTTTATTTAATATAAAACTATCAAATAAATTCAACATTATATAGAATAAGGTTTTAGGGTATTGATAACCAGTAACCCTATTCCTTATTCTATATAAACTAGATTGTATTAATTCGTATCTAATTTATCAATTAAATCTACTAGTGGTATAGGACTATCGCTAGTTCTTAAAATAGATATAAGATTACTACACTTGTCATCTTCACCAGTCAATAATGGTAAATTCTTATTAGAGTATAATTCTAAATCTTTAGCAATATTTGATTTAGGCCTTGCAACCCAATGAAACAACTGGGAGTTATTATCATTAATACCTGTAGAATCAAAAGAAATAAATCCTTTGCGAGCATATTTTGAAAATGCAGGAATATATAAATTATCCAAGTATGTATTAATAATATCGTTTCCTAGTGGAATATTTAATGCTTCTAAAACCAGACTATATTCATCTACGTATTCTTCTATATGTAATATTTCACGTAACAATGGATTAATTTCAACATCAATATTAGAGTAACAATCTTGTTGTTTACGAATGAACTTAAACCTTTCTTCATTATCCTCCTTTGCATATTGAATTATTTTAGGCAGAAAAGTGCCTGCTGATGCCACATGAATAAGCTCTGACCTAACTCGAATAAACCAATCAATATCTTTATTCAACATTTCATTTTCTGTATATTCCATTAGTTATGAATATTAAAAGTTTTAGTACAATTTGAGCAATAAGGTACAATCTGGCATGTCCTTGGTCTATAAGCCAAACTGAATTTTATATCTTTAATTTTTGCTTTAAATTCCTTATCTTGAAGTAATACTTCATTACATGCATGTTGCTCTGCACAATTTCCTATATAATTAGGGCATCCTTTAGGTTTTGTACCTAATTGTCCTAATGGTAAAAGTGCTTTTTGAAGTCTTATATCAAATAATTTCATTAATTCTTCTGTAGTCTTATATGAAACATTCGTTTTACATGCTGAATATTTTTTCCATTTAGCTCCAGCTACTACATAAATAGATTTATGAAAGTTATCTAATAATCTAGCGGTTTTAACAACATTTTTTTCATATTTCCCTAAAGGGGGCATAGTTTTCTTGTGTGTAGTCATATATAAAAAGATGATTTTCAGTTAAATAAAACAAATATACAGTTATTTCTTGTTTTAACAAAATTCCTTCTTTATAAAAATAAGATTTCTATCCGGAAATCTTTTATTAAAGTAGCCTCTGAGTATTAGTGGGTTTTATTATTGATTATCTTATCATTTGGAATACTTTATTTAATTGAATAATATATTTCGGATCTTCCGCATACCCAATCTCATCAAGCCAAAGCAGATAGTTTCCACCTTTATATTTGTATTGAACTTTTGTATAGTAAGCCCGGACACTTTCTGTCCAATGATTGAATTCATAGTATTTCCCTGTGCGTGGATTGGTAAGCCCGAAAAGATTGTGCTTGTTCCGGCATACTGACGAACGGAACCATCCGGTCTCCAGTATAGCCTGAGCCAAAACTATTTTTGGGTACAGGATTCCATTTCTTATGATTTCTTTATAAAGGTTGGGGATGGTAAGTGCAGGAAGTTGATTTTCTGCTTTTATAATGTCATCTACATTCTTTTGCTGTTCTCTTTTCAGGGATGCTTTCCTGTCACTATTTCGGCTGTTACCATCCAATTTCTTCTGATTGTCCGGCCTGACAATCAGGGTATCCTTTGTCATTATCTTACTCTTTTCCCTTTTTATAACATCCTTTTCTACATGCTTGTAGGCCTCTTTTTGTCTTTCTGTTGGCAGGAGTTCCGAATCTCTGGTTATCGTATAGAACTGTGCCGATACGCTTACCGGCAGCAGTATTAACAGCAGTGAAATCAGAATAGTGTTGCGCATTTCTTTTTCAGGGGATTGCCGTAAATACATTTGTGGCATTCAGGCGGTTAGAACCGCAAATATAATAGCTTAATTACAGTAATATGGAAATGCACAACAGAAATCAGTCCGATTTGTTGCCATACGAAAAACTGGCAATACTGGGTATCGACCGTGAAAAGGCAGACAGTTTACCCATGAAAGTGAAGGAGAAGCTGATGGCAGGTGAAGTGACTCCCATCATGCAGGTATCCATCAACGCAAGGAACGGCAGCATCATCACCATGCCGATGAAACTTCAGATGACTACAGACAAAAACGGTGCTCCGGCTCTTATAGCTTATCCGGTACGTGCCGAACTGGACTGGGAACGCAACAAGATTCTCAACCTTACTCAGCAGGAGGCTGAACGTCTGGCCAAAGGTGAGGTAATACAGAAGGCGGTCAACGTAAACGGTGAAAAGACTCAGCAGTATCTGCAGCTTGATCCGGAAACGAAATCCGTCATTCACAGGCGTGTCACTGACATAAAGCTGGAGAAGCGTCTGAAGGACATGGAGAAGGTGAACGACATTGAACTGGGTATGCAGCAGAAGCAGCAGGTACGGGAGGGAAAACCTGTTGAACTGAATGTGGGCGGCGAGAAGGTTTCGGTCGGCATTGACCTGAAGGAGCAGCAGGGATTCAAGCTTATCAAGGGAGACATGAAGGAATGGGAAAGACAGCAGAAGCTCCACTATGATGAGATTCATCCTGAATACCTCGGCCTTGTCATGACTGACA
The DNA here is from genome assembly GCF_900155865.1 of Bacteroides bouchesdurhonensis. Taxonomy (GTDB): domain Bacteria; phylum Bacteroidota; class Bacteroidia; order Bacteroidales; family Bacteroidaceae; genus Bacteroides; species Bacteroides bouchesdurhonensis. Next base: position 2,592,036 of record NZ_LT707006.1, read on the forward strand.
AGAACCGTTGGGAGTATAAGAAGGTGGTGGACAGACAGTCCGTTGAGCGTGCCATTTCACTCTCTCCATCCCAGAAGGGAACAAAAGCAAACAGTCTTAAACTCTAATACTGATTCCTATGGCCAAAAAGACAGATTCAGATAATGATACCGGTATCATCCGGCAGTTCAACGAACTGAAAAAGAAGCATCCGGATGCCATGCTGCTGTTCAGACGGAACAGTTTCTATGAACTCTATAAGCAGGATGCAGTCAAGGCTGCCACAGTGCTTGCCATCGAGATTGCAAATAGGATGCTGCCTGACTACAAGAGACCTGTAAAGGTTGCATCATTCCCACAATCGGCACTTGACGTTTATCTGCCCAGACTGATACGTTCCGGAATCAGGGTTGCAATCTGTGATGCCTTGAACAGTTCTTTGAAGAAGAAGGCCGGACAGGATAAAACTGAAATTAATGACAGAACCATTCAAAACAATACAGATATGGGAAAGAAGAAAAAGGAACAGGGTGCGCAGGAAGCTCCTGACAGAACAGTGGAGAACACTGTTGATGTAAAACCTGCAAGGGAAAAGAAGTCGAAGGCCAAAGTTGAAACCAAAGCTGAGACCAAAGCTGAAACCGGGACGGATAATGAGGTAAAGACCGAAAAGAAGGACGAACAGAAAACGGAAACAGCCCAGGAACGAAAGCCCCGTGAGCCGCAGATGGTGACTGCCAACGGTGAAAAGGTTACTCATGGTCATGCCTACCAGAGTACTACCAATCCTGCCGACTGGTACTTTACCGCAAAGATTGACGGACAGCAGCTCAAGCCGCAGAAGATGGATGCAGCCGACCTTGCTGCCTATCAGAACAAGGAAATGACGGTGCCGCAGCTGATGGAACGCTACTATCCGACAAAGCTGATGCCGAAGGTATCTGAGGAAGCCTTCCGTATGCCGATGGAGATTGCAGGACCGGACGGTTCCATAACCGTTAACAAGTTCAATGTCTATAAGGAGAAGGACGAGCAGCGTCCTGACTTTGGGAAATACAAGTTCTATGTTCAGGTTGGGGATACCAACATGTCTGCCGTGGCTTCACGCCAGGACCTGAATGCCTACTTCGACAGGGTGGCTACTCCAAACCAGCTTATTGAGAAGAACTTCGGGGAACGTCTGCATCTGAAATCCGCATACGAGAAATATCAGCTTCCTGAAGGTGTTGACCCCAAGGGTGTGCGTGTAGCCAAGGACAGGAATGACAACAAGTGGAAAGTGTCGGTTGACCTCGGAGAGAAAGGACAGACTTCCCGGCATGAAATCTCCTTCGATGACGGCTATTCGCTTTTCAAGACCAAGACGGCCACAAGGGAACAGATTGCAGCCAAATATCTGAATACGGAGATAACCGGTATGCTTGCTGCCAACACCGCAAAGGTGGAGAAATCGGCTTCGATGAAAATGTAACATAATCAGAAAACTAAAATACAAGTTATATGTCAGCTAAAATGAATCATGAGGAGCTTGTGGAGCTTCTGCAGGAGGGCAAAATCGGTTTCCTCCGCTTTGTTATGGACAGTGAGAATGCAGATGATTATCTGGAGTGGTGCCGTTCACACGGTACGGACCCTTCGGATGAATCGGCTGAGTTCTATGTGGAACAGACGGACATCGAGCAGATGGACCGTCAGGTAATGGATGACGACAGCTATGGCATCTGGAACTGACACTCAGGGAAACAGCGGACAGGCGGCCATAGACCGATTCGCTGCAATGATGATTGAGCGTATGCAGCAGATGAAGGATACCGGATGGAAACAGGGATGGATTGGCGGCGCATCGGGTTATGCCGGACTGCCGCAGAACGTGGGTGGCCGCAACTATTCAGGTTCCAATTCCTTCTTCCTTCAGATGCATACCGCAGCCATGAACTACCAGCTTCCGGTATATCTGACCTTCAAGCAGGCACATAACCTGAAGGCTCATGTCCTGAAGGGTGAAAAGGCCTTCCCGGTGGTGTATTGGGATATGATGATAAAGGACAGTCACGGCAAGAGGATAAGCACGGAGGAATACCGTGCAATGAGCAAGGAAGAGAAGAAGGATGTGGATGTCATTCCTTTCATCAAGTCATTCCCGGTGTACAATGTGGCGCGTGCGTCCGTAATGGTCGCGTAATAAATATCTCGATAATAAGAGATTAGGTTAGTGTTCAAAGTTTAGAGATAAACAATAGACCTATCCCCGACTGACTTACTTGGAGAGGAAACTCAAAGAGAAACACAGCACGTCAGCAAAGCGATAAGTTAGCTAATTGCCAAGCTACGACTGAATTGCAAGGGGAAAGACAGATATGAGGATGAAGCCTGATTGGTTAAACGATAGTTCAGTGACACAAGTTGTAGTTGTGGCGGAAGGCAGTTACATACGTCATATCGTGGTACTACCGCCTATTGAGCCAAGGCGAGTAGCAAGAACAAACCATGACACGACCGCAGTAAGCGGAGAAAAGAACGAAAGTCGCATCCGACAATCTGTTACCAGACGTTATTACGTGATTAAACGGAGATTACCTAAATCGGAACGCCGAAAAGCTATGAGGATTTGCCTCTGAATATCCGACAAGGTAACGGAACTCCCGTAGTAGTCCGAGCAAGGGAAAACCTTGTACATGGCGAAGGGGAGTAGTTAGTAACTTTAATACAAACAAAAGAAAACGAGAGATTCGTTATGAGAAATCCAGAGATTGTATTAAACACATTATGCCAACACAGTAAGGTCTCGGACTATAAGTTTGAGCGACTGTACCGCATTCTGTTCAACAAAGAGATGTTTTGCATTGCCTATCAGCGCATTTATGCAAAGCCAGGCAATATGATTCCAGGCACGGATGGTCAGACCATAGACCAAATGAGCATTGGAAGAATCGAACGTATCATCGAAACACTTAGGAATGAATCCTACAAACCGAATCCTGCAAAAAGGGTGTATATACCAAAGAAGAATGGCAAGAAACGCCCTCTTGGTATACCATCCGTAGAGGATAAGCTTGTGCAAGAGGTAGTTCGGATGATTCTTGAAGCCATCTATGAGGGGCACTTTGAAAGCACCTCTCATGGTTTCAGGCCTCATAAGAGCTGCCACACCGCTCTGACAAGCATTCAAAGGACTTTTACAGGTGCAAAGTGGTTTATTGAGGGAGACATAAAAGGCTTCTTCGATAACATAGACCACGATGTACTTGTCAGCATTATGCGAGAGCGTATTGCAGATGAAAGGTTTCTTCGCCTTATCAGAAAGTTTCTCAAAGCAGGGTACATCGAAGACTGGAAGTACAACAACACGTATTCGGGAACTCCTCAAGGTGGAATAATCAGCCCAATTTTGGCAAATATCTATCTTGACAAATTCGACAAGTACATGAAAAAGTACATTTCACGATTTGACAAAGGGAAAGAAAGGTCTTATAACAAAGAATACTGTTGTCTCAACACGAAAACAGTAAACCTAAGAAAGAAATGGAAAGCGGAAACAGATGAAACTGTAAAAGCTGAATTATTGACGAAAATAAAAGCCATGCAAGAAGAGAAAAACAAGATGCCATGCAGACTTCCAATGGATGAAAATTATCGGAGATTGAAATACGTGAGGTACGCAGATGATTTTCTGATTGGAGTTATAGGGTCCAAAGCAGATTGTGAACAAATAAAGGCGGACATCACAGAGTATATGATGAGCAACCTTAAACTTGAACTTTCTGCCGAAAAGACACTCATAACCCATGCGAAAGAGAACGCAAAGTTCCTCGGTTTTGACATCACCGTCAGGACATTGGATGTGTTTAAAAGGAACAGCAAAGGAATCAAAAAACGAGAATTTGTTGGCAAGGTCATGCTTATGCTCTCTTCTGAAACTGTGAAACAGAAGCTTCTTAGTTACGATGCTGTAAAGTTTACGAACGAAAACGGCAAAGATGTATGGAAGCCGAAATCACGGGAGAAAATGGTCGGTATGAAACCCGAAGACATCCTTGCACAATTCAACTTGGAAATCAAAGGCTTCTACAACTATTACTGCATAGCCAACAATGTTTCGTCAACATGTGCCGATTTCGGCTACATTATGGAGTATAGTCTTTATATGACTCTTGGTCAAAAATTAAGAAGACATGTAGGGCAAATCAGAGACAAGTACCGTAAGGGCAAGAATTTTGGCATCCCATATAAGGATGCAAAAGGCAAAGAACGGTTCAGAATACTCTATAAAGAGGGATTCAAACGTAAAAGCGCATTAACGGACGATTTTCTCGACCGTACCCCTTGCACTATGTATGTTCCCAAACCAAGCCTCGCAGAAAGGTTGAAACAACAAACCTGTGAAATGTGTGGTGCAACTGACACTAACGTCGTGATGCACCATATACGCACTCTTGTTGGGCTAAAGGGAGATACTCCATGGGGCAAGTTGATGTTGTCGAGACATCGTAAGACACTTGTAGTGTGTGAATCCTGTTATGCTAAAATACAGCTCAATGGAAAATAATGTGAGTTTACTAATGGAGAGCCGTATACATGGAGACATGTATGTACGGTTCGGGGGCAGGTACGGAGAAACCTACTGCCGAAAGGCAGAAAGGCACTCTGTACCGAGCCTACAGACCAACTTAGCCGAAGTACAGCCGGAGAGGATACAGAAACTCATGGACAGGTTCAAAGTTCCGGAACTTAGGGATACGGAAGGTATGTACACCCATGCCGCACTCGACCGTATGGTAGAGACGCAGCAGTGGCTATGTCCGATACGTGCCGATAAGCGTGAGAACGGTGCCTATTATTCTCCCTCAAAGGATATTGTAGTGCTGCCCATGAAGGCGCAGTTCAATATCGGTGATTCTCCGGAAGAAACCTACCGTGGTGGAATGGAGTATTATTCTACCATGCTCCATGAAATGACTCACTCCACCATGACACCGGAGCGTCTGAACAGGGAGATGGGCGGCAGGTTCGGTGACCCGAAATATGCCAAGGAGGAGCTGGTGGCGGAACTTACGGCTGCCATGATCAGCCATTCCATGGGCTTTGATTCCAGGATAACGGACAACTCGGCTGCCTATCTGGACTCATGGATTGGTGTACTGAAACAGGAACCGAAGTTTATCGTATCAGTCATGGCTGACGTGAACAAAGCTTCCGACCTGATTCTTGACCATGTGGATAAACAGCGTCTGGCTCTCGGCGAACAGCCTTATCTGGCAAAGAATGACCCGCTGACTTCAATGAGTGCTGACGAAGAGAAATCTTTCAAGAATGCGGCCATTGTCAAGACCCGTTCCGGAGACTATGCTATCCGTGCGTCATACGATGGTGTGGAGCTGGGGCTGAAGAAGGTTTCCAGGGAAACGGCCAAAACATTCTTCCAGCTTACGGACTGGAAGGACAAGGAGGCTTTCCTGAACATGACGGCACGGAAGACATACGAACCGGAGATTACTATGATGAGCAGGAATCGGAATGCCGGTACAGGACTTGGTATATGAAATCTGTATAACATCTTAAATCGGAAAGCATGAGTGACTACAAGGTTAATTTCAGGGAAATGAAATCCCGTGTGGGGATTGATGACATTGCATATGCTCTGGGATACCGTCTGGACAGGAAAGCCGGTATCGGACGTTACATCGAGCTGGTACTCGGTGAAGGTGGTAACAAAAGGGATACGCTGATTGTCAGCCATCCGAACGACAAGGCGGCACAGACCTTCTTCCGCCGTGATGGTTCCAAGGGCGATGTGGTGACACTCATACGTGAGAATCTGTCTTCCTTTACCATTTCGGGAAAGGATGAATGGCAGAAGATAGCCAAGGTCATGGCACGCTTTGCCAACATGCCGGAACCGGAATACAGGGAGGACAGGGAGTATGTTAAATCGGCAGGAAAATCATCCGGTGTGTTTGACGCTTCCAGATATGAGGTGAAGCCGGTTGATACCGAAAAAATACCGGGACTGTTCTTCCGGCGCGGACTGTCCAAAGCGACCGTTACGGTTCTTTCACCCTTTATTTCCCTTATAAGGGACAGGAACAACGGAAAGTTTGAAGGCTACAATATCGGATTCCCATATACTGACGGAAAGGGAAATGAAGTCAGGGGGTATGAAATCAGAGGACATGGCGGTTACAAGTCGAAGGCTGCCGGTACGGATTCGTCATCTTCGGCATGGGTGGCTGTTCCTTCGGGTATCAGTCCGGACAATGTTAGAAGCGTGTTCTTCTGTGAATCGGCTTTTGATGCCATGGCCTTCTACCAGATGAACCGGATACAGATTGGGGACAGTGCGGCTCTGGTTTCACTGGGCGGCACATTTTCCGACCGGCAGATAACCGGAGTCATGGAACGGTTTCCCAATGCACGTGCCTTCGACTGTTTTGACAACGACCTGGCCGGGCGAATATACGGACTGCGCATGATGGCCCTGCAGGAAGGCATTCAGATGAAGATAAGCAGGACTGACGGCGGCATCCGGATTGAAACGAAGGGAAAGGTATTCGAGCCTGACATGGAGCGTCCCCTACTGGCCCAGGTTGCCAGGCAGCTGAACATCCGGTACCGTATGGGACAGTGGCTTCCTCCGAAGGCTTTCAAGGACTGGAACGACTGTCTGCTGAACAGGCCGATGGAGCCGGTGATTTTACCTCATAAGGAGGAACGTGAACAGAATCTGAGTGAACAAAGGAATAAAGGACGTAAAATCTAAATGAGATGGACAGAATCAAGTTAAGAATAACGGTAGTGATTGCTTTGGCGGTTTTTCTGCTGAAAGGTACGGACACTTTTGCACAACAGACAGACCCGACTCTGACGGGTGCTGTCTTTGCACAGACTTCCACTCTGAAGAATATCTATGACAAGCGTCAGAAGGCTCATGAGAAAATCATTGCTGCCGAGACTGCCGTAACGGTCGCTCTCGACAGGGTACACAGTGTGGAGGAGAAGATGCTGGAATATCTTTCCAATGCACAGGGTGCCATGCAGAATCTCTATCAGATTAAGCGTGCCGGGGAACTGGTGGCCACGGAGATACCTCAGAACTGCAGCCTGCTGCTCAAATCGGTCGGCAGTAACCTGAAGGGAACGGCAATTGCTGCAATCGTCTCGGACGAGCTGGCTGATGCCGCAACCCAGATGGCTGCGCTTTATCCGTTCATGAAGCAACTGGTGACTTCCGGAAGCTATGATACAGGCGGTTCTGACGGAGGCAAGGAGAAGCACAAGGTAAACCTGCTCAGTTCTTCCGAACGGTACTACATAGCAAACGAGGTACTGACCAGACTGGAGGCTGTCAATACCGACCTTTTTATCCTGGCATGGCAGGTACGCACACTCTCATGGAACGACCTCTGGTTCTCTCTTGACCCGGAAGGATGGGCAAGCGTGATGTCCGGCAAGAACATAATAGGTGGAATCGTTGCGGACTGGAACCGGGGATTCTCATTCAATTAATTCAAACAATGTAACTTATCAGGAATATGGATTCAGAAAAGAAGATTATAGGACGCTGTCCGTTCTGCGGCGGCAACGTGGTGAAGACCTGCAAGGGGTATCGCTGCGAAAACAACACAGGTGAGCATCCTTCTTGTGTGCTCAACATCAATGCCATCATCGGCAACCGGAAAATGAATGACGGGGAGATTGCCGAATTTCTGGAGAAACGCCATATCCTTCTGGACGGCTTTGCCACCAAGGAAGGAAAGACTTTCCCGACAGTTCTGGAACTTGCTGATGACGGTGTAGTCAATATGCAGTCTGTTATCGGCAGGTGTCCGCACTGCGGCGGCGAGGTACGTGTGGGAACAAGGGCTTTCAACTGTTCCAACTACAGCAATCAGGAAGCACCGTGTTCATTCGCCATCTGGAGGAATATAGGAGGCCATCAGCTGACACTGGAAGAGGCGAAGGAACTTTGTGAGAAGAACATTACTTCATCCGAACTGGAGATGTACCGGGAGGACGGTTCCATTTACCGCAAGCGTCTCGGTCTGGCTCCGGACAAACTTCAAATCGTAAAGATATGAAACAGGGAAAGAAACTATTGATACTGCCTGCAGTGGCAGTTCTGCTCGGAATGGGAAGTGCCTGTTCCGGCAACAGCGAGAATAAGGCTCAGGATATGGCAAGAAAGGCACTGATGGCTTCGGTGGATAACCCGGAAGCTGTAAAGATTGTCGGTATCAGCAAACCTGACTCTGTATTTGGCCGTGAGTATGTTACCATGGAGGAGAAGATGGCTCTTTCTGTGGCCATGATGAAAATCAGCCGCAGGTTTATGGAGGATACGGATTTTGATAATCCGGATTCAGAATGTCACGGGATGTCCGGAAAGATGAAACGTCAGATGGATGCCATGACGGCACTCCGCTCTCTGATGGTTACGGGGGAACTGAAGCCTGCAGGTGATGAAGCCAGCCATGAACGCAAGCCGTTCAGCGGCTGGAAGGTAAAGATAGAATATGAAGCCACTGATTCTGACGGACAGCCATACCGTTCTGAATACTGGTTCATTATGGACAAGGAAGCGCAATGTGTAATCAGGTCATTTGAAATTCCACTGTTATGAAGCTGAAAAGATTTTTATTACCGATTCTGGCATGGAGTGGGCTGATGCTCACTTCCTGTCATTGTGAGCATGAAGAAGATGACGGTCTTTTATCTTCCCTCCAAGTCGGCAATGTGGTTTGTTCGGACGGCAATATATTGTCCATGGACAAATTCAAGCAATCTGACAAAGAAGCTGTTGCCATAGTTTTCCATGTAAACCGTAGTGCTGAAGCTGACAATCTTGGTTATGCAGTTTACATTCATGATATTGAACCGCTGGCTTTTGCCGACAGTCTTGGAATTGACCAGGGTACTTCTGCATCATTGACTGACGAGGACGGAAATGAGAACACCTATTCTTTGTTCAATAACGATGAAGTCAAGTCACCGATGGCTATCAGGACTTTTGATTTGTGGAGTTATGGGCAATCGGCATATATTCCTTCTGTCCGGCAACTCTCTTATCTGTTCGCTGTCCGGCATCAGATTAATAAGTGTATAACCGAAGTCGGTGGAACTTCGATTAATCTGAATCCTGGTGAATGCTGGTTATGGTCTTCTACTGAAGTGGAAGGGCAAAAGGAGAATAAGGCCTGGCTTTACTCTATGCAGTCAGGAACTATTCAGGAGACACCGAAAGATCAACCTCATAAATCCAGGCCGATAATTTCTATATATACAACCAAATAAATAAAAGTCTAAATATAGTCATCTGTGAAGTTTCAGATACTATATTTAGACTTTCTTCTTAACAGACATTTATCAGTCACAATCAGGTTCAGCAGCCAACAAATGCTCACTCTCATAATCCTCATAAGGTTTTACCCTTCTGTCACTCAAAAAAATATGATTAAGCGTATACTCCAGTGATTTTAAAGTCTGTTCACGAAGTGCTGGTTTCAGTTGACATTCCCATACTGTTATGCAGTGCCATCCCATGGAAGCCAGCTCTTTTTGCTCTTTTATGTCACGCTCCTTATTTTTCTGGATTTTATTCTTCCAAAACTCAGAGTTTGTTTTGGGTAATACAAAATATTTGCATCCGTCATGGCCATGCCAAAAACAGCCGTTTACAAATATTACAGTTCTGTATTTCCGCAATACAAGATCAGGATGCCCCGGCAGACGAGGATGATTAAGCCGATAGCGAAAGCCTCGGCTGAACAAGAACTTACGGACCAGTAACTCCGGCTTGGTATTCTTACTACGAACTGCGGACATATTTTTATGTCGTTGTTCTCTAGTCAATCGGTCTGCCATAAATGATTATTTCAGTTTAATTATTTCCTTTAATTCTTCCACACTATAAGGTGGATTCCTCCTGTGAGTCATAGAATGACAATTGGAACAAAGTGGTACTAGATCTCGCTCAATATCTAAGTTATACCCTTCGCCCATTTTAGAAACAGGTGTTGTATGATGTACTTCTATAAATCCTTTTCCTATATCCCCATATACATCTTGAAAATTCATACCGCAGACAGCACAAGTATATCCTTTTTTATAAAGACATAGTTTTCGATTAATAGGGTTACGTTCGTATCTAATAGATTTAATTTCTTGAATGGTACCTTCAGTCTGAACAGCTTTTTGTAAGAACTCTTCCTCACTTATATCAGTTATAGTGAGAAGAGAGAATATTAATTCAAAGCTGTATCTTACCAATTCAACAAGAATAGACTCACATTCATTAACATTATCCGGTATAGGTATTTTAGTCATTTTAAAATCAAATGTTCTCCACGTAATTGGCCATTTATTTTCCAATAAATCAGATTTATTTACTGAATAACAAGATTTTAATCCTTTATCCACAAGCATCTGTTTATACGAAAAGAAAGTAGATTGCTTTTCTTCTGGTGCATGAGCCATTTCATTGAGAATATACCCACCGTGTTTTTGTGGGTATATTTCAATAACTAGCCTGATTTTATTGTGTATATAAACTTCTACACTGAAATACATCTGGTCTTCATTATAAGGAGAACACACATAATGTACCTCTCCATCTTTAAAGACAGGTTGTATTTCAAATGGCATTGAAAAGTAGTTCTCTAAATCTTGTTTTAGTTTAAGACACAGCTCTTCCATATTATTCTTCTATTGGGAGTTCAGGATCAGGTAAATCTGCTACAAGCCTCTTTAAAATTCTAGATACTGTATATCTCATATCTTCGTAGTTCTCGATTGATGACTGTGATACTGTCGTATTTTCAGCCTCTGCAAGTGCCCATAACAGATCATCAAGACCTTCAACAACTAAATTTTGAGCTAAATAAGGTCCATATATTTTTTTATAGAATGGATGGCTTTCATTGATATTAACAGCATGTTTTCCATCAGCAAGTGCTGGCTCCCATAATGCATTACCCTCAATGGTTTTAACTGGTATAACACGATTCTCCTGAGGATTTACATTATGAAGAATTGATATAGCTTTGGTAAACTTACCATTGCTATTAACTATTTCAGCACTTTCATCATCAATAGGAGTAATAGTTGAACCTTCTAGTTCGGGAGCTTTACTGTCAATATTTTGATTGGATGAGATGTGCGCACCTCTACCAGTATTATGAACATTTTTATTCTCCGTATCTCTGTATCTTTTTTCAGCTTCACGTCTGGGTGCTCCTAAAAATTTCATTATAAAGCTTGCCAATTCTCCTATTAGAAGAATACGGGACTTTTTAATATCGATACTAAGTAGTTCATCAAGTGTATAATCGAATGAAAAATCAACTCTCAGTAATGAATAGTGTGGTTCTTTCTTCAAAAGGCTGAACCAATCTCCACTGTGTATCAAACGATTTTCTCTATAAACATAAATTCCTTGAAAATCATTACTACCACGGGCAGATTTCTCAGCCTCTATGCTGGAATATTCTCCTTTTTTGGGAATAATATAAGCTGCAATATGGAATTTAAGCTGTGTACCATCTGGCATATCAACCGGTACATCTTCTTCCTGTAAGAGTTCTGTATTTTTCTCTTTAGTACAAAATGGATCCCATGGAGAAACTGATTGTGTATTTACTGTTATCTCAACATTTTGTGCACGGCTATCGTTTTTATCTAGATAGCGTTGAAATACCATAGACAGATGAAATCGAAGTTCTTCTAAGATTTTATTCAACCCATTTTGTGCATTCTTAAAATTCTTATAATTTTTCATCAGACGGTCTATCTTCTCCCAAACAAGAAGAGTACCAGAACTTCCTTCTGCTACCATATTCAACATATCCTCTTCATCTGAATCAATAACAGGAAATTGTAATAACCAAGAACCGTTATTTGCTATATAATCTAAATCCCACTGAACCTTCCTCAATTCTGAATCAGGTGAATTTCTGGAAATCAATGAGAATTGTTTGCAGAATGCTGTTGATGCAGTTTTCAGTCCTAATCCAAATTTACCTAAAGAATTTTTCTCTATTCGTTCTTTTGAACCGTATTTCATTGCATTCTTCAAACCGTCCAAATCCATTCCACAACCATTATCCGCAAAATAGACTTTAACTTGCATGTTTGGATCCATGTTTACTTCTATATTGATTTTTGTTGCATTTGCCGCAATTGAATTATCAACGATATCGGCAACTGCTGTATTAAAATTGTAACCAGTATCCCTTAATCCGTTTACAATTCTCTCAGGATCAGGAAGTAACTCAAAATCCTCTTCTGTTTTTTGTTGAACTGTCGTAATCATATATATGTTTTTTAATTATTTTTTATTGAAGGTACTAATTCTAAAGCTCTAAGAATGTCTGCCTTATCTTGGCTCTTACCATCATTCCCTATAATTGCGTATGAAGCAATATCACGTTTCCTTTCAATCCTTTCATTTACAACCTCTTCTACTGTATCAGTGTAATATAATCTATAAACAAATACAGTCTTCTCTTGACCTCGTCTGTATGCACGTGCTGAGGACTGGTCTTCAAGAGAGGGATTCCACTCCAGATTATAGTGTATTACGTGATTCGCTCCTGTTATATTAAGTCCTGTTCCAGCTGCCCTCGGGTTAAGGACCAGCATTGCCGGTTCATCTAAATGATTGAATTTATCAACTATACACTGCCTGTCTTCTATTGGTGTCTCTCCATTTATAGACCATATTTTAATTCCAAACCTGACAGGTATATCCTCTTCAAATATTTCGAACATACGTTTATATGAAGTAAAAACAATTACTTTTTCTTTCCGACTTATAATTTCTTCAACAATTTCACAAAATCTTTGATACTTAACCGACACTACAGATGGATCATCTTTACAAGAACTATCCTTTACTGCATACGGGTGTGTACAATATATGCGTAGTTGTTGTAACATTCCAAGAGAAGGATTTTCTGTATCCATTCCATCCTTCAATGCTTCCAGATAATTACAATATTGTTGACACTCTATCTCCGACATTCGAAGAGGCTGTGTAGATACTATCTTCTCAGGCAAGTCTTTAGCTACATCTGAAACAAGTCTACGTACCATTAGTGCAGAGAGTATTGGCTCAATTTTCTTACCACCTTCAATGTCATCAGTAATGTTTTTCTTGAATGTATTAAGTGTGCCAAGCAAACCAGGCTGAATAAAGTCTACCAATGACCATATATCCGTTATATGATTTTCAAAAGGGGTTCCAGAAACCGCAAGGCTTCTTACTCTATTCAACTGCTTACAGGCTCTAGTTCTGGAACTGTCAGGGTTCTTTATACTTTGAGCTTCATCCAAAACAACCATTTTCCACTTAATCATATTAAGCATATGAATATCACTTATTACAGTAGTATAGGAAGTTATGATCACATCAAATTCAGAAAAATCCCGAAAATTGCTTATCCTGTAAGGCCCATAATGAACTATAACATTAAGTGACGGTGCAAACTTCTTACATTCCCTTTGCCAGTTAGTAAGAAGTGATATTGGTGCAACAACGATTATTGGGGTCATAAACTGACTTTTCAAATATAACATTTCAGTTATTACCTGCATAGTTTTCCCCAATCCCATTTCATCTCCAAGGATACATCCGTTATTTACTTCTAACATAGTCCTTATCCATGAATATCCAGATTCTTGATAAGGGAATAATGTGGCTTTAAGGTCCTTTGGTATACTTGAATCTGTAACTACTGGCTTATGTAAAACGGATTGCTCTACATGATTCTCAACAACATCTAAGTCACCAAATATACTTTGTTCAATAACGCTTAAATACTGTTTTAAATTAATACGCCCAGAAGATACTATTCCAGACTTTGTAATTATCTCCTGAATTATACTGCTTGTTTCTGTTATATAGAACCATATATTGTCACATATGCACTGATCTATAAGCAATCCATTTACAATATCTACAGTTATCTGTTTACCTTTACGAATAGCATAAACATTGAAATATATATCACCTTCGACACTGCTGGTCAACATGATTTTTGCAGCAGCTCCTATTTTAGAGAAACGAGTAGCCGGTAAATCTACTAAAGGGCTTTCACATTCTATTCCGTCTATTCTATTCATATCAGAGAAAGAATAAATCTCTGAAGCACTTAGATGGTAAATATTGTTACCATCCTTCAGCGCCAAATGGTTATCACATATAATCCAGTTTGCCTTCATAATTAACTCATAGATTGAAACCTTTCCAGACTTGCCGCACTTATAGAGATACCTTTATTGGCTTTATAAATCTCGTTTGATTCACAAAGTTTAGTATCAGTTTGAGGCTCTGTTTTATATGGTTTTACAGTTATAGTTTTCTTTTTCAAGTCAATAGTAAAATTATCTGTATTATCTACCAACAACCTTAAAGAAAGAACACAGGAATAATACCATGCTATTGTTGCCAAATATCCAGCACTTGCATTCACTACATTCATTTGATTAAGAAGCGCAGAGAAATAAAAGTCATTTCTGTCCACAGTTTTATTTCCCGCCCACCAGGAATAATCACTTACAAATTTCCAAAGATATGTTGCAACTTTATGTTTATCATCATGTACATCAGAGTAATCATCATTAAGCATTTCCAATGCTGTAGCCATAAAACTGGATTTATCTTCCATAGTTGGAGCCTCTTTTAATCTGGTCGCATATTCTTTCATTCCTTTATGATTAAGCCCAATACGCTCACAAATCTTAAAGAACAGACTCTGATAGCTTAACATCTCCGAACAAAAATCAACAAAATATGAAGCAATTACAAACCATTGGTTAGCTATATAAATTTGTTGTCCAAAAGTATTATTTACAACTGTAGTATAACTGAAATATTCTACCGTACAGTTTTTTTTATTCAACATGTTACGAAAGGTAACTTTGAATGTATCACTCAGCTTAACCTCCTGCGCTATGAACTCATCAGTAAATCTTTTCTTTGCATCTACAAGAACCTGATGTAAATCTTTCAGAATCTGTTTTGATTCAATGACTTGTTCCGTATCTATCACTTTGTTCATATGCCTATATTTTTAATAATTGTTCGACAATTTCTTTTGATAATCTTTTGATAACAGGTATTGCGACACTATTTCCAAACTGATGATATGCCTCCTTTCTTGGAACAACTATATGAAATTCCAGATTATCAGAATTATAATTTTGGTTATCTGCATTTTCCGGATATTTCCAGCCATTCCCTATAATTCGATAACCCTGTAAACGACCTGCTTCAGTTGGAGTTAGTTTTCTGGGATTTAATCCTTTATCAGATTGATCAATAAGAATTTCGCTACCATCTTTCCAATATCTTGCAGATATTGTACTGCTATATACGCTATTTTCATTAAAAAGTGAATAGCCAAATCCCTTACCGTTAGCCTTGTTCCTTTTCTTTCTCTCTTGATGACCAATCCATAACCTATCACTAATAGTATAGTAACTATCAATAGAATCTTCTGGCTCGAAAATATCTGAAACTTTGGTCTTTATTACCTTATCTCCAAGATCTTTCGATTTTTCATATATTGTACTACCATCAGGTGCTATTCCATAGGGGAATTTAAAAGTTGTAGCTTTAACAATGTCTTTATACCATGCAACAATAAACAATCTTTCTCTATTTTGAGGTACCCCAAAATATTTTGCATTTAAAACATCATAGTTATATGCATACCCCAATTCATCTAATGTTGCTAAAATCGTTTTAAGTGTTTCGCCTTTCATATGAGTCTTCAATCCTTTTACATTTTCCAGGAACAACACTTTTGGTGGAATACCTGAATCAATTTTTTGCTTAACAATATTAGCTATATTAAAGAACAAAGTTCCACGAGTATCTTCAAACCCACGTCTTAAACCTGCAATAGAAAAGGGTTGACAAGGAAAGCCTCCACAACAGACATCAAATGCAGGAATACTTTCTGGTATTGCTTCTGTTATATCGTTGTTAAAAAACAGATAATTCCCATAACTATCTTTTTGGAAAAGATCTGGTTCTATATCTTTATAGTTAGCTTCATATGAAATTCGTGCATATTTATCCCATTCACTGGCAAACACACATTTTCCTCCAACACTATGCATTGCAGTATGAAAGCCTCCAATACCAGCAAACAAATCTATAAATGTAAATTTATTTTTCTTCATCAACTTTTCTTTTTAACAAACGATTGTAAAGATTCCTTGGAAATCTGCAATACTGATTTATGTAAATGTTCAGGAATATCATCTATTACATCATTATTTTTTTTATCACTATTTACAATATACATGGACTGAGCAATTTCCAGAAATTTATTAAATTGTTTCAACCCCCATTGGTTGTAAACAGTATACTGAAGTCCGTCATTTAGTGTTATTAATTCATCTGATTCAAGAAAATATCTTGAAGACAAATCAGCATTGTCTTTCATCCATTCCTGTACAACTGATAATGGACGTATGACACCTCTTTGTTTACTTATTATGCCCGATGGGAACACTCTTTCAAGTTCATTATATGTGATACCAGGATGTTCTTTAACATATTGCTTTACTACAGCAAGAACAAACCTTTTTTTAGGATAAAACTGGCTTCCATTAAAAGAGAAACGTGTTGTATCCTTTGTACTCGCAGAATGATTTTCCATTTCTTTAGAACAAAGCTGTTTTTGCGATACAACAATTTCAAGATTCCGCATTTCTTCTTCAATCAACACCCTGTCATATCCCTGTTGCACGAGAAAATCTGAGAATATGGATTTAAGTATATTCCTGTCCTCTGAAATACGTTTAATATCCAAACGTAATTTAGATAAAACCTCATTTTTTTCATTTAGTGAAGTTATATAGTCATGAACTAAAGACTTTTTGAAATGTTGAAACAAAAGTAAATCTGATATTTGTATTCCTTCGTGATTACTTTCCTCTAATAGGATTTCTTTACTAAGGATTATATCTTGATTATTACGATAGAAAAACTTAATACAACTACCGAAGGATATGGCTGCCTCTGTCAATAATTCATCCATTGCAAAGCTTACATTATCTGTTTCATTATACTGAAATTCTCCACACTGGATAAAAACAGGAATATAATCGGATTGCACATTTTCTCCATAAGTTTTAGACAATACAATATCAACATTAGAGCCATTAGGTAAATTATAATTCTTAATCAAAGAGCCATTAGTCTTCCTCCATCCTAGGACTCTAAAACAGTTTTCTACTGCAGAAACAAATTCAGCTTTGCTGTAATTACTGTCTAATGTATTTCTTAATATCTCAACTATTTCAAACCAATTCTCATTCATATTTAAGCCCATACAATACTTTCTTAATCATCCCGTTTTAATAACCAGAATAATGTTTTAAAGATATTTTTATCTATAAAAATCATACTCTTATTATTATGATTCTTACATTATCATGGGTGATAACCATATAATAGAAAATCTATCGGGGAATCACTATTTAATCATACTTTAGGTATCTTTATATAAACAGAGTCATTGGTGGTAGACACCAATAAATCCTTAACATCGACCTCAAGTACTCTTGCAATCTCAACTAAAGTTTCTATTGATGGTTGTGAAACGTTTGTACACCATTTTGAAACAGTAGCAGGGTCTTTTTGCAAAGCTTCTGCAAGCCATTTGTTAGTTCGTTTTTTCTCCACTAAAACGACCTTAATACGATTTATATCTTTTGCCATAAGTATATAATTGTTTGTGCAAAAATAATATAAAAAGATGTATATATGTAAGATTTATAGCCATATTTTCGAGCTATATCTCCATTTCTATTGCGTTTTATGCAATAGAATAAAGTGGTTGTCAGATTTGAGTGACTCTTGCTGCACTGAATAGCTTTACAGTATTTTAGGCATATGACATTAACAACTTATGTTACCATTAGAAATGGTCTGAAAAACGGAGACAAACAGTCCGCTCCGTTGATACAGGCTAGAGCTTGCACTTCCGAAACGGACAATTTCCTTGAAGACTTACCTTTAAATACAGGCAAGCTGTTCAGACTGTTCGTATTTCATGCGATACAGGAACAACTTGCCTTCTAAAACGGAAACTTACCGGTTGACTTATCTCGTATCTCGATACTAGGCAAGTTTCAGCCGACAGGTTTATACAACCATACAGATAAATCAGGACAGTTGCCAAAGACAGAACCATTAAGGTTGCGCTACTCTTCACTTCAAAGACTCTGACATTGGCAACTGATTATCGATAACATGTCTGAAAACGAAAACAAGCAGGCCGTTCCGATGATGCAGGCTAAAGCTTGCAATGCCGGAACGTCCTATATCCCTGAATACTCGTCTTAAAATACAGGCAAGCTGTTCCGACTGTTCGTATTTCATGCGATGCCGGAACAACTTGCCTTATGCTACGAAAACTTACCGGCTGACTTGCTTCGTATCCCGATACCAGGCAAGTTTCAACCGACAGATTCATACAATCATGCAGATAAATCAGGACTGTTGCCAAAGACAGAGCCTTTAAGGTTGCGCTGCTCTTCACTTCAAAGGCTCTGACATTGGCAACCGGTTACCGGTGGTTTGTCTGAAAACGGATACTATGCTCCTCAGAAATCTTTGAATACTGAATATCAGGAAATCATTGGAGCATCATAGCCGGAACCGTTTCTTATGTGCAAAGGTACTGCGGACTGGAGAAACGCCAAGTGACGCTTGCGCTTTCAGTCGGAGGACTTGACGGCAGCCTTCCGCAAATTTTCTCATACCTCAAAAATTTGGGTATTCCGTCTGCATTCTCTGACTTCACACTTGTCTTTTTCTCCCTTTGGTCCGCAGTCACAAATGCACATAAAACGGTTTTTCCCGGCCATGAAGCTCAATGAGCTTTACTGGAGGGAAAAGAACTGGAACTTCAAAATTCAAGTGTTATGCGAGCAAGAAGAATGAGTATCAAACAATCTTTTAAATTTTTACTGATATGTGCAGATTGATGACGACACAACTGGCGGAAGCTCTGGAGGGTTATCCGCTCTACTCCCAGGACGGCAAGGGAAAAGAGGCTGTTTGCCGTGCGGTTTTTGCCCTTGGTTCTGTAAGGTGGTTTATCCTTGAAGGAAACAGGGAGGATGACGATGTGATTCTATTCGGTATCGTAGTCGGACTCATGGAGGATGAATACGGGTATGTTTCCCTCAATGAGCTTTCTGATGTGGAGCTTGACCTGAGTGCTCAGGGGCTTGGCAAGCTTCAGGTAAGACAGCAGCAGAACTTTAAGCCGGTTCCGCTAAAACTGATTAAAGACAGCAGACTTCAGGAATTTCTTGCAAGGTTTGAATAGGCTGTATGAAAACAGAAGTGGCCGGTCCTATCCGTCACGGACAAGACCGGCTGCTTATTATAGCAGGTAAATGAAAACAAAACTATAATTGTATGGTAAATGGAAAATTGTCGTAATATTTTTAATATCTCTGCCCGGCATGGATGGAGCGTTTCTATGGAAAACATGGATGGAATCCAGTTTCTCAATTTCAAACGGAAGACTTCGAGCGGTGTGCCGTTCTGCTTTACCATTGAAGCCGGTGACGGTACAGCCGGCTGCATAGCAAAAGAAATATTCTCTTTCGTCAGTGCCGTTGTCCCTGAACAATGTGCAAGGGAATGGATGATTCAGTCAGGAGCAATGGAGCCGACGGAGTTCCTTCAGGCCGTGGCTGACATGGAGGATGTCAGGTTAAGGGCATGGCTGCTGGCTCTTGAACTTGCAGCTATGAATGCAAAATGTAATCTTCTGGATACCATTCCATGGGACAGACTGAACTAACGGTGTTTCTTACGCTTGCGGCCACGTTTGGGCAGACCGGTTTCCTTGTAGGCTATCAGGTCAATTCCTCTGAACACCCTTTTTGCCTTATCAGGTATCTTCAGGAAAGCCAGCGGCTTATCCATATAACGGATATAGGCATAGATGGTGCAGCGATGAACACCCAGGTAGCGTGCTGCCTCCTTTACTGAATATGTCTTTTCCGGAACGACTTTCATTATATCTCATGCTGGTTAATCTTTTCGTTTATGGGATATCGCAAATGTAAATAACTGATTATTAGCTGTCAATACGTCAAATATGGGATTATTCCGGAGATTGTGGGATTTGTATGGATTATGTGTTACCGGTCATATTCAATATGACTGGATTAAGGCGGTTGATAACGAATCTGTTTTACGGAAATCAGGAAAGCATATATTTGACGGTTGACAGCGTTGACAGCAAATCCAATGAAAATCCGTTATAAAGTCTATCTAGGAAGTTTCTGTAATACAGTACATTATATTCTTTCTGATTTTTCTTATAAAGAATAGAGTATTATAATGTGTCAACGTTTGGCTATGGATTTTTAGCGGACTGAAAATTATGGCTACACTTGTCAACGTTTGTCAACGCATGATTTCTATATGAAGTATCTGATAAACTGGCAGATACTCTCTGTCAACACTGTCACCCCTGAAACGGGTGCATTTTATTATCTGAAAACATCTGATGCGAAAGGGATACGTGGTTATCCTAATGTACCATTACAGCCACAGGTTTGTTCAGCATGCCTCTTCAGATATTTTTTTGCAAAAGTATCTCCGGCATTGCAAACGTCAAACACAGGGCTGAAAATCTTCCTCAAACGGGGTTGAGCGTATTTTCAGCTTTCCTTGAAGTTTGCCTTATTGAATGCCTGCGCTTCTGAGAACTGCAAAAAATATCCTTCGGGCAAGCTGAAAAAACTTGCAGACAGAAGGGAAAAAAATCAGAGCGTATGGTACAGATGGACGAAAGCATCAGAAAACAGTTGGAAAAGCCTCAGACATGGTTCTGCAAGTATTTTCCCAAACGTATTCAGAATGTGGGCGAGAAGGAAATCGCCGACAGACAGTTGGTTTATGACTTCAAGGACGGAAGGTCTCATGAAGCGGTGGCACAGATGACGGCAGCAAGAATGATTGAGGAACACGGCAGCAGATGCTCACAGTTGGTATTCATTCCGGTTCCGGCATCATCGGTAAGAAAGAATGAAATCCGGTATATGGACTTCTGCAAAAGGGTATGTGAACTCACAGGAGCAATAAACGGGTATGACCATGTAAGGGTATGCGGAGAAAGACTTGCTATTCATGAAAACCGTAAGGCTGAAAAGGAAATCAGAAGGGTGAGCATCATCGAGTTTGATGAAGAGTGGTTCAGAGGCAAGGCAGTCATAGTCTTCGATGATGTAATAACACGCGGATTAAGTTTCGGTATATATGCGAATCAGTTGGAGAGTTTCGGAGCGAATGTCATTGAAGGCATCTTCCTTGCAAGAACCCATTATAAAGTATAGAACTATGAACGGAATATTATCAGAAAAATCAAAGTCACTGGCTTTCACGGGACACAGAACTGTTCCCGTAGAAAGGCAGGATGAAATAAGTGCACGGCTTGTTGAAGCCGTGTCCGTCGCCTGCAAATCGGGTATAACTTGCTTCTTCTCAGGCATGGCCATGGGATTCGACCTGATGGCCGCTGAAACTATATTGTCACTGAAGGGGAAGTATCCGGAAATCCGGCTAATTGCCGTTGTACCTTTCAGAAGACAGAGCTGCCGGTGGCCGTCAATGGAAAAGGAACGTTATCAGAATATAATTTCCAGGGCTGACCAGGTTATCGTATTGAGTGAACACTATTTTCACGGGTGTCTTCTAAGGCGCAATGACTTCATGCTGGAGCATTCATGTGGCGTGATAGCCTTTTATGACGGCAAGCCTTATGGAGGAACATTCTATACCTGCAGGGAGGCAAGGAAAAGATGTATGGATATAATCAATCTGTACTGAAAACCTGCCCGGATTATAGTGAAAATATTGTACAAAACAGATATGCAAATTTCTTGCATATCTCATTTATAATGCTTATATTTAGATAGTTAAACAAGTTATAAGGGGTAGTTTTATGAATAACATCTACAACCGGTACATTTGGCTGCTGCATACAGTCTACCAGGAAAGAAAGGTCACTTTTGAAAGGCTTTGTGATATTTGGAAGCACCATTTCCTGTACAATGGGAAGCCGCTGAGTCTTCGTACATTCCACCATCACAGAAAAATGATTGAGGAGAATTTTGATATAGTTATTGCGTGCAACAGAAAGGACTATACATACTACATCCAGAATCTGGATGAAATACTCGGTGACAGCTGCCGGAACTGGCTGTTCAACAGCCGTATCATTGATGTGGCTCTGAAAAGCAGTCCGTGTCTGTTCCATCGTGTTGTACTGCCTGACATGTCTGGCGGTATTGAATACCTTCCTGATATATCGGAATGTATCAGCGATGGACATGAGCTGTACATATTCTACACCAATGACAAGGGCAATGAAGTGGAAGGCCGTTTCCGACCGGAAGGTTTGAAGCTGTTCCATAACCGCTGGTATCTGCTCGGGTACAGGAACGGATCAGAGTTCTGTGCTGTTCCTCTTGATGCACTGACAAGAATCTATCTCAGCGGAAACAGGTTTCAGACTGACTGCAGATTTTCGCTGGCCAAACGTCTTTCAGACTCTATTGGTGTTGTGGCTCCAACCGGACAGCAGCCGGAAGAGGTTACACTAAGGGCTTATGGTCCATTTGCCGATTATCTAAGAAAACATCCTTTCCACCATTCGCAGGTAGAAAGGAATGATATGGGGAGTTTCACTTCATTTGATTACACACTTCTTGTGACTGACGAGCTAGTGGATGAAATCCTGGCTCTTGGTGATAAGGTGGAGATTACTTTTCCGGAAAAGTTGAGAATGAAATTGCTTCAGAAGATTGGGCGTATCAGGAATAGATACAATGTCTCTTTTTAGATAATTTTTATTATCTAAAAAATTAATCCAGTATTATTCCCATTTTGTCATTAATTTAATACATTAATCTCGATATTAATGAATACTATAATAAAAAATATTACTAGATTTCTTTGCTAATTCAACCATTATTTCATATACATCTCTAACATATGTTCTTGAATCTTCAGGAGATAAACTTCTAATATTTCTATGGGATGAATGTGCATAACCTCCTCTATATTTAGTCAAATTTTCTAAAGATGGTTTAAGTCTAATATCTATAGGGGTATATAATCCTAATGGTACTAATAGTTTTTTCAGATATTTTAATCCAACACCATGATTTTGATTCATTATGTATCTAGAAAATTCGCTCTTTATACTTTTTATTTGTCCTAATAGATAATCATATATTCTATCATTATCATCCCAACTATCATCATCTATTGTCTTAGTATTACCATTAAAATGTAATAAACACAATGTAGAATAACTAATACGCTGTGTGTTTATAAATTTATCTTCTATCTCATTTAAAGTGTACAGGCATATATTCTCCACAAACTCTTCAAAAGCAGCATGAGAAAGAACACAATAACTTCTAACATCAAGTTTATATTTATCCGGATCCTCTAAAGGATCATCATGGGTATCTATATATTTCTCTTCGAGTTCCAATAAATACAATTCCAACTTATCAAGAGAATCTTTTATACTTACCATATATTTATAAAAAAGGATTTATAGATAAATTCAAGCCAAAAGAATTATTTATTAAATCTTGGAATTTAGTATATCTTATTTTGTAATTTTCGATATTCTTTGTAGAACTTTCAATAGAAGATCTAAAATCAATATCTTCTAAACAAAGTTTCTTAAATGCATCAATGAAGTTTTGTTTATGTTCGATAATTTTATTATCCAAATGCAGAAAATAAAAAACTTCCACTTCAAATAAGACTTTATTAAATCTATTAGAAAAATCATTTTCATCATATTTTCGACCAATAAATTTATAGTCTCCAAATATATCTTTAAGTAAATTAATTGTAGAATTTATTTTATCATATTGATCCATTATTTCAGAATCAATTTCTGCCCATTTGCTATTTATTTCACCCATTTTTTCATCCAAAAACCTTTTTAAATTACCTTTGTATTCCTTGGGATACTTTATAAAAGCAAAAAGTCTTAATAGAATTTCAATATCCCTAAATCTTTTATCAGGTTCAGATAAATTCATTACGGAATGAATGGGTTGCAATGTATTTGTAATTTCTACTAGATAATCAGCAAATTTCCCTCTATTAAGAGCTTGTCTTAATTCTTGAGTAGACAAAGATTCAGAACCTGAATTAAGTCGGTAAAAAATATCATATAAAATTTGAATATCCTTGAAATTCGTTATAACAGTACAGCGCAATGAAGAGTTATCAAATTCACGTTTAGATTTATCATCTAAATCTATATATTTTGTTCTGTTTAACTCTTTTAATACCTTAAGTCCCTTCAGTACTGGTCTATCCCAATACTTATACTTTTCGTTATCAATAAATCCTGCAAGCGTAAGCAATCTCTGTTTTCCATCTATAACAATAAAAGAACGTTTTTTATTAGGATTCTCAGCTAGAACAATCTCAGGAACCGGATACCCCATTATTATAGATTCTATAAGTTTACTTCTTTTATCATCGTTCCATGCATTTCTTCTTTGAAATTTTGGATTAAGATCTATATTACCAATATTAATCTGATTAAATATTGTTTCTATAGTCCAATCCCTAGCATATACAACAACATCAGAAATATCTATATTTTGTATATCTTCACTATCTGATTGATTATCAATAATTATTTCAGTTTCTATATTTCTATTTTCAATATCACACATAACAATTAATACATTTAAGTTTTATACAAAGTTAATGATTATTTTTTCAAATTCCCGTCCAATACTAAGTATTTGCTCTTATTAAATATAAAACAATTCAATATAGAATTAAATAATTTACATAAATCGTTTGAACAAAAACAATATAAACACAAATGTAACCATTACTTTAGAACAATGAAACACTCTTATCTATAAAGTATATAATTATATCATTTTTTTAGAAGAGCTTATATAATTGTATATTAATTACTTAAATAATAAAGTTAGGTAACAATAGGACCTCTTTTTCATGACTAACCTTAATAGATATAACCTGGCTATCAGTTAGAGTACAGGACAACAAATCAGTTTCTCCGGAACCCAACAGCAGCACCTTCTCATTCAGTTCCTTTCTGGTATTTTTCTCCCAATCATATATCATAAACATCCCTCTTTGGAATAATTCAGAACCATTCTTGTTGTTTGTCAGGTTTAAGCCTCTCTCGTCAAGTCTTACAGACCAGTCAGAGCCATAGTCTCTGAAGGTATATGTAGTACCATAGCTTACCGTTTCTTTTCCTATCAGTCTACCAACAAGAATATCTACATTCGTATAAGGATTGCGTTTATAAATCGGTTCATCGGTTTTTGAGTCACTTTCCGTTCTCAACCGACATGCATTGATCATGCCTTTCAGTAATTTGTCCTTAACCAGCGGAAAGGTAGAAACTGATGATTTGCTTTCCATCCAGTATCCGTGTTTCCTCGCATATCCGTTGATACATTTCTTACCGTCACAATCCTTATCAGGATTCTTACCAGTACCACATTCGTATATCTGCTTTTTGCCTTTTATTCTCTCGCCGCATTCCGTTGCTTCAAAACCGTAATACAGGTACTCAAAATGAAGCAGCAAATAATATTCAAAACTACGACTTGAAAAAGCAATATTTACCTTTTTGCCATCTATTATCTTATTGGCTTCGGCCATGCCTTCCTCATGTTTAGGATGTTCGTCCTTATCATATACTGCCCAAGATTCATCCACTCCTTCAGACATGATTTTTCTTGCATACAACACCCATTTTAATGGTGGAACACCGGTTATAACTTCATCTTCAGCAACATCTTTCTGTCCACCTGACTTGACTTTACGTTTCTTCCCTTTATAGCTTCCTCTGGAAGAATCCGCTTCAGCATCTTCAACCGGTATATTAGGCTGAGGAATTGTACGTACATCAAAATCCTTGCTGTCACCATAAAACTGGTCACACAAGTCTGTAAAGAATAATGGTTCGGTCTTATCGCCTTCACACACTATTCTTATGACATACTTACTATGACGTTTATTTTCACTCGTTCTTGCCATAGTCTACAAACAGTTTCTCCAGTGGTTTTAATGAAGGAACACCTCCAAATTTATTATTCAAATACCATTTGGCAAACAATGTATCCTCTCTTACGTCCTCAAAATCGGAAAGAGAGAATATCTCTGATACTCCCTGCCCATTCTTTTCCGTAAACCATACCTGGTCTTTACGGATAGTATTCTGGTCAAGCAGATTCACATCATGGGTTGTAAAAATCAATTGGGCATTATTCCTGTTTATTCTTTCATTTCTGAAAATGTCCACAATAAGCTGTGTTATGTAGGAATGTAGCCCGGAATCCATTTCATCTATAAAAAACGGACTTCCATTCTGCAGTGCCTGTAATATATAACAGCCTATAAGGAAAAGTGATCTTGTACCAAAAGATTCTTCTTTTAAAGGCAAATCTGCTATTTTGCCCAAATCCTCACCATCATTATATAGACCATGCAGGCTTGTAACTTCAACGCCATCACTGCGCTTTTCCAGCTGGAAACCGGTCATACCAGTATCCGCAAATGCCAGAAATTCAGCAAGCAGTTTCTTGTTTTCAGGTCGTGAATAAAGCCATCTGACCATTTCCTTATCTTCACCCAACATGGTATCTTCATGATAACCGTTGGAAACAATCATATCTGCCAGATATTTTGCGGCATTTGTTATCGGTTCGCATGGTGTATCCTTCAGGAACTTGGAAATCAGCAACTGGTTCTTGAACACATTGAAAGGCTTTGAAGAAGAAAGGCTTGATCCGAATTTAATAGTATCTGATTCTTTATCTTCTGAAAGCAAAGTGCGTTCATAAAGTTGTGTCTGTTTACCGTTTGGATAATAAATCAGCGACTCTGACTCTATCTGCAATCTGGTAAAACTGACTTCATATTTATATCTGATTCTCTGAGTTATAAACTCCATTGAAAAACCTATTGGTGCATCAGCCGTAGTATTGTCAAATTTGAACGGCTGATACAATGGAATATCATCACCAACCCTGTTGTCAAGATTGTGAACCCATCGTCTGAACCTATATAAAAACTTTATGATATTAGTCTTACCTGAAGCATTTGCTCCATAAATCAAAGAGATTTTCAAAGCCTTCTTTAATCCTTCTGCATTGGTCTCAACTTCACATATATTATCAACCTTAGCCTTTGAAGAGGTCGGCTCTGTCGTAAAGGAACATACATCCTTAAATGAACGGTAATTCTTAATTTCTAAATTTAATATCATATTCTTGCATCTTTTCCACAAAAATAGCCTTTTAAATTTTCTATTCAAAGTTTTTTCTTCGTTTTTTGCGCTTTTTCTTCGCAATTTCAGTTTTAAATTCTTATCCATGGATTTCATTGAGTCTTTTAAGATGAGTTTATTAAAAAGGCAGTTCATTCTGTTTGAGCTGTTGCAGGTTTATGACATTGCTTTCCGCTGGAATTTCCTCCTGGTTTTCTGCTACAACCTCAGTTTCAAGATCCAGTCCGAAAGTCTCTTTCAGCTGGAGATAATCAAAGCACAATGCCTTTGGTCGGTTTACCTTTACCTTCTTAACCTGCTCTCCATTCACAATGTCGATGGTATAGTCAGGAAGTCCGCTTGGCAGAAGTATGGTGAATCTGTCCTGTTTCAGTCCCAGATATGAAGCATGGGATTTCAGGTACGACATGATGGTGGACCAGTTCGAGCGGTTGGAGGTGGAACCTGCATTCCGGCTGTTGAACAGTGATGCTACGGCTGCTGTGTTCAGATAGAGAATCGGACGTGCCTCCTTAAATTCTATATCTTCTTTTACAGACAATGGGCGGAAGGATTTCATATACCTTATACGGTAATGTGCCTTCTCAATACATTTCCCTGAAGTCTGGAATCCCTGAAGCATACTCCAGAAGTCCGCTATTTCCGAACTTTCCTGAGCCAGTTCATTCTGATTGCGTATTCCCCTGACTGCCGTATCAAACAATTCTGCATAGCTGAAAGGCACGTCAATTACTGTCTCCAGCGTTCTGAAGGTGGCCAATGGAATAACCCAGTTTCCGAATATACGGTCATGGATGGTTTCATTCTCCAGTTTTGCAGCCAACTCACGCTTTGTTATGGAATATATTTCCGGAAAGTTCTTCTCAAACAGTTCCCGGCGTCCCAGTATCTCCAGGGTGAGGTGGGTTAGTCCCATGTTGCAGACTGATACAAGGTCTTCATAGGCCCTTTTCTCATTCTGGTTGAATGATGTCTTTGAAAAGGCAAGGAAGATGACACGGGTATAGAGTGCCATATCCTGGGTAGGCTTGTCCTGGCCGCAAAGGGCTACACCTGTTGTGACAATGGTCTGTGCTGCCATCCCGTCTGTATTCGTATTCTTCTTGGTCTGGCCGCCACCGCCCCAGAGTCCTTTCAGATAGGCTATCTTGCGGATGTCAAGGTCATTCTTGTATTCATCCAGTACGGCAAGGGTGTTGACGGCCTGTGATACACGGTCGTTCATGGCCGGTACGGAAGTTACTCCGAGATTGGGCGGATCTACTCCGTGCAGGAAGAAAGACTGGAGGGAAGTAGCCAGGGTTGTCTTACCGGTTCCTTTCTCACCGAAAAGGTTCAGGATGGGAAAGTGGCGGGTACGTCTGAATATGATGTCACGGAAGAGTGTGGCAAGCAGGTAACAGAAGGCTACGCTTGCATTCTCACCGAATACTTCCATCAGTCTTTTTACGTAATCATACAGCTTTATTCCGTTGCGGTTCTCATGTACCATAAGTCTCTCAAACTGGAATATCTCCGGGTTGTTGAGATATATTTTTGAAGTGGCCGGTATAAAGAAGGCCTTGCCGTTTATACTACGGACTATACCCAAATCATCAACGGTATTGAATGTACCTGCAAAAAATATTCCGTTACCGAAAACAAAGAATCCTTCAGCTGCATTCCAGCCGAGCTTTCTGATACGTTCTGCCGTATCGGTCTTTGAATACAGGTATTCCTTTACACGGTTGAGTTTGTCTATCTTGGCCAGCCATACATAATTGCCCAGTGAGCCTACCTTCTGCTGGAAGTTGCTCAGCGAGCAGAGTTCCGACTCCTTCAGTTCTATGACCCTGCATACATTGTACATATTCCTCATGCGGAAGATTCTGGTTCCGTTTATCTCATCCTCGATATGGAATAGCGGTTCCATGATGAAGTTGGAGATTCTTGACGGTTCATCATCATCTTCACCGATGGAGTAGTAACAGTTTTCCCTGACGAACAGACCGAACTGGCGCAGCAGTTCAGCTTCACGCTGCATCTCGTTCATGGCCGCAGGTTTGTCGTTCCTTCTCCTGGCTTCCCCACGTGCCTGTGTAACGGCATCACGCCATAGCTTTACCTTGCCGTGCAGTCTGGAGAGCTGTTCTATGCACTGGTCATACACAAGCTGGTCTTTTATATAGCGCAACAGGTCTGCTATTTCCGCAACACACTTTCTTTCCTCTACCATGGAACCGGCTACCAGGAAACGTTTCTGTGCCAGCCAGATGATAAAATGTTTTTCCGGCAGTGAAGTATAGTCCTCCCTGCTGCGGATATAGCTGTCGGCATCATTCTTGGTATATTGTACTTCTCCTTCTGTCTCGGATGGTATTTCAGCGAAAGGAAGTTCTCTTACTGTCACATGGAATCCTTTTCTTATGGCTGCAGCCCCGTTGGTCATCACCGCTTCAAATCCCGGTCCGTATGGCTTGCCTTCCGCAATATCTGAATCAGGAATGAAACAGAGTGAGGATACATACTTCTTCAGCTGCTCAAACTGGCTGTCACTCCAGGCTGTTCCAAGTGACGCTACTGTATTGTCGTATCCAATTGACTGCATTCTAAGGACATCAGGAGCACCTTCCACAATGATATAATAGTCGGCATCACGCAGTCTGGCGGCACGGTCAATACCGAATACTGTTTCCCCCTTGGAGTAAATCATGCTTGTTACCGAGTTGATATACTTGGGAGCTTTCCTGTTGTCTCCGATGTATCTGGCCGTATAGGCAATGATGCGTCCCCATCTGTTTCTTATGGGAATCATGATACGCTGGCGGAACATGGCGTATGTGTTGCCGTCCTCACCACGCTTGAACATGCCGAGTTCATACAGCAGTTCTTCGTTCAAAGCCTTGCTTCTGCAGAAATCCATAAAGGCCTGACCGTCCTTCGGTGCATATCCTATTCCGGCAAAGGCACAGAACTCCTCATGCCATCTGCTGTATGCATAGGCCCTGGCATCAAGGCTCTCTTCCTTGTCTGTTGCCCTGAGACATTGAAGGAAGAAGGTCTGAACTGTATCGAGAACTGTCAGAAGTGATTCCCGGTGTCTGGCTTCAGCCATCTGTTCCTCACTGCGCTCTTCACTGATGTATTCTACCGGAATATTATGGTTTTTGGCAATAAATTCCACAGCGGAACTGAAGGAAAGATTTTCCTTTTCCATTGTAAACGTAATGGAATCACCGCCACGGTTACAACTGAAACAGTGGAAGAGATTCTTGCTGGGAGTGACAGCAAAGGAACCAGTCTTTTCGGAATGAAAAGGACAAAGTCCCATCAGGGTTAAGCCTTTTCTGGACAGTCTGACATAAGGACTGAGTACGTCTTCTATGGCAAGTTCCCTTACTTTCCGTATGGTTGTTTCGCTTATCATAACGTACTGAGCAGGTTCCAACAATCGATTATTGACTGGCCGGAGTATTTCGGACGGCTGACATTATTAGGATTGAGCGGTTGGATATACCCGTTTTCTCTGTATTTTTTGAGTGTCTTGTTGCTGATACCGAGTTCAGCACAGGTGCGCTTGACTGAATAGACACCGTTTGGATCGCACGCTGGTCTGATTTCTTTCATTATTATAAAATCATTATGAATGTGCGATACAAATATCTGTCCGGCTTTATTGTTAAGCTGGTGAACAAAGGTTACTGACGCACATTCCTGTACCTACTATAATTGCTTTCTTTATATTTCATAGAGTATCACGGCTAAACTAAACAAATAAAGTTTATCAATATTAGAGTATTAGCCATAATATGTTTACCACTTATCTTTCTTGACCGGTTTTTCTGCCTGTTTCGGCTGACTTTCATCAAAATAGTCCTGGGTGGTTCGCTGCAAGAGCCTGAGGTCTGCCGTGCGGTATTCCACCTTACCGGGTCTTTTATAGGTGACCACCTTTCCCTGACGTTTCCATCGTTCTACATTCCTGCGGCCAAAAAGTTCGTAAGCCTTCCTCTGGCTGATGAATTCAGGATCATCCTTGTCGGCTTTCAATTGCCTGACAATTCTGGAGGAGAGGTCATTCAGGAATGTTTCGTATGGTATAAGATGGTCCAGAAACTGTAATATCTTCATATAAACCTGATTTGGTTTCTATACTGTTCGTTTGACCGTAATGGTATGGTTTTCCCTGTCAGTCCTGGTCTTGAACTGACGGTTGTAGATGGCACCAAGCTCTGAGGCCTGTGTACGGACGCTTTTCAAACGTGAAATGGGGAATGAAACGGATTCACCTACTTCAAGGGCAACAAGTACCGGACGGATTTTTTCTAAGTTTTCAGACATAATTGTTGGATGTTTAATATTTAATGTTTAACTTTGTATTCATCAAATGAATAGGTTATACCACAAAGTAACATAAAATGGTTTATATAACCAAATATTTGTTTGATGATTTATTGTTTAAGATGTATTTATTGAAGGAATCGCATGGATAATGACATAAAACACGTGCATGTAGGTCAGGCTATCGACAAAAGACGCAACGAGCTTGGATTAAGCAAATCTGAGCTTGGGCGCAAAATAGGTGTACCGCAGCAGCACATAAACCGCATACTGGAAAGGGAGACAATGGAAACGAACAGGCTTATTAAAGTCAGCGAAGCATTGGACTTCAATTTCTTTTCCCTTTTCTGTCCGAAACAACATCATATATCGGCACACCTTGCAGCCGTTTCATTGGATGGAAATGCAAATAATCTGATAGGTGATGCAGAACTGGCCGTACAGTTATCCAGCGAAAAGAAAGAAACAGAGAACCTGAGGGAAACAATCAAGCTTCTGAAAGAGCAGATAGAGAGTCTGAACTCACAGATTTTACGTCTTGATTCAAACCTGAAGGATAAGGACGTGATTATTGAACTATTGAAAGATAGGAAATAAACAATACTGAAATTTAAATGAATGCGTCATCTCGTTACAGAGAGGTCAAATCATTCATCCTTAATATCTATTGCAACTGTTCCAAGCATTGTATAGGATTGTATCAAGATGCATACAGATTACATACACAAATATTGCATCTTATTGAAATACAGATATGTATTGGAGACGCGCAAGCTGCAGTTGAAGAATAATGCTTAAAAAGTAGCAGTTTTAGGAAAAAGTCATACCAAAGCGCATACACTTCACATACACCGGTAATGTAACCTATTGGGGAATAATCGTTTATGAAAGTGGCTCAGGCTGCAATAGAGGAATAACACTCTAATATAAACATTCTTAATATCAGGCTGTAATTCACTGCTTTAGCAGTAATTACAGCCTGATTTGCGCTTGGGCGGTTCGTACATTTGACCGCAAAAAATGAGCCAAATGAACGTATTTGCTTACACTATGCTTACACCAAATTACCCGTTGCTTACACCTGCTTACACCAAGGAAAAAGTCTATTGCAGCAGTAAAATTAAAATTCAAAAAGTATGACAACATTAAAAGCAATGGTGAGAAAGCCGAGAACAGACGGTCTTTACTCAGTGTACATCCGAATCGTACACAACCGCAAGCCCGGTTACATCAAGACAGATAAAATTGTCGATGCGAACCATGTATCTAATGGTGAAATTACAGACCCGGTAGTGAATGAATTCTGTGCCATGATCATCAGGCAATACAGTGACCGACTGAATAGAGTTGATGCTTCTCTTTGGAGCGTCAGCGAAGTCGTAGATTATTTGCTAAAGGCAGATGAAGAACTCTGCTTTAGCGAATATGCTCAATTTTTCATCAGAAAGATTGAATCAGAGGGGCGAGACCGTACCGCAAAGAACTACAAACTTGCCGTCTGCCATCTTGAACGCTATCTGGGAACAACCCAAATCATGTTTGGGCACATGTCATCCACTGTATTGAAAAAGTGGATTGAGTCTCTTGCCTTGACCAACAGAGCCAAAGAAATGTACCCTACTTGCATCCGGCAAATTTTTAACAGTGCGATAACGGAGTACAACGACGAGGAGCGTGACATAGTGCGTATCAAGTTCAATCCTTGGCATAAGATTAAAATTCCCAAGGCAGACACAACATTAAAGCGGGCCATCAGTGCGGAGGCTTGTCGTGAGTTCTTCAATCGACCGCTCCCTGTAAGCAAAATGATTTCATCTCTGCCGGAATTGGGAAGAGACGTAGCACTCCTTTCTATTTGTTTAGGTGGAATGAATTCCGTTGACCTGTATGAACTTAAAAAGATAAATTACCGCAATGGTATCATTAGCTATAAGAGAGCAAAGGTTCGGAACAGTCGTCGAGACGAGGGATATATGGAAATGAGGGTTGAGCCTTTTATCCAATCCACCTTTGACAAGTATCTTTCTACTGATGAAAATGAAGAATACCTGTTTAACTTTCATAGCAGATACAGCAATTCGGACAGCTTCAATGCCAATGTAAATATCGGTATTCGGAAAATATGTAAAGATATGGGTATGACAAAAGATGATTGCTATCGTTTTTATACCTTTAGGCATACATGGGCTACTATTGCACAAAACGATTGTCATGCCAATCTCTATGAAGTAGCATTTGGCATGAATCACAGTCATGGGTTTAAGGTCACAAGAGGTTATGTGAAATTAGATTTCACTCCGGCATGGGAACTCAATGCGAAGATTATTGATTTCATTTTCTTTAGTGACGAGAAAAGTAAGCAAGGTAAGGCTCTTGACCTTGAAGAATCCAAAGATGCTCTGTTCCGTATATCTCCCAAGAGAATGATTTACGGACGTGCCTATTTCAAAGGTAAAATAGTTGGCGAGCTGACCGATGTAGGTTTTAGCAATGTAGATGAAGTAATAGACCGACTTGCCAAACAACTGCCCAAAGACATCCCTACCGGCTGTAACGTCCAGTTCCGTTTAGTAAACTGCGACACACAGAAAGAAGCGGTCTATGAAAGAAGCAAAGGCAAAGGGTTTTAGCCTACTGAACGGAGAAACACCTCATTAACAGAGAGGGAAAATTTAGCACATCTTCCACTAAGCCGTATTCGTCATTTCTTGATGGGTACGGCTTTTATCATCCCTCTTCCCTATGGTTGGGTGGTACCACATTCGCAATGGCAAGGGTGAAAGCCAGCACCAATCCCTTCCACAAAAGGGCAAAGAAAGACTTGACCAACCACCAAGCCAGCGCAAACAGCTTCTTGACAAGCCATATCGCAAACCTACACAGATACGCGGCAATCAGAATGACCGGTAACAGGTATATTATCAATAACAATTCAAATAACATGATACTCCATTTTAGTGTGTACTAACTTCTATTCTTACAGGTATTTTACTATATAAATGTAGTAAAAATCAGCGATATACAGAAATATGCCGACTATTATTTTCGGAGAAATTTGACATTTTTATCTTGTTTCCCGGCTTCTGTTATTCCTGATTTTTCGGTGATAATACCTCCAAACATCCGGCATCACCATTCATCCGTTGGTGCGTATTCAGTTTATTGGCTTCTCTGTATTTTTGATGTGGATGACATCGGATATACCGATACACATTTCCCTCTTAGTCAGAATAACTTGTGTTCAAAGTAGCAGGGTATCGTTATATCGGGAGCGATATATTATCCACTCCCATATCTTGCGAAACTAAAGTTTCTCGGTTGTCCGTAATCATGATTTTGAGGTAACATAGAACTAAACCGCTTGGGAATATGAAACAATGTCCACCCGATTCTTTTATTCAAGTAATCCGGTAAACAAACCGCTTCGTGCTTCCGAAAACCAGCATCGGCTATCCCGACACATCGGAAACCAAGGTGCAAGCGTTCTCGGACATCCGCTTCTTGAAACTCTGGCTGCAATGACAAGCCACCCAAAGTATTCTGTTGCCAATTTCATTGCATGGCGCATGGTTGTGGTAATTTTGGTTCAGGAATGACCCCGGAAGGCATCGAACTGCGTTACAGGATTTGTCAAGCAAGTTGTACCCTTGTGGCCGCAAAACGGAGTTTCGCATCCCAAGGGTGACTTGCCGACTGCTCCGCATCGGGGCGATTTCATCGCTGTTTCGCCTTGCGAAAAGTGTAACCGGAATATCAACCAACTAAAATATCATGATATGAAGAACCAAAAGACAAAGTACGTCAAGATAAGAGTGACATTGGACGAAGCAGCTCAGATTAAGGACAAAGCGGCTTCCTACACCTCCATAACCCACTATGTGCGCTCCGCACTGGCAGAGTATTCCAACACCAATGCCAAACAAAGGCTTGAACTCATCAACGAACTCGGTTCATTTTACCGAAAGTTCCAGAACGAACTGTCTTGGGCAGGTGGAAACCTGAACCAGTCGGTCAAACGGGCCAATGAACTGGCGGTAGCCGGATTGCTTGCGCCCAGCTATATCCAAGAGGTCTTGTTACCTACCATCCGGGTAACCCAAGAAACACTTTACAAGCTAAAACGTGAACTGGATAAGGTTACGAAAGAGGCCACCAAGCTCTGAATATCCCCATACCTTATTACATAGAACCTCGGAATCCGAATACTCGGTTATCAAGAGTACCAAGACTACTAATAAACAGAACCCAAGATGATAGCAACCATATTACCCGGAAGCCCGAACTTCCATGCTGTCGGTTACAATGAACGGAAAGTCTCGAAAGGTGTAGCCCGACTGATTGAGATGCAAAACTTCGGCACACTCGGAACATTCGGTAAACCTACCCCCGATGAACTGGTCAAGTATCTCCAAGAATACACTTCCCGGAACAACCGAATCCAGAAAGCACAATTCCATGTTGCCATATCGTGCAAAGGCCACGAACTGTCGGAATCGGAGTTGCTGGAGTTCGCGTACCGTTATCTCTCGGAAATGGGATATGCGGAAGCCGGGCAACCTCTGCTCATCTATTCCCATTACGACACCGACAACACTCACCTGCACATCGTCACCTCACGGATTGAGCCCGATGGCAGGAAGATAGTCCACGACCACGAGCGGAGACGTTCCCAAGAAGCCATTGACCGCATACTCGGAAACGACAGAAGGCAAAAGACCGACAAGGCTGTGGATGTCGCCAAGCAATACACCTTCTCTTCCTTCGCCCAGTTTAAGGCAGTCCTCACCTCGATGGGCTATGAAGTCTATCAGAAGAACGGCAAGGTATGTGTCAAACATGGTGGCAAGGTACAGAAAGAACTCTCTCTTTCCGAAATCGAAGCATTGTTCAAAGGCGGCTACCGGGACAGGGCACGCTGCCGCCAACTCAGAAGCATCCTAAAAAAGTACCGGGATGTAAGCTCCACCAAAGAAGAACTGCAAAAGGAACTGAAAAGCAAGTTCGGCATCGACCTCGTCTTCTTCGGCAAGAAAGATGCGGCATACGGCTACATGATTGTTGACCATGCGAACAAGACTGTCATCAACGGGGCAAGGGTTCTGGCAATGGACGAACTGCTGGACTTCGCCACCCCGGAGCAACGCTTCGACCGCATTGAGGACTTCATAGACCGGCTTCTGACACTCAACCCCAAGATTACGCAGGGCGAGATATACAAGAAGCTCCGCAAACAGCGGGCCTATATAAAGAAAGGTGTCATCTATTCATACGATGGCAAGTCCCGACCCCTGAAAGCGTTTATGGCGGAAACCATCGACCGGAACAACCGCATCGAGCGAGTGGAACAGTTCAAGCCCATGACCGAGGCGGAACGGGATATGCTCTGCAAAATCTTCAAGGTGAACCGCCCCGAACTTGTTTCCCTCTCGCCGGACAGACCGCAATCCCATACGGATGCCGTCAACCAGCTGCATGAAATCTTTGCCGACAAGGAAGCGGCCACTTCGACCAGAAGCCGCCTCCGTGAAGAAGGGTTCATTATACGCCAAGAGGAAGATACGGTCTATGCCATCGACTTCAAACGGCATATACTGATAGACCTGAACGCGGAAGGATTCAACGTGGAATTGCTGCAACGCAAGCCGAAGATAAACAAACAGACTAAATCTCAGCAAGCGACTCCAAAATCCCAAAAACTTTTACGCCATGCCGGACTACGTGATGCCGGAGGCGGCAGCCAGAGCGAGAAACGGGAATGGGAAGTCGGGCATAACGGCAATTACGATGAGATTGATGACGGGCGCACATTGAAACGATAGCCCAAAACAACGTGGGAAGATCTGGGAATGGACTTTCTCACGTTACTATTTTGGCCACTTCCACCCCGCAAACCTGAGTTTCCCACCATTACAATCATTCGGAAACCCCAACCGAAAGCGCATAAATGTTGCGAATTTCGTTTTCCGGGTTACGGAGAATCTAATTTTGTTGTGTAATTAAACCCGCATACGAAATGATACAGACACCGGTTATCGTGACATTCGCCAACCAAAAAGGAGGAGTCGGCAAGACCACCCTCTGCGTGACCTTCGCCAACTATCTGGTGACGAAGGGTGTCCGTGTGGTGGTCATCGACTGCGATTTCCAGCACTCCATCATGAAGTGCCGCAAGGCGGACATCAAGAAGTACGGAGAACAGCCGATGCCCTACGAAGTATGGGATTGCGAAGCCACTGACAAGGACATGATGGTTTCCCTGATGGAGAAGCTGCACAACGACCCGGAGATAGACATCGTGCTGATGGATTCGCCCGGCAGCCTGAAAGCCGAAGGACTGGTGCCGATGTTCGTCAACTCGGACATCATCGTCGTCCCGTTCCATTACGACCTGATGACCGTCCCCTCCACCGCCAGCTTCCTGCTGTTCGTTGACCGCCTGAAGAAAGCCGTGGGCGACCGGATGAAGGCAAGGCTCTTCATTATCCCCAACCTGAATGACGGCAGGGTCGGCAAACGGGCGGAACTGGTGCTCTGGGAAAACGCCAGAGACACCTTCTCCAACTACGGGTACGTGACGGCGAAGATACCCAAACGGGCGGATATGGAACGGTTCAGCACAATGGCGGCGTTGGACATGCAGGCAAGCATCGTCACCCCGGTCTTTGAGAAAATCTATACCGCCATCTTCGATACGGCAAAGCCCATCCGGGAAATAGAACTCACCGGCATCCAACTGACGGAGAACCTGAATCCCAAACCGCAGAAGAAAGAAGACAAGAATAATCAGTAATCACCCATAATCAGAACGCAATGGCAAATATCATTCCTGAAATAGACGACCTTACCAAAGGCATCAATGACCCCGACATGATTCTGGCGGGTACACAAGAGACAGAAGAACCGCAATCACAGGCAGACACCCAATCCTCTTTGCCCCTTGACGACTGTTGGGAGAGCTTCCTGAACTATCTGGAATCTTCCGGCACACGGGACGACAAGGCAGAGCGGCTGGTATGCAAGTTGGACCGTGACCTTGCCGATTCCCTCGATGACTGCGACATCCACAACCGCTGCCGTTCCGATTTGGTGAACGCCATCGTCAGGGCCTTCTTTGAGACATTCCTGCCCCAACTGGCACAATACAAGAGAGAGAAGAAGTCACTGTTTATGAACCTCAAACAGAATTGATACCATGAGACATCACAAATGGACGGAGGAAAAACTGTCCGCCCTTGCCAAACTCTTCCCCGTAGAATCAACGAAGCATACGGCAACCGTCCTGCAAATGAGCGTCACGGCGGTAAAAGGCAAAGCCAAGGAACTGGGCCTTAAAAAAGAGACCAAGTCGGAATGGGCGAAACGTGCGGACTATGTGCGCAGCCACTTCTACCATTGCTCGTTATCCGAAATGGCGGGCAAACTGGGCATCAGCAGGACATCCGTCATCCGCATCATCGAAAAGCTGGGACTCAAACGCACCAAGGAACAGAACTTCCAAGTGACCTCCCGTGTCCGCAGTGAAATCATTCGCAGGGAAAGGCGGCACGTGCTTTTCGGATTGGCCCCGGTCACCAAAATCAAGGTGGTGTCGAACAGGGCGCGTATTCAGATCCGGGCGCAGTTGAAATCCATCGGCTATATCGTAAGCCGGGATTCCAACACGCTGTACTACACCGATAAGATTGAACGGAAAGGCAATCTGGAAACCCGTGGCATCCGGCAAGGGCTTCGTTTCCTGCCTTTTTCCGAGAGAGAGCCATTCATATTGACAGCCATATAAAAAAGAGAACCATGCAATACGGACAAATAGTATTTCTTCTCTTCGTGGTACTGCTGTTCTACTACGCCGCCCTGATTGTGATGGACATCCTACGGGCAAAGGCAGCGCAAGCGGCAGAACAGGAAAACCACACCGAGGAAGACATAGACATATCGGATGAAGCGCAGACCTTCAAGCCCGTCAAGGTCAGCCGTGACGAACCGGGAAAACAGAACGATGGCTCAGAAAACGATAAGCCCAAAGAGGATGATGGTGAAGAGAAGCCTTCACAACCTTCCGGCTATCGGGAAGCCATCATGACAGACGGTATTTTAGTAGAAAACCTCATGGTTGAAATCGAGCGGTTGGTGGAAACCGGCTCCTGCGATTTAGGTGCCGTCATCTTCAACTGCGAAAACGCACGATAATAACCGTTCCTTTAGCGACACCTGTTCCTTTGGCGATAGAATCCATTAATCATTTTATAAGATGAAACAAGTAAAGAAAAAAGTACAATGCGCATGGGAGCGTTTCTTGGGCTCCAAGTTCGCTCGGAACAGTGTCGTGGCACTCTGCGCACTCACCGTATCAGTCGGTGAAGCGATGGCTTCGAGTAAAGGGGCGGCCGGTTTTACCAAGGCGACACAGGAAGTCAGCTCGTACCAGACACCCGTCTCCAACCTGATGAAAGCCATTGCAGCGGTCATTGTCCTGGTTGGAGCGTTCAATGTCTATTTCAAGATGCAGAACGGTGATCAGGATGTAAAAAAGACCATCATGCTGACCATCGGCGGCTGTATCGCGTTCATCGCATTGTCAGAGGCTCTGCCGCTGTTCTTTAAGTAGTTGCAATACAGAAAAGGCATACCATCATGGCGATGAATCAGGAGGGCTACCCCGTCTTCAAGGGCTTGCAAAAACCGTTGGAATTCATGGGCATACGCGGACGGTTCCTCACGCTGTCGGCTGCGGCTGTCGGCGTGTCATTTGTCGGCTTTATCGTATTCTCCATAGTCTTGGGCAAGCTCGCCGGTTTCATCGCCATGCTGGTCATGGCGGTTGCCGGACTGGTGACGATTTACATCAAGCAGCGTGGCGGACTACATAACAAGAAACGGCACAAAGGCATCTTTGTCTACAAAGGCCTGAGGCATCATTCATAAAACAAATTCAAAAGGATATGGCACAAGCAAAGAAGAAACCGTTTGACGGGCTATATGCGCAGTTGGAAGAGGCGGGCGGCAATGTCGTCCTTTTTTCAGCCAAAGGCGAGGCGTCCGTCATTTTTGAAATGACCAACCCCGTACAGCAGTTATGCACCGATGCGGAACAATACCAACTCTTCCAAGACGTGTTTTCCAATGTCGTGCAGACGCTTGGGGAGGGCTACGCCTTGCAGAAACAGGACATCTTCTGCAAGCAGGCCTACCACCATGAAGTGCCGAAAGACGCGCCTTTCTTGACACGGTGCTACTTCAAGTACTTTGAGGGAAGGGAGTTTACGGAAATACGGACTTACCTGATTGTCACGCAGGAGGCACAACGCAACCAGTTCGTGCAGTACGACCCCAAGAAATGGCTGGACTTCCACGCCAAGGTGTCCAAGGTGGACGACATCCTCACGGAGAAACACATCCGGCACCGCAAGCTCAATAAAGAGGAAGTCAACGAGTACTGCCACCGCTTCATGGCGTTCAACTTCCGGCACGGCTCCTTCTCGATGACCAACTTCAAGGCATCGGACGAATACCTGAAAACCGGGAAACGGGTCATCCGTTCCTTCCCTTTGGTGGACATAGACGAAATCAACCTGCCGTCCGTCATCAAGCCATACACGCAGATGAGCGTCAACGGCTATGCCATCGCCACCGACCTGTTCTCATTTTTGACAAATGTGCCCCATTCCGATTGCGTGGTGTTCAACCAAGTGATACAGATACCCGGACAGCGGAAGCTGCTCCGCAAGCTGGAAGCCAAGGCGAAGCGTCACGATTCCATGCCCGACCCAAGCAACAAGATAGCCAAGGCGGACATCGAGGAAGTGCTGGAACGGTTGACCATCGACAGCACGATGCTGGTCTATTCCAACTTCAACATACTGGTAAGCTGCCCGGCAGACAAGATGACACCCGTGACCTCCTTTCTAGAAACCAAGCTGTACGAGTGCGGCATCATGCCCTCCCGTACCGCCTACAACCAACTGGAGCTGTTTACGGACAGCTTCCCCGGCAACGCCTACACCTTCAATCCTGACTACGACCTGTTTCTGACCCTTTCCGATGCGGCACTCTGCTTCTTCTTCAAGGAGCATCTGAAAGCCTCCGAGGTGACACCGCTGACCACGTATTACACCGACCGTCAGGGGCTTCCGGTGTGCATCGACTTTACCG
This sequence comes from Bacteroides bouchesdurhonensis, assembly GCF_900155865.1. Taxonomy (GTDB): domain Bacteria; phylum Bacteroidota; class Bacteroidia; order Bacteroidales; family Bacteroidaceae; genus Bacteroides; species Bacteroides bouchesdurhonensis. The sequence goes on from NZ_LT707006.1 coordinate 2,633,840, forward strand.
GCAAGGAAGGCAAGGTCAAGATGACCGACAACGCCAACTTTTTCTGTATCGGGCCAAGCGGCAGCGGCAAGTCGTTCCACATGAACAGTGTCGTGCGCCAGTTGCTCGAACAGCATACGGACGTGGTGATGGTAGATACGGGTGACTCTTACGAAGGCATCTGCCGTTATTTCAACGGCACCTACATATCCTACTCCAAGGAGAAGCCCATCTCGATGAACCCCTTCAAGGTAACGCAGGAAGAATATGACCTGAACTTTGGTGAGAAGAAGAACTTCCTCAAATCACTGATATTTCTCATCTTCAAGGGCAACCAGTTCCCCGACAAGATTGAGGACATGCTGATTAACCAGACCTTGGTGGAGTATTACGACACCTATTTCCATCCTTTCACCCACTTCAACGAGCAGGAACGGAAGAACCTGCGGCGGAAATTGTTGCTGGAAGCCCGGATGGAGGATGACATCGAAAAGTACACCAAGGACATGGAGAACATCGAACGGCTGATAGAGAGCGAGGAAGTCATCGTGAAGCCGGAAAGCCGTGCGCTGATGCTGCCCTCGGAAGCCAGACGCTTCAAGCTCATCCGGCAATGCAAGTCGCTGACCGCCCTGAAGAACGACCCCGGAGCGACCCCCTCCGAAAGAGAAAGGGCTTTCCACATCGTGGAGAAGTTCAAGAAAGAGCTGTACGATAACTCGATGCTTATCAAGATAGACAAGCGGATAACCCGCATGGAGGAACAGAGACGCAGGCTGAAAGTGAAGGAACTCTCGTTCAACTCCTACTACGAGTTCGCTTTGGAACGTATTCCGCAGATAATGAAGCAGGACAAAATCGATTTCAAGGTGAACGACTTCGCATCCATCCTGAAACAGTTCTACCGGGGCGGCGAACAGGAAAAGACCCTGAACTCCGACTTGGACGTAAACCTGTTCGATGAGCGGTTCATCGTCTTTGAAATTGATAAAATAAAAGATGACCCCGTCCTTTTCCCCATTGTGGTGCTGATAATCATGGACGTTTTCTTACAGAAGATGCGCATCAAGAAAGGGCGCAAGGCACTGATAATCGAGGAAGCGTGGAAAGCCATCGCTTCGCCCACTATGGCAGAATACATAAAATATTTGTACAAGACCGTCCGCAAGTTCCACGGCATCGCCGGAGTGGTCACGCAGGAATTGAACGATGTGATAGACTCCCCCATAGTCAAGGAAGCCATCATCAACAATTCCGATGTGAAGGTATTGCTTGACCAGTCGAAGTTCAAGGACAGGTACAATGACATCGCAGCCATCCTCGGCCTGACCCCGATACAGAAGCAGCAGATATTCACCGTCAACGCGCTCAACAACAAGGAAGGACGCAGCTACTTCAAGGAAGTGTGGATATGCCGGGGGCAACAGTCGGATGTCTATGGTGTCGAGGAAGCCCCGGAATGTTACTGGGCATACACCACGGAACGCAACGAGAAGGAAGCCCTGAAGATATACCTCGCCCATTACGGGGATTTGCAGGAAGCGATAACCCATATCGAGGCAGACCGCCAACAGGACGGCGGCCCGCTTTATCTGGAGTTCGCAAGGAAAGTCAACCAGAAACAAAAAGTGATGTCATTATGGTAAAGTTACGGTACACACTCATCTTGGTATTTGTAATTACCGCTTCAACCCAAGCCTTTGCCGGCTGGAGAGTGGTGATTGACAAGAACTGCCTGAAAATAGTGGCAAGCAACACCGCTTCCCAAAAGCTGATAGAAGACAAGCATAACCAACGGCTGGATTCCATCGCTTTCAAAAAGAAGAAGGTGGAGCTGTATTCGGTGAGCATGGCCACCATCAAGGAACTCTACAAACTCTCTATGGAAAACGTGTCGGGCTTCGGAGCGGAAAGCCGCTATTACAAGGAAATCGGACTGTGCGCTTTCGATATAGTCCGCAACGTGCCGGAACTGGTCAAGACCGTGAGCAAGGCGAAGTTCTCCAACAAGCTGCTGTGCCTGAACGAGCTGGGCAATCTGGTCGCGGAAACGCAGCAGTTGGTGGGCAATTTTGTGAACATCGTCAACAACGGCAAGGTTTCCAATCCCTTGAAAGGGGAAGCGACCGCAGAGAAGAAGAATGACGGCTACAACCTGCTTGACCGCTATGAGCGGATGTCGCTGGCCAACGGTATCTATACCAACCTGATGGAGATACGCTACAAGGTGGAAGGTATGCTCCTGATGGCGCGTTATGCCACGATGAACGACCTGTTCTTTGCGATAGACCCGGAGGGCTGGGCCAACATCATGACGATGCGCAACAGCGTGGACGGTCTGGTAATGGATTGGAACAGGTTGGTAGCCACTAACAACTGATGAAGGAGGCAGGCTATGAAACACAGGAATATAAAAGTACACGTTTGCAGTTGGGTATTGGCTTTGTCATTCGTACTTCCGGCAAAGTCCTTCGCTTATGTCATCCCGAAAGACCTTCCCACCATAGAAGCCTTGATAGCCCTGCACAAAGCCATCAAGAAAGATGAAGACAAGGCGTTGCAACGGGTGGCAATGAGTTTCGGGGAGCAATCGCTGATAACCAAGGGAGCGGACAAGTTCAATGACGTGCGCACCACCTTGGACACCCGGTTGAGCAATGCGAATTCCTACCTCGTATTAGCCGGTGCCATTTCATCGACCGCCAACTCCTTGTACCAACTTGTAAGGGACTACAAGAACTTTACGACCCATACCTTCAAGTATGTGTCCGACAAACCTTTTGTCGCCTGGTACTATGCCGATGCCAACGTAGCCATCGCCCGTGAGATCAAGCATTGCTACAAGCTCTATGCAACGGTGGCCGCTTCCGGCATCAACCTGATGAAAGCCTCGATGGACGAGAAACTGAATCTGGTGCTGACCTTGAAAACCACCATCGACCGGGCACGCGGCATCATAGACAATGCGAACCTCTACTGCTACCTGGTCACCGACTGCGGATGGAAACCCGATTACATCTGGGAGATACTGAACTCCACCGTCAAGGAAGAGATAGCCAATCGGATCATCAACCAATGGAACAAAGGATATGCGATTTAAGAATAAGATTATCAAGATGTTTTGTGCAATCATCCTCAGCTTTCCTTTAACGGGGAACGCACAGAAAGTAGTCCGTGACAACGAGAAGAAGAAACAGTGGCAGTCAATGGAAAACGGCCCTTGGGACTTCGCCCCGGACTGGTACTATTTTTTCCTGCACAAAAGATATTCAGGAGCGGAAATGTACTGGAAGTGGGCGGGCTTCAACTCCGGTTTCCGGGTACGCTTCAAAGAACCCAAGTCCAACATCAGGCGCATCATGCCTGTTCGTGTGACTTCCGAAGAGACCCAACGGCAGAAGGTCGAAAAGGTGGAAAAGGAACGCAAGTACGTGGAAGAACTCTATAAGGAAGAGCTGCTACGGGAGGCGGACAGAGCCGTGGATCTGATGTACGGTGCCTATAAGAACGAGTTCAACCGTATGCAGGAATGTATTACGGACGGTCTGCTATACTCGATGCGGAAAAGCGGCGGCAAGCTCAAATACCAAGTGGACGAGCTGAGCCGGCAGAACGAGATCCTTTGTGCGGACATAGCCTATATCCACAAGACCGGAGTCGGCTATGGACTGGAGAACGCCAAACGGCAGAAGGCTTACGAGGAAGCTAAGGAGAAGATGAACGAACTGGTAAACCGGACTGCCCATCTGTGTGCGGTGGCGGCCACCCATTATTAAGCAAGAACATAAAAAACGAAGAATATGAATTTACTATTAGTTCCCCTGACCATCGGCCTGCCGGTGATAGACGAAAGTTTAGACAAGTTGTTGGTCGCCATGGAAACCTTCCCGAATGTGGCGGTACTGGGTGATGCGGTCGGGCTGGCGCGTGTCATCGGACTGTGCCTTGCCCTCTGTGTCGGCTCATACGAGTGCTGGATGATGATGCTCGGACGGCGGGGCATGGACGTGATGAAACTGCTCCGCATCATCGGTATCTCCATGTGCATCTCCTCGTCCTCGTGGATTTGTTCCGCCCTGCAGGTACCCGGCAAAGGGCTGGAATCCGCCACCAAAGCGATGGCACACGCCAAGAACAAGGAAGTCGCGGCTTTCGAGTTGAAAGTGGCGCAGAAACAGAGCGAATACCTCGACCGGCTGAGAGCCGTTCAGGATTCCATCTCGACGGCCAAGCAGATAGCGGAGATCGGCGAGGATGCCAATTGGTGGGACAAGCTCATCTACAACGTGGAGAACTTGGGCAACACCATCAACAACTATGCGCAACGGGCGGCGGTGGCCACGGAAACCAAAATCAGCGAATGGATCAACGATGTCATCCGCTTTGTCGGCGAACTGGTGTTCCAGATGTCCTACTACGGCATCCTTGTGGCACAGCGGATATTCATGGCCATCATGATGATATTCTGCCCCATCATGTTCGCACTTTCATTAGCACCGCCTTGGAACTCGGCTTGGAGCCAGTGGATGTCGAAATACCTTTCCCTCTCGTTATGGGGCTTCGTGACCTATATGTGCATGTACTACGTTGACTTCATCCTGCTGTATAATCTCCAACAGGACATGGTGGCCTACAACCATCTGCTTCACGGCTCGGTCAATTCATGGGAACAGATTGGCGCACTGGGATTGCAAGGTATCGGCTCCAACTGCATGTACGCGATGGGTATGCTCGTGGGAGCTTACATCATCCGCTTTGTCCCCGAAGTGGCCTCATGGCTGATACCGGGCGGTGTCAGTTCAGGTGCAGGCTCTGTGGCTGGCGCAACGGCTATGGGCATGACGACAGCAGCGGGTGCGGCAGCCGGAAGCATAGCCGGTTCTGCGGTCGGCGGCATAGCAGGAGGAAAGAAGAAATAACATCAACATACGGAAGAATATGCTTATAGAATCATTAGCACAGAAAACCAAACTTGCCATGATGACGGTACTGGCAAGCATAGCAGGCAGTGTCATCATCTGCGGCTTCACCGTCTGGTGTTGCGTGTCGCTGGTCAACAAGGAGCGGCAGCAAATCTATGTACTGGACGGCGACATTCCGTTTCTTGCGGAACGGGCGCAGTTGGAAGCGAACTTCACGATGGAGGCGAAAGCGCATATCCAACTTTTTCACCAGTACTTTTTCAACCTGCCCCCCGACAACGACTATATCAAGTGGACGGTCGGCAAGGCGATGTATATGGCGGACGGTACGGCCCTGAAACAGAAACAGGCGATGGACGAAAACGGCTTTTACACCGACATCATATCCTCGTCCGCTGTTTGTACCATCATGTGTGATTCCATCCAATTTGACGAACATGAGCGGAAGTTTACCTACTACGGTACCCAGCTCATTAAACGCCGTACCCGTGATTTGAAACGGACGATGGTGACAACCGGCTATATCGAGAACGTGCCGAGGACGAGGAACAATCCGCACGGGCTGATGATTGTAAACTGGAGAACATTGGAAAACAAGGATTTGGATTACTAAAAAGGCATAAGTATGAAATCATTTAAGAAAACGATACAAGACGGTAAGCAGAAGACATGGAATTTCTTCCAATCCCGATTGCAACCCAAGTTGGGTGCTATCGGAACGAGATACCGCTTGGCTGCAAGAATCCGAATGGCCAATGCTTGGGCGATGAAACATCCCAAACGCACCTTTATTTATGTGGTAGGCGCATTGTTGTTCTTTCTGATTGGTGATATAGTTTGGAACGGTAGCCGGGCAGACAAGGCACAAGAACCGAATGTAGCCATCATTGGAAATATCGAACCGGTATTCCAAGGTTTCCATACTATCCAGTCCAACAAGGACATTCACCGGCAGACCCTTATGGAACTGGCAGGTCAAGGGCAGGTCATCCGTCAGGAACTGGACTCGTTGATAGCCAAGCCCCATAAGTCCCATGTGGATTCCATCCATATTATCCGGCAATACAAGCAGTTGGAGAATATTGTCAAATCATTAAAAAACAACGATAAGCCATGATTAAAATCAATTTCAAACAACCCAAGTACATCTTTCCGCTGGTGGTATTCGTGCCGCTATGCGCTTTGGTGTACTTCGTGATGCAGACCTTTGGGGAAGATGGTGAAACGGAGCAGACGGTAGCCACCGACCGCATCAACATGGAACTGCCCCAAGCCAATGCCGAAGAAGCCGGCGACAAACTCTATGAAATGTCACGCCGCTTCGATGACGAGGATGCCTTTACCGCAGTCGGTGGCATTGGCGAAGAGAAAAAGGAAGAGAGTAATTTGGAACACGGTTACAGCGAAGAAGAACTGAACCGTCTGGATGCCGCCGAAGCGGAACGCATCCGCCAGCAAAAAGAGCTGGAGGAACTGGAACGTTCCTTGGCAGAATCCCGAAAGCATATCAATTCATACGCATACGACAATCCACCTTCAGGAGATAACAGACGTAACGGCTACTCCTCACAGGAGGAGTTCGCCAACGACCTTGAAGAGATACAAAGGCGAAGCTATGAGCGTCAGAAAGCCATCGAGAGCGGATTGGGATATGGCAACACGGAGGAGGAAGAAGCCCGGCAAAAGCAACGGGCAGATTCCATTGCCAAAGTTCGGGCAGAGGAAAAAGAACGCAACCGTCCTAATTTGGTCATCAAGTCGAAGGACACCAATGCCGACAAGTTCCATACCGTATCGGCTTCGGATGAAACGGTGGATGCCCGGCTGATACGGGCAATGATAGACCAGACGACCAAAGCCCGTGAAGGCACAAGGCTTCGCTTTAAGCTCTTGGATGATGTGACGGTCAGCGGTACGAAGCTGAAGAAGGGCACATACCTCTATGGTACGGTCAGCGGTTTCGGCCAGCAGCGTGTCCGTGCCACGATTACCAGCATCCTTGTCGGCGACAAGTTCATCAAAGTCAAGTTGTCGGTGTTCGACAATGACGGCATGGAGGGCTTCTATGTCCCCGAATCCGCTTTCCGTGATTTCGTGGAGGATGCCGGGGCCAGTACGGTACAGCAGAACATCAGCTTTGAATCGGAAGACGGTTACGGTTCGGGCATATCGGGAGAGGCAATCGCTCTGCAAGCCTTGCAGAATATGTACAACTCCGCTACATCGGCTATCTCTTCCAACATCCGCAAGAACAAGGCGAAAATCAAGTACAACACCATCGTTTACCTGATTAACTCGGATGAAGCCCGGTAAACAACAAAAAATAATCAGTAACTCAAAAATCATCTAATATGAAATTCAAGATTCTTTCAGCCGTATGCTGTATGCTCGGCTTTATCAGTTCGGCTTTCGCCAACGAGAAAATCTATGTAAACCGCGAGGTAACGACCCACATCGTGATGCCGGAGAACATCAAGTTAGTAGATATTTCCACCACGAAGATAATCGGCAATCAGTGTGCCGACAACATCGTCCGTATCAAACCGTACCAAGAAAACGATTCCATTCCAAGCACAGAATATAAGGAAGCGGAGTTGTTGGGGACACTGACCTTGATCGGTGAACGTCATATCGCCCAGTATGACATTCTTTATACCACTTCTCCGAACATGGCTGCATCCATCTACCAAGTGGCATACAGCGATACGAAATCCTACATCAATCCGGAAGTGTCCATGCCCATGTCTGAAATGGCCCGTTACGCTTGGGCGGTCTATGGCAGCAAGCGCAAGTTCAATCAGGTGGTGTCAAAGGCGCACGGAATGAAAGCCGTTGTCAACAACATCTATTCCATCGGGGACTTCTTCTTTATTGACTACTCGTTGCAGAACAAGACGAAGATAGCCTATGACATCGAGGAAATCCGGGTGAAGCTGACCGACAAGAAAGAAACCAAGGCCACCAATTCGCAGACCATTGAACTGACCCCTGTGTTCTCGCTGAACCACGCCAAGAAGTTCAAGAAGGATTACCGCAACGTGCTGGTACTGCCCAAACTGACTTTCCCGGATGAGAAGGTGCTTCGGCTGGAAATCTCTGAGAACCAAATCAGCGGTCGTGTCATCACACTCACGATTGAATATGAGGATATTCTTCATGCCGATGGCTTTGATTCCGACATCTTGAAAAAGACATCCTATTATCCGTATTACTACATATCCTATTAAGCCATGAAGAAAGTATTATTCCTATTGCTGTGTGCTGTTTTTACATTCAATGTATCGGCACAAGACAAGAAGCTGACGCTCAATGCCGGTTTCCTGTTTCCCAACACGCTGAACGCAACCATCGGTTACGAGCATCCGCTATCCTACGGCAATGCCGTGGAACTGTACGGAGAAGCGGGCAACCATTGGCAACAACCGACAAGTTCCCGTTTTTGGAAAGGCTACTACTGGGATGCCGGATTGGTGTACAAGCACCGTCTGGCCAGATATAAGAACGGGATGCTTCGCTTCCGCTTCGGGCCGCAGTTCGGAGCGGACAAGCGCAAGTTCTTCTTGGGACTGGAGGCAGGGTTTGAGTATAGCTATGTCTTTCAGAACGGTTGGGAGTTTGCGTTGATTCAGAAGAATAACGTGAACTTCATTCATGGGGACACCTTCCGAAACGGACTATTATTGGGCATGAAAATCCCGTTTTAATCTTTAATTCAATCGGATATGGCATTTGAGGAAACAAGGGAACAGCAGCAGATGTACAACTACTTCCGAAGCTGCATCTACATCTTTCTCATCATCGAGATAGTGATGAACCTGCCTGTAACGGCAGACAACCGTATCACGCAATTCATACTGGATTTGTTGGGACGCTTCGCCGTGTTCAACTCCGTTTCCGGTTGCAAGGTCGTGGAACTGGTCTGCATCTGTGTGGTCTGCATCGGCACAAAGGCCAAGAAAGCGTTGAAGTTCAACGTGAAGACAATGGTCATCTACCCGGTGCTGATTGGATTGACCTTGGTCGGACTCTGCTTCGTCTTTCACGGTATGAACTTCGGCATCAGTTGGATGGGATTCCCTGCCAACCGCATCCTCTATGCCGTTTGTTCGGTGGTGGGTACGATGTTGGTGCATCAAGGGCTGGACGGCATCGCCAAGTATTACAACTACAAAGTAGGTGATGACCGCTTCAACTTCGAGAACGAATCGTTCCAACAATCGGAAGCGTTGGCAGGCAACGACTATTCGGTAAACATCCCGATGATTTATTACTGGAAGCGGAAGATGCACAAGGGCTGGATCAATATCATCAACCCTTTCCGGGGAACAATCGTATTGGGTACACCCGGTTCGGGCAAGTCTTTCGGCATCATTGACCCCTTTATCCGTCAGCACTCGGCCAAAGGTTTCGCCCTTATGGTGTACGATTTTAAGTTTCCAACACTTGCCAAGACACTGTTTTATCAGTATTGTAAGAATAGGAAGGCAGGTAAACTGCCTGAACATTGTGGATTCAGGATAGTGAACTTTACCGATGTGGAGTATTCCAACCGCATCAATCCAATCCAACGAAAATACATTCCCGACTTGGCGGCAGCTTCGGAAACGGCGGCAACGCTGTTGGCTTCTCTGAACAAAGGAGGCGGTGAGAAGAAAGGCGGTTCGGAAGCGTTCTTCACCAACTCGGCGGAGAACTTCTTGGCGGCCATCATCTATTTCTTCGTCAACTTCCATCCGGTAGGCTTCAAGAACGGAAAGAAGCTGAAACGGTTCATCTTACACAAGGGAAACAGATTGGAGATTGTCATTCGGAACTGGGATGATTTCAACGCCATAGACAAGGACGGCAACGTGGTGCTGGACTTCATCGACGAGAAAGGGAACGATGTATCTACGGACGAGGATAGGATGTTTGTGGACTTGAACGGCTTCCGCTACAAAGACCATACGGGCAAACTGATAACCATCGACCGCTGCTGGTATGAGGACGAGGACGGCAACGAGGTGGAACCGGACACCATCACGGGTGAGTTTTCGGATATGCCACACGTGCTGTCGTTCTTGGGCAGACCTTACGACCAAGTCTTCAATATTCTGATGCAGGATGATAAGATAGCTTCCCTGATGGCTCCCTTCAAGAGTGCCTACGAGAACAAGGCGAATGACCAGTTGGAAGGTATGGTGGGTACGCTCCGTGTCAATGCCGCCCGGCTGGTATCTCCCGAAGCCTATTGGGTGTTCACCGGGGACGATTTTGACTTGAAGATTTCGGACAAGGCGAACCCCAGTTACCTGGTCATCGCCAACGACCCGGAGAAAGAACAGGTTATCGGCTCACTCAATGCACTTGTCCTGAACCGCCTGATAACAAGGGTGAACTCCAAAGGTAACATTCCGGTGAGCATCATCGTGGATGAGTTACCCACCTTATACTTTCACAAGATAGACCGGCTGATTGGTACGGCACGAAGTAACAAGGTAGCCGTGACATTGGGCTTTCAGGAACTACCCCAGTTGGAGGCGGACTATGGCAAGGTGGGTATGCAGAAGATTATCACTACCTGCGGTAACATCTTCATGGGTGCAGCCCGTAACAAGGAAACACTGGAGTGGGCACAGAACGATGTGTTCGGCAAGGCGAAGCAGACCTCACGCTCCATTTCCATCAACGACCAGAAGGTATCTACCACCATATCGGAGAAGATGGACTACCTCGTTCCGGCGGCTAAGATTGCGGACATGGCGACAGGCTGGCTGGCAGGTCAGGCGGCTCGTGACTTCACGGCTACGGACGATAAGATGCTTGACCGTTTCGACATTGAGCAATCCGAGGAGTTCAAGACCACGAAATACTTCTGCAAGACGCATTTCGACATGCAGAAGATTAAGGAGGAGGAAGAGCATTATGTGCCGCTCCCCAAAATCTATGAGTTCAAGAATGACCGGGAAAAAGAAGTCCTGCTGAACCGTAACTTCAAAAGGGTCAATCAGGAGGTGGAGAATATGGTGAAGGAATTGCTGGGAATGAGCTGATAGCCTATGAGTATGTCAATTACATTACCCAAACTGAGCGGTAGCGCATTGAAGGTCATCGCCATTTTCTCAATGGTGATTGACCATTGCGCTTATTACTTGATGGACGGGAATACGGTACACTATGAGGTGATGCGCTGTTTGGGGCGCATTGCCTTCCCGGTGTTCGCTTTCTTGGTAGCAGAGGGTTTTGCCCATACCCGAAATCGGAAGATATACTTTGGGCAACTGTTGTTTTTTGCTGTGGTAAGTGAAATTCCGTGGTATCTGCTGAATGGTGCAGACGGTACGCACAATGTGATGTTTACATTGGCTTTGGGAGTGGTAGCGTTAGCGGTATTTGAGAAACTGAAAAAGGACAGTACGCTTTGTATCTGTACCATCCTTTTTATCGCTTGGTTCGCCACTTGGTCAGGTGTCGATTATGAGTGGCGGGGTATTTCTGTCATCGTCATCTTCCATCTGTTGGGAACAAGTATGACTCCTTTTCCCTTTGGTAGAACGGCTCAGTTACTTTGTGCCTTTCCCTTGATGATGCACTATGGGATAATAGGTGCCATGCTTGCCTGTATGGTCATCTTCTTGTACGATGGAACAAGAGGATTTATACAAGGAAGCATAGCCAAGTATGGATTCTATGCATTTTATCCAATACATTTAATGATAATTAGGTGTCTGTAATTCAATGATAGAAGGTGTCATTTTTGATGATACATCTGCTCATTGAATTACAGTTGCCTATATTATAGATTTTGGATTAAATCTTCCTTTATGGATTCGCACAAAGTTTTGTATAGAATCCGTTTATTTTCAGGAATATCTTCTTCAGAAATGCTGAATAATAATAGATATGACTCCGGAATCCCCAACGCATTGCATATTTTGGTAATAGTACTTTTTGAAGGGAAAGTCCCCCCTGATTCAATACTGCATAATGCATTAGCTGAAATTCCACACATACTAGATAAATCCTTTTGAGAAATCTCTTTTTTCTTTCTAAGTATTTTTACGGCACTTCCTATATCCATATTTTTTTTGTTTTTCAACCTTGAAGGAAAAATTTGATGATGTCAGCTCCAAGTCCAATCACTTTGAACACATCAATCAGAAGTTCTTCAATGTTTTTTTTATCATATTGGTTTATGATACGAATAACTTCTTGTTTGCAATCTTCCGATAGGTTGCTTTCTCGTATTTTGTTTAATAAAACTTCTTTGTTCATATATCTAAGTTGAATGTAACAATAAAAAAACAATTTAACACGTAATTGGATTTATATTGCTGTTTTCATCCTCAGATTCGGAAACAAATATATGATACCTTGCAGCTATATAAATTTTCTTTAGTCGAATATTTATATGCTTTCTTGGTTTAAGATAAGTTGATTTTGCTACATAATAATAGCTATGGGTAACTATGTCTAAGATTTGTTGCTCTTTTTCTACAACAATTTCGTTTATGTTTTCCCTATGGGCAAAATTATGAAGTAGTGAAGAAGAAGTAGAAACGGAATGGTATTCTACTTTTATCTTCTTTGAGGCTACAACTAATATGTGCTTTGCTAAATCTATGTAACAAGGCGCACTTAATTCAAAGGGGGTTTTTCTTCTAACTTTTTCAATGAAAGCCTCTTTCAGATGTTCTGTGTCTATATCAGACCATTTAGATGGCTCTTTTTGTAAATCTTTGTTTTTAAAGAGTTTAATAAACTGTTCAAGAACTTCAAGTTCTTTTTGGCTCAGCTTGCTAATATTGCGAAGAGAACTTGTAAAATAACTTCGGATTTTACGCACGTAGGCATCTGCGAAAATCTCAAGCCTTTTTTCATCTATACAAAGGCTTGACGTATCATCAATGCTATCGTATCCATAACTTCTTAGCAGGGAAGTTAATGCACACATCGGTACATTCATAACCTCTTGAACAATATCAAGAGAGGTCATAAATGACGATTCTGCCTTTTCCCATGACGGCATTGATTGCACTGCTTTTATGTTTTCTGATAAATTCATATTGCAAATGTATGCAATATTTTTATAACACAAAAGGAAATAGCATTAAAATACATTTTTCACTTGTATTTTGAAGATAATACAAATCGCTCCTATTTAAGTATATCCATTATTATTGCCACTGCTACTACAATTATTGCTAATGCAATTTCCGAAGCACCCCGATAACCGCCCTCACATATCCCGGATCTTCCGCATAGCCGATGTCCCTTAACCAAAGCAGGTAGTTACCACCTTTGTATTTGTACTGCACTTTTGTAAGGTAGGCACGGACGCTTTCCGTCCAGTGGCCAAACTCGTAATACTTGCCCGTATGAGGATTGGTCAACCCGAAGAGATTGTTTCTATTCCGGCATAGCGATGAACGAAACCAACCTGTTTCCAAGATGGCTTGCGCCAATACCACTTTCGGATACAGGATGCCGTTCCGTTTGATTTCCGCATAGAGATTGGGTATCGTCAGTTCGGGAAGGCTATATGGAGTGCAGTTCCTTTTTGTCGATTTTAAGAACGTGCTATCGTTACATTTTTGGGCACCGGGGCTATTGTAGCGTTGATTTTTCGATTTTACCTCAATCGTGTCGTTGATTACGACTTTGATTGAATCATGTTCTGCTAATTGCTTATTATCAGCGACTAAAGTTGATTTACCCTTGGGAATCGGAGTAACTTCCGACTCTTTGGTAATCGTATAGAACTGAGCCGATGCCGTTACAGGCAAAATCAGTACAAGCAGTGTAGTCAATATCTTGTTGCGCATTTCGTAGGATGGTTTCTATGACAGATACTTTTGTGTCGTACAAGCGGTTACGACCGCAAAATTAACAGTCCAAACATCGTGATATGGAATTACACAACAGAAAAACAACCGAATTACTGCCCTACGAAAAGCTGGCGGTATTGGGCATCGACCGGGAGAAAGCCGACAATTTGCCTTTGGAGGTGAAGGTAAAGCTGGTTTCCGGCGAAGTGACCCCCATCGTGCAAGTGTCAATCAGTGCCCGAAATGGAAACTTGATCTCATTGCCTCTCAAACTACAGATGATGGCGGCTCCCAACGGAGAGCCTGCGCTCATCGCCTATCCGGTCAGAGCGGCCCTTGAACGGGAACGCAACCCGGTTCTTCGCCTGACGGAGCAGGAAGCCGACCGGCTGGTAAAGGGCGAAGTGTTGCAGAAATCCGTGGAGGTGAACGGAGAAAAGACCCGGCAATACCTGCAACTTGACCCCGAAACCCAGTCGGTCATCCATCGCAGAGTGACCGACCTCAAACTGGAGCAACAGCTTCGGGAAATGGAAAAGGTCAACGACATCGAGCTGGGCACACAGCAGAAGCAACAGGTTCGTGAGGGCAAACCGGTGGAGTTGAATGTCGGGGGCGAGAAAGTGTCTGTCGGCATCGACCTCAAAGAGCCGCAAGGTTTCAAAGTCATCAAGGGAGACATGAAAGAGTGGGAACACCAACAGAAGCTCCGCTATGACGAGCAGCATCCCGAATATCTCGGCTATGTGATGACGGACAAGAACCGTTGGGAACACCAACAAGTGATAGACAAGCAATCACGGGAACGGGCATTGAACCTTCATCCATCAAACAAGGAATCACGCAACACAGGTCTTAAACTATAATCTTATGGCAAAGCAAACCAATAAAGAGAAAGACATCGGACTCATGAAGCAGTTCGATGAAATGAAGCGGAAACATCCTGATGCCATGTTACTGTTCAGGAGCGGAGATTTCTATGAACTCTACAAGCAGGATGCGGTGAAAGCCTCCGTGATACTCGCCATCGACATGGCGGACAAGCTCATTCCCGGAGAAAAGGAAAAGGTGCAGACGGTACGTTTCCCACGCCCGGAACTTGACACCCTGCTACCCAAACTGATCCGGTCAGGAGCAAGGGTCGCCATCTGCGAGCAATCGGCGAACCAAAAAAACGAAAAGAAAGAACAACCCATTTCAAAAGACAGAGATATGGCAAAGAAGAAAGAGAAGGTCGTGCAGGAAGAACCTGTCAAGGCGGTGAAGAACGCCACCGAAGACAAACCTGCCAGAAAAAAGAAAACGGGAACAAAGACGGAAGCCCAAGCTGAAGCCAAGGATGAACAGAAATCCGAAGCCAAGCAGGAACACAAGCCCCGCGAGCCGCAGATGGTGACGGCCAACGGTGAGAAAGTGACCCACGGCCATGCCTACCAGAGCAAGGAGAAGCCGGAGGACTGGTACTTCACCGCCAAGATGGACGGCAGGCAGTTGAAGCCGCAGAAGATGGATGCAGCCGACCTTGCCGCCTATCAGAACAAGGAGATGACCGTGCCGCAGTTGATGGAACGCTACTATCCGACCAAGCTCCAACCCAAGGTATCGGAAGAGTCTTTCAAGATGCCCAAGTCGATGGCGGGCCCGGAGGGGAACATCACCGTGGAGAAGTTCAACGTCTATAAGGAGAAGGACGAACAACGCCCTGATTACGGCAAATACAAGTTCTACGCACAGATCGGTGATGCCAAGATGTCGGCAGTTGCCTCCCGTCAGGACTTGAACGCTTACTTCGACCGGGTGATAACCCCCGAAAAGTTAGTGGAGAAGAACTTCGGCGAGAAACTGCACCTGAAATCGGCCTACGAGAAATACAGCCTTCCCGAAGGAGTGGATTCCAATGGGGTGCGTGTCGCCAAAGACCGTACCGACAACAAGTGGAAGGTATCTGTCGATATGGGCGACAAAGGGAAAACCTCCAGACAGGAAATCTCTTTCGATGACGGCTATTCGCTCTTCAAGACCAAGACGGCCACCCGTGAGCAGATAGCCGCCAAGTACCTGACCACGGAAATAACCGGTATGCTGGCAGCCCATACCGCCAAAATGGAGAAATCGGCATCCGTCAAAATGTAAATCAATTCATAACATCACAAGAAAAAGAAATTATGGCAACAACAAAGAATCACGAAGAACTGGTAGAACTTCTTCAGGAGGGACGCATCGGCTACCTCCAATTCGTAATGGACGGTGAAGACGCAGAGGATTTTCAGGAGTGGTGCCGTTCGCACGGTACAGACCCCTCGGACGAATCCGCAGAATTTTATGTCGAACAGACGGACATCGCACGGATGGAGCGTCAGGTAATGGATGACGAGGATTATGGCATCTGGAACTAACCCGTCAGGCAACTCCGGTCAGGCAGCCATCGACCGCTTCGCCGAAATGATGATCGAGCGGATGCAGCAGATGAAGGATACCGGCTGGAAAAAAGGCTGGATAGGCGGCGCATCCGGCTACAACGGACTACCGCAGAACGTGGGCGGCCGGAACTACTCCGGTTCCAACTCGTTCTTTCTCCAGTTGCAGACAGCGGCCAAAGGCTACCAACTCCCGGTCTATCTGACCTTCAAGCAGGCGCATAACTTGAAAGCGCACGTCCTCAAAGGTGAGAAGGCTTTCCCCGTGGTCTATTGGGACATGATGGTCAAGGACAAGTACGGGAAGCGTGTCAGTTCCGAAGAATACCGGGCGATGAGCAAGGAGGAGAAGAAGGAAATGGAAACCATCCCCTTCGTCAAGGCTTTTCCCGTCTATAACGTGGCGCAGACCAACTTGGCCGAGGTGCAGCCCGAACGGATGCAGAAGCTGCTTGACAAGTTCAAGGTGCCCGAACTCAAGGACACCGAAGGGATGTACGCCCATGCCTCCTTGGACCGTATGCTACAGACGCAGGGCTGGCTCTGCCCGATACAGGCGGACAAGCGTGTGGACGGGGCCTATTATTCTCCCTCCGGTGACAGCATCGTGCTTCCGATGAAGGCGCAGTTCAACATCGGCAACACGCCGGAAGAGATTTATCAAGGCGGCATGGAGTTCTACTCAACCATGCTGCATGAGATGACCCACTCCACGATGACCCCCGAACGGCTCAACCGGGAAATGGGCGGCAGGTTCGGCGACCCGAAGTATGCGAAGGAGGAACTGGTGGCAGAACTGACAGCAGCGATGATCAGTCACTCGATGGGCTTCGATGGCAAAGTGACCGACAACTCCGCCGCCTATCTGGACTCTTGGATTGGGGTATTGAAGAAAGAACCCAAGTTCATCGTGTCCGTGATGGCGGACGTGAACAAGGCTTCGGACTTGATACTCGACCATGTGGACAAGCAACGACTGGCCCTCGGTGAGCAACCGTACCTTGCCAAGAACGACCCGTTCGCACCGTCAGACCCGAACGAGGAAATCCCGTTCAAGAACGCCGCCATCGTGAAGACCCGGAACGGTGACTATGCCATCCGCGCATCCTACGATGGTGTGGAGTTGGGGCTAAAAGCCGTTTCCAAGGACACGGCACGTACCTTCTTCCAGCTTACCGACTATAAGGACAAGGAAGCGTTCCTGAACATGACCGCCCGAAAGAGCTACGAGCCGGAACTGGCGATGATGCGTCGCCCACAGATTCAACACTCCGGGGCAAGGATGGGTATGTGATGTATGACCTATATAATTGAATAGGAGGAACCGGAATGACCGATTATAAAGTCAACTTCAAGGAACTGAAATCGCGTGTGGGTGTCGATGACATTGCCTATGCGTTGGGCTACCGATTGGATAGGAAGGCAGGCGTGGGCAGATACATCGAACTTGTATTGGGTGAAGGCGGTAACAAACGTGATACGATTATCGTCAGCAACCCGAACAACAAATCGGCCCAAGCCTATTTCCGCAGGGATGGCTCCAAAGGCGATGTCGTCACGCTCATCCGTGAGAACCTGAACGCCTTTCCTGTGTCCGGCAAGGACGATTGGCAGAAAATTGCCAAGGTACTGGCTCGTTTCGCCAATATGCCCGAACCCGAATACCGGGAAGATAGCGACTATGTGAAGTCGGTCAAGTCCGATGCCGTCTTTGATAGCACACGTTATGAGGTGAAGCCGATAAATCCCGAAAGGATTCCAGCACTGTTCTCCCAGCGCGGGCTTTCCGATGAAACGGTAAAAGCACTTGCTCCGTTTATCTCATTGATTCGGGACAAACGGAATGAGAAGTTTGACGGTTACAACATCGGTTTCCCCTATACCAATGGCAAGGATGATGCAATCAAGGGCTATGAGATACGGGGACATGGCGGTTACAAGTCCAAGGCGGCAGGTACGGATTCATCTACATCCGCGTGGGTAGCTGACCTATCCAATGGCAACAGTGGTATGGTCAAGAGCGTGTTTTTCTGTGAGTCCGCTTTCGATGCGATGGCGTTCTACCAGATGAACCGAACACAATTAGGCTCGGATGTGGCATTGGTATCATTGGGCGGTACATTTTCCGACAAGCAGATTACTGGAGTTATGGCGCGTTTCCCTCATGCCCGTGCCTTCGATTGCTTCGACAACGACCTTGCCGGACGCATTTACGGATTGCGTATGATGGCTCTGTTGGAGGATGTACCGATGAAAATCAACAGGAAAGTGGATGTACTTCAGATAGAAGCCAAAGGCAAGACCTTCGAGCTAAATACGGAACGTTCCCTGTTGGCACAGGTCAGCAAGCACCTATCCATCCGTTACAAGATGGGGCAGTGGTTGCCTCCCAAGGCTTTCAAGGATTGGAACGACTGCCTGCTGAACAAGCCGATGGAGGTCATCCATTCCCCTCACAAGGATGAACGTGAACAAAACCTGACCGGACGCAGAAAGGCCGGTCTTAAAATGTAAGGATTATGAACGGAGTGAAATGGAAACGAACGGCACTGGCAGTCTTGCTGCTTGTCGGAGGATTGTCCGGCTACGCCCAACAGACCGACCCGACTCTGACGGCGGCGGTCATGGCACAGACGGCGGAGCTGAAAAGCATCCATAAGAAACGCAAGCAGACGCAGGAGAAAATCATCGCGGCAGAAACAGCCGTTACCGTGGCCCTTGACCGGGTGCATCGTGTCGAGGACAAGATGCTGGAGTATCTGTCGAATGCGCAAGGCGCGGTACAGAACCTGCACCAAATCAAACGGGCGGGAGAACTGGTAACGGTGGAGATACCACGGAATTGCAGCCTGCTCACAAAGTCGGTGGGCAAGCATTTGAAAGGCACAGTCATCGCCTCGATGGTATCGGACGAGCTGACGGATGCGGCCACCCAGTTGGCGGCTCTCTATCCCTTCATGAAGCAACTGGTGACTTCGGGTAGTTACGATGTCACCAATCAGGACGGGAACAAGGAGAAGCACAAGGTCAACCTGCTCAGTTCGGCGGAAAGGTACTACATCGCCAACGAGGTGGTGACAAGGCTGGAGGCAATCAATACCGACCTTTTCATACTGGCGTGGCAGGTACGCACCCTCTCGTGGAACGACCTGTGGTTTTCCCTCGACCCGGAGGGATGGGCAAACGTGATGTCGGGCAAGAACATCATCAACGGCATCGTGTCGGAATGGAACCAAGGCTATCTGCTGAAATGGTAGCAAGTAATAATTTGTAAATCAAAAGAGAATGGAATCAGAAAAGAAAATTATAGGACGTTGTCCCTTGTGTGGCGGCAACGTGGTGAAGACCTGCAAAGGCTATCGTTGTGAACACAACATCAGTGAACATCCGACCTGCGTACTCAATATCAACGGGATTATCGGCAACCGGAAGATGAATGACGGTGAGATTGCCGAACTGTTGGAACAACGCTGCATCCTACTTGACGGTTTTGTAACCAAAGAGGGCAAAGCGTTCCCGACCGTTTTGGAACTGGCGGATGACGGAGCGGTCAATATGCAGCCGGTCATCGGCAAATGCCCCCATTGCGGCGGTGACATCCGTGTGGGAAGCCGGGCGTTCAACTGCTCTAACTATGCGAATCAAGCCGCCCAATGCAATTTCGCCATCTGGCGCAATATTGGTGGTCATCAACTGACATTGGCGGAAGCGAAAGAGATATGCGAGAAGCAAATCACTTCCTCCGAGCTGGAAATGTATCGCGAGGATGGCTCCATCTATCGCAAGCGACTGGGGCTTTCCCCTGACAAACTTCAAATCGTGAAGATATGAGACCGGGAGCATTGATAAAAGCCATCCTAATAGCCACCGTACTGTTTTGGGGTGGTATTGCTTGCTGTTGCTTGGTCGGATGTTCCGACAATCCGCAGAAACGGGCGGTCGAAGTGGCAAAGACAGCATTGGCGGCTTCGGTTGATAACCCGGAGTCTGTCAAGATAAAAGGTATCAGCAAGGTGGATTCCGTGTTCGGCAGGGAGTATGTGACGATGAACGAGCAGATGGCCCTCTCGATGACCCTGATGAAACTCGGTCAGGAGGTGATGAAGGAGGATTGCATGGAAAGCATCGACCCGGAAAACTGGGAACTTCCCGAACGGATGAAGCAACGGATGGAGGCTATGACGGCACTCCGTGAACTGGTCAGCATAGGGATGCTTGAAAGTGGAAAATCCGATACCGGCAAGGCAAAGCTCTTCAACGGGTGGAAAGTAAAGATAGAGTTTGAGGCGAAAGCAACTGAGGGCACTCCTTACCGTTCCGAATACTGGTTCATCTTGGACAAGGAGGCAAACTGCGTGGTCAGATCCTTTGAAATTCCCCTTGCCCTGAAATGAAAAACAACAATCATTAAAACGACAATCAAATGAAAGAACTGATAGAACAACTCGAACCGAAAATGATGGCATTGCTGCAAAATGCCAAGTCGCAAATGGAAAAAGGGAACAAGGCGGCAGGGCTTCGTGCCAGACGCATATCGCTCGACATCGAGCCAATGCTGAAACAGTTCCGAAAACTCTCTTTATCCGCTTCGCAGACAAAAGAATAATCCGCTTTCTTTTTGGAAAGTTCTTCTTGGAATCCCGGTGCTTTTGAACGGCATCGGGATTTTCTCATTTTATCCGGCAGTCATCTTGCGTCCGGGATTTTTGATACAAAAATACGGAGTACCGGCACAACGGCAAGTGCCGCCTCGCTTGGCTGTACGGCAAACATCCGGCAGCCTTCCGCAATTTGTGCCAAATTGGGTATTCCGTCCGTTTCCCTTCATCCACACTTGCCTGATGTTCCTCGTGGTACTCCGTGAGGAAGGCATCAAAAAATTCCCCGAAAGCAAGAAGCCAAAGGCTTCAAACAAAAGGGAAATAAACGATTAGCGAGAGCAGAGAGATGCTTGCTTATCTATGCCGAGCGTGAGTTTATTGCGCAAAGCGAAATAAATCAGAAATCGGAACAATTAAAATCAGAAGAACAATGAAAGGAACAGCGCAATTCAAGGAAATCATCAAGAACTATCTTGATAATCGGGCGAAGGAGGATGAACTTTTCCGTGCCAAGTACGAAACCACGACACGCACCATTGACGATGTGGTCACTTTTATACTCAATGAGGTACAGCAGTCGGGATGTTGCGGATTTTCAGACGAGGAAGTGTTTTCAATGGCGGTTCACGTAGTGGATGAGCCTACTATTGAAATTGGCAAACCCTTGCAGTGCGGTGTGGTGGTCAATCACCATATCGAACTGACGGAGGAGGAAAAGGCGGAGCAAAGGAAAGCTGCCCTGAAACGCTATCAGGACGAGGAACTACGCAAAATACAGCAGCGCAACTCCAGACCCAAGGCGGTCAAACCCCAAGCGACACAGCAACCCGAACTTTCACTTTTTGACAACTTTTGAGCCATGAAACCGAGAAACAGATTTGAGAAAGCGGTGGCAGCTTCCAATGAGAAGCTGACCGCTATCAGTTATAAAGCCGAGGAATGGGCTATCAAAAATGTGGTGAAGCATATTGCTTTCCGCACATCGGGGCATAAGTGTACCTGTGGTGATTGTGGTGAGAAGTTTGAACACAAGGGAAAAGGAAATGTAACCATCCGTTGCCCTCATTGTGGGCACAAAGTAGAAATTACCGATACGTTGAAACGCAAATGGAAAGAAGCGAACTACTTTTCTACCCTTGAAGCCATTGACGGCTTGCAGGTGCAGAGGGTATTCCTTTTGTCGGCTACCTATCGCAAAGGAAAGCCAATGACAACAGATTGCGGAGAGGTATGCCGTATGTGGCTCAATGCACAAGGCAAGGTGGCGGTCACTGCAAGGAAAAGAACTATGGGGTATTATGTGGATAGCTTCAACTGGGCTTCGTCCATTGAGTTGAGAAACTTGTACGATGTACACTGGTGCATTTCAGACACCTACATTTACCCTCGTTACTCGCTCATCCCCGAACTGAGACGCAACGGACTGAAAGGCAAATTGCCGGATAATTGCCATTTGTGCAGGTTGATGTCGGCTTTATTGTCTGACAATCGGATTGAAACGCTGATGAAAAGCGGAAACCGCAGGGCGGTAGCTTATTTTGTGAACCATCCACTTGACCTTGATGTGTGTTGGGCGTCTTACAAAATAGCCACACGCCACCATTATGTGCCGAAGGATTACGGAATGTGGTGTGATACCATTCGCTTGCTTGAAAAGTGTGGCAAGGACATCCGTAGCATGAAATACATCTGCCCGAAAGACCTCAAAGCGGAACACGACCACTGGCTTCACAAGGTCAATGCAATAGAGAAACAGCGCAGGGACAAGGAGAAGCTACAAAGAGCCAAGCAACATGAAGCAGATTTTTACAAGAGCAAATCTTGTTTCTTCGGTATCGTCATCAGCGACAACGACATTGAAATTTCCGTGTTGGACTCTTTGGAAGCGTACAAGGCAGAGGGTGAACAAATGAAGCATTGTGTATTCCAATGTGAATACTATGCCAAGACGGACTCTATCATTCTGTCGGCTCACGACCTGCAAGGCAACCGCATCGAGACGGTGGAGTTCTCAGTCAGCCAAGGGAAGGTGATACAGAGCCGTGGGGTGTGCAACTCCAATACGGAGTATCACGACCGCATCATCAAATTGGTAAACGACAATGCCCACCGCTTCTTGAAAGCGAGAGAGACCGCATAAGTTCCCGATAATTGTTCTGAGACCCCGACTTGCGCTGTGAAGCGTGGGTCGGAGGCTTTTTAATAAAATAAAAGGAACTCTATTAGATATAATCTTTCCAACGGTCGCATTTACCTCGCTTTTGTTTGGCAAATCGAGTGTTGGTATATTGTGTTGCTACCGTTTTATATTGCCCCATTGCCCATAGGACAGAGGCTAATTTTTCTTGGTCCTGGAAGCCTGATAATGCTTCTTGCATCAAAGAAGAGGCGTTTCCATTTACTGCTTGCAATATTTTTTCATGACGGTTCACGCGCTTGTACATATCGCTGTATTCTTTTGCTGTGCTATCGTAGATTATTTTATCACCTATTGCTTCATTACTATCCCCAAAATAAGAGCCTTGATAGTACTGAGTCAATGTCCAACAAGAAGATACGGAATTGCGCATCCCCACTGCATACCGCAACTGCATCATGGCTCGTTTGTCGGCATCGGTTTCATGGGGATAGGTCTGCTTCAACCTTATCATTTCTTTGGCGAACCACAATTTATAGTCTTTACGAACAGGTATCAACACGCTTTTTTGCCGACATCCAGCATCATTGACAAATTCCAGTGCAAAGGGATTTCTTTTGAAATAGGGTAATACATTCATTCGGGCAATGTATTGATGCGACACTTTTTCCAGCCAAGGAATAGCCTCTTCGTAGCGAGTCTCCCGAAGTAGCATGGTACCCACTATATCGTTCCAGAAATCACGATTGCATCCGCTTCCGTGCCTATTGTAGAAGGTGTCATAAGTATCTTTCGGTGCTTTTATGCGTTCTACAAATTGCCGGACTACAGAGGCATTGAGCGTATCAATCATGGCAAAGACAGCATTGTTGTGGCTGCTAATTCTTTCTTTTGTCTTATCGGGCAACAATACATAATCTGCCATATCCACCGCCTGAATAGCCCTGATGGTATCTCCGGCAACCATCAATTTGGGCGCAACGTACCCCAACACTAACTTGCGAAGCATATCGGTATGATAGTCATAGCTAAAGTTGTAGATTCGTTTGTAGTTTATGGCATCATAAACCTCCTCTGCGGTTATACCTTGCGACCTTTCATAACTGAGCCGAAGTTTCTTTTCCGCTTCTGCCTGTTCTATCATCCATTGTGAAGCTGTATAGAGCCAATGGTCATATCCTTTATCTACATTTTTAGTGCAAGCTTCAGCCAAAAGGCGTAGTGTGTGGATGGATTGTCTGAGAAATGGTGTAGTCGATTGTTTTTCTGCCTTGGAGATAATTTGCAACGTTGTGTTTGCCTCTTGCTTCAACCAATAAGCATAGGCTTCGGTATATAGCCACATGGCTTGCTGCTTGGCAGGTACCTGTTGGGCATAACGATGGCTCAATTGAATAATCCGTTCTATTTCCTTGCTGCAATCCTTATATCCGTCTTCCAAATTCTTTTCAACTTTTCTGATGTAGTCTTGCAGATGACTTGCAACCAAAACAAAGTTCGTTGGCGTTTCTGCCAATTGCTCAATGATATCCAGTTTATCGTAGGGAAGGTTTAAGGCTTTGAAGCACCAAATCATGGAATCTATATCACCATTCTCAATAAACATCTTTAAGGCTTTCTTATATTGCTTGTCTGCATAATAGGCTCCCGCCGCATATCCGGAAATCATTTTTCTCAGTAAATATTCCCGGATAGTTTCTGTTTTCCATAAGCTGATAATCTCTCCGTATTGCTTTGTAGTAGTCAGCAATCTTGCCAGTTGCAATAGGTATCTGCTGTGTAACGATCCTTTCAGCCTTGCCCTAACGTCCTGTTCCAAGCGGGTTAGAATGGTGCTGACGGAATCTCCTTCATAGGGATAATACCAAGGGTCAATTATCTCTTGCCGAACATATTCCACCTCTTTGGCTATCACTAAATAGTCGCGTACCTCTTTTCCGTCGGTCACTAACCATTGAGCAAACCGATTCTTTGTTTTTCTGCTTGTGGTCAATTGCTTTAACTGAGTTAAACTCCATTGATATACTACCTCATCTATTTCTAGGATTGAAATATTTTTCGATGATTCTTCCTGCCACAATAGGCAGTTGGCCAGTTGTTCATCCGGCAGCTCATCCGACAGTTCCCAAGCGTTGGTGGGTATAACCCGGTAAGTCTGATAATTCTTAGGAAGACAGAAGGGAGTGGTGCAGGCTTGCATTCGGCTACCACACTGGATAGCGATGAATAACAAAAATATAACGAACTTACTCATAGATTTGTTGAATTTGTTGATTGGTATATCTGCTTAACTCTTTCTCATCCAAATGATAAATGATGCTAGAATGAGCTTCATCACCATAGAGCTTCTTTATTAGTGATTTCACTTTTTTAATCTCTTTCGGGTCGCCATGCTCATATCTTATTTCATCGCTCGAATATAGCTTCAAACTATTAATGTCTCGTTTCACTTTATATCGATTTTCCCCCTTCTTCATTATTGCAGATTCTTCCTCTTGATGAAGAAGGAAATCCGTGTCATGTAAAAGTCGGTCATAATGGCCATTAGAAAACACCACTCCCCATGAGAAGGCCGGATAAGCGAAATCAAGAGGTAAGTCGTAGCTGTCATCTTTAAGATATTGCTTTACCACATCATAAGACAGTATGGAGTTCTCTGTTTTTATATCCCGAATGCTTCCGGTATTGTACAGCATCAACACTCCGCTTCTTACAGGTGGGGCTTGTGTGGAAAGTTGATGCAGACGGATGGTTGAACTCAGCTCTATGTTGTGCTGAAGCAATTTTTTTCGCAACTGTTCGCAAAGTCGGAAATAGGATGATTCAGAGTTCTCCGTCCAGTCGCAATCCACTTGCACTTCTCGTACATGGTCAATCTTATTGCCTTTGGTCATCGCTATCACTCGCTTGGCGATATTCTCGGCCAATTTTATTTCATTCCCTTCCATTGCATAGAGTGCCTCCAGCGTGATGAAAACAGTGGGTACAATTTCTACGCTATCGGGAATGGCCGATTTGAAAACTACCGTAGAGTTAGGAACTGCACCATATGCCAAATCTTCCACCACATCGAAAAAGCGTAAATAGATGCGTTCCACTTGGTATTGTCGCAGGAATAGGGAGTCGGCTTGGCTCAAATCGAAGCCCCCTTTCCAGTGATAGATGGCGTTGCCTGTGAACAAACGTTCCTTATGACGAATATGATGTTCCGGAGTATGACATCCATTCATAATGGAACAAACTAATAATAATATGATTAGCAGTTTCTGTTTCATAATTTTACAACTATTTTCAATGCAATCGCATTTAATTTTTCGTATGTCACAATATTGGGTTTTAGATGTTATAATGATGCAAGTAGCGTTTTAAAGAGTACCACATTTTATTGTATCGAAAAACAATGAAAATACGGCACCGTAATATTCAAAGCCCTTTCTGGTGATGGTCAACTTATCACCATTAATCTCTATCAATCCTTGCCGTATACAGTAAACTACCTCTGATTTAAACACCGCCATGAAATCCATCTCAAGAATTCGGTTGGCAACCGCAATAGACATTTGACCGTAGTATGCTGAAATGGCCATATACTTTGAAAGCATCTCTTGGCTTGGCAGCATATAAGTATCTACAGACGGATAACTCTTGGCTTGTTGAATAAAATATTTCAATTGGTGAACACTTTTACCTAAATTATAGCTGATTCCAGTAGGTGACATGCTTTGGGCTGAGAGTCCAAACCCCTTATAAGGAATAAACTCCAACATCCGATGTCTCAAATAGGACGATAGTCCCTGATCATTTAGATCTTTTGAAAAGGTGTTTTGCCCAAACCTAGCATTGTATTCAAGTTTAGTCAGCCCTTCAAAGAATTGATTGTAACAACGAAATAGCTCTTCTTTAGAACTATTTTCTTTGTAGCAAAGCATGTTGGTTCGCAACTCATAAAGTGTAATCTGTTCAGGGGCAAATTGCTTAATACAAGCTACATCCGTCTCAATATCTTCTAAGGTCTGGTTCTTTAGCCCATACATAAGGTCAATATTGATTTTCTCAATGCCGTTAGTATGAATCATCTGAATGACATCGTCCATCATAGATAACGTAGGGTTTACCCTTCCATTATTATTTTGAACGCTTTTTACGCTCGATTGTAGGCCAAATGAAACTCGCTTTATTCCAGCTTTGCTTATCAATCTGACTTTGTAATCTGATAGAGTTTGAAATGTAGCTTCTATACTCGGCTCAAAATCATCAGTTAGACTCACTCTCTCTACAACTTCCTTGTAAATATTCAGCAATTCTTCAAAACATTCATCACACAACGATGTAGGTGTTCCACCACCAATGTCAAATCCACATAATGTGATATTGGGATAGAGATTCAAAAAACTATTAATATCGTGTCTTATTGCATTCAAATAGTACCGCTGTATTTCACGACTCGGTACAAGCATTCTTGTGTATTCACAGAAATAGCAAAGATGCTCACAAAATGGGATATGGATATAGAAAGATAGGACTGTACAGCCAGTATAGTCCAATTCCCCCTTTACTTTAAACGGCTTCCAGTGTTCAGGACTAAGTGGGTATGATGTGTTATATCGTTCATCGTTCATACGGTGAGCAAAGATGTTCTCTATATCCATAATCAGATAATGATATTATTATCATGAAACCCTTGGCGAAGATATTCCCCGTCAAAAACCAATGAAGATTCACAATACTGTGGATTCATATAGTTGCGAAAATATATTTCCAATATCTTGGCATCTTTATTGTATAGGTAGTTTGAGCACTTACAATCAGTTCCTCTATTCTTTGATTTTGTAAAATACACATGTGGAATCGTATCAATGCCAACATCTTTCAAATCAATGAAATGAGTACGGCAATACTCGTTTATAGGCATCAACCCAACAAACCCAATGCGATACACTCCTAAGTCTATCGCAAAATCAAGCATTTTGCTTACCTCTTCGGGTGAGTCGATATACCCTTTCATGAGGTTGCAACTGAGATTGACTTTATCCATATCCACTCCTTCAAAACTTAACGGAGCATCGGGCATCGCACAATCGTATATTTTTGCCAGCTTTTCCCCTTCATAATGATGCAAAGAGATTGAGATTGAGTCCCATCGAGGAAAACGCATCAATGCCTTTGACTCTGGAAGAAAACCATTGGTGTTTAGGTGGAGGTGAATACAATTGTATCTGTTATGACTTTCCAACCGTGAGATAATGTTCTTCACTAATCCACTCACCAAGGAAGGTTCACCTCCTGTGATGTTTAATCTGTTCAGGTATATCTTCTGCCGAAATATTTCATCTATACAATCAAAGAGCTTATTTATATTGAAAGTTTGGTGGCTTTGGTACCCTGCATTCGAACAGAACAAACAATGTGCATTACAACCATTTGTAACCTTTACAAAAAGATTGATGCTTGGTGGAATAGGGGTAGCTTGACTTCCATTAATACTACACCCTAAAGCTTTAATCTGGATAGGACGACCAAACAAATGATATTCCATTATTTTTCAAGCAGTTTCCGTATGAAAGACTCTTTCTCTATTTGATTATTGAAATATACTTTACCCATATTTCCATAAACGGGCAGAGTAAAGTCTTGTTTCGGCACATAGTAGTGATCCCAAAAATCTTTATCTGTGCCTATTTCTGTATATTTAGGGTCAATAGCAAGGAGAGACGAAGCAACCCTAAATTCGAAATAATCGTCACTACTATTGGGGCCTTTTCCTTCACCGCACGACTCTATAAACTTACGTTCATCTTCTACACTTACCAATACGGGACCATAATATTCGCCATGCTTTGGACAATATACTTCGGGATGACAAGAACTATCTTGCTCATAATTTTCTGAAACAACTTTAGCTATACCATATTCAGCTACATCTTGCTGATATTTATCAATCATTATAGTCTGTAGCTTTTGATTGTCCAATATCTCATCAACTGAAACCTTGTCCCAAAATTCATCTAGTGCCCAAAAGAAAGTGAAATAAGGATAGGCATGTCCGCCAAGAGGAGCGCTTCTAAACATTTTATCATTCAGATAATCCTTGCTTAAATCTCCGTGCGATAATGTGTCACTAAATACATGCTCTATCAAATCCGTTTGAATCTCTTTGCCTGACGTATAACGGCGGAAATCATTAAGGTAAGAAATAATGTGAATCAGTTTAGCAACGTCTCGTCTTGTCATCACTTTTTCAATATCATCATCTTGATGACGATAGAGAGCTATTAATAGGGTCGTTTTCAAAGCTTCAAAATCCAATGTCCCCTCTTTAAACAAATCAAGATGTTCAAGCAATCCAGAATTAATATAGTGGCGAGTTCTTGCGCTTATTGTTCCACGTCGACAATACCTGTCCATAACCTTGTTAATATCATCGTTCATTTCCCCTACGCAGGTATAATGCTTTTGTTCATTGAGCACTTTTATAATATCGCAAAGTGTCTGTACTTGTCCATACTCTTCCACTGAAAGAGAGGATGAAGTATTGAGTACATCTGTTTCAAGATCGTCAATTGAAGCTACGACTACAGAGTTTACTTCTTGATGATTAACAATTTCTCGTATCCTAATTGCCATTTGGTGATTGGAATAGGTGAAAACTTGCGAAAGTGGCCAATCTTTCTTTGCGGAGTTCTGATTATAAATCACTAATGAATCCGGTAGAAGATCTTGAATTTCAGCAAGAGCTTGTTCTGCTAATTCTTGCCTTCTTTTCCCTTCAAATTTAAAAGGTATTGAAACGATGGCTTCAACAGAGATATTCTTTTTTAAGAAGTATTTTATAAGGGCATAGACTCCATATCCAGAAGTACCTCCTAATCCACATACGAAAATAAGACGTTCGGGCGAATGTGCAAGTATTGGCTGTAAGAATCGTTCATACTTACTAACCAACATTTCATAGTAGGATGTGTCATAATGTTCTGTTATATTGTATTCTAATGTCGTTCCACATGCAGTAAATTCATTAAGCATGATATGGTTTCTTATAAAATAAGGTTCTCTGCAAGCAAAATCAAAATCAATAATAGCAAAGTCGAGTTCATTATAATTAAATCCGGATAGATTTATGAGTCCAAGGTAATTTAGAACTTTAGTGCCAGCACCTCCAACACCTATTACTAGCGTTTTGTGAGCAAATATCATAGAAGGTACATTATCTTCTTTCTTCCATTCAAAAGGAAGTACGTTCTCTCTTGTACTAGTATCCTCCGAAATGGAAGTTTTTTTATTCATTGGTCTCTCTTTCTTCTTAAAAAGGTTCTTTATCCACTTAACCATATTATAATCAATTTGATATAAAATCAATAGTTCCTTCTTTCATGTATTCCGCTATCTGTCTGAATACATCCCCTGCCATCAGTCCACCACTTGCGGGCAATCCTTTCTTGTTCATAGTGACAATTACAGAATATTTCGGATGATCGGCAGGAAAGTAACCGCAAAATTCTACGGCATAGCTATCGTCTATAAAGCGAGCTGTCCCCGTAGCTCCTGCCACCCTTATGTGGTATGCAGCAACCCTGACTCTTGTATGTACTTTTCGAGATACGGAATACTGATACATGTAATGATCTTCTTATCATCGGAAGCTCTCAGATATCCATCCTTCGTCATAGTTTTTTCTTAAAGGTTCTTATTAGAAGAAATATCAAAGCTACAGCTACTACTATGTCAATGGTATTCCAAAGAACCCTTCCGAGTGCAACTTTGAAGAATGGCTGAAACAAAAGAGCTAATCCAGCAAATAAGAACCCAAGTCCCTCTCTTTTATTTTTAAAATAGTCATATGACAGATAAACAAATGTACCTGTCGCTGCAAATCTCACTAGTTCATAGAAGCCATATGGCATATCTGCTAAGCAAAGAATTAGCATTATGGCGATTATAAGTTTCAATATCGGTTTCATGTGGATTTATTCTATATATGGTTTGACAACATCTATACTCCAAGCATAATTTAAATTAGCTTGAGAACCATCAGCAAAAGAACCGGAAGTGATGCCAATGGCTTCTCCATACTCATTGATTAGTGCACCGCCACTACTTCCGTGATCAATAAGTGCGCTTATTTGCATTAAATTATCTGCACGCCATTGTGAAACTTCTCCTGAAGAGAAAGTGTTTTCCAATCCTCGTGGACTACCGATTGCATAGACTTTATCTCCAATTTTAGGTTTAGATTTTGCTATCGGAATGTAATTTGTATTTTGGCAGTTTACCTTAAATACGATAAAATCCTCTTTTTCACTTTTATGAAGGACTTTTGCTACAGAATACGATTTATTACTGCCAGCCAACTTTATCTGTTCTTTACCAATGGTAGTCCCTTTAAATACGTGATAGTTACTAACGGCAAGTCCATCGTTACTCACAAAGAAACCTGAGCCTTGATACCCATTATTGCCATCACTCGTAAAAATCATAAATACAGCATTACCATATCTATCGAAAACTTGAGAACCTTCTATTTTATGATTAGAACGTTTGCTATTTCCCCTTTTTTGACTTGATGACGTTCGTCTTTCTCGAACTTCTTTTGTAGGAGAACCATCTCTATTACTTTCGGTTACTATTTCGGTTGATCTAAACCGCTCTCTTTGATTTCTTGCAGATTTACGGCAGCTAATGAAAGTGACGCAACAGAAAACAATTAGTAATACTGATATTTTTTTCATACTAGTTAATAACCCCCGGCTTGGGTAAAATATGTATTAGAAATCTTTGATTTTTAGTATTAGAAGCATTATCAGGATATGCTCTTAAAGCACCTTCTGTGCCACTACCACAGACTAACACTTCACAATTTTGTCGCTTTAAATCCAAATGGCGGTTAATTTGAAAATAGCGATACAAAGACAAAGCCCTTTGGTAACTCAAATCAAAATTTCCAGTATATCCATCATTGGAGGCTTGACCTTCAATAATTAACAAATACTTTACCGACTCACCATACTCTTCTTCTGCATGCTT
The DNA here is from genome assembly GCF_900155865.1 of Bacteroides bouchesdurhonensis. Classification (GTDB taxonomy): domain Bacteria; phylum Bacteroidota; class Bacteroidia; order Bacteroidales; family Bacteroidaceae; genus Bacteroides; species Bacteroides bouchesdurhonensis. The sequence continues at coordinate 2,665,724 of NZ_LT707006.1, forward strand.
TAGGAATTGATCTATTGCTAAGCCTGCGCTATATAGTTCTTCTCTTTTTTCTAGTGGAATATGAGTAATTTCAGATTGACCTATTGGGAATGAGACATCAATCTTTAGCACATGTTTCTTATGCAGTTCATTGTACTCAAACCATTTACTATCAATATTTTGTATGCTATTTTCAATATTATGAATCTTATCGATTTCTGCTTGAGTTGCAATTTGTAAATCATTTGCTTTTTTGAGTGCTTGTCCCATTGCAATAATCGCTACAACAAAGAGTACAAGCAATGTAAAGAACAAGCTAGTCATCAAATCTGAATAGCTTGTCCAAAACAAAGATTTCTTATTTCCTTTTGCCATACATGTTAGATTTTAATATCAAACACTTGGACGCAAAGCATAGCAAGAAGCATAATAAATGAACCACAAACGCCAACAGCAATAGCTACATTCATCCAATTACGCTTAGTATTTCCTTTAGAATCCAATGGTGTACCAATAGAACTTGCTAGAGTTTGAATCGCATTACCTTGTTCATCAATCTTTTGTTGCTGAGTTAGTATTGTTTGATTCAGTTTCTCCATTACTTTAGCCAACTCGTTCATTTGACTTGGCACATTTGCGAATTGTAACTTTAATGATTCGCGCTGAGTTGAGATCTCATTTTCAAGCAATTCCTTTTGTGTAGCTAACATTTCTTTGATTGCTGTGTTCTGAGTTTCAAAAGTACTTGATATGCTCTCAATGCCTTGACGAGATTGTTCTCCTACCTCTTTAAATGTATCCTTTAGTCCACCAAATGGGTCATTAATTTCTGCTATCTTATTATTAATAGCTACACGTTGATCTTCAAGCGCTTTTGAAAGACTCTCTTGTTGTTCTTCAATCAATGCTTGAACTTGTTGATTTTGCTTTTGGAAAACCTCAGTCAAATTAGAGATACTTCCAGCTAGACTTGTTCCTAAATTATCCAAGGCGTCTTGAACAACAGAGTCCAGACCAGACATCTGTTGTCTCATCATTCCTTGTCTGTCTTGAACATATTCAATCTCACTCTTGAAATAACTACCTAATTCTTCAGAAAGACGAGTCCTGTCCTCAATATCACCCAAGCGTGAATTCAACTTAACTACCTGAGCTATATATTCTTCTGAATTTCCAAGATGTTCAAAAAGGCGTTCCAACTCTTCTGTACACCCTTGCAGCTTATCATATACTTCTACATTAGCTTTAGCAATCTTAGCAATCTTTATTTTATCAATAGCATCAAGTAATTTTACTTGATTATCATAATTGTCAGTTACTTGAGATAAGGTTTCCTTTAATTCTTTGGTATTTTCAGCAAAAGTACTATTAAAATTATTTAAGTCATTTGCCATTTTTGTAAGTGCACCGGTAAGGTCATCTGACATATTAGGCATAACTTTTGTCTGAATCCAAGACAGAAATTTGTTCTTCATCTTAAGCATCTCACCTCGTGCCTCCTTGTACTTTGAGGTAGAAATAGCTGCAAACATGACACCAAGAAAGCTTGCAATCATAGCAATACCAATATCAGTCAGAAGAGTTTTAATTCCTTCGACCTGAATATTAGTACCTGTCAATAAAGTTCCAAGGTCTGTCCAAGCAAAAGATACAACTCCAATTGCGGCACCTAAAATTGTAGCCATAAGGCCAAGATAAAGGGGGGTCGATAACATTGTATCAACATCTTCCTCTATTCTTTGGGAATCTCTTTCAACTATCTCCTTGATTATCTGATAATCTGCAGACGTATTCTTATTTTCATTTAGATACCCATTAATATCATACAAAGTTCCTTCAAATTCTGCATGATTAAGAGAGCATTCTATTGTGTTACTTCCTTTATGTAATGACAATGTATTTGTATTAGGGAACAATGCTCTAAGTTTACCAATAATTGACAGGTTCTTAAAGAATGCAATTACCTGAAGGACAACGATAAATGCTACGACAATCGCTACTATATAATATTGAACAGACATAGTTTATTGCTTAATTAATGAAATAACCGCTTTCTTTTCTACTTGAAATGATCCCATCATCAGTTTTGCTTCTCCAATAGAAATAATCTGGATTGTATTGGCACCTTCCATTTGATTTTGGATGTTACAATACGGAATGAGATATCGATTAACATCTGATATGGCTTTAATCATAGGACCATCGTCAGTATTAATTGTATATTTGTAAATACTGCCACTTTTGCTTGCCCAATATAGAGAATCAGACGAAATCATGCTCTCTTCTAGTGTACCATTTTCTGATACTTCAAAATAGATTTTCTCGGAAGGATCATCAGAGCCGAAACTAAGAGAATAGCTTTCCAGCATCTTCCTAAGACGAGAAATTTCTTTGTCCTTGTCGGTTAGATTTTTGTTATATTCTTTTTTAAATGTTTCTAACTGGCTTTTGGCCTCTTCTTCAATTTTTTCTTTCTCATCAAGAGCTTTTAATAAATCACTCTCAAGTTCGTTGTTTTTTTTGTTTTCTTCATCGAATTTCTTTGTTTGCTCTTCTAATGATTGCTGAAGCTTTTCAATCTCGGCACCCTTATCTGAAAGCAGTTTTTGGTTCTTTTCATTCTCTTTTTGATGCATTTGAATTTCTTTTTCAAGCTCCTTAATTTTATCGATGAGTTCTTGGTTATTTCTACTATTACCAGCCAAATTTCCTGTAAGATAGGACGATTTATTATAATATGTCTCTTTGAACCCACTCATACAAGGCTGGTTGAGAATGAACTCTAATGCACGCTGCATGTCAGAAGAATTCTGCGGCTCTACTTTTATATTGACTTCAAACATAACTTAACAATATTGGATTATAACTTTTGTGAGAACTTGAAAGTCACTAGACAAGCTCCCAGGCTTCTTCACATTTACACTCTTTGCTTGGTCTGGATCAATTCCGTTTGTTTGAACTTCACAGAAAGGATCAATAACGCTAGTTCGGTTATTAATAGCTTTACCTGTCTTTGCACAACAAAATTCAAAAGCATAAATGCCATTGCTTTTCCACGCTCTATACATGGCAACATCAGCAGATTGAGCTATTGACAACTTTCCTCCATCAACAGCTTTAAGCCAAATATATTCACGAGTTTCTGCTTGCTTATTGGCAACTTTGTTATTATTATCTTTTGGCTTCACAGTGTTGGGTAACATAGAATTAGTACCCTGTTCACGAAAAGCATTCTTTTTAACACCTCCTGTTGTAGAGTTTGATTGTACTTTTCGTGAATTACTCAATTGACTTTCAAGGACGTGTATACGATTCTTTAACTGTACAATTTCATCTTCTATTTTCGTGTAATCTTTTTTTAGTTTGTTGAATGAAAAACTATTGTCGCAATCCATATCAGAATGACTATATGCATAATTAGTGTGTGCTTTATAGATTGCATATAGACTAAATAAAATGGCGATACCACAAAGTATCAAAATCAAATATATGTCTGGAAAGCCACTAATTAGATTATGATGTATGGATTCATTTAAGCTATTACTTAGATCTCTTGTTGATGTTTCTAGACAATTCACCTTTGAAGTCAATTCCTCAAAAATAGAATCTTGCTTAACCTTGATACTATCTTGGGCAAAAAGAGTATTGTTAAAGCTGTATGCAAGCAGATGAAACAAAAACAAGCCGCTTCTTCTCTTTGAATTATTCATTTTCACAAACTCTATTACTTAAATCATTAATTACACCAATTATCGGATAGAAGAATAGAGTCTCTTCTAACTTATCATCAAGACTGACATCACTAGTATCCAATTTCAAACGAACACCTTTCTCTACATATGTAGACAGGTTCTCGTTGAAACACTTTGCTGCTAAATCAAGATGCTGCTTATCAATACCAAACTCGTTACTTAACGAAAACCCCTGAATACGTGCTAGTTTCAAAGCAATAAAGTTAAAATAGGCTCTTACGTCTTTAACAACATCATCATACATTGTCTGTGCATCAGCATATGTTTCTGATTCACACAGTAAGTTCCTTGAAACTCCTAAAAGAATACTCTTCGCGGATTCTATATTAGTTGGTTCGTGGCTCAAGAACAAACCACCCTTACAAGTAGCTTCCTTTGGGTTCTCAGAATTTAGTATCAGCTTAATATCCTTATCAATATCAGAATCATACACCAACTTAAAAATGTGCCTTGTTAGCTTCTCAAGAGAAGATTTATTAGGACTTAGAACAGATACTACTTTCGAACCATTACCACTAAACGCTATATTCGCGGGAACTTCTAATCCCTTTGCTTTCATGAGATGAGCCAAGTGATAAATAATAGAAGTATAGAAGATGAAGAATACTATCTTTTGGCTTCCATTACGCATTAAATACGCATTAAAATCAACTGCATCACTCATAGACTTTGCTTTAATCTTTTCGTTATCAGCAAGAGAAAACAAGAAAGATGCAACCTCAGAAGAATTACCATAGTTATTAGCAGTCTTTTGGATGAGCATTTTCTGTAATTCCTCTTCACCTTCAAGTTTTGAAATGAAATCATCTTTACATTGTCTGATAATACCGTTTAGTTCTCCATTTTGAACGCTAACTAAGCTATTACCAAAGATTGCATCAGCAGCAAATCTCATGGATGATATACACTTTACACCATTTGTATCCGCAACAACAATGTCTGTTGTACCCCCGCCTATATCAATTGTAACGATATTAGTCACATCAGATCTGGTTTTTTGGAAGAATGAATATGGAGCAACAGATTCTGTTATAGAAGTTGGAACTCCGGTTTGATTAAAGTATTTTTTATACGCAGCTGTCCACAAACGCTCAAATAGTCCTTTCTTGAAGGCAGACATACTTATTGGATAAAACCATTTAATTTGCGTTTGCTGTATACTAGCTCCTTCTTGAACTACTTTTGTACGTATCATCATAAACAAAGATTCGATATAACATTTTATTCTTTGCTCATTAGTGGGACTAGCTTGACTCCACTTTAAGTTAGGGACGTACTCATTGTACTTTGTGCCTACTATTTTTTGATTATACATAAATGCAGGAGATGCATTGCCAAATGGCTCATATGCTCCAATTCCAGTGCCATTACGTCCGGAATTTACTTTATCAATGCAAAGGACAGTGCGCATGGGAAAATGACAATTAGCGTTCACACCTATAGATTCAGGAATAAACTCACCTCTGATATGATCCATAACCACCGCACTATCTGTTGAAAAAAGCAGACTGAACTGTGGCTGGTCGCTATTAAATTCAAATGGCTTAGGTAGTTGGTCATCACCTGAAGAGTACTCTATATGTGTGTTCGATGTTCCTAAGTCAATGGCAAATGTCAACGAGGCGGCACCTGCACGTTGTTTAAACTTGGGTATTAACAATCCACTGCCTACTCTTTCTTTTCCAGATTCTGAAACTAAAGAAACTCTTGCAAAATCAAAAGTTTTTCCGTCCAACAAGTACACTTTTGAACTTAGTTCTTCTTGAATGTCCACATTTCTAGTAACATAATCTGGTACAAACTTACCAGCAATATTAGTATAACAAACACAAGTGCAGTCTTTATTTACAGAATGATCGGAAAGAATAACGATTCTATAATGTGCATCAGCCTCTTGAGCAAATTTTACAGGAGGAAATACACCTATTGCTAAATCCTCATCAGGAACAACAATTGCACCCTTATTGTTCTGCTCATCTGCTTTAACATCAAGAGTATATATTCGCTTATATTCTACTTCTCCAGCCTTAATAGGTACACGGAGTGATACTTCAACTCCGGAAGCTACTTGCTTAATTTCAAAAGCCTTTTTACCTGATGGAGCCAAGCCCGTTAAATAATCAGATGTAAAGTAATCAAAGAAAGTATCCTTTATTGGGAACAAATAACCTTCAACATTGCCATTTGAACTCTGATAGTTGCCATCAAAATAGTCTGCTTTATTAATAGCAGAAGGGAGCTTTACAATTTTATCTTCAAGGAAGTCGCTGATAGTTAAATAAGGATGCTGGATATTAATGCCAGGCAGACGCCGTTGCGCAAGAGGCAAAGCATCATAATATGGTACATCAAAACTTCTACCAAATTTAGAACCATAGTACTCCATGTTTTCATAAGCGTTTCCTCTGACAACAGGAAGAACTAACGGTAATGTTTCTGTCGATTTCAGAGCTTGTAATTCAAAATCAGAGTTTCCTGTGACAACAGCTCTTTTGCAATGGAATGAAACTCCATTGATTTCGACATCAAAAGATGTTGTAGTATTAATATTGACACTAAGAGCTTCATAAGTCTTATCTACGAAGTTTTTTGTACCAGGAATTATTGAAATACACTGATTTTGGATGCTATTAATTTCGTTTTTGAGGCTATTATCAAGAACGAAGTAAACAGCATCCATATATTTGGCAACCTCAGGATAATCATTATTAAAGTTCGCATTTGAGTATCTAAATGCAAACATATATTTCAAGAATTCTGGATCTCTTTGGTCAAGAGATGAATAGTTTGAATCAAATGCATAATCAGTACCGAAACATAGCTCCTTTGATATAGCATACTCGTTATTAGCTGTAGAAAAAAATAGTGTTGCAGGTGAAGTAGCCCCAATGATGTGCATCTGTTTCTGTCCTGATCCCTTATATTTAAGAATATACATATTCTTCATTTTCCCAAAGTTGTATGGGTCATTTCCTAAGGCATCTTGCTTGAGGAACATGTCTAATGATCTACCAGCAACTTGGTGATTCGGATTAGGTGACAACAATAGCTTCTGCAATTCTTGATTCATATTCCAAACAACAATGTCAACCTTATCTTGCATGGTTGGATATGAGAAAAATATTTGAGCTACATCCAAGGTGTCAGATACCATTTTATGATAAATTGTATTGCCTGATAGGTGCGATTTTACATCGTCAACAGACATTTGATTTAATGTGCCTGGAATAATCTTACCAAAAGCTTCCTTTACCAATTCTATTCTCGCAAAAGGAGAAGGAATTGAAGTTATCTCGTTTTGCGTAGTTGTAGCATCAGAGATTCCATCAACATACCCATGATTATATGTTGTTGCAGTTGAATTGCTCCAATCGACGATAGTAGTCTTTGTAGCAACAATACCTGCTCTTTTTAATCTGAAAATGTGTCCCATAATTACAATTTAAGTTTGTTTTCACATATTTCCTTAAGCGTAATATAGAATAGCTCAAGAAAAGATTGTAGTGGATTGAGATTAGCGGAGATTTTACCAATGTTATCACTTAGCTTCTTGTCTATATAGTCACAGCCTTTCTTTGACAAAAAGCCATAGTGAGGTGTAATACCTACAACAATATCTAAAGCATCTACAGAAGACTTATCCGGTCTAAATGGTTCAAAAGAAATATGATTTTCTTTCATCTCATTAAGCCATTCTTCAAAGCATTGCTTATATTTGTTGTATGTACTGAAATTGGAAGATCTCCAAAAAGAATCCCCCAAGATAGAACTCTTATCTTTTGCCCATTTCTGTGAAGAACGATGTGAGGCATCACGATTGTTCAGATATGAATTTAAAATCGCCATCATAGACAATGGCTTACGTATTATGTTATTTGTTTCAATTCCAAAGTCAGCAAACATAACACTTTGTGAATCACTTTCAAGACCAAATTCATGAAAATTGGTATTTTTCACAGTGTTCTGTTGAGATTGTTTTCCGGCAAAATCAATAATAGAAAGAGCCGCAAGCATTTCTACCAAATGAGCATTATTTTGTTGATTACCACCACCGTCACAATTATCGTAACCAGCAGCTGAAAAATCATCACCTAAATAATACATATCGTCTAAAGTGTTATTACCGGTGACATTTTTCTCATAATAGTTTAAAGCCGCTTTTGCTTTTGTAATGAAAGAATCTGCTTGGATTGAACTCTTTTTGTCTGTTTTAAGATTAAAATATGGAAGAAGAGAAACTGCTCCAATTGGTGCGTTTGCTAATGCAGTATTGGAATTTGTTCTCATATTCTTTAACAAAAGAGGAAAACCACTTGCACCTGTTCCTCCAAATATCGAACTGATAATAAATACCTTGTCGCCATTAACAAAATTCGTTGCGAAAGTATTGTAGTCTTTTGAGTCGGTGAATTGGTTAAGTACAATACTGCCAATATTAGGATTACCCTTAAAACCGACATTCATATCTGAAGCCAAATTTGCATTAGAAAACAACATTCTCATGATGGCTTGATTTTCTAAAGACATAGTGCTAAGACTCAGATAATTTTCAAATGATATTCCCGAAGTTCCAATCAATGGAAGTAGATAATTGCCATCGTTATTGAGAGCACTTATTGGATTTTTGAAGAATTCATTTTTTTCATTATTGTTAAAACTAAGAGCATTATGAATATTTTCATAAGAGCGCATAATATCAACAGTGCGAACCAAATCACCGTTTGATTGATCCGGATCGACAATCATAGGGACAATTTCGTAATCGGTATGTACACCTGAAGAAAGAAGCATTGTAAGCGATCTTAAAACACGCGACCCCGACCCGCCTATTGCAAAAACATAGAGCTTACTCATATATTATGATATTAAAATTTTTGAAAAGGTACATATTTTGCTGTGCTACCCCATTTTATGATTAGTGATGCAACCACAAAGAAGATAAATGACCAAATCACATTAGTGAAGCTAAACATGGTACAATCCAAATATAACCATTCTTCTGATGGGTCAACTTCATTGTTAATTAATGGTGTCATCGTGTACCATAATGCAAATACAAAATTGATGATAGCATTTATGCCAGAATATACAAACCACCACATAGTTTGCTTGCGCACTGGAGCTAAAACATAGTAGAATATCGCACACACCACAAAAGAACAAATAAGCATAAAAGCACCTATGTGCAGATAACCTGGTATGGTTTCATAGAGATATGAATCAAGTTCTACACTATAGAAGCCATTTGTGTAATAGTAAATCGAGTTAAATAAATCTTCCATATTATTTTAGACTTAAATTAATTGTAAAAATGTTATTGTCTTTATTTTGATAGGCATTGTTTACTCCCTCAATTAGTGATTTTATACCATAAGTTGTACTATCTTTAGGAAGTGAGTTATTTTCAAAATTAGATGTGATAACCCAATTCGGTAATTTTGTTGTATAGCCAATAGTTAAATCACATGCAAAAGGTCGTCGATTAGTTGCAATTGTATAGATATACTGTCCATTACTTTCAGATTTTATATTATCAATATAGTAATCATTAGGTACTATCGTGTATTTTTGAACATCTTTAATTTCCAAGTCAGAAATTATAACCTTTGATAAATCTACTTTTATATCAACCTTGTACAGCTTGTTTTCATAACGGTCTTCTTTCCAATGCTTAACAATTATGTCTTTACCTTTATCAGTCATTCGGGCATTGTTTGTAACAACCTTTGTTGCACATGTTTCCATTGGTTGCAAGAACATTTTTGCTTCATTTTCTAATGTTACTGGCAAGTTAACCACATCTTTAACCTTTCTACTAGGGCCAAAAATCCATAAATAAAGTGGTCGTTTACCTTTATACTTTATCTTACCAGGAAAATAATACCCGTCAAATGACGCTTCGTATTTATATATGGCAATAGATAAATCGTTATATTTATTTATTCCTTTGGTGAAAATCTTGGTGATTTCTGATTTTGCTTTATCTAAATTTCCGAACCTACTTTCAAAACAATAATCGGAAAGAACAATATTTACGGTATTGTCATTAGTGCCCGATAGAATTTGCTCAAGGACCTTATCTATATCTGAATAACTTGAATTACAATTTGTGTAAATCTGGTTGAGCCATGTATTTATGTCACTTTTTTGTGGAATAGTTTCATTATTGATATAGTTCAGCGAAATAGTATCGCCATTTCCTTTGTTTTCCTCTATTCTATCATAAAACTCTTTAAGGATATTACCAGCATCATTTACATTCCCTTTAAAATAACCTTTTACACTACCTGAGTTTTCAACGTAGAAATTATATGTAGTAGGTTCTATCTCTACTTTTTCTATGCATTTGGTATTATATTCACCTTTCGACTCACCACTGCGTGGATTTTTACAGCTAGAACATATCATTAAGTATATGCAACTCAGGCCAATAATAGAACCACGTATCATAACTGACTTTTTCATTTTTATGTTGGCTTATTTAAATATTTTACTCTTTTACAACTTCAAGAAACGCATTAGGAATGTATGCTGTAGCCATAGTTAGCAAACCATCTATAACTATTCCTACTCGCTGCTGTCCTTGATAACGAGCCACAATGCCTGTTACCCCCTTGAATTTCCCTTCAACTATACGAACCGCTTGTCCCTTTTGGAATTTTTGCACCTCATCAGTAGATACAATGATATCATCCGCATCTGCTTTACAGATTATGCGAAGACTCTCTATCTGATTGTCAGGGATAGTCAGTGGCTCCTTCTCGACTTTATTGCCGATGTGGAAGTGACGATAGTAAAAACGAAGATAAGGGAGGTTTACGTTATCGTAAACAAAAGACTTAATTTCTTCTTCTGTGCCATAAGTAAAGAAGAGGTTGGGAATACGCGATTCTTCTACTGTTTTACGTTTACCATCTACAAGTTTAACGGTGAAAAGTGTAGGATAGAAGGCTGTTCCACCTTTACTTATAATATAATCGTATGCTTTCTTTTCTCTTCCGTAAGTGGTACGTAGAGCGTACCAATGAGAATTGTCTGTTTGGGAGGTGGAATGTAATGAGGGGTGGGTTACCGACAGCGCATTTCTGGTGGACACCCCTGTATCTGAGTTCTCCACCATCGTAAGCTTTAGAACTTCGGGGAGGGCATCGGAGGTAAGTCCGGTGCAGGGAGGAACTATATCACCTCCATGAGTGTTTGCATATTTAGATGCAAGTTCATCGATATTCATATCGGTGCTAACTTTATTCTAGACAGAACTCAATTAATAGCACATAAAAAAAGCGTGGAATCGTTCTGCTGTCCGTTCCACGAGTCGAGGCTCTTGCATTGCCTATTGTTGTTGAACAGACAACGTCAGAGCCCACGCCGATATGAATATAGTCTTGCCGTTAAGAGACCTGTATGAACAAAACATTGTGCCCGAAAAGGTACAATTCGTGCTTACAAGGTCTCCACGGGGTTGATATAATCACACCCGGGACATCTACCGTTGCTAAGTTCAAGACAACAATTATGAATTTGCAAGATTCGACTCGTCTTAAACAGAGCGTTAGTAAACGCCTTAAATATGTAATGGACTATTATTATCCCACCCATAGCCCGCTTCATGCAATATTTGCACTTGGCTCGGCGTAGGCGTTTCATTTGTGGCCTTAGAAGAGTACATCTTCAATAGCAACATCTGAAACTTACATAGTCCAAATGCAAATATCGGAAGAATATTTCAAAATAGAGAAAGAAAAGGAAAGAAAATAACGATGGCAATCATTTGTGGGGCATTTTTTAAGGTTTAATTAGGATTGTTTGATACGTTAAGTTATAAATTTCTTCGATTATTCGTATTTCATGCGATGCCGAAAGTCATAAGCCATTTGGAAAATATCGTCAACTAACTTGTTCCATGTCCGCGACACCGAGCAAGTTTTAGTTGATTGGCTTTGCAACTGAAGGATGCCTCAAATCCATTGCCATAGAGAAAACCTACAAGACTGCACTTTGTTCCATTTTGCAGGTTCTCACAATGGCAATAGTCTTAGGGAAATAGGTTTAGATTTGAATATTTGTCTGCAAATGTAATCGGTAACTTTGTATCGTCAAAAATCGGAAAAGTAAAATCGACATGATTAGAAAAAATAGCATTGTAATTTTGTGGTGCTAACTACTAATTACAATGCTATGACCGAGACTTCCCAATTAAAGAAGTATCTGATGTGGTACAAAGTTAAAGAATTATTTTCAACTGGCCTAAACAAGACCCAAATAGGTCAATCCTTAGGTCTCCACCGTCAAACGGTGGCCAAGTATCTGTCCATGACAGAAGAAGAGTTCATTTCCAGCCAGAGCTATGACCGTCATTACGGTCATAAACTTGACGGCTATGAATCTTATGTAGTCAATGAGTTGCGCAAGTGGCCTTTTTTGTCCGCTCCGCAGCTCCATGACCGCTTGAAGGAGCATTTTTCGGATCTTCCGTGCGTGACTCCCAAAACGGTCTTCAACTTCGTCAACCGGTTGCGTTTAACGCACGATCTTCCCAAGGAGGTTGAGAAAGGTTACCGCCCCTATGAGAAACAGCCCGAGACGGCCTATGGCGAATACGCCCAATGCGACTTCGGTGAACGGTGGATGAAGACACCTCCGGGACAGTCTTTAAAAGTGTATTTCTTTGCGATGTGCCTGAGCCGCAGCAGGTATAAGTTCGTCTTCTTTAGCCGTACACCGTTTACCACCGCTCTTGCGGTTTATGCCCATGAACTGGCTTTCGAGTTCTTCGGGGGAGTACCCCGAAAAATAGTTTATGACCAGGACAAGGTGTTTCTTGTCAATGAAAACCTTGGTGACCTGGTGCTTACCCGCGGTTTCCGCACTCTTGTCCGTGAACATGGCTTTGAGCCCGTGTTCTGTCGCAAATCCGATCCCCAGAGCAAAGGCAAGATAGAGAACGTCGTCAAATATGTGAAGTACAACTTCCTTCGCGGCCGCGAGTTGGTTGACATAGGCCTGCTCAACAAGGAGGCCCTTGGCTGGTTGGAACGCACGGCCAACGGCACGGAACACCACGGCATACGTCGTGTCCCGTCTGAGGAGTTCGAGACGGAGAAAGCACACCTCACGCCTTATAAGGGAGTTCCGACAGTCCCTTGCGAAACCCTCTTGCCGCATCACGTGCGCAAGGACAACGTGATAACCTACAGGGGCAACTATTACAGCGTTCCCACAGGCACCTACCGCGGCCATCAGACACTGGTCTATATCGAAGAAAAGGAAGGCCGGCTATATATCTACAGCCATGAGACAGGCAAAACCCTTGCCGTTCACAAAATAAGCGGAGATAAGGGACGTCTGGTAAGCAACACCTCCCACCGGCGTGACCGCGAAGCCCCGCTGGACGATTATGAGGCTTTTGTACGCAAAGAACTTCCCGTAAGCACGGTGATTGATACATATTTGTCACAACTACGTGTGCATAAGGCCCGTAATTACCGCGACAACCTCCAGTTTATAGTGCGGCGCCACGCGGCATACTCGGACATCACGCTTACCGAAGCTTTTGCCGAGTGCCTCAAGGCAGGTGTCTTCAACGGATGCAGCCTGATGGAGGTAGCCGAGACCCTCAGGATCCGTAAGGGAGAAGCCCCCATCGAGGTCCGGACGGAAACCGGGCCGGTTCCCGGAGCCGACACATCCGCCATGATCCCCGAGAAAACAGACATATCCACCTTTAACACCCTTTTCGTATGATAACGAACGAACAAATCAAGAACCTGTGCTCGCGTCTGCGCCTGTACGCCCTGCCACGCCTGCTGGAATCTGAAGCTCATCTGGCGCAGGAGCAGGGAAAAACCCATGTCGAGTTCCTGCATGACCTGCTCTCCCGCGAGGTTCAGGAAAGAGACAGCAAGGACTTCCAACGGCGGCTGAAAGCGGCGGCTCTGCCGGCAAGACACGACCTCGACCTTTTCGACCACAACTACTCGCAAGGTATAACCGCACCAAGACTGCGTGAACTGCGCCGGCTGGGGTGGCTCGAACAGAACTACAACCTGATACTCATGGGACCTTCCGGAACAGGCAAGACCTTTATCGCCGCAGGACTCGTGTACGAGGCTGTGGGGCAAGGATACAAGGCTTACATGGTCACGATGGAGGATGTCATAAACACCATCAAGATGAAAACGCTGATGCCTTCGGCCATGAGTGCATACAACCGTCTGCTCAAAGCTGATCTGGTGGCCATCGATGATATAATGCTCTTCCCGGTGAAAAAAGAGGATGCCGCAGGATTCTTCAATCTGATCAACACGCTTCATGAGAAAGCCTCACTGATAATTACCACGAACAAGGCACCCACCGAATGGGCCAAAACGCTGGATGACGAAGTGCTGGCTTCAGCAATTCTGGACAGGCTGTTATATCACTGCGAGGTCATAAAACTCGCCGGGCAAAGCTACCGCATGGGAAACCGAAAATCCATTTTTGAAGAGGAAAAAGACGCATCTTTGGCTGGGGGTACCCCCAGCCAAAGATGACCAACATTAAAATGTAATCAATAGTATAAACTGGTAGTCTCAATTATTAAATGGTGATTTAACTTTACCGAAAAATGACGATTTAAAATTTGCTTATTACAGCAAAAGCCGACTTTTTCTCCGAAAGGATAAAAACATGCTTTTTCTGACAATCATTTGAACATCGTGGTCATGACGTTTTATCCGTGCAAAGGTACTGCGGACTGGAGAAACGCCAAGTGATGCCAATACTTTCGTTCGGAGGGCTTGACGGCAGCCTTCCACAAATTTTCTCGTGCCTCAAAAATTAGGGTATTCCGTCTGCACTCTCTGAACTCACACTTGTCTTATTCTCCCTTTAGTCCGCAGTATGGAGCTTGCACGAAAAACGGTTCACCCGACCACGAAGCTTAAAGGAGCTTTACAAAAGGGAAAAGAATTGAAACCAATCAATTAAAATTGTAACAATATGGATTATCAGGAATTATCAGGAGTGACAATCTCCGAACAAGACAAGGCTTTTGCCAAAGAGTTCGCCAACTTCGTGAACGGACGGATGTGTTCCGCCGAGAATACCGGCAGGGAACTGACCAGAGCGCACCGCTATCTGCAACAGCAGATGTTCAAGGTGTTTGTCGGTTTTATGCGCCAGTTGGCATACAACTATCAGAAAGGTACTTACGATGACCGCAACGAGTGGGCTTCACGGCTTGCATCGGAAGCGTACACCTGTCTGATTGAGAGTGATTTGATTTATGACCCTAATTTCAACAAGTAGTGCTATGAATGATACAGATTTCCCGGAATACGGACGGCAATGCGAGTTAATCACCCCTTGGCGTGGCTACCATAGGGGAACAATCATCGCCCGAACTGCAAGAGGCTTTATCGTGCAGTTCAGCAGTGGCGCAGAGATAGAAGTATATGAGGACGAAATAGAATTTGATTGATATGTGCAGATTATTGACAACCCAACTACAGGAAGCCTTGAAAGGCTTTCCGCTTTATTCCCAAGACGGCAAGGGAAAGGATGCCGTATGTCGTGCGATTTTCGCGCTCGGTTCGGTTCGCTGGTTCATTCTTGAAGGCGAAGCGGACGGCAGGGACACCATACTCTTTGGCATCGTCATCGGATTGATGGAGGATGAATATGGGTATATCTCGTTGAATGAGTTGTCGGAACTGAGTTTAGACCTTACATCACAAGGCTTGGGCAAACTTCAAGTACGGCAACAACCGAACTTTCAGCCAACCCCATTGAGGAACTTGAATGACCAAAGGCTTCAATGCTTTTTGGCAGAACTTGAAAAGTAGAGTAACAACCCGTCAGCCGTAGCATTTTTGTTACGGCTGACACAATACCTGTTTATTATGAGAAGAAAGGATTTGATAGAAAAGATAGTCCGGTGTGCCGAGGATAAGGGATGGAAAGTAGATGCGGACACCAAGCAAAGTAAAGGCTCGACCCTATTTGAGTTTTCCCAATACACTCCGGCTGGGCAGGATTTTTCTTTCAGGGCAACAATGAAAGCCAACCACCTTGACAGCCTGATTACAGATATGGAGGAATACTATGAAGGTTTTGACGTGGATAGCGAAGCCTATCTGTGGCTTGACAGCAACGGACACGGCAAGAATGGCGCACCCTATCGCATGAGGGATGTGCTGGATGACATGGAGGAAGCGGAAAAGATGATAGAAACGCTCCTTGATGCAATCAAAGCTCTGGAGTGATAACTAAAAAATCAGACATGGTTTTGCCGTACCCAACTTGGATATGGCAAAACCATTCGATAACCAACGGATAACGAATAATCCCAATATAAGAATGATAGATGATAAGATTTATGCGGTTGCAGCCAAGAATGGCTGGGACGTGTCGGTAAGGTTCAAAGGAGAATACCTCCACTTTGACTTTCACCGGAAAACACTCAGCGGTGTGCCTTTCAGTTTCACCGCTGAGATAACGGACGATAAGACGGAAAGCCTTGTTTCCGAAATCGTTTCTTTCGTGGATGCCATCGAACCTGAAATCTGTGCCGAAGAATGGATGATAAAGTCGGGAGTACTGACTGCAGACCGATATTTGCAAGCCGTTACAGATATGGAGAATATCCGCACTGAAGCGTGGCTGCTTGCTTGTGAACTCTCCGAAGCTATAAGCGGAAAACCGGTATGGGCAACACTTCCAAAGAACGGAATTAACTGATTCCGTTCTTTCGCTTGCGTCCCCTTTTGGGCAGACCTGATGCTTTGTAGGCAATCAAATCGCTTCCGTTAAACATGAGTTTCCCTGTTTCCGTTACTTTGATAAAAGGTAGCGGGCAAACCGGGTGGTTGATATAGGCATAGATTGTACACCGATGAACGCCAAGGTAACGTGCTGCCCTACTGATGGAATAAGTCTGTTCCGGTTCTATCTCATTTATGAATCTCCGTGTCACCATAATTCGTTTTTTTCTTGTAAAAATACTGATGGTGAATAGCTCCCACAAGAGGTTAAACATGGGAAAATGTGGAAAATCATGGGATTTTGTAGGAATTTGAGGGACACCTATTCATTTCGTGTAGTGATTTGTTCCATAGATGAAGCACAAAAAGGGTTGTGCGTTTTTCCCGGATAGAAAAAGGCATATATTTCAGGGTTGACAGCGTTGACAAAGGTGATAGCCTTAAATCAGGTAACGAAGGCTGTGTGAAAGTCCTTGTAATACAATATATTCCTTCTTTCTAAGAAAAGAAAGAATAAGAAATCTAACTCATGGTTTGTCAACACTTGGCTCCGATATTTTGATTGGCTCCTGATTTTGTCAACGCTTGTCAACGTTTGTCAACGCAGGCTTGGAGATTGATATGGTTGACACACAGTAGATTGTGGCTTGTCAACGCTGTCAACCTCAAAATGTGTACATTTTATATTCCGAGGAATGTTTTTGTCAAGCAGATGTTCGTGAATGGAAAGGTAATGAAAGTATCATGTTCCATCTGTTCATCTTGCCTCTCTGGATATTGTTTTGCAAAGTTGCCACAGGCATCATCAAACATCAAATCCGTAGTACAAAATCTTCCTCAATCAAGTTGAGCGTATTTTCCACTCCTTGATTTGCCTTATTGACTGCCTGCATTCTGAAAAGCAAAAAATATCCCTTCGGGCAAGCTGAAAACTTGCAGACAAAAGGGAAAAACAATCAGAATGTATGGCACAGATGGACGATACAATCAGAAAGCAGTTGGAAAAGCCGCAGACATGGTTCTGCAAATATTTTCCCAAGCGCATCCGAAACGTGGGTGAAAAGGAAATAGCCGACAGGCAAATGGTTTATGACTTCAAGGATGGAAGAGCCTTTGAAACGGTGGCGCAAATGACGGCATCAAGTATGGTGGCGCAATATGGCAATTTGTGTCGGGACATCGTTTTTGTTCCGGTTCCGGCATCGACACGTCAGAAGAACGAACTCCGTTACAAAGCGTTTTGTGAAAGGGTGTGCGAACTATCTGGTGCTGTCAATGGCTACGACCATGTAAGGGTGTGCGGTGAGCGGTTGGCAATACACGAAAATCGGAAATTAGAGAAGGGAATCCGCAAGGTGAACATCATAGAGTTTGATGAAGAATGGTTTAACGGCAAGACTATCATCGCTTTTGACGATGTTATCTCACGAGGCATCAGCTATGCCACTTATGCCAACCAACTTGAAAGTTTCGGTGCGAACGTGATTGGCGGCATCTTCTTGGCAAGAACCCATTATAAGGTAAAATGAATATGGAAACACTTGAACTGAAAAAGGCTGAGTCCATAGCCTTTACGGGGCATCGGAATATTCCGGTGTCCCAGATGGATAGGGTGAGAGAACGGCTAAGGACAGCTATTTTTCATGCTTACAAACATGGCAAACGCAATTTCTATTGCGGCATGGCTCTGGGGTTTGATATGTTGGCTGCTGAAACAATCCTTTCCCTCAAAGTGGAGCTGCCCAATATTCGGCTGATAGCAGTCGTTCCCTTTCAGGGGCAGTCCAGCCGATGGTCTGCCATTGAACAAAGGAGATATAGGCAGTTTATCGCCCAAGCGGATAAGGTCATCGTTTTGAGTGAACGCTATTATCAAGGATGCTTACTCAGAAGAAACGACTATATGCTGGCGCACACAAGCGGTGTGATAGCCTACTTTGACGGCAATCCGCAAGGTGGCACATATTATACTTGTAGGGAAGCCCGGCACAAAGGGATGGATGTGGTCAACCTGTATAGATGACGGAGGGTTGAAAATAAGCGTATAAACGAACGGTTTTATGTCTTTTTGAAAATTAAAGTGCGGCTCCTGTAATTGTATTGCAGGAACCGCACTTTAATTTACTCATCTGAAAATCAGATGATATACCTTGATATTATAGGAGCTTTTCCGGATTTTCCAATTCCATTACAAGCAAATCAACCGTTGTGCATGGCTTATGTTCCTTATAGTCTTCATCACCTTCGAAGAAGGAGCGAAGCCGTTCTGCATACCGTTTGGCCAAATCTTCATTACCGATAGTTGTCAGCATCTTATAGACAGATGCGTCATTCTTCTTGTATTCATAGTTTTCATATCCGGGATGCTTCCGTATTTCACTTTGCAATTTTTCGATGTAGTCATGTCGGCTGATGCCTGCATCCAGATATTGGAAATGTAAGAAATACCAAAGTTCAAAAGCTTCATTCGTCCATGCACTTTGAAACGAATAGGATGCGGCCAACTTGATGGCTTCATTGAAGTCCGTAAAATCATCCTTGTCAAAAACCACCCAGACACGGTCGAATGGCAACTGACGCTTGCGCTCCAGTTCATCCTTGATTTGGAGTGTCCGTTTTACGAGTGCACAGGTCGATTTGCCTTCACCTACTATTTTTTCATCCCGGACTTCCGAATACCGGTCTCTGACCAATGCCTGAAAATAGTTGGGTTCGGTACGTGAGCCTTCACAGACAATCAAGAAACGTACAATTTTTAAACGGGTGTTTTCCTTACGTTTCTTGGCTGCCTTGGCTTCCCGTTTCTCACGTTTGAGTTCTTCAATCTTATATTTCGGTAATAATCCCATGATAATATCATTTTAATTCAGGAAAGGGATAGCTCCATAACGTCCGTTGATATAATCCTTTTGCACACTTCGGTCATTTCTGATTTTCGTACCGTTTTCGTCCTTGAACTCAAGCAAGGAATAAAGGTCGGACGATTCAGTCTTGTCTTTCTCGGTAAACCAAATCTGATCACGACGCAGGTAAGCAAGATTGAGCAGATTCGTATCGTGGGTGGCAAAAATGAGCTGGGCACCGTGGGGGTTAGTCTCAGGGTTCATAAACAGTTGAAGGATGCTACGGGTGAGAAGGGGATGTAATTTGGCATCCAGTTCATCGACAATCAGCACTTTGCCTAATCTGAGCGTGTCAAAAATGGGACCGGACATTTCGATAACCTTTTTCGTGCCTTCCGATTCCATCTCGTCCTTGTCAAACGTGCCGATTCCGCTTACATTGCCTTGTTCATCATAGATGTTATGGGTAGTCTTGGCTTCCATTATCTTTTTACCCTTCAGTTCTTCCACCAACTTGGAACGCAACGCTTCAGGAATTTGCATCTTACCGGAAAGACTCTCATCAGAGAATGACTTTTCAGTAACCAACAGCTCGTTAAAACCGAGTTGGGCATGATGGAAAAATTCCAAAGCCTGCTTGCATCCCTCCAAACGGTTGCTGAACATTTGGAGAGTGAAACCTTCATATCCTTGGCTGTCCATTCCTGAAAGGTAATTGCAACTATTGAACCAGTCCAAGATGCGCATGGATTTTGCACCGTTTAATTGAGCCACCAATGAAACGAACAGACGATTGGAGGGGGTGGCTCCCTCTTTACCCAGTCCTTCCGGGAAACGGGTCTTGGACACTTCAAATTCATTGTCCACACGCAGAAACAGGTTGAACTCACGTTGTCCGGCACACTTCTCATACAGCCACTCCTTACAAATATGTGTCTTGTCATAATCAAATCCATACCGATATTTTACATCGTCCAGCAGGAATTGGATTTCAAAAGAAGTCGGAGCATTGGCCGAGGTCAAATCCAACTTGAAAGGCTGAAAATATAATTCATCGGTAGGGTTCAGACGGACACTGCCCAGCAAGACACTTCTCATGGTCATCAAGGCCAGCAGTACATTGCTCTTTCCGCTCGAATTGGCACCGTACATTACGGCAGTCGGCAACAAGCGGTAAGATTCCTTTTGGATAACAGACTCTTTCAATTCCTTGATTGAACCAGCTTCCATACTGAGCGTTTTTTCGTCTCTGAATGAACGAAAATTCTGGAAAGTGAAGTTTACTAACATTGCATTCGGGTTTAACGTTTGCACAAAGGTAGCGAATATAATCGGTTTTGGTATCATATTTCGTGAATATTTCTCATTTATTAGCATCTGCTATTCAGTTTCCAGTGTTAGCGACAGCGTTTTTTGAATAAATCAATGCGCATTTTCAATAATGTCCTTTACATGTCTTCTGAATCTTGGGTATCTGCCACTACTTCCGTTTCCAAATCCAATCCAAAAGAGTCTTTCAGTTGGAGATAATCGAAACACAGGGCTTTGGGACGGTTGACTTTTACTTTCTTCACTTGTTCGCCATTAATCAACTCAAACGAATAGTCCGGCAATCCGCTCGGTAGCAGGATGGTGAAACGGTCTTGTTTCAAGCCCAAGAAAGAGGAGTGCGATTTCAGATAGGATATGATAGTAGACCAGTTGGAACGATTGGCGGTGGTATTCATGTTCCGGCTATTGAACAATGAAGCCACTGCTGCCGTATTCAGATAGAGGATAGGACGTGCCTCCTGAAACTCTATATCTTCTCTGGCTGAGAGAGGACGAAATGCTTTCAAATACCGGATACGGTAATGTGCCTGTTCGATGCATTTCCCTGATGTCTGGAATCCCTGAAGCATATTCCAAAAGTCTGCCACTTCGGAACTCTCTTGTGCCAGTTCATTTTGATTGCGTACTCCACGAATGGCCGTATCAAACAGTTCGGCATAACTGAACGGCACATCAATGACGGTTTCCAAGGTGCGAAAGGTGGCCAAAGGGATGACCCAGTTACCGAAAATACGGTCATGAATGACTTCATTTTCCAGTTTGGTAGCCAGCTCACGTTTGGTGATGGAGTAGATTTCCGGGAAATTTTTCTCAAATAGCCCGCGATGGCTTAATATCTCAATGGTCAGATGCGTCAAACCGAGATTGCAGGTAGAAACCAAATCCTCATACTGCCGCTTCTCCTGTTGGCTGAACGAAGTCTTTGAGAAAGCCAAGAAGAGGACACGGGTGTAGAGTGCCATGTCTTGGGTGGGCTTGTCCTGTCCGCAAAGGGCTACACCTGTGGTGACAATGGTTTGTGCGGCCATGCCATCCGTATTGGTGTTCTTCTTTGTCTGTCCGCCACCTCCCCAAAGTCCTTTGAGGTAGGCTATCTTACGAATGTCGAGGTCGTTTTTGTATTCGTCCAATACCACCAATGTATTGACAGCCTGAGATACCCGGTCGTTCATGGCCGGTACCGATGTTACACCCAAATTGGGTGGGTCGATACCGTGCAAAAAGAACGACTGGAGCGATGTCGCCAACGTGGTTTTACCCGTTCCTTTTTCACCGAACAGGTTGAGTATGGGGAAATGACGGGTACGGTGAAAGACAATGTCCCGGAAAAGAGTCGATAACAAGTAGCAAAAAGCGATTCTTGCATTCTCTCCAAATACATCCGTCAGCCTTGATACAAAATCAAAAAATCTTACTCCGTTTCTGTTTTCATGAATCATTAATCGTTCAAACTGGAATATCTCCTGATTGTGGAGATAGATTTTGGAGGTTGCCGGGATGTAGAAGGCTTTTCCATTGATGCCCCGTACAATCCCCAAGTCATCGACAGGTCTGAACGTGCCGTCAGTCAAGATGCCGTTACCGAAAGCAAAGAAATCCTCATTTGCGTTCCAACCCAATTTCCGGATGCGTTCCGCCGTGTCTGTTTTTGAATAGAGGTATTCTTTGACACGGTTGAGTTTGTCAATCTTGGCAAGCCATACATAATTGCCCAACGAGCCGACTTTTTGTTGAAAGTTGCTCAATGAACATAATTCGGACTCTTTCAGTTCAACGACACGGCACACGTTGTACATATTCCGCATACGAAAAATACGAGTACCGTTGCTTTCATCTTCGATGTGGAATAGCGGATCCATGATGAAGTTGGATATTCTGGCTGGATCTTCCTCCTCTTCTCCGGTGGAGTAGTAGCAGTTCTCCCGGATGAACAACCCGAATTGGCGCAACAGTTCCGCTTCACGTTGCAAGTCATTCATGGAGGATACTTTCTCACTCTTCTTCTTCGCCTCTCCACGGGCTTGCGCCACAGCATCACGCCACAGTTTTACCTTGCCGTGAAGTTTCGCCAGTTGCTCAATACATTGGTCAAACACCAACTGGTCTTTGATGTAGCGGAGCAGGTCGGCTATCTCTGCCACATACTTCCGTTCTTCCATCAGCGAACCGGCTACCAAGAAACGTTTCTGGGCAAGCCATACGATGAAATGCTTTTCTTTGAGCGATGTGTAATCTTCCCTACAACGGATGTAGCTGTCCGCATCGTTCTTCAACATTTTTTCGCCCGAAGCAGGGTGTTGGGCGAACGGCAATTCCCGAACGGTTACATAGAAGCCTTTTCGTATGGCGGCGGTCCCATTGGTCATGACCGCTTCAAATCCAGGCCCGAAGGTTTTACCTTCCGCTACATCCGAATCAGGAATAAAACATAAGGAGGAGGTATATGGCTTCAGTTGGTCGAACTGGCTTTCACTCCATGATGTACCGAGGGTGGCAACTGTATTGTCAAAACCAACCTGTTGCATTCGAAGCACATCCGGCGCACCTTCTACGATAATATAATAATCCGTGTCACGTTGACGATAGGCGTGGTCGATGCCGAACAGTGTTTCCCCTTTGGAATAAAGAATACTGGTTGCCGAATTGATGTATTTGGGAGTATTCTTGTTTTCACCGATGTACCGTGCTGTGTAAGCGATGATTCGTCCCCATTTATTCCGTATCGGAATCATGATACGGTGACGAAACATCGCATACACACTACCATCTTCGCCACGTTTGAACAGTCCCAATTCAAACAAGGCTTCTTCATTGAGAGATTTATTACGGCAATAATCAATGAAGTCATGCCCGTCTTTAGGAGCATAGCCTATTCCTGCTGTGGAGCAGAACTCTTCCGTCCATCTGCCATAAGCGTAATCACGAGCCATCCGGCTTTCATCTCCCATGTTTGTTCTCAGATTCTCCAAGAAGTATTTCTGGACGCAATCCAAGATAACGAACAAAGACTCCTTGTGTCTGGTCTCGGCTCTCTGCTCATCCGTTTGTTCTTCATCTATGTACTCGATGGGGATATTGTGGTTCTTTGCTATGAACTTTATAGCCTCCCCAAAAGAAAGGTTCTCCTTTTCCATGATAAAGGTAATGGCATCACCGCCACGGTTACAACTGAAACAGTGGAAAAGATTCTTATGGGCAGTCACGGAAAATGAGGCTGTCCGTTCCGAATGGAAAGGGCACAAGCCCATTAACGTCAAACCCTTTTTTGAAAGTTCAACGTATGGTTTGAGGACATTTTCGATGGGAAGATTCCTGACTTTATTTATAGTGGACTCGCTAATCATAACTTACTCACAATGTCCCAGCAATCAATGATTGATTGTCCGGTGTATTTAGGGCGGCAAACATTAGTGGGGTTAATCGGTCTGATATAACCACACTCTTTGTATTTGTACAGCGTCTTGTTGCTGATACCCAATTCGGCACAGGTCTGTTTGACGGAATAAACGCCGTTTGGGTTACATGTCGGTCTTAATTCTTTCATCTAAAGACATTTTATTATGAATATTCCGGTTTGTCTATAAACCGAACATATTCCGATTGTAATACTATTTGCGACCCAATGGAAGAATTTTGCTATGACTGCCTATTGAAATGATTGTCGCTCAAAATGTAGCCATAATAATGTTTATTTCTTTGGCGCATTATACTCTTTCTTTACTTTTTAATGGAATTATTGAAATAATCCTGGGTGGTACGTTGAAGGAGCCGAAGGTCGGCAGTCCTATATTCAACTTTTCCCGGACGTTTGTAAGATACCACTTTCCCTTGTTGTTTCCAACGCTCTACATTTCTACGCCCGAATAGTTCATAAGCCTTGCGCTGGCTTATGAACTCAGGGTCATTGTTGTCTGATTTCAACAACCTGACAATTCGGGCAGAAAGGTCGTTAATGAATGTGTCATAGGATATAAGGTGATCCATAAACTGAAATGATGCCATACTACATAACTTTGGATTTTAAGAGATCCGTGAAACGGTAATTGTCTGGTTCTCGCGGTTGGTTTTCGTTTTGAACCTGCGATTGAAGATAGCACCCAGTTCAGAGGCTTGGGTACGGACGCTTTTCAGACGTGAGATAGGGAACACGACGGCATCGCCAACTTCGAGGGCGGTGAGAGCAGGACGGATTTTTTCCAAGTTTTCTACCATAATCTTTGGATGTTTAATATTTAATGTTTAACTTTGCACTCAGCAAGGTGAGTGTTAATGCTCGCAAAGTAACACAAAAAGGTTTATATAGCCAAATATTTATTTGATAGTTTCTATTTAATCTTTAATAATTGATGATTCTATTATGGATATAGACATAAAATTGGTGCATATTGGGCAAGCGATTGACAAACGCCGCAACGAGCTTGGACTTAGTAAATCCGAACTCGGTCGCAGGATTGGTGTGCCCCAGCAGCATATCAATCGCATCCTTGAACGGGAAACAATGGAAACCAGCAAACTTGTCAAAGTGAGCCAAGCCTTGGATTATAATTTCTTTGCGCTGTTCTGCTCGATGTCACATCAAATATCCGCATATCTTGCGGCTGTCACATTGAACGGTAATGCACATAATGCTATTGGTGATAATGAACTTGCGACACAGCTTTCCAAAGAGCAGGCTGTCGTTGAATCTCAAAAAGAAATTATCAAGCTATTAAAAGAACAGATTGATAATTTGAATACGCAGATAAACCGTCTTGATTCCAACTTGAATGATAAAGACGAAATCATAAGACTATTAAAAGAAAGGGGGCAATAACGGAAGGATACAATTATAACTAACATGTATAAAGAGCAGGTTGGTTTAGCATCTAAAAGTAGTGTAATGAAACCCTATATTAATATGTAGGGGTCTGAAAATTAAGAATGTTGTCATATTAGTGCCTTTAGAGAAAGGTTAAAACAATATTAAATCAATATTCGCTTACAAATAGCTTACAATGAGCTTTTAAGTATCTGAGTATTAGATTTATATTAATGAGGCGCAAGCAGCTATAGAGGGGTAACTCCCTCAGTTAAAACAATATTAGATAAATATTCGCTTACTGTAGGCTTACACCTAAAACCGAAATAATTGAATATCAAATCTGTATTGAAACGGCGCAGGCAGCAATTGAAGAATGATGATTAGCTTTGATAGTATTTAATATTAATAGGAAAAGGATTTGCTCTGAGAGTAAGTCCTTTTTTGAAAAGTATAATACCCAGAGGAATAAAATTATCAATTAGGGATTAAAGAAATGCAACAGGAAGGGCTTTAAAAAGCAGTTATATGACACTTGCATTATACGCTTGTAGCCTCTAATTCACAGCTTTTTCATTTAAGAAAAATTGTTCATCGCTTGTTATTGCAGTAAAAATCCTTATATTCGTGCGCGACGATGCTGAAGCACCGCCTTAGGTGTTTCTTCTTATCGTTCATTTTTAATTTTTTGTAGGCGGAATTCAATAAGATATGGTGTTGATATTGTCTTCCGCCTTTGTTTTTGCGATAGCAAAAATACGATTTATTTCATTGATATACAACTTTTTACACATAATACTGTAAAGAAGGGACACCTTGACTGTCTTCGTGGCAGCATCCTGACTCATTTGAGAGAATTTGTATCCTCAGTCCCTGAATACCGCAGAACAAGCAGGGGAAACTTCAAACACAAACTTGAAGGCATACTCATGCTTGTCATATTGGGAAGGCTCAGCAAGTGTATTACCAGAGCTGAAATACTTCAATTTGGCAAACGTCACTTGAAACGCCTGCAGGTCAAAGGGTTATTTCAGTATGGTTTACCGTCAGAAGCTACGCTTTGCCGTGTGTTTCAAAGCATAGACGATGAAAAGAAGGCTGATCGAATGTCTGCTTTTGCAGACGTTTTCCGCAAGGAAATATCCTCTTCGTCAACTGATATCATTTGTATTGATGGCAAGACCATGCGAGGTACCTTGTACGAAAACGGACGTAACCCTGATATCGTATCTGCATATTCACTTGGTTCGGGCTTTACTTTGGCTACTGATGTTTGCAAGGAGAAAAGTAATGAAATCAAATCCGTGCCCCGGTTATTGGACAAACTAGACGTGTCAGGATGTGTAATCACCGCAGATGCCATGTCATTCCAAAAGGTAATAATAGACAAGATTAGAGAGAAAGGAGCAGACTTCGTGATCGAACTCAAGGCGAATCAAAGATCTTTGCGCTATGGACTTGAAGACTCTATAAAGACCGCCACCCCGACTGATGTCTACAAGGAAGATTTCGACGAGGTACGTGAAGAGTCGAAGTTGGCCAACCGCCACCCCGACTGATGTCTACAAGGAAGGCCCATACTTGGAACACGGCAGGATTGAGTCAAGGATATGCCGCATATACCGTGGGGAAGAACTTATTGTCGACAAGGAAAAATGGAATGGCAATTTGACAGTCATAGAAATACTCACATCTACAGAAAAAAAGCCTGATAGTAAGACTGCATCTGAACAGCGACTGTACATTTCAAGCCTGGATAGCAGCAGAGCGGCTTAGTCAGATAACCAAACAGCATTGGGCTATTGAAAGCATGCACTGGGAACTTGACCGCAACCTCCGGCAGGACAGCATAAAACGTAAAGCCGAACGGGCGGCTAGGAACTTGGCAATTCAAAGGATGGTCTTGGCACTGATTGCTGTTTGGAAGAACAGAAGGAAAAAAATATCAGATAAGCGAAAAGGCACGGCTGAGATAATAAGGGAGCTATCGGTAAGCTTCACTAAGGTGTTACATTTTCTGGCTCAAAAATGAGAGAATTTTAGATTTGATATATTCGTAATTTGTTGATTATCAATAACAAGATCAGCACCCATGCCGTATTGGCATGGGTAGGGGGATTGTATCCATAAATCAAAGTTTAAATGAAAAAGCCGTGTTTACGTGAGATATGGAATGCAATCTTTTAGCTAGTGAAAACAGGGTGCCAACGGCGTATGCTTCCTTCTGATTATGCTCCGTGGGAGTTGGTTTACTATTATTATCGCAAATGGTGCTCTTTGGGTGAATTTGATTTGTTATTGAATAACTTACGAGAAAAGGTGCGTGTCCAAATGGGACAAAAAGCAGAAGCTAACTTTCGGCAGAGTCTTCTCTAGTTGTCAAACCATGCAAATGTCCTTTCCACCATCCATCTTTTTCCAATTGGTTTAAAGACATTAACCTTATCTCCGCTTACCACAACTTCAAGGATATATCCGAAAACTGTTTTTATTTTGTCTGCTATTTCCCCACGATAACCAGCATCAGCTAGTATGATTTTGATATTGCAACAAAGCTCTCTGAGATACCTTTCTAATAATTATGGCAGGCTATTGTGACCATCACAGTTAGTAGGAAACAATTCTTAGCAACTACTACATGACGTTTAACTCCTTTTATTTTCTTATTCCCATCAATGCCGCTGAGAGAACGATTATTATTACCCCAACGTACACTTTGACTATCCATAATACCCAGTTATGAATTGACATTTGATTCGGCAGAAGAAATGGTAAAACTAGCAGCTATTAGGATGCTATTGAATAAAATTTAAACAGGCTCTAAAAAAGTTGAAAAACTGATTTTTACTTCTGTATAGGTGTTTGTAGAGGAAATAGTTATAAAAATTTCTTTTTTTAGTCAGACTCACGATTATACTTTTATTTCAATTATAAATGCTCTCTTGTTAGGTTTTTATTTAATGACTACTATTCTTTTAAATTATATAATATTAGTATAGGATTTGACTCACTATTTACAACTTCGAAAGAAGTTTCTCTTAATTTGTTGAAGATGTTATCGGGTAATTCGCTTGGTACAATTTGGTATATAAGTTTTCCTTTCGAAATATTTATGATTTCAGGTAATGGTGAAACTATCGTTTTTTCATCATGAACAACATCAAAAGTATAAATTTTCATCTTTGAGTTTTTTAATGAGATATAGCAATTATATCCTTCATAAGGCATATTGTTACTAGAAGCATGGTTAAAAGAAAAGAATAAATGATCTCCATAAAGGTGAACATTGTGGATGTGTCCTTTATAATTATCTGTGTTTATGTCTTCTGATTCTTTGTTTTTACCAAAATCTAGCGCAATAAATGGAGTAATGCTATCTTTCTGTATTTTATAAATAGTATCATTATATTGATAATGAAATATTGATTCATTATTTTTTTCATTTTTAGAGAAATTATTAGTAGGGAGTAAGGGAAGAACTTTATCACTTCTAAAACATCCTTGCTTTATTTTTTGAAGATTTTTATCTAATAGTATTAAATTGTAATGATCTTCGTTTTGATGTGCATTAATTCCCCAACAACCTTCTGGCACCATATTAAATGTATATAAATAATATTTTGATTGAATTGAGGAAATAAATTTTCCATAGATATCGTATTTTATTATCCTTCGAGTTGCTACATCTAATATACAGATGGTGTCATTATTTATCTGAATATCTCCAATATTGATATATTCTTCAGGAGAAGGACCTTTACTTCCTATCGAACGTTGGTATTGACCTATGTTATCGAAAATTAAAACGTTATTGGAACCTTTATCCCATACAATAAGGGATGAATCAGTTAAGAGTACTTTTCCGATAGAAGTTATTAAGCATTCGTCTTTTGTTTCCAAAGGTATTATCCTATCGAGGTCCGCTATATCTTGTAAATTAAGTTTTGATACTTTGTCTGCGTTTATTTTAAAAGAATAAACCGGAGAAACTTGTTTTATTATATTTGAATGGTTATTACAAGCACTTATTATGCAAACCATAAAAACAAATAGGAGGTTTATAATTGCTTTCATCTTAGTTATATTGTATTCTTGCACTACTCAGTAGTGCAAGAAAGTCTTAATTTTTTGTGAATATTAATTCTCACATAGAGGATTAGTGCAGTCTAAGCTCCCATTAGCACAACATGATTGTTTGAATTTTTCTGTTCTAATCAATCTTCCTTGATCATTGTAAAAATATTTTGTAATTTCTTTAGATGTGGGTAAACCTTTCTGGTTTGTGCTTTCATCAAAGCTTGCCAAGGCTTCTATATTTGCTAGTGATAAATTGGTGAGCATTTTTTTATTAACTTTTTGATTGTAATGGGTTACTACTGCAATAGTACATAATAAAATAATGCTAATTGTTATAATTTTTAATTTCATAAGTATTTGTTTTTTATGTTAAATGATATTTCTAATAATTTGATAAAAATCGGTTTATCCAATCTTTCATTTAATACATTTGTGTATTATCCCTTTTTAATACATCTCCTTTTCTTTATTGTATTAAGTTAAGAATAACTTAAATGTTAGTGTGTTATATCATATACAAAAAAACAAGTTATAATTTTGCAATAAAACAATCACATTTACAAATGTATAACAAAAGTGTTGAATTTGCAAGCAAGAATAAGTAAATAATAAAATATATTTGGAAATGCGTTTCTATGACTGTCAAATTGCCATTCCATTTATCCTTGTCGACAATAAGTTCTTCCCCACGGTATATACGGCATATCCTTGACTCAATTCTGCCGTGTTCCAAGTATGGACCTTCCTTGTAGACATCAGTCGGGGTGGCGGTCTTTATAGAGTCTTCGAGCCCATAGCGCAAAGATCTTTGATTCGCCTTGAGTTCGATTACGAAGTCTGCTCCTTTCTCTCTAATCTTGTCTATTATTGCCTTTTGGAATGACATGGCATCTGCTGTGACTACACATCCTGACACGTCTGGTTTGTCCAATAACCGGGGCACGGATTTGATTTCATTACTTTTCTCCTTGCAAACATCAGTAGCCAAAGTGAAGCCCGAACGATGTGAGTATGCAGAAACGATATCAGGGTTACGACCGTTGTCGTACAAGGTACCTCGCATGACCTTGCCATCAATACAAATGATGTCAGTTGACGAAGAGGATATTTCCTTGCGGAAAACGTCTGCAAAAGCAGACATTCGCTCAGCCATTTTTTCATCGTCTATGCATTGAAACACACGGCAAAGCGTAGCTTCCGAGGGTAACCCATGCGGAAATAGTCCTTTCGCCTGCAGGCGTTTCAAGTGACGTTTGCCAAATTGAAGTATTTCAGCTCTGGTAATACACTTGCTGAGTCTCCCCAATATGACAAGCATGAGTATGTCTTCAAGTTTATGTTTGAAGTTTCCCTGGCTTGTTCTGCGGTATTCAGGGACTGAGGATACAAATTTTCTCAAATGAGTCAGGATGCTGCCACGAAGACAGTCAAGGTGTTTCTTCTTTAGTAATATTATGTGTAAAAAATTGTATATCAGGGGGGAATAAACCGTATTTTTGCTATCGCAAAAACAAAGGCGGAAAACAATATCAACATCATATTTTATTGAATTCCGCCTATAAAAAAAATAAAAATGAACGATAAGAAGAAACACCTAAGGCGGTGTTTCAGCATCGCTGTGCGCGAATATAAGGATTTTTACTGCAATAACAAGCGATGAACAATTTTTCTTAAATGAAAAAGCCGTGCCTCTAATTATAAAAAACTAACAAAAAATTTGTTTCATTAAAAAAAGAGGTATACTTTTGTAGCTCGAAAACAGCCCCATATTTATATGGGGTTTATTTGTTTAACTAAAATAAAAATGAGATGAAAAAAGGATTATTAGTATTAGTTGTATTATTAGCCACTTTGGCTGTAAAAGCACAGGGAGTTTATGTTGGTGGATCTTTTAGTATTTGGCGTGCAAGCACTGAAAACTCTACATCTTTCATGATTGCTCCAGAAATTGGTTACAACTTTAATGAGAAATGGGCGTTGGGAGCTGAGTTAGGTTATTCACACGATTATTTGAAAGGAGCATATATTAATTCATTTGCTGTGGCTCCTTATATTCGTTGGTCATACTACCAGAACGATATTGTACGTTTATTCTTGGATGGAACCGCTGCAATTGGTTTCAACAAAATGAAGGACAGTGATACTACTAAATACGGTCAGATTGGTTTAAGACCGGGGATTGCCGTTAAACTGAATGATCATTTTTCTTTTATTGCTAAATACGGCTTTTTAGGATATCAAAGAAACATGCGTTCTGACGGAGATGCTTTCGGACTTCAGCTTACTAGTGAAGATCTTTCCATCGGTTTCCACTACGAGTTCTAAACTATAAATAATAAAGATAGGAAAGAAGGTGTCCGACATGGATACCTTCTTTTTAGTTTATATCTAACTTTTATATTTCTCAGTCAGCTAGCTTTTTCAACTTTTTGAAATGCCTAATAACTGCTAGATAATCCTGATCTGAACAAGCGTCGAATCTGTTCCATAAATCTCCTAATATAGCAGCACCACCAAATCCAAAATCCTTTATTTCTAATAGATTATCAGCGTTGATCCCTCCCAGTGCTATCACTTTGGAATCAATTACTTTTGCTTTCTGTGCTTCGCGTAGTTCTTCTGCCGTATAGGTGGAATAGTAATTCACTTTGGAAATACTGTCATAAATGGGACTCATAAACACATAATCGTAAAAATGTTTTTTATTTTTCACTTCTTCCACAGAATGACACGAGCAACTGACGTGACCATCATAATCATGTGGTTCATTTGGGTTGCGGGCATTTAAGTGAATTCCCATTAGATTATATTCTTCTTTAAGATAAAAATGTTCATGTGTAACGATGCGTCGGTGATATTTCTCAGGAATAAGTGTCAATAAGCGTTCTGAATACATAGCCGGAGTTTCCGGTTTTCTAAGATGTAGAATATCCAGTCCCTCTTCAAAAAGAGCGGTAATAATCTTATCTTCTTCAACGAAGAAAGTAGGGGGAGTAACTACAATTAATTTCATTTCTTTTGTTAAACTGTAAAGTTTAGCAAAGTTAGTGATTAGGTACTTCAGAAACCAACGTTTATAGTGAAAATATGTTAGTTTGTAATGTCCGCAGATCAATTGTCCATAATTTACCTGACAAGGTATCACCAAATCCACAGATTACTTTCAAAACTTCGGTTGCTTCAATACTTCCCACTACAGCAGGTGTAATTCCTACGACACCTTTGAAAGGAGAAGGCATGCGTTTCATTTCTTCCTCATCAGGATATAGGTCGCGATAGCTTTTCCTGTTCTCTCCTTCGTTAAAAACAGAAACTTGTCCTTCAAATCCGCATATTGCTCCATAAACATATGTTTTTCCTAATGTGATACACGTATCATTCATGAGATATCGAGTAGTAAAATTATCACAACCATCTACTATTATATCATAGTTCTTAATGAGTTCGAGTGCATTATCGATACTAAGTTGTGTAGGATAAGAATGAAGGCGAATTTCACTATTGAGAGAAGAAAGTTTTTCTGCGGCACAAACTGCTTTGGGACGGTCGATATCAGCTTCGGTATACAATATCTGACGTTGTAAATTGCTGATACTTACCTTATCATCATCTATCAGCCCGATAGTGCCAACACCTGCTCCAGCTAAATAGAGAGCGATGGGAGAGCCTAACCCTCCCACGCCTACAATGAGGACTTTTGCTTCTTTCAGTTTGGCTTGACCTGCTTCTCCAATTTCAGGAAGCATGACTTGTCTGTTGTATCGCATAAGTAATAATGTTTTATGTTTGGAATGGCTATGAGATTCCAGAAACTCTCCCTTTTGGGAGTTGGTCGAAACTCTGATCCCAGTCTTTCCAGATCGGTTCACGTCCGAGTGTTTTTAAGTCACGTTCCACTTCTACCGCTTTTCGTTCATCACTTACGTGGAATTGTTCCAATGTCTGCGGATAGCTGTAATATCCTCCCGGTTCGGTTTTACTTTCTGCACTCATGGTTGTTACTCCCAAAGTTGCCATATGATTACGAAATTCTGCACTTTCACGGGTTGAATAGGAGATATCTACATCATGGTCAAAGATGCGCATGGCAAAAGTAAGCTGTGCCAGTTCCCGGTCATTCATAACGACGTTAGGCTGAAATCCTCCATTCTCAGATGGACGCATACGTGGAAAATTAACACTGTATTTTGTTTTCCAATAATGTTTTTGTAAATAACGGAGATGATAAGCCATCATAGTAACATCTGTCCGCCATTCTTCCAAACCGATCAACACTCCCATACCAATTTTATGGATACCTGCCTGACCCATCCGGTCAAAACCATTGACACGCCATTCGAATTTGGACTTCATACCTCTTGGGTGATAGATCTTATAATTAGCCTTGTTATAAGTCTCTTGGAAACAAATTACACCATTCAAACCGTGATGTGTCAGTTCCTCGTATTCTTCAGCTTTTAGAGGCATTACTTCAATTTGCAGATTGCTAAAGTAAGGTTTTGCCAAATCTAATGCACGAGCAATATATGGAACTCCCGCTGCGGCTGGATTTTCTCCTGTAACGAGCAATAAGTTTTCAAAAGGAGCTAGCTTCTTGATAGCTTTATATTCATTGACAATTTCTTCTTCGGTCAGTATGGTTCTTTTCATTGGATTACTGATATGGAAACCACAATAAACACATGAATTAGTGCATGAATTGGTAATATAGAGCGGTACAAACATAGAGATGGTTTTACCAAACCGTTCCATTGTATATTTTTGGCTAAGACGTGCCATAACTTCCAGATAAGGAGTAGCAGCAGGAGAAATCAGTGCCATAAAGTCATTGACATCCAAGTGCTCCTTTTTGCTTAATGCACGACGTACATCAACATCGGTTTTGGAATAGATGGCTGTTGTCGTCTCTTCCCAGGATATTTTTTCTAATTCGTCTGAGAACATAATAAAATATAGAATTAAAATTTAAATATGAAGAAATTAGGATTATTCCCTGTTCTTCTTTAAATCACGTGACAATCGCATAGCACAAAAGTTAGGACCACACATCGTACAATACTCTCCATCTATGTGATGTCCTGCACGAAAATAAGCCTGTGCACGTTCCGAGTCAAGAGACAAGTCGAATTGATCCTTCCAACGGAATTCGTAACGTGCTTTACTTAGTGCATTGTCCCTTACTTGTGCACCCGGGTGACCTTTTGCTAAATCTGCTGCATGGGCTGCTATTTTGTAAGTGATTACACCTACGCGAACATCTTCTTTGTCCGGTAGGGCAAGATGTTCTTTGGGAGTGACATAACACAGCATAGCAGTACCTAACCAGCCAATTTGTGCAGCTCCAATAGCTGAAGTGATGTGGTCATATCCCGGTGCTATGTCGGTTACCAATGGACCGAGGGTATAGAAAGGTGCATCGTGGCATTTCTCAATCTGGCGTTCCATGTTTTCTTTGATTTTGTGCATAGGTACATGACCGGGACCTTCGATAAAGGCTTGTACATTCTTTTCCCATGCACGAAGAACCAATTCTCCCATAGTGTCTAATTCTGCAAATTGAGCTTCATCGTTAGCGTCGTGAATAGAACCCGGGCGTAATCCGTCTCCCAATGATACTGCGACGTCATATTGTGCCAAAATATCGCAGATATCATCAAAATGTTCATACAAGAAACTTTCACAGTCGTGTTCTAAACACCATTTACTCATGATACTTCCTCCACGACTAACAATGCCACATAAACGTTTGTCAGCAAGATGGACGTTATGACGACGGATACCAGCGTGAATAGTGAAATAATCTACCCCTTGTTCGCATTGTTCTATTAAAGTATCTCGGTATATTTCCCAGGTCAGGTCTTCTACAACACCATTTACTTTTTCCAATGCTTGGTAAATAGGTACAGTGCCTACCGGAACAGGACAGTTACGGATGATCCATTCACGTGTTTCATGAATATTCTCACCGGTAGAGAGGTCCATTAATGTATCACCTCCCCATTTGCAGCTCCATAGTGCTTTTTCTACTTCTTCGTCAATGCTGGAAGTAGTTGCGGAGTTTCCGATATTTGTATTGATTTTCACCAGAAAGTTACGGCCGATGATCATTGGTTCCGCTTCCGGGTGATTGATGTTGGCTGGCAGTACGGCACGTCCTTCTGCTATCTCCTTGCGGACGAATTCGGGCGTTATATGAGTCTCGATGCCTAGTTCTTCGCAATTCATATTTTCGCGGATAGCTACGTATTCCATTTCAGGAGTAATGATTCCCCGTTTGGCATATGCCATCTGAGTGATTGCTTCTCCTTGCTTTGCACGATAAGGCAGGGTGATATGTTCAAAACGTAGATGGTCAAGACTGGAATCATCACGTCTCATCTGTCCATATTCTGATGTAATTTCAGAAAGCTGTTCTACATCACCTCGTCCGACGATCCATTCTTCCCGCATACGTGGCAATCCTTTTTTCAGATCAATACTCATATCCGGATCGCTGAACGGTCCACTGGTGTCGTATATATATATTTCCGGATTGGGTGTTACAATCTTTTCTTCTCCTTCAAAACAGGTGCTGGGAACTTGTTCTACTTTCCGCATAGCTACACGGATATTAGGATAAAGCTTACCGGGTAGATATACTTTATGAGAGCGAGGAAATTTTATTCTTTGTTCCATATATAATGTTTTTCAGTTGAGTAATAAATATCAATTGAAGTATTCATTTTTACTTATTCAAGAATGCAGTTAAGGGTGAACTGGCTTCTGCTACGAAGTTGTCTGCTTGTAATCCTAAACCTGCTTCGTATGCTTGCCGTCCGGCCTCAGTTGCAGCTTTGAATGCTTTTGCCATTTCTATCGGATTTCCGGCTACCGCTATTGCAGTATTTACCAAAACGGCAGATGCACCTAGTTCCATTGCTTCTGCTGCATGACTTGGTGCACCGATACCCGCATCTACAACTACAGGAATGCCAGCTTGCTCAATAATAATTTGCAGGAACTCTTTGGTTTGTAATCCCTTGTTGGTACCGATCGGAGCTCCGAGAGGCATTACGGTGGCAGCACCAACTTCTTCCAGACGTTTGCATAGTACAGGATCTGCTTGGCAATAAGGAAGTACAATAAAACCAAGTTTCACTAATTGTTCTGTTGCTTTCAGAGTCTCCATAGAATCAGGGAGTAGATAACGCGGATCAGGGTGAATTTCGAGTTTCAGCCAATTTGTTCCAAATGCTTCTCGAGCAAGTTGTGCGGCAAATACTGCTTCCTCTGCATCGCGTACACCGGAAGTATTAGGCAACAACTGGATATGGGGGTGAATGATATGTTTCAGCATATCATCCTCTTTGTTGTCCATGTCGATACGTTTCATTGCTACGGTTACCATCTCTGTGCCTGAGGCTAGAATGGCCTGTTCCATTACTTCATTGGAGTTGAATTTTCCTGTTCCCAGGAAAAGGCGGGAATTGAACTCACGTCCCGCAATTACTAACTTTTCCATATTATGGTAATTTTGAATGATGAATTTTCTAAATGATGGATGACTCTTTGTATGATGGAGTGAACAAAGAAATTAATAACAGTTCAGAATCCTCTTAGTCTCTGCCACTGGATTTTCTGCTCGTAAAATAGTACCTGAAAGGGCAATTCCGTTTACACCAGTTCGGAGTATATCAGGAATGTCCTCATAGGTGATTCCTCCTATTGCAACTACCGGCAATTCTATATTAGCCTCTCTCATTTGTGAAATGATAGAAGAATAACCTTCTAGTCCCAGAACAGGACTTAAATTCTTTTTAGTGGTAGTAAATCGGAAAGGACCTATACCCAGATAATCAGCTCCGGCACGATAATGTTGTAAGACGTCTTCAAATGTATTAGCAGTACCACCAATGATGAATGCTTCACCAAGGATTTGTCGGGCTTGGTCGATAGGCATGTCTTTCTTGCCCAGATGGACCCCGTCTACTTCTAGCTTTTTAGCTAATTCGACATGATCGTCTAACACTAAGATAGCATTGTGTTCTTTACAAAGTGGCTTTAATTGGAGTGCCACGGCTTCAACTTCTTCAAGAGGAGTATCTTTCATACGTAGCTGGATCCACTTACATCCTCCTTCGAGTGCCAGGCATGCCGATTTAAAATAAGAATATACATCGGTCTGATGAGTGATAAATTGTAGGCTAATCATTGGGTTACCCTCCGCAGGCTGCTTTAATAATTACCAGATTATCATTCTCTTGGAGTGAAAAACATTCCCATTCAGTACGAGGGATCATCTTGTTGTTAATGGCAACAGCAATCCCTTGGGACGGAAGTTTCAATTGCGTAATCAGTTGTGTAAGGGTAGAAGCTGAATCAATTTCCACCTCTTTGTTGTTTACTTGTACTTTCATTTTCCTATTAATCTGAATAAGTTGAAAGTAAATACAAAGAGCGTGCTTTTATTGAAGGTGATAAGAAGAAACACAATCCCTACGCCAGTGCTAACTGTATCAGGTTATTAGGGTATAATCTCAGCCTTTGGGGCACCCCTTTGTCTTTACGACGGCAAAGTAAATGAAAAAGAAGCAGAAAAACATCAAATCGACTGATTTTTTTTCATATTTCTGTTGATTCCTGTTTTATGATGGGATGAGAAAATACAAATCTTGCTCCATTCTTATAATTTTTATCAATCCAAATGTCTCCTCCCAAACGTTGTGTCATTAGTTTACAGATAGCCAATCCGAGACCTGTTCCTTGTACAAATTCGTTGAGCTTTTCAAAACGCTGGAATACGACTTCTTGTTTGTCTTCAGGAATTCCTGAGCCTGTGTCAGTTACTGAGAATAACAGACATTGATTTTTCTCATCTACTTCATAATCTAAAATGATACTTCCGCCATCAGGAGTAAATTTTATAGCATTATTAAGCAGATTAATAATGACTTGTTGCAAACGAAGAGAATCAGTGTAAAGCAGATACGGTTCTTTGGGCATTTGTAATTTGATGTCTATATTCTTTGTTTTATTGCGGTTTGTCAAAATTATCATATTCTGACAGTGATTCATCAATTCGCACCATTCAAAATTGAATTGCAGCCTTCCGGATTCTAGTCGCGAAATATCCAATACATCATTGATAAGCTGAAGCAACAAGTCTGAATTCGTTTGGATAATATCTGCGTATTCCTTTTGTTCTTCTGTTTTATCAATACTATTGATAAGCAGTCCTGAGAAGCCGACAATTGCATTTAAAGGAGTTCGTATTTCATGACTCATATTCGAAACAAAAGCACTTTTCATGCGATTAGCTTCTTCGGCTTGTTCTTTTGCATATCTTAGTTGTACTTCCGATTCTTCCAGTTTCTTTTTGTCTTCTTGTAATTGGAGAGTTGTTTTTTCAAGATGGTTTTTAAGTATTTTAGTCCGGTAGTAATAATAGAGAGAGATGATTAATCCTGCAATTAATACAATAAATACAAGGAGAATCAGACGTACTTCCGTTTTATAGGCTTCTAGGAAAGGTATTGGTTGATTGATTATAACTGAATTTGGAGGTAGTATCTTGGACTCGAATCCCCATTCTTTTAATTTGTTTGCATCAAATTTATAAATATTGGGTAGAACTTGAACCTCCAGAGGTGCGTCATTCCCTTTGTCTAAGTACTGAAATGCTTTTTCGCCCATTGTTTTTCCTACTCCTTCGTATTGAGGAACATAGCCACCGATAGCCCAATAACCAATTGCGGTGGAAGTCATACTGAATATAGGTAAGGAAGGGTTGGCTTGCGAGAAAGCATAGGCAGAATTATTCATATATGTGATTCCTAGATTATCTATCCTCCAGATGCCAAGTAACATGACTGAATTGCCGGGTAAATTATATAATTGATCCACCGCCATATCAAGATTATGAATGCGTCCATCAATAAATGTAGTTGATAATTCAGGATAATGTTTCATGTTTTTCTTCATCCAGGCATTCTCAGTAAGTCCGTTGTATGTATTATCCGATACGAATACGATATTTTCCATATTCGGATAGAAACTTTTTATAAGTTCTATATCCTTATCTATATCATATTGATAAGTGCTACAGAATTTTACATTATATATTTTCATTAATTTTGTGAAGTCAATACTTTGTGGCTCATACGTTTCTATATCAATGGAATCTTCGGGGATAGTAATGCCATAACGGGAGGACATTGCGCAGAAAACAGGAATTTTCTTATACTTTTCTTCTTTAAGACTAAAGAAACTGGTCCATGCTTCACCACCTAGTAGCACTACAAGTTTAGGACTTGGGTGTTTATCAAGGATGCTTGTAAGCGTTTTTCTCCATATTGGTGCTTGTTTTAAGTCGGTGGCATTCATATTCTCGACAACAATAGGCGATTTACCTCCTAAATTATAATAGGTTTCTACAAATGTATTGATGTTGTCATAGGTATATTGAGTATCGGAATTATAAGAAGTAATAAAAAGAATTTCATTCTTCTTGTTCATTATTGCTGAAGCATTACAGAGTGAAGCGAGCAATAGAAAGAGGGTAGATATTATAATGTATCTTTTATTTCCTTGATGTCTGGGCATAATTTGCTTTGTGAGTGATCAGAGTGTCGCAAAAATACAATTAATAGCTTTAATATGCAATAAAATAAGTAAAAAAGAGGTCGTTGTGTAATTCTCCACAACGACCTCCCTAATAATTTAGTTTGATTTTAAAAAGATCTGTTACATTCTTTTTTCTACCACATCCCAATCAATGATGTCCCACAGTCCGTTCACGTGATCGGCACGACGGTTCTGGTAATCCAGATAATAGGAATGTTCCCAAACATCAAATCCGAGAAGAGGTTTCAATCCGGCACGCACCGGGTTACTACCGTTAGCTTCTTTGGTGATATGGAGTTTACCGTTCTTGTCTACTGATAACCAGGCCCAGCCGGAACCGAACAAGCCAACCGCAGCGGCATTGAATTCTTTCTTGAAGTTATCGAAACTTCCGAAATCACGTTTGATAGCTTCTGCCAATTTTCCTGTGGGTTCCTTCTTCGAAGGTTTAGGAGTAAATTGCAAGAAGTATAAATTATGATTCAATACCTGTCCGGCATTATTGAAGATGGCTCCATCAGGAGCGGTTGCAACAATTTCTTCCACTGTTTTACCTTCATATTCTGTTCCCGGCACAAGGCTGTTAAGGTTATTTACATACGTCTGCAAGTGTTTACCGTAGTGGAAATCAATAGTTTGCTGACTGATTACAGGTTCCAACGCATTGTTTGCGTATGGAAGTTTAGGCATTTCGTAAGTCATGGTCATAAATATTAAAGACATTAATATAGTATTCATATTGTCCAAATTTTAAATGGATGTTTTATATAGTAATAACAACTCCTTAGATAAAAAGTTCATTACCTCTTTTCTCTACTTATAAATATGTTGGATACGAACCGTATCATTGGGGTTATCATAATTAGTCCGGCATATCCATTGCCCGGTATTATCATATTCATAATAGGAGTTACCATCAATTCGGTTGCCATATTCATCGTATATGCAGGTTAGGTATCCATCAGTCTTTTGGTTATTGCTGGAAATCCGTTGATAGACTATCCTCTTCAGATAACCATATTTATCATACTCATATATTTCTTTTTGTGAAAGTATCGGAGCAGGAGAGTTGGTAAACTGTAGATTCTGATATTGTGATTCCAGCAATCTTCCTT
This sequence comes from Bacteroides bouchesdurhonensis, assembly GCF_900155865.1. GTDB lineage: Bacteria > Bacteroidota > Bacteroidia > Bacteroidales > Bacteroidaceae > Bacteroides > Bacteroides bouchesdurhonensis. Next base: position 2,706,965 of record NZ_LT707006.1, read on the forward strand.
TATCATCGTATTTATTGGTGGTAGATGTTTGCAGTTCTCCATTTTTATTATATTCTTTCACTTCTGTTAGTAATCCTTGCTTGTTATAATTACTGGTAACTAATTTCCCATCTATATACTTAAGCGAATCGCTTTCAATACTTCCATCAGAATTGAAGTGACGTATTCTTCGGTATAAATCTGTTTGAGTTTTGGGGTCCGTTTTTACTTCGAAGATACAATGTCCAAGTGGGTCGTATAACATACTGGTTTTTGTTTGATTAACGGTTTGACCATTTTTCTCAGTGAGAGTTACAATTGATAAAACTTGTCCTTTATCATTGTACGAGTATGTTGTCGAACGAATGCCAGTACTATCGTTTTCACTTACTTTTGTCAAGCGACCTTGGTTATAGCATTTCACACAATTGGGAGTAGAGACGATTGATTGCAAAATAAATCCTTGACGTAATGCATTTGCCTGATCGCGAAATTCCTTATATTTATGTGTTGCAAGGAATTTTTTTAATAGATGGAGTGATTCGGAACTAGTTAAATTAGGTTTTAGTAGCTCAAAATCCGCCTGCTCACTGATAAACTCAAGTTCGTTTAAATGAGTTTGTTCGGAAGGGGTCAGGTATGGAGAATCTTTATATTCGTCAATGATTTGCCGGATAGCGGTTGCATCTCCTTTCTTTTGAAGTGTATCGATATTCTGAAACAGATAATCATCATAAAGTGTGCGGACTTCACTAAGATAAGGGCGTGGTCCTTTATCTTGGAAAAACTTTTGCATTGCTTTGTCTTCAAAGAATGCTTTGAAATTATCCGGATTTGGAGTGCTCTTTACAAGCTGGTAGAGCCGTTTGTTTTCTGTTATATTGACTTGAGAGAGATATTTCCCGTTTGGGTATTCTTTGATATAAATTTGATATGTTTGAAGAGTAGGTGTACTCACCATATTTTCCATCAATGCTAATTCGCGGATACTTTTTATTTTCTCCAGCATGGTAGAGTCCATTGGATAACCAGTAGTACGGATACTGTCCAGAAGTACTCGGCTGAAAGGTATTTTATTTTTCGATACCTCTAAAATGTCGATAATTGATTTATCGGCTCTGTTTCGTATATTAGATGAATCAATATTCTCTGCTTCACAGATTGCAGGAAAGTAAGCTTCGGTTGCTCTTTCATAACGTCCGAAATAGTTGGTAGCAGCTTGTTCACTTTGCTTATTCCATAATTGATCGAGAATATCCATTAAAGACAGGGCATCCGCATAATATGTCTGCGTCTCATTGTCAAGCTTCTCCCGATTTTTTTGCCACTTCGCAGTGTCATTATCATTCAGATACCTTAGAAGTTTTTCCATACGGCCTTGTTTTTGTGCCATAGCCTGTGGGATACACATGGTAAGGCAAAGACCCCAAATGAATGTTAACAATATATTCTTTTTCATTGTTTTGGAGGTTAGGTTAAAATTGTTAGTGATGAAAATTCACAAAAATATCTTCATTGTCAAATGATTATTATACTTTTGTCCTATTGAAACAATTTAGGACGCTAAGGGTTTGTTAAAAATCCCCATAGTTTTTATAATGCTGTTATGAATACCAATTATATAGAGGAATTAAATGAGAGTCAATATAATGCAGTGACTTATGATGACGGACCTTCATTGGTAATAGCCGGTGCAGGTTCCGGAAAAACGCGTGTGTTGACTTATAAAATAGCATATTTGTTAGAGAAGGAAAATGGTTATAATCCATGGAATATCCTTGCTCTGACTTTTACCAACAAAGCTGCTCGCGAGATGAAAGAGCGTATAGGCCGTCAAGTGGGTATGGAACGGGCACGTTATTTATGGATGGGGACTTTTCATTCTGTATTTTCACGTATTCTTCGTGCAGAAGCACACCATATAGGATTTACTTCTCAGTTTACTATTTACGATTCGGCTGATAGTAAAAGTCTGCTTCGTTCTATTATTAAGGAAATGGGGCTGGATGAGAAAACCTATAAGCCGGGATCAATACAAGCACGTATCTCCAGTGCTAAAAACCACTTGGTTTCTCCTGCCGGTTATGCAGCAAACAAAGAGGCTTATGAAGGAGATATGGCAGCTAAAATGCCTGCTATTCGTGATATCTATAGTCGATATTGGGACAGATGCCGTCAGGCAGGAGCAATGGATTTTGATGATTTGTTGTTCTATACTTATATTTTATTTCGTGATTTTCCGGAAGTGTTGGCTCGTTATCGCGATCAATTTCGTTACGTTCTTGTAGATGAGTATCAAGATACAAATTTTGCTCAACATAGTATTGTCCTGCAATTGACGAAAGAGAATCAGCATGTTTGCGTGGTAGGAGACGATGCACAGAGTATCTATTCTTTTCGTGGAGCCGATATTGATAATATTCTGTATTTCACGAAAGTATATCCTAACACGAAAGTATTTAAGCTTGAACAAAATTACCGGTCTACCCAGACCATTGTTTGTGCTGCTAATAGTTTGATCGAGAAGAATGAACGTCAGATTCGGAAAGAAGTATTTTCGGAGAAAGAGAAGGGCGAACCGATAGGAGTATTCCAAGCTTATAGTGATGTGGAAGAAGGGGATATTGTAGCGAATAAAATAGCGGAATTACGACGAATGAATGATTACGGTTACGCGGATTTTGCCATTTTATATCGTACCAATGCACAAAGCCGTATTTTTGAAGAGGCTCTTCGAAAGCGGAGCATACCTTATAAAATCTATGGTGGGCTTTCGTTTTATCAACGTAAGGAGATAAAAGATGTGATTGCTTATTTTCGTTTGGTGGTCAATCCGAATGATGAAGAGGCGTTCAAGCGTATTATTAATTATCCTGCCCGTGGCATTGGTGATACCACTGTGGGGAAAATCATAACAGCAGCTACAGATAATGGTGTAAGTCTTTGGAACGTACTTTGCGAGCCATTAAGTTACGGCTTGGCAATAAATAAAGGAACTCATACAAAATTACAAGGATTTCGTGAGTTGATAGAGGGATTTATTGCAGACCAATCAGATAAGAATGCATATGAGATAGGTACGGATATCATTCGCCAATCGGGTATAATCAATGATGTTTGCCAAGATACTTCACCTGAGAATCTCAGTCGTAAGGAAAATATTGAGGAGTTGGTAAATGGTATAAACGATTTCTGTGCTTTGCGTCAGGAGGAAGGAAATCCTAATATCTCACTGACAGATTTTCTTTCAGAGATAGCTTTGCTTACAGATCAGGATTCGGATAAAGCCGATGATGGAGAAAAGATAACTTTGATGACCGTACATTCTGCCAAAGGACTGGAATTTAAGAATGTTTTTGTAGTTGGTTTAGAAGAGAATTTATTTCCTAGTGGTATGGTAGGAGATTCTCCTCGTGCATTGGAAGAAGAACGCCGTCTGTTTTATGTAGCCATTACTCGCGCGGAAGAGCATTGTTTTTTGTCTTTTGCCAAAACTCGTTTTCGTTATGGAAAGATGGAATTTGGAAGTCCGAGTCGCTTCTTGCGTGATATTGATATGCATTATCTTCAGTTACCACATGAAGCAGGAGTCAGTCGTTCAGTTGATGAAGGGGCGGGACGTTTCCGACGAGAGATTGAAGGAGGATTTACTCGTTCTGCTTCATCTAAACGTACACCATTGGGCAATTTTTCTTCAGAACAGGAACGGCGTCCGAAAGAACAAATTATTGCACCTACGGTGCCGAGAAATCTGAAGAAAGTAAGTCCTGTAAGTAATAATAATACTTCTGCTACTTCATCAAGTCAGTCTCCTATACTGGGAATCAGTGCGGGACAGATGATTGAACATGAACGTTTTGGTTTGGGAGAAGTTGTAAAAGTGGAAGGTACGGGTGATAATGCAAAAGCAACTATTCACTTCAAAAATGCAGGTGACAAACAACTATTGCTGCGTTTTGCACGTTTTAAAATAGTAGATTAAAAAATACTCAAATATTATAGGTGTCATGAAGAAACAAGTAACAGTGATTTTGCTTTCCGCTCTGATTTTGAGTGGATGTGCATCGGGACGTATGGGAAATCCGGGAGCAATTATGGCGGGTGCTGCCATTGGCGGCGGTTTGGGTAGTTCCATTGGTGGACTGATTGGTGATAATAATCATGGTTGGAGAGGTGGATATCGTGGCTCTGCTATTGGAAATATTGTAGGTACCATTGCCGGTGCTGCAATTGGTAATGCTTTGACGACTCCCAAACAAGAACCGGTAGAAGAGTATGCCTATGTTCCTGAAGTGAGAGAGGTTTATACAAAATCCCGCACTCGTCCGCAGATACAACGCCCCTCACCTCAGTTGAAGTTGCGCAAAATTCGTTTTATTGATGATAACCGTAACCATGTGATTGACGCAGGAGAGAGCAGTAAAATTATTTTTGAGGTAATGAATGAAGGGAAGACTCCCGTATATGATGTTGTTCCTATTGTGGAGACTGTTGGTAAAGTAAAGCATATTGGTATTTCTCCGTCTGTAATGGTTGAGGAAATTCTACCTGGTGAAGGATTCCGTTATACAGCGACCATTTATGCCGGTCCTAAATTGAAAGACGGTGAAGTTACTTTCCGCGTAGCTGTGTCCGATGAAAATGGAAATATTTGTGATGCACAGGAGTTTGCATTGCCTACTCAACGTGCAGAACGATAATGCTGGAGATAGATTGATCAAATCTACAATCATAAACAACAGATTTGAATTTAGGTATTATATTATTGCAGTAGTGGATTAAGTCTTAAATTCTACCTCCACAGTAAAAATCTCATTTTCTCTATCAACCTATCACCAATCTTCTATAACACTTTATTCATCGATGTTTTGGTGGTGATAGGTTGAAAAATAACCTATCACCCCATCTATCACCTATCACCCGATTTATTATCCATACGGTAAGCGTCTCCGGAATGGCTCTTGTGTATATTAATCATGTTATATGAAAGGCACTTTTTATCCCTGTTTTGCTCCATTTGTCAGATGAAAAAAGAACCTGTTATTCTATCAGTTTCATACCTTGAAACTAAAAGTTTCACCGCATGAAACTATTAGTTTCAATAGAGTGAAACTGATTGTAGTTATAGGTGTATCTCTGTGTTTGTTCTTGATTATGAATAAATATGAGCTATTTTGATTTTCATGTGAAGTAATGATGTGAAACTTGAATATTTTATTTTCTTATTGGTATTAACCTTAAAATGAAAAAGTGTTGTATTTTTGCAGACACGTTAGAATTGAACGTTTTTATTTAGATAAGAATTACATATGATAGATTTTACCCAATTTCCTTCTCCTTGTTATATCATGGAAGAAGAACTACTCAGAAAGAATTTAAGTTTGATCAAAAATGTGGCTGACAGGGCAGGAGTGGAGATTATTCTGGCTTTTAAGTCATTTGCCATGTGGCGTTCTTTTCCTATATTTCGTGAATATATTGATCATTCTACGGCAAGTTCTGTTTATGAAGCTCGTTTAGCATTCGAGGAATTTGGGAGCAAGGCACATACTTATTCTCCGGCATATACAGAACAGGATTTTCCGGAAATAATGCGTTGCAGCAGTCATATCACATTTAATTCTTTGTCACAATTTCAACGTTTTTATCCGATGATAGTAGCAGAGAAGAATGACATCTCATGCGGTATACGCGTTAATCCCGAATATTCGGAAGTAGAAACGGAACTTTATAATCCTTGTGCACCCGGTACTCGTTTCGGTATTACTGCTGATTTACTACCTGAGACTTTACCGGAAGGTATTGAAGGCTTCCATTGCCACTGCCATTGTGAATCTTCTTCCTTTGAGTTAGAACGTACCTTGCAACACCTGGAAGAGAAATTTGCTCGTTGGTTTCCCCAATTGAAGTGGTTAAACCTGGGTGGCGGTCATCTAATGACTCGTAAAGATTATGATACAACACACCTGATAAAACTGTTACAAGGGTTAAAAGCACGTTATCCTCATTTACAAATTATCCTTGAACCGGGTTCGGCCTTTACTTGGCAGACAGGAGTACTGACTTCTGAAGTCGTAGATATTGTAGAGAGTCGTGGAATTAAAACTGCTATCTTAAATGTTAGTTTTACTTGTCATATGCCCGATTGTCTGGAAATGCCCTATCAGCCGGCTGTTCGTGGTGCGGAAATGGGAAATGAAGGGAAGTATATCTACCGCCTTGGTGGCAACTCCTGTTTGAGTGGGGATTATATGGGACTTTGGAGTTTCGATCATGAACTGCAGATTGGTGAACAAATTGTGTTTGAAGACATGATTCATTATACGATGGTGAAGACAAATATGTTTAACGGTATCCATCACCCAGCTATTGCTCTTTGGACGAAAGAAGGGAAGGCTGAAATATACAAGCAATTTTCTTACGAAGATTATCGTAATAGAATGAGTTGATAATCAAAACGATTGTTTTGTGGTGGGTATAGAGTGGAATATATTACTGTGAAAAAAGTAAGCAGAATGTTTGCAGGTTTACGGAATTTGTCTACCTTTGCAACCGCAAACGAAAAAAATGCGGAAATAGCTCAGTTGGTAGAGCATAACCTTGCCAAGGTTAGGGTCGCGAGTTCGAGTCTCGTTTTCCGCTCATGTTTTTTTTGAAATGTTGGAAATAAATCTTTGCCCAGGTGGCGGAATTGGTAGACGCGCACGTTTCAGGTGCGTGTGTCGCGAGGCATGCAGGTTCGAGTCCTGTTCTGGGCACAGAGATTATTAACTTTAATTCTGGAGAGGTGGCGGAATTGGTAGACGCGCTACTTTGAGGGGGTAGTGACAGTTATGTCGTGGGAGTTCGAGTCTCCTTCTCTTCACAGGTAATTAAAGGATTTTGCGGAAATAGCTCAGTTGGTAGAGCATAACCTTGCCAAGGTTAGGGTCGCGAGTTCGAGTCTCGTTTTCCGCTCTTATTTCTTTGAAATATTGAAACTAAGTTTTGCCCAGGTGGCGGAATTGGTAGACGCGCACGTTTCAGGTGCGTGTGTCGCGAGGCATGCAGGTTCGAGTCCTGTTCTGGGCACCACTCATTCAGATCGCTGAAGAAGAAAAAAAGAAATTTAGTTTGCGGAAATAGCTCAGTTGGTAGAGCATAACCTTGCCAAGGTTAGGGTCGCGAGTTCGAGTCTCGTTTTCCGCTCATATAAGTCCTAGGTTGTCAATCACTTTGATTGGCAACCTTTTTTATTTATGTAATGAGTCTTATTTATTGACAGCAATGTTTTTTAATGAGTATATGATTCCTCAGCATAATATATCAAATTTTTGAGGGTCAGTCCAAAAATCCTGTGGGTATGTTATGTTAATACGCGAAAGTAATCTATCTTTGCGGTTAGATTTTAACAACAACAATCCAATGAATTCTAGTCGCACCCTACATAAGTTACTACGAGTCATCTTCCCCGAAGTTTTAATGGAGTATTTTGAGATTTCCGGTTGGCATGACGACTCTGCCAAAATCGAAGTTTGGCTTGATGAAAAGAACTACCTGGAACGTTCCGATTACAAGAGTGGAACTGTGATTTCACATGGTTTTACAGATGAGAAAGTTATCCAGGACTTTCCTCTTCGTGGCAAACCGGTTTATCTCCACGTAAGACGTCGCCGCTGGTATGACAAGGCTAGCGGGGAAACGTTTTCCTATACCTACGATGATCTTACTGCCGAAGGGACGAAACTCACTCCTGAGTTCGTTGCTTTTTTAAAAGAAGAAGATTGAAACTACGGCGGCCAGTATAAGCTCCATAGCAGATGCTTATGGGGTAAACGGTAAACAGCTAGCTTCACAGTACAAGGAGTTTATCAGCGCATACAGAGAGTGGGACCAGTTGGACCATGCCACAGACTATGTCCTGTTCAAGCAGAACCTGGGTCCCAGCCTTTGTATTGACGAGACTTCCTTGAGCTGCGGAGAATTATATACTGTTGTCACTAACCGTGCGGGGCGTGGTGGCAGAGGCACCCTTGTGGCCATGATACGTGGCACGAAGTCTGAAGACGTCATCAAGGTACTTGAAATGATTCATGTCTCCAAGCGCAAGACGGTCAAGGAGGTCACTTTGGACCTTTCGCCGACCATGATGCGGATTGTCCGAACGGCTTTTCCCAACGCCACTATGACCAATGACCGGTTTCATGTACAGAAGCTCTTTTATGAGGCAATTGATGAACTCAGGATTACTTATCGCTGGATGGCACGGGATCTGGAGAACGATGAAATTCAGCGGTGCAGGGAGCAGGGTATAGACTATGTTCCGTTTCGATATGCCAATGGCGATACCCGTAAGCAGCTGCTGGCAAGGGCTAAGCATGTACTTGTCAAGCATTTTAGCAAATGGACTGAATCCCAAAGAATACGTGCGGAAATCATATTCAAACATTATCCGGAACTGAAATCAGTTTACGACTTGGCTATAGAGTTGACCAATATATACAATAAGCACTATGACAAGGATGTGGCACGTGGAAAGCTTGCCTTGTGGTACAATAAGATAGAAAAGCTTGGATACGGATGTTTCAGAACCGTAACGAATACCATGCAGAACTATTATGAAACAATACTAAACTATTTCGTTAACAGGGAAACGAATGCATTTGCAGAATCATTCAATGCAAAAATCAAAGCCTTCAGAGCACAGTTTAGGGGAGTCGGAGATATACCTTTCTTTATTTTTAGATTATGCAAACTAACTGTATAGATTTAACATACCCACAGGATTTTCGGACTGACCCATTTTTGAGAGATCCTATTAGGGCTTTATGATATAAGGAAAAGTGATATTAACCCTCTTGCAATTGCTGGAAAAATAATTTACTGCATTATTTCATTCTTATTATATAGATTCGATTTCTCAGTTTTCTTTCTTCTCTATTATTTCTTATTTTTTTGTGTTATGCAATATGTGTTAAAAGCCGGAAGCGAATTAATTTTGTTTTTTGTCATGAATTGTATCATATAAAAAGTAATGCAAATGAAAAATAGAAATGGATTTAGTCAATGTGCTGAGCAGTACATTGCACGTTTACGGAAAGAAGGCCGTTATTCAACAGCACATGTATACAAGAATGCGCTTTATTCTTTCACTAGTTTTTGCGGTACTATACATGTATCGTTTAATCAGATAACTCGGGAGTGTCTGCGACATTACGGACAACATCTTTATGGATGTGGATTGAAACCTAATACAATTTCTACGTATATGCGGATGCTTCGTAGTATTTATAATCGAGGAGTAGAAGCGGGAAATGCTCCTTATATTCCTCGTTTATTTCGTGATGTGTATACTGGAGTGGATGTACGTCAGAAAAAAGCTCTGCCTGTTGGAGAGCTCCATAAGTTACTTTATGAAGATCCCGGTTCAGAGCAACTACGGCGTACACAGGCTATGGCTGCTCTGATGTTTCAGTTTTGTGGGATGCCATTTGTAGATTTTGCCTATATGGAAAAGTCTGCTTTACAACAGAATGTGCTACACTATAATCGTGTGAAAACTCGGACACCGATGAGTATAGAAGTTTTGGATACAGCAAAAGAGCTTATAAACCAACTCCGTAACAAACATATTCCATTGCCTGGTTACCCTGATTATCTGTTTAATGTATTGAGTGGGAATAAAAAGAGAAAAGAAGAAAGTGCATATCGTGAATACCAATCGGCTCTTCGGCTATTCAATAATCGTCTAAAAGGACTTGCCAGAGCTTTGCACTTAAGCTCTTTAGTTACTTCTTATACGCTTCGCCATTCGTGGGCGACTACTGCAAAGTATCGGGGAGTGCCTATTGAGATGATCAGCGAATCATTAGGGCATACGTCAATCAAAACAACGCAAATCTATTTGAAAGGCTTTGGATTGAAAGAACGTACAGAAGTAAATAGGTTGAATTTATGTTACGTTAAGAGATGTATGACAAACTAATCTGTGTGAGTTAAAAACTTGAAAATCAATATTAAAGTATGTTTGTTACTTCTTAGGTAACGGAATTAAATCTGCCGCAAAGATATACAAAAATATAAATAACAAGCAATTTTTTATCTGTTTTTTTCTTTATCTCAATGATTTAGGATAAAAAAATGTCAGAGCATGAAATTATCTGATCTTCATACTCTATAATTTATTTGCTTTATTTTTTAATCAGTATTCCTTTCACTAAAGATAAATACCCTTCTAACATTGTATTTGTCGATGTTTTTCTTTTTTTCATTTGATATGGTTTTGTTTTTGTGTATTCCGTTACCTAAGAAGTAACGGGCAAGTATGGGGTAAAAAATATGATTTCGAGGGAATAGAAATCAATGAATGGTGGGGCATAGATAGAAATAGGGGAGTAGGTTGCATTTTTGTAACCTTAACGGGCTGTGTTTAATTGTTTAATAATGATGAGTTAATGAAAGTATGGGTATGTGTGTGCTCTGTCACATTGTTGTTGATGTCTTGCCAATCGTATAAGAATGTGCCTTATCTGATAGATGCAGAAGAGGTATGTCAAAGGACACAACAGGAGAAACTTTATGATGCTAAAATTATGCCTAAAGACTTGCTGACGATTGTAGTGTCGTGTACAAGTCCGGAATTGGCTGCTCCTTTTAATCTGACTGTAGCTACTGGGAATAATGTCGCTTTGAATTATACAACAACACAGCCCGTTTTACAACAATATCTGGTTGATAATGATGGAAAAATTAATTTCCCTGTGCTTGGAGAATTATCCGTAGGAGGGTTGACTAAGAAGCAGACAGAGCAATTGGTAGTGGAAAAATTAAAACCTTATTTAACGGAAACTCCTATTGTTACTGTACGTATGGTGAACTATAAAATCTCGGTAATTGGTGAAGTGGCACATCCCGGTACATTTATTATTTCGAATGAAAAAGTGAATCTTTTGGAAGCATTGGCTATGGCAGGAGATATGACAGTGTACGGGCTTCGTAATGATATCAAGTTGATTCGTGAAGATACTACCGGTAAGCAAGAGATAGTATCTTTGGATTTGAATAAAGCAGAAACGATTTTTTCTCCTTATTATTATCTGCAGCAAAATGATATTGTCTATGTGACTCCGAATAAAGCTAAGGCACGGAATGCTGATATTGGAAGTAGTACAAGTTTATGGTTTTCGGCAACTTCCATTTTAATCTCTCTTGCCAGCTTGTTATTTAATATTTTAAAATAGCTTATATAATGAAAGAGAATTCATATGGGGAGGTAAACGTGGTGAATGAAGAAGAGATTGATCTTCGGGAATTAATCTTTAGTTATTTGGCTTATTGGCCGTGGATTATTACATCTGTATTTCTTTGTTTCGTAGGTGCCTGGTTGTATTTATATTTCACTCCTCCTGTTTATCGTGTCTCTGGTTCTATTATTATTAAAGATGAAAAAAAAGAAGGGAACGTGGGAACTGCTATCGGATTGGAGAATTTAGGATTGGGTGGTATGATTACGGCTTCGCAAAATATGGACAATGAGTTGGAAGTATTGCGTTCCAAGTCATTACTTAAAAGAGTGGTGAACGATCTGGAACTGTATATAACTTATAAGAATGAGGATGAATTTCCAGCGAAGGATCTGTATAAATCTTCCCCTGTCATAGTTAGTTTGACTCCACAAGAGGCTGATAAATTGTCGGAAAGTGTACTTATTGATATGAAGTACTCATCAGTGGATGGTTTAGAGATCAAAGTGAATGTTGGAGATAGTCTATATAGCCGTCACTTTAATCAGTTGCCGGCAGTATTACCTACAGATATCGGAACTTTTGGCTTTATATTAAATGATTCCTTTCAGTCAGGAGAGGGAAAAGAAGTCTTTCATGTCAGCGCAGCGATTTCTCAACCGATGAAAGTGGCTAAAGGATATCTCAATGCTTTGACTATAAAACCAACATCCAAAACAACTTCTGTTGCTATCATTTCTTTGGAAAATACTAATTCCCGGCGTGGACGTGATTTTATCAATAAATTATTGGAGATGTATAATCGGAATGCTAATAATGACAAAAATGAATTAGCAGAGAAAACGCGTGATTTTATCAATACCCGAATTGAGATAATTAATAAAGAACTGGGAAATACTGAAGAAAAACTGGAAACGTTCAAGAGAAATGCCGGATTGACAAATATAAGTAATGATGCAGAATTGGCATTGGAAGGAAATGCGGAGTATGAAAAGAAACGAGTGGCAAACGGAACACAAATTAATTTGATACACGACTTAGTTGCCTATATCAATGACTCTTCGAATGAGTTTGAAGTACTTCCGGGGAATATTGGTTTATCGGATGGTGGTCTCTCCACACAAATCGACCGTTATAATGAGTTGATTCTTGAACGTAAACGGCTTTTGAATACTTCTACAGAAAATAATCCTACCATTATTAATCTGACTGCAAGTATTCAGGCTATGAAAACGAATGTACGGGCGACTATGAATGGAGTTCTGCAAGGGTTGCTTATAACAAAAGCTGATTTGGATCGTGAAGCTAAACGTTTTTCGCGTCGTATTAGTGACGCTCCCGGACAGGAACGCCAATATGTGAGTATTACCCGTCAGCAAGAGATTAAAGCGGGACTTTATTTAATGCTTTTGCAAAAACGGGAAGAAAATGCTATAACATTGGCTGCTACTGCCAATAATGCTAAAATAATTGATGAACCGATTGCGGATGATGTCCCTGTTTTTCCTAGACGGCTAATTATTTACATTATTGCATTGATATTAGGAATGGGAATACCGGCGGCAGCTATTTTCTTGATAGGATTGCTTAAATTCAAGATTGAAGATTGTATCGATGTAGAGAAGCTGACTAAAGTCCCTATTGTTGGTAGTATTCCTCTAGCAGATGGGAAACAGGAAAAGCAAGGTTCGATAGTTGTATTTGAGAACCAAAATAACTTGATGAGTGAGGCTTTTCGTAATATCCGAACTAATCTTCAGTTTATGTTTCATGATGGTGGAAAAGTGATAATGATAACTTCGACCATTAGTGGTGAAGGAAAATCGTTTGTTGCTTCCAATCTCGCTATCAGTCTTTCATTAATGGGTAAGAGAGTGGTAATTGTTGGACTTGATCTTCGTAAGCCGGGATTGAATAAAGTATTTAGCATTTCAACTCAAAAAAGTGGGATCACTCAATATCTGGTAAATCCGGCTACCACAGAACTAATGGATTTGGTACAACCTTCAGGAATAAATTCTAATTTGTATGTTCTGCCGGGCGGAATTGTTCCTCCTAATCCTACGGAATTATTGGCTCGTGATACTTTGGATAAAGCTATTCAGACGTTGAAAGAGCGTTTTGATTATGTAGTTCTTGATACCGCTCCGATAGGTATGGTAACTGATACATTGCTAATTGGTCGTGTTGCTGATTTATCCGTATATGTATGTCGTTCCGGATATACACGTAAAGGGGAGTATATGTTAATTAATGAATTGGCAGAAGGTGGCAAGTTGCCGGATTTATGCACTATTATTAATGGAGAAGATTTGGCAAAAAGGAAATATGGATATTACGGTTACGGTAAGTATGGTGGTAAATATGGTTATGGAAAGGGGTATGGTTACGGCTATGGGCAGAATGTAAGTAAATAGAGTTAAAAGTTCGATATTCCGATTTATGTGTAACTTTTCTCAAAAGAAAAGCCCCGAGATGAAATAAACCCAGAAAAATCGACATTACTTTCGGGATTAGTTCATACAAGGGCTTTTTTAATCATTAGGAATGTTTTTTTATCCCTTAGCCTCCTGATACATGAATCGTTTGATTGATTTCTTTGCTGTTTTTTCAAACTCTTCAAAGTGTATTTTAATTTTGCTGATTTGACAGTAACCAGGAAGTTGCTGGTTCAACTCTATACGATTGGCTTCCATCATTTTTTCAACGTCCGTTTGCTGTAATCCATGTGCAAAAGCATCGTCGAAATCCGGGTAAATTAGTGCCACCAACTTATCATGTTGCAAGACGATCAGTGATTCCGATATATACGGCATATTGTTTAGCTTACTTTCTATTTCCTCCGGATAGATATTTTGCCCACTGGAAGTCAGTAGCATGTTTTTGCTACGTCCGCGAACTGTTACATGTCCGTTTTCGTCAATTGTTGCAAGATCGCCAGTATGAAGCCATCCATGAGTATCTATTATTTGAGAGGTAGCTTCCGGATTCTTATAATAACCTAACATAAGGTTCATACCTTTACAAACAATTTCTCCTGCATGAGTTTTGGGGTCCGATGAATCTATACGTACTTCCATCCGGCTGGCTGCTTTTCCGCAAGAAGCCAGTTTTAGGGTATCCCAACGACTAGAACAAATGATCGGACCACATTCGGTCATACCGTATGCAATGGTATAGGGGAATCCTATTTTCTTGAGAAAGGCTTCTACTTCTGCATTAAAAGGAGCACCGCCGATAATGATTTCATCAAAGTTACCTCCAAAGATTTCCATGGCGGCTTGACATGCTGCCGCTTTTATTTTATCATTTATAATAGGAACTCTCAGCAGAAGCTTGCCTATTTTACTATCTACTTTCGGAAGAATCTCTTTTTTGATAATCTTCTCGACGATTAATGGTACGCAGGAAATAACCTTTGGTTTTATCTCTGCGAAAGATTGTGCAATAATCTTTGGAGATGGCATACGTGTTAGGAAGTAGATATGGGCACCTGATGAGAATCCATACAAGAAGTCATATACCATACCGAATACATGTCCCATAGGTAGCGTCGATACAATGTGATCACCGGGTTTTACAGGAAGCATTTCATGGCAGTAGGTTACGTTAGACCATAGACTACGGTAGGGTAGCATTACACCTTTAGAATAACCTGTGGTTCCAGAAGTATAGTTGATAACGGCAAGCTCTTCCGGTCGATCTTTCCGGTAACAAATGTGTTCTTGACGGAAACATTTCGGATAACGTTCTCCGTAAATGGCGTTACGATGTTCGAAAGCATAACTCAGTTTTTCGTTGCGTGATACCAATGGAGAAAAATCGGTAAGTGAAGCAATACCTTCTAACAGAGGCATTAGGTCTTCATTTAAATTTTCCCATACTTGGTCGCCAACAAAAAGCAGTTTAGCTTCGGAGTGATTGACGATATTATGAATATTGTCTGCCTTAAATTCATGTAGAATAGGAACGATTACAGCTCCATATGTAATGGTTGCAAGAAAAGCAACACCCCAATGGGCACTGTTACGTCCACAGACTGCTATCTTATCACCCGGCTGAATACCGGCACTCTCGAGTACGATATGAAATTTGGCTATCTTACGTGCTACATCTTTATATTGTAGAGTGATTCCTTTGTAGTCTGTCAGGGCGTTTCTATCCCAATTCTTGATTATACCTTGTTCAATATAATCAATGAACGGTTGTTTTTGTTCCATGTCGAATTTTTGCACATTTGGTTTTAAACTGCGCAAAAATAATATTTCATTAACATAAACTGAATTTTAATTCTAAGTTTTACGGTTAATTAACGAGGGAGATTGGTGGTATCTTTAATTGCGGACAGGTGAAAGAAAATTAGCTATTAGCATAATAAAATATGCTAATAGCTAAACTGTTTTTGTTAATACCTTAAGGAATACTCTTCCATACGTTATTCTGAAGTAATAACTTCTTCTTTTTGTTTTTCGGAAATAAGTAGCAGTTTATCTCCTTTATGCAATTTCAGTGTTCCGTTAGGAATCAAAAACTCATCTCCGCGTTTTACGATCATTACCAATGTGCCTTTAGGTAAGTTCATATCCTTCAATGTATCTGCTTCTTCCAGCATTTTTTCTGTGACCGTCATATCACTAAGATCCGAGTCTATTTCTTCGGGAAGTTCTACTCCGAAGTCATTGCCCGTTTTAGGAAGTGGTTCGGAGAGATGTAACAAACGGGCTACCGAGGAAACAGTTGTTCCCTGAATAATCAGTGAGACGATCGTGATGAAAAATACTATATTGAAGATGATATTTGAACCTTCTACGCCTGCAACTACCGGATAGGTGGCGAAAATAATAGGAACTGCTCCGCGCAATCCTACCCATGAAACGAAAAGACGAGATTTCATTGTGATCTTCTTAAAGGGTAACAAGCATAGAAATACACTTAAAGGACGACCGATGACGATCATAAAGATTCCGATCAACAATGCTACAACAGCTACTTCCAACATTTCATGCGGATTGACAAGCAGTCCCAAGCAAAGGAACATGATAATCTGAAACAACCAAGTGAGCCCGTCCATAAAAGTGTAAATCTCTTTACGGTGCATGATTTTGTTGTTTCCTACCATGATACCGGCAATGTATACGGCAAGATAACCGTTACCTTTCAGTAAATCTGTGATAGAAAAAGTAAAGAATATGAATGCCAGCAATAGGATAGGATATAAAGCTTGGTTATCGATATTGAGTTTATTCAGCATACGTATGGCCAGTTTGCCAAGTAAGTATCCTGCAGCTGCACCTATGATGAATTGGATGGCAAAGGAGAAGATAATGGAGCCTACTCCCATACCTGCCGATTGGATAAATTGTATCAATACAATGGTCAGCATATATGCCATCGGATCATTACTACCACTTTCAAGTTCTAGCATGGGACGAAGATTATGTTTCAAGTTCATCTTCTGTGAGCGTAGTATAGCGAATACTGATGCGGAATCGGTTGATGACATGGTGGAAGCTAATAGCAGGGAAGTAGTGATAGGCAGGTAAATGTTTGTCCAGCTCATACCGGAAAGCCACCATATAAATAGTCCGGTAAATAGAGCTGTGAGCAGAACTCCGACTGTGGAAAGAACAATACCGGGAACTAGTATAGGCTTTATTTCTCTGAATTTCGTATCCATACCTCCAGAGAATAGGATGATACTTAATGCAACCATACCAATAAATTGTGCTTCCTTCGCATTATGAAACTGGAGTCCGAGTCCGTCGCTACCAAATAGCATACCTACTACAAGGAATAGTAATAAAGCAGGTACTCCGAAACGGTATCCGGTTTTTCCAACTACGATACTGACGAAAAGTAAGATAGAGCCAACAAGTAAGATGTTTTCTGCTGTAAAAATCATAGACTATACTTATAAAAGTTATATAAATCTTAAATTAGTGTTCACTGTGCGAAGTTACACATTATTTAAAACAAATAAAAGTCCTGTTTGGATGTATTTTTCGAGGAAAAGGTAGTTAAATTGTTTGAAAGCATTGATTTTGTACCCAATTAATCTACTTCGTACTTATGGATTCTAACAATCTTACTCCTTTGCGGAAGGGGGGGTAGGAGTATAATTCTTATTTTTCATGCGGTTACTAAGGGAAAAGTTCCTATATTTTTAGTATATTTTATAACCACTGGAACTTTAAACCAAAAGACAAACTCAGATAATCGCGTGGACGCAGATAATTGTTGGTGACAGCACTAATCAGATACAGGTCACATGTGCTTAGCTCATAAAATAAGGTCACAGACTTTGCTAGGAATCGACGGCGAGGATCGATTTCGTAAGTTAACCGTTGTCCCAGATAAATATGGATACGTACTTTGCTTGAGAATCCGTAATAACCTTTTGGATAACGATCAGGCTCGTGTACCCAGAATTGGTCACCGAATACCGTATTCAAATAGAGTCCGCAGGATAAAGGCTCAGTAGAGAATCCCTTTCCTAAATCCAAGCTCCAAGGCATATAATTTTGTTTCAGCGTCATTGTAATCTTAGCCTTTTTCGACGAATATTTTGGTAGAAATCCGAGTAGCAGATCCGTTTCCCATTGATTATGCTTTCCGTAGTCCCAACCCGTTCCGAAAGATAGCAATCCCATGTTTCCCGCAAATTGTATCTTTGAATGAGTGGGAATGATGCGCTCCCAATTCTTACGCATACGGTGTACTCGTTTGTCATAACGGGTATGCCCTATACTTTCTTTTGTGTTCGAAATTACCGAGTCGGCCTGAAGAATCGTAAATAGAGAATCACCAGTATGGTAAGCAATGACTGAATCGGATTTGATAACTATCCGTACAGAATCAGGCTTATAATTTTTGATAATAGTATCTGTCCCGCAAATAGCTGATGCCAGACAGGGAATAAGCAGAAGAATATTCAGTACTCCTGCACGAAGTATATATTTAGAATTCGACCAATTCATATTCATATTTTTCCGGGGTTATAGTAAATACGATATAGCTGCGATGTTTCATACAGTCACTTATGATGTAATGCATCCCATCATCAAAAAAAACTTTGTCTCCAAAACCATGATCATGGGCAGCAGTACAGAACTGTATGCCCGGATACTGAAGAATGTAATGTTCGAAAACTTTGCCTACATTATCATTAAAAACATCAGCGAAGGGAGGAGCGTGCATACTTACTACACTCTTTTCGAACTCATCTTTCCGGTTTGTCAGTTCGTTTTCCATAAATGTGAAATCGGGGATAGGTTCGGAATAATCGTATTCCAATGCATTTGTGTTGAGACAGATAAATTTCACGTTGCCTGCAATAAAAGAGAAATTGGATGGTCCGAATACTTTTTTATATGTCTCTGCCCCTGTACCTAAACAATCATGATTACCCATCAATACGACATAAGGAACCTTTAGCTTGTTCATGATATCCCTTTGCCAGAGAAATTCTTTAGTAAGACCGAAATCACTCATGTCCCCACCATGAATGACGAAGTCGATATCATCCCGTTGATTGATTTCATTTACGAAATCTTCTGTTTCGTCGTACCAGCGTTGTGAATCTCCCATTGTGATAAAACGTAGAGTAGTTTTGCCTTTGCAATTTATCTCTATCTGCTCGATATTATGAGCATTGACATCTGTCTCACCACTGATACGTACATCGTATGGGTGGTAATCTATCATATCGCAACCTGCGAGTATTAGGCATGATAACAATGTGTATAAACCTCTTCTTAACATAAATATTTGTATTGGAAAACTTGGCGCAAATGTAGAGTTTTCTATTTGGATAGGCAAAACCTTCTGATAAATTGAGGACACTATGAACAATAAATAAGAGAAATTGAACAGTAAATCAAAGAATCAAAGGGGCACTGTTATCAATATAAGACTTTACTTTTATTTAATTAAGTAGATATGGTGGGTTTTCTTCAATTTAGTTGAGAATTTGGAGAGTACTTATTGTTGCACCTGCTTGGATACCTTTTTTATATAGATCATCAGACTGATAACTGCTGTTGTGAAAGCTAATGCATCTGATACGGGCATACTGATCCAAATACCTTTCAGTCCCCACCAATTAGGGAATAGCAGCAAGCAAGGCAATAGATAAAGTAATTGTCTGGTCAATGAAAGGAAAATACTGACTTTCGCTTTGCCAATGCTTTGGAAGAAGTTACCAATAACAATTTGTGCTCCTACAAATGGGAACATCAATACAGCTAGACGTAATCCTTCTACGGCAAGATCAATCAATTCGTCATTGTCGGTAAAAAGTGCCGATACGGCATGAGGAAATAGTTCGCAAATCAAGAAACCGCTGCTCGTGATAATTACACCGGAAATGATCCCTAGTCGTAACGTTTGTTTTACGCGATCAATTTTCTGTGCTCCGAAGTTATAACCTATAATTGGTTGCATACCCATGGTAAGTCCTAATACAATCATCACATAGAGCGTCAATAATCGGTTGATAATGCCATAAGCACCAATAGCCATGTCTCCTCCATATTCTTGAAGACTGTTATTGATGATGATAACAATTGCACACGCACATACATTCATCAGGAACGGTGACATGCCGATAGCGAAGATACTATCTACGATCCGCTTTTTCATCTTCCAGATCTTACCTTCGAAATGCACTGTGTTCTCTTTATTGATGAAGTGACTTACCACCCAAACCATTCCGATAAACTGTGAGATAACTGTTGCTGTTGCTGCTCCACGCATACCCCATTCGAATTGGAAAATAAAGATAGGAGCAAGGATGATATTGGATACTACTGTTACCATGGAGGTAAGCATTGCTTTCTTCGGATATCCCGTGGCACGCATCACATTGTTCAAACCGATCATGGTATAGGTAATAGGGGTTCCTAGCAGGATAACTTGCATAAAGCTGCGAGCATAAGGTAATGTATCGCTACTTGCTCCGAAGAAAACCAAGATATCATCCAGAAAAATAAACGATAATATACCGAAGAAAACAGAATTGGTGATGCAAAGCATGAGGGTATGAGATAGTATTTCCGTAGCTCCTTTCAGATCTTTCTGTCCCAGCCGGATAGAAGCGATTGTAGAACCACCGGCAGAAACTAACGTGCAAAAAGCGACGACAAGATTCATCAAAGGGAAGCTGACTGCTAATCCGGCAATAGCCATTGGACCTACACCATGCCCTATAAAGATACTGTCGATAATGTTATAGATAGAGGTAATTGTCATTCCGATAATGGCTGGAATAGAATATTGCAACAACAATTTCCCGATATGTTCCTTCCCTAATATGTGTGGGTCGTTTTTACTCATGTGCAAGTACGAATTTTGTTGGATGAAAACGTGAGTTACGTTTTTTTAAGTGGGGCAAAGTTACGAATAATTTGTCTGATTCGATGATTATTCGGAACTTTGCACACTCAATACACAAGGTTTAACGTTTTAGGTAGAAAGAAAGTTTGGAGATATGGATGCAACAAAAAATATAGCAGCACTTTTTGATTTTGATGGAGTGATCATGGATACAGAAACTCAGTACACTGTTTTCTGGAATGAACAAGGGCGCAAATATCTAGGACAGGAAGATTTTGGTCGTAATATCAAGGGGCAGACATTGTTTCAAATCTATGAAAAATATTTCTCCGATAAGCAGGAAGCTCAACGGCAGATTAATTCAGATCTCAACGTTTTTGAGAAAAATATGTCCTACGAATATATTCCCGGAGTGGAAGCTTTTATGGCTGATCTTCGTAGCCATGGAGTAAAAATAGCAGTAGTGACTAGTTCTAATGAAGAGAAGATGCAAAACGTTTACAACGCCCACCCTGAATTTAAAGAAATGGTAGATCGCATTTTGACCGGAGAGATGTTTGCTCGCTCAAAACCTGCTCCCGACTGTTTCCTTTTAGGTATGGAAATCTTTAACGTCTCACCGGAGCGTACTTATGTTTTTGAAGACTCTTTCCATGGATTGCAAGCGGGAAATACTTCGGGTGCTACTGTTATCGGTCTGGCAACTACTAATTCTCGTGAAGCGATTGCCGGAAAAGCGAAATATATAATAGATGACTTTACTGGGATGACTTATGAGAAACTGCTGGCTATTTAGTTAGCAGTTCATTAATTCTGTTTATTAGCTCCTGTTTTTGACTAGGTTTTGGAGCATGTCTATCTATTATATTTCCTTCTTTATCAAGTAGTATGAAAGTGGGGAAAGAATTAATAGAAAGAAGTTTCTCCAGTAATCTTTGTTGATCGTCAGGAAGATTATAGTGTACTATATTAGGACCTGTCAGATGATTCTCCTTTATAATATTCTTCCAGGAATCTTCCGTAGAATTATTAGCCAGATACATGAAAATCACTTCTTTGTCTTTCAACGCTTCTTTGATATCGGGGGTATACTTCATTTCAGCTTTGCATGGAGAACACCATGTACCCCAGAAATCCATATAAATGACTTTTCCTTTATATGGAGCAATAATCTGTCTTAATAACTCGTTTGCATCCGATATATTTTTTAGACCATCATTACTTTTAAGACTTTCTACATTTTCCAATTTTTGTTTGGCAAGGTGCGCATATACTTCTTGCTGTTTTAGTACTATCCTCCGAAGACTTTCGTTGCTTACAAGGCTTTTGAAATAATCAATTGTAGAATTTCTTAATGGTGTTTCTATATTATGCATATATTCGCAGAATGTTTTGGTAGCTATCAATTCTTTCAATATCGGAGTGGCGGCAATTGAGTCAAAACAAATGAGTCCTTCTTGTATTTGCATTAATTCCATTATTTCATTATTCATTGATTCATATTTTTTACAGAGTTCTATAATATTCTTTTCTTGTAAAAGTTGTTTGCCCCGTTCGAAAGCTTCTTTATATGGTTTAGTGACTCTTTCTATTTCTAATGAATCTACGCCAAAATATTTTCCTAAGTTTCTTTCTGACATGACGTGTTCATAAGCGGATAAATCATTTTTCTGCTGGGTTGTCAGTTCATATTCACCTTTCTTATTAGCATATTTGATGATTGTTGTTGTATTTGAGAGGCAATTGGAACTCATGGTATTATTGTAATATCCCAAATAATCAGTCAAGAACCTATTCCCATATATAGTATATGGTTGGGGAAGTTGATGATACAGTTGATCTACATATGCCATATATTCAGAGTTGAAAAACTCTTTATTGAAATTGAAACGTAACGCGAATCGTCTTTGCATTAGAGAACTTGCATGTAACATGAATTCACTGTTATGTTTAATCATTTTGAACTTATCTGATAGTTGTGGATGCCGAGATATGTATTTTTCCACTATCTTCGTTCTTTTATCATATATTTTTTGTTGTTCAGCCAGGTATACGCTATGATCCATTTTCGCATCGTAACGAAGACTATATTTATATAATTCATTTGTAGAAGGATCTCTTTGGTAATTAATTAGTTCCTGATTGAGACGTCCGTTCTGTCCCATAATGCGAGTATCATTATTGGCATTATTGTAGAATAGAAGAAGAGTATCTCCGGGTTCTGCTATAGTGTGTATAGATAATTCGCAACCCTCGCTGTCTATGAATAAGGAATTAGTGTTAATGATGGGTATGATGATATGAAACCGTCCGGAAGAATCAGTTTTAATCTTATAGATATCTTCATTTTCATTAAAGAAATTAGGTATAGTAATTTCTACAGAAGTATTTTCAGGTGTATTACTTATATATCCGATAACTGTGACAGAATCCTGATGATATCCATTATCAATAAATGTATCATGATCTTCTATCGTAAAATCGGGTGCTGAAGAAAAACGTATAAATTTTCTTTTTCCTTTTTGAGTAGATGAGGTAATTGTACAGATACTATCTGCCTTACTATCAAAAGAAATATTTAATTTTAAAACATCTTCTCCTTTATTTAATGTAATTTCGGCTTTGTTCTTTATGAAGTTTAGGGATTGGTATTCCCAGAAATCGTTATTATATATAGCGAACTTCTCGAAGAAACCATATCTCCATTCTTTGCTTTCAGAATCATTCCAACACCCGATTAAACGTTTCATTTGAGGGGTTCCAAGAGTAAATGTGTTTTTCTGCGCTAATGTATTGCTGGTCAGGATAAAAACACAGATCAGCATATTTAGGATGTATTTCATATAGTAATGTTTGTAATGCTGACAAATATAGGATAAATATCTAACATATTTCTTGCTATACACGATTTATTGTCTTTTCTTTCTCTGTTATGAAAGAAATATTATAACTTTGCCGCGTTTTTATTAAACTGAATTCTATTTAATAACTTAAAATTAGAAGAAATGGCTGGTTATATATCAGATGACACAAGAAAAGTGACAACTCATCGCTTGGTAGAAATGAAACAAAGAGGTGAAAAGATTTCAATGCTTACTTCGTATGATTACACAATGGCACAGATCGTAGACGGTGCTGGAATGGATGTAATTTTGGTAGGTGATTCAGCTTCTAATGTGATGGCTGGTAATGTAACCACTTTACCTATCACTCTTGATCAGATGATTTATCATGCGAAGTCTGTAGTACGTGGTGTGAAACGTGCTATGGTAGTAGTTGATATGCCATTCGGCTCTTATCAAGGAAATGAAATGGGAGGATTGGCTTCTGCTATCCGCATCATGAAGGAAAGCCATGCCGATGCGTTGAAACTGGAAGGTGGAGAAGAAATCATTGATACAGTAAAACGTATTATTAGTGCTGGAATTCCTGTGATGGGACACTTGGGGCTGATGCCTCAATCTATTAATAAATACGGAACGTATACAGTACGTGCAAAGGATGATAGTGAGGCAGAGAAACTGATTCGTGATGCTCATTTGCTTGAAGAGGCAGGGTGTTTTGCCATTGTTCTTGAAAAGATTCCCGCTGCTTTGGCTGCTCGTGTCGCCTCTGAATTGACTATTCCTATTATTGGTATTGGTGCCGGTGGTGATGTAGACGGCCAGGTACTTGTTATTCAGGATATGCTGGGAATGAATAACGGTTTTCGTCCTCGTTTCTTACGTCGTTATGCAGACTTGTTTACAGTGATGACTGATGCAATCAGCCACTATATTTCTGACGTTAAGAATTGCGACTTCCCTAATGAGAAGGAACAATATTAAGATATATGGCAATAAAATTATGGACAGCTCATTTTATGCGGATCTGTATAGCTAATTTGCTATTGTTTGTGTCATTGTACGTGTTATTTCCCGTGCTTTCCATAGAAATGGCAGAACGTTTGGGGGTACCAGTGGCACAAACAGGAGTCATCTTTCTCTTTTTGACGTTAGGAATGCTTCTGATTGGTCCGTTTCATGCCTATCTGGTAGATGCTTACAAACGAAAATATGTGTGCATGTTTTCTTTTGCTGTGATGGTAGCAGCAACAGTAGGATATGCTTTCGTCACAAATATGACGGAGCTTATTTTGCTGAGTATGGTACAAGGAGTTGCTTTTGGGATGGCTTCCACTGCCGGAATTACATTAGCTATTGATATTACCAGTTCCTCTCTCCGAAGTACCGGAAATGTCAGCTTTTCGTGGATGGCACGATTGGGGATGATTATTGGAATTGCATTAGGAGTCTGGTTCAATCAAAACTATTCGTTTATCAATTTGCTTACTGTATCGGTTATTATTGGGATAGTTGGAATTTTAGTTACAGCAGGGGTATACGTACCATTTCGTGCGCCCATTGTTACGAAGTTATATTCATTTGACCGATTCTTGTTGCTTCGCGGATGGGTTCCAGTTATCAATCTGATTCTTATAACTTTTGTTCCGGGGTTATTGATTTCATTGGCGCATCCTTTTTTAAACGATTCCATACTAAGGCACATTGGTATATCCCTGCCATTCTTTACAGGTGTCGGAGCAGGCTTTATAGTATCTTTATTGTTTGCACGTTTGTTTTTCCTAAAAGAAAAAACTTTGCGGTTAGTTATCATTGGATTGGGATTGGAGACTCTTGCTTTTTCTTTGTTAGGAGCAGATAGAACTATTGGTATATCTTCAGTGCTGATGGGATTAGGACTAGGCTTTGTAATGCCGGAGTTTTTGGTTATATTCGTGAAGCTGTCTCATCATTGCCAACGAGGAACAGCAAACACTACGCATCTCTTGGCAAGTGAAATAGGAATTGCCTTAGGAATTGCTGCTTCTTGCGATATGAGTACAGATGAGATGCTTTTTATCGGGCAAATTGTTGCTGCAATAGCATTATTGTTCTTTGTTTTAATTACTTATCCTTATTACAAGAAGATGAAAGTAAGATAGGATCAAGATTTATATGTTGTCAAACCTATGCAAAGTATAAAAGCGGATGTAGATAACTGAATCTTCTTATTCATTAAATATAATAGACCTACAACTAAATAAAGGAATCGACGCGAATATAGTTGTGCCATCCTATTGTCACAAGTAATAGATATCAAGTTCCCGGAATTAACTCCTTAGATTTAGTTTCTACTTACTTGTTTTACTCCCTTAACGGTTCGTAATTTCTTGATAAGTGTTTCCAGACGTCCGATGTCACTTACCATAACCGTAAGAGTTCCGGAAAACAGTCCGTCATTCGAGTCAATACCAATTGAACGTAGGCTGATACCGTTTTCTTTGGAAATAATAGAAGTAATGTTGGTAACAATACCAATATCATCATGCCCTACAACACGTAGCGTAATAGGATATTGAGTACCTACTGATTTACCCGCCCAACGAGCTTTTACAATCCTGTATCCGAAACGTTCCCGCATTTGTGTTGCATTCGGGCAATCAGACCGATGTATCTTAATACCACCCGATACAGTCACAAACCCGAATACATCATCCCCATAAATAGGATTACAACATTTCGCCAATTTAAACTCAAGCCCTTTCAGATTCTGATCGATGACAAGCACGTCTTCTTTTGAGACCGTTTCTTCCTGAGCCGTTTGTAGGTTATAGCCCTCGGCACTACGGTAAACTATATCGTCATGTGAATCATTGTCCCGTTTCTGTTGTTCAATGTACTTATCAAGAATCTCATTAACATCCAGAGTCTCATCCGCTATCTGCTGATAGAACTCTGTCACATTTTTGAAACCTAACCGTTTGATAAGGCGCATCATCGTTGCCTCATCATATTCCATTTTACGATTCTTGAACTTACGTTCCAGCGTTTCTTTGGCAAAGTCATGCTGGCGTGCCACCATCTCTTTGAGTGCCTGACGTATCTTGGTACGTGCTTTGGAAGTAGTTACAATCGTCAGCCAGCCTTGTTTGGGCGTTTGGGTATTTGAAGTCATGATCTCTACCTGGTCACCACTATTCAGCTTTTGCTTTAATTGAACATTTTTACCATTTACTTTTGCACCAATACATTTACAGCCAAGTTTGCTATGGATATGGAAGGCAAAATCGAGTACTGTAGCTCCTTTGGCAAGTTTGAATAAATCCCCTTTGGGCGTAAATACAAAAACTTCATCCTCATAAAGATCCATTTTGAATTGGTCCATAACTTTCAGAGAGTCATTGTCGGCACTTTCCAAAGCTTCCCTTACAGAAGTCAGCCATTCATCCAGACCAGTCTCACCCTTGATACCTTTGTATCTCCAGTGTGCAGCAAGTCCCCGTTCTGCAATCTCGTCCATTCTGCGGGTACGGATTTGTACTTCCACCCATTTCCCTTCAGGTCCCATAACGGTGATATGCAATGACTCATAACCATTGCTTTTCGGAATAGAAAGCCAGTCACGCAGACGTTTCGGGTTTGGTTGATACATATCGGTAACAATGGAATATACTTGCCAACATTCCTGTTTTTCTTTTGCCGGATCCGGTTCCGAGTCCAGAATGATGCGAATAGCAAACAAGTCATAAATCCCTTCAAAAGGTGTTTTCTGCTTTTGAATTTTGTGCCAGATGGAATGAATTGATTTTGTTCTTCCTTTGATCTCAAAGTTCAGTCCTGCTGCTGATACCTTCTTTTTGATCGGTTCGATGAAAGAAGCAATGTATCTATCGCGTGAAGACTTCGTCTCGTTTAGCTTTTCCTTGATGAAATAGTAAGTATCCCGTTCCGTATATTTCAATGACAAATCCTCCAATTCGGATTTTAGCTTATACAGTCCCAGCTTATGGGCTAGGGGAGCATATAGATATGCTGCCTCATTGGCCACTTTGATACGGTCGTCCTCGTTTTTCGAATCTTTAATTTGGCGCATGATATTCACACGATCTGCTATCATGATAAGAATCACGCGCATATCTTCTGCAAAAGAAAGGAGGAGATTACGGAAATTCTCTGATTCAATAGCCGGACTTTTGGAATAAAGTTCGTTTGTTTTCACCAGTCCCTTGATGATACTTCCCACATCTTCTCCATATTCCGCATTGATTTCTTTCAACGTCAGAATATTACTTTTTACAATTTCGTGAAGCATGATACCAATCAGACACGAACCTTTCATGCCGATCTCTTCAGCTACGATGACTGCCGTTTGTAAATCTCTGATGATGGGATTCATCCCGAAGTTATTGCGTTGCAACCCGTTACATTGGACCGCTTTGATGAGATGTTTCTTTAGTTTTTGACAATCCTTCCAGGAAATACTATCTCCGGCAGATTGCAGCAATTGTCTGTAGAGTGAAAAAAGCTCCTTTCTTTCCTCTGGTGTAAAAAAGTCGTTCATATTCAATCCTGTTAATTCGACGTAAAATTAGTTTTTTTATTGGTTAATCGGTAAGAAGTAAATAACATTTTGTATTTTTGGGCATCAATTAATAAAATTAGGTATTATGATAACGACACAGGACAAAGAGTTGCTAGCCAAGAAAGGTATCACAGAAGAGCAGATAGCCGAGCAACTGGCTTGCTTTCGCAAAGGTTTCCCATATTTGAAATTGGATGCAGCAGCTTCCATAGAGAAAGGTATACTGGCTCCCGATGCAGAAGAGCGGAAGAAATATTTGTCAGCCTGGGACGAATATAAGAATGCTGATAAGACGATTGTGAAATTTGTTCCGGCTTCGGGTGCGGCAAGCCGTATGTTCAAGAATCTTTTTGAGTTTTTGTCCGCCGACTATGACGAACCTACTACTAAGTTTGAACAAACTTTCTTTAACGATATTAAGAACTTCGCTTTTTACGATGATCTGAATGTAGCCTGTCAGCGTACAGCCGGAAAAGATATCCCCGCTTTACTGGAAGCCGGAGAGTATAAGCCAATTGTAACTGCTTTGCTTGATGTTTCCGGATTGAATTACGGAGCATTACCTAAAGGACTGCTCAAATTCCACAAATATCCCGAAGGTGCACGTACTCCGCTGGAAGAACACCTTGCCGAAGGAGCCATGTACGCAGCCGGAAAGAGCGGCAAGGTCAATGTGCACTTCACCGTATCTGCAGAGCACCGCGAACTTTTCAAAATGCTGGTAGACGAGAAGGCTGAAGAATTTGCGAAACGTTACGGAGTGGATTATTACATTACTTTCTCCGAACAGAAACCCTCTACAGATACTATCGCAGCCGATATGGACAATCAACCTTTTCGTGAGAACGATAAACTATTGTTCCGTCCGGGGGGACATGGCGCATTGATTGAAAACCTCAACGATTTGGATGCAGATATTATTTTTATAAAAAATATCGATAACGTTGTTCCCGATAAACTGAAAGCTGATACTGTCACTTACAAAAAGCTGATTGCCGGTGTTTTGGTTACTCTTCAAAAGCAAACTTTCGAATATCTCAAATTACTCGATAGTGGTAAATATACCCACGAACAGGTAGTGGAAATTCTTCAATTCCTGCAAAAGAAACTCTTCTGCAAGAATCCGGAAGTGAAGAATCTTGAAGATTCTGAATTGGCTATTTACTTAAAAGAGAAATTGAACCGTCCAATGCGTGTCTGCGGTATGGTGAAGAACGTAGGCGAACCAGGTGGTGGCCCGTTCCTTGCATATAACAGCGATGGTACAATCTCTCTTCAGATTCTTGAAAGTTCCCAAATTGATATGGATGATCCTCAGAAGAAGGAAATGTTCGAGAAGGGTACACACTTCAATCCGGTAGATCTGGTATGTGCTGTTCGTGATTATAAAGGACATAAATTCGATCTGGTGAAATATGTAGATAAAGCTACGGGATTTATCTCTTATAAATCAAAAAATGGTAAAGAGTTGAAAGCCCTTGAACTTCCCGGTTTGTGGAATGGTGCGATGAGCGATTGGAATACCATATTTGTAGAAGTACCCCTTTCTACCTTTAATCCGGTAAAAACAGTCAATGATCTGTTACGCGAACAACATCAATAAAATGAATAATCAGCAGGGGAAGTGCACCCTGCTTAATTTGTTTATTCAAGTTTTACAAGTTATATTAGCCATCGATAAACTGTAATATATAACTGTATATTAGCAAAAGCAACTGTTGTACTGAACTTCGTAAGGGATCTCTTTTCTTTAAATGCAGAGAGAAATCATCAATAAGAGAGGAGATTCTTCGACAGGTTGAATGACATATAGGGCAACTTATGAAGCTTAAATTAGTTTATATTCAACGACATCAGCATATTAAAAGAGTATTATAGGATGAATCAAATAGAAAAGATCATTGATATTTCGACTTGGAACAGAAGAGAACATTTTGAGCACTTCAGTGCTTTCGATGATCCCTTTTTCGGAGTGACCGTTCATGTTGATTGCACCCGTTCTTATCAAGAGGCAAAAAACAAGGGTGTTTCATTTTCCTTGTTAATTCTACATCGAATTATAACGGCTGCCTATAAAGTAGAGGAATTCCGTTATCGTATTGAAGGAAACCGGGTGGTGTGTTATGATAGCCTTGTTCCTGAAGCAACGGTAGGTCGTGCCGACCACACATTTTCTTTCGCTTCTTTTGAGTATGATGTGGATGAACAAATCTTTATACGTAAAGCAAAAGCTGAGATGGAGCGATTGCAACAGACTACAGGACTCAATAAGGGCGGCACATTTCATCCGAATGCTATTCATTATTCTGCTGTTCCTTGGCTTATTTTTACGGATATGAAGCATCCTACCAATATGCGTTCGGGAGATAGTGTCCCCAAAATATCCACCGGAAAGTACTTTCGGCAAGGAGAAAGACTGATGTTGCCAATTTCTGTTACATGCCATCATGGGTTGATGGATGGCTATCATGTTGCACGATTTATTGAGATTCTCGATTTGTAAACTCTCAAGATTAAACTAGATGAGACACAAGATGTCAAGTTGGAAGGGCATTGCCCTTCGTTCTATACTTTGTTTTTTACCGGGTGCTGCTTTGTGGGGGAACGAAGTTCTTCACGATAGTTTGCCTGAATCTCCCGTACGTTCAGAAGTTTCTAATGTATGTTCGGAATCCTCGCATGATGGAAGTGGGCATTCTTTTGTATGTTGGGAACATTCGAAAGGTAAAAACTTTATCCATCGTTTGGGGATAGAAGCGCGTCCTTCGTATGTTATCCCGACCAATCCTTTCTTAGAAGGAGAGAATGAACGTTGGAAACCTATACAGAGTTCCATTGCCGCCCATTTGAAATACTCTTTCCAGTTTCGTCCCAATACTTGTGCCGATCGCATCTATGGAGGAGCCTATCAAGGTTTGGGAGTA
Source organism: Bacteroides bouchesdurhonensis (assembly GCF_900155865.1). Lineage (GTDB taxonomy): Bacteria > Bacteroidota > Bacteroidia > Bacteroidales > Bacteroidaceae > Bacteroides > Bacteroides bouchesdurhonensis. Next base: position 2,737,827 of record NZ_LT707006.1, read on the forward strand.
GCCTACTATTCTTTCGGTGATAAGAAGCAACTTGGAGACCCCATTACATTCTACTTGTTTCAGGGTGCGCGGATAGCACATATTACTCCCAGACTTTCTCTTAATTATGAATGGAATTTCGGCCTATCTACCGGCTGGCAACCTTATGATAATAATTATAACTTCTATAATGGAGCAGTCGGTTCCCGGATGAATGCCTACATCAATGCAGGTATCTATCTAAATTGGACGCTTTCCCGTTATTTTGATCTGAATATTGGAGGAGATTTTACTCACTTCTCTAACGGTAATACTAAATTTCCGAATGCCGGTATTAACACGACAGGTGCTAAAATCGGACTTGTTTATAACTTTAACAGAGAAGAAGCTGACCTTACCCAATCATTGCCAAAGCCATCTATAGCCAGATTCCCGCGTCACATTAGTTATGATTTGGTTTTGTTTGGTTCGTGGCGTCGGAAAGGAGTGTATCTGGACGATGATAGGCAAATCGCTTCTCCAGGTGTCTATCCGGTAGCCGGATTTAATTTTGCCCCGATGTATAATGTTAGTTATAAATTCCGTACGGGAGTATCTTTAGACGGAGTATACGATAGCAGTGCAAATGTATATACAAAAGATGTCATCGTGGAATATGGAAGCAGTGCTTCTCCCCGTCGATTTTATAAACCGGGAATTCATCAGCAGCTTGCTTTGGGAGTTTCGGGAAGATTTGAATATGTAATGCCATACTTTACAATTGGTATCGGTTTGGGTACTAATGTTCTTGGCAGAGGAGACTTGAGAGGACTATATCAGGTATTGGCTTTGAAGATAGCTATTACTCGTAGTTCTTTCCTTCATATCGGTTATAATCTTCAGGACTTCCAGACACCTAATTATCTGATGCTGGGATTGGGTTTCCGTTTCCATAATAAATATCCCAAAGTACGCCATTAAGGAGATTGGGCAGTATATTAGTAAATGCTGTTTTTAACGGTAAAAGGAAATAATCTCATCGAAATATACTAATTTTGTAGCACTAATATAAAACACTCAAAATGATGAAGAAAATACTGTTACTCGGTTCCGGAGAACTAGGAAAAGAGTTTGTAATCTCTGCTCAACGTAAAGGGCAACATATCATTGCCTGTGATTCGTATGCTGGAGCACCTGCTATGCAGGTAGCTGACGAATGTGAGGTCTTTGACATGCTGAATGGCGAGGAGTTGGAACGTGTCGTAAAGAAACATCAGCCCGATATTATTGTACCGGAAATTGAAGCCATTCGCACAGAACGTTTGTATGATTTTGAAAAAGATGGCATTCAGGTTGTTCCTAGTGCTCGTGCCGTAAACTTTACCATGAATCGTAAAGCCATTCGTGACTTGGCTGCCAAAGAACTCGGACTGAAAACAGCTAAATATTTCTATGCTAAAACATTAGAAGAGCTGAAAGAAGCTGCAACAAAAGTTGGTTTTCCTTGTGTGGTTAAGCCCTTGATGTCATCTTCTGGCAAAGGACAATCATTGGTAAAGAGTGCTGACGAGCTTGAACATGCTTGGGAATACGGATGTAGTGGTAGTCGTGGTGATATCCGCGAATTGATTATTGAAGAGTTTATCAACTTTGATAGTGAAATTACTTTACTGACCGTTACTCAAAAGAACGGTCCTACCTTGTTCTGTCCCCCTATTGGACATGTACAGAAAGGCGGTGACTATCGTGAAAGCTTCCAACCTGCACACATTGATCCTGCACATTTGAAAGAAGCCGAAGAAATGGCAGAAAAAGTGACTCGTTCTTTGACAGGAGCTGGATTATGGGGGGTAGAATTCTTCCTGAATCATGAAAATGGAGTCTATTTCTCTGAACTTTCTCCCCGTCCGCATGATACCGGTATGGTGACTCTGGCCGGAACACAGAATTTGAATGAATTTGAACTTCATCTGCGTGCTGTACTCGGACTTCCCATTCCGAACATCAAACAGGAACGTATCGGAGCAAGTGCAGTAATTCTGTCTCCGATTGCCAGTCAGGAACGTCCTCAATATCGTGGGCTGGAAGAGGTAACAAAGGAAGAAGACACATATCTCCGTATCTTTGGCAAACCGTTTACTCGGATAAATCGCCGGATGGGAGTAGTACTTTGCTATGCTCCTCTAGGTGCCGATCTGGATGTTTTACGTGATAAGGCAAAAGGGATTGCTGAGAAAGTGGAGGTATATTAATACCTTACTATTTGACAGATACAGAACTTACGTTGCCAATTATTTCCAACCAGCAGGGTAATTCTTGTTATTTAATAACAACGATATTTTTACAAGTGTAACAGAAACGAAAAAGTGTTTCTGTTACACACATAAACAAAACGAAGAAGATATGATTATGGGAAAGTTGATCTTAACTCTTTGTATGATGTTTTTTATTAGTTCGATGTCTGCTCAACGCGCAGACATGAGAATTAAGGAGTTGTTAGATAAGGCTGATTATTTTACTCTGGAAGAAGAATATCCGTCTTTGAAAGATTCAGTGCAGACGGTTATTTTAAAACTTTTTGCTAAGACAATGATAGATTACAATTTCAATCTTATGCAACTAACACTTGAGGATATCAGAGAATTAGTAATCAATCATCAAAGGGAGCTAGGATTTGAAAATACAGCCAATCTTGTTTCTCTAACCAGTCTTTGTTACGGACGACTAGGTAATTACGCGAATGCAGCTGATAATCTGAAGAATTTTCTGGACCAAGTAAAATCAATGGGACTTAAAGACGGTTTATCATCTTTTGAAGAAATGTATGTCGGGTTTGATGAATTGCAAAAGTTTCCGGCTCCCAACATTTCTCGTCCCGAAAGAGATGTTGAAATCCCTATTTCCATAGAGCCATTCAAAGTCTCGAAATCTGTTGAGCCTACCGGAGTTCGTGGCACGCATTTATACCTTCCTGTAACTATACATGGCAAAGAATATAAGTTTATATTAGACACAGGCTCCTCCCATAGTTTCATTCCTGAACGGCTTGCAAAAGACATGAAATTGCACGTATTCAAAGACTCTGTTATTATTAACAAAAATACTGAAAATATCAGTTATGGTATGAATGCTTATTTGGACAGTATGCAAATAGGCGATATTACGTACAGAAATGTCATTGTATGTATTCCTAAGACTACTGTCGCAGTGGATAATATTGCTCAAGTAGATGCTATTTTAGGCTTGGATTTCATCCTGTTGATGAAAGAACTCCAGATATATCCAAAGGAAAAGAAGATTATTTTTCCTGTTAAATATACGTCACTCCCTGAAACTGGTCGGAATTTGATGCTGAGGATAGATAATCATTTGATACTAAAAGTATACGGAAGCAATAACGAACGTTTATTATTTCATTTAGATACGGGAAATACAAAAGCCGATTTATTCTATTCATATTATTCAGAACATAAAGCTGAGATTGACAGCAAAGCCGTAAAAAGTACAATTACCGGTGGTGGATTAGGTTATGTGGAGACAAAAGAAATACTCCATATCCCTTCCATATCCCTTAAGATTGGAGATATACCGGCTGAAATAAAAGACATTCGAGTAAATCCGGTAGCTGGTAACAATAAAATGCAAGATAGTGATATCATGCTACTGGACGGTGCTATGGGAATGGATCTAATTAATATTTTTCCAAAAATTGTCATTAATCTAAAGGATATGTTTATGTCATTTTGATTTCATTGATTTTTGATTTATATCTTCCCAGGCATTTCTATATCTTTGAAGGCAACGCACATTACATTATCAGTCGTTCCGTTGAATATATAAGGCCTCACAGAAGTTACATGCTGGGCATTCCCCGAACCGGATAAGTTGATGCGAGTTCAAAAAGCACAGGCATGCAACATACCTGATTTGTATAATGAACTAACACTATAAAAGTTTAAAGCGCATGATTAATTCATTGACATCTTTGCGATTTATATTCGCTATGATGGTTTTTCTGGCACATTGCTATGTAATTGACAGTTGTTTTGATATTCATTTTTTTAAAGAGGGATTTGTTGGAGTCAGTTTCTTTTTTGTACTAAGTGGTTTTATTATAGCCTACAACTATCAAAAGAGACTTGGTGAGAGAAAGATAATTAAACGTACTTTTTGGGTGGCACGTATAGCACGTATTTATCCTTTGCATTGGCTGACTCTGTTTATAGCTGCCATTATGGGTAATTATGCAATGGAATCAGGGGCTATGGACTGGTGCAAACATTTCTTTACTTCACTCATCTTGGTAAACGCTTACATACCCCAAGACAATTATTTTTTCTACCTCAACAGTCCTTCGTGGAGTTTATGTTGCGAACAGCTTTTTTACATTTGTTTTCCCTTTCTTGTACCATTGACCAAAAACTATAGAAAACTATTATGCATTTTTTTGATTAGTGCGATACTAGTTGTAGTCGGTATGTATTATACCCCAATAGAAAGCATCAAAGGATTTTGGTATGTTAATCCGATTACCCGGCTTCCGGATTTTATGGTTGGTATCTTATTGTTTCGGTTATACAGCTATTTAAAAAACAAAAATATCACTTCTTTTCAAGGGAGTATCATTGAATTTGTATCAATAGCTTTATTTTTTGTATTTTATCTCTATGCGGTTGAGATTCCTAAAGTGTATCGATATTCCTGTTACTATTGGCTTCCAGTTGCATTTATCCTGATTAGTTTTTCTTTGCAAAAAGGGGTTATTTCACATCTTTTGTCCAATCGCTTTTTAGTAATTGGCGGAGAAATAAGTTACAGTTTCTATCTAATTCACCTTTTGGTATTGTTGCCTTATGCAGAATGGCAAGAAGAAAGTGGCTTGCATATAGACTGGTATATTGCCGTTCCGGTTCTATTCTGTATCATTCTCTTATTGAGCCTACTTTCTTACTACTATTTTGAAAAGCCGATGAATAAACTAGTTAAAAAACTGTTGGATATACAACCGGTAAAATAACTTGTAGATCTTGCAATACTTTCCAATGTTTATTTGCAGATAGTTTTAGAGTAAGGATATACATCGGATATACTTGCGGTATGATAAGTCAAAAGAACATCTCAACTACTCTTTGCACGAAAAAAAAAAGAAAAGTGCCCAATAAACCTTTTGTGCCTAGATACAAAACTAGTTGCCTATCTTACTATTATTTCTATTAGCTAACTGATTAAACATGACCTATTCTGATGGAAACTAAATTCATGCTTATAGTTTCGTCTGTTATTTTAGTAGAAAAATAAAGTGTTAACTTTATAAGTGTAATATACATATGCTGTTTTTGGTCATTTTGTAGTATTTGTTGGGCTAACAATTGTTATTGAAGGACAATTTTTGAAAAAGAGAGGACAATGATTGAATTTTGTTCCTACATTTGCGAAGTTGTTTATCTAACTATTTTCTTAAGAAAGAAAATGGATAAATTGAACAAAAGCCATTTTCGGCTGTTTATTATTATAGTAAAAACAGGTAAAACGCGAAATGCATCGCTTGTCACGCTATACTTTAAAATAGTAAAACAGGAAAGAATAATATAAATAATAAGATTGCTTATGTCACAGATTATCGGACATATCTCTCAGGTCATCGGACCGGTGGTCGATGTGTACTTTGAAGGCACAGATGCGGAGCTAATGTTGCCAAGCATCCACGACGCATTGGAGATAAAGAGGCCTAACGGCAAAATACTGGTTGTAGAAGTTCAGCAACACATCGGTGAAAATACAGTACGCACTGTGGCAATGGACAGTACCGACGGTCTCCAAAGAGGTATGAAAGTACATCCTACGGGAGGACCGATCACCATGCCGGTAGGCGAACAAATCAAAGGTCGGCTGATGAATGTTGTCGGCGACTCTATCGATGGTATGAAAGATTTAAGTCGCGAAGGTGCATATTCTATTCACCGCGATCCACCTAAATTTGAAGATCTGACTACTGTACAAGAAGTACTTTTTACAGGTATCAAGGTGATCGACTTGCTGGAACCGTATGCCAAAGGTGGTAAGATCGGTTTGTTTGGTGGTGCAGGAGTAGGAAAAACCGTATTGATCCAGGAACTTATCAACAATATTGCCAAGAAACATAACGGTTTCTCCGTTTTCGCAGGAGTGGGTGAGCGTACGCGTGAAGGTAACGACTTGCTTCGTGAAATGATTGAGTCCGGAGTTATCCGTTATGGTGAAGCGTTTAAAGAGGGAATGGAGAAAGGTGACTGGGATCTCTCTAAAGTAGATTATAACGAATTGGAGAAATCGCAGGTATCACTAGTGTTCGGTCAGATGAACGAACCTCCGGGGGCACGTGCTTCGGTAGCATTGTCGGGACTGACGGTAGCGGAGTCTTTTCGTGACGCAGGAACTGAAGGCGAGAAGCGGGATATTCTGTTTTTTATTGATAATATTTTCCGTTTCACACAGGCAGGTTCGGAGGTTTCGGCTTTGTTAGGGCGTATGCCTTCTGCTGTTGGTTATCAACCTACACTGGCTACGGAAATGGGTGCTATGCAGGAACGTATCACTTCTACACGAAAAGGTTCTATCACTTCCGTACAGGCTGTGTATGTGCCTGCCGACGACTTAACCGACCCAGCTCCGGCAACTACTTTCAGTCATTTGGATGCAACGACTGTACTCGACCGTAAAATTACCGAACTTGGTATTTATCCGGCTGTAGATCCGTTGGCATCTACCTCTCGTATCCTCGATCCGCATATCGTCGGTCAAGAACATTACGACATAGCCCAGCGTGTGAAACAGATTCTTCAGCGCAACAAAGAATTGCAGGATATCATCTCCATCCTCGGTATGGAAGAACTTTCTGATGAAGATAAGATGGTCGTGAATCGTGCCCGTCGTGTGCAACGTTTTCTTTCGCAGCCGTTTGCCGTTGCCGAACAGTTTACGGGAGTTCCTGGCGTAATGGTGTCTATTGAAGATACCATCAAAGGTTTCCGGATGATTCTGGACGGTGGAGTGGACAATCTGCCCGAACAGGCATTCCTGAATGTAGGAACCATTGAGGAAGCGATAGAGAAAGGTAAGAAAATACTTGGGCAAGCAAAGAAGTAATTGAAATGTAGCTACGGACGACATGTTTCCTGTTATTCCGGTTCGTGTAGTCTGTGACTGCCTAAATAAAAAGATATGTTGAAGAAACTGCATTTGAGTATAGTGTCGCCCGAAAAGAGCATATTCGACGGAGATGTAAGTATTGTTACTTTACCGGGAACGCTCGGTTCGTTTTCTATTTTACCGGGGCACGCGCCTATCGTCTCGTCGTTACAGGCGGGGAGGTTAACTTATACTCTGGAGGAAGGCGGAGAAGAGTACACACTTGACATTCAGGGTGGTTTTGTGGAGATGAGCGATAATACGGCTTCAGTTTGTATTTCGTAAAAGGAGAAAACCCCAGTTGGGAAATGCTTCATTTTGAAGAGATGGCTCTTATGAGAACCAATCTTTTATAAAGAAAGTGTTGCATCACAGGAATGGAAAAGACGAGATGATAATTAGTACAGAAACATTAATTAATACTGCTTATATAGCTTTTACAGCTTATAATGCGAAAAACACAATGGCATGATGAATATTAGTAAGACTAAACGGAACTTTATAGGCTCTCTCACTTTGTTTACCGTACTTAGTGGAGGGATTGGAGCACTTATTTTGCATAAAGCTTTACCGGGACATTATTTCGGAGGTTATCCGTTAATACCGGTTTATTTTTATTTTTTTGGTTTGTTCTCTATCTTTATGTTCGATGCATGCCGGCGTCACGCTCCGCAGAAATTGGTGTTACTGTATTTGGCAATGAAGGTGATGAAAATAATTCTTTCGGTGATACTGCTATTGATTTACTGTATCGTGGTACGCCAGGAAGCAAAAGCCTTTATGCTAACGTTTATCTCGTTCTATCTGTTGTATCTGATATACGAAACATGGTTCTTCTTCTCATTTGAGGTAAACCTGAAACAGAAAAAGAAAAATAAAAAAGAAAATGAAACAGTTGGGTAATATAATAGCTCCGTTGATTCTGTTCTGCCTGATGACGGCGGGAATATCTGCCTTTGCACAGGCACAGGTCGGAACAGCTTTGCAAACACAAAGTGAAGTGAGTTCACAAGAGCAGAAAGAAAATACCGTCGATGTGAAAGGTATCGTATTCGGACATATAGGAGACTCTTACGAATGGCATATTACGACATGGGGTAAAACTCAGATAATAATGCCATTACCTATTATTGTTTATAGTAAAAATTCAGGTTGGCATATCTTCCTATCTTCTCGTCTTGAAGAAAACGGAGGTACTTACGAAGGACTTTCCATTGCTCCTGCAGGCAGTAAATATGAAGGTAAATTGGTAGAGTATAATGCAGCCGGAGACGAAGTCCGTCCATGGGATATTTCCATTACGAAGGTAACGTTTGCACTGTTGTTCAACAGTTTGCTGCTGCTGGTCATCATACTGTGTGTAGCTCACTGGTACCGTAAGCGTCCACGCGGTTCACTTGCACCGGGCGGTTTCATCGGATTAATGGAAATGTTTATCATGATGGTGAATGATGATATCATCAAGAGTTGTGCGGGTCCCAACTATCGCAAATTTGCCCCTTATCTGCTCACAGCGTTTTTCTTCATCTTCATCAACAATATAATGGGATTGATTCCCTTCTTTCCCGGAGGCGCGAATGTGACAGGAAACATTGCTATCACAATGGTACTTGCTGTTTGTACATTCTTGATGGTCAATATCTTTGGTACGAAACACTACTGGAAAGATATCTTCTGGCCAGATGTACCTTGGTGGTTGAAAGTGCCTGTTCCGATGATGCCATTCATCGAGTTTTTCGGTATCTTTACGAAACCGTTCGCCTTGATGATCCGTCTTTTTGCCAATATGCTGGCAGGACATATGGCAATGCTGGTACTTACCTGCCTGATCTTTATTTCGGCAAGCATGGGGCCTGCGCTGAATGGCACACTGACGGTAGCTTCCGTACTCTTCAACATCTTTATGAATGCACTCGAACTGTTGGTAGCTTTCATTCAGGCGTATGTGTTTACAATGCTTTCGGCAGTATTCATCGGGCTTGCCCAGGAAGGTGCGAAAGTGAAAGAAAATAAATAATAAACGAGAAAATAAACCATTTTAAAACAGAAAATTATGTTATTATCAGTATTGTTACAAGCAACTGCAGCAGCAGTAGGAGTAAGTAAATTAGGTGCAGCTATCGGTGCAGGTCTTGCAGTAATCGGAGCTGGTTTGGGTATTGGTAAAATTGGTAGTTCGGCTATGGAAGCTATTGCCCGTCAGCCGGAAGCGTCGGGAGACATCCGTATGAACATGATTATCGCGGCGGCTCTGATCGAAGGTGTGGCTTTGCTAGCTGTAGTAGTTTGTCTGTTGGTATTCTTCCTTTAAAAAATACAACAAATGTCATTACTATTACCCGATAGTGGCCTGTTGTTCTGGATGGTTGTCGCATTCGGAATTGTGTTTGTGATATTGGCCAAATACGGCTTTCCCATCATTATCAAGATGGTGGAAGACCGTAAGATCTATATCGACCAATCTTTAGAGGTGGCAAGGGAAGCCAATGCTCAGTTGTCTAAACTCAAAGAGGAAGGCGACGCTTTGGTAGCTGCTGCTAACAAGGAACAGGGACACATCTTGAAGGAGGCAATGGAAGAGCGTGACAAGATTATTCACGAGGCCCGTAAACAAGCTGAGAAAGCTGCTCAAAAGGAGTTGGAGTTGGTGAAAAAACAAATTCAGATTGAGAAAGAAGAAGCTATCCGCGATATTCGTAAGCAGGTAGCTATCCTTTCGGTCGATATTGCCGAGAAAGTACTCCGCAAAAACCTTGATGACAAAGAGGAACAAATGGGCATGATAGACCGTATGCTGGATGAAGTATTAACAAGAAATAAGAACTAAAAGATGGATGTCGGAATACTTTCAATGCGATATGCCAAGGCTATGATTGAATATGCACAGGAAAAAGATGTTGAGGACAGGGTCTATCAGGAGTTTGTCACGCTGTCGTACTGTTTCAGGAAACAGCCGGCATTGAGCGAGGCACTTGACAATCCTATTATCCCGTTCGAAGAGAAAGTGTCGTTGATCTGTACGGCTGCCGATGGAGAGGGTGAATCAAGCAGTGAGTTTGTCCGCTTCATCACAATGGTATTGAAAAACAAGCGTGAAGGTTATTTGCAGTTTATCGCTTTGATGTATATGGATTTGTACAGGAAACTGAAACATATCGGAATAGGAAGACTCATAACGGCTGTCCCTGTAAACAAGGAGACGGAGCACCGTATCCGTTCTACTGCAGCGCATATATTGCATTCAAAAATGGAACTGGAAACGGTAGTAGACCCGACGATCGAAGGTGGATTTATCTTCGATATTAATGATTACCGGTTGGACGCTAGCATTGCTACGCAGTTGAAACGAGTGAAACAACAGTTTATAGATAAGAATAGGAGAATTGTATAATGGCTGATAATATAAAAGTAAGCGAAGTATCCGAAATATTGCGCAAGCAGCTTGAAGGAATCAACACCAGCGTGCAGCTTGATGAAATAGGCACAGTGCTACAGGTGAGCGACGGCGTGGTGCGTATCTACGGACTTCGGAACGCTGAAGCGAATGAATTGCTGGAATTTGACAACGGTATCAAAGCAATCGTGATGAACCTCGAAGAGGATAATGTGGGTGCTGTATTGCTTGGTCCTACCGATCGTATCAAAGAGGGATTTATCGTGAAACGTACCAAGCGTATTGCCTCCATTCGCGTGGGTGAAGGAATGTTGGGACGTGTCATTGACCCGTTGGGTGAAGCGCTCGATGGTAAGGGAATGATAGGCGGTGAGCTCTACGAAATGCCGTTGGAACGTAAAGCACCGGGAGTAATTTACCGTCAGCCCGTAAACCAACCGTTGCAAACTGGATTGAAAGCGGTGGATGCCATGATTCCTATCGGTCGCGGACAGCGTGAGTTGGTTATTGGTGACCGTCAGACAGGAAAGACTTCCATTGCCATTGATACGATTATCAATCAGCGTAGCAATTTTCTGGCAGGTGATCCTGTGTATTGTATTTATGTTGCTATCGGTCAGAAAGGTTCTACAGTAGCTTCTATCGTGAATACACTCCGCGAATATGGAGCGATGGATTATACCATTGTCGTAGCTGCTACGGCGGGTGATCCGGCTGCTTTGCAGTATTATGCTCCGTTTGCAGGTGCCGCTATTGGAGAATACTTCCGTGATACCGGTCGTCATGCATTGGTAGTTTATGATGACCTTTCCAAACAGGCAGTCGCATATCGTGAGGTGTCATTGATCCTTCGTCGTCCTTCCGGGCGTGAAGCCTATCCGGGTGATATCTTCTATCTGCATTCCCGTCTGTTGGAACGTGCGGCAAAGATCATCAATCAGGAAGAGGTAGCACGCGAAATGAATGACTTACCTGAGTCACTGAAAGGGATAATAAAAGGAGGTGGTTCGTTGACTGCATTGCCAATCATTGAAACACAAGCAGGTGACGTTTCTGCTTATATCCCAACAAACGTGATCTCTATCACAGACGGACAGATATTCCTCGAAACGGATCTGTTTAATCAGGGCGTGCGCCCAGCTATTAATGTCGGTATCTCTGTATCTCGTGTGGGGGGAAATGCCCAGATCAAGGCAATGAAGAAAGTAGCCGGAACGTTAAAAATAGACCAAGCACAGTATCGTGAATTGGAGGCCTTCTCTAAGTTCAGTAGTGACATGGATCCTATTACGGCATTGACTATCGACAAGGGACGTAAAAATTCCCAATTGCTGATTCAGCCTCAATATAGTCCGATGCCGGTAGAACAGCAGATCGCTATTCTGTATTGTGGTACGCATGGATTGCTTCATAGTGTGCCTTTGGATAAGGTGCAGGACTTTGAAAGTAGTTTCATCGAATCTCTACAACTGAATCATCAGAAAGATGTGTTGGATGTTCTGAAAACAGGAGTGATCAACGATGATGTGACGAATGCGATTGAAGCAACAGCCGCTATGGTTGCCAAACAATATTTGTAATACGAAAAACTTTTAAATTAAAAAGTCTATGGCTTCACTGAAAGAGGTAAAAACAAGAATAAATTCGGTACAGAGTACCCGGAAAATCACTTCAGCAATGAAGATGGTTGCTTCTGCCAAGTTGCATAAAGCGCAAGCAGCTATCGAGAATATGTTGCCTTATCAGAAGAAGTTGAACAAGATACTGGCTAACTTCCTGAGTGCTGACCTTCCGGTGAAATCACCTTATGTGAATAAGCATGAGGTGAAGCGTGTTGCAATCGTTGTCTTTTCTTCGAATACTTCCCTTTGCGGCGCTTTCAATGCGAATGTTATCAAGATGTTGATGCAGACAATAGGCGAATTCCGTACGTTGGGACAGGATAATATTCTAATATTTCCGATAGGAAAAAAGGTGGAGGAAGCAGCAAAACGGATGGGTTTCTCTACACAGGAAACGCCTCCTATGCTCTCAGACAAACCATCGTATCAGGATGCTGCTGATCTGGCACATCATTTGATGGAAATGTACGTGTCAGGGGAAGTGGATTGTGTAGAATTGATCTATCATCATTTCAAATCGATGGGTGTACAGATCCTGTTGCGCGAAACATATCTGCCTATTGACCTTACTCGTGTGGTAGATCAGGATGAACAGCTGGAAGCGGAACGTGTGATTGTAAACGATTATATCATTGAACCGTCTGCTGAACAACTGATTGCCGACCTGATTCCGACTGTGTTGAGTCAGAAGATTTTTACTGCTGCTACGGATTCTAATGCCTCGGAACATGCTGCCCGTACACTTGCCATGCAGGTCGCTACGGACAATGCTAATGATTTGATACAGGATTTGACGAAGCAGTATAATAAGTCTCGCCAACAGGCTATTACAAATGAATTGCTTGATATTGTGGGAGGCTCTATGAAATAGACTCATTAGGTGTTATTCCGAATAAGGGCTTAGAGTGCTATTATTATATCTGGTGCTTATTCATTGAAAATAATAGTTTTTGTTCTTAAAAATCAAGGAGGTGTGTCAAAACTCAGGCACATCTCCTTTTTTTGATCTAAAACATTCATTTTCCTTTTTTGTCTATGCGGCTATTTTTTGCCTCATTAAACGATAAGTCGTTACATTCCCCGCATTTTGAGCCACACATGGTCTGAGAGCGATAAATATAGCGTGTACATTCTTTCCCTTTCTCGCTTTTAGCAGTTTTGCACACATTTTTTTGATATTAAATGCTATAGCAAAGAAGGCAAAGTCCATTGTAACCTTGTCTTGTCCCACATGCCGGAACCTTCTGTATGCCATGTTGTGTTTCATTTGTCCAAAAACTGCTTCCGGTTCTATACATCGCCTTCCCCTATGCCTGATGCCTTCTTCCGAGAGCAACCTTTCCCGTGCCTGCCGTTTGTATTGGTTTAACCGGTGGTTTACTTCTATAATACGGTTCCCCCGGGCTTTAAAGCAACTGCCACGCAAAGGGCACCCTTCACATCTTTGTGCTTTATACCGGGCACTTTCGGTGATGTATCCGCTCGCAGTCTTGTCACATCTGGTTCCTATACGGTTCATGTGCTGCCCCATAGGACAAACGTAATAATCCTCTTCCGCATTGTAATGGAGACTCTCCGTATGGAATGGATTGGGGGTATAACGGGGACGCCGTTCTTTATGGAAGTAGTTGTACTTGACAAAGGCTTCTATCCCATTATCTTGCATGAACCGGTAATTTTCTTCCGAGCCGTAACCGGAGTCTGCCACACCGACAGTTGGTAAGCGGTTATAGCGTTGCTCAAAGGAGTGGAAGAAAGGTATGAGGGTCAGTGTATCGGTTGGGTTTGGAAACAGTCGGAAGTCTATGAGGAATTGGTTCTCGGTACCTATTTGCAGATTATATCCGGGCTTTGTCTGCCCGTTTCTCATGGCGTCTTCTTTCATGCGCATGAAGGTGGCATCAGGATCGGTCTTGGAATAGGAGTTGCGTTCTCCAAGAGTATCAAGATGGTTGTCGTATTCCATCAACTTGTCACGGTACTCCTCAAGTTCCCGGACCTGTTTCTTCTTTTCCCGGATGACTTTCTTTTGTTCCTTGTCCTTTGTTACAGGTTGGTGTTCCAGTACCTCTTTAAGTTCATCCACTATATCTGAGAGCATGGCGGGAGTGAACTCTACGGGGGTGTCTTTGACGGAGTTCTCTTGGGCTATGGCTTCATCCACCTGCTCCAGGAGAATGCGGATCTTATCCATCAGCTTTGTACGGTTCTTTTCGACTGTCTTGCGCCAGACAAAAGTATATTTGTTGGCCCTGGACTCAATCTTGGTACCGTCGATATACTCTACGTCAAGGCTGATGAAACCTTTGTCGGCAAGGACAAGGACCAACTGCGTGAAGACGTTGTTGATTTCCTCCTTGACACGGTTACGGAAACGGTTGATGGTAATAAAATCCGGATGTTCATTACCGGAAAGCCAGATATAATGAATGTCACGTAGGAGAAGCTTCTCTATTTTGCGGCACGAATAGATATTGTTCATGTAGGCGTAAATAATCACCTTGAGCATCATTTTAGGATGATAAGGACAACGACCGGTTGCTTTATAAAGCTTCTTGAAATTGTCAAGATTGAGATTATCAACAACAGTATTAACTATGCGAACCGGATCGTTCGCTGCTATGTTTTCATCAATTCTTTGGGGAAAAAGAACTGTTTGGTTGGGAATGTAAGGACGAAAATGTAACTTTGCCATAACGAAAAACTTTATGCCTAAAGATACAAAAACTTTGGGTAATAACAAAGCCCGGGCTTGGGAAAGTCTGGGCTTTGTGCATAAAAAAAGGTTGGGCCAGCGTTTTGACACAACCTCTTGATTTTTTTGAGTTAAAATGAAGGAGAACTATCAATTGATAGATATTCTTATTAAAACAATTCTGTTTTTTTAATCTATTTTAAAAGGAGTACTTTTTTTACTTTTACCTCCTTCATTGAATGCTTCAATAGTAACGTAGTAAGGTGAATCGCGATCAAAAAAACCGAATTCAGCGTGATTGCCATATACCATTACAGCATTATTAATCTGTTTGGGAGTGCTTCCCCAACGTATTACATATCCCGTAGTAGATTGCTGTGAATCCCAAGAAAAGACAATACGGCGGCGATCCTTTTGGCGTTTAGCTTGAAAGTTGGATACTTTTTCAGGTTTTTTATAATTTGCCTCTCCAAACAAACGCATGTCTGCTATAGAAAAACGTCCTACCTGAAAGTCTTTGGTATTTCTTACTCGTACGAAACGTCCTTGTACACTGTTTTTTAGTGTGATAAGTTCATAAATTTGATCTTTAGTGTTTTTAGAACGATCAGTTAGCATTTCCCATTGGTTGCCATCTGTAGAATATTCAACAATGTACTGATATACAGGTGTATTTACATCGTGGCGATAGGACTGAAAACCTTCATCGGCAAAACATATCTGCAAAGCTGAAATTTTCATAATTTGTCCTAGATCCATTTGTAACCATTCATCTTTTTTACCGGTTGCAGCAGACCAGCTTGTTTTTATATTCTCGTCACTTGCTTTATCGGGCTCATAAGATGGATAAGAGGAAGAGGCCTTGGTAGGTTTGTTATATGAAAGTAGATTCATATTGGCGGATAAACTCTTTTTACTAAAATCAACTTTCTTATTGGGAAGAATGAACGGAAAGTCTGTATAGTCAGTGACACCGTGTGAATATCCATTGTTGTAAAAAGCAGGAAAAATACCAATTCGGCGTTCAAAGTGATCTTTAGCGGATATAATCATGGTTCCTACATACCAATCATTGCCATAACGATCTTTGAATGGATGACCATGTCCTGCACCAGTTATAAAACCTCCTGGTTTAATAGAAAAAGGAGCACCTTCTGCACATGTATAAGGACCTAACGGATTTTTGGAAATATAGACTCCTGTGCAATAAGTGGTGAATTCTGTTCCCGGAGCTGAATACTGCAAATAATAATAATCTCCATCTCGGGTAATACATGGAGCTTCGTTCCAGCCTTTTTTGTCTGTCATTTCATTCTTCTCGCCCGGCACTTCCCAACCTAAACGATTTGCATTGTGTGGAATTAGTTCGACTTCAGGAGTAATAGCCTTGAAACCATCTTCAGGGTCAATTTCAAAGCCTTTGATAGGAGCATTGTCCGAACATCCATAATAGAGGTATACTTCTCCCGTCATAGTCTTGGAAGAATGCCGGATCTCCGTAATCTTTAGATTTGGATTCGATCTCTTCCCATTGGTCATGTATTGGATCTGTGCTTTTAAAAATACGTTTTTCACCCATTCCAAGATAGTAGATGGCATCTTTGTAGACCAGAACAGCCGGTGCCCATGCTTCTACCGTTTTTAGATTCTTGCTCGCTACATAATCCCAGTTCTTCAGATCGGATGAATACCAATAGCCGGAAGAATGTGATGCAAATAGAAAATAACGATCTTTGTATAATACAATCACTGGATCAGCTGCTTCACGTCGGGAAACTCCATCTATTTGAAATCGATAACTTAAATTAAGAGGATTGGTAGTGATTCGACTATTCTGCATTTCTTGTGCCGATAAGTGATTACTTACAATTAAAATGGCTAAAAATATTATACTCTTTATCATATTTGTATTTTATGTGTTATATTCATAATTATTTGGATTCTCGGCAAAGTTACTTATCTCTGATAAATATTCTTTATATATTTATGACATTTATGTATTTTTGAAGGATAAAGGCATGAATAGATATAAAAATGTCTTGTAGTCGTACAATTGAAAGGTCATCAAAGGATTTAGTATTGCCACTTAGTTTACCCCTTATTATTTATTTCGTGACTGTATATACCTTGTGTTATCATTTTCCTATGCTATTTGATATGTAAATATAGCGGAGCACTCTCTTTTTGAATGTAGGGTGAGAGATTCTTCAATCTGAGCAGAATGACAGTTGCTATTATGTTATAAGTAAATAGTGAAGCTGTTTTCGTATAATTATTTACGTCCAAATTAGCACATGAAGACCTGTTTTCTTGTCTTTGATTTTATTGATTGGAATCTATTCTGTACCTTTACAGAAAATTTGAAATCATTATGGAAGATAATTCGGAACTGCAACTAGCTTGGCAGTTTATCGAAAACACAGGTACACATCTGTTTCTTACTGGGAAAGCAGGAACTGGAAAAACTACTTTTTTAAGAAGATTGAGAGAAAAGACCCCCAAACGTATGGTTGTATTAGCACCAACGGGGATCGCTGCGATTAATGCAGGAGGGGTGACAATTCATTCATTCTTTCAGCTTTCTTTTGCACCATTCGTACCGGAAACAACGTTTAATTCAGCTCAAATGCATTATCGTTTCAGTAAGGAGAAACGGAATATTATCCGAAGCATGGATTTACTCGTTATCGACGAGATTAGTATGGTACGTGCAGATTTATTGGATGCAGTAGATGCCGCATTAAGGCGTTATCGCGATAGAGAAAAGCCTTTTGGGGGCGTACAACTTTTGATGATAGGTGATCTACAGCAGCTAGCTCCTGTGGTGAAAGATAATGAGTGGGAATTGCTAAAAAAGCACTATGAGACTCCTTATTTTTTTGCGAGTCGTGCTTTGAGAGAGACAACTTATATGACGATTGAACTGAAAAAGGTATATAGGCAAACTGATTCCTTTTTTCTTTCTCTTCTGAATAGAATTCGTGAAAACAAAGCAGACGATGAAGTGCTGAACGAATTGAACCGCCGTTATCAACCCCATTTTCAACCCCGGAAAGAGGAAGGATATATTCGACTGACAACTCATAATTATCAGGCACAACAAGTGAACGACCGTGAACTGGCTTCACTTCCGGGACGTGCATATAGTTTTCGAGCTGAAATAGAGAATAATTTTCCCGAATATTCTTATCCTACGGACGAGATATTGACTATCAAGGATGGGGCGCAGATTATGTTCCTAAAAAATGATGCCTCTTTTGAAAAACGATATTATAATGGTATGCTTGGTGAAGTGGTAAAAGTCAATGACAAGGGAATACGAGTGCGTAGTAAAGAGAGTGACAACGAGTTTGATCTTTTACAGGAGGAATGGGCAAATTGCAAGTATGTGCTGGATGAGAATACGAAAGAGATTACAGAAGTGATTGAAGGAGTTTTCCGTCAATATCCTATCCGTTTGGCATGGGCAATCACAATTCATAAAAGTCAGGGCTTGACGTTTGAACGGGCTATAATCGATGCACGTAATTCGTTTGCGCATGGGCAGACGTATGTGGCTTTGAGCCGTTGTAAAACTCTGGAAGGTATGGTTTTGGAATCTCCGATCCGAAGAGATGCGATTATCAGTGATAGTGTTGTCGATAATTTTACAAGAGAGGTGAAACAGAATGTACCGGGAACGGCACAGTTGCATGATATGCAGAAAGCTTATTTTTACGATCTGGTAAGTGATTTGTTTAATTTCTATTCGTTAGAGCAGGCTTATAATCGCTTGCTTCGTTTGATAGATGAAGACTTGTATAAACTCTTTCCGAAGCAGTTGGCGGAGTACAAGGCGTTAGTTCCGCATATTAAGGAAAGGATTATGGACGTATCTCTCCGTTTTCGGAATCAATATACCCGTTTGATTCAAGAAAAAGATGATTACGCCACAGATGAGGAGTTACAACAACGCCTACGCTCCGGTGCTGTGTACTTTAAGAAAGAGATAGAGCCCGTTCTTGATTTATTTGAAAAGACAAATATGCCTCTTGATAATAAAGAATTGCGTAAGCAGTTGAACGAACGTTTGCAAGCGTTGGAAGATGCTTTATGGATCAAATTACCTTTGTTGGAGTATCTGTTTGAAAAACCATTTACAGTGACAGGCTATTTAAAACAAAAAGCGATAGTTATGTTAGATATAGAAGGAGATTCGTCCTCTTCCGGTTCTTCTTATGGTTCTTCTTTCAGAGCAGCGAAAGCTCCGAAGGAAAAGAGGGAAAGAAAAGAACGTATCCGCAACAATGCTGGAAAGGTTAAAGTGGACGTACCTACGGATATTTTGCATCCGGAGTTATATCGTTCTCTCGCGGAATGGAGAACGGCAAAAACGCGGGAGGTAAATTTACCAGCGTATATTATCATGCAACAAAAGGCATTGATGGGGATTGTCAATTTGTTGCCGGACACTCCGCAAGCGTTGGAAGCCGTACCATATTTCGGTGCGAAAGGTGTAGAAAAGTATGGGCTCGAGATTCTGGGTATTGTACGTAACTATATGAAGGAGCATCAACTGAAACGACCGGAAATCAAGTTTGTGACTGTAGACAATGAGACTAAGACCAATGAACAAGGAACTACTGGATCAGTGATGGCTGTGAAAAGTACAGAAGTTACGAGGGGAGAAAAAGGAGAGGGAAGAGCTGCCAAGAAGGATAAAGAAAAGGATGAAATGAAAGACACCAAGGAAATCAGTTACGAAATGTTCTGTCAAGGATTAAGTCTTGAGGAAATCGCTCAAATACGTGAATTGGTTCCGGGAACGATTGCCAACCATTTGGAATATTATGTCCGTTTAGGTAAAATCAAGGTGGAAGAGATTGTGGCAGAGGATCACATTCAGAAAATCCGTCATTATTTGGAGGCACATGGGTTCAATGGACTGGTGGCAATCAAGGCTGCTATGGGGGATGATGTTTCTTATTCGGATATTAAGTTTGTGTTGGCTGTTACTTCTTCTGATTAAATAAAGTTGATAAGGATTTGGCATGATAGTTTGTAAACGATGATGAAGTTTAATACTTAGAGGAGGTTTATAATATAGTCGTTTCACAAACTACCATACATTGTATAAGATAAGCTGTCATAGATAACAGAAGAAAACCAAGTATTGGGGCTATGTGTGTCAAATTAGAACTTATTAAAGACTCCAAGTGCAACCTGCACAAAAGAAGAGTAGAACGATCCGGCTACTTTTCATTATTTACCCCTTTCTTAGGGTATATGATACTGATGTTATATATACTTATTCAATGAGCAAATGCTACCATTCCCTAAGAATCTGTTTTAATTTTCGCGGTTGATAGTTAAGTAGTTTTTGAGCCTTTTCAATACTCATTCCGCTATTACGAGGACGTGGAGTGGACTCATTCATTTCTTTCGTTGTGACGGGATGAATAAGGTTATTATTCAGATTCATAGCTTCAGCTACTTGAAAGGCAATATCTGAAATTGCCAGATATTCGTCACCACAGATATGAAATATACCATTGTGAGTGCTTTCCATCAGCTTTTGAATTCCTACAGAAACATCTCCAACATAGGTTGGTGTCCGCCACTGATCGGATACCACACGAATTTCTTGTCCGGCTTTCAAACGATTCATTACTAGCTGAACGATATTACCATGTTGCCCAGGTAGTGTTTTTCCATACACGATCTCTACTCGGACGATGGCATAGTCCTGACATATCTCGCTTACTCTTTCTTCGCCTTTCCATTTGGTATATCCGTAATAATTTACAGGAGCCGGTGTGTCGTCTTCAGTATATAAATATTGGGGAGATAGGGATTCAGCTTGGTTTTCATAAGGATTAGTATCCTTTTTTGTTTTGAAATGCTTAGGTGTTTCGTATGTTTCTCCATCAAAAACAAAATCTGTTGAAAGATGGATGAAACGGCATTTATGATTTCTGCAAAGCTGTGCTAATTGTGCCACTGCTGTAACATTCATAAGAAAAGCTTCTTCATGATGAATTTCGCAATAGTCGGGAACAGATAATGCGGAGCAGTTGATGACTAGATCAGGGGATACTTCTTTAAAAAGATTACCTACAATTTCTTTGTTACGTATATCTATTACTTTGAAATGGTAATTTCGGGATGATTCATAATTTCCCTTATTATTGGCACAAATATCTGGGTGCAGGGAACATCCTGTAATTTTATATCTTGTCTGCTTCGATAAATCATTGAGTATCTGCCGTCCGGTGAACCCATTAGCACCGATGATTAATATATTCTTCATGGCTACTTCTTTTAGGGCAAAGATAGTGATTTGGGATCAACGTAAAAATCTGAGGGGTTAAAATTCTAAATTGTTATCTTTGCCTCCAAATTAATTGATTATGGAATTAAACGGTTATCGCCTTCTTCTTCCTGAAGGCACTTTGGATTACTTTGACCTTGTTGATGTGAAGGAAAGCGTGAATGAAGTTGTTATTTACCTTGAAGAGAAGAATATTGTTCCCCAGAAGTATTCCGATCAGGATACAGAAAGCAAAGGTTTCTATGATCCTGTTGTCGTTCAAGACTTCCCCCTTCGTGGCAAGAAGGTCTTCCTTAACATTCGTCGCCGTCGCTGGATATTAAAAAAGAGTAATGAGTATATCTGCCGTAACTGGCGTATGGTAGCCGAAGGCACTCGTTTGACGCAAGATTTTGCGTCTTTTTTAAAAGAACTATATTGATAACTATCCGATCAGTTGCAAGCTATTAGGGATTTTATATGGAGTTGACGGAGAATTATTGGAGCGTCAATACCGTAACCATCTAAGCGATTACCTTAATTGGGATCAACTAGTCCATGCAGAGGATTGGTTGTTGTTCGAAAAGAATATCGGTGCTTATATCTGCATTGACGAGGTGGCTCTCTCGCGTGGAGAACTCTATACTGTACTGATCAATAAAGAAGCTCACGGTGGTAAAGGTAGTATTATCGCTATCATTAAGGGTACGGATGTCTGTACAGTCACCTCTGTTTTGCTTAAGTTATCCCGTCGTCGCCGTTACCAGGTGCGTGAGATAACCTTGGATATGGCTCCTAATATGGAACAGATTGCCCGGACTTGCTTTCCTGCGGCCAAGCGTGTTACCGATCGTTTTCATGTACAGAAATTAGCTTATGAAGCCGTTCAGGAGATGCGTGTGAAAGCTCGCTGGGAGGCTTTGGATGAAGAATCCACTCAGATTGCTTATGCAAAGGCCTGCGGAAAGATGTATCATGCCCCTGTTTTCGCTAATGGAGATACAAGGAAGCAATTGCTGGCAAGAAGTATTTATCTGCTTTACAAGAAGGAGTCATTATGGACCCAGTCTCAAAGAATACGAGCTGAAATTCTCTTCAAGGAATATCCCGATATAAAGAAAGGATATTATCTGGCTATGCGGTTAGGTTTAATCTATCATCAGTGTAAGTTTAAGGATATTGCTTTGACAAGGCTTGCAAGGTGGTATGATGAAGTGGATAAGTCAGGTTTCCTCACATTTGGAAGGGTGGCACGTTCTATACAAACACACTATCTGAATATTATCAACTTCTTTGAAAGGAGAGCAACCAATGCTGCAGCAGAGTCGTTCAATGCTAAGATCAAAGCATTCAGAGCACAGTTTAGAGGAGTTAGGGATAAGGCTTTCTTTTTATACAGACTAACTAGGTTATATGCATAAAATGAAAATCCCTCAGGTTTTTACGTTGATCCGTGATTTGAATGTTTCTACAAACGTATGGACATAAAAAAAGGAGCAACGCCTTGCTCCAACCTTTGTTAACCTTAAATCTAATACTATGAAAAACACATTGCAAATGTACGGACTTTTGAGGTATTTGCAAATAATCCAAGAAAAAAAGTATGTTTGATAACATAGATTAAGAATTTGATTGGTCAATTCAATTTTTATTAAGATATTTTGCCTTGAATGTAATTCATTATACATGGAAGTGAGATCTGTAAAATAGGTATTTCTATCAGTAAAATATGTACAGCATATGTTATTGAAGTCGAGTAATTTTGTTTTGGCTTGGGAGAATCAATTAGTGCTAATTTTACAGGAGAGGCATGGCTTCAGCCTTTATCTTCAGGTGCAGAATATGATTGTAGTCTTTATAATGTTACTTTTGCACCTGGTACACGAAATAATTGGCATAGTCATGCAGTTGGTCAGATTCTGCTTTGTGCCGAAGGGGTAGTATTACTCTAAAGGTTGGTGAGAACAGTGCAGAATGGGGAGATCCTTTGACAGGTGAAGAGTATAATGTGGCTGTGAAATTGTCTTTCAAACATCCGGTATTCTAGCCGGAACCATGATATTAGTAAATAATGCTGCTCATATAAGTTGATTCTTTTACAAGAATCAGTCAATCTTATGTTTTTTATGGTTAGTTATGCCGTTTTCAAAGAGGAATACATCATTATTTACCGGAGTTTTGCTATATTTGCTCGGAAAAAGAATCAAAGGACTTATTTGTATGAAGGCATTATTTATTGGTGGAACAGGTACAATCAGTACTGATGTTGTAGCATTGGCACAGCAAAGAGGCTGGGAGATAACTTTACTTAACCGAGGATCAAAAAAAGTACCGGAAGGGGCAAGAAGTGTTGTTGCGGATATCCATGACGAGTTGGCTGTAGCAAAAGCTATTGAGGATGAAAATTACGATGTGGTAGCACAATTTATCGGTTATACGGCTGAGGATGTAGAACGTGATATTCGTTTGTTCCGGAATAAAACTAAGCAATATATTTTTATAAGTAGTGCCTCTGCCTATCAGAAGCCATTGGCTGATTATCATATTACAGAAAGTACTCCTCTAATGAATCCCTATTGGCAGTATTCGAGGGATAAGATTGCAGCAGAAGAAGTGCTATTATCTGCTTATCGGAAGAACGGTTTTCCTATAACTATAGTTCGTCCCAGCCATACGTATAATGGTGAAAAACCTCTTGTATGTATGCATGGTAATAAAGGGAACTGGCAGATTGTCAAGCGTATCCTTGAGGGAAAAACGGTGATTATTCCCGGAGACGGTACTTCGCTTTGGACATTAACTCATTCAAAAGACTTTGCTAAAGGATACGTAGGGTTGATGGGAAATCCTCATGCTATTGGAAATGCATTTCATATCACAAGTGATGAAAGTATGACCTGGAACCAGATTTATGAGACAATTGCTGATGCTTTAGGTAAACCTTTGAATGCTATGCATGTAGCCTCTGATTTTCTAGCAAGACATGGTGAGATGTATGACTTTACAGGTGAATTGTTGGGTGATAAAGTGAATACAGTGAAGTTCGATAATTCGAAGATCAAACGATTTGTTCCGGATTTTATCTGCACTATTTCGATGGCAGAAGGTCTGCGTCAATCGGTAGAATATATGCTTGCACATCCTGAAACTCAGACACCTGATCCGGAATTTGATTCCTGGTGTGATCGGATTATTGATGCACAACGTATAGCAGATGAGGCGTTTGAGACTTCTATAAAGTAGTCCTCTGATGCCACGTAATGAAATTAAAACTAGAGCTTTATTTAAAGACTCCGATGGTAAATTTACCGGAAAATTACCCAAGCCGGTTTTAATGAAATGTTATGATACTAAAGCAGTCTACCATTGACCAATGGTCTAAGTTCTAGTATATAAAAATGAGATTGAATTCTAAGTCCTCTCCAAGTAGAATTCAATCTCATTTTTATATAAATCCGGAAAGTTATAACTAGAAAGGAGCATTCCGTCCTTGTTGTACTTCCACCCTAATTCCGAAAGATCCGTTGGCTGATTTCAGTTCGAAGGCTCCGCGAAAGTTATTCCTTTGCCATGGCATAGCACTTCGGTTTGGAACCTTTCGACCGTCCTTATCATAATCTCCATAAGTATTGATTCGCATTCCGTTCTTCAATTTAAAAGATCCCATTTGCATATACTGTGGAGAGGATGATAATCCCCAGTCGTATCCATATCCAAATCTAGGATAGGAAGAGAAGGCGTTGGTGAATCCCTGAGTATAAATTGCATCCGTATTCATGCGAAAAATCCGGTTGTAGTCTTTAGTTACATTAGGCAATTCCATATTCAGTTTAGGCAATTCCGGAGATGATATATTCATCAGGTTCATGTCTAACAAGAAACCACCGAAATCCTTTACATTGGCTGAGGGAACACGTCGAATACTGTCAGATGGGATTTCCGACTGTGCAGAGGCGAGACCGACTGATAATATCAGTGAAAGAAATAGAATCAGTTTTTTCATTTCCGTAAAAGGTTGATACACGACAAATTTACATAAAATCTTCGGATATTCATCTTCGGATGAAAAAAGATCGCTATCTCTTTCACTATCATTTTAATCCATTAACTATATTAGAAACGTTAGTTTTGCATTATGTCGGCTATTTACTCGCTTTCCACGTCTGCGCATATTCGTCCAATACACGTTTAATGCTTTGTCCTATCTTTACATAGTCGGCTTCATTCAGGTTAGCAAGAGATACGCGGACACTCCACTTGGGTCCGGCAAAGCCACCACCGTTCAGCAAGACGAGAGATGTTTCATTGGCCAGACGGAAGACGACATCCAGTGGATTATACGTCTTCTGCAAATAAGCGACAAAGTCATCCCCATAGAATTTCTTCCCCCATACCAGCATATCAATCTCCGAATAATATCCGGCACGCAATGGATCTTCTATCAAAGAAAATCCGGTATTATCCCATAAGGCTTGCAAACGGCGGTGGATGATCTCTTGCATCTTAATTTTGTAGCGATCTTCTTTATCCAAAAGAGAGAAAGAAGCAAAAAGACTCATCTGCATTTGTTGCGGCAGAGAGAGTCCTGCTGTGTGATTCAATGCGATTTGTCGGCTGTCGGCAACCATACGATCGATAAATTTCATCTTTTCCGGGTGCAAGTCCAGACTAGAATAACGTTTGTTCAGAATCTCTTTCTGTTCTTCCGGCAGTTGGGCAATCATCTTGTCATAGATATTCTCTTCGTGCAATGCGATGACAGCGACACGCCATCCGGTAGCTCCGAAATATTTGGAGAAGGAATAAACACAAAGAGTATTGTGAGGCAATTCAGCCATGAGCGAACGGAAGTGAGGAATGAAGGTTCCATACACGTCATCGGTGATAATCATCAGGTTTGGATTATCATTCTTAACGATATTGACAATGCGTGCAGCAGTTTCCGGACTCAGCGCATAGCTAGGTGGATTACTTGGATTGGTGATAAAGAGTGCCTTTATTTTAGGATCTTTCAGGCGGTCGATATCCTCATCTTTATATTGCCAGGTATGCAGACCATCTGGTGTCATCTGGTCGGCTGCAATTTCAGTAACATCAAATTGGTAACGGCGCAATTCCGGTATCTCGATGTAAGGAGTGAAGACCGGAATCATTAGTGCAATAGAATCTCCTTGATTTAACAGGAAATTTTCCTGAAGCGAATCAAACAGATAGCACATAGCAGCAGTTCCTCCTTCGGTTGCAAACAAATCGAAGGTGCCTTTAGGGGGACGTCGGTCACAGAGTTCTTGTGCCAGATAATCTTGTACGATTTGTTCTGTGAAATGAAGAATACGGTCGGGGACAGGATATTGGTCACCAATGACAGACTCTGCCCATTCATGAATAAGAGTATCAGGGTCTACCGCATGTTCCATCAACATATAGTTGTACGTACCTTTCAATAACTGAGCTCCGGGAACTTTCTCATTATCTTTCAGGAAAGCTTCGAAACGGGCAGCTATTCCTACTTTTTGTGGGATACCGGCTACTCCTTCTTCCAGAGAAAAGACGCGGCGGCATTCGCAGAGTCCGAATTGTCCTAACAGGAAAAAGGCTTCACGCGGTTCGGTAGCAATCCAGTTAGGGTTTCCTCGTCCCGCATTAAGCATGGTGTGTGCCATTTTTTTGATACTTTCATCCGCCATATCGATCAGTTTGTTTTTCAGTTCGAAGGGGCTGATTGTTTCCATTTTCTTGGCAAAGCTTTTGGTTATTGCTGTACCAGTGGTTTTCTTTTCCATAATGTTTCTATTTTTTAGAGATGTTAGTTTGCTGGGATAAATTAGCTATGAGGATAATGTAATTAGCTATTAGCATAAATTATTTAGCTCATAGGATATATTTGCTAGGCTAAGACCTTGTGTTTAAGTAGGTAATGGCAAAGCAATCATAAATTTAATTTATCATTAAGTTTTTTCGACTCACTGTGAATATTAACGGATATGTCACATGAGCAATACGATAACGACTCCCCAGATAATGAGCAGTGTGTTACCAACGGCATAAGTGACAGTGTAACCCAAAGCTGGAGTATCACTTTCCACAGCGTCCTGAATAGCTCCTAATGCTGCTGTAGTAGTACGTGCACCGGCAGTACACCCTAGCGCTAAAGCCGGATGGAACTTGAATAAATATTTCGCCATCAGCAATCCGCAGATCAGAGGGATAGCGGTGGCAAGTGCTCCGACAATAAACAGACTAAAGCCTACTTCTTTGAACCCCGTTACGAAACTGGGCCCCGCAGCAATTCCGACTACAGCAATAAACATATTCAATCCGACATTATTCAGTACCCATAAAGAAGGTTCGGGAATTCCACCGAAAGTAGGATGTTTGCTGCGTAGCCAACCGAAAACGAGCCCGGCAATCAGCGCACCTCCACTAGTAGATAAGCCGATAGGCACTCCACCCAAATGTATGGTAAGCGCACCGATCAGACCACCAATTAAGATACCCAATCCGACGAAGATCATATCTGTCTGATTTGTAGGACGATCAACATATCCCATTTGTTTGGCTGCGGTTTCCACTTCATGCGGCAGTCCGGTTAGTTCGAGGATATCGCCAGAATCGACGACTGTTTTTGATAGTACAGGGACATTGATACCTGCCCGTTTGATACTGCGGATACTTACCCCATGCATAAACTTCTGTGCACGGATAGTGGCAATATTTTCCCCTGCAAAGGTATGGTGAGTCACCATGACGGGGAGAGTCTCAGCCGGGAAGTCAAGCAGTTGTGCATCAATGACTTCAGGACCTATCCAGTCTTCTTCACCGATCACGAACTCGCGTCGTCCGCTCAATACGATTTCGTCATTGGGTTGGAGCAGAAGAGTTGGATTTTCCTCTTTTACAACTCCATTCTGACGGACACGCTCTACAAATAAACGTTTATCATTTCGAGAAAAATAGTCTTCAAGTTCCTTAACCGTTTTTCCTTTGCCAAACCATTCATTCGCAATCTTGTAAGCACGAAATACAACCGGACGAAGGGCAGGAGAGAAGCCGGGTTCATCTTCTTCGGAGCTTCCCATTTTTGCTTCAAGTTCCCTGCAATCAGCTTTTACTTTCTCCAGTCCTCCCAACATTTTAGGACCGATGGAAGCAAGAAGCCATGCAGAACCTGCTGTTCCGAAAATATAAGTAACAGCATAAGCTACCGGGATCGCATTGATATAGCTTGCTTTCTGTGCATCACTGATACCCAACTGGTTAATAGTGTCTTCTGCCACACCGATAACGGCTGAGATTGTCTGCGAACCGGCAAGTAGTCCGGCAGCTTCACCTACGTTATATCCCATGATTTTTGCAAGTATCCATGGAGCTACAAGGCTGACAATACACATCAGAACGGCGAATCCGACCTGTGGCAAACCGTCCTTTTTCAATCCCCGAAAGAACTGTGGACCTACCTTATAGCCTACGGCAAATAAAAAGAGTAGAAAGAATACAGCTTTCATCGGACCGTCTACGGTGATATTTAGTTGTCCTACCAATACTCCAACCAGCAAGACGCTGGTAACTGTTCCTAATGAAAATTTCCCTATTTTCAGCTTACCAAGCCAGAATCCGGCGAAAAGAGTGAGAAAGATGGCAAGCTCGGGGTGTACCCTAAGTTGATTAATAATCCATTCCATAATGATGTTCTTGTTTAGGTTATGCTAGTAACAACATTATTTAATAAAAAGTGTTTGTAATTTGAAGCGGATTTTTGTGTGAGGATAGTATCTGAATTCTTGTAACTGTTTGATATTCGGTGGCATTGCCGAAGTTGTATAGAACATTATTCTTTGGCTTGTAAATCTCGGCATTTGTCTGTTAAGGAAAAATCGTTATCTTTGTGAAACATCATCATTTAAAAGTAGAAGCTATGCAATATATTTATAAATATCAATCTCCTATCGGAGGAATAACACTTGCCGGTAACGGTGATTGTCTCACAGGTTTGTGGTTTGACGGGCAGAAATACTTCGCTGCTACATTATCGGAAGAGAATGAAGAGAAGTCATTACCTATATTCGAACAAACTAAGGAGTGGCTAGATTGTTATTTCAGTGGTAGAAATCCTGATTTTACCCCTTCGCTGCATTTGGAGGGGACGCCTTTTCGCCTTGCGGTATGGGAGATATTGAGGAAGATACCTTATGGAGAAGTGATAACGTACAAAGATATAGCGGATGAAGTTGCCCGCCAAAAAGGAGTACAAAATATGTCGTCACAAGCTGTTGGTGGTGCAGTGGGACATAATCCTATTAGTATTATTATACCTTGTCACAGAATTGTTGGATGTAATGGCAGCTTAACGGGATATGCCGGAGGGATTGCAAAAAAGATAGGTTTGCTTAAATTAGAGCAGGTCAATATGGAGAAATACTTTGTACCTTCAACAGGGAGTGCGTTATAAAGTGCAACTTTTTCATTTCATCTACTCCTGTACGTCAAGATACTCCTGCCTGTCAAAACTTTGAATCAATGACTACAAACCTTTGTGATATCCACTGTGAATCCATCATCTGTAGGCATAAACTTACCTTTCTTTTTGAGAAATACTATCAATTCATCAATATCCATATCAGTTGCCGAACAAGTGTAGAAACGTTGTTCTTCACCAAACTTATGAATGATTGCCTCTTTTAAAGATGA
Source organism: Bacteroides bouchesdurhonensis (assembly GCF_900155865.1). GTDB lineage: Bacteria > Bacteroidota > Bacteroidia > Bacteroidales > Bacteroidaceae > Bacteroides > Bacteroides bouchesdurhonensis. The sequence continues at coordinate 2,767,640 of NZ_LT707006.1, forward strand.
TTCTGAATAACTATTTCCTTCCATCATGTGAAGGACTTCATGTGCATGTAACTGTTCCATAATCTATTTTTTCTGCAAAGATACATCGGAGGTACAGTTTAAAACTGTAACATATGTGACAAAAGCAGAAAATTAGGATTTGTTATCTACTTCCTTCCCATCCAAGTCCACTTGTGCCAAATAGACTCCAACGGACCTTGTTTATGCTTCTTCAACCACCATTTGCAGAATTGCACCTGAAGGATAAATATAAAGAATCCGATAAGTAAACTAATCGTGTATCCGCAATAAGGAGCAAGATATAAGCCGAATGGAAAATAAATAATAGCTCCTATGATTGATTGAGAAATATAATTAGTAAGACTCATTTTGCCATAAAAGCGCAATCCGGAAACTTTTTTACTGAAAGCTTCCCTCTGATAGAGAAGAACGAAAGAAGCAACTAATACGAAAGTAAACGCTAATTTCTGCCACATATCAAATGCAGTACCCACTGTTTGCTTTATGATTTCATCGTTCTGCATAATCACCTCTTTCAAAGCATATAAAGGAGCAAAGGAAATAGCACCGATTATCAGAGCCTTCGTCCAGAAACGGAGATTCTTTTCTGTGGTGACAAACAATTGTTTCCTTCCGATATAGAATCCTAATAAGAATAATCCGGCTGTTTGCATGAAACGACCGGCATTTACTGCCCATAAAAAGCTAGCTTTTTGTCCCAGCGTAACATTACAACAGATAAAATCCCAGAAATTTCCTGTCTTCGTGACTTCGGCTACCTCACCGTACATAGCACCTACACCCAAATCCGGTAACTGATGTGCCGGGTTAATCAGGTTGGCAATGTAATGATACCATTCTATCGGCTGAATCAGAAAAAAGATAGCAGCAAAAAGAATCATTTTATCGCTCCAATTACGTGTAAGGAACAAAACAATTCCGACTACAACGAACAATAATAGAACGTCTCCTGCCGGAAAGAATGCAGCATTCAGCGTAGCAAATCCTGCCAGCAGAATCAATCTCCATAAGAAACGGTATCCAAAATCCTTTCCTTGTTTTTTCTGATTATTACTTTGGATATAAAATGTAAAGCCGAATAATAAAGCAAAAATGGCATAAGCTTTCCCCGCGAACAAAGCAAAGACTCCATGAAAAATTCCTTGATTCAATATATTGAGCCATTCGGGTGATTGCTCCGGATAGACCGGAAAAATGAAATGCTCCAGATTATGTACTAAAATAATTGCCATTACAGCAAATCCGCGTAAAGCATCTACTACTTCAATGCGAGGTGTCTTTGTCAATGGTTGATTCATGGTTGATCGAAATGATGTGTTATTGTGTTTTTTTATACGCTGGTAAAAGTACAGATTTTATCTAATAAACGAGGTAATACTTAAATATTTTTTCATAATATTCTTTCGGAAATGTTGTTTTCGGCTTAACAAGTATCTTATAAAATGAACGCGCAGGAGAATAACTTCTAAATTTCTCAATCTCGCTTTTTTGTTATACTTTTGTCAATTCAAAAATAAAACTAACCATATTCTATATGAAATCAGACATAGAAATAGCTCGCAGTATCGAGTTGAAGAAGATAAAGCAGGTTGCCGAGAATATTGGAATTCCTCGTGACGAAGTAGAAAACTATGGTCGTTACATTGCGAAGATTCCCGAACAACTGATTGATGAAGAAAAGATAAAGAAAAGCAATCTTATCTTGGTGACTGCTATCACCGCAACGAAAGCGGGTATTGGTAAAACGTCAGTCTCTATCGGCCTTGCCTTGGGACTAAACAAGATTGGTAAGAAAGCAATTGTAGCTTTGCGCGAGCCATCGCTTGGTCCTTGTTTCGGAATGAAAGGAGGAGCTGCCGGAGGCGGATACGCCCAAGTACTTCCGATGGAAAAGATCAATCTACACTTTACGGGAGACTTTCATGCAATCACTTCCGCTCATAACATGATCTCCGCCTTATTGGACAATTACCTGTACCAGAATCAGGCGAAGGGTTTCGGACTAAAAGAAATTCTCTGGCGGCGGGTATTGGATGTGAACGACCGTTCTTTGCGTAGTATTGTAGTCGGTCTGGGACCGAAGTCAAACGGCATTACGCAGGAATCCGGATTCGATATCACTCCGGCTTCGGAGATAATGGCGATACTTTGCCTGTCAAAAGACGAAGAAGATTTGCGCCGCCGTATTGAAAATATCCTGTTGGGATTCACCTATGACGACGAACCGTTTACAGTAAAAGATCTGGGAGTGGCAGGAGCTATCACCGTCTTGCTGAAAGACGCTATCCATCCCAATCTGGTACAGACTACCGAAGGAACTGCTGCTTTCGTACATGGTGGTCCGTTTGCCAATATTGCTCATGGTTGCAACTCTATTCTGGCTACCAAGCTGGCAATGTCATTTGGTGACTATGTGATTACAGAAGCCGGATTTGGTGCCGATCTGGGTGCAGAGAAGTTTTATAATATCAAGTGTCGTAAAAGCGGACTCCAACCTAAACTGACAGTGATTGTTGCTACTGCACAAGGTTTGAAAATGCATGGTGGTGTCAGTCTTGATCGCATCAAAGAACCCAATTTGGAAGGATTGAAAGAAGGATTGCGTAATCTGGATAAACATATTCGTAATCTTCGTTCGTTTGGTCAGACCATTATCGTAGCATTCAATAAGTTTGCCAGTGATACGGATGAAGAAATGGAAATGCTACGTGAGCATTGCGAACAGTTGGGGGTAGGCTTTGCTATCAACAACGCTTTTACCGAAGGAGGAGAGGGTGCTGTAGATATGGCTCGTCTCGTAGTAGATATGATTGAAAATAATCCTTCCGAACCTCTGCGTTTCACCTACAAAGAAGAAGATACTGTCCAGCAAAAGATAGAGAAAGTGGCTACTAATATTTATGGAGCAAGCGTCATTACTTATAGCAGCATTGCCCGTAGTCGTATCAAGTTAATAGAGAAAATGGGAATTTCTCATTATCCGGTTTGTATTGCTAAAACACAATATTCATTTTCTGCCGATCCGAAGATTTATGGGGCAGTGAATAATTTCGAGTTCCATATCAAAGACATTGTCATTAATAATGGAGCAGAAATGATCGTTGCCATTGCCGGAGAAATACTCCGTATGCCGGGATTACCTAAAGAGCCGCAAGCACTGCATATTGATATTGTAGATGGTAATATTGAAGGATTGAGCTAAAAAGCTGGAGTAAGTAAATCCGAAGAAAGTCCAATTAGTAATATAAATGCCTTTCTAAATAGGTTATAAGATTAAATCCCCGTCTTTCCATTTTTTTCAACTTGGAAAGACGGGGATGATTGTATATAGAGTCCGGTGTGTTATGGCTTACTATTTTGACACACCTTCTATTTTTGCGTGTTGTAGAAGAAAAACGTAAAACGCATCAAATAGTTTATTCTCTAAGTGTTAATTTATAAAAAACATGGTCTGCACTTCTCGCGAAGGGCAGACCATTTCATCCTATGAACCCCTGGACGTTTCCAAGGTATTCCAAAAATATATTTTAATCCTTAAATAGAGGATATTTCTTCATTGTCTCATTGACACGTGCGCGTACTTGTGCGATAACCTCTTCGTTCTCTACGTTCGACAGAACAGTTTCGATCATTTCAGCAATCTCCAACATCAAGTCTTCTTTTGCACCACGAGTAGTGATAGCAGGAGTACCTAAACGGATACCCGAAGTTTGGAAAGCAGAACGGCTATCAAACGGAACCATGTTCTTGTTTACTGTAATATCAGCGGAAACTAATGCTTTCTCTGCCACTTTTCCTGTAAGGTCCGGGTATTTGCTACGCAGGTCTACTAGCATAGAATGGTTGTCAGTTCCACCGGAAACGATGGTGAAACCACGGTCGATCAATGCCTGTGCCAATACAGCAGCATTCTTTTGTACTTGTTTTGCATATTCCTTGTATTCAGGTTGCAGAATTTCACCGAATGCTACTGCTTTTGCAGCAATAACGTGTTCCAGCGGTCCACCTTGTACACCAGGGAATACGGCAGAATCCAATAATTGAGACATCATTTTGATCTCACCCTTCGGAGTTTTCTTTCCCCATGGATTAGGGAAGTCTTTACCCATCAAGATGACACCGCCACGAGGTCCGCGGAGTGTTTTATGTGTAGTTGAAGTGACGATGTGTGCATATTTAACCGGGTTCTCAAGCAGTCCGGCAGCGATCAGTCCGGCAGGATGAGCCATGTCGATCATTAGGATAGCACCCACTTTATCAGCGATTTCGCGCATACGTTTGTAGTCCCATTCGCGAGAGTAAGCAGAGCCGCCACCGATAATCATTTTCGGTTTTTCGCGCAAAGCTACTTCTTCCATTTGGTCGTAATCAACACGTCCTGTTTCCTGATTCAGGTTGTATTCGCAAGGTGTGTAGATAATACCGGAAGTGTTCACTAAAGAACCGTGAGAAAGGTGACCACCATGTGCCAGGTTCAATCCCATGAATTTATCACCTGGATTCAACACAGCCAAAAATACGGCAGCGTTGGCTTGTGCACCTGAGTGAGGCTGTACGTTTGCCCATTCTGCGCCGAAAATTTCCTTCAAACGATCGATAGCAATTTGTTCGCTTTGGTCTACAACTTCACAACCTCCGTAGTAGCGTTTGCCGGGATAACCTTCTGCATACTTGTTAGTCAGGCAAGAACCCATTGCTTGCATAACTTGGTCACTTACAAAGTTTTCAGATGCGATCAGCTCGATACCTTTCAGCTGACGTTGGTGCTCTTTTTCGATGATGTCGAAAATTAAGTCGTCTCTTTTCATTCTTTTGTATAAGTAAGATTTAATATTCTAATTCGAGATACTTTATTTAAGCGCACAAAGTTAGTGAAAATAAATAAAGAACAAAATATAATTAGTGAAGAATTAAAGGAATAGATTGTGGAAAATTGATAATAGATATGAGGGGAGTGCTTTCTTTTTATTACTAAATAGGGACTTTGTTCTTAACATTATTCAGTTTCAATGAATGTAGTCAGTTGCTCATCTTTGCATAAAGCTCCCTCTTCAATATGTCCGTCTGATTATAGGATAAATCCGAGAGAAAAACTGAGTGCACTGTCCCGTCGTTTGAATATAATAGTACTGACTCCTGTGCTACCGTCAGAATTGATATTATCATATGTGATAGATTTTGATATATTTCTCACCCCCTGCTCGTAACGGAAATCGAAAAAGATTCGGGATATATTAACTCCCACGCCAACTACCACGCTGGCATTGAACGGATGTAGTTTCTCATGAATACCTTTCTGGTCGAAGTTACTGAAGGTGATTTCATTCTGTTTTCCCCATAGGTAACGTATTTTCGGACCTGCAAAGATGGACATACCGTAAGGTCCTTTTTTCACAACGTTATATCCGTAGAGAATTGGAAAATCAATGCTGTGAAGAACGGATTTGACTGAAGCATAATCAGGCTCGATATCGGGATGTTGCGAGCCGAGCTTATCAAAAGTGATTTCGCATTTACCAACATTGTATGATACTTCCGGTTGGATAAAATGTTTCTTCATGTTGATTCGCATAAAAAGTGAACCGAAGTATCCGATCTTATAATTATTTTGAAATTCGTCAATGGTCACATCTTTAATCTTCAGCTCCGACACCATGAACATGGTGGAGTTGAATCCTGCCTTAATGCCGAAATTTATCTTTTTGGTATTTGGACGTTCTACGTTACCTGTATTGCCATCCTTGCCGAAAGCCGTACAAGTTACGGTCAGCAGACAAAGAATCAGTATTGTACGCAGTATAACCATCCTATGTGATTTTTAAAACTTCTTATTTATTTTTCTTTTCCACACTCCATCCGAACTTTCCTATTTTCTCGCCCAAATCATAATATCCTCCATGTACATAAACCAACGGATTTGCTTCTGCCAGTTCCAATTTCCCTGTTTTAGGATTCAAGTTACGATCGTCGGCACGAACATTTACTACATCAGCGATAAACATATCGTGCGAACCGAGTGACACGATTTCTTTTACCCGACATTCAATGCAAAGAGGAGACTCTTCGATGAGCGGAGCATTAATCACTGTACAGGGACCGGGAGTCAGTTTCGTCTCTTCAAACTTATGATAATCTTTTCCGGAACGGACTCCGCACCAATCTGTAGCAAACGCCATGTCTTTCGTCGTCAGATTAATGACAAACTCCATGTTTTTCTTAATAATCTCATAAGAATGACGTTCCGGACGTACGGATATATAACACATGGGCGGGTTTGTGCAAATCGTACCCGTCCATGCTACTGTGATAATATTATATTCACTTTCTTCTTTTCCGCAACTGACTAATACGGCCGGCAACGGATAAATCATTGTTCCTGGTTTCCAGTCTTGTTTCAATTTAATAAAGAATTAAGAATGATGAATGAAGAACATCAAAGGATTGTGATATCCTCACGCTTCTGTTCTTTTTCGCAATAGTGGCATTTTACCACACAATTATCTTTATCTATCACATGAAACAGAGTAGCCATTGGCTCGTTGTTCGTGATGCACTTTGGATTGGCGCATTTCACGATACCTCGCAATTCATCCGGCATTTTCACTTCTTTCTTTTCAACGACTTCATAGTCGCGGATAATATTCAGTTTCACGTGTGGTGCAACAACGGAAATACGATTAATTTCTTCATCGCAGAAGAACTTATCAGCAATCTTAATGATTCCTTTTTTACCTAACTTTTTGCTGTCAAGGTTGAATCCGATGGTAATGTTACTCTTCATCTGCTCTACCCCAAGCAACTGAACAACGGTAAAGAGTTTTTCAGAAGGGATATGGTCAATCACTGTCCCGTTCTCTAAGGCAGCTACTTGTAGCTCTTGTTTATTTTCGCTCATAGTAAAATATCATTTTTAACGTCCTCTAATGTGATACCCAATACGTCGCAAAGGATAGCCTCACGTGCATACAGACCATTCTGTGCTTGTTGGAAATAGTATGCTTTCGGATTATCGTCCACGTCATAAGCAATCTCATTCACGCGGGGAAGCGGATGCAGGATTCGCAAGTTCGGACGTGTATGTTTCAGCATCTTGTTACGTAAGATATACACATTCTTTACTCGTTCGTATTCCATTAAATCAGTAAAACGTTCGCGTTGCACACGAGTCATATAAAGAATATCCGCATTGGCAATCGTCTCTTCTGTGAAGTCGGTGTGCTCTATGTATTTGATCTGATGTTCTTGGCAATAAAGTTTATATTCTTCCGGCATTTTCAGTTCTTCAGGGGCAATGAAATGGAACGTCGGGTTGAAGTGACGCATTGCCATTAGCAAAGAGTGTACGGTACGTCCGTACTTCAGGTCACCTACGAGGAAAATATTGAGATTCTCCAGTGTGCCTTGTGTTTTGTAGATAGAGTAGAGGTCTAGCATCGTTTGAGATGGGTGCTGGTTGGCTCCGTCTCCTGCATTGACAATAGGCACAGGAGCTATTTCGCTGGCATACCGGGCAGCTCCTTCAAGGTAATGACGCATAACGATGATGTCTGCGTAGTTGCTCACCATCATGATGGTATCTTTTAATGTTTCTCCTTTTGAAGAGCTGGTTACTTTGGGATCAGTGAAACCGATGACACGTGCACCGAGGCGATTGGCTGCTGTCTCAAAACTCAGACGGGTGCGGGTGGAAGGTTCAAAGAACAGGGTTGCCACTACCTTACCTTGCAATAACCGGCGGTTAGGGTTCATTTCAAACTGCTTCGCCATTTCGAGCATGTAAAGTATCTTTTCTTTCGAATGTTCGGCAATGGTTACTAAACTTCTGTTTTCCATTTTGTTATTTTTATATGTGGATAGAACTTGTTTTACCGAGGCGTAAAGGTACGAAGAATTTATGAAATACGCATAGAACAAACCTAATAATTCTTGAAAAAAAACTTGTTTTTATTCCTCTTTTCGGATGTGTTTTTGCGGGTTAATAAAAGTTAATAGATGAGTGGCTACGAGTTACTTACGCCGTAGTTACAGCGTAACCATGTGTCAAATAAAGTGTTAAAGAGCGTGATAACTATTTGATAATCAATATAGGTTAGCTCTAAGCGCGCGTAATAAAAATAAGATAAAAAAGAAAAAGACGGAGAGAAAAAGAGAGAAGAAGCCGACGCCGACGGGATGTTTTTAAGGAAGAGAAAAATGGGAGAAAAACGGGATATGAGAAATATCTCTTTGAGAGGCGGAAAATGGCAGCTTTGCTTTTATTCTCGAACCCATGGGTCGGAGATCTCTGAGCCGTAGGCTAACAGTCCGTTAGGTGCGGGCTGAGCAACTGCCAGCCCATGGCTTACTGTTGTTTACCCCCGGGATGAAATAGAACTCTATACCTGAATGATTTTTATTGAATGTTAGTAAGACTGAAATAATTGTCGAACTTGTTGGCTAAGTGCAGGAATTTAACTATCTTTGCAACTTTAATAAATGCGCTTTTTTTAAGTTAAAAACATGATTCGAAAAATAATAATTGCTCTTTGGATCTTATTTGCACTCGTTGTGGTGGCTGTTGCTACTGTCTTTATTTCCATCTCAGAAGGTTGGATAGGATATATGCCCCCTGTAGAGGAATTGGAAAATCCGAACTATAAATTTGCTACGGAAATCTTCTCGGAAGACGGGAAGGTGATGGGAACATTTTCGGTGGAAAAAAATAATCGTGTGTATAGCAGCTATTCTGACCTGTCACCGCATATCATCAACGCATTGATTGCTACGGAAGATGTCCGTTTTCCCAAGCATTCCGGTATTGATGCAAAGGCTCTTACCCGAGCAATTATAAAACGTGGATTATTGGGTCAGGAAAGTGCAGGTGGAGGTAGCACTATTTCGCAGCAGCTTGCTAAACAGCTTTTTACAAAAGAAGTGGCGAGCAATACGTTACAGCGTCTTTTGCAAAAACCGATCGAGTGGGTCATTGCTGTGAAACTGGAACGTTACTACACGAAAGAAGAGATTCTCACGCTGTATCTTAACAAGTTTGATTTTCTAAATAACGCTGTAGGTATTAAAACCGCAGCATACACGTATTTCGGCTGTGAACCAAAGGATTTGAAGATTGAACAGGCAGCTATGCTGATAGGAATGTGTCAGAACCCGTCACGATATAACCCTGTGTCCAGGAATCAAAAAATACGTGATAATTCTTTGGGACGTCGTAATGTGGTTCTTTCACAGATGTGCAAGGCCGGATACATTACCACAGCAGAACGTGACTCTTTGCAGGCTCTTCCGTTGAAATTGACTTATAATCGTGTAGACCACAAAGAAGGATTGGCAACCTATTTCCGTGAATATCTCCGCATGATTATGACTGCTTCAAAACCTGATAAGAGTAACTATCGTGGTTGGCAAATGCAAAAATTCTATGAAGATTCTATCGCTTGGGAGACAGATCCGTTGTACGGCTGGTGCAAGAAAAACAAAAAGAAAGACGGCACAAACTATAACATCTACACTGACGGGTTGAAGATTTATACCACAATTGACTCACGTATGCAGCAATATGCTGAAGAAGCAGTCAGTGAACATTTGGGTGAAACTCTGCAACCTCAGTTCTTCAAAGAGAAGGTGGGTAGTAAAAATGCACCGTATGCCAGAGCTTTGCCTGCGTCGAAAGTAGAAGACTTGCTGAACAGAGCTATGAAACAGAGCGGACGCTACAATGTAATGAAGGGGGCAGGAGCTTCCGAAGAGGAGATTCGCAAAGCATTCAATAAACCGGAAGAAATGACGGTTTTCTCTTGGGCGGGACCAAAAGATACTATTATGACTCCGATGGACTCTATCCGTTATTACAAACATTTCTTGCGTACAGGTTTCATGTCGATGGACCCAATGAACGGTCATGTAAAGGCTTATGTGGGGGGACCTGATTATGTTAATTTCAAATACGATATGGCAATGGTCGGACGTCGTCAGGTGGGTTCTACTATCAAACCGTATTTGTACACATTGGCTATGGAAGATGGATTTTCACCTTGTGATCAGGTACGTCACGTAGAACAAACATTGATCACTGAAACTGGAGAGCCATGGACACCGCGTAACGCCAACAACAAGCGTTATGGAGAAATGGTAACCTTGAAATGGGGACTAGCCAACTCGGATAACTGGATCTCGGCTTATTTGATTAATAAAGTCACTCCACAGGCATTGGTACGATTAATTCACAGCTTTGGTGTACGCAATAAAGATATTCCAGCGGTATATTCACTCAGTCTCGGAGCTTGTGAAATCTCTGTCGGCGAGATGGTAAGTGCTTACACTGCATTCGTCAATAAAGGAGTACGGGTGTCTCCATTGTTTGTTACTCGTATTGAAGACAGTGAAGGTAATGTGATAGCTACATTTACTCCGCAAATGAATGAAGTTATTAGTCTTTCGAGTGCCTATAAAATGCTGGTTATGTTGCGCGCTGTTATCAACGAAGGAACCGGTGGACGTGTCCGCCGTTATGGAATTACTGCCGATATGGGTGGTAAAACAGGAACAACCAATGATAACTCCGATGCTTGGTTTATGGGGATTACCCCATCGCTGGTATCCGGTTGTTGGGTAGGAGGAGATGAACGAGATATTCACTTTGGTGCTATGAGCAACGGGCAAGGTGCTGCTGCTGCATTGCCTATCTGGGCTAAATACATGAAGAAAGTATATGATGACCCGAATCTGGGATATAGCCAGAAACAAACGTTTGATCTGCCTGAAGGGTTTGACCCCTGTGGGGATGATTCGGAACTTCCGGATGAAGGATTCATTGAAGAAAGCGGATTGGATGACTTGTTTAATTGATAATGGATAATAACCCCACTCATCATCAGTGTATAATTTGCATAGGAAGCAATTACCACAAAAGGGAGAACTTGGCTTTTGCACGGCAGAAGTTGTCGGAGCTGTTTTCTACTATTTGTTTTGCACCAGAGCAGGAAACCAAACCATTGTATTTTAAAAATCAGACGTTATTCTCCAATCAGGTTGCTGTATTCTTTTCCAACGAAAGAGAGGAGGAGGTAATAAAAATACTGAAAGAGATAGAACGTTCTGCCGGAAGACAACCGGGAGATAAAGAAGAAGAAAAAGTATGTCTCGATATTGACCTGCTTTTATATGATAACCGAATTTTAAAACCGGAAGATTGGGAACGGGAATATGTGCAACAATCATTACCTAGTCTCCATTTTCCATTACGTATAAAATAGATGAAATTTCTGGGAATTATACCTGCCCGTTATGCATCCACCCGTTTTCCTGCAAAACCGTTGGCTATATTGGGTGGCAAAACAGTGATACAGCGTGTATATGAACAAGTAGCAGGTGTGCTGGATGATGCTTATGTAGCTACTGATGACGAACGTATCGAAGCTGTGGTAAAAGCCTTTGGAGGAAAAGTTGTGATGACCTCTGTCGATCATAAGAGTGGTACGGACCGTTGTTACGAAGCTTGTATGAAGATTGGCGGTGACTTTGATGTAGTAGTCAATATACAAGGAGACGAACCTTTTATCCAGCCTTCGCAATTAGACGCTGTAAAAGCCTGCTTTGAAGATCCAACTACACAGATTGCTACATTGGTGAAACCGTTTACCGCAGAGGATGCATTTGCTGCTTTGGAGAATGTGAACTCTCCGAAAGTAGTGGTCAATAAGAATTGGAATGCGTTGTACTTCAGCCGTTCTATCATCCCTTATCAGCGTAATGTCGACCAAGCAGATTGGTTGAAGAACCATATTTATTACAAACATATCGGTTTGTATGCTTACCGAACAGAAGTATTAAAAGAGATCACCGCTTTACCGCAATCCTCTTTGGAACTGGCTGAATCGTTGGAGCAACTCCGTTGGTTAGAGAATGGGTACAAAATAAAGGTGGGAATCAGTGAAGTAGAAACTATTGGCATTGATACTCCTCAAGATCTTGAACGCGCAGAAGAATTTCTGAAAAACAGATTATAAACATGGATCGTACGATACAACCTGAAATACAAGCCATGAAGGACTTTAGCATACTTCCTCCTGTCCGGACTACTTTGCCGAATGGTATTCCATTGGCTGTGATCAATGCAGGAGAACAGGAAGTGGTGCGTATGGATATTCTTTTTGCCGGAGGACGCTGGCATCAGTCTCAGAAGTTACAGGCATTGTTTACTAACCGGATGTTGCGTGAGGGTACACGTAAATATACAACTGCCACGATTGCTGAAAAACTGGATTATTATGGTTCATGGCTGGAACTCTCCAGTTCGTCGGAGTATGCCTATCTTACGATATATTCGTTAAATAAGTATGTAGCTGAAACGTTGGAAGTGGTGGAATCCATGATTAAGGAACCCCTCTTCCCTGAAAAAGAGTTGAACACTATTTTAGATACTAATATACAGCAATATTTAGTAAATAGTTCGAAGGTTGATTTTCTGGCGCAACGTAGCCTGATGCAAGCACTCTACGGAGAACAGCATCCATGCGGACAGATTGCTGTGGAAGAAGATTATCGTGCTATCAAACCGGAAGTGTTGCGTAGCTTCTACCAAGAATATTATCATTCGGGCAATTGTTCCATCTTCCTGTCGGGCAAAGTAACCTCGGAGATTATCCGGCGGGTAACGGATGCATTCGGATATCCTTTCGGAATGTATCAGCAGAGGGCTGTTCGACCTGAGTTTTCTTTCACTGCCATTCCTGAAAAACGAGTTTTTACAGAGCGGGAAGATGCTTTGCAAAGTGCTGTGAAAATGGGTTGTACTACTATCACCCGTACACATCCTGATTACTTGAAGTTGCGAGTTCTGATGACTTTGTTCGGAGGATATTTCGGCAGTCGCCTAATGTCTAATATTCGTGAAGAGAAGGGATATACTTACGGTATTTCGGCAGGAATCATGTCGTATCCGGATAGCAGTCTGTTGGGTATCTCAACGGAAACTGCCAACGAATATGTGGAACCGTTGATACAGGAAGTTTATCATGAAATAGACAGATTGCATCAAGAACCTGTTACTTTGGAAGAGCTTACAATGGTACGTAACTATATGCTGGGAGAGATGTGCCGTAATTATGAATCGCCTTTTTCATTGTCGGATGCATGGATATTTATCGCTACGTCCGGTCTGGATGATGAGTATTTTTCCCGTTCTTTGCAGGCTGTCAATGAGGTTACGACGCAGGAAATTCAGGAATTGGCACAACGTTATTTGTGCAAAGAGACATTAAAAGAGGTCATTGCAGGTAAAAAGTTGTCATAAATTGCTTTCCGATAGGGTAGTTTTTGGCAGAGAAATTGTATCTTTGTCCAAATTGTAATTTTAAGCATAATAGCACATCAATGAGGAAATATCTATATACTACACTTTTTCTTGTTCTTATTGCCCAAGGGGGAGTGATGGCTCAAGACACAATCAGCACTAACAAAGGAGGCGGATTTTTTGAGAAACTGAAAGGCACATTCTCATCGGAATTAAAAATCAGGAACTATACATTCAAAGACGGTAGCATATATACCGGAGAAATGAAAAGCCGTAAACCAAATGGTAAAGGAAAGACGGTTTTTAAGAACGGTGATGTTTATGAGGGGGAATATGTGAAAGGTAAGCGCGAAGGTTATGGCATTTATTCTTTTCCTGATGGAGAAAAATATGAAGGGCAGTGGTATCAAGACCAGCAACATGGAAAAGGTATTTATTACTTTATGAATAACAACCGCTACGACGGCATGTGGTATCAGGACTACCAGCAGGGTGAAGGCACCATGTATTATCATAACGGCGACTTATACGTAGGGCATTGGGCAAATGATAAGCGTGAAGGTGAAGGTACTTACACCTGGGCAAATGGTGCCCAATATACCGGCCAGTGGAAAAATGATAAGAAAAATGGTAAAGGTACTATGGTCTGGGATGACAGCTCGAAGTACGAAGGTGATTGGAAAGATGATGTTCGTCATGGAAAAGGAGTTTTTGAATATATCAATGGAGATAAATACGAAGGTGACTGGAAAGATGATATCCAGCATGGGAAAGGTACTTATCATTTTCATACAGGCGATCGTTACGAAGGTTCTTATCTTTTGGGAGAGCGTACGGGAGAGGGAGTCTACTACCACGCCAATGGTGATAAATATGTAGGAAACTTCAAAGATGGTATGCAGGATGGTAAAGGTACATTTACCTGGGCGAACGGTGCTGTTTATGAAGGAGAGTGGAAAGATAATAAACGTCAGGGCCATGGTATGTATAAGTGGAGCAATGGAGACGTTTATGAAGGTGAATGGAAAGACAATCGTCCAAATGGCCAGGGTACTCTCAATACCATTTCCGGAATGCAATATAAAGGTAATTTCAAAGATGGGCTGGAAGATGGTCAGGGCGTACAAGTTGATAAGGATGGAAATCGCTTTGATGGCTTCTTTAAACAAGGAAAGAAAGACGGTCCTTTCGTTGAAACGGATAAGGATGGAAAGCTAATCAAGAAGGGTAATTACAAGAATGGAAGATTAGCGAATTAGTATTTGTATAATAAGAAGATTACCATAAAAGAGTCTAATGGAGATTGTGCTTCATTAGACTCTCTTTTTTTGTTATACTTTTTAATAAATGAGTGATACTGTTTTAAGAAGGAGGATAAAGTACTAAAGAAAGTTGCTATAAACAAAAGAGGTCAAAACGCTGTCACAACCTCTTATTAGTTATCCTGTAATTGATTTGATTACTTCTTTTTCCATAGGCTATTAATAAATAAGTTCCTTTCTATTAAGACCTAACTTCTTTTTCTTTAATGGAAAAGTTATTTTCTATTTGGCATAAACTATAAATGCAGGTTTTGATTTTATAAACGCAAGTTTCGTTTTTATAAATGGAACTTGCGTTTATAAGAACGGAACTTGCGTTTATAGATTTTCTTTAATAATCAAAAGTTTATTATTAAAGAAAAAGAAGTTTGTCCTTACTAGAGAGGAATTTATCTGTTCATACTTTAGCAATCAAGTAGTATAGCTAATAGCTCATAGAAAATATCTATTGAAGTAATGGTAATAGGTGATAGATCGGGTGATAGGTTGATAGAGGAAATGATGTCTTTTGTTTGGAGGAGATAGGATAAAGAAAAAAAATGAGAATTAACTTCAAAATTCTTGAATATAGAAAAGGTTGTGTCAGCGTTTGACACAACCTCTTGTCTTATCAAGTCTTTAGCTTCTTAGATAATGTACTGTGAACTGATAGACTCATTGCTTACAACTCGTCTGATCGTTTCAGCAAACATATCAGCAATACTTAATTGTTTAACTTTTGCACATTTCTTAGTATAAGGAATACTGTCAGTAAATACCATTTCAGTCAAGCCTGATTCCTGTACACGGAAAGAAGCAGGGTCAGACATTACGCAGTGGCTGGCGATAGCGCGTACAGACGCTGCTCCGGCTTCCATCATAATGTTTGCAGCTTTGGTGATTGTTCCTGCGGTATCTACAATATCGTCGACCAACACGACATTCTTACCTTTTACGTCACCAATGATTTGCATAGAAGCAACTTCATTTGCTTTTTCACGTGATTTGTTGCAAAGTACCAAAGGTACGCCTAGATATTTAGAGAAAGTGCTGGCACGCTTTGAACCTCCTACGTCCGGTGTAGCAATCACCAGTTCGTCTAATTTCAAAGACTGAATATATGGGAGGAATACGGCAGAAGCATACAAATGGTCAACCGGAATATTAAAAAATCCTTGGATCTGATCTGCATGCAAATCCATAGTGATCAAACGGTCGATACCTGCTACTGCAAGCAGATCAGCTACCAGTTTAGCACCGATAGATACACGTGGTTTGTCTTTTCTGTCCTGACGAGCCCATCCGAAATAAGGGATGACAGCTACAACTGTTTTTGCTGACGCACGTTTGGCAGCATCAATCATCAGGAGAAGTTCCATTAAATTGTCTGAATTTGGGAAAGTAGATTGGACTAGGAATACATTGGAACCACGAATCGATTCTTCGTAAGAAACTGCAAATTCACCATCTGCAAAATGGGTGATGTTCATATTTCCTAGAGGACAATTTAGGCTTGCGCAGATTTTCTCTGCGAGATATCTCGAGTTCGTTCCCGAGAATACCATAAAGGGTGCTTTTTCGCTCATTGTGTAATAGTTGTTACCTATTTGTTAATTTGCCTGCAAAGGTAGGAATTTCTCTTATCATTTTGAAAGACTTACTACAGAAAAAATAATTTTCCCTCCAACTTATCGGAAATATTCGTAGATTTGCGTATCAATAGTTGGATGATTGTTAATGGAAAACCGATAATGAATGATGGGAAAGGATTCTTTAAGTAATAATAGAGAGCTAATGATGGGGAATGAAAGGTGTCGTAATTCATTTTCAATGGTGCCTTTTTCGTTATCCGTTATTTTCTTTCCGTTGAGTTTCCTGTTATTGCTTTCCGTCTTTTTCTCATGCACCGATATGGTTCCTACCAAAGAAGTGCGACTGATCGATTCATTGAATGGTAAAGCTTATGCTTACCGTTATAGAAATCTGGACTCCTCCTATAAATATGCAGATCAGGCTTATCGGAAAATAAGTTTATATAAATCAGGAAAAGCAGAAGCGTCGAATAATCTTGGTTTTTGTGCTTTTATGAATATGGATTTCGAACGTGCCGAAGCTTACCATAAGGAAGTATATAAATTGACCAAGAATGAATTGGAATTACTGATTGCCGATATCGGACTGATGAAGATATGCCAGCGTACGTCTATGAATAAAGAGTTTTATGACTACCGTAACAGTGCCCTTCGGCGTATGAAGCGTATACGGGAAGAAAGTGATCTTTTTGCCGACCGACACGAAACACTTCGTCTGAATTATGCGTTTACGGAATTCTTTATCGTCTCATCCATTTATTACTATTATCTCCAGCAACGTCAAGAAGCGATGACTTCTCTTGATAGCATTACGGAGGAGGCATTAGAGGATACGAACCAATTACTTTATTATCATTATATCAAAGGTTCAGCCTCGCTTGTCGAAGCGGATACTCCGGAAGAAAGAAAATTGAATGAATTTGAAGAACTTTATACGACGTGGAAATTGGCTGTTCAAAGTAATCATCCTTATTTTGAAGGTAACAGTTTACAGGCAATGGCTAACATGATGGCTTCTCCCACTAATTTTGAGTTCTTTCGCACGAGAAGAATACATGGGCTAGAACAGTTTGGCTTTCCGGTAGATACATTGTTACCTTTCCGTATGGCTCAGGTGGCACTTGAGAAATTCCGCGACTATAAAGATTTATATCAGATTGCCGGAGCTTATGTAACTATCGGTAAATACCTGAATGAGCATGGATGTTATTCAGAAGCATTGGATACGCTTACGAAAGCACTGGATTGTGTGAATCATCATCATATACGTTATTATCACCATGAGGTGGATTCATTAGATAACCTGCTTCCTTATGCAGAAGGGGATACTATTTTTACTGGAGTTCCATGGTTTGGGCATGAGCATGTAAAGACCGTTCCGGAATGGATTTCACGTATTAGGGAACAACTGAGTGTCTCATATGCCGGACTGGGAGTGAAGTATGCATCAAATTATAACCGGAATGTATATTTGGATATTCTGAAATATACCCGTCAGGATAAAGAACTTGAAAGTCGAAGGCTTTCATTAGAAGCAGATTCCAAGCAAATGACAATCGTGTTGTTTTTGGTTATTGCGGGACTGATATTGGTGATTATTCTTTGCTGGTTCTTCAATAAACGATCCAAAGTGAGAAATCAAGTTGATGTAGCGCGTTTGCAACATATTCTGTCTCTCTGTCGTGATATCACTTCATCTATTCCAATGAATGTTCCGTTAATTCAAGAGGGAATCGATCAATTATTCGGGAAGGGACGTTTAACCTTGGAAGTTCATGAAGAGAAAAAAGCTTCACTTGTACCTTTACATCGGCTACATCATGATGAGAAGGCTTTGGTACATTTGCTAGAGCCTTATATAGAATGGGCGGCTGATAATGAACAAATGCTGGAAGCACTAAGTGAAGAGCGAATGCAGCTAGAGAAACAGCGATATGTTTACGAGCAACATATTGCCAGCAACAAACGGCAAAATCTTATAAAAAAAGCGTGTTTGGCAATTGTGGAGGGTATCAATCCGTTTATTGACCGTATATTAAATGAGGTACATAAATTGACGGAAAGAGGGTATATTGACAATGAAGAGATAAAGAAAGAGAAGTATCAGTATATCGATGAGTTAGTTACAACGATCAATGAATATAACGATATTCTTGCTCTTTGGATTAAGATGAAGCAGGGTACACTTAGCTTGAATATTGAAACGTTCAGCCTGAATGAACTGTTTGATCTGTTGGGTAAGGGCAGGAGAGCTTTTGAAATGAAAAAGCAGAAATTTGAAATAGAACCTACTAAGGCTATGGTAAAGGCCGATCGTGCATTGACCTTGTTTATGATCAATACATTGGCTGAAAATGCTCGTAAATATACTTCTGAAGGCGGGACTATTAAAGTATATGCCACTACTACAGAAAACTATGTTGAGATTTCTGTCGAAGATAACGGTCGTGGAATCTCTGCTGAGGATATATCTCATATCATTGGTGAAAAGGTATATGATTCACGTGCTATCGGTATGAAGGAAGCTACCGATCCGGAAGAACTGAAAGAGAATAAAGGAAGCGGATTCGGATTAATGAATTGTAAGGGAATCATAGAGAAATATAAGAAAACAAATGAACTGTTTCATGTTTGTTTATTTAATGTGACGAGTGAGCCTGGAAAAGGAAGCCGCTTTTATTTCCGTCTTCCTACGGGAGTTCGTAAAGTAATTGGCGTACTACTTTGCTTGTTGCTACCTACTTGGATAGGATCTTGTATGTATGATCCGATTCCTCCACTATTACAAGGAAATGATTCGATTGTGATAGTGACTGATTCTGCTTATAATGTATTGTTAGATGAAGCTTCTGTTTATGCGGATATTGCTTATGAAGCAAATAAAGATGGGCGGTATGCGGATGCATTACATTATATTGATTCAGCGATTGTATTGCTGAATGAACATTATTGGGAGTACGCAGATTCATTGCATTCGAAACGATATATGAAACTGATTGGTGAGGGAACCCCTGCTGAGATTCAGTGGTGGAATGATTATTTTGATTCGGACTATCATGTTATTCTGGATATAAGGAATGAAGCGGCAGTTGCTTTTCTGGCATTGAATCAGCTGGATGGATACAACTATAATAACTCTGCATATACTGATTTATATAAATTACAAGGAGAGGACCAATCACTGGAAGGGTATTGCCGTCAGTTGGAACGTTCGAATACAAACAAAACGGTGGGTATCATTCTGTGTGTAATCTTATTGGTGGCTTCTTTGATTGGTTATTATTTATTGTATATGCGGAAGCGGGTGCAAAATCGGTTGAACCTGGAGCAGGTGCTTGAGATTAATCAGAAAGTATTTGCCGCTTCTTTACTTAGACCACAGGAGAATGCCGAAGCTCTTCAACGAGAAGAAGATACTTTGAAAGAAATTCCGCAACGCATCGTAAAAGAAGCGTTTGGTGCAGTAAATGAGTTGCTGACAATTGAGCGAATGGGGATTGCTGTATATAATGAAACAACACATCGGTTGGAATATGCTTCAAGCAATGGTCAGGAAATGCCGGAGATAGTCCAACAGTGTTTCGATACTTGTAAATACCTTTCTGTACAACATTCCCAAGCGATTCCATTGATGATTGAGGTGGGGGGTGAACACCAATATGTGGGAGTATTCTATTTGGAACGTAGGGAAGGGACGGAACAAGAAACGGATCGTTTACTATTCGAACTGGTAGCCCGTTATGTAGCTATTGTCGTATTTAATGCGGTGGTTAAATTGGCTACGAAATATCGGGATATTGAATCAGCGCATGAAGAAACACGTCGTGCCTCATGGGAGGATAGTATGCTCCATGTGCAGAATATGGTGCTTGACAACTGTCTTTCTACTATCAAGCACGAGACAATCTATTATCCTAATAAGATAAAACAGATCATCGGGCGGTTAAATACACAGCAACTCTCGGAAAAAGAAGAACGGGAGGCAATAGAGACAATTACGGAGTTGATTGAATATTATAAAGGAATATTCACTATTTTGAGTTCTTGTGCTTCCCGACAGTTGGAAGAGGTTACTTTCCGGCGAACTACTATCCCAGTGCAAGAGCTTTTTGATGCTGCTACAAAATATTTCCGAAAAGTGAATAAAAATCTGATTGAGAAGCTGGAATTAGTGATAGAGCCGATAGATGCGAAGGTTATAGGTGATGTAAATCAGCTACGTTTCTTGTTTGAGAATCTGATCGATGAAGCTTTGACAGTTCATGAAGAAGGAATTATCCGTATACAAGCCTGTAAGGAGGATGAATATATCCGTTTTCTTTTTACGGATACACGACGTGAAAAAAGTATAGAAGAATTGAATCAATTATTTTACCCAAATCTGGCCCGCATGACTTCCGGAGAAAAAGGGGAATTAAAGGGTACTGAGTATTTGGTGTGTAAACAGATTATTCGAGATCATGATGAATTTGCCGGTCGCAGAGGATGCCGCATCAATGCAGAACCTGCTGAAGGTAGTGGATTTACAGTTTATTTCACTATTCCGCGTAGATAATAAAGAACACATATAAGTTATTTGATAAAGAAAAATGGAAGAGCAAAAATTTAAGGTTATTATTGTTGAGGATGTAAAATTGGAGTTGAAGGGGACGGAGGAAATCTTCCGTCATGAAATTCCTAATGCAGAAGTTATTGGTACGGCTATGACCGAAGGGGAATTCTGGTCGTTGATGGAGACACAGATCCCCGATTTGGTATTGTTAGATTTAGGGTTAGGTGGTTCAACTACGATTGGAGTTGATATTTGCCGTAATATATTTAAGCGTTACAAAGGGGTTCGTGTATTAATCTTTACCGGAGAAATACTGAATGAGAAACTCTGGGTAGATGTACTGAATGCAGGTGCGGACGGCATTATCCTTAAAACCGGTGAACTGCTGACTAAAACGGATGTACAAGCTGTCATGGATGGTAAAAAGCTTGTGTTTAATTATCCTATTCTGGAAAAGATTGTGGACCGTTTCAAGAAGTCGGTTGCAAATGATGCCAAACGGCAAGAAGCTGTGATTAGCTATGATATTGATGAATATGACGAGCGTTTTCTTCGCCACCTGGCATTGGGATTTACCAAAGATATGATTGCTAATCTGAAAGGAATGCCTTTTGGAGTGAAATCATTGGAGAAACGACAGAATGATCTTATCGGTCGTCTTTTTCCGAACGGGGAACGGATAGGAGTGAACGCTACACGTTTAGTAGTCCGTGCTTTAGAATTACGTATTATCGACCTCGATAATCTGGAAGCTGATGAAGAGTAAATGGCGGGTACCTCATCCCGCTACAATGTTCTTTCTGCTGACGTTGGCGGTCGTTTTCCTTTCATGGATATGTGATATCTATGGACTAAAGGTGACGTTACCGCAATCAGGAGAAGATATTCGTGTGCAAAGTCTGCTAAGCCCGGAAGGAATCCGGTGGTGGTTGCGGAATGCTATTGGTAACTTTACCGGTTTTGCTCCTTTGGGTATGGTAATTATTGCCATGTTCGGTCTAGGAGTGGCTATACATTCCGGATTCATAGATGCGTGTATTCGTATTGGGGTAGGAAAACGTCAGGGAAAAAGGAAGATTATTATATGGGTGATCATTTTGGGGCTATTGTCAAACGTGATCGGAGACGGGGGATATATCATATTGCTTCCTATTGCCGCCATGCTTTTTCAATGGGTGGATCTTCATCCGATCGCCGGAATTGTGACGGCTTATGTGTCCGTTGCCTGTGGGTATAGTGCGAATGTCGTGTTAAGTACGATGGACCCATTGCTGGCTCATACCACCCAAGAGGCAGCATTAGTGCAAACTGGGTATCAAGGAAATACAGAACCATTGTGCAATTACTTTTTTATGAGTGCTTCTACTGTAGTGATTGCAGCTATCGTATATTGGGTTACTCAAAAGTTTCTTATTCCTGTTTTGGGGAAATATGAAGGTAGTGTGAGAATGGAAGCTTACCGACCTTTATCTCGCAAAGAGCGGCGGGCATTGACACTTGCAATTATTGTGGCAGGGATTTATACGACGCTTATTTTATGGCTAACTTTTTCTTCTTACGGTATACTGCGTGGAGTTAATGGTGGACTGATGCATTCACCTTTTATTGCAGGTATTTTGTTTTTGCTTTCTTTGGGAGCTGGTTTTACGGGAATGGCCTATGGATTTGGTTCCGGGCGTTATCGTAGCGATAATGATGTGATTGACGGACTCACCCGACCAATAAAATTATTAGGTGTCTATTTTGTGATTGCTTTTTTTGCTGCACAAATGTTTGCTTGTTTTGAGTATTCTCATTTGGACAAATGTTTCGCTATCATGGGAGCAGAATTATTATCTTCCTATGAGCCGTCTCCATTATTGACACTTGTTCTGTTTATCTTATTCACAGCATTGATTAATCTGATCATGGTGTCTGCTACTTCCAAATGGGCATTTATGTCTTTCATCTTTATTCCTATGTTTGCTCAAATGGGGATTACGCCTGATGTGACCCAGTGTGCTTTCCGTATTGGAGATAGCTCAACGAATGCTATCACGCCGTTCTTATTTTATATGCCTTTAGTTTTAACTTATATGCGTCAGTATGACAAACAGATCACTTATGGTTCTTTGTTGAAATACACGTGGAGGTATTCGTTGTGCATTTTGGCTGCATGGACTGCTTTGTTTGTTATTTGGTATTTACTGAAGTTGCCAATGGGTTTATAAGTAATTGGTACATAGAGATAAAGAAAAAAGTAGATAAAAAAGTAATAGAAAATTTTTGTGATTACATAAAAAACACTACCTTTGCAACCGCAAATAAGGATGGTTCCGTAGCTCAGCTGGATAGAGCAACGCCCTTCTAAGGCGTGGGTCAAGCGTTCGAATCGCTTCGGAATCACACAAGGAGGTGTGTCAAAACTCAGGCACATCTCCTTTTTTTGATCTAAAACATTCATTTTCCTTTTTTGGGATCAACGTAAAAATCTGAGGGGTTAAAATTCTAAATTGTTATCTTTGCCTCCAAATTAATTGATTATGGAATTAAACGGTTATCGCCTTCTTCTTCCTGAAGGCACTTTGGATTACTTTGACCTTGTTGATGTGAAGGAAAGCGTGAATGAAGTTGTTATTTACCTTGAAGAGAAGAATATTGTTCCCCAGAAGTATTCCGATCAGGATACAGAAAGCAAAGGTTTCTATGATCCTGTTGTCGTTCAAGACTTCCCCCTTCGTGGCAAGAAGGTCTTCCTTAACATTCGTCGCCGTCGCTGGATATTAAAAAAGAGTAATGAGTATATCTGCCGTAACTGGCGTATGGTAGCCGAAGGCACTCGTTTGACGCAAGATTTTGCGTCTTTTTTAAAAGAACTATATTGATAACTATCCGATCAGTTGCAAGCTATTAGGGATTTTATATGGAGTTGACGGAGAATTATTGGAGCGTCAATACCGTAACCATCTAAGCGATTACCTTAATTGGGATCAACTAGTCCATGCAGAGGATTGGTTGTTGTTCGAAAAGAATATCGGTGCTTATATCTGCATTGACGAGGTGGCTCTCTCGCGTGGAGAACTCTATACTGTACTGATCAATAAAGAAGCTCACGGTGGTAAAGGTAGTATTATCGCTATCATTAAGGGTACGGATGTCTGTACAGTCACCTCTGTTTTGCTTAAGTTATCCCGTCGTCGCCGTTACCAGGTGCGTGAGATAACCTTGGATATGGCTCCTAATATGGAACAGATTGCCCGGACTTGCTTTCCTGCGGCCAAGCGTGTTACCGATCGTTTTCATGTACAGAAATTAGCTTATGAAGCCGTTCAGGAGATGCGTGTGAAAGCTCGCTGGGAGGCTTTGGATGAAGAATCCACTCAGATTGCTTATGCAAAGGCCTGCGGAAAGATGTATCATGCCCCTGTTTTCGCTAATGGAGATACAAGGAAGCAATTGCTGGCAAGAAGTATTTATCTGCTTTACAAGAAGGAGTCATTATGGACCCAGTCTCAAAGAATACGAGCTGAAATTCTCTTCAAGGAATATCCCGATATAAAGAAAGGATATTATCTGGCTATGCGGTTAGGTTTAATCTATCATCAGTGTAAGTTTAAGGATATTGCTTTGACAAGGCTTGCAAGGTGGTATGATGAAGTGGATAAGTCAGGTTTCCTCACATTTGGAAGGGTGGCACGTTCTATACAAACACACTATCTGAATATTATCAACTTCTTTGAAAGGAGAGCAACCAATGCTGCAGCAGAGTCGTTCAATGCTAAGATCAAAGCATTCAGAGCACAGTTTAGAGGAGTTAGGGATAAGGCTTTCTTTTTATACAGACTAACTAGGTTATATGCATAAAATGAAAATCCCTCAGGTTTTTACGTTGATCCCTTTTTTGTCTATGCGGCTATTTTTTGCCTCATTAAACGATAAGTCGTTACATTCCCCGCATTTTGAGCCACACATGGTCTGAGAGCGATAAATATAGCGTGTACATTCTTTCCCTTTCTCGCTTTTAGCAGTTTTGCACACATTTTTTTGATATTAAATGCTATAGCAAAGAAGGCAAAGTCCATTGTAACCTTGTCTTGTCCCACATGCCGGAACCTTCTGTATGCCATGTTGTGTTTCATTTGTCCAAAAACTGCTTCCGGTTCTATACATCGCCTTCCCCTATGCCTGATGCCTTCTTCCGAGAGCAACCTTTCCCGTGCCTGCCGTTTGTATTGGTTTAACCGGTGGTTTACTTCTATAATACGGTTCCCCCGGGCTTTAAAGCAACTGCCACGCAAAGGGCACCCTTCACATCTTTGTGCTTTATACCGGGCACTTTCGGTGATGTATCCGCTCGCAGTCTTGTCACATCTGGTTCCTATACGGTTCATGTGCTGCCCCATAGGACAAACGTAATAATCCTCTTCCGCATTGTAATGGAGACTCTCCGTATGGAATGGATTGGGGGTATAACGGGGACGCCGTTCTTTATGGAAGTAGTTGTACTTGACAAAGGCTTCTATCCCATTATCTTGCATGAACCGGTAATTTTCTTCCGAGCCGTAACCGGAGTCTGCCACACCGACAGTTGGTAAGCGGTTATAGCGTTGCTCAAAGGAGTGGAAGAAAGGTATGAGGGTCAGTGTATCGGTTGGGTTTGGAAACAGTCGGAAGTCTATGAGGAATTGGTTCTCGGTACCTATTTGCAGATTATATCCGGGCTTTGTCTGCCCGTTTCTCATGGCGTCTTCTTTCATGCGCATGAAGGTGGCATCAGGATCGGTCTTGGAATAGGAGTTGCGTTCTCCAAGAGTATCAAGATGGTTGTCGTATTCCATCAACTTGTCACGGTACTCCTCAAGTTCCCGGACCTGTTTCTTCTTTTCCCGGATGACTTTCTTTTGTTCCTTGTCCTTTGTTACAGGTTGGTGTTCCAGTACCTCTTTAAGTTCATCCACTATATCTGAGAGCATGGCGGGAGTGAACTCTACGGGGGTGTCTTTGACGGAGTTCTCTTGGGCTATGGCTTCATCCACCTGCTCCAGGAGAATGCGGATCTTATCCATCAGCTTTGTACGGTTCTTTTCGACTGTCTTGCGCCAGACAAAAGTATATTTGTTGGCCCTGGACTCAATCTTGGTACCGTCGATATACTCTACGTCAAGGCTGATGAAACCTTTGTCGGCAAGGACAAGGACCAACTGCGTGAAGACGTTGTTGATTTCCTCCTTGACACGGTTACGGAAACGGTTGATGGTAATAAAATCCGGATGTTCATTACCGGAAAGCCAGATATAATGAATGTCACGTAGGAGAAGCTTCTCTATTTTGCGGCACGAATAGATATTGTTCATGTAGGCGTAAATAATCACCTTGAGCATCATTTTAGGATGATAAGGACAACGACCGGTTGCTTTATAAAGCTTCTTGAAATTGTCAAGATTGAGATTATCAACAACAGTATTAACTATGCGAACCGGATCGTTCGCTGCTATGTTTTCATCAATTCTTTGGGGAAAAAGAACTGTTTGGTTGGGAATGTAAGGACGAAAATGTAACTTTGCCATAACGAAAAACTTTATGCCTAAAGATACAAAAACTTTGGGTAATAACAAAGCCCGGGCTTGGGAAAGTCTGGGCTTTGTGCATAAAAAAAGGTTGGGCCAGCGTTTTGACACAACCTCTTTTTTATTGTATATCGGATTGTTGTGTGCTATTTAGTTGATATATAGGGGTCAGTCTGAAGTATTCTCTTGCTTATAATTCCTTTTACAAAGAATAACGAACGTTATAGAGCTTTCAAAAAGCTCAAAAAAGGTAAAAAAGAGTTGTATCTTTCTATTATAACTTATACTTTTGAACGATTAACAACTAAAAAACACATAAAGTTATGAAGAAATTGATTTTTTTATTTGCAATCTGCATTGCAGCAACTAACATTTTTGCCCAAACCGACCCTAACCAATTAAAAAAAGAAGGTAGTGAAGCGTTCAATGCTAAGAACTATCCTGTAGCTTATGCAAAATTTAGCGAATACCTAAAACAAATTAATAATCAGGATTCTGTAATTGCTTACTATTGTGGTATGGCTGCTGATGAAGCTAAGAAATATGCTGAAGCTGTAACCTTTTTTGATATAGCTATTCAGAAGAAATATAATGTAGGAAATGCTTATGCTCGTAAGGCTTTAGCTCTAAGCGAGCTGAAAAAAACGGATGAGTTTGTGGCTACTCTTGAAGAGGGATTGAAAGTTGATCCGGATAATAAATCAATGGTTAAGAATTATGGTTTACATTTCTTGAAAGCTGGAATTGCGGCTCAGAAAGCTGGTAAGAAGGAAGCTGCCGAAGAAGCATTTAAAAAAGTAATTCCCCTGAATAATAAGAAATACAAAACTGACGCATTGTATAGTTTAGGAGTATTATGTTATAATGATGGAGCCAATATATTGAAAGTTGCTACTCCGTTGGCAACATCAGACGCAGACAAGTATGCTGCAGAAAAAGCAAAAGCTGATGCTCGTTTTAAGGAAGCTGTAGATTATTTGGGAGAAGCACAAAAAGTTTCTCCGGAGAGAGCCGAAATTAAAACGATGCTCACTCAGGTACAAGATGCAATGAAATAATTTTTTAATTGTAGAATGAGTAGAGGGTTGCTAACAATCAAGTTTAGCAACCCTTTTTTGTACCTAGTTTTTCTAGTCCTATAGTTTTTATATACATTTGCTCCTTCAAAGTAAGAAATGTATGCGATTATATACTAAAGATCAAGCAATCGAGCGAATGAATCGTTTGGGACGAAATTCTAGCCCTTTTATATTTATTATTAATTATGCACAAGATACATCTTATGTTGAGGAGGTTTCGTCTGTTGATTCTAATGAGATATTATATAATTTGAATGGATTTACTAACCTGCCGCTGTGGAAGGAAAATAGTGTTTCAGCTTTTTCGGAACAAAATGTTTTTTTTAATACACCTGTTCACTGGCAATCTTTTCCTGAAGCCTTTGATGTTTATAAACGTTCGTTTCAGATTGTTCAGCAAAATATATTTGTAGGAAATAGCTTTCTTGCCAATTTGACGTGTTGTACTCCGATAGAAACCAATCTTAATATAAGAGATCTTTTTTTCCATTCAAAAGCTATGTACAAATTGTGGATAAAAGATAGGTTTACCGTTTTCTCTCCTGAAATATTTGTCAGAATATGCAAAGGAAAAATTAGCTCTTATCCGATGAAAGGAACAATAGATGCCTCTTTACCATGTGCTGCTCAAATATTGATGAACGATTCTAAAGAGGCTGCAGAACATGCAACTATTGTAGATTTGATTCGCAATGATTTGAGTATGGTGGCAGACCGAGTATCAGTATCAAGATATCGCTATATTGATAAGTTGCAAACCAATAGAGGCACTATTCTTCAGACAAGTTCTGAGATTCGGGGAATATTACCCAAAAACTATCAGTCTGCATTAGGAGATATTATTTTTAAACTCTTGCCAGCAGGTTCTATCACAGGAGCACCTAAGAAAAAGACGATGCAGATTATCGAAGAAGCAGAAAACTATGATAGAGGTTTCTATACTGGTGTGATGGGATATTTTGACGGTAGCGACCTAGATAGTGCTGTTATGATACGTTTTGTGGAACAAGAAAACGGGAAAATGTATTTTAAAAGTGGAGGTGGCATTACTTGTCAAAGTAATGTGGAAAGCGAGTATAATGAAATGAAACAAAAAATATATGTGCCTATTTATTGAAACTATTCGGATAGAGAACGGACAAATCTGTAATTTAGAGTATCATACGGAACGTTTAAACCGGACTCGTGCTGTTTTTTGGAAAGATATAGCTTTCATTGATTTGAAGGAATTTATTTACCCACCAAACATCCTTGGTGTTCAAAAATGCCGGATTGTATATGGAAAGCGGATCGAAGAGATAACATACACTTCTTATCAAGTCAGGAAGGTATCTTCTTTGCGCTTGATGGTTGATAATACGATTGATTATACCTATAAGAAAGTAGATCGGGAAAGATTGAACGCTTTGTTTTCACAACGAGGGGCAGCAGATGATGTATTGGTAATAAAGAATGGATTTCTGACGGATACATCCATTGCTAACATTGCTTTATACGATGGAAATACATGGTTTACTCCGGCTCATCCTTTACTGAATGGAACTAAGAGAGCAAAGCTCTTAGAAAAGCATTTGATCGTAGAGAAGGATATATCTTTGTCTCAAATAAATGATTATTCGTACATCATGCTGTTTAATGCGATGATTGATTGGGAGCAGATAAAATTTGCTGTTAATGAAAAGTGTTTGATTTTATAAACTATAATTAACGGATTTATTCGAAGAATTGCTGAACAAATACTCTCTTTAAACTGTTATATTTATGTGTTTTTCATAGTATTAGATATAAGATTAATTAAAAAGAGATTGTACGCAACTTGTGAAAGCTTAAGTACGTCAGAAACAGAAGAGTCTGTTTTTATGATAAATGTGTTAGAGCATCGGTTTATATATAGCCGATGCTTTTTTTATGTCCTTTTGTAGTGTTTTGTAGTTTATATGAAATAAAATTTGTACGTTTGTAGGATAATAATAGAAAATAATGAAGATGAATATACCCGTTATTTTTCAATTTTTAAATAATCTTTCTGCGAACAATAATCGAGAGTGGTTTAACGAACATCGCGCAGAATATGAAACAGCGCGTATTGAGTTTGAAAATTTTCTGGCAGCAGTGATTGCCCGTATTTCCTTGTTTGATGAGTCTATCCGGGGAGTTCAACCTAAAGACTGTACGTATCGTATTTACCGGGATACCCGTTTTTCTGCGGACAAGACACCATATAAGATACATTTTGGCGGATATATCAATGCCAAAGGGAAAAAATCCAATCATTGTGGTTATTATGTACATCTTCAACCAGATGGTTGTATGCTTGCCGGAGGTAGTCTGTGTTTGCCTCCTAATGTGATGAAAGCTGTCAGACAATCTATTTACGATAACGTAGAAGAATACATATCAATAGTAGAAGATCCGAAATTCAAACAATATTTTTCTGTAGTGGGAGAGGATTTCATGAAAACAGCTCCTAAGGGTTTTCCGAGAGATTTCAAGTATATTGATTATTTAAAATGCAGGCAATATACTTGTGCATATAATGTTCCTGATAACTTTTTTTCTCAGCCTGATATGATGGAACAAATAGGGAAAGTGTTCCAGCAATTCAAACGCTTCTCTGATTTTATAAATTATACGATTGACGATTTTGAATAATACCTAAAATATAAACTTTAAAATTAAGCTTTTATGGTTATAGATACTTTGGATAATCTTGAGAAATATACCACCTTGAATCCTTTGTTTGCGGAAGCTATAGAGTTTTTAAGATCTCATGACTTACAGGCTATGGAGGTCGGCAAGACGGAGTTGAAAGGAAAAGATCTGTTTGTGAATATAGCACAGACACAGCCTAAGACAAAAGATGAAGTAAAGTTAGAGACACATAGAGAGTATATTGATATTCAAATACCACTGTCTGGAACAGAGGTAATGGGTTATACTGCTGCTGAAGACTGTATTCCTGCAAATGCTCCTTACAATGCGGAAAAAGATATTACTTTTTTTGAAGGGTTAGCCGATATTTATCTTGCTGTGAAGCCCGGAATGTTTACTATCTTTTTCCCACAAGATGGACATGCTCCCGGAATTAGTCCGGAAGGAGTGAAAAAAGTAATCGTAAAAGTAAAAGCTTAATCTTAATTCAATTCTGATATGGAAAAGACTCTGAATCTTATCAAAAACGATCCCTGGTTGGAACCGTATGCCGATGCTATTGTTGGTCGTCACCAGCATGTATTAAACAAGGAAGCCGAATTGACCAATAAAGGTAAACAGACTCTCTCGGATTTTGCATCAGGTTATCTCTATTTCGGTTTGCACCGTACACCGAATGGATGGACATTTCGTGAATGGGCACCCAATGCTACACATATTTATATGGTAGGTACATTCAATAATTGGGAGGAAAAGGCGGCTTATAAACTGAAAAAGCTGAAAAACGGTAATTGGGAGATTAATCTTCCTGCAGATGCGATAAAACATGGTGATTTGTATAAGTTGAATGTTTATTGGGAGGGTGGACAAGGAGAACGTATTCCGGCATGGGCTACACGTGTGGTTCAGGATGAGAATACTAAAATATTTAGTGCACAAGTATGGGCTCCCGAAAATCCTTATAATTTTAAGAAAAAGACATTCAAGCCTAGTACTAATCCACTGTTGATATATGAATGCCATATTGGAATGGCACAAAAGGAGGAAAGAGTAGGTACGTACAATGAGTTTCGCGAAAAAATTCTTCCTCGTATTGCACAAGAAGGATATAACTGTATCCAGATTATGGCTATCCAAGAACATCCTTATTATGGAAGTTTTGGTTATCATGTGTCTAGTTTCTTTGCAGCTTCTTCCCGTTTTGGAACTCCTGACGAGTTAAAAGCATTAATTGACGAAGCCCATCAAATGGGAATTGCAGTGATTATGGATATTGTCCATTCTCATGCGGTGAAAAATGAAGTAGAAGGACTGGGTAACTTTGCCGGTGATCCAAATCAATATTTCTATCCGGGTAATCGTAGAGAACATCCGGCATGGGATTCACTGTGTTTTGATTATGGAAAGAATGAAGTAATTCATTTCCTGCTTTCTAATTGTAAATATTGGTTGGATGAATATAAATTTGACGGATTCCGTTTTGACGGTGTAACTTCTATGTTATATTATAGCCATGGTTTGGGAGAAGCTTTCTGCAACTATGGAGACTATTTCAATGGTCATCAAGATGATAATGCTGTTTGTTATCTTTCATTAGCTAACGAATTGATTCATCAGGTAAATCCCAAAGCAATAACGATAGCTGAGGAAGTATCCGGTATGCCGGGACTTGCTGCAAAGGTGAAAGACGGAGGTTATGGCTTTGATTATCGTATGGCAATGAATATTCCGGATTACTGGATTAAAACAATCAAAGAAAAGAT
This sequence comes from Bacteroides bouchesdurhonensis, assembly GCF_900155865.1. Classification (GTDB taxonomy): domain Bacteria; phylum Bacteroidota; class Bacteroidia; order Bacteroidales; family Bacteroidaceae; genus Bacteroides; species Bacteroides bouchesdurhonensis. Next base: position 2,799,434 of record NZ_LT707006.1, read on the forward strand.
TGATGAAGATTGGAAGCCGTCAAGTATGTTCTGGGAAGTGACAAATCGCCGTCAAGATGAAAAGACTATTTCGTATGCAGAAAGTCATGACCAGGCATTGGTAGGGGATAAGACAATTATTTTCCGTCTGATTGATGCTGATATGTATTGGCATATGCAGAAAGGAGATGAGAATTATATAGTCAATAGAGGTATTGCTTTACATAAAATGATTCGACTGCTGACGGCTTCGACTATCAATGGTGGTTATCTGAACTTTATGGGTAATGAATTCGGTCATCCTGAATGGATTGATTTCCCACGTGAAGGTAATGGATGGTCTTGTAAATATGCTCGCCGTCAATGGGATTTGGTGGATAATAAGAATTTGGCATATCATTACTTGGGTGACTTTGACACAGAGATGTTGAAAGTGATTAAGAGTGTGAAAGATTTCCAGGCAACCCCGGTTCAGGAAGTTTGGCACAACGATAAAGATCAGATATTGGCTTATGCGCGAAAGGATCTTATTTTTGTTTTCAACTTTAATCCAAAGCAGTCATTTGCAGACTATGGTTTCTTGGTGACTCCGGGAGCTTATGAAGTGATTCTGAATACAGATAATACTGCATTTGGTGGAAATGGTTTTGCTGATGATTCTGTTGTTCATTTTACGATAACAGATCCTTTATATAAAAAGGAAAAGAAAGAATGGTTAAAACTTTATATACCTGCACGTTCTGCTGTTGTTTTAAGGAAAAAGAAATAAGCATTAGTATATAGAATAAAATCGATTTTTGATATAGAGAATTAGCCCTTGCAATAATGATTGAGGTTGCAAGGGCTTTCTTTTTATAAGAATTTACTTGTTTATAAGAATGTGCTGGGACCTAGTATATCGTACATATATGTTACATTACGTTTTCGTAACATCATTCCATTGGGAGTATAAAAAAGTTGATATTTGATATCTACATTGTCTTGCCCTACTTTTATCACGATAATGGCTTGCCATTTAGGAAATTCTACCATTGTAACATCATCTACTACCCAACTGGCATAAGGACCTGCTACAAAGGAATTGTAAACTGTTGGAGATAGTTGATCGAGACTTACAAGATCAGTTTGTGTCATTTCCCATTGAGCTTGAGCATTGAACCAGACGCTTTTGGTGAATCCGTTCATAACAAAGTTGGCACAATAGTAACCGGAATCTTGTGACCAAGCTACACCGTTTGCTTTTGGGTACATCTTTTTAAAAGCTGCCTGTACATTTGAAGGAGGTGCAATGGCAAAGATAGATACAGACAAGAGCAACATAATTGTCAATAGACTAAATTTCTTCATAAGCTATTGGTTTAGGAGATTATTTTATCTAACTAAACAGCTTCCAAGAATTTTTGTTTTGTCATGGAAGTATAATTAAGGGTATATCTAGAATTATGTTGGTAATGATAGTTTTTGCCATCGTCATATTACTGTCTATTTATTAGTAGTACAGTTGTTTAAATTGCTTCATTTAATCTTACTGAACGGTCGTTTTTAAAAGAAATAAGCGGTCTGTTTTGTATAAACGACCGCTTATTTCTTTTAAATTAAGTATACTTTATTCGGTTTTAAAAGACTTTAATCTTCTTGACGATTCCTATATAACTTCAATAAAACTTTTACCCAGCTAACTTAAAATGTGATCTTTAATATTTTTGCATTATATCCTCCTACGGAAACTTCTGTAGCCTTATAAGGTAACATACAAATTTCTTCTTTTGCACCTGTCAATAAATCTATTGCCTGATAAGTGTCCATTTGAGGAATTTGCAAAAAGTCGAATGCGTGTGAAGGCACATTAATCGCAACATCTACCAACTGACTATCAAAATTGACAATGATAAACAATAATTCATTTTTGAATTTTCTCATGAAAGTATATTGCTTATGTTCGTTGAAGCGCCATCCATTTTGGTTAGCATACATAAGGTCGAAAAAAACGCCATGTGCAATGGCCCGTTCTTCGTTGCACAACGTCAATACTTTCTGGTAGACATTGTATAACCTCTTATGCTCTTCAGACAACATTTTGCCATCAAACTTTCCACCATTACGCCAACGACGAATAGTATCTACACTCCAGTAGTCGAAAATCGTTGTTCTGCCATCTCTTCCGCTGAATCCTTCACTATCCATCCCCATTTCTCCAAACTCCTGACCAAAATAAATCATCATGGGATTGGTACTCATACAAGCTGAAACAACTAGAGCTGGAATACCTTTGCGTGGATCACTAGCAAAGAAATCAGAAGCAATACGCTGTTCATCATGATTTTCCAGGAAGTTCAGCATTTTCTTTTCAATCCCGTTTAGACTTTGCCAGCAGTGTGTGATAGCCGATGCGGATGTATATCCACAAGCTACATTGCGAAGCGTGTCGTATAAACCGACTTTATCGTATAGATAATCAAACTTTCCACGGAACAGATAATTTCTGTACTCATTCGGATTATAGATTTCTGCAATAAAAAGAACATCAGGATATGCTTCTTTAACCTGAGGTATTGCCCATTCCCAGAATTCTACAGGAACCATTTCCGCCATGTCACAACGGAACCCGTCAATATTCTTCGAAGCCCAGAATAAAAGGATATCCAACATCTTAATCCAAGTATCCGGAGTCGGGGAGAAGTGGCAAGTTCCGCCGTTCTGATAATCTACTCCGTAGTTTAGCTTGACTGTTTCGTACCAATCGTTGATATTGGGGGTTGCATCGAAACGGTTATTACCTGTAGCTTTAGCAGGAAATTCCCGATAAGGCTCAGCCGCACTTCCTTTCATATCAAATTGTCCACGAAGTTCGGCTTGTGGAATATAGTAGAAATTGTTGTAAGGACTAAAAGAGTAGTTTGGATCATCATTTGCTCCAAGTTCTGTCGTTCCGTCTGGTTGTGCGTCAGAATGATATTGGCGGGCAACGTGGTTAGGAACAAAATCAATGATCACTTTCAAACCTGCCCGATGAGTACGGTGTACTAGATTCTCAAACTCTCTCATTCGTTCCGGTACATCATTTGCCAGATCTGGATCTACGTCATAATAATCTTTGATTGCATAGGGCGAACCGGCTTTTCCTTTTACAATTGCCGGATGGTCAGGACGTATATTATATCTTCGGTAATCAGTCTGTGTGGCATGTTCGATAATTCCTGTATACCAAATGTGGGTGGTTCCTAACTTTTTAATTTCATTTAAAGCTTTGAGAGTAAAGTCTGCCATTTTACCACATCCGTTAGTGGTAATATCTCCATTATATATACAATGGTTGTTATTGTTCCCAAACAGGCGGGTAAACACCTGGTAAATGATTATTTTCTTATCGTCATTCATATAGAGTAGATTTTTATTTCCAAGTTTTTCCTTTCTTTTCCAGCAGTTGCTTTATTATATCATTAGCAGTCTGGTAACCTTGTCCGAAGATCTCTTCCGCTTTTTCCAATTCCGTATTGCTATAGCCATATAGATTGTATGGTTCAACTAACAGATCGCATTTCTCTCTTTCGGGAAAAGTGTTGGCACGAAACATAAAATGAAAAGAACGCATAGCAATACTTACAATATTCATTTTATAATCTTCTGCCATGATAGGGCTTACATTGATTGCCACTACTTTGTCGCAAATCCTGCGGATGGTGGAAACCGGGAGATTCATCATTAATCCACCGTCTACATAGTTTGTTCCTTCAATATTGACAGGGGCAAACATAACAGGCATACAGCAGGAAGCTGCAACCCGTTCGGCAATGGAACCGCGATGGAAGTGAACCATACGTCCATGATCGAGGTCAGTAGCTGTGATTATAAGTGGGATTTGGAGCTCTTCCAAATTCTTAGCTTTCAGATTGGTTCGGAGAAAGTCTATGAATTCGCATAAATCGAATAATCCTTTTTTGGGAATTACGAGCTTTGTCAAATCCTGAAATTTATGTCCGGAAAAGTAATCAAGTACTTTGTGTGGTTCATTGCCATCAGCATAGAAGACTCCTGCAAGTGCACCGGCACTAACGCCAGAGATGATATCAGGTTTGATATCATGCTCTAACAATGCCTGCATTACTCCCAGATGTGCAAATCCTTTGATAAATCCTCCGCTTAAAGCGTATCCTATTTGATATTTACGGTTATTCCAATTGTTGGTAATTACCTCCATGAGTTATTTCCTTTCTTTTATTCGGTACGAATTTAGTGAAATTATTGATAGTAGAAGGAATATAACAAATAGTTTTTTGAATAGTTCCCAATTCCGGGAACGATTATTCGTCTTTGTATTACAATTTAGAATCCGAAATCGTCTACTTTTACATTTTGTTCTTCTGTCTCTTTGAAGGGTTTCGCTTCTTTCTGAATGGAATTTCCTTCAATATATACTGCGCGGAATGGGCGGGATGGACATACATATTCACATCCGCCGCAGCCTACACATATTTCTTTATTAATTTTGGGGAGCGTTAATCCATTTCTGAAAGGTACCATAGAAATAGCCTGTGTAGGGCAGTGTTCGGAGCATGCTCCACAACTTGTCCCTTCAGTATAAACAATACAATTCTCCTCAACAAAAACGACATATCCCATTTGATTGAGATGCTTTTGTTCTACAGTTAGCGGACGAATAGCACCATTGGGACAAACTTCGCCACAAACCGTACAGTCAAAATTACAAAAGCCTTTATCGAAGCTTACGGTAGGTTGCATCATGCCTGAAAGTCCATATTCGGAGAAAGATGGTTTCAATACATGAGATGGGCATTTACTCACACAAAGATGACATGATGTACATTTCTGTTGAAATTCTTCTCTGCTAACTGATCCCGGAGGGGTAATCGGATTTCTCTTTGTGTATGGCTTCTGACCTCCCATAGTAGCAACAGAAGCTTTGGCTTTAGTCAGAATCTTAGGAGTAGTTCCAGCCATTATGCCTGCTGTCAGGAAACGGCGTTTGGACATATCTACAGCCGATGTTTCCTTTTCTACTGAAGTTTGCTGCTTTTTCTTAGGAGTCTTCTGTTGTTGCTTTAAATTTAAAGAAGGGCTATATATTAAAGCTTTCTGTTTACAAGCGTCCAAACAATCGAAACAATCTACGCAACGACTATGGTCGATAAAGTGTTCTTTACTATCAATACAAGCTGCTTTACATTTAGTCGCACAAAGTCCGCAACCATTGCATTTGTTGGTATCGATCCGGATTTTAAACAGTGAAAATCGGCTCAAGAATCCCAACACAGTTCCTACAGGACAAATTGTATTACACCATGTACGTCCATGCTTCCAAGCAAGTACAATGATGATTCCTAATGTAACGATCGCAATGACAAAAGATGAAAGACTAAGAATAGACGCATCTACCCGATAGAACGTATAATTATCAAACTTAGAGAAGATAGATTCCAGCAGGTTGTTGCCTAATATGTATACAGGTTTGAATACATTGGTGATAATCCGTCCGAAAGCACTGTATGGATCAAGCAAACCCAGTAATAGAGGGAGTTTGCATAAAAAAGTAATGATAACTACGCCCAGTATACCCCAGCGTAATATGTTTTTAGCTGCACTGTAACTATATCTTTTTTTCTTTTTTCCGGTTGATTTTGAAATCCTTGCAATAATATCTTGCAAAATTCCCATCGGACAAATGGTAGAGCAGTAAATACGACCGAATAATAGACTAAGCACTATCAATATGATAAGTATACCTACACTGAGCGAAAGCAGGGCAGGAACAAATTGTATGTGTGCTAACCTGTGAAAACTATTAGGTAATAGCTCTGCAAAATCGAGAAAATAAAAAGTTATCAGTGCAAATAATATAACTGATATTCCTATACGTATCTTTCTTAACATTGTGTTTTACATCTTAATTCGCTTCACATTCAGTTTGTCGATATCCATTGTTCCTACTTTCAGTGCTTCTCCTTTAGAGAGATGTCCTACTGTATCCAAAGGCATATCCCGTACTTGATTGAAGAATTTGGCAGCAGCAGTATCTACTGCTACAATATCCGGAGAAATGAACAGCCCTTTTGCCAACACTACATCTGATTCGGAACGTCCACGTGGACCATTTGTTTTCATGATACGATAGGCATCGACGACATTGAGAACTGCTTTCTTTTCCATGGTGCAAATATCTGCAATACATTGTTGCAAATCATGTTGATGGAAGAATCCGCGATCCCATACAATGCCCATATGGTTCTTCATAGAAATCGTCAGATTAGCTCCTCCATGGTTTTTAAGGATAGGCACATTAATCCATGCATCACAGTTTACGATAGCCTCGTGTACTTTTGCCTTTTTCATATTTACACCGTTCGGCAAGTCTATCTGTTTATAATAAGATTCCAGATGAGCTGGCATTATTTTTGCACCGGCACTTTTTACTACAGCTTCAATACCACTATTTTTGTAGCATTTCTGCCAATCGTCACAAGTGTGATCGAATACAGTTACTTCTTTTGCTCCGGCAGCAAAACATTGTTTGATGATTTCAGCCACTAATTTAGGGTTGGTGTTTCCCGCTAACTCAGGAACTTTATCCCAACCAATATTGGGTTTAACAACTACCTTTTGACCGGGCTTTATGAATTGTTTCATGCCACCTAATTCTTTAATAGCACGTCGAAACATTTCTTCCGGTTCTCCACCCATAACAGCTACCAGGTCCGGTTTACCTCCTTTAGGTGCATTGATTGTCTGAGTAAGAACTTCCATTGCCTCAGACCGTTGTATAGTAAAAGCAGCACCAGTAATTGCTACTGCTTTAAAAAAGTCTCTTCTATCCATCTTTGTTTAGTTTTAAAGTTTAGCTATTGCTTTCAGCAAGGCATAGCCGCCGAACCATTGAATAAGCATTCCCGGTATACCCATGCGGAAATCCTGTGCTGCTGCATAGAAATCTCTTACAAGTATCCATTCGAATGCTGTCCCTATGATTTGATAAGAGAGTACAACTCCGAGAATAGCTAACAGGGAGACTGACTTTACAGTTCGTGCAGCAATTGCAGCAGCTCCTGCAAGTAAAGTTGATTTTATTAATATTGCTGGTAAAACTGCGGCTGCAGGCATTGCAAATAGCAAATGATTGATGACAGGTGAGAGAATAGCCGTTAGCAATCCTACCCGAAAACCATATTTATACGAAGCAATTAACGTGAAAAAATAGATGGGCAATAAAGTCGGACCACCAAAAGGTACGAGATGACATAATTGTGGTAGAGCGATGTTACCTGCTACAAATAATAAAACGAACAGGTATGTTTTCACGTTGCTGTAATTCAGCGAATAGAGTTTGGCAGATGTTTCCATTTTCATTAATAACTTTAATGTTTAGATTATAATATCTTAAGAATTGGACCTTTCTTGATGGAAAAGGTTTAATCAGACTTGTATAATTTCGTAATTCATTGTTCCTAATCCGATCTTCTCGGCATGTTCCAGTCCGGCAAGCCAATTGGTATTTGGGTGCATCAAATGAAACTTATCGCGTCCACAGAGATCATCATGGTCATGTTTTTCGGACAATCGGTTGCCACTGTGTAGGATAGGGGCTTTGATTACCATATCGGCACAAGCTTTATCCAATGCTACCGGGTCGAGCGAAGCAAGTATTCCTAAATCCGGAATAATAGCTGCATCGTTATGATTCCAACAATCACATTCGGGTGATACGTTCATGATAAAACTGACATGGAAATGAGGTTTGTCTTTAACCACTGCTAATGAGTATTCTGCGATTTTGTAGTTTAACCGTTCGGAAGTATCTTCATCACCCATAATAGCTCCGTCATACTGGCAAAGTGCTACACATTGACCGCAACCGATACATTTGTTGTAGTCAATTTCTGCTTTCCGCTGAGCATTTAAATGTACGGCATCGTGGGCACAATGTTTTACGCAGATGTTGCATCCTTTGCAGCTTTCCATATCTATTTTAGGTTGAGAGGCACTATGAAGTTCCAACTTACCGGCAACGCTGGCACATCCCATACCTAGATTTTTCAATGCTCCACCAAAACCTGCCTGCTCGTGCCCTTTGAAATGATTCATACTGATGATAATGTCTGCATCGGCAATGGCAGTTCCTATCTTTGGTGCTTTGCAATATTCACCATCTAATGCTATTTCTTTGCAGTCAGTTCCTTTCAGACCATCACCAATAATAACCTGACATTGAGCAGAAATTGGATTGAAACCATTTTCCATTGCGCTTTGCAAATGATCTACAGCATTGGCGCGGCGACCGGAATAGAGTGTATTACAATCTGTCAGGAATGGTTTAGCACCAGAGCTTCGAAGTAAATTAGCCATTCTTGCAGCATAATTGGGACGGATATATGCTAGGTTTCCTGGTTCTCCAAAGTGTATTTTGATAGCGACAAAACTGTCTTTCAGAGGTAAGGTATTGATACCTGCTTTCTTTACCAGACGTTCCATTTTATCCAAAAGATTGGACGTAGGAGTAGTTCTAAGATTTGTATAATATACTTTTGACGTTTGCATAGTTAGTAATTTGTGAGTTTGTCGTTTACAAAAGTAATGTAATTTTTGAATAGCACATTGTTATTCTGTTGTTTTTTCGCAAAAAAAACTGAAAAAAAGAAGTCGTTATCCAATTATTAACGCTTTTAGGTGCTATAAGTTTTCTTGTTTTGTTAAGGCTATTGTGAAAGAAAATCTGATTAGGAAGAGCCCGAATATAATATAAGGTGAAATAGAAACTAGGGTAAAGAACCGTAAGAGGTAATCAAACTTTAGTTTTGCTATAGGTCTACACTTAATTTCATAAGGATGAAACTGTTTTTTCTCTTAGATGAAACAAAGTTTTGTGACTTATGTATATCGTAACAATAAAAAGAGCTGATACTCAATAGCTATTGAATCTTACGATAAACGTCATTAAACGGCACCCTGCACCGTTCTCCCCAGATTCCTTTATTTCCATCCCGTATACCACAGGGGATAACCATATTTATTTCAGCTCCATAAGGCAATTTCAGGACTCTTTTAAGACGCCGACTATCCAAACCTTCTAGCGGACAGGTATCATACCCTTCGTTTGCCATTGCAATCATAAATGTCTGAGCAGCGAGTGCACAAGATTTATGTGCAACGACACGCATATCATTTTCAGAAACCTCGAGCATCATCGGACGGAAAATACTGATGACGTTAGCCAGCAGTTTTCTGAACAACCCTAAAATCCCGAAGAAACGGGCATAAACAAACGGCATCAATATCCCATAGTACAGTTCTCTGTCTTTAATACGTTTAGCTTGACGTTCTTTCGGACTATTACGATGAATATTTTCCTTCTCAAACTCAAGTACATACTTTGCACGCTTCCTATATAGATCTCGCCGTACAACGAAAACGACCACTTGTGAAGCAGTGGCGGTCGATTTTTGGTCGAGACATGCTTTTGAAACTTTGGCTAGCAATTCTGGTTGTGTGATATGATAAAACTCCCACAATTGCATATCTGAACTATTAGGAGCTAACGTTGCCAGTTCCAAACAATGTTTTACCTTTTCCGGATCTATAGTTTTTTCTTTATCATACGCTCGTACGGAACGACGGTAATGGAGAACTTCATCTAAATTCATAATTCTGCTAATTTGATTAAAATACTTTTTTAGATTGAATGATTGCCTGAACTGTGTCGGAGAAACAGACGTCTTATTCTTAAACAAACGATGGAGTGATTAAGAATGTTCAAATTTCTATCTCGTTTGTTTAAATTCTTGGTTTTTGTTTACCCTGAAGGGGTTATACACAAAGTTAGAATAAAAAAAGCGGTACACCAATTATTGAGAAATTGATAATTTAAAAATTAGAAATTAATATCGGAAACCTTCTTCTTACATTCTTCAAGCTTCTCCAACCCTTCTTTTGAGAGAGTGGGATAATGTAAATCCAGCCTTTTCATACGTTCACCGATGATTTTGCTTACTGCGTATCGCATAAACCATTTATTGTCAGCGGGAATAACATACCATGGAGCCAATTCTGTAGAAGTTTTTGTAAGTACATCTGCATAAGCTTTCATATATTCATCCCAAAATTGGCGTTCTTTGATATCAGCAGAAGAGAACTTCCAATTTTTAGACTTATCTTTCAGTCGTTCTAAGAAACGTTTTTTCTGCTCGGCTTTCGATACATTAAGAAAGAACTTTAAGATAACAGTTCCGTTTTCCGTCAGGTATTGTTCGAAATCATTAATCTGGCGGTAACGACGTTTCCAGAAATCAACATCTATATCATCTATATTTTCAACGCCTGGGAGTTTATTCGACAGAATAATTTCAGGATGCACTTTAGCAATCAATACGTCTTCATAATGTGAACGGTTGAAAATACCTATTCTTCCTCTTTCAGGAAGGCAACGATTAATACGCCAAAGGTAATCATGATCCAATTCTTCGGCAGATGGTTGCTTGAAAGAGAAAACTTGGCAGCCCTGCGGATTGATGCCGGACATTACATGTTTAATGGTTCCATCTTTTCCGGCAGCATCCATTGCCTGAAAAATGATAAGAATGGAATACCGGTCCTGTGCATAAAGCATACTTTGGAGGTCGGAAAGTTTTTCAATATCCTTTGCCAATTGTTCCTTAGCATCTTGTTTAGAGATACCTCCAGTAAAAGATGAGTCGAAATCAGATACCAGATGATTCTTTCCCGGTTTAGCCAATAAGTCCTTAAAAATGTCTTTTTCCATAAGTTTAAAATTTGAAAGTTTCTACTACTCTAATAAAAACATTTAGAGAGATTGATTAGTTTTTTGATGAAGATAGATAAAATATGTGCTTTAACTATATGTTTTAAAAGATAATTACTTATATTTGTCTCAGTGACTTTAAAATGGCTATCATGAAAAACTATACAATAATAAAAAACAACCGATTATGAATCAAGAACTATCAATGAATGCCAATCAGTTGGTGGCATACTTGCAAAAGCCTGCCTCAGAGTTTACTAAGGCAGACATTATCTCATTTATTCAGCAGAACGACATTCGCATGGTGAATTTTATGTATCCGGCGGGTGACGGGCGTTTGAAAACATTGAATTTCGTTATCAACAATCAGGCTTATCTGGAAGCTATTCTTACTTGTGGAGAACGGGTCGATGGTTCCAGCCTTTTTTCTTTTATAGAAGCGGGGAGTAGTGATCTTTATGTCATTCCTCGTTTTCGTACCGCATTTGTAGATCCTTTTGCGGACATTCCCACATTGTCCATGCTTTGTTCTTTCTTTAATAAAGATGGCGAACCTTTGGAAAGTTCTCCTGAGCATACACTCCATAAGGCTAGTAAAACATTTACGGATGTTACAGGGATGGAATTTCAGGCAATGGGTGAATTGGAATATTATGTAATAGCAGAGGATACAGATATGTTTCAGGCAACTGACCAACGCGGATATCATGAATCGGGTCCTTATGCTAAGTTTAATGAATTCCGTACGGAATGCATGTCGTTTATCGCACAAACAGGGGGACAGATAAAATATGGGCATTCTGAGGTTGGAAATTTCATGTTGGATGATTATATTTATGAGCAGAATGAGATTGAGTTTCTACCTGTGCGTGTGGAAGAAGCTGCGGATCAATTAATGGTGGCAAAATGGGTGATACGTAACTTGGGATTGCAATATGGTTATAATGTGACCTTCGCTCCTAAAATTACAGCAGGAAAAGCCGGATCGGGACTACATATTCATATGCGTATCGTCAAAGATGGTAAAAATCAAATGTTGAAGGATGGAGTTTTGTCGGAAACAGCACGTAAAGCAATTGCAGGAATGATGGTTCTTGCACCTTCAATAACAGCTTTCGGAAATACGAATCCAACTTCTTATTTCCGTCTTGTCCCCCATCAGGAAGCACCGACAAATATTTGTTGGGGGGATCGTAATCGTTCTGTATTAGTTCGTGTTCCTTTGGGATGGGCCGCTAAGTCGGATATGTGTGTATTGGCAAATCCGTTGGAGGCTGAAAGCCATTACGATACCAGTCAGAAACAGACTGTTGAGATGCGTTCACCGGATGGTTCGGCAGATATTTATCAGTTGCTTGCTGGCTTAGTTGTTGCCTGTCGGCATGGTTTTGAGATAGAGAATGCTCTGGATATTGCTGCGAAGACTTATGTGAATGTAAATATTCATCAGAAAGAAAATGAAGATAAGTTGAAATCGTTGGCTCAGTTGCCGGATAGTTGTGTGGCATCTGCTGATTGCTTGCAGCAACAACGTGCTATCTTTGAACAATATAATGTATTTAGCCCGGCAATGATTGAAGGGATTATTCGTAAACTTCGTAGTTACGAAGATAAGACGTTACGTGCAGAATTGGAGGGCAATCCACAAGCAATGCTTGATTTAGTGAATAAGTATTTCCATTGCGGATAATAAATCAATGCAATAATTGATTGTAAGCTTCTCCATAAAGAAGATAATGAATGTATAAGCTAGTGAAGATGATGCAATTAAGCAAAACTTTATTGTAAAATAGCCTATGATAAAGTTCCGGTCCGTGATGGATCGGAACTTTATGATGTTTATCTAGGTATATAGATTATTCTATCTTTTTACGATTTCCAAGTTCGGAGTATATATTCCATAATCATTCTGATTATTTAATCTCAAATCTGGCCTTCATTTCATATTTATATTTAATTTTTCGGAGTGCTGTTGAATTTGGATCTCCCGGTGAGGCAAAAGCGGCATTGCTAAATGAAGCTTGCGCAGGCATAAAATGATTGCCTTGTTCTTCTGGCTCTATAATACGTAAAATATCTCCCAATTGTTTCCCCGTACAATCAACAAGATAAGTTGCTTTCACTTTCGCAGCTTTTAAGGCTTCTATTTTTCCCAGTTTGCGATAGGTGGCTTGATCTTTATTTTTTAATTCTCCGAAGTGTAGTGCGTTTATTCCTTTATGGTTGATATTTTTAATAATTGTATCAACGATCTTGAAATTATCAAGTTTCAGATCAAATTCTTTGCTGACTAAGAAGTCTTTACCTGTTTGGCGCCAATAATTACCTATTTCCCATACATGAATATTAGAAGAGGCGACTCCAATGTTTTGTAATGTAGCCATTAAATCCTTTTCGATGTTATCGATCGGAACTTTTGTCTTGTATTGTTCAGGTTTGGTATTATCCTGATACTCTTCTTCCCAATATTCTTGAATCTGTATGATTAGATGAATTTCATCCGGATCTACTTCAATTTCTGAGCTACCGGTTACTTCAACGTACTTTAATGAATCATCATTCTGTGCGTGAAGCATTACTGAATAACTAATCAGTAAAACGCTTAATAAAATAACTTTTCTCATATTGCTGATTATTTTGAGTTTGATATATGGGCAAAGTTAAAATAAAAAAAGTAACTAATGTAGATTAAGCTATAAAATATATATTGGGTTCATTATTCGCAGATATTGAATTTGAAAAGATAATGTTAAGTATTGGACTATAATTATAAAAAATATTTTTTCTGATAAAGAAAAAGAGTATTTATAGTGTATTATTCAAAGAAAATAGCTTCCTTTGTACCGAACAACAATAAAAGGTTATTTCGATTTGATTATTTCACATGTATTTTCTCATTTATTGAGTATATCCATTTCTGATTAAGAACTTCCAAAAAACTTTCTTGTTGAATTATTAATTTTTTATATTTGAATTTTATGAATTTGTATGTTGGAAATCTTAACTACAATGTTAAGGAATCGGATTTGAGACATGTAATGGAAGAGTATGGAGCAGTTGCTTCAGTTAAATTAATCACTGATCGTGAAACAAGAAGATCTAAAGGTTTTGCGTTTATCGAAATGCCGAATGATGCCGAAGCTGCAGACGTTATCAAGAAATTGAACGGTGCAGAATATGTTGGTCGTCCAATGGTTGTAAAAGAAGCATTGCCGAAGAACTAATTGAAAATCAATATTAGTATCAAAGAAAGAGTGCGCTATCAATAGATAACGCACTCTTTTTTCATTGATTAATCCTCATTGTTATCCTCTTCGTCATCCACCATATTATTGAGTTCCAGTTCCAGATCTACCAAGTTTTGTTCCCATAATTTCAGGATATCTTTTGGGGTATCCTTTGCTGCTTTTTTAATCCTTTCCTGAGCAACAGATACTTCATGCTCTAATTGACTACGTCTACTCATATTTGTTATTGATTTTTAATTGACGAGATTATAACATGTAAATATAACAAATGGTTCAACAAAATCAATTTTTCAACCTCCCTCACTTATTAATTTTCTATTCACTTAGCAGTGTTTTTAAGAAGTATGGGAATTTCAGCCGGTTCCTTGGCTACTTGAATTCCCGCAGTTGTAAGTGCGGTGATCTTTTCTTGAGCAGAACCGGAACTTCCGGAAATTATAGCTCCTGCATGTCCCATTTGTTTTCCCGAAGGGGCAGACTGTCCTGCAATAAAAGCAACAACGGGTTTGGTGATATGCTTTTGTATGTATTCTGCAGCTAGTTCTTCGGCATTTCCACCGATTTCTCCGATCATGACAATTGCTTCTGTTTCATCATCATTTTGAAACATTTCCAATAATTCACGAAAATAAAGCCCAACGACCGGATCACCACCCATACCAATGGCGGTTGATTGTCCCATGCCATTTGCAGTCAGATGATAAACAATCTCATAAGTTAAAGTTCCACTACGGCTGATTACGCCAATATTTCCTTTCTTGAATACATTTCCCGGTAGAATACCCACAAGGCTTTCTTCTGGTGAAATTAGTCCAGGGCAATTCGGGCCAATTAACTTAGCACCTTTGAGTTGGGTGAAACGATAGGCTTTGATGACATCCAATGTAGGCACGCCTTCAGATATACAGATAATTAGTTTAATTCCTGCATCTGCTGCTTCCATGATGGTATCAGCTGCATGACTTGCAGGGACAAAAATGATAGAGGTATTAGCTTGTGTTTGTTTCACAGCTTCATACATCGTATTGAATACCGGAAGTCCGTCGATTTCAGTTCCTCCTTTTCCAGGAGAAGTACCACCTACAACATTGGTACCATATTCTTTCATTTTCACAGCATGAAAATGCCCGTCTCTTCCTGTAATTCCTTGCACCAATAGGCGAGTCTCTTTATTAATAAGTATGCTCATACATTTCCTCCTTTCACTGATTGTACTGCCAATAAAGTTGCTTCATTCATTGTTTCTGCTACCTGAAAACGACTATGGTCTCTTAATAATCCCCGACCTATATTTTCATTCGTCCCGGTGAGACGAACGATGACTGGAATATCTGTTTGTAGCTGGTCAAAAGCTTGAATTAATCCTAACGCTACATCATCACAACGGGTAATGCCACCGAAAATATTGATGAAAACAACTTTCACTTTTGAATCATTCAACAATAGCTTCATAGCTTCAACTACTTTTATAGGATTTGAGCTTCCCCCAATATCCAGGAAGTTAGCAGGAGAACCTCCATGAAGTTTAATCATATCCATCGTGGTCATTGCCAATCCGGCACCATTTACCATGCAGCCAATATTTCCGTCCATACGTACATAACTAAAGCCTCTGTCTTTCGCCGTCGCTTCTATTTGTTCTTCAGGAGTCGGCTCAAAAAGAGCATGTATTTCAGGGTGTCGGTACAGTGCGTTATCATCGAAAACCATTTTGGCGTCAATAGCTATAAGTGTGCCTTGGGTGGTTAGTGCCAGTGGATTGATTTCGGCTAACGAAGCATCAGTTTCAATAAATATCTTGTAAAGTTTTTGTAGAATAGAACTCATACGTTCTGCTAATTTATTTTGCTTGAAGAATGAAAAAGCGAAACGACGTGCCAAATATGCAGGAAGTCCGATGAATGGATCAATGCTGTAACGGATAATTTTCTCTGGAGTTTTGCGAGCCACTTCTTCGATATCCATTCCACCGGATGCACTTATGATCAAAACAACTGATCGCGTATTTCGATCGATCGTAAAACTAAGATAATATTCGGTAGCTATATCAACTGCCTCACTAACAAGTATTTGCTTTACAGGAAATCCTTTAATAGTCATATTTAGGATTTCATTAGCATATTGACGTACGGATTCTTTGTTGTTGGCAAGTTTAATACCTCCAGCCTTTCCGCGGCCACCTGTCAATACTTGAGCTTTTATAGCTACTTTGTCTGTTCCTATTACTTGATAGGATTTTACAGCTTCATCGGCAGTGTGGCATAGCATATGCCGTTCCACTGGAATCCCATGCTGAGAAAAAATCTCTTTTGCCTGATATTCATGTACTTTCATGGATGATGGATTAAGTGTTTCTTCTGTAGAAAACAAACAGGACAGCCAAAAAGTTGTGAGATAAGTAAATGAGAAGAGGATAAATAAAAAAGGAATGCTCCCATGAAGAACATTCCTTCCTGTGAATTATTTAATTTATTCGATTATGCTATGCCGTGGGCAACAACCGTAGAATCAATTTTCTTGATCAAACCTTGTAACACTGCACCAGGACCACATTCTGTGAAATCTGTTGCGCCATCAGCAACCATATTCTTTACAGTTTGAGTCCAACGTACTGAAGCAGTCAGCTGAGCAACCAAATTCTTTTTGATTTCTGCAGGATCAGTATGTGGAAGTGCATCTACATTCTGATAAACCGGGCATTTGGGAGTATGGATTTCAGTAGCGTTAATTGCTGCTTCTAGTTCTATTTTAGCAGGGTTCATCAATGGAGAGTGAAAAGCACCACCTACTTTCAGCGGGAGTGCACGTTTTGCTCCGGCAGCTTTCATCAGTTCGCAAGCTTTTTCGATACTTGGAACGGATCCGGAGATAACGATTTGTCCCGGGCAGTTGAAGTTCGCAGGAACACAAACATCACCTTCAGCATTTACTGCTGCACAGATTTCTTCTACTTTTTCATCCGGCAATGCGATGATAGCAGCCATAGTAGAAGGAGTAGCCTCACAAGCCTTTTGCATAGCCATCGCACGTGCATAAACCAATTTCAAACCGTCTTCGAAACTCAAAGCTCCAGCAGCAACCAATGCAGAAAATTCACCTAAAGAGTGTCCGGCAGTCATTTCAGGTTTGAAATCGTCACCCATGCAAAGAGCAGAGATTACAGAGTGCAAGAATACAGCCGGTTGAGTGACTTTTGTCTGACGCAGATCTTCGTCAGTTCCGTTGAACATGATATCTGTTATGCGGTATCCGAGGATATCATTTGCTTTTTCAAACAATTCTTTTGCTAAAGCAGAATTTTCATACAGGTCTTTACCCATTCCTACGAATTGAGCTCCTTGACCGGGAAATACAAATGCTTTCATCTTATTCAATATTTTAATTTATTGTTAATTGCGGGTGCAAAGGTACAGATTTTTATAATATGATGGCACAATTTGTTTATTTTTGTGCAGTTCGGTCGGGAAAATGCCATAATGGTCCATTGCCATGGCCAATATTTAATTCTTTTCCTGCTATAATTGCGTTATTGATGTATTCTTTGCTTTGATGAACGGCTTCATTCATTGAATATCCTTTTGCCAGATAGGTTGCAATAGCTGAGGAAAGTGTACAGCCCGTACCGTGCAAGTTTTTACTTTTAATCTTTACCTCTTTATATGTATAGGTATTACCATCTAATGTATGAAGTACGTCACACATTTCGTCGCCTGGCAGATGTCCTCCCTTTATAAGAACAGAAATATTATATAATTCAGAGAGTTCTCGTGCTGTTTCTGTCATTTCATCCGGAGTATATAATGTTTTTCCCGTAAGAATCGCAACTTCATCTAAATTGGGAGTAATTAAAGAGGTAAGTGGAAATAGTAATTTTTTTATTTCAAGAATTGCATCTTCGGTCATTAATTGACGTCCGCTGGTAGATACCATAACCGGATCGTAAACTATATTTCGGGGCTTATATTTCTTGATACAATCAGCTATAACGTGAACAATGGAAGTGTCATCAACCATTCCTATTTTGATACTATCCGGTTGCAAATCGTCCATCACAGCTTCAATCTGTTTGCAGACAATTTCGGAAGGTAATGTGTGTACAGCCTGTACTCCTAATGTGTTTTGGATCGTAATGGCTGTAATAGCAGATGCTGCATAGCCTCCTAATGCAGAAATGGTTTTGATATCTGCCTGAATGCCTGCCCCTCCCGAACAATCAGAACCGGCAATGGATAAAATGATCGGATAACGTTTCATTTCAATTTTTTTTTAATAGTTCTTCCGCAAAGATAGAATAAAATACAGTAAGGTACAAAATGAGATATCGTTTAAAATACAATAAGTACTCTTATCATATTAAAGAATTTGATATGCAAAATACACTGAACATCAAGCTTGTTGGAGCATTGAAAGAAGTAAATAAGCTATCGGGATTTCTTATCAAATGCATGAAAAGATACGGTGATTTTAAGTAAAATAACCGCATGATTTGGTTAAATTTAGCGGTTGATTGAATAGAAATGACCGCTTAATTTGGCTCAATTTTACGGTCAATTGAACTCAAATATACGGTCATTTTTTAATATTCAAATTCTAAGAAGTGACAGTAGTGACGTTTTTTTCTCCCGATATATTATTTATATATAGGAAAATAATAAATATTACTTTTTCTTTATCTAAGTAGAATATTTAATTTCTCCTTTATATATACTCCAAAAACGATAGTCACAAGTGTCACTTTGTCACAGATGCTTAATAATGAGTGAATTATAATAGCAGGTGTTTAGGGATTTCTTCCAAGTATAAAAGTTTCACCATCGCTTATCTTCAATTTCGTCTATCCCTTGCCGGATGTTCCGCTCTCCAAAATACTAACGATGGAGAATAATGTAAAGCAAATGGCTCCGAGCCCTGCCAGAACGCGAGACGGAATAAAATAATCATCATGCATCGAAGCAAGCTCGAATACGAAAGCAGCAAGGAACAAACAACTCAGTGCCGTCATTATTGGTATCAAAGGAATGCGATTGGATAATTTGAATTCATGTCTCCAGATTTTTGCCAATAAAATCACTTTGCTGGAAATACTGTAGCAGACTAATCCCAATCCGATCATAATGTATCCGATTACCCCGTTTGTACTACTTGAATCGGCAAAAATAACGAAAAGTCCCCAGACGAGAGAGATTGTTCCCATCAACAAAACGAGTTCGGGCCATTTACTACGTTCTTTCGCTGAGTATACATTACGAATTTGACGGGCAATCGTAGCTACTAAAGCAATCAAGCTGGTACAAATACATGCAATTCCTGCCATGACATGACCTGCTACGAAATAAGCAGGGTGAGAATGACTGCTTCCCAAAAGAATAAATGCCCAAATCCAGGCAACTGCTGACGTAACAATAGCTACTAATTTCAAGGCACGTTCCTGTCCTTCCGAAAAGGCTCCATCGGGTATGTCATTTCCGATACTTTTAGAATTGGCAGGAATTAGAGAAAAACGTGTGGAAGAAGTTGCAGCCGTTGCTACGCACATGGTTATCAATCCTACACCTGCTACTACATGACCTGCGACAAAAGAAGAAGAGGAAGTAGAATTTGTGAATATGCATATACCCCCGATGACGGTAATGACTGCAGTTACATAGGCAAGTATTGGCAGACCATACTTTGACGATTTATTATAAGTATGTATGATTTGCCTTATTATTGTCGCTGCTGTACAGAACAATGCAATACATATCATACCTAGTGAAAATACGACTGGACCAGCCACTACGCGGCTTGGTGCATCTCCATATCCATAAATAAATGCACCATATCCGAAGCAAAAAACAGCCATTATCAGAGGGATTGCTCTGAATAAAATACTCATTCCGTAATTCATAATTAGATTGCTTTAAAATTTCAACTAAAACAAGGGTACACTCGTTTTGTTTAGGCTCAAAGGTAATTTCTAATTGATAACTTCATGTGAATCTGATTAAAAGTCATCGCTTTTTGCTCGATTAAACAAATGTTTTTGTAAATTTGCACCCTTAAAAATGGGGATACCCCTCAAATTGTAAATTGTAAATAGTAAAATCGTAGATACAACCATGGGTAAGAGATTTACTGAATATTCGCAGTTTGACCTTTCACAGGTGAACAAAGATGTGCTGAAGAAATGGGACGAAAATCAAGTTTTCGCCAAGAGTATGACAGAACGTGAAGGCTGTCCTTCGTTTGTGTTTTTCGAAGGACCTCCCTCGGCTAACGGTATGCCGGGTATTCACCATGTAATGGCTCGTACTATTAAAGATATTTTCTGCCGTTACAAAACTATGAAAGGTTATCAGGTAAAACGTAAAGCCGGATGGGATACGCATGGACTGCCTGTAGAGCTGGGTGTGGAAAAAGCATTGGGCATTACAAAAGAAGATATCGGTAAGAAAATCTCTGTTGCTGATTATAACGCAGCTTGCCGTAAGGATGTGATGAAGTTTACCAAGGAATGGGAAGATCTGACTCACAAGATGGGATATTGGGTAGATATGAAACACCCATATATCACTTATGACAATCGTTATATTGAAACATTGTGGTGGTTGCTAAAGCAGTTGCATAAGAAAGGTTTACTCTATAAAGGATATACTATTCAGCCGTATTCACCGGCTGCAGGAACAGGATTGAGCTCTCACGAGCTGAACCAGCCCGGTTGTTATCGGGATGTAAAAGATACAACGGTTGTTGCACAGTTTAAGATGAAGAATCCTAAACCGGAAATGGCAGAATGGGGAACACCCTATTTTATCGCTTGGACAACGACACCTTGGACATTGCCTTCAAATACGGCACTTTGTGTAGGTCCGAAAATTGACTATGTAGCTGTACAATCATACAATCCTTATACAGGAGAACCCATAACAGTAGTTTTAGCGAAAGCTTTATTGAATACTCATTTCAACCCTAAAGCTGCTGACTTGAATTTAGAAGATTATAAGTTGGGAGATAAATTGGTACCATTCAAAGTGATAGCCGAATATAAAGGTCCGGATTTGGTTGGTATGGAGTATGAGCAACTTATTCCATGGGTGAAACCGGTTGAAGTATTCGAAGATGGTAGTTGGAAAGCTAGTGATAAGGCATTTCGTGTGATTCAGGGTGATTATGTAACCACAGAAGATGGTACAGGTATTGTTCATATCGCACCTACTTTCGGTGCGGATGATGCAAATGTAGCACGCGCCGCTGGAATCCCGTCTCTTTTCATGATCAATAAAAAAAGTGAGACTCGTCCTATGGTAGACCTGACAGGGAAATTCTATTTGTTGGATGAATTAGATGAGACCTTTGTAAAGGAGTGTGTAGATGTTGATAAATACAAAGAGTACCAGGGAGCATGGGTAAAGAATGCATATGATCCGCAATTTACAGTAGATGGGAAATTTGATGAGAAGGCTGCACAGGCTGCCGAATCATTGGATATTGCTATCTGTATGATGATGAAAGCAAATAATCTGGCTTTCAAAATTGAGAAGCACGTTCATAATTATCCACATTGTTGGCGTACAGATAAGCCTGTACTTTATTATCCGTTGGATAGTTGGTTCATCCGTTCTACAGCTTGTAAAGAACGCATGATGGAATTGAATAAGACTATTAACTGGAAGCCGGAATCTACTGGAACCGGTCGTTTCGGTAAATGGTTGGAAAACCTGAATGACTGGAATCTGAGCCGTTCCCGTTATTGGGGAACTCCATTACCCATCTGGCGTACGGAAGATAATACGGATGAAAAGTGCATTGAATCAGTAGAAGAACTTTATAATGAAATTGAAAAATCGGTAGCAGCCGGATTCATGAAATCGAATCCATACAAGGATAAAGGTTTTGTGCCGGGTGAGTATAGCGAGAGTAATTACAATAAGATTGATCTTCATCGTCCGTATGTGGATGATATCATTCTTGTATCTAAGGATGGAAAACCGATGAAACGTGAGATGGACTTGATCGATGTTTGGTTTGATTCAGGTTCTATGCCTTATGCGCAGATTCATTATCCTTTTGAAAATAAAGAATTGTTGGATAGCCGCCAGGTGTATCCGGCTGATTTTATAGCGGAAGGAGTAGATCAAACACGTGGTTGGTTCTTTACATTGCATGCTATAGCTACAATGGTATTTGATAGCGTATCTTATAAAGCTGTTATTTCTAATGGTTTGGTACTTGATAAGAATGGTAACAAGATGTCTAAACGTCTTGGTAATGCTGTAGATCCATTCTCAACCATTGAAAAATATGGTTCTGATCCATTACGTTGGTACATGATTACTAATTCTTCTCCATGGGATAACTTGAAGTTTGACGTGGAAGGAATTGAAGAAGTGCGTCGTAAATTCTTTGGTACTTTATATAATACATATTCATTCTTTGCACTTTATGCTAATGTGGATGGATTTGAATATAAGGAAGCTGATGTACCGATGGATGAACGTCCGGAAATTGACCGTTGGATTTTGTCTGTACTGAATAGTTTGATTAAAGAAGTAGATACTTGCTACAACGAATATGAACCGACTAAAGCCGGCCGTCTGATTTCAGACTTTGTTAATGACAACTTGTCTAACTGGTATGTACGCCTGAACCGTAAACGTTTCTGGGGTGGTGAATTTACTCAGGATAAACTGTCTGCTTACCAGACTTTATATACTTGTCTTGAAACAGTGGCTAAGTTAATGGCTCCGATTTCTCCATTCTATGCAGACCGTTTGTATATGGACTTAATCGCAGCTACAGGACGTGATAATGTTGTTTCTATCCATTTGGCCGAATTCCCAAAATATCAGGAAGACATGATAGACAAGGAATTGGAAGCACGTATGCAGATGGCTCAGGATGTTACATCTATGGTATTAGCCTTGCGTCGTAAAGTGAATATTAAAGTTCGCCAACCATTGCAATGTATCATGATTCCGGTAACAGACGATGAACAGAAAGCACATATTGAAGCTGTAAAAGCTTTAATTATGAACGAAGTGAATGTGAAAGAGATTAAGTTTGTTGATGGTGCTGCAGGAGTATTGGTGAAGAAAGTTAAATGTGACTTTAAGAAGCTGGGACCGAAATTTGGCAAACAAATGAAGGCTGTTGCTGCCGCCGTAGCTGAAATGTCACAAGAAGCAATTAACGAATTGGAGAAGAATGGCAAATATTTACTGAACTTAGATGGTGCTGAAGCTGTTATTGAAGCGTCGGATGTTGAAATCTTCAGTGAGGATATTCCGGGTTGGCTGGTTGCTAATGAAGGTAAGCTGACTGTAGCACTTGAAGTTACAATAACCGAAGAATTGCGTCGTGAAGGTATTGCCCGCGAATTGGTAAACCGTATCCAAAATATTCGTAAATCAAGCGGTTTCGAGATTACAGACAAAATAAAAATAACAATCTCGAAAAATACGCAAACAGATGATGCGGTAACAGAAAATAAAGATTATATTTGTAACCAAGTTTTGGGAACATCGCTCGAATTGGTAGATAAAGTGGAAGATGGTACAGAGTTGAACTTTGATGATTTCTCTTTGTTTGTCAATGTGATAAAAGACTAATACTAAATTATTGATTAACCTTTTAAACTAGTAAAGTTATGGCAGAAAAGACTAGATATTCGGATGCGGAACTCGAGGAATTCCGTGCCATTATTATGGAGAAGTTGGAATTGGCTCAACGTGATTATGATCAGTTGAAGATGAGTTTGATGGGATTGGATGGTAATGATACCGACGATACATCTCCTACATATAAAGTTCTTGAAGAAGGAGCAAATACGCTTTCCAAAGAAGAAACAACTCGTTTGGCGCAACGTCAACTAAAGTTCATTCAAGGATTGCAAGCTGCTTTAGTGCGTATTGAGAATAAGACGTATGGCATTTGCCGTGAAACCGGAAAGTTAATTCCTGCCGAACGATTGCGTGCTGTTCCTCATGCAACGTTAAGTATCGAAGCAAAGAACAGTGGTAAGAAATAATAGTTAGCTACAAGCTACTAGTGACGAGCTACAAGTAGCTGCGCAATATTTTCGCACGGCACTTGTAGCTCGTTATTTTTAATTTTAGACAGACAAATGAAGAAACTACTTACAAAAGGGAGGATTGCTCTGCTTGTTATCTTTTCTGTATTGATTATCGATCAAGTTATTAAAATATGGATCAAAACACACATGTATTGGCATGAAAGTATACATGTGACAGATTGGTTTTATATTTATTTCACCGAAAACAACGGAATGGCTTTCGGAATGGAAATATTTGGAAAACTTTTTCTCACCACTTTCCGTATTGTGGCGGTTGGCTTGATTGGTTGGTATCTTTATAAAATCATAAAGAAAGGTTTCAAAACAGGTTATATTATCTGTGTATCTCTGATCTTGACAGGGGCTTTGGGGAATATTATCGATAGTGTATTTTATGGAGTAATATTCAACGAAAGTACGCATTCGCAGATTGCCAGTTTTATGCCTGAAGGGGGAGGATATTCTACTTGGTTCTACGGAAAAGTAGTAGATATGTTTTATTTCCCGATAATTGATACAAATTGGCCGACATGGATGCCGTTTGTAGGCGGAGAGCATTTTATTTTCTTTAGTCCAATCTTTAATTTTGCAGACGCCGCTATTAGCTGCGGTATTATTGCTTTATTACTTTTTTATAGTAAATATCTGAATGAATCTTACCATTCATTGGATAATAAAAAGGAAAATGTGGATCATGAAAAATAGATTTCGATTTCATCTGTGTTGCATCTGTATGTTCGCGCTGGCGATTGCTGGATGTAAAGTGAAAAGACCCGATGATGTCATTCCGGAATCAAAGATGGAAGATATATTGTATGATTATCATATAGCAAAAGCTATGGGAGAAAATTTGCCTTATAATGAAAATTATAAGAAGTCTCTTTATATCGATGCTGTTTTTAAGAAATACGGTACTACAGAAGCTGTGTTTGATTCATCAATGGTTTGGTATACACGTAATACAGAGGTTTTATCGAAAGTCTATGAAAAGGTGAAAAACCGTTTGAAGAGTGAACAAGAGACTATAGGGGATTTGATTGCCAAACGCGATAAAAAGCCCAAAATGACAAGGAATGGTGATAGCATTGATGTTTGGCCTTGGCAACGTATGATACGTCTGACAGGTGAGAGGATGAATAACCGCTATTCATTTGTTTTGCCGACAGACTCGAATTACAAAGATCGTGATACATTGGTATGGGAGGTACGTTATAGCTTTTTGGAACCGGTGCTTGCTGATTCTTTGAGAGCAACGACAATGGCTTTACAAGTAATATATGAAAAGGATACAGTTAGTCATTGGAAAACATTCACCTCTCCGGGTGTTCAGCAAATTCGTTTGTATGCTGATACATTAGGTGGCATGAAGGAGATAAAAGGTTTTATTTTCTATTCGGTGGTAGATAGCTTGAAAAGTGGTGTACTATTGGCTGATCGTTTTGTTATGACTCGTTATCACTGTAAAGATACACTTTCGTTTGTTGTGCGTGATTCTCTGAATAAGATGGAAGCTCTAACAGCGGATTCTTTGAAGAAAATTTCTGCTACTAAAGAGAAAAAGGATTCTCTAAGGACTGAAGAGGGAATGAAGGATGACAATCAGCGTTTAACCCCGGAAGAAATGAATCGTCGCCGGTCGGGATCTCGCCCGGAAAAGAAACCGGAACAAATTGAAGTGGAACAGCATATTCAACAAGAACGGATAGAGCAGAGAAGAGAACGCCAGATAAATCAGCGCAGACAGCAGCAGAGGCGCAAACAGGCTACTCATTAATTGTATGAAACGTTTTGCAGCTCATTATTTGTTTTTGCCGGGTATTGGTTTTATTAAACAACATGTGGTAGAGATCGTTGAAGGAGGAAGTGTTCAGAGCATTTTTCCATTAACTGAGGAAATAGAATCTGTTGAATGGTTACCGGGAGTAATAGCATTGCTTTCCACAAATGAAATAAAAAACATTGGGATGATTTTTACAAACATCCCAATGTTTGAATCCAATCTTCCCAATGTTTCAAATCAATCTTCCCAATGTTTTTTAAAGGTATTTGAGGAGTCATTACAGAAGAGTAAAACTCTGTATCCTTGTTTATTTTATCCTTTCGATTTTATTTCCATGCAGCCTGTCGCCGAAACTCAGCACAGATTACTGCGGTAGCAATTGCTACATTAAGTGATTCCGAAGTTTCCTGGCCTTGTGGGTAATTGGGAATATATAGTTTCCGGTTAATCAAAGATTCCACTTCTTTTCCTATTCCGTTACCTTCGTTGCCCATTACAATAAGTCCATTGGTGGTTAATGGTTGTTCGTACATATTTTTTCCGTTCAGGAATGTTCCGAATATTGGTGTATCGTCTCCAAGGGAACTGATAAAATCTGGTAGGGGAGTATAATACACTTTCACTCTGGCAATTCCTCCCATGGTGGCTTGTATGGTTTTGGGGTTGTATACATCTACTGTGTTTGTTGAACAGATAATATGTTCGATGCCAAACCAATCTGCTAAACGGATAATTGTCCCGAGGTTACCGGGATCCTGTACGTCATCCAGAGCCAGACAAAGTGATTGGTGAACAATCTCCGGATTTAATTTATATTGTGGTTGTTCGAAAACAGCAAGTACTTGTTGTGGAGTTTTCAATAGACTGGCACGGGAAAGTTCTTCTTGTGAGACCTCTATGATTTCATGTGCTTTACATTCCGGGTGGCTTTGTAGCCAAGAACTTGTAGCAGCCAAAAAGCGACAAGGAAAATATCCAAGCAAATCACTAACTAGCTTGGGACCTTCTGCCAGAAACACTTGTTCTTCTTTACGTATCTTTTTTAGTTCCAACGAGTGGATATATTTGATTTTGTTCTTGCTTAGTGATGCCATATAATTGATATTTTGGACAAAGCTATAAAGATATTTCCAATTAATCGGTTATTATTTCTATTTTTTCCTGATAATTATTCAGTCTATTAACAATTATTGTACAAATAAAAACATACTATCTACTTAATTTTAGTAGATTTGCTTAAAAATAGTAGTTTGATATTCAATATAAAATAGAAGTTGTATGGAAAGATTGACGCAACAAGAAGAAGAAGTAATGATTTACTTTTGGAGAATGGGACCAAGTTTTATCCGAGAGGTCGTTAATGAAATGCCGGATCCAAAACCTCCTTATACGAGTGTAGCTTCAGTCGTTCGTAATTTAGAGAAGAAGAAGTATTTGTCGCCATTCAAATTAGGAAATTCTATTCAATACCATTCATTGGTGAAAGAAAGCGATTATAAACGTAACTTTTTGAATGGGATAGTAACCAACTATTTTACCGGTTCGTATAAAGAAATGGTTTCATTTTTTGTCCGAGATCGAAAGATCGGTAAAAAGGAGCTTGAAGAATTGATGAAAATAATAGAAAATGAGGAATCATAAACTGAATATGTATGGAATCTTTTGCAATTTATTTAATAAAAGTCAATGTTGCACTGATTGTATTATATACTTTCTATAAGTTGTCTTTTAGTAAGGATACATTTTTCAGATTGAGACGGATGATGTTACTATTAATATGTGTGACTTCATTTGTTTATCCTTTTATTGATTTTCCGGTTTGGGCTGATTGGGGTAATCATCCAGTGGGAGAAACACTTGCAGTTGTTTATGCAAAAATTCTGCCAGAAGTTTCGGTTCATGCATTCAGTACTTTTTCTGGTGCCGACAATACACGTTGGACGGTTGATACTTATTTATGGATGATATACGGAATAGGGATTGCTCTACTGATACTACGTACCACATTAGAGATGTTCAAAATGCATACTTTATTACTTCGCTCTAGTCATTGCTTTTTGAATGGTACGTATGTATATCAAACGGTAGAAATAGATGAACCATATTCATTTTTTCATTGGATATTCATTAACCCGGCACGACATTCGGATAAAGAGATCAGTGAGATATTGATACATGAGCGTACACATATGCGCGAGTTTCATTCATTGGATATTCTATTGGCTCAATTGATAATTATATTATGTTGGTTTAATCCGTTTGCATGGTTGATACGTAGCGAAATCCGTATGAATCATGAGTACCTGGCAGATAAACAAGTAATAACTTTAGGGCATGATAAAAAGTCTTATCAATACCATTTATTAGGAATGGAACATTCATCATTGGCTGCAGCAAACATATATAATAATTTTAGTGTATTACCTTTAAAAAAACGAATTATGATGTTGAATAAAAAACGAACCAGTAACATCATGTTAAGTAAATATCTGATGTTTATACCAGTAGTTGCATTATTGGTGCTTTTCAGTAATTGTGCAAATAAAGCAGAAAGCGGTGCGTCTAATGGTGAAGTAAAAAAGGATTCTTCGGCAGTGGTTAAGATTGATGATCGTAACCATGATACGAAAGAAATGGCAGAAATGAGTAAGGTAAAAGCTGATGAAGTGAAAAACGATTCCACTATTCATGATATTGTAGAAAATATGCCGGTTTTTCCGGGTGGACAGTCAGCTCTTTTGGCTTATTTAAGTGAAGAGATTGAGTATCCGACCATCGCAAAGGAAAAGCGTGTTCAAGGACGTGTTATCGTAGAATTTGTAGTTGGTAAGGATGGTTCTATTTCAGAGGCAAAAATTGTACGTAGTGTTGATCCGTATCTGGATAAAGAGGCTCTTCGTGTAATTAATAAAATGCCTAAATGGGAACCGGGTACTAATAAAGGGAAACCAGTGAATGTTAAATTTACAGTTCCTGTCACGTTCAGACTTAGATGATTGAATTCTGTTAGAAATCTTTCTTCTTACCACAGTTTGCGGAAATTATCACGGACATGTTATGAGTCATATATTATTGTTGTGAAAATTTCCGCAACTGTGGCGAAAAGTACATTTTAAATGTCATTTATCGTTTTGATAATTTCCCCGAACGGAAAATATGCTCTATCTTTGCCATACATTTTACTTCAGGTTTATAGAGATACCGTATGAGGAAAGGATTTCATGGCTTATTTACTTGTGCTATTATTATCTTGTTGCTAGCTTCGTGTACTGCTACGAAGTATGTGCCGGATGGCTCTTATCTGTTGGATGAAGTCAAAATCCATACAGATAATAAAAATGTTCGTCCTTCATCCCTGAAAATGTATGTACGTCAGAATTCCAATGCTAAATGGTTTAGTCTCATTAAAACACAGCTTTATGTTTATAACCTTTCGGGACGTGATTCAACTAAATGGGGAAATAAGTTTCTGAGAAGAATAGGTGATGCTCCTGTTATATATAATGAGGGTGAAGCTCTTCGTTCTCAGGAGGAAATTATGAAAGCAGTGCATAATATGGGCTATATGGCTGCTACCGTAAAAAGATCAACAAAAAAAAAGAAAAAGAAGATCAAATTACTGTATGATGTAACGGTTGGTGAGCCTTATATTATTCAATCTTTAAAACTCGATATACATGATACTAAAATAGATTCTATTTTAAGACAGGACTCAGTGAAGAGTTTATTAAGAGAGGGAATGATATTTGATGTAAATGTATTGGATGCAGAAAGGCAACGTATAACTAATAAGCTACTTCAAAACGGTTATTATAAGTTTAATAAAGATTATATCGGTTATACGGCAGACACTGTCCGCAATACTTATAATGTAGATTTAACTTTGCATTTACGTGCGTATAGAGCTCATGAAAATGATTCTGCCGAAGCGCATAAACAATACCAGATCAATAAGATAAATTTTATAACAGACTATGATGTATTGCAGTCGTCAGCATTAAGTAGTATTAATATAAATGATTCTATTCATTATAAAGGATTTCCTATATATTATAAAGATAAACTTTATTTGCGTCCTAAAGTGTTGACGGATAATCTTCGTTTTGCATCCGGTGATTTATATAAAGAAGAAGATGTACAGCAAACTTATTCTAGTTTTGGTCGCTTGTCTGCATTAAAATATACGAATATTCGTTTTATAGAGACTCAGGTAGGTGATACGGCAAAACTTAACTGTTATGTAATGCTGACCAAAAGCAAACATAAATCTATTGCTTTTGAAGTGGAAGGGACGAATTCAGCTGGCGACTTGGGAGCAGCAGCTTCTGTTTCTTTTCAGAATCGGAACTTGTTTCATGGGTCGGAAACTTTTATGGTCAAGTTTCGTGGAGCTTACGAAGTTATTTCCGGACTTCAGGCAGGATACTCAAATAATAATTATACAGAATTTGGGGTAGAAACAAGTATCAATTTCCCGAATTTTCTATTTCCATTTGTGTCTTCTGACTTTAAGCGTAGAATTAGGGCTACGACGGAGTTTGGATTACAATACAATTACCAGCTGCGCCCTGAATTCTTGCGTACAATGGCTTCTGCATCATGGAGCTACAAGTGGTCTCAACGTCTGAAAATTCAGCATAAGATTGATTTGATTAATATCGGTTTTCTTTATTTGCCACGTATTTCTCCTAAATTTAGAGAAGATTATATCAATAAAGGACAAAATGATATTTTCCAATATAATTATCAGGACCGACTGATTATTAATATGGGGTATAGTTATCATTACAATAGTACAGGAGGTTCTATTGTGAATAATACAATATCATCCGATTCTTATTCTATACGTTTCAATTTCGAATCGGCAGGAAATATTATGTATGCTTTATCTAAAGCGACAAATATCCGCAAGAATGATAATGGTGAATACGCTATTTTAGGAATCCCTTATGCACAATATGTCAAAGGTGAATTTGATTTTGCTAAAAATATAAGAATTGATCATCGTAACTCATTGGCTTTTCATGCAGGTATAGGGGTGGCTGTACCTTATGGAAATGCAAAGACGATTCCATTTGAGAAGCAATACTTTTCCGGTGGTGCCAATAGTGTACGTGGATGGTCGGTTCGTGATCTGGGACCAGGTTCTTTTGCAGGAAAAGGAAGCTTAATGGATCAGTCGGGAGATATTAAATTAGATGCCAGCATTGAGTATCGCAGTAAGCTGTTTTGGAAATTTCAGGGCGCGTTGTTTATTGATGCTGGTAATATTTGGACTATTCGTGATTATGCTAATCAACCAGGAGGAGTCTTCAAATTTAGTAGATTCTATAAGCAGATAGCTGTGGCATATGGCTTGGGACTTCGTTTAGATTTGGATTTCTTTATTCTCCGTTTTGATGGAGGTATGAAAGCTATAAATCCAGCTTATGAGACTAAAAAGGAACATTATCCGATCATTAATCCTAAGTTTAGTCGTGACTTTGCTTTCCATTTTGCGGTAGGATATCCTTTCTGATACAAAAAAGAGATGAAACGTGAATGTTCATCTCTTTTTTTGTATTTGTGTTTTTAGTTCTTAGCGAGCTGCAAAAAACATAGGATTACTTGTTGTAGCCTGACGAGCTGCAATCATACCTTGAGCATCAAGGGTTACATTCATTCTTTCGCCATTCGGCATGAACATATCAGCAGTACCGTCATTGTTCATTTTAACTAGAGGAGCAGTTTCACCATTGGCAACTACATTCCAAGTGTTAGTTGCTTGATCATAGATCAAATCCATAGAAGCAGTTTCGCCTTCTTTACTAATGGAATAACCATTTTCGAGTGTTTTTACCATGTAGTTTCCATTTTCTCCTTTCACCTTTTTCACGTCTCCTACATTAGCCATCGGATTGGTACCACTCCAGAATTCGATAGAGTTGATTACTAAAGCATCGGCTAGATAAGCTACACCGTAAACAGGAATGATGTTGAATGCCAAAAATACAAGTTCATTTACAAATTTGGTTCCAACAGATTGGTTCCAAGAAGTCAGACGATTAAATAAACCGAATGAACCTACACAGGAACTGAATAGTATACTTCCACTCAGTACAACTGCTACTAATGTTAGTCTGTTTCTTTTCATAACTTAACAAATTCTGATTAATAAATAATGTTACTATTATATTTCTTAATTGAATGCAAATATAATATTTTTTAATCAGCTTAAGTTATGAATTCTCTTTTTTGTTTTATTTCATTTTCCTTTTTATTAATTGATTTCCAATAAAATAATCAATAGAAAAATTACCAGGTCCTGCAATATACATGAGTATAAAGACTACTAAGTAAATGAATGCTAACTCTTTTACTACAAAGACATCATTGGCATGAATCACAAAGAAAGCGACGGACATTGTAAAGATCATTGGAATCATAGCTAGTCTATATAAAAAACCAATGATGAACCCCATTGAACATACAAGTTCTCCAAAAATGGCTAATCCGAGAGATAAGGGACTTCCTATACCTAGAGGATCAGGAAAAGTCATCGAAAGTTCCTGAAAATTACTCCATTTCTGAATGCCATGATTCATTAGTAAAATTCCGAATATAATTCGGACTGCCAATAGGAACAAAGATACTTTAGTTGTATTTGGCTTAGTAGGGAATAAAAAATTGTAAACCATAAGTTGTTCTATTTTAAGTTTATCTTTATAAACATAAAATATCTTGATTTTGTTCTTTATGGAAAGTAAATATTGAAAAATAAATAATGGGAATAAAGTAGTTGGTATACCTTAATTATTCCCACTATTTAAATGACTATGATTTGAAGATTATTCTTTATTCAAAATATAATGTTCTGCAAGTTCACCGGTAACTTCTTTTTTATCTGCTGTCAGTTTGCACAGTTGGTTTTCGCCTACTTTATAGTACGATTCTTCTCCACCTTCTTCTTTTAAAGTCAATATGTTATCTTTTAAGGTGTAGGTACCTTTTTCGTCAAAAGAACTATCCCGGTCGATATAAACAGAATGGAGGGTAAATGTTTTGTCTTTATTTAATGTGAGAATTGTTTCGATGCCCGGGCAATCGGCTGCCGGAAAAACTCCTTTATAAGTACCTTCATAATCGAGGGATGTTTCTGCACTGTGCGTATCGATTGCTTTGGTAGGAGTACTATCAATTCCAATGCCTTTATTTGCTTTTGAACTATTACCACATGATACAAGGAGCATACATGAACACGCTAAAATAAGAATTTTTTTCATGATTCTACGTTTTAAAAAATGATCTAATCTAGTTATTGAGGTGTAAAGATATGAAATAATATTTAGTTTATCTGCCATGAAAATGAACTGCAACTTTATTTATGAATTGATAAACTTATTATCTTTGTGAAAAATTACAGTGAATATGGCACAACATACTTATGACAATGAATCGGTTCAAGAATTGATAGACTGGGCGAGGAAGATGCTTGAGACTAAAAATTATCCAACGGAGAAATATCAAATTAATAAATGTACGTCCATAATAAATGGAAAACTATATTTAGAATCGTTGATTGCAATGATCTCTAGAAACTGGGAGAATCCAACGTTTTATTCTACTATTGAACAACTGTGGGAATACAGAGAAAAGTGGGAGAGTAGAGAAGAAAAGTAACTATAGAAGTAGAGATTAGAGAACTGTATTCTTTACTTATTGATGATACAAAATAATAGGAAATAAAAAAAGAATTATTCCGTATTTTGCATCATCAACTATTGTAATGGCACCATTCTTAAAATGGAAACCATTTACTTTTTTTCTTTGGAGTTGTAAACCTTTTTATGTCTGAATTGTATATCTCAGCAAAAGTCTTATTTTCCTTGATCATTTCATAAATCAATCCCCAATCGGGAAGTCCGCCAAGATTTCGGTCATCAATAAATAAGTCGGCTTTTAGTTTACGCGAAAAACTTTGGTGGTTTTTTTGTTCTTCAGGATAATCTTTATTGACTGCGTAAAACTCCAATCCTCTGTTTTTGCACCATTCTACTGCTTCATCTAACAGCTTGCCTTCCCGCACACTCCACAAGATTAAACGATGTTGCTCCTGCTGTAATAATTTTAGAGTTTCAATTGCAAAGGGAATTTCTTCTCCAATACGAGGATATCGATGCTTTACAATTGTTCCGTCAAAATCAACTGCTATGACCATAATTTATTTTAAAATACGTAATTTGTAACAAAGGTACGAACTGTACACTAAAAAAATGTATCTTTGTGTCAAATTAACATTTTAATAAAATTATATTGTACATGAACAATTCTCCTCAGCGTGCTGCCCAAGATTTTACACGAGCTTTTTGGGTCAGCAACACAGTCGAACTGTTTGAACGTATGGCATATTATGCCGTATTTATCGTTCTCACTATTTATTTATCCACTATTTTAGGTTTCAATGATTTCGAAGCAAGTCTAATTTCCGGTCTTTTCTCCGGTGGATTATATTTATTACCTATTTTCTCAGGGGCTTATGCTGATAAGATTGGTTTTCGGAAATCAATGATTTTAGCTTTTACTTTGTTGTCTATTGCTTATTTAGGGCTAGGTGCCTTGCCTACATTTCTCGAAGCGGCAGGATTGGTAAGTTATGGTGAAATAACTCAATTCAATGGTTTGCCGGATAGCTATGCTCGGTGGACGATTGTTCCTATTTTGTTTATTCTGATGATCGGTGGGTCCTTTATTAAATCCATTATTTCAGCGTCGGTAGCCAAAGAAACAACTGAAGCAACACGTGCTCGTGGATATTCCATCTTTTATATGATGGTGAATGTAGGTGCTTTCACTGGTAAAACAATTATAGATCCTCTGAGAAATATGATTGGTGAGCAAGCTTATATCTATATTAATTATTTCTCCGGGGCAATGACTATCATTGCTTTACTTGCCGTAATTCTCTTTTATAAATCTACTCATACAGCCGGTGAAGGAAAGAGCTTACATGAAATAGGACAAGGCTTTATGAGAATTGTAACGAATTGGCGTTTATTGGTTCTTATTCTGATAGTGACTGGTTTTTGGATGGTACAGCAGCAACTTTATGCAACAATGCCTAAGTATGTGATACGTATGGCTGGTGAAACAGCAAAACCAGGTTGGATTGCCAATGTAAATCCGTTTGTCGTGGTATGTTGTGTTAGTTTTATTACGCGCTTGATGGCAAAGCGTAGTGCAATAACTTCTATGAATGTGGGAATGTTTCTTATCCCAGTCTCGGCTTTATTAATGGCTTGTGGTAACATTTTAGGAAACGATATTATTTCCGGTATGAGTAATATTACTTTGATGATGGTGGCTGGTATTGTGGTGCAAGCACTTGCCGAATGTTTCATATCACCGCGTTATCTAGAGTATTTCTCATTACAGGCACCCAAAGGAGAGGAGGGTATGTATTTAGGATTTAGTCATTTACACTCTTTTCTTTCTTCTATTTTCGGTTTTGGATTGGCGGGAATCTTATTGACTAAGTATTGTCCGGATCCTGCGTTGTTTGAGACTCGAGGGGCATGGGAGGCAGCTAGCGCAAATGCTCATTATATATGGTATTATTTTGCAGCAATTGGATTGATTGCTGCCGTAGCTCTACTTTTATTCGCTAAAATTACCGAATCCATCGACAAAAAGAAGGAAACTTCTCAATAGTTATCTTCTTTTTTGCGTATATTTGCCGTCACTTTACTGTAAAAGTGGCGGCATTTTGTTTTTTAATGAAGGAAGATAAAACATGAAAGTAAGATTTATAAGTCTGGCAAGTGGCAGTAGTGGGAACTGTTATTATCTAGGCACCGAAACCTCTGGAATATTAATAGATGCAGGAATTGGCATTCGTACTATAAAAAAAACGCTGAAGGACTTCAACATTTTGATGGACAGCATACGTGCTGTATTTGTCACGCATGATCATGCAGATCACATTAAAGCCGTAGGACATTTAGGAGAGAAACTAAATATTCCTGTATATACAACAAAACGTATTCATGAAGGTATTAACCGTAGTTATTGCATGACGGAAAAACTTAGTACTTCGGTTCGTTATTTGGAGAAACAAGAGCCTATGAATCTGGATGATTTTCGTATCGAATCTTTTGAAGTTCCTCATGACGGTACTGATAATGTCGGATATTGTATAGAAGTAGATGGAAAAGTATTCTCTTTTCTGACCGACCTTGGTGAAATTACTCCTACAGCCGCTCATTATATTTGTAAAGCCAATTATTTGATACTGGAAGCTAATTATGATGAGGAAATGCTTAAGATGGGTCCTTACCCCCAATATCTGAAAGAAAGAATCACAAGTAAAACTGGACATATGAGTAATTCTGATACAGCTGAGTTCTTAGCGGAAAATATCACTGAACGTTTGGAATATATTTGGCTGTGTCATCTAAGTAAGGACAATAATCATCCAGAGTTGGCATACAAAACTGTAGAATGGAAATTAAAGAACAAAGGAGTTATTGTTGGCAAGGATGTGCAACTACTTGCTTTAAAGCGAAATACGCCTTCTGAGCTTTATATATTCGAATAACAACGAAAAAAAGACAGTAAAAAAGCTGCATTATTGTTTGGACAAATGAAATAAAAGACCTACTTTTGCAACCGCAAACGAGGAAAAAAGCACTCTTAGCTCAGTTGGTAGAGCAACTGACTCTTAATCAGTGGGTCCAGGGTTCGAATCCCTGAGGGTGTACAAATATTTGTTGGCAATTATAATAATTTCGCACTCTTAGCTCAGTTGGTAGAGCAACTGACTCTTAATCAGTGGGTCCAGGGTTCGAATCCCTGAGGGTGTACGAAGATAATTAAGGAGAGCTTTTTTAAGTTCTCTTTTTCTTTTTTTATTACTTGTCATTTTACGGGTCAATCCGAAAACTGGGGTCAGTCCGAAAATCCTGTGGGTATGTTATGTTAATACGCGAAAGTAATCTATCTTTGCGGTTAGATTTTAACAACAACAATCCAATGAATTCTAGTCGCACCCTACATAAGTTACTACGAGTCATCTTCCCCGAAGTTTTAATGGAGTATTTTGAGATTTCCGGTTGGCATGACGACTCTGCCAAGATCGAAGTTTGGCTTGATGAAAAGAACTACCTGGAACGTTCCGATTACAAGAGTGGAACTGTGATTTCACATGGTTTTACAGATGAGAAAGTTATCCAGGACTTTCCTCTTCGTGGCAAACCGGTTTATCTCCACGTAAGACGTCGCCGCTGGTATGACAAGGCTAGCGGGGAAACGTTTTCCTATACCTACGATGATCTTACTGCCGAAGGGACGAAACTCACTCCTGAGTTCGTTGCTTTTTTAAAAGAAGAAGATTGAAACTACGGCGGCCAGTATAAGCTCCATAGCAGATGCTTATGGGGTAAACGGTAAACAGTTAACTTCACAGTACAAGGAGTTTATCAGTGCATACAGACAGTGGGACCAGTTGGATCATGCTTCAGACTATGTCCTGTTCAAGCAGAACCTGGGTCCCAGCCTTTGTATTGACGAGACTTCCTTGAGCTGCGGAGAATTATATACTGTTGTCACTAACCGTGCGGGGCGTGGTGGCAGAGGCACCCTTGTGGCCATGATACGTGGCACGAAGTCTGAAGACGTCATCAAGGTGCTTGAAATGATTCATGTCTCCAAGCGCAAGACGGTCAAAGAGGTCACTTTGGATCTTTCGCCGACCATGATGCGGATTGTCCGAACGGCTTTTCCCAACGCCACTATGACCAATGACCGGTTTCATGTACAGAAGCTCTTTTATGAGGCAATTGATGAACTCAGGATTACTTATCGCTGGATGGCACGGGATCTGGAGAACGATGAAATTCAGCGGTGCAGGGAGCAGGGTATAGAGTATGTTCCGTTTCGATATGCCAATGGCGATACCCGTAAGCAGTTGCTGGCCAGGGCTAAACATCTACTTGTCAAGCATTTTAGCAAATGGACTGAATCCCAAAGAATACGTGCGGAAATCATATTCGAACAGTATCCGGAATTGAAATCAGTTTACGACTTGGCTATAGAGTTGACCAATATATATAATAAGCACTATGACAAGAATGTGGCACGTGGAAAGCTTGCCTTGTGGTACAATAAGATAGAAAAGCTTGGATACGGATGTTTCAGAACCGTAACGAATACCATGCAGAACTATTATGAAACAATACTAAACTATTTCGTTAACAGAGAAACGAATGCATTTGCAGAATCATTCAATGCAAAAATCAAAGCCTTCAGAGCACAGTTTAGGGGAGTCGGAGATATACCTTTCTTTATTTTTAGATTATGCAAACTAACTGTGTAAATTTAACATACCCACAGGATTTTCGGACTGACCCGAAAACTGCTGTACCAATCAACCAGATTCCTATCCATGTTTTCAAGGCTCTTACAATCGGGTGTCTGAATGAAACCTAAAGTCATGCTGGTTATGGGTCGATGACTCCGATGCCCGTGATTTCCAATCCACGCTTATACTCCCTTACACAGCCTGCCCAGAAGTAACCAATCCAAGGTGTCTTATGGTCTGACTTGGGAATGTAGGAAGGATCAATGGCAATGGCTTTTCTTTTGCCTGTAAGATGTTCGCTGATGATTGAATCGTTGAATGCAAACCAGTCGAAAGTTGCGTTTTCAAAAAGGTTGCGGTAGGTCTGTTCCGAAAAACGTCCATACTTGCCCAATTGAAGGAAATTGATGCGATCCGGTATAACCATGAATAATTTCATTGTATCCATGAAGGTCTTTTCAAAAGGTTTGTGTATATTTACGACTGATTTGAGAGCCGACAGGCACTCAGATTGGTATTGCATAAGGAGTGTTTCTTTAGTCATAATCAGAAGAGTTCAGAGACTTCTAATTTGCTAAAGAACAACGAATTATGAATATATTTTCTCTTTATTATCAGCTGATTAGCTTCTTTCCCGATCACAATTCTTAATACTTAACCATTCGTTTTTGACAATATTTCAATGATCTCGTTAATATTATCGAACTAGCTTTTGCTGGTTCTAATGTTTAATTTTAAAGTTTCGGTAAAATTTACCGAAGTATTATTCTGATTAATAAAAGAATTATAACTAAAAAACGCTGTCCAAGCTAATAATAACTTTAGGACAGCGTTTTATAGTAAATGAATCTTTAACAGTTAAAACTTAAAAAAGTTCTTCGCATTATTATAACTGATATCTTCAATCATCTGGTTCACTTGTTCCATTTCAGATGCAGGGATTTCTCCATTTTCTATGTCTCGTCCCACAAGATTACATAACGTACGACGGAAATATTCATGGCGCGGATAAGAAAGGAAAGAGCGAGAGTCTGTGAGCATACCTACAAAACGACTTAAAAGGCCTAATACAGATAGTGCATTCATTTGTTTTTCCATGCCATCTTTCTGATCAAGGAACCACCATCCGGAACCGAATTGAATTTTGCCAGGAATAGAGCCATCCTGGAAGTTACCAAGCATTGTTGCGATCATTTCATTGGCACAAGGATTCAAGTTATATAAAATAGTTTTTGTTAATTTACCGTTAGTATTTAAACGATCGAGGAATTTGGACATTGATTTAGCCGTTGTAAATTCACCGATAGAATCAAAGCCAGTATCAGGACCTATTAATTTGAACATTTTGGTATTATTATTCCGTATAGCACCGTAATGATATTGTTGTGTCCATCCTTTTTCCCAATCCATTTCTCCAAAGATAATCAGCATTGCTGATTTAAACTTCCGAATTTCTTCTTTTGATAACTCTGTACCACCATATACTTTATTAAAGATAGCTTTGATTTCTGCATCAGTGTAATCTTCAGCGTAGAATTCCTCAATTCCATGATCAGATAAACGGCAACCTTGTTCTGCAAAAAAGTCATGGCGTTTACGAAGAGCAACAATCATGTCATCAAAATTGGAGATGCTGGTATTGCTTACAGCTGAAAGCTTCTCTACATACAAACGAAAGTCGGCAGGAACTTCAATAGCCATTGCTTTATCAGGACGCCATGTAGGTAACATTTTGATTTCAAATCCACTTTCACGTGTTTTAATATGATATTCCAACGAATCTATCGGATCATCAGTAGTACATACTACTTCCACATGATACCGGCGCATCATTCCTCGAGCTGAGTATTCCGGTTGAGCTAATTTTTCATTACATTCATCGTAGATTTCACGTGCAGTTTGGGAATTTAATATTTTGTTGATTCCAAAAGCTGTTTTTAATTCCAGATGAGTCCAGTGATATAAGGGATTACGAAATGTATAAGGAACTGTTTCAGCCCACTTCTCAAACTTCTCCCAATCTGTAGTATCCTTACCTGTACAATAGCGTTCGTCTATACCATTGGTACGCATAGCACGCCATTTATAGTGGTCGCCACCTAACCATATTTCAGTAAGTGACTTAAATTGATAATCGTCAGCTACCATTTGAGGACTTAAGTGACAGTGATAGTCAATAATTGGCATTTTAGCCGCGTGTTCGTGGTATAACTTCTGTGCAGTTTTTGTCTGCAACAAAAAGTTCTCGTCCATGAAGTTTTTCATTTTACTGTGTTTTTAGTATATACAATTATTACTTTTTAAATTTATGCTTATATAGTATTGATAATAAATATGATATGAGTATAAAAAAGATTCAACTTTACCAACCGTTATCGAACACAAAAATAAAATATTTACTTATAGTAACAAAATAATTCATATATTTGCGATGATTATTTATAATATTTAAGTTTTAGGCTATGAAAGACTAAAGCTATAACATTAGGATATGTTTTCTATGTTTTCGCAGAGAAGGAGAGTATTAGATGAAAATTATTATCTACCTGATGTATTTGTTAAAAGTGAAAAGACAATACCATATTTTTTAAGCGATCAATGAATGCTTTTTAAAAGAAGAAAGTACAGTTTTACCGTAATATTTGATATTTATCTAGTTTGCTTGGCTGAATAGAGAATTATAATATATTAATGCATTTTCTTTGTCGGATAGTCTATTTCTCTGGTGATATCAAATAACTATAGTTTAAAATCTAATTGGTTTCTCGTACATGAGTTATTGGGTTCACGTACGTGATCCATTCGCTTCACGTATGGGAACCCAATAGACCTCGTACGAGAAGCGAAGTTATAAAACTCTCAAAATAGATTAATATGATTTTGTATTAGACTAAATAATAGCAAGAAATACATAAGATTTCTTGCATAATTTACACTTTATTCTGCAGTATGTAGTATAAAGGTAGTAGCTCCAATAGTGACAATAGCTCCATCTTCAATACGAATCTGGTCCTTATCTCCTAATATTTCATTCATAAGAAAAGTGCCGGTGAGACTGGGAGCGTCTCTTAATGTGTAAATCAACTTTCCTTGTTTATTACGTTTTATATTAATAATACAATGACGCCGATCCATACTCATATCACCGCTTTCTATCGGAGTATTAATAACCGTACCTATGCAACGACGACCAATAACATTGTCACCTTCTTGTAAGGGAAGGACCTGTTTATATCCAAATACATTTTCGATCACTGTGATATACCCAAATTCCTCTTTGAGAGCTTCTGCTTCTTCTTCCAGATTTTCTTCTTTACGAAGGGCTTTTACTTTACTCTTTCCAAGCCGGATACTAAATTGTTTACCGCAATGTTCACATTCGAATACGAGTGATTGACCTTCACTGTATTTAGTTTCATCAAAATATAGATAATTCTCGCATTTGGGACAAAGAACTCTTTTCATGTTTTTAAAAGGGGATTTTTATTTTACCAACAACCAGGCACTTTTATAAGTTTCATTCTTTCTTATTTCCAATAATTGCTTAGTTGCTTCTTCGCGATTATTGAATGAGCGGATACTTACGCGTACTTTTCCGTCATTATTTAAAACCATAGCTTCGGCAAATCCTTTAGTTTGTAACTGGTTAGCAATTGTTTCTGCATCTTTCTGACTGATTCCTCCTGCAACAATTATATGGAAAGGATTATTGACCTGAGGATGAGATACTTTTACTATAGGAGCTTTCGGTTTGGCAACCTTTATTTCTTTTACTATAACCTGTTTTGTTAGTTGGCTTTTATCAGTTACAACCTTTTTAGATTGGGGTGTAGTCGTTTTTTGAGAATTCTGTTGAGCAGTTTTTGGTTGTACTTGAACAGGAGTCATTGCTACTGATTGATTTTCAAAATGCTCAAATAATTCGGTAGGAAGAAGTTGAGCGTAATTATTCTTTTGAATATACGTATTCTCTACAGGAGTTGAGAAAGCAAAGAATAATACGATAGCAGCAATCATAGCAGCAGCATTACGTATAAAGGTACGATTAATGCTGATCTCATAGGTCTTCTTCTTTGGGGATAAATAAGCTGGCACCAACACTTTCTCTTTTTGTTGCAGTACAGAAAGCTCTTGCATCTCAAAAGTGTCGAGTCCGTAAAGAGAAGGAGTCGTAATCTTATAATCATAAGGTACGAACTCAAAATTACCATAAATATTATAATGGATTTCGCCAATATTATCCAAATGTACCTTTCCTTCTTCATGAAGAAGTCCGATTAATTCAGCTACTTCCTTTTCTACTAATCGGGCAGCATCGGAGAAACTGGTATCATGCACTGACATATAGGATTGAACCAATACCCCGTCATTTAATCTCAATTGCGGATTAAAACCGACGATACGGGTAGGAGGTAAAAAAAGATTTTCTTCTTTTATATATGAAGCGGGTGCATAGTGAGCTACGAAACCGCCCAAATTGGGAACGATTACACAATCGTTTTCTAATAAGAGTGATTCTATATGTTGTGCTAATTCTATCATGTGTGCAAAATTAAGAGATAAATTGCATATATCCCAGAAAACTGCGAAAAATTCACTACTTTTGCATCGTTTTATTTATCACTTATTAGCAATGAACTATATACAAACAGAAATAGGCGGAGTCTGGTTGATAGAGCCAAAGGTTTTCTCCGATGAAAGGGGATATTTTATGGAAGCATTCAAGCAAGATGAATTTGAAGCGAACATTGGTCCGGTAAATTTTATACAGGATAATGAATCAAGATCTTCTTTCGGAGTATTGAGAGGGTTACATTATCAAAAAGGAGAATATAGCCAATCGAAATTAGTACGCGTTATCAAGGGAAAAGTATTGGATATTGCGGTTGATTTACGTCAATCATCGCCCACCTTTGGAAAGTATATCAGTGTATTGCTTAGTGAAGAAAATAAAAGGCAGTTTTTCATACCTCGTGGATTTGCACACGGCTTTGCTGTGTTGAGTGAAGAAGCTATTTTCACGTATAAGGTAGATAATAAATATGCCCCTCAAGCGGAAGCGTCTATTATATATAATGATGAAACATTAGGAATAGATTGGTTGTTGGCAGAGTCTCAAATGTTGTTGTCTCCAAAAGATAAGCAGGGAATAACATTTAAAGATGCTGTTTATTTTGAATAAAGTTCTAACAAATAATAGATATGAAAATAGCAATTGTAGGGACCGGATACGTTGGATTAGTAACAGGAACGTGTTTCGCTGAAATCGGTGTAAATGTAACTTGTGTAGATACCAACAATGATAAAATAGAATCTTTAAAGAAGGGAATTATTCCTATCTATGAAAATGGATTGGAAGAAATGGTGCTTCGAAATATGAAAGCGAAACGTCTGAAATTTACAACTTCCTTGGAAAGTTGTTTGAATGACGTAGAAGTTATATTTAGTGCTGTAGGAACTCCTCCGGATGAAGATGGTAGTGCTGATCTCAGTTATGTATTGGAAGTGGCACGTACAATTGGACGAAATATGAACCAATATAAATTGGTGGTAACTAAAAGTACGGTTCCCGTAGGAACTGCCCGTAAAGTTCGTGACGTTATTCAGGAGGAGTTAGATAAAAGAGGCTTGGATATTGCATTTGATGTAGCTTCCAATCCGGAATTTCTGAAAGAGGGAAATGCTATCAATGACTTTATGAGTCCGGATCGTGTAGTAGTTGGAGTGGAATCAGAGCGTGCCGAGAAACTGATGTCTAAGTTATATAAGCCGTTTTTGCTTAATAATTTCAGAGTTATTTTTATGGATATTCCTTCCGCTGAGATGACTAAATATGCTGCGAACTCAATGTTGGCCACCCGTATTAGCTTTATGAACGATATAGCTAATCTTTGTGAATTGGTTGGGGC
Organism: Bacteroides bouchesdurhonensis; assembly: GCF_900155865.1. Lineage (GTDB taxonomy): Bacteria > Bacteroidota > Bacteroidia > Bacteroidales > Bacteroidaceae > Bacteroides > Bacteroides bouchesdurhonensis. Next base: position 2,843,500 of record NZ_LT707006.1, read on the forward strand.
TGATGTCAATATGGTTCGGAGTGGTATTGGTTCTGATACCCGTATAGGACGTAAATTTTTGTATCCGGGTATTGGATATGGGGGATCTTGTTTTCCTAAAGATGTAAAAGCTTTAATTAAGACAGCTGAGCAAAATGGATATACAATGCGTGTGCTTAGTGCTGTGGAGGAAGTAAATGAACTACAGAAAGGTGCTTTATTTGATAAGTTGATGAAGCAATTTCATGGTAATTTAGAAGGCAAAAACATTGCTTTATGGGGATTAGCATTTAAACCGGAGACAGATGATATGCGAGAAGCTCCGTCGTTAGTGCTGATTGATAAGTTATTGAAGGCTGGTTGTCAGGTTCGTGTATATGATCCTGCTTCAATGCAGGAATGTAAACGACGAATTGGAGATATTGTTTATTATGCTTGTGATATGTATGATGCCGTACTTGATGCCGATGCATTGATGTTGGTAACAGAATGGAAAGAATTCCGTTTGCCTTCGTGGGCCGTTATCAAGAAAACAATGACCCAGCAGATTGTATTGGATGGTCGTAATATTTATGACAAAAAAGAAATGGAAGAACTTGGATTTATTTATTCATGTATTGGAAAATGAGATAAATAGAGTATTTTTCGCACAAATATTAGACAAATGGCAAAGTATATAGCGATATCGTTTATAGCGATTTTGCTTTCGGCATGTAGCAGCAGTAGCAAAAAGTCAGAATCTTCTCCACAAAAAGAAGATTTAAATGCCAAAGAATTACTGCAAGGTATCTGGGTAGATGATGAATCAGAAGAACCGCTGATGTATGTAAAAGGAGATACAATTTATTACGCTGATGCGCAAAGTACTCCAATTACATTTAAAATTATCCTAGATACTCTTTATACGTATGGCAATGATACTACTTGTTATAAAATAGATAAGCAGGCAGAACATATTTTCTGGTTTCATTCTATGGTAGATAATACGATTAGACTACATAAATCTGAAGATGAGAATGATTCTTTATCTTTCGTCAATCGGGCAACAGTGATTCCTATTTATACAGAAGTAACGAAACGGGATAGTGTCGTGAATTACGATGGTATTCGTTATCGTGCTTATGTTTATATTAATCCTTCCCAGATGAAAGTGAAGAAGACGACTTATTCAGTGGATGGATTGAGCATGGATAATGTGTATTATGATAATGTAATGCACATTTGTGTCTATGAAGGAAAGAAGAACCTATTTGCAAGTGATATAACCAAACAAATGTTTGATAAGGTGGTTTCTGCAGATTATTTGAAACAATCAATTTTGTCTGATATGCATTTTATAAAAGTAGACCGGAATGGTTTCCATTATCAGGCTGCTTTGTCCATTCCGGAAAGTTTGATTTATAATATGGTGAACTTAACTGTTAGTTTTGATGGTAAGTTGACTATATCTTCTGTTAAGTGAGTTTGAATGTTCTAGTTCTTTTGAGGAGAAGGGCGGAAATTTCCTTTTTTCGTGCTCGGTCTTTTCCCGCGAAAGTTTTTTCTTTTATAGTCGGATTCCCTTCTTTCAAATGAACGCGGTCTATACTCCGGAGCTTCGCCCAGTTCTATTGGAATAGGAATCTTATAAATATCTTTCTCGAGGAAGTTCTCAATATTTTTAAAATTTGTCTGTTCTTTCTCGCTAACAAAAGTAATTGCCACTCCATCATTATTAGCACGTGCTGTACGTCCAATACGGTGTACATAATCTTCACTATCATGTGGCACATCGAAATTGATGACTAATCGTATGTCGTCAATATCAATACCACGTGCAACAATATCAGTCGCAACCAAAATATTGATTCTTCCCGCTTTAAATTCGTACATAACAACTTCCCGTTGAGCTTGTTCCAAATCCGAATGCATTTCTCCGACATTCAATTTCATCATTTTAAGTGCTTTAGTTACTTCTTTTACTTTAATTTTAGAAGAAGCAAAAATGATAACACGCTCTGGAACTTCATCAGAAAATAGACTCCGTATGATTCCTAGTTTTTGATTTTCATAACAGATATATGCTGCCTGGATAATTTTATCGGCTGGGCGTGAAACTGCAAGTTTAACTTCTACCGGATCATGCAGTATAGTCTTTGCTAATTGTTGTATCTTGGCAGGCATAGTAGCCGAAAACATAATTGTTTGACGTTCCTTCGGCAGATATTTCACGATTTGCATGATATCATCATAGAAACCCATATCAAGCATACGATCTGCTTCATCTAATATAAAATAAGAAACCTTGGAAAGATCTACATATCCAAGGCTTAAATGTGCAATTAGTCGTCCGGGAGTAGCGATAACTACATCAGCACCCAAAGTTAATCCCTTTTTTTGCTGCTCAAATAATACCCCATCATTTCCACCATATACGGGAACACTTGATATAGGCATGAAATAAGAGAAGCCTTCCATTTGTTGATCTATTTGCTGAGCTAATTCCCGCGTAGGAGACATTATGACACAATTAATAGCATCCTCCGGATGACCTCCTTCGGATAATCTATTAAGGACGGGGAGTAAGAATGCTGCGGTTTTACCAGTGCCGGTTTGTGCTACTGCTATCAAATCTTTACCTTCAAGTATTATTGGAATTGCTTGCTCTTGTATAGGCGTACACTCGTCAAATCGCATTGCATCAAGTGCCTCAAGCACATTTACGTTCAGTTGTAGTTCGGAAAACTTCATTATCTCAAATTATTTGCCAACAAAGATAGAATAATTTTTGCTCTCAATTACATATTTAAATAAGAATCTTTGAATCCCAGAAAATAGAGTACTCCATCCAATCCAATAGTATTGATCGATTGTTTCGCATTCGCTACAACTTTCGGCTTTGCATGGAAAGCAATACCCAGTCCGGCAACTCCTAACATAGGAAGATCATTTGCTCCATCGCCAACAGCTATTGTTTGAGCTATATCCACTTTCTCCACTTGAGCTATTAGGCGAAGAAGTTCTGCTTTTCTTTTGCCATCAACGACGTCTCCTAAATAACGTCCAGTCAGCTTACCGTCTATTATTTCCAATTCATTCGCATATACATAGTCAATGCCGTATTTCTTTTGTAAATACTGTCCGAAATAAGTAAAACCTCCTGAAAGAATAGCAATTTTATACCCATATTTTTTCAAAACATACATCAATCGATCCACTCCTTCGGTGATCGGCAGACTTTCAGCGATCTCTTCCATTACAGACTCATCCAACCCTTTTAAAAGAGCTACACGACGTGTGAAACTTTCTGTGAAATCTATTTCTCCACGCATGGCACTTTCAGTGATTGTTTTTACTTCTTCACCTACTCCTGCACGTATAGCCAATTCATCAATAACTTCTGTTTCGATCAATGTAGAATCCATATCAAAACAAATCAGACGACGCATGCGACGATACATATTGTCTTGTTGGAAAGAAAAGTCCATTTCTAGCTCACTAGCAAGCTGCATCAATCGCTCTTGCATAGCAATCCGATCTTTCGGAGTTCCTCGTACTGAGAATTCTATGCAGGCGCGGGTAGGGGTATCAGTCTTACCTTCGTCCAAAGGGATACGTCCTGTTAAACGTTTGATCGCATCTATATTCAAACCTTGCTCTGCTAAGACACTAGTTGCAGCAGATATTTGTCGTGCAGATAGTTTACGTCCTAATACAGTCAGTATATATCGGTTTTTACCTTGCATTCCTACCCAATTCTCATACTGTTCTGTAGTGATAGGCTCAAATCGGATGCTTACTCCTAATGATGAAGCTTTGAACAATAATTCCTTCATAATGAATCCAGAATGTTGTTCTTCACTTTTGAAAAGGATTCCCAATGATAAGGTGTTATGAATATCTGCTTGACCGATGTCAAGGATTGTAGCGTCATATTTAGCCAGAATTTCGGTTACAGAAGCTGTCAGCCCGGGACGGTCTTCACCGGTAACCCTAATCAAAATTAATTCAGTATTTGATGGTTGCATAAGAAGTTGACTTTTATCGTGCAAAAGTAGAGAAAAAAGTTTGTTTTTATGCTAAATAACATAAAAAGTTAGGTCTATAAAGCAAGAAATCAACTTGTTTTCTTGGAAGTTAATTTAATAATTACTTACCTTTGCACCCGGTTTCAAAAATAAAGGCACTGATAATCAGCGGATTCCTCTTCGCCTGATGCCTGGAAAGATGATGTTTCGGGAAGAAACCACTGTTTGAGGACAGTCCCGGATAGTATTAACCAAAACCGACTTACATGAGACATGTAAAATGGATTTTTGTTGTATTACTGATTTGTTCTTTGACTGCTTTCGTTGAGAAAGACAAACCTACCGGAGGTTTGAGTGCGGGTGACGTAGCCCCTGATTTTAAAATCGAATCTACGTCAGAAAAGCAACCTTTATTTAAGCTAGCTGATATGAAAGGTAGATATGTGTTGCTTAGTTTTTGGGCAAGTTATGATGCGCAATCCCGGATGCGGAACGTGAGTTTGAGCAATGTGCTTCGTTCTTCCCATAATGTGGAAATGGTTTCTGTTTCGTTTGACGAGTATAAGTCAATCTATGAGGAAACTATTCGTAAGGATCAAATAGTTACGCCCACTTGTTTTGTAGAAACAGAAGGCGAAGGTTCCGGATTATTTAAGAAGTACCGTTTGAATCGGGGATTCACTAACTATTTATTGGATGGAAATGGTGTGATTATTGCCAAAAACATCTCTGCTGCAGATCTTTCTGCTTATGTAAAAAAGATTGGCTAACAATCTTTTGATGTGAGGAGAAAGTAGAATTTTCCAGATCGTCTTTCGGCGAGATGATGGAGAATAGACAAAAGAGGAAATGAATACAACAAAAAAGTTCCGCCTGTTCTTGCTGACTGCAATGAATAGGCGGAACTTCTATTTTAGATTTATACTTTTATTGTTCTATTTTGGAGCTTTCCTATACAAGAAAAATGCTATACCTGCATAAAGAATATTTGGAATCCATACAGCAATAAAAGGAGGTACATTTCCATTAACAGCAAAAGTTGAAGTTACTGTCTGAAATAAGATATAAGAGAAACTTAGTCCTAGCCCAATACCTAAATGAAGCCCCATACCGCCTTTGGTTTTTCGAGAAGAAAGAGAAACACCAATGATTGTTAGAATGAAAGATGCAAATGACATTGCAATTCGTTTATGATACTCAATCTCAAACTCTTTTATATTGGCGAATCCTCTTCGTTTTTGTTTATCAATGTATTCACTCAATTGAGGGCTGGTAAGCATTTCTTGCTGGTTCTTCATGATCAAAAAATCAGAAGGATCCATGTTAATGATAGAGTCTATCCGATCTCCCTTAGTGATTGTTTCTTTCAATCCATCCAGCTCTCGAATCATATAATCGTGAATAGTCCATTTATTAACGGTCGTTGTATCATATGTGATACGTCGTGCTGTCAGATGTGAAACTAATTTTTTATCAACAAATTTATCCAGTGAAAAACGATTACCGGTTTTTAGAGCATCATTATAGCTATTGATATAGGCAATCACCCCATCAGCTACTTCCAGCTGCACATTTTGTGCAGTATTCTTTTTTTTAGGTTTAATATATCTATCCTCGAAATTCAAACGTGTTACACTTCCCCTGGGAATAATATATGAACTCAACGTAAAAGTTATCATTGCAATAATAGCCGCAGAAATCATATATGGACGCATCATTCGCTTGAAACTCATGCCAGTAGAGAACATGGCAATAATTTCGGAATTCTCAGCCAATTTAGAAGTAAAGAAAATAACAGCAATGAATACAAATAGTGGACTGAATAAGTTTGAAAAATAGGGGATAAAGTTCATGTAATACTCGACAATGATTTTATTCCATGGAGCCTCATGTTCCATCAACTTATCCATTTTCTCATTAAAGTCAAATACTACTGCAATGGAAATAATTAATGCAATGGCAAATACGTATGTCCCCAAGAATTTCTTGATGATATACCAGTCCAGCCGTTTTAAGAATCGATTGCTTTTCATTTCTTATAATCTTGATGACACCTTTTTTACCATCATCGGTTTCCATGTAGAAAAATCTCCGGCAATGATATGCTTTCGTGCTTCTCCCACCAACCATAGATAGAATGCTAAATTGTGTATGGAAGCAATTTGCATTGCCAATAATTCTTGTGCATGGAATAGATGACGCAAGTAGGCTTTGCTATATAATGTGTCTACAATGGAGGCTCCGTCAATCTCAATAGGAGAGAAGTCTGTTTCCCACTTCTTGTTTCGCATATTGATGATACCGTCTTTGGTAAATAACATACCGTTTCTTCCGTTTCGGGTAGGCATAACACAATCAAACATATCCACGCCACGTTCGATTCCTTCAAGTATATTAACAGGGGTACCAACACCCATCAGATAACGAGGTTTGTCTTTAGGAAGAATCTCATTAACAATCTCGATCATTTCATACATCTTATCTACAGGTTCGCCAACCGCCAGCCCTCCAATAGCATTACCGTCGGCATTCTTAGAGGCAATGAATTCTGCAGATTGTTTACGCAAGTCCGGGTATACACATCCTTGTACAATAGGAAAAAGTGATTGTTTATATCCGTATTTAGGTTCTGTCTCGTTAAAACGCTGGATACAACGGTCAAGCCATCTATGAGTTAATCCCAATGATTTCTTGGCATAATCATAATCGGAATCTCCCGGAGGACATTCGTCAAAAGCCATCATGATATCGGCACCAATCGTACGTTCAATATCCATTACTTTTTCAGGAGTGAAGATGTGCTTACTTCCATCGATATGTGAACGAAACTCTGCACCTTCTTCTCTAAGTTTGCGAATACCGGCTAAAGAAAATACTTGAAATCCACCACTATCGGTCAGCATTGGACGATCAAAGCCATTAAAACGGTGTAATCCACCAGCTTTTTCAATAACGTCTAATCCCGGACGCAAATATAAATGATAGGTATTCCCTAAAATAATTTGTGCCTGAATATCTTCCTTTAATTCTGTCAGATGTACTCCTTTTACTGTGCCTAAAGTACCTACAGGCATAAAGATAGGCGTTTGTATTTGCCCGTGGTCTGTTGTTATCAGACCGGTACGGGCATTACTTTTAGTGTCTGTATATTGTAACTCAAATGTCATTCCTGGCTGGGTTTCTTTACAGATAAATCAATAGCGTCAGAAACTTTCTCATCAGTTAATGCAATGGCAAAAACTTCTCTTATATCGTTTACATAGTGGAAAGTGAGTCCTTTCAAATAAATATCCTGAATCTCGTCAATGTTCTTTTTATTTTCGGAACTCATGATAATCTCTTTAATTCCGGCACGTTTGGCTGCTAATATTTTTTCTTTGATACCTCCTACAGGAAGCACTTTACCACGAAGAGTAATTTCTCCGGTCATAGCAATGTTGGCTTTCACTTTACGTTGTGTTAAAGCAGAAGCTAATGATGTAGCCATCGTTATGCCGGCTGAAGGACCATCTTTAGGGATTGCTCCTTCGGGCACATGAATATGAATATTCCAATTCTCAAAAATATCTTCTTCTAAATTAAGTATAGAAGCATGAGCTTTGATGTATTCAAGTGCCAACATGGCAGATTCTTTCATCACATCTCCAAGGTTACCGGTTAATGTAAGACGTCCGCCTTTACCTCGGCTTAAGCTGGTTTCAACAAAGAGAATTTCACCGCCAACTGCTGTCCATGCCAATCCTGTGACAACACCTGCATAATCGTTTCCTTGATATTTATCACGTGTATATTCCGGTGCACCCAAAAAATCATAAAGATCTGATGGCTTAATCTCTTTCTTGGCAAAGTAGCCATCCGTTGCATATTGGCGTGCTGATTTACGAAGGATCTTACCTATCTTTTTCTCTAATTCACGTACGCCGCTTTCACGAGTATAAGATTCGATGATAGCTTCCAACGTTTCTTTAGGGAATTTAATATCTGTCTTATTCAGCCCATTTGCTTCCAATTCCTTTGGGAGTAAATGTTTACGAGCAATCTCTATTTTCTCTTCTGTGATATATCCGCTGACTTCTATTAATTCCATGCGATCGAGCAATGGACCAGGGATTGTATTTAGATTGTTAGCAGTGGCAATAAACAATACTTTGGATAAATCATAGTCTACATCCAAAAAATTATCATGGAAAGACGTATTCTGTTCAGGATCGAGTACTTCCAATAATGCAGAAGACGGATCACCTTGACGATCAGCACTAACCTTATCAATTTCATCAAGAATAAATACAGGATTAGATGCGCCTGCTTTGATCAAGCTTTTTATAATACGTCCAGGCATTGCACCTATATATGTTTTACGGTGACCACGTATTTCTGCTTCATCGTGTACACCACCTAAAGACATACGTACATATTTTCGTTTCAATGCAGAAGCAATAGATTTACCCAGCGATGTTTTTCCAACTCCCGGAGGGCCATACAAACAAATAATCGGTGATTTCATGTCACCTTTGAGTTTCAGTACTGCCAAATGTTCCAAAATGCGTTCTTTTACTTTCTCTAGTCCGTAATGATCCTTATTCAACGTCTTTTCTGCATTCTTCAGATTCAGATTATCAGTTGTATAAGTTCCCCATGGAAGGTTCAGCATTGTTTGCAGATAGTTCAGTTGTACACTAAAATCTGGTGATTGTGGATGAGTGCGTTCCAATTTAGCCAACTCTTTCATGAAAGTTTCCCTGACCTCAGCATTCCAACGCATCCTTTCTGCTTTCTGACGCATTTCTTCAATTTCCTGCTCTTGACCGCCACCACCTAATTCGTCTTGAATCGTCTTAATCTGTTGCTGTAAGAAATATTCTCTTTGCTGTTGATCGATGTCTTCACGAGCACGCATCTGGATAGATGCTTTGATTTCTGCTAACTGAACTTCACGGTTCAGAATCTCCAAAAGATGATATGTACGTTCTCTTAAAGAATTGATAGCTAATAAATCCATCTTCTCGTCCTTTTTAAAGGGGAGATTGGAACAGATGAAATTAACTAAAAACATCGAATTACTGATATTCTTAATGGCAAATGTAGAATCCTGATGCATTATATCCGATGATTTGATGTAACGCATTGTCAGGTCTTTACACGTTTCTACCAAAGCTTGGAACTCTTTATCATCTTTATTGGGTATTTCTTCATTTAGAAGCTCTATTTCTCCCTTTAAATAAGGATGGATTTCTATGATGTCTTTCAGTTGCATACGTTTCATTCCTTGTAGAATGACGGTGGTCGTTTGATCCGGCATCTCAAGTACACGTACAATTCGCCCTACAGTGCCAATAGTATGTAAATCTTCTAACTTAGGATCTTCTATCTGAGCAGATCTTTGGCATACAACTGCAATATCTTTATTTTTCTTCTCGGCATCACGAACCAGTTTTAATGATGTTTTCCGTCCAACAGTTATCGGTAGAAATACTCCAGGAAACAACACCATATTACGAAGGGGGAGGACCGGAAGAATTTCACCTGATTTTACATTCACATCAAACGCATGTTCGTCGTTTCCATCATAGTCTGTGATAAGTGAGAAGTTGTTATCACTTACATCTTCCAATAAATATTTATCTTTCATCATTTCGTTTTAATTTAGTTTATGTCATAACTGATATGCATAAATCGTTTGCAAAGTTAATTGATTCTCTCTAATAATAAAGCGCATGTAGGATAAAAACACAAAAACAATGCCAAAATTTCAAAGGGCAAAGGATATATTCCATAATAATTATTTATTTTTGGCGGTTTTCAGTAAAATATGAATAAGAAACAGGTTTAGAATAGAGAGAATTATGTCGAATCCTTATTTTCAATTTAAACAGTTTGTCGTATGGCATGACAAATGTGCCATGAAAGTTGGTACTGATGGAGTATTATTAGGTGCTTGGACCTCTATTCAAGGAGCTCATCGAATTTTAGATATTGGAACAGGTACGGGATTGGTTGCATTGATGTTAGCTCAACGCAGTTTGTCAGACTCCTATATTGTTGCACTTGAGATTGATGTAGCTGCCGCTGAACAAGCAAAAGAAAACGTGTCTCGTTCTCCTTGGAAAAATCGAATAGAGGTTTTACAAACTGATTTTATATTTTATCATTCTGCTGAAAAATTTGATGTTATTGTTTCTAATCCTCCTTATTTTGTCGATTCTTTAGCTTGCTCAGATCAACAACGAAATACAGCACGACATAATAACTCATTGACTTATGAAACATTATTTAAAGGGGTGTCAGAGCTACTTGCAAAAGAAGGAAGGTTTACGATTGTTATTCCTTCAGATGTTGTGGACAGAGTGAAATTGATTGCCATTAATTATGGAATATATGCTTTCGAACAATTGAATGTGATAACAAAACCTGGGGGAACTCCTAAACGGACATTGATTTGTTTTTCATTCAAGAAACAAGTATGTTTGATTGAAGAGCTTTTGACGGAAGTGTCCAGGCATCAATATAGTGAAGAATATATTGCTTTGACGAGAGAGTATTATTTAAATATGAAATAAAATAAGACCTTTATAATAGCTTAAAGCAAATATAAAGGTCTTATTTTATCGTCGGGGTAGCGGGATTCGAACCCACGACCCCCTGCTCCCAAAGCAGGTGCGCTAACCGGACTGCGCTACACCCCGAAAAACTTTTAATCGAACTTCCTCTTTCTTTATCGTCGGGGTAGCGGGATTCGAACCCACGACCCCCTGCTCCCAAAGCAGGTGCGCTAACCGGACTGCGCTACACCCCGATACTTTTATAAGGTTGTTCTTTTCAAAAGCGGTGCAAAGATAGGGAGGATTTTTTAATTAACAATAGCAGAATGAAAGTTTTTTCTTTATTAATTTTCAAAAAGCTGAAATTCACTAGTTTGCAAACTAACTTTTTTTTGGCAGAGATCATAAATATCATAAGACGCCGCAGTTACATCTTTCTTTTCTGGGATTGAGTTTAACTAGACTGTATAATTGGGGGCTCAACAGAGAATACAAAAGAACCTCTTATTGTTAGTCAGATGTTTATTAGCGGACAAATATCAATAAATGTATGAGAATTATGCTAAATAGCAAAAAATATCTTAAGATTCAATGAACTATTTTTCTTTATTTTCTGTTAGCAGAATAGAAACTTAAAAACAGAAATGTCATATGGAAACAAAAAAATTAGAAGAAACGAAAGAAACGCCATTGTTGGAACAAAAAGGATATGAGCGAATCGTAAATGAAATAGCACCAGTACAACAAACAGAAGCTTACCGCCAACCAACTCAAAAGGTGGTGAAAGAAGCTGTGAAAGAATTAAATCCTGATTTGAACAGTTTAGGTAGTAGAGGGTGATAATCATCCTCTGCTATAATAATCGTTAAATTTTAGGAAAGGTCAGGTTGAAACTGCTTCCTTTTCCAGGTTCTGATTTTACAGAAATACTTCCTTTATGCAGAGTCATTATTTGTTTGCATAGACTTAATCCAATGCCTGATCCTGATGTTTTTGTGGTAAAGAAAGGAACAAATATTTTATCCAATACGTTCGGTAATATTCCTTCTCCATTATCAGATACAGTTAAGGTAATAGTATGAGTAGAATGAGAACTTATTTTAATTTCAATATTTTTATTTGTTTTCCGGCTACATGCTTCGTGTGCATTTTTTAATAAGTTAATAAGTACTTGTTCTATTTGTGTTCGATCTACATATAGGAATATGTCGGTTGAAGGAATTTCAATATGAAACTGTTCTTCAGGAAATAGCTTTTTTAAATCAATGAATAATTCAGTAATAGAAACGTTGCTGCATACGGGAGTAGGGATACGAGTTAAACGACGGTAATTTTCTACGAATTCCAATAATCCTTTACTTCTTCTATGGATAGTTTGCATAGCTTGTAACATGATGGAATATTCTTTCTCGCTGTATTGGTCTGGAATACCTCTTTCGCTTAGTGTTTCTGAAAGAGATATGATTGGAGTAATTGAATTCATAATTTCATGTGTTAGTACCCGTATCAATTTCTGCCAAGCTTCCATTTCGTTCCGCTCCAATACTGAATGGATATTTTTTAAGCTGATAAGGTATTTCCTTTTTCCAGTCGAAATAAATATGGTACATGAAATAGTCATCTCTAAAATAGTTCCGTTTTGTTCCAGTCGAACTACAGAAGTGTCTGGTGAAATTGCAGCCCTCTGTAAATTTTCCGGTAATTGTACTATTTGGCCTAAATGATTAATAGCAGTCTGGTTCATCCATTCTATATAACCTGTTTTGTCTGTAACCAAAACAGCTGTATCTACTTTATTTAATAAATTTTCATAATATTGGTGTTTAACTTCTTCTGCTAACAACCTTTCCCGAAAATCTTTTAAAGCTTCTGAAAGTTCTTTAGACCATTCATTCATTATCTTATTTCTGAATGGAGGGTGAAAAGTTTGCATTAAGTCATTGTAACGTAGGCTATCTGTGAGTCGTCGTAACAAAGATATTTGTTTAAATTGCATACGGTAGAGATTCATACTAGTAAGTATTAGCAATAAAACACTAATAGAGGCACTGAACCATAAATGTTTTTGAAATAGTAGATAACCACCAATAGATAATAATACAATCAGTATTATGTGTAGAATGACTCTAGCTGCAAATTGCTTCATAAGCCTAATTTTTCTAGTTTACGATATAAAGCAAACCTTGTAATACCTAAATATTCTGCAGCTCGTGAAATGTTACCTTCACTGAGTCGCATAGCTTTTTCAATAGCTTGACGTTCCAGTACTTCCAGATTTAAGAATTCTTCTTCCTCTTTTTTCTGCTTGGAAGTATTATGAAAAAGAAAATTATCAGGTTTTAATAGTGAACCATCTCCCAGAATAACCGCACGTTCCATGGTATGTTGCAATTCTCGTACATTTCCGGGCCAAGAATATTTTAAGAGTTTATTTTTTGCTTCTCTTGTCAAACCGCGCATTTCTTTCTTATATTTCCTGGCATAACGGTCTAAAAAGTACTCGGCAAGCAGAATAATATCATTTCCTCTATCACGAAGTGGAGGTATATGGATTTCAATAGTATTGATGCGATAAAGTAGATCCTGACGAAAATTTCCTTCTTCTACCATATGACGAATATCCGCATTGGTTGCACATATTAAACGGACGTCAATAGGTACAGTTTGTGTACTTCCCAAACGACTAATATATCGCTTTTCAATAGATGTAAGCAGTTTCGATTGCATTGGAAGAGAAAGATTCCCAATTTCATCTAGAAAAAGTGTTCCATTCGTTGCCACTTCCATTCGTCCAGCTTTTGACTTCTTAGCATCAGTAAAAGCTCCTTTTTCAAATCCGAACAACTCGCTTTCGAATAATTGTTCAGGAATACTTCCTAAATCAATCGTCACAAAAGGTTTATTACAACGTGGAGAACAACAGTAAAGTAAATGTGCAATAACATCTTTTCCAGTACCGTTTTCGCCTAAAATAAGAATATTTGCATCTGTTTCACTTAGCTTTTGTATAGTAGAAAAGACTTCTTTCATCGCAGGAGACTCACCAATTATTTCATGATCAAAAGCATTCTGTTTACTTAAAACTTCTACTTGTTCTTTCAATCTATTAATTTCCTTTCTCGATTGTCGTAAGCGCATTCCTGAAGTTAGAGTCGCTAACAATTTTTCTTTTTCCCAAGGTTTAGGAATGAAATCGGTAGCTCCAGCTTTGATAGCACGTACTGCTTTATCTGTATCAGCATAGGCAGTCATGAAAATAACAACAGCTTGAGAATCTATTTCTAAGATATGTTCAAGACTTTCAAATCCTTCTTGTCCACTGATTGCATCGCGACTGAAATTCATATCAAGTAAAATAATATCTGGTTGGAAAGTATTCATGAAATATTCGATACGATCAGGGGTAGTAGCAACTTTTATCTTTTCCGCATATGGTTCCAGCAATAAATTGAGGGCGAAAAGAACGTCTTCATTATCATCTACAATTAAAATTTTTCCTATTTTATCCATTTTAATATGATTTCTAACTTCTTCGCTACAAAAGTAGTTATAATTTAAATGTGTTGTATGTGCGAATACGCACTATTTTTGTGCGGAATTGCACGATGTGTTGCTGCTTGTCATAATGTTATATGTTTAATATACAATTATTTATTTATTTGGCATAGCTTTTGAATAATTCTATTAAAAGAAGATATGCTGGATATGAACCGACGAATATTACTTATAATAGTTATCCAATTAATACTAACCGGACAAGTATTAAGTCAGAAACGTATCATGGAGATTTCGCTAGAACAAACGGTGGAATTAGCAAAGAATCAATCTCCTGATGCACAAAATGCTCAACACAGCTTTCGTTCTGCATATTGGAATTATCGTTATTACCGTGCTAATTATTTGCCAGCGTTAAGTTTAAGCTCAAACCCTAATTTGGATCGAGCTATTAATAAAGTAACTTTATCTGATGGTTCTGTTAAGTTTGTAGAGCAAAATTTATTGAATACAGATTTAAGTTTCAATCTTTCTCAAAACATATCCTGGACGGGAGGTTCTTTATTTTTAGAGACTTCTGCTCAACGAATGGATATTATAAATGACCATCTATTTTCTTGGCAGACATCACCTGTTATGTTAGGATATAAACAATCACTTTTTGGATATAACAGTTTGAAATGGGACCGTCGCATAGAACCTTTACGATATAAGGAAGCGAAAAAAAGATATGTAGAGACGTTAGAGTTGGTTGCCGCACGTGCGACGTCAAAATTCTTTTCCTTGGCTACAGCACAGAGCAATTATGAAATAGCTAATTTTAATTATGCCAATGCAGATACGCTTTATCGATATGCGCAAGGACGTTATAATATTGGTACCATAACTGAAAACGAAATGTTACAATTAGAGTTGAACCGATTGACTGAAGAAACTAACCGTATGGATGCACGTATAGAAATGGATAATTGTATGCAAGAGCTTTGTTCTTATTTGGGAATTAAAGAAGAAGTAGAAATTCGTGTGAATGTTAGTTCCAAAGTTCCTGATTTTAATGTGAATCTTGATGAAGCACTTGCATTAGCTTATGAGAATAGCCCGGATATAGATGCAATGAGTCGTAGGAAGTTGGAAAGTACAAGTGCGGTGGCTCAAGCCCGTGCTAATGCTGGTCTTAAAGCAGATATTTATCTACGTGTCGGTTTGACACAGACTGCAGATAAATTACCGGAAGCCTACCGCCATTTATTGGATCAACAGCACGTTAGTGTCAACATTTCACTGCCTATTTTGGATTGGGGAAGAGGAAAGGGACAAGTCCGGGTAGCACGCTCTAATCGTGATTTAGTTTATAACCAAGTAGAACAGGAATTGACGGATTTCGAACTGAATGTACGTAAATTGGTGAAACAATTCAATTTACAGATACAAAGAGTGCGTATTGCAGCCAGAACAGACGAGACGGCACAACGGAGAAATGAAGTTGCCCGTAAACTTTATTTGTTGGGGAAATCTTCAATTCTTGACTTGAATGCTTCCATTTCAGAGAAAGATAGTGCCCGGCGTAATTATGTATCAACTTTATATAACTATTGGAGCCTGTATTATACACTTCGTAGTATGACGTTATTTGATTTTGAACATAATACAAAACTAACTGAGGATTATAATCTCCTGATTAAATAAAGTTAAACACAGAAATACTAATATATTATGGATATAAAACTAGAAAAAAGACCTTGGTACATTCGTTATAAATATTACTTAATAGCAGGTGTTTTATTTGTCATATTTCTGATTTATATAGTGACGCTCTCTTTAGGTCCTAAAAAGCTTCGTATTGATACTGATAATATTCAGATATCAGAAGTGAAAGAAGATAAATTTATGGAATATGTGGATGTAGAAGGGTTAGTCCAACCTATCCTTACTATAAAAGTCAATACTCGTGAAGCGGGCAGCGTGGAACGTATTGTAGGCGAGGAAGGAAGCATACTTCAGGTGGGAGATACAATTCTGGTTCTTTCTAATCCGGATTTATTACGTAGTATTGAAGATCAGCATGATGAGTGGGCGAAACAAATGATCACTTATCAAGAACAGGAGATTGAAATGGAACAGAAAAGCCTTAATTTGAAACAACAAGCTTTGACAAATAGCTACGAATTGGAACGTTTGAAAAAAAGCATAGCTCTTGATCGGGAAGAATATCAAATGGGAGTAAAGAGTAAGGCGCAACTACTAGTAGCAGAAGATGAATATAATTATAAACAGAAAAGTGCTGTATTGCAGCAGGAGAATTTACGCCATGATTCCGCCGTTACAATGATTCGCAAAGAGTTGATTCGGAACGATCGAGAACGGGAACAGAAAAAATATGAACGTACTCGTGAACGACTTAATAAATTGGTGGTGACTGCTCCTATTAAGGGGCAACTTAGTTTTGTAAAAGTAACTCCTGGGCAACAAGTTTCTTCTAGTGAAAGTATTGCAGAGATTAAAGTTTTGGACCAATATAAGATACATACTTCCCTTAGTGAATATTATATTGATAGAATTATTACCGGTCTTCCGGCTACCATTAATTATCAGGGAAAAAAATACCCTTTAAAAATAGCCAAAGTAGTTCCTGAAGTGAAAGACCGTATGTTTGACGTAGATTTGGTTTTTACGAGTAATATGCCAGATAATGTAAGAGTTGGCAAAAGTTTTCGTGTTCAGATTGAATTAGGACAACCGGAACAAGCACTTGTCATTCCGCGAGGAAATTTCTACCAAGCTACAGGTGGGCAGTGGATATACAAAGTTAATGAATCCAAGACTAAAGCAATTCGCATGCCTTTATCTATTGGTCGCCAGAATCCTCATCAATATGAAATTACAGAAGGTTTACAGGCAGGAGATTGGGTAATTACAACAGGATATGATACCTTTGGCGATGCTGAAGAATTAATACTCAAATAAAGGTGTATTATTTTAGTATATTATAAAGAAATTGCCAAGTACATTTAGATGTTTGGAAGATTGTGCACCTTGATCCAGTAGTAGTAACAAAAAACGAATAATAATATTAGAGCTTTACGATTATGATCAAAACAGTTAATTTACAGAAGATTTTTAAGACAGAAGAAGTAGAAACTTGGGCTTTGAACAACGTAAGTATTGAAGTAAAGCAAGGTGAATTTGTAGCCATAATGGGACCATCCGGTTGTGGAAAATCAACTTTGCTCAATATTCTTGGACTGTTGGATAATCCGACAGGAGGGGAGTATTATTTGAATGGTACAGAGGTTTCCAAGTTTACGGAATCACAACGTACGAATCTTCGTAAAGGAGTGATTGGGTTCGTTTTTCAAAGTTTTAATTTAATCGACGAGTTGAACGTTTATGAGAATATTGAGTTACCACTTCTTTATATGGGTGTTTCAGCCTCTGAACGCAAAAAGAGAGTGGAAACGGCAATGGAACGAATGGCTATAACTCACCGTAGCAAACATTTCCCTCAACAACTTTCCGGAGGTCAGCAACAACGGGTTGCTATTGCACGTGCTGTAGTCGCTAATCCTAAATTGATTCTTGCTGATGAACCGACCGGTAATTTGGATTCAAAAAACGGAAAAGAGGTAATGGGGTTATTGAATGAATTGAATAAAGAAGGAACAACGATTGTTATGGTAACTCACTCACAGCATGATGCTGGCTATGCAGATCGAATTATTAATTTATTCGACGGTCAGGTAGTGGCAGAAGTTAGTATGTAATACTTATAAACTATTTATGATAAAATACAGTTATGGCAAATCCGTATAGCTAGCTGTACGATTCAATTCGGGAACTTTTATGAAAAACGAAAAGTAAGAAACTATGATGATACGACACAATTTAAAAATTGCATTTCGCAACCTTTTGAAGTACAAAGTACAAATGGGGATCAGCATTATTGGTCTATCAGTAGGCTTTGTCTGCCTTTCCCTGTCTTTGCTGTGGATTCGTTATGAAACGTCTTATGATTCATTTCATAAAGGAGTAGATCGAATCTATCTTGCAGGTGGCCGCAATGTTCTAGAATCAGATATGTTTCATTACCTTTCAGACTGTTTACTATATGACTACTTGGTGAAAAACTGTCCCGAAATTGAAACTGCTTGCCGTATTCGCCCTATACAATCGTCCAATGAAAAACTAAAATACAAGGATACTGAATTTCAACTGCCACAAATAGAAGTGGATTCCAGTTCTATCTCTATGTTTAATATTACTGTGCTGGATGGAAATACACCTTTACATTTAAACGCAAATCAAATAGCTATTACAGAGCGAGCAGCCAGACAGATATTTGGTAAAGAATCTCCGATAGGCAAACAGCTAGTATTTCCCGAAAAACAGAATGAGGAAAAAACAATTGTTGCCGTAGTTCAATCATGGGAAGGCCCTTCCTTATTTCCTTTCGACATTTTGTTACCGTTTGACGAAGAATCTATTTATAAAGTGTATACACTCTTTCGAGTATATCCTAATAGTAATTTAAAAGCGTTAGAAAAGAAATTAGAAAACGTCAAAGTTCTAAGAAATGGAGTGGAATGGCCTTTATTTCCCTTGATTGTCAAATTGACAGAGCTAAGAGAGCTCCATCCGGACAAAAATGTGAATGTTAAAATGAATCATATTCGTATGTTTGCTTCCATTGGTGCTTTGGTTATCATATGTGGGTTATGCAATTATCTAACTATGTTTATCACACGTATACGAATGCGTAAACGAGAATTAGCTTTACGAAAAGTGAATGGGGCATCTAATAAAAGTTTGCTAACATTGATTCTTTCAGAACTGCTCTTATTACTTTGTATATCTTTGGGAATAGGATGTATGTTGATAGAACTCATTTTGCCAACATTTAAAAAGCTATCACAAATTAATGAGAGTACTTCATTTTTTTATATTGAAATACTGACTTATATGATAGTGCTAATTGGACTCACTACTATCATTGCAGTTATACTGATACATTATTTCAACAAGCGAACTTTATCTGACAGTATTAGTCATAAATCAGACATTCACTTTTCCAGTTGGTTTTATAAAGCCTGTATATTATTTCAATTATTCATCGGCATCGGTTTTGTGTTTTGTACTTTAGTCATGATGAAACAATTGGATTTTTTACTGAATACAAATGAGCTTGGACTAGACCGGCATAACGTAGGAGCAATATTGAAAATGCGTGATTGTGAGGATATTCCTTGGGAAACAATATTAGATCAGAATCCTGATGTAATTAAACATTTGGAATATTTTCCGACTCCGATTCCTAAATCGTCTGTTATGAGTTCTGAAATCTCTGACTGGGATGGTAAGTCTATAGAAGAACAGCCCATTGAGGCGGAAAATATGTACATTAATCAAGAGTATGTTGATTTCTTTGGAATAAAATTAGTAGAGGGCAGCATGCCAGAGAAAGAAACAGACATTCTCATTAATGAAACCGCAGTAAAAGCATTGGGGTGGAAAGATCCTGTTAATAAGAAAATAATTAATGCTGGTACTTCAGCGACTGTAAAAGGAGTCATAAAAGACATTTATCTGCAATCTCCAATGTATCCGATACTTCCGACAATATATTCTATAGACCAACCCTACACGCGTTTTAAAATAAAATCAGATTACCTTTTTAAAGTGAAAGAAGGTACCTGGAATAAAGTATCGAAGCAGTTGTCGGAGGAGTTGAAGAAAGCTTGTCCGAATACAGAATTGAGATTAGTGAATCTGGATGAAGTTTATAAGAGTTATATGAAATCGGAGCAAAATTTGATAGTACTATTAAGTGTAGTATCTGTAATCTGTATCATAATTTCAGTATTTGGTGTTTTCTCATTAGTGACTTTGTCATGTCAGCAGCGTCGTAAAGAAATTGCAATTCGGAAAATAAACGGAGCTAGTGTGGGAATTATTCTAAATATGTTTTTCAAAGAGTACATACTATTACTCATCATCTCATCCTGTATTGCTTTCTCCATAGGATATGTTATTATGAAACATTGGCTCGAAGGATATGTGAAACAAACATCCATCACTTGGTGGCTTTTGGGAGGAATATTTGTATTGATGGCACTTATCATTTTCCTCTGTATTATCTGGAGGATATGGAAGACTGCACGGCAGAATCCGGCAGAAGTAATAAAAAAGGAATAATTAATAGATTATGATGATAGAACATTATTTAAAAATAGCATTTCGGAACCTGCTGAAGTACAAAGTACAGATGGGCATTAGTATTATCGGACTGTCGGCAGGTTTTGTATGTCTCTCCCTGTCTCTGTTGTGGATTCGTTATGAGATGTCTTATGACTCTTTTCATGAAGGAGCCGATCGTATTTATCTGGCAGGTAGTCGTGCTCAGTTAGAAAAGGACGGTTTTGATTATGAAACCAAGAATCAAATACGGAGCTATCTGATAAAGAATTGTCCGGAAGTAGAAATAGCGTGCAGCATTTGGCCTGCAAGAGCCGAATATTGTGGAGTAAGATACGAAAAAGGAGACGAGTTTTTACTGCCGGAAATAGACGCTGATACTAGTTTTGTTTCCATGTTCGTTACGGTATTGGAGGGAAACACTCCTTTGCGCTTGGACAACACGCAAATAGCCATTACAGACAAAGCTGCCAAAAGGATCTTCGGTAAAGAATCTCCGTTAGGCAAAGAATTGGCATTTACCAAAAGAAAGGATAGAACAAAGACGATTGTTGCTGTTGTCAAGTCGTTTGAAGGACCGTCTTTATTCTCTTTTGATATTTTACATCCCTATTTCGAGGAAGAAAGTGCAGGGCTTGTATATACACTGTTTAGGGTTCATCCGAACAGTGATATAAAGAAACTGGAGGACAGATTGAAGGATGTCAAACTTCTGGATAATGGATATGAATGGCCCACACCGACTTCTATTGCTCCTTTGGCTAAGTTAAGAGTTCTCCATCCACGAGAAGACATGAATGTCAAGATGGAGTATGTTTGGTTGTTTGCATGTATTGGTGCGTTGGTGGTTATCTGCGGATTATGCAATTATTTGGCTGTACTCGTCACTCGCATCAGGATGCGTAAGCGCGAGTTGGCTATCCGAAAGGTAAATGGAGCTTCTGACGGAAACTTATTGGCGTTGGTTCTGTCGGAGCTACTCCTGCTGCTTGTTTTATCCTTTAGTGTAGGAGCTATGGTGATTGAACTGATTCTGCCGGATTTCAAGCAATTGTCACAAATCAACGAAAGCACCTCCTTCTTTTATCGTGAGATTTTGATTTATATGCTGTCCTTGATCGGGATTAGTGTTGCCATCGCTACTGTCCTTGTTTATTATACCAACAAGCGGACACTTTCCGACAGAATAAGTCGGAGAGCGGATCTTCATTTCTCCGGTTGGTTTTATAAAGGTAGTCTGTTGTTTCAGTTATTTATCAGTATTGGTTTTGTATTCTGCACATCGGTGATGATGAAGCAACTGAATTATGTTTTGAATACCACCGAACTAGGTTTGGATCGTCACAATGTGGGTGTATTCACAGAAATTTATCATTGTGAAGAGGTGCCTTGGAGCAATATTTTGAGTCAAATGCCGGATGTAATCGATCATTTGGATGATTCCAGCACTCCGATTCCCAGATCAAGCTTATTTATTAACGAGATTTCCGATTGGGAGGGGAAGCTTTCGGAAAGTCAGCCTATCGATGCCGAGCTTTTGTATATCAACCAAAAGTATGTTGATTTCTTTGGGATACAGATCCTGCAAGGAGAGATGTTCAATGAGAAGAACAGCGACGAGGTGCTCATTAATGAAACAGCTGCAAAAGCATTGGGATGGAAAGATCCTGTTGGGAAGAATATGACTTTTCATGGACAGAAGGTGATAGTAAAAGGTGTTATTAAAGATATTTATCATCGCTCTCCTATACATCCGGTAGAACCGGCTGTCTTTAAGCTGAATCCGAATAAAGAACATAATCGGAACTGTATTTTCAGAGTAAAGGAAGGGAGCTGGAACAAAGTTTGTAATGCGTTGATGGCAGAGGCAAAGAAAGCGGGTCCGGATGCCAGAGTAACGCTGAGGAATATGGACGAGGTTTACAACGGTTATATGAAATCGGAATTGAATCTGACGAAATTGCTGAGTGTGGTTTCTATTATCTGTATTGTGATTTCTGTGTTCGGCATCTTCTCTTTGGTCACTTTGTCCTGCCAGCAACGCCGTAAGGAGGTGGCGATCCGGAAAGTGAACGGTGCCAGTGTGGGAGTGATTCTGAATCTGTTTTTCAAAGAATATATGATATTGCTCGTCATTGCTTCTTGTATGGCTTTCTCGTTGGGTTATGTCATTATGAAACATTGGCTCGAGGTGTATATGAAGCAGACCTCTATCGATTGGTGGGTATATGCCGGTGTCTTTGCATTGATGGCGTTGATTATCTTCCTGAGTATTATTTGGAGAGTATGGAAAACTGCCCGGCAGAACCCCGCTGAAGTGATTAAAAGTGAATAAAATAAGATTGTTTATTTGAATGAAACAGTTTCAACAGTCCATAATCATTATTTTTTAGTGAGTATCTATAAGTGTTGTATGTTATCATTTTGTTCTGTTATTCTGGACATTGCGAATAATCTACTCTTTTGGAGCTAATAAAGAGGAGATTCCTCGCAATGTTTTTTGAATGATAGAATGATATAGCTTACAGGCTTTGCAAGCAGTCTCTAAAATTGCTTATTGATAATTTATTTCGTTTTTGAAATAGCTTCGTTATTCAAATGGATACTTAACTCCCCATTCTTCGCGCAAGGCATCCATCTGTTTCATTATGCGAATCGTTTCGGCATGTGGCATATAAGGCGATTCCACCCAGCCATTTTCTATGGCTTCGATAGCCGCTGAAATTTCATATTCAAAACCTGTAATTTGTTTAGGAGCCTGATATTCGGCAATAAGATGATAACTATTGTCTATAACCTTCACTGACTGAGGATTATTAATATTTTCTACGATGATGCAACCTCTATCACCTGAAATAATACCTAAACGGTCGGTCTGGGCGTACATAGAACAAGATAGTATTGCCATACGATCAGCGGAATAAAACTGCGTGATGCTATCTTGTGCATCGACTCCTGATTCTGTTTTTATACAAGTTGTCGATGTGTTCTTGACTTCAGTACCGAAAATCATTGCCGCAAAGTTTAGTGTATATACACCTACATCCAAGAGTGCGCCTCCGGCAAGCTCTGGTTTTATCAATCTTTCCTTATCGCGAATAACATAACCGAGATTAGCAGTCAGAAAGAAAGGCTTTCCGATTATTTCACTTTGAACTAATTCCGTTATTTTCCGGGATAAAGGCATATAGCGAGTCCAAATGGCTTCAGCAATAAATACCCGCTTTTCTTGTGCTAGCTTCAATAATTCTTCTGCTTGACGCGCATTGGCGGTAAAAGCTTTTTCACATAATACAGGTTTCCCTTTTAGAATGCACATCCTTGCTTGTTCGTAGTGCATGGCATGTGGAGTTGCAATGTAGATTAAATCCACAGTCGGGTCGTCTGCCAATTCTTCATAAGATCCATAAGCATGCGAGAAACCCCATTCTTTGGCAAAATTTTCTGATTTCGCAATATCACGTGAAGCAATCGCATAACGTTCCACTCCTTCCATATTGGCTAACGTGTGTGCCATTTTTCGGGCAATGTGTCCGGCACCGATAATACCTATCTTATAAGTTTTCATATCTATTACATTTATATTATATAAAGTTGGAGAATGAAGTAATATTATTCCTTTTTTCAAAAATACAAAAAAGGAATAAACGAACCAATTTTTTCTTTCATTTAAGTGATGACGTGCCATTAATGAAATTCCTGCAAACGTGGAATATTAAAATGACAAAATGACATTTTGATATTCCTGATCTTCATGAATCGTTTTTTTTAATGTAGAGGGACTATGAATTGTTTTTTTCAATTATAGAGAGGGTAGGGCTTATCATAGTTTTATATATAGAGCTTCTGAATGAAATATATGTTTGTTCCTTCCAAAATTCTCTTTCTTTTTGTTGCAGCTTTTGCTCTTTACATCCGTTTTTTGATAGATTCAAAATGCTTGTGTATAACTCCAATCTAGGAGTAAATTTGTTGAAAAAGTAAAGATCTCAAACATCATTTCAGGTTTGTCGTCATTATGCAATGCTTTTGATGACACAAAGCGGTGCTTTTAGTGACACTATCCGTATATTTTGGTATAATCATCCCATTGTTTTTTCCAAAATATACGGTAGTTTATTCCAAAACATACGGTAGATTATGGCAGAATTACCGTATATTTTACGATTTATTGCAATATCTTTATTTATTAGACATCAATATTTTAAAGAACGAGATAGCATATATCTCAGTTTTCTGTGTTAATGTCAGTATAATCAATCAAATGCTATCTTTATGTCATTTATTAATTTAACTTTTTTGATTGTGATTTTATGTTCTACTCTTTTTTAGATGTATCCAGGCGTAGCGTACTCCTTCATATAATTGTTTATTGAGTTCTAAACGATATGTATTACCATGGGATTGGTATGCGTCGGAATATAAGTTCTTCACAAAGAGTTTTTAGAATTGGTTATTGTGAAGAAATTCTCGATTATTATCATAGAGCACAAGAAATAGCTGTACAAGAGATACAAATAAAAGCTTTACCGGAAATAGAAATGTACAATAATAAAGAATATAATAAAATTATCGATTTATAAACTTGAAAATGTATTCCATAAAAAAAGAAATGATTTTTATTTTTTTATAGGAAAAGACAGATAGAAAAAATTATCTTTGTTCTTTAAATGTATGTTTATGAATAAATCAATAGTTTCTCTGGCAGTTATAACTATAATTTATTTTAGTTCTTGCCAGCCAAAGAATGGGCAAACGACAAATAATGATGATCAAGTTATTGATAGCATAACTGCTCATACTGAGGATGAAAAAGTACTTACTGGTGTTATAGAAGACGCTTCAATGAATAATTTCATGTTAATTACAGAAAAAGAAGACACTATATTTATTAGTACAATGGATCAGGAACCAAGCGAAGTTAGTGGTTTCGAACTGGGAGATACAGTGAAAGTAAATTATATAGAAGAGGAAGAAGAGCCAGGATTAAGCACAATTATTACTGCTAAAAAAGTGGTTATAATAGGAAAAAGGAACAAATATACGGAATAATACATTTTTTATAACTTAATAAAATATATGGCATGAAAAAGAAAATGTTAGGAGTAGTGATGCTTTTAGGTATATTAACTGCATGTGGAGGTAATTCAATGTCTGTAGTAGGAGCATGGGTAGAACCGGTTCCAGGTATGGAAGGAAAAGTACAAGGTGTTAAAATAGAAGAGGGAGGAAATGCTTCTTCTATCAATATGGCTACATTAGTCTATGAAAGTTGGAAACAAAAAGGCGATCAGCTGATTTTGACAGGAAAAAGTATTGGAAACGGACAGACGATTGAATTTACCGATACATTGGAAATTATAAAGTTGAGTGCTGACTCTTTGATTTTGGATAATGGAGAAATAGAGTTCCACTACGCAAAACAAAAATAAGAATCAGAATTAGCTTAGATAGAAAAAAGCTACTCTCGAACCTTGAATAAGAGAGTAGCTTTATTTATTTAAAGAAATGATAAGTTACAGAATATCCAATGCTTTAAAGGCTTTCGTTAGCTTTTCTACTGCACTGTCAATTTGTTCTTTAGTATGTGTTGCCATTAATGCCACGCGTACCAATGTGTCTTGCGGTGCACATGCCGGTGGAATCACCGGATTAATAAATACTCCTTCATCAAAAGCTAATTTAGTTACCATGAAAGTCTTGTCCGTATCACGTACATAAAGAGGAATAATCGGAGATTCAGTAGCACCGATCTCGAAACCTGCTTCACGGAAACGCTTTAATGCATAGTTAGTTGCTTCCCACAGAGCTTCAAGTCTCTCTGGTTCATTCTGGATGATATGCAAAGCTTCTAAAGCTGCGGCAGTAGCAGCCGGAGTATTGGATGCACTGAAAATATAAGTACGTGCATTGTGACGTAGCCAATTAATAATAGATTCATCAGCAGCAATGAATCCGCCAATAGAAGCCAATGACTTGCTAAAAGTACCCATAATAAGGTCTATTTCGTCTGTCAAACCAAAATGATCACAAACACCACGGCCTTGCTTTCCGAACACTCCTAGACCATGAGCTTCGTCCACCATGATTGTTGCGTTGTATTTATGCTTCAAGCGTACTATTTCGGGTAAATTTGCCAAATCACCTTCCATAGAGAACACGCCATCGACTACAATCAGTTTAACAGAATCCGGATTGCACTTTTGAAGTTGCTTTTCCAAATCTGCCATATCATTATGTTTGTACTTTAATTGCTGTGAAAAAGAGAGGCGACGACCATCTACGATAGATGCATGGTCACGATCGTCACAAATAATGTAATCGTTACGATCCGTCAGACAAGAGATAACTCCGGAATTGACAGTGAAGCCTGTTGAAAAACAAAGAGCTTCATCTTTACCAACGAATGTTGCGAGTTCTTTCTCTAACTGAACATGAAGGTCGAGTGTGCCATTCAAGAAACGTGAACCAGCACAACCGGAACCGTATTTACGCATGGCATTAATGCCTGCCTCAATTACTCTTTCATCTCCTGTAAGGCCAGTGTAAGCATTAGAACCGAACATTAAAACTTTATGTCCGCCCATTTCTACTTCTGTTCCCTGTTTTCCTTCGATCTCACGGAAATATGGGTAAACGCCTTTTGCCATAAATTGTTGCGGCAAATTGTACTTAGCTAACTTCTCTTGTAATAATCCCATGAATTAAATTTATTATGCCAATACTCAGACCATTCACGATGGTCTCACATCCTTTTTTCTTAACAAGTGTTTAAAACAGGGGGCAAAGATAACAAATTTTGTTTTTATCTGTTCTTTTTAAGAGAAAAAAGTTGCTCTTATGCGATTAGAAACCTCCAATAGATTAAAATTTAATATATTTGTATTACTTTTGTCGTCTACAATCGACAAAAATTAGCATGAACGAAAGAATGAAGAAAATTATATTCGTCGTTAATCCGATCTCAGGAACCCAGAGTAAAGAATTAATTCTTAGCTTATTGGATGAGAAAATAGACAAGACGAGATACACTTGGGAAGTAGTGTATACAAAAAGAGCCGGTCATGCAGTGCAAATAGCCGCTAAAGCCGCCGAAGATAAAGCCGATATAGTAGTAGCCATCGGAGGGGATGGAACAATTAATGAAATAGCTCGTTCATTAGTCCATACAGACACTGCTTTAGGAATTATTCCATGTGGTTCTGGTAATGGGTTGGCACGACATTTGCATATACCGTTAGAACCTAAGAAAGCATTAGATATACTTAATGAAGGTTATCTGAATGTGATAGATTATGGCAAAATTAATAATACAGACTTTTTCTGTACTTGTGGAGTAGGGTTTGATGCTTTTGTAAGTCTGAAGTTTGCCCATGCAGGAAAACGCGGATTATTGACTTATTTAGAAAAGACGCTGCAGGAAAGTCTTAAATATCAGCCGGAAACATATGAATTAGAAACTGAAAATGGAGTAGCTAAATATAAAGCTTTTCTGATAGCTTGTGGAAATGCCTCGCAATATGGGAATAATGCATATATTGCTCCGCAAGCTACATTAACAGACGGATTGTTGGATGTGACAATTCTTGAACCTTTTACTGTATTGGATGTACCTTCACTTGCTTTCCAATTATTTAATAAAACAATTGACCAGAATAGTCGTATCAAGACTTTTCGCTGTAAAAAGCTCTGCATCCGTCGTGCAACTCCAGGAGTCGTACATTTTGATGGAGACCCGATGGAAACTGGTGCAGAGGTGAATATCGAATTAATTCAGAGAGGTCTTCATGTCGTTGTTCCGTATCTTGAAGAAAAAGATCCGGCAAATGTCCTTCAGAAAGCACAAGAATACGTGAGTGGAATAAAGTTAATGAATGAAGCGATAGTAGACAATATAACAGATAAAAACAAGAAAATATTAAAAAAACTGACCAAGAAAGGGTGAGAATTTTATTAATTACTAACTACTAATTACAAATTATTACGTACTTTTGCAGTGTTTTGGTCGATCCAGAATGTGAATAGGAATGATAATTGTTTAAATATTAAAATATATGTTCAGAACACACACATGCGGAGAATTGAGAATCTCCGATGTAAATAAACAAATCACGCTGTCCGGATGGGTACAGCGTAGCCGTAAAATGGGAGGAATGACATTCGTTGATTTACGTGACCGTTACGGCATCACCCAATTAGTATTTAATGAAGAAATTAATGCTGAGCTTTGTGATCGTGCCAATAAGCTGGGACGCGAATTTGTTATTCAGGTTACGGGAACGGTAAACGAACGTTTTAGCAAGAATGCAAATATTCCTACCGGAGACATTGAAATTATTGTCTCTGAGCTGAATGTACTGAACACAGCTTTAACTCCTCCATTTACTATCGAAGATAACACAGATGGAGGTGATGATATTCGTATGAAATACCGTTATCTGGATTTACGTCGTAATGCTGTTCGTTCTAACTTGGAATTACGTCATAAAATGACTATCGAGGTTCGTAAATATCTGGATAGTCTGGGATTTATTGAAGTAGAAACTCCTGTATTAATTGGATCTACTCCAGAAGGGGCACGCGATTTTGTAGTACCTTCACGTATGAATCCAGGACAGTTCTATGCACTTCCACAATCTCCTCAAACTTTGAAACAATTGTTGATGGTTTCCGGTTTCGACCGTTATTTTCAGATTGCAAAATGTTTCCGTGATGAAGACTTACGTGCGGATCGTCAGCCTGAGTTTACACAAATTGACTGTGAAATGAGTTTTGTAGAACAGGAAGATATAATTAACACTTTTGAAGGAATGGCAAAACATCTGTTCAAGACTCTACGTAATGTAGAATTTACAGAACCATTCCAAAGAATGTCTTGGTCTGACGCAATGAAATATTATGGTAGCGATAAACCTGACTTGCGTTTCGGTATGAAATTTGTCGAACTCATGGACATTATGAAGGGGCATGGCTTTTCTGTATTTGACAATGCTGCTTATATTGGTGGAATTTGTGCAGAAGGTGCTGCAACTTATACTCGTAAACAATTAGATGCTTTGACTGAATTTGTAAAGAAGCCACAGATTGGTGCCAAGGGTTTAGTCTATGCACGTATAGAAGCAGACGGTACCGTAAAATCAAGCGTAGACAAGTTCTACACTCAAGCGGTTTTGCAGCAAATGAAAGAAGCATTCGGAGCTAAACCGGGTGATTTGATTCTAATTTTGTCAGGTGATGATATAATGAAGACGTGTAAACAATTGAATGAGCTTCGTTTGGAAATGGGTTCTCAATTAGGATTACGTGACAAGAACAAATTCACTTGTTTGTGGGTGGTTGATTTCCCAATGTTTGAATGGAGCGAAGAAGAAGGACGTTTGATGGCTATGCATCATCCATTTACTCATCCGAAAGAGGAAGATATTCCATTGTTGGATACAGATCCCGCTGCTGTACGTGCAGATGCTTACGATATGGTAGTAAACGGTGTAGAAGTAGGTGGTGGTTCAATTCGTATACACGATGCAAAATTACAAGCAAAGATGTTTGAAATACTAGGCTTCACTCCTGAAAAGGCTGAAGCGCAGTTTGGTTTTCTGATGAATGCTTTCAAGTATGGTGCTCCTCCTCATGGTGGTTTGGCCTATGGACTTGATCGTTGGGTATCTCTTTTCGCTGGCTTAGATTCTATTCGCGACTGTATAGCCTTCCCAAAAAACAATTCAGGACGCGACGTTATGTTAGATGCTCCGTCTGCTATTGACCAGTCCCAACTTGACGAATTAAATCTGATTGTTGAAATCAAAGAAAACAATAAGTAAACGATGAGTAAATATCGTTATCTTTATAATACCACCCTGTCACTCATAAGCAATCTGTTATTAGTGATGGGGTGCTTTATTCTCTGTCGTATTATATTTCTAGCAGAAAATTGGAGTGCTTTTTCCGATTTAACAGCACGAAGAATTTGGAGGATGTTCGAAGGTGGATTTCTTTTTGATACTTCTGCTATTTTGTATACTAATCTCCTGTATATTTTTCTAATGTTGATTCCTCTTCATTATAAGGAAAATATCATCTATCAGAAAATTACTAAAGGAATTTTTGTTGTAACAAACTTAATCGTAATCATCATGAACCTGATGGATACGGTTTATTTCCAATATACACATCGAAGAACAACAGCATCTGTATTCAGTGAGTTCAAAAATGAAGGAAATCTAGGAGGCATTTTTGGAACAGAGCTAATAAATCATTGGTATTTGACATTGTTAGCTGTAGCTTTCGGTTATGTGTTATTTAAACTTTACTGCAAGCCTAGAGTAGTGAAAGTGAACCATCTGCCTGTATACTATACAGTTAATCTAATAATTTTAGGAGTGGCTGTTTATTTATGTGTCGGTGGTATGCGTGGTGGCTTTACAGGTATGGTACGCCCCATTACAATCAGTAACGCCAATAAGTATGTAGACCGTCCCATAGAAACGGGAATTGTATTAAATACACCGTTTTCTGTATATCGTACTTTGGGTAAGAAGCCATTCATGGTGCCTCAATATTTTGATAAGGAAAAATTGGAAACAATCTATTCTCCAATACATCTCCCCAAGGATAGTACCCAATTTCGTCCACTCAATGTAGTAGTCTTTATATTGGAGAGTTTTGGTAAAGAAAACAGTGGTTTCTTAAATGAGGATTTAGACAATGGAACTTATAAAGGCTACATGCCTTTTCTGGATTCTATCATGTCTGAAGGTTTGACTTTTAAATATTCATTCTCTAATGGAATGAAGAGTATTGACGGTATGCCTTCTGTATTATCAGGGATACCAATGTTTGTTGAACCGTTTTTCTTGACTCCGGCTTCCTTGAATACAGTATCCAGCATAGGAGGGGAGTTAAAAAAGAAAGGTTATCATACGGCCTTTTTCCACGGTGCAGATAATGGTTCGATGGGGTTTGAAGCTTTTGCGCGGACTGTTGGGTATACTCACTATTATGGACGTACTGAATATAATGAAGCAAATCCGGGGAACAAAGATTTTGATGGTCATTGGGGAATTTGGGACGAAAAGTTTTTTCAATTCTTTGCCAATACCTTGTCTACTTTCCAACAACCTTTTGCTGCTGCTTTATTCAGTCTATCTTCTCATCACCCGTTTGCAGTGCCAACAGAGTACGAGGGTATTTTTCCAAAAGGGAATAAGGCAATTCGGCAATGTATAGGATATACAGACAATGCGTTGAAACTATTTTTTGAAAAAGTATCTAAAGAGCCATGGTATAAAAATACATTATTTGTATTTACAGCCGATCACACCAACTCCCAAGAACGTCCTGAATATGAAACTGAAAGTGGTCTTTTCTCTGTTCCAATCGTCTTTTACCAACCGGGAACCGATTTGAAAGGATATCGGAAAGAAATGATTGCGCAACAGATTGATATTATGCCTACTGTATTGGGATATTTAGGTTATGATAAACCATATATTTCGTTTGGATGTGATTTATTGAATACTCAACCGGAGGATACTTATGCTGTAAACTATATCAATGGTATTTATCAATTTTTCAAAGGTGAGTATTTATTGCATTTTGATGGTCAGAAATCAATTGCCATGTATGCATTTAAAACAGATAAGTTATTAGAGCACAATTTATTGGGAGAAGTTGCCGGTCAGCAGCAAATGGAGGATGAGCTTAAAGCAATCATCCAACAATACATGACACGTATGAACAATGATGAATTGGTAATAAAATGAAAGAATCAATACGTATATTTCGTTTCATAATAATCGGTACAATGAATGCTTTGATAATGGCATTAGTTGTATGGCTAATGATGGAAAGTCTATCATTCGAGGGGGATTATCTGGTTGCGAATATAACTGCGTATGTGATAGCTCAGATTCATAATTTCATTTGGTGTAAATACTGGATCTTCCCAACAGAAAAAAGGAAGAACAATATTTGGAAACAAATACTGTTCTTCTGTTCTGCTTTCGGGATAGCGTACACTGCCCAGTTCCTTTTTCTCATTCTTTTAGTAGAAGGGTTGGATGTCAATGAATATCTAGCCCAATTTCTCGGTTTATTTATCTATGGAGGAGTAAATTTTGTGGTTAATAAGAAGATAACTTTCAAATAGAAAGTATCTCTAGTCCAGAAAGCGTTTTGTAAGCCCCTCGAATTCATCAATTCGTCGATCACGTAGAAAAGGCCACCAACGACGGACATTTTCCGAACGTTCCATATCAATTTCAACAACCATATTTTCAGCATGATCATTGCCCGCTTGTGCTAAAAATTCTCCTTGCGGTCCTGCTACAAAACTATTTCCCCAGAATAAAATACCATTGGTCTGACCTGAAGGATCAGGTTCATGTCCTACACGATTGACTGAGATAACAGGAAGACCATTTGCAACGGCATGGGCACGTTGGGAAATAATCCACGCATTAAGTTGGCGAGTCTTTTCATCATCAGTATCATTACTTTCCCAACCAATAGCAGTAGGATAAATCAAAAGCTCAGCACCGTTCAAAGCCATCAAACGAGCTGCTTCGGGATACCATTGATCCCAACATACCAATACTCCAAGCTTTCCTAATGAAGTTTGAATAGGTTTGAAGCCTATATCCCCCGGAGTAAAATAGAACTTTTCGTAATAGGCAGGATCATCCGGAATATGCATTTTACGATATTTTCCGGCGATACTACCATCGCGGTCAAATACTACAGCAGTGTTATGATATAATCCCGGTGCCCGTTTTTCGAAAAGAGAAGTGACAAGAACAACTTTGTTAGCAGCAGCCAGTTCTGAATAGAAACCTGTTGAAGGACCAGGGATAGGCTCAGCAAGGTCAAATAAGTTTGGATTTTCAGTCTGGCAAAAATAAAGAGAGTTGTGTAGTTCCTGAAGTACAATCAATTGTGCACCATGAATAGCACAAGCTTCTATACTTTTTGCCAAATTCATTAAATTGGCTTTTATATCCGCAGTATTGGATTGTTGAATTAATCCTACTTTTATTTTTCTCATATACGATTTTATTTGATGACTCCTAAAGGATATTGCATAGTGACACAATGTAGAGATCCATGCTGTTTGATGAGGGCACGGCAATCTATTCCTATAATTTCGTGTTTGGGAAATGCCTGTTGTAACACTTCCCTCGCTTTATGATCATTTTCCGGCTGATCATAGGTAGGATAAAGAATAACTTCATTCATGATCAGAAAGTTTGCATAAGTAGCAGGCAGACGTTCGCCATCTTCCTCTATTTTATTCACCATCGGCAACGCCATCAACCTGTAAGGTTCACCGGCTAATGTACGAAAAGTTTTTAGTTGTTCCTCCATGTCATGAAGAGATTTATAATGCTCATCTTCGCTATTGTCACATTTTACGTATGCAATAGTATTGGGAGAACAAAAACGTGCCAATGTATCAATATGACTGTCCGTATCGTCACCGGCAAGATAGCCATGATCTAACCATAAGATTCTTTGTAAATGAAAGGTTGATTTCAAATATTCTTCAATTTCTACTTGATTCAGTCGTTTATTTCTGTTGGGAGACAGTAAGCATTCTGAGGTAGTCAATAATGTTCCCATTCCATCACTTTCAATGGATCCTCCTTCTAATACAAAATCGAGGTGATTAACATAGACTCCTTTTAATGCCCCAGCTTCTAGAGCATGCCGAGTAATTTGGTTATCTAACCCAGATGCATATTTCAATCCCCATCCGTTAAAAGCAAAGTCTAGCAAGGAAGGATTGCCCTCATCAATCATAGTGATCGCCCCATGATCTCGTGCCCATGTATCATTGGTTTCACATTTAAGAAAACGGACGTTGTCCATATTGACTGTTGCCTCAATCTGACCTCTTACAGCCTCAGGTTCCGGAGTAACGATTAGTAAAATCTCACGTTTCGCGATCTCTTGAGCAATGTTTAAGAAACATTCTTGTACTTCATTCAACATGTACGCCCAATCAGTACCAGCATGAGGCCATGTTAGTTGAATACCACTTTGCTGATGCCATTCAGCAGGCAGATGAGGTGCCCTTACCTCTACTTGTTCGGTAATAATCTTGCCAAAATTTAATTGTAAATCCTTCTCCGAACCACCGGAACGGGGGAGCCCAACAATGATTCCCATTCGTATGTTGTTATTTTATTATTTATTATCCTCTTGTTTAGGTTTCCGATCAAAGAACGGATTCTTGGACGATGCACTTACTGGAATTGCCATAACCGTTTTACAGTTTTTCAACCAATTCAAACGTTGAGCAGCTAATCCTGCAGAAAACATGACACGGGTATCAACTCGCATATCAGCTGCTGTTGCACAAGCAGAACCTATTGCAATTCCTACATCGATACTATTTATGGTACAAGGAACTCCCTCTGTACGGCTGGTACAAGTTGCAAATCCGCAATATCCGCAATTTAATCCTTGTGCTTGTTCACGTGTACCTATTAATATAACACATTCAGCGTTCAGGATGTTGTCAGCATCACGGAGAAAAAATTTCATTCCATGTTCTTCTACCATAGCTATCATAGTGTCTGACAGTTGTTTAATTTCTTCGTCAGTAATTAAAGCTACTTCAATAATATCAATACCCTTTCCTTTTGGAGCCGTACGGGCAGCAGTCATCATTTGGCGTGCAACCTGTAAAATATGCTCATGACGGGCATCTCTTTCGTTTAGTATCATAACTTTATTGAATTAATTAGTGAGGCAAAGATAACGTTTTTCAAGAAAATACTACCTTTGCCGGAAAGAAAGAATTAAAAACGTCATGTTACATATTAACAATGCTTGTGTTGCTTTTGGACCAGAAGTTCTTTTTTCCAGATTTAATCTACATTTGGAAAAGGGAGAGACTGCCTGCATCGTTGGACAATCCGGCTGTGGAAAAACATCGATATTGAATGCAGTGATGGGATTTGTACCATTAAAGGAGGGCACTATCAAAGTGGGGGAAACATTGTTAGGTAAATCAACGATTGACATCATCCGTCGGCAAATTGCATGGATTCCTCAAGAATTGGCACTTCCATTTGAATGGGTGAAAGAAATGGTAGCTTTACCTTTTGATTTAAAAGTAAATCGTTCTATTCCTTTTTCGGAAAAACGATTGTTTGCTTGCTTTAATGAGTTAGGATTGGAACATGAATTGTATTTTAAGAGAGTAAATGAAGTTTCGGGAGGACAACGGCAGCGAATAATGCTGGCTGTTGCTGCAATGCTTAACAAGCCACTGATTATTATTGATGAACCTACTTCAGCGTTGGATGCTGACTCAACAGACAGAGTTTTAACCTTTTTTCGTCAGCAAGCGGAAAAAGGAGCCGCTGTACTAGCTGTATCACATGATAAAGATTTCGCATCAGGTTGTCATTATGTAATAGAATTATAAAAAGAATTATTCGTGGGAACTATCGATATCACATACTTTAATTTATTTATAGGTTTGCTTCTGCTTGCCATTCCTTTTTTTTATCTCTGGAAGTTCAAGACCGGACTACTAAAACCTGCAATGATTGGAACATTACGAATGATTATTCAATTGTTCTTCATTGGTATGTATCTGAAATATCTTTTTTTATGGAACAATCCTTGGATTAATTCGCTTTGGGTGATTATTATGATCTTTGTAGCAGGGCAAACTGCGTTGGTACGTACTCAATTAAAAAGAAAAATCTTACTTATTCCTCTTTCTGTAGGTTTTCTCTGTAGTGTTATACTCGTAGGAATGTATTTTATAGGTATTGTACTCCAACTAAACAATGTTTTCAGTGCTCAATATTTTATTCCGATAGCTGGAATCTTGATGGGAAATATGTTATCTAGTAATGTAATTGCACTTAATACCTATTACAGTGGACTGAAGCGCGAACAACAACTATACCGTTATTTATTAGGAAATGGAGCAACACGACAAGAGGCCCAGGCACCGTTCATCCGCCAGGCTATTATTAAATCATTCAGTCCTTTAATAGCAAATATTGCAGTAATGGGATTGGTAGCTCTTCCTGGAACCATGATAGGGCAGATATTGGGGGGAAGTAGTCCTAATGTGGCTATTAAATATCAGATGATGATTATGGTGATTACGTTTACTGCATCCATGCTTTCATTAATGATTACCATATCATTAGCATCACGTAGATCATTTGATGCATACGGAAAACTATTAGATGTAACAAAAGAACCAAGGAAATGACAATTGTTGATCAGATTTTCCAAAAAGTAGCGGAAGTATCTATTCCAAAATTCTTCATTACAGTAGAATTTTCGACAGTGGGTAAAGATATGCCGAAACATTTGGATGCATTCTTATGGGAGAAATATGAATTAATCCTTCATGGAGCAAATGGACGGAAATTTATATATAGAGAAGGAGATTGGCGGATGATTCTTACTTTTTTCCCTACAGATCGCGTTGTAGATGAACATTATGCTTTAAAAAATAAGGTGCAGATAAAAAAATAAGAAGAAATTCCTAGAACTCTTGAGCTCAGTCTGATACAAGCTCGTTAAACTTTTCATTAACTCTTATGTCGCAATCGCAGTAAATGCAATTACCTCCCATATTCTTCAGCTTATTTCCGAGTCCGGTTTTCCGTATCCACATTTTCATTGTATTATAAGTGATGAACAGAAGTATTAATAGATTAGTTCTTCTCTTCCTATAACAAACTTTATTTTCTTTAATAGTAAAGTTGTTTTTTATCCTTTGCAATCTATAAACTGAACTTTCATTTGTATAAATGCAAGTTCAGTTTATGTAAACGCAAGTTCCGTTTATACAACTGCAACTTTTGTTTATAGTTTATTCCTAATAAAAAATAATTTCTCTATCAGAAGAAAAGAAGTTAGGTATTAAAGGAGAGAAAGTTTGTTAATAATAGAATGGATGTTTACTATTAAGGAGTTTAAAAGTTATCTGTCGTCCATATAATAAAAGAGGATGATAGCAGGAACCGGCAAAGGTGATAGGTGATAGATGAGGTGATAGATAAAATAACAACCTATCACCACTCCAAAACACGATATACAGCGAGTTTCCGAAGGTTGGTGATAGGTTGATAGAGAAATTGATGTTTTATCTTAGGAGGAAGAAATCAAATAATATTCGCATGAATTCTTCTGATAATTACTTTGCTGTAACGATTTTGACATACATCAATGTCATTTTTAGTTTCTTTCTTTATCTTTGCAGAAAATAAATTGTAATATAATAAAGCTATGAAAATTAATCATATTGCTCTATGGACCAATCAATTAGAAGAACTTCGTGAATTCTATACTAAATATTTCGATGGTCGTACAAACGAAAAATATATAAATCCCCAAAAAGGTTTTGAATCCTATTTTATGCGTTTCGAAGAAGGAGCTGCATTAGAAATAATGCGGAAAATAAATATTACCGAACCGGATAGCGTATTACATATTGGATTGGCACATTTTTCTTTTTCTGTAGGTAGTAAAGAAGCTGTTATAGGATTTATAGAACGCTTCCGTAAAGATGGATATACCATTGCAAGCGAACCCCGTACTACTGGAGATGGCTTTTTTGAGGGAAGTATTCTTGATCCGGACAATAACTTAGTGGAAATTACCATTTAGTATATTACTGCATTATCTTTTTTTCTCTATCTCCCCATAGACAACGAAGTTGAACAATTTGCTCTCCAGGTTTTATATAACCACCTTCAAACATTATTGGGGGAACCATGAATTTGGCAAGATAATGACGTATGTACTTATTTACACCTGGTGTTTGCTCTTTAACAAACTCCAGGAGATCGACTTTACCGTCTTCGTGAATAAACACTTTTGCTTTGATTGTGCGAAAAGCATATTCTTTGGCATATTTATATTTCGCTTTATCAATCCAAAATATAGCTGTCACTTTTATAGTATCGTCTATAGCAGTTTCTGCGTCGTTAGCATTTTTAATAATAGCCTCGTTAATACTTTCTTTTTGCTTTAACTGACAGGAAACAATCAAAAAGATTATGAGAAAGAAAGCCGGAATTGTTTTCATTGCGTTCAATTATTAAAGATATGCGACGAATTTACTAAAAAAACGATAACAAAAAGCATTCTTTCTTCTTTTTTCGCTATATTTGCATCCAAATTTTCTACAAATAATGAAAATTAAAGAAATAGTATGCGCCCTTGAACAATTCGCGCCTCTGCCATTGCAAGACGGATTCGATAATGCCGGCCTGCAAATCGGATTGACAGATGCGGAAGCTGCAGGGGCTTTGTTGTGTCTTGACGTTACTGAAGCTGTGTTAGATGAAGCTATTGCGCTAGGATTCAATCTGGTGATTTCGCATCATCCGCTTATTTTTAAAGGATATAAATCCATTACTGGAAAGGATTATGTTGAACGTTGTATTTTGAAAGCGATAAAAAACGATATCGTTATCTATTCGGCACACACTAATCTTGATAATGCCCAAGGCGGGGTAAACTTTAAAATAGCTGAGAAAATTGGTTTGAAGAACATACGTATTCTTGAGCCTAGAGAAAACTGTCTGATGAAGTTAGTAACCTTTGTGCCTTTTGCACAAGCTGATGCTGTCAGACAAGCATTGTTTTCCGTAGGTTGTGGAAACGTAGGTAACTATGATTCATGTAGTTACAATCTGAATGGAGAAGGAACATTTCGTGCAAAAGAAGGAACGCATCCTTTCTGTGGTACTATTGGAGAGTTGCATAGGGAAGGAGAAGTGCGAATAGAAACAATCTTGCCTTCATTTAAGAAAGCAGAAGCAATAAAGGCATTATTGATGGCTCATCCATATGAGGAACCTGTTTTTGATTTGTATCCACTACAGAATGATTGGAAGCAAGCTGGGGCAGGAGTTGTAGGTGAGTTGGAAGAGTCTGAAACGGAACTTGATTTTTTAAGACGTATCAAGAGAACTTTTGAAGTAAGCTGCCTTCGTCATAATAAGCTGACAGGTAGAGAAGTACAGAAAGTTGCACTGTGTGGAGGAGCGGGAGCATTTTTGTTGCCTCAAGCTATTCAGGCAGGTGCAGATGTGTTTATTACAGGCGAAATTAAATATCATGATTATTTTGGTCACGAGGGGAATATTCTTATGGCAGAAATAGGTCATTATGAGAGCGAACAATATACAAAAGAAATTTTTTATTCCATAATCCGGGATTTATTTCCTAATTTTGCACTCCAATTGAGTAAAGTAAATACGAATCCCATAAAATATTTATAGTAAAATGGCTAGAGAAGCAAAAAAAGAACCAAGTGAATTGACAGTAGAGCAGAAACTTAAAACTCTGTTCCAACTTCAAACAATGTTATCTAAGATTGATGAAATCAAAACTTTGAGAGGTGAGCTTCCGTTGGAAGTGCAAGACTTGGAAGATGAAATTGAAGGTTTGAGTACTCGTATTGAGAAAATCAAAGCGGAAGTAGATGAACTGAAAAGTGCAATTGCAGGCAAGAAAGTGGAGATTGAAGCAGCAAAAGCTTCAGTAGAAAAATATAAATCACAGCAAGACAATGTCCGTAACAATCGCGAATATGACTTTCTAACAAAAGAAATAGAATTCCAGACTTTGGAAATTGAGCTCTGTGAGAAGAGAATCAAGGAATTCACAGCTGAAAGAGAAGAAAAGGAAGCAGAAGTTGTGAAAAACGAACATATTTTTGAAGAAAGACAAAAGGATCTGGAAGAGAAAAAAGGTGAACTTGATGAGATCATTTCTGAAACAAAACAAGAAGAAGAAAAACTGAGAGACAAAGCTAAAGATTTGGAAACTAAGATCGAACCACGTCTATTACAGTCATTTAAGCGTATCCGTAAGAACTCTCGTAATGGATTAGGTATTGTATATGTACAGCGTGACGCTTGTGGAGGTTGCTTTAATAAGATTCCGCCTCAGAGACAGTTGGATATCCGTTCTCGCAAGAAAATAATTGTTTGTGAGTATTGTGGACGTATTATGATAGACCCGGAATTGGCAGGAGTACAAGCTGAGCATAAGGCAAATGAAGAAGCTCCGGTTACTACAACCAAGAGAGCTATCAGAAGAAAGTCAGCTGAGTAAAGTACTATAATTGATGATATTTTTCAAAGCCTCGCAATCTGCGAGGCTTTTTTTGTATCCTTTCCTTAACATTTACGAAATAAACAAAGCAAACCGACAATTGTTATCATTTCATTTCATAAAAAACTGAACTGAATATGAAT
This sequence comes from Bacteroides bouchesdurhonensis, assembly GCF_900155865.1. Classification (GTDB taxonomy): domain Bacteria; phylum Bacteroidota; class Bacteroidia; order Bacteroidales; family Bacteroidaceae; genus Bacteroides; species Bacteroides bouchesdurhonensis. The sequence continues at coordinate 2,883,958 of NZ_LT707006.1, forward strand.
AAACGAGTGTGGAGCCTATCACTCCTTTTGTTACTCTCAACTGTAGCAGCTTTTGCACAAACTGCAAACCGCTATTTGAATGTCCCGCTTCCCGACGAATGGGAAGAAAGTGGAGAGGTATTTCAACAAATACTCCCTGTAGATGATCATTGGTGGAAGTCTTTTCAAGACACCAAACTTGATTCCCTTATTGCATTGGCGGTAGATCGTAATTATTCCGTAGCTATGGCAATGGATCGTATTGCTGCTGCACGTGCTAATCTTTGGATGGAACGTGGAAATTTCTTTCCTTCTATTGCCCTAAATGCCGGATGGACAAGGCAGGAAACTAGTGGAAACACCTCGACTTTGCCTCAATCGACAGATCGTTATTATGATGCTTCTCTTAGTATGAGCTGGGAAGTCGATGTTTTTGGCAGTATCCGTAAACGGGTAAAAGCGCAAAAAGAAAATTTTGCCGCTAGCAAGGAAGAGTATACAGGAGTTATGATTTCTTTAGCAGCCGAAGTCGCTTCTTCTTATATTAATTTGCGCGAATTGCAACAGGAACTTGAAGTAGTTAAAAAGAACAGTGCTTCCCAAGAAGAAGTTCTAAAAATAACGGAAGTTCGGTTTAATACCGGACTGGTAGCAAAATTGGATGTAGCACAGGCAAAGTCTGTTTTGTATAGTACAAAAGCTTCAATTCCACAATTGGAAGCAGGAATTAATCAATATATTACATCATTAGCAGTTTTACTGGGTATGTATCCTCAAGATGTCCGTCCAATCTTGGAACCTGTAGGCAAACTGCCAGACTATATGGAACCGATAGGAATAGGTATGCCTATAGATCTATTAATGCGGAGACCTGATGTAAGAAGTGCAGAGCGAACTGTAAATGCACAAGCAGCATTATTAGGAGCTTCCAAATCGGATTGGTTGCCAAAGGTCTTTTTAAAGGGCTCATTTGGCTATGCTGCACGTGATTTAAATGATTTGATGAAAAGTAAAAGCATGACTTACCAAATTGCTCCGGCATTGAGCTGGACAATCTTTAGCGGAGGACAGTTGGTTAATGCTACGAGATTAGCAAAAGCACAATTGGATGAGTCAATTAACCAGTTCAACCAAACAGTATTGACAGCGGTACAGGAGGCGGATAATGCCATGAATTCTTATAAAAACTCTATCAAACAGATTGTTGCATTACGAGAAGTTCGAAATCAAGGTATTGAAACATTAAAATTATCATTAGATCTTTATAAACAAGGACTTTCTCCTTTTCAGAATGTGCTTGATGCACAACGTTCTTTATTATCATACGAGAATCAGTTGGTTCAAGCTCAGGGAAGTTCATTGCTACAATTGATAGCACTTTATAAAGCCTTGGGAGGTGGTTGGAGAGAATAAAAGAATCTTTATAAATAATATATAACCTAGCAGATATGAAAAAACGAATGTATATTTTTCTTATATTGCCGATATTGATCGGTTGTAAGGAGAAAAAGAGTGTAGGATCAATAGGAGGGATGCCAACTCCGGCTGTCAGTGTAGCGAAACCAATCGTGAAGGATATTACTCTGACAAAAAATTATCCTGGTTATTTAACCACGGAAAAGACGGTAAATCTTGTGGCCAGAGTAAATGGTACATTACAATCTATTTCTTATTCTCCGGGAGGAAGGGTGAAACAAGGACAGTTGCTATTTGTCATAGAACCAACATTGTATAAAGATAAAGTGGCTCAGGCAGAAGCTGAACTTAATACAGCTCAGGCTCAATTGGAATATGCCCGTAATAATTATAGTCGTATGAAAGAAGCTGTCAAAAGTGATGCAGTGAGTCAAATACAAGTTCTTCAAGCAGAATCATCTGTTGCAGAGGGAATTGCAGCAGTAAATAATGCAGAAGCTGCCTTGAGCACTGCTCGTACAAATTTAGGATATTGCTATGTTCATGCTCCGTTTAACGGAACAATTAGCAAAGCGAGCGTAGACGTAGGAAGCTACGTAGGAGGTGCATTGCAACCTGTCACTTTAGCTACTATCTATAAAGATAATCAGATGTACGCCTATTTTAATGTTGCCGATAATCAATGGTTGGATATGTCAATGAATAATCAGTCATCGGAGCGAAATCTTCCTCAGAAAATAATGGTTCAGTTGGGGAAAGAAGGTACAGAATCTTATCCGGCTACTCTGGATTATTTATCTCCAAATGTAGATTTGAATACAGGAACATTAATGGTTCGTGCCAATTTTGACAATCCTCAGGGAGTGCTGAAAAGTGGATTATATGTCAGTATAACTCTGCCTTATAAAGAAGCTAAGAATGCGATTTTAGTAAATGAAGCTTCGATTGGTACCGATCAGTTAGGCAAGTTCTTATATGCTGTTAATGATTCGAATATTGTACATTATCGACATATTGAGGTTGGACAATTAATTAATGATACACTACGGCAAGTTTTGGGAGGTTTCTCACCTCAGGAACGTTACGTTACGGAAGCTCTGATGAAGGTTAGGGATGGCATGAAGGTAAAGGCAATTTCCAATTCGCTTCCAGAAAAAGAGAAATAAGGATAGCCTTGTTAATCATAATTGTTCCTTCAAGGGTTATTAATGAATTATATATTAACAGAAGTGATTTAAACTTCCCCTTTTCATGAAAGGGCTGTAAAAAGGCTTCGTAAACTCATAAATAATATGTTCTCTAAATTTTTCATAAACCGACCGATTTTTGCTACTGTACTTGCACTGCTCATTGTAGTAGCTGGTTTGGTTACTCTAAATATATTGCCTGTGGCACAGTTCCCAGACATTACACCGCCTACAGTACAGGTATCTGCAGTTTATCCCGGAGCAAATGCTGAAACGGTAGCCCAAACGGTGGGGCTTCCGATAGAGCAACAGGTTAATGGAGTGGATGGAATGCTTTATATGTCTTCCAATTCTTCTTCTTCGGGAGCTTACTCATTGACTATTACGTTTGCCGTTGGTACAGATATCGATATGGCAACCGTACAGGTACAGAACCGGGTAAGTGTGGCCCAATCATCTTTACCCGAACCTGTTGTTGTTCAAGGGGTAACCGTACAGAAGCAATCCTCAAATATCGTTATGTTTTTAACGATGACTTCTCAAGATTCTCTTTATAACAGTTTATATCTTACCAATTATGCGAAACTAAATTTGGTAGATCAATTATCTCGTGTTCCTGGTGTTGGAGCTGTCAATGTAATGGGAGCTGGGGATTATTCAATGCGTATATGGCTTGATCCTGAAGCCATGCGAATCCGGAACATCTCACCAGAACAAGTTTATCAAGCCATTCAATCTCAAAATGTGGAAGTATCTGCCGGCTACATTGGTCAGCCGATCGGAGAGGATAATAAGAATGCTTTTCAATATACACTGAATGTGCAAGGAAGACTTAGTTCTCCGGAACAATTCGGTAATATTATTATTCGTCGAGAAAAGGAGGGAGCAATGCTTCGATTGAAGGATATAGCTCGTATTGATTTAGGTTCTGCATCTTACAGCGTAGTATCACAACTGAAAGGAAGACCTACAGCAGCTATTGCTATTTATCAACAACCGGGTTCCAATTCATTGGATGTATCCAAAGGAGTAAAAGCTAAAATGGGAGAATTGGCAGAGAATTTTCCAACAGGCGTATTTTACAATGTAACGTTGGACACGACAGATGTTATTCATGCTTCTATAGATGAAGTGATGGTTACATTTTTGGAAACAACTTTATTAGTAATACTTGTCATTTTCTTGTTTTTACAGAATTGGAGAGCAGTGATTATTCCATGTATTACAATTCCAGTTTCATTGATTGGCACACTTGCTGTCATGGCTGCATTTGGTTTCTCTATTAATACGCTAACTTTATTTGGGTTGATATTAGCAGTTGCCATTGTGGTAGATGACGCCATTGTGGTAGTTGAAAACTCTTCGAGATTGTTAGAAACAGGACAATATTCACCACGTGAGGCTGTTACAAGAGCAATGGGAGAGATTACCGGACCTATTGTCGGAGTAGTATTAGTGCTGCTTGCCGTATTTATTCCGACAATGTTGATTAGTGGTATCTCTGGCCAGTTATACAAACAATTTGCCTTAACAATTGCTGCTTCCACTGTATTAAGTGGTTTTAATTCACTGACATTAACTCCGGCACTCTGTGCCTTATTTCTCGAAAAGAGTAAACCTTCCAACTTCTTTATATATAAAGGATTCAATAAAGCTTATGATAAAACACAGGGTGCATATGATAGAATCGTAAAATGGTTACTTGAACGACCGGGTATAGCTTTTTTATCATATGCTGTTCTGACTATTATAGCTGTTTTACTTTTCATGCGTTGGCCATCTACTTTTATTCCGGATGAAGATGACGGGTATTTTTTAGCTGTTGTACAACTTCCGCCAGCTGCAAGTCTGGAACGTACACAAGCTGTTGGGAATGAGATTAATGCAATATTAGATTCCTATCCGGAAGTGGAAAATTATATTGGTATTTCTGGTTTCTCAGTTATGGGAGGCGGAGAACAAAGTAATTCGGCTACATATTTCGTAATATTGAAGAATTGGAGTGAAAGAAAGGGAAAAGATCACACTGCAGCAGCGGTAGTCAATCGTTTCAATGGTGAAGCATATATGACGATACAAGCAGCAGAAGTGTTTGCCATGGTTCCTCCGGCTATTCCCGGATTAGGTGCATCCGGAGGTTTACAACTTCAATTAGAAGACCGGAAAAACCTGGGACCAACTGAAATGCAACAGGGTATTAATACCTTGCTGGCTTCTTACCATTCCAAACCAGCTTTAGCTTCAGTTTCGAGTCAGTATCAAGCAAATGTGCCACAATACTTTCTAAATATAGACCGTGATAAAGTACAATTCATGGGGATTGCCTTGAATGAGGTCTTTTCTACGTTGGGTTATTATATGGGAGCAGCTTATGTTAACGACTTTGTGGAATTCGGGCATATTTACCAAGTTAAAATAGAAGCTCGTGACCAAGCACAGAGAGTTATTGATGATGTATTGAAATTAAGTGTACCCAACGCGACAGGAGAGATGGTACCATTTTCTTCTTTTACCAAAGTAGAAGAACAATTGGGACAAGATCAGATTAACCGGTATAATATGTATTCTACTGCTACTTTGACTTGTAATGTAGCTCCTGGAAGTAGTTCTGGACAAGCGATTCAAGAAATGGAGGCTCTATTTAAAGAACAGTTAGGGAATGAGTTCGGTTATGAATGGACTTCAGTTGCTTATCAGGAAACACAAGCAGGGAATACCACAACAATTGTCTTAGTAATGGCATTAATTGTTGCATTTTTGGTTTTAGCTGCTCAATATGAGAGTTGGACGAGTCCAATAGCAGCTGTCATTGGATTACCTGTTGCCTTACTAGGTGCTATGATAGGTTGTTCGATTATGGGCACCCCAGTCAGCGTCTATACTCAAATTGGTATTATCTTGCTTGTAGCACTTTCGGCAAAAAATGGTATATTGATTGTTGAATTTGCCCGCGATTTTCGTGCCGAAGGTAACTCTATTCGTGAGGCTGCATATGAAGCTGGACATATTCGGTTGCGTCCAATATTAATGACTTCATTTGCCTTTGTATTAGGAGTAATGCCATTGCTTTTCGCTACAGGAGCAGGTGCTCAAAGTCGCATTGCATTGGGGGCTGCTGTTGTATTCGGTATGGCTATGAATACTTTACTCGCCACTATTTATATTCCTAGTTTCTACGAATTAATGCAGAAATTGCAGGAGAAATTCAACAAGAAAAAGGATAAATAATATACTGACACTATCCAGTCAGGATGGTGTCAGTATATAGTTGGGATGATGACACTATAAAAGCAGTATAGTGTCATCATCTTTTTTTTAAGAATATCATAGTAAATTATAGTCAGGAATATCTCTGAGAAAGGTATAACTCTGTTGCTCGTAATCCATCTGACAACAATAATGTTGCATCCCGTTACTAACAATCAGGTAGTCTACTTTCAGTACCATATTATATCGTGTAATTTGATTAAATACAGCTTGTGTTATCTCAATGTGTGGAGCTTTGTATTCAACAATCATTCGGGCAGACAGATCTCTCCGAAACAACACTGTGTCGCAACGTTTGGTAGTACCGTTTAACTTGATTATTACTTCATTAGCCAAAAGTGCAGTCGGATATCCTTTATATGCAATAAGAAAATGAACGAAGTGCTGTCGTACCCATTCTTCCGGAGTAAGAGCGACATATCGTTTACGAATTACATCAAAAATTACATTTTTTCCGTTTCGTACATTTATTTTAGTGTCGAATGCTGGTAGGTTTAACGATAACATTTATTATTTTTGTAAGTTAAATAATGGTTTCTATCATTGGAACCACAAATTTAATAGATAATTATGAAAACAAAAGAAGAAATCGTAGCTAATTGGCTACCCCGTTACACAAAACGTAACCTGGAGGATTTTGAAGAGTATATTCTGCTAACTAATTTCAACAAGTATGTAGAAATTTTTGCAAACTTGTTTAATGTTCCCATTTTAGGCAGAGATGCTAATATGACTTCTGCCAGTGCTGAAGGTATCACAATGATCAATTTCGGAATGGGAAGCCCTAATGCTGCTATTATTATGGATTTATTAGGTGCTATTCATCCAAAAGCTTGTCTCTTTTTGGGGAAATGTGGAGGTATTGATAAAAAAAATCAGATTGGTGATTTAATTCTTCCTATTGCTGCTATTCGTGGCGAAGGAACTTCTAATGACTATTTTCCCCCTGAAGTGCCAGCTTTACCGGCATTTATGTTACAACGTGCCGTTTCATCAGCTATCCGAGATTATGCCCGCGACTATTGGACAGGGACTGTATATACTACCAACCGACGTATCTGGGAGCATGACGATACTTTCAAAGACTATTTGAAGAAAACTCGTGCAATGGCAGTCGATATGGAAACGGCTACATTATTTAGTTGTGGTTTTGCTAATCATATACCTACTGGTGCATTATTATTAGTGTCCGACCAACCAATGACTCCAGATGGAGTAAAAACAGATAAAAGTGATAACATAGTCACCAAAAATTATGTAGAAGAACACGTTGAGATTGGTATAGCTTCTCTTCGTATGATTATTGATGAAAAGAAAACTGTAAAACACTTGAAATATGACTGGTAAGCAGCTTTTCTAAAGTGAATATATTATATGGCAAAGCAAGAATTGACGTGTGATGACATTCTTAGGGAATTAAAAGCCCAACAATATCGTCCGATTTATTATTTAATGGGAGAAGAATCGTATTATATCGACGTGATTGCCGATTATATTACGGATAACGTATTGAACGAAACGGAAAAGGAGTTTAACCTAACTGTTGTATATGGATCGGATGTAGATGTAGCTACTATAATTAATGCTGCAAAACGCTATCCGATGATGTCTGAGCATCAGGTAGTAGTGGTGAAAGAAGCACAAGCTGTCCGTAATATGGAAGAATTGTCATACTATCTTCAGAAACCACTACATTCTACAATCCTAGTGATATGCCATAAACATGGCACATTAGATCGCAGAAAAAAACTGGCTGCAGAAATCGAAAAAGTAGGCATTTTGTTTGAATCTAAAAAGATTAAAGATGCACAGTTGCCTGTCTTTATCTCTTCGTATATGAAACGAAAAGGAGTAGACATGGAACCTAAAGCAACTGCCATGCTTGCTGATTTTGTGGGTTCAGATTTAAGCCGTTTGACAGGAGAATTAGACAAGTTAATAATAACATTGCCCATAGGACAAAAACGTGTAACTCCTGAGCAAATAGAAAAGAATATTGGTATCAGCAAAGACTATAATAATTTTGAATTGCGGAGTGCTCTTATAGAAAAAGATATTCTTAAAGCAAATAAGATAATAAAATATTTTGAAGAAAATCCGAAAACTAATCCTATTCAAATGACTTTATCTTTGCTGTTTAGCTTCTTTTCCAATCTAATGTTAGCTTATTATGCACCAGATAAATCAGAGCAGGGAATTGCAAATATGTTAGGTTTAAAAACTCCATGGCAAGCACGAGATTATATGGCTGCAATGCGGAAATATAGTGGAGTAAAAACCATGCAAGTAGTTGGTGAAATACGGTATGCGGATGCAAAATCAAAAGGAGTCCAAAATAGTTTAATGACAGACGGGGATATTCTTCGTGAATTAGTGTTTAAGATTTTACACTAAAAAAATAATATTATTATTATAGAATAAGGCATATACTTTTACTCTAATTATAGAGAGTGTATACCTTATTTTTTATATCTTAAATTCTACTTTTTATTTTTGATGAAGTTTCTTCTTTTTCTAGATGAGAACTTTACAAAATAGTGATTATCAATTTATGATCTTCAATATAAATATAACAAGGGTAGACTAGAATTTTTTATCCTTGTCAAAATCTCTTTTTGAGTATTTTAAAGTCTATTTTCTCTTCTATCCGAAATCATACTCTTTTAGAAAAATAAACAATCTACTTTATTTTATATATAGAGTACAGAGCTGATTGAAATACTTTCGATATGATTAAATAGTAGAAAAAACTCTTCTGATCTCTCTTTTGATAGTTGTCATTTTGATAGTTTTACAGTATCAGGTTTTGATTCTGGTACTATTTCTCTAGTTTGATTAAATTAGAATAGATATAATATTGGAGTAAAATATTGAATATAAGAATATTACATCAAAATTAGTGCCTCTAGAATTTAAAAATTATAAAGATTCGATGAAAGGGGTGGAAAAATTGCAAGGATTTACCTATTTCAGAGTGAATGTAATAGAAATATAACAGAAATTTCAAAATACATTAGTAAATATAGGATTCTTTCATTGAATTTTATTGCAATTGCAACTTTCTATATTTACAGATGTATTCTTTGTTGATCGCTTATATATTATATACACATGTGAATTATACACAATAATATATTACTGAATGCATATACATTAATATATAATGGAAATTACAAATGTTGTTTATAAGATAGAAGTGTAGTGGAAGAGGGGATTAACACTTTTATTTGGTGTGATTAATATGCTGTTTATTAATATATTACCGTGTTTGTGTGAATAATAAGTATAGAATGGGCTTTATGTTGTTTTGTATATTTGTGAATTAAACTTATTTACTAATGAATTTGATAATTATATAGCTAATAAACAATATGTTATAGAATTTAATTAAACTAATGATAGGCATGGATTAATGATGATATAGCCTTATATACAAAAGTGTAGTTCACTATTGTATACGATTCGATATAAATGTAATATTGATATTTTTATATTTGTAATTTGCTTTTGTGAAACTTATTTTTTACTTTTGTATATTCATTATATTGATATATATTTTTGTGAAATCACTATATAATACGTACAATTGTAACTAGAGTGAATAGTATGGAGTTAAAAGATAGAATTAGATTAATAATGGAAAGAGAAAAAGTTCCTCCCAGAGTTTTTGCTGAAACAATTGGTGTGCAACAATCTACTCTTTCTCATATTTTGAATGATAGGAATAAACCTAGCCTGGAAGTCGTGATGAAAGTTCATCAAACTTATAATTATGTAAGTTTGGAGTGGTTACTTTATGGTAAAGGTGAAATGGTAGCTATTTCAAATGATCAAGGATCAACTAATTCCAATGGTGATTATCAGCCTTCATTATTTGACGAGAATCCATTAAATTCACCCCAAAGGACGATTGCTACGGAAAATCGCAAGGAAATGCCATTAGAAAATACAGAAATTATCCCTAAAGAGATTGTAAAACAAGAGATTAGATATATAGAAAAGCCTACTAGAAAAATTACTGAAATAAGAATCTTCTTTGATGATAACACCTATGAAACGTTTAGGCCTGAAAAATAAGTGGTAAAAACGGAGGTTTGATCAAATTCCTGTATCTTTGCAACGAAAATATGAATTTATACTTTTATATCCATACATGAAAAAATTTATTTTAGATCTGACGGTCACTGAGAATATCAGATTACATACTAATTATGTATTACTGAAATTGACTTCTCAGTCATTACTGCCCGAAATGCTACCGGGACAGTTTGCTGAACTTCGGGTGGACGGTTCACCTACTACATTTTTGCGTCGTCCCATTTCTATTAACTTTGTGGATAAACAACGTAATGAGATATGGTTCCTTATCCAATTGGTTGGAGATGGTACAAAGCGTTTAGCAGAAGTAAACAAGGATGATGTTATCAATGTTATACTTCCCTTAGGTAATGCTTATACAATGCCGCAAACCCCATCAGATAAGTTGCTATTAGTAGGTGGAGGTGTCGGTACTGCTCCTATGCTATATTTAGGTGAACAATTAGCCCGAAATGGTCATAAACCTACTTTCCTTTTGGGAGCTCGTAGTGATAAGGACTTGTTGCAATTAGAAGAGTTTGCAAAATACGGTGATGTTTATACTACAACAGAGGATGGTAGCCATGGGGAAAAAGGATATGTTACCCAACATTCAATATTGAACAAAATACATTTTGAACAAATATATACTTGCGGTCCGAAGCCAATGATGGTAGCTGTTGCAAAATATGCTAAGAGTAATCAGATAGAATGTGAAGTATCTTTGGAAAATACGATGGCTTGTGGTATTGGAGCTTGCCTTTGTTGCGTAGAGAATACGACAGATGGTCACTTGTGTGTATGTAAAGAAGGTCCTGTTTTTAATATAAATAAACTACTATGGCAGATTTAAGTGTAAACATTGGTGAATTACAAATGAAGAATCCGGTAATGACTGCATCCGGTACATTTGGATATGGTGAAGAGTTCTCTGACTTCATTGATATAGCGCGAATAGGTGGTATTATTGTAAAAGGAACTACTCTTCACAAACGTGAAGGAAATCCATATCCACGTATGGCTGAAACTCCATCTGGAATGTTAAATGCTGTGGGACTGCAAAATAAGGGAGTAGATTACTTTGTAGAGCACATATATCCTCGTATAAAAGACATTCAAACGAATATGATTGTAAACGTTTCCGGATCTACTATTGAAGATTATGTGAAAACAGCAGAAATCATTAATGAACTTGACAAAATTCCTGCCATAGAGTTAAACATCTCATGTCCTAATGTGAAACAAGGGGGGATGGCTTTTGGTGTGTCAGCAAAAGGTGCTGCTGAAGTAGTAAAAGCTGTGCGTTCTGCTTACAAAAAGACACTTATCGTAAAACTCTCTCCAAACGTTACTGATATAACAGAAATTGCTCGTGCAGTCGAAGAAAGTGGAGCTGATAGCGTGTCATTAATCAATACACTATTGGGTATGGCTATAGATGCTGAGCGTAGACGCCCTATTTTATCAACTATAACAGGAGGTATGTCAGGAGCTGCTGTAAAACCGATTGCTTTGCGTATGGTTTGGCAAGTTTCAAAAACAGTAAATATTCCGGTCATAGGATTAGGAGGAATTATGAATTGGAAAGACGCGGTTGAGTTCATACTTGCAGGAGCATCTGCCATCCAAATTGGTACAGCAAATTTCATAGATCCTACCGTTGCAATTAAAGTTGAAGATGGTATAAATAATTACCTGGACAGATACGGATGTAAGTCTATAAAGGAAATTATTGGTGCACTTGAGGTATAACTAAAAACATATAATAACTATTCGCATCAATTTTAAAAGAAAAATGTCATTTTCCACTTTAAGTATTGAGATGAGATATCTTTTATAGATTGAGAATCTGAAATATATTTGAGATACGAAAAGTAAGAAGGCATATAGATATTAAATAATAGACAAATAAAAACTCCGGTGAAAAAAGGTTCTTTTTTCACCGGAGTTTTTATTTACATTTGAATTTTATTCTTCTAGTAAGTCTGGACGAAGTTTTTTAGTACGTTCCAAAGATTGTTGTAACTCCCATTCTTTAATTTTTGCTTCATGACCAGACAATAAGATATCGGGAACTTTCCAGCCTTTATAATCAGCAGGACGTGTATATACAGGTGCCGCTAACAGATTATCCTGAAATGAATCGGAAAGGGCTGATTGTTCATCCGAAATAACCCCCGGAATGATACGTATAATTGCATCTGCCATAACTGCTGCAGCTAATTCACCTCCTGTCAGCACATAATCTCCTATACTGATTTCTTTTGTGATTAAATGTTCTCGGATTCGGTAGTCTATACCTTTAAAATGACCACAAAGAATAATAAGATTTTGGACAAGAGAAAGACTATTAGCCATTGGCTGGTCAAACAATTCTCCATCCGGAGTAGTAAAGATCACTTCGTCATAATCTCGCTCGGCTTTTAAGGAGTTGATGCAACGTTCAATAGGCTCAATCTTCATCACCATTCCTGCAAAACCGCCAAAAGGATAATCGTCTACGCGTCTATACTTATCTTCTGTATAGTCGCGAAGGTTATGGATATGAATTTCTGCAAGTCCTTTATTCTGAGCCCTTTTCATGATGGAACAATTAAAAAAGCCTTCAATCATTTCAGGCAAAACTGTTATTATATCTATGCGCATAATCTTTAATTTTTCGCAAAAGTACAAATATTCAAAGAGAAACCTGTATTTTTGCCTTAAACAATCGAAGAAATATGGATATTAAAAAGAAAATAGAAGAATTACGTGCCGAACTTCATCAGCATAATTATAATTATTATGTATTGAATACTCCGGAAATTTCAGATAAGGAATTTGACGATATGATGCGAGAACTTCAAGATATGGAGCAGGCATATCCGGAATTTAGAGATGAAAATTCGCCAACAATGCGTGTAGGCAGCGATTTAAATAAGAATTTTACCCAGGTAGCTCACAAATACCCGATGCTATCATTAGCTAATACCTACTCGGAAGGTGAAGTGACTGACTTCTATGAACGCGTTAGTAAAGCTTTAAATGAAGATTTTGAAATCTGTTGTGAGATGAAATATGATGGAACATCTATTTCGTTATCGTATGAGGATGGAAAACTAATCCGAGCAGTCACACGTGGAGATGGAGAAAAGGGTGATGATGTGACTGATAATGTCAAGACAATCCGTTCTATTCCTCTAGTATTGCATGGTGATAATTATCCTTCTTCTTTTGAGATCAGGGGGGAAATACTTATGCCTTGGGTCGTATTTGAAGAACTAAATCGCGAAAAAGAAGCGCGTGAAGAACCACTTTTTGCCAATCCAAGAAATGCAGCGTCCGGAACACTTAAATTACAGAATTCTTCTATTGTAGCATCTCGTAAATTAGATGCTTACCTGTATTATCTATTGGGAGAAAACTTACCTTGTGACGGACATTATGAAAACCTTCAGGAAGCTGCCAAATGGGGATTTAAGATTTCTGGAATAATGCGCAAGTGTCAAACATTACAAGAAATATTCGATTTTATCAATTATTGGGATGTAGAGCGCAAAAATTTGCCAGTTGCTACAGATGGTATTGTTTTAAAGGTGAACAGTCTGAGACAACAAAAAAATCTAGGTTTTACAGCAAAGTCTCCTAGATGGGCGATTGCCTATAAGTTCCAAGCAGAACGTGCCCTTACTCGTCTGAATAAGGTAACTTATCAAGTAGGTAGAACAGGTGCTGTTACTCCTGTTGCGAATTTAGACCCTGTTCAACTTTCCGGAACGATTGTGAAACGTGCCTCTTTACATAATGCTGATATCATCGAAGGACTCGATCTACACATAGGAGATATGGTTTACGTGGAAAAAGGTGGTGAAATTATTCCTAAAATTACAGGTGTAGATAAAAATGCACGTAGTTTCATGCTTGGTGAAAAAGTGAAGTTTATTACTAATTGCCCTGAATGTGGTAGCAAATTGATCAGATATGAAGGTGAAGCTGCACACTATTGTCCGAATGAAACGGCATGTCCTCCCCAAATTAAAGGCAAAATTGAGCATTTTATCAGTCGTAAAGCGATGGATATCGATGGTCTGGGACCTGAAACAGTCGATATGTTCTATCGTTTGGACCTGATCCATAATACTGCAGATTTGTATGAATTGACAGTAGATCAAATTAAGGGTTTGGATCGAATGGGAGAAAAATCGGCTGAGAATATCATTACAGGGATTGCCCAAAGTAAAGAAATACCTTTCGAACGTGTCATATTTGCATTAGGAATTCGCTTTGTTGGAGAAACTGTTGCTAAAAAGATTGCAAGGTCGTTTGAGAATATTGATGAACTGCAAAATGCTGATCTCGAAAAGCTGGTAAGTATCGATGAAATCGGGGAAAAAATAGCCCAGAGCATTCTTTCATATTTTGCTAATGAGTCGAATCGTGAGTTAGTTGGCAGACTCAAGAAAGCAGGTTTACAGTTATATCGTACAGAAGAAGATTTAAGTGGATACACAGATAAGTTGTCAGGTAAATCCATTGTGATTAGCGGAGTCTTTACTCACCATTCTCGCGACGAATATAAAGAACTCATTGAAAAAAATGGAGGAAAGAACGTCGGGAGTATTTCTGCCAAAACTAGTTTTATTCTTGCAGGTGAAAATATGGGACCTGCAAAATTGGAGAAAGCTCAAAAACTTGGAATAACCATAGTAAGCGAAGACGATTTTCTGAAACTTATATCATAAGATATGAAAAATATTCGTACTTTTGTGCCTGAAATTATTAGAGATTATAATTAAAACCATGATACAGACAAAATTGAAAGGAATGGGGGTAGCACTGATTACTCCTTTCAAAGAGGATGAGAGCGTTGATTATGATGCTTTGATGCGTTTAGTAGACTATCTATTGCAAAATAATGCGGACTTCTTGTGTGTGTTGGGTACTACAGCTGAAACGCCTACACTTACTGAAGAGGAGAAGAAAACCATAAAAAAAATGGTGATAGACCGAGTGAATGGAAGAATCCCTATTTTGCTAGGCGTAGGTGGGAATAATACACGTGCTGTAGTAGAAACATTAAAAAATGATGATTTTACAGGGGTAGATGCCATATTGTCTGTTGTCCCATATTATAATAAACCTTCTCAAGAAGGTATTTACCAACATTATAAAGCAATAGCTGAAGCTACAGAACTACCGATTGTACTATATAATGTACCCGGACGTACTGGAGTAAACATGACTGCTGAAACGACTTTACGTATTGCTCGTGACTTTAATAACGTAATTGCCATCAAAGAGGCTTCTGGTAATATTACTCAAATGGATGATATCATTAAAAATAAACCGGATAACTTTGATGTGATTTCTGGAGATGATGGTATAACATTCCCTCTGATTACATTAGGAGCTGTTGGAGTAATCTCGGTGATAGGCAATGCTTTCCCACGTGAATTTAGCCGTATGACGCGTTTGGCACTTCATGGAGACTTTGCGAATGCACTGACTATACATCATAAATTTACAGAGTTATTCAATCTTCTGTTTGTAGATGGTAATCCGGCAGGTGTGAAATCGATGCTAAATGCAATGGGAATGATTGAGAATAAACTTCGACTCCCCTTAGTTCCAACACGTATTACTACCTTTGAAGCTATACGGAAAGTTTTGAATGAACTGAATATAAAATGTTAGTAAAAAGCCCTATTTAAATTATAAAAAAACCACATATGGAGATTGAATCTTTAATATGTGGTTATTTTGTTTTATCATCTCTTGATTAATTCTCCTCAAAAAAAGATCTAAATGTTTGTTGTCAAACACTCTTATGTTTTTAAAAAAGATCGAAGAGAATGAAAATAAACTTCCCATAGATTATTAAAAAGCCTTCGATTTCTTCGATGAAATGGGCTAAAAAATAAAATAAGATTGAATTTTAAATCCTGCTACAAACAATTTTGTGTCAGTATAGATTTATTGCGTTATAGTGTTTCTATATAATATTCATTTTATGGTTGTTATTTATTTGATTTTACCGTTATACCATATTTCTTCCCACTTGCTAATATTAATAACATCTTTGTATTCATCTCTTACTTTCTCCCATTCTTTTGTTTCAAAAGCACGAACCACATCCCAGATTAGCTTTTTGCCCAATGGATCTTCTTTGTAATCAGCAAATTTACGTAACCCCAAACGAAGTCCTCCTTCTCCTGGATCGTCGGCCCAAAGATGATAATAGTAGCACTTGACATTTCTCATTTTACGGATTTTCTCCCAAGTATACACCATTCCAGCTGCTTGATCCCGAAGTGATTTTTCACTATAGTCTGGTGAATTCAGTCCCTGTTCTGTAAAATGAATCTCCCGAGGAATCCCACGATAGCATACATGAGGTTGTGCTGCCCATGCATCAAGAACTTCCAGATTTTTAGGAGTAATATAAGGAGTGTCAAAACTGTAAGTTGCCTGATCGTCTTTCCATGTACATGGATTATTAATATCTTGAGGATATGGATGTGCAGCAATAGCCCATTGAAAATCACCTTCCTGATGGCAGAAGTCTAAAAGGATATTTAGCAAATCTTTCCCTTCATAACTACGTTTGTTACTCTTACGATTCCAGTCGTGATCCATGGATATCATTACTTGGGTGTTAGGATCAAATTGTCTTGCAATATTATAAACAGTTCTCAGAGATTTCTGGTATATGTTCATATAAGACAACATGCGTCTATCACCAGCGTTGGCCCAATAGAATCCATTTTGAATTTCATTATGTACAATCCAGTGATGGATACGCCCATGTTCTTCCGAACTATATCTTTCACATAAGAAGGTCATTGTTGCTGCGTAAGCTTCTACGCCATCTTTCGACAACATATTTGGCATTGCAAAAGCTGCACTCCCTTGACGTTCGGGATGAGCAGCTTGCATCATCCAAGTGCCTGGTGTGAAATCACGATCTAATGGTAAAAGAAGAATAGCTGAAATCAGCCATCCATGTTCTTTAGCTTTTTTTGCATTCCAATCAATCAATTTTATTGCAGGGCTATTGACATCTACATACCAAATCTTACCACAATATTCATACGGAGTGCGTTCCGGAGCTGGATTAGGGAAAAGTATTTCATTTAGCAAGATATTAAAATTAGCACCACCTACTCCTAATAAATTCATGTCTTCATGATCGAAAGGACAGCCACCGATACCTTTAAGAGAATGTGCTGTTACTTTACGAAGCTTCTGTCGGGGAGAAATATCGTCTGCATAATGAATTGAAGATAATAATTCGTATTTATTATTCTTTTTACGAATGATAGCCCAACTCGATAATAACCTATCATGTCCGTCTTCCGCATATCGTTGAAATGAATGTTTAAAGTTACCTGATTTACTCAACGGAATAAAAACACCTATGTTGTTCAGATCAGTAGCATCTTCCCAAATGGGTATTTCGGCTAATCCTATATTACTAATATCAACCTTGTCTGATAATTTCCCCTTTACTGTAATGCTTGCTTTCTGATAAGAAACGCCAACATGCGTTATAGACGAGTTATAATTAGTTTGGAGATAAGATTCCAAACGTTTGCAATGTGCGGCATCTTCTTGATCTCGACGTTCTATGTTTTCAAGAATATCACGATCACGTTGGTTCAAAGGTCGAAGTTGCAAATTGTTAATAATAAATTTATTTCCACCATTCATTCCAAAACGTATACGAATCCAAGAAATAGGTTTTTCAATAGGAGCATCTGTACATGAAATATCATAGTCATTTGATAACCAACCCTCGGTGCGAGGCAATTCATATCGATTACCTTCAATAAGATGATCGTTGTCCAATTGTCCAACAAAAAGTACCAAACTCATAACACCTGATGTATTAAAGCTATTGAAAGATAAAATCGGATGTGTTTTAATATCAATAGCTTCAGATGCATCTAAAAAGGGGTCAGTCCGAAAATCCTGTGGGTATGTTAAATTTACACAGTTAGTTTGCATAATCTAAAAATAAAGAAAGGTATATCTCCGACTCCCCTAAACTGTGCTCTGAAGGCTTTGATTTTTGCATTGAATGATTCTGCAAATGCATTCGTTTCTCTGTTAACGAAATAGTTTAGTATTGTTTCATAATAGTTCTGCATGGTATTCGTTACGGTTCTGAAACATCCGTATCCAAGCTTTTCTATCTTATTGTACCACAAGGCAAGCTTTCCACGTGCCACATTCTTGTCATAGTGCTTATTATATATATTGGTCAACTCTATAGCCAAGTCGTAAACTGATTTCAATTCCGGATACTGTTCGAATATGATTTCCGCACGTATTCTTTGGGATTCAGTCCATTTGCTAAAATGCTTGACAAGTAGATGTTTAGCCCTGGCCAGCAACTGCTTACGGGTATCGCCATTGGCATATCGAAACGGAACATACTCTATACCCTGCTCCCTGCACCGCTGAATTTCATCGTTCTCCAGATCCCGTGCCATCCAGCGATAAGTAATCCTGAGTTCATCAATTGCCTCATAAAAGAGCTTCTGTACATGAAACCGGTCATTGGTCATAGTGGCGTTGGGAAAAGCCGTTCGGACAATCCGCATCATGGTCGGCGAAAGATCCAAAGTGACCTCTTTGACCGTCTTGCGCTTGGAGACATGAATCATTTCAAGCACCTTGATGACGTCTTCAGACTTCGTGCCACGTATCATGGCCACAAGGGTGCCTCTGCCACCACGCCCCGCACGGTTAGTGACAACAGTATATAATTCTCCGCAGCTCAAGGAAGTCTCGTCAATACAAAGGCTGGGACCCAGGTTCTGCTTGAACAGGACATAGTCTGAAGCATGATCCAACTGGTCCCACTGTCTGTATGCACTGATAAACTCCTTGTACTGTGAAGTTAACTGTTTACCGTTTACCCCATAAGCATCTGCTATGGAGCTTATACTGGCCGCCGTAGTTTCAATCTTCTTCTTTTAAAAAAGCAACGAACTCAGGAGTGAGTTTCGTCCCTTCGGCAGTAAGATCATCGTAGGTATAGGAAAACGTTTCCCCGCTAGCCTTGTCATACCAGCGGCGACGTCTTACGTGGAGATAAACCGGTTTGCCACGAAGAGGAAAGTCCTGGATAACTTTCTCATCTGTAAAACCATGTGAAATCACAGTTCCACTCTTGTAATCGGAACGTTCCAGGTAGTTCTTTTCATCAAGCCAAACTTCGATCTTGGCAGAGTCGTCATGCCAACCGGAAATCTCAAAATACTCCATTAAAACTTCGGGGAAGATGACTCGTAGTAACTTATGTAGGGTGCGACTAGAATTCATTGGATTGTTGTTGTTAAAATCTAACCGCAAAGATAGATTACTTTCGCGTATTAACATAACATACCCACAGGATTTTCGGACTGACCCCTAAAAAGACATATGGATCCAATCCAGTAGTTGTTATTACATAGTCATCACCCTTTTTTTCAACTTTTATATTGTTTGAATCAGTTGTTCGGATAGTGAGTTTGATAGGCTTATCAGCATTTTGCGCCAATGAAAGCGAAAAGACGCTACTTAGAAATAGCACAAAACAAGGCATTAGTAGTTTCAACTTCATCTATAATAGAATTAATCAGGTTAATATTTATGAAGCAAAAATATAGGGGATACAAAACAAAAGAGACCATCTCTTATTTGTATTGAGACAGCCTCTTTGTGATCGCGACAGGATTCAAACCTGTAACCGGCTGATCCGTAGTCAGCTACTCTATTCAGTTGAGCTACGCGACCATTAATTTATAATATAAAGAGTGACCGCGACAGGATTCAAACCTGTAACCGGCTGATCCGTAGTCAGCTACTCTATTCAGTTGAGCTACGCGGCCATTCTACTAATCCGAAAAGTGATCGCGACAGGATTCAAACCTGTAACCGGCTGATCCGTAGTCAGCTACTCTATTCAGTTGAGCTACGCGACCATTGTTTCGTTTTTACGGGTGCAAAGATACGTACTTTTCCCGAACTAGCAAGTGTTTCACAAACTTTTTCTGATAAAATTATTCGATGAATCGGTAATTAAACAGTTGCCAGCCGATACTTAACCCGACATTCCACTCCCTTTTCGGTGAACTATAATGATTTACATATGCAGAGATGTCCCCAAAGGGTAATTGACAAACTACTGAAATTTCTCCCAAATATTCAAACTTGGAAAAAGCTTTTCCATAATATGCTTTATTTAAAGAGTTTCTTTCAATTGGATAAATAGGCATAAAACCATAAAATTCACCTCTAAGATGAAACATCTGGTTTAATCTATAAATGGGACGAATACCAGCTCCAACAAATTGATTAGCACGGAATGCTTCATTATAGGTTAGTTTACTATGCAATGTAGGTGAAAATTCACCTGCTTGCATCATTGTGGCAGTATAATTCTCAGAGAAGTTCTTAGAAGCATACAATGCTTTTAGATACCAGCCTAATGTCCAGTGTTCACTCATTGTGTGATATTTCTCTTTCATGTATGATAATTGTAACCATGAATGATGCTCTTTGTCACCATTCTTATTTCCATTCGTAGCTCCTTCACCCGGATAGAAACGCTCTTTTCCTATGAAAATTTGCGCTATGAGAGCTTCACTATATCCACTTGTAGCATATTGTCTTGAATTTAAAGTACTTCCATTAAAACTAATAGAACCACCTAATAAGTCATAACGACTTTTATCAAATTTATCTTTCCCGAAATCTATAACATTTTTCTGAAAGTATTTATCTTCTATTTTCCCAATTCCCAATCCAAATTCAGCTCTCTTACTGGAAAGGAATGGAAGCCCTACCTGAAGCTTTAAGAAACGCTCATCCTTTTGGTTGAATGCGGGTTTGTCATCCTTAGAGAATAGTTTGTTCTTTTTAAAATAATCAAATGTACTAATAGACGCAATAAAACGATATGAAGTCGGAATGGCTGTAGAAAAGTTTATTTTTGCCATAAACTGTACATTGTTGTACACTTTTCCCAATTGCCCATCTAAAAGAAACTCTTTAGCATAATAATTCAAATCCTGATAACCAAGCCCAAGATAGATTTGATTAGAGTTAGAAGTTGAAATATTACCACCTAATCTAACAGCAAAACTATTTTCCGCCTTAACCTTTAAATACAAATCATAAGTATCATCACTAGAATTATAGACGGCATGAGGAATGATTTCAGAAATCATATTGTCTGATAAGAGTCGAAAATATCCTTGTTTCAAATCTTCATAGGTAAATTCCTTATCATCTGAACGGTGAAACTCTTTCTTTATATAAACTTGTTGTTGTGCATTAGCTCCATCAATAATGATGTTCTTGAATCGGAGTTCCGGAAAATTGCTACGATATACCATTCTGCGCAAACGTATATTGTCTTTATTAACTCTTCGATGGATACGGCTTTTGATGGAATCCATCATACTGATTGTCCGATTATAGCCTATATCATGTAATTCATCTATACGCTGAAAATCCATCAAGCTAACGTTGTCATAATTAAAATTCATTAGAATTCCCATAGAATCAGGTATAGAATAGTCCGTTTTCTGCATAACCATATTTTCAATCTGGCTCATAAGATCATTTTCCTTAGGTTTGGTAGGATTAGTGGATACAACACTTCCAATAATGATATCAGGATGAAAATCATCTCTCATGACATCGGTTGGGAAATTATTATAAATCCCTCCATCATAGGCCAGCACATTGTCTATCTCTATAGGCTTAAACATAAAAGGAAAACTCATTGAAGCCCGGACAGCATCTCCCAGATCACCTTCCCGCATTACTAATTGTTTCTTATTGTATACATCCGAGGCAACACAACGGAAAGGAACAAATAACCTGTCAAAGTCCCCTTCACAAGCAGCTGTAGCACGTGCAAATAAATCTACGAAAACAAGATTCATCTGTATTGGATTAACCACACTAGTAGGCAAAAACTGAGGTTTCAAGTTTTTCAGTGAATCTTTAAATGAAAAACGAATATTAAAAAATTCAGGGGTAGGAAGATTTTTCTTGAAGTGATAGACATATTTCTCTTCTATCTGTCCAGAATACCAACGTTTAAAATCTTCTGATTTGAGTAACTCGACCATATCATCCGGAGAATATCCCATTGCATAAAGAGAACCAATGATAGCTCCCATAGATGTACCTGTGATATAATCAATTGGAATATTGTTCTCTTCTAGGGCACGAATAATACCGATGTGCGTCAATCCTTTAGCACCACCACCACTTAATACAAGTCCCACTTTTTGGGCATAAATAGTCGGTATGAATCCCCATAAAGTAATGAACACTAAAAGAAATTTTCTCATAACCCGGATTAAACGATTGAAATCTGTTTTCATTAAGTCTTCAAATATATGCAATACTTTCCAATAAATCGATATCTTTTTATTCGTTTTTTAGAATGAAAAAAGAGCATTACAACGTATTTTACGCTGAATGCTCTTCTTTGAAGTTATGTTTATGAATAAAAGGGTAATATTAAATCAGCTCAATACTACGTTTTACGAAGTTATTCAGTGCTTCACCTTTCAACATATTATTCTGTAATAAAGCGAGATCAATAAGCTGACGGATCACTTTATTATTGCTAGCATACGTTGCAAATATTGCTTCTTTTTTACTCTTCAGATCATCCCATTGCTTATCTAAGTCATTCAACTCATCCTTTTCAGCAGTAGGAATATCTTCATCCTTCTTTCCTTTCTGCTTATCTTTCAACTCATTACGATGTTTATTGATATTATCCATTTCTGTCTGCAAAGGAGTTACCTCAGCCTGACAAGCTGCCTCTTCTTCACTAAGTACCTCTTTTACCAACTTATGATCTGAATTAAGAATCAGATTGAACATATCCGGCATTTCTCCATAAAAACTCATTCCAGCTTGGATATTTGCCATTTCTTTCATACGACGCATATATTCACTTTGAGTAATCATAACCGGAGCTGCATTCTCACCCAATGCTTGTGTCATAACATTGAATTCAACTTTATCCATTTTAGGCAATTGACTCTTGAAAGCAGTAGTAAGTGCATCTTGTTTAGATACTTCCAATACATCACCTTTTTTATCTTCTTTGACTATAAGGTTATCAATTACATCACCATCTACACGCGTAAAACGTGATTTCTCAAACTTCTGTTCAAGCATACTTATCATAGCTACATCCAGTTGCCCGTCCATAAGCAGAACATTATAGCCTTTATTGATAGCTGCTTCTATATAGCTATATTGCTCGTCCTTATTATTAGCATACAGATAAATTAGATTTCCGTCTTTATCTGTCTGATTATCTTTAATAAGAGTTTGATATTCTTCAAATGTATAATGTTTATTATCTGTATCGGTGAAAAGGGCGAATTTTTGTGCTTTCTCATAAAAATCTTCCTGAGTCAGCATACCATAGTTGATAAATATTTTCAAATCATTCCACTTTTCTTCAAACTGCTTACGATCATTTTTAAAGATAGACTGCAACCGGTCGGAAACCTTCTTCGTAATATAAGTCGAAATCTTCTTCACATTCGAATCGCTTTGCAAATAAGAACGGGAAACATTCAATGGAATATCCGGAGAATCTATAACTCCATGCAATAAAGTCAAGAAGTCTGGTACAATACCCTCTACTGAATCTGTTACATATACCTGATTGCAATATAACTGAATCTTATTTTTATTTAATTCAATATTGCTCTTTACTTTTGGGAAATAGAGAATACCTGTCAGATGGAACGGGTAATCTACATTTAAGTGTATCCAGAAGAGAGGTTCATCAGACATCGGATATAGCTTACGGTAGAATGATTTATAGTCCTCATCAGATAATTCACTAGGTTTAAGAGTCCACAAAGGAGTTGTATCATTAATGATATTATCTTCTGAAGTTTCTACCTGCTTTCCATCTTTCCACTCTTTCTTTTTGCCAAAAGCAATGGGGACAGGAAGGAAGCTGCAATATTTCTTTAAAAGACCATCAATTCGTGCCTCTTCAAGGAATTCCTTACAATCATCGTCAATATACAAAATGATGTCTGAACCACGACTTTCCTTGTCTACTTCTTCGATTGTAAACTCAGGACTTCCATCACAAGTCCATTTTATAGCCTGTGCACCATCCCGATATGATTTAGTAATGATTTCTACTTTCTTAGCAACCATAAACGCTGAATAAAAACCTAGTCCAAAGTGGCCAATAATAGCGTTTGCATCATTCTTATATTTCTCTAGGAAGTCATTAGCACCGGAGAAAGCAATCTGGTTGATATATTTTTCAATTTCTTCGGCTGTCAAACCAATACCATGGTCAGATATAGTAATGGTATCTTTTCCCAATTCAACATGAATGGTTAAATCACCTAATTCGCCTTGGTATTCACCAATAGAAGCAAGTGTATTCAACTTTTGAGTAGCATCTACTGCATTAGACACTAATTCACGAAGAAAGATTTCATGATCGCTGTACAAAAACTTTTTGATGATAGGGAAGATGTTCTCTGTTGTAACCCCAATATTACCTTTTTGCATAATGATGTATATTTTTAGTTTATCTATTAATTAAAACTTATGAATGTTTGTTCAGAGAAAAACAAAAAAAATGCCAGACCCTAAAGTCTGACATTCTGACATATTGAAAACTTATATTTCCTTAGAAATATTACATTAGCAAGTAATAGAACTCATTTCTAATTCACCCTTTTCACTATTAAGAGAAACTTGAATCGTATCTCCTTCTTTTAGTGCAGAAGAGATAATTAGTTCAGATAATCCATCCTCCAGATAAGTTTGAATTGCACGTTTCAACGGACGAGCTCCATATTGTACATCATATCCTTTACTAGCTATAAACTCTTTTGCTTTATCTTCGATAATTAATTTATAGCCAATCGATTCAATCCGATTATAGAGCCCTTTCAGTTCAATTTCAATAATCTTTGTAATCGCTTCCAAAGAAAGCTGGTCAAAAGTAATAATTTCATCGACGCGATTCAAAAATTCGGGTGAGAATGATTTATTTAAAGCTTTTTGAATTACACTTCGCGAGAACTCTCGATCGTCCAAACGGCTTTGTGTTGCAAAGCCGACTCCTCTTCCGAACTCTTTCAATTGACGTGTTCCAATATTGGAAGTCATAATAATGACTGTATTCTTAAAGTCTACCATTCTGCCATAACTGTCAGTCAAACGTCCTTCATCCATTACTTGCAGCAGGATATTAAACACATCTGAATGTGCTTTCTCTATCTCATCGAGCAATATGATAGAATAAGGTTTACGACGTACTTTTTCCGTCAATTGTCCACCTTCCTCATATCCGACATATCCCGGAGGAGCTCCAACCAAGCGTGATACAGTAAATTTTTCCATATATTCACTCATATCAATGCGAATCAGCGCATCAGATGAGCCGAACATATATTTAGCCAATTCTTTAGCAAGATGTGTTTTACCAACACCTGTCGGTCCCAAAAACATGAAGGTTCCAATAGGTTTATTGGGATCCTTAAGCCCTACGCGACTTCGTAAAATAGCTTTAACCAATTTTTCAATAGCCGTATCTTGTGCAATGACCTTCGACTGCAAATCTTCTTTCATTCCTGCTAGCTTAATCCCTTCAGCTTGAGCCATACGCTGCACAGGAATACCGGACATCATCGAAATGACGTTTGCAATATCCTCTGCATCAACCGTTTGCCTATTCTCTTTCAGATTAGCTTCCCATTCCTTTTTCATCTCATCCAGTTGAAGAGAAAGCTCTTTCTCCTTATCTCGGAAACTGGCAGCAAGTTCAAAGTTCTGTGATTTTACAGCATCATTTTTCTTGTTTTTAGCTTCTTCAATTAGTTTTTCTTGATCTTCAATCTCTTTGGGAACATTTACATTAGTTAGATGCACACGTGAACCCGCTTCATCCAGAGCGTCAATGGCCTTATCTGGGAAATTACGGTCTGTATTATAACGATCAGTCAGCTTGACACAAGCATCTAAAGCTTCTTCTGTATAATACACATTATGATGATCTTCATACTTATCCTTAATATTACGTAGAATCTGAAGAGTCTCTTCAGCTGTAGTTGGCTCTACCATAACTTTTTGGAAACGACGTTCTAAAGCACCGTCTTTTTCAATATTCTTACGATACTCATCAAGAGTAGTGGCACCAATACATTGTATTTCTCCTCGTGCTAATGCTGGTTTTAGCATATTTGCTGCATCCATGGAACCTGCCGCAGAACCTGCCCCTACAATAGTATGTATTTCGTCGATAAACAAAATTACATTCGGATTTCTCTGTAATTCATTGAGAATGGAACGAATCCGTTCCTCAAACTGACCACGGTACTTTGTTCCTGCTACTACCGCAGTCATATCAAGAGCCACAACTCGCTTATCAAACAGAATACGGGAAACTTTCTTCTGAATGATTCTTAAAGCTAGTCCCTCGACTATAGCAGACTTTCCTACACCCGGTTCTCCTATAAGAATCGGATTGTTTTTCTTACGCCGACTTAATATTTGTGCTAAACGTTCAATTTCTTTCTCTCTACCAACTACAGGATCCAATCGGCCTTCTTCTGCCGCTTTAGTCATATCCGTACTGAAATTATCAAGTACAGGGGTGTCATTAGACGGCTTTTTAGAAGCAGTTTGTGCCTGTTGCTGGCGGTTGTCGGCATTACTTCTGCCACCTGAACGGGAAGACATATCTTCTTCCTCATCATCGTCTTCTGGAAAACCCATTCCAGCATTGATGTCCGGCTGCAATGTTGCCTGTTCCAATACTTTTGCGTAATTTACATTATTCGCTTCAAGTACGGTTGCTGCCATATTATTTTTTTCTCTTAATATTGCTAGCAAAACATGTTCTGTATCAGCTATGTTACTTTTCATACTTCGGGCTTCTAAAATACACATTTTTAATATTTTTGCCGCATCATTCGACAACGGCACCTCTGCATCCGGCGATAATATATTATCAGCTTCTGCCTTCAGCTGAGCTTCAATCTGCTGCTTTATTGTAGCTAGATTGGTGTTGAGTTTTGACAATATCTCGATAGCTTTTCCTTCACCGTCGCGAAGCATTCCCAGAAGCAGGTGTTCAGGACCTATATACCTACTTCTCAATCGATTAGCTTCTTCTTTACTATAGACGATAATGTCGGAAACTCTTTGTGAGAATTGATTATTCATACATCTTCCTTTTTTCTTCTAAGGGGTTATTTACTCGCAAATATACGTATTTAATCAAGTTTGTGTCGCATATTTGCTTTATTTCTTATATCTACAAATGGTATGCCACAAAAATCGTATGTACATACTAATATATATAAGGTATAACAAATTCCCATCTATTTTTACTGTTGATATAAGGTTTTCAGCCTTTATTTATAATTTTTCTCTTTTTATTCTTACGTATTAAAGTTTATTATAGTGATTATCTCAAATGGGAAGTAAGAGATAGCAGGAAAATTTAAAGATTGTTAGTTGGAAATCAATAAAAGTAACATAAAAGTTTTCGTATATCAAGGAAAAGTAGTAATTTAGCATGGTTTTTCACAGACCAAAGAATGTATAATTAATAATCATTTTAAATGCTTGAACAAGACAGAATTATAAAGATTAACATCGAGGAGGAAATGAAGTCATCATACATTGACTACTCCATGTCGGTCATTGTTTCACGTGCCCTTCCTGATGTTAGAGATGGATTTAAACCAGTCCACCGTAGAATTTTGTATGGAATGATGGAACTGGGTAATACTTCAGACAAACCTTATAAAAAATCAGCTAGAATTGTGGGTGAGGTATTAGGTAAATACCACCCACATGGAGACTCTTCCGTTTATTTTGCGATGGTACGTATGGCACAGGAATGGGCTATGCGTTATCCTTTGGTAGATGGACAAGGAAACTTTGGTTCTGTAGATGGCGATAGCCCCGCAGCTATGCGTTATACAGAGGCTCGTCTCAATAAGTTAGGTGAAGCTATGATGGATGACTTGTATAAGGAAACCGTCGATTTTGAACCTAATTTTGATAATACGCTGGTTGAACCTAAAGTTATGCCTACTCGTATTCCTAACCTTCTGGTGAACGGTGCTTCTGGTATTGCCGTAGGTATGGCTACCAATATGCCTCCTCATAATCTTTCAGAAGTTATAGATGCATGTGATGCTTATATCGACAATCCGGAAATCGCAGTTGAAGAGTTGATGAACTACGTTAAAGCTCCGGATTTCCCAACAGGCGGATATATATATGGTGTAAGTGGAGTGCGTGAAGCATATCTGACAGGTCGTGGCCGTGTAGTTATGCGTGCAAAAGCAGAAATTGAGTCTGGGCAAACACATGATAAAATTGTAGTAACAGAAATCCCTTATAATGTCAATAAGGCAGAATTAATCAAATATATCGCTGATCTTGTAAACGAGAAGAGAATCGAAGGTATTTCAAATGCTAACGATGAATCTGACCGTGAAGGTATGCGTATTGTGATTGATGTCAAACGTGACGCTAATGCAAGTGTTGTGTTGAACAAGCTGTATAAAATGACAGCTTTGCAGACTTCTTTTGGTGTTAATAATGTCGCTTTGGTTAATGGACGTCCTAAGATATTGAATCTTAGAGACTTGATTAAATATTTCGTTGAACATAGACATGAAGTCGTTATTCGCCGTACACAGTTTGATCTTCGTAAAGCAAAAGAACGTGCTCATATTCTTGAAGGTTTAATAATTGCTTCTGACAACATTGACGAAGTAATCCGTATAATTCGTGCTGCAAAAACTCCTAATGATGCAATTGCAGGATTGATAGAACGATTCAATCTGACAGAAATACAGTCGCGTGCGATTGTAGAAATGCGTTTACGTCAGCTGACAGGTTTGATGCAAGATCAGCTTCATGCTGAATATGACGAAATAATGAAGCAAATCGCATATTTGGAAAGTATATTAGCTGATGATGAAGTATGTCGTAAAGTGATGAAAGATGAATTGCTGGAAGTTAAAGCAAAATATGGTGACGAACGTCGTTCTGAAATCGTTTATTCTTCAGAAGAGTTCAATCCCGAAGATTTCTATGCAGATGATCAAATGATTATCACAATATCTCACATGGGATATATAAAACGTACACCATTAACAGAATTTCGTGCACAAAATCGTGGTGGAGTAGGCTCCAAAGGAACTGAAACTCGTGATGAAGACTTTGTAGAACATATCTATCCAGCTACTATGCATAACACGATGATGTTCTTTACCCAAAAAGGTAAATGTTATTGGTTAAAAGTTTATGAGATTCCTGAAGGTACGAAGAATTCTAAAGGACGTGCCATTCAAAATCTATTAAATATTGATTCTGATGATAATGTAACAGCATACTTACGTGTCAAGAATCTGGAAGATACGGAATTCATCAATAGCCATTATGTATTATTCTGTACAAAGAAAGGTGTTATCAAGAAAACTTTGCTTGAACAATATTCCCGTCCTCGTCAGAATGGTGTGAATGCTATCACAATTCGTGAAGATGATAGTGTTATTGAAGTTCGTATGACAAATGGCAATAATGAAATTATCATAGCTAATCGCAACGGACGTGCTATTCGTTTCCACGAAGCCGCAGTTCGTGTAATGGGACGTACAGCAACAGGGGTACGTGGTATTACATTAGATAATGACAACCAAGATGAAGTCGTCGGAATGATTTGTATTAAGGATTTGGAAACTGAAACCGTAATGGTTGTTTCTGAACAAGGATATGGCAAACGTTCTGAAATCGAAGATTATCGTAAGACTAATCGTGGTGGTAAAGGTGTCAAAACCATGAATATTACCGAAAAAACAGGTAAATTAGTGACTATTAAGTCTGTAACAGATGAGAACGACTTGATGATCATTAATAAATCAGGTATCACTATTCGTTTGAAAGTTGCAGATTTCCGTATTATGGGACGTGCTACTCAAGGTGTTCGCTTGATTAATCTTGAGAAACGTAATGATCAAATAGGCTCAGTATGTAAGGTAATGACAGAAAGTCTCGAGGACGAAGTACCTGCAGAGGAAACTGAAGGAACTATTATCAATAATTCGAATATTGATTCTTCTGTTGAAGATGCAGATATCAATGATAACGAGAATATCAACGAAATAGAGGAATAGACATAATATTAATAATTAATCGAACAACAATTATGAAAAGAGTATTATTTTCAATGGTTTTATTAATGACTGTCAGCTTCTCATTTGCTCAGATGAAGATCGTAAAAGAAGCAAAAAGAGCAGCTACTGATGTAAACCCTGACTTAAGAAAAGCAGAACAGCTAATCAGTGAAGCAATCAAAAATCCTGAGACTAAGGATCTTGCTGAAACATGGAACATTGCTGGAGATATTCAAAAACGCATTAATACTGAAGAGACCAAGAATGCTTTTGTAACGAAAAAGCTTGATACATTGAGAGCATACAATAGTATTCTTAAAATGTTTGAATATTTTGCAAAATGTGATGAGTTAGCACAAATACCTGATGAAAAAGGTAAAATTAAGAACAAATATAGAAAGGCTAATGCTGCTAGTTTGATAAATGAGCGTTCTAACTTGATCAATGGAGGTGTATTTGTATTTAATAAGGAACAAAATAAAGAAGCTTTAAAGTTCTTTGCAACATATGTAGAATCAGCATCATACCCTATGTTAGCAGATCAAGAAATTGCAAAAAAAGATTCCTCATTGTCACTGATCGCATATTATGCAACGCTAGCTGCTGATAGAATAGGTGATAAGGATGCAATTATTAAATATGCACCTATTGCTATAGATGACGTAGATAATGGTAAATTTGCAATGCAATTACTTTCAGATGCTTACAAAGCAAAAGGGGATACAGCTGCATGGGTTAAATCATTAGAACAAGGTATTATGAAATTCCCAGGAAATGATTATTTCTTTGCTAACTTGATTGATTATTATAGTAATGCTAACCAACTTTCAAAAGCAATGGAATTCGCTGATAAAATGTTAGCTGCAGATGCAAATAATAAAATGTATTTGTATGTAAAAGCATATCTTTATCATAATATGAAAGACTATGATAATGCTATTGAATACTTCAAGAAAGCTATTGCTGTTGATCCTGAATATGTGGAAGCATATTCTAACATCGGATTGGCATACTTAATGAAAGCTCAAGAATTTGTTGAAAAAGCAACAACTGATATCAATGATCCTAAATATGCTGAAAATCAAGCTACTTTGAAGAAATTCTATGAAGAAGCTAAACCCTTCTATGAAAAAGCTAGAGCTTTAAAACCTGAACAAAAAGATTTGTGGGTTCAAGGTCTTTACCGTGTTTACTACAACTTGAATATGGGACCAGAGTTTGAAGAAATTGATAAGTTAATGAATAAATAAATGTTTTATTGAAAATTTGTTTATTAAGAATTATAAAGCCCCCCAATTTTCTTGGGAGGCTTTATTTTATTATAAAGTCTTAGAAATGCTATATTATTTATAGAACAAAAAAGGGATGAAGATATATTCATCCCAATGTTATATTAAACATAATAGTGATTATTCCTCAAAAATAAGTCCAATTTTCCATCTCGTATAATCATCTGATCACAAGTAACGGAGTATCAGAATGGAAAAGCATCTTTCGTGCAATACTAGGATTAAATAATCGAGCAAATATATTTCTTTTATAAGATGTTATTGTTATTATATCTATCTGATTATCTTTAATGTATTGATCAAGTCCCTTTAAAAGATTATCATTCATAACAACATCATAGTGTATCTCAAGCCCAGGATATTGTTTATGAAAATATTCTTTTATACCAGCAAGCTTAATTTCATCCCAAGTATCTTTTGATTCAGCTAAATGTATAAACGACACGGAAAAATGAAATGCTTTCCATGCATTAAAGAATGCCTCAAAAGCAATCAAATCTCTTTGATCAAAATTGGTTAGGAATGCTATTCGTTTGACGTCACTGAATTGTTCAAACGGTGTATTTTCAGGAATTGCCAATACTGCTGTACGACTTCGTTCAATAACTTCAGCGGTAACACTACCAATAAGATCAATATCTTTCTGGTTTTTACCCCTTGTGCCCATTATGATAACTTTGGGATGTTGTTCTTTTACATATCTTAAGATTTCTTCTTCTGGAATACCCTCACGCAATATACAAGCATACTTAATATTAGGAAATTCTCCAGATGCAACTTTTTCCTTTATTTTATCTGATAGTGCTTTAAGATCGGAATGTACCTTTTGGATGATTATTTTTACAGATTCTTCATCGCCAATCTGATAATTGAAAACGTCACCATATGGTAGTGAAGATGCATATATTGGAGTGAAATAAACATGCAAAAGAATTACTTCTGAATCCTCTGCATTTGCTAAATTAAATCCAAGTTCACACGCTTTTATCGAATAATCTGAGAAATCGACAGGAATCAATATCTTGTTTGATTTCTTTTCAATTTTGGGGTCCTTCTCTCCTACTATACTTTCAGCTAACCATGTAGAACTTTCAGTTATTTTTAATGCACGTGGTAAATCACTCTCTTTAATTCTTAAACGCACGCCTGAAGATACAACTGGCTGAATTTGATTCACGTTATGAATGTATGTTTCTATACCTTCATTTTCAAGAACATTCTTTAATATCTGTGCTTTAGTATATGTCAGAATGGCTAGGGTTACTAATTTATCTTCCATAAATGATACATTTTATAAGGTAAACAAAAAAGAAATCCCAATTGTTTTGACACAATTGGGACCCAAACTGATATATTTTAAACTTGCACAGGTTCGGTAGCTTGCTCTTTTTGCATTCTCAAATTCATTTCATCTAGAATTTTTAAGGCCCGATCGAGAACGGTCGTATCGTCTAACATTACAAGCCCGCCATCCGGACCAGGCTCAAGATGTATTCCGACACTTTTTCCTTCCTTGAAATTATGGCCTCCGAAAAAGTTACGCACTGTATCTACGTGCAAACCTAGTTCATCCGCTATTCTATGCATGCTACCGCTAGGCAATGAATCTTTAATCTTACGAAGTTCATTAAATGTTATTGTTCTCATGTCTCATAAATTTAATGGTTAATATTATGTGATTCATTTATCACGCTATAAACTTAAGCAAAAAAAAAGATAAAACAAATTATTTGCTTATCTTTTTTTCTTGAATTGATAAATTCTCTTAACGTTTTAGATTACTTCAATAGTGTTAGCCGGTACCCAGCCTACTTTACCATCTTCTAATCGTATTTCTTTCCATTCTTTCATGGAATTATCTTTGATATTCACTTTTCGTCCTTCATGAAGGATAAAAAGACTAGTTCCACTTTCACTTGGAGTACTACGAACAGTGACACTAGGATTCACGACAATTGCATTATCTCTATTTACTAAACGCTCTTTTTGTTCTGAAGCAAAGAGATTTGAACATACAGTAATAATTAAAAAAAATATTCCGAAAATAAAGCCAAGCTTCTTCCATAAAATCTGTTTGGAAAAAATAAAGAAGTAGAGAGCAACAATTAAGAGAATAAAAGAAACAATCCCCCAAGTAGCCCATGCATCAACACTCATACTATTAATAAGTGCTTTAGTCCATGAAACAAAGAATATTTCTGGGACAGCTTCAACTTTATCTACAGTTTTCGCACGTGCAATATCCAAATTAGCACGGATGTCACTATTTCCTGGCTGTAGAAGTAAAGCACGTTCGTAATTTAATACAGCTTTAGCTATCTCACCAATTTTATAATAACTATTTCCTAGATTATAATAAACTTCAGCTGATTCTCCATTTTCCAATAAATCCTCATAGATCTGTATAGCCAATGCATAGTCATTTTTAACGTATGCGGAATCTCCTTTTGCTTTGGTAACATTTTCCATTTGTTTATTGGAAAATGCAGTAGAATGAATTGAATCAATTCTAAGAGTATCAGTAGATAATGAGTCTTGCCCAAAGCAAGCTATCGATATTGATAATAATGCGAAAAACAATATTTTTTTCATGACACAAATTCTTCAGGATTAATGTTTTATTGAATTTTCCATTTTGCTTATTACTTCCACAGAAGATGAATATACTTTATCCATCGCTTGATTCTCATCTCCCGGAGCAAAGCGAGCAAATTCACACTCGTTCAAGGCATTCAAGAATTCCTTAATTAGTTCTTCATTTACTCCATGGTTTCTCAGTTTTTCTTCAATATTATCTTTTGATAAACGAGAAACCGGAATATTTAGTTTATCGCTAATATAGCCCCACAATGTTTTCAAAACTTCATCGTAGAAAGCATCCTTCTTATTTTCTGATAATAATTTACCAGCCAACTTCATACGTTTAGTTGCTACTTTATTTGCCTTCTTCGTACGCATCTTTGCAACATTTGCATTTTCACTAGCTTGTTTACGATAAACAATAATGAAAATAATAAAAGCAAACGCAGGGATGATATAGAATAACCAATATGTCATAGAACCATAAATGAAACTTCCTTTCGGATGGAAAGTTACTTTATTTTGCTTTATATAACGTATATCCTCTCCCAATACCTTCAGATCTTCTTTATTAGTGAAGTTAGCGATTACTTGGTCTGCATTACCCGTACCTTTCTCTACATTTACTACATACTCTTCTGTTTTCAAAGTCTTATACGACTTAGAACGAATATCAAAATAGCTAAAAGTTACACCTGGTATTTTATAGCTCCCAGCATGTCTTGGAATTGCAAGATATTCTATGATTCTACTTCCCGTAAGTCCTTCGCGAGTTAATCTGACTTGATTATCAACTTTAGGATCATACACTTCAAAGTCATCCGGGAATTTGATTTTTGGTTCTGATATCAGTTTAAGATTTCCAGTACCAGAAATCACTAATTTGATGGTAATTGCATCATTGGTTTTTACTTCCTTACTATTAATCGAGGAAGAAATAGTGAATTCTCCTACTCCACCTGAAAAACCAACAGGTTTACCTTCTGGAAGAGGACTCACATTTACTGCAATCTTAGGAGTAGCAATCGTTTTTCTTATATCTACAACATTGCTTCCACCATTAAAAAAAGCGTCAAATGGATCATCAGATTGCACAGGTTTCCTAATTATCATTTGGAACTGGGCAGGATCTATCAGAAGCTTGCCAGACTGTTGTGGAAAGAGTACAAATTGACGATAGACTGTAGTAAAATAATTGCGACCATTTTCATGTTCTTGAGTCCATCTAGATTCTCCTGTCATTTCAATCTCTTGAGAATGGAAGCCCTTAAAGTCAGGCAGTTTGGCATTCTCTAAACGTAGGTTAGTCTCCCTAGTATATATTTTATATGTCAAGACAAATGCTTCCTGCTCAAACACTGTTGTTTTACTAGCAATAGCTTTAATAAACAAATCTTGATTAGATACGCTTGTGCCGGAAGATCCTCCACCATTTTGACCACCACTGCCAGCTTGATCTTGAGGTAATACCTTTATTTTTACAGAGTTTGATACCATCTGATTTCCCTCAGCGACAATTGAAGCTCCCGGAATTGTATATTCACCAACATTTGTTGCCATCAAAATATATGTAAACACCACAATACTTGAGGAAGTAACATTACCATTGATGATTTGTGTACTACTCTGTTTTGAACTGCTTGGTCCCATCAAGACATCAAACCCCTTAATGGCCGGTATCTGGAATTCCTTAACATTTTGTGTAGTTACAGTAAAAGATAGTTTGAATTGCTCACCTACTACCACAGCATCAGGAGCAGAAGCAGTAAACGTCACTTTATCTGCTAATGCCTGAGAGCCATATGCCATCAATGCTATCAATATAACAATCAGTTTTCTCATTACTTATGAAATTTATATCATCCACTTTATTATTACCAATCTTTCTCCAAGCGACCTCCCTGAAGGATTTTCTGTTGTTTCTTTACTTTGTCCTGTACATCTTTTTCATCCTGCATTACAGAATTCAGTAACTGTTCAGCATTTTCCTTTGACATTTGATTATCTTTCTTATCAGACTTAGGTGGTTGTTGCTGGTCTTTTTTATCATCTTGCTTCTGGTCGTTTTGCTTATCTTTATTCTGATCCTGCTTTTGGTCTTGTTGCTGCTGTTGATCCTTGTCCTTATCTTGATTCTGGTTTTGATCTTGATTTTGTTGTTGATCTTTCAGCATTTTTTGTGCAAGTGCCAAATTATACCGTGTTTCATTATCCGTAGGATTATTACGTAAAGACATTTTATATGCCTCTACTGCCTTAGCATAATCCTTACCAGATTGAAGGAGTACGCCCATATTATGATAAATTTGAGCTAACTTAGTTTTATCCTTTTCAATGTTACTAGCAGCAGCATATTGCTCCATTGCATCTTTAAACTTTTGCTGCTGTGAAAGCGTATTACCTAAGTTATACATAGACACTGTAGATTTAGGATTTGCCTCCAGAGCCTTTCGGTAATTCACTTCCGCATCTACAAATACACTATCATTAAACAAACGATTTCCCTTGCGGATATAGTCACGTTCTGCCTTTTGAGCCGAAGCCCCAGCAGCTAACGACAGAAAGACAAGGAACAGAATATATTTACTTTTTGACATACGCATAACTACTTCTTATTATTAGAGAATAGATGAACGTTCTTAAACAACGGGTTTTTACGATCCAAAATTAATATTTCAGCCCATAACAATAGTAATATAATCCACGCTATTGCCTGGAACTGTTCATTAAATTCCGTATATACCTTTGATTCCACGTCAGATTTAGCCATTTTATTTATTTCCTGGTTAATGGCTTTCTGAGCTGAGTTAGTATTATCGACACGTACATAAATTCCTTTTCCATCTTTTGCTATTTCCTGACACATCGCTTCATTCAAGCGCGTAACAATTACATTACCTTCTCGGTCACGACGATAATCATTAGTCCCAACTTCTGGAATTGGTGCACCTTCCGGCATACCGACTCCCAAAACATTTACTTGGATGCCTTTCTCCGCAGCGGCTTTCGCTGCTTCTACAGCCCCCCCCTCATGGTTCTCACCATCTGTAATAACGATAATGGCGCGTCCTACCCCTTCCTGAGGAGTAAAACTACGTGCGGCCAAGTTGATAGCTTCACCAATTGCTGTACCCTGCTTAGAAATCAATGACGGATTAATAGATTCCAAAAACATTTTCGCAGAAATATAATCACTAGTAATTGGCAATTGGGTAAAAGCATCTCCCGCAAATACAATCATACCGACTTTATCATTATCCAGTTCATCTACAAGTCTGGAGATTAATCGCTTTGCTTTTTCCAAACGACTTGGTTGTACATCTTGCGCCAACATTGAATTAGAAATATCTAAAGCAATGATAACCTCTACTCCTTTTCGTTTCACAGTCTCCAATTTTGAACCAAATTGAGGACGAGCCAATAATACAGAGAATAAGCCAATAGCTGCAAACAAAATCCAAAATTTTATATCCGGACGATATTTAGATACATCAGGCATCAGCTGAGCCAGCAATACTGGATCTCCGAATCGGCGGATATTCCTCCGTCTTCTGTAATTGGAATACAAGTAGAAAGCTGCTAAAAAAGGTAATAACAGCAATAAATATAAATATGCAGGTTCTTCAAATCGAAACATCTTCTTATTATTTAACGATTTACAGATTACAATTGGTAAAAACTCAGTTTATGGAATTCTCTTGAGTATTGAATTCCGCAATAAAACTTCCAACAATACGCAAAGGAAAGCAGCTAGTGCGAACCATTGATATTCTTCGTCCCGCTTGCTATATTCTTTCACATTCAATTTTGTTTTCTCCAACTTATCAATTTCTTCATATACCTCTTGTAGTTTCGAGTTGCTCGTAGCTCGGAAATAATTTCCATCCGTAGTTCCGGCAATTTGCGTCAATGTCTTCTCATCAATTTCTACCGGCATATTAATATATTGTACTGTATTTCCGACAGGATATGGATAAGGAGCTAAACCATTTGTACCGACACCAATGGTATAGACACGAATACCGAAACTTTTAGCTATTTCAGCTGCTGTTAAAGGAGAAATATCACCTTTATTATTAGTACCATCTGTCAAAAGAATGATTACTTTTGATTTGGCTTTGCTGTCTTTCAGACGAGTGACAGCATTCGCAATTCCCATTCCCACAGCCGTTCCATCTTCGATAAGGCCACATTTTATATTATGGATCATATCAAGTAGCACTGCATGATCCACTGTTAGCGGACATTGAGTAAAAGTCTCACCGGCAAACAAAGTTATACCAACGTTGTCATTCGGACGACCATTAATAAATTCTGCAGCTACATCTTTGGCAGCCTCCAATCTATTAGGCTTTAAATCTTCAGCTAACATACTGGTAGATACGTCTATAGCTAACATTATATCAATGCCCTCTATTTCGCTATTTTGCCATTTATTGGTAGTTTGCGGGCGTGCAAGTACCAGAATAACTAGCACCAAAGCAATGATTCGCAGAAGAAACGGAACATGTAGCAAATAATTCTTATAACTTTTGGGAGTATGGGCATATACTCTGGCATCCGAAATCTGAAGAGTTGCTTCACTTTTCTTTCGCTTCAGGATATACCATACAATATAAGGTATAAGCAATAATAGCAAAAACAAATATTCAATATTGGCAAAAACCATTTTATTTACATTTTAACAGTTTACTATTTAGTATTCAAGCCACGTGCATTCTTTTATGCAAAAAGTTCATAAAGCTGTAGACCTATATATACAAAGGTACCCATCAATGCAGCCGACAACAATACAATTCCGCAAATAAGCAATACTTTCGTACGTAAAGAACGTTTCTCAATAATCGTGATTTCCGTAGGCTGTGGTTTCTGATTTTCCTCCTCCGGTTGCTTAGTCTCATTAATAAAATCAACGGCATTAATCAAATTCATGTCATTTTCGTTTATTTGCGGAGCATGTTTTGCAAATTTCACCAAATCGGCAGTTTGAAAAAGAAATTTTAAATCTGATATAGCTTCTTTATCTTTGATTTCTAATAATTTATCTATAATCTCAGACGATGTCATCTCAAGCGCATTGAATCCGAAACGGTCTCTGATATAAGTACGAATTATATCTGTTAGTTCTGTATAATACTCCTTCGGCTGTCCTTTTTGCCAAACTTTCTCGTTTTTGATGCGCTCTATTTCCTGTAAAGCAGCCTGGTGTGGCGGCAACTTAGGTTCAACCTTTATCTTTCGTATAATAGGTTTATTATCACGAATGCGGATAATCAAATAAATCAATAATCCGAGTAAAGGAAGTGCCAAGAAAGAACAAGCAATCAAACCGTACCAATCTTCCCATGCGAAAGGTGCTTTCATCACAGTTTTCTGACCAAAAAATTGGTCTGGGTGAAGAGTATCTACCGGCATTGAATAAACTTTCAATGCTAATGCCTTGGATTTATAAACTTTTCCATCTACAGTGACAGGTACCGGTGGTATATAGTACAAAGCCGAATCAAAAGACGTGATTGTGTATTCCTGAGTGATCAGCATACGTTGGCGATCATTCAGAAATTGTGTATCCGGTTTGGCTGTTTCCACAATTTCAATCCCTGGTACTATCGTATCTGTATAAGCCGGAAAGATTGCACGTTGTTTAGCGTCCATAGCTACTTGCAATTGCAACTTCGCCTGTTCGCCAATCCATATCTGCAACGAATCGATTTTTGCTTCCACCGTAACAGATTGTGCAGCTGCTCTACTTATACACAGTAGACATAATAATGCTATCAGAATATAATTTCTATTCATCTTTAGTTCCGTTAATTTCGTTTGGCAAATAAATTCAACAATGCCTTTACGTAATCCTCATCAGTTCTCACAGACACAGCATCCACATTACTTTTGGTAAATGTGTCATTCAATTCTGCTTGTTTCTGGACCCACCAGTCACGATGTGCACGGCGTACTGCCTTAGAAGAAGTATCAATCCATTGCTCATGTCCTGTTTCTGCATCTTTGATCCGCATTAACCCTACAGGAGGCAAATCACTGACTCTCCTATCATACACTTGTAATGCCACAACATCATGTTTCCGGTTAGCAATGGTCATTGCATTTTTAAAGCTTTCCTGATCGATAAAGTCCGATAATATAAATGCAGTGCAACGTCTTTTCATTACATTAGTCAGATATTCCAATGCAAGACGAATATTCGTACGTCGACTTTCCGGATGAAAGTCAAGCAGTTCACGAATGATATATAGAATATGCTTACGTCCTTTTTTAGGAGGAATAAACTTTTCTATCCGGTCCGAAAAGAAAATTACACCAATTTTATCATTATTCTGGATAGCTGAAAAGGCAAGAGTAGCAGCAATTTCTGTTACCATATCCTTTTTCAACTGTTTGACAGTACCAAATTCCAAACTTCCGGAAACATCAACCATTAACATAACTGTCAGTTCGCGTTCTTCTTCAAACACTTTCACATAAGGTTTGTTGAAACGCGCTGTCACATTCCAGTCAATGTCACGTATATCATCACCAAACTGATACTCACGAACTTCCGAGAAAGACATACCTCTACCTTTGAAAGCCGAATGATACTGGCCTGCAAAGATATTGTTAGACAATCCGCGTGTCTTGATCTCAATCTGACGAACCTTTTTTAATATTTCACTTGTTTCCATTCTAATAATTATACAGTTGTTAATAGTAAGTAGCCATACAAATTTAATGACTACTAATTGACTGTATTATAATCGAAAATTAGGGCACTTCAACCTTATTCAGAATCTTACTGATAATTTCGTCTGAAGTCATGTTATTAGCTTCTGCTTCGTATGTCAATCCGATACGATGACGAAGAACATCATGAGCAACAGCACGAACATCTTCTGGAATTACATAACCGCGACGTTTGATGAAAGCGTATGTACGTGCAGCTAATGCCAGATTGATAGAAGCACGAGGTGATCCACCGAATCCGATCATATCTTTCAGTTCCTTGAGATCGTATTTCTCTGGGAAACGAGTTGCAAATACAATATCTACAATATAACGCTCAATCTTTTCATCGAGATAAACCTGACGAACAACTTTACGTGCTTCAATGATTTCATCCGCTTTCAAGATTGGTCTTACATTGAATTTATCTCCATTAATGTTCTGGCGGATAATCAGTTTTTCTTCTTCCAATTTTGGATAATCGATCACTACTTTCAGCATGAAACGGTCTACTTGTGCTTCAGGAAGCGGATAAGTACCTTCTTGTTCAATCGGATTCTGAGTTGCAAGTACCAAGAATGGTTCCGGCAATAAAAAAGTCTCTTTACCGATAGTTACTTGACGCTCCTGCATAGCTTCCAGCAAAGCACTCTGTACTTTGGCCGGAGCACGGTTGATTTCATCTGCTAATACGAAATTAGCAAAGATAGGACCTCTCTGAACTTTAAAAGATTCGTCTTTCTGACTGTAAACCATAGTACCGATAACGTCGGCAGGTAATAAATCGGGTGTAAACTGGATACGGCTATATTTCGCATCTATTAAAGAAGCGAGTGTTTTGATAGCCAAAGTTTTTGCCAAACCAGGTACACCTTCGAGGAGAACGTGTCCGTCGGACAATAATCCGATAAGCAATGATTCAACCAAATGTTTCTGACCAACAATAATTTGGTCCATACCTGTCGTAAGATTGGTAACGAAAGCACTTTGTCTTTCAATCCGCTCATTCAACTCGCGGATATCAATTGATTCAGCCATAAATACTTAATATTTTATTATTTAAATTCCAATAATTAATAAGTACCTTGCAATACTTAATTAGTTTTTTATTTTGCTTCCAAAAGTACGCCATATAATTAACGATTGCAACTAATTTTTATTAAAAAACAATGCGAAATCTTTAGATTAAGGTACTTTCATACGGTTTTGCATATCCATAACATTTCACCCGATCATATATTACTCATATAGATCGGGTGAAAGTAATTATCTTTTTATTTTTTTGTTAGTTCCGGTATCTTGATTTTTGTGCCATAAGGAACCGCATTCGGATTCTTTATAACGTTCGGATTGTGTTTTACAATATAAGGCCACATTCCTTTTGTTCCATAATACCGCAACGAAACTTTGGTCAAAGTTTCTCCTTTCTTAATTGTATGGGTAGTTTTTGTTCCGGTAATTGTATAAGATGCGGAGTCAGAATATACAGGAACCGAAGCCTGTTCCTGAGTTGCTTTGTTTTCTGTCTTTGCAGAAGTTTCCGGTTCTGTCTTCACGATAGGGTGTGAAACCGTCACTTTCTCCGCTTCTTTTGAAACATTTGGAGTAACTACGACAGTTGTATCTTTCTTTCCAATACTATCAAGTAGCTGTGTCTCAGGCTGTACGGGTTGAGTAGTCACAGGCATGTCAATAGCCTCCTTATTAGGGGAAGAAGTGAAAATATCCGGATAATAAATGTATAAAACAGCACCTCCACATAATAATAAAACAATAATAATTATAGCTATTAAATATGGGACAGGAGATTTTTCCTTTTGAGCTATCACTTCTGTAACAGGCTCCTGCCGAACCAATTCCGGTTGTTCCTTAGGAGTTACCGGGTTCATATTCGCTTTCGCAAGTTCTTGGGCTATGATTGTTTCAGCTGAAAGAGCATCTTGTTTTACATCTTTAGATTCAGGCCGCTGTTTAGTTATAGTCTCTTCCGGCTGTATAGTTATCCTTTCTACTTTGGTCGTTTCAAGAGCTAGACTCTTCTCTTGAGATTCTTCTACAATTTCCTCTCGCACCACTTTATCTTCAATGACAATTTCTTCTGCTTCGGAATCATTACCTGCATTGTTCTTAATGATAACTTCTTCGGCAACTTGCGCTTCTTGAGTCAGTACAGGCTGTTCATTGATTTCAGAAGTTTCTTGCATTTCAGCAATCTCATCTTCTGTCTGACCAAATCCATCCTTGTTATTATCACTTACTTGTGCAGCTGTTGCCTCTTCATTTTCATCTTCTTCCGTTTCTTCTACCGCAGTATCTTCCAGCACTGTATTTTCATTCAGTACGACAGTTTCGAAATGTGAGAAAGGCTTATTAATCGTATCTCTCAAGTTTGGGTCCGGAGTAAAAGACACTTTCGTATGTCCCTTTATCTGAAACCTTTCACCTGTATTCACATCGACACTTTCCCGACTATCTACATCAATAAGTTTGAAAGTACCCAATCCTTTGATTTTTACACACCCATCAATCTCCAAGGCTTGCTCTATCAAAAGAAAAAACTCTTTGACAAACGCCTCGGCGTTTTTTTTGGTCATGCTATGTTTTGCAGCCAATAAGTTGGTAAGGTCTTGAATTGTTAGTCTTTCATTCATAATGGGAAGTATTTATTTAAACTTATCTTTTAGGATATAACTAGACTTAAAAGATAAAACCAATTTGGGAGGAATCAGCATACGCTGTTTGGTAACAGGGTTAATTGATATTCGTTCTGTTTTCTTTCTTACCTCGAAAGAACCGAACCCCAATATCATAATATTATTCCCTTCCTCCAATCCTTGTGTCATCTCAGACAATAAAGAATTTATTAATTCGAAAGTATCTTTAATAGTATATCCCAGCCTATCTGCCAGTTCTGATGTAAACTCCTTATTATTCATAGCTATTTATAACCTTTGCATATAAATCAAAGTCGTCTGCATCCATCACTTCTACCTGATAGAAACAACCGATCTTTAATTCCTGTTCAATAGAATTGATTAAAACTTCCGGATCGACTTCCGGTGAATCGAATTCCGTCCGTCCAATATAATAATCACCTTCTCTCCGATCGATAATGACTTTCATTTGTTTGCCAATCTTTTCTGCACTTAATTCTGCAGAAATTCCTTGTTGGATATCCATTAATTCATCCAATCGGGCTTGTTTGACCTCTTGGGGAATAGAATCTTTATATTGTTGTGCAGCATATGTACCTTCTTCTTCCGAATATGCAAAAGCTCCCATCCTGTCGAAGCGCACTTTACGTACAAATTCTTTTAATTCTTTAAAGTCCTCTTCTGTTTCTCCGGGGTGTCCCACCATTAAAGTTGTACGTAAATGTATGCCCGGAACTTCTTTGCGGAATTGCTCTATCAGCTTATAAGTATCCTCTTTCGTTACCTGCCGACGCATCATCTTCAACATATTGTCGCTGATATGTTGCAAAGCGA
This sequence comes from Bacteroides bouchesdurhonensis, assembly GCF_900155865.1. Lineage (GTDB taxonomy): Bacteria > Bacteroidota > Bacteroidia > Bacteroidales > Bacteroidaceae > Bacteroides > Bacteroides bouchesdurhonensis. The sequence goes on from NZ_LT707006.1 coordinate 2,928,147, forward strand.
TATCCATGTATTTACATACATTATCCCGTTCCCGCATTACACGAAACAAGTCTGTAGGGAAATGTGCCGGATAAGCATAATGCAGGCGAATCCATTCCACTCCCGGTATTTCGGAAATACGTTCAATGAGTTCAGGAAGCATTTGTTTTTTATACAAGTCTACACCATAATAAGTCAGTTCTTGTGCTATTACCTGAAATTCTTTCACCCCTTGGGATACCAAATATCTTACTTCGTCCAGAATTTCTTCCATGGGTTTAGAGACGTGGTTTCCTGTAATAATGGGAATAGCACAATAAGAACATTTGCGGTCACATCCCTCTGAAATCTTCAGATATGCATAATGTTTGGGGGTCGTCAGAGTACGTTCAAAATACAAATCTTCGTGATATTCCTTTCCTAAGTCTTGCAAAAGCTCCTTCCAGTTAAATTTACCATAGAACTTGTCTACCTGCGGTATTTCAACAGCCAATTCGTTCAAATAACGTTCGGAAAGACACCCCATCACAAATAATTTCTTTAAGTCGCCCTCCTCTTTTCTTTGTGCAAATTCAAGAATCATATTAATAGATTCCTCTTTTGCATCACCGATAAAACCGCATGTATTGATCACTGCAATTTCTCCATCAGGATTTTCTGTATCATGAGTTACGGTATATCCAGTCTCTTCCAATTGACGCATCAATTGTTCCGAATCAACTAAGTTTTTAGAACATCCTAAAGTTATAATGTCTATTTTTCTTCTTTTCATGCATTCTCTCCAAACAGGGAATCAACAAATTCATTCTTGCGGAAAACTTGCAAGTCCTCCATACCTTCACCCAGTCCGATGTATTTTACAGGAATCTTGAACTGATCGGAAATCCCGATAACAACTCCACCTTTGGCTGTTCCATCCAGTTTGGTTATTGCCATGGCAGTTACTTCAGTTGCCAAAGTAAACTGTTTGGCTTGTTCAAAAGCATTCTGTCCGGTAGAGCCGTCCAATACCAGCAACACTTCGTCAGGAGCAGTAGGTACAACCTTCTTCATCACATTTTTGATTTTAGTCAGCTCGTTCATCAAGCCCACTTTATTATGTAGACGTCCGGCAGTATCAATGATCACTACATCCGCATTGTTGGATACAGCAGAACTCAGTGTATCAAAAGCTACAGAAGCAGGATCCGCGCCCATTTTCTGTTTAATTACAGGTACTCCTACCCGTTCTCCCCAGATCATCAATTGTTCCACTGCTGCAGCACGGAAAGTATCGGCTGCACCTAGATAGACAGATTTTCCCGCTTTTTTAAATTGATAAGCCAGTTTGCCAATTGTAGTAGTTTTACCCACTCCATTGACTCCGACTACCATAATAACATACGGTTTCTTTTCGATCGGCAAATCAAAGTCTGCCACATCATCCGAATTATTTTCGGTCAAAAGCGCAGCAATTTCATCACGCAATATATGATTCAACTCCTGAGTATTTACATATTTATCAGCCGCTGCACGTTTTTCAATCCTTTTGATTATATTCAATGTAGTTTCTACACCTACATCGGAAGTTATCAATACTTCCTCCAGATTATCCAACACTTCGTCGTCCACCTTTGACTTACCAGCCACAGCACGAGCGATTTTACTAAAAACGCTCTCTTTGGTTTTAGATAATCCTTTATCTAAAGTTTCCTTCTTCTCTTTTGAAAAAAAACTAAAAAATCCCATAATTCCGGTTGTTTCTATAATACATTATGCTACAAAGATATAACAAAGGATTGAGAAAGTAAAAAAAGAAGCAAAAAAAATCCCCTTGTTGGCAAGCAATAAGGGGATTTTGTATGTATAGCGTATATGCTATTTCGATTATTTTTTAAAAAAGTCTTGTACTTTTTCATTTGGAACCATTTGTTCATCAAAAATGTAAGCTCCAGTTTTCGGAGATTTAACCATTTTGATAACCTTGGTATAAGCACGACCTTCTTTGTTACCATCGTGCAAACTTGCTACTGTTTTCTTTGCCATGGGTTATACTATCTTTATTATTTAATTTCTTTGTGTACTGTTACTCTCTTCAAAATTGGGTTGTATTTCTTCAACTCAAGTCTCTCAGTAGTATTTTTTCTGTTCTTAGTTGTGATATAACGAGATGTTCCCGGCATTCCACTGTCTTTGTGTTCTGTACATTCCAGAATCACTTGCACTCTGTTACCTTTTGCTTTCTTTGCCATTGTAAGTTTTCTCCTCTACTATTTAGCCGATTACTTTAATGCTTTTCCAATCACAATAACCTTTAGCTACTGCATCAGTCAGTGCAGCATCCAGGCCTTTTTTGTTGATAATACGCAGACCGTTAGCACAAAGGCTAAGGCTGATCCAACAATCCTGTTCTACATAATAGAACTTCTTGTTAAACAAGTTCAAATCAAAGGTTCTCTTAGTTCTTCTCTTTGAGTGTGAAACATTGTTGCCAATCATGGCTTTCTTTCCGGTAATTTGACAAATCTTCGACATTTCTATCTTATTTTTATAGTTTTATATCTAACTTATTTCAAACAGGACGCAAAGTAAGCACTTTTATCCGTATAAAACAAGCAAATCTTTAAATAATTCACTTATAAATACCAATTTTTCTTTATTTGATGAGATCACGAAGCATTAACAATGCATTATTACCCGCTCTTTCAATATTCATCGTTCTTCCACGATTTGTTTCCTGCTTATAAGTGCGGATTTCATTTTTATAACCAGCAGCTATCCAGACAGTGCCAACAGGCTTTTCTGGAGTTCCTCCACTTGGACCGGCTATTCCGGAAGTTGCAACCGCACAATCAGTTTTCAGTACTTTCATCGCACCTTTTACCATTTCAATGACAGTTTCCTCACTTACAGCACCGTGTTGTGCTAATGTTTCGGACGAAACATGCAACAATCCCATCTTTACGTCGTTGGAATAAGCCACTATTCCCCCATTAAAATATTCAGAACTTCCGGAGATAGAAGTTAGGCGTGCCGCAATACTTCCTCCTGTACAACTTTCTGCGGTGGAAACGGTTAATTTCTTCTTTTTCAAAAGGTCACCCACAATCATTTCTAGCGGTGTATCTTCTTCGCTAAAAATATCCTCACCTAGAATTTCTTCTAACTTTACTTTTTCACGATTAAGAATATTAACCAATCTCGCTTTATCCTTTCCTCTTCCAGTCAATCGAAGACGAATGATCCCAAGTTTTGGCAAATATGCTAATTTGATGCATTCAGGAAGAGCCGTTTCCCATGGTTCTAGTTTTTCCGCCAGTACCGATTCGGGATAGTGTTGTACAAGGAAAGTCTGATGGATAATAACATCCGTTTGAAATCTTTCCTGTAATTTAGACAAAACGGACTCTTTCATTACAGCGGTCATCTCCTGAGGAACACCGGGCATTGACACAAGTACTTTGTCTCCTCTTTCAAACCAACTGACAGATGCGCTTCCTACAGGATTATTAATCACCGTACAGTCTTTGGGAACCATCGCTTGACTCTTATTCAACGCATTCATCGGTATTTTTCCGGCAAGTACACGCTTGATATTCTCATATACATCTTCATTGAACACCAATTCAGTATGAAAATACTCACAAAGAGTCTGTTTAGTGATATCGTCTTTAGTCGGACCAAGTCCTCCAGTTACCAAGACAATATTTGCCCTTTTCATCGCACTATCAATCGCTTCTATAATCTCTTCTTTTCGATCGCGGATCGAGACAATCCGAAGAACTTCTATACCTATTTTATTTAGTTCCTGCCCCATCCAGGCGGAATTTGTATCGATGACCTGCCCTATCAGCAATTCATCACCAATGGTAATAATCTCAGCAAACATATTTTCCCTTATACTTTTAATAGTACTTATACCTTATATTATATAGGTATATATATTGCACTAACCCTTTAGAATTATTCTATTCTCCCGTTTCACGTACATGATCCGTTAGATTTACGTACGTGATCTCATCGGACTACGTACGTGAAGCGATCAGATCTCGTATGTGAAACGGAAACCCCAATATAGAAAACAACTTAATGAAGGCTTCAATTTCTCTTGTTCTCTATTGATAATAGAAGAGTAATAGTCTTTTGATTGGCTTTTATTATTGTTTCTCCTACTTTTATTATCACTTTTACTCTCTATTATCACTTATTGTCACTTTAATTGTCACCACTTAAATAACTATTTAACAGGTTATTATCATTAAAAGTGACAAGTGACAATAAAAAAGATACTTATAGTGTAACGCGAGAATATGCAGGAAGTTCAATAGAACAAAAATCTTTATCCAGATACTTGAAATACCCTGTAATAGCAATCATGGCAGCATTATCAGTAGTATAACTAAACTTAGGAATAAAGATATTCCAACCATATTTCTCAGCATGTTCGCGGAAAGAGTTACGTAATCCGTTATTTGCAGATACTCCACCAGCTACAGCAACCTCCTTTATATTATATTGTTTGGCTGCTTTCCGCAACTTATCCATGAGAATGTCAACAACAGTAGCCTCAAGAGATGCAGCTAGATCAACCTTATGATGTTCGATGAAGTCGGGATCTTCCTTCAACCAATCACGAAGTGAATAAAGGAATGAGGTTTTCAATCCGCTAAAACTATAATCAAGTCCCGGAATATGAGGTTTACTGAAGGTAAATGCTTTTGGGTTTCCCTGACGTGCCAATTTATCTATAATAGGACCACCGGGATAGCCGAGTCCCATTACTTTAGAGCATTTATCAATAGCTTCTCCGGCAGCATCGTCAATAGTCTGTCCGAGAATCTCCATATCATTGTATGCTTTTACCAATACAATCTGCGAATTTCCTCCGGAAACCAACAGACAAAGAAAAGGAAATTCCGGTTGTTTATTCTCTTCTCCTTCAGCTTTAATAAAATGAGCTAAAACATGCCCTGTCAAGTGATTAACATCAATCAATGGGATATTGAGTGAACGTGCAAATCCTTTTGCAAAAGAAACTCCTACCAATAATGACCCCATCAATCCCGGCCCACGTGTAAATGCTACCGCACTCAATTCTTCTTTAGTAACACCCGCCCGTCTTAGTGCTTCGTGTACTACCGGTACAATATTTTGTTGATGTGCCCGGGAAGCTAGTTCCGGTACGACGCCGCCATAAGCTTCATGTACAGCTTGACTTGATACCACATTTGACAGCAGATAACCATCCTTAATTACGGCTGCCGACGTATCATCACAGGAGGATTCGATTCCTAATATTATTGCACTCATAAGTTATTAAACTATTAAACGGTGCAAAAGTAATGATAAAACTACGATTCATAACGAACTATTTTATATTTTTGTTCGCAAAATAAAATTATCGCATATCAGAACGCTGAAAAAGACTGTACGTTGGGTAGTCGGAATTGTACTTGTAGTATATATCGGGACTATTACTTTGCTGAATATTCCAAATGTTCAGCGTGCTATGAGTGCGTTCATAGCTGAAGAATTATCTAAAGTATTAAATACACATCTGACAATCGGCAGAATTAATATAGGATTATTAAATCGTGTTATTATTGATGATGTAGTGCTAAACGACCAGCATGACGAGGAAATGTTGAAAGTCACCCGTCTGTCTGCCAAATTTGATATTATTCCTTTCTTTAAAGGCAAAATATCTATCAGTAGTGTTCAATTGTTTGGTTTCAATATCAATCTGAATAAACAAACTCCCGACTCTCCTCCTAACTTTAAGTTTGTTCTGGATGCTTTCGCTTCTAAAGATACTGTAAAGAAAGACAATTCTTTGGACTTGCGTATTAATTCGGTTTTAATTCGTCGAGGGAAACTGTCTTATCATATTTTATCAGAGGAAAATACACCTGGAAAGTTTAATGCGAAACATATTCAGCTTCAAAATATCATTGCGAACATATCTTTGAAGGCAATGAACAAGGATTCGTTGAATGTAGGTATTAAACGGTTAAGTTTGGATGAAAAGATATCCGGCTTTTCTTTGAAGAAACTGAGCATGAAGCTTGTGGCTAACAAAGAACGGATGAGCATCGATAACTTTGCTGTTGAGTTGCCTGAAACTTTCTTGAAAATGGATACAATTCGTATGGAATACGATAGTCTGAAAGCCTTCGACCATTTTTCAGAAAAGGTTCGTTTTTCGTTCCGTACATTGCCGTCACAAATTACTCTGAAAGACATTGCTCCATTCGTACCCGCTTTGTCACATTTCAAAGAACCGATAATTTTGGATATGGAAGTTGATGGCACAGTTGATCAGTTAAACTGCTCTCATCTTGAGATCACTGCTGACAATCGGCAATTCCGGCTATCAGGAGATGTATCACTTCAAGATTTATCTCATCCACAGGATGCATATGTATTTGGTACACTTTCAGAATTGGCTGCAAATTCTCGTGGAGTTGGTTTTCTGGTACGTAATTTAAGTACTAATTATAATGGAGTACCTCCCGTATTAGAACATTTAGGGAATATTAATTTCCGTGGAGAAGTATCCGGATACTTTACGGACTTGGTTACCTATGGTCAATTATCAACTAGTATCGGAAATGTAAATATGGACTTGAAACTAAGTTCTGATAAAGTGAAGGGATTGTTTGCTTATTCCGGAGCAGTTAAGACTGAAGATTTTGATTTAGGAACACTGTTGGGGAATGATAAATTGGGAGAAATTACATTTAATCTAGATATTCGTGGGCGGCACATTGATAAACAACTGCCTACAGTTGAACTGAAAGGACTGATAGCTTCATTAGAATATAGTAGATACAAATATGAGAATATCACATTGGACGGTGAATATAAACAAGGAGGCTTCAATGGAAAAGTGGCATTGGATGACCCCAACGGTTCTATTTATCTAAATGGAGATGTCAATGTTACTTCAAAAGTTCCGACGTTCGATTTCTTGGCAGTGATTACCAGGGTTCGTCCCAATGATTTGAACTTGACACCTCAATACCCTGAAACAGAATTCTCTTTAAAAGTAAAAGCTAATTTTTCAGGAGGTTCTGTAGATGAAATGATCGGAGAGATTAATATTGATAGCTTGGAAGTTAATGGTCCGGATAAAAATTATTTCATGAGAAACATGAATATTAGTGCTACTCGACAAAACGATGAAAACCAGCTTAAGCTAATATCTGAGTTTCTGACAGCAAGTATAAAAGGACATTTTCAATATCATACGTTGCCGGTCAGCATTCTTAATATTACACGACGATATATTCCTTCTTTGATATTACCTCCTAAAAAAACGATTGAGACACATAATAATTTTCAGTTTGATGTAAACATATATAATACCGACATTTTATCTACTGTCTTTGATATTCCACTGAGTGTATATACTCATTCTACTTTGAAGGGATATGTCAATGATACTTTGCAGCGTATACGGGTAGAAGGATATTTTCCTCGTTTTCAGTATAAAGACAATTACATAGAATCGGGAATGGTTTTATGTGAGAATTCTTCTGATTATATTCGTGCAAGAATTCGCCTGACTAATCTGAAGAAAAAAGGAGCTGTTAATTTATCAGTGGATGCTCAGGCAAAAGATGACAACATCAGTACAACTCTGAATTGGGGAAATAGTGCGGTAACAACCTATAGTGGCCAGCTATCAGCTGTAGCCAAGTTTTTACGTACGGAGGGTGAAAAGTCTTTATTAAAAACGGTAGTTGATGTAAAACCAACAGATGTTATATTAAATGATACAATATGGCAGATACACCCTTCACAAGTGGTAGTAGATTCGGGTAAAGTAGATGTGAAGAATTTCTATTTTAGCCATCGTGACCGTTATATACGTATCAACGGACGGCTCTCAGAAAATCCTGAAGATACGGTGAAAGTTGATTTGAAGGACATTAATATGGGTTATGTCTTTGACATTGCCAGTATATCCGACGATGTCAATTTTGAAGGAGATGCTTCCGGAACAGCTTATGCCAGCGGAGTCTTGAAAAAGCCAGTGATGAATACACATTTGTTCGTAAAGAACTTTTCGTTGAATCAGGGTCGCTTGGGAGATTTAAATGTATATGGTGCCTGGGATAATGAAAATAGAGGTATCCTTTTGGATGCATCTATCAAAGATATATCCCGTTCTCCATCACGAGTTACCGGAATTATATATCCTTTAAAACCTGAAAGCGGCCTTGACCTAAACATCGAAGCTAATCAACTGAATTTGAAGTTTCTTGAATTTTATATGAGGTCGATAGCCAATGACATCAAGGGACGAGCTACAGGAAAAGTACATTTCTATGGTAAGTTCAAAGGATTGAACTTGGACGGTGCAGTCATGACAGATGCATCAATGAAATTCGACATCTTAAATACGCGCTTTGCTGTTAAAGATACAATTCGACTTGCTCCTACGGGGCTGACGTTCGATCGGATTCAAATTGCTGATGCGGAAGGACATTCAGGAACAATGAATGGATATTTACACTTTGAGCATTTCAAGAACATTAACTATCGCTTTGAGATACAAGCTAATAATATGCTGATGATGAATACGAAGGAATCCACAGATATTCCTTTTTATGGAACAGTATATGGAACAGGAAATGCCGTACTTACCGGAAATGCCATACAAGGACTTGATGCTAATGTAGCAATGACAACGAACCGGAATACAAACTTTACTTATATCAATGGAAATGTGGCATCAGCCACGAGCAATCAGTTTATCAAATTTGTAGATAAAACACCTCGTCGCACTATTCAGGATTCTGTTCAGGTAATGTCATATTATGAACAAATGCAACAAAAACGCCAAGCTGTCGAAGATGAACAAAAGACCGATATTCGATTAAATATTCTGGTAGATGCCACTCCGGACGCTACAATGCGGATTATCATGGATCCGGTTGCAGGGGATTATATTAGTGCTAAAGGAACAGGAAATCTCCGAACCGAATTTTATAACAAGGGGGATGTGAAGATGTTTGGCAGTTACCGAATTAGTCAAGGAGTATATAAGTTTAGTTTACAAGAAGTAATTCGTAAGGACTTTGTGATAAAGGATGGTAGTACAATCAATTTTAATGGTACTCCATTGGATGCTAATATGGATATTCAAGCATCTTATACGGTAAATTCAGCATCTTTGAATGATTTAATTCCGGATGAAGCTACAGCAGCTGTTATCCAACAGCCCAATGTCCGTGTTAATTGTATTATGTATTTGAGTGGAATGTTAGTTCACCCTACTATAAAATTAGGAATTGAACTACCAAATGAGAGGGATGAGATCCAAACCTTGGTAAGAAATTATATTAGTACGGAAGAACAGATGAATATGCAAATTCTTTATTTATTGGGAATCGGTAAATTCTATACTGAAAATAATCGAAGTAATAACCAAAATTCTAATGTAATGTCATCTGTACTCTCTTCTACTCTTTCCGGACAGTTGAATAATGCTTTATCTCAAGTTTTTGAAACAAATAATTGGAATATCGGAACAAACCTGAGTACTGGTGATAAGGGCTGGACAGATATGGAAATAGAAGGTATTTTATCGGGGCAATTACTAAATAACCGCCTGTTGATTAATGGTAACTTTGGTTATCGTGACAATCCTATGGCAAATACAAATTTCATAGGTGACTTCGAAGCTGAATGGTTATTGAGCCGTTCGGGAGATATCCGGTTAAAAGCTTATAATGAAACAAATGACCGTTATTACACAAAGACAAATCTGACAACGCAAGGTGTAGGTGTCATGTACAAAAAGGATTTCGATAAGTGGAAGGAACTTTTCTTCTGGAATAAGTGGAAAATACGTAATTTGAAAAAGAAAGAAGTTGAAAAGATCGAAAAGCTGGAATCCGATAGTATTGGGCAACAAGCAAAATCGGAAATGAAAAGGAAACGTGAAAAATAGTGTTACACAAAAGAGTAACGCTATCTTGCCCATATAATGACACTATAAATATCAAATGGTGACACTATCCACACAGGATGGTGTCACCATTTTTTAGATTAGAGAATAGTACCGTCAGATGTAATTTTAATTTTCTTATCTGGCAGATTATCTGCCTCTAACTCAATAAGATAGTAATATCCTTCAGACGATGTTTCAAAGTATTCGGAATCATCAATATGATAGTCGGGGAATTGTTCGCTAATAATTGTTCCAACTGTTACAGGTATGATGCCTACATCCCACGAGGTAGATATCCAATCACCTCCTTGATTAAATAATACTTCCTTAGATGATCCATTATGTAAAATATCGACTTCTGTATAACCGGAATCTTCCTTATCTATTTCCATGATTTTTGCTTCCGGATATTTTCCTTCAATAAAAGATTTCATTTTAGCAGTAAGCTGAGGGATCGGTAAGTAATTGTCCTGATCATCTGTATCTACTACACTTTTTATCAAAACACCATCCTCCGAGTAGTACAATTCAACCTCTTGGTCCTGTCGCTCTACCTCGATGACATACATAGTTCCCATTCCCTGACGTTCTAACATGTCTACATCATCTTTTTTCCAGTCTTTATATTCACTCTTTTCAAATGAGTTTTTTATAGCTTCCGGTAATTTGGTATAAGGAATATCGGTCTCGGTCATACACCAATTACCATCCGGCAAAAACCAAGCCGAAGTCTCATATCCATCACGAAAGTCTGCCACATAATAACCAGACTTAGTTTCCCATTTTACATTACCTGCATTGGGATATTTGGACGAAAATGCATTCTGTAATTCTATGGGAACAGAGATTGATTCATCATCGCTATCACAACTTTGCAAGCTCCAAGCACTTAGAGCAATCACTAGAAGATACAATTTTAGTTTCATATTTGTTTTAGTTTAAAAAAATTACATATCAATATCAATCAAATTAAAATTTATGTCGAACTTCAGTTCTGTTCGATTAGTAAGCTTTACTTCATACTCTTTTTTATCCCGTTCCAGTTTCAGTATCTTGGTATCCGGATAGTTGTCTTTTACATACTTTTGAATAGCTTCGGGAATTACAGCAGCAGGAACGGAACTATATTTGCAATCTACTTCTTTCCAGTTTCCTTTTTTATCAAATTCCACTTTATTACCATTAGTGAAAATCACATCATAACTTTTATTAAAAAGGTCACTTTCCATTTTGGCCAAAGCTATCTTGTTGTCTGCAAAATATTTCTTTATAAATAACTGTGCTTGCTGTGGCATTTGACTAATCTGGATAGGTTTGTCATCATCAGCTCTTGCCACTGTTTGTAAAGTGAACAAACATACTAATAAAAATAATAACTTTTTCATAATCATCGTTTTTTTATTGGTTTATACTATTATCAATTATTTCGTAATGCAAAGATGAAAGTAGAATCTGAAAAGATTTAGGAATTTAGAGGAAAATCGAAAAAAATAATGCGATAACTACGTTGTTAACGTCTTCCGTCAGAAGTCTCGGACCACTTACAGTAGAACAAGTGCAAGGAACTATTCCAAGTCCACCTCCATTAAATCAAAGCCTCATGGTAGTGTGCCCTCAGGTAACAATATATTTTAGTTATATTACGAGATCTCGAAGCAATGTTCTTGTTGTTCGAAATAGTATTGTAATTTCAAATGTTGTAAACGACAGATAGAATCGGCAATGGCCAGCCCTAATCCGGTAGAACCTTCTTTTTTACTCCCCTGATAGAAACGTTCAAAAATGTGTTCCTTATCTAATGGGTAGTTTGTTCCTGTATTCCGGAAAGTTATACTATGCTTAGTAATTTCAACATGGATACAGCCACCATCTACATTATGAACAAAGGCATTTTTCAAAAGATTAGTCAATAAAGCAATAGCCAATGATTCATTCATTGTTGCGTGGAATTCACCTTGTTCTACCATAGTTACTTTTATATTACGATACTCGTAGACTTCTTCGTAATCTTTCAGATACTGTTTAAGGATGTTATTCAATACTAAATCTTTAGTATCAGAAAATTGCCCGTTATCTATTTTAGTCAATAATAATAAGGACTTATTTAATTTCGTGATATATTCCAACGTTTGATGAGTCTTCATCAGTTCTTCCAGTTGATTCTCAGTTAATGAATCATCTTCCATTAACATTTCCAAGCGGTTACGACAGATAGCAAGCGGAGTTTGTATCTCGTGCGAGGCATTTCCTATAAACTGTTTTTGTTGTTCGAACATTTGTTCTGTACGCTCAACGTAACGGGTAGCGGCTTCATTCAATTTACGAAACTCGGTTATTTGAGTATCATTTCTCAAAGGTTCATTCTTTTTCCCTGTTTGATAACTATCCAGCCAATGGAGCAACGCATACAAAGGCCGCATATTCCGGTAGAACACCCATACTGAAATGGAAATAATACAAAGCGATAAAGCGACGTACAAAAAAATAACCCAAAGTAATATCTCATCTTTCAAATCATCTTTTTCAATGCTAGGAGTAGATACGGTAAGTTTGTGATAACGTCCCTCGTCATCTTTAAATATAGTAGTCAAAATACGTGCCGGTTCCGTTTCTTCCTTTTCTACAATATAAACCATAGAGTCTTTATATTGGATATCGTCATGGCTTTCTGCATATTCTTTGCTTACTTCTGTCAGATAATATTGGTTATTAGAACCATTATTTTTAGAAGGTAACTCCTCTCCTGCCAAGGCACGGATAATGATTGTCTCTGAGTAGTCTTCCAACGAATCATCTACTTCATCATTTATTTCGTCAATCATCGTGACGTAAAAAAAGGCAGCCCAAACTGTTAGAATGAGAATTAAAGCTATAGAAATACGTAGAATGATATAATATATTAATTTCATGTATAGGCGTGACTAGTTACTTTTATTCTACAATCATCTTATAACCAAAACCATAAACGGCCTTTAATTTTATATTAGCTCCCGAGTCTTTCAACTTCTTACGAAGATTCTTGATTTGCGCATAAATAAAATCAAAATTATCTACCTGATCAATATGATCCCCCCAAACGGATTCAGCTAATGTATTTTTATTTATTAATCTTCCGGGGCGATTCATAAAGTATAATAAGATATCATACTCTTTACGATTCAATTCCAATTCTTGATTTTCAACGAAAACTCTGAATTTATCAGGTTCTATCCGCACATTTCCCTGGCAAATATTTATTTCTCCTTTATTCTGGTGACGGCGAATAACACTTTTAATTCGTGCATTCAATTCAACCAAATGAAATGGTTTTGATAAATAATCATCTGCTCCCAATTCCAAGCCCAAAACTTTATCTTCTAAGGAGTCTTTAGCCGAGATAATAATCACATTTTCTCGTTTATGCATCGCTTTCAACTTCTCCAAAAGATCTAATCCGCTTCCATCCGGCAACATGATATCCAGCAAAATGCAGTCATAGTCGTAATCTTCTATTTTATATAAAGCTGTATTAAAGCTGTCTGCCGTTTCCACAACATAACGTTCTTTCTCCAATGACAGTTGAATAAGTTCTCTCAAAGCCGGTTCATCTTCTACAATTAATACCTTCATAAAAAGTCCTCCTTTTCTTGTACGAATACAAAGAAAAAGGATATTTCTGAAATAAAACTGAAATGAATAAAAAAAGAGTCTGAAATCTCTATTGAATTTCAGACTCTTACTAAATTAATGTGATCTAGGTTGGATTTTTCTCACATCAAAATTATCTTAATAAGAACGTGCAAAGATTACACGACAAGCAGAAGGTTTACCCGTAACCATACACTTACCCGGTTCTTTATCACCCGGAACAAATGAATCGAATGGGATACAACGGATCGTAGCTTTCGTTTCTTCTTTTATCTTTTCTTCAGTTTCAGTTGTTCCATCCCAATGAGCCAGGATAAAACCACCTTTTTCGATTTTTTCCTTGAATTCATCGTAAGAATCAACTGTAGTGATGTGTGAGTTACGATAATCTAATGCCTTCTTATAAATATTTGCCTGCATTTCTTCAAGCAAATTCTGAACGTATGTCTCGATTCCATCACAAGATACAGTTTCTTTTTCAAGTGTATCGCGGCGCATCACTTCCATTGTATTATTCTCAAGATCACGTCCACCCATCACAAGACGTACAGGAACTCCCTTCAATTCATAATCTGCGAATTTGAAGCCCGGACGTTTGTTGTCTGCATTATCATATTTTACAGAAATGCCCATGGCTTTTAAGTTGGTAACAATACCCGCTACTTTGGCATCAATTTGTTTCAATTGTTCATCATTCTTATAAATAGGGACAATAACAACCTGAATCGGAGCCAGATGTGGAGGTAAAACCAAACCGTTATCATCGGAATGAGTCATAATAAGCGCACCCATCAGACGAGTAGAAACTCCCCATGAGGTTGCCCAAACATACTCCAATTTATTTTCTTTGTTTACGAACTGAACGTCGAAAGCCTTTGCAAAGTTCTGTCCCAAGAAATGAGAAGTACCGCTCTGCAATGCTTTACCATCCTGCATCATAGCTTCAATTGTATATGTATCAAGTGCACCGGCAAAACGTTCATTGGCCGATTTCACTCCTTTTACAACGGGAACAGCCATATATTTTTCTGCGAATTCAGCATATACATTCAGCATTCTTTGTGCTTCTTCCTCAGCTTCTTCACGTGTAGCATGTGCTGTATGTCCCTCTTGCCACAAGAATTCAGCAGTACGCAGGAACAAACGGGTACGCATTTCCCAACGGAATACGTTTGCCCACTGATTACAAAGGATAGGCAGATCACGATAAGATTGGATCCAATTCTTATAGGTATTCCAGATAATTGTTTCAGAAGTTGGGCGAATAATCAGTTCTTCTTCCAACTTTGCAGCCGGATCTACCACAACACCTGAACCATCTTCTGCATTCTTCAAACGATAGTGTGTTACCACAGCACATTCCTTAGCAAATCCTTCTACATGCTCTGCTTCACGACTAAGGAACGATTTCGGAATTAATAATGGGAAATAAGCATTCACATGTCCTGTTTCTTTAAACATATCGTCCAATTGACGCTGCATCTTTTCCCAGATAGCGTATCCGTAAGGCTTAATCACCATACATCCGCGTACGGCAGATTGTTCTGCCAAGTCTGCTTTTACCACCAAATCGTTGTACCACTGAGAGTAGTTCTCACTACGTTTGGTCAGGTCTTTCAGTTCTTTTGCCATTATATTTTTCTATTTAAGTTTCTTAAGTGTTAAAACAGGATGCAAAAATACGAAAAATGAACGAACTGTGCCTATTCTTCATACATTATTTTATTCATAATGACTTATGTCAGGGGATTCGTCTTTAACTGATATTTCTTAATAAGTAGTGATATTAGTGATTGCAATATGAAAAAAAATCAGATAGATATCTGACATTATCTATCTGATTTTTAACAGAGCGGTAAACGAGGCTCGAACTCGCGACCCCCAGCTTGGGAAGCTAGTGCTCTACCAACTGAGCTATTACCGCATTATTCACTCAAAAAGTATTTCTGAAATGATGATGCAAAGGTAAACATTATTTTTATATCTCAAATAAAATTTCATTCTTTAGTGAAAGAAAAATTTCAAGTAGCACAATCAGTTCTCATAATCAATCATACTACAGAATTATAATTTGTTCATTTTGTAATATTTAGCTCTTAGAGTACCTAAAAGTGAACAAAGTTGTTCTTTTATCTGTTAGAAAGTCTCTAAAATAAGATTTGATAAACATGAAAAAGAATCAACTGATATTTGTATTATTTGCTTTAACTTTCCTCAGCACTCAAATGAAGGCACAGACCTCGTTAAGTTTCGAAGAATCATTACGGCTGCTCCAACAAGGAAATCAGAGTTTGAAAATAGCAGATAAAAGTATAGAGATAGCAAAGACTGAACGTGATAAGTTAAATGCTTTTTGGTATCCTAGCCTGCAGTCTACTGGAGCGTTCGTGCATATGTCGGAAAAGATTGAGGTAAAACAACCTCTGTCTCAATTTACGGATCCAGCTAAGGATTTTGTGCATTCTATAATTCCAAATGATCAGATAATCTCATCTATCCTTGACCAAATCGGAACAAATACACTTATTTTTCCCTTGACTCCCCGCAATCTAACAACAGTTGATGTATCGGCTGAATGGGTACTTTTTTCCGGAGGTAAGCGATTTCGTGCCACAAATATTGGACGTACAATGGTAGATCTGGCTAGAGAAAGCCGTGCAGAGGTTTCTGCCAACCAACAAAATCTATTAGCCGAAAGTTATTATGGGCTTCGACTGGCACAACAGATTGTGACAGTTCGGGAAGAAACATACAAAGGACTGCAAAAGCACTATGAGAATGCTCTGAAACTAGAAGCAGCCGGAATGATAGATAAAGCAGGACGTTTGTTTGCCCAAGTAAATATGGACGAAGCAAGACGAGAACTAGAAGCTGCCCAAAAAGAAGAAACTGTCATGCAAAGTGCTCTTAAGACCTTATTAAACAAGAAAGATATGGATGAAAATATTGTTCCTACCTCTCCTTTGTTTATGAATGACTCCCTACCTCCTAAAATGCTTTTCAATTTATCAGTGGGAAGTGGCAACTATCTACTCAACCAATTATATTTGCAAGAACAGATTGCCAAACAACAAGTACGCATCGATCAAAGCGGTTATTTACCGAATATTGCATTATTTGGTAAACAAACCCTTTATTCTCATGGCATTCAAAGTAATCTAGTCCCTCGTACCATGATCGGAATCGGATTTACATGGAACCTGTTCGATGGCTTGGATCGTGAAAAACGTATCCGGCAATCGAAACTGACACAACAGACCTTAGTCTTGGGACAAATGAAAGCTCGGGATGATCTGGCTGTAGGAGTAGACAAACTATATACACAACTTCAAAAAGCCCAAGACAATGTAAAAGCTTTAAATGCAACCATTAAATTGAGTGAAGAATTAGTACGTATCCGCAAAAAGTCTTTCACTGAGGGAATGGCAACATCTACTGAAGTAATTGATGCGGAAACAATGCTTTCGAAAGTGAAAGTAGCCCGACTGGCTGCTTATTATGAATATGATGTGGCACTGATGAATTTACTTTCACTTTGTGGCACACCGGAACAATTTGTAAACTATCAACCTAAACCGTAAGAAATAATGAAACCAACTAGTAGAACCCTTTCCTGGGCCTTTGTCATCATCATGCTGGCAGTTGCCATCTTCACAGTCCTGGGAATGATATTGATGCATAAACAACCGCTAGTTCTGCAAGGACAGGCAGAAGCAACAGAAATTCGTATCAGCGGGAAACTTCCCGGACGTATTGACACTTTCTTCGTAAAAGAAGGCGATTGGGTACGTCAGGGCGATACACTTGTCGTTATCAATAGTCCTGAAATACATGCCAAATACCAACAGGTAAATGCTTTGGAACGAGTAGCTATGCAACAAAATAAAAAGATTGATGCAGGAACCCGCAAACAGATTGTGGCTACAGCATTGCAATTATGGAATAAAACCAAAAGTGATCTGACATTAGCAAAAACAACTTATAATCGAATTCTTACATTATATAATGATAGTGTAGTCACTTCTCAACGAAAAGATGAAGTAGAAGCAATGTATAAAGCAGCAGTAGCAGCCGAACGGGCAGCATACGAACAATATCAGATGGCTGTAGATGGTGCACAGAAAGAAGACAAAGCATCTGCTGCCAGTATGGTGGACGCTGCACGAAGTACAGTAGATGAAGTCTCAGCTTTATTAGTTGATGCCCGATTGACTGCACCGGAAGACGGACAGATTGCAACTATTTTCCCAAAACGTGGAGAGTTGGTTGCCCCGGGAACACCTATTATGAATCTGGTAGTTATGAATGATGTACATGTCGTACTCAATGTACGGGAAGATCTAATGCCACAATTCAAAATGGGAGAAACATTTACTGCAAATGTACCAGCTATCGGAAAAGAGAATATTGAATTTAAAATCTATTATATTAGTCCCCTGGGTAGTTTTGCTACATGGAAATCAACCAAACAGACGGGAAGTTATGATTTACGTACCTTCGAGATCCATGCTCGTCCCACACAAAAAGTAGAAGATTTGCGTCCTGGAATGTCCGTATTATTGACGCTAAACGATTAAAAGCATGAGTTCATCACAAACATATCATCCTTTTCACGCAGTGTTGCTAAGAGAGTGGCATCGTATGACTTCACGACGTCTTTACTTTGGCGTGTGTATTGTACTCCCACTGTTCACTCTCTTTTTTATGGCAACAATTTTCGGCAATGGACAAATGGAAAATATTCCTATCGGTATTATCGATCAGGATAATACAGCCAGTTCCAGAGCGATTGTCCGTAATATATCAGCTGTACCTACATTCAATGTGACACAGCATTTTGTAAATGAAGCTGCTGCCCGAGAAGCTGTGCAGAAAAAGGAAATATATGGTTATCTCTCTATTCCTCCTCAATTTGAACAAGACGCTATTACCGGAAAGAATGCAACTCTATCTTATTATTATCATTATGCACTTATGTCGGTTGGCGGTGAGTTGATGGCAGCGTTCGAAACATCTCTGGCTCCTGTATCTCTTTCTCCTATCGTGATGCAAGCTGTTGCATTAGGAGTAGATCAAGAACAAATTACGACTTTTTTATTACCTGTTCAGGCTAATAATCATCCTATTTACAATCCGAGTCTGGACTATTCGGTGTATTTAAGTCAGCCTTTCTTTTTTGTATTATTTCAAGTGTTGATTTTACTCACCACTGTATATGCAACGGGTATTGAAATAAAGTTCCGAACAGCCGATGAATGGCTGACTGTTGCAAAAGGTAATATGGTAACAGCTGTATTAGGGAAATTACTACCTTATACCATCATTTATATACTAATAGGATGGTTTGCCAATTATGTAATGTTTGGTATTCTACACATCCCTTTTCAGGGAAGTTGGTTGTTAATGAATAGTATGACTGTTCTTTTCATTATAGCAACGCAGGCTCTTGGTTTGTTCTTATTTTCACTGTTTCCTGCCATCTCCTTAATCATCAGTATCGTGTCGATGGTAGGTTCTTTAGGTGCCACGTTATCAGGAGTAACTTTTCCTGTCCCTAATATGTTCCCGTTAGTAAGGGATGCATCTTACCTTTTTCCGGTCCGTCATTTTACGGAAGCAATGCAAATGATGCTTTACGGTGGCAGTGGATTTATTCATCTTTGGACAACGGCTGTAATATTGTGTATATTCCCTTTGTTAGCCTTCCTGTTACTTCCGCATTTGAAACGAGCTATAGAAAGTCATAAGTATGAAAAAATTAAGTAAATTACAACAGATATCGTTCATCATCCGTCGTGAATTTGTGGCTATCAGTACCAGTTATGCTATCCTATTGGTATTGATAGGAGGAATTTTCGTATATGGATTACTCTATAATTATATGTATGCTCCTAATATCGTAACTAATGTTCCGGTAGCAGTAGTTGATAATTCTCACAGCCAATTAAGTCGTAATTTTATTCGATGGCTGGATGCTACCCCACAAACAGAAATTTATGATCAGGCTATAGACTATCATGAAGCGAAAGAATGGATGAAAACAGGAAAAGTACAAGGAATTATCTATCTACCCCATGATTTTGAAGAACGGGTATTCCGGGGAGATGAAGCAGTATTCTCTTTATATGCTACAACTGACGCTTTTCTATATTTTGAAGCTCTACAAGGCTCCTCTTCATTAGTAATGTTGGCAATCAACGATAAATATCGTCCGGATGGAGCAGTCTTTCTACCTCCTCAAGGTTTATTGGCTGTAGCGATGGCACAACCTATCAATGTTTCTGGAACGGCACTTTACAATTACACAGAGGGATATGGATCTTATTTAATTCCGGCAGTTATGATGATTATTATTTTTCAAACATTATTAATGGTTATCGGGATGGTAACCGGAGAAGAATATAGTACGAGAGGAATTCGGGTGTATATACCTTTTGGACAAGGATGGGGAAACGCTACGCGTATTGTGGCGGGAAAGACTTTTGTATATTGCAGTCTATATGCTGTCTTCGCTTTGTTCTTGTTAGGCCTGCTTCCATATTTTTTTAGTATTCCTAATATTGGCAATGGATTATACATTGTCTTATTGATGATTCCATATCTCATAGCTACTTCGTTTCTCGGATTAGCAGCTTCGCGTTATTTTACAGATTCGGAAGCACCCTTACTTATGATAGCCTTCTTCTCAGTTGGATTGATTTTCCTCTCGGGAGTTTCTTATCCAATGGAGTTAATGCCATGGTATTGGAAAGCAGCTCATTACATTCTTCCGGCAGCACCGGGTACACTTGCTTTTGTGAAGTTAAACTCAATGGGAGCCAGTATGGCTGACATCCGACCGGAATACATCACTTTGTGGGGTCAGGCAGGAATCTATTTTCTATTGAGTATATGGGTATATAAGAAAAAACTAAATTAAACATCTGCAGAATAAAAACAAGAGGTACCTCTTTTTACAATAAAGTGTTACCTCTTGTTTATGATATGAAGTATCTCGTTATTATCTACGAATCAAATATTTGATAAGAAAATAACCTCCAAATACTTGTAAACACATACCAAGGATACCTATACGAAAATCCTGAATAGCTTTAAAGAAATTACCAACATAGATCCACTCTCCTAAAGTACCGACTATCTGATAACTTAAAACTACTCCAACTAAAATAGGAATAGATATACGTCCGAAGCGTTGAGCAGCCCATCCGGCAGAAATAGCCAGTAATATTGATTTCAAAAGAATAGCAGGCAATGTGACTGGCATTGGCATACCAAATAATAAAGAGTTAATCACAGGAGAAAGGACAGCTGTCAGTAGACCTACTTTCCAACCATACTTTATAAGCACCGATTAATGTAAAGAAATAAATTGGCAGCCAAGTTATTCCACCTTGGGGAATGAGATGAAAAAGTTGAGGGAAAAGGATGTTGCCTACAATGAATAAAGAGGCTGACAAATATGTCTTTATATCACTATAATTGAGTGAATAGAATTTCACAGATGTTGTTTCCATATTATATATTATTTAAAAGTTTAAATTTATACCACCCATAAAGGTTGCTTTAGGCATTGGATACCCTAGATTAATTTCATACTGTTGTGCCAATAAGTTTTCACCTTTTACAAAGACGCTAGCATAATTACATAAACGGTAATTTCCCCTAAGATTCCACAGTACAAAACTATCTTGCTTTTCATTTCCTTTGATCACACTAGTATAAAGTCCTTTCACATATTGTACTCCTGTAGCCAAGCTCCAACGTCCTGAAGTAAAGTTTGCTCCAGCATACAATTTATGTTCGGGAGCAGCAAGAACCGGATTCTCCATATGTAACCAGCTATAATTAGCATTTACACTCCAATGAGAATTAATCCGATACCCCATATTCGTTTCAATACCCCAATTTTCAATCTCACCTGAATTTACATTGAGCGGAGGTATTAAGCCATTGGACATGATTATATTATCTCCATTAATATAATAAAGGCTCAAACCATATGAAAGCGCACCTCCCAACAGACGTTGCGAATATGACAATTCATAATTCATCAGCTTTTCTGCTTTTAAATCCGGATTTGCAGGAGGGAACATATACATATCACGAATAGTTGGATTACGATATCCTTTGCTTACCATTGCTTTTAATTCCGCACTTTTAGGCAAATGGAAAGCCAATCCTCCTTGAGGAATCCACTCTGTTCCCACATGTGAATGATGATCAACACGAACACCTGCATCCAAAGACAACCAGCTATATAAATCCTGTCGGAAATCTACATATCCGGCAAACTCATCTACTTGTTTATCAACTCCGGGGATTCGCTCACCTGTCGCTACTACCCTATTCCATGATTCACCTCCAAAATGTTGATAGTCAAAACCTACAGTCAGACGATTACCAGAAAAGAAGCTGGCACTCTGAAACCAGGAAACACCCATCATTTTATCTTTAGAATTGAAATGTGACTTCTGAGGTTCTTTTCCTGCTGAATATCCGTCATTGATTTTATGCCGTCCCCAATTGTAGAAAAAACTCAAAGCACCGGAAGTCTTTTCATAACGATTTTCCAAAGCAAATGAGGTCATTCCCCGGGTTATACGAGAATCATTATCAATAAGAGGAGTTTGAATGGTTCCCGGATTGGAAGCGTTGAAATGGGTAACATTTACATCTCCCCACACTTTCCAATAATTACTAAGATCATATCCTAATTTAGCATATCCACCATATTGCTCAAATTCCATATCTGAGCGATGGCCGTCTGTACGGTTATATGATCCTGTAACAACACTACTGAAACGTCCCTTTCTTACCCGGTTGGACATTTCTGTCTGCAAAGTATTATACGAACCGTAACCCACTTGCATATCAGTATTTACTCCATCCTCCAACTGCTTACGGGTAACTATATTAATAACTCCCCCCATCGCATTAGAACCGTATAGAACAGATGCAGGTCCACGTACCACTTCTACTTTTTCAGCCATCATTGATTGATAAGCATCCGCTATTGGATGTCCCATTAATCCCATGTATTGAGGATGTCCATCAATCAAGACCAGCAATCCTGCCGTTGGACTTCCTCCAACACCACGCAGGCTCATGCCACCCGCTGCCCCTGTAGATACGCCATATCCCATCATACCACGACTAGTGATAAACAATCCTGGCACTTGTTCTGTCAAAAGCGGCAACAACGAAGCATCATATCTACTTTCTATTTGCGGGCGTCCTACCACAGATATAGTCATCGGAAGATGACGAACATCTGTTTCACTGCGTGTTCCTGTAACCACCACTTCATCAATAGCATAACTCCTCCCCACATGTGTCGTATCTTTTTTTACCTGTGCCGCTCCTGAAAGGGAAAACAAACTACTTATTAAAAAAAGACTAGCTGTATTCTTTATCATTCTCATTTTTTATTTCTCATTTTTCCAATAAAATCATGGATTAACGGTAATATTGCCTCGGCAGTCTCCACTTCACTACACATCGTTTCTACAGGACACCACCCGGTACGATCACGATTCCAGATAAACGGCACCTCTTGCTTAAAATCAACTTTCACATCAGACTGGCGGAATAATTCCAAAGCTTTAGCACTGATTACATCCGTATACAATTCCTTTATACCTCCTAGAATCATTAAGGCAGCAGCACCTTTACCGACTACCTTATCAGCAATGGAAGCCCCCTGAAGAAAATCAGGTTCCAGAGTCAGCAAATCATATAAGTCAGCCACTCCACGCTGAGTGAAAGTTCGACGTACTTCTCCATTAGCAATCACACAGGAATATCCTCCCAAATGTAACAGTTTAATTAGTTCTTCCATTATAAAGTGCCTTGTTTCAGTTGTTCTACAAATTGATCGATACGGTGTAACTCTCCTGGTATATCAATATTCTGTGGGCAATGAGGCACACATTGGTTACATCCGATACAATGGCTGGCCTGTCGTAATTTAGGAACACTACGGTCATAACCGATAAGAAAAGCACGACGTGCCTTCGCATAATTTTTATCCTGTCCGCTACTTGGTACATTACCTTCATTGACACAGCGATTATAATGCAACAATACTCCGGGTATATCCAATCCGTATGGACATGGCATACAATATTTGCAATCGTTACAAGGTATTGTAGGATAATTCAGCATTAATAAAGCTGTTTCCTCCAAGAAGTCTTTCTCTTCGTCGGTAAGTGGCTGCAAAGGAGAATAAGTGCGGAGATTATCCTGTAAATGCTCCATATAGGTCATTCCACTTAAAACAGTAAGTACCTTCTCCGGAGATCCCGCATAACGGAATGCCCATGACGCTACGCTAGTTTCAGGGCTACGTTGTTTAAGACGTGCAACCAGATGATCATTCAGTTTAGACAATCGTCCTCCTAAAAGTGGTTCCATTATAACGGCTGGAATGTCACGTTTTTCCAGTTCCTGATATAAATATTCCGCATCTGTATTCCTAGCATTCACTTCTTTTGCATGCTTCCAATCCACATAATTGAGTTGTATTTGCACAAAATCCCATTTTATTTCATCATGCAACGAAAGCAAGTAATCATATACTTCAATATCACCATGATAAGAAAATCCAAGATTCCTGATACGTCCTGCTTCACGTTCTTTAATCAGGAAATCCAGCATTCCGTTATCTAAATATCTGCCTCTGAGAGCATCCATTCCACCCATCCCAATGCCATGAAGTAACATATAATCAATGTAATCTACCTGAAGATCTGTGAATGATTTATGATACATTTTTAAAGAAGCCTCACGAGACCATGTACTTGGATCGAAATTAGATAATTTGGTAGCAATATAATATTTATCACGTGGGTGACGACTTAATGCAATACCCGTCGCCTTTTCAGAAAAACCTTGAACATATGCCGGAGATGTATCGAAATAGTTTACTCCATGAGCAATAGCGTAGTCTACCAATTCATTAACAGCATCTTGGTCGATCAATTCACCTTTACCATCAGGAGCCGGCTTGAGTGGCCATCTCATACATCCATATCCTAATAGCGAGACTCGATCTCCTGTAGAAGGAGCAATACGATAGGTCATTTTGTCGGTAGGAATCCCTTTTTCCGCTGAAACTACATTTGAAGCAGAATTATTATTAGAAGAGCATCCATACAGTAAGCCTGTTGATGTAGCAGCACTGATACCTACTATCTTTATGAAATCTCTTCGATTCATTTCTTTTTTATTTTTTTCTTCCATAATCTTATGTTGAATTAGATTATATAACTCGGTGCATCAGATGTCCAGATACATAGATTGCACTAAACGGACGTGACGGACATAAATTCTCACATGCTCCACAACCGATACAACGTTCTACATTTACTATCGGAATTTTAGGGGAATCGGAAATATCCGGATTCGATGGAACCATTTGTATCGCATGGGTTGGACAATGACGAGCACAATTACCACACTCTTTTCCATCTGTTAACGGGACACAATTCTCTTTCACCCATACAGCATGACCGATTTGAGTCGCTGATTTATCAGCAGTTGTAATCGGATGAATGGCACCTGCCGGACAGACATCCGCGCACTTAGTACATTCAGGGCGACAATAGCCTCGTTCATATGACATCTCCGGTTGCATTAACGTCATTAAATTACCTGAGGGGCGAAGCACTTGAGTAGGACAAACGGAGACACATAATTGGCAAGCAGTACAATGCTGCGTAAAATTACGTGCACTTAATGCACCGGCAGGGAAAATCTTATTTTCCCGATTGGGAATCTTTTTATCTTCAATAGCAGCCAATCCCCCATCCACTTTCTTTTCCTGAGCTTTCAGGATAGCTGTTGTAGCAAAGATTGCAGATGATGAAAGGAAACTACGGCGAGAATTACTAGCTGACGTTGGATTCACTTGTGATGTTTCCAATGAAACTGATCCGTCTTTTACTGTTTTAGGAACTCGCCGAGTATATTGGATGGCTCCATGTTTACACTTTCCGATACAATCCATACAAGCTACGCAACGACTATAATCAATCTCATGTGCTTTCGGATTAATACAGGATGCCTTACAGTTACGGGCACACAAACCACAGTTATTGCATTTAGTAGTATCAATTATTGGTTTGAAAACAGAATAGCGGGATATAAATCCCAAGATCGTTCCAACAGGACAGATTGTGTTACAGTAAGTACGTCCGTTACGCCATGCTAATGTAAACAACACGATAAAAGTTACGGCTGCAACCATCAAAATAGAAAGACTTTTCATCCAAACATCCACTTCATAGAAAGCATAGCTATCTGCACGTTCTGCCAAATAGGCAAGAAGATTATTCCCCCATTGCCAAACAGGAGCTAAAAGACTGGATACCATACGCCCATAAGCACTATAAGGAGCTACAAGAATGGCTATAGCATTCCATCCCGCAATCATAGCTACAACAAACACAGCTAAGACTCCATAACGTAACCACTTTTTCACCGGTGAATAACGAAAACGGTTTTTCTTCCGTTTTCCGGAAAACCAGGAAATAATATCCTGAAACACTCCTAAAGGACATATAACTGAGCAATAAACACGTCCGAACATGAATGTCAGTATCACAAGAAATAGTACGACACCTACATTCAATGCTAATATTGCAGGTAAAAATTGAATTTTAGTCAGCCAACCAAACCAAGTATGCAATGTCCCTGTAAAATCAAGAAAAAGCAGGGTAATAATGACAAAGCATACAATAGCAGTTGTGATTCTAATAATACGTAGCATAATCAAATAAATTTCAAATTATAGTAGTTTAAATTCTTTTATTTAAAGAGTTTTACCGTATGTCTGATAATATATACACCACAAACGGATTTTATCACGGTGCAAATTTAATCACAGAGATTTACTTTTCACGTATCTTAATTACCGAAAGTTATACCAATATTACAGATTTACTTTCTTTTAATAGAAAAACTGCCCGTCAATACATCATTTGGATATATCAACGAGCAGTCTTTTTACAGTTTCATTTCTATATACTTCTTCATGTTATAAAATCTATCAGACATTACTTCCCATTTCATAGGCTTCCACCATCGAAAGTTTTCCTTCTATCTCTCCTACCTTCCAGGCACCAATTCCATAAACCACTCCTTTCTCTACTGGTTCTTCCAGACAATCAAGGAAGCCTCGAAAGCCCTCGATGGTTCGTTCCATCATCGGAACACTTTCTTCTGCAGCAGCTATGATAAAATAGAATTCTTTGTTGCGTATTTCGAGATAACGGGCACAACAACGGTCAATCAGTGTTTTCATCTGTGCGCACATAGTATAGAAATAAACAGGAGTTGCCATTACAATCACATCTGCTCCTATCATTTTTTCAATGATGTCTGCTGCATCATCTTTTTGCGGACAAGGTTTCCCGTACATACTACAAACACTACATCCCGTACAATAATTGATTTGTTTGTCTTTCAGGAAAATCTTTTCCACATCATTTCCTGCCGCTTCGGCACCTTTTAAAAACTCATCACACAGTCTGTCTGAGTTTCCTCCTCTACGGGGACTGGATGATAGTATCAGAACTTTTTTACTCATATCGTAGCCTTTAAATTGTTATTGATTATTCACTTTGCAAAAGTATGCAGAATTTACCAGAACTTTTGTATATAAATTACGGGTGATATTACCATTTTTACAGATAATTATCCCTATCTTTGCTTACCTGTTAATTATAAGTAGAAGTTATGAACCATCCTTATCAATTTAGAGAAGCAACAATTTCGGATATAGAAATTCTGAAAGAATTGTATAAAGAAACAGTTTTGACTATAAACATAAAAGACTACTCTCTTGAAGAAGTCCGGGATTGGGCTTCA
This sequence comes from Bacteroides bouchesdurhonensis, assembly GCF_900155865.1. Lineage (GTDB taxonomy): Bacteria > Bacteroidota > Bacteroidia > Bacteroidales > Bacteroidaceae > Bacteroides > Bacteroides bouchesdurhonensis. The sequence goes on from NZ_LT707006.1 coordinate 2,955,562, forward strand.
TGTGGTGAGAATATTCCACATTGGATAGAACTAATCAATAATCTATATTTTATTATAGCTTTCAACGAAACAAACCAAGCCATCGGATTCGCATCTTTACGTAAAGACGGCTATTTGCATTCCATGTTCGTACACGCAAAATTCCAACAGAAAGGAGTGGCTACCTTCCTGTTGTCCGAAATAGAAAAATATGCCATCAACCATCAAATTGAAATTATCACATCCGAAGTAAGCCTGACAGCCAAATCCTTTTTTGAGAGCAAAGGTTATTACATCCAATATGAACAAAAAAGACTGGCAAACCAATTATGTCTCACCAACTTCGTCATGAAAAAACATTTGAAATAGAGACATTGGCATACATGTCCTTATTCAACGACCATTTCAAACTGATCACACGCTCCTGTTCGATGAGCCAGATGTTTGGTTGAAGGAGAAAAACCAAATAAAGGTGAATAAGTTTTTACTTTGATAGTTTTACCGTCAGGCATAAATTCAAGTATACGGAGCCAACCGTCTCCTCCATTGCCTTCCCATCCGCCACCTGATATTTGTACATTGAACATCATCTGGTGAACCTTTTTTCCCACCTTATTCGGGTCTACACGATAAGCGACTGCATCCTCAAATTCACCAGGTTTACCCGTATGTCCACATATCACCAGGTCAATATTCGAAGAAGGATAAATCAGTTTATCCCACACTCCTTGTCCCCAATTTCGGGGAGTTATTTTATAATGCTCGTTGTCAGTACGTTTCGCATTGCGCTCCCGAAGAAAAGAATGAGTTATAAATATAACCTTATGATCAATATATTCTTTCTTTGCAACTAAATTTCTTGCCCATTCAAGCACTTCATCACGTGGAGCAAATTCTGATGTAATAACTAATATTTTATCCCAATTAGGAACTTTAAACTCAAAAGCTGCATTCTCCAAAGATACTACCCCATTACGATTCGGAAAGTCAGCGACAAGGCAATCTCTCCAAGTTGAATTTCGTTTGAAAGGAAAATATTCAGGAAAATGAGTGATACCACATTCAGAACTTTTGTATCCGTAATCATGATTACCACAAGATATTATATAAGGAACCTTATTATCAAGACGCGCAAATGAACGTGAAGCGGATTCCCACATTTCTTCACTTGTCTGATTAAGCATTTTCCGATTCATTGTAATGTTCTCGTTTTGCTCTACCAGATCTCCTGTACAGAGTACAGCCTTTATATTTAGATTGTCAATATTATCAGCAATCCATGCCGTACAGAGTTCGAATATAGGTTGGTTGATGTCGTATTTTGTATATCCTTGAGGATCTCCCAATACGATCATTGAAAATGATTTGTTATTTTCAAGGTGTTGTTGGTCTGCTCGCTGTTGTGCTAGCGTGGGAAGCATGAATGTAAGTACTGCCCAAAAGAATAAAATTGGCTTCTTCATATTATTAGATACAATAGTTGATAACTTAATTATTGGAACCAAAAATACAAAAAATATATTATATTCATACTCCTATAGATGTTTTTTCTTCAAATAACATACTGCTTGGATGAGTACTTGTTCCTTAAAACACTGTCTACTTATATTTTCATTTACTACAAGTATATAGAGCAAATATTACTAACCTTAACCTACAGATAAGGTTCGATTAGTATTTTTACAAGGTATATGTTCTCGTTTCACGTATGTAAACCATTCGGATATGGTACGTGATCCCGAAGGATCACATACGTGGAACCATGGGACTATGTACGTAAAACAATATCTACCATCTTAAAAAAAACATTAATTGAAGCTTCTAAACAACTAAACAAACGGTTTATTTACCTTATATATAAAGGAGAAACGCCCCAAAGCATATCGGATAGTGGAATAATAAAGTGACAATAGAGCCCGAATAACTTTCTATTGTCACTCTATTGTCACCGGCTGTTATCACCATTTTAGCATTGATTAGTAATCGTTTAGCTTAAAAAAGTGACAAATGACAATAAAACAAGCTTTTTTTACCTAAGTATGCTGAAGGAACGAGTCTTGTTTCTGTATAGTGGGGGAAGCCACCTTTTTATTATTAGGCTACAAAGATGATGTTTTATTGTTTTCTACTCTTTTTATATCGGAATTTATTTATACAAACAACTCCATAAATATTTAGTAAATATCCTGTCAGGCATATTACAGGAGCTACATGTATCCGTAAATCACTGAATATATCCGGATTATATGCGGTAAGGGTGCTCCCCTCACCGCTCATCAATATATATCCTATCATAATCAATAGTAAACCAACCAATAAGATTATATGGTTTACCTTTCCAAATACATTTTCTGTTTCTTTTTGTTCCATTTCTCTTGTTTTCATCTGTCTCTAATTATTAATTCCGATATTCATGATTTGAGAAAACTGTGCATATTTCTCTTCAAAACGGTGAGAATTCTCTCTATACTTGGTCGAATCTATTTCTTTCATTAAATCATTATAGAGATTCCACTGCCAGAATTTAACCATGCAATCTTTTTGAGCAATTCTTATATCATTATCATTCAGTGAAAAAATCCAAAGGATAGAAGACTCTGCTTCTGCCGTTAAATAGTCCAATATAGAAATGGCTCTCTTTTTCTCGCCCAAAGCGGCATAGGCAGTTGCCATATCAAAGGAACCGCTTTCATATACTTCAGGCACATTGTATTTAGGGATAGCCTTTTCGGCATACGCAAGCACTTCTTTAGCTCGTGAATGTTCTCCCTGTTCAATCAGCTTCAAAGCAAGTTGCGTAAATAATCTTCGATGGGAATAACAGAGACGCATGGTTGTTTCGTCTATATACAAGCCCGGAGTATCCAAACCACCATATTTATATCTTTGCATTACGTTTGTATAAAGTTTCTCCACATCTACCACATGACTGTTATGTTCATCTGAATCTCCCCATTGTTTATAATCGAACGGAGCAAAACGATAAGCCAATCCCTCCATTACAAAATAATTATCCAGTTTCAAGTTGCTGGCTTCACCTACGGAAATAGCCATATAGAGCGGTCGTTCCCAATTACAATTAGCGATCATTTCCAATATCAATAAATCCATTTTAGTCAGCATACGTACTTCTTTTAATGATATCTCGAGTTTTTCGGGTAGAGCATTTATCAATTCCTCTCCTTTTAAATGGCGGATAGAGTGAGGAAGCATGACACCGGAACGTAGAATGGCTTCTTTATCAAGCCGAATGGTAACAGTATCTGTAGGTATAACATGGAAGTCCGGATTTTCTGAAAACGCCCAATGCTTCAGGATATTCTTCACCTCAAAAGGGTCTTCTCCGAAACTGTCACGCGCTTCCTCCGGATACTTTTGATAAAATGCTTCTATCTGTTTCTTTAATTCCGGACGAATGGTGATATATTCGTTTTTGCCTTCTTTATATTGTTCCCTTTCCCAAGAGACTGGTAACCCCGGAGCATCATACAAAGGACATTGCTGCTGATAAATATACCAGTCGGTTTGTGCATAACTAAGGTTACAGATACGGACATCCCGACGCACTTCTTCCGTATCCTGATTGTACCACAAAGGAAAAGTATCATTATCTCCGTTGCAGAAAATAATCGGATTTCCTTTATCGGGAAGAGTCATTAAATAGTTAGCTCCGAAGTCACGACAGGTAAAACGGTTACTCCGATCATGATCATCCCAAGTTTGAGTGACCATCTGTATGGGAATCAATAAACAAATTGCCATCACCCCACTGACCGGAACGATACCTGCTTTCTTTTTACGCATCCAATCGCATAAACCGGCAGCTCCCATCCCTATCCAAATAGCAAAAGCATAGAAAGAACCGGCATAAGCATAATCCCGTTCACGAGGTTGATCGGGAGCCTGATTCAGGTAGAGTATAATGGCAAGTCCTGTCATGAAGAAAAGGAAAAGTAAGACACTAAACTGTTGTTGTCCCGCTCTGCCTCGTTTCAATTGCCAATAGATACCTATCAGTCCTAAAAGTAACGGCAGACCATAAAAGACATTGTGACCTTTGTTCTGACGCAAAGAATCCGGCAATAGCTCCTGATCGCCCAGCCTTAAATTATCGAGCCAAGAAATACCCGTAATCCAGTTTCCATGTTCCAGATCTCCATGACCTTGTATGTCATTCTGCCGCCCTACAAAATTCCATAGGAAATAACGCCAATACATATAATTTAGCTGATAGGTCACAAAATAAGTCAAGTTCTCTATCTGTGTAGGAAGTTCCTCCGTACCGCCCGACCAAGCTTTATAAAGAGGTGTCGCCCGTTCATTCCACATTCGGGGGAAAAACATATTTTGAGTGTAGCAAACATCCTCTTTCTGCCGAACGACTTTATATTTAGAATCGTTTTTATCGAAGGAATATACTTTTCCTCCTTGTTTCACTTTTAGTTTGTAATAATCTCCTTCAACCACATATTCAGGCTCAGAAGCATAACTCTTTCCATATAGTAATGGAATACTTCCGTATTGATCCCGGTTCAGATAGTTTTTCAGAGTAAAGATATTGTCTGGGGCATTCTCATTTAGCGGAGTATTGGCGTTCGCTCGAATTAGAATTACGGCATAAGTGGTATAACCTACTGTGAGCATAATCAGACACCAAAGAGAGGTATGTATTACTCGTTTTCTGAATCGACAAACAGCTCCTACTAACAGTAATAAAACCAAAACAACAAAACTGATCAAACCGGATTGGAAAGGAAGTCTTAGTACATTAATGAAAAGAAGCTCAAACCATCCACCTATTTCCACCATTCCCGGAATGTACATAAAAAGTATAAAAGCGATAATTATCCCCGAAAAAGCCACTGCCATCATAAAGCCTTTGAAAGAAATAGAACGGTATTTCTGATAATAGAAAACCAATACTATAGCCGGAATACAAAGCAAATTGAGTAAATGTACTCCGATAGAAAGACCGATAATATAAGCTATCAATATAATCCAACGGTCACCGGAAACTGTGTCTGATTCATCCTGCCAACGAAGAATCATCCAAAAGACCACCGCAGTGAGAAAAGAAGAAAAAGCGTAAACTTCTCCTTCCACCGCACTGAACCAGAAAGTATCACTGAATGTATATGCCAATGCTCCGACAAGCCCTGAACCTAGAATAATAATACCATCTATTTTCGACAGACTCTTCTGACCGTCCGTCATTAAACTCCTGACTAATCGGGTAATACTCCAGAAGAGAAACAAAATACATCCCGCACTCAATAACGCATTTAGTAGATTGACCATACGTGCTATCTGCGAAGTATCAGTAGCAAATTGAGTAAAGAGATTTCCTACTAACATATAAAAAGGTGCACCCGGCGCATGACCGACCTGTAACTTTTCGGCACATGAAATAAACTCGGGACAATCCCAAAAACTTGCTGTCGGTTCAATAGTCGATCCATATACTAAAGCAGCGATCAGAAAAACGCTCCAACCAATAAAATCATTCCATCTTTTAAACAGTAAATTGCTCATGGTTCTATTACTTTTTTTATTTGCAAAGTTATAGAACAGGCATGTAAAAGACTAGTTTCTAACCGGACAAATACAGACGATTACAAATCACAATCATCTGATAATCAGAAAGTAAATTAAAAACCACGCAGACAAATTCGGACTACAACGATTTTACAATCTCTTCCAAAGATTCTTTTGAGTTCACCAACATCAATTTCTCCGTTTTTATTCTGGATATTCTACGAGTTAATGTTTCCACTGTCAGCTTCATAAGATCGGCAAAGCAAGAAGGTGGAACGCCCTCACGCAAAAAAGCGCATACCCTCAAATCTTCCTCAGTAAGTTTAGGCCCGATCTCTTTCAATTTGGAGATGATCCCATAAACACTTTCTTGAAGCCGTAACAATTCATTCCAATCTCTTTCAGTAAACGAAGGTATTTTGGTAGACAAAGCATTCTTATCCTTAAACTGACGAACTTTAGTTATTACCGGAGAGTTTTCGTAGATTTGCCATTGTAACGATTGATATTTTTCTTCTAAATACTCGCATTGTAGCATCAATTTATCCGATTGAGTTTCCTTCTGTCTTATTTCCTCTTTGAAAGTATTCAATTGAACATACGCATATCGGTTCTTTCTCCAGAGCAGACCTAATAATAAAGATAAAACACCGAACATGCCTAAAGCAGAAGAAAGAATGGTCGTTGAATGATCCTCGCTATCATTTAACATCAACTGACTAGCATAAGCTTTTCTCTCCATTTCCAAAGCTTCATCAAAGTTTCCATTTTTCTGATAATACAGACTACATCGTCTGCATATTTTAGTCATGTAATCATAATCTTCGGTAAGAGTCGCCAATTTTATAGCTTTCTTAAAGTGTATTTCCGCTTCTTGTTTCCGATTCAAGTCACTTTCTACACAAGCAAGATAGTAATATGCCTGTGTCTTTTGAAGCTGGTTACCATTTACTTCAAAATAAGATACTGCCTGACGTATTTGTTCATCGGACGAATGAGGGAGGTTCTTATCCTCATTGACTTTTGTACACAACAGATTATACTCTGCAAGTTGTGCCTCATTCATCTGATTCGTCTGAATATTTTCAAGAATTATAAATGCAGTGTCCGGGTCCTGCTCCATTATTTGCGCAGCTCTGTCTAACCCCTGTTTTACATTTGCTCCTTCCGGATGACAACCAACCAGAAAGAGCAACATCACATAAAGTAAAATTCGGAATTTATTCATAGCGGTATCATATCTATTGATTGTTGTCGCAAATATAAAAAATAAATATAAAATGAAGTGGCAAATAAAGAAAGAAAAGAGGAATACACCTGAGTCAATTGATATAAATTACAGTTTCTTCTACCATTATCACTGATAGGTAATACCAATACAGGAAAAAGTACTAAATTTGTATCGTATCAATCAATTAAAAAAAGTATGGACGAAATCATCAAAATGGATCATATCTACCAATACAATGATCGGGTAGGCAACGAAACACTGCATCCGTTAGTGAGTGTAGTAGACTTTTCTAAATGCAAAGCTATACGGCATTCACGTCAAATGATGGGATTTTATACCATATTTCTGAAAGAAGTGAAATGTGGAGATATACATTACGGACGCCAGTATTATGATTATCAAGAGGGAACAATGGTCTTTCTTGCTCCAGGACAGGTTGTAGGCTTTGTAGACAACGGAAAGCCCTTTCAACCCAAAGGATGGGGATTGCTTTTTCATCCGGATTTTCTTCGCGGAACATCGCTGGGACGTAATATTAAAAATTATAATTTCTTTTCTTACGAATCCAATGAGGCTCTCCACCTGTCTGAGCAAGAACGGGGGGTGATTATTGAGTGTTTCCACAATATACAAACAGAGTTACAACGTGGCATCGACAAACATAGCCAAAAGATTATTATAGCCAATATAGAATTGCTACTAAACTACTGTATGCGTTTCTACGATCGTCAATTTATTACTCGTAGTAATGTAAATAAGGATATCTTGATCCGCTTCGAAGATCTTCTGCATAACTACTTTCTGTCAGATAAACCACAGGATATCGGTCTGCCCTCAGTACAATATTGTGCAGAGAACCTGAATCTTTCACCCAATTATTTCGGAGATTTAATCAAGAAAGAAACAGGTAAATCACCGCAAGAACATATCCAGCTTAAATTGATAGAAACAGCAAAAGAAAAAGTCTTTGATACAAGCAAATCTATTAGCGAGATAGCATACGAATTAGGGTTTAAATATCCTCAGCATTTCACGCGTTTATTTAAGAAATGTGTAGGTTACTCTCCTAACGAGTATCGGCAGAATAGCATAAACTAATGCCTTTTATTCTCTTTATATTTGCAGGAAATTAAAAAATATGTACTCACAAGTTATACTTATTACCGGAGCATCTTCCGGATTCGGAAAATTCACAGCACAAATGTTATCTGAACAGGGGCACGTTGTTTATGGAACAAGTAGAAAATCATCCGAGAATATAGGCAATGTTAGAATGATAGTAGTTGATGTCACAAATATCAATTCCATACAGAATACTATTAATAAGATTATATCGGAGCAAGGAAAAATCGATGTACTTATCAATAATGCCGGAATCGGGATCGGAGGTGCATTAGAACTAGCAACTGATCAGGAAGTAATGACACAAATGAATACCAATTTCTTTGGTGTAGTAAATATGTGTAAAATGGTGCTGCCATTCATGCGTAAAGCTCGCAAAGGGAAGATTATCAATATCAGTTCGATTGGTGGTGTAATGGGTATTCCTTATCAAGGATTTTACTCGGCTTCCAAATTTGCCGTAGAAGGATATAGCGAGTCATTAGCTTTGGAAGTTCATCCTTTTGGCATCAAAGTATGTCTGGTAGAACCGGGAGATTTTACTACAGGATTTACTGCCAACCGTAATATATCAGTAACGACATTGAAAGACACTGATTACGGACAAAGTTTTGCCAAATCTTTAGAGATTATAGAGAAAGCAGAACAAAACGGTTACCATCCTCGTAAACTAGCAAGTATTATCTGTAGGATCGTAGCCTCTCAAAATCCCCCTTTTCGGACGAAAGTAGGACCATGGATACAAGTATTATTTGCTAGATGCAAATGTTGGTTGCCAGATAAGGTTACACAATTCGCACTCCGTTTTTTCTATGCTATTCAATAGTTTTCCTCATATAAATGAGGTTGTGCCTTTTGCAGACACAACCTCTAGGTTATTGAAATGATTGATAATAGATTTCAAGAGAAAGATTTATTTTTCTTTTAATTTAGACTCGATACTATCCAATGTTCTACCAGCAAGTGAGATTGCATTAGGGTTCAAAATACTTAGCCGTTCACGAATAAACTCGGACATAGCTTTTAGCGTGTCTTTATCTTCTGCATTAATGAGACGAGTCAGGTTCATGATTAATAAATCACGATCAGTAGAATTCAGCGTATTAAATTCTTTTGCACACATAGACAAGAAAGTTGCATCATCATTTTTCACACGACATTCTATTAGATTGAACATCGGAGCATATTCATAGTTTTTATCCAAATCTAGATCCTGGATTTCTTTTTTCAATGTTTTATACTCTTCTTCTTTATATTTGTTCTCACGAAGCATATATCCGGAGAAGTAACTGACTAATTTTGAGTGGTATAGACGTGCTATTCTATCAGCTATTGCCGCACTTACAGAAGGATCGAATTCGTTGCGATGAGCCACCATAAATTTTGCCTTCGGATTATCAAGATCTATTGTATATCGGGTAAATAAAAAAGCATTAGGTGTGGAAAGACGTTGTGCATCAGTCAAAGAAGCGAAGTAATCATCCAGGATTTTAAAACCTTCCGTTTCTTTGCCTTGTTCCAAATAACTGAGTGCATAACGATTTATCAATTCGGGAGTGCGTTCTCCTGAATTGTAACGTGCTTCCATACGTGCGGGAGACTGCTCAGGATCTAGTCCGGCATCTACTTTCGCAATAAAATCATCCGCATTTGCAGCTCCTTTAATATCCAATTGCAGTTCCTCTTTTGTGTTCAATACAATAAAAGTGGGATAAGCTTTTACCTGATAGCGTGCAGCCAGTTCTTTTCCTTCTTTTTCTGCGTTGAATTTAACACAAACAAATTTTTCATTGAAATAGTCGCCTACCTTCTTTTGAGGAAATACTTCTTTAGCCATCATTTTACATGGACCGCACCAATCTGTATAGAAATCAATGAATACCATTTTATTCTCTTGTTTGGCTGCTGCGATAGCTTCATCAAATGAGATGTGACGGAAATTGGTTTGTGCAACGGTAATTAGCCCTGTGGCACAACACATGAATGTTAAGATTAATTTTTTCATATATAAATAGTTAATTAATATCAAACAGAAGAATTTCTATATTCTACTTTGGCTACTCTCAGGTTGGTTTTCCAAACCTCTTTTTCATGCGGAGTTACTTCTATTTTATTTTGGTCATCAACAATAGTGAATTTACGGACAATACCTTTTTCCGAAGGACTATAAGTAGCTATAATAAAGTCGGTCGGAGTGTCGTTAGAGTTAAAATCCATTGCGAGATATGTGATTTCGCTACCGAAATCCTCAATCATTTTGACATCCTTACGAGTATAATCGTATGCCCACAATTGAGATCCTACAGAGTAAAGAATAACGGTTTGCATGGAGAAGAATGCATAGTGACTGGATTGCGCAAAGTTTGTTGCTATTGTTTGATCAATCTCTCTTCCATAATCTTTCGTAGGGGTTCCTGCTACCTTGAATGCATATACATAATACTTTCCATTTGCATCAGTCATTAGTGCGTATGAACGTCCCCCGTTACCATATCCATTTTCACCATATACCAATGTGCGTACAGGAGAATATTTTGTCTGGTCGAAATAGAACGATGTGTTGCTACTTTCCGTATCTGCCAGTTTTTTGCTATATGTGGCTGAAGAGTATGTAGAACTATTTAAATTGACGAAACACTCATTCGTTTTATCGTAAAATATTACATAGTTTATGTAGGTTGAATTTCCAGGATAGAACATATATGGTGCTGGTTTATACAGTTCTGAGCTAGAGGCACTATACCTATTCGTAGGATTGCCATAAGCTTCCGGATCATTATAAATGCTTGTTCCGAAGAACTCATTTTCCGTCATCAATATTCTTCTATTTGCACAAATGTTAGAATTGTTAGAACCATAAGCATGCGGATGGAGATCCATTACTTTCACAGGACGGATAATATCGATGGTGGGATAGATAAAATTATCAGCAGAAATATCTTGCCTAATATCAAGCTTGGGCAAAGAAGAACTGAACTCAAGTGAATAAGATCCCGACTCTGTTACTGCCCAAAGAGCCATCGAATTATCCGGATTATAATCATAGCTTCCTGTAAAGACAAGATTCTGGGCTCCCTTAATATTTAAGGAATTGGTGAAAAGGTTCTCTATAACAGTAGTATCTCTTTCATTTAACATACTTACGAAGTCTATATCACAAGTACCATCTTCTTTGTCTCCAAATAGATAGAATCCCCTTGTGAACGGGCTCATAGCATTCAAATAGGCTGTTTGCGACCATTTTAAACCGGTTGTTTTATCCAATACCTGGCAATACAGTCGATATAAGCCGGGAGTAATATCCAGCGTATAATTCAATATTTTCTCCGAACCTATTATAATTTGTTCTTCCGCTTCTTCAGTATTACTGATTATTTGGTTTAGGAACCATTGATAGGATAACTGACTTTCATCAACTTCGGGCATCGAATTCTCTATTTTAGGAATAATATTGAGGGTTTCTGAATAAGTTATTTTGTTATATACTTCTTCTATTCCTGAAATAGTAACTTCATTGATAGGCGAAAGAACGTATGTTCCTTTATCTTCCACACATGATACCAATCCTGTCAGCATTGCCATCATATACATTATAAATTGCTTTTTCATTTTTTACGAGTTTGGCTTATTTGTAATAGTCTTCCGGTTTAGTAAAAGGTCTCCATGCTTTGCTACCTCCCAAAGTTGTTACAGCACTGAGATACATCATCGTACCATCTTCATCCAATACCGGAGTGTTGGCAGCTGCCTGTTCCAATAAATATTTGGATACTAATTCTCCGATTGCACTTTGACGTATAGAAGGCATTGACGCAGAACTTTTGAAGTCCTCAATGGTGGTGTTACTCAATTTCATCATCAATCTGAATTTTTTTGCTGAGAACTTTCCTAAGGTTCCAAGACCATTTACATCGTTGCCATTCCATGCAGCAGGTCTGGACAATACATCGTATAAGAAAATATTATGGACGCCTGCATCTTTGTTATAATCGAATGAAGGATTTTTCTCTGGGCTATAAGCTAAGGAATAATCACCGAAATTTGTATAATTCAAGCTGAAAAACTCATTTGCATGGAGTTGCAATTGTAACCGCAACGTGTCACCATCCATGCGTTCCGTACGGTGGACGATCAATGAAACGATAGCGTTTGTTTCTCCAGCTTTAATAACATAGTCTTCTTTGAGGGGATCAAAGTCCGAACCAGCTATCGCTGTTGTACTGTCTTTGTTAATCGTGACGGTGAAAGGCCTATCATAATCTTTGGGCATTCCAGATGCCATTATTTTACAGGAAACTGTTACTTCGTCGACCGTCAGATTTCCAAATTCAACTGTAGTGAAGAATTGATGTGCCCATGTATTAGGTTCCAACCAAGCTGCCCCTCTGCGAACATCAAAGTAGAGGTTGTCTTCTCCCTCATAATCCATTAGTTCTTTTTCACATCCTGTTAATAGTGCCAAGCTACCTAACAAACAGCAAAGAACGGTTGTATACTTTTTCATATTATATTATTATTTAGATGTTACACGTTTGTCTATTTCCACTTTAGGCAACGGCCATACATAGTTTTGAAGGCTCATATCATCGTACCCACTATACCATAATCCGAAAGATGTTCCGGACATAATACTAGTCATTGCATGGCGTTTGTAATAAAAATAAAGTTGTCCTTCACCAATTACCTCCCGTGCGAATTCATTCGTTATATATTCTTGTATTTTTTCTTTTGTGTCAGATTCTTGCAAATCAATATCAACACAATTACGATTCTTGCGGACAGCATTCACATAGCCGATAGCTTCCGTTAAGTCATCTGTACATTCTGCGGCAATCAAATAGATCTCACTCATGCGTATCAAAGGAATCATGTAGCGGAATGCTTTATTGGTTGATACATCCATGTATTTATTAAAGCAGACTGCTTTGTGTGTGGTAGAACTTCCAAACTCGTCTGTTTCTTCCAATGTTTCAACATTCCACATAGCTCTGCGCAGATCGTCCGTATCCAGATAGAAATAGGTGATTTTGGATTCTTCATCTCCCTCATTCATTGATTCTCCTGTGAAATTCAAACTATAGCTTATTCTGGTGGTCGGTTTAAAGAGTTGGTCGAATAGTTTGACGCGGGATTGATTGTATAATCCAAAAATGACTTCCGTAGAGAATAGCCGATCTGGCATATCATGATTTTGTACTGCTGATTTTTCCGTCCATGGAAAGATACTATTTTGGGCATTTTCCGTAATAATAGCATGAGCTACTTCATAAGCTTTTGCTTTGTTGCCTGTCCATAAATAAACCCTCGCCAACAAGCTCTGTATTGCAAAATAGTTCAGACGATATTGGCGGTAGCGTAAGTCCAGGTTTTCATTGGGGTCGTCAGAATCCTTGTCCATTACTCCTTCTTCCCGTATTTTATCGTTCTCTAAAAGAGCGGAAGCAGTGTTTAAATCACGGATTACCTTATTTATGACCTCCTGCGCCGGCAAAAGAGGTTGTATATCCTTTTGGGTTGTTTCCTGATAGGGGATAGAAATAGTGGATGCGGTCTCTTGGCTATAAATTGGACCATATATCCGGAGTAAGTCGAAATGTATCATAGCACGCAGTGCCAAGGCTTCTCCTTTAACATATGGATAATAATGTGGTTTTAAAGCTGAATTGGCGTTATCACAATGCTCTAACAACGTGTTTAGATTGGCTATCAAACTGTATAAGTTAGTCCAAACATTTCCTGAGGTAGATTCGAAAGTATTCTCCGAGAAGTTGTATTGAGAATATATATAATAGATGTGATTACTGTTTTGTGCAATATCGTAATATTGTGCCATCGCATCAATTATTCCCATGCCCAATGTTGAACTATAGGTTTCGTTCATCTTTGTATAAACTCCATTCAAAGATGCTAGAAAACCTTCGTTTGTTTCATATAACTTATCTTCCATAATGGCATCTTCCATATCTACATTCAGCCAGTCACTACATGAGGAAGTAGTAAATAACAGCATAGAAGCTAGTAACATTGATTTTAGTATATTCTTTATTTTCATAATTCTAATCTTTTAATGTTTAGAAACGTAATCCTAAAGAAGCTGATATAGCCCTCTGGAACGGATAGTCAATACCTCTCTCTTGTTTTATAGTTGAGATACGGAATATATCGTTCATATAGATTCTGAAGGTAACGGAGCTTAATCCGAATTTTCGGATCCAGTCTGAAGTAGTGTCTTCATAACCCAATGATATGGATTTACACTCAAAGGTGTTGTCGTCAGCGATGAAGCGAGAAGACATATTAGTTATCGAAGTATCGTCGATACGTTTGAATTTTGCTATATCGCCCGGCTTTTGCCAACGATCGTGTAAAGCTCTCTTGTCCTGGTTATATCTAATCGCATCTTTTGTGATATTTTCCACTTTATTTAATAAAGTAGTTAATGCAGCTTGTCCGCCCCAACGATATCTGAAATTGACTGTCATAGAGAAACCTTTGTAACGTACAGTAGACCCAATATTTCCATCAATGTCCGGATTTGTATCTCCACAAATAACTTCGTCGGAAGAATCCCAATTGTAAGTATATGAACCATCTTTTTTCACAAAGACTTCATTTCCTGTCATCGGATCGATACCTAATGATCGAACTGTCCATATTGCTGAAGAACTTGCATGATCGTAGTAACGAAGCAGGGTTTGATTGGCACGCCCCTCTTCGTTGAGTTTCTCTAAAATGTCACCGATGTTGTAATAAGTCGTTTTTGTGTTAAGAAAGCCGATATTAGCTGTCCAATACCAGTCTTTTTGCTTGATAATTTCGTAGCTGGCAGATACTGAAATGCTATTGGTCTTAGTTGCACCAATATTCATCGGAACTGATGAAGATCCGGTTGAAGCCGGTTGGTCAACATTGAGCAGTAAGGGATCTGAATTGAGTCTGGTATAATCAGCTGTAAGTTGCAGACGAGAATTAAAAAGCTCTGCACTTATGCCGGCATTATGGGTCAAAGTACGTTGCCATTTCAGATTCTTGTTTCCCCATTGAGAAACAATCGCTGCAAGACCAAACATATTTTGATAGGCTGTATAATAGGTATAAACACTACTGGCAATTTTTGCATTGATGTTCTGGTTGCCTGGATTACCTAATGAATAACGTAGTCTCAATGAGTTAACAACATCTGATTCTTTGAAGAATTTTTCATTGTGGATATTCCATGCCAAACCAAACGACCAGGTTGTATAGAATGGATTGTTGACTCCAAATACAGAAGAACCGTCATTACGTATGTTGAAATCAACAAGGTAACGCATGTCGTAAGCATAGTTGGCATTTAGATAGAAGTTGGCTGACCGGGCCTTGGTAATTGTGGAACCAGGTTTACCTCCATCCGGATACCCTAAAGAGAAATTAGGGTTTGAGAATTGGTCGGTGATGTATCCTATAGCAGAATAAATGGAGGATGTACTTTTACTTTCAGTCAACTGTCCACCTCCTACAAAGTTATAGGTATGTCTGCCGATAGCATCACCATAGCTGATATTTAAACTACCGTCATATCTGGTGTTGTTATCGTGGGTTTGTTCAAAAGATCCTCTTTTCAATGTTTCTACTCCTATAAACTTAATTGCAAAGGGTGAGATGAAAATTGAATTTTTATCGCGTTCAGTAGTGAAACTGAATTTCCCGTTAATACGAATTTTATCAATCGGACGATATTCGATAATAAAATTATTATTAAAAGATAATTGATCGCCGGTATTGAAACTTTTTTGTTTGAAATCCCATAAAGGATTGTATGCGAAATGTTCTGAAGCATTTACATAATAGCTTTCTAATACTTTATAGACATCTCCATTGGCATTTTTCTTTGCGTAAAAAGGATTTGCTTGTGAGAATTCCTGAAAAGGAACTACATTGTTAGAAATGTCAGTATAATTAAGATTTGTTTGATTTGAAAAATTGAATTTATCAATCCGATAAGATAAATTTACTGTACCGTCAATATTGTTACGATTGGATCCTTTCATGACTCCTTCAGTATTTTTATAACGAAATGTCAATCCGTAACGAAATGCTGAGTCGCCTCCTTCAGCATTGAGGCTGTGATCATGTGTGAAAGCTGTTTGCAGCGGTTCGTTCATCCAGTAGCTATCAAGACCTCCCAGCACATTTTTCAGACGGGAATAATACAAGTTACGTTGGTCGTTCCTCAATATTTCCCCTTGTTCATCAAGTGCCCCGTAAAAGCCTGACAGCTTTTCAAACTCCAGTTTTTCACGAGAATTCATTAGGTTATAGTCACTTAAGTCTGCCCAAGCTACTTGGTAATTGCCGTTGTAAGTGAACCGGAGTTTCCCTGCTTCAGGCTTTTTAGTTTCAACGACAACAACGCCATTTGCTGCTTTTGAACCATATATAGCAGTAGAAGCCGCGTCTTTCAGAAGAGTAATACTTTCCACTCGATCCATACTTAAATCGGAGATTCTTTGCAACGTGGTTTCAAAACCGTCCAAAATAAACAACGGTTGATCTGGATTGGAGCCATAGGTGTCTGAAAGTCCTGTAATACTGGTTTTACCATTAATACTGATGTCCATGGTAGCATTTGGATTGGACCCCATTAAATTATTATCCGAGATAATAAAAGAAGGATCTAACGCACTTAAACTTTGAAGAATGTTCTGATTACCAATACTCTTTAAATCTTCAGCTTTATAGGTTGCTACTGATCCGGTGAAACTTTCTGCCTTACGGGTATAGATACCGGTGATTACCGTTTCTTCTAACATTTCGGCATCCGACTCCATGCGAACAGTAATTTTCTTATTACTTGCAACGCGAACTTCCTGAGTTTTCATACCAATAAAGGTAAAAATGAAAATATGAGTTTCTTCAGGGAGTGTAATTTGGAATTCTCCATTAGAATTAGTTGTAGTACCAACGTTTTTCTGTCCTTTTACTGTGATGTTTACACCAGCAAGTGGTTTGTTTTCATCGTCAATAACCGAACCTTTGTAAATGACTCTAACCGGAGAAGATTTTTCCTTTCCGGTCATTGTCTCTTTCTTATCAGTTTTGTTTTGTGCGTACGCAACGGTTGGCAAAAGTAATATTGCAACCACAATGCAACTCAAGCTGATTAGCTTAATATTGACTCTCACAAAAAGAAAAGAAAGTAAACCTGCCTTTTTGATTAATTTACTCATACTTTATAGATTGTTAGTGTTTGGCTTTTTTATTGCGAATTTATATTATCATTTATAAATAATGATAAAATGAGATGTGTTTTTGGGCTTTACTTATGTTATTGTATTCAATCAGCAAAAACGGGTATAAAAACGACACTAATTACTAAGAAGAAAGAGTAAATTGTTAGACAATTATGATTAAAAGTGTTGAGTATATATGATCAATGTTGTATCAACTCCAGAAACATAGTAGTAGTTAATAATACTGCTAATCCTACGCAAACTGTAATCAACAACCAGTTTATGTATTTTGCTTTTGGCTTAGTATCAGCATGCAGGTTATTTAAAAAATATTCCCGGAAGAAGAGATACAAGCCCGGAATGGTCGCACTTGCCAACAAAAAGTCCTCGGGTATTTGAAAGAAATAAGTTTTAGACAATCCAATCAATGACCAATGGCAAAGAAAAAGAACCAGAAACATATTCACCTTATGGGCAAATAGTAGCAATAATCCAATGGTAAATACCACTACCGAACAGGGCATTACCGGAGAAGTCATTTCCGGAAAAGTCAATCCGCGAGCTAAAGAAACAAGAGGATAGACAAATGGCATTGCTAACAACACATAAGAAAGTATATCATATTTATGAATACGCTCAAAAGTCGTATAGCCTGTAATAGCATCCCATATCCATATAATAGCCATTACCCCCCAAAACATAGCCATCACCCCGTTATAACTACGTTCTTCGCAACAAATATAATAATAGACAACCGAAATCCAGGTGTACAGTCCTATCATATAGACTTTCATAGCCATCTTTTTCCATGGACAAGGTTTGCTCACAAGCAATGCAGTCAGTATAATCCCAATCAGGATAATTGCTATCTGATATATCCAGGTAACAGAATTATAGTATCCAATTGTTCTCCAAAAAATCTCCATAAATGTAGTTTTATTAGTGTCTTGTTAGTGAAAAAGCTCTATGTGGGAACACAAACATGGGAAAGGTAGCTCCTACCGCCAACATGAAAATAACCGTACTTGCTATCAGAGAATTAGAAAAAAACATTTCCATAAACCCACTCAACTTCTCAGGTTCATTGACAGTCTGCAAACACATAATCAATGAGAACACCATGTTATATGCAAACTTACCCGGAATCATTGGAAGTAATGCTGGAATATAAAGTACCGTCATTGGACAATAAACTCTTTTGCCCAGCCATAAACTGCCAAAGCCAATCACCAATCCCGCAAACAGAGAAGCTGTAGCAATATCCACTCCTAAATAAGTCATCAGACAAAAACGACACGCATGTCCCAATGCCGCCAATATCGCAATCATTTTGAAGGCTCGCAGAGGAGGATCAGAAATGGCTCCAAAACCAATACCTGCTACCGCTGCAAAAAATCCGTCGGTTAAAATATCAAATGCTATCATATCAAACTATTTTTTACCATTAATAATGTAAACGAAAGCCCGATGGCAATACTTACAATCAAAAGAGAAGCTTCTGTCAAACGAGCAAAACCGGTCAGTACATATCCTTCCACCACATCAATCACACCATTTATCAAAGGAACTCCCGGAACAAGATATAATACACTGGTTGCCATCGCTATCTCTGAAGTTGTATCAAAAATCAACGCAGTCGAAGCGCAAAGTGAAGCAACGAATGCCGAAACAATAAAAGTGATATAATGATTGATCTTTTTCTTTTGCATCTGCTGTTTCAGGAAGAATCCGGTGAGTGTAGCAGAGAAGACAATACCCATTGAACATAAGTCACCGCCAAACAGCTTACAGAAAGAAGCATTGGCAAAGCCAACCAGAATCAGTACAAATAATGGGTGTATTTTAGGGGCACTAATAATCTGATTATATCTTTCAGTCAGTTCCTCGAGTGATAAATGTTTATCGAGTGCCTCCCAACTCAATGCACTTAATTCGGAATTATGTTCAAAACTAATGGGATGTGCTGGAATATCTATTACTTCATTACATGCTTCGTGAGTTTCTTTGTCAATAATGGTCAAGATAATATTTTTATGAAAAACGCCCAACTTCACATTTACATTAAAAGCCTCGCCAATACGTTTTGAGTTGCGCACAACCCGCGAAGTATGAACTCCGGCTCCCATTAAATGGGCTGAATATTCTGCAATAAATTTACCTATGGATAATAAAGATTCGCTTGTCTTCATATAGTGATATTTTTTAATCGGGCGCAAAAGTACAAAAAAAATAGATACCTTTGCCCTACTAAAAATAAAAAACACATGAATATGCAATTTACGTATCCTAAAGCAAAGAATACGTCTCGCTATCTTATCTAAGAAAGATATTCTATTTGTCATTCTATTTTTTGTTTCCACTTATTCTGATCATCAATCGAATTAAAATTAGAATATCGATAATTAAATATAGAACATCGTATTAACAAACTAAAAGTTGCATATAAAATAATTTTCTAAATAGGATAAAAAAAAACTGCTTTTATAGCATTATTCTTCTAGAAAAGGCTTTCTTTGATATAGATTCTTTGATTTCATCGATTTTACCAATAAAAGCCTATTCACATGAAACTTAACAAACACACACTTTACAGTGATGATTTATTAAATATTTTACCAGAAGGAGTCCTCGTTTTGAATTCCGAAGGAGAAGTCTTGCTACTTAATCAGCAGGCAAGAATGGAACTTCAAACGAAGGTTCTAGACAATAATACATTTAAATCTTGCCATATAGATGGTTTATTGAAACTACTATATAATAAGGAAGATATTCTTCCAACAATTATGGATAAACTTCGCCAAGGAGAAAGCCGTTACGCATTACCTGACCGTACTTTCCTTCAAGAAAAAGTAAATTATACACAATTTCCTATAAAAGGACAATTTGAAACTCTCCAAGAAAAAGGTGAAATAAAAGTTATTGTATTCTTTTTCCGTAATATCACTGCAGAGCTCACACAAGAATACATCTTAAATACCGCTTTACAAAGAACAAAGATATATCCATGGTATTATGATATAAGTAAAGGTGAGTTTACCCTTGATTACCGCTATTTTAAACATTTAGGCATTCCAGCCGGAGTGAATAATACATTATCAATGGAAGAATATATAAATATGATTCATCCCGATGATCGTGAAGCTCTTACTAATGCTTTTGTTGTACAACTAAGCGGGATTGAAACCTATGAGAGACCTGTCCCTTTCCGACTACATCGGGGTGATGGAACTTGGGAATGGTTTGAAGGCCAATCCACTTATATCGCAAATGTATCCGGACAACCTTATCGTTTAGTAGGAATCTGTATGAGCATACAAGAATATAAGGATGTAGAAGAGACTTTAATTACTGCCCGTAAAAAAGCAGAAGAAAGCGATAAACTGAAAATGGCTTTTCTTGCTAATATGAGCCACGAAATTCGTACTCCGTTGAATGCAATTGTTGGTTTTTCGGATGTAATAGGCAATTCTTATAATGAACTAAGCAAGGAAGAAATTGAAGATTTTATAAGACTAATCAGCATTAATAGTGAACACCTGACAAGACTTATTGATGATATACTCGATCTATCTAAGATAGAATCAAACACAATTGATTTTTCTTTCTCTAGCCATTCATTAAAGTCCTTGCTTACAGACATTGAGAAAGAGCAAGTAATGAAAAATATTTCTGAAATTGAAATAAAAGCAATTCTACCGGATGATGATACCATCATTGTAACTGATGCCAGACGTTTGAAACAAGTTATTTGTAATCTGATAAATAATGCATGCAAATTTACTGAAGAAGGATTCATCCATTTTGGCTTTACAACAGGCAAGGAGACAGTTTCATTATTTGTAGAAGATACGGGAATAGGTATTCCCGACGAACATCAAGAACAGATATTTGGTCGGTTCTACAAAGTAAACTCCTTCAAACAAGGTACTGGATTAGGACTCTCTATTTGTAAAACGATTATTGATCATTTAAATGGAAAAATAACTGTCACATCCGAGTTAGGAAAAGGTAGCTGCTTCACAATTACATTACCTCTGAACAAAGAGAACAATCTTTAACGTCCCCGATATTCTTGAGGTGTAACTCCCGTATGCTGTTTGAAGTATTTATTAAAAAAGGAAAGATTATCAAATCCCAGCGACAATGCAATATGTTTTACAGATTTATCAGTAGATTTTAATTGTACTTTAATATCTGCAATGATCAAAGATGTGATTATCTGCAAAGGAGTTTTGCCAGTCGCATTCTTAATGGATGAACTGAAATAAGGCAAACTAAGTCTCAGTTGATCAGCATAGAATGTGACGTCATGGTGAACTGTATAAAATTTCAGAACCAGTTGCATAAAGTCTTGATAAATGGCATACTTTCTTGTATACGAAGGCAAATTCCAATTATTCTTCATTTTATATAGTTCTGTTGATCCCTGAACAAACATCATGAGAATTGCATTGATAATTTCTTTGTTTTTCCTGTTTTTCAAAGATTTATATGCAATAATTGACGATTCATAAAACATCTTATAACTTTGTGCATCCAGAGGAGACAAAACATATATCGGATTCTCCATGATAACCGGAAGAAGATGTTGGGTTGATTTCATCATGTTAATTCTTTCGATAAAACCAGATGAAAATGCAGCAAAATAAATATGTATATCCGATGAAAAATCATGAATTTCCATAAAATAATTAGGAAGCAGAGTAAGTAAGTCATTCTCCTTAATATAGTATTTTTTGCCATTAACGGTTACCTGCATACTACCTCTTGTACACAGAATGAAAAAGCTGGATTCTATTTTACAGGGATATTTTTTATAAGCCTTTAAAGATTTCTCCATTCCTTCTCCTACAGCATAATCAACTGATAAATCATACGTAGACGTAGCTATACCTTTTTCTGACATTTAAACTGTTTTTAGATGCAGATATTTCGTTTGTTTCTATATCCCAAAGATAACAATAAAATTCAAAACAAGTATAAGTATTTATCAATTAATTTTCCAAACACACTACTCTATTTTTATAATCTCCGCAGGATTTATCTTTGCAGCTTTATTAACTTGCCATAATAAAGTGCCCAAAGAAAATACTACCATAATCAAAAGGGCTATTACATAAATCAATATACTAACCTGAGTCTTCAATACAAAATCACTTGTATATGTATATATCAAGTAGTAAGATAATGGGACAGTGAGTAATATAGCTCCTGCTATAATCCATATATACTTTCGTAGTAAAATAACATAAAGGATACTTAGTTTCGCTCCATTCACTTTTCGAATAGCTATTTCCTTATAGCGTTGGTGAATATCAAATAAAGAAAGTCCGAAAAGCCCTAAAGTAGAAACTAAAATAGAAATAATAGCGAAAAGTGTAAAGACAGTCGCCATACGCTGGTCATCTTGATACAATTCCTTTATATCATCTTTTAGCCAACGATAATCAAATTCCTCTGTATTATAAATCTTATTTCGACTCTTTTTCAAATAATCAATTAATTCTTTTTCTTTTCCGGGCTCACAAGCTATTTGGCATAAAGCATTGATTCCTCCATTATATGTCATATATACAATCGGTTTTTTACCCAAAGTCAAATGTCCCGGATAATAATCTTCTACAATAGCTTGTACAGGCATTAATGACACTCCCCCTTCTATTTCTTTACCATTTGAAAAGGAATACCATAGAGCCGCTTCTCCTTTAATAAACGCATCTTCTCTATGAGTATAACCAAACGCTTTCAATGCAGATTCATTCATAACAATTTGATAATCTTCTCTGTCCATCCCATCGGACAATTTACCATCTATCAACTTTAAATCATGCATTTTAAAGAAATTTGTGGGAACCCACATCATCAACATATTCAACTTATCACCTTTATCATTCATTAGAGTAGCAACACTACCTGTTGACAAAATTCCAGTACGTTCCGGATCTCCCTCATACCAACTTTCAATATATGGACATTCATCAAGTATCTGTTCCATGACTTCACGATTGTTCCCGCGTTTATTACTTTCTTGTTCTGTATCATCCCACCAATTAACAGGAAGTGGAGGCATCAGATTAGCATATAAAATACCTTCAGTCCTAAATCCCGGATCAGTATTCAATAGAAAATGCAGGTGATTACTAAAGTATGTTGATAAAATGATCAATAAAAAAGTAATACTATACTGTATAAATAAAAAAAACGCACGAATTTTAACAGATTGCCTTGATGTTCCAATCATGCGTAAAGATACAATTGGAGGCAAATACTTATATTTAATATAAGGATAAACTGTGGTCAGCAAAGGAAGTAATAAAAAAACGGCTAGTGATAGTTGCCAATCAAAAGTGGTATAAGATATTTGGCTCTCAAGTATACGGTTAACATATCCGGAAAACAACTCAATAAAAAACCATCCAAGGAACAACGCAATAATAACCATTATAGCATTTTCTGTCCATAGTTGGAAAAACAATGTGCGTCCTTTTATTCCAAAGATTTTCTTGATACCATACTCTTTTGAACGTTTGAGCATAAAAACAAGATATATATTGATGAAATTGAGAATACCCGCGAACATAAGTAGAACACATACACCGGAAAGTATCCACAAATGAGATCGACTGCCATACTGCCACATTTCCGGACTATCCCCTTTAGCACCTAATTCCTTATTCCAATAAAGTTCACTAACCGGAATGAAATCAAAACGAATGTGATACCCCTTATTTGTCTGACGATAAACATTGCTGAAAGCATTAATGGCATTTACATCCACTCCCGGCATAAAATGAAGAAGGTCAGTATGTATTTTTCCCCATCCTCTACTATCTGTCTTAAGACTAATATTAAAAACAATGTCAAATGTTAAGGATGATTTATAGTTTGGTTCATTCAAAATACCACAAATAGTTAGAATATGTCCTCCAGCATATTTTACCTTTCTACCTATAGGATTTTCTTTTCCAAAAACCCTCTCTGCAAATTTCCGAGTGACAAGCGCATCATTAGGTAATTGCATCTGTACTCCTTCAATCGGATAATTGAAAAAATGAAAGAAAGCAGTATCAGCCACAAGTAATTGCACTGTATATGGTTTATCATCTATAGAAATATTATCATTGTTAAATGTAAGAAAACGAGCCTGTTTCTCGATGGATTCCGAAGGATAATAAACTGTATCCGCACCAGCTCTAAGGCTCGTATTACCCATATACACATTTCCATCAATATCCCTCAGTGGAATATATACATTTTCTGCATCCACACAGTGATTATTAACTTGACTTTCCTGATGGATATAACGCACCAATGTAATGGTACAAGCCAGACTCAATGCCAAACCAATAACATTAATAATAGTATATGATTTGGTACGTATCAGAAAGCACCATGCATATTTCAATGTTTTCATGTTTCATTTTATTATAATAATTCAAATCTCATGCCAAATCATAGAGCATTAAATATCAATAGATTATAAAGATATACGTCATTTATCCAATGTGCAAATACGCACGAATAGAGTGCGATAATGCACGCCAAACATTCTTATATTAAAGTTATCGAAACATACATGGATTATATACTATTTTTTAGTTATCTGATCCTTTCTTCCCTCTTTATTTACAACAGACGGCTTACCTTTATATTCAATTTCACCGCTACCATTCACTCTAGCATTCAGCTGCTTTGAAGCATAACATTCTATATCCCCCGAACCGGAAACAGTAGCCGTAACATTAGTGGCAACTAGATTACCCGCACTAATATCGCCGGAACCATTGACAGTCAGAATCGCACGTTGTGCTGTACCTTTCATATCAATATCACCAGAACCCGCAACTAATGCATTCACATTATCAACCTTCATATTTTTCAATACGACGTCCCCACTTCCTTTAACTGCCACAGAAATATCTGTATAATTCAGATTTTCTGCATCAATATCTCCGGACCCTATTATATTCAATCGAATATTTGTACCTTTTATAGTACCTTTCAGACTTACATCCGAGGAACCCTGAATATCAACTTGTGCCAATGAGGGCGAAGAAGCAATCACTTTCAAACGGCGTTCTCCACCATGAATATTGACTCCTTTCTTTATATTTACGTGCAATACTCCATTCACCGTATTTACTTCCAATAAATCAACCAGATTATCAGAACCATATATAGATACTGTTGTCTTTGAATGATTACTTTGGCGATATTCTACATCTGGGCTACCCAATACTTTAATAGCACTGAAGTTACCTGCATTTTTTACTTCTTGTGTGATATATTTCTTACTGGGAGTAACGGTCTGTGCTTTTACTCCTGCTACAGACAATAACATCAACACTATCCACACAGATATACTCTTCAAATTCTTCATAAATTTCTCCGTTTAAATTGATTCTTCACAAATATACTTTATATACTTTAAATAACAAGGAAATAACATACTATTCTTTATTGTATAACACTTATAAATTCATTACTTTTGTTCAATATAATAAAAAATGAACAGACATGGCAGATAATTATATAGAAAAACAACAAGAAGCATATGAGGCCCGAAAAGCCGCATGGAAACTAGCTATAAAGAAAGGTAAAAAAGCAACTACTCATCAAGCTAAAGTGAAACAAACTACTGAAACAGTCACTGATACAGTAACACTGAAAAGAAGAGTTTTTATAACAGGAGGAGCAGAAGGAATAGGCAAAAGTATTGTATCGATGTTCTGTCAGAAAGGTGATTCAGTTGCATTTTGTGATCATAATGAGTTGGCAGGCCAAGCTACCGCTAAAGAGACAGGAGCTACTTTCTACCATGTAAACGTCAGTGATAAAGAAGCACTGGAGAAATGTTTCCTGCATCTTCTGGCGGAATGGAAAGACATCGACATTGTCATCAATAATGTCGGTATCAGCACTTTCACATCTATTACAGAAACAAGTGTGGAAGACTTTGACAGAATCCTTTCTATCAATCTTCGCCCCGCATTTATTCTTTCGCGGCTACTGGCAATTCACCGCCAGACCCAAATTACTCCCAACCCATACGGAAGAATCATTAATATTTGTTCTACACGATACTTAATGAGTGAACCTGGTAGTGAAGGATATGCCGCATCCAAAGGAGGAATTTATTCGCTCACTCATGCATTAGCGATCTCTCTTTCAAAATGGAATATCACCGTAAACTCAATATCTCCGGGATGGATACAAACACAAAATTATGAGCAACTCCGCCCCGAAGACCATTTGCAACATCCTTCCAAACGAGTAGGAAAACCGGAAGATATCGCCCGCATGTGTTTATTTATCTGTCAGAAAGAGAATGATTTTATCAATGGAGAAAACATCACAATTGACGGAGGTATGACAAAGAAAATGATATATTGAAAGGGGGCTTCCTCCCTCTTCCGCATAAACGGAAAGAAGGGAGAAAGCAAGTGTGTAAGTTAATAGTATGCGTTTCATATTTAGATAATACTCGTTCGTTTCGTAAATTCGATGATTTCCTTGATATAACCGAAAGCCATACCTACTACAGTATCTGCCGCACCATAATAAACAGCTACCCGTTCACCATCTTGCAAAGCTGCGCAAGGGAATACCACATTAGGCACATCTCCTTGAAGTTCATAAGGAGCAGCAGGACCGAGCAAATATTCACGAGTCCGGTACAACACTTTCTCCGGATGATCTTTGTCAAGAATAGCAGCACCCATCGAGTAACGGAAACCATTGCAAGTCGTAATCACCCCATGATAGAAAAGCAACCAACCTGCGTCTGTCAGGAAAGGTACCGAACCTGCACCGATTTTAGTACATTGCCATGCACTTTCAGGAAAAGGAGTTACTTTCATCACACAACGATGTTCACCCCAATATTTCATATCCGGACTGAAGCTGATATAAATATCACCGAAAGGTGTATGTCCATTATCACTGGGGCGGCTCAACATCGCATACTTGCCATCTATCTTTTGCGGGAAAAGTACACCATTACGATTGAAAGGAAGGAATGCATTCTCACATTGGAAGAATTCCTTGAAATCAAAAGTATAAGCAATGCCTATAGTCGGACCATGATAACCGTTGCACCAAGTCACCCAGTAACGGTCTTCAATCCATGTGATACGAGGATCATATTTATATTCAGATTCAATCATCTCGGTATTACCTGCTTTGAAGCGAATAGGTTCATGGCTGATATCCCAATGAATGCCGTCTTTACTAAATCCTGTGAAAATATTCATCTGTACAGCCTTATTATCGCAACGGAATACCCCGGCGAATCCATCTTCAAAAGGAACCACCGCGCTATTAAAGATACTATTGGATGAAGGAATATGATAGCGTCCGATAACCGGATTCTGTGAATAACGCCACATAACGTCCGTACATCCTGCGGGACGTTCTTCCCAAGGCATTTGAATTTTACTCATAGTCATATTTTTTATATTAGTTATTTTTTAGAATCATCGTGAGTGAATGGAATAAAATACGTAATCAGAAAAGCCGGAATAGTAGCCAGCAGCACATAAATAAAGAAATCCCGGTAACCAAGCAAATCACTCAGATAACCGCTCGCCATCCCCGGTAACATAACTCCCAAATTCATGATTGCCGACGCAAAAGCATAATGCGACATTTGATACTTTCCGGGAGCAATCTGCTGCATCATGAACAAGGTCAGTCCGACAAAGCCGAAGCCGTAACCGAAATATTCCATCGTAATACAAGTTCCTACTAAATAAAGATTATCCGGCCGGACAACAGCCAGAAAAGTATAAGCAATAAACGGAAGATTGAATATGCAACAAAGTGAGAAAAGTGTTTTCTTCAGTCCAAACTTAGAGACATAAAAGCCTGCCAGCAAAGAACCAAGCACAAAAGCCGCTGAACCGAATATTCCAACCAACGTACCGATTTCTGTGGTTGTCAGTCCCAACCCACCGACTTCCCTCGACGAACGAAGAAACAAAGGAGCAACCTTCATGATAAAACCTTCTCCTAACCGATATAAGATAATGAAGAAAATATAGTAAATGATATGTTTTTTAGTAAAGAAGTTACGTATTACCGCAACCAGTTCCCTGCCAACTTCCGCAACCGTTTTTCTCTCGGCAGAGGAAACCGGAACTTGTGTGGATGGCAACATTTTGATATGATAAATTCCCAATAAAACGAGCATTAACGCAATGATCCCATAAATAATCATCCAAGAGTACGAATAAGCTTCCCTATTCATCTCCAACGGAGCTCCTTCTGTAGCCCCGAAGTATTCAGATAGCATACCTGCCAAAGCAACCAGCCCTCCATTAGCCACCAATTTGGCAATATTGTAAAAAGCTCCCTGAACTCCAATATACTTAGTCTGATCAACTTGATTCAACTCAGCCATGTATACCCCGTCACAGGCTACATCATGAGTAGCTCCGCTAAATGCAACCACAGCCATGGTAGAAATACTAATCGCAAAAAAGTAATTAGAAAACAAAGAAAACGCGACCACTCCAAACAGCAAACCACTTAACATTTCAGTCAGCAAAACAAAGAACTTCTTCGTTCGGTACATTTCCATAAAAGGACTCCATAAAAATTTCAAAGTCCAGGGCAATATTAAAAGAGAAGTCCAAAACGTAATCTGTGTATCTGAAATCCCTAATTCCTTATACATATACAAAGAAACCAGATTAACCGCAATGAAAGGAAGCCCCATTGCATAATAAGCAGTAGGAACCCAGCAAACCGGGTTAATTGTCTTTTGTTGAGAAGCTGTTTTAGTATGTTGCATAAATCATAGTATATAGATGAAAATATTTTTTTATCACACTCATATATAATAATACAACTAAGATAGTAAAATTACTAATACCAATTCCTATTTTTTTTTATTTTTTCTCCTCGTTCTTTCCGTTAAAATTAAAAAGAAGCCTATCTTTGTCTAATAAGCTAATATCAATAACAAAATATTTCTTTAAACTGAAGCATGAGTGAGCTCCTAGTATATAAAGCTTCTGCCGGATCCGGCAAAACATTTACACTGGCTGTGGAATACATCAAATTATTGATTCTCAATCCACGTGCATACCAACAAATTTTGGCTGTAACCTTCACCAACAAAGCAACAGCCGAAATGAAAGAACGCATTCTCAGCCAGCTATATGGCATTCAGACAGGCGACAAAGACTCCGAAGCTTATCTTGAACGTATTAGAGAAGAGACAGGGAAAACGGAAGAAGAAATACGCACAGCTGCCGGAACAGCTTTAAGCTATATGTTACACGATTATAGCCGTTTCCGAGTAGAAACAATTGACTCGTTCTTTCAGTCCGTCATGCGTAATCTGGCACGTGAACTTGAACTTAGCCCGAACTTGAATATCGAACTGAATAATGCCGAAGTATTGAGTGATGCAGTAGACAGTATGATCGAAAAACTCGGCCCTACTTCTCCTGTGCTGGCTTGGCTATTGGACTACATCAACGAACGAATTGCAGACGATAAACGCTGGAATGTATCCGACGAAGTGAAAAACTTTGGACGTAATATATTTGACGAAGGTTATATTGAAAAAGGAGAAGGACTTCGCCAACGGCTTCGTAACCCTGACACGATAAAAGAATATCGAAAACAACTGAAAGCTCTGGAAACCGAGATTCTGGAACAGATGAAAGGATTCTATGAACAGTTTGAAGGAGAATTGGATAGCCATGCACTAACTGCCGATGACCTGAAAAACGGTTCACGGGGAATCGGAAGTTATTTTCGTAAACTGAATAACGGAATTCTAAGTAACGATATTCGGAATGCGACTGTAGAAAAATGCCTGGAAGATGCAAAGAATTGGGCAACTAAGACTTCTCCCCGTTATGGAGATATTATTGCTCTGGCCGGTTCGAGTCTGATGCAGATTCTGAAAGACGCGGAAAAACTCCGTCCCAAAAATAACCTTTTGTTAAATAGTTGCCGCCTTTCCCTGCAACATCTCAATAAAGTACAACTTCTCGCCAATATTGACGAAGAAGTACGTCAATTGAACCATGACAACAATCGCTTCCTTTTGTCAGATACTAATGCATTACTCCATCAATTAGTAAAAGACGGAGATTCATCATTTGTCTTTGAAAAGATAGGGACCAACATCCGTAACGTTATGATCGATGAGTTTCAAGACACCAGCCGGATGCAATGGGGAAACTTCAAGCTTCTTTTGCTTGAAGGTTTGTCTTATGGTGCCAATAGCTTGATTGTAGGAGATGTCAAGCAATCCATCTACCGTTGGAGAAACGGAGATTGGGGAATTCTGAATGGACTGAATGATCATATCGAACATTCTAAAGTTCGTGTCAAGACATTGGTAACCAACCGGAGAAGCGAATCAGCCATCATTCGATTTAATAACCGTATTTTTACAGCAGCTGTGGACTACTTGAATGATATCTACAAAAAACAATTGAATAAAGATTGTGAAGAGTTGCAGAAAGCATACGCAGATGTCGTTCAAGAATCCCCGAGGAAAACAGAAAAAGGATATGTCAAAGTCTCATTTCTTGAGCCTGATGAAGAGCATGATTATACGGAACAGACGCTTATCAGTCTGGGTGACGAAGTTAAACGGTTACTTGCCTCCGGCATAAACCTGAATGATATTACTATTCTGGTACGAAAGAATAAGAATATTCCCCGAATCGCTGATTACTTTGACAAAGAGTTACATTATAAAATAGTATCAGATGAAGCCTTTCGCCTGGATGCTTCCCTTGCTATTTGCATGATGATAGATGCACTTCGTTATTTATCCAATGAGAATAATCGCATTGCACGTGCTCAACTAGCCATCGCTTACCAGAACGAAGTTTTGCAAAAAGGGTTAGATATCAATACTCTCTTATTGCATCCTGTAGAAGACTATCTCCCTCCGGTTTTTCTTGAAAAGCTTGGCGAACTAAGGTTAATGCCTCTATATGAATTATTAGAAGAACTTTTCAGTATCTTCGAAATGAACCGTATCCAGCAACAAGACGCTTATTTATTTGCTTTCTTCGATGCTGTGACCAACTATTTACAAAGCAATTCTTCGGAACTTGACAGCTTTCTTCGGCATTGGAACGAAAAATTGTGTAGCCAAACAATCCCTAGCGGTGAAGTAGATGGTATCCGTATTTTCTCTATTCACAAATCCAAGGGATTGGAATTCCATACAGTACTCCTTCCCTTCTGCGACTGGAAACTTGAAAATGAAACAAATAACCAGTTGGTATGGTGTGCACCTCAGGAAGCTCCGTTTAACGCATTGGATATTCTTCCCATCAACTATTCCACCCAAATGGCGGAATCAATTTATGGAAACGATTACTTGCATGAACGATTGCAATTGTGGGTAGACAATCTTAACTTACTATACGTAGCTTTCACTCGTGCAGGAAAGAATCTGATAATATGGAGCAAGAAAGGACAAAAGGGTACCATATCCGAATTACTTACGAATATATTACCCGTCGTAGCCCTTAAAGAAGGAATCGATTGGGAAGAAGATTGCTACGAACAAGGAGAACTTTGTCCTTCTGAAAAGAAGAAAGCGAAAGTTTCCACCAATAAGCTTACCCGAAAACCGGATAAATTACCCATTCATATGGAATCCATGCGCCACGATATCGAATTCCGACAATCCAACCGTTCTGCTGATTTCATACAAGGAATTGAGGAAGACGAATCCAGTGACCGTTTCATCAATCGCGGACGTATGCTTCACACGTTATTTTCTGCTATTGAAACGGCAGATGATATTGAACCGGCTATCGAACGGCTTGTATTTGAGGGTGTAATCAGAGATCAGGATAAAGAAGAAATGACTCGTGAAGTGGCATACAAGGCCTTCTCACTTCCCGAAATACAAGAATGGTATTCCGGGGAATGGACACTATTTAATGAATGTGCCATCGTATACAAAGAAAGAGGTGTCCTTCAAACCCGCCGTCCGGACCGTGTCATGATGAAAGACGGGCAAGTGGTTGTTGTCGATTTTAAGTTTGGAAAAGAAAATTCAAAATATAATAAGCAGGTAAAAAGCTATATGCAATTACTTGTCAAGATGGGTTATAAAAATATAACCGGTTATCTGTGGTATGTAGATGAAGAAAGAATTGTAAAAGTATAACAGAAGAATATGGATCAAGTATATACAATGAAGAAAGTT
The DNA here is from genome assembly GCF_900155865.1 of Bacteroides bouchesdurhonensis. Lineage (GTDB taxonomy): Bacteria > Bacteroidota > Bacteroidia > Bacteroidales > Bacteroidaceae > Bacteroides > Bacteroides bouchesdurhonensis. The sequence goes on from NZ_LT707006.1 coordinate 2,987,840, forward strand.
CCTTTCATAGGAATTGCCCGTCACAGGCTTACCATTGATGGTGAGGGGGTTACAACTCTCGTCGCATTTCATGGTTGTCCGTTACATTGCAAATATTGCCTGAATCCTACATCTCTGCATCCGGATGGTATTTGGAGAAAATATGATTATACGGAGCTTTATGAAGAGTTACGTCAAGACGAGCTCTACTTTCTTGCTAGTGGCGGCGGAGTTACTTTCGGTGGTGGAGAACCACTATTGCAAAGCGAATTTATTTTTCAATTCCGCCAGCTATGCGGTCCTCAATGGAGAATCACAGTAGAAACATCGCTCAATGTTCCGTCACAACATCTGGAACTTCTATTGCCTGTGATTGATAACTACATTATTGATATTAAAGATATTAATAATGAGATCTATCTCCGATATACTCAAAAAGAAAATATGACTGTTCTTTCGAATCTTCGTTATTTAATCGAACATGGGAAAGCGGAACAAATCACCGTCCGTACTCCACTCATACCTTCTTACAATACAGATGAGGATATAGATGCCAGTATCCAACGACTAAAAGAAATGGGAATTATCCATTTTGATCGGTTCAAATATAAAACTCCTAACAACTAATAGAGCCATGAAAAGAGGAAAACAAACTTGTAAGATCTTGAAAGAGATTCGCCGACAAATAGCCGAAGCGAATGATATTGAGTTTATTACTTCCGAATGCCAGTACCATGGTGACTGCTTGGGTACCTGCCCTAAATGTGAAGCTGAGGTACGTTATCTTGAACAGCAGTTGGAAAGAAAAAGACTGGCAGGTAAAGTCGTCACCGTTTTAGGAATTTCCGCCGGAATGCTTACGATGGCTCCCATACAGGCTGAAGCACAACAGGTAAAAACGACAACAATAGAAAAAAAACAGATTCTATTAGTGTGGTTGAAGGAGAAAACGTATTACCCGGAGTCATCGAAACAATGCCCGAATTTCCCGGCGGACAAGCTAAGTTACTGGAATATATAAAAACAAATCTTCGTTATCCCGATCCTGACTGTTGCATATCAGGACGTGTGATCGTGCAATTTAAGGTGATGAAAAATGGTAGTATAAATGAAATCAAAGTTGTAAAAGGATTGCATCCATTATTTGACCAGGAAGCATTAAGAGTGATCAGTACTATGCCCAAATGGAATCCCGGAAAAATAAAGGATCATCCGGTAAATACCTTATTTACTGTGCCAGTTACGTTTAAATATGAAACTAATGATTCAACCCAATTATCAAAGACTCATATATTAGAAACTGCAACAAAAAATACCCCAAAAAGTCAGTTCGTCACAGTAAAAGGAAAAGTGGTCTATACTGACGGCACTCCTATGGTAGGTGCCAATATTTATGAAGAAACAAACGAACAGAATATTGCCATAACTGATGCAAACGGCTGTTTTCAATTAAAAATAAATAGAAAACATGCCCTAATTGCTTCATATATAGGCTTTGACATACAGAATATCAAATTTGACAAGTATAAATCACCTTATATAACGATTGTACTTCATGAAAGCGAACCTGTAATTATGGGTGAAGTAATCATTCAAACCAAATAGCCATGAAAAGAGGAAAGCAAACTTGTAAGATCTTGAAAGAGATCCGCCGACAAATAGCCGAAGCGAATGATATTGAGTTTATCACTTCCGAATGCCAGTATCAAGGTGACTGCTTGGGTACCTGCCCTAAGTGTGAAGCTGAGGTACGTTATCTCGAACAGCAGTTGGAAAGAAAAAGACTGGCAGGTAAAGCAATCACAGTGCTGGGTATATCAGCGGGATTAGTTACTATGGGTGCGATATCCTCCTGTACAAATAAAGCTAATAAAGGAACGGAACAAGAAATTATACAAGATAGCATAACAGTAGTAAATGACTCGTTATCTGAAGAAATTCTCGAAGGTGATTTAGATATACCTTTATCAAACAAAGATTCTATATTAGCAGAACCAAGAAATAATTCCAAAAAGGAAGCACCGAGGGTAACCGATCTTACGGGAATAATCGAAGTTGAAACGGTAATGGGAAAAGTGAATCCTGAAAAACAGCTAGAAGATGTTCTGGAAGTGGCTCCTGAATAATGAAATTATACAAGGAGATATAGTTGGCTTAATGCCAAAATGGAAAACGGGAGAATTAGCAGACGGTACCAAAGTAGCTGTTAAGTATACAATTCCCGTTATGTTCAAATTACAATAAAGAATAATTTTTTTAATAATAATATGCAATCATTTCTCCAACTAGTCGCTCATGACCTGTACTCTAAAATAGGAAACGACCTGTCACGTACAGTACTCGTCTTCCCTAATAAACGTGCAAATCTATTCTTCAACGAATATCTCGCCGGTGAATCCGATCATCCTATTTGGTCACCTGCCGCTATGAGCATCAGCGACCTGTTTCAGAAAATGTCCATACAGAAAGTAGGAGACCCGATTCGTCTGGTCTGTGAACTTTATAAAGTATTCCGGGAAGAGACACAAAGCCAAGAGACATTGGATGATTTCTATTTTTGGGGAGAATTACTGATTAGTGATTTCGACGACGTAGACAAAAATATGGTGAATGCAGACAAACTATTCAGTAACCTGCAAGATCTGAAAAATCTAATGGATGATTACGACTTCCTCGATAAAGAACAAGAAGAAGCTATCAAACAGTTTTTTCAAAACTTCTCCATTGAACGACGTACTGAATTGAAGGAAAAGTTCATATCTTTATGGGATAAACTGGGCACAATCTATCATCATTATCGTAAGAATCTGGCTGAACTGGGCATTGCCTACGAAGGTATGCTCTATCGCAATGTCATCGAACAACTGGATACAGACCGATTAAAATACGACAAATATATATTTGTTGGTTTCAACGTTCTGAACAAAGTCGAAAAGGAACTTTTTATAAAGCTGAAGAATGCAGACAAAGCAATGTTCTATTGGGATTATGACCTCTTCTATACTCAGCAAATAAAAAAACATGAGGCCGGCGAATTCATTAAAAAGAACCTCAAAGATTTCCCAAATGAACTTCCGGAAAGTTATTTCGATTCTTTACGACAGCCTAAAAAGATACGTTATATCTCCACTTCTACCGAAAATGCACAAGCACGTTTCTTGCCTGAATGGATACGCAACACTTTTTCCGGCGATTATGAAGAAAAAGAAAATGCTGTAGTGCTCTGCAACGAGGCCTTGCTCCTTCCCGTCCTTCACTCTATTCCGCAAGAAGTGAAGAATGTAAATATCACTATGGGATTTCCCTTGGCGCAGACTCCGGTATATAGTTTTATCAATGCAGCTATGGAATTACAGACCAACGGTTATCGCTCAGACACCGGACGATTTACCTACGAAACTGTTTCCGCCATACTAAAACATCCCTATACCCGCCAGCTCTCCGTGCAAGCCGAATCATTGGAATGGGAACTGACAAAAACGAACCGCTTTTATCCATTTCCTTCAGAATTGAAGAAAGATGATTTTCTGGCAAACCTTTTCACTCCTCGTAGTGGAATTAAAGATCTTTGCAACTACCTTACGGAATTGATCAAAGACATCTCAGTTCTCTACCGTCAGGAAAATGAATACAAAGATATTTTCAACCAACTCTATCGGGAGTCACTTTTTCAGAGCTTCACTAAAATAAACCGCATTTATAGTTTGATAGAAAGTGGTGAACTGGAAGTGCGCACAGATACTCTAAAACGTTTGATAACGAAAGTTCTGACCGTATCTAATATTCCATTTCATGGAGAACCTGCTATCGGAATGCAAGTCATGGGAGTACTGGAAACACGTAATCTGGATTTCCGCAACCTTATCATGTTATCACTTAACGAAGGGCAATTACCCAAATCGGGAGGCGAATCTTCTTTCATTCCCTACAATCTGCGAAAAGCTTTCGGGATGACCACCATTGAACATAAAAATGCAGTATACGCATACTATTTCTACCGTCTCATTCAACGGGCAGAAAATATCACTTTACTATACAATACTTCCTCCAACGGTCTGAACCGTGGAGAATGCTCACGTTTCATGTTGCAATTTCTGGTAGAAGGACCTCACGAAATTACTATGGAATATTTAGAAGCAGGGCAGTCTCCCCAAAGTACAACAGATATTCGAATAGAAAAGACTCCTGAAGTGCTGGCACGCTTACATCACACTTACGACAGTTCCAACCCCCGCTCACTGCTCCTGTCTCCCTCGGCTCTCAATGCTTACCTCGATTGCCGATTGAGATTCTATTACCGCTATGTAGCACGCTTGAAAGTTCCCGAAGAAGTCAGTGCCGATATTGACTCCGCCCTGTTCGGAACCATCTTTCATCGTTCTGCCCAACTTGTTTATACAGATTTGACAGCTAACGGCCAAACGGTACAAAAAGACGATCTGGAAAAATTATTGCGCAACGATGTGAAATTACAAGACTATGTAGACCGTGCTTTCAAGGAAGAACTCTTCAAAGTTCCTCTGGATGAGAAACCCGAATATAATGGAGTGCAGCTTATCAACTCTAAAGTGATAGTTTCCTATCTAAAACAATTACTGAGAAATGATCTTCAATATGCCCCGTTCGAAATGATAGCAATGGAAAGCGATGTTGAAGAAAAGATGGAAATCCAGACAGCACAAGGTCCATTAACTATCCGTCTCGGAGGAACAATAGACCGTATAGACTCTAAAGATGATACCTTACGTATTGTAGACTACAAAACCGGTGGAAGCCCTAAAACTCCCATCAATATCGAGCAACTGTTTACGCCGGCAGAAACACGTCCTAACTATATCTTCCAAACTTTTTTGTACGCATCCATCATGAGCCGCCAGCAATCACTGAAAGTAGCTCCTGCACTGCTTTATATCCATCGGGCTGCTTCTGAAAGCTACTCCCCTGTTATAGAAATGGGAGAACCTCGAAAGACCAAAATACCTGTCAATAATTTCGCTTTTTTCGAAGATGAGTTTCAAGAACGGCTAAAAACATTATTGGAAGAAATCTATGATGAGAAGGAATCTTTTACGCAAACAGAAGACACCAAAAAATGCAGTTTCTGCGATTTTAAATCAATCTGCAAGAGAGGATAAGAAAAAGAAGTTGTATCAAAATGATAACCATTATCAATTTTGATACAACCTCTTTTTCCTCTTAAGGACTTGAGAAATAGTCCTTTCTATCTTAAATCTTGAAATTATCGCTGCAACAAAGGCACTGAGAAACTAAACGTAGATCCTTCTCCTTCTTTCGAAGTGAACCAGAGATCACCTCCATTCTTCACCACGAAATCCTTGCAAAGTAACAATCCCAGTCCCGATCCTTCTTCATTATTCGTACCGAAAGTACTGAAGTGTGTATCCGTATGCAGCAATTTCTTCTGATTCTCTTCATCGATGCCACAACCGGAATCCTTCACACTAACCACTGCCATGCTATCTTCTTCTGTCACAGATACCACAATCTCAGTTCCTTCATTACTAAATTTAATAGCATTACTGATCAAATTACGGATGACCGTTTTTATCATATCAATGTCAGCCCTTACTTCTACCCGGTCTGAAGAAATGTCAAGTACAATCTTTATCTGCTTCAATCCGGCTACCATATTGAAGATCTCACTCACACCTTCTATCACTTCTACCAGATTGATATCCTGATAAACCACTTTCAACTTACCGATTTGGCTTTTAGTCCATTTCAATAAATTATCAAGCAGAGAAAATACGTCTTCCGTCGTCTGATTAGCCATCGTAAGTAGTTCGTACATCTCGTCACCTATCGTCTGAGTCGGCAGGTTCAAAATCAGCATATTCAGTACCATTTTGATTGACCCCATTGGTGAACGCAAGTCATGTGCTATCACAGAATAGAGTTTATCACGTCCCATGATTGTTCTTCGTAATTCCTCTGTTTGTGCCACAATAATCCGTTTAGCAGCCACCAAAGAAATCTGGTGAGTCACACGAATAATCAGTTCTTCTTTGTTGAAAGGCTTTGAGATAAAATCATTACCCCCTACCTGAAATCCCTTTACAATATCTGCCGTACTATTCAATGCTGTAAGGAAAATAATAGGAATTTCACTCATTACCGCATCTGCCTTCATTTTTAGGGCGACCTCGAATCCACTCATGTCCGGCATCATGACATCCAGCAATACTAAATCCGGTTTTTCTTTTTCAACCTGTTCCAAAGCTTGCTGTCCATTGTTTGCCGTTACAATATTGAATTTCTCATTTGTCAAAAGCACTTTCAACAGAAGGACATTCGAAATCACGTCATCCACAATAAGGATCTTATATTCGGACGGATTTATTTCCATATTCATATTTTCGTTTTTTTTTAGATTACGTCAAATTTGTTTAAAATACTCAATCATACGTAGCAGTCCTTCTTCTAATTCGATTGTCGGTTGCCATCCCAGCTTTTCCTTTGCCAATGATATATCCGGCTGTCGTTGTCTCGGATCGTCGTGTGGTAAAGGCTTGAAAACAATCTTCGAAGCAGATCCGACTAATTGAATCACTTTCTCTGCCAATTCAAGCATTGAGAATTCGTGTGTATTTCCAATATTCACAGGACCTGTAAAATCATCCTCGGTATTCATCATTCTCACCATCCCCTCAATCATGTCATCTATATACTGGAAACTACGTGTCTGCTTGCCATCTCCATAAATAGTAATATCTTCATTTTTTAATGCTTGCGTGATAAAATTGGATACCACACGTCCATCATTTGGCAACATCCGCGGTCCATACGTATTAAATATACGGATTATTTTAACGCGAACTTTATTCTGGCGAAAATAATCCATACATAAAGTCTCCGCACAACGTTTCCCTTCGTCATAGCAAGAACGGTAACCTATCGGATTCACATTTCCCCAATAATTCTCAGGTTGTGGATGAATAGCCGGATCGCCATATACTTCGCTGGTAGAAGCCTGCAACATCTTAGCATTCACCTTCTTTGCCAATCCAAGCATATGAAAGGTTCCCAATACTGACGTTTTAGTCGTCTGAATCGGATCATATTGATAATGAACGGGAGATGCCGGACAAGCTAAATTATAGATTTCATCTACTTCGGCAAAAAAAGGAAAGGTTACGTCATGTTCTACTAACCTAAAATTAGGCTCATTCATCAAGTGCTTTATATTATCTTGAGAACCTGTGAAAAAGTTATCCAAGCATATAACATAATGACCTTCCTTTATGAGTCGTGTACAAAGATGAGAACCTATGAAACCAGCCCCACCGCTTACCAATATTCTCTTCATTTTTACTACTTTTTAGCTTCTCTGTTTTGTTTACTGAATACAAATATAACCACTTTACCCTTAATATGCAAATTAAACAATCAAAAATAGTTGTGATTTCCGAAACAACTCTCGTTGGCAGATCTTGATTGCAAAAAGGGATACAAAATTAATATGATTTTCTTTCTGTTTCTGTAGGAGCCACTTCATCTGGAATACTAAATTCATGATTCGCAAACAAGTCTGCTAATCCGGAAATCTGCTTCAAGCGTAACAATTCGTCACGATCCATACCTATGTTTTTCATTATCCATTGATCGGACATACCAGCTTTATCCAATTCAGCAACAATATGACACATCAACTCGATATTATGCATTCCTCGTGCACGATTGTGCCGGATCGTTGAACTCATTCGGTTCGATAAATCCTTATCGATTACTACGATCGGAAGCAAGCCATTCTCGCGTTGGTAAATACGCTTTGAAGTTTTCAATACCGTATAGCGGTGATAACCATCCACCAGGATGTAACGGTCTTCCTCTTTATTATAATAGCACACACAAGGCATTGTAAATCCATCTTCCCAGATCGACAACTCCAGCAACTTCATTTCAGGAGGTGCAACCACATTGGGGTTATAATCATTTGCAAATACTTTCTCTACAGGTACAGCTTTTACCCCATAAACCGGACTTTTATCTACACTCATGATACTATAATTCTATATTGTTCCATAATTTGACTTCTTTTACTCATCTCTTCCTTTGTCGGAGAGAATCCCATGTACTTACAAGCATGATCATTCTTCAGAATACAGATACACATCCGTTTATAAGTAGGTATCTCCCGGAATTCCGGAATATCAATATCTTCCTGATACTCCATACGTACGGGTTTCTTCAGGGTTTTATAATTACTGTTATCCATCACAATGATAGGCACTTTGGCATCAATCAACTTCTTAATCGTCGCATCACTCAGACAGCCTCCCTTAGTCCGCCAAAAGTTTACACTCACCGACAACTTCCGAAGATAATTCTTGCGCGCACGTTCCGGCAAGGTAGACAATAAGAAATACATAAATTCACGCCAGGTATATCCCTCCGGCAGTTTCACAGACTGCCATCCCATAGCGTGCGTACCACCATACATACCGGTAAAGTTCACTCCATTGACACGTCCGATCATTTTTCCCCAGGTATTAGGGTCGAGCACCCGATAAAGTGCCAGACTCTCTTGTGCTTCATTGATAAACGGGCTCGCTACACGCTGACGTTCCAAATTTACTCCGGCACGATAATAAAGGTCATACAATGTATTATAATCCCATTTGAATTTCCCATTAGCCGTCCAGACATCTGTTGTTTTCCAGTCAAAAATAGGATATGCATTATAAATATCACATCCCACTTTCGACGTCCACTTATATTTATGATACATTTGGAATTTCCGGCTCATATAAATACACCTCCAGCGATTGAAACTCTCTTGTGTACGAATTCCAATCAGACAGCAGGTACGTACTGCGTCTTTTTTATCATGTATCCATTGGGCAAAACGCATTTGGAATTCATAATCCCACATCGTAGTATTATAAAAAGGGAAATCATCCTTAGTCAAAGCCCCTTTGGGCATAGGACGTACCCACAAATCCTTTTTGCTTTCTTCCCAAGGACGCCAGAATGATTGATACATTGACGTACAAGTTGATACGCGGAAAGGTACACACACACGATATACGTCCAGAATATCTTTATTAGCTTCCAATATCCGGTCTACATAATCAATGGTCATTTTATACTGGATCTCATAATCCATATGAAAAACGCTTAAACGCACTTTCAGATTGTTCCGCCGAATATAATCAATGCACATATTCAATAATATCCCGCTATCTTTACCTCCTGAGAAAGATACATACACATTATCAAATTCGTTAAATATCATCCTCAGACGCTCTTGCGCCAATTCATATACATTTTTCGTTCCTGCAATTTTCTTATTCCCCATAATCAGTTATCTAAACATTTTCACATATCGTGTCCATTTCATGTCAACAGGTGCAAATTCGAATTTTTCGAAAGTCGCTTTATCTTGTATCAATGTCACCGAGTTGAGCATCCAACCTTCAGATACAAACTCTTTCATTATAGCAGGCAACAGCATACACAATATCTCATCCCGTCTTTTGGCTTCCGCTGCTATATAATAATTATTGATTACCGCTCTTTTCCCACCCTTTTGTTCCACCGGAATAAAGCCGATGATTTCCCGGTTCTCAAAAGCGACGAACCACACAAAATTATCGTTCGTCTTAAACGGATAATTATTATTTGCACGTATCACTTCCGGATCCATCACCAAAGGTGCCAAAAGCCGATATAGTTGTTTGTCTTTTCCTTTTAACTGTATTACCTGTATCATAGCATTTTAAATAGATAGACAAAAGTAAAGAAAAAAATCTTTGTGTTAGCATAATTGCGAATAAAACATTTATTTTAAGCAATTAATCTACGTGTAGCACAACTATTTCGCTTTTTCCGACTTGTTTATGAGTACGTTTATCGACCAAGGTGATTGCAATTTCTTCATTTTTAGCGATAGCTTCTATTACCATCTCCAAAATTTTACTCTCTTCTACTTTTATCCCCCTGAATTCTAGCAAATAAAGATAAAAGTGACGATAACTCTCTACTGACTTGTTTTTTCCATGCATCAAAGCACACACTTTAGCCGGGCCAAACTGAAGCTCAGCCTGAAGTTCGCGATTATCGACATGAGATTTTCCATCGTTCGACAACATTTTGTTAATAACTTGGATTTCATCACACAATTTTTCTTTTTCTGTTTCCATTTTTTTAAGATTTTACATAATTATATTTTATCTAATGATTTTATTTTGTTCTTGTTACCATTTTCGGTAACAAGAACAATTTTTTTCATTTTAATTTTGCCGCTGCAAAGCTGGAAACACCAGCTTCATTTTAACTATTAAAATGCGATCAAAAAATGAACGCTTTAGAATTCAACAACAAAATTAGTCTATTCCGAGGAGGAATGAAAAGTAAAACCACTGAAATTGTTACGATGGAAGATATTTTCCATCTGATCGCCGGCAGTACTCTGCACGACGTCACTGAGAAATGTCATTACTTTGCCTCCGCCCACCTAAAGAAAGACCTGGACAGGGAAAAGCAAAAAGCCATGTGTTTCACTCCATCCATGATTTGCAACGCCGGACATGGAACTAGCAATTTCATCAGCGGTACAGGCCGCGGTATGGTCGATTTCGATGATCTTTTGATAGAAACAATTTTTCCAGCAATGGAATTACTTCGAAAAGATCCCTATGTAGAACTAGCCCACACCACAATCTCCGGAACAGGCATACGCATCATTTACCAGACAGACATAACGGACATTGCCGATCATCCTTATGCCTATGTTCAAGGCAATGAATATTTTGCGCGTCTCCTTGGTTTCACAACGGATGCACGCTGCAAGGATTATACCCGATGTAGCGTAATGTGCGAAGATCCGAATGTATATTTCAATCCCGATGCACAAGTGATGCATATTGAAATCCCTTCAAAAAAAGAGAAAGAAAAAACAAAAATACCCAAAAAAGTAGGACGTCCCCGAAAGATATATTCTGCCACAGTCAATCAGGTGGAAAGTACTGTGCTTGACGAACTGGCACGTCAGGGAAAAGAGTATACGGAAGGACGCTACAATGAGTACGTTTCGTCCGCTCTTTACCTGATGAATGACTTCGGCGTCAGCGAAGAAGAAGCCTGCGATTGGGCAGTCAACCGCTTCAATGACTATCATTCTTCGGAAGTCACTTCTATCTGCCACTCTGTTTATCTGCATACCGGCGAACACGGAAAACGCTCTTTGCCCCGCTCCTCTTCTTCCTCATCCGGAGACAAAGGATCTGAATCTCACTATGCATCTGTAGAAGAACTGGAAGATTATATAGATACGCAAGCCAAAGTTCGTCTTAATCTGTTCAACCACCGTCGGGAAGTTCACATGCTGGATGAAAAAGAATTTCGCCCCCTGACCGATATTGATGAAAACACCCTCTGGCTTCGTGCCAAAAAAGTCGGGCTCCACACCTCCAACCGAATATTTACCAGTATCCTCAATTCTGAATACATCGACAGTTACCATCCTTTCCGGAGTTATATAGAGAGCCTTCCCGAATGGGATGGGGTGACCGACTATATTTCCCAAGTCGCTGATCTTGTAGAAACAAACGATCCCGTTTATTTCCGATGGATTTTCAAAAAATGGTTTGTCGGAGTAGTAGGGTCTATTCTCGACCCTGACATCATCAATCACGAGATCCTGACTTTCATCGGTAAAGAAGGTATTTATAAAACCACCTTCTTCAATCTACTGCTCCCATCCTGTTTGCGAATGTATTTCTGTGCTAAAATCAGTGGTAGTTCTCCCCAGAAAGATGACCTGCTCGCCATTTCTGAGTTCATGTTAATCTGTCTGGAAGAGATAGACAGCATGAGCGCGGAAACCATGAACCAGATCAAAGCCAGTGTTACACTGCCTACCGTAAATATTCGTGCTCCATACGCCCATAATCGTGAATACCGTGCCCATAACAGCTCTTTCTGTGCTACGGGTAATAATCGTTATTATCTGCCTGAAGGAGATAACCGTCGCTGGCTTTCCATCTATGTACTTAGCATCAATGGTCCCCGTTTATCATCGATTCCTTATGAAGGTCTATATGCACAAGCCATATCGCTTTTCCATTCTCATTTCCGGTACTGGTTCGACGATGAAGAAACACAAGAAGTTGTTGCACATAACAAGCTGTTTAAGGAACCTAATATTGAGGAAGAGCTTCTAATGGATCATTATCGCATTCCCCGTCTCGGAGAAACGCCTAAACTTCTTTCATTAGCTCAAATCATGCTTACTATCAATTTGGGACTGAAACACCCTCTTTCCCGTGTCAAGCTTCGGCAAGCATTAGACAAACTGGGATTCCGGCACACTCGTACTAACCAGATCAGGGGATTCCTGGTGATGGAACTTACCAGAGAAGAAATCGAGGAGCGGCAACGGCTTAAAGCTTCTGAATGGGAAGAGTTCCAGACAGAGATCCAATTCTAAATCACTCATTATCAAACATCTGTGACGAAGTGACACTAGTGACTATAGTTTTTGGAGTATATATAAAGGAGAAATTAAATATTCTATTTAGATAAAGAAAAAAGTAATATTAATTATTTTCCTATATATAAATAATATATCGGGGTGAAAAAACGTCACTACTGTCACTTCTTAGAATTTGAATGTTTAAAAATGACTGTATATTCGAATTCAATTGACCGTAGAATTGAGTTCAATTGACCGTATGTTTGAACCAAATCAAGCGGTCAATCTGGTTCAAATGACCGTATCTTTATGGAAAAATGACCGCATCTTCATACCCAAAGAAGCGGTCATTTTTTCTATGTTTGCTATTGCTCCATCCTGTATCCATCCGGTTCCCCCAGGAAGTGGACGATTAACCGTACTTCCCTTGCACTGAACATTTTCAGTTTCGGATGAAAATCCACTGCCGTAAGTTCTTCCATCAGAGGAAGGCAATTGCGCATCCACCGGCGTAGCTTCGCTACTGATACTGGATCACTGAGTTTTGGAAAATACATCTTTGCCAATTCCACTTTATCATAGCATCTCACATAAAATTTCACTTCTTCCATTGAGGCTCTATCTTTATTGTTTAATGCTATAAAGTTACTGTTTTTATCACTAAAATGCAAGCTATTCAGTCAATATATATGACTATAGTTCAATGTCGTTCAATGACGTCCACTCCCCCATCCGGATGATGTATCTTTGCTGTGTAATCGGTTACCAATTAGTGTTCTTAATTAAAAATTTAAATCAATTATTTATGTCACAGATGTATGTCGTGGTAGAGCGGAAAAATCCGTTGAAGCCACAAAATGGAGCTAAGTTTTACGCAATCGCACGTAGTGCACGTAGAGTAAGTACAGATGAAGTAATCAAACGTATTTCCGAACGTTCATCCTATTCAATAGGCGAACTTAACGGTTGTATCACCGAGTTTTTACTGGAAATCAAGAATCAGTTGGAATTGGGGAATATCGTTCAGATGGGTGATCTGGGTAGCTTCCGTGTAACGATCGTTACAGGCAATGCCACTGAGACGGCTAAGGAGTTCAAGGCGACCACTTGTATCAAGAAATCACGTGTACGCTTCAATCCGGGAGAAATGCTCAAGGATATGTGTAAGGCAATGAAGTATTCACTGTTCAAGGCGGAGAAAGAGGAAGGTGAAGAAGCCGCTGATCCGGAACCGGATAAAAAACCGGATGATGGTGGAGAATCTCCGGACCCGACACTATAATAGTCTGATTGTTCAGTTCAGTAATCAGTGTGTTGCGTATATGTATTAAGTAATATTCAATCAAAATTATCAAATTATGAAAAAGTCTATTTGGAAGCAAATTCTACAAATTATCATTACGGTAGCTACTTCTATTGTATCTGCTCTGGGAGTAACGTCGTGTGTAGGACATTTTTAACGACGGTGAGGTAAGCATATGAAAAAATTGAAAGAATTTCCTCACAGTGAGGAATATGTTCCCCGAAGTATTCAGTATATCGTCGTGCATTGCAGTGCTACTCGTGTGAACATTCCTTTTACGGAAGAGCAATTGCTTCAATGTCATCTGCAACGTGGCTTCAAATGCATTGGTTATCATTTTTATGTCACTAAAGATGGTATGCTACATCACACTCGCCCCATGAGTGAAATCGGAGCTCATGCACTAGGTTTCAATCTTCACAGTTTAGCTATTTGTTATGAAGGTGGATTGGATGAAGATGGGAAACCGGCTGATACACGAACGGCTCAACAACGCGAAACGCTTCGGCGGGTGCTGGGAGAATTGAAACAGTTGTATCCCGAGGCTAAGATTGTAGGGCATTATCAGTTGAGTGGAGATGTACACAAGGCTTGTCCCTGCTTTGATGCAAGGAAGGAGTATGAGGATTTATAGTTAATATTTTGGTATATATGGTGAAGGCGGCCAATTGGCCGCCTTCACTTATTCAGATTTATTTAGACCACCTGATTATTCTCAATTATCCAATCACTTAACGTACAGCATTCACTATCAAAATTAATAGCTACTTTCACTATCGGCAGTCCACACAAAGCGAAACGTTCGGGGTAATCCTTCAGATTAATCTGTTCCATGGCAGTTGTCGCATCTTTGTCTAGCTTCAATTCCATTATATATAAAGTAGTTTTGGTGCGCAACACCATATCCACACGACCGCGGGAAGTACGCACTTCGACGTCCACATAATACCCCAGCAGGCTAAAAATGATATAGAAAACCTGTTGATAATGTCCCTCATATTTGGTGTTATCACATTGAGGAATCGTAGACAGGAAAGTTTGCAAGCGACGTAAAGCCGCATCTATATCACCATTGCGAATATCACGGGAAATAAACGCTACCATATTTGTCGTCTCCCGTGTATTATTCGTAACATAATAAGGCAACAGGCTTCTCATCAGCCCTATCCTTACTTCCTTATTAGGAATATCCAAAGTATACAAATCCAACTCTTTATCATAATCCTTTATTGTGATATATCCGCTTTGGTATAGTAAAGGCGTAATATTCGTCATCATCTCAGTAGGAGCATCAAACTCCTCCGCTACTGCAAAAATTCTACCTATCCCAGAAGGTTCCACACCAAACTTATTCAACATCTTTATCAAATAAGTCGGTGTACCGCTACCGAACCAATAAGAATTTAACTTTTTATCGGCAAAGGCATTTAATAAGCTGAAAGGATTATAAATATCCGGAGAGGGATAAGTAAAATGATAGCCATCATAATTCTCCTGTAACTTTTCCAAAGCTTCTTCAAAAGAAATATCCATATTATCTGCCAGTGACTGAACATCTTCTTTCATTTGCGAACGTATCTCCTCTTCCGTAATTCCGCATATTGCCGCATAAGGAGCATCCATACTGATGTTCTTAATATTATTCAGTTCACTGAATATACTCAACTGAGAGAATTTGGTGATACCAGTCAAAAAGACATAACGCAAATAAGGGTCACAAGCTTTCAAAGGGCTATAAAAATTACGCATTACGTTACGTAATACATCCAGATTCTCACGCTCATGCACGACATCTAGTAAAGGGGCATCATATTCATCAATAAGAACGACGACTTTTTGTCCTGTCTGCTCATAAGCACGTTTAATCAGATTGTTTAATCGTAAATTAGCATCCACGCCCACCATATTATTTATATTGTAAGAACGTTCGTATTCCGTAAGCATAAAATCTAAAAGACTTTCCAACCGATCTTTATCCACATGCTTTGCTGTACTCATATCAAAATGCAACACCGGATACTCTATCCATTCCTTCTCCAGTTTCTCCATCGCCAAACCTTGAAACAGGTCCTTACGACCGGAAAAATAACTATGTATGGTAGAAGTTAACAATGATTTACCGAAACGACGCGGACGACTCAAAAATAGGTACTTAGGAGAAGAATGCGTCATGTGGTAAACGTATTCTGTCTTATCAATATAGAGGTAATTTTCCTCACGAATCTCCGAAAAAGTCTGTATACCGACAGGGTATAATCTCTTTAAATCTTCCATAACTATCTGAATGTTTTCACAAAGCTACAAAAAAATACGGGATTGCCCCATTAACTGAAAGAGTTTATCATAGTTAGTGCAGGAACAACAAATACAAATTATACGAATTCACCAGGAAGACTGAAAAGTTATTGAGTGCTTACGTATGAAGATTTGTGATGAGGTTTAGATATAGATCGCATCTTTTAATATGTTTTTTTTAAAGGAATCACGCAAGTTTTCCCTAAAATTTACTATATCAATTTTAAAGTTCGTCAATTGCTCCAATTCTTCTTTTATTTTTTCCAAAGTAAAAAAATCCGATTCTTGCAATGAAACAAATACATCTAAATCACTTGCTTCATCCTGTTGATTACGTGCAAATGAACCAAATATTCCAAGAGATTTTATCCCATATTTATGAGCAGAATCCATCTTGAATTTTTTTAAGATATTAATAACTTCCGCTGTATTCATTATAATTGATTGATTTAATCACATGTCTATTGCAAAGAAACAAATTTAATTTTGTTTTTCCTAATGTAAACACTCAATTACTTTCTTCCTATTAGATATCAGCGATTTAACCTCGTTGATATTTTCAAATTTAACACTTTAGATTACTTCTTATACCAACGCTCAAAATGAGAATAGACAATGCAATGTATCTGACAATAATTAACTATCGAAATACCTTGCTTAGCTCCATCTCTTTGGTACTTTTCAAAGAGAGACTTAGAATCAATCGACTCGCTCATTTGCCGATACGGATCAGAAGTGATCCCAACTACTCCTTGTTTCAATGAGAAGTCAACAGCCGCTTTCCCATCCGCCTTGTCCTCTATAAACCAAGAAAAGGAAGGATCAATTGCCTTCCTTTTCAGTTTGAGTATAATATCTTGCTCTTTATTCATATACAAGACCCATGGGTTATAAAGGGGCTACTTCTCCACAAGATCAAAGAATGTGTCAGGACGATTTGCATCAAATATTTCATTGCAATACATCACAGTCACCAAGTTCTCTGTTTCTGAGAGATTTATGATATTGTGAGTATATCCAGGAAGCATGATGACACTCTGAATGTTGTCACCACTTACCTCATAATTAAGAATCTCACCCTCTGGATCTTTTTCATTGCGAAGCTGAATCAAACCATGCCCACTTACAACGATAAACAGCTCCCACTTGGTATGGTGCCAATGCTGTCCCTTTGTTATTCCAGGCTTAGAGATATTGATACTTACCTGACCACAATTTAATGTATGAACGAGTTCTGTAAATGAACCACGCTCATCCTTATTCATCTTCAAATCAAAGACGGCTTTCTCTTTAGGAAGATAACTGAGGTATGTGCTATAGAGTTTCTTTGCAAATGAATTTGCTGGAATCTCAGGAATCATCAATGTCTTTGGCATTTCTGCAAATGAATGTAGCAGATCTACAATCTCACCAAGCTTTACCTTGTGAGTGGTAGGAACATAGCAATAACGTCCATCAGCAGTTGGAACTGTTTCCACACCATCAAACTCACAACGATGACTCTCACCCTTCAATGCGCCAATCATCTCGTCTACGAAATCATCCACATAGAGGAGTTCCATATCAACATTAGGATCGTTCACCTGAATTGGGAGATCATTAGCAATATTGTTGCAGAAAGTAGCCACAGCAGAGTTATAGTTTGGACGACACCATTTACCAAAGAGATTTGGGAAGCGATACACCAAAACCTGCGCACCAGTCTCCTTGCCATATTCAAACATAAGTTCTTCGCCAGCCTTCTTACTTCTTCCATATTCGCTATTACCAAAGCGACCAGCAAGAGTAGCCTGAATAGAACTACTAATCATCACGGGGCAGTTGTTCTTATGCGCCTTAAGCGTATTGAGCAATGTGGTTGCAAAACCAAAGTTGCCCTTCATAAACTCCTCTGGATCCTTTGGGCGATTCACACCCGCAAGATTAAAGACAAAGTCACAATCTGCACACCACTGATCCAACTCCTCTGGAGTAGAATCAATGTCGTATTCATATACAGCATCTATGGTAAGGTGGTCATAACAACGAGCCTTACCATCTTTGATATTTATTAATTGTGAGCAAAGATTCTTACCAACAAAGCCCTTTGCACCAGTTACAAGAATTTTCATTATTTAGATCTCCTTACGCCAAACCATCTTGTTAACTACACCCACATAACTCTGTATGATCTTAACAACCTTTGTACTTACGTTCTCATCAGTATAAACAGGAACAGGTGTACCGAAGTCACCATCTTTGACAAGCTCTACAGCTGTATCAACAGCCTGAAGCAAGCCTTTCTCATCAATACCAGAGAGGATGAATCCGGCTTTATCCAAAGACTCAGGACGCTCTGTAGATGTTCGGATACATATTGCAGGGAAAGGATGGCCTACACTTGTGAAGAATGAAGATTCCTCAGGAAGTGTACCTGAATCAGAAACTACAGCAAATGCATTCATCTGCAAACAGTTGTAATCATGGAAGCCAAGAGGATCGTGCATGATCACACGCTCATCCAATTTGAATCCAGTACTTTCCAAACGCTTGCGTGAACGTGGATGACAAGAATAGAGAATTGGCATATCGTACTTTTCAGCCATCTTATTAATAGCTGTAAAGAGAGAAGTAAAGTTCTTCTCAGTATCTATGTTCTCTTCACGATGAGCAGAAAGTAGGATGTACTTACCCTTTGTCAATCCAAGACGCAGGTGAACATCACTGTCCTCAATATCAGCCAAGTTTTGATGTAGTACCTCTGCCATTGGAGAACCGGTGACGTATGTACGTTCTTTTGGGAGACCAGTATCAGCCAAATATCTACGAGCGTGCTCAGAATATGCCATGTTCACATCTGAAATGATGTCAACAATTCTACGGTTTGTCTCCTCTGGCAGACACTCATCTTTGCAACGGTTACCAGCTTCCATGTGGAAGATTGGAATGTGCAAACGCTTAGCACCAATTACACTCAAACAACTATTGGTATCACCCAATACAAGAACTGCGTCAGGTTTTGTTTCTACCATTACCTTGTAGCTCTTGTCGATGATATTACCCATAGTAGAACCGAGATCATCACCTACAGCCTCCATATAAATCTCTGGATCAGCAAGTTTCAGATCCTTAAAGAAAACACCATTGAGATTATAGTCATAATTCTGTCCTGTATGCGCCAAAAGTACATCAAAGTACTTACGGCACTTATTGATGACAGCTGCCAATCGAATAATTTCCGGGCGGGTTCCTACAATAATGAGGAGCTTTAACTTTCCATTGTCTTTAAAATGCTTTACTTCCATTTTAATATATTGTTTTTATTTATTATTTCAAACTAGCAAGATACTCTTCGTGCAAATGATAATACTTTTTCTTAAAGAGAATATACACAATTGATAGTACAACAATAGCACTTATTAGGTATATCCAATGTGCAGCTGCTGTATTGGGACATAGATAAATAAAACAAAGAGAAACAATCAATTGGATTACCATATAAAATAATGACACCTTAACATGACCTATCTTTAGCTCATTCGCCATCAACTGATAAGTATGTTTACGATGTGCCTGCCCCAAGTTCTCGTGAAGAATAATTCGATGACATATGGTCAATACACCATCAATACCATAAACAAGCAAGAAGATAAGGTAGGTGATATCCTGCGTCTTCATAATCAATGAACCAATGAAAAATAAAAGGATATAAGCAACACCTATAGAACCTACATCTCCAGCAAAGCACTTAGCCTTTCCTTTTGGTCGGAAATTAAAGAAACAGAATACAAGATCTGCCAATCCAACAGCAATGATTAATGAAGATTCCACGAAAATCATCTGCTCATTCAGCAGATACAATGGTATCAAACTTGCAAATGCATAGGCACCTGTAATACCATTCACGCCATCCATAAAATTAATAATGTTTGATGCACCAACACAAACAACAAGAGCTAGCAAAACCACCCACCACATATTAAGGTACAGCATATTTAACTGATAGAACATCAGCACCATGGCAGCAAATTGTCCTACTAATCGTATTCTATCCGGTAGTGATTTAATATCATCAATGAAACTAATACCTGCAATCAAAGTAACAGCTAACAAGAACCATGGATATTGAAATCCAAAGAATGCACACCATATCCAAAGACCTATTAAGAAGATGATACCACCGCCACGAAGGACAACACTTGAGTGGCTTGATCGCTCATTAGGCTTATCAATGATATTAAACTTGTCCGCAATTTTAAAATAAAAAGATTCCGCAACAAACAATATAAAAATGATTATACAATATATCAATTTTGTATCCATATATTATTTCAATGAATCAGCAACTAGTTTTAGGCTCTCCTCCAGAGATACCAATTGATAATCAAAATCATGTTTGCTCATATCTGGATCATAATAATAAGTAGCAAACATCTTGTTTATTGGCTGCAACACGAAACCACCCAACCACACAAATGGATTTAAAAGTTTTGTTATCCAAACTTTATGGGCAGCCTCTTTTGCAAAGAAACGAACAATTTCTACAGTATCACTTTGCTCTCTATTCTGAGGATAGAAAGTTCCACTCATTTGACCAAGGACAACCTGTTTTACAAACTCTGCAAGATTATCAATATAAAGCATGCTTCTCTTATTATGCCATGCGGGGAAGAATGGAGTCTTGCATGCCAATGCTGCTAAGCGAGGAAAATTCCCCTTCGCATTAGGACCATATATCATTGGCGGACGAAGGATACAAATATTGAATGTATCACATTCCAACTCACGAAGACCTTTCTCTGCTTGAAGTTTGCTATCACCATAGAAGCCATTAGGATGTTCTCTTGTATCACGGGTTATTTTCTCGGCTTTCAATGATTGACTTTCATGAAAAACTATCTGACTACTCATAAATATAAACTGCTTTACACCTGCAGCTTTTGCATGCTTTGCCACCTGAATAGTCAGATCGCGATTTACTTTATAATACAATGCCTCCATCTTAGGATCTGCATTCACGTGTGCTATACCCGCAACATGATATATAACATCATACCTAGAATAGTCAGCGTTCTTCCAATTTTCTCCCATAGTATCTACAGCATCAATCTCAAAATCAGATGATGTAGATAAAATATAGTTACGTACGCTTTCACCTACATAGGATCCTGCGCCTGTAATCAATACTTTTATCATTTCTTATTTTAATATTGAATCTACCAAATCTACATATTGATTGGCAACAATTTCTTTCGTATATTTCTCTTTTATAATCTTTTCTCCCTTCGCTCCCATCTCACGAAGTTTCTCTCGTGTCATACCCTTAAGCCATTCGGCCATTTCATCAGTCTTCTGCTCAAGATCATGATTTGTAATAAGCTTAGCACAACCAACAAGCTTCAAGAAACTTACTATTGGAGTATTATCTCCAGAGCAAACGAGTAAAGG
Source organism: Bacteroides bouchesdurhonensis (assembly GCF_900155865.1). Lineage (GTDB taxonomy): Bacteria > Bacteroidota > Bacteroidia > Bacteroidales > Bacteroidaceae > Bacteroides > Bacteroides bouchesdurhonensis. The sequence goes on from NZ_LT707006.1 coordinate 3,009,280, forward strand.
ACGTCCACAAGCCATAATTGTATAAACCTTTGATGGGAATCCCATTCCCTCTTGCTCAGGAGTCATAAAGATGTACTGCAAATCGCTATAAGCCAAAATTGCTGGCATCAAATGACGAGGTTGATAATCCAGAATGTGAAGTTTGTCCAATCCTAGTGCTGCTTTCTGTTCTTCAACCCACTTTTTCTTTACTCCCATTCCGATGAGGAAATATTCTACATTTAAGTCACGTGTCTTATCTACAAGCTTGATCAAAGGCTCCCAGTCCTGAGCGAAGCCAATATTACCTGCATATAACAATTTGATACTATCATTATCTGGGAAAAGAGTCTTGTCCAATTCTGCTGTAGGAACACCTTCATGATACAACTCAGTATCTACAAAATTTGGTATGACATGCAGTTTGTTCTTATCCTTGAATCGGTCAACTATAGTATCATAGAAAACCTGATCAATGGTAGTTACTACGGCAGAGTTATTGTAAACACGCATCTCCATTCCTCGAAGATACCTATGGATAAGACTATTCTCTGGTTTATTCAGGATATCAGGATATATTTCTTGAACATTATAAACCACCTTACACCCTTTTAACCAACCAAGGAAGTTATTAATACGCCCGATAGTTAAAGGTGGTGAAGGTGAAAGTATCACATCCACATTCTTGATGAATAGACCTACAAAGAAAGAAATGATATGCCAATAGATAAAGCCTATCAATCTCAAAAAAGTACTTTTAAACTTCTTTTGCGGTACGTGATAAACAGGGATGCCCTTAAAAATACTCTTTTTAAATAAGCCCCATACTCCCCACTTCATCGGTTGTTCAGCTAACAGCTTTTCCACAACATTAAAATGTGGCGTCGTTGAAAGAACAACTACCTCATATCCTCTTTTTTTGAATGCTAGAGCTATATCATTATATAGATATGCTGTGGAAACGCCATCTGGGCTAAATATAAGAGAATGAATCAGAATTTTCTTCTTTCCTTTTTCCATTTTTATTTTCTAATCAGTTATTTATACCCATTGTAAAACCTCCCCAATCCTTGATTCATTCGGTAGAAAAAGAACCATATGCAATCGTTTGGAAAATGAGCAAAAGTCCTAAAACTTCTATATGTAACATATAAAAAGCTTCCCAGCTTTGATCTTTCTCTTGTTTGGAATCGGTTATCATATTTACCGAAATTCCCACCTCTTAATATCTCATGAATCAAATAAGAGCCAGCCTTTTCATTACACGCAACGATCATGTCTTTTTCATCTATCTGAAATACTTGCTTTAAAACATACATTATTGAACCTGCAAATTTTTGAAGATGAACACAGGCAATGTCATTAATTAATTGTTTTTTTCATAGATTGAGAATTCTGTTTTTTTTAGCAATAGGTAAAAATCAACCGGTTGACGTAATCCAATCCCTTCAAAAAGGAAATGACCATACATATGAGCAAGTTGCATCATTACATTTGCTCTAGGTGTAAGAACTCCAATTTTACTACCATCTTGCAAAGTCACAATGTTCTCCATTGAATTATTTCTCTCTTGCTCAAAAATATCTTGAAGACGATTATTGTCGAAGAAGTTATATAACATTGAAGGAATAAAATGAGCTTCTATTTCCACATCAGACAGTATATTATAATCTGCATAATGAAACTGTATATGCTTTACCTCTGCATGCTTTAGAAGATAATATATTATTTGTTTTCTTTTCCCATCAATCCAAATATCAATATCTCCGGAAGTTCTATATTCCGGATACGGATATATCGTTGCATTCGCTTGACCCTTAATAACTACGGATCTGTAGCCGTCTTGTGCTAGCAATTTTGTAATCTCACCACATTTTCTATTCATTAACTCATTGCGCTTTGCTATCATATTAGCATAGCCATACCACTCCATTAATATTAATTCATTAGGTCTATAATTATTAGGCAATTTTTTAATACCAACAAATGTAAATCCTACAAGGGCATGCTTCTGTGCAATTTTCAGTAATGATTTCCAATCTAGAAGTAAGATAGATCTATAGGGTTATCTGTGACACTAGCTCTTAAAAGTGCAAAAAACTGAGTATTTATGTCCATGCTATTATATTGGTTGTATCTTTACCTTCTCATCTGGCATAGGATATTGAATCAAAACTGCCTTATATTTGCCTTTGAAAATAAAAATACTACCTGCAGCTGCTCCAATCACTTTATATCGGTCAACCAGTTTTTTTAAGTCCTCATATGAGCCTGCTCCTCCGAGGAATGTCAGTGGTACTTCTGTCAAATCACGCACCTTATCACACATCTCCAAATCGTAACCAGTCATCACACCATCGAGATCAATGTTGTTGATAACCAGTTCACCACAGGGAACGTCTTTTATTTCCTCAAGGAAATCATAAAGTCTCTTGCCCGTTTTTTTCTTTCCATTATGAGTGAACAACTCATAGCGAGTGCCACCAAACAGACTTTTCTTCTTCATGATATCAAGTACAAGAACGATACTTTGAGCACCAACAGCTTCACTCATTTGACGAAGCAAATCTGGATTATCCAAAGCAGCAGAACTGACAGCGACTTTCTCTGCACCTAATTTTATAATCTTACGTACTTGCTCAACAGTCTTAACACCACCTCCATAGCATAATGGCATGCGACATTCTGTAGCGACATTCTTGATCATCTCATAATCAGGATCGCGACCTTCAACAGTAGCGTCTATGTCGATGACCATTATCTCATCGACCTGTTTCTCGTTAAATATCTTAACGGCATTGATAGGATCACCCACATACTTACCATTCTCAACACTAAACTTAAGAGTCTTTACGAGACCTTTGTCATGCACAAGCAGACAAGGAATAATTCTAGATCTCAACATAGTCTTCTAAAGGTTTGCAAAGTTTCTGAGAAGTTCAATACCATTGTCATGGCTCTTTTCCGGATGGAATTGTACGCCATAAATATTCTCCCGATTCACAGCCGAATGGAATATTTTACCATATACTGTTTGGCAAATCACATTGGCAATATCTGCACACTCATAATAATAAGAGTGTACAAAATAGAACCCAACTGCAGGATTAATATTCTTAAACAAAGGGTACTCACGAGTAATCTCAATTGAATTCCAACCAAGGTGAGGCAACTTTGGTTTACCTAGTATGAGATTTTTGTCGAATTTCTTCACCTTACCATGAATCCATCCGAGGCCATAGAGTTTACCTTCTTCACTACTATCCGCAAGCATTTGCATACCAACACAAATGCCGAGTATTGGAGTTTTTTCTTCAAGAACTTTTTTATTTAAGATATCTATGAAGTTCTTCTTTTGCAAAGTTGAGATGGTTTCATCAAAAGCACCAACTCCTGGAAGGAGTATATGATCAGCCTTTTCGATTTGCTGCTTTGTATTCGCAAACTCGAAAGGAATATTCAGTCGTTCGTAGATATTCTTTATGGCATTGAGATTGCCTGAGCCGTAATCTAATATTGTTATCATCTTGTCTGTGTTGTGCCAGCACCAAAGAATTTAGCAATCTTAGATACCTTAGTTAACATACTGTCGATATTCTTATAATCCCAATAGAACTTCTTTGGCATATCAAAATATCCTTGAAGCTCATCCTCACTGATACCGAGTTTTGTTGCTACATATTTAAAATCATCACGAATAGTATCAGGATCGTATGGTATCTTCTTTAACTCTTCCAAAGCTTCCTCGCGAGTCATCTGACTTGCTAGGATCAAACTTGAGAACTGCACACGTCTAGGATCATAGCCAAAACGCTCAGGAAGCCAGTATCCCTCAAAGAAACGAGTAAATCGAGATTCAAAATGCTTTTGAGGATATGGCTTCCATCCATATTCTTTCTGCAATAATTCCTTTGCTTTTTCCTTATCATAAGGAAAATAGGTAAGCAATCTAACAAATACGCTCTTCTTAATATAACGCATCCAAAACTTTCGATAGAAGACGCTAGTCATTGGGAATGTTTTCAATGGCTTAGTACCATACTGGTTCAGAATATCCTTGAAGAATTTTGTATCAGAAAGATAATAAAACTTCTTAGGGTATGAACAAAATTCTGATGACAAATTATAGCCATTAAGAATGTACTTGATCTTATATTTCTCAGCGAACTTGTACATACCCCCCATAAAAGCAAGATCTTGGGCTGCATCGAGGGTTGGTACTCCAGATTTAAAAAGAGCCAACTGGAAATCTTTCATTTCTTCCCAATTGATTACTTCTGTATAGAGTTCCAATCCAAGTTTGTCAACCATCATTTGGATGTTATTAACTGCTAATTCTGAGTTCCATCCACCATCAACATGAAAAACAAGGGGCCGCAGTCCTAGTTCCTTTACTGCAAGATGGAGCATGTAAGAGCAATCAACTCCTCCACTCATTCCTAAGAGACAATCAAAATCACGTCCTTTCCCATCTTCTTTAATCTTCTTGATTAGTTCATTAAACTCAACTTTCTTTTTGTCCCAATCAAGAGTTGGAAGTATGTTATGTTTATAATCATTACATTGATCACATACTCCATTTTCATCAAAATGAATATGAGGATCTTGTGTGTCTAAAACACAATTTGTACAAATCTGATAAGATTTGATGTTTTTGTATGCCATAATACTTTTTTGTTATTAATTATATAAGCCCCAGGACCTGCCACTAAAAGTAAAAATGAGGGGGTTTCCTGGGGTAGTTATTTTATTTTCTGATGCGCTTCTCTATTCCAAGCACCTCATAGAGTTTAATGCCCATTTTATACAACCATTCCTGACTCTTGAACTTCTCTGTACAATGAGGCATATTAAAGAACTCCCAAAGTTTTTCTTCTGAAATTTCCAAGCGTTTGGCTACCTCTTTAAATAACTCCATACTTTCCTCTTCTGTTAGTGGAGGTTGTTCTAGAATCTTTAAAGCTTCGTTACGTGTCATCTGCCCTGTTACAACCAAACTAGAAAGCTGAGCTCTGCGAATATCATGACCGAATCGTTTTGGCATCCAGAATCCTTCAAGGAATTTTGTGATCAAGTCCTCAAAATGTTTCTGCCCATAAGGTTTGTAATCATAAAGACTACTCAATGTATCAACCATCTGCTGACGAGTTACCGGTACAAGATTCAATGGCTTCAAAGTCTTAACTCCTAGCACGTATGGTATCCAGAACTTGTGTTTGAATCCATTTGTGAAAGTGTAATTCTTGATAGGAATATCGCAATACTTTTTAATTACATCCTTCATATAAGTACCATCACCAGTAGGGCCACCATCGCTTGTCCATGAAACTGGGTCTGCTACTATCTCGGTAGAAATATTATAACCATTCATGATGTATTTTACATCCAATTCACGAGAGAAACGATCAATCAAGGCAATAAATGCATGATCCTGAGGTGCATCCAACATTTCCATACCTGTACGGAACCAGGCTAACTGCATCTGTCGCAATTCCTCCCAATCCATCTTTTCTATGTGCAATTCTACACCTAGACCATTACATACCTTACGAATATTTTCTTCAGCTACAGGTAAATTCCATCCACAGTCAATGTGGAAAACAAATGGACGTAATCCCCATTCCTTAACAGCAAGGTGCAGCATATAAGTGCTATCCAAGCCACCACTAAGGCCTAGGATGCAATCGTAATCTTTACCCTGCCCGCTTTTCTTTATATCATTTATCAACTGATTCAACTCTGCCTCGTGACCTTTTCCATGATTCCAACTTGGCTCGATACGTTCTTTGTATTCATTACAACGCATACATACTCCATTTTCATCAAACTGGATATCATCATCTGTTGTGTCCATAACACAACATTTGCAGACCTGATATGGTCTAATTTGCTTATAATTCATAATTGGCGATTTTTATTACAAATACATTAGTTCTGAAGATATCTCAAATCGAACTAATGGATTATTTCTGAAAATTAATATTTAAACTAGAATTAAAGGCAGTTATGCTTTCTCCATTCATTTAAGATGCTAAAAGATTCTTTATCATATTTATAAAATGAAGATAAATCGGAACTGGCACCTTCTAAATGGAGTACCTTTAACTCTGGAATATAATAAATAGGAGTCTGACATTTTCTAGCCTTTAAGGCCAAGAACCATTCCTCATTGTACAAGAACATTCTATCATCAAAGAAAGGATATAATTTTTCTACTGATTTTTCTGTAAAAATGATAAATGAGCCATGAGCACTGAAAATTCTATATTTATCTTTTCGAAATAAAAACGAAAAGAGACGAAATAACTCACGGCTAACTCTAGTAAATATATGACATAACGTATAGAGCAGTTTTAAGTTATATCGAAATGAGATCTCTAGCATTGGATAAATAAAACGTAAGTTCCAAGGTGTATCAGGATTTTGACGCTTACCATTACGAAGAACAGTTTCTGGTGCTATTACCATTTCTTTTCCTTCGAATTTACTCAACCCAGAAAGATCTTTTATTTTAATATCAGAATTAGAAAGAATTAAGAATTCAAAATTATAATGTTCTAATGCATATTTTGTCCCAATATTATTACCATAGCTAAATCCTTTATTAGGAATGGGAATGAAATCTGCATTATTCTTATTAGCAACCTCAGAACATTTCTTCAATGAAGAATCATCAAAGTAACTGTTAACAACAATAACTTTTGATTGTTTAAAATCTAAAGTCCTAAAAAAATCCTCTAAAACGTCAATGTTCTTGTAAACTAGAACAACATATATGTATTTATAAAATTCCATAATCATTTTCTTAATGCTAATTGATTTATCTTAGCATAACATATATATAAAGGCAGCATAAGATCAAATGAACATAAAACAGGATTTGTTCCATTAGCAATTAGGATAAAGAAATAACCAATCAAAAATGAAATAAAGAGTAAATCCTTATATTTTCGTGCATAATAAAGACCTACAAGTAAAGTACCAAAAATACTTATTGAATAGAAAAAAAATCCAACTATACCTCCATTGGCAAGCTGTAGGAAATACATCAGTTCGACGCGATACATATAAACTTTTCTATAAGGATCCCAAATCATAGCACCACCGCCTGAGCCCCAAATAGGATTATCATAAAAAACATCTAATAATGACTGCATCTGCATATATTTAATTGGTTCCTGATTACTATCAAAGGCCTTTGTGAACGTATCAACATATCCCATAAAATTATCACTATTCAGTGAATACAAATATGCAAGAATTAATAATACAACAGAAATTATAACAATAATATATTTATATATTTTAGATCTAATTTCTTTTTGAACCAAATTTCCAAACAATAAGGCAACCAAAGGAGACAATATAAAAATAAGCATTAAACTTCTACGACCGCATAGAATTAACAAAGTAAAATCTAGAAATAAAATAACAACCTGAATCATCCGATTTACTTTGAAATCATACTTGATAAAAAAAAGGAAAAGAAAAACTGGTGATGTAAACGTAAGCACATTAAGGTTATCAAAATTCATTCTAGATGTAAACCCATAAAATGAGAATGGTATTTCAACAGTAGGTTCGATATTTGGCATATAAAAATGCCATATTACCGAAGCTGCATAAAGTAAATCATAAATAACCAAAAAAGAATGACCAACGAATAGGATCTTCGTGAAAGAACGGAATTTATTATCACTCCTAAGAAGAGGTATTGCTATAAGTAAGGATAATACTGGCCATATAAGACCAACTGTTACAGTCGCTAATGGATATGCCGTTTGTCGAAACACGCCTACTATAACTTGTAAAATGGTAGTAATACAAAGTGACGAACAAAGTATAAAAACTGGTCGAGATATTGGGCAACGTTTTAATACTATTATTAATAAAAATAAAATAAATACTTTTAAAGCATAAAGGTTTGCAATGAAAGTCATCATCGTCAAAACTAAAATAGAAGCAGCTAAGTTTATTGCTTTATTCATATCTAACTCCAGAATAAATACCTCTTATCATATTCTTGAAACATAAGAAACCTTCTTTACTAATTATAGGAACTACAAGCATATCTAACATACATCTAATAATTGATCTGATTTTCCACCCAAATGGAACATAATTTCTTCTAAGCAAAAATATTACATTCCTATATTGATAGAAATATCTAAATGCTTTGGAAATTCCGAATTTTATTCCCCAAAAAGAAAAATATGAGTCTCCTACAGAATGATACAATTTGACATTTCTTGTCATATATGTATGATAACCATAAGAACCTGCCCTCCAACACCATTCACAGTCAACATAATCAATAAAAAGCCGCTCGTCCATTAAACCAATACTCTTAATTATAAAAGTATCGATAATCATACCCGAAGAGATCACAAAAGGAACAATCGAATGAGTGCATCCTTCGTGAGCATAACTTTTATATTCTTTATCTGATTTATTATCATAAACTATTGGACCTAAAATACCTAGTTTATCGTCTTCTCTTTTAATCGATATATATTCATCAATCATAGATGCAACAAAATTTTCTGAAGTATTGCTATCCTGATCAAAAAAAACTATGTACTTATAATTATGATTGAGAGCCTCTTTAATTCCAACATTTTGAGCATAAGCAATTCCCTTGTTTTCATACAAAGGGTAATACATAAAATTAACATTACTCAAAGCTGTAGAACTATTATCTACAGCAATAACTGGATAATAATTGCTTAATGCATTAAATTTGTAAATTTGATCATGTTGAGGATTAAAAAAAACAACGACAATACATGTTTCTAAATTATTCATACAAATAATTTTGATATATATAGTTACAAATACTACAATGCATGTTTAACTCTCAATAAGAGATTCCAAATGAATTTTACAATTATCGAACGATGAACATAATTATCGCCTACCAATCTCAAAAATTGTATATATTTATGATAAAAATATCTTTTAAAACTTAAATGTCTAATCTCTGTTGGCACTAAAGCTTGATATCGAACATTTTTATTTGCTATAACATCATCTAATATATCAATAATCATCTTAGCAGTCAATCCAATATTGCTAAAGTTTTTTCGAGAAAATTCTTTTGTTCTTTCATAGTAGGAATCATAATTCTCAATCATATCCCTAATACAATCTGTTAATTCTTCTCTTTTTGTTTTAATAACAAAATCATAATCACACTTGGGAAATCTACTAGGACTTACGTCCGGAATTAACCAATTAGATACTGAAACAGAAGGTATAGGCATCATTGCTGCTTCGCATAAAGTAGATGACTCTTCTGAAACTAAAATATCAGAAACAGCAATTGCTTCAAAAATATTTGTTTCAGGCGGTAATATAGTTACCGAAGGAATATCTTTGTGTAAATCATACATCTCTTCAATATTCTTAACAATTTGAGGATACTCCTTAACAGGCCACTTTGCCTGCTTAATAAGAATATTAACATCTAACTTAAGCATAGACTTTACAAAATCATCTTGTTTATGATCATTTTCCCAAGCCGGAGCATACAAAATTGTCCGTTTATTCAAATCAAGGTTATATTTCTTATAAAATTCAACTTTACTCGAGTTCGATTGAATATCCTTAATAACGTCAGCTTTAGGCCATCCAACTTTAAATATACCTTTACGAGGTCTTGTATAATACCAATGAGAACTTTTATTCCAATTATTAACCCACTGTTCACTTGGTAATATACCTATATCATAAATATTCCAAGGCTCTCTATACCAAATATCTGGCCAATTACCATATTGCTGCAAGATATCATGTAGCATGACAACCGATAATTTACTATACTGTGGAAAATTAATATGCTGGCAGTAAAAACCAATTTCGCACTTTTCAAATTTATTGTTCGAAAGTTTAACACGATATCCTCGCTTTTCTGCTTCTTTAATAATAGGAGCAAATAGGCTTTTTTCTTGAGAGGACCAATATATAAAAGTAATATCTTTTTTAATCATTACTCTTGAATTTAATATAATTCAAAATCAAATAACGTTTACGATATGCTAATAATAATAATAATAACAACAACAAATATCTAATAAGCGGCATTGTATAAATCAATAAGCTTAATAACATGAATCCAATAAGGATAATCCAACTTTTTGACATGAATACCATGTTATATATTGATACATTACCAATATTTCTCCTTATGACTTTGCACATAAAAATATAATGCATAACTAGAAAAATCGTATAGCAAGTTAATGAAGTATAGCCAGCTGATATGTATCCGAATTTTGGTAATAACAAAATATTTAAACATATACTACATATTGCCCCTACAGATGTTGATATCATCACATATTTTGTTGCATTGTAATAAAATTCAACCATAGAGAAAAGGCTATAGCAAAAAGTAAAATATATACTCAATGCAATTGGAGGTACAATCCAAATAGCATCCATATACTCATCAGTACCCATTATCAAAATTATATCTGGACCTAAAAGCATTACTCCTAATGACAATAATCCGGCTAGAATACATAATTTGTTTGATTGAGCTCGAACCTCATCATAATTTTTTATCTTAAATTTTTCGTAAGTCCATGGGACATATGAACCATTTATTGCTGATATTATAACACTAGCAGCTAGCGATACTTGACTTGCTAATCCATAAATACCAGCTTTATCTTCTCCACAAATTTTACCAATGAGCAATCGATCTACCTGACCTAGAACAACAAGCGATAAGTAATGTGGTATAAGTGGAATATTGAATTTTAATGCATGAACCCAATATTTTTTATATAAAAAGCATTTCCCTCTATAAAATTGAATTAAAAAAAAATAGCTACCAAAAACAATCTGAATTAAAAGTGTCCCCCAAATAATAGCATTAACTCTTAAATTCGTACCTAACAGCAAAATTATACTTAGGATAGGTGTCATAATTGACATTATGATGGTTAATAATGCCATTTGTTTATAATGGTTTTCAACACGCTGTCTAACACACCAAAAAGAGACCGAAGGATAAGTTACAAAATACAAAAAAAGAAGCAAAATTGTAATTTTATCTATATCTAATATCTTAGACCAATAACTTGGTGAAATCACGTATAATCCAAAAAAGATAATTGTGACAATTAAGCTAAGTCCTTGCATACTAGATGTATATCGATCACGATCCTCGCTATAGTCAACCATAGCTTTCGTAAAGACACCACAGTACAAATTTAATGTGGCAAAAATTACCAATACACTACTCCACGATTGGAACATCGTAAAATGACCATATTCCGAAGTTGTTAGTAATCGTACATAAATTGGTATTACCAAAAAGTTTATACCTTTCTGAAGTACATTGCAAATCATATACCAAAGTGCAGCTTTTTGAGGTATAGACATGCTCTTATATGCTTTGTAGCCTATTATCATATTTTACAAATGTTCCTGTATAAAATTAAATATTATTGAGCAGGAATTGCTAGATTCATGATCCATAAATTTCGTTAATCGGCTCTTTCTTAATTTACTGAAGGTATCTCGACCATTTAGAACATCAGCTATACATTGAATTAATGTCTGCGTATTTGTTGGTGCCGGACCACATACTATATCATCCTTTTCATAATATAATCCTCGATCTCTCTTAGAATAAAAATCATAATCATAAATATAATGAATGATTGGTCTGTCTAATAGTAAATAATCAAAAAAGCATGATGAATAATCAGTAATAAGCGCATCAGAAGCTGCCATTAATTCCTGGGTATTATATTCAATAATATTAATGATTCGATTATTCTTTGTAGTATCTTCTTCTTTATTTGCACCAGTTATGTAATGAACCTTTTCAATCACAATGGCATTTTTTTCAACTAATAATATTTCAAAAAGTTTTTCATTTATAGAATTAAATGAAAATGATTTAGAAGTTGTATCTCTAAATGTAGGCAAATATAATAAAATTTTTGTATCTTCGTTCACAAAACCATATCCATTTCTTTTCAAGTAGCCTAAAAATTTTATTCTAGCGTCGTTTACGCTAGATTTATCATAAAATATTGAATTTCTAGGATAACCAGCTTTAATCAAATGACCGTCATCTTTATAAAAAGCTTTTTTTGCTATTTTGTCAAATTCAGTTGATGGGCTAAGAAAATAGGAAGTCATAAAATGGCTATTAAATAATTTTTCCGACAGAGCATAGAACCTTGATTGGAAAGCATCATAGCCTACCTTTTTCCAAGCTGCGCCATGCCATAGGTTCAATGAAAAAGCACCACTAAAATAGGCATTACTTTTTTCTGTTAAATCAACTATTTCTTCATTTACACAGATTACACCCGCATGTTTTAATATATGATGAGCTTCGCTAGTGTCCATATTAAAACACTCAATAGCTTTATTTAAAGGACTCAAATCAGCTAATGCTTTTGATATCCACACAACGCGAATATGAGGGTAGTTTTCTTTAACATAATTAGCAAAATAGAGGGAATTATCACTACATCTATTTCCAAACCATTCCCCAAAAACCCATAAATTGTTATCTCTTTTAACAAATTTATAAGAAATTGCTGTTGCAATTAACAAAATCTTACAATATAATCTATGAATTAATTTCATGTATGCAAGTGTATTTATTAAATATCAGTACGACCTGATTCTACTTTATAATCATAAGAACGACTTCCTTCCGCTCGGAAATCATCATGATAACGCTCAAGCACATTCTTAAAGATCTCATCGTACATAGGTATGAAAAGGTCATTCTTATTCTCCAAGTGCTCAATAATAGCATTAGCCATAGGTGCTGTTACACGCAAATCAGTTTTACCCTTATTAAAACTAGTTCCTTTTAATGAACCTGGGCTTACATTTAATATCTGATTTTTACTACCAGCTTTAAGCAATTCTACATTAACACTCTCTATAAAAACCTTCAGAGCAGCCTTTGTTGCCGCATAGATACTAAAGAAAGGTGATGACATAAATCCAGCTATACTAACCATAACTCCACAATAGAAATTATCGTCTTTCTCCAACTTATTGTAGAAACGCTTAATGATTCGCATTGCTGGTATCGTGTTCACATTAAAACTGTTCATAATCATATTTTCATCTGAATCCTTGAATAGTTGTAACCTCCCGAAACCTGCAGTAATCATTAAAGTATCGATATCTGAGAACTGATCAAATAAGGAATAATCTGATTGAGTTAGATCAAACTGATAGCACTTAAATTTTTCATTATAATACTCATCTGCTAATGGTACCTTATCTACGATATAGATTTTTTCTATATCTTTGCGTTTTGATATCTCAGTAGCAATTGATAATCCTATTCCATTAGCACCTCCTACAACTAATACTCGCTTCATATTCTAAATACTGGTGACATTTTCACCTCTATTATACTTCTCAATGATCTCTGCAATTTTTACACTCTCACATCTTCTCAATTTATAACAACTCTTACGTTTGTTTGCAATCATTGAGAAGAATTCTTGTATCTCATATCGAAGACCATCACCATCATAACTATAAAAATACTTTTTATTTTTGGTTTGATCTTCGTAGCGTACTTCAAAATAATCTGTTAGCCACCAAGGTGCAGGTACATACACATAGCCCTTTGTTCCTGATATCACAAGGTTGCCTTCTGTTTTAACTCCAATACCAAGTGTTACAGATGCTGTTGCGTGATGGTATGTAATGTTAGCCTTTGTAAATATATCAACCCCATTTTCCATTTTAGAAAAGAAATCGACTCTTTTATATTCCTTTCCTAGTAACCTTATAATAGCCATCAAATTCAATGGAGCATGTTCATTCATAGCACCTCCCTTCTGATCTGGGTCGAGTTCTCGGACTTCTCCCTCCATCATCTTTGAAAGAGAAGCTTTCACATCAACTATATCGCCAATAATTCCACTTTTTACCAGAGTTTCAAGATGGTTGAATGCTGGACAATAAGCAGTCTTGCTTGCCTCAAGCATAACAAGGTTATGTTCGTCCGCAAAATCATAAAGAGTCTTTGCTTCCTCAGCTGTAAGTGTCATAGGTATCTCACATAATACATGCTTACCCGCTTTGAGGGCTTTCATAGAATATTCAAAATGAGAAATGTGAGGCGATGCCACGTATACAGCATCAATAGCTTTAAGAAAACTTTGATAATCGTCACTATATGCAGAAATTCCGTAAGTACCAGCAAATGAATTTGCTTGTTCACGATCTGGATTGAAGACTGATTTTACTTTCACACCGTTAACAAATTTTGTTTCAGGTACAAACCGTTTGGCAATTCTTCCAGTACCAACAATACCAACATTAAAGTTCGCCTGGCTATCAGCTCTAAGCATTGTTGAAGATATGCCTTCAGTACGAGGTAAATAAATTACTTTACAATATTCATTCAAATAATCAAAGTGTCCTTCCCAATCAGATCCAATTGCAAATATATCAACATCATAACGTTGTATATCATCAATCTTCTGGCCTAAATAATCTTCAATAATGACTTCATCGGCATATCCTGTCGCTTTAACAGCTTCAACTCGTTCTAAGACATTATTCCTAACATTAAGTTTTCCACGTCCTTTATCAAAACTGTCACTAGTAACACCTACTATAAGGTAATCTCCTAGTTCCTTGGCACGTCTCAATAGGTTTATATGACCTTGATGTAAAAGATCATAGGTACCGTACGTTATAACTTTCCTCATTATATCAATACTATCACACTAAAGTCAAACTTATGCTTACAAGTTGGCAACAATATTAGATTCAGCATATATCAAGTCATTCTCATCGTCAATTTCATACCACCTGACATTAGAAGAATTGTATACATATAGAGGAACTCCATTTTGAGACATCCAAAGTAACTGATACTCATAGCCTAGCTTTGTTTTTTCTATCACAATCTTCTCATATTCTGCACACATCTTGTGATAGAATACTGATGAGATTTTGTGAATACCTACAAGTTCGCCCTTTGCGGATATTTCGTCTTTATTGGTTGAGCATCTAGTAAGGATACCATTTTCATCATATTCTACATAATATTGATCCTGAAACTTAGTCACTGGTGTGATCAACATAATATCAGAATGTTCATTCCCTTGCAATTCTGTAATAGCATTACGACTATAGATGATGTCTGATTCAAGCAAAATAAAATCGTCATCACCTATAGCCTCACGACAGTTCCAAAGAGTATACATGCTATTAGTTTCTGCATACTTTGGTGAGAATACACACTGAATCTGGGGGTACTGAGTTTTTAATGATTCATAAGCCTCTTTCTTATAACCAGTACCGATGATAATTTTATCAATACCACAACTAACGAGTGTTTCAATAGAACGAATAACCATTGACATTCCACCACACTCAATAAATCCCTTTGGTATCATTTCTGTCATTTTACCGAAACGACTACCAAGACCTGCCGCCATAATAACTGCTGTTTTAATCATTCTGTTTTATTTTGGATAATCCCCAATTATAAACGAGGTCTATCGTTGGTACTTCAACACCATTTTCATGTGCCAAATCATGAATCATTCGCAAACCATATGGAAAATCCTCGGTAAAATACCTACTTGAAAAATCTGGCTCCCATCCTCCAGGTACTTCGATCATAGGAGATTGTATCGTGGATAATGACTGAATGCTCTTTAACTTTCTTGTCATACCTTTTGCATCGGTAGATTCATAATGTGCCAATAATGTTTCGATCTTAGAAGTATCAACCCTTAATGTATCCAAAAGAGTGAAAAATTCTGCATCCATTTTAATTTCAATTTCAGATGCTTCGTCTGTCCATTCATGATAAAAAAGAATGCAATGATCAAATGGAGTTTCATCCCAATCTTTAAACATTGTGTAAAGACGCCCTGTATGAAGAATTGGATTGCTATTGCTCAATGTAACTTCATAAAAAGTATCAACCAATGAGGTTTTCTCTCCAAACATAGCCTCTATTAAAGTCCTAAAGTTCTCTGCATCATCTATATTTTCTACAGCCATGAATAGTTCAGATCTGTATCCTAACAGATTTGCTTGCTTGCCATATTCAACTACTCTTGATACATAAGGGACTCGCTGAAGTCCGAATAGTTTTGCCTTTGAACTTAGATGCTTATGACAGAAAACAAAAAAACCAGAATTTGCAACAACAGTACCTAGTATCTGGTTATCCTTTAGGTAAGGCTTTAGCTGTAAAATTGTATCTTCAACTAAGAATGATGGTAGACATAATAATATAATATCACTTCCATCAATAGCTTTTTTAGGATCCTTGGTAATTTCATTCAATTTTCCATTGATTTTATTACCATCAGGATCATTAACTACAAAAGATTTACACCACTTTTCTGGATGATTTGTCAATAAATTAACAACAACATCAGGATATGTGGACAATATTGCAGAACATGTATGACCTAAACCTCCACCTCCACACACAGTTATTTGCATATCTTGTTATTTTATGATATTATAATATTCTAATGCAGCCTTGAGAACAACAAAAAAAGACTCTATGTCTTCAACAGTAATCGTACCAAGGGAACATAAACGGAATGTATTTGTAGTACTAATCTTTCCAGGATAAATAGTATATCCACGTTCATAACAATAGTTATGAACCTTTTCGAAACTAAAGTTTGTATTCTCAGGATACTTAACAGATACCACTAGTCCTGACTCGATTTTTTTGTCTATTACAGTTTCTAAGCCCAATTCTGCTATTCCTTTGTGAATAGCTTCATAAACTGCGTGATGGCGAGCAAACTTGGCCACTTCACCTTCCTCAAAATATTCCTTCAACGCCTGGATGGTTGCATATATTGTCTGTACTGGAGGGGTAAAGTGCATTTCTCCAGTCTTCTCAAAATACTCATACTGCAAATATAGGTTGCAATAGTATGAGCGAGTAGGATAATTCTTTGAAGCCTCAATAAGATCCTTTCGACCGATGATGAATGAAAGTCCACTCATAGCCATCAAACCCTTCTGTGCTGATGCCATACAGAAGTCAACATTATCTTTCACTACATCCAAAGGAATCATACCTAGAGTAGATGTTGTATCACTCACAAAAATAGCACCATACTGGTGAGCCAGTGCACCAATCTCGCGGATAGGATTAAGAATACCAGTACCGGTCTCATGATGGCAGCAATATACTACTGCAACATCAGGATTTTCCTTCAAAGTTTTTTCTACATCCTCAAGATTTGGCTGTTCATATATACTTGACTTGAGATTGATATGTGGTATATGATACATCTCACATACCTCTACTGCACGAGTATTATAAGCACCATTATTAACAACTAGGATTTTCTTACCTTCTGGTACCAATGAGTTGATACAAATATCAATATTAATTGTACCAGAACCACAGAAAAGGACAGAAGTATATGTATCCTCAGGAGCGTGAACAACTTTCAACAGGTCTGAACGAAGACCTTTCATTAAGCCTGCGAATTCCTTCTCACGAGGACAAATATCTGGTACTACCTGAGCCAACTTCACAGAGTCTGTTGTTGTAGCAGGTCCTGGGTTCAGAAGAACGTTTCTCTTTATTTTAATATCTTTCAATTCCATTATTTTATTTGCTTAGAAATTCCATCAATGCTTCCTTATTTTGGATAGGAGTTGTTGTTGGACGACCAAGATCTTTTCTATTTCCCTTCTTTACTTTTACTTCAAGCAAAATAGGTCCGTTTGCTGCATTCACCTGCTTCAATGCCTCACCAAGAGCCTCAGGTGTTTCTACTGAAAATGTTGCAGAATAACCACATGCCTTAGCAACTGCAGGTAGATCGATCTTCAAACCAACTGTTGGCTGACCACCTACAGAATCATGAGCACCATTATTGAATACTACATGAACATAATTTTTTGGAGCCTTTGAAGCAACGATTGCTATAGATCCCATGTGCATGATAGTAGCACCATCTCCATCGAAGCACCAAACTCTACGATCGGTCTTCTGCATGGCGATACCTAATGCAATCTGAGATGCATGTCCCATCGAACCTACTGTAAGGAAGTCACGATTGTGAGCCTCCCCCTTAGATGTACGATACTCGAAAAGTTCACGAGAAATCATACCTGTTGTAGATACGATGGCATCTTTCTCACCAAGAGCAGCAGCAACTGTTTGGATAGCACTTTCACGAGTCATGGTGAGATCATTCACCTCTACACTCTGAAGTTTGTAATCCTCAAAAGTACCTTTCTCGATAACGAGTGCATAAACCTCATTATTCTTAAGTGCTTCTACTGCAATTGAAATCTGCTTTGCAGCCTTCTCCTCATCAGTACTAAGTACATCATAATTGATACTCATAGTATTGAGGATACCAGTTGTAACCTTACCTTGCTTGACGTGCTGTGGCTCATCATGAACTCCAGGACGACCTCTCCAGCCAATAAGGAGTAGTGCAGGAATGTTGTAAACCTCTTTATCTGTCAAAGATGCAAGAGGATTGATGATGTTGCCCTCACCAGAGTTCTGCATGTAAACAACACCAGCCTTGCCTGTAGCCAAATAATAGCCAGCTGCCAAACCGACTGCAGCACCTTCATTGGCTGCAATGATGTTGTGCTGTGCATCCATATTGTCGGCAATGTAAGCACAAATATTCTTGAGCAGAGAGTCAGGAACTCCTGCATAGAAATCTATATCATAAGACTTAAGAGTCTCAATAAAAAACTTTGGAGAAATCATATCTGCTTAAGACTTTTTGGTACCAGGAATAAGAGTCAGAATCTGCTTGATAGGCATGCAGTACTCATCTGAAGCCTCGAGTGAGCGGCTAGTACGGAGGATTGTTTCAGCGCACTTAACCATTGCAGGATAAGCAGCACGAAGCATATGATTAGCATAGATAACAACATTGATACCCCATGTAGCAAGTTCTTCTTCAGTGAACTGATTGTATGTAGTAGGAACTACAACGATTGGAGTATAATCATCTTTCTCGCGGAAACGAGTACAGAATTCCTTAATATCTTGACCATCCTTATTCTTAGAGTGGATCATAATTCCATCAGTACCTGCCTCTACATAAGCATAACAACGCTCAAGAGCATCATCAACACTCTTACCAGCAATCAAAGACTCACAACGAGAGATGATCATGAAGTCACGAGTAATCTGAGCAGCTTTACCAGCACGAATTTTTGTCTGGAAGCCTTCGATTGTATCCTGTGTCTGAACAGCGTCAGTACCGAAAAGAGAGTTCTGCTTCAAGCCAACTTTATCCTCAATGATAATAGCGGAAATACCCAAACGCTCGAGTGTACGAACAGTAAAGCCAAAGTGTTCAACCTTACCACCTGTATCGCCATCATAGATAATAGGCTTTGTAGTAACCTCAATAGTATCATTCAAATCGTGAAGACGAGTTGTCAAGTCAACAGCTTCAATATCAGGTTTACCTTTGCTGGTGGAGTCTGTCAAAGAAGATGACCACATTCCATCAAACTCACGTTTTTGCCCGTTAACCTCAACCATAGTATGTTCAGCAATCAAACCTGTAAGACCACAATGAGACTCAAGAATGCGTACAATAGGTTTTGCCTCAATTAATCTGCGAAGTGAAGACAAGCGCATTTGAGGAGTTACACCTAGGGCATTGATTTCTTCCTTAATACCAGATGCAGTAACATTCTTAGTGTAAGGAATTTCAATTACCTCACCACCAAGTTTCTCCATAGTTTTATAAACCTCATCACGAAGGAATTTATCAGGACCTTCCTTCCAGTCATCACCATGAATTATGTACTTTGGTTTATACTCGAGGAGATTAGGAATATAGCTCCAATCGTCTTGGGGTACAACCTTAGCTACATTCTTAATATTTTCAACAACTGACTTACGTTGCTCCCATGTTAAGTAAGGGAGTCTGCGATGATTTGCAATCGCCTTATCAGTAAACAAACCAATCATCACTTCGCCATATTCAGCAGCCTTGTTGATGATGTTAATGTAACCAGGGTGCATGATATCACCAATCATGCCAAGATAAACGGTCTTTGCCATATTGTTATTTTTTTTATATTCTTTAGTGTGTATTATACATTAAATTATAATATTTTGATAGTTACCAGAGGTAATATTATCCATCCACTCCTGATTATCAAGATACCACTTCACTGTCTTTTCAATACCTTCCTCAAATTGCAGACTTGGCTCCCACCCAAAATCCTTCTGGAGCTTCGAAGAGTCGATAGCATATCTCAAGTCGTGTCCTGCACGATCAGTGACATACGTGATCAGATCCATATCCTCACCTTCCTTGCGACCGAGCAAGCGATCCACCGTCTTGATCACCACCTTGATGATATCGATATTCTTCCACTCATTGAAACCACCGATATTATAATTATCCGCAATCTTACCCTCGTGGAAAATCACATCTATCGCACGCGCATGATCCTCAACATACAGCCAGTCGCGCACATTCTCACCCTTACCATACACAGGCAATGGCTTGCGATGACGGATATTATTGATGAACAGCGGAATCAACTTCTCAGGGAACTGATAAGGACCATAATTATTAGAGCAGTTGGTCACGATAGTAGGCAAACCATAAGTATCATGGAAAGCACGCACAAAGTGATCACTGCTAGCCTTACTAGCCGAATATGGCGAATGAGGCATATACTTCAAGTCCTCAGTAAAGAACTTCTCGCCATAAGCCAAGTGATGCTCACCAGAAGACGCCTTAGTTGTGAAAGGGGGCTCGATACCCTCGGGATGAGTCATCTCTAGCGCGCCATACACCTCATCGGTAGAGATATGATAGAAGCGTTTATCCTCATACTTCTCTGACAAAGACTCCCAATACAACTTTGCTGCCTGAAGCAAGCTCAGTGTTCCCATTACGTTTGTGCGAGCAAATGTAAATGGATCCTTAATGCTTCTATCCACATGACTCTCTGCTGCTAAATGAATGATACCATCAATCTTCTCATCCTGCATTAGCTTATAGAATGCATCGAAGTCGCAGATATCCATCTTCACGAACTTATAATTAGGCTTATCCTCAATATCCTTGAGGTTCGCCAAATTACCCGCATACGTCAACTTATCTAAGTTGATGATATTATACTCAGGATACTTATTCACAAAAAAGCGAACAACGTGTGAGCCAATGAATCCAGCTCCTCCGGTTATGACTATGTTTCTTTTCATATCGAGCTTCTTTACTTTTTTAAATTTGCAATACACTTCTCAAGGCTATCTACCCAATAAGGCACCTTCACGCCAAATGTATCCTTGATAGAGTGCTTATCCAATACGGAATAAGCAGGACGTGTAACAGGACTTGGATATTCAGAACTATAGCATGGCTGAATATCACAAACTGTATTACCTGCAATCTTGGCAATCATCTGAGTGAAGTCATACCACGAGCATACTCCCTCATTAGAGAAATGAAATACACCAACCTGAGGTTTCTCAAGGATAGTTATAATAGCATTAGCCAAATCCAATGCGTATGTAGGAGTTCCACATTGATCAAAAACAACCTTTAAGGCAGGCTTTGTAGCAGTAAGATTCAACATAGTCTTGCAGAAGTTCTTGCCAAACTCAGAATACAACCAAGCTGTACGGATAATAACGTGCTTGCAACCAGTGGTAATGATCTTCTCCTCACCATGGAGTTTTGTCTCACCATAAACACCTGTTGGTGTTCCCTTCTTTTCAGGACCACAAGGTGTATTGTATGGTTCTTTGCCAAATACATAGTCAGTTGAAACCTGGATCAACCATCCATCTACCTCCTTCATTACCTTTGCCAGGTTCTCTGGAGCATCAGCATTCAACTTCTCTGCCAATGCAGCAAGTTTCTCGTCTGTTTCACAAGCATCAACATTTGTCCATGCTGCACAATTGACAATAGCATTTACGTTATTGTCCTTCACCATCTTGCGGATGGCATCAATATCTGTAATATCAAGATAGTTGGTCTCTAGACCTTCAACCTGATTCACGTCTGTGAAAATATAATTATCGCTTGTGTTCTTAGACACAATGCGCATTTCATTTCCTAATTGGCCGTTGGCACCTGTAACAAGGATATTCATATTGTAAGAGTTTAATTGTTTAAAAACTTACTTGAACTCTGGATAGAGGTCAACGTCAATAGAGAATGGAGAATCAAAGTCCTTCAAAAGAGCATGCTTTGTGTCCTTATCTGAAAGAAGAGCTTTATCAGCATCTATTTTCCAATCAATGCCAAGGCTATTATCAACGATTGAGATACCGCCATCAGCCTCTGGAGCATAGAAGTTATCACACTTATACTGGAATACTGCTGTTTCAGAAAGAACTGCAAAACCATGGGCAAAGCCTCTAGGAACGAAGAACTGACGATGATTATCCCCTGTCAATTCTACTGCCACATGCTGACCGTATGTAGGCGAACCCTTACGAATATCAACCGCAACATCAAGAACAGCACCTTTCACGCAACGTACCAGTTTACTCTGAGTAAAAGGAGGACGCTGGAAATGCAAACCACGCATTACACCATAAGAACTCATGCTCTCATTATCCTGTACACAATTAATCTTGCGAACCTTTTCCTCAAATTCACGCTGAGAAAAAGACTCAAAGAAATAGCCACGAGCATCCTTGAATACTCTTGGCTCTATGATCACAACGCCATCAATGGCGGTCTTGATTACTTCCATTATCTTATTCTAAATTTACTTTTCCTGTTTCTTTAATCTCATCAATCACCTTGAGCAAATATTGCTCATACTGATTCTTAAGCATAGGCTGTGCCAGCTCACGCATACGCTCCTCACTGATCCATCCCTGTCAATATGCGATACCCTCCAGACAGCCTACCTTCAAACCCTGACGCTTCTCAAGTACCTCGATATAAGTAGAAGCTTCAGAAAGGCTATCATGAGTTCCTGTATCAATGTTTGTACTCTGAGTACTCCATCTTTAAAGAATTGCTGATTTACTGTGGTGATTTCATATTCACCACGAGCTGAAGGCTTGATATTCTTAGCAACTTCAACAACCTTATTTGGATAGAAATACAATCCTACCACAGCATAATTGCTTTTTGGTTGCTGTGGCTTCTCTTATATCGAAAGGCAATTGCCGTCTTTATCAAATTCAGCAACTCCATAACGCTCAGGATCATTCACACAATAGCCAAAGCCTGTTGCCTTCTTATCCTCGTTAGCAGTACATACAGCTTCTTTCAGCATGCTCATAAATCCGGCACCAATCGTAAATGCTTGTGCAAGACCATCTGGCGAAGGCTGTTCAGCATAAGTGAAGTTCACTCCATAATCACTACCATTCCCCAACAAACGCTTAAAACCAGGAAGGTCATAAGGAGTTGAAATAATCAAAATATTACGGATGCCTGCAAGCATCCACACACTGATAGGATAATAAACCATTGGTTTATCATAAATCGGCATCAACTGTTTACTAATACCTTTCGTAATTGGATATTTAGCCAGATAACTATTGTACGAAATTCCCTTCTCCAGTCAATTCTTTTTGTATATATTCAAGTGCAGCTATCTTCTCTTTTGTTTCTTCAACATTGAGAATACGTGTATTGTTTGAGTTAAACTCTGTGAGCTTATTGCGCTCTACTTCGCCCTCCTTGAAAAACTTATCATAATTCAAGCCGCGGTTATCTGCAGGAACACGATAGAAGTTACCCATATCTTCTGCTTTAGCACATTCCTCATTGGTAAGTAATGTCTCATACATCTTCTCACCATGACGGATACCAATGACCTTGATATTTTCCTTTTTGCCACCGAAGAGTTCACAAACTGCTTCTGCCTGTGTGCCTATAGTACATGCTGGTGCCTTCTGAACGAGAATATCACCATTCTGGCCATTTTCAAATGCGAAAAGAACAAGGTCAACTGCCTCCTCCAAAGACATAATGAATCGTGTCATTGAAGGCTCAGTCAATGTGATAGGATTACCATTACGGATCTGGTCAATCCACAAAGGAATAACAGAACCACGAGAGCACATCACGTTACCATAACGTGTGCAGCAGATCTTGGTATCACCAGAATAGCGACTCTTTGCAACAGCAATTTTTTCCTCAATAGCCTTGGTAATACCCATAGCATTGATTGGGTATGCAGCCTTATCCGTAGAAAGACAGATAACTGCACCAACCTTAGCCTCAATAGCTGCTGTAAGTACATTATCAGTACCAATGACATTAGTCTTTACTGCTTCCATAGGGAAGAACTCGCATGAAGGCACCTGCTTCAATGCTGCTGCATGGAAGATATAATCAACACCAGGCATAGCATTGCGACAAGACTGCAGATTGCGTACATCACCAATAAAAAACTTGATTTTATGAGCTACATCAGCATACCTAACCTGATACTCATGACGCATATCATCTTGCTTCTTCTCATCACGAGAGAATATACGTATTTCACCGATGTCTGTGCGAAGGAAACGATTAAGTACTGCATTACCGAATGAACCTGTACCTCCTGTAATCATCAGGGTCTTGTCTTTGAATATACTCATAGTCTTATATGAATTATAATTTTTACTAATTGATCACTTACGTGGTATCGAACCACATACTCACAGAGTATTACCTGGAATAAATGAGAGGAACTGGTTATTGATTATTGGTTATTGATCCAATTTAGTTATTTATTATTGACCTTTTGCTTCATCTTTTTTAGGATTACGGTCAATAGTTTGCCAATGCGGGAGCAGTCGTGCTCGAGAGACTCATACATGCGGTCATTAATATATCCATTATCATGAAGTAATGATAATCAGTATTGTGTTTCGTCTTGCTCTTTTTGAGCTATAGATAACTTCGAAATAAAGTCTGCATCGCTTTGTGCGTGCTGACCTTCTCTGATATTAGCTCCAACACTACTACTTTACAAAAGCAATGTTATTAATTGTATATCAACTGATTATACCACTCACTTACATAATCTCCACAACATACTGATAGTTTGCCAACAGCTGTTTAGTATCCTTGGGAAGGCAGTAACCGTCATAACCGAATGACAGGATTGTTGTAGTGAATCCGCAACGGAAACAAAACCTATGCCATTGATGATATCTTATATATCTTTTTATTTGTTAGATAAAAAGTCCTCCTTATCTAAGACTTCAAACCTTGAATTCCTAGAGATAAATTCCGGCACGATCTTTTTCATCAAAGCAACCGTATCCATGATCTCCACATTACGAGCAAGATTCTCAAATGCAGCATAAGCTTCCAATACATCATCATACTCATAACGACGAACCTTAGCTATTTTAATCTTTTTATTGGTAGTAGGAAGAGTATTCTCTTCAGTACTCAGTAATTCTTCATACAATTTTTCTCCTGGTCGCAAACCTGTAAACTCGATCTTGATATCTTCATCCAAACGATAACCTGCCAGTTCAATCATGCGAGTGGCCAGATCTACAATCCTAACAGGCTCACCCATCTCAAAGACAAAGATCTCATTTCCCTCTCCCATCATGCCTGCCTCCATTACCAGACGGCAAGCTTCAGGAATAGTCATAAAATAACGAATAATATCAGGATGAGTTACCGTAACTGGTCCTCCATTCTCGATCTGTTCCTTGAAACGGGGAATTACTGAACCATTACTACCCAAAACATTGCCAAAACGAGTAGTGATAAACTTAGTCTTACCTTTTACTTTTCCTTCCTTGATAGCAGTTCCCAAACTTTGAACATAAATTTCAGCCAAGCGTTTAGAAGCTCCCATCACATTGGTCGGATTAACAGCTTTATCTGTAGAAACCATGATCATCTTCTCTGCCTCATATTCCACTGCCATTTCAGCAACCTGACGGGAGCCGATCACATTGACATAAACGGCCTCACAGGGATTCTCCTCCATCAAGGGAACATGCTTATAAGCGGCTGCATGAAAAATGATCTGCGGATGGTACTGCTCGAAAACCATACGTATGCGTTGTTTGACACGGACATCACCAATAACAGGAACAAAATCGATATTCGGATATTTTTTCTCAAACTCCAAACGGACATTATGAAGAGGAGTTTCAGCAGAATCAAACAAGATCAATTTACGAACTCCTATCTGGGCTAACTGCCGACACAACTCACTACCGATACTTCCGGCAGCTCCTGTTACCAAGATTGTCTTATTACGATATTCGGAAGCAATCTCCTGCATATTGATTTTGATTTCTTCGCGTCCCAACAGGTCTTCTATCCGAATAGGACGGACAAATTGATGGAAAAGACCGTCTACATCAGCTTCACTGATTGATGGAGCTATCAGAGTCTTTACGCCACTACTTTTACAATATTCAAGTAGGCGGTTTTCTTCTTCTTTGATGGATTCATTACGAGCAAACAAAATGCCCTGAATATGATGTTTTTTTATCAGGAGATCGAAACTCTCCTTATCGCTGAAAGAATAAACCCGAGAGTCTACAAGTATTCGGCGGCTATGATCAGGACTATAGATACAGAAGCCGGCTATTTTATAATGGGAACTATTACGCAAACGGGTCTTAAGAGCGACACTCTTATCGTCGGTTCCATAAATTAGAATCTTGGTATCCGTTTTACGGACAATGCCGATCAAGGATTCATAGGTGACAATGACTAATACGCGCAGACCGATCAGAGTGATCAAGGTAAGCATTCCGTCAGAGATGACAAATACCAGATTCTGACCACCGAATAGTTTATCTTGCTTAAAAAAGAAGAATACAAAAATAGCCATGCAAGCTGTTTTAAAAAGAACACTGCAGGTGATGCGCCATAAGTCCTTTATCTCGGAATAGCGAATCGTGTTGCGAAAGGTATTGAATATCAGGTCTCCCACTACACTTGACAGTAAAGCGACAGCAATTACCTGAATCAATTGAATAGTATTCCACTCTATACTCGTAATATAGTGAATACCGACAAAAGTAAACAATGTGCAAAAGCTGGCAATGACCGTATCTACCCCCAAAATGAGCCAGCAACTAAAAAAATTCCGACTTGTATACTGAAGGAATTTTTCCAATGATTTCTTCATAATTATATATCTATAGATTCCCCTTAAACTCTAGATCAGTTCCTGTTTTAACTTGACTAAAATATCTTTCACCCATAGTTTCCAAACTGCTGTGACAGCTACAGCCAGGAATACAAAAAGTATTACATACGTTTTCTTTCCCGTGCCGGAAGACTGTTGCGGAACGACGGCAGGTTCGACAATCGCAAACACAGGCTTCTCTTCCTGAACTTTTGCCCGGGCTACCTGTAACTGGGTTGCCACCTGACTGTAGACCTGATAGGCCAAACTCATATCATTTTGCAAACGTTCCTGTTCCGCACGAACACTTTGAAGGATCAGATTGTCATGGGTATCCACATAGGTTGCATATTTCTTTTGAGCAGTATAATACTCATCCTGACGTTCCTTGAACAACTTTTCTAAATAAATACAGTCTTCTTTTGCTTTGGAAGTACGATAACCTGTTATGCATTCCTGCAATTTATGAACCACTGAATCTGCAACAACTGCGGCAACCTTGGGGTCCTGCAAAGTCACGGAAACATTGGTAATAGCAGTCTTCTTATCTACAGTAGCCGATATCTTTTTCTTTAAAGCATCTATTTTTTCTTTTTCTTCTTTGGTTAAAGAGATTGTTCCGGATTTCATTCTATCAGCAGTATTCTCTTCATTGTCATCAGTAAAGAATGATTTCACACCACCTATTACCATACCGGGCATACCCAAAATATAGTTCCACCAGGGAGAGGACTGGGTATCCAGATAAGATATCAAAGTTATATTCTCATCTTTATTTACAGCAGGAACGTTGATCTCAAAAAGTTCCAATAAAAAGGGAGTAGAAGACACGATATCAGATGAAAGAGAGGCATTCAATGCATCAGAACCATCACCGACTGTTGCTCCACTGCCTAAAAAAGAGGCGGCAAGACCGGCAAGGCCATTGTTGCCTTTTGAATTTCCCATTTCCGGAGAAAGGGTTACCTGAACTGTATATTGTTTCGGAATACTCAAAGCTACAATAATACCAATAATCAATCCTATTCCCGCAGCTTTATACAAAGTCTTACGGATAGTTATTAGTTTGCGTAAGATATCCATCAGATCAATCTCCATCTCATCAGTCTTCGAATCGTTGGATACAGATGGAAGGTCTTTTGCTAGTTTCTGTTCTGTCATGATAGATATCCGTTATTTTTTTATCAAATTAGCAATAGAAGCGATCATCATGCCCAAAGAGCTGAAGGAAGTGGCATAACCCAGTATTTCGCCAACATTAGTACGTTTCTTCGATTTACTCGGAACTATGATCTCACAACCCGGCTCGATCTGTTTCTTGCCGTTACCTTTTACCCTACTCACTTGTCCGTTCATGTAAACGATAAACTTCTTACTCTTCTTAGCATTATCAGAATAACCTCCGGACT
Source organism: Bacteroides bouchesdurhonensis (assembly GCF_900155865.1). Lineage (GTDB taxonomy): Bacteria > Bacteroidota > Bacteroidia > Bacteroidales > Bacteroidaceae > Bacteroides > Bacteroides bouchesdurhonensis. The sequence goes on from NZ_LT707006.1 coordinate 3,037,752, forward strand.
GGTTCAGATAGTAATTTATGTCTTTACCTTCCAAATAAGAAACCGTATTTGGAACCATCACAGCACCGTTGATAGTGACTGTATTCGTATTCTTTGGAATTGAAATGACGTCTCCTTCACGCAAAACAATATTGGAACTGCTTTTAGGATCACGAAGGGCTCTCTCCAAGTCAATACCTACAGTAAAGGTATCCTCAACATCTATTCCCAAAGAATCCATCATCTCCTCTCCTAACTGGCGACGCATCAGACGGATAACGTCACCCATACGTTTCTTTTCATCGGCATTGGCTACACGAGTCAGTTTTGCGCCACGCAGATAAGCATAGTTTGTAGCACCGCCGGCCTTATTCACCAAATCAGAGAGACGTTCTTCACGACTCGTCAAGGCATAAGTTCCATCAAAGAGGATTTCTCCTTCAATACCGACGTTCTGTTGTGCCTGGTAACCGGGGCTTCTACGAACATAGACTTCATCATAGGGCTGAAGAACAAAACCGGGCTGACCGTCGATGACAAAACCGTCTTTCAATGAAAAAGAGAACATCTGACCAATCGTATCATTGTCGGTTGTACTCCGGGGATTCTTGATTCTCCGAGATATATCCACACGAACCGTAGAAGCTGCTTCACGTAAACCGCCTGCCTGAATGATCAAATCCTCCAAAGTCATGTTATCAGCATAAGGATAAGAAGCAGGTTTTGTAACTTCACCATGGACTGTGATATTTCCCCGATCTTCCAAATCATGGATACTAGGGATATAAAGGATATCATTTTTTACCAAAGCGATATTGGGAGATGTACCGTCCATGATAGATTTTATATCCACTGAAAGTACTTCTGTTGTTAAATCTTCACGCTGACGGTAAAGAACAGCACGGTTCAAGAAGGCATCACCCGTCAAGCCCTGAGCTTCATTTACTAATTCACGTATTGTATTGAGTTGACCGCTTAATTGATAAATTCCAGGACGATAGACGGCACCGCGAACCTCTAATTTATTGGTAAAGCGATTCAGAATGGCTTCAGCAGTGACAACATCACCATTACGCATCTGATAAACACTATAATCGATATCTCTCACTGTATTGACCTCATACTCTTGACCGTTCTGACGGACTACGCGCAAAGAACGGGTATAGGCATCGGCATCAAAACCACCGGCATACTTTATTAAAGTAGCAAGATTCTCGTCTTTCTTCATTTCGAAACGCATCGGACGTTTTACTTTACCACTGATCTTCACCAAAACATCATAAGCGGGAACGATAACAACATCTCCTTCTTGCAAACGAATATCATCCTGACTATTGCCTTTCATGATGAAATCATATACGTCAATGGTAGCAATATTCTTTCCGTTACGTACTAATTGAACGTTACGTAAACTTCCGATATCACTCACACCACCGGCACGGTAAAGTGCATGAAATACGGTAGAGAAAGAGGAAAGAGCATAAGTTCCCGGTTGAATGACTTCACCCATCACATTGATCTGAATGGTACGGATATTACCCAAAGTAAGGCGAATGTCTGAACTAGGGTCAGTGTCGCTATTCAAACCATTATAAATCTTGTTCAGTGACTTTTTGAGATAGTCATTACCCTCGGATACTGTCAAGCCACTAAGATAAACGGGACCTATCTTTTGAATATTTATAGTTCCATCGGGAGAAATCTGTTGGCGGATGGTATTCTGACTGGCACCCCAGATATCAATAATCACTTCATCACCCGGACCGAGACGATAATTGGAAGGAGTTGCCAGATTGACACTGGGCTCGAAAGTAAGATTCTTGGTGTTGAATATATTCCGACCGAATACCTGATCTTCACGGACTAAATCCTCAGCAGTTGGCTGATCTTCCAACATGTCGGAAGTATTTTCTTTCATCTCCTCACGCAGACGAGACTCATTGACCTCTGTACCTGTTGTATTTGTAGTGCTTACATTATTCTGTTTTTCATACAACTCTTTTACACGCATTGCCTGTTCTTTAGTTACTCCTTTACGAGCTAATTCTGAGGCTAGTTGTTTTTGTTCTTTTCCTTGTTTGATACCGTCTTTTACATACTCAAGTACTTGCTGGTCACTCATGGTTTGAGCCATGACTAGGGTAGTACTTCCTAGCATCAAAACAAATAAAAATACGCTAAATAGTTTTTGTATCTTCATCTATTAAAATTGAATTTTATCAATTGATTTTATTTGATTCTTTTATCTCGTTATAAATCGTAAATAGCTGTTCTTTGATGGGGGAAGAAGTTAGTGAATCGAAAAGGCTCCGGGAACGATTTAGAATTTCCTGTTTTTTGAATTCGTCATCCGGATTAGCATAGATAGATACACTATATCCCATTAGAATAGCCAAACATAAAGCAGCTTCCTGCTCTACTGTTTTGCCTCGCAAAGGATACAGTTTATTAATCTGTTTGTGGATACTTTGATTCAGTTGAGAAAGGTCGTCGGCATAGATATAGCCATTTCCTGTTGCACTTTGTAGAAATGTGTGCACTGTTTGTTGCAAAGCGTCTATCTGACTCTGCAAATCTGAAATTTTCATATTCCCCACAATTATAATTTTTCCCCTATACGTTCGACATAACCTATTGGCATATCAACACTAGCACAACCTAGCATATCAAGTCGAACAGCGATTTTAGTTTTGCCATTTAAAGTCACCAGCTCACCTTCCAGCCCCCTTAATGGTCCTTTTATGACACGAATAGTTTCTCCCGGTTGCAATGGAGTATCACTCATATTGACTGCTTCCTCTGAGTAGTCTAACATGAATTTGAATCTCTCCATTTGTGCATCGGGTACAATAGCCGGAGTGCTCTCACCATGTAGCACCATATAACGGCTGATTGCCGATAACATGAGAACCTCTTTCTGTTCCCGTGCATCGACATGTACAAATATTTTCATTGGAATTACCACGTGATCGATCTTCTTGCGACGGTCACTCCAGAAATGAGTCTGCTTCTGAATTGGGAGGTAATTTTCAATCCCCATTTTCGTCAAACGCTCACTCGTTTTTTTCTCGTGGTAGATGCGGACATGGGCTATTAACCAACGTTTAGGCAAGGCTACGCCGTTACCTGTCACATGTGCAGGTAAACCCTCGGTTCTTGTATCCTTTAACCTCAGAATCATCTCTTTTTACTAAAAGTTATTCTGTTACTTCATAGGTAACGGAATAAATTTCCCGCAAAGATAGATATAAAACATATACCAAACAACGATAATCATTATCTTTTTTAAACTTTTTGTTCAGAATATGCGATAAAAATATGCCATAAGACTACGGGTTATCAGGTGAACTCTCCGTTACCTATGAAGTAACAGAAACCTTCTTTTCCTAGCAATCAAACACTTACAGCCGTTCAATCTCTCATATAGAACTTTCTTACGTAAAAATAATTTTGTTTATTCACTTCGGTTCTTCTTTCCAAATCGAACCCTTTCAGATAGATTTGCGTAGTCTTAATAGACTTATGCCCCAAAGATTCACTAATCATTTCTATCGGTGTACCACAATTCTTAGCAGTAGTTGCCCAGGAATGCCTGAGTGAATAGGAAGAAACATGAGACCGTAGGCAACAAGCTTTGGCAAGATATTTCAATTGATTATTGAATTTACGAAGGGCAGACTGATATTCGATGTAAGCTCTCTCCTCTTTTTTCTTTTTATCACCACGCAGTATATTAAATAGGTAGTCGGGATAATCCGGATGATAGTTTTTGGTGTTCCATAGTTGAGCCAATAGCTTATGGGCAGTATCCAGTACCTCTACACTCATAGAGGTGCCCGTTTTTACTCGATTGTATTTAAGTATATTCCCTTCTAGATTTTTTTTCTCTAAATGAGCCAGATCGGCAAAAGACATTCCACAGAATAGAAACATCAGATTGGCAATTGCCTGCGTTTTTCGTAATTTATCCGATTTTGGATCTTTATACAGAAGTGCATGAAGTTCTCCGGTAGGCAAAGCTTTCTTTTGCCGGGTATCGACTCCTGTATATACTCCCCGGAATAGCCGATGTATGTAAGGGGTATGCCCGGCATCTACTCCTCTATTATATATACATCTCAGCATACGCATATAGGTGGAGACCGTATTGGGCTTGTGATTGTGTTCATACAGATAACGGTTATATCTCTTCAAGTTCTCACGATTGATCTGCCGAAAAGATACATCCGTGCCTCCACAAAACTCTGTAAAAGAACGTAGCGCATGCTTATACACATGCGCCGTGGAATAGCGTCCTTCTTCTTTCAACTTAACAATGTACTTGATAGCACATTGCGTAAATCCATCTTTCTTCATAACTATTTCTTTTGATTAAGTAAAACATAACTGCTGCATAACTCTTTTTAGACAAAGGTAAAATCGTTGATTGTATCAAAACTGGTTAACATGGAGGCTAAAACATCCGAAAAACTTAATAATTCCATCATTCATATCAATTTTAACACTAAAAAGATTCTCCATTTCGCAAAATTGTTTATTTTTGCATTCATAACAGCTCTCCTTTTATTATTGCAAATCAGTTTGTTGATACTCGCTAATTTACGATTTTTTTTCGAGATCTTGCTATATTCCCACCCTTTTTGTTGTATGGGAATCTTTAATTCTTATTACTATGTTAATTACGGATTCAAATATCAAATTTTCTGTTCTGATGCCTACGTATAATCAGGCATCTTTTATTCGACGTGCCATTGCAAGCCTCCTGAAACAGACATATCCTTTCTTTGAGTTGATTATCATCAATGATGGAAGCACGGACAATACAGAGGTGTTTATTTCCGATTATTTACATGATAAACGAGTCTCATATATAAAGAATGATGTTAATTGGGGGTTAGGCAAGGCTCTTAATCAAGGATTAGAGGCTGCAAAATACGAGTATATTACTTATTTACCTTCGGATGATTTTTATGACGAGGATCATTTGGAGTCTTTTAAAAGCAGTTTTCAAAAATATCCAAATGCAGTATTATCGGTTAACGGCATACGATATGATGAGTCTAATGTAGTCGGTGTATTATCCTTTCGTAAGTGCAAAGGTGCCATTCCGGGATACAGTGCTCAATTGGTGCAGGCAGCACATAGGCGAACAGCAGAACGATGGACGGAACGTATGGAATGTGTGTCGGAAGATCTTTTCTTTTTGTTTTGGAGGAAACTTGCCTGCAAGGGGATGTTTGTTTTTACTGGGAAAGTGACATGCGAATGGACGAATCATTTGGATCAGCATCATAAGATATGTGGTGAAAGGTTTGGCGGTGGATTAAATAAATATCGTTCTTATTATAATGTGCAGATCCCCATTCGTTTTCGTTCCACTTCTTATAAGACGATTGATGAACCCGCCGCTTACCTTCCTTATCAGAAATCCGTATCACCTCGGTGTGGTGGTTTGAAAATATTGATTGTAGGTGAACTCGCCTATAATCCGGAACGGATTTATGCTTTTGAAGAGGTTGGGCATAAGTTGTATGGTTTGTGGGCAAAACCTCGATTCTGCTATTCTACCATTGGACCGCTTCCTTTCGGACATGTGGAGACCATTCCTTATCAAGATTGGAAGACACGGGTACGTGACATTCAGCCGGACATAATCTATGCCCAGTTGAGCACTTCTGCAATTGATATAGCTCATGAGGTGCTGATGGCTGATATGAATATTCCTTTCGTCTGGCATTTTAAAGAAGGGCCTCACGAGGCGATGAAAGAGGGAATGTGGAGTAAATTGATTGATTTGTACACTTATGCTGACGGAAAAATCTACTTGAATCCGGAAATAAAAGAGTGGTTTGATTTGTTTACTCCAATCTTATGTGATGTTCCAACGATGATAATGGACGGTGATTTGCCCAAAGCAGAATGCTTTCAGGGAAACTTTTCACCAAAACTTTCTGCTACCGATGGAGAGTTACATACAGTTGTAACTGGGCGAATCATCGGATTACCTCCAACGGATTTCAGGGAGCTGGCTGCAAACGGTATTCATCTGCATGTGTACAACGAGAATTACATCTCCGACAATGAGGTATTAGAACCTTATCGACAAATGGCTCCGTATTATTTCCATGTGCACAGACACTGTTCACAATCAGAATGGGTCAAAGAATTTTCCCGGTACGATGCCGGTTGGCTACATTGCATCAATAGTACCAACGACGGTTCACTTTTTAAGGCTACATGGGCGGACCTTAATCTGCCTGCACGAATAAATACATTGGCTGCGGCAGGGATTCCGATGATTCAGAAACAGAATTCTCGTCAAGTTTCCGCACAATACAGTTATGTCATGAAATACGGTATGGGAATAGCTTATACAGAAGTAAAAGAATTGATAGCACAACTAAAAAACAGCTCTTTATTGGAAAAAGTCAGTCAGAATGTGATGCTCCATCGGAAACAGTTTATGTTCGACAGTCATTTGGAATCATTAATTCAATTTTTCAAAAAAGTAATAGACCATCATCATGAAAGAAGATATCAAAAATAGAGTTCTGCAAAACATTGCCAACACATTGAGCATGTACGTTTACCACATAGATAATAATGGTTTGGTGAATGGGAAAATGGGAATCATGCTTTTCCTTTACTGTTATTCACGATATACGAAGGAGGAATATTACGAGGACTTTGCGGGAGAGCTGTTGGACGGAATGTTAAAGATCTCTCGTTCATTGCCTCCTGGTTTTGAAGATGGGCTTGCCGGTGTGGGATGGGGATTCGATTGGCTGATGAAACATGATTTTGTGGAAGGGGACTCTAATAAAGTACTAAAGCCTATTGACAATAAACAGCTTACACAGTTGGCATACGGCACGGTAACTTCCATTACCGCAATGCTGAACTATTGGACAGCAAGAATTCAGGAAGGAATTCCGGAAAGTGATATTGTAAAGCTGACAGCCGATTTATTGGAATTCATTCATCGTTGTTTGAAAAATGGTGGAATATCACTGTATCATATCAATGCTATCTTGCATTTTCTGTGGTGTGTAAGGGGTATTTTACAGATAAACAAGGAAGCTGCCATTATTCAATTGTTAAATCCGATCATAAACGAGGCGTTCAACAAATTTGCTTTTGAAGCTGTCGACTTGTTTATTTTTCATCAACTATTGAAGAAATATAACGGCAAGATAATATTAAGTAAAGATGCAGAAATCACATTTTGTCTATATGCTTCTGTCTCTCTGACTATCAATCAACGGATTAAAGCAGCATGGCAAGAATGGATTTATTTTGATAAAGTGACTTGTCCTATGCCTGAAGATAAAGAAATAATGGAATATGTAGATAAAAGTCTTCAAAGTATGCAGTTAAATGATTTTGTCCTGAATCAAGGATTGGCAGGATTGGGACTTTGGATTTTGAATGTGTAATCATTAAAATATGTCTAATTTGATACAAAATTGATTATGAAAAAGAGTTTAACAGAAAATAGTTTTCGGTCTATAGATGATATGAGTCCGGATGAATTAAAATCTTATTTAGATGAAAATGGTTATTGGGATTTTTATGATAAGATTTTTATAGAGGGAATAGAAAAAGAAGGAGAAGGTGTGACTTGGATAAGAAAGCATCCTCATGAATTTGAGTATAATATTTTAACTCATGAAGATTTGATAAAGCTTCAGTTAAGTACTTGGCTACAACGGATGAGGGAAGAAGGAGCACCCGGTATGAAGAATAATCCTAATTCGATTGAAGCCTATAATGCTTTTGCGCGTTGTGACGAATGGCACGGTGGATATGTAGAAGGATATGGATATATTGATGTTGCAGCATCTTCTCTATATGGAAATTCTTTATGCTTAGGAAATTCGTGGTATGCATGTGGGACTCCTCAAAATCCTGTTCGTGTAGCTAAGTTTTATAAATTATCTCTTGAAAATAGATGGAGAGGTGGAGAGGTCAGTTCGTGGGGATATGTCTCAGAAAATACAAAAATATTAGGCTGTTCTACAGAAACTCTCACTCAAGTGGGACAAGGGGAAGTGACTTTAGGAACTTTAATTAACGTAAATCATTCTTTGGGACATGGTGTCGTTACAATAGAGTCAATGAAAAATAGGTTCAAAGATTTTTGGGATACAGCAAGAAATAGTTATCAAATAGATGACGGAGCACTCTCAGAGTATATAAGGCAGAATTTTTATTATGCACCAACCAATGATATAAAAGAAGGGTTGGTGCAGCATAAAACAAGTTTATTACGTCAAGTGACAAGGACAACTGACGATTATCAGGGAATTAAAAAATATGGATATGATGTAATGGTAGTAGATTATAATGGAATAAAACATAAATATGAGTGTATCGAACCAACCGGACCGTCTGTAACTTCTATTTCAGAAAAGGATATTCGGGAGGGAAAAATAGAAATTCAAACTCATATACTTTCAAAATCATAACATTATGAAGAATGTTCTGTTAATTAGTACCGTGGCACTGCTATTAGCAGTACCCGTACGCAGCCAAGATTTGAATCGCGACAGTGTGCCGACTGTCAATGTTTATAAAAACGCAGACGAAATACCATTTTTTCCGGGAGGAGTGGATGGTTTCCATCGTTTTGTAGAGAAAAATTTCATTGTTCCAGCAGAAGTTTGGCGAAACGGAGGAGGAAATGGTAGCAAATTACGATTTATTATCAGAAGGGATGGAGTGGCATGTGGACTTAAACGTGATGGTATGCCTCTTCCTTTGTACGAAGAATGGAAACGACTGTTTAGTATTATGCCTCTTTGGACACCGGCAATGATTAAAGGATATCCTGTTGATGTGGAATATTCTTTATTTGTCTCACTATATGATAGGAAAACGGGCTTTCCTTTTCATATAGTGAGACTGATGAAGGATTTAGGAAATTATGACGACCCTAATAAAGAATATAGAAAAGGTATAAATGAAGAGGAGGCGGAAGAATTAGTAACAAAAGTAAGTGAAATTGTGAATATTACCCCTGAAAATGGGAGAGTAACTTCACTTTTGATAAGACTATATGTCTCTTTAGGAAAAAACGACGAGGTGATTCCTTTTGCCAAAGAAAGTGTGGAAAAGGTGCGTGATTTGGGAATAAAAAAGAGAAATATAGACAAGAATAGACCTTGGTTTATTGCGAAAGGTGCAGAGATTAGAACTCCTTCTAATTATGACAGTAAACTGTATATGAATGTGGCACTGGCATATGCCCTTGCGTGTGATGTCGCTGGAAGCAAAGAGCAAAAAGAGAAAGCATATGAATATGCCCTTAACGTAGTAGATGAACGTATTTTTTTGAAAGATATCAAAAAAACAAAGAACGATTATAAAAATGAAACGTACCGTCGTCTGATGGCAGAGAAACAGATTTTAGCGGCAAGCTCCACTTCTCCCGGTGTAACCTTGAACAGTTCGGAACGTTCGGCGATTTTTAATCATGGGTGGGTGAGCAGTGAAACAATGCGAACAATAGACAGAAATATAGAAGAAGGCAAGATAGATAATCCGCGCATTCGGCAGATTAACACTCATCTTAAAGAAATGGACGAAGAACGTCGTAAGAATCCTCCGATCAAGAGAGATACTCTCTATCTGTATGGTCTGCGTGCAATGGCAATTGATTTGTCGGAAGGTCAGGAAGCTTTGAACCGCTATGTAGACAGTATGCAACAACGTGAGAATGTAGGTTCTGAACTGAAATCCTATCTTTCCAAGCTGGCGGAAAACAGGCGGAAACATGCTGCGGTATTAAACGACAGAGAGGCGGTTGTCCGTAGTCTTGCGGGGTATGCTCCTATCAATGCAGAAGGCGAGAGCAAGGTAGCACAAAAACAGCGGGCGAAGGAATTTTATAAATATCGGGATGCCATGAAAGCGGTGTATCCATTGAAGTGGTTGTGGAAGCAATAAGTGTTTTTTAGAGTTTCCTCTCAAACAAAAACACATGCGCAATACACCTCATTGAAAAGAAAGCATAGCTCCGATCTTTTAATATCAGAACTATGCTTTCAATCTTCTATTTCCGTTTCTGTCCGTTATTATATATCTTTTTAAACATTACTTCCAACATTTCAATCGGAAGAGCCACATAACTAGAACAAGCAGGTTCAACCCTTCTCGACAAATCACTAAATTTGATCTCTACTTGGGAAGATTTCTTTATTTGTGCCCTTACCAAACATGCGTACAAACTCTTAACCGTAGACTGAACCAATTCCTGATCTGATCCATCAACAATCTTTTTTGAAGAACCCGACAAGGTAATATAATAGTTAATCAAAGTAAGTACAAATTTCGGGCTGACCCCTTATATATTGCATACGTAGTTCTTATTGTGTAGATAAAAATAATATTTTAAGCCTTCCTGACAGGGATAGTGATTTATGAAAAAAGCTCTGGAATATTTGAATTCCAGAGCTTTATCTTTAATTTTTCTTTTGCTTTAAGCGGTGCGCACGAGGCTCGAACTCGTGACCCCATGCGTGACAGGCATGTATTCTAACCAACTGAACTAGCGCACCAACGTTTTTATTTTATTTTAATTAACCATATACATCCTCACGAATGCGGATGCAAAGGTAGATGTTTTTTTGAAACCTGCAAGAGCTATTGTATCTTTTTTCTCAAAAAGTGTTTTTATTGAGAATTATCCTGTACATTTGCAGGCATTACATCAAATAGAAAATAGAATGAAAAATACACCAATTGAACGACATGTGATTGATGAAACAATAAATGAGTTTCAAATTGTCGATTTTTCCAAGGCAACAATTCGTGAAGTGAAAGCTATTGCTTCGAAAGCTGAAGCTGTATCCGGCGTTGAATTTATAAAGATGGAAATGGGAGTTCCGGGACTTCCCCCTTCTGCTGTTGGAGTAAAAGCAGAAATAGAAGCATTGCAAAACGGAATAGCAAGCTTATATCCTGATATCAATGGTTTACCGGAATTGAAAAAGGAAGCGTCGAAGTTTATCAAATCATTTATCAATGTAGATTTGAATCCGGAAGGCTGCGTGCCCGTAACCGGATCTATGCAGGGGACATTTGCTTCTTTTCTGACTTGTAGCCAATGTGACGAAAAGAAGGATACAATTCTGTTTATTGATCCGGGATTCCCGGTACAGAAACAACAATTAGTAGTCATGGGTCAAAAATATGAAACCTTTGATGTCTATGACTACCGCGGAGAGAAGCTGAGAGAGAAATTAGAAAGTTACCTGAGAAAAGGAAATATATCTGCTATTATTTACTCAAATCCTAATAATCCGAGTTGGATTTGCTTAAAAGAAGAAGAATTACAGATTATTGGTCAATTAGCAACTCAATACGACGTTATTGTTTTGGAAGACCTAGCCTATTTTGCAATGGATTTCCGCCAAGACTTAAGTAAACCGAATCAGGCTCCTTTCCAGCCAACAGTTGCTCATTACACAGATAACTATGTATTGTTGATCTCAGGTTCAAAAGCATTTAGTTATGCAGGACAACGTATTGGTGTCAGTTGCATCTCGAACAAATTATATCACCGAAGCTATCCCGGATTAACGAAACGTTATGGTGGAGGTACATTTGGTACTGTTTTTATTCATCGGGTACTTTATGCGCTTTCTTCCGGAACCAGTCATTCGGCCCAATTCGCAATGGCCGCTATGCTAAAAGCGGCGAATGAAGGTCGCTACAACTTCTTGGATGAAGTAAAAGTATATGGCGAAAGAGCCAAAAAGCTGAAAGATATTTTCCTTCGTTACGGATTCCACTTAGTATATGACAAGGATCTTGACGATCCCATAGCTGATGGATTCTATTTCACCATTGGATATCCTGGAATGACCAGTGGCGAACTGGCTAAGGAATTGATGTATTATGGTGTCAGTGCAATTTCATTGGTCACCACAGGAAGTCACCAGGAAGGATTACGTGCATGCACTTCTTTCATTCAAGATCACCAATATGAACAACTTGAAGAGCGAATGAAACTATTTGCTAAGAATCACCCTATTACCTGATTTATAGATATTCTGAATACTAAAATTCATAAAACTGGTCCTTAATGATAAAAAAATAGGAAAAAAAGAAGGATATTCCGTTTTTTTTCTTAATTTAGGGGCATGAATATCAATTCCGACATATTTAAGATTGAGTCTAATAATGTTTTGCCGTCACGAGGAAAGATTTTAATATCAGAACCTTTCCTCCGTGACACAACATTCGGGAGGTCTGTAATTTTACTGATTGACCATACCGAAGAAGGAAGCATGGGATTAATAATCAACAAACGGCTTCCACTATTCACTAATGATATTATCAAAGAATTCCAATATCTAGATGATATACCTCTTTATAAGGGGGGACCTGTAGCAACCGATACATTATTTTATCTCCATACGTTAAGTAATATCCCCGGTGCGCTTACCATAGGTAAAGGACTTTACTTGAATGGTGACTTTGATGAAATAAAAAAATATATGTTACAAGGAAATGATGTCAATGTACCCATCCGTTTCTTTTTGGGATACTCCGGTTGGGAAGGTAAACAATTAGGTAATGAAATCAAAGAAAACACTTGGCTAGTCTCTGAAGAGGAAAATGACTATCTGTTAAACACGAATATCAAAGGAATGTGGAAACAGGCCTTGGAAAAACTAGGTAGCAAGTATGAAACATGGTCCCGTTTTCCACAAGTACCTTCTCTTAATTAGCCGATTTCTTGTTTTTATTGTTTAGTAGGATTAAGACATTGAAAGATGATAGCATCTTTATATGTACTTTCCACTTGCAACCAATTTTTCAATAATCCACATTGGACAAATCCACAGGAAGTAAATAATTTGATGCAAACTTCATTATCGATAGCGACATGAGAATATAACTGACTTAGAGACAGAAAATCAAAAGCATATTCGCAAAGTAATCTTAAAGCGTCCGTTGCGTAACCTTGCTGGCGATAATCTTTATGGATGGCTATTCCCACTTCACCACGGGAATGCAATGGAGCAAAGTCTGTGATATCGATTGTCCCTAAAACACAATGGTCTGATTTACGCAAAATCATAAGACGTAGCTGTTTATCCGCAAATATATCACATTGAGAACCTTCAATATATTGCCGCAGCACATAACGGGAATAAGGTACAGTAAAATTACTAATATCCCACAAAGAAGGATCATTCTCCATTTCATACATTATGTCCATATCTTCGGGCTCTACTGCACGAAGATAAATACGGTCGTTCACCAAGAATGTTTTTCGCATTTCTTTTTTAATCTTTGTTGATATGAAGTTCATTTCTAAGTCTCTTTTCGCTTGGCAGACAGAAAAGAGAAGCAGTCAGACAGATCAGCATACACAGATTTCCCGTATTACTGAAAGTCAGATAATAACACAGCAAATTCAAAAGGATAGCAACTTCAAGCAATCCCAACCGGACATTACTCAATTGTACATAACGTTTCAAAGCAAGTGTTATAGTCATGTGGTCAATCTTCTTTTTCAGTACCAGATTAAATAATTTAAGAGAAAGAGGTACGCAAACAGCAGTCAACAATATGCCGAAAGTTTCAAAATAATAGGTGGCGCGTACATCGTCTGCAAGAGTGCCAACAGGAAAAAGCTCAAACTCTCCTGCCCCTAACAAAAATGCAGGTAGGACCCAAAAGAAGACATAACTGATATTTAAGTTTCTGACAGCACGTTTTATTTGTTCTTCCATGTTCGTTCAAGAAAAAATAATTAATGATCTATACAGTTCCGGTAAATAGAGTCCGATTCACAATACTACGTCCCAGAGTCACTTCGTCAGCATATTCAAGTTCGTCACCGACAGAGATTCCCCGTGCAATCACACTAAGCTTTACGTTCATCTTTTCCAATTTACGATAAATATAGAAATTAGTAGTATCACCTTCCATTGTAGTACTCAATGCCAGAATAACCTCATTGATTCCTCCTTCCGCTACACGCTGCACCAGGCTTTCAATTTGCAGATCGCCCGGTCCTACCCCATCCATTGGAGAAATAACGCCACCCAATACATGATAAAGTCCCCGATATTGCTGCGTCGCTTCCACCGCCATCACATCACGAATATTTTCGACCACACAGACAGTTGAAGCATCCCGCTGAGAGTTACTACAAATCTGGCATATTTCCGTATCGGAGATATTATGGCATACTTTGCAATACTTCACCTCACGTTTCAATGTCATAATAGAGTTTCCGAAAGCTTCCACAGTAGCTGTATCCTGACGGAGCAGATGCAGCACAAGTCTCATTGCTGTCTTGCGCCCGATACCGGGCAGTTTGGAAAATTCGCCAACTGCTTTTTCCAGCAGTATAGAAGGATATTGTTGATTCATATAAATAAATGATCGTTCTATCGATTACGACCGCAAAGATACAGATATTGTTTTTAAATACCTATAAAAAATATTACCTTTGCAGCCGATATGATGATACTTGCCACTATTACATGCTATTTTACGGCATTATTGCTAATATCCCGTATCACCGGATATAAAAGCGATTCAAATGCAGCGTTCTTTAAAGGAGAGAACAAATCACCTTGGTATGTGGTCTCTTTCGGCATGATCGGTGCTTCTATTTCCGGAGTAACATTTATATCTGTACCGGGCATGGTACGTGGAATGGACATGACGTATCTGCAAACTGTATTCGGATTCTTTTTCGGATATATGATCGTAGCCCACGTACTCCTTCCTTTGTATTACAGACTAAACCTAACCAGTATTTACGGTTATCTGGGAACACGAATCGGAATACGTTCCTATCGTACCGGATCTTTTTTCTTCCTGTTATCGCGTATGTTAGGAACTGCTGCTAAATTATATCTAGTCTGTCTTATTCTTCATACCTATGTATTTCAGGAATTACACGTGCCTTTCTGGGTAATAGCAGTCGGTTCGGTAACTTTAGTGTGGATATATACTCACAAAAGCGGAATTAAGACAATCGTATGGACAGATACTCTACAGACCTTCTGCTTGATTGCAGCATTACTTTTCATCATCTATTTCACAATTCAAAAACTGGATATTGGTTTCAATGGCATTATACAGGCCATTCAGGAGAGTGAACACAGCCGCATTTTTGTATTTGATGACTGGATCTCCCGACAGAACTTCTTCAAACAATTCTTCAGTGGCATCTTCATTGTGATTGTAATGACCGGATTGGATCAGGACATGATGCAAAAGAATCTTTCCTGCCGAAATTTGCACGAAGCCAAAAAGAATATGTATTGCTACGGTTTTTCTTTCATTCCACTGAATTTTCTATTCCTATGTCTTGGAATTCTGTTATTGGCTCTAGCCGGTAAAATGCAATTGGAACTCCCTGCTATGAATGATGATATTCTCCCAATGTTTGCAACACAAGGATATCTGGGACAAGCGGTATTGGTACTCTTCACGATTGGTATCATAGCAGCAGCCTTCAGCAATTCAGATTCCGCTTTGACAGCAATGACTACAAGTGTTTGCATAGATCTACTCAATACGGGAAAAAATACGGAAGAAATCTCACGTCGTAAAAGAAAAATAGTCCATTTGCTACTTTCCGCTCTATTGGCATTTTTCATTTGCCTGGTAGAAATGCTAAATAATAAAAGTGTAATCGATGCAATATATATCATCGCATCCTATACATACGGTCCATTACTCGGAATGTTTGCTTTCGGATTATTCACCCGCAAACATACCAATGACCGTTTAGTTCCATTTATAGCCATAGCTTCACCCTTATTTTGTTATATAGCAGATTGGTGGGTAAACAAAGAATTTGGATATAAATTCGGTTATGAGTTGCTTATGTTGAACGGAGCACTTACCTTTGCAGGATTGATGGCTTTGTCCACAAAAGAGAATCGACTGAAAACGCCTTAATCAAGGCATCTTTCGTTTATTAATAAAAAGGAATGGAGTTTATGCATAAACGGCACATTAGTTTATTAATAAATGGTTTAGTGAGTTTATTAATAAAAAAGAATGGTGAATTAATTGACAAGAATTATGGAAATAACAAATGCAGAATTTGTAATGAGTAACACAGATGTGAAGAAATGTCCGGCAGGAACATTCCCCGAATATGCTTTCATCGGTCGTTCCAATGTGGGCAAATCAAGTCTTATCAATATGCTGACTTCCCACAAAGGACTGGCTATGACATCTTCCACTCCTGGAAAAACGATGCTCATCAATCACTTCCTGATAAATAATAGTTGGTATCTGGTAGACCTTCCGGGATACGGCTATGCAAAACGTGGGCAAAAAGGCAAGGAACAGATACAGAAAGTAATCGAAGATTATATTCTGGAACGGGAACAAATGACCAATCTGTTTGTGCTCATAGACAGTCGTCTGGAACCTCAAAAGATAGATTTGGAATTTATGGAATGGTTAGGAGAAAATGGTATTCCTTTCTCTATTGTTTTCACTAAATCAGACAAGTTAAAAGGTGGCCGCCTGAAAATGAATATTAATGCCTACCTGCAAGAATTACGGAAACAATGGGAAGAGCTTCCTCCTTATTTTATTTCATCATCAGAGAACCGTACCGGGCGCACAGAAATCCTCGACTATATTGAAACCATAAACAAAGAGATAAATACAAAGTAAAAATGAAAAGAAAGTTATTCTTTGCTGCATTCGTAGCAGCATTTTCAATGATGGCAAACAACAGCCAAGCACAGTCTTTAAAAGATCTATTCAACAAGGACAACATTTCGAAGGTAGTAAACGCTGTAACAGGTCAAGCCCAAGCTATCGACATGACCGGAACTTGGAGTTATGAGGGTTCCGCGGTAGAATTTGAATCCGAAAACCTGTTAATGCAAGCAGGAGGAGTTGCCGCAGCTTCTGTAGCTGAAAATAAATTGAACGAGCAACTGACTAAAGTTGGTATCAAAGCTGGACAAATGAGTTTTACTTTCAATGCGGACAGTACTTTTACAAGCAAGGTAGGTAAACGTACCATGAATGGAACTTATTCATATAATGCTGCAACCAAACAGGTATCATTAAAATATCTGAAACTGATAAATCTAAATGCCAAAGTAAACTGTACTACGGAATCTATGGAATTACTTTTCAATTCGGATAAGCTTCTGAAACTATTAGCTTTCATTGGTAGCAAAAGCAATAGTACTGCACTGAAAACCGTCAGTTCATTAGCTGAAAGTTACGATGGTATGATGGTAGGATTCGAATTAAAAAAATAGGTACCTAATTACGCTATAATGGCGTTTTGGATACCTTTTTTGAAGTGTCAAACTCCCAAACAAAAAAGTTCGCACACCTCCAATTCGTAGAGAAAGAGAATACATAATAATTCTTTAAATAAAATGCCGTTTATATGGCAAAAATGTTATAATTTTGCAGCCAATTCTTTACTATTCGGCAGAATAGGAAGATAATCCGATTATTCACATTTAACAAAAGAAAAAGATGAAAGTAGCTATTGTTGGCGTAAGCGGAGCCGTAGGACAGGAATTCCTGCGCGTGCTCGATGAAAGAAACTTCCCGTTGGACGAGTTAGTTTTGTTCGGTTCTAAACGTAGTGCCGGAACAACTTATACTTTCCGCGGTAAACAGATCGAGGTCAAACTCTTACAACACAACGATGACTTTAAAGGTGTAGACATTGCTTTCACTTCCGCCGGTGCAGGAACATCCAAAGAGTTCGAAAAGACCATCACCCAATACGGTGCCGTGATGATTGATAACTCTAGTGCTTTCCGTATGGACGCTGATGTACCTTTGGTAGTGCCTGAAGTGAATGCCGCCGACGCATTGGAGCGTCCACGTGGCGTCATTGCCAACCCGAACTGTACAACTATCCAAATGGTAGTTGCACTGAAAGCCATCGAACAGCTTTCCCATATAAAAACGGTACACGTTTCTACTTACCAGGCTGCCAGCGGTGCTGGTGCCGCTGCCATGGACGAACTGTACGAACAATATCGTCAGGTATTGGCTAACGAACCTGTTACTGTAGAGAAGTTCGCCTATCAACTGGCCTTCAACCTGATCCCTCAGATTGATGTGTTTACTGAAAACGGTTATACCAAAGAAGAGATGAAGATGTTTAACGAAACTCGTAAGATTATGCACTCTGATATCAGAGTCAGTGCTACTTGCGTTCGCGTCCCGGCATTACGTGCTCACTCCGAAAGTATCTGGGTGGAAACTGAACGTCCGGTCTCTGTAGAAGAAGCTCGTGAAGCATTCGCAAAAGGTGAAGGTTTGGTTCTTCGGGATAATCCGGCTGAGAAAGAATATCCGATGCCTTTATTCCTTGCAGGTAAAGATCCTGTTTATGTAGGACGTATCCGCAAAGATCTGACTAACGAAAACGGATTGACTTTCTGGATTGTAGGTGACCAGATTAAGAAAGGTGCCGCACTGAATGCGGTACAGATTGCCGAGTACCTGATTAAAGTGAAGAACGTATAATAGAAGAAACCTAAGACTTAAATAATTTGTCGGCTTGCATTGTGAAATTATTTACAATGTAAGCCGATTTTCATTTTGGGACATAAAAAAAAGAGTGACGGTATATGCACTCAACAAATTACCCATAATACCTTCTTATTTTACTGTAGAAACGCCTGTCAAATTCCCCAAAAATGAAAAATAAATAGGAGTAATTCAAAAAAACTTCGATGAAATGGGCTATTTTTAGCAAAAAGCGAAGTTGGTCCGAAATAGCCAGCCATTTTATTTGCTTTAATTACCCAAACTCCTTATCTTGCGGCATCGAAACACACAAATATTCTTGTATCTTTCGGATGGCTCAATTTTATAAATTACTTTATCTAATATAAAAACACCATTTTTACAAAGCAACTTTGTTAATATGAAAAAGCCCGACACACCAAACAACATTCCGAAAATAATCCACCAGTTATGGTCAGGAGAGGAAAAGCCCTTACCCGAAGATCTTAAAATATTAAGTGAAACCTGGAAAGAATACCATCCCGACAGGGATATGAATCCGAAGAGCTGGAAAACAAATTGGAAGAAGCATATTCTATTCATTATTTCTTCAATGCTTGGGTATAATGATAAAAACATTCAACGTTAAACTATTTTAGAATAGCATGGACCTATCCGGAATACAGAAATGTTGGATCAGCACCCGGAAGGATGGAAAAGATTCAGGCACTGCTTTGGTATTAACTCCGACACCCGATTTCTACGAACGGATCGATGACCAGGAGCAACAGAAAAGGAATTTGTCTTTTTATCTCCGCTATCTGTTTCCTTACAGGTCACAGCTCTTCCAGCTTGTAGCCGGGATGCTATTGGGAAGTGTATTTTCACTCATCCTCCCCTTTCTTACGCAAGCAATGGTCGATCAAGGAATCGGAAACCGCAATCTCAACTTTATCACTCTGATACTTATTGCCCAGTTAGTCTTATCAGTCACCCAGATGGGAGTCGGTTTCATCCAAAGCTGGATCAGCCTGCATATGAATACCCGCATAAGTATTACTCTAATCTCTGACTTCCTTGCCAAACTGATGAGGTTGCCCATCCGCTTTTTCGACGCAAAGAACATCGGGGATATCATGCAACGCATTGGAGATCACGGGCGCATCCAGTCATTTATGACAGGAACCACCTTAACCACTATATTCTCATTCTTCAACTTCTTTGTTTTTGCCTTTATTATGGCCTATTATAACCTGACCATATTGGTAGTTTTTTTGGTAGGAAATGCGTTGTATGTAACATGGATATTATCCTTTATGCGTTATCGCCGCAAATTGGATAATGCCCGTTTTGCCCAAGCTTCCGCCAATCAAAGCAATATGGTACAGCTTATCACCGGTATGCAGGAAATCAAACTGAATAATTGTGAGAAGCAGCAACGCTGGAAATGGGAATCTATCC
Source organism: Bacteroides bouchesdurhonensis (assembly GCF_900155865.1). Classification (GTDB taxonomy): domain Bacteria; phylum Bacteroidota; class Bacteroidia; order Bacteroidales; family Bacteroidaceae; genus Bacteroides; species Bacteroides bouchesdurhonensis. The sequence continues at coordinate 3,057,681 of NZ_LT707006.1, forward strand.
AAGTGAAGCTGTTTAAAATCAGTATCCAAGGAACTGCTTTGGGACAGATTCAGCAAGTGGGTTCTCTCTTTTTCAGCCGGACTACTTCGCTTCTCATTTCATTCCTGGCAGCTAAAGCTGTTGTAGACGGAGAAATCACGTTGGGTATGATGATGTCTATCAGTTATATCATCGGTCAGCTATCCGGTCCGATCGGTCAGGTGATTGGTTTCAGCCAATCCCTGCAAGATGCCAAAATCAGCTTGGAGCGACTGAATGAGATCAATAATAAAGAAGACGAGATCGTAACAGTGGAAAGCAAAATAAACACACTCCCGGAGGATAAAACAATCAAACTGGAAGATGTCTGCTTCAGCTATGACGGAGCTGAAAGGGAATATGTACTGGAGGATCTGAACCTGACTATCCCCCAAAATAAAGTAACAGCGATTGTAGGTGCCAGCGGTAGTGGAAAAACAACTATCATAAAGTTGTTATTAGGCTTCTACGAACCGGTAAAAGGCAAATTAAAAGTAGGTAATTATTCGCTTACAGACATCAATCCGCACTTGTGGAGGCAGAATACAGGTGCTGTGATGCAGGAAGGGTTCCTTTTCTCCGATACCATTGCAAACAACATTGCGCTGAGTGAAGAGGCTGTTGACCAAAAGAAACTATTGTATGCCGTAGAAACAGCTAACATTAAAGATTTTATTGAATCACTCCCTTTAAAGTACAATAGTAAAATAGGCATGGAAGGAAGCGGTGTCAGTCAAGGACAAAAACAACGCCTATTGATTGCGCGGACTATTTATAAAAACCCGATGTTTCTGTTTTTTGACGAAGCGACCAATGCGCTGGATGCCAATAATGAACGAACCATATTAGATAAGCTAAAAGAATTCTATAAAGGGAGAACGGTAGTGATTGTAGCACACAGGCTTAGTACTGTGCAGAATGCTGATAACATTATTGTACTGGATGAAGGTAAAGTAATCGAAGAAGGAACTCATAAAGAACTGACTGAGAAGAAAGGAGCTTATTATACCTTAGTGAAAAACCAGTTAGAGTTGGGAGTATAATATGATGAAAGAGCAAGATAAAAAAGAAGAAGATATAATCGAACTCAGAAGCGAAGAATTCCAAGAGGTTCTGAGTGGTATTCCCCCATGGATATTACGCTGGGGCATTACCACTGTTGCTATCATCGTCGTAATCTTATTAATCGGCAGCAGCATATTCAAATACCCGGATACCATCACATCCACCATTACGCTTACCGGAAGCAAGCCTGCTGCCAACATCGTAGCAAAGTCATCAGGCAAGCTGCAAGAGTTATTTGTGAAGGACAACCAACTTGTACAACCGGGAGATTATCTTGCAGTCATAGAGAATCCGGCTAAAACTGCAGATATCCTTTACTTGAAAAAATTCCTTCAAAAATATATGTCATCACCCGATTCAATCGTTTCATTGCCACAAAAAGAGATGAATCTGGGGCTCTGCCAAGCACTTTATTCATCCTATTACCTGGCATTATCGCAATATATCCAGTTCAGAAAACTAGGGTACTATCAGGACAAGATAGATATGATGAAAGACCGGATCAGCAGAAATGAAAAGCACTACCAGGATATGTCGTATCAGGAAGAACTGGTGAGCCGACAACTGGCAATCGCGTATAAACAATATCAAAGAGATTCGACCTTGCACATAAAGGGGGCAGTATCGGGCAAAGCTTTGGAAACGACTTACAATCAATATATTGCCGGACAGCTTTCTATGGAGAATATGCATTCTACGCTTGAGAATCTGCGTATTCAACTGGCAGCAATGAAAGAAGATTTACTGGATACTGAATATCAATACATCGACAAAGAGAGTACACTGACTACTCAACTGAAGTCATTAACCATTCAGTTATTAACAGAAATACAAGCATGGGAAATCAGCTATGCACTGATTGCGCCCATACCCGGGAAAGTTACATTCACTAACTATTGGATAGAAAATCAGAATATCATTTCCGGTGATATCGCATTTAGTGTCATCCCTTCATCCAACAATAAATTGATTGGGAAAGCCTTGCTCCCTGCCGAACGATCGGGAAAAGTAAAAGTAGGTCAGAAGGTGAATATAAGATTCAGCAATTACCCCGATAACGAATTCGGCCTGGTGAAAGGAAAGATACAGAATATCTCTCTTATCTCGGTCAAGGTGGAGGCTAAAAATCATTATGTAGTTGAAATCGACCTGCCGGATGGGCTAACGACTACTTATGACAAAATACTGCCTTTCGTCTCGGGAATGGAAGGCCAGGCAGACATCATCACGGACGATCTGTCTCTGCTGGAACGTATATTATTACCTATGAAGAGAATATTAAATGAAAGCTTATGAATAAACAGGAAGTGCTACAACGTACCGCCAGGTATTTAATGCTACACAGTAGCTTTACTGACAAAATCGGGCTATTCGAGGGTAAAATGGGAATTATCCTATTTTTCATGAATTATTCCAGGTATACGAGGTGTAAAAGATACGAAAAATTTGCTGGGGAACTCATTGATGAGATTTATGCAGAAATACACATCGACTGTTCCCCGGATTTCGGAAACGGATTGGCAGGTATTGCCTGGGGAATGGAATATTTAATTAGAAACCATTTCGTAAAAGCAGACCCGAACAAGGTTTTGATAGAGTTGGACAACCGAATTTTAGAGAGAGATGTCAGAAGGGTGAAAGACTTCTCGGTTGAAAACGGGCTGAAAGGAATTGCAACCTATGTAATCAGCCGTTGTGCAGGCAGAAAGTACTCATGCATTTTCGAAGAATATATCTTTGATTTGGCACAGGCTCTGCAAGCAAGTACCCCGGATGACAAAGAAAGTTTTCGTCTCGCCGACATTCTACAGGATATTATCAATAAGAATGAAACATCCAATGAAACGGATTTCCTGGACAGATTTATAGCTAAAATTCAGATAAAAGATCCACTCAATTTTATCATAGGAAGAAATTTAGGAATCAGAGGCGGTCATGCAGGAATTGGACTTAAAATGATGCAGGAGGAAAGTGTATGACGAAAAAGAAAGTTTATATATTCAACAGTAATTCGCGTGCTGCCGTATATGGCATTGGAACGTATATTGCACAACTGACCGATTGTCTGAAAGAAGCAGAGATTGAGTTTGGCCTCGTCTATATTCATGCAGAAGGGGATGAAGTAACGGTAACAGAAGAAGGAGGATACCAATTAATCTCTATTCCGGGTATGAGTTCCAGTAATCCCCGAAGTCGTGAGTATTATGCACGAAACATTGCTTATTTGCTGAAAGAATTCATTCCAGTAGAGAAAGGCGTTGAATATATCTTCCATCTGAATTTTATGGGTAATCCGGCATTAGTCAGCAACCTAAAAAAAATGTTTAGATGCAAAGTCATATTAGTCGCGCATTATTCCAATTGGAGTTTAACTCTGTTGGGAGATAATCTCAAGCTCCAGCGGATTCTGGCAAAAAGACCTAAAAAACGCGATTATAGCGAGCAGGGCATTGTCAAAGACGTTAAAGAAAATGCAAAAATGATTGCCCAATGTGATAAATTTGTTTGCATTGCCCGCCATTCTATGGAATCATTTACAAGTATCTGCCGGATAGATGCAAAGAAAACCGTATTAATAAACAACGCACTAAAGGATTGCTATATACCTGTGGATGAAGAGGAAAAAAGAATCCTTCGACATAAATATTACATTCAGGAAGGAGTCCCTCTATTGATGTTTGCGGGGCGGTTGGATGAAGTGAAAGGTATCGTTTTTCTTATTCAGGCATTCAGGAAAGTACTGGAAACATATAAAAATGCCAGATTACTGATTGCAGGGGATGGAAGCTTTAACAGATGGATGAAAGAAGCCAAAGATATCTGGTCACAAGTAATTTTTACCGGAAGAATAGAGAAGGAAGTCCTTTATGAACTTTATCACATAGCGGATATGGGGATTGTATGTTCCCTCCATGAGGAGTTTGGATTTGTAGCTATTGAAATGATGATGAACCAGTTGCCTGTTATTGTATCAGATACAGGAGGTTTATCGGAGATTGTAGAAAACGGCATTTCAGGACTGAAAGTACCTGTTATGAATGATAGCAAACAACAGGTAATTGACGTTGATGCATTGTCTGCTAAAATGATACAACTGATTGAGCAACCCGATTATGCTAAGGTTTTAGCAGTAAACGCCCGAAAAAGATTTCTCGAGAAATATGATCTGACGATTTTCCGACAAAAGATATTGAATCTTTATCGGGAAATTTAACTCTCGCTGCTGACAATATGTCGGTGATATGTAAAAAACAATTTCTTTTATAACTTTACTATTGATATTTAGTTGATGCTTTCACAATTACCGCACTGTGCGTGCATTATTGACAACTAATTATGTATTAGTATTTATCAATTAACTCATCTGTTTTTTGCTGAAAAGACATTGATAAATATCAGGAAGTGAGAAATGAGAGATATTGTATCATGACTGTTTTTTATTATTAATCTTTTAAAACTAATTAAAGATGAAGAATTTAAAAAGTTTGAACTTGCATCGTCTTGGCCAGGCCGAGATGACAAGAAAGGAAATGAATGCTCTAACGGGTGGTCAAGGTGGTGATGATTACACTTATGGACCTTATGACATACCCGAAGTCTATGTTTGTGGTTGCCGTTGCTCAAATGCGACTTGCGGATGCAAATACGAAGGTCCGCAAGAGGGACCTGATGATTCGTATTATGGTGGTTCTAGCACTACTGACAATAATAGTGCGAATCAAAACAGCCCCGATGCAAGTACGCACGCTTCAATTAGTGCATAAAGCAACAAAGCTTATGACCTCTTGTGATAAATAAGTAGGAAATAAACGCTTTGCAATTGACTCTCTCTACTAATTTTGTAGAGAGAGTTCTCTAATTCTTATTTATTTTTTAATGAATCCACTTAAGAGTACGTTTCTCAGATGCATACTCACCAGATGCATTTATGTGGTATTAATTACTTTATTATTGAACTTAATTATATAAAATAATATGAAATATTTAATTGTTATTGTTTGTATACTAGCAGGTTGTTCCACTAAACCTACATCATCCAGTACTACTGAGACTACAAACGATTCAGTAAAGGATGTTAGAATAGATCCAATAGTTATTGATATGACCAAAACTCCTAAAAAGGTACTAATTTTGGAAGACATCGCAAATATAGAATATATCCCGTTAGAAACAAATGATAGTACTTTAGTTAATCGCCCTCGTCCAAATGTCGTTTCAGACCATTATATTATATATCAGAATGACAATGGTCAGATTCATGTATTTAACCGGAAAGGGAAGAGTCTATATTCTTTCAACCGCAGTGGAGGAGGACCGGAAGAATATTTCAAAATATATGACATTGTTCTAGATGAAAAAAAGGAAGAATTATTTGTTGAAGATATTCATAAAGAAAAAATTTTCGTTTATTCAATCGATGGAAAATTTAAACGCGAACTAGCTTTACCTAGAAAATTTTTTCCTGAATGTTTAATGAATTATGATAAAGATTATCTATTTTGCTATAACGTTTACTTTCTGGATCACGCGGATGAGTCAAATCAGGAAGATTGCAGAAAAAGAGATAATCCTTATTTCTTTATTTCGAAACAGACAGGAGAAATAACTCCTTTGAATTATTGCATACCTAACAGAACGGGTAACAAAGCCAAGGAAATGAAAAATGGGAAAAGAACAGCAATTCTATCTATAGGTATATTCCCTTTGTCTCAAAACACTCCAGATATTATGATTACAGAACATGTAGACGATACTATTTATTCTCTGAAAGAGAGAAAGCTAACACCTATAATGATAAAGAATCCATCAACACATAAAATGGATCCCCCAATGTTGGTAGGAGTTGATTTTTTTACCGATAGATATATCTCTTTCTTAGCATGTAAGATGAAATTCGAGGAGCGCATATCGTCTATTAATATGATTTACGACAAACAGTCTGACGAATTCTATCGGCTCGCTACGCGTCTTCCTATTTCCTTCCCAATGAAAGGCGGCAAAATAAATTTACCTAAAAACACAGCTCTTTGTCGTATAACTCCCGAAAGACTACTTAAAGATTATAACGACGGTAAATTGGAGGGAGAATTGAAAGAGATTGCTTCTAAACTTAAAGAAGATGACAATCCGGTATTAATGTTGATCAAATTTAAAGAATAACACAATGGATAAGTTTAGAAAAATATCCCCGATGGAGATAGAATATAATCTAATGAACTTAAAGCAGTTGATCTTTGAAGTAACTGATGCCTGCAATTTACGTTGCAAATATTGCGGGTATGCAGATTTATATGAAGGATACGACCAAAGAGAAAATTTAAAATTTCCTTTTCAAAAAGCAAAGTTAATTATTGATTATCTTTATGAATATTGGAAGAAGCAATATTGTGCTGATGTTAATAATCCGATCTCAATAAGTTTTTACGGTGGAGAGCCATTATTGAATGTACCCTTTATCAAGCAGGTAATTGATTATTTGGAAAGCTTAAACCCTATCGGCAAAAAGTTTCATTATAATATGACTACTAACGCAATGCTGCTCGATAAATATATGGACTTTTTGGTTGAAAAAGAATTCCGTTTACTAATCAGTTTGGATGGAGATGAAAAAGGACAAAGTTATCGTGTAGATGCCAAAGGACAAAACTCTTTCAATAAGGTTTTTTCCAATGTGCAGTTATTACGTTCCAAGTATCCTACGTATTTCAAGCATTTTGTAATGTTCAATTCCGTTTTACACAATCGAAATGGAGTCGAATCGGCTTATCGCTTTATTAAAGATGAATTTGGCAAAGAAACTGCTATCTCTCCATTGAATAACTCCGGAATTCGTAAAGATAAGGTAGAAGAGTTTTATCAGACTTATCAGAATATGTCTGAGAGTATACAAAAAGCTACTAATTGTGAAGCATTGAAAAAAGAATTGTTCATTAAAGGTCCAGAAACTGGTATGCTTCTTAATTATATCCACTATCAAACAGGGAATGTATTCAATAATTACAATGAATTATTATTGGGTAGAGTAGGACTTCCATTCCCACCATCCGGTACATGTCCTCCTTTTGCAAAAAAAATGTTTGTAACAGTAAAAGGACGTATTCTTCAATGTGAAAAAATAAATCATGAGTTTGCATTAGGACAGATTACGGATGATAAAGTGGAACTTGATCTGGAACAAGCTGCCCAACAGCACAATGAATATATATTCCATTATGTTAACCAATGTAAGACTTGCGCAGTCAGACATACTTGTGCACAATGTGTATATCAGATAGACGATATACATGATAAGACATCCAAATGTAACAGTTATTGGTCAGCTAAGCAACTTGAAAAGCAAAAAGAATACAGCATGGACTATTTGGACAAACATCCGGAGCTTTATAACAAAATTCTAAAAAATGTCGTAATAAGATAATAGTGGAATGAAAAAATATTGGTTGATTTTATACCCGGATACTTTCCTGTGGGTAAAGCAGGATAGAGGATGTATCTATAATGCAAAAAATTACAAGAAAATCTACTTTGAAAACAAAGGAGAACTGTCGGAATTGGCTCAGACTTTACTCGATATTGATCAGCTATACCGAGTTGATTTGTCGGAAGAACTTCTACAAAAGCCACAAATCAAGGAATGGGTAAATGAAATTATTTCTTCGGAGAGCGGTCAGTTGGTTTTAGATGACGGATTAAATAAGAGACCGGTATCAATGAAACCGGAACTGAAAGTGCAGGATGACGTAAAATATTACGAGTGGGAACATAAACGAGGCATTGATGGCAATGTCATTGATAACCTTCACAAAATAATTATCCACATCAATGGAAGTAATTACGGGAATATTGCTTATACCAAACAAACAGTATACCACCCGGTCCAAACAAGTTCGATACTCGATCATGGAAGTATTTCATCATTTGTTAAGAATGCCCGTGCATGCAGTTATCTGAGAGAAATGGCATTAGTGGGGGATGTAGCATCATACCCTAACTTTAAAGGGTTATTATCAGACATTCTGGATTTTGGATTTAGAAGAATATCAGTCTATTGTCTGGATTATGATTTCTTAAAATACATAGAAACGAATCAGGATTGGGAGAATAAGGCGATTTCATATACAGTACTTGTATCCGATTATTCAGTGATAGAAAAATTAATGAAAGCCATTAAGCAGTTACCTCCAGTTTCTTTTATATTTCTTATCCGCTCGGAAAAAGAATATGAGAATGCAAACTCTTGTATAGAAACGAATGAACTATCAAAAGTAGAAATAGTACCTATATATACAGAGGAGAATTCATCTTTCTTTGAAAACAATCTTTATATAGATTCAGAAAGTATTTCAGAGATAGAACTATCTAAGCGTCAAGTTTTTATCCAACAAAAGCTAAATATTTTCTCATTTGGTAACCTAATCGTTTTACCTGATGGTAAAATATACGCAAATTTGAATGATCCTTCCATCGGAACAATCAATGATACACCACATAGCGTCGTTTATCGGGAATTAACCGAAGGAAAATCATGGCTCAAAATCCGTAATCAGGAACCTTGCTGTAATTGCATCTATCAATGGCTTTGCCCCTCACCCTCCAATTATGAGACAGTGATAGGAAAACCCAATTTATGTTTGATGGAAAATACATCCAATTAGTTATTGCCAAAGAGTTAAAGGAAACTTTGCAAAAAGCAATGCAGTTATTTTCTTAAGTACATCTTTCGTGTATATTAAGAAAAGAACTGCTTGTTTTATCATACTAGATTTGTTAATCTATTACAAATCTTAGACTAAATATAACAGACATATCTATAATCATCAATAGAAAGGCACACGGTGGCAAAGGTGCTATCATAGCTATTGTCAAGACCGACGATGTCATTGTTGTGATAGAACCAATCCCTGAAGAAGCACTCCAGATGGTGCGGGAGGTCACGTGACATAAAAAAGAGTTTTAATAGATACTATCTCAGAGAGTTACAAATTTCTTCAAAGGCAGGAAGTATCAAACTTCCGGATTCGAGTTAAAAAAATAGTAAAAAAAGTCCGTTTAATACAATTTCTCATAACAGAGAATATATTTTAGAGAAAAAATATTATCTTTGTCGCTTGAAATCAAAAAGAAGGAAAAATGAAAAAAATACTTTTTTTAGTGACTTTATTAGTGATGGGAGTTAGTCTAGCATTTGCTGAAAGAGCAGATGGAGGTGCTGCCATTAAGTTTGATAAGACAACACACGACTTCGGAAAGTTTTCCGAGAAACAACCGGTAGTAACTTGTGAGTTCAAATTTACTAATATAGGTGATGCTCCTTTAGTGATTCATCAGGCGGTAGCTTCTTGCGGATGCACTGTACCGGAATACACTCAGGAGCCAATTTTGCCGGGTAAGTCAGGTATTATCAAGGTGACTTATAACGGAGCAGGTAAATATCCGGGACACTTCAAGAAGTCCATTACTTTGCGTACCAATGCAAAAACCGAAATGGTACGGATTTACATCACTGGTGAAATGGAAGCCAAAGATAAAGATGATAAAGACGCCAAATAAGAAAAAATAGACCAGAAGGAAAAGGAGAATCTTTTGATTCTCCTTTTTTTTTGTTTACTTTGAAGTCTGGAAACATAAACTACTAAAAAATAATATGAAAGAACATCAAGAAGACGACAAATTCACCGGGTTACCCGAGAATGCGTTCAGAGAATTGAAACCGGGAGAAGTATATAACCCGCTAATGAGTCCCTCAAAGAATTATCCGGAAGTTACTCTCTGGTCAGTCTCGTGGGGTATTGTCATGGCAATTCTTTTCTCCGCAGCAGCAGCCTATCTGGGGCTGAAAGTAGGACAAGTTTTTGAGGCAGCTATCCCTATCGCTATTATTGCTGTGGGTGTCTCAGGTGCTACAAAAAGAAAAAATGCGTTAGGAGAAAATGTAATCATCCAGTCAATTGGAGCTTGCTCCGGAGTTATTGTTGCCGGAGCTATCTTTACCCTCCCCGCTCTCTATATTCTTCAGGCTAAATATCCTGAAATGACTGTAACCTTCATGCAAGTGTTTATCAGTTCATTGTTAGGCGGTGTGTTAGGTATTCTTTTCTTAATTCCGTTTCGGAAATATTTCGTTAGCGATATGCATGGCAAGTATCCCTTTCCGGAAGCTACAGCCACTACACAAGTATTAGTGTCCGGTGAGAAAGAAGGCAGTCAAGCAAAACCTTTATTGATAGCAGGATTGATCGGTGGTTTGTATGACTTTATAGTAGCAACCTTCGGTTGGTGGAACGAGAATTTCACAACTCGTGTCTGCGGTTTTGGAGAAATGTTGGCAGAGAAAGCAAAGTTCGTCTTCAAGGTGAATACGGGAGCAGCTGTACTTGGTCTGGGATACATCGTCGGATTGAAATACGCTTCTATCATCTGTGCCGGTTCACTGGCCGTATGGTGGATTATTATTCCCGGAATGTCTGCTATCTGGGGCGATAGCGTACTGAATGCATGGAATCCGGACATTACTGCTACAGTAGGGATGATGAGCCCGGAAGAGATCTTCAAATATTATGCAAAAAGTATTGGCATCGGTGGTATCGCTATGGCAGGTGTCATAGGTATTATTCGTTCATGGGGAATTATTAAAAGTGCCGTTGGACTCGCTGCTAAAGAGATGGGTGGCAAAGGTAATGTAGAAAAAAGCATTGTCCGTACACAGCGTGACCTTTCAATGAAGATTATTGCTATCGGCTCTATTATAACATTGATTTTGGTTGTATTATTCTTCTATTTCGATGTGATGCAAGGTAATTTGGTACATACGTTGGTAGCTATCGTACTGGTAGCCGGTATTTCTTTCCTATTCACAACAGTTGCAGCAAACGCAATTGCTATTGTAGGAACGAATCCGGTATCAGGAATGACATTGATGACACTAATTTTGGCTTCTGTTGTGATGGTATCGGTAGGACTAAAAGGTCCTTCCGGAATGGTAGCTTCCCTTGTAATGGGTGGTGTAGTTTGTACTGCATTATCTATGGCAGGAGGTTTTATTACCGATTTAAAAATAGGTTATTGGTTGGGAAGTACGCCTGCCAAGCAGGAAACTTGGAAATTCCTTGGAACGATTGTATCTGCTGCAACGGTAGGTGGTGTAATGATTATCCTGAACAAAACTTACGGATTTACTAGCGGTGCATTGGCAGCTCCGCAGGCAAATGCAATGGCAGCCGTTATCGAACCGCTAATGAGTGGTGTAGGTGCACCTTGGTTGCTTTACGGGATTGGAGCCGTTTTAGCTATTATTCTGACTCTTTGTAAAATTCCTGCATTAGCATTCGCATTGGGTATGTTTATTCCTTTAGAATTAAATGTGCCTTTGGTTGTTGGTGGAGCCATCAACTGGTATGTTACCTCTCGTAGCAAAGACACAGCATTGAACACAGAAAGAGGGGAAAAAGGAACCCTGTTGGCTTCCGGGTTTATTGCCGGTGGTGCTTTGATGGGAGTAGTCAGTGCTGCTATGCGTTTTGGTGGAGTCAATTTGGTAAATGAGACATGGTTGAACAATACTTGGTCAGAAGCGTTGGCATTAGGAGCCTATGCTCTGTTAATCCTTTATTTCATTAAAGCTTCAATGAAAGTAAAATAACATGAAGAGATTCTTATTCTTCATAATGTCATTTATAAGTGTAATAACATTTGCACAACAGCCCGTCGAGCTACCTTTGTGGCCCGGCGGTGCTCCCAATACTAACGGGCTGACTGAGAAGGAAAAGGAGGTATCTCATCTGCAACCGATGATAAGAGTCGGGAAATCCTATTTGGGTACTAAATACGTTGCTAATACACTGGATGAAAGTCCGGAGGAAAAGCTTGTCATCCAACCTCAAAAGGTAGACTGCCTGACATTCGTTGAATATGTGTTAGCACAAGCACTTAGTTCTGATATTACCAGAAACTTACAGAACATACGGTATCGTGATGGTATTATCGACGGATATCCTTCCCGGTTACATTATACTTCAGATTGGATTGAAAATGGTGTACGCCATGGATACCTGGAAGATATCACAGCTGAAAACAGTTCATATATCAACAAACTTTCACTTTCGTTTATGTCCACTCATCCGGAACTGTACAAACAGTTGGCTAATTCACCGGAGAATGTAAAACGAATAGCTGAATGCGAAAAAGCATTAACCGGAAAAACAGTACATATATTGCCAAAGAATAAACTTCCCGACAAAGGGCTCCCTTGGATTGAGGATGGAGATATCATTGCAATTACCACTAGTCTGCCGGGTTTGGACATAGCTCACGTGGGAATAGCCAATTACATCAGCGGTAATTTGCATTTGCTTCACGCATCTTCTTCATTAGGAAAAGTCGTGATCAGCGAAAAGCCACTCAGAAATATGCTTGACAATCATAAATCATGGACAGGAATACGTGTTGTCCGGATGTCTCACCCTAAAAAATAATCAATTATGAAAAGAGTAAAACATTTCCTTCTTACTTTTTCTCTACTACTGCCGACGCTATCAGGAGGAGCACAAGGAGTAGCAGACGCTACTTTTCTGGAATTAACTCCGGATGCACAATCAGCAGGTATGGCAGGCACAGGACTAGCCATCACTGATAATGGAAGTACGGCTATCTTTCATAATGCTTCCACCATCGCTTTCTCACAAGACGTCATGGGTGCCAGTTATTCATACGCTGATATCAATAAGGATTATGCACTACACAGCGTATCTCTATTCTACCGGATCGGTCGGGAAGGGAAGCATGGTGTTACACTTGGTTTTCGTCATTACAAACAACCGAGTTTCGATGTAAATGACGAAAAAGAAAATGATATTTTAAACTTTCATCCTCATGCCTGGAGTTTGGAAGCAGGATATTTCAGAAGTATAACACAGAATCTTGCTCTTTCATTAAATCTCAGATATTTGCAGACAAAAGTTTATCCAAATACTGATAGCAAAGGAACTGTTTGTCTGGACTTTGGGGCTACCTATCATCGAAATATGTCTATTTTGGATGAGATGGCTTCGTGGTCTATCGGATTTCAAGCTGCCAACTTGGGCAGAAAGCTCGATGGACAGAAATTACCCGCTCGATTAGGATTAGGAGGAGCCATTGACCTTCCATTCAGTATGGAAAATCGCCTACAAGTAGCATTGGATCTCAATTATCTTCTCCCTTCCGATTACCGTCATTTTCAAGCTGGTGTTGGAGCTGAATACAATTTCCTGAAGTACGGAGTAGTCCGCGCCGGATATCATTTTGGAGATAAAGACAAAGGAGTAGGCAACTATGGTACTTTAGGTTGTGGGATTAACTTCTGGCCCATTCGCGCAGACTTCTCCTATGCATTGGCTGATAAAGACAACTTTATGCATAAGACTTGGCAAATTAGCTTAGGAGTAGTTTTCTAAGCTCACCCTCAAGACGTTGCTTCACTTCGTCCATTGACACATCCTGTTTCAATTCTTGGCGAAGAGAAGTAACGCCTTTATCTATAAATCCACATGGATGGATATAACTGAAATAACGTAAATCCGTATTCACATTCAAAGCCAATCCATGCATAGTGACAAAATGACTACTGCGTACTCCTATCGCACAAATCTTACGGGCACGAGATGTTTCACCTTCCAGCCAGACTCCTGTTGCTTTTTCCAGCCGTCCCGCTTCGATACCGTAGGAAGCACAGACACGTATCACTGCTTCTTCAAGTAAATGTACATACCCCTTTAATCCCAGTTGAAAATCTTCCAGATTCAGAATCGGATAACATACCAATTGTCCCGGACCATGATAAGTAATATCCCCTCCCCTGTCGATATGATAAAGGGTTGCATCAATGGCTTTGAGCTGTTCGTCATTCAACAGCATATTATTTTCTTTCCCGCTACGCCCCAACGTATAGACATGAGGATGTTCACACATAACGATCCTGTTTACATATGGTTCTCCCTGTGCTTTCGCATGAACGAGAGCATCAAACCATTCCGTTTGCCGCTGCCATGCGTCGGCATAAGGTATCAAGTTCCAATATACAAAAGATGTTTTCATAAAAACAAAGATAAAAAATAAAAAGAAAATGTGTACATTTGTCGGACTAAATAAAACAACCGACCTTATGAAAATGGATTTTCCACAGGTTGATTTACCTCTTGAGGTTCTAGCCTGGACAGATGTTACTGAAGATATTCTTAACATTTATAAGCAATCATGCCGACTGCAAGCCTGTATTGTGGCTATTTGTACCGAGGGATACATGAAAGCCTCTATCAATTTACTGGATTATGAGATTCGTCCCAATGATCTGATCACATTACTTCCAGGAACGATTATTCAATTTAAAGAAAAAACTGAAAAGGTACGTTTGTGCTTTGCCGGATTCTCTTCGACTTGTGCCGGGCGCATTAATCTGATAAAAGCTATCGGAGATGCTTATCCCAAATTATTGGAACTACCTGTAGTTCCGCTTTCCGAAGATATTTCTAAATATTTAAAAGAATATTTCGCCCTATTATCTCATGTCAGTTGCGATGATTCTTTTGATATGGATCCGGAATTATCAGAGATTTCTCTTCAGGCCATTCTAACAAGTGTCAGACTAATATACCGGAGACTAATTGTAAAGAATGACAGTTCAAATCGCAAAAAAGAGATTTGCCGGGAATTGATACAATCAATTACAGAGCACTATAAGGAGGAACGTCGTGCACAATTCTATGCAGATCAACTTGGCATTTCTCTTCAACATCTTAGTACCACCGTCAGGCAAGTGACAGGAAAAAGCGTACTTGACACCATTGCTTATATCATTATCATGGATGCTAAAGCTAAATTGAAAGGGACTAGTATGACTATTCAGGAAATAGCGTATTCCCTAAACTTCCCCAGTGCAACCTTTTTTGGCAAATATTTCAAACGATATGTGGGAATGACACCTGTAGAATTCAGGAATGGATAAAATAGGTGACATTTTTAGATAGAATTTGGGGCTAAGAAATCTGTACGCAATAAAGAATCTCGTATTTCACTCATACAAAAGTAGATTCTTCACTGCGTACAGATATTATTTTCTTCCCAGACTCAGAGAATTGAGCACCACACTTACACTGGAAAATGCCATAGCAGCACTTGCCAACATCGGATTCAACAATAAACCATTAAGTGGAAATAAGACTCCGGCAGCAATAGGAATACCAATCAAATTATAAATAAATGCCCAGAAAAGATTCTGATGGATCAGTCTTACGGTCTGTTTTGATAATTCGAAAGCTTTAGGTAATAACAACAAATCGGATGTCATCAATGTTACCATTGCCACATCCATTGCAATATCCGTACCCTTACCCATCGCAATGCTGACATCAGCCAAAGCCAATGCTTGTGAGTCATTAATCCCGTCTCCTACCATAGCCACCTTTTTTCCCTGTAATTGTAGTTCATGAACAAACTCAGCTTTATCATCCGGCAATGCATCAGCAACAAAACGTTCAATACCCAACCGGGAAGAAACAGCCAACGCGGTACGCTGTCCATCACCTGTTAGCATACAGATATCAATGCCCAGACGCTTCAGTTCTCTTACAGCTTCTGCAGAAGTCGCCTTCACCGGGTCTGAGACAGCAATAATGGCCAATAATTCACTCCCCCGACCAAAATAAATAATGCCTTGACCATCGGACTCATACTGCACCAACATATCAGCCATGATATCTACTACTATCGCATTGAAGTCTTTCAGTAGTTTATGGCTTCCAACCCAATAAGTATAACCCTCATAAGAAACTTTTATTCCTTTCCCCGTAATACTTTCAAAACTATCTAAAGTGACAGGCTTGATATTTTCTTCTTGAAGAGCTGCTACAATAGCACCTGCAAGTGGATGTTCGGATTTCATTTCCGCTGCCAACAACACATCTTTGAAATGCATTTCCTGTGGTTGCGCCCACAACCATCCAGTAGCGGTGGGATGGCCTTCGGTCAATGTTCCTGTTTTATCAAGTACGATTACATCCACTTTTCTCATTTGCTCCAAAGCAACAGCATCTTTTATAAGAATATGCTGGCTGGCAGCTTTGCCTATTCCGACCATTAATGCAGTAGGGGTAGCAAGTCCCAAAGCACAAGGGCAAGCAATCACAAGTACAGATACGGCAGAAAGAATTCCATAGGAAATATATTCACTACCGCCAATCACGATCCATAATATAAATGTCAGAATAGCGATACCTAGTACGACAGGTACAAA
Organism: Bacteroides bouchesdurhonensis; assembly: GCF_900155865.1. Lineage (GTDB taxonomy): Bacteria > Bacteroidota > Bacteroidia > Bacteroidales > Bacteroidaceae > Bacteroides > Bacteroides bouchesdurhonensis. The sequence goes on from NZ_LT707006.1 coordinate 3,074,029, forward strand.
AATACCTGTAATACGATCTACAATACGTTGTACGGGGGCTTTACTGCCCTGAGCTTCTTGTACCATACGGATGATACGTGCAAGCACAGTTTCAGTCCCAACCTGTGCAGCACGAATAATGAATGAACCACGTTGATTGATTGTTCCGGCTAGTACCTTATCTCCTTTTTTCTTTTCCACAGGAACCGGTTCACCGCTGATCATACTTTCGTCTACATAAGAATCACCTTCAGAAAGTTGACCGTCTACAGGAATCTGCTCTCCCGGACGAACGACCACCAGATCTCCGACTTGCAATTGTTCTATCAGAATTTCTTCTTCCACTCCATTCCTTAAAACGCGGGCAATCTTCGGCTGCATTCCCATTAGTTTCCGAATAGCAGCCGATGTATTCCCTTTAGCACGTTCCTCCATCAGCTTTCCTGTCAGAACAAAAGCGATAATCACAGCAGAAGCTTCGTAATAAACATGCGGCTCCAATCCACGAGCATACCAGAACTCGGGAAAGAATGTATTGAATACACTGAATAAAAAAGCAATGGATGTACTCAGTGCTACTAGAGTATCCATGTTACTACGTCCTAACTTTGCCTGTTTCCATGCACCGGTGAAAAAGGAACCTCCGAAAAGGATCATTACCGGAATAGTAAGTACTAACTGAATCTCACTTGAATAAGGCATATGCATCAGTACCATAGAAAACAGAAGCAAAGGAACAACCAGTATCCAAGCTCCAATAACTTTCCGTTTCAGATGAAGATAACGCTTATGCTGTTCCTCTTCCTGACGTTCTTCTTTATGTGTTTCTTCAATAATTAAATCGTATCCGGCAGCAAGCACTGCAGCACGGATTTCTCCGGGAGTCAATTGACCGCTCTCATACGATACGGTTAATGTATTCGTTGCAAAATTGACCGAAGCTTCTACAACTCCGGTCAGTTTCTTGACTGTTTTTTCGACATTATTAGCGCACCCTGCACAGTGCATATTTAACACAGGGAACGATTTCTTTACTATATTACCCATACAATCTATATTTAACCTCTTCCCTTCTTCCTTCACCCAAAAGGAGTTGAGAAGAGGCTGTTCTTTTATTTATAAACAAGCAGATACGGGTCTTTGTTCGATTACTTCTTATCTGCTTTCTTATCTTCCTTCTTTGTTTCTTTTACAAATTCCGCTTCGTATTCAAACTTCTTAAACCCAGCCTGCAAGTTCTTTACGTTCGTATTTTCAGCATCATAAGTGATGGTTACCGTTTTTGTCTTCAGCTCGGTAGCCAACTCTTTTACCCCCTTTTCGAAGCGTATGTTGTTTTTCACTTTCCGTTCACAATTTTCACAGTGCATCTGAGATACTTTGAATACTGCTATACGGATATCTTTTGCCATTACGGCTGTTACACCTAAAAGAGCTACGATGCATGTAGCCATCCATCTTTTTGTTTTCATTGTCTTTCTCTTATTTGTTTTAATATTATATAATCATCAGTTTCTTGCCAAATTAAATCGTACCCCGATATAAGCTTTTGCTCCATGTACAGGTCCCCATATCATCGTTGAATCGAAATTATCTCCCCAAGGATTCGAGGCATCTATAATAGGATTCTTCTGCTTAAAATTAGTAAGGTTCTCCCCTCCTACGTAGATAGACCAACGACGAAAATAACGGGTTATCTGTGCACTCACTTGTTCGAAACTACCATAGCTACGCTCCCAGGACAGTCTTCCACCCGCCAATTCATAAGGGGACGGCATTCTGCCACCACCATTAAGCTGAAGTGTAGCATCCAACTGCCAAATTCCCATTGGAGTCTGGTAGGAAGCAGTCAATAGTCCCTTATACTTACTTGTCAGAGGCTTTTCCATCCGCTGACCTTTATAGGTAGTTTGTGCATCTGTCAATCGATAAGCCCCGGTCAGTGTAAATCCTTTAAAAAAAGGATAGCTCGCTTCTACCTGGAATACATGAGAATAGGAACGTCCATCCAAGTTATAAAAAGAGACTTCATGCGGATTATTATCCATATCCACAATTACTTGTTTCAGAAAGTTTGTGTAATAATATTCTGCATTGATATTCAATGTTTTTCCAAAGATTGGAATATAAGTAGCTACGCTGGCACCATAGTTCCATGCTTCTTCTATATCCAGATTTTGGGCTATCGTAACTTTTCGACTACTAGAGAGCAAATAATTGTTTTCGGCCAGAACATGATTTGTCCGATAACCTTTTCCTGCCGAAAGGCGAAAATGAACATATTCATTCGGATTATATTTAAGATGTGCACGCGGAGTCATAAAAAATCCATGCTCGTTACTGTAATCTCCACGCAAACCTGCCATAAACATCCATTGGTCATTCAGATTTAATGTATATTGCACATAAGCTCCGGGTACAGCTTCTTTATCAAAAGCCTTACGCAAGAGCCCTTCTGCATCATTTTCCAGGCGGTAATATTGATCGAATGCATCATAATTAAAACTCAATCCTGTAGAAATACTATTCTGCTTATTTAATTCCGTCTCAAACATTAATGAAGCATAGGCATTGGTTTGGTCTACATTATAAAGTTTCTTTCCATATAATGCGTCTTGATTGTGCCAAGTAGCAGATAAGATCAACGCTAAATTAGTGTTTTTCTCTTTATTAAAAATATACGCATTTTTGGTAAAGAGCTCATAACGCTCCGTATCAATGCCGACTTTATATAAGTCTGAAGCTAACATATTTCCATGATGAGTTTGTCCACTGTTACGACTTTCGGATAATGCCTTAAATCCCGCCTGAAAAACATAATGGTCACCCATATATGCCCAACGGTTCCATACATTATATTGTTCCACTTGCGGAATATCTACAAAACCATCATTATTGCCGTCATGTGCTTTAGTCTCATTCTCGTAATGTGCCAATAGGGAGGTACTCCAACGTTTGGAAACCTTCAGGGTAGCATCTGCATTCGCTTCATAACGGTTGGTAGAGCTCGCAAAAAGATTAGCAAATACCCAATCAGCTTCCGGCAATTGCGGTTTCTTAAACTCTACATTAATTTGTCCGGTAATGGCTTCATAACCATTTTTTACGGAAGAAGTTCCCTTTGATACCTGTATACTTTGCATCCAAGGACCGGGAACATATCCTAATCCATAAGGAGAAGCAGCTCCACGATAGTTCGGAATATTCTCTGTAAGCATCTGTACGTAAGTACCGGACAAGCCTAAAAGTTTTATCTGCTTTGCTCCTGTCGCTGCATCCGAATAGCTAACATCCACCGAAGGATTCGTCACAAAACTTTCTCCCAGATTACAACAAGCTGCTCTGCTCAATTCCGCACTAGTTATAATATCTTCATTAAGAACACTATTACGTATCTTCATTGTTCCCATCTTACGTCTAACGACACTGATTTCATTTAGTTCTACTCCATCCTGAAGTACAATATCCAGCTCATCATTCTTATTACTAACATGAATCGTATCATTCTGAAAGCCTATAAAACTTACTACCAACATATGTTCTTTTGCCGGTTTATGAATAGAAAAGCTACCATCTTCTTTTGTGGTTACCCCTTGTCCTGTATTCAACCAAAAAATATTTGCTCCGGGAACCGGTTCGCCAGTATTATCTTTTACTATTCCTCGCACTTGCCCACAGATATCGAATGCCAACAGCGAGAATAAACTTAATATTATATATTTCATTTATTTTATTTTCGAGATACAAAAATAGATTACTTCTAATGCAACCAAGTTGCATTACTTTACTCATAGTCTAATTGACTAAAAGTAAAAACGTAGATTAACGCCGACTCCATCCAGGAATCCACATCAGAAAAATATAAGATGTAAGCTAAATGACAAGTACAGAATGTAGTGCCAACTTCTGTCGAGGACAGACATGTGGCGGATCCCAAAGACAAGAATAGGCCTCCGAACAGTCCATACATATCGAAGCCATCCATTCATTTATCTGTCCATAAAATAATGCAATCACCGGAACAGAAACTGTCATCTCGGAAGTGTGCTTCATCAAATCAATCTTGTAGATAGTAGCTGTGCAGCCTTCTTCCTTACAATCTTTCTTTGAATCACAAATATGAACTTTTCGGCATTTGGAACAACCATCCATACAACAGTTCTGTGCACTCTCACAACGAGCACAACAATAATGCATAATAGACACCCCTACTCCTGAATTAATTATCAGAAGAGAAAGAAGCATTACTGTTATGTAAGATAGTTTTTTCATTGCGGAAACAAAGATAAGGATAAAAATGGAGAGCCCTATATTTTTAACAATAATAATGAGATAGACTAGTATGAATCACCTATACTAAAAAATACTATTCTTACAAATCAAAAATCATTTAACAGATTTCCAAACACCTTTCGGTGTCATTTTATGATATTCAATACTATACTTTTCAACCTTCACAATCTCCCTAAATAAGGATTCAATTTCTTTTTATGTAGATGAGAAAAATAACATCCGACCCCAAATCTATTAAAAAAACCGATTATTTTAAGCATTATTTAATGCCAAAACAACCGGTTTTTAATAAGGGAAAACATCTTGCTTTATTCCAAACAACAAACAATTCTAAAGGTATATTTCATTTTACCAAGAAGCTTTAGTCCCTGGATTCTCCCAAACATATTTGAACCAATTATCTAATTGCGTTCCATTGCTTTCTACCCACTTCGCAAAGTTAGGTGCATAAGCTTGACGAATATCCACTTTTTCAAGCGGAAAATGGAAATCACTGACAACCTTCATCCCCCAAACAAAGTTTTTATCAGTCGAGTAGGTTTTATCTGGACTCATCACTGCATCCTTACTCTTAGCTGCATCCACCTCATACGAACTATAAAGAGGAGTGGCTTCGTATCCACGAAGATGGATTTCACGTTTACTGTAAGTTACCAAGAAAAAGTCTTGATTGTAAGCATTAGATGCTTGTACAAATCTCTTATTAGATTCCTGACTACCTCCCACTTCATTTGCATAAATGCCAAAATTGATAGTGGTTAAGTTTTTATCATCCTGCTGTTCTGTATTATAGTAAATAGAACCATTCTTTTTCAACTGCTTCAGTCCTTCTATATAAAATATAGGAGCAGAATCTGGTTGATTAGGATTAGCAAGACGTGCAGTTAAGCCATTCACACTTTTATCAAGTCCAGTATATTTTCCAATATGACGTTGTAACAAACTTCCTGACTCATCACCTAAAAAGCGTAGACCAAGTTTGTCTGGTGCACTGCCTCCAATAGCACGGATAGTTACTGAAACTTCAATACGTTCATAAGGATATTGTCTTTCATTATTAGCGGTATAACTAGTAATTTTATAGTCTGCTACAAGGTCATTAAAATCATAGTCAGCAAAATCAGGCCAACTATCTTCGAAAATAACATTTCCTGATGTTATATATTTCCTCAGTTGATGTTCATCGCTACCAATAGTTATAGCAGCCATTCCCAATAACTGATCAGTTCCTATTGACAAATATCCTTGATTATCATCTGTGGCACGAATAGCAGTAGCTTTCTGTTGAATCTTAACTTTTGATATAGCAGTAGTGGATTCCCCTGTCGGATATTTCACATAAAGATAATCAATTGAAGTAGGAACATCAACGCTACCCTCAATTACATTTTCCGGTCCTACAGGTAATTCTGCAACCAAACTTTTATCCGAGCATTCTGCCTCTGTATAAATAGAAACAATAGAAGTTACCGGAGCAGTTACCTCTAAATTTACACTACGAGAAGTATTCCACGTAAAATCACTAGGGATATCAAGATCAAGAGTATTCTCTTGAGAACTATCAGGATCAGAATAATCCTTATCATTTTCAACACATGCTACACATAATATTGTAGCCCACATCAGTGAGTACAATGTCCGCTTTTTTATTGTTATCATTTTGTTTGTATTAAGTAATGTTTATACGTTTATAAACTTGGGGCAAATATACAAATTAAGTTATATATAAAAGCAAAAAACTTGAATATATTATTCATTTTAAGCATAGAATACATACAAAAAAAGGAGGAACGCTCGAGAAAGTTGAAATATACCATTCGAAAGACCTAAATATTTTTTCTTTTTTATTCGTCGGATTCGGTAAATTCATTTATATTTGTCGATAAGGAAAGAGACAACAAATATAGAATTTATAGTAAAAACGAGTATGAAAAAACAATATGTCAGCTTGCTTGCGATTATCCTTTCGGCAAGCGTTTTTTTGTTTTCTTGTCATGACAAGATGAACAAAAATACTGGAGCTTTAAAATTCGATAGCATTCAAGTAAACGAAACTGTACACCTCTTTAATGATACAGCTAAACCTGCATGTAACATAATTATTAATTTCACCTTTGCTACCAAGTCATCAGATCCGATTTTAAAAGATAGCATCAACGCCTATTTCATTTCCACTTTTTTTAGCGATAAATACATTGGAGATCAACCTAAGAAAATCGTGAAAGAATATACTGACGAATATATCAACACATATCTTCACGACCAAGAACCGATGTATCTGGAAAGTGAAAAAAACAAAGATGACGAATCGGCAATAGGATCATGGTATTCTTTCTATAAAAGTCTCGAAAGTCGTGTACAACTTTATGAAAAAGACCTTCTCGTTTACCGCATCGACTACAACGAATACACTGGAGGGGCTCATGGTATGTACATGACCACTTATCTAAATATGGACCTTACCTTGATGCGTCCGCTTCGTTTGGACGATCTTTTTGTTGGAGACTACAAAGATGCACTGACCGACCTGATTTGGAGCCAATTAATGGCTGAAAACAAGGTAACTACCCATGAAGCTCTAGAAGACTTAGGATATGCTTCTACCGGAGACATTACTCCTATAGAAAACTTTTATCTGAGTAAGGATGGCATTACCTTCTACTATAATATATATGATATCACACCGTACTCCATGGGACCGGTCAAAGTAACTATCCCTTTCTTCATGATGGAGCACTTGCTGGGTAGTAATCCGATTCTGGGAGATTTGAAAAGCTAAAAATTCATAATTGATAAATTATAATTCAAAACAAGAAAGTGGAAATCATTCTTAAATATTTTCCGAATCTCACGGAAGAGCAACGCAAGCAGTTTGCCGCTCTATACGACCTATACATTGATTGGAATTCTAAAATCAATGTGATCTCTCGTAAAGATATCGAGAACTTATACGAACATCATGTACTTCATTCGTTAGGTATCGCCAAAGTGATACAGTTCCATCCCGGCACCAGTGTCATGGATCTTGGTACGGGGGGAGGTTTCCCTGGCATTCCGCTGGCAATTCTATTTCCTGAGATAAAATTTCATTTGGTAGACAGTATTGGTAAAAAAGTACGTGTAGCAACAGAAATAGCCAATGCTATTGAATTGAAAAATGTCACTTTCCGCCATGCACGTGCCGAAGAGGAAAAACAACTGTTTGATTTTGTGGTAAGCCGTGCCGTTATGCCTTTGGCCGATTTAATAAAAATCATAAGAAAAAATATATCCCCTAAACAGCAAAACGCTCTGCCCAACGGATTAATCTGTCTTAAAGGCGGCGAACTGGAACATGAAACAATGCCATTCAAACATAAAGTCGTGATGAGCAACCTCAGTGACAATTTTGAAGAAGAATTCTTTAAAACCAAAAAGGTAGTGTATGTCCCACTTTAAAGAGAAATCATTATTAAAACCATGAAAATAAAGAGATTTGAATTTAATATGTTTCCTGTAAACTGTTATGTTATATGGGACGAGACTAAAGAAGCCGTGGTTATTGATCCCGGTTGCTTTTATGATGAAGAAAAACAGACTTTAAAGAACTTTATCCTTACTAATAATCTGAAAGTAAAGCATTTGCTTAACACTCATCTACATTTAGATCATATTTTCGGCAATCCGTTTATGCTGAAAGAGTTCGGTCTGTCGGCAGAAGCTAATAAAGCGGATGAGTATTGGATTGACGAAGCTCCGAAACAAAGCCGTATGTTTGGTTTCCAATTACAAGAAGAGCCTGTTCCACTAGGTAAATACCTTCATGACGGAGATATCATAACTTTTGGGAATACAAAATTGGAAGCCATTCATGTACCGGGTCATTCCCCAGGAAGTTTGGTTTATTATTGCAAAGAAGATAATTGTATGTTTTCAGGTGACGTATTATTTCAGGGAAGTATCGGCCGTGCTGACCTTACAGGAGGAAACTTTGACGAGCTAATAGAACATATTTGTAGTCGTTTGTTCGTGCTTCCCAATGAAACAGTTGTTTATCCGGGACACGGTGCGCCTACAACTATCGGCATGGAGAAAGCAGAGAATCCGTTTTTTAGGTAAATTGCTTCTGAAGTTACCTGATAATAGTAATAATCAGAATATAAAAAAGCATGGAGCTAACTAAAAGATAAGACTTTAAATTAAATACATATATGGACAATACAGAAACATCTAGAAATTCCTTTTCCTTTGTCAGAGAAAACTGGGGAACAACTTTTGCTAGCCGTCATATCGGTATCAATGAAGAAGATATCACTGTGATGCTCCGTAAAATTGGCGTAAATTCATTAGATGAGCTAATTGATCAAACAATTCCCGCGAATATCCGACTAAAAACACCTTTGGCATTGACACCTCCACTTACGGAGTATGAATTCAGCCGCCACATTTCAGAGCTTGCAAACAAAAATAAATTATATGCTACCTACATTGGTATGGGATGGTATAATACCATTACTCCTGCCGTTATCCAACGAAATGTATTTGAAAATCCTGTATGGTACACATCCTATACTCCTTATCAAACGGAAGTATCACAAGGACGATTGGAAGCACTGATGAATTTTCAGACAGCAATCTGTGACCTCACAGCCATGCCACTGGCCAACTGCTCGTTACTGGACGAAGCGACCGCTGCTGCCGAAGCCGTCAGCATGATGTATTCCTTACGATCACGTGCACAGCAAAAAGCAGGTGCAAATGTCGTTTTTGTCGATGAAAACATCTTCCCTCAAACATTGGCAGTGATGACTACTCGTGCGATTCCCCAAGGGATTGAGTTACGAATTGGAAAATATAAAGAATTCGAACCGACACCGGAAGTTTTCGCTTGTATATTGCAATATCCCAATTCTAATGGAAACGTAGAAGACTATGCTGCATTTACAGAAAAAGCGCATACCGCAGCATGTAAAGTCGCCGTTGCAGCAGATATTCTCAGCCTTGCTTTATTGACTCCTCCGGGAGAATGGGGGGCAGATATCGTATTTGGAACCACACAACGTCTTGGAACACCAATGTTCTATGGAGGACCTTCTGCTGCTTATTTTGCTACACGCGACGAGTATAAACGAAATATGCCGGGACGAATCATCGGATGGTCTAAAGATAAATACGGAAAACTCTGTTACCGCATGGCTTTACAAACCCGCGAACAGCATATTAAACGTGAAAAAGCAACCTCAAATATCTGCACAGCACAAGCTTTATTGGCAACGATGGCAGGCTTCTACGCAGTTTATCATGGACAAGAGGGGATACGGACGATTGCATCACGTATCCATAGTATCACTGTTTTGCTCGAGAAACAACTGAAGAAATTTGGTTATACACAAGTCAATGCCCATTACTTTGATACTCTTCGTTTCGAACTCCCTGAACAAATTTCTGCTCAACAGATACGTACTATTGCACTAAGTAAAGAAGTCAATCTACGTTATTATGACAACGGAGATGTCGGCTTTAGCATTGATGAAACTACAGATATTGCTGCTACCAACGTGTTACTTTCCATTTTTGCCATCGCTGCAGGAAAGGACTATCAAAAAATAGAAGAAGTACCGGAGAAATGGAATATCAACAAGTCACTAAAACGTTCATCATCTTTTCTGACACATGAGGTATTCTGCAAATATCACACAGAAACGGAAATGATGCGATATATCAAACGTCTGGATCGGAAAGACATTTCGCTTGCACAATCCATGATCTCACTAGGATCATGTACCATGAAATTGAATGCAGCAGCAGAAATGCTACCACTGAGTTGTCCGGAATTTATGAGTATACATCCGCTGGTTCCCGCAGAACAAGCAGAAGGCTATCGTGAATTAATCAATAATCTTAGTAATGACTTAAAGATTATTACAGGATTTGCAGGAGTAAGTTTACAGCCTAATTCAGGTGCCGCGGGAGAATATACAGGCCTTCGTGTTATCCGCGCCTATCTCGAAAGTATCGGTCAAGGACATCGTAACAAGATACTAATTCCTGCTTCAGCTCATGGAACAAATCCGGCTTCTGCTGTTCAAGCCGGTTTCGAAACAGTGATCTGTGCGTGTGATGAACATGGAAATGTGGACATGAATGATCTTCGTGCAAAAGCCGAAGAGAATAAAAGCGAGTTGGCTGCTCTTATGATTACTTATCCTTCCACACATGGTATTTTTGAAACAGAAATAAAAGAAATCTGTGACATTATCCATAGCTGTGGTGCACAAGTCTATATGGATGGAGCAAATATGAATGCACAAGTGGGACTTACAAATCCGGGATTTATCGGTGCAGACGTTTGTCACTTAAATCTACACAAAACATTTGCTTCACCGCACGGTGGAGGAGGTCCGGGAGTAGGTCCTATTTGTGTGGCAGAACATTTAGTTCCTTTCCTCCCCGGACATAGCATTTTCGGTAATTCTCAAAATCAGGTATCTTCCGCTCCGTTCGGTAGTGCAGGTATTTTGCCTATTACTTATGGATATATTCGAATGATGGGAACGCAAGGTCTTACCCAAGCTACAAAGATCGCTATTTTGAATGCAAATTATCTGGCTGCTTGCCTAAAAGATACTTACGGGATAGTTTATCGGGGAGCGAATGGTTTCGTAGGTCATGAAATGATTCTGGAATGTCGCAAATTGCATGAGGAAACCGGAATATCAGAGAATGACATAGCCAAACGTCTCATGGATTATGGTTATCACGCACCTACCCTATCCTTCCCTGTTCATGGCACATTGATGATTGAACCGACTGAAAGTGAGAGTCTTTCTGAACTGAACAATTTCGTAAATGTAATGCTCACTATCTGGAAGGAAATCCAAGAAGTGAAAGATGGCGAAGCTGACAAAAACGACAATGTATTGGTTAATGCTCCTCATCCGGAATATGAAGTAGTCAGTGATCATTGGGAACACTGTTATACACGGGAAAAGGCAGCATACCCGATTGAAAGCGTACGTGAAAATAAATTCTGGGTAAATGTAGCCCGAGTTGATAATACGCTGGGAGACCGTAAGTTATTGCCAACACGTTACGGATCATTCGAATAGATTTCATAAGCCTTGGGATCAGCCAATGTGATCCCAGGGCTTATGTTCTTTCATCCCAAGTCTTTTTAGTATTTATCCCTGGGGTGTCATGGACATTTATCCCAAGGATTAATGAAGTTATGCAGGAATCTCTTATTTTACAATCGTCACCGTTCCGACTTTTACGGCCTTTTCTTTCTTCGGTATCTGCGGATCGGCAAATCCTAATGCAACACAACCATATACTTTATGATTCTCAGGAACACCTAATGAGGTAATAAATTCCCGCACTTCCGGATCATCACAAGTTGTTCCAAGTTGATTAATCCAGCAAGAACCAATCCCCAAGGAAGTAGCGGCCAGAAACATATTTTCAATAGCACAAGCACAATCCATACCAGCCCACCATTGAGTAGATTCGTTAGATACAATCACTAAAGTTGGTGCATGATAATAACAACAATAGCTTTGATTATGTCCACGTTCCTGCATACGTCGGTCATCACTTTTGGCAAATGCCCCTTTGATGCGGTTATTCAATTCAGAAAGTTTATCGGCATTCTGAATAGCAGTGAAATGCCATGATTCATAATGCATTCCGTTTGGAGCATAAGTAGCTGCTTCCAAAATAGTTTGCAAATCCTCGTAAGATATTTGCTGATCTGTATAAGCTCGCACACTACGCCGCGCTTTAATATTTTCTAAAACTTCATTTGTCTTCATACTCCTTTTTCATTTCTGTACCAACTGTTTTTAACTCTCCAGATACTTCTGGTTCTATTACAATAATAAATCCAAGTCCATTCTCATACGAATAATGCAGGTAATACAATTACCAAGCTTTTTCCCTATGATATATTCAGTTATCCCTATCGTTTCGTCAATCCAATCTTAGCATTCAACTTGAAATAATACGTACCATTCTCTTTTTCCAAAAAGCCGTATTTATCTTTATCCAACGAACCTTTCTCCAAACGTGAGTTCCGGAAAAGAAAATCTTCCATTACCTGTTTTTCTGATTTATGATAACATAGCACATTACCACTTCCATCCATTAGTAATATCCCTTCTACAGCAGAATCCTGCCCGTTATATATTTTTGCAGGACGCATCCCCAATGCCAATGCCATAAGGAACTGCTTTATCTTAAACTCATAAAAACAATGTTTATTTATCAATTCATCTTTTATCTTTAAAGGATTGATCTGCTTAATAAGCTCAGTTAGTTCACTGATACGAGTCACATCATCTAAGTGCATAATCCGTACCATTTCAGCCAACACTCGTGGAAAATGCAAATCAATCATCGACAAATTACTACGAAATACCCGGTCAGCTACATCCGAATACTTTAGCACACCACCCAAACGTTCAATCATCCTGATTCGCTCAGCCACCTCAGTCGGTGATTCCGGCAATGCATTAATCTTATTTACTGTGGGAGTAGCAAATTTGATTCCACTCTGTTCCAGCTTCAAGTTTGCTGCACGTCCCCCATCTAGCAACGGATTCATAACACTCAACCGCGAACGTACATTAAATCCGCTCAGCGGTGCTCCAGGATGCCAGAAAGCAATAGAAAAATCTGTACGGTCCTCCGTTTTCGCTTCTAAATCAAAGATAGCCACTTCATCCAGAAACTCTTCCACCCCGGCAGGAGAAGTTACTTCATTCTCCAATGAGCTCTTTACGGCTTGTAATATCAAATCTGCTACTATACTAAAATCTTCACGAGATATTGATTTAGTACTTTTCTCGCTTTCGATACGAATATCTTCTTTTTCTATATAATAACAGCGTGTACCATCATGTTCCTCCCGCTGAATCATAGCGATAGGCCAATATACATCTCCTTTTTTCACATCAGCTGTACCTAATGCTACTTTTCCGTCAGCCAATAAACGGAAGAAGGTTAATAGTTCACACCATTCTCTTTTTGTTGCTTCAAATGCCATATTTTTCTGTTTTCATTTTTCATCCATAATACGTGCTGTTTCTACCTTTTCCAACCTTGCACGCAACTTTGACATCATCGAACTACGGATTCTCAACGTCATACTGCAATCCATATCATAGGTTTGACTGATTATCTCCGGTTCTTCTTCTTTCACGATACGCATAATGTCATTCATAAAGGGATATTCAAACATTACCGTCACTTCTTCATCAACTGTTTTTTCTATAATGTTAGCAGCCGCTATTGCTTCGGCAGCAGCAGCTTTATAAGCTACAATCAAGCCGCTTGTACCTAACTTAATTCCTCCGAAATATCGAACTACAATAATCAGAATATCAGTCAATTCATTCGAATTTATCTGTCCAAGTATTGGTTTTCCTGCAGTTCCGGAAGGCTCTCCGTTATCGTTTGCACGAAAATCTTTTCGCATTGCTCCCAACATGTATGCATAACAGACATGACGGGCATCATAATATTTCTTTTGATACGTTTCAAGATGTGTCTTAATTTCATCGAGCGTACGCACAGGAAGGGCAATAGCAATAAACTTGCTTCGCTTTTCTGTATAAATACCTTCAGAAGGTTCGACTATGGTTTTATAAGTATCTTTAGCAGTCATGCTGCAAAGATACGGCTTTATTGATAGAATTCCATCTCTCATCTGGAAATTATTGTTTACTCAACAAGAACTTAAACAAGTTAAATATATATATTAGAATCACTGGAAAGATGTACTAGAGTTCTTTGGAAGATGTACTAGAGTTCTTTGGAAGATGTACAATAACTGATTGAAAGATGTACATGACTTGGCTGGAAGATGTACTTTAATTACTAATGAAATATTTAACTTCAATCCTTTCAATGTTCGTTGATAAACTATTCGATCTTTTTTTTAATCACTACCGATGTTTGAAATAAACATTGAGAAGATTATTCTGAAACATTTCGATCTTTTTTTAGAAATTTAGTCTACGGAAAGTAAATGAAATCTCTTCTCTGTCATGTCATTTTTTACTGTATATCACTATCAATCTGAGAAATATAATGAAGGAACATAATTTATACCACTTTCTATTGTCGTAAAACTCAACCCAAAGGATGATACATACAGAAAAGATACAAAACAAGTTCCTTCATCATAACTAGCTATAGTACAAACTGATAGAATAAAATATGACGATGAATGAAAATGAAATAGCAATAATTGAATGAATGATTTTAATGCTTGTTTTTATAAAAACCGCTTAGTCTAACTTATGAATCACTAATCCAGAGCGCAGTTTTGGTTCAAACCAAGTAGTCTTTGGAGGCATTATATTACCAGTATCCGCAATATCCATCAATTGTTTCATTGATACCGGATAAAGAGCCAACGCTACTTTCATTTCACCACTATCTACTCTTTTCTTCAATTCTCCTAAACCACGAATACCACCGACAAAATCGATACGTTTATCAGAGCGTAGATCCTTAATACCCAGAATTTCATCCAATATCAGATTAGAAGATATAGTCACATCAAGCACTCCGATAGGATCATTGTCATCATAAGTGCCAACTTTTGCAGTTAAGCTATACCATTTACCCTCTAGGTAAAGAGAGAAGTTATGTAAACCTGAAGGTTTATAAATATCAGTTCCCTCTTCTTTCACAATAAAGTTTTTCTTTAAAGCAGCTAAGAACTGTTCCGGAGTCAATCCATTGAGATCTTTCACTACACGGTTATAGTCAATGATAGTAAGTTGATTTGCTGGAAAACAAACAGCCATAAAGTAGTTATACTCTTCATCACCACGATGATTTACATTTTGCTTCGCTTTTTCGGCACCTACCAATGCAGCAGCTGCAGAACGATGATGACCATCAGCTATATAAAGAGCTGGCATTTTAGCAAATTCAGAAGTGATAGTGGCAATATCTTCATCCTGATCTATAATCCAAAATGTATGGCCGAAGCCATCACCCGGAGCGATAAAGTCATAAACAGGTTTATTAGCTACATATTTCTTAATGACTCCATCCAGTTTTACATTATCGGGATAAGCGAAGAAAACAGGTTCGATATTGGCATTATTCACGCGAACATGTTTCATACGGTCTTCTTCTTTGTCACGACGTGTCAGCTCATGTTTCTTGATGACACCATTCATGTAATCAGGTACATAGGCACCAACTACCAAACCATATTGGGTCTTGCCATTCATCGTCTGGGCATAGATGTAATAGTTCTCTTTTGCATCCTGTACCAGCCAACCTTTGTCCTGGAAAAGTTGGAAATTCTCAGCAGCTTTTTCATATACACGCTCATCGTGTTCATCCGTACCAACCGGGAAATCTATTTCAGGTTTAATGATATGATAAAGGGATTTTTCGTTACCTTCCGCCTCTACGCGGGCTTCTTCGGAGTTCAATACATCATAAGGACGTGAAGCGACCTGCTCAACCAGATCTTGTGGAGGACGAATGCCTTTAAAAGGTTTAATTATAGCCATGATATTAGGTATTTTATATGAAAAATTAAAAGCCACAGACTTATTGAAAATCTGTGGCTCAAATATACTACTTATTTCTATAATAGACGTTTTGTAGTGAACTGTTTTTATTCAAAATACTTACTAATGACTTTGAACATTACTTATTCACTCTAAATTTCTCGCAACCGTCTTTTAGGAATCCTACAATTTGTTTAGCAGCAGCAATTCCTGCATTGATATTTGCTTCGGCCGTCTGTGCACCCATCTTTTTAGGAGTTGAGAAATAACGTCCCGCAAATTTCTCTGCAAATTCAGCATTAGCAGCAGGCATAATATCTGTAAGATACTTAAAGTCAGCACGTTCTTCCATCAACTTAATCAACTCAGCTTCATTGATAACTTCCTTACGAGCTGTATTTACCAGCATAGCCCCCTTCGGCATATCTTTCAGCAGAGCATAATTAATAGAGTTTCTGGTTTCAGCAGTTGCAGGAATATGAAGAGATACTATCTGACAAGTCTTATACAATTCTTCTGCTGAATCAAGTGCTTTTACACCATCTTTTTCGATCACGTCCTTCGGGCAGAATGCATCATAAGCATACACTTCCATTCCGAAGCCTTTTGCAATGCGTGCTACATTGCGACCTACGTTTCCGTAAGCATGAATACCCAATTTCTTACCCATCAATTCAGTACCGGAAGTTCCGTTATAGAAGTTACGAACGGCATAAACCATCATACCCAAAGCTAATTCAGCTACAGCATTAGAGTTCTGTCCTGGAGTATTCATTACACATACACCATGAGCAGTAGCAGCTTCCAAATCTACATTATCATATCCTGCACCTGCACGGACTACGATTTTCAGTTCTTTGGCAGCATCCAATACTTCAGCATCAATAATATCACTACGGATAATGATAGCATTAGCATCTTTCACAGCATCCAACAGTTGAGCTTTTTCTGTGTATTTTTCCAACAAAGCAAGTTCATAACCCGCTGCTTCTATTTCTTTACGGATACCGTCTACAGCAACTTTCGCAAACGGTTTATCAGTAGCTATAAGTATTTTCATAATCTAATTCTATTTATAAAGACTCACCACAGATTACTTAGACTTCTTCAGATTTTATTTAATATCCGGAAATCCATGTAATCTGTGGTGAAAATAATATTAATGAAGCTTCTCAAATTCCTGCATACAATCTATCAAAGCCTGTACGCTTTCTTTCGGCATTGCATTGTAGCAAGATGCGCGGAAACCACCTACTGAACGATGTCCTTTGATACCTACCATACCTCTTTCTGTAGCAAACTTCATGAAGTCAGCTTCAAGATCTTTGTACTCAGGTGCCATTACAAAACAGATATTCATGCGTGAACGGTCTTCCTTGGCAGCAGTACCAACAAACAGTTTGTTACGGTCGATTTCTGCATATAGCATATCAGCCTTTTCAATAGCTCGACGTTGCATTTCTTCCACACCACCTTGTGCCTTGATCCAACGCAAGTTCAGCAATGCAGCGTAGATAGGTACTACCGGAGGAGTGTTGAACATAGAACCATTATCAATATGTGTCTGATAATTCAACATAGTCGGGATATAACGGGAAACTTTACCTACAGCGTCATTCTTTACAATTACGAAAGTAAGACCTGCAGGTGCCAAATTCTTCTGTGCACCACCATAGATACAGATATATTTTGAAACGTCAATCGGACGTGAGAAAATATCAGATGACATATCAGCTACCATGGGAACCGGAGAATCAAGATCACTCTTCAACTCAGTACCGTAAATGGTGTTATTTGTGGTAATATGGAAATAATCTGCGTCTGCCGGAACTGTGTAATCTTTTGGAATGTATGTATAAGTAGCTTCAGCTGAAGAGGCAACTTCGATAACCTCTCCAAATCCCTTCGCTTCTTTCATTGCTTTCTTAGCCCAAACACCGGTGTTCAAGTAAGCAGCTTTCTTTTCAAGAAAGTTGAAAGGCACCATGCAGAACTCCATACTAGCTCCTCCACCCAAGAACAATACCGAATAACCTTCGGGGATATTAAGTAATTCCTTGAATAAGGCCACTGCTTCATCAACCACAGGTTGGAAGTCTTTGGCGCGGTGGCTGATTTCCATCAGAGAGAGACCAGAGCCGTTGAAATCTAAAATAGCCTTCGCCGTATCCTCTATCACCTCACGCGGAAGAATGGAAGGTCCTGCATTGAAATTATGCTTTTTCATTTGAAGTTTGTTTTTGGTTTAACAATTTCGTTAGTTTATGTCGTTAGACCCTGCGAATTTACGAATTAATTTCCGCCACACAAATCTTTCCTTATAAAAATACTGTTTTAAAGCAGATTTCTCTTTCTTTTTATTGGTTTATACAGGATATATACACCATATTGTTATCTATACATATCAAATATGGTATTTTAGACGAAAATAGAGACTTGCAGGAAATATTGATATATACTTCCTAAAATATGAACAACCCATATTATAGCATTTAAATACCTTATCAATCACAAAGCACAGCCAAGAAACATATAACCTCTTTACTTGGCTTCCTCAATAATGGTTTTCATTCCTTTAATCTTCTCGCCTTGAATAAGATTTAATAATTGCTTCACTTTAGTACGACGAATTGCCACAAACGAATAATGTTCTTTCACATCAATTGCTCCAACATCTTCACGACTTAGATTACCTTTTTTATATAAGAATCCTGCAATATCAATCCGATTCAATTTTTCTTTCTTTCCTTTACCTATATATATAGTAGCCCAAACTGACTTGGGAGGACGAGGAGGATTTTCCGGTAATACTATCGTTTCTATGTCTTCCGGAATATAGAGAGGCAATTTTTCTTCTTCATTAAGAATCAGATATGAAGTACCTGTTGCATCCCAACGGGCAGTACGACCATTGCGATGTGTAAACGCTTCTTCATTAACCGGCAAATGATAGTGAATAATATGCTCAATTTCAGGTATATCAAGTCCACGTGCTGCAAGATCAGTAGAAATCAGAACATGACAACTGCCGTTACGGAATTTATATAATGCACGTTCCCGGTCAGGTTGTTCCATTCCTCCATGAAAACGTTCTGTATATAATTTCTTTTCCGCTAATAATTTATGTACACGATCTACAGCATCCCGATGATTGCAAAAAACAATACTGGAGCTACTACCCAATGTACAAAGCAAATTATAAAGTGTATCTACTTTATCTTTCGAAGGAGATATTACCTTCATCAAAGTCAGACGAGAATCTCGCTCCTCAGAAGCTTCTGGAAGGAAATTCAATTTAACAGTTCGATTCAATCCTGTGAATTGAGGGATTTCTTCAGCATCAGTAGCAGACAATAGAATCCGTTTCTTTAATCCCGGAAGTTGAGTGATAATTTCCGCCATTTCATCATGAAAACCGAATTCCAACGATTTATCAAATTCGTCAATTATCAACGTATGGATAGTTTCTGGATTGAAATTTCCTTTTGATAGATGATCAGTGATACGTCCAGGCGTACCAATAATAATAGCAGGATGATTACCCGCAATACTTTTCTTCTCTTCAGCTATAGGATGTCCACCATAACAACAACAAGTTTTCCAAGAAGTCTCCATTGATTTGAAAACAGTATCTATTTGCAAAGCTAACTCACGTGAAGGAGCAAGAATCAATACTTGTACACTGTTGTCATCCGATTTCAGGATGAGCAACAAAGGTAACAGATATGCCAGAGTCTTACCTGAACCTGTCGGCGACAAGAGAATCACATCTTTCTTGCCCATAGCTTGCTCAAGCGATGCTTCCTGCATCGGATTCAGTGCTTTAATATTCAAATTACGAAGGGCTGATTCTATTATTTCATTATTCTGTATCATGAAAACAAAGATATGAAAAGAAATGAAGAATGAAAGTTAATTATGATATTTTAGCCATGCCTGTTAAGATGTAGCGACCTTTTAAATCATGTTCCTTCATATAAATTACAACTTCCGCCCGGCAGGCTGAAATTAAGGCATATCCTGTAAGATTCTCATTGATAGCTTTGGTAAACGAATATTCTGTGTCATTGTGGATAAAAGATATACGGTGATATTCCATAACATAATGTATTTAAAAGATCAATATTGGTGTCAAATGTACAAAAATAATAGGTAATATTAATAAAGAACAGGAAACTATATTTGGAATCTATATAAAATTTATCAATTAGAGACGAAAGCGAAAAGCAAAAAATAAACGGAAAATCTGAAAGACATAATTGCCTTCTTCAGATTTCCCGTTAGTCTTATATTTACATACTAAAAGCAGCAAAGAACCATTTCTGAAGCTTTACAAGTCCATGCTTGTTAGAATATTATCCTCCGAAGTTATCGAACATCAAGTTCTGTGCCGGAACGCCCAGATCGTCAAGCATCTTCTCCACAGCTTTGGACATCGGACCAGGACCACACATATAATATTCAATATCTTCTGGTGCTTCATGATTCTTCAAATATGTCTCATAAATTACATTATGAACAAATCCCGGAGTGTATTTCACACCTGCTGCATCAGCCGCAGGATCCGGACGGTCTAGTGCCAGATGGAATGAAAAGTTCGGGAAGTCTCTTTCAATCTGCAAGAAGTCTTCCAAATAGAACACCTCGTTCAAAGCACGTGCACCATAGAAATAAGACATTTTACGATCAGTAATATGCAATGTCTTCGTCAAGTGCATGATTTGTGCACGCAACGGAGCCATACCGGCACCACCACCAATCCACATCATTTCTTTCTTAGAATCTAAGATTGGATGGAAGTCTCCGTAAGGACCACTCATAATCACCTTGTCACCCGGTTTCAGAGTAAAGATGTATGAAGAAGCGATACCAGCGGGTACATCCATAAATCCGGGACCTTGATCTTTCGGTTTAAACGGTGGAGTTGCAATACGTACAGTCAGCATAATACGGTCACCTTCTGCTGGATAGTTAGCCATAGAATAAGCACGAATTGTTTCTTCGTTGTTTGTACACTTCAAACCAAACAGACCGAATTTCTCCCAAGCCGGCAAATATTCCTCACCGATCAGCCCCTTATCAATGTCCTTGTTGTAATCCATTGTATATTTAGGAATCTTGATCTGTGCATAAGAGCCCGGGATAAAGTCCATATGTTCACCCTTAGGCAGTGCAACAATAAACTCCTTGATAAATGTAGCAACGTTCTTATTGGAAATAACTTCGCATTCCCACTCTTTTACGCCAAGTACAGATTCGTCAATCTTAATAGCCATGTCACCTTTCACTTTCACCTGACAACCCAGACGCCAATGGTCTTGTTGCTGTTTACGGCTGAAATGAGGAACTTCAGAAGGCAAGATCTCGCCACCACCTTCAAGTACCTGACATTTACACTGACCACAAGACCCCTTACCACCACAAGCGGATGACAAGAATATTCCGTTTACAGACAGTGTGTTCAGCAAAGTAGAGCCGGAAGCTACTTCCAGTTCTTTTTCACCGTTAATTGTAAGTTTCACGTTTCCTGAAGGTACCAAGAATTTCTTGGAAACCAACAAGATGATAACAAGCAGCAGAATAACCACAAGGAATACCCCAATGCTCGCTAATATTAAATTCATATCCATTGTTTATTCCTTTCTTTATTAGATGTTCAAACCAGAGAAACACATAAATGCGATGGCCATCAGACCTACTGTGATAAATGTGATACCTAAACCTTTCAAAGGAGCAGGTACATCAGAGTAAGCCATTTTTTCACGTATCGCAGCCAAACCAACAATAGCCAGTAACCAACCGATACCTGAACCCAATGCATAAGAGAGTGCATCCCAAATGTCACCAATATATTTCGGATCGCTCGGAGCCAAGTTGATACGCTGTTGCATGAAAAGCGAAGCACCCATGATGGCACAGTTTACAGCAATCAACGGCAAAAAGATACCGAGTGAGGCATACAGCGACGGGCTGAAACGCTCTACTACCATCTCTACCAATTGCACGATACCGGCAATAACCGCAATGAAAAGAATAAAACTCAAGAAACTAAGATCAACACCTTCGACGATAGCGTTAGCTGCCAATACCTTAGTTTGCAACAAATAATTGACCGGAAGAGTAACAATCAACACGAAAGTTACAGCAATACCTAGTCCTACGGCAGTCTTCACATTCTTCGATACAGCCAGGTATGAACACATACCGAGGAAGAAAGCGAATATCATGTTGTCCACAAAGATGGAGCGGACGAATAAACTTAATAAATGTTCCATATCTTTAATTAAGAATTAAGAAAGAAGAAGTCAGATTGAAGAAAGCACAACGAACGGCAACATAAAAATGTACACACTGCTCACAGTCCCAATTCTTCATTCCCCCTTTTTCATTCTTCATTTATATTATTACTTTTCTTGCAGTTCTTTGTGACGTGCACGTTGATACCAGATAATGCAAGCTACGATAATCAATGCCATCGGAGGCATTAGCATCAGACCATTGTTTACGTATCCAATTTTCTGAATCGGTCCGTAGTTCAAAATGTTGAAACCAAGCAATGTTCCCGAGCCAAACAGTTCGCGGAAGAAAGCTACGATTACCAAAATCTTTGCATACCCCAAACCGTTACCCACACCGTCAAGGAATGATTCCCAAGGACCGTTTTGCATGGCAAATGCTTCCAAACGTCCCATCAGGATACAGTTTGTAATGATCAAACCTACGTAAACAGAAAGCTGTACACTTACATCATATGCAAACGCTTTCAGGATTTCACTTACGATAGTTACCAAAGCTGCTACAACCACCAACTGTACGATGATACGGATACGGTTAGGAATGGTTTTGCGCAACAATGAAATAACGACGTTAGAAAATGCGGTAATCACTGTTACTGAAAGCCCCATCACAATAGCAGGTTCCAGTTTAGCAGTTACAGCAAGTGCCGAACAGATACCCAACACCTGTACGGTTACCGGATTATCCATTCCCAGCGGAGCAGAGAATACTTCTTTATTTCTCTTTGAAAACAACTGTCCCATATTCTTATTTCTCCTCCTTTATTATTTAGTTAAAAAACTCAAGTAACTATTCAGACAAGCCTTCAACATGGCATCTACCCCCACTGATGTGATTGTACCACCGGAAATACCGTCTACCTGATATTCAGGTTTCTCTACCTTGCCGTTCTTAGTAACGCCAAGAGCGACAGTGCCATTTTCTATTGTTTTCTTGCCTTCAAATGCTTTTTGGAACCAATCTGTTGCAATTTCAGCACCCAGCCCCGGAGTTTCACTTGCATGTGAGAAGTAAGTACCATATACAGTATCTTTATCTTCGTTCAGTGCAACATATCCCCAGATAGCCCCCCAAAGACCGGCACCGTATACAGGGACCACATATTTAGTCTGACCATCTACTTCGCATACAAATACGTGCAAACGTTGGTTCTCTTTTGCTTCCTTTTCGTAATTAGTAACAAAATCACCTGTATTTTCAGTCAGTGTGCCATCTACGTTCATCAGCATGTCACCTTTTACATATTTCTTATATTCCTCATCCGCATCTTCCACATTCTTAATGTTCAGGGCAGCGAGAATTTGTTTTTTAGTATCCAACTGTACATTCTTACTTTGCGTTTCTCTTAAAGAAGAACTAACGAATGCCAGCAGGAATGCAACGATAACAACCATTACCGAAGCATAAATGATAGTATAACTATTACTATTCGTATTCATTTTCATTCGGTATTTATTGGTTAGACTTTACAGCGCGTTTTTCGCGGCGAGTGATATTACTCTGCACTACACAGTAATCAATCAACGGAGCAAAAATGTTCATCAGTAAGATGGCGAGCATCATACCTTCCGGATAACCCGGATTCAGTACGCGGATAACAATAGCCATTACACCGATCAAGAATCCGAAGATATATTTACCTGTTTCTGTACGCGCAGAAGTTACAGGATCAGTAGCCATAAACACAGCACCAAAGCAGAAACCACCTAATACAAGATGCTCATACCAAGGCATGTGAGCCATTGCAGTATCAGGACCTACGGTATTAAATACCCAAGCCATGAATGCACCACCAACAAATACAGAGATCATCGTCTTCCAACTTGCAACACCAGTCCACAAAAGGATAGCAGCACCAATCAGGATGGCGATCACACTTGTTTCACCGATAGAACCTGGAATTAGACCTGTAATCATATCCAGGTTGAATGGAGGAACCGCACCGGTTGTTGCAGCTTGTCCCAACGGAGTAGCTACAGTCAATCCGTCTACAGCCTGTCCCATACCAAAGATACTGTCACCAGATACCCAAACGACGTCACCGGACATTTTAGTCGGATAAGCGAAGAACAAGAATGCGCGAGTAATCAATGCTACGTTGAAAATATTCATACCCGTACCACCAAATACTTCTTTTGCGAAGATTACAGAGAATGCAGTAGCTACGGCAAGAATCCACAACGGACAGTCTACCGGCACAATCATCGGGATCAGAATACCAGAAACCAAGAATCCTTCCTGAATTTCTTCCTTCTTCCATTGAGCTACAACAAACTCAATGCCCAAACCTACTACATACGATACAATAATTTTAGGCAATACAGCCAAGAATCCGTAGATAAACATTTCGATGAAGCTGCCAGTAGCACCTGTATGAGTGAAATGCTGGTAACCTACGTTGTACATACCGAACAACAAAGCCGGTATTAATGAGATAACCACAATCGACATGATACGTTTACTGTCGATGGCGTCGTGTATATGCGTTCCCGTTTTCGCAGTCTTGTTGGGCACGAACAGGAATGTTTCGAAGCCGTCGAACACCGACTGGAATGCGTGGAATTTGCCGCCCTCTTCAAAGTTCGGCTTTATCTTATCGAGATAATTTCTTAACGCTTTCATTAATATATTTACAATTTTACGATTTACAATTTACGATTTGCCATACGAACATTATTACGCCATTTCTGCACGAAGCATGTCAAGCCCCGCACGAACGATGCGTTGCAGTTCCATCTTCGATGAGCAGACGAATTCGCAGAGAGCAAAGTCTTCAGGAGCTACTTCATAGATACCCAATGCTTCCATACGGTCGATATCAGCAGCAATGATCGCTTTAATCAGATATTCAGGCAGAATATCCATCGGGAATACCTTATCATATTCACCAGACATGATCATGTGACGTTCGCCACCTTTCACACGTGCATCTAATGTGTATTCCTTTTTGGCCATCAGCCAGCTGAAATAAGAGTGGTTGGCACTGTATTGATCAAAACGAGGCATAATCCATCCCAACATTTCATGAATCTCATCACCTTCAGGGATTACAGTCAGTTGGCTGTCGAAAGCACCAAGGAATCCGTTGGGAGACACTTGTTTACCTGTCAACACATTACCACTGATATATCGCAAATCTTTATCAGTAGTTACGTTACCAGCAAAAACGTTTGTCAGCAATGCACCGACCTGGAGTTTGCAGTATGCAGGTTTCAATACCTCAGAACCTGTAACGGCTACAGTACGTGTAAAGTCTACACGCCCCGTATTAAAGAGACGACCGATGAAAATAACGGCTTGAGGATCAATAGTCCATACAGTTTCACCTTTAGACACCGGATCCAAATGGTTGATTTGAACACCCACGTTTCCAGCAGGGTTCGGACCATCAAATGCAGTAATGGTAACGTTCTTAGCCTGAGTCAGAGCAGCGGCAGTTTGTTTCACACTGATGTTCAAGTAAGTTTTTGCCATTTTGGCAAGAACATCAAGACCTGTCTGGAAGTTTGCTTCTTCTCCTTTCAAGGCAAACTCGAAATTGGGAGCCAATGGATTGGTGTCGAATGCAGAAACGAAGATTCCTTTCGGAGTGACCGTCGGATCAGCAATGATGGCATACGGACGTTGTTTGATAAATGCGAAAATTCCTGCTTCCAACAAAGCAGTCTTCACAGCATCAGCATCCATAGAAGCCACATTCTTCTTACCGAAATCTTCGTAGTCTTGTTCAGCAGCAGCTTCCACTACGATGTTTAATACCTTACGGCGGGCGCCACGTTCTACGCTCGTCACTACGCCACTTACGGGCGAAACAAATTTCACTTCAGGATGATTCTTGTCGATAAACAAGGGTCCACCGGCCATCACATACTCCTGCTCTTTCACAACTACCTTCGGTGTCACTCCAGGGAAATCATCGGGTACAAGTGCGTAGAATCCCGGCTCCTTCACTGTAGCATACGTCTCAGCAGCTTTTCCTTTCAGGTTTATGTCAAGGCCTTTACGTAACTTTATTACATTTGCCATGCTATATAAAATAATGGTTTCATAAATTTGCCGCAAAAGTAATAAATAATAATGTGATTCGAGAGGAAAAAAGAAAGGAATTACGGAGAAATTTCCGTAATTCCTTTCGTGTCCGCACACATTAACATTATTCCTCGGTTTTGAAGTAAATAAAAGACCTAAGGAGAAATTGCAGAAAGCCTTTATACATGGCATATTTAAGTCAGATTTTAATAGTTCTCACTTAACAGAACTCTTTAATGCGAACGTTAATCTTTACTTATTCATCCATTTTATTAAAAGATAAAAAGGATAATTGTCTACGTCAAGTATGCGGCAGAGAAGAAATTATTCTTCTCCGGCAAACATAGGATCCCAGGCAGGAAGACGTATCGGCTTCTGCTTCAGTATTTCAAGAGCTTTAGGAGTTGCAAATTTCGTTTCTATGACAAGACGGAACATATATTCATTGAACCATTCGTCAGTCATAATAAGATGTCCCTGATAGCCGGCACCCGCTCCCCAACTATTTTCAACCATCCACTTGGTCGGCTTTCCATTTTTATCGAGATCTACGGCCATGAGAGTCATAGCATGACTGGAACCGCTGTCAAAAGTTTGGATACGTTGTTTCTTATCCATACCAAAAGAAGTCCCCATCAGAGATTCATAATCATAGTTTTTAACGTCGAGAAGACCACGGTCTGAATTCAGACATTTGCCTACATCACAGGAAAAGTACATCATAGTGCTGTCCTTTAAAGAAGCAATTGCCATTTCCTTAATATCCTCGATCGGGAGATTCACATATTTCCAGTTCGTTCCGTCGTAACGATGCCGGTCATAATCTATTTCGTAACACTTGTAATACTCACGGCTTGGGTCGTTCATTAACATTACATAGTTACCGATTAAGTTTTCATCGCCAAACTTCTTCAGGAAAGAAAGCGGAGTATAGGTAGCCGTCTCAACAGCTTCACCTTTTGAATTATATTGTGTCCAGGTAAATTCAGTGGGAGGGACACCAAGATTCAGGACTAACATACGGTATATAGTACCTAGCATTTCCGTTTTAGCTTTTTCCAAAGCAGCAGGTTTAGCACCTTTTGACCCCATGTCCCGAAGTTGCAATCCTTGTTCACGGAGCTTTAAAGTAATTAATCCTGCCATACGGGAAGTATTTTCACTGCTATTTGTTTCAGGCATCACTTCCTTGGGAACCAAGCCATATTTGCTTACAATGTCGGCAACTCCTGTAAATGTTCCTCCATCACTCAAAGGATGTTTAAAGAGCCATTCCACCATTTTATCGTTCATCGGTTTATCACTGGTGTCAATGATACCTTGCAAAAAAAGGTTTGCTTTTTCCAGTTGATCAAAGAAGAAAGGATAAATCTGCGAAAATTCGAAAGAGCCAAGGTTATATTTAGCAATGGTTTTGGCACGCATCACATTTAGCCCAGTGAAAAGCCAGCAACGTCCCGAAGACTTCTGATCAGTAATACCTTTAGAAGGCACTTTGATGGAAAAATGCGTATCCATACCTTTCAAATTATCCTGATTCAAAGCCAGCTTACGGATGTCGTTACTACCTATAGCGTTTCGGATTGCTTTATCAGCGGATGTTTCTTGATAAGTTTGTTTGATCTGCTGCATCATAGTATCGCTGATACCGCCTTTTCCTTCTTGTGCTTGTACAGAATGATAAAAAGCACATAAAACAAAAACAGATAAAATTCGTTTATTCATAATATAAGTAATTAATTAACTTACCGATTGGCAAGTTACCACATTTGTATACGATTGTTTCGCAAAAATACGATTCTTTTTTAGATTTATTATCAATGAGTATAAAAACTAATCGAAATAAAATAGTTTCCTTTGCATCGAATTTCAAAAATGAGTATGAAGAAATATATTATAGGTATATGGGTAGCATTTCTACCCGCCTGTGTTGCATTGGCCCAAGATAACAGCACAATAGTAAAGGACACTGAATCACCAAATGCTACTATTACCATTAGCGAGGTTGCAACAACTGATACCACTCCTACCCTTTCCAAACGCGAATTACGACGTCAACGCGTAGCAAAGCGAAATCTCCACTATAATATCTTAGGTGGTCCCAGTTACACACCCGATTTTGGTTTGTTAGTAGGTGGTAGCGCACTAATGACATTTCGGATGAATCCGAGTGATACTACCCAACGGCGTTCAATAGTTCCGATGGCAATTGCTTTAATGTTTAAAGGAGGATTGAACCTGATGGCTAAACCACAGCTATTCTTTCAAGGTGACCGTTTCCGTATTTTCGGAACTTTTTCCTATAAAAACACTATCGAAAATTTTTACGGTATCGGATATACGACTAACAAAGATTTCGAACGTGGAAAAGAAACAAGTGAATACCGTTATAGCGGTGTTCAAGTGAACCCATGGTTCCTGTTTCGTTTAGGAAAAAGTGATTTCTTTGCCGGTCCGCAAATTGACTTCAATTATGATAAAATCACCAAACCTGCGCCAGGAATGGTAGAGCAACCCTCTTACATAGCAGCAGGAGGAACAGAGAACGGTTATAGAAACACAAGTTCAGGTCTGGGTTTTTTGCTGACGTATGATACTCGTGATATTCCAGCGAATGCTTATAAAGGAATTTATCTGGATTTCCGTGGAATGATGTATAATAAAGGATTTGGAGGAGACAATAATTTCTACCGTTTAGAAGTAGATTATCGACAGTATAAAAGCTTCGGACGCCGTAGAGTGCTTGCCTGGACAGCTCAGACCAAAAACGTGTTTGGTGATGTTCCTTTGACAAAATATGTTCTTAGCGGCACACCTTTTGATCTACGCGGCTATTATATGGGACAATATCGTGATAAATCATCTCATGTAGTAATGGCCGAATACCGTCAAATGATCAATACAGATAAAAGTAATTGGGTAAAGAAAATGTTAAGTCACGTAGGCTATGTAGCATGGGGCGGATGTGGTTTCATGGGTCCTACTCCGGGCAAAATCGAAGGTGTACTCCCCAACTTAGGAGCCGGTTTACGTATTGAAGTTCAGCCCCGTATGAACGTCCGTCTGGACTTTGGCAGAAACATGGTGAACAAGCAAAATCTGTTCTATTTTAACATGACTGAAGCATTTTAGTCTAACATATTCGTGCATTCTATACAATTTTTGCAAAAATAGGGTGGAAAAATATCGCTAAATGAACTTAATTGTTACCTTTGTGTATTGATAAACAAACAAGAACAAAGACATATGTTCATTATGAAGCATTTTAAAGCCCCTATTGTATTTTTATTGCTATTATTAGCACCTATGTACATTGCTGCACAAGAAGTGAATAATAATTCCAACTCCAGTGAAGTTGATTATGAAAACATTGTACTTCCACCTCTTGATGTTCTATTTGAAAATGCTAAAAACACACCAATTTATGAAATGGCTGACGTAAAAGCTGCCATAGAACGCAAATTACTTGCCAAGGAAAAGCGGGCTTTTCTTGGATTCTTCAGCCTACGAGGAAGCTATCAATATGGTATGTTCGGTAATGAATCTACTTACACCGATGTAGCAATCGCTCCCTATCTCAGTTACTCCACGCAGGCACAAAATGGTTATACCGTCGGAGCAGGGGTTAGTATACCTTTAGATCAACTATTCGACTTAAAGCCACGTGTCAGCCGTCAAAAATTAGCTTTCAGAAGTGCTGAACTGGAAAGAGAAATTAAATACGATGAGATCAAGAAAGAAATCATCGAAATGTATGCTATGGCAACATCCCAATTGCAGGTACTCCAAATGAGAAGCGAAAGTCTAGTACTTGCAACTGTACAATACGAAATATCGGAAAAGAACTTTGCTAATGGTACTATTGAATCTTCAGAGCTGTCCATTGACAAAGAGAGACAATCCAAAGCACGCGAAGCTTTTGAAAGCAGTAAGTTTGAGCTAACCAAAAGTCTCATGATACTCGAAGTTATTTCCCGTACACCGATCATAAAAAACAAATAAGATTTATGAATTTCATCATTTCAACGTTACGGACTCTTTTCCGGCATTATTGGCAAATCATATTAGTGACCGGTGTATGTACTGCATTAGCATTTTACCTTACTTCTAACATGCAAGGAGGTTATGAAGTAAAGTCTACCTTATATACAGGAGTTGCTTCCGGATATAATTTAGAAAGTGAAAAACAAACAAACTGGGCAATGGTACAAAATTCGATGGACAATCTAATTAGTATCATGCAAGCAGAAAGCACACTAAAAAGAGTATCCATTCGTTTATTTGCCCGAGTTCTTATCAAAGGAAACCCTGATAAAGAAGTAAATGGCATTACCCCTTCCAGTTACCTATATACTTATAATCATTTAAAGAACAGCATTCCAGGGAAGGAGATTTTAGCACTTATAGACAAAAGTAGTGAAGATAAGACAGTAGCAAACTTTACCAAATATATGCGTCCTGAGAAATCCAACTATATTTATGGACTATTTTATTATACTCATCCTTACTACAGCTACGAAGCTCTGAAAAAGATAAAAGTTCAGCGTAGGCTTAGCAGTGACCTTCTCGATGTTAGTTACACATCGCAAGATGCGGGAATTGCTTTCAATACGATGAGTATCTTAATGGAAGAATTTGTGAACGAATATAGCCGTATTCGCTATGACGAAACAGATAAAGTAATCGCTTATTTCGAAAAGGAGTTAAACCGTATAGGTACGAAACTTCGGAACGAAGAGAATGACCTGACTAAATATAATGTAGAAAAACGTATTATCAACTATACTGATGAGACTAAAGAAATAGCGGCTATTAGCAAAGAATATGAATTTAGAGAACAAGATGCACTTTTCGCTTACAACAGTGCTAAATCGGTGTTAGAAGAACTTGAAAAACACATGGACAGTAATGCAAAACAAGTGGTAAAGAATTTACATTTCGTAGATAAGTTAAAAGAAGCTTCAACCATCACTGGAAAAATATCTGAAGCGGAAGCAATATCTAAAAAAGGGAAACAAGATAATAAAGAACTAAGTGCTGACAAGAAACGAATGGATGAAATCAAACAAGAACTGAGTGAGTTAGCAGATTCATACGTAGGACATAAATATACAAAAGAAGGAGTAGCACGTACCAATATTATCGATCAATGGTTGGAACAAACTCTTTTATTTGAGAAAGCAAAAGCAGAGTTACAAATTGTGCAAGATTCCCGAAAAGAATTGAATGAACGTTATGTGTTCTTTGCCCCTGTTGGTACAACCATAAAGCAAAAAGAGCGTTCCATCAACTTCACAGAACAAAATTACTTAAGAATACTTCAAAGTTACAATGAAGCATTATTAAGAAAAAAGAATTTGGAGATGACTTCAGCCACTCTTAAGGTGTTGAACGAGCCAACTTATCCAATATCTCCCACTTCTACCCATCGCAAACAAATACTTATGGTTATTTGTGTGGTCAGTTTCTTGATAATCGTAGCGTGGTTTATTCTTATCGAGCTATTAGACAGAACCTTACGTGATGCGACACGTGCCAAAAAGGTTACAGGATTCAAGGTTATCGGTGCCATTCCTAATTTCACATCCATACGTTACGGCAAGTTGAATAAAACTTATACCCAATGTGCTGTCAAAGAGATAGGTAATTCATTACTACGATTTTTCACAGAACGTAAAGCAGGTAACGTATTTACTGTTAATTTATTCAGTACTGGCAACAATTCAGGGCAGGAAGAACTAGGCAATTTACTCTGTGCATATTGGCAAAGCCGTAAACTAAAAGCAAAAGTTATTTGCCATGGCATTGATTTTGACATAGAATCCTCTGACTTTCTTCTAGCCAAGAATCTTTTGGACTTCTACACGCCTCAAGGAGAAGATATCCTCATTATTGTTTATCCTTCATTAGAGCAATGCAGTATTCCCAACGGATTATTATTAAACACTAATCTCAATCTGTTGGTAGCCCCTGCTAACCGAGGTTGGAAGACTGTAGATAAACAACTGAGCGAACAGCTGATGGTACAACTCGGAAAATCATCTTCCCCCTTACGTATGTGCCTGACTGATGCTGACAGGCTTGCTATAGAAGACTTTACAGGATTGTTGCCACCATATACTTTCATACGCAAATTCCTCTATCAACTTAGCCAATTATCGTTAACCGAAAAAATAAGAATCAGAAAAAGAGCAGAAGCAGATAACGACGACGACGATGAGTAAATTAACAGGCATTCATTTAATGTTTATTACACAGTTTCTACTGTTTATTGTAGGAATGTTTGTCGATATTAAAATAGGGTTAATATTTACAGCCTGTGTTTTGATATTTACAATTGTCACTCTGATACAGCTCAGCGATGATGAAAACACAGATTGGAAAACCGGGCGGAATATAATGCTTGGATTATTTGCAGTCTGGTTCGTTTATTATCTTTTGGAACTTTTCAATCCCAACAATGTAATACAAGCATGGAACATTAATTTACCACCCTACGCTTTGTTTCCGTTGATATTTGCTTTTCTTGTTCCCATTACGATACGTAACACCAAGAGTATTGAATATTTATTATTCATCTGGTCCGTTTTCGTAATAATATTCACTCTCAAAGGTTATTGGCAGAAAAACCATGGTTTCAGTGATCGTGATCTTTTCTTCTTATATTCACGTGAAGGTTGGCGGACCCATCTTATTTGGTCGGGTATACGTTATTTCTCCTGCTTTTCGGATGCAGCAAATTACGGTGTACACGCTGCCATGTCATCAGTTGTTTTTAGCATATCGGCCTTTTTTGTAAAGCAGAAATGGAAACAAATCTACTTTCTGTTCATTGCTGCTTGTGCTCTTTATGGAATGGGTATTTCAGGCACGAGATCCGCCATGGGTGTCATTGCAGGAGGGATTATAACAATTGCTATTCTTGCACAAAACTGGAAAGCAGTTTTTACAGGAAGCGTTTTAATAGCCTCTATTTTCTGTTTCTTTTATTTTACAGACATAGGAAGCGGAAATCAATACATATGGAAAATGCGTTCTGCCTTCCATCCCGACAAAGATGCTTCTTATCTGGTACGTATTGAAAACAGGGCAAAGATGAAGACCTTAATGGCAGAAAAACCGATTGGCTATGGGATAGGACTTTCTAAAGCGGGGAACTTCGAATCAAAAGAAAGAATGCCATACCCTCCGGACTCATGGCTCATCAGCGTATGGGTAGAAACAGGTATTATCGGGCTTATCATATACCTTCTTATACATGGCATTCTCTTTACCTGGTGTGCGTGGATATTATTATTCAGAATACGCGACAAACGTTTACGAGGGCTAGTTGCAGCATGGTTTAGTATGGATGTCGGCTTCTTTATAGCTGCCTATGTCAATGATGTTATGCAATACCCTAATCAGCTTCCAGTCTATGTTGGTTTTGCCCTATGTTTCGCAGCACAACATATCGACGAACGAATCTGGTTAGAAAAAGAACAAATACCCAAAAACATAATAAACGAAATAGTATGATCGACGAACATCCGCTTCTTTCCTTTATCACCATCTGCTACAATGGATTCAGTGATACATGCGAACTGATAGATTCTATACAAAAGACAATTCATTCGGTAAGCTACGAGATCATTGTTGTAGATAATGCTTCGCGAGAACATGAGGCTGCAAAGTTACAAGAGCTTTATCCCTCTGTGATAGCTATTCGCAATGATATGAACAACGGATTTTCTGGTGGGAATAATGTAGGTATTCGCAAATCAAGAGGCAAATATCTCTTTTTGATCAACAATGATACCTATATCCGGAAAGACGGAATATCCTCTCTCATAGAACGGTTAGAAAGTAGTCCTAAAATTGGTGGCGTATCTCCTAAGATACTATTTGCATTTTCACCTCAACATATACAGTTTGCAGGATTCACCCATTTGTCGCAATTCTCGTTACGTAACAGCACACTAGGTTTCGACTGTCCTGATGATGGAACGTTCGACAACGCTCACCTCACTCCATATCTTCATGGAGCAGCCATGTTACTAAAGCGAGAAGTTGTAGAAACGGTAGGATTAATGCCGGAAATCTTTTTTCTCTATTATGAAGAACTGGACTGGTGTACTAGCATGACAAGGGCGGGCTATGAACTGTGGTACGAACCACGTTGCAGTATATTCCATAAAGAAAGCCAAAGTACAGGGCAACTCAGCAAGCTTCGTACTTACTATCTGACACGTAATCGTTTGCTCTATGCACGCCGAAACTTGAAAGGTTTTACGCGGTCAGTCAGCCTACTTTATTTGAGTACGGTAGCAGCAAGTAAGAATAGTCTGTTATATGCGTTGAAAGGTCGTTTTGATCTATCCGCGGCCATCTGTAAAGGTACTTATGCAGGGCTGACACTTACATTACCCCAAAAACAATCATCCTACGTACTACCTCATATCCACAACATACCATGAACATTATCGACTGGATACTTTATATTCCTTTGGCACTCTGTGTCGGCTACCTGCTAATATTCGCCATAGCCTCCAAGTTCTACCATGCCCCCCGGTATCCGGAAGCCAGAACTTATGGTCGTTTTGCCATACTATTCCCAGCTTACAAGGAAGATCAAGTAATCGTTTCCTCTGTACGCAGTTTCTTGCAACAAGATTATCCATCTGAGAAGTTTGATATCATTGTCATTTCAGATCAAATGAAGCCCGCTACTAACGAAGAGTTACGCTCTCTGCCCATCAGTTTATTAATTGTGAATTACACAGAAAGTTCAAAAGCCCGAGCTCTCAATACAGCAATTAATTCAATAGAAGGTGAAGGATATGATGGCATTATTATCATGGACGCCGACAACTTGACCATCCCTAGCTTTTTGAGCGAAATAAACAAAGCTTTCAACAGTGGCATTCGTTCTCTACAAGCACATCGTACGGGGAAAAACCTAAATACAAGCATTTCCTTATTGGATAGTATCAGTGAAGAAATCAATAATGGATTCTTTCGAAGCGGTCACAATGCGCTCGGTCTTTCGGCAGGGTTATCCGGCTCCGGGATGGCTTTTCATGCCGAGTGGTTCAGGCAAAATGTGAAACTTCTCCAAACGGCGGGAGAAGACAAAGAATTAGAAATGTTACTTTTACAACAAGGTATTCACACCGCATATCTACAGCAACTACCTGTATACGACGAAAAAGTACAAAAGAAGGAAGCTATCGGTAATCAGCGAAAACGTTGGGTAGCTGCCCAATTTGGTACTCTCCGCACATCACTCCCATATTTTCCCAAGGCCCTATTACAAGGAAACCTTGATTATTGCAACAAAGTCCTCCAATGGATGCTTCCTCCCCGACTGGTTCAGCTTGTCGGAGTCTTTGGATTCACAATTATTTTTACCATTATTGGTGTGTACTTGAGTATGCAAGGAAAAGGAAATGAATGGCAAATAGGTATAAAATGGTGGATTCTATCAATTGCTCAAATCACAGCAATGCTTTTACCAGTTCCGAAAGAAATGCTCAACAAACAACTGCTAGTTTCCATTTTACAATTACCAACACTTACTATCACTACTATCAAAAACCTGTTCAAATTGAAAGGAGCCTATAAAAAATTCATTCATACAGAACATGGTGAACATGAATAAACAAAATCGAAAGATATGAAAATAGCCATTGAAGCACAAAGAATATTTCGTACTAACAAACATGGGATGGATTTTGTCGCTCTCGAAACAATTCGGGAACTGCAAAAAACAGATCAGGAGAATGAATATTTCATATTCGTTAGTCCAGGTAAAGATCGCTGTTTGAAAGATTCAGACAACTTGCACATTGTAGAATTGTCCTGCCCTACTTATCCGCTATGGGAACAAATAGCGTTGCCCAAAGCAGTAAAACGCTTAATGCCGGATTTGCTACATTGCACTAGTAACACTGCCCCATTACACTGTCCAGTTCCATTGATACTGACATTGCATGATATTATATATCTCGAAAAACGACAATCTACCAGCAAGTCTTGGTATCAGGAAATGGGCTGGTATTACCGCCGCATGATTGTTCCCCGCATCCTACCTCATTGCAGTAAAATAATTACGGTTTCTCAGTTCGAGCGTCAACGAATCCGCGAAGCACTTCATCTTCCGGATGAACAGTTAGTTACTGTGTACAATGGATACAGTCCTCACTTTTATCCTCATTCAACAGTTTCCGACACCATTTACAAATACATAGAAACGGATGATTATTTGTTCTTTCTCGGCAATACTGATCCTAAGAAAAACACTTCTCGTGTATTAAAAGCATATAGCTTGTATTTGAAACAATCAGAACGAAAAAGACCCCTATTAATAGCTGATGTAAAAGAAGATTATATTGACAATATACTCCAATCTGAGCAATTAAAAGCCATCAAACCCTATTTACGTTTTCCGGGATATATACCCAACACAGATTTAGTGAATATATATAATAGTTCATTTGCTTTTCTATATCCTTCTCTACGGGAAAGTTTCGGTATACCAATGTTGGAAGCTATGGCGTGTGGTACCCCTGTCATTGCAAGTAACACATCGGCAATGCCCGAGATTGCTGGCGAAGGTGCTTGTCTGGCAAACCCATTTAGTCCAGAGGACATAGCTCAACATATTATTAGGTTGGAGAAAGATAAAGGCTTTTACCAACAGCAAGTAGAATACGGTCTGAAACGCTGCCAGTCATTTTCATGGAAGAAAACAGCTGAGAAATTATTAGAAATATATTCAAAAAATTCTGTATATCAATAATATATAATCAAAAGAGTGAAGTGTAGTAAACACCTCACTCTTTTTAACAAAAAATTAAAATGTCCAATATTCTTTTACATTGAAACATGAATATACCTTAATTTACTCTTCCGATTCAATCTTCCCATTCCTACTCAAATCAGGACTCAAGTCCTGATATCCAACAATACGACAACCAGAAAATGTGTAACCATGAACCGAACGGACTTCGACGGTCTATGTAACTATGATCCCAAACAAAAACCTCTTGATACAATACTCTAGACAAGGAAAAACAACTAAGACAGCTCATACAAGAAAAGAAAACGCTTCGGATCATTGGTAAGCCAGTGGAACAAAACAACCAAAAAGGCAAAAAAGAAAAAACAAGACAAAAAGAATTGCACAAAAAAGAAAATGTTATCATAATTTTCATTATCTTTGTATCAAGAGTATAAGCTTGTCAAAACTAAGTTGAATAAAACATGAACAGTTGTAAAACGGACGATAAAAGTTTAAGAGCATTAATAATTTTTCGGGAAACAAGAGACATGGATAACCTTTTCGCACCTATATTGTGCGAGGCTATCCGGTTGACCGGCATTGATGTTCGATGTTCTTGCAAAGAGTTTTGGGAGTCTGACACGACTTATGATATTATTCATTTTCAATGGCCCGAAGAAGTGGTGGGTTGGAACTGCAACGATCCTAATGTTATTGCCCGTCTGAAAGAACGAATCGATTGGTGGCGTTCACAGGGAACGCATTTTGTATACACTCGCCATAATATCTGTCCATCCTCAGCAAATAAAATCATCAGTCGTGTTTATGAAATAATAGAAACGGAAAGTGACATTGTGGTACATATGGGACGCTACAGCCTTCACGAATTTACCCATGGAAGTCCCAATGACCAAAATATCATCATTCCTCATCCTATTTACGAATATACATACCGAGAAAATATCAGCATAGAACGGGCACGTCAATATCTCAAAATGCCACAAAATGCGTTTATCGTTATTGCATTCGGAAAATTCCGTAATAATAAAGAAAGACGCATGACACTGAATGCATTCCACAAGTGGAACAAAAGTAATAAGTTATTGGTAGCCCCCCGTTTCTATCCTTTTTCAAGAATCAAGAAATACGGTTGCAATTTCCTGAAACGCTGGGTCTCCCGTATAGGTTTCTATCTGCTAATACCCTTACTTAACCGATGGCTGAATATACATGCCGGAGCTAAAGACGAAATAATAGATAATTGCGATTTACCGTACTATATTGCTGCCAGTGACATGGTATTTATCCAACGGAAAGACGCATTAAACTCAGCTATGGTCCCGCTCGCTTTTTTGTATCATAAGGTAGTAGTAGGACCTAATGTGGGAAATATCGGTGAGTTACTATATGAAACAAGTAATCCGTCCTTCAATCCTGATGACCCGCTAAGTATCGTGAAAGCACTGGAAAAAGGAAATTTGCAGACTATTTGGCACAAAGGGGAAAGAAACTACTCGTATGCAATGGAACATATGAATATAAAAAAAATAGGAAAAGAATACGCCCAAGTTTACATGAACTTAGCAAACAATAAATGAGCAAAAGTCATCCGAATGATGTACAACTAATAAGTGAAAATGGAAAGTAATAAAATCAAAGCCAGTATTATCATACCCGTTTATAATACTAAAAAATATGTTCGTCAAACAGTGAAAAGTATCATGAATCAGACACTGAAGGAACTTGAAATTATTATCATTAATGATGGTTCGACGGACGAAAGCCTGAAAATTGTAGAAGAACTTGCTTTACAAGACAATCGTATACAGATATATTCACAAGCCAATCAGGGATTATCCGTAGCCCGTAACGAAGGCATTGCACATGCCCAAGGAGAATATCTCTATTTTATGGATAGCGATGACTTACTCAATACAAACGCTCTTGAAATGTGCTACCATAAATGTGAAGAAAAAGAATTGGACTTTGTCTTTTTTGATGCCCGTACTTTTCGAGATGACGGTTTCACCAATATTCCTCAATTAAGTTATCAGCATACTGAAAAACTAGAGGATAATAAGGTGTATAGTGGCATCGAAGTGCTCAAAATGCAATTACAGAACTACGTTTTTACCCCTTCGGCTTGTCTCAATGTCATCCGCAGACGGTTTCTTGCCGATTGTCATCTACTGTTTTATCCAGGCATTGTGCATGAAGATCAATTATTCACGGTAAAACTTTACCTACAAGCCTCCAAAGTAGCTTGTATCCACCAGGCCTTTTTCCAACGTCGCCTACGGGATAATTCAATCATGACAAGCAAATTTTCGTCCAATAATCTGAAAGGCTATCTTACCGTAACACACGAACTTTTGGACTTCAAGAAGCAAGCTCACAAGAAAGAAATCAGAGAAGTTATTGATCTGCACCTCTCACAAATGCTGAATGCTGTGATATGGCAAGCACACACACTTCCCATAAGTAAACGTATGCAATTAGCTTTCCATGTTCTACTTAAATATAAGCGATATGTGACAACGAAAAACATTGGAGTTTTGTTATTCAAATCTTTGATCCATCAACAATCGAAAAATAATGGCTAGTAATATCAAACAACAACTTTTTTCTGGCGTAATTTACACTGCGATTGCCAAATATAGCGGAATTTTTGTTTCACTCGTTGTTGCAGGTATTTTAGCACGCTTGCTGCCACCTGACGATTTCGGAATCGTAGCCATCGCCTCTGTCATCATAACCTTCTTCAGTATTTTTACAGACATGGGAGTGTCTGCCGCGATCATACAAAACAAGTCGCTGACAAAGGAGGAATTATCAGATATTTTTTCATGTACCATATGGACAGGAATTGGAATTAGCCTTTTATTCTTTGCCGCCTCCTGGCCTATTGCCAATTACTATCAAAATGATATTCTGCGAACACTCTGCCAACTTTTAGCGATCAACCTTTTCTTTGCTTCCGCTAACATCGTTCCGAGTACGATGTTTTACCGAAACAAAGAATTTAAGTTCATCGCTATACGTAGCTTTGTCATCCAAATAGCCGGAGGTGTTGCCGCTGTAACTGCCGCTTTATCCGGTGCGGGATTATATGCATTGATTATCGGCCCGATACTTTCCAGTATCCTGTTATTCGGTATTTCCTATCATCGCTATCCACAGCAAATCCACTTTACCTTAGGATTGAAGGTACTACGAAAGATTTTCTCATACTCTGCTTATCAATTTCTCTTTAATATTATCAACTATTTCAGTCGTAATCTGGATAAACTGCTTATTGGAAAATACATGAACATGTCCGACTTGGGCTATTACGAAAAATCATATCGTCTTATGATGCTTCCTTTACAAAACATCACACAAGTGGTTACTCCGGTGATGCATCCTGTTCTTAGTGATTTTCAGAATGAAAAAGAACGTTTAGCATCATCCTACGAACGAATCGTACGTTTTCTGGCATTTATCGGTCTGCCATTAAGCGTATTACTGTTTTTCACAGCAGAAGAAGTAACTCTGCTAATCTTCGGTGACCAATGGTTGCCCTCCATTCCGGTATTTCGAATTTTATCACTTTCGGTAGGCGTTCAGATCATACTAGCTTCTTCCGGATCCATTTTTCAAGCATCGGGCGATACACGAAGCTTATTCATCTGTGGTGTTTTCTCCTCATTTCTCAATGTATCGGGAATATTACTCGGAATTTTTTACTTTGGCACATTGACATCAGTTGCCATTTGTATTACCATCACATTTACCATAAACTTCATACAATGTTACTGGATGATGTACCGGATAACGTTCAAAAGAAATCTGTGGTGCTTCACCCGACAACTCTTTTCACCAATAATAGTAAGTTTGTTAATAGTAACTTTTCTTTTACCTTTGCAGTACATATTAGAGAATATGAATATTTTTGTTACTCTGATATTGAAAAGTTTCGTTAGTTTTATTATCTTTGGGGCATATATTCAGTTAACGCATGAATATAATATCTTAGAAAAGGTACGATCCATCTTGGGTAAACTAAACAAACAAAGCAACTCATAATGAAAAAAGCACTTTTTTTATTATTTCACGGCTTCGGTGAAGCGAATGGTATCAGTAAAAAAATACGGTATCAGGTAAAAGCACTAAAAGAATGCGGATTAGATGTGCGTACCTGTTACTATGATGTCACAACAAACGGACGTCGTCGCTGGATGCTCGATGACAAGATAATGGTTGACTTTGGATTTGGTTTATCCGCAAAAATTAGAAAACGAATCGATTATAGTTTTATCGCTGATTATGTCCGTCGCGAGGGTATCGAATTCGTCTACATCCGTTCCTATCATAACGCTAATCCTTTTACGATCCATTTGGTGAACCGCATGAAAAAATATGGTGCAAAAGTGTTGATGGAAATTCCTACTTATCCTTACGATCAGGAATACATCACACGAGCAATGAAACTTGATCTTTTCGTTGATCGACGTTTTCGCTCCCGTCTTGCCCGTTATTTGGACGGCATCGTCACCTTCTCTAATGCAGAAACAATCTTCGGAGGACGAACGATTCGTATTTCCAACGGAATCGACTTTGATGAAATCCCAATGAAAACAAGGAGAAATGATACTTCTCGTGAAATGCATCTCCTGGGGGTAGCCGAAATCCATTATTGGCATGGCTTTGACCGCCTTCTACAGGGACTCGCCGAGTATTACCAGACAAACCCCGAGTATAAGGTTTATTTCCATATAGTAGGACCACTTTTCGGAGAACGTGAACAACAGGATATTTTGCCCGTAATCCAAGACAATAGATTAAAGGATTATATCATCCTACATGGTCCAATGCATGGAAAAGACCTTGACGCCTGCTTCGAAGAAGCAGATTTCGCAATTGGCAGTCTGGGGCGACATCGTTGTGGCATCACTCATATCAAAACACTGAAGAACCGTGAATATGCAGCAAGAGGAATTGCCTTCACTTATTCGGAAACCGATGAAGACTTCGACTCGATGCCTTATGTCTGGAAAGTTCCAGCTGACGAATCACCGATCCATATTCAGGATCTAATTGAGTTTCAGCGTTCCATTACGCTTACACCGGAAGAGATACGTGAGTCCGTACGTCCACTTTCGTGGAAAGCACAAATGCAAAAAGTAATCGAAACTCTGCCTTATGGATAAAAAGACAAAAATAGCCTATTGTATTCCCTCACTCTACTACCCGGGGGGAATGGAACGTGTATTGACTATGAAAGTAAACTATTTTGCTAAAAAGTTTGATTATGATATACACATTATCCTGACGGACGGTAAAGACAAGAAACCTTATTATGAGTTGTTACCGTTAATCACCGTACATCAACTCGACATTAATTATGATGAGTTGTATGATCAGCCTCTCCACAAGCGGCTCTTCGGTTATATCGGCAAACAACGTACTTTCAAGAAACGGCTTAACGAATGCCTGTGTCGTATCCAACCGGATATCACAATTTCACTTCTCCGACGCGACATCAATTTTATTTGTAAGATGAAAGACGGTAGCCCAAAACTCGGGGAAATCCATCTTAATAAATCCAATTACCGAGAAATAAATGATCATCTACCCGCTCTCATTCGAGCCTTCATACAGAAATACTGGATGAAGCAATTCATCTATCATATACGAAAGCTGGAACGATTCATAGTCCTTAGCCATGAAGATGCAGCCAAATGGACAGAATTGGACAGTGTATCGGTCATTCACAATCCACTTTCTTTTTTTCCAGACTATCAGTCCGACTGCACTCAAAAGCAGGTGATCGCAGTTGGAAGATATATGCCTCAGAAAGGATTCGATCTTCTTGTTCCTGCTTGGAGCATTGTTAATGAAAGACATCCCGACTGGACACTCCGTATCTATGGTGACGGCAAACGGGATGAGCTACAACAACTGGTCAATTCTTTCGGGATTTCTTCTACTTGTATATTGGAACATAGCATATCGAATATTGTGGAAAAGTACTGTGACAGTTCCATCTTTGTACTGTCCTCGCGTTACGAGGGCTTTGGAGTAGTAATTACCGAAGCCATGGCTTGCGGTGTACCACCGGTTTCATTCATGTGTCCTTGTGGTCCACGAGATATCATTGATGACGGAAAAGACGGCCTGTTAGTAGAAAATGGGAATGTGAAAGAGCTAGCGGAGAAAATCTGCTATCTGATAGAAAATGAAAAAGTCCGTCAAGAGATGGGTAGGCAGGCACGCATTGATAGCGAACGTTTTAAGATTGAACATATCGCCTGTCAGTGGAAGGATTTATTCGAATCGGTTTTGCAGAAAAGAGGAAAGTGATGAAATGGTATGAAAACTACTTGGAAGTCTACGAAAAACCTTTTGAGGAAGCTCCACAGAGTGCTCTTGAAATTGTACGAAAAAGGT
Organism: Bacteroides bouchesdurhonensis; assembly: GCF_900155865.1. Taxonomy (GTDB): domain Bacteria; phylum Bacteroidota; class Bacteroidia; order Bacteroidales; family Bacteroidaceae; genus Bacteroides; species Bacteroides bouchesdurhonensis. The sequence goes on from NZ_LT707006.1 coordinate 3,117,334, forward strand.
TGAAAAGCTTGAATAAGTTTACCAAGCCATTAGTTTCGGTAGTTTTGATATGCCATAATGAAGAAAAACGTTTATTAAGCTGCCTTTGGTCGCTCTGCGAAAATCAATGTAATATTCCTATGGAAATTCTGGCAGTGAATAATAATTCTTCAGATAATACAGAGATGGTGCTACAACAATTGGGGGTGACTTACTTCAATGAATCCCGAGAAGGACCGGGGTTTGCCCGACAATGTGGACTCGATCATACCAGAGGAAAATATCATATCTGTATTGATGCAGATACGATGTATCCGCCACATTTCATTTCAACACATTTGGGCGAGTTAATGAAACCCGACGTTGCCGGAACTTTCAGTTTATGGAGCTTTATCCCTGAAAAGGGGCACTCTAAATCCGGATTGTGGTGTTACGAAACACTAAGAGATATCTATCTAAGCATACAGGCAATTCAACGCCCTGAGTTATGTGTACGGGGTATGGCTTTCAGTTTCAAGACAGAATTGGGAAGGGGGGTCGGATTTCGTACTGATATTCGCCGGGGGGAGGACGGATCGCTCGCTCATGCAATGAAACCTTATGGCAAATTGATATTTATACACTCACGAAAAGCTAGGGTATTAACAGGAAACGGTACACTGAAAGCTAAAGGTTCGCTACTACACAATTTTAAAATAAGATTGAGGGAAGCTTTCGTAAACATAGCTACACTCTTTACCAAAAGAACTAAATATTATGATGATAAAGATAATCTAATTTGATGAATATGATTCCTATAATAAGCATAAACAACAGACATAAGCGTAATCTGCAGCTTCTCCTTTTGGTTGCAACGATATTAAATACCGCTTGCATAAAGGAGATGAATTTTTTTAAAGAAAAAGAGGAAAGCAACAACAAGGAAGAGGAAAAAGACGATAAAGGGTCTTTCTATCTATACCCTTTTGATAAAGAAATTCTGAATGCTTCCACTTCTTTACTTATCCGAACCAATAAGCCAATTGATGTAACTCTGATTCAGGCGGAAATCCCCGTATTAAAATACAATAAACAGTGGTTATTAATGCTGACACAGGATGACTGCCTGCAATCTACTTATTGTCGAACCTGGGCTGCAATCAATGGAAAGCCGATAGCTAGCTCCCAACTCTATCCCGATCCAACAGACAGTGATCCGGATAGAATGATTGACTACTATTACCATGCGGCACAGTTGCAGAAAGGAGATCTTCCACCCACAATTATCCCTGCTGGAAAATCACTCGGAAGTACTGATGGCACAGGGAAAGAAGTTCGCTTCGCCATCACTGCAGCTATTTGGCCGGAAAAGGATATGATGACACAGAAAGTAACAGTGACTCCCGGATTCACAGACAATAATAATTACCGTTTCTATAGAGGTGCCTCACTCGTATGGGATGATGTGTCCGAAATGCTTAACTACGGATCGGGTATTGCTTTCCATGATGTAGAAGCTGAAAACGTAAAAGATCCCGCTTCTATCCTGGAACATTTTACTATTGCGCAGACAATCATTCAGGATAACCTTTCGGGACGAGGATGTAAAACATTGGCTGAGCCCAATGGAAACAAAACATACATCGAAGCAGCCAATCAGTATGTTCCCATCCAAACAATGGTCGCACAAACTGAAGCTGATGATATCTATCCTTTTAAAGTAATTAACGACCTACACAAAGTTGTCCATAACAGATATTTTAACGATGATCCGAGTGAGTTCAAACAAATGATCCTGAAAGAAATTAAGAACTTTCCTCCTAAAGCAAGAAGAGGTATTCATATTGGTGTACACAACACAGATAACAACTGGGTAGAACTGTTGTCATGGGTTAATAATACTTATGGGAAAGACGGTGATGACTCTGTCTGGTTTCCTAGTTTCGAGGAATACTATGAATATAATTATTATCGGATTCACGGCACTATAATGGTTGAGCAGATTGATCTGAATACATTAAAACTTACTGTCAATCTTCCCAGTGAACAATATTTTTATTATCCATCTATTACCGTCAATCTGTTCGGTATTCCTTTAGAGAATGTGGCTTCTATTGAAACTGATAACGTAATCACTGGTTTCTCATACACCAATTTCGAAAATGGTTTAATGATGAATATTGATTGCCGGAAATATCTGGTAGAACATGCAGAGAAATTTATAGAGAGGTATGAAAAAGATCAATCAAACCAATCAAATAAAGCGGATGCCATCTACTATGTAGATATGCTCAAAGATTCAGATACCAAGACGAACTTACTTAACCGCCTCAAATAATAATCTTATGATCACACGTAATCCTTTTGACAGATATGACCTAAAGATTAAAAAAAATGATAGGGTTCTTGAAGTTGGTTCAGGGCACAATCCTACATTTCGTTCAAATACCATCGTAGAAAAGTATGTAGATACAAACTACCATCGTTGTGGTGATATCAAAATATACCCGCATCAAACGTTTGTCAATGCTTCGGGAGAAGAACTTCCATTCAAAGACAAGGAGTTTGATTACGTAATTTGTAATCAAGTACTTGAGCATGTAGATGACCCGGTTCGTTTTATTCAAGAACAATGTCGCGTTGCAAAAAGAGGTTATATGGAGACTCCAAGCCTATTAGGTGAATTTTTATTCCCTAAAAAATCACACAAATGGGTGATTCTTTATATTGACAACAAACTGGTACTGTTTGAAAAAGATAGAATGCCGGGAAATTATGCGAATAATTATGGGGAGTTGTTTCTCAACTATCTCCCCTATCAGTCCCTGATCTATAAATTATTGTGGTACACAGAAGGAAATATAATGCTAAACCGTTGTGAATGGGTGAATGATATCGATATCATTGTGAATCCGACGGATAAAAAGTATTTATCGTTTTTTACAAATCCATGGAACAGAAAAATGGTAGAACAATTATATCCGCCAAGAAGTCTTTCCAAAGAAATAATAAAAACAGTAAGTGCTATAAAATACTTAGTTAAAAGTAAAATTAAAAGCAAAAATAATAAGCATGTAGCACTCAATTTAAATGAATACATGAAGTTACACAACAAAAATATACAACTATGAACAATACACTTATTCTCTGTCTCGAAATTCTTTTTTGGTTTGCCCTATTCATCGTATTCTATACTTACCTGGGCTACGGTATTCTGCTCTACGCTCTTGTCAAACTGAAAGAATTTTTCGTAAAACCGGTGAAACGATCGCTGTCGGCATCGGACAGTGACCTGCCGGAAGTGACTCTTTTCATCACAGCTTTCAACGAAGAAGAGGTAGTTGATGAGAAAATGAAAAACAGCCTCGCACTGAAGTATCCTACGGATAAACTTCACATTGTTTGGGTGACTGACGGTAGTAACGATGGCACTAACAACCGCTTAGAAACACAATGGAGCGGAATGGCAACTGTCTATTTTCAACCGAAACGACAAGGGAAAACTGCTGCCATAACACGCGGGATGACGTTTATAAAAACTCCCATTATTGTCTTCACTGACGCCAATACAATGATAAATAGTGAAGCAATCCGAGAAATAGTGCTCGCTTTTCAAAATCCAAAAGTAGGCTGTGTGGCAGGAGAAAAACGCATTGCTGTACAAAACAAAGATGGAGCAGCTGCTGGCGGAGAAGGTATTTACTGGAAATATGAATCGACTTTAAAAGCACTTGACGCACGACTTTATTCTGCTGTGGGGGCTGCCGGAGAGTTGTTTGCAGTACGTCGCGAACTCTTTGAACCAATGGAGCCGGATACCTTATTGGACGACTTTATCCTTTCGCTCCGTATAACGATGAAAGGATATATCATTGCTTATTGTACCAATGCCTACGCCATCGAAAGCGGTTCTGCAGATATGCGTGAAGAAGAAAAAAGAAAGGTACGTATCGCTGCCGGTGGATTGCAATCCATCGTTCGTTTGCGTCCTTTACTAAATCCCTTCCGCTATGGGATTCTCAGTTTTCAATACACCTCACACCGGGTACTACGGTGGTCTGTTACTCCATTTTTGTTATTTGCGCTACTTCCACTAAATATAGTACTTTTGCTTTCCGGTAGTGCACCTGTATTCTATGGGATTCTGCTCATTTTACAGATCCTGTTCTACATAATGGGATTTTTGGGGTATTATTTGTCTACCAAACAAATAAAAAATAAGTTCCTTTTCATCCCCTACTACTTCCTTTTCATGAACATTAATGTACTAAAAGGTATCGGTTATCTGAAACGAAAAAAGGGAAATGGAGCGTGGGAAAAAGCAAAACGAGCAGAGTCTTAACTCAATGTATCAGGAAATACAACTAATTGATTGATAATTCTATAAATTGTATAAACAATTGACCAATTCTTTTGTTATCTTTGCCGATAGACAATACTCCTATAATCTATAAAGAACATGAACAGGACATTACATGATGCAAGCAATGCACAAAGGATATTGAAACTTACTGCTGATACGATGCTACTGATTGATCGGGACGGTGTTTGCATGGATATCGATACTCATAGTGAGTTGTGGTTTCTACAAGAAGAAAAATTACTTGGCAAAAATATATTTAAATTACTCCCCGAATACACAAGAGAGAAGGTACTTCCTACTTTCCAAATTGTATTGAATGAACAACGAAGTATCAGCAAGAATTTCAAACTGGAATTGTCAAATGATACATATTATTTCAAATGTATCATGTACCCTTACGATGACATGGTGCTGTGTCAATATCGCGACATCACGCAACGTAGCAATGTGAAACGCCTGCTAGAACATGCAAACAGGAATCTACGAGAAATACAGAAGGTAGCACAGATTGGGCAGTGGACGTACAATACCCGGGAAAATATATTCCATTATATGGGACATACTGGGATTCTATGCACCGAAGAGGTGAAAAGCATTTCATTTAACGACTATAAGCAATATATCGTTGAAGAGGACCGTAATATCTTCAACGAGTGGTGCAAAAGAAACATAGAAAACTTTGATCAGGAAAGTATTAGCTATCGTATTCTTCATGATAATGAAATATACTATGTGCAGCTTCAAGCATATTCGCACGAACAACTTTCTGACGGTAGCTTTCACATCGAAGGATATATCCAGAATATCACCGATACTCAACGTCGTAGAAACGATATCAATACCTTGACACACGCTATCAATAATGCCAAAGAGAGTATCTTCGCTACTAAAGATGATGGTACGCTCATCTTTGCCAACCGACAATTTATGCAAAATCATGGAATTACCGAAAATGAGGATATCGGTAAGCTGAAAATCTATGAGGTGGTAGCCGACATAAGTACACAAGAGGAATGGCGCGAACGATGTAGGAATATTATGACTTCAGGAAGCAATTATATTGTCCAAAAACCATCTAAGAATAACAAGGATATTTTAGCGTACGAGGGTATCATGTATAATGTTACCAATGATTCAGGAGAGGAAAGTTACTGGTCGTTCAGCCATGATATTTCTGAAAGATTACGTTATGAGGCGCAAATCAAACGATTGAATCAAATCATGGATACGACAATCAACAATCTTCCCGCAGGTATTGTCGTGAAGGATATTAATAATGATTTTCGTTATATCTACCGAAACCGAGAATCATATAACCGAGATATTTGTAATGGAGATTCTATCGGCAAAAATGATTTCGACTACTATCCGTTAGAAGTAGCTGAGGAGAAAAGAAAAGGAGATATTGAAGTTGCCACCACCGGAAAGGAGCTTCATTGGACAACTGAGGAAAAAGATAAGAATGGAAATTTACTGATCCTTGACAAACGAAAAATACGTGTGGATGGTGATGATATGACTTCTTCAATTATTATCAGCATAGAATGGGATATCACAGCCATGGAACTGATGAAACGGGAATTACAAGCCTCTAAAGAAAAAGCGGAATTATCTGATAATTTAAAGTCGGCATTTCTTGCTAATATGAGCCATGAAATCCGTACTCCGTTAAATGCCATTGTCGGATTTTCACATTTAATTGCCGAAAGTGAAGATCGGGCAGAACGAAAATCGTATTATGCAATTGTTGAAGCCAATAATGAACGTTTGTTGCAATTGATCAATGAGATACTCGATCTCTCAAAGATTGAATCTGGATTTACAGAATTTACTTATGGTCCTACAAATCTCCACAAACTTTGTAAAGAGGTGCACGACGCTCATGTATTCCGCACTCCGCCGGGGGTTAGTCTAATCTATGAACCCTCAAACGAGAAGTTGATGATAGAAACGGACAAGAACCGTGTGTTCCAAGTATTCTCAAATCTGATCGGAAATGCTTTCAAATTCACGAAAGAAGGAAATATCAGTTATGGATTTGAACAAAAAGATAATCGTATTATCTTTCACGTTACTGATACCGGAGCGGGTATTGAGCCAAGTAAAGTAGGACGGATATTCGAACGCTTCGCTAAACTAAATAATTATGCGCAGGGCACTGGGTTGGGATTGTCAATCTGTAAAACGATTATTGAAAAACTTGGAGGAGAAATTTCGGTTACATCAGAAGTTGGCAAAGGTACTACTTTTACTTTTCATCTTCCTTATGAGGCTGAGCAACTCTCGGCAGAATCATCGACGTTACCAAACGGAACTGCTTCATTATCCGATGAATCTCAACAATCTGATAGTAATAATCCTATTGTAGACGACGAGTCGTCTGTCTCTACTAGAACCGAAGTAGAAAAATCTTCTTCTAAGCCTACCATATTAATTGCTGAAGATACCGACAGCAATTATGATTTGCTAAATGCTATTTTAGGTAAGCAATATAGGCTAGTACGAGCACATGATGGCATAGAAGTTGTCACCATGTATGATGAAGTAAAACCGGATCTCATTTTAATGGATATAAAGATGCCTAATCTGGACGGATTCGAGGCCACAAAAATCATTCGCGAATTATCGTCTGAGGTACCTATCATCGCTCAAAGTGCTTATGCGTATGGTCATGATCTGAAAACTGCTAAAGAAGCGGGATGCAATGATTTTATTGCCAAGCCGATCTCACAGGTCAAATTAAAGGAAATAATAAAGCAATGGCTACCGCAAACTTAAAAGATCAAAAACAACCAAACAGGAACAAATGATAGATAGCAAAAGGACAAAATAAAGCGGCTACTTGACAGAAATAAGCATATAAAATAAATTGAATAAAAAATAGAGATCAAAGGAAGTATGAAGGCTTTTTACAGATTATTTTATTATATATCGATTTTACTAACAGTAATTCTTGCAATCTTAACATTAGCCGGAGCTTTTGTTGAAGATACTCCACCGGATAGTTCAATGTTATTGCCTTTCATCGGATTAATATTGCCTGTGCTTTTGCTTATGAATCTAGCTGTGGCTATCTATTGGATTATTCGCTGGAGATGTTGGGTATTTATTCCAATCATTGCTATTGTGGGTAATTGGACATTTCTGAGTCGTATACTACAATTTCCTCTCTTCGATTCGGCTGCTAAGCCCAGAACAAGTATGATTATCGAAAAGAGAAATCAAGCAGGTAATAATCTGGAAATAACGGTAGCAACTTACAACGTTAATAGTTTTAATCAAGAATATACGGGGTATTCCTGTAAACAAATTGCCGAATATATGAAGAGTCTTGGAGTGGATATCTTCTGTTTTCAGGAATTTGGAATCAATAAAGAGTTTGGAGTGGATAGCCTTTATGTGGCACTTTCAGAATGGCCTTATCATTATATTCCTTCTTCTCCTGAAGGAGAAAGTCTTCTTCAGCTCGCTTTGTTCAGCCGTTATCCGATCAAGGATCAACAGCTGATTACTTACCCGGAGTCTAACAACTGCAGTCTTTGGTGTGACATTGACTTCAATGGACACACAGTCCGTCTATTCAACAATCACTTGCAAACCACTGATGTTAGCAGTAACAAACATAAACTGGAAAAGGAACTTAAAGCTGATAACTCTGCTAGAATTGAGCTTGCAGCTATTACCTTGGCAGACGGTCTGCACAATAACTTCAAAAAACGTGCCGCCCAAGCTAATAAAATCAATCAACTGATTACAGCTTCCCCCTATCCTACTCTAGTCTGCGGTGACTTCAACTCTCTACCTTCCTCTTATACTTATCGCACTGTGAAAGGAAATCTGAATGATGGTTTCCAGACCTGTGGACACGGGTATATGTATACTTTCCGTCATTTTAAACATTTGCTAAGAATCGACTATATTTTTCATTCTCAGGAGTTTGAAGGAATGGATTATTTTTCTCCGGATATTAATTACAGTGATCATAATCCAGTGGTGATGAGGATGAAATGTAGAGCCAATATATAACAATCCCCTTATTTTAGCCTTTTCATAAACCGAAAAGAGTAAATAAGGGAATTGCGTTCTAAAGTGATTTTAATCTATTGGATCTTTAATTCCAAAATTCTATCTTGTCAACTCTTTACTCTGAATATTTGCTATTATCAATGAAAGATATAACGAATACTAAACTGAACAGAATACGTAGAATTAAAATTCTTATACTGAGTATAAGTATCTGTCAATCTCTTACCACTACTCTTCTGGAATGTATAACCTTTGCCAGCTCCTGTTCCTTTTTCTCCATATGCATCATATGCCAATAGGTTTGAACTATTCACTATCTTATATAATCCCCAATCAGAATTCAATAGATTCAAGAAATTCTTGATATCAACACCAAATTGAAGTGTATGACGTTTGCCACCTACATTCATGTAAAAATCTTGCATAAATTTCAAATCCAACTGATGATGCCAAGGCATAATAGCTCCACCACGTTCTACATATTGACCTTTGTGTTTCTTCAGATAACTATCCTGATTGATATATGCCCAAAAATCATCTTTCTGTTGCTCGGCTGTATATAGTTGGCCATCCATCTTATAATCATAATATTTTCCATCCACACTATTCCTTGTCTTTTCAACAAATGCCCAATCGTTCAATTCTTCTCTGGATGCAGGAATATATAACAAATTGTTTGCACCACCGTCACCTACAATATTACCTGCAAAAGTATATGAGTAACGAGAATAACCATAACCTCCGGCATACCCCATATTCATTCCTTCATAAATCAGAGACAATGAAGAGGCAAATTTTTTCGCATATTCTATACGATAACCTGCTGAAGCGACAACACGATTTGGAGAAACATAAGTACCATATCCCATTTCATGATCATTAATACCATTTACAGAATAGGTATTTGTCTTATATGCAGAAGTAACCTGGTCGCCAATACCATCGTTATATGACTTAGCTTTTGAATAAGTATACGCAGCAGATAAATACAATCCAAAATCAAACGATTTAGCTAACTGAGCTGTGAAAGAATAATAGTAGGCTTTATGACCGCCATTTTCTATATAAAAAGCATTCTGTTTCGAGCCATTAACCCATGATGGATCAGAGTACTTTGTATATACATTTCGAGTATCATTAGGGCTGAAAGTTTTCGTAGATTCTGAAGGCTTATATACTTTATTAGAGATGACTGCAGGATTAATATCCTTATTAAATATACCTTCTATAGAGAAATCAATGTCACCCGGAAGTTTAGCATCAAAAGCTAAAGATGTCTTCCACGTTGATGGCATCTTCAAATCTTTATCTATAATAGTCGGATCAATGGGTGCCACAATATCTGTTGTTCTGCCATTCGGATACAATTCATTTAACACCCCAGATACAGAAGGCTGAAAATGAGGCTTCAAAGTAGCCACATTTACATCTGAATATTTATATTGATACTGACCAACATTTGAATTACCCACTGCAGAAACCAACCATACAAATGGTAAACGACCAACATAAATACCTGTACCTCCACGTAGAACAAACTTACGTTCTCCTGTGATATCCCAATTAAATCCAACACGTGGAGAAACTGAAATCTTCGCCGATGGCACCTGGTCTGTAGAATAGCTTACTCCACCAAAATCATATTTTGCAAAATCTTCATTATAGTTATTCTTTAATGAAGGATATTTAGGTAATTCAAAACGTATACCTGCCATCAACTTAAAGTTATCACTAATATTCATCTGATCTTGTACATACAAAGAATATTGCAATGTTTTCATTTGAGCCTTAAATTGGCTATAGTCAGCTGCATTGGAATGTGTAATAGCAAATGCAGAAGGTAGTTCGTTATTCTTGAAACTTTCCCAAGAATTGAATACATAGAATCCATTACCTGCTTGTTGGAAACCGTTGGTCGCTTTATTATATTCGAATTGGAAACCAGCTAAGAAATTATGGATACCTGTAGTATAAGAAATCTCATCAGTAGCTACAAATGTTTTTGCTTGAGCCAAGTTTCCCGGAGAGAAAACATCAGGACCAATACGTGCATACACAGCACCATCTTTCAAGATATCAACAGTTGGAAAATCTACTGCGCCATTATAACTTCTTGGTTCATCCTGGAAAGAATATGTCACACGTGTCATGTTATTCAATCTGCCATCCAACCATTTAGAGTTCCATTCGGAAGCGTATGACGTAAAGTTGTACTCTTTAAAATAGCGAGAATTCTCAAAATATAAAGCACCATTACTAAGGACAGTACCTGAACCTTTTGAAATATTATCTACTGTTCCTCCAGGATAAATATCTGACGCATACAGAGGTGATGTTGAGGATGTAGGACCACTATTATCTTTCGAATGAGCACGAGTAAAACGGAAATTCAATTTATTATTATCATTGATATTCCAGTCTAAACGAGCTACGACTTTATAAGCGGGAGTTTTAATAGAATATCCTTGATAACGTCCCGGATCATAACCGTACTTATTTATAAAATAATCTCGAATTTCATTCATATCCGATACAGTCGGACGATTAATATTAACCGTATTAGCTCCCCAATCATCTGTACTATTGATACGTGCTTTGCTAGCAGGACCTGCTGTTACATTATCTTCATATTCCCCATTCACAAAGAAGAATAGTTTATTCTTAATGATAGCACCTCCCAAACTAGCACCATAAGTATAATATTGAGATTTTTCACGAACCAACTCTAAATCACCTACTTTATTACCTTTCAAGTTCTCATTATTTAAAAAGGTATAGGCAGTTCCATAGAAATCATTTGTACCACTCTTAGTAACTGCATTGATTGCTCCACCAATAAATCCGCTTTGACGAACATCAAATGGAGTAACAGATACAGCAATCTGTTCCAAAGCATCCAAAGAAATAGGAGATCCACCACCCGGCAAGTTAGAACCGATACCAAAAGTATTGCTAAAAGCAGCACCATCCACTGTTACATAAGACTGACGATAGTTACCACCACCTACAGCAAAACCATTTCCTGTATTTGCTCCCTGAGGAGTCAAACGCATAACGTCATTCATACTACGACTTACAGTAGGAAGCATTGCTATTTGTGCTTCTCCAATATTAGTAATAGCACCTGCACGATCGCTCTTCATATTACTATTTCTTGTAGCAGTAACTACAATTTCATCCAATAATTCTGAACTTTCCTTCAAAGATACATTCAGTACATAATTTTCTCCCAAAGATAGATTAATTCCATTGTAAATAGCAGTCTGATAACCTACATAAGAGATTTCAACTTTGTAGGGTCCTCCCGTACGCATACCTTGAAGATTAAACTGTCCACTGACATTGGTCACAGTTCCATAACGTGTTCCAGAAGGCTCATGGATAGCAGTAATTGTTGCTCCAATAATCGGTTCATCTTGTGCTGTCACTTTACCGCTCATGCTAGCAGTTGTAACCTGCGCACTCATCGTAGCAGTAATTAGCAACATTACTACTACAAGAAAAGATCGCATTTCTTTTAACATAATGTAATTGATTAGTTTTACTAATTGTTTTGTTCATTAAATTGAGTACAAAGATAATTAATATTATTTAGATTTACGTTACATTTGCAATACAATAATTTAAGAGAGATAAACATTTCTATGTGAACAAAATAAAAAAGCCCCTACACGTATTTGTAGAGGCTTTATACTGAAACACAAAAGATTGTCGTATTTTCCTGACTATTACAGCATGTTAATCATTCATTAACTTTCTATAACGAACACGCTTCGGTTCTTCATTACCTAAGCGCTTCATCTTGTTTTCTTCATATTCCGAATATGATCCTTCAAAATAGAATACATTCGAATCTCCTTCAAAAGCTAGAATATGTGTACAAATACGGTCAAGGAACCACCGGTCATGAGAAATAACAACTGCGCAACCTGCAAAATCCTCCAAACCTTCCTCAAGTGCTCGTAACGTATTTACGTCTATATCATTGGTAGGTTCGTCAAGTAATAGTACATTACCTTCTTCCTTCAAAGCCATAGCCAGATGCAAACGATTTCTCTCACCACCTGAAAGTACGCCACAAAGCTTTTCCTGATCTGCTCCTGCAAAATTGAAACGAGAAAGATATGCACGTGCATTGATATCACGTCCTCCCATACGAATCAATTCATTTCCACCGGAAATCACCTGATAAACACTTTTATTCGGATCAATATCTTTATGCTGTTGATCTACATAAGCTACCTTTACAGTTTCTCCCACTTCGAACTCACCTTTGTCTACTGTTTCCATTCCCATAATCAAGCGGAATAAAGTAGTTTTTCCTGCACCATTCGGACCGATTACTCCAACAATACCATTAGGAGGAAGCATAAAATTCAAATCGTCAAACAACAATTTATCGCCATATGCCTTCGCTACATGTTTAGCTTCAATTACCTTATTACCCAAACGCGGACCATTCGGAATAAAGATTTCCAACTTCTCTTCTTTCTCTTTTACATCCTCATTCAATAATTTATCGTATGAATTAAGACGAGCTTTTCCTTTTGCCTGACGAGCTTTCGGGGCCATGCGTACCCATTCCAACTCGCGTTCCAACGTTTTACGACGCTTAGTGACAGTTTTTTCTTCCATCTCCATACGTTTGGTCTTTTGTTCTAACCAAGAAGAGTAGTTTCCTTTCCATGGAATACCTTCTCCCCTATCCAGTTCAAGAATCCATCCGGCTACGTGGTCTAGAAAATAACGGTCATGTGTCACGGCAATTACTGTACCCTCATATTGCTGCAAATGCTGCTCAAGCCAATCAATAGATTCAGCATCCAAATGGTTGGTTGGCTCATCAAGCAGCAGAACATCTGGCTTCTGCAACAGCAAGCGACAAAGAGCCACCCGGCGACGTTCACCTCCGGAAAGATTCTCTACCAACTGCTCTTCAGGCGGACAACGAAGTGCATCCATTGCACGTTCCAATTTGCTATCCAAATTCCAAGCATCGGTAGCATCAATAATATCCTGCAATTCCCCTTGACGTGTAAATAGAGCATCCATTTTATCTTGATCTTCATAGTACTCAGGTAAACCAAATTTTTGATTGATTTCTTCGTATTCCGCCAGTGCATCAACAATTGGTTGTACACCTTCCATTACTATCTCTTTTACAGTTTTAGTATTGTCCAGATATGGTTCTTGCGCCAAATACCCTACAGAATATCCTGGAGAGAACACAACTTCTCCTTGATAGGATTTCTCCAAACCTGCAATAATCTTTAATAACGTAGATTTACCAGAACCATTCAGACCAATAATACCGATCTTCGCTCCATAAAAAAACGACAGGTAAATGTCTTTCAGCACATTTTTATTTGGTTGGAAAGCTTTGCTCACTCCCACCATTGAGAAGATAATTTTTTTATCGTCAGCCATATATTATTATTGTATATTGTTGATAATTGCACAAAGGTAATAAAAATGTTTGAAATGCTTTGGAGTTCTAAAAAAATGTTCTACCTTTGCACCCGCATTTCGAAAGAGTAAGCAAAAGGATTGATTCGCTAGCTCAGCAGGTAGAGCACAACACTTTTAATGTTGGGGTCCTGGGTTCGAGCCCCAGGCGGATCACTTCTAAAAGATTGAAAAATAAGCGGTTATCTAAAACAGATAATCGCTTTATTTTTTATATACATTAATATACACTTCAGTTTGATGAAGACAAATGAATGAGCAGAATCTTTCAGTAAGTACTATAATTGCCGATACAGTATAAGAGCCGAAGAAGGTGTCACTCCGATATTTCCTCCATGCAAATGCTCCTGACCGTCTAAGTCAATTCGCCCATCGCGACAAACTACAGTCCAATCCTGTTCCGGAATATTAAATTCTGTCTGATGCCGATTTCCATTGTAAGCTACTAGAATTTCTTTCCACTCATCTCCGTTCGCATATTCACCTAACGTATAGGCTATTACACCAGAATCACCCGTATCCATAAAATGAAGATACTGTTGTAACCCCTCTACTGTTGGAATACGGAAAGCGGGATGCGCTTTACGAAGCATAATCAACCCTCTTATATAATCAAACACATCACGATTCTTAGCTTTGAATGCCCAATCAATCTGGTTGATGGCATCCGGTGATTTAAAACTATTCGGCTCCCCCTGTTTGTCCTGCATGATTTCGTCACCTCCACGAATGAACGGAATTCCTTGGGATGTTAATAGCACAGTATGCACCAACTTGACAATAGGAACCAACTCATCGGCTGCCTGCTCACCATGAACTGACAGTTTCAGTTTATCCACCAAAGTATATCCATCATGACAGGATACGAAATTAATCATTTGTGAAGGAGCAGCCGCATATGGGGCATCGCAATAAAGTAATCCATCATAAACTACTTGCGGATGCTGTGTACCACCGACAATACCGTATTTCACCGGCTCAAAATGTCCATTTATATTTCCAGAGGCATATCCGGGCTCCTGTTCATCAAAAGTACTTCCTTTCAAACCATCACGAAATTCGTCATTAAACACGGCAATACCTTCCATCTGACCGACATTTTCTTTTATCGCCCGTTTTTCCGGTGGTAGAGGAGAATCAGCAGCAAGCCATCCTTCGCCATATATAAAAATAGTAGGATCAATCTTCAGCAACTCTTCTCTCAAACAATTCATTGTCTCAATATCATGTATCCCCATAAGGTCGAAACGAAATCCGTCAATATGATATTCATTAGCCCAAAACTTAACAGATTCAATAATGTAGTGTCGTACCATATCTCGTTCTGAAGCTGTTTCATTTCCACAACCAGAAGCATCCGAATATGATCCATCCGGGTTCTGCCTGTAAAAATAATCCGGAACCGTCAGATTAAAGTTCGAATATTTAGTAGAAGCAGTATGATTATATACCACATCGAGAACGATACGAAAACCGTTTTGATGAAGGCTCTGGACCATTTTTTTGAATTCACGAATACGGATAACAGGATCAGACGGATTACTAGAATAACTTCCGTCAGGTACATTATAGTTTTTCGGATCATATCCCCAATTGTAGTTATTTTCCTCCAATTTTGTTTCATCAACTGTTGCAAAATCGAAAGAAGGCAGAATATGAATATGCGTCACGCCAAGTTCTTTTAAATGATCCAAACCGGTAGCTTCTCCTTCAACAGATTTAGTTCCGGTTTCAGTCAGAGCCAGAAACTTTCCTTTATTTTCAATACCCGAATTAGGATCAATACTAAAATCTCGGTGATGCAATTCATAGAGAATGATGTCGGAATACATTTTCAATTCAGGTGCTCTGTCCGATTCCCAGCCTTCCGGGTTCGTTTCATTCCAGTCGATTACGGCACCGCGACAACCATTAACACCAACTGCTTTTGCCCAAATACCAGGTGTCTCATCCAGCCAATTTCCATCTTTTTCTATCTGGAAAGTATAGAAATAACCTTTCAGATCACGATTTAACTCAATACGCCATGTGCCATCATCGGCCATATCCATTTCCAATTGTTCCTCTACATCTCCTTCTTGACCTGATAAATACAGATTCAGTCTAGCTCTATTTGCAGAAGGTGCCCACAGAGTAAAAATTGATTTCTCAGGTGTGTACACTAACTCCAAATCACTTCCATAATAACATGGATATTTGTCAAACGAATCCAATTGTTCTGCAGACGGATGATTCTTTATCTTTTCCATTTATTAAATTAATTTAATCCCATAAAAATTGGTTTACTTTCCAAAACAAACAAGTTTGAATGTTTTGTTTTTCTATTATAACAACGTAAAAGACAAAATAATCGTTATCAAATCAAATAAATATGAATATAAAAGGAATAGTTAAGATAAATTTTAATTAAAAAGGCAAATATGCCATATCTTATAAAAAAATAAAGTAAACATGCAAATACAAGAACTTTACTATTGACATTTTTGTTAGGCTTTAATTATTAAAAATTTTAGAGTTATGGAAAATGGTGTAATGATGCAGTATTTTGAATGGAATCTGCCAAATGATGGAAATTTATGGAAACAATTAAAAGAGGATGCATCGCATTTACATGATATCGGTGTAACTGCTGTCTGGATTCCTCCCGCCTACAAAGCCGATGAACAACAGGACGAAGGTTATGCGACCTATGATTTGTATGACTTGGGCGAATTTGAGCAGAAAGGAACCATAAGAACAAAATATGGAACGAAAGATGAACTGAAAGAAATGATTGATGAATTACATAAAAATCATATTTCAGTCTATCTAGATGTAGTATTGAACCATAAAGCGGGAGGCGATTTCACCGAAAAGTTTATGGTGGTGGAAGTAGATCCGAATGATAGGGAAAAAGCATTAGGAAAACCTTATGAGATACAGGGATGGACCGGATATAGTTTTCATGGACGTAAGGATAAATATTCTGATTTCAAATGGCATTTTTACCACTTCTCTGGAACAGGTTTTGATGATGCTCAAAAACGAAGCGGCATTTTCCAAATACAGGGAGAGGGAAAATCGTGGAGCACAGGTGTAGATAATGAAAACGGAAACTACGATTTCTTGTTATGTAATGATATCGATTTGGATCATCCGGAGGTCATTACCGAACTGAACAGATGGGGTAAATGGGTTTCTAATGAGCTGAACCTTGACGGGATGCGCTTAGATGCCATCAAGCACATGAAGAACAAATTTATCGCACAATTCCTGGATGCAGTGAGAAGCGAGAAAGGTGATGCATTTTATGCGGTAGGAGAATATTGGAACGGTGACCTGGAAACACTTGATGCCTATGTAGAATCTGTAGGTCATAAAGTCAATTTATTCGATGTTCCGTTACATTATAATATGTTTCAGGCATCGAAAGAAGGAAAAAACTATGATTTACAGAATATCCTGAAAAATACCCTGACTGAACATCATTGCGACTTAGCCGTTACCTTTGTCGATAATCACGATTCGCAATCAGGAAGCTCTCTTGAGTCACAAATCGAAGATTGGTTTAAACCATTGGCTTATGGACTGATTTTGCTGATGAAAGATGGTTATCCCTGCATTTTCTATGGAGATTATTACGGCATTAAAGGAGAAAAGTCGCCTCATACTAAAATTATTGATATACTATTGGACGCAAGGCAAAAATATGCTTATGGCGAGCAGATAGATTATTTTGACCATCCTTCAACTGTAGGCTTTATCCGTACGGGAGATGAAGAACATTCTGGTTCCGGATTGGTTTTCTTAATGTCTAATGATGAAGCGGGCAGTAAAATGATGAGTTTAGGTGAAAAACATAAAAACGAAGTGTGGCATGAAATAACCGGAAGCATTCAGAAAGAAGTTACTTTGGATGAAGAAGGTAACGGAGAATTTTCTGTTGAATCTCGTAATATAGCTGTTTGGATAAGAAAAAATTGAGTATTGATATATTCAATAAATTATGAAGGTGCTATTTACATTTGCAAAACTGCATCTTCATAATTTATTTGTACCTACTCATGGACTTTCAAGATGCAGTATACGTGCCCGAATTGATAGGTTCGTTCTTATTTATATAAAGTGTTTGAGTAGGGAATGCAAAATCGAGCCCTGCTTTATTAAAAGAAGTAAGTATCTCCAAATTCATATCCGAAGTAACTTTCAATATATCACCTTGTTTCTTTATATAGTAGTTATAAGTGATAACAAGTGCCGAGTCAGCGTAATCTGTAAAAACTGCAGAGATATCCGAAGGATTTTCAGATACATTTTCCATCCTTTTGGGAATAGCCCTCAATATATCCAAAGCCTCTTTCATTTTTTCAGGTGTTGTATCATACGTCAATCCGAGTTTTACAGTTACCCGGCGCATCGGTTCGGAAGAGATATTGATGATTGATGTATCCGTAATTTTATAATTCGGAAGCGTGGTAATACGCCTATCATAGCCCAATATTTTTGTACTCCGCACGCCAACATCAACAACTGTCCCCTCAGTACCATTCACATTTATTGTATCGCCAATGCTGAAAGGCTTGTCTGTAAAGATGGTAAAAGCACCGAAAATATTCTTTACCGTATCTTGTGCAGCCAAAGCGAAAGCAATACCACCAATACCCAGAGTACCTAATAACGCACTGATATTAACGCCGATGTTACTTAATGCCATTACAAGTCCGATAATCCATACAATGACCAAAATTGTCCTTTTAATAACTGGCATCATTGTATTGGCCTTTCCGTCGGAGTTATGCCTCCAATAAATCTGGAGCAAGCCACTGAATAGGCGAGCAAAGATCCAAGTAATATCCAGAATAATCAAAATTCGATAAGCATTGTCAACAACCTTGACGAAACTATCCGGATAGACCAACCTGTGAATAGCTATCCAGATACCAAGTAATATTACAGCAAACTTTATAGGTGATTCTAGAGAATAATAAATAATATCATCTACCCTGTTAGTGGTGCGGTTGGTAAATGGCTTGATAACCTTCTTCCCCAACAATGATAAAAGTTTTATCAATATGAACGCTCCCACTACAATAAATATGGAAATGACCCAGTTTTCAACGGTATTTCCCCCAATTTCCTGTTCCAACATATTCTCAATATTTTTAATTATTCATTTAAAAAATTATATTCTTATCTGCTTTCTTCTGTCATTCTACTCTTTCCATATAAATCTTACCCTCAATTATAATTTTTATGCAATTTTCTGTCCGCTAAACCACATTGTACCAATTGTTGATTCATTTTTTGTATCAACAATTCTTCTACAGATAGAACACCCTGTTGGGTAAACAAATAGAGCTTAAATTTGGCAAAAAACGCATATACTGCACCCGATTCCTCCATCATCCACACATGTGACAGCCTCCGTTATTTATGGACAAAGCAACCCGTTCCTGTATAGTTATTACTCAGGAACGGGCTCTAATAATAATCTTAGTTCCCAATGAAACATTGTTAAAACTTATAGCCATATCCTAACATAATGACCACATTATCTTCATGTGCAAGCATAAATTTAACTTCCGCATTTAAAAAACTATGAGAGGATAAAGGGAGAGAAATACCGCCACCTAAATTAAATGCAAACTTTGATGTATTATCGCTCTTTTGTTCAATGTTTTCACCGTCTACGGTAATTGTACGTTTTCCGTAAAAATTATTCTGCATACCAATACCGGCAAGCGGATAAACAGAAAATCCCTGTTTATCTTTACTAAAATTGAATACATAGTGGAAGTTGAGGTTTACATCCAGCCCTGTTATTTTATCTTTAGGAAAGAATAATGTAATATCCGGAGCTAGACGAAGGTTGTTTGCTATAACATAGCGTCCCTGTACTTCCAGCCCAAATCTTTCATAATTTGTCTGGTAACCTAAATTTCCCATGATAGAGCCTTCACCTTTCAATGTCTGCGCATCTACTCCTGCGGTAGCCATAATAATCATAATAAATAATAATATTTTTTTCATGATTTCTTTTTTTTGATTGATAAAACGTTTTAAAAATACAGAGAGAGCAATGCGATTTTTTTTCATAATTCCCTCTCTGCGAAAATCAACATCCACTTATTTTTTTGCATTGTCTGCAAAGTTGTGGACTTTGTTCTTCATCTCATCGGCCTTCTCTGCAACATTAAAAGTCGTGTCGGCTACCTTATCGGCAACTTTTGTCCCAGCATCTATGACTTTGTCTTTAGCAGAACCAACAAAATCTTCTGTCTGGTCAGTAGCTACATGAAGGGCATGAGATATTTTATCCTTTACTTGCTTTGCTTTTGAAGATTGACAACAGCGATAAACAATAGCTCCGAAAATGGAACCTAATCCAAGCCCTATCCAGAAATTTGAACATTTACTTTCCATAATTAAAATTCAGTTTAAAAGTTAATAAATACGATTCAAGAAACACGTGGTTTTCTGAATAAAGAAACAATCCATAACAGCAGAATAGCACCTACAATAGATGTTATGAGGCTGCCGAGAATTCCAACAGTGGCGATCCCCAACAAACCAAAAACCCAGCCACCCAGAAGACCGCCTACGATACCAACCAATAAGTTGATGAGTAGTCCAAAGCCGCCTCCTCTCATAATTTTGCCAGCAACAAATCCAGCAATAATTCCAATAATAATGTACCAAATAAAATTCATACACTTTTAAATTTAGGATTTATAATCAATTTAAAACTTCTGTTTTTTCAGTCTTTTTCAGAAAACAGAAGTTTCAATATATAGTTCGATATGCAAAAATACAATTAACAATAATTTTAATATTAGAAAATTATCACTTTAATCCTCTAAAAAGTTTCAATTTACAATCAAATCGTGATTTTTTTTTAAATTAAAGTTTGTTCCTTTTTCGAATTAACCTAAACATTTATCATCACGGATTCATGTTAGAGGAGTATTTTACTGGATTGTCAAAAATCCACAGCTTGATTACTTTTATCCATCAAGGGAAAACTATTCTATGGATAGTCATTAGTCATTCAGTTCCAGTATTACTAATGCTCTAATCGTTCTATGGATAAAATACATATAATTATGGAGTGGAATAATATCCTTAAAGAGAAGTTCTCGCAATTAAGCAAAACTAATTATGAAGAAACACTTCAAATATGTCTAAACGCATATTCCCGAAGGATGCGAGAAGGAAAAGTCACTTGCTATCGAAGCTTATAAATTGCGTTGTCATAGTTTGATAGAGAATCGTTATATGTGTCCCAGATTTCCGGGAGAGAAACAAAAAAAGAAGTGAAAAAGAAATTTTATTAAATTCTTTTAGCACTTAATCAATGTGGTGTCAAAATGAAGTAACTCTTTAACTACAATATACATGATTATAAAGATATAAAAAGACCGAATATTCAGTCTTGCTTTTTATCTCCCTTCATTTTGGACTTACACGTTTTATATCCATCCGTTAATGTTTTCATAAATGCCACGATATCCGCCTCTTCCTTAGCAGTCAATCCTAGATTACCCAACTCTTCCCCGTTCACAGTAGCGGGATACTCTGCAAGAGGATATTCATTACCTACATCCCGGACATTATAAAAATGAACAATATCTTCCAACGTTTTAAAATACCCGTTATGTCCGTAAGGAGCAGTTAATTCTACATTACGGAGTGTAGGCACACGAAACTTACCATTTTCATCTTCGGATTTCACAATGGCACCTAGACCTAGATCAATAGAGTCAGAAGTTAACAAGAAATATTTAGTAGGTACCTTATAATGTGGATTGTCTGGATTCCTAGGTATTCCTAGATTATCATATGTAAAATCAGTAAAGAGAATTTGATAAGCCTGTTCATCCCGCTCCATAACATGGCAATTGGCACATTGCCCCTCAGTCTTAAACAGTTCCATTCCCCGCATCTCTTGTTCTGTTAACTTGCATTCCCCCTCCATATAGGCATCAAATTTAGAAGAAAAAGGAGAGAGCTCTTCTGAAGACTCATACGCAACCATTGCATCAGTGATATATGCAAAAATTGAATCCACATCATCAGTCTTTCCATAAATGCGTACTAATTCTGAATAATAAGCTGTACGCTTTACCTTTTCTACTACCATATTTTTATCTGCATTCCCCATTTCGACAGGATTCAACAAAGGAATCCCGGCCTGATCCTGTAAAGAAGGAGACCGTCCGTCCCAGAATAGGCCCCCAACATAAGTCGAATCAGAATCATCATAATGTAATTCTGGAATATACTTGGCATAACATATACTCATAGAATTACGTTGAGAAAAAAGGCTGGCTATGGCACCGGGAGAAACAGCACGGTGCTTCTCGTCACTGAAACCTTTCGAATTATCATGGCAGGTTGCACATGACTGTCCTGCAGGTTCGGACAAAGTAATATCATTGAAAATAAGTTTTCCCAGTGTTTCTTTATCATTGCATATCTTGAGATGTGTATTTCCACACGCAGTAAACAGCGAGCCAAACAATACCATATAAAGTAGTTTCTGCATAGTGTTCATAGTCAAATGAGATATAATAACGTTATAATCCATAAATTACTCAAATATAGAATATTTTTGCCAAATTACAAATAACATATAACATTTCTACTACATTACCAACTCGTTTTTTTTTAAACGACATATTTTAAAGTATTCAAGTTTCCTATACAAAATGTAAATATGCATATATCCACTTACATCTTAACTCCATTACTCACATAAGTACAAGAGCAATTGATGACGAAAAAAAGATAAGTCCAATCGAACGAATCACATTTATAATCCAGATTCCTTTCATATTTTAGCAGCCCCTACAATTTTAAAGTAATACAAAACACGATAAGTATAACGATAACCTAACAGGTCAACCTATTTATTTGAAATTTATTCCGGCTTTACGTGCCTGTGAATGCTGGAATTGGCGTTTGATAAAATATAATTTTTTATCTTTGATAAATTTGGCTCCAGTCTGTTTGAACCAGAAAGCAATATCATTCTCTACGCATACATTACGTAGTTCCATTACCCAATCGAAATCACATAAACGAGCTTCATATCCCGATTCTCCACCCACAACTACCTGTTCAATCCACATACCAATATCGAAAGCACTAAGGTCTATCCTTTCTAGAAGTGGCTCGCAGATTATGATTTTATGCTTGATAGGTGCAGCTTTGTATATAGGTAAGCGGTAATCGGCACACATCTGATTCTCAACTGTACAACAAATAGTCACATTCTCATACCCATCACCCCAATCTTCAGGTAAATTCTGAGCAAAACGATCAATACGTTTAGTAATCATCATAAAATTAAGATCACTACGTTCACGCATCATCGCCCAAGCCTCCATGCGCCAATGGTCGGCATCTTCGATAAAGAAATCGGATGTAAAACAAGTATATACCATTGTCCCTGAAGGAACTTTGTAATCCCCATTGCGTTTCCTGCGTATTGGCAAATCGAAGTTTTTCGTTTGCGCTACTACCGAACTATCCACATCACGCTTGACATCACCACGATAAACGTAGCAGTGTTTACATCCTGGACTTAACTTGTGGCAACCGTGCCATAAATTCCACATCACTGATCCTTTCACAATAGCGTTTGTTGGCATTACACTTTCCGCAGACTCCTGACGTTTTACAAACCATAAGCGTCAGGAGTAATAAATAATAATGAATCTATTTTTTTAAAGACTGATATACAGTTTTTGCCATAACCTTTGCACCTTCTTCGTTAGGATGAATACGGTCTGGGAATAATTGAGGCATTCCATCCATTGCCGTATGAAGGTCTATAACAGGCAAATCATTTTTCTTGGCTACTTTCTTGATCATTGGAATAATTTCCTCGACAATAATATCATCGTTTATATGTTCTCCGACCAGATAAGCTTTTGAAGGAAAGCAAAGATAAATTTTTGGCTGAACAGGTAATGCTTTAAATGAATCAATCATAGTCTGTAGATCCTTCATGTAATCTGTCTTGTATTTCCAATTAAATGATTTACTGTCATTAGTCCCTAACTTAATAACAACTATATTAGGCGCAAAGGCCAATGCATCTTTATATGCTTGTTCTTTCATATAAGGATGATCACCTTTATTTAATAAAGTACGTGCACTGACTCCGAAGTTTTTCACCCAATAACTATCCCCTAACAGACGACTCAATACAGAAGGATAACTATCATGTTTCGGGTTTCTTGTTCCTACCCCATACGTAATACTATTACCAATACATGCCACGCGTACAGCATCTTTACGAATGGCTTTAAAACTACGTAACCAAGAAGTCAGTTCGTCAAGCATTTCATTTTTATAGGCAAAATCCTCACGAATACCCCAACCATGACCACCAGTTGGATAAATATGAAGGACGGCAGGAACTCCTTTTTTATTCAAAGCCAAATAATAATTAACTCCATTAGCAGGAGGAACCGCCTTATCATCATCACTATAAACAATGAAAGCACGAGGAGTCTCTTTCGTCACCTGCTTTTCATTAGAATATTTGTTTTCCAGCTCAACAGAAGCATCTTTACCCAAAAGAAAATCATGAGAACCCATGTGAGTATATGATTTATCCATTGTGATCACCGGATAGAATAAAATCTGGAAATTAGGACGAAGTTCCGGTTGGGTATGTGTTGCGATAGTCGATGCAAGATGTCCTCCTGCAGAAGAGCCCATGACACCAATATCATTCGGATTCAGATTCCAGACATCAGCACTGTCCCTAGCCATTTTCATTGCTGCTTCCCCATCAGAAATAGGAATTGTATAATCTCCGTTAGGCATACGATATTTCACAACAATCAAAGCAATACCTTGTTTATTAAAGTAAGGTGCCCAATCATATCCTTCATGACCTACAGCCAGATTCACATATCCCCCACCTGGAAAAGCAACTACGGCACGACCTGTTGCCAATTCCGGATCCGGAAGGAAAACACGTAGTGATGGTTGTTCAATATCAAAAGATTTGGGAGCATTTTGAGCCGTTCCCCGCGAACTTGCTAACAAAGTAATTAACAGTAAGAAGAGAGTAGAAAATTTCTGTTTCATAGTATCTTTATACTTTGGTTAATGAATAATTAGATGTGCAAAGATAGCTATTTTTATGTATATTTGTACTTTCTTTTAAACAGAAAATTCATATGCAAGGAATAAAGAACCTTACACAAGGTCCCATCAACCGCCAATTATTTAACTTGGCAATGCCCATTATGGCAACCTCATTTATCCAAATGGCCTATAGTCTAACAGATATGGCTTGGGTAGGACGATTGGGAAGTGAGGCAGTTGCTGCTATCGGTTCTGTAGGAATCTTAACGTGGATGTCCGGTTCCATATCCTTATTAAATAAGGTAGGTTCCGAAGTCAGTGTCGGACAATCCATCGGAGCACAAAATCAGGAAGATGCCCGCCATTTCGCCTCACACAACATAACGATTGCACTTATTATCTCTATTTGTTGGGGCGGATTGCTTTTCATATTTGCAGATCCTATTATACGCATCTACGAACTGGATGAACACATCACAATCAGCGCAATCAAATACCTGAGAATTATTTCTACCGGATTACCCTTCGTTTTCCTCTCCGCAGCTTTCACCGGAATTTACAATGCTGCCGGACGAAGCAAAATTCCATTTTATATCAGTGGAACAGGATTAATTCTTAACATAGTACTCGATCCTCTATTTATCTTCGGTTTCAGACTAGGCACAAATGGTGCTGCCTATGCAACCTGGATATCAGAAGCAACCGTTTTCCTTATTTTTATCTATCAATTACGCTACCGTGATGCATTGCTTGGAGGTTTCCCTTTCTTCACCCAATTAAAAAAGAAATATACCCGGCGTATTTTGAAACTTGGATTACCTGTAGCTACCCTAAATACATTGTTTGCCTTCGTCAATATGTTCCTTTGTCGGACAGCTTCCGAACAAGGAGGACACATCGGACTAATGACTTTTACCACCGGAGGACAAATTGAAGCTATCACATGGAATACCTCACAAGGATTCTCTACCGCACTCAGTGCCTTCATTGCCCAAAATTATGCAGCAGGACGAACTGAACGAGTCATCAAAGCTTGGTATACCACTCTTTGGATGACAGGTATCTTCGGAACGTTCTGCACACTGCTGTTTATTTTCTGTGGGAATGAAGTCTTTTCTATTTTTGTTCCCGAACGAGCTGCTTACGAAGCCGGAGGTGTTTTCTTACGTATTGATGGATACTCACAGCTCTTCATGATGCTTGAAATCACCATGCAAGGAGTCTTTTATGGTATCGGACGTACCGTACCTCCTGCAATAATAAGTATCATATGTAATTACATGCGTATACCGCTCGCTATCTTGTTTGTACGTATGGGTATGGGAGTAGAAGGAATTTGGTGGGCTGTCAGTGTTACTACAGTTGTCAAAGGATTGATTCTTTTGGGATGGTTCATAATTATCAAGCAGAAGTGTTTGAACTTACCTTCTGTAATGCAAAATCAAGTATCGTCTTCCAAAACCTAACAAATCTAAAAGATAGAGATTATTATTTTAACTTAAAAAGAACGTCGAAGACAAATAATATTTATCTTTGCATTGTTATTTATTGAAACATTATAGAATATAAACCTAATTAAAAAACATTGGATTATGAATAAGATGAAATTTATGGTTCTTTTCATGAGTATCACTATGATATTCAGTGGCTGTGCTAGTATGAGCAATACAGGTAAAGGTGCTGCTATCGGCGGTGGTTCGGGTGCTGCGCTAGGTGCTATCCTGGGTGGTGTTATCGGTAAAGGCAAAGGTGCTGCTATTGGTGCCGCTGTCGGTACTGCAGTAGGTGCCGGTACAGGTGCACTTATCGGTAAGAAAATGGATAAAGCAGCAGCTCAAGCAAAACAAATTGAAGGAGCTCAAGTTGAACAAATAACCGATAATAACGGATTGCAAGCTGTAAAAGTAACATTTGACTCCGGTATTCTTTTCAATACAGGTAATGCTAGTCTGAGTGCTGCTGCAAAAGCAGCTTTGAGCAAGTTTGCCAACAATGTGTTGAACCAGAACCGAGACATGGATGTAGCGATCTATGGTTATACAGATAACCAAGGCTGGAAAAACAGTACTGCAGAACAAAGTCGCCAGAAGAATATAAACTTATCACAAGAGCGTGCCCAGAGTGTATCAAGTTATCTTTTGAGTTGTGGTGTTGCGGCTAGCCAGATCAAGAGTGTAGACGGAATGGGAGAAAGTGATCCTGTTGCCAGCAATGAAACTGCTGCAGGTCGTGAACAGAACCGTCGTGTAGAAGTTTATATGTACGCCAGCGAGCAAATGATCAAAGATGCACAGGCAGCTAATTAAAAAAATACTTCGTTACACTCGTAATCTGCTGATTTTTTTCTTTGCATCTACTATTCTAGCGGTCCTTGTTTATCGTTTTATGCCAGTCTACATCACACCGTTGATGGTGATCCGTAGTGTTCAACAGATTACATCAGGAGATAAACCCACGTGGAAACACACGTGGGTTTCTTTTGATAAAATATCTCCTCATCTGCCGATGGCAGTCATTGCTTCCGAAGATAATCGTTTCGCAACACATAATGGTTTCGACTTCATCGAAATAAAAAAAGCGATGAAAGAGAATGAAAAACGGAAAAAGAAACGGGGAGCAAGTACTATTAGTCAGCAGACAGCTAAAAATGTATTCTTATGGCCGCAATCTTCATGGGTACGGAAAGGATTCGAAGTTTATTTTACTTTCCTCATTGAATTATTTTGGTCGAAAGAACGAATCATGGAAGTATATCTTAACTCTATTGAAATGGGAAATGGCATTTATGGTGCGCAGGCTGCTGCCAAATATAAATTCCATACCACAGCAACCAAACTAACCAAAGCTCAATGTGCATTGATTGCTGCGACATTACCCAATCCCATACGATTCGATTCAGCCAAACCTTCTCCTTATATATTAAAACGACAGAAACAGATTCTTAGATTAATGAATCTTGTCCCAAAATTTCCTCCGGCTCCAATGAAAAAGCCTGTGGAAAAGAAGAATGCAAAGAAAAGTAAACGATAAATGGTGAATGACAAATAGGATTGTGCCATGACTACATCAATCTATGATTTACCGTTTGCACAAACTTCAATGATACGTCCACTAAAATTTGCCATCACACAATCACAAGTATTCCATGGAGTGGCAATATAACAAAATACATCATTCGGCTCGTACTTATGTCCTACTTCAAGTGGCATAGAAGGTGATTCGACATCTATTTCCCAGATAATACGTCCTTTTTCCATAGCAGAGATAGGCTCTACCTTAGCACGTTTTAGTCGTTTCACCTCTTCCTCAGAAAAACCTTGTTTAGCAAGAGTAACATCTTTGGCACGTTGCAAATCAGTCTCGAAACATTTTTTGGCAATCCCCGATTTATAATCACGATATTGGCGATCATGCATGACCAGTTCAAACAATTCCTCATCGTCCTGTCCGAACTCCCATCCGTTCTCTATCATCTCCTTGCGATATTCTTCTAACTGATCCGGATAATTCTTCTGTGGATCTTCATCTGTAAATTCATACCCTTTTTCTTTAGCCAAAGCAATTATTTCGGGAGCAAGACTTCCCGGAAGACGTCCACTATTACCCAATATCATATCCCAAGTATGATTATCGATCATCGCCCAACGTCCCTCCCCTTTAATCAAGGACATCACATTCATCAAAGCTACATTTTTCACATACTGGCTGAAAGGAGTTACCAATGGAGGATAACCAAGTTTTGGCCAAACATACTCAACTTCATCAAACAACATCACTAATAAATCATCAATACTCAATTCCGGTTCATTCTTACTTTTCAATATCATGTTAATACCGGAATGTACTCCTTTCAAATCCGCCATCATGGAGCCCATCATACCACCGGGTAATCCACGATTGCCACATGTCCCGATAAACGAGACTAAACTTAATTTCTTTTTTCATTGCTTTTAATTAGATGAGATTCATTTATTTAGGCTAACTAGTTATTACAAGCACACTAAGTCATTTAACATTATGACAAATAAGAAACAATAAAGTTTGACCAATAAACACATTTAATAACATATTGCTATAAAATCAAAGGAGCAAGCGAAGATATATTCCGTTGCTCCTTACAAGAACTAAGTTCTAAAAATGTTATCCTCTATTAAACAAAATCTTTCAATTCCTGTTGCAAACGTTGGCGAGTAAAGAAGATACGGCTCTTCACTGTTCCAAGAGGCAGATCCAGCTTTTCAGCAATCTCCCGGTATTTAAAACCGGAAACGTGCATGGAGAAAGGGACTTTATATTCTTTCGGCAACGCATTGACAATACGGTGCATCTCTTTCAAGTCATAAGCACCTTCTGTACTCTCAAATCCTGAGTCTTGAGGAAGATTCAAATGATATAAGTTATCGGTTTGGTCTACATAAGTCTGATCCCGTACTATCTTACGGTAATTATTAATAAATATGTTGCGCATGATGGTATACATCCATCCTTTAAAATTAGTATCCGGGACATATTTTTCCTCATTATCTAATGCTTTTAATGATGTTTCTTGCAATAAATCGTTTGCTTCCTCACGATTAGCCGTTAATTTATATGCAAAACGAAGCAATTCTTCCTGAACTCCAATTAAATCTTTTCTGAAACTTAAACTTTTCATACTCTAAAGGTTTTTGGTTAATATTTCGTTTCTTTCTCAATGGTTGCAAGTTTAAAGGTATTTTCAGAGTCTAACAGGGGAGGAATCAACATTTCATAGGGGGTAAAACTGTCAATTGATAGAATTTAGGTGGTTTTTGATAGTTTTTGGGTGGTTATTAATGTTTTTTATTTGCCTCTTTTTGGTAAAAAAGACCAAATAGCCTACTTTTGATAAATAAATTAAATTAATTAATAGACTATGGCTACACTTATTATTGTTGGAGTAATCGTACTACTGGGAATCATTTTTGCTTCCATGTACAACTCTTTAGTGAAATTGAAAAACAATCGCGAAAATGCTTTCGCAGACATTGATGTACAGTTAAAACAGCGTCATGATCTTATCCCGCAACTAGTAGAAACAGTAAAAGGATATGCCTCACATGAAAAGGAAACGCTCGATCGTGTGATTCAAGCAAGAAACGGTGCAGTAAATGCTAAATCAATTGATGAAAAAATAAACGCAGAGAATCAACTATCATCAGCATTATCAGGACTGAAAATTACTTTAGAAGCCTATCCCGACCTGAAAGCAAATCAAAACTTCCTGCAACTGCAAGAAGAAGTTTCCGATGTAGAGAACAAATTGGCTGCCGTACGCCGTTATTTCAACTCTGCGACAAAAGAATATAATAATGCTGTCCAGACATTCCCTTCCAATCTTATTGCAGGAATGTGTGGTTTCCGTAAGGAAATCATGTTCGATCTAGGACAAAACGAACGTGCAAACCTGGAGCAAGCACCCAAAATTAGTTTCTAACACCGTCATTTACCCAACCACAAAACTCGAACATTTATGCAATACGTCGGGATCCAAACGCAACAGAGCCGGAATAACCGCCGTTCTGCGATTCTGCTACTATTATTTCCATGTCTAGTAACAATGCTCCTTTATCTGTCTTGTTATTTAATAATCGTTTTCGGATATGGGACAAATATGGAAAGCGAATTATTGCCAATGGTCAATCAGTTATTCATTTCAGCCTTTCCTTATACTATAGGGATTGTACTGGTCTGGTTTCTGATTGCTTATTGGGCTAATACAAGTATCATCAATACTGCGACCGGCTCCAAGCCGCTAGACCGCAAGGAGAATAAGCATATCTACAATTTAGTAGAAAATCTTTGTATGTCGCAAGGCATGAAGATGCCTAAAATCAATATAATTTATGATAATTCTCTGAATGCTTTTGCCAGTGGTATCAACGAACGGACTTATACTATTACTCTTTCACAAGGCATCATCCAGAAACTAAAAGATGATGAACTGGAAGCCGTTATAGCCCATGAACTAAGTCATATTCGCAATCATGACGTTCGCCTGTTAATCATATCTATTGTATTCGTTGGTATCTTTTCTATGCTGACACAGATCACCCTTTATACTATCACACACGTTCGTATACGCAGTAATAATAAAGGTGGAGCAGGAATCATTCTCTTTATACTTATTACTTTAATAGTGGCTACCATCGGTTTCTTTTTTGCAAGCTTGATGCGTTTTGCTATTTCACGCAAACGCGAATATATGGCTGATGCAGGATCTGCAGAAATGACAAAGAATCCATTGGCTCTGGCAAGTGCTTTACGCAAAATATCGGCAGATCCGAATATAGAAGCTGTAAAACGTGAAGATGTGGCGCAACTATTTATTCAACATCCCGGAAAACAAGCCAAAAGTTCTTTCATAGGATTGAGCGGACTGTTTGCTACACATCCTCCTATTGAGAAAAGAATCGCTATTCTAGAACAATTCTAAAAACAAATAGGAAAATCAGGAAATTAACACCAATCCTTGCTTATTTTGTGATTAATAAGCATGGATTGGTGCACGGCTTTTTCATTTAAGTTTTGATTTAGGGGTACAATCCCCCTACCCATGCCAGTGCGGCATGGGCGGGTATCCCGTTGTTGGTAATCAATGCGTTACGAATATGTCAAATCTGAATTTTTCTCATTTTTGAGCCAAAAAATGCAACACGTTAGTGAAGCTTACCGATAGTTCCCTTATTATCTCAGCTGTACCCTTTTGCTTATCTGATATTTTTTTCCTTCTGTTCTTCCAAACGGCAATCAATGCCAACACCATCCTTTGAATTGTGTCCAGATTCCTGGCCGCCCGTTCAGCCTTACGCTTTATGCTGTCCTGCCGGAGATTGCGGTCAAGATCCCAGTGCATGCTTTCAATAGCCCAATGCTGTTTGGTTATCTGACTAAGCCGCTCTGCACTGCTATCCAGGCTTGAAATGTAGAGTCGCTGTTCAGATGTACTCCTGCCATCGGACTTTTTTTCGGTAGATGTGACTATTTCTATAACTGTCAAATTGCCATTCCATTTTTCCCTGTCCACAATAAGTTCTTCCCCACGGTATATACGGCATATCCTTGACTCAATCCTGCCGTGTTCCAAGTATGGACCTTCCTTGTAGACATCAGTCGGGGTGGCGGTCTTTATAGAATCTTCAAGTCCATAGCGCAAAGATCTTTGATTCGCCTTGAGTTCGATCACGAAGTCTGCTCCTTTATCTCTAATCTTGTCTATTATTACCTTTTGGAATGACATGGCGTCTGCTGTGACTACACATCCTGACACGTCTAGTTTGTCCAATAACCGGGGCACGGATTTGATTTCATTACTTTTCTCCTTGCAAATATCAGTAGCCAAAGTAAGGCCCGAACCAAGTGAGTAGGCAGAGACGATATCAGGGTTACGTCCGTTGTCGTACAAGGTACCCCGCATGGCCTTGCCATCAA
Source organism: Bacteroides bouchesdurhonensis (assembly GCF_900155865.1). Taxonomy (GTDB): domain Bacteria; phylum Bacteroidota; class Bacteroidia; order Bacteroidales; family Bacteroidaceae; genus Bacteroides; species Bacteroides bouchesdurhonensis. The sequence goes on from NZ_LT707006.1 coordinate 3,149,681, forward strand.
TACAAATGATATCAGTTGCCGTAGTGGATATTTCCTTGCGGAAAACATCTGCAAAAGCAGACATGCGCTCAGCCATCTTTTCATCGTCTATGCTTTGAAACACACGGCAAAGCGTAGCTGCTGAGGGTAGCCCATACGGGAATAGCCCTTTCCCCTGCAGGCGTTTTAAGTGATGTTTGCCAAATTGAAGTATTTCAGCCCTGGTAATACACTTGCTGAGTCTCCCCAATATGACAAGCATGAGTATGTCTTCAAGTTTGTGCTTGAAGTTTCCCCTGCTTGTTCTGCGGTATTCAGGGACTGAGGATACAAATTTTCTCAAATGAGTCAGGATGCTGCCACGAAGACAGTCAAGGTGTTTCTTCTTTAGTAGTATTATGCGTAAAAAGTTGTATATCAGGGAAATAAATCGTATTTTTGCTGTCGCAAAAACAAAGGCGGAAGACAATAGAAACATCATACCACTATTGAATTCCGCCTATAAAAAAATAAAAATGAACGATAAGAAGAAACACCTAAGGCGGTGCTTCAGCATCGCTGCGCACGAATATAAGGATTTTTATTACAACAACAAGCGATGAACAATATTTCTTAAATGAAAAAGCCGTGTGGATTGGTGTTTAATTTTCATTAAAGATAGCATAAGTCATCTGATTTTTAGTATATTTGAATGTTATAATATATACTCACTAAAAATATAACTGATATGAAAACGAAAAAACAAATCTTGGTGTTATTACTAGCTATGCTAGTAGGAGCTCCTACCCTTTCGGCTCAAAGCAAGAAAGAAAAGCAGGAACAGAAAAAAGAAGCGGTTAAACAAGAAATCGTATCAGAGAACTACAAGATAGATGTCAATACCGCCATGCCTATGCGTGGACGTAATATTTCATTGTCATCTCCCTATTCATTAGAAATCAGGAATGATTCGGTTATCTCTCAATTACCTTATTATGGAAGAGCTTATAGTATTCCTTATGATGGTGGAAAAGGTTTAAACTTTAGTGCTCCACTTAAAGAATACACTATGAAAGTAGATAAGAAAGGTACTGCACGCATTAAGTTTACAGCACGTAGCCCGGAAGATTTATTCGATTATAATATTAGAATATTCAGTAACGGATCGGCTTCTATCGATGTCAGTATGCAGAATCGGCAATCTATCAGTTTTATGGGAGATTTAATAATGAAAGACAGTAAGTAATAACCAATCTGATCTTTTAAAGATGATGTCACTATCCTGTTAATATAATAACGCTATAAGCTAAGCATAGCGGCATTATGGTAGCAGGATAGCGTCATTATTATTAAGAGGAAGTCCACCATTTCACCCCTCTTCATTTTCATTCTCTTCATTTCCTTTCAGGATTGGCAGACAGATATGATATTTCACAGCTAAGATACGAGTCACGAAAACGGTTAATCCGCCTATCACTTGGCAACCGTATGAATGCATACCTATAATATCGCATATCCAATAGGCAATTCCACCGACCACACACGCCATAGCATAAATTTCTTTTCGGAAAATCAATGGTATTTCATTGATAAAGACATCTCTTATCACACCTCCGGCAGCACCCGTTATACTGCCCATAATAATTGCCACCCAAAACGGATAACCTAAAGCAAGACTTTTACCGACACCAACTACCGTGAATAAAGCCAGGCCGACAGTATCGAATATAAAAAATGTATTATTAAGCCGAATCAACGAACGCCCGAAGAAGATGACCCACAACAAAGCCAGAGCCGTACATATCAAATAAATAGGATTAGTCATCCAAGCAGGGGTGACATCCAGTAAGACATCACGTATAGTACCGCCTCCGATAGCTGTAGCAAGTCCCACTACATAAGCTCCAAACCAGTCGAAACGTTTTGCTGAAGCCAAACGGATACCACTAATTGCGAAGGCAAACGTGCCAATAAAATCAAGAATTTGAACGAATGTGGGCATATATTTGTTATTTTTGCATGCAAAGAAACGAATAAATTCCGTAAGAAGATGTATTTTTGCTTCTTGAATTAGATAGAAACGATATGAAAATAACAATTGTTGCCGGGGCTCGCCCCAATTTCATGAAAATAGCTCCTATTACGCGTGCTATCGAAGCTGCAAGGACGCGGGGTAAAAGTATTTCCTACCGTCTGGTCTACACAGGCAAAGAAGACGATACAAGTCTGGATGCTTCTCTATTTTCAGATCTGGATATGAAAGCACCTGATGTTTACTTAGGAGTAGAAAGCAGCAATCCCACCACGTTGGCAGCCGGAATTATGATCGCTTTCGAACAGGAACTGACTGAAAATCCGGCACACGTTGTTTTGGTAGTAGACGACCTGACAGCAACGATGAGTTGTGCCATTGTAGCCAAAAAACAAGGAATCAAAGTAGCACACCTTGTAGCCGGAACACGTTCATTCGACATGAAAATGCCGAAAGAAGTGAACCGTATGATTACGGACGGAGTATCGGATTATCTCTTTACTGCCGGAATGGTAGCCAACCGTAATCTCAATCAAACGGGAACAGAAAACGAAAATGTGTATTACGTAGGTAATATCCTGATTGACACCATACGATACAGCCGTAACCGTCTGCTCAAACCTATTTGGTTCTCTGTTTTAGGACTGGAAGAAGGAAATTATCTTTTGCTCACTCTCAACCGTCGTGCATTACTGAACAATCGAGAAACTTTGCGCTGCCTGCTGGAAACAATTATTAAGAAGTCGGAAGGCATGCCTATTGTAGCTCCCCTGCATACATACGTACGTAATGCTATTAAAGAACTTGGAATTGAAGCTCCTAACCTTCATATCATGCCGACACAGAATTATCTATTTTTCGGATATCTGATCAATAAAGCCAAAGGTATTATTTCGGATTCCGGTAACGTGGCGGAAGAGGCTACATTCCTGGGAATCCCCTGCATTACTCTCAACACCTTTGCCGAACATCCGGAAACATGGCGTATGGGAACCAACGAATTGGTGGGAGAAGATCCAACTGCACTCGCCCAAGCTCTGGACAAACTGATGAAAGGTGAATGGAAAAAGGGAGGATTGCCCGAACGCTGGGATGGACGTACAGCAGAACGCATCGTACAGATTTTAACAAATAAATAAGCGATGAGTTTCAAGGAACAAGACTAAGTGTTTCATGCCTTGAAACAACTAGTTTCATCCATTGAAACATTTAGTTTCATCCATTGAAACATTTAGTTTCATCCAATGAAACACTTAGTTTCACCCCATGAAACCAATAGTTCCACCCATATGAAACCAACAGTTTCAAACCATGAAACTAAAAGTTCCAAACCACGAAACAAAAAGAGACTATGGATCGTTCTATGATTATGCATGTAAAGAACAAAAAACGATGAGTAAAAAAAGTTATATAATCTGTTATACTTAGAGTTATTTGCTAACTTTGCGCCCCTACTACGTACGAACGTTATGAAACAACAATACAACAAAATAATTATGCTGCTCTTATTCATACTGGCAAATTCAAATACTTTTGCACAGCAGATAAAGGGAGTAGTTACGGACTCTATTACCAATGAGCCATTAATGTACATCTCGGTTTACTACCAAGATAAGAAAGACTTGGGTACTATCACGAACATCGACGGTGAATATAAGCTCGAAGCCCGAAAAAACGGCGGAACTCTTATATTCTCAGCTATCGGATACATCAGTAAGACAGTAAAAGTAGGTTCGGGTAACCAAACTGTCAACGTCAAATTATCAACGGATAATGTACTGATTGATGAGGTCGTAGTGAAACCCAAGAAGGATAAATACAGTCGTAAAAACAATCCGGCTGTCGATTTCATGAAAAAGGTAATCGAACACAAAAAGGCACAATCCTTGGAAGTGAACGACTACTATCAGTACGACAAGTACGAGAAAATGAAGATGTCTATCAATGATTTGACACCGGAAAAGCTGGAAAAAGGTATTTATAAGAAGTATTCTTTCTTGAAGGACCAAGTGGAAGTGTCGGAGACTACTAAGAAACTGATTCTTCCTATCTCCGTTCAGGAAACGGCTTCACAAACTATCTTCCGGAAGGATCCCCAGAACAAAAAGACTATTATTAAAGGAAAGAATTCTAATGGTATAGATGAGTTCTTCTCTACAGGTGATATGCTGGGAACAGTCCTGAAAGATGTATTTGCCGATATTAATATCTACGATGACGAAATCCGTCTTTTACAACAACGTTTCGTCAGTCCTATAGGCAATAATGCCATTTCTTTTTATAAGTTCTATCTCATGGATACGCTTGTGGTCAATAAGCGTGAATGCGTACATCTGACTTTCGTTCCGCAAAACTCACAGGATTTCGGTTTTACAGGACATCTTTATGTCCTGAATGATTCCACTTATGCAGTTCTGAAATGTACCATGAACCTTCCGAAAAAAACCGGAGTAAACTTTGTAAATCAGATGGATATCGTGCAACAATATGAACAGCTTCCCAATGGCAACTGGGTATTGGCGGATGACGACATGACGGTAGATCTTTCCTGGAATACCAATAAGACTGCCGGAGGATTACAGGTAGAACGAACAACGAAATACACTAATTACCTGTTTGATCCTATTGAGCCACGACTTTTCCGATTGAAAGGTGATGTAATAAAAGAAGCAGATATGCTCTCGAAAAGTGATGAATATTGGGCAGAAGTCCGGCAAGTACCACTGACGAAGAAAGAGAGTAATATGGATATCTTCGTAAATCGCCTGGAGCAGATCCCGGGATTCAAATATATTATATTCGGAGCAAAAGCACTGATCGAGAACTTTGTAGAGACAGGAACCAAAGAACATCCGAGTAAAATTGATATCGGTCCTATCAATACAATGATTTCAAGTAATTATATTGATGGAACCCGTTTCCGCTTAAGTGGCATGACAACAGCTCATTTCGATAAACATTGGTTCCTCAATGGCTATGGAGCGTATGGTCTGAAAGATGAGCGTTGGAAATATAGTGGGACTCTGACTTATTCCTTCAACAAGCGTGATTATGTAGTATGGGAATTCCCGAAACATTATATATCAGCGACTTATAGTTATGATGTGATGTCACCGATGGATAAATTCCTGTTTACGGATAAAGATAATATCTTCCTTTCTCTGAAAACGACAACGGTGGATCAAATGTCTTACATGCGTGATGCTACTATCAATTACGAACTGGAAACTCAAGCAGGATTTGGTGTAAAAGCAATGCTTCGCCATCGTAACGATGAACCTTGCGGAAAACTGGAATATTTGCGTAATGATGCAGCACAAACGCGTGTACATGATATTACAACTTCTGAAGCCAGCCTTACATTACGATATGCTCCGGGAGAGTCTTTTGTTAATTCAAAGCAACGCCGGGTGCCTGTTTCGCTAGATGCTCCCATCTTTACATTGACTCACGCAATGGGATTCAAAGGGATATTGGGGGGAGAATACAATTTCAACCGTACAGAAGCAAGTATCTGGAAACGTTTCTGGCTTCCTTCATCCTGGGGTAAAATTGACTGTAGCGTGAAAGCTGGTGCAGAATGGAATGTAGTGCCTTTCCCATTGCTGATTTTACCGGAAGCTAACTTATCTTACATCACCCAGCGCGAAACATTCTGTTTGATCAATAATATGGAATTCCTCAATGACCGTTTTGCTTCCATGTCCGTTTCTTATGACATGAATGGAAAACTGTTTAATCGTATTCCTCTGATCAAGAATCTGAAATGGAGGGAAATGTTCCGTGTACGTGCTTTGTGGGGATCATTGACCGATAAAAACAATCCATTCAAGAGTAGTAATCCGGAGCTATTCCGTTTTCCTACCCGCGATGGTAAATTTACCAGTTTTGTAATGGATCCTAAAGTGCCGTACATTGAAGGTAGTGTCGGTATATACAATATATTCAAATTGCTGCACATCGAATATGTGCATCGTTTCACTTATCGTGATAATCCGGGTATTAATAAAAATGGTATCCGCTTCATGGTATTAATGGTATTCTAAGAATTATGCAACCTCTAGCAGAACGGTTACGACCTAAAACTTTAGATGAATATATCGGTCAGAAACACTTAGTGGGACCGGGTGCTATCTTGCGAAAAATGATTGATGCGGGACGTATCTCTTCTTTTATCCTTTGGGGACCTCCCGGAGTAGGAAAAACGACTTTGGCACAAATCATTGCCAATAAACTGGAGACTCCGTTTTATACTTTAAGTGCTGTAACTTCGGGTGTAAAAGATGTGCGCGAAGTGATAGATCGTGCCAAGAATAACCGTTTCTTTTCACAATCCAGCCCCATTATGTTTATCGATGAAATTCATCGGTTCAGTAAATCACAGCAGGATTCATTGTTGGGAGCCGTAGAACAGGGAACCATTACTTTGATTGGTGCTACAACTGAAAACCCTTCATTTGAAGTGATTCGTCCTCTCCTATCCCGTTGCCAACTTTACGTGCTCAAATCTTTAGAAAAAGAAGATTTGCTAGAATTGCTTCAACGAGCTATTACTACTGACGTAGTACTGAAGGAACGAAATATAGAATTGAAAGAAACTACAGCCATGTTACGTTTCTCCGGTGGAGATGCACGTAAATTATTAAACATTTTAGAATTGGTTGTAGATTCGGAAACAGAGGATAAGGTTGTCATTACTGATGAAATGGTAACTGAACGTCTACAACAAAATCCGTTGGCATATGATAAAGACGGAGAAATGCATTATGACATTATTTCCGCTTTCATCAAATCCATTCGGGGAAGTGATCCGGACGGAGCTATTTACTGGCTTGCACGTATGGTAGAAGGAGGTGAAGATCCAGCTTTTATTGCCCGTAGATTAGTGATTTCTGCTTCTGAAGATATAGGTCTTGCCAATCCCAATGCTTTGCTTTTGGCAAATGCTTGCTTTGATACACTAATGAAAATCGGTTGGCCCGAAGGAAGAATTCCTCTGGCAGAAACTACAATCTATTTAGCGACAAGCCCTAAAAGTAATTCTGCTTACAATGCAATCAATGATGCATTGGAATTGGTACGTTCTAGCGGCAACCTACCTGTGCCTTTACACCTCCGTAACGCTCCTACTAAGTTAATGAAACAGTTAGGTTACGGACAAGAATATAAATACGCTCATAATTACGAAGGGAATTTTGTAAATCAGCAGTTCTTACCTGATGAATTGAAAGATAAACGAATCTGGCAACCTCAGAATAATCCGGCCGAGCAGAAACATGCTGAACGAATGCAGCAATTGTGGGGAGAAAAGTTCAAGAAATAGGAATAGACAATTCAAAATATATATTTATGAAAATAGTAGTTTTAGACGGCTATGCCGCCAATCCAGGAGATCTATCTTGGGAAGGTTTGAAAGCTCTCGGAGAATGTACTATCTACGATCGTACTGCCCCCGAAGAAGTGCAAGAACGTGCTGCCGGTGCAGAAGTAATTCTAACCAACAAGGTTGTTATCAATAGCGATCTTATAGCTGCTCTACCCGAACTAAAATATATCGGTGTATTAGCAACCGGATATAATGTGGTAGACACTATTGCAGCTAAGGAACGTGGTATCACTGTGACAAATATCCCTGCATATAGCACTGCTTCCGTTGCACAGATGGTATTTGCCCATATCCTGAATATTGCATTGCATGTACAACATCATTCAGAAGAAGTTCGGAAAGGTCGTTGGACAAATAGTAAGGATTTTTGTTTCTGGGATACTCCATTAATAGAACTTAGAGAAAAGAAAATTGGCCTCATCGGATTGGGAAATACAGGATATACTACTGCGCGCGTTGCTATCGGCTTCGGCATGCAAGTGTATGCAGTAACTTCCAAATCACATTTCCAACTGCCACCAGAAATAAAAAAAACGGATATGGACCAGTTGTTCAGCGAATGTGATATTATCAGTTTACATTGCCCGCTGACTCCTGATACTCACGAGTTAGTAAATGCCCGCCGTCTGGCTACAATGAAACCATCGGCAATCCTGATCAATACTGGTCGCGGACCGCTAATTAACGAACAAGATCTTGCTGATGCGCTGAATAATGGCAAGATTTATGCAGCCGGAGTAGATGTACTTTCATCAGAGCCTCCTCGTGCTGATAATCCGTTACTTACAGCAAAGAACTGTTACATCACTCCGCATATCGCATGGGCTACTTCAGAGGCACGCGAACGGTTGATGAATATCGCAATCAGCAATTTACAAGCATTTATTGCCGGAACTCCGGAAAATGTAGTGAATAAATAAGGGAGTTGCATACTTTAAAATAATGTAAGACTACTCCATTCTGAAATACCCCCTAAAAGTAGAACAAAACTTTTAGAGATTCTATTAACAGAATGAAGTAGTCTTATTTTTAGTCACTCCAATGCCCTTATAAATATTCTAAAACCTAACAAGTATGTTTAAATTCTATTTCAATAGGCATGTCCACCTTCATCCATTTCTTTCTCTGTGATCTTCTTGTTGTCAGTACTCCGCCATGCATAGAAAATATATGCAATCACAAATGGAACAAGAATAGAAACCCATGCCATTGTTTCCAACGTATACATACTGGAACAACTATTGGCTAACGTCAAAGAACTTTGCAAATCCGTAGTAGATGGGTAATAGGCTGTATTATTATATCCTGCTACTAATAGCAAAGCCAATACAGTCAATACAGTTCCAATTCCTGTAAACCAAATACCTTTGTCAAAAGTCTTTTTAAGAACAGTCTTTCCTATTCCAAAAAGTACTAATATAACTCCAACTAGAAACAGTCCCAAAACAACAGGCATCTCTATGAAGTTGGTAAAATACTTAAATGGCTGCATATAAATCTCTTGAGTATCGGGGTTTACAGCAAAGCCATCTGATACTAATGTACGAATTACAAATGCTAAGAAAAATACTAGAAACAATATTGTATTGTTCAATACCGCCCGGCGACACTTTGTGTTTAATTCTTTATCGCTAATATTATTAATAAAATACAAAGCTCCTAACACACGTGCTAAAAAGAACACAGCCAATCCCAAAATCACATTCCAAATATTTGTCAGCGCATCTAATCCATGCCAACCATTTCCCCAGTGACTGATAACCGGCATAATCGTATCCGTAATATTTGATTTATTTACATAAAAATCCGAACCGGTAAAGAAGGTAGCAACTGCTCCACCTAACAACAACGGACCTACTACTCCATTAATTACCAGAAAAGTCTGATAAGTCTTTTTACCTAACAAGTTTCCTGCTTTACTTTGGAATTCATAGCTAACTGCCTGCAAAACAAAGCTAAATAGAATAATCATCCATAGCCAATAAGCACCTCCGAAACTAGTACTATAGAACAATGGGAAAGATGCAAAGAAAGCACCTCCGAATGTTACTAGTGTAGTAAATGTAAATTCCCATTTACGTCCTGTAGAATTCACCATCATTTTGCGATGTTCTTCTGTCTTACCAAGGCAAAACAACAATGAATTTCCTCCTTGCACAAATAACAAAAATACGAGTATGGCTCCAAGCAAGGATACAATCAGCCACCAATATTGTTGAAGAAGTATATACATGAGTTATTAGTTTTAAGTTTCATATTATTTGTTTAATCCCTCCGGTCCCTTCTTAATAGCCCGCAACATTATTCCGATACCGGCTATCAGCATGACTGTAAATAAAAGTAAGAAAATAAAGAATGTAATCTGTACGGAACTTACATCCAATTTTGAAATAGCGACCGTTGTAGGAAGTAAGTCGCGAATAGCCCATGGCTGACGACCACATTCGGCTACTACCCAACCTGCTTGTCCGGCAATATATCCCAAAGGAATAGTCAATAAGGCAATCCAATGTATCCAACGCATTTTACTCAGGTCTTTCTTATATGCAAGGTAAAGCACAACAATAAAGAACAGGATAAAATAACCACCCAATATTACCATCACGCGAAAAGCATAGAAATTCAAAGGTACGTTAGGAACCAGCTCATTTACATCTTTAATATATCCGTAACCAAAATAAGGCATATTCTCTTTCAATACTGCATGTGCAACTTCTGCATCCTTTTCATTCCCAGCCTTCTTTGCAGCTTTAAATGCTTTCAATGCACCAATAGCTGTTTTTCCACGATCAATCTTCTCCTGTGCCGAAAGCGCAGTTGAACCATCCTTTAACTGATAACCTCCTTCAATGATATTTGTAATTCCGGGAACGTATGCATTCGCATCCCGTTCAGCCAAAAATGAAAGGAAGCTTGGAATTTCTATTCGGAATAGGAAAGGTTCTTTCCCATCATCATATGTTTTCTTCTCAGGATTTAATGCTCCAATAGCTACCAAACCGACATTATTACCTCCTTCATACAAACCTTCTACAGCGGCCAACTTCATTGGTTGGGTCTGCGCTATTTGATATCCGGAACCATCACCTGTCCATGCAGAAAGCAAGGAAGCTACTAATCCAAAGATTGCACCAATCTTAATACTGGCAAGTGCAAATTCACGATTGCGTTTCTTAAGTAAATACCAACAACCGATACCCACTACAAAAACTCCACCCAGTACCCAACCGGATAACACTGTATGAAAGAACTTATTGACAGCCACTGGAGAAGTTGCTACAGCCCAAAAATCAACCATCTCATTACGGGAAGTCTCCGGATTAAATTCCATCCCCACCGGATGTTGCATCCAAGCATTAGCAACAAGAATCCACCAAGCAGAAATAGTAGCACCTAAGCCAGTCAGCCAAGTAGAAGCTAAATGAAAACGTTTGCTAACCTTCTCCCATCCGAAAAACATAACAGCAATAAAGGTGGCTTCCATAAAGAATGCCAGAATACCTTCAATAGCAAGTGGTGCACCAAAAATATCCCCTACAAACCATGAATAATTACTCCAATTCGTACCAAACTCGAATTCCAGAATTAATCCGGTTGCCACACCAATAGCAAAGTTAATGCCAAACAGTTTCATCCAGAACTGGGCAGTACGTTTCCAAAACTCATTACCTGTCTTATAATACAACGTCTCCATTATTCCCATCACCACTGCTAGTCCAAGGGTGAGTGGAACGAAAATCCAATGGTACATAGCTGTCATTGCAAACTGGGCTCTCGACCAATCGATCAGCGAGGTGTCAATACTTTCAATCATAATCTTATCGGATTTTAAGTTTAATAATCAGTAGTTTTCTCTGGGAGTGCACGTTGAATTAATTCATTTCCCACATAATCAGCTTTATCTGCATCCGTAGGATAATCGCCGAGAAAATCAGAGAAAAAGAAGAATTTAAGTATAAAGAACATAACAAATAGTTTCACCAGAATAATAAGCCAAAGTGTACGACCTAAGGTCATACTACGGAAACCATCAAGATAAAAGTTCCAGACTCCAAGTAGTGCATTCTTCATAATCGGATACTTAGGATTTGTAATTAGTACAAATATACAATTTTTATAATTAAAACAAACAAGTAGGCTAAAATGTTGAGTGATTTATACACTTTTTCCTATAATACCTTCCTATCGACACAAAAAAATCATTTAACGGGGAAATATCGACATTTGTCTATCGTTTTTGCACCTAATATTAGATGTACGTACCTTCGCATCAGTAAAATCAATAGCAACAAAATATGATAAACGTAAAAAGATTGGCAGTGATAGCAGTTCTGGGAACGGGTATACTGACAGGCATATCCGCCCAGAATTCTTCTGTGCAAACTGATACCCAAAACGAAGTGGCAACCCCAGCTCAATGGGATTTGCAATCGTGTATCGATTATGCTTTGCAGCAGAATATTACTATTCGTAAGAATCGGGTTAATGCGGAAAGTACGCAGATTGATGTCAAGACAGCAAAAGCTGCTCTGTTTCCCAGCTTGTCGTTTTCTACTGGTCAAAATATGGTAAATCGTCCATATCAGGAATCAAGTAACACTGTTAGTGGAAGCGAGATCATCAGAAGTACAAGCAAAACCAGCTATAATGGTAACTATGGTTTGAACGCTTCTTGGACTATTTACAATGGCAACAAACGACTTAATACCATTAAACAGGAAAAACTGAATAATCAGGTAGCCGGACTTGAAGTAGCGACTTCGGAAAACAGTATTCAGGAATCTATTGCACAGACTTATATACAAATTCTTTATGCAGCAGAGTCTGTGAAAGTAAATGAAAATACATTGCAAGTCTCTATTGCACAACGCGACCGCGGACAAGAACTTTTAAATGCAGGAAGTATTGCTAAAAGTGATTTTGCTCAATTGGAAGCACAAGTAAGCACAGATCGTTATCAACTCGTTACAGCGCAAGCCACTTTACAGGACTACAAATTACAACTAAAACAATTGCTCGAACTAGATGGGGAGAATGAAATGAATATCTATCTTCCCTCCTTGTCCGACAACAGCGTGCTTTCTCCGCTACCGACTAAAAAAGATGTTTATGCCAACGCTCTCGCAATCCGCCCGGAAATTGAAGCAAGTAAACTGAATGTAGAAGCATCTGAATTGGGTATCGATATTGCTAAAGCAGGTTACCTCCCTAGCGTTAGTCTTAGTGCAGGAATTGGAACGAATCATACAAGTGGTAGTGACTTCACTTTTGGTGAACAGATGAAAAACGGATGGAATAATTCGATCGGATTATCCGTTAGTGTACCTATCTTTAATAATCGCCAGACAAAGAGTGCTGTACAAAAAGCCGTATTGCAACGTGAAACAAGTATGCTATCTTTACTTGACGAGCAAAAGGCTCTCTATAAAACGATCGAAGGTCTCTGGCTAGATGCCAATAGTGCACAACAACGTTATATAGCAGCTAATGAGAAACTAAAAAGTACTCAGATCAGCTACGATTTAATTAGTGAACAATTCGATATGGGTATGAAAAATACCGTCGAGCTCCTCACAGAAAAGAATAATTTGTTGCAAGCACAACAAGAGCAACTTCAGGCTAAATATATGGCAATATTAAATGCACAATTGCTGAAGTTCTATCAGGGAGATAAATTAGCATTATAAATAAGTAAAAACATAGAAAAAGAATGAAAACAAAAAAGATTATCCTAATCGCTGTGGCAGTCGTCGTGGTAGTGGGTGGAGGAATCTGGTTCTTTACTGGTTCTCCTGCTAAACACAAAGTCACTTATGCAACTGCTAATGTCAGCAAAGGCGACATCTCCAATTCAGTGACTGCTACAGGCACCATTGAACCGGTGACAGAAGTAGAAGTCGGTACGCAAGTATCTGGTATCATCGATAAAATTTATGTAGATTATAATTCAGTAGTAACCAAGGGACAGTTAATTGCAGAAATGGACCGTATTACTTTGCAAAGTGAACTTGCCTCTCAAAAAGCTACTTATGATGGTGCAAAAGCTGAATATGAATATCAACAGAAAAATTATGAACGTAGCAAGGGATTGCACGATAAATCATTAATTAGTGATACTGACTTTGAACAAGCGTTATACAATTTTCAAAAAGCTAAAAGTTCTTATGATAGTAGCAAAGCTTCATTAGCAAAAGCTGAACGTAATTTGTCCTATGCAACCATTACTTCACCAATTGATGGCGTAGTTATTAGCCGTGACGTAGAAGAAGGACAAACGGTAGCTTCCGGATTTGAAACTCCCACCCTCTTTACCATTGCAGCCGATTTGACACAGATGCAAGTTGTGGCTGACATTGACGAAGCTGACATAGGTGGTATTGAAGAAGGTCAGCGCGCCAGCTTTACTGTAGATGCTTATCCGAATGATACGTTTAACGGAGTAGTAACACAGATACGTTTAGGTGATGCAAGCAGTTCTAGCAGCAACACTAGTTCTAGCAGCAGCACTGTCGTTACCTATGAAGTAGTAATTTCGGCTCCTAATCCTGATTTGAAATTGAAACCTCGTTTGACAGCCAATGTTACCATCTATATTCTAGATAAGAAAGATGTATTATCTGTTCCAAACAGAGCTTTACGTTTCACTCCGGAAGAACCGCTAATTGGCAAGAATGATATCGTAAATGACTGTGAAGGCGAACATAAATTATGGACTCGTGAAGGAAACACCTTTACTGCCCATCCAGTAGAAATAGGAATCAGTAATGGAATCTCAACAGAGATCATCAGTGGAATTGCTGAAGGTACTAATGTTGTGACAGAAGCTACTATCGGTGCTATGCCTGGAGAAGCCGTTACAGCTGAAACCGATCAGGAAAATACTGAGAAAAGTCCTTTCATGCCTAGCCATCCGGGAAGTAAGAAGAAAAAGTAAAAAGAAACTTTTCCTCAGCTCTCTATTAAAAATTAAAGAACTGGAGATCGGATTCGACTATATACAGAGTATTTAGAGACTAATTATTAATCAAAAAAAGTACCCCCTATTCCTTTTCCTTTAGAAAGGGTTGGGGCGAGGCTAATATGAAAAAAGTAATCGAACTTCAAAATATCAAACGAGACTTTCAGGTAGGAGAAGAAACTGTCCATGCGTTACGAGGCGTTTCGTTCACTATTTGTGAAGGTGAATTTGTCACTATCATGGGGACTTCCGGTTCTGGTAAATCTACATTGCTCAATACATTGGGTTGCCTAGATACTCCTAGTAACGGAGAATATTTGCTCGATGGAATCTCTGTCCGTACAATGAGTAAGCCTCAACGTGCTGTGCTGAGAAACCGTAAAATCGGTTTTGTATTCCAAAGTTATAACCTGTTGCCTAAAACAACAGCTGTAGAAAATGTAGAGTTGCCACTCATGTATAACTCTTCAATCAGTGCAACAGAACGTCGGCAGCGTGCAATCGAAGCTTTACAGGCTGTAGGGCTGGGTGATCGATTGGAACATAAATCCAATCAAATGTCCGGTGGGCAGATGCAACGTGTAGCCATTGCACGTGCTTTGGTAAACAATCCTGCAGTTATCCTTGCCGATGAAGCCACAGGTAACCTCGATACACGTACCTCATTTGAGATACTTGTATTGTTCCAAAAACTTCATGCGGAAGGACGTACTATCATATTCGTAACGCACAATCCCGAAATTGCGCAATATAGTAGCCGGAATATTCGTTTACGTGATGGTCATATCACAGAAGATACTATTAATTCGCATATTCTATCTGCTACTGAGGCTTTAGCTGCATTGCCGAAAAATGAGGAAGATTAAATGATTTAAATTATGAATGGAACCAATTTATTTAAGATAGCTCTCCGGGCCTTAGCTAATAATAAGCTTCGTGCTTTTCTTACTATGCTAGGTATCATTATTGGCGTCGCTTCGGTTATCACGATGCTTGCCATCGGGCAAGGATCCAAAAGAAGTATCCAGAAGCAAATTTCTGAAATGGGCTCGAACATGATTATGATTCATCCGGGAGCCGACCGACGCGGAGGTGTTCGTCAAGACCCATCAGCGATGCAAACATTGAAACTTACTGATTACGAAGCTTTGCGTGATGAAACGAATTACCTGGCTGCCATCAGTCCGAATGTCTCTTCATCGGGACAACTCATTGCCGGTAATAACAATTACCCTTCTTCTGTTAGTGGTGTCGGATTAGAATATCTCGAGATCCGTCAATTAAGCGTTGAGAATGGGGACATGTTTACGGAAGCCGATATACAAGGCTCTGCCAAAGTATGTGTTATTGGTAAAACAATTGTGGATAATCTTTTCCCGGGTGGTAATGATCCTATCGGAAAAATTATCCGTTTTAACAAAATACCATTCCGAGTTGTAGGAGTACTCAAAGCTAAAGGATACAACTCTATGGGACAAGATCAGGATAATATTGTGCTGGCTCCTTATACCACAGTAATGAAACGTCTGTTAGCAGTTACTTATTTGCAAGGTATCTATGCCTCTGCTCTCACAGAAGATATGACGGATTATGCTACTAACGAAATTAGTGAGATTCTTCGCCGTAACCATAAACTTAAAGCTTCGGATGAAGATGACTTCACAATCCGTACACAACAAGAATTAAGTACAATGCTAAATTCTACAACAGATTTAATGACGACTTTACTTGCTTGTATTGCCGGAATTTCCCTTGTGGTTGGTGGTATCGGAATTATGAATATCATGTATGTTTCTGTGACTGAACGTACTCGTGAAATTGGTTTACGTATGTCTGTCGGTGCACGTGGAGTTGATATTCTCAGTCAATTCCTTATCGAAGCTATTATGATCAGTATCACTGGTGGTATTATTGGAGTGGTAATTGGTTGTGGGGCAAGCTGGGTTGTTAAGAGTGTGGCACATTGGCCTATCTTTATACAACCATGGAGTGTCTTCCTTTCTTTCGCTGTTTGTACTGTTACGGGAGTCTTCTTCGGATGGTATCCTGCAAAAAAAGCTGCAGATTTAGATCCAATTGAAGCAATCAGATACGAATAAAAAACTATCTTTGTCTTTATGAAACAAACCTTTACATCCGCACGTCGTCCCCTGGAAATACTGATACATATTATCAGCTGGGGGATTATGTTCGGATTTCCATTCTTTTTCGTTGAGCGGGGAAATGGAAATATAAATTGGATGGCCTATATACGGCATGCTGCTGTCCCACTCTCTTTTATGATTGTGTTTTATATTAACTATTTCCTTTTGGTTCCAAAATATCTTTTCCAAAACCAGACTAAGAGATATATTACATATAATATTCTCCTGCTCTGTGCCATTGGAGTATTATTGCATTTCTGGCAAAGTTTAACATTCGATCCATCATTAGCTCCCAAACCTAAACGACCGAATATGCCTCCGGGTTGGTTATTTTTCGTTAGAGACATGTTGAGTCTGGTTTTTACAATTGGCCTGAGTGCTGCGATTCGTATGAGTGCACGCTGGAGTAAAGCTGAAGCCGCTCGTAAGGAAGCGGAACGTAGTCGCGCAGAAGCGGAACTGAAAAATCTACGTAATCAATTAAATCCTCACTTCTTGTTGAATACCTTGAACAACATATATGCTTTAATCGCATTTAATACAGATAAGGCACAACAAGCTGTACAGGAGTTAAGTAAATTGCTTCGATATGTTTTATACGATAATCAGCAGACTTATGTTCCACTATGTAAGGAGGTGGATTTCATACGCAACTATATCGAACTGATGCGTATCCGGTTGTCATCTAATGTACAAATGACAACTCAATTCAATATTCAGCCGGACAGTCAGACACCTATTGCCCCACTCATTTTCATATCTCTGATCGAAAATGCGTTCAAACATGGTATATCTCCTACCGAACCTAGCTTTATCAATATCTGCCTTGCTGAAAACGATAAAGAAGTAATATGTAATATCCGGAATAGTAATCATCCTAAAAACATGATGGATAAAAGTGGTTCCGGCGTGGGCTTAGAACAGGTAAGCCGACGTCTGGAGATACTTTATCCCGGAGCTTACACTTGGTCAAAAGAGATCTCTGAAGACGGTAAGGTATATGAATCAAAATTAAGGTTAAGTATTAAGTATTAAATATCAAAGTATTATGGTGTTACGTTGTGCTATCGTTGATGATGAGCCTTTAGCGCTCGGCCTACTGGAAAGTTATGTAAACAAGACTCCATTTCTACAACTTATTGGGCAGTATTCTAGTGCAGTGCAAGCTATGAAAGAGTTGCCGGATCAAGAAGTAGATCTTCTTTTTCTGGATATCCAAATGCCGGAACTAAATGGATTGGAATTCTCTAAAATGGTTGATGCACGCACCCGTATTGTATTTACAACTGCTTTTGGACAATATGCCATTGATGGTTACCGTGTTAATGCACTCGACTATTTACTAAAACCTATTTCGTATGTTGATTTCTTACAAGCAGCCAACAAAGCACTCCAATGGTTTGAATTGACACAGAAACCGGAAGAAAAAGATAGTATCTTTGTAAAAAGCGATTATAAACTTGTACAAATAGATTTAAAGAAAATACTATATATCGAAGGCTTAAAAGATTACATTAAAATATATACGGAAGATGTCCCCAAACCAATATTGTCATTAATGAGTATGAAAGCAATGGAAGAGCTTTTACCTTCTAGTCGCTTCATACGCGTTCACCGTTCATATATTGTCCAAAAGGATAAAATCAGGATAATTGATCGTGGACGGATTGTTTTCGATAAGACCTATATCCCCATCAGTGATAGCTATAAACAAGCCTTTCAAGTTTTTCTTGATGAAAGAAGCTAAAGCTAATGTTTGCATATTTATCGGCAAAAATAGAATTTTGTCGATTATGCTTTGGTAGACCGGGTTTTATCTATATCTTTGCATTGAACAGAAAGGGATTGTGAAATTCCAAGAATAGAATAGTTTAGTTAAGTCTAGTTTAGTTTTTGTGTTGATCGGAAGCCTGCAAGCGAGCATGAGCTTCCGATTTTTATTTTATTGATATACAGAATATTAAAAGCACAATCGAACTATTTTTCCTATCAATTAGTAGTCTATAATAGAGAGCAAAAACGTCACTTTTGACGCTATAAAATGGTCGGATTATGGTCGGAAAATTCCCGGATTAGAATCTGATTATAAGTAAATTACAATAGGATGTTAAAAAAATAATGGTCGAAAACGCCATTTTTACCCTAAAAACACAAATTATGGCTACATTAACATTGGTAATAGTTCCCGCAAAAAGGTTATCAGACGGGACACACAAAATAAGAATTCGAGTCGCACACAACTCTGAAACGAGATTCATCACCACGGATATAGTGGTAAGGGAAAACGAGTTTAAGAACGGTAAAATAGTACACCGTCCAGACAAGGATTTTCTCAATACGAAATTACAACAGCTATACAACCTTTATTTCAAGCGATACATGGAACTGGACTACCCTGATTCACTCACGTGCACGCAATTAGTCAAAATGATAACTAACCCGTTAAACGGAGAAAAGCACCGTAAGTTCGAGGATATCGTGGATGAATATCTGTCCCAAATAGATGAAGAAGAACGTACCAAGACATACAAACTCTATCGGCTGGCCACAAACAAGTTTATGCAATTCATCGGGAACGGTTCTCTCATGGAACATATTACCCCTATCAGAATGAACCAGTACATATCATGGCTCAAAAAGACAAAACTGTCAAGCACCACAATCAACATCTACATAACCCTGCTAAAGGTTATTATCAACTATGCCATAAAGATGAGATACGTCACCTACGATATCGACCCTTTCATCACAGCCAGAATTCCATCAGCCCAAAAGAGGGAAACGCAAATCACCGTCGAAGAACTCAAGACAATCAGGGACGCCAATTTAGAGCATTACAATCTCAACGTCACACGGGACATTTTCATGCTTACTTATTATCTTGCCGGCATGAACCTAGTAGACATACTAGCATACGATTTCCGGACAGATGAAATAAACTACATCCGAAAAAAGACCAAAAACACCAAAGAGGGGGACTCCCTGATTTCCTTTTCCATTCCCGAAGAAGCAAAGCCCATTATAAAAAAGTATATGAAAAAGAATACAGGGAAAATCATATTCGGGAAATACAAGAACTATACCTCCTGCTATAACCTGCTGGCCAGGAAAATCAGTCAATTAGGTAAGGTGGCAGGAATCAGGCATAAATTCACCCTATATTCAGCCCGCAAATCTTTCGTCCAACATGGATATGACCTGGGAATTCCTCTTAGTACACTGGAATACTGTATCGGGCAATCAATGAAAGAAGATAGGCCAATCTTCAACTATGTCACAATAATGAGAAAACACGCTGATAAAGCAATCAGGGAAATACTTGACAACTTGAAAAATGAATAATCACATATAAAATAAATCACTAAGAATTTGCATAATAACCAAATGCTTATTATCTTTGTAGTGTCAAATAAGAGTTCTTAATTTTAATGTTTAACTGATGAAAGATGAAGAAAAAAAAGAATTAGAACAAGAGTATGAGAATTTAAAACTTCTCGCTTCATTTCACGAGGTCTATGGGGTTCCTGAAAATGCCAAAGAACGGGAAGCGCTTATAAATGACATACTCGATCGGATGAACGAAATCCAAGAGAAATTAAAGAAGTTGTAATTAACATCCCTCCCTTCGGGGAGGGACAAACATTAAAAGCTATGATAGATTGGAATGATTGCCTGCCAACAAAAGAAATGCAGGCTGACTTTGAAAGATTCAAAGAACTAAAAACCACAGAAGAACAAGAAGCTTTCAAAAAGGAAATGCAGGATAAATATAATAAACTACCGGAAGCCCAAAAGGAAGCCTACAAAAAAGCATCTGAAGCCGGGCTAAAAGCAACGGTAAATGCCTGCAATGATTATATAGAAAGAGTGGAAGAAGCCATATTACGTGATAAACTTGGAGAATTGCCCGAAGCAATCTCATTCAGTTATATTGCAAAGAAATATTTTGGTAAAAGTAGAAACTGGCTATATCAGCGTATTAACGGGAATATAGTCAACGGGAAAAAGGCTCGCTTTACTGACAATGAACTCAAAACGTTCCTGAACGCTTTGAACGATGTTAGCGAAATGATTCATCAGACATCATTAAAGATCAGTTAAGCTCTTATTTGACACCATCCCTGCATTTGAGCCGATGCAGGGATTTTTATTGCTTTATCAAAAAATAGTAGTATCTTTGCAACATCAAGATAATACGGACATAATTCGGATTATTTTGGTTTGACTTTGGTGAGGGGGTGGTTCCCCTCACTTTTTTTATGCCCCTACCGAACTTTTCATTTATATGTTAGTACTATCTTATGTAAGCCTTCTTGAGAGTGTGTTGATTGTGTGTGTTGTTGATCGGAAGGATTACAAAACAAAGAGGTAGCTTATTCGGCTACCTCTATTTTATTATTTTCTAATTTCAAACGGAATTCTTGAAGTTTAGATTAAAAGAAACTTATTTTCTTTCAAATCGGCTCAAAAGTTTTATTTTAGAAAAATAATCATTCCAATACTCATTTGATGATTGAGGATTAGTTCTGTCATTGTATAAATAAATACGATTAATTTTCCCATCAGTATCTCTCTCTACAAACTTTTCATCTCCTGCAATTTCAAAAAGCTTCTTTTCTGTTACTTTCTCATACTCTGTATGGATGGGAATATTCCCAAAAGCATTATCAGAATTTATATCTACCGGAGAATCCTCTCTTTCATTCCATCCAAGAGGTAAATACTCCCGGTTGAAAGCAGACCATCTACCTTTAGAATCTCGGACAATGCCATAAGGAAGATTAATTCTAAAAAAATCAGTTAGTGCCATGATGCATTTTTTTTTATTAATAATTATGTAAACTGTAATACAAAGATAACATATTGTTAGTCATTAGCACTTCGTTAGTACACCAAATTCATGATATTAATAAAAAAAGCCCTGACTACACTTAGTCAAGGCTCATCCTTTTTGGAGTAAATAACGTATTATCTCTCAAACCCAAAATCTAGCAAATCTTCCACGTAGAGAGATGATACAACAGACATCCACGTCTGTACACAAATATAGGAATTATAAATGAGATGAGCAAAAGAAAAGCCCCGAATCAGGGAGACGGGGCAATAATTTGTTTGTGAATAAGTAAACTGCTAAGTTTATTAAAACATAAATAGTTCGTAGGTTTACTCAAGTTCTACTTTATGCGTTTTTCTGATACTGGTTGCGGATTTCTATAAACAACAGTATCAATCTTTGATGTATTCACTGTACTTGATTTTATCGTGGTAAACGTTACTCTATTACCCACCTTCCATGATTTATTTTCTTTATTATACTTCAACTTATCTCTATAAACTTCTAATAAGATAAATGCAGAATCTATTTTGGGGGCATAATAGGGACTAGGAAATACTATACTTTCATTCTCATTTTTCGCATTTAACTGTATTCCATACCATTTTAGAACTTGCTGATATTCACTTATTTGATTTTTTAATTTTATGTTTTCCCTTTCACTTTTATTATATTTCGCTTGACACTCTTCCAATACATTCTTCTTAACAGCATTTGGATCAAGAGAATAATTTCTCCCTCCGCTTGCATTTGAAGTAACAACATACTTATGATTAAAATACCGTTGACTTAAATCATGGTATATCTTGTAATATCTAACAGAATCATTTAGTGAGTTTATTTTTTTGTGCAATTGTAAAATTTCGTCACTTAGACTATTGGCATATTTTACCAATTCACTAATATTAACCTCTGATTTACCACTTCTTATAGTATCCACGACCTTTATTGATTCTTGCAATATTGAATCTTTTTTATTCAAATTCTCAATTAAAGAATCTCTATTTGCAAGCTCAATTTTAAGTGAATCTGAATAATCGAAAAGTACAATCAAGGAGGCAAAAAGGCTGATGATTAAGACAATGGACACTCCTCCAAATATTTTGCTATATTCAATTTTTAACTTCATATTGTTTATTGTATTTATTCATATTACTTTTCAATTCTTCAAACTCTTCTCTTGTCACAGATGTATTACTATTTCGGCATAAATCCAATTCCGATTTTAAATTCTCACGCTCTCTTTGTAAATGTCCAATCTCTTGAATATATTTTTCTGTACACTTTATTTCCATATAAAAACATCCAGCTTTATATCCAATACCAAAAACTGTGACTATAGCACCGATATATATCATTATTTCCTTAACAATATCTACATTGCTTTTGTTATTATTTGCTACATTTTTTTTTGCCATATCCATATAAATATTAGGCAAATATACTACTTTTTTCCTACCTTATATATCTTAAATCCAATAATAATTAGTCCAAATGCAGCTGCATATACATCCAGTTTGTGTAAATTCCACCACGATAGTTCAACTAACTTCTCTTTCTGATCTAGCATAGCATCGACCTTATTACTAATCGTATCAAGTCGGTTAGAAAAAAGCTGCATAGTTAGCAGCATGGTTTCATCTATTTTCATATTCTCCTGTTCTTTCTTTGAAGCCGTAGTCGTACTTTCTCTTATAGGATACTGCTTACCCAACGAATCAGGAGGGGATAAATCTACTGTCTTATTCTCAATTTTCAGATCGCTTAATTTCTTTGATGTAATCTTCGTTTGCTTATTCACATCTAGGCGTAGTGATTCAATAACATTTCGGAGATATTGAAACTCTCTGGAGTAATCAACCTGTTTATGCATCTCAATATTGCGAGAAGTCTTGCATGAAGAAAACCATATTCCCGACATCAGGAACATGGTTATATAAATCAAGGCTTTCATAATCCCAGGTATTTAACGATTCCTTCAATATGTATCTGAGCAACTGCATCTTTACCCTCCCGAGACAAAAGGTACTCAACGTCCTCTTTATTGTCCTGGAAGAAGTTCTCTGTTAATACAGCCGGACAATTAGTATCCCGACAGATGGCAAGATTCTGTTCCCAGTATTCCCGTCCGGGCATCTGCTTTCGGACGGGAACCGGAATACATTCTGCTACTTGTCCCAGGCAGTCTGCTAATTTTTTGCTGTTACTAGAAGCATTATTCGATACAAACACGCTCCAACCTTTTGCGCTCATCCAAGAACTACCATTGCCGGCTGCATTACAATGAATAGATACAAGGATAGCTTTTTTACCTGCTTCCTTGTAAATAGCATTAGCCCGTCGGCATCGCTCAGACAATGGAACATCTGTATCCTCTTTAACGATGCGCTCGGCATCAATTCCCAACTTGCGCAATCCTACTACTACCATATCGGCAATCTCTCTTGAATACGCCCACTCTCTCAATCTTCCGTCCGGTGAACGTTTACCAGGTGTATTTTCACCGTGACCATTATCAATCAATACTTTCATATCTTTTCCTCTTTATCTAATTCGTTCTCGATTCTATCAATAATTCCCTGTACATGTGTAGGCGTGGCCCGTTTAAATTCAAAGCGTATTACATGATAGATAATACGAAACCCTTTGTTTTTAGGATAAGCAATAATTAGATTCTTAAATGCGTTCTGAAGATACACATAAGAGAACACATACGTAATAGTCTTAATAACTAACAATGAGTTCTCACCGTCTCCTATCAAGGTCATAAAGGAGAAGACTACCTCAATGATTATAAGATAGAGGAGAAGTTCGACCAAGGCATTTTTAAACTTATCCCACTTAAAGTTTTTACAACGTATAATTGAAACACCATCAGCCCTCATTCCGCACCAAATATTAAATCCAAACATTACAACTAATGCTATAAGAAAACCTTTAGTCGGCGTTAAATAAGCAAGAAGAGAACTGAACATCGAAACGAAAATAATTCGTATCTGGTCTACATTAAATAACTCATATAACCATCTCATAATATTAATCATAAAGTTACTACCAATATTGAAAACACAGTAATCAGCCCAGGAAGCAAAACAGTAGCTAATGCGTCAAGCCAATCAAAGATGAACCCGCACTTTTTCTGAATGTACTCAACCACTATTGCGGCAATGGCGGTTGTCGTTAAAGAAACAATAGCAGATTTACAGAAATCAATGCCTAATAGAAGGAAACAGAAAACAAGCATTACAACAAAGACGAACATCCCGGCTTTGACGTGTGCCGGTCGGTTAGATTGCAAAAGCCAATCATACAATACTTTTATACCCATACTCATAGCGTTTAATTATTAATAAAATATTCTGTATGGAACAAATGTATTGAGTATAATAACGAGTTTTACAAAAATGGAAAATCTTGGAAATCAATTCTATGATAAATATCTATAAAACAAGACATTATAATTTTCACTTTTTCCATAAATAAAAAAGGGATGCTTGATAAGCACCCCTAAACAACCAACAGATTGAACTATTAATCCGTAAACATATACACGGAAAGATCAACCTTTTCTATTTCGTCTGAAATCGTATCTCCATACATTGTAAGACACACCCGATAACGGTCAATACTTCTTTGAATCTGTTGCAAGGTAGGTTTCTCGGGATATTCCGAACTGGCAAAAGTTACTAGTTCTTCACCATTCTCACTGGTACCAACCACCCGGAAGTGATGACGTACAATCCAAGTTCCGTCCGGCTGTTGCTCGATAGGCTTAGCAATCCCACGCGGTAAGATATTTTTTTGATCCATGTCTTTTGATATGTTTAATTAGTTGTTTTCTATGGTTATATTTATTCTTCAATACAAACTTTTCAAAATGTCCTTCGATATAAACATATTCCCACCATTCAGGAAGTAACATCGCTGCAATTCTACGGCGGATATTGTACGTTGCAAAGTGTTTCATCAGGCCATAATAAGAGTTCATCGTACTCACAAACTTCTCAACATACGCTTCTGCAAATCCATTTTCAGCTATTCTATTAAATTTCCTGACAGCGTTATATGTGTTACCAACCACCCTGTCAGATACATAAATTCTACCAGGCAAAATGAACGCCCCTACAAACAAGACTCCTTTTTTATAATGCTGAAGATACAGTTTGCGTGGATGCAACCGTAAAAGGAGTTGTTCTTTCAGGAAACCATCAAGAAGATGGACTTTGGACAATATTTCTTCCGGTGATTTCACTACGATACAAAAGTCATCAACAAAGCGTACATAATACATGAATCCCAGTATTTCCATCACGAAATAATCATATACAGACGCCAGAAAGTTGGCTATGAGTTGCGACGGCAGGTTCCCGATAGCCACTCCCCTGTCAGGGTCATTATGAAACAGACTTTTATTACTGGGAAGTTTGTCCCACATGGAGACGGGAGAGCGTCTGATACACTTATTTTGTGGACAATGAAAGATAGTAACGGCTAGAAGGTAAAGCAGACATTCAATATCATCGCCTTTATAATTGTCCCTTACGAATATGTTCAGCATTTCCCATACCAACGATTTCGAGATAGACATGAAGAAACTGAACAGGTCATCTTTGAAAATGTACGCATCAGCAGTATAATTCTCACTGACCTCGACTATCATGTTATTCAGATAGTGCACGGCAGACAAGCATCCCTCACCTTTCCGGCAGTTCTTCGAGACGTTCCCTTGTTCCCGAAAACGTTCCTCTAAAATCGGCTCGATACGAAGAGCGATCCAGTGATGGACAACACGATCAATGAAAGCGGCGGCAAAAACCTCCCGATATACCGGGTAAGTCCGTATGAATACTTTTGAAAAGTCCGGTACATATTCACCGTAAATAATAGAATACCATAGCCGCACCAATGCAGACTGATAATCATTATAAAACTCAACACAATCCGTACTCGTTCTTTTCTGCCTGGCACAATCTTCGGATGCTTCGAAAATACTGCTAAGAAGTATGTCATAGATTATATTACCTGTTGCGGCGAGGGGACGAACCCGGTTCGCGTTCTGGCGGTTGTTCGTGTTGACGTTGCCGTTGTTGAAGTTCACGTTCCAACTGCTGGAAGCCGTTGCATCCGCTATCTTAGTCTTTCCCGGCTCATCACCGGGGGGATGCCCAATAAATAATTCTAATTGCTCACTCATAATCCCCTTGGCGATTATGACTCCGGCTTTGCGACTTGTTGCGATCCGTTAGCTTTTTGCCGTTGGAGATCTGCAACCGTTTTTTTGTACCAGCCGGTACTTTGCTTACCGATACTCTCTGCAAGCAGACAGATTTCGGCTGTTTGAGTCAGGCTGGTCAAATGTCGTTCTTCACACACTCTTAGCAGTAATTTCAATGCATCAAACTCACACAAAAACTTCATCAGATAATCTGCACGGTGCTCAAGGTTCATATCTGTATTTGCATAACGGATATATTCGCAACAATGAACGGCAAGCATCATCAACTCCGTACCAAATTCATACCGGAACGCCTTGGGGAATTGTTGCCGGGCATCAATGATAAGGTTCAGAAGCTTATACATCGAATTTGATATAGGAAGGTCTTGTGTAAGTGCCATGTTAATTTTTTAATATTTTAATGTATGTATTAGAGGGCGCAAAGTTAATAACTGTAAAGCAATTAACACAATTTTAGCTCAAAAAAGTGAAACCAAAAAGCCCCTACCGGGGCTTTTATTTAGTTAACCCTCTAAGGGATAAAGAATTAAAGGGATAAAGTGTTTATTGCGGCGAGGGGACGAACCCGGCCCGCGCCCTGGCGGCCGTACGCGTTGACGATGCCGCTGCCGAAGCCCACGGTCCAACTGCTGGAAGCGTCATATTCGGTACTAGACCAATACCAGTCGTTTGTAAATATATTTTGATTACCAAACATAGAAGTTATGAGCTCATTGATTTCGGTTTTATACTTGGCCATAAGCATAAGTTCACCCAATGCGGGCAGGTTCCACACGGTTGTATCTTCAATTCCGTCAGATTCAAGCGTACAGGCTTTATAGGCTCTGGCAACTTCGGCGGCAGGGGCACCGACAGTTCCCTGGGTGTCCTTGACGCCTGCAAGGGTTTCTATTATAACATCGGTATTTTCTTTGCCGTCGAACGTATCATAGAGTCCTTGGTTACCACTGCCGTAGTTTTTCAGGCCGCGCAGGTCTGTGCCGTAGCCGCCCCATTTGAAGGTTTTCGTACCATCGGCGGCGACACAGTCGCTTTTGGCGATAATGAACTGGTGACACTCGGCACGTAGCCGGATGCCGATACGGATATACTTGGAGCGGTTATTCGCGCTCATGGAGTTCCATTCGGAAGCCGTGAAAAAGACTTGTTCACCGTCTTCGATTCGAAGCGTAGCCAAAGAAAGGTCAAGAAGTGTACCTGCCCATTGCATATACTTGGCGATGTCACTCGCCGGGGTATTTTCATTGACGGTTGTAAAACCGATTGATTGCAAAGCCGCAACTTGGTCTTGTTTATTCAGGCGCATAAGCATTGCGTTAGCGATATTTTTATCCATTTTATTATATAATTTTAGGTTAATACTATTCAGAAGCAACAGCTCTCACATGGAGAAGATTTGAATTTTTGTTTTGGTTCGTAATACGTCCGGTATTCAGTTCGAAAGTCCAGGCGGAATTATTATCCCAAATCGTACTTGACCAATAATACTTATCGGTCATCAGCATGGAATCACTGCTCCAAAAGGTACGCATCATCTCATTGATTTTATCACGGTAGCGGTACATCAGAAGCATTTGACCGGATGACGGAAGGAACCAGTTGGATTCATCCTCGATACCATCACTTTCCAAAGTGTAGGCACGGTAGGCGCGGGCGGCTTCGGCAGCTGGCGCACCGATCACACCACTATTATTTTGGTCTTTCAGAGTTGCGATAATAAGGTCGGTATCTTCCGCACCCGTGAAGCAGCCATACATGGCGCCCAGTCCTTTTTGATTCAGGCCGTCTATGGCTTTGCCCTGACCGCCCCAGTAGAAGGTGGTAGTCATGTCGGCATTATAGCACTCCTGAGCGGAAATTACGAAGGAGTGTCCGTGGGCACGGATACGAAGACCGCGTTTGATAAACAACTGTTTGTTGGTAACCGTGAGGGAATCCCATTCCTCACGGGTGAAATACCATTTGGAGTTATCCGAGATGCGGTTACAGGCAAGATTCAAATCAAGCAAGCCAGCGGCCCACTTGATACGTTGTCCAAATTCAGATGCGCGGGAATTCTCGGTGACATCCGAGAAGCCCACGGCGTTCAGTGCTGCCACTTGTGCCTGTTTATTCAAGCGAAGCAGCGTTGCGCTTTGTTCATTCGTCATAGTTACTTGTTAATTAAATCATTAATATCCATATTGTCTTCAGCAAACCGTTCGAGATATTCCTCGTAGGTTTCGCCGTTATAATATTCAAGGACTTCATTGATGTTGTCCAACGTTACGTTATCGTAGTACGGTTCTCCGCCATAAGACTCATTATTGAACCAGTTGATCAGGTCGATGTAGGCATCTATGACGGTAAGGATGACAAGGCCGTCAATACCGGATTCAAGGGATTCGATTTCATCCGTTTCACGGATAACTGTCAGTTCATACGTGCCGTTGACTACCGGTTTATCCTGTCTGTTGCCGTCCTCATCCATTCCGGCAACTCCATATTCGAGAATGGCAAGAAGCTCGGAGCCGTCAGCCTTCAGGGTCATGTTCGAGATACGGAGCATGGAAAGTTTACGGGATGCCGCTTGTGAAGCGAGGACGTCACGGAGCATCTGAATGGCGTCAAGTTGAGGCGACGTTTCAAGACGCAGGCGTTGGACGTTCGGCATGGATTCTATTTGCAGGCCGGACGGGGCGGAAAGACCGGTATAGGTCAGTTCAGGAAGACCGACAAAACGGAGGCTTGTCATTGTTGGTGGAAGAGAGATGTCATTAATCGGAGAAGTCTCTGCAAGAGTGATGTTCTCCAGTTTGCTACCGGACGCATTGATATGGGCGATACGTGGGCATTTGTCGGTAACGAGCGTAACGATTTGTGTGTTCCGGATATCGAGTGATACGAGGAAGGGCATTTCGCCGCAGTTCAGCGAGGTAAGCGGTGCGTAAGAACCGATGGATTGTTCTGTATGGGTGTCAGAGCCCAAGATAAGGGTTTCCACAAGTTGCATGGCGGAGAAGCTCACCGTACTTGACAGGGAGATTTCAGACAGGTCGAGCAGCTTCATGCGGTCAGCCTGATAGATATATAGCAAGGCGCCTTCCTCATGTGAGAAGTTGGTGAATACATATTCTTCGCCCGCTTCAAGGAAGCAGCTTTCGGAAAGGTTGCCGCTAGCGTCATTGCCGACACCGAAGTAACCGTTTTTAGCAGCGACAATCCGGATGGTGGCGTTTGATTTGGAAGATACGCGCCCGGAAATTACACCGCTGAAGAAATCACCGGTTTGGAAATAACCGTCCCGGATACGCCAGCGTCTTTCGATGAAGGACGGAAGGGCGGTAAGTCCAAGACCTTGGAGGGCGTAGAAATAGATAGCGTCAGAGGTGGCGGTATAGGAGATGTATTTCCGTTCACCATCGTAAGAACTAACCAGTTTCTGCCATTTCTTGAGCCGTTTGTCAATGAAGAAATGCGTAGCTCCTTCGGGTGAGAACGGGTGCAGGGTGACGCCATCAATGGTCGCCTGAACGTTACGCATGGCGGCGGCAACAGTACGTAGGGAGAGTTCCGTACCGGATGAGTCAATCCACACTGTTTGTTGGAGATAGATGTTATTAAACAGAACGGAGCCGTAGCCAGCATAAGGGTTAGTGAATGTTTCATCGCTCGTCCGGTTGGGATCCACCTCGGCGTCAACCGTGCAACCACCGTCGTTATCCTTGCTGTTGAGCGTATCGCAGTCATAGATTTTATTCAGGTACATGCGCATGGCATCCTCGGAGCTGTACACACCGTCCGTTACGGAAGCATACTCTTCCAAGAACCACATCGGCTGCATATTCTTGGCACGCTGATCCGTGGCGGCAAGGTAGTCGGTGAAAATATCATAACTCAAGACACTTTCCGGACAGGCGTATTTATACATGTTTTCCTTCCATGTTTTTTGCCAGTTCCCACCTTTGGAATAATCACAGGAATCACAGAAGCGTAACCACCGGTAGAGGCTATACGGCACTTTCTTACCAAGAGCATAGTCAATAGCGAGCTGATCGTCATCAATAAGTGATTCAAAATAGTAGGTCCATGCAGGGAAGGTATCGGCAGAGATTGTCCCACCGTCCACTAGTTTCTGAACCCATGATGATTTATCCGTTTTCATGGCCATCATATCCTGAACGGAGCCAACGCCTTGGAACCAGTCCATTCCCTGATAGTTCAGAAGTTCGAAGCCTTCGACGGGGTTAAGGACATCACCGGTGACATTCCATTTGCCGTTTTCGTACTTCATGGAACCGGATTGCTTTTTCCAGGAACCGTCCTGATACCTCATTATCCGGTATGAACTACCACAATACAGGGAAAGCAGGTACACGCTATCCGTATCGAGTCCGTCAGTCTGTTTGAAGCGCGTTTCGATGGCATCAAGGGTTTCGCCGGACGTACCGAAGAACTCGATGAAATCACCATAATTCAGACAGCCTTTATTATAACCGGGGGTATCCTTGAAACCGAGGGCGAATTGTTCCCCCTTATCTTCCTTCCAGTTACCTTTGGCATGGAAATAGACATTTTGCAGACTGTCATCTTTACACCGGTAGGTGGCTACAGGGTGATTGGCAGTGGAGTGGTTCATCTGTAAGCCTTCGATGTGTAAGTCTCCGCTGTCAAATGTTCCGTCAAATGCACGTTGAACGGGCGTCATGTAGTTACCTGCCAAGGCACGATAAGTAACGTTCATCATTTCACAGGCGCCGCAATCGTTCGCATTGCCGGAATCGGAGTAATCGACTTTTACGGTGATGACATCGACCGGGATTGTATTATCACCGACCTGCACTTTGTTGATGGCGGCAAGAGCGATTGCCCGGCGCCCTTCTTCCGTTGTATCGTCCGGATTAAGCAGGATGATTCGGGTATCCTTGTTTTTGCCTTTGCTCTTGGCGAGGTAGTAGCGTTTATTCTTTACCGGGCGTTTGGCAGAGGTGGTTCCCTGGTTGCGGGTTTGGACACTCACGGCCTTGAAGTTACGCCACGGGCGTTCGGGGTCAAAGTAATAGAGCGTGATGTATATCTTCGTACTGGTGGAAGTGGTGCCGTCCAGTGCTTCTATATCGGAGCCTTCATAGGGGCATTCGACAATGTAAGGCATACCGCGTGAATAGATTTCGGCAGCCGACGGGCGGCTTTGGGTACTACCCTCGGCTGTCTGGCTTTTAAGGATGTCCTCAAAGGCGTATTCCTTCACCATTACCTCTGTATCGGTCAGACGGACAAGGTAGTTCTTGAACGCCTGTGCCCATTCCATATAGGAGTTCCAGGCCATCATGTAATAAAGATACAAATCACCCAGTTTGCCGTCCATCGTTATATACTTGGTTTGAATCAGGGAGCCGCCGCCCGGAACATAACCAAGACAGGCGACTTCCTCACCGTTGAGGAAGAGTTTCATCATGGAATATCGTGTGCCGTCACGTTCGACGTAGTTGCTTGCAGGTCCAACAACTACGGCTACGGTTATCTTTTCACCCTGCCGGTAGGCGCGTTCTTCACGACGGGCGACACCATTGTTACAGAAGATGCCGACCACCCGGCCGGTGACATAGAAGCCGGCACCGGACGTTTCATCATAGCAGCTAAGGAGCAGGGCATCATCATCGGTCACGTTCTTGGAAGCGAAAGCGAACTGGATGGCGGCACCGTTGGATTCGATGGACGAGCCGGCAAACGGGGCATGGTTTAATGACACGCCCACATTCTCGGCTACGCGAAGGCAGTTCTCACCCAAGAATGTGCCAAAACCGTTGGTAGTCCAGTTGGCACCGTCCACTTTCATTTCATAATTACCGCTGACAATGCTATGGTCAGTTTCCTGATTGGTACGGGATGAGAAGTCAAAGTTATAGATGGCGCCTTCTTTTATGGCGGCGTCAATGGCGGAACCGCTAACTGTCACCCGGACA
Organism: Bacteroides bouchesdurhonensis; assembly: GCF_900155865.1. GTDB lineage: Bacteria > Bacteroidota > Bacteroidia > Bacteroidales > Bacteroidaceae > Bacteroides > Bacteroides bouchesdurhonensis. The sequence continues at coordinate 3,182,174 of NZ_LT707006.1, forward strand.
GGTTCGCTAGTCACGTCCTTGCATACGGCAGTATAGTTGACCGTATCGGTGCCGTCAGCCTTGTAGCCCTGCAGTTGTTGTTTGACCTGATAGGTTTTGTTACGACTGGCAGCAATTTGTGTTACCTGCACGTTATTGGCTTTCACGCTGACGGGTGAAGTCATTTCCAACGGGTCATAACAGGCAACATCAAGTTCTACGGTTTCGTACAGTCGGACTACTCCACCGTTTTTATCATCGTATCTCAAGGCGACAAGAGGTGTGGAACTATTCGGGTCAATTACCATGACAGCCGTGTAGATGACATTTCCTTTCACTCCGGATGCGACATCCGTTCCTTGGATGCGCAAGGGATAGGTACCGTGTTCTAGGCCGAGGGAAGCAGGGCGGATTACAACGGAGTGCGAGTAGTTGTCATTTACAACGGTGGTAGACAGGGATTGCCATTCACCATTAATCTTGATGTCAACCTGGGCACTGATACCTTTATCAGAGGTGTTGTTTCCGAACTTATAGAGTGGAAGGCTGAAACTTTCAGTTGTCGGAGTAAGCAGAGTTTCAGGGGTATAGTTGAGCACCTGCACACAGGTACAGGTAATATCAACAGCTGTTACATTGACATTCTTGGAACCGGTGTTGCCGCTTTCGTCAGTGGCTATCAGCTTGAATTTCCGAGTACCGGCAGCCGTAAAGTATGTGGTGAAGTCCAGTTCAAAGGAGAAGTCCTTCATGTCACCGGAAGATGCTTTGTTGACGGTTTCAGTCCAGACGGTAAGCCCGCTTTCACGGTCTACGAGTTCCAGTTTCTCAATCAGGTTGTCAGAGGATTCGACACCGTTCGAGGTCACGGAACGAATGGCGGCAAAGGTTCGTAGCGTGGAGCCGTAAGAGCCATAGACAGGTGTCGACTGGAAAGCAATGGCAACAATGGTACCACCAGTTTGACCGCCGCCACCCGTGCCGATAGCGAACTGCACTTCATCGCCAAGGGTTTCACCGGCAGCGTTCTTCATCTGAAGTTTTACAATGCCTTCTGTTTCCACGTTTACGTCGAGGTTGGCCGGAACATAGGCATAGGCGCCACCAGTTGAAAAGGCGTCCTTTCCCCCTTCCGCCGGTTCATCGGAAGTTTCAAAAACGGAACTGCCACCACCATTCCCGAAGGGTTTCCAAAGAGAAGGGGTCGCAAAATCGGACACAGCACCCTGGAACTGCCGGGTTTCCATTTCATACTCGCCTGTTTTGTAAGTAATGATGAGACCCGTTCGCTCATATTTGACGCCAGATTCCTGTTGATAGGAGACAATGGCGGCAATAGCGGTTTCAAGGGTATAGTAGCCGTCTTTCAATGGGCGGATCTCATCAACAATGACGATGGGGTGTGTTACATCGTCAGCGGGCGTGCCGCTCTTCATATCCTCAAGGGCTTGCTTATCCTCGGCGGACAAAAGGCCGGCTTGTTCAAGGGTAGCAGAAGGCAAACGGAAGCTGTCATCCGTTTCTTTACCGGTTGTTTTGGACACTTTTTTGAAAGATACATTGAGATAGGAAGCGTCAGACAGGACGGAGAATGAATCAGGTTTGATTATGTCGGAAGGGATATTTGTCATTGCATCCTCTAAAGCCTTTCCACGGTCGCCGGGGAAGGCTTCATCTTCACTTTCCCCAAGAGACAACGGTTCAGGCAGACATTCAGAAGGAACTTTACTTTCTTCGTTCAAAGGAGCGATACCGTTCGCTTTTCCTATCCTTTCCTCAAAGTCATTTATTACAGAGGTCCATTTGCCCCATGTAACACTCTCATTGGAAACAATACCTATTCGTGAGATTGTACAAACTGTACCTAAATATACACCTTCGGCATTGTCTGACATGGTAGCCAGTTGTATACACGAAGTGAATGATTGACAAACCTTATTAAGCTCCAACCGTTCAATTTGTATATTTACAGGAATCTTAGACGAATCAACAGACAAAATACACCGATAATTCCCAATAGAAGAATCCCCGGAATACATTGTTTTTAATTTATCTTTAAAGCTACCAATAGTAGTAAAAGAGCCAATACTTTTAAATGGGTCAGTCAAAGGATTGGATTTATCAGACACTCCTGTTATACGTTTCAATAACTCGGCGTCTCCATCCGATAAATCTTTTGCAATCTTATTGACATTCTCCACTAATGCATCAAAATCACCATTCACCATTTTAGCAATGGTACTTGAAAGTAAATCAATAGATATTTTCCGACCGCCACTAACTTCAACGTACATATCTTTGGATAGCTCTGTTGTATCAGTCAGTTGCTCTATTGTAAGACTGTTTGTCTTCAACGCTTGTAACACAAGGCTAATAATCTGTTGTTTTTCTGTTTCTGTCATAATTCTCTTTTTTAATCATTTTCATATACCCATACAAGCTCAATGGTCATACCAAGATTATCTATGTCGCAATCATAGACATTATCAAGATAAAGTTGGAACTCCTTCAGAGCACCAATATCTCCACCGTTAATACCTTTCAAGACACATACACCATCCCTACTGATTACACTCCCTTCAATGAGGTTAGTATACGAATCTCCTTTATATAGTACAGCACGCAAATTTATCGAACCGTTGTCCAAATCGTTCTTTAGTCTATCCAGTCCATTAACTGTAAGTTTACCGTAACCTCTTCTACCAATATACTTGTTATCTATGTCAGTCGTCTTGATTGCAATCAAATCCCAATATGAATTTTTATCAACACCTGGGTGATGAATACTGTTGACAGTAACCATAGTATCACTATTAATAGAAACTCCAGTATTAGGAATAGCCTTAGTCATATTGATATATGCTCCGACCTCTGCAACCCCACTTTCTGAACCATACTTGATACTACGCATTCCTTCATCATCTGCTATCCTATAAGCACCGCTTTGTACACACCTCATAGCAAGCTGGTTATTCCATTCCAAAACTGGATTCATCGTTCTTACCTTCTGTAACATTTGATTGAACACAAAACTCTTCAATCCCTCTATTTGCTGGTTAAGTTCCGGAACATTACTTTCCTTTCTGGTATATCGAACACCATCAAAGTAGACGTAATTACAGCATAAGACACGATTCAATAATTCAGCAAACCACACAGGGCATCCCATCCCATTTCCAAGCGTGAATAATACTGTTGTATATTCGTGGCTGAATAGCTCAACAATATCCTCATCAGAGGTCACGAACTGCTCATTATCCACACCGAACGTCCATCCGTTATCTTTGAAACCACCAGGAACGCGAAAATCAAAAAAGTATTGCATCCCATCTATCCACCAGACAGCATCAAGATGCTGCTTATTATCTTTCATTGAATACTGAATAAGGCTGGTTTCTGATAACTCACATTCATCGTCCGTAACTTTAAAAATCTCACTCGTATTCCCATTAACTGTTACAGTATAGTATCCACATGGAAGCAATGAAATGTTATAGAAATAAAGAATCTTATCATCATTCATCTTCCATGAGCTTAATGATACAGGTGTAGATATATTACTTAAAAGATTATTAATGTAAACTATAGGCTCCTGCTCTTTGGCTGTCAAAATCAATTCAACAAAAATCCTGTCTGTACGTGCGAATAATTGCACATATTTACTCTTCGCTCCAAATTTATCGGTAGACGGAGAAAAAAACAGTGGGGTAAACGGGCTTATAATCATATTTCTAGGCTTTTGTTATTGAACGGACAAATAAATCATACTTCACTCCCTCGTTTCTCTCAACTGTACTACTCACCTCTTTGATGTAGCCCTCGTAAACTAGATCATCTTTTAAGATTTTAATCGTTTCATCATCTGTTGGTGGAATATCTTCATTATAAGTTGTGAATGAAACATCTCCACAAGTTATAATACCACTTTCAACGTTAAAATCATCTTTCATTCCTATACCATTGACAACAACATCACTATTACCGTCAGAAGAAGAATAAGATAGTTTTTTAGTGAACATACCAATATAGCCGGCATTTGCTTGCAATATGCCTCCTTGCCAATACATGGTATTAAACATCGTTTCAGGATCAAGTACACCACTTATTTCCCAACCGCTCCTTATAAGCCTATACTCTTTATATGTTTGTACTCCGCCATTATCATGTAATGTAGTACTGGCACAAACAAAAAACACATCATTGTCACTTTCACTATCCGTTGTATCTTGGCCTCTCTTTTGCGATAAGAATTCAATTCCATAAACATCAGCACGGTAAGGGCTAATCAACTCTAATACATTATCAGTTATATCAATGCCAGTAGTATATTCAGTAGTAAATCGGAATTCGTCACGACCATTCATACTTTCATAGTCCTGTTTATCATATCCTACCCTAACCAAAGAATATATTCTTGATGAATCAACCTTATACTCAAAACTAGAAAAGCTGCTATTTAAATCCTTTACATTGTTATCACTAAACAATTTGTCCCGGTGTTTAAAAAAAACAGTGACACCATTGATCACAGGCACAAAGCCAAAAACTGTTTCCATCCAGTTTTTAAACTTCGTATAAGAAGTATATAGCTTAGCTTGAGGGATTCCACGAATACTTTCAGCAGCTAATATCACGCAATTATCTAACCTTTCATCAACACCTGAAGCTATTTCACCATAGATACCTTCATTTCCACCATTCATGCTTTTAAGCAATCGGTTTAACACATCAATAGGTCTTATTGCATCCACATAGATAGGGTTAGCTCGAGAAGTAAAGCGTGTCTCAAATTTGAAATTACGAAAATAAATATTGCCAGTAGAAGCATTAACTCTGTTAAATGTTACCTTCAAATCAAAAAATAAAGCCTGCCCTTTAGTCAGATGAATCTTGATGGATTCATTCAGATTACTTGGGGTAACATCCCCCTTATTATACCCCCATCTTTTCAACTCGACTAAACGACCATCTTCGTAACGCCCACCTAGAACAATTTCAGCTTTAGTTGTATACGCATCACTATAACTGATATAGTATTCAAAACTAAAATTCAATACTATATCAATGTCGGACAAGGCTTTAACAAATACATTTGGATCATCTTTCGATTCCTGTGGTGCATCATAAAACTCAAGAGGTGAATCCCGTGACGGAAGTTCACCACCAGAAATATATAAGGGAAGCGAATATGTTATAGCTTCTACATATATTCCTTTGTCAATTACAATATATTGCAAAGAAGCATCATTTTCTACAGTATTACCACCTAATGTATGCGGTTGACTATAATTCATACTTACAGAATCATAATAAAGCTGATATACATCTTTTATCTCATCTACCGAATATTCGTACTGCGTTCCTTTGTTAGCCTTTATGATATTAGCGACACTATCATCTATCGAATTAATAGAAACAGTATTTCCATCATAAGTTAATGAACCGAAATCCAATCGACAACTAAAGAATTCTTCATAAGTATGAGAATTAGTTATAGTATAAACGGTGATACTAGCATTAGAAGCCAGGTATTTGCTCAAATACTCCTCCAATATGAGATCATAGGCTTCTCCCACAAACTGGAATTTTGAAGTAAAGGTTCTAGTTATTCCTTCAAGTCTGGAGCGTTTACGGGAAAACTTTATTTCATCCCAATTCTGAATACAAGATTTGGGAATTTCATAGATAATACGATCAACGGTAAGCACATATTTACAAAGCATTTTAACTCTTTTTGAATGTTCACGAGCAAATATATAGAAAAAGCCAACCGGTTTCCCAGTTGGCTAAATTCTTGAAAATCATACTTTGCCAAAACGCCACATAATTCACTGGCTATCAGTGAATAAAATATTATTTTAGAAAAAAGCGTTTTATTTATAGCTATTTTATATCATGATCATCCAAAGTGTTTAAACTTCTCAAACGTTTACTTCCAAATTTGTTAGATAATACACCATCAAAATATAATTCAGGTGTCCATTTAGTTAATGCCCCAACAACTTGATCAATAATGCCAGCTGCAATTCCCACATAAGGATTCCATAAGCCAAGTCCAGTAACAGCCCCAAATCTTAACCATTTGGTTATTAATTGTTCCCCTTTCTTAGCTATTAATATATTTTGAAGTTCTCTCCAATCATAATCATTCCCAGCGATCCATTCTCTGAATTTCACTCCATGAACATTCTCCCTGACCTCTAATATATCTTGAAGTGTTATTGCCCCTTTATAATATAAAATAGAAAGATCTGGAAGAGCTTTACTTTTTAAAACCTGATCAATATTTCCCATCAATGACTGATCTAATTCACGACCACTTTTCAACGTTAACCAATATTTAGCATTCCCTTCCATTCCTATTTCATTCATTCTAAACTCACGTGACCAAACCAATGTGCGTTCAAGAATAAATAGCCTCATTATAGTAAAAGCATCATCATCACAAATATTAAACAAATCTTCAGTTTTAAGATTTAAATGTGCTTTTAACACAGGAATATTTATATCTTCTAAAGTATTATCTAGTGCTATACTATCTAAATAGCCTGATGCGTCCTCCTCTAATAATTCATGATACAATACATGATATAAATAACTATATTGAGAAATCCGGTATCTATTCGACAATCTAGAAATAATATTTAATCGCGCACTATCTGAAGGAATTTGAGTATTCCAAAAAGAAAAATTCTGATCCTCAAATGCCATAATTTTGGGAGAAGACCAACCATCTAATATTTTCAATATATCTTTGGATATTAACAGACTCGTAGCCTCAATCCCAAATACTTCAATAAATTCTTCTAACGAAGTAATACGTATATATATTTTATCATGTAGTAATAATGAGTTTATTATATTCTTAATGAAATACAATCTTTCAGGTAAAATAAATTCAGGAAATGTATTACCATCCCATCTATCCAAATATACTCCACCTGATAATTTTTTAACTCTATATGAAAAACTATCTAACAATATTGCCATATCATGCTTATTTAGTGATAATACAAATATATAAATAAATTTCTATAAGAACCAAAATCACACAATATTAATAACCTAGAGCATGAAATATCATTTTTCTTCCAAATGAAATACGACTTCTTACAGTTCCGACAGGAATGTTCAGGATTTCACTTATCTCATCATAAGAATACCCACTAGCATAATACATCACACTATCAATACAACGGGATTTTTTAGCACACCGTTGTATTGTGGAAACCAAATCATCAAACAGTATTGAATGAGCTGTACAGTTAGAAATGGCACTTCCGTCTACCATATCAAGCCCTGTAAAATGTATAAGGGAATTTCTATTGTATCTTATTATATAAGTATTCCTCATTATAATAAGGCACCACGGTTGAAGTGGTTTAGAACAATCAAATTTATCACGATTCACAAGTAGCTTATAAACTGTATCACCGGCTAAGTCTTCAGCATCTTGCATGGAACAGCAGAATTTTCTTGCCACCTTTAATATCCAAGGATATATTTCTGATAATTCCTTTTCAAAGTCCATTGTCAGCCCTCCTTATTAGGTGTATCTTCGGTTCGCCATTAATGCACCTTTCCACATATTTCCGGTGCATGATACTTTGTTCGTGCATTTCCTTAGCAGAACGCTCGATTGAACTAATAAGAGTGCCTATATCGGGGGGCAATAAGGCAATCATTTTTTTTACCTCGGACACTTCTGCTGTTATCCGATTACACTTCGTCTCTAATGTACGTAATTCTGACAATAAAACATTGTATAAATGCCTATTTATACAATGGATGCTGTTTTTTCTATTCATAAAAAAGTCGTTTGTGATTCTAAAGGAGATGTACAAACGACTGTATGAAATAATTCGCTTTAATTAAAAATTAATCGAATTACAGCATATATGTAGTACCAATATTATCATGTGCTTCTTTTTCTGATCAATATTTCAACATCAGCTTGATGAACGATATTTGCGTAGACAGCAGCATTAATTACACGAGAATCAATACTCATTTTAAAGAATGTCATTAGAAAAGCAATCTCAGCATCAAAAGAAGAACGAATTTGTTCAGGAGTAGCCTTACTTCCTTTATGTTCCTCACTGCGTCTTTCCTCATTCCGTTTTTGCTCAAAAATTGCAGAATGAAGTAAATAATCAATCTTCGATATTACTTGTTCATCACTCATATTTCGGGTATCTACATTTAGTTGACCCAATACCTGACGAACATCATCATAAAAGCCAAGAGAAACTAGAGCCTGACAAATACGAAGACTCAATAGTTTGGCACGTTCTTTCAGCATATCCTCTTTGTCCATTACCATAGCCTTCATATTTGAAGGATTAACAATACTTCTGTATTCAATGAGCAATTTAGATGCTATCTCTTTAAGCGTACTTTCGGACATAGATTTGCAGTCCGAAAGCAAACAAGCATAGTTTCCGCATGAAAGTTCAATGAAATCACTCAATGTTATCTGATTTAATCTTTCAATCATGGCTATTTCAGTTTAGATAACTTATACAGTTCAAATTCACGGTTAGAAGCATCTTGGCGTTGCATTTTTAGACTCTTCATCAAAAGGAAATTTGTTCTATCAACCCTTTTTTCTAATCGGGAATAATCATTGAAAACAATGGTGTCACCGGAAGAAGATGCAAAATATGTCGGTGAAAATGTGGGAAAGTCCCAATCCGGTATATCAAAATTAGAGATATCTACCTTATCAACATCAGGAAAGACTTGCGCACCTTTAGGAATATCAACTAAAGTTGGAGTATCAGGAGTAATCCATGCTTTTCCAGAATACATGATAACTTCATGTTTACCGGCATCACCAACTAAAGCGGCACCGCCGGGATGCCTATCATTACCTTGAGTACCGTCTGCATAGGAAGGAATAGGAGTTGCAAGAATAGTTGCAACCTGAATTGCTCCCATGGCACCAATAACAATAGATAAAGGAATATTCGGTAAAGCTTCAGTTATTGCCAGTGCAGTGGCTATTCCAGCTTGAGCGACACTAGTCGCCTTTTCCCAAATGGCTTGTTTACGTGCCATTTCTTGTTTTTGTTTTTCAAGTTCAGCATTCTTAGCTTCAGTTCTTTCCTTGGCCGCACGCTTACGAGCTTCTGCTTCTTCTTCGGAGATTGCTCCCGAATCAGCTAGATTCTGTATTCGTTCTACATCCTTATCATATTTCTCATCATTAGCTTCCTGCTCTTCTTCTATTTTCTGAATCTGACCATCATAAATAGTAGAGACTAGATCACCAATAGCACCCACTGCTTGAGATGCAGTTTGAAGCCATTTTTTCAGATTCCTCTGACGTTCTTTCTGTGCTTTCTCATCCGCTTTAGTAACTTTATTGATAGCATCTATTTCCGCTTCTGCTTCTTGCTGGGAAAGGTCCGCTTTCAATTTCTGTAACTGCTCTGCAATCTTTGCCCTATCCTCTGCGCTCAAATTTTCGTTTCGAAGCTCCAACTCCAACGCATCAATTGCAGCTTCGGTTGTTTTACGTACATAATCTAATTTTAACTGATACTCAAGTTCTGCATACTCTTGCTGGGTTATTTCCTTAGAAGCTAACTGTTTTTTAAGAGCAAGCGTATCCATAACATATGCAGCATCCCGGATTTCCTGCTCATGCGCTGCATTCTCTGCTATTAATTGCACCTGATCGGATGCATGTCTTTCGTAAAGTTCTTGTTTCTTTTTTGCATATTTGTCGTCAATGAGAAAAACATCTTCACCTGTTTTCTCTGCTGCATCAATTTCTGCTTCACGTTGCAACTCCAACTGGTGCAATTTCAAATCAAGTTCTTCCTGGGACCCCTTTTTTACAACAGCAAGAGCGTTCTCAACATCTTTCTTTTCACGGTCAGAATTATACTTAATAGAGAATTCATCTAATTTATCCTGCATTTCTTTCGCCAAATTCTGACGAGTAGCAATTTCCTCTTTGCTATTACCCTTGACGGCAGCAATCTTCTTTGAGTAAGCAACACCAATTTTAGCAAGTTCTTTCTCCAGTCCCTCATCCATAAGAGCTAGTTCTGATTCCTGATAAGTTTCATGAATTTTCAGCTTCTCTTTGAGAGCTTTTTCCTGTTCACGTTTTTCTTTATCAGTAAGGACTGTTATACCTGAACCATTTTTGTCGTTACCCTTTGGACGGAACTTTTCTGCAATCACATCAAGTCCACGATTAAACTCATCGCTAGATGCTATTTTAAATAAGTTTTTAGAAAATTCCAACTGAGCCTTATCCGCTTTTTCTGCTTCCGATGTGTAATAGCCAAACATTTTAGCAGCACCATTCTTTATCCAAGACATATCTTCAAACTCTGATGTTGCATATTGAGCACGAGTTTTCATCCGTTTTAAAGCTTCTCTCTCTTGGGCCGTTACTTCAATACGTTTATTTTTCATTTGAATAACAGCTTTTGTGTATGCTTGTTCCTCTGTATCACCAGCATCAATAAGCCTCTTATATTCTGCCTGAAAATCTTTTTCTACTTCCAATAACTTTTTGTTCGCATCTTTTTTTGCAAGTGTTCTAAAATTATAATCTATCTTTTCTATTTTTTCTTCAGGAGATTTCAAATCATTGGCGATACCTCTTATTTTATCAGCCATCCAATTAAGAAACTCCTTAGCAGGTCCCGTTGACTCGGAGAAAGAAAGCATAAACGCTTCCCATGCTGAAGATAAGTTAGCAAGAGCTCCATGAACATTATCTCCCATCGTGTGAGCCATATCGCCCAATTCACGTTCTACACCAGTAATCTGTTCTCTAAGTGGTAATATTTTATCAACAGCGGTGAGAAAGGCATTAAAAGCGGCAACACTACGCTTATCAGTTAATTCAAGAGTAGTATTCAAGTCTACCCCTTTTTCTTTTAGCGATTTCAATCCTTCAACTAACTCAGGCAATGTTTTAACGGGCTTACCTAACGCCTTTGCCAGCTTTCCATTACTATCAGCTAAATTTAGAAAAACATTACGAGTAGCAGTAGCAGCCATTGAAGCATCAAAACCGGCATCCGATAATTTACCCAACAAAGCCAAAGTATCTTCAATACTGAAATTAAAGGCTTTTGCAACCGGTCCAACAATTGGTAATGCAGTAGCGAGATATGAAAACGACAATGCGCTTTTGGTTGTTGCGACAGCCATCGCAGACACATATCTTTCAGTTTCTCTTGTATCAGCATTAAACATACGAAGAGAAGCACCTGCCAATGAAGCCGCATCTGCTAATTCTGCCCCGGTAGCTTGTGCAAATTTTAGAACGTGCTCTGTTGCATCTAATATTTCTTTTCGAGTAAAACCTAGTTTAGCAAGTTCTATTTGCAAATCCGTAGCTTCGGATGCAGTGTATTTCGTTGTAGCACCCAAACGTTGAGCATCCGCAGTTAACTCCTTCACTTTATCAGAAGTGGTTCCTAATATTGCAGCAAGCCTACTATTAGCTAATTCAAATTTAACAATATCACCTACTCCTTCACGCAGTTTTGTAAATAAAGCAACAACTCCACTAACAACAGCTTGTGCACCAATATATCCAGCTGCCCACCCTTTTAAACCAGCACCAACTTTACTTAACCCAGGAGCAAGCTCTGTATTAAGCATCCTACCGGCATTCCGGGCAATAACACCCATATTCTGCATGGATTTATTACCGTTCTGTATCTCAACCCATGCAGCCTTTACTTCTTCCCGGTATGCACCGATAGTCATTTTCTGTTGACTATATCGATCGGAATTTCGCTTTATGTAATCGGTATTGATTCCGATTGTAGAATTAAGACGGGCAAGTGTACGAATATAGTTTTCATCCGTATCTTTCAAAACATCAACAGCCTTTTGCAGCTGCTTATTCATTTCCTTTGCTTGTGAACGGCTATGTACTTCCTGATTAGTCAAGATAATAGCAGTTCTGATAAGTTTTAAACGTTCTTCTTCAGATAGAACAGCTTTCTTACGAGTAGTATTACCGGCATTCTGCGCTTTTGTCAAGTTAGCTTCTGCTTTAGCAGCCTTTTCCAAGGACACAGCATTATCCGAGTTTGCTTTGGTTAGTTTCTTCAGTTCAGCAGCAGATAATTTCTCTACATTTAGCTTTTCCTCTATCTTCTTACTGACAGTTTGAGTTATTTCAGACTGTTTTCTAAGAGCTTCGGTTAATTCAGCAGATGCAGAACCAGCCGTTTTTGCTTGAGTATTATAAAGGTTACTCAACTTTTCAAGATCAGCAACACCTTCTACATTTAGTTTCAAACCTTTTGCTAATTCTTTGGCCGCATTAACATAATCAGCCCTCACACGCTCAATAGTATTATCAAGCTCCACCAATTTCTGCAAATCGCTCTCATCAACGAAATCTTTCAATTTTAAATCCATAATTACAGATAATGTCTATATTCAATAATCTTTCCTTTTATCTCAACTCCAAGTTTATCAAAAGCATAGGTACCATCTTCTTTCTGATAAACAACATACATGCAACCATCCAAGACAGCTGCTTTCTTTGCAAGATCACTGATACGTTCCAGTTCACTCTGCATCTTTTTTATTTCGCAACTACAAGCCATTTTCTACCGATATCCACATTCTGAAAAGAAACGTTCCATCCAGGGACGGAGATACATAATATTAAAGTACTCTTTAGCTGTATCACCAATGCCTAAAATCTGCTCACCGTATTTCTTCTCAATAGAACTACCGTCCGTAAATCCTTTCGTTGAGAATCGAAGCCCGGAATCAATTCTATCGGCAGTTATGCTATCATAGAAAGTACCAGTAATAAAGAGGTTAGGTACCTCAACCGGACGCGGTGGCAAATAAAGTATCTCACTTCTAAGAGGTGGAGTTATCCTCTCCTTCCATCGTTTATATTGTTCCGCACGGTTCTGCCAGGGACCGGGCTCGTTAAAATAGGTGTCAGTATCATAATCAGGATTCAATAGATGTTCGGTACCGTCCAAGCCGGAATATAATTGTTCCTGAATACAATCAACGAGCACATTCTTATGTTCTTCCATACACCTAATACATTCCTCTTCAAACCCGGATGCAATGGAATGAATAACTCTATGTAATTCATCAAAATCTGCCATACAGTAAAAATATAACGGGCTGGGCTGTAATCACACCCCAGCCCGTCGGTTACTTAGTTATCGCATCGTACACTTCCGAGAGCTTCTTCTTACGGTCAGCTTCCTTCAGTTCCTGCCACACGACTTTAATGTGCGCATTAATAAACTCTTCCTTCGTCATGCCCTTCACAGCAACCTCGACGAACGTAACATTATCTACCTTCATGACACCTGCTCGATACCTCTGATTCCTTTTTCATACAATACAGAAGGAGCTTTCAACGAAGGAACCGCCCCGGCTTTAGGAACAATGGTAATGATACCATCCGAATATGTAGCAGAAGTTACGTTATTCATAACTTCAGCAGCACCATCAGCAATAAGACTGCCAAATTCTTCTGTACGGTCATAACCACCAACAACTTCAACTATTTTGTAAGTATTTTCGGCCTCCAACTTTTGAAACACAACATCAACCAAGCCTTTAACGAAATTCTTGGGATTGAAGTCTAACTGCACGTAGTCAAAGTGCAATTGGCTGTCTTCCACATCTTCATGTGAAAAACTAACAGTCATCGCAGACTTAGCACTACTGGTCGGGTACTGTGTCACGGTCGGGTAAACAGTAGACATCGGAATACCGGCAAGGATATCAGTGTCATCATTATAACCGATCAACATATTATCCTGATTCCAAAAGTAAACGTCCCATCCTTTATTGGCACATTTCAGAAGCTGGGCATTCAAAACCTCATCAAATTTCTTCAAAGTGAAGGTGTCTGTTTGAGCGCTAAGCCCGTTGTATTCACTTGCACCGTACCCTACAGGATTAACTTGAGGCTCTCCACCATTCTTGGCATACTCCAGGAATGGCAAAATAGGGTAAATACGCCCGGGACGGTCTGCATGGCACAATTCGAGCAACTTCTCACCTGTTATATCAGCAGGGAGTTTGACACCATGTTCTGTCAAGATAGCACCTTTGACTTTTTTCCAGTCAATGCTACAGGCAGAACTACCAGTGTTCATCCGGGAACCCTTACACGTTCTAATCTTTCTCATTTTCTTCTACAATTAAGATTATTAATTTTTATTTCCATCGAGCGTATATTTATGGCATCAATCGGCTCGCTCACAGCCTCACCGGAATCTGTATAGGCTCCGTATCTGCCATATGAATAGTTTTCTGAATAACTATGTTTCACTTTTTCGTCATAGTCGCAGTCGAACCGAGAATCTTCATATAATACTTCCAATAAACGTTTATAGATTGGCCGAAGGATATTTTTAAAAGATGTGGTTCTGCGCATCTCATTGCTCCACTCTTTACAAGAAGAACATGCTATAATTAACGAAACCTTTGCTTTTGAAAAATAATCCGCATCACCTCTATCCTCACTAATTGGAGTGAATAGTGCAACCAATGGAAACTTCCTTTCAGACTGGGCAGAAGACTTACTGTATTCATCTAAAATATCTTTGATATATTGACTGCTACCAAAGATGTAATTCAATCTTGGTGACTTTACAATTTTTGCCCCACCTTTCCCATTAGGGTAGAGGATTTCAAGTCCTTCAGGAAGTTTTCTAACTACTTCTTCAAACAGTTCTGTTATATCCAATTCCATCATAAATTGAAAGCATTAATGGGAGTTAATAGGTTCTTTTGAATCTTCAAACCGGTGAAAGGACAATCATCGGACATCGCCCATTCTACAAAGAGTCGGTTCTTCTTCACCATGCTGTTCCAGACACTAACCTGTCTCTTAATCGGAGATATATACTCGTTAGCACATTTCAATCTTACAAGACCAGTGATAGTAGCCTGTGTATTCATATCACGTAAAATGTGAAAGAACACATAATCGGCGAACGGTTCACTTAGCTTTTCACATAAAAGTGCATATCCGGATTGAGGTTCATCTTTTTCCAAGATATCAACCTCATCTGAAGAATCCTCTTTTTCCTGTTCTACGATCTCCAAATAATCAGTAATAGCTTGTGAAAGACTAAAACCGACAGCAGTATGAAGAAATTCGGTCTGAAATGCCTTGATATACCCGTTTATCACCTCATTTACTGCAAGAGACTGGGGCGAAGGCATTTCAGCGACCGAAGCATTCTCAATATGCCTGGGACCTGACGTAAAATATGAAACATCAATCAACATGGCAATAGTTATTTAGAAGCCTTACCCTTTCCGGTTTTCTTTTCATCTTCCACGGAAACGGTTTTATCATCAACAACAGTTACTTCCTTAGCATCTCCAGCAGGCAATTCTTTTGAATCGGCAGCCGGAAGATTCTTGTTATCAGAAGGAATCAGGGCTTCAAGTTCTGCAATACGAGCTTTCATTGTATCACGTTCATCTGTCAGTTCAACAATAGCTTTATCTTTCTCCGTAATGGATTCAGTAAGTTCACCGATTTTCGCATCTTTCTCTGTGAGCATACATTCCAATGTCTTTCGAGCATCTTCTTCTGTAACAAGACCACACTCGGAAATAGGGGTGAATGAAACCACCCCTCTACCAATCCGAATGCGTTGCTCTTTAAGCACATTGGCTACATCCTTATCATTACCTCTAAGTATGTAATCCATAATCCTACGCTTTAGTTATTGCAGTCTTCAATGCGGCCAAATCCCCATAAGCGAAAGCCCACGGCATATAAATCGGGAAGATAACTTCTTCTTGTGCCATCAACACAACCTCATTGCAAAGCTTGGTCTCCACATCTTCAGCCCATTCAAGTGTCAAAGTGGTATAATCAACCAAATTTGCGGCTTGGTTAAAGTCACCTAAAAGATACTTACCTGGAAGAATACCACCATACTCGATAATCGGACGACCGGCAATATATTTCACCCCATCAACCATTTTAACGATACCAAGATTACGTCCTGTCGTATCTTTTTCTGATTCCATACCGTTAACAGTCATTGGATTAAGAATAATAGCATTCGGAAAATACTGGGCATATGTCATTGCGGCGAAAGCTGTTTTCACTACATCTTCAGAGTTGGGTTCCTCAATGTTCTTAAAGCCGGCTTCATGAACACTGAATGTCATTTTATCCGTAGCCGTTTCAGCACCGGAGAACGCGACACCAGAAATAAGGATACGACCATCTTCCATTTTCACAAGAGCGTGTGTTTTGTTCAGTTCTGTAAGAACAGCGGCACCAGCGAACGTGATACTCATTCCATCAAGAATCAAATCCTGTGGTTCTGCAAACTCTACAATCACATCCTTATCACCGTTATATCCGGTAATAGCTTTTACAGCACCGGCGGCACCTGTAACAATGGCTGTACTGATAATCTTCTCTACAGAAGTCACCCCAGTATTATTAATAATACCAAGCAAATTCTCACCATTACCGTCACCAAACAAGATGTTCCAGTCTTCTGCCATCCAAACAGCTTCAGGAAGCATGTTCAAGATGTAGGAACGAATGTACACTCTTGATTTCAACATACGTTTTGAGATACGGATATGAGTACCAAGGCGCTTAGTTCCTGTCTGTATCTCTTTTACCTTGATGCTTGATTCAGGCAAACGCCCATTCTCTGTTACAAAACGGGCATTGCGGTTGAAAGCATATACTTGTGCATAGGCAAGTTGAGGGTATGCAGGATCAGCAGTCAACGTCGTTAATACATCACGCATATGCAACTTTTTGTTGGCAACCTGAGTCACAACACGTTTCTGTTGTTGAGTAATCAACAAATCACCGGTGTAATTGTCAGTCATGGAAACGACATCTTTCAAGGAGAAGCCGTCAAATTCTCCTGATTTGCGTGTTTTTCCTTCTGCGAAATCTCTGAATTTTTCAGAATCAAGCATCTCGTTCAACTTCTCATCGAACTTGTTGATAGTATCCATAGAAAGACCTTTCTGCTTCATTTTCTCGATACTTTCACCTAGAGTTTTAACTTGTTCTACAAGTTGCTCGTTGTCCTTTACCAATTGCTGGAACTTTTCTCCATCATAGGCTTTCAATAGATTATTGATGTCACCAAACTGTTTCGTTACCTCCTCCGGTGAGGCAAATCCTTCAAGTGACTTGTTAACTACTTCACACATCATGCCGACAATGTTTTCCATGAAAGTTTTCTGTTCTGCCGGCAGACCGTCTGTTTTCAGATTAAAATCTGATACTGTAAATTTTTTAGGCATAAAATTTAAATTTTAAGTTATTTATTCTCGAAACAGCTATTCAAACTCTTGAAATCGAGTAAAGTGCCATTATCAGCGGCTTTAATCGTTACTTCATCGTTCCCATTTTCCCCGTCATTCTTTTCTTGAGTGTCAACAGACGGCTCATTTTTTCCGGTGGTATTTTCAGAAGTGTTTTGCAGAATAGCATTCGAACGATATACTTTTCCCCAACAGTGGGGACATCTTACATAATTCATAAGGTCTTGTAGACCCTTTTGAGTAAATTCTTTCTTTTCTGATTTGACAGAATCAATAAGAGAAATTACTTGGGTTCTAATCTCCGGAGTGAGCTTCTCCATTTCTTCCCTTACAATGTCCTGTGTTATCCATCTCTGATAATCAGCAGCATAATCTAATACCTGTTGGGCAAAGGTATGCTCTGTTTCTGCATCATAATCAAATTGATAACCACAATGAGGACATGAGACAACGGCACCACCGTTGAGGCTCTTCAGTAATAAACTTAATTCCATATCGTATCCTTTTAAACGTTCATCACTATATCCATGCTGCAAGAACGCTTTCCGGACGAAATCAACAGCTTCCTTTACCTGGTCAGCAGTAGCAGACTTGATATTCACAAGGAACGTCTGTGGATTACTCCCCCAACTTGTCAATGTTGAATATTCCATCATACGCCATTCAAGCACCTTACAAGGATCGATAGAATCCCTTTTGATGGCTTTTACTCCGATAGAGTGTTCTAGGGTTCTTCCATTCTCTGCAAACAGCTTATAATCAGCTAACGTATCACGGCCAATCTGTTTTTCAAGATTTAACTGACCGACCATAACCAAATTACCTTCTGTTTCCTTACCACTCAACGGAACACCTAACAACTGGTCTGTACGATGATTCAGGAACCAACGCATCCGACCAATATTTTCTTTCAATGTCTTATTGAATGAGCCGGGCATAGATATGTCATTTTGTGAGTCCTTCACACCGATACCGTTCACCGCAACGGTAACGATACCCTTCTCATCAACATCATTTGCCTTTGTCTTGTACTGAAGGCTTTTGATTTTCTCTTCCATCTTTTTCATCTCCACTTTTAGTGTTAAAAACTCGATTTACTTTATCCAGTTCCTCATCTGACATATCAAATTTCAATTTGTCAAACAAGGGATTTTCTATCATACTTTCGCCTATTTGGGCACGCCAGTCATTGAGTGTTATAAGCCCACATGAGAATTGTTCACGACAACGTTTATTTATATTTGTCTTTACGTCTTCGGATTCTTTCAATCCTTCCTGCAAACAATCAACATCAGAGAAATCACAATCCAAATAATATCCCCCTCCTTCAAGACCAAGGAAAGCTGTAAAATCCTTGCAGAATTGTTTGGCCATAGGAATAACAGTTGAACAATATACGCTCTTTTCAGCAGTAGCCTGATTGCTAAATGTGGACTGGTCTTTTCGCGGAACAAGAACGGCAGGGATGCCGTATGCCCCTGCAATATTTATTGCATCAGCCAAAGTCTCTTCAAACGGCTGTAACTCTGCAATAGAAAGATTAGTACGAACAAAGTCAATGTCTGCATCTGAAATACCATAAGGTACCTGGCCCTTCCTTACACCATACTTCTCAAAATTTTGCTTCAAAAGCTGTTCCTTTTCATCGTCAGTCAACGCTATTGAACCGGTAGCATCAGTTTTCTTACTTACAATAAAGCCCAATCCACCCCGCTTTACATAAATCACATTTCTAGCTTCATATACAGCTATTAGATTTGACATTGGCTTATTTTGGGAAGCAAGACGACTTTTGGACTTCAAGAACATAGCCCCTGAATAGAACTCTGCACTTCCGTCTCTATCATGCCATATTTGGTATGGAGGAATTTCCAAACTACCATTCCAACCATACTCCAAACGATAGCTACGAATAATATCTTCTGTTTGGGCAATGCCAAACAATGGTATATTCCCGTAAACAGGTTCTACAATAGTCTTATCAGAAGGTAGCACCCAATAATTATCGCAATATCTCCATTTTTCAGCTGTAGAAAAGACATCAGGCATAGCGGCACGAATAAAGCTATTCCCTGTACACAATTTATAAATATGGTGCTGATAAATCAATTCTTTCCAACGCATCAAACAATTAGGACGACTAAGTATGCCATTCATTCGTTTATTCGCCCATACTATACTGTCATCCTTAGTTTTCTTCAATTGAAAATTAGCACCTGCAATTCGCGATGCAATATAATCGATCGGGAAAAAGACTTCAGGTATCGTACTGAATAGCGTTAGATAGTTACTGCCCGCTACAATAGGACTAGTAAGGTCCTCAATGTATGCAACTGACCATTTTTCAGCCTTGCCACTTTGAGTATCTATATCCTTATTTTCAGATGAAGTAACTATTTCAACTTCACCTTTAGTCTTAGATTTCTTTCCAAATAGATTATCAAAAAAAATATTCATTGGGTTCCTTTTTGAGCAAAACTAAGTAAAAAGGAAAACCGTTTTCCAAAACACTAAAATCTTGAAATTACGAAAACATAATATCAACAATACAACATCCTTATTTTCAATCACATATAACGCAATTCAATTCAAACCTAATTTTACAACGAACTGTACTAGCCCACTCAAAACAGCACTGGCCTCTTTTGTTTCACTATCTTTATTATAGTCCATCAGATTATTCATGAAGGCAACATATTCCGTATCAGATTCTACTTTTGATGCAGAAAAAAGAATACTATTTTTCACATAATCAGATGTTGCAGCAATACGCTTATCTACATCCGGAAACTCTTTCATTACACGAATCTCCTTGTTTGTACTAGAACGGAGTTCCCGGATAAAAGGGAAATAAGCATCTGTACATTCAATTACACATGAATCAGATTCATGGGACAAAATAGAAGAACGTATATCTTCTGTTGAAGTAGTATCCATAAATACGACATCAACAACATGCCATTTATTTCCACATCTAAACGCTTGTATAAGGACAAATTTCCCATTAACATTCGGCATCACATATAGAATCTTCTTAGTGTATTTACATTCGGTATCTGGATTGAAGAAATTAATAGTGCCATTACAAGCATACAAGTTTCTTTTTCGCCGGTTACTAAACTCTATATACTGCTCACTACACAAATCCACAACGACATATCGGAACGTATCAGACAGGTGTCCGTGCTCCTCATAAGTCTGCAAGGTAGTTTTATTCTTGACCTTAGTTTTAAGAATGGCACCGTTAGCATCTTTCTGTACGCTCATGTAGTCCTCAATAGATACCGAACATGATTCGTCAATGTGTATCTCTATACCGGGAACAGTACAATCAAAGATAGCATTGATAAACTCACCGGTCATGGCAACACTCGGATTCTTGTTGCCTACCTTATCTTCAATCTCGAATCCTTCTTTCTGCAATGTATCTATGAATAAGTCCATCCAGGAACGCTTCTCATCGTCAATGCTGTTTGCCGCTTTCGTTGATGCATCACCATGTACATATAACCTATCAGAATATTGGATAGATTTCAGATACTTTGCAACAAGTTTGGAAGCTTTCTTTACTGTATTGTTGGGGCTTTCAGCACACGTTTCATGGAATTGCCAAACCTTGGTACCAGTTGTGAAATCGACCTGCCAATATGATACGCTGATATACGGAAGCACGTTGTTATCGACAGAGATATGAATAGGTAAGTCCGGAACATACTTATGCTCACCGGAATGTTTGCCACGATTGAAGGAACCGAAGAACTCACTACCGGTACGAATGACACCCCATTCTCCCAATGCGTACACATTGTAATAGTCCGGATCGTGAACTCTATCATACTCAAAGTCGGCAACACATTGCTCATCATAGAAACCATACGTACCGTCAGGACTACCAACAACCCAAAAATTATTCAAATAGGTAGATTGGATAATAACTGTATTAGGGGCCTGTTCCTCGATTTGCTTAGTACGAAGATTAAGTATTTGCCTAGGTGCGTTCTTTCTTACGGATTTGACCTTGGTAAGTTCTTCCGGCAACTCTTTGCCGGCAATGGTAACAGTCATCGGTACATCATGCCATTTATCTTTATCAATAAACTCTTTCTTTATCCAATGGCTTTCACTGATCGGGTTAAAGGTACAAATAATCTGCTGCCCTTTCTTACCACGCAAACGCTTACGTAGCTGCTTGAAATCCGGATGCTCGAACTCTGACCATTCCTCTAACTGAACTCGCTTATAGTTAGAGATACCTTTTATCTTCTCCGGATCGTCAAGACCGGAGAAATCTATCTTCGCACCATTTACCAGACATTTAATAGTATTCTGTTGAAATTTGAACAAATGGGAGATGCCAAGACCGATCGCAGCGACCTTATAATCTTCATAAATGGTTTTGAGAATAGAAGCTCCTACCTTACGCATGACAAGAGTGTTCTCACCATCCTGTAATGTCTGTATCAGTATTGTTTGTGCCACACTATACGACTTACCGGAAGATGAACCTCCATAGAGAATGATAAAACGGATAGTCTCATCATTCAAGTACTTCAATAGATAGAATCCGTTAGGATTTAGCTTCTTATAATTTATAACCATATTGTTCTAAAAGTAAGGTTTCTCCGTAGGATGAATACCGGATTTTGCAGTTCAAATTGTTCTATTCTTCCGAATTCTCATTATCTTCAAATCCGATACGAAGTTCACCGACTTTATTTCCGTCTCCACCTTTGATGTTGACATTCTTATCGGCTTCCCATCCATTCCAGGCACCAAGAATCCGGGCGGCTTCTGTCTTGCCGTTGAACTCATAATTAACCACTCCTCTATTATTCTGAATCTTCTTCAACGCATTACGGGCGCGCTTTGGAAGTTGGGACGGACTTCTCATCTTTGTTTTCCCGGTAACAGGGTCTACATAATGTAAATCATCGGGATCAGCGAGTACAATATCCATTAATACCTTCTCGACCGTTTTCCTCTCTACTTCAGTCTCTTTCGCCCTCTGTTGCTTAATCTCACTTATCCTTGCACTAACCTTGCTATTGGCTAACAATCTGCTAGCAGCACTCCAAATCGTTTCAGGTTTCATCTTTGACGCATCATAAGACATCCTATATGCTTCACTAGCATTACCTTCTGTATCAACGTAGTATTTACAGAATTTCTCTTGCTTGAATGTTAATGGTTTCTCTTGCTTTCCCATATCATTTGTTATTTATTCCTACGAGAAAAAGAAGCTGCTCTCTATCCTTTAAAAGCTCATAGGTGGCAAGCAGTGTGCTGCCAGTTGTTAATATGTCATCATACACTATTATTTTCTTTTCCTTTATCGGACGAAGAAGAAAGAATTCTGGATTCAATCTATCTTTAGTTAGGCACTGGATTGCATTCTCATAGAATGGTATTTTCACCGCCCCCGCAATTTTCGTACAGATAGAGGTTGAAAAATGAAAGCCCTCGTTGTGTCTCCGTCGCGGTGTGGTGACTATACACCATCCTTCATATCCCCCTACTATGAAGCGGTGGAGAAACTCACACGCTCTCTCTGCAAAGAATGATGCAAGTTCCTCCGACTGTTTAATTTCTGAAAAGCTGGTACCAGTCTTGGAACGGGTGAACTGGGAGATGTAATAGATATCACCCTTTTTATGAAGTGATACCTTTTCTTTCAGATCACATAACCGTTCCTGATGAGACCAGCTCTTATATTTCACCGCTTCCGGCTTATCCCAGTCATCAATACGACATATCTTTCCCTTTCCTTTCATCAAAGATCTTCTTTACTCCGTCCTCGACAGATGTGTAAGACAAAGGTACTAAATAGATATCCCGGTTCACCGACTGCTCTAAATTGTCAAAATCCCGTTTTTCATTAATTAGCTCAATTTCAAGCGGTTTGTAGTATCTTACTAAAGAAGCAAAATACATAGTAGTCACAGGTTGGACGTTACAAATATTGATAAGTTGCCGGTTACAACCCACCGAATAGATAAGCCCCTCAATGACATCATCTATGTAAGTGAAGCACCGGATATTCTGACCACAGTTGTATAATGACACGTTTTCCTTTTCCATCAGGAACCAGAGAAGAGTTCTTTTTCGCGGATTAGGTCCATATACATTATGCAGCCGGCACCCGGTCGCAGCCTTACAATAGATAGATGCATACTGTTCATCGAAATACTTGCTTATTCCATACATAGAAGTGGTATTCTCCGGATTAGCCGTTGACGAACTGGCATATATTAACTTCACATGATTTTGATTGCAAGCATCAGCTACTCGCATGAAAGTATCAATGTTATCCTTCCTGATCTGTTCCAGGTTTCCATTAAACACACTAGTTTGCGCTGCCAAATGGAACACACAATCAATACCCCCATTTTTCAGGAGCTCACATACTTTTGTGGCTTCAGTACCAGACTTTCGATCAAGTCCTATGACTTCAACACCTCTTTTTGTCAATTCGCGGCAAAGGGCTTTTCCTATAAACCCCTCACTGCCGGTTACAATCATTCTTCTCATCATCACAAAAAAATAAAGGATATATCAAACTCTCGTATATCCAAATTCAACATATTGTTAGTAAAAAACTCAAAAAAACATTAACTTCAAAATAGAATACACTACATTTGTAGCTGTATAAAATATAAAATCAAATAAAATGAAAAGACCGCAAATAGATATAATCAAATACGCATTAATTGCAACAGCCATATTTACTCTAATATTAATATTAGTATATGTATATAGATTTCATCACGGACTGTCCTATAATCATAATGATTTTGCTGATTTCGGCAGTTATTTAGGTTCAATTACAGGATTACTTGCTTTCATTGGAGTACTTTATACAATAAAAGACTCACAAATAAATAGACAAATTGATAATGAAAGGTCAACATTTTATAATTTGTTGGGATTATATCAGCATCAAGTCGACACCAACAAATATACTGAACACCAAATTGAGAAAACAGGAATTGAAGCATTCAAAGCATACGCACATGAAGCGCGTTCATTATTCTATGCTTATGTAATATATCATTTTATAAAAGATGGAGAAAAATTTCCATCAGAATTAACACAAGTCAGTAAGTTAGACGAGCAAGCATTTCTGGAGATTTATACTAAGTTTGGAGTTCATTCAACTACAGAATTAAATGTATTATTAAAAAGTAGGGATCCCAAATATTATTACGATACTATATACGAAATAAAAGGCATAATAATGTCAAGCAAAATTCATGAAATGTATCGTATAATTGTTGCATCAATCTGTAATAGGATTTGTATAGAAAAAAGATACCAACAGCTCTATAAGTTCATAAGAAATGTCGGAGATTATTTATATGGGCAATATGGACAATATTTAGGGCAATACCATAGAAACATATATTATCTGTTGGATTCAATCCAAAATTTTAAATACCCCAATGACTATTCTAAAATATTTAGAGCACAATTATCCTCAGATGAGTTAACAGTCATACTATTCAATTCAATGAGCTCGCAATCAACTCTCAAAACAATTTCTTTATTAAAGAAATTTGATATATTCAATAACATTATTGCCCTCGAACTTCCTATATCTGGATATGATACAGAAAAAGAAATCGTAATTCAGACTATTAACTCTCTTTTTCATGAATTTATAGCTGATTCTACAAACAAATGATTATATACCCAATTATTATATTTATTGTAACTGTACAAGAATATAGGGAAAAGAGTGGTTGTATTATTCAACAGTTTTCTCTATACTTCCGCATTCAGAACGTTCAATTTCTACTTATTTGATACCAAGATAATCCCAAAAAGAAAGTCTACCTTTTACATTCTCAATAGGACTTTCAAAAAGTATTGGATTAGCTAATACCCAGTTATAAACTTCTTTTTCAGCCCAGATGGAAGAATGATTCTGTACACAATCCACTATCTCAATGCTACCGATAATGGAGCCTGTACAAAAACTAAAATCTTTCCACTCTTTGTTTTCCGGTAATGCCAATAACTGCTCATTGGTAAGTATTGAATCATAGAAATTATCGTAATTCAAAGGTTTACCGCTTGCATGAATCAGTACCCTCTGCCCTAAATATTTCTTAGGACACGGCCAAGTACGGTTCTCAATGTCTTTAATACCGTGGACTATCAAAGAGGCCCACGGTTGTTTTATTGTTATTGCTTTCATTTTTATTAGTTTTACGCAAATTGCTTTAAATAATAATCGCATCTAAATCCCTTACGAGGCGAAAAGTCTACAAAGTCAAATGACTTAAACAGCCACATTTTATTTGCCCACCTTGCAAGGTCTAACTCATATTGTTTAGGCTTTCTTTTATTCGTGAAATCCCGGTAGGGTTGAACAAACGGAGTAATACCTAAACTCCTCAATGTGTTAAGCCGAAACAAATCCTGCTCAATGGTAGAATTGAAGCCGACCAAGACATAGCAAGTAATCTTATAAGGCTTCACATACTTGATCATTTCTTTCAGCCGATCAGTCAAATCTATTTGAGGTAAATCCCAAGCAATGTGAATATTCTGTTTCATCTTTAGTTTATTCAACCAATACGCCTGTTCTTCGTCCATTATGCGAACATCTACGCCATGTAACTTTATAGGTTGTCTAGTTTTCAAAAGATAGCTTACGGCATTTTTCCATTCCGGGTTCGCAAAAAAGTTGTTGTCTAACACTTCAATCCACTTTCCTTTCGGGTTCAACCCCACCGGCTCAACGGTCTGAATGTATCCCTCTTTCTCACGAACGAGGCAGAACGGGCATTTCCGAATACATCCCCTGCTAAAAAACTGTATGGAAAAAGGATATTGGGGATAAATGGAGTAGTCCATCAATGAACTGTTCTCCACTGCTTCAGGAAGTCTGCTTGCAATTTTATACCCGGTACCACCTTTTTCGATTACATCAGCCTGCAATGTCAGATAGTTGAAATCCGGAGTGAAAGTAAACACTTTGCTTGCCATCACCTTGTCGTATCTGCTGAAAGGTGTAGCCCATTCTACTTGATCTCCTTTCGTTTTATGATATGCAGAGGCACGCATAAGAGCGAAATTTGGAAAGTTATGACCATCAACGTCAATTAATCCGATGTTCATTACTTCATTGTTACGAATTAAAATGCTTGATAAGTTCTTCGGCTGTTGCCTTGTGAGTTTTTGAGTAGTCGAATTTAATTAACTGGAAATACTCTTTTAGTTCAAGAAGAGAATGGATATCGCTGATTACCCATTTCTCACCATCAGTAAACCATTGATGAATATCTGAATCATTTCGCAGGGATGCTAAAGCAAGAAACAAATCCTCACTTTCTTCACAATTAATGAATCCGGCTAAATCATTCAATTCACCGAATGATATAATGTTCGTGGATACTCCACAAACACAAGGATATGTAATATTCTCTGGTATTCCATATACTTTTCTGTCGCCTATACTTTTTAATGCTATCAGTAGACGATTAGCGTGATTTCCGTCTTTAACAGCCATATAGCATGGTGTTGTAAATCCTTTATTTTTCTTCATTTCTTTATCGTTATTCTTCAGTTATGCAAAAAACTATCTTCTTTAAAAGTTTTATTTCCCAAGCATGAACAATGATTTTCTGTTTTCCTTTTTGGATCACAATTTTCCCATTCGTATCCTTGCCTATCAGCAATGGTTCTTTTTCTTCAGGTAATTCAATAT
Source organism: Bacteroides bouchesdurhonensis (assembly GCF_900155865.1). GTDB lineage: Bacteria > Bacteroidota > Bacteroidia > Bacteroidales > Bacteroidaceae > Bacteroides > Bacteroides bouchesdurhonensis. The sequence continues at coordinate 3,209,169 of NZ_LT707006.1, forward strand.
TTTCGTTCATCTCTATCTTTTATTGAATTAAAATCGTTCTATCAAATCTCTGTTCATCAATCAATTCAGGAACACCCGAAGTTAAATCCCAAAGCCGGTATTCCTCAAACATTCGAGTTTCCGGATTCATCTTTAGTGTCAATCTTCCAATTTTTATAGTTGTTTCCTTTTTTGGAAAAAACACATCAGTACCTCGAATAGTAAGTCCCCATCGGGTAATGGCTTTTGTTTTTGGCTCAAACATATTGGCTCCTTTCTTCATTGTTATACGTTAAACTTCTATCTCAAACTGCTCACTTTTTGCCGATGGCATACATTCAAGAATGGAAGAACCTACTGAAACGTAATAAACACCATCTTTTTCAAGTGGGAGCCAATGGAAATAGCGTCCTGTTTCTTCGTGCATTACCGGAATCCCCAATTTATTAAGAGGTCTACCATCTATACCTCGAAATTTTCTACACCATTTATCAATAAATTCTCGACCCTCCTTCTTTCGTTTATTGATTTTCCAACACAGATGCTTCTTATCATCATTATTCGGAATCAGTTTTTCAGGAACAAACTCCTTATTTTCAAAACCGATAAGTGTATAAAACCACTCGGCAGTGAAGCCAAACGCCCAAACATAACCGATACTATCTGGTCTTGAACCACAATATTCCTGAATCATATCTTTAGCTTCATCTTGTTCACGCAAAAGCCGTTCATTCATTTGTTTCAGTAGCTTCTCAAGCTCTGAACCTTGTTTTGCTATTATTTTCATATACTATTCTGTTTTGAGAGTTATTTACTGACGATAGTATCATACATTTCTTTGGCAGTCCAAAATCTATAATCATCTGATATATCCGTTATTCGCTTATCTGAACCTTTGCAAAGTCGAATTATTCTTCGAGCAAACTCTTTCCGTTTCCGGCTTTTTCTTGCACGCTGTAAAAGCGAACGATAAGCGAGTATAAGCCAATAGTCGCAAACATGCTCTTTATCTTTCAATCGTATGTACTTAATCTTCATGTAGCTTGTACTTTTCATTAAACATCGAATCCACTTCTTGAAACTGTTTTGTAAAGCGGTTCTCTTTATATTTTCTCGGTGAAGCACATCCCACTATCAAAGTGAGAAGAGTGTATATTAATATCATTTTCTTCATTACTAGTTTTGAATTACTTTTTTATTACAACTGCCATAGTGCTAACAGTCGTTCCACTTTCCTTGAATTCACCTGCTCCGATTTCAAAAACTTCTCCATGAACTTCTTCCAACCATTCCCGGAAGTCAACACATTTCTTTTCAGACGCGAATTTCCAATGCTGACTGGTAATAGCTGCAAGAATTCCACCTTCTTCCAAGCGTTCATACATAAGTCTTACATGGTCAATATCCTGATTACCGGAAAACGGAGGATTAGCAATAATTTTAGTGTAATGTCCTACACTGTCTTTCGTAAAATCTTCATCAAGCAATATTACGTTATCAAGTGTATGAAGAAACTCCCTGTTTTCTGGCATCAGTTCATAGCATTCAACTGTTACTGACGGGCACGACCGGTGAATCGCTTTTATCAGAGCACCACGTCCGGCACTTGGTTCAAGTACGGTATCTGTTTCGTGAATTCCACCGGCAAGCATTACCAGCCAGTCTGCAATATCAGCAGGTGTTTCAAAGAACTGAAAATCTTTTTGCAAATCGCATCGCTTACCTTCTTTCAAGATGGAGAACACACGTTCCGGATTAAAAGGAAATGTGAATCCCTGTATCTTACCTCCCTGCCATGAGCCGCCAGCTTCTTCTATCCATTTCTTTGCTTCAGCATAGGATTTCTTATTGAATTGTACTTTCGGAAGTTTGAGAACACTATCCTCAAGAGTACAATGTTTCAGTATTTCTTCCACATTCCATTTCTTACCTTCATCAGCCTGCTTCTTCTTTTCATCATCTGGAGCGTCTGGCGCTAACAGCGAAGATATTTTCGCAATAACCATATTACTCGCATCCATGAAAGTATTAACACAGGAAAGCGCTTCCATAAGAAATTCAGTATCAACATATCCGGCAGCGTCATAAACATCTATGCCTTCAGTCATATCCGACAATTCATTGAGCTGGGCTACACTACCACGTAACGTTTTTATTAAAGTCTCTTTGTTGTTCATCATAACTTTTTTGTAAATAAATTCTTGTTGTATCTACACTACCATGACCAAGAAGGTCTGCTAATTGAATTACATCTTTGGTTTTCTTCAGGAACATTTTAGCAAAGAAGTGCCGGAAGGCGTGAGCGTGCATTTTTTTCGAATCAATACCACAATGTTTACCCCATACTTTCAGATGCTGTGAAAGACCTCTTTGAGTCAACGGCCCGAATCTCCCAACAGCAAGAGTACCGGACTTGCCTGTCTCCTTTATATAGTCCTTCACTTCCCTCTGCAATTGCTTTTGGAAAAAGAAACGCCGATACTTGTTCCCTTTCCCTTTCAAAACAACTTCGCCGGCCGCTATATCCTCCCACGTGAATTGCTGAAACTCCGAGAGCCGAGCTCCTGTAGTACCCAATACCTTAATGAAGAAATAGTAATCCTTGTTGAGTTTTGTTTTCAGATACTCCAGTAACCTATTATATTCCTCTTCTGTCGGCACATTGTTTACATCCAACTTGCGTTTCATTCTAGGTCGTTTCAGTTCAATAGGTTTCTTCACCCATTTGGAGAACTTCTCAATGGCTGTAATACGTAATCGAATGGTAGCTGGAGAAAGTTTTTCCTCTTCAAGGCTTTTTATAAATCGTCTGCAATTATCCATATTTAGTTCATTGGCGTATTCAAAATATTTTCTCAACGAGGTATAATAGACATCAATTGTGTGAGAGGAATAATCATTGTTATCAGTCAACCATATTATAAAATCATTAAGCAGTTTCTTATTCTTCTCTGAAATAACCTCAAGTTTCTCCAAAGGCTTTACAGCCTTTTCCCGTCGGCCATATCCGATTTTAAGATAAGACAATAAATCACAAACAGCCTCACACATAAACGAATGGCGCACCATAGCATCAGCATTTTTATGTTTATATTTATAATAACCATGACGATTGATTTCTTCGGAATTTTCAAGAAAATCAGTCACATATTTGATGTATTTCCCGATGCTATCATAGCTCCTACCCGTCGTATACAGGTAGGATATGTAATCTACCAATATTTGTTTTCGTTTATCATCCATTTTTTTGATTTGAGAGTTAATACTTCATCCCGTGCATCTTTTCACGGAGTTCGTTATACTTCATTTTCTGCTCGATGTGCCAAAGCAGGTTTATATCTAAGTGCTTGGCAAGCCCGAAGATAGATAGTATCATATCATTCACGGCTGTAGGAAAATCAAATATTCCGTCATACCTAACAGGAAGTGTAGAGATGGAATAGATTGATTCGGTAAAAGTTTCGCCTTTACAGGCTTCTGCCATATCTTCAATACAGTCATCAATATCTCCATTGGCAAGTTCAAGGTTTATTCCTCGAAGTCCTGCAAGATCAAGCAAGCGGATAACAGCATCAGCTAATTCTTCTTCGATTGAACCTTTAATGGTTTCGTTATATGCAACTTCGTAACCGCGCTCTTTGGGAATGTCAGAATCCAATCCTTGACAAATGCGGCTGTTAGCAATCTTCTTATTATACCGATCAACATTAGCACGCCTTCCTTTTCTATCTGCTTCCACAGCTTCCATCAGTTCAGAAATCACAAGGCAAAGAAAATGATTGTTACTTAGCTCTTGATCGTGAAACCCATGTTCACAAGCTGTTTTATATGCTTTGTCTCTTAATTCATTTAAATTCATTTTACTCATCCTTGTAATGCTTAAATATATCTATCCAATTCCTTTTCTAATAATTCTCCATCTATTTCAGGAAACAGCCTCAGAACTAAATCCAAAGATTTACAATAATTGTTACTGTATTCTTCAGTATCCATTAATCGAAGTACCATAGAACAAAAGATACTTTTTGTGTCTCTTAATTCGCCTTTCATCAGCAACTTTGATAGTTCGATAATTTGACTAGCAGGATTATGAAATTTTCCGTTTATATATTGAAAAATTATTCTTCCTTCAAATTGGCATATTTCACAATCTAATTCACAATCAATGTACTCTATTTTACTATCTATGAATTCACAATAAACACATTCACTATTAGAAGCAAATAAAATTGCAAAATCATAGATATCATCACTATTACCTACAATTATTGAAGTAGATTCAAGAGTTTCCGAAACACCATTATTCCACTTTGCATCTTCAATCAGTTCCCTCACATATTCTTGAACTCTTGTGATGTTCTGCTCTATTAAATCTTTTTTACTCATAATTTCAATTCAATTAAGTTCGATTATTTTTTTGCAATATTCTCCCAAAAAGCAACGCCTTCAGGAGTACCATTAAAAGGGAATGAAATAGCTAGAAACCGATGAAAACAGCAATCAACATCTAACAAATTGTTCATCCGCTCTTCATTTGTCATTGAGAAGTCAGGACACTCAATATTAAATGTCTCATTTGCTCTTTCTGTATTATATTTCCATTGATTGAAAATACCTAGTCTTTCTAATTTTTCTATTTTTTCATTCCTCTTCATGTTGATTGACTTTTAATGCTTTACGTCTATAAAGGTAATCTTTATTGACAAGTTTAGCAAACAGAATCTTCGCCATTTTAACGCCATTTTACTCGGTCTTTTTCTTCAACAATTCAAGTATTATTCTCTCACTCTCTCTTAATCCATCAAGATAGCCTTTTGCATGTTCACCGGCATTATACACTATAAAAGAGAGGATCAACAAAAACAGTCCGAGCGAACGATTCCAGTATGGAAGTTGGGCTGTGAACGGCTTGATTGTTATAGAAAAGTGTCCTACATATAGCAGGAACACAAACAAAATCACACATGAAATAATTGTTGTTTTCATATTAATCTGTAAATAAATTAAGTTGAGTTGTAAACTCGGGTTTATAAATTCTAAATTTACGGTTAAAGAAAGTCTCAAAGGCTGTTACAATTTCAGAGATGGTATTATCAGCAATTCCTAATAATTTATCATCGGCAACTATAAGAGATAAAGCCTTGTCAAGAGTCATTTTCTTCTCAATAAACAGGGAATACACCAAATATCTACGGGTATATTCCCCAGCCTCGAGTGACTCAACTTCTTCAGGAGTGGCCTTTCTCTTGTACAATACTTTATACCAATGTGTTTCAGCAGTACGAGCACGCTTTTGTCTCGGTAACAAGTCATAAAACACGGCAATTTCATTCTTTTGGATACACTTATGTTTTTTACGAACACCATACATCACATAAGGAGTGTTCCAATCAGGATGAGTCTTTCGATATTCAAGCTCCAGCTCTCGATCAATAAGATCTTGCTCAAAGTCTTGTTTCATTAACCATTCCTCGAACCAAGCAGCAAGTGCTTCTTCTCGATCATAATAATCTTTTCCATTTATACATAAGGGAATCATAATAACTATTTTTGTTGCATTTCACGTTTAAATCTTTCCTCTAAATCAAAAATGGTTTCTCCACTATTACGCCGATAGGGTCTATCGGTATTTAACTGAAGTTCTTTCAGCTTTTTCCAATACCATGGAAGGTACAAATACATATTCTTCAACTCCTTCAAGTTCTTATTTCCACAACACCAGCAACTCACACGATCAAGTAGTTCATATAGCCTTACTCCATCCTCATGCCAAACAAAGCCTTTTGTGTAACAGTACTGGAGTGCATCTGCTTCAGTAATGCCCCAATCACGAAGTGGTAAAACCCGATTTGGTCGTTTTTCCTTTTCAAAGCGATGGGTCTCATCGGCAGCAATACCGACATAATCAATTCCGTCTTTTGTGTGAGCTTTCAATGCACGAAGTTTTTCACTCGTTCCCCACCGGCATGTTCCCCCACACCAACTATATCCTTTTTTATGGATAATATTGGTCCCTCTTTTCTTAACCGGCCTTTCAAACATTGTCCAAAGAAAAGGTTGCTCCGGATGCAGTTCTGTATATTTAATGCCAAGTTTTTTAAGAATTGGAAGAACAGCATCACGAGTGTTATAGATTGCCTGAAATTCCATACCTGTATCATAGAAAACGACTTCATCCAACTGATATCCTTTATCTATTAGCATGAAAAGCATTGCCAAGGAATCCTTTCCAAAGCTGACTGAAGCATAATATTTCATACAAAAAATTTAATAGACAAGTCACTTTTTCTTCTTTGCCCTCTGATTATTAATCTGTGACATACACATACGGCACCAGGAAGTCAACAAATGATATTCCTTACCTTTTCTCACCACTATACGATTGTAGAACCGGTTCAAGTAGAAGTAATTTCCGCAATGGGTACATTTTTTCATTTCACGTCCTGAATCATCTATAATCCGATTACGCGGCTTACGACGAATTAGAGTACAACTTTTACACTTCTCATCAGTTTCGCGGTGCCGCCGGCAATGTGATAAGGATTTTGCTCCACATTTAGCAAACACCTTACAATCTCTACGAGGTATTGATTGACACACATTCATGGCTTCCTCGCATTCAAGAATTTATTTACTACACGAGAAAGTACATCCTCATTCTCCGGCATCAGCCATTCTTTTGCAACGTTCCAAGCAATACTCATAGCAGGATTGAAGTTATCCTTCCTGACTGTGTGATGAGACAAACGTCCTTCAGTGGGCTTCAAACCCTTATCATGTAAGATACACAGTCCATTCTCGAAAAAAGCACAATACTCCTTACCAGCAACGGGCTGAATCATCGGAATAGCAATATTAATAACCCCTAAGAATATACCAGCAGCCCAGTTCGTCAGCGCTAACCTGTCGGCATAACCTGCATCAATAATTCGTTCAATATCATCAGGAGTACCTAAACATGGCGTATGACATTGTTGTTTACAAACACTGCATGAGCATTGTACAGGTACACGACCTGAAGCCCTCATTACCCTTTGTAATGAGGTTTCTTTTGATAATTCTCTCATAGTAAATTATTTGAGATACTACAAATTATTAAACATCGCCCCACAGCTTTACTGCAAGGTCATAATTTTTTTTAGCCTCTTTTACTGCTTTATTGGCATAAGCCATAGCGTATGTATGCTCGCGTCGGTACTTACCGGACTTCAATCCTTCGTGATATTCTTTTGCTTGTTCCAACTTATGTTCGTAGAAATCTATACTTTCCGGCATGGACAAGTTTATCGTATTAGCCCTTTTTTCCCAATACTTCGCAACTCTTTCATGTTCGGCAGCCTTATCGCTAAACTCAACGCTTTTCCCCATATTGTTCCACGCATCATCTATCGCTTTTCTGTGTCGCTTCTCGCTATGATGTCCCACTTTGATAGGCTCACCTAGAGAAAGAAAATCCTTATCTTTATTGGACTTGTTGTAATATTCACAGCTTTTCTGTACAGCAGATGTAGCCCATTCATGACGACGTTCAGCTCTTTGTTTGGCCCACTCTTGCACATTAAAGCCATCAGCCCGTACGATTGAGTAGTAATAGAATCCATCACGTTCGTAAATGAGGTTGAAAACAATACATTCATTTTCTTTTCCATACTTGGTGGTAACTTCAATAGTTTCACCTTTTTCGTGCTTCTCATCACACTTTGCCAAAAATACATTTGGCGCAAATTTGTAATACGTGTTCATTTTTTTAATTAAATTGGTTTGACTTATATGAAAAATGATGAAACCACAGCTACTTAGCCGTGGTTTCATCATTAAATAACTTTGGTTGACTGGGTTGAACCAAATCATCGAATAAACCAGGAACACGAGGTTGTAACGCCTTGTATTCTTCCTGAAAGAATTCTTCTTTGGTTCTCCCATGTTTTTTACCCTTTCGTGTATGTACATCGAAAGTGTAATCTGGAATAGGAATAGGGTAACGCCTGACATCATTTATCCACTTTTCTATATCAATATCCTTTCTATCATAGATGAAGTTTTGCAAATGATCCGCATCACGATTCTTTCTACATTCACAAAGGAGAATAACAGCTTTACTGACAAATATCCTCCCTTTGGGTTCAGTAGCAGTCTTGTTTACCAGCTCATGCCCCTGCCACAATGCTTCTATCTCTTTAGTAATGATTCCATAGCAATCTTCAGCACTAATGGTAAACAGACGCTTCCACACATAATCGCGGTACCCACTCGCCCAAAGTTCCAATGCAAAAAAGCCGGCTACCCCGGTGTCGGCTCGCCTAATGGCTTTCTGCATTGCAGAACTCACCTCAAAGAAATCATATCCGCAAACTGTTCTTATAATCATAATTCTAATTTAATGGTTTGACTTTTAGTTTATTACATCAGTAAAATTAGCTAAAAAAGGCGAATATGACAAACAGAATGGACGCCATTTAAACGCCTTTTTTACAGACTATTAGAATTTGAATTTGCATGATATATTATATTGAACGAGCTGCTTTGTTTTGTCTTTCCCATTAGTGGTTGCACTCTTTAGCAAAATACTATCACCAAAATTCTTTTTGATAAAGAGGATAGATTTACGTTCCTCTTCCTGATTCCTTATAGAAGCAAGCCCACCAGCGTTTACAAAAGTGTTCTTTTGCTCAAAATTATACCGCAAATCGGTTAAAACCTTACGTTCTTTGTACTTCATGTAACAAGAAATCCAAAAATCTTCCTTCAAACGTATTTCCTCATTCCACCAAGTGTTTTTGTTATAGATTACTCCATAACTGCAACCGGTTATCATTTTCGAAAGAGAAAGAAAAGCGGATTCATCATACATTACCGGCGATATCCGAGCGGTGAAGCCAAACAGATGTACATCCATCATACTGGCCATCTCAAATAATGACTGAATGATATTGGTTATCTTATCTTTATCCTTTATCCGGCTAGGTTCTCCTTTTTCCACATAAATAGGTTTGCAGGCATGGACATCATCATCAAGCATGAAAAGTTCTCCAAAATGCTTTGCCATCCAGTTACGTTTCGGGATGAGGCCCATAACGTCGTCAGGATGAGTAACAATTTCACATTCCGGGTTAAATTGTTGATATAAGTCAGCTTGACTTTCAGCAACGCAAATGATAGGATCGTTCACCAACTTTTTAGCGAACACCCGGTCATGGCGTTTATGACTTGGTATTACTATCTTGCAGGGCATGGCGAACGTCTTTTATATCAATTACATTGGATTTACTTATTTTCCCGGTTTTGTACGACTTCATGTGCTGCATGTCCAGCCTTTCACGAAGCCAGTTGCTATCTACCTCATTACTTGAGGTGATGATAAACAACTCATGTTTTTCGTCATACTTTGGAATGAGAGGATAAATGGCTGTATCATCCGTGATGGCATCGAAGCGCTCTTTAAATTCATCCTCTTTCTTCTCCGGGGCAAATTCGATGCCCCAATCTTGGAGTTCCGCCTTATTCCACTCGTTTTCCATAACGTCCAAATCATTCTCACCAAAATTGACATTATCTTTAGTGGCATATTCCCTCAACTTCTTAACGGGGGTATCAGGTGCCAGAATTTTACAAGGCAGTTCTTTATAACCTAACTCCTTGCAAGCTCGCAAACGTAAATTACCACAAACAACAATATATCTGCCATCATTGTAGGGAAAAACTATAAGTTCTCGAAGCTCAAGCATCTCTGGCGAATCCTGAATGCTTTTCTTCATCGCTTCAAAGCGGTAATCACGAAAAAAACGTGGATTTTTCGGCAATCCCGTGAGCTGCCCCTTATTAAAATCAAGTAGGCAGACTTGAATAATCTCTGTCATAACTAACTATATTAAAATCAACAACACAAAATCAACAACACAAACAGTCAGTAACAACACCTAATCATTTTTTCTATCATCGAACTCTATCTTATCTTTGATAAGCTGTTCAATGTCCTCACAACCAAATCTTTTTAAATAGGCAACAAGGTAAATTATCATCTCGGCTGCCAATTCTTCATCTTCCGAATATTTAGGAAGATTATCACTCCTATATTTAGAAGCAATATCGAATTTTCTCCAAACGGCTTCAATTCTTATGCTAAACGCTTTTCTTGAGCTATGCTCATTCATCTTAAAGCGCTTCCTCATGATATTCAAGCATCTCTGGGCAAACCTATTCAATGTTATCATATCGATCGGGTTAAATTGTTAGACTATGAATAATCTCACACGATTCTATTAGGTTGGTCTCTGATGCGAAACCAATGAACATATTCTTTATCTATCAGCATACTATTATTTATTTTGAGGGGTCTGTTGTATCTAAATATTTCCTGTACTCTAATTCTGTCTTAGCAAGATTGATTACGGTATTAACCCCTTGGAAAACTTGTTTTGCTTGGCTCACTTTACTAGGATCTTCTTTCACATCCTTAATTTGTTGAAGAACCAAATTCCTCAAATCTTGTAAAATGGTAGGGTTCACTGTAGACACCTTATTCAACCGTTCATTAGCCAACACGACAACTGTGTTTGTTATTGGCCGAAAACGATTCAATTTGGAAGCCAAATCAAACATACTAAATACCAATACTTTGCCATTATTCAAGTATATCTCAACTTCGGTACCATCATCACCGGTACCGTCACAGTAATTGAGAATTACAACTTCTTCATTCTGATAAAGGAATGGTTTATTAACCATTTCTTTCAATCTATCTATTGCTCCATCAGTCATGATTCATTCTTTTTTGTTGCTTTATTAATTTGTCTATTCAAAGCTCCTTTTAGTTTGATTAGGTACTGAACATCTTCCGGATATCGGGCATACAAAGAATTCTCTTTTTTTAATTGTTCAGAACGACTAATCATGTAAAGGTTCTCAATGGAAACGTTTTGCCTGTTGCCATCTTTAAACTGAATATTATAACCAGGGGGGATTTCTCCATTATGCTCAATCCATACAAGCCGATGTTTAAGTTCAAAGACATTCGGTTCGGCAGTTTTCACTTCAATGTAACCGTCACGAGTTATGCGTTCATAACCGACTGGTTTATGATTTTTGGGGACATGTCCTTTCTTAAATCGAGTAGCTTTCGTTTTTGCTAATTGTTCCTCTGACATATATTCCGTTTGCTTACGTCCCTTGTTCATCGGTTGGTGGCCTTTGGGAAAGAAGCTTTTAGAAGCGCATTGAAATTTAAATTCTTTAGATTTAAAGAGCCGTAATTTAAATGCAACTCCATTTACAGCAGAATAAGTGGTACCTAATATCTGTGCTATTTCCTCATTAGTATGATTGGGATACAACTTTTTCAATTTATCAAGTCTCTCACTATTCCAAAACGAGATTCTCGGAGAGCGCCTAAGTTTTCGAATCAAGGCCTTTGTTTTAACAGCACTAAGTGTTTTATCAAGACGCCTAGCAAGTTCTTTTAAATCAGCAGTCGGGTACTCACTGTCAAGTATAGCAAGTTGTTCGTCAGTCCACGTTTTCATAAGTGCGTCAATAAAGAGAGGAAACCACTAGGCTTCCTCTGTGTTATCGTTATTTAGTTCTTTCAGTCTTTCTTTGAGCTTCTTTTCTTTCTTATCATATGAATCCGCAAGTTTCTTAGAGAGCGCTTTGAAATCATCCGGATATTGTTCTGCAAAAAGGATTTTCTGACACTTTTGCAAATAGGAGTAGAAATTCACATTATTCGATGATAAGCATTCAGCAATAAAGGCTCTATACCATTGGTGTCGGTCAGCTTGGTTGTTCTTGACATAATTTACAAAATCACTCTCACCATTCCATTTTTTTAAATTCAGTTTTTCAAGATAAGTACTGCTACAACCGCTAAGAACCAGCACATCAAAAACAAGTTGTTCATTTTCAGAGAATTCTTTTGTTCTCTGATAATATGTTTTCTCTTGCGCCCACTTGCGCATTTCTTCAGCAGACTTCTCCTTGACTATATCCTTCGCTCTTTTTAATTGGGCGTTTATTTTTTCCCTTTCTATCTCTTTTAGATCGGCAACGGCGGAAGTAGAGGAAGCCGTTTCTTTTCTAACATAATAGAAACTAACGTTAAATTCGGGAGAATAATGTCCAAAAAATGAAAGACAACGATAAACTTCTCCATCTTCAAGCATTTTCAAAGTGCGTTCATCATCTTCTGAATACCAGCACTTACATCTAAAGATTTCATCAGGATCAACTATTTCAAATCCAAGTTGTTTAACAGCTTCCAAAGTTTTTTCATAGAAAACCTTTCTATCTTCTCCCCAATATGTATCGGGACGTCTAGCGATAATTACTGTTTTTCCAAATGAAAGAGGTTCGCCAACTTTAACAAGATGTTCATATTCTAGTTGAATTTTCCGCGTCACATAAGCAATCTGTTTTTTCTCATAGCAAGCAGCATTGATACATCTAGCATCCTTACTATTCATTTCATAGAACAAACAACCATGATTACACGTATTATTCTCACATTGAGAACATGATTTAATATCGGTATTTTCCCAATTATCGGAATCATCTTTAATCCAAGGTGCGTTACCAAGCTCCATGAAAGAATTACTCACAAATTCTCGAATCATAGCAGTAGTACATTGTTCTTCCTCCTCCTCATGAAACTCTTTTTGAGTATCTTCATCCAATTTAGAAAGAATCATAGCACCGGACAATGGTATATCTCCATTTCTTACCCGCTCTTTTAGTTCAGGAATAAGAGAATTCAATTTAATACGGTCAAAAACAAACCGGGTAGACTTTCCTATTTTAAGAGCGATATCTTCCAAAGTTCGTCCTTTTTCAGCCAACTGCGCAAAGGCAAAAGCTTCTTCGATGGGATCAACATCTTTTCTTTGAAGATTCTCGGTAATCATCGCTTCAAAAGCCTCATCATCTGTCATTTCTCTGACAATGCAGGATATTGTCTGAAATTTTTCCGACTTTTTTCGATGGGCTTTGATTTTTGCAACATTCGCTTCATCTTCCTTTGCTTTCAAAAGTGACACAGCCCGGAAACGACGCTCACCGCAAACAATTTCGTATGTGTAAGGTAATGGGGTAACATCTCCGATTTCTAGGTTAGTCATCTCCTCGGATTTAGCAACTCTGACAGTGATAGGTTGCAATAAACCTTGCTTTTCAATGTTGCTTGCAAGCTCTTCAAGAGCTGCTTCATCAAAAGTCTTTCTCGGATTCAAAGGAGAAGGACTGATAAGGTCAATTCTAATGTTTTGTACTTCCATAATTTAATTATATTGGTTTGACTTTTAATTCATTACATCAGTAAAGTTATCGTAAAATGACAAGTTATGCAAACAGAAACTTCGCCATTTTAACGCCATTTTCATGCGGGCTTATTACGTATTTGAATGAAGCCACGTTTTTCCGTTTCCCGAAGCAATTCCATATCTTCCTCACGGATATAACAATCCGTTTCACCATTAACAGTTGTGTGATTAGGAATACCAAAACGCTCCCGTATTCTTCTTTTCACTTCAGGAATATCTTCAAGTTTGATATGCCTAGTGTTCCAGTAAATTGTCACCTTCTGCTTCTTGTTTGCCATATTCTCTTTTGTTTAGATAAGAGATTATTTCATTTGAGAGACTTAACGCTTTAGCAGCTTCTTCATCTCCTTGCTCAACTCTAAGTTTGAGTTCGTTCCGGTATTCTTCATACGACAAGCCACTTGTAAAACTCGTTTCCCCTGACAATTTAGCCTTATGAGTATTCCATGACTGATTATCAGCAACAGCACAACGTTCTTTGTTGTATTCACGAAGCCATCCCATAATGATAGAACCATCAATACGATTGTAATTTTCACCATATTTCATTTTCATTGCATTCTTGAAACACAGTTTAAAATCATCAGTTTTCATATAGGGATATTCTTCAATGATTAAATCTACTGTAGTAGCAACTTGGGTAGCAGACATTGTATTACTGACATTGAAAAACTCCAAGGCATCAGCTATCAATATGACCAGCACTGCTCTAGCCTGTGGTTCACCAAACTTTCTTATGATAGTGCCAATAGAAGGTTCATCACTTTGAAATACATCTTCAACCTTCTTTGGGCATAGAGCTTTGCAGTAGTTCTTCGGCGAGGTCCGTAAGACTGCTAACCGATTCTCTTCTTGTGGCCGCAGTATCAGTTCGTTTTCCATTATAGTTACCTTCTAAAATATTTGTAAATTTTGTAGGCAAGAATATCCAGTCAAAAGTGCACCTCCAATTTTTATCGTTTTGTCCAAGCAAGAAAGGACTGTCTAAAACCAATTGGAACACATCGAATATAGCTTGCTTCCCGTATTGTGCGACACGTGCTTTAATAGCTTTCTTTCGTTTTGCATCTATGGACTTTATAGCAGGAAGTTTACCTTTAAACGTGGAATTAAAATAATCCATTAGCCCACCCCAATCAATCTTTTCCTCGGGGAACAAAGAAAGCTCGTCTTTCTTTGATTCTCCTTTAGGAGAAGTTTCTTTCTTTTTTAAATGAGAATCATTATCATCTACATAATCATTATCATATTCATTATCATTATCGGGTTTTGTGGGTTCTTTTGGGTTTCCAAATAACCCAGTGGGTTTTGTGGGTTCTTTGGGTTCTTTTGGGTTTTCACTTTTCGGACGTCCCCCCTTAGAACCATTGCTCTTATTCCTTTCCACAATAGACATATACTTTTCAGTATCCCTGTCTATATCTATCTTTATAAAGTTGAAAGCAATATTTGCCATAGGTTTCAACCCCCGAAGATTTCCCGTTGTCGCATACTCAATTATGCTTTCGTAAATCTCCAGCCTGACATCATCCGGCAAATCCTTGATTGCTTCTCTCCACCCTTTATAAAAGATGAATGAATTTCTTTCCATATTTTAAGGGATTATACTCCGATTAGTAATAAAACTCACAGACCTTTTGCTTCCTTCAGTTTTTTCGCTTCTTCCTTGTAATGAGTAATCAGCTTTTCTAATTGAAAGTCACTAAATTGCTTAGTAACATTTTTCTTGGCTTCCAGGATCAGCACATTTCGTTCACCATACTTGGCAACTAGACGTCTGCGATAATCCTGAATATTTCCTTCCATGAAGCGGTTACAATGTGAACATTGAGCATTGCAGTTCATTTCATCAAAGCGAGTACTCATGTGTTGGCGGTTGATGTAATGACCGCAATCTGCTTTATTGAAAGGCTTTATTTTACCACATGAAATACACTGAAAATATCCATTAGGCATCGTATCACGATAACGGATGAATAAACTAAATATTCTGTCTAGTTTATCGACAAGATCAGGTTTCTTCTTGACCTTAACACCTTCTACCTCGAAAAGAGGCTTTTTCTTTTCTTTCTTCTTGTAATTTCTCCACATGATAATTAAAATACTACATTGGTTAATTGACGGCCACGACTCATTATACACCATTTTCCCTTTTCAGGCTGTTCTATGCGTAACTCTTCAACACGCCCAAAACGCCGGAAATTCCCACTCAAATCAACAACCCAACCCTCTTTACCTTGGCAGGGACGAATAACACGACCGACCATTTGATAATAGAGGGAAAGGGATTTGGTTGGACGTGCAAGAACAATCGTATCAAGCTCCGGGTAATCGAATCCGGTTGTAAGTACTCCGACATTAGCAACAACTTTTATTCTTCCATCTTTAAAACCTTTCAGAATTCGTGCCCTTTCTTCCTTTGGAGTAGAACCGCTAACGATCGCACAATTAGGAATTTCGGAAGCCAGTTTTTCAGCTTCACGAATAAACCTCGTGAATATTAAAATACCTTTGCGTGGTATGCCCGATTTGGGGTTCAACAGACGTTTTGTCCATCCAACTATATCTTTGTATATGTCCACACGTTCAAACTCTTGCAGAAGACTTTTTTCATCGTAATCTGCACCAGTAGAATTAGTCCTGACTCTACTTAAATCCAACTTTGTAATATCATAGTATTTCAAACTTGCGAGAAATCCTTTAGCAAGTAGTTCACTCACCTGACAGTGATAAATAACATCAGTGAAAACCTTTGGCCGGGTACGAGTTATAAATTTAAGCATAGCACCACCTCTTCCTGAACATAATCTGTAAGGAGTCGCTGTCAGCCCAATAACTTTCCTTTGCTCATCTTCAAAGAATTCCTTATACATTCCTTTCTCCGGATTCACTAAATGACATTCATCAATCAGAACGTGCTTGAAATGTTTGAAGAAACTCATGTGTTTCATCACACTACCAATCATAGCAAACGTAATACGATTGATATCCTTTCTTCCGGCAGAAGCTGAATAAACTCCACAATCGAATATGCCGTATGATTGAAGTTTCGCAAAATTTTGTTCGAGTATTTCCTTGCTAGGCTGGAACACTATCAGCGGCCCGTCTATCCGTGCAGCTATATTGGCAATGACAAGGGACTTCCCGGCACCAGTGGGAAGAACTATCACGTAGTTTTTCTTTTCCTTGGATTTAAAAACGCTGACCGCTGCATCACTAGCACTTTTTTGGTAGTCTCTTAACTGGTATGTCATAATTTGATGTGATATTTATGAACTTTCAAATGACAGTCACCACAAAGGGTAACGAGACAATCAAGATGTTCAAGCTCATGACCAACGATTGATTTTCCGTTAACCCTGTATGTTTTGTGGTGAATCTCTAAATTAAAGTCTTTACCGCACATCTGGCATTTATGTCCGTCCCTAATACGAACTTTACGCTTGGCTTCTTCCCAATCTGGATTATTCACAAGCCGCTTCACATAGTTGGACTTCCTGCCTTTTTTGTGCTGCAATCTACTCATCGTCTTCCGGTTCTTCTTCAGGAAGTTTATCAGACAGGTCTTCTTCGAACTTGTCCCCATAATCTTCTGTATCATCAATAGGACGTTCTACTTCAGGATATTCAATACCAAACAAATCAAGCATCGCTTTTCTGTTTCGATCTTCCTGTGCCCAAAGAGAACGTTTGTCCCAATCAGGAATTTTTTCAGCTTTCACAAGCTTAAACTCACCGTTCACCCATGAATAATACAGGAAATATCCATCAAGAGCAAACCGGATCGTATTCTTACTTGAAAGATGATACTCCCTCGTCCCCTTTTTGACCTCGGCAGCCAGGTCTTTAATTTCAGTCTTAATAGAAGCTAACCTGTCTTGTGCATCACTCTTAATTTTCTTTGCACGTTCAATGGCTTCCAACAGTTCACGTTCGCGTTTGGGGACCTCATTCTCTTGCTTGATGCAATACTCTTCACGAATTTCGGAAATTTCAAATTCATCCAGTAAACGTTGTGTCACCTCACTTTCAGGGAATGTAGCATTGAAATGCTCATTCACCAACTTTATCAATTCATCTACATTCGTAGAACCCTGAAATAAAACAGGGGGAAATTTTTCCCGAATAGAATCGGGAACTACAAACTCGATTGTCTCGGGTTCGTAGTTTCTCAAATTTGCAATCATAAATTATAAAAGGATTAATTAGTACCGGTTTTGGTACTCATGAATAAAATCTAAGTAATGCTGGTCTTCAGGCAATGGAAGTGTAATACCAAACTCGGTGACCGCATCTATTTTCACGCTTTCCATGAAATTATGCATCTCTAAAGTATTAAGTTTACTTGTTCCTCGCACAATAGTTTCCACCTTACCATTCACATGAACCTGTTTCACAAGAAACTTCTTACAATACAAGTCATGTATATCCTGAACTCCAGCAGCAGTGCTCCAATACTCTTCACCTGTGTATTCACGCAAACAGGCACCAATACACTGAAACCATTTCCACATGAGAGCATTTTGATTTAATGTTCTCGGCTGTGTTTTTTTCTTAATGGTTACAGTGTATTCTCCATTACGAAGTGTGCTGCACATGAACTCGAAAGACTTATCCATTTGGATTTTGCCATCTTTCTTCGTCAATGTTGCTTCCATAACCTATCAGAATGGCAAATCGTCCTTGGTTGGTGGCGGCGGTGGCGGGCACTCATTCACCGCACTTCGAGTCTGATTATTGGTGTGTTCCGGAAGAGGTGGCGGTGGTGGCGCTTGTTGAGGCTTAACAGAAAGCATCTCCATATTATCAACAAAAAGTTCTGTAATATACCGTTTAATTCCTCTGCTATCATCATAACTCCGAGTTCTTATCTTTCCTTCCAGATACAACTTGTCTCCCTTATGGACATACTTCTCAACAACATCGGCAAGACCACGCCAAACAACAATATTATGCCATTCAGTTCTTTCAGGAACCTGTGTTCCATTGGCAAGGGTATAACCTTTTTCAGTGGTGGCAAAGGAGAAAGTGGCCACTTTAGAACCAGCTTCCAAAATTCTAATATCGGGGTCTTTGCCAACATGCCCGATAAGCATCAATTTATTTAAACTCATGATTTATCCTCCCTTATTGTTACACGGATACTATCAGCTTTAGGAACTGTTTTGATATACTTAGAATATAATTCCGGATAGTCAGCCTGAAACTTTTTAGTATCAAAATTGTCACTCGTAGAAGCGGGTGTATAACTAACTCGCAATCTTCCGGCATCCCATGACTTGACACCATTCTCACGCATAGCAGTTTTCAATTTTGCCTTATAATCTTTCTGAATCTTGGTTAGATCTGCAAGTTCTTCCTCAATCCCGATTATAGTATTTACAAGCTGCATTGGAATAAGTAACTTGTCATCATCAGGGGCAGGAACGGGAAGATTGGATAGATATTGCTCACCCTTCTTCTCGCATTCCATTAACTTCTTGACTTCTTTATCAGACTTACGACTAATTTCAACAAATTCATGTTTATTACCACGCAACCAAGTGCTAAACAATTTATCAACTTTGAGTAATGGATTTTGAAGTTCAAAGAAATAAGCATAGATTGACAACTGCCAACTTAAATACTCCTTATCAAGATGAAGGGTAGTTTTGATGTCAACAAGACTAATTCTACCGGCTTTCTCCCAAACACAATCTATATTCGATGCAAAGTATTCGTTATCAGAAACGGTATATTCATTGGCAAGCGCCTTATATCCGGCATTTACCCTCATTCTGATATAATTCTCTGCTTCAATACTTTCAGGAGGTAAGCCTGTTACATCAGCAAACTGGCATTGAGCATGAATAAGGCTACCCTTCTCTGCAGCTCTCTTCAATACAAAATCGGGGACATCTTTATATTTGTCAGGGAACAACTGCCGGCTAATCATACCGGTTATACCTTGCAACTGTTTTTCACCGAGCATATAAGTGTGGTTTTCCTCATTGAAAACCACACTGGATTTCACTAATTCTATCATTATTATCAATTTCTAGGAGGATACGTTTTCTGCATGTCAATAGTTATGTTTCTGAACTCCTTATTATTGTGAAGTTCGGGATGTTCAGCCCAAACTCTCTCAAGCTCTTCGCGGCTTTTAACACCAGTCATTTGTTTAATTGCACGATCCAGGTCTACACCAGTATATACTTTGCCCGAAGCGTTTGAAGCAGAAACATTGGGAGCATATACTTTTTCCTTTGTATTACCATAAGCAAAACGAACGCGGTTTTTATTGTCCACAATAACAAGTAAAATAATCTCCTTTTGCTCGTTATAACCAATCTCTTTTACACTGAATTTGGTGTATAGAGCAGGAGAACCTGTTTTGCTCTGATATATTTCATTTTTCTCAAGTGGAATCCAAATGAAAGGACCCGTATAAAGTTCACGCCCAATTCCCCAGTTAAATCCTGCACGTTTAAAGGCGTCCGAAGCCTGCCCTTTCTCTTTTTCTGTGCTAGATTCTGTCCCAACATCCTGTTTACTCACCCATTCCTTCTTTTCATTATCCCAAATGGACAACGTACAGAATAGATTCCCATTAACGACATCATGGTGCCGTTTCCAGTTCATTTCTCCGAACACTTCATCAAGTATTCTCATGTCTACTCGAGCATCCTTGTATAATAGCAAGGAGCAGCCCGAACCGTCCGGTTTCATAGTACCAACCCTACATTCAATTTCAGAAGCTAGAAGCGGTCTGATAGAATTTTTCTTCTTCTCTTCATTCTGAACCGTTGATACAGTGTTTTTTCTCGCTGTCATAATTCTAATTTAATGGTTTGACTTTTAGCTCATTACATCAGTAAAGGTAATCGTTATTGACAAGTTTAGCAAACAGAAACTTCGCCATTTTAACGCCATTTTCAGGTAGTAAAAACTGCCTGTACGATATTGTACAGGCAGAAAAATAAGAAAATGAATAATCCAATGTACCTTATGGAACGGCTACGCTTTGAAGGGTGTACGGCTCCCTGATTTATACATAATGTAAATGCTAGTGGACGGAACCGGAGTCGAACCGGTCTCACGGAATATTGGTGCACCTCACCGCAGTTTCAACCAACGATATACATATCCGCCCGATTAATTAAAAAGGTGCACTATCTTCACAGACCATACACCCCAATCACAAACACAAAACAAAACTCATGAACTACTATAATTTAATTAGGATCAGAAGGGTGAATGGCGTGGGGATCGAACCCACATCACGCATATCTGCGTATGCTGCCAATTACACCAGCCATCCGTTTTAAGTGAACTATTCTCACGAACCATTCACCTAGAACACAAACACAAAATAAAACACGACATTAACTATTAAATAGCACTCTCACGAGCTTCTTGCTTCCGGATAGCCGTTCAAAGCACACCGGAATAGTATAGAACAATTAAAACTCAAATAACAGGGGCTTTAACCCTACAGCGTCCTTTTCGCTGGCAACATTAGTTAAACATAAAAAGAAAAATTCTCTGTGAAGGAACCCGGACTCGAACCGGGATGATAGATTACCTATGTATGACTTTCTTCAATCTATCTGCATACTTGCGTCTACCAATTCCGCCATTCCTTCAGGTCGTAGCCAGACGCTTCCGGCTACATTGATTGAATTGTTATTGATACAAACATAATTTTCCCCCTCACGGGTTACTTAACTCTGATTGAGTTGAGCCGGGAAACGGATTCGAACCGCTGACCTCATGTAGAAACATGCGCTCTAACCAACTGGGCTATCCCGGCAGATGCCCGGCGAACCGGGCTAAATAAACATGACAAATACTAAAATTAAGCAATGCAGACCTTCACAGGCTATCTTTATTTTGTTTCCTATCTTCGTAGTATCGAAAACAGATATAATTCACTGATACGACAGTCACCAATACAAAAGCAGCAATAAATTCTTTCTTGCTAACTTCAATGCTATCTACAAGATACAGTGTTGTCCATAAGGCAATGAACATCATGGCATACTGTATCACTTTAATCTTTTTCATTTCTTCCGTTTTTTAGATTTAACTTTCCTTCCCGCACATCGGCAATGAAGTAATACTTGAGCAGCATTACAATGCCACTTGCCGTTTTGGACATTAGTGGGCTTATCACTTTCAATCTTACCCGCTTCTATAAGATTCATCAATTTCTTTTCCCCACCCACATAATACGCAGACTTATCTTTTCCAAACGTTTCTGTAGAAAACAGACGGAGAATATTATCTAGCAATATTTCAGCCATTTCACCTCTGATCATCTCAACAAGCAAGGTAGTTATGCAATTCTGGTTACTATAAACTGCATATTTTTTACATCTGACTTTGTTTTCCAAGCCATTCCTTCAGCTTTTTCTTTATAAAGCCGAGCATTCAATGTATTAGTTACAGACGGTTTCTGAACGATAGGAAATACTTCTATTGCACCAACATCCATACCCCGTAATACATCAATTACGTTACGTCTCTGAATATCCTTTTCCATACAATCTAATTTTAAATTAAACATTGAAGCGATGAGCGGATTCGAACCGCCGACCTCTGCTTGTGGTGCTCTTCCGTTAAGCTAAGAGTGTTTCTTGAGAGACTCGAACTCTCAACCATCCACCACACACAGCGCTCTAACCTGCCTGAGCTACATCACCTTTATATACATAAAGCAAATACCTCGATTTGCCGACAAACGTCTAACTGATTTAGTTTTACAACGATACGGCTTGACCATTAACCACAGCATTATATCGTTGAGAAGCCCGCCTACGTCAGTAATCCCTTTCGGCACGTGTCGGCTTCCAAAACACCATTTTACCAATATGTCAAAGAACTCTTCTCTGTTGTTCCCAGTCTCCCTTCAAGGGCAGGCTCAAAGACCGGACTGGGTACCGGATAACCGGCGGTTTGGTTTGACTTTAGTGAGGGTTAGAGAATACTTTGGTTGTTCTTCAAAACTATGTCCATTAAGTTTCGTTGCGATTCAATAAATTTCTTCAAATCATCACATTGGGAAACTTTCTCTCTATAAAATCCACGTTCTGATTCTAAATCTCGTTTGAGTTTTTCATTTTCACCTCTCAAAGAGCTGATCAACGCGTCTCGTTCTTCAATCACAGCTTCATATTTGTCTCGCTGTATTTCTAGTTCGGTTCTTTTATCCATTGTTGTATAATTTGATTAATCTCCGACGTAATGTGCACCGTAATGAGTACTATTTGGGTTGTAGTAAGCGGAAGCGGGAATATTAAGGTTATTATATTCCTTACTAGGTGTAGCTTTGGCAGTCTTGCTCATAGCTTCATGTCTTTCAGCTAAAAATTTATCAGTTCTTGATTTCACAGCTTCCGGTGAGAAACTTTCTTGGAGTTTTGCAAAGCTCCATGCAGATTTTAAACACTCTGAAAATGTTTTTCCACCCTTCTTGTAATTGCGGTGTGCAGACTTCATTATTTGTGATAAATTGTAGCTCATAATCGTTATTTTTTAATTGGTTTTATCAATCATTTTTTGTATGTTTGTATGATTGATTGATTTATGATGCAAATATAATCGCATTTGCGTTATTTTAAAAACAAAAAACTTTTTATTTTATCGCATTTGCGTTTTATTAACTTTTGATTGATTGGATTTATGACAAATAACAACACTATCAATGGAAGAATTAGAGAAATAATTCTGTCTGCCGGCATTACAGATAGCGCATTTGCGAAAAGAATTGGTGTAACACAATCTGTAATAGCATCAATGTTTCAACGTGGAACAGAACCTTCCGCTAAGGTATTAACTTCAATTCTACTAACCTATGAAGATATTTCTGCTGAGTGGTTACTTCGCGGAAAAGGTCAAATGCTACTTTCAGAAGTAACACCTGACCCAAACATAGAACAAATGAAACGCTTGGTAGATACGATCACTACCTTGCAAGGTATAATCACCGAACAAACTAAAACGAATCAGTTACTCACAGAAGAACTTAAAAAAGCCAAAGGAGAACTGACTATGTTGAAAAATGAACGAAATGTAGGATAAACTTATATACGTATGAAAAAAAGATTTTTAATACTATCCTTCTTATTTGTGCTTATATTTAATTCATGCTCTGATGACAGTATTAATTTAGCAGGAACAACATGGACTTCTGCAAAAGACTGGTACGGAAAAACTCGATTGTCTTTTGAAGAAGGCACTCCTTATTTAAGATCTTTTTTTGCTATATCTTTTGACTTGAAATCTTTCACAATATATAATGTTGCAGATGATAATGAGGATTTAGAATATGAATGGAAAGAAACGGTATCAGGTAAATACTCTATAAACGACAATATTGTGAATCTAATAGTAGAAAAAGACAATTTAACAATTCCCTGCGAAATAGAAAAAGATATAATGTATTACAGTAATACTAGAATGAAACTATATAAACAATAGAATAAATATTTTTTCAAATATGCGCCCAATTAGAACTGTACCCCCAAAAGATGAAAGAGAATATCCTTTAGTTATAACAGCTGAAGAAAAGGATAAAGTATTAAATTATATTTTGGTTGTAGCAAACGGGAAAAGAACAGCTAAACTAAATTATAAAGATATACCAGACCTTAGGATCAGTAAAGAACAATATGAAATAGTTTTAGAGGAGTTCAAAAATAGGAGATTTATTGACTATAAAGGATATGATATTGAATATCTTACGTTGAATTTTGAAATATTCAATTTTGCAGAAAAGGGGGATTCACTGTTGAAAGAGACTTATATATATTAAGTTTTGATACATTTCAAATGCAGCTAGAACGATTAGAAAAGGAGTTAAGCCCTGATACAGCAGCGAAAGTTGATGATGTTGTCGGAAAAGCCCAAAATATAACTGAACTACTGATAGGGCTCTCTGCTCTAGCTGAAAAAATGAATCTCTAAGATTTATTATCAGGATCAGTTAATAGGAACTCCAATATAGAAGCTGCACGAAGCAGTCTTGAAGCATATAGAGTTGCATCTGCATCCGGGTTGTATTGATAACGCCTAGTCTGAAACTTTTTAAAAGTAACAAAGCCACTAGACATATCATTAGCAAGTGTTTTCAAGCTTGATATAGTTTCTTTTACATTTTGGTCATAAGACATTTTTATACGCATACGAGCGGAATCATCCACTTTTGCACAACACTGGGGATAAAAGGCTGTTGCATTATCTTCTTTAGAAGATTGTTTTTTACTTATCCTTCTTAGGACATTTTTTAATAACGATTTCATAAACGCACTATTTTAGTTTGACAATGCGCAAATATAATATTTAAAGTAATATAAAATATGAAATATAGAAATCTTGATAGTACATAAAACATCAAATGGTCGAATTATGGTCGAACCATAAAAAAAAGCAGGACTATATAATTGATATACAGAATATACAACTAGATTTCCAAAAATGTGTCTAGTTTAGTTTTTGTGTTGAGTCGGAAACCTGCAAGAGAGCATAGGTTTCCGACTTTTATTTTTCTGATGTTCAGCAATTTACATTCACAATCGAACTTTTTTTATATCTATTAGTAGTCCATATTAGAGAATTAGAACAAATCGTAACGTCACTTTTGACGCTATATAATGGTTGAAAAATGGTCGGATTATGGTCGGAAAACATGATACGATCGAAAACAAAATGAAGTATGGCTACATTTTCATTAGTAATTGTCCCAGCTAAAAAACTATCAGACGGGACACATAAGATAAGAATTAGAGTGGCACACAACTCTGATACAAGATTTATCACAACAGATATTGTTGTTCGTGAAAACGAATTTAAGAACGGAAAGATAGTTCAACGCCCGGACAAAGATTTCCTCAACATAAAATTGCAGGAATGGTATAACACGTACTTCAAACGCTATATAGAATTAGAGCATGCAGAATCGTTAACTTGCGCCCAATTAGTTAAGATGATAACAAACCCTATTAATGGCGAACGTAATCGCAAATTTGAGGATATCGTTGAAGAATTCCTCTCACAGATCGATGAAGATGATAGAGAAAAAACGCATAAACTTTATAAATTGGCCGCTAAACATTTTATTCGGTTTACTGGTCCAGGTTCACTCATGGAACACACAAAGAAAGTGATCATATATAAATAGGCTAATCTCTTCTATTTATACAAGTTGTTTTTGTACTTTTGCACTGAAAAGTCTCAAGAATGGAATACAACGTAGAAGAACTTAAAAAAGCATTGATAGAAAAATGCAAAGAGGAAAGCATAATATATGCTTTGGTAGCAATAAATCGATATACGAAAGAGATTATTCTACCAAATTCCTTACAAGATGCATTAGATAATCCCAATTATTATGTATGCACTTGTAGAAAAGTAGAAGAAAAGTACCAAATAGAAGAGGAAAAATAATGTTTTTTCACATTATATATCCTTTTTACTATATTTAGATCAAATAATTATTAAATTATAACAGCTTTACTTTATTTCTGTATATAATGAAAATATTAGTCAATACCTATTATAATTTCTCAATATGTTAAATATGTACGACCTAATATAAGATAAACAATTATTTTTTGATATAAAAACCAAGTTTTCCGAGTAAATCATACGAAGGTACAAAAAAGAGTGTTCCAGTTATTGGCGTACTAAAATCTAATAAGCGATCAGTATTCCCTATCGGATTACCAATAAACATATTCTCTAACATTTGATGCGTCGTACTGAAAGCATTAGCATAACCGATAAAATAAGTACCATATTCTC
This sequence comes from Bacteroides bouchesdurhonensis, assembly GCF_900155865.1. Taxonomy (GTDB): domain Bacteria; phylum Bacteroidota; class Bacteroidia; order Bacteroidales; family Bacteroidaceae; genus Bacteroides; species Bacteroides bouchesdurhonensis. The sequence continues at coordinate 3,235,241 of NZ_LT707006.1, forward strand.
CTTTTGAAGTATTAGCAAATGGCATATTAGCTCTTACTATTTTTAAATTATCTCCAATATTAGTGACAGCATTATGAGCATTTTTAGGTTTTTCCTCATCTGAAAGCTCAACATCATTGAATTTACGACGTCCAATCACTTTTTCTTGCTCTTTAACCGAAAGTGTATTCCATGCTACCATATCATGGATATATTTCTGTACAAAAACATAGCTTCCCCCTTTAAAATTGGGGTCCTCTTCACCAATCACAGCAAATAAATATGGATTCTCATCAACAGCTGGATTCTCCGTGCCATCCACAAAACCAATAATAGCTTTACCATCCAAATATCTAAAACCATGTGTCTCATCAACAGATTCAACTACTCCTCTAAGTTTTTCGTCTATAATAGAAGCAAATTCAAAACACAATCCCATCTGACTAGAGCGAATATGAAATAATAAATCACCCGGGGTAGATACTGCTGTATACTTATTTCCTTTTATTTCTTGAAAAGGTACCAATTCTTTGGGTTTTCCTAATTCTGGAAAAAAATGACTCCATGCATCAGCTCCAAATCCCATAGTACAGCTAAACTGCATTTCAGGGAAACGATTACGCATACTACGAATCAATGCGGAAAAATTGGAACAGACATCTTTTATCTTATCACTAGTATCTGGTAATTGTTTCAGTTTATAAACTATAAATATAGCATTCTCTCCTTGCTTCCTCACAACATCTTGTGGGAAATTATCACCAAACGGGCATTGATTAGGATTCATACGATTCTATTTTTTAGTTATTATCAAATTCATTCTACCTCTTAGTAAAGTTTGAAGCTGCTAATTCATCAACAAATAATTCGACATTATTTGCATGATGAGCAACATAAGCAGCTGGACTTACATCTCCCGAGTTACATATCTCACTTACAACCTCAGCTTTTGACCTTCCAGTAATTAAAAATATAGTCCAACGAGCATTAATAATAATGTTTCCAGTCATTGCTATCCTCTTTTGACCATTAATTGGATTATTAGTTAGAACATAGGATACATCAGAAGTAAGAAATTCTTCCTGCCCTGGGAAAATAGAAGAAGTATGTCCATCCACTCCTGCACCAAGTAATATAATATCAAATTCTGGAAAACCATTTTTTTCGGGCACAAACTGTTCTACTAATTCGGAATAGCGTTTAGCTTCTTTGTTAGGCGACTTCATTTCTCCATAGATACGAAATACATTTTCATAAGGAATAGGTACCAAACTTAATAGCAGAGAACGTGTCATTCCATAATTACTATCTGTATCTGAGGGAGGTACGCAACGCTCATCTACCCAGAATATTCTCATTCGCTCCCAAGGTGTGACATTTACATATTCATTTGCCCATATATCAAACATTAATGCAGGAGTTTGCCCTCCACTCAACGCTATATTGAATATTTTTCCTGGCTCCTCATTCAAAATATTTATTATATATAGTATTAACTTACGTGACGCCTCGGCAGACGAAGGATAAATAGATAATTTCATAATTCACAATATTGTTCAGTATGTTTCAAATTTTTACAAGGATTTGTCCATTCCGCACCATGTTCATGCATCATGACTTCACTTTCCAGAGGTCCCCATGTACCTGCAGGATAACCATAAAGCGGTGCATTAGGAGTATCACTCCAAAAACGAAGCACGGGATCAAAGAAACGCCATGAAGCCTCAACAGCATCACTACGTGTAAACAAAGTCGCATCACCCTGAATACAGTCATCTATTAAACGCGCATAAGCATCACCACCAGGTACTCCACCTAAATCAGCATAGCTAAAGTCCATTGTCACTTGCCGGACCTCAAAACCAGCCCCTGGAACTTTCATTCCTATTTTAAGGACTATACCTTCATTGGGTTGTAAACGGAGAATTAATTTGTTAGCACGCGGACAATTGCCACCAGAACAACGAAACATTTGATGAGGCGTTTCTCGAAAATGGACAACAATTTCAGTTACCTTTGTTGGCATTTGCTTACCTGTACGAATATAAAAAGGTACTCCACTCCAACGCCAATTACTGATACCCAACTTCATCGCAATATAAGTTTCTATACGTGAATCAGGAGCCACACCTCTCTCTTCACGATATCCTTTTTTATTACCAGAGGCAGTATATTGTCCACGAACTATGTGTTCGTTAAGGTCAATTTCATTTAAAGGGGTTAATGACTCATAGACTTTTACTACCTCATTACGGAAATTATCAGCATTAAAGATTGCAGGAGGTTCCATAGCAGTTAATGCTACTAATTGAATCAAATGATTCTGCACCATATCACGTAAAGCACCAGCAGTCTCATAAAAACCACCACGCTGTTCTATTCCAAGATTCTCTACAGCCGTAACTTCTACATAGTCTATATAGTTACGATTCCACAAAGGTTCAAAAATACCGTTAGCAAAACGGAAAGCAAGTACATTCTGTGCTGTTTCCTTACCTAAGAAATGATCAATTCGATAAATTTGACGTTCATCAAAAACAGAAGCATAGATACGATTTAATTCTCGTGCCGATTCAAGATCGTAACCAAAGGGTTTCTCAACAATAATACGAGCCCCTGACGTATTCAATCCAGCTTCTTTCAGATGTAGAGGTACAACTCCATAAAGTGAAGGTGGAGTAGCCAGATAGAACAACAAATTATTAGGATTAATATCATTTGTTAATTCTATCAGACGCTGACGTAATAATGAATACCCTTCTGCCTCTGCCGGATCCATTGGCAAATAAAATAAATGAGTAACAAATGAAGTCATAAGTTCCAGATCCTGTTCTTCAGACTTGAGAAAATGTTGTAATTCCTCAAGGATATAAGAACGATAACTCTCATCAGTATAGACCGTACGTCCAACACCTAAAATAATGAATTCTCCGGTAAGTCTCTTATCCCCAAATAATGAATACAATGCAGGCATCAGTTTACGTTTTGTTAAATCTCCCGAAGCCCCGAAAATAATCATTGCAAATTTATCCATACCTTAACTTATATACTTTAAACCTTATACATTATATGTTCCCGACTTTGTATCACCTCCATGCCCCGTCCAATTCTCATGAAAGAACTGTCCTCGAAGTTCATCCTTACGTTCGAAAGTATGTGCACCAAAATAGTCACGTTGCGCTTGTACCAAATTGGCTGGCAAATCAGCAGAAGTTAAAGAATAAAAATAATTCAATGCAGAAGAAAATGCCGGAACAGGCAATTCTTCTTTCATAGCCTCCGCTACAAGGTTTTTCCACCCAGGAATCAATGTTTTTATTTCTTGCTGGAAATATGGAGCTAACAACAAATGTTCTGGCTTGTTAGCAGCTTCAAAAGCAGCGGCTATATCATTCAGAAAAATACTACGAATAATACATCCTCCCCGCCACATACGAGCAATAGAAGCGAGATTTAGTTGCCAGCCAAAAGTATCGGATGCACGCTGTAAAACTGCAAAACCTTGTGCATATGAAACAAGTTTTGAAGCATAAAGTGCCGAAAATATTTTTTTCACAAATTCAACTTTATTATAAACAGGCATTATATGTGAATGTGGAAACTGCTTACTAGCCAAATGCCGTAAATCTTTCTGTGCAGAAAGACTACGTTCGAAAACAGCTGTAGCAATCAATCCCAATGGCATCCCAAGTTCCATTGCATTCATAACCGACCATTTACCTGTCCCTTTTTGCCCCGCCGTATCCAAAATTTTATCAATAAGATAACCTCCTGCTTTATCTTTATGCCTAAGAATATTAGAAGTAATTTCTATCAGATAACTACGGAGTTTTCCTTCATTCCAATTTTCAAAGACATCTGCCATTTCTTCATTATTCAAATCAAGCAAATACTTCATTACCCAATAGGCTTCTGCAATAAGTTGCATATCTCCATATTCGATCCCATTATGAATCATTTTCACAAAATGCCCTGAACCGGCAGGACCTACCCATTCACAGCAAGGAGAGCCATCCGGTGCTTTGGCAGCAATACTCTGTAAAATAGGTTTCACTTCTTGCCAAGCTTTTTTCGAACCACCAGGCATAATAGAAGCACCATTTAGAGCTCCTTCTTCACCACCTGATACACCACTACCTACAAACAGTAAACCTTTTGATTCGGCGAGCTTCACACGACGATTAGTATCCTCATAATTAGAATTGCCACCATCTATCAATATATCACCAGGAGAAAGTAGAGGAAAGAGTTGTTCCATTAATTCATCCACAGGTTTACCAGCACGAACCATCATCATAATTTTACGAGGGATTGCTATTGATTCTACAAATGCTTTTATATCTGTAAATCCCTCGATATTTTTACCTTTAGCACGTCCATTAACAAAACGTTCCACAACCCCCTCTTCTACTCCAGGAACAGTACGGTTGTAAACCGATACATGCCATCCTTTACTCTCCATGTTCAAGGCAAGATTCTCACCCATCACAGCCAAACCGATCAATCCAATATCTGTCTTATTCTGATTTGCCATAACTTGTATAATTTATTAATATTGTTTATGTAAATAACAATTCATAAGAATATTTGTTCGATATTTTTAGATTAAAACATTACTTTTGTAATTCATAAAAGAATCCAGAATGAAGAAGTTTAAAATCGATTTATTGCCACGCATTATTATTGCTATCATCTTAGGGATAGCAATCGGTACTATATTTCCAACACCATTAGTACGTATATTTGTTACTTTTAATGGCATTTTTAGCGAATTCCTCAATTTCTCTATCCCACTAATAATTGTAGGACTAGTCACTATAGCAATTGCCGACATCGGAAAAGGTGCTGGCAAAATGTTGCTTATTACAGCACTGATAGCCTATGGTGCTACATTATTCTCCGGTTTTCTCTCTTATTTTACAGGTGTCACCATTTTCCCTTCTCTTATTGATACAGGTGTACCACTTGAGGAAGTTAGCGAAGCGCAAGGCATTGTACCCTACTTTTCCGTATCCATTCCTCCACTAATGAATGTAATGACAGCATTAATTCTTTCTTTTACTCTTGGCTTAGGTCTAGCCTCATTACAGAAAGATGCACTAAAAAATGTAGCACGTGATTTTCAAGAAATCATTGTGCGTATGATTAGTGCAGTAATATTGCCGTTATTACCACTTTATATTTTCGGAATATTTCTAAACATGACCCATTCAGGACAGGTATATTCCATTCTAATAGTCTTTATCAAAATTATTGGAGTCATATTCATACTCCACATCTTCTTATTAATTTTCCAATATTCCATTGCCGCACTTTTTGTTCGGAAAAACCCATTCAAGTTACTTAGAAAAATGATACCTGCTTACTTCACAGCTTTGGGAACGCAATCTTCTGCTGCCACCATCCCTGTGACATTAGAACAAACAAAAAAAAACGGTGTATCTGCTGACATTGCCGGATTCGTAATTCCACTTTGTGCAACCATCCATCTGTCCGGTAGTACACTAAAAATTGTAGCTTGTGCTCTAGCATTAATGATTATGCAGGGCATTTCTTTCGACTTCCCTTTATTTGCCGGATTCATTTTCATGTTAGGAATTACTATGGTAGCTGCACCTGGTGTTCCTGGCGGAGCTATTATGGCTTCATTAGGCATCTTACAATCTATGCTAGGTTTCGACGAATCAGCTCAAGCACTAATGATTGCACTATATATTGCCATGGACAGTTTTGGTACAGCATGCAATGTAACTGGTGACGGTGCTATCGCATTAATAATCGATAAAGTCATGGGAAAAAATACCGCTAAAAATAAAATCGAATGAGTTTTTGCGTATGCAGCAAAAATTTCCGACATTTGTATCCGTATTTTCAAATAAAAACATATAGTGTATGAAAACAGCCCTTATATCAGGCATTACCGGACAAGACGGTTCCTACCTTGCTGAGTTTCTTTTGCAAAAAGGTTATGAAGTTCATGGCATTCTTCGCCGTTCTTCTTCATTCAATACTGGTCGTATAGAACATTTATATTTTGACGAATGGGTACGTGACATGAAACAGAAACGTACAATTAATTTACATTATGGTGATATGACTGATTCCAGTTCTCTTATCCGTATCATCCAACAAGTACAACCAGATGAGATATACAATCTTGCAGCCCAAAGTCATGTAAAAGTATCATTCGATGTTCCCGAATATACAGCAGAAGCTGATGCTATTGGCACATTACGTATGCTCGAAGCAGTACGTATTCTGGGATTAGAAAAGAAAACTCGTATTTATCAAGCTTCTACCTCCGAATTATTTGGTAAAGTACAGGAAATTCCACAAAAAGAAACAACCCCCTTCTATCCACGTAGTCCATATGGAGTAGCAAAACAATACGGCTTCTGGATAACTAAGAATTATCGTGAAAGTTATGGGATGTTTGCTGTTAATGGTATATTATTCAATCACGAAAGTGAACGTCGTGGAGAAACATTCGTAACACGTAAAATCACATTGGCAGCTGCACGTATAGCACAAGGAGAGCAGGACAAATTATATTTAGGCAATCTGGATGCACGACGTGACTGGGGATATGCTAAAGATTATGTTGAATGCATGTGGTTAATTCTCCAACATGATGCCCCGGAAGATTTTGTAATTGCTACAGGAGAAATGCATACGGTACGTGAATTTGCAACCCTTGCTTTCAAAGAAGTGGGAATCGAACTCCGATGGGAAGGTAAAGGTACTGATGAAAAAGGCATTGACATTGCCACAGGAAATATATTAGTTGAAATTGATCCTAAGTATTTCCGCCCTGCAGAAGTGGAACAATTATTGGGTGATCCAACAAAAGCCAGAACATTGTTAGGTTGGAATCCACGTAAAACATCATTCGAGGAATTGGTAAGCATCATGACTCGTCACGATATGGAAAAAGTGAGACGCATGATTGTCACCAAACATTAACACGACTTTATATGGAAAAGAATGCAAAAATATATGTAGCAGGACACTGCGGTCTGGTAGGTTCTGCTATTTGGAAAAATTTGCAAGACAAAGGATACACAAATCTTGTTGGCTGTACTCACAAAGAACTTGATCTTTTGGACGGTATTGCTGTCCGTCAATTTTTCGACAAAGAAAAACCAGAATATGTATTTCTTGCTGCCGCCTTCGTAGGTGGTATAATGGCAAATAGTATATATCGTGCCGACTTTATTTACAAGAACCTGCAAATCCAGCAAAACATAATCGGGGAAAGTTTCCGACACAACGTAAAAAAGCTTCTATTTCTTGGTAGCACATGTATATATCCTCGTGACGCCGAGCAACCAATGAAAGAAGAGGTTTTACTGACATCTCCATTAGAATATACCAATGAACCTTATGCAATAGCCAAAATAGCAGGATTGAAAATGTGTGAAAGTTTTAACTTGCAATATGGTACAAATTATATTGCAGTTATGCCAACCAATCTGTATGGTCCAAATGATAACTTTGATTTAGAACGTAGCCATGTACTTCCTGCCATGATTCGCAAAATTCATCTGGCACATTGCCTGAAAGAATGTAATTGGGAGGCTGTTCGTAAAGACTTGAATCTACGACCTGTAGAAGGAATCAATGGTAATAGTTCAAAAGAAGAGATTCTTGCTGTTCTCCGCAAATATGGTATTAATGAAATGGAAGTCACACTATGGGGTACAGGTACTCCTTTGCGTGAATTCCTTTGGAGTGAAGAAATGGCCGACGCCAGTGTATTTGTCATGGAACATGTGGATTTCAAAAACACTTATAAAGAAGGTGATAAAGACATCCGCAACTGCCATATCAACATTGGAACCGGAAAAGAGATCTCGATCCGCCAATTAGCCGAACGAATTGTTGAAACAGTTGGTTATAATGGAAAATTAACCTTTGACAGCAGTAAACCAGATGGTACAATGCGCAAGCTAACCGACCCGTCTAAACTCCATGCTTTAGGGTGGCATCACAAAATTGAAATAGAAGAAGGTATACAGAAAATGTATGAATGGTACCTGCAATAAAAGAACAAAGAAAGATGAAGATTTGGATTTAGCTGTTATTACACAACCATTCTTCATCTTTCTTTTTATAAACATCCCTTACTACCAAAGATTCTTCTTCCCCAAAAAATCTTCACTCATAATGCTTCATTCTCAATTTAATTATTATATTTGCACAATTTAATACCAAATGTGCAAAAAACAATGGAACAAAGTTTTATAGCTTACATTGAGAATAGTATAAAAAACAATTGGGACTTGGATGCCTTGACTGATTACAAGGGAGCCACCCTACAGTATAAAGACGTAGCTCGCAAAATCGAAAAACTCCATATTATTTTTGAAGAAAGTGGAATCCGCAAAGGAGATAAAATAGCTGTTTGCGGAAGAAATAGTTCTCATTGGGGGGTTACTTTTCTGGCTACATTAACCTATGGAGCGGTTATCGTCCCCATTCTCCATGAATTTAAAGCAGATAATGTACACAACATCGTCAATCACTCCGAAGCTAAGTTATTATTTGTTGGAGATATGGTCTGGGAGAATCTGAATGAATCAGCGATGCCACTATTAGAAGGTATCTTGATGATGAACGATTTTACTTTATTAGTTTCACGTAGCGAACGCCTGACACATGCTCGAGAACATCTAAATGAATTGTTCGGCAAGAAATATCCAAAGAATTTCAGAACAGAACATATTAAATACCATAAAGATCAACCAGAAGAATTGGCAGTTATCAATTATACTTCTGGTACAACCAGCTACTCAAAAGGTGTTATGCTCCCCTATCGTAGTCTATGGTCAAATACAAAGTTTGCTTTTGAAGCATTGCCGCTACAAGCCGGCGATAAAATTGTATCTATGTTACCAATGGCACATATGTATGGTTTGGCCTTTGAATTCTTATATGAATTCGCTGTGGGATGCCAGATTTATTTCCTTACCCGTATGCCTAGCCCCAAAATCATTTTTCAAGCTTTTGCAGAAGTAAAGCCAAGACTAATTGTTGCTGTTCCTCTGATTATCGAAAAAATTATCAAGAAAAATGTACTTCCAAAATTGGAAACTCCTGCTATGAAGTTATTACTAAAAGTACCTTTTATCAATGATAAAATCAAAGCAACTGTCCGCGAAGAGATGATCAAAGGGTTCGGAGGAAACTTTGCTGCTGTAATTGTAGGTGGTGCAGCTTTCAATCAGGAAGTGGAACAATTTTTGAGAATGATCGACTTTCCTTATACTGTAGGTTATGGAATGACAGAATGTGGTCCGATTATATGTTACGAAGATTGGACCAAGTTCAAACCAGGCTCTTGTGGAAAAGCAGCGCAACGTATGGACGTACAAGTACTCTCTTCTGATCCTGAAAATATTGTAGGTGAAATAGTATGTAAAGGTCCTAATGTAATGTTAGGCTACTATAAAAATGAAGAAGCAACTCGCCAAGTAATAGACAAAGATGGTTGGTTACATACAGGTGACCTCGCCTTAATGGATGCCGAAGGTAATGTTACAATCAAAGGACGCAGCAAAAACATGTTACTCAGTGCTAGTGGACAAAACATCTATCCTGAAGAGATTGAAGATAAACTTAACAATCTGCCCTATGTAGCTGAAAGTATTATCGTCCAGCAAAATGAGAAATTAGTAGGCTTAGTTTATCCGGATTTTGATGAAGCATTTGCCAATGGTTTAAAAAATGAAGATATCGAACGAGTAATGGAAGAGAATCGACTTGTGTTAAACGAAACACTACCTGCTTACAGTCAGATATTTAAAATGAAAATATATCCTGAAGAATTTGAAAAGACTCCTAAGAAGAGCATCAAACGTTACTTATATCAGGAAGCTAAAGGATAAAAATATGGAAATCAAAAAAGCAATATGTACGGCAGCTATTTTAATGGCTGCCGTTTGTTTACAAGCACAGAATAAGTGTGCAGGTATTAATCTGTCTGTTTGGAAAGGTATTAGTACCCAATCTCTAGATAGTACTCAAACTAGCTATGTAAATCTAGGTTTCCTATCGACTATAAACCGTCTTAATGGTATAGGAATAAATGTCTTAGGAGGGGTGACTCGTAAAGAGATGAATGGAATGCAAATTTCCGGACTAGCTAACATAGTGGGTGGCAGTATGCAAGGACTTCAATTATCTGGTATTAGTAATATCAGTGGAAACAATCTGGCAGGTCTCTCTGCTTCTGGTTTGGTCAATATCACAGGCAATGGTGCTAAAGGTATAATTATTTCAGGTCTCACAAGTATTGGAGGAGATAATACAACAGGAATAATGATGAGCGGATTTATGAATGTTACAGGAGAAACAGCTTCAGGACTACAACTTTCCGGACTGGCAAACATAACCGGAGAAGATCTCAGTGGTATGATGGCTTCCGGACTCCTAAACGTAACGGGTAAAAACATGAATGGAATACAAATTGCAGGTATTGCTAATATAACTGCTAATTCATTAAATGGAATGCAAATTGGATTATGTAACTATGCAACCCAAGTCCATGGAGTCCAACTTGGCTTAATTAACTATTATCAAAAAACAATAAAAGGCTTCCAACTTGGATTGGTAAATATGAATCCTGAAACAAAAGTCCAAATGCTAATATATGGCGGAAATACGACACTTGGAAATATAGGAGTACGCTTCAAGAATAAGTTATTCTATACTATATTAGGACTTGGAACATACAATCTAAATTTGGATGATAAGATCTCAGCTAGTGCTTCTTATCGTGCCGGTCTATCATTGCCTGTTACCCAAAAACTATCAATCAGTGGAGATTTGGGATACGAACATATAGAAACATTTAAGAATAAAAATGAAGTAATCTCTAAACGCCTCTACGCTTTACAAACACGCATTAATGTAGAATATCAAATCACTGAGAAACTTGGAGTCTTTGCAACCGGAGGATATGGATGGACTCGTTATTACAATAAATCCCACAACTTTGACAAAAACACGATTGTAGAAGTTGGACTTATCCTTTTCTAGAGTCTCATCTCACGACCTTTAGTATAAAATATAGAAAAAAAATATATCATCCGTGCTAAACGGGAAATGAAATTAACCCTGGTCCATGCAGTGCTGGATATGAAATTAAAGTTTATCCTCATGAAAAAATAAAAGCAAAACCTAGTCTAATTAAACAGGATATATCTATAATAATAAATATATCCTTAATATAACCTCAAACCTTTTCTTTAATTAAACCGATTCGATAAGCTACAAGTAACTTCTTCAAATCCTGAATCTGTGTTATAAGTTCCTTTCCCTTATCTGTATCTTTCACCATCATTCGCTGGGAATTAAACTCAAGAACAAAGTTCGTAGATTTAATATCAAGTGCCTCTTCAATTGCTTTTTGCCTTGACTCAAACGGTTCATGTTGCACTAACTGTAGGCCATGAGAGTGATATACAAGAGTATATCCGGCTATTCCAGTTTCAGGCTGATAAGCTTTCGAGAACCCACCATCAATAACAAATAGTTTTCCATTGGCTTTCATTGGTTGTTCCCCCTGAGTAGTCTTTACAGGTACATGACCATTAATAATATGAGAATGAGGTCCTAAAGCTCCAAATTCAGACAAAATCTTATTGCAAATATCCTCCTGATTACGCAATGTATAATAGTACCCTTTTTTCTCTTTATGTAATTCCTTATCTTCTAGAAAATAACGTTCAAAAGTAGCCATTTTGTCCTTGTCGAACAAAGGAGCATCAGGACCACACCACATATACCATATATAATCCATAGCAAAAGCTTTATCATCCTCACCTTCTTCATCAAAGTAAGCAGTACGGATTAATTGGTCAGCTTTATCCAGCAATTTACGTCCCCAATATTCTTTACCACGTATTTTAACATGTTTAAAACTACCATCTTCATTTAAAGGAACAGATGCATGATACAAAAGATTGGAATTACATACTAAATACATACCGCCATATGTAAATAAACAACGCATATGTTTCTTCAATTTCTCACTATTCATAAACGAGTAGTGAATTTTATCTACCAACTCACGTTCTTCCTCAGTCAAGCGATAAGGATCAGTAGGATCGATAGTTGGAAAATTCGTATCACGTAAAGCATATTCTTTTCCTTCATATACAAAAACTCCTCGTTCAAAATCTATCTTATCTAACAATTTTCGATTTCCCATACCGAACTCCGGGCGACGATCGATAATTGCAGCTTCTAATTTAAATTGAATAATAGTGATAGCCTTATGCATCTGAGTAATCAAACGCAAAGTTTTCTCATTATAATGAGCATCTGCATAATTCATTTTCGGCATAAAAATAGCACATGGATCATCGGCATAAGTATCCATAGCAAAAGTAGCCAACGGAAGAAGATTAATTCCGTAACCATCTTCAAGAGTAGACAAATTGCCATAACGCATTGACATACGGATCACATTTGCTATGCAACTATCATTACCCGAAGCAGCTCCCATCCACAATATATCGTGATTTCCCCACTGAATATCAAAATTATGATAATTACACAACGTATCCATAATAATATGCGCCCCTGGTCCACGATCATAGATATCCCCCACAATATGCAAAGAATCAATAGTCAGACGTTGAATCAGATTACACATAGCAATAATAAAAGCGTCTGCACGTTTCGTGGAGATAATCGTGCTAATGATCACATTGATATACGCATGTTTATTCGGTTCAATAGAAGATTCATGCAACAATTCCTGAATTATATAAGAAAAATCTGCTGGCAATGACTTACGCACCTTTGAACGAGTATATTTGGAAGAAACATTCTGACAGACTTTCACCAATTGATTCAAAGTTATCAAATACCAATCATCCAGATCCTTCTCACAAGCTTTCACCAACTGAAGTTTTTCTTCCGGATAATAGATTAATGTACAAATTTCCTTCTTTTCCGATTCACGCAAAGTATTGCCAAAAATCTCATTAACCTTGCGCTTCACCGCTCCGGAAGCATTCTTTAAAACATGTTGGAAAGCTTCATATTCACCATGTATATCCGTCAAGAAATGTTCTGTACCTTTAGGAAGATTCAATATAGCCTCCAGATTGATAACCTCCGTACTTGCGTCCGCAATTGTAGGGAAACTACGGGAAAGTAGTTGTAAATAGCGTAAATCAGCCACAATACTCTCAGGAGTTATATTACTTTGAGCAGTCATTCTATTTTAGAGTTTTATAATTTACAATTATCATATTTTCAACACTTATTTCTCAACCAAGCAAGAACATTAAAAGGACTTGAGCAATAATGACTCTTAAAAACATACATAATGGATACACCGTTGCATATGCTACCGAAGGATTATCTCCGGGTATCGTATCATTTGCATAGTTTAGTGCCATCGGATTAGCCATACTACCACACAACATGCCAGACACCGTACCGAAATCAATCTTCATCATTTTAAAAGCAACAAACCCTATTATTACAGTCGGAATAATTGTCAGACCAGCCCCTAAAGCAATCCATAACAATCCTTCCGGACGGAATACAGTATCAAAGAAATGTGCTCCCGCATCCAATCCAAGACAAGCCAGATACATAGAAAGCCCCAATGCACGTAACATTAAATTAGCACTTCGTGTGGTATAAGTTATCATATGTATCCGAGGTCCGAAAGTACCTAAAAGAATACCTACAATGATCGGTCCTCCTGCCAATCCCAACTTCACGGGAGTACTGATTCCCGGAATAGAAAAAGGAATAGCTCCTAACGCCAACCCAAGTACAATACCAATAAATACTACGACCAGATTAGGCTCTTTCAAGCTCTTTATAGCATTTCCTAATACTTTTTCCACATTTTGAATTGCTGCCGCCTCGCCTACTACCGTTAAACGATCACCCAATTGAAGCACCAGCTCTGGTGTTGCAAGCAGTTGCACACCTGAACGATAAACACGACTAATATTAATACCATAGTGATTCCTTAGCCGGAGCGAGCCCAGTTTTTTCCCATTTAATTCAGGGCGTGTCACCACAATACGCTGTGAAATCAATTCACTGTCAATCGCATTCCAATCAATGTCCTCTTTGTTCCAATCCGTATTTTCCTGTTCTCCAAAAAGTACAGTCAAAGCTAAAGCATCTTTTTCCGAAGTAACGACAAGCAAACGATCCCCTTCTTTCAATACTTTCTCTGAAGTAGGAATGCTGACATGTCCATCTCGCCACAAACGAGAAATAACAAACTTAGGATAACTCATATGGGCTATATCTTTAATACTTTTATTAAAAATAGCAGGATTATGTACTTGAAACGCTGCAATATAAGTTTTGTTCGCATCATCCTTCTCTTTTACTTCCAAATCTTCCTTACGAACAAGAACTTTACGGATTAATAACACAGCAAGAATCACACCAACAACTCCCAACGGATAAGCTACTGCACATCCTAAAGCAGGAGTACTACTATCCATTCCCATTTGCTTCAATGTCTGTTGTGCAGCTCCAAGTGCAGGAGTATTTGTTGTTGCACCACAAAGAATACCTATCATATCAGGAAGTGATATACCTGTTGTATAACTCGCAAGTACAGTCAGCAAAGTTCCTAATAAAACAACTCCTAATGCCAACATATTCAGCGTTATCCCTCCTTTTCGGAATGAACTGAAAAAACCGGGCCCCACCTGAAGTCCCAAAGAATAAACGAAAATAACTAATCCAAAACTTTCTGCATAATTTAACATTTGAGGATCAACAGAAAGTCCGAGATGTCCTGCCAAAATACCCATAAAAAAAACAAAAGTGACCCCTAGAGAAACTCCCCAGAAATGCACCCTTCCCATACCTAGGCCAATGGCAGAAATCAATGAAAGTACGACAACTGCCTGTAAAGCAGAATGTTCAATAAACAGAGTATATAACCAATCCATGCGTTAAACGTACTAATAGGGCGCAAAGATAAAAACTATTTAGTCCCATTCAAAACTTTTAAGCTTTCATTTCACGTCCCTATTGTACCCCCAATACATATAGTTCATCCTGGCTAAATATCCTATTTTATCTGATTAATCTATCTCTTACCCTGATATTCTACAAAATTATTTCGTCCATCCAAATAACCACTCAGTCTATTTCCTCCAATATAAATATCATCTAAGAAAGAAACATCACTTGGTCCATAATTCATACGAATAGAAGTTTGTGCATTGTTTGCCCAGTTCCAACGGAAACAATATTCAAAAGTCTCTACATATCCATCTGGATATTCCACTCGAATATAATCTACTCCTGTACGATCCCTATAAAAATCCAGTTCCTGACAACAGTAATTACCATCTACATCTTGATAAAAACTCACCCAAGTACGACTAGTTAGATCAATAGTACGATTATAATAATTATTTCCAATGTTGTCATCATCATAAAAAGTATCGATTTCTATTTCACATGAAGTCAAATTAACCATTAATACAGCTATTAAAGCCAGCTTCAAGTATTTCAATAAGTTCGTTTTCATATTCCTTTATTTTTCTAGTTGTTCCTAACTTTTGTCTTTCTTGATGGAACAAAAGTAAAAAATGAAAATTCCTTTTGAAATTGAAATCTCCTACTTGTTAGGAGGAATTCACCTATCCGATTAGGTAAATTCCCCTTCTTCTTACTTTTAACTTTTCAAATAACTAAATGAATCAGAGTTCTTCACGCTACAGATATGTGAAAAATATTATATATAGAAAAAACATGCACCTTTAAAAACTTAATAAAAATAGAATAATACGCTTTATACATAATTAATGTTACAAATCAAGTCTTTCTGACCTATATTATTTGCAAAATCCATAAAATTCAGTATATTTGCAATGTGTTTTTCATAGTATTAGATTTAAGGTTAACAAAAAAGATTGGCTGTCTGGGATAGATAGCCTTTTTTTATGCTCTTTCTTCAAAGAAATTATTAAATTTTCTTTTCCTCTCTTCTCTATCATAAAATCATCAAAGACAATCAAAAAAAAATCATTCGTTTAACATTTGAAACATAGCAGTTTAACTCATTTCTTAAAAATTAGGTAAAAAAAATATTGCTAAAAGATTTGCGTAGTCCAAAAGTTCCCCCTATATTTGCACCGCATTTGAGAGAGAATGCAGGTTCAAGGAAGTTTGGGTGAGTGGCTGAAACCACCAGTTTGCTAAACTGACGTACGGGTAACTGTACCGGGGGTTCGAATCCCCCAGCTTCCGCTAAATCTCAAAAATAAAAAAGAGCTAAGTTTTATGGACTTGGCTCTTTTTAAATCTTAAAAATTGGTGGGTTCGTCTAACGGTTAGGACACATGCCTCTCACGCATGTAATACGAGTTCGATTCTCGTACCCACTACTATTAATAGGAGGTGAATTCAAAATCATCTCCTTTTTTATTCATTTTAATTGTAGCCTATATAACGGGCCAACAGTCCATGGCCACTTGGTGGGGCATTAGAACAAGTCTACGCACATGGTTCACACTGGACAATGAGTATAGGAAGTAAATATGAAACACTAGATAAGTTAAACTTGGCAATAATGCCTGGCATTACCTTCTTTGATCCTTCGCAGACCAGCCATAGACTATTCATGGAGTAAACATGATATGATAATCATTTTTCACTAGGAGTTCATTGTGCCTATGGATTTTAAATTAAAACTAAATAGCCTGTTTCTGTTCATATACCTCAAAGAATGATTCCTTATCAATTCTCAAACGAATCCTATCCTCCCGCTTCTGCCCAGCCAAGTTAATAAACATATTAAAATATAACTGACTAAAAGACAAATCTGAACGATCATAACTTATATCAAAAGTACAAGTTCTGCGAAACGAATCAAAAGTTCCCAATTTCATACCTCCCTTACACATGAACACTTCAACCGGAAAAGAAGATGGTGGATACGGTTGAAACAAACTAGCCAGTTGAGTATACACATAATCTATCATCCATTCGTTTCCCGATAAAGTTAACTCCCCCTTCAAACGAAGTTTAACCGCATATCGGGTCGTTACATCCGGAGAGGTATATATAGGAATTTGACTTATCTCCGAATAATTGCCGTTCTTATAACCGAGGCTCATAGTTAATTTCGATTTTCCAACACCATTAAAGCCGACAACATCTTCGTCAGCCAACTGGTTCTTCAAATCAACCATAAATGTCAATTTACCCAATGTCGGATTATTCGGATATTGCGCAACAGTATCTAACACATAATCTTCGTCATTATAACTCCGGATAAGAGGAACTTGCCCCTCTTCCACTATCAAAGCCGGACCTCCTGTTTCAATATCCACGTTATTTACCGGGTAATAGATAGCATCATTATCTTTAGCACAACCATACAAACATAGCAGTAATACTGCCATTCCTATTATTTTTTTCATTTCCATAGATATCTTTATTTCAAAAACAAAGATACATCTTTTTTGTTCCATACCTGATTTATGTCAATCGTTTTTAGTATTTTTGCACACAACAAGACGGAAAAGACATGGATACATTATTAAGAGAAACAGTAGATGCCGTTGTAAACTCCCGTTTCCCAGAAATGACTCTCGAAGGACGTCGGCAGATAGAAAAGATATTAATTCGCAAAGAATACCCTAAAGGAGTTATAGCACTCAAAGAAGGAGTAATAGCCAACGAAATTGTATTTGTTGGCAAAGGAATGCTTAGACAATATTATTATAAAAATGGAAAAGACGTCACTGAACATTTCTCCTATGAAGGTTGCATATTGATGTGTATCGAAAGTTTCCTGAAGCGGGTTCCTACCCGATTAATGGTCGAAACGTTAGAGCCTGTTGTCATATATTTATTTCCTTATGATGAAATACAGAAATTAACACAAGAAAACTGGGAAATCAACATGTTCTATCGGAAAATATTAGAATACTCCCTGATTGTATCACAGATAAAAGCTGATTCATGGCGCTTCGAAACAGCACGCGAGCGATACAATCTCTTGCTTGAAAGGCATCCTGAAATAATCAAACGGGCTCCATTAGCAAATATAGCCTCTTATTTATTAATGACACCGGAGACATTGAGTCGCGTGCGCTCAGGAGTATTGTAACAGAATTATAAAAACGATCGTCCTTATTTATCTATTCTTACGATATTCCTTAGGAGATACTCCCACATAATGTTTAAAATATTTTCCAAAAAAAGATTGGTTGGCAAAGTTTAACCGATCAGCTATCTCCTGTATGTTCATACTTGTTGAATTCAAAAGAGCTTTCGCCTCCAATATCACAAACTCGTCAATCCACTCTCCCACCGTCTTACCACTAATCTCCTTCACCACCCCCGAAAGATGTTTAGGTGTCAAGCACAATTGATCAGCATAGAATTTTACACTTCGTTCAGACTGATACGATTGAGCCAGAGACTCATAAAATTGTTCAAAGATATGCTCTTTACGACTTTTATTAGACACTGCAGTTGATACAACCGGAGCATGATTACGAAAAATATTATAAAGTTCATAAAAGAAACTCTGCATCAACCCAACTACTACTTCCTTACGATAAGCATCTTCTTTATTTTTCAATCGTTTACGGATAAATGAATGATACTCTAAAACCAAATCTTGTTCACTAGGAGTGAGATCAAGGCATGGATAATCTTTCAAATAAAAAAAGAGTGAGAGTACATTCCCCATTTTAGGCAATCCTTCCAACAAATTCTTAGACATCGCGAAAAATATCCCTTTGAAATCACTACTTACTTCCCGATTTTCAATAATCTGGCTAGGTAATGCCACCACCATCCTACCAGGAACCAGTTCGTAATCACGAAAATTTATATTAAAATTAGTACTTCCTCCCAAACAAAGACCTACACTCAATACTTCCAATTTACTTGGACCATCAAACAAAGATATTATACTCTCTGTATCAAATAGTGCTATATCATTATCTACAACATCAATATTAGCTGGATCTATATGTTTAGAATGAAACACTGAAGAAATACCTATTTTAGGAACACTCTGGATAACCATACACTCTCTTTTTGACGACAAATATACCAGTAGTTATCCAATTTCCAACTTATTCAAAGTCTCAATCTGACAAAAAGAACATTTTTCCCTACTTTTTGACTAGCTACTAACAAAAGAATCATCCAAAGAAAAAAACAAAAAACCGTTCATTTCTTTATTTCCAAGAAGAACACCAATATTTATTTTCCCTTTTTAAAAAGAAAGTCATAATCCCGTTTAGCAGCAGGAACTGTCCATTCCTCAGGAATAAACTTCCATCGATTGAGAGCCTGGGGATTTATTATCCCTTTCTTTTCGATATATTGCATCAAATAAAAGCGAAGATCTTTATCCGTAGAAAATATAATTCGATCTTTCAACTTCTCTTGGGGGATACCTGCTCCTTTAGTCAGCAATTCTCCACCTCCATTACCACGATAAGAATTCAAAGCCACTTTATAAGTCTCATCCATACGGAATGGAGTACCATCTGCCATACTAATAATAGTAATCTTTTCCCCTTTAGGTTTAGTTACGTCCACTGTATAAATAATACCGGATGCAGAATCAAAGTTAAAACTAAAATTTTGCAAAGCCGCTCTATCCACTGCGCCTTCTTTAGATTTCTTCTTAAACCAGAGTAAATGATCATTAGGAGATTTCATCTCGTTCGTCCACAAATAATAAGACTCCTCCAAATAATTCTTAATTTCCTTACCAGATAGAGTCATTACATAGAGCATATTCTCATACTTATACAAATTAAACATATCGCTTACATACACATCTCCTTTATTTATTACTGCATCAAACGAAAGAGGAGCAGTAAAAGAAATATCAGCTCCTGTTATATCAAGCTGTAATCTATGAATCAGGTCTATAAAAGCTGACGGACCAAAGAAAGCGTAATGAGTGGAAATACTCTCTGTAAATATTCCTATTTTCTTGGATACAAAATTCTGTACAGCTTCATACTGAGGAGCAAAATGTTTTATAAAATCTTCACTGACACCGAAATCTTTCGTTTCAGTCAGTACACCCTTAATATCTTTATGCTGAATCTTGCCATCTTTCAACTTCAGAGCTATATCTACATTAGACAATACAACACCGTTACTGGCAGGATCAATAATCAATACCGAGTCCCCTTCTACATTTACTATCTTCTTACATTCTCGTGCATGATCATGCCCCATCAAGACGATATCAAAACCCGGAACATTCTTCGCAACTTGTAAAGATGCATTTTCGTTATATCTCCCCGACATCTTAAATGCCTCCTGACCTGCATGAAACAAGCCAATAACTAAATCCGGATTTTCTTTTTCACGAATGATCTTCATCCACTTACGCGCAGTTTCTTCCATATCATCAAATCTCAATCCACTCCATAAGTTTTCCGAAAGCCACGCTGGTATAGCAGGAGTAATCATTCCCAATATAACAATTTTCACGCTATCACGTTCAAGCACCTTATACGGAGACAGATGAGTTTTTCCGGTAGACGTATCAATGATATTAGCACCCAATACCGGAAAATCACATGTACGAATCCACCGATCAAATACATTACGCCCGGTTTCCACATCATGGTTTCCCATATTCCCGGCATCATATTTCATGTAATTCATCATTTCCGAGCATAAATGAGGAGAAACCGTATCTATATAATTATAGTAGTATGCCGTAGGTTGACCTTGTAATATGTCCCCATTATCTAGTAAAATCAAATTCTCCTTATATTGTTCACGTTCTTTTTGCACAAAAGCATATATTCGCGCCAAACTTCCCTCCCATTCCTGACGAATGATAAAATTATAAGGATAGTAATTACCATGTACATCGCTTGTTTGTACAATTTTTAATTTCACTAGCCTCTCCTGAGCTGCCACTGACAGCACAAAGCTAAGAAGCCAAACAAAAACACATACGTTTTTTTTCATTCTTTCTCTCTATTTAGCGGATGTGAAAATACAAAGCGTGCCCCTCCTGTATAATCAGGGTCAATCCATATATCACCTTTCCATTTATACACAATTAATTTACATATCGACAACCCAAGACCAGTTCCTTGAGCATACTCATTCAACTTTTCAAAGCGTTCAAACACCAGCTTTTGCTTCTCTTTAGGAATACCACATCCAGTATCTGTTACTGAGAAAACAGCCATTTTCTTTTTCTCGTCTATGTAAAAGTCCAGCGTAATCTTTCCATTTCTCGTAAATTTATCTGCGTTCGACATCAGATTAATAATCACCTGTTGAATACGCTGTACATCAGTTTCCATCTGAAAAGTCTCATATCGACTATTAAACAGGAACTGATTATCCGAAGACTGCCGGGAAAAACTTACCGAAGCCACAACTTGCTTACACAACTGCACTATATCACAATACTCCCAAGTCAAAGTTACCCGATTTGCTTCCAAACGGGACAAGTCCAAAATATCATTAATCAAACGCAACAGCAAATCAGAGTTAGACTTAATTATTTTATAATAAGATTGCCGTTCCTCCTCCGTACTATCACCTATTGATAGCACATCCGAGAACCCAACAATCGAATTTAGAGGTGTTCGAATCTCATGACTCATATTGGCAAGGAAAGCACTCTTTAAACGATTAGATTCCTCAGCCCTATCTTTCGCTATCCGCAAATCTTTCTCCGAAGTTAATAATTCGTCTTTCAGACGTTTTGTACGAAAATAATAAAAAAGTGAGATACACAATCCTAACACCAATATAACAAAAGCAGAACCTGCCATCCATATTTGATAAGTATACTGTTGGTAAAAAGTAACAGGCTGATTGACAATCTGTACTTTTAAAGGAAGAATCTTTGGATTCAATCCCAATTCTTTCGTCTTCCGACTGTCCAATACTGCTTTACTTCCAATGACAGTCAAATTTTGCAATGTATCTTCCGGATTATCGTCAATTCTTATACTTGCCACAGCCATATCCCCCCCAACCTTTTTGTAATCCGGCAGAACTCCTCCGATAGCCCAATATCCAAGGGCCACAGAGGAAGGGGTGAAGGTCGGAACTTTTGGTGCAGCCTCCATCATGGCATATGTAGCATTTCTCATAAAATAACCTTCATTCATATCTACTCGCCAGGTTCCTACCATGATCGCCGTATTCTCCGGCAATTGCCGTAATTCTTCAACAACCGTATAAATAGTATGTTGCCGTCCGTCCAAAAGAATTAGGTTTAACTCGGGAAATTTCTTCATCTCTTTACGCACCAACGCCTGCATAGTCACTCCACCATAAGTATTATCCGAGATGAAAACAATATTCTTAGTATTGGGATAAAAAGACTGAATCATCCGAATATTATCAACAATATTATACTGATAAATAAATCCTGATTTCAGTTCTGGAATGTCCAGACTGTCACCGAAAACATCAACAGATTCAGGCAACCAAGTGCTCAAAGAGGAAACTGTATCAGTTGGCAAAATCACTACATTGCTACTAATCAGACTACACATTACAGGTACTTTTATCTGCATAGAGTCACGTTGTGAAAGATATGCAGCCCATGCTTCCTGACCTAAAAGAATAATTTGTGCCGGATGTCTATCTCCCTGGTATTTCGAAAGAATATCAGTCATTAGTCCACTCCATAAAGAAGATTCTGAGAAACTCTTACAGTTCATATTCTCTATGATAATATCGTGTTTTCCTCCCCGTTTTTGGTATTCTTCCATATAATCCGAAATAGTTACAGAAGTTTGTTGTGACGCCGGGTTATAAGAACAGATAATCAGTATCGGATTTTTGTCCTTAGAAACGGCCCGTAAATTAGCGGACTGGAATAGAAACAACACTAATATAATCAGGCATTCTATGTGTCTTACCCAAACTGACATGCTTATATAGTTTTGATGTGCAACCTTGTTATTTTATCCTGCAAATATAATAAAACTTGTTGGCTATAATAGATTTATGTGTATTTTTGTCGTTCATTTATTTGCAAAAAAAATATTTATGGAATTATTTCACAGAATGATATCCGGATTATTAGGTATACCGGAAAAACAGATCAGCAGTACTCTCCAACTCCTGGCAGAAGGTGCAACTATCCCTTTCATTAGCCGTTATCGTAAAGAAGTTACAGGTGGACTGGATGAAGTACAAATTGAGAATATCAAAGAGCAGCATGATAAATTATGTGATATAACTAAAAGAAAAGAAACAATTCTTAGTACAATCAACGAACAAGGAAAACTAACTCCGGAACTTGAAAAACGTATCAACGACACCTGGAACCCGACGGAATTGGAAGACATCTACCTTCCCTATAAACCCAAACGGAAGACACGTGCAGAGGTAGCCCGTCAAAAAGGTTTGGAGCCTCTCGCCATGATCATGTTGTTACAGAGAGAAAACAATCTCACCTCCAAAGCTGCTACGTTCGTCAAAGGAGAAGTTAAAGACGTAGAAGATGCATTAAAAGGTGCCCGCGATATCATTGCAGAACAAATAAATGAAGACGAACGAGCCCGAAATGTTATTCGTAACCAATTTAATCGTCAGGGGCAAATCATTGCCAAAGTGATAAAAGGAAAAGAGGAAGAAGCTGCTAAATATCGGGACTATTTTAACTTCTCCGAATCTTTGAAACGTTGTACTTCTCATCGTTTACTTGCCATTCGTAGAGCAGAGGCAGAAGGATTCTTAAAAGTGTCTATCAGTCCGGATGACAAAGAATGCATTGAACGCTTGGAACGACAATTTATTCATGGCAATAACGAATGCAGCCGTCAAGTGAACGAAGCAATTACTGATTCATATAAAAGACTACTCAAGCCTTCTATTGAAACAGAATTTGCAGCTCAGTCCAAAGAGAAAGCAGATGATGAAGCGATCCGTGTATTTACAGAAAACTTACGTCAGTTGTTATTAGCACCTCCCTTAGGACAAAAACGGGTACTTGCTATTGATCCTGGATTTCGTACAGGATGCAAAGTGGTCTGCCTGGACGCACAGGGCAATTTATTGCATAATGAAAACATTTATCCTCATCCTCCTGTCAGCAAAACCGGAGAAGCAGCTTCCAAACTTCGTAAAATGGTAGAAGCTTATCAGATTGAAGCTATCTCAATTGGAAATGGAACTGCCAGCCGCGAAACGGAAGATTTTATCAATCAGCAGACTTTCGACCGTCAGATTCCCGTATTTGTAGTTAGCGAACAGGGGGCTTCTATTTATTCGGCATCAAAGACTGCTCGTGATGAATTTCCTGATTATGACGTAACTGTACGAGGAGCCGTTTCTATTGGTCGCCGACTTATGGATCCTTTGGCAGAACTTGTCAAAATCGATCCCAAGTCTATTGGGGTAGGACAATATCAACATGATGTAGACCAGTCAAAACTGAAAAAAGCACTTGACCAGACAGTTGAAAACTGCGTAAACCTAGTCGGTGTAAATTTAAATACAGCTAGTAATCATCTTTTGATTTATATCTCAGGGTTAGGTCCACAATTAGCACAAAACATCGTAAATTACCGTGCCGGGAACGGAGCCTTTACCTCTCGTAAAGAGTTAATGAAAGTTCCACGAATGGGTGCAAAAGCTTTTGAACAATGTGCCGGTTTCCTTCGCATCCCCAATGCACAAAACCCTTTGGATAATACAGCTGTACATCCGGAAAGTTATTGTATTGTAGAACAAATGGCAAAAGACCTGAAATGTTCCGTCAGCGAATTGATCGCAAATAAAGAACTCCGACAGAAAATTAATATATCTAATTATATTACCTCTACTGTCGGTTTACCAACCTTGCAAGATATTATGCAAGAACTTGACAAACCTGGACGGGACCCGCGTAAAACAATTAAAGTTTTCGAATTTGATAAAAATGTACGTACCATTACAGACCTACGCGAAGGTATGATTCTACCCGGCATAGTAGGAAATATCACAAATTTCGGAGCATTTGTCGATATAGGTATAAAAGAAAACGGACTTGTCCATCTCTCCCAATTAGCGGAACGATATATCTCCGATCCGACAGAAATCGTATCTATTCACCAACAAGTCATGGTCAAAGTCATGAATGTAGATACCGACCGAAAACGTATTCAACTTAGCATGATCGGGGTACCGCAAGACTGATTGCTTCTCTTTTCTCTCCCCACCATATAATCAGAATAGTAAATACAACCATAAGTACTGTACAAATGAGCGAGCCTTCAAACCCGAAGGCTCCGCCATTCAGTGCATTTTTTTCAGGTAAGTACAAAGTCAGCATTGAAGTACCAAAATCATTACCACTCACTTCATAGCCTAATATCGGACCTTGTATCCAATTCCAGAAAAGATGGAGTGACAGAGGAAAGCAAAGATTACGGGTATATAAAAAAGAGGCTCCAAGCAACATTCCGGCAAGCACCAGATTCAACATAGGTAAAAATGCAATATTCGGATTAAAGAGATGCATAGTAGCAAATAATAAAGAAGAAATCAAAAGCGAAAGAAACTTGTTTAGTTTTGTGTGCATCAATCGTCCCAAAATATAGCCACGCATCATAATTTCTTCAGTCAATGCAACAAGCAAGAAAAAACAGAAAGTCCATACTAATGTTTCAGGAACAAATTGAAAACTGGTTACCTCTACCAACCCAGTAATAAAAGACAGACCAAAACCGAGAACATATATCGCAAAAGCCAATAAAGCTCCATACCAGATTCCTCCGATATGACCTTTTAGAGATAATCCCAAATCTGAAAAAGGACGACGCTCAAAATAAAGCAGAATCATTGCCGAAGAAAGAACAGCCAGCAGCATGCAGAATTCTGTTATAATATACTTCCACATCCCCGCTTTCATCAATCCTTCCCCAACAGTTACCGCCAATCCCCAACTAATGATCTTACTATATAGCCCCAAAAACACAAAGAACCCCATCACCATTAGTAAGATACTTGCCCATGCAGGGATACGTTGAGCTTCCTTATTTTCAATCAATTCTTCCACTTCCATTTTTTATAATGTGTTATCAGGTTGCAAAATTAGATATAAAACATAAAATATCGTCGTATTTTACCTATTTTTCCTATATTTGTATGAATAAATCTGCATGATTATGAAAATTAGACAACTACTGATAAGTTTTTTACTGGCTACTAACGCTTTAGGAGCAGCCTCACAAGTGAGTAAAACCTATTATGTCAGCAAACCTGGCACACTGATTTCCTTGATGACTCAAGAGGAAGCAAACAGTGTAACGCATCTGACACTAACAGGAAAATTGAACGCGGAAGACTTCAGGCATCTGCGAGATGAATTTAATAATCTGAAAGTATTGGATATCTCCAATGCTGAAATAAAGATGTACAGTGGAAAAGCAGGAACTTATCCGGACGGAAAGTTTTATATGTATATGCCGAATTTTATTCCGGCTTATGCTTTTTCAAACGTAGTAAATGGGGTAACAAAAGGAAAAGCAACTCTTGAGAAAGTTATTCTTTCTGAAAAGACCAAGAATATAGAAGACGCTGCATTCAAAGGATGTGATAAACTGAAAATCTGTCAGATCCGGAAAAAGACAGCACCCAACTTGCTCCCGGAAGCATTAGCAGATAGCATAACCGCTATATTTGTTCCGTTAGGTAGCAGTGACGAATATCGTAATAAAAACAGATGGGAAAAATTTGCTTTCATTGAAGGAGAACCGATAGAGACTACATTGCAAGTTGGAGCAATGGGTAAGTTAGAAGATGAAATTATCAGTGCCGGATTACAGCCGAAAGACATCAATTTCCTGACTGTTGAAGGAAAACTTGATAATGCAGACTTCAAATTAATACGTGACTATATGCCTAATTTAGTCTCAATTGACATATCCAACACGAATGTTACCGCGATTCCTGATTTCACTTTCTCACAAAAAAAATACCTGTTAAGGGTTAAGTTACCACATAACCTCAAATCTATAGGGCAACGGTCATTCAGTAATTGCGGACGTCTTTGCGGCACATTGGAGCTACCACCTAGTGTAACAGCTATTGAATATGGAGCATTCATGGGATGCGACAATCTTCGCCACGTTGTGGCCACTGGAAATAAAATTACTACATTAGGTGATGATTTGTTTGGAGCAAATACTCCCAGTAAACTGATTTACAAGAAATAATTCCTGCATATAATTCGGGCTGAAAGCCAAACTAACAATCCATACGGATTACAACTAGTTAAGCTTTCAGCCCGTTATTTATAAACGATTAATTTTTAATCGCCATACATTTTCGCTCTCAGCTCTTTGATATGATCAGAAGTAATATATTCATCATATTCCATCATCTTATCAATAATACCATTCGGAGTCAATTCGATAATACGGTTTGCAACCGTCTGAATAAACTCATGGTCATGAGATGAGAAGAGAATATTTCCTTTATATGTTTTCAGATTATTATTAAATGCCTGAATAGATTCCAAATCCAAGTGATTAGTCGGAGTATCCAGAATCAAACAGTTTGCATTCCGAAGCTGCATACGGGCGATCATACAACGCATCTTCTCGCCTCCGGAAAGAACACTCACCTTCTTCAATACTTCTTCACCAGAAAACAACATACGTCCAAGGAAACTCTTCATATACACCTCGTTACCTTCACCAAACTGACTTAACCAGTCTACCAGATTTAAGTCCGAATCAAAGAAACTAGTATTATCCAAAGGTAAATAAGCCGTTGTAATAGTCACCCCCCAATTAAAGTGTCCGGCATCCTGCTTCATATTTCCATTAATGATCTCGAAAAATGCTGTCATTGCACGCGGATTACGTGAAAGGAATACAATCTTATCTCCCTTTTCCACGTTAAAGTTTACGTCATTGAACAATACAATACCTTCTTCAGTCTTTTTGCTCAACCCCGATACTTCCAGAATTTGATTGCCCGGTTCGCGTTCGGGGGTAAAAATGATACCCGGATACTTACGTGAAGAAGGTTTAATTTCTTCCACATTCAGTTTTTCCAACATTTTCTTACGACTTGTAGTCTGTTTACTCTTTGCCACATTAGCACTGAACCGACGAATAAACTCTTCCAACTCTTTCTTCTTCTCTTCCGCCTTTGCCTTCTGATTCTGTTGCTGACGAAGAGCCAACTGGCTGGATTCATACCAGAAACTATAGTTACCTGCAAATAGATTAATCTTTCCATAATCAATATCCACAGTGTGTGTACAAACTGAGTCAAGGAAGTGACGGTCATGGCTCACAACCAATACCGTATGCTCAAAATTTGAGAGATACTCTTCCAACCAGGTTACTGTTTCCATATCCAAATCATTGGTAGGCTCATCCAACAACAGATTATCCGGGTTACCATACAATGCTTGTGCCAACATCACACGCACCTTTTCTTTACCACTCAGTTCACCCATCAATGTATAGTGTTTATCTTCTTTCACACCCAACCCACTCAACAACATAGCAGCGTCACTCTCTGCGTTCCATCCGTCAAGTTCAGCAAATTTTTCTTCCAATTCAGATACCTTCAATCCATCCTCATCTGTAAAGTCCTCTTTAGCATACAACGCTTCACGTTGTTTCATGATATCCCACAAAACAGTATGCCCCATCATCACGGTTTCCATTACTGTAAAAGCATCCCACTTAAAGTGGTCCTGACTCAAGACTGAGAGCCGTTCTCCCGGTCCTAATGCAATCGTACCGGTTGTAGGATCCAAATCTCCATAAATCGTGCGAAGAAATGTAGACTTTCCTGCACCATTGGCACCAATTATACCATAGCAGTTACCACTCGTAAACTTCAAATTTACGTCATTAAACAACACCCTTTTACCAAACTGTACCGAAACGTTTGAAACTGTAATCATCTTCTATTATTTACTATTTTACTAGTTACTATTGACTTTTTGAGTGTGCAAAGGTAGACATTTAAAATGAATAATGAACTATCAGGAATGTGTCAATCTGGCATAAATGTATTACCTTTGCAACGTTTTTTGGCAAAACCGCCATATTGGCAAAGTTTTTGCTCAGGATTTTGATATTACGAATAAAAAATAGATTAAAATATGGACCCGAAAGAAAAAAAAGTAAAAGAAGAAGAGTTGAACGTTGAAGAGACTCAGAATACAGCGGAGCAACCGCAGAATGAACAAGCGGAAGATGCAGCTCCTCTGACTCCGGAAGAAAAGTTAGAGAAAGAACTTGATGAAGCCAATGCTACCATCGAAGAACAGAAAGACAAATATCTGCGTCTCTCTGCTGAATTCGACAACTATCGTAAACGTACAATAAAGGAAAAAGCCGAACTTATCCTGAACGGTGGCGAAAAAAGTATCAGTAGCATTTTACCTGTAATTGACGACTTCGAACGTGCAATTAAGACTATGGAGACAGCTAAAGACGTAAAAGCTGTTAAAGAGGGGGTCGAACTAATCTACAACAAGTTTATGGCAGCTCTGGGACAAAACGGAGTCAAAGTAATTGAAACTATCAACCAACCCTTGGATACTGATTATCATGAAGCAATCGCCGTTATCCCTGCACCAACTAAAGAACAAAAAGGAAAAATCCTGGATTGTGTACAAACCGGATATACATTAAATGACAAAGTAATCCGCCATGCAAAAGTGGTAGTTGGAGAATAGTTATTTATGAACAATGGATAATGATTAATGATTGGCTGAAAACAAAATAAAGATGGCAGAAAAAAGAGATTATTATGAAGTGCTGGAAGTATCGAAGACAGCCACAGTAGAAGAAATAAAAAAAGCCTACCGCAAAAAAGCAATCCAATATCACCCGGATAAAAATCCGGGTGATAAAACAGCGGAAGAAAAATTTAAAGAGGCCGCCGAAGCGTATGATGTATTAAGCAATCCGGACAAACGTTCGCGTTATGATCAGTTCGGACACGCAGGAGTAAGCGGTGCGGCTGGTAATGGCGGTCCATTCGGAGGTTTCGGTGGCGAAGGTATGTCTATGGATGATATCTTCTCTATGTTTGGTGATATCTTCGGAGGTCGTGGTGGATTTGGCGGAGGCTTTGGTGGTTTCAGCGGATTTGGCGGTAGTGGTAGCACACAGCAAAGACGCTATCGCGGTAGCGATCTTCGTGTAAAAGTGAAACTGACTTTAAAAGAAATCTCAACAGGAGTAGAAAAGAAATTCAAACTCAAAAAATATGTGCCATGTAATCACTGTCATGGTACAGGTGCCGAAAGCGACGGAGGTACAGAAACTTGTCCAACTTGTAAAGGTAGTGGTACGGTAATCCGTAACCAACAGACTATCTTAGGGACGATGCAAACCCGATCTACTTGTCCTACTTGTAATGGTGAAGGTAAAATCATCAAGAACAAGTGTAACGAATGTGGAGGAGACGGAGTTGTTTATGGTGAAGAAGTAGTGACCGTACAGATCCCTGCCGGAGTAGCAGATGGTATGCAGCTTTCCATGAGTGGAAAAGGAAATGCCGGAAAACACAATGGTGTACCGGGAGATCTGCTGATCCTTGTAGAAGAAGAGCCGCACCCAGACTTGATCCGTGATGATAATGACTTGATTTATAATTTACTATTAAGTTTCCCAACAGCAGCGATAGGTGGTGCAGTTGAAATTCCGACAATTGACGGTAAGGTAAAAGTAAAAATCGATTCAGGTACACAACCAGGAAAAGTCCTTCGTTTACGTGGCAAAGGGCTTCCAAATGTCAATGGTTACGGAACGGGAGATTTATTGGTAAACATCAGTATTTATGTACCGGAAACTCTGAACAAAGAAGAAAAGAGTATGCTTGAAAAGATGGACGATTCCGATAATTTTAAGCCTAGTACTTCCGTAAAAGAGAAAATATTTAAGAAATTCAAGAGTTTCTTCGATTAAAGGTGCTATACTAATTCTTTCAGACTGAAAGCTTTATATGATATAGGCTGTTTTACAATTCATTGCAAGACAGCCTTTTTTATGTATAAAATAAAATAAAATCCTTACCTTTGTATTTAGTTATCATACTCAACTGCTATACATTATGAAATTACACATTATTTGTACCTTACTGTCATTCTGGGCAGTCACAACAGTGGCCAATACGCCAAGTAGCCATAGCATTCGCTTTAATTCCTCACGAGAGATGTCCGGCGGTAAAATCGCTATTCACGACATCAACCCTCAAATGCCTACAGATTGGAATGGCTATAATTATGTGATCATCGAAATGAAAGTATCAACTTCGCAACGTTTTCACCTGGGATTTACCACTTCCCATGGTTACGATGAAGTACGTATTCATTCTTATACCCCCGGTCAATGGAATCGTCTAGCTATTCCCATACGTTTTTTTAGCGAACCTCCAGCGTCCGCAGTCGATATGGCTGCCACCTACAATCAGCCACGTTACACAGGTTGGATAAATATTGGCGGGAATGTAGGTCCTATGACAGGAGTTGATTCAATTGGAGCACGTATGCGAGCACCCATCGGCGATCAAACCTTCGAAATTCGTAACATTGAGCTTGCTGTCAATGATCCGGGTGATACCTATCTGGGAGAAATACCTGCCCTAGACGAATTCGGACAATCCAACTTAGTCGATTACCCGAATAAAATACACTCTTTGAATCAACTTCAAAAAGCATGGCGCGCTGAGAAACAAGAAAAAGTATCAGCAGAAAAACTTTACGGTTATTCGAAATACGGCGGTTATAAAGCTCATCGTATCAAAGGCACCGGATTTTTCCGTACCGAATGTATTGACGGACGTTGGTGGTTCGTCGATCCTGAAGGATATCTGTTTCTTTCGGTAGGTGTCGACTGTGTGTACAATTCAGGAGGTGGTTCAGTACGTAATGTTGAACATCGCGAAAAAATGCTAAAACAACTCCCACCTGAAAAATTCATTCACAAGACTGATTCACGCAATGGTACGATAGCATACTATGATGCTTGGAATCTCGAACGGCGTTATGGGGAGGATAACTTCACTAAAGCTTCTGAAACCACCATTAAACGCATGGACAAATGGGGAGTGAATACCATAGGTAACTGGTCCGACAAACGTTTAGAGCAACTGAATCGAAAAGCCTTTATGTGCACACTCTATCCCGCTGGTGCCGATGCCTCTCTTATGGGTTTAGGTAATATTTATGAAGAGAACTTTCATGAAAAGTTAGAGCGTTCGATGCGTCATACCATTGATCCCAATCGCGACAATCCCTGGCTGATAGGTTATTTTATGGGGAACGAACCTGTTTGGGTAGGACAAGAGCAGCGTGTATGTAAACTAATTATCGACGGTCCCGAAAGAGGGATTAAGACTGCTTTAATAAAATACCTAACTCAAAATGGCGATACCCCTGAAACACGTAAAGCATTTGTATATGATACATTCCGCCGATATATTGAAGAATTGAAGGCGATGCAAATGAAACTCGATCCCCATCATCTCAATCTCGGCTACCGCTTTGGAGACATACATGCTGTAAATGGTAAACTATTGGATATTTGTAGTAAAGTATTTGATGTCATCAGTTTCAATTGCTATGCACTTGCACCTGATAGCAAAATGATGGACCGCGTATTAGCAGAGTCCGGTCGCCCAATGATCATTGGTGAATTCCATTTTGGTACGGTTGATCGCGGGCAAGGTCAATCTCTCTGGCAAGTTGATTCACAAAAAGAACGTGGAATGGCATATCGTTATTATGTAGAGAATGGATATGCCCACCCGGGACTTATTGGCACCGCCTATTTCACTTGGTATGATCAAGATATATTAGGACGTATGGATGGTGAAAATTATAACTGTGGTTGCATAGACGTCACTGACCGTCCATATAAAGAGCAAACTAAAGCAATGATGGATTCAGCTAAAAGACTTTATGCGGTACACTCAGGCAAAGAATTACCTTATTCAGAGAAGCCGGTTCGCCCACGCGGTCATGATCACGGTCCCGACGAGTGGTAAATAACTAATCAACCATTAAACATACAAATACCATGAAAAAGATTTTTCTGCTATTTATTATGACAGTTACAACGATGCTATGTACTTGCAATGCCAAGTCATTCACTATTCATCGGGGTATAAACATCAGTCATTGGTTGTCACAGAGCGATAGCCGGGGTGAAGAACGTATAAAGTGGTTTACACGCGACGATGTAAAATTCTTGGCAGAGTGCGGGTTCGATCATCTGAGAATTCCCATCGATGAAGAGCAAATGTTCAACGAAGATTTAACTCCTGACCCAGAAGCTTTCGGACTTTTACATAAAGCATTAGGATGGTGCAAAGAATTTGACTTACGTGCTGTAGTCGATCTGCATATCATTCGAACCCATCACTTTAACGCACAAGACAAGCCACTATTCACAGAAAAGAAAGCACAAGAACGGTTCTATGAATGTTGGCGCAAAATATCTGCTGAGTTATCAAAATATCCTCGTTCGATGGTAGCCTACGAACTTATGAATGAACCAGTGGCAGATGATCCTGAAGTATGGAATACGATAGTCAATCATTGTTTGGCTGTTGTAAGAAAATTAGAGCCCAAACGCACCATTATCATCGGTTCAAACCGTTGGCAGTCATTTGACACAGTAAAACAATTACGTGTCCCTAAGGATGATAAAAATATTATTATTAGTTTTCATTTCTACAATCCGTTCATGTTTACCCACTATCGTGCATCATGGACAGACATGAAGGATATTCCATGCACTATACATTATCCCGGTAATCTCATATCCGATAATGATTTTGCAGCAATGGAACAATCCATGAAAAACCGTTATGGTTATGCAGCCGGCAAAAATGGCTACAATGACATCAACACTTTGGAGAATCAAATCAAACAAGCCTTTGATGCAGCAACCCAGCTTGGTAAGAAAGCCTATCTCGGCGAGTTTGGTGCTATCCACGGAGCACCCGAAAAAGATCGTATACAATGGTACAAAGACATCGTATCCATCTGCGAAAAATATGGTATCGGATACGCCAATTGGGACTACAAAGGAGGATTTGGAATTATCCGAAATAACGAGAAACAACAACAGATGATTGATGTGCTGACAGGAAAATGATTTTTCAAAACATCAATATCCGGGATTTTGCTTCATACTTGCCATCAACCGTATTTTCTCAGGAATAGGAAATACGGTTGTATAGCCGTTCTCTTCATCCGGTAATGGTGGACGGCTACTATAAGCCCTCGTAAACTTTTCGAAACGAATTAAGTCTTGTCGTCTCCATCCTTCCCAAGCCAACTCTAATTGACGTTCATCGAGTAAGGTTTCCAAAGTAGCTATACGGGACGAAGCCCCCACACGTCCCCGCACTTCATTCAGTTCAGTATCCCCGTTCTCACCGTTACGTACTTTTGCCTCACTTTTCATCAACAAAATATCTGCATAACGAAACAAAACAATATCATTTTCCATCAGCTTGCCATCCTTTGTACCCGTTTCATCCACTTCATATTTTTTCATACGTGCTCCTGCCGTTTGTTCAGCTGGCGTATCCGAAATATCCAAAGCTACCTCCCAAGGCAAATATTCCAAAACTGTACCATTATCCAACCGGACTACATTTCCTTTCAAATCATAGACAATCCCTGCAAAATAACAAAAGTCAAAACGAGGGTCCTGCCCTGTGGTCTCATAGCCAAAAGTCTCAAGTGCCTCAATAGTTGCACTCGGTCCGTTTTCTCCCCCCAACCCATAGGCTTTCGCATGATTATAATGACGGGACCGGAAAAGATACTGCATCTGATTCGTATACATCGTCTTATTCATTGGAATCGTAAAAATATTCTCCACAGACGGTTCATTGAATACGGCAAAGTTAGTTCGATAATCCGGTTCTAGCCGATATCCCATGTCCTTCAACTGATCACAATAGGTTATCACCGTCTGCCAGGCATTCAGCTGTTCACCATTCACTTCAAAATAAATATTTCTCCCATTAGGGCGTTGATGATCCGTCCAATCATTATCTGTATAAACTTCAGCATTCAAAGCCAGTTTCGCCAACAGGAATAAAACTACCGGACGAGTAATACGCCCATAATAGGGACCGGATTGATTACTATGCACTTCACTTAATAAAGGAGCAGCTTCCTGCAACTGCTGAATGACGAAATCAAAGACTGCTTTCCGTTCACTTTGCACCACATCTTTCATAGTAGGGGACGATGATAGCACCAAAGGAACACACCCAAACATATCCATCAGATAATAATAATACATAGCTCTCATCGCCTGAACCTCTGCCCGATAAACAGGAAGAACGCCATCAGTATGTGCCTCGCTAAACCGGTCTATCTCTTCCAATGATTTATTACATAACATCACCACCTTATAAAGATATTCCCAAGTTGCCTGAATTGCATCATTCTCCACCCCCCACTGATGCAAAAACAATCCCCGCCAGAATCCACCATCATACCAGTCACCGCCTCTTGTCGGAACAATGGCTTCATCAGTAGTAAACGTGTTCAGATCATAGACACCCCTACCCGTTCCTTGTAATCCCTGACTATCACTAAAACCACCCACATAATTATAGAGTGAAGCCACCGTATTGAGATACAAGTCAGATAATGTTTTGTATACTTCCTCTTCGGGCAACTTATCTCTCGGATCTTCTTTCAAGAAACGATCACACGAAAACAAAACTATACCTGATAGCAAAATAAGACTTATCTTTTTCAATAACTGTTTCATGTTTCCTCTTCCATTAAAAATTTATACTCAGTCCTAATGTATAAGTCCGCACCAACGGATATCCCCTCTTATCATCCACCCCTATTGTAGAATTAATCGTCGAACTGTTGATCATCGGTGAGAGTCCTGAATAACCCGAAATAGTTGCCAGATTATTAACCGTAAAAGCCAAACGCAAAAAACTAACATATCTCTTCAACTTCTGCACTTGCTCGATCGGTACATTCCATCCGATAGTCATATAATCAAAATTGACGTAATTTCCCTTTTCCAACCAATAATCAGTAGCTGTCTGATCTTTGATATTCCTTTGCGAAGCTCCCTCCATTACATTATAATCGGGAAATATATTCATGTTCATATACGTCAGTGAAGTACCATTATAAATCTTATGTCCAAAAGCTCCATTAACCTGTACAGAAATATCAAAACGTTTATACCGAAAACTAATATTCGACCCTAAAATAGTCTTAGGCACAGCCTGTCCGGCTACATAACGGTCTTCCCCATCTTCCAAGCTGACCCCTTCCCCATTCAAATCGGCTATGTCATATGTATATCCTCCATTTCCATCAGACACCAATCCTTTACAATGTGGTAGATAGAAAACACCTAATGGCTGTCCCACTATCTGATAAACCAGATGATTATATCCTCCATGGAATCCGGCACCATCCAGACTGGCTAAACTTTTATATTCAGGTGCAGAAATCGCTTCCCCATTATACATTCCACTCAATGATAACAGTTTATTTCGCTGAAAAGTAATATTCGCATTGATATTCAACTCCATGTCTTGTGTCTTTAAAGGAGTGATACCAATAGCTACTTCCGTACCATAGTTGCGCATAGAACCAATATTAGCCAACAGTGTATTATAGGTAAATGGCGGTACACTCACATTGTAAAGATAGAGCATATCCTTTGTCTTCGAATTATAAAAATTGGCAGAAAGCAACAAACGGTTCCCCAACATAGCAACATCTATTCCCGTATTGAATGTATGCTTTACTTCCCATTTTAAATCCGGATTTGTATTCCGTAAATTATCCAATGACACCACAGGAGAATTTCCTACAGGAACAACACCATTCGGTTTCACCAGATTCAATGTCGTGTACGAATCAATTCCACTCTGATTACCAGCCAGACCATAACCGATACGGAACTTTAAATTATCAATCAAAGGAAAACGTTTCATAAACTTCTCTTGACTGATTACCCAAGCCGCTGACACAGAAGGAAAAAATCCCCATTTATGATTTGCTCCGAACTTAGAGGAAGCATCTGTACGGGCATTAACCGTCAAGATATAACGATCGGCAAAAGTATAATTAAAACGTCCTAAGAAAGAAGCCAAATGAGGTTGTTCATAATATGAATTCGTCCCTTCCCACAAACGGACAGCTCCTGCCTGCAAATTATCATAACCAAACTTATCCGTATTGAAATTAGTCACAGTAGTATAGAAACCTGTATAAGTTTCTTTCTGCAACTCCGCCAATGCCAATACATCAAAAAAATGTTTCTTCCATCCTTTCTTATAGGTCAGCATCAAATTCCCCAATAATGATTCCATCTTTCTGGTTCCTTTATACGCTTGCCCATGTGCCCAAACAGATGTTGGCAAATACTGGGAATTCTCAATAATATTATAGGTATATGCTCCAAATAACACCATTTTTAGTTCATTCATCAGATTGAATGTCAGTCGTGCGTGTGTGCTGATATGAGAAGTAGCATCATCATCTTTCACTTCCATCCATGCCAAAGGATTCGTGATCTGGCTCGCTGTAGTAATCTGATCCCACGAACCGGTAACAGGATCTTTATGATTCGGGTAAGTCGGGTTGAAAGTAGCTGCCGAATAGAATGTTTTTTGATGATCCACTAGGTTACGGTTCTTCTGTATAGAACCAAACATTCCTAATTCACAATTCAGGAATCCGTCAAAGACTTTCTGCGACATATTCATATTTGAAGTAAAATTCTTCATATCTTCATTCAAAATCACTCCCTGACGATCCATATATCCAAGTGAGACTCTGTAACTGGATGAACTGGAACCACCATAAAATGCGACATGATGATTCTGCTGCAATCCTGTTTGCTCTATCTCTTTTTGGAAATCAGTATCATTCCCTTTATCCAATATGGATATTCCCCGTTGTGCCGCAACCTTACGAAAATCGTTTGCCGACAACATTTTCAAGTTTTTGTAGACTGTTGCCACTCCAAAGCTTCCATTATAACTCACTTGTGTTTTTCCGCTTACTCCTTTCTTTGTAGTAATTTCAATAACTCCCGAAGCTCCGCGTGAGCCATACTGTGCCGTTTCTGATGCGTCTTTCAAAATAGTAAAGCTCTCAATATCTGTCGGATATATGGAAGTAAGCATACTTAAGTCGCCAAATACTCCATCTACGATGATCAACGGATCATTTCCGCTGGTCAATGATGTGGTGCCACGTAAACGCACTGCATCCAAAGCCGCCGGTCCATTGGTTCCTTTTTGTATCGTCAGACCGGGAACACGCCCACGAAT
Source organism: Bacteroides bouchesdurhonensis (assembly GCF_900155865.1). GTDB lineage: Bacteria > Bacteroidota > Bacteroidia > Bacteroidales > Bacteroidaceae > Bacteroides > Bacteroides bouchesdurhonensis. The sequence goes on from NZ_LT707006.1 coordinate 3,273,512, forward strand.
CGCTTCCAATGGATTCGTTATCTGGTCTTTATTCATCTGTATTTCTGTGATTTTTTCCACCGATCCGGATAAGTTCTTGAGGCTTCCTGTGGCATATCCTACAGTTACCAATGAGTCTATAGGAAGAATCTTTTTTTCTTGCGCATATAAGTTTTCATTCAAAAGGAATCCTAGAAACAATCCATAAGATAGTAGCCTACCGCATTTTGCCATAATAAACAGTTTTTAAGTGTGTGATATTAATATAACAAAAAAAACACGTATCTGGTTGTCCAATTCTCCGTTTTTTTATCAATCTGATTCACAAAAATCAACTATATTTGCAAAACACCAAATCTTTTTCAGCCATGACACGAATACTTCTACTTACGATTATCACTATGACATTCAATACGCTGCTATTTGCCGCAAATCCACACAAGGCTACAGACCCAATAGCCTATCTGGATTTATCATATATGTGGAATTACTCACCGGACAATCCCAAACAGGTAAACGAGATGTGGGATATACTACACAGTGTTGCAACTTTACAGGGTATTGTCAATCGCAATGCACCGCACATTTACATCAATTACGTGAAAAATGAATTCATGGAAGTCGATCGATATTGGTGGGACCTATATAGACAAAAAGGTAAATGGCTTAACAGACGTGATACAGTGTACTACACTGACATTGTTAAGCTTACCGAGGATTATAAAGAGAAAATTCGTGGTGCCGTAGTTTATGATACGAATGTTGCATCTACATCATGTGTAGCTTCGGCTGTAGCCGGAATAGAAGATCTCATAGCCATTCGCTACGATACTTCGGAGGGAAGTTTATACCACCGTTTAATTATGAATGGCCCCAAACTGGAAGTCAAGGTATGGCTTGTAAATCATGACGGTACATCTATGTTCACAGGACAAGGGCAAATTCCTCAAACTGACCGTCCATCAACCGGATCCATAAAAAATGATCCATATATTTGGTTTATAAGTAATTATATGAAACGAAATCGTTGTAGCGGTGAATATGGAGCTTACTATCTGGACCAATATTGGAAACAAAGCCCCCAGTCAGCACCCATGAATGCTCACTGCCTTACCAATCATGACTTTTTTGTCAGCCACCGCGCATTCTTTTTCGACCTCTCCCCATGGGCTGATGAATCGGCAACAGACGAAAAAGCACAACCTGTCGGTAGTGACTTCTCCACTCTCACCGAAATGCTTAATGAAGCCTATCGCATAAATCGTGGCAAGAAAATATGTCATATAGGTGGTTTTCCCGCTTGGGCATATAAATATACCCGTCATGCAGGAGGTTCACATGAAGATGTAGCTACGGAATGGGAATTCAGCCGTATCATAAGTGCCTACAATACCTTTAAAGACGCTGACGCCATTGGTTATGGAGCTTTGGCAAATGCCTCATTCTGGCAACATTATCCTACGGCAAAACAATATCCGCAAAAGTGGATCACAGATGAAGAATTACAACATCGCGGTTATCTGGATGATAAAGGTCATGTACGTATCGAAGGACGTAAATTCATTATCTTCTATGTCGGTGATTACGACTCTTCAGCATGGATCACAAGCGTACTGCCTCACCTATGGAAAGACCCCGAACGTGGAAAATTACCTCTAATGTGGTGCATAAGCCCTGTCCTCGAACGCCGTGCACCAATGGTAATGGATTATATACGTCGCACAGCTTCACCAAACGATTATTTTGCAGCGGCTGACAACGGTGCAGGTTATCTCATGCCGGGTATGTTGCAAGCACCACGAGAATTATCAGGTCTACCCGACGGTTTGGAAGCGTGGGCAAAACACTGCCGTCCTTATTATAAGAAATGGGGACTGACAATCACCGGATTCGTCATCGACGGTCAAGCACCCGGTCTGACAGACAAAGGATTAGAATGTTATGCATCATTTAGCCCCAACGGAATAGTACCACAAAAGACTCCACGCACACGACTTTTCGGTAATATGCCCATACTACGTGCAGGTTCGGATTTAGTTCAGACACCTGAGCAAAATGCTGACTTCATCGTGCAGGATATGCAACACAGCCCTATCCCCTTCGGATGGTATCGAGATATACTAAAATCACCTTCTTGGCATAAACAAATGATGAATAAAATTGCTGAGACTGATCCTTCTATTGAGTTACTTGATGCTCCCACATTTTTTGAATTATATCGTCGATGGTTGCGAGAACATCCGGAGGCAGCTAATGGAAGGATTGAATAATCAAAATAGCACAATTCCAAAGAATTATTAGATTTACCAGTTTACAATTTTATCTACAATTTGTTGCTGTTCACTTGCCGTACGACGGAGATAAATACGAGTTGTTTCTATACTCTCATGTCCCATTAAGTCGGCAAGTAAAGCTATATCATTAAAACGCTCCAGGAAATTCTTGGCAAAACGGTGACGAAAAGAGTGTGGATAGACGACCTTAGGATTTAGATTATATTTCACAGCAAAATGTTTCAATTGTTGTGCGATTCCACGAGTTGTTAAACGTTCTCCAAAGCGATTCACAAACAAGTATCCAGATTGGATCTGCTTCTCTGCAATCCATTTAATAGCTTCTACCCGCAGACCTTTAGGAATATAGAGTCTACGTATCTTACCACCTTTTGTATACATATCCAAGTACCCAGCCAATACATGTTCTACTTTAATTTGTTGCAGCTCACTAACACGTGCCCCAGTTGCAGCCATAAACCATACAATGAAATACCATCCATCATACCCATCTGCCTTTAACTTTGACTTTAAGAATTTATAATCAGCATCGCTAATTACATTCTCCAGAAAGTTTCTTTGCTGTACCTTTACAAATTTAAGTTTCAGCTTTTCTTGTTTAATAAATTCCAGATACTTATTTATGGCTTGTAAGCGAAGATTGACAGTTTGCAACTTAAAATTTTCAATCAAGAAGCCTTTATAAGCCAGAAGGTTTTCTTTATTTACATCTCCATAGTTTTCGAGGAAATGATTTACTGTCCAAACATAAGAACTGACGGTATTCCTTGCCAAGTCTGACTTAGCTAGAAATGATTCAAATTTTGTTACCACAATTTTAAATTTATTAATGAATACGGCAACAATATAGTAAAAACTGCCTAATCTCGATTATAAAAAAAGACCCAAGAATGGAGTATTTTACAAATTATTATACATCGGAAATTGGAAGCATATCCCTACCCTAAATTGATTGTAATTGGACCATGATTATAAAACAATTCTTTTATTTAGAAACGTTTATTCAGCCGATAATCATCTAAATTTGAAAATACAGATTTCTTATTGTATTTTATCTTCTCTTCCTAAATAAATCGCTCTCTTTTAGAGAGTTTGCATGATAGAAAAATTGTCTTTTTATAGCTACTTTATTGCTATCCATTCATACAACAAAATAGTGACGCTATCCAGATCATATAGTGACGTTATAATATAATTATACCGTTACTATACCTATAGAATAGCGTCACTATATTTTAAGTACTATAAATTGAATTAGTATCAAATAAATATTTTCAGTAGTTTAAGGTTCCGATTAAAAAAATAACCGCATCTTCATATCAAAAGATGCGGTCATTTTTCTATATATTTATTATTGCTTAAATTAATTCTTTAAAACTGAGCCAAGTGTATCAGCCATTATCCAAACAGTTCGTTCAAAAGTGCTGCCAACCTATATCCCGCTTTCAGGATCTGCTTTTCCGCAAAACCATGGGAGAAATTAATAAAATCACGCGATTCTTCATGCGACAGCTTCTGATTAGATTTAGTCCAATCATAGATCACACGACAATTGCGAGCATTATCAGCGAGCCAATCACGAGGCGTACCCTTGCTCAATTCACGCTTCTCTTTTTTCGAACAACGATCAAGTTGGTGCTGGTATTCCATATAATACCATCTATTACTTAGTGTAAGAGCCCATTCATCCCAATAATTATGAAAACCGTACTCTTTACCATTAAGTGAGAAATTAATATTCTTATACCATGGGTATTTTACGTGTCCAGGACAATGCATATCACCCACCAAATGTACGATAAAGCGGATTGAAACTGTGATAGTCGAATCGTTCTGATTGCGGTAGTCTTTCATTTTAGCAATACAGTCCTCCAAAAAAGACATAGCATCACCTTTGGGATTCGGGACATAATTGCCATCAGCATCAACACTATTAGTATGCCATGATGTAGTATGTTTATAAGCGGGCGTATGCCGAATCTGATCCATCCAAGAAGCATAATAGACAATCGAATGTCCATCGAGGTACTTTTCGATATTTTTTTTCGCTTTTGGCGTTAAGTTACATTCAGCGATATAGGCGACGGCATCATGTCCTACTTTCCCCCAGCCAAACGCTGTACTGTACCAACAACAAAGCACGATAGTTAATAAAAACGCTGCTAATTTTTTCATTTTGTAGTAGTTTTATTGGTTATTACGCAACAAATTAAAAGAAATTAATTGGAATAAGCAATAAAAAGAAAGAATAAGATAGCTCATTTCCCAAATTTCTATAAAACTAAGGTTAGCACACGCAAAAAACATGAAACTATCTATTTTGACCAAGCTATTAATTTATTTACCACTTCTTGATTCCTTTTTGATTCCATGAGTTCTTCCTTAAAAATAGAATATTTAAACGATCAAAGCAGGATAGTATTCAAAAAGTTACCCAAATGAAACAAAAAATCCACAGCATTTGCAATTCCTGAATGTCACAATACTACTAATTCATAATTAGATCCAGCAAATAATATGCAATATCACTTTTAAAACAATCATTTTATTCTAATATAAACAAAATCAACATCATTTTATCATTTCAAACATTTCTATACTTACTCACAAAATAGAAGAAAAATGACATTAAAACAACGCTTTCATGACTTTGTCACTAAGAGAAAACAGGTTTCTCGGTGAGCAAGGAGTTGTTCCTCGGTGAGGAACAACTCCTTGGTTTAAAACCAACAAGTAGTTTTTCATCGCAAAGAAGTGCATATTTCATCTTTATACATACAATGTAGCCAATATTTATGCATATTATTGCAATTATTTATGCAATTTATTTTCTATTTCAACAATTCTAGAATAAGAACTTACCAATGTAATCTTAAAAACAGAACATTTACAAGCTGTCACTACCAGCCATAAAGATTAAAGTTCTCCTAATTTTAAGATAAAAATGACATCTATCTGTTTTAATCTGACGGTTATTACTCTCATCAACAAGATTCTTGTTTTTAAAACAATGAGTTATTTATTTTCTGTTCAAACAAAATCTAAATCTTCCAATTCATCCACCAATTTTTATCATATCTCCAACTATCATTAATAGCTTCAGAGAGTATTTTATTCGAGAAAACCATTAATATAGAATCTGGTTCTTCAGCTTTTATACCATTAGCATATCCCTCAGGTATACATAATATTTGACTATTATCCGCTGATAAATGAAAAACCTCTGGCAATAAATTATGAGAAGGATTCTCCCAATTATCAATTTTTACAAATGCAGTAGTAAATGAGCCTTTTACTGCATAAAACCACTTTTTCTCATGTTGATGTGCATGCCAAGCTCTAATAATAGATGTATCGTTCTGGTGAATAATATAGAAGCGTTCAACCTCACTCATATCCAAACTATTTACATGTGATATTTGTCCCCTATAATCAACAGATATATCTCCCTGAATTACTCTTATTTCAGACATACTTAAATCCTCCAAAATATTGCATTAATTTTTCCTATAATTTTTTCTCTGTTATATACGGAATCTAACAATCGGAAAGAATTCTCTGAAATACTTTTCATTTGACTATCTGACATATTTAAGAATGCTTCCATTCCTGAAGCAATCTCATTTATGTCTGATGGATGTGCAACTATTCCCAAACCATTTTCTTCTACTATTCTCTTTACTTCTCCTTTAAATACCGCATAAATAGGCTTATGTGTAGCAAGATAAGCTTGGAATTTGGATGGAATCATAATCTCATAAATTGGCGTATCTTTCAGCGATATTATTAATACATCACTTGCTTCATAATAATCAGACATTTCTGAAAGAGACTTTCGCCCCATGAAGTTTATATTATGGATATCTTCCTTATTGACTAACTCTTTTAACTCTATCAGGTATGAGCCATCACCGATAATATTCAAAAATGTATCTGGGTATTTCTCTACAAACTTAGAAAAGCCATGCACAATATTTTCCAAATTCTGCACCTTACCAATATTTCCTGCAAAAGTAAAATTAAATTTGCCTGGTAGTTTCTTCTTTTGGCTAGGAGAATACTTCATCAATGACCAATTGGGAATAAAATGGATCTCCTTTTCCGGTACATATCGATGAAGGCGATCAATAAATCCTTCACATGAAACTAAGATATGGTCACTATTTTTATATATCCACTTTACGAAATGGTCTAAACAAAAGATTAAAAAACGAGTCTTTTTAAAGCCATAAGCATATACTGTTTCAGGCCATAAATCCTGCGTCCAAATAGTTACTTTAGCATTATACAATTTCTTTAAAATTATTCCTGCCGTTGCTAACGTCAAAGGTCCGGTTTGATAAATAAAAACTTTATCGAAACGACGCCCTATGAATAAAACTACCCAGAAACTCCAAAAAACAAAAGAAAAATAATTTAGAATTTTAATCAAAGTACTTTTCTCATATCCTTGCATGACAGGAAAACGATGTATTTTAATCGAATTGAAATAGGTTATCTGATATATTTTATTCTTATATCCTTTATAAACCTTTCCAAATGGATAAGATGGAGACCTTGTTAAAACCTCAAATTCATATTGTTCCTTTTCCCATTCCTGCACTAAATCATTGATCAAGAAATCTTCTGGATAAAATGCTTCTCCAATTACCAATGCTTTCTTTTTCACCTTCATCTAGTCAAGATATTGAGAATACAAACTTTTATTATTTTTCATCCATTCATACTGTTCCAACAACATATCCTCATATCCAGGAACTTCATATGTAAATCTCTCTGACTTTGCAATAGATTTATTTACTCCATTCTTATCAACTGGAAGTATATCAATATCGTTACGATGCCAGATTCGTTTAAACAGACTTAGCAAATCATATTTAGAAATCCCTATACCATTACTAAGTTGTATAAGTCCTGTATTATCTTGGATAATAGCTGTATCTATCGCTTTTGCTAGTTCTAGTGTTGTAACTCCCCCCCATATTGCAGTTTTGAATCCATTCACTTTCCCTGTCTGGTACATAAACCAATGAAATAATCCTTCTCCATGAACTTTCAGTTCCGGTCCTATAATTGATGTACGGATAGTAAGATCTTTATCATTTATAATTTCTCCTAAAGCTTTACTACGTCCATAAATGTCATCAGCATCTCTAAAATCACCTTCAGTATAATTTCCCTTTTTACCTGAAAAAACACAATCTGTACTAATATGAATCAATTTAGCTCCAATTTCATCTGAAAGTTTTTTCAATAAATGCGGAAAATAAGCATTTATAAATACTGCATTATCTGGATAATCTTTAGAACCTTTTATCAAAATCCCTATACAATTGATAATTAATTCAGGACGAACCATACGAACAACTTCCGCCACAGCATTTTTATCAGTTACATCCACTATAATACTATCTTCAGTCAGTTTCGTGCGATACACAACATTGACCAATTCATACCTTCCGGTACTTTGAAGATAATAATAAGCTACATGTCCAGCCATGCCTGTGGCACCGAACAACAAAACTTTTTTCTTCAACATTTTATGAAATAAATATCAGATATCTTTATGCCAAACAGTACGATTGACATAGTCTGTATAAGAAAGGATGATACGGACAACTTTTTTTGAAACATTATCCGCAGTATAATCAGGAATTGAATGAATCGAGTTTACATTTTCTGTATATTGAGAAGTAACAATATCGATTGAGTCAAGAATACGTTCACTACTTAGACCAGTCATTATTAATGTTCCTTCATCCATTCCTTCAGGACGTTCGTGAGCCTGACGAATAGTAATAGCAGGAAAATGAAGTATAGAAGACTCTTCAGTTATTGTTCCACTATCTGAAATTACACAAAATGCATTTTGCTGCAACTTGATGTACTCCATAAAACCAAAAGGTTTCATAAATTCAATCATTGGATTGGAATTAACAAAACCGATAGCCTCGAGCTTTTTACGGGTACGCGGATGGGTTGAAACAATTACTTTCTTATGATACTTATCTACAATAGCGTTCAAAGAATCAAGTAGATTTGAAAAATTCTTTTCAGAATCTACATTCTCTTCACGATGAGTACTAACAATAAAATACTCCCCTTTTTTCAGCTTCTCTTTTTCCAATACATCATTGCGTTCAATCTCTTCTTTATGATATAAGAGAACCTCAGTCATAGGAGATCCCGTTTTTATAACAGTCTCTGGGCGTAATCCTTCATCCAACAAATATTTGCGAGCGTGTTCGGAAAGAGGCATATTGATATCGCTAAGATGATCAACAATCTTACGGTTTATTTCTTCAGGTACTCGTTGGTCAAAGCATCGATTGCCTGCCTCCATATGAAAAATTGGAATCTTTTTGCGTTTGGCTGATATTACCGAGATGCAACTATTAGTATCTCCATAAAGCAATAGAGCATCAGGTTTTATTTGTTCCATCAATTCATCCGACTTTTGGATAACATTGGCTATTGTCTCTGCTGCATTTTTACCGGCAGCATTCAAGAAATAATCTGGTTTGCGAATATGAAGTTCTTGAAAGAAAATTTCATTTAGTTCATAATCGTAGTTTTGTCCAGTATGTACAATGATATGTTTGGTGTATTTATCTAATTCGGCCATTACCCTACTCAGTTTTATTATTTCAGGACGAGTGCCGACAATTGTCATTACTTTAAGCATATTTCTAAATATTACAAGTTATTCGCTTCTTATTTCACGTGCCTTAGCTCTAGACTCCAATCCCATATCTTCTCGTACAAAACGTAGTTTTAATAACAACTCTTTCATACCTTCAACATCCAGACGACGGGTATTATGACTATGATAATCTTCTATCTTAGAGATTTCTTCATTTCCTTTAGTAAAATATTTATCATAATTCAAATCACGGGTATCACATGGGATTCGATAATAATCACCCATATCGATAGCACGTACCATTTCTTCACGAGTTACCAGTGTTTCATACAATTTCTCTCCATGACGGGTACCAATCACTCTTACTTCAGTATTTAGATATTTAGGTTCAAGCTTACCATAAGTTTCTTTTAAGGCCTGAGCCAATGTAGCCAAAGTAGCCGCAGGAGCTTTTTGTACAAATAAATCTCCATTATGGGCATGAGTAAAAGCATAGATAACCAAATCTACTGCATCATCCAATGTCATCATGAAACGGGTCATATCTGGATCAGTGATTGTGATTGGTTTACCGTCCATCATTTGTTCCACCCACAAAGGAATTACTGAACCACGACTAGCCATAACATTGCCATAACGAGTACAACAAATAGTAGTTTTAGCCCCTTCACCCAATTCACGTCCTTTTGCTACTGCAACTTTTTCCATGAGTGCTTTACTCATTCCCATAGCATTGATTGGATAAGCCGCTTTATCAGTTGATAAAACAACCACACTTTGTACGCCATGCTCAATAGCTGAATTTAGAACATTTTCAGTTCCAACAATATTGGTTCGAACTGCTTCAACTGGAAAAAACTCACAGGATGGAACTTGCTTTAATGCGGCTGCACTAAATACATAATCGACCCCATTCATGGCAATATCAACAGAAGATTTGTCACGAACATTACCTATGTAATATTTTACTTTAGGATTTTGTAATGCGTGGCGCATATCATCCTGTTTTTTTTCATCTCGCGAAAATATACGGATTTCTTTGATATCTGAATCAAGAAAACGACGTAAAACGGCATTACCGAAAGAACCTGTTCCACCGGTAATCAATAAAGTTTTGCCTTCAAATATGGACATATATTAATTATATAAATAAACTATAAAATAGCATAATATCAACACGAAAAGTAATATGATGATAAAAATATTATTTAATACTTTTACTAAATAATAAACCAAAAATCATTTAACAGCAGATTAACGTAACTATAATAATAACAGTATAAATAACCAGAACAAGTAAATTACAAATAATATAGACAATAAAATAGCAACTATCAATTATTGTTATTTCTTACATTTAAATATATTAAAAATAAACAATTAGATTGTATTTATATAATTTATAACCTCCCGGTTAGAATAAGTTGCAGAAAAAAAGGATTTGAAATTTAATCTATCTTTTAAGGATATATTAATTGATAGAATTTTTTCTTTAAATTCCTCAATGGTATTAGCTCTAATAAAGAACGTTGAATAACAATCATTTATACCTTCAAATGATATATTAGTCCCTATAATAGGAGTTCCGCAGGCCAAAGCATCTATTACTTTAACTTTTACGCCAGCTCCTGTAAATAAAGGTGAAATGAGTGCTTTTGCATTTGCAATAAATTGGTATGGATTATCCATAAATCCTAAATATTCAATATTAGCAATTGGTGCTATTTTCTGCAATATTTTTTCTGGTAATCCCGCACCTATTATTTTTAATTCTACAGGAACTTTTAATGGAATAATAACATTGTCCAATAACCAATCTAGTCCTTGATAATTATCTGGCCTCTTCCACATAGCAAAACAGACAAAATAATCTGCAATTTTAATCGGATAGGAATCTTGAACATCTTTTGATAGATAAAAAGTTGTTGGAATAGAATAAACATCAAATAAAGAATGAAGCAAATTAGAATCTTTTTTTGAAAAAGTAAAAGTGTTAATATTTCTACTTTTCAAAACATATTTTTCAGACATAAATGTCCATTTTTTTACAAATAAATTATATCCTCTAGAATATCGTTGAGTAATAACATCATGTATCATCAATATTTTGTTGTGATGATCTATAAACTTTGCATAAAGAAACATTTGACTAAAATCAAAATAAAGGATATCATAATTACCTTGTTTAACTATGCGTTTTAAATAGCATAAAACAAGAAAATTAAATTTTGCAGTAAACAAAGGAAATAAAGGAAATAAAATACATGCATTTAACAATTTATTAATTTTTGATACTTTAAACTCATGCAAGACTTTAACATGTGGATTACAAATTTTAAAAGGAGGGTCCTCTTTTGATTTAAATAAAACAATATCCACTTGATTTAATTTGGATATATCTTCTATAAACAGGTTTGTATAATTAACACCTGCTCCAATATTACTTGGTACGAAAGGAGTAAGTAAGAGAATCTTATGCATAAATAATATATAAAAATTCCATACTATCTCAAATTAGTATAGAAAAGATTACGTATAAATAAATATAATGAACGGTACAAAGTTCCTAATAATTCAGATTTCCCATACAGATATATAAAATAATATCTCAATCGTCCCAATCGATTTATCTCAATTCTTTTCAAATGCTTAGAGAAAATTTCATTAGACAATGCTTTAGACATAGAAGGTCTACCTCCATCTTTCAAAAAAGAAAAATATTCACCAACTAAGAAATAAGAAATGGAATTCTCATAACAAGAATTATCAATATGGTTTTTACTTAGAAAATCTATTACCCAATTAATATATTTCAAACGTGCATTTGCCGTTTTCATATTACGATCATTTACCATAGACTCCTTCCTTTGGATATAATGATAAATGTAATGATCTACTATCGAATATCTTAATTTACCAATATTAATCATCTGAAAGTTCGTTATAACATCTTCACCAATAGTTATATCAGAAGGAGTATCTGTTTGCTTAAAGATTTCAGTTCTTATTAATTTACCCCAAATAGTCGGTCCAAATGTCTTATTTAATAAATTACAAAACATACTTTCCTTATCAATTCCATATTGAAACTCATTCCGGATTTTATTTATAATATACCCTCGCTCTGTTTCAACCCAAAAATTAGCTACAACAATATCTGCTTTTGAAACAAACTGTTGATTAACTAAAACTTCAATAGCATCAGGTGTAATAATATCATCAGAATCAACAAAAAATAAAAATATGCCACAAGCTGCATTAGCACCAGTTTTTCGAGCTTCAACTAATCCCTCATTTTTTTTATTAATAACTCTGAAACGATTATCCTGTTTTATATATTTTGCTATTATATCTCCAGAATTATCTGTACTACCATCATTTACTATTATTACTTCAATATTCTTATATGTTTGTAACAAACAACTCTCTAAGCAATCACTTAGAAATTGTTCTGAATTATAAACTGGAACTATTACTGATATTAATAGATTTTGTTGCATAACAATTTACGAGATAACAGTGATAAATAAATAAGAAATGACGAAATTATAAGAGAGAACACTATAAATTTTAGAAGAAAAAATGCAGAACTACGAACCATATATACCGAAAAACCACTAATTATAATATACAAAAGAGCAGAATAATATGACAATCCAACTCTACTTCGTAATACAGCTATCCAACGACCGAAAAAATAAGGTATTATAAGAGTTCCTAATAAGCCAAAAGCTAAATAAATATCTGCAGTAAAATTAGTACCCATTCCACTAGAAGAGCCTATATAATTCGTGAAAATTTCCGCTGAATTAGTTTGTTCAGATGTTAATCCCCAAGAAGATACAATACTTTGTAAGAATGGTATAACTGATAAAATTGGAGCTAACGAAGATACTCCATAAGTACACCCTTCTGAATTTACTATATCAACAGCTAAAAAAGTATTAGTTCCTGGAATAAAAAGATCTGAAAGAAGATAGTAATATTCACGATCTGTTTTTATTTCAGAACCAGCTCTTAATGATTGAAACATCCACATAACAACAATGCCAACAGCAATAAATCCTAACAACTTAATCAGAGGCTGCCTTTTTATCAATACACAATAAGAGATTATTATAGACAAAGCAATAAGCATCGCATTCCCCCTACTTCCAGAAAACAAAAAATGTAACATTACAATGATAGAAAGGAGAAAAACAGCCCAACAATAGTGATAATTTTTATTTTGTTTTTTATTCCACATTTCGTTAAAATTCATAATAGGAAAAATAGTCTGAATAATTACCAAAAGATATGAATGTATTGCAGATTCTCCTCCATACCCCATATATATATTTCTATAATTTTCAAACCCTCCAGCTAGATAATAAAATATATACAAAACAAAAGAACATATTAAAAATAAAGTATTAGGAATTCTTTTATAGTTATGCACATTAATTTGCCTCTTAAATACAGGTAAATATAAATTCCCTATATAAAAACTTATTATAACTATTGTAGACACACATACTCCAGCATTAATACAATCGGTATTATATGGTAGAAAAAAAGAAAAAAGATATGGATTATCCTCATCAAAAACCAATAAAGGATAAATATAAACTAACAATGGATATACACATATAAATATAGGCTCATACTCAAAGTAATTAGTAATTTTTTTTCCTTTCAAATAAAAATATGTAGCCAAAACATATATTATAAAAATCTGTAATATATATTGATGTGAATATGATAATGGAGAAAAGAAATAAATTATGAGTATATATATCAATAATAGATACAAATACATTTTATAATTATTCATACAAATAATATCAAACAGAAATTTCTTATCTTAATTCATATAAACAGAAAATAAAATATTTTCTTATTTTCATTCAAACATCTAAATATTAGATGCAAAATAAGTAGATGTTTTCATACGTTCAGATTCTAGTATTTGATCCACTTGCGAATATTCTATAAATCTATCATATACCTGCTTGATAAGCTCTGGAGTTTCTGCAATTCGATTTGTTAGATTCATTTGTATCAATAAGGAACTTAATTTTTCTTTATTCGAGTCACGAATTAATACACAAAACTGACTTTTTGTAATAATAGAAAAGATCGTTCCATGAAATGTATCCGTAATAACATAATCCGCCTCTTTAAACCAAGCTAAGACATCAAAAGGAGTAGTAGGAATAACAGCTTCATCACACCAAGAATAGGTACAAAATATAGACACTAATTTCAGTTTCTTAGATTTTGCAAAGTTTACGATAGCTTGTACTTCGCTTTTATTTTTTATACGTCCATGATAGGTATAAACTACCATATATTTATATGGATACGAAATTCTCCCCTTCTGTATCTCATCTCTGTAGCCATATATCAAAACAGGGTCCAAATGTTGCTGAGGCACTATTCCTACGATTTTTTCAACTATATTAAATGAATGTTTGTCTCGAACTGATATTGCTGACATTTTCTTCATAGTATCTCCTATCTCCTTATCAATGCCCAACTCTATTAATTGTTCAAAAGAAGTATGTCCAAAAGAACCTGCATATGAAATAATCTTTTGAGCGTTAGGAATGTCACCATACAATTGTAATGTATATCCCCAAGAAGAAACTTGGCAACAATTAAAAACTTCATCACTACCGATTACCACGACATCTAAAACATTATGTTGTTTATCCATTTCTAAAAAATAGAAATTACTTTCTATACTTGCATAAACCTTTTTCATAAAATAATGCCCCTCAATTTTTTTAAGGAGGTCACCTTTAAAAAAAACTTTAACTACACTCCTAATCCTAGAAAATAACATCTGCTTATAGCCAGGAAGAGCTTTTCCTTTCTTTATATCAATAAAATATACTTCATCTGCTCCATTTCGAAGCAAAATTTGTTTTAATGCGTATGCTTGCAGAAAAGAACCATAATTCAAAACTTTCTGCATAGACAAAATTCCTACATTTTTCCCCATATCAACTCTAATAATATTCAAATTTCACCTAAAGGACAACTCAAATGCTCTCCCGCATCACAATGTATAACCTCTCCAGATATGCACATTGAGGCTTTACTTAATAAAAAGCACACTAATTCTGCAACTTCTTCAGGTAAAAAGATTCTCTTCGATGGACAATTCCTACCAAAATCACCATTACTAGGTTGGGCATATTTTTTAGTCATATCAGACATAGTAACTCCAGGAGCAACTGCATTCACACGTATACCCCTCCCATATACTCTTCTAGACAAAGCTCCAGTTAAGCTATTTATTGCTGTTTTAGTGAGTCCATAAGGTAAATCATAACATTGATTACCTGTTAAAGACGATATTAAAAGCAAATTACCGCTTGTTTCTTCTAATAATTTCATTTCAATATAAGCTTTTGCTAAAAAATAATTTGCCCTAAGATTTGTATCAAATTGTTCATCAAATCCTTGTATAGTAACTTCCTGAAAACTAGATTCATGTAGAGCAATACCAGCATTACTAATAAAACAATCTATTGGATTTCCAAATAAGTCTTTACACTGTTTTAGGAAACAACTACACTTCTCTACTTCCGAAATATCATGAACAATATATTGGCATTTACCTCCCAGTTTTTTGCAACTATTTTCTAATACATCCTTATTTCGTCCAGCAATTATAACATTTGCTCCTTCAGATATACATTTTTTAGCCATGTAATATCCTAGTCCATGCCCTCCCCCTGTCACTACTACAGGCATATCTTTGAGTATACCGCCATAGTTGATTTGTGCAATTTCAACATACACGTTAGGTCTAGATTCTACCAGGATTTTTTTTGCTAATTTTCTCAATAGATTATGCCACATATCACTTGATTTATTACTATTTCTGAGATATTAACCCTATCAATGATTTAACTTTTTTTTGTCCTTTATCACCCAAAATTTGCTTTGCAATATATTTTCCCTTTCCTTTTACATTAGTCTTAATATTTAAAATTGCTTTCATTGCCTCAATCTCATCTACTTCATTTACAAAAAGCTCAAATAAAATAGGTTTATTCATTATTTCTGACACAACAAATTTATTATATGCTTGTTCAAACTCTATTTTACTAGATGCAGACATATATTCAAAACCTAAATTCTCTGCATAATTTTTCACTAGCATTCTAGACTGATTACCGAAGTGACCTGATGCTGCCACATAAGGATCAGCATGTTGACCTAAATAATATCCAGCATTAGCCGGTAGATTAAATTCCACACCACGTCCATTATTTATTAATAATATTCTAATATTATTTCCAACATGTTTATTTCCAAGAACATTCATGTCATAAAAAAACGCTAAATCACCAAATATTCCAAAACAAAGTTTATTATTATTAGCTAATGAAGCACCAAGCAAGGCTGATATACCACCATCTATCCCGAACCCTCCAACATTACAATTAGATTTAACAGTACGAGATAATTCAAAGAAGTTCCATGAACGTAAAGAGTTTAATATACCAAAATGAACTACTGAATTTTCTGGAATCAACGGTGCCAACATCGAAGCTACCCAAAGATTTGAGAAAGGAAGTTGAGGAAGTTTTTTCCGTATAACCTCATCTTCTAACAAACACTCCTCCATAAAACTATCAGTCCCTATTGCGTTTTCTATTGTATATTGCTTAAAAAAGACCCGTTCAGGCATTTCGAAAACATACTTCAATTTTCTAAATGTATCTCGTATTTCACCATCTTCGCTTACTCTCCACACTTCTTTTGGTTTCAATCCATTAACTGAATATTGATTACCAGAAACCTCACCAATATGAATTAATATATCCAAAGCACATAATTCGGACTCATACTGCTCTTGTCCAGCAACGAGGGAAAACATCACTCTATACTTACCCATATAATTACTTGTCTGATCACAAAAGACTACAGCATTTCGAGAAAAACAGAAATCATCCAATACCCTTGTTTCATCCATACTCCATTTTTTATGAGAACCAACAAATACACCAATTTTACCTTCTTTCATAACAGGAAATTGATCATTCAAATTTACTCTATCTATTTTGCGCACGTTAGGTAAATACTTTGCAGAATAATCAGTGCAACTTTGCAATGGTAAATTAATATGGACAGGACCACCACCATGACGCTTCAATTCTAAAATAGCCTTATTCACATCTATTTGACAATTATATAAATCTACATCTTCTTTTATAAAAGGAAGTTGGACACTTAAACGTGCTATATCCTTAGGTAAAACACTCCGATCTATAATTTGCTCTAAAAGATGCCCTACTCTAGTTGAACTAATACAAGTAATCGCTAAAATCGGAAGTTTTCTATAAAATGCTTCTGTCAAACCAGACATATAATTACGTGAAGCAGTAGCACCTGTACAAGTTATTACAACAGGATCTCCTGTCTCTTCCGCTAATCCACAAGCTATATATGCAGCAGAACGTTCATCCACAGAAGAATAGATTTCAAAAAATGGATCGGATTGCATACTCACCACTAACTTTTGATTTGTTGTCCCAGGAGAAGCTATAATTCTTTTTATACCATGAGCTTTTAAAAGAGACAGAACTATTTGAACACTTTTATCAGTAGAATAATGTATCTCCATATTTTTATATTAAATGTTTATATCTATAAAAAAATAATCCTATTATCACTGGATCATTCTATTTTTTTTACACTATCTATATTTTTACTCCTATCTAAATAATAAGAAATTTCCTAAAAGTTGTCGTACTTTAGTAGCTATTTTAGCTTTTTCATCTACTTCTAAGCCAATTATATAAATAGATACCATTATAGAAACTGTACTCATAATCAAGACTAGTATTAATCGACTAATCGTATCCATCAAAAAGTAATACAATAAAGACGGAAAAATTATTGCGAGAATAGTTACTGGAATAATCCTAAAAATTACTTCTTTCATAAATTGCATTATAGGGAAATCCAATATGGATTTCAATACATAAATTCTCAAAAAAACAAGTATAGAATATATAATTATAAAAACAAAATAGGTAGTTTCAGGAGGAAAATCAAAATAAAAAAGTAGATAAGATAAAGGAAACACCAAGCAACCCACACCACTGATCACCAGTGTATATAACTTAATATCTCCTGTCGCCATTGCGGCAGTAGCAGACGTATTACCCAATAAATTTATCATTGTCCCTATTAAGGCTAACCTCACAAAAATCACAGTATAATCAGGAACAGTTTTAAGCCAAAGTGATAAAATACAAGGAGTCTCAATTATACAAGGAATAGCGATAAACAATGCTAAAAAATATGAGAATCTTGCTCCTCGACAAATAAGTTTAAACATCGATTCTCTTTCTTGTTTAGCATAATATTTAATAATCTGTGGATTTAAAGCTGTTGCGAAATTTGTTACAAATTGATTCATAACATTTTCTATTTGTACAGTTATTCCACGAGCAGCATTTACAGTTATACCAAAAAATAAATTAAGCAAAATATTTACGCCTTGAGTATTAAAGGCATATGCACTATTAGTAAAAAAAGCCCAACCCGAAAAACAAAACATTCTCTTTAAAAGAGTCTTATCACATTGCCATTCAAAACTACATTCATCAAAATGTTTTCTACAATAAACTCCATAAACTACACGAATAATAATTGCAACAATAACTAATAAAACAGCATAAGATTCAAGTTTATCAAAAGGAGAAAAAAAAAGAGAAAAAACTATTAGCAGTTTTAGAATTGCCTCTATAATACTTACATACGCAAAAGCTTTCATATGCTCATGAGCAATAATAACCGCATTATATGGTACATAGAGTAAATTCAGAACCAATGTAATTATGGAACAATGAAATACCCAATTAGCCGCAACTATACGATCTACAGGAATATTCATTTTATTATTAAGAAACCAAAGTCCTCCTATTTCTGCTATAACAACAAGAATTAATGCTAAAACGATCTCAATAATTACACAGGTAGAAAATACTTTCTTTAGTTTATCTATATTGTTATAACCCAGTTCAATTGTAATAAACCGACTTATAGCTGATGATAAAGAATTTGAAATCATAGTAAACATTATCACCATTCCTCCAACAGCATTATAAATACCATAATCGACAACTCCTATAACTTCTAAGATAATACGTGAAGCATAAAGATTTACTAGTATTAATATCAGCATCCTAAAAAACATGAATACTGTATTCTTAGCAATACGCCTATTATTTTCTGCTGTATTTGAAGTCATTAAATTAACAATCGAAACACTAAATGGCAAGATATAGACTTCAAACTTTATCGACTATAAATAAAATCAGACAAGTCTAACAAGACAAAAATTATCTAACTCAAGATATTAAATATTCTCCTCAATCTATTTTTCCTACGAGTCGTCGTTTAGAACGCCTATTTTTTAACTTATCCCAATACAAATTCAATCCGACCCAAATAATAATATCACCCAATAACATTATAGTATTATTAATATAAGGCATTAATAATATATTAGATGCGCTAAAAAGACATGACATAAACAATAAACTAATCATTGCTTTACGAGGTGATAATCCAATAGCCAATAATTTATGATGAATATGATTTTTATCTGGCTCAAAAGGGTTCTTACCGTTACGAATCCGTACTAACACAACACGAATAACATCAAATGAAGGAATTATCAATGTACTAAAAGCAATTACAAAAGCACCTTCAGTATAAGAAATTATATTAGGATTTACCTGACTATATTTTATTGCTAAGAAACTGAGAGTATATCCCAAAGTAAGACTCCCCGTATCTCCCATAAATATCTTCCGCGCTCTTTCAGCACTGCCAAATACATTATAATAAAAGAAAGGAACTAACACACCGACAGTACTAAAAGCAAGCATACTATAAACCCATAGACCTTTCTCGATAAATAACACTCCAAGCACTAAAAGAGCAACACTACTTAATCCAGAAGCAAGACCATCAATCCCATCTATCAAATTAATAGCATTTGTTATAAAAACAATACTCAAAACAGTAAACGGAATACCAATCCAACAAGAAATGGCATGAAGCCCAAACAGTCCATAGAAATCATTAATCCATAATCCTGCTACAGGAAACAAACATGCACAAAATATTTGAATAAGAAATTTTTGTCGATAACGAACACCTACTAAATCATCAGCAATACCAATTAAGTACAGCAAAGTCATACCAGATATAAAAAGTAGACATTCAGGTAAAATATAAACTGCAGGTAAAGCAGATATACCATAACCTGTTAAAGTTCGTAAGGTTAATACCACACAACAGGAAAATAATATCGTAGGAAAAAAAGAAACGCCTCCCAAACGAGAGATAGCACGCTTATGCACCTTTCGCTCATCGGGTATATCAAACAGCTTTTTACGCATTGAAATCACCAAAATACGAGGTATTATGAGCTGTGCAATTCCTACAGAAATAATGAAGGCTATAAATATAAAAATATAATTCATACAAAGTATTCTTTCAAAGAATGAAATTTTTAATTTTATCCTTTAATTTCTTTTTTTAATTTCTTCAGAAAGTTTTTCCCTATTAAATACCAACCAATAGTAGCACTAACCGAAATTAACATAAAGAATAAAACATAAATTTTAATTCCGATACCAGAAGGTTTCAAAGGAATAACAGCAGGTTCAACTATTGCAAAAACAGGTTTCTCCTCTTGTACTTTAGCTCTAGCAACCTGTAACTGATTAGCAACTTGACTATATACTTGATAAGCTAGACTCATTTCATTCTGTAACCGTTCTTGTTCAACATGTACACTTTGAAGAATCAAATTATCATGCGTATCTACATAATTAGCATATTTTTTCTGCGCTATATAATATTCTTTTTGACGATCTTCAAATAATTTCTCAAGATAAACACAGTTTTCCTTAGCCTTAAACGTTCGATAATCCGTGATATATTCCTGCAACTTACGAATAACAGAATCCGCTACTATAGCTGTAACTTGAGGATTTTGCAATGTTACAGATATGCTTGTTATAGCAGTTTTCTTATCTACAGAAGCTATGATATTTTTCTTTAAATAATCAATTTTCTTAAACTCCTCTTTTGTTAATTCAATTGTTCTTCCTCTTAATGAATCTATAGATGATAACTTTTCATCACCTAATAATAATTTTACTTTAGTAATTAACTCACTTGGAAATCCAACAACATAAATCCACCAAGGAGAAGACTGTTCATCTAAATATGACTCTAAAGTCATTTTTTCATTCATATCAGATGAAGAAGGCACTTCCATACTAAACAATTCTAATAAGAAAGGGGTTGAGGAAACAATATCTGATGAAAGAGAGACATTCAGCGCATCAATTCCATCCCCCATAGCAGCTGATCCACTTCCCAAAAAAGATGCTGCAAGTCCTGCTAATCCCCCTCCTTCTTTTCCATTTCCCATCTCAGGTGAAAGTGCTACTTTAACTGTATATTTTTTAGGAATACTTAAAGCGATAATCAGACCAAGTACTAAACCTATAAAAGCTGCCTTATATAATATCTTACGAATAAGTATAATTTTATGTAAAATATCAATTAAATCAATTTCTCGTTCCTCTTTCACTATATTTGATTTAAGATTTAACTCTTCATATGATTGATGTTCGTCCATTTTACTAGCTGATTATTTTTTAATTAAGTTAGCCACAGAAGCAATCATCATACCCAAAGAACTAAATGAAGTGGCATAACCCAAGATTTCACCAACATTTGTTTTCTTCTTTGATTTACTTGGAACTATAATCTCACAACCTGGTTCTATCTGTTTCTTACCATTGCCTTTCACTTTAGTAACTTGACCGTTCATGTAAACAATAAACTTCTTGCTCTTCTTTGCATTATCAGAATAACCACCTGACTGGTTTATATAATAATCAATATCTTGACCAGCAAGATAGGATACGGTATTAGGAACCATTACAGCACCGTCAATCGATACAGTATTTGTATTCTTAGGTATAGATATGATATCGCCTTCACGCAAAACAAGATCGGCATTACTCTTTGGGTTCTTTAATGCTTTTTCCAAGTCGATACCTACAGTAAAAGTATTTTCCACTTCAATACCCAAGGAATCAATCATTGCCTCTCCTAATTGACGACGCATCAACCGAATGACATCTGCCATACGTTTCTTCTCACTAGCATTGGCAATACGAGTCAGTTTAGCTCCACGCAGATAAGCATAATTAGTAGCCCCTCCAGCTTTGTTAATCAAATCTGACAAACGTTCTTCACGACTAGTCAAGGCATAAGTACCATCAAATAAAATTTCTCCTTCAATGCTAACATTCTGTTGGGCTTGATAACCAGGACTACGACGTACATAAACTTCATCATAAGGCTGAAGGACAAAACCAGGCTGGCCATCTATTACAAAGCCATCTTTTAAAGCAAAAGAAAACATTTGACCAATAGTATCATTATCTACTGTACTACGGGGATTCTTTATTCTACGTGAAACATCTACACGAACTGTAGAAGCTGCTTCACGTAAGCCACCTGCTTGAATAATCAAATCCTCCAAAGTCATGTTATCTGCATAAGGATATGAATTTGGTTTAGCAATTTCCCCATGCACTCTTACATTGCCTCTATCTTCAAGATCATGAATACTCGGAATATAAAGAATATCATTTTTCAATAAAGCAATATTGGGAGCAGTTCCGTCCATAATAGGCTTGATATCCACTGAAAGAACTTCTGTTGTCAAGTCTTCACGTTGCCGATAAAGTACAGCACGGTTCAGAAAAGCATCTCCTGTCAAGCCTTGAGCTTCATTTACCAGTTCGCGAACAGTGTTCAATTTGCCACTTAATTGATAGATACCCGGACGATAAACAGCTCCACGAATCTCCAACTTATTAGTAAAACGATTCAGGATAGCCTCAGCAGTCACAACATCACCATTACGCATCTGGTAAACACTATAGTCTATGTCTTTCACTGTATTTACTTCGTATTCCTGACCATTCTGACGTACTACACGTAAAGAACGGGTAAAAGCATCAGCATCAAAACCTCCGGCATACTTTATCAAAGTAGAAAGTGGCTCATCCTTTTTCATTTCAAAACGCATCGGACGTTTCACTTTACCGCTAATCTTAACCAGAACGTCATAAGCAGGAACAATGACAACATCTCCTTCCTGTAAACGGATATCATCTTGAGCATTGCCCTTCATGATAAATTCATATACATCAATCGTTGCTAACTTCTTGCCGTTTCTTACTAGTTGAACATTACGCAAACTTCCGATATCACTCACTCCACCTGCACGATAAAGAGCATGAAAGACGGTTGAGAAAGAAGAAAGTGCATATGTACCGGGCTGAACAACTTCACCCATGACATTAATCTGAATAGTACGAATATTACCTAAAGTAAGACGAATGTCCGAACTGGGATCAGTCGCATTGTTCAGACCGTTATATATCTTGTTCAGGGATTTCTTTAGATAATCATTAGCCTCTGAAACTGTCAGTCCACTCAGATATACAGGACCAATCTTTTGAATATTAATGGTTCCATCAGGAGAGATCTGCTGACGAATAGTATTCTGGCTGGCACCCCAGATATCAATGATTACTTCATCACCAGGACCTAAACGATAATTAGGAGGAGTAGCAAGATTAGAACTAGGTTCAAAAGTCAGGTTCTTTGTATTGAAAATATTTCTGCCGAATACTTGATCTTCACGAACTAGGTCTTGCGTAGTAGGCTGATCCTCCAACATATCGGAAGTATTTTCCTTCATTTCCTCACGCAAACGAGATTCATTGATATCTGTACCAGTGGATTTAGCTGTATCCACATTGTTCTGTTTTTCATACAGCTCTTTTACACGCATCGCCTGTTCTTTAGTCACACCTTTGCGTGCCAGTTCAGCAGCCATTTGCTTCTGTTCTTTGCCTTGCTTGATACCTTCCTTCACATACTCAAGTACTTGCTGATCACTCATGGTTTGAGCCATGAGTAAAGAAGTACTTCCTAGCATCAAAGCAAATAGAAATACGCTAAAAAGTTTTTGTATTTTCATCGATAATTAAAATTTCCAATAAATATGAAAAGTACTTTTTGTATGGATGTAAAAAAGCAGGACTATTGAAAAATAGCCTTCAAATACATCACATGCTGTACAGAAAAATTAAAAAGATATGATTAATTGATTTTCTCGCAATACCATTTGGGAATGTGTAGCATAACACCAATAGTAGCCAAAGTAACGACTACATAGTAGCTTTTTTTGTATTGCGTAAGTTTACCTTCGAGTCCGGCAAACGGGCCACGGATTACCCGGACTGCTTGTCCTGGGCGGGCTTCAGCTGTTGTTGTATCAACATAGAGAGTTCCTTTGTAATTCGGATCACAGATAGCACGCAATTCCAACATTTCTCTATCCGGAATCTCATAACTCTGACGTGTACTACGATCTCGTATAATCAGAAAAGGAATAGGACATCCTTCAATTTTCTCTAAGAACTCTTTCTCCGTAAATGTTTTCTCAACAAACAATAAATTATGAACAGCAGGAGTGAGTTTACGATGCTTTTTGCCATCCAAAGTCTCTTGCTCTGTATAGCGCATCGGAATAAAATAGTTTATTCCCCTTTCTTCCAAAAATTTCCCCAAATGTTCTTCTTTACAATAGAAAGTTTGTATGGCATACCATACACGTTGTTTTTCTATTTGCTGGTCGTTGCCACGCTCATTCATTATCTACACCATCCCCTAGTTTTTTATTAGATTTGTTTTTACGTTGATCCTTTTATAGCATCTTAAAAGACAAAAACGCCCTGACATCCATAAACGAAATTCATTTATGAATCAGTAGCGCATCTCTTAAGGATTTAGCCTTTTTATCTTACCTCCATATAAGAACTAAGGTTCATAGAGGAACGGATACAGTACTAAAACGCTGCAAAAGTAATACAATTTAATCAAAGAACATACTTTTATCACTTTAATTTTATCGGATAGGATGTTAATCTACTTTTAGATACTAAAGAAAATCCCTCTAAGTACGTTTCAATGAAATACTTAGAGGGACATTTATTAAAAAAAATATTTTTCTTATTTTACACTTTCTAAAACACTTTCAAGGTTCAGGATACCTTTTTTCAATCCTTTGGCTGTAGCTTCAAGTATAATCTTGCCAGATTGCTCCGTCGAAGAAACAATAGCAGTCATCATACCATTAAAGACTTTCATCTTCGGATTTTGGAAAGATTCTAAAGAGGCAGCATTTCCGTTGGCTCCAGCACGATATGTTCCGGCTCCTTTCACTTTAAAGCTAATCTCATGAGAAGCCATCGGACAAAGATTCCCTTCTTTATCTACGACTTTTACTGTGACGAACGAAAGGTCTTTTCCATCAGCTTCTATCCTATTACGGTCAGCTATCAACTCTATATGATCTGGCTTTCCTGCTGTATGGATCTCTTTTTCGGCTACAGCTTTTCCATTTTTATCATACGCAACCACTTTGACAGTTCCCGGCTCATACTTTGTATCCATCCACATCAATCGATAACGAGCCTGACGTTTTAAGTTCATAATAGAAATGGAATCGGCACTATTGTCTATTGTCACTGAAAGGTCTTTGGTACGTTTTCCCTGACTCTTGCCATTTATGAATAATTCTGCCGAAGGATAGTTAGTATAAACAAAAACCGGAGTTACTTCGCCTTCACGACCTTCCCAATTCCAATGTGGAAGGATGTGCAAGGTTTCTTTTCCTTGATTCCAATGACTGCGATAAAGGTAATAACGGTCTTTAGGCAAGCCTGCCAAATCGATTATACCAAACAATGAAGAGTGACTGGGCCAATCTGAATAATAAGGTGTCGGTTCACCCAGATAGTCGAAACCTGTCCACACAAATTCTCCAATACAATAAGGTAAATCTTCGTGCTGAATAAAATCATCTTCTGGAAGATTGGACCAGGAACACGATTCTACATCGTAGGATGAGGACTGATGATCGTCATATTTCTTCATCCACTGACGAGTGACAGGAAATTTGTATATACCACGAGCACTGACTGTTGAAGCCGTTTCACTACCCAATACAATCCGTTGAGGTAGTTTCTTATAATTCTCCTGATATTTATGAGGACGATAATTAAATCCGGGAACATCCATCACTGCTGCCATATTATTATTGACCACAGCATCCGGTGCATCCATTCCTTGTGTGACAGGACGAGTCGGATCCTCACGATGACAAATATCTTGTAAGAAAAGAGACATTTTAGCTCCTGTTCCACCTTGCCATTGTTCGGGTACTTCATTTCCGATGCACCACATTACTACACTCGGGTTATTACGATAATGATATATTAAATTAGTCAGGTCTTTTTCCACCCATTCATCAAACACATGATGATAACCATTTGCGACCTTGGTTGCTTTCCATTCGTCAAAAGTTTCAGCCATTACCATGATTCCCATTTCGTCACAAGCTTTAATCAATTCCGGTGCCGGCATATTATGAGAGGTACGAATAGCATTACAACCCATATCTTTCAGAATACGAATCTGACGACGAATAGCCGCATCATTGACAGCAGCACCCAAAGGACCAAGATCATGATGATTACACACTCCTTTAAAAACCGTTCTTTTCCCATTCAGATAGAAGCCTTTATCAGGAATAATTTCAATAGTACGTATACCAAAAGTTGTGGTATATTCGTCTTTCAGCACATCTCCTTCGTAAACTTTGGAGTTTGCCTGATAAAGATTCGGAGTGTCCGGACTCCACAAAGCCGGAGAGGTAACTATAAGTTCTTGACTAAATGTATTGTCATCAAAGCAAGTGCCTTGTTTCTCATTAGTAGCTACCACTTTACCATTCTTATCCAACAGATCAGTCACAATACGGTACTTATCAAAGTTTTTATCAGTAGGCACTACAAGCTTAGTCTTCAGGTTTACTTTTGCATAATCGTCTTTCACTACCGGAGTAGTCAATTGTGTACCCCATGTCGGGATATGTACATCTTCTGTGACTACCAGATGTACATTTCTATAAAGTCCTGCACCGGGATACCAACGGGAAGATTCCGGTTGATTCTCTAAACGGACAGCTAAAATATTAGGCACTCCTTCTTTCAAATATGGAGTAACATCCAAATAGAAAGAATTATAACCATAGGGCCAATAACCGGCTTCTTGACCGTTCACGTAAACACGAGCATGACTCATAGCACCGTCGAAAATAAGCGTAGCTCTTTTTCCTTTCGTAAAAGAAGGGGCTTCAAACTGTAACCGATACCAACCGACTCCCACAAAAGGAAGTCCTCCGGTACGTCCGGCGTGTTCCATTGCTTCTTTTTGTCCATCTTGCGAGATAGCTGTTATTTGTTTATCATTATCTATACCAAATGGCCCGTAAATAGCCCAATCATGAGGTACTATAACTGATTGCCATTTAGTGTCGCTATAACCGGGCTGAAAAGATTCAGTATTGTCTTCACGCGTAAACTTCCATCCTTTCTCAAAAGTGTATGAAGTACGTACTTGCGCATTCAACACTGAAAAGAAAGAGAGAACAACCAATCCCAATAGTACTTTAGTTTTTATTATCATAAACATTTATTTTCTATTTTATTTCACTACTATTTCATCTGTAAAAATCCATCCGCCATATTCTTCTCCAGCACCTGCCTGATAACGAATATAACGTCCTTTGATTTCTCCTGTCCATGAGATATTCTCAAATCTGATTGCAGTTTCTTTATCCACATTATAAGTCTGTTGCTTCAACTCAGTAAAGTTAATACCATCATCGGATATGGAAATAATAACAGATACAGGAAGGAAAACTTCCGCCCCCACTACTTGCATAAAGTCTGCTGAAACAGAATGTATTACTGTTTCTACCTCCATATCAATTGTTACGTCCAACCGATTTTTGGAAATAAATCCCTGCCAGACACCATCTCCATAAGTCCAATCTCCACGTATACCATCCGTCAGTGACAGATCTTCCCTGCCCGGATACGAAGCATTATATGGAGCATTATAAATTACTTTCTTCCCTAATGCCAGATGAGTGATTGGTTTAGAAGATTCAGGACGGCTTCCAATCTCATTTTTCAAATCGAAAGGAAGGTAACCTTTTATTTGTAAGTCCGCAACAGCTTTCAAAGCACGGACATGAAAGTCCGGCCATGACTTACGTTCGGGAAATGACCAAGCAACTTCTGCTAATGCCAATATACGAGGATATATCATATATTCTACTTGTTCGGCAGCAGGAATATATTCAGTCCATAAATTAGCTTGCGTACCATACACCAACTTTGCCTGTTCTACAGACAGAGAACTAGGCACCGGATCATAAGAATATACCTTCTTTAATGGTAAATATCCTCCGATAGCTTCGGGTTGAGAATAAGGGGCATCCTGATAACTATCCAGATAGCAATATGTACCTGGAGTCATAATAGCACGATGACCTGATTTCACTGCTGCTAAACCTCCTTCTTCACCTCTCCAAGACATGACTGTAGCATTTGGTGCCAAACCTCCCTGAAGGATTTCATCCCATCCTAATAATTTACGTCCATGGGTATTCAAAAACTTTTCAATACGATGAATCAGATAACTCTGTAATTCGTCTACACTGGCAAGCTGTTCTTCCTGCATCCTTTTTTGACACTTCGGACATATTTTCCATGCTGCTTTTCCGGCTTCGTCTCCTCCCACATGAATGTACTCAGATGGAAAAAGTTCCATTACTTCCATCAATACGTTTTCCAGAAAAGTGAAGGTTTCTTCATTCCCTACACAAAAGTCTGCATTCTTATAGGGTTCACCTGCACATGATAATTGCGGATAGGCGGCCAATACTTCTTCTGAATGAGCGGGCATTTCTATCTCCGGAATAACTGTAATATAATGTTGGCGGGCATAGGCTACAATTTCCCGAATATCTTCCTGGGTATAATACCCTCCGGAAGCTCCCGGTTCGTCAAAGTGAAGGTATTTACGATCTCCATTCCACCATTTCTTCCAGTTGGCATCTGTACGCCATGCGGCCAATTCTGTTAATAAAGGATATTTCTTTATTTCAATTCGCCAACCTGCCGCATCTGTCAGATGCAAATGTAATCGATTGATTTTGTAGAAAGCTAAAGCGTCTATCTGTTTCTTAACAAATTCTTTAGAAAAGAAATGTCGGGAGACATCAAGCATAAATCCTCGATATGCAAAGCGTGGAGTATCCTTTATATCTACGGAGGTTATGCTATATCCCCTGCTTGAAGGTTCCGACAATTGTAATAGTGTCTGGATACCATAAAAGAGACCTACTCCCGAAGTTGCCTGTATCAGAATCTGTTGAGGAGTAACTGATAATGTATAGCTTTCCGGAGAAGACAACAGATCATTTTTCTCTGTTAGCAACAGAGAAAGAACATTCTGCTTATCTTTCTTTTTCCCTCTCTTGAATTGTAAAGGAATCGTTTGCAGATAACTTTCGAGAAGTTGTGCTTCTTCTCCTCGTAGATTTGTATAAAGCTTTGTTTTCTCTGATAGTAAAAAATAGCCCGTACCCTGCTCCATGGTCAATGGTATAGGAATTACGGACTGTGCATGGAGGGGATATGTCTGAAAACATATCCCCAATAACCACAAGAAAAGACAAGCTTTAAAGTATCTTTTCCATTTATCCATTAATCAATTGTGATTTCATCTACAAACAAGAAACCAGGATTTCCCTTTCCACCATGCCATTCCGGAATCTGTCTTTCGGACAGAGCGATAACTTTTACGTATTTAGCTTTCACCGGAGTGAATGTCAGTTTATGTTCATAGATACCATTTTTGTCTGTTTCCTTCATAACCGGATATTCTTCGGAAGCTACTTTGGTGAAGTTTGTACCGTCTTCTGATACTTCTACAGAGAATCCTCTTGCATCAAATACCCAGTCACCCTTTTCTACACAAGTAGATATAGCAACACTTGAAATCTCTGTCGGTTGCTGAAGGTCAATGGTCACATCCATATCATTCTTGTAGAATGCAATCCAACGTCCGGTCTTATAGTTGCCATTTCCTTTCAGACCATCGACTAATGTAGTAACTCCTTTGAATTCGTATTGCTTATTGACTGGTTGATTAGCAACGATCGGCTTCATGCTGGATTTACTAAAATTAATTTTTTCTGAAACAGTACGGCTGTTTCCGTTTTTACGAACTGCAATCGCTGTTAATGTTCCATTCTCTTTTATTTTCAATGTACCCTCATATAATGGAGATGTTGCAGTAGGTTCTGTGCCATCCAAAGTATAATGAATAGGGGCATTGTCAATTGTAGTCAGCGTAATATCCAATGTACCGTCTGTAGGATTCGGAGTAAATTCAGCTGATACATCAAACACAAATTTTGCATAATTGTATCCTTCCGCATCATACCATTTAATCAATCGGGGAAGACGAGATAAGAAATCAGCATAATTCTTTTTATCAGACATGGTCCATTGAACTTCACTCAATGCAGCCCAACGAGGTAACACCATGTACTGAGCGTGTGAGAAAGTAGGAATATATTCTGTCCAAAGATTAGCCTGTACACCTATAATATGTTTCTGTTCTTCGGGAGTAAGTGAAGAAGGCGTAGGTTCATAGCCATATACCTTTTCGATAGGCACGTAACCACCGATACCCAACGGTTCATTTTCTACATCTTTAGTCTGGTAATAATCGAAATAAAGATAAGTATTAGGAGTCATGATTACATCGTGTTTTTGCTTGGCAGCTTCAATACCACCAGCTTCTCCACGCCACGACATAACAGTTGCATTAGGAGCAAGTCCACCTTCCAAAATCTCATCCCAACCAATAATCTGACGACCATGCTCATTCAAGAATTTCTCCGCATGATTGATTACAAAGCTTTGTAAACGTTCTTCCTTACTATGTTTTTCATCAGAGTGTAGACCTAACGCTTTGATACGTGCCTGACATTTCAGACATTTTTCCCATTGTGTCTTCGGACATTCGTCACCTCCGACATGAATATATTCTGAAGGGAAGATTTCCATTACTTCAGTCAGTACATCATCAATAAATTGCAAAGTCTTATCATTTCCGGCACAAAGCACATTGTCTGACACTCCCCATATTTTCCATACTTCATAAGGACCGCCTGTACATCCCAATTCCGGATAAGCAGCCAGAGCAGCCTGCATATGTCCCGGAAGGTCGATTTCTGGAATCACTGTAATATAACGGTCAGCAGCATAAGCTACAATTTCTTTAGCCTGTTCTTGAGTAAAGAATCCACCATAAGGTTTACCATCATATTCACCGGAATTACGTCCGATTACTGTTTCTGAACGTTTAGAACCGATTTCCGTCAATTTTGGATATTTTTTAATCTCCAAACGCCAACCTTGGTCTTCAGTTAGATGCCAATGCAAACGGTTCATGTTGTGCAATGTCATCATATCGATATAGGTTTTCATCTCATCTACTGTAAAGAAGTGACGTCCTACATCAAAATGTGCACCACGATAACTAAAACGCGGATAATCTTTAATGTCCACAGCCGGTAATACAATATCTCCCTCTATTACGATAGGCAATGATTTACGTAAAGATTGAATTCCATAAAAAACGCCAGCTTCTGTAGGTCCTGTAATTGCTATTCCATTACCTTCAACTTTCAATTGGTAAGCTTCCGGATTTTCTGATTCTAATCCTAATGATAATACAATTGCATTCTCACCTTCCGTACCTGCTTCAATAGCAAAATCTTTTCCGGTAGATGCTTTCAGATAATCAGCCAGAAACTCTGCATTGCGCTGCATCTTCTCATTTCCTTCCGGATAGAGAATCTTAACACCACTCTTTAGGATAAAAGGATTTCCCTGAGTCTCCACTACTTCTTGTGGCAATGGAATAATCTGATAATTGGCTTCTTGCTGCACTGATGACTTACAGGAGGCAAGAAGTCCGGCAATTGTAAGACAACCGGTTAATTTTAAAAACTGTTTCATAAAATAAAAAATTAGGGGTTAGTTAATAAATTTGTCTTTAATTATATGTTTCACGAATATGCTTAATGGTCAAGGGCAGCTTCTCTCCTTTCTTTATTGAAGTAGAGGTGATGACAACCGTCTTATGTTCTCCCGGCAAAAGATCAAAGAAATTATCACTGAAGTGAGCACCTTGAAAAGGAACTTCAATGAAAACATCTTTTGCCAGTTTAGAGGAAGTAATGGTTAATTCACACTTTCCATCCGTCTGTTTCATCTTATAGCTGACTGTTGTTTGAGGCAGAAGTAATTCTTTCGTTTTTTTGAAATAATGAACCGATTCTGCCAGAGTATGACCTGATTTATCTTTAAGTGTCAATTGCAAAAAACAACGTTGAAGTTCTTCCTGGGTTAATTTCGTACTGAAATCTTCCTTGTAAACACATAAAGATGTATTGGCCGGAATAGTCAATGAATTTATCTGATTTTTCTTTCCTATCGGTTTTCCATCAAAATCGATCACTTTCATTTCCAGCTTCATTTGTTCCATGTTGTCTAACCGATCAGAAAGTATATAGATACATAGGCTGTCATTCTGCTGTATAGGATCAATCAAAAGTGGTTCAAAAGCACGTTTTGCCTCATAATGCAAAGCTTTCCAATTGCCATAATAGTCAATGCTTGACCAAGACACAACCGGCCAACTGTCATTCAATTGCCAATACATAGTACCCATACAGTAGGGACGATTACGACGATGAGCTTCCAGTCCATGACGTATCCCCTTGCCCTGCAAGACTAATCCGACATAAACAAAATCTTCAAATTTGTCGGGAACAACATAATCGCGTTCCATATAAGTACGAATCAATGCATTACCAATACTACTCTTTTGATGCGCATTCATCACTTTGGATTCAATCTGATAATCCTCAGGAGCAGCAAAAGTTGCTATGGTCTTCATTTCTGGGAATGACTGGAATCCAAATTCACTCATGAAACGAGGAATATCAGTATCTGAAGATTCAAAAGGTTTCTTGCCATACCAGACTCCCCAATTGTGGCTATCTCCTATTCCCCATGATTCAGGTCGTCCCCAATTTGCAAAATAAGGAGAACTGTGTACATAAAACCGATCGGTATCAAGTTTATTCACCATTGCAGGAAGTAATTCACGAAACAATTTGTCATAACCACTAAGCATTCCCTGATATACTTCGGGAGTAAATTTCTTCTGAAAGCCCCAATATTTTAAGGCTTCCAATATTTCATTATTACCACACCACATAGCTAAAGAGGCATGATTTCGAAGTCGGCGAATATTAAAATCAGCCTCCGTCTCCACTCTTTTCATAAAAGTTGGATCTGAAGGATAAGGGGTACAGGCAAACATAAAATCCTGCCATACCAGAATTCCGTTTTCATCTGCCAAATCATAGAAATAGTCGTCCTCATATACTCCTCCTCCCCATACACGCACAATATTCATATTTGCCTCGCGAATATCACGAAACAAAGTTTGATAACGCTCCGGAGTAACAGAAGGTAACATAGCATCCTGAGGAATATAATTGGCTCCTTTGGCAAACATGGGAATGCCATTCACTTCAAAATAAAAGGATGCACCATCTTTATCTTTTTCATTTACTACACGAATAGTACGCAAGCCTATTCGATGGGACTGTGCGGCAACCACCTTTCCATTAGCAAGAATCTGAGCAGAAAAATCATATAATGTAGGTTTGCCCCAGCCATTGGGCATCCAACGAACAGGTTGGGATATTTCTACAGGAATAGCAATATGATTGATTCCGGGCTGTAGTATGACTGATTGCTTCTCTTCTGTAACATTAGTTCCATCCAAAGAGACTTTAATTTCAACTTCTGCTGTTGTTTCCTCAGAGATATTGTCGATAATCAATTCATTGGATAAGCTTGCAGCCTCATCCGTCAATGACATCTGTTTTACATGATAATCAGATATCGTTGCAACATCGTAAAAACGAAGTGTTACCGGACGCCAAACACCACTCGTCACCATCCGTATTCCCCAATCCCAACCATAACTATATGGAGCTTTGCGAGTGAAAACACTTAGATGCTTTTCATGATGATCGTTGTCTGCAGGATAGTTGAATCCATTAGAATCATATTGAGGCAAAGTCTGGCGTATAGGTGAATGAAAGTGAATCTGCAGGTGATTTTCCCCTTTACGCAAAGTTGATTTTATCGGAAGGGTGTATCCAACGAACATATTATCCGCTTTTAATAACAAAGATCCGTTAAGATATACATCGGCATAAGTATCGAGCCCTTCAAAAATAAGTTGAGCTCCATCCCGCTTTAACTGATCCTCGGATACCATAAAAGCAGTTTTATACTCCCAATCTTCATTTTCTACCCATTGAATTTTCTCTTCGTTAGTCCCATAAAAAGGGTTAGGCAATAAATTATGATGAAGTAAATCCTGATGGACTGTACCAGGTACGGTAGCCGACATCCATTTATCTGTTCCTGCTTGAGAAAACTCCCAACCAGCGTCCAAAATAACAACATCTGAAGTATCGTTATTCTGTGCATATGCCATAGTGCAACAACATAGTAGTCCGCATGCTATTTTGGTCACTTTTCCTGTTAAATTTAAAATCATAGTGGGGGCATTAGATATTTAACGGAGTAAAGATACTGTTTTCTTGTCAAATCTTTACTATAATACATACAAAATTCTTATTTCACCAAAATTTCAGCCATAAAGGCCGAAGCCGGAAGAGAGGCTTGATTAACTAAATTAGCACGGGTAAAAGGTTGCCATCCGTATCGTACGTATCGTGGTTTCTCAAACATATAATAACTACGAACTTTTTCATTTTCTACCATTATAAGTTTTATCACTCCTAATCTATTTTATGTCTATCAACACATTATAACTTTTTCTCCGGAGAATAAATCAATCCTTCCACAGCTTTCTCACCATCAAGAGTCACAAATACAGTAGTAAACATCCATTTCACCAGACGAACTTCATCAATTGTAAATTTACCCACTGGAAGTTTGAGTAATACTTTATTCCAACCTTTATTCAGCTGAACCTGTAAAGGAGGACGAGTTACACAATTCTCATTTCCTAATGCTATTTCCGAACTTTTTTTCCGGTGAATAGCAGTCCATACCGGGGGTACTATTTCCTGATCATTTATCCAGATACGGCTTTCTTTATAATCCCATTTCCCTTGCAACGGAGGCAGATCATTTTCTGAGCGTCCATAATTCTGGAATTCTACCCACAATCCGACAACCTGTTTTGCAGGAGAATAGACATAAGTATAGGCATAGGCCGTATGATCTTCTTGTGGATCTTTATAAAAAGCCGGCACAAGATTTCCCCAAACATGTCGAAGATAAATGCCGGCTCCTATTGCCGGACGTACCTTATATTGTTTACCTTCATAAATATACGAATCGTTGAGTTCTTTTTCCGGAGGAAACACTTTTCTCAAATCACCTTCGTTTGGAAAAGCGTCTGTAATATTCCACTTCACATTTGTCTGTTTGACATAAGCAAATGGATAACCTGCAAAAAGGTGTTCTTTATACCATAACATGCGATGCTCAAAATCTGCAAAGTCACGAAACACATCAGAATTTTCATCTGTAGGAAGAATGGTACCTTGTTTATCAAAATATTCAGTTCCTCCTCCTTTCCATGCACGTTCTGCAATAGCCAGCATATTCGGATAGAAATTATTCTCTAGAATTATGTTTTGTTCATTACTCAACATACGATCATTCCAAACTCCTAAAATGACTCCGGCTAGATCTTCATTTCCCATTTCTTCATTATAAATCCTACTATTATATAGTGCTACGATATCACCAAATGTATCATAATGATTTAAATAATGAAATCGGGAATCAATAGCCGGAATACCTTTCTGAGCTTTACCACGATAACTCCAAAGCTGCATCATATCGATCTCGCCCGGATTATATTTCCAACCTGGATTCCATGAAATCACTTTTTTTCCTTTAGAGCGTACATATGCCACCATTTGAGGTACAAATTGTGGATTGGTGAATCCTACTTCATCTGTTCCAATATGAATATAAGGGACATCGAAAGTATCACAAATTTCATCCAATAATAGTTTCAATATTTTCATGCCTTCCGGTGTCTGCATATCGTGACGGAAAGTACGTACAAAAGCTGCACTATGTCCCGGCATATCTATCTCCGGAATTAACAAGACTTGATGAGCTTTACAAAAAGCGACCAACTCTTTAGCTTCCTCTAATGTATAGTAGCTACCAGGAAATCGAGTCATGTTCGTACTATCATTCAGCATTGGAAATATTTTACTTTGTAAGCGCCATGCCTGGTTTTCTGTTAAATGCCAATGGAACACATTGATTTTAAATTTGGAAAGAATAGCAATCTCACGTTTTAATTCCTCCAAAGGCAAATAGCTTCGTCCAACATCCTGCATAAATCCTCGAATTCGAAAAGCAGGCCAGTCTAAAATTTCACAACCATGAAAGCTAGTTCTTTTCTTTGATTTATCAGCTAATTGAGCTAAAGTTTGCATAGCCCAATATACTCCACGTTCTGTTACGGCTTCAATCTCTATTTTTTGTTTATTCACTGTCATACGATAAGCCTCTTCTTGATTGATGAGTACACCATTCAAAGAAAGAACTATTATGACCTCTATTATAGAATTTGCATGAGTATCCACATATCCTCCATGTTCTACCACAAAATCAGTCCATTCCTGTTGAAGGACCGGAGTTCTCAAATTAATTCTATTCAGTACAAAGTCAGAACTTTTAGAAATAAACTGCTGTGGTTTAGGCAATAGAAGATCATCAGCCTCTGCAACAGTTGAAATTAGACAAAAGATAAGCCAAAGGAAAGTTGTAAATAAATTATAATTGTTTTTCATTCTTTCTATGCTTATTAATTAAAAGAAATAATTTGAAAGATGAAACTACTTTATAATATCAGCTAATTTCACAGTCTGAAACGTCATATGTGCCACACTACTTTCATACAAAATTCCAATTGTTTCTTTATCCACCATAGTCAAACAGGTATATCCCCACCCTTCAGCTTCGTCCAACAATAATTGATGTTCCGGAAGCCAGGTAAGTCCTCCATCCAAACTTGCTTTAATCGTTATATGATTCCTGCCCTTTGTGGTATTGGGGTTAGAAAAAAGAAGGATATCTTTATTTAGTATATTATCTTTAGCACTGACGTGAATGATACTTGCCATACACACTGGTTCTTGCAATGCTTTACGGGAAGAGGGATGTTCTTCCCAGGTTTTACCTAAATCTTTGGTTATAGCAACGGCTCTGCTTCCTCCACGATTATCACGCATATTCAGCATCAGTACTCCCGGTTCTACTTCAACAACTTGTGCCTCAGTTGTATTCGTTCGTGCAAGATTGTGCATTTTCCATGTATTTCCCCGATCTTTACTATACATAATGCCAGCATTTGGAATACGGGTAGAATCTATAAATTGAGTTGGAAACACTAATGTTCCGTCACTCATTGTAATACCTCGTCCCGGTCCCTGAAGTAAGAAATACCAGGAAGGATCTTTCACCTGGTCTGTTATGTTTATAGGCTTGGACCAGGTTTTACCATCATCCGTACTTTTTGCCATCACTAATTGTGCTGTATGATTCAAATCCATACCCGGATGCGAGCTCCACCATGCACGTTGGTTTCCCATTCCATGGGTCCATGCAGCAACTATCCATACGGTATTTGTTTTAGTATCTACCAAAATAGAGGGGTCCCCTACTCCATTTTGTGCAGCCGGTAGTCCACCAAATTCACCAAACGACAGAGGAAGGCGCATTTTCTCCCATGTCTTTCCTCCATCCGTACTACGACTCAAACCTATATCTACATATTCCTGCAAATCTACACTACTATTATACCGAACATCATATACGCCTAATAATGTCCCTTTATTTGTGGTAACTAGTCCTGGAATACGGAAAGATGCAGAGTTGTCATCACCAGCGTGACGCACTCCGACTCCCATGCGATGAATAACATCCCTTGGTGAAACTGATTGACAGATAATAGTCTTATCATCTACCTTAATAGACTTTAATGCTGAACTTATTTTTGTCTGTAAAGAAGTACTAGGTTTCATCTGTAAACTAATCCAAAAGAAATTTACACCGGGAAACAACTGATAATTACTTCTTAATGTAACCTTACCAGAGGGGTGCAACACCTCCGCACATTTTATTGAATAAGAAGGAATAGCCGCCAAGGTATTCCCCGGACGATGACTGGAAATATATTCAACAGGAGCAAATCTTTTCTTATCTCTATCCTGTAAAGCCTCTGTTCCTCCATAATAAAGTTTGATTGCCTGAATATCTGATACATTTGTACTTTTACTTAAGTCTAAGACTACTTCATTCAATATCTTACTCTCTTTAGCATCCAAACGAAGATAAAACAACACATTATCTTGTCGTTCAATCAAAATAGGGATCTGTGTTTCACGTACATAAACTGTATCCGAAGCCTTTAGAGAAAAGGCAAATCCTAATAAAATCAGGAAAAGTAAACAACGACTTGTTTTCATAAATTGGGGGTATTAATTAATTATCAACGGCGTAAAGATACAACTTTTTGAACATTTTTTAAACAAAAAACAATAACTCTTTCATTTTTTACCAAGTTCTCGTAGGACTAGTCAATACCCTTACCACCGTCCTCGCCCTAGTCATCATCGACCAAGTAGGTCGCAAAAACCTAGTCTACTACGGAGTTTCCGGCATGATCCTCTCCCTGCTCCTGATCGGTCTCTATTTCCTTTATGGTGAAACTTTGGGAGTCTCCAGCCTCTTCCTGCTGGTCTTCTTCTTGTTCTACGTATTCTGCTGCGCCGTCTCCATCTGCGCCGTAGTCTTCGTGCTCCTCTCGGAGATGTACCCCACCAAAGTACGCGGACTCGCCATGTCCATAGCCGGCTTCGCCCTGTGGATCGGAACGTACCTGATCGGACAGCTCACCCCCTGGATGCTCCAAAACCTGACCCCCGCCGGAACATTCTTCCTGTTCGCCATCATGTGCGTACCCTATATGCTCATTGTCTGGAGACTCGTGCCGGAAACCACCGGCAAGTCCCTGGAAGAAATCGAGAGATACTGGACCCGTTCGGGACAGTCAGACAGACCTTAATCATTTAACAGTAAAAGATATATGGATTTTAAGAAACTAGCAAATCAATACAGGGACGAACTGCTCGATCATGTTCTTCCCTTCTGGCTCAGCCACTCCCAAGACCTGGAATATGGCGGTTACTTCACCTGCCTGGACCGTAAAGGGAACGTATTCGACACCGACAAGTTCATCTGGCTCCAAGGCCGTCAAGTCTGGATGTTCTCAATGCTCTACAACAAAGTAGAAAAGCGTCAGGAATGGTTGGACTGCGCCATCCAGGGTGGTGAATTCTTAAAGAAATACGGACATGACGGTCATTATAACTGGTACTTTTCGCTCGACCGTTCGGGTAGCCCGTTGGTAGAACCATACAATATCTTCTCGTATACCTTCGCCACCATGGCCTTCGGGCAATTGAGTCTGGGCACAGGCAACCCAGAGTATGCGGAAATAGCGAAGAAGACCTTTGAAATCATCCTCTCCAAAGTCGATAATCCGAAAGGGAAATGGAACAAACTCCATCCGGGCACCCGTAATCTGAAGAACTTCGCCCTGCCGATGATTCTCTGTAACCTGGCTTTGGAAATTGAACATTTATTGGATGAAGAGTACCTTGAGCAAACCATGGAAACGTGTATCCATGAAGTAATGGACGTATTCTACCGTCCGGAACTGGGAGGCATTATTGTTGAGAATGTAAACGCGGACGGTAGTCTTGCCGACTGTTTCGAAGGTCGCCAGATCACCCCCGGGCATGCGATTGAAGCCATGTGGTTCATCATGGATCTGGGCAAACGCCTGAACCGTCCCGAATTGATCGAAAAGGCGAAGAATGTGACTCTTACCATGCTCGGTTACGGTTGGGATAAGGAATATGGTGGCATCTACTACTTCATGGACCGTAATGGCTGTCCCCCCCAGCAGCTGGAATGGGACCAGAAACTTTGGTGGGTGCATATCGAAACGCTGATCTCGCTTTTAAAGGGGTATCAATTGACCGGAGATGAGGCGTGTCTAGCATGGTTTGAGAAAGTGCACGATTATACGTGGGGGCATTTCAAGGATGCTCAATATCCCGAATGGTTTGGATATCTGGATCGCAGAGGGGAAGTATTGTTGCCATTGAAGGGGGGAAAGTGGAAAGGATGTTTTCATGTGCCAAGGGGATTATACCAGTGCTGGAAAATAGTAGAAAGTTTGAATAAAGAAGAAGTCATAAAAACCTATATAACTCTTGAACAATGATGAACAAATACATTATAGCATTTTTTATATTATTCTTTACTACAAATTATTCATTTGCAAAAACGTTCAGTAAAGAAAAACCAAAATATCTTTGGTTTGACGCAGAAGCCAACTTTAAACGTTTTGCTTCCAAAGACTCCATCTCTTATTATTTAGAAAAAGCAAAGTCTGTAGGATTCAATCAGGTAGTAGTAGATGTAAAACCAATCTATGGAGAAGTTTTATACAAAAGCAAAATTCTTCCTCCACTTACCACTGTCAAGGGTAAAGTCGTTCACAGAGATTGGGATTACCTGCAATATTTTATAGATGAAGCTCATCGTCTTGGATTGAAAGTAACCGTTTCTACAGCCATGTTTACTGCAGGACATCCCGGAACAAGTGAGGGATTGGTTTACGAAGATAAACGCTGGAATGGAAAAACATGTTTGGAATATCTTCCCAATGGGCAAATGCTTGATATCAGAGATGACAAACAAAAAGTGGGTGCTTTTTTGAATCCTGCACGCAAAGACGTCCGTAAATACGCTTTAAGTATCGTTAGAGAAATAGTGAAGAATTATGATGTGGACGCTTACGCATTGGACTATTGCAGATATCCGGCCGATAACAGCGACTTTTCTAAAGAGACTCACAAAGCGTTTGAACGATATTTAGGCAAAAAGGTGAAGAATTTCCCCCAAGACGTATATACATGGAATGCAGATGGAACAAAGACTCCCGGTATCTACTACAAAGAATGGTGGGCATTCCGTTCTCATGTAATATCCAGTTTTGTCAAAGAAGTACGTGATAATATTCATGCTATTAACAACAAAATAAAACTGGAATATTGGGCCGCTTCCTGGATTCATGCGATTTATGGACAAGGACAGAACTGGGCAAGCCCGAAATCTGATTTTTCACTCAATTATCCTTGGGGATCAGAGGCCTACAATGAGACTGGTTTTGCTCCATATCTCGACACGTTCCTATGTGGAACCTATTTAGAAAGAATTTATGGAATGGATGATCCTGAGTCTATAGAATATGGGATAGCTCGTGCACAAAAGTTAATTGGTGATGACTGTAGTGTATTTGGAACCATTTATGCCTTAAATCATAAAACAAATATAGCTGACGCAGTCAGCATCTGTCTCGAAAAATCAGCAGGTTTAATGGTTTTTGATATCGTACAAGTAATAGAAATGGACTTGTGGGATGGAATAAAGGAAGGCATTGAACGTGCTGAAACACAACAATAAAGAAAGACAAATGAAATAAATTACTTTTTGTTTTATTAATACTAATATTTAATATGAAAAAACAAGTCAAATGGAGTATAAGGCTTTTAGCCTTATTGATCTGTTCATTTTCAGCTTTAGGCATTCAGGCACAGAATACTATAAATGTGAAAGGAACAGTGTATGACTCTAACAAAGAACCGTTAATCGGTGCTAATGTTAGCCAAAAGGGGAACTCGTCCAATGGTACTATTACCAACATTGACGGACAGTTTATTTTGAATGTTTCAGATCCGAATTCAACACTGGTATTCTCGTTTATCGGATACCAAACCCAAGAAGTCGCATTACAAGGTCGTTCAGAGATCAGAGTTACCTTAATTGAAGATTCCAAAGCATTGGACGAAGTCGTAGTCGTAGGATATGGTACTCAAAAGAGAGGACATCTGACGGGATCCGTTTCATCAGTAAGTGCAAAGGAACTGCTAAAAGCTCCGATGCAAAATGTATCCAACTTACTTACTGGTAAGGTTTCCGGATTGACCAGTATCCAATCCTCCGGTAAACCCGGTGCAGATGGAACTGCTCTTTATGTACGCGGTATGAATGCGTTTAGTGATAACGCTCCGATGGTGATTGTAGATGGTGTACCTCGTCCGATTGACTATGTGAATCCAAATGATATCGAGAGTATTTCTGTTTTAAAAGACGCTTCGGCTGCTATTTATGGTGTGCAGGGCGCAAACGGAGTTATCCTGATCACCACCAAATCCGGTGGCGATGGACCAGCAAAAATTGCCTATGACGCATCATTCACCATGACTCAGAACACTGCAATGCCAGAGTTTTTAAATGCCAGAGAGTACATGTACTGGCATAACAAGGCTCGTGAAATGGATGGGCTTACTCCGCTTTGGACAGCAGATATTCAAAACAAAGTATTAAGTAACGATCCTAATAGTATTTGGGGTGAAACAGATTGGCTGGATAAAATATTCAGAACCGGCCTTACTCAGCAACATAATGTTTCAGCATCCGGAGGTACCGAAAAAACAAAGTATTTTGCCAGCCTTGGTTATATGGATCAGGAAGGTACTTTAAAGAATACGAGCTTTACTCGTTATAATATACGTGCAAATTTAGATATTCAGGTAGCTAAAAACCTTAAATTCACAACGAATATCTCCGGGTATCGCTTAGATAGAGATTGGCCAGGTACTGCAATGGGTAACCAGGCAGAATTTGACCCGGTCAGACAAGCTATTAACTCTGTACCAGTCATTAAATCAGAATATAATGGATTGCCTACTGCATGGATGGGTGGCAGTTATTATGTTAATGGTTATGCAGCTTTGACGGAATCAGGATATAAACGTCAAACTCGTTGGGTATTAGATTCCAATTATAAACTGGAATATGATTTCTCCGGTTTGACTAACGTATTGAAAGGATTGAAAGCCTCCGTATTTGCTGCCTATAATTACAGTAACTCCGCAGATTCCGGCTATGACCGTTACTATCAAGTGCATTATATAAATAAAACATTTGACGAAGGAGTCGCCGGTGCCAGTGGTTTCACTGAAGGAGGAGGATATACCAAATCAGCATCTTGGGGAGACACTTGGTTATTCCGTCCACAGATAGATTATTCCCGTGATTTTGACAAACATCATATCAGTGCGCTGTTCTTTTATGAAGCACAAAAGAATCACACCAATACAATGACCGGAACAAAATTGGGCTATTATAGTGATGATCCGGTTGATCTGACTTTGGGTACTACTTTTCCCGAAACTCCGGTAAGTGGTTCGCATTCATATACAGGACAAGCTTCATATGCAGGTCGTCTGAATTATGCATATAATCAAAAGTATCTGGCTGAGTTTGCTTTCCGTTATGACGGATCATATGTATTTGCTCCGGAAAACCGTTGGGGATTTTTTCCTTCAGTTTCTGTTGGTTGGATTATGTCTGAGGAAAATTTCTTCAAGAAGGCTCTTCCTTTTATAGATTTCTTCAAAGTCCGCGCAAGCTATGGTGAATCCGGTAATGATAATGTAACTCCCTATTTGTATAACTCCACGTTTGCAGTAGCCAATAATAGTATGGTTTTAGGAAATAGTGCTATAGCACAGTTCTACTCTAAGAATCCGTATATCTATCGTAATTTAACATGGTCTACCACTAAAAGTTATAATTTAGGTATAGATTTCAATCTTCTGAATCAGAAATTAGCTGTAGAATTTGATGTATTCTATCAATTGACCGAAGACATTCTGGAAAGCAAAAGTGGTAGCTATCCTACTTCATTGGGAGGTTATTATCCAAGCTATCAGAATTCAGGAAAGGTAGATAACAGAGGTTTCGAACTTACTTTAAGACATAATAACCGTATCAATAAGGACTGGAATTATAAATTGACAGGAAATTTCTCCTTTGCCCGCAATCGCGTTTTGGAGAAAGCAGTAACAGACAATTATCCTAACTATCGTGGTGTATTGGGACAATCAATGAACGCACGTTATGGCTATCAGGCGCTAGGATTATTCCAGAGCAAGGAAGAGTTGGAAAACTATCCGGCAGCACCATCCGGAACAATTAATCTAGGTGACTTAAAATATCGTGATGTAAATGGTGACGGTATTATTAATCAGCAATATGACTAC
Source organism: Bacteroides bouchesdurhonensis (assembly GCF_900155865.1). GTDB lineage: Bacteria > Bacteroidota > Bacteroidia > Bacteroidales > Bacteroidaceae > Bacteroides > Bacteroides bouchesdurhonensis. The sequence goes on from NZ_LT707006.1 coordinate 3,317,808, forward strand.
GTGAAAATAGGTTATGGTGGTGTACCGGAAATCAATTTCTCATTGAATATGGAATTAAACTACAAAAACTTCTACATGAATATGCTTTGGCAAGGAGTAACACATTGTGATTATGAGTTGTCAGGAGTATATGATACGGGAGTAACAGCCGCTACATCCTACACTAGTCCGTTTGGTACAGGTGGTAACTCACCTTCTTACCTCATCGAAGGTGCGTGGACTCCGGAGAATACCAATGCCAAATATCCTCGTCTGACAACTATTCCTAATGGAAACAATGCCTGGCGTTCATCGTGGTGGGTTGTCAATGGTGAATATTTACGATTGAAGAATATGAATATTGGATATTATTTACCCGATTACTTATTGAAAAAGACTCCATTTACTCGTGTAAACATATACTTGGCAGGTACTAACTTGCTTACATTGAGTCATTTCAAGTACGTCGATCCTGAAAGCCCGTCAGTAAGTAACGGATATTACCCGCAACAGAGGACTTTTAGTTTAGGGCTTAATGTAACTTTCTAACGTAAGGAGGAGATAAAAATGAAAAAAAGAACACTTAAAACTTTAATAGGTGCTGTAGCTCTTAGTTTAGGAATAGCTTCATGTGATGTATTGGACCTGAATGACACAACTGTGTTGTCCGACTTGGCTGTTTGGAATACAGAGAGTGCCGCAGAAATGTATATTACCGCTGCATACAAAACGTTTACCGATGTTTCTCAAGTAGCAAACAGTCGTTCGGTATTCTATGACAGCTACTCTGATTTAATGAAATCTACTGCATGGGACCAGTATAACCATCATTATAACAAGGCTTTATTACAAACCAATGCTTTTACAACAGGTAGTGCGGGAGCATTCGAATGTTGGAGTGATGTGTACGAACGTATTCGTCGTGCCAATGTATTATTAGATGAAATCACTCGATATGGCGCACCTAAATATGGTGAAGACTGGTGTGATATCCGTCGTGCGGAAGTACGTCTCTGTCGCGCCTTCTCATACTACCGTCTGATTCGTGTATATGGTGGTATAGTACTCCGTACAGAGACTTCGGGTACTAATGGCGTGGATGATGGTTCTTATGAAGCTGATATCCATCGTAAACGTTTAACCGAAGCTGAAAGTTGGGACTATGTAATCAATGAATTATTATGGGCCGGTAAGCATTTGCCCAAAGAATGGGATTCTTCATGGACCGGACGAGCTACACAGAAAACTGCGTATGGGCTTGTTTCACGCATAGCCCTCTTTGCCGGACAATGGCAAGTGGCAATCGACGCTGCAGAAGAAGTAAAAAGACAAGGCGGTGATTTGGTTGATGATTATGCAAAATTATTTCAGGTAGACGGCGGACAAGACAATTCTAAAGAAATATTATTCGCTCTGTATTACCAGAAAGGAAGTGTCACACATAATTACGATCGCTACAATCGTCCGTTTGGTGATAATGCTGTTTACACCACTCAAGTGTATGCAGAACATGTGCCGACAGCTGAACTGGCTGACCTTTATGAATTTAAAGACGGCACAACTTTCGACTGGAATACCTATGCAGAAAACCATGCAGATCCGTATACAGATCGTGAACCACGTTTCCATGCAACTATTATGTACAATGGTTGCGATTGGGAAGGCAGAACTATCCAAACATATGTTGATGGAACTGACGGATTCAGTGCATTCACGCAAAGCGGTTCTACTAACGGACATACCTGTACAGGATATTATTTGCGTAAATATCTACAAGAAAATAATACCACTTTTGTCAATGACCATAGCTGGCAATACGATGCAGTTCTCCGCTATGCAGAAGTTCTATTAAACAAAGCAGAAGCTTATGCGCAATTGGATTATAACAAATATAAAACAGAAGCTCTCGGTGCATTGAATGAAGTTAGAAACCGGGTTGGATTATTGGATAAAACAACCACGGACGCTCCTGATAAAGATTCATTTATGGCATTATTACGCAAAGAGCGTTGCGTAGAATTAGCTGGCGAAGGTTTCCGTTATTGGGATTTACGTCGTTGGAAACTGGCAGAAAATGTGATTAACGGGAAAAATGCGCATGGTGTAAAAATCAAAAAATCGGCAGATGACACTTTCACTTATGAGAAAGTAGAATGTGATGGGGGAACTCCTCGCGTCTTCCTTGAGAAATATTATTATTTCTCTTTGCCTACTGCGGAAACTGCTAACAATAAACTATGCGAGAACAATCCTTATTGGTAATTAATAAAAGACTAAAAGATATTCGATATGAAAGTTATAAATAAAATTGGAGTATGGATGTTAAGCGTCTTTATGCTAACTACTTTATTGCAAAGTTGCGCTAAAGCCGATGACGAATTTGTGCATAGAACGAACACTATTTCACAAATGATTTGTAAAGCATCTCATGGTAGTGGTGAATTCAGAGGAGAAATATATGAGTATAATCAAAACGATGAATTAATGTCCGGTGAATTTACTCAGGAAGATATTGAGGGTGGTTATGGTCTGATTCTGTTTGCCATTCCTAAATCTTTGGAAGAGGATGTAAACTTAGCTAGTGTTTATCTGGTAGCAACAGTTACGTATGATGAATTTATCACCCCCTCTCTGACTGGTAAACATGATATTACAGGAGAAGGAATTATTATTTCTGTGAAATCCGGTGTTGGTACAACTCGCCGATATCGTGTCAGAGGCTATTATGAATAATGAGAATCATATTTAATACACTGTAAAATGAAAATATTAAATTCAAAAATTATATTGGGAGCCATATTAGGTTGTACCCTATTCTTGGGATCTTGTGAAGAGAGCTTAAGTGAAAAATTGGGTCGTGAAGCTAATATCATGATCTCTTTCAAGGTAACAGGTACAAGTGGGACAGTATTCAATTCTGCAATTGGCGAAAATGATATTAAGATCAAAGTCTCTCCTTATCTTGACGCTGCTGAAGAGTTGAAATCCGCTGTTCCTGTGTTTTATCTTTCCAAAGGAGCTACTGTTACTCCCGACCCGACCGAACCTCAGAATTTTGCTCAGGAAGGTGGAGTAAAATATACAGTTGTATCGGAAGACAAATCTACAACGAAAGAATATACCGTAACTTGGACTGTTTCAGATAAAATGCCCTACGGCTCAGGATTTAGTTATGCCGAAATCGGAACAAAAAAGAGCTTTGTTGAGTTAGGGTATCCGGGAGAAGTAAATAACTTCAACCTACCGGATAGTAAACAATATGGTGATTTACAAATGTACCATGCTTATTGTGGTAACTATATTGTATTGCTGTCACGAGGTTATATAGCTACCGGCAATTCGGAACTTGGCATTAAAGTCGTTGATAAAACAACTTTAAGTGCCGCCGGTACTCTGAATTTAGGTTCTATCTCACTAGCTGACTTGAAAATGATAACTTCTGATTATAAAGGAAGATGTGTGGGGGTTGTCGTAACGGGCAATGAGACTGAGTTTTTCTATTGGATTAAGCCAACAGATGTACCTGTATCTGTGGGTAAGATTGGTATAAGTATGGCTCCATCTACTAGTGACCTTTCAAATAACTTCCAGGTAGCCGGAGATATTACGGGAAATGCTTGGATCACAGCACTTGCCCCACGTGACAAAGACGGTACACACTATCGAATAAAAGTATCCGGAGGACGTTTAGCGTCTGAATATTCTACAATTAAAACAGGTTATGCAAGTAATGATTGTAGTCAATTTCAAATGATTTCACCATTGGATGATTCAGATCAGCCAACTTATGTCGTAGGGGATGCTGAAGGCACAGCAAATGCTGCGAACAGTGTTCATTGCTATGTTAATTCGTATGCAGGCTCAACACTGAATGTAATGCCTGCACTTTGGCAAAACACTTTGCAAACTTGGTGGGTAGGAACCGGATTCACTGTTGCTCGTGGAGGTGGTCGTGCTCCTGTAGTTTCTGCATTACCTATTAATGGTAAGAGTTATGTAGTCGTTACTAGTGGTACAGCTTGGTGGCACGCAGCTGCTGTGTTGAGTTCTGATCTGCAAACATTGGCACATGAGAATCTGAACATCGCTTACGGAATAAATCGTGCTTGGAGCTTTGGTGCATGGGTAGACTGGTATTGGGATGAAGAGAACGAAGAAGCTTACTTGGCAGTATGGTTTGGTCGTCTCGGACTCTATACCTACAAAATGACTTGTTTTGAATAATACATTACAATTTATATGAAACTATAATATCTTGATTTTAGGTACGGATTACATGGGAAACATGGTATTTCATATACAAAAAACTGTGTAATCCGCGCCTTCTAAAGAGAATTAAGTTCTATCTGCAACCAAAATTTCCCTTTGCAACAACAAATCAAATGAATCAAAAATCATGAAAAAGTACTTTTTATTGCTTGCTTTAAGTTTCTTTGCCGTCGCTTGTAATACGGAAGAGAATAACACAGACAACAATGATGGAAAAGAGATCCCTTTGGAACCGGGTAATTCCGGTAACAAAACCAATAAGCCTAAAGCTATCTGGATTGATGCACATGCTAACTTTAGCCGTTTTGCAACGAAATCTGCTATCACTTCTTATATGGAGAAAATAAAAGATACAGGTTTCAATGAAATCTATTTGGATGTAAAGCCCGGTATCGGTTATGCGTTATACGATAGTGATATTTTGCCTAAATTGGAAAAATGGGGAACAGAAACTGTTACCAGGGATTGGGATTACCTTAGCTTTTGGCTTGAAGAAGCGGAACGTTTGGATATTGATGTAATTGCTTCCATATCGGCAATGGGATTCGGTTATACGAAAGATAAACAAGGAATCATTTATGACGATTCCCGATGGGATGGAAAAACCCAAGTAGAAATGAAAAACAGCGATCCGAATAATCTTGTCGATATTCGTAATCAGACGGACGTAGATGCCGCCATGCTAAATCCATGTTTACCGGAAGTACAAACTTATGTTATTTCTATCATAGAAGAAATAGTAACCAAATATCCCAAGTTGAAAGGTTTCAGCTTAGACTACTGTCGTTGGTATGGTGGTAACTATGGTTTTAGTGATGCAACAATCCAAGCCTTTCAAACCTATAGCGGTGAAACCGTAACTACCAGAAATGATATAATTACCTCTACAGGAGGTATCGGACGTTTGTATAATAAATGGATTGAATTCCGTTCAATGACCATAACCAATCTGATCACTAATATCAGTTCTAAAATTAAAGCTATCAATCCTGGTATAGAGCTTCATTTGTGGGCATCAGCCGATTGGGGTTCACGCTACAGTGTCGGACAAAACTGGGCTAGCAAATCATATTCTCCCACTGCCAGTTCCATATATACAGCAGACTATAGTAAAACTGGATTTGCAGATCAATTGGATGTCTTTGTTTTAGGTGCTTATGCAGATGCAGTCTGGATTTCAGAAAATCCGGGATCTGTTTGGTCTGTAGAAAACTTCGTCAATACCTATGACAACTATACAAAAGGAGATTGTAAAGTATATGGTTCCATTCCGGCCTATTCATACGATAATAAAGCAACATCTGACGCAGTTTATTTGTGTATGAAACACACAGATGGTCTGATGGTTTTTGAGATATCTCATGTAATCAATAAAAATTCATGGTCTGCAATTAAGGAGGGCATTAATCGAGTAGAAAAATGATGAAAAGAACACTTACACTATTATGTATCTTGTGCACATGCGTGGTCATTCAAGCTAAGAACTACCTTGTCAATTCACCGGATGGAAAAATCAAAGTAACGGTAACAGCTGATACACAGCTAAGCTGGAGCATTGATTACAACGGAGAGCAGATTTTGAATCCCAGTGTGATGCAAATGAATATTAAGGGACAATCAGTACAACCGGGAGTAAATCCTTCGGTGATAAAAGCTAAGACAATCAAAGTCGATTCGGAACAAACAGCTGTTGTTCCAACTAAACAGCGGATTATCAGAGATCAATATAATCAGCTGACTTTAACTTGCAAAGGTGGATATGCCGTAGTATTCAGGGTATACAATAATGGAGCGGCTTATCGGTTCGAAACAACATTCAAATCCCCCCAAGTATATGTAAATAGTGAAACTGTTCAGCAAAACTGGATAGACGGTTGCAAAGCATACTGGCCTCGTGAGAAGAATCAGGAATATATCACTCATTGCGAAGCTATTTTCGATGAATTAAACCTGAACTCTCTAACCAAAGAGATGAAAGGATATCTTCCCATTTACCTTTCTACCCCCAAAGGAACAAAAGTAGTGATAATGGAATCCGATCTTTTTGATTATCCCAACTTATTCCTGACGGGCGACCGGAACCGGACTCTTACGGGGGAATTTCCTCCTGTTGTGTTAAAGAGTGAGTTGAAAAAAGGAGCAGATCGTGATGAAGTTCTCCTTGAGAAGGCTTCCTATATTGCTGCTACTCAAGGGACAAGAACTTATCCTTGGCGAGTGTTGATGATTAATGAAGATGATAAAGCGGTGGTGGAAAACAATTTAGCTTATCAACTAGCCTCTCCTTCTGTTACAAATGATACAAAATGGATAAAACCGGGTAAAATATCCTGGGATTGGTGGAGCACTCTTAACGTATATGGAGTAGATTTTAAAGCTGGAGTAAATACCGATACCTATAAGTACTTCATTGATTTTGCTTCGAAGTATGGTATTGAATATGTCCTTTTAGATGAAGGTTGGTCAGCAGGAACTTGGAATATCAAAGAGGCAATTCCCGAGTTGGATATACAAGAACTAGTACGTTACGGGAAAGAGAGAAATGTAGGCCTGGTATTATGGACTTTGTGGAATCCGCTCGATAAAGACTTGGAAGGTATTCTGGACATATACGAGAAATGGGGAATCAAAGGTATCAAAGTTGATTTCATGCAACGTTCTGATCAATATATGGTTAATTTCTACGAAAGAGTAGGAAAAGCAGCTATGGATCGTAAATTGTTGGTTGATTTTCATGGTTCTTTCAAACCTTCAGGGTTACAGAAAAAGTATCCGAACGTAATGACTTTCGAAGGAGTCTTAGGTATGGAACATGATAAGGATTCGAGAGATATTAATCCGGTACACGACCTGATTCTTCCATTTACAAGAATGGCGGCCGGTCCAATGGATTATACTCCCGGTGCAGTAGGTAATGCAACTGCTGAAGATTTTTATATCAACTTTGTACATCCTGTCAGTTTAGGCACTCGTGCACACCAGGCTGCACTTTATATTGTGTACGAAAGTCCGTTGCAAATGTTGGCAGATTCTCCATCAAATTACTATGGAGCTCCCGAATTTGCTTCCTTTATCTCACGCATACCGACTACTTGGGAGGACACCAAAGCAATCACAGCTAAAATCGGAGAGCAACTGGTTATTGCCCGCAGAAATGGCAAGAATTGGTATTTGGCAGGATTGACTGACTGGAATGCACGTACAGTTGAAGTGAAACTGGATTTTCTAAATACGCCAAAATATAAAATGGAAGTTTTCAAAGACGGAATAAACGCCAATGTCCATGCCTCGGATTTTAAAACAGAAGAAGTAACAGTAAGCAAAGGAGAAATTATCAATATAACAATGGCTAAAGGTGGCGGTTGGGCAGCTATCCTCACACCGGTTGAATATTAGCATAAAATTAGCAAACCGCTTACACGTCTGATAAAAATAGAAAGGATTGGAAAATGAAACAGAAACTAGTATTATTTTTATGTGTACTTCAATGGGGACTGTTGGTCTCTAATATACAGGCAGCAGTGAATCCTGTATGTTATTACGGGCAAGTATCATCCGCAGGCAAAGGCATAGCTAATGTGCCTGTGACCGATGGAACACAAATCGTCATAACCGACAAGCAAGGAAAGTACTCCATGACAAGTACTTCTGAGGTGGAATATATTTATATCACTCTTCCTGACGGATTTGAGGTGCCAATGAAAGATAAAGTGCCGGCTTTCTTTCAGAAAGTTCCTGCTAAGACATCAAAAAAAGTGCGTATGGATTTTGAATTAATCCGGTCAAAGGAAGATAATAAGAAACACATATTGGTCGTATGGGCAGACCCTCAAGTCTATTTTGATGAAGAAATGCCGCAAGTGCGTCAGGCTTCACAGGATGTTAAAGATTTATTAGCAACCAGTTATCCCGGACTACCGGCCTACGGAATTGTGTGCGGAGACATTATTGGCGATATCAATAAAAAGCCAAGCTATTTCTCACCGATGATTGATGCGATCTCAGAAACAAAAATTCCTTTCTTCTATGTAATCGGAAATCATGATTTAGATTTGAATGTCCGTTCCAACGAATATGCCCGTAGCACCTATAAATCTTATTTTGGTCCCACCTATTATTCATTCAACAGAGGAAATGTGCATTACGTTATATTAGATGATATTTTCTTCCTGGCAAAAAGTTATCTATATGCAGGTTATCTGACCGAACAACAACTTCAATGGCTAGAACAAGACTTGAAGCAAGTGACTCCGGGAAGTACAGTGGTAGTAGCTATACATATTCCGACTTATTCAAGAGAAGCCCGCAATAAAGAATGGGGTAAAGAATCGACAATGAAAGTAATGAATAATCGTTCTTCTCTTTACGAATTGCTTAAACCATATAATGCACATATTATGTCGGGACACGAACACTACAATGAGAATTATATTCTGGCTGACAATCTTTACGAGCATGTACACGCTCCATTATCCACACTATTCTGGCAAGCACCATGGGCTTGCGACGGAACTCCGGGAGGATATGCGGTCTATGAATTTGATGAGGGTGAAGTTACTTGGTATTATAAGAGTGTGGGAAAAGACAGAAACTATCAGTTTGAACTTTATCCGGTAGGTGCCAGTCGTGATAAAAAAGATGCAATTGTAGCGAATGTTTGGAACTACGATTCAACCTGGAAAGTTAAGTGGTATGAAAATGGTATTGACAGAGGGGAAATGACCCGTTATTCCGGTTATGATCCTGCAATTTACAATTACTGTGAGAAAAACAGTTCCACTTTCAAACATAAATATCTAGGAGCCGGTGTTACTGAACATTTGTTCTATGCGATTCCTCAAATAGAAGATTCCAATATTAAAGTGGAAGTAACCGATCATTGCGGAAAAGTCTATACACAGGAAATGAAACAATCTATGTAAATTATTGAAATCTTTGAATATAATAGATTACAATGATGAACAAACATTCAATACGATAAATCTATAAAATAAAAAATATGTATCATGAAAATAAATAGATTACGCATCTTTTTCATCTTTTTAATCGGTATCTGCCTGAGCTTCTCCACTCAGGCTGCCAATCCGGTCAAAATTCTTAAAGGGAAAGTAACTTGTGACGGTAAAGGAGTTCAAGGAATAATGGTCACCGACGGATATCGTTGTGTACAAACAGATGCTTCCGGGAAATATACTATCCCGACTTTAGGAGAAAGCCGTTTTGTATATATATGCACACCTTCCGGCTATCTAACTGATAGAAACGGCACCATTCCTTCATTCTATATTCCCGTAGACTACTCTAAAAAGCAGAACTATAATTTTGATTTAAACAAGAATCCTAAGGATGACACTTCTCATGTTTTTATCGTTCAGGCTGATATACAAGTGACCACAAAAGAGGAATTAAAAATCTATCAGAATGTGGTAAACGATTGCAAACAACTTCTTTCGTCTTATGCTCCCACCGATATTTTCGGAGTTGATTGCGGAGATATTGTGGGAGATCGTCCTGCTCTGTATCCTGATTATCTGGAACGAGTAAAACAGTTGGATATCCCTATTTACCGGACAATGGGTAATCATGACATGAACTATGACGGACGGACGCACGAAACGTCTTACAAAACATTTGAAGAGCATTTCGGCCCTTCTTACTATTCATTCAATAAAGGAAATGCTCATTATGTGGTAGTAGACAATAATTTCTTTATCGGACGTGATTATTTCTACATGGGCTATCTGGATGAAAAAACATTTTCCTGGCTTGAACAAGATTTATCTTTTGTCCCCGAAGGTTCACTTGTTTTCTTTATCATGCACATACCTTCCCGTCAGACAGAAAAACAAGAAGCATTTTTGTATAATTATGCTATGATCGGCGATCAAATGGTAAACGCCGGAGCACTTCATGAAATGTTGAAACCCTATAAGGCTCATCTCATCACCGGACATACTCACTATAATCTAAATGTAGTATTCAACGACAATTTGATGGAACACAATACAGCAGCAGTCTGTGGTACTTGGTGGAAAGCTGATATTTGTCTGGACGGAACTCCGCGTGGATATGGCGTGTACGAAGTCGATGGAAAGGATGTGAAGTGGTATTATAAAAGTTCCGGTTTCCCTAGAGAACATCAATTTCGTACTTATCCCGTAGGTTCGTCCAAAGATTATCCATCAGATATTATAGCAAATGTATGGAACTGGGATAAACTATGGAAAGTAGAATGGCTGGAAGACGGTAAACGAATGGGAGATATGGTTAAATATACAGGTTTGGATCCATATGCTTCAGTCGTATGTGCAGATAAGGAAAAGATGGTTTACACCTGGATTGCTCCAAAAGCCACCCAACATCTGTTTCGTGCCACTCCTCAAAATAAAAATGCCCGCATTGAAATTAAAGTAACCGACCGTTTTGGCAAAAAGTATATACAAACAGTTTCTAAATAGAGATGGAAAACAGAGCCTATGCTTTAGATGCTCTCCGGGGATATGCCATTATTACAATGGTACTTTCAGCAACTGTGGCATGATTCTTTTGACATTAGCTTTAATTATTGTAAATTTGGCAGGACTTTACACACATGCAACAATCCCGAATGTGATAGTAAATAGCATGTGGCTGACAGGTGGGATCTTTTTATTACGAAAAGGAACCCAGAATTAGATGTTTTTGGAGAACTTAAATTTATAATACCATATCGAAATGAAAAGAAGAATCTGCATTTTTGCAATGTTATTGATGATGTGCCATGCATATACTCAGATCGTGTATCACGATGCTACCCATTTTCCTCTATTAGGCAAGGCTGCCGGAGCAACCGGAACTCGGTACGAACGGTTCCCGGATTCTTTAAAGAATATTTCACGTGCTCCTTTGTGGAGCTTAAGCCGTAATTCTGCCGGAATGGCGATCCGTTTTCGTAGTAACTCAACGCAAATTGCGGCTAAATGGGAAACTCTCGGTAATAACCACATGAATCATATGACGGATGTGGGTGTAAAAGGACTCGATCTGTATTGTCTGCAAAAAGATGGCAAGTGGCGTTTTGTTAATAGCGGTCGCCCTACCGGAAAAACGACCCAAGCTACAATTATTGCCCATATGCAACCCGAAGAAAGAGAGTATATGCTCTACCTGCCGCTTTATGACGGACTAGTTTCGTTATTTATCGGAGTAGACTCGCTTTCAAGTATTACACAACCCGCTGTAGATGCTCCGGTCCGGACGAAGCCTGTTGCTTTTTACGGAACCAGTATCTTACAAGGTGGCTGTGCCAATCGACCCGGAATGGCACATACTAATATCATTTCACGAAGACTGAATCGAGAATGTATCAATCTCGGGTTTAGTGGAAACGCTTTACTTGACTTGGAAGTCGCCAAGATCATGGCAGAAGTGGATGCCAGCGTCTTTGTGCTGGATTTTGTACCCAACGCTTCTGTTGAACAAATGCAAGAACGAATGGAGACATTCTATAACATTATCCGTAAGAAACATCTTGATACGCCTATTGTTTTTATAGAAGATCCTATTTTTACTCATTCGCTGTTCGACCGAAATATTGCGCGTGAAGTGCAGAGGAAGAATCAGACTTTGAATGAGATTTTTACCCTTCTGAAAAAGAAAGGAGAGAAAAATATATATCTGATACATTCTGACAAAATGTTGGGTGACGACGGGGAAGCGACAGTCGATGGTATCCATTTCACAGATCTGGGAATGATGCGATATGCAGATTTAGTATGTCCTGTCATTCAGAAACTTATAAAAAAGAAAAAAGTTCAATGAAGAAAATAATTCTTACTGTTTTATCGGTTGCTTTTTGTATGCTTCAGGAAACGAATGCACAAGGCAAAGTTTGTCTAAAAGGAAATAATTCAAACATCTCATACGTCGGTCGTACGGAAATACAAGGAGATGGGTCCGTATCATTTGACTGGACCGGAACTTATCTCCGTACCATGCTTTCGGGAGGGGAATTGTCTATCCGGCTTTCAGATACAGGAATCAATTACTATAATGTATTTGTGGATAGTCTTTTGCATAAGGTGGTAAAAGTATCTGGCAAAGATACATTGATCAATTTTATATCTGGAATTGATAAGGGATTTCACCGTATTCTCATTCAGAAACGTACAGAAGGGGAATGGGGACAAACGACTATTCACCAGTTTGTGTTGCCTCAGGGAGGTCAATTGAAGAGAGAAATGAATATTCCGCTCAGGCATATCGAGTTTATAGGTAACTCTCTGACTTGTGGCTTCGGAACAGAAGGTAAGGACCGCAGTGAACCTTATAAAGCGGAAACTGAAAATTGTAATTTGTCATACGCTGCTATTATATCCCGTTATTTTAATACGGATTATACTTTCATTGCACATTCGGGAAGAGGAGTCGTACGAAATTATGGCGATTCAGTGAGAGTATCGGCGGTGACAATGAAAGATCGAATGCTGAATACTTTTGATATTAACTTAGAGAAGAAGTGGAATTTTAAAGCATATAAGCCGGACTTAGTTGTTATTAATTTAGGAAGCAACGACTTTTCTACGGATCTGTATCCGTTGGAGGAAGAGTTTATCCATGCTTATAAGCTATTGATTAGTAGATTACGCACTTATTACGGCAATGTCCCCATTCTTTGTATCAGTCCGTCTATAGCGCAAAGACAAATTATAGGATATATGGAACACTTGCGCCAGGATCTGAATGATCCGCAAGTATATTTGTTTGTTTTTCCGGAAGGACTCTATAATAATACGACGGATTTAGGTGCTGTGTGGCATCCTAATTATAAGGGGCAAACGAAAATGGCAATGTCACTCATACCGTATATTTCTACGATTATGGATTGGCCGTTAAATTACTTGAAAGAAGTACTAGAGTTATCCAAATGATGTATTAGAGTTACTCAGAAGATGTACAAGGATCACGTAAGTCAAGTACATGAATTAGATAGGTCTAGTACAAGAATCACTTGAAAGATGTGCTTGAAAAACAGCGGTTGCTTGGATAAAAGCATACGGTAAAGTTGTAGCAATCATACGGTAAAGTTGTAGCAATTGTACAATTGTTTTTTATAAAATGACCGCACAATTTCAGTAAAAGATGCGGTTCGTTTGTCTAAAATCTATGGGAAGTTTATTTTTGTTTATTCCAATGTTTTTTTCAATCATTGGGATAGTTGAAAACAAACATTAGCATCTTTTTTTGTATTAACACCGGTCTGTTTGATAAATGAAAAACCTTTTGAGTCATCGTCATATTTCTCTCTATCTCGCTATCATTCAGAATGATAAAATGCGTCATCTTTTTTAAGACTATTTTCTTTTGTCAAGTTGCGTATGCAAATAAAAAATTATATCCGCAAGTCCTATAAAAAAAGATGACGCAATGCAATAGATTGTATTTTAGAGGTTTATGCAAAAATATGACGATGACTCAAAATGGTTTTCAACTACTAAAGACTCACTCCCAACACTCTAAATATTAAAAAAATATAGCCCAAACAATTTATCGACGTGCTTTTTGCCTTTTAATGATAATATTTGCCAATCGATAATATAGTGCTACATCTTTTTCCGAACCATTTTTTAATGCATAAAAAGCACTTCCTCCTTGATAATAGGCAACATCCGTATTTTCGAAAACATGATTGCGTTCAAATCCATCTATATATGCATGCATACGGGGAGCTTTATCATTCAACGCCCTTTCATCGAATTCACACTCCATCGACATTCCATATTGACGTGCTAACTTACATGCATCATCTATGCGAGAATCCGGAATGTTTGAATTGAAAAAATGATTCGGTTGCAAATATGCCTTATCGAAACCTAACTCTTTCCATGTGGTATATCCATCAGATTTGAAGTAAGGAATCCAATAAAAAGACTGTTTATCTTCATGAATATAGTCGGCAATATGTTTCACAAATGTCCGCGTATGAGTCGCTTCCTCTGCTAGCCAATAAAATCCTGCCAATTCAACATTCTTAAGATGAGCCTTTTTAAATCGTTCTGTGATAAAATCAATATACCATTTACAGGCAGATATGCGGTCTTCATCTTTTGAGAAATCAAGTTTCTTTCCATCCAGTTCACCCCAATTCTTTTGATTTGGAATAGGTTCCGGTAATGATAAAACTATTTTTCTCTTTTTAGGAAGCTTTCCGCAGACTGACTTTGCATTTTCTATGCAATCATTTAATGCACAAATACTTCTTCCCGGAGTAAAATATTTGTCGATTAACATAATCCAATCCTCTTTTGTAGCAGGGGTTGGACGATAACCGGAAGCAAATCCGCAACGATTGCCATCAAAGATTTCCAAAAAAAGAAAACCATCAAACAGCCAATCACCTCCTTTAGCATTTTGACGAGGAGCATAAACGTATGGCTGAAACAGTTCCTCATTCCATACTTCTCTTCGGTGAGTTCCCCCATCATAAATCAACACCATATCCCGGATACTTCCTTTGGGAGCATAACCTTCTGCTACTGCCTGTTCTGTCGTTACCTTTTGAGAGGACGAACAGGATGACAAGCAGAACAAGATAATTGTAAATACAAAAATACGATTCATCATTAATCCAGTACTTTTATTTTAATATTACGCAGCCATACATCGTTGCCATGATCCTGAAATCCAATGTAACCTTCACGCTTGATGCCACCAAAATTACTCATCAGGTAATAAGCATCTGTCCATCCGGTCACACTAAATTTACTATTATCCAGCATTTTAATCCATTCCGGAGTTCCCACTGTATACTCCACTACTTTCTCACCGTTTTGATAGTGAGTGACTTGTCCGTTGTTCACCACTATTTTAGTCTTATTCCATTCACCAAAAGGTTTGGCATTTTGAGGATTAGCGGGAATCATGTCATACAAAGAGCCGGCTTTCCGATTACCATCTTTACCTGCTTTGGCATCAGGGTGATTTTCGTTATCCAGCAACTGATATTCGGGAGAAGAAGCTACCGCAAATTGACCGGGGATTTCCTGAATCATATACATAATACCGGAATTTCCTCCCTCAGATATTTTCCATTCCAGTTCCAGTTCAAAATTTTTAAATCGATGGGCAAAGATAATTTCTCCACCTTTTCCTTGTTTTTTGCTGTCGAATTTCATCGCGCCATCGTCTAACACCCACTTGTCAGCCAGAGTTTCAGAAGCATAACTCCTCCATCCATTAAAGGAAGTACCGTCGAATATCGTAATATATCCCTTCTTGTCTTTTTTGAAAGTGGACAAATCTACTTGAGGATAGTCTATGGGAGTATATTTATCCGCATACTCTTTTATCATTTGTTTGAGGAGCAAGGGTTTGTCTGTTGTGATATAATCCACTCCCATACCAATCAAGCGTTTCATCATCACAGGGTCATCTACTGTCCATACATTCACCTGAAGTCCCTGGCTGTGCATATCATTGACTAAATTCAGATTATTGGTAAATCCGGTAAAATAGTAATCAGCTCCTGTCATTCCCCATTCTTTCAATTCAATAGGAGAAGCATTACCACTTAAATAATACACTCTTGCACTTGGACGTATTCTCACCAATTCCTGACATACTTCTTTACTGAAAGCAATATAATCTGTCCGATTGGCCAACTTATGTTTTTCTACAGTTTTAACGACTTCATCAACCAACGCTTTCGTCCATTCTTCTCCTGGAGTAGATGACTTGATCTCTAGAATCAATTGCAAATCCGGGCAATTTTTGGCATGTATCAGATATTGTTCAAGAGTAGGCAATATTTCCCCATTAGACAATTTGCAATCTTTAATTTTTTCATAGGGAGTTTTCTCTATGTTCATAGAATTTATTTCACCATCGTGATAAACAACCAAAACGCCATCCTGAGTTCTCCAAACATCAAATTCAGAGCCATAGCAACCTATTTCATTTGCCTTGTAAAGTGAACTTAAGGAATTTTGAGCTGAGTTTTCCACTTCCCAGTAACCTCGGTGTGCAATAATCTTTGTTTGCGCTAATGCTGACAAAGAAAGAATGGTACATAAAATACTCAATAATACTTTTCTTTTCATAATATAAATGTTTTAAGGACTGTTCTGATATACAACCATATCAGAAAGTCACAAAATTAATAATTTAATTCGAATATTACCAATCATGCTAATAATCCAATGGAAGCGTTTATCTATTTGCACATAGTCGGTAATCATTTATCAATCTCGTACGTTCCATTTATATTACAACAATCCATCTAAAAATAGATTCTTCGGTAACATTCCATATTTCAGCATTTAATTCTTCCCTGAAACCTATAAAGCTTTCCTTCAAAACAGTTTCTTTCTTCATAATATATTAGGATTTTCTTCTTTATTCAAACTTTCTACTATTTTCCAGCACTGGTATAATCCCCTTGGCACATGAAAACATCCTTTCCACTTTCCCCCCTTCAATGGCAACAATACTTCCCCTCTTCGATCCAGATATCCAAACCATTCGGGATATTTAGCATCCTTGAAATGCCCCCACGTATAATCGTGCACTTTCTCAAACCATGCCAGACACGCCTCATCTCCGGTCAATTGATACCCCTTTAAAAGCGAGATCAGCGTTTCGATATGCACCCACCAAAGTTTCTGGTCCCATTCCAGCTGCTGGGGGGGACAGCCATTACGGTCCATGAAGTAGTAGATGCCACCATATTCCTTATCCCAACCGTAACCGAGCATGGTAAGAGTCACATTCTTCGCCTTTTCGATCAATTCGGGACGGTTCAGGCGTTTGCCCAGATCCATGATGAACCACATGGCTTCAATCGCATGCCCGGGGGTGATCTGGCGACCTTCGAAACAGTCGGCAAGACTACCGTCCGCGTTTACATTCTCAACAATAATGCCTCCCAGTTCCGGACGGTAGAATACGTCCATTACTTCATGGATACATGTTTCCATGGTTTGCTCAAGGTACTCTTCATCCAATAAATGTTCAATTTCCAAAGCCAGGTTACAGAGAATCATCGGCAGGGCGAAGTTCTTCAGATTACGGGTGCCCGGATGGAGTTTGTTCCATTTCCCTTTCGGATTATCGACTTTGGAGAGGATGATTTCAAAGGTCTTCTTCGCTATTTCCGCATACTCTGGGTTGCCTGTGGCCAGACTCAATTGCCCGAAGGCCATGGTGGCGAAGGTATACGAGAAGATATTGTATGGTTCTACCAATGGGCTACCCGAACGGTCGAGCGAAAAGTACCAGTTATAATGACCGTCATGTCCGTATTTCTTTAAGAATTCACCACCCTGGATGGCGCAGTCCAACCATTCCTGACGCTTTTCCACTTTGTTGTAGAGCATTGAGAACATCCAGACTTGACGGCCTTGGAGCCAGATGAACTTGTCGGTGTCGAATACGTTCCCTTTACGGTCCAGGCAGGTGAAGTAGCCGCCATATTCCAGGTCTTGGGAGTGGCTGAGCCAGAAGGGAAGAACATGATCGAGCAGTTCGTCCCTGTATTGATTTGTTAGTTTCTTAAAATCCATATATCTTTTACTGTTAAATGATTAAGGTCTGTCTGACTGTCCCGAACGGGTCCAGTATCTCTCGATTTCTTCCAGGGACTTGCCGGTGGTTTCCGGCACGAGTCTCCAGACGATGAGCATATAGGGTACGCACATGATGGCGAACAGGAAGAATGTTCCGGCGGGGGTCAGGTTTTGGAGCATCCAGGGGGTGAGCTGGCCGATCAGGTACGTTCCGATCCACAGGGCGAAGCCGGCTATGGACATGGCGAGTCCGCGTACTTTGGTGGGGTACATCTCCGAAAGGAGCACGAAGACTACGGCGCAGATGGAGACGGCGCAGCAGAATACGTAGAACAAGAAGAAGACCAGCAGGAAGAGGCTGGATATCCCCAGGGATTCGCCATGGAGGAAGTAGAGGCCGATCAGGAGCAGGGAGAGGATCATGCCGGAAACTCCGTAGTAGACCAGGTTTTTGCGACCCACTTGGTCGATAATGACTAGGGCAAGGACGGTGGTAAGGGTATTGACTAGTCCTACGAGAACTTGGTAAAAAAGAGAATCTCCCCCTGAAAGCCCTGCATCTTCGAAGATGGAAGGGCCATAATATAGTACGGCGTTCACTCCCATAAACTGACCTAAAATGGCTATACACACACCAATGATAACTGCCTTAAGAATTCCCGGCTTCATCAGTAATGCCCATTCTGATTTTGTCTCAGAGGTCAGGACTGATTTTGTTTCGCTTAATTGACATTTAGCTTCTGAAATCGAGTTATATATTCTCTCTAAAATATTGATAGCTTTTTCCTCTTTTCCTCTAACGATCAACCATCGTGGACTCTCTGGAATAAAGAATATAATAATGAAGAATAGTATAGCAGGTAATGTTTCCATTCCTAACATTCCTCTCCATACTTCAGAAACGAATATTTTATTGAGCCAGAATATATCCAAGTGAGCACCACTTTCAACCCATGATAACAACTGATAATTGACTAAATAAGCTCCTAAGAAACCTACCGTAACAGCCAATTGATAAAGAGATACTAAACGGCCTCTGTATTGTGCTACCGAAACTTCTGAAATATAAAGGGGAGAAACAATAGAAACAACACCAATACCGACACCACCTATAATGCGATAAACAACTAACTGTGTAAAGTCAGCAGAAATGGCACATCCCAAAGCTGATGTAGAAAATAAGACAGCGGAAATAACCATCGTCATTTTTCGTCCCAGCTTATCACTCAAAATTCCGGCAAAAAGAACACCTATAATAGATCCTACTAAAGCACATCCTACATACCAACCTTGTTGCATTGCATCCAATTGGAAAAGTTGAGTCACCTGAGCTATTGTTCCGGATATGACAGCAGTATCATATCCGAACAAAAATCCTCCTAGTGCAGCTACAACTGATAGGAATATAAGATAACTAAAATTAATGGTAGACTTCATAGTGTACTTTATTTAATTTCAAAATACTCTCTATATCTATCATATAAATGCCCTGCCTGCAAATAAGCGGATTGAGGACTCATAAAATGAGAGAATTCAAAAGTAATAGCCTTGTCATATCCGGCTCGTTTAGCAGCCTCAAGTTTCATCCGAAGTTTATCAAACTTAATGGGTAGAAAACGAATAGGCATATCACGATCCAAAGTCTCTGCGTTTGTCCAGCATTTCATACCGTACTTATCTGCTAACTTTTTATTTACAATAAAGAACTCATCCAATTCATCATAGTCAATATGACCATCCTGGAAAGCACACGCATCTACCACATCATGAATACCATCAAAAATTTCATTCCATTCCTTTTCGTGTTGTTGCACAGAAACTGCATCTTCTTTGGTCAGTTTATCTGTACCCATAATAGCTTTCTTACCATCAATCCATGGAGAAATAAAAGTCGGGAGACCATTAGAAACATCCTTGCACTGTTTACCCATTGAATGAAAAGCATCAATTGCCCCTTTTGTCGCCCGACTAATTTCTCCACTGATGTACCAGCCTCCGAAACTTTTATATTTCTCACCGTACATCTTCCATACTTCGTCAATTACATATTTGTTATCCTCAATCTCCCAACTCAAATCTCCAGTATCCCAATAGCGTCCGGAATCATATAAACCAAAATAGAATTTCATTTTATACTTTTCAGCTAGGCGCAAATACATATCCACTAAATCTACCGACGGCATATAACATCCTTTCTTCAAAAGATAAGGAGAGGGATAAGTCATAAACTTACGGTAACCGGAACGGATCATGATTACTGTATCAATGCCAATTCTCTTCATATGCTGAAAATCTCGGTCCCATTCTTTTTCTCCCCAGTTTTGATGAGGAATATCATGAGAAATCTCATCCAAAAAAGTTCCGGTTATCTTTAAACCATTATTTTTAGGAACAATTAGTCTACTTTCTAAATTTCCAGCCATATCTGCCGGAGAGGACTCTCTCCTCCCCTCTTCATTAGCCGCAAATAATGAAGGTGCAACCAAAGCAGAAGCCCCAGCTAAAGCAGCCTTCTTTAAAAAATCTCTACGATTATTCGTTTCCATAGTTTCTATTTTTGTTTTATTTTATATATGTACCCTATTGAATAAACTCTCCAGTAATGTTCACCTGTTTTTGATTGAAAGGGTCTAACATCTGATCGATTAGAATCGCCATTTCTCCTCTCAATATATTTCGTGTCATATTCAAATCCTGTAATTTGAAAGTTCTCCAAATAGTCTCCGGATCTGCTGTGATATCCAAGTTTTCTTCATTCCCTATTTCCAGGATTAGTTGAATAGCATCTTGAATACTCAATGTCTCTATTCCCGATTTATTTAATTTTTCTTTTGCTAAGGGATATACATCAAACAACCCTTCTAATTCTGATGCTAATAATACAGTATCGGCTTTTAACCAAGTCTGATTAGACCAATCAACGTTTTTCCCTTCTCCTTTTAAAATGCCAGTAGCACCAATACGCTGATATGAAGCAAACTTAACATCTGTCACAGGGACATCCAAATAAGGAAGTAAATATCCTTTTGCGTTCAATATAGCATTTTGAACATCACGAACCGGAACTTCACTGATTTTCTGATTATGTTTTAATGCTAATGCAGCCAAAGCTCCAGCAGCTTGTCCGATTTGTAAGACAACAGGTTGCAAACGCGTTGCTCCATTAACAATATTAGATACGGAAATTGACTTTTCTGCCACAATCATTCCTTCAATATTTTGAGGTATTAATGCACCTAACGGCAGTCCAAATGAAGGTATTGGATGGAAATACAGATTAGGTAACTCTTCATAACCATGATAGCGGGCATGATGATGATCCACCGGATAATCTCCTACTGCAATGCAAGTACGATAAAGTTTTTCTTTTTGTGTATAAGGATTTGTTATATGGTTCAAATCAAAACGAACTAATCCGTGAATTCTTCTGGATTCTCTATGATATGGAATAAAAGGTAGTTTATCGGCTGTAGGATATTCGTCATCTGCTAAGCCTAGCGTATTATAACCCAATTCATGCTGTATAAAATAGATAAAGCACATTGTATAATGTTTGGCATTCTCCAAAGCATGTGTACGCTCTTCAGGAGTCATTTCAATCAAATTGATATAATAATCATTGCCTTCTATCGGCCAGTTAATCATATACTTCTGATTCGGAAGTTTTCCGTAAGTCATCATCATCTCTTTTGACCATACACGATCCGGTTCCTTAGGAGTTGTGCATATCGGATTTGCACAGGAACAAGCAAACTCGTTAGGATTGTATCCATCCGGTCTTGGAATTGTAACATCTTTCCCATAGTCTTTTAATATTGCAACATAAGTGATATCCTGCACAATATTATTCTTTTTCTCAGGAGCAATATCTTCATGTGTATCTTCTCGGCTTTCCATACCAATATCGTATTTCACTCCACACATTTTAGCCACATCTCCTAGCTCTGTAGCGTCAATCAGTATTTTGGCCTGAACGATTTTAATTCCTTCTCCTTCGACACTCACTTTAGCAATCCACTTATCTCCTTCTCTTTTTATCTCTTTAAGATGAGCATGCTTCCATACTTTAAGATTTTTCTCGGCTTCCACCATTTCTTGAAAAATTTTATTTCCAACCGAAGGTTCAAAAAGGACTTTACTTACCCAACCTGTATTCAGTGAATCCAATCCACCATAATAATCTGCTAATCTAGTTTTAAATTCTCCCCAAAGTCCTGCTGGTAAATTATAATTTCCGTCTATTGCACTTACCCCTGCAGATGTTAGCATTCCCCCTAACCAGGAACTTTCTTCTACAACCAAAGTGGTCGCTCCCATACGTGCAGCTTGTATACCTGAAGTTACACCACTGGCACCACCACCTACAACAAGTATATCTACATTATTTTCTCCTGAACATGTACAAGAGATAGTGAATACCATCAAAAGCATACCGTAGAAGATTTGGAAGAGGTTTTTCATTTCAGAATCATTTGGTTACAACGTATCTTAATTAATATCACGCCACAAATATACTTATATTTATTAAATAAACAATAGATAATAAATTATTTTATTATTAAAGTTTATATTAAATACATATTTCATTAATATAACGAGAATATTTCTCAATCATTAGAGGAGAATCGTCTTTATACCTTATTATATATAATATAATCAAGTCACAATCAGTATGGAAACTCTCTTCAATCCTAATATATTAAAGCCTACTTCCTCTTCCAATTATAACTTTTCTATTATAATTCCCTGTATTTAATAAAAAAATTAATTATCTTTGTAGACATTACAAAAATGAATAAGACATATGAACCAACAATTCTTGAAGGAAATCGAAATGGGCTCCAAAAGTGCCCTTGTCAAAAAGCGGATAATTACACATTATATATATAATGGCAGTTCTACTATCCCCGATCTTTCAAAAGAGCTGGATTTAAGCGTACCCACCGTTACTAAATTTATTGGCGAAATGTGCGAAGACGGATATATTAACGATTACGGAAAACTAGAAACTAGCGGTGGACGCCATCCGAACCTCTACGGACTAAACCCTGAATCCGGTTATTTTATAGGGGTGGACATAAAACGGTTTGCAATCAACATAGGGTTGATCAATTTTAAAGGAGATATGGTGGAGCTGAAAATGAATATACCTTATAATTTCAAGAATTCAGTAGAAGGAATGAATGAGTTATGCCGGCTCATTCTCAGTTTTATAAAAAAACTCACCATTAATAAAGAGAAGATTCTCAATATCAATGTAAATTTATCAGGGCGGGTTAATCCTGAATCAGGCTATAGTTTCAGCCAGTTTAACTTTGAAGAACGCCCATTAGCAGATGTTTTATCAGAGAAGCTTGGTTATAAAGTTACTGTTGATAACGATACACGTGCTATGACTTATGGGGAATACATGCAAGGCTGTGTCAAAGGAGAAAAAGATATTATTTTTGTAAATGTCAGCTGGGGAATAGGTATCGGAATTATCATTGATGGCAAGGTTTACACTGGAAAGTCAGGTTTTTCTGGAGAATTCGGACATATCAGTGCTTACGATAATGAGATTATTTGCCATTGTGGGAAAAAGGGTTGTCTGGAAACCGAAGCTTCCGGTTCTGCTCTCCATCGTATTTTATTGGAACGTATTAAAAATGGAGAAAGTTCTATTCTATCAACCCGAATATCCTCAGAAGAGGATCCCATTACTCTTGACGAGATTATCGCTTCAGTAAACAAGGAGGATTTATTATGCATTGAGATCGTTGAAGAAATAGGGCAAAAGTTAGGAAAACAAATAGCTGGATTAATCAATATTTTTAATCCGGAATTAGTTATTATAGGTGGTACCTTATCACTAACAGGTGATTATATCACACAACCAATAAAAACAGCAGTACGAAAATATTCACTGAATTTAGTGAATAAGGATTCAGCCATTGTTACATCTAAGTTAAAAGACAAAGCAGGTATTGTCGGAGCTTGTATGCTAGCACGCAGCAGAATGTTTGAATGCTAAATTCATTTAGTTAATTCTCGATACAATATAGTGACGCTATATTATCTGTATAGTGACGGTATACCCTAAAGATACCGTTACTATATCATATGGATAATGACGGTATCATAAAACATCTTTTTAAAAAGTATTATATTTCAAACAAAACGAGAAAAAAGATCTGAATCTTTTTGTTTTTTCAAATAAAGCTGTAATTTTGCACGCCGTAAACGAGAAACAAACGCCGCTATAGCTCAGTTGGTAGAGCAACGCATTCGTAACGCGTAGGTCGCCAGTTCAAGTCTGGCTAGCGGCTCTCCTAAGAATTAAACTTGGGTCACTTCATAATTAATCATTCACTCTATCACATTTTATCTAAATATCTACAAAGAAAAGATACAAATTCCTATTTACAAGCATTTAACAGTACAAAAACAATGTCATTAGAACTTATTTATTTATGCCAAGACTTATATACATCATTCTATTAACCAAATTCACTAAAGAAGTAAAGTAGGGTCAACGTAAAAACCTGAGGGATTTTCATTTTATGCATATAACCTAGTTAGTCTGTATAAAAAGAAAGCCTTATCCCTAACTCCTCTAAACTGTGCTCTGAATGCCTTGATTTTAGCATTGAATGACTCTGCCGCCGCATTAGTAGCCCTCCTGTCAAAGAAGTTGATTATATTCAGATAGTGTGTCTGTATAGATCTCGCCACCCTCCCAAAGGTAAGGAAACCGGATTTGTCAACTTCGTCATACCACCTTGCAAGCCTTGTCAAAGCCA
Source organism: Bacteroides bouchesdurhonensis (assembly GCF_900155865.1). Lineage (GTDB taxonomy): Bacteria > Bacteroidota > Bacteroidia > Bacteroidales > Bacteroidaceae > Bacteroides > Bacteroides bouchesdurhonensis. The sequence continues at coordinate 3,342,379 of NZ_LT707006.1, forward strand.
CATCCTTAAACTTGCACTGATGATAGATTAAACCTAACCGCATGGCCAGATAATAACTTTTCTTGATATCGGGATATTCTTTGAAGAGAATTTCAGCTCGTATTCTTTGAGACTGGGTCCATAATGACTCCTTTTTGTAAAGTAGATAAATACTTCTTGCCAGCAACTGCTTCCTTGTATCTCCATTAGCGAAAACGGGGGCATGATACATCTTTCCGCAGGCCTTTGCGTAAGCAATCTGCGTGGACTCTTCATCCAAAGCCTCCCAGCGAGCTTTCACACGCATCTCCTGAACCGCTTCATAAGCTAATTTCTGCACATGAAAACGATCGGTGACACGCTTGGCCGCAGGGAAGCAAGTTCGGGCAATCTGCTCCATATTGGGAGCCATATCCAAGGTTATCTCACGTACCTGGTAACGGCGACGACGGGATAACTTAAGCAAGACGGAGGTGACAGTACAGGCATCCGTACCCTTAATGATGGCGATAATACTGCCTTTACCACCGTGAGCCTCTTTATTGATCAGTACGGTATAGAGTTCTCCACGCGAGAGAGCCACCTCGTCAATGCAGATATAAGCACCGATATTCTTATCGAACAGCAACCAGTCCTCTGCATGGACAAGTTGATTCCAATTAAGGTAATCGCTCAGATGGTTACGGTATTGACGCTCCAATAATTCCCCGTCAACTCCATATAAAATCCCTAATAGCTTGCAACTGATCGGATAGTTATCAATATAGTTCTTTTAAAAAAGACGCAAAATCTTGCGTCAAACGAGTGCCTTCGGCTACCATACGCCAGTTACGGCAGACATACTCATTACTTTTCTTTAAGATCCAACGACGACGGCGGATATTAAGGAAGACCTTCTTGCCACGAAGGGGGAAGTCTTGAACGACAACAGGATCATAAAAGCCCTTACTTTCAGTTGCCTGACCTGCATACTTCTCAGGAACAACATTCTTCTCTTCAAGGTAGATGACAACTTCACTCACACTTTCTTTCACATCAACAAGATTGAAATAATCCAAAGTCCCTTCAGGAAGAAGAAGACGATAACCGTTTAATTCCATAATTGATAAATTTGAAGGCAAAGATAACGATTTATAAATTTAGCCCCTCAGGTTTTTACGTTGATCCGTAAAGTAGCCTATTTTGTCCAAAATTCAGTTAAAAACAATAAGAAGTACATTTAAAAACAGAGTATTAACTGAATAATTCTTGATTAGCATGAAGATAGAGTCGTAGCTTAAACAAAAGTAACAATAGTAAATATAAGACTATTTCCAAGAAACTTTAACCAAGATAAAAATATATATGTGAGAATAGAATACTCAAGTCCGGTTATGGATAGAACACTATAAATCTACAGCCAAACAATAAAATATTATGGGTTTATAAAATTATTATATTCATATATTTGTTATTTCTTAATTGATTGATTAACTTTGATGCAATAAATACAATTCTGCAATTGGATTATTAAAAAGAAGTAATCTAATTATTATTAAAATAAACACATCATTATATACTAAAAACAAAACAACATGAAAAAGTCAATATTTCTATTACTTTTCTTATTGATGGGATACACTATTTCAAACGCACAAGAAGTTTTAACCAATCATTCTATTATTGATATGTTAGAAATGGGGTTAGGAGAAGATGTAATAATAACTAAAATATCGACGTCAGAATGTGACTTTAAGACATCTATCAACGATCTTAAAGAATTAAAAGAAAAAGGAGTTACTAATAATATCATTGTCGCAATAATGAAACAAGCCCAACAAGATAAAGAAAATACAGAATCAAAAAAAACATTATTACCCGGTATATACCTTAACGATAAAGACGAATTAAAAAAAATATATCCTACTGCATTTTCCGGAACAAAAACTAACACATTAGGATCTGCTTTTTCTTATGGGATTGCAAGTGCTAAGATTAAGTCTACTATGCAAGGTAATTCATCTAAAAATATTGTCAATACAGCTGCACCTGAGTTTCTTTTCTTGTTTGACCAAAAGCAAAATAACGCTTCCTTATCTGAATGGTGGTTTTCAGTAGCCTCTTCTCCCAATCAATTCGTTTTGGTTAAATTAAAGAAAAAAGGGAAAAACAGAGAATTAGAAACCGGAAAAATCAATGTATATGCAGGGTCATCAATGGGAATAAATGAGGAATCTACTATTAAATTTACGATAACAGAAATTAATGACTTTGAATTTAAAGTAACCCCCGAAAGTATACTAGAACCGGGAGAATATTGTTTCTTCTATCAAGGTACAATACCACAAGGTGGATATACTAATCAATCAGTATTTGATTTTTCAATTCCTACCAACTGCAAATATCCTTCAAAGTTCAGATTAGGAGAAAAAGTTTGGGTACAAATCGAAGGGAAAATAAAAGCATGTAATATTCTCGACATAAAACTGAAGGATGGCGAAGTACATTATCAAGGAGAGACTAGCACTCTTAAAAAAGTAGAATGGTTAGAAGTTGATTGCTCAAAATCAAAAGAAGAAATTAAAAGAAACCTCTAAATAATAACTAATAATAGCCAAACACTATGCAAACATTAATTAACATTATTATCATAGTATTCGGAATCCTTCAAATCATTTTATTCTTTAAAATTTGGGGAATGACAAATGATATTAGAAAGATCAGAGAAAAATATTTTTTATCTTCCGATTCTAAAAAGAGTATAGAATCTACTCAGCAGACTGAATTCAATATAGGCGAATTGGTTATAGAGATAAAAACTAATAAACAAATGCGAATTAATGAAATCACTAAAGACGGAAAATACAGCTGTTATACAAATGGTGGTGTTTCGCATGAAGGCGATTTTACAGGGTCGGAAATTAAACGTTTTAACTCATAAAATAATAGTGCCAATAGTTCTTTCACAAGATAGAGTTTAATAAACAGTCTTGTGGAGAAATGATAGTTTCGCGATTTATAAAATAGGTACTTCTTCACTTTTTAGAACTAACAAGTTATCAACCAGTTATGCAGCAGTGACAATAGACATTGACAATAGAGTGATAATAAAATTTAATAGATTCTATTGTCACTCTTAAATAAAAAGTATCTATTAATATATTCCAGTTTAACAGTATATTGATCCCAACAATCCTACATATAACTCTCATTAATGCAGTATATAATAGAGTAGAAACAGACTATATTAATATATAGAGAATGCTTAACTAGCTTTTTTTGTCAATACAGGGCAGACGCATTAAATAATTTACTATTTTTCAAGTGTTTTAATTTCTATTATTATATTGATTATTAATTGCTTATATATCGTTTTCATCGTTTATTTTTCGTATCTTTATCAATTAATATAAAACATTATTTGACATGAAAATAGGGATAATTGACATTTGTAAACAAATCGATGATCCCCGTATTGACCGAAATAAAGAACACTCATTAGAGGTAATCGTTTATATAGCTTTATGCGCTGTTATTTGTGGCAGTGAAGGCTGGAATGAAATAGAGCGTTTCAGTATCTGCAAGTTTGATTTCTTCAAACGTCGTTTTCCCGATTTAGTTAAGATTCCCAGCTATGATACTTTTAATCGCTTTTTTAGCTTGCTAAAACCCGGCTATTTTGAATTACTCTTCCGCAACTGGGTATCTGAGCTTTGTGGCAAGTACACAGGTATTGTTGCCACAGATGGTAAAATGATTCGTGGAGCAAGTAAGTGCAGCAAGGACAACCCTTTGGGCAAAAATGGATTTAAACTCCATATGGTGAGTGCTTGGGCTGTCTCCAATGGTATCAGCCTAGGACAAGTAAAAGTGGATGATAAAAGCAATGAGATTACTGCCATTCCTGCCCTGATAAAATCTCTTGATTGGGAAGATTGTATAGTAACCATTGATGCTATTGCCTGCCAAACCGATATTGCTGAAGTTATAATAGAAAATAATGCTGACTACATTTTAGCATTAAAAGCCAACCAAAAGAAGAGGTTGGCAGATGTGCAAAGATGGCCCCTATCCATACCCACGCTATGCAAGATATATCACCGAGGAGGTCTCCCATGGAAGAATTGAGACTCGTGAATGCATGGTTTTTAGCCCTGGGAAAATAATGGAAGCGATGTTAAAAGATACATTTATGGGAGTCAGGTCTGTTGTAAGAATAGCCACAGAAAGACTGGAAATAGCTACTAAGAAACTTTCCCGTGAAAAAAGATACTACATTACCTCACTGGGGTTGGAGCCTAAAAAAATGTCAGAGGCAATAAGGTCACACTGGAATATTGAAAACAATTTACATTGGCAATTAGATGTATCGTTTAGAGAGGATGCGGGAAGAAAGGCAGGCAATGCGGTCCAAAATTTCTCTCTTATAAACAAGATGGCTCTATATATTATCAAAAAAGAAAAAGCAAAAGGGAGTATTGCTTCGAAAAGAAAAAATGCAGGCTGGGATAATGAGTATTTGTATAAGATATTGAATGAGATAGATATATAATGCGTTTACCTTGCAGTGGAAAAAGATATTAATAGAATGTACAAAACAAGTTAATGAACACAGTATTATCTATTAAAGTCTGTAGATTATTCTGCACCAGTAGCCAGACTTCTACTTCCACAATGTGACAATAAAAAGGTGTGTTTTAATTAGAATCAATTAATCTCTTACATAACCTCATATTTCCACATACTCATGGTTCTACATTGCATGGCAAATGATTTGCTTTTAATCACATCATCCCACTCTTATACCCTCTACTTTCATTTTTTCTCTTTATTTAAGTTTGTATATCAGTATATCTTATTTATCTTTGCACATCTCTTTAACAGAAGCAACAAGGCACAACAGCACAAGGAGACTACTAGTTAAGAGAATAATTTACAACAATATTAATAGAATAATAAAATCGAAAGTTATGTTTGCTCGTATCATTGCAATGGTTATAGCGGGAGTTATTATAGTTTATCTAGTTCGCTTTATAGATAATTTTCTCTCACGACGACGTTTTAAATAACTAATGAAACGAACCAAAAGAAAAAATACATCTCGTAAGAATTCACATCCCAATTCCCGATTAGGATGCATACTCACAATCATAGTTCTTATTCCTGTTATTTATGGAATTTATTTATATTGCCAACAGTTTGATGTTGCCCAACAAGAAAGCAAACAACAAACTGCTGTCACTTCTCCTCAAATTCCCGTCAATAAAGAATTAGAAATACCAATTTCATTAGTCCCCCGACAAGAACAAATCATCCATCATACCGGATACACCGTTTCCTACAATAAAGATTTAAAACAACCAAATTGGGTTTCTTACGAACTAACATGTCAGGAAACACAAGGAAAAGAAAAAAGATATGACCAATTTATTGCTGATCCTTCAGTAAAAGGTTCAATTGCGACTAATGCCGACTACACTCGATCTGGCTTCGACAAGGGGCATATGGCACCCGCTGCTGATATGAAATGGAGTCCCATAGTGATGAAAGAGTCTTTTTATTTTAGTAATATGTGCCCACAACATCCTCAATTAAACAGAAGGAGATGGAAAGATTTGGAAGAAAAAATACGAGACTGGGCTATAGCAGACAGTGCAATTATCATTATATGTGGTCCTATTGTAGAGAAAAATGCAAAAACAATTGGAAGAAACAAGATAGCAATACCCAAGCAATTTTTTAAAGTTATTCTTTCTCCATTTGCAAAGCCTATGCGTGCGATTGGTTTTATATTCAACAATGCACAAGCAACGGATCCCCTTTCTACATATGCTGTAACTGTAGACAGCATTGAAAAGCTTACTAACATGGATTTTTTTGCACCCTTGCCCGATGAAATAGAGAATAAAATAGAGGCATATGCTAATTATCACCAATGGTCGAGGTAATCTATTTAAATTCTTCCTATCTTTGCCACATTAAAAATAATATTTTACAAGGTGAAGAAAAAAAAGAAAATTATTCTGTTTACGGTACTGCTAGGATTCATCTTTCTTTGCACAATTACCGGAGGGACAATCTATTATTATTTATTTGCCCCACAGTTTCATCCATCTAAAGCAGCTTACATATATATAGACCGTGATGATACCACCGACTCAATATATACAAAGATAAATCATGTAGGTCATGTCAATAATCTTAAAGGATTCAAATGGATGGTGAAATACAAAAAACTCAATCAAAACATCCATACCGGACATTACGTTATCCGTCCGAATGATAATGTTTACCATGTCTTTAGTCGCATTTTAAGAGGTTATCAGGAGCCCATAAATCTCACTATCGGCAGTGTTCGTACAATAGACCGACTTGCCCGAAGCGTAGGTAAACAATTAATGGTCGATTCGGCTGAGATAGCCAAACTGTTGTTTGATTCCACTTTTCAACAAAAGATGGGCTACAATGCTGAAACAATCCCATGCCTTTTTATACCAGAAACTTATCAGGTATATTGGGATATGAGTGTTGATGAATTCTTCCAACGCATGCAAAAAGAACATGAGCGTTTCTGGAACAAAGACCGGCTATCTCAAGCCACAGCTATTGGAATGACACCATCAGAAATCTGCACACTAGCATCCATCGTAGAAGAAGAGACCAACAACAATGAAGAAAAGCCAGTGGTAGCCGGCTTATATATCAATCGTCTACAAGCTGATATGCCTCTGCAAGCTGATCCTACGATTAAATTTGCTTTGCAGAATTTTGGCCTGCGACGTATTACCAATGAAAATCTGAAAGTAGATTCACCATATAACACATATTTATATACCGGACTTCCCCCTGGTCCCATCCGCATTCCCTCAAAAAAAGGAATAGACAGTGTATTAAACTACACAAAACACAACTACATATACATGTGTGCAAAAGAGGATTTTTCAGGTACTCACAATTTTGCTTCTAATTATGCTGATCATATGGCAAATGCTAGAAAATATTGGAAAGCACTGAATGAAAGAAAGATTTTCAAGTAAATTTGTGATAAAACGAAATGAAAAGGCTATCTTTGCCCAATAGAATAACAAACTGTGATCAACACTAATAAAAGAAATTATATATGAGCAAACAACTCTTACTTGGCGATGAAGCCATTGCACAAGCAGCATTGGATGCCGGACTCTCAGGTGTATATGCCTATCCGGGGACTCCTTCAACTGAAATTACTGAGTATATTCAAATGGCTCCTATTACAAGCGAGCAGAACATACACAACCGCTGGTGTGCCAATGAAAAAACAGCGATGGAAGCTGCATTAGGTATGTCTTTCGTTGGAAAACGGGCATTAGTTTGTATGAAACATGTAGGAATGAATGTAGCAGCCGATTGTTTCGTAAATTCAGCAATAACAGGAGTGAAAGGCGGATTGATCGTTGTAGCAGCCGATGATCCTAGTATGCACTCTTCCCAAAACGAACAAGATAGCCGTTTTTACGGAGATTTTTCACTTATACCGATGTATGAACCTAGCAACCAACAGGAAGCATACGACATGGTGTATAATGGTTTTGAATTCTCTGAGAAATTAGGCGAACCGGTTTTAATGCGAATGGTAACTCGTCTTGCCCACTCTCGTTCCGGAGTAAAACGCGAAGATCAGAAACCTCAAAACAGCATTGCTTTCAGCGATGATCCACGCCAATTTATCTTATTGCCGGGAATAGCACGCAAACGCTATAAGGTTTTACTAGCACGCCAAGATGAATTTATCAAAGCATCGGAAGAATCGCCGTACAACAAGTATATCGACGGACCGAACAAGAAGATGGGAATTATTGCTTGTGGAATCGGTTATAATTATTTAATGGAGAACTATCCCGAAGGATGCGAATATCCAGTGTTAAAAATCGGACAATATCCTTTGCCCAAAAAGCAACTTCTCCAATTAGTTGAATCCTGCGATGAGATTCTAGTATTGGAAGACGGCCAACCATTTGTTGAGAAACAATTAAAAGGTTATTTAGGCATTGGCATTAAAGTCAAAGGCCGTTTGGACGGTACTCTTTCGCAAGATGGAGAATTAAATCCTGATTCTGTAGCACGAGCCGTCGGAAAAGAAAATAAATCAGAATTTGGCATACCTTCAGTAGTCGAAATGCGTCCTCCTGCACTTTGTGAAGGATGTGGTCACCGCGATATGTATATTACACTAACTGAAGTTCTAAAAAAAGAATATCCTTCTCACAAAGTATTCAGTGATATTGGATGCTATACGTTGGGAGCCAACGCTCCTTTCAATGCTATTAATTCATGCGTAGACATGGGGGCTTCTATTACTATGGCAAAAGGTGCTGCTGACGGAGGTCTTCATCCATCTGTAGCCGTAATAGGTGACTCTACGTTCACTCATTCAGGAATGACCGGATTACTGGACTGCGTTAATGAGAACGCAAATGTCACTATTGTTATTTCTGATAATGAGACTACTGCAATGACTGGTGGTCAAGACTCTGCCGGTACAGGACGTATCGAAGCTATATGTACAGGTTTAGGAGTGGATCCTGCCCATATCCGCGTAGTTGTTCCATTAAAGAAAAACTACGAAGAGATGAAACAAATTATACGTGAAGAAATTGAATATCGCGGAGTATCCGTCATTATCCCACGAAGAGAATGTATCCAAACATTAGCACGCAAAAAAAGAAGTAAATAAGCCATGAAAAAAGATATTATATTATCGGGAGTAGGTGGACAAGGTATCTTGTCTATCGCTACAGTTATCGGAAAAGCAGCCTTAAAAGAAGGACTTTACATGAAACAGGCAGAAGTACATGGAATGAGCCAACGTGGTGGAGATGTTCAATCTAACCTTCGTATCAGTGATCAACCTATTGCTTCAGATTTAATTCCTTCTGGAAAATGTGATCTCATCATTTCATTGGAACCAATGGAAGGCTTACGTTATCTCCCCTACCTCCATTCAGAAGGATGGTTAGTTACTAACGAAACTCCGTTTGTTAATATCCCCAATTATCCGGAAGAAGATAAAGTGATGGCAGAAATCAATAAATTGCCAAAGAAGATTGTATTGAATGTAGACAAGGTTGCCAAAGAAGTAGGTTCTATCCGGGTTGCTAATATGGTCTTACTGGGAGCAACCATTCCTTTCCTTGGTATCGCTTATGAGAAAATACAGGATAGTATCCGTGAGATCTTCATGCGAAAAGGAGAGGCTATTGTTGAAATGAATTTAAAAGCATTAGCTGCCGGCAAAGAAATTGCAGAAAAACTAATGCAATAACTATCATTGTTATGAATACACAATACTGGGAAGAAGAAATAGAAACCATGAGTCGTGAGAAGTTGAATGAATTACAACTTCAACGTCTCAGGAAAACAATCAGTATAGCTGCAAATGCTCCATATTATAAAGAAGTTTTCAACAAACATGGCATCACTGCAAATAGCATACAAACTTTAGACGACATTCGTAAAATACCTTTTACGACAAAGGCTGATATGCGTGCTCACTACCCTTTTGGCTTGGTGGCAGGCGACATGAAAAACGATGGGGTACGTATCCACTCTTCCAGCGGTACAACCGGAAATCCTACAGTCATCGTACATTCGCAACATGACCTTGATTCTTGGGCAAATCTGATAGCTCGTTGCCTCTATATGGTTGGCATTCGAAAAACTGATGTATTCCAAAACAGCTCCGGATATGGTATGTTTACAGGAGGATTGGGCTTCCAATATGGTGCCGAACGCCTCGGTTGCTTAACAGTACCTGCCGCAGCCGGAAATAGTAAACGTCAGATTAAGTTTATCAATGATTTCAAAACAACAGCCTTACACGCAATCCCAAGTTATGCAATTCGTTTAGCTGAAGTTATCCAGGAAGAAGGGCTTGATGCTGCAGGGACAACATTAAAAACATTGGTTATTGGTGCTGAGCCTCATACGGATGAACAACGCAGGAAGATAGAAAAGATGTTAGGAGTAAAAGCTTACAATAGCTTTGGCATGACGGAAATGAATGGACCTGGGGTTGCTTTCGAATGTCAGGAACAAAACGGAATGCATTTTTGGGAAGATTGTTATCTTGTGGAAATTATTGATCCTGAAACGGGTAACCCTGTACCTGATGGAGAAATCGGAGAATTGGTACTTACCACTCTTGATCGTGAAATGATGCCTCTAATTCGTTATCGTACCCGCGATTTAACCCGCATTCTTCCAGGTAAATGTCCTTGTGGTCGTACTCATTTACGTATTGATCGTATCAAAGGTCGTAGTGATGATATGTTCATCATAAAAGGAGTTAATATCTTCCCAATGCAGGTTGAGAAAATTCTAGTACAGTTCCCTGAACTTGGTAGCAACTACCTCATTACATTAGAGACTGTTAATAATCAGGATGAAATGATTGTTGAGGTTGAATTAAGTGATCTGTCTACGGATAATTATATTGAACTGGAAAAAATTCGTAAAGAAATAACTCGGCAATTAAAAGATGAAATACTAGTTACTCCTAAAGTAAAACTAGTTAAAAAGGGCACACTTCCACAAAGTGAAGGAAAAGCCGTACGAGTAAAAGATCTAAGAAATAACCAATAGTATTTTTCAATTTATCAGTGTGCTAATATGCCAATTTATACTGCTCCAGCAGTCATAGGCATATTAGCACATTATTAATTCATATATCATGCAATTATTAAAAAAAAGAATCCTGCAAGATGGAAAATGCTACGAAGGAGGTATCCTAAAAGTAGATAGCTTTATAAATCATCAAATGGATCCTATACTGATGAAGTCAATCGGAGTTGAGTTTGTGCGACGTTTCGCAGCGACCAACGTCAATAAGATTATGACTATTGAAGCAAGTGGCATTGCTCCTGCTATCATGACAGGTTATTTAATGGATCTTCCTGTTGTGTTTGCCAAAAAGAAATCACCTAAAACCATCCAAAATGCTTTGAGCACTACCGTACACTCCTTCACTAAAGATCGTGACTACGAAGTAGTAATAAGTGCCGATTTCCTTACTCCTAATGACAATGTACTCTTTGTCGATGATTTCCTAGCGTATGGAAATGCAGCATTAGGCATTCTTGATCTTATTAAACAATCTGGAGCCAATTTAGTCGGGATGGGATTCATCATTGAGAAAGCCTTTCAAAATGGTCGAAAAATACTAGAAAAAAAAGGAGTACGTGTAGAAAGTTTAGCAATCATAGAGGATTTATCCAATTGCAGCATAAAAATGAAGGATTAATACTGATTGGGATTGAAATAATGCCCTTTTCCTTTGGTCCTTTTCCCATATTGCACCGCTTGTTGGGGACAAACATGGTAACACGCCAAACAAGAGGTGCAACTTCTTCCCCAAACAGGCTTCCCATCTTGCATTAAAATATTATCCACTGGACAAGATTTTTCACAACGTTTACATCCAACACACTTATCTGTCGTCCAGAAGTTCTTAGGGGACATTTGAAAGCGATTAAATAAAGGATTAATAATTTTTGTCTTAATATAAGGAATACTCCCCTCTTTACAAAAGAATACTGCCTCCTTTCTATTTATCAATTCATTAATTCTATGGAGTTCACCAATGGCATTCTCCAGCTTTTTCTCTTCTAGTTCCTTACTATCGACATCAAATCCAGGAAACAATACATAATTATTAGGCATAATCACAGAAAAACCGGCATGACATTTCCATCCCTTCAATGACAAAGCTTTCATAAGAACTTGCTGAGTAAGCCCAATATCATCACCACAAGAACATACAAAGAAAAGATATTGCCCCTGATAGTTCTCTAATGACATTTGCTTGATAAAACGCAATACAATTTCAGGAGGGGCCCAAGAATAAACAGGAAAGACAAGCCCAATCTTCTCGTCCTTCTCTAAACAAAATTCCATATTCCCATCTTTCAAAACTTCAGGAATAAAAATTAAATCTTCTTGTTGATTACTAGATAATTGATTAGCAATCCATTTTGAGTTACCTGTACCAGAGAAATAAAATATCATAGGAAAGTATATAAAAAAGCCGCATCGACGATGTGATGAAACTCTGATAGAACAAGATTTGAGTGCCCGTCCTCTTTGTAATCCACCGGCTTAAAGCTGTCCCGAAGGATGTGGCCCGCCATTGAAGATCGAAGCTTTCTCGGTATATCAGATTAATTTGAAGAGTTTCCCGATCCAGTCGATACGGCTAATATTTTTGTATCACAAATATACTAACAATCTATTAGAATAACAAGAAAAAAAGGAATTTTGTTGTCTATCTAACATTTTTTTAATCCTTTCTCTCTTTTCCATAAAAGAAAAGTGTCAGTAATCTGATAGAAAACTGACACTTTGTAAATCATAAACTGTTGAAACTTAAGCAGCTTTCGCCTTTGCAACTACAGCTTTGAAAGCTTCCGGATGGTTCATAGCTAAATCAGCCAGAACTTTACGGTTTATTTCAATACCGACCTTGTGCAAACCGCCCATCAATTTAGAATAAGACATTCCTTCGAGACGTGCAGCAGCATTGATACGTTGTATCCAAAGAGCGCGGAAGTTTCTTTTCTTGTTTCTACGGTCACGGAACGCGTAAGTCAAACCCTTTTCCCAAGTGTTTTTAGCTACGGTCCATACATTTTTTCTTGCACCAAAGTAACCTCTGGTCAATTTCAAAATTTTCTTTCTTCTTGCTTTTGAAGCAACATGATTTACTGATCTTGGCATAGTTTTACTTTTTTAGAATGTTAGCGCCGTTACTTCACGCAACGAACTTTAGGCTAATGCATTCGGTTAATACTTTAATAATACTTTGTACGCTTTTGATTACTTCATTGCTAAGAGTTCCTTAACCTGGCTTACATTTGTTACATCAACAGTTGTAGAGTAGCACAGATTTCTTTTTCTCTTCTTAGTTTTCTTAGTCAAAATGTGACTGTGAAAAGCGTGCTTTCTTTTGATTTTACCTGTTCCGGTAAGGGTAAACCTTTTTTTAGAACCGGAGTTAGTCTTCATCTTTGGCATCTTACTTATTTTTAAATTATTAAATATATAATGGCAACGCACTATACCTGCGCGTTACGCATTCTTTTTTATTCATCATCTTCTTCAGACTGCTCAGCTTTCTGTGCAGGAGCAACAGGTTTCGGAGACATAGGCTTTTTAGGAGCCTCTTTCTTTTTTGGAGAAAGCTGAATAGTCATACGCTTACCTTCCAGTATAGGCATCTGATCTACTTTAGCATAATCTTCAAGATCATTAGCAAAACGAAGCAATAATACTTCACCCTGTTCCTTGAAAAGGATTGAACGACCTTTGAAAAACACATATGCTTTCACTTTATCACCGTCTTCCAAAAAACCTTTTGCATGCTTCAACTTAAAGTTGTAATCATGATCATCAGTCTGAGGACCGAAACGGATTTCCTTTACATTCACCTTCACCTGTTTGGCTTTCTGCTCTTTCTGACGTTTCTTTAACTGATAAAGAAATTTAGAGTAATCAATAATACGACAAACAGGGGGTTGAGCATTGGGTGAAATTTCCACTAAATCCAAATCTTTCTCTTCAGCCATCTTCAAAGCCTGGAAAATAGGATATACTTTCGGTTCGCTATCATCGCCCACAATGCGGACTTCCTTGGCACGAATCTGTTCATTGATTCTGTATTGCCCTTTTAAAGTGTCATTCTTCATTAAAAACGTTTACTTCCTAGTTTGATCTTTTTATTGTTTACTTATTATTTATCATGAAACGGCTGCAAAGTTACCATTTATTTATCATATTCTGAACTTCTTCATTCAGAATTTTAGCAAATTCTTCATATTTCATGGTTCCTTTGTCTCCTTCGCCTTGTCTACGAACAGCAACTTCTCCATTTTCAGCTTCTTTTTCACCGACAATCAGCATATAAGGAATACGTTTCATCTCATTATCACGGATCTTACGACCTATCTTTTCATTTCTATCATCAACAATTGCACGAATCTCATGTATTTTCAGATACATTTTTACTTGCTCTGCATATTCATTGAACTTTTCACTAATCGGTAGAATAGCAACTTGTTCAGGAGTCAGCCATAACGGGAACTTACCGGCAGTATGTTCAATCAATACAGCAACAAAACGTTCCATAGATCCGAATGGCGCACGATGGATCATTACCGGACGATGTTTCAGGTTATCAGAACCCATATATTCCAATTCAAAACGTTCCGGCAAATTATAGTCCACCTGAATAGTACCTAACTGCCAACGACGACCGATAGCATCCTTCACCATAAAATCAAGTTTAGGACCATAGAAAGCAGCTTCACCATATTCAATCTTAGCAGGCAAGCCTTTTTCCTCACAAGCCTCAATAATAGCTTGTTCTGCTCTTTCCCAATTCTCATCGCTTCCGATATACTTTTCACGGTTCACTTTATCACGTAAAGAGATCTGAGCTTCAAAATTAGCAAAGTTCATTGAACGGAAAACAATTGAAATGATATCCATTACACGAAGGAATTCATCCTTTACCTGATCCGGACGACAGAAAATATGTGCATCATCCTGTGTAAAGCTACGTACACGAGTCAATCCATGTAACTCACCACTTTGCTCATAACGGCAAACTGTACCAAATTCTGCGATACGCAATGGAAGATCTTTATAAGAACGCGGAAAGTTCTTATAGATCTCGCAATGATGCGGACAGTTCATCGGTTTCAAGAAATACTCTTCTCCTTCTTCCGGAGTATGGATAGGCTGAAAAGCATCTTTACCATATTTTGCATAGTGACCAGAAGTTACATAAAGCAATTTATTGCCAATGGGCGGAGTTATTACTTCCTGATAGTCATAACGTGTCTGGATACGACGTAAGAAATCCTGCAAACGCAAACGCAAAGCAGTACCTTTCGGCAACCACATCGGAAGCCCCTTACCTACTGTTTCAGAGAACATAAACAACTGCATTTCTTTACCAATCTTACGATGGTCACGTTTCTTAGCTTCTTCCAATAAAGTCAGATATTCATCCAACATTTTCTTCTTAGGGAAGGTGATACCGTAGATACGTGTCAGCATTTTACGGTCTTCGTGCCCACGCCAATATGCTCCGGCCACAGTTGTCAGCTTTATAGCTTTAATAGGCGCAGTTGTCATCAAGTGAGGACCACGACAAAGATCTGTGAATGTACCTTGAGTATAAGTAGAAATATGTCCATCTTCCAATTCAGAGATCAATTCACATTTGTATGTTTCACCACGATCACCAAACATTTTCAATGCATCCTCTTTAGAAATGCTTTTTCTTACTACTGCTTCTTTCTTCGCAGCCAATTCCATCATTTTAGCTTCGATGGCAGGAAGATCATTTTCCTTAATAACAGTTTCTCCCGGATCTACATCATAGTAAAAACCATTTTCAATGGCAGGTCCGATACCAAATTGAATACCTGGATAAAGTTCTTGTAAAGCTTCTGCCAACAAGTGAGCACTCGTATGCCAAAATGCATGTTTTCCTTCTTCATCATCCCATTTATAAAGAACAAAGTTAGCATCTTCATTAATAGGACGTCCCAAATCATAAATCTCGCCATTTACTCCGCAGGCCAAAACATCCTGTGCCAAACGCGAACTGATACTTTCTGCAATCTGCAAACCGTTCACTCCTTCGTTATATTCACGAACAGAGCCATCGGGAAACGTTATCTTTATCATAATATGATGATGTTATATTTTCATAATTTGAACGCAAAAGTAACTAAATCTTTTGAGTTTTCTATTTTTTATCAAAAAAATGTTATTCTGGTTGTTCTGTAAAACGCTTGATTACATTATATGCAGACACAATCCCCAGTTCACCAGCTTTACTCAAATCGGAAATACCCAGTTTATTATTACCTAAGAAAATATGAGTTAATCCACGGTTAAAGTAAGCATCTGCAAAATCCGGATCCAGCTCAATCGCTTTATCATAATCAGCCATTGCAGCACGATAGTCTTTCAACATTGCCGAAATATTGGCACGATTATAATAAGCATATACAAAGTCCGGAGCTAAAGAAATAACCTTATCTAAATCTTTTCTCACTATCTCATAATCCACTGCACCAATTTCTTTAGCTGTATTACCACCAGGCAAATCTGAATTATTGGCTTGTTCTGCCTTCTGATATTCCAATTGTTTACAACGAATCAGAGCACGCATAAAATAAGCCGGAAAGAACTTCTCATCTAACAGGATCGATTGCGTCAAGTCAGAAACTGCACTTGAGAAATCCTGCACTAAATAAAAATCAATTGCACGGGCAAAACGTTTTGCTGCACTCTTATCATCTTCTACAATAGCTGAAGTATGCGTATCAATCAAAGCGAAGTGAAATTTGACTTGCTCCTCAGACAATGGAGACTCCATATTCGTAATGAGAAGGCGTTTAGGAAGTATTCCCATACGATTCATATCATCAATAAATTTATGGAAATTCACAGAACGTTTTACATCACTCATCTTCTCATAATAAGTCAAAGCGAACAATGGTTCCAACTTAATATTCACATTCTTATCTTGTACACGTCCACGATAATCGCTCGTATAACGTTGATTTGTCTCCGAATCATCAGCAATTACTATCTTACGATAGTTATTCATATTTTTATCAGACTTCTTACGAGTTTTATCTTCTTCTGCATCCTTGTCTTCTTCTCCTTTATTTTGAGCAACATCTTTACTTACCACTCCGTTATGTTTATCTAACTGAGCTTTTATGACCTTAAACTCATCCTGTTCAGCCCCTTTACGATCTCCAATCTTTTTACGAGCTTCCGAACGTTGATAATATCCTGCCAAGAAATTAGGATATTGATCGATCACTGTTGAATAATCCTCGATAGCTCCACGATAATCCCCTATTTGAGCACGAAGCAGACCACGATTAAAAACAGCCATCATATTATCCGGTTCCATCTTAATTACAAAATCAAAATCTTCAATAGCCCGATTATCATCCCCGACTCGTGCACGCAATAAACCACGATTATAATGACCAATAAAGTTGTTAGGATCAATATCCAACGCCAAATCATAGTCATTCATCGCACCTCTCAAATTATTCTGATGGAACCGCGCCAAGGCACGATTTATATAATTTCCTGCATTTTTTGCACTCAAATGAATCGCGTGATCAAAATCAGATTCCGCTTCAGCATATTTTTCTTGTTGCAATTTAACAATTGCTCTGGCAGCCCAAGCATCAGGATCATACTTATCTAATTCTAAAGCCTTATTAAAGTCTTCTAAGGCTGCAATTGTATCTTTCTGTTGCAAAGAGACCTCTCCTCTCATAAGATAAGCTCTAGTATAACGCGGTGCAACCTTCATCAAACTCTCCAAATCATCTTTAGCTGCATCATAGTCCTTCTTTTGCATGTGAGATAATGTCAGATTATGCCACAAAGAAATATTCTCTGGATCATAATGCAAAGCCTGCTTATAATCTTCGATTGCCCCATCAAACTTACTCTGACGAATCCGTGCCAATCCACGAATCTGATAAGCACCAACAACAAATGGATTACGTTGGATAGCTGCATCGCAATCTGCTTCTGCTCCCTGAAAATCTTCTAAGTTAATTTTCGCTAAGGCTCTAAAGAAATAGGGTTCGTACAGATAAGGTCTAGCATTAATCACCTGATTGAAATACTGAATAGAAAGCACATAATCCTCAAAATAAAGCGCATTCCGTGCGATAGTCATCACCCGTTCTGTATTAATCTGAGCATATACTAATGTGGGAAACAGCAATAAGACTGTTAGTATTCTTTTAATCATTGACATTTTATACTTGTAAACGTAGCAAAAATAATGCTTTTAGTTTACTTAACAGGGATATAAACGTTTTTTATCTTTATTTCACCTGTTTCATCTTATAAGAGCTACGCGCCTTTCCTTTCAACATCGCATTCAATTTTCCCTTTATCATTTGCTTACGAAGCGGAGAAAGATGATCAATGAACATTTTACCATCCAAATGGTCAAATTCATGCTGCATTACACGAGCCAAATACCCTTCAACCTCTTCATCATGTTCTACAAAATTCTCATCCATATATTTTACACGAATTTTATTACCGCGCTTTACACTTTCATGAATACCGGGAAGACTCAAACAACCTTCTTCCATATTCACTTCTTCCCCTCCTACTTCTAAAATATGAGGATTAATATACGCCTTATTAAAATCTTTAAATTCCGGATAATCCTCAGAAAGCGGATCTAATGTAATGGTAACGACCCGAATCGGAAGACCAATCTGTGGTGCAGCCAATCCTACGCCGTCAGCGTTTACCATCGTTTCAAACATATTTGCTATAAGTTCTTTCAAGTTCGGATAATCCGGTGTTATGTCCTCTGCCACCTTTCTCAATACAGGCTGACCATATACATAAATAGGTAAAATCATATTTTATAATCTACTAAAAAATTAAGTTATTCTTTTTAATTAAAAACGTTTACTCTCCAAATATGTTTGCAGAATAATAGTTGCACTAATCTCGTCAACCAATGCTTTATTTTGCCGATCCTTCTTCTTCAATCCGGCTTCTAGTATTGTACGATGAGCCATGACAGAAGTGAAACGCTCATCTACATATTCAATAGGCATATCCGGCAATTTCTTCTTGAGAGCACGTACAAATGGTTCAATATTCTTCATGTTCTCCGAAGCTTCATTGTTCATTTGCTTGGGAAGCCCTATAATAATACGCTCAACCGGCTCCTTCGATACATAATCAAGGATAAACGTCAATAACTGATGCGTAGGCACTGTTGTTAAACCATTAGCAATCATCTGTAAAGTATCGCTAACTGCTATCCCTGTACGCTTTCTACCGTAATCAATGGCAATTATTCTACTCATAATGGGTTACAAAAATACGATTTATATTCGAATTCCATCCTTATTCAAATCAAATAATAACAAAAAAGGGTGTCCGACATCGTCAAACACCCCTTCATTATAGAGTTTATTACTTTTAATAACCCTTATTCAAGAATTACTACGCGATTCAAGAAGTTCTTACCGAACATATTGTCAGTACCACCGTAACCGATAACTTCAAGTTGATCTTTGTTTACGCCTTCTTTAACCAAAGCATCATAAACAGCCTGAGCACGCTTATCAGCTAATTTCTTGTTCAAAGCAACGCTTCCGGTAGCCTTATCAGCATAACCAGCAATCTTGTACTTCTTATTCGGATTTTCCTTCATAACCTTAGCGGCTAATTTTAGATTAACCAATCCGTAATCATCAATAGTAGCCTTTCCAATCTTGAAGAAGACAGCACGAGGACCTGGAACCTGAACAGTCTTAACAACTTCTCTCACTTCTGGTTTTACATTAGCCAAAGCTCTCTTAGCAGCATCTAAGTCAGCTTTTGTTTTTTCCAACTGGCTTCTATAACGATTAACTTCATCATTGATCGCATCCTGATCAACTCCGTTGCAAGAAATAAACTTCTTGCCACCGAAAGTATAAGTTACACCAGCAGTTAAAGAAACAGCACCATCAGTATAAGCATTGCTATATTTACCAAAGATAGAAGGAGAAACCTCTCCTCTAGCTTCAATATTAATATCCCAATAGTCATTTACATTGAACTGTCCCATCAAACCAACAGAACCGTTAATCAGTGCATTCAGCTTATCTTGGTCACCATAAGTTTTAGCAAATGTCAAACCAGGACCTGCAAATACAGATAATGTAAACAAACGATCTGGGTTATAGCCGCAAATAGAATTAGAAAGGTTATACAAAGCGTCTGCACGCAATGTAAAATACTTCTTATTCTTAATCTTGTACCATGTAGTCTGATTACCAGTAATGGTTTCTACACCATTCAAGTGTTTAGAGTTTAATGTACTCCACAAGCCTGCAACTTGTCCGCGGAATCCCCATGTAGGATTGACCCATTTACCCAGTGAAACATGGATCAGCGGTGTAATAGCCTTACCCAAGCCATAGTCACTGTTATCCGGATTTACACAAACCTGAGCTCCTCCACCAACACTGATAAAGATATTATCTTTAAATCTCTCGCTGGTGAATTTCTCTTTAGTCTGTGCGTTTGCTGTAACAGCAGCACCCGCCAACAGTAAAGATAATATTACTAACTTACTTTTCATTGTTTTCTTAATTTTAAATCGTTTAACTCTTTTATCTTATTTGTCCCAACCCACTTACTTCAAATAAATCTTATAAGCAAGTCCACCGGTAAAATACTTCATTCTTTGCATTTCTACCTGCAACTGCAAGTGGTTGAAAAGCAAATAGGTAGCACCCAACGCAAAATCTTTAGAATCATATTCTGCAATCAATCTCAAATCCGGTGCAAATGTTGGATTATAACTAATACCTGCTGCTATTCCATTCAGTTTATACTCCAATCTTTTATTATATAAATAAGAAAGGTGTATTCCGATTTCTTCCTTTCCGATAGAAACATGTTTTGTTGCTGCAACATAAAAGCGGCAAAAATACCCATTTCCCGAAGTGGAATTAATCACATCACCGGAGGAAGTAAAAGGATCCGAAGTTCCAAATACCACAGCTGGCATATATTTCCAAAATTGTCCTTCTTTCAAAGCTCGCAATCGAACAGAAAAATATCTGTCCTGATTCGTAAAACCTGTGTAACCATAAGGTTTTAACCCTAATGCTTCCGCTTTAAAAAGTGTACACGTATATGCCACTTCTAACCAAGGGAAGAAAGTTACATTCAAGTAATAATTATACGTATGATAGTACCATGTAGGAGGAGTTATCTCCTTATTCATAAAATTGGCACCTAGCATTACTGTTTTATCCTTTTGCATTTCTGCCGAAGGAGCATGCAATAATCCCGTAGTTCCGTAAGTTAATTGAGCCGAAAGCACACCAGTAGTGCATAAGAAGAATAATACTAGTATCAGTCTTTTAATCATTACATTCCTTTCTATTAATGTACTTTCGGTCAAAATCTCTTTTATTCCAAAGAATTATTCAAAATCAATGATACCACCACCAGCATTCAAATCTTCACCATGTCCATGACCATGACCAATTCCTTGACCATGAGTATAGTCAGTAACAAAACCTTCTGTACTGAATGTGTATTTATCGACTTGAATAACTTTTACTACATAATTAGTTCCACCGATAGTCATTGTATATGAAACATTCTTTAATGTTTGTGTAACACCAACACCAGACAAATCACTATGAGCAGGAACCAAGATTTCTGTTTTAAAGTCTACTACCTTATATTCACTACCTGGAAGTTCAGAATAAATTCCATTCAAATAGTTTTCCATATAATTAATAGCTTCATCTTTAATAGGACAGTCAGCAAAAACCTCATCCAAAGATTTCTCAAATATAGCACCACCAGCAAACCCTTTTACTTCAAACGGGAATTCCTTAGCATCATTTAAGCTATTATGATAAGCTAATGCAATATCTTTAGTAAAACCAGTTGTCATCACTGCATCTCCATCAGTAATAGTATAATAGTCATAAGCTGTTGCACTAAATTTGAAACGAGAGAAGTGGTTTACTTTAGCAGTATATACACCATTTTCTTCTGTAATTTGAGCATCTTTTTCAGCTAATGTCCATATACCGTTTACTTCATAATATACTTTTAAAGCCTGACCAGGTTTATCAGTGAAAGTAAACACCAAAGGCTTGTCAAATGAAGTACCGTCAGGTTTACCTTCCCATACACGGACTGCATCATTCTCTATTTCTTCTTCCTGTCCTTCACGTACCAATGTAATAGTTTTAACTTCTCCGTCAGGGAACAAGTTAGCCGGAACAAATACCTTATCCTCTGAAGGTTTTCCCTCACTATCTACACCTTGGAAAGTTTCCGTTTGATCTTCTTTACCAGCTACAATTTCAACTTTCTCACCTTGGATTTCATTTGATTTCAAAGCAAAGTCCATATGAGTAACAATTGTCTGATTATCAGCTTTTTCAAAGAAGATTGTAACATTAGTCTTTCTATCCTTATAACCTTCAGCTTTTACTGTTAAAGTATAATCTCCACGATCTGCATCAGTAAGACCAGACAAAGTAATGGCAAACTGACCACCATCTTTAGTCACTGTTGTAGCCTTCTCTGTATCCGCTTTGGTTAAAACAACAGACGCACCATTAATACCTGCCAAACTTGTGTAGTTATACACAGAGCCTGAAATAGTGTAAGTCACAGTTTTAGGAGTAGTATCAATCACTGTTTTGATGTCCTCCTTTTCATAGCAGCTTGTCAATGTTCCCAAGACAGCTACAAAGCATAACGCTAACTTAGCGCCTAGCCCGAAAAATTTACTATTCATTTTCATCTCAATAAAATTAATAATTCACTAATTCCGATTTAATAAAATATGGGTTTAAACTATTATTATGCATTATATTATCACTTGGTGACGTTCTATACGTCTTATAATAATTTCGCTCATTACCCGCATTGTACACCATTCCAAAATTTTCAGAAGGAGTCACCCGCGGAATATATCCTTTTCTCTTATATCTATATGGAGGCAAAGCAATCTGAAAACGGAAACCGGCATTCGCTCTAATCCCCCTATTTGCTTTTTCCCCATAAAATCCGATTGACACATATTTAAAATGACGTATCATATCACACCGGATACTTTTTTCACCTTGTATATGTTGAATCAACTTCACGCTTGTTTGTAAGTTATAATAAGGCCAAAAGAAATTGGCTCCTATATGCCAAGTCCAAACTTTCCTAGAATCAAAGTGACAAGTAAAGCCATCCCAATAACAAGCTCCTGTATACCCCACCCGTCCTTCAAAAGAAAAACGTTGATCCATTTTCAACACATGCCTAGCACTTAAATCAACCCCATAACGATTCGCCATAAAATGTCCAACTGACAATGTAGCCCATGTATTATAAGGAAGCCGTACCGTTTGTGATAAACTCACACATCCCGGATGAACCCTATCATAAACATTATGAACCGCCTCGGACATCATTTCAAATCCATCATTATATATAGGTATAACCATTTGTGCTGTTAATGACATACCCTTCCAGAAAGAGACCTCTATTGTAGGAGATAGATTGAATAACACCTGATACACTTGCGTAATCACCAAATTCTTCAATGACAACTCCGGATATACTACAATATCCACCTTAAATAAAGAGCTATTTTCTTTTTTTATCTTTCGCGCTTGTTTCCACGCATCACCTAAGTTGTAACTAACATTCCAATCTTGGCGACTTGCTTCCAGCAGACTATCTTTCTTAGTTGGTTGGTAAAATAGAGAAATCTGAGGTACATTATTATCCAGAACTATGATCCGACATGATTTACCATCTGGTAATCCAGTTTTTTGAATAACATCAACCGCTTTACCAATTCCGACACCTTGCAAACGATATGCGGAATTCTGTATCGTATATATCCGTTCATTATCATCTTCTGTACACCCAACATTTTCAAATCCCATCTTTACTAAAGTGCTAACCGTACCTTCCCCACTCTGGCAAACTCCCTTAAGAGAGAAGAAACAGAATAGAAAGAACACAGCATTACGCGTCAAGTCTTTAGTAATTAGGCATTTATTCATGTTTGAGTTGATATATCTCATTAGTTTTATTTTATATTCCCCCCTTCGTAAAAAAAATACAACGCAAAAATAGGCAGATTTTTAATAATGGCAAAGAAATTTATATGAAAAAATAACATATTGTACTATTTTTCTCACTGATTGACTATAAAAACATAAAATATAGGGATATCCCCCAATAAATAAGCGAAAGAGCGGGGTAAGATTCAGAATTAAAAACAAAAAAGAAGCTGCCGCGAATACCAACGCAACGATTGGTTTCAGTGACAGCTCCATTTTTAAGTTATTAGTTCCTTAAAATTCGAAAATCCACCCAAAAAATGACTTTAGTAGACCATTTTCACGTTATCAATCCATAATGAGTTACCGGGAGAACCTACATATGCTCCTCCATGACTCGACGTAAACTGAAGATACAAATGAGTAGGAACATCATTTTCATCTCCCCACGCAACCTCCTGTATAGGAACGCTTTCTCCTTTACTATTCACTGTATAGTTTTCCGTAACCCCCAAACGCATCATGTGTGACTTATATTCAGGGCGTTTTGTGATATCACCATACATAATTTCATACGTAGCATTGTTTTTCCAATCTGTAGTATGATAATAATAAGTCACCATGGTCCCAATACGCTTTGCGTATACGTTTCCATCCGCATCCTCCCAACGTTTTTGTAGAAACAAAATAGCAGCCGGAAAGTCTTTACCCGGCACATCTGTGATTTTACTGAACCCAGTAGCCCGAATACGATTCTTCCTATCAGACATCTTCACTTTATAATCAAACTGAAGAGCAACCGGCTTCTTCGTAAACGGAATTCCTGTTTGCAACATCTTCTGCGGATTTTTCGTACCTTTAATAGGTTCGTTCACAGATCCTGTGAAAATAGAACCGGCAGCCAGCACAGTTATATTAACCACCCCCAATACCTTCACACTTTCCATGCGCGTATCTAACCGGGCACAATAACCATTTCCTCTTTTCTCAGGAAAAACAGATGTGTTCGTTTTCGTAATACCCGCAACTTTAGCCATTACGTTCGAAGTAGCCCACGGCGAACCGCCCATGTTTTTATAAGGCTGATCCCCTTTGACCACAGCCGTCGGAGCTATTTCATATACATTCTTCGTATTTCCTCCGATAATTCCCGATTCCTTAATCTGGCGATCAACCCATTGGTCCATATTACCAAAAGGGAGCATTTCAACCACTGGCTGAGCCATTAAAGGTAAAGAGATAAAAAATGCCATAAAAACGACAAAATACAAGCGATGAACCATATTCTGAATCATTAATACCTTTCCTTTCTTTATAAGTTATAATCCCATTGTTTCAAAGCAAAGTCCCAGTTATCTTCTACCAATCGGATAGTTCGATCATCATATTTATACTTATTCTTTTTATATCCCTTCTTCCCACCAACATATTTTTCAATATCAGCCTGTGCTTCAGTAAAACCCGGAATAGAAAGAGATTTATAAATATTCTCCGTCATCCCCATAGCATCCGCCTCAAAATCTTCAAATTTCACTTCTATCAGATTGCCTTCAGGAATAAACTTTTTATCCGATTCATATTTATGATAAAGCTTTGCATAAATAGAAAGGATATTTTCCTCAATTTGTTCATTACTGATATCTTCCAATTTCAAAGGTTGAATCGTATTTGTAAAGAAACTACGAGTCGATTCAAACACCGTATACGGATTACGCATCAGATAAATAAATTTAGCGTTGGGAAACATCTTCACTAACTCCTTCACTCTACCCGTATGAGGTGGATTCTTGCTAAGGAATTGAGTCCCCTTGGTATTCCATAATGAAATCTTAATCAATTTAGTAAACACTTCCTCAAAAACTTTCAATTCAGTTTCTGTTATATCATTAAACAACAGATATTTATCTGCATACTCTTGCTGATACTTAGGAAGAAACCAAAAATTATAATAAGTATAAGGCATCATATTGGCCAATGCAAATTCCTCCTCCTGAGGAAGATCTACTGCCAATTCCATATTATCTGTCGGACGTTTATCCGGCATCAGCCAACTCATATTTTTTTTGAAGAAAGGCTGTCCCCACATCATCAAATGCGGAAACACCGTTTGATAAGTGGTATTATAGCCAAAATGTTTATCACAAGAAAAAACATTATGAACAAAAGTTGTCCCACTCCTCCAATGCCCCAGAATAAACACAGGATCATGCTCCAAAGGCTGATTTGCCAATAACTTCTCATAGCGTTTATTCTGTAACGAAGCCAGAGGAGACAATAACTGACACACCGCTTTAGTCAATCGATACTTTCCTTTATAGGCAGCATCAATTTCACGATTAGCAGTAATGGACTTAAACGTTTTCCAATCAGCCCCTACCAAGGTATTAATCGGAAGTTTATTAAATTCAAGTAATCCCATTTTATATAATTTCTCTATCTTTATTTTATCACCTTCACAGCGAAGCCCTGACGTTTTAATTCCTCTACGGTTTTTTCCACAGCCTCATAATGTTCAGGAGCAATTCCTAATTTCGATAAATCCAATACGGGAATATCATCCGTATTATTCATATCCTTCATCTCAACCCGATCAATAATCATACCTACAGCAGAAGTATTATTAGTAATCGGATCAATTAATATAAAAGAGCCACAAGACTTGTTCTTCTGATACGGATCAAAGAAAAGTTCTTTAGCAGTCGTCAGAACAACACGTGCTATCTGATTCAATTGCAAAGGCAAAGTCTCTTTAGTTAATTGGCCGTTCTCCAAAGATAAATGTTCCATCGTATTCACATCTACCTTATATTTAACCGAATCAATTCGCGTACGGCTCAGATTCGTAGTCTGTTTGATAAAGAAAGACTTATTAACATCCATCGGTTCTTCATCCATCCAAACCATCATTGCCTCAAAGTTACGATCTACAATAGGCAGATTATCAGGATGCACCAACATCTCACCACGAGAGACATCAATCTCATCCTCCAAAGTCAATGTAACAGATTGAGGTGGAAAAGCATAATCCAACTCACCGTCATAAGTAACGATACTTTTGATTTTCGAAGTCTTACCGGAGGGCAGTGCCATCACCGTATCTCCTTTACGTATAATACCTGACGCAACTTTACCGCAAAAACCTCTAAAATTAAGATTCGGACGAAGTACATACTGTACCGGAAAACGGAAATCTTTAAGGTTATGATCATTATCAATATGAACCGTTTCCAAGAAATCGAGCAAAGAAATACCTTTATACCATGGAGTACGTTCAGATTTGTCAACTACATTATCACCGTCCAAAGCAGATAACGGAATACAATTCACATCCGGAATACCTAACGGAGCTACAAATTTCTTATATTCTGCAACGATCTCATTAAAACACTCTTCAGAAAAACCGACCAAGTCCATCTTATTTACAGCCAACACCACATGCTTAATCCCCAGTAAAGAAACTAGGAAAGTATGACGACGCGTTTGCGTAATCACTCCCGTACGAGCATCCACCAGAATAATTGCAAGGTTAGCAGTAGAACCACCTGTAATCATATTACGAGTATACTGTTCATGCCCCGGAGTATCTGCAATAATAAACTTACGACCATTGGTAGAAAAATAACGGTATGCCACATCAATCGTTATTCCCTGCTCACGTTCTGCTTTCAAACCGTCAAGCAATAAAGCATAATCTATATGTTCTCCAGCATTACCAACACGTTTACTATCACGTTCCAACGCATCCAGCTGATCTTCATACAATTTCTTACTATCAAACAACAAACGTCCGATCAATGTCGATTTACCATCATCCACCGATCCGGCTGTCAGCAATCTCAATAAGTCTTTCTGTTCATCCTTATCCAAAAAAGCCTTTATATCTAACTTGTTTTCTGCCATCACTTACTAGAATTTAAAAATATCCTTCACGTTTTTTCTGCTCCATACTCGCCTCCTGGTCAAAGTCAATCACACGAGTTGTACGCTCACTCTTAGTTGTAGTCATCATCTCTTCTACAATCTCCTCAATAGTAGCTGCTTCACTTTCAACAGCACCTGTCAGTGGCCAGCATCCCAAGGTACGGAAGCGAACCATCTTCATTTCAATCTGATCACGATATTTCTCCGGCAAACGATCGTCATCCGCCATTATCAGATTACCGTCAATAGTAACAACCGGACGTTCTTTCGCATAATATAAAGGAACGATAGGAATATTTTCCAAACGAATATATTGCCAGATATCCAACTCAGTCCAGTTACTCAACGGAAACACACGAATACTTTCCCCTTTATGTACTCTGGCATTATAGATATCCCACAATTCCGGACGCTGATTTTTGGGATCCCACTGATGAAACTTATCACGGAAAGAAAATATTCTCTCTTTAGCACGAGATTTCTCCTCATCCCGACGTGCACCTCCAAAGGCAGCATCAAACTTATATTTATCCAATGAATGAAGCAAGGCTTGTGTTTTCATCAAGTCCGTATGCACTTTACTTCCATGCGTAAAAGGTCCTACCCCTGCGTGAAAAGCCTCCATATTACTTTCTACAATCAGATTCCAACCATATTTCTTTGCATATTCATCCCGGAACTGAATCATTTCCTTAAACTTCCATTTCGAATCGATATGCATTAACGGGAATGGTACTTTTCCCGGATAAAACGCTTTTTCAGCCAGACGTACCATCACCGAAGAATCCTTACCGATACTATAAAGCATCACAGGATTCTCAAATTCCGCAGCCACCTCGCGGATAATATGAATAGACTCAGCCTCGAGTTCCTTCAAGTGGCTTAATTTATATTCTTCCATTACTTTAATAATGCTTTTATTCTACTTCAACTGTTCTTTTCACCTTAGGCAAAACAAGTTCCAACAGACGTTTTACTGATTCTTCCAAAGTCAGCTTTGACGTATCTAATGACAAAGCCGGATGTTCCGGTATTTCAAATGGAGCCGATATTCCCGTAAAATTCTTTATTTCCCCTTTTCGTGCTTTGGCATACAAACCTTTCACATCACGTTTTTCACACTCTTCCAAAGGAGTACTCACGAAAATCTCTAAAAAATCATCCTGCCCGATAATAGTAGCCGCCATCTCACGAATATCATTATTTGGACTGATAAATGCGGCAATAGTGATAATACCACTATCTAGAAATAATTTAGAGACTTCAGCAATACGGCGGATATTCTCCACTCGATCATCTTCCGAAAATCCCAAATTATTATTAATTCCACTGCGGATATTATCTCCATCCAGAATTCTGCAAAGCAAGCCACGCTTATGCAGTTCCCGTTCCAAAGCAATAGCAATCGTACTCTTCCCCGAGCCACTCAACCCGGTGAACCAAATCATCACACTATGCTGACCTAACAGTTCTTCTTTGTCCTGCCGTGTCATCATACGGTCAAATATAGGATATATATGATTTTTCTCTTCCATCTATACAATTAGTTTATTAAAACTTCCAAATCATTGGAATCAGAATCACAGAAATTAAAAATGTTATAATATTAAGTGGCAGTCCAATCTTGACAAAATCCGTAAACTTATAATTGCCAATACCTTGAACAATTAGATTAGTCTGATAACCAATCGGGGTTGAGAAACTGGCAGAAGCAGCCATACAGATCACCACAAAGAATGGTGTCGGACTTACTCCCAATTGAGAAGCTATCGATAAAGCCAACGGAAAAGAAAGAGCAGCCGCAGCATTGTTAGTAATCAATTCCGTAAACAAATTAGTTATAATAAACAGCATAGCAAGCAACACATGTGGTCCGTAATCGTCACTCAATCCGATAATAAACCTAGCTACACTATCAGCCACCCCCGAATTAACCATCGCCTTACTAATTGCAAATGCACAAGCAATAGTAATAAGAATATCCCAGGAAATATACTTAGTATACTTACGAGCAGGGAAAATATTAGTCCACGCCATTATAATAGTAGTAATGGAAACAAAGAAAAACATATCCAGCTTAATATCCGGAAACATTTCTTTGGTTACAGGAAGCTCGCCTACCGTAGCACCAACGATCATCAATACCAATAAAATCAAAGCAAGCCAACGTTTCTTCTTACCTGCAGCATCCGGATCATTACCATTTGTCAACAGCACAAACACCGAAGACTCTCCCCATGTCGGAATAAACGTATCATCAGCCATTACCACAAGCGTATCACCTTCACGAAGCACTACCTCATTCAGATTCGCAACATACCGCTGTCCGCTACGAGTCTTTATCTCTTTCACTTCAGCTCCATAATGACGTTGGAAATTAAAATCACTTAGTTTTTTATTGATACCGGGGAAACGTGCACCCAACACAGCTTCCACGCGATGTAGCTTTTCTCCTTCTTCTATTTCCTCATCAGGAACAGCCATATCCGGACGAGCATCCGGTAAAAGTCGTTTGGAAAAAAGAAAAATATAAATAATACCGGCAATAGCAATAAAAATTCCTACTTTACCCAACTCAAACATGGCGAAACCTTCAAATCCCGCCTCCAAAATCATCCCATGCACCACCAGATTGGTAGAGGTCCCAATCAGAGTACAAATACCTCCGAGAATTGTTACATAAGAAAGTGGAATCAGAAATTTAGTTGCCGGAAGTTTAACAGACTTAGCCCAATGTTTAATGATAGGAGCAAATATAACAACTACCGGAGTATTATTAAGAAAAGCAGAAATAAATGCGACCGAAGGCAAAATACGCAATTGAGCCTTAAAAACAGAAGTACGCCCTTGTGGAAGTAACTTCTTAATCACTTGTCCCAATGTACCTGATTGGCGAATACCCTCACTCACCAAGAACAATAAAGCAACAGTAATCATACCTTTATTACTAAACCCTTCAAGCATTTCTTTCGGAGTCAGAATTCCGGCACACAAAAACAGGACTACTACAGAAAAAAGTACCATACCCGGACGCATCTTATCAGCAACCAGAGCAGCTACCATCCCTAATAAGGATAACAGTACAAATACAATTTCAAATGTCATATAAACATTAATTAGTGTTCTCTTTTTTTCTCAACGATGAACCACGGGTTCAATAAATCTTCCTTGTTATATTGGAGAGGTTCCTCTTTACCTGCTTGATATAATTCCATTCCGGCAGCCCTGGCTATCGCATGCCCGGCAGCTGTATCCCATTCCATAGTCGGAGCAAAACGCGGGTATACATCAGCTTTACCTTCAGCAACCAAACAAATCTTAATAGAACTTCCACTCGATATTAATTCAATAGCACCGTGTTTCTTCTTTAAATCTTTAATATATGTCTCAGTCTCAGATGTCAAATGTGAACGGGAAGCAACCACTACAAAATGATCCCGAACTTCCTTTACCGGTAACTTTTCCGATTTCCGTATCAACTGTTCCAACGTTATCATATTATCTTCCAAACAGCTAATCCCCTTACATTTATAAGCCCCTACTCCATCCACAGCAAAATAGAGTTCTTTTGTCACAGGAACATAAATCACACCGGCTACAGGTATAGACTCGTGCACCAAAGCGATATTCACCGTAAATTCTCCATTACGTTTAATAAACTCTTTTGTTCCGTCCAACGGATCTACTATCCATAAAGTATCCCAACCGCGTCTTACTGCATATTCCAGCTGCTTACCTTCCTCACTAAGAACAGGAAAAGGAGTCTCATTCAAAATTGAGACGATCACTTCGTGTGCTTTTCGGTCTGCTAACGTTAAAGGAGAATTATCCGCTTTCCTCTCTATTTCAAAATCCGATGTCGGATCATTATAAATAGAAAGAATTTTCTCGCCAGCTTTCAAAGCCGCATCAATAGCAGCCATCACATATTTTTGTTCCATCAGAATCTTTATATTAAAATTGACCTATCAATCAAGGTCATAAATCTCCTAAATTAAGAATTGACAAAAGTAAAAACTTTCTTTGCTAAAAAAGTTTCACATCCCTTTTTTATAACTTCTTTTAGTAGATAGCTAAATAAATCTAAAAATATATTCATACAACTCTAATAAAAAAGCAGTAACTTCCCAGTTACCGCCTTCTTATTCGGGAAACAATACACATTCCTCCCGATATATATTACCAAAAAGAAATTAATTAATACGATATAACAACCAAGCGTCCTTAAAACGGCTCGGATATTTAGCTTTGATAGCATCACGTGCCTCAGCAGCAGAAGGTTTATCAGCGAACGAGCTTGCAACAACACGATACATAGCTTTTTCAGCATTGAATACGATTGTAGCCTTATACCCTTGTGCATCCAACCAATCTCTCAGTCCCTCAGCATTTGCTTTCACGCTAAAGCTACCCACAATGACGCTGAAATCCTTCAACCCTTGATTACCGGAGATAACAGTAACCTTTTCCTGACGAACCCCAGAAGTATCCGTAGTCTTAGTTGTAGTAACAGGAGCAGTCACTACCGGAGTCACTTCTACCGGAGCCTCCACCTGCGGTTCAGCCAACTCTTGTTGTTTAGCTTTCTCATAAGCTTTTTTATAGGCGCTTTCGCTAGATTTACAAGAGGCAAATGCCAGCACTATGCATACCCCCATTCCTAATACGACCAATTTTTTCATACCTTTATACTCTGTTTTAATTAATAATTCAATGTTATCGTCTACTTATATTTAGTTTCCGGCAACAAAATAATAGAAATTTTATCATCCGGCAAAAGAAATCCAACGAAAAAACGTTTATTCCTCCTTCTTCTTATAAGAAATAGTTCCCGTTGCCTGATAAGTCGGCATCAAAAGCACTTCAGCTATTTGAATGTGTGCAGGAGCCGACGCTGCAAAATAAACCGTTTCAGCAATATCATCTCCCGTCAAAGGGCGAATACCTTTATAAAAATTATCAGCAGCCTGCTTATCACCCCTATAACGTACTACTGTAAAATTCGTCTCCACCATACCCGGCTTTATATTCGTCACCCTCAGCGGAGTATCTACCAGATCAATCCGGAGACCATCCGAAAGTGCCTTCACAGCCGCCTTGGTAGCACAGTAAACACTACCTCCCGGATATGCTGCGTCACCGGCAATAGAACCGATATTAATAATGTGTCCACGTCCACGCTCGACCATTCCCGGCACAACCAAACGTGTCATAGCCAACAAAGCTTTGATATTCGTATCTATCACAATATCCCATTCATCCAGATTTCCTTCAAATTCCTTATCCACTCCGATTACCAGTCCGGCATTATTTACCAGCACATCAATAGATTTCCATTCTTCAGGCAGAGTTTCCAATGCCACAGCAGCCTGTTTTCGGTCACGTACATCGAAAGGCAATATATACACCCGGACACCATTAGCAGCCTCCAATTCCGATTTCAATTTTTCAAGTTTCGACACAGTACGTGCATTCAAAATCAGATTCCATCCTTGAGATGCAAATTTACGGGCACAGCCTTCACCAATACCACTACTTGCACCGGTAATAAAAACAATCTTAGTTTCCATTATGTTCCATTTTACAATATCAAAAGGCAAAAATACGTCTTAACATTCATTGGTTAGTCCCGAAGCGTAGTTAAATAAGATTAAACCACTTCATAAAAAAATGAATACTTCTTACCAGATCGTATCTTTGTAGAATCATATAACAGAGCCGCGAGGCTCATTCAACTATTTTACATGAATTTTGAAAATTTGAATTTAATAGAGCCACTTTTAAAAGCTCTGCAACAAGAGGGTTACGCTACCCCCACTCCCATCCAAGAACAAGCCATTCCAATTGTACTTCATGGAAAAGATTTATTAGGTTGCGCACAGACTGGTACCGGAAAGACAGCTGCCTTTTCCCTCCCAATCCTACAAAAATTGTATAAGACAGATCAGAAGAAAAATATCAAAGCCCTGATTTTAACTCCGACACGTGAATTGGCTATTCAAATCGGTGAATGTTTCGAAGCCTACGGACGTTATACGGGAATAAAACATACCGTCATCTTCGGTGGCGTAAGTCAAAAACCGCAAACAGATGCTTTGCAGGGAGGAACACAAATACTAGTAGCTACTCCCGGAAGATTATTAGATCTGATAGCCCAACACTATATCTCTCTCAAATCGATTGATTTTTTTGTATTAGACGAAGCAGACCGTATGCTCGACATGGGATTTATCCATGACATAAAACGCATACTTAAACTACTTCCAATTCAACGTCAGACCCTCTTTTTCTCCGCAACAATGCCTCCTGAAATAGAGAAATTGGCTAATTCCATGCTAACCAATCCGGAAAAGGTAGAGGTAACACCAGCCTCTTCTACAGTAGACACCATTTCTCAATCCGTCTATTTTGTAGAAAAACAGCAGAAAAAAGACTTACTCATTCACCTGTTAAAGAATCCATCCGTCGAATCCGTGCTTATTTTTACTCGTACAAAATATGGTGCGGATAAGCTAGCACGTACCCTGACAAAAGCCGGAATAGGAGCAGAAGCAATCCATGGTAATAAAACCCAGAATGCACGTCAACGTGCGCTTACCAACTTCAAAAATCACACTCTCCGAGCATTGATTGCTACAGACATAGCTGCCCGAGGTATCGATGTAGATTTACTATCCCATGTCATCAACTATGAGCTACCCAATATACCGGAAACTTACGTTCACCGCATCGGACGCACAGGTCGTGCCGGAAACGAAGGAACAGCAATCTCTTTCTGTGAATCCGAAGAACTCCCCTATTTAAAAGATATTCAAAAGTTAATCGGCAAGAATATTCCGGTTGTTAAAGATCATCCCTTCATCACACAAGAAGGCATCAAAGCGCAGAACGAAAAGGCGGAAGAAATCAAAGTCAAAACGAAAGAAAAAAAATCATATCGTGGAAATCGGGCAAACGGAAATTACTGGCGGAGAAAAAAAATGAATAAAAACTAATTATTTTTTCATCATTAGAGAACAATATTCCGATAAAAATGTTATATTTGTGATATTCATTTAAAATTTTAAAGATATGAAAGGATTAAATGTATTAGCAGCTTTTCTAGGTGGTGCAGCCGTAGGCGCAGCCCTTGGTATTTTGTTCGCTCCTGACAAAGGAGAAGACACTCGTCACAAAATTGCAGAAATTCTTCGCAAGAAAGGTATCAAGCTGAATCGCAGTGAGATGGAAAATCTCGTTGATGAAATAGCAGCTGAGATGAAAGGAGAAATAGCAGAATAAAGTAACAAAGGATTAAAAACAGAGCGATCATGTTTGCAGACGATAAAAGTATTGAGAACTTTCAACAATTGTTTTTCGAGTTTAAGAAATATCTAGAACTTCAAAAAGAATACACTAAATTAGAGATTACCGAGAAGTTAGCCATACTTCTATCCACCTTAATTATGGTTTTAGTGCTTATTATTCTTGCCATGGTGGCTCTGTTTTACCTGCTTTTTGCATTAGCTTATATCCTGGAGCCTATAGTTGGCGGCTTAATGATAAGTTTTTCCATCATAGCAGGAATTAACATCTTACTGATCATCGCTGTGATTATTTTCCGCAAGCGACTCATTATTTCTCCAATGGTGAACTTCCTTGCCGGTTTAATTTTAACCGATTCAAATAAATAAGTTATGAGCACGCAAATCCCCCCAAAACTGACTTTAGATGAAATAGTCCAACGCAAAAAAAAGTTACGAGGTGAAATCCAAGTTCAGAAGCAGGCAATGATAGCCACTGTACGCAATATATTTTCTCCTCTCCCACCGGCGAATAATAAAACAAACGCAATTATGCGTTCATTCAATACAGGAATGGCAGTATTCGATGGTGTAATGCTGGGCATAAAGCTCATGCGGAAGATACGGAAATATTTTAGAAATTTGAGATAATGGATTCTTCAACAATCCATTTCTCCAAATCTGTTTGCAAGATAAGATCTACACGTCCTTCACTTGTATAATACCAAATCGCCTGTCATACCCCTTAATTGTAAGATATCTACTTTGGTAAATTACTGGAATAGGATTTTGTGAAGTCGAGTCAATACTATTTAAAACATCAGCATCAGTTTCTTCATGTGCCATACGATGTAAATCATAATGATCACGTTTCAGCAATTTGACTAAATAAGTCGGTGTACCTTATACAAAGATAAGTTTTTCTTTCTACAACACAAAGTAGGCGGGAAAGTTTTTCCCGCCTACACCTTTATTTAGTTATTGATTTGCTAACTACACAATCACAAAGTTGCCGCTTGCACTCCAAGCACCCCGGCAATGGCACCGGCAACAGCAATAATAACTTTTAATACCACACTCCACGTTTTCTTCATAGATTTTTTCTATTTTTAATTCAACAATTCATTTTATAGCTTACAATGTGGGATCCGGTGATTCTCCACTGTCATCACCGTCACCTTTGTCATCTCCCCCTTCACCTCCATCAGGATTTTCCGGTGTCACAATCGCATTGATTTTCTTCAGATAATCATCCAAACTAATCAAGTCAAGCTTCTCATCCGCACGACTAGCTGCTTTTGTGATCCGTAATTCTTTATTTGCTTGAAAGAAAATACGCACACTCTCCACACTATTGGCAGTAATATCCTTCGCCAGATCTGCACCTTTCGAACGAGCCGTCAGCATAAACACTCCTAAACCTTCGATATTTACCGACTTACCCTCCAGCAACTGTTCCTTCAACTTATCCACAAAGTTCTGAATGACACTTTTGATATCACCAACTGAAAGCGAAGAACGATCCTGCATCTTTTGCGCAAGAAATTTCAAATTAACAGTCTGACCTAAAGTAACCAAATGCGGATAAAATCTCTTAGGAGAATTAGAAACACGCGGATCCGATGGTCGCGTAACGATTTTGTAAATTACACTCATAATACGTTTTTTTTAAGATTTAAATTCAAGTTATTTTTTCACGTTTTGTTGATCAACGATGCAAAGGTGAAGCTTTTATTTTGGATGGGCAATAAAAAAAGCTCCGCAAGGAGCCTTTTTATTTAAACAAGTTATCATATCTCTCATATTCAATACATTATAAACCAGATATCAACTCAAAATCTTATAACTTTCAAATTTAATTCGCATAAATTCATTTATAAATTTGCTTACCTATTAAAAATTAATTAAATTTGTATATGTCTAAATATATAATATATGGCAGCAATAGATATTGTAAAGTCTGAATTATTAGCCAAATTAAAGCAAGAACATTGCTTTTGGTCCTTCAATGAAAATTCAATCAAGAACATCCCAGATGATATATTGATTGAAAAGACCTTGTTACATCTCGATTTAGAGGAAATCAATCAACTGTTTTTAATATATCCTTTTAAAAAAATAAAGCAAGTGTGGCTTGATTATCTTGTTCCACAGGAAGAGTATCTTTACACATTGAACCGCTTTTTTGCATGGTATTATTTTAAGGTAAAGAGACCAGATACTTATATAAAATCTATGGCAACTCGCCATCTTAATAAAATACTGTCATGAAAGGTCTGGCACCACACACAGCAAGTATTTGAAGCTGCTTCTAAATTGGAATGTATCAAGTCCTACATTTTAATACTCTATTTTAAAAAGTGGGGTCTTTATTAATGATTTAGTTTCTTTGGCACTAACATATTCTGGTCATAAATTGAAATCCAAGAATTTATTAGCAATGCTTACTAATGGAAGTCACTTTACAAGAGATGCCCTTTTTGAACAACTCCAACCCATTTATACACTAACAACGCTAGAAATTGAAAACTATATAAAATCCTGCCTACAGGAACAAAAATAATGATGGACCGATTATTAATACAATATATCTTCCGGTTGGAATGGAATATAAGGTCCGTCTTTTACTTCAAAAACTACCGAACCCTGCTCTAATACCTCTAATGTGTGCCATTGTCCGATAGAGATATGAACACCATAATTCCCATTCAAAGGATCTAATAAAAACGATTCCGTTTCAGCTCCCATCTCATTATAGAACATCACACGAATTTTTCCTCGAAGAAGCATATAAGTCTCTGCCGTATTACGATGACGATGAATAGGAAGTACAGTCCCTATTTCCAATGCATTCAATAAACGTTGAGCTTTCGCATCAAGAGAATCATGAAGATTAAAATTCATTCTCAACCGTTCACTCGCTTTTGCCTTCTCTGAAACCTCATCTAATAAGCTATTATCTATAATCATAATTTTATACCATTTTAATTTTCAGATATTCCTCATGTAAATCTTCTTTAAATGACACATACACTATTGCCAATACGATTATTATACAGAAATACATCCACTGATTGATTTGCAAAGATACTAATCCGACTGGAATTATCTTATGAAATCAGATAAATAATAATTTTTCTTCACTCATAGCTCCACACATCATCCACTGTTAATGGTTTGAATACTGCAACCTTTCGACATGATGTTACCAATTTCACCATCAGAAGGAACATAATGTAACTGCCCAAATAGCATAAGAAACAAATGATTTTTACAGTAAATATCCGAAAAGTCAAGCAAGTAATAGAAACAATTAATATCGCTCACACAAAAATTCCCCCCCTATTTTTTGATCTAACAGTACAAGCACGCATTGTCTAATCTTTTAAAATTATATACAGACCACAATCAAGGAAAGTTCCAGGAATATGCATAACGAAATCTCCAACAACCATTTTTCGGCTTCTGAGACCTATTCCGTATATGGAGAGGAAAACCATTCCTCTTCATTACATTTTCCACTGAGAGAGAAAATGCCCCTGTTCTGCCCTCAGGCTGGAGAGCAAGTTCCCACTATTTTTCCGCGGGTTTTGTACTTAAAAATATGATAATATACGTTATTCTATAACTAGAACGTCTGAAGAGACATTCCATAATCCACCGCCTCAGTTAGATACTAAATGTAAAATCTTTCAAAGGCTTCACAACTATACATTTTAATTCGTATCAAAGATATATACATCATTTTAAAGCCCACTAATTTGAGCACTCATCAATTTATTAACATCATTCCACTCAATGTTAGAGTCAAGGTTAACATCGATATTAAAACCAACGCCAAATTCCAACGGAGTCAAGAAATTTTTCTCCATATTGTTCACCATTATAGCGTTTGAACAAACTTTTCTAGAATTACTTCTTTGGAGTATTTCTCTTCGCAAATCTTACGAGACTTCATTCCCATCTCAACCAACACTGTCTTTTCAGCAACTGAAAGCGACTTCAAAAATATCAAAAGACCTTCTCTATCATGAGTATCAAAGCAATACCCCAAACCATTTTCCTTGACGGTCAATGCAATCTCACTTCTCAGGTCACCGATGAAAAGTATTGGTTTACCAGCAGCCATGATATTATATGACTTCGATGGAACTCCAAGACCATACATACCATCCACAAGCTTTATCAAAGCTAAATCACAAGCATTTAGCACATCATACTGCTGTGAACGAGAATAAGCTCCATTCAACATTATATTCTTCAATTGTTTCTCTTTAATGTATTTCTTGATATTCTCGAATTCACTCCCTGTCCCCCAGATACTAAACTGCAAATTCTCATTACCTGTTTCCTCTAGAATTTTAATAAACTCGCTCACGCCCTGAGCTTTACCTACATTACCAGCATATTCGATGACAATCTTATCAGTAGTAACAATATCTGTTTTCCGGGGTTGTATCGACACGATATCTCCCCAGTTCTCTATCTGTACCACTTTCTGCTTCTGAGCAGACTTAAATCCTAGGACCTTATTCTGCATCACCTCCGTCATGTCCCGTCCAAGACTTATCATTGTGTCAACAGTTGCGTAAGCTCTATTGAAAATACACCCCATTATCCTGTAAGCTACCAAAGGCAGATTCATATCTGTATAAAGTCCTTCTGGAAAAACATCATGCACCAACATCGTCAAATGAAACTTTCTACGTCTTCTCAACCAGGCTCCAAGTACTATCATGGGAAAAGGATTGCTTACCATCAGCACCTTGTCCTCCTTACGAACTGAACTATTCAGCACTTTGTATAGCCGATAACTCATCAGTACAAACTTCTTTATTCTCGACAATTTACAATTCTTGTCTTCCTCTATACCTTCTACTCTGATTAACTTGATGCCATCGTCCAAAATAAATTTGTTGTTGGCAACCTGTTTCTTATTCTTGTCATATACAGCCGGACCGCACACAACTGTCACATCATACTTCTTGGTCATCGCATTTGCTATCTCCCCCATAATGTAACCAGTCGATGTTTCTTCAGGTGGAAACAGTTCCGAAACCAACCATAGTCTTTGTTTCATTAATATCTTATTATGTTATGATTCGGTGTTCTTAATTGATTTTTCAAAGCTCACTATGCAATAGTCATAGTTAAAGTAGTCCGATAGTACTAGGGTGTAGTTGTCATTTCCCAATCCTCTACGTACCTTCTTTGATAGTTTCACTGCTATCCAGATAAACGGATTGAAGATGCTTGGAGTTGGTAACTTCCTGCCATGCACCTTGGCTATCTCATGAATAATATCGCAAGTCGAAACCAATTCTTTGTTCTGCGGAGTCAGCACACCGTTCAACTCCTTGTCTATCACCTTGCGAATAAACTCGCAGAGGTTGTCAATATATATCATACTCTTCTTATTGTGATAGCAAGGGAAGAAAGGCACTTTCAAAGCAAGTTTCACAACGGTGTTGTAGTTACCCTTGCAACCCTTGCCATAAACAAACGGCGGACGGACGTATGAAATCTTAAAGTGTTCATTTTCCAGCTTCTTCAGTCCCAAGTCACCTTGATACTTGCTGTCACCGTAAAAACTGGTCGGATTTTCAATCTCACGAATCTTCAAGTCATCACAACAATCGCCATAGACATTCATTGAACTAAAATGAATGAAATGCTTCACACCATTCTCTTTGCAGGTTTTTCCAATATTAATCGGTAAGTCACGATTAATGGCATAAAACAGAGGTTTCATATTTTCTGTTATATTACCTATATGAGCAAGACCGGCAGTATTTACTACAGTTGTATACTTAGTGTAATCCGCCTCTTTCCATTTGTTTTCTCTGGATGAGATTATATCAACATCATATTCGGAAGGAAATGCATCAAGCCATGCTTTGATTTTACACCCAATATAGCTATCATCACCAATTACAAGTACTTTTCTCATTCTTTTATGCTTTAGCAAACATTTCCAAGTATCTTCTGTGCATCTTAATACCATATTCAATATTGACTACTGGCAGTTCTTCTCCAATAAGTTGCTTGACACGAAGATAAGGCAGGTTCAGACCACCTTCTTTGAATATCTGCATAGTAGCAGCAATACGAGGATTAATCTCCATCAAGACAGGATGACCATTTTCGTCAAACTTAAAATCCAAGTCAGCATTACCATCCAATGCCAATGCACCGATTACTTTCTCTGCTATCTCGTATGCTTCGTCGTTTTTTTTCAATGTAGCTACCTGTGGTATACTTGCAAGATTTACGTTGCTTTCACGACCAGCCATATATAGAATCTTACCTCTGTCAGCCAATAGATCAACCGAATATTCCTCGCCAGGCAGATACTCCATCGCCATCATTTCAGGAAATGAAGGCTTCTCTGACAAAATACCCCTCAACTCATCGTATGAGATGAAGAAAGAGTTGGGTTTCTCATAGAAAAGAAGGTCGAACTTCGACTTAGTCGGATCAACAATTCTGATACCACGACTACCACTACTCTCTGTCGCTTTCAAGCAAACCGCTTTCTGAGGATAACCAATATATTCAAATGCCTTTTCAAACTCCTCAAGGTTTCTAACTGGACAATACTTCGGAGTTCTAAATCCGCGAACAGCCATGAACTCATAGAGTGACAACTTGTTATTTGATATTGAGATAGCATCACCATCAGAAACAGAAAGCACAGTACCGACAGCTTTAAACTCATTACGTCTTCTCTGTAACTCTTCCAATTCATTCGACATGAAAGGCATCAACACATCAACATTCTCGTTCTTACATATTTCAATCAGAGCATCCACATAGTGAGGATCAGAGGCTGGAGGAACCAAGAAATATTCATCTACCATCTGTAAAAGTGTCTCATCACTCTTCATATCCACACCAATCACCTTCACCTTTCGTTCCCCGTTATTATGCAGACAAGCTGCAAGACCTGGCATGAACTGCGCACCAGACGCAGTCGTAAGTATAGTCAAATCCCTCATAATTTAGAAAACATAAGTGGTGAATACATCGTCAAATTCTTCTCTGCGCTTGATTACACGGCTGTTCCCATTCTCATCAAGCTCACACATTGCACAGTTTGGAGCAATGAATGGTGGTTTAGAGTTGTTGGAGTAACCTCCCACATTAGCAAATACCACATAGTCGCCAACTCCTAGTTTACCGTTATAGGCAGTATACATCACATCATGCTCTAAGCAAGTATAACCTACAAAGTTTGCATTATTCAATTCTATCCGTTCTTCTGAGCAACATATAACGTCTATTGGTAACTGCTTCATCTGACAAATGTCCCCAATCATGTGTTTACTGCAATCCATCACCACAATATCCTGACCTTTGATACGCTTGATATTGTCAACACGTCCGACAAAGTCAATATAGCTGTTAATGATTGTTGTACCTGGTTCTGTAAAAAGAATAGGCTTCTTTTCTTCTGGCAACGAAGCATAGTGTTCAGCAAATGGAATGGCTACCGCAGCAGCATATTGCTCAAAAGATGGAATATTGTTACCAAATTGCTCAGCAAGCGAAGGTTTCATTACAGCAAACATTCCGCTTCCCAAATTTAGATACTTCGGTGGTTCTGGCTGAAAGTACTTATCAGCAAGGGTCAGCATAACTTTAGCTCTATTCTTCCATGCTTGAATGGTACGAGACTGACCGATATGGCAGTGAAGACCTTCTACCTTCACACCATTTTCTTTTAGCAAATAGAAAGCAAGATCAAGGTCTGAGCTATCGCTATCAATGCCGAAGCGGGAAATGAAGTGCTGACCAATATTAATGTTAACACGAATTCCTACCTTCAGCTGTTTCTCAGCATGTGCTTCTGCAATTGTACAAACTTTTTTCACTTCCTCTATGTTGTCAATATTAAGAATGCCACCAGCAAGCAGATGCTCAATACTAAGCTCAGTCTTATAAGGACCATTGTAAATGATTTTCTCGTTATTATAACCCAATCGTTTTGCCACGTTATATTCCATGTCTGAAACTACTTCGGCATAACCACCTAGTTGTTTAACAATCTCACAAATGACAGGTGTATAATTCGTCTTGTAAGAGTAAGCCAACTGATACTTAGGATACAAATTCTTAAAACACTCCTCAAAATGGAGATAGTTCTTCACAAACTCTTCCTTCTGAAACACATAAAGCGGTGAGCCATACTTAGCTACCAGTTCATTTATTTTTTCTTTGGTCATATTTATTAATTATTTTACTTCAAATCCCTGTTTTATTCTGTATTCCTTCAAATGTGGACGCTCGTCAATACCATAATTTTCATTTACACGTTTGAAGAGTATAATGAGTGTATAGAATACCACCTTCAAATCTAACCACAACGAAATGTTATTGACATAATCAACCTCATATTCAAACTGTTTTTCATATGTTGTGATTGGCTCTAACGATAATCCATCAGGGGGTATCAAACCACCACGAACTCTATGTCTCACCCTTTCGTTTTCTTTGAAGTATGGTAAGTCACAAGCTCTCAGTGGTCTCGGACCCACTATCGACATATTACCCATAAGTATTGAGAACAAT
Source organism: Bacteroides bouchesdurhonensis (assembly GCF_900155865.1). Taxonomy (GTDB): domain Bacteria; phylum Bacteroidota; class Bacteroidia; order Bacteroidales; family Bacteroidaceae; genus Bacteroides; species Bacteroides bouchesdurhonensis. Next base: position 3,385,763 of record NZ_LT707006.1, read on the forward strand.
TCCGGCAACTCATCCAATGATGTAGAACGCAACATGATTCCGAACTTGTTCAGTCGCTGCTGTTCACTGAGAAGATTGCCACTCCCATCTTTCGAATTAGTCATCGAGCGAAACTTATACATCTTGAATATCTTCTCCCCCTTACCAATCCTCTCTTGTGAGAATAGTATCGGATTTCCCATCCATATCCTCACACAAACAATAATGATGAGATAAAGCGGTGACAATATTACTATTGCAATCAGAGATAACAATATATCAAAGAATCGTTTAAAAAAATGTCTGTACATTATTTGATTTATCTAGTTTGAAAGTTATGAAGTTGAAAAGTGTACAAAAATAAACGGTAACGATGAATATAAAGAGAACAATTAGATTCTTTTTAAGACAACCTCAAATGCTTCCGCATAGTTTGTTCCGCTCTGTGCTCCACGATATGCAGCCAAACTTTTTATAGCTTCCTCTGAACGAGGATGAGGATATGGTCTCATTACTCCACGATAAGCCGCCAAAGCAGCAATCTTAACATTTACATTATCTCTCCCTACCTCAACAAACGTATTCGGCTGGAATCTGTTCATACTTGTGTTAACAGACCATTCTGTGGACGAAAGAACTTCCATAAACCAAAACTCCTTCAATGGTTTAACCTCAACACGACGCTGGAACAACCTTATTGCAGCCTGACAAGCCATACTTGTGTGCATGTGATCATTATTCGTGTCTGCAGGATGATGAGTAATTATCACGTCACAGTTACTTGCCACAATCGCTTGCTCAATAAACTGGACTAATGACAAATGAGTTGAATTGTTCATTTCGATATTAGGGAAAGTTCCCTTGTATTTATTCCTAATATCAAGTATTCTAGCACTTGTATCAAGGTCGTCATTCAACTCGTTATCTTCTGGACGAAAAGCACGAACCTTCGCTTCCGTACACATAATACAAATATCAACATTGTGACCTTGTGAAGTCAATTTCTTTATCGTTGCACCACATCCCAATACTTCATCATCAGGATGAGCAACTACTACCAAATAATTCATATCTTTTACTAAAAAATTATTTTATTTTTTCATTTTCAATCTTTAATCTCAACTGATCGTAGAAATCCTTGCGTTTTTTGTCTAAAATTTCCTTCTTAAATTCCTTACTACAATTGAAGTTGCGGACACTTGTCCCACAATATAAATTTGGGTCACAATACAGCAGAGTGACAATTCTCACTATTGCATTCACATCTCCATAATCGAACAGGAATTTATCCTCAATCAACTCTGGATTTCCTGAGACACGAGTAGTAAGACAAGGTAATCCCATTGCCATTGCCTCTATAACGACACGTGGCAGTCCTTCAGCCTTTGTTGGGAATACAGCAATATCAGCTTTACGTAGAACTTCTCTCATATTGCTGTAATTCATAAACCCTGTGAACTTAATCAGATCAGCCACACCTAACTTTTCTGCCATTTTGGTAAGTTTAGCTATGCCATCATGATAATCTTCGCCAACAAATGTAACTCGTACTAGAATGCCTTTTTTCTTCAGTTCTACAAGAGCAAAAATCAAGTCGTTATGTCCTTTTCGACTATTGAAATAAACTTGATTTGAGACATGAACAATGTCAAGATAATCCTTTTGAGGGAAACTACGTGATCTATAGAAGAAGTCATTAGGCAACTCAATAGATGAATAAGAAGAATTTATAGCATCAGGCAGATTTGACCAATAATGCGATTGTAAATAACATTTCGTAACTGGTGCTAGTCCGATCGCTTTATTACAAGCTACAATCATCTGTCGATGCAATATTCTCCAAAGAGCCCTTTGGAGAAATGAAGGATTCGACTTAATTTCATCTACACAGTCGAAAACGAGTTCTGCAGCATAAGGCAGACCTTTCTTCTGTGCAATATTGCACACGACCTGACCTGTTGTGCCAGGAATACGGAATATACCTAAGTTACATCCATTGCAAACTCCACGAAGTTGTCTCTTTACCTCAAAATATACCTTAGCATACTGTTTTGGACCACTGAAGTTTGTTATTGGCCATATTTCAATACGAGAATCAGAGACCTTTATGTTATTCTTTCCTAATTGTTTCTTATCAAAAACTTTGGAGCAACGTACCACCAATCTGACTTGATCAAAAGTCATAAGGTAACGTCGAACTAATGTATTACAAAAATCGCGAACGTAATATTCCTGTCCAAAGAAACAAACATCCTCATCACAAGCTACTAAAACTTTCATGCTACTTATATTTTGTAGGTAATTTCATCATACTACCAATTTTGTACTCCCATTCTTCTGGTTCAAGGGGAACAAAACCAGCATCGTGATAAAATGTCATTTCACCCAAATAGACCTGACCATTTATCAAATAAAAGTCAACTCTGACATTAGGTAGATTGAAATGTTTGGCTAGTTTTGAGCCAACTTCTTTCATTTCATCCCACTGCTTGAAATATGATATTACCTGATTTTTATTTCCAAAACCTTTGGATGTGATTGGAAGATGCTTGAGATTCATGTCGTACCAATCGAATTTTAAGGTATCTTTTCCAACAAATCTTTCTGTGGCATAAAACATCACTTTAGGTTCACCATTGAAAAACATAATTTTGTAATCAACCAATTCGCTACCATCATAGTTTTTCATAAACTTCTCTGCAATGAATCTTGGCTTAACATCGTAATATGCCCACTCCCTGTTGATTTTCCAATTTGTACGTGCAGAATTTTCAAGTCTCCTTCTTACTAATTCTATGTTTATTTGCGACTTATCTTCACAGATAAACACACCTGAGCCACCCCCTCCATTAACACTTTTCAACACGAACTGTTGTGGAAGAGTGTAAAAGTCTATATCTTCAAATTTATCCCATACACCAAGTGTAGGAATAAGATATTTCTCACCTATGACATCTTTTATAACACTTTTAATTTCTGCCTTATCCACTAAAGAAGTAAGGATAGGATTGCGATAATTAATTTTAAGCCAGTTAATTTTTTCATTAAAAGTCTGTGGATTATCAAGATGCAACTTCCTACCCATAATTAACCTATAACGAATCTTAAGATAAATTTCATCTGGCATCCATGTACAAGTTCTCGCAATAATTGCTGCTATAATTCTACTCAAAGTCATAATGTTTAACTTAATTAAACTATATTATTTTCTACAAACTTAGTCTCTTAATAACTCCAATATGTAGTTTTTTAAAGAATTGTAGTTTTCATCCCAATTATGATATTCTTTAACATAATTATATAACAAATCAACTTTCATACTAGCTTCTTCAGGCTTTGAAATGATCTCGTCTATTGCCTTTATCAGACTTTCTGCATCTGTATATGTATAAAAACAATCTGGTATATCTTTAAATGCCCAGAAGTTGTGAGGTTCTCCAATTGTAGGACATTTATAGGCAAATCCATCAAGCATCTTATTAAGAATGCCTGCGTGTTTTGGCATAATCATAAGATTGATGTCAATTTGGTCAAAGTACTCTTTCAAGTCCTTTACTTCGCCTATACACTTTATATTTTCATATTTGCCAAAGTAGTCTTTTTGAAACTGGTTCATACCTCTACCACATATCCTGAGTTCTATATTGGGGTTCATTTTTACTACATTTTTCCATACATACTCTAAAAAACATCGCTTTTCACGTCCAACAATTCCACTGTTCCAGCTAGACAAAAAACCAAGGATTATCTTCCCATCTTTGATTCTCTCAGCTTTGCTTACTGAAGGAAGATTTACACCATTTTGTATTACCATTATTTTGTTGGATGCATTCTTTCCAATTATTCTGTCGAAATAACTCTTATCACTATATGACACAAGCATAACCCTTTTATATCGATTAAAGACAAGTTTCTCCAAGAAACGATCTTGAATATACCTTAGATAATCAATGTTTCTGTCTTTGAACGACAATATTTTTTTCCCTTTGAAATAGTGGTATTGTGACAAGTCAATAAGCGAAATAGCATCTACCATTAACGATAATTGGCACTTCGATTTATCTCTTTTCATTACATCAATAGGTTCCAACAAACCATAAGGCAATATGATATCGTAATTCATCGCTTCATCTATATTGTCAATCATTGGTATATCAACACTAGGGAACTTCTTCTGAATGTTTTCAAAAATCACCCTAATACCTGTTGGTTTGAGATCACGTGAATAAAAGCATAAAGTTTTCATATAACAGATGCTGATTAGATGTATATTTGACCAAGGATTTATACAAGTTTTTTATAATAATATTTTGCTATCATGATTTTTATAATGATAGAGACTATAGATGACATAAAAAGAGAATCAATAAAAAAAGAAAAGGACCTAGCAAACACTAGAGTATAAAAGAAGAAAAAAAGAATTAATCTGAAAGGAGGCCTTGCTAGCATTTTTCTATTGTTATCACCGTAGAAACACATAAAGACATAAATTGCTACGAGGATAAAACACATAGGATAACCTCCCCATAACAACCCGTCACATAATCCTGTAACTCCAGAAGAGTGATGTACATTTTCGGGAACGCCATCAATCACTCTGGTCATATATGCAGAACCACCTCTTAGCCCCAACAGCATTGGAACATTTGAGAAATCAAAACTCCACATATCATTATCAATAACATCTTTTACTTTTACATAATAAATACCCGTCAAAAATGTACGTATATATAAAGAGGAGTTATCTTCATTTGTATTGCCTGCCTTTTTCACTGTGCTCATTAAATTTTCGACAGTCAACTGACCCGAATCGCGTGCTTGCTCAATAATAGGATACATAATAGATAGCGCAATCACTAAAGGCAGAATGTATTTGATTACAAACTTTCGATTTACATAATTTGCAAAAGCAAGCATGATAAACACGGGCAAGAAAGACAAAACAAAAGCACCTTTGCTATTTCTTACAAACATCTCCAACAAGGCATAAACTACAAATATGATGACTGTAGTTTTTTTTATCTTATTACCTTTAATTATCTGGTCGTATATAAACACTGCAAATATATAAGGATATAGGTTAGCTCTGTACTCATCAATAATACCATTAAGATGAAACGGAAGAACTGTTTTCGCATCAAAATGATCACCTGCAAGACCTAAAACAAGTGTTAGAAATTGAAGGGAAAAAACCAAAAAAGTAGCCCCAATAAAGTACCTATTTATTTTATTAGATTGAACTTTATTTGGCAGTGTCCGCTCTACGACAATATCTTTTGTTATTCTTGTAAACGATAATAGGATATTGAGCAATAGAAATATAATAAAAAACAGATAATTACCCCAAATTGCTAATTGTTTATATTCGCTCAATGTGATATAATTTCTAAAAAATCCAACACTTGATAATTCGAAAAATGAAACAACGTGTACACTACAGAAAATATACAATATCAAAAACATAGCAAACACCCTTGTTTGCAAATTTGTCACTCTCCTAAAATAATTTCCAATTAAAAACAAATTTAGGCCCGATATTAACACATCAGTTGTATCAAATTCATACTTTATGGTAAATAGAATTGTAAATGTTGAAAGGATAAGAAAAAGAATTTTTCTCATTATGCTGATTTAATCGTTGTATATACAGATTAGAAAGTTTTCCAAGAACACATTTGTATTAAGCGAGAGAACTTCTTAGAAAAGATATACTTTCTTCGCGAAGTTTATCTAGTTTTGTATCAACCTCATCCCAATCGATTGAGTAATTAAAACTATTATAACTTATTTCCGAGTAGCTCGCCAATGCTTTCCTCAAATTCATCTTACCCAGCAAATTCTTAATTCTAGCACCTCCTCTTCGTTCATTTTGAATTACTATAAACTTTTTATGATATAAAATAGAAAAAACAGTACCATGAAAAGAATCTGTTACTATATAATCAGCATCTCTGACCATTGAAAGCCATATAGACACACTGTCTGTACTTATGATATTCTCGTTAACACTTTTTATTATAACATCTTTATCTAAACCTTTTCCCAATAATTTTATTACTTTTTCTTTTTCTTGATTATTATCTAGTATGTATGCAAAAATATAAGGGCAAGAATTAACTCTGGACTCCTCAACTTTTGCATAGTCTTCTCGATTTAGTAACAAGGTCGGATCAAGAACAGATAATACATCTTTTCTTTCAAAGTAAGTCTTACACAATTGTATTCCACTATCTTCACGAACACTAACATAATCAAACATCCAAAGTAATTTTTTACATTTAATAGTTTGTTTATCAGTATATTCCCACTTAGAAGTTCCAAAAGAGGCCGCATAAGAAATTCTCCTCAAGTGCAGATCTTTCACATATTTAAGATATAAATCTTCAATCTTCCAATTATAAGCAGGTCGCCATGTCTGGTCGCTACCTACAATCAACGCTTCTAGACCGTTTTCTAAAACATCTTCTCGTTTATACCAAACTCGTTCAGAAGTACTTTTAATATATTTTTGTATAAAACTCTCCATTCCAATTTTCCGAGAATCTATAGATTTTTGAGATTCAGGTAGCCTGCTATGTGTGATAAAGGCTTTTATATAAGAAAGAAAAAATTGGATTAAAGTAATCTTACCAATTCTCAATGTTAAAGGTTGATGCCCTAATCTCAACAACACTTGCTGAAGGGCAAAATTCTGTAATACTCCTCCGTAATTTAATCCTAAAGGCTGTGTTAATATTCCAATTTTCATATCATATTCTAAAGTTTGAAAACTAATTTTAATTCGACCGTTTTTCAACACTTTATTCTATTCAATAATGCCCCAAAATACTTCTTTATGAATATAATGACTTTCCTCCAAGGAGAAACATAAGTGCAAGTCTCAATAATCAAATTAAAAGGCTCTTCTAGAATGTAATGTTTAAAGAAGAATTCTCTTTTCTCAGGCTTACTTGTAGAGCTGAAATATACAGGGTTGTTATATGTAGCCTCGCATAATGTTGTTTTCTTGCTTTCAAAATCACAACAATTGAAGTAGCTCTCTCCCTTATCCGTATTAATAATAGCTAAACCAACTCCTGATAAATCAAAGAAACTTGGGAAGAAACGTTTTACACCCCAGAAATCAGCTATGGTCAAATCCGACCTACTTGTTCCTCCCTTTGCTGGACAAGAATAACATGAAGGTCGAAGATAAAGGTCTTTTAAAAACCCCTTCATATATGGATTTTTAGTAAACGAATCTGAGGTCATAACTAATTTTTTATTTTCATCATCTAAAGAGTTTCCCCAGACAACAAAGCCGAATTTTTGCCAGTTGTGACCAGTTCTAGATTTTTCTCTAAAACTTATATCTGTTACTTCAAATTTACCAATAAATGTTTCGTTTAAATATTTTCTCCAAACGCCTGGACTTGGAACCCCGTGACAAATAAAGTCAATGGTAAAAAGATTATTATATTCTTTTCTGAGATACAGTTTCAATGCAGCTATTTGGCATGATGTACCTATGTACATAACCTCCTTATCTTCTTTTAAATATTTCTCTGTTTCGGCAAATGTATTCTCAACTCTGCTCTGCATGTACTTACTTCGCATCATCGGTTCAAGTTCTTCGAGTGTTGTTGCTGCTACATGGTGAGCTTCCCAATTTTCATCGAAAACAACACCAAACACGACTCCATCTTTCTCAATATTTTTCTCTGCCAACGCAATGAACAAGCCTCCAGAAGAACTTAACTCCCGTTTTTGTAGATTTCTATTTTTTACCGCATAAACCTTCAACGGTTCTTTCGTTTCTGCTTGATTAATTATAGGACAAACCTTCTCGCAAAGACCACAATCTATACAAATCTCTGTATCAACATGAGGATACAAGAAACCTTCTTCGTCCTCTTTCATGATGATGCATTGTTTTGGACAACGCTGCACACAAGCAGAACAACCACAACACTTAGATTTGTCACTTATTTCAATCATTTTTTCTTCTAACTTTTGATACAATCGCTAATACAGGAAAAGCGAAAAGTCTTCGCTCATTATCGGTAAGAACAAAATGCCATGCTAAAGGAATATAAACAGCCATGAAAGATACAGTAAATATCAATAAATCAAATATGCTGTCAATATCAAATAGATGTTTTAGACAAAGAAACAATATCGTAACAGTAACAGGTACAATACTCATTTTTATGATCTCTTTCCAAAAGCCTAAAATATCTATATTTTGTTTCCTTTGATAAAATATATTCATTATAACACCTTGCCCAATCACTAAAGCACCACCAATGGCTAGCGCACAACCTATGCCTCCGTATAGTTTAGATAAAGGAATCTGCAAAGCTAAACTTACTAATGCAATAGAAATATAAAGAATACTTCTAAACTTCATTTGATTACGAGCCTGTAGAATGCTAATACCTAAGTTCTGGATAAGTGGAGCAAGTAAAGAAACAAAGAATATTAATGTTATTATGAAAGCATCACTATATTCATCCCCTGCCCAGTAATAGATAAATTGCTTACCTATAACGATAAAACCGGAAATCACAAGACTTATTATAATATACTGTATTCGACCAGTTCTTATAAATAAGTCTGAAACCTCCTTCATATCTACCTCCTTGACTACCATGCTTGTTATCCTAGGAAGAAAAACTCCCGAGATTGCAGTTGAGAACATCATATACATTTGTTGCAACATAATTGCAACAGCAAACACCGACACAGCTACTGTTCCTGAAACAGCACCAAGAACGAACTGCCCCGTGCTCCAATATATTCTCTCCATTATAACATTCAAGAAAATCCAAAATGAATATACTATAATTTCTAGTAATAATGATTTCTCTATCTTCTTATAATGTATTTCAATATGAATTCTATTTTTACAATAGAAATAGTTTAGACCTAGTACTATAAAGTTAAAAGCAGTTTGAATTACAACCATAGCAATCGCCTTGTAACCAAAACATAGCAATGCAATCATTATTCCAGTACTAAGTATAGTTTTTAGGATTTGAACTACTCGTAAAAATATAAAATCCTCGTATGCTGTGATAATAGCACCGTAGATGCTAAGTGGGAAAGTCGCAGCTAGATTTATAACCATCAAAAGAATTATAACCTTAGTTCTGGAAAGTTCAACGACAGAAAGGGCTTCACCAAAGATTGCTTCAACATTAGAGTAAAGTACGATACCAACGAGTAGCGTAATTAACCCAATTGCATAGTATAGCATAGTGAAGTTACGAAAAGAGTGTAATTTATTGGAAATGAGCATTGGGTAATCGCTCATAATAGTAATAGGTTACGAATTAGTTAGTTATCTACTGCATTATTCTTCTGTGCGTTGCGTAACCTTCAAAGAACTCTTCGTATGCAAAAGTAACAATAAAACGGGAGATTTAGAAATGAATCTCCTGATTTTTTCTTCTCACACAAGTTTTTCCGTAAAAGCGATTTTATCCGTCAGCACACCATCGCCCAAAAAGATTTTGAACGAACGTGTGCCGACTGCCGCATAAGCGGAGAAAAGGGCTTTGCCTCACGCCTAAACAATAGTTTAGACTGATGAGACAAGGCCCCTTTCTTTTGTGCTTATGCCAAAGAGGTGCTTTTACGGGGTTTTGACGATTTTTCTTTTTTCGTTGTCCTTTTGAGCCGGAAGCGGAAAGCCGTGTATGACCGCACATTCCATAAATGGAACAAGCCGTCACTCACGGCAGACAAACCGGGAAGAATGATTTTATCCATCCGACCAAACACGTTTGGCCAAACAGATAAAAACATACTTCCTTGCCGATGGTTTGCCTGGTTTCACGCTACCGGCTATGTTCTTTTCTGTTGGGGATGTCTTTCTCACGGATTTCTCTTTTGAAGTTTTCCTGTCTAATCTGCCTCTACTTCCGTTTACCTCCATTTTCGCGCCTTTCAGTGAGCCGCATCAGGCAGTCATTTTCGTGCTGGGTGCAAAGGTAACTCCGGGATTGTACGGGAAAGCAAGGTCAAGCCTCCTGTTTTCTGGAAAAATCTCCAGCCCTTCGGGTAGTATTTTCCCGAAAAACCTTGCATTCCCTAATCCCTACCTTTTTAAGCACCCGAAACGAAAACGACCGATGCGACAGAAAGACGCATTAAAAAAAATGTCGGATAAACGAGAGGCAGATAAGATAGTTTGAAACTCAACTCCCTCAGCTCTTGAATCCGCATTAAAAAACAAAAAATCAAAAACAAAACGGATATGAGAACGGCAATAGCAACAAAATTCGTGGCATGGGAAGTACCAAGTTTGGAGAACCTGCAAGGCAGCAAGGTGTACGGACTTCGCACCAAACTGAACAATGGTGAGAAATTGAGCCGAGAGGAAAAGGATTGGCTTACACGCAACGTGAACAGCAACACCTATTTCAAGAGCGCAGTACCCTTGCAAGGTTGGATGTTTGACTTTTCCGACATTCTCCGAACCTACATTGTAAAGCAGTATGGACATTGGGCGGAATACAAGGCTACCGACAAGACCGCACTCCGCAGTTTCCTATACGGCAGGATAGACAGCATCGTGGAACTTAACAAATGATACGGCTATGACAGCAACGGTAAATTTCAGACAAATGGCGCAATACATAGGGCTTGCGATATGCACCCTAATCATGCGCACCGCCTTTTGGGTGTCCGGCATCCTTTGGTACATCGTCAGAGAGATAATAAACGGAGTGTTCCGAGTGGCAATAGGGGTAATCGTGGCTATTCTTTCCGTTATCCTGTTCTTCGGCTTCATTCTTTGGTTATTCACCCTTTAATCCCTACCGACATGGCAAAGAGAAGAAGCAAGACAGTGGAGCAACAATGCAGATACTACGAGGTGGGCAACATCTTCGAGTACATGGTGGAAACATACCTCAACGGCAATATGTCCGTGTTCCGTGGACTCTACCACGAACTGAACAAGAACGCACGGAAGGACTTTATAGACTTCCTATTGAGCGAGGTTGAGCCGATTTATTGGAGGGAGATTTTGAAACATACTATTTGACAACTCATAAAAACGACAGCGATATGAAAGGAACAGACCATTTCAAGAGAACGATACAGATGTATTTGGAACAACGTGCGGAGGAAGACACGCTCTTTGCGAAGAACTACCGCAATCCAGCCAAGAACATTGACGATTGCGTAACCTACATTCTGAACTATGTGCAGAAAAGCGGTTGTAACGGCTTCACGGACGGAGAGATATACGGACAAGCAGTACACTACTATGACGAGAACGAGATTGAGGTGGGCAAGCCTATCCAATGCCAAGTGGCGGTGAACCACATTGTGGAACTCACGGCAGAGGAAAAAGCAGAAGCACGTCAGCAGGCAGTCCGCAGATACCAAGACGAGGAACTCCGCAAGTTGCAGAACCGCACCAAGCCGACAAAGGCGAAAACAGAAACCCAAGTTCAACCCTCATTATTTGATTTTGGCTTATGAAACCGAGAAACAAATTTGAAAAAGCAGTTCTTGCCCAAAGCAAGAAACTACGCCCGATAACCCCGATACAGATAAATTGGGCATTCCGTAATTGCGTGGAGCATTATGCACACCGCTTGCCGAAAGGTCGTACCACTTGTATGGATTGCGGTCATAGTTGGGTAATGACGGAGCAGACCGAGCATTGTACGTGTCCCGAATGTGGAGCAAGTTTGAAAGTCTGCCTCACCTATCAGCGCAAGGTAAGACAAAAGCAGTATTTCACAACCCTTACCACAAGCGGAGAATACCAAGTGCTACGAATGTTCTTGCTTGTCGTGGGTATGGAGAAAGGGGTTAATGCCAAGTCCTATGCCCTTGAAATCGGGCAGTATTGGTGGAATGAACAAGGGCGTAAGGCTGTTGTTGCCATTCCACGCACATTGGGATGCTACATCGACACGTTCTCATTCGCTTCTCCTTTTGCTATCCGCAATGACAATGAAGCGTACCGCCATATCTCATATTCCCCGATATATCCAAGATATAAGGTGTTGCCGACGCTCCGCAGAAACGGCTTTAACGGCAATTTCCACGACATTGTACCCACCAAACTAATACCGGCATTATTGTCGGACAGCCGTGCGGAAACGCTGTTGAAGGCAGGGCAATATCCCATGTTGCGCTACTATCTGTACCACTCTTTCAATATTGGAGAGTATTGGGCTTCAATCAAGATATGTATCCGCAACGGCTATACTATTGAGGACGGCTCAATGTGGCGTGACACCATAGACCTCCTGCGTCATTTCGGCAAGGACACAAACAGCCCGAAATACGTTTGCCCTGCCGACCTCAAAGTTGAACACGACAAGTTGGTGGCAAAGCGCAACCTGCAAAGGAAACATGAGCGGACTGAACAGCAACGCAGGAAAGCGATTGAGGACGAGAAACAATATCTGAAAGCTAAGGGCATATTCTTCGGACTTGCCTTTACCGACAGCCTTATTTGCGTCAAAGTCATAGAGAGCGTGGAAGAAATGGCAGAGGAAGGAAGGACGATGCACCATTGTGTGGGCGGTTACCACAAACGAAAAGACTCCCTTATCCTATCCGCCACCATTGACGGAAAACGAATTGAAACGATAGAGGTGTCACTAAAAACTTTTGAGGTGGTGCAGTGTCGTGGCGTATGCAACGAGAACTCCGAATACCACGACCGCATCATCGCCCTTGTGAACAAGAACGCCAACCTTATCCGCCAGCGGATGAAAGCGGCATAATATCGACATCTAACAACTAACATTATGGAAGTAAGATTTGAAAGCATGGTTTTCCTATGGGATGATAAAATCCCCACGATGTTCCTTGAATTTATGAACCTCCTCACTCTTTGTCAGAGTGAGGAGCAATTAAGGGCGAGCGTCAAGGACTTTGCCGAGAAACACGAACTTGACAAGTTCTTCCTTTACGGCTTCGGCTCTCATCATTTCTACCTGCACCAACGCTACACGAGCGACCCCGAAATGGTGATGCAACACAGAGTGCTGTCTGTACATTTCTAATCATCTAAATAACAACGACTATGGCAACAAAATGACAATTAACGGAGTAAGCACCTGCCAATCGGCAGGAACGGAGAACTACGAGAAATTCCAAACGGGTATCGACAGACGCAAACGCACCCTTGTGCAATACGACTACCGCCACACGGACGGGGAACTTTTCTCTTGTGTCAAACCCACATTAGACGAATGTCGAGCCGCACGGGACAAGTGGCTAACGGCAAAGGAAAGGAAGGAGGAGAAGCGATGAACGAAGCAGGCTACCAAACGCTGATAGTCAAATTCAGCGAACCCATTACGGCATTGGACGGCATCTTTGACGATGCCGAAGCGTGGGGAGTTGATACCCTAAAGGGGTGGATAGACAGCTATGAAAGCAGCCGTTTCACTGCCATTGACAGCCATACGGCAGTCATCACGAGCGAGTATAGCATGGAATGTCTGAAAGAGTGGCTGGAAAAATGCACACCCATAACCGAGAAAACAGAATTTTGAACATTGGGGCGGTGTCCGCACCGCCCGAACCATAAACCTAAAAGACAACGGATATGATAGCAAAGACAATTTTAGAGCAGATTGGCGGCAGACGCTTTGCCGCCATGACGGGAAGCAAAGACTTCACAGACATGGGCAACGGCTTGCGCATGAGCCTTGCGAGGAACAAGACCAGTGCCAACCGCCTTGACATCATCTATGACGGAGGGGCAGACCTATACAATATGCGTTTCTACCGCAAGACGTTCAGCAAAAAGACATTCGAGAGCAGGACGAAGGACATTGAAACGCACGAGGGGATATATTGCGATATGCTGGAGGAAATGTTCACGATGGTAACGGGACTTTACACCCGCTTTTGAGGGGTGGGCGGCAAAAGCCGCCTACTTTCTTTCATGAGCATGATGGCGGATAAGAAAGTAGGCAAAGAAACCTTTGTACCAATCTACGATAGTATTCACAAAAACAAGTTTTAATCATGGAAACAATCAGACAGAACGGAAAAACCATCTTGTACAGCAACGACGGCATAAGCATAAAGATGGTTTTCAAGAACCTTACGGGCAGGAATTTTCAAGGTCAGGAATATACAGACTATATCCGGCATATCGCAATCGGCAGCATGGGATTTTCACCCGGTATCATAGAGCATTGCAGGGACGGTGAGGTTGCAGGCAAAGGGACAATCCCGAATGTATGAAAACTGAAACTCCGATGAAGTTGGCGGCTTCATCGGAGTTTCTTTCGTCAGACACTTATTCTTTATGGTACATACAGCAGCGCAAACTCAGCCTTCCTTCGTTTGAGCAGCATGGCGTGGCGTTTCCCCTTATAGTTACAGAAAGCGATATACTCCCGGTAGATGTTCCTGTCACCCGCCTCCAGCTTTCGGATTAGCGTGCTTTTGGGTATCTTCCCACTCCCCAAAAGACGGTACGGACCGACATTGTAGGCGAGCGTGGCAAGCAGAAGCGAATCCTTCCCGAACTGCTGGAACATCGCGCAGAACTTCCGCAGGTCTTTTCGCAGAAGCGCGTCCGCCTGCCGCTTCGTCATGGTGCGTGCCGAATACCTTTCCCCCGGCTGCAACCGATGTCCATATCCTACATACGGGTGATGTTTTTCCGAATGCCAGCCCTCAAAATACTTCGTGCATCGCACCGCCCTCTCAAATGGTGGCAGCCGGTAGATAGCCGCCTGCCCGTCCGTTCCCTCATGGCGTCTGTTCCGTGCGGACACGGAACAGACCGCCAGAAGCGAACAGAGGATAGCCATGAATACACGCATCATCGTGTAAGGGGCTTGAAGTTCCCGATGGGGACAACAGTGATAACCCCGTCATCCTTCACGTTTCGGTTGTTGAAGTCAAATTCCAACTCATAGGAGTTGCCGAAATTGTCCTCCACTACCACGATGAAGTTGTGCGCCTCGTCACCTTGCGCCGTGTAGTACAGCCGGAACTTCTCGTTTTCGAGCAGGTAGCGGTCATTGGGCAGGAAAGTGATGCCGTTGTCCATTTTCAGTGTGCCCTCACCCTCGAACTGGAAATACCGGATGGTATAGAGGGTATTGGCGAAATCGCCCGTTTTCTTCAGCTCACAGCGGATTTCCACCGTCTGCCCCTTTGTGACCTTGTTCGGCACGGGCATGGTTTCCACCGTGAAGGGATAGGATTGCTGGATGTCCATATCGTCGTCGCACGATACGAATGTGAATGACACTGCAGCGAACAGGCAGAGTGCCAACGCCTTGAAGATTGATGTTCTCTTGTTCTTGTTGTTCAGTATGTTCATTATTCTTTGATTTTTAGATTGTTGTTCTTTTGTTGTTTTCTTGATACTTGTTGCAGGTACTCGTTCAAGTCCTTGCAGCCTTGATAGATGCCGGAACGGTCTGTCACCTTTCCTCCGTAGCGTGTCCGCAGGGCTTCCATTGCCCTGCGTCCGGCTTCGTCTCGGTCGAGGTAACAGTCGATGCGCTCGTACCAGTCCAGATGTTTCAAAGCCTTTTCCACGTTGGCGACGGAGTTCAGCACAAGGCAGTCACCCGTTGCCAAACCGAGCGTGACGGCGGACAGGAAGTCCATAAAGCCCTCGAACACGCTGCACACGTCCGCCGGGATGTCCCCCGCCTTGACCAGCGACACGTCCTTTGGTGGTACGCAACCCTTGAAACGGCGGCTTCGGGTTTCATAGCCGCCCGACACGTTCGGAAAGCCGACGGCAAAGTACCGCTTACCACGCACGCCGTAGTTCAGGCGGCAGCAGTGGCGGGATGCAACGGCATAAGGGATGCCTCTTTCCTTCAAATACTCCGTCAGCGGAGAGCGGAGCAGCGGGACGGCTTCCACTCCCTCAAAGGCAGGTTCGGACGGTTCCGGCAGGTACAACGGCTTTTCTGCTGCGGCAAGCGGCATACGGGCGGTTTCCGCTATGAATCTCGCCTGCGCCATGAAATCCCCGCTTCGGGTAAACTCCCCGACAAGCGTGAAGATGTCGCCGCCCTTGCCCAAGCCGAAGTCGTACCAGAGCTGTTTCGCCACGTTCACACGGAAGGAGGGCGTGCGTTCACTGCGGTATGGCGCACGATACCACAGCTCGTTTCCGCTCCTTCGGACAGGCTCATGTCCCAGCCGTGCGAGAAAGTCCGCAATGGGTATCTGCCTCATATTCTCAATGTCCGTCCGTTCCATGCGACGTGTCTGTTGATGATTATCTTGACGCCCGCCCCGAACTGCGTATGGAACTTCCGTGTGTCGCCACCCCACAGCAGGCGCTCCCGGAGGTTGGCGAGCAGGGCGATACGGTCAGCCACGTAAAACTCCACATCGAGCGTCAGCGCACCGCCGTAGATGAAGGCGTCCCGGTCATGGAGCGTGGAGCCGTCATGCAGCACTTTCTCGCCCCAATTCACCGACTCATATCCGGCGAGAGCCGAAGCCCCCGCATAGACGAACACTATTTTACGGGCGTCGGAGAGTATCTTGAAATAATAACCGCCCTCCGCCGTGAACTGCGCCACAGGTATGGCGGTATCCTTGTACGGGTTGTTCTTCAAGAGGTATTCGCCACCGAACACCCACTTGTTACCGTTCTTCGTGTAGGTGGAGAGAGCCGCCCCGAAACTGTAACCGCCATTGTTGCCACTTAAACGCATACCGTCCACAAGGTTAGCTCTCAATTCGATGCCCTGCATCTTCGGCAGGCACCGCTGGGCGTGCGCCTGCCCCGTGAAGAGGGCAAGCGATGCGATGATGATTGCGATGTGCTTTCTCATGGTCAGCGCACTTGAAGTTCGTTGATGGTACCCGCACGTACCAAGTCCTCGTTCTCAATCACGAAGGACTGATGACGGCCTCCGTTCTTCTCGTTCAGCTCCACCACGAGGCACTTGCCGTCGGGGATGGTGAACTTCGCCATCGTGAATACCGTGCGCTCGCTCTTTCTGCCCGGCACACAGGTGGCATAGTTCTGCGCACGGAGCGGCAGGATGATCTGCTCCTGCACGGCGGTACGCTTCGCCACCTTCTTGTCCACGATTTTCCACGTGATATAGTCCACATCGAAAGGCACGTTGCTTTGGTTCCTGATTTCCGTGTGGAAATAGAGAAGTCCGTTGTGCGTGTAGATGCCTTTCAGAAGGTACTGGATGCCGAAACGCTTGCAGCCGATGTGTTTCACCTCACGCTTGTTCTGCTTGTAAATGGACTTCATGATAAGGCGCACCAGCATGGGACTTTCGCTACCCAGCTCTTTCAGATAGATTTCCTGCGCGTTGTTCGGACGGTTCACCGCCTCGCCGTCATGGATGAAGTCGCACATCTCCACGTTGAGCAGCAGCGGTTCGGCGGCGTACTTCACGTTGAAGGTGTAGAAACTCCCGTCCTCCGTTATCACGGACATATTGGTTTCGTTCGGGAAGTTCCTCACGGTCGCTTTCACGCGGATGACGTTCTCCGCTCCGTCGGCTTTACCCGCAATCAGGTCGGGCGAGCCTAAATCGACGTAGCGCACCTCCGAGGGGAAAATGACGTGGACGGTCTTGTCGTAGGTCACTTCCAAGCCGTGCGGGGGAACCATGCGGTCGAAGGTCAGCTTCTTTGTCAGCCCGTGATACAGATCGCCGTCCGCCTCCTTCTGCGGATAGACCTCCTTTGTCAAGGTCGGTTGTTCACTTCCGTTGTCCGTTACAACGGTTACGTTCTCCTGCGCGTTGGCAGTTACGATGCCCATAGCGAGGGCAAACATGATGATTACTTTTTTCATTCTACTTTGGATTTTAGTGGTAAATAAAAATTTGGTTGTTGTTTTTTTAGTCGTTGATTGTTATTGTTTTCAATCTCTGTCCTGATATAGCATGACCTTGTATCCGGATTTCAGATGCACCTTGACGGTACGCATCTTCTTGGCGATATACTGGCTCGTGCCTTGTATCAGCCCCTTGCCCAAGTCGGAGGCGAGCTGCGCCCCTGCGTTGGTGGAGATATTAATGCTGCTGCCCAGCGAGCCGCCCATGTTGGCGGCAACCTCCCTGACGGCGTTCATCTCCATCGAGTTTGGAATGAAGATGCCGGGCTGTCCGTCCGTGTCATACACCGCCAGTTCTACCGGTATAATCGTACCTGCGTACTCCAGCGAAGTAATTTCAATATCGAGTCGTTCGCCCTGAATCTTTGCCGTGCCTACCACCACTGCATTGCGGGGTATGATTTTGTCCGCCACTGCCATCGGCTCCAGCAGCCGTAATCTTACCGCCTGCCCGTCAGTCACACTCTGCGCCCCATAGACACACGCCGATATGGTGTTCCTGTCCGATACAGTCGTGACACCCACCGCCGTATTGAAACTGCGGTTGCGCTCCTGCGAGAAGGAGGCGACAAACTCAGCGTTGCTCATCGGCTGTGAGAGCGAAGATACCACCTGATGCGTTACCTGCCTGACAGGTGCAGCCGTGTTCTTTCCGGCTTTCTGCACATGGTAAGGTTCTGCCGCCTGTCCGACAGGTGGCTGTGTACCGTTCTGACCGCCCATGTACTTCGCCGCCAGCTCGTAGGACTTTTCCATGAGTGCCACTTGATCATCCATAGAGGATGCCTTGCCTTTCTCGGTTTCCAGTTCCGATTCCAGCGAGGCGATACGCTCCAACAGTTCGTCCATTTCCGCGTTGTCGTTCTTCGGCTGCTCATAGAAGTTGCCGAGCGTGGTATTGAGGTCGCGGTAGGCAGCTGCGGAGGATTGGATGGTTTTCGGAGCGGATGATTTTGCTGTTGCATCTTCCGCATTTCCGGGATTAGCAAGGTCGAAGTCCCTGCCGCCGTCCGTTTCCGCCACCTCGCGGTCGAACATATCGCCCAGTTCCTGCATGGCGCGGCTGCGGTTCTCCTGCCGTTCCTCCATTGCTCCCTGTTCGTAGGCTTTCGCCTTGTCGCCGATGATCTGGCGGTTCGCCTTGTCAGCGTCGGGCATTTCGATGTTGTAACCACCCGTTCCCGGTTGCTGCTCCTTGTCGGAAGACGGGGCGAATGTCAGCCACATAGCACCGATGAATACCAGCACTATAGCGGGCAGCACTATCATTTTCTGACGTTTCAGCCTTTGGGCTTCGGTCAGCGGCTTGCGCTCCTTCTTCGGTTTCCCGTTGTCGGGAGCCGCCTTGTTCTCGTTTTTAGGTTCATTCTTCGTCTGTTCCATATAAATAAGGTATTACATTATGATTGTTGTCCGGCTTTATGGACAGTTCCACCTGTCCGGCATGGTCTGTTACCATCCGGCTGCCGTCATTCCTGCCGATTTCATAGACGGCTTTGCCGAAGGTGTAGAGGGCAAGCACCGCAAAGGCGGCGAGCATCGCCAGCACGATGCGCCTGCGTGTCTTCGGGGGCAAACCGTCCAGATAGCCTTTGAGCCTTGCCACCAGCATTTTCTTTTTGTCGTGGAGCTTCCAGTACGCACGCCAAAATGATTTTTTGATTTTCTTCATGTCCGTTTACCTTTTGATGGTTTGTAAATCCTTGTTCTCGATGATGGTGAATCCCTCGATGGTGAAACCGTTGGGATTGTCGTCCGAACGGGACGAGTTCAAGAGGCGGCACGTAGTCACGAGGCTGCGCTCGGTGACGTTGCTCTGCCGGATGATCTTCTGCGTGGCGTAGGTCACGGCACGGTAGGGATAGCCGTTGAAATCGCACACCACGCTGTCCACCTTCAACACCTGATTGATGTTCCCGGCGATGATGCGGTTGTAGTACCCCTTCTCGGCAAAGTCCGAATAGTAGTTGTACACGCTTTTGTCCGCTAATAGCAGGGCGCGTTTCACGTTATGCTCTATCGCGCTCTTTTCGGGTGAGAGCGTGAAGAACAGCTCGTGGAAACGGCGCACGTGTTCCCTCGCTTCTGCCGGACGGTTCTGCGACAAGTCTTGCGAGAGAGCCAGCATCAGCGACTTGCCGTTGTCCAGCACGTAAATCTTTTCCCGTTGCCGCTCCGCGAAGCGGTAGGAACTCCACACGCTCCATACCGTTATTACGGCACACAACGAGAGGAAGACGATACCGAACAGGCGTATCTGCCTGAACGATGATTCGATGTTTTTAAGTGACTTAAATTCCATTGTTGTTTATTCGTTTTTAATTGTCAGTTGATTATTTCAGCAGCTTCCCGACACGTCCGACCACGTTTCCTGCGGCTGCGCCCGCCACGCTGCCCGCCATACTTCCGGCTCGTCCTGCCGTCTGGTTCACGTTGCGACCGTAGCTTCCCATGCCTCCGGCTTGGATAATCCAGCCTGCTACCGTGGGGATGGTGAAGTAACCAATGATGCCGATTATCATGAAGACGATGTACACCCCGTCGCTCGAATCCAGCGAGAAGTTCGGGTCAGCCTGCATCCGTTCGATGTCGCTTTGCAGCATCAGCACTTGTATCTTCGCCAGTATGGTGCTGAACATATCCGACACGGGCAGCCACAGATAGACCTGTATGTAGCGGCATATCCACTGTGTAAGCGTGCTTTGGAAGCCGTCCCACACCGATATGGCGAAGGCTATCGGACCGAGTATCGCCAGCACCACGAGGAAGAACGTGCGGATGGTGTCTATCACGAGGGCGGCGGCTTGGAACATCAGTTCCAGTATCTCGCGGAAGAAGTCGCGGATGCCCTTCTTCATGTTGTACATCCCGCGCTCGATGTACATCCCCGCCATCGTCACCATGTCGCCGGGCGACCAGCCCAGTTCTTCCAGTTGTTTGTCAAACTCCTCATTTGACACGAGGTAGGCGGTTTCGGGATTGCGCATCATCGCTTCGTACTCCAGTTTGTCCTTCTGCTCACGGTATCGGTTCATGTCCAGCGTTTCCGCCTCCAGCATCTTTGCCGTACCCTGCACGACGGGCGACATGATGCTGTTTATCGTACCCAGTACCACCGTCGGAAAGAACATGATGCACAGACCGATAGCGAACGGGCGGAGCATAGGGAACACGTCTATCGGTTCGGCTCTCGCCAGCGACTGCCATACCCGGTAGGCCACATAAAAGAGTGCGCCCAGCCCGGCGATGCCTTTCGCCACGCCCGCCATGTCCCCACATAGCGGCATCATCTGTTCGTAGAGCGAGCGCAGAATTTGGTGAAGGTTGTCGAAATTCATAGGCTACCAATATCTTTCGTTCATGTTCCCGTACAGCCCCATGATGCGGTCAAGGTCGTTTTTCTTCTTCGCACGCAGGTAACTCACGCTAATGTTCTTGTTGGTGTAGTAGCTCACGAGGTTGCGGTAACGCTTCATTTTGGAGTAGCAGCGTTCCACCACGTCCATGCGCTCCTTGTCCGTCATGGAGAGCGTGGTGATATTCACCACATTCTTCAGTTCCGTCAGCACATCGTTGGATTCCTCCAATAACTTGGTGTAGCCAAAGGCGATGGCTCCCAGTTCCTCCACCGTGAAGTTATCGTCACGCATCATCTTCTGGAAACTGGTCACATAGGTGTCGGTGATGTCACCCACCATCAGGATGGTCTGCTGCACCTTCCGGGCGTCCTTTACCAGATTGTTCACGGATTTGAGTGCGTCGTAATACTTCTTGCCCTGCTCGTAAATCTTCACGGTCTCTTGAAAATTTTTTATCATATTCTGGGCGGTCGTGGAAGTGTGTACCACGTTCTTCGAGGTGTTCACGATGCTCTGCGCGATGTTGGACGGGTCTATCACCGCCCACTGTGCGCTTGCCCTGCCGACTGCAAACAGGCACAGGCAGATAATAAGTGTTATTCTTGTTCTCATGTTACTTTGGATTTTAGTGGATTTCATTATTTATTGCTCGCCTATCGGATGGTCCGGTTTCGGGTTCACACGCACGTAGTCCCCGTTCGGCGAGAAGGTCAGGATGTCCGTCGCCTCGTTGTAGGACACGTCGATGCGGAATCCGGTGTTCATGAACAGATTGCCGTTCTCCTCCTGCAAGAGATAGGTTTCCGGCTTCAGCTTGCGGCGGATGCCGCTCCGCTTGAATACCGTCACCTTATAGGCTTCGCCCTCCTTGTAGATAAGCACGTCGGGCTTTCCCTCCACGCTCTCCCAGTTTCCGCAAAGCAGGTCGCGTCGGTTGTCCGTTATGTCGCAGGATTGCAGCACCATGACCGCCAGCCCGATTAAACACTTGCTGACTTGCAGCATTTTCGTTCTTGATATACTCATACGCATTTTCTTTTTTAGTTGATGAATCTGTTTCTATTTATTCCTTTTTTCTCCGCCTTTCGGCAAGCTGCCGGATGACGGCTTCAATGTCGCCGCCCAACTGTTCCGCCAGACGGTAAACCTCTACTTTTTCCGTTTCTTCGGTGGTGTACGCCAGATACTCTTCAGCACTAACTTCGGTGGCATAGACTGCCGACTGCGTGCCGCCCAGTCCTATCCACACTTCCTTGTAGAGCCTTGACGGGTTGTTCGCCATGTTGATGGAGAGTATCTGCGACTTCTCTTTCTCCGTCAGACCCAACAGGGACTGTATGGCATCAAACTTGTTCATGTACTTCCGCTGGTCAAGGAGTATCTTGCAGTCGGAGTTGTTGATGATGCTCTCCTTGACGACGGGCGAGGAAATGATGTCGTCCACCTCCTGCGTCACCACGATTGCCTCCCCGTAATACTTGCGCACGGTCTTGTACATATAGCGCAGGTACTCAGCCATGTTCGCCGAAGATAGAGCCTTCCAAGCCTCTTCCACTATCAACTGTTTCCTTACGCCTTTCAATCGGCGCATCTTGTTGATGAAGGCTTCCATGATGATGATGGTCACCACAGGGAAAAGCTCGCGATTTTCCTTTATACTGTCAATCTCGAAGACGATGAACCGCTTGCCGAGCAGGTCGATGTTCTCCGTGGAGTTGAGCAGGAAGTCGTAGCGTCCGTCCCGGTAATACTGCCGCATGGTGGTGAGCATATTGTCGATGTTGAAGTCGGACTTCTCCACCTTTATCTCACGTTCCGCCAGTTCGCGGCGGTAGTCGTCGCGCATATACTCGTAGAAGGTGTTGAACGAGGGGACGATGCTCCGGTCAGCCCTGATACGCTCGATATAGGCGTTCACCGCACTGCCCAGTTCGCCGCTCTCCGTCTTCGTCACTTTGTCGTCCTCCGACTTCCAGAGCGTCAGCAGCAATGTCTTGATGCTGTCCTTTTTCTCCACGTCGAACACGTAATCATCGGTGTAGAACGGGTTGAACGAAATCGGTTTCTCCTCCGTGTAGGTGAAGTACACGCCGTCCGCCCCGTTTGTCTTGCACCGGATCATCTCGCACAAGCCCTGATAGGAGTTTCCCGTGTCCACCAGCACCACGTGCGTACCCTGCTCGTAGTATTGCCTCACGAGGTGGTTCATAAAAAAGGATTTGCCGCTGCCCGAAGGACCCAACACGAACTTGTTGCGGTTGGTCGTGATACCCCGCTTCATCGGCAGGTCGCTGATGTCGAGGTGCAACGGTTTTCCCGTAAGCCTGTCCACCATCTTGATGCCGAAGGGCGAGAGCGAACTGCGGTAGTTGGTTTCCTCCGTGAAGAGGCACACCGCCTGCTCGATGAAGGTGTGGAAACTCTCTTCCGCCGGGAAGTCCGCCGCGTTGCCGGGCATCGCCGCCCAGTAGAGCGTCGGGCAGTCGATGGTATTGTGGCGCGGCACGCACTCCATGCTTGCCAGCTGGCTGCCCACATCGTTCTTGATATGCTTCAGTTCCTCCGCGTCATCGCTCCACGCCATGACGTTGAAGTGCGCCCGTACCGAGGTCAGCCCGTAGGAATGGGCTTCGTTCAGGTACTGGTCTATCCACTCGCGGTTGATGCTGTTGCTCCGGCTGTATCGGGATAGCGACTGCATATTCCTTGCGGACTTCTCGAACTTCTGCAAATTTTCCTCGCTGTTGTCGATAATCACATACTGGTTATAGATGTGGTTGCAGGAAAGCAGCAGCCCCACGGGGGAGGCGAAGGAGAGGCGACAGTCCGAGCGGTCGGTGGAGAGTTTCTCGTAGCGGATGTCGGTAGCCACCTTTCCTGGCATATCCTCCGCGTCGGAGAGGGTGTGCAGGCACAGGCGGTTGTCACCGATACGCATTTCTTTTGCCGAGAGGTCGATGTCCTGCAAGGTCGTGTCGCCTTCGGGCATGAGCGAGAAGTAACGCTCTATCAGCCCGGCGGACTTCTCCGTCCCGACAATCTCGTCGGTGGAGAGGCGGCGCAGCCTCACAAAGCCGCTGTCGTTCATGATGCGCTCGAACTGTTCGGCGGCCTCCATGAACTTCCCGGCGGTTTCCTTGTCCAGCTCCTTCGGGATGATATGTCCCCGGCACAGCGTACTGAAGTTGCTCTGCATACGGTTACGTTCTTTCGTCGTCTTGGTCAAGTAGAGATAGCAGGAGTGTTTCAGGTACGGACGCTCGTTGAAGTGGCGTTCAAAGGAACGGCTCAAGAAACTCATGTCGTCCTTCTGTAACTCCGGCATATATTTCTCCTTGATGAACCAATCCTGCTTATGCACGACGCAGAAGTACGGTAGCACCTTGATAGCCTTGCACCAGCAGCCGTGTATCGCCTCGTACTCTGCGCCCGTCACGGTGTAAAGCTCCGGCAGTTCCACCTCAAAAGCCACCGTGATGTCGGCGTCTTTGGAGATGATGCAGCCATGCTCCACCGCCAGCAGGGGGAACTTGTTTTCCAGTGTTGTCATTTTGGATGTATTTCTCATGTCGTTTCTTCCTTTCGTTGCCGTTTGAGTAATCGGGTGATCCGCCGTCGGTTGATAAGGTATCGGGGATGGCTCCTTGCCGCTCCCAATTTCATCAGCCCGTGTTCGCCGTACCGGGCGTTCAGCGCGAAGGTCTGCCATACGAGGACGGAAGACGATGCCGCGCCGAAGCCGATACATATCCACTGGTCGATGCCGACCATATAGAGGATGACGAACAGGACGAAGAGAGCCAGCAGACCTCCGCAGAAGATGAAGAGGTACTGAGCCTTCAAACCCTTGAACTCGACCGGACGGCCGATACCCTTGTTTATCGGGTATTCAGCCATACATTGTTTATTAAAGGAAGAATGAGCGCAGGATAGTGGCGGCGACAATCAAGAAGATACAAGCCCCGAACCACGAGGCGGCGGTCTTCGAGGTGTCCGGGTCTCCGGACGAGAATTTTCCGTACACTTTCACGCCACCGATAAGCCCGACTACCGCGCCGATGGCGTAGATTAATTTCGTGCCGGGGTCGAAATACGAACTCACCATAGAGGTGGCTTCGTTGATGCCAGCCAGACCGTTTCCCTGTGCGAAAGCGGAGGCGGTTGCGGCAATCATAAGTGCCGCAGCGATGATTAACTTTTGTCTGATGTTCTTGTTCATAAACTGTTCTTTTTTGTGCCGTCCAAAGGGTGGATAGTCCTTTTTCGGGCGGTTGATACTTGATTACTTTACTTTGGTTTTAGTGGTTGCCCGTTTGTTTCTACGGACTTGGGGCTGTCCGTTGCGGGTTGGCTGTACCTTGTACCGCCGTGCGCGTGGGTGTCGTCATTTTACGTTTTCATTTCCATTCTTTTTTAGTTGTTATACATAGTTTCGGAAGTCGAACTCCTCGATGTTGTCGGGAATCACGAACACCTTTTCCTTTTGTTGTGTCACGGTCATGTTCACCGTGTCCACGAAAACTGCCATCGCCTTTGCAATCCTCTCGCTCATTGCTTCATCGGTCAGGCGTTCCGTTATTCTTGTGAAAAGCTCTGTCCCGTCCAGTTCCGTCATGACCTTTCCGGCGTGTCGCATTTCCTCATCGGATGGTGATTCCTTCCGTATGGTGTGTACTGCCATGTCAATATCCTCGAAGCTACTTCCCGAAGCCTGCTTTTTGTCTGGTTCTTCATCCTCCGGTTCATCTTCTCCGTACTCCAGTTCCGAGGGCGGGATGCTCGTGAAGGTTTCATCGAGTTTGTCCTCCGGTACTTGTGTCGGGCGTGAGACGGTTTCCGTGTTTCCGTCGTCAAAAGTAGCCTCTTCCTCCGACAGCTCAATGCCTTTTTCCGAAGTGGCGGCTTCTTGCGTCGGTATGGCAGCGGTTGTCCGGGTCGATGCCATCTTGAAACGGCTCTTGCCAATGATGTCCGAGGTGTCTGCGTGAGGTATTTCCTTATCCTTTCCTTGCTCTGCCACCGTACTGTCCAATGACCGCCACAGCCCGGCAATATGTCTGAAGAAACGGATGAGCTTCGTGTCCATGATGCGGTCATAGAACAGCAGAAACAGAAACCACACGTTGCAAGCAACCGATACGATTAAAAACGCCTTTGTCATAATCTTACTTTTTGGACGTTTTCAATCTGTTCCATGTACTGCTGCCCGTATTGTCGGAAATGGTCGCGGAGGATGTTATCCACAAACTTGCCGATGCTCAAACCGTTTCCCATCCGACTGGTAACGATAGCGACTTTCTCATGAATTTCTCGGCTGATGTATATACATTGCCGCGTTTTGATTTCCGATGCTTGCAGGAAAGTCGAGAGCGGTTTGTCTCTGCCTTTATCCTTGCGGAAGTCAACGTCGGTATTTTCCTGCCCGTAGTCGGTTACACACTTTGCTGCACGGACAGCGGTTCTTTCACTCTTTCCTGTTTGCAGATACTCAGCCTGACGGTTCTTATTTGTTCTTTTCATACTTCTTTGTTGTTTTTGAGTGTTTATAAATTATAGGATTCCATGTGCCGTTTGAACGATTCGGCTATCTCGTCTTGGAACAGCGTGAAATGGTGTGTCAGCACGTTGTCAAGAAATGCCGCGATAGTCACTTCGTTGCCTCCGATTACATGAAGCATCTTCTGTATGCGGTCGTGGTACTCCTTGCGGATATAGACCTGCTTGCCGAGCCTTGCCGTGATATTGGAACCGCATATGAATACTGTGTCATAATCCAATTTTTCCGGCTTGCTGTTCCTGCGCCTGCGTTCCGGCTCCTCTTTGGAGTGCGAGGCGGGTGGAGAAACGGCTTCTTGTATCGCTTCTTTCGGAGGTGGGACAGGAGCGTTCCCGTCCGTGCTTCTCGCTTCCGGCGGAATGCTTGTATCGTCCAGTCGAAATGAGTTGATTACGGCTTCGCTGTCGATGTCCTCGATTCTTGTTTTCTTTGCCATGCCGTTCAGTTTTTGATGATGCCGAGAATCTCATCGACGAGTTTGTCGAGGTTGCTGCCGCGTACCAGTATTTTGTCCGCCGGAAACGCCGTGGAGCGGAATACCGCCTTGCGTTCTGCCGCCGTCTCCTTGCGGAAGCGCTTACTGTCCGGTAGATGTGTTTCCAGAATGGGCAGGGCGAACTCGGCACAGACCTTGTCGTATGCCTTGTAAAGTTCAGTCTTTTCGCGTCCGTCCACCATGTTCCACACGAGGTAAATCCCTTTGATGCCGGACTTGCCCGTGCTTATCATCTGTTCGTTGATGACAGTGGCGAACTTGATGGAACTCTCCATCACCACACGGTCGGCGATGATGGGCGTGAAGATATAGTCCATTTGGGAAATGGTCTGCACCACATCGGCATTGTTGATTGTTCCCGGCAGGTCGAAGAACACGAAATCGAGGTCGGGCTGCGCTGCCACCAGATTTTCGGCGGTCTTTACCGCATCTTCCGCACGGCTGCATCTGATGGTGTATGGGTTCTTCTTCAGTCGTTTGAGCTGCTCATACGCCAGCACCTTGTAATGCCCGTCCTCCATGACGGCTTTCATGTCACGCTTGCGCATGTCATGGATACTGTACTGCGGGAAATCGCAGTCCACCACGGCTACGTTGTAGCCTTTCACATAGTGCAGA
This sequence comes from Bacteroides bouchesdurhonensis, assembly GCF_900155865.1. Taxonomy (GTDB): domain Bacteria; phylum Bacteroidota; class Bacteroidia; order Bacteroidales; family Bacteroidaceae; genus Bacteroides; species Bacteroides bouchesdurhonensis. The sequence goes on from NZ_LT707006.1 coordinate 3,413,593, forward strand.
TAGCTTGCTACAAGCACTGTCAGGGTTGTCTTACCCGCTCCACCTTTCTGCGTGGAGATTGCCACATAAGTTGCTTCTTTCATTTTTTTGATAATTTATTTGGTTATACATCTGTCCGGTGGCGGTAGCGTATTGTCATTAGTACGTACGCACGCACTCCCATTCATTTATTTATTCACTCCTTAATCCGGCTGTGCCTGCGGGTATTCATCGGTTTGTCCAACCGTCCATGCTTTTATCCGTCCGCACGGACGTGTGCTTGGAAAACTATCTGAATACATACACCTGTTTTCAACCGTTTGGATTGATGCCCGGATTGCTGTCCGAACATCTGGCGGAAGGAGTGTATTTTCAGTCCCACATCCGAATCACACTGCAAATAAACAAGGATATTTTGGAACTTGTATCACTTCTCCGGCAAGTGGCAGCACGTTGCGCCGGTTGGCACTGATTGTCCGGGGCAAGCCTCTGTCGGACATCGCCTTAAGGGCGTAACTTTGCACCCGAACGGCAGGGTACGCCGCAGGTAGCGCAGCCCGGAGTTTGAAAGGAATCATCCCCAATCCGTCCCCGACGGATTTTTATGTTCACCTGAACATAGCAAGGTATGTTTTCAGCCGCTCAAAACATTTTGAGCAGCCACGAAAACGCCTTGCCCTTGCAGGGGGCGGGCTTACCCTCCGAAGTCGGGAAGCCTCTCAAACCTGCGGTGCTGTGCCTCAAAGCGGCGGCTTATGCCGTCAAACCGCTAAATCCAAAGTAATATGAGTGAAAAAAGAAGAAACAAAGGCGGGAGAAATCCCAAACTCGACCCGGCGGTGTTCCGCTACACCGTCCGTTTCAGTGAGGAGGAACACAACCGTTTCCTCTCCATGTTCGAGAAGTCAGGCGTAAACGCCAAGTCGGTTTTCCTGAAGGCGCACTTCTTCGGGCAGCCGTTCAAGGTGCTGAAAGTGGACAAGACGCTGGTGGATTACTACACCAAACTGTCCGATTTTCATGCGCAGTTCCGCGCGATAGGCACGAACTACAACCAAGTAGTGAAGGAACTGAGGCTGCATTTTTCCGAGAAAAAGGCGATGGCGTTGCTTTACAAGTTGGAGCAACAGACCGTCGAACTCGTAAAACTGAGCCGTAAGATTGTGGAATTTTCAAGGGAGATGCAGGAAAAATGGTCGCAAAAATCAGTGTAGGAAACTCGTTGTATGGCGCACTTGCCTACAACGGGGAGAAGATCAACGAGGCGAAAGGGCGGCTTCTGACAACCAACCGCATCTACAATGACGGTACGGGAACGATGGACATCCACCGGGCTATGGAGGACTTTCTCACTCTGATGCCCGTGCGGTCGAAGGTGGAGAAACCGGTGGTGCATATCTCGCTCAATCCGCATCCCGACGATATTTTGACGGACACGGAGCTTCAGAACATCGCACGGGAGTATCTGGAGAAGATGGGCTTCGGCAACCAGCCGTATCTCGTTTTCAAGCATGAGGACATCGACCGCCACCATCTGCATATCGTGACGGTCAGGGTGGACGAGAACGGCAGGAGCATAGACACCCGGAACAATTTTTACCGGAGCAAGCAGATAACACGCGAACTGGAACGGAAGTACGGGCTGCATGACGCGGAACGCAAGAATCGCCGTCTTGACACGCCGCTGCGCAAGGTGGACGCCTCTGCGGGCGACGTGAAGAAGCAGGTGGGGAATATCGTTAAGGCTTTGAACGGGCAATACCGTTTCCAAACGATGGGAGAATACCGTGCCCTCCTTTCCTTATATAATATGACAGTGGAGGAAGCACATGGCAATGTGCGCAGACGTGAGTATCACGGGCTGGTCTATTCCGTCACGGACGACAAGGGCAACAAGGTCGGCAATCCTTTCAAGTCCTCGCTGTTCGGGAAGTCCGTCGGCTATGAAGCCGTACAGAAGAAGTTTGCCCGTTCCAAGCAGGAGTTTAAGGAGAGGAAACTTGCCGACATGACGAAACGCACCGTCCTTTCCGTGCTGGAAGGCACGTATGACAAGGAGAAGTTTGTAGCCACCCTCAAAGGAAAGGGCATCGACACCGTACTACGCTACACGGAGGAAGGGCGCATCTACGGAGCCACGTTCATCGACCACCGTACGGGCTGCGTGCTGAACGGCTCACGCATGGGCAAGGAACTTTCCGCCAACGCCTTGCAGGAACACTTCACGCAGCCTTACGCTGGACAGCCGTCGATTCCGCTTTCCGTTATGGTGGAGGGACAAGAGGACAAACAAGGATATTCCGGAGGGGAATACGAGAACCATTCGGGTGGTATGAACCTGTTTGCCCCCGAAGGTCCGGCAGTGGACGCCGAGGAGGAAGCCTTCATCCGGGCGATGCAGCGCAAGAAGAAAAAGAAGAAGCGCAAGGGCTTGGGAATGTAATCGAAAATATCAACAATCAAAAAAATCAATGTATGTCACAACAAGAAGACGATTTGAGGGCGTTGGCGAAAATCATGGATTTTCTGCGTGCCGTGAGTATTATTTTAGTGGTCATGAACGTGTACTGGTTCTGTTATGAAGCCATACGGCTCTGGGGAGTGGAGATCGGCGTGGTGGACAGAATCCTGATGAACTTCAACCGCACGGCGGGGCTGTTCCGTTCCATCCTGTACACAAAACTGTTTGCCGTCCTACTGCTTGCCTTGTCCTGTTTGGGGACAAAGGGCGTAAAGGGTGAGAAAATCACTTGGGGAAGAATCTGGACAGCCCTTGCCGTTGGCTTCGTGCTGTTCTTCCTCAACTGGTGGATACTGGCTTTGCCGCTCCCGATAGAGGCGGTGACGGGACTGTATATTCTGACCGTCGGCGCAGGTTATGTCTGCCTGCTGATGGGCGGTCTGTGGATGAGCCGTCTGTTGAAGCACAACCTTATGGACGATGTGTTCAATAACGAAAACGAGAGTTTCATGCAGGAAACAAGGCTTATCGAAAGCGAGTATTCGGTCAATCTTCCGACACGGTTTTACTACAAAAAGCGTTGGAACAATGGCTGGATCAATGTCGTGAATCCTTTTAGGGCTTCCATCGTGTTGGGTACGCCGGGCAGCGGTAAATCCTATGCAGTGGTAAATAATTTCATCAAGCAGCAGATAGAAAAGGGCTTCTCGATGTATGTGTACGACTTCAAATTCAGCGACTTGTCCACGATAGCATACAACCATCTGCTGAACCACCCGGAGGGCTACAAGGTGAAACCGAAGTTTTATGTGATAAACTTCGATGACCCGCGACGTTCGCACCGTTGCAATCCCATTCACCCGGACTTCATGGAGGATATTACGGACGCTTATGAGAGTGCGTACACCATTATGCTCAACTTAAATAAAAGTTGGGTGCAAAAGCAGGGCGACTTTTTCGTAGAATCGCCCATCATCCTTTTCGCGGCTATTATCTGGTATCTCAAAATTTTCCAGAACGGCAAGTATTGTACATTCCCCCATGCGATTGAGTTCCTGAACCGCCGCTATGAGGATATTTTCCCGATACTGACCTCTTACCCGGAATTGGAAAACTATCTTTCTCCGTTCATGGACGCATGGCTCGGAGGGGCTGCGGAGCAGTTGATGGGGCAGATAGCAAGCGCGAAAATCCCTTTGTCAAGGATGATTTCCCCGCAGCTCTATTGGGTGATGTCGGACAGCGAGTTCACGCTGGACATCAACAATCCCGAAGAACCGAAAATACTCTGTGTGGGCAACAATCCCGACCGTCAGAATATCTACGGGGCCGCTCTCGGTCTGTATAACTCCCGTATCGTGAAACTCATCAACAAGAAAGGGATGCTGAAGTCGTCGGTCATCATCGACGAGCTGCCCACGATTTATTTCAAGGGGTTGGACAACCTTATCGCCACCGCGCGAAGCAACAAGGTTGCCGTGTGTCTGGGCTTTCAGGATTTCAGCCAGTTGGTGCGCGACTACGGTGATAAAGAAGCGAAGGTCGTGATGAACACCGTCGGCAATATCTTTTCCGGTCAGGTGGTGGGTGAAACCGCCAAGACGCTTTCCGAACGCTTCGGTAAGGTGTTGCAGAAACGGCAGTCCATTTCCATCAACCGGCAGGATGTTTCCACCTCCATCAACACGCAGATGGATTCACTCATCCCGCCAAGCAAGATTTCCGGCTTGACGCAGGGTATGTTTGTCGGTTCGGTGTCCGACAACTTCAACGAGCGTATCGAGCAGAAGATTTTTCATTGTGAGATTGTCGTGGATGCCGAGAAGGTGAGGCGCGAGGAGAAAGCCTACAAGAAAATCCCCGTCATTACCGACTTTACGGACGGGGACGGCAACGACCGCATGAAGGAAACGGTTCAGGCGAATTACAGGCGCATCAAGGAGGAAGTGAAGCAGATTGTTCAAGAGGAACTGGAACGTATCGCAAATGATGAAAACTTGAAACACCTGTTGCAGCAGAAATAACAGATTCCTTTATATATGAAAAAGGGGATGTGTCAAAACACCCCAAATATGAAAATTACCCCTGTCACAGATATCTGTAGCAAGGGTAATTTTGTTAAAAAGAGAGTTTTGACGCCCTCTTTTTATTCTCAGATTTGAGATGCTTGTTGATGGTGGTAATGGCAAGCGTCAGCAAATAATTTTTCAGCTCTGTATCGTCTTTAAGCAGTATGCTGTATTCTTCGGCAAACATTCTCAACAGTCTGGTTCTGAGTTTCGACATTTCTTCACCGAAAGGTATCTGTCGGTTTTCTTGCCAATACTCAATCACTACGGAAGATACCAGCCACTTGAACTCGGATTTCATCTCTTTGCCGAGTTTCTTGAAGCGGATTTGTTCGCTAATTGGCGGCTCGTTGTATGGCATCATGTCTGCCGGGTCATAAACGGATATACTGCCGATACCATAATCCATGATTATCGGTAAATCAGTTTTTACATCATTCTTATGTTTCTTCTTTTTAGCCATACCCGTTATTGTTGCAGGAAACCTTTACCTTTATCAGTAAGATAGTATTTCTGTTGCGGACTCTTGGAGCCTACGGGATAAAGTGAAAGGACCAAACCGGAATTTATTGCCGGATGGATATAGTTCTTTAAGAAATTCCTTTTATCTTTCATTCCCGTTTTCTCCATGATTTCTTTAGCAGAGAGAGTGTTGTTCCCAATAGCAGACAACAGTTTTCCTAACTGTGGGGTTACTGTGGGGTTACTATAGGGTTGCTGTGGGGTTGCTGTGGGGTCTTGTCCTACTGTAGTTCTTGTATAATGAAACACAATCCATACAGCATTGCCGTCGGTATGAAACTCCGGATCCGGAATACCGACACGGCGACATTCGTTTACCATAAGGGCTATGCCACGTCCCCAACTCTCCAATACTGCACTTTTGTACAGCACATTGGCTACTATCAGATTTTGTGGTTCGGAATTGTGGCCACCCAACAGTTTCTCAATGGTAATATCAGGCGGAAATGTTCCGCTGTTTTCAATCTCCACGCGGTCATCATAGATAGCAATCCCGACTGAACTGCCGGGGCGATGGTAAACACGATGTGCAAAAGCATTTATGCAACATTCTCTCAATGCCTTATATGGCACATTCAGTTCCTCTTCTCTGTACAAACCTTCAATTTTACCGGAAAGGGACAAATGCTTGAAGAAAAATGCCATTGCAGCATCCAGCAAGTTGAATATATTGCCTGTCACACGCTGATTATCTAAAAATTCATCTTTTGTCGTTCCTTTGAACCGGGCTAAACGGAGCAGACATTGGGGATAATGGTAGAAGTTTCGTCCGAATAGGACAACGGAAGCATTGTTCAGCTTTCCATCATTCAACAAGTCAAATTTTTCAAGGATGGTTCGGACATCCTCCTGCATAGAACCTTCCGGCAAACGTCCGCCTCTGATTCCTCCACGTACTGCGCCCAAGATTGCCGTTTCGTCAAGGTCGGATATTTTCAAGCTGGGATTTTGCATGGAATCCCAAGCATAGGTTCCGCCTCGCTGCATAACCAACAGGTTGTATATACCCTGCGGCATGGCAGATGTAACGCTCTCTATCCGTTGATAAGCCCTCCCCTTATAGGTGAACGGGCGCATATATCGTTGTTCTTCCGCTGATAAAGCTATAACACTTTTGTTCGTTCCCGGAATGTCTGTATAGGATATATCAATGGTCGCAAACGGCTCGATTCGTCTGATGGTTTCCGCAATATCGCGCTTCGTCTTGTCGCTCACTTCCTGACCGATAATCTTTCCCTTGTCGGTTACACCGAACAGCACCGTGCCGCCCGTACCGTTCAAGAAGGCACAAAGAGTTTCAATTCCACGCTCCAACTGCCCGGTAGTTTCTTTGAACTCAACTGTCCCGCCTTCGGCTCCGGCAATCAGTCCATTCAATATTTCGAGGTTATCTATTTTCATCCGTCATTGATTAATACTTGCAAAGTTAATGATTTTAATCGGCTTTCCGGCAGATAATAGAGTGATTGTAAATGAAGAAGGATAAGAAACCGTATAATCCGGCCGCTTATCCTTTGTTTGGCATTCGTTTATCTCCTCATCCGCTCCAATTCATCGTCATGTCGCATCTTCGCGTTCAGTTTGTCCTGCATCTTTTCAAGGAAGTAGGTGCGACTGTCGCTTTTCCTGCGTTTGATGTCCGTATAGAAGCGGTAGCAGTCTTTGGACTCCACACCGAAAAAAGAATAGAGGACAGGGGCAAGCTCTTTCAGCGAAGCCTTGCCGCCATTGATGCAGCCGGTGGCGTAGAGGGCATAGATTAGTTCTACCAACTCGACGGCATTACCGGTCCATTGCAGGGCTGGGACTGTGGCTTTGGTTTCGGATGTGGATGTTAGTGGTGGCACGGAGGTAATTGCAGAAGCGGATACCATCTTCTGCATCTTTCGGATGAATGATAACGCCTTGCGGATATACACAGTGACGACATTCTCCTCCGATGCCGACAAGTTCTGCGGATGGTGCTGTAATTCGATTTCGGCAAAAGCCAACGCCACAATAATATGCTTGGCATCATTGCCGCCGTAGCACAGGTTTATTACTTCCTGCACGAATCCGCCGTATGCCGTTTCCGTGCTACCGTTGTCTTTTCCGTTTATCAGGGCGAAAAACTGTGTTTCCGCCAATATGAGATGGTTCATTATCTTTTCTGTTTTGAGGGTTTACACTTGTTTATCAGTGTGCGCACACTGATATATGGGCAAATCATAGCCCTAAACACGAGAAAAGATTGTGAGAAAATTGTACTACATTGTTTTTCAGAAAGATAAAATTCAAAAATAATTTTATCCTTGATTGCATCCCTTGTGAAATGTGTTCAGATTCTGAACATGTGTTCACTTTCTGAACACGGAAATTCCGCCAAGATGTTCATAATCTGAACATTTTATGCCCGTGGCTCTTTATGATAGGTAAGCCGGATTACTCCGTCCCTATAAGTTTTGTTCTCCATAAGCCGCCAGTCATTCATAGGTAGTGCTGACTTGAAAAAATGCGCTCCGTTTCCGTCGATGGTTGGAACAACGTATAGTATGATTTCATCTATCACGTTCATCCGTAACAGTCCGTTGGCATATTCGGTATTCCCGGCAGTTACTTCCAACAAATGGCAAATGCTTCCACCTTCCTCTCTCCATTCTTGAAGCACGGATACCGAATAGTCGGATGTCAGCTTATACAGGGCATTGGCACGTATTTCATCCATACCGTAATCTTCGGTTTGAAGCAACCGCTTCCGGGGATGCAGTTTCATCGGACAGCCATCTATTGAGATAACGGCAAGTAATTGTATTTTCGCCATAACGTATTTCCTTTCCTTTTTGGCGAGGCAAAAAAGTAGCGTGCAATTCACACTACTTTCAAGCGATGGCTCTGGTAAAGCCTTTACGGAGAGTACGTGAATGCACGCTATGCGTAGGCATAGCATAAGCATCACGCAATCGTCTCCGTAGTTTCAATTTACCAGATTTACGCAGTATATATACAAAATGCAAACAACACCCAATAAAGTGATAATAAATAAGCTATAAATCAGTGTTTTATAAGCCTATTTTTATTTTCAGTTGTTTTCAGTACTTTCAGTGAATTGGCTCTTATTTGGTGCAATTTTGTTTCTTATTTGTTTCTTAATCTCGATACTTATCCGTATATTTGCAATAGGAAAAATGAGAAAGGAATCCCTATGGCACGAGTTAAGAATCATACAAAAGTCAAAGAGCCGATTCGTCTTCGGATGAAGCCGTTGAGCGATGGCAGCAAGAGTCTATATCTGGATATATACCGCGATGGAAAGCGGACGTATGAATACCTCAAGATGTATATTATCCCGGAGACGGATAATAATGCCCGTAGGCAGAATCAGGCGACAATGGATGCCGCCAATGCCATCAAGTCGAAACGTATTATCGAACTGACCAGCAATGAGGCAGGAATCGTATTCCGTAAGGACAAGACTTATCTGTTGGACTGGATGAAGGTTTACATGGAAGCCCAAGAGAGTGCGGGCAAGAAAGACGGCAACCAAATCAAGATTGCCATGCGCATACTGAAAGACTATGCCGGAGAAATGGTCACACTGGATCAGATTGACGGGGACTTCTGCCGGGGCTACATCACTTATCTGTTGACGGAATATCATCCGAAAGGCAAGGACATATCAAACTACACGCTTCACAATTATTACCGTGCGTTGAACGGTGCGTTGAACTCTGCCGTCAGGAAGAAAAAGATGAAGGCCAACCCTTTCAACGAGCTTGAGAAGTCGGAGAAAATCCGTAAGCCGGAGAGTATGCGGTCGTACATGACCATCGAAGAGGTACAGGCGTTGATTGACACTCCTATGCCCCACGAGGAATACGAGATAGTAAAATGCGCGTATCTGTTCTCCTGCTTCTGCGGATTGCGCATCAGCGATATAATCAAGTTGAAATGGAAAGACGTGTTCGTTGACCGGGGACAGTACCGTTTGGCCGTGTCCATGAAAAAGACCAAAGAGCCTATTTACCTGCCCCTCTCTCCTGAAGCGTTGAAGTGGATGCCGGAACGTGGGGGAAAATCATCGGAAGATAATGTGTTCGACCTGCCGTCCGCCAATACAATCAGGATGCAGCTCAAACCTTGGGCGAAAGCAGCCGGAATCTCCAAGCGGTTCTCCTATCACACCAGCCGGCATACATTCGCCACCATGATGCTGACGCTCGGCGCGGATTTATATACCGTCTCGAAGTTGCTCGGTCATGCCGACGTAAAAATGACACAGGTGTATGCCAAGATTATCAACAAGAAGAAGGACGAGGCAGTGAATCTTGTAAACGGTTTGTTTCACTAATTGACGGCACTATGTGGTTCATGTCTAATTTACAAACATCAATTTATGGCATTGCTCCGGTTGTGAACGCAACCGAAGTTAATGCTTTCATCACATATTATAAACTCAAAAAGGTAAATCGACATGAAAAGACCTGAAGACGGCCTTCTCTCTTTTTGGAGGGAGCCAACACCTGCAGCACTTCGCTGCGGAGAAGGATGTGGCGAATGAACTTTTCGCCCTGCTAACCGAAGCAAAAACAGTTTATCTCCACGATGTTGTGTCGGGTGGTAAACAGTACCACCGTTATGTGGACGATTTCGTAAACGGACACCGGTACATAGACTGCGACCATGCGGCCTGCCGGAACTGCCACGAAATGAACATCCACATCGTCAAGGGGCTGCTGACCGAGTACGCCCGTTTCGTCCAGATTTGCTTTGCTACGCCGAATTTCACGTTTGACGAGTGCATGAAGCTGAAACGGATGTATGATACCTCGGAATCGTTGCCTCCGCTCGGTCCGCCCCACATTGACCGACCGGCAGATCTCTCCCTTTCTTTTGGCTGTGATTTTACCCCGGAACAGATGGAAAGTATTGTGGCTTGTGCCAATACTTATCATCTGTTCTGTGTTTCTGTACGCATTGAAGACATGGAGGCTCTTTTCGCCTGTAAGAAAGGCTTTTCCATCCGAGTGAACAATATCCGCCGTGTGGTAATCCTGTTCGACGCGCTTCTTGAAAACTCGCTTATCCAGTCCCGGTGGCAGAATGTTCTCGGCAAGGGTGCATTCCTGCAGTCCAAGGACGGGACACGTTCCGTTTCGGTATCGACCCTGTCTTCCGCGCTGTCATCCATCAAGAACAACATGACATCGGTCGCATACGGCATCCGAAAGACCATTGACCGGCTGAAAGAATGACAGGAAGTGACAAGAAGCGAAGTATGTGAAAGGTAAAAGCATGAGAGTTGCAATGATACGCGCATAGTATCATTCCCCAAATCACGGCATCTTCGTTTACCGGACATACCTTTGACCTCCGTTAGCGCGCTGCATAACGGAGGTTGCATCTCCATTGTCAAAAATCAAACCATGTTATTATGCCGAATAGAATGACATTCATGGAGCGGATGAGCGGACGGCTCGCCGCCATCGAATCGGTACTAAAGAAATTGGAACCGGTCGAAAGTCTCTTGGAGCGTATCACGTTGCTGGAAAATACCATCTTCACGACCAAGAGAGTGTTCACGTTTCAGGAAGCCTGTATGTATATCGGGGTTTCTGAAAGTATGCTGTACAAGCTCACATCGAGCAAGGAGATACCGCACTACAAACCGCGCGGTAAAATGGTCTATTTCGCCAAGGAGGAATTGGACGAATGGCTGTTGCAGAATTATGAACCTACAGTGAACGAGGCCGTGCGCATGGCGACGGAAGCCGCCGCCACAGAACCGTTCCTTAATAAGAGACGCAATGGAAAACGAAAGAAAGACTGACCGCTCAGCCGATATGGGAATGGATGAACACCGCCTGTCGGACATCCTTCTGGCCTCGCAAATCAAGGCAACGGACATTTATGAGACCCCGCCGCAAATCATCTGGATAGACAACTCGACGATTGCCACGCTCGGCAATTTCAGTGCATCGACAGGAAAGGCAAAGTCGAAGAAGACGTTTAATGTCTCTGCGCTTGTCGCCGCTTCATTGGCCGGGAAACAAGTGTTGAACTACCGTGCGCATCTGCCCGAAGGCAAACAGCGGATTCTGTACGTCGATACGGAACAGAGCCGTTTCCATTGCCGCTCGGTATTGGAGCGCATATTGCGGCTGGCCGGGCTGCCCACGACAACCGACCCGGAGAATCTCGACTTCTTCTGCCTGCGTGAATATTCGCCGTCGGTGCGTGTCGAGGTCATCGACTATGCGCTGCGTCAGAACAAAGGCTATGGGCTGGTCATCATTGACGGCATCCGCGACCTGATGCTTGACATCAACAGCACCGGTGAATCGGTGGAAGTCATCAACCGGATGATGGAATGGTCTTCAAGGTACGACCTGCATATCCATTGTGTACTCCATTTGAACAAAGGGGATAATAATGTGCGGGGACACATTGGTACGGAAATGAGCAACAAGGCGGAAACCGTGCTTGTCATCAGCAAGAGCAACGAGAATCCCGGTATCAGCGAAGTCCATGCGCTCCATATCCGGGAAAAGGAGTTCAAGCCGTTTGCGTTCACCATCAACGAGACTGGGCTGCCCGTCATTGCGGAAGGACACTCGTTCGGAGAGCCCCCGAAGCCCAAGGCTCGGACGGGGTTCACGGAGCTGAGCATCGAACAGCACCGGGAAGCCCTCTCCGCCGCTTTCGGGGAAAAGCCTATCCGGGGATTCGACAACCTGTTGCAAAGCCTGATGGTCTCCTATGAGGCAATCGGGTTCAAACGTGGTCGGAGCGTCATGATAAAACTGATGCAATACCTGATAGACAACCTCAAGCTCATCATCAAACGGGACAAGCTGTTCTATTATGACATGACGCCTACCGAGGCCATGCTTTTTGATGAAGAATGATGCCGGGCGCGGGCCTGTATGATTTAGTTTACTTTAGTATTTATATATATAGGAAAAAACTAAACTAAACCATTTTCGTGAAACCAAGTGAAAGAAAAAAGACATGACCATAGCAGAAGCAAAACAAGTGCGTATCGTGGATTTTCTGGCACGTCTCGGTCACCATACGCAGCACATAAAATCGGGACAATACTGGTATCTCTCACCGTTACGGAACGAGCGTACCCCGTCGTTCAAAGTGAATGACCGCATCAATGAATGGTACGATTTCGGCGAGGCGACCGGTGGCGACCTGGTGGAACTGGCAAAATACATTTGCCGGACGGACTGCGTGAGCGAGGCCCTGGCGTATATAGAGAGGCTTGTGAATGGCGCATCACTACCGAGAACCCGTATGCTGACCGCTCCACCCCGACCGGTGGAGGCTGAAATGAAAGACGTGATCGTGATTCCACTCCGTCATCACGCCCTGTTCTCTTACCTCCAATCCCGGCTTATCGACGCGGACATCAGCCGTATGTATTGCAAGGAGGTGCATTACGAACTGCGAGGCCGTCATTACTTCGCTCTCGCATTCGGCAATATATCAGGCGGTTACGAGGTGCGAAACGCCTATTACAAGGGATGCCTGAATAACAAGGACATCTCATTGATAAGACATCTGACAGAAGAGACACAGGAAAACGTCTGTGTCTTCGAGGGATTCATGGATTTTCTTTCTTATATGACACTGAAACTGGCAGGCGACCGGACGGTCTGTCTTGCCATACCATGCGACTACCTCGTGATGAACTCGGTAAACAATTTGAAAAAGACGCTGGCACGTTTACAGGAGTATTCGGACATTCACTGTTATCTCGACAATGACCTTGCCGGGCAGAGAACCACAGAGACCATTGCCGGGATGTATGGCGGACGTGTCAGCGATGAATCTTGCCACTATGCGGAATACAAAGACCTGAACGACTACCTGCGCGGAAAGAAACGCTGATATTCAATGTTCTCTTTTGCCACCTAAAGCTCTCCACCACGAGAGCTTTTTTTAGTACGCTCGGCATGAGCATTGTCTAACGGGTGAAAGTCCTGAGCAAGCCCTAATAGCGGGAATTGCATAGTCAAAGGCAAGGGTGTCCATCGCGAGGTGGAATCTGAAGGAAGCTGGCGACAAATATCTGACCTAACGGACAGAAACTTTATATAAGGCATGTGACCGTGGATAAGATTGCTAAACAAATCAAAGTCCAATAGCTATTCGGAACGGTCGGTGTAAATGAAGTAGGTATAAGATGGAAAGACAATGCCCTTATCCGAGGAGGTCTCACGGACGCATGGTGAAGATGATGTATTTGATGTACCATGACGGAGTAAAGCTTGTCGTGAGAAGTCAGCAGAGGTCATAGTACCCAAGGCACGGGTTGCCTAAAGGGAAGGACTGAATTGTGCAGTACAATAGTAAATGACTGCTACCTTGAGAGTCTTTTGTCGTCAGATGTCCTAAAAGGAACTCTCTATTCACACGATAGGACGGAATCCGACAATAGAATAGAAGTGACGTATCTCGAAGGGATGGCTGAAAACAACTTGTTACACATCGTGAGGTGTAAAAGCACGAAACCGCCGTATGCCGAACGGCACGTACGGTGGTGTGAGAGGTCGGTAAACATGAAAATAGGAGATAAACACCTATGATTAGTGTTTACCTCCTACTCGATTGCCCCGATTTCTCCATTTCCCACCATAGAGACTGCAATATAGTACGATTTAATAGTTCGATTTTTGAAACTTACACAAATCTCATTAACGAAACAGATGTTTAATGCTCAATTATTTTATGGTTTTATATTTCGTGCGTTTCTTTGCAAAATCATACTAATACGAATTTTTAATATTCATACTAAATACATGAACTCATATTTCATTTTTGCCATTGTCCTGACGGTTGCCTACATCATTTACTACGCCGTCATCATAGCGCATGACCTCTACGGGAAAAAGGGGACGGACAAACCGGACGAGGAAGTTTTCGACCTCGGCGCACCGGAAGAGGAAGAGAGTGTGGCTGTCACGGAAAGCGAGAGCGGCTTCAGTATCGGTAGCGAGAACTACGAGACGGAAAGTACGGCTACCTCTTCCGAAACATCCCCTGAGGAGGACATCAAGGACAAACCGGGAACGGCGCAGGAGAAACTGGAACGGCTGAAGGCCGAGGCGGAGGAACAGATGGAAGAGACCACGCCTTACCTGTCGGACGCACGCACGTCGGAGGAGATGTACAAGGCTATGATTTCCAAGGGACGGTTAGACAACCGACCGGAAATAAAGTGGAACCCAATTCAAGACCGGTTGTGAGATGTCGAAAGCTAAAAAGATTCTATGTGCGCTGTGCCTCCCGTTCCCCTACACGGCTTTTGCCAAAAGCGGCAGCGTGAACTATAGCTGGGGAGCGGACGCGTTGGCCACGATGCACGACTTCGTGGTGACGATGATGCTCTATGTCCAGTATATCTGTTGCACCATAGCCGGGGTTTACGTCATCGTGTCCGTTTGTCAGATATACATCAAGATGAACACGGGCGAGGACGGCATCACCAAGTCGATAATGACGCTTGTCGGCGCGTGCCTGTTCCTGATCGGGGCATTCTATGTTTTCCCGGCTTTCTTCGGCTACCGCATATAACCTTACTTGTATCAGGTCGCAGACAAATAAAATATTCACTAAAAAAGTAAACGTATGTTTCAGAAAACCAAACAGCTGTGCCGCAAGGCATTCGGATTCGTCAACGGAATCCCTACCAAAGTAATGATGTTCTCCTTCATGCTGCTGTCCGGCATGGTGGCGAAAGCGCAGAACTCCGCAGGCGACTATTCCGCCGGTACGAGCGCATTATCCACTGTCGCCGATGAGATTGCCAAGTATGTGCCTATTATGGTGAAATTGTGCTACGCCATTGCCGGCGTTGTGGCCATCGTGGGTGCAATCTCGGTATATATCGCCATGAACAACGAGGAGCAGGACGTCAAGAAGAAGATTATGATGGTCGTGGGAGCATGTATCTTCCTCATTGCGGCGGCCAAGGCGTTGCCTCTGTTCTTCGGTATTGCCGCTTAAACATCAAGGATAAGTATGAAAAGCAAGGACGAACGCTATCCGGACTATCCGCTGTTCAAGGGACTGCAACGGCCTCTTGAGTTTTTGGGCATCCAAGGCCGGTACATATATTGGGCGGCGGTGACGACGTGCGGAGCCATTGTCGGCTTTGTCGCCGCCTACTGCCTGCTCGGTTTCATTGCCGGGCTTGTCGTGCTGGCTACCGTCGTATCGGTCGGTATCGTGCTCATCCTTCTCAAACAGCGGAAAGGACTGCATAGCAAGAAGGTCGCTCCGGGTGTGTATGTGTATGCCCACTCGCGCAAGATCTGACGAAAGAAAAACCATCACGGCAATGTGCATGGCTTTATTGATTGTTGAACGCGGGCGGGTTTGTCTTGAAGCAAGGCGAACCTGCCCCTATTTAATTACACGTATATCGAAATGACCCTATACATCATTTTATGTTTTGTCGCTTTGTGCGCGGGTATGGCCTTGTCGGTCTATGCGTTCGGTACGGGCGGCAAGCGCAAGCGAATCTTTCAGGACATCTATTTCTCAGCGGAGGAAACGGACGGTGTGGGTGTGCTGTACACCAAGACCGGCGAATATTCCGCCGTACTTAAGATAGAGAATCCGGTACAGAAATATTCGGCGGACATAGATAGCTACTACGACTTCACGCACCTGTTCACCGCCCTTGCGCAGACCTTAGGCGAAGGGTACGCCATCCACAAGCAGGATATCTTCGTCAGGAAACAGTTTGCAAGCGAACCGGCTGACGGGCAGGAGTTCCTGTCGGCGTCGTATTTCCGCTACTTCAAAGGGCGTCCCTACACGGACAGCCTTTGCTACCTGACCATCACGCAGGAGGCGAAAAAGAGCCGCCTGTTCTCGTTCGACAACAAGAAGTGGCGCGATTTCCTCGTGAAAATCCGCAAGGTGCATGACCAACTGCATGACAGCGGCGTACAGGCCAGGTTCCTGAACAAAGCCGAGGCGAGCGAGTATGTCGACCGCTACTTCGCCATGAACTTCAAAGACCGCACCGTGTCGATGACGAACTTCAAGGCGGACGATGAAACGGTGTCGATGGGCGACAAACGCTGCAAGGTGTACAGCCTTGTGGACGTGGACTGTGCCGCACTGCCCTCGATGATACGTCCGTACACGAACATCGAGGTGAACAACACGGAAATGCCGGTCGATCTGGCTTCGGTGGTGGACAACATACCGGACGCCGAGACGGTGGTCTATAACCAAGTCATCTTCCTACCCAACCAAAAACGGGAACTGGCGATGCTCGACAAAAAGAAGAACCGCCACGCGAGTATTCCGAACCCGAACAACCAGATGGCGGTCGAGGACATCAAGCGTGTGCAGGAGGTCATTGCCCGTGAAAGCAAGCAACTGGTATATACGCACTTCAACATGGTGGTAGCCGTATCTGCCGGTGCAGACCTGCAAAAGTGTACGAACCACTTGGAAAACGCATTCGGGCGCATGGGCATCCATATCAGCAAGCGGGCGTACAACCAACTGGAACTGTTCGTCGGTTCGTTTCCGGGCAACTGCTACACGCTCAATGAGGAATACGACCGTTTCCTGACCCTTTCCGATGCGGCGATGTGCCTGATGTACAAGGAGCGCGTGCTGCACAGCGAGGAAACACCGCTGAAGATTTACTACACCGACCGTCAGGGTGTGCCGGTGGCTATTGACATCACGGGAAAAGAGGGAAAGAACAAGCTGACGGACAACTCGAATTTCTTTTGTCTGGGGCCTTCTGGGAGTGGCAAGAGCTTTCATATCAACTCGGTCGTGCGCCAGCTCCATGAGCAGGGAACGGATGTGGTCATGGTCGATACGGGAAACTCATACGAGGGACTGTGCGAGTATCTGGGCGGCAAGTATATCAGCTATACCGAAGAACGGCCTATCACGATGAATCCGTTTCGCATCAACCGGGAGGAATACAACATCGAGAAGATAGACTTCCTCAAGAACCTTATCCTGATGATTTGGAAAGGGTCGGACAGCCAAATCCCCGAAATTGAGTTCCGCATTGTCGAGCAGATAATCATAGACTACTATGATGCCTATTTCAACGGATTTACAAGATACACCGACGAGCAACGGGAGGTACTGCTGAAAAACCTGTTTGCGGCGGCCAGCCGAAAGAACCCAAACAAACCACCCAGAGAGGTGGATGAGATGGTGCGCAAACAGATAGAGGTGCTTGAGGCACGGCGGGCGGCCCTCAAAGTGACGGAGCTGAGTTTCAACTCATTCTTTGACTACTCATTCGACCGTCTGGAGCAGATCTGCACCGAAAACGACATCACGACAATCAGCTACTCGACCTATTCGACCATGCTGCAGCCGTTCTACAAGGGCGGTGCGTATGAGAAAATTCTCAACGAGACAGTGGATTCGGCACTGTTTGACGAGACATTCATTGTCTTTGAAGTGGATGCAATCAAGGAAAATAAGAAACTGTTTCCCATTGTCACACTGATTATCATGGACGTGTTCCTGCAGAAAATGCGCATCAAGAAGAACCGTAAAGTCCTTGTCATCGAGGAAGCGTGGAAGGCCATTGCCAGCCCGCTCATGGCGGAATACATCAAGTTCATGTACAAGACCGCCCGTAAATTTTGGGCTTCTGTTGGCGTGGTGACGCAGGAGATACAGGACATCATCGGCAGCGAAATCGTGAAGGAGGCCATCATCAACAACTCGGACGTGGTGATGCTGCTGGATCAAAGCAAGTTCAAGGAACGCTTTGACGAAATCCGAAAGATTCTTGGTCTGACCGAGGTGGATTGCAAGAAGATATTTACCATCAACCGCTTGGAGAACAAGGATGGGCGCAGCTTCTTCCGCGAAGTGTTCATCCGCCGGGGGACGACCAGCGGCGTGTATGGCGTGGAAGAGCCGCACGAGTGCTACATGACCTACACGACCGAACGGGCGGAAAAGGAGGCACTGAAGCTTTACAAGAAGGAACTTCGGTGCAGCCACCAGAAAGCTATCGAGGCATATTGCCGGGACTGGGATGCCAGCGGTATCGGGAAGTCCCTGCCTTTTGCACAAAAAGTAAACGAGACGGGGCGTGTGCTCAACCTCCGTCCCGTGTATGAATCCAAATAAGCATTGCAGCCATGAAACGACTACTCCTTATCCTGACCATCGCCTCGGTCGCACTCTGCCAGACGGTTCACGCCCAGTATTACAGCGTGAACTACGACACCCGTACCGTTGCGGCGATGGTGGCCGCCTTCGGTACGGAAGCGGTCGCCGAAGGGTACTACCGGGAGCAGGTCGATGACATCCTCAAGCACTACACGGCAGCGGAGGTCGCTACCGCCGGGATATTCGCGGCCAAGTTCTTGGAGCATAAAGCCCTGAGCGACCTCGGCATCTGGAACAGCCGCACGGAGAACTACTACTACCGGCGCATCTACCGGATGGTGGCGGAGAAAATCATGCCCAAGATATGGGTGGTGGCGAAGCAGATGCTCCATTCGCCGCAAACGGCTATCTATTGGGGCAGTTACCTGATGAAAGTCTGCGACGATACCAAAAGTCTGTGTATGCAGTTCGAGAGCGTGGTGACCAACAGCACGCTGACCTTTTCGGACATCGCCTTTCTCGAAATCAATCCGGAGATTGCCCCCTTGCTAAAGCTCTCCGAAACGGGAAACATCGACTGGCAGCGGATGATGGACAACTTCGCCCACATACCGGGCAACTTCACGCACGAGAACCTGAAAAGCGACCTCGACAACCTTTATAACACGGGTGTCGGCCTTGCAACGGCAGGCATTGCCAATCTCGGTGACGCCCTGTTGCAAAGCAGCTCGTTCCATGACCTGATGGGCGGAAAGGTTGAAGAAATCGGCAACCTGTATGAACACTACGGGAGTCTATTCGAGCAGGCGGAACATGACATCGGCGGCTTGCTGATTGACATGGTGGGTGGTCCGGACAACGTGGCCGGTCTGTTCAACTTCAGCAACTACAACCTCACGGCATGGATGACCGACTACCTGGACGAAGCGATGGGGAACTATTACACGCAGCGGTGGTACATTGCCCGGCGTGACCAAGGGAGCGTATCGCTGTGCGACTACTATCCTCCGACGGACGACAACAGCATCCTGAACGGGGGCGCATGGGTGCGGTTCAACACGAGCGACCCGAATTTCTATCCCAACGCCTCGCAACGGGAACAGGTACTTGCCAACTCGGAAGGATATGCCGGTTGGTCAAGAAACCGCGTGCAGCAGTTGAACAACCAGAACGACGGGTTCAGCTACAGCATCAACTATTGGATGAGTGCCTATATCATCAGCAAGAAAAACAAGCAGACCAAAAAGGCATACGCATACGAAATCCATGTGAGCAAAAGCTGGAATAAGGAAGAAGTTGTCTATGAGGAAGTCTTCGATTCCTACTCGATGGACTTGAATACGTTTCGGGCGCAACTGAATGTCCGACTTGCGGAGTTCAACGAAAACGAGGACGGCTACACCTATTATATATCTTCCGGTACGCGGAACTATTACCAAGCAACGGACGCCGCCAAATTGAAGGGATGCGAGAGCGTGACCATCAGCGTGACCTGTTCCGACGGGGTTACGCTCGGACAGGGCTCGACACAATACAAGTGCCGTAAATGCGGCAGCTCGTTGAATGCCCACACCAAGGAGTGCGCCATGCAGACCTCGGTGACGGAAAACAACCTCGACCTTTCGGAACTGGATGCGCTGTTGAACGAGGCAAACAGCCAAGCGGCCAATCTTGAAGCGCAAATCGGGACATTGGAAAACGAGAACGCTGTCCTGCTGAAGAAAATCAGTACGGCGAGCATTGAGGATGCGGCGGCTTACCGACAGCAGTATAATGCAAACAAGACACGGATAGACCGTCTGAAAGGCGAACTCGCGGAGTGGAAGAAGAAACAGTCCGACTATGCTCAGGCGAAGTCGGAAGCCGCAGACGACAACAGCGTAGCGACGGATGACTATTACCGCATTCCAGCTATCATGCAAGACTGCAAGGCTGCCTACGGCCTGACATGGCAGGACGGCGGATCGTGGAACGGCTATTCGTATGTGCGCAAGGCGACAATGCCGAACATCAACGGCATCATCACATTCAAGGCTACGGTCTCGATTGCCCGCAAGCCGAAATATTTTCTCGGCATCAAGATTCACCGTGCCATCATCCAAATCCAATGGGAACTGACCTCGGTCTATACGGACACGCACGTCGCCGATGTGCTGACACTCGATCCGGGGCTTTCGGATGCGGAGAAAACCAAATTAGTGAACGACCGCATCGCCGAAATCGCCCGTGAACACCCGTCCTGCAAAATCACGACGGAATACGCCCGCAGCACACCGCTGGAGGAAACTCCGTCCGGCGACGTGTACCATCTGCTGTGGTCGAGCGACCGCCTCGAAATCGCGAGGGAGGTGGACAGCAGAATCACAAGGATATACGCCGACTTGGTATCGCTGGAAAAGATGATGCACTACAAGCGGAGCATCCTTGACGTGATGAAGGATGTGTTGCCCGGACTGGACACGGACGAAGGCCGCAGGCTGACGCTCGTGGAGGAATGCCATGACCGCTGGGTGGAGAGCGCACGGACGTTTCGGAACGATGGCGGCAGAAACGGCGGAAAGGAGGTGCGGCCATGAAACGCATTTTACGGATAGCCGCATTGCTGCTCTTCCTGCTGCCCGGTATCGCCAAGGCGCAGTGGACTTTCGATATAGTCTCCGTCGAAGCCTACATCAACGACCACAAGAAGCAGCGCAGCCTGTTGTTGGCCCGCAGTACCTTGGAGTACAGCAACAAACTGTTGCACGAATACAGCTGTAAGGAAGTCGGGGGCTATAAAGAGCTGAATATCGACCTTGACCGGTACACCCGTGCGTTCGATGTCATCGACGTCATGTACCAGTCGTTGCGCACGGTGCTGAACGTCAAGAATACCTACACATCGGTCAGCGACCGTATCGGCGACTATAAATCATTGTTGGAGGATTTCAATGCGAAGATATTGAAACGGGGACGCATCGAATCCGCAGATACCCTGATTATCTCCATCAATGCGAGGGGGCTGAGGGCGATTGCCCGTGAGGGGGAACAGCTCTACAAGTCCGTGAGCGACCTCGTGCTGTATGCCACCGGAGCGGCAGCCTGCTCGACCTCCGACCTGCTGATGGTGTTGGAGGCCATCAACCGCTCATTGGACAACATCGAGCGGCATCTGAACCGTGCGTATTTCGAGACATGGCGGTATATACAGGTGCGTATCGGCTATTGGAAGGCAAAGGTATATCGCTCCCGCACCATGCGGGAGATTCTCGATGACGCCTTCGGGCGTTGGCGCGGAGCCGGAAGACTGGATTATTAACGACAAAAAGAGAAGAATATGAACAGAAAACTATTACTCATGGCGGTGGCGGTCACCGTAACGACAGCCGTACACGCACAGTATGTAACGTACAACCATGATTCGCCGAAGCAG
This sequence comes from Bacteroides bouchesdurhonensis, assembly GCF_900155865.1. Lineage (GTDB taxonomy): Bacteria > Bacteroidota > Bacteroidia > Bacteroidales > Bacteroidaceae > Bacteroides > Bacteroides bouchesdurhonensis. The sequence continues at coordinate 3,435,143 of NZ_LT707006.1, forward strand.
AATCAGGTAACGGTCATGGAGACCGGTACGGGCGCACTCTCGCCCGACCTCTATTATTCCGTGCTGCACAACAAATACAAGAAGTCGGCAGCGGCCAAAAACAAGCTCTCGTTCCGCACGCTTGCCGGTATCAATCTCTACAACCAGGTGGACGAAGCGGAAGCCATTGATTCGGCCTTGGTCAAGCGGGCGAAGGTCGAGGCGTTGAACGTTGCCGACCGGCAGGTGGACATCGCATGGCTTGCCGAGGGCGATAAGGTCAGCGGACAGATGGAGCGGTTCCGGCGCAACATCGACCGTATTCTCCTGTCCGGTGGCACTCCGGCCGACAAGGAACGGTGGACGGAATACTACCACGTCTATCAGTGTGCCATCAAAGCCACGAAAGACGCCTATATGCCCAATGCCCAGCGAAAGAAGGAGTATCTGCGCATTTACGAGGATGTGGCACGGCAGAACGAGATTTTAGTGGGCTACCTTGCCAAGCGTCAGAACGCAACGGTGACGAATGCACTGCTGAACGCAACGGACAACCGTACCCTGCATAAAGGCGGTATTGTCCGCAATGCCATGAGCCGGTGGCAGGAATCACGCCTTGCGGTGCGTGGTTCGCAATCGGGCAGCAACGGAAACGGCGAAGATGACAACGAGAGTGTAAACAGAGGGAAATAAAAAGACAGGGCTATGGCAAACGGAGATATACTTTCGGATTTCGGCATCAACCTGTTGGAGGAGGAAATAGATGATGTCATCTTTCAGACCAACGAGTTTCTGACTGACGCGACTTTTACCGGTGCGCAGGGACCTTTTTGGTGGATATTGCAGATGTGCATGGCACTCGCGGCACTGTTCTCCATCGTCATGGCGGCAGGTATCGCCTACAAGATGATGGTAAAGCACGAGCCGTTGGACGTGATGAAGCTGTTTAGGCCGCTTGCCGTGTCGATTATCATCTGCTGGTGGTATCCGCCTGCGGACACGGGTATGGCGGGGAGCCGGAACAACTGGTGTTTTCTCGATTTCCTGTCCTACATCCCTAACTGCATAGGTTCGTACACCCATGACCTGTATGAAGCCGAAGCTTCACAGATATCGGACAGGTTCGAGGAAGTTCAGCAGCTCATCCATGTGCGTGACACGATGTACACGAACCTGCAGGCACAGGCGGATGTCGCCCACACAGGCACATCCGATCCCAATCTGATAGAGGCGACAATGGAGCAGACCGGTGTGGACGAAGTGACGAACATGGAAAAGGATGCGGCGAAGTTGTGGTTCACGTCTTTGACGGCAGGTGTCATCGTGGGGATAGACAAAATTATCATGCTGATTGCCCTCGTGGTGTTCCGAATCGGTTGGTGGGCTACGATTTACTGCCAACAAATCCTGTTGGGAATGCTGACGATTTTCGGGCCGATACAGTGGGCGTTCAGCATCCTGCCAAAATGGGAAGGTGCTTGGGCGAAGTGGCTGACACGCTATCTGACGGTGCATTTCTACGGGGCGATGCTCTACTTCGTGGGCTTCTACGTGCTGCTGCTCTTTGACATTGTATTGTGCATCCAAATCGAGAACCTGACGGCGATAACCGCCAGCGAGCAGACGATGGCCGCCTACCTGCAGAACTCGTTCTTCTCGGCGGGCTACCTGATGGCGGCTTCGATTGTAGCTCTCAAGTGCCTGAACCTTGTTCCGGACTTGGCGGCATGGATGATACCGGAGGGCGACACGGCATTCTCTACCCGAAACTTCGGCGAGGGCGTGGCACAGCAGGCGAAGATGACGGCAACCGGAGGGTTGGGCGGCATCATGAGATAATCCGCAAAAGATAATATAAACCCAATAAAAATCATAACAACATGAAATTGCAAGAGAAAATCAAAAGCTGGTGCAAGGATGAGAAATTTATGTCCTTTGCACAGGAACGAGCGAGAAAAGAGGTTTGCGAGGTGGCGGAGAACCACCGCATCGACCCGCAGTATGAAGAACTGGACGAAGCCTTCGAGTACGACGACCGGTACATCGCCCCCTTAGTGACGTACCTAACGTACAAGCTGCGTCTTGCCCTGCTGCAGCGGAACGCTGGTAAGCGCAAAAGAGGAATCTGGTGGGTGCTTGTCCATGTGGAGATGCAGGGCTATTACGTGGAGATATTCTCGGCGGAGTTCGAGAATCTTTTGACGGAACTTCGGGATGCGGTCATACCCATGCTGCACACGGAATATGTACAGATGTTGAACGGTAAAAGGGAATAACCGATGGTCATCAAGAATTTGGAAAACAAAATCAGACTGGTGGGCATCATCTGTACCGCTTTTCTCGTGGGATGTGTCATCATCAGCTTGTCAAGCATCTGGACAGCCCGGACGATGGTCTCGGATGCGCAGAAGAAGGTGTATGTGCTGGACGGCAACGTGCCTATCCTCGTGAATCGCACGACAATGGACGAAACGCTTGATGTGGAAGCCAAAAGCCATGTGGAGATGTTTCATCATTATTTTTTCACGTTACCGCCGGATGACAAATATATCCGCTATACGATGGAAAAAGCGATGTATTTAGTCGATGAGACGGGGTTGGCACAATACAACACGCTCAAGGAAAAGGGTTTCTACTCCAACATTTTGGGTACGAGTTCGGTGTTCTCCATCTATTGCGACAGCGTGGCTTTCAACAAGGAGAAGATGGAGTTCACCTACTACGGACGGCAGCGCATCGAGCGACGGAGCAATATCCTGATGCGTGAACTGGTGACGGCAGGACAGCTCAAGCGTGTACCCCGAACAGAGAACAATCCGCATGGGCTGCTTATCGTGAACTGGCGTACCCTGCTGAACAAGGACATCGAACAGAAAACGAAGATCAACTACTAAACAACGGAGTTTATGAATATCAAGGGATTCAGGCGGATGCTCTTCGGTGAAAAGATGCCGGACAAGAACGATCCGAAATACAAAGACCGTTACGAGCGGGAGGTGTCCGCCGGACGAAAGTTCGCCCAAGCGACACGTATCGACAAGGCTGCCGCCAAGGTACAGGGATTCGCCAACGCGCACCGGATACTTTTTCTGGTCATCGTCTTCGGTTTCGCTATCGGAGGGTTCACTTGGAACATCTATCGCATTACGATGGCATACCGCAACAGCCGGCCGACACGCACGGCGACGGAAATGCAGGATTCGGTGCTGCGGGAAAGACACAAGAGGCTGCAAGGGGGTGAAATAAGGGAAAATCGGAACGAGAACAAGAAATATGAACCGCAATAAAGGAGTGCTTATGAATACACGATTTGAAAAATCAGTCCGCTCGTCGGACGAATGGTACACCCCGAAGGAGGTGCTGAAAGCGTTAGGCAGGTTCGACCTTGACCCTTGCGCCCCTGTCCATCCGTTGTGGCCGACCGCCGAGGTCATGTATGACCGGGACATGGACGGATTGTCCCTGAAATGGGAAGGGCGTGTATGGCTCAATCCTCCGTACTCGCGTCCCCTTATCGAACAGTTTGTCCGAAAGTTGGCGGAACACGGCAACGGCATCGCGCTGTTGTTCAACCGTTGCGATTCCAAAATGTTTCAGGACGTCATTTTCGAGAAAGCGACGGGCATGAAATTCCTGCGCCACCGCATCCGGTTTTACCGCCCGGACGGAACACGCGGCGATTCTCCCGGTTGCGGCAGCATCCTGATCGCATTCGGAGTGGAAAACGCAGAAGTGCTGAAAAACTGCAGCATTGAAGGCAAGTATGTACAACTCAATTAAAAGATGTATGATGAAGATATTTGATAAAATCAATTTCAGGGAGCCGAAGTATATGCTTCCGGCTGTCCTGTATATCCCGCTTCTGGTTGCATCGTACTTCATCTTCGACCTGTTTCAGACCGAAACGGCGGAGATTCCGGACAAGACGCTGCAGACAACGGAGTTTTTGAACCCCGATTTGCCGGATGCCCGGCTTAAAGGCGGTGACGGCATAGGCAGCAAGTACGAGAACATGGCCAAATCATGGGGTAAGATACAGGATTACTCCGCAGTGGATAACATAGAACGAGATGAACCCGATGACAACAAGGAAGAATATGAATCGCAATACACGGTGGACGACATCGCCATGCTCGATGAGCAACAGCAGGAAAAGGCTGCGGCAGCGCAAATTGCCGATGCCAAGACGCGCGAGCAAGAAGCTCTCGCGGAACTGGAGAAAGCCCTTGCCGAAGCAAGGTTGAGAGGACGCAATGAGGTATTACCGGCGACCGATACGGACAGTACCGCATCGGCGCAACCCCCGACGGCAACCATAGAGGTTAAGGGAAAAATAGAGGAAGAGAGCCGTTCGGTAAAAGCCCCGTCAGAGAACGAACCGCCCAGCGAAGTGGTACGCAAGGTAAAGACGGCTTCGGATTACTTCAATACGCTTGCGGTCAATGCCCGTGAACCGAAACTGATAAAGGCCATTATCGACGAGGACATCAAAGCGGTGGACGGCTCGCGTGTGCGGTTGCGTCTGCTCGACGACGTGGAGATCAACGAGTGCGTGGTCAAACGAGGGTCGTATCTGTATGCCACCATGAGCGGCTTCTCGTCGGGGCGTGTGAAGGGGAACATCACCAGCATTCTCATCGAGGACGAACTGGTGAAGGTCAGCCTGTCCCTTTACGACACGGACGGCATGGAGGGGCTTTATGTACCGAACAGCCAGTTCCGGGAAACGAGCAAGGATGTGGCAAGCGGTGCGGTGTCGGGGAATCTGAACATGAATACCGGCAGTTACGGCAACAGTCTCTCGCAATGGGGAATGCAAGCCGCTACGAATGCCTACCAGAAAACGAGCAATGCCATCGGCAAAGCTATCAAAAAAAATAAGGTAAAGCTGAAATACGGCACTTTCGTCTATCTGGTGAACGGACGTGAGAAACAGTAAAAACGGAAGCCATGATAGAGATTGACAACATATATAATATGGACTGTATCGAGGGCATGAAGCTCATGGCGAACGGCAGTGTCGATGCCGTGATAGCGGATTTGCCTTACGGCGTGTTGAACCGTAGCAACAAGGCGGTACACTGGGACAGGCAGATACCGCTCGAAGCGTTGTGGGAACAGTACCGCAGGATCACCAAGCCGGGAAGCCCCGTTATCCTCTTTGCGCAGGGCATCTTCTCGGCGCGGCTCATGCTCTCGCAACCCCGGATGTGGCGGTATAACCTCGTGTGGCGGAAAGACCGGGTAACGGGTCACCTGAATGCCAACCGGATGCCGCTACGCCAGCATGAGGACATCATCGTGTTCTACGACCGTCAGCCGGTATATCATCCTCAGATGATGCCGTGTCCACCGGAACGGAAAAATCATGGACGGCGCAAGACGGACGGTTTCACGAACCGCTGTTACGGTGAAATGAAACTGGCTCCGGTGCGTGTTGCCGAAGACAAGTACCCGACCTCTGTCATTTCCATACCCAAGGAACACAAGACAGGAGCATTCTATCATCCGACACAGAAGCCGGTAGCCTTGATAGAGTACCTGATGCGCACCTATACCAACGAGGGCGATGTGGTGCTGGACAACTGCATCGGTTCGGGTACGACCGCCATTGCCGCCATCCGCACGGGACGGCATTACATCGGATTCGAGATTGAACCGACGTATTGCGAAATTGCCGGACGACGGATTCGGGAGGAACTGGAACGTGGTCATGGGATTAAAGAAAGCGAAATAAGGGAAATAAAGAAATAAAAAAATAAAAAATATCAACAGAAACGATATGAACAAGAAAATAATTATAACTGCATTTCTTCTGGCGGCAGGACTTTTTGCCACACGGAACGCACAGGCTCAGCGTACATACGAAGAGATGGAACGGCTGACTGTCAATGAACAGGTAACGACCGTCATCACAGCCTCGGAACCGGTCCGCTTCGTGGATATTTCCACAGACAAGGTGGCGGGCGACCAACCCATTGAGAACATCATCCGGTTAAAGCCCAAAGAGACGGGACACGAGGACGGTGAAGTGCTGGCCATCGTCACCATCGTAACGGAACGCTATCGCACGCAGTATGCACTCATCTACACCACGCGGATAAGCGAGGCGGTGGCAGACAAGGAAATTCAGCTACAGGAACGGGATGCCTACAACAATCCTACGGTCTCGATGTCCACAGCCGACATGGTGCGTTTTGCAAGACGGGTGTGGAACTCGCCCGCGAAAATCCGCAACGTGGCGACCAAGGCGCACCGAATGGTGATGCGCCTGAACAATATTTACTCGGTGGGCGACTACTTCTTCATCGACTTTTCCATCGAGAACAAAACGAACATCCGTTTCGACATCGACGAGATACGGGTGAAACTGTCGGACAAGAAACTTTCGAAGGCAACTAACGCGCAGACCATCGAGCTGACTCCTGCCCTGGTATTGGAACACGGCAAGACGTTCAAGCACGGCTACCGGAACGTGATTGTCGTGAAAAAGATGACCTTTCCGAACGACAAGCTGCTGACTATCGAAATGACGGAACAACAAATCAGCGGGCGCAATATCAGCCTGAACATCGACTACGAGGATGTGCTGTCGGCCGATTCATTTAACACCGCTTTATTGGAGGAGGAATGACGATGAAAAAGACGTTGAAAACAGTTTTGTTACTGATGCTTGTCTGCATAGGGTTTGCCACCAATGCCCATGCGCAACGCAACGGCGGCCGCCTCTCGCTCGGCGTGGGATTGCTGTATGAGAACGGCATGGACGTAACGCTTGCTTACGAGCATGAAATGAACTACCGTCATGCGTGGGAGTTCTTCGCCAACGGCTATCTGAAATGGACGGAATGTAAATCTTGCGGTCATATTTGTCCGGAATCCTTCTGGCGCAACTACCGCACTTATGGTTTCGGTGTGGCGTACAAACCTTGTGTGGTGCGTGGACGCAACCATTACGGCAACTTGCGTATCGGAGCTTCGGCAGGGAGCGACACGAACAAGTTTCTTGCCGGAATCCATGTGGGTTACGAGCACAATTATGAGCTGCGGTCGGGATGGACGCTGTACTGGCAGGTCAAGAGTGACATGATGATAAAAGGGGCGGATTTGCTGCGGACAGGTATCGTGCTGGGTGTAAAACTGCCGATAAAATAAAGGAAAAACAAAAAAACGGAAATGACATGATACGAAAGATTCAATGGATTGCAATGGTAGTGGCGGCGGTATTGTGCGCTGCCTGTGACGCCCATATCGACGTACCCGATACGGCGGTACGTCCGGGGCATATTCTCTGCGAGGACGGCACGGCATTGTCCTATGCGCAGTATGAACAATCGGGGAAGCGGGCAATAGCGGTTGTCTTTGATACCGAACGCCGTGAAGGAACGGAAGGGAACGGCTATGCGGTTTACCTGTGGGACATTGCTCCGGCGGCATTCGCCGACAGCCTCGGTGTCGCACAAGGGACGTCGGCCGACATCGGGGCATTGGACGGGAACATGAACACCTTTGCGCTGTACGACACAAGGGAGACGGCTTCGCCTATGGCGGAAGCGGTCTTTGACCTGTGGCGGTACGGACAGAGTGCCTATATCCCGTCGGTAGCACAGATGCGGTTGCTGTATGCTGTCCGGGAAACCGTCAATCCTGTCATTGAACGGTGCGGCGGTCATCCGTTGCCGTTGGATGAATACGATTGCTGGTACTGGACATCGACGGAAGTGTCCGGACAAGAGACGGCGAAAGCGTGGCTTTACTCGACAGGAAGCGGCGCGATGCAGGAGACACCTAAGACACAGGCGCATAAGCTGCGGCCTATAATTACCATGAACAAATAAAATGTGCAACGATATGAATATAGATATGCTTTTCTGTATAGTATTGATGGTATTGGGGGCTTTCCTCATATACTATCCCATCAAAGATGAATCACCTCGGCAAAAACTGAAAAAGCTCGCCGATTCTGTTGCGTCTGATAAAAAGGACATTGATTATCTGATTCAACGCTTCAGCTACCTTTTGGATAACATGGCGGCAGACAATGGGAAAGGTTCGGCTCTGAGATGCCAGATTGCCAAATTGGAGGAAGTTGTCAAGGAGTTGAACGGCAAACGCAAGGAACTTGAGTTAAACAACCGGTCGATGACGGATGTTAATGACGAATTGAAGCGAAGCAATGCCGAACTTTTAAGGAAGGCTTCTGAATTGCGTGATGAGATACAGCAACAGGAAATTAAAATCCAACAGCAGGAAGAATACATCAATTCTGTCCAGAGAGTCAAAGAAGGGCTTGAGATAGCCTTGGACAACATTCAGGCAGAAGAGGTGCATTATCTCTCACAGCCGATATTCAGCATGAAAATGACGCCTATAGTCAGAAGCAAACTCGAATCTCATGGGATATTGTATGTCGGCGACCTGATTCAGCTCAACGAGGAATATCTCATGGAAATCTGGGGTTTAGGACCGGTAGCACTTGAAAGAATAAAGACGAAACTGAACGAAAACGGTGTGTGGTTCGGTATGGATGTCATACGAATCAACGACCGTTGGTATCGTCGGAAACAAGAATTAACAACGGATTGATTCATGGAAGAGAGCAAAGAATTACAAGGGTTCTACAAGATATTCCGTGCGGTCATCTATATCTCCGTGCTGATGGAGTTCTTCGAGTATGCCATCGACCCTGCCATGCTCGACCACTGGGGTGGCATACTGATTGATATTCACGGGCGCATCAAGCAGTGGATGATTTACAATGACGGTAATCTTGTGTACAGCAAGATTGCGACGTTCCTGCTTATCTGCATCACCTGTATCGGTACGAGGAACAAGAAGCATCTGGAGTTCGATGCCCGGAGACAGGTGTTATATCCGCTAATCAGCGGACTGTTCCTGATTGTGTTCTCCGTGTGGTTGTACCATCATCCGATGGAAACGAGGCTCTACACGTTGCCACTAAATATCATCTTCTACATGGCGACCACGCTTGTCGGTGTGATATTGGTACATATCGCACTGGATAACATCTCGAAGTTCATCAAGGAGGGACTGGGTAAAGACCGGTTCAACTTTGAGAATGAAAGTTTCGAGCAGAGCGAAGAGAAGGTTGAGAACCAGTATAGCGTGAATATACCGATGCGGTACTATTACAAAGGTAAATTTCGCAAGGGATGGGTGTCGATAAGCAACTGTTTCAGAGGAACATGGGTAGTCGGAACTCCGGGCAGCGGTAAGACGTTCAGCATCATAGAACCGTTCATCCGCCAACATAGTGCCAAGGGCTTTGCGATGGTGGTCTATGACTACAAATTTCCGACACTTGCCACTAAACTTTACTATCATTACAAGAAAAACCAGAAGCTCGGAAAACTGCCCAAAGGGTGCAAGTTCAACATCATCAACTTCGTGGATGTGGAGTACAGCAAACGGGTGAACCCCATTCAGGCAAAGTACATCAATAATCTTGCGGCGGCGAGCGAAACGGCGGAAACCCTGTTGGAATCCCTGCAGAAAGGCAAGAAAGAGGGAGGCGGAGGCAGTGACCAGTTCTTTCAGACTTCTGCCGTGAACTTTCTTGCCGCCTGTATCTACTTTTTCGTGAACTACGAGCGGGAACCCTACGATGCAAACGGAAAGAAACTATATGCGGAGAAACGGCAAGATCCGCAGACGAAGTTCTGGAAGCCGACGGGTGTCGTTCGTGACCGTGAGGGTGGCAGCATCGTGGAACCTGCCTATTGGCTGGGAAAATACTCGGATATGCCGCATATCCTTTCATTTCTCAATGAGAGCTACCAGACTATTTTTGAGGTACTGGAGACGGACAACGAGGTCGCGCCGTTGCTCGGCCCGTTCCAGACGGCCTTCAAGAACAAGGCAATGGAACAATTAGAGGGTATGATTGGTACGCTGCGTGTCTATACCAGCCGTTTGGCCACCAAGGAATCCTACTGGATATTCCACAAGGATGGGGACGACTTCGACCTGAAAGTTAGTGACCCCAAGTCACCCAGTTATCTGCTGATAGCCAACGATCCGGAAATGGAAAGTATCATCGGAGCGTTGAACGCTCTGATATTGAACCGTCTCGTTACCCGTGTGAACACCGGGCAGGGGAAGAATATTCCGGTCAGCATCATCGTGGATGAGCTGCCGACACTGTATTTCCACAAGATAGACCGACTGATAGGTACGGCGAGAAGCAACAAGGTAAGCGTAACGCTGGGTTTTCAGGAGTTGCCGCAGTTGGAGGCTGACTACGGAAAAGTGGGAATGCAAAAAATCATCACGACAGTGGGCAACGTGGTAAGCGGTTCAGCTCGCGCAAAAGAGACACTGGAATGGTTGTCGAATGACATTTTCGGCAAGGTAGTACAGGTCAAAAAGGGCGTGACCATCGACCGGGATAAGACGAGCATCAATCTCAATGAGAATATGGACAGCCTTGTACCCGCCTCGAAAATTTCGGATATGGCGACGGGATGGATTTGCGGACAGACGGCCAGGGATTTCGTGAAGACGAAAACCGGTACAGGAGGCTCGATGAACATTCAGGAATCGGAAGAGTTCAAGACTACAAAGTTCTTCTGCAAGACGGATTTCGATATGAAGGAGATAAAAGCGGAGGAAGCGGCCTATGTACCGCTACCGAAGTTCTACACCTTTAAGTCGAGGGAGGAACGGGAACGCATCTTGTATAAAAATTTCATACAAGTCGGACAGGATGTAAAAGACATGATAACGGATGTACTGAACAAGCGTGGGGCGAAATAAATCAAAATCCCTGCAATAATCACGAAATTATTGCAGGGATTTTTATATTCAATTTCAGTTACCCAAAATCTTGTGGGCATAAAGCCGGTTTTACGGACGTAAATGAATTATCTGACAGTTTCCGATTTGGAATCGTTTTCCGATAGCAGATTTTGTAATTTGTCGATGTCCGGTAGAGTCTTGCGCAGATTCTCCGGCATTTCTTGGGCTGTGCGGTATGTCGCCACGCCCATAGGCTTATCATAGTCGCGCACCATGATTTCGACAAACTTGCGGTTGGCATCCTGGCATAGGACAATACCGATTGAAGGGTTCTCGTGCGGTTTCTTGTCGGTCATGTCATACACCGTCAGGTAGCCGCTAAGCTGTCCGAGATAATTCGGGCGGAACTTGCCCCGTTTCAACTCCACGATTACGCTGGCATTCAGTTCTCTGTTGAAGAATACAAGGTCAGCAAACATTTCTTCTCCGGCAACTATCAGGCGATGCTGACTGTCGATAAAAGTGAAGTCGTTTCCAAAACGGAGAATGAACTGCTTGATATTGGTTACGATTTGGTTTTCGATGACCTTTTCGTTCCAGTCCTGTTCGCGTTCTCCCACATTCTCCAGATTAACCATTTCGAGCATATACTCATCCTTGAACGCCAATATCGCTTTTACGGCATAAATGGCTTCGGGCAGCACTTGAAGGAAGTTGCTCGGCAAAGATCCGCGATTTGAATAGATGTCTTCTTTCAAGTAATTTTTGAGAGAGGATAGCGACCACGCATTTTGAGCGGCACAATGGATATAGAACAACCGTTCCGCGATGTCTTTTGAACGAGTCAGGATTTCAATATGATGTGAAAAGCTGATCTTGACAAAATCGTCCCAGGTAAATTCGGTATTGACCGGTTGCCCGATAAGTTGCAGCAGTAGATGCTCGTCAATATCCAATTCGCCCAACGCTGTTGGATGAATTAAAGCCGTACCCTTTTCCGACGAATGGTTTTCCAATTCGCCCAACACTGTTGGACGAATTAAAAACGTCCTCCATTCCTCATAGAATGAGCGCATCCGTTTCAACCCCGATTCAGAAAAGCCGTGCAGACCGGGCAACTCCCGTTGAAGGAGCTTTGATATGGTAGGCAATGCTTTAGTACCCCAACAGCCGATGCGGGAATTTTCAGACACGAATTTCCCCACTCCAAAATACAACGAGAGAGTTTCTTTGTTGACCGCAGCCGCACTTCTATACCGGCAGCGTTCGATGGCATGTTTGATTATCTCTACTGCCTCTGCATATTGTGTATAATCCGATGGGATAACCTGTTGTTCCATATACATACGTTTTTGTGCCGCAAAGGTACGAAAAATACGGGATATACAGGGCAGAATGCCAACATATTATAGTGCCGCGTGGGTCTTATTCGGTATTTTTAGCGTTCCGGTGTCTTGCACTCGCTTTGCTGCCAATCTACTCACTCAGATGTTCATGCGTCTGGGGCGTGCCGAGAAAGCTGGTAGCGGTGTGGATAAGATTGTGAGCGGTTGGCAGTCTTTGGGTTGGCCGCTTCCTACTGTAGCCGAGGAAACACGTCCGGACTATGTTGTGCTGACCTTGCAGTTAGGGATGAAAACCCGACAAGAAAACCCGCAAGAAAACCTCGCAAGCAGGATTTGAGAAAAGAGCAAATCTTGGAGTTCTGTGTTGAGCCGCAATACCTATCTGATATTTTGCAACATTTAGGATTGAAAGATAGGGAAAATCTTATGGAGGTCTATATCAATCCGATGATTGGTACAGGGGTATTGGAAATGACGGAGCCGGACAATCCCACAAGCCGTAACAACGGTAAAAGTGGAACAAGGACTTCAAAAGTGAGTTTATAATAGGATATTGCGGCTTGGACGCATCCAACCGCACACGAAAACACCGCCCACGTAGAAAAATGGGCGGTGTTATTCGGTCGCTCGCTTATTCAGGCTCGTGTACCGCTTAAAAGTACGGCAAGTTGCCGGTCGCAGAATTTGTCGTATTCCTCTTTGTCCGTACCGCTTTCGACGGCTCGGTCAATGACATCGCCCAACTCGTCGAAGCATACTTCCTCATTGACGCACTCCGCACCGTTCTCTTTCAGCAGATATACCTCATAATAATCGGAGCCGTTGAGTGCGATAACGACATTTCCGGCGTGCAACCGCCCGTTTACTTTAATCCGCAATGCCGGCAAATCCCGGAATACCGTAGCGACAAAATCGCCGATTCCCCACGACATAAGAATGGGCATGGGTGTAAGTGATACCAATTGTTCTTTGATGGTCTGTGCGATGTGCATTACATACTCTTTATCCATAACTTTGATTTTTAATATGATTATTGATTTATGTTAGTTGAACCATTCGGGGTTATCCTCTTTTAATTCCGTGATGAGTTCATCGTCCGGTAATTTGAGGGTTTTCGCATCGGTGAAAAAGAAAACCTCGTCATATATTTGTTCGGCTTCCTTACTTGCAAAACCTTCGTTTTCGTCCTCGAAACTGCCCGGATGAAGTGCATCGAGCAGAGCGGTAGAGCCGATAAGTAATTCTTCACCTTCGTTGGATTTCACGATACGGCAGATGTAGATATTGCCGTCAAATTGTAGTTCTTTCGTTTTCATACATCTGTTATCTTAATGGGATGTGTTTCCCGTGAGCCTTGAGGTATTCCATGATGCACTTCGCTTCCTCGTGCGATGCACGGTTGCGGTCGTCGTAGTTGCGTGTCTCGTCCGCCATGACCACGATACACTCTTTTACCAACCTGTAAAGGCTTTGCTGCAGTGTGGGGTGCATTTCGGGGATAGCGGCTGCAAACCGTTTGGGGTTGAAGCCGTAATCGTTCACTGCCCTTTCCCAGTCTTTGGCGAGCTGGTACTCCTTGCTTTCCTTGATGTTGTCCATAATCTTGAATTTTAATGATTTGTTTTTTTCTTCCCTCCGTTCGGTTCCTTTCTGTCGGAACCGCTTTGGGATTTTATGGATGCGGTACACGGTTGTCGGTACAGCTTCATACGGAAGGCTTTTCCTGCCAATTACTCTTTCTGAGGAAAGGAAGAATTTGCAGGAAATTCACTTTAAGCCGCCGGATCAAGCGCGACGGCCGACCTTTGCATCTGATAAAACCAAACCGGGGCTGACAGGGGACGAAGCCGGGGAAACGCTATAAAAGGGAAGTTGAAAATGGTAAAAAAGAGAGGAAACGGAAGCTATGAATGGAAGAAGGGCGGGTGGTGACGGGTTCGTCAGAAAGTTAGAAGAGGTACTTGGGTCCTTTGTCCGGAGCATACAAAAATGAATAGAGGGCGGATTTCTCCCTCCCCCTATCCGTTATGACAACAACATTTGTCAGGCAGCTATTTCTTCCGCTTGCGGTTCGGTCTGTGCTTCCGCTTCGGGTTGCGGTTCATCGGGTTGTTCCGCTTCCTGCGTGGCTTGTTCCTGCAAAGCGGCTTTCTTTTCCTCGATGCGTTGGTGTCGCTTTTCGTACACTTCATTATATCCGTCTTGGATATTGGCAAGTTCTTCGGGCATATGCTTTTGAGCGAAGTCAAGCAACAGGGAGGCTGTGGCGTTGTTACCGAATGCGTCCTTGAAATTGGCAATCAGATAATCCCTGCGGATAACGGCTTTCTGCTTGGCGGTAAGGTTCTCGATGATGCGCATTTTGTCCTCGCTCGTAAGGTAGTAATAAGAGCCTTTATCTTCAATTCCCACCTCATTGAAATGCTCTTTGCGGAGTGAGGAGAGCAGGAAGAAATACACCATTTTCTCCTCGTCCTGCCCAAATTTGCGCTCTGACATATCGACCTCTAAAATCCGCTTTTTGGTGTCTTCAACGGTCTTTTCGAGGGCAATCTCCTTGTTGCGTTTGTCCTGCTTTTCCAACTTCTCGATAGGTGAAAGCGGCATTTTGGTTGCCGTACCGTTTGCGGTTGTAGCGGTATTTGCAACATAGCACAGTGTAATGTCGTTGCTCTCAATACGGAGATAGAGGGAGATTTCTCCTGCTTCGCTTCGGGTGCGGATTGCTTCGCATTTCTCGGTGTAGCCGTTCAATTTCTGCTCGTAATCCTTTACTGCTTCCTCGTATTCCTCGGTGGTATCGTAATCCTCTTTTTGAGGAGCTTGGGGGCATTCGGGGTATTTCGTTGCATAGGTTTTAAGACTTTCCACCTCGTAGCCTATAGCGGTAAGTCGGTCGACGACGGCTTCATTGTAATTGTAGCTTTCGTGGCAGAGGGGAACGGCAGGGTGCTGTTCCATGAGCCGCATAGCCTTTTCGGTAAGGTGCGATGTGTTCATTTCCACAAGACAAGCACGGTTGGCGCAATTTCCGCAACTACCCTCACAGAATAACATCATGTTATTGGTATTGTGGGGACATGAAAGACAAAGGGTTTTGTCAAATGAATAGCGATTGAGGTCTGCGGTATATTGCCGTTCGATGCTCTGTGCCACCTCGGAGGCTTTCATGCCTCGCCAACTATTGTACTGCACCCCCTCTTTCAGATGTTGGTCGTACACCTCACGCTGTATCTCTTCCCCATAACGGCAGATTTCACTTGCCACGCTGATTGTGATTTCGTCCTGTTCCAACAGCACGGCGATTTCGGGTATCAAGGAAACGAATTTAAGTCGTGTACGGATATACGCTTCCGTCTTGCCGAACTGCACGGTCAAGGATTGGACATCGTGGCGACCGCTGTCTATGAGTTTTTGGTAGGCATTGGCTTCCTCAATCGGGGTAACATCCTTGCGATGCAGGTTCTCGGTGATTGCCATTTCCTCGGCTGTCTCGTCTGAAATTTCCATGACGGTAGCCGGAATTTCCGCCAATTCAGCCATGAGGGAAGCACGGTATCTGCGTTCTCCAAAGACAATCTCGAAACGGTTGTCCGCAATAGGGCGCACACCGATAGGCTGAAGCACTCCCTGCTGACGGATGCTCTCGGCAAGTTCCGCAAGGCTTGTCTCGTCAAAGTTCTTGCGTGGGTTGTAACTGCTCGACTGAATGTCTGCCAATGCTACCGATGTGATGTTCTTCTCTACTGCTTGAACTGCTGTTGTTGCCATAATCATAAAATTTAATTGGTTGATATTTGTTTTGTTATTTTTCCCTCTTTTCGGTTCTTTTTTCTGCCTGAACCGCTTGGGATTTACAGATGCTTCAAGGGACTGACGAACAAGCTATTTTCAACGCTTTTTCCGGAAAATTACTCTTTCACGGAAAGGAAGAATTTTACGAGAAATGCACTTCAAAGCGATGAAATCAAGCGCGGCAGTCCAAATTTGCGTCTGGAAAACCAACCGGCGATGGCAGGAACGAGACCGGACAAGCGGCAAGAGGAATGGATAGAAAGGGGAAATGCAGCATTGCAGCTATAAGAGGCGAATAGAGCAGGAGAACAGCCAGGGGTATAAACGGGAAAACCGCTACCTTGTGGACATGTGCCATAAGATAGCGGTATGGTATAAAAGTTGATTGGGCGGATTGCCGCCCCGGTTATTTCTCGTGCTTTTCCAAATACTCTTTCATCGCCTCGTTCACAATATTTCGGAGCGACATATTCTTCTCGATAGCGAGGTATTTCATCCGGGTATGAATACTCTTGTCGATAACAAAATTGCAATGCACGGCAGGTTCTTTTTCCGCTTTGACCGGTGCAGGCTCTTTCTTTTGCGTGGACTTCCCGGTGGATGACAGCAAGCCGTCCAGTCCGCTTCTCATGCCGTTTTTCAATGAATCACTTTTGCTCATATCGTCTTTACTTTAATTTCAACACTTCTTTTGCTAACTCCATGTAGTCCTTTGCCCCGTTGCTGTTCTTGTTGTATTCAAAGATGTTCAGACCCTTTATCGGAGCTTCGGCCAATGCCACATTGTCCCGGATGACGGTCTTGAACACTTTGTCGCAGAATGATTCGTTGATGAGTTCCGCAACACTCTTGTTGAGCGTCTTGCGCTTGTCAAACTGTGTGATGACAATTCCGCCGATGTTCAGATTCGGGTTCAAACGGGTTTTGACAATCTCGACCACATTTGTAATCTTCGCCATTCCGCGCATGGCGAGGAATTGCGCCTGTACCGGGATAATCAAGAAATCCGCAGATGTAAGTGCGTTGAGTGTCAGCAAACCCAGCGAGGGCGGACAGTCAATCAGGATATAGTCGAATTTACGGGTTTCAAGCAATTTTGCAATCAGCCCTTTCAGTATTAATTCCCGCCCCGGCTCATTGATAAGCTCGGATTCTGCCGCTGACAAATCAAGGCAGGACGGTACAACGGAAAGGCCATTATTTAACTCGAATACCGTTAACGGGTATTCACCTTTCATTGCTCCGTACACCGTCCGTTCCTCTTCGATGGAGAGACCGCAGGATTCCGTGAGGTTTGCCTGACCGTCCATGTCGATGAGCAGTACACGCTTTTTCTTCTGCTGCAATGCGGCAGCAAGATTGATGGTGGTGGTCGTCTTTCCGACACCGCCCTTGTGGTTCAAAACAGCGATTATCTTTGCCATAAATTCCTATCTTTATTTCTGATACAAAGATACTACTATTTTTAGTATTTACTATGATTAGTGTGTACTATTTTACTACTTTATTACATTTTAGTATCGTAGTATCTACTACTATACTAAAATACTGATTGACTAAATGTAGTGCATACTATCCTTTGCAACGGGAGATTTCCTGATATCCTACTTTACTAACATTAGTATGTACTACATTTAGTATCGACTGTATAGCAGTGAAGTAAAGCCTATTTGGGAGGTGTATATAAATGGATATTGCCGCCATCAGATCGGAGTACAAGAAAAATCCCCCTGTCGAGTTATCGCAACCGAACAGAGGGAAAAGGTTAAGATATGATTATGGTTTAAGCGGCCTTAGTAGTAGGTTCGTATTCGGCAGCCGTTGTTTCGGATGGAGTTAGAGAGCGTTCCGCATCCTTGAGACTTTCGTCAATCTTCCGCTGCAGCTCCTTGCACTCCAGTTTGAGTTTTACCAATTCATCGGCTTTGCTCCACTGGCGGCCAACGATGTCCTGCAATATGGGGATTTCGCTTTCAATCCGCTCCACCGTCTTTTGTTGCTTCTCAATAAGTGAGGGCAATTTGTTTAGTGTAGCCTGCGGATATTGAGCAGATTCCACGAAGCCAAGCGGTAACGCACCTGTCAGTCCACAACGGTATTTAAGCCCGCTTGTCCCCTCGACAAAGAACGTGTTTCGGTCAAATGTACCGTTTATGCTGTACTCGCTGCGTACCAGCAAATTCAGCCCTGTAAACGTGCCAATCGTACCATACGCTCCGCTACGGTAGGTTTTGGCGATGCGGTGTAATTCCCGGCCTGTTTCCTCGGCTGTAGCTTGTGGCAGGTTGAGAAGTTGTGTTACTTTTGTCCCCTCGTAAGAGTTGAAGTATTCCCAATCCTTGATGAAACCGGCCTTTGTACGCTGTGTCTTTGCCATATCTTCCTGTCCGGCGGTTATTTTCCGCTCGGCACGGATGCGTTCTTTCTTGAAAATGGTCTGTTCCTTTTCCAACTGCATAATCTTGTTGTCGAGTTTTGCCTTGTTCAGCAAATCGGTGTTGCCGGAAAGGATTGCCACGAACTCGGCGAAGTTCATGCCGTTGTCCTCGTCCATGCCGCCCTCGTCGATACGGCGCACGGCGATTGTGCCGTTATTGATTTGGTTGATGAACATCTGCTTGTTTTTCAGCAAATTGAATTTGTAGGCATCAAGTGTCTTTTCCGTGCCGTAAATCACCACATCCACCACGTTGCCGCCCCACAGTTTCACGGTGTTGCCCTTGCGTACCGCCCTGCCGTTGCGCTGCTCCATGTCAGCCGGTCGCCAGGGAATCTCCAAATGATGCACCGCTACAGCCCTCTGCTGGGCGTTCACCCCTGTTCCTAACATGGTGGTGCTGCCGAAAAGCACACGCACCTTGCCGTTGTTCATGTCCTCGAACAGGCGTTTTCTTGCCCTTTCGGTGGTAGCACACTGGATAAACTGCACTTCATCGGTCGGAATACCGAGGTTCACCAACTTTTCTTTGATGTCGGTATATACGTTCCACTCATTCGGCTTGTATGTGCCGAGGTCGCTGAACACGAACTGCGTACCCCGGTTTTCATTTGAGCGCATATAATATTCATAGATTGTTCTTGCACAGATTGAAGCCTTGTTTTCGGCATCGTCGCTGAACTTGTCGCCCAACAAACGCATATCGAGAGCCATTTTTCGTGCCACATTGGTAGCTACCAACATTTTTGCCTTGTCGAGATTGTCGGGTTCGGGCGTATCAAGTCCCAAATCCTCCCACTGTCCGCTGTGTGCAAAGGAAACCAAACGGCCTATCATTTCCTCCTGCTGGATAGTGGGCGCATGAGAAAGAAAGCGCACATTTTTATCCGGTACATCGAGGTTTATCATGTCGGCGGTGCGGTAGTCGGTAATCTCACGCAGGAACATTGCCAGTTCCGGCACTTTGATGTAGGTGCGGAAACGCTCTTTACGCTTGATTGCACCTGTCACGTTCAGTTCATAATCGGCTGTTTTCTGCGTAAATATCGCCGCCCACGCATCGAAGCAAGAAATCTGCTGACGTTGCAATTCTCTTGGTCTAAGGTACTTAAACATCACATACAGTTCGGTCAGGGCGTTCACAACCACCGTGCCCGAAAGGAATGTTGCGCCGAGGTCACGTCCTGTCCGGTGCTGAATGTCACGGATGGCAAACAGCAGGTTCATCGCCCTTTGCGAGCCTTTGGTATTGCCGATACCGGCAACCCTCGTGTGGCGTGTCTGAAATATTAAGTTCTTGAAAATGTGGCATTCATCGACAAATATGTGGTCTATGCCCATCGAGTGAAAGTCCACCGCATCGTCTTTCCGCTCGTTGATTTTCATTTTCAATTCCTTAAGTTTGGCTGCGAGGTTCTGTTTGCGCTTCTCCAGACCGTCCTGCATCTTTCCGCTGCGGTAGCGCATGGTGGATTGTTCCAAGACTTCCAAATTGCGCTCCACATCGGCCAGTTCTTCGGTGAATATATCTATCATGGTCTGTTCCGATTGCGGTATCTTGGCGAACTGGTCGTGTGTCAGAATGATGCAGTCCCAGTTGTTGTTCTTGATTTTCGAGAATACCTCTTTGCGGTTAGCAGGAGTGAAATCCTCTTTGCCCGGATAAAGCACCTTTGCCGAGGGGTAAGCCTTGCGGAACGTGTCGGCTATTTCGTGAACATTGGCTTTCAAGCCGATAATGAGCGGTTTCTGCACCAATCCGAGGCGTTTCATTTCGTAAGCGGAAACGCACATTATCATCGTCTTGCCCGTGCCTACCTCGTGCCAGCAGATACCGCCGCCGTTCTGCTTAATCATCCAAATGGCATCTTTCTGTGAGGGATAGAGGCTGTCATACGGAAAATTCTCGAAAGAGAGCTGCGGGAAGGTCTGTGCCGAGCCGTCATAATGCGGACGGACATAGCAGTTAAACCGCTCGTTGTACACCCTTACCAATTCGTCCCTTACCTCTATCGGCTGACAGTCGAGCCACTGGTTGAAACGGTTTCTTATCTCCTGTATCTTGGTGGCCGCTTCCTGTATGGCTTCCTCGTCCGGCACTCGTACCGCTTCGCCGTTCCGCTCTATCTCTTTGGTTATTTCGGGAACGGTGTCCTGCAGGGCGTGTACGAACAAATCCTCTCCGTTGTAATTCTTTACGGAATAGGTGTTATAGACTACAGGGGAATATCCTTGTAGCCGCACTAAATAGGTGTCGTTCACGTCAAAATACATCACATCGGTTTCCGTTCCGAAAAGTTCTGTGGCAAAATCGGCGTACAGCTTCGTGTCAATCCAACGCTCGCCCATGTTGATGTCGAGTTCCTCGTAGGGTATCGCTTCGGGTATGGCTTCCTCCAATGCCTTTACAGCGGTTTCCGTCCAGTCCTTTTCCTTGCCTGTGAGATCGGGAAGATAAGAGCCTGTTTCCTTGCTTTTGGCGATGACGTTTCCGGCTATGAACTTGCCTTTGTGTTCCCATTCTCCGGTGGCAGGGTTATAGAATATCTCGCCTTTGAGGTCGTCGATAACCTCGTCCTCGTCCTTGCCTGTGGTCTGCATCAGATAGTCCATATCCACACAGCCGTAAAAGTTAAGGCAGCTTGCCAACGCTTCGCCCGGTGTCAGTTGCACGGTCGTGTCTATCTTCTTGAACGCTACAGGCTCACGCATGATGTCGGATTTGAATATGTCGCCCTTGACCTGCATTTCAATCGTGAACACTTCCACGCCGAGGCTGTCAAGCATGATAAACTCCTTGTTGTCATTAGAGTGGAAAAAGCCCCATTTGGCGACAAAAGCATCATAGCAAGCGTTCAGCCGTTCACGCAAATGCGGCTGTTCCGTCTGTTCCTCCTGCTCTTTGATTGCAAGTTCAAAATATGCCTTGCGGATAGAGAAATAGTCGTTAGCCCTCTCCGTGTTCACCTTGCCCTCGTCCACCGGGACAAAATCGGTGGCCGTCTCTTGGTATAGTTCGGATTTGCGGTATCGGATAATGCCCACCTGCCCCTCAAACAGTACCATTGCACCCTCTTTCATCCACGCTTCCGGCTCGTCCGTATAGGCTCGTCTGCCTTTTGGTGGCTGCTTAACGGCCACACTGCCGAAAAGGGACATTTGCGTGTGTATGCCGTCCTGTCCCTCACTTGTGAAAAGGCTTTTGCGGAAATAGCGGCCAAAGTCGAGTTTGAGCAATGCGGCGAGATACTGCGACATGGCGTTTTCATCACCCTGCCACTGGTATTTGCGTACATACTTGCCGTACTGGTTCATCGCAATGCGGCTGCCTGTGGCGAGGGTGGTTTTCGGTAATGTGAAAAGTTTGTTGGCGTATTCGGTCATTGCGCCTGTCGTGTCTGCCTTTTCCCTGCCGACCTGTAAAAAGAGCTGTTCCCTCTGCGAGAGTGCCGCCTTGTGAGTATGCTTTTGGAAGATCAGTAAATCGCTGCCTACCTCGATGCCGCTTGTGTACATGAAAAGCGTGTCGGGCATACGGATAGCACTAATCAAATCGGCATGGTTCACAAGGTATTCACGCACGAATTTGTTGCTTGGTGTATCGGCCACACCTCTTGATGTGACGAAAGCCAGCAGGCCGCCCTCGTTCAAAAGCTCCAAAGCCTTGACAAAAAAGTAATTGTGTATGGTCTTGGTAGCCTGCTCGTATATGCCGCCTTTCTTCCAGAGTTCCGCATCGAACACACGGAAGTTACCGAAAGGGATGTTGGAGGCTATGACATCGAATTTCGTATGTTCAAAACCCTGTTCGTCTATCGTTTCAAACCCGGCTGTCCGTGTAACCGTGTTGTCATTCAGCAGGGAGAGTATCAGACCCGAAACCGGGTCTTTTTCAATGGCATAGCCGCAGGTGTCGGACATGGCTACCGGGAGGAAACCGCCAATGCCTGCACTCGGTTCGAGGAATGAGCGCATTTGCAGCTCATTGTCCTTGAATGTGGCGTGTATCTGCTTTGCGACTACATCAATAAGGAATTTCGGGGTGTAGAACGCTGTCAGGACAGAGGCTTTCATGGCTTCCGTGAAATAGGGATAGGTGTCGATAAGTTCCTGCAACCGCCTTATCGGTTCTTCCATGTCGCCACTTACAGGCTTGTCTGTGCCGATGTTCAGCACTTCTTTGATACCGCCAAACCCCGAATATTGGGATAAGGTTTCTTTTTCCTCTGGTGTGGCTTGTCTGCCTTGAATGTGGATTTGTAACGCTGTCTTTATCGCTTCCACGTTTGCCACCAATGATTTCAATTTGTTGTAACTCATATTTAACCTTTCTTTTTATTTCCCTCTGTTCGGTCTGTTTGCGACCGCCGGGAAGATTTTTCTGCTTTCGGAAGGTGGCGAGGGACAATCGGACAAGGCTGAACCGGAAAAATACGCTCGACAGAGGGAGAGGAAGATTTTTGCGTGTCACTCGCGGCGGCACGTCGGCATTGGCAAGATTGGCACGGTCGGTTACCTTTGCGGAAAATTCTATCCCGTAGGTCGCACGGCAGCGGACTTGGGTTTAATGGGAATCCGTTAGAAAAGGAAAGATTATGGGTAAAAGAGTGAAGCGGTCAGCCGGGACGGACTTTCCGACGGACTGTCTTGGGACTACAGAGGGCAGGATTTATCCCGCCCCCTGTAATGCCAAGTCTGTCCGTGTCCGTCCTTTTGCAAAAAGGGGCTTCACACACTTTATGTAACATGTTACACAAAATGCGTGAGGTTGCTTGAAGCAAACTGGCCGCAGGATGTAAGGCTATAAGAGGGAGAACAGGAGTTTTATAAAAGGTCGTTGGTCGATCGGAACAACAAACCGTACCGAGACTTTGCCCGATACGGTCTTGTCGTTGCCCTGCATATAACTCAGTCTATGTCATAGCCTATCATGTATTCATCGTTGATAAGCAGATAATAGTAGCCGTTGCCACAATTCCGGTACTCTTTGCTGAATCCTGCCGCCATATCGCCATTTTCGCGTGGCTCGCACCACAGCGTACCGTCATAGCCGCAAAAGTCGAAGCGTCCGGTGGAAAACTTTTCACCTTGCTTCAGTGCCGTTCTGAAACGAGCCATATCCCAACTGCCGCAATACTTCTCGATGGTGGCAAGTCCGATACACTTGCCGTCGATGCGTGTGCCGGTCGTGATGCGGTTCTCGTAGAGGGATTTATCCAAATCGGCATTAGCGATTTTGCGAAGCCAATCATTCGTATGCGTGGCAAGCCGGGCAAGTTTCTGGTATTTCAAGACCAGTTTCTTTTCTATGTCCGCTGCATCTTCGGGAGAGGATGACGGATAGTATATCTTCTCAATGCTTGCCCAATCTGTGAAGATGTACCCGCTTTTGCGTTTTCCGAGTGCGATAATGCCGATGACGTTTTCGTTGCGGTTGATAAACAGCCGTCTGCGTTTTCCTGCAATCCTTACATATAAGGATGTAGGATTTTGTTCGTTGCGTAGATAGGCTTCTGCCGGATGAATTGTTGTTGTTTCCATATCTGTATAAATTTGTATAAATTTTGATTTTTGCTGTTCCTATTTTGGTTTACCTGTTCAAAGTTCCGGGATTGTGCCGTTCTTATATAGAACACCGTTCCGATAATGGGACACGATACCCGGCTTAAGTCCCATTTCCTCAAAGGCTATATGCCTGATATAGTCCTTGTATTCTTTGCCAATGAAATTCTTTCCACAAAGGTTGTTGAAAATCATAGGGACGGAAAAACCGTCTTCGCTCGACAATATCACTCTGCCGTCTTGTCTAATTTCTTCTACCATACTTGTTTACTTTTAATTGGTTGAACTATCATGCTGATTTTTATTTTTCCCTGCTTTCGTTTGCCGTGCAGGTTTGTTTTCAGCTTTTTGAGGCAGCCAGAGGATGAAGCTGTGGCATCATAAGCCAAACCCGGATAGAAAACCGACCGTGCAACAGTCTGTTTTCGTCATCCGAATGCAATGCGGCTTGGCGATTATGCGCTTCGTCCTACATTCGCCGACGAAAAGAGTAAAGAATGACCTGCCGATAAACGAGATGTGACAACAATAAAACAGGAAAATACGATTTGGTAAATTGTCATTGTACAATATTGAACAATCACTAAATATCGGCACAATTTTAATTTAGTGCCGATATTTAGTAGATGATGACAAAAGGTTATTTACATATAGATTGTTTTAAATAAATACAAATTTTCGGCACTATTCAGAAATAGTGCCGAAAATTTGCTATATTTGCAGGCAAAAACAGGATATAATATGAGTAACAAAACAACGACATCCATACTTGAATACGCTGAAGTACACCGTGATTTCAGCATGGATGACTTGTTTGCCTATCTTCACGAAAAGGTTGGCATAAGCAAGTCTTCCTTGTCATGGTATCTGTTCAAGCTCGTGAATGAAAATGCATTGGTCAGAACCGGACGCGGAATGTATGCTAAAGTCATGAAACAGTCCTTTGTTCCTAAACTCATAGGTGAAGTAAGAGAAATTTACGATTCGTTGCTGGTCAATTTCCCATTTGCGAAGTTCTGCGTCTATCAGGGGGATATTATCGCAACCTTGCAGCATCACCTTTCTTCCAACCGTGTTGTCTATGTGGAAACAGACAGGGATTCGGCAGAAACGGTTTTCAACTTTTTGAAAGACGGGAACCGTGACGTCTATCTGCGACCGGACAAAGATATGATTTACCGATATGTAGATATGGACAGCCGTGTCTTTTTTGTGAAAAATTTGGTCTCGGAAGCTCCTTTGCAGAAAGTATCAGATGTACCGATGCCTACACTGGAAAAGCTGTTGGTGGATATATTGAGGGATGCGGATTTCTTCTACCTACAAGGCAGTGAAAGCGAGCATATCTTTGAAAATGCCTTTAATCTGTACGCTGTCAATCGAAATCGGCTATTCAGGTATGCCGGCAGACGTAAGGCAAAAGAAGAAATATTGTCCATATTAGAAAATCTGAACATAAAATGATAAAGAAGGAGTGTTTTACGGCAGAATGGATCGAACAGGTTTCATCCGAATTGCACTATAATGATAAAAATCTGATAGAGAAAGTAATCCGTGCCCTGTCCCTGCTTGAAATGCTGGTTAAAGCCGGGTGTCCACTGGTTTTTAAGGGAGGAACGGCACTTATGCTCATACTTGGGAAATCTGCTCATCGTCTGTCAATCGACATTGATCTTATCTGTCCCCCTGGAACCAACATTGAAGACTATCTGAAATCATTTGCCGATTTCGGCTTCATCAATCTGGAACTTGTGGAACGCAAGCAACGGGATGATGCGGATATTCCCAAGAGCCATTCCAAGTTTTTCTATCAGATTGCATACCGAAATGACACCGATGCACAATCCTATATCCTGCTGGATGTACTCTACGAGGACATTCATTATTTCCGTACCCAACAAATAGCTATCAACTGCCCGTTCATACGGTTGGAAGGAAAACCATTGATGGTAACAGTCCCGTCCGCAGAAGATATTTTGGGCGATAAACTGACGGCTTTCGCTCCCAACACAACTGGAATACCTTATTACAGGAATGGAAGGTCCTGTTCGATGGAGATAGCCAAACAGCTTTATGATGTGGGGCGGCTGTTTGAAAATGTTTCAGACCTGCAGATTACCAAAGAAGCGTTCCGTAAGATTGCGGTGGTCGAACTTTCATACCGGTCTTTCGGAACGGACATAGGGCAAGTTTTCAATGACATCCGCCAAACGGCACTTTGTATCTCCACACGGGGAAAAGCCGGAGAAGGAGACTTCGACCTGATACAAGACGGAATCATCCGTGTCAAATCATTCATGTACAAGCAGCGTTATCTGATAGACCATGCCATTATTGATGCAGCAAGAGCGGCTTATTTAGCCACGTTAATTGAAAAGGGAATCAATGAAATAGAATCTTATTCCAACAACCCTGCCGATATAAAGGATATGGTCATCCGACCTTCGCTGCCCAACAAACTGAATAAGCTGAGAAGCAACCTACCGGAAGCCTACTACTATTGGGCAAAAACGAGTGAGTTATTGGAAGCATGAAGTTTTACGAACATCGAATGGAAAAGATAAAAGCCGTATTCAACTGGAGCGGGGGAAAAGACTCCGCGCATGCCCTTTGGCGAGCTCGTCAATCGGAGCTATACGACATCGTTGCCCTGCTCACCACAATCAATCGTGACTCGCAACGCTCCAGCATGCACGGTATCCCACTCCCCTTGCTTCAGGCACAAGCAGACAGTATAGGTATTCCCCTGCATATCGTGAATCTCACACCCCAGGGGAACCTTGAAAATTACGCAGAGGCCATGACTTGCGCAGCCCTACATTTCAAGGAGCAAGGAGTAACCCATTTTATTTTCGGGGATATTTACTTGCACGATGTCCGTGCCTACAGGGAGCGACAACTCGCACCACTCGGAATAGAGGTTGTGGAGCCGTTATGGGGAGTAGTCTCCTCGGAAATCGTCATGCAGCAATACCTCGCTTCCGGACTGAAGACGGTCATCGTGACCACGCAAGCCGATGGCTTGGGAATGGATGCCATCGGTCGCGAGGTAGATGCCGACTTTATTGCCTCTCTCCCCAAGGAAATGGATCACAACGGAGAAAACGGAGAATACCACACGTTCTGCTACGACGGACCGATATTCTCCTCACCCGTACTTTTCCGACTGGGAACTCCCTTTAGCCAAAGTTATGACATCCGGCTTGAGGATGGCACGATTCAAACCTATACTTATTGTTTTGCCCATCTTTCCGCCGAACCATAACACGGATTACATTTGCAATCATAAATCAACAATATGGAAAACAAAGGATATATACATGTCTATACTGGCAACGGGAAAGGAAAGACAACGGCCGCATTTGGGCTTGCCATTCGAGTTTTGTGTGCCGGAGGAAGCGTCTTCATCGGACAATTCGTAAAGAACATGAAATATAATGAAACCAAGATCTAACATCTGTTTAACAACGTCCGCATCCAGCAATTCGGTCGGGGGTGCTTTATTGAAAAGAAGCCGGCACAAGAAGATATTGACGCAGCTTATGCGGGATTGGAAAGCTGCAAACAAATTCTCGCTTCGGGAGAGTATAATCTGGTCGTGCTCGATGAACTAACCATTGCCCTGTATTACGAGTTGCTTTCTATTGAGGAGGTATTGACGGCGATTTCTCGACGACATTCCGGGACAGAGTTGGTAATCACGGGACGGTACGCTCCGGCAGAATTGATCGACATAGCCGACTTGGTCACGGAGATGCGAGAAGTCAAACATTATTACACGGAAGGCGTCCTCTCCCGCAACGGGATAGACCGTTAGAGTCCGATCTCCCTACTCGGTCTTGGTTTCACAATCATTCAAATAAAAAATTACGATAAGTTCCAAAATGAAAAGTTCCCTGTTTTAATCGAAAACCACATCACCTAATGACACTCTTTTCGATTAGCGTTTGGCGACATAAACACTCTTACAACAGTCTGCTCAAAGCTGAAATGCACTCCTGCTGTGTAGTCCGGATGTAATCGAAAACGACCGACGGATCGACACTCTTGCCATTTAGCTTGCAGGTTATGTGCAAGTGCTCGCCTGTACTTCGTCCGGTCGAGCCGGTAATACCGACGGCATCACGGGGACGGACTACCGTACCCTTGGCGGTCAGCACCCGTGAAAGGTGGCAATAGCTGACGGTGTAATTTCCGTGCCGCATGGTCACATACTTGCCGGACGTCTTGTCCTGTCCCACTTTGACGACCACCCCCTCCATCATGGCCAATACCTGCTCGCCCCGTGCGTGCAGGTCGATACCGCCGTGAAACTTCCTCTTTCCGGTAAACGGGTCTTTCCGGTAGCCGTATGGTGATGTAATTCTGATGCGCTGCAATGGATAAGACACACTGAGATAACGGTCAATCCACAACTTCTTACTTTCATCGGCAGGTTTTGTCGAAGTCTCCTGTACAGGAGCCATGCTTTCGGGTGTCGGCTCCGGCTTTTTCATACCCTCCTGCAAGGCTTCTACCTTGTATCTTTCTGGTGTCTTGGCAATCGTGTTGAACTGCGCCTGAGCGGGCATCGTGCAGAATGAAACACCCGATATTGCTATCAGTAAAATTTTTCTCATTCGGCAAAGTTATAACGGGAGTTTTCATGTCGGAAACAAACAGCCGTCATTTCTTGTATTGGTTTGATATTTTGCGTCTATTAGTACGATTTGAATTGAATAATCGTACTAATGAAGATAAAAACAGCATATTATAACCATTTATATAGCTGTATTTTTGTCCGTCATAATAAGATGTCTCTATCTTTGTATAGTACAATTTTATAATATGAATATAGTATGAAAAAAGTTCAGATTGAATTTGATGAATTACCTTTTCCGACACTGGAACGATTCGGTCTCACACGGGAGATGATTGAGGATTTGCCGATGCGTGTGTTGGACGACATCTGCGATGGTCGGCATTCTCCCGTGCTTCCCGTGCGTGTCACGGACGAGCATGGCGGGCAAATAGAGAGCCGTAGCCGCTTTGCCTTTATCCGCATGGACAACGGTCAGGTGGATGTGGTCTTCTATCCGGCACTGAAATCCTCTCCGTTGGAACGGTATGACGAAGCGCAGCAGAAACAGTTGCTCGACGGCAAGGCGATTGTCGCCGACGTGGAAATGGCGGACGGCCGGAGCAGCAAGGCTTTCGTGCAGATTGACACCGAGACGAAACAGGTGATGTATGTCCCCACGCCCATCATCGCACGCAACCTGAAAGTGCTGGCCGAGGTCATGCGCCTCGGTGCGGTGGAGGTAAACGGGATGCAGCACGGCGAGCCGCTGACGGTCGTCGTGGACGGCGAGTCTGCTACAGTGGGCATAGACCTTCATGCCAAGACCGGCATCCGCTTCTGTTCGGGCGACGCGCAGCAATGGCGCAACCAGCCCAAGCGCGAGTGGGACAAATACACCTTCGGGTGCTACGGTTGCTGGATCATGGACGATGACGGCAACCTTGACTACGTTTCGGAAGAGGACTACACCGAGGAGTTGTGGAACGAACAGAAGAAGAGCGGCGAACGCAACCGTGCGGCAGCCCTCCACAAGTAAAAACAATCAATCCGTAGATTATGGCACAAAACGAATATTATCCCGAAGAGGTACTTGTCGGGAAGATGCAGAGCGGCGAATACGGCTGGCTCGATTACGTCAATCATTTCTCCGCCGACTGGCAGGAGGAATACGCCCGTTACTGCGAGGAAAAGGGGCTTGCTGTCGGCAACGAATCCGCTGCCGAGTTTGTCCGCTTCAAGGACGAACAGCTGGAGGCAGCAATGGAACGCGGCGACGCATAACGAAAACAATCCGACTATGGCGATACGAACGAATACCAATCCCCGGCAGATGGACTTGCAGCCCGAAATGCGCAATATGCTGATGCGTAACGGCCTGCAAGCCCATGTTGCGCTTGATGGTTCAGGGTATCGGCTGATTGTGCAGGGGCATAATTCTCCGCTGCTGGTCTATCCGATAAGCGAACGTCAGATGTTGGCACTCACGGACTGGGGAACCAATACGGCCAACAAGAAAGCCTACAACGTGCTCACGAGCATCGTGGGCAAAGACTTCTATATGCCAAAGAACTTCGTCCATGCCCGCAATGCCAACGGGCGTGTGGCTATGGGGCTGCACGGCTACCGCATCGGCATCGGCGAGTACGGTCGCATGGGACGGATGGGAATGCCCCCGCCGTTCCTCGGCTGGACGCCACGCAACCAGTGGGGCTTGCACCTGCGCAGGGTCGGCGGCCAACTGTTCTTTCCGGGGCCGTCCATCGTACCCGAACGTCCCGACGGGCGCATGAAGCCCGGCGAGTTGCAATCGGGCGGTTACGGATTCTATTACAAGGGGCATCAACAGGCGCAACCCGTACAGCAACGGGACGTTCTGCAGGACTTGCAGGCGGTCATCACGCCGATGGTCAGCCGTCCGCGCAGCGGGGAACCGGCACGGTCGTACAAGGAGCTTATAGCCTCTCCGGTCTATTTTTCCAACGAGAAATTGGCGGAGTGCCTTGCCTCGCACGGTCTTGTCGTGGATGCGGAAAGGCGGACGCTGACTGTGCAGTCGGAAAGCGTCCAAGCCGATATGGTCTATGACCTGACGGAAAAGGAAGTGAGGACACTGGTTGCCGCACCCATCGAGGAACAACCCGTAGAAAAACGTCTGGAACTGCTGAACGGCATTATCGGGGCTGACTTTTCCGACAAAGTGACGATGGAGGCTCTCAACAGCGATCAACGCATCGCTATCGGCCTGCATCCCGAAGTACAGCAGGATTTGGAACAACGCCAACGGCAGGAGCAGGAGGCTTTCATGCCGGTGGAAACCTCGCTGCAACAGCAAGAGGAATCCATACAGGGCTATGTCGGTGCGGCAGTGGACGGGCGTGACCTCCAGTTTCTGAATGAAAACAAGGGATGGTATCGGGAAGAGAAGCACGGGCGGGAAGTTGAAGTGAGCCAGATAGCCGTTCAACCGGCACAAACCGAGGGGAAATACAGGATGACCGCTGTTATCGACGGTCAGGCTATCAGCCATGAGATAACCCAACGGGATTACGACAAGTTCCTTGCTGTGGATGATTATCACCGGATGAAGCTCTTTTCCAAGATTTTCAGCGAAGTGGACATGAAAACACGCCCGGAAGCACAACGGGGGCTCGGTACGAAAATCTTTGCCGCCCTCACCGCAGGTACGGTAGTCGCGGCGGGTGTCGCGCACGGCATCCACCATCACTGCCATGCCCCGGAGTTCTACGGCGAGTGTTTCGGCGGTCCGCCACGCCCGTACATCAAGCTGGGGGTCGATACACCGAGGGATATGGCCATCCGTTGTTTCGAGGCAGAGATGAACCGTGAAATCAATGATATGAGAATGGGGAGGTAAACCATGAGAGAGGGCGAACTGACTTATGACGATTTTCTGCGCAGGCTGAACATTCAGGACGTGCTTATCGACGCGGGCTATCACCTGAACCGGCGCGACGGCCTGCGCTATCCCTCGTATGTCCGGTTGGACAGCGAGGGGCGGCGCATCCGCAACGACAAGTTCATTGTCACGCAGCAAGGGAAATGCTGTTTCAAACCGCAACAGCAGAAGTCGTATAACATCATTTCCTTTATCAAGGAGCATCCGCATTTTTTTGCGGAATACCGTACAGGCGTGTCTCCCGACCGACTGGTAAACCTTGTCTGTAACCGGTTGCTGAACCATCCCGTCGCTGACCGGGACATCCGGATTATCCAGCCTAAACGGGATGTGAAGCCGTTTGACATGGCGGATTACGACATTCACCAGTTCAATCCGCAGGATCGGGCGACACAAAAGAAGTTCTATCCGTTCTTCAAGCATCGGGGCATCGACCTTTACACGCAGTATGCCTTTCATCGGAACTTCTGTCTGGCGACGAAGCATCGTGAGGACGGCATGAAATACACCAACCTCGCCTTTCCGCTGACCGTTCCGAAAGATACGGGACAGGTTGTCGGTCTGGAAGAGCGAGGCCGCCCTCGCATGGATGGCAGCGGCAGTTATAAAGGGAAGGCGGAAGGGAGCAATTCGAGCCAAGGGTTATGGATTGCCAGCCCAGCCAAAACTACGCTTACCGAAGCCAAGCATATCTACTGGTTCGAGAGTGCATACGACGCGATGGCCTATTACCAGCTTCATCAGGCCAACGACAAGGATTTGCGGAAAGCGGTCTTCATATCTACCGGCGGTAACCCGACGGTGGAACAGATGCGGGGTGTCCTCACGCTCTCGCTTCCTGCCAAGCAACACATCTGTTTCGATACCGACCTTGCGGGAATCGAGTTTGCCAAGAACCTGCAACAGGAGATGTACCGGGTTGTCCGTTCCACCATCGAGGAGACACCGGAGCGGAAGCCTTATCTGGATTCCGTTACTGACGGCAAGAACCTCGATGAAGGTGACATAGACCTGTTGCCCGACGCTTTGCGGTCGAGCTACGGGAAATATGAATCCGCATGGGAAGAAGCCATGTCGATGCGTTCGAGCGGCCTGTGCCATCCGGACGACATACGGGAACAGACGGATATCATGAACGGAAATTACAAGGAGTTCCGTGAAGGATTGCGGGAGTTCCTCGGTCTGGACAAGGCGAATGACGCCTCTTTTGTCCGTGAACAGCCTACCTATCCCAACAAGGACTGGAACGAACAGCTTTTGGCCGAGCAGAAACAGGAAGAGACGGTCGATGAGACACAGGCGAGAGAACAGTCACCGGAAGAGGAACAACAAACACACTTTCGCCGATGATGACCGATGCACCCACAGGACATTTCCAAAGTATCGTGCTGCAACCGCACGCCGGACAGTTCGTTATCGACGAGCTGCCCGCAATCGTATTGTGCTGTGCAGCATGGGTGTATGGTGGCATGGAGGGACTGCCTCTGACAGCTCTTGCCGTATCGGTTGCCGCATTGCTTGCTTTGGTATTGCTGTACCGTTTCATCTATCTGCGCCGGACACGCTACCACATCGGTAGCGAGCAGCTTATCAGCAGGCATGGGGTGCTGTCCCGGAAGACGGACTACATGGAACAATACCGTATCGTGGACTTTGTGGAACACCAAAACCTCATGCAGCAGCTTTGCGGATTGAAGACGGTACGCATATTCTCGATGGACAGGAATACGCCCCGGCTTGATTTGGTAGGTATCAGACACAACTTCGATGTGGTAACGCTTATCCGGGAACGGGTCGAGTATAACAAACGAAAAAAGGGAATATATGAAATCACGAATCATTAGCCTGGTCATTTTTGCCGTCTGCATGATGCCACACTGGGCGAAAGCACAAATCACGGCATCCAATCCGTTGGAATGGATGGCGTTGGCCGAGGGCAACGAGGTCATCAATGACCAGATAGAGAAACAGATAAACGGTCAGACGAAGACAGCGATGCTGCAGAACAGCATCGCCGCCGAGTTCAACCGCATTCACAAATGGGAGAAGCAATATAACAGCTATCTCAAGACGGCAAGCGGCTACGCTTCGTCGCTGAAAGCCTGCACCCACCTCTACAACGACGGCGTGAGAATCTTTCTCACGTTAGGGAAACTGGGCAACGCCATCAGGAACAACCCGCAGGGCATCATTGCCTCCATAAGCATGAACAACCTCTATATCGAGACGGCAACGGAACTGGTATCGGTCTTCACACTCCTGAATGACGCAGTGGCCAAGGGCGGCAAAGAGAATATGCTCACGGGAGCGGAACGCAGCAAGACCCTGTGGGCGTTGAACGACAAACTTTCGGCTTTCAGCCGGAAGCTACACCTGCTCTACCTGAGCATACGATACTATACCCTCAATGACATGTGGAACAATGTGACGGCCGGGATGCTCGACCGCAACAATGGGGAGGCGGCACGGATGGCCATGACCCGTTGGCGCAGGGCTGCCGTCCTCGCACGATAAAAACGGAACTGACAATGAAACGGACGATTTGGATAGGCATCTTATTGTTGTGCATCGGCATCGGCAAGGCACGGGCGCAAAACGACCCTGTACTGGCCGGAATGATCCTGCTCTATACCGACAAGGCGGAAAAGGAGCTGAAGAAACAGGAGAAAGTCATGCTGATGCAGACCACCGGACACCTGTGGACGAAAGAGGAAGTGAAAGCCACGACCGACCTGCAACGGGAGTTCAACAGCTATCTGGACTCTTTCCGGTCGATAGTCTGCTACGCGGCGCAGATATACGGTTTCTATCACGAAATATCGAAGCTGACGGATAACATGGGTGACTTTACCAGACAGGTGAGCCGGAACAGCTCCCATGCGTTGGCCGTCGCCCTCTCCACGCAACGAAACCGGATTTACCGGGAACTGATCATGAACAGCGTGGAGATTGTGAACGACATCCGCATGGCGTGCCTTTCGGACAACAAGATGACGGAGAAAGAGCGCATGGAAATCGTATTCGGCATCCGTCCGAAGCTCAAGATGATGAACAAGAAACTGCAACGGCTGACCAAGGCGGTGAAGTACACGACAATGGGCGACATCTGGCGTGAAATCGACGAGGGAGCACGTCCGGTGGCCGGCAAACGGGACATAGTGGAAGCTGCCAAGCGACGCTGGCGGCAGATTGGAAGAAATGTAAGACCTTAAAAAACAGACAATGTATGGGCGTTTGGAGTACACTATTGAAATATGGCGGCAAGGCCGCAAAAGGTGTCGGTACGGCAACGGCGGCTACCGGCAAAAGTATGGGTAAGGCAGTGCTGCACCCTTCGCAGACCTTGCGTGGTGCAGGACAGGCAGTCAAGACAGCGACTATCGGCGGTGCGGTCGGTTATGTGGGCTGGGAGAAGCTGACCACCGACAAAAGCGTGGTGCGTATCGTGAGCGATGCCGTTGTGGGCGAATCCGTCACGGATACCATTGCAGGCACGGCGGACGGCGTGCGTGAACTAACGGGCAAGGCCGGAGAAGCCGTCAGTTCGGTCAGCGGTGCGGTAACCGGCATCGACAACAAACTGAACGGCGTGTCGAACTTTTTGCGACAGGCCTCCGGTGGCGGAGGTCTTGATATGTTCGGCAACTTTTTCCGCAACCTTGGCAGCGGCAACGTGTCAGGGTTGAGCATCGCCGGACTGGTTGCGGCGGCGTTCCTCATATTCGGACGCTTCGGCTGGCTGGGCAAGATTGCCGGCGCATTTCTCGGCATGATGCTCATCGGCAACAATGCGGGTGTCTTCCGCACGCCGGAGACAGAAAACGTGCAACGTACCCGTACACCTGACTTTTCGGCAGGGGAACAGGCACATGGCGGAGGAATGAGAAGATAGAATACGAATCAAAATGGAAACAGCATGAAATATACAGAAGAAATGATCCTGCAATCCGATAGCGGTTATTGTATGCCTTTCGAGGAACAGCAGGGCAAAGACGTGGAGCTGTCGCTCGGCTACGGCGAACAGACCGACCCGGTGACGGGCGAGAAATTCTTTCATCACGGCATTGACTTCAACGTGCGGTGCTATATGCTTTCCGCCCTTGCCAGCGGCATTGTGTCGGGCGTGGGCAACGATTCCGGACACGGCATCTGCCAGACCATCCGCTACGGGGAATATGAGGTGACATACGGAAACCTGTCCAATGTCTTCGCCCAATTCGGACAGCGTGTAAAGGCCGGACAGACGGTAGCTTTGAGCGGTGACAAACTGCACATGACCGTCCGCTTCAAGGGCGAGGAACTGAATCCGTTGGAATTCTTGACAATGCTGTACGGGAATATCCAGGCAATGCGTCAGGCCGGCGGACACGAAACCGACTATCCCTCCGGTGTAGAGATGGAACTGGGAACCGATTATGACCGGGATAAGAGAGAGATAGAGGAACTGATGCTGCGCTTCCTGCCGCACTATATGGAGGATTTGCGGCATGGAGCATACACCTTGCCCCGAAATACGGAGCAGTCGCTACGCCACATCTTCACGGTGGGTGCGATGAAGGAGTATTTCTACGAGAATATGCCGAGCATGGCCAATCCGCTCGGACTGGGACATAAGGCCATGCCGCTGGCCTGCAAGGTGCAGAACCTCCTGATTGCGGATTTCCTGCATTACCTCGCCCTGCGGCATGATGTGTACCTCTCCACTGCGGGCAGTGACATAAAAAAAAACTCCATGACGAAGCCCTGACCTATGGCGGCATCATAGACCCGTTGGCGGAACTGGACATCGACATACAGAGTTTCGACATACCGAGGCTTGTCACGGTCTATCCCGACCGGGCGGGTGTGCGCTGGTGGACGAAGGCATGGTTCAACAACAGGGAAGAGGGCGAGACATCCGTCGAAATCGAACGGGAGCAGGCGATACGGTTCATGCAGGACAACATCGAAAAGGACGCATGGCTGGAAGAGTTCTTTCCCCGGCAGATGGAGGTTTACCACAACGCCATCGAGCAGACGAAAGAACAGTTATTGAAACAGATAAATATATAATACACAATATGGATGGAATCAAACATAGCCGGCAATTCGCAGAAATGGAACGCCTCGTGAGCGACTATTTCCACTGCCACCTTGCGCCCGTCATGTCGAAGACACAGGCTTACCTCACGAAGAAACAGGGCGAGGAAATGAGGGAGTATTCCACCTCTTTGGGCGGCATACTCAGCGCGATGGCGTCTGCGGCACAGCCGATGGGCGACCCGTACCAGGTACTCAAGGTCACGGGCGAATGGAACTCGAAGACAACGGAGGACTATATCGGAATGTGCAAGGCGGAGATTACCGGCTCCAAAGAGATACAGCAAGACCTCGCATACATGGCCGGGCAATGGCGCGATACTGTCGTGCAGGAAATCGGGCGCAAGCGTTACGATGAACTGTCGGAACAATTAGGCGGCGACCTTGCCTATGCCTATATGGACTACCGGGTGGAGGAACTGATGATCGACCGGCTGGTCAAGGAGCGTATGCCGAAATCGTCAGCCGACTACATCATCCGCAAAGCCGCAGAATCAAGCCTGCTTGGACTTTCGCAGACCTTCAACCGCTCGCCGCTTGCTGTGGAAATCGAGGCACGGGGCGAAGCCGCCTACCGTCCGAAAGGATGGGAAAAAGGCGCGGGTCGGGTACTGGGCGCAACGGCAGATACCGTGATGATGGGAGGCGTGGGTTCGTGGGCAACACTGGCGAAGTTTGTCGGGGCGGACGTGGCTATCTCGGCAGTCGCCTCACGCTTCGAGCCTGAAAAGCCTGATACGCTTTCTGTGGAAGAGTGTATAAGCAAAGGGGTGTTCGGCAGCGAACGGAACGTATTTACGGACTTCCGCAAGGAGGCTGCAACGGTACAGACGGGTGACAGTGCGCTCATCGTGGCCGCCAACGAGCGGTTGAAGAAGAAAATACCGGTGATGGATTTCAGTTTCCCGAAGTGGATGCAGACACCAAAGTTTACCCCTTTCCAAATGCCAGAAATACCCGGACACCCTGAAAAGAAGAATGAACGTGCCGAACGGTACAAGGATGTGCCGCTGGTCGTCGCTCCCGGACAGGAAGAAGCCTATTTGAAGCATTTGGAGAAATATAAGAATGCAACGGCTGTAACTGCCAAAAAGGAATCAACGCAGCCGGAGACGGAACAGAGGGAAAAAGTGGAGAAAGAGGAACGGCAGGTGGTTATTCCACGTGAGGAAGAAAAGCAAGAGAGAGAGGCTGTGCAGACCAACACGAACGGATGGAGCGGATTGCTCAGTACGTTGGGATTAGAGGGATTGGGCGATATCACGGGCAACCTCGGATATGTCATGGCCATGCTGCCCGACATCCTGTTGGGGGCTTTTACCGGCAAGACACAATCGTTGCGCTTTGGGGACAACCTGCTGCCGATAGCGAGTATTGTGGCCGGTCTGTTCGTGCGTAACCCGCTGCTGAAGATGCTCCTTGTCGGTCTGGGCGGCGCAAACCTGCTGAACAAGGCGGGACACGAGGCTTTGGGGCGACCCATGCCGTCCGCTGCCGAACAGACGGAGAACCAGTACCGCCGTTATCCCGATGAACCGCTCAATCCCCGTATTGTGAACCCGGTACTGCAAGGCAGTACGCTCATCGCCACGATAGACCGTGTGCCTTGTACCATCCAGCTCACGCCGACCGTCGCGGAGGCTTACCGTGCAGGGGCATTGCCGCTGAACACGCTGGCGAACGCCGTGCTTGCCAAGAGCGACCAGTTGCGCCATATCGCTTCGCAGAATTACGATGACGGACAGCGGGAAACGGTCGTGCGTACACGGGGCATCCAATAATTCCATGAACAATAAAAGCATGATGATATGAAAGAAAAGTCGCAAATCGAGAAGAAAGCCGAGGCAAGGCAGGCGGAACTGCTGTCTGCCGCACTGAGCGGGGCGTCGAACGCTGGCGGCCATTGGCTCAACGTATCGGGCAAGGGATTTCCCCGGCTCTATCCGCAAGGGGTCTCGGCCAGCCCGTTCAATGCCCTCTTTATGGCCTTGCATTCGGACAATAACGGATGCAAGACCAACCTGTTCACGCTTTACAGTGAAACCAAGGTACGGGGTGCTGCGGTGCGGGAGCATGAGCAGGGCGTACCGTTCCTGTTCTATAACTGGAACAAGTATGTCAACCGGAACAATCCGGATGAGACCATCGACCGTACCGCCTATCTCCAATTGGACGAAGAGCATAAGGCACAGTTCAAGGGTGTCCACAACCGGGAGATCCGCACGCTTTTCAATATCGACCAGACGACGTTGCCCTACGTTGACAAGCCGGCTTACGAGGATGCGGTAAAGCAGGATGGCAGTGTTCAGGAAAGAGGATATACCGAGGCGGACAACCGCAGGTTGCGCACCCGGTTCAACGACTTTCTATTGAAGATGCGGGACAACCTCGTTCCCGTGCGCTCGGACGGTAGCGGAGTTCCTCATTACGAGACGGACAAAGATGCGGTCTATATGCCGCGTCAAAAGGATTTTGAACATTACCACGATTATATGCAGGAAGCCTTGCGGCAGATCGTGAGTGCTACGGGGCATCAACAGCGGCTCGCCCGTGAAGGCATGGTCATGAAGAACGGCGTGGCCCCGTCGGAGGATGCGGTAAAATATGAAAGGTTGGTCGTGGAACTGGCTTCGGGTATCAAAATGCTGGAACTGGGACTGCCCGCCCGTCTGTCCGATGCAAGCCTGAAGACGGTGGATTACTGGTGCCGGGAGTTCAAGGAAAATCCGTGTATGATGGACGCTCTCGAAAGCGACGTGAACAATGCGCTTGATGTTATCCGAAAAGCGGAACGGGGCGAGAAAATTGAGTACGCCACCCTGCGAAACAGACGGCAGACCACGACCATGCAGGAACAGATGCACAAGCATTACTTTGTGGCGAATGAAATCCGCCAGCACCCGGACAAGGCGGCGAAAAGCATCGTCCTCGTCATAGACCGGGAGGCAAAATCGGCAGATGTCATTTTGCCGGCAGGAGCTTCGACCGAGGCGAACAACGAGATTCCCGGCATGAACAAGGGACGTATCGAACGGGCATTGCAGAAAGAGGGTATCGAGCAGGTGCGTTTCTATAATACTGACGGTGCATTGGGCTACAGACCCGATGACAGCTATTTCAATGAAAAAATGGTGACACTGGCCCGGTTAAGGAACTACACGTTGGAAAAGCTCTCCACGCTGGACGTGTCGGAGGCGGTCAGACGGGCGAATGAGGTCGGGTTCGATGCCGTGCAGATGATTCAGGACGACAAGAACCGTTGGGCACTCTATATCAAGCCGGAAAACAAGGAGGGGTACAGCGTCTATCCCGATAAGGAGGATGTGAACCGTTTTTTCTCCACGCTCAAGCAGGCGATGGACAACATCGACAAGGTACGGATGGAGCTGGCGCACAAGTATTATGCACTGGCGGAGGTCAAGCCCGACCTGAAAGTGGATTTGTTCGGCAGCGATACGCCGGAGATTGACCTGAACCGT
This sequence comes from Bacteroides bouchesdurhonensis, assembly GCF_900155865.1. GTDB lineage: Bacteria > Bacteroidota > Bacteroidia > Bacteroidales > Bacteroidaceae > Bacteroides > Bacteroides bouchesdurhonensis. The sequence goes on from NZ_LT707006.1 coordinate 3,475,056, forward strand.
ATTCAGCGTGTTGCCATCTTCAAGACCAGGCAGGATGGAATCCAGTGTGTGGCAACCATCGACGGACAAAAGCTGCAGCCCCGCAGCGTCACTCCACAGCAGTGGCAACGGATGTGGGTGGCGGAAGACCGGGACGGCTACAAGCGGCATTTGGCGGCCACGCTGTTTGCCGATGTGCTGCAAAAGGGACAATCCGTCGGGGAACAGAAAGCGGAAGAGCAGGTACGGCAACAGAATGAGACGGTGCCGGAAAATCGGTCGGAAGAGACGAATGATGAAAATATGTCTCCGAAACGGCAGTTTTGGGACAACCTCAAGGAAAAGCATCCCGACGCCCTGTATCTGATTCGTGCAGGAGAAGTGTACCGGCTTTATAATGAGGATGCGGCAAAGGGAGCAAAAATACTGGGAATTACGGTCAAGGAATATCCGGAACATGGATTTTCGACTTTCGCAGAGTTCCCAAGGACGCAACTGGACAGCTATCTGCCCAAACTTGTCCGTGCCGGTGAGCGTGTCGCCATCAGTGAGATAGAGCTACAGGATAAACGGCAGGACGAGCAGGAAACACATAGGGGTATTCATAGATAAGGAGTGACGATTATGAGCAAGAATCAGGAATATGCACTGCAATACGCGGATTATGCGATGGCACAGATGCGCAGGTATGGCATTCCGGCTTCCGTCACATTGGCGCAAGGCATACTGGAAAGCAGCAACGGACAGAGCCGTCTGGCGAGGAACGAGAACAACCATTTCGGCATCAAGGCGACACCCTCGTGGATTGCCGGAGGCGGCAAATACGGAATCTACACCGATGATAAGCCGAATGAAAAGTTCTGCAGCTATGACAGCGTGGGTGATTCATACGAGCATCACTCCCGCTTTTTGAAGGAGAACAGCCGCTATGCCGGTTGCTTCAAACTCTCCCCGGACGATTACAAGGGCTGGGCACAAAGCATTGAGAAAGCCGGTTACGCCACAGGCGGCAAGTATGCCGAGAACCTGCAAAAAATCATTGAGCAGAACGGCTTGCAGAAGTATGACAGGCAGGTGATGCAGGAGATGGCGGCACAAGGCAGGCAGTTCGGGGTAGAACACAATCCGCTCCAGACCTCCGAAGGTGCGGAACATGGAACGGGGTATTCGTTCCCGGTGGAACGGGAGGAATTTCTGTTCATTACCTCTCCGTTCGGAACACGGCAAGACCCGTTGGACGGCACAAAGCAACAGATGCACAAGGGCGTGGATATACGTTGCAAAGGCGATGCGGTACTGGCTACGGAGAACGGCGGCAAGGTCGTGGCGGTAAACCAGAACAAGAATACGCCCGGCGGCAAGTCGCTGACGGTGGAATATGCCCGGACGGACGGCAGCAAGGTACAATGTACCTATATGCACCTCAAGGAGATTTCCGTCAAGGTCGGCGATACGGTACAGGCCGGCGGACGGCTCGGCACATCGGGCAATACGGGAACACGGACGACCGGGGAACATCTGCATTTCGGTGTGAAGAATATCTATGCCGACGGGACGAAACGGGATATAGACCCTGCGGCGTATCTGGCTGAAATCGCACAGAAAGGACATATCAAATTGCAAATGCTGCACAACGGGAATGACCTGCTCGCCAAATACAAGGCGGCGGAAGATACCGTGCCTGAAAAGAACCTTTCGCCCGACGGATGGATGAAAAAACTCCTTTCGTCGGAGGATAGCGGTGTGGGAATGTCGGGATGCAACGACCCGATTGTGGAGATGGCGATGACCGCTTTCGCCTCCCTGATGCTGCTGGCCACACAGATTGACAACCGGAACGAAGAGGAACAGAAGGCGATGATATCCACCGCGATGGATCTTCGTACCATCGACCTGAAGCCGTTGTTGCCGAATATGAAGAACTGCGACCTGACTATCGGCGAGAACGGCAAGGCCATTCTGAAAGCGGACAATGGGGAACTGCGTGTCTCGCGGGAGCTGACCGCTTCCGAGCTGAACCGGTTGTCTGCCACGTTGAACAACGGCACACTCACGGAAGAGACCAAACGGATGCGTGTAACCGGTATGCTGAATACGGTTATCCTGTCGGAAGCGGCCTCACAGAATTTCGAGCAAGAGATGTCCCGGCAACAGGGACAGACGGAAAACCTGCGAAGATAAAGGCATGGCGATATGGTAAAATGCGTGATGATACAGCTATGCAAATGTCTGGCGGGAGTCTCCATCCTTGCGTTGCACGTCCGGTTCTGCTACCTGCTGTTGGGGTGGATCGGGACGCTCGTTGTCGTGGGCGTGCAATTAGCCATCGCCGGATGGATGGTCTGGGCGATGATACGTGCGCCTGACTGACCGTACCCTCCAACAGTTCAACATCAATCAACCCATGTATCACTTGTCGGATGATCCATGTATCATTAAAGACAAAAAACAGATGATTAAATGTAATGTTACGGTATGCGGCGTTATCGGCCGCGATGCGTCGGTTCGCAAGAACAGAGAGGAAAAGGAGTTTATGGCATTTCCGCTCCGGGTACAGATTCCGGCAACGGGTGGACGGCATACTATCGAGGTGGATGTCCGCAAGGAGTGCAGTCAGGAAGAAGCCACCGGTTATCGGAACGGCTCCCGTGTGGAAGTGAGGGGTACGATGTATCTCAAACGCCGGGGTGACAAGCTCTATTTCAACCTGTTCGCCGATGAAATCTGCAATGCCGCTACGGATGATGCGGATTGCGTCAAGGGTGAGCTGGCATTTCGTGGTAAAGTCGGCCAGAATATCGAGGAGAAAAGGGATAAGAAAGACCAGCCTTATACGGTGTTCTCGGCGTTCAGTGCGGAGAAGGTCGATGACGGCTTCGAATACCAGTGGGTGCGCTTCTTCTGTTTCGGCAAGGAGCGCGATGCGTGGCTACAGCCGGGTATAAAGGTGGATGCCATAGGTGAAATGAACCTGTCGGCACATAACGGGAAAATCAATCTTTCCTGCAAGGTGGAGGAACTGACGCAATATGTGGCGGATTCGTCTAACTATAATCAGTAAGTAATATGGCCGGTTACAGAAAGAAGAATGCCGACGGACCGAACAGCGAGGACAAGGCTCTCGACCTGTTCGCCGAAATGATGATCGAGAAAATCGAGGGCATTCAAAAGGACTGGAAAAAGCCTTGGTTTACCGAGGGTGCGTTGCAGTGGCCTCGCAACCTTCACGGGCGCGAGTACAACGGGATGAATGCTTTTATGCTGCTTTTGCACTGCGAGAAAGAAGGGTACAAGATTCCCCGTTTCTGCACCTTCGATTGTGTTCAGAAGCTCAATAAGTCCGGCAAGGATGGAGAGGAACTGCCGCGTGTCTCCGTGCTTCGTGGCGAGAAGTCCTTTCCGGTCATGCTCACCACGTTCACTTGTATCCATAAGGAGACCAAGGAGAAAATCAAGTATGACGATTACAAGAAACTCTCCGATGACGAAAAGGAACAGTACAATGTTTATCCGAAGATGCAGGTTTTCAGGGTCTTCAATGTTGCGCAGACCAATTTGCAGGAAGCGCGACCGGAGCTGTGGCAAAAACTGGAGCAGGAAAATTCGCGTCCGGCAATCGAGGAGGGCGAGCATTACAGTTTTGCCCCAGTCGATACGATGATAAGGGATAACCTGTGGATTTGTCCGATTACGCCGAAATATCAGAATGACGCCTACTATTCCATCACGAAGAATGAAATCATCGTGCCGGAAAAGGAACAGTTCAGATCGGGAGAATCGTTTTACGGGACACTGTTCCATGAGATGACGCACTCGACCGGTGCGGAGGGTGTTCTCGATCGGTTCAAGCCGACTACCTTCGGTTCTCCTGAATATGCCCGTGAGGAACTGGTGGCAGAGTTAGGTAGCGCACTGGTCGCACAGCGTTACGGCATGACCAAGCATATCAAGGAAGAAAGTTGTGCATACCTCAAAGGATGGCTCGATGAGCTGAAGGAATCGCCGCAATTCATCAAGACAACGCTCCTGGACGTGAAAAGGGCAACCTCGATAATTACCCAGAAGGTGGATAAGATAGCGCAAGAACTGGAACAAAATGTCGGCGAGAAGCAGGAAAACGGAGCGGCGGCAAAGGAGAAGACATTTTATTCCTCTGTCGCGTATCTCCAATTTTCGGATGACACGAGGCCGCTTGACGAACTCCGGGAGAAAGGCGATTGCGAGGGATTGCTGACGCTTGCCAAGGAGTATTACGACGGCAACGGCATCAACGAACAGCATACTTATTTATCAGCCACGAACAACAAGGGTGACAGCCTAATTGCCGAGGATGAGAATTTCGCTGTCGTGTACAACGGGAGTGTCGGGGGAACCTACGAGGTGATGTTGAAATTCACGGAGCAGGAAATTCGCGACCATATCCGGCGTTACGGTGTCGATATTGCCGGAGAGACGATAAAAGAGGTTGCCAGGGAGATGGCGGCGGAACAGTTCTCCGCTTTGGCGCATCAAAAGATTCCGGCCTTCGAGATGCCGAACGGCGACGTGCTGTATGTCGAATATAACAAGGACTCCGATATGCTTGATGTCGGGCAGCCCACCAATGCCGGGCTGGTCGCGCAGCATCGTTTCCCTTACGACCACAATATCGGGTTGGATGCCAACCTGCAAGCCGTGAACGAGAAGCTGAACGAACTGGAAGAGTATCGGGCAGAGCTACAAGAGGCTGAATACAGCGTCGGTATGCGCCGGTAAGGATGGAAAGAAAAAGATGCGGAACCGGTTGGCTCCGCATCTTTTCTTGTTTTCGGTTTTTTATTCTTTCAGTAAATCATCCATCATGGACTGCAAATTTGCCATGTCACAATATTGGTTATATCCTCCTCTGTAGTCTTTTGCGTGTTGGGCTGTCCGTATCAGAAACGAATCAAGTTCAACTCTTACGCCGCCGCCCATTCGGGCTAACGTGGAAGAGTGACTGATGTAAACGAACTTGCCGTTGCGCTCGATGAAACATGAGGTATCATAATGTCCTTTTAAGTTGGATGCCACCTGTGCACCGACCGCCGTTGCATATTTGGAAATCTCACGTACCAATGCTGTCTGGAAACTGCGATACTCTTTTGAAACATAGCCTCCTGCATCTGCAAGGATAGCGTTCTGCCATTTGGTATAAAAATTCTGTGCCATATTGATATTTATTATTCGTTCCGCAAATAACTTTTCCACTTCTCGCCGTCAATGGTCAGTTTGCCCATTTCCCAATCGTATTCCACTTCCGGTATATTGGTATAAGGGAAATGAACGGTGTAACCTATCTGTCCGTAAGAGCAATGCAGAGGGGTAACACAAATCTCCCAACCGAAGTAAAGTTGCGGTGTGCAGTATTTCCGCCAGTTGAAACGACCTGCGGCAATATTGCCGCAAAGCCGTTTTAAGATTTTGTCTTCGTTTGTCATTCTGTACCTCCTTTGCTGAGTATGGTGAGTTGTCCGGGACGGTCTGGGAACCAATAGGCATCACTGTCGATATATACGCATCTACCGCCATTCCAAGGCTTTCTGAAAGCTAATACTTCTTTGGGGCCAAATACCACCCCGTAGTCGTTAGTAAACGCCACCATATCGCCTACAGCCAAATCATTGTCTGTTTCCATGACTTCGGAAAGACGGTTGAAAAACTCCATGCCCTCGGCTTCACGCTCTTTTTTCCAGCGCAAAAATTCCTCTTTGTGGCTTCTCGATGAGCCAATAGGTGATAGCTCCGATGCCAAGACTTCAATCTCTGAAGAACCTGTTGCGATTAAAATAATACTGTCGCTATCCACTTTTTCGGGAGTTGAGATAATTCGACATTCTACATCGTTATCGGCAGTGTGCCAATAAAGGAGGTTGCCTTGCTTGATGAAATCGTACTTGCTCATTGTCTTTTGATTTATTGATTTTTTATTTCCCTTTTCTTGAAGTCTTCTGACTTCGCCCAAAAGGGTTGTTTTCATGTGCGTTCCAAACGGGGGATACAAGAACGACGGACAAGGAACCTGCGATGAAATTTTATGAAATACCGTTATCTCCGATTACGGAAAGTTGTCATCAAATTTTATTTCAGGTAGCGATAGCGGTACTTGAACCATGTTCGTCCACCGTACCTTTGCACACGAAAACAAGCCTGTGGCGTATGTCGGGGTAGTGAAGGGATTATACCCTTAAAAAAGGAATATACCGGCAGTGAAACCGGTGGCGGAAGCTCTGCAGAGCATATTTATAAAAGTAACCGGTGAGCCTGTGCAAAAAAGAGAGTAACCACCCGCCTCAAAAGCGGGTGGTTGCCAATGTTTCGGACAAACATCAGAAGTGGTAATCAACAACTCCTCCGATGTAGAGTATCGTTCCCGGTTCAAGCCTACAAACAAACTCCATAAACGCAAAGGACTGTTCGGCAAAAGATTGGCAGCCGTCGCCATCCAAATAGAAATGATAGGCGACATCCAACGGATTTTCCACTGCCTGTTTGAGATAATAGGTCGACCCCCATTCCAACATATTATCTGCCGTAAGAGCATCCGCTCTCTTTTTGATATTGGCGACATACTCCTCTTTCCATTGCTCTATGCCACCATTATAGCGCATGGTGTCATCGGATATAAGCTCGAACATTCCGTTGGGTAAGGCATAATTGACCAAATTGGCAATATCCTCTTTACGGTTTTCCTCGTCTATTTCTGAACAATAGTCATAGAAGCTCCCGTCTCCTTGCTGGAGTGTGTCCTCATTCAGATAGTTTTCTTTGTCTATCGGCTCCGTTGAAATTTGAAAAATCCTGCTGTGCATAATTGTAAATTTTAATTTGTTAAACTTTTTATTTCCCTCTTCTTGAAGCTCTTTCGGCTTCTCGTTGGGGAATGATTTTTATGCAGGACTGACAGACGGATCGAGGCAAATAAGACAAGTGAACGGCGGGCGGATTTTACGGAATACCCCAATCTGCGATTTGCGGAAGGCTGCTGTAAAATTCGCAAAACGTTAGCATTTGCGGCTCTTGGCAATTGACCGAACGCTGTACCTTTGCATAAAAATCACCCGACAGGAATTGCCGACATAAGGGGAGAAGACGAATTAAAAAATAAATGATTGGGCAATGGCATATCGTTATTCGCAACTAAAAAATGGTAGAAAGAGTACATTTTTATATTCATAAAAGCTGTTATCAGAAAAAAATGGAGAAAAAAGAAATTATATAAAAAATAACTCTTAACTTTGCACCAGTTAAGTTTCCTATCGAAGTGTCGATTGGAATTAAAAGGGAATCCCGGTGAAAATCCGGAGCTGTACTCGCAGCTGTAAGTCCTATTAAAGTTTATCGCACTCTTTGCCACTGGTGAAAGCTGGGAAGGCGCGATAAGCGGGATGAGCCAGAAGACCTGCTTGATAAGATATGATTTAGTGACCACGGGATAATTGGCATTAGATCAAAATGAACAGAGGCTCATCCAAAGACCACCTGTATTCTTTTTGATAACCGGTTTCTCATTCGTTGCAAATCTATCGCAAGGAAAACGAATGTGTAATTAAACTTTTTGTTTAACTTTTAATACTTGAGTTATGAAAAAGAATTTTAGGTTTATGGCAATGGCCGTTGTAGCAATGGCCGCCACAGTGTTCACCGGATGTTCGTCCGACGATGACTTCCTTACTCCGTATGAAGAAAGTGCGATTCAAACCCGCGCAACACCTAACCCCGATGGAACGACTACCATCACGTTTGATGATTTTGCCTCTTCGATGATGGCTATGACAACTTCCTACGGTGCTAATTATTATGGAAATGTGGGTTCGTATACCCAAGTAAAAGAAATTGCTGATCCAGATGGAGTGTTCATGTCTGAGATTAACACTGTGACTAATAATTATGGAACATTCAACAATTTCTCTTGTGGTGGATTAGCATTGTCTAAATGGAATTACCGTACCAATCCATCTTCTGCCGAAGGAATTACGATTACCGGTGATACCATACCGAGTGATTGGTGGTATTCCTATAACAATCAAATGAGTGTTTATGATACGACTTCTGTTAATGGCTCTAACGAAGGTGCAGGTCATAGCGGAAATAATTTTGCTGTTGTTTATGGTTATTCTGATGAATATAATACCGAATGGATGGCTCAACCCGAATTCTATTTAACAGGCGAATATACTCTAAAAGGTTTATGGTTCTGTAATTCATCATATACCTATGGTGTAATCATGCATGGTAATAAATTCGGCGCATCCGGTGTAGCTACTCCGCTGTCAGCACAAGTCGATGCAGGCGGAAACCATATTGGGTATTTCCAAGTTGAACTTGAATGTTATGATTTTGCTGGTAATAAGTTAGCTACATACACCAAGGTATTAGCCGATTATAGAAATGGGAAGAACGAAAATCCCGTTACTACATGGACATATTGGCCTATTAATCAAGCTGGAGTAGGATTTGTGAAATTTAACTTTTCAGGTTCCGACACAGGAGAGTATGGCTTAAATACCCCTGCATACCTCTGTATTGATGATATTGTTTTTGAAAACTAATTTTATAACCACCCCTTTCAAGGAAATTTAAACTTGGAAGTGGTGGTTGTCTTTTAATCTAACCAGCTTGTATTCATGGTAATCAAAAATTTATTTTTTTTTACACTCGCTGTATTATTCATATCCTGCAATCGGGATGAGGTTGTCGTTGCAGAATCCGGACAAGCCCCAGTGATTGAACTCGATAGTGAAGACGGTATCTATGCAGTCAAGATTGGCCGGGAACTGGTCATCGCACCGACTTACCGGTACGCAGACCATGCCTTGTTTGCCTGGACCATAGAGGGGAAACTGATTTCCACAGACCCGACCCTGAAATACACGTGGGATGAATCGGGGGAGGTCTTTATTACGCTGCGGGTGGACAACGAAAACGGTCATGCCGAAGAAGAGGTGAAAGTGGAAGTGAGGGATTTGTTGCCCCCGGCCATCAATCTGTATGTGCCGGCCAAAGGATTGAAAGTACAAAAAGGCATAGAGAATACCCTGACTGCCGTGATTGCCCATCGCGACCTTGCCGGTTTCAAGGTGGAATGGGTACGTGCAGGGGTTGTGGTATCCACCGATACGACCTATACGTTTAAGGAAAATCAGGTGGGAGTTTTTCCGATTACCATAACAGCATCCAACGAGGATGGTGAAACCAAGAAAGAGTTGGAGATAGAGGTGGTCGAGAATATGCCTTATGAGGTTGTTTTCCCTGCCCCGTCTTATGAGCAGTCTGTTTCCACACGCTATACGTTTGCCGGGCGACCAGTGTTCTTGCGTCCATTGCTGGACTATTTCGAGAATCCGCAATACCGCTGGAGCATAGACGGTAAGCCCGTGGAAGGTGAAACCGGTCGGGTGTATAAGTTCACCCCTTCGTCCGCCGGAGAATACCGGATAACCGTCTCTGTCACCGAAATGCAAAATAGCATATCCGTGGAATCCGCCGTCACCGTAGTTTGCGTGAACGGGTCGGAATCTTCCGGATATCGTGCTGCTTCAGGTGCGAGTTCGGCCTATTCCAACAGAGTGTATGAATATACGCCGGCTCCCGGACAATTCATCAACGAAACCAATACTGGTGGTTTTACCGGTAGCGAATCGACCCGAGAAGCGGCCGTCGAATATGCTTCCAAGCGTATTGCCAAGCAAAGTTATGTATCTCTCGGCTCCTTTGGCGGTTACATCATAGTAGGGTTTGACCACAGCATTCAGAATAAGGGTGGATATGATTTTGCTATTCAGGGCAATGCCTTTGATTCTTCCAATGAACCGGGGATAGTGTGGGTGATGCAGGATGTCAACGGCAATGGACTTCCCGATGATGAGTGGTACGAACTGCGGGGCAGCGAAACAGGGAAACCCACCACCATTCAAGATTATGAGGTGACCTATTTCCGACCGGCCTCGGATGGTTCACACACTTATTGGATTGACAATTTGGGAAACACTGGCTGGGTCGATTTCAATGCCTACCACACGCAACCTTACTATTATCCGTTGTGGATTACGGCCGACTCCTACACTTTGTACGGTACTCGACTATTGCCACGCAATTCACAAAGTCCATCCACAGGTTACTGGAGTAACTCTCCTTATGACTGGGGGTATGTGGATAATTGCGGTTCCGATATGTTGGCTGGTGATTCGTATGACGGTTCTGGACAGAAAAACGGATTCAAAATATCTAATGCCATGTATCACGACGGCTCTCCGGTAAATCTCCAATACATCGACTTCATAAAAGTTCAGAATGGAGCCTTGGCTAAAAGCGGCGTTTTAGGAGAAATCTCTACCGAAGTATTTTCGTTCCAAGATTTAAACATAAAGTAAAAAACAATAATAACATATTACAAATGAAACCAATCAATTTTAACTTGCTGTTCGGCCTTTTCTTCGGTATTTTGGCTGTCGGCTGTTCCGATAAGAACGAAATTCCAGTTGATGCTGATGATAATTTCATCACATCCGTGGTACTGAGTGTGAATGATAAGACATATGATGCTGTCATTGAGAACAACACAATTACGATGACTGTACCATACACAGTTTCTCTTGATGGAGCAAAGGCATCTTTCATTTACACACCTTCTGCAAAGATATTCCCTGATCCAACATCCATAACTGATTGGAACACTGAACGTACTTTCCGTGTTACTTCTTTTAATGGAGCTACCAATGACTATACTTATGTTGTTGTGAAGGATGAGATAAGAAGTGAGGGTGATGTAGAACTGAAAAAAAACTCAGAAGTAGCTGCTTTTATTGAATCTGGCGTTACAATCATAAAAGGTAATCTTATTATTGGTTCGGACGCAGAAAATGCAGAAAATATCAGTGATATTTCTGGACTTAGTATTATTAAAGAAGTCGAAGGAACCATCACAATAAAGAACAGCTATACCGGTGGAACGCTGACCGGTTTGGACAACATTACCAAAATCGGCGGTTTGTCGATTGGTTCGGAGGAAAACCCGGCTGCGAACGAAACGCTGGAGATGGTCTCCATGACCAAATTGAACGAGGTAACGGGCAATATCCATGTGTACAACAATGGTGTAAAATTCGTTCAGTTTGATCTGCTAAAAGCTATTGAGGGTGATTTTGTTATCAGTTCGTCCACATTGACAACGCTTCAAATACCCGAACTGATAAACGTCGGAGGGGCATTAAACATTTTCGGTATGGGTAAAGGTGCAATTAGCACATTGGTATTTCCCAAAGTACAGACTGTTAAAAATTCGTTAAGCATTAATGAGATTTCGACTTTAAAATCTATCTCTTTCCCTGAGCTTATTGAAACAGGAAGTATTAATTTTTCATCTTTGCCTATCGAGTTTGAAAAATTATCAATGCCCAAACTTTCTGTTGTTAATGGAGATTGTTTTATTATTTCGAACTATATTCAAGGAGATTTGTTTTCCACTACAGGAAATGTTTCTCTTACTAATCTTGATGAAATGTCGAATCTGGCAACCGTAACAGGCCTTCTTTCAATTTGTTATTTCTATGAACTTTCATCATTATCAAATCTTAAAAACTTAAAAAGAATAGGATCGTTAAAATTAGAGAAGCTAATAAGTTGTTCTTCTCCTATAGACATTAGTGATGCTGTTTTTTCTAATGAAGATTCAGAGGAATCCATTATACGCATCTCGGAATGTAAGAAACTACAAAAACTTATAACGAAAGATGATCTTTCGAATGTTTCTATTTATATTGATGCCTGGGCGAATAACTATGTTGATTTCAATTTTAAAAAGGTAAAGAATTTATCATACATAACACCAGACAAAAAAGTTTTTACCCTTCCAATTGAAGAGGTACACGGCGACTTTTATTTTGGTGCAGGGATGAAATCTGGCATCGTTGCAAATAATCTCAAATTTGTTGACGGCTATATGCATCTCAAAATTAATATGATGGCATCAAACTTAGAATTTTCAAAACTTGAAAAAATTGGCGGTCAATTTTTTATGGAGGGGGCACTTAATACTCCTAAAATGGTTCATAATTTTAGTAATTTAAAATCGATTTGTTGCAATTCAAATCCATCATATGCAAAAGAAGGTAAGTGGTCAACCAACGACCTTCCATATGGAGGATTAGATATCCGTTCTACAACCACTTATGAGCTTTTTCCTGTGCTTGAAAAAGTTGGAGGAGCGGGAATAACGATTCATGGATTTTCCGCTTTCTCATGCCCTGAATTAGTCTCTATAGCTGGATCTTTAAGTGCAGATGCTGCTTCCAAATTAACATCTTTTGATATGCCGAAGCTTAAAAGTTTATCAGGAGTGAATTTCGTTAAGCTTACTTCTTTTTCTGATTTTTCTATATTTGAGCCTTTTATCAAGGATAATCAAATTACTGAACCAAATTGGATTGTAAGTGGCTGCAAATACAACCCCACCTACCAAGACATGATAGACGGGAAGTACAAGCCCGCTGAATAGATAACCAAACAATAAATTTTCTGCCAATCCTCGGTATGCTTGCCGTAAGGTAAGACTACCGGGGATTAACTATAAAAACAACGGTATGACCCATCACCAATTGAAATATCTGCTATGGAGCGTAGTTGTCGGAGCGACACTATCCTTAACCGCCTGCATGAAGTGGGACTACGGCGATGCCGTGGAGGATTTCAACGCCACGGGAGCCGGACTGTTCATTACCAACGAGGGCAACTTCCAGTACGGCAACGCCTCGCTGAGCTACTACGACCCAGAGACCAAACAGGTGCAGAACGAGGTCTTCTTCCGTGCCAACGGCATGAAGCTCGGCGACGTGGCACAGTCGATGACCATCTACGACAACAAGGGCTGGGTCGTGGTGAACAACTCCCACGTGATTTTCGCCATCGACCTGAACACCTTCAAGGAGGTGGGACGCATCGAGAATCTGACCTCCCCGCGCTATATCCATTTCCTGAGCGACGAGAAAGCCTATGTCACCCAACTGTGGGACAACCGCATCTTCATTATAAATCCGCGAACGTATGAAATCACCGGGCATATCCAAGTGCCGGACATGACGATGGAAAGCGGCTCGACGGAGCAGATGGTGCAGTACGGCAAATACGTCTATTGCAACTGTTGGAGTTACCAGAACCGTATCATCAAAATCGACACCGAGACCGACCAAGTTGTCGATGAACTGAAAATCGGCATCCAGCCCACATCGTTGGTCATGGACAAGTATAACAAGATGTGGACGATTACCGACGGCGGCTACGAGGGCAGCCCCTACGGTTACGAAGCCCCCTCGCTCTACCGCATCGACGCCGAGACCTTCACTGTGGAGAAGCAGTTCAAGTTCAAGTTGGGCGACTGGCCCTCGGAGGTGCAGCTCAACGGCGACAGGGACAAACTCTACTGGATTAACAAAGACATCTGGTGCATGGACGTGACGGCGAGCCGTGTGCCGGTGCGCCCGTTCCTCGAATACAGCGGTACGATTTATTACGGCTTGACGGTGAACCCCGCTAACGGGGAGGTGTACATCGCTGATGCCATCGACTACCAACAGCAGGGCATGATATACCGCTACTCACTTGACGGCGAACTGATTGATGAATTTTATGTTGGGATTATCCCTGGTGCATTTTGTTGGAAATAAGAAAGGAGGCAATATGAAAAGACTATATCTGTTATTCGCTTTGGCGGCATGTCTCCCCACGGCACTTTTTGCGCAGCAGACGGAAAGCAAAAAGCGGTCAGGCTGGCATCTCACCATACCGGAAGTCACGGTCATCGGACATCGGCCGATGAAAGAAATCGGCGTGCAGAAGACGAAGTTCGATTCACTCGCACTGAAAGAGAACATCGCCCTCTCAATGGCGGACATCCTGACATTCAACTCGTCCGTGTTTGTCAAAAGCTACGGCCGCGCCACGCTCTCGACCGTTGCCTTCCGCGGCACGTCGCCCAGCCATACGCAGGTGACGTGGAACGGGATGCGCATCAACAACCCCATGCTCGGCATGACCGACTTTTCTACTATCCCGTCCTACTTCATCGACCAAGCGTCGCTGCTGCACGGCACTTCGTCGGTGAACGAAACGGGCGGCGGACTGGGCGGTTTAGTCAAGCTCGGCACGGCTCCCGAAGTCGCCGAAGGGTTCAACGCCCAGTACGTGCAGGGCATCGGCTCGTTCAAGACCTTCGACGAGTTCGCTCGCTTCACCTACGGAAGCAAGCGGTGGCACGGCTCTACCCGTGCGGTCTATTCTTCCTCGCCTAACGATTACAAGTACACCAACCACGACAAGAAGATAAATATCTACGACGAGGACAAGAACATCATCGGGCAGTATCACCCCGTAGAGCGCAACCGAAGCGGTGCGTTCAAGGACCTGCACCTGCTTCAAGAAGTCTATTACAACACCCGCAAAGGCGACAAATTAGGCCTGAACGCATGGTATATCAACTCCAACCGGGAACTTCCGATGTTGACGACCGACTACGGAGATGCAACCGACTTCGAGAACCGCCAGCGGGAACAGACTTTCCGCAGTGTCCTTTCGTGGGATCATATCAAAAGCAATTGGAAACTTGGCGTGAAAGGCGGTTACATACACACATGGATGGCCTACGACTACAAGCGTGAGGTCGCACCTGATAACTGGGCGTCGATGACCCGTTCGCGCAGCAAGGTAAATACGTTCTACGGGCAGGCTGAAGGTGAATACAGTCCAACAAAACGTTGGTTTTTCACCGCTAACGTATCGGCTCACCAGCATTTGGTACGCAGTGAGGACAAGAATATCATTTTGCAGGACGGAGGCAAGGCCATCGTGGGCTATGACAAAGGACGCGTGGAACTTTCCGGCTCCGTATCTGCCAAGTGGCAACCGATAGACCGGCTTGGCATGTCGGTTGTGTTGCGAGAAGAAATGTACGGTTCCGAGTGGGCTCCACTTATACCGGCTTTTTTTATTGACGGCATCATTTCTCCGAAAGGGAATGTGATGCTCAAAGCTTCTGTTTCACGCAATTACCGTTTCCCGACGCTGAATGACCTCTATTTCCTGCCCGGTGGCAATCCCAATCTGAGAAACGAGCATGGTTTCAGCTACGATGCAGGTGTAAGTTTCGAGGTCGGCAAAGAAAATGCCTATAAGTTGAACGGCGGCGTGAACTGGTTCGATTCCTACATCGACGACTGGATTATCTGGCTGCCCACCACCAAAGGATTCTTTTCGCCCCGCAACGTGAAGAAGGTACACGCCTACGGCATCGAGGTCAAAGCGAACCTGGCCGTGCAGCCGGCAAAGGATTGGCTCATCGACCTGAACGGCTCTTATTCGTGGACACCCTCTATCAACGAGGGCGAGAAAATGTCACCTGCTGACCAGTCGGTGGGCAAACAGCTGCCCTACGTGCCGGAGCATTCCGCCTCGCTGACAGGACGGTTGTCGTGGCGGTCGTGGGCGTTCCTTTACAAGTGGGCGTTCTACTCGGAGCGTTTCACCATGTCAAGCAACGACTACACGCTGACAGGACACCTGCCCGAATATTTCATGAGCAACGTCTCCTTGGAGAAAAACCTGTTTTTCAAACCGGTGGACGTTCAATTGAAATTTGCAGTCAATAATCTCTTCAACGAGGACTACCTTTCGGTGCTCTCGCGCCCCATGCCCGGTATCAACTTCGAACTGTTCATCGGCATCACCCCGAAGTTCGGAAAAAATAAGAAGAAATCCGTAAATACAAATTTGTAACAATATGAAAGCATTGAAAAATCTGAGCCTGATATTGCTGCTTGTACTGACATTCACAGGCTGCCATGATAAGAGTTCCAAACTTGCCGATTTCAACCGAACGGCCTATACACCTGAATACGCTTCGGGGTTTAACATAAAAGGTGCTGACAGCAGAAAGAGCGTATTGGTTACCGTCACGAACCCTTGGCAGGGAGCCGACAGCATTACCACGTGCCTGTTCATCGCCCGTGACGGCGAAGCCGCTCCCGAAGATTTCACCGGTCAGGTACTCAACGGGAATGCCGGACGCATCGTCTGCATGTCTTCGACCCATATCGCCATGCTTGACGCGATCGGCGAAACGGGGCGCGTGGTCGGGGTATCGGGTATCGACTACATTTCCAATCCCGATATTCAGGCACGACGCGACAGCGTCGGCGACGTGGGCTATGAGGGGAACATTAACTATGAGCTGCTGCTCTCGCTCGATCCCGACCTCGTACTGCTTTACGGCGTGAACGGGGCCAGCTCGATGGAAGGGAAACTGAAAGAACTGAACATCCCGTTCATGTATGTCGGCGATTACCTGGAAGAGTCGCCGCTGGGCAAAGCCGAATGGCTGGTGGCATTGGCGGAGGTTGCAGGAAAACGGACAGAGGGAGAGAAAGTGTTTGCCGAGATTCCGGTTCGCTATAACGCTTTGAAAAAGCGAGTAACCGATGCAGCCATCGATGCCCCTTCAGTGATGCTCAACACGCCTTACGGCGACAATTGGTTCATGCCCTCGACCGAAAGCTATGTCGCCCGGTTGATCAAAGATGCCGGAGGCGATTACATCTACAAGAAGAACACGGGAAACGCTTCCGCGCCCATCGACCTCGAAGAGGCGTATCTGCTGGCCTCGCAAGTCGATATGTGGCTGCATGTGGGTATGGCGAACACGCTCGACGAACTGCGAGCCGCCTGCCCGAAGTTCACCGACACCCGGTGCTTCCGCAACGGATACGTCTATAACAACAACGCCCGCACGAATGCCGCCGGCGGCAACGACTACTACGAGTCGGCCGTGGTGAATCCCGACCTCGTGCTACGAGACCTCGTAAAGATATTCCACCCCGAACTGGTCGCAGAAGATTTCGTCTATTACAAGCAATTGAAATAAATGCGCTCCCGTTCCGTCCTATTATTTACCGCACTGGCTGCCCTCACCCTCTTCCTGTTTCTGCTGGATTTGGCGGTGGGGGCTGTCGCCGTGCCGCTCGGCGATGTTTGGGCGGCCCTGACGGGTGGCGATTGTCCGCGAGCGACGGCGAAAATCATACTGAATATCCGACTGATTAAGGCGGTGGTCGCGTTGCTGGCCGGAGCCGCCCTGTCGGTCAGCGGTCTTCAGATGCAGACCCTCTTCCGCAATCCCCTTGCCGGGCCTTACGTGCTCGGTATCAGTTCGGGCGCGAGCCTCGGCGTGGCACTCGTCGTACTTGCCGGTGTCGGCTCGTCGATAGGCATCGCTGGGGCGGCATGGCTCGGAGCGGCAATCGTGTTGGTTGTCATCGCCGCCGTCGGACACCGCATCAAAGATATCATGGTAATTCTGATTCTCGGCATGATGTTCTCGTCGGGAATCGGTGCGGTCGTCCAAATATTGCAGTATGTTGCCAACGATGAATCCTTGAAAATGTTCGTCATCTGGACGATGGGATCGCTCGGCGACGTGACCTTCAATCAGCTTGCGGTACTCATCCCGTCGATTATCGCCGGATTGTTGTTGGCCGTAATCACCATCAAGCCGCTCAACCTGCTGCTGTTCGGCGAGGAGTATGCCGTGACGATGGGGCTGAACGTCCGTCGCTCACGCGGACTGCTGTTCCTCTCCACGACGTTGCTGGCCGGCACGGTGACCGCCTTTTGCGGTCCGATAGGTTTCATCGGGCTGGCCATGCCCCACGTCACGCGGATGCTGTTCCGCAACAGTGACCATCGGGTGCTCGTGCCGGGCACCGTTCTTTCGGGTGCTTCCGTGCTGCTGCTTTGCGACCTCGTTTCCAAACTGTTCACCCTGCCGATCAACGCCATCACCGCGCTGCTGGGAATCCCCATCGTGGTGTGGGTGGTCTTGCGCAATAAATCCGTTACGGCATGATAGAATTACACGATTTATCCATAGGCTACGGGGATCGAACCTTGCTCAGCGAGGTAGAAGCCACAATCGAAAAGGGCAAACTGACAGCCCTAATCGGCCGCAACGGTACGGGCAAATCGACGCTGCTCCGGGCTATTGCCGGGCTGAACCGCCGTTATTCCGGTCGAATCCTGCTCGACGGACGCCCCGCCGCCGATACGCGAACCGCAGAGATGGCCCGAACGCTGGCGTTCGTCACGACCGAGCGCACACGCATCGCCAACCTCAAATGCGAGGACGTCGTGGCTATCGGCCGCGCACCCTATACCAATTGGATAGGAAGGATGCAGAAGGCCGACACGGAAATCGTTATGCGGTCGCTCGCCTCGGTAGGCATGGAGGACTATGCGGAACGCACGATGGACAGGATGTCGGACGGCGAGTGCCAGCGCATCATGATCGCGCGGGCGTTGGCGCAGGATACACCGATTATTCTGCTCGACGAACCCACCTCGTTCCTCGATATGCCCAACCGCTATGAATTGTGTACGCTGCTGGCACAGCTGGCACACGACGAAGGGAAATGTATCCTGTTTTCGACCCACGAACTCGATATCGCCATGTCGCTCGCCGATGCGATAGCCCTTATCGACCCGCCCCGACTGGTATGCTTGCCCACCGAAGAGATGCGCCGGAGCGGCTGCATCGAACGGCTGTTCCGCAATAAATGCGTGACGTTCGATACTGCGACAGGTGTGGTAAAAGTCCGATAAACAATGATCCGCATATGAAAACGCAGCAGGAACTTTGCGATATACTCGGTTTCATCGCCGAATACGCCACCTATCAGCTCGGCTCGGGGGTTCACACCTCGCGGGCGGTCCGCAATTCACGCCGGATCGGCGAAGCGCTGGGCGTGGACGTTCAGTTGTCGAGTTTCCAAAAGAGTACGATACTGACTGTGCTCGACCTCGGGAGCGGCGAGTCCGCAACCCGTGTGGTGGCAATCCCGTCGCTCCCCATCAGTTTCGAGCGGAACTCTGATTTGAGTGCCTTGAGCTGGGACGCATTGGACGAGGGCCTCTCGCTCGACGAAATCCGCAGCCGTTACCGGACGCTGGTTGACAAACCGCGCATGGACCCGATCTTCACGCTCGTGTTCGTCGGACTGGCCAACGCCTCGTTCTGCAAGCTCTTCGGCGGCGACTGGACGGCCGTGGGCATCGTCTTCACGGCGACACTCGTGGGCTTCGCCGTCAAACAGCGCATGCAGGCTCACGCAGTCAATCACTTTCTCGTCTTCGCCTGCTCGGCTTTCGTCGCGTCACTCTGCGCCACGGCCGCCTTGCGTTTCGACTGCACAGCCGAGATCACTTTGGCCACCAGTCCGCTGTTTCTCGTGCCGGGCGTGCCGCTCATCAACGGGGTCATCGACATCATGGAAGGACACGTCCTTATGGGTGTCAGCCGGCTGGTCAACGCCATGCTGCTGATCGTCTGCATCGCCGTCGGTTTGTCGGCCACTTTGTTAATGGTTAAAGATTCGCTGCTATGATCGTGACGGATATTCTGCTCGACGGACTCTTCGCCGCTGTCGCCGCCATCGGATTCGGGGCCATCTCCGATCCGCCGATGCGAGCCTTTCCACGCATCGCCCTGCTTGCCGCCATAGGCCACGCCTTGCGTTTCACGCTGATGCACTGTTCCGCACTGGATATCGCCACCGCATCGCTTTTCGCGGCCTTTGCAATCGGTATGGGCAGCCTATGGCTCGGCCGCGGTGTCCGCTGCCCGATGACCTGTCTCTACATCCCGGCTCTGCTGCCGATGGTGCCGGGCATCTACGCCTACAAGACGGTTTTCTCGCTCATCATGTTCCTCCAGTCGCTCGATCGGGCTGACGAAGGGATGCGCTACATGCAGCAGTTTTTTCTCAATGCCACCGTATCGCTGAGTGTCATTGCGCTGCTTGCCGCCGGTGCCACGCTGCCGATATTCATCTTCAAGCGCCGGGCCTTCTCTATGACCCGACGCACACGAAAAAATAGTTAGGTTATGGAAATTTTTTGGAACACGATCGCGGCCTACAATGCCGCAACCTGGCCTGCGCAGATTGTCTTTACGGGCATTGCAACCCTGCTGCTTCTGTTGCTCTGCCTGCGGCCGACAAACACTGTGCGCATCGCCATGAAGAGTTTCATGGCGATGCTCAACTTTTGGATTGCCGGAGTCTATTACATGATCTATTGCCGACCGCGCGAATATCACGGCATGTTAGCACTCTTCTGGGCCATCATGGGTGGAATCTGGATTTATGACCTGCTGGTGAAACACGCCTCGCTCGAACGCACCGGCCAGCACAACGCATTCGCTGTCCTGCTCCTTGCCATGCCGTTGATATATCCCCTCTGCTCGCTGGCGCTGGGCCACGAATTCCCCATGATGACCTCGCCCGTCATGCCCTGTTCGGTGGCGGTTTTCACCATTGGACTGATGCTCGCCTTCTCGGAGCAGGTCAATATCGTGCTGGCCATGTTCCTCTGCCACTGGGCGCTGATCGGACTGTCGAAAGTCTACTTCTTCGGCATACCCGAAGACTACCTGCTGGCGTGCAGTACCGTACCTGCACTCTACATCTTCTTTCGGGAGTATGTCCGAAGCAACGCCGACCGGCCGACGAAACCCTCGGCCCACGTACTCGATGCACTGCTCATTGCGCTGAGTCTGGTCGTCGGCATCTTCTTTACCGTCACGCTCCTGCACCAACTCGACCTATTCACCCAAATCATCTGATTTATACGCGCATGCTCAAACAAATATTTTACCATTGCAATGGACTCGAGCCGATAAACCGGCACATAACTCGATATTACCTTTATAGCCCTTTTCTCGATTTACCGGTTCTGCTGACGAAGGAGATGCGCCTGAGCGGCTGTATAGAACGGCTGTTCCGAAATAATTGCGTGAAGTTCGACACTACAATAGGATTCATTAAAGTGAAGCAATGACTGAAAAATATATCATAGAGAATTTCACGGCAGGCATCGGCGTGGATGAATATATTTCACGTTTCCGGGATGAGAAACGGTTTGTCGAGTTTTGCAGGCAATGCCCTAATTACGGTAACAGTTGGGGATGTCCGCCGTTTGATTTCGATACCGGAGAATTTCTGCGCCAGTACAAGTATGCCTATCTTATGGCTACCAAAATTATTCCTATCGAAAAAGGCATCCCGATAGACAAATCACAAGAGTTAATCAGACCAGAACGAATCAGGATAGAAAAAGAGTTGCTGGAACTGGAGCACAGATACGGAGGCAGGGCATTCGCCTATGTAGGAAAATGCCTATACTGTCCAGATTCCGAATGCGCCCGCAAATGCAACCGTCCTTGCCTGCATCCGGACAAAGTACGTCCCTCGCTTGAAGCATTCGGATTCGATATAGCACGTACCCTCTCGGAACTTTTCGGGATAGAACTGCTTTGGGGAAAGAATGATATTTTACCAGAATATCTTGTGCTCGTAAGCGGATTATTTCATAACTCGACAGAAAATATTATCAGTCATACGAAGCGTAATCCGGATTCAGGAAACCTATAATCTTATTACTCTCATTGATAACGTTATGATAGCCATTCACAAAAAAGTCCCTGCAATCCGGATTATAGATTGAGGGACTTGATGAAAGTTAATGTAAAAACTAAAAGAATAACTCCACTTTCGTATGCCTGTTGGCTTCGACCGGCACATGGTCAGCTATGCCGCCCCTGCTTACCTTGACGATGCGTTCGATCGGTATGCCACGCTTTTCTAATTCTGCAACGATATGATCCGCTCTCAATGTGCTTAATGAACCATTAAGCACGGGAGTTCCAGTCGAACTGTCGGCCGCGCCGGTCACTTTCACGGATAATCCGTATTTCTTGGCCACGCGAGCCAGTTCATCAAGGTTAAGCATTTGGGAAGCATCCGTCAGGTGCGCCGTATTGAGGTTAAAAAAGAAATAGACAGGCGACCCGATGCAATTTCCGGCTTGTATGAGTTCCGTCTTTTCAGAAACGATTATGCCCGGTTGTTCGGAATCATCTCCGTTGTTGCCATATATAATACTTGCAGAATCAAGTGGCGAGATTCCATCCCAATGCCGGTTTTTCAATCTTGCCCGAAGTGAGTTCAATCCGCTGTAATTATTTCTGGGATAACCTTGACGGC
Organism: Bacteroides bouchesdurhonensis; assembly: GCF_900155865.1. Taxonomy (GTDB): domain Bacteria; phylum Bacteroidota; class Bacteroidia; order Bacteroidales; family Bacteroidaceae; genus Bacteroides; species Bacteroides bouchesdurhonensis. The sequence goes on from NZ_LT707006.1 coordinate 3,497,135, forward strand.
GGTCGGTCTCATCGTCATTAACCAGATGACCGTACTTGTCAAGCAAGCCTTCTATTTCCAGAATTTTCAACAATTCTGCGAGCGTCCGTCGGTTGCGGTCGTACCAGTCTTTATAACGCTTGTTTTCTCCGGACAAGACATTGGCATAATCCACGAGCCACTCATTCTGACGAATGTAAGGTGTTGCATCAACCGCGCGTTTCCAACCGACCTTTCCGAGATGAAACGTGAAACCGGCGGTCAGCGATACCATGTGGTCGCCGAGGCGGTTCGGGCGTCCGTAACCATCGAAGTCCTGAAAGGTGGTCGTGCCGGAGAGTTCCAACATGGCACTTACTCGTTTGGAAATCCGATATTCTCCCTGTACGCCATACGAAACAGCAAAGGGATTATTCCCGTTAGAAGCATTGTGCAACAGGCCGACACCGGCAAAGGGAGCAAGATTCCAGCGTACCTGTTCTTGCCGGGCATATCTGCGGCCAAGGACATTCCACAGCAGATCCGCATGGATATGGTGGTATTCCTGATTGGACAATGTTCCATCTTTGAACTGCACACCGCTGTAATTGATACGTGCACCGACGGACGGAGTGAACCATTTTCCGACTGCGAAACTGTACGAGGGTTTCAAGCGTCCGAAGAGGTCTTCGCAGCCGAGAGGTGTGCCGAGAAAGGCGGACGTACCCCCGGCAATGCTGACAAACCAGTTGCCAGTCCGGGATGCCGGAAGTACCACTCCGTCAAGATAGACGGGCTGTATCGGTTGCCGTTCCTCCGAGACATTATAGTACGGTGTATGTTGTACAGTATCCACCTGTACGGGTTGTACACTTGCCTGCGCCTGCAACGTGCAAAGCACGGCCAATATAAAAAAGATCTGTTTCGTCATATTCCAATGATATTATTCGTTATACTTTTTGATTTGTAATAAGGCGTACGCCACTTACCGTTTGGGTTTCTTGCCAATGGCCGGGCGCATCATGCGGCTCGCCATCCTCATGCAGCGGAGTGCCCATGCACGGTTGTCCTCGTCCTCGTCGCGTCCCCATTTCAGGTCGCTGCCGCCACCTCCGCCGCCACGAGTTTCGGCAAAAGTGGTGGCATCATCGACCATACCGAGAAACAGCATCGTCGCGCAGTGCATCACGTCTGTACCTTGTTCCGCTATGGACTGGACGAGCGAGCCGTCGAACAGTTGCCGTTCCGCCACGTCCATCTGTGCCGATACGTTCCTATACTCGCCGACCACATTTTCCAGCAGGACATCCTTGAGCAACGTGTCCACTTTGGAATGTACATCATGGGAGTATTTGTAGGCTTCCTCCTTGAGTTCCCCGGTACGTTCCTCAATGGCATCCATGTTCTCTTTCAGCTCGGCAAGCTGCCGGTCAGCCGTCTGTAACTTCTCCTGCTTATCTGCCAGTTGCCTGTTGATTCCGGCCAGTTCTTTTTCCAGACTTTTCACTTGTGCGGCTAATTGTTCAGCATCACCCTTGTTCGCTTTCAAATCCTGTTCGGCTGCCGATAGCAGGGCCTCTTTTTCGGCTTTCGACTTCTCAAGGTTATCGACCATTGTCGTAAGCCCCTTGACCCTGCGCTCTGCCAGACGGATGTCCGATTGGAGGTCAGCCAGAACTTTTTGATGACGGCTGATATTTTCCTCGATGGTCGTACATTCTTCCGATAGCATACGGCGGTATTCTTCGGTAGTCCTGTGCCGTGCGCCTGTTTCGGATATGCTTGTTCCTCTCGACATTCCCCACCTTGTATTGACTTCGGTGAAAAAGTCGGTATGAAGCTGTTTCATCCTTGCGCTGTATTCAAACTTGTCCTTACCGGCGAATATTTCCTTGTACGCAAAGCGACCGTCTTTGATTGGCAGGAGCGTACAGTGGACGTGCGGATTCAATTCGTCAAGGTGTACGATGAATGCGGCGATGTTCTGCTCGCCATATTTGCCACTCACGAATGAATAGACGTCTTTCGCCCAGCGTTCAATATCGCTTTCTCTTTTGATATGGATATTGTCCGCATCTTTCTCGAAATCCACTTTCTGCGTGCCGAATGCGAGTTCGTGCATCCGCTTACGGGAACCGCCGAAAATGAAGTTCACCACCGTGCGGTACTTCGGTTCTGCCAGTCCTTCGTTGGGGTCTTTGATTCCACGCCTCTCCAATATGTCCGCCATCCGTTCGGGAATGTTGCGGCTCGTGTCGATGGGACGTACCTTGCCTCCGGGTGCAATCTCGAAGTTCAGGTGTTTGCGTGTGGGGTCGTAATTCCCCTTATTCATAGCGTACTTTTCCGCCCTTTCACTGCGATCACGCAAGTGTTCGTTACTTTGGGCTGTGGTGATGCCTTTCGACACCTTCACATCAAGTACCTGTTTTTGATCTGCCATACTCTTTTCGTGTTGTTTCGGACAATCCGTCCTGTCCCAGCTTGCTGCTTGCCCGGACAGCCTCCCGACGGTCGATAGACGGTCGGGGTATTAGGCTCCCCCTTCCCTTTGTTTCGTGGCAGACGGGCAAGCCCGTGTGCCTCCTATAACCGGCAGGATGACCGTTAAGGGATGGAGGCGGATTGTTCGCGTTATACAATCTGTTTTCGACTCCCGGTTCAATCCACCATCGCCTGTGCCTTCGCCAGAAGCGATAAAAAGGGTTTGCGAAGCGATTTGAGGCGTTCTTGGTCTTCGTCCATGTCGAAGTCCGTCACTGATGCCTCGGTGTCGAGAATCAGCCCGGCGAGGTCTTTGGCGGACTCGATGAAAGCTGCCCATTCTTCGCCGAGGTCAAGCCGGAAGAAATCCACAAGCGGCGAACTGTCATCGAATCTCGACTTGTGCAGGATTTTTTGCAGGGCGGCGTGGGCGATGCAGCACAGGGCTGTTTCACGATGTTCCGTGACCAAAGTGCCGGAATGTGCGGAGGTCGTGATGGAATGGGTGTCCGAACAGTGTCCGGCGTCACGGTCGGCAATTTCAGCCTTTGCCAGACTTACGAGTTGTCCACACATTACGCCAGTTTCGGCAGCGGTCGTTTTGCCGATTACCCAATCGGACAATACCTCACGGAGCTGTCCGGCAAAGTCCGGCTGCTCCTGTGCATCGCGGGGCTGTGCTGCCTGACCGGATTGTACGGTCATGGTAATGACCACGCTTTTGGGAAGCTGGATGCGGGTCAGCAAGCCGAATGCCTCCATTGCACTCAAAAAAGAACGGACGGTAGCCCTGTGCCAATGCCACTCCGATGCGAGGTCGGAAACGGTCAGGTAGCACTGGTTGGGTTGCAGCACGTAGTCCTTCTTTCTTAAAAACGGGGAAACGAAACCTGCCAGTGATTTGTCCAACAGGTCACAGTACGCTTCGGTGCGTGTCTTGCGTTCATCCCCTTTCTCCTTGAGATATTCGAATACCTCCCTGTCTGCCAATATGGAAACAGGTATCTTTTGGTTATTTTTCATTTTCATTCGGTTTTAATGATTCATATTGTGCGGATATGTCAGTGTTGCCGCTGTCCGCTTCATGCGGCAGATTTGCGTGATGATTGTCGTGATAGGATTCTGACAGCATTCCGGGATGCTTTGCCCATCCGGAAAGTGTCCCCGTGTCCTTGCATTCGGACATGACCCGAACGGAGGGATAGAACAGGGCTGCCAGAAGAAGATAGGTAATGGTTATCGCCAAGGTGTACAGATGCGGCACAAAGCCGATGACCAGTGCGACCGATGCGAGTGTGACAAATGCACCGGGGCGGTCAAGCAACCTGCGTAACCAGTTGTCCGTCCATCGGAACGAGAACATTGCGGCACAGACACCGGTAGAGAGTAGGATTCCAAACTCACCCATATGTCCACAGGCATATACATAATGGAAAAGAAGCAGGCATATCAGCCATACTTGCACATACAGTTTACGGGCGTTGCCGCTTCGTGCCATTGCCATGTAAAAGGGTGTCATGAACCGCTTGTTGTTCTTGTACAATGACATTGATACCCCGAAAGGTATCGCGCAGAAAATGAGTAGCAGGATATTCAGTAACATAAGTAATAGGGCTTTTCGGGTATGGGAGTGGGGCGCACAATGAGTTCCAACTGGACAATACCGTATGTCGCCAGTCGGATAAGGGTTTCGGCATCCTTGGGCGAAAAGTACATGGCCGATTTCTTGATGCGCTGCTTGAATGTACTGTCTTGCTTTCGGTAGATGGCCAAAGCCTTGTCCAGTTCGTGTTCGGGAATAGTCCATGTCGTACCCTCGGCGTGTATGCCGTTCGTCTTGAAGGCACGCAGCACCAATGTACGGGAAACGAGGTAATCGGTGCGGTCGGTTCTTGAGATGATATGCTCCTTGTAGAGATTGTCATCGGCAACCTCTATCCACGTCCGGTAGGTGTTGATGCAATAGACCATCTGTCGGTATAAACTTTCTCTCATATGAAATTCATCAGCACGTCGGACTTGTCTTTCTTGTATTTCAGGAACCCGCTTTTGGAGTGAAGTTCCAAATCGAGGCATAGGTCCCCGTACATCTGCTCCAAAGAATCATAGATGGTAACAAGGATGCTGTTTACATTACCCTCCGTATCAGTCTTGGCGTTCATCTTGAACATCTGTCCGAAAGCGGGATTCGAGTATGCACAAGTGCTATGACCGAATTTTTCCGTCCGCATCGGGATATGGTGGTAAAGCGTGATCAACTCCATGTCGTCCTCGAACATATCCATTACTTCGTCCAGTTCGTAAGGGGTGCGCAACGGAAACGTAAGCAGCACATAGTCGCCGTAGAACTGCGGTTCTTCCATCGTCGTCACATCGAGCAACTGCGGAAGTTGCAGGGGGACGAATGCCATGAAGTCATTATAAAAATGTCGTAACATATTCATATATTTTTCTGTTGTCATATTTTACAGCGTGTGTATGAATGCTTCCATCAGCATTCCGGGCAGCTCGTCCAAGCGGTTGTCTCCTGGGTGCAGCATCCTGCCCAACTCTCTGAAAGCGTCGGGTGTCTGCGAGGCAAGCATATCGAGTTGCTCTCTTTCTTCGGCTGAAAGCAACGCCAAGCAGAAACCGTCCAACGACGAATAAGGCTGGAGAAGCATCCAGATGTAGGCTTGTGCCTGTGCCGGTGTCTTGACTTTTTGATTGCAGATGTCGTCGATACAGGTTCGGACATTCTGAATCAGCCTGCGGTTGGTGCGCATGGCCAAATAAATCATGGCATTGCGATAGGTGATGTCGTTCCGTTCGGCGGCAAGAAATACCTGTGCGCAGCATCGTTCCGTGTCATGCGTGATGTCGGAAAGATTCTCGCCGTCGAAATCAGGCAGACGTGAAAGGAATGCCCGGTACACAGCATCCTCCTTTTCGATAAAGGTCGTCAGGTCTGCCATACAATGAATACCGTAATCAATCGTTTCAGCAAGGGTAGCTCGATAAGTGGCAAGAATATGTTGTCGGTTTCTCTGACTGACGGGCTGGTTATCCAATGAGGCAAAGAACGGCCGGATTGTTTCAGCCACACGATGCAACTCTTTGTCTTCAAGATGCGGCGAGATTTGTTCTTTTACCCACAGTATATCCTTATAAGTGCGTGTTTGAGACAGCACCATCCGTGAAAATTCCATGCGGATGGAATCATGTATCTGTTCACACTCTTCTCTTACAGTGGAATGAAGCCGGCCAAGCGTATCACATTCGAGATACAGGAATACGGAATCCCTCAATGTTTGCCATTGCTTGAGGTGTCCGGTCAATTCTTTAATGGAGAGTCTTTTCTGCCTGCGTATGTCAGACAGGTATTCCCTGTATGTTCCGGCAGGGTCATTCTTGGCTTTCGCCAATCGTTTGCCATTGCCGTTGTCGCATGATGCGCATAGGAATACGGCAATCGAAACGGCAATTATTTTGGCAAAGATTATCGGCTGTTTTAAGTTCGATTTTGATGTTTTCATACTATATTATTTCGTACTATTTAGTGCAAAACTATATATTATTTTTGATACTTCGCATCCGAAAAACCGTATTTTGCGCATTTTTTAATATCGTACTTAATAGTATGATTACCAATGAAAACAAGTGAAGATAAAAACATGAAAAATGTACGATTTTCGTTTTTTAATATAGTATGATTCAGATACTCGAATAAAACTTGTATATTTGCACTTGTTATCATGAATATTGTATATTGATATGGCAAAAGTCGGTTATATATTCGAGGCGAATTCCTACGATGCGTTTGATGCGGATAAGGAATGGATGCGCCAGTACGGGTGTGTACAAGTGGTTGAAGAATCGGTCGGACACGAGACGCTCAGACCGAGATGGAAACAACTGATGTCGAATCTTGAAAGAGGCGACGAATTGGTGGTGTCAAAATTCAGCAATGCCGTGCGTGGTTTACGGGAACTATCGGCATTGATCGAGCTATGCCGCATCAAGGTCGTGCGTATTATCTCCATTCACGATAAAATTGACACCGACAACAAATTGTTTCCGGACACGACACCGGCGGAAGTATTGGCCATGTTCGGGGCATTACCGGAGGAAGTGGCTGTTTTGCGGAAGTCGTCAGATAAGATTATACGCCTGCAGCAGAGTATCAGTATTCCGATTACCAAAAAAAGTATGAGTAAAACTGAACGGGACAAAAAAATCGTGGATATGTATAACAATGGGTATTCAATCCGTGATATTTGGAAAGAGAGCGGTGTCCGGAGTAAAAGCACCGTGTACAGCATTCTCAATAAATACAAGGTTCAGCTTAACCGAACACCGGGACGCGTGCCGGGCATCCGGAAATAGAACTTATAAATCAAATATGGATATTGAAAATCAGTAGATTACTTGCGTAATTCATTATTTTTTCGTATCTTTAAGTTGGATATAACTATAAAAAATAAGACCTATGGGAGATATTATAATTTTATTGTTGGTATTTTTGGTAGTGGGCAGGCTCTTGAGGGGCGTCTTCGGCGGATTCAGTAAAAGCAGTTTTCGGGATGACAAATAAGTTTGGATTGTTATAACAGGCGGATATTTGTTAATTTTGCACCGTATTCATTAAAATCAAGAACAATATGACAAAAGCGGAAATTGTCGCTCAGATCTCACGGCAGAGCGGAATTGAGAAAACGGTTGTGATGACTGTGGTGGAATCATTCATGGAAAATGTAAAAGAGTCGATGGTTGCGGGAAACGAGGTGTTCTTGCGCGGCTTCGGCAGCTTTGTTATAAAACGGAGAGCTGAAAAGACGGCCCGGAACATTTCGAAGAATACGACAATTAAAATTCCCGCTCACAACATCCCTGCATTCAAACCTGCCAAAGCATTTCTGAATGCGGTAAAAGAGAACAAGTAGAGTATAAAAGTACAGATGGTGCAACAACACCGTAATGAGTAAAACAAAAGCGACCCAAAGGCCGCTTTTGTCGTGATAAGGCAAGGATTATTTCTTGCCTTTTTTCGCTGGTTTGGCCGGCTTTTCAGGAGTCTCCTCCTTCTCGACGGGCGGATAGAACTTGACGGCGACTATCACGATACGGTTGTGTTTCACACCGCTTTGGTCGCTCCATTCTTCGGGCTTGAAATACCCCTCGACGGTCAGCATCGTACCCTTGGTCAGTTGGTCGAACGACCCGGTGTTCTCGTTTTTACGCCACGCCTCAAAATTCATAAAGGCGGAAACGCGTTTGGATTCCTCGCCATTATTCTCCAGTCGGCTTACTGCCAGAGGGAAACGTGCTACACTTGCGTTGGTGAACTGACGGATTTCTGCATCCTTTCCTACGAAACCGGTTACTACGAAATTGTTTTCAATCTTTTTCATAATGAATTGTTTTTAGAAGTTATTAAATCAATTTTACGCTGCCTCAAAAAGTAGGTGCAGTTAAGGGAATGCACCAAGGCCGGACGCATCAATACTCTTTATTTTTGTCCGTAGGCAAAACCAGAAGGCTCGATAAAGGAAGATTGTACGGCTGTGCCATTGGTCAAGACTTCCAAAGTCGTTCCCGTCTGCATACTATCTTTGCATCGGAAAATGATGATGACTTCGGCGGAAAACTATTCTGAAAATGAGCGGAAAGCCGTAGTTGCAGGGGAAGTGAAAGAGCAATCCGTCCACCGGCACAATGGTGCGCGTTTCGGCTGTAAGTCCGCAGAATCGGCAGGGATTTTCGTGTAATTCGGTCGGACTGAATAGAGGTGGCTACAAACAGAACACTGAACTGACAACAGGTGGCGATACCGCAGAAGGGAATATCAACGAAGTGGCGACAAAAGGCGGAACGGGGTATCGGGGTGCTGCCATGTTCCCGTCCGGCAGAAAGAATAGGGGACAAAAGGGAAAAAGGAAAGAACCCTGCTTTTCGGAAAAGCGGACGGCAGCTTTTCACGAATGGCTGGTTTTTACAAAAGGATATGGCGCAGCCAAAAGAGAGAGATAGATGTAAAAAAGGGAATGCGGCGTGGCAGGAATGGAAGATTATCCCGTTCCTGCCTGTATCATCAAAATTCTGCCATGATTACCCGATGCTCGAAAATCTTTTTTTGATTACTGGGACGTCTTTGGCAGACCCATAGGTGATGCTTGCCATAGCCGAAGACGAAATAATCATCAAGACGTGTTTTTTCTTGTAGGCGTTCCATGCCGGTACGCAGTTCCGTTTCATCGGTTGAGAAAAGAATCGTGTTGATGATACGGAAGTAGAGTTCTGTTACCTCGTCACAATAAGGACAAAAGCTATGCTCAATCGTTGCTTTCATGTTTCTTTGATTTTAATTATACTTCTACTACGTCTTCTATTCGACCATACAAGACAGAGCGCAACGCAGTCTTGTCAATGGCGCAATACTCGGTGATATGTCCGTGCTGTTTCACGAAATATCGTTTGAGAACATCGGAGAAATCAAAGAAGTAGCCCATCAATGCGATACCTCTTTTGAAATGGATGCACTCTTTCACGTTTCGGGTAATCCAGTTCTTGTCTTCACGGCTCAACTTGTCTCCGTTATCAAGTTGTTCCCGTAACTGGTAAACCCTGCAGCCTTTCAGCTTTTCTAATTCGGGTACGTCCCATTGGACGAATTTCATTGCTACCTGTTGCATCGCTCTTGGATTTAATCGTAAATAATCACTTCATCACGGTACTCGACCACCTCTTTGCCACTGCTAAGACGTACCACTATTTTATTGCCGAAGTCGCCGACAACTGTTCCCTCGGAGTAGCCTTTATAGGGGGTAAGCAGGGTGCAGTGCGCACCTATAATTTCGCTATCTTTTTCGTATTCGTACATAGTCTTGTCATTTTAGGGTTACAACTTGATATCCCATTTACCCTGTGAGAAGATTCTGAAGCTCACGTATTCGTCTGCAAATTCGTAGGACAGAATTTTGATATAAGTTTTGTCTTTGGCTTCCAACGAAGCTATCAGCCTGTCGATTTCTTCTTCCGGATAAACCCAACGAGAGGTAAACTCCGCATCCACGCTATCGCTGTGTCTATTGACAAAGCCGTCAAAAGTGTCATCCAAGAATGCCTCTATCTTGTCGAGGTCTGCTTTGTTTTCCGTCCTTGCGTAGAAAATGTTTGTTGCATAGTTTGCCATAATCCTAAGTTTTAAGTTTTTTATTTTCCCTCTTTTAGCATTTCAGCTACTTTCGGGCTTGATTGAAAATTATGTCGCCTCAAAAGGTGTTATGGCTCTTTATGCAGGGTTTCACGACCAAATACGACCTCTGCAAAGCGGAGCGTGGAGATTTTGTCGGGAACCGTCAGGCTGTGACCTTGAATACAAGAAAGACATGACAAGTACCTTTGCGACACAATTCTCATCAGGCAGACCGAAAGTTGGGATGCGAGGATAAAATGCCTATGGCAGAAGTTACGATAAAAGGAACTTCCGTAAAATTGGGATGCAGCGAAAAAAGAAAATATCGGTGCGATTATCTTCTCTTTTGACTGTGAATATAAAAGTAAGGGGGAGAACTTCGGTAAAGGTTTAGTTTAGTCTATTAGCTTATATATATGCTAAACTAAAGTAAACTAAATATAGGCAGATATATTGGACTGCCTGTATAGGTGTTTTGAGGGAAATGGTTACCTTTGCAAAAAACAATGTTCCTTGAAAGAAACAGAGATTTGTCCTTTTTTCTTTTGGCTGTGGTTATTCATCCATAGATGACTGCAACAATCACTCTTGGCGAGAGGATGAAAATCGTGTGAAATGACTTGGAAAAATACTCAAAGTACGAACAAGTGAAGAGAAAGAAAGGTAGTGCAAATAAAAAAACAAGAAAATATGATAATTCGTGTTTCTGTTCCTAATTTGTTCCTTGATAAAAACACATCACAATATAAATTGTTAATTTATAAGATATTAAGATGTGAAATTTTGAGATATAACTAAATTTACCAGATTTTCGCTCGAAATGCCTTGCGGTCTTATGTCTATATCATCGGCGAAAAGTTACCCAATCGCCTGCTATTTTCTGAAATACAATTGCAAAGTTAATCAATTATTGCCATTTACAGCCATACTCCGGTCAGTTTTCTTCATTCAATCCATATTCTACCAATTTATTATACAGCGTTGTCCTGCCGATACCCAGTATCTTTGCAGCCATTTTCTTGTTACCGGCTGCTTGTTTCAAAGCACGCAGGATACGTCCTCTTTCTTCATCCCCGCTCTTCAATGTAAAACAAGCGGAAGTAGCGGACGGTTCATTGTCAAGTTCCAAATCGGCTTCGGTTATCATATCGCCTTCTGATTGCAGGACTGCCGTCTGTATCTTCTGTTTCAACTCGCGCACGTTGCCCGGCCACGCATGGGCGAGCAGGGCATTACGGGCAGATGCGGCAAAACCTTTTACTTCACGTTCCAACTCACGGTTTGCCATTTCACGGAAGAACTCGGCCAATGGCATGATGTCTTCCGGGCAGTCGCGCAAGGGCGGCATGGTTATCACATACTCCTGCAAGCGATAGAGCAAATCCTGCCGGAACCGCTTTTCCGTTACGGCTTTCTGCAAATCCTCGTTGGTTGCAGCCACTATCCTCACGTTGGCTGTTTTGTCCTCCTTTGCTCCGACGGGACGGTAACGGCGTTCCTGTATGGCGCGGAGCAGCATCTGTTGCATCTCCATTGTTAGGTTGCCCACTTCGTCAAGGAACAGCGTGCCGCCATCCGCTTCCAGAAAATACCCCGTCTTGTTTGCTTCGGCACCCGTAAACGCGCCCTTGACGTGTCCGAAGAAGGCGGATTGTATCAATGACGGGGACAAGGCTCCGCAGTCCACTGCCACAAAAGGTTTATCGGCAAGTTTGCTTTGTTGGTGTATATGTTGTGCGATATGTTCCTTGCCCGTACCGTTCTCGCCCAGTATCAGCACGCTCATCCGGGTGGTGGCTACAAGGCGCACACGTTTCTTGATTTTCTGATAGGCTTCGCCCTGCCGGACGAATATCGGAATGTTCCATTGTAGTCGCTTTTCATGTTCTTTTTGCAGGGTGCGGATAAGCGGTATCAGTTTATCCTCCAACAACTGTTTCTGTATGTAATCCTTTGAGCCGAGCTTCATACTTTCCACTGCCGTATGCACCTCCCCGTAATTGGTCATAACGATAAACACCTGTTGTTTGTCGTTGGCACGCATCCACCGTAACAACTCTATGCTTTCACCGTCGGGGAGGCGTAGGTCGGCAACGACAATATCATCCACCTCTGACTTTACCAATAGTTTCTTGGCAGTGGCAAGATTATATGCCGACATAGTATCGAAGCTGTCTTTCTTCAGCAGGTTGCAGACATAATCGTTATAGACGGGGTTGTCCTCAATCACAAATACTTTCATCCGACAACCTCCTTTCCTTTTGCGCAAGTTCTATGATAACTGTTCCCATACGAAGCATGGCATCCACGCATTTCCGCAATTCCATTTCGGAACATTCAGATTCTTGATGCAGCAGTTCATACAGGTTCCACAAGGGTTTGTCAGCACGGATAACAGCCCATGAACTTCGCTGACGGTGTATCCATTCGTCCAACGCCTTGCGGTCATTCCTCTCCATGATTTCCCGGACAGCCTGCATATCCTTTTCTGTTTCGGTTATCAAACGGTCAAGCATCGCCCGTTTGTCACCATATGCAAGCAGAGAGGACAAGTCGGGAAGTTCATCCTTGTCCGTACTTATCAAAAGGCATTTGTCTGATACAGCAACCAGTTCGGAAATGGAAAATGGCTTGAACAGGCAGGCGGTAAATCCATTTTCCAACAGCTCCTCTTCGCTGCAACTGCCGGAGGCGGTCGCCACGACAATGGGAATCTCTTTCGAGTTGCTGACACTTGACGAGCGTAACAACTCCAACACCTCATAGCCGTTAATCTCCGGCATCTTCATATCGGTTATCATGAGGTCGTATGTGTGCTGCCGCATGGCTTCCATTGCATCGCCAATAGTGGTGAACGTGTCGCAATGCACACCTATACCAGCATACATTTCCTTTGTCATGGATAATACCATCGGATTGTCGTCCAATACGATGACAGAATAAGGTCTTTCTATATGAGCCAGACTTTCTGCGGCTGTCTGTTCTTCAATACCAATATCGGCAGTGTTCATTGGCAACTCCACAGTAAAACGACTGCCTTCTCCTTTTTCGCTTTCCAAGCGTATAGTGCCGCCAAGCATCCCGACTATCTGTTTCACAATGCTTAACCCCAATCCGAAACCGTCTTGCGTGGCGGCGTTGGAAAGCCGCTCGAACGCTCCGAACACTCGCTGTTGTTCTTCCGCACTCATGCCGGTTCCGGTGTCCTCTACTACAAGGGTCAGCCTATTGCCGTCATAGCTTATGACAAGTGAAACGCTTCCGGCATTCGTGAACTTGACGGCATTGCCCAGCAGGTTGTCGCATATCTGTATGATGCGCTCCTTGTCGCCATTCAGGATAATACCCTCCGGGCACTCGATGGTAAGTTTAAGATCTTTTGCTTCTGCTTGTTGCGTAAACTCCGTTTGCAACAGCTCCGCGATGTTTTCCAAACGAAACGGACGGACATTCGCCTGTTCCTTGCCGCTGTCCAAGCGGAAGAAGTCAAGCAGGGAGTTGAGCATGTCGGTCATTCTCTTGGAGGCTTGCAGGATATTGTCCGCATAACCGCTTATCTTTTCTTCTTCGTTGTCCTGCATCAGTTCCGCATATCCATGTATGGCAGTCAGTGGTGTGCGTAGCTCGTGGGTGATGGTGTGCATCGCTTTCTTGCGTGAGGCTATCAACGATTCGTTTTGTTTTACGGACTTTTGCAGTTGCCCGATTAAATCTGTTGTCTTACGTTTGTACTGCTTGATGCGGGTGGCATAGCGGTGAATGATGATGTATGAAATAATGAGCAACAGCAGCATGACACCCGTTATGATACCTACCTGCAAGAACGACTTTTCACGCATAGCGGATATTTCCGCCTCACGTTCCTGCAAGTCAGCCTGCACCTTGTGGTCCATCTGCTGGATAAGGGTTTGCAGTTGGCGGTTCAGTTCCGCATTGCGGCTGGCAAGGCTGTCGGCATATTCCGACAGACGATGGCTTTGGGCACGTTGTTGCGCTATCATATCACGGTTCAGTGTGTAGAGCATCGTGGTGGTCGTCGTCGGAGGTGCTTCCTGTTTCTTGCCGAACAACCCGAGAAAACCTTTCCTCCTCTGTTTCTTCGGCTCTTCCTGCCTGCTCGTTTGCACTATCACCGGCACCTGCTTGGCTATCCGGCGGTTGATGTCCGCCTGTTGTTCCAGAGCCTCCATGATGGCGCACAGCCGCTTTTCCTTGTCCTCCAGCAAGTGGCGCACGCTGTCTATGCGCACCGATTCGTAATGGCTCTTGAAGCGGCAAAGCATACTATCCACCGTCATCCGTTGCCGCCGGTATGCCGCCACATCCTTATCGTCCCATTCCAGCACCGACTCGCCCAAAAGAGACAACTCCACCACACCCACATACGCATCGTGTGTTTCCTTGCGGAAGCGGTTGATTTCACGGTTCTCCCGTTCCAGCAACTCCAAGTCGCGCCATTCTCCGAGCCACGTGCAGATGATGCCGCCCACCAGCAGGACTATCAACAGATAGCCTGCGGCAAGCAGCTTGCGGAAATGCTTGGTAGTGGTAACGAATTGTTCGCTCATTTGCTGTTTGTGTAAATACCGTTATTTAAAATACGCATATAGGTCGTGGAACTTCGCAGGTTCATGGATGAGAATGGCGGCCATGCTGCCTATGACCGCCACCAGAATTATATATCCGAATAGAATTCTACTCCTCAATGAAACAACCATTCTTCCCTTATTTACAATTGTTATAATTATTAAGGCATCTGACCACCGGCGATAGGTGGAATTTCTGTTAGTATGGGATTTCTCGGGATTGAGTTAAAAATTCTTTGGCCACGTATGGCTTGACTTGGAGGAGCGTTTTCATTTACATCAAGCCGATAACATCTATCGTTAAATGTTATAATTCCCCAAATACCAATGGTTCCTGGGATTCTCGCCAATCCTTCAGTAGGTTTAAAAAGAACAACATTATCTATTATTCGATTTTTAACCGCCAGATTCCATGATGTTTTAATACTATTGTTAGGCGTTGGAATATGAGCAACATACCTAATGCCATTGTGCCTAAAACTGGCCATATAACACCCCGAAAAACCTGAACTTAAAGTATCTATGCCATTTGAAGCAACGACTGCTATTCCATCCGCAATATATATGACACAGGCATAGTCTAATCTAAGAAAACGATAGTTACGGGTATATCCTTTTATTTGAAATGTCAAATTACTTTGCGTGGCAATCGGAGGGGTCAAACCTACATTATAAATATTTTGATAATGAAACCGTGCAATATTTGTCATTACTGCTCGACTGTTTGGCAATCTTAATGCTTGAATCAAATTCATATATTTACTTACTGTTACTTTCGTTTGTTATAGGCTCGATACATGATGCCATTATATCCATCAGTTTAGACAGACCTTCGGTCTGCGGCTGCTGACTGGCTGTCACATGTATCTGGTATTTTGCCGTTTGGTTGGTCATGCGGGTGTTCTCGCGGGCGGTCGTGACTTTGCCGCTGATTTCCGCATTTATAAACCAATGTTTTGCAGAAGCTTTTGCCTCTACTTCTGCGTTGGTAGTGCTTTTTACGTTTGATGTATCGGTAACCTCCATCTGGAAATCGACATCCACGCGATCTATGAGCAGGGAAGGAATAGGCACCAATCCTATAAACGGAGCCTTGACACTTTGTGACATTGTTGTCATTTTTCCATCCTGCTGTATCGGTCTTTCGACATCGAATTCCAATATACGCGCTTTATTGCCGCTTTTACCATCAAATGCAATTTGCTGGTAGAAATTCCATGCTGTCGCTGCCAATTCCTGTTGTGCTTCGGCTGCTGCAATAAGTGGAGCTGCAATAAGTTCCCGCATGGGAAGCCCCTTGAATTTGTCAGTCACGTTTGAATCTGCTTTAAGAACTGGAGAAGTTTCTCTGTTTTGAGTCTCTTCCAATGCAGCGGAGATAATTTCTTTCGCCTGTCCGCTTACATTTTCATTCAAGTTTTCCGCATTTTCTTGTTGCCCTTGGTTCTTTATTTCTTCTGCCATAACATTTGAATTTTAAAATTGTTAGATATTTTTTACAAAATCGTCAATAATTCGGGAAATGCTCTCCGGAGTCTCCTGAACCTTAAAATTGACGCAAACCTCCATGACATCATCCGCATCCGGTTTTATGTTGCTCATCTGCATCTGGAGATTGGCTCTTTGTGGGCTGGATAACAATAAGTTGTTTTCCGGAATCTGTGATTCCACGCTTCCGACCTTCGCCTTGAACTTTATCTGCACATTATCCATCGCAAGATAATGATGGGATATCAAAGCTATAAGTGGAATATCAATAGTCTTGTCTCCAACCATGATTTTTTTCGATTGGAACGTATTTGCGTTATTTGCATTTGTTCCTTCAAAAAGTCTGGTCAGATTTTGTATCTGATGATTCTGCAATGTATCTTGTGCACAGTTTACGGCGTATTGCAAACCATTCATAATATCAGAGAATGAATTGGTTTGAACACTGTCCGGCTCATCGTCATTATTTTTCTTGTCTCTGTGAAAAAGTCCCATGTTTTTAATTTAATTACTTGATTTGTTGCCTTTAATGAGCACCAATCTTGGCAATGTCCGGCTTACAGCTTCCATATTTACACTGGAGTCTATATTATTATTAACAATGCCTTGATGCCAAAACCTATATGGTGGATTCTCCGTGTGTTCCATCACGTCCTCCTTTTTTTATTGGGGTTATACTTCGTTTAATGTTCGTTGCGGACGGAACATTTCCGCCCGCAACGGCTTACTGCTTCCTCAAGGTAGGCAATGCTCCGTTAAGTTCGTAACGCCACTTTGAGCCTGCGTTCTGCAAGGCGGTGTTCATGGCATCAACGGCGTTCTTCCAGGTAACGCCAGTGCCGTCCACCTTCGTGGCTTCGGTGCTTTTCTTATTGTAGCCGATACCTTGTTCATGATTGTTCTTCCAATAGCAGGCGGTCATCACGTTGGCGTAGTTATTTCCCAAAAAACCGCCGATATGTACATAGCCAGTGCTACTACCCGTACTGGTTACGTTGCCCGTGGCATAGCAGGCAAGGAGGCTGCTTCCTGCGTTCATTCCCACCAGACCGCCGCCAGCGATATTCTTTTTGGGGGCTATTTCTATGGTCACGTTGCCCGTGGCATAGCAAGCGGTCAGGGTGGCACTCGAATTCGTCTGACCTGCCACGCCGCCGACATCGACCGTTCCCTTCACTGTGGCCGAGGAGCTGCATCCGGTGATGGAACCGCCTATTTGAACACCCACCACACCGCCGACATACACCGTGCCGCTGACGCTGCCCGACACCGAGCAGTTTTCAATGGTGCCCCAGCCAGATCCTACCACGCCGCCAATACTGCCGCCATATATTTGATTGCTTGTTATCTGTACGCCCTCCATCACCACGTTCTTCACCGTACCAGCTCTATTGAGCCAGCCGAACAGACCCGCAAATTCGTCATTTGTCGTAAAGGTCAGCCCCGTAATGGTATGGCCGCCACCGTCGAAGGTGCCTTTGTATGAGTTGTCGTAGTCTGTGCCTATCGGTGTCCAGTCTTTGCCTGTGAGGTCAATGTCAGCGGTGAGGGTAATGTTTATGTCGGTCTTACCTCCGTTCACTAATTCGGCTACATTCAGCAGGCCGTCGGCGTTATAGACCGTGTAGCTGCCGTTGCTCTCTATGGTATAGCCCAGGTCTTTTGCCGCAGCGAGGGAGACGGTGTAGGTATATTCACCGCCCGCCTGCCAGTCGGTAGCATTCTTCATCTTATAAACGAAGGTCTTGCCGTTAGTGAAGGTGCTGGTAATGAAGGCTGTGCCAGCTGCCACACTTTGCGGGGCGACGATGGCGGTGTAGGTGTTGCTGCCCTTGTCATACGGGACGATTATATCCGGGTTGTCGCCTTCGGTGGAGAGACCCGTCAACTGCACGGATGCCAGCCCCTCGGTGTAGTCCGTCAGAACGACGGTCACTCGCGCCGTGCGGTGGGTGAAGCGGAGCGTGGGGCTACCGTAGATCACCTTCTGTCCGTCGGCTACGATGAGGTCGCTGGTCTCAAAGTCTTTCTGGGCACTTTGGTTGGCTTTTACCTTTACCGCAGGTGGGGTTGTCTCGCCAGCGGTGTAGGGCCACCACGCTGTGACGGTGATGTCGTTGTGGTTGGTCCAGTAGTACGGGTCGGTGGAGGTCAGCGTGGCGCTGGTGGGGTCGGCGGTGGAGGGCGTCACGTTGTACGTCTTCACCATGCCGTCCATCAGAACTGCCACGCTCTGCACACCCGTCCAATTGCCATTCGCGGGGGCACGGGTGCCGGCGATGGCTGTCGCAGCGGGGTTCAGCCCCGTGGCGGTGAAGACGATGGATGTGCCTTCCGCCCCTTCCGGCAGGAAGCCTGCTTCGTCCTGCGTGCAGGCGCCCAATAAGAGGGCGAGCGCTGCAAGTGCAAAAAATCTTGTCTTCATTATATCTGTTGTTTTATTACTCTGGTTCTTTCCGTTGTGGGCGGAACTTTTCCGCCCGACGGTTTACTGCTTCCTCAAGGTAGGCAATGCTCCTTTAAGTTCGTAACGCCACTCTGAGCCTGCGTTCTGCAAGGCGGTGTTCATGGCATCAACGGCATTCTCCCAGGTAACGTTAGTGCCGTCCACCTTCGTGACATTGGTGCTTCCCCTATTGTAGCTGATACCTTGTTCATGATTGTTCTTCCAATAGCAGGCGGTCACGGTAATGTAGTTATCTCCCAAAAAGCCGCCGATATGTACATGGCCAGTGCTACTACCAGTACTGGTTACGTTGCCCGTGGCATAGCAGGAAAGGAGGCTGATTCCGTCGTTGAATCCTACCAGACCGCCGCCAGAGATATCCTGTGTGCGGTCTATTTCTATGTTCACGTTGCCTGTGGCATAGCAAGCGGTCAAGGTGGCACCAAAAATCGTCTGACCTGCCACGCCGCCGACTTTGATCGTTCCCTTCACTGTGGCAGAGGAACTGCATCCGGTGATGGAACCGTCCCTTTGAACACCCACCACACCGCCGACATACATCGTGCCGCTGACGCTGCCCGACACCGAGCAGTTTTCAATGGTGCCCCAGCTATATCCTGCCACGCCGCCGGCATAACCCGACCTGTGATTGCATGTTATCTGTATGCCATCCATCACCACATTCTTCACCGTAGCGGCGCCATTATTGAAATTACCGAGATAGCCGAACAGACCCGCATATTCGTCATTTGTCGTAACGGTTAGCCCCGTGATGGTATGGCCGCCGCCGTCGAAGGTGCCGGTGTATGAGTTGTCGTAGTCTGTGCCTATCGGCGTCCAGCCTTTGCCTGTGAGGTCAATGTTTTTGTCGAGGGTAATGTTTATGTCGGTCTTACCTCCGTTCACTAATTCGGCTACATTCATCAGGCCGTCTGCGTTATAGACCGTGTAGGTCTTGGTGTTGCTGTCGTAGTTGTAGCCCAAATCCTCAGCCTCACCACTCTCGCCGCCGCCGTCAACCCAGCTGCCGATGGTGCAACCCTCTAACGTCAGGCCGGTGGCGTTCACCTTAACGGTGTAAGAATAGCGGTTGCCAGCCTCTAATACGACGTTGTTCTGCGGGCGGAAGTAGAAGGTGCCGCCGCCGAGTTCCACCCGGACGAACGGCTTGCCTGCCACAACGGTCTGCGGGGCAGTCAGTGCCTCGTAGGTGTTGCCGCTTGCGTTGTAGGTCTTGATGGCAGTCGGGTTGCCGTTATCGGCGGACAGGCTCACGAGGCTCACCGTGGCACCGTCCACGCTCGTGAATCCCGTGCCGGGCTTCAGTTCGATTGTCACGCGTGCCGTGCGGTGGGTAAATTCAAGAGTCGGGTTGTTAAATTCCACCTTCCGGTTCTCAGCAGAGATGAAATCGCTGTTTTGGAAGTCAGCCAGTTTGCTTTGGTCTTCTGCCACCTTCACGGCAGGCATCTGTGTGATGTCAGCCTTGTCGAAGGGGCACCATGCCGATACGGTAATCGGGGCGCGGCTGGTCCAGTAGTACGGGTCGTTCTCGCGTGAAAGCGTGGCACTCTTGAAATCGGTAGAAGCCGTTACGGTGTATTCCTTTACCGCATCGCCCATCTTGAGTGCCACGGAAGTGACGCCCTGCCAGTCGCCGTCCACAGAGGCACGGGTGGAAGGGGCTGCCAGCGGCGTTGCTTCTACGGACAATCCGGTGGCACGGATGACGACGGGGTATTCACCTTCGGGCAGACGGTTATCGCCAGCAAGTTCGTCCTGCGTGCAGGCGGCGAGGGCGAACAGCAGTGCGGTGGCTGCGGGGATAAATAATCTATGTCTCATAATTCTTCATTCTAATCGATTAATTATTAACATCCTACAGGTCAGCACCCACATCTCCACCGTCTATATCGTTCCACTTTGCAATGGTGGCTTCGCTGACTTCAAGGACTTTGTTGCGTACCTTGACGGTATAGGTATAGTTGTTGCCCGCCAGCAGTGCGCCATCGGGCATGGTGAGTGTGGCATGATATTCCTGACCTTTGTAATTCACAACCAACGGCAGGGATGCAACTGTCTGCGGGAAGAGGATGATCGATGACGTGAGATTGCCGTCTGCCAAATTCATGGTCAGTTCTCCGGTCTGTGCCCCGTTGTCTGCGGTGGCAATACCGTCGGCCGTGTTGAACGTACCGGTGAGTAACAATCCGTCCAGCGTGTAACGTTCAGGCTTGACCACACTGAAATTCACGCCGTCGCCCGCCTCGAAGGTAAGGGTTATCTGGCTCATGCGGTGGTGGAAGGAGTTGTCTTCACCGCCTTTGGCGGTTTTGTCGGTGAAGCTTACTACCGGGTTGTTTTTGTCTCCCGTGGCTCCTGAAGCAAAGAGGAAGTCGATGGCAGACTGGTTCTGCTGCGCCGTGGCATCGGTTGTGGCTGCGAGGATGCCTCCCGCCGCGTTGTACGGATAGTAGGCGCGGAAAGTATGGGTCTTTGTATCTTCGATATAGATAACCTTTCCTTCTGCCTCAAATTTCCCGTTTTTCAGGATGAAAGGCACGTTGCCGTACTGGGTGTCGTTGCCGATGTCGGTGATGCCGATACGGTCGCCGGCAGTCCAGGTGGTTCCGCTGGCGCGGGTGGCGGGGGCGATGTTGGCGGTAAACTGGGCGGCCACGGGGTCACCGTTCAGGTTCTCGTTGTCGTTGTTGCAGGCTACCAGTGCGAGGGCGAGCATCGCAAGTGCAAAAAATCTTGTCTTCATTATATTCTGTTATTATATTAGTTAAATTCCATTTCAATAATTGCTGCACCTTAGCAAAATCAAAGCAAGCTTTGCTTCTGCGTTCGGTTTGCTAATTATTTACAAATCGGCATTTACATCATCACCTTTCACTTCTTCCCAGCCGTTGATTTCGACTCCGTCCACTTCCATGCCTTCGGGAGTCTCAACCAGCGTTCCGCCGAGGGTCAGCGATTCGCCCTTTCCGGTGTTGAACCCCTTGAGGGCTTCCGTGATGTCGCTTTTCAGCGTCGTGGGGGTCGGGTTGCCGTCCGCATAGCGGATTTCACCCGTCAGCAGTTGTTCCGTGCCGGTCACACCCAGCAACCGCACCGTGGCTTTCCACTTGCCGGCATCGTCACCTTCGGTTATCTTGGTGAAGGGCAGCACGACGTTTGAAGCGGCTCCGTAGGTATCGGTAGCGAAATCGAGAGTTCTGGCTGCACCCGTCAGATGGGCAACAATCTCCGTGATGCGTCCGGCGGCATCCCCCGTCGGTTTGATGATAAGCGTCAGTTCGCGTACCTGCTGCTTCATTGCGGCGGTCAGCGGATAGTCCTTGTCTTTCTCGATGCTCACCTGTTTCGTATAGGTGAAGAACCATCCCGGGGCATTGTTCACAAAGGCATCCGTTCCTGCCCGGTTTCCCGTGGCTGCGGCAATGGTGGCGGTGGTACCATTTACCATGATTCCTTCAGCAGGGTTCCACACCGCAAGGGTGTAGCTGCCCGGAGCAAACAGATGGTTGGGGGCATGGGTGGCGGAAGTCTCCGTACCCGTATAGTCACCCATGGTAACCGTCCATGTGGCAGGTATGTCGATACCCTCACCGCGTGCCGACCAGTCGGCTGTCACCGCAATCTTCCCATAGTCGGGATGCGGCGTGTCATAAAGCGTGTCCTTCACGCAGGAAGAGAGCAGCACGGCGGCTGCCATTCCTACCATATTTATATATTGTCTTGCTTTCATACTCTATTCCTCCGTATTAGAATAACTTCCATACCAATGTCACACCGGCGTTGATGGGGCCACACCAATTTTTTGTCTCGTTGCCACAGCGCACGCGCACACCATCGATGACTTCATATTTTTCGAAATCGGCATTCAGGTAGCCCAAACCGAGGTTGAAATCAAGATCTAATGCCTTGTTTAGTCGCAGCTGATAGCCGGCGGTGATGCCGCCACCCATCAGGTCGCCCTGCTTGCCTGTTTCGGAAAGCTTGTAGTTGAACTGTCCAGCCTTGAACATCGCGCCCAGATGCCAGGCTTTCTTCTCACCCATATAGTAACGTACTTCCGGAGCCACTTCCCAGAGTGCATAGCGGCGGTCTTTGTCACTCCAGCTCCAAGAAGTCCACGAGCCGTTTACGGCAATGCCCCACGATGGACAGATGCGCCATTCAAGTCCTAAATCTGGTGTCAAGGTAGCCCAGCGCAGCAGGTTGGCACGCAGGGAGAGATGATAATCAGTTGTGATTTTGGTTTCCGACAGCGTGTCGGCAAGTGTATTTTGTTGAGCGGTTTTCTCGGCTTCTGCCTTTTCAGCGGCAAGTCGGGCTTCTTCCGCCTTGCGCTGCTCTTCGGCAAGCCGTTCCTGCTCGGCACGCTTCTCGGTTTCTAAGCGTTCGGCTTCCGCCTTGCGTCGTGCTTCTGCTTCCGCATCCGTCACGGCTGTTTCCTTTACCGGTACCGTCAGGCGCACGGTGACAAAATCACCCTCTGTCACATGATTGCGGGTAATGAAGTTTTCTTCCTTGATTTTCGCTCGTGTAATCAGTTCTGATTTCACACGGTTGGCACGAATCTTCGCTGTTGCAAGGTTCTTGACTTCACTGCTCTGCGAATTGCAATATCCGTCAACCAATAGCGGCAGTTTGCCGTCAAGAATTGTTGCTTTGTTGTTTTCGATACATTCCAACAGGCGGGCAAGTTCCGTGTCATTGCCATTCCAAGGCACGTAGAACATGTCCTTCTGCGTAACGAACCGGAAGGTGTAGGTCGTGTCTGCTTTCTGCTGCGCAATGACAGGAAAAGTTAGCGTCATCAGCCACAGAAACAGGGTAAGAAAAGTGATTTTTCTGCTCATATAAACTTGAATTCATTATCTTTGTCATCTCCAAAGGTAATAAATGCCATTCAGCGCCCAAAATATTACAAAAACTTTTTCTGTTGAAATACAGCGTTTTATAAAAAATTGTCGTTTGAGCACTTTTCAAATTGTCGTTTGAGCACCTTTTTGTCGAATTAGCACTTTTTTGTCGCTTGAGCACTTTTTGAAAATGGGCTTCTGAGACCTTTTTCATCGGCT
This sequence comes from Bacteroides bouchesdurhonensis, assembly GCF_900155865.1. Taxonomy (GTDB): domain Bacteria; phylum Bacteroidota; class Bacteroidia; order Bacteroidales; family Bacteroidaceae; genus Bacteroides; species Bacteroides bouchesdurhonensis. The sequence goes on from NZ_LT707006.1 coordinate 3,520,364, forward strand.
TTTTACCACACAAATTATTCCAGATTTGCTTTTTTCCACTTGCCAGGCGTACATCCTTCCTTTTCGGTAAATGATTTGATAAAGTTACTGCGAGAAAGAAAGCCGGAAGACTCAGCCAGCTTCTGTATATTGATTTCCGGATGCTCCTTCAGTATGTTTTTCGCATACTCCAACCGGAGACCGGTTATCCATTCGCGGAATGTCATTTTATACGTAGTCTTGATATAAGCGGAAAGATAGGTACGGTTCGTATGAAGTATTTCGGACAGTTCTTTTATGGTAAGTCCCTGCTGGACATAGCCGTCTGTCTTTATCCAGTTGGCCACTTTCTCTATAATTTCTGTATAGGACACTGGAACTTCTTTCTCAGAAACTATTTTAGGTTCTGTTTCTGTATCTGTCAGAAGTTCTTCTTCAGACTGTATATCTTGCTCAAAAGCATTTTCCACCTGTTCATAGAACAGCAGGTAGTTCTGATAGCTGTAGAAAAGATAGCTGTAGAACGGTATTGACGACAAAATCCAGATAAAAACATATTTGTCTGGCAGAAATGTCAGCAATCCGCATCCGACACCGAAGATAACAGCCCAATAAGTGAATATGGAAAGCCATTCGATATATGTACCTATATCATCCGCCTGAGTTTCATTGAAAATCCGAATGGCTCTACGGTATGCAATTATGACTCTGCGAGCTAAAACGACTCCAAAAACGACTAACCATACAGCTAAAGCAAATAAAGAGAATTTTTGCATGATTCCGCTTGGCAACAGGAACAACACAACTCCGGAAAGAGTTGAAAATATAATCCATAAAATGATATGTGTCCACACACGCCGTTTGGTAATGTAAAAACGATCAAGCAACATTATCAATGCCGAACTGAACAGAGAATAGCACAGGAAGTATGTGGACATGTTCATCAATATGGCAGAATCCGCATTTTTGAATCGGATACCAAAGAAGAAATGTACCGAATAATTTGCCGAAAGCAGCAGCATAGCTATACCCATAATCTGTCGGGAGCGGAGATAATTCTTGAAAATTTTCTTTTCAGGAGTCTTTGCAAACAAAAAATAAAAGCCGAAGAATAACATCAACGGCAGTGCGGTATAAAGTGAAAAACTGTATATAGATATAGATGGCTCCATTGTTATGCTTATTTGATTTTGATACAAAGTTACGTCTTTTTCTTCACAAATAGACACATAATCTATGATTTAACGTTATAGATTCGGTCATATTAGATTGAAAAATTATTAGAATTAAAGCCAGTGGTGAAAAATTCAACCACTGGCTTTTTCTGTCAAGACTTCGATATTAAAGTTTTACACCTTTGGATTCCGATAAACCGAGTCTCCCTATAATTAAATGACTGCGTACAAAGTCCACGTGCGGGCTTTCCGGCTGTTGTTCCGTCTGTTTTTTCTCGTTGCCTTGCCGGTTCTCTTCCGTGTTTTCCTGAGCCGGAGCCAGCTCAAGCTGTATCTTGCGGTCCAGTGCGGCGAGTTCGGACTTCAGCTGTTTCAGCTCGTCCTCCTTCTTCCACACCTTGCCCGCTATCTCCTGCAACTGCGGAATCTCCTTTTCCAGCACTTCGTTCTTAGACTTGTACTGGTCGATGATGGTCGGAATCCTCTCCAATGCGTTCAGAAAGTTTCGTGCGGCAGCAATCGGGTCTGCCATCGCCAGATGCCCGTTGTTGTAGGTGTACTTGTAGTTCCCCTCCACCACGAAGCGGTTGTCGGTGAACTCCAGACCTTCTTTGAGTGTCCTCTCGCTGACCACCTTTATCGGAAAGCCGTAAAGTTCCCCGACAGCCTTGTACAGTCCACCAGTCGTGGCGTTCTTGGCGATTTCCTGCAAACGCTTACCGATGACCTTCTCATCCGTTGAATCCACGCCGTCCACCTTAACAAGATTAAGGCGGCTGCTTTCCTTATCAGTCTGCACAACGGAAAGAAAACGGTTCCAGTCTTCCGTCATGGCTTCGATGAAAGCCGTGTTGTTGCGCAGTTCTCCCGTCTTGGATTCCAGCTTGAACTCCGAATCGCGCTTGCCCTTGTTGAACGATTTGCGTTCCCCTTCGAGCGAGGCGATACGCTTCTCTAATTTCGCCTTATCCAAAAGGTCGGTATTGCCGGAGAGCAACGCCATATACTCCGAGAAGTTCATACCCGATTTTTCGTCCATTGCTCCCTCGTCGATGGTACGTGCGCCCATCGCTCCGCTTTTGAGCTGCGATATGAACGTCTGCTTGCAGTGCAGCAGATTGAACTTGTAGCTGTCCAGCGACTTTTCCACCGCGTAGATGATGACATCCACGTTGTTCTCGGCAAAATGCTTGGCAATCTCGTTCCCGGCTCTAACACCCCGTCCGTCACGCTGTTGCAGGTCGGACGGTCGCCACGGTGTATCAAGGTGATGGATGGCGACACATCTTTTCTGCGCATTCACGCCCGTTCCGAGCATACTTGTGGAGCCGAACAGCACGCGTACCGTCCCGGCGTTCATGGCATCTATCACCGCCTTACGAGCCTTATCCGTCTTACACTCCTGAATGAAGCGCACCTCACTTGCCGGTATGCCGTAATCCTCCACCAACTTGCGTTTTATCTCGCTGTACACGTTCCATCCTTCCCCCGGCTGGTATGTCCCCAAGTCGGAGAATACGAACTGCGTACCCTTGTGCGCCTCGTACTTGTGGTAATACTCTGCAATCATCTTGGCACAATGGCTTGCCTTGTTGTCGGGATGGTCCTCGTAGTTCGGGTCTATCATGCGCATATCAAGAGCCATCTTTCTCGCGTAGTCGGTGGCGATGAGCATCTTCGCCTTTTCCTCCGTTTCCGACAGGGGTAACCTGCCAAGCAGAGTGGCATCGCCGGTTTTGGCAAACTGCATCAGCTTCTGTATGAAGTCCTCCTGCTCCGGTGTGGGCGGTATGTGGTGCAGTATCTCATTCTTGTTTGGTCTGTCCACACCTACATCCTCCGCCGTGCGGTAGTCGGTAATCTCGTTGTAGAAGGCGGCAAGCTCCGGCACCTTGATGAAATAGCGAAAACGCTCCTTCTGAACGATATTGTTCGTTACGTTGAACTCAAAATCGGTCGTCTTTTTGGCGAAGATGGCAGCCCAAGCATCGAAACAGCGGATGTCCTGCCGTTCCAGTTCGTTGGGGCGCAGGTATTTGAAGAGCAGGTACAGTTCCGTCAGACTGTTGGAAATGGTCGTGCCCGAAAGGAACGTAGCCCCCAAGTCCTTGCCCGTGCGTTCCTGTATGGTACGGATGGCAAAGAGCATATTCAGGGCCTTCTGGCTTCCTTCCGAGTTTCCCAATCCCGCCACACGGTCATGACGGGTGTTGAAAGTCAAGTTCTTGAACTGGTGACTCTCGTCAATGAAGATGTGGTCGATGCCCATCTGCTTGAAGTCCACCACATCATCCGTGCGGGACTTGATAGCGTGTTCCACCTTCTCCAGCTTCGCCACAAGGTTGTGCTTGCGCTTCTCCAGCCCTTTCAGCATCGCCCGCGACACGTTCTTGCCCTGCTGCCGCAAGACTTCGAGGTTTTCCTCCACCGTATCAAGCTCCGCCTGCAGGATGCGCTGCTGCAACTCCGGTGACTGCGGTATCTTGCCGAACTGGTCGTGCGACATGATGACGCAATCGTAATCGTTATTTTTGATGTTGTTGAAAAAACGCACGCGGTTGGCGGTCGAGAAATCCTTTTCAGAAGCGTAGAGAATCCTCGCATTGGGATATGCCGCCTGATAGGTGGCGGCAATCTCCGCCACATTCGCTTTCAGCCCGATAATCATCGGCTTGTGCGCCAAGTTCAGACGCTTCATCTCATGTGCCGCTATGCACATTATCAGCGTCTTGCCGGTTCCCACCTCGTGGTCGCAGATCCCGCCGCCGTTCTGTTTCAGCATCCAGACGCAATCCTTCTGCGACGGATAAACGCTTTGAATACCCCGGCTTGCCAATCCTTTCAGATTGAGGTCGGGAAACGTCTGGTGCGAACCGTCATACTTCGGGCGCACGAAACAGTTGAACTTGCGGTTATACATTGTCACGAGCCGTTCCTTGAACTGCGGCGACTGCTCTTCCAACCATTCCGAGAACCCGTTGCGGATTTCGTCAATCTTGGCGTTGGCGAGCTGTATGCCCTCGCTGTCACGCACCTTGATGTCGTTGCCGTTCTCATCTTTGCCAATACTTTTCATCATGTCGGGACAGGTGTTGTGCAAAGCGTGTTTCAACAGGTGCATACCGTCATAGTTCCGGTAATAGCCCTTTACCAGAAACTCGTCCGTGATCTTCATGGTGCGGTAGCCGCACGCCACGGAAAACTCGTCCATGCTGGCGGAATAGGCGATTTTCACGTCCGTGTCGAAAAGATGGCTCATGTAGGCGGCATACACGCCCGTGGGAATCCAGCGTTCACCGAAGTTGAAGTCGAGGTCTTCAAAGGCGATACGCTGCGGCTCGGCTTCCTTCAAAGCCTCCAAAGCCTGTTTCACTTCCGGCAATCTTTCGCTTTCCAGATTATTTTCCATCCATGCCTCTATACGCTCCGCCTTCTCTATCACGTTTCCCGCGATGAAGCGGTCTTTAATCTCGTAACCGGTTACGAGCGGATTGTAGAAGATACGCCCCTTGAGGGCATTGAGAAGCTCCTCTTCCGTACTGTCTGTTATCCCCCGCATATAGTTGAGATTGACCGTACCATACTTGTTGAGCGATGCAGACAAGGCTTCTTCCGGAGAACCGACGTTGGCATGGTTCTCCACCGAGAAGGAAACGGGACGGTCGAAGATGTCCGCTTTGACGAACTTGCCGTCCTCCGCACGTTCCAGCGAAAGGATGTCGCGCCCTCCGGCGTCCATCATCACCAGTTTCACGTTCTGTTTGGCGTTGAGGTTGCCATAACGCATGACAAACTCGTCGTAACAGGTGTTCAGGTGTTCACGCCAAGGTACATTTTCCTCACGTCTGTTCGATTCATAGCGGTACAACCGCTCGTATGCGTCACGGAGCGATACATACAGCAACGCTTTCTCTTTCTGATAACCGGTTAGTCCAAGCGGCTGGAAGGTTGCACCGTAGGGAGTAATGTCCTTCAGATAACCGATGTCGCGTGCCCTGTTTGCCACCAGCGACCCTTCACGCAGGTGCATTTCCGGCGTGCGGTGATAGGGACGCGGCGTAAGGTCGAGGGCTTCTTTTTTCGGCTTTTCCGTTTCAAATTCCGGGAACAGGGAAGTGGCAACCGTTTCGGAAGTAGGCACAACTTCTGCCGGTGTTTCAGGTTGCTTTATTTCTTCCGTTTGTTCCGGCTTTTTATCCATATTGTCCGAAGAAGGCGCAAAAGCAGGGTTCAACGTGTCTTTGATACCCATCTTTTTCAGTTGTTCCTGCCTGTGCCGTTCTGCCTCAAGCCGTAGGGCCTTGCGCCGTTCCGCTGTCAGACTCATCATTGTCTCATAGAAGCCGTTGATGGGAGGATTGGTTTCCCAATCCAGAGTGGCGTAAATGTCGTCCGGGTCGTTTGGCTTTTCGGCATTTTCCGGCTTTTCTTCCTTATTACCGTTTACCGGCTTGGCGGCTTCAACGGGTGGAGTAACTTTGACCTGCGGTTTAGGCGTGGACGGCATAGGCTTCGGCTTGCTTTCCTTTTTCGCTGCCTTTTTCTTTTTTGCCGGTTCCTCTATGGGCATACCCCAAAGGTCGAGCAGGGTAAGCTGCACGGCTGACGAATGGTTGGGTTGGCGCGGCTCAATCTCCGGCTTTTCCTCTATGGGCTGTGCCTGCGGCTTCTCCACTCCCTTGACAGGCTCAATTACAGAAACGGGGGCTATTACAGAAGGTGATACCTTTTCTGTTTTCGGAGCAGGTTGCACTTCCGCAGCCGTGCTTTCCTCCTTTGTCGGATGCAGGCTGTGTTTCTCATACAGTTTCCTGTCAAGTTGTTGCAGTTCTATTTTCAGATGCTCCCGCAAGTCTTCCGCCAGTTGTGCGATGTCCCCACGGTGCAGGAGTTTATAGGCTGGTTTCCCGTACGGGTCGGTACTTCTGATCAAATCCGTGTGTGAAAGCGAGCCGATGCTCCATACATACCCATTTACGGAAGTGCCGATAGGGGTCTGTTCGGTCTGCACGAAGAGTTTTTCGTTGTAATACAGTTCACCATTCTTTCCGCTGTTCTTTTGCAGGATAATCAGGTCGCTGCCCACCTCCGTTCCCGCGTTATCCGTAAAGAGGTTGTTCGGCAGGCGGGCTACGCCCACCAGATTGGTATGGTTCATCATATACTCGCGTATGGGCGCGTTGGTCGGGGCATCCAGTACCCCCTGCGAGGTGATGAACGCCACGATTCCGCCTTCACGCACCGCGTCAAGGCTTTTCAGGAAAAAGTAATTGTGTATCGTCCGTGCCGCCGAGTGCCTTGCAGGATCCTTGCTGCCCGAAAATTCCGGGTCGAACACCGCCACATCGCCAAACGGTATATTGGAGACAGCCAAATCAAAATGGTTCATGAACGGCTTTTCTATCTTCTCGAAGCCCTGTACCCTTACTTTCTGTCCGGGATGCAGGTGCTTCAGTATCTTGCCCGTCATCAGGTCTTTCTCAAAAGCCATGATGTCCGCGTCCGGTCTGTTCTCCAGCACGGCGTCCACGAATGCACCGACACCTGCCGACGGCTCCAGCACCCGGTCGGGACGGATGCCGTGTTCATGCAGCACGTCCGCGATGGTCCCGGTTATCTCCGGCGGGGTATAGAAGGCGGTCAGCACGGACTGCTTCATGGCATCCATATACCGTTTGTACTCCGTCTCGTCTTTTGTGTTCTCCCGCAGCAACCTGTGCAGTTCCACGGTAGGGGCAAACAGTTCGAGGTCGGACTTCGCCCAGTGGACGGCATCCGTCAGTTCCCTTGCAGGGTTGAGTATGCTCTTCAGTCCCCCGAAACCGCAATAACGCTCTAACAAGAGCCGTTCGCGTGCGGTGGGTGTGCGCTGTTCCCTGTCAAGGAGGAATGCCGTCCGTATCGCCTCGATGTTGTCCCTCAGCCTCTGTTTGCGGTTAAACGCCATACTCTTCGATATAGAGGATGACGGCTCCCGTCAGCTCCGTGTAGAGCAGGTCATATTCGGGCGACAGGGCGAAATTGTCGTCCGAGAGGTCATAGATGGAGAATACGTTTCCGACAAGCGGTAGCAGCTTCTGGGTAAAGGCTTCACATTTTTCTCCCGGTACTTCACCCGCAAATTCGTTCTCCACGACTTCGCGCAGGATGGCGTGCCTGGAGTAGCGAAGGCCCTCCGTCAGCACCTTCATCGCCAGTTCCTGCGCCCCGTCGGCAGGATAGCCTTCGAGCCTTGCCCGTTCATACGCTTCGGCGGCACGGTCGGTTCTTTCTCGGATGAAGGCTTCATCGGCTGCCTGTTCGAACTTGTTCGTGGTGAGGTAGTCCAGCAGGTACAGACCGTAATAGGAAAAGTCGGTCCGACCCTCGTTTTTCTTCTTGTTGTTCATTTCTTTGGAATTTAGTGGATTGATAATGATGATAGGGATAATCGTTGGAAAACGAGAAGAAAAAGGCACCCGGTATCCCTCCGAGTGCCACCACTAAATCCAAAGTATGAGTGTAATCCGGTATCGAAGAACAATTCATTACTCTGAACCAGTGGCAAAGTTAAACATTTATTTTCTTCTTTTCGCAGAGGTCGCTTTACTTTTCCTTTCTGGGAACACGAAAACCGTGTTATAGTCCCCGTCAAAGGCGACTACGGCATCAAAACTCTTGCCCTGCTTGCTCTTGAATCCTTTGAGCAGTTTCGTGTGTCCGTCGGTGAGCAGGTTTTTGATTTCATCATCAGAGAGGGTGCGGTTTGCTTTCAGGCGGAACACGGGCAGACCGCACTCCGCGTTGTCGCAGCGGACGACCTTGCCGTAAAACTGCATCGTCCCCGCTCCGCACTTGGGACACTTGCAGCCGGAATCCCTGCGGGCGAACAGCTTGTCGCACGACAGCAGTTCGGAGGTAATTTCCCGTGTATATGCCTCAATCTTCCTGCGGAAGTCATCGGCGGGCAGTTCCCCACGCTCGATGCGTGCCAATTCCTTTTCCCATTCGCCCGTCATGGCGACATCGGCAATACGCATCGCCTTCACGACCGAGTAGAGGGCAAGCCCTTTTTCGGTGGGGACAAGCGACTTCTTGCAGCGTTCCATATAGCCGCGCTTGAAAAGCGTTTCGATGATGGACGCACGGGTGGCGGGCGTGCCGATGCCGCAATCCTTCATAGCCTGCCGCAATGCGTCGTCCTCTATCTCCTTGCCAGCCGTTTCCATCGCGGACAGCAGGGTGGCTTCGGTATGCAGCGGCTTGGGTTTGGTCTTTCCCTCCGTGATGGAGGCGGCTTTCAGTGCCAGCGTGTCGCCTTCCTGCCAACAGGGAATGGCGGCGGTTTCCTCTTGGCTGTTGTTCTCTTCTCCATTCTCCTTGCCATAGACGGCACGCCATCCGGCTTGCCTGATGATGCTGCCTTTTGCCACGAACTCCACTCCGGCACACTCTGCCGTGACGGTGGCAGTGTCCTTGACGCATTTTTCGGAGAAAGCCTCAAGCATGCGCCCGGCTATCATGTGATAGACGGTGCTGTCCTCTTTGGAGAGGAACAGCGGCTTCTCGCCCGTGACGAGCAGGGCATGGTGGTCTGTCACCTTGCCGCCGTCCAGGCTGCGGCGTGTCGGCACGGCTTTCGGCTGCAACTTGCCCTTCCATTCGGGCAGGCTGCCGATGAAGGCAAGCAGCTTGGGGATTTCCGCGAACACGTCTTCGGGAATGTAGCGGCTTCCGGTTCGCGGATAGGTGATGAGCTTCTTCTCGTAGAGCTTCTGCGCGATTTCAAGCGTCTGTTCCGCCGTGAAGCCATGCTTGGCGTTGGCTTCCTTCTGGAGCGTGGTCAGGTCGTACAGGAGCGGAGTTTCCTCTATCTTCTCCTTGCGTTCCACTTTCGTGACGGTGGCTGTGCCTGTTTCCTTTACCTTATTATATAAGACTGTGGCAGGCTCCATCTCCTTCCATTTCCCGGTGGAAGAGAATTTCACGGTATCACCATCGCCTCCGTCAGCGGCAATATGGAGTTGCCAGAAAGGTTCCACCGTGAAGCGGCGGTTCTCCCAGTAGCGTGCGCACACCATCGCCAGCGTGGGTGTCTGTACCCGTCCGACGGAATACGTGCCGTGTCCGGCGGCGATGGAGAGAGCCTGCGTGCCGTTGATGCCCACGAGCCAGTCGGATTCGCTCCGCGCTTTGGCGGCGAGGTAGAGGTTGTCATACTTGCTCCCCGCTTCGAGGTTGCGCAGTCCATCGCGGATGGCCTTGTCGGTAAGCGAGCTTATCCAGAGGCGCACGAAAGGGGTGGCGCATCCTATGTAATGGTAGAGGTATCGGAAGATAAGTTCGCCCTCGCGACCGGCATCGGTCGCCACGATGATCTGCTCACTGTCATTGAACAGGCGGGTTATGGTTTTTATTTGTGACACCACGCCGCTGTCGGGTTTGTAGCCCTTCTCAACCTTTACCTGACGGGGTATGAGCGTGAAGGAGTCGGGGATGACGGGCAGGTTGTCACGGACAAAGCCGCGTATGCCGTAACCGTCGGGCATGGCAAGCTGGACGAGGTGCCCGAATGCCCATGTCACGGCGTAGCCGCTTCCCTCGAAATATCCTTCCTCTCTCTTTGTCGCGCCCACGATGCGGGCGATTTCACGTGCCACGGATGGCTTTTCTGCAATGATTGTCTTCATGCTGATTACTTTTTTTTATGAATTGTTACTTTGGATTTAGTGGCGGACACGGGATGTTACATCTTCATGCCCTTGTTGTTTTTCTTCTGAGATTTCTCCTGCAGCTTTTGCTGTTTGTCGTCTTTCGGGGCGGTCTGTCCTTTCAGCAACGGCTCTTTCAGGTTCTTAGTCGCCTCGTTGGTCTTGCCTTCGCTGTTCACCGCCACCTGTGTACGGCTCTCGTTGGATGGGGCGACCTTCTGCGCATTGTCGGGGTTGGTGTCATAGCGGTACGGACGTCCCTTCTCCGGGTTGAACTTGATGTACATCGTGGCGTGGAAGCCTTGCTTGTCGGTCACGTTCTCCAGCTTTATCGCCTTACCCGCAGCGTAGTCGGCTTTCTGCTGGTCGGTGAAGTTCACACCGCTCCATTTGCTGATGGGGCGGATACTGCCATCAGCGTTCGTCCACGTGTTGCGGCGTTGCTCTTTCTGTGGGGCTGCGGAATTTTCCATGCCCTGAGCCTGTCCCTGCGTGGGATTGTTCTTGGCTTCCTGCGTCTGGGTGGTACGGGGCGACCTGCCAGTTCCCGGTACGAACTCCACGCCTCGCTGCTCTACATTCACTTGAAGAGTGGTGACGAACTTCCTGCCGTCGTTGCGTTCGATGAGCTTGTCGCGCACGGGCAACCCGGCACGCAGCATATCCTGTTCCTGCTTGGTGATTTCCGTCTTTCCGATGCGCTCCGGTATGCGTACCTTGTTTGCAGGAATGTCCGTGATTTCATTCGTCTTGCGGTCTATGCTGATGAACGAGGGGATGATTTCACCCGTTTCTTTGTCCACGATGTCCACGACCCTGCCGAGGTTACCCGTTTCGCGCAGGTTCTTACGGTCTTCGTCGGAGAACTTGTGTTCCTTGTACTCGTCGAGTTTCTGCTCCTTGCGGATGAAGTGCGGCACGAGGCTGACATTGCCTTCACCGTCCTTCTTGAAGGAAAGGCGGGCATCCAGTTCAAAAGCCTCGCCGCCGAACTTGGGCGACACTTTCACCAAATCGGACTTGCCGTAGTTGAGCATCTTGTTCAGATCACCAGACTTTTCAAGGTCGTCACGTTTCACGCCCCATTTCTCTTCCAGCTCCTGCCAGTTGATTTTGCTCTCGTCAATGGGTTGGTAGCCACGTCTTCCCTGCGCCTGTTGTTGCGGGCTTTCCTGATTCTGTTCCTGCTTCTTTTCCATTTCTTCCTGTTTTTGGGTTTCTTTGGGTTGTCCTTCCTGTTTTTGTTCCGGCATCCCGGCGGTCTGTTCTTCCTTTACCTGCTTTTCGTAGCCGGAAGTGTCCACCTTGTGGGGCGCAAGCAGTTCCTTGTTGGCTTCGGGGTCTTTCAGCAGGTCTTTCATCACCTCCATCAGTTTGTCGGCTTGGTCTGCCGCGAAACGGTAGAAACCGAAGCGACTGGGTTCCTTGCACTGCCGGAAGAAGTTTTTGAAGAAGTTGTCCAGCACGTCGCCGTGGCGGTCGAATTGCAGGAAACTCTGTGCGTTCTCCGCCTTTGCGGGGGTACGCTTGGGTGAGCCATCGGCGTTAAGCCCGGCTACCACACTGATCTCGCCCGTCTTCTCGTCGCGGACTATCAGCACGTCTTTTTCTGTTGTTTTCTTTGCCATTTGAAAAATGTTTTAATGGGTTATTTATTAAAGAAATTATGGATACGCGCCTTGTAGAAGGCTATATCTTCCTTGCGGAAATCCTTTACGTGTTCGGAGAGGAATGTCAGTACGTCCTCCTCGCTGTAATAGGTCTTTTTGCCGAGCGTCTTGTACGGCAATGCACCGATGCTGCGGTAGCGCTGCAGGGTACGCTTGCTTATCTGGAGCAGCATGCAGAGGTCTTGGTTGTCGAACATCCTGATACTTTCCATCGGGTTCGGGGCTTTGCCGGACGGTCGCAGGGAGAGCAGCAGCTCGTCCTGACGGTCGAGCCGTTCCATCAGCTTCTGCATCCAGTCCTCAAAATTGTTTCGTGTAAGCAGTTCCATATCTTATGTCCTCCTTCCTTTGGGTTTGCTGCCGCCCGTGCGCAGCGTGTGGTTGCGTTTCAGTTCCGTCAGTGTCGCTGCATCTTCTGCCACGGTGCAGTCTGCGAGCAGGCGGTCTATTTCCGACCGGCGGTAGCGGCATTTGCCGCGCAGCACGATATAGCCGATGCGCTGTTCGCTGCGCATACGTTGGAGGGTACGGGTACTCACGTTCAGCAGGTGCGCCGCCTCGCGGGTGGTGAGCAGCATGTCGGTAGACTCTCCCTTCCTCTCACCGGAAACGGCACGCACATAGACCGCTATCTCGGCTATCTGTTCCGTCAGGGCGGTGAAGGCGGAACTTTCAATCGTTATCACTTTCATATTTTGTCCTTTCTTTTGTTTCTCTGCGGCAAAATTCGGCAATAAACAAAAGGGGCTTTAACAACTCACTACGTGACTCACGTAAGATTTTCTTTGAAAGTGACTCCGTAACCCGGACAACCGGCGCAACAAGCTGCCGTATAGCGGAAAACGGCACGCATTCAAGGCGGCTGCGTTACCTTTGCGGTAAATCATTAAATGTTTTGGTATATGGAAATCGTATCTATCGAGAAAAAGACCTTCGAGATGATGCTGGCGTCATTCAACGCCCTCTCGGAGAAAGTCACCGCCCTCAGGCGCAAAAGCGACGGCGGGCGGCTGGAAAGGTGGCTCACGGGCGAGGAGGTCTGCGGGCAGTTGAGAATCAGCCCGCGCACGTTGCAGTCATTGCGTGACAGGCGACTTATCGGCTACTCGCAGATAAACCGCAGGTTCTATTACAGGCCGGAGGAGGTCAGGCGGCTGATTCCGCTTATCGGCACGATCTATCCCGATGGAAAATGACTCTGTTTTTATTAACCACTTAATCCGATGTTATGATGAACGAGAACAACGAGGTTTTCACAATGGAGGACGAGCCGGTTGCCACCGCGATACAGAATATGCTCAAAGGCTCCAAATGGCTCTCCGCATTTTTGGAAAGTTACCGTCCGCCACTGGACGGGGAACATTACTTGACGGACAAGGAGGTGGCGGAAATGCTCCGGGTAAGCCGCCGCACCTTGCAGGAGTATCGCAACAACAGGATGCTGCCCTTTATCCTTCTGGCAGGTAAGGTGCTTTATCCCGAATCGGGACTGCGTGAACTGTTGGAGGCGAATTACCTCAAGCCGCTGGAATAAGGCGGTTGCATGAAAAAAAGAGGAAGCGGACAGCACCCGATGGCGTTGTCCGTTTCCTTTTTCGTTGTCTGTATGCGTGTTCAGCAATATCCGGTTTTCCCGTTCTGTATGAACATCACGTATGCCTGCCTCTTTTCCTTTGAGAGTGCCTTCTCCACCAGCCACATGCGGAACACGTGTGTATAGTAGGTGTTCAGCCGGAAGGCTACTGGAATGATGATTTCAAGCGAGTAAACATCCGCGTACAGGCCGTTTTCAAGCTGTATGTAGCGGCATACCTCGTAGTCGTTCAGCACGTCCGACTTGCGGACGGCTTTGATGGCGGCGTTCACTGCCGGGACGGTGGCATGGAACTCTTCGGCGATTTCCCCGGCGGTCATCCATACCTCGTTACCAGTTACGCTGACCGTCTTGTCCTCTATAATGATTATGTCACGTTTCATGGCGTCTCTGTTTTAGATGGTACATCCTGCAAATTCCTCGATTTGGTTCAATCTCGCGGCAAGGTTCTCCATGTCTTGGTTGAGCTTCTCTTTGGTTACCTTCGCGTATATCTGCGTTGTCTTTATACTCTTGTGTCCCAGCATGGAACTGACTGTTTCGATGGGTACACCGTTGGAGAGGAACACCGTCGTGGCTGCCGTATGGCGGCTCTGATGCCACGTGATATGCTTGGTGATGCCGCAACGCTTGGCGACGGCACGGATTCCGGCGAGGCACGTGTTGTAGTGGGGAACAGGGAAAATCCTGCCGTTTTCGCACAGCCCGCGGTATTTGTCGATGATTTGTTTCGCAATGTCAAGCAGGCGGATGTTAGACACCACGCCCGTCTTCTGGCGGTTGATGTTTATCCACTCGTGTTCATCGAAGTAGGTGCGGATGTTCTCTTCCGTCAAATTGCGCATATCGGCGAATGACAAGCCCGTGAAGGCGCAGAACAGGTAGAGGTCGCGGTATAGTTCCTGTTTGGCGTTCTTCAGTTTACCTTCCATCAGCAGGCGGATTTCGTCTTTGGTCAGGAAACTGCGTGTCGTTTCCTCCTTCTTGATTTCATACTCTCTAAACGGGTCGCGTGTGAGCCATTCGTTGTTGATGGCGATGAACACCATCGTCCGAAGCGGGCATACATACAGCCACACGGTATTGGTGCAGCAGTGTTTGTCCGTGCGCAGAAACATCTCGAAGTCGGAAATGAAAGCGGGGGTAAGCTCTTTCAACGCGATGTCCTTCACGTGGTAACGGATGTTGAGAAACTCTTGCAGATGCTTGTAAACAGTCTTGTACTTCAAGAGCGTGCCTTTGGCTTTCATGCCTGCTTCCACCTGCTTGGCATAGTCCTCGTTGTGTTGCTGGAACACCTGCATCAGCATGTGATAGCGGTGTTCCAGTCCGAGAAAGGCGTTCTTCACCTTCTCTGCCGTGACGAAGTTGTCACGCTCCATGATTTCCTGATAGTGCTTGTTGATGCGCACCCGCATCTTGTCAAGCATGCGGTTCGTTTCGAGTGCCGCCGTGCTTCTGCCCATGACACGTCCCCCTTTGGTGTCCCACAACTTGGGATCGACGGTCAGTTTGCAACTGAATTGCGTCTGGCTGCCGTCCACCGTGATGCGTCCCATGACGGGAACCGTCCCGTCGTTTTTCACTACCTGACGTTTGAGGTAGTAAATAACTGAAAATGTACTCTTCATCGTCCTTAATTTTTTTTTGTTCAAAATTAGTTGGTGAAGAGCCCTCCTCTGATACGCAAATCGCGGAAGAACGGCGCAATCTTTTTTCGTTAACGGATTTTTTGCGTGAGTTGTCAGTAACTCGCTAATCCTTAAGGCCTTGTTTCGTTATTCGTGTCCATTTCGTCACCTATTGGGCGTGGTTACGAACAAGTAACGTAGCTCCGTCTTGATTTGGCTTCGGCGTGGATTGTAATGGCTCTCAGAATAATTGGCAGCGTTAATGAAACCCCTGTAAATCAAATCCATTACCATATTCTTCCGCATTTCACTTTTTTGTAGTAACTTTGCAGTGAAAACATACCAAATAAACTATACTGTTCATCAACCTTTCCTTCTGCTCTGTATTTAGCGGTATAACGAATTACTGCATTGCCAAATCCTAAATCAAGCATTGACAAATAAGCAATTACGGAAGCTGCAAGTGAATAAATTCCATATTCACCCTGTCCGAGCATACGCAACATAAAAGGTGTATATATCAGACCAAGCAGAGTATTGAGTCCTAAAACGACATAATTTAATGCTGCACCTGCTTTTAATTGATTAACTGCCATTTGTTTACCTCTGTATAGTTTATATAAGTTTATTCATTCCATTCCCACTTTCTTCTTACAATACCCTCTTCTACAAGTGGATTTCTAATCTGTATACCAATTCTACTATTGTCCAAATCTCGTTACGATAATAGTGAAACTGATAGATTATAAATTATCTAGATTCGACGTGATTCTCTTCGTAAATTAGCACAAACCATCAGCATAAATTGTATTGTCAAAAACATGAAAAGTTCCCCAACAACGTTTTCCATATTTTGGACGAATTGAGAGTGGTGCAATATATTTCTTAATATTCTCCGATTGCTCTTTTAAATAAACAAAAACGTCATTTGGGCATCCAGCTACTACAACATCTATCATGCCGTCAATAAAGTTTTTATGCTGACTTTTGTTGATGATCTGAACATTTTCGCAATTTGGTCCAAGAAAATCGTTTTCGATAAAGTGCTGGTGAGGTTTATCGATGAATATATTTCGTGCACCGTAATCTTTCCTTTCCCTACGAAAAGAATGATTACAAAACCTTCCACATCTCCGTTATGTTATTATCGAAGTTGATTTTCGGAAATTCTATATATCCTACCTTGTACCCTCGAAGATGTCAGATTGCATATACTGTGAACAACAGTTATCATGTAGACAAAGGCAGAAAGCCAATACTCCACCATCTCGGAATTCTCCTTTTTTGAGTAGTTCTTCTACTACAAGAGCAGTAAGTTTCTTAGTGAAACGAGCTACTGGTTTATAGTTGAGAGTTGGGAGCTTAGAGTTGAAAGTTCCTTTCATTGGAACAACATAACCGTATTGATTCAAAGTAATTTCTATAAGTACAAAATCTATCGCATTATCTTTTTTTTGAGGGTAAGTGAACAAGTTGATATTATATCAATACTTTCTCCAAACCATCTTATTAACAACTCCACAGTACGACTGAATCAAACGTACTACCTTATCGCTGACATTTTCATCAACGTAGTCAGGGACAGGGATTCCGTAGCGACCTTCTTTGATGAGTTCGACTGCTGTATCAACAGCCTGAAGCAGAGACCTTTCATCAATACCTGCAAGAACAAAGCAACCCTTATCTAGAGCTTCAGGACGTTCGGTTGAAGTACGGATACAGACTGCTGGGAAAGGATAACCAACACTGATGAAGAAACTGCTTTCCTCAGGAAGTGTACCACTGTCTGATACTACGGTGAAAGCATTCATCTGTAGGCAATTGTAGTCGTAAAAGCCAAGAGGTTCGTGCTGAATAACTCTTTTATCAAGCTGGAAATTACTTACTGCAAGACGTTTACGGCTACGAGGATGGCAACTGTATAGAATTGGCATATCGTACTTCTCTGCCATCTTGTTGATAGCTGTGAAAAGTGAATTAAAGTTCTTTTCAGAGTCGATATTCTCTTCGCGATGAGCAGAAAGAAGAATGTACTTTCCTTTCTCCAAACCAAGGCGAGAATGGATATCACTTTCCTTAATCTCAGCAAGATTCCGGTGAAGGACTTCTGCCATCGGCGAACCTGTCACATAAATACGCTCTTTCGGTAGACCACACTCATGAAGATACTTCCGAGCATGCTCCGAGTATGCAAGGTTCACATCTGAAATAATATCTACAATTCGACGATTGGTTTCCTCGGGCAAGTTCTCATCTTTGCAACGGTTGCCTGCTTCCATGTGGAAGATAGGAATGTGCAGACGTTTTGCCCCAATAACAGAGAGACATGAATTGGTGTCACCAAGTACAAGAACAGCATCTGGTTTAATCTGAGCCATCAGTTTGTAAGAAGTATTAATGATGTTTCCGATAGTTTCACCGAGGTCCTCCCCCACCGAATCCATGTAAACATCTGGTTCAGATAGCTTTAAATCCCTAAAAAATACACCATTCAGATTGTAATCATAATTTTGCCCTGTGTGAGCAAGAATTGTGTCAAAATACTTGCGACAACGATTAATAACCGCAGCAAGACGGATAATTTCTGGTCTTGTGCCAACTATGATTAACAACTTAAGTTTGCCATTGTCAGCGAACTTAACTGTAGAGTAATCTGTTCTAATATTTGCCATGTTATGAGTTATTTTACAGGTTCGAAATATGTATCCGGGTGACTTGAGTCAAAACTTTCATTAGCCCACACCACTGTTACAAGGTCGTTTACATCACTAAGATTGATGATATTATGAGTATAACCAGGCAACATGTGAACTACCTCAATTTTTTCACCCCCTACCTTAAATTCAATCACTTCATCAGTTCCCACTTTACGTTCCTGAATAAGAGCACTGCCGCTGACCACGATGAAGAATTCCCACTTGGAGTGATGCCAATGCTGCCCTTTGATAACACCTGGCTTAGAGATATTCACACTGAACTGACCACCGCTGATAGTGTGGATAAGTTCTATGAAACTGCCACGATCGTCAGTATTCATCTTGACAGGGAATACAACCTTCTCCTTTGGAAGATAAGATAAATAAGTGGAGTACAGTTTTTTTGCAAAACTACCAGTTGGTATCTCTGGAATCATCAAGGTCTTTGGCTGCTCGTGGAATTGATTAAGAAGGTCAACTATTGCACCAAGAGTCACTTTGTGAGTCGTTGGTACAGCGCAATAACGACCACCTTCTGTAAGAACTGTATTCAAACCATCAAACTCACAACGATGTTCTTTACCATTAAGAGCAAGTATCATCTCTTGTATAAGATCATCAATATAAAGAAGTTCAAGTTCAACATTTGGGTCATTGACCTGAATCGGCAAATCGTTGGCCATATTGTTACAGAAGGTTGCAACTACACTGTTATAATTCGGTCTGCACCACTTACCGAAAAGATTTGGAAAGCGATAGACAAGGACTTTTGCTCCTGTCTCACGACTATAGTCAAAGAACAGCTCTTCACCTGCCAACTTAGACTTGCCATAATCACTCTGACCATATCGACCAATGAGCGTTGCTTGAATGCTAGAAGAGAACATTACAGGACAAGTATTACCATATTTCTTCAATGTATTGAGCAACGTAGATGCAAACCCGAAGTTGCCAGTCACAAACTCGCTCTGCTCCTTTGGACGGTTCACACCAGCGAAGTTGAAGACGAAGTCAGCCTTGGCACAATATTCATCAAGTAGTTCAGCAGAAGTGCCAATATCAAATTCCATCACTTCACTGACTTCCAAGTCACCATAACAGTGTGTCTTTCCGTAGCATATATTATTTAGCTCTGCACACAGATTCTTTCCTACAAATCCTTTAGAGCCTGTAATCAATATTTTCATTATTCTGAACGAATTTCTTTAGCTTTTGCACGGTCTTGTAATCCGAGGTCTTCACGAATAAAGTTAAGCTTCTGCAGCACCTGTTTCATGCCTTCAACATCAAGACGTACTGTATTATGGCTGTGGTAATCCTCTATCTTGCTGACTCTCTCGCTTCCCTCGATGAAAAATTTATCATAGTTCAGATCGCGGTTATCACAAGGAATACGATAATAACCACCCATGTCAATAGCCTTAGCCATTTCCTCACGAGTAACAAGAGTTTCGTAAAGCTTCTCTCCATGACGGGTTCCGATAACCTTTACCTCTGTTTCGCCATATTTCGGATTAATCTGCGCATAGATTTCTTTGAGAGCCTGCGCAAGTGTATCGAGTGTAGCAGCAGGGGCTTTTTGGACGAAGAGATCGCCGTTCTTACCATGAGTAAATGCGTAAATCACTAAATCCACAGCATCGTCAAGAGTCATCATGAACCGAGTCATGTTTGGATCTGTAACAGTAATGGGTTTGCCGTCCATCATTTGCTCCACCCAAAGAGGAATCACAGAACCGCGACTTGCCATAACGTTACCGTAACGCGTACAACAGATGGTTGTTCCAGCATTTGCACCAAGAGCACGTCCTTGGGCAATTGCGACTTTCTCCATCATTGCTTTTGAGATACCCATTGCATTAATAGGATAAGCTGCTTTATCTGTTGAAAGAACTACCACATTCTTTACTCCATGAGCAATTGCAGAAAGAAGTACATTATTTGTTCCTTCAACATTAGTTCTAACGGCTTCCATTGGAAAGAATTCACAACTCGGGACCTGCTTCAAAGCAGCTGCTGAAAAAACATAATCCACACCATTCATTGCGAAGTCCACAGCTTCCCGCTGACGAATATTACCGATGTAAAACTTCACTTTATTAGCCACCTCTGGACTCTGAGCCTGCAGGTGATGACGCATGTCATCCTGTTTCTTCTCATCACGAGATAAAATACGAATTTCTTTAATATCACAGTTCAAGAAACGACGCAAAACAGCGTTTCCGAAACTACCTGTACCACCTGTAATCAAGAGGACTTTATCTTTGAATACACTCATATTATTTGTCTTTTATTAATTTAAATAGAACTCTCTATACCATTCTGCGAATTTTCTCAATCCTTCCCTGAGTGATGTGCTTGGTTTGAAACCAAAGTCTCTTTCTAACATTGTGGTATCAGCAAATGTCACAGGAACATCGCCTGGTTGCATTGATACCAGTTCTTTGTGAGCTTTAAAATCATAATTAGACGGGAGAACTTTTGCACGGATAAGTTCCTCTTGAAGAATCTGAACGAAGTCTAGAAGATTCTCGGGTTGATTGTTTCCAATGTTATATACTTTATATGGTGGAATAGGCAATCCGTCTCCTCCGTCCTGACGTTCCGGAGCTTTTGCCATGACACGCATTACACCTTCTACGATATCGTCCACATAAGTAAAATCTCGCTTACAGTTACCATAATTAAATATCCTTATAGTCTCACCCTTCAACAGTTTATTGGTAAATCCGAAGTAAGCCATATCAGGACGACCGGCAGGACCATAAACAGTAAAGAAACGAAGTCCAGTTGAAGGAATGTTGTAGAGTTTAGAATAGGCATGCGCCATTAATTCGTTACTCTTCTTTGTCGCAGCGTAAAGACTTACAGGGTTATCGACCTTATCATCAGTGGAATATGGTACTTTTTTATTGGATCCATATACGCTTGATGAACTAGCATATATCAAATGCTTCACTCCTTTTTTGCCATTATCATATGTATGACGACATGCCTCAAGAATATTGTAGAAACCGACAAGGTTACTTTCAATGTAGGCATCAGGATTACTGATACTATAACGCACACCAGCCTGAGCCGCAAAATTGACTACAATTTCTGGCTTATATTCATCAAACACCTTATCAATAAGCGACTTGTCAGCAATGTTCCCTTTGACAAAAACAAATCGACTTCCATATTTTGTCAGCTGGTCAAGACGCCACTGTTTGATGTTAACATCATAGTAGTCATTCATATTATCAATACCTATAATTATATTTTCGGACTGCTCAGCTAATATGCGTAAACAAAGGTTACTACCGATAAAACCAGCAGCTCCTGTTACTAATATATTCATATTTAGTCTCTTTTAAAGATATCACGTGTATACACCTTCTCTCGTACATCATCAAGACACGAATCATAGCGATTTGCTACGATAGCCTGACTCTGTGATTTAAAATCTTTCAAGTCATTAACCACCCTCGATCCAAAGAAAGTACTGCCATCCTCGAGGGTGGGCTCATAAATAATGACTGATGCGCCTTTGGCTTTAATGCGCTTCATGACACCTTGAATTGACGATTGGCGGAAATTGTCACTATTTGATTTCATTGTCAAACGATAAACGCCAACAACAACGTCCCTCTCTTTTGTTACATCGTAGGCATCTTCGGCATAACTGTAAGCCCCAGCAATCTGCAACACACGATCGGCAATAAAATCCTTACGGGTTCGGTTACTCTCAACAATGGCGGTCATCATGTTCTGTGGCACATCGGCATAGTTTGCCAGAAGCTGCTTTGTATCCTTGGGCAAGCAATAACCGCCATAACCGAATGAAGGATTATTGTAGTGACTGCCAATTCGTGGGTCAAGACCTACTCCCTCAATAATAGCCTGTGAATCAAGTCCCTTCATCTCAGCATATGTATCTAACTCATTGAAGTATGATACACGAAGAGCGAGATAAGTATTTGCAAAAAGCTTTACTGCTTCAGCTTCTTTCAACCCCATGAAGAGGGTGGCAATATTCTGTTTGACCGCTCCTTTCTGAAGAAGTGCTGCGAATGTGCGTGCGTATTCTTCAGCCTCAGGGTTACCAATGGCATTGATTGCGGCATTCTCTTCCGTAAACTCCGATCCATCAATAATCTTAGGATAGCCTACAATGATGCGACTTGGATAGAGGTTGTCATACAGTGCTTGACTCTCACGCAAAAATTCCGGGGAGAAAAGAAGGTTAAACTTCTTGCCTTGGAGTTCCGGTTGGTTAAGAAATTGAGGTGCATATTTCACATAAAGTGAACGCGTATATCCTACCGGAATCGTAGACTTAATCACCATCACCGCATCAGGATTTACACTGAGTACAAGGTCAATCACGTCTTCAATGTGATGTGTATCAAAGAAATTCTTCTGCGGGTCGTAGTTGGTAGGTGCCGCAATGACGATAAAATCAGCGTTACGATAAGCGGCCTTACCATCAAGAGTAGCACGCAGATCCAAATCTTTCTCCGCAAGGTACTTCTCGATATATTCATCCTGAATAGGTGACTTTTTTTGGTTGATAAGATCCACCTTCTCAGGAATGACATCTACGGCAACAACCTCATTGTGTTGAGCCAAAAGTGTGGCTATTGACAACCCCACATAACCGGTGCCTGCTACTGCTATTTTCATAATATTTTCTGTTTACATTGTTCTGTTTCTCGTATAATTCTTTCACACGAATGGCTTGTTCCTTGGTTACACCCTTACGGGCTAATTCTGCGGCCATCTGTTTCTGTTCCTTGCCTTGTTTGATACCTTCTTTGACGTACTCGAGGACTTGCTGGTCGCTCATGCTTTGAGCCATCAGAGAAGAACTACTACAGAGCAACAAAGAAAATAGAAATAAGCGAAATAGTTTTTGTATTTTCATTTATTATTTAGAAATTTTCAATTGGTTCAAAAGATTCGGTCAATTCATGGTAGACGGTCAATAGCTGTTCTTTTAAAGAAGAAGCGGAAAGCGTTTGGAGGATATGCCGGGAACGGACAAGAGTATTATATTTTTTCGACTCTTCTTCCGGATTGGCATACATGGAAACACTGTATCCCAACAATAAAGCTAAACATAGAGAAGCATCCTGCTCCATTGTCGCACCCCGCAAGGAATACAATTCATCAAGCTGATTATGAATGCTTTGGTGCAGTTGAGAAAAATCATCGGAATATAAGTAACACACGTCACTCCCAGCAGGAAGCAACCGACGCACAGAACGTAACAGGTGATCTATTTTCTCCTGTAAAACGACAGCATCCATCTTTTTAAACGGCACGGGCTTTGGCTGATTCCACATAACCGATAGGCATATCGACACAGGCACAGCCGAGCATATCCAAACGAACGGCAATTTTACTTTTGCCATCCATGGTGACTAGTTCACCGACAAGGCCCGCCAAAGGACCTTTGATCACACGGACTTCTTCACCGCGGGCCAAAGGAGTGCTGTTCATATGAACGGCTTCCTCTGAATAGTCGAGCATGAAACGGAAACGGGTCATCTGGTCGTCGGGAATGACCGTAGGAGTGCTTTCACCGCGCATCACCATATAGCGGCTGACCGTAGAAAGAGTCAGAACTTCCATGCGTTCTTTGGGTGTGACATGGACAAAGACCATCATGGGAAGAAGAACCGCTTCCACTTTTTTACGACGGTCACTCCATTGATGGATTTCCTGTTGAACAGGTATAAAACTGTCAATCCCCATTTTGCCCAAACGCTCGGCTACTTTCTTCTCGTGGTGCATACGGACCAACGCTACGTACCAACGTTTAGGGTGTGCTACGCCTTCCCCTGTCCCATAAATAGGCCCAGCAATTACTGATTTTTTTTCTAATGAAATCATATTTTTTACCCCATATTCATCCGTTACTTCTTAGGTAACGGATGAATATGGGGTAGCTATAAAAGAGTATTAATCTTTAGTGATCGAGGGTATTCTTTTGAAAACAAGGCATATAACTGCTGAACATGAAGACTAGACTATTTCATGTTCAGATATTTATTTGCCGTATATTGAGAAGAAAAAGATATTTTTATTTGCTGTCTATATATAATTTTGTCTATCTTTGCAACGAATTCACATCCGTTACCTAAGAAGTAACAGACACATATCTTCACTATTAATCAACAACTTACATAAATTTACTTAGTCACAAAATAATTTTTCACGTAAAACAAATTCTTTCTATTAACTTCTGTACGATCTCTTAATTCAAAGCCTTTCAAATAAATCTGTGTTGTTTTAATGGACGTATGCCCCAAAGACTCACTTATCATTTCAATCGGGACTCCCCTATATTTCGCTGTAGTAGCCCAAGAATGGCGGAGTGTATAGGAAGTAACGGGAGAACGCAGCTGTAATGTATGAGCTAAACTTTTCAAGCAATTATTAAAATTCCGAAGAGCCGACTGATACTCACGATATCCTCTTCGATCTTTCCGTTTTTTGTCACCGCGAAGTATTTCAAAAAGATAATCCGGACACCCTGGGCAAGGAGGCATACGATTACGAAGCCAGCCAATCATATCCTTGGCTGTATCCAACACTTCCACACACATAGGAGTTTTGGTCTTAATACGATTGTAATGGAGAATATTCTGTTCCAATGCCGTTTTCTCAAGATGAGCAAAATCGGCAAAAGACATTCCACAAAACTGAAACATCAAACCAGCAATAGTCTGAGTACGACGTAAACGTTCTGAACCCGGATCTTTATAAAGCAATCGATGTAACTCAGAGACAGGCAAAGCCTTTTTCTGCCGGACATCAACCCCTGTATAAACATCATGAAACAAGCGGGGAACATAGGGAGCACTCCCCGACTCTACTCCCCGGTTATAAATACTACGGAGCATCCTCATGTAGGTAGAAATCGTATTAGGCTTCAACCCGCATTCATAAAGATATTGCCCGTAACAACGCAATTGTTCCCGGGTTATCTGACTAAAAGACACCCAAGATGTATCACAAAACTTACTGAAAGAATATAGAGCATGCTTATAAACATGCGCAGTCGAAAAACGACCTTCTTCCTGTAAGCGATCGATGTACTGCTGGGCACATCGGCTAAATCCATTTCTGTTCTTCATTTGCATCACTAGTTATTTTATATATATATACAATATTTGGCGAAAACAAAGAAGAATACTTTTTTACGTTCGACAAGCACTCGCTAAATAGAATTATTTTTAAATTTAATTAACTATATTAAAAATTAGTGAATTATGGCAAGTAAAAAATCGTCTTCAAAAGGGACAAAAAGACAAACAAAAAAGAATGAAAAAATGGCTAAAAAACGCGTTCAGGAACAGTGTAAGAACGAAATCATCAGTAGAGAAGAACTGGAAAACAGAGGAGGATTGGTAGGAAGCAAAACTGAATATTTGAACCTGCATTTGAAAAAGTTTCTCGAAAAACATCTCTACTATCATCATCTCAAAACTTTGAGTGATTTAGCTCAATACATCTACAACGAAAAAAAACTGTATTATCCAAAACACAACGGATTTAAACTAATGGAATACAGCAGTATACTAACAGAACTTTCTACCTTAAGTAAATCCGAACAAAAGTTATTGAAAGAACAAAAAGAAGAGAGCAAAATGAACGCCCAAAAGTACCCGAAAAGGAAACGTTAAAAAATAATTGCGTAGATGAATTGGGAATCATACTTTTGTCGCCGTTTTCAACCGGCTGAAGATCAGAAATGATATCCCTAAAAATAGTGACACTATCGCATCTTGATAGTGTCACTATAATAAAGAGATAGCTACACTATACCAATAAAATAGCGTCACTATCTTACAAGGATATTTTATCCAACAATTAACTCTAGTAAAGATTAACAAACAAGAAATTATGAACAAGAAATTAGACAAAAGTACAATTAGTTTTTTTAAGTCAGTATGGAAAAGACGTATTATGGCTGAAAAAGGAATTTCAGAAAAGGAAGCAGAAAAAATTGTCAAAAAGAACATAGAAGCAGCAGAACGAATGCTTTACGGACATGCAATGATAGCATTCAATAAACAAGACGGAACATTCTGCATGGAGCAAGGCACCCTTATCGGATATGAAAAATTCTTTCATCGAGAGTTTATTCTTACGGCAAAACAGGAATCAATTATTTATTGGAGTGAAGAACAACAGGCATGGAGAAGATTTATGATCGGCAACCTGCTGGATTGGAAACCTATTGTTTAACTTTTAATAAAATAAATGAACTATGAGCATGGATCATAAAGGAATCCCTTATTTCCCAATATACGCAACTTTCTTTGAAGAGGAAGTCATTGAATTGTTGGAAGCCCAATATGGAATCCGAGCTTCTTACATCGTCATGAGGTTGCTATGCAAAATTTATAAAGAAGGGTATTATATCTCTTGGGGACAGGAACAAAGCCTTATTTTTATCCGTAAAATTGGAGGAGAAATACAGGAAAAGACAATGGATAAGATTATCGAAATATTATTGGAAAAGGAATTTTTCGATAAAGAAAGCTACGAGAAGTATGGAATCCTAACTTCAGAACAAATACAACGGGTTTGGCTGGAAGCTACTGTTCGGCGAAAACGTGATTTCTCTAAATTGCCTTATTTATTGCCAAATGGTAATTCTAAAAGTTGTAAACAAAAAGAGGATATGAACAACGAAAATGCAAACAATTCTTCTGTTCAAGTTGAGTTGACTTCGGAAAATGCAGACAATTCCGGACAAACTAAACTAAACAAAACTAAAACACCTATAGAGGAAGAAGAATTAAAAAACATTCCGTTGGAAATTCCGGGATATGCATACAATCAAGCCACACACAATTTATCGGGACTGCTGGAAAGTATGGAACGGTATAAGATAACTGTCCGAAAAGAGAAAGAAACGATCTTAATGTTATCAGACTACGGGAAGAAGGGAACACAAGTTTGGAAAATATTCGCTAATACCAACTGGAGCAAGATAGGAGCACCTGGAAAGTATATCATTTCCATATTGGGAGGCAAACATTAACGGTCCGAATGATCTAACACTGAACAAAGAAAGAGGTATTCCCTTTAGTGGTGGAATACCTCTTCTTACTGTTATATAAAAATGTATACTATTTACTTACACGTATGTTTCCAACAGTTTCACGTTTCCCCCCTCGGGAGTTATTGTCACATCCTGAGTTGTAGCAGGAAGCAGAATAGATTCTCCGGCATTTACAGAAAGTTCATTGCCGTCATTATCCTTAATCCTACAAGCTCCTTCCATACAGATAAAGATTACAAAAGAATCAAGTTCCGAATAATCACAATTGATTTCTTCTGTCATATCATATACAGACGTGGTAAAATAAGGACAGGCAACCAATTCCACCGGTTCGTCTTTCACTGCATCGTATTTTGTACGGTAGTCATCCAACACATCGTAATCGATAGCTTCGCGTGCCAATTCGGTATGAAGCTCACGAGTCTTTCCGTTAGCATCCTTACGATTGAAGTCATAAATACGATATGTGATATCAGAAGTCTGCTGAATTTCAGCTATAAAAGAACCGGCACCAATACTGTGAACACGTCCTGCCGGAAGGAAAAACACATCCCCCGGATGAATTTCATATTCCTGCAACACATCAGTGATCGTATTGTTGAACACACGTTCTTTATATTCTTTAGGAGTGATCTGCTCAGAAAAACCTGAACGTAATTTAGCCCCCTTATCCGCATCTACCACATACCACATTTCTGTTTTACCCATTGAATTATGGCGTTTCTTTGCCAAATCGTCTGACGGGTGTACCTGAATAGACAGATCCTGCTTGGCATCAATAAACTTGATCAACAAAGGAAACTTGTTACCGAAACGGGCATAGTTCGCTTCTCCTACCAGCTCTTCGCGATACCTTTTCACCATATCGGCTAATGTTAAACCTTTGTCCGGACCATTGGCCACAACAGATTCATTATCTTCTACGCCGGAAATCTCCCAGCTTTCCCCTACTCCTTTCAAGTCTGAATTCAAATGCTTGAATGGAATAATCTTGTCGCCCCCCCAAAGCGTCTGCTTCAGAATAGGTTCGAATTTTAATGGATACATTTTAGTTTTTCTTGTTATAAACTTAGATTAAATTCGTTTAGATTGTAACAATCCGGGGGCAAACATACGAAAAATAGTTCAAATTTAAATAAAAGATGAAATTTAAATTCAATCAAAATCCAGATTATCAACAAGGGCCGAATGAAAATTTTCTTGTCTATTAAAGAAGAGAGGGATAATTACGCTAAACTTTCCTAAAAGCTTCTTTAGATTTAGACCGAATAATTTGTGAGTAACAAAGAATTTCCCTTTATTTGCAAGAAATTTTAATTAATACCAAACATGAATAACACATTCCCAACAGAGGGAAATCTATCTGGGCTCAGCCGCGAAGATTTCCAAAAGGATATAAACGAGAAGAAAACAGACTTATTTATCCTTAAAAATAAAAAGGGAATGGAAGTAGCCGTAACGAATTACGGATGCGCCATTCTTTCAATTATGGTACCGGATAAAAACGGAAAATATGCCAATGTAATCCTAGGACACGACAGTATCGACCACGTCATCAACAGCCCGGAACCATTCTTAAGCACTACTATCGGACGATACGGTAATCGTATAGCTAAAGGAAAATTCACCTTATTTGGCGAAGAACATGAACTGACTATCAACAACGGACCTAACTCTTTGCACGGCGGACCTACAGGTTTTCATGCACGTGTATGGGATGCCACTCAAATCAATGAGCGTACCGTACAATTCAATTATCTTTCTGCGGACGGTGAAGAAGGGTTCCCCGGTAATCTGGAAGTAGAAATGACCTATCGGTTGGAGGAAGAAGTAAATGCATTGACTATTGAATATCGTGCAACTACCGATAAAGCAACAATAGTAAACTTAACCAGTCACGGATTCTTCAACCTTGCCGGCATTTCCAATCCAACTCCTACTATTAATGACCACCTTGTCACTATTAATGCTGATTTCTATACGCCTATCGATGAAGTATCCATCCCGACAGGAGAAATTCTTAAAGTAGAAGGTACACCGATGGACTTCCGTACACCACACACTGTAGGCGAACGCATTGACGATAAATTCCAACAGCTTATTTTCGGTGCAGGATATGACCATTGTTATGTGTTGAACAAGAATGAAAACGGTTCGCTCGATCTGGCTGCTGTCTGCAAAGACCCCAAAAGCGGACGAATCATGGAAGTATACACAACGGAAAGTGGAGTACAACTTTATACGGGTAACTGGTTAAATGGATTCGAAGGTGCACATGGTGCAACATTCCCTGCCAGAAGTGCAATATGCTTTGAAGCACAATGTTTCCCGGATACTCCAAACATTGCCCATTTCCCGTCAGCGACATTACTACCGGGTGATGAATATCAACAAATAACTGTCTACAAGTTTGACGTAGAAGAATAATTTATAGAAGAATAACTAATCAAATTTATAAACTAATATTTATTTAAAACCATGACACAAGAAAAAAAGAGCTATCTATTGCCAATAGCAATGATGTTCGCCCTCTTCGCAATGATTTCATTCGTCACAGGATTTACTAATCCTCTCGGACTTATTGTAAAAGAACAGTTCAACGCTCCCAACTGGATGACCCAGTTAGGAAATGCAGCCAATTTCATAGCTTATGCATTTATGGGACTTCCGGCTGGTATTATGCTGAAAAGAATTGGTTATAAAAAGACAGCATTAATTGCAGTTGCAGTAGGTTTCATTGGTGTAGGTATCCAGTTCCTTTCAGGACAAATGCCATTCCAACCAGGTGAATTCGGACCATTCTGGGTATACCTGACAGGAGCTTTCGTTTCCGGTTTCTCTATGTGTATGTTAAACGCTGTAGTAAACCCGATGTTAAATACATTAGGTGGTGGCGGTAAGAAAGGTAACCAATTAATTCAGTTCGGTGGTTCTTTAAATTCTATTTCTGCAACAATCGTTCCAGTACTAGGAGGTTATTTGATCGGTACCATCAGCCAAGATACAAGAATTAGTGACGCTAATCCGGCTTTATTTATCGCTATGGGTATTTTCGCTGTAGTATTCGTTGTTTTAGCTTCAATGAGCATTCCTGAACCTCACATGGAACATACTGCCGACCACAAAGTGAAAGATGCTTACAGCCCGATGTCTTTCCGCCACTTCGTGCTCGGAACAGTAGCTATCTTTGTATATGTGGGAGTAGAAGTAGGTATTCCTAATTTTGTAAACTTGTTCCTGACTACTTCACCAAGTGCGGAAGGTGCTCAAGGATTAGGTATCGATACTGCAATCGCAGGATCTATCGTTGGTACATATTGGTTCCTGATGATGATCGGTCGTCTTTGCGGTGGTGCCCTTGGTGCTAAATTCTCCAGTAAAGCCCAAATCACAACTGTTTGTCTGTTCGCATTAGCTTTCTTACTCATCGGTATGTTTGCTCCTACTGAAGCAACAGTAAATATGCCTGTATTCAAATCAGACATTAGTTTTGGAATGGCTGTTGTACCCGTAGGTGTTATGTTCTTCATTCTTTGCGGACTTTGTACTTCTATCATGTGGGGTGGTATCTTCAATCTTGCAGTAGAAGGTCTTGGCAAGTATACTGCAATGGCATCCGGTATCTTTATGGTAATGGTTTGCGGTGGTGGTATCCTTCCATTGATCCAAGGGGGTGTAGCAGATGCTACAAGTAGTTATATGGCAAGTTTCTGGGTAATCTTCGCAGGTGTAGCCTATATACTGTATTATGCATTGATTGGTTGCAAGAATGTGAACAAAAATATTCCTGTTGAATAATAAATCGATTATTAACGAACTTATAAAATGATTTTATCATGGATATAGAACACGTAAGAAGTCGTTTCATCAAGCATTTTGACGGAACTACAGGGTTTGTATATGCCTCTCCAGGCCGCATTAACTTAATTGGCGAACACACTGATTACAATGGTGGGTTTGTATTCCCTGGAGCTATAGACAAAGGTATGATCGCTGAAATCAAACCAAATGGCACTGACAAAGTAAGAGCTTACTCTATTGACCTTAAAGATTACGTTGAATTTGGTCTGAATGAAGAAGATGCTCCTCGTGCCAGCTGGGCAAGATACATTTTCGGTGTATGCCGTGAAATGATCAAAAGAGGTGTAAACGTAAAAGGATTCAATACGGCTTTTGCCGGTGATGTACCTCTGGGTGCCGGTATGTCTTCATCTGCTGCTTTAGAAAGCACTTATGCCTTTGCATTGAACGAATTGTTTGGTGAAAACAAAATTGATAAATTTGAATTGGCAAAAGTAGGACAAGCTACAGAACATAACTACTGTGGTGTAAACTGCGGGATCATGGACCAATTTGCTTCCGTATTCGGTAAAGCCGGTAGCTTGATTCGTTTGGATTGCCGTTCTTTGGAATATCAATATTTCCCATTCCATCCGACTGGTTATCGTCTCGTTTTGCTGGATTCGGTTGTTAAACATGAATTGGCATCTTCTGCATACAACAAGCGTCGCCAGAGTTGTGAAGCTGCAGTTGCTGCTATCCAGAAAAAACATCCTCATGTAGAATTCTTACGCGACTGCACAATGGAAATGTTGCAGGAAGCAAAAGCTGAAATCAGTGAAGAAGACTATATGCGTGCAGAATATGTGATCGAAGAAATCCAACGTGTACTTGATGTATGTGATGCTTTGGAAAAAGATGATTACGAGACTGTAGGTCAGAAGATGTATGAAACTCACCACGGTATGAGTAAGTTATACGAAGTAAGCTGTGAAGAACTCGATTTCTTAAACGACTGTGCTAAAGAATATGGCGTAACAG
This sequence comes from Bacteroides bouchesdurhonensis, assembly GCF_900155865.1. GTDB lineage: Bacteria > Bacteroidota > Bacteroidia > Bacteroidales > Bacteroidaceae > Bacteroides > Bacteroides bouchesdurhonensis. The sequence goes on from NZ_LT707006.1 coordinate 3,551,681, forward strand.
GTTCTCGTGTTATGGGTGGTGGCTTCGGAGGTTGCACCATCAACTTGGTGAAAGAAGAATTATACGATAACTTCATCGAAAAAACCAAAGAAGCTTTCAAAGCTAAATTCGGCAGAAGCCCGAAAGTTTATGATGTAGTAATCGGTGACGGTTCTCGCAGACTGGATTAATAAATATCAATCTAGATATTGTAAGGGGCGGTTTTTTAATTAAAGCCGCCCCAACTATTTATATAATCAAACTTCTTCATCTTCTGGATTTTTTTCTTCAAGATCTTTTTCTTTAGAATCATTTTCCGAATATTCCTGTAAATCATCAGCGGCTATAGTAGGTGCATCCTTCTTCTTTATAGTTTGATACGTTTCAGTGGACATTCCATTCTCAACATCTTTCTGTGAGTCATAAAAAAGTAGCTGCTCGGAACAAATTGTATAAGTAACCTCTTTCAGGAGCTCCACTCTTTGTAGCATATATGTCAGTTCTTCTTTTGTAACTACATAATCTTTATTATATCGTGACTCAATATAAGCACGGCATAATAAGTCATAACAGTGTTTCTCAAAATCTGTATGATGAAGAAATACACTAGCTATAGCATGAGAATATTTCTTACACTTACTTTCGAGGTCCTTCAGTTTATGACTTTTAGGACGATAATTCACAAAAACAAGTTCTATCGAATAATAAAACCTCTCGCAAGCCTGATGAAGCTGGAAAGCTCCTAATTCATTCATCCCATCTTCTAAAGCAATATAAGCATACTTCATGAATCCAATAGCAAACGGATAACATTTATTGAATTCCTCAGTAGCAATCTCTTTGATCTCTTTATAAGAAAGTTCATGAGGTTTTGTTAGTTTAAACTTCTTATTGTCATAAAGTTTAATACCTTCCTTCACTATATCTGTATAAAAGTAACGCTTCTGATCAAGAGCCTTATTGAAACTATTGATATCTTCCACAATAAATTGAGGAGCGGCATGACGCCTGAAAGCAAATACTTTGTGATAACTTTCCACCACCTTTTCTTCCAATTGCCACTCAGTGACACGAGCATTAGCCCCAAAGGTTACGACCAGAATATCCAGATCACTTTGATAGGAAGTATGAACGCCAAATTCTATCTTCTCGTCCCACAACACATACTCCCCTCGGGCATAACTTCCATACAAAATGATCATGACGCACCTTGGGATATGGCGAGTGATAGATTCGACTAAGAAGTTAAGTTCTTCTTGTGTAGTTTCAGGCAAATACTTGATACTTCGTTTCATTCCATCTATTGGTATTTATTCTTTTCTATGCAATATTACTCCTTTTATATGAAACACACAACTATGCCATCTATTTTCATCATTAATTCCATTATTTTGATATTCAACTATTTTTTTTGACTTTATGCTGTACAACATACATAAGTGCATATAATAGACTAAACAAAAGTGTTACTTTCACACCCAAAACAAGATAAGTAACTTCAAATTGATGAAACCGGTTCTAAACATGGTGCTGCTTTGCATAGGTTCAATAGCAGAGCCTTCCATAAAGATCCTAAATTTAAACTTTAAGAAAATTATTATGAGAACAAAATTATTAGTCAGCACAGCTTTTCTAGCTGTATCTATATCTCTTTCCGCACAAAAGGAAGCAACCATCACTGTACATATTGATCAAGGTAAAGAAATTATCCCGAAAGAAATATATGGGCAGTTTGCCGAACATCTAGGTTCATGTATCTATGGTGGACTTTGGGTAGGCGAAAATTCAGAGATTCCCCATATCAAAGGATATCGTACAGACGTATTCAATGCGTTAAAAGATTTGGCTGTTCCTGTTCTCCGCTGGCCGGGCGGTTGCTTTGCCGATGAATATCATTGGATGGACGGCATCGGCCCAAAAGAAAATCGTCCCAAAATGGTAAATAACAATTGGGGAGGAACTATTGAAGACAATAGCTTCGGAACACATGAATTTCTAAATCTTTGTGAGATGTTGGGCTGTGAACCATATATCAGTGGGAATGTAGGTAGCGGAACAGTTGAAGAACTTGCCAAATGGATAGAATACATGACTTCAGAAGGAGATTCCCCAATGGCTAATCTTCGCCGTAAAAACGGTCGTGATAAAGCATGGAAAGTCAAATATCTCGGTATAGGAAATGAGAGCTGGGGATGCGGTGGTAATATGCGTCCGGAATATTATTCAGATCTATATCGTCGTTATTCTACTTATTGCCGTAATTATGACGGTAACTACTTATTTAAGATCGCCAGTGGTGCAAGCGATTATGATTACAACTGGACAGAAGTTCTAATGAATCGTATAGGCCACCGAATGCAAGGTCTTTCCCTACATTATTACACCGTAAGCGGGTGGAGTGGCAGTAAAGGAGCTGCAACGAAATTTAATAAAGACGACTATTACTGGACCATGGGTAAATGTCTTGAAATAGAAGACGTAATCAAAAAACACTGCGCTATCATGGATAAATATGATAAGGACAAGAGAATTGCACTTATGCTTGATGAATGGGGAACATGGTGGGATGAAGAACCGGGTACTATAAGAGGACATCTATACCAACAAAATACATTGCGTGATGCTTTTGTCGCTTCCTTGAGTCTTGATGTATTCCATAAATATACCGACCGTTTGAAGATGGCAAATATAGCGCAAATAGTGAATGTACTTCAATCTATGATATTGACTAAAGATAAAGAGATCGTATTAACTCCTACTTACTATGTTTTCAAAATGTACAAGGTTCATCAAGACGCCACTTATCTCCCACTTGAGCTGAATTGTGAAATAATGAATGTACGTGGAAATCGTGTAGTACCTTCCATTAGTGCCACTTCCTCAAAAGACAAAAACGGCATCATTCATCTTTCACTTTCCAATGTAGACGCTGACAATGCTCAAGAAGTAACCATTAACTTACCGGATGTAAAGGCTTCAAAGGCAACCGGAGAGATTTTAACTTCTACAAACCTAACTGATTATAATTCTTTTGAAAATCCTAATAATGTCAAATTAGCTACATTCAAAGAGGTAAAAATCAATAAAGGAGTATTGAAAGTAAAACTACCTGCCAAATCAATTGTTACATTGGAGTTGCACTAGTGTACTAGTAGTACCACGAGGGACTGCGACCATAATCGAAAGAAAAGTTATCAAAAACAGAAAGAAAAAGAAAGAAAAAGAAAGCATTTTCTCATTGTCAATTACAGAGAAAGAGTTATCTTTGCAAAAAATATAAACGGAATTTATTAAATATAAAGATATGAACGATAACAAACTTATGAATCGTGCAGCGGATAACATCCGTATTCTTGCTGCTTCAATGGTTGAAAAAGCCAATTCCGGTCACCCGGGTGGTGCCATGGGTGGTGCTGATTTTGTGAACGTACTCTTCTCTGAATTTTTAGTATACGATCCTGAAAATCCCCGTTGGGAAGGACGTGACCGCTTTTTCCTTGACCCCGGTCATATGTCTCCGATGCTCTATTCCACCCTTGCTTTGACCGGTAAATACACGCTGGACGAATTGAAAGAGTTTCGTCAGTGGGGAAGCCCTACTCCGGGACATCCTGAAGTAGATATCATGCGCGGTGTGGAAAACACTTCAGGTCCGCTAGGACAAGGACATACTTTTGCAGTAGGAGCTGCTATTGCTGCCAAATTCCTGAAAGCTCGTTTTAATGAGGTGATGGATCAAACAATCTACGCTTATATTTCTGATGGTGGCATACAGGAAGAAATATCGCAAGGTGCCGGACGTATCGCCGGTGCATTGGGATTGGATAATCTGATCATGTTCTATGATGCTAACGATATTCAGCTTTCTACCGAAACGAAGGATGTGACTGTTGAAGATACTGCTATGAAATACGAAGCATGGGGATGGAAAGTGATTAGCATCAATGGTAATGATGTAGATGAAATCCGCATGGCTCTAAAAGAAGCAAAAGCTGAAAAAGAACGCCCGACTCTGATTATTGGTAAAACAGTAATGGGTAAAGGTGCACGTAAAGCCGATGGTAGCAGTTACGAGGCTAATTGCGCTACTCATGGTGCTCCACTTGGCGGGGATGCTTACGTAAATACAATTAAGAACCTGGAGGGTGATCCTGCTAATCCATTTGTTATATTCCCGGAAGTTGCCGAGTTATACACAAAACGTGCTGCAGAATTAAAGAAAATCATAGCTGAAAAATATGCAATAAAAGCAGCTTGGGCAAAAGCAAATCCGGAACTGGCGGCTAAATTGGAAACTTTCTTTGCAGGAAAGGCTCCGAAAATAGACTGGACTGTTATAGAACAAAAAGCAGGTGGTGCTACACGTGTCGGTTCGGCAACTGTATTAGGAGCACTTGCCACACAAGTTGAAAATATGATTGTTGCCTCTGCCGACCTTTCCAATTCGGATAAAACAGATGGCTTCTTAAAGAAAACTCATGCCTTCAAAAAAGGTGATTTCAGCGGAGCATTCTTCCAGGCAGGTGTATCCGAATTGACAATGGCTTGTGTTTGTATCGGTATGTCATTACATGGTGGTGTCATTACTGCATGTGGAACATTCTTTGTGTTCTCTGATTATATGAAGCCGGCTATACGCATGGCAGCTTTGATGGAACAACCTGTAAAATTCATCTGGTCACATGACGCTTTCCGTGTAGGTGAAGATGGACCTACTCACGAACCGGTTGAACAAGAAGCTCAAATACGTTTGATGGAGAAACTAAAAAATCATAAAGGCCGTAACTCTATGTTGGTACTACGTCCGGCAGATGTAGAAGAAACAACTATTGCATGGAAACTTGCAATGGAGAATGTCTATACTCCGACAGGTTTGATTTTATCCCGTCAAAATATAGCAAACTTACCGGCTGGAACTGATTATGCAGAAGCTGAGAAAGGTGCTTATATTGTTGCAGGTTCAGACGAAAATCCGGATGTTATTCTGGTAGCTTCCGGCTCTGAAGTTTCGACCTTGGTAGCTGGTGCTGAACTTCTACGCAAAGACGGAGTAAAAGTTCGTATTGTTTCGGCTCCATCCGAAGGATTATTCCGTAGTCAGTCTAAAGAATATCAGGAATCAATCCTGCCAACAGGAGCTAAGATTTTTGGTCTGACAGCAGGGCTTCCTGTGACTCTCCAAGGTTTGGTAGGTTGCGACGGTAAGATTTGGGGATTAGATTCATTCGGTTTCTCAGCTCCTTACAAAGTATTGGATGAGAAGCTTGGATTTACTGCCGAGAATGTATATAATCAGGTAAAAACAATGCTCTAATGAAAACAATCGGATTAGCATGTGACCACGCCGGTTACGAATTAAAAGAATATGTTCGCGGATGGCTGGAAGCAAAAGGCTGGGCATATAAAGACTTTGGTACTAATTCAACTGCCAGTGTAGATTATCCGGATTATGCACATCCTTTGGCACTCGCCATAGAGGCAGGAGAATGTTATCCGGGAATTGCTATTTGTGGAAGTGGAAACGGAATCAATATGACTTTAAACAAGCATCAAGGTATCCGTGCCGCTCTCTGCTGGAATGCAGAAATCGCGCATTTAGCCCGTCTGCATAATGACGCCAATATACTTGTAATGCCAGGGCGTTTTATCAGTACAGAGGAAGCAGATATGATTTTGACCGAGTTCTTCTCTACAGATTTTGAAGGAGACCGTCATCAGAAACGTATCGATAAAATTCCGGTAAAATAAAGCCTACAATTTAAATAAAAAAGGTTGCAAGTGAATGGAAATAATCCATAACTTGCAACCTTTTCTATAGATATAGATACCTTATTAAACTACCTCTGATATACTAGAATTGTATACGAATTAGCAGGAAATTCGTATTTCAAGTATTTTGTATAATAAAGGACTTTCTCTTGCGGTACAATTCTTTCCGGTTGTTCCGGTGTATTTTTATCTTTGAGATCACCAGACAATGTGATCACTTTAATTTTTGAAGGCGAATCAAATCCTTTCAAACAAATATCAGCGGTAATAACATAGTCATGAATATTTGAGACATGAGCCACTACTTCTTCCTTCTTTTCATCAGTAGCAGCCGTTACATCCAGTTCTCCTTGTGTTGCGCTAAACACTCTGAAAGGTTTATGATGATTTGAAGCCATCTGCTTAGCATAAAAAGGAGGCATTCCCCAGACTTGTGAAGGGGTAAAGAAGATTTGTCCCTGATTCCAGCCATTATCATTTTGCAGATAAGGTTCCAACGCATTAGCAGCACAAGTCGTTAATAAAAAGTCTCCCATCCTACGGGCTGCATTCTGAATTGTCACATGCCCTAATGCACGCCGCATATCATGCGTTACTCCGTTTTCTTCAAATAGAGCACATTTCATCTTTGTATTCGGGTCCCATTTCTGAAAATAATCTTTCATCTGCTTCAACTCTCCTTCTACTTGGGATCCCAGAATGTTATCATCAGCCCATGGATGATAATCCCAATAAGCAGCCTTCCCATTAAGAGCATCGAATACCATTTTCATATTTTCCTGTGAATCCGGACGCCACCAGGCTGCAGATACAAATTCTACATTCGGATCTTTTGATTTAATAGCATCATAGATACGATTAAAATCCTGAATATATTTCTCATAATCTTTACGAATATCTCCCCATATCACTTCTTCATTGCCAATCTCTATATACTTCACATTGTAGGGTTCAGGATGTCCGGCATCTGCCCGCTTCTTTCCCCATTCGGAAGTTACCGGCCCGTTCAGGTATTCAATCATATCCGCCATATCTTGTGCCGATTCTCCTACATTCACTGCAAAACAAGGTTCAAAACCTGCCGCTTCACAAAGCTGGAGAAATTCTTCAATACCGAATCCGTTGGTGGAATAAGGATACCAATGGCCTCTGTATTGCGGACGCTTATCCCTGTCACCAATCATATTTTTGAACTTGTAATCAGGGGCATTGACCATAGTACCTCCATAACGTAAGAATGTCAAACCTTGATTAACCATTGTCTTAGCAATATCATTGCGTAATGGCAAATTATGAAATAGGTCATCCCCAGTACCCATCAGGACCACTTGGTCTATCCAGACTTTACCATTATTCTCTATATATACAGCCAGACGTGCATTGGTATCCGTAACATTTGAAATGAATTCGAAGGGGAACTTTTGCCATTTATCTGTCACTCCTTTCAACTCTTGAACCGCATATTCTTTATTTCCATCTGCGCTCTGTAGTGCAACTTTCACCGCTCCTTTATAAGAACCCTTCAAATAAAGACGTCCCTCAAACTTCTGTCCTTCTTTTACAGTAATTCCCCATCCATTAAGCCCCATATTAGCTACTCCTACTTTACCTGAGCCACCATTTTTACCGATCATCTGTGACCAAGTTGTGTTATAGGCATTTTTATGATCATGCATAAAAACAGCTTTAGCATTTCCGGTCTGAATGGGTGTCCAATGAAGGCTAACCTCCGGTTGAGGAGTGGTATTGAATTTCAATACCTGATCCATATTTTCAGTCTTCATTCTAAGATTACGAAATTTCACATCAGAATTCCATGAACGCAATCCAATCTTGCCAGTAGCAAGAATGGGATTATTTTCATTATGCACAAAAAGGCTTTTATCATTTAGAAAGATTTCCATTCTTCCATCATTCATAACAACCTTCAACCGATTCCATTCAGCAGGATTACAATCTACTTCTATATCACAGATATGACTAAAATTATTTTCATGTTTTCCAATCACCACTTTCTTCCCGTTGGCTGCAAGACTTATTTCATATCCATTGAAAGCATCAGCACCTTTCGCTTCTTTTGAAACTCGCGTAATTAATCCTGCATTATCCCCTAATGTGTCATCGAATTTAATTTCGGCTTCTACCACACCATTTTTTAATTCAGTAGGATTGTAGATAAATTTAGAACCTGCCGCTTTTGTTGCATGAAGTTCTCCATGAGAGGTAGTCCAATTACCATCATATATTGAAAAATCATCAAAAGTAATTCCGGGAGCAGGTTCTTCAAAACTTTCACCGAATATACGTTGGTTATAAATTCCCCCGTATATCTCATGGTTCACATCTTCTATACAAGCTCCATAAAGATAAGCAGGGATAGTATTCTCTATTTTTGACGCATCTATTTCAATGAGCTCATCTTTATTAATAGGAATCCAAACTTCATAAGCTCCTTGTTTACGATTTCCCATCGCATAATAAGGAATTGCAGTAAAATTAATCTGCTGTTTCTTATCATCAACGGCCACTCCTTTTATCACATTAACTCCTTCCAGAAGATCTTTTTCAGGCACTAATTCCATCGAACAATTAGTATCAATTTTCAAATGATCCAACCCCGCGTTATCTATTTCCTCCAGACAATATACCACAGGACCTGAAGCCAGAGCTATCTTTCCTTTAAGATCCTTAACCTGCTCGCAGGCAGTAATGATGCGGGGCTGCATAGGTAAATTCAATTCGATTCGGTCCGCTTTCCCCCAATTACGGTTGATCTCGACATAACCATCGACTACTTTCACCTTTTCCAATTTTCCATTGATAGCCAAAGTTATCTGCGAAATCAGATTTGATTGATAAAGTCCATAAGGATTCTCAACTCCCTGTGCCCATCCCGGAACTCTTATTTTCACAGAAAACTTGCCTTTCTTTTCCGGCTGAAGAGTTACGTTAATTTTTCCTGTCCAAGGATATCCGGTCTCTTGCTGAACATGGACTGTATTATGATCCAGTTCTATCGTAGTTTGGCTGCTAACAAACAGATTAACCATCAATTGATCAGCTTGTTTTGCATAGATGAATCCGGGCATTGCCGATACCATTTTCAAGAACATCGGAGGACAACATGGACAAGAATGCCATTCCCAACGAGCATGATTATGCGAATTCAACGGATTCTGATAAGTATATTTATCACCGGAAAGAGAAATCCCTGTTAATACATTATTATATAATACCCGTTCAAACTCATCCATATATTTACCTTCACCTGTCAGCTCATTCATCCGTTGGCTGAAGAAGCCTGCTCCTACCGCAGCACAAGTTTCCAAATAAGCATCCGTAGGAAGGAAATAATCTGCTCCGAATTTCTCATCAAAATGAATAGCCCCCACACCACCGGTTATAAACATACGCCGGCCTACCATATTGTCCCACCAATCAGTTGCTGTCTGAATATATTTCGGGGAATGATTTTCCAAAGCAGCAGCAACAACACCCGTAGCTAACAAAGTAGCACGCACCGCATGTCCTTCAATCGTTTTCTGTTCAAAAATAGTAATAGAATCTTGAGCATAATCTCCCCATGAAGGACGAGCATTGTCCCCAAACTGAGGATCTTTATATTTTTGTTCCCGAATCCATTGCTCCGATTTCTCATTTCCCCACTTAGCCCACAATGGATAGCCGCAATGTTTTCCTCTGTTCTCCATCCAAAAAGTAACCAATTTCCAGTAAGCAGCCTCATCCACCGGAAGGTTAATTTGCTTCTTAATATCAGGATTTCGTTTGAATAACCAATATAATTTAATGACGGCCTCTTCCGGTCCGGAATGTGAAGGAATGATGTTCTTTTTGGGAGCAGGTCCCATCAAATCACACATATAATTTGCCAGCCGTACTGCTACTTCCAGTAATTTCACTTTTCCTGTAGCCTCATAGTAATGAACACCTGCTTCGATCAGCATACCGGCATTATATACATTATGCTGCCAGCGCAAGAAACCTCCATTTTCCCCCCATCGATATTCCGGTTGCACGAGATCTGTATAAGTATCTATAAAACCATTGGAATCAACTTTTTGAGCTGCTTCTATCCGGGTTATATATTTATCAATCCTTTCCTCCAGCTTTTTATCAGGATGTTGTTTCAGCAAATCAGATACACCGCGAATCGTTTCATAAACCAGCCCGTTGAACCAAGGAAGACCGGCACTATGACCTGTGCCCTTTTTCCCGGCAGCAACTTCATCAAAATCCATAAAAATATTGTTATTATTTTGCTCTTCGGCAGTCTTTAAATGTTTTCCTTCAAACTTATCGAAAACATCAGGGACCGTAACACTATTCCATCGGTCAAATTTCGGAGTCCAAAACGCATCATTAATCTGCACATCCTCAACCGGAATAAACTGAATAGGAGTTTTACCATCATCTTTTGCATAAGATGTTGTAACACTTCCTACAGCAATTAATGCCATTGAAACAAAACACCATAGCTTATTTTCCATCCTATATTTTATTTAGTAGTTATATTATTGACCTAATGAATGATTGCTGCAAAGATATGGATAAAAAAACAAATACTGGTACGAACTGGTACGATTATATTTATGCTATAAAACATAGACCTGTCCATACCAGTCAATTAGTAAAAAAGCTACCTTTGTACCGGAAACCAATTATAGAATCAATGAAACTCAATGAATCTAAATATAAACAAGTAGTAAACTTTGTGATTGAAGGAATAAATGAAGGACATTTCCGAAAAGGAGATTGGATTCCTTCCATCAACGAGTTTAGAAAGAAATATAATTTATCACGAGATACCGTTTTTGCCGGAATCAGTGAATTAAAATCCAGAGGGATCATCGATTCTACTCCCGGAGTAGGATATTATATCGCAAGTACAAAACTTACTTTAAAACATCGAATTCTACTTTTATTCAATGAGTTCAATGAGTTTAAAGAAGAACTTTATAATTCCTTTATTACAAACATCGACAAAACAGCTACCGTAGAAATTTATTTCCATAATTATAATCGGAAAGTATTCGAAACCCTCGTTAATGATGCAAATGGCAAATATACTTCTTATATATTAATGCCAGGGAAATTCCAAGGATTAGATCCATTATTGCAATCTTTATCCGGAAAAGTATTTCTATTGGATCATTGCCATAACGAACTCAAAGGGAAATATTCGTCTGTAACACAAAATTTCGAGAAAGACACTTACGAAGCATTGAAGTTTGAATTAAAGCATATAGAGAAATACAAGCGGATCTTTATGGTGCAAAGTGAAGCTAAAGAACCTTATGAGCGGTATAACGGTTTACAAAGATTCAGCAAGGAGTATGGTTTCGAGCATAAATATCTGAATAATGTGACAGGCAAAAAAATTAAAAACGGAGATCTTTTCATACTTGTGAATGACAGAGATCTAGTAGACGTGCTGAAGCAGGCTAAAAAGCAGGATTTAACTCCCGGTCAGGAATTTGGCATTATATCTTATAATGATACTCCCTTAAAAGAAATTCTTGCAGGGGGAATAACAACCCTATCTACTGATTTCAAGCTAATGGGTAAAACAATGGCCTCACTTATCGGAAAAAAGAATATTGAGACATACGAAAATCCTTGGATACTTAACATTAGAAAATCCTTGTAAAGTCCAAGAAAAAACCTACATATGGAATACCCCAACAATAAACTGATAACAAAAATATCCGCATACAATTAGTTTCAAAACTGTTCCAAACAGGAAACCGATTAACGAGCCTATACCCGATCTTATTGCCTGGTGAAATTCTCGATCTCCTAACAGTTCCCCGATCACAGCTCCCAGAAACGGTCCAATAATGATTCCCCACGGAAGAAAAAGCAATCCAACAAGAGTTCCGATAATACAGCCCCAACTTCCCCACTTGCTACCTCCTCCATATTTACTACCCAGCATCGGAGTGAAATAATCCAAGACCGACAGAACGCCAACAATCAATAACCATACCAACAATTGGGTAGTAGTATATTGAACCTTGTCTGTTGCATGAAGCAACAACAAACCGACATAAGCGACCGGAAGTCCGGGAAGCATCGGAATGATGCAACCTATCAAGCCAGTAATCATACATACAGCACCTAATATAATAAGAATCACATCTACCATCTTTATTACCTATTTATTATATAAACAAAATAACATCAATAACGCCTTATCGGAGTATAATTAATCTGATAAATACGATCAAAAAAAGGAATCCACTCATTTTCAGCAACGCCAATCTGCAAACCATAAAAATGTGTATTAGCCTTCCGGTATTCTTGAATTTGCCGGGTCAGTTCGGGCGAAGAAAGGGGAATTTTAAAATCACTGATCCACAATACATCCGCATTCATATATACTTTATTTGATTGAAGCAATTGAAACATAGCTTTCAACATTCGTGTTGCATCTGTGTCTCCACAAGCTGTAGTAGAAAAGAATTCAAGCAGCTTCGCCCGTTCTTTTCGAATATCAATTGGGGTGATAGACACAGAAAAAGCAATTAGAAAACAATCACGTTTCTGCCTATCAGCTATCTCCAATAGTTTCACCATCAATGAGTATGCGATCTTTTCCGGTTTTCCGACCATACTTCCGGAAGTATCCAGACAAACGATCATCGGTCCTTTCAATACTGCCGGCTTGACTTCCAATCTTCTGGCAGGTTGCATAATCTCAGATTTATAACGGAAGTTTTGCAGTTTATGGGTAAGGTATTTATAAACAAATAAATCTTCCAGCTCAGCATCGGCGCAATGAACCAATTCTGTGGGCAACAATGAGTTTAAATCATTTCCGATTGTAATACCGAGTATGTCGCATTTAGAAGCATGTTCCATTTTATAAATATCCCCTTCTGCCACAGATAAGTGATCTTGACCGTCATCATCAGCAATACGCCCCATTTTATTTGCTACTTTCAGTATCTCCGGAAATTCTCTCTGAATACGTACAATCTTTCGTATCCGTTCAAAATCAATCGTATTCCAAATACCATTCATCAATCCCCATGATTGAAAAAATTCATCCTTCTCTACTTTATTCTTATCCAGATATTCCGGAATATTTTTAAAGTTAGAACGCATCCTCTGTTCCAGATTATCCTTACGCAGTTCGATTTCTTCCTCCTTTTGTTTCTGATTTTTCTGACGAAAAGCTTCTTTCCAATCATCCACCATTTTCTCCCATATCTTGTCGTCAGCATACTTTCCTTCCTGCCCGAACTGCCCTCTGTAGAAACGATGATCAAAGCCAAATTCCTGATACACATCACCTAACTGTTTAAGCAGTGCCTGCCAACCATGCCTGCGTCGCTCTATCGACCACTCCAACGCCAATTCCATCCCCTCCTGTTCCGACTGACTCTTCTGCAAATTATATCTCTCCTTCTCTAAATTCAACTTAATAAATTGAACCATAGTATCATAAAAAATACGAGCACAAATATCATTGTTCAAAACCTGTATTTTTATAATCGGATCATTCATAACAGACAATAAATAAGCATACAACGGTTCCGAGTCTGTTTCTGCACACTCTCCGGTTTTCATGTACTTATCCAATGCTTGGATATAAAAAGCTGAAGTATATCTACTCATCTCCGTACCGCAATTTACGTACATCCACACGCGCCCATGCAATTTCTTTACGTATAGTGGATACGTATCGATCGATTTCTTTTTTATCTTCTTCTGTCACAAACATATTCTCCCGCAAACCTTTCACTTGCTTATCTATTTTCTTATTAACGATCTCCAGTTCTGTCTCATAATCTCTATCTGTTACAGACAGATTTCCCAGCCACAACTGTTGTTGCTCCCCTCTATTAAGTCTTCTCATGGGAAAACGTACACCATTAATATACAGATGTCTACTATCTCTGAACAACGAAACCCGCTCAGCATTTTGTTCGTCAGGAACACTCGAAAAAGCACGAATAATTGTTCGTTTCGGATGTAAAGGATCGGTGTACATCACTCCTACCGTTGGCGTATCTTTTGTACTATACTCTTTCATATTTTTATAATCCACAATAAAAATATAGGTATTACCTGTACCATGATTTTCCACCTGATAATAGAAATGATCTATTATCAACAAATCGTCATCCCGACGATCTCCTTTTTGTCTGGCCTTCTCTAATGCTTCACGTACACGGCTTACCTTCAAATCTGATTTAAGAGATAAAGTAATAGACGAAAGTTCCTTCATATAAGAGACAAACAATGCACGAATCACAATTTGACGGATATTTGCATATTCGTCCGGCTCATTCCACAAACAATGATAAATAGGTAAAATGTCAGTCGTGCGAACTTCGGAACATCCATGTACAAAAGCGGAGGTCTTTAACAAACGAACAATATTTTTCCAGCGACGATCACTTATATACACATTGCGGTGAATTTCGGAAGCTTCTATTTCAACTTTACCTAAACATTTACGAATCTCAGTAATACATGACAAAACCTCAGCAGGAACAGTTATCCGGCGTATTTCTTGTTGCCACTCCGCATATTCTTCGTCTGAAATCTGCCATTGACATTTCCAATCTTCTAATTCGGCATTATCATCCAATAACATCTTATAAAATGTATCTTCCTGCTTTATACAGGTACAAATCACACGAAGCAAAAAACGATCCCACAAAGCCTCCAAACCTTCGCCCTTCGAAGGCAACTCATTGCTGGCGGCAACCAATAATTTTAAAGGCAACTTTAATTCTGAATCTCCATTCCTAAACAACTTTTCATTGATTACTGTCAATAAAGTATTTTGAATAGCCGGACCCGCTTTCCATATTTCGTCCAAGAATACCACATCAGCCACAGGCAAATATCCTTCGACAATCCGTTCATACTTATCCGACTCTTTCAACCGGCTAATACTTACCGGACCAAAGATTTCATCAGGAGTAGAAAAGCGAGACATCAAATACTCAAAAGCTTTCGCATTGACAAAAGCTCTTTTCAACCGTCGTGCTACCATTGATTTAGCGACTCCCGGAGGGCCTAACAGCAAAATACTTTCACCGGCTAAAGCAGCCAACAAGGACAAGTTTATTTCTGTTTCCTTTTCGTAGACTCCCCGGTTCATTTCAGCCAATAATAACTGTATACGTTCTCTTATTTCCATTTCCTCACGTACTAAAATCTAAATTTGCATCAAAGATAATAAAAAGCATATTTATAGCGAGCATTACATAAAATCTATTAGGTCAAAATAAAAATGTCTTCAAAAAAATCGATATTCCATTCACTTTTTCATTTATTTTATCTCAAACATTACACACTATTAGAAAAAAAAGAATATCTTTGCAAACTAGAAAAATAACCATATCTACCAGAAACGAAAGCACTAATACAATGGAAAAGAAAGGACCTTAAATTTTTAGCAGTTATTAGAAGGATATAGTGAACACTTTATTTTACTCCTTCACCGGTATTATGGATAACACATATTATCCTAATCTTATAATCATACCTATGTTAGCCAATATTAATATTAATACGATGAATAAACGATTTAACTTATTATTGTTAGCCATCTTAATTCCCCTTTGCGGAATAAAAGCAGAGAATAAAATCACTATAGGTGTTATTCAATATGATTGGAGTGATATTGATAAAAGTTTCAAAGAACTACATGATTCCGGATTTGGATCCTGCCAACTCCAATACAGCCAGAAAATGGATAAAAACTTCGCTGAGAAACTGAAAGCTGCCTCTAAAAAACATCAGATTAAAGTAACAACAGTAGTTTCGGTTCCCGGACATTGTGTATGGAATTTCAAGGAAGGTCCCTCAACAATCGGTTTAGTTCCTGAAAATGGGCGTGAAGAGAAACTAGCAGTTTATCGCAAAATGATTGATTTTTGCGTAATGGCAGACATACCGGCCATGCACTCTCATTTTGGATTTATCCCGGAAGATTTGGCTTCTGAGCAATACAAAAGTTTTATTGAAGTAATGAAAGGATTGGCAAATTACGCAAAAGAACGTAATGTCATGATCTATTTTGAAACAGGACAGGAAACCCCCATCACATTGATTCGTGCGATTAAAGACATAGGTACAGGAAATCTCTTTATCAATTGCGACCTGGCTAATTTATTAATGTACGGAAAAGCAAATTCACTTGACGCTGTAAAATTATTCGGTAGTTTGATTAAAGAATTTCATGCAAAGGACGGAAAATATCCTGATCCGAATAATCCTTATGTATTAGGCAAAGAAGTAAATATACCCGAAGGAGATGTCAATTTTCCAGCCGTCATTGAAGAATTGAAAAGACAAAACTTTCAAGGATCTTTAACCATTGAGTGTGAGTTAGGAGATAGCAATCGAGATTATGTAATCAAGACTCGTAAATATTTGCAGGAATTATTAGATAAATAATCATATAAATTTTATTACTATGGGAATGGACAGAAGAAACTTTTTAAAAACTGTCGGAGGACTAGCTCTTTTTACAATTGTGCCACGTCACGTATTGGGACATGGTTATATTGCTCCAAGTGATCAATTGACCAAAGGTATTATTGGCGTTGGAGGCATGGGTAGAGGCCATGTAAACTATGAAGGTACACGCTTGGTTGCCGTATGTGATGTTGACAAAAAGCATCTTGAACTAGGTAAAAAATTAGTAAAAGATCAGATTGCTGCTTATCATGATTTTCGTGATTTGATCTTAGACCCCAATGTGGATATTGTTCACATTGCAACTCCTCCTCATTGGCATGGTATCATGTCAGTAGAAGCTGCAAAAGCCGGAAAAGATATTTGGTGTGAGAAACCAATGACACGTACGATCGGTGAGGGTAAACGTGTAATGGAAGCAGTACAACAATATGGACGTATGTTCCGTCTGAACACTTGGTTCCGTTTCAAAGATCCTTTCTACGGATTGGGAACACCGGTGAAACCTTTAAAGAAATTAGTGCAGAGCGGCATGTTAGGATGGCCGTTGAAAGTGACAATCAGCAAGCATACAGGTTTTGACTGGAAATTCTACTGGGTAGGTAAAGAATATCTAGAACCCCAACAGATACCAGCTGAACTGGATTATGATATGTGGCTGGGCCCGGCTCCTTATAAGCCTTACAATGCTCACCGCGTTCATCAGAATTTCCGCGGATATTGGGATTACGATAGTGGTGGTTTGGGTGATATGGGACAACACTATATCGACCCTGTACAATATATATTAGGTAAAGATGACACCAGCCCGGTGAAAGTAGAAGTAGATGCTCCTCAACAACATCCGGATGCAGTCGGAGTTTGGCGTTCTATTACTTACACTTATGCCGATGGTTGTCAGATTGTACTATGGGGTGGAGACTATGGTGATCCGAATACTCCTTATATTGCAGGTCCTAAAGGTAATGTATATAAGAATTTCGTATGTGACATACCTGATTGGGAAAAGAAATTGGCTGATTATCCGGAACCCGAGCCACAGATTTCAACTTTCATCGAGAGTGTTAAATCCCGTCAGCCATTTGCATTGAACGAACAAAACGGATTCCGTTCGGCAACCATAGTCAATATGGGAGCTGCTGCTCTTCGCCTAAACAGAACGTTAAACTTTGATCCTGTAAAACTTGAGTTTGTGGATGACGAAGCAGCTAACCGTTTGTTGGATCAGCCGTCGAGAGCACCGTGGAATATTTAGTTCATTCAAAAAATCGAAAACACATGAAGAAAGTATATATATCAATAGCAACTTTGTTATTATGCGGAAGCATGCTAATGGCACAATCGCCCGCCAATCGTACGGCAAAAACAACCGTAGCTGATGTGTTGGTCCAAATGCCGGCAGCTAAACAAGCAGAGTACAATAAATTAATTAAAGAGCTGAGTTCTACAGGTGAAGAGGGCGTTTTGATGTTAATAGACAGAATCAATCCGCCGGGCAAAGGTAGCAACTCAAATGTAGATTATGCCTTAAGTGGTTTGAGCCATTATGTGATGGCGAAAGGGAACGAAAATGCACGTCTGACCATCGCTAATGCTTATCTGAAAGCTTTGGATAAAGTAAGTGAACGTGAGACAAAAGCTTTCATCATTCGCCAACTTCAAATTTTAGGAAAAGACGAATGTGTGGATGTTCTTGCCACTTATCTCAATGATGAATCTTTAAGTAGCCCTGCCGCTTGTGCACTGGCTTCTATCTGCACCCCTAAAGCAGGAGAAATTCTGACTGCTGCTTTAAAAAGCCGCAGCGGTTCACCAAAAACGCAAAAGAATATTATTCAGGCAATTGGAGATGTGCAGGTAACAGAGGCAGAAGATCTTCTACTTACATTGTTAGAAACTTCCAACCCGGAAATACAAACTGAATTATTGTATGCATTAAGCCAGATAGGAAGTCTGAAATCATTGGATGCATTGGCAAATGCCGCAGCAAAAGATGGATATACAATGACTAAAGAAGGAGCTAACGAGGCTTATATTATATTATTGAACCGTCTGATCGAGCAAGGACATCTGAAAGAGGTAACGAAAGCTGCCCAAAAGCTACAAAAAAATGCAGCTAAAGCAGGAAAGGAACAAACAAGCGAAGCAGCACTACAGGCTCTCCTACACGCCGAATTAGCCAAAGGACAGGGCGACAATGCAAGTGCTACCAAGTTAATTCTGACTGCAATGAAGAGTCCAAGCAGGAATTATAGGAATGCTGCTTTAAATTACGCTTCCCATTATGCAGATAAGGATTTATATATAGCCCTGGCAAAACTAATGGAAAAAGCGAAACCTGAATTGAAAGTAGATATTCTGAGCTGGATAGGACGTGAAGCAAAAAAAACATCCAAGCATGATATCATCCAGAATCTAGAAGTACGTTCCGGGCTTCCTCTCCAACAAGCATTATTGAAACAAGTAGATAATGCAGACTTTGATGTGAAACAAGCTGCTGTATGGACATTAGTTAAAATGGGTGATCCTTCAAGTATTCCGTCTATTGCAGCATTATTGAAGGATAACGACAAGCAAATCGTACTATTGGGACAAGATGCTTTAGTTGCTTTCCCTGGAAATATTAATGACGCAGTAGCAGAAGCTATCCCCTCTTCCACCGATGCCGGTAAAATTGCCGGAATTGAATTATTGTCTATGCGTAAAGCTGCCAATAACTTAAACACAGTATTAGAACAAATACAATCCGGCTCTCCCGAAGTTAAGAAAGTAGCTTATGCGACACTGAAAGATGTGGTAAGCAACAAAGACATTGACACCATGTGTAAAATGTTGGAAAGTGCCGATGCACAAACAGTTCCTGCTATGCAGCGTGCTGTGATTTCTGCAATTTCCTCATTGCCGGCAAAGGAACAAGTTAAAATTGTGAATAGCCGTATGTCACAAGCCGGCGATAAACAATATCTTTACTATCTGGTACTATCTTCTACCGGTCAGTCGGAAGTGTTGGCAACCATTGTGAAAGGTTTCCACTCTAATACCGGAGTTAAAAAAGATGCTGCTTTTGAAGCTCTTTTAAATTGGAAAGACAACCAAGTAGCTGATGAGTTATATAACATCTGTAAGCAGAGTCCATCTTCCAAATTCTTCGAACCGGGACTTAAAACTTACATAAAATTAGTATCTAATCCTGCATTCACAGGTGAAAGACGCTTGTTAAGCCTACGCAAGGCAATGGAAATTGCTCAGACAGATGCTCAGAAAAAATCAATCCTGCAACAGATTGAAAAGACTGATACATTCCTTGGAATGCTATATGCCGGCGAATTCCTTGATCAGAAACCTGTACAGCAAGCAGCAGCCAATGCTGTCATGAATATTGCGTTAGGTAATAAACAATATATAGGAACCAATGTCCGCGATTTACTAAATAAAGTATTGGAAGTATTGGACAATCCGGACGCACGTTATCAAAAAGAGGCTATCAAGAAGCATTTAGCTGAAATGCCTCAAGGCGAAGGTTTCGTATCCATCTTCAATGGCAAAGATCTGACCGGTTGGAAAGGGTTGGTAGAAAATCCAATTGTCCGGGCTAAAATGAAACCTGCACAGTTGGCACAAGCCCAGAAAAAAGCCGATGAAGCGATGCGCAGAGACTGGAAAGTAGAAAATGGGCTATTAGCATACGTAGGCAAAGGCTTTGATAATCTGTGTACAGAAAAACAATACGGTGACTTTGAAATGTACGTAGACTGGATGCTTGATCCGGCAGGTCCCGAAGCAGATGCCGGCATTTATTTGCGTGGTACTCCTCAAGTACAAATCTGGGATACTGCCCGTACGAATGTAGGTGCACAAGTAGGTTCCGGTGGCTTGTATAACAATCAGGTGAACATGAGCAAACCATCAAAAGTTGCAGATAATAAGCTGGGTGAATGGAACAGTTTCTATATTAAGATGGTGGGTGACCGTGTAACAGTAGTTCTAAATGGAGAAAAAGTAGTGGACGATGTAATCCTCGAAAACTACTGGGATCGTAAATCACCAATTTTCCCAATAGAGCAAATTGAATTACAAGCACATGGCAGCAAGGTATATTACCGCAACATATATGTAAAAGAGTTGGAACGTAAAGAACCATTCAAACTTTCTGCAGAGGAAGTAAAAGAAGGTTTCAAGATATTATTTGACGGTACCAATATGCATGAATGGACCGGTAATACGGTAGACTATACATTGGAGGATAATTGTATTTCTCTGAACCCAAGCAAAAGCTTCGGTGGTAACCTGTATACAAAGGATGAATATGACAACTTTGTCTTCCGCTTCGAATTCCAATTGACTCCAGGTGCAAACAATGGCGTCGGTATACGTACCCCAATGAAAGGAGACGCAGCTTATGTGGGAATGGAAATTCAGATACTGGATTGCGAACATCCTATCTATAAGGACATCACTCCTTTACAACATCATGGCTCTGTATATGGTATTATTCCGGCAAAGCCTGACCATCGTGATATATTCAAACCCGTCGGCGAATGGAATGTGGAAGAAATTGTAGCGAACGGCGACAATATCCGCGTAACAGTGAATGGTGTTGTTATCACAGAAGGTAATATTCGCGAAGCTACTAAGAACGGTACGGCCGATCATAAGAAACATCCGGGACTATTCAACAAAAAAGGACATATCGGTTTCTTAGGGCATGGTTCTCCGGTCAAATTCCGGAACATCCGTATTAAAGAGTTGAAATAAACATTCTTTTTATTCCAGTTCAGTTGTGCAGCATAAGCATCCGTTTGCTTATGCTGCATTTTATTTCCATAAAAAACAAAAGGGTGCAAATTTCCAAGTTTATTTGCCATCTTTATTCAAATAAAAGCTATCTTTGCAAGTCAGAATCCCGAAATAAGAAAAAATGGAGCAAATAGATATTTTAAAAGAGCTTATTAATCGGGGAGATGTGGATAAAGCAATCGAGCAATTGAATCAACTCCTCCAAGATATTCCTGTGGAACTCAAGAAAGACGCTCTTTACTATTTACTGGGAAATGCCTATCGAAAAAAGGGAGATTGGAAACAGGCTTTGGATAACTACCAACACGCCATCGATCTTAACCCCGACAGTCCTGCCGTACAAGCTCGAAAGATGGCAATAGATATCCTGAACTTCTATCACAAAGATATGTACAATCAATAATCGAAATAAAGGTAACGTAATAAAGTTAAAGAATATGGCAAAAATCAAAGGAGCAATCGTAGTCGATACAGAGCGTTGCAAAGGGTGCAACCTATGTGTAGTAGCGTGTCCGCTCGATGTAATCTCCCTCAATAAAGAGGTGAATATGAAAGGCTATAACTATGCCTTCCAAGTGAAAGAAGATACCTGTAACGGCTGTAGTTCTTGTGCGACAGTTTGTCCGGACGGATGTATCTCAGTGTATAAAGTTAAATGTGAATAAAAGAAACGAATATGGCAGAAGAAGTAGTATTAATGAAAGGTAACGAAGCCATTGCCCACGCAGCTATCCGTTGCGGTGCGGACGGGTACTTCGGTTATCCTATTACTCCCCAATCGGAAGTGTTGGAAACACTTGCCGAACTGAAACCTTGGGAAACAACTGGCATGGTAGTGCTCCAGGCAGAAAGTGAAGTAGCAGCTATCAATATGGTATATGGAGGTGCAGGAAGCGGAAAAATGGTTATGACCTCTTCATCCAGCCCGGGTGTAAGTTTGAAACAAGAAGGTATTTCTTATCTTGCGGGTGCGGAACTCCCCTGTTTGATTGTAAACGTAATGCGTGGAGGTCCCGGTTTGGGAACGATCCAACCGAGTCAGGCTGACTATTTCCAGACTGTAAAAGGCGGTGGCCATGGTGACTATAAATTAATCGCTTTTGCTCCGGCATCTGTACAAGAGATGGCAGATTTCGTTAGCTTGGGGTTTGAACTGGCATTCAAATACCGTAACCCGGCTATCATTCTTGCCGACGGAGTGATCGGACAAATGATGGAAAAAGTAGTTCTTCCTGCTCAAAAGCCACGCCGTACCGAAGCTGAGGTTATCGAACAATGTCCGTGGGCTTCTACCGGAAAGACAAAAGATCGGAAACCGAACATCATTACTTCTCTCGAACTGAAACCGGAAGCAATGGAGATCAACAATCTCCGTTTCCAGGCTAAATATCGCGAAATTGAAGAGAACGAAGTGCGTTTTGAAGAAATCAACTGCGAAGATGCAGAATATCTGATTATTGCTTTTGGCTCAATGGCACGTATTGGTCAGAAAGCAATGGAAATTGCACGTGAAAAAGGAATTAAAGTAGGTATTTTACGTCCTATTACTTTATGGCCTTTCCCAACTAAGGCAATTGCAGCTTATGCCGATAAAGTAAAAGGTATGCTCGTAACGGAACTGAATGCAGGACAGATGATTGAAGATGTCCGCTTGGCAGTAAACGGTAAGATCAACGTTGAACATTTCGGACGTCTCGGCGGTATTGTTCCCGATCCGGACGAAATAGTAGAAGCACTGGTAGATAAACTAATCAAATAACGAAACGATGAATCCCGATAAAATAAGAAACGTACTAAACATCGTCTTTATTATTCTGGCTATAGCATCTGTAATCATCTACTTTGTAGCGAGAGACGACTTTAAATTATTTATCTACGTATGCGGTACTGCTGTGTTCGTTAAGATAATGGAGTTTTTTATACGGTTCACCAACAGATAAGAAGAAGAAGTTATGACTAAAGAAGAAATAATCAAGCCCGAGAATCTGGTTTATAAGAAACCGACTCTGATGAACAATAATTCCATGCACTACTGCCCGGGTTGCAGTCATGGTGTGGTACATAAACTCATTGCCGAGGTAATTGAGGAAATGGGTATGGAAGATAAGACCATCGGTATCTCACCGGTAGGATGTGCAGTCTTCATCTATAACTATCTGGATATCGACTGGCAAGAAGCAGCTCATGGACGTGCTCCCGCAGTAGCCACAGCTATCAAACGGTTATGGCCCGATCGTCTCGTATTCACTTACCAGGGTGACGGTGACTTGGCTTGTATCGGTACTGCCGAAACAATTCATGCACTGAACAGAGGGGAAAATATTACTATTATCTTTATCAATAATGCCATCTACGGTATGACCGGTGGCCAGATGGCACCTACGACATTAGTTGGCATGAAAAGTTCAACTTGTCCTTACGGACGTGATGTAGCGTTACATGGATACCCACTAAAAATTACAGAAATTGCAGCGCAACTGGAAGGTACAGCCTACGTTACCCGTCAGTCCGTACACACAGTTCCTGCCATCCGTAAAGCGAAAAAAGCGATTCGTAAGGCTTTTGAAAATTCAATGAGTGGTAAAGGATCTAACCTTGTAGAAATTGTGTCTACTTGTAACTCCGGTTGGAAGATGACTCCGGAAAAGGCGAATAAATGGATGGAAGAAAACATGTTCCCATTCTATCCTCTAGGTGATTTAAAAGATAAAGAATAACGCTAAAAGTCAGCAGAACAATGAAAGAAGAAATTATTATAGCAGGATTCGGTGGACAAGGCGTATTGTCTATGGGTAAGATTTTGGCTTATTCCGGACTGATGGAAGGTAAGGAAGTAAGCTGGATGCCGGCATACGGTCCTGAGCAACGTGGTGGAACAGCCAACGTAACTGTAATTGTAAGTGATGATAAGATCTCATCACCTATTTTAAGTAAATACGATGCAGCTATCATCCTGAACCAACCTTCCCTCGAGAAATTTGAGAATAAAGTAAAACCGGGTGGTATCCTTATATACGATGGTTACGGAATCATTAACCCTCCTACACGCAAAGATATTAAGGTATACCGCATTGACGCGATGGATGCAGCCAACGAAATGAATAATGCCAAAGCATTTAACATGATCGTACTTGGCGGTTTGCTGAAGCTTCTTCCTATGGTCACATTAGACAATGTCATCAAAGGTCTGAGGAAAACACTTCCGGAGCGCCATCACCACTTGATTCCAATGAATGAAGAAGCTATCAAGAAAGGCATGGAACTCATCAAGGAAGCATGATTAAAGAATAACAGATTATGGATAATTGATAATTATTAGCTACGTAAACTGCGGATGCAACATAATTTTCAATTATCCATTATCATTAAATCAATTAAAGTAAGTATCTTTGCCTCCAATTATGAGACGAATTTTACTTATATATATATTACTTTTCGTTATAGGCTTGACTACTGTTCATGCACAGTTCAATCAAGGTAACCGACAATATGACGAAAATGGTCGTGACCAATATGGTAATCAGATTGACCCCGCCATGCTTCCCGATAAGCTGGACAGTACAAACGTAGAGGTACAAGGATTGCCACCTACGCTCTACATGTGGCGTATCAAAAATGAATTGGGTGACCGGATCATGATTCCGGCAGATACTGCTTTCCATCATTTCCAAAACTCCAATCTCACAGAAGGACTTACAGGTCATTATAATTATTTAGCCAATATGGGTTCCCCCCGTTTATCCCGTATCTTCTTTGACCGCCGTTATCCGGAGCCAACGATTTTCATGGAACCCTTCTCAAGCTTTTTTATTCGTCCCACAGAATTTAATTTCACGAACAGCAATGTACCCTATACTAATCTGACGTATCATAAAGCAGGTAATAAAGTTAATGGGGAAGAACGCTTTAACTCTTATTTCTCTGTAAATGTGAATAAGAAGCTAGCTTTCGGATTTAATATTGATTATTTGTATGGACGAGGATATTATAATAACCAGGGGACTTCATACTTCAACGCTGCTTTCTTTGGCAGTTATATCAGCGACCGTTATCAGATACAAGCTATATACAGCAATAACTACTTGAAAACGAATGAGAATGGAGGTATCACAGACGACCGTTATATTACTGCACCCGAAGATATAGCGAATGGAGTCAGGAAATATGAATCAATAAACATACCAACCGTACTGGATGCGAGTGCAAACCGTAATCATAATTTTTATGTCTTCATGACTCAGCGTTACAACTTGGGATTCCGACGCGATATCCCTAAGGCTGAAAACGATACGACACCTACCAAACAAGAGTTTGTACCGGTTACAAGCTTTATACATACCTTTCAGGTGGAGCGGTCAAGACATAATTTCCGTTCGAAAGACAACGTTAAAGACTATTATCAGAATACATATTTAGATCCTGAAGATCCAATCGTTAGAGATAGTACGATTTATGTAGGAGTAAAAAATACAATAGGTATTGCATTACTGGAAGGCTTTAATAAATATGCCAAGGCCGGACTGACTGCATTTGCTTCACATAAGTTAAGTAAATACTCATTGATGAACCTGGAAGGCTTAAAAGCCGACCATTACAACGAAAACGAGATCTTTGTCGGTGGTGAGCTATCCAAGCGAGAAGGCAACATTCTCCATTATCATGCAATTGGTGAAGTGGGACTTGCAGGAACAGCAATCGGTCAATTCAATGTAAAAGGAGATATCGATCTGAATTTTCCATTGTGGAAAGATACGGTAGGTCTGGTAGTTCGTGGAGAAGTCAGCAACCGAATGGCACCATTTTATATGCGTCATTATCATTCTAAGCATTTCTGGTGGGATGACGATATGGCAAAAGAGTTCCATACCCGGGTGGAAGGCGAATTAAACATTGCCCGTTGGAGAACTCGATTAAATGCCGGTGTTGAGAATATTAAAAACTTTACCTATTTCAACCAACAAGCATTGCCTGCCCAAAAGAGCGGAAGCCTGCAAGTAGTCTCAGCACGTTTCAATCAAGACTTTAAATTAGGTATCTTCCACTTGGACAATGAGGTTGTCTGGCAGAAATCCAGTGACCAGGATGTACTTCCTTTACCTGATTTCTCACTCTACCATAACTTCTATATGCAGTTCAAATTGGCAAAAAAGGTACTTAGTGTAGAATTGGGTGCTGATGTACGTTACTTTTCCAAATACTTTGCACCGGCATATATGCCCGCTACTGAACAGTTCTATCTGCAACCGGATAATGACCGTGTGAAGATTGGCGGTTATCCGATCGTGAATGTATATGCCAACTTACACTTGAAACGTACCCGTTTCTATGTAATGATGTACCATGTAAACCAAGGAATAAGTAAACCGAATTACTTCTTAGCCCCACACTATCCAATTAATCCACGTGTACTGAAATTCGGCCTTTCATGGAATTTCTATGATTAATACTTGCATAGCTTATGGAATCAAAAGTGAAATCGAAAGTTTATAAATATATATTGCCGGTTTTTACTATATCGGCAATCATTTTCGCATTCCGCTACTGTAGCAAACAAGAAATAGCTATCGAGCATCCCCGTGATTATGATGCCATTGTAAAAGAGGGAGTTTTGCGCGTAGCAACCGAATACAATTCCATCAGTTTTTATGTAGACGGAGATACCGTTTCCGGTTTCAATTACGAACTTATACAAGCCTTTGCACACGACAAAGGACTGAAAACAGAAATTACCCCCGAAATGAGTTTTGATGAACGCCTGAAAGGACTCAGTAAGGGACGTTATGATGTGATAGCTTACGGAATATTGGCTACCAGTGAGTTTAAAGATTCTCTGCTGCTCACTTCTCCTATCATTCTCAATAAACAAGTACTTGTACAACGGAAAGAAGTTGGAGAAAATGATTCACTCTACATCAAAAATCAACTGGACCTGGCAGGCCGCACCCTACATGTAGTAAAAGGTTCTCCTTCCATCCTCCGTATCCGTAACCTTGGAAATGAAATCGGAGATACCATTTATATTAAAGAAATAGAGAAATACGGACCGGAACAACTCATTTTTATGGTTGCCCATGGAGATATAGATTACGTGGTCTGTGACGAAAGTATTGCCGAAGCAGTGGTCGATTCATTACCGCAGATAGATATTAATACGGATATCAGTTTTACTCAGTTTTACTCATGGGCCGTTAGTAAACAATCTCCTGTGCTGTTGGATAGTCTGAACACTTGGCTGGATAAATTCCAGAAGGGAAAAGAGTATCAAGAAATCTATCGTAAATACTACAAACAATAATTCTATACAGATTAAAAGCAATCAATAAAGTTGTTCTTAATAAAAATTAGCCTTATCTTTGTCTTTTCTGATGTAAAAATAGAATAGGTATTTATGAGCGAAAAGATTATCAAATGGGGCTTTATTGGCTGCGGAGAGGTAACGAAGACTAAAAGTGGTCCGGCTTTTCAGAAAGTAGCCCATTCAGAGGTTGTAGCCGTAATGAGCCGTGACAATGCTAAAGCCAAAGCTTATGCAAAAGAAAGAGGTATCAAAAAATGGTATGACGATGCACAGGAACTGATTGATGATCCCGAAGTCAATGCGATATATATCGCAACTCCTCCTTCTTCACACGCTACTTACGCCATCATGGCCATGAAAGCCGGTAAACCGGCCTATATTGAAAAGCCGATGGCACAAACATACGAAGAATGTACCCGTATTAACCGCATTTCACAAGAGACAGGTGTACCTTGTTTTGTTGCTTATTATCGCCGATATCTCCCGTACTTCCAGAAAGTTAAAGAGCTGGTAGAAAACGGTTCTATCGGTAATGTCATCAATATACAAATTCGTTTTGCACAACCTCCACGTGATTTGGATTACAACCGTGATAATCTTCCTTGGCGTGTACAGGCGGATATTGCCGGAGGCGGATATTTTTACGATCTTGCTCCCCACCAGATAGATTTATTACAAGACATGTTCGGTTGTATTCTTGAAGCAAGCGGATACAAGAGCAACCGGGGAGGACTTTATCCGGCGGAAGATACCCTAAGTGCTTGCTTCCAGTTTGATAACGGATTGGTGGGTAGTGGCTCCTGGTGTTTCGTAGCACACGATTCAGCCCGTGAAGACCGCATCGAAATTATAGGAGACAAAGGAATGATTTGTTTCTCCGTATTTACATATGACCCAATAGCTCTGCATACCGAACGCGGACGTGAAGAATTCTGTATCGGTAATCCGGAACATGTGCAACAGCCGCTTATTCAGGCTGTAGTCGATCATCTGATTGGCAAGTCCACCTGCTCCTGCGACGGAAATAGTGCAACATTAACCAACTGGGTGATGGACAAAATTCTCGGGAAACTTTAAAAGTAGATTGGGAAAGTATCCTTCCTATAAAACTAACTGAAAATAGTATATCTTGTATGATGACTAAAGAAGAACTTATGCGGAAAGCTATTGAGCTTTCCAAAGAGAATGTTGCTAACGGAGGAGGTCCTTTCGGTGCCGTCATAGCAACAAAAGAAGGTGAAATTATCGCTACCGGTGTCAATCGTGTAACGGCATCCTGCGATCCTACTGCGCATGCAGAAGTTAGTGCTATCCGTGCAGCAGCTGCCGAACTCGGAACCTTTAACCTTAGCGGTTATGAAATATATACTTCCTGCGAACCTTGTCCGATGTGCCTGGGTGCTATTTACTGGGCACGGCTGGATAAAATGTATTATGCTAACAATAAAACGGATGCTAAAAATATCGGCTTTGATGATTCCTTTATATATGATGAACTAGAGCTGAAACCCGCAGACAGGAAACTTCCTTCAGAAGTGTTGCTACACAACGAGGCTATCAAGGCTTTTGAAGAATGGAGTGCAAAGGAAGATAAGGTGGAATATTGAAGATTTCCTCGTTTTTCGGTTATATTTGCACTTAATTTAGATTAGATAATAATTATGAAATACTTTGAGTTTACATTTACCACTCTCCCTTGCACTGATACAGTGAATGATATATTGGCTGCCTTCCTAGGGGAAGCAGGTTTTGAAAGTTTTGTAGAATGTGAAGGAGGATTAACTGCTTATATCCAACAAGCTTTATATGACGAATCAACTGTGAAGAGTGCAATTGCTGATTTTCCATTGCCGGATACAAAAATTACCTATACATATACAGAAGCAGAAGATAAAGATTGGAACGAAGAATGGGAAAAGAATTTTTTCCAGCCAATTGTTATTGGTGACCGTTGTGTGATTCATAGTACATTCCATCAGGATGTTCCCCAAGCAGAGTATGACATTGTCATCAATCCCCAAATGGCTTTCGGTACGGGACATCATGAAACAACAAGTCTTATCATCAGCGAATTATTGGAAAGTGACCTGAAAGGAAAATCATTACTTGATATGGGATGTGGAACATCGATTCTGGCAATACTCGCACGTATGCGGGGTGCACAGCCTTGCACTGCTATCGACATCGATGAATGGTGTGTTCGCAACTCTATCGAAAATATAGAACTGAACCAGGTAGATGATATTGCCGTTTCACAAGGAGATGCTTCTTCCTTGAACGGGCTAGGTCCTTTCGACGTTATTATCGCTAACATCAACAGAAATATTCTGTTGAACGATATGAAGCAATACGTTGCTCGTATGCAACCGGGATCGGAATTGTTAATGAGCGGATTTTACGTTGATGACATTCCGGTTATCCGAGCAGAAGCAGAAAAGAACGGATTGAAGTTCGTTAGCCAGAAAGAAAAGAATCGCTGGGCAGCAGTTAAGTTTATTTATCCTATCGGATAAATTCAGATACTGACTCTAGTGGCTCTTCAAAAAATAAAATTCCCTACCATTAATCGACCATTCTATATATGAATAGGATAATTAATAGTAGGGATAATTTATATAAAACGATACGTGATTTTACTTAAACTCTTCTTTGATTTGCACACACCACTCTTTTATCTTTTTTTCCGCTTGTTCAGATTGATTATCCAAGTCAATCACCAAGCCGCACCATTTACTATCGCGCAACGCACGAGAACGTTCGAAAGTATATCCTTCGGGAGAAGTGCAACCCACAAGAATAGCTCCGTCACCTTCAAAAACTTCAGCCAACAGACCGATACCATCAGCAAAGTTCTCCGGATAACGCACTTGGTCACCTAAGCCAAAAATAGCAACCTTCTTTCCTTTCAGGTCCATCGTGCGCAACTCCGGTATCAATTCATCCCAATAAGTCGGGAGTTCTCCGTCATACCAAGTAGATGCACCTACTATAAAATGATCGTAAGCAGCAAAGTCATTCTGCCAAGCTTGCTCAATGGGTACTACATCTATCTTGTCTTTCCCAAACTCTTTCTCAATCTTCTCCGCTACCCAAGATGTCTTTTCCGTTTTGGTAGCATAAAATAAACCTATCTTTTTCATAATTCACAGAGTTAATATTCTAATAACTTTTTAGCAGCTTCATATATTTTAGCCTCATCCGGCAAAATGGCTTTCTCCAGAAGTGGATTGAATCCTACAGGAGTAAAGGTAGAACCGACACGTTGAACCGGTCCATCTAAGTATTGAAACATCTCGGAGCTAATCATTGCAGCCAGCTCAGCACCAAAACCGGCAAAGACTTTGTCTTCATGAACAACCAATGCCTTACTTGTCTTTTTCACTGATTCGAAAATAGCTTCTTTATCCAATGGCATTAACGAACGGATGTCTATGACTTCTACTTTCCATCCACGTTCCTTTTCCAACTGTTCCGCAGCGTGTAAACAGAAATGTGTCGTATTACCATAAGTAATAATACTCAGATCAGTTCCTTCGCGGCGAATACGAGCTTTACCAAAAGGTACTTCAAAGTCTTCGGGAACAACAGTTGCAGCCTCTACCGAATTATATAAGGCTTTGGGTTCCAGGAACAAAGTAAATCCTTTGGAACGTATACTGGTTCGAAGTAACCCTGCAGCATCATCCGCATAACAGGGACAAACTATGCGTGCGCCCGGAAGGGTGGTTAACGCTCCTTCTATGTTCTGAGAATGGTATAATCCTCCACCAATATAACCTCCGGAAGCCAACCGCAAGGTAATATTCGGAGCAAACTTTCCATTACTGCGCCAATACTCGTGTGTACATTCCACGTATTGTTCCACAGCCGGCCAGAAATAGTCGGCAAACTCCGCTCCTTCTATAACGACATGAATCTTTGGATCAAACCGGCACATTCCGTTGGCTGTACCGACAATGTAATCTTCAGCAATCGGCGCACTGAATACACGTGCATCTCCAAATTCCTGTTGCATTCCCTTGGTTACATTAAATACACCGCCCTTATCCTTGTTAGCTACATCCTGCCCCCAGATAAATGTATTCGGATTCCTTCGGAATTCCGTTTTCAACGTTTCGTTAATGGCATTCACCATAAAGGTTTTCTCCCCTTCTTCGTTGTGAGTACCGTCTTTGTATTTTTCAGGCTGATAAGGTTCCGGGGTTACAAAGTCATAAATGCTTTTGGGGTCCGGATCGGGTGCAGCCAGTGCTTTCCGGTTAGCGGCAGAAAGTTCTTTCTTTGCTGCTGCCTCTATTTGTTGCAATTCCTCTTCTGTCAGACGTTTATAACGAAGTAACATTCTACGGAATTTTGCCAAAGGATCGGCGTCTTTGACATACTCCAACTCGTTCTCATCCCGGTAGAGAGTATGTTTATCCGAATTGGAGTGGGAACCGATACGAACACAGTTTGCTTGTACAATAACCGGATTACGGGTATTGATAGCGTGTTCACGTGCTTCGGTCATTGCATTCATAGAGTCGAAAACGTCTTTACCATTACAGTAGATGATTTTCAAGTTTTTAAAACCGGAAAAGTTTTCAGCGACTTTACGATTAGCTGTTTGCTCCGATTTCGGTACGGAAATACCATATCCGTTATCCTGAATAACAAAAATGACAGGAAGCTGTTCGAGACTGGCACCATTGATAGCTTCATAAACAAAACCTTCGGAAGTGGCAGATTCACCATGGGAAGTGATAGCAACTCCTTTATGTCCGTAATAGACCATGGCTCTAGCTACACCTGCTGCATGAAGATCATGTGTTCCGGTAGCCGATGAAATATTTTCGATATGCCATTCCGGTTTGGCAAAATGGTTCGACATATGTCGTCCCCCACTACCCGGATCGGTTGCTTTGGAGATTCCGTTCAGAATAATTTCTTCTGCAGTCATTCCAGCAGAAAGAACAGTCAGCATATCCCTGTAATAAGGGAACAGGAAATCTTCGCCGAGTGTGAACACCTGTCCGATAGCTAGCTGAATACCATCGTGGCCTGCATAAGGTGCATGGTAAGACCAGCCCAGAGATTGTAGCAAATAGGATGGAGCCTTTTCATCCAAGGCACGTCCTAATGTCATCAGATGATACCACTTTTTCAGGGTTTCCACATCTGTAGTCTTTATATCATACTTTTTCATAGTTAATGAATTCTTTATGAATGAAACAATCAGTTATCAGCCTTTCCAATTCTCCAGATAGTCTGCTATAAAATGCAGGAAGTTACCTCCCAACATACCGTCTACTACCCGATGATCATAAGACAACGACAAATACATCTTATGGCGAATAGCAATCGTGTCCCCTTCCGGTGTTTCAACAACAGCCGGTTTCTTTTCGATGTATCCTACTCCTAATATAGCAACCTGTGGTTGATTGATAATCGGAGTACCAAACAAGCTTCTGAACGTACCGAAGTTGGTAATGGTAAATGTACCTCCATCAATATCTTCCGGCATTAGTTTATTATCGCGTGCCTTGATGGCCAAGGAATCAATGGCAACAGCTAATCCATTTAAATTCAAATGATCTGCATCATGTACTACAGGAACAATCAGATTTCCATCATTTAAGGAAACAGCAATGCCAATATTGATATGTTTCTTGAAAAGGATATTATATCCATCAACTGATACGTTTACTTGAGGATAGGCTGCTAAAGCTTTAGCTACGGCTTCGGTAATTGCAGGCATATAAGTTAATTTCACTCCTTCACGACGGAAAAATGCATCTTTGTTCTTATCACGCCAACGTACCAATTTGGTAACATCTACTTCGACTACATTGGTTACATGAGGAGAAACTTTTTTAGACATAACCATATGATCGGCAATGATCCGGCGGACACGATCCATTTCTTTCACTTCTACCCCCGGTATATTAGATGTGGTTGATGTAGTTTGTTTCGGTGCAGCAACCGAAGTAGTTGTAGCTGAAGACACTGAAGCGGAAGAGGCTGACTTAACATTTGATACACCTCGTTTCTTCTTGTCTATATAATCTTTTATATCTTTTTTACTCAACCGACCTTCATAGCCTGTTCCTTGTATCGTATCTAATTCTTCTTTGGAAATATTAGCTTCTCTGGCTAATTGAATCACGACAGGAGAATACCAACGTTCTTCTGTCACCACAACAGGATTTAACTCCTGAGGCTGATCTTTTGGTTCAGTAGGTTGGCTTTCTGATTCTATTGACGTTTTTGTTCCATTCACAGCAGATATAGTGTTCATTGAAGGATTAGCTTCTTCTTTTCCAGTGTTTTCGCTCGCAGTAGTTTCTTCCGAGGATTCTTCTCCATCCGGATCGACAACAGCAACCACAGTTCCCACTGCTACCGTATCTCCCTCTTTGTATAAGATTTCCACAACTTTTCCAGCAACCGGAGAAGGAATCTCCGCACTTACTTTAGCGGTATTTACTTCAAACAAGATATCATCCTCCTGAATGGTATCCCCTACTTTTACAGACCAGGAAACAATCGTTCCTTCTGTTATACTCTCGCCTAACTTAGGCATTTTTATTTCGAATCTTGACATAAACAGTAATTTTATTATTCAACTATGATACTGTAGAACAAGCCGCTGAAAAAGA
Source organism: Bacteroides bouchesdurhonensis (assembly GCF_900155865.1). Taxonomy (GTDB): domain Bacteria; phylum Bacteroidota; class Bacteroidia; order Bacteroidales; family Bacteroidaceae; genus Bacteroides; species Bacteroides bouchesdurhonensis. Next base: position 3,585,623 of record NZ_LT707006.1, read on the forward strand.
AAGTTTTAAGTTAAAGTATTTTTAACCGGATGTCAGCGACTGAATATCCATTCTTCTTGCATATATTTACTTTCGCAAAGCTGCCCAATCGCTTCTAATTCCTCTTTGCTGAAAATACTTTCCGCTTCTCCCCGACTGAAATATTGGAAAGCAGTCTCCTTGAAACTATCAACAGTTTCCGTAAAGTTACTATTACGTATATTGGTAACTTCACTTCTGACCGAAGGCACAGCATATTTAATTTGAGAAGTATTAGTTATATTTTCCTCCTGTGGATGCAGGACTCTATTTAAAATATCGAGGTCAGTGTCATAAAGTAACGTACAATGATACAGTACCCTATTTTTATAGACACATTGTGCACTTCCCGATATTTTTAGTTTATTCAAATAAATTCCCAGACGTTCATCTCCTTGAGCATTTAAACCCAATGAAGCTAGAAATTCTAAAGTCTGTTGCAGATATACGGTAAAATCAGGAATACGGGAAACGGTTTCTATAAAAGTCAGATTAACATTTCCCAAATCATGATATACTGTTCCTCCACCTGAAAAACGTCTTGCTATTTGAATCTGTTGTTGTTTTGCCCAATTACAATCAATCTCTGCACAGACTCGCTGATGTCTCCCCAATACCACAGAAGAAGTATCCTGCCAAAGCATAAACACGTCATCGGTACTTTGCTTCAACAGATATTCTTCCGCAGCCAAATGAAAGTAAATGTCTGCAAATGGACTATAAATATAACGGGACATACATACGATTATTATATTTGTATTATTGAAAGCAGAGACTAAACTTTATGAGAACAATACCTCATGATAAATCTCTCCTACTGTAGGATGTGGAAATACACTCTTCTGAAATTCCTCTACTGTATATCCTTTTTGGATAGCAATACCTGCAATTACAATTAATTCTGATGCCGGATTTCCCAACATATGACATCCGATAATGCGCCCAAACTCATCCTGAACCAGCTTACAGATTCCTGTTCCATGCTCATTCTCTGCTACAAAACGACCGGAATATACCATTGGAAGTTTCATTACACGATAAGGAATACCTTGTTTTATAAGTTCTTCTTCTGTTTTACCCACTCCTGCAACTTCAGGATTGGTATAGACAACTCCCGGAATGCAGTCATAATTCATCCGGTCATCTATTCCCAAAATATGATTAATAGCTACTTCAGCTTCACGAATGGCTGTATGTGCTAAAAGAGAATATCCTGTAATATCCCCACAAGCATATACGCTAGGATGAGAAGTTTGTAGATGTTCATCAACTTGTACTCCATTTCTGTGAAGTTCAACAGAAAGTTTATCTAATCCAACATTAGCTATGTTTGCCTTACGTCCCACACTAAGGAGAATCTTCTCAGCTTCTATGGTAGAGGTCTTCCCTCCTTTCTCAATAACAACGCCAGTAGGTTTTACCTCCACGACTTTAGTATTCAGATAAAAAGTAACTCCACGCTTTGCATATTCCGAGCGAAGCATAGCACTTGTCTCCTTATCCATAGCACCTAAGATCTCAGGCATCATTTCTACTACAGAGACCTTCACTCCCATACTATTAAAGAAAGAAGCGAATTCCATCCCTATAACTCCACCACCAATAATCACCAAACTCTCTGGAAGTTCTTTAATTTCTAACGCTTCTCTGGAAGTCCAATATTTAATATCAGATAATCCCGGAATTGGAGGTATGATTGTATCAGATCCGGTACATACCAGAAGATATTTCACCTGATAAATTTCTTCGTCACAAGAAATGCGAATCAACCCGTCTTTTTCTCCTTCTATATAAGCTTCTTTTTCCACTATCGTCACTCCATAAGAATTAACCGTCATCTTCACCCCACCCGTCAGCATTTTCACTGTCTTATCTTTACGGTTCATTATCTTAGTTAAATCAAAAGAAGGGGACTCGGAAGAAATTCCATATTTAGGAGCACTCTTAATACTATCCAGTATCTTTGCAGAATAGAGCAAAGTCTTAGTCGGAATACATCCTTCATTGAGACAGACTCCACCTATCGCTTTTTTCTCGAAAAGAACAGCCTTCAACCCATTTGCACCAGCCCGCTCAGCAGCCGTATAGCCAGCAGGACCACCACCAATAATAGCTATATCAAAATTCATAATCGTACTTATTTATTAATAATACGATTATAACAAATAAAAGAAGAAGTTAGTTTTGGAGAAAAGAAGTATAACTATTTAATCGTCATCTTTTTAAGTTCTTCCAACGTTCCGTTGAATACATTTAGATCTACATTCACCGGAATACCGGAGACACTTCCTACATCGGTATGTTGCCAGAAGTCCCATTTACCTTGATATTTCACAGAATCAACGTAATAATGGGCAATCCAATAAGGATAAGTATTAAAAATAGAATCGTCCAAGTATTTGGTTTTAAATTTATAAGAGGTATATAAAATAGGTTTCACTCCATAATGAGATTCCACACGGTCCAGCCAACGCTTAATACCTTTTTGCAATTCCTTTTTTTCCTTGCTTCCGCTTACTTCGACATCAAGTACCGGAGGAAGGTCACCTGACTCTAATTTTACCGTACGGATAAAAAAGTCAGCTTGTTTCAGTGCATCTGTATTGGGAATATAAAAATGATAAGCTCCACGTATAAATCCATGATCACGTGCATCAGCAAAATTGGCTTCAAAGGTATCATCACCATGATCTCCTCCTTCTGTCGCCTTCATGAAAACAAAATGCAAAGGAAAATCCGTATCTTTATTCTGCAACAACTTGCTCCAATCTATTTTTCCTTGATAATGGGAAATGTCAATACCATGAACATCATATCCGCAGGGAATACATACTCCATATTCTTTACGACCATGACAAGTCTGCCAACGATAAGCATAGGGACGGACAAAGAAATAATAGAAAATAGTAGAAAAACAAACAATAATAATTACTGCCAACACATTTCGAAGCCAATTTGACATTGGACGGTTATGCTTACTTTCTACCTTCCGGGAAGTACGAGAAGTTTTAGAAGAAACACTCTTTTTTTTAGTGGAAGAAACAGGCTTCTTCTTTTGAACAACAGAAATAGGATTATTATTACGTGAAGGCATTCTTTTTTTAACGGCAAATAATTTTAGAAATTAGATTAAAAGCCTTATGATATATTACTTAGACGCGGATTTACGCGGATAATACGGATTCTAAAAAATCTACATTTATCTGCGTTATCCGCGTCTAAGTAGTTCTTCATGGGAACTGTTTTTCACCACAGTCCCCCTGAAACAAATTTATTTTCCTTGTTCCAACTGTAAAGTCTTAGTTGGCTCGTCACAAACTTCTGTCGGACCAAAATACTGAATCGGTCCTGGATATACATAATCAGTTTCAGTAGCCCAACGATCACGTTGTGAAGCGAATGCTTTGAAAGGAGCACCATCCAGTTTCACTAAAGCTTTCTGAATAACCGGTTTCATTTCGCCATGACGACGTTCCATGTTCATCATCATTGTAATAGGCACACCACCTGCAATCCATTCAGCAGCAGGAGCAGTTGTGTTACGTACAGATGACATGTAACCGGTTTTACCATTAGCAATCAACATGGAAGCTGTGTAACCTAAAGAGTAGCAATAGTCAGCATCGAAGTTTGACGGAGCAGCGCAACGTCCTTCATAACCGAAGAAGTGATGTTGAGCAGCAAACTTACCAACATATTTACCTTCTTCTTTCCAAGTAGCTAATTTAGTAGCTACCATTTCAGACAACAGTTTTTCTGTTTCAATCAACGATACCTGAACGTTTCCATGTGGGTCACGATCTAAAGACAACTGGCGAGCTACACCTTCTGGCAGACTTGCATAAATTGCAGAGTTTTCCGGAGTCAGCTTACTGATAATATAATCACGTTGGTGAGATTTCTTAATGTGAGAGAATTCTTCAGCATTAGTTGCCAAGAAGTCATTCAGCTCAGAAATCAGACGTTTCATTGCCGGAATGAATTCAACCAATCCTTCAGGAATCAAAACAGTACCGAAGTTATGTCCCTGCGCAGCACGATCAGCTACAACTTTAGCAATGTATGTTACTACATCATCCAAAGACATATCTTTAGTTTCTACTTCTTCAGAAATGATACATACATTAGGTTGTACTTGCAAAGCACATTCCAATGCGATATGAGAAGCCGAACGACCCATCAATTTGATGAAATGCCAGTATTTACGTGCAGAGTTACAGTCACGTTGAATGTTACCAATTACTTCTGCATAAGTTTTACAAGCTGTATCAAAGCCGAAAGATGTTTCAATCATATCATTCTTCAAGTCACCGTCAATAGTCTTAGGACAGCCGATTACCTGTACGCCATATTTCTTAGCAGCATAATATTCAGCCAGCACACAAGCATTTGTGTTAGAGTCATCACCACCGATAATAACCAGTGCTTTGATACCCAACTTCTTGATGATTTCAAAACCTTTTTCAAACTGACTTTCTGACTCCAATTTAGTACGGCCGGAACCAATTATATCGAAACCACCTGTATTACGATATTCATCAATGATATCTGCAGTCAGTTCCATGTAATTATGATCAACCAAACCACCAGGGCCTAAAATGAAACCATACAATTTATTTTCCGGATTCAACTTCTTGATACCGTCAAACAAACCTGAAATTACATTGTGTCCACCAGGAGCCTGTCCACCTGAAAGGATAACACCTACATTCATTGCAGGAAGTTTCACAGCTTCTCCTGCTTCAAATGTAATCAACGGCATTCCATAAGTGTTAGGGAATAAAGCTTTAATAGCTTCCTGATCTGCTACAGACTGAGTAGCTGCGCCTTCTACAGCTTTTACAGCTCCAGATGCCAAGGCTTTCGGAAGTTTGGGCTGGTAAGCAGCCCTTGCGATTTGCAATGCACTTTTAGTCATTTTCTTTATTTTTATTAAAGGTGTTAGTAAGTTTCTTGCTAAACTTGAAAAGCGTTGCAAATTTCGCATTTTTTTCTGGAATACAAAAGAAGCAAAGAAACTTTTATATCTGTAAATTCGCGATTGACAAAACTCTGTTCTATAATTCGGGATATCCAACGAATGTTATTACACAACCTTTCATCAATTATTTACTCTCCATCCTCCACCAAGAGCCTTATAAAGTTGAACAATAGCAATCAATTCATCACGGATGGCATTGCTCAAACCAATTTGAGCGTCAAAATATCCACGTTGAGCATCTAGTACATCCAGATAATTAGTAAATCCATTGATATACTGTAACTGTGCCAAATCCATGTAACTCTTTGCCGAATGTTCCAGATTAGCCCGAAGAGCATATACCTCCTTTATCTTATTAAAGTTTACGATCGCATTACGGGTTTCTTTAAAAGCTGTCAGTACAGCCTTCTCATAATTATGTACCTCTGCTTCATAAGCAGCTTTCTTTGCTTTCAAAGCTGCACGATTCTTTCCCCATCCGAATATAGGCGTGAGTAAAGCTCCTTCCATGACTGTATAAGGAGATTTTAAAAGATCCGAAAGAGAAGTACTTTCCGTTCCAAAACCTCCAGTCAGTGCTAAACGTGGAAACATATTTGTATAAGCTACCCCGACTTTAGCATTCGCCGCAATCAGTTTTTGCTCTGCCTGACGAATATCCGGACGACGTTCCAATAAAGCAGAAGGTAATCCCACCGGAAGTGTTTCCGGAATATTAAATCCCTGAAGCAAATGTGAACGGACAATTCTGTTAGGATATTCACCGGCAAGAAAAGCAATATCGTTTTCTTTCAAAGAGATTTTACGTTCCAAATCCGGCACTAGAGTAGCAGTACGTGCCAACTCAACTTGTGCCTGACGATATGGAATTTCAGAAGTCAATCCACCATTATAACGGATACGAGCAAGACGTATTCCTTCTTCACGCGCTTTCAACGTTTGTTTTACGATGTCAAGTTCTGTATCTAAAGCAACCAATTCATAATACGCTTGAGCCACTTCAGCAACAATTGTCATTCGAAGAGCCTGTTGCGCCTCCACTGATTGTAAATATTCAGCTACACTCGCTGATCGTGCCCAACGTAAATTCCCCCAAAGATCAATTTCCCATGAAACCAGAAACTGAGCTTCAAATGTATCAGCTTTCTTGAAAGCATCTCCGCCATGATTTTCCAATTCACGTTCTGCAGTCACTTTTCCTTTTATATCAGGAAGCAATGCTGCCGTAGATATTCGCTTCTGAGCTGCCATCTCCTTCACACGAGCAGCAGCAATCAACATATCTTTATTATGTTCTAATGCACGATCTATCAGATTACAGAGAGTTGTATCCGTATAAATTTCTCTCCAATCCCGTTCACCAAAACTAACGGTGTCCTGATTCTGTTCCAGACTATCGGGTAAACAAAGATCTGGACGAACATAGTTTTTCCCAACTTTACAGGAAGTCATGATTACAGCAAATAATAGAAGGGCAATATATAGATCTTTTCGTTTCATTATTTCTTATGTTTTAAAAGTTTCGACTTTGTTTTATATACCATTACAAAGAAGAAAGGTACAAGAATAATACCAAATACAATGGCAAATATCATTCCGAAAAACACACCTGTACCAATCGCCTGTCGACTGGCAGCACCGGGTCCGCTTGCCAATACCATCGGAAGCATTCCAAGTACGAAAGCTAATGAAGTCATCAGAATCGGACGGAAACGTAAGCGAGCTGCATAGATGGCCGACTGTATCAAATCTTCTCCTTTATCTACCTGTACTTTGGCAAACTCCACAATTAAGATCGCATTTTTAGCCGCAAGTCCAATCAACATCACTAATCCTATCTGAAAATAGACATCGTTTTCCAAACCACAGACCCAAACTCCGAGATAAGCTCCTAACGCAGCTACCGGCAAAGATAGCAGTACTGCAATAGGTACCGTCCAACTTTCGTACTGTGCAGCGAGAAACAAGAAGACAAACAGAAAGACCAATGCCATAACCATACCAGTCTGACCTCCGGCTTTTTTTTCCTGATAAGACAATCCACTCCATTCCAAACCGACATTATCAGGAAGATGATCACGAACAATCTGCTCCATTATTTCCATCGCTTGTCCCGAACTATATCCTTGTGCAGCAGCACCTCTAATAACAGCTGTAGTAAACATATTGAAACGCTTAATACTACCAGGCCCTGTGGTATACGATGCATTTCCTAAAGAAGTCAGTGGTACCATTGCTCCATTAGATGCTTTCACAAAAAATAGATTGATATTATCTTTATGTTCACGATAAGGGGCTTCTGCCTGAATGTAGACTTTATATATACGGTTGAACATATTAAAGTCATTCACATATACCGAACCGGTATAAGCCTTCATCGTAGAAAATACATCAGCTAAAGGTACTCCCAACATTTTTACTTTATCCCGATCGACATCAAAGTAAAGTTGAGGAATTTCCGATTGTAAAGAAGAAGACAATCCCGTCAGTTCTTTACGTTTAGAGGCATAATACATCAGAGTATCGGCCGCATCCACCAAATTATCGAAAGTAGCTTCACCACGAGCCTCCAATTGCATTTCGAACCCTCCGGAACTACCTAATCCCGGAATAACAGGAGGCGTAGACAAATATACCTTGCATTCCGGATATTCTTTAAGATGTTTCTCTACCGTATCCATAATCTTTTCAATAGTAGTACTTTTTCTATCCTCCCAAGGTTTTAGAATCACAGTTAATTCGGCACGCCCCTGATTACTTCCCACACGTGGACTACTACCTGTTACATTCTGAATATATTCGATATATGGATTCTTTTCCAGATAGGCTATTGCACGATCAGTTACAGCACGAGTACGTTCCAATGTAGCTCCTTCGGGCAATTCTAATTCTATCTTAAAATAACCCTGATCTTCTACTGGCAAAAAACTAGTAGGAATAATCCTGTGAATAAGTAGAATAGCAATCAACACCATTCCAAAAGCACTTAATATCCGACGTGGATGTTTGATTGTACGTGTCACAGCAGACACATATTTATTACTGCCAATTCCCAACCATTCATTGATTTTTCTGAAAATGATATTTTTTTTCTTTCCATGATCCGGCTTCAAAATCAAAGAACACATAACGGGACTCAGAGTTAAAGCTACAACAGTAGAAATAAGTACGGATACCACAATCGTCACTGTAAATTGACGATATAATTGTCCGGTAATTCCACTCAGGAAACTAACTGGAACAAATACCGCTGCCAACACCAGTGAAGTAGCAATCAATGCACTTGATAATCCGGTCATCGCTTTTTTGGTTGCTTCATAGGGACTCAATTTTTCCGTTTCCATGATATGTTCCACCCCTTCTACCACAACAATCGCATCATCCACCACAATACCGATAGCAAGGATCAATCCTAGCAATGTCAAAATATTCAATGAAAAACCAAATATCAGCATAAAACCAAAGGTACCGATTAATGAAATAGGTACTGCTACAACCGGAATCAGAGTTGCACGCCAACTCTGTAAAGACAGATATACGACCAATACTACCAATACTAATGCTTCAAAAAGGGTCTTGTATACTTCATGAATTGATTCTGATATATATGTCGTCATATCAAACGGAATCTCGTAACTTAATCCTTCGGGGAAATTCTTACTGATTTCATCCATCGCTTCTTTCACATTCCGCGCAACTTCCATAGCATTCGCACCCGGTAACATATAAATTCCAAGTACTGCAGCATTCTCACCATTAATACCACTTTCCGTACTATACGAAGAAGCTTCTAATGAGACATGTGCTACGTCTTTTAATCGGATAATAGAACCATTAGCATTGGCACGTACCACAATATCTTCAAACTGTCCTACAGTAGAAAGACGTCCCTGAGTAGTAATAGGAATAGTTATATCCAAACCTTCTACAGGTTGTTGCCCCAATACACCGGCAGCAGATTCACGATTCTGGTCCTTCAAGGCGTTTTGTAAATCTTGTACAGTTAATCCAAAGTTTGCCAACTTATCAGGTTGAGCCCAGATTTGCATCGCATAATAACGACTACCAATATTTGAAACACGCCCTACTCCAGGAACTCGACGAATTACATCAAGCACATTAATAGTCGCAAAGTTACTCAAATAAATTTCGTCAAACTTAGGATCGGTAGAAGTCAAACACAAAGTCATTAACTGGCTAGGTGCCTGTTTCTCCACAGAAATACCATTTTGGATAACTTCTGCCGGAAGACGGGATTCTGCCAGTTTCACACGATTCTGTATTTCCACTGCAGCTAAATCCGGATCAGCGGAAACATCAAAAGTGACTGTTGCCGAAAACCCTCCGGAATTGGAACTGCTAGATTCCATATAAAGCATACCAGGAGTACCATTGATTTCCTGCTCAATCGGAGTTGCCACAGCCTGCGAAACAGTCAACGCACTAGCACCTGGGTAAGAAGCACTAATCTTTACCACCGGCGGCGTAATCTGTGGATACTGATCCACCGGAAGCATGGTCAAACCAATGATTCCGACAATCACAATAACGATGGAAATTACTGCTGAAAATACGGGTCTATCTATAAAAAATGTAACTTTCATAAATCATTCTTCTTTGGCATTAATCATTATTTCCTCTTCCGACTCACCGAATCTTACTTTCATTCCAGGAGTTAACTTATGGAAACCTTCTACTACAACTAATTCGCCTACGGCCAGTCCTCTTTCTACTACCACTCTATTTCCTACTTCAGGACCTAATTCTATAAAACGCTTCTCCACCGTATCATCTTTACGCACCGTATAAATATATGCTCCGCCTTTCTCAATCGTAATAGCTTTCATCGGTACTACAATTGCACCTTCACGTACATCTAACAAAAGTTTTACTTTGGTAAATTGTCCAGGTAATAATACTTGTTTAGGATTGGGCATTTCCGCACGTACAGAGAAGGTACCAGTCTGAGGATCTACCTGCGGTTCAGCAAAGTCTACAAATCCTTTATATGGATATACGGTATTATCAGCCAGAGTAATAGTAATATTTGGCTGCCAGGAACGAGTTGAATCCTTTTGTCCTAAATTAATATTACGTTCCTTACTTTTCAAATAGTCTAATGCTGTCATACTAAAGTCTACTAATACCGTGTCACTCTTAACAATGGTAGCGAGCAAAGATTTACCTCCCGGTCCTACTAATGTTCCCAAATCCACATTTCTTTCACTAATATGACCGGATAACGGAGAACGAACTACTGTATACCCTAATTCAAGTTCGGCCTGAGCCAAATCAGCCTCACTCATGGCTACCGTTGCAACAGCACTTTCATAGGCTGCTTCTGCATTGTCCAAGTCAAGCTGACTGGCTGCATTCTGTTCAACCAATGGACGAATACGTTTCAAATCACGTTCTGCTTTCAATGCCTGCGCTTCGTCTTTCTTCAACTGGGCCCTCGCTTTATCAGCTTTTGCACGATATTGATCTTGATTGATAACAAACAATACTTGGTTCTTATTCACGTAAGTACCTTCTGCAAAAAGCATATTCTCCAAATACCCCTCCACACGAGCACGTACTTCTACAAATTGTTGGGCACGAATACGTCCTACATACTCTCCAAAGATTTCTACATCATCTTTTACAGCTGGCTCCAATATAACGGTTGGAATCTCCGGTTCTACTTTCTGAGGGCGGGTCAGTATCCAATATGTTGCTAATACGCAAACCATACAAATAATAGCAGCAATGGTTCTACTTCTACTCAGTTTCAACTCTCGTTTCGAAAAAAACAATCTCATATCGAATCAATTATTTAAATTAACTTATGTTTGTCTACTCTGCATTTTACAAATATCATTCCATTTTCTTCGCAAAACATTTATTCTTTGATAATCAACACATTGCAAAAACGACATACTATACACTAAAATGTGGAATCGCTTTAAAAATGTAGAATTAATCCACAATTACGACTTTTGGAACATTTTTTCTGATTTACATTTCAACAACTAAACAAATTATCTCCTACATTTGTAATGTATATGATGGTCATTAATTTTAAACCGTGTTATAATGAAAAAACAACTATTTTCCATATTGGTTTTATCAATCGGTTTATTAATTCCTTTTTCTGTTCATGCTCAGCAACAACGAAAAAAGGTGGGTGTAGTGCTAAGTGGCGGCGGGGCTAAGGGAGTAGCCCACATAAAAGCACTAAAAGTCATCGAAGAAGCAGGAATTCCTATTGATTATATAGTAGGTACTAGTATGGGATCTATAGTAGGCGGACTTTATGCAATCGGTTATACTCCGGAACAGTTGGACAGTATGGTAAGAAAGCAGAATTGGACCTTTCTTTTAAGTGACCGTATCAAACGTAGTTCCATGTCGCTTACAGATCGCGAACGTTCTGAGAAATATATTGTCTCTATTCCATTTACAAAGAATCCAAAAGAAATTGCCGGTGGGCTTATAAAAGGCCAAAACCTTGCCAATCTATTCTCCGATTTAACGGTGGGTTATCATGATTCCATCAATTTCAATAAATTGCCTATTCCTTTTGCCTGTGTGTCGGCAAATGTTGTCAATGGAGACCAAGTCGTGTTCCATGAAGGAGTGCTTTCAACCGCTATGCGTGCAAGTATGGCTATTCCTGGAGTGTTTACTCCGGTACGAGTAGACAGTATGGTACTTGTAGATGGTGGCATCGTCAATAACTATCCCGCAGATGTTGCTAAGGCTATGGGTGCCGATATAATTATCGGAGTAGATGTGCAAAACGTTCTGAAAAGTGCTAACAAGCTCAATAGCGTTCCTGAAATTCTTGGACAAATTGTTGATCTGACATGTCAAACCAATCATGAAAAGAATGTAGACCTGACAGATACTTATATTCGTGTGAATGTAGACGGATATTCTTCAGCCAGTTTCACACCGGCAGCTATCGATTCTCTGATGCAACGCGGAGAAGAAGCAGCACGAGCACAATGGGATTCTCTGATTGCCCTAAAAAAGAAAATCGGGATTTCAGACGATTATGTACCTAAACAACACGGTCCCTATTCCTCTCTCTCCAACTCCCGCACAATCTTCGTGACAAAAATCTCTTTCACCGGTGTAGAAGCAAAGGATAAGAAATGGCTGATGAAAAAATGTAATCTAAAAGAAGACAGTGATATCACCACCCAACAAATAGAACAAGCCCTATTCCAATTACGGGGCAGCCAATCCTATTCCAGTGCCAGCTACAAACTAATGCATACCTCTGAAGGATATCACCTGACTTTCATGCTGGAAGAAAAATATGAAAAAAGAATCAACCTTGGAATCCGCTTCGATTCGGAAGAGATAGCTTCTCTGTTAGTCAATGGCATCGCAGATATCAAGACTCATATACCTTCCCGGATCTCCCTTACCGGACGATTGGGTAAACGGTATGCCGCTCGGATCGATTATACCCTCGAACCTATGCAACAACGTAACTTCAATTTTTCATATATGTTTCAGTATAATGATATCAACATATATGACAATGGCGACCGCGCCTATAACCTAACTTACAAATACCATCTGGCAGAATTTGGTTTTTCAGACGTTTGGTATAAGAATTTCCGGTTCGGACTCGGCTTCCGCTTCGAATATTATAAATACAAAGACTTTTTGTTTAAAAAGCCTGAGTTGACCGATCTAGATATTGAATCTGAACATCTCTTGAGCTACTTTGCTCAAGTCCATTACAATACATATGACAAGGGATATTTCCCTTCTAAAGGAAGTGATTTCAGTGCCTCCTATTCACTCTATACAGATAATATGGCACAGTATAATGAACATGCTCCATTCTCTGCATTAAAAGGCTCTTGGACTAGCGTTATCCCCGTTACGCACCGGTTTTCCATCATACCTTCCATCTATGGACGTATATTGATAGGGAAAGATTTTCCTTATCCGATACAAAATGCAATCGGCGGCGAAGTATATGGCCTGTATATTCCCCAGCAATTGCCTTTTGCAGGAATTACGAATATAGAGTTAATGGATAACTCTATTATGATTGCCTCAATAAAGTTCCGCCAACGGATGGGAAGTATTCATTATCTCACCCTGACTGGCAATTATGGATTGACTGAAAGTAATTTCTTCGATATACTAAGAGGCAAGCAACTATATGGAATCAGTGCGGGATATGGTATGGACAGCATCTTCGGTCCGTTGGAAATCACATTTGGATATTCCAATCGGACCGACAAAGGAAGCTGTTATGTAAACCTGGGATATTATTTTTAACTTAGGTTTTGGAAATACGTTGCATCGAAAAAACAATAGTATATCCTCATAAGTATCTAAGGATATTCCTAAAATAATAAAATTTAAGGCAACTAATTCATTGCGAGTTAGTTGCCTTTTTTGTATCTTTAAGCATTCCCCCCCAAAAACGGTTTGACGACCAAAATGGGGGTAATCTAAACTAAAAACACATGGTAAAGATACAAAAAATCTCCGAAATCGAACCTTGTTTAGGTTTTACTGAGTTCGATATGCTAAAAAAATATCGTCAAAGTTTTGCAACGAGTGAATTAGGTCGCCTCCATGCTCTGTTTCCTTTCTCGGACCTGGTCCGACAAATGCATTTGAAGTCCTCTGCTTTGGGTCGTGAATGGCTCTCTATATCTATCTCGTCATTCAATGCTGATAAAGGCAAAACACTAAAATAAATATCACCTGGAATCTTGTAAGAATATTGAACGTCTCCGAAACTGGTCAGAAAGAACTGTCCTCCAAGTACATTCGCAAACAAATGCATATCCCGAAAAATCCCTTTATAATATATAATCTCCATATTTTTATCAGACATCGGCAAGTAAGGCATAGAGTGCATCATTTTCATACAATATTCCCGCTTCATCTCGTCCGTCCATACCAACTCTCCCTGATAGTTGAAGAAACTTACTTTAAACTGACGTATTTCCCAATTATGTATATAATTGAACTTTTTATCTCTGAATCCCTTGTCTCTAACTACAAAATAGTTTCGGTGCACCACTTCCTCGTCTATATCGTTCGTTGCCAGCTTCACACGACGCACATCGCCTGTTCCATCCTTACTCAGGATAATAAGTTCATGCGTCTAATCGTGCACAAGATAAAAGCTATCCCCACGCAAGCGGAACAGGGCACACTTGGTATGTGTGTCAGATACTTTGCGACGCCATTGCAGAGTAGTTCCTTTAAAGCAAGAGACGCTGAGCGGGTTGCCTCCGGCAAAATAGAATGTACCTTTGCCGTTAGTATCAAAACCGGAAAGATACAATTTATTATTCCTAGGATTATAACGGCAATCTACTGAGTCAGGCACATTTCTAAACTTGAAGTCCCAGTAACTCAAGAAGGGGTAATTCTCGTTTACACGCTGCGCTGATAACGGTGCAAACGTAAGAAACGATAAAGACAATAGTAAAAAAGATTTCTTTTTCATAATGGCAGTTTTTGTTACTCTATCGGCAAGAAAGATTCAAACTCTTTGTTGTAAATATCGTTAATATAATATTCATCTTCCTGTTTCACAACATTAATAAGAATCGTATCACCTGTTACACCAACTTGAAATGCATCCGGTTTATCGGTAGGATGTACCCAAACATTATTACGATACGGAAATTCAAAATCGTGCCGTCCTATTAATGCATCATATTCAGGATAACCATCATTTCTGCTTAATTCCTCCATTTTGTTAAAACGAAACAAAGCATTGGGAGTTAAATACTCCGCACGGATAACAGCTAATTCCTGCAACAGATTCTCGGATAGCGTGCTATGTTTCAATGTATAAAAATCATAGAAGCTCTTCACAAAATCGAGCGGTTCATTACGGTCCACTTTAGGAAATGTATCGCCACTGTACCACAAGCTATCGCCAAACTGTTGCCCGAGCGACTCCGGTGTGATGTATCCCACACGATATTCCCCGTCCTCCTTTACCACTCTCACAGGGATTTCTTTTGTTCCCTCGTAAGGTGTTCCTCTACTATATGCATAATGCACCATATACCAACTATTCCCCAAAGGCTCAATTTTTAACGTTTCACACGAGTCTTCCGGAACATCCTGTGCGCGAATTACCATGCTTGCACCCGCATCCCAAGTCATTCTCCATATCTTACTTCTCATTGCCTTCGTAAAATACTTGGCATAATCTTTTTTAAGTTCTTTCTCCTTTCTTATAATAGGTTTAAGTTCAGTTGCATAAAATTCTTTCAACATATTCACGGCTTCTGAATCTATATTCTCAACCGTATCTTTCAATGATTGCTGAAACAAATCCTCTTGGTTTTCAACAACCACAGAAATATTTTTCTTTACACCTATATCAGCCTTATCTACTTTATTATGCTTACCACAAGATACACATATCAATAAAAGCTGAATACATATAAAAACTTCAAACTTATACATATTAATTTAAGAAACTGTTTTGATTTTCTACATTGTTTTTACTCTAGAACTGCTAGGATTTTCATTCCTATTTTGAGCGACTTTCCGGTGCTGTTTCCCGATTTTCTTCGTCAGATAGACCGTTATCTTCCTCATCAAACAAACCGCCTGTTGCTCACGGTTGGCATTGATAAAATGGGAATAAGAGGAAAGGCGGTGCTCCCAATCATACAGCGTTTCGTTAGGCAATTCCTTCCACTCAGCTATGCGGTCGCACAGATAATCCTGATACAACGCAATACATTGCTGGACAGTCATGTCCGGAAGTTCCTGCTTGATACCTCCCAGACGCTTGTTGTTCTGCGGAAAGAGTTCCACAATCCGACGGTAGTAATCAGGATAACGGTCGAGCAATGTCTTGCCAAGCAGTTCGCAGGCGCGCTGGTTGCGTTTGTGTCCGCCCAGCAGATGCAGGAACTTGACATCCTCGAAACGGTAGAAATCGCAAAAACGGTGATAATCGTAACCATTGTCCGGCACTACATATCCCAGCACACTTGCCACCTCTTTTCCACGCTCTTCGGCAAGGGCTGCAAACAGTGTCTGTTCGAAAAGCAGGTTGTTGTTCACACCCAGATTCCGACTATGATAATCGAGTAAACCGTTATCCTCGATAAACCGAAAAGCAATCCGGCAATACTCCTGTATAAATTCAAGGTCGTTTCCACCCAAGAAACCGGCATTGTACGAAGGAATGAGATCACGCTCCAACACCTTGTGCAGAAATTCCGGCATCCGGTAATTTCTTCGCAACAGGTCGTTCATCATGTTTTTGTAATATTGAGTTCCCATTTCCACATTTTGGGCTATCAATCCACCGGACTCGATAGAAGCATCCAAACGATGGGGAAGATACACGTCTCCGTCCACATGGATAAACGGTTCCGCCTGCAACGAATAAGTAAGCATTTTGGGATAAGCCCAATGGATGTCCGGACACCGCAAGTCGTCATATTGCACCACCACTTCCGTATAAGGAAGTTTCAGCAACTCGATAAAGACCTTATACCCATTGCTATCCGTATAAAGCACTACATTGTCATAGCTTTTACGAAGACTCAAGCAACTTAATGCCCATGACATCAGATGATACTGCAGATGAGGCCATCCGAATCCATTCTCCAACAGCGATTTGTTCGCTGTCCAGAACGTTTGTGTTATTTTCAGATTTGCTCTCATGAGTGTTTTTGTCTTTAGATTCGCTTACTACACAAATTTTTCCCTTTTCTGTAAATTCAGCAACCCAATCATCGCCCAGATTACACTAGCAGAAAAAAGGAATATACGATTTTTGATGAGGACACTTTCCCATATCATCGGATGAAAACCTTCAGGCATACTAAAAGGATTCAACATGACATTCCAGAAAGAACGATCCATGTCATTCATTCTACTAACAAAAATTAAAACAATACCTATGATAATCATTAGTACGGCTGTCCCATTTCCACTGCGTGTAATAGTAGAAAGCATAAAAGCCATATTTCCGAAGAAAAGCACCGGAAACATCAACTGTAAAGACATCTCAAGCGGATTGACCGGATACAATAAAATAATAGCCACATATGAAAAGACAATTAAAATGACAAAAATAGCTACATATATCATAAGTAACCGCACCCCCCATACTTTATATTTATAATCCGGAATACCAAAAAGGATTTCCAATATCCGACTATCTTCGTCATTTTGAATACCGAACACAGCCGGATAGAAAATAAGCAATATACATGGAAATAGAAGGATACCATAGATAAGTCCTTCATTAATTTCCTCTCGTTTCCATGCATTCTGGAACATAAAAAAGGCAAAAAAGCTAAATGCCGCCAAAAGAAACCAGATAAACTTCCCGGCAAATATAATCTTCAGGTTATATTTGACAACTTTGGGCAACAACTGTATAATTTGATTCAATGTCATATCCTTCTCTTCTTTTAATTCATATTCTTCAATAGACAAAGATAAGCGTCTTCCAAATTAGCTTCTACTTCCACAGCTCCCTCATAAGGTTGATCTATAGAAAGATAACGTACCAAAATAGAGTCATCTTGTTGAATATGATGTATTACCAATGATTTATCCAGCACCTTTTCAAATTCTGTCTTATCAATACTAAACTGCCATACTTTGCCATTAGCCATTTCCACCATGTCCGAAGGATTACCAAAGTACTTCAGTTCACCTTTATTGATCACCACCACCTGATTACAAGAACTGGATATATCTTCAATGATATGAGTAGAGAAAATAACCACACGGTCTTTACTCAACTCGACCAATAGATTACGGAAACGTATACGCTCACGCGGGTCCAACCCTGCCGTAGGCTCATCTACAACCAGAATACGTGGTAAATGGAGTAAGATAAGCGCAATACCGATACGTTGCTTCATACCGCCTGAGAATGAACCGATTTTTTCATCTTTCCGTTCATACATATGCACTGCTTTCAGAACATAATCCAAACGTTCCTTACGTAACTTTCCATCAACAATGCCTTTCAATATAGCCTGATAATCAAGAAATTCCCACGATGTCATATTTTCGTAAGTACCAAATTCCTGGGGCAGAAATCCTATCAAGCTCTGCAATTCTTCCCTATAGATACGAGTATCAAGACCATTGATCCATATGCTTCCATAACTTTGTTCAAATATTCCACAGATCACGCGCATCAGAGTTGACTTTCCGGCTCCATTAGGTCCCAACAAGCCGAACATACCTGTTTGAATCTCAAACGACACGCCACGCAATGCTTTGAAAGGTTTGCGCCGCTTTCCAATCAATGGAACACTTTTTACCATACGGAAATAGGAACGGCGAAGTCCTGCATAACGTCCGGACACGCGCTCAATATTTATATTATGATCATATAAATACTGAGAAGTAACATAAATGGCAATACCTACAAACCACAACAATCCGATCATGATCACCAGACCGTTATTTTCCATCTTCCTGAATAACTCAAACAATATTATAGGAGGAAGACTCCAGAATATCGCACGATTGAACATCTTCACCCATTTACTATTCTCGTAACGATAATACAAATAAGAACGCACTTTCCTCCACAAATACAGAACAGATGCATAAATTGCAAAGGAGAATAAGAATATCCAGAGTCTGTTTTGAATAAAGAAATAAGTGAAATAAATGCCGAATACCAGAATGCCAAATTGCCACAATACATTCACAAAATCTTTCAATGAATGATATTCATTACTCAATCCCAAATGCTTACGTATTTGCAATCCACTATGCCATTGACGGCTAAAACGCCCCGGCCAATCATATATTTTAACCAAATTCCTGACAGAGATATGTATCTCCTCACTCGGATCTATTACCTTCGATTTTGCTCGTCTAAGACTAGTCTGTGCAAAATAGGTCATGCCCGGTATACCTGCAATTAATGCTACCAGATAGATTGTTTGCCAGAGCATTCCATCGGCATACAACCAAATACTAATTATACCGACTACAAAAAGAATAAGATGAGTGATCCATATCTTAAGGGATAATGAACGATACCACTGAAGCACATTCTCCAACCCCATACAGACAGTAGGAATTAAAATCAACGTCAATAAAGCAGAGAAAAGAAGTCCGCCGATTACTGTAATCGCAAATGGAGCACCAATAGCTCCTGCATACTCTGTATCTCCCATAGCCAACGGAAGCATAGCAGCAATCGTTGTGATGGAGGTAATCAAAATCGGACGAATACGGGACATACCGGCAGTCATCAACGCTCTGTTACGGCGATATCCCCTTGAGCGCAAAATATTAGCGTAATCGATCAATATAATTCCGTTATTAACAACCACTCCCAACAATATCAAAAACCCTGTCAATGTATTCGCATTCATTAAGCTATTACCAGTAAGGAGCAGTGCCAATAAAGAACCGATAGCAGCCAATGGTATAGTAAAAAGCAATACAAAAGGCGTCACGACAGACTCAAAAACAGAAGCAAGAATCATAAAGATCAGGATAAATGCTGCCAATATGAGAAACTTGAAATCCCCGAACTCATCCTCTTCATGAAATACTTGCACAGCCACTCCGGCGGGAAGGTTATAGTTAGCAATCAACTGATCAATATCAGAACGGTATCCTTCCAGCAAATCCTTTGAAGACTGAACATCTCTTGGGAAATTATAATATACCTCAATCTGCTTATCCTGATTGACACGTATAATCCGAGAACGTCCACGACCATAGTTAATGGTTGATATATCTTCCAAGTTATGTATACCGCCATTGGCATTCTCTATTTGAACAGCCCGTAAATCATCTACTGTTTTTTCCTTTTGAGCTTTTTCTTTTGCCTCCTCTTCAGTTTCTTCTTCCGGTATTTCGTCACGAATGATAATATCATACGTATCATCTCCTACCTTAAAAGTAGCTTCTGAAGAAAACTCACGATTGAGCGATGTCAATCCCGAAGTTATATTGTTGCGGTTAATATCATAAGTAGTCAGTAAAATCGGATCAAAATTCAGATTTATTTCCGGTTGCCGGGGAGTAAAAGATACGTGAGTACCTTGCACAAAATCCTGTCCATCCAATAAATAACGTATCTCCTCAGCTACCATTTGCATCATCTCAAAATCAGCCCCTCGGATAACAACCCGTTCTCGATTATTTCCTATACCCAATAAACGCATAAAACCACCGAGACTACTCAGAGCAGAATTATCTCCCCCCCCTCCCATGGGATCAGAAACATATATCTCAGCTCCGTTTATGTTTGAGACTTTACCCTGTACATCCGATTTGATATCCGCTATTTTCCGTTTAGCTATTTTCTGATAATCTTCTTGCAAAACAAGGGTGAGAGTTGCCTCTTTTTCCCGAACACGACAAATCAAATCTTTCTTTTCGGGTACATCAGCCAAACGTTCTTCCAATAATCGAACGATCTTATCTGTATTTTCAAGAGTACTTCCGGTATTCATCATTACACTAATATCGAACCGGTCAGATTCTACTTCTTTCATCTGCTGCACATTCAATGTCAGCGATAGTATGAGAGTTGTAAAAAGCAAAACTACAGATCCGAAAATAGTGACCCCGGGATTGCGCATGCAAGTCTTTAATAAAACCAGATAAATCTGTATCGGACGTTGCACGATCGATACCTTTTCATAAATGATACTATTACCGTTTTTCTTTTTCAAGATCAGATAAGTAACCATGGGAATGAAAAGCAAAGCAACAAATAAAGAAACAGTCAAGGTAGAGATAATAGAAACTCCGATATGATGGCCGATTAGCTTGATCAAGAAATTATCGGAAAAGACAAACGGCAAAAATACAGTAATTGTGGTCAGCGTAGCTGCCACAATAGAACGCCATACCTCTTTGGTTCCTTGAGTAACCGAACGTTCGGGTGTACAACCACTCCCTGACAAACGATAAATATTTTCAAGCACCACAACACTGTTATCCAACAACATTCCGATCGCCAGTGCCATTCCTACCAATGTAAGACTATTGATAGTAATTCCTGAAGCATAAAAGAAGTTGAAAGCCGTATAAACAGAGATAGGAATAGAAAGTGCAATAAAAAATACCAACCGTATATTTTTCAAGAAAAGCCAAAGGATAAACACAGCTAACAAACCACCCACTAACGCCAAGTTAATGATTTGATTGATATTATCCTCCATAGTTTCCGCTTTATTCTCCTGCACTACTATTTCCAGATCAAGTGGAGTCAACTTCTCATTCAGCGTATCCACCACATCGGAAACACGATGTGAAAGTTCAATCAGGTTAGCTTGCGAATCATTAATCAAGGCAACCGAAACAGCTTCCTTCCCATTAACACGACTATAAGTAGTTTCTTCCTTCAAATCAAAAAATACCGTAGCCACATCTTTCAGTAAAATAGGTCCCGGTGCCACAACAATATTCTCCAAATCAGCCACTTCCGTATACATAGCATTGACATGGACGAAATTCTTACTATCCGGTTCATTAGCAAAACCTACAAATGTTTTTTCCTGTGTGTTTTGCGAAAGAAGACCGCTTATTTTGGATGGCGTGAGGTTCAAGGCCTTACATGTTTCCGGATTGAGACGCACCTCAATAGCCTTTTGCCGTCCTCCATATACATTGACAGAAGCTACCCCATCTATATTCTCCAGGTCAGGACGAATATGATCATCCACTAAATTTCTGACGCGGTCGGTTCCACCGGAACCGCGCACCTGAAGTACCATAAAGTTATTACTCATTTGAGCAATATCAACTTTCTGTACCTGCACGGTAAAGCCACTAGGAAACGAAGCGGCAATCTCGTTCACCTTCTCCTGTAGTTTAAGAGAAGTCATCTTAAAGTTGATATTCTTCTTAAAATCAATTTGTATGCTCGACTGTCTCCTGTCAATCCTAGATTGCAGCTTGTCTACTCCCCCTATCGCACTGACGGCCCCTTCGAGTGGAATGACGATTTCCGACTCTACATACGAAGGATCCATATCTTGCTGTGACGAAACTTGAATAAACAATACCGGAAGTTCCGCATTAGGCAGCAACTCCACCGGAAGCTGTTTATACGACACATAACCTAAAAGGCTAAGTGCAATAAACAGCATACAAATCGTAATTCTCCTATTTAGTAAAAAGTTCATCTTTAGCTGTTTTTAGTTCGGTGATTTATACGCCTTTTGAGTTTTTCCAAGACATAATATACACAAGGGATAACCATCAAGCTCATCAAAGTAGAAGTAACCAAACCTCCAATTACAGCAATAGCCATCGGCGAACGCAGAGAAGCACCTTCACCAAAATCAAATGTCATCGGAAGCATCGCCAAAACAGTAGTCAGCGTAGTCATAATAATAGGTCTGATACGTTGTTGTCCCGCTTCCACAATCGCATCGGTCAATTCCATTCCCGCCTGGCTAAGCTGATTGATACGGTCTACTAAAATGATAGAGTTATTGACAGCAATACCTCCCAACATCACAATACCGATGACCCCCATCATGTTAATGGTTGTTCCTGTAATGAAGAAAAGTAAAATAGCACCTACTACAGCTAATGGAATAGTCAACAGAATCGTGAAAGGATGCAATAATGATTCGAACTGAGAAGCCATCACCATATAGACAAGCACTACAGAGAGTATCAGAGCAAACAATAGGCTATTCATAGACTCCTGTCTCTTCTCCTCTTCTCCGGTTACCGTAATAGTATAATTTGCAGGCAGGTCAATTTCCTTAACCGTTTGACGTACCTCCTCTGCTACTTTATCCAGTGACTTACTGGCATCCATATTCGCCATTACTTTACCAATGCGGCTCTGATTGCGGCGCAATATCTCTTTAGGAGCCTGCCCATGAGTAATTGTGGCAACTTCCTGTAATAAAAACTCTTGTGTACCACTTTTGATTACGAGCGACCCAAGCGAACTCAAAGGTATGTCCGGAACTTTAATTACGATATCACGCATCTCCCCGCGATATTCCATTTTTCCAACCTCCTTGCCACTTAATTGCTGCTTTAACTGTTCAATAACTGTAGCCACACTTAAGTTGTTAATGCCAGCTATGGTACGGTTAATGGAAATGACAACTTCTGGTGCGCCATCTTCTATAGAAGTACTTACATCATATAGCCCGTTTACTCCCAACATTTTATCTTTTACCTCTTCAGTGATTTCTGCGATCTCATCCAGTTCCTCACCTTTAACCTCCACAATGATAGGAGCTCCTTCACTACCTAAAAGCGAGCTCAAAGAGTTCTCATCCTGCCGGATCGTTACTTCCAACCCATCAGGATTCTTCGCAGACTCAACGAATTGAGCAATTACCTTTTCTGATGAAAGAGCACATTCCGGCGAAAGAATCACTTTCATCATTGCCGTATTTTCTCCCTCAAAGATCGCATTTTCAGACCCGCTTCCTTCTCCGACGTGACTATATACCGTACACAATGAATCACCTCCGACAATAGTATATAACAAATCTTCTAAATTGCCTACCGCCGCAGAAGTACGTTCCATCTGTGTACCTTCCGGCATTTTAACGACAGCTGTAAAAGCTTTGCTCTCAGTTCGAGGCATAAATTCAGTTCCAATATACGGAGTCAGCAAACCTGTTACGATAAGTAATAATATTGCAGTGCCAATCACCCACCAACGATGATGAACCAAATTACGAAGTATTTTGCTATATCCCGTCATCCGGATTGATTTCACCTCCTCCATCTTCACTTTCTTACCGGAAAGCTGGATATAGAGCATCGGTATCACCAAAATAGCTACGAATAAAGAAGACAAAAGTGAAAAAGTAACCGTCCACGCTTGATCCTTGAACAATTCACCTGAAGCTCCGTGAAGATAAACGATCGGAAGAAATACGACAATAGTCGTCAAAGTAGAAGCTATTACCGCATTGGCAACCTCAGCAGTTCCCGTAATAGCAGCCTCCTTGGCACTCAGCCCTTTCTCCTGATTTCGGAAAATACTTTCTATCACTACAATGGCATTATCCACCAACATACCTGCACCAAGAGCAAGTCCTCCCAACGTCATAATATTCAATGTAAGTCCATTGAAGAACATCAGATTGAAAGTAGCCACAATCGAAATTGGAATAGCAAGACTGACAATTAATGTCGTCCCCATTCGACGAAGGAATATGAACAATACAACAATAGCAAGAACTACCCCCAATAAAGCACTACTTTTTACCTCCCCAATCGCACTTTTTATAAACGTACCTTGATTAGAGATCACTTGAAAATGATAACCGGGGAGTGCACTCTCTATTACAGCCAACTTACGGGTTACCTCATCCACCACTTTCACCGTATTAAAACGCATCTCTTTATAAATAGACAAACCGATGCTACGCTGACCATTGATACGAACGATATTCTCCGGACGAGCATTCATAAACTGCACAGTTGCTATTTCTTTCAAAAAGATAG
This sequence comes from Bacteroides bouchesdurhonensis, assembly GCF_900155865.1. Lineage (GTDB taxonomy): Bacteria > Bacteroidota > Bacteroidia > Bacteroidales > Bacteroidaceae > Bacteroides > Bacteroides bouchesdurhonensis. The sequence continues at coordinate 3,610,065 of NZ_LT707006.1, forward strand.
GTGCTTTATTTGCATCAGCAGCTTCGGAAGAGTTGTTTCCAGAAGTGCTTTGTTGCTGCACCGGCTTGTAACCCACAATCAGATTCTCAAAATCAGCCTCCGTTGTGAACAAACTTGAACTCTTTACTAAATATTGCAGCCCTAGTTCACTAACCTGCCCCCCGGATATACTCTGGTTGTTTGATTCGATACGGGAAGCGACATCCTCTATCTTTAGCTGGAATGCGTTTAGTTTATAAGGATCTGTTTGAATAGTCAACGTACTCACTTCCTCTCCCGAAAGAGTAACTTCGGCAACCCCCTCCAAGCGGATCAATTCATTCCGGATATAACTTTCGGCTATTTTCCGCAGTTCCGCCATATCTGTAATACTCTGATGCGACATACCTACCAGCACTACGGGTGACAGATTGGCATCATGCTGAGTAATTTTCAACTCAGTGATATCCTTGTTTTGAGCGAATGGATTCATCGCTTTCTGTAAATCGAGGAAAGCTTCATCCATATCTTTTGTCCAAGTATACTCAACAGTGATTCGAGCAGTTCCCGCCTTGATCACGGAAGAAACCTGCGTAACATCACTCTGCCGGATAGCCATAGACTCCATATTCTTCACAAATTGTTTTTCGATTTCCTCAGGAGGACGTTCGCCAGCCTTCAGCTCGATAAACAAGCGTGGATTGTTCAGATCGGGCAATAAGTCTACACTCAATTGATCGTATGATACTTTTCCCAACAACAAAAGGGCAAATACAATCATACAAATCGTAACCGGATTGCCTACTGCAAATTTGATTATATTCTTCATACGTGTTTCCTATTTTTGAGAGGTGTGTTTGTTCATCAGACTAACAAATTACTTTTGGATTTTCACTTTTGCGTCTTCTTTCAATGTCTCAAAACCTCTCACTACCAGATTATCGTTCACATTAAGACCGGACAAAACTTCAATGTTATATTCATCCTCCAAACCGGTTTCCAGATTACGTATCTTTGCAGTATTCTTTTCAACTACATATACATATTTACGACGACGATTAGACAAAATGACGTCTTTGGAAATAATAATAGAACTATCAGCTCTATCCACCACAATGTCTGCTTTGGCAAACATCCCCGGTCGCAGTTTCAGCTGATCATTATCAATCAGGACTTTTCCCTTAAAAGTACGCGTCTCTGTACTGATTGCCGGGGATAATTCGCTGATTTTCCCTCTCAATGTGTCACCAGGTATAGTGTAATGAGTGATATACACCGGTTGTGATTCCTTGACATAACGAATACTGCTTTCCGGCAAATTAATATCCATGTACATCTTGTCATAAGCCATCAGACTTACCATTGGTTTACCTTGCTCGACTTTACTGTCGGATGTATAATGAGGTAAATCAACAATAACTCCATCAAATGGAGCTATTACTTTCATCTTTTCCAGATTAAGCTGAGCATTATCATAATCATAGCGAGCACTGGTCACTTTTACTTCTGAATTCCGCATTTCCCCCACAGTTACTCCCCCCTTTTCATAAAGAGCCTTCTGCTTGGTTTGCTCTTGCTCTGCAATCTCAAGACTTAACTTTTTAGCATCAATAGCAATTCCATTTTCATACTCTCTATCTTCCAATTTAATAATCAGTTGTCCTTTACTTACCCGGTCTCCCATTTTAAAGGGTTTTCCAGTTCTCGGATTGTTCTGAAGTTTATAACTCCCACTCATTTCTGAGTTCAAAGACACCCCATAAGTAGGCTGTACAGTCCCAGTTGTATTTATTAATTTACTGATCGATCCTTTTTTAAGTTCGATTACAGATACAGGAGTAGCAATGTCATTAGGTGCATTTTGCGGTCTTTGGCCACAGCTCATTAATGATATAGTTACTAATAAAGTAGATGCAATTAAAATGTGATACTGTTTCATGGCATGCTTATTTTTTATCGATCATATCTTTCATTGGAACAATAGGACTATTTGTATCAAAGTCATATAATGAAAGAATTTTGAGGTTAAGTAATTCTATTCTGTAATTAATCAATGATTGCGTATAAGCGATTTTTTGATTTGAAAGCTGAGTTTGGAATTGACTCATTTCCATACCGGTAATATCGCCCTCCCGATAACGAGTTTGATTCAAATCATATGTCAATTGAGCGTTCTTCACATTCTGCTCAGCAATCTTAATCTGTGTCCTTAGATTCTCAAGACTACGCCATACTTGACGGATATTCAGTTCAATATCCACTTTCTCTTCATGAAATTCAAGCTCATTTATCTGCTGTGCTATTTGTTGCGCTTTGATTCTAGCTCTTTTTTCCCCCCAATCAAAGATAGGAACAGAAAAACTGACTGAGATACGTGGATTTTGTGTCGGATTATCAAACATCTTATTCAAATTCTTATTATCACCGGTCAATCCGAAAGATAAAGACACATCTCCTTTAAATTCATTCATGGCCTTTGTCTTAATCATATCAAATTCCAGTTCCTTAGTTTTAATTTCACGCTGACGAAGTTCAAGACGTGACCCAAGTCCATGCGTAATAGCTTGCTCTAAATCCACTTGGATCGGTTTAATATCGACTTCAGCAAACACAAGGATATCTTCATCCAGATTCATTCCCAGTGTCTGTTTGAGCCTGTCTTTTGCATTCTCCAGATTAACCATTCTTTCGTCTACAGACGAACGTGCTGTGGCGAGATTCAATTCAGCTTGATAGAGTTCATCTTTGGCAGCTAAGTCAGCTTCTACTTTATTTTTCTTTATTTCATAACTCTGCTGGACATTGACCAATTCTTCACGACTAATTTCCAGATTACTTTGCGCCATATAAACAGCATAAAACTGATCAGTAATACTTTTCTCCGTATTCAGACGTTGCAAAGCATAACTGATATTGGCATTTTCATAATCATACTCTATTTGCTTCAATTCCATTTTTCGTTTGTTGTAAGTGAAAATAGGTTGGGTTAATTGAAGACGAAGATTATTATTGAATACTTGGCTGTTTCTCTCATCATCACCCGAGATTGAGTTATTTTTCTGCCACCCAAAGGTATTAATTAAAGAAACGGTACCGTCGGTCCATAAAATAGGTTGCTCCACCCGGAAGGTTCCACTTGTATTAAATGTTTCTCCGGTATACCAACTAGAATTAAAAGAGTCAAAGGATCTGTCCTTACTATAATCCATCGGATTCAAATCCAATGAAAACCGTGATTTTAAAGAAGCCTTCTGTGCCAACAAATTCTGTTTATATCTCTCCAAATTCATGTAAGAACTACGTAGAGAAGGACTATTCTCTTGCGCAATATCCATTGCCTTATCAATCGTTAATGGTATTTGTCCTTGCGAAGACAAGGTAAGTCCCATAAAGGCTACGACTGTCAATAGCATCCTTTTTAATAGTTGTAAGTCACTTTGCATATAGTTTGCTGTTTTTTAATGATTATCGTTTCACTATTTTAACCGCATCGGCTGTAACAGATCTCAATTTACATTCATCTGTCAGCACGACACGAATCGTATCGGAATTAAAGAAGTAAGTCCCGACTTGCTCCCATCCTTCATTAGCTTTTCTCATGTTAATATAAGCATCTTCCACATCATCGTCGTACATCACTTTAAAGTGATATTCCCCTCGTGCACGATTGTTCCATCGCAATTCATTATCTTTATATACATGGTAAAACAAATCATACTGGCCAGATTCCGGTACAGGAACTTTCCATGTAGCAGTCTGACTACCATCCCCACTCTTAATCACATATGCTGATCGAATATATTTTCCATAATATCCTGCATTGGTAGTAGCCGTCCATTGCAAAGGCGGACGCCACGGAGGCACACCGGCATATTTAAAGGAAGTATCCTCCACTTCATCTAACCATTTTGGTAAAAGTCCTACAACCGCAGGAGTGGAAAGAACGAAAAGTGTAGAATCCTCATTATCCACAATGACTTCTCCCGGCAAATCAAATGAAGATTCCGGTAATACATAGATACTATCTTTAACTAATTTATTTTTTTCCTGTTTGAAATTACCAATAGACTGTTCAATTACATTTGGAAGATTTCCAGAGACCATCGTATTGATTTCAACATTACGGATTTGTTCTTCCCAAACCGACACAAACTCTTTGCTCGTATGAGCAGGCATCCTTACTTTCGTACTAGCTCTGGGATCGTCTAAAGCCTGGTTCCACCAATTATTTTGACGAATCTCGATATGAATAATTCCGTCATAATCAGAGTTATTACTAATCATCATTCTTAATACAAATTTATCCTCTCCACCCCTATCCACAACTTTAGTCAATTCCGGAGTTCCAATAGAGTAAAAAGGAAGAGGGGTAGTTTCTTCCCATTCTTTCAAAGATGAACGAATATCCGTTTTGCTTATACTTCCCAATGTATCAAGCATATTTTCAAATTTTATATTCAGAAAAGTATTACGTTTCAACAACGAATACAGTGAATCTCTGAAAGCCTCTACACCTATATTTATTTCAGGCACGGCAAAAAGACGACTTGCCTCAAGACCAACAATATTATTTTGCAAATCGCGTAGCTCCACATCAGCTAACAGCTCTTTGAATGTATGCTTCTCCAACAATAAAATGGCCTTTTCATTATTACTAATGCCATTAATCTCGCGTTCCCATCCTCTATTCTCCGATTTTTTTTGCAAATATAATTCGATCACGCGATTAGCCACCGGCCACTCCGATGAGAATATATTATAACGAAAATTGTAAATCTGCGGAAAAAGGAAATAAGGATTTGCCTCAGCTGAAAAATTGGTTCGTCCTCTACTACCTAATGAAAAGTTGTAATTGCCTTCTGTTCGCATAAAAGTCCAGGCAAAATTATTAAATGTACGCATCTGTGCCTCTACCACAGTAATTTCACGGTCTCCATGTTTTGACCAACGAATTTGATCTTTTACTTCCCTCTTAACATCCAAATTTAATAAGGATCCTTTTTCAGGAAATAATATCATTTCCGGTTGCACAGTTTCCTGCGCTTGCGACCACGCACGTTCATAACTGTCAAATTGTACTGGTACTTCTATAATAGAGAATCGTTTGAAAGGATATTCCAATTTATAATCTCGTTCTAACTGTTCTTTTACATTACGTATAAGCCAAGGAATAGTATCTTGGATGGAATCAAAAACTGCTGTGAAATAATCATGATCTTCTAAATGCCAAATGCTACATAAGATACTATCCGAATAGACACTTTTCTGCTGGTAGTTTCCTATAATCAATGAAATCGTTTGAGAAGGAAAGTCTCCCTTAAATGTATAAACTCCCTGTTCATCACTCTTTCCTTCACCCTGAGATAGAGGGACCAATCCTGGAAGTGGTTTAACTTTTAAATTATAATTGCTAAAATAAGTTTGTTGCCAATCGGGAGTTTTATCACTATAACTCGTTCCTGCACGAGGATACCAATATGTTTCAGGTGTCAGTAACAAATAATTATTTGTCTGAAAACAGTATTGCTTATCTATATTAAACAAAAACCTCTTTCTAGGGGCCTGCAACATTTCTGGTGGAATATCCAAATAGCAAAACGATTTGTCTATTTGTCCGTCATATTCGAATGTCACAGAAACTGTATCTCCTTTTGCTACATTGGTTCCGAAATCCACTAATACAATTTGCTTGTCACGTTTGAATTTAAGCGGGTGTTCTCCGGAATGAACCGAATGAATGTTTAAACCGGGATTCAAACAAAACGTAAATACGTTTGAAGATTCCAAGGCAGTTCCTATCATTGTAACCTCCGAAGAGAAGTTATCTGGGTGTTGTTCTACCGAAAGATCGTATTGATATATAGCCATTTTTGGAGTAGCCACATACTGATTATTGATATTGGTATACACCGCCCGTATATCACTTTGATATAAAATGGAATGTATATGCCAATAACCCGATGTAAAACTTAACAAAATTACACCGAAAGCAAGAAACATCCATGAAATATTACTCCGGGAAGAGTTTGGCAAACGGCGGAATAGACATATTGTAAAAAAGACAAATGCCAATCCGGCAAATAAATAGATAGCCCGATGATTCAAAATTACTCCCAAATTGGAAAATCCTACAATAGTAGATTTCACCAAAGGAAGACTATAAGCCATATAATCAAAAAGGTAATAGAACTTATCTTCAATATAGAAAACAGTCAATCCGATATACCCTAATAATATTACGAACGTTAGTGCCTGGTTTTTCAAAACCAACATTAGAAAAATAGACAATCCAATAATAAAAATAAGAGTAGGAACACTGATTAGCAGAAAATAAATGATGTAAGACATCCAATCCACCTCTCCTGATGTCAGATTAAATGCTGCCGTAATACCAATAACAATCAAGTTCAGGATCAGAAACACACGTAGGTTTCCCCAAATCTTACCAATAACATACTCAGCATTACTTAACGGACGGACATAAAAAACTTCCGATGTATCCAACTTTTTGTCCCTTTTCAAAAAATCAGAAGCCAAAAAGATAGCTATGACAGCCTGTCCTGTATTTAATAACAATAAGATTAAATATGGAATATTTGACGGAATAGACGTAGCAATCCATACCCTTCCCATATCTTCCGACACGAATAACCCGAAATTTAAAAAAGCAACGATACTTACAGCAAGCACTGTAAACACCCTAAAGAACCAACTTCTTATTAATAATTTGCTTTCATATTTTGCTACTGATTGTATATTAGAGATAAAAGTCATAACAGCATATCATGTTTAGTCGTTTGTCCAAAGGTTTAATTTATTCTCCATATAATACACATAAGCATGTTCCAAATTTGGAGGAAACGGCTCCACTTCATATCCTTCTACTTTATCAGCAACTACCTGTACCTCCCATCCCGTGCCCGATGGAATAGTAGAAATTACCGGATATTTTTTATCAATCTCATGCAACTGGTCCCCCTTAGCTTTAATCCTCCATACCTTACCCTCTGCTATCTTCAGCATTTCTTGCGGAGAACCATTAAAAGAAACTTGTCCACGATTCATCAACGCCATATTATTACAAGTACTTGAAATATCCCCTACAATATGGGTTGATAAGATAATAGTCACATCATTCTCACTGACTTCAGAAAGAAGGTTACGGAAACGGATACGTTCTTCCGGGTCAAGTCCGGTCGTAGGCTCATCAACGATGATAACTTTAGGATGATGTATCAATGCTTGTGCAATTCCCAGGCGTCGTTTCATACCTCCCGATAGTTTATTGGCATATCGTTCGCGGACATCGAACAATCCTACATTCTCAAGCATTTCATCCACAGCCTGTTTTCTCTGTCTGCTATGGGTCATTCCGGACAGGCGTGCCGCATAATCCAGAAATTCATACGTCTTATATTTAGCAAAAAAACGAAAATCCTGAGGAAGATACCCTAAAATACCACGGATCTCTTTCCTGTCTTTCATTAAATCATATCCACAAATTTCAACTTGTCCGGAAGTAGGTTCCATGAGAGCTACAAGGATACGCATTAAAGTCGATTTGCCGGCACCGTTAGGTCCTAATAATCCGAACATCCCTGAAGGGATTTCCAAATTCACATCTTTCAATGCATGGTTTCCGTTAGGATATATTTTATTGAGGTTTTTAATAGTAATACTCATGACGTGTTTTTTGTCCTATGTTGTAATGACCGCTAAAGATAGACTTTATTTACATAATACAGGCAACAAACACGATGATTAACATACATTAATAATACAATAACCTTTCAAGTTCTTTGGTTTTGCACTCAATTTCATATTCACAAACACTAATGTCCGAAATAGAATTCCGAAACGTTTTTGATTTTTTTTAATCTTTGTGCAAAGATTCGGTTTACCAATCACCCGTTCGTAATTAGAAGGCGACGGACACAACCACTGATAGAATGGCGAACAAATTGCCCACCAGCGAGATTTCCGAAAGATACAGCGACTGCCGGGCATTCCGGGCAAACTGCACGACCCGCATCCAGTCTGCAACAGTTTCAGTTGTCGACGAATATATTAATTGCTTATGCAGCCATTCGTCTCCGGACGCGCTCCCATTCAGATAGAACACCATGTTGTGTAAGTTCTGTATCACACTCCCATCAGCACCTTGCCGGTGTAACCATTCGTAAAACAACTGCATAATAGCCGTTGTCGCGTGTGGACTTGCCGTTGGAAATGACGATCAATGCCCGCTTGCCCGGCATGGGTTGCACATGAAGGTTGTTCAACTGTCCTGTCCCGAAAAGAATGCGGGTAGGAATCGTGCCGCAACCGGCCTACCACCGGATGACGCTGGGATTTTATGCGCTGTTTCTCAAGAAGATGAAGCAATACTCGTTTTTCTCCTACGCATCCAACGAGGCATTGCATCTTTCGACGGAGGAACGAATCATCCTCCAAGATTACATGGAGAAGATTGTCCGTGAGTTACAGCATCCCATCGACAAATTTTCCAAGTCGCTGATTGTTTCCAACATCGAGGTGCTGCTCAACTATTGCATGCGTTTCTACGAGAGGCAGTTCATCACGCGTGAGGACATGAATCACGATGCGTTGGCACGTTTCGAGCGGCTGTTGGATGATTATCTCTATTCAGGGACGGCAACAAGGGAAGGAATCCCGACCGTAAAGTATTTTGCTGACAAGATTTGTCTTTCGCCCAATTATTTCGGAGATTTGGTGAAGCAGGAAACGGGGAAGACAGCACAAGAATATATACAACTTAAAATGATAGAGATAGCCAAAGATGCTATTCTTGACCCGAACCTGAATACAAAACAAATTTCTGATATGTTAGGCTTTCAATATCCGCAGCATTTTCTGCGTTTCTTCAAGAAGCAAGTAGGATACACCTAAAGAGTATCGGGCACAAAATATTGGAATTTCGTAATAAAAGTATCTCTAAAAACACAAAGGAGGCAGGGTAAACGCATTATATTTATGTATATTATAGTATAATATTATAAACTAATTACATATATTAGTTATTTCATTATTAGTCATATATTATTTTTATCATTCATTATTTATTTGTATATTTACATATAAATAAACCCTAAAATGAATTTCATTAGCCTTTGTAAACAAATGGAAGATCCCCGTATTGACCGAAATAAAGAACACTCATTGGAGGTAATCGTTTATATAGCTTTATGCGCTGTTATTTGTGGCAGTGAAGGCTGGAATGAAACACACATCTGTTCCGCATAAAATTCATAGAAATTCTTACTCTCCACAGAAAACTATCGTATAACGTCAGATTATTTCTCGGAATAGATTTAATCATATGGATATTCCTACGGATGAAGAAGGTATGAATCCAATCGTTAAAGCACCCACCCACAGCATAGATTATCTACTTTTGTAACGAAAGCCGATTCGTTCCACCTAGGTAGAACGAAAGGAATACCCAGGTAGAACGAAACGGACACCCAGGTGGAACGAAACGATAACCTAGGTAGAACGAACCAATATTAACAATCAAATCCCTTAATATTAGAATATGAGTGCTTTATATGATTTATTCGAGAATCCCCCTATTGAAAATGGAGAAAAACAATCGCTACACGCCCGCATTGTCTCCAAAGGAACCGTAGACAAAGAAGAGTTTCTGGACCGTGTACACAAATTCACCGGTATCAGCCGCAGTCTATTAACAGGTGCTATGGAAGCCTTTTCCAACGAAGCACGCGACTTACTAGCCGAAGGCTGGACAGTAGAGATGGGTAACTTCGGTTTTCTAACCACCTCATTGCAATGTCCTCCCGTCAATGACAAGAAAGAAGTCCGGTCCACTTCCGTCAAGATGAAAAACATTCATCTTCGTGCAAGTCACTCATTCAAGAAAGAAGTGAGCGATAAAATGAGACTGCAACGCGGAGAATCCCCTATCCGACCGAAAAAAAACAGCATCCCATGCAGACAATTCATCTAAATATAGTTTAGGATGACACAAATTACGGCATACCGGCATATCAAAAGACTGATTGCAGAAAAGAAGCTCCAAAATTTAGGTACTACCCCCCCATTTACACACCGGTACCAAGTAATTACAGAGTGTCCGCAGCCATAAAATACAGATGAAGGGATAACCCTTCACCCGCTCTCTACCTATATATAAAGGATACAGGAAGAAGGTGAAGAGTTGAATGGCATTTTGAACATTTTGCTTTATTTATTCGTCAGAATCAAAGAAAGTCTCTATCTTTACACAAATTATTTTCTATTATTCACTACTAAATGTAAATATTATGGCAAGTAGAAGAGAGCTCAAGAAAAACGTAAATTATATCGCTGGAGAATTATTCACTGAGTGTCTGGTCAACAGTATGTTTATCCCTGGTACTGATAAAGCTAAGGCCGACGAGGTGATGGCAGATATTCTGAAAATGCAGGATGAATTTATCAGCCGCATCAGTCATACCGAACCGGGAAATGTGAAAGGTTTTTACAAGAAATTCAGAGCAGACTTTAATGCAAAAATAGACGAGATTATTGACGCTATCGGAAAATTGAACTAAAAGACAGAATGAAGAAAGCCATTTATAGCTTTATCTATTACCGCCTTTTAGGCTGGAAGACAAACGTTACGGTACCTAATTATGATAAATGTGTAATCTGCGCCGCCCCACACACAACGAACTTGGATTTATTTATTGGAAAACTGTTTTATGGAGCTCTTGGCCGTAAAACTAGTTTTATGATGAAAAAAGAATGGTTCTTTTTCCCGTTAGGGCTTCTTTTTAAGGCAGTAGGCGGGATTCCTGTAGACCGGGGACGAAAGACTTCATTGGTAGACCAAATGGCAAAACGTTTTGCCGAAAGCAAAAAGTTTCATTTGGCTATTACCCCCGAAGGGACTCGTAAGGCAAATCCGAATTGGAAAAAAGGATTTTATTATATCGCTCTCAAAGCACAAGTTCCTATCGTACTGATTGGCATTGATTATGAGACGAAGACGATTTCAGCAACAAAAGCAATTATGCCTTCAGGTGATATTAATAAAGATATGCGGGAAATTAAACTCTATTTCAAAGATTTCAAAGGGAAACATCCTGAGAATTTTGCACTTGGAGAGATATAATTTCGCCATGGAAGATTTTGAAGGGAAATTACTAATAAACCAATGGCATGGATTCCATTCGAATTTCTATCATACAAACCACTATCGTTTGGGAAAATAAAGAGGAAAATCTCCGTTTGCTCCACGAGAAACTGCAAAGTCTCTGTGGAACAACGGAGATTGTTGTTTTACCGGAGATGTTTTCCACAGGATTCAGCATGCAAAGCGAGCTTCTGGCTGAGCCTATTACCGGTACTACTATAATTAGCCTCAAACAATGGGCCTCTCTATATCAGGTAGCTATCTGCGGCAGTTATATAGCAGAAGACAAAGGACACTTTTACAACCGGGCTTTTTTTCTTACTCCCGAAGGAGAAGAATATTATTATGATAAGCACCATTTATTCCGTATGGGACAAGAGAGTGAGCATTTTTCCGCCGGAAATAAACGACTTATAATTCCTTATTTAGGATGGAATATCTGTCTGCTTGTATGTTATGACTTACGTTTCCCGGTATGGAGCCGGAATGTGAACAACGAATACGATTTACTGATATATGTAGCAAACTGGCCGATCCCCCGTCGTCTGGCTTGGGATGTATTGCTGCGTGCGCGGGCATTGGAAAATCAATGTTATGTATGCGGTGTCAATAGAATAGGTACAGACGGATATCATCTTCATTATAATGGAGGCAGTGTCGTTTATTCAGCTCTTGGTGAAGAAATTACTTCGCTTCCTGACGGACAGGACGACAGCACTACCGTTACCATCAATCTAACAACTCTTCAGAGATTCAGAGAAAAATTTCCAGTCTGGAAAGATGCAGACTTGTTCCAACTATGAATCTTAATAAAACAAATGTTAAAAACGAATTATTACAGCAACAATACCTAAAAGTTGGTAGTTAATTATATAGACTTCTTTTGTATCTTTGTCGTTAGAAAAATACACTCGTAAGGACTTTAATCTTACATAACTTAATTAACAACTTTATGAAAACAAATCTTAGTTCTCAAATCACTCTCCATCGGGTCTCCCCCAGATACTACAGACCGGAGAATGCATTTGAAAAATCAGTATTGACAAGACTCGAGAAAATCCCCACAGATATTTATGAATCTGTAGAGGAAGGTGCCAACTACATTGCTTGTGAAATTGCACAAACTATCCGCGAAAAACAAAAAGCCGGACGCTTCTGCGTTTTGGCACTCCCCGGAGGTAATTCCCCCAGCCACGTTTATTCGGAACTTATCCGTATGCACAAAGAAGAAGGTCTTAGCTTCCGCAATGTTATTGTGTTTAATATGTACGAATATTATCCATTAACTACTGATGCGATCAATAGCAACCTTAACGCTTTGAAGGAAATGCTGCTGGATCATGTGGATATCGATAAACAGAATATATTCTCCCCAGACGGCACTATTGCCAAAGACACTATCTTTGAATATTGCCGCTTGTACGAACAACGAATCGAAAGTTTCGGAGGCATTGATATTGCATTATTAGGTATCGGTCGTGTTGGTAACATCGCATTCAACGAACCGGGTTCACGTCTGAACTCCAATACTCGTTTGATCTTGTTGGATAATGCGTCACGCAACGAAGCATCCAAAATTTTCGGAACGATGGAAAATACCCCAATCAGTTCCATCACGATGGGTGTATCAACCATTCTCGGTGCAAAGAAAATATTCCTGTTGGCATGGGGTGAAGATAAAGCCGCAATGATAAAAGAATGCGTGGAAGGCACTATCACCGATACCATTCCGGCATCTTATCTTCAGACTCACAACAATGCACATGTAGCTATCGACCTTTCGGCCGCCATGAACCTGACACGTATCCAACGTCCATGGTTAGTGACTTCTTGCGAATGGAATGATAAACTTATTCGTAGTGCGATTGTATGGTTATGCCAACTGACAGGAAAGCCGATTCTAAAACTGACTAACAAAGATTACAATGAAAACGGTCTGAGTGAACTTCTGGCTCTCTTCGGTTCTGCCTACAATGTAAATATCAAGATATTCAACGATCTGCAACATACTATCACTGGGTGGCCGGGTGGTAAGCCGAATGCTGACGACACCTATCGTCCGGAACGTGCAAAACCATTTCCAAAGCGCGTTGTTGTTTTCTCTCCGCACCCTGATGACGACGTTATCTCCATGGGAGGAACCATACGCCGTTTGGTTGAACAAAAACATGAGGTACATATTGCTTATGAAACTTCGGGTAACATTGCAGTAGGCGACGAAGAAGTTGTTCGTTTCCTTCACTTCATCAATGGATTCAACCAGATTTTCAATAATAGCGAAGATCAGGTTATTAATGAAAAATATATAGAAATCCGCAAATTCTTGAAAGAGAAAAAAGACGGGGATATAGACAGCCGGGATATCTTGACTATCAAAGGGCTGATTCGTCGTGGCGAAGCACGTACCGCTTGTTCTTACAATAATATCCCGTTGGATCGTTGCCACTTCCTGGATTTGCCATTTTACGAAACCGGTAAGATTCAAAAGAATCCGATTAGTGAGGCAGACGTAGAAATTGTACGCAATCTGTTGCGTGAGGTAAAGCCTCATCAGATCTTCGTAGCAGGCGACTTAGCCGATCCGCATGGAACTCATCGTGTGTGTACGGACGCTGTACTTGCAGCTATCGATCTTGAAAAAGAAGAGAATGCCAAATGGTTGAAAGACTGTCGTATCTGGATGTATCGTGGTGCTTGGGCTGAATGGGAAATTGAAAACATTGAAATGGCTGTGCCTATCAGTCCGGAAGAACTTCGCGCAAAACGTAATTCTATCCTGAAACACCAGTCGCAAATGGAAAGTGCTCCATTCCTTGGTAATGACGAACGTCTGTTCTGGCAACGTAGTGAAGACCGTAACCGTGGTACAGCTACTTTGTATGACCGTTTAGGATTGGCTTCCTACGAAGCTATGGAAGCATTTGTTGAATACATTCCACTATAATAAGATGTATTAAAAAAATAGAAGAGTGAGGAGTTCCATACTTCTCACTCTTTTTTTGTTTATTTTTGCAGAGAAGTTCACTATGGATTAGCACTGATTAAACTATTCAGTGTAAATCCAAGAAATGGATTCAGAGTCTAATGAAGATAGCTATAGTGAGAACCTAAAAATTGAATGATGAAAAAAATAATAGTACTTGTCTTATGCCTGACAATGGGTGTAAATTTCCTTTTTGCGCAGGACATTGAAAGAAATGTAAAAGAGCGGCTTACAAATTATTTCAATACATACACCACTACAACGAAAATCAGTACTCCCCAACTGAATAGTTTTGATATCGACTACGATCACAAGACAATGAATATCTATGTTTCAGAAAGTTTTGCCTATCAACCATTTACACCTGAAGCCGTAGAATTAATATATAATCAGGTGATAGCACTTCTGCCCGGTCCCGTACATTATTATAAAATCACAATTTATGCCGATGGTAAGCCGATTGAAGAGTTAGTTCCTAATCTTTACCGTAAGAAGAAAGATAAAGGGCGGATGTCTCTGGACATTGAATACAAAGGCGCTCCCTGGGTGAAAAACGACTCACGTCCTTACGAGATCTCCCGCGGACTGCAAGACCGGCATATTGGATTATGGCAAAGTCATGGAAGTTATTTCAAAAACGACAAAGGTGAATGGGGGTGGCAACGCCCCCGATTGTTCTGCACGACGGAGGACCAATTCACACAGTCTTTCATTCTTCCTTATGTCATCCCGATGTTAGAAAATGCCGGAGCCATTGTTTATACTCCCCGCGAACGGGATACACAAAAGAATGAGATCATTGTAGATAATGATACCCCCAACGCTTCTCTCTATCTGGAAGTTGGAAGTAAAAAAGCTCGCTGGACACCTGCACCTGTTAATGGCTTTGCACAAAAGAAAGCTATTTATCAAGATGGGGAGAACCCTTTTGTCACAGGGACATGCCGAATGATCGAAACAGAAAAGAAGAAAAAGAAAAATAAAGACCAAGCATTTGCCGAATGGGTTCCTACCCTACCGGAAACAGGGAAATATGCAGTGTATGTCTCATACCAGACATTACCCAACAGTGTGAGTGATGCCAAATATCTTGTATTTCATAATGGAGGAGTCACAGAATTTAAAGTGAATCAAAAGATAGGTGGTGGTACTTGGGTATATCTTGGTACTTTCGATTTTGATAAAGGCAACAACGACTATGGTATGGTCATACTCAGCAATGAGAGTAACGAACATGGCGTAGTTTGTGCCGATGCAGTCCGTTTCGGAGGGGGAATGGGGAATATCTCTCGTGGAGGAAGTATTAGCGGTCTTCCCCGTTATCTGGAAGGAGCACGATATTCAGCGCAGTGGGCAGGAATGCCTTATGATGTTTATGCCGGATACAAAGGAAAGAATGATTATTCGGATGACATCAACGTACGTTCTAATACAATCAACTATCTTTCAGGAGGTTCTGTCTACAATCCAAGTCAGCAGGGGCTGGGTGTTCCTTTGGAAATGACAATGGCACTACATAGCGATGCCGGATGCAGTAAAACAGATGAAATTATTGGCTCTCTCGGTATTTATACAACTGATTTTAATAATGGGAAGCTAAATAATGGTGTGGATAGATATGCTTCACGTGACTTAGCAGATATCTTGCTGACTCAGATTCAAAAAGATATTCATGCCAATTACAATCTTCCATGGACACGCCGTAGTATGTGGAACCGTAACTACAGTGAAACACGACTTCCTGCCAATCCGTCTACTATTATCGAACTGCTCTCCCATCAAAACTTTGCAGATCTACAATTAGGACATGATCCGAATTTCAAGTTCACAGTGGGACGTGCCATTTATAAAGGTGTACTACAATTCCTGAGCAGCCAACATGGCAACGAATACGTAGTGCAACCCCTACCTGTAAGTAACTTTGCAGTCCGTTTTGGAAAAAAGAAAAACACATTGGAACTCTCTTGGAAAGGAGAATACGATCCTCAGGAACCAACAGCTCGTCCTAAAGATTATATCGTTTACACACGTATCGGATACGGAGGTTTTGACAACGGAACGTTAGTCAGCAAGCCGTCCTACACAATGAAAATAGAACCGGGACTCGTATATTCGTTCAAGGTAACAGCTGTAAATAAAGGCGGCGAGAGTTTTCCTTCTGAGATCTTATCAGCTTACAAAGCTAAACGTGAACGTGAAAGAATATTGATTGTCAATGGATTCGACAGAATCAGCGGTCCGGCTATTGTCAATACTCCCGATGAAGCGGGCTTTGATTTAAACCAAGATCCGGGTGTTCCTTACCTCTATAATATCTCTTTCTGTGGAGCACAGATCGGATTCGATCGCAAACAAGCAGGCAAAGAAGGTCCCGGTAGTCTGGGGCACAGCGGCAATGAGTTGGAAGGGATGAAAATAGCTGGAAATACGTTTGATTATCCTTTTATTCATGGAAAGGCTATTCAAGCAGCAGGAAAGTATAGCTTTGTTTCCTGCAGTGATGAAGCAGTTGAGAATGGTATCATATCTTTAGAAGATTATCCGATTGTAGATTATATTCTGGGACTTGAAAAAGAGTCTCCGACAGATAAAGCCTATTATAAAACATTCTCTTCTCCGATGCAACGAGCTATTACAAGCTACTGTCAATCAGGAGGTAATCTGTTTGTCAGTGGTGCTTATGTAGGAAGTGATATGAGCGGAACACAGGGGAATCGGGAATTTACAGAGAAAATACTAAAATATGGCTTTCAAGGGAGTCTGACAGACCAAACATCCGGGCAAATTAATGGGCTGAGCCGCACCATCACCATTCCCCGACAACCTAATGAGAAGAGTTATGCCGTATCTTCGCCCGATTGTATAGTACCGTTGTCTCCTGCATTTCCGGTTTTTGTATATGCTCCCGGAAATCAGAGCGCAGGTATTGCTTACAAAGGAGATTACCGGACTTTCGTGTTAGGTTTTCCATTTGAAAGTATCCAATCGGAGACTGACCGTGCGAGTATTATGATGGGAATATTAAACTTTTTCACTCAGAAATAAAAGCATACATCGAGACCACTTTTACAAATCACTTCTTTATTTCTATTTCATACAATGCCACTCCATGTATAGGAATAGAGAAAGTGAGTAATCCCTTTCCGTTCTCTACAGGAAGGATAAAGGAAGGAGATTGTTTCAGTGTAGCACATTGAGTATAGAAAGTCTCTCGACTTTTGAAATAATCTATATATTTTCGGCTTTTTAGCGTTGGAATAGTAGTTACATAACTACTTTTTGACCATCCAAAATCATTATCCGTCATCCCCTGTTCTTTTTGATCACGTTCCCATTCGTCGAAAAAGTTAGAGTCATCATTGATCAGCGTACAAGTTACTTCTACTTGGCGAATATTTTGAGGAAGGTCGTTTATCCGGCAACTGATAGTACGGTCACCTTGTTCAAACACGGAATTGGAGTAAGCATAGAAGAGCAGAAAGAGTTTACATCCCCGTTTGTCAATGGCAGCAACACATCCGGTATTAGAAGCCTCTGTCTGTTGCGGCATTAGCTGAGAAGTTATATTTTCTGTACGAAGACGCTTGTTCCCACTGATAGTGTAGAATAAATTGGCCGTATGAAGCGACACGGAAGGTACACCACCCCATATACCTTCGGAGGTGAACTTCCATTGACTGAAATAATCTATGTCGTAATCGATCATGGTTTCAAACATCCGGGCGTCATAAGCTGCCTGCCACGTGTTGCCAATAGCACGGGGGTCTAGATCTTTCCTATCCGTACCTTGCAAGATACGTCCTTCATCTATTCCATAAATCAGGTTTTTCAGTCCTTCTTTTTCGGCGTGCTTCCTCAAATGATCGATACATTCGGGCAGTGTTTTCTCTGCCGTTTTACCAGGAATGGGATCATAATAAGAAGAGGCGAGATAACAAAGACGTGTTCCCTTCTTTCCGGTACAGTAGTTTTTTCCCCGAGCACAATGCGTGATAAAGTCACGTTCATCCCACAAACCATCCGATACAGTCATGCTATGTCCACCTACACATATATTTTTGCCAACGGACTTTTGCAACGCATCCACTGTATAGTCATACAGTTTAAAATATGCCGTCCGAGTGGCTAGCGGATCATCTCCTACAGAAAACCAGTCTTTGTTTTCGTATTCAGTGAGAACGCCGAAACGCCAGTTCTGTACCTTACTCTTCCCGAATTCACGGACTAAAGCATTTCCTAATTCATACACATATCTATGCCACGTTGCATAGGAATCCGGGGGAAGGAGATTTACACCGAATGATTGACTGATTTTGGGTTCAGTGCAATATTTAAGCGGAACATTTCCTATTTTCAGATGAGGAATCAATCCCTGGGCAACTACATTTCTACACGCTTCGATTAACGGAGTGAAATCGTAATCGTCTGTCACACTTCTGTCTAGTGGTTTCTTAAACAGATCCCGTTCCTCATTCCCTCCTGCTGCCATCATGAACTGGACATACTTTACGAAAGGCAGTTTTTCCCGAAAATAACCTGCATATTCTTTGTCTCTCGGTCCCATCCATTCTTGACGATAGTTCCAGACATTGATGTTATCAGCCATATTGGGAATCATTTTCCCTTTATCAGCCGCATAAACAGTAAACTCCACAGTTTGTGCACCCAGACGAGATGGCTGTGCCTTTAGAGAAATAGTTACGATTAACAGAAATAAAATGAGTTGAATCAATGATTTGATTTTCGGCAACATAGCAATGTGTTTTTAAATCGTTTATACAAAGATAATGAATTCAAAAGGTCCGGATCAAAAAAATACATGCTTTTTTAATCCCTTTTTCATTTTAAATTCTATCTTTGCTCCTAGTAATAACCTTTAAAACTAGAAAACAATGTATACTATACAAGCAAACCCCAGTGGAACACGCAGCATAGAAGTATCTAATGAAAATCTGAGAACTATCGAAAAGTATGCTTTGTTCCGCCATCTTATCGACAGTAATGGCATTGTAGATGAAGACGTATTGGATAAACTAAAACTTAATATCCGTTCCCTGATAGCCAGTCAAGAAGAAGACAGTAGAGATCTGCTAGACCTTTGTATCGATGTGATTTATCATAATAACATGAAAGCATTCGGCCTGCAACAGTTGATTAAGCTCTACCTCACTTGGCTTACTTCTCAGGATACGGAAGAAGAGGAGGAATAATGATTACAGTAGACACTTGCGGAACAACGGCGTATAGTCCATTGATTCCGGCAATCAAAGCGATTTGTGACGCTTCTCCCGGAGATAGCTTAGAAGTTGTTATGAATAATGCCGAAGCTTTCGGAGACTTAAAGGAGTATTTATCCGAACTAGGCATCGGTTTTCGTGAAATCTATGATGGAGAATATATGACTATTCAGTTTGTCATCACATAATTTCCTTCATAAACACGTTTCAGCAAGAACTAATGACTAATTAAAAATAGCCGGATATATTATCACCAATATTTTCGGTTATTTTTCTTCTTTCTTAATCCATTGACAGCATTAATTAATCCTACAATTCGAAGTTCAATCTAGTTTATACCTGTAATTTTTATAATTAACAAATATCAAATCGAGTTAATCTTATAATTATGATGAACAGAAAACACTTATATCTATATGTACTGCTACTCTTTTATACATTTTCATTAATGGCACAAGAGCAACACCAATGGCACCCAATCCAGATAGAAAAATTAGGTCTAAAGGCATCCTTTTATAAAGCTCCTACAGCTACCACTGAACAAAAAGGAAAAGAAACTAATTATCGGTTCGAAAGCATTATCAAAGAAGAAAAACATCCGAATAAATCATATCTAATCAGTATATGGGAAACCTCGGATTCTACTGATATAGATTATGCAAAAAATAAAGAAGAGGAATTAACAACTCAAAAACTCCATAATAGTTCATTACAATTATTTTCCAAAAGCACCATCATAAGAGGAGGACATATCTTAAATTACTACCAACTAAAAAACAACAAAGGAGAGTTTGTACATTACTGCATAGGTCATGTTAGAGGGAAGGTATACTCAGCCAAAGTAGAATGTAAAAAAGATGAATCATTCAATACTGTATTATTAGAGTTCATGCAAAACTTCACCATATATAATCCTAGTCCAATTAACAAACCTTATGCAATAAATATAAAGGAACTGAGTTATACCATTCACTTTCCTTACACTCCTAATATATATCGAATCAATACACCGGAACCACATATTTCATATCAAACGGTAGCTATAGTTAAAGCCCCGGAAAAAGAAATAGAGACAACCTTATGGATTGACAATAAAGAAGAAAAAGTAAAAATGGTTCAATGTGTGGATTCAATAAGGCATTACCAAATATCAGAAACTGTTTTTACTGATGAAATTCCATTAGAAAAGTTACAAGAAAACTCTGACGCTCTTTTTCAGGAAACGATTCATTTACTCATCACACTATCAAACGGTAAACTCATTGAAAGTCATAAGATCAAAAAAGAAAGCTTAAATGGAATAGCTGTAACGATTGAAACAATTGAAGATCGTGTACAACATTATCAAATATTTCTTATCAATCGAACTTTATACACAATAGAAATAGAATTAACATATAGAGTCGGGAATCTTTGTGAATCCGCCATCCAATTCTTTGATTCCTTCCAGCATAAATAAAGGTTCGTCACAAATTAAAGTCCGCTTTTTTATTTCAGCCTGCAAAGGTAGTCCCGTGCCCGCCTGGATTGAGCAAGGCCAAGCCCTTACGGGTTTCCGCAAAAATCTTCCGCGCTCCGCTTGCGGTATTTTTCCGGAAAGCCTTGCACAATCCGGCACGGGACAGTGATGCAGGCAAGAAATAAAATATCGGCTCACGAGCCGGTGAATGTTTAACTGAATAAAAGAAATATGGCTATGGGCAGAACAAGAGTGGTCAATATCCGCAAGGAAACCTGTGACGTGTACATTGGCAGGGCTGGATATGGCAAGGACGGTTATTTCGGGAATCCGTTCAGACTGGAAGCAACGATGGCAAAAGGCAGTACGCTTGGCCGATACAGGAAATACTTTTATCATCGCCTGAGTACGGATAAAGAGTTCCGCAAGCGGATCGGGAATTTGCAGGGCAAGACATTGGGATGTTTCTGCAAACCGGATCCTTGTCATGGGGACATCATTAAAGAATACCTGGACTGGATGGCTGAAAATGCGAATGAAGCAATCGTCATCGGGCAAATCCATTGGAAAGGATGTGTCTATCCCGTCAGGGAAATAGATGCCGGCAACCATATATTCAGGGTGTCAGTGGAGAGCCTGCGGAATGAACTGGCAAACGATATGCGTAACGGTATATATGAGGCAATGGAAGCCAGCGAAGAGATTGACGGTTACTGTACGGATGAAGAGTTGTGTACGCTGTCAGATACCGATTTGTATAAAATGTATTGTTGAACGAATTATAATGACAAATGAATTATGGGGAAAAGAAGCAATTTCACACCGATGAATAGATTCCATGAGATTATCGACCATTACGGTCTGAAACTGATGGAAGTAGGTGTCAATCACCTGAGAATATTCTCCGAAGGACGGAAACTTTTTGATTATTATCCGCTCCGGATGAAACTCTTCGACTACCGGCAATGGCAACAATTGACTTACCCGTCTCTCCTTGACGGTACGGACAAATGGGAAACGGAACTTGACGGCATCATCCAAAGACTGCTGGTATCACCGCAATAAACTTGAAAGTATGAAGGAAAACAATAATACGCCGCTCGTTTGGAACAACATTCCCGAATGGGCGATTTTTGCATTGGAGTACGGCATTGAAGAAGAATTGTTCCTTACCGATGAAGACAAGGATCTGATAACCCGATTCATCGGTGAAAATTTTCCGAACGGATATACCATGTCGGTGGATTGGGAAGCATACAGAGAGTTTGATGCTTACCCGGCCTTTGGGAAACCATGTAAAACGTATGAAGTGACTTTTATAACAGCATAAACCGATTTGAAATGAAAAAGATAATATTGAGTGAATACAATGCCATCCCGGAAAATTACCGTGGAATCTGGATTGTAGAACGTTGGGACTTGCCGGATTGGGCGGAAATACGAGAAAAACATATCGGCAAGCGCACCATGATGGTCAATGACAATGGCACGTGCCTGTTGGTTGAAGGAATAGGCTTTGAAATCGTGGATGACAGTACATGGAAAAAGCCCGATGAAGTCAGACTGGAAATAGGAGGTCTTTATCTGAAGTTCTACAGTGAGCAAGGATGTGAACCTCATTATGCGGACTGTGTCATCAGATGGTGTGACACACTGGAAACAGTAGAAGTAAGGATCGCTTTGGCTATGGATTCCGACACGGAAAAGGATGATGAGATATTCTTCTACTGCAATAGTCTGGAAGACTTGAAATCATTGACGGACAAAGGTGGGGAGGATTTTACTGTTGCCGGATGCCTCGATTTCGGAATATACGAAGAATTGCTACAAACAACTTAAAATTACCGGATATGAAAATCAAATGTCAGGAACACTACGACAAGGTGGCGGAATACGCCAAAAGTATTGGTGACACAACCTTTCAGAATTGCATTGAACGCCTCAAACAATGGGAGAAGAACTCTGGCGGCAGGTATGAAATTGAACTGTATTACGATTTCGCTCCGTATTCATTCGGATTTGCGGAAAGGACACCGGATGGAAGAAACGGCATTGTGGGTGGATTGCTCTATCACGGCAGACCGGATGAGTCTTTTGCCGTAATGATGGAACCATTTCACGGCTGGAGCATACATACATAAAATTTTTATACCACAAGTTAATCTGCAATTGCGTGAAAAACGGTGCAGGTAAAGTCAAAACTCCCTTTCTGATAAAACCACCCCTGTTACAGCTATTTGTAGCAGGGGTGGATTTATATTTTGGGTGCATTATGCACATTGCCCTTACTATTTTTACACACTATTATGCTACATATTATGGTGGATTCATAATAGATTTCCTTCTGTATCTTTAAGGAAATCTATTATATTAATGATTGATATGCCATCTGTATTCACATGAGAAGGGGTCAAACCTCCCACAATGACTATTTTAGGGAATCCATCTTTGATATGACGAAGGGAATTGGTTTCCTGGTCAATTTTTTCTTGAGTGGGCATATCAAGTGCTGATTGTATGTACACACGTTTATCCCCACTATTGCAAATGAAATCAACTTCCAGTAGTTTTCGCATTTTCTTTCCATCATCATTTGTTATTCTCACTTCCACTTGCCCTACATCAATCGAATACCCTCTGATACGCAGTTCGTTATATATGATATTTTCCATAAGATGACCCCCATCAATTTGACGGTAATTCAGACGGGCATTACGTAGTCCGACATCTTCAAAATAATATTTTGAAGGCGTGTTGATGTAATGCTTTCCTTTGATGTCATATCGAATGGCTTTTTCCAACATAAAGGCATCTTGTAACATTCCAAGATAACTCTGTATGGTTGTATCTGAAATACTATGACCTTTTACGGACTTGAATGTATTTTCAAGGTTTGTCGGATTGGTCAGGCAGCCTATGTTGGAAGCAATAATATCTATAAGTTCACTCAAATCATCATCGTTTCTAATATTGTAACGCTCTTTTATATCGCGTATATAAGTTCCTTGAAACAAGGATTTTAGATAATTTTCTTTTTCTGTTTTCTTTGAAAAAGATACGACTTGTGGCATTCCTCCATAAATCATATAATCCTGTAGGGCAGAAAGTTCATTTGTGTACTGTCCTGCCTTGAGAAATTCCGAAAAACTCAGTGGATGGACTCTGATTTCATACCCTCGACCACGAAATTCTGTTTTTACATCACTGGACAACATTCGGCTATTGCTTCCTGTCACATATACGTCTGTATTTTTAATTTTCAGATAGCTGTTGAGTACATCTTCAAACTCAGGAACAAGTTGTATTTCATCCAATAGTATGTAATACATATCGTTATCTGTGATATGTCCATCGATGTGATCCAATAATCTGTCCGGCTCTCTGAGGTGTTTATTACGTCGGTCTTCCAAATCAACTTGAATAATGTGCTCTTCATTCACACCGTTTTCAAGTAATGATTGTTTGAATAATTCAAATAGAAGATAAGATTTTCCACAACGGCGTACACCGGTAATAATCTTAATCATTCCGTTGTGCATTACACTTCTTAGCTCTTGCAAATATTTATCCCTTGGTATAATCATGTTGCAAAAGTAGTGAAAATTATCAGTATTACGGTTATTCTATTGGAGAAAAATGGGTAAAAGACCAATTTTCTCCAATAGAAGGCGGATATAAGCGAATCCATGTTCATTATTTGCTCGCATTCATTAAAAATGAACATCCATAGATGAGTGAACAAAAACATTTTTTCATGTATTATCGTTCTGCAAGAGTAATCATTTTCTGATTACTTCTGCGAAATGATTGCAATTTTCTTGGGCTAAAGGTACATTTTTCCATATTCCTCTATAAAAATCCATCATAAGCCACGCTTCACTTGTCAAGTCCCTTTAAGAAGATAACTCGGAGGGACGATACCTTCTACGTTCAGGCCTGCGGTTTTCGGGCAAAAAATTCCCTTCGGTAATTTTTCACCCGAAAAAACGTTCCGGTATCGCCGTCCGAGTTGGAGAAACGTTCCGGGACTTAGCAAGCGAAGCGACCTACGACGCATAGGACAAAACCAAGATACAATCCGGCGGCGGTATTTTGCCGACCCCTGATGTCCTAATGGATTATGCTGTCAACATCAACCGCACGTAAATTCTCATCCAGTCCTATGGAGTAACAGAAGGAAGCGGGGACTAAAGACAGCTCGCTCTCCACTCTGCATAATACAGTTTCTCTTTATCGGCTTCGTGTCGTTTGCGGCTTTTCCACCCTTTCCCATTTTCCCGTTCCGCCTTTTTTGTTTTTGGCTTTCCCTTCGCGTATTTCTCTCTCTTCTTTTATCGGACCCGGTACGTTTCTCACACTTTTATCCTTGATTCTTCCGTTTTTCCGCCTTGCGTTTTCTCCCTCTGCGGTGAAACGTGATGACATCCGATGAAACAGATAGTACAACGCATTGAGACATAGTGATTTATCAAATTTGTGACTATATATTTGCGGTGACAACAACAGTTATAAACCCTAAAAATTACAGTTATGGCAAAGAAAAATGTAAGGGACGAACCCCCAAAAACGCAAGTCACCGAGAACGCCCAGCTGAGCGACATCGTGTTTATCCTCGACAAGATGGAACTGCTTCTACAGGCAATATCCGACATCGACAAGAACGGCAGGTACAAGACGGTTCCGGCAGACAAAAAACACCGGAACTCTTTCCTGAAAATTGACCGATATGCCAGCATGTTCGAGAATTTTCTGAAGAACTTTTGGAGCCAGTTGAAAGACCCGACTCGTTTCGGCATCCTTTCCGTCAAGGAGAATGCGCTGGACAACCCGGAAGTCAGACAGGCAATTGAGGATCTTGCCGCAGGCAGAAAATCAGACGCGGTGGAGGAATTTCTAAAGAAATACGAGATTGTTCCCCGCTCCAAAGAAAACCAAAGTATAAACCATCAAAATCAAGAAGAAATGGCAAAAAAAACTGAGACACAGCAACAGGCCGCTCCGGAAACCGCGCAGCAGCCGAAATACCGCTACAATGAATCCATGATCAACTGGGAGGAACTGAAGAAATACGGGCTGTCCCGCGAGTATCTTCAGGAACGCGGACTCCTTGACCAGATGCTCAGGGGCTACAAGACCAACCAGGTCGTGCCCATCAGTATGAATTTCGGTTCTGCCGTATTGCGTACCGACGCACGGCTGTCACTCCAGCAGTCCGTGGGAGGTCCCATCGTGCTGGGCATCCACGGTATCCGGCAGAAACCCGAACTCGACCGCCCGTACTTCGGGCATATCTTCTCCGAGGAGGACAAGAAGAACCTGCTTGAAACAGGCAATATGGGACGTGTCGTGGAACTGAAAGGACGGGGCGGTGAATACATCCCCTCTTTTGTCAGCATTGACAAGCTCACCAATGAGGTGGTCGCCATGCGTGCGGAAAATGTCTTCATCCCGAAGGAGATTAAAGGCGTAAAGCTTACCGAGCAGGAGCAGAACGACCTGCGCGAAGGCAAGAAGGTGTTCATCGAGGGTATGATTTCCAACAACGGAAAGGAGTTCGACGCCCACATCCAGATCAACGCCGAGCGCAGGGGCATCGAATATATCTTCGATAACGACAAGCTCTTCAACCGCCAGTCATTGGGTGGCGTGGAACTGACCAAACAGCAGGTTGAAGACCTGAATGCCGGAAAGGCCATTTTCGTGGAGGGAATGGAGCGTAAGGACGGGGAGAGATTCTCCTCCTATGTCAAGCTGGACGAGGTGACGGGCAGGCCCGCCTATACCCGCTACAATCCCGACTCCCCGGAGGGCGCACGGGAAATCTATATCCCTAACGAGATCAATGGCGTGAAAATCACCGCCGAGGAGCAGCAACAACTACGGGAGGGCAGGACCATCTTCCTCAATGACATGGTGAACCGCAAGGGCGAGGAGTTCTCCTCGTTCATCAAGGCGGACCTGGAAACCGGACGGCTCAGTTATTCACGCACTCCGGACGGTTTCGAGCAGCGTGCGGAATTCAAGATTCCGGATAAGGTGTGGGATGTGGAGCTTACCCGCAAGCAGCGTTCCGACCTGCAGAGTGGCAAGGCTGTTTTGGTGGAGGGTATCAAGGGATATGACGGCAAGACCATCTCCCAGTATGTCAAGGCGAACTTCAACCAGGGCAGGCTGGACTTCTACAACGAGAACCCCGACCGCAAGCGTGACGCCTCGCAACGAAATGTCGTGGCTGAAACACAGAGGCAGGAACAGGGCAGCCGGAAATCCAAAGGCGCAAGTATAGCATGATGCATGAATCAAATGAATGTGGAATCCTAAAAGAAAAGAAATATGGAAATGAACAAGGAAAACAACACGCCTTTCAAGGTAGAGGACGTAAACTGGGAGGAACTGGCAGGTATCGGCATATTGAAAGACGAGCTGGAAATGTCGGGAGAACTCGACACGTTGCTCAAGGGGGAGAAAACGAATGTGATACGGCTCAGCCTGGTGCTGCTTGGTGTGGACGTGGTGATGGACGCCACGCTACAGCTGGTGCGCAAGGACGGCGGACCGCTGCTCGAAATCCTCGGCATCAAACCCATCGGACAACAGTAGCCCCTCCTTATATATAATATGTAAACTGAATGTATAACCGCCGTTTTCCGTTCCACCACACACCGGCAAGCGGGAAACGGCTTGACTTTATCCGAATCATGATAGCAATCATAGCAGAAAAACCGAGTGTCGGTCAGGACATAGCCCGTGTGGTCGGGGCTACAGAAAAAAAGGACGGCTACATAGTGGGAAACGGTTACATGGTGACATGGGCACTGGGACATCTGGTGTCACTGGCCTTACCGGATGCATACGGCTACACGAGAACCGCCGCCGAAGACCTTCCGATGATTCCCGATCCGTTCCGTCTTGTCGTGCGGCAGGTACGCACTGACAGGGGGATGGTGACGGACATCGCAGCCGGCAGGCAGCTCAAGGTCATCAGCGAAGTGCTCACCGGATGCGAGAGCATCATCGTGGCGACCGATGCCGGACGTGAGGGGGAACTCATCTTCCGGTGGATATATTCTTATTTGGGCTGTACCAAGCCGTTCAAACGGTTGTGGATCTCCTCGCTTACCGACGAGGCCATCCGTGAGGGAATGGCAAGCCTCAAGGAAGGAACCGGATATGACAGCCTGTATGCAGCCGCGGACAGCAGGGCGAAGGCGGATTGGCTGGTGGGCGTGAATGCCAGCCGCGCATTGGCGGCAGCCTCCGGTTCGGTGAACAACTCCATCGGACGGGTACAGACACCGACCCTTGCCATGATATGCGCACGCTTCAAGGAGAACCGTAACTTCGTCTCCACACCATACTGGCAGTTGCATATAGTGCTGAAAAGGGACAACGGGCACCGGCAGTTCATCCACACGAAGGAGTTCAAGGACAAGAATATGGCGGAAGCGGCATACAAGAGTATTACCCCCGGATCGGTGGTAACAATCACTAAAGTGAAGCGAGGGAAGGCATTCCAGCAGGCTCCGCTCCTGTACGATTTGACAGCCCTCCAGAAGGACTGTAATATTCATTACGATCTTCCGGTGGACAAGACCCTTGCCATCACACAGTCCCTGTACGAGAAAAAACTGGTTTCATATCCGAGGACAGGCAGCAGGTATATTCCGCAGGATGTCATGGCGCACATTCCGGTATTGTTGGAAAAGATAACAGCCATGCCGGAGTTCCGTGAGTACAGAAGGAGCTTAGACCTTTCCGCCCTGAATACACGAAGCGTGGATGCCGCAAAAGTGACCGACCACCATGCGCTGATTATCACCGGTATCGTCCCTGAGGGATTGTCCGAGGCGGAATCCACGGTTTATACTCTGATAGCCGGCAGAATGCTGGAAGCCTTCTCTCCCCCTTGCGAGAAAGAACTGCTGCTCATGGAGTGCGTATGCGGGGGACTGGACTTCCGCTCCCGTTCCACTGTCATCGCCAATCCGGGCTGGCGGGCGGTGTTCTCCCGAAAGGAGGACCGGGAAAAAGACGAGCCGGAAAGAGACGAAGGCACAGCATCTTTTACAGAGGGTGAGGAAATACCGGTCATGGGACATGGACTGTCACAGAAAAAAACATTGCCCAAACCTCTCTATACGGAAGCCACCCTGCTCACGGCCATGGAGAACTGCGGCAAGGAAATCACTAACGGACAGGCACGCGAAGCGGTGAAGGATACGGGTATCGGTACGCCTGCCACCCGTGCCGCCATCATCACGACCCTGCTCAAACGTGACTACATCGAGCGTTCCGGCAAGAACATCCGTCCGACGGAAAAGGGGCTTTACCTCTATGAATCGGTAAAGGACATGATGGTGGCTGACGCGGAGCTGACCGGCATATGGGAAAAGGCGCTGGAACAGATAGAGTGGCGTACCCTCGATCCGGAAAGCTTCATGCTCTCCATCAGGGAATACACGGGAAAAGTTACCGGCGAGATACTGCGTCTCAAATTTCCGGAGCCGTCATCATGCGTCCTTGCCTGCCCCAAGTGCAAGACCGGCAACGTGGTGGTGAAGTCCAAAGTCGCAAAATGCGACCGTGAAGGATGCGGACTGCTGGTGTTCCGCCGTTTTCTGAACAAGGAACTGACGGACCTGCATCTCGAACAGCTTTTCTCTTCCGGCTCCACCCGGCTGATCAAGGGCTTCAAGGGCAAGAAAGGGGTACCTTTCGACGCGACGGTCATCTTTGACGAAAGTTTTAACCTGAAACTTTCTTTCCCAAAATCCAAGGGCGGGAAAGGTAAATGATACCGTCATCCCAATTCCGGGGCAAAGGTAGCGGAACCGCCCGTTGCCACCTGCAAGGTCGGGCCTTGCAGGTTTCGGGGAAAATCATCCTCGCCCTACTCCGGTATTTTCCCCGAAAACCTTGCCTGTGGAGGCGGTCCGCATACTGGCCCCTGAAATTGGAAATGGCATGTTTCACCTTTTAATAGCAAATGATCATGAAAGCAAAGGAATGTATCGAAAAACCGAGAACCGGCAAATGGATAAAAAGAATGGCACTGGCCGCCGCAGCCTTCATAGTGTTCAGTTATCTCTATTCAAGAGGAATTTCGCCGGTATGGACGGCAGTCGCCATCGTCTGTTTCAGGGGATTCTTCAGGTTCCTCTATAAAATCGCCTGCCTTCTGGTAGCGGCGGCGATACTTTTCTGCATCCTCAGCTGCCTGGTATTCTGATTCCACCGGCATACAATATCGGGAAATGAAACAAATGCTGCATATAAACCACTGTAATACCTTGCAGAACAGGGCTGTCCCCACGAACGGCCCTGTTTTGTATTCCACACTTTATGAGGACAAGGGTAACGGGAACAGGGACGGAAAGAAAAGAGGGCATATACAGCTATTGGCAGACCGGGAACTACAGGGCAAAGTTGGCAAACGCTTCTTTTCGGACGGCAAGGCCGGGACCCTTCGGGTTTCGCGGAAAAATCATCCTCGCCCGGAGGGCTTGCGGTATTTTTCCGGAAAGCCTTGCCTTTCCGGAAGCGTCTGCCGTAAAGCCCTTGTAGTTCAACGGGCTGCCAAAGCCCGAGTATCCACAATTAAAATGATAAAGCCATGAATCAAGCAATCATCTCAAGACCGCCGACGGCACCGGTACAGATACCAATGCCGATACCGGCAAGAAGAAAGTACCATACCCCGGAACCGACCGTCAAATTCCCTCCACGGGAAAAGGGCGGACCCGTACACATCTCCACACTGCTGGACCCGATACTGGAGATAAGCAGTCATCCCGACCGGAACAGGCTGCTGGTGGAGTTCTTCAACAGATAGAAAGAATACGGTTATTCACACTTTAATCCATATAATTATGTTTTTTACAGCAATCAACCAGATGATGACAGAAGGAGTCGACCTGACACTCGTCATCCGTAAAGCGAACGGACAAATGGCGGTATCCGTACTGCCGAAGTCAAACGGGCTGAAAGACGAAGCCCAGAACCACATTATCCCGTTGACCCTCAAGGGAGTTCCGCAGGAACTGGATACCGGATTCCTGCAAGCCGTCGCCCGGCCGGTGCAGAAAGCCACGGGACTGATCACCAACATGGCGCAGTTCGAGGCACAGACGGAAAAGGCCGCTTCCGAGAGCAAGGTGGCGAAGGATGCAAAGGCCAAGGAGACGAAAGAGGAGAAAGAGAAACGGGAGAAGTACGAGAAGCATCTCAAGAAAGCTGAGGAACTGATTGCCGCGGGAAACCATAAGGATGCAGTGACGGCTCTCGGACAGGCCCGACTTTATGCCAAGCCGCAGGACCAGAAGAAGATTGACGAGATGCTGGAGCAGCAGAAAAAGGCCATGAACCGGGGAAGCCTGTTCGAGCTGATGGAAGAACCGCCTGCACCGCAACAGCTCCGGTCACAACCACCGGCAGCAACGGCACAACAGCCGCAGCCTGCACCGCACTGTCCGCCGCAATCCCAGGCATCAGGACCAGCGGGCGGACAAATTCCTGACAAGCAGCAGATAATGTGGCCGCCACAGCAGCCTGCGCAAAGGCCTGCACCGCATCAGGCTCCCCCACAGCCGCAATATGCCGGGCAACGGCCGATGAGCCACCAGCTCCCTCCACAGCATGCATACGCGGAACAACAGATTTCATACCGGCAGGAACGGGAGCAAAATCCCGAAGACCTCTATCCGTACTATCAGAGGGGACAGGAAGTCCCTACCTACCGCCCGGAGGATTATGAGGAATATCCCGATTTTCCGCAATCTATGTTAGAACCCAATGTCTCACATTATCAAAGCATTTAATATTATGGCATTAGAAATCAAGGGAATGACACGTTCATTCACATTCAAGAAAGGCAACGGGATGGTCACACTCGATGACCCAAACACGTCGGACAGCCCCGAAATGGTCATGAACTACTACTCGAACTTCTATCCGGAACTGACCACGGCGACGGTGCACGGGCCGGTCATCAAGGAAGACAAGGCGGTGTATGAATTCAAAACTACCATCGGGACAAAAGGATAAAAGCAATGGGAAAGGACAATAAAAAACAGAAGAAATCATGTGTACCATTGGACGAACAGCAGGTGGAACGGCTTGCAAGGCTCATCATCGGACAGACCGTACGCAATATCCGTTACGGTACGGACAGGAAAGAAAGGATTACGGCACCGAGGGGTGCCGTTCCTCTTTTCTGAACGCCACGTTTCAGCCAAAACCTTTGCCGAGTCTTGTCGTGGAAGATTCCGACGGGAAAAGGCACAATCTCATCACGCGGGACAACTACGGGTTCCTGCGTGACTCCTTCTTCAGATATGCCTATCTGATGGAGAAGGAGGCGGTACATACCCCGGGCCGGACGTTCGGGGAAGGGATCGCAAGGCTGCACGAGGAGATGGATGCCCTTGTCGGTGAGGGGCTGAACGTCAATATCGAAGAGCAAGACGGACGGTTGCTGTTCAAGCTCTGGAAAGCCCATCATTGGGGAAAACTGACACTGTATTATTTCCCGATGAAGTTCGTGGAGGCTCTCGGATCGGAATTGAGACGTATCTCCATCACGTTCATCCATGAATTGATGAAGGCAAACGGAATACAGACCGTTCTGGATGAGGACGACACGGAATATGTCCTGACCTGGATTTCAGAGGAAGTACCGGAAGAGACTCCGGAGGAAAGGAAAAAACGGCTGAGACTCCTGCGCTCCTACGAGAACGGCAGAATAAAGAGGCTGCTCCAAAGGGTGGAATGCAAGTGTTACTACAAGAACCTGCCGAAGGCACTTGACAGGTATAAAGCCCGGAACGACTACGAACGGTCACTGGTCTCCGCCATGAAGGAGGGGCTGCAATTCCTGTCACCGGAACGTGGCATCATGGAATACAGCTACGATCCCTTTTATGAGAAAGAACCGGAGTTCCACCCCATGTACCTCTACCAACAGATACGTGTGATCTATGACAGTTACGATATGGTGACGGATTACCTCGTGGATTGTTACAATTCCCACAGTAGGGAGACCTACGACATCATACCGGTTACGACACTCGACCTGTCTCCCGAAACGGAAAAGCTGTTCCGCATGGATGACTATCCGGAACGCTTCTTCAAATGGGCGGACAAATTCATCAACATAATAATTTGAACACTATGATGGAAACAAACGAACTTACAAGGACTTTGAAGAACCTGCTTATCCCCAAGGCGGCACTGATTGCCTACGCCTCGGAGGATAACAAGAACTTTTTTTTGGAGATACGGGACATAGATGATCGGGGGAATATGGCGGAAGGCAGGCCTGTGACCCTGGAATTCATGAACGGGCTTGTAAAGGGATATTCGGAAAGGCATAGCAGCACGCCTTACGGAAAAGTACCGTCCAGCCTGATCTATTGCGATTCACGCAAGGGCCGCGAGCGGTATGTATGGTACAATCCCCCGCATAAGCGGATGATGTTCTTCAGCTCCGACCTCAAAATAGAAAATGCGGAATACAACCTGCCGGGAGTGATTTACGAGGCGGGGGAACATGGGATGAGGATATATGCTTACAAGGATGACATGCCCGGCAAGGATACGATGCTATATGTCGCGCCGTTCTTCAACGTGACCGGCTCCAGCGTATGCCTGGGCTCTGCCAATATAGACTTGCCAAAGGACCTGACATACGAAAGCCTGCTGCAATACTGGGAAAAGAAATTCTGGCTGACGGAGTTTTCGCACTTGGGAGGCAACGGAAATCCGACCCGGTCGAACCTTGTGCTAGTAACGAAAGCGGCCAGGAACAAACCATTCGACCTCAAAGAGTTGAAACCGTTGAACAATATGAAACTTAAAGACATACTGACATGAAAAGAGTACATTATACCGACAGTTACCTGATGAGTCCGCAGCATCCGGTAACGGTAAACCTGATCGGAGCGGGAGGAACCGGGTCGCAGGTACTCACCTGCCTGGCACGTCTTGACACAGCCCTGAGGGGACTCGGACACCCGGGACTGTTCGTTACACTGTATGACCCCGACACCGTGACGGAAGCCAACATCGGTCGCCAGCTTTTCGGACCGTCCGACCTGGGACAGAACAAGGCACAATGCCTCGTCACCCGGATAAACAACTTTTTCGGGAATGACTGGAAGGCGCAAGCGGACATCTATCCGGCAGTATTGAAGGATACCAGACGGGACAACCTGGCCAATATCACGATTACCTGTACCGATAACATCAAGTCACGGATCGACTTGTGGAATCTGTTGAGGGCTTTGCCGCAACCGACATACTGCACTTACGAGACCCCCTTGTACTGGATGGATTTCGGAAACACGCAGACCACGGGGCAAGTCGTGCTGGGTACCGTACCGAAGAAAATCAAACAGCCGGCGTCCAAACTTTATGAAACCGTCAATTCGCTAAAAGTCATCACCCGCATGGTGAAATACGCGAGAGTGAAGGAAACCGATTCCGGCCCGAGTTGTTCGCTGGCTGAAGCGTTGGAAAGACAGGACCTGTTTATTAACTCCACACTGGCACAACTCGGATGCGGCATCCTATGGAAGATGTTCCGAAACGGAGTGATCGAGCATAACGGATTGTACCTGAACCTGGACACGATGAAAGTGAACCCGATAATCATATAGACAGGTCAGCAGTTATAAATTCTTTCGCTTGAATGGAAAGAGTTCAGGAAACAGCCTCTCCATTTTGAGTTTTCCATTTTCTATATGGCAAGATATTCTTTGCATTGGCTCTGACACTCCGTTTCAAGTCTTCACGCAATATACAGAACGCGGTCTTTTACTTTATCATATTATGTCATATTACTCAATACAATGCTTTAGATAAAAATAATTAAAGCGTCTTTTATCAATCAAGAATAGTTTAGCTGGAGATATACATAACAGCTTGAAGTTTTTTGAATTACTTCCTGTTTTTATTCCATATGTTAAACTAATAATTGATTGTTTATGACTAGTGTAAAAGTAAAATTCAGTCCTTCATCCGTTATCCTTAAAGAGGGAACGGTTCATTATCAAATAATTCATCATTGTAAAGTACGGCATATCCGCACCGGTTACAAACTGTTTCCAAGTGAGTGGATTTCTGCTTCCGGTGAAATCAATGTCTCGGCAGGAAGTGGAGAAGGCCGAAAAAGCTATCTTGCTGCATTAAAAAATCAAATTGATAAAGACCTTTTCCGAATAAAGAAATGCATCAACCGATTGAATCAGGAAGACACCCCTTTCACTGTGGACCGTATAATAGAACTTTACACTGCTCCTGAAGGGAATTGCACTTTCCTTTTATATGGAAAAGAACTGCTGGTAGAATTGAGGCAGATAGGTAAGGTACGCACAGCCGGCACCTATCAGAATGCCTTGAACAGTTTTGAGCGGTTTCGGGGACACCGGGGCGATATCCCATTGGATGAACTGGATTCCAATCAGATGATAACCTATGAAAGCTGGCTCAAAGGAACCGGTGTCTGTCCGAATACCAGTTCGTATTATATGCGTAACCTCAGGGCCATTTATAACCGGGCCGTGAGTGAAGGGCTTGTTGTTCAACGAAATCCCTTCAAGCATGTCTATACCGGCATAGACAAAACGAAGAAACGGGCGGTTTCCCTCAGCGTGATTCGAAGAATACGGGATTTGGATCTTAATAAAAAGTCTCTCATTTTTGCCAGGGACATCTTTATGTTCAGTTTTTATACACGTGGAATGTCCTTTGTGGATATGGCATTCCTGAAAAAGAAAGACCTCCAGAATGGAATCTTGACCTATCGGAGAAAAAAAACCGGTCAGCAATTGTTTATCAAATGGGAAAAGCCCATGCAGGAACTTATTGATAAATACAATACCTCTGAAACTTCCTACCTGCTACCAATTATTCAGAACAATGGTGTGGACGAATGGCATCAATACCAAAATGAAGCGCACCGTATCAACAGAAATCTGAAACACATTGGCAAACAAATAGGTTTAGGTATTCCACTTACCACCTATGTTGCGCGCCATGCTTGGGCCAGCATCGCTCAAAGTAAAAATGTTTCTTTGCCTGTCATCAGTGAGGCACTGGGACATGATTCGGAGCAAACCACCCGAATTTATCTTGCCTCTTTAGATGCATCTATTGTAGACACGGCAAATAGTCTCATTTTGATGTCTATATAAATAAATACCGAAAAAGGTACATATCTTCTTAAGAGAAGTACATCTATATAATGAACTTGAAAGAGTAGCGATAGTCACTTTATCTTCTTAAGAGAAGTATATTTCGTTTGCAAAAGTACGAAAAAATCTAAAAATCAAGGCATAAAGCGAACTTTTTTTACTACTTATTTTTAAGAATCTTCAACATAATGCGTAAAATGAAAAACAATCATCCCCATATATCCTCTAACATGACTTTGTTTATCAAGTTATTATCGCTTTATAACTAAAAGATGTACTTCTCTTAAGAAGAGTAGTATGTTTTAGTATAAGTGAACACTTGCCTTTTAGAATAGCGATGCAAGGGATGATTAAAGGAATAAAAGATTCCTACTTTTGGAAAGTGTTTTGTAACTGCTTGATTATTAATAAATAGAATAATCGTGCAGGATTGGTGATATTTGCCTGAACTAAAGTATATCAATGGGAAATACTGAATACGCACAATGGTATGTCATGCGTGATTTAAAACGGTGTAATGCTAAAAAGCCGGCATACAAACAACTGCAAGAAGCAGGAGTAAAGGTATTTGTCCCCTTGAAGTGGCAAATCATTTTGCAAAAGGGTAAAAAGGTGCGTGAGAAAGTTCCGGTCATTCAAGATTTGCTCTTTGTTTATGATTCCCGTCAGCATTTGGACTCCATTGTGGAAAGAACCAAAACGCTTCAATACCGTTGGTTGCGGAATACGTTTCGGGAACCTATGACTGTGTCTGATTTGGAAATGGACAGATTCATGCAAGCCGTCAGCAGTTCCGATTCACCCAAATATTATTTGCCGGAAGAGATAACCCCTCAGATGTGCGGACGTAAAATTCGGATTATAGGAGGCTCTCTCAACGGATATGAGGGCTGTTTGCTTAAAATACGAGGCAGCAAGATAAAACGCTTGCTTGTCGAATTAAAGGGTTATCTCGCTGTTGGTGTGGAGGTTCTTCCTGAATATATTCAATTTGCCTGATACGATATTTATGACTGTTATTTCAAATGTAATGGACAATCCTAGAGCCTTTTGGGTTGTCAACTCCTTGTTTGTATTCGCCTTGAGCGTATTTTGTGCCGGCGTCTTGATTCCACAAATCTTGTTGATATCATTTCGTAAGCGTCTGTTTGATGTGCCTGATGAACGGAAGATCCATCAGGGAGTAGTACCCCGTTTAGGAGGGATAGCCTTCAAACCGGTTGTCTTTTTCTCGGTGGCACTTGCTTTGGGACTCAGTATGTTGTTGGGATACGGTCAGCTTCTTGGTAATATCGGCAGTGAAAGCCGCCCGTTGGCATTCGGCTTCTGTACCATTATGATGCTTTATTTGGTTGGTATGGCTGATGACCTGATTGGTATCCGTTACCGTGCCAAGTTCGCCATACAGATTATTTGCGGATTACTGGTCATTGCAGGCGGGCTGTGGATCAATAACCTGCACGGTTTGCTGTTTATTCACGCTCTTCCTGAATGGATTGGATACCCCATTACCTTATTCGCCGTGGTATTTATTATCAATGCCATCAATCTGATAGATGGGATAGACGGATTGGCTTCCGGGTTGTGTGGAGTGGCTATGCTTTTTTATGGATTGGTATTTTTTATAATAGGCGAATACATTTATGCCCTGCTCGCTTTTGCGACACTTGGAGTGCTCGTTCCCTTTTTCTATTATAACGTATTTGGAGATCCTGCCAAAAAGAACAAAATATTCATGGGGGATACCGGCAGCTTGACGATTGGCATGATGACTTGCATTTTAAGTCTGAAACTGCTTGACGGGTTTCCGGTAAATCCCTCTATGCAACAGCCTAATGCTTTCTTTTTAGCCTATTCACCGTTTATCATTCCCTGTTTTGATGTGGTACGGGTTTATTTGCATCGTGTGCGAAACGGAAAGAATCCCTTTTTGCCAGATAAGAACCATATCCATCACAAAATGCTTGCTGTTGGCATGAGACAGCGTACAGTTATGATTGCCATTGTACTGGTATCTGTCTGTTTTACACTGTGCAATATTCTGCTTTCACGTTATATAAATGTAACCTTGCTTTTAATACTGGACA
This sequence comes from Bacteroides bouchesdurhonensis, assembly GCF_900155865.1. Taxonomy (GTDB): domain Bacteria; phylum Bacteroidota; class Bacteroidia; order Bacteroidales; family Bacteroidaceae; genus Bacteroides; species Bacteroides bouchesdurhonensis. The sequence goes on from NZ_LT707006.1 coordinate 3,648,159, forward strand.
TCTTTATATGGACCTTGGGTAATCTATGGTTAACCCGGAGAATCCATATAGTTCATTCGAAACTATAGTTTTATATCAATATGAATTTTTGCAAAAATTTAATTGGGGCAATATTACTCCTGTTTTTAGGAGCTTGCTCAACTTCAAAAGAAGTCACTTATTTTCAAGATTTACGTCCGGGCGAAAGCGAATTGGCGCTTACTGCTCTGGTAGAGATTAAGATTCAACCGAAAGACAAATTGTCTATTTTAGTCAACAGCCAGGATTTGCGCCTGACCAACCTGTTTAACTTGCCGATTGTTTCTCAACAGATTGGCATGGAGGGTTCTTCCGGTTCTAATCGTGGTGTGTCCGGTTATACGGTAGATTCCAAAGGGAACATTGACTTTCCCGTGTTGGGAGAAATTCACATAGCCGGTATGACCCGTGAAGAGGTGGCTGCCTATATTAAGAAAGAGCTACAGTCGCATGATTTGATTAAAGACCCTGTCGTTACGGTGGAATATATGAATCTCAGCGTAGCCGTAATGGGTGAAGTGAACAATCCCGGCCGTTTTAGTATCGACAAGGATAACCTTACAATCCTGGATGCCTTAAGCCAGGCGGGAGACCTCACTATCTACGGAAAGCGGGAAAAGGTATTGGTGTTGCGTCAAGAAGAAGGAAAACAACGGGTTTATGGAGTCAATCTTTGCTCTGCCGAGCATCTTTACACTTCGCCTGCTTATTATCTGCAACAGAATGATGTGGTATATGTGGAGCCTAATGCTACCAAAGCCCGTCAGTCTACCGTAAACGGGAACAATGTGCGCAGCACCTCTTTCTGGATTTCCCTGGCTTCTTTATTGACCTCCATCGCTGTACTTATCGCTAAATAAAAAAGAGAAATGGCTACTATTCAGAATAAATCAACAGTACAAAATACGCAGGATTTCATTACCATACAGGATTTATTTTACCTCTGTCTCAACAAATGGCACTGGTTTGCCATTTCATTGGCCTTATGTTTGGGGGTTGCGACCTTTTATCTGTTGAGAACCCCATCGGTATATGTCAGGACTGCCTCTATTTTGATTAAAGACGATTCCAAAGGGAAATCTTCTTCTACGGATATGGAGTCTTTTTCCGATTTGGGACTGTTTACGACCAACACCAATGTCTATAACGAGATGGGAACTTTGAAGTCTCCCGACATCATGCGTGAAGTGGTGTCTCGATTGCATTTGGAAATGAATTATCAGACAGACGGACGTTTTCATAAACAGACTGTGTATGGAAACCAACTTCCTGTCCAGGTGGTGATTCCTAATCTTTCCGAGAATGAATCCGCAACTTTCGAACTGCATCTGGCAAAGGATGGTGCAGTGGAATTATCCTCTTTTACACGGAATGGAACAGAAATAGAAAATGATGGTTTTGTGAAAGGCAATTTGAATGACAGTATTCAAAGCCCCCTAGGCCCTATTGTCGTTATTCCATCGGCTGCCTATTCAGATAAAACGGTAAGCACAATTTATGTAACCCGCCAGTCTTTGTCTGCGGCATCAGCTGGCTGTTCTGCTCGCTTGAATATATCCCAGAACGATGAGAAGTCCAATATCATCACGTTGTCTTTCCAGGATGTGTCCACCCAACGGGCGGAAGATGTGCTCAATACCCTTATATCCGTTTACAATGAGAACTGGGTAAGGGACAAGAATCAGATAGCGGTTAGTACATCCATGTTCATCAATGAGCGTTTGGGTGTGATTGAGGGTGAGCTTGGCAATGTGGATGATGATATATCTTCTTTCAAAAGTGAGCATTTGCTGCCGGATGTACAGGCGGCGGCAAATATGTATATGACTCAAGCCAATGAAGCCAATGCTGCAATTCGTGAATTGAACAACCAGGCATATATGGCCCGATACATAAAGAACTATTTGACCAATGAAAACAATAAACATCAGTTACTCCCTGCCAATTCCGGCATTGAAAATGCAAGCCTTGCCACACAACTGAATGAATATAATACCAAGTTATTGGAGCGCAATAGCTTGGTGTCTCACAGTAGTGTCAAGAACCCCTTAGTCAGGGAAATGGACAAGTCGTTGGATGATATGCGAAGCGCTTTGATCACTTCCATTGACAACCAAATGGTAGCTTTGCGTGCACAAATCAGAAGTTTGGAGGCCATTGGGGGACAGGCAACCTCGCAGATTGCCTCCAACCCGAAGCAGTCCAAATACCTGCTTAGCGTGGAACGCCAACAAAAGGTGAAGGAGTCACTTTACCTATATCTGTTACAAAAACGTGAGGAGAACGAGCTTTCTCAGGCATTTACGGCCTACAATACCCGTATTATAACAAAGCCTGGAGGAAGCATGATTCCTACCGCTCCCGTAAAGAAGAACATTTTCCTGGTGGCTTTTGCCTTGGGTATATTGATACCGGTAGTCATTGTGTTCATGCGTGAAAACATGAATACCCGTGTTCGTGGAAGAAAAGACCTAGAAGGCTTGAGCGTTCCTTTTATCGGAGAGATTCCTTTGTCTATACGTGGTAAGAAAAGAGTAAAATCACATGAGGCACATACCATTGTGGTTAAAGAAGGAAACCGTGACATCATGAATGAGGCTTTTCGTGTCTTGCGTACCAATCTGGAGTTCATGATTGGCAAAGACCAATCCTCTAATGTGATTGTAGTCACCTCGTTCAATCAGGGAAGTGGAAAATCGTTTTTGACCATGAACATAGCCATGAGTCTTGCCATCAAAAATAAAAAAGTATTGGTTATCGACGGCGACCTTCGCCACGCCTCTGCCTCAGCCTATATCCATTCGCCGGAGGTTGGTCTGAGCAATTATTTAGGAGGACAGGTCGACAAACTTTCGGATATAATTGTTACGGACAAGCAACACCCTTCATTCAGTTTTATCCCCGTCGGCACCATTCCCCCCAACCCGACCGAACTGTTGTTCGACGACCGTCTACAGGACGCAATCCATACTTTAAAGCAGCAATATGATGTTGTATTGATAGACTGCCCACCGGTTGAATTGGTGGCCGATACTCAAATCATAGAGAAACTGGCCGACCGTACCGTTTTTGTGGTACGTGCAGGCTTGCTGGAGCGTAGCATGCTTCCGGAGTTGGAAAACATCTATCGAGAGAAGAAATACAAGAATATGTCTGTAATCCTCAATGGGACAGAAGGAGCCGGCGGAAGATACGGTTATCGGTATGGCTACCGATACGGTTATGGAAGCGGTTCTTATTATGGAAACAATGACAGGTCCAAGTAATCATGTGGTTGTTTCATAAAACAACAGTCCTTTCTCGAAGTGGCTTACTCAAAGGTATGGTGGATTGCCATAGTCACCTGCTTCCCGGAGTAGACGACGGTGTACAATCTATGGAAGAGTCTCTGCAAATTTTGCGGGAAATGGAGCAACAAGGGATTCGTAGAGTATGGCTCACACCCCACATCATGGAAGACATCCCCAACGAGACCCTTGCGCTGCAGCGTAAGTTCTGGGAACTGTTGCAGCAGTACCGTGGTGCGGTGGAGCTGAAGCTTGCTGCGGAATATATGCTCGATAATCTTTTTGAAGAGCGATTGGAGAAAGAGGATTTGCTTCTTTTGGAAGAAGGAAAACGTTTTTTGTTGGTGGAGACCTCCTACTTCAACCCTCCGATGGATCTTTTGTCCGTTCTGCAACGCATTCAAAAGAAAGGTTATTATCCTTTGCTGGCACATCCGGAACGGTATGAATATATGCAGAAGGAAGACTATAATACTTTGAAAGAGGAACATATTTCGTTTCAGTTGAATCTGCCGTCACTGGCAGGTATGTATGGAAAGCATGTACAGAAAAAGGCGGAAGATTTGTTGAAAGCCGGAATGTATGATAGGATGGGGGGAGATACACATTCTTGTCATCGTTATCAGCAAATGCTTTTCTCTTCAATAAAACATAACCAGACAAAGCTCTTGGACGGGGTGAATGCTAATACATTATAATTCATGAAAAGAATTCCTAATTATATCGATTCCCATGATTTACCCAGTTTCAAGAAGATTCTCGGCGATGGTTCGGACTATGGCACTGTGGGAAGATAATTTTTTATGTAGAAGATTATGATAAATCAAGAAACTAAAACACGCATACAAAAATACTTTGACGAAGCGTGTAAGGAACTTCATATTGACAGTTCTTTGTACACCTTACGTTTTTGCATAGATGACGGCAGATTCCCTTCTGCATTTAACTCTGCAGAATGGGGTGGAAACACCTTGTATATTAATGAAGAATGGGTAGAACTATGCTTGCGAAGTGATTGCGAGTTTGATTTGAGATACATCCTCAGCCATGAAGCTCGTCATCTTTACCAACATCAAGTGATAGCAGATTTCAAGCAAAGAGGAAAATCAAGCGAACTTCCTGCTGTCATCAATCAATGGGAATATGAATTTCTGCACTATATCAGAAACGAGGGCGATGAAGATAGTATGGACAAGAATACAAACCAACAGGTTGAAATAGACGCTAATGCCTTTGCCAATTGTATGCTTATCAAAAATGGTTTGGGGGCAAGAATCAAATCTGGTCAAGAAAAAATCATGGAAAAGGCTATCAAGGCATTGGCGAAAAAGATGTGGAATATTAAAATTGCTTGATGCATACGTATGCTTCAAAATTAGTAGATAATATCACTAGTGTCTCTTAAAAAAATGCAAAACATCTCAATATGGCTCATTATGATGTAAAATCCAATTCCAACTGACCGTCATTTTTATAAAGAATGTCGTATTCAGCATAGCTAAATAAATCCTTGATATTGTCTTTCACAAGTATAGAACTACCAAGGTCCTCATTACTTCATAAATGTCCCTATTGAGTTTTAATACACTCTCAATAATGGCTACCAAACAATAAATAATGATAGCCACATATATTTGTATTCTGACTGTATTCTCAGAGTTTCCCCAAAAGGATTTTACTCGAAGATGCTGCTATCCAACTGGGTATGGACTTTGATACCAGACTTTGTGCTCCTGAATCGGGTTCAATCATACAATGACAGGCACAAGTCTATTGCTGTTGAATCAAAAGCATAAAAAGTTCCGTTCAAATCGAACTCCTTGTCAATTCGCTTTTGTTGAGCCATGTTTACCATGTGATAGGCAAAAGCTTCAAAAAGAAGATAATCTCTTAGCATATCGCTCAAAATAGCGTTTTAGAAGGAATGAAGTCATTTGATTGAAAACATATTTCTTAATATTCATAGCTATTGCAATTTGGCTCAGTCCCTAAGATAGCTGATTCAAATGTGCGACAAGCATTTTTTGAAAATAAATATTGTAATTCAAATAATTAACGTATCTCTTTACAATTATTAAGAGACACTAGTGATTCTCATGAATATTTTTGAAATAGAAAGAAGTAAAAGAGACGCCGACTTTATAAAGCAGAATGGGGAACTGGAGTTGGAAGTTGCAGCCGACATTATCGAGACATACAAAGATGTCCCGTATGTTGGTTCTCTCCTTAAATTTGGGAAGGTTTTTATCAACGTCAAAGACTGGTGTTTTACGAAGAAACTGGCCAAATTTCTCATAGTGTCAGAAGACATTGACGATAAAATCAAGAATCAGTTCTATTCTAGCCTGAGTCAAGAAAATTATAAACACATCTCTGCATATTTGATTCACCTGCTTAGCACAGAAGAAAACAAGGCGATGATTATGGGCAGCATCTACAAGGCAAGATTAATGAATAGAATCAATAATAACGAGATGCTCAGGCTCTGTTCTGTCGTAGCCAGAGCATTCTTGCCTGACCTCAAAAGTCTTCCTGACTACTTGGAGGAGAATACAAACATTTCTATAGAAGCCCAATCAATCATTAATCTTGGGCTTATAGATAATTTTCTCGGCGGTGAATGGACTAATCATAAAAGTTGCTGCTTGAATGGTACTGGAAAACTTTTCCATGACATATTGAGCGAGTCTGGTTGGCTGTAAAATAACTAATGTAAAAAAATAAGTAGATTAATTTTAACTTCCATATTGGTTATGATTGAAAAAATTCTGTCAATTCTTTTAGATGAAGACAAGGCTAAAGGAATCCATTATCTTTTTAGATACAGAAAGCATGTTGATTTCCTGAAAACAATATATACTAATTTTAAGTATTTCCCTATTTCTGATGCTTTAAAATTTCCTATTGTGATTGGCAAGAACACGGATATTAAACTGGGGTCAATAAAGTTTAACTGCCCTATAAAACCTTCTCTTGTCCGATTGGGAACACAGCCTATCCCTGTAATTGAGGATGGATTTTCAAGATTAGTTGTCAAAAATAGCGGAACAATCGAAATAGGTGGTCTTTTTATATGCCAAACGGGGGTAAAAATATTAATTAGAGAAGGTGCTGTTTTTTCGGTAGCTGATAAAGTGAAATTTGGCCATCTAAGTAAAGTCGTATGTCACAAGAAAATATCCATAGGAAATGATTTTAGAATGTCTTGGGAGTGCCAGATATTTGACACCGATTTTCATTTTGTCTATAATACAGAAAAAAACAAGTATTATCCCCGGTTAAAACCTGTTATTATCGGAAACGATGTATTTGTGGGTAATCGTTCTACAATCGGTAAAGGAACGATCTTACCAAATGGTTCGATTGTGTCATGTAACTCAAATGTTTCAGGTGACTTTTCTATAAATGGTGATAACATTCTCATTAAAGGGAATCCTGCTGTGTTCGTGAAAAACAATTTAATAATGGGTAGTAATAGCTTTTATCCGGAAAAGGAAGAAATAGTCGCTCAAATGTTAAACGAATAATGATTCAAATAATCCATTCACAATGAGCAGCATCAAGAAAGATCTAGCCAAAAATACTATTTGGAATAGTGTAGAGCGCTTCTCTAATATGGGTATTCAACTATTGTGTACCTTTATTTTGGCAAGATATCTCACACCTTCTGACTATGGTATAATTGGTATGCTTGCAGTATTTAATGCCGTTGCAAATAGCTTTATAGATTCAGGCTTTGGTCTTTCTCTAATCAGAGAAAAAATGGTATCTCGAGAGGATTATTCTACAATACTTTATTTTAATGTTGTATTGTCTATGTTTTTTTACATAGCACTATACTTATGTTCGGGGTTAATCGCGGATTTTTATAATCAACCAATCCTTGTTGATCTGAGTAAGGTAGTGTTCCTAATGTTACCGTTTCAGGCTGTAGGACTTGTTCAGAATACTATATTGCAAAAAGAGCTAAAATTCAAAAAACTATGTATTATCTCTATATCATCATCTATAATTTCTGCAATTGTTGCTATTATTTTTGCATATATTTATGAGAATGTGTGGGCTTTAGCAATCCAAATGGTATTGAGTCAGTTCCTGCGATCGTTGTTTCTGTGGATATCAACAGATTTTGTACCTATATTAAAATTCTCAAAGGTCAGTTTTGCTAAATATTTTGCTTTTTCTAAGGATATTCTTATCTCTGGACTTATAGGAAATATTATTGGTAATATACAGTCCATTTTAATAGGGAAATATTATTCTGCTTCAGATTTAGGGTTTTACTCTCAAGCTGACAGAATAAAAACCATAGCCTCTACATCAACTACAGGGGTTATACAAAATGTAACATATCCAACATTAGCAAAAGTCTACAATGATGGAGGAGATTTAAAAGGAGCATATAAAAAAGTAATAATGATAACAATCCTTTTTGTCGGTTCTGTAATGTCGCTATTAATGGGTATATCCTCAGATTTGTTTGGAATATTGATGGGTTCTCAATGGCGTGAGGCCGGCGTGTATTTTTTGTTGTTAGGTATAAGTGGATTGCTCTTTCCACTGCATAGTGTTAATCAAAATATTTTACTTGTAAAAGGAGAGTCAAAAAAAATACTTTATCTGGAAATCAGCAGGAGATGCATTATGTTGATTATCGTATTCATTACAATACATTTCAACGTCTATCTATTTGCCGCAGGTTTATCTATATATTCTTTTCTACTTCTTTTCCTCAACCTTTCGGTATGTGGAAAGCCCATCGGTTATGGTATATGGAGTCAGTTAAGGGATGTTTCTCCTACTTTATTGAAACAGATTTTTGTAACTCTGCTTTGCCTTGTCGTTTCAAATTTTATGGAGGATATAAATATCTATTTTAGAGTAGTCGTTACATTGCTTTTGGGCTGTTCACTTCTATTATTACTTTTTGTGAGAGACCCTTATTTTAAAATGGGTATAAAGCTGCTTCCAATAAAACGTAAGTAATTATGCTGGGATTGGTTGTATTATTAATTGCGCTCCTTCTGCATTTTACCGGTTATAGAAGATATAGCCTATTGCTGTTTGTATTCATGGCTTTGCGTTACATGAAAATTGTACCAATGGCAGTTATGGCCGTAAATGGTATTGATTTAGCTATTGTCTATATGATAATAGTAACTGTAAGTCAACGTATCCAAACGCTTGCTTTTACAGAAGATTCTAAATTGTTATTCTGTATCAGCCGACTCTCCCTTTTCCTAATTATATCTTTTGCAGTGGGAATGATATATTATGGTCTTACTCCTTTTCAATCCTTTATGGGATGCCGCCAATTGTGGCTGTTTCCGGCATATTTTTTTCTAAGAGACGTACCAAAAGATGATATCATTTGGCTTTTTAAGGCATTATATTATATTACTCTTATTCATGCATTGTTATACATAATACAGTGTTCAACAGGTTTGCCTGTATTAGGAGTGGCAACACCGGAGTATGATCGAATCACTCATACGCTTAGATATAACAATCATCCTGTTTACATGACCTTGTTTTTCTATCTGTCTTTATTATTTCCCAACTACATAGGAAAACAAATCTCCAAGTTTTCAGCAATAGTATTTGCTGCCGCAGTCTTTATTACAATGACAAGAACCATTATGGTGTTTGTTGTCTTATTTACATTTCTTGGAATATTTTTAAGTGGTAAAAAATCTACAATACTAAAGTTTTCAATAATTGGTGCTATTCTTTTTATCCCATTGTCAGATGCATTGCTATCAAGATTTGGTGAAAAAGCTGGTACAAAAGGTGATATTTTTGCATTTATTCATGGGCGGTTTATAGATTATGCACACACGGGTAAAGCGCATGATGATGTTGGGACATTAACATATCGTTTTGCTTGGGTTTATGAGAGGGCAGAATATATGTTGACAAACGGTATTGTTGAATCGGTTTTTGGATTGGGTTTCCTGCCTCCATCAGAACCGGAAGTCGCAAAACGGCTATATAATTTCAAAATAGGTCTTGTTGACCAGAACAAGATTATTAGTCCAACATTTACACCGGACATAGGATATGGTAATATCATTGCGCAATATGGTTTTCTGGGTGCATTCTTTTTTATCTCTCTTTGGGTTAGGCTCGTAAAAATTCATTTTGAAAATAGAGAATATCACCCAATCACATTTTGCATGTATTTATATCTATTGACTCTATTCGCATTGAGTATCTCTGGACCAGGAATATCATATCAAGATATGCTTATACTACCATTTTTATCCTCTAATTTGGCACTAATGCCATCGACAAATGAAAAATCTATCAAAAATTATTAGTAGCAGCTATGATAATAATCCACATAGAATCTGGTCTGGGCAACCAGATGCTTTCCTATTGTGAATATCTTTCACTGAAATATGCCAATCCGAATCAGGAGTTTTTTGCAGAAACGATAGTTTTTGAAATTCCTGAGTGTAACGAGGTCATTTGCCAATGGAACGGTTATGAACTTGAGAAGATTTTTGGTATCAAAGAACCAAAGAACATCAAGTCTCTCTTTTCGGACGACGAGTGGACTCAGATAATATCAGAAATTCGTGCAACAAAATTCTGGATTCACAACTGGAATTATCCCGTTGTATTCACGGAGGTTCTGAATCGTCATGGTCTTCAACTTGAAAATGTTCGTGGCGACTTTGATCCTAACCATAATATTATTACAGGTACGGAAGACCAGCATAAAACGTGGAAGGACAGACTCAGAGAGTCATATATTGGAAATACAGTAAAGCGCGTACTTCAGTCTCTCAACGAAGAGAAATACGCTTATGCAAACGATTCTCGTGACAAACTGTTCTGTCATACAGATAGCGATATTTTCACTGGCCAGTGGTTAAAATTTAGCAATCGTGGAAATGATATCCATTTGATTGAGGCTCAGATACGAGAGTCATTCAGGTTTCCCGAGATAGTAGATGAACAGAACCTACAGATGGTTGAATACCTCAAAACCGTCAATTCTGTAGCTATTCATGCTCGTAGAGGTGATGCACTTGGCGGGCTTGCATGGTGTTATAAGTATGGTTATTTCAAGCGTGCTGTAAAATACATCCGAAAGCATGTAGATAATCCGGAATTTGTATTCTTCACCAATCCAGGTAGCGTGGAATGGTGCAGAGATAACGCTAAGTTATTCGGCCTTGACATACGTAAGGACACCATCAAGTTTGTTGACTGGAATAAGGGCGAAGACAGTTTCCGTGATATGCAGCTTATGGCCATGTGCAAGCATAATATTATAGTTCCAAGTTCTTTTGGGTGGTGGGGTACTTTCTTCAACACCAATCCAAATAAGATCACTATTTCTCCTTCTATTACAATTAACACCACAAATCATTGTTAAGATATGGCTGATTCTCGCTTCGTGAAATTGTTATCCATCCCTAAATCAATTTACGTTTCTGTCAAACTATTGGGCTGGGGGGGGGTAAAATATGCTCTCAAACTTCCTATATTCGTAAGATATAACTGTGTACTTAATTGTCTTGATGGAAAGGTGATAGTTAAGAAAACTCCAATCACACCCAAAATGTTGAGCATAGGCTTTTCATCAACTGGTATATTTGACAAGAAGTATTCTCGAACAATATTAGAGATAGCTGGTTTAATAGAACTCGAAGGACCTGTATGTTTTGGACAAGGCACAAGACTTAGTGTAGGCAAAACAGGAACATTATCGCTTGGAGCAGGTTTTTCAAGTACTGCGGAAAGCACATTTGTATGTGTCAACAAAATGCACATGGGTGTTGGTACGGCTATTGGCTGGAGTGCAATGGTAATGGATACAGACTGGCATTCCGTTATGAATACAGAAACAGGAGAATTATATCAAGCCGCTGGCGAGGTCTATATTGGTGACTATTGTTGGATAGGAACTCGTAGTTTAGTTCTCAAGAATACATTGATACCAAATGGTTGTATTCTTGCTGCTAATTCAACTGCAAATAAAAAGTATAACACCCCCAATACGTTGTTAGCAGGTACTCCTGCTATTGAAAAGAAACATAATGTAATAAAGTCAACTAATGGAGACATCCAATTTATTGAAAAATGAAACGTTACGAGCATATTGACATTTCTAAGGGTATAGGTATCCTACTAGTCGTATTCTTTCACCTACCAGGTGTTAACAGATTAATATATTTTAACAATTGGGGGGGGGGGGGATTACAACCTTTTATATGCCACTATTCTTTACCCTGAGTGGATTGTTCTTTAAAGCCGATAAACCACTGAAGCGTATAAAGAGGTTAATGGTTCCATACATCTCATTCTACATAATCGGGTATGCTTTTGAGGCAGCCAAGACCATTACCAAACACGGACAGCTTGATTTAATGGATTTCTTTGACCCCCTTTTAGGAGCAACACATGGGTATGCAAATACACCTGTATGGTTCTTGCTTTCATTAGCAGAAATCTCATTAATAGGCTATGTGCTGTTGCGGTATCTTCCTAACCTATTTGCATTTGTCGTAAGTATGGTATTAGGAATAGTAGGATACTATTGTGGAAAGTATAATGTGTTACAGCCATATTACGTGAATGTATCATTAATGTGTATACCCTTTTTCCTTGGAGGATCCTTTTTTAAGGACTTTCTCTTGAAAAAGCAAAAATATCCTTTTGTGGGTATTGGGTTACTGCTGATATCGTGGTTTCTTTATTTACCCAATACACCGTCATGTAATGTCAGTCAATGCTATATTTCATGCTCAATGTTTCAGTTTGCTTTGGTTTCCTCTTTAGCCACTATCGGTATTGTGCTTCTTTCCGGTGACATTGCCAAATATACGAAGTTTACATCTAATGCATTCTGCCATTATGGAGCAAACTCATTAATCGTTCTCTGTACTCACATGTTGTTTGTTAATATACCTGTGTTTGTTAATAAGGTCTTGCATATAAATTCATTATCCATCATCATTGGATTTTTCATTTTACTTTTTGTTGAGATACCTGTAATCAAAGTTATCAATCAAAGATTCAAAATACTCATTTCAAAATAATGTCTGAAAAAGTAAGATACGATAACATTGACGTTGCTCGTGGATTAGCAATGCTTGTCATCATTCAGTGGCATGTTGTGGGCATGCATACAACATGGACAGATGGTTGGGTAATGCCCATCTTCTTTATCATTATGGGCGTATTCTACAAGCAGGAGTCTTCTTTCAAGGTGATGGCTATAAAGAAACTCAACACCATTGTGATCCCAATGGCTTTTTTCTCAGTTCCGATGTTTATCATAAGCATATTTGAGAAAGGCTTTATGACCACATTGTTGAAAGTTGCAAATCCATATAGTATGATTCATGGCGTTTCGTGGTTCTTTATATGCACATTGTGGTGTTATGTCATCAACTATATTCTACATAAATACATACATAATAGCAAACTGTTGTTCCTTGCAATGATAGTTTTGTCCGCTGTGAGCTATTATATCACCAGTACGTATTCTTTTCATGGCCACAAACTTGTACTTCCTCTATTTTGTAGTACAGCATTAACAGCCATGGGTTATCTAGCAATAGGTGAGTTTGTTAGGAAGTATTTCCTATATAGGGGGGGGGGGGATTCTATCTTGCTGATAATTACCGGTTTATGTATTGTCGTAATAATTCCGTCTGGTATTCAAGATAACTACTGGAATCATTATGAAGATAATTGGTTGAAACTGTTATTAGTTGGTGCAATAGAAAGTTTGGCTTTGATCCAGTTTTGTTCTTATCTTCCTAAACAGTTGGCAATCATCGGAAAATTTTCGCTTTTGATATTACTAATACACCCTTATATTGTTTTGGCAATTTCGCCATTGCATTTAAATATATGGTTATCATACGGAATCGTCACACTAACAACCATCCTTGTTTCGTTTCTTTTATTTAAATATTTGCCACAGATATGTGGCTTCAAACCATTGATAAAACTATCATAGTATGATTCATATTATTATTTTCTCGTTCAATCGCGCTTTGCAGCTTGAGGCATTACTATCAAGTATCCAATGCCATTGGCAGAAGACGAACTATAAGCTCTCCGTGCTTTACAATACCAGTGGTGATGATTTCCAGAAGGGTTATGATATCCTTCAAAAGGAATATCCAGCATATGAGTTTATTAAGGAAACACGTAAGACTTCTGGCTATCACGTCTCGGATTACATGACCCCATACAATCTGAAAAAACTATTGAAGTATCACCACATACGTAAGCAAAAATCCAACTTTCGCGATTTGCTTAATAACATGTTGGCTACTTCCAGTTGTGAATACACCATGTACCTGACCGATGATTCTGCATTCATCCGTGACGTTGAACTGTCAAAGAATGACCTTGCATTCATTGAACAGAATCCGGATATAAATCAGATTTCACTTCGTTTAGGCAAGAACATTACAGAACGTCCAGCAAGTATCCCTGTTAATAACGGTAAGCTTGAATGGGATTTTCATAATCACCGCGATGCTCGCAGTTGGGGTTATAACTTCTCTGTTGACGCACATATCTATAGCACCAAGCTGTGCTTGAAGTTGCAGTCAAAAATCATCTATGCCAACCCCACTACACTTGAAGCAAATATAGTTCATTATGTCATGCCTCGAAACCTGATGGATCATGGCTTGACATACGAGTATCCTTTCATTCTAAGTTTCCCAATCAATATGGTACAGGAGATTGCCGACAATGAATCCATGGGCATATCTATAGAGGACTTAAACAATTATTATCTCGAAGGCAAACGATTGGAATATATCGTGCCTGATGAGATCCTCGAATTCCAACAATATCCCGAGACTGTTTATCTATGCAAGAATGGTCAGAAGGAACTGCTAAAATTGAAATAGTATGAAATATTCAATAATAACCCCTGTCTATAATCGAGCTGATTGTGTCGCGAGATGCTTAGATAGCGTGATTCGCAACCTCCAATGGGGTGTGGAACTGGAGCATATTGTTGTGGATGATGGTTCTCATGATGAGACTCCGAAGATTGTGCAAAACTATGCTGATAAACACCCACATATTAAGTTCATCCCATTTTCACAGAATCGAGGTACCAATGCGGCCCGTAATGCAGCTATTGCAGCGGCTACTGGTGAGTATTGTATCATCTTGGATAGTGATGACTATTTTGTGGATGAGGCAATCAATTTTATAAATTCTATTGCTAGCAATCAAAAGTATATGCACTATTGCTTTGCCGCAGATGATATGGTTGAATACTACCAGAGTTGTTCGTTGCTGATGGGTAAGCAAAAGGCTGAGCTAACTTTCGAGAACTTTCTATTTGAGGAGGTTACTGGAGACTTTGTTCATTGCATCAAGACGGAAACTTTACAGAAATACCCTTTTGATGAAGATTTGAGAATATACGAAGGAGTGTTCTTCAAGCGTTTCTATCGTGAGGCTCAGAAGATTCTTTATACAAATAGAATTGTTACAATTCGCGAAAGAAATCGTACTGATAGCGTAACCAGAAACGTTCTTCGAAATGATAGAAAACAGATTGCAAAGGGGCTTCTTTCTAAACAACTGCTTGTTGAGTGGTATGGTGAGGAACTCTCGCAAAAGCCCAAAGGAGTATCGATTCTTAGAAATGCTTATAAAGTTATGCTGGATTGCAATCTTCTGATTGGTAATTATAAAGATGCAATGGTATGTAAACAAAAACTAGTATCTATTGGAGGTAAGGTTCCTACACATTTGAGATTCGTATATACATTCAATTTGGGTGGTTTGTATTTTTATGCCGGTTGTATTTATGTGTATGTCAGATATTATTTATTAAGATCAAATATAAAATAATGAAAATCGTACATGTTACTTGGATGTTTACATTCGGAGGTATTGAGACCATGTTGGTAAACATCTGTAATGAACAGATAAAGTTGGGGCATGATGTGCATCTGATTGTTATGGAGGACTCTACGGTTGAGAGCACGCTCTATGACAGTCTTGACAAGCGAATAAAGCTCCATTATGGCCATCGCAAGAATGGTGCTAACCTTTTATTGCCGATGTTGCGACTGAATTATCTCCTGTACGAGTTGCATCCCAATGTAATTCATATTCATAGTTCGTCTATGTATAAGTTAATACTTGCACCCTGGCATAAGAAGATTACTAATGCTACATTACATGCACTCCCCAAACCGAAGAATACCCAAAGTATAGATCTTGTACCTCGTGTGTTTGCTATCTCTGATTCCGTTCGACGAGCCCTTCTTGCATATAATGGAACGGAGAGTATCTGTAATCCCAATGGTATTCGTCCGGAACTTATCAAACAACGGCAATCGGGTGATTGGAAAGATATGTTGCAGATAGTACAGGTTGGACGTCTTGACCATGATGACAAAGGACAACATATCTTGATACAGGCTGGTGCAGAACTTTTGAAACGTGGTTACCATAACTTTATGATCAATTTTATAGGCGATGGATCTTCACGCCCATATCTTGAAGGTATGGTGCAAAAGTCTGGCTTAGGACAGAATGTAACCTTCCATGGCATGAAATCCCAATCGTATATCTTTGAGCATGTATGTGATTATGATGTATTCGTTCAGCCAAGCATACGTGAGGGGTTCGGAAATACTGTAGCCGAAGCAATGGCTGCAAAAGTGGCTGTGGTGGTATCTTCCGGCCAAGGCCCTGAAGAGGTTATTGATTATGGTAAGTACGGCTATGTGTTCAAGAATGGCAATCCTATTGATTGTGCAGATAAACTGGAGGTATTTCTGAAACATGAAAACGATCAGCAGCAGGTAGAAGCTGCTTACAAGCGAGTGCTGGACCTGTATGATATCAAAGTTACCGTAAAAACTTATCTTGATAAATACAAGAGAAGATAAGCCATGGAGTATATGACTTTTGAGCATGCCATTCAAACAGGCATTCCTTCCCCTGTTTTGGTTACCCCCCATCACAGTCAAGCTAAGGGTAAAGACTTGTCACTTGAACTGTTAAAGTTCGTGGCTATGATATTGATTATAAATGTGCATAGTTACATGATGTATCCACCCAAATACGAAATGTTTGCTACTGGCGGTACGATTGGTGATGCACTATTCATGTTTTGTTCTGGATACACATTGTTTCTTGGCAGAATAGACCGATTCGACAATTGGTATAAGAGGCGTATTAATAGAATATACCCCAGTGTATTTGCTTGGGCGATATTCTCGTTCTATTGTTTTGCAGATGACATGAACATTGGACAAATTGTTGGAGGTGCCAGTAGATGGTTTATCCCTTGCATTATGATGTATTATGTACTGCTGTACTTTGTTCGTAAATATCTGATGCGTTTTAAGTGGTGGGTATTTGTTGTGGCTTGCATAATACCGATAGTGAGGTTTGTAATGTATGAAGACATAGGCAGTTATCACATGTATAGAAACCATACCTTTAGATTCTTTTATTGGTTTCCATTTATGCTGATGGGAGCATACATAGGTTCGAAGAATGTAATTCTGAAACAGAAGGTTTGGCGCGATGCTATTATGACTTTAGTGTGTACCGGGTTACACTTGGGCCTTGTTGGCGTGTACTAAAAAAGAAAATCTCTGCCCTTACCAGATGTTATCGTTAGTGCCCTTAATGGGCACATGTATCTATTTGTACAATCTGTTTCAGGCGGATATATTTAAACTACTGATGAAGTCTAATGTTGGGTATGGTATTCAGGCTATTGCTGCATTGTGTTTGGAATCATACATTGTTCAGTATGTATTGTTTACAGATAAAATAAATTACCTGTTCCCGTTGAATATTATCATCTTGGTTGTTGAGGTTATTCTATTGGCATACGCCGTGAGGACATTAGGTAGAACATTTAAGCAACTATTTGAAAAAGAAGATTTCAGATGGAAGGAAATCTTTAGACTGGTTTAATGAAATAATTCAAGATATGCGTAGTTATTCAATTAATTGGGGCAAATTTCTGTTTTTCAGATGGTTCCCCGTTAGCTGGACATTGCAGGCGGTACATGTCCTGGACAGGAAAGAAAGAGCTTTTCGTATAGGATTGGAGCTGATACCCGTTGCAGTAATAGTGACATTGGCTTCAGTTTGTATTTATTCGTGGTGGGTGGCCTTGGCTCTATTTGTAGTGCTACATACGTTATTCTGGCTGTTTGATTCTACATGGCTGGTAGGGTTCCGTGAAGTCTATACCGGTTTCAAAGGTAAGGGCATACAGTCAGTAA
The DNA here is from genome assembly GCF_900155865.1 of Bacteroides bouchesdurhonensis. Lineage (GTDB taxonomy): Bacteria > Bacteroidota > Bacteroidia > Bacteroidales > Bacteroidaceae > Bacteroides > Bacteroides bouchesdurhonensis. The sequence goes on from NZ_LT707006.1 coordinate 3,665,722, forward strand.
TAGATTATGTAGATTGGGCTGTTGAGGAACTGAAAGATTGTGATAACATCGGTGCTGTTACTATATACGGAAGTATCTGCCGACACATGTACCATGACCGTAGTGATTTTGACCTGCGCATTGTACAGGATTATTCAAGCTTGAAAACGTATTTAATAGGTATCAAATTGAGGGCTGTCGGTATCTGGAAGTACAAAATTCCAATGGATTTGAAGATTGTTGACAGCCAGGATTATCTGCGTAAGGAGATGCGCGAGGATGAGCATCCAATAATAGCATATAATAAGTATGACAGTTTTTATGATATGAAAGGTGATTCATACGAAGCCTTGAAAGCAAATCCTTTAACATATAGAAAAGATTATAAAGGATGAAAGTTTTAAACGTCATTTGGGCATTTGGTACGGGTGGTATAGGCAAGTTGTTTCTGACCTATGCTGCACTGGGAGAATATGACCTCGAATTGCAGATTTCTTCTGTGTGCATTGACCTACAGAATTGTGAGTATGACCGAAAACCTCTGACTGAGGCCGGAATACGGGTAATCGCCATAAAAAACAGAAAAGATATGAGTTGGGTGAAACGTTTGGGCGGCATTGCCCGCGAAGTAAAGCCTGATGTTGTGTTCTGTCATGGTTTTAACGGGCCTGTGATCATCAAGCTGGTAGCATGTTTGGAGCGGTCTCTTCGGGTGCCGATGGTATGTACTTACCATGGTCTGTACAATCCTCCGACTGAGGGCAGGCGGTATATTGCAGACGCCATTAATAAATTGCAAGCCTGGATGTATAAAAAATTTGCACGAACGGTGGTTCTGGTGGCGGAATATAGCGGACTGTACCTGTTGGAGCGCAAAGTGCCCAAAAGCAAACTGGAAGTGGTGTATAATGGTATTGTGGAAAACGAGCCTGCCCTAGAACCTGTTGTGCTAAAATCCGATGGGGTCAGCATCGGAATGGCCGGACGACTGGACGCTATCAAGGGATTGAATTTCTTAATAAAAGCTATTCCGGAAGTCAGGAAGCGTGTGGATGAAAAATTCCACATCTATATCATTGGTGACGGTCCAGAGGAGGAGGCTTTGCGCAATTTGGCAAGAGAACTTGGAGTTGAGGAGTTAATCTGTTTCGAGGGGTATCAGGATAATGTACCTGCTTGGTTAAAAGCATGGGACATATTCTGTCTGCCTTCTCTTCAAGAAAATCATTCCATTGCATTACTGGAAGCAATGCGGGCAGGAAAGGCTATTGTATGTACCTCTGTAGGTGGCAACCCTGAAACGGTCGAGGATGGGAAGGAAGCTCTTGTTGTGCCGGCGAGGAATTCGGAAGCTATTGCTGATGCTCTTGTGAAACTTATCGAATCGGAATCCCTACGAAAGAAGATGGGACATGATGCACGTGAAAGATTCCTCAGAAACTTTACGGAGGATATAATGAAAAAGAAGTTGTGTGAGGTATTAAAGAATGCAACAATAAATCAAAACAAAATATGATGAGAAAGTTTTGGCTGGTCTTGTTTTATGGTTTCGCAAACCATTTGCCAGATTCGTACACTCCTGTATTGGGGGGGTAAGTAATCGAATCCGTATTTTCCTGTGCAAGCGCATATTTAAGGAGTGCGGGAAAGTATCAACAATAAACAGAAATATTTATTTTGGGAACGGAAAGGATATCGTGATAGGTGATTATAGTGGTATTGGTGCCAATTGTAGCATTCCCAATGACATCCATATAGGTAAATATGTAATGATGGGGCCGTTCCTGTATTGCATTACTTTTGGACATGAGGTGTCTGATACATCAACCCCGATGTGCTTCCAAGGTCACGTGGAAAAAACCAAGGACTCGAACATCGTCATAGGAGACGATGTGTGGATTGGAGCAAATGTCATCATTTCGAAACGTAGGCACATTGGTACTGGATCTATTTTGGCTGCCGGTGCCGTTGTAACGCATGATGTTCCCGATTACGCCATTGTAGGAGGTAATCCTGCAAATGTAATCAGAATGAGAAAATGAAAATTATATTCTTTACGATTGACTGTTTTAAGGGAAGGGAACATCTCATGCCTTGGCGAACAATATTGGAGGTTGCCAAGGTGATGGTGGAATACGGCTATGAGGCAAGCATTTTGAATGCTTGCAGCAACAGTGAGGATGTCATTGATTATGATTGGGCAGGAAGCGATTCGTCGAAACCTGTCCATGTGTGTTCCGTGATAAAGAATAATGAGGCAATCTTTGTCCAATGCACGGAACTAAAACCGGAGATACTTTTCATCCCTTTTACTTTTCGTGATGGGCTGACACCAGCCAAGTGGATTGCTCAAATCAACTGCAAGAAGATTGGTTACATGACAGGAGGGGTGTATGACCTGAAGAGTGGAATGCTGCTGAAGAAGAACGGTGGTTTAGCCGCTGCAAAGCCTTACCTGATGGAGGCTATAACGTCCAAGTGCATTTTTGCTCATACATTGAAAAATATTGGTGTGAGCCATGTGATTGGTTTGACCGATGTGAGTGCCAAAGCAGTGAAGAGAGGCGGCTTTAAAAATGTGACAACCATATACCCTGGCAAGGATTCGTTTGATGAAATTGTACCAGACAACAGTGTCTTGGATAAATATGATTTGAAGGGAAGAAAATGGCTACTATTTAGTGGCGCTCCTGCACCTACTCGTGGGGCAGAGGTGTTGCTGGAGGCTTTAGACAGCGTGAAGGATGATGGTGTCCGGCTTGTCATGTTGATGCGTACGGATGTGGGTTCCCAATATAAGCGGTTTGAAAAGACATTGTCCGGACTGAAACATCCGGAACGAGTAAAGATTATCAAGGATAGACTGACGAGAGAACAGCTTAGGGCTTTTTTTGGCTCTGCTTGGTATGCAATTCTGCCTTTCATCGTGATTCCAAGTGAGGTGCCTTTGACATATTTTGAGTTGCTGAGTTGCGGTACACCTGTAATCACCTTTGTCAATGGAGGTACTACGGAATATCTTAAGTATGGACTGCTGACTGCTGATAAGTCAATCAAAGGATTGGCCATTACAATCGAAAAGGCTTGGAGCGATGTTGCTTTGAGAAATTCAAGGTCTGATAAGGGTAAAATAATAATGAATGCGCATCCTACATGGAGTCAAGTGGGGATGGAATGGATTAACTTATTGAAACAAAATGACTAAATACATCATCATATCAGGCGTGGATGGCAGTGGAAAAACTACAGTCATCGAAGGTGTGCGTGCCCAATTGGAAGCAGAAGGTAAGACTGTTGGATATATTTGGATGCGTTATCATCATAAATTGATAAAAATAATGCATGCCATAGCTAAACTTACAGGATTAAGTAAAAAGGAGAATACCGCAATGGGAGAAATGTGGTTGCACTATTTCTATAAAAGCCCTTTGTTTTGCTGGTTCTACTTATATAGTTCTTATATAGATAGTTGGTTAGCTCGCAAAAAACCAACTAAGTTAAGAACTGATTATGTAATCTGTGACAGATGGGTAAATGACATAATCATTGATATGGGAAGTGAAACTCATAACCTCGACATACTTGACGGCAAATGGTATAAATTATACCAACGGCTTTTGCCTAATGATAGCTTTCAGTTTGTGATAAGCCGTAATCGAGAAGATGTTTTGAATTGCAGAATTGAAAACACCTTTAATGAGGCTTTTGATTATCGGTTTAGGTTATATCAAAAGATAGCTCAAAAGCCAGAAGTCATAAAAATAGATAATACAGGAAGTATCGAAAAAAGCGTTTCCCTGGTTATAGAATCCATAAGAACAAAAGAAAAATTGTAACATGTAAATGTAGTTATGTTGAATAAGACATTGGATATTACGGTAATTATCCTCACCTATAATGAGGAAATACATATCCGTAGGTGCTTGGAGAATGTAACACCTTTTGCCAAGAAGGTATTTGTGGTTGACTCGCCTTCAACTGACAGGACAGTAGAGATTTGCCGGGAGTTTGAGAATGTGGAGGTAGTGGTACATAAGTATCCGGGTAATCAAGCCGAACAGTTCAACTGGGCGTTGGATACATTGCAGATAGAGACCGAATGGATTCTTCGTCTGGATGCGGATGAGTATTTGTTACCCGAATTGGTTGAAGAATTAAAAGAGAGATTACCTGTAATGCCGGAGGGCGTTTCAGCCCTCTCTCTCTCTCTCGCGCGCGCTTATTGTGGTAAGATCTTACATCATGGCATTGTAAATAATGTCAAGATCGTGCGTGTTTTCCGGAAAGGAATGGCTCGTTATGAGCAGCGGTTGATGGATGAGCATTTGGAGATATTGGACGGCGAGACGGCAGAATTGAAACATCAATTTGTGGATGACAACCGAATGACTTTCGGGCAGTTTACAGATAAGCATAATAATTATGCTTCGCGGGAAGCGGCTTTGTTGCTGGATGCAGAGTTTCATTTGACGGGTTCTCAAATCGTATCACAAGATCATGGGAAAGAGGTTGAACGAAAGCGGGCACAGAAAAACCGATATGCGAAGATGCCTTTATTTTGGAGGGCTTTCGGCTACTTTGTTTATCGTTATATCATAAAGTTGGGGTTCTTAGATGGCAAGGAAGGATTCCTCTGGGACTTCTTGCAAGGTTGGTGGTACCGTACTTTGGTGGATGCTAAGATCTTTGAAATAAAAAGAGCTTGTGGAAATGACAAGAAAAAGATATGCCAATATTTGAAAGATCATTATGGCATATCTTTGGAGTAATATAGATTTATAACTCCTGCCGTTGCAGGAAATCGAGCAAATGAATGTGGTGGATTCCTTCGTAATTGCTGCCTATCGTCCATTCATCAAGGCTGACGACATATTTGGGGCAGTTTCATGTATTCTATTATTAAGTATGATTTATAAATTATGGCAAATATACCGACATTGTTAGTTATACTTAACAATATAGAAGAGAGAACGCATAGAAGCCCAAAACATAACATTACATTATAACTTACATGAAAGTATCAGTTATTACCGCTACATGGAACAGCGGTAAAACACTTTGCACGACCTTGGATAGTGTACTCAGCCAAAGTTATCCCGACATAGAGCATATCATTGTGGACGGGGGAAGTACAGACAATACGATGGAAATAGTCCGGGAGTATGAACCTCGTTATAATGGACGATTGCGGTTTATAAGTGAACCGGACAAAGGTCTTTATGATGCTATGAACAAGGGGATTCGGATGTCCACGGGGGAGGTGGTTGGTATCTTGAATTCGGATGATTTTTATACTTCTTCGGATGTAGTGGAAAAATTAGAGAAAGAGCTTGCTACCAACCGAGTGGATGCAGTATATGGAGATATTCATTTCGTGGATGGCAATGACTTGGGTAAATGTGTCCGTTATTATTCGTCAAGACTTTTCCACCGTAGCTGGATGCGACTTGGCTTTATGCCTGCACACCCAAGTTTCTACTGCCGCAAAATTATATATGATAAGTATGGTGGCTTTGATTTGTCTTATAAGATTGCTTCCGACTTTGAATGTCTTTTACGGTTTATTTTCGTACATAAAATACAGACAACATATATCCCAATGGATTTTGTAACCATGCGCACAGGAGGGACTTCCACCAGTGGCTTTGCCAGCCATAAACAAATTATATCCGATCATCAAAAAGCATTCAAACGTAATGGCATATACAGTAATGCCTTTTTGGAATCATTGAGGTATATTTATAAAATTCATGAAGTATTACTAACAAAAATAACAAGATGAAAACAGCTTTAATCACCGGCATTACCGGGCAAGACGGTTCGTTTCTTGCAGAATTTCTATTGGACAAAGGATATGATGTTCATGGTATCATCCGTCGTTCATCAGTTGATTATCGGGAGCGTATTGCTCATTTAGAGGGGAAACCTCATTTTCACTTGCACTATGCGGATATGGGGGACTCTATGTCTTTAGTGAAATTAGTAGGTAAAGTACAGCCTACTGAGATTTACAATTTGGCTGCTCAAAGCCATGTACAGGTGTCGTTTGATGCACCTGAATTTACAGCTGATGTGGACGCTGTAGGAGTACTCCGCATATTGGAGGCGGTTCGTACCAATCATCTGGAGAAAACCTGTAAGATTTATCAGGCTTCAACTTCCGAACTTTATGGCAAGGTAGAAGAAGTTCCTCAAAATGAAAATACACCGTTTCATCCTTACAGCCCTTATGCCGTAGCCAAACTCTACGGCTATTGGATTGTGAAAGAGTACCGCGAGGCTTATAATATGTTCTGTTGTTCGGGTATCCTGTTCAACCACGAATCGGAACGCAGAGGCGAAACCTTTGTAACGCGCAAGATTACATTGGCTGCTGCCCGTATTGCTCAAGGGAAGCAGGATTGTCTGTATCTGGGTAATTTGGATTCCTTACGTGATTGGGGATATGCTAAAGATTATGTGGAATGTATGTGGTTGATTCTTCAACAGGACAAACCGCAGGATTTCGTCATTGCAACAGGTGTACAGCACACTGTTCGCGAATTTGCTACATTGGCATTCCACTATGCCGGCATTGAACTGCGTTGGGAAGGTGAAGGTATAGATGAGAAAGGTATTGATGCAAAGACCGGAAAGGTACTGGTAGCTGTCAGTGAGGATTTCTATCGTCCTACGGATGTTGTCAACCTATGGGGTGATCCTACGAAAGCTAAGAATGAATTGGGATGGAATCCGCAATCCACCTCCTTTGAAGAGTTGGTGAAAATTATGGTGTCTCATGATATGCAAAAAGTGGCTGCGGAACATGTGGCCAACGTAATGCGTACCAACTTGGCCGAATATCTGGAGAAAGGAATTGTAAAATGATGGATAAGAACGCAAAAATATATGTAGCAGGACACCGTGGGATGGTGGGTTCTGCCATTGTCCGTGAGTTACATCGGCAAGGGTATATGAATATTACCACTCGTACTCATGCAGAATTGGATTTGACACGGCAAGAAGCTGTGGAAAAGTTTTTTGCGGAAGAAAAACCGGAATATGTCTTTTTGGCTGCTGCCAAAGTAGGTGGTATCATTGCCAACCAATCTGCATTGGCTGATTTCATGTATGACAACATGATACTGGAGATGAACGTGATTCACGCAGCTTGGAAGAACGGCTGTAAAAAATTGGAGTTCTTAGGTTCTTCATGTATTTACCCACGTTTGGCCCCTCAGCCTATGCCTGAATCTTGTTTGCTAACATCAGAATTGGAGAAAACGAATGAAGCGTATGCCTTGGCCAAAATATCGGGTTTGAAATATTGTGAATTTTTGAATCGGCAGTATGGTACGGATTTCATTAGTGTGATGCCAACAAATCTGTATGGACCCAATGATAATTATCATCTTGAACATAGTCATGTACTTCCTGCTTTGATCCGCCGTTTCCATGAGGCGAAAGAGGCGGGTCTGGATGAAGTGACTTGCTGGGGTGACGGCAGCCCGCTCCGGGAGTTTCTATATGTAGATGATTTGGCTAATCTGTGCGTGTTCTTGATGAACAACTATTCGGGGAATGAAACTGTGAATGCAGGAACCGGTAAAGAATTGACCATTAAAGATCTTACAGAATTGGTGGCTAAGGTTGTAGGATTTACAGGCGAAATCAAATGGGATACCTCACGTCCGAATGGCACACCCCGAAAGCTTTTGGATGTATCGAAAGCAACGGCTTTGGGGTGGTCTTACCAAACTGAATTGGAAGATGGTATCCGATTGGCTTATGATGATTTCCTGCATAATCCCATGCGTGCAGAAAGGTAACGATTTAAAACATTATTTATGCAAATTCTTTTATTATCCGGAGGCTCTGGGAAACGTCTTTGGCCTCTGTCAAATAACAGTCGTTCCAAACAGTTTATAAAATTACTCAATTCTCCCGATGGTCAAAAAGAGTCGATGGTACAACGGGTTATTCGTCAATTGGGAGAATCCGATTTAAAAGGTCATGTAACCGTGGCTACCAGCTTGTCTCAGGCTGATGTTATTTACAATCAGCTGGGTGAATACATCGATGTAGTGGTGGAGCCAGAAAGACGTGATACATTTCCAGCCATTGCTTTGGCAGCTTCATATCTGAAATATGAGAAATCATGTGCCGATGAAGAAGTAGTTGTTGTTATGCCTTGTGACCCTTTTACGGAAGCAGGATATTTCAAAGTTATTGAGCAGATGGTGCATGCGGTGGATGACAATGTAGCTGAGCTGGTTCTTATGGGGATTACTCCAACCTATCCATCTGTTAAATATGGATATGTAGTGCCTGATGAATCGAAACTGAAAGGTGGAATCTTTTCGGTCAAACGGTTTACGGAAAAACCAAATGTAGCTACAGCGGAATATCTTATAAAAGAAAATGCATTTTGGAACGGTGGCGTATTTGCTTTTAAGTTGGGATATATGATGAATATTGTGGAGCAATATATCCGGACTGTTTCTTTTTCGGAAATCCGTAACAGATATAGTGAATTCCCCAAAATCAGTTTCGATTATGAGGTGGCAGAAAAGGCCAAATTGGTAGCAGTAGTTCCTTTCTCTGGCAAATGGAAAGATTTAGGGACTTGGAATACACTTACAGATGAGTTGGAAGACCATGTAATAGGTAATGTTATCACAGATGGAGAGGCGGAAAATACACATATCATTAATGAATTGGATCTTCCGATTATGTGTATAGGAACCAAAGATTTGGTGATTGCAGCATCGAATGACGGTATTTTAATTTCCGAAAAGAACAAGAGCGAGAACATAAAAAAATATGCAGACCGGCTACAGTGTTGTCCAATGTATGAGGAAAGACATTGGGGAGAATACAAGATTATTCATAATGTTCAATATTCAGATGGCTTTCAGTCGTTGACGAAGCAATTGATTATAAAGGCAGGAAAAAGTCTCACATATCAAGCTCATCATCTACGGAAAGAGGTATGGACGGTTGTTGATGGAGAGGGACTGTTGGCTATAGAAGGAAAAATTACCCCAGTTAAACGGGGAGATACTGTTTGTATCCTTGAAGATATGCGCCACGGTCTAAAAGCCATAAATGACTTGACCCTGATAGAAACGCAAACCGGAAGCGATCTTCTTGAAGATGATGTGGAATTGTTTGATTGGAATTGGCAAAAGTAGATACAAAGTTTGGCGAGAACTTCCAGATAATCAAATCCGATTAAATATCTTACACAAAATTCAGAATTATAAAAGGTAAGGGCTTTTGTGATTCTTCCATTGATTATGAAAATCGAGTTTATGGGAGAATCAAAATTTATATTGCATTCCAAAAATGCAAATGTTCAGTGGATAGTATCAAAATATTCCGGTGTTAATCCATTAAGAATTTATCTTATGCTATTTCGTATGGGAATGAAGAAAGAACAAGAAGTGTTGGAACAAACTGCGTCTTGTACATCACTTTTTGTTCTTTTGATATCTTGAAAACATTGATTGTATAACATGGTTTCTTCGTTATCGGTTTATTATCGAAAACTTGCTTATCACGTAATAGAATCGGACGGCTTCCTATGGGTCGGATTCAAGCCGGGAATGGTACATTTTATTGCTAAAGAGGTTTGGAATATTCGCCCCTTGACCCGAACGGACGTTGAGAGATATTATGAGGAGTTTACAGTATTAACCCAAGGTAAAGGGAGTCTTTATTTTCGGATTGTAGCTCATGGTGGATTTCTGAAAGAGGCGTTGGCTTATGAGTTGCATGGTTTGACTGTTTCTGACGACAACTACCTCAGAAGCCTTAATTCCGGCAGACATGTAGAACTTTACCCACATAACGAGAAAGCTTATCGTGCTATTATAAAAGGCTTTGAACAGCATCGTATCGGTACCGTTGTGCAAGCGACCGGGACGGGAAAGTCATATCTGCTGGCTCGTTATATATCAGACCATGCCACAGAACGAATTTGCGTATTTGCTCCAAATGTCACAATCCTGGAGGAGATCAAAAAAGCGGTAGGCTTTACCTCTCCTTATATCTGCTATCGAACGTTTCAGTCATTGATATATTATCGAAAAAATGATAAACAACTCAAAGCAGATCATATTTTGATTGATGAGTTTCATCATTTCGGTGCAGAAATATGGGGGGCTGCTTTGCAGGAGGTAATTGAATCCAATCCGCAGGCCTATATATTAGGAACATCGGCGACTCCTATTCGCCCGGAGGGAATGATTGATACGGTGGATCTTTATTTCGAGGGAAATCTGTTTTATGAACTTACCTTACCTCAGGCTTGGTATTACCGTATTTTACCAGTCCCAATCCTGGTACAAAGTGCCTATGGATTAGACGGTGAACTGAATCGTTTACAAAAGCGATTGGATCGAAGCGGATGTTCAATTCGACGAAAAGAACAAGTCCAAAAGAAACTGGATGTGGCTCGCGTTGATTTTAAAGGGGCGTTAGGAGCTCCTGAGGTAATCCGAAAGTTCTTGCCCAAAGATGTATGTAAACTGCTGGTTTTTTGCCGTGATCTTACCGACCTGAAACAGATGGTTCCTGAGGTGTGTGGCTGGCTGACACAAGCCGGACGGGTAATCATACCATTTGAGATCCATCACACTCAAAGCGAACGGACTAATAATCAAATACTAAAGGCTTTCCAAAAAGAATCTGGGAAATTGCATGTATTGTTCTCTGTCAATATGCTGATAGAAGGACTGCATGTGGAGGGCATAGATGCCGTCTTGTTTCTACGGCGGACAGAATCCTATATTGTTACCCTGCAACAGCTGGGCCGTTGCTTGGATGCCGGAAGCGGGAAACAGCCTGTCGTATTGGATTTTGTGAACAACCTATCGGGCAAATCTGTATATGACATGATGGCCTTGCACATGGAACGCCTTGCCTGTCAGCCTTCACCCAAGGGATTTGAAGGGGTGACCTCTTTTCTGACCACAGGTTTCCTATCAGACATACGGCTTCGTATTGAGGAGATATTGACAGAGTTGGAACCTTGGCAGATCATGTATGAGAGGCTTATTGAGTTCCGTAAGAAAGAAAATGACTGGCCTTCGGTTACAGAGGGGAAGCTGGGCTTGTGGTGCAATACGCAGCGCATGGCTTACAAACGGGGAAGACTCTCGGAGGAGCGTTACAAACTGCTGGAGTCTGTCGGCTTTGAATGGAACTTGCTGGATTCAAACTGGATGAAGGAATTCCAATCATTGAAAGTCTTCTTTGCGACTCAAGGCCGCTGGCCCAAACGGGAGGATGGAGCTTTGGCTACCTGGTGTTATACTCAACGGGAAAGACGCAAGAAAGGACGTTTGAGCAAAGAACGTATTCGTGTGTTGGATGAGATCGGATTTGTGTGGAGTCAGGACTTGAACGGTGAATGGATGAAAAATTATGAAGCGTTGAAAATCTTTCTTGACAAACAGCAGCGCTTTCCCAAATCAGCCGAAGGTTATTTGGGCGAGTGGTGCAGTAGACAGCGGAAAATGCGCAAGCAAGGGAAACTTTCCCCTAATCGTCAAACACTATTAGATCGAATAGGATTTGTCTGGTCGGTGGAGCAGGTCTGGCGAAGCTACTTGGAACAGTTGCACCAGTTTCATGTCCAAAATGGACGGTGGCCTGGATGTCGTGAAGGGGCGTTGGGGCGTTGGTGTACGGTTCAAAGACGGAATTATCGAAGAGGAAGCTTGTCGGATCAAAAAATCGCCCAATTGGAACAAATAGGATTTATACCCTTGAAAGGAGACAAGTAATACAGAAGAAATGGAAATACTCTCATTTCATACGAAACAATAGAGTTTCCGCAGCCTTATTATCGCAGTTCAAAGTACACTATGATTTTAGAATACAATATACCCAATCGCTTTTCGTACTAATAGGCATATTACCGTTTATACAAGCCACCCTTAAATTTCGGATAGAAGGACTGGTTGCTTTCCACATACATATAGTGTCTAAATAAACAGCAAATATTGATAAATGAGTATTCAATATAAAATCATCTTTGGATATATGGTGTTGATTGTGGCTATAATCGGTATGATTATAATCATGGTACGTGAGCGGAATAGGGTTTTGGTGATTGAAACTGAGGCACAAACAATTCATCGGGTTCAACACAATGGAAATATAGTCCAGCATCACATCACGATTCTCTCAACTTATGGTGAAACAGCCCTTTCTTGGGAAGAGGAGGATTTTGCGAACTATCATTCTCTTCGTCTGCATATCGATTCCATGTTGCAGGCCATGCACAAGGGGTATGAGGAATTTGTCAGCCAAAGTCAAATAGACTCGCTGCGCTATCTATTATCCAGTAAAGAAGAGCATTTATACCAAATTATGCAACTTTTCCATAGTCAGAACAGTCAGGAAGGTATGCAATTCTCTCATTTACCAGCGGAAGCTCAACCGCGTACTGTTATTCGTAAAAAGAAAGGTTTTACAGGATTTTTAGGGGCAAAAGAAACTCTGGAGATAGTTCCTTCCGCATCTACAATTCTCAAGACATTGAACAAGGAATTGCTATCCATGCAGGAAGAACGGCAGAAAAGTATCAATGCTTATACCGATAGCCTCCGCAACCACAACAAGGAACTCAACCGAAAGCTTCGCCATCTGATAACCACGATGAACAACCAGACAGAACGTGTACTTGAAGCGAAGGAATGTCATCTTAGAGAATCTTACAACCGTTCCATATGTGTCATCTCCTGGCTGATTATCTCCGCCATTATTCTGCTTGTCATATCCTATCTGATTATTCAAAAAGATTTACGGGAAAAGGCAAGAACAAGGAAGCGTTTGGAAGATACGATACAACAAAACACTGCGCTGTTGGAAATGCGCAAGAATATTATCCTGACCATATCGCATGACATACGTGCCCCTTTGAATGTCATTGACGGCAGTGCCGATCTGGCAATGGATACACGTGAAAAGAAACGGAGGAATATCCATCTGAATAACATAAGGAGGGTGTGCAAGCATGTGGTACATCTGCTTAACAACCTGTTGGATGTGTACCGGTTAAACGAGGCGAAAGAAATACGGAACGATGTCCCATTCGACCTGCATGAATTATTGGAACGTACCGCTGCCGGTTTTTCTCATATAATCAATAATAAGGGTATCCTGTTCAATTGTGATTTTAAGGATACGGAAGTCAAGTTATATGGTGATGCAGACCGCATAGAACAGATTATAGACAATCTGCTTACCAATGCAGTTAAGTTCACGGAGACCGGCACAATCAATTTCAATGTGCACTATCTCAATGGACTGCTGGTCATGGAAATAGTGGATACCGGTGTTGGTATGAGTGAGGAGACACTTTCCCGTATCTTTCGTCCTTTTGAACGCCATACCTCTGCAACCAATGCGGACGGATTCGGATTGGGGCTTCCGATCACGCAAGGACTTGTCAATCTTCTTGATGGGACAATAGAAGTAACAAGTTTGATTAATTGTGGAAGCACATTTCGTGTGACCCTTCCCATGCCGGAAACGGATGAACCGTTGGAAAGCGAAAAACATGTCCCGACGCATTCCACACACCTGCATCACAATGTACTTGTTATTGATGACGACAGTATGTTGCAAGCTGTCATTAAAGAAATGTTAGAGCGTAATGGCATGGCCTGTACAACTTGTACCACAGTCAAAGAGGTAGTAAAAGCCATGCGGGAAAAAGATTATAACCTGTTGCTTACAGATATCCTGATGCCTTACACCAACGGGTTTGAATTGTTGACTTTGTTACGTAACTCAAGTATTGGCAATTCAAAGACTATACCCATTGTCGCTATGACTGCACGTGGAGAGAAGGAGAAAGATGCTTTTTTGAATGCCGGATTTACAGCCTGTATTTATAAGCCGTTCTCATCTACAGAGTTGATCGGTCTGTTGTCAACTATAGAAAGGGGTTGCCCTGACAAAAAGCATGATGTAGATTTCAGCATGATGTTGTGTGAGGTGAGCGATAAGATAAAATTATTATGTTCCTTTATTGACCAGTCGAAAAAAGATGTTGAAGAACTCAATTCGGCCATAGAAAATTGTAATAGGAAGAAATTGCGTGAAACGGTTCACCGTATGCTGCCGATGTGGGAATTATTACATAATGAAGAAATGTTGTTCGCTTATCGTTCCCTTTTAAAAGATGAAAGGGCCAGTGACACTGCTTTAAAAGAATATACTCAACGGATAATAAATCATACCGATATGTTGATGGCAGCAGCAAAAAATGAAATAAAAAGACAGACAAATGAAACGGAAAATACTGATAGTTGAAGACAATATCAGCCTGTCTCAGATGCAGAAGGACTGGTTTGCACAAGCTGGTTATGATGTCGTGACAGCTATGAACGAACCGATAGCCCGTTCACTGATACGCAAAATACAATTTGATCTGATTCTATCGGACGTACGTCTACCCGAAGGGGACGGAATATCTCTACTGGAATGGCTGCGCAAGGAAAGAAAGGATATTCCTTTCATCATCACGACCGAGTATGTGTCGGTTCCCGATGTGGTGCGCACTATTAAGTTGGGAGCGATAGACTACCTTCCCAAGCCGGTACGCAAGGAACATCTGCTGGAACTGGCAGAAGATGTGTTCCGCCCCATGGTTACGGTACGGAAACAGGAAAAGGTACTGTTTCACCGTACAAGTCCGAAGATCCTACAAGTGGAGAAACTTGCCAGACTGGTAGCTCCATCGGAAATGTCGGTGATGGTACTTGGTGCCAACGGTACAGGGAAGGAGTCGGTGGCACAGAGCATCCATCTGGGCAGCGAACGCCGGGAGATGCCTTTCGTGGCGGTGAACTGCGGGGCACTGCCACGTGAACTGGCCGCCTCGTTGTTCTTCGGTCACGAGAAAGGGGCATTTACCGGTGCCGACACCGCCAAGACCGGATATTTCGACATGGCGAAAGGCGGAACTCTGTTTCTGGACGAGATAGGTACAATGTCCTATGAGATTCAGTCCATGCTGCTGCGCGTGTTACAGGAGAATACCTATACTCCGATAGGCAGTGACAAGGAACGGGTAGCGGACGTGCGTATCGTTACCGCCACAAATGAGAATTTGCAACTGGCCATCAAGGAAGGGCGGTTCAGGGAAGACCTTTACCACCGCCTTTGCGAATTCGAGATACGTCAGCCTTCATTGGCGGAATGTCCGGAAGACATCATCCCTTTGGCTGAGTTTTTCCGTGAACGCCATTCGAAAGAACTGAAAAGGGAAACACAAGGCTTTACGGAAGATGCCAAGCGCAGGATGCTTACCTATTCATGGCCGGGCAATGTCCGGGACTTACAGAACCGGATCAAACGTGCTGTATTGATTGCGGAGACTCCGATGCTGGATATGGAAGGATTGGATATTGAGATCCGCCAAAGTGGAGATACGCACTCCCCGGCAATTCAGCCGTTGAAGGATGAGTCATTGGAGAAAATAAATATTATCAATGCTCTTAAAACTTGCAACGGACACCGGGAACAGGCTGCCGCACTGCTGAACATCAACCCAGCAACACTGTACCGGAAGATGAAGAAATACGGGGTGAAATAAAAATGAGCCTGCCGTTAGTGCAAATCTCACTGAATATGTGTACATTTGCAAACAAATAGAGAAAAATCGACATATTGTCTCTAAGACAATTGCTGACTGTATATGACATAAGACCGCAAGGTGTTTCTAATGGGAATCTGGAAAATTAACATTGAAAGGAACTATTGCGTGATTGCTTATGCTATGCCTACGCATAGCGTGCATTCACCTATTCCTTTCAAAGGCATTCCAGAGCCTCCATTAGAAGTAGCGTGTTTGCACGCTTCTTTTTTTGACGGCTTACGGTCCGGTATCAAAACAGAATTTATGCCAAAAGTCCAAGCTGTAACGGCGATGACACTGGACGGCTTCCTGCCGGAAACCGACAACGTGCTGATGCGATGGGTAATGAACCACAGGAAAGGTTTTGCCCGTTGGCGGGAGCGTTGTGATGCCCGGATTTTACCCCATTACATACTAGACCTTCTTTGTGAAAAAGACACTAAAGGCGATTCCTTTATCTACCTGGCAGAAGTTTCTGATGCAGAAACATTGGATCTCCTGCGTGGCCTCTTCCATTACAATCTTGTGGAAGAACTTATTATCTACCTTTTTCCTTATTCCGCCGGCAAAGGGAATTCCATACAGGCCATCTTTCCCGTCCGGCAATGGCAGTTACACAAGGCCGTTGTCCTGCCTGGTGGCATCTGCCGTCTGATTTATCGTAATCCTTGCAGGATGTAACTTGCAGATTGCGAGAATCCTTGCATCCTGCAAGGTTAATTTCCCATCAAATATTTCTCCTTTATTTTTTATTATACTGTATTTCAACGGAATAGCTATGTCATTTCGTGAAATACAGAGCCATTGGCACGCCGTTAGCCCTATATCATAATATAACCTGTTGCGCGACAAGGTGTAACCAGTCAATTATTTACACTTTAAAGACAGACCGTATTATGATACAGACAGACCGTGAGACCTTCCAGATGATGCTTCATCAGATTATGGAAAGGTTCGACAGGATTGAAGACAGGCTGAGCCGTATGAACCGCCAGACCTCCGCGCTTGACGGAGACAAGCTGCTGGACAACCAGGACATGTGCGAGCTGCTCGGCATTACCAAACGCACTCTCGCGCGGTACCGCCAGAAGAAACTCGTGACCTATTACATGATAGACGGGCGTACCTATTACAAGTCCTCCGAGGTCGAGGCGTTCCTCAACCAAAAGGGCAGGCGTTTGCCGGCGAGACTGAAAAAACAGATGGAAAATTAATATAAATGAAAGAATATGGAACTTGTATGTATTGACAAACAGACTTTTGAAGAACTGCGTGTCCGTTTTTGCGAATTTGAGGACCGGGTGACACGCCTGTGCCGTCCGGTCGAGGATCTCGGCCTGAAAAACTGGCTGGACAACCAGGAGGTGTGCGACGTACTCCGCATCAACAAAAAGACCCTTCAGGCGTATCGTGCCAAAGGTCTCCTTCCTTTCAGTCGCATCAAGAACAAGCTTTTCTACAAACCGGAAGATATACGGAGATTATTGGAATTGAGTTACCACCCTTTAATAAAGAGCAAATTATGAGCTATCATTTTATAGACAAGAAAGACCCACGCATTGACGTGATGTTCCAGGGACTGGAGAAAATGGAGAGGATGCTTTCAGTAATGGAGGATGTACCGAGATCACTCTTCAACGGTGAACGTTTCCTTACGGACGAGGAACTTTCCAAAGTCCTGCGGGTAAGCAGGCGTACATTGCAGGAATACCGTACATTCGGTGTAATCCCTTACTATCTGGTGCAAGGGAAGGCACTCTATAAAGAGTCCGATATCATGAAAATACTGGACGATGCCTACAAACGGTGCCGGGAGGAACAGCGCTGGGTATAGTACTGCTTCTTTAATCAAGCACGGAGAAACTGCCTGCTGTCAGCCGGGCAGTTTCTCCGTTTTCCATTTCATACAGCCGGTGATTTTATTTTCCGCTTTTTCCTGACGGTGAAATCCTCCTCGCAAAGGTCTATCCTGTTTCCGAAACCTGTGGACCTCAACCGTTTCATGTCCTCGTCCACTTTCGTGTCCGTAACCTGCGCGTAAATCTGCGTGGTGGAAATAGAGGTATGTCCCATCATCCGGCTTACCGTCTCTATCGGAACGCCGAGCGAAAGGGTGATGTGGGTACCGAAATTATGCCGGGCCTGGTGAAAGGTCAAATCAAAACCATATACCTGCCCCAATTCCCTAGTCAACAGGATAAAATACCCGCGGGCATAAATATTGAACACCTTGTCTCCGCTTCTTTGGCCGCGGTATTTCTCTATGATTTGAAGAGGAATATCCAGCAGACGGACAGAAGAGAGCGTATCGCTCTTTTTCCGGTGGATATGAATCCACCATGTGCCGTCGCCGGCCTGCGTGATGTCCTTGTCCGAAAGCCGTTTCAGATCCGCATACGCCAGTCCGGTAAAGGTTGAAAAGATGAACATATCCCGCACGAATTGCAGTTGCGGTTTCTCCACCGGAGTGGTCATGAGTGTTTTAAGGTCTTCCAGTTTCATGTGGCGGCTCTTCCTTTTGGGCAGTTCGGGATGCAGGCGGCAATAAGGGTCGCGTCGCAACGTGCCCTGGCTCACAGCCCGCATCGTGAGCTTTTTCAAACGGTACAGGTGTTCATGCACGCTTTTGGGTTTCAGGTTGCGGTCAGTCCGCAGGAATACCTCGAAATCGTCATAAAACGTCCGGTCAAGGCTTCGCAGCGTCACATCTTCCACGCCTTTCTTTTCCCGGACAAAAGCGGAAAGATGCTTGTAGGAACGCTGATAGGAGTCGTATGTTTCCTGTATGCGGTCTATCCCGACCCGTTTCCTGAACTCCTCGTTATGCTCCCTGAAAAGAGCCAGCAGGGTAAGCGGTTTCTGTCCGATACCCTTGACTGCGTTTTTGACCAGTTCAGCCGTGATGAACCCCAGGCTGTTTCTTATCCGCTCATAATGTCCGGCAATCTCACGTGTCAGGTCATCTATGGCACGGTTCACGGTAACGGCATTCTCGCTCCTTCCGTTGGCACGGCCTTTCTCCGGATTCCAGATGCCCGGATTGACAGAGACTTTGGTCCCTATCTGTGCCCATTCGGCATCAATGCTCACCTTGCACAATAGCTGGCACATTCCGTCCTTTCGCACTTTCGTGCGGTTAATATAAAACAGCACGGCAAAAGTGCTGCGTCGTTTGACATTCTGTTTTTCAGTATTCTTTTCCATATTCTTTCCATTTAAAAGGTTATTAAATGACGACAGAAAAACGCTCCGAGATTTTTCGGTTCAATGCCTTGGTGTCGGCGTCTATCTTCTCATCGGTCACTTTCGCGTAGATTTGTGTGGTCTCTATCTGACTATGGCCGAGCATCCTGCTGACCGTTTCAAGGGGGACCCCATGAGAGAGTGTGATTTCCGTTGCGTATGTATGCCGTCCTGCATGGAAGACCAACGGACGGTCAATGTGGCAGATTCGGGCAATCTCTTTCAAGTAGAGGTTCAGCGTGGAATTGCAATACATCGGCAGCAGCTTGTCACCGGGAGCTGTACCGCTATATTTCTTCAGAATCTGCAACGGTAAATCCAAAAGAGGAATCTCAAATTCTATCTTGGTTTTCTGCCTGGCACTCTTGATCCACCATATTCCATCTTCCGCAAGGCATAGGTTGTCCTTTGTCAGCAGGCGCATATCTCCGTATGGAATGCCGGTAAAACAGGAAAAAAGGAACATGTCACGGACATGATAGAGGGTCTGCCTGTGAAGCGGGGTGGTCATAATCCTGTGCAACTCTTCTGCCGTGAGATATTTCTGCACGTGCTTCGGGCGCACCGGCTCGTAGCCCATGAACGGGCTGGCGGTAATAATACCGTCAGCAATGGCCTCTCCGACAATGGTTTTCAGTTGGACGGTCAGGTTGATGATTGTTCCGGGAGCGAGGTTACGTTCCGTCCGGAGATACAAATCATACTTGTCAATGAAAGAACGGTCCAACGCAGAAAACGGAATATCGGAGAGCTTGTATTGCGCCTGCAAGAATCTTTCGATATGGCTATAGGCATTGCTATAGGCTCTCAGGCTTCCTACCGTACGGTTTATCCCCACACGCTTTTCAAAGTTGCGGATGAACCGCCTGAAATATCCCAGAAGCGTTTCCTGCCCGCTTGCCATTCCAAGCAGTATGCCTTTCACCTCTTCGGCCGTCACACCGTCACGGACAGCCGACTGTTCCATATAGATATTCAATGCCATCGCACGTATCTCATCCAGCCGGTTGTTGATTTCCTTTGCCGCCACGCTTTTTCCGGAAGCGCGTCCCGAAGACCAGCGGGATTGCGGGACTTTTATCTTCACACTGAATGCCGCTTCGGAATATTTTCCGACATTCAACTTTGCCATTACGGGGCAATTCCCGTCGGCATCCGCCTCGCTCTTTTTCAGGTAGAACGACACCTTTACATTTGCCTGGTTCATAACCAATTCCTTTGTTTGCAAAATTATTATATGCAGAGTAAATGAACGGCATGAAAAATGTAGCGGAACGTAGAATAAGACCCCTCGGCCTGCAAACAAAGCCTGTATTTTTTTCTGATACGGAAAAATATGACTAAGTTTGCGTCAGCAGACATGGAAAAAACAGCGTTCTTTGCGGTGGTAAACGGGGTTATCAATGAAAGACGAAAGCTTGTTTTTCAAGCCTCTTTTTTTATCCCGAAAAGGCAACGGATAAGTAGTGATTTGTCCTCCTAACTCCACCTAAAACTTGCTAAAAGCCTCCTGCGGAAGAATGTGGTACAAAACGACATATCCCTTTTGCTATCAAACACTTTACATTATTTTCTCCAAAGTTATCCATATGTGAGCGAGTTTTTCTATCTTTGCAGCATGAAAGAATATCGATTGACTGATTGGTTACCGACTACCAAAAAAGAAGTGGAACTTCGCGGATGGAATGAGTTAGATGTCATTCTTTTCAGCGGTGATGCATATGTGGATCATCCTTCTTTCGGAGCTGCCGTTATCGGACGTATCCTTGAAGCAGAAGGTTTGAAAGTTGCTATCATCCCCCAACCTAACTGGCGGGATGACCTACGTGACTTCAAGA
Organism: Bacteroides bouchesdurhonensis; assembly: GCF_900155865.1. Classification (GTDB taxonomy): domain Bacteria; phylum Bacteroidota; class Bacteroidia; order Bacteroidales; family Bacteroidaceae; genus Bacteroides; species Bacteroides bouchesdurhonensis. The sequence goes on from NZ_LT707006.1 coordinate 3,686,419, forward strand.
AACTGGGACGTCCGCGTTTATTTTTCGGTATCTCCGGTGGTTGCATGGATTCCATGGTCAATAAATATACTGCTAACAAGCGACTGCGCAGTGAAGACGCTTACACTCCCGACGGACGACCAGACATGCGTCCGGAGTATCCTTCCATTGTTTATAGTCAGATTTTAAAAAGACTTTATCCGGATGCCCCTGTCATTTTAGGAGGCATTGAAGCCAGTATGAGACGACTGAGTCATTATGACTATTGGCAGGACAAAATACAAAAAAGTATTTTGTGTGATAGTAATGCTGACTTACTGGTATATGGAATGGGAGAAAAGCCTTTGGTAGATTTAGTAAGACAGATGAAATGTCTACTTTCCGAAGATGAAACTCTTTTGACTAGTAAGGACCTTAAAAAGATAGTAGAAAACATTCCTCAGGTAGCCTATCTCTGTCGCGCTACGGAATGGACACCTGCATCAGATGATATTCAACTCTATTCACATGAAGAATGTCTGGCTGATAAAAAGAAGCAAGCCGGCAATTTCCGACATATCGAAGAGGAGTCTAACAAATATGCAGCTTCCCGTATCACACAGGCTGTAGACAATAAAATCGTAGTTGTCAATCCACCCTATCCTCCGATGAGCCAGGAAGAACTTGACCATTCGTTTGATCTTCCTTATACCCGTTTGCCTCATCCTAAATATAAAGGAAAGCGGATTCCAGCTTACGATATGATCAAGTTTTCAATAAACATTCACCGGGGGTGTTTTGGTGGCTGTGCTTTCTGCACTATTTCCGCACATCAAGGAAAGTTTATAGTCAGTCGTAGTAAAGAGTCCATTCTGAAAGAAGTAAAAGAGGTAATGCAATTACCGGATTTTAAAGGATATCTGAGTGATTTGGGTGGTCCGTCTGCTAATATGTATCAGATGAAAGGTAAAGATGAAGCAGTCTGCAAGAAGTGTAAACGTCCTTCATGTATTCATCCCAAAGTATGTCCGAATCTAAATTCAGATCATCGACCTTTATTAGATATATACAAAGCAGTAGACACTTTGCCCGGTATCAAGAAGTCATTTATCGGTAGCGGAGTACGTTATGACCTACTTCTCCATCAGAGTAAAGACGCTGAGACTAATAAGAGTACTGCCGAATATACTCGTGAGCTGATCATTAACCACGTTAGCGGGCGATTAAAGGTTGCCCCCGAACATACCAGTGACCGGGTATTGTCGATTATGCGGAAACCGTCTTTCAATCAATTTGAAACATTCAAAAAGATATTCGACCGTATCAACAGAGAAGAAAATTTGCGCCAACAGCTCATTCCTTATTTCATATCCTCCCATCCGGGGTGCAAAGAAGAAGATATGGCGGAACTCGCTGTAATCACCAAGCAACTGGATTTTCATTTGGAGCAGGTACAGGACTTTACTCCGACTCCAATGACAGTCGCTACCGAAGCATGGTATACAGGATTTCACCCATACACTTTAGAACCAGTATTCAGTGCCAAAACTCAACGGGAGAAGTTAGCGCAACGTCAATTCTTCTTCTGGTATAAACCGGAAGAACGGAAAAATATAATCAATGAGCTCCGGCGTATCGGACGACAAGATTTGATAGATAAATTATACGGAAAGAAGCCTGGAAATAAACGCTGAAATTACTTTCAGACATATTCCATTTCCAGGCTATGGTATTATATCTTATGACGGATTGGATGTAGAAGAACTTGGCAACGCCACAATCTCCTTCAACACACTAACCGCAGTTTCCACATTACACACATCTTTAATCAACATACTCCGTCTTCCATTTTGTTCTCTCAAATCACAACGGCGAGTATATTTCATCATATAATCAATAGCCTTGCCGAAAGCCTGACTTTGATAGAACGGACTGTCAGGGTTGGACACAAAGAAAAGCGTCATACGCCCACCCTTCAAGAATATTTTCTCTGCTCCCAATCGTGCCGCCAACCGACGAAGAGGAACAATTCGAAGCAACTCTTCTGTTTCCGGAGGAACAGGACCGAAACGGTCTTCCAAACGGGAGCGGAAAGCTTCCACTTCTGTATCCAGCGTTAATCCGTCCAGTTCACGATAGAGCAACATACGCTCGCTGCTTCCCGTAACATAATTTGCCGGCAACAACAATTCAAGATCACTTTCTATCTGACATTCATCCACAAACTGCTCACCACTGATTTGTCCTTCTCCCTTGATTTCATCTGCATACAGATCGGCAAACTCATCGTTCTTTAGTTCATGAACCGCTTCGGACAGGATTTTTTGGTAAGTCTCATATCCCAAGTCAGCGATAAAGCCACTTTGTTCGGCCCCAAGCAGATTTCCGGCTCCACGTATATCCAAGTCTTGCATAGCAATATGAATTCCACTACCCAAGTCACTGAAGTTTTCAATTGCCTGCAAACGCCGTTTGCCCTCCGTTGTCAAGCTGCCTAACGGCGGAGCCAACAGATAACAGAAAGCTTTCTTATTGCTTCGTCCTACACGCCCTCGCATCTGGTGAAGATCACTCAATCCAAAATTCTGGGCCTGATTGATGATAATAGTATTGGCATTCGGAATATCAATTCCACTTTCGATAATAGTCGTCGCTAACAATACATCATAATCGTAATTGACAAAATCAAATATAATCTGTTCCAACTGAGCAGGTTCCATCTGCCCGTGACCGATAGCTACACGACAATCAGGGATATGGCGTTCGATCATTGCTTTTAATTCCGGCAAATTCGCAATTCGATTATTGACGAAGAATACTTGTCCGTTACGGCTCATTTCAAAATTAATTGCGTCCGTAATGACCTCTTCATTAAACGTATGTACTTCCGTTTGAATCGGATAACGGTTGGGCGGCGGAGTAGAAATCACACTCAAGTCACGCGCTCCCATCAAAGAAAATTGGAGTGTACGGGGAATAGGAGTAGCCGTCATGGTCAGTGTATCCACATTCACTTTCAGTTGGCGCAGTTTTTCTTTCACGGAAACTCCAAACTTCTGTTCCTCGTCGATAATCAGCAATCCCAGATCTTTAAAATGGACATCTTTTCCTAAAATGCGATGAGTTCCGATCAGGATATTCACTTCTCCTTCCTTCAAGCCCTTCAGCACAGCTTTTACTTGAGTTGCCGTACGGGCACGACTCAAATAATCCACGCGGCAAGGCAAATCTTTCAAACGCTCACGAAATGTTTGAAAATGCTGATAAGCAAGAACAGTAGTCGGGACCAAAACAGCCACTTGTTTATTGTCGGTTACAGCTTTAAAAGCAGCACGAATTGCCACCTCTGTCTTTCCAAAACCTACGTCTCCACAAATCAAACGATCCATTGGGCGGTCTCCTTCCATATCCGCTTTCACATCGGCAGTCGCTTTACTCTGATCAGGGGTATCTTCATAAATAAACGAAGCTTCCAGTTCCCGTTGCAAAAAACTGTCAGGACTATAAGAGAACCCCTTTTCTTGACGACGTTGGGAATAGAGCTTGATCAGGTCACGGGCAATATCTTTAATTTTACTCTTGGTACGCTCCTTTAGCTTTTCCCATGCACCGGTTCCCAACTTATTCAGTCGGGGAGCTTCTCCATCTTTTCCTTTATATTTGGAGACTTTATGCAAGGAATGAATAGAAACAAAGACCACATCTTCATTTTGGAAAACCAACTTCAAGACCTCCTGTGTGGTATCTCCATTCGGAATACGCACCAACCCGGAAAAGCGTCCGATACCATGATCGGTATGTACAACATAATCACCCGGAGTAAATTGATTCAATTCTTTCAGCGAAAGAGCCACTTTTCCGGAACGGGCTTTATCGCTTTTCAGGTTATATTTATGGAAACGGTCGAACAACTGGTGATCAGTGAAAATACAAAGACGCAATGTACGATCAACAAATCCTTCGTGGAGCGTACGTACTACCGGTGTAAATTGTATTTTATCTCCCCTATCCTCAAATATCGCTTTGATGCGGTCAGTTTGCTTCACACTGTCACTACAGATATAGAGTGAATATCCCTTCTCCAAATAATCTTTGAAAGAAGAAGCTACCAGATCAAAATTCTTATGGAAGATTGGTTGTGCTGAAGTCTCAAACATCACACTGGCATTCGGTGTTCCTGTCGGCTTATTACCAAACTCCATCCGGCGGAAATCAAGAGCACGCAATGTAAATTCACTACCGTCTATCAATTTACCTTCTAAAGTGATTCCTCCATTTTCTTCCGCTTCCTGTACAGCAATTGCTTGTGGAGTAAGTGCTTCGTCATGTACTGCCTGAATACGTTCACGCAACCAAAGGAAGTCACGCATAGCCAGAACAGTATCTTTCGTAAGAAAGTCAAGGAAGGAAGTAGTTACATCACCTGTCACTGCCAAATCCGGTACAATTACTATCCCTTCTTTTTTTTCGCGTGAAAGTTGTGATTCGACTTCAAACGTACGGATACTCTCGACCTCATCTCCGAAAAAGTCGATACGATAGGGATATTCGGAAGCAAAAGAAAATACGTCGATAATGCTACCACGGACAGCATACTGTCCGGGTTCATAAACGTAGTCTACATATTCAAAACCATAACTATGCAGAATGTCAGTTACAAAGGTCAGATCTACTTTCTCTCCGACATTTAGTTTAAGGGTTTTGTCACTTAATTCCTTTCGCGATACTACTTTCTCAGCCAACGCATCGGGGTAAGTAACAATACACAAGCCCTTTTCTCCTTTTTGCAAACGACTCAGGACTTCGGTGCGCAAAATCTCGTTAGCAGCATCTTTTTGTCCGTACTTGATAGAACGTCGAAATGAAGAAGGGAAAAACAATACACTTTCTGCTCCCAATACCTGTGTCAGGTCATGATAGAAATATCCAGCTTCTTCCAGATCACTCAGAATAAAGACAAAAGGACAAATATCTTGCTTGACCAAAACAGATGAGAACAAGGATGCAGCGGAAGCATGCAATCCACCACAATATAGGGTCTGAATCGAAGTATCCTTTAATAATCGCCTAAGAACGGCCGTATTAGGATGAACGGCATATTGATGTTGTAACTCGGTTATTGTCATATCTAAAAAATTACTCTGCAAAAGTACGAATTTTACATGAATCTATCTCACACAGAATGTGCAGATTATGCACGCCATATCAAACCAAGACGGTGAAAACTGAACAAATAAAGTCTGTTTTCACCGTCATTTATCCTTTTCAGAATTATATTTATAAACAGTCTCTAAGAAGATAATGTTTATCTATTGCATTTATGTTTGAGTGTTATTCCTTTCACACTATTGTTTCGAATAATGTGTTTATTTAAATAAGATAGACTACCTTTGTAGTTTAAAAGAAAATATATATCATTTTATTATAATGATTTGTTTCTTATTTGTGTTTCATTTGATTAACCTTAAAATCTGAAATTATTATGAAATTAATAACGATTGTTAGTTTAAGTAATTTATTAGTTAAAAGAGAAAAGCTATCCATACTTTTAATTGTATTGTTTGTTGGGGGGATATTCTTCTTCTTTCTTGGGCAGATGTATTATGATACAAGGAAGGATATGTTTAATCATAAGGCAGAGGACGCTTTCAGAAACGCTTTGCAGGATAAATTACAGAATGAGTCTTTTGAAGGCTATCTTTTTGCCAGTAAACGTACATCACAACCGAATGAGTTGCCAGATACAATTTATGTATATAATGATGAGGGTATGCATGCATACCCTTTAGATAAAGAAAAAAATAGCAAAAATGTAACGTCTGATCCCAATGCACGCATTATACATTCGGAATTTTTATCTGCCCATCCTATCGATGTAGATTCTTTATATAAAGGATGGCAGAAGTATCTGAAGAAAGAGAATATAGCTGGCACTTTTGTGTTAAAGCTCCTTGTTTCGGATGAAAAAGACAGTATTGCTACTTCTGTTTTTCCGAATGTTTCTTTAGGCGAAAATTTAGCACAATGTTTCAGACTGACAATTGGTTATCGATGTGAAGTTGATATATTGGGGTTTTGTTCTCCTTCTTTTGGGCAGTTAGTAGGGATAAAAGGAATTGCTTATAGTTTACTTTATTGGCTATCTATTATTGGCATTTATGGGATTATAATCTATCTAAAAAGAAAAGAGAAAAGTATATCAATTTTGGATCAAAAGGGAGAAGATAATTGGATGGAACAAAAAATTAAATATGTGAGAAGTGAAACTGCTCAAATTTACCAACTATCTGAAAGTGTAATTTTTGATGCAGACCGGAGAAAACTAATAGTAGATGATAAAGAGATCTCTGTGTACCCACAATGTGCCATTTTATTACAGCATTTTTTAGATACTCCAGATCATATTTTGAAAGATGAAGAAATTGTTTCATTATTTTGGACGGAAAAGACTGATAATACAAACAACATTTATATTCTTATAGGACGTTTGCGTAAGCTTTTAGCAAAAGTGGCACCTATTGTGATTGATCGATATGAAATGTCAGGTTATCAATTAAAAATTCTTATATAGGAAAATATTCGATGAAATCGGCACTTTTGACTTGAATTGCATTTTATTAATGGGTTTGGGTAATTGTCAGATCCTGATTGTTAGAAATTGTTAGGAATTATATTTTGATATTATCTATCTATTGCATACTTTTGTAACATGTATCAACCGATAATTGATAAACCTTATACATGTGCAGGTTCTAGTAAATCAGGTGCAACTTATTATGATTGTGGTTCTTGTACAAAGCAGTTCAATTCAAAAGGAACAGGTACAGCCTCTACTTGTAAGACATCGGAATAACTTTAAAGAAAACTGTTTATTGATAGTCTTTTTAAATTATAAGGCTAGCAATAAACAGTTTTCAAGTAAATTAAACGAGACCCAAATGTAATATAAGTTGATTATGAGACGATATTTTATTTTTTTATTATTATCAGTTATAGTTGTTTCTTGCAGAAATAATGAAAGTCTGTTTTGTGGCAAATTAGTCCCTGTAGAAACTTTCGAGAAAGAATATCATTTGGTTGGTAGTATGGAACAGATAGATACTATTGGTGCCTTCCAAATAGATTTTTCGGCTCCATATTTGATTATTACACAATACAAATTACCTTATTTTATTAAAGTATATGATAGTAAAACGAGAAATATTCGAGCAAATTTAGCTCATAGAGGCGAGGGACCAAATGAATTTCTTAGCTTTAGTATTTTAAACCAACAACATGACTCTATACTTTGGGCTCAAGACTACCATAAAAAGAAATTATTAGGTATTGATTTGCAAAAAAGTATAGAACAAAAAACTAATGTTGTTCGAAAAAGCTTAGATTATAAAAAAATAAATGATCCTCTGCAAGTGTTTTATTGTAACGACTCATTGCTGCTAATTAAAAATATAGAGCATGGATTAGGAGTGCAATATGTAAAATTTAACCCTTTTCGTCCAGATGAAAATATGACTAGGTTTTTTATGTACAATCCTATATTGTTGCAGCAAGATTTGAATTTAATGATGAGTCTAGCTGATTGTTTGAAGCCAAATGGTAAGATGATAGCCAGTCTAACAGGAGTACTCAATCAGATAGATATCTTGAACCTTGAAGATAGTACCCAAAATTTTTCTGTAAAAATGGGGGATGGACCTACTTCTATAGAAGATATTAGGCAAAATAGAGAAACATTATATGATTATTACATTTCCATACCCCGGTGCAATGATTCTCTGATATTTGCATTGTATTGTAATAAAGAAGAGAATGGAAAAAAGGAATTTCACGTGATTAATTGGGAAGGTAAGGCACTCTTTAAACTTTTTATTAATGAAGACTTGCGCGACTTTAATATAGATTGGCAAAATGGAAAACTTTATGGAATAACAAATAATGATATTGTATATGTTTATGATGTGAATAACATAGTAAAAACATAGTTATTATTGTAATTTCTGGTATCGCCGGACGTTAGATCCAGTTGTTGCTGTTCTCAATTTTAAATTGAACACCAATAAAACTCAAAAAACTATTTTTAATAAAAACTTAATAAAACGCAGAAATGAAAGAAATAAGAATTGTATTAATATTTTCGTTAGTTGTTCTCTTAAGTAATTGCGTGAATAATAAGAATATGCTAAATGATAAGGATTCTTTAGTCATTGAACTGAATTTTAATAATTCAGTTGATATTCATGATACTGGTCTTATTGATAGCATAGATATCTTGAGATTAAGTAATGATGCAATATTGGGGCAGGTTGATAAAATTGTAAAACATAATAATTATGTATTCTTGTTGGATGCATTTATTACTAAGTCTGTCTTTGTGTATGATTTATCAGGGAATTTTATAAAACAATTAGTGACTATTGGGAAAGGACCAAAGGAATGCTTACAGCCTATGGATATCTTTATTGATAAGAAAGAAAATATATTAGCGGTTGTTAGTAGAACAGACAAAAAGTTACTAAAATATAACTTGGATAATCTGAATTTAATGTCTGTTGAAAAATTACCAAAGCCATTTTTCTTCTTAAGCAATATAGAAAACGGATATATAGGATGTATGAATAATCTTATTGATGATAACAAACCATTCAATTTGTGGACTATGTCTAATAGCTTAGAATTAAAAAATAGTTTTTTTGAAATTCCATCTTCTTGGAATAGCATAGCGTCCGGTAACATTCAACCATTTTCTAGATACAATGATGAAGTATATTATATTCAACCTTATGATTTTAATATTTACTGTGTTGATGAAAAAGAGAATAAAGTTTCTTATCAATATGATTTAGGGAGTAATACTTGGCCTTCAGATATAAAAGAATATGAAGACATAAAAAGAATTAATGAAAATTCTCCAAATAGATACATCGGCGGCTTCTATACATTTCAGGAAACACAGAATTATTTGATTACAAGGACAGTTTTTAAAAATGAAGAGTTGTTGGGGGTCTATAATAAAAAAACTAGAGAAACTTATGTGGTAAAACCGAGTTCTTATTCTGATAAATATCTTATCTCATTTGGAAAAATAATAGGTATGGATGAGAATGCTATTTACTCTTTGGTAGCCGCTGAATCTGTAAATAAAATTATTGTAGGTAAAGATAAATATAATGATTTTGAAAGTATGTATCCAGTTCAGGTTAAAAACTTAAGAGAGAAATTTAAAGGTGTATCTATCAGTGAAGAAGATAATCCTTTTTTACTAATACATTATTTTAATGTGGAGTAGTATTATTGTAGTTCTTGGTACATATCTTGATCATTCCAAAATTGTTAAAGAAATAAATGTTTTATCCTGTTTTAGCAAAACAAATGAGAACAAGGATGTAGCGGAATCACAATATATGGTCTGAATCGAAGTATCCTTTAATAATCGCTTAAGAACTGCCGTTATTGGGATGAACGGCATATTGTTGTTGTAACTCGGTTATTGTCATATCTAAAAAATTACTTTGCAAAAGTACGAATTTTACGTGAATCTATCTCATACGGAACGTACAGATTATACATTGCTTATAAAACTAAGATGGTGAAAACAGAACAAATAAAGTCTGTTTTCACCATCATTTATCCTTTTCAAAGAGTTATATTCTCAACAATAACTCAGGATTCTTATGAATCAAAGTATTCTTATTCTATTCAGAGTAAGTTCTCCTTATTCCGGAAGCAGAGATTATCGGACGCTCCACCGCTTTACGACAAATTACACGAATATTTTCATCAACAGCACGCGTATTGTTGGAGATGTAAGGCATATCAATGGAAGGAATACCACTAAAAACATAGTCCATAGATGTCATGGGGTAAACTACATATTCAGCTTTACCCGCTTCTATAAAGGGACGATCCCGTTCATACTCCTCTGCACTCCAACATAACTTCAAAGTCTTCACGACTCATTCGTTCCCTCTAAAGAATAGAGTTAATGTAAATTAGAATTGTATATATCGCGTATGCGTGTATCTACAATAGTTCGTTAAATATTTAATTAACATTTACGCAGCAATTGCTGCAAATTTCACTCCCTCTTCCCATAGTCTTCGATTTATTTCCTCGTTAGGATTAATCCCTAACACGGAAATAAATCGTTGCATAAGAAAAAGATTGTGGCACAGCACCTTTACAGATGCCATTGATAGAACAGTTCCCTTCTCCAAGGCTTTCACTTTTGCCAGATTTACACTGGTCAATGAAGCGTTAAAGTGGAAATGCAGTTTGTCCAAGTCGCGACTTTGGCAGTCGGTCAGCCCTGTGAATTGCTTGCTATCCCGGTAGCAAAATTCAATTTGAAAACGAGTCCTGTAATAATCCAGTATATCCATCGCTTTCATCTGCGTGTCCGTAGAGAAATATAACTTACGCACCTTCTTGTCATCACTTTCCCAAATACACAATCGAATATTTCTCCCTAAGGAACGGGAGTGGACGATTGCTGAAAGTATTCGTCCCTCTCCCTTTTCCAACTGAATAATTTCAAAACGTTCCTCTTCCAAGTGTTTCATATCAATTTTACCATCATACAATTTAGGTCGGCCCTTTTTACCCGTAGGTTGTTCCATCGTCAGATACCGGAAATAAGCGTCATCCCGAAAACGACTGATGACATGGAATCCTATATCCAGGGCACCATCCACAAAAGTGGATTTAGAGAAATAAGCATCGGCAACTACATACTTGGTCAGCTGCTGAAGAGTTCCCTTACGGGTACGAAGTACATGCAAATACCAATCTATCAATGTCCATTTAGCTTGTTCCAAGGTTTTCACAGGCGGCGTTTGAACGGCCTCCAAATGGAAGCAGGTATGAAGATCCATATCAATAATACCTATACCGGAGATTTCAAGACCATGCTTAGCCATTTTTGCACAACCGGACCAAAAACGGCCCAGATAGGGAGTGCATTTCCCTGACTTGCTGATATAACTCGGATCGAAAGCGATAGCAACACGGCTACTTATCTGAGATTCAGCCAAAGTCGCATTGAAGCAGAGCCAGTCAAACTTGCGACCAAACTGCTGACGATAGCGTTGTTCGCAAAAGCGACCATAACGACCCAGTTGAAGGAAATTAATCCTACCGGGGATAATCAGATATAAAAGTAGTACTTCAAGCATAAATTTCTCACGCCATTTGTTTATCTTTGCAGCTGACTGACTCAGCAAATTATTTATTATCTCAAGATATTGGTCAAGTTCGTTCAGATTCATTTTTTTCAGGATGTAGGAACCCTTAATATAATGAATTGGTAGGACTTGACCTACTTTTTAGTTGTTAATTCAAAACTTAACGAACTATTGTATCTAAGGAAACTTCTATAAAGCCGGTACAATAGAGGAACTAAAGAAAATTGTGGCTGAGATTGAAGAAAAAGCCGAATAAAGTTGTATTACTGTATAACTTTCCATATCTTTGTATTAATAAAAAACGAAGCAATATGCCAGAAATATGTAGATTCTTTGGAATTATAATAAGTCTTTATTGGAAAGACCATAATCCACCTCATATTCATTTTGAATATGGAGACTATCAATGCTCAATCAGTGTGTTGGACAGAATCGTAAACGGTCAAGCTCCAGCTAAAGTGATTGCCAAGGTAAACGAATGGATTGATTTGCATGAAGCTGAAATTCTTACCCTATGGGAGAAAGCCCAAAGAGGTGAGAAGATTGATAAAATAGAACCTCTAAAATAAACGCTTATGTTACGAGTTGTAGATGTGGATTATATTAAAGATTACGAGCTTCTTATAACATTTAGTGATGGAAGCAAAAAAAGAGTAGACCTAAAACCCTATCTAACGGGAGAGGTCTTTGGAGAACTGTTGGATAAAGACAAGTTTATCCAATACGGACTGACACGCACCACTATCGAATGGGCAAACGGTGCAGATTTAGCCCCTGAATTTTTACACGAAATTGGAACGGCTGCATAATTATTGTGTATAGGCATGGAACTAAAAGAAATCAGTAAAGACATCTATGATGTAGATGCATGGCTGGACGAAGATCTTGGCAAAGAAGGAACTCCCGAACGTGAAAAGAACCGTGAAAAGGCATGGGAAGAGTATAACGCTCAAATCTTATTGGATGCCCGTAAAAACGCAAGACTTACGCAGGCAGAACTTGCCAAGCGCATAGGAGCCGACAAGGGTTATATCTCAAGAATAGAGCGAGGTCTTACTGTTCCAACAGTTTCTACTTTGTATCGCATTGCAGCAGCTATGGGGCTAACTGTAGAATTAAGACCTATGTAAATAAGCCGGAGCACTAAACTCCGGCTTTCAATTGATTAGCCCTTACAGAAACACGACACCTCGCAATTATCAGAAATTGTACTCTCAGACTGAATCCCAAGCACCCTTGACATTTCCTCACCTAATCCGGTAGTCATTTTCCCACCAGCAAGCGAGCTTGGAGAAAACAGGTACAGGATAATGAAGATAAATTTCTTCCGTTGGGTTACACTGTCAGTATTAGGGGGGGACATCCTCTCTCGTCTAATACCTCAACGAATATTCTATAGATTTCATGGATAAGGTTTTTATCCTCAAATTATGCAAAGCAACGCATGTGGTAAGAATCCGTTCGACGAAAGAGTTCGCTCTGAGTCTACATTCATCTTGACAATTCTCATGGCTTTGGCACTGCCAGTAATGTTATATTCTTAACAATAACTCAGGATTCTTATGAATCAAAGTATTCTTATTCTATTCAGAGTAAGTTCTCCTTATTCCGGAGGCAGAGATTATCGGACGCTCCACCGCTTTACGACAAGTTACACGAATATTTTCATTAACAGCACGTGTTTTGTTGGAGATGTAAGGCATATCAATGGAAGGAATACCACTAGAACAATAGTCCTGAGATGTCATGGGGTGAACCATATATTTAGCTTTACCTGCTTCTATAAAGGGACGATCTCTTTCATACTCTTTCGCACTAACTTCCAACATATATTCAAAATACGAACGGCTCATTTCTATTTGTTCTTCAAGAGGCAAAGTCTTGTCTATATTCCAAATCCCTGTACAATCCATAGGATACAAAGGATTCCCTTCCTGATCAAGGACTAAAAGATACATATGCCCAGGAACTACTACTAATTGAATACTTAATCCAATACTAAGACAAAGGCTTGCCATTGCACAAGTAAGTGTAGCACAATCTCCCTGACCATTATTAAACACTTCAGCAAAAGTAGATCGATGCGTTCCCTCTGAAGAATATGCCACACCATATTTATTCATCAACCAATAAAATGCAGCCAATTGCTCCTTTACATAATCATTACCCCATTGATAACCAACAAAATCATTTTTTATTTCTGACATATCTACATCATTTATCGCTTCCTGTTTAAGTTTACTTACCATGGGATTATTGGGTGAAACATAGCCAAAGAAAAAAGGATTAAAAGAACAATAAAATGCTTCATCATCTTCTCTAATAGGGTATTCACCCCAATCTAAAGTTCTCAAAAACGCAATATAATCCTTATTATCTGGAATATCCTTCTTCCAATAAATAGTATATATAGCTTCTTGAAAAGGAGAGACCCTAAATTGTTTGGAATATCGACAAATCACATTTCCTTTCAAACCGATTTCCCATTCCATTGTAATGGGCATCGCTGATTTTATAGAAGAGAACACTTCATATTTCCACTTAATAGGAAAAAACATCTCAATACGGTCGTCCCCGGTTGTCAGCATAGTTACCGTTCTCTCTTCATTGAGGGCAGAAGTTTTCATAGTCACATTGATTTCCTGACCGGCAGCCGGATTATCAAAGATTAGCTTCATATCTTCAAACGGATCTCCCATTTTATAATATTTACTGATACTTGGAGCCAGATAAGCAAAAAGTGGTGAAACATAATCATCTCCCCTAGGCTCTAACCAACTCTGCGACAATGCTTTTACATTCAAATCCCGCATTGGAGTTTCTTCGTTATCGGTCTCCTCCACCACAGTGGTATAATAAGTATTCTTCTCACAAGCAACCAAACAGACCGCGAAACACATCCCGACAAATATCCGGGAAAATAAATTTATTTTCATATATATATTATTAAAAGCTATGCAAAGATACGTTTATAAATCGATATTGCTCAAACTTCACTAAACAATATCCATTAGAATAAAAAAAGTACCATTTTGCAGCTATCTCCCACTATCATCGCGTTAAATTATCCTTAGTTCATTCATAACTAAAGGAAAAGAACTATTTTTGTTTTAAAATTTATAGTATTTATATGCAAACATCGGATAGCATCGTAATTATCCCTACTTACAATGAGCGGGAAAACATAGAGAATATCATTCGTGCCGTTTTCGGACTTTCCAAGATATTTCACATTTTAGTCATAGAAGACGGTTCGCCGGACGGAACGGCAACCATCGTAAAAACTCTGCAACAAGAATTTCCCGAACGCCTTTTTATGATCGAGCGCAAAGGAAAATTAGGATTGGGGACCGCTTATATTACCGGCTTTAAGTGGGCTTTGGAACACGCTTACGAATATATCTTTGAAATGGATGCCGACTTCAGTCACAATCCCAACGATCTTCCCCGTTTATACAAAGCTTGTTCGGAAGAAGGAGGAGATGTATCCATCGGTTCACGCTACGTAAGCGGGGTAAATGTGGTAAACTGGCCAATGGGACGAGTGTTGATGTCCTATTTCGCTTCCAAATATGTACGTTTTATTACAGGAATTCCTGTGCATGATACTACAGCCGGATTTGTTTGTTACCGTCGGCAAGTGCTCGAAACGATTGATCTGGACAATATCCGTTTCAAAGGATATGCTTTCCAGATAGAGATGAAGTTTACCGCTTATAAGTGTGGATTCAAAATCATTGAAGTACCTGTTATTTTCATCAATAGAGAGTTAGGAACTTCAAAGATGAATAGTAGTATTTTTGGTGAAGCCATATTTGGTGTGATTAAGTTAAAAGTTAATAGTTGGTTCCATAAATTCCCACAAAAGAGATGAAACGTATTCTGATTGAAAATGCTGTTATAATCAACGAAGGAAGAAAAGTATTAGGTTCCGTCGTTATTGAAGACGAAAAGATTGCTGAAATATTAGTAGGCGACCAAAAAACAGTTGTACCTTGTGATGAAATTATTGATGCAACGGGATGCTATCTTCTACCGGGAGTCATTGACGAGCACGTCCATTTCCGCGATCCGGGACTGACACATAAGGCAGATATTACCACTGAAAGTCGTGCAGCAGCAGCAGGAGGCGTTACTTCCATCATGGACATGCCGAATACGAATCCGCAAACTACTACTTTAGAAGCTTTGAATGAGAAATTCATACTGCTGGCGGAAAAGTCTGCAATCAATTATTCCTGTTATTTCGGGGCTACCAACAATAACTACACTCAATTCGATCAATTGGACAAACACAGGGTTTGTGGTGTAAAGTTGTTCATGGGGTCCAGTACAGGCAATATGTTGGTAGACCGGTTGGCTAGTTTGCGTAATATCTTTGGAGGTACTGATTTGTTGATTGCCGCCCATTGTGAAGACCAGGGAATTATCAAAGAAAATACAGATAAATATAAGAAAGAGTACGGAGACGATGCTCCTTTAGAACTGCATCCTGTCATCCGCTCGGAAGAAGCTTGTTACCATTCTTCTGAGTTGGCAGTACAATTGGCAAAGGAAGCAAATGCACGTTTACATATCATGCATATTTCTACTGCCAAAGAACTAAGCCTCTTCGAGAAACTGCCTTTAGCACAAAAAAGAATTACTGCGGAGGCCTGTGTATCTCATTTGCTCTTTACGGAAGAGGACTACCAGACTTTGGGCGCACGTATCAAATGTAATCCGGCCATCAAAACAGCTGAAGATAGGAAAGCATTGCAAGAAGCCGTTAATAGTGGTTTGATTGATGCTATTGCTACCGACCACGCTCCGCATTTATTGAGTGAGAAAGAAGGAGGAGCTCTCAAAGCCATGTCCGGTATGCCGATGATACAGTTCTCACTGGTGAGTATGTTGGAGTTTGTGGATAAAGGAATCTTTACTATCGAAAAGGTAGTTGAGAAAATGTGTCACGCTCCTGCACAAATGTATGAGATACAAAAACGTGGATTTATCCGGAAAGGTTATTTCGCCGATTTTGTTCTGGTACGTCCCGGAAGTGAATGGACCGTTACTACCGACTGCATCCTGAGCAAATGTAAATGGAGCCCACTGGAAGGACATACTTTCAATTGGAAAGTAGAGAAAACATTTGTAAACGGACATCTGTTATACAACAATGGAATTATTGATGAAGAATATCGCGGACAAGAGCTATTTTTTGAAAGATAAATAGTTTCAAAGTGTTTCATATAGAAGAACACTCTGTTCCATATAGAAGAACACTCTGTTCCATATAGCGAAACAAAGTGTTTCATGCCTTGGAACAACTAGTTTCACCCTATTGAAACTAAGTGTTTCACGCCTTGAAACTAAAAGTTTCAACCATTGAAACCAATAGTTCCAAACCTTGAAACCATCAGTTCGAAACGTTGAAACTAACACTCCGATCCGTTCATTTCAATAATATCATTATAGATCTCCCAAATTCCGGTGATAGGTGATAGATCGGGTGATAGGTTATTTATCAACCTATCACCTCTTGAAACACCGATGAACAAATAGATTCAGCACATTGGTGATAGGTTGATAGAGAAAATGCAGTTTTTTCCTATGTAGAAGAAGAATTGGAATGAAACGAATAAATCAGTCTTAACTCGTTTAATACAGTAGTTTATGATATTATCTTATAAAATACATGATGTTGCCCCCTACATTAATTGGATTTACTTTTTCCATGCCTGGGGATTCCAACCACGTTATGCAGCCATTGCCAACATTCACGGTTGTGACGTATGCCGCGCCTCTTGGCTGACAACTTTTCCAGAGGAAGAGCGAAGCAAAGCTTCAGAAGCCATGCAACTGTTCAAAGAAGCAAACCGGATGCTCGACATGCTCGATGCGGACTATGAAGTAAAAACAATCTTCAAACTCTGCAAAACTAATTCAGACGGAGATAATCTGGTGATCGAGAAAGAAGAAAATCAAACGGTTATTTTCCCACTACTCCGCCAACAAACTCCCAAACGGGACGGTAGCCCTTTCATCTGCCTGAGCGATTTCATCCGTCCCCTATCTTCCGGCATTCCGGACACAATGGGTGTTTTTGCTTCCTGTATCGACGCGGACATGGAAGGGTTATACGAACAAGATCCTTATAAACATCTACTCGTTCAAACTCTTTCAGACCGTCTGGCAGAAGCTGCCACAGAAAAAATGCACGAATATGTACGCAAAGAATTCTGGGGATATGCCAAAGATGAGAATCTGGCAATACCTGACTTATTGGTAGAGAAGTATCAAGGAATCCGCCCTGCCGTAGGTTATCCCTCCCTTCCCGACCAATCAGTCAATTTCTTGTTGGACGAAATTCTGGATATGAAACAAATAGGAATCAGTCTCACTGAGAATGGGGCTATGTATCCTCATTCTTCTGTTTGCGGCCTTATGTTTGCACATCCCGCCTCCGAATATTTCTCTGTAGGGAAAATTGGTGAAGACCAACTCGAAGACTATGCACGAAGGCGAAAGAAAAGTATGGAGGAAATGCGCAAATTCCTGGCTGCCAATTTGCAATGAGAGAATAAATGATTTTCAAATACACGGAATATGCTACAACGTTTATTTATCTTTTTATTAATCTTTCTGATCCTGCCTGACATCTATCTGTATTTCAGATTTATAGTCAAGCTGACGACTAAATGCCGGTTACGCATTCTTTATTGGTTTCCATGTATCTTGCTGACTGCGGGAATTACTTACCTGGGATATTTTGCCAAAAATGTACAAGCTGAGCAACAGTTCCAGTTAGCAATCGGCTGGTTCTCCATTTTCTTTTTTCTATTTACGGCTCCTAAATTGATACTAGCCCTATGTACATTGGTTGGAGTACCTTTTCATAAATGGCTACGCTGGCCCCGAACTCCATTTATATGTACCGGACTGACATTAGGACTTATCTCTATCATCATTATTATTTATGGTTCTTTTATCGGACGTACACAATTTGATGTCAAAGAAGTCACTTACACTTCTTCCCGTTTGCCACAGGCATTTGACGGATATCGCATTGTTCAATTATCCGACATTCATATCGGTAGTTGGTATGGAAATGCTTCTGCTATTCAAAAGCTAGTCGATCTGGTAAATGAACAAAATCCTGATCTTATTGTCTTCACTGGAGATCTGGTCAATCACCGCGCAATTGAGTTGGACGGCTTTCAGGAAATACTAGCCGGATTAAAAGCGAAAGATGGGGTTTACTCCGTATTGGGAAATCACGATTATGGTCCTTATTATCATTGGAAAGATAAGCATGCTGAAGCAGAAAACCTGTCTGACCTCCAACAAAGGCAAGCAGCCATGGGATGGAAATTATTAAATAATGAGCATGATATCCTGAAACAAGGTAACGACAGCATTGCACTTATAGGAGTTGAGAACGAAGGCGAACCTCCTTTTTCCCAACATGGTGATTTAACCAAAGCAATGCGGGGCACGGAAGGCATGTTCCAGATTTTGCTGAGCCATAACCCGACACATTGGAGAAGAGAAGTACTTCCCCAATCGAATGTAGACTTAATGTTAGCCGGACATACGCATGGCATGCAAATGAAACTGGGGAATTACTCTCTTGCTTCCTATATCTATCCGGAATGGTGCGGAATGTATCTGGAAGAAGCACGAGGATTGTATGTAAATTTAGGAATCGGATACGTCGGATTGCCTTTCCGTTTCGGTGCCTGGCCGGAAATAACGGTGCTTACCCTACGACGGTAAGCACACTTTTTCCATTGACTTTCTTGTGCACCTGTACTTGAACAGAAATACGTTCACTCATTTCTTGTACGTGAGAAATGACTCCGATCTTTCGCCCTTGCATCTGCAATTGTTCCAATGCTTCCATTGCTGTCCGTAGGCTATCTGCATCGAGCGAACCGAATCCTTCGTCAATAAAGAGTGATTCTACTTTCAGGTTATTGCTCGATAAGGAAGACAATCCTAAAGCCAACGCAAGAGAAATCAAAAACGACTCTCCTCCGGAAAGTGAATAAACTGTCCGGACTTCATCACACATATCGCAATCAATTACCTGAAGTGCTAAAGTATTCGGTACTTGCTGTAATTTATATCGTTTAGATAAATAAGATAAATGCCGGTTAGCATGAAACAGCAATAAATTTAAGGTATAGCTTTGTGCAATTACTTTAAACTTCGCACCGTCAGCACTGCCTATCAGTTTATTCAGTTTTGCCCAGCGTTCAGCTTTCAGTTGTTTTTCCGCCAGTTCTTTTGCAATCTGCTCAGCAGTTACTTTGTTTTTTGCTTGTTGCAGTAACCTTGCTGTAACAGAAGCCAAGTTACTCTCAGTATTCGAATTTTCATTCTGTTGCTTTGCAATAGTTTCCGGCAACTGATCGGGAAATTCGATCTGTTTTTGTTGCTCCTGCAATTCCTTTATTACGATAGAAAGTTGCTTCTTCTCTCCTTGTAAGCCGGCAAGACGATTCTGTGCCGTCTCCACCTCTTTCCGGCTTTTTTCCAAAGCTGCATTCAGTTCCTTCTCTCTTCTGATAACGGCAGCTTCCGCCTCGTCCACACTCTTTCCCTTTAATAACTGTGATCTTTCCAACCGAAGTTCTTCCAATGCTTTTGCAATTATATCGAACCTGCCCTGTTCGGTTGCAACAGCAGTTTCCAAGATAGCCAACTGCTCTTTGGCAGAAGCAGCTTTCTGGTTCGCCAAACGGTAACGAGAGACATTCTCATGTAAAGCTGTACAATGAGCGCGCATCTGTTTGATCTCTTCATCATTCCGTTGCCATTCTGCGTAAAGATTACCATATTCAAGAATTCGTTCAGCCAGCTCCTTCAACTGATTCTTTATCTGCTCCTCATTCCCGCCTTCCGGATTTTCTTGTTGCAAAGCTGCTAATTGTGTTTTTAATTGCTCTTCCACACGTTGCAAATGAGCTAAATCCCGTTGCAAAGCAATGTTCCGGTTATTGATTTGTTGATAAGTGGCAACCGTCGCATTGTATTCCTGTTCCATACTTCGGAAAAGAGTATCTACCACTTCTTGCTCCTGATGATATGGATGCGTTGTACTGCCACAAACCGGACATGCCTCTCCTTCCTGTAACTGTTGCCGCAAAGCTTTTACATCCTTCCCTACTGCCATACGAGCATTTTCATAAAGGCGTTGAATTGTTTTCAAAGCAACCTCCTGCTCAGCCAATTGCTGTGCACTGACAATAGTCTCTTTGTCTAACTTCCCTATATCCTGTTTGGTTTTCATCTCAGTTTCAGTCAGTTGCCGCATATTCTGTAGCCGTACTAATTCATTTTTCAGCTTACCCTGAGTATCTACCAACGACGGATAGCCGAAAGCATTTAATCGGTTCTGGCATTCCTCATGCACTTTCAGACGGTTCTCCAATAAATCTTTTTCCTTTTGGAGAATCTCTTCTACTTGCTCCAATTCCAAAGTCTCTCCTTTCGCACGGTCCAGTAAAAGATTCATCGAATGATATGACATTTGTAACTGACTTGTAGCAGATCGAACTACCTTTCCATATTCTGTTACCCGTAGGCGTGCATCCTGCAATATCTTTTGCGACTGGGCATAGCCGGTTTGTTGCGATTGGATCTGTATATCCAATTGACGAGCTTTCTTCAAATCCGGTTGTATCGCCTCCCAGTGTGCTTTAAAAAGTATCAATTCCTCTTCCTGCAATTGCAACGATCTTTGCAAAGCCACCATTTTCTCTTGTCCGGACTGTTCTTCTTCCTCTTTTTTCTTCCATAGCTCCTCTTGTGTTTTCAGTGAACGAACTATATTTAATTGAGTATTCAAGTCTCTTAACAAGTTAATTCCTGCATCACGTCTTTCTGTCAATTGCTCCTTCTCTTTTTGTAAAGCGAGGAGTTCTTCTTCAGGCATTAATTCAATCACACTCATCCTACTATGAATGAGAGCCACTTCCTCCTGTGCAGCCTTATTCTTTGCAAAAACTTCCTGCGAGATTCTGGAATAAATACTTGTACCTGTAAGCTTTTCAAGCAATTCGGCTTTTGCCGTACCTCTGGATTTCAAGAAAGTTGCAAAATCATTCTGAGCCAATAATACCGTCCGGGTAAATTGCTCATAAGTCAATCCTACCAACTCTACCAACTGGGCCAACAGTTCTTTTTTAGTGCCCTGATATTTTTGATCCGTATCCAAGTCCTTCACCTCCAACACCTGCGGCTGCAAAGAACCATTCGATTTAGACCTCGTCCGCCTAACCGACCAACGAGAGCGATACCGATGTCCGTCTACTCCTTGAAAATCAACTTCCGCATATCCTTCTCCCGTTCCCCGGCGAAGCAAGTTCCTTACATCAGACTGGTTGATCTGATTATCTCCCACATCCGAAAGAGAAATACTCTCCACCGAATTTGCAAAACGGGGAGCCTTATCATAGAGGGCAAGACACAAAGCGTCCAGTAAAGTAGACTTTCCAGCACCTGTCGGTCCGGAAATAGCAAATATTCCCGCAGAGCGAAGAGGCTCTTCCGTAAAATCTATTTCTACACTTCCTTCTATCGAAGTAAGATTCTTCAATCGAATCGCTATTATTTTCATCCTTCTTCCTCCTCTTCTTTACGAGTTGCCGACACATATGCTTCCTGAAATAATTCAGTCAATTCATCCGACATTTCTGTCTGATAGCTCTTCTCAAACACAGATTGTACTATTTGTAAAGGAGACATCTCCTGTAAACCTTTTATCCAAACATCATTTCCTTTTTCTACCTTACCTTCCTCTTGACGATAAGTAGAAACAATACGAGCCAAACGGTAATTCTTATCTGCCAGTGCCTCTTCAACTTGCTGGCGGAGCATAGGCTCAGGTTCATCCAACAAGACTTTTACTTCCAAATATGGAGCTTCACCATTTATTTCAGGCAACTCTCGTAAAGCTTTCAACACTGATTCCGGCTGCTCCGCTGCTCCATTCGGTACACTCAGCAAAGTGATTAACTTCGGACATTCAAGTCTTTCTATCTCTACTGCACAACCTTCATCAAAGGTTACCATCACAACCCCATGATGATAATATTTCTCCGCAAATGACATCGGAATCGGACTTCCCGAATAACGTACATTCTCTCTGCCGGATACCCGTTGCGCTTTATGAATATGCCCCAAGGCAGTATAAGCTATCTGCTCAGAAAAAACCTCCGGCGACACACATTCCAAACCACCGATAACCGTCCGTTCACTATAATCTTTTTCCGCAATCTCCGAACCTGTAGCCTGTAGATGCCCTATTGCCATAATAGACTGTCCCCCTTTCCTACGCTCCCATGTTCTCTGCAAAAGTTGTGTATAAAGTTTGCGAACTCCCTCTGCATAAGGATTGCCATCTGTCTGTACAACCGGATAATCTCCCTGCCGCAAGAAAGGAACTGCCATACAAAGCAATTCCACTTCTCCCCGACGATTCTTTAATTCTATTATTAAATGGTCATGATCAATCTCTCCTCCATCCTGTTTCCGCACCACTCCTCTTACCTCTGTCCGCATCGCCTGTAACAATGGCAAAGGAGCCTCTAATCGTGCCGCAGAATCATGATTTCCAGCTACGATAACAATTTGCAGGTTTGGATTTTCAGCCGTCACCCGATAGATAAATTGGTAATACATTCGTTGCGAAGCTGCAGAAGGATTGGAAACATCAAACACGTCTCCGGCAATAATCAATGCATCGATTTCCTTATCACAGATCTCTTTTGCCAACCAATCCAGAAATATAGTATGTTCTTCCGTGCGGTCATACCCAAAGAAGGTTTGTCCCAAATGCCAATCGGCTGTATGCAATATACGTATCATATCATTCGACTCCTCATATAATAATAGACAAAAATAACACAAACAAAAAGATTATATAGCATTTACCTATGGTTTTTACCAATTTATCAAGTATCTTTGTTACAAATAATAATATTATACAGATAATGAACCCACAAAAAATGATCAGAACATTCTTATTTTTGTCAGTAATCTGCTTACCTTTTATATTAAAGGCGCAAGATTCAAAACCACTTCGTTTAGGAGTAGCAGGTGTATCACACGGACACCTTCATGAGGTAATTATCCGTATGGATAGGGGTGATTTTGAAATTGTAGGGGTTGCAGAACCGGATGAACAATTAAGAGCGAATAATCCACTTCGAAAAAAACTGGACTCTTCCCTTTTTTATGCAGATCTGGGAGAAATGCTTGATAAGACAAGACCTGAAGTTGTTGTTGCTTACGGCTCTATTTACGATCATCTTGCCGTAGTAGAAGCTTGTGCTCCACGCGGCATCCATGTGATGGTAGAAAAACCTTTGGCAGTCAATATGAAACACGCCAACCGAATGGCAGAACTAGCACGTAAAAACAATACATTGTTACTCACCAATTATGAAACGACTTGGTATAATACAAACCATGAAGTTTACCGTTTAATAAAGAAAGATAATGCGATAGGCAAAATAAATCGTATAGAAGTATACGATGGCCATGAAGGTCCCATTGAGATTGGTTGTGGAAAAGAATTTACCGACTGGCTGACTGATCCCAAGCTGAACGGTGGAGGTGCTGTGATTGATTTCGGTTGTTATGGTGCCAATCTGGTTACTTGGCTAATGGATGGAGAAAAGCCTGTTAGCGTTTATGCCGTTCTGAAACAGTTAAAGCCGGATAAATATCCAAAAGTAGATGACGATGCAACGATCCTAATTGAATATCCTTCGGCAACCGTACAAATTATGGGATCATGGAATTGGCCCAAAGGACGAAAAGATATGCATATTTATGGTAGTAAAGGATATATTTATCAGGATACACCTACATCCATGCGTATATTTACCAACCGGAAAGAGAGAGCGACACAACCTCCCAAACTGAAAGCTCCATACAATGATTCTTTCTATTATCTGAAAGCCGCCGTCCGTAAAGAAATCCAAGTGCTTCCTACTGATTTGTCTTCGCTGGAAAATAATTTAGTAGTGGTTAAAATACTTGAGTCTTCTATCAAAAGTGCTAAAAGCGGTAAGCCAGTCCGTTTTTAATATATCCAAACGCTGACAATCATACGGTAGAGAACGTATATTCTACGATACCTATCAATGATTTATCCTATAAAAAATTATGTCCCCAATTCCCGTTTCAGCCATACTACCATTACGGGGTCGGGAATGACAACTTGACGCTTCTCGATCTCGATAAGTTCTTTTTTGACCAGAGCCCGCTTTACGATGCTGACATTGGCCGATGAGCCGAGTTGGTATTTTTGCAAAACCTCTTGCGTGGTAAATTCGCTGTGAACCCCGTCTATGATGGCTCGCAAGAAATTCATTTGATAGGTCGTAAGGCTTTCAGTCTGCTTCTCGAACAGTGGGGTGTTCTGGTCGATAATATCCTGATAAGCCGCCTCAAAATCTCGTTCTGTGGCAATCGTATCCGTATGAATCCATACCAGCCATGCCAACTGTTGCACATACGAAGAATGGTTATCGACCCTTTGGCATATCTTTTCTGCCAACTCTTTCGAGATATGTTTGCCCGTAGCTTCGAAACGGCCGCAGATATAGTCGATCCAATCCAGCGTACCTATCTTCTGTAGATAAATGGCATCACCGAACTTGTAAAACGGTAGGCTTCTTTTCTCGAACAGTTCATTCATCAAATGCTTCTTACTGCCGAACAAACAGTAAGACACTGATTTTTGCAACTGCCATACGGAACGCAGCCGCTTCTGGAATGTCTTAGAATCTTTGAACTCGGCAATTTGCTGAAACTCATCGATGCAAACGACAATATTATAACCTTTCTTCTGCGCTATCTTTTCGGGGAGTTGTAAGATTTCGTCGATGTCGCTGCTCTTAGGATTCATCTCGAGTGATATGGAGAAATCCGTCATCGGATCTGCGCCCATCGAAATTTTGGGACTGATACGAGAAAGGAACAATTTGATATTCTCCAACCATTCGTCCACTTTAGAGGAGGTTTGTTTGAGAATAGCAGAGGCAAAGGCATCATAGAAATCCCTGTCGCTACGACATGAAAAAATATCAAGGTAAACGATTTTCAGTTTGTCTGACTGTGCTAAATGACGCGCTTTCTGCACCAGAGATGTTTTGCCCCAACGACGAGGCGAGATCAGCACCGTGTTTATACCATGACGGAAATTCAATAACAGACGTTCCGTTTCTTTCTTCCGGTCGGTAAAGTTATCGCCCGATGTCGCAACGCCAAATATAAAAGGCTTTTTCTCCATAATATTCAACTATTATTTCATCACAAAGATAAGTAACATATTTATTACTAACAACATTATTACTAATAAAATTATTAGGAGTGTCGAGCTTTGGATCGAAACTCGTTTTAAGCTGCTGTCGCAATACGCAAGTTCGTAGTTTAGTCGTTTAGCGTCATTTCTCCCATTTTTTTCGGTTATTCCAGAGATTTTACGTAAGTTTGCAGTATATAAAAAATACAACCCATGAAAATACTATATTATATTTATCAGATTTGTATAGCTTTACCGATCTTATTAGTATTAACGATTCTTACTGCAATTGTTACCATTGTAGGCTCTTTAGTGGGAGGAGCTCATTTCTGGGGATATCACCCGGGGAAAATATGGTCACAGTTAATTTGTCTTTTTCTTCTTATCCCCGTAAAAGTTCATGGTCGTGAGAAATTACATGATAAAACTTCTTATATCTTTGTCCCCAACCACCAAGGTTCCTTTGACATTTTTCTAATTTATGGTTTTATCGGAAGAAACTTCAAGTGGATGATGAAAAAAAGTCTCCGCAAACTACCTTTCGTGGGCAAAGCTTGCGAAAGTGCAGGACATATTTTTGTGGATCGTTCCGGTCCCAAAAAAGTATTGGAAACCATTCGGCAGGCAAAGGACTCTTTGAAAGATGGAGTATCTCTGGTAGTATTCCCCGAAGGGGCACGTACCTTTACCGGACACATGGGATATTTCAAAAAAGGGGCTTTCCAACTGGCGGATGACTTGCAACTGGCAGTAGTTCCCGTCACCATAGATGGTTCATTCGAAATACTTCCGCGTACAGGCAAATGGATACATCGTCATCGGATGATTTTGACTATCCACGATCCAATTCCTCCTAAAGGGAAAGGGATAGAAAACATCAAAGCGACAATGGCAGAAGCTTATACAGCCGTAGAAAGTGCGTTACCGGAGAAACATAAAGGAATGATTAAAAATGAAGATCAAGACTAGTAGAAACCAAAATCCATGTATTGAAAGCATAAATTCAATACATGGATTTTTTTCAAACATATTCTAAATCTTTCCGATTTCCTTATTTCTTCATCAAACTATTCTGTTCCATCCGTTGATGTTCCTCTATCAACTTCATGTTTTCTCTCGCTTTCTTCAGATATTCCTTCACCATTTTATTATCTTTGAAAGAATAAGGAGCATCTTTAATAATATCGTCAATCTGTGGAGTCATGACAGGATAAGGCAATGAGTTACAAAGCATAATAAACACATTCGGTCCCAGTACATTCTCATAATTATCAGAAATGAATTTCTTCACGTACTTATTCATCTCATTTACCAGTGAATCTCCTTCTGAAACCAATTGTCGGTGTATTTCTTCATAATCAGCACCGTCCATTACCATACGGGTCTCTTTCTGTTCCAACTCTTCGATACTTACTTCCAATTCGTTCTTCTTACGAATAAACTCATATAAAGCAGTATTCAAAGGTGTACCTTCCGCTTTTATCTCCATATTACTGATCGTAACGGTAACTTTACCTCTCTCCAACACGATAGGCATAATGCTTTCATCATCCATATAAAGAGTTACCATCTGTACGGAATCCATTTTACCCTTCATCGAAAACAAACCATGAATTACTTCCGCCGAATCGATTTTAAGCAATTCCCCATCTTGGACGGTCTTCAAATATAATTTTTTTCCATCCAAGCTGTTCACCGATGAAGTTCCTTCTATCTTATACGTATGTGTACATGATGCAAT
The DNA here is from genome assembly GCF_900155865.1 of Bacteroides bouchesdurhonensis. Taxonomy (GTDB): domain Bacteria; phylum Bacteroidota; class Bacteroidia; order Bacteroidales; family Bacteroidaceae; genus Bacteroides; species Bacteroides bouchesdurhonensis. Next base: position 3,713,600 of record NZ_LT707006.1, read on the forward strand.
AAAAGGAAGTAAAAGCAATATAGGCAAAATTTTATTCACGTTCATCTATGTGTTATTATATCCGGGTACAAAGGTACAACTGATTCAGAATCAAAAGAAACATTTTATCAATATTTAAAATTTGTAATACTCTTTTCTTTAATAATCCTTATAAACTAAGGTAGTAAACCTTCTATTTCATTTAGTTTATCTAAATTTGCAGGTATGAACACAACAACTTATGCCCCCTTTGCCAAACCGCTTTACGTCATGGTAAAGCCTGTAGGAGCTGTATGCAATCTTGCATGCAAGTACTGCTACTATCTGGAAAAGGCAAATCTCTATAAAGAAAATCCAAAACACGTAATGAGTGATGAGCTTCTGGAGAAGTTTATTGATGAGTATATCCATTCACAAACCATGCCTCAGGTACTTTTCACTTGGCACGGTGGAGAAACATTGATGCGTCCGCTCTCTTTCTACAAAAAGGTCGTGGAACTTCAAAAGAAATATGCACGTGGACGCTCCATCGACAATTGTATCCAGACCAATGGAACTATGCTCACCGACGAATGGTGCGATTTTTTTCGTGAAAACAATTGGTTGGTAGGCGTATCTATTGACGGTCCGCAGGAGTTTCACGACGAATATCGCAAAAACAAAATGGGGAAACCTTCCTTCGTGAAAGTTATGCAAGGTATCAACCTTCTGAAAAAACATGGAGTGGAATGGAACGCTATGGCAGTAGTCAATGATTTCAATGCGGACTATCCGCTTGATTTTTATAACTTCTTTAAAGAAATTGGTTGTCATTACATTCAGTTTGCTCCTATTGTAGAACGTATCATACCGCATGAGGACGGACGTCACTTAGCTTCTCTCGCAGAAAACAAAGAAGGTGAACTCGCCGATTTTTCAGTCAGCCCGGAGCAATGGGGAAATTTCCTTTGCACACTTTTTGATGAATGGGTGAAAGAAGACGTCGGCAATTACTACATACAGATATTCGATTCCACACTTGCCAATTGGATGGGTCAACAGCCCGGTGTATGTACCATGGCAAAGAGTTGTGGTCATGCAGGTGTGATGGAATTCAACGGAGACGTTTATTCATGCGACCATTTTGTTTTTCCGGAATATAAACTCGGCAATATTTACAGCCAAACGCTTGTTGAAATGATGCACAGCGAACGACAGCATAATTTTGGAGCGATGAAACACCAGTCGTTGCCTACTCAATGCAAAGAATGTAATTTCTTGTTTGCCTGTAACGGTGAATGTCCTAAAAACAGGTTCAGCCGGACTTCTGAAGGGGAACCGGGGCTGAACTATTTATGCAAGGGATATTACCAGTTTTTCCAACATGTGGCTCCCTACATGGACTTCATGAAGAATGAATTAATGAATCAACGTCCGCCTGCCAATATTATGGAGGCTTTGAAGAGTGGTAAACTAAATATCGAGAGTTAATTATCAAACATCAAATATATTTTCTAATTTCTTAGTATAAATGAACAGATTAAAATTCTACTTATTAGCACTGACCGCGCTGATTGCGTGTTCCGCAAAAGCGGATGAAGGTATGTGGTTATTGCAACTGATGCAACAACAACATTCCATCGATATGATGAAAAAACAAGGACTAAACTTGGAAGCACAGGATATATACAATCCTAACGGTGTTTCTCTGAAAGATGCCGTCGGTATCTTTGGAGGAGGCTGTACGGGAGAAATCATCTCACCGGAAGGTTTGATCCTGACCAATCATCACTGTGGCTACGCTTCTATTCAACAACATAGCAGTGTAGAGCATGACTATCTGACTGACGGTTTTTGGGCTACCTCCAGAGACAAAGAACTCCCGACTCCGGGATTAGTTTTTACTTTTGTAGAACGTATCGAAGATGTAACGGATCTTGTCAATGCCAAAATTGCCGCTAAAGAAATCTCCGAAATAGAGTCTTTCAGTGGAGAGTTCCTTAATAAACTGGCAATGGAACTTTATTACAAGAGTGATCTTAAAGGTCAAAAGGGAATTATGCCGAAAGCTCTTCCTTTCTATGCCGGAAATAAATTCTATTTGTTTTATCTGAAAGTATATGAGGATGTACGTATGGTAGCTGCTCCTCCTTCGTCTATTGGTAAATTCGGTGGCGAAACAGATAACTGGATGTGGCCTCGTCATACCGGTGACTTCTCCATGTTCCGCATCTACGCCGATGCTAACGGAGAACCTGCGAAATATAATCCTGCTAATGTTCCTCTGAAAACTAAAAAACACCTGACCATCTCTATCAAGGGGTCGGAAGCGGGGGATTATGCCATGATTATGGGATTCCCGGGAAGTACTAGTCGCTACCTGACCGTATCGGAAGTGAAAGAACGTATGGAATCACTCAATGAGCCACGTATCCGCATTCGTGGTGCACGTCAGGATGTATTAAAAGAAGCGATGAATGCCAGCGATAAAATTCGCATTCAATATGCCAACAAATATGCCGGATCCAGCAACTATTGGAAAAACTCGATTGGTATGAATAAGGCAATTATCGACAATAACGTGTTGGAAACAAAAGCGGAACAGGAAGCTAAATTTGCAGAATTTGCCAAAGCACAGAACAATGCAGAATATGCTACGGTAGTCAATAAAATCGATGATGTTGTAGCTAAAACATCGCCTCTCAATTATCAAATGACTTGCTTACGCGAAGTGTTCTTCGGAGGGATTGAATTTGGCAATATCCAATTGGACAAAATACGCAAAGCACTTGAAGAAAAGAATGAGTCTCTGATCAAATCTCGATTGAAAGGTCTGGAACAGAGTTACCAAAGAGTCCACAATAAAGATTATGATCATGAAGTAGACCGTAAAGTGGCCAAAGCTTTATTGCCTCTTTATGCTGAAATGATTCCGGCCGAACAACGTCCGTCTATCTATCAAGTGATCGAACAAAAATACAAAGGCGATTATAACAAGTTTGTGGATGATATGTATGACAATTCCATCTTTGCCAACCGGACGAATTTTGAAAAATTCCTCAAAAAACCAACAGTTAAAGCCATCGATCAGGATTTGTCAATGCAATATACCAAGTCCAAATATGAAGCTTTTGAGAAATTAGCTTCACAGATAAGTTCGCTTCAAACAGAATTGGCTTTATTGCACAAAACATATATCCGCGGACTGGGTGAAATGAAACTGCCTGTTCCTTCTTACCCGGATGCAAACTTTACACTCCGTCTCACTTATGGTAATGTGAAACCATACGACCCGAAAGATGGTGTACATTATAACTATTACACAACAACCAAAGGTATTCTTGAGAAAGAAAATCCGGAAGATCGTGAATTCGTTGTACCTGCCAAACTGAAAGAGCTGATTGAAAAACAAGATTATGGTCGATATGCATTACCAAATGGCGATATGCCCGTTTGCTTCTTGTCTACCAACGATATCACCGGTGGTAACTCCGGTAGCCCGGTTTTGAACAAGAACGGTGAATTGATCGGCTGTGCTTTCGATGGCAACTGGGAATCACTAAGTGGTGACATCAACTTCGACAATAACCTTCAACGTTGTATCAACCTGGATATCCGCTACGTCCTGTTTATTCTTGAAAAATTAGGAAACTGCGGTCATCTGATTAATGAAATGACTATCGTAGAATAAATGAAAAAACAATTCATATTTGCCTTTTTTTCATTGGCAACTCTTAGCATCCACGCTGACGAAGGCATGTGGATGCTAACTGATCTAAAAGAGCAAAATGCTGTTGCCATGCGGGAACTCGGTCTTGAGATCCCCATAGAAGAAGTGTACAATGCCAACGGACTTTCGCTGAAGGATGCTGTGGTGCATTTCGGTGGAGGATGTACAGGAGAAGTTATCTCTTCACAAGGACTAGTTCTTACTAACCATCACTGTGGCTATGGAGCTATCCAACAGCACAGTAATGTGGAACATGATTATCTGACTGACGGTTTCTGGGCTATGAACCGCGATGCCGAACTTCCTACTCCGGGGTTAACTGTCACGTTCATTGACCGTATCCTTGATGTGACGAGTTATGTCCAGGAACAATTAAAGAAGGATAAAGACCCTGAAGGAACAAACTATTTGTCTCCTAGCTACCTGACTTCCGTAGCAGGACGTTTTGCCAAAGATGAGAATATCGAAATGACTCCTGCAACCAGACTGGAGCTTAAGGCTTTCTACGGCGGCAATAAATATTACCTGTTTATTAAAACAGTGTATAGTGATATCCGTATGGTAGGTGCCCCACCCTCTTCCATTGGTAAATTCGGAGCAGATACTGATAATTGGATGTGGCCACGCCATACCGGCGACTTCTCACTCTTCCGTATATATGCCGATAGAAACGGAAAACCGGCAGCATACTCTAAAGATAATGTACCCCTACAAGTGAAAAAGCATCTGACTATCAGTCTTGCCGGAGTACAAGAAGGTGATTTCACTTTTGCTATGGGATTTCCGGGACGTAACTGGCGGTACATGATCTCCGACGAAGTGGAAGAACGTATGCAGACAACGAACTTCATGCGTCAGCATGTACGCGGAGCACGTCAGAAAGTTCTCATGGAACAAATGCTGAAAGATCCTGCTGTACGTATTCATTATGCTAGTAAATATGCTTCTTCCGCTAACTATTGGAAAAATGCGATTGGGATGAACGAAGGTCTAGTCCGTTTGAAAGTATTGGATACGAAACGTGCACAACAAGAGGAACTTCTTGCTCGTGGACGTGAAAAAGGAGATGATTCTTACCAGAAAGCATTCGAGGAAATACGCTCGATAGTAGCTCACCGACATGACGCTACCTATCACCAACAAGCTATTAATGAAGCACTAGGCATAGCACTCGACTTTATGAGATTTCCTTCCACCACTGAAATAGTATCCGCTCTCAAATCCAAAGATAAAAAAAGAATCAACGAAGCTACTTTAAGACTGAAACTGGAAGGCGAGAAATATTTTGCATCGGTCCCTTTCCCTGAAGTAGAGCGGATGGTTGCAAAAGAAATGTTGAAAACGTATGCAGGATATATCCCGGAAGATCAGCGTATCAACATATTCGAAATCATCAAATCCCGCTTCAAAGGAGATACGGATGCTTTTGTGGATGCCTGTTTTGAATACTCGATCTTTGGCAATCCGAAAAAATTTGCTAAGTTCATTGCAAAGCCGAGTTTATACAAGATCGAACATGACTGGATGATCTTATTCAAATATTCCATTACTGATGGAATCCTGAAGACAGTCATCGCCATGAAAGAAGCAAATCAAAATTATGATGCCGCCCATAAAGTATGGGTAAAAGGCATGATGGACATGAAACAGGAAAAAGGTATTCCCATCTATCCGGATGCAAACTCAACCCTGCGACTAACTTACGGTCAGGTACTCCCTTATGAACCTGCCGACGGTGTGGTCTATAATACCTATACCACTCTCAAAGGTGTGATGGAAAAGGAAGATCCCGAAAATTGGGAGTTTGTAGTTCCTCAGAAATTAAAGGATTTATACAACGCCAAAGATTACGGACGTTATGGTAAAGATGGTGAGATGCCTGTATGTTTTATAGTAAATACAGATAATACCGGCGGAAATTCAGGTAGTCCTGTATTCAACAGCAAAGGTCAATTAATCGGAACTGCTTTCGACCGTAATTACGAAGGTCTGACCGGTGATATTGCTTTCCGGCCTTCTTCACAGCGTGCTGCTTGTGTAGATATCCGTTATACGCTATTTATCATTGATAAATTTGCGGGTGCTTCACATATCATTGACGAGCTGACGATAGAAGAATAACAAATTCTTCTATATACATTGCATCTATTATTTCATTTATTACTTATATCATTCACTATTTCGTGAACAAAAACAGGATTTTACCGTTATATAAGAAAAAAGAATCTATAATTGCAGTCTTCAGAGGCTGAGTATTATAATTAAGAAAGGAAAAGATTATGGAAAAGTTTGCAGATTTAATACAATCCCCTACCCCCGTCTTGGTTGATTTCTTTGCAGAATGGTGCGGACCCTGTAAGGCTATGAAACCTGTTCTGGAAGAATTAAAATTAATCGTTGGTGATAAAGCCCGAATAGTAAAAATTGACGTGGACCAATATCAAGATTTAGCCACTCAGTATCGCATACAGGCAGTGCCGACTTTTATTCTATTTAAGAACGGAGAAGCGGTATGGAGACATTCCGGAGTAATCCACAGTAGTGAATTGAAAGGAGTAATTGAAAAGCATTACTCATAAAACAAGAAAAAAGAACGAATGAAAAAGGTATTATTAATGGTAGCTCTCGTTATGGTAAGCGTAATCGTTTATGCTTTCAATGACAGAGAAGAAAACAATCAAGGTAAAAAAGAAGTAACAGGTAACGGTGAAGTCATCGTCATGGACAAAGCAATGTTCATAAAAGATGTCTTCGATTTTGAAAAATCAAAAGAATGGAAGTACAAAGGCACTAAACCTGCCATCATCGATTTATATGCCGATTGGTGTGGTCCTTGCCGTCAAACTGCTCCTATCATGAAAGAATTGGCTAAGGAATATGCCGGAAAAATTGTTATTTATAAAGTAAATGTAGATAAACAAAAAGAATTGGCTGCCCTTTTCAATGCAACGAGCATTCCATTGTTCGTATTCATCCCCATGAAAGGAGAGCCGCAACTATTTCGTGGAGCGGCAGATAAGGCGACTTATAAGAAGGCTATCGATGAATTTCTTTTGAAGTAAAAAGAGTGTAGCTATCCTCTAAGGATACTTACACTATCGTAAAGATACAGTGACGCTATATGCATGGTATAGCGTCACTCTTTTTTATATGCCTATATAATACTTATTTATAATAGCCTACCGGATGATTCATCATCGGAATCTGACTATCTTTCAGCTGTAATACAGTTCTCAATTTATCAATATCCATTGAAGCTCGTGGAACTGTGGCTAAATGAGCTGTAGTACAAAACAAAGAGATGTTTTGGGAAACAGCTCCAACATCGACAGCTCCCATCAATTGATTCCGCGTATTCTTTGCATCACCGAAACGGGAAACATCACTAATCAACACCAAAGATACCGGAGCTCCTTTCACAAACGCTTGACTTCCTGCCACGGCGTCACGATGATCTCCCTCGCTTATTAAATTTAGTTGATGAGCCTTTGCATCATACAAATAACTGCCTTCAGGAAGGATCACATAAATATCCACATCTTGCTTGTTCAATGCAGAAGGAGCCGTTCGTTTGCCGTCAGGACGATTGATTCCATTTGCCGCCCACAATAAATCCGACAAATCGGACAAGCTCAATGCTTTCGAAGCATATTCACGAGTAGAATGTCGTTCGGACAAAGCTTTCATCACTGTACCGCCCTTCCGGTTCAAATCTGGTTTCGGTAACTTAATTACCTTGTCAGCAGCAGAAGCTGCAACCGTAAACAATAAACACATCAAAATTAGTTGTACTTTTTTCATATCTGTGACATTTAAAAGTTGATGAACAAATAAACGAAAAAAGGCCTGCATTCGCAACGGGATGCAGACCTTTTTAGAGTTATTTATAAGGTTTGATTACTTATCGCCGAAATAACGGTTGTACAATCCTTCAAAACCTTTACCATGACGAGCTTCGTCTTTACACATTTCGTGTACAGTATCGTGGATAGCATCCAAGTTTAATGCTTTAGCACGAGTTGCAATACGTTTCTTGTCTTCGCACGCACCTTGTTCAGCATCTTTACGTTTTTGCAGGTTAGTCTTGGTATCCCATACGCAGTCACCCAGCAATTCAGCAAATTTAGCTGCATGTTCTGCTTCTTCCCAAGCGTAACGTTTGAAAGCTTCAGCTACTTCAGGATAACCTTCGCGGTCTGCCTGACGGCTCATTGCCAAATACATACCTACTTCAGTACATTCACCCATGAAGTGATTGTTCAGGTCTTTGATCATTTCTTCGTCACAACCTTTAGCTACGCCAATAACATGTTCGTCAGCAAAAGCCAAAGCAGCACCTTCAGTTTCAACAACTTCAACGAATTTGCTAGCAGGAGCTTTACACAAAGGACATTTCTCAGGAGCTGCGTCACCTTCATAAACGTAACCGCAAACAGTACATCTAAATTTTTTCATTTCTTCTCAATTTTAAATTAATTAGTCAAATACGTATATTATTGTTCGTTTAAACAGTTCTTACAGATTCCTTTATAATAATAATGCATTTCTGATACATGATGACCATCGATTTCCTGATCCTCTACCGATTTAATTGCTTCCGGACATTTCAAATCATAAATATGTCCGCAAGATTTACAGAGAAAATGGGCATGTGCAGAAGTATCTCCATCAAAGTTGGCATTCTTTTCATCAATGGTAAGCATCAACGCTGCCCCCTGTTCTGCAAAAAGTTTCAGGGTATTATAGACGGTAGTCTTTGATAATGTAGGCATAGAAGGGGACAAAGCCGTATATATTTCATCAGCCGACGGATGCGTACGATGTTTCATCAAATACTCCATAACGGCAATACGCTGCATGGAAGGTTTTATGTTGTACTCTAATAATTGTTCGTATGCACCCATTATCTTCTTCTTTCCAAATTTGTATTCATTACAATTATAAATTTGATGCAAAGATAAAAAGCTTTTATTTTATTTGCAAATAAAATCGAGCTTTTCTCAATAAGTTTTATCTCGCTTTATCGCCACATCTTGAGGATTCGCAGTCGAAAAGACAGAAATTCAAAACTATTTTCTAATTTTGCAACCACTATATATAAATAAGGTATAAGATGAACTACGGATTCGTAAAAGTAGCAGCAGCTGTGCCGCACGTTAAAGTGGCCGACTGTAAATTCAACGCAGAGAAGATAGAAGGTCTGATCGCAATAGCGGAAGGCAAAGGGGTACAAATTATCGCATTCCCCGAAATGAGTATCACTGGATATACATGCGGTGACTTGTTTGGACAGCAACTTTTGCTTGAACAAGCTGAAATGGGGCTCATGCAGATTCTGAATAATACCCGCCAATTGGATATTATTTCTATTGTAGGCATGCCCGTTGTTATTAATTCGACAGTAATCAATGCTGCTGTAGTGATTCAAAAAGGGAAGGTGTTGGGCGTCGCAGCTAAAACCTATTTACCTAATTACAAGGAGTTTTACGAACAACGTTGGTTTACATCTGCTCTCCAATTGACAACCAACAATGTACGTTTATGCGGGCAAATGGTTCCCATAGGTGCCAATCTGCTTTTTGAGACTTCGGATACGACATTTGGAATTGAGATATGTGAAGACCTATGGTCCACAATTCCTCCCAGTTCTTCACTAGCTCTGCAAGGAGCAGAGATCTTGTTCAATATATCTGCTGATAATGAAGGTATCGGAAAAAACAATTATCTATGTTCTTTGATCAGCCAGCAATCTGCCCGATGTATTGCCGGATATGTATTTTCATCCTGTGGCTTCGGAGAATCTACTACAGATGTAGTTTTTGCCGGAAATGGACTGATTTATGAAAATGGTTCACTGCTGGCACGTAGTAAACGTTTCAGCATGGAAGAACAGTTGATTATCAGTGAAATCGATGTAGAGCGTATACGTGCAGAACGAAGGATTAACACCACTTTTGCCGCCAACCAAGCCAATTTAGGAGACAAGAAAGCAATATGTATCACTACAGAATTTGTCAATAGCAAAGAACTGACGCTCACACGTAGTTTTAATCCTCATCCTTTTGTCCCGCAAGGAGCTGAACTGGATGAACGTTGTGAAGAGATATTTTCTATTCAAGTAGCCGGATTAGCACAACGGCTGTTACATACAGGAGCTAAAACGGCAGTAGTAGGCATTTCCGGAGGATTGGATTCTACGTTGGCTCTATTAGTGTGTGTAAAGACATTCGATAAACTCAAATTATCACGAAAAGGAATTCTGGGAATTACAATGCCTGGTTTCGGAACCACTGACCGCACCTACAACAATGCCATCGATCTTATGAAATCGTTAGGAATATCAGTTCGTGAAGTCAGTATAAAGGAAGCTTGTATCCAACATTTCAAGGACATCGATCATGATATCAATGTGCATGACGTTACCTATGAAAACTCACAGGCACGCGAACGGACACAGATACTGATGGATATCGCCAACCAAACTTGTGGTATGGTTATAGGCACAGGAGATTTATCTGAACTTGCGTTAGGATGGGCAACCTATAACGGAGACCATATGTCTATGTACGGTGTCAATGCAAGTATTCCAAAGACTTTAGTAAAATACTTGGTACAATGGGTAGCCGAAAATGGAATGGATGAAGAATCAAAAACAACTTTATTAGATATTGTAGATACCCCTATCAGCCCGGAGCTTATTCCTGCTGATGAGAATGGAGAAATAAAACAAAAAACAGAAGACTTGGTAGGGCCTTATGAACTACATGATTTCTTCCTCTATTATTTTTTGCGTTACGGATTCCGTCCTTCTAAAATTTACTTTTTGGCTAATCTTGTATTCAAAGAAATTTATGACGAAGAGACAATTAAAAAGTGGCTGTCTACCTTCTTCCGCCGTTTCTTCAATCAACAGTTCAAGCGTTCTTGCTTGCCTGATGGACCTAAAGTAGGAAGTATTTCCATCAGTCCACGTGGTGACTGGCGAATGCCAAGTGATGCCAGTTCAGCAATGTGGTTGAAGGAAATAGAGGACTTATAGTATTCTATTATAGAGGAAGCTTGTGCCACTACGATGGCACAACTGTGTCTTTATATTGGCACAACTGTTCCACTGGGATGGCACGGTTGTGCCAACCAATAGGCACAACCGTGGCACTCTTTTATTTTTATTTCGATATTACAGCCTTTTTAATCCGTTCGATATCAGCTTCTTGGATGATCCGTATAAGGTTCTTATAAATTCTATGAAAGCCATACTTTTCTCCAGTCATTTCATCGATTGCATCCTCCTTAGAAACTTCCTGAAAAATGATACGATAAAACGCACAAACAACACCTGTACGATCGGAACCATGGTGACAGTGAATCAATATTGGTCCTTTACGATTATAAATAATACGTAATGTTTCTATCAATTGCTTTTCATTAACAGAACCAGCTCTCATCTTTAAACGATGTAGTTGTAATGTGGTGCCTCTCGCTTCATCATTATCACTATGCCATCTGCGGAGATTCAAAACTTCATGAATCCCATATTCTTGCAAAGCTTTAAAATCAATTTCTGTAGGTTGTTCCGAACGATATATATCTGTATCGATCTTATACATATTGATCAGATTACTACCGGGAACAATAATTTTTTCAGCTTTGACATTCTGACCATAAATAGCCAATGATAATATAAGTCCCCAAAAGCATAATAAAAGATGTTTCTGCATAAATCAACGCACCAGATTCGAATTAAAGTACTCCCTTACTGGAAGGCAGTTCAAAATGATAAATATCTCGTTTCAACGCCATTTTCAAAGCTCGGGCAAGGGCTTTAAAAATCCCTTCTATTTTATGATGTTCATTTTGTCCTTCCGCTTTGATATTCAAATTCATTTTCGCAGCATCACTCAATGATTTGAAAAAATGAAGAAACATTTCAGTGGGCATATCCCCTATTTTCTCACGATTGAATTCTGCCTCCCAAACTAACCAAGAACGTCCTCCAAAATCTAAGCAAACCTGACAAAGACAATCATCCATGGGAAGAGCGTAACCATATCGCTCAATACCTCGCTTATTTCCTAATGCCTGATAAATACATTCACCTAAAGCAATAGCCGTATCTTCGATGGTATGGTGCTCATCCACTTCCAAATCACCTTTCACCTGTATAGTTAAATCCATACCGGAATGTTTTCCTATCTGCTCAAGCATATGATCAAAGAATCCCAAACCGGTAGAAATCTGACAAATACCGTTTCCGTCCAAATCCAAAGCTACATAAATATCTGTTTCTTTTGTCGTACGGCGCACTTCAGCTTTTCGCTCTCCTGCAAATAAAAATTCTGCAATCTTATCCCAATCCTTTGTTGCCAATACACAGACTTCTTCCAGTCCTTTTTCTTTCAATAATTCAACAGAATCTTGTAAATAAATAGCTTTACAACCCAAGTTCCTTGCCAGTTCCACATCAGTAGGACGATCACCTATTACAAAGCTTCCTGCCAAATCGTACTCCGGATTGTCAATGTACTTTTTCAACATTCCGGTGCGCGGTTTACGTGTTGGAGCATTATCCTCAGGAAAGCTACGATCAATCAGAATTTCATCAAAAGTGATTCCTTCTCCTTCCAGAGTTTTCATCATTAAATTGTGAGCAGGCCAAAAAGTCTCTTCCGGAAAAGAAGAAGTACCTAAGCCATCTTGATTAGTTACCATCACAAACTCAAAGTCAAGTTTGCTACGGATAAATCCCAAGTTTCGGAATACTTTAGGATAAAATTCCAATTTCTCTAAAGAGTCGAGTTGATAATCAACAGGCGGTTCGATTACCAACGTTCCGTCTCTATCTATAAATAGTACTTTCTTTTTCATAAATTATCCTTGATATTTCTTGAGAGCATCCAACAATATATTATTTTCTACTCGTGTACCGACTGTTACTCGTAAACAATTGCCACATAATGCAATGGAATTTCGATTACGCACAATGATTCCCTCGCCAACTAAATAATTATAGATTTTCACAGCATCAGTAACTTTAGCCAGAAAGAAGTTTGCATCGGAAGGGTACATTTTAACCGTACAAGAAAGTTGTTCAAACTCCTTTTCCAGATAATCCCTTTCTTCTTTTAAGGTTCTTACCCAACGTTCTATTTCATAATATTTATGTAACATAGAAATAGCCTGTTGCTGAGTGAGCTGATTAACATTATACGGATATTTGATTTTACTCAAAATACCAATAATTTCTACGGAAGCAAAAGCCATTCCCAAACGAATAGCAGCACATCCCCATGCCTTAGAGAATGTCTGGAAAACGATCAAGTTAGGATATTGATCTAATTCCTCCAGAAAAGAAGGAACCTCCGAGAAATCGTTATAAGCTTCGTCCAAAATAATCAAACCTTCAAATTCACGAATCAGTTTTTCTATTTCAGTACGGAGTAGATCATTCCCTGTCGGATTGTTGGGTGAACAAAGGAAAATCAGTTTGGTATGTTCGTCAGTAGCCGCCAACAATTTATCTGCTGAAAACTGGAAATTATCATCCAACAGAACTTTGCGGTATTCTACATCATTCACATCTGCGCAGACCTGATACATACCATAAGTAGGATCAATGGCTACTACATTATCTTTGCCGGGTTCACAGAAAGCGCGAAATACCAAATCAATAGCTTCGTCACTACCATTTCCCAAGAAAATATGTTCGGGAGATACTTTCTTTATCTTCGACAATTGAGTTTTCAGTTCCCACTGCATCGGGTCCGGATAGCGGTTATGAGGCAAATTGTACGGATTCTCATTCGCATCCAAAAAGACGGAAGCCGTAACTCCTTTATATTCATCGCGTGCCGAAGAATAAGGTTTCAACTTCCATATATTCGGCCGGGTGAGCTCTTGTAACGTTTTCACTTTATTATTCTTTTAATTACTGAATCTACTTTACCAATCACTAAATCTTTATTTCAAGGAATCCAAACGAACTGTTACTGCATTTTTATGTGCATCCAGATGTTCGTTGGCTGCCATCTCCTCAATAGCAGGACCGATTGCTTGTATCCCATCTGAGACAATCTCCTGAAAGGTTATTTTACGAATAAAACTATCGAGACTTACTCCGCTGTATGCTTTTGCATAACCATTAGTTGGCAATGTATGATTGGTACCGGAAGCATAATCACCGGCACTCTCAGGAGTCAATGATCCCAAGAAAACTGAACCTGCATTTGTTATACGCTCAGCTACTTCCAGGTAGTTTTCAGTTTCTATAATCAAATGTTCCGGTGCATAAGCATTTGTTAATTCCAATGCTTCTTCCAGATCACGGACAAGAATCAATTTACTATTTTCTAATGATTTCTCAGCTATTTCTTTACGAGGAAGTCTCGCTAATTGGCGCTCAACCTCAAGAACAACCTCCGCCTGAAGTTTTTCAGAAGTAGTTATCAGCATTGCTTGGCTATCTACTCCATGTTCAGCTTGCGAAAGAAGATCTGCTGCAACAAAAACAGGATTGGCAGAAGCATCTGCCAATACCTCTACTTCGGAAGGGCCGGCAGGCATATCAATCGCTACATCACGTAAGCTCACCAACTGCTTGGCAGCTGTTACATACTGATTACCCGGACCGAAAATCTTATAGACTTTAGGGATACTCTCAGTTCCATAAGCCATAGCAGCAATAGCCTGAACTCCACCAGCCTTGAATATTTTACTTACCCCCGCTAATTGAGCTGCAAAAAGTATGGCCGGATGGATATTTCCATTCTTATCAGGAGGAGTACAAAGCACGATCTCTTTACATCCCGCAATTTTAGCAGGAACAGCCAACATCAACACAGTAGAAAAAAGTGGTGCTGTTCCGCCGGGAATATAAAGTCCGACTTTCTCAATGCCTACTGATTTTTGCCAACAAGTTACTCCATTCATTGTCTCTATCTTCTTTCCAACAAAACGCTGGGAAGCATGGAACGTTTCGATGTTTTGCTTCGCTAAAGAGATAGCTGCCTTTAGTTCATTACTAATCTTGCCTTCTGCCTCTTTTATCTCTTGTGAAGTTACAGGTAATGTAGATAAAACAGCTTTATCAAATGTAGCTTCATATTCCAGAACTGCCTTATCACCTTCAGCTCTTACCTTATTAATAATGGAACGAACTGTATCAAACAAATTCTCCGTATTCAATGCCGGACGTTTCAGCAGTTCCGACCATTGTTCCTTTGAGGGATATTTTATTAATTTCATTCTTATACTATCATTTTCTCAATTGGCAATACCAAAATACCTTCTGCTCCCAGTCCTTTCAGCTTCCCGATAATTTCCCAGAAACGTTTTTCATCCAATACTGTATGGACAGAACACCAGCCTTCTTGTGCCAAAGGCATAATAGTAGGACTTTTCATACCAGGCAGAACAGCTATAATTTCTTCCAGTTTATCTTTCGGTGCATTCATCAATACATACTTCTTGTCCTCAGCAGTCTTCACTGCATTCATACGAAATAGTAATTCTTCCAACACTTCTTTCTTTTCGTCGCTCATGTTTTTATTGCCAATTAGCAATGCTTCGGACTTCATCACAACTTCAACTTCTTTCAAACGGTTGCTAACCAATGTTGATCCGGAGCTTACAATATCAAAGATTGCATCTGCTAATCCAATACCCGGAGATACTTCTACTGAACCGGTAATTACGTGTATTTCTGCATTTACTCCATTCTTCTTCAAAAAATTCTTCAAAATGACCGGATAAGAGGTTGCTATTTTCTTACCATTGAACCATGATAAACCTGGATATTCAATATCTTTCGGCATAGCTAGTGATAAACGACATTTGCTGAATCCCAATCGTTTTACAATCTCAGCATCTTCTTCTTTTTCCATAAACTCATTTTCACCTACAATGCCCAAATCAGCTACTCCTGTAGCTACTGTCTGAGGAATATCATCATCACGAAGAAACAAAACTTCGATAGGAAAATTGGAAGATTGTACCAATAAGGTACGCTTGGTTGTACTCAATTTAATATCCGACTCTTCTAAAAGTGCCATAGTCTCTTCGAAGAGACGTCCTTTGGCTTGTACTGCGATTCTTAACATGACTTTATTTTATTATGAATTTATAAATTGCATTTGATAAATAAAAAAGGCTTACCGTATTCGGCAAGCCTTCGTTATCGTTATAAAGTATACACAATATCATCCACGCCCACCGAGTTATTCGTTAGGAAAATGATGATGATGATGTGTAGCTGTATATTTCATATTCTTTAGTTACTGCGACAAAAGTATAGCATTTGTTTGATACCTCCAAACAATTATCACAAAAAGTTAGAGCCTATTTAAATTTTATTCAATATCATCCTAATAGCTGCTAGTTTTACCATTTCCTCTACCGAATCAAATGTCAATTCATCGTTTCGGCAGAGTCTTCTATAGTTGTCAAACCATGCAAATGTCCTTTCCACCATCCATCTTTTTCCAATTGGTTTAAAGCCATTAACCTTATCGCCGCTTACCACAACTTCAAGGATATATCCGAAAACTGTTTTTGTTTTGCCTGCTATTTCTCCACGATAACCAGCATCAGCTAATATGATTTTGACTCCTTTTATTTTCTTATTCACATCAATGCCGCTGAGAGAACGATTATTATTACCCCAACGTACACTTTGACTATCCATAATACCCAGGCTAGCTTCTGCTTTTTGTCCCATTTGGACACGCACCTTTTCTCGTAAGTTATTCAATAACAAATCAGATTCACCCAAAGGGCACCATTTGCACCCTGTTTTCACTAGCTAGAAGATTGCATTCCATATCTCACGTAAATCATATTTTCGCTTCCTTCCTTGCAAGCTCAAGATACTTGCCACTGTGTTTCTTCTAAATCCGTACAATACATAATTATTTCAAATGTGGTAACTAAAAATAATCATTTTAGAGAAAAGAAGAAACACTCTTTTTATTTAAAACTACAAAATTTAAACAGGCTCTTAGTTTTTTATTTCAAATTAAAGGAAGTATCTCTTCCGGCTCTACATCACATTGCAAAAAGTGCATTTCATTTTTAGCCTTTTCCTGGGAAAAAGTAAAGTAAGTACAAACAGCTTCTGTACAAAGTTCTCCATCCTTATTATATAGTCTCGCTTCAATTATTACAATATTCCGCTTTACTTCTTTTATGGATGCACGCAATACTATATGAGAATCCTGTGTATCAATAGGTTTCCGATAACGCGTTTCCATTTTCGAAGTAACACCTGTTGTCTGTAATTTACGAAGCACCGTCCAAGCGCAGATTTCATCTAATAAGACGGCTTGAATGCCACCATGCAATGTATTAATCCAGCCTTGATAATCAGGACGCGGCTTCCAGATGCTTACTATCTCATCACCATCTTCATAAAATTCCATCTTCACTCCGGACTCATTATTTGGAGCGCACCCAAAACAATTGTATCCCTCCAAACCTTTCCAAGGATTTATTATTTTCTTCATACTCTTACTTCATTTAGGTTTTATCTCCCAAATATAAGCAAAATATAAAAATGAAAACAATTTTTTATCAATTTACTTTCGGAGGGCACGTAAAACACATGCTTTATCAGTACCAGTATTTCCAGAGGATATTTCATCACTGTTACTCTTAAGGATAAAGAACTTCTCTGGAATGGCTCCTGAATCTTCTAATGTCCAGTAGCCCAAATATCTTCCTACATAATTAGCTATTTCACCTCCAGCATACCAAATACCTACAGGTAGCGCATTGAAGCCCGATCGATTATTTACTTCTGTTACAATAGGATCTTTAGATGTTAAAGCTCTCCACTCACCTGATTTTAATAAAGAAGCATTTTTCAAATAATCTTTTAATAAATTCCAATCTTCCCAAGTTGGTACTTTCCAATCTATAGGTAATAAATTACCGGTTAAAACGGCATTAGGGGTATAGAAATAATTCCCATCATTCAATAAATATCCGGTAGCCTCTTCAACCATTTCCGATAATACCAGAATATCATCTCCATTAATATATTTAGTTGCCTCCAGATTACTTCTCATCCAATATTGTGTTCCTATTTTTACAATGGGATAATAATGAATCGACTCTCCGCGTACATCACAAAACATATCCGGAGAAATAGATAAGAGACTTTCAGTAGGCACTGTGGATAAATAGATTTGTTCACCTGACAACACAAAAAGATAGTTTTTAAGTTTCAATGTACCTGGATTATAGATCAGTGAATGATTCTCCATATCCCACGAAACTGTTCCCCCATGTACATCTTCCGAATGTCCCAACAACTGTAAAACAAGTCCCTTTGTCAAATCAGCCGTATAATCTGATTTCATAGGATAAGCAACAATAGCCGAAGAAGAAAAGTCTGGAGTAGAAATGTATTCTTTACAAATTTCCGCAACTTGTTGCCTACCTTTCATTACTTTATAAACATTAGATTCTGTAAAATTCAGTTTCGATATATCCACACAACCATATATTACTCCAGTTTCCGTACAATCAGTACCTGTATCATCCCAATTACTTATTTCCCCATCCACACTACCGATTAAAACATCCTGTACAGGAACAAAAGTAACTTCCAATTCTCTTTGTTTACCACTCACCAATTCTAAAGTAGAAGGTAATACACAACGATACTCTTTTCCTCCCACCTTCAATGTTACATACTGATAATCAACCTTTGTTTCTTGTGGTATTAGAATAACCTCCTTACCAATCAAACGATCTTCCTTTACAACCCATTCACCTGCAGGAATTATACTTTCCTCTTCTGAGTATCCTGTATAAGAATCATCCTGAAAATCATAGACAGCCTTTGTAGAAAAACCTTCTACAGTAAGCTGGAGGTCAGCATCTCGCAATTCTTCGACAGTAATTCCTTTGCCCGGAACAATAACTATATTTAATCGAAAAAATTTATGATTATAAAATAAGGCAACAGGTTCGGAGCTGGCTTTCAAATCACCAGAAGTCGCAACTAGAAAATCTGAATAAGAATAATTTTCTGGAAGCTCCTGTTCTGTCGCCACAGATACTGGCATAGTCGTTTTTCCCATAGTTATCCCCTCTTCATTATATGGATAATAACTTATTAAATTTACTGCAACTCCATCGTCAGGATAATACACAGTCTCTTCTGTTTCAAAAATATCATTTTCCGATCGTTTAAAAAGTAGATTATCTGCATAGCGTTCTTCCGTTAAAGTCGTTGAACCTGCCAGAGCGAACAATCCAACCGCATCATCCTGATCAAAAGTATTATCTGAAATACGCGTTTTCACTACTTTATAAATATCAGCCGTAAATCTCAATGGAATGTTATTGTTATCAGTTGTACTTTCTCCATCTTCTGAAAAATGATTCACACAAGCTGTTATGAAAAAAGGAAGAATTAAAATTAAGCCGATTCCCCATTTCCGGCTGCACAAAGTTCTCATACTATTTTCTTTTAAAATTAATTTTAAATTCCTGATTTAGCAGAAGGTAGAACATAAAAGGAAGTATTCGCTTCGGTCATGAGGTATCATACAACACGTCTGTTGTATCTGTTGAATCACAAAATATAAGCACATCAGTTTGAAATGCTATAACAAAAGTACGTATTATTATATTAATGGAATGTGTTTTCCTTAAAAAAGTTATTATTTATATGTAACTAACAAAAAATCAATTTATTAATAATTTATATAAAAAGATAGATGAATGAGAACTACACATTATTATAAAAGCAGTCTTAATATTTTAAAAGGAATAACCTACTTCGACTCCAAAAATATGTTTGCCTTTCGGAGATTCATATTGATAACAATAAAAAGTATCCAACACCCAACGTTTAGCCAAATCAATCTCAAATCCAGGACGATAACGAGTACGAGCTGCTCGCCAAAAAGGAGCATCATTTAAACTTTGGTAGACTTCAATAGAGAAATAAGGAGAAACAATCCCTATTGAAGGAGCATATGCAAGTTTTAAACGGGAACGTAAGCGGGATTCTGTATTACCACGGTCAAATGTCTGTTGGAATCTTTCTCTTAAAGAGACAGCTAACCATTGATAACGATAACTGAATGTAGCACCGATATAATAACGATGCCTGAATTTCCATTCCGAATCACCTAAATTTCGATGATGAAGTTCATATCCCAGATCCGTTTTCAATAAAGAAGAAACTTTATATTCCCCTCCCGCAGCAATTCCCCAACGATCAATCATCCCCATATCATCTTTCGTACGAAGTTCAAGAGCACCTAAAACTGAAAATCGAGAATCTATTTTATGATTTAACTTCAACTTTGTCCATGTAGTAAAATCATCTTTCTGAGCCCATGCCGTAGAAATCATTCCGACAAGGCACATAATTATCAATAATCTAAGTGTTAATACTTTACCCATCATTTATCAGATTAAAAAGTGCAAAGATAATACTTTTATAGTTGGCAAAGAAAAAACATAATTCTGAAATAAGTCTGAAAAAGAATTTACTATAAAATCAGATATAATACAAGCTCAATTGTAAAAAAGAAAAACATGAAAGATGTTATAAACAAAGCTTTATAAAGAGGCTATTTTAATCATGATTGGTTTATAACATATCATACATTCAGCTTTGCCAACGAAATGAAAAGTAGGGCAAAAGTCTGATAAGCCTATCATTCAGCAATCTAAGGCAAAATGATAACGGGTTTTACTTTTTGTACACCTTGTACATTAAAAAACGAGACCCTAAGAAGTCTCGTTTTTAATGAATATATCAAGGATATTATTTCTTTTCTTTTTTATAGTTATCCAGACCTGTTTTCAAGAAATTGATATACTGGGAAATATCTTCATCATACGCATATGATTTATTCAACGGCTTACCTTCATTATCCAGCAAAACATAGAAAGGTTGAGCATTCGCGCCAAACTTCACACGTTGCAGATAACTCCATTTATCTCCAACAGTACGCAATGTACGCTCTTTACCATTTTCAACAACTTTAATTGGTTCCGGCAATGCTTCTTTTTCATCCACATACAATGAGATCAATACATAATCATTATTAATGATGTCGCTCACTTTAGAATCTGTCCATACAGCAGCCTCCATCTTACGACAATTAACACAACCGTTTCCAGTAAAATCGATCATAACCGGCTTACCATGTTGAAGGGCATATTCCATACCTTTCTCGTAATCTTTGAACTTAGGATGTACCTCATTTCCATATAAATTAAAGTCTTGCGTATACATAGGAGGTGCGAAGGCACTTACTGCTTTTAAAGGTGCTCCCCACAATCCTGGTACCATATACATAGCAAAGGCCAAAGAAACAAGAGCCATGAAGAATCGGCTTACACCAACCTTATTGTCATCATCGTCATGTGGGAATTTGATTTTGCCGAGTAAATAAAAACCGAGCAATGCAAAAATCACAATCCACAAAGCTAGGAAGGTTTCACGGTCAAGTATTCTCCAACCGTATGCCAGATCGGCAACAGACAAGAACTTTAAAGCAAAAGCTAATTCTAAAAAGCCTAAAGTTACTTTAATAACATTCATCCATCCACCCGACTTAGGCATTGACTTCAACCAAGACGGGAAAAGAGCAAATAATGTAAACGGTAAAGCCAATGCAATGGCAAACCCCAACATTCCAATAGCAGGAGCTACAACACTACCCGTTGTAGAAACCTCTACCAACAAAAAGCCAATAATCGGACCGGTACAAGAGAAAGATACCAATGACAAAGTAAAAGCCATCAGGAAGATACTCAACAGTCCGGTTGTTGATTCCGCTTTACTATCTACCGCAGTACTCCACTTCGATGGCAAGGTAATTTCAAAGGCTCCAAAAAATGAAGCAGCAAAAACCACCAACATCAGGAAGAAGAATATATTAAATACCGCATTTGTGGATAAAGCATTCAAAGCACTGGCACCAAAGATCAGCGTTATAGCTAGACCTAATGCTACATAAATCACTACGATTGATGCACCGTACGTCCACGCATCACGAATACCCTTCTTCTTATCCTTGTTACGTTTCAGGAAAAAACTAACAGTCATTGGAATGATTGGCCACACACAAGGAGTAAGCAAAGCCAATAATCCACCCAAGAAACCAGTTATGAAAATATAAATCCATGAAGAGTCTTTCTGGCTATGCTTCTCACCTAAAGCTTGCAATTCACTGATTACCGGTTCCCACCAGTCAGAAGCAGCAACCGCAGGGGATACAGTAGCCGTTGAATCAACAGTTGCCGGTACCAATTCCATCATTGCAACAGTATCTTTAACTTCTTCTTTGGCTGGTACATCATTTTTCTTTTCCTGTTTTGCAGGTTCTACAGCAGGAGTTTCAGAGGCAGTACCCTTAACTTTTGATTCACCAGAAAACTTAAACGGGACATCAGTAGGAGGCAAACAGTTTTCATCATTACAAGCTCCATATTGCATATATCCCTCAATAGAATAAGCTCCACCAGTTAATTTTATTTTCTGAACAAATTGTGCAGTATTCTCAAAATAACGCACATTCATTTCAAAAAGTTTATCAAAAACTGCAACTTCTTTACCTACTGGTTTCAGTTTACCTACCACTTCAACACCCGATTTACTATCAACATTAAATGTTGCAGAAATAGGACCGCCGTCGCCTAAATCCGTAGAATAAACATGCCATCCTTTATCAATTACCGCTGTAAAGACAATCTCCGCATCTGTACCGGACAAAGTTTTCAACTCTGTCTTAAACTTTACAGGTTCCTGTATCTGAGCCTGTACCATTCCCATTACCAAACAGAGGAACAGTAAAGAAAATAGCTTTTTCATTTTTATTTTTATAAAAAGGTTAGAATTCATAATCCACGCATGCACGGCTTTCCTTTGTTTCTGCCAATATTTTTCCGGCAGCAACATGATCAGGATGCGTTGCATAGAACTTAACGTCTTCCAGTGTATCAAATTCACTGTTGAGAGCTATGTTCCAAGTTTCATCCGGATTGATATTCAATCCAACTTCAATTTTACGAATCACAGAGATTTTAGCAGGGAGAGCTTCAATAGCCGCCTTAAATTTATTCATTACGACTAGTTTCTCTGCCTCAGAAACATTATCTTTTAACTTAAATAATACAATGTGCTTTACCATTACGTTGTTATTTTAATGAATTGTTTCTATATTTGTCCTATTAATGAATCGCATTAACAATGCAAAATTACTTTTTTTAGTTCAAATAATACTATAAAGAGATGTTAATTATCGGAATAGCAGGCGGAACTGGCTCTGGAAAGACTACCGTTGTAAAGAAAATTATTGAAAGCCTTCCCGTAGGAGAGGTAGTATTGTTACCGCAAGACTCATACTACAAGGACAGTAGCCATGTGCCCGTCGAAGAGCGTCAAAATATCAACTTCGATCATCCGGATGCTTTCGAATGGAGTTTGCTTTCCAAACATATCATGATGTTGAAGGAGGGTAAAAGCATAGAACAGCCCACTTACTCCTATCTGACATGTACCCGTCAATCTGAAACGATTCATATTGAACCAAGGGAAGTCGTAATTGTTGAAGGTATACTTGCGCTCTGTGATAAGAGACTACGCAATATGATGGACCTCAAGATATTTGTAGATGCTGATCCTGATGAGCGACTGATTCGTGTGATCCAAAGAGATGTCATCGAACGGGGTCGCACAGCAGAAGCTGTAATGGAACGTTATACAAGAGTTTTAAAACCAATGCATTTGCAATTTATCGAGCCTTGCAAACGTTATGCAGATTTGATTGTTCCGGAAGGGGGCAGTAATCAAGTCGCCATTGATATATTGACCATGTATATCCAGAAACATTTGAAAAACGAATAATGAAAGTAAAGGAACTCAAACTAAGTGCCAAGTCGCTCTTCTTACCACTGTTTCTCATCTTTGTTTGTTGCATCTCCGGTTGCAGGAAGAATCATCATAGCAAAGAAGAAGGGAACGATCGTGATCTTACACAAATAAAAGATAGTGGGGAGTTGGTAGTATTGACACTTTATAGTTCTACTTCCTATTTCATTTATCGTGGTCAAGAGATGGGATTTCAATATGAACTTAGCGAACAGTTTGCCAAAAATCTGGGAGTAAAGCTCAGAATCGAAGTTGCTAATAATGTCCACGAATTAATACAAAAGCTATTGGCAGGCGAAGGTGATATGATCGCTTATAATTTACCAATAACCAAAGAATGGAAGGATAGTCTAATCTATTGTGGTGAAGATGTGATTACTCATCAAGTCATTGTACAACAAGGGAATGGAAAGGAAAGACCTCTAAAAGACGTAACAGAGCTTATAGGAAAAAACATCTATGTCAAGCCCGGAAAATATTACGACCGATTGGTTAATCTAAATAATGAACTAGGCGGTGGAATCTTGATTCATAAAGTAACCAATGACAGTATTACTACGGAAGACTTGATCACCCAAGTTGCCCAAGGAAAAATTCCATACACTGTTTCAGATAATGATTTGGCAAGATTAAACAAGACCTATTATCCCAACCTCAATATCAACCTTTCTATCAGTTTCGACCAACGTTCCTCATGGGCGGTAAGAAAGGATAGTCCCGAACTGGCAGCAGCAGCCAACAAATGGCATAAAGAAAACATGACTTCTCCTGCCTATACGGCAAGTATGAAACGTTATTTCGAAAATAGTAAAATGATGCCTCACTCTCCTATCCTTTCATTAAAAGAAGGAAAGATTTCTCATTTTGATCCATTATTTAAAAAATACTCCAAAGAAATCGGATGGGATTGGCGTATGCTTGCATCACTTGCTTATACAGAATCCAATTTTGATACGACTGTAGTATCCTGGGCTGGCGCAAAAGGATTGATGCAATTGATGCCTGCTACCGCACGGGCTATGGGAGTACCTCCCGGAAAAGAACAAAATCCGGAAGAAAGTATTAAAGCCGCTATTAAGTATATCATGGCTACTGACCGCAGTTTCAGTATGATTCCTGATAAACAGGAACGATTGAATTTCATTTTAGCTTCTTACAATGCCGGTTTGGGACATATCTATGACGCAATGGCATTAGCTGAGAAATACGGTAAGAACAAATTAGTCTGGAAAGATAATGTTGAGAACTTCATCCTTCTTAAAAGTAATGAGGAATACTTCACCGATCCTGTCTGTAAAAACGGATATTTCCGCGGTAGCGAGACTTACAACTTTGTGCGTGAGATAATGTCACGATTTGAATCTTACAAGAAAAAAATTAAGTTGTAAGACCAGTTTAGGTATCAAGAATAAAGTTTTCAAAATTATTGGTACATCATTTATTTTTTAGAAGTCAGCAAACTAACCAGAATAATTGCTATTACAGATAACGGCAACGCAAATAATATTGGGTCGATTACAGGAAACGGATAAGTTTCAATCAATACATCGCGACCAAATATAGCTTTACAGATACCTAATACAGCAGATTCTTTTTGATGCAGGAATACAAGAGCTAAAAGACTCCCAATAGTTCCGACCCATAAACTTGCCATCACTCCTTGTTTTGTTGCACGCTTCCAATAGAGTGCACAAAAGTAGGCAGGAAGGAAAGCAGCAGCACAGATTCCCATAAAGATAGAAGTACCGCGAGCTATGATATCATTCGGCAACATATAGCAAATGATATAACTTACCAAAATAGAAAAAAGCACTCCTAAACGAATGACATTCGTCAGTTTACCACGTGAGCGTGGTTTGTAAGTACCATAAATATCGGACCCTACCGAGGCTCCCATTGTATGAAACTGGGAACTAAGAGTAGACATACTGGCCGAAAGAATGCACAACATAAAAAGTGCTGCAAACCAATCCGGCATTGCTTTATTAATGAAATAAGGAATAATTTTATCTATATCTTTTACTACTTCAGTTGCCACTGCACCCTCAGTCTTCAGAAAGAAAAGATTACTCAATGCTCCCGCATGATAAATAGCACCTACTGTAATAATCAAAAAGAAACAGCCTATAAAAACTCCACGATTTAACTGTTTGCTACTCTCCACAGTCATAAAACGGACTACTAATTGCGGCTGGGCCAAACAACCGATTCCAACTCCCAAAATTAAAGAAGTAACCAACGAATACCATTGGGGAGATCCCATCACCGGCATAGCTGTCCATCCCTGATGTCCCAACGCTTTAAACTTTTCTGGTACCAAATGTGATATATTACCCAATTCTTTGTTGGCCTGAACAAAATTCATGTCAAGTATCTGATATAAAGAAAACAACAGGAACAACATACAAGCAAACATAATAACCCCTTGCAATGCGTCGGTATACATTACCCCTTTCATACCTCCTGCTATCACATAGGCAGCAATGACTAATGTAAATATCAATAATGATACGTTAAAATCTATCTGAAAAATTTGTTCTATGAATACAGCCCCTCCTTTCATGACCACAGCAGCATAAAGCGGCATTCCCAGAAAAATAACGGCAGCAATAAATACCTGTATATTACGCGAACGGAAATGACGTCCTAACAATTGAGGGAAAGTACTTACATTTAGTTTAGCTCCCATACGCCGGGTTCGTAAACCAAAAAAGATAAAAGCAATAATCACCCCAACAAACATATTCAGAAAACAAAGCCACTGAATCCCCATTCCAAATGCAGCAGCAACACCACCAAAGCCAACAATAGCGGAAGCAGAAATAAATGTCGCTCCATACGAAAGTGCCATCACAATCGGATTCATCTGTCTTCCTCCTACCAGATAGTCACTGGCATTCGTAGTTTTCTTATACCCCAAAAAACCGAGATAAGCTAGTGACAGCAGATAGGCTATCACAATCAAGCCAAGTGTAAATGTATTCATCGTGTTTTGTCTTTTTCGTCGTCTTTATTCCAATATTTCAGCCCGAACCAGGCAGCAAAAATCACACATACTACCGAAAGGAGGTAAGGTAAAATAATCAAGGGGTCGTCTATTCCAAACATTTGCGTATCAGATATTAATTAATTAGAACGCAAATGTAAGGAATTTATTGAAAAAACAAAACTTTTGTTTACTAATACAGATTATAATGTATCTTTTTCTCATCATACTTCTGTTTCGGATACTCTTTTGTAGCAGGATAGCCAAAAGGTATGACACAAAGAGGAAGAATATTTTCGGGTAAAGCTGTGTATTTCCGAACCACCTGCATCCGATCCTCATAAGGATAGGCAGCAGTCCAAACAGCACCCAATCCCATACTTTCAGCTGCCAACAATATATTTTGGGCAGCAGCCGAACAATCAAGATACCAATAGAACGAACATGTAGAATCTCCACAAACAATAATCGCATTACGTGCCTGTGTCAGCATCTTGGCATACGGAAGGGCAGCAGCCATCGAATCGAGTATAGCACGATCGGACACTACAATAAATTCCCAGGGACGAGTGTCTTTTCCTGAAGGTCCGGCCATACCGGCACGAAGCATTAAATCTATTTTTTCTTTCTCTACTCCCTTATCCAAATAAGTGCGCACACTTTTTCGAGCAAAGATATTATCTAAGGCAGGATTTCCTGTCACTGCCCCCTCTTTACGTTCTTTGGATGAAGAGCAAGAGATCATAGCAGCTAATACCATCATAATATATAGGAAAGAGAAAATCTTTTTCATTACTGCTTATACACTAAAACAAATTCAACTTATTTCTCTGTGCTTCTTCTAATGAAACGGTTTCACGACGTAACATACCGCTCTTTTCACGAAGGTGCTGATATTCTTTCTCTAATTCATCAACCAATTCAACTTTTGACTGCTGATTCAATAATCGGGCAGCTATACCAGCATTCTGAGAAGCATCTTTCAGATGAACTACCGGAGCGTGATAAACCGGCGCAATCTTCAATGCAGTGTGCATCTTAGAAGTAGTGGCTCCTCCAATAAGAAGAGGAATATCCAAACCGGCTTTCTCTAATTCAGCAGCTACATGTACCATCTCTTCCAAAGAAGGAGTAATCAAACCACTCAGTCCAATCATATCCACTTTTTCTTCGATTGCACGTTGAATGATTGTTTCAGCGGGAACCATTACCCCTAAATCCACAATCTCATAACCATTACAAGCCATGACTACTCCCACAATATTTTTTCCAATATCATGTACGTCACCTTTTACGGTTGCAAGCAGCACCTTTCCGGCAGAACTGTTACCTTCCACTTTCTCCATTTCAATAACTGGTTGTAAGATTGCAACAGCTTTCTTCATTGTACGAGCAGTCTTTACAACCTGAGGCAGAAACATTTTACCAGCACCAAAAAGTTCACCAACGTAATTCATTCCATCCATCAACGGACCTTCAATTACATCAACCGCCTTATCGTAAAGAGACAATGCCTCTGCTAAATCTTGTTCCAAGTAATCGCCAATTCCTTTCATCAAAGCATATTTCAAACGTTCTTGCACAGTTTCTTCCCTCCATGCATCCTGTTTAGCAACTGCTTGTCCCAAAGTTCCTGACATACTTTCCTTCAAAGATTCAGCCAACTCAATAAGATGTTCGGCTGCATCGGGACGACGATTCAATACAACATCTTCTATCTTTTCTAGAACATCAGCCGGAATATCACTATAAAGAACAGATGTTCCAGGATTTACAATTCCCATATCCATACCTTTCTGAATAGCATGATAAAGGAATACGGCATGCATTGCCTCACGAATATAATTATTACCCCGGAACGAGAAAGAAAGATTACTTACTCCACCACTAATATGCGCCCCCGGAAGGTTTTTCTTTATCCATTCAGTTGCCTCAATAAAGTCTACAGCATAATTGTTATGCTCCTCAATCCCCGTAGCAACAGCAAGGACATTTGGATCGAATATAATATCGTGGGGATTAAAATTTATTTTATCTACTAAAAGGCGATAAGCCCGTCCACAAACTTCTATCTTACGCGCTGCTGTATCAGCCTGTCCTTTTTCGTCAAAAGCCATCACTACAGCCGCAGCACCATATTGTTTGATGATACGCGCATGTTCCAGAAATTTTTCCTCCCCTTCTTTTAAAGAAATCGAATTAACGATTGATTTACCTTGCAGACATTTTAATCCGGCTTCAATAACTTCCCATTTAGAAGAATCGATCATTACAGGGACACGCGCTATTTCGGGCTCAGACATAATTAGATTTAGAAAAGTGGTCATTTCCGTCTTAGCATCCAATAAGCCATCATCCATATTAACGTCAATTACCAAAGCTCCATCTTCTACTTGCTGACGAGCAATGGCAAGAGATTCTTCATATTTTTTTTCATTAATGAGACGAAGGAACTTACGTGAACCGGCAACATTGCAGCGTTCACCTACATTCACAAAGTTTATTTCAGGTTTTACCTCCAACAGTTCTAGTCCGGAAAGCCACATACAATCAGGTGCAGCAGCAGGTACATGAGGTTTGGCGTCTTTTATTAAAGCTGAATATTCAGCAATATAAGCATCTGTCGTACCACAACATCCACCTATGATATTAACCAGTCCTTCCTGAATATATTCTCTCACTTCATGAGCCATTTCCTCAGGAGTCTGATCATATTTCCCCAGACTATTTGGAAGTCCGGCATTTGGATATGCACTAATATAATAAGGTGCACGCGCAGCAAGCTGTTTCAAAAAAGGTTTTAGCTGACGAGCCCCAAAAGAACAGTTCAAACCAATGGAGAAAATATTGGCATGCTGTATCGAAGCCAGAAAGGCTTCTAAGGTTTGTCCGGACAATGTTCGCCCACCAATATCGGATACAGTAACAGAAAGCATGACAGGAACTTCTATTCCCATCGTTTTCATAGCCTGTTCGGCAGCAAATATAGCAGCTTTAGCATTTAACGTATCAAAGATCGTTTCAATCAGGATTGCATCAACACCCCCTTCGAGCATTGCTTCCATTTGCTGTTGATAGGATGCAGCCAAGTCATCGTAAGTCAAAGCGCGGAAAGCCGGATTGTTCACATCCGGACTCATGGAACAAGTTTTATTAGTAGGTCCCACAGAACCTGCCACAAAACGAGGCTTATCCGGAGTCTTTGCCGTATATTCATCAGCCAAATCACGAGCTAACTTCACGGCTGCCAAGTTCATCTCACGCACATATTCTTCTACGTGATAATCAGCCATAGAAACTGTAGTAGAACTAAATGTATTGGTTTCAATAATATCCGCACCGGCTTCCAAATATTTACGATGAATATCTTGAATAACATCAGGACGGGTCAGGCACAACAAATCATTATTCCCTTTCAACAAGCCGGGAATATGCGCAAAACGTTCACTACGGAAATCTTCTTCTTTAAGATTATATTGTTGAATCATTGTACCCATCGCTCCATCCAAAATCAGGATTCGCTCAGGTACAATCTGAGAAATTGTCTTTTTCATTGTTACCTTTTCACTTAATACCTATTAGCACTCTGCCATTTATTGCTCACAGTCCAAGAATAGCCTATCCTAGACTACAATCTCATATATCTTACCGTTTAAACATTCTTGCCATGTCCCGGCGGTCATCTTTTTCTTTTATTGATTCGCGTTTATCATATTCTTTCTTACCTTTTGCCAAGGCTACAACCAGTTTCGCCAAACCTTTTTCATTGATAAACAAGCGTACAGGGACAATAGTGAATCCGGGATCTTTCGTTCCCCTCTGAAGTTTCTCTATTTCTTTTTTATTCAATAACAGCTTCCTTTCTCTACGTGCTGTGTGATTATTGTACGATCCATAGAAATATTCAGCAACGTGCATATTTTTCACCCACAGTTCGCCTTTCACAAAATAACAAAATGTATCTACTAGGCTAGCTTTACCCAAACGAATAGATTTGATTTCTGTACCTGTCAGTACAATACCTGCTGTATAGGTATCTACCAATTCATAATCAAACGTAGCACGTTTATTCTTTATATTTACAGGAGGCTGTTTCATCTTTGCATATTAATTAAGTATAGCCGTCAGTTTGTTGAACACAAATTGAATCACTGTCGGACATAGTATTAACAATAGAGACGACAAAAGGGTATACTTCAATCGTTGTTTTTCTTCCACTCTCATCATTATGGGTGCACCTTCCCACACCACATAAACGATGTAGAATTGCAACAACCAGGCAATAATTCTAAAATCAGGTAAAAGTCCGGTGACGATTTGTAACAAGAAAGGTACAACAAGCGCATATCCGGCAAACTGCTGTGCCAATGAGATATTTGCCGACATACCAAACATCCTGATCCCCATCTCATTAATAGCATAAGCCGCCAGAAAGTAACCACCGAATAAGGCCACAGCTACGGCACAACAGTTGGTCATAGCTATCTGGAAACTTTGAGGTCCTCCCCATCCATTGGTCAGCAAAGAGCCAATGAAAACAGACAGACCACATAAACCTATCATAGGATAGACAAAGGCAATGAATACCTTTCGCCTATCCTTTTCCATAGAAATTTCCTCCCAAGCTTTGACCGGAGAGGAAATCAATTTCATTGCGATGTTAAATAATTCTTTGTAATTCAAAGTTTGTCGTTATATTTATATTCAAATGAAACTGGAGTTGTTTTTGTCGGAACTTCTCCATTTGAAAGAGAATTTTTCTCTATTTGAATAATGATATTTGCCGGAAAACTTCCATATTTTTCTTTATATGCATACAGAACCTCTTTTAAATCAAAAGTTCTATAAGAAAAATATCTAAGACTTTCTCCTGTTTCTTCCGATTGATGACGCAAATATAAAGTCAAGCCAGAGCCCTCTTCCTTACCCTTCAATTTATCTGTATAATATACCAAACTAAATTTATGTTTATCAATATTTTCTTTCGCATAATACTGAATAGGAATAACCAAATTATAATTATCAAACATTAGCGGCTTAGAATATTCATTCGAAATCTCTATAACAGGTCTATTAGATACATAGGTATCATCCGCATCCATTTCCTCTGTAATACCGTAAACGCCATTCCCTGAAATCTTTTGTGCTGCATTGACTGTTATATTGATAGTCTGAGAATTCGGATCCACATCAGTTTTCGTATCATAAGTATACAACATATATATAAAATCATCTGAATTTACATTGGATAGTTCTGTCACAATATTTTTTGAAACCATTTTATATCCACTGATATCCAGAAAAGATACATAGGCAAACATATTATCCGTTACTTTAGCTACGGTATAAGCCTGTACCTCAGTATTATCATCACCCTTCAAACAAGAAGTAACAGATACCCCCATTAAAACAACCATCAAGGTCACCAAGAAAAATTTCATTTGTTTCATAAACAACATATTTTTAGATTTTGCAAAGATATAAATTCTAATTCACAATTAATAAATGCTATCACTTAAAAAATACTGCATCCACTAATTTATTATTTTTGCAAAAAGTTCCAAATGATCATCTACATAACTAGCAATCGTTGCAGTTACCCGTTCTTCCATGTCCAGATATTCTTCCTCCAGATCATCAAAAGCCTCAAATTGCTCATACATTGCCATAAATTCATCATCGGTGCGTTCCTTCTCTAAGTCTTTACGATTGGCATCATATATCTTCTTGGCCTTATATATTAATTTAGAAAAATCATCCGCACCCCATAAACGCATCACCTTTGCAAATGGATTATCAAAAATATATCCTCCATAACCATTTTGAATCAACTGGCAGAATCCGCCAACCATTATTTCCTCACGTAAAATCTGATAAGCCAACAACGAATGTTGCTCTCCTGTCAGCAAAGACATTGTTTCAGCAGTCAATTCACCGCCAACCACTTCTTTATATTTATCTGTGAATACTTGGATAAATTCATCCATGCCTTCACCTGCGGCAGCCTGTAAAGCCGCATCTGTTATCTCTATCATAGCTCTGTCCTATAAGTTTTGCAACAAAGCTACGAATTTTTATTCTATTTCCTATAACGATACTTCTATTATCTTACTAAAACAGTTTTCCCGGGATGTACGTCCGGGGAAACTTGTTTATTCATGCAAATGCATTCCCAAATACACTCCTATTAAATAAGGTATAAGCCAAATACACCACACAACAATACTAAAGCGATTGAAATGCTGTTTAGCTATAGCAGACCCTTTCACATAAGTCCATATCGCCCACGAAGCATGCACAAACATCAAAAGGATGGCAATCGTCCCCGTCACCGTATGAATTTCATCATGCAAGTGAGTCAGTTCTGCTATGTGCTCCATCAGACTAGTCCCCACCGTATCAGCCACCAATCCCAATAGAAAAAAAACAATATGCCAAAATTTTAGTTTCTTTTGAAGACGTTCTCCCCAGACACCAATCGTATAAAAAATCAACGCAAATGAAATTACGCAAATCGCAGCTATTAAATAATGTATGTCTACCTGATTTAGTTCCATAAGATTTAGTTTTCAGATAACAACAACCTCGTAAACAGATAGTTCAATAAGTTTCAATCTTTCAGAAATGCAATCCCGACTTTGCAAACGAAAGAGAAACGTAAACCTAATTCTTGCTTTTCACAAAAAAGTAATAAATGGCAATTTGCAGAAACAAATAAATCAACTAACTTTGTGGGCGATTTAGAGAATCACGACTACGTATTTTTAATTATATCATTTAAAAAAGAGCTAATTATGACTTATTCACACGAAGTGGAACACATGTGTGTTGTAAAGAAGGGCCCTAATCACGGACCGGCTCCCATACCCGAAGAAGGCAAATGGGTAAAATCAAAAGAAATTGTTGATATTTCAGGTTTGACACACGGTATTGGTTGGTGCGCTCCTCAACAGGGTGCTTGCAAACTGACACTGAACGTTAAAGAAGGTGTTATCCAGGAAGCTTTAGTGGAGACTATCGGATGTTCTGGTATGACTCACTCGGCTGCTATGGCTGCTGAAATCCTTCCGGGTAAAACTATCCTTGAAGCATTGAACACAGACTTAGTTTGCGACGCTATCAATACTGCTATGCGTGAACTATTCTTGCAGATCGTATACGGACGTACTCAATCAGCTTTCTCTGAAGGTGGTTTGATCATCGGTGCCGGTCTGGAAGACTTGGGAAAAGGTCTACGTAGCCAAGTAGGTACTCTTTACGGTACTTTGGCTAAAGGTCCCCGTTACCTTGAAATGGCTGAAGGTTACATCAAAAATATCTTCTTGGATAAGAATGATGAAATCTGTGGATATGAATTCGTGCACATGGGTAAATTCATGGATGAAATCAAGAAAGGAACCGATGCTAACGAAGCATTGAAGAAAGTTACCGGCACTTACGGACGTGTAACAGCAGAACAGGGAGCAGTTAAACATATTGATCCACGTCACGAATAATATAAGGAGGAAAAAACTATGATTAGAGAAGTAAAATTCGAAAGCCAAGACCGTCGTATCAAAGGTATTATCGCTGCCTTGAACGCTAACGGCATCAAAGACATCGAAGAAGCTAACGCAATCTGCGAAGCTGCCGGACTTGATCCTTATAAAACTTGTGAAGAAACTCAGCCTATCTGTTTTGAAAATGCAAAATGGGCATATGTGGTAGGAACTGCAATCGCACTGAAAAAGCATTGCACAAACGCTGCAGAAGCAGCAGAAGCTATCGGTATCGGTTTGCAAGCATTCTGTATTCCGGGTTCTGTAGCCGACGACCGTAAGGTTGGTATCGGTCATGGTAACTTGGCTGCTATGTTGCTGCGTGAAGAAACTAAATGTTTCGCATTCTTGGCAGGTCACGAGTCATTCGCTGCTGCTGAAGGTGCTATCAAAATTGCTGCAAAAGCAGACAAAGTACGTAAAGAACCATTACGTTGTATCTTGAACGGTCTTGGAAAAGACGCTGCTCAGATTATCTCTCGTATCAACGGCTTTACTTATGTTCAGACTCAGTTTGATTATTTCACAGGTGAACTGAAAGTTGTCCGCGAAATCGCTTATTCTGACGGTCCTCGTGCAAAAGTAAAATGTTACGGTGCTGATGATGTTCGCGAAGGTGTAGCCATCATGTGGAAAGAAGGTGTAGATGTATCTATCACTGGTAACTCTACTAACCCGACTCGTTTCCAACATCCGGTTGCTGGTACTTACAAGAAAGAACGCGTTCTTGCAGGTAAACCATATTTCTCAGTTGCTTCAGGTGGTGGTACAGGTCGTACTCTTCACCCAGATAATACGGCTGCTGGTCCTGCTTCTTATGGTATGACAGACACGATGGGTCGTATGCACTCAGACGCTCAGTTCGCTGGTTCTTCATCAGTTCCTGCTCACGTGGAAATGATGGGATTCTTAGGAATTGGTAACAACCCGATGGTAGGTTGTACTGTAGCTTGTGCTGTAGACGTAGCTCAGGCTTTGTCTAAGTAATTTAAGTTACTTTTATATAAGGAGAATAGTATTAAACAGCTATTCTCCTATTTTTATTTAAAATAGAAAACAAATGGAATAGAGTTTCCATTCAGCTACTTATTAAAAAATGAGCTTTTAGCTCTTATTCTCTGATCTGAAAACCGCCAAAATGAAGTCCTGGGAATAAGTTACTGAAAGTTCGCGCTCTATGGGCGTGAACTATTCATACTTATGAATGGACACGGTGCTTGGCGGTACCTCAGATCAAATGTAAGTATTGAATGGTTCCGCCTTTTTTATCATGATACACATAGGAAAACTTATCGAAAAAGAAGTATACAAGCAAAATATTTCAATATCTTGGTTTGCTCAAAAACTATATTGCGACCGAACAAATATTTATAAAATATTTAATCGGCAAAGCATTGATACAGAGTTACTATTACGCATCTCTAAAATTCTTAAATATGACTTTTTTCTCTACTATCAAAAAGAGTTATCCGGCCGATATTAAATATAAATTCATCAAACTCCAATCATAACTCCCGAAGGACGATCTCAAACACCTAAAGAGACGATTAAAGTAGTCGAAAGAACACGTGAATTATATTCTACAAATATGTCTAAAATTTCACTACGCTAATTTTATATTTCTCTTCTCATACAGACTACCTTTGTGACATAAATAAGAACAAGCAAGCTAAGTATTAACATGAACAAAATCGGTTATCTACATTCAAATGACTATTCTGTAATATACAATACTCCCCTTCTTGAATAAAGATTTTTATTAACTACTAAAATAAAAGAAATGAAAATGGAAACAATCAAACATTATTTTTCAAAAGTGTGTGTCATTGCTTTACTTACAGTTATTATAACAAGCTGTGGAAGTGATGATGACAACAAACTACCTGAACAGTTTACTGTTACATTTGACTCACAAGGAGGAAGTAATGTAAGTCCACAAACTGTAAACGATGGGACAAAAATAAAAGAGCCCACTGCTCCTACTAAAGACAAATCAATCTTTGTTGGTTGGTATAAGGAACCAAATTATACTAATATTTGGAAATTCGAAAGTGATATAGTAGTGAAAGATATCACTCTTTATGCTAAATGGCAACAAGTCGATTACACAGTTACTTTCAACGTTAATGGAGGTAATGCTATAGACCCTCAAGGTGTAGCAGAAGGCGGATGTGCAATTAAGCCACTCACCCCAACAAAGGAAGGAGCCGCTTTTGAAGGATGGTATACCGACGCTGCTTTGACAAATGTATATGATTTCAGTACTCCAATCACAAAAGATCTTATTCTCTATGCCAAATGGACAGAAATAACTCTTACATCATTAAATGAGTTAATTATAGAAGCTACTCAGTTGAATGATAATAATTACGAAGATGAATCTTACGAAGTTATGTACAGCAAACTGCAAGCTGCTAAAGTAGTTGCTGCTTCTCAGAATCCAACTCCCACAGAAATTTATAATGCATACCAAGCGTTAATTGATGCCATCAATCAATTAATAGCTAAACCTTATCGCGCAACCTCTAAATTAGGATTTGATCCTATGCCAGTCGATGGATTAATTTATGTTACTACAAATTCTGAGTATCCATTTTACTTATATGCTTTTGGATTAGACGCCAGTGGTGAAGAAGCTACAAATAGTGATGTAAACTTTACATATGATAATCTGGAAACTTGGGCACAAGGTGAAATTACTAAAGATAAACATAACATAACATTCATGGTCAATCCTGCACTCACAGCAGGCAGCACAATCAATATTACCATTTCATCTGCAGAATTCCCTTCAATCTCTCAGGTTATAACATTAAAAGTCATCAGTATTGATGAATTGAAAGCAAAATTCATACAAAAAACCAATACGTTACCTAACCCAAATCAAATTAGCCTAGAAAATTACGATGAAGTGATTAAAACAGTGGATGAAGCATATAGATTATACAATAGTTTACCGTATGAAGTAATGCAAGAATCCGAAGTTATAGCCGCATTTGATAAATTAGAATCATGTTCTAGAGTTACAGAAAACATTGCAAAATTTACTTATTCGTTCACCGGAAACCGTTGTGAGTTTAAAGTTTATGACGAGGCTTTTTATTGTGATTATGAATCGAAAGGGGAATTTCCAGTAGGAGCCTATGTGATGTCTGATTGGGAAAAAGACGGCAATAAATATTATAACTATAAAATTGAACTCAAAGCAGACAAAACATTTCAATTGTATTATAGAACTTCTGCAAGTGCAGACGGTAAGAATCCATCTACATGGGATGAAGAGGAAGAAAGAGGCACATATTCTTACACAGGAAACAAAGCCAACGGAGGTACTATCTATATGATTTACGAATACAATGAAGATTATGATTATCGTTCTGTAAAAACAATAAGAAAAGATAGTAAATTTAAAACAATACAACATCCTTCGAACAGATAAGACTGAATGAAGAATTGATACTACAAAAAAAGAAGAAATTGTATCAAAATAAAGTGTATCTCAAAAGCTATATAATTTTTTGAGATGCACTTTTTATTTCCAATTATACTTCAACATAATAGTTATTGCGTCAAATTTCAGTTTTTGATTAATTCATCCTTATGGTAAAAACAACAATTTATAAATTATTGATATGCCATTCAGACTAACAAAAATATAAATTCACTATCTTTGCCATGAATTTAAGATTCTGAATATTTCTTAACGGTACGGCTTATTCAGAAACATTATAAAAAATAGAGATAAATTCTTTAACTTATTTGGTATAAATCCGTAGAGGAAAGTACTTTCTTTCATAAAAGTACTCTCCTATTTTTTATTTATGGGAACAACATATTTATCTATTGAACTTACATTCGACCTAATTGCTCTTACAATGGGAGCAATACTCATTTTTCAAGCAAAAGACAATTATCAAAGACTTTATTGGGGAATAATAGCATTTGCCATTGGCGCAGTGATGTCGTGGGAAAATATTGGATGGCTAATGATAGTCACTGATACTCCCACATATGAATTCACAGATCTCCTCAATATCGAGAAAATGCTTAAATGGTATTCATTAGCCAGTATTGTATGTCTTTTTCCGATCATATCATTATCCCCCGGATATTTTAACCATTTAAGAATATTTACCTTCTTACTTCCACCCATCATTATTATAACTATAGGATTATGCTATCTCTTTTTTAATGGAAAAATCACTCCTATTAATTCTTTAAATGAAATTATTCCAAACATTGGAGAACTGGATATAAAATTAAGACTAACCATATTCCTGCTCTCAATTTTCATTCCACTGACTTTTCTAGTCTATCCAATAATCAGCAATAAAACCTACCGCAAGATTAACAATAACATGTATGCATTCATTGCATTCCTATTTCTTTTTCTGGGTATATACATACTGTTTACCTTGAATATCAATGAATTTATATTCAATCTATTCGGAATTATTTCCATTATATTCACTATCTTATTTTCTATACAATATTTACGTTACGAGAACCCATTTTCTGACCATATAGATATGATTTGTGAAATAAACAAAGAAGAATCATGTACTAAGTTACCCCAAACATTACCACTTTTCACAACAATCGAAACATACTTTAAAGAAGAACACCCATATACAGATCAGAATTATAATATAGAATGTTTGGCTAAATCTTTGGGTGAAAAACAACATTCCATTTCAGAAGCAATCAAAAGTGGAGGTTTTACAGGTTTTAGAGAATATATCAATTATAGACGATTAGAATATTTTAAGCAACTGGCAGCAGAAAACTCCCATAAAAACGTAAAGGAATTAATGTATTTATGTGGCTTCACTTCACGTGCCACCTTCTATCGTAACTTTACGGACAAATATGGTATATCACCATCAAAATACATTGAAAACCAATCAATTAAGCAGTAAATCATTTCATATCTCTCTTTATACAAGTATATAGAAAAGTGTCTCATTTTTGAAATGAGACACTTTTTATTTTTATGCTCTAAACTAATACATTACTTTTGGTGAAGAAATCAAAAAGGGGAGCCTAAAAGAGTAGATAAAGTCTAAAATTGGGGATAAATTTATATGGAACACAATACTACGCAAATGATACACATTGGTAAAATAATTGAAACAGAGCTTCATCGTCAAGATCGCCCTGTCACATGGTTTGCAAACAAACTCTATTGTGATAGGACAAATGTATATTCTATATTTAAAAGAAAAAGTATAGATACGGAACTTTTATTACGAATAAGTCAAATACTAAATCATGACTTTTTCAGCTATTATATTTCAGAACTAGATTCTACTGACTCATAAGATTTTATTGGGTAGAAGAAAAGTATAAAAGAAAATAAGAACTATTGTAGTCCATCATTTGTTGATATATTATAACTAAACATCATGAACGATGCTACTCACTTTCTTAAATACGCTAGCTACGATTATCAGTGTTATCAGTTTACTGATCGTCACCTATGGAGTATTTGTCGGCTTCATTGCTTTTTTATGCAATGAAATAAAACGATTCAACGGTACATACTCCCTTAATAACATCCGAAAATTACGTACTGACTTTGGCAGTTATCTTCTACTTGGATTAGAATTTCTTATTGCTTCAGATATTTTAAAAACTGTAGTAGATCCAACCTTAGACGAATTAGCCATCTTAGGAGGAGTGGTTATTGTAAGAACAATACTTTCTGTTTTTCTAAATAAAGAAATTAAGGAACTAGATCCAAACGAACGTTCAAAAAAAACAAAGGCTTAGTCTATTGCCAATAAAAAATCCCTATAGTCTTTCAACTACAGGGATTGTTCGTTTTTATATCATTAATATTACTTACGATACGAAGCCTTTACAAAAGGAGCATCCAACAGATAGTCAATACTTTCTTTAACGCTTTCTTCCACTGGGCAGCTATATCTTTCAATTTCAGCTACAATATTCTGAACACCAGCAGTTGCTGCATTCTTAAAGATAGCATCAAATCCTACCATACCACTTTGACCCAGTTCACGATCATCTTTGATGTGCAATATTTTAAAACGTCCCGGATATTTTTTGAAATAATCTACCGGACTATTCTGACCTCTTACTACCCAATATACATCCATTTGGAAAAAGACATAATCTGGATTAGTATTTTCGAGCATGTAGTTATACATTACCTCTTTACCTTCTACTTTCTCAAATTCATGAGCATGATTGTGGTATCCATATAACATGCCATTCTCCTTGCATCTCTTTCCTATTTCATTGAAATAATTACAATAAGTCTGTAAGTCTTTGACTGTTTTAGGAACTCCTAACCAAGGAGTTACAATATATTTCATTCCAGCAGCCTTATGAGCAGCAATACATTGATCCCACCATTTCAGTGATTCAGAAAAATCACCGGAAGCCAATTCTTGATCTGACAAACCTCTTGAACAATGTGAAGACAAAACAGTCATACCTGCATCTTCAACGGCTTTCTTAAAGTCTTCCGGAGTCAAACCGTAAAACTTACCATCGTTATAGTTGGCAGCTTCTACGCTTGAATATCCCATCTGAGCCAATTTCTTTAATAAAGCATTAAAATCAGATCCTTCTTTTATCAAGTCTCTAACTGAATAAAGTTGGATAGTAACATCTTTTTTCTTCTTTGCATCTACTGCTTGTGGCAAAGCGATCAAAAAAGCAAATAATATAAGCAAATATCTAAATTTCATGGTTTAAAATGTTTAATTATAAAACGATATAACCTTATTGAATAACTATCTATATATGATATTCAACGAAGTTGTTAATTAATTATCTTTGTTAATCAAGAATTTTTATACGGATACTACGAAACCAAACATCATTACCATGATCTTGGAATCCAATAAATCCTTCTTTATTGTCACCACCGCAATTATTCAGCATTTGAAATGCCAAAGGCCATCTTTTTTCACTGAACTTACTTTCCTGAAGCATTTCAGTCCATTGTGGTGTCCATAAATGATACTCAAGAACTTTTTGATCATTCTGACCATGAACTACAGTTCCATTATGTACCATAATTTTAGCTTTATTCCATTCACCAAATGGTTTTTGGTTCTGAGGAACAGCAGGAATCATATCATACAGAGAAGCAGATTGTCTGTTGTTGTCTTTACCAAGTTTTGCATCCGGATGATTCGCATTATCCAACACCTGATACTCAGGAGCAGAAATGTAAATTGGATTCAGAACCTCATTACCATTCTTATCAGTAGTAGTTACTTCCTGAGCCAAATAGAAAATACCAGAGTTGCCTCCTTTTGAAATTTTCCATTCTACTTCCAATTCAAAGTTCTTAAATTTGTGGGCAAAGATAAGATCACCCCCATCACCGTCACCAGAGGTGTTGAACTTAATACAACCATCCTCGATAATCCATTTAGCTGGAACTCGGTCCTTACCATAGCCACGCCAACCATTAAAAGTTTTACCATCAAAAATAGTAATATAACCATCCTTGTCTATCGGCAATTGCAGCTTTTCAGTATCGGCAGCTTTCAATGACTTTGAATAAGTAAGAGTAACCTCCTTTTTTTTCTTTGCATCCAATGCTTGAGGCCATGCAATCAAAAAAGCCACTAATATAAGTAAATATCTAAATTTCATTAGTGAAATATTTAATCATTACTCCATATTAATAACTTCATTGAAGAAATATCAAAATATATCCTTCAATGAAGTTATCCTAACAGATTAATTATTCTTATTAATCGAGAACTTTAACGCGAATATTACGGAACCAAACATCATCACCATGATCTTGGAATCCAATAAATCCTTCTCTATTATCACCGCCGCAATTATTCAGCAATTGAAATGCCAAAGGCCATTTTTCTTCACTAAACTTACTTGCTTGGAGCATTTCAGTCCATTTCGGTGTCCATAAATGATATTCAAGAACGTTTTGATCATTCTGACCGTGAACTACAGTTCCTTTGAATACCATAATTTTAGCCTTGTTCCATTCACCAAATGGATTTTGGTTTTGAGGAACAGCAGGAATCATATCATACAAAGAAGCCGATTGTCTGTTGTTGTCTTTACCAAGTTTTGCATCCGGATGATTTGCATTATCCAACACCTGATATTCAGGAGCTGAAATGTAAATAGGCTCCAAATTCTCATTACCATCCTTATCCGTAGAAGTTACTTCCTGAGCCAGATAGAAGATACCAGAGTTACCACCTTTAGAAACCTTCCATTCTACTTCCAATTCAAAGTTTTTAAATTTGTGAGCGAAGATAAGATCTCCACCGTCACCATCCTGAGCTTCTCCACCACCAGAACCGTTAAACTTAATACAGCCATCTTCGATAACCCATTTAGATGGAACTCTATCTTTACCATAGCCACGCCAGCCATTAAAAGTTTTTCCATCAAAAATAGTGATATAACCATCTTTGTCTATCGGCAACTGGAGACTGTCAGTATCGGCAGCTTTCAATGATTTTGAATACCCAAGAGTAACCATATCAGATGATTGTTCTTCTTGAGTACTAGCATTTTTCTTGCCACCGCCACAAGATGTCAACGCACCGGCTATTACGCAGCAAGCTAAAGGATAAAACAGATTTTTCATGAATTCAATTTATTAAATTAATATTTGAGTTAGTTTCTTATTATTTAGGCATATCAGGTAATTTCCATCCTTCACGATATGTATGCTTGATCAGTTCCTGAGCAAAAGCCTGCGCATTAACTGGCTCTGTCCAAGTTTTCTTAAAGCTTGGATGACCATTCTTAATAGTAAAACCATCTTTAATGACAGAACGAACAGTAGCATTCGGATCAATATTGGTAAACGTCATATTCGGTCCGTCCCACAGCAACTCTTGGTTGAGCGACTGTAATCTGATAGCAAGTACACCCATTACTACCATTTCATTGAAAGGACCAGCTTCGCTAAACGAAGAGGCAGTTTGTATACGACTAGACGGTTTTTCCTTACATGCGCGTACAAAATCCATTTCGTGAGATTCCTGAATTTCACGTAACACCTTTGGAGAATCTGGATTTCTTCCTGACAATAACCATGGATTAATACCGTAGCTACCACAGATAAGAGTATCTTTTGTTCCATGGAAAATGACACCACCACCATGATCATTCAGATCTTTGTGTGGAGGCAATCCTTCAGGACGCATTGGTTTTAAACCTCCATCATACCAAATAACTTCAACCTCCGGCATTGCTACCTTCGGCATATTATCACGAGCAGGGAAAGTATATTTCACCATCTGAGCAGTTGGTGCACAATCAGATAACAATAATGTAGAACTACCTTGTACTTTAGTAGGATAAGTT
The DNA here is from genome assembly GCF_900155865.1 of Bacteroides bouchesdurhonensis. Lineage (GTDB taxonomy): Bacteria > Bacteroidota > Bacteroidia > Bacteroidales > Bacteroidaceae > Bacteroides > Bacteroides bouchesdurhonensis. Next base: position 3,757,042 of record NZ_LT707006.1, read on the forward strand.
AATTTTAATCCTTTGAATACTGGATGAAGGATATGGCAAGCCATATCACCTAATGCACCTGTTCCAAAATCCCACCAACCACGCCAGTTCCATGGAGTATAACATGAATTATAATCCCGATATTGAGCCGGGCCAAGGAATAAATCCCAATCCAATGTTTCAGGAACTGCTTCACCTATTTCCGGACGATTGAGTCCCTGTGGCCAGATAGGACGATCTGTAAACGCTTCCACTTTAGTGACTTCTCCAATTTCACCATTCCATATCCATTCACAGACTTTACGAACACCCGGAGCAGAAGAGCCCTGATTACCCATCTGTGTAGCTACATTATATTTTTCAGCCAATTTTGTCAATAAGCGTGATTCATATACCGTATGGGTTAGTGGTTTCTCGCAATAAACGTTCTTCCCCATCATAATAGCTTCCGACGCAATGATAGCATGAGTATGATCAGGCGTTGCTATCATTACAGCATCCGCAGATTTTCCTAATTTATCGAACATAATACGATAGTCACGAAATCGCTTTGCTTTCGGGTATTTCTTGAATACATGATCGCTATAGTTCCAATCTACATCACAAAGCCCAATAATGTTTTGGCTTGACAAACCATTCAGCACACTAGCACCACGGCCTCCGATCCCGACACCTAAAATATTTATTTTATCACTTGGCGACACATGACCATGACTCTTACCTAAAATAATGTTAGGAGCAATAGATATACCTGCTAACGCCGCAGCTCCCGTTTTGATAAATTGTCTCCTCGAAATGTTTGACATAAGTTATAGTATTAAGGCTTAATTAAAGATTCTAGATTATTATTCTGCAATAATCCATATCCATTTTTCATATTCTTTCTACGTTCGCGAATTTTTTCCAGTGTCCTCAGATTACCAATAGAAGGCAAGTCATGTGTTTGAGCATCTTCCAAGAAAGTCCAGGCATATTCCGAAGCAATGGCAGAATCACGCATAGACGGCAATCGAGGATTACGTATTCCTGTTTCTATAGAATCTGCAAATAAATCACATAAAGCATCGATATTTTTCCCACCAAAGGGTTTCTCCAAATGAATAGTCTCATGAACCCCATGAAGATCAACTTTTGCCATTTGAAAATCATGAGTCATATGAGCAATACCTTTTGTTCCGATGATATCCACATATGAATTATGGGTTTGATCTTTAGACAACTGCCCATATACAAATCCTTGTGTGATATCAAAAACTACTCCATTCTGAAAAGTACCATGACACTGTACCCACCAAGGATCTTTATAATTCCACATATTGATACCTTGAGCATGCCATGTTTTATAATCACAACCAGCATACCAGCGAGCGATGTCTACATAATGCATACCACAATCGTGGAAAGCGGGACCTTCATACTCATGTCCCTCACCCGGTGCTAATCCGGGAGTCATGTGGCAAATACGCAAAATTGCTAATTCACCGATTTCACCTCTATCTATAAATTGTTTGATTTCCCGATGATACCAGGAATTTCGAAGATATAAATTAACGGTAGAAAGGCGGTCAGTATTTTCTGTAAGTTCTACCACTTCCCATTCTCTATCAACCGTGTCTGCAACTGGTTTCTCTGAAATAATGTGTTTTCCGCTACGAATAGCACGTTCAATCTGTTTCTTACGAGAATCTGCTAATGCAAAAAGTCCAACTACTTGCACACTTTCATCATCAAATATAACTTGTTCATCAGCTACAACTTTAGATTCCGGTGAGAGTACTTTAGCTAGTTCACGGGAGTCAGCACTTACATCACAAATGTACGCAATTTCCCATCGGCCACTCTTTTGCATCTCTTCTAAATAAAATCGTCCCATGCGACCGAAACCGATCAGTCCAACTTTAATTTTCATATTATTTCTGTTTAGTTATTCAAAGTATTATATATAATAAGGTATAAAGTTCAATATTAAATTTCCAGACATTCCTGAAAACATGTGGTCATTTTTAAATATCTTAGCAAGTTCGTGTTTCATATTTCCATGCCTATTAGTAGCTACGCAACAAATGTACGGCAATTGGCAAGAAAATGGAAGCATACTTATATAAATAAATATAAAAATAACACAAAAAAGCATTAGTGCCTTATTATTATTACTGAAATGAAACCATTTGCTTAATATTTAATAAAAAGCAGACTATTTCTTTATATTACCAACTCCTGATTTTAATCAATCAACAACCTAAGTTCAGCCCAAAGTACAATTTACAATTAAAAGACTCCAAGACTTAAAAGTATTTAATGCCCATCAAGCAATTCCCAACAATTCAACCTCAAATATCAATGTTGAAAAAGCGGGAATCGGACCTGAAGCACGCGAACCATATCCCATCGTATACGGAATATAAATAACCCATTTATCCCCTATGTGCATTTGCTGAAGAGCTAATTGCCAGCCTTCTATCACATCACTAAGACGAAAAGCCTCCGGACAACCACGTTCATAAGAATTATCAAATTCTCTACCATTTATCAAACTGCCTTTATAATGTACTGTTACAATATTACGTACATTAGGTGAAATATTTGCCGTACTACTCTCCAATACTTTATAATATATATTACACGACAATGAACAAATACCTTCTTGCCGGGAAAGTTCACTAATAAACTGTAGATTCTTTTCTTTATACTCTTCTTTTCTTCCCATTACAAAATTTATTTTTATACAAAAATAAGAAGAAACTTCCATAAAATCTGTATATTTGCTTATTGAATCTTAAAAACACCTTCGTTATGGAACTAACCAGAACTAGATGCAGCAAAGCTGCCGGACTATTCTTTCTTATTTCGATAATTTTAGTCCTATCTTCATGCTCAAGCAGCAGTCAGAAGGACATTATACCTTCCGCTGAGTATGCTCCATATGTGAATGCATATATAGGAGGAGTAATTTCACAAAATTCTACCATACGAATTGAACTAGCCCAAGACCAGCCAATGGTAGATCTTAACAACGAGTTAAAAGATGATCCTTTTCATTTTTCTCCTTCCATAAAAGGAAAAGCATATTGGATTAATAATAATACCATTGAATTCGTTCCCGAAGAAGGGGGCTTAAAACCCGGAGAATTTTACGAAGGAATATTTGAATTAGGAAACTTTGTAGAAGTGGATAAACGCTTGAAAAAATTCAATTTTTCATTCCGGGTACAAGAACGCAACTTTACTTTACATACAGAACCAATAACGATCACCGCTACTCAACCGGATGTAGTCACCGTAAATGGAACGATCCGTTTCAGTGACGCTATAAAAAAAGAAGAAGTTAATAAAATGCTGACTATCGGCAATGGTGGAAATACTCCTATTGAAATAACTGCAACAGATAATCCTACCCGCTACGAATTTGTCATTAGCCAGATTCCAAGAAAACAAGAAGAGTATCAGTTAAAAATAACAGCCAATGGAAAAGTAGCCGACATAGACCGGATACAAGAAGAAGAGATATTAATTCCCGCCAAAGGTAACTTCCGTTTTCTTTCTGCTAAGCGTATTGACCAACCGGAAAATGGAATTGAAGTTATTTTCTCCGATCCCGTTTCTAATACACAAGACTTAAAAGGGTTAATTGAAGTACCGGAGGTCTCATCTTCCATTTCGCAGATTAAAGACAATAAAGTCTTTATATATTTCGACACCAATCAACTAAATCAACTAACTTTAAAAATTCATGAAGGAGTAAAAAGCAGTCAGGGAAAGACATTAAATACATCTCAATCGATCTCATTCAGCGAACAGAATCTAAAACCACAGGTAGAAATGAGTACTTCTGCTGCTATCCTACCCGATTCCAAAAGTCTAATTATTCCATTCCGTGCTGTAAATCTATACGCAGTAGACATTAACATTATTCGCATTTTTGAAAATAATGTATTAATGTTCATGCAGACGAATTCGCTTTCGTCAGCTAATGAATTACGCCGTTCAGGAAGATTGGTCTACAAAAAAACACTATGGCTCGCTAAAGACTCTTCAAAAGACGTTCATCGTTGGGAAGACTATTCCATTGATCTTGCCGGACTAATTCGACAAGAACCGGGAGCTATTTACCGAGTTATTCTTTCTTTCCGTCAAGAGTATTCAGCTTATCCTTGTGGAGGAGAAAACAAAGAATTACAGTTTACAAACAATGATGCAGCAAACGATTTGACTAGAATCAGTAGCGAAACATTGTCCGACGAAGAAGAAGCCGTTTGGGATACTCCGGAGGCATATTACTATTATAATGGCAGTGTACCTATGGATTGGAGTCAATATAAATGGAATGAGCGTGATAATCCCTGTCATCCTTCTTATTATATGTCATCTGACCGGGCAGCTAGTTGTAACGTTTTCGCTTCCAACTTAGGAATGATTGTGAAAAAGAATTCACTCAATAAATTATGGATTACTGTAAACAACATATTAGACACCAACCCCATCGAGAAAGCGCAAGTAACCATATACAACTTCCAATTACAGCCAATAGGAAAAGGAGAAACAAACGGGGAAGGATTCGTAGAAATCTCTCCGAAAGGAGTACCTTTTATTGCTGTTGCAGAATTTGATAAGCAAAAGGCATACGTCCGCGTTGTAGATGGAGAAGAACAATCCGTCAGTCGTTTTGACGTAGGAGGCAAAGATATTCAAAAAGGATTAAAAGGATTTATATATGGCGAAAGAGGAGTATGGCGACCAGGGGATACGCTTCACATCTCCTTTATTCTGGAAGATCGTGAAAAAAGAATCCCTGACAGACATCCTGTAGCATTGGAAATCTACAATCCCAAAGGACAGTTTTACACTAAAATGGTTTCAACTAAAGGTATGAATGGTTTTTATACATTTGATGTACCGACACAAACAAGTGATCCGACAGGAAGATGGAATGCGTATGTCAAAGTGGGAGGAACTGCCTTTCACAAGAGCCTGTTGATTGAAACCGTAAAGCCCAACCGATTAAAGATCGACCTGTCTATGCCTACCATTTTGCAAGCTACCTATAAGGAAGTTTATGCAATTCTTACCTCTGCATGGCTAACTGGTGCTAAGGCGTCCCAGCTAAAAACCAAAGTTGAAATGACCTTATCTAAGGTTAATACTCAATTCAAGAATTACAACCAGTATATTTTTAATAATCCAGCAACAGATTTTACGACAATGAAATCTGATGTATTCAGCGGTGTACTGGACGAGAAAGGAATGGTAGGATTCACTATAAATCTTCCGGCAGCAACTCAAGCACCAGGTATGTTGAATGCCACCTTCATCGCTCGTGTTTTCGAACCAGGAGGAGACGCAAGTATTTACACACATAGCGTTCCATTTTCCCCATTTGACTCATATGTAGGAATTAATCTTAACCAGCCTAAAGGGAAATATATCGAAACAGATAAAGACCATATATTCGATATTGTAACTGTTGATGAACAAGGACAGTTAGTAGATCGTTCCAATCTGGAATATAAAATATATCGAATCGATTGGAGTTGGTGGTGGGATAATAGTGAAGCATCAATTGGGACCTACATCAATAGTAGTTCCTTTACTCCTGTAGCCAGTGGCAATCTACAAACGACAAGAGGAAAAGCAACCTTTAAATTTCGTGTCAATTATCCGGATTGGGGACGTTATTTGGTATATGTAAAAGATAAAGAAAGCGGACATGCAACAGGAGGTACTATCTATGTAGACTGGCCTGACTGGCGTGGACGTTCCAATAGAAGTAATCCAAGTGGAGTCAAAATGCTGGCATTCTCATTGGACAAAGATTCTTATGAAATAGGAGAAACAGTTACAGCAATTATTCCGGCTTCTGCAGGAGGACGCGCATTGGTTTCCATAGAAAATGGTTCTACAGTTTTACAACAGAAATGGACAGAAGTATCTAACGAAGGAGATACCAAAATCACTTTCAAAACAACTCCGGAAATGGCTCCGAATGTATATCTACATATTAGTTTGCTGCAACCACATGCACAAACAGTCAATGACCTACCTATTCGGATGTATGGAATTGTGCCGGTATTCGTTACCAATAGTCAGACCATACTGCAACCACAGATCAAAATGCCGGATGTATTACGTCCGGAAACTGATTTCAATGTAACAATTAGTGAGAAAACAGGTAAACCGATGACATACACTTTAGCCATCGTAGATGACGGATTACTGGATCTAACCAACTTCAAGACTCCCGATCCTTGGAATGACTTTTATGCACGTGAAGCACTCGGTATCCGTACTTGGGATATGTATGATAATGTATTGGGAGCCTCAGCCGGTCAGTACAATTCATTATTCAGTACAGGTGGTGATGCAACACTGAAACCAGCAGATACCAAAGCAAATCGTTTCAAACCAGTAGTCAAGTTTATCGGCCCATTCTATTTAGGAAAAAGCAAGCAACAAACACATACGTTGAAACTTCCAATGTATGTAGGTTCCGTACGTACAATGGTGATTGCCGGACAAGACGGTGCATATGGCAATGCGGAAAAGACATCATCTGTCCGAACTCCTCTGATGTTGCTATCCAGTTTGCCACGAGTACTCAGTACGCAGGAGGAAATTACCGTTCCGGTAAATATCTTTGCAATGGAGAATCAGGTAAAGAATGTAACCGTATCATTAAAAGTTTCTGGTGGAGGTGTACAGATTAGCGGTCCACAACAACAAACACTTACATTCAATCAACCCGGAGATCAATTAACCTTCTTCACACTGAAAACGGGTAATCAAACAGGAAAAGCAACCATTCATCTGACTGCAAGTGGCGGAGGACAACAGACTCAGGAAACTATTGAAATAGAAGTGCGAAATCCGAATCCGGTAGTTACATTACGTAATAGCCAATGGATTGAAACAGGACAAGAAGCTGAACTATCTTATAACTTAGAAGGCTCTTCATCCGCCAACAATCATGTACAACTGGAAGTATCACGTATACCGTCAGTAGACATCAGCCGTCGATTCGATTTTCTGTATAATTATCAACACCAATGTACGGAGCAATTAACATCTAAAGCATTGCCTCTCTTATTTGTTTCCCAATTCAAAACAGTGGATGAGAAAGAGACTGAAAAGATAAAAACAAATATTCAGGAAGCTATCCGCCAGATTTACGCACGCCAACTTCCTAACGGAGGATTTGTGTATTGGCCAGGAAATGCTGTCGCCGACGAATGGATTACTTCTTACACTGGAATGTTCTTGACGCTTGCACAAGAAAAAGGATATGCTGTTCATCCAAATGTATTTAACAAATGGAAACGATTCCAACGAGCAGCCGCACAAAATTGGCGAATGCCTCAGGATGCAAGTGAATGGCAATTATGGCAATCTGAGTTGCAACAAGCATTCCGTCTATACACCCTTGCGCTAGCCGATGCACCGGAGTATGGAGCTATGAACCGAATGAAGGAACAAAAAGGGTTATCTCTTCAGGCAAAATGGAGACTGGCAGCAGCTTATGCATTAACCGGAAAGATGAAACCGGCAGAAGAACTGGTATACAATGCAGAAACTACAGTAATCCCCTATTCTTCTGCAAATCAGATTTATGGTTCGTATGATAGAGACGAAGCTATGATTCTAGAAACATTGCTTCTGATGAATCGTGAACGAGAAGCTTTACAACAAGCAAAAAAAGTATCTCAAAATCTGGCAGAAGAAAATTGGTTCAGCACCCAATCAACAGCTTTTGCTCTCATGGCAATGGGACGTCTCGCCGAAAAGTTATCCGGAACTCTGGACTTTGCATGGAAATGGAATGGCCAACAACAACCTGCTGTAAAATCGGCTAAAGCTGTATTTGAGAAAGAGCTTGCTACTTCTCCGAAGTCCGGAACTGTTTCTATCAAAAATCTGGGCAAAGGAGCTCTGAATGCAGATATTATCACACGTATCCAACTCGTAAACGATACTTTACCTGCTATGTCAGACAACATTCGTCTGGATGTGAGATACGTCAGTACAGAAGGACTACCTATTTCCATTGAAGACATCAAACAGGGAACAGACTTTATGGCTATCACTTCCGTATCTAATATTAGTGGCACTTCCGACTATAATAATCTAGCCCTGACACATATTATACCATCCGGATGGGAAATATATAATGAGCGTATATTTATTCCTGAAGAGCCGGCAACTACGGAATCAACTGGTACTACAGAAAATAAGAATCGTCCATTTACTTATCAGGATATTCGTGACGACCGAGTACTCACTTATTTCAATTTGCGTCGTGGCGAACAGAAAACATTTACTGTCAGGTTACAAGCCACCTATGCAGGTAACTTTATCCTTCCTGCGATTCAATGCGAAGCGATGTACGACGCAGCTGTGCAAGCACGTACCAAAGCGGGAAGAACGACTGTCAGCCGCTAACATTTAGTTTATGGGAGGTAAGCTAATAAAATTCTTAAAACATTTATCCATCACTCGGAAAGTAATGCTTAGTTGCATTACTCTTCTGGTGATCGGATATATCTTCTGCCTACCCAGACAATTATTCCATGTCCCCTATTCCACAGTCGTTACAGATCGAAACGGAGAACTGTTGGGAGCCCGTATTGCATCTGACGGTCAATGGCGTTTTCCTCCACGTGCAACAACACCGGAGAAAATAAAGCAATGTCTTATCACTTTTGAAGATAAACATTTTTATCATCATTGGGGAGTGAATCCGTTATCTATCGGAAGAGCGTTCTATCAAAATACAAAAAACAAACGCGTAGTAAGTGGAGGAAGTACTCTTACCATGCAAACAATCCGGTTAGCCAGAAACAAATCACGCACCGTCAGCGAAAAGCTTATTGAAATGGTTTTAGCTACCCGGTTGGAATTCCGTGCTACTAAAGAGGAAATTCTATCCATGTATATATCACATGCACCATTCGGAGGTAATGTAGTAGGTCTGGATGCAGCTTCCTGGCGTTACTTCGGACATTCTGCCGAAGATTTATCATGGGCAGAATCGGCTATGTTGGCCGTTTTACCCAATGCACCTGCCATGATCCACTTATCAAAAGGAAGAACCACTCTGTTAGCCAAACGTAACCGATTATTAAAACAACTGCTTGAGAAAAAAATAATCGATTCATCAACCTACGAATTGGCTATCAGTGAACCGCTTCCGGACGAACCACACCCATTACCTCAAATAGCACCTCACCTGGTTAGTCGCTTCTATCAAGAACGAAATGGAGCATATTCCCGTTCAACCATCGACCGAGGTATCCAGACTCAAATAGAGGACATGGCAGAACGATGGAGTAATGAATTCAGTCGAAGTGATATCCGGAATCTTGCAATTCTGATTATTGACATTCCCACCAATCAGGTTATCGCTTATTGTGGCAATGTACACTTTGAGCAACAGAAAGGAGGATATCAGGTCGATATCATTCAAGCCCCCAGAAGTACGGGCAGCATACTAAAACCTTTCCTCTACTATGCAATGTTAAAAGAAGGTAGTCTGTTACCACACACACTTTTACCGGATATCCCTATCAATATCAATGGATTTACTCCTCAAAATTTCAGCTTGCAATTTGAAGGTGCTGTACCAGCTTCAGAAGCTCTTGCGCGTTCATTAAACATACCGGCAGTTACTATGTTACAAAGATATGGAGTACCTAAATTTCACCACTTTCTGCAACAAATAGGATTTAAAACTATTAATAAACCTTCCTCCCATTACGGTTTATCACTTATTCTGGGAGGTGCAGAAGCTACTTTATGGGATGTGACGAATGCGTATGCCGAAATGGGACGGATATTACTTGTACAAAAAGACGACGCATACAATAAACTTTCCCAGAATGAAAAAGCACATATTCTACTTGCAATGAATGGTGAAGAAGAAACAAACACTTACGAACTATTCAATCACCAAACTAAAAATAAGCAAAGCCCATTCATCATACAAAAGGAAAAATTAAAAGAAGCTTCCGGTGCTGCCTGGCAAACACTATCCGCATTAACAGAAGTAAATCGCCCGGAAGAAATAGATTGGAAATCCATACCCTCTATGCAGACAATCGCCTGGAAAACTGGCACTAGTTATGGATTCCGGGATGCATGGGCTGTTGGTGTTACTCCTCGTTATGCAGTCGGCGTATGGGTTGGGAATGCTACCGGAGAAGGAAAACCCGGTTTGGTCGGTGCACAAACTGCCGGTCCCGTTTTATTCGATATATTTAACCTTCTTCCTTCTTCATCCTGGTTTGAACGTCCCACTGGAATCTTTGTTGAAGCAGAAGTGTGTAAGCAATCCGGCCATTTGAAAGGAAGATTCTGTGAAGAAACAGATACTCTCCTGATTCTCCCCGTCGGATTACGAACAGAAGCTTGTCCGTATCATCATCAGATCACCTTATCTGCGGATGAAAGTCACCGTGTTTACGAGAACTGTGCTAATACAGAGCCAACTATTCAGAAATCATGGTTTACTCTTCCACCTGTATGGGAATGGTATTACAAACAACACCATCCTGAATACAAACCGTTGCCTCCTTTCAAAGCTGGTTGTGGTGAAGACGCTATTCAAACAATGCAGTTCATTTATCCATCAATGAATGCGCATATCAAGCTTCCGAAACAAATGGATGGTAGTAAAGGATTCATGACTGTAGAGTTAGCACATGCCAATGCTAATGAAACTATCTTTTGGCATCTTGACAACAGTTATATAGCTCAGACACAAAACTTCCACAATATCTCGTTACAACCATCACCCGGCAAACATTTACTGACAGCTGTAGATAGCAAAGGAAATACAGTTTCCACAACATTCTTTATTGAGTGACCTACAGATTTACTATCTTTGCAAAATGAAACAGCCATTAAAAGAAAACGGAGGATTGCCGGCTTCTATCCTGTGGACCCTAGCTATTGTTGCAGGCATATCGGTAGCCAATCTCTATTATAACCAACCTTTACTTAATATGATACGCCAGGAATTAGGTGTATCGGGAGGCTGTTCAGTAAATGACCCAACAAAACAGATAATAAAACCGTTTAATAAGAAAATAAAGGCAAGCTATGAAATACGGAGTAAATAGACAGTTTTTACTTATCACCGCAGGTATCGTGTGGATTATAGCCGGCACTAATATATTGCGAATAGGAATTGTCACCTGGATGAATAGTACGCAAGATTGGATGTTTAAAATAGGCGAAGCAACAGTCGTTTTTTTATTATTCTTTGTATTTATCTTCAGAAAGCTTTATTATAAACATACCCGTCGAATTGAAGAAAAGAAAGAAGATAAAAACTGCCCTTTTTCTTTTCTCGATGTAAAAAGCTGGATTATGATGGTATTCATGATTGCATTAGGCATAACTATCCGCAGTTTGCATTTATTACCTGACAGTTTCATATCTGTCTTTTATACCGGGCTATCCATAGCACTGATTCTGACCGGAATACTTTTTATATGCTACTGGTGGCAAAAGCGTAAGTTATTACACAACTAAATCATAATAAGATGAACGTATCCAAACAAGACATTGAAAAGTTTATCCGCTTTCAACGAAATGAGATAACAGAAAGTATCGTATACGAACGACTCGCTTCTATCGAAAAGGATGAAAACAATCGTAAAGTTCTCCATCAAATTGCGGTCGAAGAAAAATCACATTATGAAATCTTAAAAAAATATACAGGAAAAGATGTGATACCTGACCGCAAGCGTGTTGCCCGCTTTTATTTTCTAGCACAAATATTGGGCATTACATTTACGATTAAATTAATGGAGTCAAGCGAAAAAAATGCGCATCACAACTACGATAAATATACCAATATTCCCGACCTACAACGTCTCGCTCGTGACGAAGAAGTACATGAACAGAAGTTAATCTCCCTAATTAATGAAGAACGCCTGGAATATATGGGCTCTGTTGTCTTAGGTCTGAATGATGCACTAGTAGAATTTACAGGTGCATTAGCCGGGTTCACATTAGCACTCAGTGATCACCGGTTAATAGCACTGACAGGTAGCATAACAGGTATTGCTGCGGCTCTATCCATGGCCTCATCCGAATATCTTTCTACGAAGTCTGAAGGAGATGTAAAAAAACGTCCGGTAAAAGCTGCTGTATATACCGGTATTGCATACCTGATAACTGTAGCAGCTTTAGTTGCTCCTTTCATGCTTATCAGCAATGTAATTCTAGCCTTAGGAGTTATGCTTACAATGGCACTTATTATCATTGCATTATTCAATTACTATTATTCAGTAGCTCGTGGTGAAAGCTTCCGAAAGCGTTTTACCGAAATGGCCGTACTTAGCTTTAGTGTAGCTGGTATCAGTTTCCTGATCGGTTATGCCTTGAAAACTTTCACCGGTATAGATGCTTAATAACAAGTGATTTCATATATATCAAATAATTCAAAGATAATTTCAATTAATAAAGCGATATAAAAATAGAATGAAGAAGATTCCTTCCCCTCTCGTTTCTCTATTACCCATCATCGTTCTGGTAATATTACTTTTTGGTACTATCCACACATTTGGCAGTGATGCCTTAAATGGTGGAAGCCAAATATCGCTACTCACCACCACAGCTGTCTGCATCCTCATAGGTATGGCGATCTATAAAATACCTTGGAAAGATTATGAACTAGCCATAACGAATAACATTGCCGGAGTTGCAACAGCTATTATTATCTTGCTAATTATTGGTGCATTAAGTGGAACCTGGATGATCAGTGGAGTTGTACCGACCCTGATCTATTATGGTATGCAAATTATCCATCCCAGTTTCTTCCTTGCTTCTACCTGTATCATTTGCATTCTAATATCTGTTATGACGGGAAGTTCATGGACTACCATTGCCACTATAGGTATTGCATTGATGGGAATTGGAAAAGCACAAGGATTCGAAGAAGGATGGATTGCGGGTGCTATTATCTCCGGTGCATACTTCGGTGATAAAGTTTCTCCTTTATCAGAAACAACCATATTAGCCTCATCCGTCACAGACACACCCCTCTTTCGGCATATCCGCTATATGATGATCACAACAGTTCCTTCGATTGTCATTACTTTAATTATATTTATAGTAGCTGGTTTCTCACATGACGCAGGCAACTCTCAACATATCCCGGAAGTAGCAGCCGCCTTGAAAGAAAAGTTCCTGATCACTCCCTGGTTACTGATTGTTCCTGTAGCAACAGGAATCTTGATCGCCCGGAAAGTTCCCTCCATCATCACCTTATTCTTATCAACCTTACTAGCCGGTATTTTTGCATTGATTCTCCAGCCCGATTTACTACACGAAATTGCAGGAGCTACAACATCTAATTTTGAATCCTTATATAAAGGACTTATGATGACCATCTACGGAAAAACAAATTTGCAAACAGATAATGTCATTTTGTCTGATTTAATCTCTACACGAGGTATGTCCGGAATGATGAATACTGTTTGGCTGATTTTATGTGCAATGTGTTTTGGTGGAGCTATGACAGCAAGTGGAATGTTGGGAAGTATCACTTCACTCTTTATTAGGTTTATGAAAAATACTTTCGGTGTAGTAACTTCAACCGTATGTTCCGGCCTTTTCCTGAATATGGCAACTGCCGATCAATACATTAGTATTATTCTAACTGGAAACATATTCCGCAATATATATTATAAAAAAGGATACGAAAGTTGTTTGTTAAGTCGGACTACCGAAGATTCAGTAACTGTTACATCTGTATTGATTCCCTGGAACAGTTGTGGAATGACGCAAGCAACCATTTTGAGTGTCCCCACAATTGTGTATCTTCCATATTGTTTTTTCAACATTATCAGCCCGTTAATGAGTATCGTTGTCGCTGCTATCGGATATAAAATAGCAAGACGTTCGTGAACAATCTGGCATACACTTTGTTTTTGCAATAAACGGACAACGTATTAAACCTAAACAAAAAAAAGTTATGAAAAAGTTTATTGCATTATTAGCATTAGTATTAATGAGTGCAAGCACAATGATGTATGCACAAAGTGACGCAGCCGCACGCCGCGCAGAAAGAAAAGCTCAAAGAGACGCAGAAAGAGCAAAACTCCGTGCTGAAGAACAAGTTCAGGATATGGCTTCCTATCAAGAGGCTATACAGGCTTTAAAAAACAAACAATTTGTTCTGGAAGCCAACCAGGTCGTTTTCAGAAATGGTATGACCGCATTTGTTACCCCCAATACCAACTTTGTCTTGATGAATGGTAACAGAGCTACTGTACAAACGGCTTTCAACACCTCATATCCAGGTCCTAACGGTATCGGTGGTGTGACAGTAGATGGTAACTCAGCAGATGTGAAAATGAATATTGATAAAAAAGGAAATGTATTCTGCTCATTCAATGTTCAGGGTATAGGTATCTCGGCTCAAGTATTTATAAACATGAGCAGTGGCAGCAACAATGCTTCAGTTACCGTCAGTCCAAATTTTAATAATAACAATCTGACATTGAACGGAAACATTATTCCCCTGAACCAATCTAATATCTTCAAAGGACGTTCTTGGTAATACAAGTATAAGAATCTTATAATTACTCCGCTACAAATCGCGCAAAATGCGTACATTTGTGGCGGAGTTTTTAATTGATCCGATTCCTATATGAGAGAATATATCATTGCAGACAACCAAGATATCAGTAAGGCAGGAATGATGTTCCTATTAAGCAAACAGAAGGATGTAAGCACCCTTGTGGAAGCTGACAATAAAGTTGAACTGATTCAACTGTTACGATTGTATCCACAAGCAGTGATTATTCTGGACTATACCCTATTCGATTTTGCTGGGGCGGATGAGTTAATTGTTTTACAAGAACGGTTCAAAGAAGCAGACTGGATTTTATTTTCTGATGAGTTAAGTATAAACTTCCTTCGACAAATATTATTCAGTAGTATGGCTTTCGGAGTAGTAATGAAAGACAACTCCAAAGAGGAAATCATGACTGCCATCCAATGCGCCACGCGTAAACAGAGGTATATCTGTAATCATGTCAGTAATTTACTACTTTCAGGCAATCACACTCCCGCTGCAACAGCTGTCGAAGATCATCTATTAACCCAAACGGAAAAGAACATTTTAAAAGAAATTGCATTAGGTAAAACAACCAAAGAAATTGCTGCTGACAAGAATCTTAGTTTCCACACCATCAACAGTCACAGAAAAAATATCTTCCGCAAATTAGGAGTAAACAATGTACATGAAGCTACTAAATATGCAATGCGGGCAGGGATTGTAGATCTAGCGGAATATTATATCTGACAAAAGAGAATTTTAGCAGATGAAATCATCTAAAAAGTCCGGACCACTGCTAAGATTAATAGTTAGTCGTGATTTTCTAAATTCTGGCGATTTAACGATTTCTTTTGATATTGCATGTATCAATATCTACAATATCATCGACAAGTATTATTAGTTCCCTCTCAATCTATTAATAGAAAACTTCTTCTTGCCCTTTAAGAAACTTCTTCTGCTTTAATAGAGAAATTATTATCGCTTAAGACAAATCTATAATTGCAAGTTTCAATTATATAATTAAAACTTCCGATTGTACAATTGAAAGTTCCAATTATACAATCAAAAGTTTCATTTATAATTCATACTAAATAGAGAGAAACTTTACTATTAAAAGAGAGAAAGTTTAGTCTTAATGTAATGGAATTTATCTATTAATACTTTATTTCTCCACTACCAATACATATCTCCGACTTCGTATCATAGATAGTTCCGAACTGTCCCGGAGCAATACCTTGTATCTTTTCAGAAGACAAAACTCTGAAAAGGCCATCATCCTCTTGTATTAATTTTCCCTGTGTGAATTCAGGAGTATGGCGAATCTTAAAAGTTATTTCTGTTTCCTTCTCTGCCGGATTCCAGGGATTGTCCGTAATAAAGTGAAAGTCACCCATTCGGAATTCATTACCATACTGTGTCTCAACTCCATATCCATGGGATACGTAAATCACATTTTCCTGAACATTTTTTTTTATCACAAACCAAGGACCGCCACTCAGCCCCAAACCTTTACGTTGTCCGATGGTATGAAACCAGTAGCCATGATGTGTACCTAACTTTTTCCCTGTTTCCAACTCAATAATCGCTCCTTCCTTTTCTCCCATGAAACGACGGACGAAATCATTATAATTAATTTTGCCTAGAAAGCATATCCCCTGACTGTCTTTTCTTTTAGCACTAGGTAATCCTGCCTTTTGAGCAATTTCACGTACCTCTTTCTTCATTAATCCTCCAAGGGGAAACATAAGTTTGGAAACCTGTAAATAATCGATTTGTGCTAGGAAATCAGTCTGATCTTTTACAATATCCTTTGCTGTTCCCAACCAAACTTTACCATCACGCTGTACTGTAGTGGCATAATGTCCGGTAGCTGTGAAATCGAAATCCTTCCCTACCCGTTGTTCGAAACACCCAAACTTAATGAGTTTATTACACATAACGTCCGGATTAGGAGTCAATCCTTTCCGGATCTTATCAATTGCATAAGTAGCGACACTCTCCCAATATTCACGATGTAAATCAACGATTTGTAAAGACAAGCCATACTTGCGGGCAGTCGTAGTCGCCAATTCAATATCTTCCTCTGCCGAGCAATCCATATACTCCGCACCATCCATACCAATCTTAATATAGAATAGTTCGGGCTTAAATCCTTGTTCACAAAGAAGGTGTACGACAACCGAACTGTCTACACCTCCTGATAATAATACAGCTATACTTTTATTATGTTCCATTTTAGTTCCAATATCATCTTGCTTCTATAACGTTCATCAACAGGTTTTTGATTAGGAACCTCCTGGATATAATTCAATCCAACATTTCATCCTATCAAATCTTCGACAAAGCCTGATCTAAATCCGCAATAATATCATCAATATGCTCTGTACCGATAGATAGACGGATGGTACTTTGTTTGATTCCTTGTTCGGCAAGTTCTGCTTCATTCAACTGAGAGTGGGTAGTCGTTGCCGGATGAATTACAAGTGATTTTACATCGGCTACATTAGCCAGCAAAGAGAAGATCTCGAGACTGTCGATCACTTTATGAGCTTCTTCTTTTCCTCCTTTTATTTCGAAAGTGAAGATAGAACCTGCCCCATTAGGAAAATACTTCTGATATAAAGCATGGTCGGGATGTTCTGGTAGAGATGGGTGATTTACAACTGCTACTTTCGGATGATTCTTCAAATAGTTTACCACTTTCAAGGCATTGGACACATGACGTTCTAAACGCAAAGACAAAGTCTCCAAACCTTGCAGAAGAATGAAAGCGTTGAAAGGGCTAATGGTTGCACCCGTATCACGAAGCAAGACAGCACGAATTCTGATAGCATAAGCTGCAGGACCTGCCGCATCCACAAAACGTACTCCATGATAACTCGGATCCGGTTCCGTCAATTGTGGAAATTTTCCGGATGCTACCCAATCAAATTTTCCGGAATCGACAATTACACCTCCTAATGAAGTTCCATGGCCACCGATAAACTTAGTTGCAGAATGTACTACAATATCAGCACCGTACTCAATCGGACGAATCAAAAAAGGAGTACCGAAAGTATTATCGATAATCAAAGGAATATGATGGCGATGAGCGACTTCAGCTACTGCTTTAATATCAATCAGATTACAGTTCGGATTACCGAACGTTTCTATAAAAACAGCTTTTGTATTCTCTTGAATTGCTTTCTCAAAGTTCCCAAGATCAGAAGGATCGACGAAAGTAGTAGTTACTCCGTAAGTAGGCAATGTATGTGCCAACAGATTGTATGTACCACCATAAATTGTTTTAGCAGCCACAATGTGATCGCCGGCACGAGTAATGTTTTCAAAGGCATAAGTGATAGCTGCCGCACCGGAAGCCACAGCCAACGCAGCTACTCCACCCTCAAGAGCGGCTACCCGCTTTTCGAATACATCCTGGGTAGAGTTAGTCAGACGCCCATAAATATTTCCCGGATCCTGCAAGCCAAAGCGTGCAGCTGCATGCGCCGAATCACGAAATACATAAGACGTTGTTTGATAAATGGGGACAGCACGCGCATCTGTTGCGGGATCGGGTGTTTCTTGTCCTACATGAATTTGCAGTGTTTCAAAATGTAATTTCTTAGGTTCCATCTGTTTTCTATATTTAGAGTTAATATCTATTGTTAACTTTGATGTTGCAAAGGTAAAGGAAGATTCGCTAACAGCCTATCACATATTGAAGGCATTTTTATACCATAAATGTGGTAGATAAGCAAAGTATTTCCTACATTTGCGCACTGAAAAGCTTTTTATAATGATGAATTTAAGAAAGATAATCCTCATACCTGCACTGATTATCGCATTTATCAGTGGTTTTATCTCTTGTGGTGTAGACCGCTGGCCGGAATATGCCCACCAAACTGCTCTGGACTCCTGGATGTACGATATTATGCAACAGAACTATCTGTGGTATGGGAGCATGCCTTCTTACGATGATGTAAACCTGTTTTTAGACCCGGCCGGCTTTTTAGCTAAAGTAAAAGCAAGTAATGACAGTTACTCTTTTGTAGATTCTGTTATGGAAACTCCGCTGCCTACTTATGGGTTCGACTATTCACTGGTTCGTAGTCAGGACATTGACACTGCTTACAACGCACTGGTCACTTATGTGATCCCCGGCTCACCGGCAGAAAAAGCCGGATTACAACGAGGTAACTGGATTATGAAAGTGGATACATCCTATATCAGCAAGAAATATGAAACAGCATTACTGCAAGGTACTCAGGCTAGAGACTTGGTTATGGGAGTTTGGAAAGAAGTAATTCCTGAAGTAGAAGAAGGGGAAGAAGAACCGGAACCAGTATATAAGGTAGTGCCCAATGATATCACTTTAAAAATGGGTGCAGCCCAAATAGTAGAAGATAATCCTTTCCATAAATCTGAAATACTTGATTTAAGTACAGGAAAGGTGGGGTATCTTATGTACAACAGTTTTACAGCCGGCACGAAAGATGATCCGGAAAAATATAACAACGAATTACGTGAATGGTCGGCTGAACTTGCTCAGGAGAATATTCATAAAGTAATTCTTGACCTTCGCTACAATGCAGGAGGAACCCTAGACTGTGTACAGTTATTAAGCACTATTCTTGCTCCTTCTTATTACTTGGATCAGAATATGACTTTCTTAGAATATAATGACAAGAATATAGATAAGGATGCAACTTTAACTTTCGATCAACAACTGCTTAAGAATGGAAAGAATCTTGATCTGAACACTCTGATTGTATTAATCAGCGGAGAAACAACAGGGGCACCGGAAATGTTAATGAATAACTTAAATAACAAGGTACAAAAGCTAATTGGAATCGGCAGTTCTACGAAAGGTCAGAATGTAGCTACAGAAAAATTTATTAATGAAGAGTTTTCGTGGGCAGTTAATCCCGTAGTATGTACCGTATATAACTCGGAACATGATACCTTTAGCGGAGGATTCCAACCTCATTATTCCGTTAGTTCTTCAACAGATTATTCTACATTCTTACCTTTTGGCGATCCCAAAGAAGCATTGTTGAGTGTAGCTATCGGAGTATTAGAAGGTACCTATCCACCAACAGATCCGGACGAGCCAGAGACGGAAACGACCTCCAGCAAAAGCATTAAAATAGAAAAGAGTGTAAGCAGTCCTGCCAGCAGGAAATTTATCAGAGGATTACAACTTAAATGAAAAAGGTCATTATTTTATTAGGTGTCCTATTAGGAGTAGTCAGTTGCTCGGACGACAATGATGAGAATTCTACAAATAACCAACGAGTCATCACTTTAAATGAAGTTATGACAAGTGATTCATATCCGGTGACCAAGACTGAAAAGTTTCTATATGATCAAGGTCGATTGATGCAACACACTGTCCGTCAAACCGTACTCGAAAGCGAGATTAATTATGAAGTTAATCTTATTTATTCTGACAAGAAGGTAACCGTCGCTAGTGAAATGACCACTTTAACCTATACTTTAAATGCTGAAGGATATGCTAGTCAATGTATATACAACGAATCGGATATCCAACAACGTGAATATAAGTTTGCCTATTCTGCAGATGGATATCTGACGGAAGTCATTGAAAATATAAATGGCAAGCTCTATTCTACAATAACATTAACCTACAACGCAGATAACTTGGAATCAGTCACTTCTCACATAAATGATATCAGTAATAAAGTCCTTTATAAACCCGGTGAACAAAGTTCGCAATATTACATTCCTTGTTTAAGTTTACTAGAAACTCATCCATTTACATTGCATACTGAGGCTCTTTATGCCGGATTATTAGGAAAAGCACCTCACCACTTTACAGTTCGTACTACTCCGGAAGGAAATGACAGCGAATATACAACTTATACCTACCAAGTTAATAAAGAAGGGAATTTAACTCAAATACATAGTCAAACCACTTATTTGGGTGGAGATTCCTATAACTATTATCCCAATCGTCGCACTGTATCAATCAGCTATAGTCTCAATTAGTTCCTATAATTATTTGAAAAGTTCTCTATTTTAACTATCCACTTTCCATCTTTCCTAACACAAGATTTAATTGTAAAAGTACTAAATAAAAAAGGTAAGAACAGACTCAACTATTCTTACCTTTTTTATTTTATCTCAATCTTTAATTAACTGGAGTTACTTCTTAAAAAACTTTTCAAAAAAGAGAATCTGGTAATCGATAGAATTATTCCAATATTCACTAGTATGCCCTCCCGGACGAGTGATAAAGTCATGATCTATCTTATGCTCTAACAAACGATTATGCAAGTCCTTATTTACATTGATAAAGAAATCGGCTTCTCCGCAGTCGAAAATAATAGCTAAGTCACCATTCTGCAACTTATCAATCTGATTGATTACAGTATGAGTATCCCAAATCTCCTTATTAGAGTCGTAGTCACCTAATTGAACTGCCATATCCCAATTCTTTGGAAATGGACGAATATCAACTCCCCCACTGGTACTACCACAGGCACCAAATGTATCTTTATGGCGAATACCGTTCCACATACCTCCATGTCCACCCATGCTAAGTCCGGTGATTGCACGTCCTTTCCGGTCAGCAATCGTTTTATAATGCTCATCGATATACTTTACTAATTCTGACGAAATAAATGTTTCGTAACGAAATGACGGATTCTTCGGACAATCCCAATACCAGCTTGTCTTACCATCCGGACAAACAAATATAATACCCTTCTCGTCTGCTATCTGAGGAAGATCCGGTTTAATGCTGACCCATGTTTTAGCATTGCCCCCAAAACCATGAAGTAAATAAATAACCGGACAAGCCACAGCCTTATTCCCCATTGCAACATCCGGAGTTACAACTACCACCTGAACATCTTTATTCATGGATGGGCTTTTAACTAATAAAGTATCTACCTTGGCAGCAAAAGAAGGAGCTACCAAAGCTAATAATAAGGAAATTAATAGAAATCTTTTCATCTTTACATATATAATTTTAGATTATTCTTTCATAGTTTTCTTCCATAACGAATATAGATTCTACACCTTCATTTTCTAATGCTCCCTGAAGAATATGAGCTGTCATCGCATCTTTGCAAGTAATTAATCTTACTGTTTTCATAGCGAACAAGTTTTATTGTTCGCACAAAAATAAGATATAAAAATGAGATGATAAAACAAAATTCAACTAACTTTGCATTTACTAAACTACAATAGCATTATGAAAAGACTTTCGGCACTCTTGTTACTTTTCTGCACAGCAATCAGTCTACTTTCTGCACAACCTATCCATCAGGTGAAAGGAACTGTGATTGACAAAAACAGTCGTGAGCCGTTGGAATTCATTAATGTAATGATCACTGGTTTGAATCTAGGTGCTGTCACCGATGCAGAAGGACATTTCACCATTGAGAAAGTTCCACCGGGTATCTATCGTTTACAAGCTACCGCAATCGGATACAAAAGTGTAACGACTCCTGAATATATCTTATCAACCAAAAATCTGAATATCTCTATAGAGATGGAAGAGAATCTGACCGAACTCGATGGGGTAACAATCACTACATCACCTTTCCGACGTGATGTGGAAAGCCCTGTCAGCCTACGAATCATTGGTTTACAGGAAATAGAAAAAAGTCCGGGAGCCAATCGGGATATTTCCCGAATCGTTCAATCTTATCCGGGAGTTTCTTTCTCGCCGATAGGTTATCGCAATGACCTGATTGTACGTGGCGGATCTCCGTCCGAGAACCGTTTTTATCTTGATGAAGTAGAAATTCCCAATATCAATCATTTCAGTACGCAAGGAGCTTCCGGTGGTCCGGTAGGTATTTTAAATGCAGACTTGATTCGTGAAGTAAATTTCTATACCGGTGCCTTCCCTGCCGATAAAGGAAATGCCCTCAGCTCGGTGCTCGATTTTAAATTACGGGATGGCGACATGGAACGTAATTCTTTGAAAGCCACTCTCGGGGCTTCCGAAGTCTCTTTAGCCTCCAACGGTCATCTTGGCAAAAAGACATCGTATCTGGTATCAGTACGACAATCTTACCTGCAATTTCTGTTTGATATGTTAGGACTCCCTTTCCTACCAACTTTTACTGATGCACAATTCAAGATAAAAACCCGGTTTAATGCTCAAAATGAACTAATTGTGTTAGGATTAGGTGGAATTGATAAGATGAAGTTAAATACCAAGGCAGATAATGAGGATAACGAATACATTTTGAGTTATCTTCCCAAAATAGAACAAAGTACTTTCACTTTAGGAACTGTTTACCGTCATTATGCGGGTGCACATATACAATCGGTCGTAGTGAGTCATAGTTACATGAATAACCGTAATACCAAATATCTTCAAAATGATGAAAGTAATCCGGATAATTTAATGCTCCGACTGCGTTCTACTGAGCAAGAAACTAAATTACGTTTCGAAAACAGTTCATCCTTCGGCAACTGGAGAATTAAACTAGGTGTTAATCTGGATTATAGCCAATATACTAACACTACTTTCCAACACGTATATATCGATCGTGCACAAACGTTCGATTATCATACATATCTGGGAATAATGCGTTGGGGAATTTTCGGAACCTTTAATTACACTTCAACAGATGATCATTTCACAGCTTCTTTAGGATTAAGAACAGACGCTAATAATTATTCGTCAGCAATGAAAGATCTCTCCAATCAGTTATCGCCCCGTTTGTCTCTCTCCTATCAATTGACCGATCATTGGGCTTTAAGTGGAAATGCCGGACTCTATTACCAGCTTCCTCCTTACACCGCTCTTGGTTTTAAGAACAGCAATGGACAATTTGCCAATAAATATACACTTCAATACATGAAAGTCAGCCAGGAAAGTCTGGGAATCACCTGGCGAAAGGGAGACACTTTTGAAGCTTCCCTAGAAGGATTCTATAAAGATTATGATAAAATCCCACTTTCGATAGTAGATAATATTCCCTTGGCCTGTAAAGGTAACGATTATGGTGTAATTGGTAACGAACTTCTGACTTCTACTGCCCAAGGGCGTTCATACGGAGCAGAACTATTAATAAAATGGTTAATCGCACAAAAATTGAATTTAGCCTCATCCCTCACTCTCTTTAAAAGTGAATATCGTAACAGTAAAGAAAGTGAATACATTGCATCTGCATGGGACAATCGCTTCATCTTTAACCTGCGAGGTACTTACTATTTTCCTCACCAATGGAGTTTCGGTATGAAAGTAAGTTGCATTGGCGGAACTCCCTATACTCCATACGATGCTGACAAATCATCACTGGTAACTGCCTGGAATGCCCAAGGTAAACCTTATTATGACTATAACCAATATAATAAGGAACGATTACCCGCCTTCACTCAAGTAGATATTCGTATAGACAAAACATTCTATCTGAAACGTTGTATGCTGGGTTTCTATATTGATCTGCAAAATATCACAGCCAGCAAATTGAAACAAGCAGATGTGCTGATGAGTACTGGAAAGATAGCAAATCCCGAGGCTCCCGTAAATGAGCAACGTTACATTATGAAAGCCATCAAACAAGAAAGTGGCACATTATTACCTACTTTGGGTATTACTTTTGAATATTAATGCGACTATACATATATTACAAATCAAAAAATCACTGAAAATGAAAAAACAAATTGCACTACTGACCCTGTTACTCCTGAGCTTGAATAGTTTTGAAGCAGCCGCCCAATTTAAGAAACTCGGGAAAGCACTCCAAGCTGGAAAAGACGCTATACAAGCAGTAACTTTATCAGATGCGGATATTATCAAAATAAGCAAAGAATATATGGTATGGATGGATTCTATAAATAGGCTGACAAAACCGGATAGTGAATATGGTCAGCGATTGGAGAGACTGACCGGAAATATCAAAGAGGTAGACGGCCTACAAGTGAACTTCGGAGTATACGAAGTAGCAGATGTAAATGCCTTTGCTTGCGGAGACGGTAGTGTTCGTATTTGCGCCGGACTCATGGATGCCATGACAGACGAAGAAGTCATGGCAGTAGTAGGTCATGAAATCGGTCACGTAATTCACTCTGACTCCAAAGATGCTATGAAGAATGCGTATATTCGTTCTGCCGTAAAAAATGCAGCAGGCATAATTAGTGAAAAACTAGCCCAATTAACCGAATCTCAGCTAGGAACAATAGCTGATAATTTATCCAGTGCTCAGTTTTCTCAGAAGCAAGAAAATGAGGCTGACGACTACGGCGTTGAATTTTGTGTAAAGAACAATATCGACCCTTATGCCATGTCCAAGGCATTAGCCAAATTGGAGGAACTGTCTGCCGGTGCTCCCAAAGCGTCCTATCTGCAAAAGATGTTTTCTTCTCATCCAGACACCATGGAACGGATAGAACGAGCAAAGGCAAAAGCTGCCACCTACGCTAAGTGATATATCAAAATAGTTATCAATAGAATTTCTGTCATGCGGAGAGTAATGTAGCATCTCTGCTTCGCTTTAATATCAAGAAGTATTTGTCAAAAGGTTCAACAGCCGTATTATTAAAAATTCATTAATATAACGGTACATATTTGTATCTTGTCATGATTTCATGTAATTTCGGCGCATTAACCATTTAACTCCATTTATGGAATTTTTAATCATTATTCTTTTACTCGTGCTTAATGGTATCTTTGCCATGTACGAAATAGCCTTAGTATCTTCAAGTAAAGCTCGTCTTGAAACCCTCGCTAATAGAGGGAACAAATCTGCCCGCGGTGTTTTAAAACAATTGGAAGAACCCGAAAAGTTCTTATCTACGATTCAGATTGGTATTACTCTTATCGGTATTGTATCTGGTGCCTATGGTGGCGTAGCCATTGCAGACGATCTTGTGCCCCTCTTTTCAATCATTCCCGGAGCAGAGGCATATGCCCGCAACCTGGCAATGGTCACTACAGTAGCTATCATTACTTACCTGTCACTCATCATTGGCGAACTTGTCCCCAAATCAATTGCCCTCAGCAATCCGGAACGCTATGCAACATTATTCAGCCCGGTCATGATACTGCTAACAAAAGTATCTTACCCGTTTGTCTGGTTACTCAGCGTATCGACCCGTTTGCTGAACAAAATCATCGGTGTTAAGAACGAAGAACGCCCTATGACACAGGAAGAAATCAAAATGATCCTCCACCAAAGTTCCGAACAAGGAGTAATTGACAAAGAAGAGACAGAAATGTTACGTGATGTATTTCGTTTCTCAGACAAACGTGCCAATGAATTAATGACTCACCGAAGAGATTTAGTCATACTTCATCCCGATGATTCTCAGGAGAAAGTGATGAAAACCATCGAAGAAGAACATTACAGTAAATATCTGTTAGTGGACGAACGAAAAGATGAAATTATCGGTGTGGTATCCGTTAAAGACATTATTTTGATGGTAGGCAATAAAAAAGTCTTCAACTTGTGTGAAATAGCTCGTCCTCCGTTGTTTATTCCAGAAAGTTTATATGCAAACAAAATTTTAGAGCTATTCAAGAAGAACAAAAATAAGTTCGGAGTTGTTGTAAACGAGTATGGTAGTACGGAAGGTATTATTACCTTGCACGATCTGACCGAAAGTATCTTCGGAGACATTCTTGAAGAAGACGATACGGAAGAAGAAGATATCGTCAGAAGACAAGATGGTTCGATGTTGGTGGAAGCCTCTATGAACATTAAGGACTTCATGGAAGAGATGGGAATTTTATCTTATGAGGACTTGGAAGACGAAGACTTTACCACTCTTGGTGGATTGGCAATGTTTTTGATAGGACGTATCCCGAAAGCCGGAGATATCTTTACCTACCAGAATCTGCAATTTGAAGTAGTGGATATGGACCGTGGACGAGTAGACAAACTGCTGGTCATCAAACGGGAGGATGAAAAGGATATTTAAAAACAATAAACCGAGCAATAGCTCACTATATTTATATTAACTTAAAGCACTTAACGATGAAAAAAGTAATTATGTTAGCAGCTGTTGTAGCTGCTTTGGCATCTTGCCAGTCAAAAGCAAACAAAGCCGCAGAGGCAGAAGCAGACAGTCTTGCACTTGTAATGCCTCCGATCACAGAAGTGACGGAAGTTTTTGAAGGCACACTCCCTGCTGCTGACGGTCCGGGTATCGATTATGTACTGACTTTAAACGCTGCTACTGACGGGGTGGACACTGTTTACTCCCTGGATATGACTTACCTTGACGCAGAAGGACAAGGAAAAGATAAAACCTTCACTTCGAAAGGTAAGCAACAAACCGTTCATAAGATTGTGAACAAACAGCCAAAGACTGCTATTAAATTGACTCCGCAGAACGGTGATGCTCCTATGTATTTTGTTATTGTCAATGACACAACTTTGCGTTTGGTAAACGATAGCCTGCAAGAAGCTGTGAGCGATCTGAATTATGACATTATCAAAGTGAAACAATAAACCTACCCTTATACCAATCGTAAAAATGCTCTGCGAAGATTAATTTTTGCAGAGCATTTTATTTATAAAAACAATTAATAGAATAGTCCGACATTTGTATCAGTTTGCCACCTGTACTCCATTTGTCGAATTTAATTTATGAGAGAAATGCTTGGCAAGCGAATAGCCAAACTTGCATATAAAGTATCAAGAACCATGCCAAACAGATAATCAAATCATTACCAACACATTACCTCATTAAAAAAGAAAGGCAGTATGTGCGTTTCCTCACATTTTAAGTGCTAAAACGCACAATAATAGATTCCTTTCCCATCTTTTCATCTATCTTTTTCAGATTTTCCTTCTATACGTTTTAAATGCCCATTTTATTATCATTTGTCACTTTTTCAACGTAAAGTTCTAATTATCAATGGTCAATTAGTGACAATAAGAAGTGACAATAAGGTGACAATAGTCTTTTTTCGCTTTTCTATTATCACTTTAAGTTCCACGATTAGTTAGCTAATAATCTGATTACCAATCATAAGTCATATAAATGATACTATTTTTCACAAACCTCAAGAAAGAGTATTTTTACTGAGTATTCATGTTTTTAGCCTATTTTTCTTCTAATAAAACCGCTTTTCAAGGTTCTTTCCGCACAATATTAAGTAGATAAGCTAACAGCATTAATATGAAAACGAAGCAGTATTAATCTATTATATACGATGCATACTCTCATTTCACGTACGTGAAGCATTCGGATTCCGTACATGAGCCCAATAGTTCACGTACGTGAACCGATGGGACTATGTACGAAAAACGATCTGATACAACCTCAATTATATATTAATCTTATAAGTAAAACAACTTAATAGACCGTTGTTTTATTATTAACTCCGGTATTTTCCGAATAACAGGACGCCTATATTATATATTGGTCATTTGGGAATTGACGATATTTCAAAAAGAATATTTATATTTGTTTATCATTATCATTAGAGGTAGCAAAAAAACTTTTAAGAAGTATTGTCTGAGGATATGATAACGACTGCTTTTGGAGATGTATCACATATATAGAAAGTATGGTAGTTCATACTCTCTGAATCTGATCTAATAGCTATGCTGAGGCTTATTTAGGTTCTGGCGTAAATCTGAATAAAAGAAAAGATGGTGCAGGATTGGATACCAAAGAGATGAGTGAATATATTACGAATAATAACATTGTATAAAATATAAACAATTTCCAAATATGAATAATATAAAAATATTATTTTCAATGATATGCATCATCGCATATTTAATTCCTGCTTATGGACAAAATGACACACTCACAACAGATGGATTATATCTTAAATACAATATTCCGTCTTATCAAGAAAGCGACATGAATGTTTCAAAACTAACTAAGGAAAAGATTAAAAATAAAGATCTTCACGTCAGTATTCCCAAAGATTCTGATATCGAAAGAGGGGAATTAGATAGACAAACAAAGTGCATAGGTTTAACTTATAAAGCTCTTCCTCAATATATTATTTCCGAAATGTTTTATCTTCTCCTTCCTCCAGTAAATCCAATAGAACTGTGTAAAACAGCAAATGATGCTATAACATCCCAGTGGATACATAAAGATGGAGAATGCATCTTATTTATTAAATGTAGTGGAGGTGAAAAAAAACTAATAACAAACAAATCGATTAATAAAGATGGAAAATACACCCTAGTAACCCAATGGGTTAAAAAGGAGCCAGGGGTAGATAAATCTATTGATAAAATGCCAGAAACTATATTTAATAAAATAAATTATTCTCTAGGTATGGAACAATACCTCACTAGACCGATGACAGAGGAACAAATACAAAGAGTGAAAAAGAGAATAACCATTTGGTCACCAGAAAAGTCTAAAGAGACCTTTAATGCACAATATGTGATTACATATCCTATTGAAAACAAGAAATCCATATACATGGATAAATATACACATAAGCAAGATTTGATAATGGTAAAATGGGGTGAACATCTGACAGTTTCATTCTTGGTAACTAAAAAGGGGAATAAAAATATTGATAAATATATTAAAGAGGTAGAAGAAGCTTTTTGGTTTGAAGATTGATTAAAAATCTCATCCCTTCCATTATTAAATTAAATGCAAAAGATGAGATTTATTACTCAAAGCTTGATTTCTTTCCAGACTTTATTTAGTTTACAATGGCTGTTATTACATAAAAATCTCCTTTTTTTGTTTCAAAACTACTAATGTAGTAATTGCCTTCCTTTACTTGAGTGGATACAACTCCTTCAATACTCACTGGAACTTGAGTCCTCAAAACACACTTATTCCCCATATTTGACTTAATCTTGGCCTGCTTCAATTGATGATCTTCCCAAACGATATCTACTTCAAAGTTTCCCCTGGCTTTCAAACCTGATACACTTCCTGAGGGCCAGGCACTTGGTAAAGCCGGCAACAGATGAAGTTCTTTCAAATGACTTTGAAGAAGCATTTCTATAAATCCCGCTGTTGCTCCAAAGTTTCCATCAATCTGGAAAGGTGGATGAGCGTCGAAGAAATTCGGATAAGTTCCCCCTACTCCACCGGCAGAAGGATCACAATAATGCATGATCTCACGAATCATTTTATAAGCATGGTCACCGTCCAACAATCTGGCTGCAAAGTTAATCTTCCATCCCTTACTCCAACCTGTACCTTCATCACCACGCAGTTCAAAAGTCTTATCAGCAGCTTTTGCCAGTTCAGGAGTTATCAATGGAGAAATCTGACGTCCCGGATGCAAACCAAACAGGTGAGAAAGATGTCTATGACGAGGATCTGTCTCTTTATATTCTTTGCTCCATTCAAGTAATTGTCCCTGTGAACCAATCCGGTAAGGAAATAATTTATCTTTTTTTTCTTTCAACTGTTTACGGAATTTCTTATCCATATTCAAAATCTCCGAGGCTTCAATCAAGTTCGTAAACAAATCACGGATAATCGCCATATCCATCGTTGTTGCCTCTGATACTGCATAGTATTTACCATCCATCCAGAATGAGTTTTCTGGTGAAGTAGATGGAGAAGTTATCAAATAACCGTCTTTCTCTACCAACCAATCAAAACAGAATAGAGCAGCTTCTTTCATTACCGGATAAGCTTCGTTTCTCAAGTAATTCTTGTCACCGGTAAAACAATAATGTTCCCATAAATGCTGGCAAAGCCAATTACCTCCCATATACCAGTTCGCCCAAACCGGATCGCCTTCACCACAATTACCTACCGGATTACTCAATCCCCAAATATCTGAATTATGGTGGGCCACCCATCCCCTCGCACGATAAAACTCATTTGCTGTTACTTTGCCTGTTTTCGACAGATTCTTGATCCAATCTATAAGTGGCTTGTGCATTTCGGACAGATTACCTGTTTCAGCCGGCCAATAGTTCATTTCCGTATTTATATTAATTGTATAATTCGAACTCCAGGGCGGACGAAATTCTTTATTCCACAAACCTTGCAAATTGGCTGCCGATCCACCCGGACGCGAGGCGGAAATCAACAGATATCTTCCGTATTGAAAAAAGAGTTCCTCCAAGGCTGGGTCATAATTTCCATAAGAATAAAGTTTCAAGCGAAAATCCGAAGGGAGTTTCTCATTCACTTTATTAGTTAATGTATCAGTCAGATGTAATGCAACGCGATTAAAAAAGCTGCTGAAGTCTGAGATATGTTTTCTTTTCAGTTCATCATAATTTAGAGATACTGCATCATCCATTCTCCGTTGCGAAATCATCTTCTCATCTTTACCTTCTTTATCAGGATGTTTATCAAAACCATTGAAACTGGTTGCTGCTGATAGTAACAAAGTCAATCGGTCGGCATTCTTCACATGGATACCACTTTCGTCTGCTTGAAGAGTTCCTCCGACCGGCAAAGCCTTTAAAATAGTTTGAAAACGCATTCCTCCAAGCCCGTCGGTATCCACTTGTTCAATTGCCGGTTTCCCCGGCCTGTTGTGATAAACCGGATCAACGTGGGCAGGCACTTGCCCATTCATGTAAAGTTTATCATTATCTTTGACCGTAATTGTGTTTTTGATAAGGCTACTCATAGCAATGTCGAATGTCAATTTGCCGGGCTTATTAGCAGTGAAACTTATCACCATGACACTATCCGGAGCCGAAGTGAATATTTCACGTGTATATTTCACTCCCCCCACAACAAATTCGGTAGTAGCAATGGCCTCATCCAAACATAATTTTCTCACATAGCCGGACGGGTTGACTCTACCGCCAAAACTTTGTTTAATGCGGATATCTCCTAAAGGGAGAAAACTTTGGGTGAAATATCCCTGCATTTTCTTACAAAGATTAGTGGCTTCCCGGTAATCTTCTTTTGCCAAAGCTTCCCGTATAGGTTTTAAATACTTGTATGCATCGGGGTTTACATTCTTTTTCTGTGGTCCACCCGACCACAAAGTCACCTCATTCAGTTGTATCAATTCATTTTCTATACCTCCAAACACCATCGCGCCAATTTGTCCATTGCCTAAAGGCAGAGCTTCCACCCATTCTTTGGCGGGCTGTTCATACCATAATTTCAGATTTTCCTGAGCACTCAATGACAAATTCATCAGTGTTAATGCTACGACAATTAATCTCTTCATTATTTGTTTTTCATTTATAAGAGTAATATCATACCAAACCGTCTATTTCTCTATTTTAAAAGAATAGTCGCCGGATGAAAGATCCAATATTACTTTACCATCTTCCACACCTACATACTCTACTCCTTTACTTTTCCTCAAAGATTTATTCCCCTCGGAAATTTTTTCTACACAAACGGCAGGAAGATATAAACGTGCAGTCGTATTGGCAGGAACTGTACATTGATAAATCAATGCACCTTCTTCTTTTTTCCAACTGCTACTAATGCGTCCATACATGGAATCATAGTAACCGTTCGCATAAGTCATAGCCCCTGTCACATCTACTTCCGGTTTCAATATGAAATGCTTAAATCCGGGATATGCCTCATCACGTTGTATACCTAACGAGTAATTGCACATCCATGCACCCACAGCACCAAAAGAATAATGGTTAAAAGAATTCATGCTATTGTTGCCACCAAAACCATCAAGGCGCGTATATGAATTCAACCGTTCCCAAATAGTAGTAGCTCCTTGTTCAATAGGATAAAGCCAAGAGGGATAACTAGTTTGCTGTAATAACTTATATGCAACATCCGAATATCCGTTTTCAGACAAAGCCATATTAATCCATGCTGTGCCTATAAAACCTGTCATCAAAGAATAAGAAGGACATTCTTTTCCCTGATCAGTTTTATTGTCTCTGGTCACTGTTTGTACAAGATGTTCCGCCAGTTTATCTTTCATTGTAGAATCAACCAGATTGAAAGCTAAAGGTAATACATACGATGTTTGGATATCTACCAACTCACCTTTCTTCGGTCCATTGGTCCCTGAAGCAATTGTTTTTCCCGTCTCCGGTTGAATATAGGTATGAGCAAAGAATTCCCTTCGTTCGGCAGCCAGTTTCTTGTACCATTCCGCATCATCTTTCCTATTCAATACTACAGCAATTTTCTGCATCAAATCAAGATCATAAATAAAATAGGATTCCCATAGTAAAGTTTTATCATTCTTTCCATCTTCTAATCCTAACCAATCGCCTAAATTCCCCCACCATGCTTGTCCCTGAGTCAGTACTCCGGTAGTAGGATCTATATATTTTTCAAGGATATATTTTATGTAATGCTTCATTGCATTATAATGCTCGGACAACAATACACGATCATTATATTGCTGATAGGATTCCCATGCTACGGTAATACCGGCACTTCCCCAAAGTAGTCCGCCAAACCCTCCTCCAAGAGGTGCTATATCCGGGAAACGCCCGTCTGCATGTTGAGTTTGACGCATAGCAAACATGTGACGACGTAAAAATTGAGGGAAAGAAGCCAAATAAGTAGCTGTACGCGAAAAGACAGAAATATCACCACTCCATCCAAGCCGTTCATTGCGTTGAGGGCAATCGGTAGGAACAGACATAAAATTAGCATAAGCTGACCACAAAATATTTTGCCATAATCGGTTTACTTTTGTATTCGAAGTTTCATAATTGGCTGTCAAACCATCGATAGAACTCAGTACCACTCCCTTTACGGATTCCAACGGGAGTGGCTTCTCAATACCTGTAATCTCCAGATAACGGTAGCCATGATAAGTAAAACGTGGAGAAATAGTTTCGTTTCCTCCCTTCGTAACGTAAATATCTTGTGCCATAGCTCCACGAATATTTTCCAGCATTATCATGCCAATATTTCCTTTATATTCCGGAAGATCCGGATAGGTCACTTCTGCAAAACGTAAATATACTTTCGTTCCCGGTTGCATACCCGACAAATTGATCCGAGGAACCCCTGCCATATTTTGTCCCATATCATAAACAAAAACGCCTGGGCGGACCTCCTTCACAGAAACGGCAGTCAGTTCTTTGATGGCTTTTATCGTCTGTCCGAATTGCCCGGTGAGCCAAAAGTTTGAATAATCGTTGGCAGGTTCCCAACCATTGCTTCCACCAGTACTTACAGTTCCGCCAAGTATAATCTCTTGAGCCGGTTTCCATGCTGTTGCCTTGTATTCGGGAGTACTCCATCCCAATATTTGTTTTTCTTTTCGAGCGTCATATATCTCACCTTGAAAGAAACTTCCATAACGTATTGGACCTTCACTGAAATATTGCCATTGGGAAGGATTAGTAACTACTACTTTCTCTGCTCCATCCGCATACGTAACTACGAGTTTAGCCAATAATGACTGACGATCACCAAAATAATTCCAAAGTTCTCCCATGTAAGTGCATCCTCCACTCCACCAGCCTTCGCCCAGTAAAGCACCGATCACATTATCTCCTTCCTGAATACAATCAGTCACATCATAAGTCTGGTATAAATGCATCTTATTATATTGTGTCAGTCCCGGATTAAAATAATCATTTCCAATCCGAGATCCATTCATATATATTTCATAAATGCCGCGTGAAGTAACATAGAGACGCGCTTTCTTCACCTTCTGTTTCTCCGAAACAAACCGGGTACGAAGCATAGGCATGGAATTCCGGCTTGGATCCAATGTCAGGAAAGGACCGGAACTTGTATCGAAGTTCAACACCCGAATAACATTGGAAGGACGTTGGAAATGCCTGATCTTGATATTGGAAAAAGTTGCACTCTGTCCTTCCGGAAGGGAATAACCGATATCAGCAACCACCGGAAAAGTAATAAAATCACTGCTTCGGCCTATAGGATTAAGATTAACTTCTCCAATTTCATTTTGATCGTCATCAATAAATAGACGAGTGATCCCATAATTAGAGATTAATATGACGGTATGTTTCTCATATTTATTGTTTTCATTAATGAGAGAAGTAGGAATAATCAGACTTTTCAATGGTGCTTCTTTACGATCGTCGGGATGGTAGCCCACACGATAAACATTGATTTGTGCCTCTTTGCCCGAAATCAACGGAGTTATATCCAGCTCCATCATTACATATGATTCATCTTTGGCATTCTGTAAATGATATATATTTTTAAACTTATTCATCAAACGATGATCGTTAGCCCCATAAATAAAACCCGCACGTGTAGAAGCTGATTGCCTGTCAAGTTGTAGGGTAAAGTCGAGACGGTATATAGGAAGATATTGCGAATGTAATATTTGATCTTCGTCACCACCTCCAATCCATTTGGCACCTCCCCATATCTTATCCGTATCATTTCTACTCATCAATCCGGTTTCAAACCAAGAAGAAGCTGATGCGTTCCTACCTTTATTATCCCACACGCGAATTGTCCATATATAGCGAGTAACCGGTTTCAAAGATTGTCCTTCGTATTCAATGTTCAGTGAGATATCACTTATCACTTTTCCGGAATTCCAGACTTGAGTTCCATGCTCATCTGTCACAGTAAGCTGATAGGCGGTTTGCATACCTCCTCTACGATCGGAAGGAACTGCCATTTGCCAACTAAAACGTGGTTTCTCTACATCTATGCCTAATGGAGTTTCTGCATATTCTACACACAAATTCTTCAAATGGAAAGAAGATTTGGCTGCACAAAGCCAAACTGAGCATGTAACAAATAAACTAAAGACAAACAGTCTACTAACACTTGAATATTTCATAAAAGATATATTATTAGGTATTTATAAAATAATAGCCATACTTTTTCAGATGCAATGAACTACTCCAAAGTCATCTTTTACCTTCCAATATTCTGTTAGTGATTCAGCTTTTGTCATTATCAAAGACGTGAAATGATACCTGATAACAAACATAATATTAGATTTAAGTATTACAATTGCAATGTCAAAATGGAATTTATCGATCCATTCAGGCTTAATAACAGGCCCACTTTTCAAGTTCTGCAAATGCCCTATCAGAAACCGGGAGCATAGTAGAATAGAAAATATATCGTGTAATAATCATAGTGACAAATAACTTTGCAAGTTATAATTATCTACGCAGAATAATGACAAATATAGCTTTCAGGCTTTGTTTTTTTAACTTTATTTATGTATGCTATCATGTAAACTAACACTATTCTATCTTTTAAAATAAAGGATTCCCCCCCCGATACACTTTTGGCGTATACACGATTTTCACACGTGCCACTTCAACCACTCAAACATCTGATGCGAATTATTACGCTTCAATAATTTTAGCGGTTTCATAGTAACGCATTAAATTTCATTAAAGGAATAAAATGCAAAAGAAATAAACAAAATTATCAAAGGAAATTGCATGAAAATTTAAATTAGCTTATCTTTGCAAATTGATTACTTAATAACTCTATTACTCATTTTTAAATCTAGAATATGCAAACCACCCGTCGAGTTCTTTTCACTCTTATCACTATCTTATGTATCAGTTCAGGTATTGAAGCTGCAATAAATCCACAACCTTTTGTCATCCCTGAAATTAAAGAATGGAAAGGAGCTACCGGTAACTTTACACTTACTGAAAAAAGTAGAATTGTATGTACTGATAAGAATCCTGAATTAATGCGCATAGCAAACATGTTTGCTGAAGACTATGAAACCATGTTTGGTATCAAACCGGAAATAACACAAGGAAAGGGAGTGAGCGGGGACTTTATTCTTTCTATCCATGCAGATAAAAAGCTGGGCAAAGAAGGGTATGCCATCAAAATCACAGATCGGATACAGCTCTCAGCTCCCGAAAATATAGGTATTTATTGGGGGACACGTACTTTATTGCAAATAGCCGAACAAACAGATAACCATAGTTTTCCTAAAGGTGAAATTCGTGATTTCCCTGACTATTCCATTCGCGGTTTCATGATCGATTGTGGACGTAAGTTCATTCCTCTTCCTTTCCTTCAAGATTATATAAAGATCATGGCTTATTATAAAATGAACACGCTACAGATACATCTCAACGACAATGGTTTTAAACAATATTTTGAGCATGATTGGAACAAGACATATGCGGCATTCCGATTGGAATCAGATACTTACCCGGGATTAACTGCACGAGATGGCTTTTATACCAAACGTGAATTTATTGATCTGCAGAAACAGGCAGAAAACTGTTTCGTAGAAATCATACCAGAAATAGACGCCCCGGCACATACCTTGGCTTTTACTCACTATAAACCGGAGATAGGAAGTAAGGAATACGGTATGGATCATCTGGATTTGTTCAAACCTGAAACTTATGAATTCATGGATGGATTATTCACAGAATATCTGGCAGGAAAAGATCCCGTATTCCGAGGCAAACGAGTACATATCGGCACAGATGAGTATTCTAACAAAGACAAGGATGTCGTAGAAAAATTCCGTGAATTTAC
Source organism: Bacteroides bouchesdurhonensis (assembly GCF_900155865.1). Classification (GTDB taxonomy): domain Bacteria; phylum Bacteroidota; class Bacteroidia; order Bacteroidales; family Bacteroidaceae; genus Bacteroides; species Bacteroides bouchesdurhonensis. The sequence goes on from NZ_LT707006.1 coordinate 3,793,877, forward strand.
AGATCATTATATTCGATACGTAGAAAGTTATGGAAAACAAGCCTGCGTATGGGGTGCATTAACGCACGCCAAAGGAAATACTCCGGTAAAATCTGAAAATGTAATTATGAGTGCTTGGTATAATGGTTATGCTGATCCCGTGGAAATGATTAAGCAGGGATACAAATTAATTAGTATTCCTGATGGCCTGGTTTACATGGTACCGGCCGCCGGTTATTATCATGATTATTTAAATACCAAATCTCTTTATCAAAGTTGGACCCCTGCCCATATTGGTAACGTTGAATTTAATGAAAAAGATCCCGCTATATTGGGAGGAATGTTTGCTATATGGAATGACCATGTCGGCAATGGCATATCAACCAAAGATATTCATCATCGCGTTTATCCGGCACTGCAAACACTAGCCGTTAAAATGTGGACAGGCAAAAATCCAACCTTATCGTATGAAGATTTTGATAACCAACGTAATCTTATTAGTGAAGCACCGGGAGTAAACCAACTGGGACGTATCATCCGACAACCGGGAATAGCTTATGAACAGGCTTCTGTTACACCGGGTAGTCGAACACCTTATCGAGAAATAGGTTACAATTATATGGTATCTTTTGACATCACCGGAGCAGATGAAACACAAGGTACAGAATTATTCCGTTCACCAGATGCTGTCTTCTACCTTTCTGATCCAATAAAAGGTATGTTAGGATTTGCACGAGACGGTTATTTAAATACTTTCAATTATCGCATTTTGCCGGGAGAACATACCACCGTCGGTATTGAAGGGGATAATCATTCAACGCGGTTATATATCAAAGGAAAGTTAGTGGAAGAGATGAATACTCAGAAAAGATTTTTTAATGGAGGCAAAGATTCTATGAGTTATGTTCGTACATTAGTATTTCCACTGGAACAGGCAGGTAATTTCAAGAGTAAAATAACTAATCTAAAAGTTGTTAGCAAATAAAAAGGTGTTTTTACCTGGCGTAATTTGCAATACGCATTCATTCTTCTCATATCTTAAGATTAGGATATGAGAAAGTCCCATTATTCTACGCCAGCCATAGATTACTGATAATCATAAATTTATTTCCATCTACAATATAAGTTTCTTTGATAAAAATATATCAGATCACTTACTTTCAATATCCGGTTCTTTTAATAACTTTTTGAGAAGCATTTCTTTATTTTTTGTTGTAAAACCCTCCAAAACGAAAATTGATTAGGCTGATATTGAAACAAAATTGATTTATTGGATGGAGATTTAATTAATATTTTATAATTTTGCAAATGTATTTTTGAATCTTTTGCGACAAATATGAAAGCATTTTTGAATATCAAGAGAATTTTTCTTTTTACTATCTTTTTCATTAGTAGTACCATAAGCAAGTGTCAAATTTATAAGTACATAGGACTAGAAGATGGTCTGAACAACCAGAAAATATATCAGATCCAAAAAGACCAGCGGGGTTATATGTGGTTTCTGACTCAGGAAGGAGTAGACCGTTATGATGGGAAATATATCAAGCATTACTATTTTTCAGACGATAGCATGAAGCTGGATTCACGGATTGCTTTGAACTGGCTCTATATGGATAACGAGAATGTATTATGGGTAATCGGTCAGAAAGGCCGTATTTTCAGGTATAACTCACAGCATGATAAATTCGAACTGGCTTATGTACATCCGGAATTAATCAGAAATAAGTCGCAGGCTTTTCTGAATTATGGCTATTTGGACAAGAATGATCGGATCTGGTTATGCTGTAAAGATAGTATTACATGGTATGATATTCGTACCAGAACTGCATTGCACATGCCGACGCCTTTCAATAGTGAAATAACCGCAATTGAACAAACGGATGGCAATCATTTCTTTATCGGTACGGGAAGTGGTCTGTTTCGTGCCGGAATCGAAAGTGGAGAGCTGAAGTTGGTACCCGATAAAGTGGTGGAAAGTATCGTAACACCAGTGTATGAGCTCTATTACCATGATGTTTCAAAACAACTGTTTGTGGGAAACTATAAAAAGGGAATACTTATATATGACATGGAGAAAACAGGAAAAATCATCTCCTGTCAATCCCCCAACAATGTAGCGGTTAACCAGATCGTTGCTTTGAACGCTCATGAACTTCTAGTAGCTACAGGAGGAAAAGGTGTATATAAACTAAATGTGAAAACATATGAGAGTGAGCCCTATATAACGGCTGATTATAGTAGTTACAACGGGATGAATGGAAATAATATAAATGATATTTATGTGGATGAAGAAGATCGGATCTGGCTTGCTAATTATCCTACCGGCATTACCATCCGTAACAACCGTTATGGGAGTTAAAATCGATAACTCGCTCTAAATTGGACTTTGATTGAAAATCAAGAAGTTGGGCGTTTGCCTATATTATATAGGTAACAATATGGAAACGAGCAGACTTCTGCTCGTTTCTGTATTTTGCAATATGCAAAGAACGCCTCAATTCGGGGACAAAGATACGATATTTTTCTAAATATCCAATGATTTACAAGAGGAATTTTATGGAAATTAGAACTTTTGCGTAAAATCTGATGCTTACCAACACAATATGCATCCAAAAAAACAAACAGCAGGTATTCGGATATAGTTTATCCGAATACCTGTTGCCATAACGTTTTATTGCTGACGATGATTCTGACATCGGCTTTCATGTACTGTTGCAATATTGGGGTATTTTGTCCCTGTGTGCTCACAGTGGCTGTAGCCATAAAATAGTTGCCATCTTCCCTATGTATGAGTTTGGCATTATGGCTTATGATGTTGCAGTTATAAGATGCATTGTCGTTGCCCTCGAAAGAAACATGAGCTGTCCTTGGCTCATCGAAAAGATGCAAATACTCAAAAAAATCTTAAAACATTCTTTATCCCCGATTAAATATCGTACCTTTGCAACCGAAAGAGTTCTTTGAATGGTTATGCAAATCACAGCAGGATGCTACATTCTGTATATTTCTAATTCGTAACCTCTTCTTTTTATGAGATAAAAACTTATCTCATTCTCAATTACTTATAAAAAATAAGTACTTTCGATGAAAAAACTCTTCAATATTTAGACTTACTGACATAGGGCTGTCATAGAAGACGCTATCTTTGTATCAAAAAGTGTTAAACTTAATATTATAGAATATGAAAAGATTATTTTTATGCTCATCATTTGCTGATGTTGCTAATCTATTTGTCGATTGTGCCAAAGAAGATTTGCAAGGGAAAATTATAGCTTTTATACCAACTGCAAGCCTTACAGAACCAATACGATTCTATGTAAAAAAGGGGAAAAAGGCTTTAGAAGAAGCAGGAATGATTGTTGAAGAAGTCGAGATTACCCAACTGCCCAAAGAGGAAATATCTTCTATATTACATAAATGCGATTATATCTACATAACAGGTGGAAATACATTTTTCCTTTTGCAAGAGTTAAAAAGAAAAGGTGTTGATAAAATTATATCTAAACAAGTGAAATTGGGTAAACTGTATATTGGGGAATCTGCCGGAGCAATAATAGCCTCTCCCGATGCAGAATATATGAGAAGTGTGAATTTTGATCCAATAGAAAAGGCTCCTGAATTGAAAGACTGTACTTCTTTAGATTTGGTCGATTTTTATACGATTCCCCATTATGGAAATTTTCCATTCAAGAAAAAAGGTGAAAAGATAGTTCAACTATATAATGAGAAGTTGCAGCTTATTCCTATAAGTAATAAACAAGCTGTTATTATTGAAGATTCAAATATTCAAATTAAAGATGCAAAATGAATAGAATAGACAGTATTTCTGCTATATTGATTCAGTTACAATCGCACTCGTTAGTGAAAGCACAGCAAATTTCAGAACGTTTTGTAGCATAGACGAGATGCCAAGAAAGCATATCAAAGCAGAATGCAGCAACAAGAACGGTTGGCAATTCGTTACCTCAAAATCGTACAATCCTCCCAATGTCCTTATTATAAAGGGATAAAGATTATATTCCAAAATTACACTAAATAAATGAGAGGGGAATGTATTAAGTTTATTTCCCTCTCATTTAGTTTAGTTAGTTTCCAGAAACTTTATTTTGAGCTTTTCATAGCACGTTTTATGCGATTTGATTCTTGCAAAAGCTTATTGGCTATACTATCTTTATAAGTAGCCATTTCAACCATTTCATGATGATGGCGAATAGAATCCTCGTAGGCAGCAACACAATTTCTTACATCATCTATAACTTTCTCATCTCGGCAAACAGAAAAATGCTTTTCGATGTATCGAACATTTGGGCCGTCAGATGGAAGAACCATCTTCAATGCCCGATATTTCAAGTCTGCTACCTCCCAAGCTTGATACTCTCGCCATTGGGCTAGGTTGCCCTAAATGGAGATGACAAGAGATAGAGCCAAGCCTCCAATGAAAAGAAGAACATACTTTGAAGTTGGCTCGAAGCGATGAGTCACTACTTTCTTCAGAGGTGTGTTATCCATTGAGTGAAGTTTGTCCTGTACATTTTTTGATGTGACATTCAGCTCTTGTTTCACCTGATTAATGGTATCAAACAAGAGTTTGCTTCGCTGTTCATCTTTGCTTGCTTCTTTCTTGGTAAGGTCGGTAAAGATACAGATAGCCTCTCTTAATCTTACCAATTTGTCAATAGCTTCCCCTTCTTTTACAGCCATAGCAAGAATAGCTTTTTCAAGTTTGCTTGTATCAACACTTACAGAGACCGGAGTGCTTTCCGCCTCTGTATTCTTTGGTGAGGCAGAAAGTTCATCGACTTTTTGCTCCAATCTCTCAACTGTGCCGTAGATGGCTTCTAACATTTCTTCTTTCATGTTCGATTCTAATTTTAAGTTTATGACTTGCATCAGAGGCTAAAGCCTCTTCTGCGTTTCTTCTTTTTCTTCTTGGATGATTCATCCTCTGGGAATTGCTCAAAGGTCTGTGCATTGGCAGAAGCAAAAAGTCCTATGGAAGAAATACCGTCCCAAGGGTCCTGGCTGCTCTCCGATATGGATGGCACCTGCTCATTCTTGCAACAGCCCTGCTCATATTGCTGAGCAGAGCTGGCTCTTGCTGATAAAAGGTTCTCCGTTCCCTCAAATCTCGCATTCAGCTTGCCAAAGCTATAGCCTCGGCTAATCTGCGTACCTTTGAAGCTATATCCATCCTTGCAGAATCGGATGCCTTGAACCTTGCTCCGTTCCTTGTCCTTATAGACAAGCTCCAAGCGAACACCTCGTTTTGCAAGTTCATTCTTGAACTTCTGCCAACTATCTGCGACTTCCAATGCATCCTTGACGGCATTGTGAATCTCATATTTCGCTCGCTCGGCATTGCGTAATTTGCGAGTGTTAGTTTTGCTCTTGTCCGTTCCATAAGTCAGTCCATACTTGGATTTTAGAGCCTTGGTCACCTGCTCATTACGCCTGTAATCATTCCTGTCTGATATGAGTTTGCCCTCATTATTGATGCGGTTATATACGATATGACAATGTGGATTGTCCGTGTTGTGATGCCTTACAATGATGAATTGGGTATCGGTGATGCCTATCATCCGCATGTATTCAAGGGCTATCTTTGCCATGAACTCATCCGTCAAACGTGGCTTGTCCTCTGGTTTGAAGCTCAATGCAATGTGTCCCACAGGCTTCTTAATCCTTGGATTTAGCTGCCTCTGTAGCTCGAAACTTTGCGTTATCTCGGCATTCGTGCCGAGTAACACACCATCCGAGACGATGATTTTCGCCTCGTCCTTGCCTGTCACATAGCGGACGCAACCACCAAAGGATGCACCTTTCTTTAGCTTGCCTATCATGTGGTATCCTCCTTTCTGCCCATACTGCTTGGCTTCGGTTTATAACTTGCTTGGCGATACTCGCCAAGGATTTCTTTCAATCTTCTCAACAAGTCCACCACATATACATGGGTTTCATGGAAACCTCTCTGATGCGACAGCTTGGTTAGTTGGTTGAGGTTGTTCGCCATGCCAATGAGAATCTTGGCGATGGCTACCGTCTCTGCGTTGTGTCCGCTGACCACCTCGCCGTTCAAGGCGGACTCACGGATGTACTCCGTCAACTTGCGGTTGGCTTTTCTCGCCCTCAGCCTCAGAGCCTCGTAGCTTGGCTTCGAGAACTTTACCGTGACAGACTTCGACAGCTTGCGAACCCTGCCCGTGGGCGGTCTTCCGCCCTTTTTCTTGTCTTGTTCCTGTACGTTTGTCATTCGATACACTGTTTATAGTTGGTACACTCACTTTCTGCGACCGTTGGGAGCAAAAAAACTCCGCCCTCATAGTGGAGCGAGGCGTTTTGGGGTTCCCAAAACATAACCTCGCTCCCTCTCAGAACACGTTAGTTGGAATTACAGCCTTTCAGCTATCCACGTCCAAGGTCGCAGACCTTAATTCTCACAATTTGCGCCAAGCCTCGAAGTCTTCTTCATAAAGGCTTAGGTGGTGGCGCACGATGTTCTCGATGATGCCCGATACGCTCATGCGCCTCCCTCCGAGGATGCGGACGACTCGATCAAGACGGTCTCGTACATCGGAACTGACGAAGACTGGCTTGCGGTCGTCAATCCTTGGAACTTGGAGGAAGGTCTGCTGATACTCCTCTAATGTCGCCTTGCGCTGCTTGCCGCTGATGCGCTTCTGCGAATTCGGTGGCGATTGAGCCTCGTTCGTTGATGTTTCCTCTCTATAGGGAGTTGTTGCAGCAACTTTCTCTACAATTGCTCTCAACTCTGGGTTCTCTACATCATCATAGAGAGAATTACAACTACTTGGATTGGCTTTGTTGCCATACGTAGATGGTTTAACAAAATCCAAATACTCTTTTTCCATCAGCTCCTTTTGCCCAGGAGCCAAGACTACATCTTTTGTTCTTGCCATAGCTTATGCTGTTTTATTTGTTAGTATAGTGGTCACGGTTTGCACCATTGACCGATTGTCGGGTGCAAAGTAAGTGTACTGAGTGCAGCCATGCAACTGATTGGGTGTAACGTGGCAATTTAGTTGTGGCTTGCTTATTTGCATACCGAGATAGTTGTGAGAACTTCAACGTATTTCTCAACTCATCATTGTTCATGTATTCGTTGCAGTCGTGCAAGTTTTTCTTGTTGTTTTTGGCGTTGAAGTCGGCAAACCCCGGCAACATACTGCCACAGAAATTGAAAACGCTTGTTTTTAGATTGCCGTGCCTTATCTTTGCACTCACAAACGTGGAGCACAGCATATGCGTGGAGCTTTGCGACATATAACATAGTATTAACTTAGAAAAAAGAAAAGTATGGGATTCATCGTATTCGAGGAAGAGGCATTCAACTATCTTGATGCCCAGTTGGAGAACTTCGTGAAGCGCATGGACAGAATCCGTGAGCGCAGTGAGGACAAGACCATGAACAAGTGGCTCGACACGCAGGACGTGTGTCAGACGCTCAACATCTGCCCACGGACAGTGCAGACGCTTCGGGACAACGGAACTTTGGCTTATACGCAAATCAGCCACAAGACCTACTACAAGCCGGAGGACGTGATGGCTATCGTAGCAGTAGTGGAGGACAGGAAAAAGGACATGCGCTTTCGCAAGCGCACAGGTTAGGCTGTCAATATACAACAGCCACTTAATCCAAAGCAGCAAGTAAACTGAGTAACGTAAGTATCAACAATAAAACGAGACAACTATGAGCAATGAAGTAATGACAAGAAACAGCGAGTGGATGAACCACATCGTGAACCACCTCAACCGAATGGTTGACAATTTTGAACGTGCCGTGATGAACTACCGCCCCATGCTTGACGGTGAGCGCTTCATGACGGACAAGGAGCTTTGTGCCAGGCTGCAACTGAGCCGAAGAACCCTGCAGGACTACCGAAACAACGGTGTCATCCCGTATATCCAGCTTGGCGGAAAGATACTCTACCGCGAGTCCGACATTCAGAAGATTCTGATGGCTAACTATCGTGAGGCGTACAGAATGAAGGGCTTGTAGGAGAAATACATGTCCTTGAGGGTGGGGTGAAATGAACAAGGCGACAACGTATAACTTACCGAGCGTGGTTGTTATAGGTTGTCGCCTCGTTTTATTGGCTATACCAAGTTGGTCGTGTTTGCCGGGTGTTCTCCGTATGGTCTGTATAAAATCTAATACCATGCTAAAACACACTGCGGAGGTTCGCCCAAGTGGCTGGAGGCGCAAAGCCTCCAAGGAACGTTGCTTTATGGCAGGTCTATGCCATTGCGTTCTCTGTAAAGATACAGACCAGTTTAGTGCGGCTTGTCTGCTTGCCTATGACGGACTGCATGATGAACTCCCGAAAGGCTCTGCTCTCAATGCTGTCAATACGGAAGGCTACCGCAATGACGAGTTCAAGGCTATACACATCATAGCTGATGCGGTCGTTCTTCCTGACATGACGGCGTACACCCTGCTCTTTCAGAATGCCGTCCTTGAATACCGCCTTGACAGCCTTGCGCACATAGCAGCCGAATACATTATACATGTCGGCAATCTCCTGCATGGTCATCCATACAGTATCGGTCGGCATGGATACCGTTCCGCTCTCGCTGATAGTTATAACTCCTCTGTTCATTTTCCAATAGTTTTTTCGTTCGATAATCTGTTCCTTTCTCGCTTGGCAATAAGCTTATCCATGTCATTTGAAATCTTCTGCTCCGTCACCTGCGCATAGACCTGTGTGCTTGTGATGTCTGCGTGTCCCATCATCTTGGCTATGCTGCCGATGGGAATGTCCTCGTTGAGCATCAAGACTCCGAATGTATGGCGGCTGGCTGTAATCGGTAACTTTGTATCGTCAAAAATCGGAAAAGTAAAATCGACATGATTAGAAAAAATAGCATTGTAATTTTGTGGTGCTAACTACTAATTACAATGCTATGACCGAGACTTCCCAATTAAAGAAGTATCTGATGTGGTACAAAGTTAAAGAATTATTTTCAACTGGCCTAAACAAGACCCAAATAGGTCAATCCTTAGGTCTCCACCGTCAAACGGTGGCCAAGTATCTGTCCATGACAGAAGAAGAGTTCATTTCCAGCCAGAGCTATGACCGTCATTACGGTCATAAACTTGACGGCTATGAATCTTATGTAGTCAATGAGTTGCGCAAGTGGCCTTTTTTGTCCGCTCCGCAGCTCCATGACCGCTTGAAGGAGCATTTTTCGGATCTTCCGTGCGTGACTCCCAAAACGGTCTTCAACTTCGTCAACCGGTTGCGTTTAACGCACGATCTTCCCAAGGAGGTTGAGAAAGGTTACCGCCCCTATGAGAAACAGCCCGAGACGGCCTATGGCGAATACGCCCAATGCGACTTCGGTGAACGGTGGATGAAGACACCTCCGGGACAGTCTTTAAAAGTGTATTTCTTTGCGATGTGCCTGAGCCGCAGCAGGTATAAGTTCGTCTTCTTTAGCCGTACACCGTTTACCACCGCTCTTGCGGTTTATGCCCATGAACTGGCTTTCGAGTTCTTCGGGGGAGTACCCCGAAAAATAGTTTATGACCAGGACAAGGTGTTTCTTGTCAATGAAAACCTTGGTGACCTGGTGCTTACCCGCGGTTTCCGCACTCTTGTCCGTGAACATGGCTTTGAGCCCGTGTTCTGTCGCAAATCCGATCCCCAGAGCAAAGGCAAGATAGAGAACGTCGTCAAATATGTGAAGTACAACTTCCTTCGCGGCCGCGAGTTGGTTGACATAGGCCTGCTCAACAAGGAGGCCCTTGGCTGGTTGGAACGCACGGCCAACGGCACGGAACACCACGGCATACGTCGTGTCCCGTCTGAGGAGTTCGAGACGGAGAAAGCACACCTCACGCCTTATAAGGGAGTTCCGACAGTCCCTTGCGAAACCCTCTTGCCGCATCACGTGCGCAAGGACAACGTGATAACCTACAGGGGCAACTATTACAGCGTTCCCACAGGCACCTACCGCGGCCATCAGACACTGGTCTATATCGAAGAAAAGGAAGGCCGGCTATATATCTACAGCCATGAGACAGGCAAAACCCTTGCCGTTCACAAAATAAGCGGAGATAAGGGACGTCTGGTAAGCAACACCTCCCACCGGCGTGACCGCGAAGCCCCGCTGGACGATTATGAGGCTTTTGTACGCAAAGAACTTCCCGTAAGCACGGTGATTGATACATATTTGTCACAACTACGTGTGCATAAGGCCCGTAATTACCGCGACAACCTCCAGTTTATAGTGCGGCGCCACGCGGCATACTCGGACATCACGCTTACCGAAGCTTTTGCCGAGTGCCTCAAGGCAGGTGTCTTCAACGGATGCAGCCTGATGGAGGTAGCCGAGACCCTCAGGATCCGTAAGGGAGAAGCCCCCATCGAGGTCCGGACGGAAACCGGGCCGGTTCCCGGAGCCGACACATCCGCCATGATCCCCGAGAAAACAGACATATCCACCTTTAACACCCTTTTCGTATGATAACGAACGAACAAATCAAGAACCTGTGCTCGCGTCTGCGCCTGTACGCCCTGCCACGCCTGCTGGAATCTGAAGCTCATCTGGCGCAGGAGCAGGGAAAAACCCATGTCGAGTTCCTGCATGACCTGCTCTCCCGCGAGGTTCAGGAAAGAGACAGCAAGGACTTCCAACGGCGGCTGAAAGCGGCGGCTCTGCCGGCAAGACACGACCTCGACCTTTTCGACCACAACTACTCGCAAGGTATAACCGCACCAAGACTGCGTGAACTGCGCCGGCTGGGGTGGCTCGAACAGAACTACAACCTGATACTCATGGGACCTTCCGGAACAGGCAAGACCTTTATCGCCGCAGGACTCGTGTACGAGGCTGTGGGGCAAGGATACAAGGCTTACATGGTCACGATGGAGGATGTCATAAACACCATCAAGATGAAAACGCTGATGCCTTCGGCCATGAGTGCATACAACCGTCTGCTCAAAGCTGATCTGGTGGCCATCGATGATATAATGCTCTTCCCGGTGAAAAAAGAGGATGCCGCAGGATTCTTCAATCTGATCAACACGCTTCATGAGAAAGCCTCACTGATAATTACCACGAACAAGGCACCCACCGAATGGGCCAAAACGCTGGATGACGAAGTGCTGGCTTCAGCAATTCTGGACAGGCTGTTATATCACTGCGAGGTCATAAAACTCGCCGGGCAAAGCTACCGCATGGGAAACCGAAAATCCATTTTTGAAGAGGAAAAAGACGCATCTTTGGCTGGGGGTACCCCCAGCCAAAGATGACCAACATTAAAATGTAATCAATAGTATAAACTGGTAGTCTCAATTATTAAATGGTGATTTAACTTTACCGAAAAATGACGATTTAAAATTTGCTTATTACATATGCGAATATACAAAAATCATTATCTGAATTAGAAAAAGAATTAGAACATGAAAGATTTGTTAAGTTAGCCGAAGAGCAAAAACGCAAAGAGGAAGAAGAACGTAAGAAAAGAGAAAGAGAAGAAAAGGAAAAGGTAGAGAATGAAAAAAGAATAGCAGAAGAACGAATACGGCGACAGCAGGAAGCAAATAGACTTGCGGAAGAAGCCCAAAAAAAAGAACAAGCCGAACAAGCGGAAAGGCAAAGATTGGAATCGTTGTCTGCTGAACGCAAAGAAAATTGGCTTGCATTCAAGCAAGTATTGGAAAACAATGGTATCCGCTATTTGTATCATTTTACAGATAGAAGGAATATTCCATCCATTAAACGGCATGGAGGGTTGTTGTCTTGGAGTTATTGTGAAAAGCATAAAATCGACATACCGAATCCCGGAGGCGGAAATTTAAGCCGTAATTTGGATGAGATGCGGAATTTACAAGACTATGTTCGTTTGAGCTTCACAACAGAACATCCTATGATGTATGTTGCCATGAAAGATGGGAGAATTAGTAATCCTGTCATTCTAAGAATAGATCCAAGTGTGGTATATTTGCAGCATACAATGTATGCAGACATGAATGCTACAACTACGAAACGAACACCTAATATAGGCAAATCCTTGGAAGATTTTAAGAAAATACATTTTTCCACCGTTAAGGCACATAAACATTTTGATTTAGACGAAAATGAACGACCGTATTTCCAAGCGGAAGTAATGGTCATGACATTCATTCCCAAGAAATATATTATAAACCTTGATACTTTTTGATTATGATATACATAGAAAGTAGGAAACGAAAATTGGAGAAGATAAAAGAAGAATATCCAGACGCTGTAATCTTGGATATCACTTCTAACTCAGAGACTCGGTATGCAAAGATTCTGAGTCCATTTTATCCTCATGGGAACATTCCTATTCCTTTTACTGACGGATTAAAGGCAACTTGTGTTGAAGCTGTGTGGCAAGGGTTAAAGGTCTTTGAAGGTGTAGGCGTTGATTTTGCAACATTTAAGAATGACACCATGCGTGATTTGAAAAGAACGGTACGGAAATATGGTGTACCCAAAGGGCACAGTAAGGGTGCATACAGCAAAGAGCTGTTGGGGTATTTTGAAGCAAGAATGCTCATTTATCTTCCTACCTATAAATGGGTGTTAGATAATGTGCCAGAAGTCCACCATGTTGTAGAGAGAATAAAGGAACAAAGCAAAATTCAAGATATAGTCTTACTTGACTATAATACAAATATAGATTTTCGTGATATTTCAAAACCTATGTCTCATGCTGGCTTGGTAAAATTATATATAGAGGGTAAATATCCTGATAATATGGATAATTATAAGCCTATGAACAAGGAGGAAATAGAAGAGAAAAAAATCAGAGAAAAAGAATTTAAGAAAGAGTTAAAGAAAAAAGCGAAAGAAAAGAGAAAGGAACAAACCAACAATTTGTTCGACGAAATCAAATAATCAAAAAATATAATGACAATGAATAATTTACATGAATATATCGGCTTGATTATTGCTATAATAGTTGTCTTGATTGTTATTGCAGCCCAAATCTATAGCTTTCTTAAAACAAAGAAAAAAATTTCAGAATTGGAAGGTCTATTTGAAGATGTTGATAATTTGTCTCTCAAAGAAACATCGATAACATCTGGTATCTTGCAAAATAAGTCCTCATTACAGAAGTTCTTGCAGAACATACCTTCCCGTTATAGCGATGAAGATGATAGCGGTGATGAATATACAGATTTGTCGTTGATAGTTCCTCAAAACAAAAATATCTATGGGAAATTAGGATTGATTATTTATCGCACTAATGAATATTTGTGCAAAAACACTGGAACAAGCGCAGATTTGGGAATACTTGAAGATATTTGTGATAGTCAAAAAGGAGCATTAGAAGATGAAATACATAATAGCCTTAACGTTCCTCTTTATTTAGGTTTAGCAGGAACATTCGTTGGTATAATTACGGGGCTGATAGGGGTTGATTTCAATCAGATTTTTGGCGAAACTGATAATTTAAGTGGATTGCAGCATCTTTTGTATGGTATTATAGCAGCCATGTGCGCAAGTTTACTGGGATTGGGCTTTACTGTATATAATAGCGCTATATCATATAAATCTGCTGTAGCCAAATCCAATGAGGGCAAAGAAGAATACATGAACTTTTTAAGAAGAGAGTTGATGCCGTTATTATCAAATAGTATGGCTTCAAGTCTAAATTCATTAAAAGGTGTGCTTGGACATTTTGTGGACAAGTTCGGACGTAATCTTGATGCGTATGCTAATTCGGCAGAATTATTGAATGACAATCTTGAAAAACAGCATCTTGTCTTAGCCGAAATAAATAAACTGAGCCTTACGCAAACGGCTAATAAAATAGCTGCAACATTTATGCAGTTAAAAGATTCTGCCGATTCTTTAAATGTTTTCAAATCTTATCAAGAACAACTTAATTCTACCATAGCAAATGTATCAGGTATTGTTAATCAAACTCAAACAATCATTGATAAGTTCAAGGACTTTTCTACAGGATTGTCTGTGGTGGTCAGTAATCAAAACAAGACAACAGAACTTCAACGCGAATTTCAAGAAGCCATAACGACTCATTTTCCAACAGGAGCAGAAGCAAGGGATATTTGGAGAAAGGAATTTGACTTGTTTATATCTGAAGGGAAGCAAGTATCTGAAAGCTTATCTACCCAACTTACGGCTTCAACAGAACATATACAAAATTTTGTGGCTAATAATAAAGAGTTCTTTGATACATTTGATAAATTGAAAGAAGTGCTTGATACAATGGTACAATATACGCAAGTTCAAGCGGAATGTTATAAGGATATGAAAGGCGAAATCTTAAACCTTAGAACAGATTATCATAACGCTCAACTTGATAGCATAGAATTGAACAAATCTATTCTTAAGGCAATAGAAACAATGACAAAATCTATTAAGGACTTAAAAGAAGAAAAGTAATTATGCCAAGAAACAGAAGTAACACTTTCTGGTTAAGTTATTCTGACCTCATGACAAGCTTATTTTTTATTATGCTTGTTTTATTTATAGTGTGCGTTGTTAAAATGAAAGGCATTAATGACCAATTAGATAAAGAGGTAAATGCTAAAGAAGAACAGCTCAGAAAAATCGAAGAACTAAATAACTCTATTAAAGAGATAGATAATAAGTATTTCGCATACGATGAGCAATTTAAGAGGCATACATTAAAAGACATTGAAGTATCTTTTAATACCTATAGTTCTAATATTTATGATATAGAGCAAGAGCAACTTGATAAATTACTAAAAGCAGGTCTGGCAATCGCCCATTTTATGAATAGTGCCAAAAGCAAAATTCCAGAAGCTCAATATATGCTTATCATAGAAGGACAATCATCAAAAGATTATTATACAAGAAATTATGAGCTTAGCTATGAAAGAGCATTAGCTTTAATTAAATTCTGGTCAAGTAATGGTATTGAGTTCGATTCACTTGGCAATTGTGAGGTTCTAATTTCAGGAAGTGGACAATCAAGTAAATTTAGAGTTCAACCTGATATTAGAGGGAATAAAGATAACCAACGATTCGTTATGCACATAATCCCTAAACCCGGCATCATAGAATAAATCAAAAAAGGTAGTCAAATGATAGTATACTAAACTCCATTTGATTACGGATCAACGTAAAAATCTGAGGGGTTAAAATTCTAAATTGTTATCTTTGCCTCCAAATTAATTGATTATGGAATTAAACGGTTATCGCCTTCTTCTTCCTGAAGGCACTTTGGATTACTTTGACCTTGTTGATGTGAAGGAAAGCGTGAATGAAGTTGTTATTTACCTTGAAGAGAAGAATATTGTTCCCCAGAAGTATTCCGATCAGGATACAGAAAGCAAAGGTTTCTATGATCCTGTTGTCGTTCAAGACTTCCCCCTTCGTGGCAAGAAGGTCTTCCTTAACATTCGTCGCCGTCGCTGGATATTAAAAAAGAGTAATGAGTATATCTGCCGTAACTGGCGTATGGTAGCCGAAGGCACTCGTTTGACGCAAGATTTTGCGTCTTTTTTAAAAGAACTATATTGATAACTATCCGATCAGTTGCAAGCTATTAGGGATTTTATATGGAGTTGACGGAGAATTATTGGAGCGTCAATACCGTAACCATCTAAGCGATTACCTTAATTGGGATCAACTAGTCCATGCAGAGGATTGGTTGTTGTTCGAAAAGAATATCGGTGCTTATATCTGCATTGACGAGGTGGCTCTCTCGCGTGGAGAACTCTATACTGTACTGATCAATAAAGAAGCTCACGGTGGTAAAGGTAGTATTATCGCTATCATTAAGGGTACGGATGTCTGTACAGTCACCTCTGTTTTGCTTAAGTTATCCCGTCGTCGCCGTTACCAGGTGCGTGAGATAACCTTGGATATGGCTCCTAATATGGAACAGATTGCCCGGACTTGCTTTCCTGCGGCCAAGCGTGTTACCGATCGTTTTCATGTACAGAAATTAGCTTATGAAGCCGTTCAGGAGATGCGTGTGAAAGCTCGCTGGGAGGCTTTGGATGAAGAATCCACTCAGATTGCTTATGCAAAGGCCTGCGGAAAGATGTATCATGCCCCTGTTTTCGCTAATGGAGATACAAGGAAGCAATTGCTGGCAAGAAGTATTTATCTGCTTTACAAGAAGGAGTCATTATGGACCCAGTCTCAAAGAATACGAGCTGAAATTCTCTTCAAGGAATATCCCGATATAAAGAAAGGATATTATCTGGCTATGCGGTTAGGTTTAATCTATCATCAGTGTAAGTTTAAGGATATTGCTTTGACAAGGCTTGCAAGGTGGTATGATGAAGTGGATAAGTCAGGTTTCCTCACATTTGGAAGGGTGGCACGTTCTATACAAACACACTATCTGAATATTATCAACTTCTTTGAAAGGAGAGCAACCAATGCTGCAGCAGAGTCGTTCAATGCTAAGATCAAAGCATTCAGAGCACAGTTTAGAGGAGTTAGGGATAAGGCTTTCTTTTTATACAGACTAACTAGGTTATATGCATAAAATGAAAATCCCTCAGGTTTTTACGTTGATCCTTGATTACGGGTCAGTCCGAAAATCCTGTGGGTATGTTATGTTAATACGCGAAAGTAATCTATCTTTGCGGTTAGATTTTAACAACAACAATCCAATGAATTCTAGTCGCACCCTACATAAGTTACTACGAGTCATCTTCCCCGAAGTTTTAATGGAGTATTTTGAGATTTCCGGTTGGCATGACGACTCTGCCAAAATCGAAGTTTGGCTTGATGAAAAGAACTACCTGGAACGTTCCGATTACAAGAGTGGAACTGTGATTTCACATGGTTTTACAGATGAGAAAGTTATCCAGGACTTTCCTCTTCGTGGCAAACCGGTTTATCTCCACGTAAGACGTCGCCGCTGGTATGACAAGGCTAGCGGGGAAACGTTTTCCTATACCTACGATGATCTTACTGCCGAAGGGACGAAACTCACTCCTGAGTTCGTTGCTTTTTTAAAAGAAGAAGATTGAAACTACGGCGGCCAGTATAAGCTCCATAGCAGATGCTTATGGGGTAAACGGTAAACAGCTAGCTTCACAGTACAAGGAGTTTATCAGCGCATACAGAGAGTGGGACCAGTTGGACCATGCCACAGACTATGTCCTGTTCAAGCAGAACCTGGGTCCCAGCCTTTGTATTGACGAGACTTCCTTGAGCTGCGGAGAATTATATACTGTTGTCACTAACCGTGCGGGGCGTGGTGGCAGAGGCACCCTTGTGGCCATGATACGTGGCACGAAGTCTGAAGACGTCATCAAGGTGCTTGAAATGATTCATGTCTCCAAGCGCAAGACGGTCAAAGAGGTCACTTTGGATCTTTCGCCGACCATGATGCGGATTGTCCGAACGGCTTTTCCCAACGCCACTATGACCAATGACCGGTTTCATGTACAGAAGCTCTTTTATGAGGCAATTGATGAACTCAGGATTACTTATCGCTGGATGGCACGGGATTTAGAGAACGATGAAATTCAGCGGTGCAGGGAGCAGGGTATAGAGTATGTTCCGTTTCGATATGCCAATGGCGATACCCGTAAGCAGTTGCTGGCCAGGGCTAAACATCTACTTGTCAAGCATTTTAGCAAATGGACTGAATCCCAAAGAATACGTGCGGAAATCATATTCGAACAGTATCCGGAATTGAAATCAGTTTACGACTTGGCTATAGAGTTGACCAATATATATAATAAGCACTATGACAAGAATGTGGCACGTGGAAAGCTTGCCTTGTGGTACAATAAGATAGAAAAGCTTGGATACGGATGTTTCAGAACCGTAACGAATACCATGCAGAACTATTATGAAACAATACTAAACTATTTCGTTAACAGGGAAACGAATGCATTTGCAGAATCATTCAATGCAAAAATCAAAGCCTTCAGAGCACAGTTTAGGGGAGTCGGAGATATACCTTTCTTTATTTTTAGATTATGCAAACTAACTGTGTAGATTTAACATACCCACAGGATTTTCGGACTGACCCTTGATTACCTTTATATAACTGCAATAAAGCTAATCTTAAATAATGCAAAAACACCCAATTTTACATTCTTGGGTGTAAAATTGGGTGTTTATTTCACAATTTGCTGATTTTCAGCATTTATTGCGGAGAGACAGGTTTCTGAACTTGTCAGCCTATTCTCTCTGTATATCAGCGTTATAACATCAAGGTAAAGAACAAATGTAGCAAAATTGTAGCACATTTCTGAAGGCTTTTTGAAACCCTTTTGAATGCCTATGCCATCATTTTATCACGGTTCAAAGATACTAAAAAACGAACACATTGCCAAATGCTTTATAATAAATATTTTCAGCCACTCCACTGCTACACTTTTTAGTGCAAGGTGCGAGCCTATTTATATATATAGGCTTGCACCTTGCACTAACGGAGACTGTGTGTGGCATTGCACCAATGACTACATTCACAAACAACATCTTACTACCAAAAACTTATATCAGTCATTTCCCGGTTATGGCGAATCATTTGAAACCATACAATATCTGTATTATTCGGAAGGCTTTGCCGAAGAAATCATGTAGATGTTTGTGAAAAGGCTTTCTTGAGACATTTATGCTTTTCAAAATATAGTTTATACAGGCCTTACCTATTGACTATCTCCTATTCGGAAATAGTTGAAGGTAAATTAGTGCCATTAGCTCCTATAGTGATGCTAATGGCACTTTTTGACGCCAATTCACTACTGTTCCTGTTGATTTTATGTCTCTTATATTATTTCCCTGAATTTTTTGTTGAACTTGCTTCTACGGAAATATTTTGTGCCCAAGAGACAAGAATTTGCTTGTTTGGGAAAGATAATTGCCGCTTAGAAGCTACTAACTTTATATTTATGGAAAATATAGGAACAATGCTAAGAAAGCAACGTGAATTGAAAGGTTTTTCACAAGAGTATGTAGCTGGTTTAGTGGGCATTAGTGCCTCTGTAATTTCAAAGATTGAGACCGGTAAAACCAAGGCAAGATTTGATGTAATCAACAACATTTGCAAGGCTTTGGACATGAATTGGTACGATTTACTTTCCCCAGAGGAAAGACGCAGTAAAGAAGACTGCCGGATCAACCTCAATATCAACGTTTCCAGCCCGCAACAGCTGAAAGAATACCTTGACATATTGGGAAAAGACAATCTGCAAATCAAGAACCTAAAGAACAAATAGTATGGAAGTGATAACGATAGACAGCATTGCTTTTCAGAAACTGGTTGAACAGCTCAACCGGATTGAAAGCTACGTGGAGCGTACAACAGAGTTGTATCGTGATATAGACGATGCCTTGGAAATAAGCACCAAGGATCTGATGACCATCTTCTGTATCTCAGAATCTACGCTGTACAGATGGCGGAAAGGAGGTTCCATCAGTTTCAGATATACCGAAACCGGTGGCGTACGTTTTTCATACAGTTCCCTGTTCATGGCAATAAAGTGTTTCCGCATAAAGATTCCGGGTATGGCGAAGGAGGAAGCACTCAAACGACTGTCTGATTATAAAGACGGGATTCTTCTGAACAAATGCACAACTGAAACCAAATGATAGACAAGGAAGATATACTGGAACGTACAGGCCGCGGGCTTGCCGTGTTCAAACATTACATCAACTTTCCGGTGAGACCCGGAAAAAATTTCAGGAATCCGCTCTACGAAGACCGGATTGCTTCATGCAATATCTATTATGACCGGCATGCCCAAGTGTTCAAGATGAAGGATTTCGGAAATAACGAATATTCGGGAGACTGCTTCTGGTTCGTCGGCATGCTTTACGGATTGGACGTGAAAAGAGACTTTGTCGCTATCATCAACCGTATTGTATCGGACCTGAACATCACCATAGTCCACACAGGAAGCAACGATATGCCTGCTCGTAAAAAGGCAGTAGAAAAACGTATCATTATGAATGACAATGACAATCCAATAAGGAAGGATTACCATACAGAGGTTAAACCCTTTTCAGTTGCTGAACTTGCATACTGGCAGCAATATGGAATCAAGCCGGATACTTTGGAAAGATACAATGTACATTCCTTAAAGTCATTTGAAGGCTACAACCGTTCCGATAAAATTTATAAAATCAGTTCATCTGCAACAGAACCCATGTTTGCTTACATGGGCATGGGATTTACCAAGGTATACCGGCCTCGAAATCAGAATATGCGGTTCTTTTATGGAGGAGAGATGCCTGAGGTGTACTGTTTCGGTCTGGAACAGCTACCCAACAAGGGGGACATGGTTTTTATCACCGGAGGAGAAAAGGATGTAATGTCACTTGCCTCCAAAGGATTCAATGCCGTTTGTTTCAACAGTGAAACGGCCGCCATACCCACTTCACTGATTGAGATGTTTGACCGTAAGTTCCGTCATATTGTCTTTCTGTACGATATGGACGATACAGGCCGGAAAGAATCTGCTAGACGCATGGATGAATTGTCCTCGTTTCATGTACTCAGAATGGAACTGCCTATATCCGGAGCAAAGGGAGACAAGGATATTTCCGATTACTTTGCTTCCGGAAAAAGTGCAGCGGACTTTCAGGTACTGATTACCTCCATGCTGGAGAAGCTTTACTCACAAACTATGATGCTTTTAAAATCTTGCGAAATGGACTACAACAATCCTCCCGAATCTTCCAAAACAGTGGTTTCCGTCAACGGGGTACCGCTTGGTACCTACGACAACCTTCTATGTATAACAGGTGGTGAAGGTACCGGAAAAAGCAATTTCGTATCAGCCCTGATTGCAGGTACACTTGCTGACGACACACAAAACATCGATACGCTTGGCTTTGAAGTTTCACCAAACTACTCTGATAAGGCCGTGTTGCACTATGATACCGAGCAGTCTGAGTTTCAGTTATTCAAGAATCTGAGCAAGACAATCAAACGTATCGGATTACCTGCACCACCGGATTTTTACCATACGTTCTATCTGGCCCCTATGTCAAGAAAAGAGCGTATCAGCATGATCCGTGACAGCATGGATTTGTATTACCACCGGCACGGAGGAATCCACCTCGTTGTACTGGATGGCATTGCAGACCTTATCCGTTCGGCCAATGATGAAGCGGAAAGCATTGCCATTGTGGATGAAGTGTACCGCCTGGCCGGAATCTACAAAACCTGCATCATCTGTGTGCTGCATTTTGTGCCCAACGGAATAAAACTGCGCGGGCACATCGGCTCGGAGCTGCAGAGAAAAGCGGCAGCCATCCTCTCTATTGAGAAGGATGAGAATCCTGCCTATTCCGTAGTCAAGGCAATCAAAGTCCGTGACGGCAGTCCGTTGGATGTACCCATGCTGCTTTTCACATGGGACAAACAGAAGGACATGCACGTATCTGCCGGTGAAAAGCCGGCCGAAGACAAGGAGAAACGGAAAAAAGAAGAGTTGCAGGGCATCATAAAAGAAATCTTCCGAAGCCGGAAGAAAATCACGTACACTGAACTCGTAACCGAACTGATGCAGGCGATGGACATCAAGGAAAGGACAGCCAAAAGCTACATCAGCTACATGAAAACGAACGGTATGCTGAATCAGGACAGTTCGAACAACTACCAGCCTTGATGCTTCCGCTATTGGGAATAGTCAATCTAACAATTTAATGCTTATGAGAGAAATGAAACCTACATGCGACCCGAACGGGGTCTATTCCGTCAAACGTGTATGCGCCGAGCTGGGCATAAGCTACAAGACACTCCGGAAATACAGGGAAAGCGGCTATATCAAACCGCTGAATCCGGGCAATGTCTATCGGCCTAAGTATTCCGGACAATCCATCATTGATTGCTGGCATGTCCTATGCACCCTCTGAAACAACCGGCAGACTTGGACTCCCACCACACCAGTCCAAGTCTGTTTTCAGAAAAAAGACACAAAGCGAAATTCTATCTTTGGTTTTCAGATAAGGATTCCGCTTTGTGTCATCTATAAATAACCCGTGAGCAGACTCATGGGTCTTCATCTAAAACAATCCCGTCATGTATGCAGGCAAACAGAAAATATCCTTGTCTTTTCTTACATCTTTTGTGTAGAGAAGATACCTTTGCAGGATTCTTGAAGAAAATTTCTCCTGGAAAACATCAAGCGACTTATGGGACTTGTATCCGGAGGACTTCACTTCAATAGGACATATCTTATCTTTGCGGGAAAGCAGGAAATCCACCTCATAGTTACGGACAGTCTTGTTTCCGTCTTCGTCCTTGACTATTTCTTCCTGGAAAGTATAGTAGAATAATTCATTGCCGGCACTCTTGAGCATCTGGGCTATCGCATTTTCATATACATACCCCAGATCCACAGCAAGCTTATCCGAAAGAAGTTTCTGGTATATCACATTTCCTGTATAATCGCGATCCATAAAAGCGAGTGTAACGAACAGTCCTGTATCGGCAAGGAACAACTTGAAACAATCATAATCGGCATGAAGGGAAAAACCTACACTGGGGTCATTTGCATGATAGGAAAAGTTTACTGTCATCGAATCCGCCATATCCATCAGCAACTCACCCAGTCTGGAGGCAGTTGCATTCTCAATCACGCTTCCCACCTGATAACGCTTCGAATTTCGGGAGAGTTCTGCAGGTATTGAAGTAAACAAGCGTGAAGCACGTCCTGTCGGGTCTATTTTACGGAAATCATCAATATAGAGTTCGAGAATATTACGCTTTACCGCATCTATGGCTGAAAAATCATTCGATTCCAAATAAGCATTTACGGCCTGCGGCATACCACCTATAAGCATGTAAAGACGAAAATTACGCATAAGGTCACGATTGACAGCATCACCCAATGATTTTAAGTTTTGGTATGAGTATCTAATCAAATCGTAGGTTTGGGATTTATTGACAGCCCATAAAAACTCTTCGAAATCCAACGGGTACATAGAGATACGTGTTTCTTCACTCGGAATCACGATTCCTTTCACATTCTTTTTAATGGAAAGAAGTGACCCTGTTTCAATATAGTCATACCTCCGGTCCTTAACCAAGTGCTTGATGGCTTGTCGGGCCGGTGGATACAGTTGCACTTCATCGAAAATGATAACCGATTTTCGTTCATGCAATGAAACATTGAATAGTGACTGAATCCGCAGAAAAAAGTAATCCAAATCTGAAATATGGGAGAACAATTCTTTGACTGCTGCATCAGCTATTGAAAAATCGATGTTGATATAGGAGTCATACTCTCTACGGGCGAACTCCTCAGCAATGGTTGATTTTCCGATTCGACGTGCACCTTTTATCAAAAGTGCAGTCTGTCCATCACTTTCCTGCTTCCATTGGAGCATTCTTTCATAAATTTTGCGTTTGAATATTTTTTCGGACATATACTGAGAGTTTATTTGATTACAAAAATACACAATATATCGAAATCAGCAAAATGTTTTCGGCGGTTTTTGTCGAAATCAGCAAAATGTTTTTAGCAGTTTTTGTCGGAATCAGCAAAATGTTTGGCATTAAAAGAGATTGACGACAGTCATCCCCCTCTTCCGAGCCTCACGGCAAGTATAATAAGTCCCTCCTTTCTGTTTTCCGTCATAATAGGCAATCACATAGTTTGAATGCTGCAGCATGAAGTCATTTCGTCTGAGCAGACATCCTTTATAATAGGTATCACTCAACACAATCACCTTGTCTGCCTTGACAAGTATATGGTCATATCGTTGCTGTTCTGCCAAGTCCCAACGGCTGCTTTGTCCTCTGAACGGCACAACAGCTATCAGTTGCAGATAAGGAAGGCGAGCTTTGAGGGAAAGAACTTCCTCCGCTGCGAGCATGTCGAAACCCAAAGCCATCCCACAGATACATTGGTACTTTCCTTCCTTGTAAGCAAGAGAAACGGCCTTTCTGAGCCGTTCTCTCACCTTATCTTTCTGTTCGGGTGCAATATTCCGATGCCCTGTAAAGGCTATGGAAGCCTCCTTTATCGTAAATCTTTGTTTCATTGTCTGTTTACTTTATAGTGAGTTTTAGCCAGGAAGATGCCCCCGATAACATGTGCGCCCAAATTCTCCAACTGGTCAGCATAGGTAGCCCATGTGATGCCGCGAGTGATAACATCATCAAATGTCACTACGGATTTTCCACTGAACCAATCTTCATCAAAATCGATGATATGCACTTTGCGGATTTCCTTTTCTATCTTTCGGTTTTCATGAATGGCAAGCCGTACGCCGATTACCCTTACATGCTCATAGCCGTTGATAGCTCCGGTCAGTTCACAAACCCTTTCACAAAAAGCCTTGTAACGAAGTTCGTTCTTTGGACTTGTGGATGCCGGAACTTGAACGAAAACAATATTCCTGCAGGATTCACCGTATTGTTCCTGCATGTTTGCTGCGGTCATTTGCGCTACCGCTTCAAAGCTTCTTCCGTCTTTGAAATCGTACACCATCTGTCTGTCGGCAATTTCCTTTTCACCGACGTTGCGAATACGCTTGGGAAAATACTTGCAGAACCATGTCTGAGGTTTTGCCAACTGCTTCTTGAGGTTATTGTCAATCTGTGCCATACGCTCTGATTTTTTCCCTTCTGTTTTGCTGTTTTTCAGCTTGTCCGAAGGGATATTTTTTGCTTTTATCAGAGTGCTGGCAGCCCAATAAGGCAAATTCAGGGCAGAAAATACGCTCAACTTGTTTGAGGAAGATTTTCTGCAAGGGATTTGACGTTTGGTGATGACAGCAATACCTTTGCAAAAAAATATCCTCGCAGGCAGAGATGATAAAATAGAACTGTCACCGTCTATACCAATCCTGTTTCTGAACTTATACATCCCATAAACAGAAATCGCAAGTCATTCCCATATAAATCATTCAGGAAAGACCGAACTCACCTTGGCAACAAGTAATGAGTAATACAAAGTCTTTCAAAACATCACAATATCCCTCATTATCAAAGATTTTACCTATTGCAAGAATGGACCTGCATGAGTAACTTTACACCCAAAAGAATACTTATGAACTATATACAGCAAATACAAACGATTGTGATACTCCCGGAAAAAAGATATTCTGTGAAGGAAGCCTGTATCTTCCTCGGCATCCACCGGTGTACCATCTATGACTACATCAGACATGAGGAACGTCCGCTTCCTTTTATCCGGATCCATACCGATAAAAGAGGCATCGTATTTCAGGGAAGCGACTTGCTTGCCTATAAAGCGGCAGGTCTCCCCAAGAAAGGGCGCAAATTCAAAGACAGTACATCTCGGTAGAAGGCTGTCTTTGAATAGTAGCAGGATGTGGGGGTCAGTTCCATTGGTTCCAGGGCAAGCCTATCAGCAATGACTTTCCGTCAGCTTCCCTCAGTTCGCAAGCCAGCAGCCACGCATCAGTCCGGATGGCATCCATGTCGTTTACCGCCTGCTGATACCGGGAAGGAGCCATAGCACCTGACTGAATCATCCATTCCCCGGCACAAGTCTCAGGATCAATGGCATCCACAAAGGATTCAATCTCCTTGATAAGGTTCTCCAACTTTCTATCTTTCATTTCAGCGGTGAAGGAAAACGGAACACCGCTCAAGGTTTTCCGATGGAAGTCAAAGAAAAGACTGCCATCTACATACTTTACAGAAACAGTCCAGCCAAGCAAGGCTGCAATGCTGAATACATTTTTATTTCTCATAAGACATAAAGCTACATACAGACCTGCCAAGTCCGTGATGGATATGGCAGGTCACTTTCTTGTTACAAATCATACGTTCAATAACCCATTCTTGCAAGGAACTCCTGCAAACGGCTGTCACGCAACTTTTTCAGTGGCACCGGATGGAAGTTTTCCTGCTGCCTTACTTGCAGCTTGCCGAAGCCTTGTTTGGTCAAATCCAACTCAATGTCCGAAAGTTCATTCAAGGAAATGTAGCCGTACTCGTCCTCCATCAGTCCGATGACGATACCGAAGAGGATAGTGTCGTTTCCTTCTTTTTCACCTTCAAGAATGAACCACCGCACACCACCGAGCGCAAAGATGGCACGGCAAATAGCGTCCTTTCCCTTGCCGTCCTGAGAATAGAGAGGAAAGCCTTTCAAGGCTTCCTCCAACTGCGTTGTCATAAGTCTGCACATATCAATCCAAAATTATTTCGTCTTTATAAACATCTATTTCTGCACCACTGCTGAACTGAACCACAAAACCATGTTCAGAGAGGGCTACGATAGTTCCTCGGTGGTAGCCTCGCCAAGGGGTTATCAACTCGCATTGTCTGCCATATTCGGGAAAATCATATTCATCCATAGTCCTGTCATTTAGAGGTTGGAAATTCGGGGTCAAAAATCAAGTCACACTCAATGAGCCGTTGATAGGCTTCTGCAGAAAGCCGTGATGCCCACTCATTGCGGTCATCGTATCTTCCCTGCTGATAGTTGTGTGCCAGCTGCTTCATGAAGCCGAGGAACACCTTGAACATCTGCTGTTGCAGGTAGCGGTGAGCTTTGGTCAGTTCCCTGCCAGTCTGGTCAGGTGAACACATACTGCCATTTACAAAGTTGGCGAACTCTTGTGCAAAAGCCTTGTCACGTTCGGAGATGGTAGCTCCGGATAATTCGGGATAATCCATAGTTAAAACAATTTAGATGGTTGCGATTCCGATTCTTCTCCCTCTTGTGAAGCCCTTTAGAGCTTCTTGGTCGGGAAAACCGTTTTTTCGTGCAGTTCCTCACTGCGGACAACAGGGAGAAAAAGGCAAGTGTGAGGTCCGAGGACTTTACGGAATACCCAATTTGGCACAAATTGCGGAAGGCTGCCGGAAAGTCCTCAGTCCGAAAGCGTCAGCGGCACTTGACGTTTCTCCCGTCCGCAGTACCTTTGCACGTATAAAACGAGTTGGACCAAGAAGCTCCAACGGTTTTCAAGACTTTCCCGACTAGGATTCCAAGGGAAAGAATTAGTTCTAACAGGTCATCTCAAATATATTCCTCAGAAAGTCCGCGTAACCCAGTATTCTGACCATCTTGAAGATGAGCTACCCGAAAACCGTTGCCGTTGTGAGAACCTACAAAGTGAAGCGAAGTGGAGCCTTGCAGGTTCTCTCTATGGCAACGGATTGGAGTTCCATTCGCAGCCAAAGCCACTCAGCCGAGCTTTGCTTGGTGTTGAAGACACGGAGCAAACCAGATGGCACATTCATTCCCAAAAAGGTCGTCACTTCCGGCATCGCATGAAATACGAATAGTCGGAAGTGGTGACCAACATCTGTGAGCTAACTGCATAAACCATTCGATGGCTCTACTTCCGCAAGCGTCAGCCTGCGTTCGGTAGAGCCATCGAGCAAGTCATCATTGGTAGATATGTTTTCCAACCTCATTGACACTGTGAGAAACAGCAGAGTGGAGCGAAGTGAAACCCTGCTGCTTCTCTCTGTGGCAATGGACTGAAACTTCCATTTGTAGCAAAAGCCTATCAGCCGGGCTTTGCTTGATGTCGAAGACACGGAGCAAACCGGATGGCACATCTCCCAAAAGGTCGTCACTTCCGGCATCGCATGAAATACGAAAAGTCGAAGTGGTGACCAACATCTGTGAGCTAACTGTATAAACCATTCGATGGCTCTACTTCTGCAAGCGTCAGCCTGCGTTCGGTAGAACCATCGAGCAAGTTATCATTTATAGATATGTTTTCCAACCTCATTGACACTGTGAGAAACAACTGAGTGGAGCGAAGTGAAACCCTGTTGCTTCTCTCTGTGGCAATGGAATGAAACATGCAAAAAAACGACAAACCTACCATGCTATGCTCCAGCCTGCATCAGGTAAGATTTCCGTTTAATAATCAATAGATTTCTGTAATTTCAAAAATATGTTTTTACAGCAAACAGGAACTGATCAATGAAAATCTGTTTGAATGCTGCAATATTGTTCTGTTCATAGAACATCAGCATTGCTTTTTTATAGTCAATTGAATCTACACTGCGGAATGAGATAGGACAATAGCCGTAGGCAATCAAAATTCCATTGCTTATGATGCGTGCCGTGCGTTTGTTGCCGTCAGAAAATGCCTGTATATAGGAAAGGAGCACAAGAGCCAACAAAGCCTTTTCAAACACTTCATTCTTGCCGTTAATAAGCTGACAACTGTCTTCAAGGGCTTCCCTGATTTGAAATTCATTATCAAGCGGTTGATAATTTGTTCCGGTTATACCGACACGCCTAAGACGGATATGGCGTTCGACACCCAGCTCCTTAACAAGCAGCGCATGGATTTCCTCTATACGAGTTAACGATATTTCTTTCAGATAATCCGGTACATCAAGGATAAAGTCAAGAGCATCCTTATGGTTAAGCAGCATCACAGCTTCCTCTTTGGTCTTTCCGTTAGCGGTCTGTTTCTCTTTCAACAGACGTTCCGTTTCAAGTAATGAATAAGTATTACCTTCGATTTGTGAGGATTTCCATGACAGGTCTATACCCAACCTTTCCATCTCCTTACGATATTCAATATCCGTCATTTCCGAAAGGTGCAAACGAAATTTTGACTGTGCTTCATGCAACAACGCCAGCTCATCGTCTGTAAACAAACGTACATTCGGCAATATGTCACGTATCAGGTCAAAGTTAAAACTTTCCTGGACCGTGCGTTCATCAATATCCTTGTCAAAATAAGTATCAAGACTGAGTGGCATGGTCACATGAGCTTGAGGAGTGAGTTTGTATTTGGTAGCCGGTCCTTTACCGACCACCTCGATATACCCTTTTTCCACACAGTCTGCAATGACACGCTTTAAGGTACGTTCGCTTATCTCTGTAGTGACAGCATGTCCTATCTCCATACGTTTTGAAAGCGGATGATAGTGCAAATATTGTAATATTTCAGTTTCTGTTGTCATATCTAAAATTCTTAATCGGGACAAATATACTGCTTTCTCGTAGAAAATCGGGTCAAATTGGCCTGTTTTATGTCTTTAAAATCATAGTTTTGTCCCGATTCAAATTTAAATTAAAATCATCAGCACAAGAATGCAAATGAACAAACGATAGAAAAATATCAGCTTGAATGAGATGCTGCAGATGGAATATTTATAGACCTCAATTCCCAAATAACGTAGCAGTCCTGTTATTGCTGTCTGGCGCTTGCAATGACAGAACTACAGCAGAAGTTTCTACTTCCTCTTTGGCAGGCGGATTTTTCGGTTGTCTGTTTCCCATTTATCCACATAGTTGTTCAGAGCTTCAGAAATAACGTCCTTCAATAAGGCACCTTCCACAAGAGAAATGTACTTCACCTTTTGAAGTAAATCCGGATCTACGATAAAGGTGGCTCGAATTTCATGGGGCTTCTTGCCACTTTTGGCTGTTTCGCCTTTCTTGGGGCGACCCACATTCTCCCTGCGTTTGGCTTCCAGTTTGGACTTCATTTTATCGGTAGCTTCCATTTCGGTTGCTTCTTTCTTCGAAGATGCTTTTGCAGGTGCTGCCTTCGGACTATCCATCTTATCCGTTTGAGCAGCCGGCTGTTTCGCTTGTTCTGCTGCTTGCTCAACAGCCTGTTCCTTAGGCTGTTCCTGTACCGGGTCAGATGGAATGGCTTCACCCATGAAGCCATCCATCAATAAGGATAAATTCTTCTTACTCATATTGTTTACTTTATTACTTGTTTACTTGCTGATTAACTTACTATGTTACCAATAACCTTTGTGATTAGTAATATAGTTTACCTATTTTCTTCCCGACTGATTATTTCATCGGCCAGTGTTCGATAGTCTGCTGCACCGTTGCTTTTCGGTTCGTACTCAAAGATGGTCTGACCAGACAGCGGCATTTCGGCTATGGAAATATTCTCCCGGATTTTCGTCTGAAAAACCTTCTCTCCGTACCGCTTTTCCACCATGGAAATCACTTCCCTGTTCAACTTCCGGTTATTGAACCTGGTGAAGAAAACACCGCCTAATTCAAGCATTGGGTTTACCCTGCGTTTCACTTCCCGAACTATATCATCCAGCATGGTCAAGCCTTTCAAGGGCAAGGCTTCGGCAGTGAGCGGTATGTAGAGTTTGTCCGCTGCCACCAGCGCATTGGTCGTCACGATACCGAGTGAGGGAGAGCAATCCATCAGGATGTAGTCATACTTCTCCTTATGTTCATCAAGACAGGATTTAAGGATGCCTTCCCTTGCCATCATGGTAGCCATGTCTATTTCGGCTCTTGCCAAGTCCAGTGATGCTGGAACAAGGTCCAGGTTTTCACGGATGGGTACGATAGGTAGCGGTTGGTCTTTGACCAGCGTATCATAGATACTTGTTTCCGGGTCTTCGTTCTGCGTCAGCGTGAACGTGAGGTTCTGCTGTGCATCCAGGTCAACGAGCAGCACCCGTTTTCCTCTCAGGGCAAGTGCTGCACCTATACATGCGGTAGAAGTAGTTTTGCCGACTCCACCTTTCTGATTGCCGATGGCTATTGTTATATTTTTTGCTACCATTTTTATAGGTTTACTATATTACTTTACTACTATATTATTATACTACAAATATACTATATTATTTTATTATTACATAATTAGTTTACCTATATTTTATTAAAAACAATACGCTATTTTATATGTTGTATATCACATATTTACATCGTTTTTTTTCAAAGGGAATAAAATATAGATTTACACACTTAACTTCAATGCGTAATTAAACATGTTATCATGTAAACTCTATTATATAACAAATAGATATTTGCATTAGATTTCATTTTAACATCGTCAACTATTTCTACTATCCAAATATAAAAACTCCGACCCATACCTTACGGCGGAAGTCGGAGCGGAACATATATAAGGAATCTACGCTGTCTGTTTGGCTGCAAGTATCTGATGGGCATGCGCATTGACCAGCCGGACAATCCGGTCATGGTGCGGAGTGTTCGTATTGCACAGCCCACGGCTCTGTATCACTTTCCCCTCGGTCAGTGAAAACTCAATTGTTTCAATGCGGTTTCCCTCCTTGTCATGAGCCGATAATATCAAGCTGTCCGCCTTGGCATAGTATTCGCATTGGAAGACACAATGATGCAGGGCATTTCCCTCGGCTTGGAAGGCTTCCAGACTATCGAGTACCGAAATCACCAAGTCTTTGTCGGTGATGGTGATGCCGAAGTAGTGTGACTTCTCCTTGTAGAACTCGGCTTCCTTCCGTTTGGCTCGCTGCATCTGCTCTTGGCTTTTACGTTTCTGCTCCATTTGGTTGTGTCGGTTCATCCAATAGTCATGCTCGGCTCTGAGGTTCTGCGGACAGATATACTTGGGGTTACAGATGTCCTTGCCACACTGCTCCAGCAAGCGGATGGTATCTGCCCACAATCCCATGTCCGAAGGGCGGTAATGATGCCGGGTGGCTACCTTATACGGCTGCCAGCATCGGTCAAGTTCCAAAGGTCGGTTTACAAAATAAGACACGGCATGTAAATCTTTTGACTTGAGGATGGTTTCCATCCGGCTGTCCGTCAGCACGGCTTTCATCAGCTTCATCGGGTGGCAGTCGGGCAACTTGCCTTTCATGCCGTTGCGTTTCAGTTCGGGCAGCAGCCGATGGTCCGGATAAACATAGGTGTCTGCAATGAGCCAGTGAACTTCGTTCGGTCGCTTCAAAGTGATTTCGGATGCCCAATCAAAGCAGTCCACATAATAGCTCAATGTCCTTGCTCTTGCCGTGACAGCCAACCTGCCTTCGGCATTGAGCCACAGACGGCATGCTTCCCAGTAGACTACCTCCATAGGCATTCCTTTTCGAAAGGTCGTTTCCAAGCGGAAGACCCGTTGCACCTGCAAATGGTCTATTACTTCGAGGGAAGAAAAATAATAGGCTTCCTTGATGGTGCGTTTGAGGGTGTCCTTTATCTGTAAGCGAGTACCGCAATAAGGGCAGCATACCGACTTCCCTTTTCCCTCATAGTCGAAGTGCCTGCCACAATCGCCACATGTACACTTGTGTGCGGAAGTCCGGAAGCAGACATGTCCTGCCACTTTCCGCACTGCCCATGTGAGCACTTTGGGGCTTATGGCGGTCAGCTTCTCATTGGAAACTGCCACCTGTTTTTCTATTTTCGTTCTTGCTTTCATAGTTCCATGCCTTGAAAGAGTGAGAGTTCTTGAATGGGTTTGGGTTGCGGTTTGGCTGCCTTGGGTCGGCTGTTGCGTTGCTGCAATTTCCGCATTTCCTCCTCCTGGTATCGTTTGAGTGCAATGGCTCGTTGTTCTGCCTTCTCCTCCTCGGTCAGCTCAATGTGATGATTCACTACAACATTGCAGTCCATCGGCTTGCCGATTTCCAAATCGGGCTCATCTATCGCATGGACTGCCATGGCATAAACCTCCATGTCGCTGAGACCGCAGCAGCCGGATTGCTGTACGGCATGGAAGATATAGTTGACCACATCGTCAATGGTGCGTGTGGTGGTTTCATACTTGGCACGGAAGAGTTCATCTTCCTTGGCTCGGTTATCAAGATAGTTCTTGATGAGTTCCTTGAAATGGTCAGTTCCTTTCATATGTTCCTAATGTTTAAGCGTAAATAATCATCAGCAGTCACCGGCTGTATTCAGCCTACCATAACGTGGCAGTCCACCACTTCGGCAGGAAGTCCGAAAGCCGGACAATGTGAGAAGTAAGGGAAACATTCTCCCTCTTGTTCCGTTGCGGTAGTGATACCCATGACTTTATTCTCCGTGTACCACTGGTCAATCAGAGCGATTTCTTCATCCGTCAGTCCGGTTGCATCCGAGTTGAACAGATAGCAGAGTGCCCATGTGGGAATGGCTTCAATGGGAGTGTCCATAGCGTTTTCTTTTAAGTTCGTTATTCCGTGAATCAGATGGGAAGCAGTTCCAGCAGTTTCTGCAGTGGAATGGTATTGATGTCCGACTTGAGGAAGTGAACTATCCATTCCGGCTCTTCAAAAAGCGAGTGCATGGGTTCCACACTGAAATCGTCCCCGGTGGAATAGCAGTCAATGAGCGCGAAGTTGTTGCCGTCCTTGCGGATGTGTGCATAGAAAGGAGGCATACCACAAAAGCACTTGCGGAGACTCTCTCTGTCCCACTGCAGGGTGAGTTCGTAAACACTGCCCTTGTAGAGCATCTTTTCTTTTCGGTCTTTAAGTTTGTATGCCATAGCTGAACTAATTTTTTCCCTTTGGTTTGAAGCCTTTCGGCTTCTCACTCCCGGGTGATTTTTACGATACCTCTTCTTACGAAGGGTGTAAGGGACAGAAGGCAAATGTGGCAAGGGGAAAGCAGACGGAATACCCAATTTGGCACAAATTGTGGAAGGCTGCCGGCTGCTTTCCTTGCAGCCAAGCAAAGCGCCATTTGCTGCCGTACCGACCCTTCGTTTCTTTGTATCGGAAAATTCATCGGGAGTGGAAATGCCTGACTAAGGAAAGAATCTGCCGGCTGTTAAAGAGGGATGTTTAACTTTTAATCTTTCCGAAATCTCACTATCTTTGCAGGCCCTGAAAACAAAGGTTCAGGAAGGCATGGTATAAAACAGACTTTATCACCTTACACAAATGAAAGATCAGATACGCTTATTGAGAGATTGCTTCCACAACGAGATTCCGGCTGTTGTGTTCCAAGGGAATGACAGCTGTGCCGGAGAGATACTGGAAGCCGCCAAAGAAATTTATCAGAAGCACGGTTGCAGTCAGGAGTTCCTTTACGACTGGCAAATGCTCATCAACGAAGTGAAGGCTTACCAGCAAGAGAGTCTGGAACAAGTACAGCTTCCCCAGCTGACCCATACCGAAGCAGAACTGATTCGGGAAGAAATGAGACAGAAAGACATGGTTTACTGATGCAACAAAAGGTCCTAATGCGCATGGATGAATGGCATCAGGACCTCTTGTTTTTTCATTGCCTATGAATGGCAACCACGTAAAGTTTTTGATTTTATCTTTTCGAAGCCGCCAACGAAAGTTTCCTGAACTGCTTCAGCAGCGGTTCCATTTCAAGTGATACACAGCGGGCACGTTGGCCGGCTGCCTTGTTTCCTTTTTCGGCTTGAAGGGCTGCATCCTTTTGGAATGCCTCCATCTTCATCTGGAGTTGTACGAGTAATTCATTCATAATCTTTGCATTTAGAGATTACACTATCTAATAGATACTTATCACGGGTCTGAACTTATGCGCCTGGTCCTTCGGAGTCTCTTGAATGGTACCCGACTGCATCGAGAAGAGCCAGGCCTTGCTATCCCTTTGTCCCTCCACTTCGGTGGAAGTCCACAGCCAGCAGTCACCGGGCTGCAGACTGATGGGCAATCCACCGACCGCTTCTATCCGTTGGTTGACCAACCCAATTTGCTGATAGAGGTAAGTAAGCTGCTTCACCGAAGGGATGTAGGCGGACTGACCATAGCGCCACATATCGAAGACATAAACGGCTAAGGGAGATTTCACTTCCTCGTTGCGGTACATGGCATGGGTGTTCTCGTTACCGTCTTCCTTCTCCAATGAAGCCGAGGTTTCCTGTTCGACACCCAGACTGTCTGCAAAGGCTGTCGATGCGACATCCCGGATGGAAACGGCATAGCCCAAAGCTTTGATCTCCGGATTCCGGTTCACATGATAGACAATGGCCACCGGCTCCTTTTGGGAGGAACTGAACTTTTCTTTGGACAGCACACTGCCATCCGAACAAACTACGTCACCAACCTGGAGGGAAGAAGCAATAGATCTGTCTCCTTCATGCTCACATTCTTCGCAGGAGGTGAACAACGTGGCAACTCCTGTGATTATAGCACATACTAATTGTCTGATTTTCATAGCAGCGGTATTTCAAATGATTTGACTACAATTTCTGCTTCCTTATCGAGGATGAACCAGTATTCCGAGTGGTAAGGCTTTCCTTTTAAGGTCTTGGCTTCAAAATCTATCTTGACCTTCCATCCGTTGAACGGCTTCGCAACCTTTTCTTTCCCAACTTTCGCTTCTTCCATTTCTCCATAAGCTATCAAAGCCCGGAGCGTGGTCATGGCATCCAGCTGACGGGTGACCTGATCACTCATCGCGGCATCGTCCTTGTCGAGGTTCTGGAAGTAGTCTGTTTCTTCCATCAACTTGTGGCCGTACTGCATCAGGTGCATGGATAATGCAGCCTTCTCGTGTGGATTGACATATTCCTTGCCAAATACAGAATCTGCCTTGCTGATGCCCTTGATTTGGATGGACTCCGGATTATCGACGGTTGCCTTCAGGGCTCTCTCTGCGATTTCCACCGCCCGTTGT
Source organism: Bacteroides bouchesdurhonensis (assembly GCF_900155865.1). Lineage (GTDB taxonomy): Bacteria > Bacteroidota > Bacteroidia > Bacteroidales > Bacteroidaceae > Bacteroides > Bacteroides bouchesdurhonensis. The sequence continues at coordinate 3,829,066 of NZ_LT707006.1, forward strand.
TCGGGATGGTCGGAACAGCTGGCGAAGTAAAACAGGCCGCTCCAGAAGCAGACGGCGGTCACCAGCAGGATAGTGAGTTTCATTCCCGGTTTCATATCTTCACAATTTGGAGTTTATCCGGAGAAAGGCCGAGACGCTTGCGGTAGATGGTGCCGTCATCACGGTACATCTCCAGTTCGTTGGAGGTGATTTCTTTTTCACAGATTTCCTTGGCTTCTGTCAGACTCAACTGGTGACCACCGATGTTGCGCCAGATGGCAAAGTTGCACGGCGCCTGCTGGTTGCTGTAGTTGGAGCAGTTGAAGGCTCTCGTACCCACCCGAATATCGCCGCCACAATGCGGACACTTGCCGATGACAGACTGCATGTTGATGGCGCCGTTGTCTGCCAGTTCCAGCACGGAAGGGAATGCCTTTCCATCCTTGGAAGCAAAGCCGTCCAACAGGATGAAGCGGTGCTCCAACAATTCTGCGATTTCCTCGTCACTCATCTTGCGGTTGCCGATAATGCCGTTGATATTCAGCACACAGGTTGGCTGTTCGGCGATGTTGTTCTCACAGCGGTAGCCCTTGCAGGTCTTTACCACGTTGCCGCCACACAAAGGACAGCGACCGATTATTTTCTTTTCCATACGCTTTTGTTTTTGGATGATTTGTTTACTATATGATTCTGTTACTTGTTGCTTTGATTACTTTCTTATTTCCTTACTTGATTACTTTGTGATTAGTAAGTTTGTTTACTTGTTTACCTATTTACTATTTCAGGCTATAGCCCTGGTTCCAGTCGGAGATGATACCGCCGATGATGTTCTTGCCGGACATCACGTTGGCCCATCCTTCGGGATCGAGCGAGAACCAGAGGTCATTCCATGAGAGCGTGCGTACCTGCCAGGCCAGGATAAACAGGTTGGTGTTGATGGCTTCCAGCCGGCTTACCACCTCGTTGGCGATGTAGTAGCGTTCCGAAGCGTTCAGCAGGTTCACCTTGTACTTCTCGTTCTTTCCGTCATCTCCTGTCACGTCATACTTGCCCGAAGTCACCAGCTGTTTCATGAAGGGAAAGAGTGCCGTCATCTGTGTGGCAGCATCCGTCAGTTCATCCGATACCATGGCCGCAATAACGGTTCCCTTCAGATTGCCGCCCACTGATTTGAGGAGCAGGCTGCAGTTCTGCGGGATTTCCTTGGCCACCAGTTCCCCGGCACGCTTAATCTGGTAAAGGTTCTGCATGGCACCCTGCGCATTCGAGAGGTAGTCCAGCATCTTGTCTTCCACATGGTGAATCCGCTCCAGCGAAGCGGTAACAGCCACTTCCGCCGCAATGATTTTCTCCTGCGTCTTTTTGCGGTCCTTGTGGATCTTCTTCAAGGCTGCGGTCTGACCCAGTACGGCAGAAGTCAGCGCCGGGTCAGTCTGTTGGGCAAAGAGCGGAGTTTTACCTATCAATAAGCCAACAGCAGCGATTAACAAGGAGCGTTTCCATCGTCTTGCATTCATACGTTTATAATTTAGGGCCTGCATTTCTGCGTTCGGCCAGGTTATTGATTTGGTCCTGTTTAGTCGGATGCAGCCGCACCTCCATCGGTTTGTTGAGCAGACAGTCGTTCCAGTCCTTGAAAGCCTTGGGAGGAAGCCATTGTCCCATATCGTATCTGACCGACAGGTGTTCCTTGACCTGCACCTGAAAGGGACGCTCCGGATCAAGCCGGAAGGAACGTCCGTTCGCTTCCACTTCCAGACTGTCACGGGTTCGGTTGATTTTCATGGGGATGTTCTCTACCAGCGCCATCATGCGCAAGCCGTAGATACGACCGGGCAGGTCATTGTCGAAACAGTCAAACGGGCGGGCTTCGGGAAAGCGGTTCAGCACCTGCCGGATTTGTCCGTCAGAGAACGTGCCGCCCAGTGATACCAGGGCAATTTCATTGGTCAGCTGCTTCCGGTTCCATTGGTAAAACGCCAAGGCATCGAAAGCCGACTCACAGAAGAAGACACTCTTCACCACATTCGGATAGCCACCTGACAAGTCAGCCACCCATGCGGAAGAGGAAGAATCACTTCCGGCCGCCTTGGATTTGTAACCGCCGTACCCCCGCAGTTCGTAGCCCCGGACCTGATTGTTCTCTCCGTTGATATAAGGGAAGCCGATATTGTAGCCGTCAAAGTTCTCGTTCTTCCTGTCGCGGATGAGTCGGATGAACGGAGCAAAGGTGCGTACCGTTTCATCAGACAATCCCCTTTGTTGGAAGATGGCCGGAATCTTATCGGGATTTATCGGCTTCACCTCATACCTGGAGCTGTCGAAGGTGGCGTGATACCTGACTGACTGCACATACTCCCGGTCATCGCGGTATTCAGGCTCAGGCATATTGGCAAAGCGGGACAGCACCTTGGCTATCTTCTGCCATTCATCCTTGCCCGACACGTTGAAGGCATTCAGGTTCTCCCGGATGAGTGTGACCACATCCCCCTTGGAACCGTCACGGCGGAAGAACCGCTGGGAAGCCTTGTCCTGGGGATGGCAGATCACAAGCACATCCCGCTTTTCCTTGCCGTCCCCCAACACCAGCTCCATGTAGCGGCCCACACCGGCCCTTCGGTCCAGGCGGTACCCGAGCGCATAGGCTACATCGTCGATGCCTACCTTGGCTTTGAGGTCCTGGAAGTTTACCTTGTAATCAGTCATGGTTCATGGAATTGAAGGTTCTACATAAAATCAGATGCTTAACTTGGCACCCACGGCCTGCGTGCGTTTGAGATTGGCTATCTCCGGCTCGAAGGTCTTGTGCGCCGTCATGTTCAGGAAGGCTGCCTTGTCCTTGTAGTCCGTCAGTTGGAAGTAGGTCTTCGCCGTATCTTTCGATACCTTCTTCAACCCCAGTTCCACACCATCGTAGGAAGCACGGATGGCATAATCCCCATTGCGCGTCTTCACGATGGCCGCATTCTTGAACGGCACTTCTTCGCCTTCACCCAACGGGGCAAACGGGTCGTTCTTCGTCAGGTAGGGCTGCTCGTTCAGTGCCAGCCGCTGCTTGTCCACCTGGTCCAGAATGAGGTCCGAAGCCTTGTTCACGTCCGCCATGACGGAAACGATGAACTTCGGTTCCTGCTTCAGCACCCCAATCCAGGAATCCAGATAGGCTGCAGAGTTGTCCGTTATCTTGGAATCGAAGCCCATGGAGTGGCTGATCATGGCGGCGGTCAGTTCGGCTACCAGTTCCTCCTTGGCGTATTTCGGGTCTCCAAAGCGTCCGCCCATCTCGCGGTTGAGCCGTTCAGGTGTCATGGTGGAGTGTGACATCTCATGCAGCATGGTGGAATAGAACTCCATGCCGCCCCTGTAGACTTCCTCGGGGGTATCGCCGATGTTGAACTGCTCCTTCATGGGTAGCACCACGATGTCCTGGGCCGGTGAATAGAAGGCTCCGTCCACCCGTTTGTCTGCCTGTATGGGACAGAGCCAGCCTTGCGTCTCAATCATCCGGTCGAGGGCGGCATGGACATACATGCCTTCCTTATCCCGAAGCTCGGGCACCTTGAACTTCTCCATGAGTTTCTGCACCCGTTCGGGCTGTACCTCTGCCAGATTGGTCTGGTCGATGTTGTACACGGGGAAAGCCTTGAAGAAGGGAATGACGTCCATGCCTTTCTTCTCCTCCTTGCTCATGGTCTTATACTCATCCGAACTGACCTTATGGCCGTTCTTGTCCTTGACCAGCACGTCCCAATAGACCACAGGAAAGGCTTTCTCGCCTTTCAGTACATGGGCTTTCAGGTTGTGCGCCTGCTTGAAGGTGAGGTACACCGGCAGCCGGTAGCCTTGGGCAGCGGTCTGCAGCTGGAGGAAGAAGGAATTGGAACCCGAATAGTTGCGGCCACCCACGTTCTGCGGGAGACCTGCAAATCCGGATGCGCCCCCAATCCAGCCTTTCTTCCAGTCGGAGGCCTTCATCTGCTCCATACGGGCAATCATCATTTCGGCAAAGCGGTCGATGGCTACCTGCCCGGCATTGCCGGATGTGTTAGTTCCATACGCCATAGCTTTCGTCATCCATTACCTGACGGTCCATCTGGTCGATGTCCGTCTGTTCAACATAAAACTCTGCGGATTCATCCGAAGGATCTGTGCCGTGGGTCTGGCACCACTCCAGATAATCCTCTGCACTGTCCCCGTCCATCACAAAGCGGAGGAAACCGATTTTACCTGCCTGAAGGAGTTCCACCAACTCCTCGTGTGTCTTTTTAGCTGTCATATCTTTTCGTCTTTTATTGTTTCTTGAATATTCGTTTGTTCCTTTTGATTGCGTTACATTTTCATGGAAGCCGACTTCTCCAGCTTGTTGGTCACAGCTGAAAGCATCCCGGAAATTTCCGTATTGAGGTACTTGGCCGCAATCTGTTCCCGGGTGGCAGTCTTTGCCTTGAAAAGCGAGTAGCCGTCATCAAAGGAGAGTTCATGCTTGCTGGTCTTGCCCTTGTCGCCCAGGTCCATCGACACCTTCCATTTGTTGTCGGAGTGGTCCTTGGCCACACGGACTCCTTTGGGGTCCACTCCTTCGGGAAGCTGGTACTTCTCGTAGGCTGACTGCAGGTGCAGTCGTTCCCCGAAGTTCTTCTCCACAAGTTGTGTAGGACTGACCACCCGGTCGAAGTAGGCATTCAAGTCCTCACGGGAAGCCACTGCCGACATCTTGGTGTCGCCCATCTGCACATAGAACTTATACTTGCCGTAGTCCGGTCGCTGTTCGTCCTTTTCCTTATAGACATTGAACTTGTCGATGGTGATGGCTCCATCCGGACCGGACAACTGCTTCGGCATTTGGAACGCTTCTTCCGATACCTTCGGCATCAGCTTGGTGGGATAATAGCGTTCCATCAGCTGGGGCACCGTCATTTCCTTCTTCTGGTAAGCGGCCAAATCCGCTGCGTCCATCTTCTGCGGTTTCAGCTGTACGCCGTCCATCTTGGCGGTGAAGTACCAGTCTGCCGGATTGGTAGTGCTCTGGAAGGCATGGCCATGGCTGACTTTCTCGCCGTTGGCGGTAATCATCTGCGGTTCACGTGGCTTGCGTTCCTGCTTGGCTTCCGCTTTCTGCTCGGTTGCTTGTTCACTCTTCATTTCCTTGGCAGGTTTCTCCTCTGCAGCCGTCTTGACTGTCTTGGTAGGCTCTTCCTGCACAGCCTGTTCTTTCTTCTTTTTCGCCATAGTTTCCTGATTGAGGTTGTTTTCTTTTTTCACTTTATCCTGGCTTTTCAAATCTTCCCCGGTCTTTTCCCTGGGCTTCTTCATCAGTTTCGGCTGGTCTATCGCCTCGCAAATGGCGACCCGCTGACCGGAGCGAATCAGCTTGGGCAGATGCTTGTCCAGTTCATGACGGGGAAAAGTCAGGAGTTTGATGGGGTCATTCTCCAGCGGCAGAATCTTGTCTGATACCTTCAGCGCCAGTATCACCGATGCCTTGAGTGCATCTTCCTTATACATTTCGTAGAAGTTCCCGTTACGGAAGAGGAGCAGCGCATCGGGATGCTTCTTCTTCATGTCGTTGAACATCCGTACCAGACCTACATCCTGTTCGGCATTTTTCTTCTTGACCATAAGGGTAATGATTTAGAGTTTGAGTCCTTGGGAATGTTTTTCCTTCTGATTACCGAATTTCAAAGCTCTTTCCTGTGACTGCTTGTCTACCACTTTTTGGTATTCCCAGCGGTTCTTGTCCGTCATCACCAGTCCCAGGTACTCGGGATGCTGTTCGTCGTAGCGAAGTTTCTGCTGTCGCTCCCACTCCTTCAAGTCCCCTTGGATGAGCTTGAAACCCTGAGGCTCTTTCAGATCGACACCGACCGACACTTTCTCACCACCCACATTCAGCTCAATGGGTTTTCCCTCGCGTACCTGCTGCTTTTGCTGCATGCCCAGTTCGATGTCGTTGACCTTCTCCATGTCCTTGAGCTTCTGTTCCAACTGAACATCCGTGACACGGCGATGGAAGATTGATTTGGTTTCGGGGTCGAGTTGCAGATACTGCTGGGTCTTTTCACCGTTGACTTCCACGGCTTTCTGGATGACTTCACCTTTACCCAACCGCTCCGCTTCTTGGTCGGACAATCGCAACACTTGGTTGCGTTCCTTTTCCAGTACGGCACGGACAGGATAAGCCATAAGCGCCGGATTACCTTGCTGGTCGGTGGTCAGCTGAAGTTTGAGGGGAAGCGTGATGATGTCTCCGTTACGGGCACTGATGGACACCTGCATGAGCGGGGTGACCTCTCCGGATGCCAGCTTCTCCTTCACTTCCTGAGGGAGACTGTCGGCCTTTTCCCGGTCAATGCCCAATGCCGCCAACTTCTCGTAGGGCAGCCTTTCAGAATGATTGATGTTGTGCATTTTCGTATTGTTTAAGTAAAACGATATATTTGCGGTCGGAACCGCCTTGAACACCCGCAAAAGTATTGGCAACCCTATCATTGAAAAGAAATGCACAACATCATTCTGACCGCCGTGCTGTTGATTCTTGGTTCCGCTTCAGCATCGGCACAGTTCTATACAATTACAAAAGAGACGGAAATCCTACCTGAAAAGCAACAAAAAGTGGTTCCTGATACCCTACAGAGGAGTTTGGGCGCTTATGAGTCTTGCAAAAAGGCAGAAAAGGACTCCCTTGCCCCAGAGGTGCCTGTAAAACTGCTTTCGGAGCTATATGCCCGAAAAGTTTACGCAAGGGTGTCCCACGAAAAAGCGTCTGATAAGGGAACTGAAAAAACTGAGGTTTCTGAACGAAAAGAACTTCCTGCGCTCACTATTCCCAATCTCTACCAAGAAATCATTCGCAATGGCATCCGGCATCCAAAGATTGTATTGGCACAGGCCATACTAGAAACGAGCTGGTTCCGTTCACCGCTCTGCCGGAACCGGCACAACCTGTTCGGACTAACGAATCCCAAAACCGGGAAGTACTATGAGTTCAACCACTGGACGGAAAGTGTCAGGGCTTATTACACCAAGGTGCAGTACAAGTATAAAGGAGGAAACTACCTGCTGTGGCTACACAAGATTGGCTATGCGGAAGACCCAAGGTATGTGCGTGAAGTGATGAAAGTAGTAAGTCAATTATGAGCAATCCTGAACTGACTATGGAGAAGCGATAAAAATCGTAATACGGGCCGTTAAAAATGCAAATGGACGATGTAATCTCATGAATACTCTATACCTTTGAGTTCTAATATGTTTATGCGATATGGCATCAGAATTTATACAGTCAAAGGGGATTGAGATATACAATGCCTCTATTTATAAAAGTAGGCTGGAAGAAAGTTTACAGGCCGGAACCTGGGTCGTGGACAACTTTCTGTCTTCAATGGCTTGTGCAAATGAAGAGACTCAAAAAAAAATGATATGGGGGACATTGCTTCATCTTAGAAAGGTGGCTTTCAGCGATGATTACACTATCAGTTTTTTAGGAGCCAGCTATAACCACATCTTCTCCCATCCTCTCATCCGTTCACACCTGAACTATATGTTCAGACCGGCGGATGTCACAGACTTACTGGATTATGCCGCGAGGAACTTTCAGGAAGGTGACAGCCTGCAAAAGTCGTTTTGCTGCATTGTTCTGCAGCTGCTACTCTCGGAACATGTGGTTATTTCCGATTTGATTCAACCGGTGTGTAAGCAATTACAGGAACTACATGGATGTATCAGACAGAATCCAATTCCCCTATACAAGAATGCCTATGTACGTTATTCGTTTCTGCTATGTTGTTATCGGATTCAGCTATGTGACATGAGTCCGATGGAGAAAGAAGAGCTGTATGTCTTGTTGTACAAGGAATGGAGAATCATTACCCGGATTATTTCCATATTCTCCGGCATTGTGGTAGGTTGTGAGTTTACCAACTTTGCAAGCCTCACGACCAACATGAAAGGCCATATTGAGTTTGCCCATTTGTATTTGAAAGCTGCCCGGACAGACAAAGGGAAACGAAACAAGTATAGCGGTAAATCTGGAACAGATCACTTAGTGAAACTCCAGGAAGAAATGCAGAGACAGTCCGATAAAAAGAATTCGTCATTAGATGAACTATACAGAATTTTATTCAAATAAGAAAAGGTTCATTGTATCTGTACAATGGAAGTTATTTGTTTGATTTATTTAGAGAAAATATATGTTACAACGTTAATCAAACTTTGATTACTTTTGTAAAATACATCCAACTTATCCTATGGGTAAAAAGAGAAATAAGAAGAGAAACCTAAAGACTTGTTATGTAGAAGTCGAAAAAGACTTAGGAATGTGGCAGGACTATATGCAATATGGTCCGCAATACGACACGAACAATGATTGTCCGATAAATCCAGGTGAATCTGATATGGTGGAACAACTTTCTTTCAAGAAACTGTCTGTAGATACCAGAAAACAACTTCGCGCAACCATGGTTAATTGGGTTCTTGATTACTGGCAAACAGAAAGACTCATCCCAGAGGGTGCTATCATTAAAGAATTTAGAAACGCAGCTATAAAGGTAAGCGTCTGAACAAATCCATCTTTTTCTAAGCCTTTAGGCTTCCTACTTTTGTATCCTAATAAATCAGTTCATAATTATGATACAAAAGAAGAAGTACATGACGCGTGAGGAATTTATCAGGATTCTTCGCCGTCAGAAGGCCAGCAATTTGAGTATAACAGATTTTTGTCACAATGAGGGTTTCCATCGCTCCAAGTTTTACGAATGGAAGTTGCGTTTCAAAATCACAGATGAAGAGCTTGCCTGTTCCCCCATGGAGGATATGGTAGGTTTCAGTCCCATTATCATAGAGGACCGACAGGCTTTACCGGCTTCCCATTCCGCCCCTATGTCTCCTCCCGCTACGGAACCTTACCGGCCGATGAGACAACCGTGCAAGGTTGTAGATAACTCAGAGATCTCCCTTGAACTTCCCAACGGGATGAAATTGAAATTTAAAGGTCAGTCCGGTTGCAAGGCTGCCCTGAGTTTTATCTCTAAAATATACAATGCCAATGTTCTGCCTAAATGATAACATGCGCTACTTCCTGTGCGGCGGCTATACAGACATGCGCAAAAGGATTTTCAGTCTCAGCGGTCTTGTCCATGACAAGATGGGTGGTGATGTAAGAAGCGGCGATGTCTATCTGTTCGTGAATCGTGCGAAAAACCGTCTCAAATTGCTTCACGCGGAAACCGGCGGCTTGGTTCTGTATGAGAAGCTTCTTGAAGAGGGTACTTTTAAACTGCCTGATTATGATCCCGACACAAAATCCTATCCCATGACGTGGAGCGATCTGGTGATGATGGTCGAAGGAATAAGTGAGGACAAGAAAAAACGTCAGAGGCGTCTGCGGGATCTGAGAAAGAGGTGGTGATGCCTTAAAAGACACTGAAAATAAACCTTTTGCAAACTTGCCTATCCCGATTTTTTTCCTTATCTTTATATCACAAATAAATCAGGAAATGACAAGGGAAGACACATTAGTGCAAATGATACAGTCCTTGAAGGAGCAACTTTCTGTGATGGCGGCGACCAACCGCAAGCAGAATGAGACGATTGTCTCGCAAGCCCAAACAATCGAGGAACTCCGGAGTACGATAGTTGATCTGAACGCTTCACTGGCATGGCTGAAAAGGAAAGTGTTCGGAAAGATGAGTGAGAAATGTAAACCCATTAAGGGGGACCCCATGCTCCCTTTTGAATACGGCGATCTGGAACAGGTCGAGGCGGAAATCGAAGAAGCCCGCAACAGGGCGGCGGCGCAGATTACCGTCCCGAAAGTCCAGATCGCCGGAAAAACATCCCGCCGTAACCGGGTGGTGATGGATGACCTGCCTGTGGTTACCGTCGTCATCGAACCCGAAGGCCTTGATCCCGATAAATACGTCAAGATAGACGAGGAACACACCAGAACTCTTGAGATGAAGCCGGGATATCTCTATGTGAAAGACACGGTACGTCCCACGTATGCCCTCAAGGATGACACGGAAGCCATTGAGAACGGCAGGAAAACTGTTATAACCGCTCCCATGCCACTGATGCCCATATATAAAGGCATGCCCGGGGCTTCCATGCTCGCTGAGGTCCTCTTACAGAAATACGAATACCATGTCCCGTTCTACCGACAAGTGAAACAGCTGGAACATCTGGGGGTGAAGCTGTCACGAAAGACATTGGGAGGTTGGTTCAAACCCGTCTGCGAACTTCTGGAACCGCTTTATCTGGAACTCAAGAAGGTAGTACTCTCCTCCGATTATATACAGGTTGACGAGACCACGCTTCCGGTTATAGACCATGACAGGCACAAGGCGGCGAAGGAGTACATCTGGATGGTCCGAGCGGCTATGCCGCGCCTGCTCTTCTTCCATTATGACGACGGTTCACGTGCGCAGAAAGTGGCGGTCGAACTCCTGAAGCCGTTCAAGGGATACCTTCAATGTGACGGTTACTCCGCTTATGACATTTTTGAAGAGAAGGAGGATGTGCATCTGTGTGCTTGTCTCGCACACATACGCAGGCATCTGGAGTCAGGAAAGGAAGAAAACCGGGAATATGCCATGCAGGGACTTAAATTTATACAAGACCTGTATAATGTGGAGCATATGGCTGATGAGCGGCAACTCTCCTATGAGGAACGTGCGGCACTGCGGCAGCGTCTGGCCGGACCACTGCTTGACGCCTTTGAGCTCTGGCTTCAGAACACATACCCCAAAGTACTTAAACGCAGTCTTATGGGAAAGGCCATAGCCTATACTTATCCTCTCATGCCAAGAATGAGACACTATCTGTATGATGGAAGAATCTTTATTGACAACAACGGGGCGGAAAACGCACTGAGACCTATCGTTCTGACCAGAAAAAACATGCTGTTCTGTGGGAATCAGGAGGCGGCTAAAAATACAGCTGTCATCTGTTCGTTGCTCAGCTCCTGCAAGGAGTGTGGAGTCAATCCGCGCGAATGGTTGAACCATGTCATCACAAAACTGCCATATTACCTCGAACCCAAATCGAGCAGGAATCTCCGGGAGTTGCTTCCGGACAAGTGGACATTAGCATGAGACAAATCCATAGACAGTCCATGGAAAGTCCACGGAAAATCCATGGACAATCCACGACAATCTCACTTCTGAGATACGACAACCAAACATGAGCAGTAATAATCATATCTGACCACCATTAAGGTAGTGCGTAAACAAACTACACTAAAATCAAATACGCAAGATGGAGTTGTTCAACCGCTTACCTATAAAGGAAGTCTACTATATTTGCGGACAATATGTCAAGGACAGCAAAGAACTTAAATACATGTTGAACGAATGTATTGTTTCTACCATCAATAAAGAACTGAAAAAAGAGAAACAAATGATATTAAAGTTTTGATCTTATCAGTAAGAAGGCGTGTTCTTTCTGCTTTTCTTGTAATTTATTCAATCAAAAACGCATTACAAAGAGAATTCCTGATGTGAGATGGTTAATAAAAATTTTGTAGATGCTATCATGTAGTTAATAAAGATGCATACATCGCATAATGTTGCAGATTTATGATTTATTATACAGTCTCGCAGTTAAAAGTGAATTTTATTTTTCTTTTTGTTTACAACAACAAAAGAAAATCTTATATTTGCCATTGGAGCTATACCTCCCATTGTCGGCATCGGAATGATGTCTTCAACCGGATAACATATTCCGGACCAAATTCTCTCTTTTATAGCTCCGTCCGCACCTACCTTACTTCTTCAGCGGACACAATCCATTGGAAAGGCCGGTAACCTTTCCCATCATTAACCTTAATCACACAAGCGATGAAGCAACTAATGCTACTTCTATTCGGTGCAGGAGTTGTGACAGCGGGTGCACAGTCCCCCGGCGGTGTCAAAGGAACAGAGTTGTGGTTCCAGACATTGCCCGTGACGGCAGACCTTCAAGGCGCCTACCGCTGGATGGATCTCGCAGGGGATTCCGTAAAATTGCGTTTGTACGCCCACCTATCATCGTGGCATATAGACCCTTGTCGTTTCCCGATTAAGAAAAGAGCACACAATGCAAACCAGTATAGGTAATTTCTAATAAAAGCAACCAAATTCTACATAATAGAATGTGGACTAGTACTAAAAACTACGAACTTATTTTTTAAAGCTCACGGAATTGAATTTATATTCGAGAAACGATGTGCTGCCATACTCAACGCTCCCTTTATAATATTCTTTTGTCGGAGTCCAAAAATATTCATTTCCTTGCCTGTTTTTTGTCATAACTTTTTGGTTCTCTGACAAAACTAAATTTATACGTTCAGTGTTTACCCCAGGGTCAAGGATTCCGTCATAGTCATGAGATAGCCCTTTCACTTCAGTTAGCTCTCCAAAAGTAATTTTTTGTAAGTTTGTACATCCCCCAAAAGCATTCTCGTGTATTGAAGTTACATTTGGAGTATTTATTTCTTCCAAAAATACACAATAGGCTAAACCTTCTACTCCAATTCTTGTAATATCTGGTAAATAAATGGATTTTAAAGCATCTAACTTGCCGTCCCAATTACTCAATCCTGTTGTCGGAATCTCCTTGCATCCTATTAAAGAAAGGTTTATGCTACCTGCTGTTCCACCATATAAAGCATCTTTAATTATGGCAAATACATTCTCTCCTGCATCAGAAGCAAGTATGAGTTTAATATTCGTTTTTCCTGCATCCAATTGCTCCTTAATAGTTTTCCCAAGATCTTCAGCCTCCATGTTGTCTGCAAAGACAACATTTGCATCCAAAGCATAACTTTTGCCATCAATCGTACTTTCTCTAAATGTATAATTAAGTAAAGAATACTCTTTCAATTTTATACCAATAGAGGTTTGAACAGAAAAATGACCATACAAATAGACATTACCGTTATTGTCTGGAGTCAAGGTATAGGTGTTGTCTGTTAGGGCAACAGTATTGCCTGGACTAAAATTACTAACTGTAACAGTAATGTCCTCACTATAATTTGTCGCAATGCGCAATCGTGAATAGTTGCGTGTTGCCTTGGAAAATTCTACGGTTATAGCCTGACCATTAGGGGTGATATTGGCTTTTCCCTCGATATATTCATCCGTTCCAGCAACCTTACCTTCTTTCAAAGTTAATTTGCCTGATTCCCATTTGTAATTAGGGGCATAATATACATGAGGAAAGGTTGGCACTTCGTCTTCTTTATAAGACAGCTCTCCACTTGCCAATTCCCAGCTACTGCCATTATATTTAAAAGCAGCATACTTAGTCCCGAAAGTCTTACTTGTCATCGCCAGAAGCAACTCATCTCCTTCTGCCCATGAAGTCTTGCCCGGATCAGGTGTACCTATAGTACGAGTCTGTGAATCTCCGAATGCCGGAAATTCACCTACAACTAACTGTACGTTGCTCTTGCCTGTTGCTGCGGTTGTTTCTTCTATATCACTTGTGCATGACGCCATTACTATGGTAACGACTGCCAGCATGATGTATTGAAATATCTTGCACATAGTTATATCCTCCATTGTTTATTTGAGTTCTTCTTCATTTGTCCAACCAGTCATATTATCTATGCTGATTCTGGTCAGTTCCACTTTGTCTTTTCCTACATCGAGTTTGTAGATGTAGCGTTTACCCTCTTCAAACTCCGTTTGTGATTTTAGCTTTGACACAAAGTTTTTCTCACCTATTGAGAATTTTAAGAATTCCTTGTCTGTTCCCACCGTTCCAGGCACTATGATGGCAGAGAAAGTTTTCACTTCACCATCTTCTGTCTTACAGGCATCCACCAACTTAGCCTCTTGATAATTGGAAGTGTCCATTTTCCATTCATTTTTATCGTCTGGCAATTTAAAAGACGCCCCACTGCAAGGTGAGCAAATTTTTAGGCTACTTATGTCCAAATTAGGATAATCAGCAGTACCAACATGATACATGATTGTAACCAAAGACATACGATGCTTCATTGGAATCGTTACATAACCATAAGGAGAACCGTACCAATGACCATTTATTAAATCGGCAGACTTCAAATCTTTTGGTGAGCTTTGATTTGTTGGCAATTCATATACCAAATGAAATGGATCATAATCATCCGATGATGGATATACAGCTAATATAAAATGTTTGTCGACTTCATCTAACCAACGAAAACTTCCACTGCGAGACCATTCGTTTGTTGCACTATTAAAAGAAAGAATAGCCGTACTACCAGCAACGAAATCAGTAAATATCCCTACTTTCAGTTTATCTTTATTCTCCCAAAATTTACCGTCTCCCAATGTATTGACACGAGTCTGCATACCTCCAACCGAGAAAGTGGCATTGATTTCCTGCCCTTTCAGCGTAGGAGCCATATCTTCATTTTGCGTACATGCTGTAAAGCCCATAGCCATAAGGCTCATTACCGCATAGGAAATTCTTTGTTTTATCGTCTTCATAATCTTCAGTTTTTTATTGTTAGTGAGTTAGTGAGCGGCCAAGCTCACTAACCCTGTATTTCCTATTTGTACCTTCTTTACCATTACAAAGCTATATCTGCATCTAAATCACTTGAATCACCATTTTCCCAAGGAACTATATTAGCATTTTCTATAGTAATCCCAGTATTTTTAACAGTTATGTTGTATGTATATTTTTTGCCACCTTCAAATTGTCCATTGGTGGATGGTGTTATAGGGGTTGTGTATTTTACTTCGCTATCATTCAACAACAAGTAAATCTCTATATCCATTTTATTGCTTTCAAGGCTTTGCGGCAACATGATATAAGCAAAACTTTCTTCGCTTTCAAAAGGTACATCATTAAAAACACGAGTAAGAGTAGCTCTGTCACCAGCAGTTTCAACCGAACCTGTTCTTGTGTCAAATTTACCGCTTGTAAATATTCCTTTCATATTCAAGCTATTGAATTTATAATTGTTATATTTGACACCCTGCCCTGGCTTAATTTTGAATTCAACCAAACTCATACAATGCTTAAAGCGATGTTCTGCATCTGTAAAATTCACAGTTGGAGATGCTTTACTTGCAGTAGCCCCTGAGGCAAAAAGTACATCAGCCTTACAAGGTTGGTTTGCTTCTACCTCAGCTATATTCCAATTCATTTTACCATCAGTTAAGAATTTGTTATAAGGATAGTATGCACTAAATGTTGTCTCTTTGTTGTCCTTGAAATAGATGATGTTGTTATTGTCAGCAGCTTCAAAAGTACCATCCCCATTTGTTGTTACATACTTTTTATTGTCTCCTGTTGTATAGCCAGATGATGTGGCATATACGCCAATGGCATCGCCTGCTGTCCAGCTGTTGTTGTCTGCAGTTCCACGGGTTTTGATATTGTTGGAAATATCCGCCTTTACTGTGGCTGCAACAGGACCATTGTTGCCGATACCGTCTTCTTCGTTAGCGCAGGCTGCAAACAGCAATGCTGCGGCTGCGATGTATAAGATTTTAAACTTCTTCATAAACGTTATATTTTAAGTGTTGTTATTGTGCTATATGTTCATTATTGTCTCCTGCCTCTGTCCAAGGCTTAATGGTTCCAGAAATATCAACGGCAGAACGACTCAATTTTACTACTGTATAGTGGTATCTTTTTCCACCCTCAAGTTTTACAGGCATTGTCCATACGAAAGGAGCGTCGTAACCATTCTTGAGGTCAAACTCTATCACTCGGCTTGCTTCTTCTGTAGGGAGCAGGATTGCCTCATACAGCTTGCCAACTTCGGTAGTTTTCATCGTGATGTCCGCAGGAGTTTCTTCACCAGAGATAGTTCCATCCACAAGATTGAAAGTGGCTTTGGTATTCTGACCTTTCACTGTCACAGTCATTTTCTTAAGGTCTTCTTGCGTGAGACCGTTACCTGGTTGAACATCCAAAATAAGATTGCTTAACTTATGGAAGAACTTCAAGTCAACCTGTGGCGTAGCTTTGTTGCAGCCTTCTGTCTTGGCATACATGAAGTCGATAGTTTCTTGTTTCGTTTGGTCTGTTACATCAAGTGCTACCTTGTAGTCATTGACAGTGGTCTGTGGATAGTAAGAATAGAAGTCCACATTTCCATCTATCGGGAAGAAAATAGTCTTACCTCCAGAAACAGGTGAAAAGGCTATACTTCCATTTGACTGATAGCAAACATTGTCAACACCCTCTTTGATTACATCCGCAGAGAGTGTCTTGCCAGCTTCTGTCATGAAGATACCAATCTTGTCACCATCAGCCCAAGCTACACCAGCAGCACGGGTGTTTACGCTAATACCACCAGTAAACTGCACGGCTACCTTATCGTTCTGGGTAGAAGGTGCGGTGTCTTCTGTACTGCATGAAACCATTGCACCTGCCAAGAGTGCAAGGGCGAAAAACTTCGTCATCTTTTTCATTTTATCAATATTTTAAAAGTTATTATTATTATTTGATTTCTACTTCATTGTTGAGGTTCGTCCAACCGTTAATGGTAGCTTCCAGATTCATCTTTGGCTGCATCTGGTTGTAGTTGAGTCGCAACTCATACTTTTCTCCAACCTTCATCGCCGGAGTGGTGATGTCATACTCTTGCAAGGTCCCGTTAGGCAGCAAGAGACGGAGATAAATATGAGAGGCGGAACTTCCCTGTATGGTCGGCATCAGCCGGATGACTTCTGATTGCAAAGTTGACTCAGTAGCCAAGATAGTAGGCATTTCCACTTCCGTTGGCTTTATGCTCGGCAATCCATATTCTCCATCACTATTCTTCTGTGTAGGGAACAGACACCAGGCTGCATCTAATGCCTTGCCACTCATCTCTGTACCTTTAGGTACATTCTCTATGATGATGGTCAGTTCGGCAAGCACGCTTTTAACAGGATTCTGTACCACATAGTTGCCTTCCTTGTTGTCAATCCTCACGTCGGTCACTCCGAAATAAGCATTATGGTTCACATCCTTAGGATTGGTCAAGCCTATCTGGATATTGTTCCAATTAGTCAAAGCCCTGGTCTGGTCAGTGGTGAAGAATGGCTCTATGAGATTGGTAATAGCCAATATCTGATAATGCCCTTCAGGAAGAGCGAAGCGTTGGCTTGCCACCTCCTGCGCACTGCCATAATGTTTTTCCTCTACTAATGAACCGTCATCGGCATTGAATATCCAGAGTTTCACGTCCTTCACTTCCGTACCTTGGTCGGCTTCATCCGCCCAAGTGAGCGATACTGACAAACCACCCTCATCCTCACCATCATGAACATTATGGTCGCAACTTGCCAACAGGCATGGGACGCATAACAGCACCCATAACCAAATATTAAATCTTCTTTTTGCTTTCATTTTCTATCTTGTTTTATGGGTTACTTATGATTGTCTTTAGTCTCTACTCGGCGAGCCTTATCCGCATCTTGGGTGTCATCGCTACCATTTCCTATTGCAGTAATGCGATTAGCCTCTATGCCATTCTTCACAAGCCAAGTCTTTACGGCTTCTGCACGCTGGCGAGATATACGTTTATTGACAGTCACGCTGCCTTTTGTGTCACACCAACCTGTTACCGTCACCTTCATGTTCGGATTCTCTTTCAATGTTTTGAGAATATCATTCAATTTAGTCTCTTCATTTTGTTGGATGTCGATACTATTGAAGGTGAAATATATGACAGGGAAAGTTACCTTTGCAGATTCTTTTATGTCTTGTTCAACAACTCTTGTTTCTGCCTTATCCACTGTTTCTTTCTGATTGACATTCTCCGAAGAAGTTGGTTCTTGTTGTAGAACCTCCTGTTGTAGAACTGATGGAGTTTCAACTATCTTGTTCTTCTTTTTAGAGAGGTTTATCCCTAACCTTACTCCACTTTCCCAAACAAAGTTGTTCTTATGCAGATGTTCTGGCATTCCGTCCATACGTTCTCCAGTAAGACGAGTCAAACCGGAATAGATGCCCAATTTCAGACATGAAGTCAGTTGGTAGCCCACCTGCAAGTCTGCACCATAACCCAAATGCCAGTTGGTAGAACCTTTCATCACCTTAGCATCATCGGCTATAGTACGGATGTCAGCCTTGGTAGTTACTGCATATATATGAGGTGAAACTGCCAAATCCCATCGGCTGTCAGCTGTTTGAGGGAACAACCCAAGGAGGTTGATATTTACTCTTGCCCCATATTGTCCCATCCTGACATGGCTTTTCAGATTGGCATATTCCCAACTGTCCATGCCTAAGACACCTGCCTTGTAAAGCACACCGTCGCTACCCAACCAATAGTTACGTTCTACGCAGCAGTCTTGTGCAGACAAGTTCATCTCTCCATACTTGGCAGATAACTCTGCCGAGAATATGGAGTTGAAACGATAGCCACCATATAAACCAGCAGCCCAACCGAGATGCGTCTTGTCGTGTCCGAAACTTGAGAAAGTAGAGAAACCGAAAGGCATTCCACCCTCAATACCGACGTACCAGCCATGCGAAGTTGCCTTTCCATCTTCTTTTACTTCTGCTTTCGCAAAAGAAAATGGAAGAATAAATGCAAGCATTGCGACCAGCAACCGATTTTTTGTTGTCAAATAATTTATCATATCACTCATTTATTTTTTATCGTAAAAGTAAGGAACTATTTCCAATTACAGGACAAGTATCCACCACAAAGCCAAATCATCCATTCTAACCGAAACTCACTCCAGAAAATACAAGAGGTTTGTCAGCAAGATAAATATGGATGCAAACAGCAAAAAGATATAAAAACGTTCTCTCTTGATGAAGTCACGAAAGCTATAGCGAGCCTTCCAATGATTCTCAAGATACATTCTGTACTCATGTATCATGGCATATCCGAAGATAATACATGATATGAGTACAAACACCCCGATGATGATCAGGGCTAATTCAATCCTTGGCATTGTTTCTATTACTTCTTTCATGTTGTAAATATAGAGTTTTTCTACGAAAGAAGGTGCATTTTTTCCCTGTTCATGTGTCGCATTCCTACCAAAAAGGTGTCGCATTCGTAGGAATGCGACACCTTTTTGGCTGTTTTTCGATAAAAGTTTTGCTTTTTCTTTGGAATTTTACAAAATGATGGTTATGCTCAATTTGAGTCATTTTGTGCTGCATTTGTAGAGTGGAAGTCTCTCCATTCTGTAGGAGAACAGTCTTCTTTTGTCTTGAAGATCCGGTAAAGATGAGTGCGACAAGAGAATCCACACTCGGCTGAAATGATGTCGTTGCTATAATCCGGATATTCCAACATCATCTTTTTTGCAGCGTTGAGACGTATCTCGCTGAGCCATATTCGGAAGTTAGAGTGCAGGCATTGATCGAAAAACAGGCTCAATTCGTTCTTTGATATACAAAGTGTACGAGAAAGCGTCAACATGTTTACATTACAATCCTTATAGCCCAAATCCATACACCATTGGTCAAGACTGTTTTGAATAAAGTTTCTGCGATCCTCAGGCAATTGCTGTAAAGGTTTTTCTTCTTTCGCCCCCCCACATCGTTGAATGTTCTCTTCTTTATCCAATAGCTCTTCTGTTGGAATATAACTGCTGCCAAGAGCAATAAACGTAAGATTGAAGAACAACAAGGCAAGCAATTCGGCAGGACCTACTATATATAATAAGGTGGTAGAAAAGATGGCAACTGGCATAGCGAGAACTGCGAGCCATAGAATGATTACACTTGCACGCGAATATCTTACGTAAGGCAACAAGTCCGTTGCCGCCATTGTCTCCAACATATTTTTACGCCTAATCATCTCCTGAATAATCATGTATATGCAATAGAAAACACTTACGCAAAACAGAGTCAGCATCAAATAAAGCCCTTCTCTGATATACAGGCTATGATGAAGACTGATACCCACGCAAAAGACCACAATGATGGCAGCATAAATGCCACTACACATCAATATCATCTTTCTGAGTTTGGAACTTGTGGTCTCTATGTTGTAGATTCCCATGGAGATAAGCGAAAAACAGGGAGTATAAATTAGAATATTGACGATTGCCCCAAGACTGTCGTCGGCAGCACGGAATCCGAAAAGCATCTGCACGGCATATTGTATCGCCAATCCTATTAAGGCGACAACAATCATCCATCGTGAACGCTCATACCGCTTGTTCTCCCATTTTACATGCAGATGAGAGAGTGCCACGAAGAAGGCATTGATGAGCATGAAGATGAAACATGCAAACTGAAGTAGAAATAATGAATCCATAGTTTTCTTATCTTATGTTTACTTTCTTGTATTTCTGGTTGCTTGCCGTAGGATTATCCGGATTAGTCATCTGCAAATATCCTGCTGCGACAAGGGAGGTGATGTATTTGGCTATATTTTTTGTATGATAGACAACACCGGCTCTTTCCAAAATTTCCCTACTTGTTCTTGGCACGCTACAGAAGTTTACTATATCCTTCTGTTTATTCGTCAATGACACTATTTTAGTGTCATGGTTAGTGTTATGGTAACTATGTATAGTGTCATGGTCTTCGACAAAAGTGTCATGGTCGGTGGCTAAGTCAGTGTCAGAGTGTCTAAATCCAGTGTCATGGTCTTCGACTTGGGTACTTTTTTCATGGACTTCGTTACCGACTTGGTTACTTTCTCCTCTCCAAACCGTGATGACAAATTCCTGTGCCTTGTTATTATTCATAAATGTGACATTGATGTCTTCGTCCAGAGCACGAGTGATGCCGCTACCTACACCAGTGTATGGCAGCAAGTATATAGCATTGTTAAAAAGGAACATATTGCGAGGCATGGAAGTTCCTGCCTTGATGTCATCAATAGTGAGTCCGTTAGGCAATGCACCTGGACTGTGAATCTCAACACGATTGTCGAAAATGAAAATGCGAACAGGAGCTTTCATGTTCAACGAGCGATGCACAAGGCTGTTTACCGTGAACTCAACCAAGCTTGTGTAAGGTATTTCCAACTTACCCATGCTGTTGAATTCATCTCCCACCTGCACATTATGCAGATTACGAGTGAAGAAATCCATGATAGTTTCATACTGATGAAGCAGGTTTCCCTCCATATCTGCATCATTCACCTTGTCACGAAAAACCTTGCTGCCGACACTGTTGCCTGCAAAACAGATACACTTGGCTGTCATCATTGGCATCCAGCGTTGGGTGTATTTGCCAAACAGAAGCATGGCAGCAACGGTCAGGGTACCATCAGGACGGATAAATCGCAGATTGCGAAGTATCTTCTCACAGTCATGTCCCTTAGCTATGGCAGAGCAAATCATATCAAGTGATGCTTCATTAAAAGCGTCACCTGTCAAGCCTTTCTTCTCCAACACTCTCTCAAAACGGTTGCCAAGAAACAGCTTAATGGTCGTTGCATCAAGGTCGTTGAGAGTAGCACCTTTGATGCTTGCCTCGTCAGGGGCAAAACTGCCACAATCGGTCATCATCTCGGCAAGTTCTGCATTATCGAACACTTTACGCTTGTCGGCACCATTCTTCACCCATACGATTCCCTTATTGTCATGATAAGGCTTGTTGACTCCTTCCTTGATTGTTGCTACTACCAAACAGCCGTCTTCCACGGCAACAGTTTCGACGTTTATCAGAATGGATGGCACTACGTTTTCTGAAGCAATGTCACTCAACAAGTTGGTTGTTTCTTGTACCTCAGAATACGACAAGGCATTGGTTTCTCCAGTCTTATCCTTTATACCAACTACCAACTTGCCGCCATGTGAATTACTGAACGCCACTAACTCACAGGCAATATCATATTTGTCGAGAATGCGCTCCTTGAACTGCACCCCCGACACCTCGCCAGCCTTTATCTGTTTCAATATATCGTCCATCATTCTTTGATACATTCTTTGTTCAACAAATCGTTTACATCCACTTTCAGCAAATCAGAAATCCGTATTAGGGTTTCCAAGTCTGGTTGACAAGTGTTGGTGCACCATTTAGAAATGGTTGCTTGGTCTTTACCCAACATTTCTGCCAACCACTTGTTTGAGCGCTTGGTTACTGCCAACATTATCTTCAATCTGTTTACATCTTTCTTTGCCATACTTTTATAGATATATGATTCGTATGCAAAAATACAATAATTATTCTAAATATTGCTGTGATATTTCCAAAAAGTTTATTTTAAAGGCTATTTATTGAATATTTCGCCATTTTTAGATAAAAACAGGGGTATCTTACGATAAAAACATCAAGATACCCCTATATCGACTTTACAGAAGATGAACTACCCCAAAAGTGCGGTCGTAAAAAGACCTTTTCTCCATTCGGTACATTGGATTCAAAGGGAAACACGTTGCATGGAAAAATAGACATCGCCCTGATACAGTCCTGTCTGGAGGGGAACGGGGTGAAGCCCTTTGTCCGAAACTACGGAATGGTGATTGTGGATGAATGCCATCATGTTTCGGCTGTGAATTTTGAACGGGTATTGAAGTATGTCAATGCCCGCTACGTCTATGGGTTGACGGCCACCTCCATCCGTAAGGACGGCCACCAGCCCATTATCTTCATGCAATGCGGGCCGGTCCGTTTTTCGGCTGATGCCAAAGTCCAGATGGCATCCCAAACCTTCGCACGCCTGCTTGTACCCCGTTTTACCTCCTACAGGGAACTGGCAGATGAAAAAATCCACTTATGCACGGATGGTGCAGAAAATGTCCGAAGACGTGAACAGAAACAGGCTCATCACGGATGATGTATGTGAAGCCTTGAAGGAGGGACAAACACCTATAGTACTGACCGGCCTTACCGCTCATGTAGAAACATTGACAAAAGCTTTGGCTCCTCATTGCAAACATGTAGTTACCCTTGTCGGTTCGGAACCGGCAAAGGAAAAACATCGTAGAATGGAATATCTGCAAAATGTACAGCCCTCAGAACCACTTGTCATCGTGGCAACCGGAAAGTATGTTGGCGAAGGATTCGACTATCCACGTTTAGACACCCTGTTTCTGGCATTGCCCGTTTCCTGGAAAGGGATTGTCGCTCAATATGCCGGGCGATTGCACCGGGAATATACAGGTAAGAAGGAAGTCCGCATCTATGACTATATTGACATCCGCATGCCGATGTGCGATGTGATGTACAGACGCAGACTGAAAGGATATGCATCTGTAGGTTATCGGATCAAGCAGGAGAAACCGGTGTATGTATCTGCTGAAAGCCTACAAGGCATTATTTTTAACGGACACACCTATCAAAAGTTGTTTCTCAATGATTTGTCCCAAGCCAAACATTCGGTCGTCATTTCTGCAACGAGGCTATGGCTGAGCAAACATTCCCCCATACTTGACATGCTGAAGGAATTATCGGCACGAGGCGTGGAGGTTTTCGTCTTGGTCAAAAACAAAACAGAGAAGGAAGAAAAACTGAAAGAGACAGGAATCCGGACCAGGGTCATTGATTCATTGTCGATGGACGCTGTTGTCATTGACAAGTCTTTGCTATGGTATGGAAGCGTCAATTATCTTGGTTACAATACGGATGAAAACAATGCCATACGCATTAGTGATTCAAAAGTGGCTGATCAAATTTTGGAAGTTCTATATACATAACATCTGTCGGTCTTTTATCCAACTTGTACAGAAGAAGTATATATAGATGGAATATCGTTTTTTCATTAAACAGCTATTGGTGTTATGTTCCCTGCGCAGCGTACCGTCAAACTCGTAGTACACGTCCTTTCCGTTTTTCATTCCTTCTTTGTAGAAGCGTTCCTTTTCCAGTTTCTCCTTTGTGTAAAACGTGCGGTGAGCACCGTCCAGTTTGCCGGATTTCTAGGATTTCTCTTCCGTTACCCTACCTTCATCGTCATACTTCCTGCAGGTTCCGTCCTTCCACCCTCCTTATAGGAACTTTTGGCTTTCAACTTGTTGTAGATGTACTCTTCATAATCGCCATTGAAAAGACCGCCCTTGAAACGTTCAAGGATATAGGAGGAATGGTAGCCGTCGATAATGCGGTGCTCTCCGTCAAGAGGCTTGTCGCCCGAAATTTCCCGGTGGAGAATACGGCCGTCTTCCAGGTTTATGCCTGTGATACCATCTATCGGCTACTCTTTCTGTGCATGAAACAGTAAAACACATAGTGCGGCTACCAACAGCAGAAAATAACAGTTCATTCGTTTCATACTTTTGTTGTTTTTAGATTTGTTTCTATTCTTTGATTCTCACTCTTTCTTTAAGGTACATACCCTTCGAACAGGATGCTGTACAATCGCAAATTTACACAAAGGAACAAAAAAACAACAGAGTGGGCTGTTTTTATGCTATAATAGTTTTCGAAAGGGAATTGTCACAGCCTTTATGGAAGAAAGGAATTAGATAATAGCACTATCAGGAAAGCAAGGAATGGTACTACATCAACAAGGAGGGGAAAAAAATAAAACCTGAATAAGGACTCAACCTTACCCACATTAAGATAGATTACTTTCCTATCAGAACCAAAAGAATCAGATGCACTGGATAAAACGCATAGAACCCATACTTCGCCACCTTGCCATGAATGAAGCCACGTGTTCCATCATAACAGGCAATCACCAGGCAAGCCAGCAAAGCGCCAACTATTCCATAGTGCATCATGAGTGGAAAGGCACAAAATAGCTGCGCCTTTCTACCCGAGGGAAAAGAAGGATTGCTGACGTTCCCAAACAGGTAGAATACCACCATCATCAGAATCCCCCGCCACTCGTAGTCCACTCCGGACCAAGTGGCGAAGCCGGCTATAGAAAGGATGACAGCCCCACAGAGGATGCCATCCTTTTTTAATGCTTTTATCGCAGCCAGCGCCATCACGCCCAATGTCAGGGTAAAGAGTACATTGTGCGTCCCGTCTGCGCCATTCAGCAAGTACCACGGCACCTCACTGACTACAGCAAATCCCAGCAGCTGCAGGAAGTACTTCATCCGGTTTCGGGTATGCCGGAAGCCCTCTGCAATGAGAAAAGCAAACACCGGAAAAGCGATGCGACCGAAGCAGCGCATGACCTCGTAAAGAAGTGTGCCGTGCTCCATCAAGTAGTAGGCACTGTGGTCTGTCACCATCGAAAGGACGGCAATGACCTTCAGTGTACTACCACTCAATCGAATTGAAGTATTGGTGGAATGAAGTATCTTCATTTCGCTGTATTACAATATTCTACGTTTATCTGTAAAGATACTGCTTTAAGGTGGTTATGCCATACCCAGCAGTTCCTTGACCATCTTGTCCACCTCCTCGTTCACCCGTTTGAAGTTACGGTTCAGCATGATTTCCTTCTCGCGGTCGTTCTTGAACTCATAGATTTTCGGCAGCGGTACATAGTGGTCCTCTTCGTCCTTAATCTTCTTCATGTCGAAGTGCGTCTTGCAGAAGTACTTCGTGGTCTTGAACTCCTCCGACTGCTCGATGTCGAAGTGGTTCAGCATGCTGTCGTCCGTAGCCGTGAAGTCACGGGCAGCCTGACCCGCCAGCCAACCGGTTGCCATGTCCGCAATCTTGGCGGCAGGCACCAGGTAATCCATCTTCTCGGAAATGGTGGTCGATACCTTGTTGTCGTTGATGGAGATGGATCGGGAAGTCTGCTTCGCCTTACCGAACACATCATTCTGCGCCCATTCCAGCGTTTCCTTGTTACGGGCAGCACCCATGAAGATGTTACCGCAGGTCGTAATAATTTTCTGCATGCCCACCTTGCCGTAGTCCGCTTCCAGCTGTGGCAACTCCTGAAAGCCCAAGGTCACCGCTACCTTGTTGGAGCGAGCCGTACCAATCAAGCGGTCTATCTTATGGAAGTAGAGTGTAGGCAGCTCATCCACGATGATGCTCACCGGGATGTTGCCCTTGGAATTGACTCGGGTAATCAATCGGTTCAGCACCAGTGCATTCAATGAACCGATGACCTGTTCCTTCTCCGGGTCGTTGGCAATCACGAGATAACTTGGATTTGCCTTGTCCGAAATCTTCAAGTCGAAATCATCTCCCGTAAACACCCAGTAGGCTTCGGGAGATACCAATCGGGCGGCATTGACACGAAGGGTACCCACCATACCTTCCAACTGGTCGTTCGCCTTGTTTTCGTAGGCACTCTTGAAGGGCGCCATGAGGGAAGCAATCTTGTCGTCCTGCATGAGGATGTTGAACACCTGGTCGTAAGACCTGCCAAGGAAGGAAAGCACATGCGGCATGTCCGAATACTCCCCTGTGATAGTGTCCGGCTCCACTTCCTTGCCTTTATCATCCTCGTACCAACAGCGTTCGATGTGAACTTGTTTACCCGTCCGGTCCAAATACGAGAAGCCGTTTAAATCTACAAACATCCGGTCTTCATCCGTTGACACGTCGTTGCCGTCTTTGTCCACAAAGTCCAGGATGGTGTTGCCTTTTTCATCGAGGGCATGGTAATCGTCCCAATTCCGTATCACCAATTCCAGTTTATTTCCCTCGGGTATGACCACTTCGGAGTCTGGTGCCAGGGAAACATAGCGTTTCAGCTTCTTGCCATTCTTGAAGCCTACCGGATGGAAGTTCACAAAGAAATAGATGATGGCTGCCAAAAAGTTCTCTGCCGAATTGGTAAAAAACGCCTCCGAACCGCCTTTCTTTTCACCGCCTCCCTTGTTCAGGGAAGCCAGCAAAGTAGCAGCGGTTTCCGATGCTGCCGCCAGGTCCGGAATATACTTGCGCTGAATCGGATTGATGCGGTCGGAATACTCCACATCCGTGAAGTTGATGATGCGAAAGCCGCAGTTTTGCGGCAGTTTACCTGCCTTGCGGTTCTTACAATACTGATAGAAAAGTGTCTTGGCCAACGTCGGGAACTTGAAATCGTAGCACATGATAGCAAATCCCTTGGCAGCGTGCTGACGGATAAAAGGATCGATGATACCGAACGACTTACCCGAACCCGGTGTACCCAGCACAATCGTCCCACGGAAAGGATTGATGATGTTGATCCAGCCCTTGTGCATCTTCTGCTTCCAGTAGTAAATCATCGGGATGTTCACCGAATAGTCATTGTCTACCAGAGTTTCTGATTGCTGGAACGATTCGTTCTCGAAATTGAAACGGTCTTCACCCACCTTGTAGTTGTAGTACTTGGCAATGCCATCTAGTCCCTGATGCACCAGCATGGTACCTACCACCGAACAGAGCGCATACAGGATGCGGTTGGCTGGGAAGCCAAACCAGCTCATGCCGATATTCATGCCGTGAAAGATAAAACACATGCCGACCAATGTCAATCCGGCCAGCACCGGATAGATGACCATCGTCTTCACGTTGAACTTCAATGCCTTCTTTGCCTTGGTGCCGATGCAGACTACACAGATGCAAATCAGCTCAGCCACCTTGCAGCCTGATACGGAGTTGAACACCTTGAAGCGTGCCAGAAGGTCCAGAATAAACTGCGTGCCACGGTTATCCGCCGTAATAGGAAGATTCATCACAATCTCGATGATGAGAAAGATGTAGATGCAACTGCGGAAGTAGTTGTACATCTGTTGCTGTTCCCGGGTTTCTTCGAATGCCATTGTTATTGCATTTAAAATACACGTTAAACGATAATCAGAACGGAATCTTCACACCCAGTAAGAGTCCGTTGCGGAAGGTATCTCCATGCAGGAAGTTGACGTTGTTCTTCTGGATCAGCGAAAACTCCCAGCCGTTCTGAAAGACATAGCTGTATTCAAAGCCGGCTTCCACACCGAGGAAGAACTTCTTCTGGGTGGCACCGAACTGAGGCCCCAAACGGAAGCGGAGCATGCCGTTCTTGTAACGTACCAGTCGCTGCTTATAGACCAATCCGCCATCCCAATAGTAGCCCTTCCAGAATCGGCAACATGTGGGTTTTTGCCAATGATTCCCCACTTCACCATAGATTTCCACGGCATTGCCATAGCTCAACGGATGCTCGTAACCAATCATCGCATTCAAGGTATTCGGGAACAGGAAACCGGCATTCAGCGTGAGTTTCTTGTCCTGTGCGGATGCCGAAAGCACGGCAAACGCACAACAGATAATCATTAAAATCTTCTTCATATCGGATAGGTTTTAACGGTAAATGTAATAGTATGGATAGCACGAAGAGTTCTTCAAAATGTCCGAATCAAAGCCATCGGCATTGAGGATGTCTTCGTATTCAATGGTGAGCGTAATCACACGGCCACTGATTTGGTTCTCTGAGATTTCCAGACGGAGTACCTTCTCATCCGGGAAGGTCAGCTTCTCAATCACCAGCACATTGCGGTAATTCTTCTTGAATTTCTTGACCGGGTTCAACGAGTAAATCGGTGTCAGTTCGATGGTCTGCGAGTTGGTGGCTTTGGTCTCTTTTTTATCCGTCAACTTCACGCGGAGTTCCTCAATGTCGTAGGCTATCTTCGTCTTGTTTTGTAACGAATAATCAATAAAGAAATAGTCACCGATGGTATAGATGTTGTTGACGATGGCCTTCATGCCATGGGCGTTAGACACCACCTGGTTGTACTTGCGTTTGCTGCCATACACCGCCCACGCATAGCGCACCATTTCGGCCTTGGGCATCGACACCTCGGGGTTGATATAGGACTGGGTATCGCTATAGGCCACTTCAAAAATGGAGGCTGCCATGCTGGGATAATGGGTATAAACCACGTCATACTGAGCGATATGGCGCTCTCCAATCAGGGTGATGGTGCCTAAGAGCTCATTCTCGCTGAACGCTGATTTCACTGAATCCTGCTCTAGATAAGGCTTGATGCGTACCATGTTGTCGGCACACTGGTTGCCCATAATCTTGGTCGTGGAGATGTCCACCAACTTGATGTTTTCTGGCATGACGATGTGGGTAGTGACCTCACTGTTCACGTAGATCTTCTCCTTGGCTGCAGCCTGTACGACAAAACCTAGAAGACCGAAGAAAAGTAAAAATAATTTCGCTTTCATATTAGGTAATTTTTATGATTTACTGATTTGATTATTTGTTGATTCCGTTACTTGTAAACTTACTTACTCTATTACTTGTAACCTTACTTACTCTGTGATTAGTAAGATAGTTTACCTATTTTCATTCTTGACCTTTACCTTGCTTCCTCCGAATTTATCAGATACACAATCGTGTTGTACTTGATTTTCGCTTTATTCTTGCGTATGTTGGACGAGATGGCCGAAGAAGCTGAGTTATAGACGTTTTGCAAGGCTTGCAGCGCCAAGGCTTCACCTGAGATACCGGAACCATAGCCATCTTCCGACTGGAAGTTGATGTTCTGCTGCACGGCACTGGAGCTGGCATCCTTTACAAACTCACGGAAAGAACTTTCCGGTACATAGAACCCTTCCATGCCGTCATTGTCAAATACTGAAAGCTTCACGTTGATGAACTTATCACCGACCAGAATGCTGGTAATCGTGGCCTTCACACGCTGCTGTCCGAAGCCTGTTACTGTACCATAGAGATAGGTGCCTTTCTTCAACTTGGTGTTGCTGACGGTAATATCATCCAGCAACTTGAAACGAAGTCTGGTTCCTTCTTTTGCCTTGGTGGTCTGGTCAATCATAGCGCGAATCAACTTGGCTTCAGCTACATCATCGGGGGATGTTACCGTGTGGAACTTCTCCGCATTGGTATCACCGGATTTGATAACAAGCTTGGGGCGGTTGCGTTCCTTTTCAGCCTGACGGACTTTGGCGATGGAATCAGTACTTTGTTTCTCAGCCAACTCATCCCGGTCAAAGCGACCGATACCCAATCCGCTTTCAATGGCCTTCTGGCGCTCGTAACTTCTGCGTTGGATTTCCTCCAGGTCACGGGCGAAGTCATCCTGTGAGGTATAGCCTTCGGATGTTCCGGAAGGATTGCCTCTCTGACCTGTACGGGAGTTTCCTGTACTGCCAGGAGCATTGTCCCCGTATGCAAAGGAGTTGATGTGTCTTCTGGACTCGGCCAACGACCTCTCCAGTTCCTCCATTTCCCGTTGCTGACGAAGCCGTTCCGCTTCTGCTGCATCCAGTTTGTTGAGTTCGTCTTCGCTGTAGCCATGCTCCAGTTCCTCGTTCTCTTTCTGTTCTTCACCGATGGCACCAATCGCAGTGAAGGCATCTTCGTCCCCGAAGCGGCGCGACATCTCATACATTTTATCTCCGGCTTCCTCCGCATTGGCTTGCGGCAGTTCCGTATTGATGCGGTCGGTGGCAACCGTCTGTTGGGCGTCCTCGCTGCCTCCGAAGGTCTGCATCACGAAGTACACCAGGGCACACAGGGGAATGAACACCACCAACGGGAAGATGTACTTGGGCTGTTTGAAATTGATTTTTCTGATCATGGATGGTCATTGTTTTGAAGTGATTTGACGATGGATTCCAGCCGGTTGTAACTTTGTACGATGTGGATGGAGTCCTGATGGCTTTTACGCGGTATTGCAATGAGCGAGTCCAGTTCCTCCCTAAGCAACTGCCCTTCATGGGTCAACTTTGTTAGCGTGGAACGGTGTACGCTCTTGTTTGTCTGAATGGTACGGAATCCGGAAAAGATGGGTTCCAACTGGGCAATGCTGCTGACATCCGGCTCACGTTTGTCTGACAAGGTCATGCTGTCAATAGCCACGGTACTTGCCAGCAGGAAAAAGAGCGAACCGGTGACATAGGCAAAGGTGCGTTTGGGATGCTTCCTTGCCCAGATGTTGGCCAGACGGATGCGTCCTGCCAGGCGATATCTGGTGCCGACGGCTCTCAACTTGGGTTGCAGCCAGGAGCGTATCAAGTGATGCGTCTTGAGCCTGCTTTCCTGAAGTGTCTTTCTAAATGATTTCATGGGGTACTTATTCTCTAAATGTTAGTAATCGAGGTCCTTGTTCTCCAGTGTCCTCCAGTTCGTGATCATCAAACCGTGCGGATTGTTTCGGGTACGGGGGACTGATTCGATGTAGCCTGTAGTAACCATGGAGCGTTTCAAGTCCCGGGTACGGCGCTTGATGAGCTGCGTTCCGTAGTAGGTGAACTTCCGTTCGTGTTCGTCGAACTGAATGGAGTCACACATGATGGTACACACCGCTGAAGAGGAGATGATGTCGGAATAGAATCCGTTCTCATCCAATGCCTGCTTCTGCTTGAGGGCAGTACCATCTGCCATGTACATTGCCTTGCCGACCGTCCACTTGATGTAGTCGTTGTCGGGAGGCAGGTTAAAGAAATACTGATGGAAGAGCTGGATATGCGCCTTGGCTTCCATCGTGAAGTTCGCTTCCAACTGGGCACGCTGTGCCAGGAAGGGAATGTCACCGTCCAGTATGTAAATCTGCTCCCGTTCTTTTGTCACGAGCGAGATGCAGCACCAGACGGTGAACCCGCAGATGAGGGTGCAGCCACCTATCGTGGCCAGCACCGTCATCAGGGCGAGTTTCGTTTTCTGTGCTAAGGATTCTATAAGCATAGGGAATGGTTTGAGTGATTACTTCTTGTTGTTGCTGTTCTTGGATTTGCCCGGTCTGACCAGAGAAGCGGCACCGCTGGCTACAGAGCCGACCACACTTCCTGCCATACCTCCTGCCATTGCTGTCATGCCCATCACGGTACTGCCGGCTGCTGAACCTGCACCGGAGCTGACACCGCCCGGAATTAGCCAGGAAGCCACTTCGGGCACAAAGCGGATGATATAGGCACCCACCAGCATCCCCATGGCATACATACAGTTGGAACCGATACCCTGCAGTCCCAGTGCGCCGATCTGTTCCCAGGAGTTTACCGAACCATGAAGCAGGTGGTTGTAAGCTATGAGGTCCTGCTGCAGGTTATAGAGCAGGATGAAGTCAATGTAGTAGATGCACATATAGGTGACAAAGCCCCACAGCGAGAGGGAAAGGAACTTCGACATCCACTGGCTCCAGGCCGAGTTCCAGGGCGGAGCCAGAGACAGGGCGAACATGATGGGACAGAAAATCATCATGATGGCCATGAAGATGCGCTGCGCCACCAGAATGCCGTAGTAGGACATCTGGAATATCAGTTCCCCCACAAAGCGTATGACATCGTTGATCCATTCGCTCATCTTGGTTTCAGCCGCCACCGCTGCCCGCTGCGCATAGTTGTTGATGGTGTTGCCCAGATTCTCCACGTTGTAGATGAGTTTGTCCCACCAGGCAGCATCCTGTCCGATGGCGGCTACCTGCTGGGCGGTGGAAATGGAGTCCTGTACCTGCCGCAGGCGGTCGAGGTATTCACTCTGTTTCTGTGCCACCTTCAGCTCGAAAGCGGCCACTTCCTTGTTCTTGGCTTTTGCCATGGCCTTGGTAGCGGTTTCCAGTCCTTTGCCGGGAACCTGCAGGGCCTGACAGATCCACGAGGAAGAAGAGATACAGATGGAAATGCCGATGATGCGCAGGAGTTTCATCACGTCCATGCCGCGCCGTCCGAGCATCATCATCCAGCATTCGTAGGAGCCTACACAGAGCGCCAGCAGCAAGCCGATGATGCGTGCCAGTCCGACGGCATCACCCAGCACCGCCACATTGGGAAAGGTTTCCATGGCGACCAGCAGCTTGTCCAGACTCTCGTCAATGGCAGGCAATCCGATGGTTAATGGTACTAACAGTAGATTCATATTTCATTCTATTTTTATTACATAATCCTTTTAATAGTGTGTGGAAGCCACTGCACAGAGGTTGGCGGTCCGTTTGACCAGTTCCTCCATCTTTTGCCGGGCTTCCTCGTAAGCCTTCTGCCGTTTGGCATTCTCCAGTCCGTAACCGACTCCCATCTTGTGGATGTAGGCGATGTCGGCACAGAGGATTTCATTCTGACGGCTCAGTTCGTCCACCTGGTACTGGAGCTTGCCCTTGCTTTTCTGCATGCAGTAGAGCAGTCCGTCGGTGATACAGTCCTGCATCCGGTTGAACTCGTCCTTGTAGGAAGGAAACATCAGATCCACGTTGCGGTCTGCCTCGCGGAGCAGTTCCTCCTGATAGAGTTCCTCCATCTTCTGCCGCTCTTCCTCCACTTTCTTGATTTTCTGCCGCTGGGTCTCTTCCGCCATCACCCGGGTGGGCATGATGCGTTTCACGTTGGACTTGTGCTCCTTGAAGCGCACCCGGAAGCCGGATTGAAATCCTGCCCACTTCCAGTACATTTCCGCTCCCGAGTATTTCTTATGAAGGAAGAAATAGTACCAGTCCGGTGCGAAATTCCAGGGGCCGTTCTCCATGGAGCGCCACTGCCGCTGTTTCTCCTTATCATTGGCCTTTCGCTGGGCATGCAGACCGGAAGCCATCGTCATGCCCAGCAAGCAGAGTAATAAAATTCTATACCGCATATCCTTTGTTCCATTGATTGATGACACGATTTGCTATCTCGTCCTTCACGTTGGAGTTGAGTATTTCCCAGATGTAGTCGGGCTTCCAGCCGCAGTCGGTGATGAGAAAGCAGTAGAGGTTCGCATTGTCCACGATGTAGCGGGCCTTGTCGATGGTGGCTTTGAGCGTCATCACCAGATTCAGCTTCTCGTCCATGGAAGCCTTCATCAGGTTGATGCCCGAGGCGGCCACGGAAGCATAGAGTTTGTAGCAGTGCTGCACTTCCCGGGCTATCGCCACGTTGGCATCGGCATAGTACCAGCCTACAAAGGGCTTCTTCTTGACATGCTTGAAAGTGTTGGAGGTAAAGTCCTTGTACTCCTTCACCAGCATGTAGAGCGAGTTGGCGGTAGAGGAAATGGCTCCGGCCAGTACCAGATAGGAATGGGCATTGCTCATCTTGGTGTTCAGCGTGGTCCGTACCTCGTTGAACTTGTTGGCACCTTTCGTCACCAGCGACTGTTCCCCGAAGCTGGTGACCACTCTGCCCAGTGCCTGGTCCTCGTCCTTCTTGATGCACTTGTGCAGGGCTATCAGCGCTTCAATGGTCGGCAGATCCTTGGGGATGACCACAGCAGTGGCCGTACCCGGCACCAGAAGGGACAATACCAGACAGACTGCGCCCAATTTCTTTTTCCAGTGTTCCATAGCTTTTTCATCTTTTAGTTAGCAGCCACTAGTCCGTTCCAGTCCGATACCAGTCCGTCCACATGGTTTTTCATGGTGACCATGTTGGCCCATCCCTCGGGGTCGATAGCAAAGCAGAGGTCATTCAGCGTGGCATACTGTGCCATGAGCATCATGCCGTCCACCTTGTAGCGGATCTCATTCATGTGGGTGTAGATGGAGTTGGCCAGCGACATCCGTTCGTAGCGGTCGAGCATGTTGTAGCCGTCGCTCTTCTTCTCGGCAGTGCCTTCTCCCTTGAGCGGATTGGAAATCCTCGCATTGTTCACGATGTTTACGAAGTTGCCCACCAGCTGCTGTGTTTCCATCACCAGCCCTCCCAATTCCGTCAGGCAGTAGAGCTGGTTGGTGAACTTCGCCTTGCTGACCGTCTTTATCAGTTCCGGCACATTCCGGATGATGTCGAAGGCGCAGCTGCCGATTTCCTTGTAGTACAGGCTCTTCGTACCGAAGCCGGAGATGTTCTGCATCGACAGTTTGTAGAGTTCCTTCATCGTGGCCATGCTGACCGAATAGAGTTCCACCTTCTGCTGCTTGGCGGCGATGGTGTCCAGCCGGGCATTGTGCTGTTCCTCGATGAGTTTCTGGGCGGCAAGGTTGGACGATACGATTTTGATGCAGTTCTTGTCCACAACTACACGCCAACCTGCAAATGATTGAATAGATGCTGTAAGAAACAACATGACTAAAAAAGCAAATTTTAACTTGACCATAATGACATGACTTTTTGATGTTGATTGACTTTTCTGGCAAATTCCAGATACTTATGGCCACCGTCCCGTTTGCGGTCCGCCTCGATATGCGTGATGGCTTCCTGCATGGTTCCGTAGTGGGCCAGATAGAGTTTGAGGGCTTCCTTTTCCGTGCGTTCGGTAGTGTAAGCCCAGTAGCATTCCGGTGCTTCTTCCACACCGTACACATCCGAGTTTTGTCCCCGGCATATCCACACCTCCTTGAAGTAGCTGCGTCCTTCCCGGTTGTTCAGGGCATTGATGGTAAATATCTGCTGCCGCTGAATGGGGGTCAGTCCCAGGATGGCGGCAATGTCCTCGTAGCGGTCCTTGAACTTGGTCTGGTCGAGCAGTATCTTCACATCGGAGTTGTTGATGATGGCTTCCTTCACAATGGGCGAATCTATCACATCGTTCAACTCCTGGGTAACGACACCTGCAATGCCGTGGAACTTTCTGACCGTTTTGTACAAATATTTTATATATTCTGCCATGGTGGGTGAAGCAATCGCCTTCCACGCTTCCTCGATGATGAGTGCCTTGCGTCCTTTCTTGATGCGCATCTTCTGCAGGAACACATCCATGATAATCAAGACAACTATCGGGAAAAGCACGGGGTCATCCTTAATCTTGTCGATTTCGAAGACGATGAATTGCTCATCGAAGAGGTTCACGTCCAGGTCGGAGTTCAGGGTCATCTCCAGTTCGCCTCCCCGGTAGAACTGCTTCAGGATAGCTGCGAAGTCGCGGATGTTGAACTGAATCTTCTCCTGTGCCACGATTTGCGGAATGCGTTCCAGGGCAAACTCATAGAAGGAATTGAAGGACAGTTCACGGACTTTCAGTCTGCGTTTCTGTTCCTCGATGTGGTCTATCTGCTTGTCTATCTTGATAAGCATGGAGTTGTTGTAGAGTTCCTTCTTGTAGTTCTCGATAATCTGCAGGGCACGTTCCTTTTCCCCTTTGCTGGCAGCTTCATCTTGGGCAAGGGCATAGAGCGAACGGCACTGACGGAGCAGTTTGAGTCGCCGGGCTTCTGCAGGAAGCATGAGTGCCTTGCTTTCCGCCTGCTTGTCCATTTCAGCATCCTGAATCTGGGCATCAATGTCCTCCATACTGTGGGAAAACTTGTCGTAGTCTTCTTCCATCTTGGAGGCAACCAACAGCTTTTGTCTCAACCCTTCACGTTCCTTTTTGGTGAACTTGGTGAAGGGATGGAAGTAGGCTTCGTAGTATTCCACGATGGTCTGGTTAATGAGCATGTCCTCAATCTTACTTGGAAAGTCGTTTCCTTTGAATATCAAGAATATCAAAGACTTCAAGAAATTCTTCTTTTCCCCGAAGTTCAAGTCATACTCTTCCTTTGTTACCTTGAAAGGATTCATGGAGATGGGCTTCTCCTTGGAATAGGATATGTAAGTGCCCTTGTAGTAACCGCAGATACCTTCATAGGAGTCGCCCGTATCAACCATAACCACATCCGTCTCTTGCTCCAGCAGCTGTCTGACCACGCTGTTCATG
The DNA here is from genome assembly GCF_900155865.1 of Bacteroides bouchesdurhonensis. Taxonomy (GTDB): domain Bacteria; phylum Bacteroidota; class Bacteroidia; order Bacteroidales; family Bacteroidaceae; genus Bacteroides; species Bacteroides bouchesdurhonensis. Next base: position 3,865,253 of record NZ_LT707006.1, read on the forward strand.
TGGAAGCTCTTACCACTGCCACTCGGTCCGATACAGAAGAAGTTGGCATTGTCCGTCATCTTCACCTTGCCCTCTTTCCCCGTGATGTCAATACATACCGGCAGCCCCTGGCGATCGGTATAATAGGTAGTCAGCGGGGTATCTTCCGAACCTTTCAAGTGTTCCTTGAAGAAGAAGCACAAAGCTGCATCAGATAAAGTAAGGAACAGGTCATAGTCCGGATTGAAGGCATAGCCGTTTCCCGGGAAACTATCTGTAAACAATTCCAACTGGTTGTAGGCGGTACGGGACGGCATGATGCCGCACTCATACAGTTTGGTTTCCAGATAGGAAGTGACCGGAGTGACCTTGTCTGCCGGGCAGCTCACCAGGATGTTGAAATTGCAATAGACCAGCTGCGTGCTGTCCACCGCCAGGCGGTCCAGCACTTCCTCGATGTCCTCCTTGGCAATCTTGTTGCTCGGGTCGGGCATGGAGCCGTGACGCTTGGCTTTGGCCTGGAGTTTTCTCAGCAGTTTCCGTTGGTTCGGTATCTGTACCACCTGGTTGAACACCACACAATCGGCATGGGGCACACTCGTCAGAAAAGAGAACAAATCCGTGGCGATGCCGTAGCCGTTGATGTTCATCTGTGTGTAGGGCTTCACCAGCGAAGGCAGGTTAATCTCGTCTATATCCACCAGCGGATAAGAACGGACTACCCGGTCGCCAATTTTCAGATATTCGTCTGATGCCTTGAAGTTGGTCATGGAGAACGGGCCATGCCGGAACTGGAAGGCCATGAAGCGGTGGCAATACTCATCGACTTCCGTCTTACTGAGTTTCCGGTGCTTGATGTTCTTCTCCTTGAGGATGTCGCTCACCTTGGAAACCTTGGAATGGAAGTCCAGCCATTTCTTCGGGTCGTACTGCACGAACTGGCTGCGCTGCACCTCCTGCGTGAGGATAAGGTAGGTACGTATCTCCGTAAATTCTCTTCCCTCAAAGTAACGGAAGTAGCTTTTGGTCAGGAACTCCGCATCCTCCGGCACCTCATGGTGGTAGGACTGCTTGCAGAGCACGTCCTGTTTCTGCAGGGCATAACCCTCGCCGAGCGTCTGTACCACATTGGAGAGCACATCCTGAAAGAGCATGTACTGCTCCGCATCGGTACAGAGCTGCTGCACGGGATTGGTTATCTCGAAAATAACCGACGGTTCCCCCTTGGCTGAAAAAAGGACGACATTGCCGTCCGTTTCCTCCAGCTGCGCATAAAGGCCGTCAAATATTCTTTTCTTGGTACGTGCCATAATCATTCATTTTATTTTACGAGTTGCGTCTCAGATTCTTGTAAACATAGATACCTTTTGCCCGCCGTTTGTTATGGAGACCGCCACGCTGCTTGACGTAAATGGTGACCAATCCGACCACTGCCATCACCAGCATGGCGATGAACCCTGCAAGCTTTCCCAAGGCGATGGAGAAACCGATAAAACCCACGAACGACACACCGATGGCCGCTGCTGCCAAAGTCAGAAAACGACCGCGTATGCCCATGAACTCCAGCGGTTTCTGCAAGCCTTTGAAAACGGGATAACCCTCTTGATTCATCGTCATAATTCCGGATAGTATATTGACAGATTGGATTACTTAAAGAAGAGCGGAAGAGCCTCAGAAAGAGCGATAAATGCGATACAGCCACCAATCGTCAGCATGATAGTTTTCTTGACATCCTGGTCACCGTTCTGCATCTTGAAGTAGACGTTAAACGCCCCTACAAGCACAATAACGGCCGCAATCGCTTTCATCAAATTTGACACCGGAGTCTGGTAGGAACTCACTTCCTGCGTGGCTTTGGTAAAACCTGCGGCCCCCTTGCTGCCTGCCATCGCTTCACCGACCGATATCGTAAGGGCAAAGATGAACATGAGGCATTTCTGTGCCGCACTGCAGACCATGAGGCGGTTGACTGCTTTTTCAGAAAAACGCTGGATAGAGCGGAAGATGTTTGGGTTTCCGCATACAAGTTGATTGAATTGTTTCATTGTATATTTCTTTGATAATGGATTTCATCGCCAAAGGAACAGAGGTCGCCAAAGAAACAGAGGTCATTCAAGTATCAGAGGTCGCTAAAGGAACGGTGGACTTTCGTCCAAGTAGTATCTGGTGTATTACCCGGCATATCGCATGCTTTCGCAGTGATAGATAATGGTACCCAGGTCACATTCACCGGTTTCGGCCAGCTGGTCGATGGCTTTGAAGATGTCATCTACCAGAATACCGTCTGTCAGGATGGGTTCCCGGTAGGTCGGTGAGAAGTTAGATCCGGCCGAAGTTCCAGCTTCCGATGGGGCTGTTTCGGCATCTGCATTGGAAGTATCTTCAATTTCATCTTCATCAGTAGCTTCTGAAGAAGATATTTCTTCTTTATTATCAGGCTCAGCAAATTGAGTCTGTGATCCTGTTTCGGATGAAGGATTCTCAGTTGAAGATGTTTCTTCCGAAACGAGAACATCTTCACCACTTTTAGAAGCATTCTCATTCGGTTGTTCATCAGATGTTGTCTGCTGTTTATCCGTGTTGGAATCATTTTCATTCCCTGCTTCTTCCTGCTTCTTTTCCTCTTCCTTCTTCTTATCGTCCCGGGTCACCTGCTGGGGCTGGAAGGAACGGGCTTCATCCGTGATGTCTATTTCCTCTTCGGATTGATTCTCCTGCGCTGCCGCCTCGGCTGCTTTCAGGTGCTGGATGTCCATGAATATCAGAAAGCCGTAGTAGCCTATCAAGACCACAAAGAGGATTAAGATTACTTGTCCGTAGGTCATAGCTGTAGTTATAGGAGGTTTGACAATACAAGGGTTTCCTCTGACGGATAAGGCAGAAAACGGAAGCCCAGTTTGGCTCCTCTCAGTTCTGATTCCTGAATCCGGTGAAGGTCATCCGTATAATAAAGGATGCCGTATTCCTCTCCGGCAATGTAGCCTTTGGACTTGAGCCATGAACGGAGTCTTACCCGTGCCCGGTTGGACACAACCTTAATGCGGGTGATCGGACTCAGCCCGAATATAACCCTGCGTCTTTCCCTCCGCATCATGTCGGAATGGATTCGTGAAAGCACCTTAAAATCCTCCAACGCAGTACGCTTCAATCCCATTCTAACAGCAATGCGCCGGGCATATTCCCGTGAAATTCCCAATTCCTTGCCTATCTCAGCATAAGACCGGTGAGCAAAATGATTGCGTACATATTCTGCATGCTCCATCCAACGGCTTTTGACCGCTTTCTTCAGCCCCAAGCTACGGGCCTTTTCCTTTACAGCACGTTCGCACATGCCCAAAATCTCTGCGGTTCTCGGGGTTGTTTCTATGGGATAGAGCTGGATAAGAACCGCAATCTTCTGCTCTGTCCAATTAGTTCTTTTCTTTCTCATAATCTTTCTGATTGAAATTTGTAAACAATGATTTCTTTTCTCTGCGAAACGGCACAAGCTGTAGAAGGTAAATATCAAAGAATGTACGGACAATGGCATTGACCATATCCGAACGGCTGCGGTTATGGATGTTGCAGTCATCCAGCGAGTCTGCCAGATCCCGGTCTAGCCTGCATACCAGTCGTTCGCTTTTGACATTACTTTCATCGGAAATTTCCAAATTTTTCAGAAATCCTGTCCAATAATCTTCCACCTCCTTTGAGGGAGAAAGAAGGATAGGTTCTCCGTCAGTTTCCGTTTTCTTCTCACTTGTATCATTCGTCCGATCCTGGAGGCCGGATGATTTTTCCAACATTTCGGGCAACTCGTGCGTCAGGATAATGTCAGAATCATTGATGCCTTGTGTCAAGTCACCAATTTCCGGAATGTCTTTTTTCATGCGCTATGTTATTTGATGGTTACTGATAAATTTAATCTCGTCATTCATATTCCGATTCTTCCTTATCGGTTGTATCAGCAGACAGACCTCCTGCTTCGCGTTCTTCTTCATTTCCATCTTCATCCATGGCAATATGTGTAACACCTTCTTCCCGATTTTTTTTCTTGCCTATTTTCTGATTAAGATTATCCGTCAGTTGTATTCCGGTAAGCTTTACCTCCCTCACTGGAGTTACCTTGCCGAAAATGCTGAAATAGATCTTGTCGAAAACATTGCCAACATAACGAATCTGCATATCCAGTGCAGCCACTGTACTGAACCGCTCCATATCAGCACGCTTCGGTATTTTCCCGGTTACATAACCGTAATTAGAAAACGTTTCCCGTGTATTGTCCCAAAGTATCAGTTCTGAGCGCTTTCCTACGCGGTTGTCATTGAGGTTGGGAATGATGAAGAGCTGTGCATTCATACGGTCTCCAACTACCTGACGAAGTCTGTCAAGAAAAAGCAGAAAACTGGCTGTGGAAGGAACGGTCACCAGATCATAGTGGAAAGGAACAACGATGATATCTGAATTGACAAACATGGGGACCAGACCTTCCGCTTTCAGACTTCCCGGTGAATCCATAAGCACCACATCAATCTCCGGATCATTATGCAACTTTTCAATCAGGGAGGTCATGGCCGTCTTGTCATCCGGTTCATAAGCCCATACTTCGTAAGGCACCTGTTCCTCTCCATATTTTTTAAGGTCTGTCTTACGGCACTTCATAATCGAGTGCTGAAAATCACAGTCGATTATTACCAGACGGACACCTTTCGTCACCAAGTAATTGGCAAAGGTCACACAAAGAGTAGTCTTTCCGACTCCTCCTTTCTGGTTGGCAAAGGTTACTATGACAGGGGACTGTATCATGTCGTTTTTACTTGAATTAAATTTGCAAGCAAAAATATGTGCAGAGATATTGAAAACCTAAATGCACAACATCAATGTGCTTGAGATTGCAGAAACATGGGTAAATAAGTCGGATGAACCTGAGTTTTTCAATCTATATGCCCGAATTGGTTGCAGTAGGCAGTCCCATGAAAGTCTTTCAAAAAAATAGTGGTCCCCATTGGTTGTCCGGTTACGGATTATAGCCATAGCCTGTTTAATAAATATTCGTTTATCTGCATGATTAAAACAATGTTACTTTCCCGTAAGCAAGTGTTTCCTTCTTCCGCAAAGAACCAAAAGCTCCTTACATCTTTAATGAACGTCCATCATCTACATCATTGTAGTCGGTCTTATTTCCAACCTCCCATTCGCGGTTGGCGCTGTGACTGCCTTCTCCTTCTTTCCGGAGTTTGCCCAGTCCTTGATGAGACTTCCGTTGCAGACTCTTGACCGGATTGAGCGTCTTCTTCTTGGACTTCTTGAACGGCACCCCCTGGCGCTTCTGCTTTTTGGATTTCTTCTTCACCCGTTCCACATCGAAGCCTTCTTCATTCAGGTTGATCAGGATATGCTCCTTGAAGTTGATGGCATAGTAGGTATCATCTACCTGACGGATGATGAAGCCTTCCTGGTACATGGCACTGCGGGGGGACTTCATTTCGGGATCATTGAAGATTTCATGCATTCGGCCGACGGAATCGGCATACTTGGGAGGACGTTCTGTTGAGATGTCCACCAGATCCGGACGGTCCACCTTGAAAACCTTACAGAGCAAGTCCACTTCCGCGTCATTGGTAGGGCGGAACTTCTCGATGAAGCTGATGCGGTTGTTGCGGTCAATGGCCTTGGCCATGAAAGGGGGCAAGGGTCTGCTCTTGCCATCGTAGTAGATGACACCTTTCTTTATATAGGCACGCTGTTTCTTGAGTTTCTGGAAGATTTCTCCCTGAGTGGTCTTGGGATTGAGGGTCAGCAGCTGGTCTATGAATGCTTCTATCCGGTCAAAGCGTTGTTCGGGAGTAGCAAAGTCCAGCAGTTCTTCTACGGCAAGGACTCTGGCCCCATGAATGACCGTCTTGTTGGCATGGTCTATCAGCATATAGCCATAGGGTTTGTCTTTCTTTCCGAAGAAGACCACATCCACTCCGAAGTTCTTCTTCATTTCCTTCTGTAGTTCCTCTTTGTTAGCGCATACGTCCCGGTATTTTTTCAGATAGGCTCTCAGCTGTCGGTTGCGTGACTTGTCCTGATAACCTTTCTTGAACAGGGCTTCAATCTCTGTCAGGGGGAGTTTCTTTTGGATTCGGCCGCCTTGCTTGACGAAGACGTTCCCGTCTTTCTGGAAGACTTCATAGCCCATGGTTCCCATCACGGCCTTGAACTGGGCAAAGGAGGAGAAGCTGTACTGCTTGGCAGCCTCGATGTCCTTGTCTGTTTTCTGCTGCCGGTCCATACCGAGTATCTTGTCAATGACCGCCTGCGAGCGTCTGCGTTCATGGTCATGCTGTATCTTACGACCGTCGGGCGCCACTCTCGAAGTCACAATGTGCAAGTGAGTGTTGTCTGTATCGTGGTGTGCATAGATGAGCCAGGGTTGTCCGGGCTCGGCATACCCCATTTCCTGCAGATATTGGTGCGCGAAATCAAGTAACTGCTGTTCCGACATTTCATGCCCTTTGCAGGAAATGGCTACATGGAACTGCGGTTTCTGAATCCGGCTGTTCTGGGAACTGTAGAACTGGAGAAATTGCACCAGCTGTTTGGCGGTCGGATGTTCCGAGGTATCCAGTCCACCGAAGTTCTGCATCTCCAGCAGGGTGGCCACTCCTTTATAGACCTTGTGTTCGTTATAACCGACTGCATGGAAGTCTGCACTTCCGGGAAGTATGGTTGCTATCATAATTTATATATTTGTTTGCTGACTCATGAAACTTGGGGTTGCGGACCAGACAGACTAAAAATCCCGGTCGCTTGTAAAACTGGATACAGGTTAGTCTATTCATCACACCCAAATACAAAATATCCGTTTACCTTTACTTAATCAGCCGTGTTCTGTTGTTCAAAGTTTCCAAGTCATCCTTTATCCTTTTCAAGATGTTCTGTACATCCTGAATCGAAGGGAGCAAGACTTCATTCACATAACCGGGTGACAGCAGTCCAGCAACCGCCAGTTCGTTGACCCGTCTGACCGACTGATTCAGGTTGCTGCCAGCCCAGGACAGTTCGTTCTGGAACTTTCGGTAAAATGCACACAAGTCCTGCATCATCTCAATCTGTTGTTTGACATCCACATGGGTAAATTCTTCAACAGCTTTGCGGATATAATTGCTCACGGACTGGTAGGGAACTGCTTTTTCCTTCAGGTTCAACAGTTCGTCCGCTGTAAGCCGCAACTGAAATACTTTGGTACGCTGGTTCTTCATATTCCATAACTTTAGTTGTTCGGATTCCCGGACACCTATTTCGCGAAGCGAAACAGCGATGCACATCGCTCCGCTGCACGGCAGTCGGCAAGTTACCCTTGTGAGGACAAAACTTGTTTTGTAATGACAAGGGTACAACTTGCTTGGCTCCATATGCAACGCAGTTCGATTTCTTCCGGGATGATTTCAGACCCAAATTACCGCAAAATTTTGCGAAGCGCAAAAATGCACAACATCTTTCTGAGAGAAAATCTTCTGTTAAATTCACCTGTGTATCAAGCATTCTTGTGACTTGCATTCAAAGGTTTCCCAAGTTCCTGTTCATTGACTCCTTGTTCATCCATATCATGGTGAAATGTTCACAAAGCATGAAGTAAAAACCGACGGTTGTTCATGTGGCTATAGAAACAAGGCTTGAAGTTTAGCTGTCGGAGGCATGCCAGTTACATGGCTGCATCATCCTGCGTTTGTTTGCTTGGTGTTGCACAGTTTTCATAATGAGTGAAACAAGAGATAGAGGAACAACAAATCTGTAAACAGAAGAATGTGCAATCATATTGCCATGTGAGCATTAGCTGAAAGACAATAGGATATATAACTATGGCATCAGTCTTTATTCAACCTATGTTTATTTGCTTATCATCCAAATAGCCATGACAGCACAAGGAAAAGAGCATTCAGCAATGAAAATCTGTAAACATGCGTTCTGTGATAGAAGGAGAAAAAGAACAATGATACCGGCTATTATGGAACTGAACCCAAAGGGAAAAGAAGAATAAGGTGTAATCGTATTGTAGAACCTACACATTCTGGACATTCAAAACTTCGGGCATATCAGCATGGTATTCAAAGTTGCAGGATGACAATGCTTGACAAGCACAGAGTTCATGGTCATCAAATACAGAAAAAGAGGTTGAAAAAGCATGTATAGGTACGAATAAAACGAAGATAAATCCTTGCGTATTTCATTGATTTTTAGTATATTTGGTAATAACAATCTACCTCGTAGAGATTATTTATAACTAAAAAACAGATGACCATGTTTGAACTGTTGCTCCTTATATATATGTTGCCGGTCTGCATTCTTATTGGTTTGCTGATACGGTTTGCACTTTGGCTTATTCGCGTAATGCTGCGGTTGGCATTATGGCTGGTAAAGAAAACTTTCGTCTTGATATGGAAGCTGGTGACGCTTGCGTTTGTGCTGGTTATTTCTGGCAGTCTGTTCCGGCAGCATTCGGACGGATAAAAGTGGCATGAGGAAAGGTATAATATGGGAAAAGCCGTATCTTCCTGTTGGAATGATACGGCTTGGTAAAGGTGTAACGGGTCTTTTCCCTCGAAGTAAGGATTGAACAGAAGCAAGTCGGTTAATTGATGAAACAGTTTTTGAAGCCATCAAACTTGTCGGCGACTTGCATCATATCCTGCTCAATTTTCTTGTTGGTGATACGCGCATAGATTTGTGTTGTTTTAATGTTGGTATGTCCCAGCATCTTCGAAACGGACTCAATGGGAACACCCTTGCTGAGCAACATCGTTGCAAACGTATGACGTGAACAGTAAGTAATATTTAGAAATGCAATAAAAAACAGAATGACGATAATTAAACGTAAAACGTTTATAATTAAGCATTTTGCAAGATTTGCAGAACAGACAGACCTGCAAAAGAAAACAAAATATTGCGACGTTTCAGTTACCAGACTGTTAGCCGCCTGTTTCGAAAACAACGGCAGGTAACCGAATTTTTACCGATAGGAACAAAGCAGATTTGTATTCACTGTTTATCAATGTTTTGCATGCCAAAGGACGCTTTTCAAAGGAGTATTTTTACAACCTAAAAAAGAGCGTTATGAAAGTGGAAAAATTCAAGGTGCTGCTCTACCTGAAAAAGAGCGAGCCGGACAAGACCGGCAAGGCCCCGATCATGGGACGGATCACCCTCAACCGCACGATGGCGCAGTTCAGCTGCAAGCTCTCCTGTACCCCCGGGCTATGGAACGCGCGTGAGAGCCGATTGAATGGCAAGAGCCGGGAAGCGGTGGAGACCAATGAAAAAATAGAGAGGCTGCTGCTTGCCGTACACTCGGCCTTCAATTCCCTCATGGAAAGGAAAAAGGATTTCGATGCCGCCGCGGTCAGGGACATGTTCCAGGGTAACGCGGGCATGCAGATGACCCTGCTCAAACTTCTCGACCGGCACAATGAGGAGATGAAGGCCCGTGTCGGCGTGGACCGTGCACCGACGACAATGTCGACCTACGTGTACACCCGGCGCACCCTTGCCGAATTCATCAAAACGGAATTCAAGGTCTCGGACCTCGCCTTCGGACAGCTCAACGAGCAGTTCATCCGTGACTATCAGGACTTCTGCCTGGAAAAGAAGAAACTGGCAATGGAGACGGTGCGCCATTACCTGTCCATCCTGAAAAAGATCTGCCGCATCGCCTACAAGGAGGGGCACTCGGAGAAATACCATTTCTGCCACTTCAAGCTGCCCAAGCAGAAGGAGACAACACCGAAAGCACTCAGCCGGGAGAATTTCGAGAAGCTACGCGATCTGGAGATACCGGAAAAACGCAGGTCACATGTCATCACCCGGGACCTCTTCCTCTTCGCCTGTTACACCGGCACCGCCTATGCCGATGCGGTAAGCATCACCCGGGAGAACCTCTTCCAGGATGACGAGGGCAGCCTCTGGCTGAAATACCGGCGGAAGAAGACCGACTACCTCGGACGCGTCAAGTTGCTGCCGGAAGCACTCGCGTTGATCGGGAAGTATCGTGACGATACCCGCATCACCCTCTTCCCGCCGCAGGACTACCATACGCTCAGGGCCAACATGAAATCCCTGCGCCTGATGGCGGGGCTGAGCCAGGACCTTGTCTACCACATGGGAAGGCATTCTTTCGCCTCATTGGTCACGCTCGAGGAGGGAGTGCCGATCGAGACCATCAGCAAAATGCTGGGACACTCCAACATAAAGACCACCCAGATATATGCCCGTGTAACTCCGAAGCGACTGTTCGAGGACATGGACAGGTTCGTCGAGGCAACCTGCGATTTGAAACTTATTCTTTAATCCTTAAACAATTAAACAATCATTATCATGCGCAGTACATTCAAGCTTTTATTCTACATCAACCGTAACAAGGTAAAATCGGACGGCACGACCGCCGTCCTCTGCCGGATCAGCATCGACGGAAAGAAATCGGCAGTCACGACAGGCATCTATTGCAAACCCGGAGACTGGGACAGCAAGAAGTGTGAAATCAAAACAGCCAGGGAGAACAACCGCCTTGCCGCCTTCCGAAGCCGGCTGGAAGAGGCGTATGGGAACCTGCTGAGGAACCAGGGAGTGGTCACGGCCGAGCAGCTCAAGACCACCGTATCCGGTGCCAATTCCGTGCCGGAATACCTCCTGCAGGCCGGAGAGGTGGAACGCGAACGGCTCAGGGTCCGCTCCAAGGAGATCAATTCCACCTCCACCTACCGCCAGTCGAAGACCACGCAGCTTAACCTCAGGCAGTTCATCGAATCCCGCGGGATGAAGGACATCGCCTTTTCGGACATCACCGAAGAGTTCGCCGAATCGTTCAAGGTCTTTCTCAAGAAGGAGCTGGGACACAGGAACGGACACGTGAACCACTGCCTGTGCTGGCTCAACCGGCTCATCTACATCGCCGTGGACCGGGAAGTATTGCGTGCCAACCCGATAGAGGACGTGGCATACGAGAGGAAAGAAGCACCTAAACTAAGGCATATCAGCCGCAGTGAACTGAAGCGGATGATGGAAACCCCGCTGCCCGACCCGATGATGGAGCTGGCGCGCAGGACGTTCATCTTCTCCTCGCTGACCGGTCTGGCCTACGCGGATACGAGGGCTCTCCATCCCCGTCACATCGGAACGACCTCGGAAGGAAGAAGGTATATCCGCATCCGCCGCGCCAAAACGGACGTGGAGGCGTTCATCCCGCTGCATCCCATAGCCGGACAGATACTGGATCTTTACAACACCACGGATGACGACAGGCCGGTATTCCCGCTGCCGGTCCGCGATGTCCTCTGGTACGAGGTACATGGAATGGGCGTGGCATTAGGCATGAAAGAGAACCTGTCCTACCACATGGCCCGGCATTCGTTCGGAACCCTGACACTGACCGCGGGCATTCCGATAGAGAGCATCGCCAGGATAATGGGCCATACGAATATCGACAGCACGCAGGTCTACGCTCAGGTCACCGACCGGAAGATATCCTCGGACATGGACCGGCTGATGGAAAGAAGAAAACCTGCGGCCGGCAAGGAAGCCGCAGGCTAAATAAAAAAATTGCCGCCGGAATTGTATTTACGATTCCGGCGGCAATCCTTAAACTTGAATACGATATTATACCAATGCTGCGTGATAGTTCTCCTCCAACAGCTTCTCGATGTCCGACTGCCTGTACAGGATCTTCCCGCCAAGCTGGATATAGGGAATCCGCCCTTGGTCCCTGTAATCCTGCAGGCACCTGCGGCTGATCCTCAACGTTCCGGAAAACTCCCTGTCAGTCAGGAACCGTTCCCCGTTGAAGGGAGGACGGTTGTCACGGGCAAGACGCTCCACTTTTTTCTCCATGTTGTCCAGCAGGGCAAAGAACCTGCGGACACGTTCGTTCTCCTTGTCGATAATGCCTTCCATCTCTTCCGCTCTTTAAAGGTTTCCGTTCTTCCTTCCTTCTCTCATTGCCTTCTCCTTGCGTCTGATGCCGACGTAGGCCATCAGCTTCTCCACATCCTCTGGCTTATAATAGAACTTGCTCTGGAGGCGGGTGAACGCCAGCCGTCCGGTATCGCGGAGTGTCTGCAGGGTACGTGGCGAGATGTCAAGGCGCAGGCAGACATCCTGGCCGTCCAGTCACTCTCCGAGTTCCTTACAGCGGTTTCTCTCATACAATCTGTCCACATGTGCGGACAGGTTCTCGGCGCGTGCCAGCATCCTCTCAAGGACACCGGCCTCGATGTAGCATATTTCCATATTTTTCAACTTGTTTAAATGTCAGTGCGAATATAAGGGAAGAAACCATGAGAGGCAAGCGCGACCGGCACACTGGCAGGAATAGTCATGGATAGTCGGTTTTTGTCATATGGGAAGGAAAAATACTCCGTAGCCGGTCGGTTTTCACGACCCCCTTTGGAAAACCTGAAGGACGGGTGCGTCACGACGATGAAAAAAGAAAAATCCCCACCGGAAGTGAAGCGACCCCAAACCGGCAGGGAGTGTAATAATAAAGGAACGGACTGTTCAGCCCTTGATGTAACCGTACTTTTTCAGGTCGTCCATGAAATGCTCCGGCGTGTCGGTCCTCACCGTCACCCCGTGCAGTTCCCTGTACCGCCCGGAGAAATTCACCATGTACTCCCCGTCGGTGCACCCGCTGTCAAACCAGCTGCCCTCACGCAGGACGCGTACAAACTCGGAAGGGCCGGAGGCGGCAATCCTGCCGCCATCCGCCAAAATACCTGATCTCGTTTTTTTTATTATCGGTATTTCAAATGTCTTAAAAGCCTCTTTGACAGGTTACCATCCGGGATGATCGCCTGAATTCGCATGTACCGGATTTTCTATTTACCAGATTCCATAATGGTTCCTGCCATCCGTTTTTTCTCTGCGGCTGTCGCTTTTTTCCTCGTGGCATCATGGTCTGTTACCGGATAGGAAAAGCCATCTCCATCACAACCATGAATTATAGTGTAGCCATATTTGTATATAGCCGTATGATACGCTATCCGGATAATGCTATCACAGAATTGCGATATAGCCGGATATCAAAATAGGGATAGCCGGGAGCGAAGGGAGCACGCATCCTTCCGGATATAGATATCTCAAAATCTCCATTTGCAGAAGTGTATAAATATCAATCCATTAATGGAGACGATGAAGAAAAACAATAAGGCGTATACGGCTACCTGTTATTCTCCATTTACAGATGTGTAGAAGTTTCAATCCATTAATGGAGACGATGAAAAAACAATAAGGCGTATACGGCTACCTGTTATTCTCCATTTGCAGAAGTGTAGAAGTAGCAATCCGTTAATGGAGACGATGAAGAAAAACAATAAGGCGTATACGGCTACCTGTTATTCTCCATTTGCAGAAGTGTAGAAGTAGCAATCCGTTAATGGAGACGATGAAAAAACAATAAGGCGTATACGGCTACATGTCATTCTCCATTTGCAGAAGTGTAGAAGTAGCAATCCGTTAATGGAGACAATGAAGAAAAAACATAAGTCGTACACGGCTACATGCCCATTCTCCATTTGCAGAAGTGTAGAAGTAGCAATCCATTAATGGACAATAGGGCATGTAAAGGGCAGATTTTCCGTATATTCGCCTCCTTATCCCCGAATTATGGGCGTAAGTCACATGGTCATGGAGATATATCTATCCTTTAATGGGGAGAACAGCCGGCAAATATCTGATGGAAAAGCCCCACAAACCACAGGAAAATAGCCACACAATGGTCTGATACACAATAATTATTGGAGAAACATGGTCCGCTCCTGCGGACAGCAAGTTGTGTTTTCGTTTAACGAAAACAGGACGGTTTAACGGAGAATACACCGATAAACCGTTACTTATTTCAAGCTCCAGCGTCGCTTTTTACATATCTAACTATAATTCATTTGAAATCACAAAACAGATTGAACCGAATGTGGTTAGTTTGTCTGTTTATTTCATGTCCGAATCATTAGTATGCTATGTTGCAAAGTTCGTATTCATTATGAAAAAATCCGCTTACGAGAACAAGATATTCAGGTAATTTGCCATCCTTTCCCCAAAGAAGTTCGATGTTAAAAAGTTCAGAAAGCGTTTTGGCTATGTCAAATCCGAAGGCTTCGAGTGACGGACGCACTTTTTCCGGGTGTCGGCATGGTGTGCCGCAGTTACGCGTACACTCGTTATCTGAGCAGTGAAGACATTTACCTATATAGGCAAATGAACGCCCTCCATATTTCCGTTCCATATCCAATAATTCGCTCTCGATTCGTATCCGTTCCGGTAAAATGAGTTTTTGTGTATATTCAATCGGAATATCTTTGTCTTCAGGGATTATCTTCGTTGCCATAAGATGTGCATACTTGTATTGTCGGAGAAACGATTCCGTATCAAAATCAAATGGAGGACACCCCCAACTTTTACCGTAATTGGTACATTGTTTGCAAAGTTCAAGAAAATGTGGTTCGTCACGGAATTCGGCGATATATCCTTCAACAGTGATGTCTGAAGTAAAATTTTCTACAGTGTATATACTCATTGTTTCAAAATCATTGTACCGCATAAGGAGTCGAAACGGATGTTTTCATTTTGGAAAAGTCTGTCAATGTATCCGCTTTTCTGCATTTCAGACGCGGTCAAGCAACTTAAATTCGGGGTATCTAACAATGCTATCGAATCGCACATGGACAACGCGATGTCAAGTTCATGTGTCGAGAACATGATACATTTTTTCTCGTCGTGGACAAGCCTACGAAGCAACGCCACAAGTTCGTAGCGATTAGGCATGTCAAGAAAGGAAGTCGGTTCATCAAGGAGAATGATAGGAGTATCCTGTGCCAATGCACGAGCAATCATCACACGCTGGCATTCGCCATCCGACATTTTATCCATCGTGCGGTTTGCATAAGCCTCCATTCCCACCGAAATGAGCGATTGCATGACTATCTCCTTATCTGTTTCTTGCATCCTACCTATCCAGTTGGTATAAGGAGCACGGCCTATGGCTACGACATCCTTGCACCGCAGGTTGGCGATGCGCGTGCGCTCGGTCGTGACGACAGCCAGCGTTTTTGCCATATCTTCGGTTTTCATGCAGGCGATGTCGTGCCCGTCGAGAATGATTTTTCCGGAATAACACCGGTTCAGACCGGCTATGGCGCGGAGCAACGTCGATTTTCCTGTCCCGTTTCTTCCGATAAGGGCTGTCAGTTGACCTTTTTTTATCGTGGCATTTACCTCGTGGAGCAACGAGTTTTCTTTGTAACCTATGGAAAAATGCTGTAATTCTATCATGCGGTGATGGATTTGTTGCGTAAAACCACCCATACGACGATTGGGATTCCCAATAGAGCTGTAATGGCGTTGATCGGCAAGGTGAATATTTTAGAAATGATGTCGCAAAGAAGCAATATCGATGCTCCCGAAAGAATTGTTCCGGGCAGAAGGACATGATGATCGCTATTTTGGAAAAGCATTCTTGTGACATGAGGCATAGCGAGACCTATGAAACCTATCGGACCGCAAAAAGCGGTTATCGTTCCGGCGAGCAGCGTTGTCGAGAGAAACAACAGGCTGCGTGAACGCCGAATATTCAGTCCCATTGTTACGGCATATTCCTCTCCGAACAGCAGGAGGTTAAGCGGTTTGATGGTCAGTACCGCCAACAGCAGTCCGGCAAACACCGATGGAACAAGAATCAGAAGTTGTCCGGAGGTGACGTCACCCAAAGCCCCCATCGTCCAAATGACAAAGGCTTTCAGCGATTCCTCTTTGCTGAGGTACTGCAATATCTGCACGACAGCACCTACGCCCGATGAGAACATCATGCCCAGAATCAGGATTACCATGATGTCTTTTATTCGCTGTCCGACGGCAGTTATCACGAGCAACACGACAGCCGCACCCACCCACGCTGCTCCGGCAATGCCTATTGATGAACCGATCCCGGCAAGTACCACAAGTGCCACACCGAGACTTGCACCGGAACTGATGCCAAGGACATAGGGACCGGCAAGAGGATTACGGAAGAGGGTCTGCATCTGAAGACCGCTGACCGATAAGGCAGCCCCGGCCAACAGTGCCACTATAGCTTTTATGAGGCGTATGTTGAGTACGATTTTTTCCGTGGCACGGGAACAATTTCCCCCGGTCAGTGCTGCCCATACATCGCGGATCGGAATGTTGACAGCTCCCACGGCCAAGTCCAGTAAAAAAAGACCGACCGTGAGCGTAATCAATATGGAGAATAATATAGTCGAACGGGAACGCATCTATTTCAGTTGCTTGTAATACACACACTCTTCCTGCACCAGTTCAGGATGGAATATCTTCACGAGGTCGCGGAGCACGATGTCAGGATTCACGACGGCAGACTCGTAATAGTCGTTACCCCCGGCTGTGTTGGTACGGGCGTTGTTGTTATACACCTCTCCATTTTTGAAACATCGGGTATCGGTGAATTTCGGACATGATGCCTTCAAGTCGTCAAGGGAGTTCGCCATTCCCACGTTCAGCCACATGTCCGCATCCGACGCGAGCAGATATGCTTCTTCTAAGTCAATGGGGATAGAAGCGTTTCCCGTGTTCTTCTGGTAGATATAGCGGCCTCCCGCATCAGTAATCAAGCGGGCTACATAACTTTGGGTTGAAGGCATGAACCACGAGTCGCCATAGGGAACATTAAGCATAACCGAAGGAGTGCCGAGGGTACTGTCGGCCACTTTCTTTTTCAAGGCGTTGTATCTGACCGGGATTGCGGCAAAGGCTTTTTCACCCTTCTCACGTTTTCCTGTGACTTCTGAAAGCACTACCATCCATTCGGCCTTGCCGAGAGGCGACTCTTCAAGATAATCGCCGACATACATGAACGGTATGTCGAGTTCTTCGAGTTTGCTTTCCATTGCGCTTGCGCCGTTCACCCCATAGAGCAGAACGAGGTCGGGATCGAGCGAGAGCAGCAACTCGTAGTTGATGTTCCCTTCATAGCCGACATCGCCAATACTGTCGCGGCGGGCTTGGATGTCTGGGTTGGAAATGTAGTCGATTCCCGAAACGCCGGTTATACACCGGACTTCACCGATTGCGTCAAGCATGGCGATATGAGTGGAAGACATCGCCACGATGCGTTTGGCGTCTCCTTTGAGTACCTGTCCTGCAAACCCTTCGGGAACCTCTTCACCGTTGCGGACGATAAACAGCCATGTGGTTACACTGTCCGCTCCCTGCCAGGGATTCCTGACGGTTATCAGTACGCTTTCCTTCCCGCCCGCCCCTTTGATGTCGAAGCCGGAGGCATATTCGGGAGCATAAAGCAGCAGGTTGAAATCATTGATTTTTGAGCTTTTGTTGTGGCAGCCTGTAAATGCCAGAGAAAGCAACAAAATCAGGCTTAAATTCTTTAATGCGTTCATATTGATGCAGATTATCGTTTACTATTTTTGTTTTTTCCGAACTTGGGTGTTATGCCGATGAATATCTCGAAATTGATGCCCGGCATGGGACGGGACAATACGGAAAGGTATTCTTCATCGAACAGGTTGTTGATGCTGCCCTTTAGCGACAGATCGGCCCATCGGAAAGAGAGCTGTTTTTCCAGTGTCACGTTATTCATGAAGTAAGGGGGCAGATAGCCCGTCAGGGTATAGTCATTACTCGACATGGTATAACGCTGGCTGTAATAACACCATTTGTAAAGCAGGCTCCATGTCCGCCATGACAGACGTCCGGTCACCGTTGCGGAAAACTCCGGCACGTATGGCAACTGTTTGCCGACGGATTGGTCTGCCGGACTCATCGGTTCGCTCTCGTTGATCGAGGGAGTCCACGAGAAAGTTCCGTTCATATCCAGTTTCCAGTCCTTTCCGAGCATTATATCAAGGTGGGCGTTGGTCTCTGCCCCGTAAGCATGTACCTTTTTGAGGTTTCTGGGGGAGAAGAATCCCTTGGTTGTGGGTAGCCAGATGATCCAGTCGTCGATGTGCGAATCGAACCAGTTGATACCACCGCTCAAAGCATATACATTTTCTTTCCCCACCGAGAACGACAACCCCACGTCGTATGTGAAGCCGTGCTCGCTTTTCAGGTCGGGATTACCGCCCGGCAGAAAATAGAGGTCGTTCAGCGTGGGAAAACGGTAGTTCCGGGAGATGGATGCTTTCGCCACGATATTGCCTTTTTTCGACAGTACCCCGTCGATGAAGAAAGCCGGGATAACCGGGGCCCATTCCGTACCGAACATATCCTCGCGAAGGACAAGCGAGGCGGCAAAACGATCGACAGGCCGCCATTTCGCAGAAACGGAACCGGAAAACTCGACACGTCCCTTGTCATACCCGACAACAGCCTTGTTACCTTCCTGCGAGATGATATTTTTGTCCGCGCTTTCCACCAAATGCTGGTGTACGGAAACACCGGCCGTGAACAGCCATTTCTCTGAAGGAGCATAATCCCCGTCCGCACTTCCGTAGAACGTGTTAATCTTACTGCGTGAGCGGGTCATCGAAGCCATTTCGCCGTTTCCCTTGTCCCGCTTGTAATCATAGGCCATCCATGTGTGTATATAGCCGCCTTTTACACCGACCTTCCATTTCTCCCGCACGCGATCCCACGAGAGGACGCCGCGAAACGTCTGCTCCCTTTGGCGGTTCTCGAAGTCCATGTCGTTCCCGTAATCCGTGCTGAGCATCGCCAGTTCCCGGTTGGAATTGATATACCAGGCGTTTAGCCCGAACTTGTCGCCTTCGCCCGTGTTATAATAAATTTCCTGCAAGACGTGCAGATCCTTATAAGCCCCGCTGCGGTTGCGTTCCGTCGGGTAATAGGAACCGATGATGTTCTTGTCCTCGTCATAGATGTTTTCCTTCTTGTCCCGGTTTCGGTATTTGTAGTCGTTGGGGGAAGAGGAATACACCACACGGGTGGAGGACTGCCAGTGTTTGTCACCGTAGGTCAGGCGGAGAAACTCGTCGAACGTGCTGAACGACCCCACTCCCTGCACGTACTGCAACCCGAACCCTTCATGGTTGGCCGGAGAAGTGGAGAGCCTGACCAGACCACCCAAGCCGCCGCCCGTTTCGTTTACCGATGACGTTCCGTGCAGCAGCGAGGCATCATCGATAAAGTAAGAAGGGATGGTGGAAAAATCCGTCATGCCCAGCATCGGGTTGTTAATGCGCATACCATTCCACGTCACTTGGGTATGCGAGGGAGAGGTACCCCGGAAAGCCACGGTGGATAACGTGGCGCGTCCGTAGTTCTTGACAAAAACGGATGAGTTGAATGTCAGCACATCGGCCATAGACAAGGCGATGTTCTCTTTCATGGCGATGGAATCGAAACGGGTTCGTTGCACGCCTATATCCTTCATAGGTCGTTTGCCCACCACCGTAACCTCCGGAATACGTAGTACCCTTTTGGTAATGCTGACGGAATTTTTCTGCTGGGCGGCAAGCAGAAAGGGCAGGCTTACCCCCACGAACAATAGAATAAGATGTCTTTTCATTTTTGTCCTCCTTCCTCGTTATTTCCAGCAGAAAGCTCCCGGAATGATTCCCACGTAAAATTCATCGATCAGCTTGCCTTGCGGCGAATAGCGATACACGATACCTTGTTGCTGGTAATCAATAGCGTCGGCCACATATACCTCCCCGTTGTTGGGATTGACCGTAAGGCCGTAGTATTTGGTGTCCCGAAACTCCAGAAAAGGCCGGACGGGAACACGGTCGGCTTCCACCGGCATTCGCCAAATATCGTTGTTGATCCAGTAAAGTGTATCCCGTGTACCGTTGAGCTGGACTTCCGAAGGCCAGTCGCCCAGCTTAAACTTGAACTGTTTCTCTACGGTGAAAGTCTCGGCGTCTATACGATAGAGAGACGGTGCCTCGTAACCGTATGGGCTGCCCTCGTAACCGCCATCCGTGATGGTCCACATCTTGTTGTATTTGTCCATGACCAGCGAAGTAGGTTGTATGCCGATGGTCAGTTCGTCCACGACCTTGTCCGTCTCCGTGTCGATTTTCAGGATGCGGTTCTGGTACGACCAGCAGTTCACATAGACGTACTTGCCGTATTGTACCATTTGTTCGGTGGAACCCGATTCCATGTCCATGTCTGGACATTCGATATAGCCGGTAATCTCGTATGTCTTGGGGTTGATGATGAAGATACGGTAGTCCCATATCTGCGTCACATAGGCTTTCTCATCCGACAGAAAATGGATATACCGGGGTGAGGTGAAACCTGTGATACGGCCCACTTCCTTGAAAGTATTGATGTCGATGGCGAAAATCACATGCGAGTTGTTCACCACGATCCAGCCTATACCGTCCCGGATAACCATAGACTGGGCCACATCGCCCAACTTGAACCCGTTGGCACGGTAAAACACTTCATTCTCCACTTCGCACGTGGCGGGATCGTAGTAGGAAAGCGTGGCATTGCTGTACTGGAAATTCCCCTCGTTGGTAATGAAAAGACCAGAGGCCGATACAGAGAAATCTTCCATCTCTCCGTAATCCCATTTCATGCAACTGCCGAAAACTGGCAGGCAGAAAAGAAAAAGGCAAATCCGTTGTATTGTTCTGCTCATTGTCATTCGGATAAAAAAGAGTACCCGAATCATTACGGGTACTCTGGTTAAGGTATAAGGTTTAATCCTGCTGCGTATATTGTTTGTCCTTCATATTTTGGAAGGTTGGGGTATACCCACATTTCGTCACGCTCCAACTTTCCCCCGTAATCATTCCGTTTTCTATAAACTTGCCGAAGAAAGTGTAGTCGGTAAATTTCGTCAAACCGTCAAAAACAACCCCATGCAAGGTCTCCAACTTCTCCATGGAAAGTGTTTCCTGAGAAAGAGAAGTCGCACTTTTTATCTGTAGCGTACCATCTATAGTCTGTAATTTATCACAAGTAATGCCTGTTGCTTTATTAACGAACAACCCTTCACCTCCTACGTGAAGCAATTCCGGAATATCCAGCGATTTACTTTGTAAAGATATTGCTAACGAACCCTCTCCCTCTTTATAATATACAGGAGAAGCTGAACAACAAACTTTGGATAGTAAGGGCAAGTTACAACTGGTAAAATTTCCAGATAAATAGAACTGTCCTCCCACTTCTTTCAAGACTGGCATTGTGATTGAAGCAAACATGGGTATTTGGATATATCCATATCCATCTATGATTTCCAAGTCGGGAAATTTGGCATTGCTTCGCATTTGGCCTGTCACATTTAGATTTCCATATACATGTTGAATTGTCGATATGGTATAATCGATATTGTTGGTGGTTGGCTTACAAGTGAAGTCTTTGATATTCTTGAACGTGATTTCAGGGAACTTATTATTCGTGAGACTGGTGATGACAAAATTTACATTTGACAAATCTTCGGCTGTTTCAATTTTGGAGAGCTGCACCTTGTTTATAATTTCAATCTGGGGCGCTGTTTCTCCGAAGGTTTCAAATCGGGCGTTCGGCAACAGCAGTGTTCCGCTCACATCTTCAAGATAATCCAGCGTGATGCTTCCAAGTGTGGTGATCTTGCTCCAGTCGGGAAGTTGTTTGAGTGCCGTGAAATTCTTTATCTTTATCTGTCCCTTTATCGTTGTCAGTTTGTCCATTCCACCGAAAGCCTGAAGCACGTCATTTCGTTGGGGAACAAAACTACCGGTAGGAGGAGCTTCCATATTGGCTTCCATAATAATACTTCCGTTTACTGTTTCGATTTCCGGAAGGTTGATGGTTTCCAACATCACGGGGACGGTATGGAAATCAAGGCCACCGGTCTCTTTCAGCTTAAGGAAGTTCATGGAAGTCAGCTTGGCAAGATTGTTTACGGACAAGACCCCTCCGACACTTGTCAGTTCCGGTATTTCCAAAGACGCAATCGAACCGGCTGCTGTGTTCTCTTCATTGAGTCCTTGAAGATTCAGATCCTGACCTACAGTAGTCAGAACCGGAAACTCAAAACTCTGTAACGACGACGCATTGAACATCACGCTTCCTTCAATAGTTGCCAGTTTCTCGAATAGGACATACGTCACTTGGTCGTTATATACCGATATGTCTCCGGAGAGCGTTTCCAATGCTTTCATGGAAATCATGTGAAGTTCCGTAGCTTTCGAGGCGACATCGGTCGAACCTACCTGTAAACCTCCGGCAGAAACGATATTATCCAACCCTGTCAAGTCTGCACCGTTGTAACTGTTACGAATGACAATGTTGCCAGTAACCTCTTTCAAAGATGCCAATGCAGATATGTCAGTGATTTTTTCTGCCTCTTCCGCATCAGAGCCGATAATCAGGTTCCCTTTGACAACGGTTGTTTTGGTTGCGGCAAAAGAAGCTACCTCCTCGGTGGTCTTCAACTCCACATCTCCGTCAGATTCTATCTCGCTTTTCACGACCTTATAGGTATATTCGCGGGCATCTCCGTTATAGGATGTCACCCGGAAGGTTCGTTCGTTATCCCAGTCCGTTACCGTTTCAGGATCAGGTATGATTGTTGCAGAAGTTGTGTACTTGAATTCCACTTCGGCGTTGTTCAGCGATACCGTATAGGGAACGGTTATTGTTACTGTATTGTCCGTAATGTCGGCCGTGTACGATTTCCCGTCCACGGTCATCACGACCGATGTGATGAAATTTTCATCTGCATCTTCAGGTATAATTTCATCGTTTTTGTCACACGCTCCCAAAAAGAACAAGGATAGGAGCATGGGAAGAAAATAAATTTTCATACTTGTAATTTTTATTATTTGGTTAGATCCTCAAAAGAAAATACCTCCGTAGAAACTTCGCCCAGCCAGCCGCTTTTGGCCAGAACACCGCATTGTATTTTGATAAAGTCAATATATTGCAGATTGGCTTCCGTTCCATCGGCATGGATGGCATTGGAAATTTTGAAACCGTTCCTTTGTCCGCTTCCATCCACCGTACTGCCGCCTTCTATCTGGTCGTTTCCGAAATTATCCACGTACCCCCAGTCATAACTCTGATTATCCCAATAACCGGTTTGAGAATCTTGGGTGTTGCGGGCGGCCAGACAAGTGCCTGTCAGGGTATAACTGTTTTCCGAAATCCAAGCCGGATAATAATAGTCTTGTGTATGATAAGCGGACAGATAGTCTACCCAGCCATTTCTACCGTCGGAACTGATCCATTGGACATCCATTTTTTTGCCTTCCGGACGGTAATAGGTCACTTCAAAATTCTGTATTGTTTCTTCCTTGCCTGCTTCAGATCCTTTCAGTTCGTACCACTCGTCATCCGGCAATCCGTTTCCGTTTATATCTTGCATGACCCATACGATACCCGGTTCGGAACTGCCGTCAAAGGCGTTCCCCTGAACACAGAAATCATATTGGTTACCCGAATTGGGAATACTGTGGTCGAAGCCGACGATGATATAACCCCCGAAAGAACCTAAAGAGACGTGCAGTTTGTCTTTCAAACGCTGTGTTGCCCATGCGACAGCCGCTTCAGGGGATGTTTCGTTGCCGGTCATACCGCCTATCGTGCTCGTCTCGTTGATAAATTGGCCGGGAGCTGGGGTATATTCATAGACTTTATTCCAGAGCTTGGAACTTCCCGAAGCCCGGAAGCCGTCTTGTTCCTTTTTGTCCACACAAACGACTTTTACGGTGGCAGTGACAGCCGTTTTCCCTTTGTCGATATTCCTGTTTATTTTTTCCGTCGGTGTGTCTTCCGACACAGTACAGGAGACGGTGTATTCTCCGGGTGCGGACGGCGTGAACTTGAACATGCGTTCCACTTCTCCTTCCATGACCTGACCGTCCACACTCCACTCAAAACGGGGATTGTCGAAATACTCCAACAACGGACGCAGGAAAACAGGACGGTCGGCAAAAGTGTACCTGTCCGTGGATGTTTGCAGGTAAGACGGGGTCGGGAATTTGACAACGTAGGGCATCGTTTCCACGACCTCTACGCTTACGTCTTTCGTTGTTGTCCCATCTATATTGGAAGCGTTGATTGTCACCGTATAAACACCGAGTTCTTTTTCATTGAAAGTATAAGTATTCTCGGTGGAAACGATTTTTCCTTCCCGTACCCATTCGATTTTGAACCCTTCGACATCCGAATGCTGAATATCGGGAGTAAATGTGTAATCGGTATTCCGGACGACTTTTAGCCCCTGCGAAGGTAGTGCCAGTGAGATGACCGGAGGGGTGAGTTCTTTCACTTCTACTTTCAGTTCCTCTTCGGCATAGCCTTCCGCATTGTCTACTCTTAGTTTGACATAAAAATCCCCGCATTCATTCCATGTACGTTGAAGAGACGGACCCGAAGAAACCAGCGTACCGTCTATCGTCCAAGCAAAAAGAGCATCTTCAACATTCTGGTATGTCGGGGCGATAGTCAATTCGTGATCGACCTTGACCGTGTAAATACCGGTCTCGCTGTCAAGTTCTATTATAGGTTGTCCTCCTACTTCTTCGGTAATGACTTCATCCTTGTTGCAGGAGGTGAACAGCATACAGGCAGAAATAATAAAATAGTGAAAACGATGCATGATGTGTGGATTTTAGAAAAATAACAGGGATACCCCCGACAGAAGGGATATCCTTGTATTCTTTTTATTGTATGGTGATATCATCAATACAGATATAAGCTGGAGTATTCAAACCGTATGCTCCCGAATCCGAACCCTCGAAGTTGAATTTCACACTTTGCACCCCTTCGGCATTGATTTCCCAATAATCCCATGTCGTGATAGGATCAACCTGTTGTTGGCCGTTACGATAATCGGCTAAAAGACGTTTGTAAGTGCGGATCAGACCGCCATTCGCATCATAACATTCCAGATTCACTTGGAAATACCCTTTCATCTCTTTCAGAGGAGTCGCTACCCCCGTAGAACCGAACTGATTACCATAAGTAATGACACCATAAGTGTATGAGGTGTTGCAGATCCACAGGCCGACCAATTTCCGGGGAACATTGAAATAAAATTCTGGTTTAGCCATCCATGCCTGATTGTAAGCATCCACATATCCGTAAACGACACCGAAATTGGAACCGCTGTGCCCGGCTTCCTTATTCTGTCCTTCCGCTTCCACCGCAGTGTTATAGACAGAACATTGGTTTAGATAAGAATACCACCAGTCTCCGGTATTTCCCGACTGATTGGAGCGGATGTTCCAGTTGGAAAGTGCGATGCCGCCGCTGGAATACTCTGTGCTTCCACCTACAGTATTAAACATTGAAAGGAAGAGATATTCTTCCGGAGTATTGTCGTAAATGGTGGTTACTTGAGGATACCCTTGGTACGAATAAAGATTTTCTCCGGCCGAGGTAGGTCCTGCTAACATGCCGGGATCGAAATCATCGAAAGTGATAGTTAAAGTACCGTCCGGATTTGTCACAGCACGGGTTTGCGAAGTTCCGGAATCAACCGGGTCCATCAAAAAGTCATCGTCCGAACTACAGCCAGAGAACAAGGCGGTTGCGGTAAATAGACAGGCACCTGCCAGAAAGCGTAATTTTCTTTTCATAGGTCACTCATTTTAATGTAAAACATATTATTAACAAACACAAAAAATTCCCGTTCGTGCGGACTTACACGAACGGGAATATGTCTGTCTTCAAATATTGAATGGCCGATGAGCTATTCCTTATTTGATTACGACCCGTATATCCCGCAGGTGTAAATCTCATTCCGGTCATGGCAGGTCTTCTGACTCGTCCCGGTCATCGTGCCTTCCCGGTATTACACCAGTGGCAAAAGTTCGATGTCCGTTTTTGTGGACTCACAGCAGCGGGTACTGTCCCGGATTTTCACCGGGTTCCCTTTTCATTCGGAAGGCGTAAACCTCCCGAAACCATTTCCCGACTGCAAAATTATCTATATTACATATCAATTCCAAATAATTCATAATATTTATAATAAAACACACAAAGCATGACAACCGTACTGTTTTAATTAGAGCATTCAAGTTTACGACAAACGAAGACGGTAATTATCATACACAATATCCATAAACCAACAAAACAGCTTGCCATTTTCCATAACAATGCGTTCTGGAATAGATAACTGTTAGCTGCAATTATGCAAGCAAAAAAAGCAGACAGAATAATGACTATTAATATCATGCACCAGAAATTAATCCTATAAATTTATGGAAAACAAGTAAGGGAATGGAAGTTCCGTTGCCGCATGGATGCAGGTGAAGGACCTTCTCTTTTAACGTTGGATACGCCAATGCACGCCAACGGAAGACTCTGATATTATCTGTTTGGAAAGGATATAGGATGTGCGTTACTTTGTCGCATATTCAGAATCTTAAAAAGAATTTTAGTATGGAACTGACAATTATTGAAACAAGCGCGTATTAGGAGTTGAGAAAGCTGGTCAGCACGCTGGTCGTACAGATGGGCGACTTCCAGAAAAAGATTGCCCCGCCTGCGCCGGACAAGTGAATGGATGCGCAGGACGTATGTGATGGACTTATGCCCAAACACTTTCTGAAGAGTTTCCAGCAGCATCCCCTTGAGTATGGCCAGAACGGCAAATGCGTGGCGTCCGATGTGCGGGGTGACCTCGCCCCGGAGTTGCATTTCCTGCCTATGATTCCAAGACTGAGCCGCATGGCATTGTATTCACCTACCGGAAAGACACATTCGGGGAGTCTTTCTTTTCATCCGTACCCCTATATTTTTCAATCAGTTCGATAGCAATGGGCAATAATTTTACGACATACGCCACTCCCGTTTTTATACGGTTGCCCATCAGCCATGTACCGCCGTCGGAGTCGGTATGGATATTATCGTATGTTATGGCTTTCAAGTCCACATAGGAAAGACCGGTGAAGCACATGAACAGGAACATGTCGCGCATGGCACGCTGGCGTTTGTATCTCGGTTCTATATGGATTATCCTTTGCAGTTCCTCTTCGGAAAGGAAAGAACGCCTCTTGTATTCGGGCATACACTCGAATGATGCGAACGGATGAACCCGTATACAGCCTTTTTCCTGCGCGATATACATCAGCCACTTCAAGGTATTGACACGCCCGAAGACAGTGGAGTTTGCCAAAGCGCATGTACCGAGCATCCAGTTGTAGTAATCCTCGATGAATGATTTCTCAAGTTCTTCGATGACAATATCCTCTGCATTCTTCTTGCTTTTCATGAAAAGCAGGAGACTCTTGTAATCGGCAACCAGACCGCAGTAGGTGCTTTCGGCTTTCTCTATGCCGATTTTCTTTTTATACGGTTCCAGCTGTTCCCTGAAAAGGTTCATAAGGGTGTGGCATTCCTCTGAGAAGCCGACATAGCGGTTATAGACTTTCTTGGCTGTAACAAAACTGTCGTGGTCGCAGATGTACTGGTAGTGCCTGGTGATTTGCGCCTTGATATTGTCAAGCTCCTGATTGAGTGTACGGGCCTCCTCGGACTTGCCTTTGGCCCGGTTGGTTTTGACGTCCCACAAAGCGAGGGACACTTCTTTCTTACAACTGAAACCGGCTTGGGTTCCATTGATGGTGATACGGCCCATAATCGGTGTCTTTCCGTTTTTTACAGACTGTTTATTCTCAAAACACTTAGCTATACATGGTCTGCGATAAGCTAAGAGAGATTCCCCTTACACAAAAGCATGGCATCTCCTTGTCGTATCTCGCCTTTATACTTTTATGTATAGTAGTCTACCGGATCGAATGAACAAGACCTATCCCATACATAAACCAATTTAGACTGCTATGTTATTTTTGAGGAAGAAGATGGAATGAGACCAGATACCCTCTTTAAGGCTGACTGTAAGTCGATTAAATGTAGAAAAAGATTGCTTTTGTCACAAGTAAAGTGTATATTTGCATTGAAAGAATCGTTCTTTGACAGAGGCAAAAGAAAACAGAATATTGTAATTCGCTCGTTTCTAAATCGTTACCTGATATTAATTAAACAGAAATAACTGTTTAATTTTCAATTAGATAGAGATTGTATGATGTTTCGCAAGGTGGTAGCTGAGACGTTTCTTGATTCCACAAAGGTCAGCAATCTCTTTGAGATAAGCATTGATCTTTTGATTTGACAGGACTGGAAGCAGCCTGTTGTCTTTAGTCTTTCCTTTATACTTGTCAAGAATCATTTGAGGTATCTCCAACAAAGGGATATTACTCTGCACATTGGTCTTCTGACGGTTGATGATAATCCACGGACGGTTATCAAGGGTGATGATATTTTCCTGCGTCAGGTGAGCCACGTCGATGTAGGCAAGCCCACAGAAACAGGAAAAGATAAAAACGTCCCTCACCATTTCAAGCCGAGGTATCTCAAAATCTTTCTGCATGATGCGCTGTATTTCTTCATCCGTAAGAAAACCCCGATCCACCGGTTCCAGGTGAAAGTGGTGGTTCAAGAAAGGGTCGTGCGTCATCACACCGCACTTCTGGGCAAAGATAACTACGGTCTTGAAGAATTTGAGCGTCTTGGTAGCCGAATTTGACTTCAGGGAAACCACTGTCTTCAGGTATATTTCAAAATCATGGATAATCAGATGCGTCAGTTCACCCGGCATGAGATCCTTTCTGCCGTATTTGGCATGGAGGAAATTCACAAAATGGCTTCGGGCTGCCGAATATTTGTGATACAAGGCTATGCTTTTACCTGCACCAACCTGTGCTTTGATGTCCTCCAGATACTTGTCATAGAACTCCACAAACGTAGTCTTGACCTTATTCTTGCCCAAAAAGATACTTTTGATTTTGTCAAGGGTCAGGTCTTCGTCAAATTCATGCTTCTTGAAAATCATCTGCAGCGAATTTGAGATGTTGTCCAGCTGAGCATTCAGATTCAAGGATTCGCTTCCACGCCCCTTTACCCGGTTGGTGGAATTGTTCCATAGCTTCTTGTCAATGTAGATACCGGAAGAACCGACATTCAGCATTTCACCATTCAGGAAAATCCGGATCATCAAGGGAGACTTTCCCTGCTTGTTTTCGTAGTTTGAACGTACATAGTACGACACTTTAAAAATCATTCTCATAACGACTCAAATTTAATGTAGCACCATGGCTACAAAGTTCTACATAATCAGTTATGAATCAATGATTTTATAGGCTTCAAAATGGGCTTCATTTTTCGGTCACTGCTACATTTTTTTGAGGGGTCTTCAAAGTGTAGCAGTAAATGTAGCAAATAATGACCGAACTTTGAAGGCTAAACCCTACATTCAGGCCTTCACCTTGTTGGGGCGCAAAAATAAAAAAGCACCGTAATCAGCTGATATACGATGCTTTGAATGACTTTTTGAAGGCTTTTGTGAAGTCCTTCGTTTTTGTTTCAGCGGAGAGACAGGCTCTCGAACCTATGCTTTCAAGAAATATCATAAAATTGCAAATCACTGATAATCATATACTATCTAAAGCGCAGAGTAAATCTAAATCTTTCTGAATATCTTTTGCTATTCCAAATATTGGGTGTATATTTGGGTGTAGAATTTCAAACGCACCCAATTATGAATATCAAACGTAACATCATTTTTGCATTGGAAAGCCGGAAAAAGAACGGTGTGCCAATCGTAGAGAACGTACCCATCCGTATGCGTGTCATATACGCAAGCCAACGCATCGAGTTTACAACAGGCTACCGGATTGACGTAGCCAAATGGGATGCCGACAAACAACGGGTAAAGAACGGATGCACCAACAAACTAAAACAAAGCGCATCCGAAATCAATGCGGACTTGCTGAAATATTATGCCGAGATTCAAAACGTGTTCAAGGAGTTTGAGGTACAGGAAACCATACCGACCACCCAACAGCTAAAGGATGCGTTCAACCTGCGGATGAAAGACACCAGCGAAGAGCAGCAGGAAGAAACACAAATAAGTTTTTGGGAAGTATTCGATGAGTTTGTAAAGGAGTGTGGCAATCAGAATAACTGGACGGCATCCACCTACGAGAAATTCTCAGCAGTGAAAAACCACCTCAAAGAGTTCAAGGAAGATGTAACCTTTGAATACTTCAACGAGTTCGGCTTGAACGAGTATGTAAATTTCCTGCGTGACAAAAAGGATATGAGGAACAGCACCATCGGCAAACAGATGGGATTCCTCAAATGGTTTCTGCGCTGGAGCTTCAAGAAAGGGCATCATCAGAATATTGCATACGACACTTTCAAGCCCAAATTGAAAACCACCTCTAAAAAGGTGATATTCCTGACTTGGGACGAATTGAACAGGCTGAAAGATTATCGGATACCGAAAGACAAACAATATCTGGAACGTGTCAGGGATGTTTTTCTGTTCTGTTGCTTCACAAGCCTGCGATATTCAGATGTTCGTAATCTGAAAAGAAGCGATGTGAAACCCGACCACATCGAAGTTACCACAGTCAAAACGGCAGACAGCCTGATAATTGAACTGAACGACCACAGTAAAACCATACTCGAAAAATACAAGGAAGTCCATTTTGAAAACCACATGGCACTGCCTGTTATCAGCAATCAGAAGATGAATGATTATCTGAAAGAACTGGGGGAACTGGCTGAAATCAACGAGCCTGTACGGGAAACATATTATAAAGGAAATGAACGTATAGATGAAGTCACCCCGAAATACGCATTATTAACCACCCATGCAGGAAGAAGAACATTCATCTGTAATGCGCTGGCTCTCGGTATTCCGGCACAAGTCGTGATGAAATGGACGGGGCACAGTGACTATAAAGCCATGAAACCCTATATTGACATAGCGGATGATATTAAGGCAAATGCCATGAACAAGTTTAACCAACTATAAAAGTATCAATCAGTTTCATAGATTATCAGCTATTTGAATTATATTTGCGACAACAATAAACATTAGAATGGAAAATAACAGAGAATATCATATAGGAAGAACGGACTTTGACGCATTTGTTCATGCCGTCGGTTCGGAAATAGAACAGGCGCAAGTCCGGCTGATTGCCGCAGCCAATGCGCAAATGCTGTTCCATTACTGGAAAATGGGCAACTATATCCTGTATCATCAGAACTTGCAAGGCTGGGGAAGCAAAATCATCAAGCAACTGGCAAAGGCTATCCGGTTCAATTACCCCGAAAAGAAAGGTTATTCGGAGCGTAACCTTACTTATATGTGCCAATTTGCACGGTCATATCCGTTGAACGTGCTACGAAGTTTCATTGATACAGACACAAGGCTGTCTGTTCCAAGCATACAGAATGTTACAGATGAAGTATTGAAACTGAACAACGGACAATTTACGCAGGAACTTACTGCGCAAATACAATCCGCTGATTGTCAATCTTTAGAAATTACGCAGGAAGTTCCTGCGCAAATTCAGGATGTGGAGAAAACAGTTTCTGCCATTTACAGGATGGAGATTAGGGAAATAGAAAAAGTTTTCCTGAAATCCCCTGTTGCCAAAATAAACTGGGCAAGCCAAATGGTCATACTTAACGGTTCGTTACCGTTAGGCATAGGATATTGGTATATGAAACAGGCTGTAGAAATGGGCTGGAGTAGCAATGTGCTGAAAATGCAAATTGAAAACAACCTATATAACAGACAAATCAACAACAACAAGGTAAACAATTTCACAGCCACACTTCCAGCACCACAAAGCGACCTTGCCAATTACCTATTGAAAGACCCGTACATCTTCGATTTGGCTGGAGCGAAAGAAAAGGCAGACGAAAGGGACATAGAAGAGCAGCTGGTAAAGCACGTTACCCGTTATTTGTTGGAAATGGGCAATGGTTTTGCCTTTGTCGCCCGGCAGAAGCATTTTCAAATAGGTAACAGTGATTTCTTTGCCGACTTGATTCTATATTCTATTCCGCTACACGCATACATTGTTGTAGAACTGAAAGCTACTCCATTCAAACCGGAGTATGCAGGGCAACTGAATTTCTACATCAATGTGGTGGATGACAAACTGAGGGGAAAAAATGACAACAAGACTATCGGGCTGTTGCTGTGCAAAGGAAAAGATGAGGTGGTAGCACAATACGCATTGACAGGCTACGACCAACCGATAGGCATCAGCGATTATCAACTGAGCAAGGCTATACCCGAAAACTTGAAATCAGCTTTGCCAAGTGTGGAAGAGGTGGAAGAAGAACTGGCATCTTTCCTTGACAAGGACAATAATCCCCAAAATTGAAGTCTATGGCAGGAGAAATAAACAAACTGATTCCCCAATATGGAGAACTCAATAGAATATATAATGATTGGGTAACCAATTATGCTTTTTCTTTTGACAAGCAGAAATTCATCACCGACTTTTACAGGCAGCACAATGATACAAAGGCTTTTGAAGCCGCTATCCTTGAACTGGTACTTGACAAGCAGAAAGAACAATACACATTGATTCTCAATAGTCTGAAAATCGAAATAGAAAAAAATATACGGGCTTATGAAACAAAACCGCTGAATGATGACGTCATAAAGCGTGTGTGTTTTCACTACGCAGACAGGCATAATTCTGCAATTAAAGACCAGTTGGAGATTACCACCAAGTTGCACGAGCCTTTGAATGACGCATACCACAGATATGATTTCATTGGTTTTCGGGAGCATACGGACGAAGAAGAAATACAGGCAGAAAAGGAATATGAACGCTGCAAGGCTGAATACGACAAGGAAAAGAAAGAATTGGATAAACTTTATGAACTGCAAAAGCAAGACAGGAAAGAGGCTTTTCAATATATAGAAAACCTTTCCGGCAATGTTTACCGCCTAAGTCTTCTTTTTATGGAAGTCCTAAAAAAGTACCTTCCTAATGATAGGGAAGAAAAACAGCAGGATGAACCAGTCAAGCAAAACGAACAAGAAGAAGTACAGAATAGCCCGGAGGGACAACATGAATATTTTGACATGAAGCAGCTTTCGCCCATTCATGAAACCTGTGTCGGGGAACAGTTCGAAGCCATTACCATAGCGGATTTCTATGCCAATATAAACCTGTACCCCTGCAAGAATAAACTAAAAATCAAGGCAAGGGAAAAGATACGGGTGTGTTACCTGATATTCCTGATGAGCGAGAAACTATCCAAGCAATACAGGGATGAATGGAGAAGCCAAATATTAAAATTGTTGGATATTGACGAGAGCTATTACAGGTCGAAATACAAAGAACCTGTTTCCGATTTTCCGAGTGACAGCAACCAGAAATTCGCAAAGGAAATGGAAAGCATATTCGGATAATTCGTGATATAACCTGACATTCTACGAAATTACCACTTTTACCACTCAAATTAATTTTTGAGTGGTATTTTTATTGTCTGATATTTAATGAGATAGCGCAGTATCCCATTTGTATTATCCACATCCTTACCACTTACAGCCATACCTAATTTTGCATCGTTCGAGAACAGAAATAACAGCCAGTGCGCAGGGCTGATTGTTTAACGACTAAATAGATTGGACGATGACAAATCTTCAAGAGTTATTATTAAAACCCGTCTGGCAGATGACAGGCGAAGAGTTCATATTTCTAAGCAAGTACGCTTCCAACCAAACGGAAGCGCAGCCACAGCCCGTTACGGACACAGAAAGAAAGTATGTGTACGGAATACTTGGCATTGCCAAATTGTTCGGGTGCAGTCTGCCTACCGCCAACCGTATAAAGAAAAGCGGAAAGATAGACAAAGCCATTACGCAAATAGGGCGCAAGATTATCGTGGATGCGGAACTTGCCCTTGAACTGGCTGGAAAGAAAACCGGAGGACGAAAATAACGGGAGGTGTACTTATGGATTATATGAAAGATATAAAAGAAATATCGGCGGAAGAAGCCGTAATCCTTTGGCAAGCCTCACGCCTGAGCCTGTCGAAAATCTATGAGAAAGCACCTGAGATTCTAAAAGTGCAAGGTTCGGTCATTGGTACACTGGGTAATTTCAGTGCATCAATCGGCAAAGCCAAAAGCAAAAAGACTTTCAATGTGTCGGCTATCGTGGCGGCAGCATTGAAGAATGGTACAGTGCTAAGATATGTGGCGGAACTACCCGAAGAGAAACGGAAAATCCTGTATGTGGACACGGAACAAAGTCCTTATCATTGTCTGAAAGTCATGAAACGTATTTTACGGATGGCTGGGCTTCCAGATGACAGGGACAATGAGCATCTGGAATTTCTTGCTTTGAGGAAATACACGCCCGAACAGCGTATCAGGATTGTAGAGCAGGCTATTTACAATACGCCTGACATAGGGCTTGTAATCATAGACGGCATCCGTGACATGGTATATGACATCAACAGCCCCGGTGAATCGACACGCATCATATCAAAGCTGATGCAGTGGACGGACGACAGGCAGATACATATCCACACGATACTCCACCAAAACAAGGGCGATGAGAACGCAAGGGGGCATATCGGTACGGAACTGAACAACAAGGCTGAAACTGTCCTTCTTGTGGAAAAGGACAAGAGCAATGGAGATATAAGCAATGTTTCAGCCATGCACATACGGGCAATGGACTTCGAGCCTTTTTCATTTCGCATCAATGACAATGCCATACCTGAACTGTTGGAGGGTTACAAGCCCGAAACCAAGAAACCGGGAAGACCGGAAGAGGAAAAGTTCGACCCTTACAGGCATATCACCGAACAGCAGCACCGCATCGCATTGGAAGCAGTTTTCGGGCTGAAAGAGGAATATGGCTACAAGGAACTGGAGGACACCTTAATTAAGACTTATGTGTCTGTGGGGGTAAAGTTGAACCACAAAAAGGCGGTATCGCTCATCACCATGCTTCGGAACAAACGAATGATAGTGCAGGAGAACGGCAGAAAGTACACGTTCATGCCCGACTTCCACTATTAGCCCACACCTTGCAATCGCTTCACTTTATTCCGGGGGTCTATATATTAGGGATAAAGCGAAGTGGTTGCGAAATGTGGCAAAACCGCTTCACTTTATTACCGTACTCTATATATACGAAAATAAAGTGAAGTGATTATACAGACCGTACTTCATAAAGAGGTACGGGCGAAAAGAGAAAATAAACCAATTCAACTATCATTAAACCTATCGTCTTATGGATATACAGACAGCGAAACAAATCAAAATAGCGGATTATCTGCACAGTTTAGGATTTTCACCCGTCAAACAACAGGGCATAAACCTGTGGTATAAGTCACCACTAAGGGAAGAAACGGAAGCATCGTTCAAGGTAAATACAGAACGTAACCAATGGTATGATTTTGCACTCGGCAAAGGTGGGAATATCATCGCACTGGCACAGGAACTTTATTGTTCCGACCATGTGCCTTACCTCTTGCAAAAAATCGAAGAACAGACACCCCGTATTCGCCCCGTGTCTTTTTCTTTTGGCAAGCAATCATCTTCCGAGCCAAGTTTTCAACAACTGGAGATTGTACCGCTTTCTTCTCCTGCCCTGCTTGCTTATTTGCAGGAAAGGGGAATAAACATTGCAATGGCGAAAAGAGAATGCAGTGAAGCGCACTTCACCCATAATGGCAAACGGTATTTCGCCATCGCCTTTCCCAATGTGTCGGGTGGGTATGAAATCCGCAACCAGTATTTCAAGGGATGCATCGCACCGAAAGAGATTTCTCATATCAAACAGCCGGGAACAGCGAGGGAAACATGTTATGTGTTTGAGGGATTTATGGACTATCTTTCATTTCTTACTTTGAGATTGGAGAATTGCCCGAAATATCCCGAACTGGACAGGCAAGATTATATGGTGTTGAACTCAGTAGCCAATGTTTCCAAAGCAATCTATCCGTTGGGAAGCTATGAGCGCATCCACTGTTTCTTTGACAATGACCGTGCAGGAATGGAAGCCATGCAGCAAATCTATAAGGAATACGGCAGGGACTTATACATCCGTGACGCTTCGCAGACATACAGCGGATGCAAGGACTTGAACGAATACTTACAGAAACAGACTGAAAGAAACAGGCAAGTTCAATCTGCAAAAGGGGTGCGCAGCCAACCACCGAAAAAGAAAAACGGCTTTCGGTTATAGCCCACTATAACTACACGCTTCGCTTTCGTAGTTGTGGGCTCTCCCGAGGGGATTAGGGCTTTGCCCTAATGACCCACTCAGGGCGTTTCTCCCCTAAGAACCCCGAGCAAAGAGTGCCCCTCTCTTTGCAATCTCCGCTTATGGGTTGCACCCCTAAGAACCCTGTGCGGTTATGAGCGGACAACAGAAGATTTCATCAACAATCCAAATCAAATTTTAAGAATATGGCAACAAAATCAAGCATACATATCAAACCCTGCAGAGTGACATCAAGCGGGGCTCATAACCGGAGAACTGCCGAGTACATGCGCAATATCGGCGAGTCCAGAATCTACATTGTACCCGAACTGACTTCCAATAACGAGCAGTGGATAAACCCGGGCTTCGGCAGTCCTGACCTGCAGGCGCACTATGACAGCATCAAACGGATGGTCAAGGAAAAGACCGGACGAGCGATGCAGGAAAAGGAGCGTGAGCGCAAGGGAAAGAATGGAAAGATTATAAAAGTGGCTGGATGTTCTCCAATCCGTGAGGGAGTATTGCTCATCAGACCAGATACAACACTGGCAGATGTACGAAAGTTTGGTGAGGAGTGCCAGAGACGCTGGGGTATTACACCGCTCCAAATCTTCCTGCATAAGGACGAGGGACACTGGCTTAGTGGACAACCCAAAACCGGGGATAGGGAGAGTTTCCAAGTCGGTGAAAAGTGGTTTAAGCCGAATTATCATGCCCATATCGTATTCGACTGGATGAACCACGACACGGGCAAGAGCCAAAAGCTCAATGATGACGATATGATGGAAATGCAGACTTTGGCATCTGACATCCTCTCCATGCAACGTGGGCAATCTAAATCCGAGACCGGAAAGGAACATTTGGAACGAAATGATTTCATCATTGAAAAGCAGAGAGCCGAACTGCAACGCATGGATGCTGCAAAACGGCACAAAGAAGAACAGATAGGTCTTGCTGAACAGGAACTGAAACAGGTGAAATCAGAAATACGCACTGACAAGCTAAAGAAAACAGCCACCAATGCAGCCACCGCCATAGCAAGCGGAGTTGGTTCTCTTTTCGGAAGTGGAAAGATGAAAGAGCTGGAGCGAACTAATGAAGATTTGCACCAAGAGATTGCCAAACGAGACAAAGGTATTGACACCCTCAAAATCCAAATGCAGGAAATGCAAGAGCGACATGGCAAACAGATACGCAATCTTCAGAGCATACACAACCAAGAACTTGAAGCCAAAGACAGGGAAATATCACGATTGAACACTCTGCTTGAAAAGGCATTCAAGTGGTTTCCGATGCTTAGAGAAATGTTGAGAATGGAAAAACTCTGCGCTGTCATTGGATTTACCAAAGATATGATAGATTGTCTTTTGACAAGGAAAGAAGCTATCCAATGTAATGGCAAGATTTATTCCGAGGAACATAGAAGAAAGTTTGAAATCAAAAACAACATCTTCAAGGTGGAGAAGAATCCGACCGATGATAGCAAACTTGTACTGACCATAAACAGGCAACCGATAAGCGAATGGTTCAAAGAGCAATGGGAGAAACTTCGGCAAGGTTTGCGACAACCAACGGAAGAACCAAGAAAAAGTAGAGGATTCAAGTTATAATAGAAAAAAAAGACAATATAAAAGCACTCTGATAGTTACGAAGTGCTTTTATATTGTATAAATTATCTGATTATCCGTTTATGCACCTGTTATATTCGCAATTACTAGTCTGTCAAAGAGTTTGTCTCCAAAATACCGTCTGTTTAATTTGTAAATAAACTCGTTGAGATACAACTGTAAGTATTTCCTTTTGATTTTATGGTAGTTGCCCAGCAATGTCCGTTTTGCATTACTGATTGCGATATGCACCCATTTGAGTGTTTCCTTGGTGGTTTTGGCGTCTGATTTCTCGGTGACGTGCAATTCCACCAGATCGGAGATGTCAACGTAAGAAGTGCTTTTGTCCGAAAATACGATGGCATCATCCTCCATG
Source organism: Bacteroides bouchesdurhonensis (assembly GCF_900155865.1). Taxonomy (GTDB): domain Bacteria; phylum Bacteroidota; class Bacteroidia; order Bacteroidales; family Bacteroidaceae; genus Bacteroides; species Bacteroides bouchesdurhonensis. The sequence continues at coordinate 3,903,187 of NZ_LT707006.1, forward strand.
CAGTCCCTGACCACGCCGTTGATTCCTTCACTTTGATGGCTATCCAGTACCCTGGCCTTGAAATAACGCACATGCTTCTCCTTTTTGCCCGTTTCGATATCTTCCAACGGGGTGCTTTCGGCCATCACCGCAACGTTCTGCTTTCCCTCGGCTCCCCGGCCACGTGTACCCTTGCCTCGCTCGATTTCCTTACTGGCCACCGAAAAGTTAACGAATTCTTGCGGTTTCTTTCAGCGCCGCCAATACCGCCAGCCCGTCGCGCAAGGGGCGCGGCTCGTGTGTGCGGATGAAGTCAGCTCCACCTGCGGCGGCGGCAAGCTCTGCAGCGAGTGTCGCGGCCCCGACATCCCCCGGACCACGGCCTGTGAGCGCGCGCAGAAAGGATTTGCGCGAAACAGACAGAAGCACCGGCAAATCGAAGCGCAGCCGCAATTCATCGAACCGCGCCAGCACCGAGAGCGAGGTTTCGGGAGCAGCCCCCAGAAAAAACCCCATGCCGGGATCAAGGACAAGGCGGTTGCGTTTGATACCGGCACCCGTCAGCGCCGCGATGCGCGCGTCAAAGAACGCCGCAATGTGATCCATGATGTCGCCAGCGGGTGCCTCGCGCCGATCTGCCTGCCCGTCTTGCACCGAATGCATAACGACGAGTTTGGCAGATGATTTCGCCAATTGCGGATAGAACGCAGCGTCTGGAAAACCGCGAATATCATTGAGATAGGCCACACCACGCGACAAGGCATAGGCTTGCGTCGCGGGTTGATAACTGTCGAGCGAGACGGGAATGCCATCTGCCTTGAGCGCGTCCAGCACCGGCGCGATACGCGCGATTTCTGTGTCGGACGAAACAGGCGCGGCGTCGGGATTGCTGGATGCCGGACCGAGGTCGATCACATCTGCCCCCTCGGCCATCAGCTTACGCGCCTGCGCAATGGCTGCGTCTGGCGCCAGATACCGGCCTCCATCGGAGAAACTGTCCGAGGTTATGTTGACGATGCCGAAAATAATGAGCGATTTATTCATGGGGGCTTCTATAATAATACCTAAAATCCGCAGGTAGTTAATTAGGATGTTTAAAGATTCTGATTATCCGTTTATGCACCTGTTATATTCGCAATTACTAGTCTGTCAAAGAGTTTGTCTCCAAAATACCGTCTGTTTAATTTGTAAATAAACTCGTTGAGATACAACTGTAAGTATTTCCTTTTGATTTTATGGTAGTTGCCCAGCAATGTCCGTTTTGCATTACTGATTGCGATATGCACCCATTTGAGTGTTTCCTTGGTGGTTTTGGCGTCTGATTTCTCGGTGACGTGCAATTCCACCAGATCGGAGATGTCAACGTAAGAAGTGCTTTTGTCCGAAAATACGATGGCATCATCCTCCATGCAGTCCCTGACCACGCCGTTGATTCCTTCACTTTGATGGCTATCCAGTACCCTGGCCTTGAAATAACGCACATGCTTCTCCTTTTTGCCCGTTTCGATATCTTCCAACGGGGTGCTTTCGGCCATCACCGCAACGTTCTGCTTTCCCTCGGCTCCCCGGCCACGTGTACCCTTGCCTCGCTCGATTTCCTTACTGGCCACCGAAAAGTAACCCTCATCCAGTTCTATCATCCCTTCCAGTGTATACCTTGCATCCCGGTTGCCCATCGCCCTGCGGAGTTTGTGTACCATCGCCCATACCGGTTCGTAACGCTTCAATCCTAATTGCTTCTGGAGTTCGTTGGTGGAGAATCCCTTTTTTGTGCAACTCATCAGGAACATCGTTTTGTACCACACCAGAAACGGCAGCTTGGAGCTCTCCATGATCGTACCGCTGCGCAACGAGGTGCGGAAACGGCAACCTTTGCATTCATAACTCCATTTACCCTGTAACCAATAATGGGAAGTGCCCCCGCATCGCTTGCAGACAACCCCTTCCTTATCACGCTGCTCCTTGAAATGCAAACGACAATCTTCCTCCGAACCGAAATGAGCCGTAAAACTGAATATGTTCATAATCCCTGCTTTTTGAGCGCTAATATACTAAAAATATTAGGTGTGTTTGCGGAGAATCAGAATAAATTATATAATGTTTACCATTGAAGCTTCAAAGTAAACGCAACTTAAGGAATTGCCGAATTTTGTATTAATAAAGAATATACGACCTCTGATATATGCGCAACATATTGTGATGCTTGTGATTCATTACCCTTGAAATCCTTAACAAATATCGCTAAAGTATAGCAGACATTATTAGGCAGGCATATATAGGCAACATCATTGTGAGCTGCAAGAATACCATTTTCATTGACATAACCAGAACCCGTCTTATGTGCAATAGAAACCCTTTCTTTATCAAGAAGCGGAGCGACTATTCTATCTGTACCTGTCACACATTCTTTTAATGTATTCTTAATGAAACTTTGCTTCTCACCACTGACAATACTTTCGGTAAACAAACGGTTCATCAACATTGCGGCACCAAGAGGAGATGTATAATTAAAGTAAGCCCTATCGTGGTCAGCCGACATTTCCTCTTCTGTATAAGCTATCTGAAAACTTGAACGAGGAATAAGTGTGGCTATAAAACTGTCAGTTTGAGCAACATTGACCATATCTTTAAACATCAGATTGCTTGCATTATTATCACTTTGAGCAATAGTATAACGAAGTAAATCTCTCACGGTTAATGATATAACCAACTCGGAATAATCTTTCATCATAGGACTCCAAGTCTTTGAATCAAGTCTATTCCTATCTATCTTTACTAAGGTATCAAGTGAAATCCCTTTGTTATCAAAATCATTGCAAAGAGCTAATGCCTGATGAACCTTAAATACACTCATCATAGGATATACACTCTTATCATTAACTTTAACTGTATCTGTGTTATTAATAATAATTGCCACTCCAATTTCACCAGGACAAGCTGATACTATCCGAGAAATGCTATCAGTCAAAACATCTGTCAAAGGTGGATTTGTACTATTATTAGAAGTTGATTTAGAGAACAATAAAAAAACTAAAACTATGATACAAACTAAAGCTATACACAAAATTACAAGGCGTTTTCTTCTACTTTTTTTCATACTACGATTTTTAAACATTATATATTATCATGACAGACCCTGATTTATTATTTACTGCAAAGATACGAAATCTTACGGAAAATGAATTGGTTGTTTTTTTCGTTTGTTCTGTTTTTTATCAAATTATTTTCCGAGCGAATATGATTCGTCTTAAATAAAATAAAAACACCCAACTTTTCTCTAAAGAAAGTCGTTTCCTTATCTCGCGGGCATGTGGTTGGGAATACTCATCATAATTTACATTCTTGGGTGTAAAATTGGGTGTTTGTTTTATAATTTGCTGATTTTCAGCGTTTATTGCGGAGAGACAGGGATTCGAACCCCGGGTACCTCGCAGTACAACGGTTTTCAAGACCGCCGCAATCGACCACTCTGCCACCTCTCCAAAACTCCTTTATCTGAAGTGCTTTTTATGAAAAGCGGTGCAAAGGTACAAATCATTTTTTAATTTACAAGAGTCTCCGAATATTTTTTTGAAAAACTATTTTCTAAACAATCCCTATTTATAGGTATTTTGTGTTGAAAAGCATAAAATGAGGTATAATTATGCCGAATATATGAAAAATCATTGTAACTTTGTGCGCTCTAAAGAAAGGATAACTAAAACTTCTAATTTTTATCATTTTATGGAATTAAACAAGATCTTTAAAGACGGTCTTTGGAGCAGCGAAATCAACGTAAGAGATTTCGTAAGTCATAACATTACTCCGTACCATGGAGACTCCTCCTTCTTGGTAGGTCCTACCGAACGTACTAAAGCTGTATGGAACCATTGCGTAAAAGCATTGGCAGAAGAAATTGCTAATAATGGAATCCGTTCTCTGGACAATGTTACCGTATCCACGATCACTTCTCATAAAGCCGGATATATTGATAAAGAAAATGAGCTTATTGTCGGCTTGCAAACAGATGAACTTCTAAAACGTGCTATCAAGCCGTTCGGAGGAATCAATGTTGTCAGTAAAGCTTGTCATGAGAATGGTGTAGAAGTAGATGATCGCGTTAAAGAAATCTTCACTCATTACCGCAAAACACATAATGACGGAGTATTCGATGTATATACTGAAGAAATCCGTTCTTTCCGTTCTCTGGGTTTTCTTACCGGACTTCCCGATAACTATGCTCGCGGACGTATAATTGGTGATTATCGCCGATTGGCTCTTTATGGTATTGACCGACTTATTAAAGCTAAACAAGATGATTTACGCCATCTGACCGGTCCAATGACTGAGGCGCGTATTCGTCTGCGTGAAGAAGTGGCCGAACAAATCAAGGCATTGAAGGACATGAAGGTGATGGGAGAATATTACGGACTTGACCTAGGTCGACCGGCATACACAGCGCAAGAAGCTGTTCAATGGGTATATATGGCATACTTGGCTGCTGTAAAAGAGCAAGATGGTGCTGCGATGTCACTTGGTAACGTTTCTTCTTTCTTGGATATTTATATTGAATATGAATTGAATAAAGGAACCATTACAGAATCTTTTGCACAAGAACTGATTGACCAGTTTGTGATCAAACTACGTATGGTACGTCACCTACGTATGCAATCATACAACGATATCTTTGCCGGTGACCCGACTTGGGTAACCGAATCTTTAGGTGGACGTTTCAATGATGGACGTACTAAGGTAACTAAAACTTCTTTCCGTTTCTTACAAACACTGTACAACCTCGGTCCTTCACCAGAACCGAACCTGACAGTTCTCTGGAGCCCGGAACTTCCTGAAGGGTTCAAGAATTTCTGTGCCAAAGTTTCTATCGACACCTCCTCTATCCAATATGAAAACGATGACTTAATGCGTGAAGTACGTCAATCTGACGATTACGGAATCGCCTGTTGCGTTTCTTATCAGGAAATCGGTAAACAAATTCAATTCTTTGGAGCCCGTTGCAATTTAGCAAAAGCGTTATTACTTGCTATCAACGGTGGCCGTTGCGAAAATACAGGTACAGTGATGGTAAAGGATATTCCAGTACTGACTAATGATGTATTGAACTTCGAAGAAGTAATGAGCAACTACAAAAAAGTACTAAAAGAAATCGCGCGCGTTTACAACGAAGCAATGAATATCATACATTATATGCATGATAAGTACTATTATGAAAAAGCTCAGATGGCATTTATCGATACTAACCCACATATCAATTTGGCGTATGGTGTAGCAGGACTTTCCATAGCACTCGATTCTTTATCGGCTATCAAGTATGCAAAAGTAACTGCTCGCCGCAATGATATCGGTCTGACTGAAGGTTTCGATATTAATGGAGAGTTCCCCTGTTTTGGTAACGATAATGATAAGGTAGACCACTTGGGAGTTGATTTGATATACTTCTTCAGCGAAGAATTGAAAAAATTACCGGTCTATAAGAACGCCCGCCCTACCCTTTCATTATTAACGATTACTTCTAATGTGATGTATGGCAAAAAAACCGGTGCTACTCCCGACGGACGCGCTAAAGGTGTCGCCTTTGCTCCAGGTGCTAATCCAATGCACGGACGTGATAAGAATGGAGCAATCGCTTCCTTAAGCTCTGTAGCAAAACTTCGTTATCGTGACTCTCAGGATGGTATCAGCAACACTTTCTCTATCATCCCGAAATCATTAGGTGCAACTTCAGATGATCAGATCGAAAACTTGGTAACGATGATGGATGGTTATTTCACCAAAGGTGCTCATCACCTGAACGTGAACGTACTGAATCGTGAAATGTTATATGATGCCATGGAACATCCGGAAAAATATCCGCAACTGACAATTCGTGTTTCCGGTTATGCCGTAAACTTCGTAAAATTAAGTCGCGAGCACCAATTGGAAGTTATTAGCCGTAGCTTCCATGAACGTATGTAATTCAGTATTTTATGATGATAAACGTACATTCATACGAAAGTATGGGAACATTCGACGGGCCGGGTCTACGGCTCGTCGTTTTTCTTCAAGGATGTAACTTCCGCTGTCTGTATTGTGCCAACCCTGATACAATAGCAGGAAAAGGAGGCACTCCCACTCCGCCGGAAGAGATTATACGTATGACCATGAGCCAAAAACCTTTTTTCGGAAAGCGCGGTGGAATAACTTTCTCAGGAGGTGAACCAACCTTCCAAGCCAAAGCGTTAGTACCTCTGGTCCATGACTTGAAAGAGAAAGGTATCCATGTCTGCCTTGACAGTAATGGAGGTATCTGGAATGAGGATGTCGAGATGTTATTAAAGCTTGTAGATCTGGTATTATTAGATATAAAAGAATTCAATCCATCTCACCATCAATCACTTACCGGAAGAAGTAATGAGCAGACACTTCGCACCGCTAACTGGTTGGAAGCTAACGAAAAGCCTTTCTGGCTACGATATGTATTAGTACCGGGGTACAGTGATTTTGAAGCAGATATCCGACAACTCGGACAGAACCTTGGAAAATACAAAATGATTCAGAGGGTTGAGATTCTCCCTTATCATACATTGGGCGTACATAAATACGAAGCTATGGGACAGAAATATTTGCTGAAAGACGTAAAAGAAAATACTCCTGAGCAACTCGATAAGGCTACAGAAATATTTAAAGAGTATTTCTCCAACGTTGTAGTGAACTAGAGGAAATAAAGAGTGAAGAGTTTTTTATGATTTATAAATCAAGTAAAAAAAAAGAGATCGTTACCTAATTACTAAGCAAAACGATCTCTCACACAAATTAACTGGTTGGGGGAGTCCACTATTATGTTGTTTCAATATAGTAGTTCTGAAAAACTTTATCTCTTCAATACTTTGCAAAGATGAGAATTAAATTCGACATAAACAATATTATTTGCAAAATTTATTTCAAAAATCATCAACTTCTGATATTTAAAGATGATTGATAAACGAAAATAAGTAAAATTACAACAGATAATTTTAAATATTACTTATAAAGAAATCAAGCAAAGACCTATGTTTCTCTTTTACTTATTACCCGAACGCTTCTTACGAGCTTGCAAATACTCCAGCAAATATGCAGTCCGATCTGTCTGAATAATAGTTGCACCTAATTCATCAATTAAATATCCATACCCTTCATCCGGATCTTCAAGCGACATATCATCATCATGTCCTCCGGCCATAGTATCCCAAAGTGTATTATACCAGATTTTACTTTTACCTTCCAATAAACTTTTCACTTGTTTAGGAACTTGGTTGGTATCAGATTTAAATAATAGTTCGAAAGCTACCGGACGGATTTCTTTCATAAAATCTTCTATTTGTTGTAGTGCTCCCGGACTGTCTAAATTGACGATTGGCATGTACAAAATACGATCAAGGTATTTACCTAAATCCTTTTTCACCTGTGCAACAGGCTTAGAGCCTTTCATTATTATCTGATCAACAGTTCCGGTCTTTTCAAGTATAGGAAAAATTTCATCAAAAATAGGATATGCTTTATCCAGATTTACCATTACATGTCCTTTAGCTGTCAGTAATGCTTCCTCCAAGGTGGGAACACGATGTTTCGTTCTCAATGAAGCCCCATTTTTTAAATAAAGAGTACGAATAGAATCCAATGTCCATTCTGAAACCTTCCCTTTTCCTGTAGTCGTTCTATCTAATGTATTATCATGCATTAGAATCAACTTCCCATCTTTTGTTTTCTGAATATCCAATTCCACTACATCCGCTCCTAAACGAATGGAACTTTTAATGGCAGCAATTGAATTTTCAGGAGCATACCGCCAATCTGCCCGATGGGCTACTACAGTAACTTCTTTATTGGCAGGATTCACAATTTTCCTATGAATAGCCTTCACAGGCTCATCTGCAAATAAATAAACGGAAAGCAACAATGCAATTCCCACTAGTAAGTTTCTTTTCATAATTGTAGTTCTATCTTAGATTTTATAACAAAGGTACACGATACTATTGCACAAACGAATGGCAATATTATGAATATTTTCCCAAATATCCAATTTTCAAATAAGTTATTTCTAATCTCCAGCCAACTTAATAAGTCAAACGAATACCAGCTTGCATATTAAAATTAAATGGATTCTCTTTGCGTATAGTTTGTATACTTGAACCATCATCAAAGAAATATGAAACCCCAGGTTCAAAATATACTCCTACACGCTTCGTTGCATTCACTTGAATTCCGGCTCCTCCAGACACAGAAAATTGTAATGGTTTTACTGTTTCTTTCTCAGAACCCAATTTACCATATACACACTTTTCGACCATACCTCCACCTGTAACGTAGAGCGTAAAGTACTTCTTTTCAAGAAAATTCCAATTGGCACGCAAAGGAATACCAAGATAATGCAACTTTTGTTCTACATTGTGTTCACTATCCCTCAATTTTACATCAGAAGATAATAAAGTATAAGTCAATCCAGTTTCTAGAGAGAAACCTCTGCCTAAACTCTTACGAACAGATAAACCAAAAGAAATAGGTTGGTGATGTTTAATATCAACAATATCATTCGCTTTACGCAAATATGGAACACCACCTTCAAACACAAGAGTTTGATCATTAGGAATTGCCATTAGACCATTCGAAACAGTCAACATACTCACACGCGAGATATAAGAAGGCATCCCTGCACCGATCTCGGTAGAAGCTCCTCCCGCATTACCAACTGATAATCCCATTGACCATCTCCCTTTTTTTGCCGAAGTATTCGTATTCCCTACAGGAATATGTAATTTATCCTTTGCTGAAGGACGATAAGGCCTATTCTTATTTATTTGTTTTTCCTGAGTAGAATGCGTCTGTTTTTCCTGAGCAACGCTTACTTCTTCCGGCTGTTCTATCAATTCATCATCTTTCTTATTTTCCACATCTACAGTGGATGCCCCGTCATTATCTATTTTTGTCAATCGTTCCTCTTTTATTCCTTGTTGCATGATTTCGGTCCTTCCTTCACTTCTATTTACTTCAGCTTTTGCTAAACGGCCTTCAGCTACCGGACTTACTAAAGGAGCAATGATCGTTCCCCGCATATCTGGTTGATCTATTCCAGGCAGCACATCCGGTGATGAAGCCAACACTGGAGTTTTGATATGCCGTATTTCATCAGCTGTAGGAGTCCCTAAAAAATATAGGCTCAGTGATGATACAATAGCCAATAATATAACAGCCGCAGCAGCCATTGTCCATCTACGATAAGGATATATCTTCTTCTCCACAGGAGGCATAAGTTCCTTCTCCAGTTGTTCCCAGCCGGAATCAGGTGTGGGCTCGGAATAATCTGCGAGCTTCTCCTTCAACTTACTCATCCACAATTCTTTCTCTTCCATCTCTATCTATCCGTTATTCATTAACCATTCTTTTACCTTTTTAGCCAACACGTTTTTGGCCCTAAATAGCTGAGAAGCTGATGATTTCTCATTGATACCCAATAACTGTGCAATTTCTTTATGAGATTTATCTTCAAAAGTATAAAGGTTAAACACGGTACGATACCCAACGGGCAAATCTTTTACGAATTGCATTAATACACCCTGCGGAATCAATTCAACAGTAGAAGCTTCCGGTTCTTCGTAAACTTCCGGAACTTCTTCCAAAGTTGCCGATTGATTGATTACATCATTCTTACGAAGATATTGCAAAGCGGTATTAACCATCACTCTCTCCATCCACGCCCTTAAGGAACCTTCACCTCGCCAAGTAAATTTATCGAAAGAACCGAATATCTTCAAAAAGCCATCGTGAAGCAAATCCTGAGCTGTATCCCGATCGCCTGCATAACGAAGACAGACACCAAGCATACGCCCCGCATACTGCTCATACAGTTCCTTGCGGGCTCGGTTATTGCCTTGCCTACATTGTTCCGACAACTCAAATTCTTCCATTATCTTAAACACGTGTTTATTCTAAAAATGCGGTAAAGATAGAAATACTGCATAGAGAGAACAACTTTTTCGCAACTTTTGTTTCTTTAACAGATCCAAATGCAATATTTACTATTCTCCTGCATTTCTTAGATACTAAATAAAAAGCAGTAATACAAAATCTAAAACTTACAAAGTATATGAAGAATTTAAAGTTCATAGTATTTATCTTTGCTGTAGTAACCGCTATTCCCTTCTTGCAGTCATGTCAAGATGATGATGATACTCCCACCAATTTATTGGCCATCGGTACTATTAACACCATTCAGGACAACAAAGATTTATACTTTACTCTAGATGATGGAAAGACCATGTTTCCAAGCAATCCTCAGGAAATGGGAGCCAAAGAATACGAGGATGGACAGCGTGCTTTTATTATTTTCAATAAACTGGACGAGCCCGTCAATGGCTATGACTATAATATACAGGTAAAACGTATCCAGGAAATTCTGACAAAAGAGATTATTACTATAGACGAAGATGGAAATACAGAAGAGAAGATAGGAGATAATAACATTAATGCCACGTACATGTGGATTACGCAGGATAACAAATACCTGACCATTGAGTTCCAGTATTATGGGACACATACCGAAGACAAAAAACATTTCCTGAATCTGGTTATCAACCCATCAGATGAACGCCCCACAGCAGATAGTGAGAACGATTATATTAATCTGGAGTTCCGTCACAACAACGAAGATGATTATCCCGAACATTTAGGTGAAGGATACGTATCATTCAAACTGGACAAAATAAAAGATCAAATAGAAGGAAAGAAAGGACTGAGAATCCGTGTCAATACTATATACAACGGAATAAGGTACTATGAAGTGAAATTTCCTTCGGAAAAATAAATCAAAGTGCACGAAAACATCCTTATTTATAATTTGTTATATATTTGTGAGAGGGCGGTTGTTGCGATAATAATCGTCCTCTATTTGTATTTTACCTCTCAAAATATGAGATCAATGACACTCTTTCATTCAAGCTTTTTAAAGCAAATATTGAACAGATTGTAGAGACAACATGTTTTTAGGGATTGCAGCCTGTATCTCTTCTTTTAACACATTGAGCAAACTATACCGTATAAAGTCTTTGCTCGTCACCAACACTATCTGTCGAGTAGGACGAGGAATGGCAAATGGACGTACAAGTTCACGCTGCTCTTCAGATAGTTGTGCAACAGCCAATTCCGGAATAAAAGTAATTCCTTTCCCGCTTTCAACCATTCGCATAAATGTCTCCATACTTCCCAGATGATACGCCATTTGACTGACTTTTACAGCCTCTATCTGACAAAAGCGGATGAGTTGGTCACGAAAACAATGACCTTCATCCAACAGCCAAAGCCGCTCACCTGTGATATCAGAGGTACGAATCACCTCATGCTTGAATAATGGTTCTTTCTTTGACACATACCCATAGAACTGCTCATAAAATAGTGTTTCTTCCATCAAAAAAGAATCTTCCAACTTATTAGCAATGATTCCTGCATCAATATCTCCCGAATGTAGTGCTTGTTGAACATCCTGTGTCTTCATCTCAGTAACACGAATATCCAATTCCGGATACTTCTCCATCAGTTGGGGAAAGAAACGAGGCAACAAATAAGGAGCAATAGTAGGCAATACCCCTAAACGAAACACTCCAGTTAGTGTCTGCTTCTCTTCACTAATAATTTCCTTTACTTGCGCTGCCTGTGCCAGAATAATCCTCGCTTGGCTAATAACCTTCTCTCCGATAGCTGTCGGGCAAACCGGTTGCATTGTCCTATCAAACAACTTCACCCCCAATTCATCTTCCAACTTCTGAATCATAGCACTCAGAGTGGGTTGTGTCACCCTACAATACTCTGCAGCCCGAGCAAAATGGCGAAACTGGTCCACCGCTAAGATATACTCCAATTGTTGTATCGTCATATCTTCTGTCTTATTGAATTATCTATTATGATTTATAGTTTCATAGAATTCATCTATGCAAAGATAGATATTTTCAGTTTGACACGAAGCATTTTCCGCCCTATCTTTGTCGTACAGAAAAAAAATAAAAACGAGTATAAATCATTAAAAACGAAAAGAACATGAAAACTTTAGCATTAATCAAATTGAATGAATCTGGAGCCAATAACGTAGTAGCATCTTTGCAACAACTATTAGCAGACTTCCAAGTGTATTACACCAATCTCCGCGGTTTCCACTGGAACATCAAAGGGCATGATTTCTTTGTACTTCACAGTCAGTTCGAAAAAATGTATGATGACACTGCAGAAAAAGTAGATGAAATCGCAGAACGCATCTTAATGTTGGGTGGAACTCCTGCAAATAAATTCAGTGACTATCTGAAAATTGCCAATATCAACGAGGTTGATAAAATAAGTAATGGTGAACAAGCATTAGAAAATATTCTGGAATCTATCAGTTACTTGATTGGTGAAGAACGTAAAATCCTATCAATAGCTTCCCAAGCCGGAGATGAGGTAACTGTTTCAATGATGAGTGATTACTTGAAGGAACAGGAAAAACTAGTCTGGATGCTGGTTGCTTATAATAATAAGTAAGAGAGAGTATCTTTACTTCATCGAAACAAACAGATCATCAAACGCAGGTTCTCAAAAAGGATCTGCGTTCCTATTTTTTTATAAGCCCTTTCTATAGTTACTATTCAATCGATCCAATTTCCTATATTAGCCAGTGAATAACTTTCATGTTATCAGTCAGCCCTACTAACATTTTTCCATATCCTGTGATAATAGAATCTTTTTCGCTAAATCACGACAAGCTTTACGATCTATTTTTCCATTTTCAGTTTGTGGGATTTGCTCTACAATATAAATGTATTTAGGACAGTAATAGAGAGGTAACACAGACTTTATTCTATTTTCCAATTCCTCTACATTTGACAGCTGCATGGTTAATAATGTCACAGCTTGCCCCAAACGGCTATCAGGTACTGAAGTTATAACAAATGGTTCGGAGATCAATGAATGAAGTTTCTTTTCTACTTCTTCCGCTTGTATTTTAATCCCGCCACTATTGATAACATTATCTTTCCTACCCAAAATTGTAAAACTCCCGTCCGAATAAATACACGCTATATCATTCGTATACACTGTGTCATTACACACTAAAGGGGCTTCGATCACTAATGTATTTTCCTGAGACAAAGAGAGTTTTACTGAATCAAAAGGATAATAACGTTCCGAAGCTAATTTTCCATTGAGCCGTCGAAGAGCGATATGAGATAAAGTCTCTGTCATACCATAGGTAGAATAGACTGCCCCCGGAAGATTTTTAATTTCGGCTGCCAAGGAGTTATCTATTGCACCTCCACCTATTATTAAAATATCGATTTGTTCTAATCGTTTGCGTTCTTCTTCTTTTTGAAGAGTATTATATACCTGCAAAGGAACCATTGCCGCAAACCTTAAAGGTCCCTTCACATCCGCCAACGGATGACCGGAAGCCGGACGAACTATTAAATTCAAACCTGCAACCAAAGAACGTACAACTACCATCATTGCTCCAATATAGCGGAGATTCATACAAAGCAATGCCGTATCACCTGACTGTAAGTTCAAATGCTCACAAGTCAGCCGAGCACTTTGCATCATCCGGTCTTTACTAACTAATAATTCTTTGGGTACCCCCGTAGAACCAGAGGTATGAACCACTAAAGTAGGAGAATCATCAAACCATTCCTTCAAGAATAATAGTAATTCCCAAATGGCGTGAGGAAATTCTTTTTCACCTCTTTCTATCAGACTGCTCACATCTTTGGAAGTATATTTTCTCCCGTCCAGCAGTAAACTCTGTTTCTGTCGATCAAATATCATCATTTACAATACCACAGACAATCTTTTCTTATCTCAAGCGGCATCTCTACATTATCCGTAAAAAGCAAACCGGTCCCTAACCCTTGTGGCAATGGATTATGGAAAATTGAACACCATTGTGCGATAGCATTCAAACCTATATTCGATTCCAAAGCAGAAGTAATCCACCAACCTACTTGTTGTTTTTCCGCTTCAGCAATCCACTCTCCTCCTCCAATCATTCCTCCATGAAGTGAAGGCTTGAGAATGATATATTGCGGATGAATAACAGATAGAAGTTTTTGCTTCTTCTCGATGGTATTGAGACCTATCAATTCCTCATCCAAGGCTATTGGCAACGGAGACTCAGAAGCTAGACGAGCCATTTCTTCCCACTGTCCGGCACGAATAGGCTGTTCGATAGAATGCAAATCAAGTTCAGACAGGCGTTTTAGTTTTTCCATAGCATCAGCTGGAGAAAATGCCCCATTTGCATCTACACGCAATTCGATTTCTTTGGATGAGAAGTGAGCACGAATATGGCGAAGTAATGCCAATTCTTCGTCAAAATTGATAGCACCTATTTTCAGTTTGATACATCGGAACCCTATTTCCATTTTTTGTTCTATCTGCTCAAGCATGCTTTTAGAATCCCCCATCCAGATAAGTCCATTGATAGGAATCCCAACTTTTCCACGCGAGAAATCAGTATCCCATAAAGCCCAATCACCGATAAAGAAATGTCTGGTAGCTGTCTCCAAACCAAAAAAAATGGAAGGATAATCCCGTAATGCTTCTATATCCAACCTTCCTCCTTGCTGTTCCACCTTTCGACACATATCTACCAAAATCTGTTCATAACCCGGAACATCATCACAACTTAAGTTAGGTAATGGTGCACATTCACCTATCCCTATCCGATCCGGGAATTCAGAAGAAGTGAAACGAAGATACCAAACCTTCCGGGTCGTATATACTCCTCGAGAGGTACCAGCCGGTTGCTTAAAATGAAGCAACCGGGGAACAATGTCAATTTTGCAATCCATTCTACTAAATGCGCAAATTTGAATGTTATTTTATGGGAATTTGGGATATTGTTTAAAGTTAGGTTTACGTTTCTCCAAAAAAGCATTTTTGCCTTCTTGTGCCTCGTCAGTCAAATAGTAAAGTAAAGTTGCATCACCCGCTAATTCCTGAATACCGGACTGCCCGTCCAATTCAGCATTTAAACCTGCCTTAATCATTCGCAATGCTAATGGACTAAGCATCATCATTTCCTCCGCCCATTGAACATATTCATCTTCTAACTTTTCTAAAGGAACAACCTTATTTACCAATCCCATATCTAAAGCTTCCTGTGCATTATATTTGCGGCAAAGGAACCAAATCTCACGCGCTTTTTTCTGGCCAACCACACGTGCTAGATAGGAAGCTCCGAATCCTGCATCAAAACTACCCACACGAGGACCTGTCTGTCCGAAAATAGCATTCTCCGAAGCAATGGACAAATCACACACCACATGAAGCACATGGCCGCCGCCAATAGCAAATCCATTTACAGCAGCAATCACCGGTTTCGGAATACTACGGATTTGCTTCTGCACATCCAATACACTTAAACGAGGTATTCCATCCTTCCCAATATAACCACCACGTCCTTTTACATTCTGATCACCACCGGAACAAAAAGCTTTATCACCTGCACCTGTAATCACAACAACATCAATATCCGCCTCTTCGCGGCAGATGCGTAGCGCATCACTCATCTCGGCTGTAGTAGTGGGAGTAAATGCATTCCGATAACGTTCCCGATTAATCGTTATACGAGCGATTCCATTATAATAATCAAAAAGAATATCTTCATATTCTCTGATAGTGGTCCATTCTCTTTGTTCTGACATAATCTATTTTTGTTTTAATTGATGATAATAATCTTTCAAAATACGGGCATCTTTGTTCTTGTTCGTAAAAACTTCCATCAAGACAGGCTGCTCCATTGCTTCCGGTAAAGTAAACACTTTCATTGCTTCCGTTAATTGTTCGTCATTTTCCACACACAAATATAAGAAGCCACGTTCCTCTGCCCACCCTTTAGCAGATGTTTTATGAGTAGCAGTGATAAACTTATGAGAGGTCCCTGACATATCTAGTCCAGGCAAGGTATGAAATATTTCCCCACCTCCGTTGTTCAGCAAAAGAATACGTAAATTGGGACGTATATTGTTAGTCCATAAAGCATTCATATCATAAAAGAAACTTAAATCGCCAATGGCTACAAAGTTCAGTTTATCCGAACAGGCTGCATAACCTACAGCAGTGGAAAGAGAGCCTTCAATGCCACTTGTTCCCCGATTACAACAGACCTCAATGGTTGAAGGTACAGAGTATAACTGTGCATAACGTACAACCGAACTATTTGCCAAATGTAAAGCACACGATTCCGGTAAGGATTTAATCAATGCTCCTATGGCAGACATTTCCGAATAAGGAAAATTGGGTTCGGGAATGATCTTACAATAATTCTCCCACACAAGTGGATATCCGGGGGTACGGTTATCCAAAAATCCGGCTATTTTTTCCAAAAACTCAAAAGGATCCATCTCAATGATAGTAGTCAGTGAGCCATATAAATCTACGACTTCCCCATCCGGAGAGACATGCCAATGTTCCTTAGGCGGATGCTGGCGCAAGAATTTCTTCAATCGTTTCGAAACAACATGTCCACCATAAGTAATCAGAAGTTCAGGAGTCATCTGAGTTATCTTCTCTTCAGGTATGGCATAAAGAGCAGCATCAAAGTTCTTCACTGGAATGCCAGGAGTCGTCCGATTACCGATATGTTCTGTTAACCATGCGAAGTGTCTGTACAATAGCTTTGTATGTTTTTTCTCAAATAGATAAATCAGATTCATCTGACCTACAATTACCATCCGCTTATTGTATTTATTCAGACGATCAATCAAATCATTATAGTCTCTATCGTAAACATTTAATCCCTGATAACGAGTGATAACCCTTACTTGCGGAAGTGAATCTTCAGTAAACTGAAACAAAGGTTCAGAAATAGGAATATTAATGTGTACCGGACCTTTTCCATGATGATTAGTCTCCAAAAGAGCCTCATTGATAAGACGATTACAATACCATTCATCTTCTTCCGAATTAATTTCCGGAAGATTCACAGACTTCTTTACCAATGACTGAAAAACACCAGGTTGTGGCAATGTCTGACCATCCATCTGTCCAATCCAGGAAGCAGGACGATCGGCAGAAATAACGACTAAAGGAATATTCTGGTAATACGCTTCCGCCACAGCCGGATGTAGATTCAGCAATGCTGTACCCGACGTGCAACAAATAGCGGCGGGACGACCACCATTAAGACTCAGTCCAATGGCAAAGTAACCTGCACTTCGTTCATCTGTCATTGAATAACAAGTGAAATTCGGATGAGTGGATAGAGTATGCACAATAGGTGCGTTACGACTACCCGGACATAAAACGACCTTTGTAATCCCATACGCTTCCAGTAGCGCAACCAATTGAAGTATATTTTTCTTATCTGTATACATAGGAATATCAATTATTACTTAACTTATTTTACCATCACCCATGAAAAGAGCTCACCTGTTTTTATGAAAGAGCTGGAGTAAGTCTCCGCATGGTTTGCAGTTTTTTTTCCGTTTCCTGCCATTCATCATTCAGTTCAGAGGAAGCCAAAAGTCCTCCCCCGGCATAAAACGTCAAAGTCTCTTTACCAACCTGCATACAACGCAGATTCACATACAAATCTGTTCGTCCATCGGGATCAAGCCATCCTATAAATCCGGAATAATAACTGCGGTCATACCCTTCATTATCTACTATAAAACGGTAGGCTTCTTCTTTGGGAAGTCCACAAACAGCAGGAGTCGGATGTAACACATTCAAGAGTTCTCCCAAAGTCTCGCTATTCTTTAAAGAAAACTGGAAATCCGTCTTCAAATGTGACAAAGCACCTGCATAAGCAGGATAAGGTCCGTTTTCAGTGGCCCGAATTCCTAACGAAAGCAGTTGATGACGAATATACGACGTCACATACTCCTGTTCCTTCCGATTCTTATCATCCCATATTTGCGGAAGTTTTCCGCCTTGCAATGGCTGAGTTCCTGCTAAAGCCACTGTATTCCATTCTTTTTTTTCTCCGGACAATAGAATCTCAGGGGTACTTCCCAGCCAAATACCAGTTTGAGGAGTATAACATAAATATATATACGAATGCACATAACGTCGGCAAGCAATCCGAAAAGCAGCTAATGGAGAAAATTCGGATACTTTCTGAATGGTCAAACAACGTGAAAGCACGAGCTTATCGAAAGTATGATTGCTCAATGCTTCTATAAAAGTATGAAAGCATGCTGCATACTCTTCAGAACAAGAAGCTATAAATGATTCCTCCTCTGAAGAAAACACTGAAAAATCATCCGGAATTATTCCTTCCTCAATAGGCAAAGGCTGTCCCGGCTGCTCTGATTGTATCAATACAATAGGGCATGCCTCACTTACATGAAAAGGTGCGATTACAAATCCTCTTTGTCCATCCAAATCCTTCACATCATAAATCAAGCAAACTTCACCGGTCGTTTGTGTCAAAAAACGAGGATGCTCCTCCCCCGGAATACGGTAAATAGCAAACGGCTGTTTCCGCTGAATAAATGCATCAATAGTTGTCAAGTTCCTTATTTCTTCGTCGGTCATCTCTTTTTCATAACACTGTTTACTACCCGTACGGAAGATACTAATTTATTAGTTGAAGTAAATACATCGACATTCCATACATGGGAAGAACGGCCTTTATGTACAATAGTCCCTACTGCACGAACAGTATCCCCTTCGTGTGCGGAAGATATATGATTTCCACTGACTTGCATACCAACAACAATTTCATCCGGCTGGCAAAGAATCATCGATCCAAGTCCGGCAACAGTTTCTGCCAATGCAAGAGTAGCTCCGCCATGTAAGATACCAAAAGGTTGGCGGGTACGGTGATCGACCGGCATTGTGGCTTCCACCCGATCTTCGGCAGCATAAGTATATTGAATACCCAGGTTTCCCATCAACGCATGGCGGGCCTGTGCATTCAATTCATCAAGAGGAATTTCCGCCGCACGAATTTCTTCCAGAATAACTTTCTCCACAGCAATAGCTACTCCGTCTTCTTCATTCGAAGCTGTCACATAATCTGCACAAGCTTTTACCGAATCTTGCGAATGTCCCATGGCAATGCCCAATCCGGCTAGCTGGATCATAGTCACATCACATACTCCGTCACCTATTGCAATCACTTCTTCACGTTTCATCTTCAACTGTTCCAATAAAGCACCCAGTGTATTAGCTTTGTCAATGGAACAAGGAACAACCTCAAGAAAATACGGTTCAGAACGGAAAACATCCAATGCTCCATTCAACCGTCTTTTCCAATGATCTTCCAAGCTTACCAATGATTCTTCGTCATCACTTACCAACATACATTTGCAAGGAGCGAAATCAATAGCCGTTGAAAACTCTTCTTCCTTAATTACCCGCAGATTATTGAGCCGGGCTTCACTTTGAATATGTTCATTCTCTGGTGCATTCGTGATAAGAGTATCATCATGATAAGTAAATAAAGCAAATCCATTTTTATGTGCTTTCTTCTCCAGATATGGCAGCATCTCAGGATTGATCCGTCTTTCAAACAGTATTTTCCCGTCTTGTGCATCGATTATCTGACAACCATTGTATGACAGGATATAACCTCCGTAATTTCCCAGTTCAAGAGACTTAGCCAACGGCATTACCCCATATGTAGGTCTGCCGGATGCCAATACAATGCGCACTCCCATTTGTTGCACTTTCAGTAAAGCGGCAAGTGTACGCTTACTAACTTCTTTTGTCTCATTGAGAAGAGTTCCGTCTACATCAAGAACCAATAATTTATATTTCATGGCTTCACGATTT
The DNA here is from genome assembly GCF_900155865.1 of Bacteroides bouchesdurhonensis. Taxonomy (GTDB): domain Bacteria; phylum Bacteroidota; class Bacteroidia; order Bacteroidales; family Bacteroidaceae; genus Bacteroides; species Bacteroides bouchesdurhonensis. Next base: position 3,922,915 of record NZ_LT707006.1, read on the forward strand.
TGATTTAGATTACAAAGGTAGGAAATTGAGCGAACGACAGAAAGCGGAAACTGATAAAAATTACTATTATTTCATTCTTTCAGATGTGTTTCCAGATAATCCCGAAGGATTCGGGCATGATTATAGATTAGTTCTTTAGAAGCGTAAATCAATGTTACTACAGGATATGGTTTGATAAGAGACAGAAAATCAGCCATGGCCGGAGAAGTTTCCAGCTCTTTTTGATACAATACCACAAAGTCATTCCAATGCCCCGGAATATCCTCATGAAACCACTGCCGCAACATTGCGGAAGGAGTTATATCTTTCGCCCAATAATCATATCTTAAACACTCTTTTTTGATGCCGCGTGGCCATAATTTATCCACTAAAACCCGATATCCATCTGTCTCCGAATATTCTTCGTATACTCGTTTTATCCTAACTTGAACCATTGTCGTTTATACTAAGTTTATATAGAATAAACCAAGAAAACAGTAAATTGTTTAAATAAGCTGTTCAATTAGTACTTTCTAAACCTGACATATAACCAAATGGAAAATAACTATACTTTATACGGTTTTATAGTAACATGATTCTCAACTCTAACGGATACAAACCTGTGTCAATACAGGGAAACGCAAGATAATATAAACTTTTTTCAAAACAAGACATGAGCAAACTAACGTTCAACAATGAGAGTAGAAAAAAACAAAGTGAGAGTAATCCTCTACAAGTCACAATTTACATATATCACTGTTTATCAATATATTAAATCATTGCTAATTCTCCAAAAAGAAAGTAATTCGCTACTCTCACTTTCACTCTCACCTTTATGCTCCTTTTCCTCAAAACACTCTCAGGTCAAGAGCAGTATTTGTCAACAAATTACAAATACTGCTTACAGTACATCCGACTAATAATGTTTGAACTAAATAGTCACACTGCTTTTGATACTGGAAAGTAGGAAGAGCCAATTGAGCACCATGACTTTCTGTTCGTACCTTAAAAATAACAGGGGCTTTCTCATGTGATTAAGATCTAACTACCGTCCTTCTTGTTCAGGATATCAATATCGTGTGTATATAGAAAAGGAGTAATCGTTTATTCGGTATCCCCGGGAGTATTAGGTAAAATTTTAAACAATATTATAAATCTTTTTTTCTTAGCACTATCATAAACAAAGTACTCTCACTTTAAAAAAACAGCTATCACTTCGAACATATAAGCACCAATAATAAAATCACATAATAAACTAATAATCAATAATATACTTACCACAACACGAAAAAAGGAAGCAGGAAAGAAGCGTAAAGTGAGAGTGAGAGTGAGAGTAGCCTGAATCAGGCTTCCACAAAGGTCGATTTAGGCTAGAAAAGCGAATTAAAAGCATTCATAATATCACACAACAATTATATAATTTAGACAACTTTTCATCCATCAAATCCTCAGTATCCAATGAATAAGACAGAAAAACCAAGATCACAAAAGATAAATAAAAGTAAGAGCGAATAAATCAAGTATAAGAGTACCCCAAATCATGTACAAGAGTGACATCAATCAAGTACAAGAGTGACACCAATCAAGTACTAGAACTGACAGACTGAAGTACAACAATTCACCAAATGAAGTACAAGAAACGATCAGGTGAAGTACAAGAGTAGCACATGTGAAGTATTCAATTATTCAGGGTTTCCGTTTTTTTAGAATCTTATCCAAACACCTGCCATTTCATTTAACTTCTTTGCCCATATTTCCACATAAAGGTTCTATTTTGTCATATCTGCAATATAATGGATGTAATCAGCTCTTCGATGAATACTTACCTATTCATTTCCCTTTATAGGCCTATCCGTATGTATTTCTATAATTTTAGTTGAAACAGCATATTCATCAGGAACTATTTTTCCACCCATTTCATTTGCCCATGCTTTAGTAAATTCGGCTCCCAAATATATGATAATGGAAGAATAATAAATCCATGTAATAAAAACAATCATAAATGCAGCAGCCCCGTAAACGCTACCCACATTAGTCATCTCTATATAAAAAGAGATTCCCCATTGCCCTATCAATAACAATATAGTGGTCACCATTGCTCCAATACAAACATCCCTGCTTTTTATTTTTGCATCGGGTAATATCTTAAATATTAATGTAAATATGATAGTCGTTATAATGATATTTATAATGATTCCTATTATCCTGACCAATGAACTAGCCACTTCCGGATAATTAACCATAAAGTTTTTGCTCAACTCTCCGATTATATTGGTAATAGTAAATGTAATCAAAAGTATAAAAGCAAATACAAGAATGACTGAAAAAGAAAGTATCCTATTTTTAATATATTTAAGCCAACCTTTTTTAGGAACTGCCTTTATTCCCCAGATTGTATTTAATGAATTTTGTATCTCCGCAAAAATTGTAGTAGCACCAAAAATAGAAATGATTAAACTAACAATGGCAGCAAAAGTAGAAGTGTCAGCCTTCTCAGCATTAGCTATAATATAACTCAGTGCTTCAGCAACTTCAGGTCCTACAATTGATTTTAATTCAACATATAGCTGATTGGCAAGGTCCATTTGGAAATAGACCCCAATAGTAATTAATAGAGAAAGAAAAGGAATAATTGAAAACAACGTTGCATAAGCCAATGAAGCACTCAACCTAGTAACATTGTCATCAATAAATCCCACAATTGTATCCTTTAATACCTTTAATAATAAAGATAAACTAAATTTCTTCTTTTTCATTGCTAAAACTTCCATTTTAATCTTTCTTTATCCATACAGCTACATGATGAGCAGCATCATCAATCTCACTACTCCCTTTTTATACCAATTGAGTGCTAGGAAAAGATATCCAATAACTCTTCTCTTTTTAAAAGAATTGCTTTTGCCATCTCAATTCTCTCATTAAGATATGTACAAACTGTTTCCCACTGATAATAAGGGAAACAAGAAGTAAAGACAGGAAGTACTGCTTCTTTTTCATTCAAAAGAATTTTCACCCATATCTTACGATCTTTATCATGATAAAAAACCCATTGTACATTAGCAGCCATTGGAGAAATCTCATAATCTTTCCAATATCGGGAAACAGAATCGGAAATGGAAACTTGGACATCCGTTTTTTCTATTCCCATCAATGCCACAAAAGGAATAACCGTTTCCGCATGAGCAAAACGAAAGTTCGCCCGAATATCAGACTTACCACTTATGACCTCCTCTGCAGTATGAATGAATTCTGCTAATAAAGGTCATGAAATTGCAACAGGCAACATTTTTCCGACAGGTGCAGCACTCTTGCTCATATACTGTCGCAAATTTTGTGTCTGCCAATAATCGCTCCATTCGTCTATTGTGAAAAGGCTATCCAAATTGGTCAAATCACCTGTATCGGGAAGTATGGCAGCAATGGAAAATAATGCCATGACAAATTCCTCTGCTTCATGATCTGTTTCTTGTCCCGATCTAAAAAAGAGATTTTTCATAATAGGAGCAGGAGATATCTTTTTTCTCACAAAATCTTTATATATAGGAAGCCAATCACCTTTTTCCTTATAATCAACATAAGGCTTGTTTAAGAAAAAAAAACGAAGTATATCATTATATTGCCTTCCCTCATTACGTTGTATGCGCAACGAAGAATTATATTGTGCCATGCAGGCAAGAAATACATCCATACTATGTATACAACGGGGTACATAAGTCGCTATTGCCTCTATTTTAGCTGAATCGCTGAATAGTGGGGAATAGTGTTTCATCATACGTCTGGCTATCCCTTGTTGCTCCATTTCTCCTACGACTGATAAATTTCCCCATTGCCCCTCAAAAGCCTCTGATAAATGCTGTAATGTAGAAAGCAACCTTACTCCCGCCGTTGTTAATCTGTTTTCCTGTTGAGCGGCAATTAACATCCCCTTCACCTTATTCAAAGCCTTGCCTGAAGTTGGAAAACGAGCTCCATGTCTTCCCAGATGATTCATATAGAATGGAACCATACTGTCCTGAAAAAGCACAGTCGAGTCTTTCACAACAGGATATGGCATAGCTGTTCCCGCATATTGTCGTATTCCAACCTGCCCCCATATTATTGAGGCAGGACAAAGCATAAAAATTCCGATTAACAATAATTCTTTCATATTATCCATCCATTTTATTTATAGACTATAACGATGGAAGAAGAGTAATGTTCATCTGGAATCCGATAGAACATTACATGGTTACAATAACCAACATTAACATGTCATCTCCTCCCTATTATGTATATAAGAATTGTTGTTAAAACCTTCTTTTAGCACAAACTATTTTCTTACGCACTGCGTTTTCCTTTCAAACGGAACTGGGGGACTGCCACCTGTTATGATTCCACAAAATATTAGTTCTTATACATTAATATAACTATAAATTGGTATTATGTATTTTATAATTAACCTAAACCAACTTAATTATGGAAACTAGTAAATCTAACTTTCTGATCGGTCTGACAATAGGTTCAGCTATCGGAGCACTTGCTTATCGTTATTCACGTACGGCAAAAGCCAAAATACTAAAAAAGAAAATTCATCATGCCATAACAAAAATTACCGACCAGGCGGAAGATATTACAGATACCTTGAAAGACAAGGTTCACACAGCTCTTCCAAAAGTCAAAAGATAGGCTATGCAGCAGGCAATTTGACTATGAATATGGAATGGAACAATAAATGCAAATATCTCTCTACATCCTTACAAACAAAGGATTATGAAGAATTACACATGCTATGTCTGTCAGCTTATGCAGAAGGCCGTAAAGATGAGAGGAACAATGCGCTGGAAGCATATCGGCTCAGGTGTAGCTCCCTTTTAGGAAACAAATGCATGGATTCTTCTGCAGAAGTACGAAAAAAGACCTGCGATGGGAACTGTTATTATATAAGAAAATATTTATCTGAATTGGATAAACTGGATGGATCTTAATCATATAAAATACAGATGTACATCTAATTAACCTAAATTATTAATTAAAAAATGAATCTATTATGTTTTACCATGTAAAAGAACTTCAGTTCAATGCTCGTGTATCACAGCCTGATCCTCGTTTCGCACGTGTGATGCTTGAAGCATTCGGTGGGGCCAACGGTGAGTTGAAATCTGCTCTACAGTATTTTGTACAGGCATTTAGTTGCCATAATCCCTACCCTGACAAATATGACATGCTTATGGATATTGCCACTGAGGAATTCGGTCATCTTGAGATCGTTGGTGCAACCATTCAAATGCTTCTCGGACCTGTAAATGGAGAAATGAAAGATGTGATGGAAGATTCTCCTTTGCGTACCATGATGGAAGGAAAAGCAAGCAAAGAAGATCTCATTCACCAAGCCTTCACTAATCCAGCTTTTTTGGTTACAGCTCCTGGAAGCCCTGTACTGACAGACAGTAATGGGAATCCATGGTGTGCTACCTATGTGTCAGCCAATGCTGATTTAACGGTAGACCTGCGGTCCAATATGGCTGGTGAAGCTCGTGCTAAAATAGGTTACGAAAATCTCATTCCGCTTACAGATGACCCGCTTGTGAAGGAAACGCTTGTATTTCTTATGACCCGTGAAGTAACTCATTTCCAACAATTCGAAGCTGCATTAGAAACAATTCAGCCCAACTTTCCACCAGGAGTATTTCAAACATCCCCTCGATATAGTAATCTTTATTTCAATCTTTCTAATGGAAAAGAAGTCCGTGGACCATGGAATGAAGGTGAAAGTTCCAGGCTCAAGGAAGAATGGCAATATATCGCTGATCCGATAAATGAGGTCAGAGATACTGACGGACTGCTTCACCGTGAACCGGAAGGCACTGAACGGACAGAAGAGGAAGTGCTCCAGACTGATAAAAAATTAGCTGAAGAACGCAGTAATGAAATACTTTCCAGTATTCCTAAGGGGGAAATGTGTTGGTGCAATTATGAAAATCAAAAGAATAAAAGGAAATAATATTTCCAAATTCTCCCATTGTTTAACTTAAATACTTAACTTTATGACAACAAAAACTGAGAAAAAACAAATGGAAGCAAAAAGTGACAAGAAAGGTACACAAAGTAAGGCTAATGAAAATAAGCCTACCGCTTCAAAAAAGAAATCGGACAAGAAATAGTCTGATATTCTAACAGAATGAATTTTAAGCCTTTATCCCGATGGAGAACTGTTCTTCTCCATCGGGAACTCTAGAAGACCTATTATTTAACCCCCTAAACTAAATGCCATATGAAAAAGAAAATTTTTATCATCTCAGCATGTTTAATAGCCATATACGTATCATCTCGTTGGAACCAAAAGGAACAAGGAGCTAAAAATGTAAAAAAAGTCACGAATAATACATTGGACCATATTTCCGACCCAAAAGAAAGGTAACACCAACAGTCAATGATCCCGACAAAACACAAAAGTGTGTCGGGCAAGACACAGGTGGTAAAAAACAACTCTAGGAAGATTACAACAGCGTAAAAAACAAGTTAATTGAAACATACGCTTGTATTCTTCCACAGTTCAATTATCAATCAAAATTTATATAGGTATGAATATCCTTGCTGTCTGGTTTGCCGGTCTGGTACTAACAATCAAATGCGCTTGGGAAATTAGTTTCCTCAAAATTCAAGCAGGAAAAAAAATTATAGCTATCCTAACAGTAGTCCTTACAAGCTGGATAGGTGCATTCCTCTATACTTTCTTCTTCAAAGAAAAAATAGTGGCATGGTTAAACAGAGAACGATGATAAGCGATCTCAAGAAATATTCAAGACACATGGCCTAGCCCCCCCCAAGAAATAACACAACCACTAGAAAGATCAAGCGTAGATTATACACACACTTGGCTTTCGTCTTTTACCGACTTTCAAGACTACTGGATGCATAGATAAAGATACTCTCTAAGAAATCGACTGTTTAGTAATAAAAAAAAGACATATCCCTCCCTTTATATTATCATAAATTTGCGTATTTTTGCGAAAAAATTAAAAAACATTCAATACAAAAAGATGAAAAGAACAGTTATCAAATGCCTTGTCACATTGTGTTGCATGGCCTTTACTATGCCCGCTATGGCACAGTTTAATTTAAAAAAAGCTATTAATAGTGCTGCTAAGGCTACCAAAGCCGTTACTCTTACAGATGAAGAAATGAAAGAGTATGTAAAGGAGTATATAGATTGGATGGATGAGCACAACCAAGTGTGTGCAGATGACAACGAATATGCCATCCGTCTTAAAAAACTGACAGAAGGTTTGACTGATGTAGAGGGTACTCCTTTGAACTTCAAAGTTTATTATGTAATTGACGTAAATGCCTTTGCATGTGCAGACGGAAGTATACGTGTATTTTCCTCACTGATGGATATCATGAGCGATGAAGAGCTATTGGGTGTCATTGGTCATGAAGTAGGACACATCGCACACAAAGATTCCAAAAAAGGATTCCGTACAGCTCTACTCACCTCTGCACTGAAAGATGGCATTTCTTCACAGGGCGGTACTGCTGCTAAGCTAACCGACTCACAATTGGGCGACCTAGGCGAAGCTTTGGTAAACTCCACTTATTCACAAAAGCAAGAACGTGATGCCGATGATTACGGATACGAGTTTCTACAAAAATCCGGTAAAAATCCATGGGCAATGGCCCTCTCTTTCCGCAAGCTAAAGCAGCTGCAAGATGAGGCTGGAGCCAAAAAGGACAACAAGCTAAACCAGTTGTTCTCTACCCATCCCGACCTAGAAATGCGTATCAAACGTATGGAAGAACGCGCCACTGCCGAAGGCATACAGTCCCCTACCGCGAATAAATAACCTAACATATAAATAATCACTTCAACAAAGTAATATATCGTACATTCGTATTCTTTATGTAAGTCATATTACTTACCTGATGTTGCCCAGTTCGTTTTCCTAGTTATAAAATGGAAAGCAGAATTGGGCTACTTATATATTTGGGGATATAGCTTTACCTATTTTACTGTCCCAAATAGAGGGCAGCACGTCCAGCATGTTGTTAAAAACGGCTCGCCACACCGTCCACTGTAATACGAGCGAAAAGGGGGTACGCACCATTAGCTTTCTGCTTATCTTTCTATGCGTAAAAGCAAATGTTGAATGTCGATTTCACAACTCACTTTTTAAATTACAAAACCATTGTAATACTCTAAAAATGAGTTCTATGCAGGCAAGCCAAATAACGACAGGACTTCGCCAATTTCGGACATTCTGTACCCCCTTTCCGTTTTTGTTTGTCGGGGGTACGAGTTAGGTTACGAACTTTGTCTTTTAGGGGCGAAAAGGTGTACTTTAAGGCAGACACAAGGGGATAAAAAAAGTCCCACAAATCATTGAATTTGTGGGACTTGTCTGCTTACTGCCCGGTATTGTCCGGTTAGTTCAGCGGAGAGACAGGGTTTTGAACCTACAACTCTAACCGCTTATATTTCAGCTACTTCGCTTTCAAAATTTCAAATAGGTAACGAAACAGTAACGATTTTCAGATGTTGGGCTTGTCCAACTTTGACCGCTGTTTGTCTGCCTAACTTTCGGGTTCAAAGATACGGCTTTCTTTTGAAACTCGCAAATATCTGATAATAAATATTTTTGGGTTAGTGCAAGGTGCAAGCTATATATATAAATATATACTTGCACCTTGCACTAAAAAAAGCACTGGGGTACAAATGGTTAAAACAAAATCCGTATCTTCGTAACCGATTAAAAACAAACGTGTATGATAATAACTAACCGTGAAGAAGTAATAGATAAAGCGTTCGGCGTATTTGTCAGGATGAACTACGAGAAAGCAAGCATCATCACGCTTGCCAAAGCCTGCGGGGTGACAAAAACGGGTATCGTTTATTATTTTCCGCACAAGTTGGATTTATTCATGGCTGTGGCGGACAAATACGTGTTGCAAATGCACGAACCGGAAAACAAGTTTGCCGCTCCTGCCGATACGTTGACGGAGTTCATCGGGCAATACGTGGCGGGAGTAGCCGCTTCCATGAAAAGGATTGTTGAACTGATTGGCGATAATAGCAGCCCGCATGATTGTAGTCCTAACTTCTACTACTTTCATTTCCTGTCACAAGTGCGCATGTACTATCCGGGTATCAGGCAGAAAATTGAGAAAATCTACCGACAAGACTATGACCTATGGGAGAAAGTCATACAGAAGGCAAAAGAAAGCGGGGAAATCAGGAGCAACACGGACGTGAAGAAAACGGCTATCTTGTTCCGGCAAATGTTTTTAGGACTGTCATACGAACAAGCATTTCTGAACGGTCTGAACGTGGACGAACTGGCAGAAAATTTTCGCCATATCTATTCGCTGCTTAAAGCCTGATACTCTTTTGTTTTTTTAACCTCTATTATTTTTGAACAGATGTTCAAAAAGTGATATTTTTATCTTATCTTTGGAGCGAAGCAAAATTCAGCGACATGGATAAGGTTCAGAAACAGAGAGGAAGCATCGTTCTGTACAAGGAAGAAAGAAACGGTGCGGACTACATACGGATAGAGTATGTAAACAGTCAGGCTGTCGCCCTGCTGCTCGCCCAAGATACGGACGTGGAAAAGACAGGCAATAGTTCTGCCTACATACCTGCCACCGCTTTTAAACTGCCGGATTTCTATGACCGCTATTCGCCCCACGCCTATATTGATTACAGCCGGGTTTACGTGCGGCATCCCAAACCTAAAAGGGAATACATACTGCCGAGAGGCTACCTCGAACTGCTGGAACAGAAGCGGTACAGCCTTTCCACCATAAAAGCCTATAAAATCTATTTCAGCGACTTCATGGAATACCACAAGGGGCAAGACCTTGACCTGCTGACGGTCGAGGACATAAACAGCTATATGCTCCACATGGTAAAGGAAAAGCACATATCCGCCACCCAGCAGAACATGCGCATCAACGCTATCAAGTTCTATTACGAGAAAGTCCGGAAAGGCAAGCGGCAATATTATGGCGGGATAGCCCGTGCAAAAGAGTACAAGGCATTGCCCGAAGTACTAAGCCGGGAAGAAATGAAAAGCATCTTTGCACAGTTATCCAATCGGAAACACAGGTGCATGATTTCTCTTATTTACTCTGCCGGACTACGCCGAAGCGAACTTCTGAACCTGACACCCCAAGACATCATCAGCGAACGGATGCTAATCAGGATTGCCGGAAAAGGCAAGAAGTGCAGGTATTCCCTACTGTCGGAAAAGCTGCTCAACGAACTAAGGGCTTACTACCGGGAATACAGACCGCAAAAATGGCTTTTTGAGGGCGAACAGGCAGGCGAACAATACTCGCCCAGCGCATTGGTTAAGATATTGAAAGAAGCGGCAAGGAAAGCCGGAATAAAGCATCGGGTACACCTGCACATGCTCCGGCACACGTTCGCCACCCACCTGCTGGAACAAGGGACAGACCTAAGAACCATACAGGAACTTATGGGACATACCGATATAAAAACAACGGCAATTTATCTGCACGTATCGAACGCCTATAAAGCAAAAATCCCCAATCCGCTGGATTGTTTGGATGATGATTAGACAATGATTTAATAGTGAATAGGAACTACACCATAAGGTGCGTTTATCGAAAAATTAGCAATAAAATTTGAAATATGGATAAAGACGAGATAATATCAAAATTAGGATGGTTTACTCAAATGAAGTCTATACCACCCTTAACTGATAAATTCAAAACAGAGCAAATTATCTTTTTTGAAAATATCATCCATTTCTTACAAGATAATGGATTGACAACTAAAGAAATACTAAAAAAAGGAGAAAAGCCTACAGATAATACTGAAATAAAAATTGGAGATTTAACGGAAGAGGGATTAAAGTTTTATCTGTATGGCATTAGAAAATGGCGACAAAAATACGATAGAGCAAAAGACGGGATTAAAGCAATCAATGACTTTGCTTTTATTGAAAAGAAATTAAAAGAATTTAGAAGTAAAAATATTGCTAACAAAGCGTGATAACGCCTAACAGCGTTCCCCGCTTAGCCATTAATGGTAATAAGGTATATGATAGACTATTTATATTATAGGTTTTATAGATTATGGCTTCATTCTTCTGTATCGGAAGGAGCCACATTTTTGGCAATGCTTTTGTTTTCGGTCATGTTAAGTACAAATGTATTAACCGCATGGGGTATATTAACCCAATACGGAATCATTGATTATCCGTCCGATACTCAATACTATATCATTGAAGGCAGTTTAATAGCATTGCTGTGTGGCAGATTTTTCTTCAAGAAAAGGTACAGAAGAATTATAACCAAGTATGAGGATGAAAACTCTGTGCAACGTAAAGTTGGAGTGTGGGCACTTACTGTATATATAGTGGCAACCTTTACTTGCTTTTTCATAGAGGCATTGCACAGACAGGGAAAAATATAATTTACCATTAACGAAGCAGGATAACGGACAAGCCGTTCCCTGCTGAACCATTAATAACAACTTAAAGATGAACATAAAAAACAAGATATACCATACAGCCTATTTTCTCCTATTCGGAATAATAGTAGGTATTTTAAGGTGGTCTATATGTATAGTAGATACAAATGGAACAATGGATTTCACTCCATTTTTACAAGCGTTCTTGTTGATAGTCGCATTGTTATTGTTTGTAATTTTGGATATTATTTTGCATAAAATAGCCTTGAGAGCGATTTCGATAACCATTCTATTGTGTTTCAATATATGGTCTTATACCTACTATTTCAAAATAGAAAAAATGCAAGAATATTGGAGTGGACTTAAATATTCACCTTATGACGCATATCTTCCACCCAATATTGATGATTTCATTTTTGTATGGTTGGCGAGCCAAATTCTTGTTTCTTATTTGTTCTTGGCAATAGGTATTTCATATCTATTGAAAAGAAAAGAGTTATTAACGAAGCAGGATAACGGACAAGCCGTTCCCTGCTGAACCATTACCAACAAATAGCGTACATATATGAATGATGTAACAAAAGTAAGAATAGTATATGAATGTAGCATAATAGGTATTGTTTTGCTGACATTCTTAAAAGGTATGTTCCCATACATGGGAGCATGGTGGCGAGTAGCCCTTATTGCTTCACTTGTAGGATTGTGGTTTTCACTATCTTATCTGAAACAGCATAATTATAAATGGGGGTTCAATTACATAGGAAATCATTTATACATTAACCTCTTATTGAAAGTACAGAAGTGGTTTCAGAACGCTACAATCATAGCCTTATTGATACCTGTATTCTTAAAAGACCTCTTGTATAATCAATATTGCTTAGTAGCATATATATTGCTTGTAGGTATGTTCTTGGGCGTGAAGCTGGCTACTTACACAGTAGAGTACGCTATATATAAAAGTAAATTCATTGGTAACAAGGAAAGATAACCCCTGAATGGTGTTCCTTTCCAAACCATTATCAACCATAAAGCGCATAAATATGTACGAAGAATTTTTAGAAAAGAGCCTCAATAATAAGAGGCAGGCAGTAGATGATACTTTTATTGCCAAATACGCCGATTTGTCCTACCCCGAACTGAATACTTTATGGCAGGAAGTCGGGCTGGGCAGTTATTGTAATGGGCTGTTTAAGCTTATCAATCCGTCCGATTACCAAGATGTGATAAACTCCTGTTATGAGAAGGAAGATGACAAATCGTTTCTGCCATTCATGTGTACGGCTTTCGGCGATGTCTTTGCCTATGTAAAGAACCCAAGACTGAATAATTACGTTGTTTATCTGAATGTCAGATACGGAACATATTTAATACTTCCTGCCAATCTTCGTGCAATTTTTAATAAGGTAATGGTAAATCAAAGTTTCTTGAAAGGTTGGTTTGACTTAGAAAATTATCCTGTAATACAAGAGAAACTCGGAACTCCCGACAATGACGAATGTTTCGGGTATTCCCTACTGTTGGCTATGGGAGGAAGTGAGGACATTGAAAACATCAAGATAGTCAAGACTATTCCGTACATTGACATCTGCACACAAACAATCGGTGAATTTGAAGTTGCAGATAAATATTGAGTATAGAACTGGTTGATAACAACGCAGGATAACGGACGAGCCGTTCCCTGCTAACCATTATTGCTAACTTAATTAAGGAAGTATGGAATTTACATTAAATATAGTATATGGTGGAGAACTTAATGCATCTAAAGCCTTAAGTCCCTTTGTGCGCAATATGAGGAAAATTATAAAAGATACATTTACTTCATTTGAAAATGAAGCTGTTACCATGTTTAAGGTAACATTGTTTTTTGATGGTGATATTTCATCCTATTATAACGGAACAGGAATATATCAACCAAGATATTACAATGTTAAAAAAGAATATGTGGTTAGTTTTTGCATTGACAGGACACAATGGACTGGGAATAAGGAAAAAGATTTAAACTATTTCATTTTTACAATAACAAGTTTGATGATTAAAAATGGAGATTTGATTTTGAATAAATTGGCTAAATATAAGTACGCATTTGATATTAATTCATACAAGCATTGTGTTGATATTTGCAGCAAAAAGATGAATGATATAGTGAATGAAATATAGCAATAACAAGCACCTGTTCCGCCTAACGGCGGCAAGCTGCAACCCATTAACATCAAAAAGCAGTGTACCATAATGGAAACAAGAGATAAACTTTTTACAGAAGAACAGTATTTGAAGCAACTGAAAATGTATGATGAAGATATTAGTTATTATGAACAAATGCATCTTTCAGGAAAACATATAGGTTACGATTCTTTGTTCAATTATAGGCTTCGTTATTTATTAGTACAGTATTCTATGGGACAGGATATTGATAAGCTGAAAAACAATTATGTGAAAGCCCTCAAAACAATGCCGAGATTTTGGACGGACAACGGATTTTATATTGAAATGTTGTGGCTTCTGTCAATAGGCATTATGTTGGATTACGAAGACGACCTTATACATGGTCTGGTGCAACTGATAAAAGACAGAGAAGCTAAAGACTATATTTATGATACATTGATTAGATACAGATTTCCTGATTGGGAAAGGACAACAAACCAAGTATTATATCCGTCACCCTATCGAATTGCTATCACTGTTACAGAGTTGGCTGAACAAGACAAAGCAGAAGCGGTGAAACGATTGGAAAAATACCTCAAAAAAGAATGGTATCGAGGACATTCTGATTTATCTTGGCATGACGACCATAAATATGGTATCAACCATGACGGTTATTGGTGTTTTGAAAGCGGTGCATTGGTCAAGGTCTTGGGGCTGGATGATAGCAGCCTGAAAGGGTTGCCCTACTATCCATACGACATGGTACACTGGAATGACAATATTAAATGAAGAAAAGGTATGAGTTACTCTGTTTGTGCATATTTGACAGAAGCCGATAAGGTAAAGTCTGTTTATGGAACTTGTGATAATCAGCTTATAAACCAATTAAAGGTTGCGTTGAAGCAGGAACTTGACACTCTGAACGATTATTTCAGCGATAGCCTGAACACGGATAAAGATGCTTATGCAGCGTTGGCAGATATAGTGAACGGAGAAATCCGTTATCCCGAAATTGCTTTCATGTACGGGTATGTATATGAAAAGATTTGCAACCATTATGGAACGCAAATCTACTGTGCGGAAAACCTTTGGCAATTGGATAGCCAAAGTACATTCATCCCTATTCCATTGAGCAGTGATTTTCCCTATATCATCAGCATACCCGTTTCAGATTTGGAGAGCAAGCGGACGGAATACACCTCACTACAAGAGGGTAACGGTATCGGAGATTATGATTACGAGCAGGAAATGGACGACTTGAATTTCATTTTCGATGAAGCCGTTGAAGCGCAAAAAGACCTTGTTATTATGGTGTATTGATATGGTACACTGGAATGAGAATAAAATATGATGTTAACGAAGCAGGATAACGGACAAGCCGTTCCCTGCTAAACCATTACCAACTAAAATATATAAATCATGAATAGAGAAACATTATTTGAAAGCTTTTATACAAAAGCAGAAAAAGCGATTAAGAAAATGGGGAAACAAAACATCAAAGATATCTATGCTATTTCCTTTTGGAAAGATAATCTTGAAGACGACCCCCGATGTCCTGTTATTACAATAGGCTATAACACTTTAACTCAAGTGGAAGTAGCAAAAAGGAATGCCAGTAGTTTAATGGAAGCCAAATGGAATTATGCTTTTTGGCTACAAAACGAAGTGGGTACTATTGGCGGCAATGATAAGAATCTCCGTCTGTATTTTAAAGAAGCCAATTTATTCTATACTCAACAAGAGTATTCGAGAGCCGAAAAAAATGGAGAAGAAAATAAGTTGGATGAACAAGACGACCAAATGCAGTCGGTCTTTATGGATATTATCATTTCTGTTATTCAAGAACTTCATAAAAAAGGTGTCATAAAAGAGCAATTAGGTAAAGAAGTTCCTGTCATTGTTCACGAATTGGAATATTACGACTTACCTATTATGTGGACTACAAGAAGTAATCCGAAATCATTGATTGATGAGTTCTTGAAATCTTATAATGATGGATGTTTATAAAAAGTTGGTAACAAGCGAATGAGCTGCCCTAACGGTCTGCTATTCACAACCCATTATCAATAATTGAACAGAAACGCAATGACAAAGGAAGAAGCATATACTTTATTAAGTTTCCATTCTTGTAGAAACAATGATATAGAAAATGAGAAATGGGAAAATGGATTTCTTGGTTCACTTCGTCCATTTCAAGGGAAACTATATGAGTGTAATTTTATCGAGATAATGGAATGTCTTAAAGTTCTTGCGGATGATTTTATGAAGCCGACAATCAAACAAACCCTATTAAGTGATGTGTATAGCATTATACATTTGGGTAAGAGGTGGATTGACGGGGCTGATTTTGTTACACAAGAGCAGCAAAAGCAAATCATAAAATGGGTTGATATGATACAAGATTGTTTCTACTACCTATTAGAAAGAGATGTTGATACTGCGTTTCTTGAATATGAAGAATATAGAATTAGTACACGATATGAGAAATGAAATTTTACAGTTGAAAGATTTGGGTCGTATGCCTAATGAAAGCATCAATGATACAGAGAGTATTGATGAATTAGTAAATACTTATGATGCCTTATTAGAACAAATACAACTTCCCATATCATTTGATGAAGCTATGGTGTTGGTACAAATCTTTCCTGAAAATGCTTTTTATGATTTGCAGTGGAGTTTATTAAAACTTGTAGAGTCTGTTTGCGTTGATGATGAGAATAAGTATATTCAGTTAATAAACTCTTGCCCAAGCCAAGAATGGCGGGACACTCTAAATGCTCGCTATGCAAATTATAAAAGGCACAAGGGGTAAAGTAAGTTCATAACAAGCCGGGATAACGGACTAACGCCGTTCCCCGCCAAGCCATTACTAACAATACGAATAACTCTTTATGATAAAATTCATTTTAGATGCGATGTATTATCAGATATTCATATTTAATAGGGATAAATTTATATTGGAAAATCCACATGAGCGGACGATACAGATAATATGTGGAATATTATTTCTTCCTGTTATAGTATTGGCATATCTACTGATAGAGGAGAATTTCAATTATAAAACCCCTTTTGTGTTTTTCATCATAATCTATGTTTTATTATACAAGACATTCTGTTCGTATTATATCAAAAGGAAAAAAGGTATGGAAATTATAAGGAGTAAACCTCTGATATTTAATAGCCAAAAGGTTTCTTCCTTCATATCATGGATGATTTATCCCATTTTGGTTGTATTACTTTATTTTATAATAACACATCGTCATTGGCTAAAAATTATACAATAAAGATTTAATAAGTTAGTAACAACGAAAGATAGCATCTGACGATGCTCCTTTCTAATCATTAATAACAACTTAAAGATGAACATAAAAAACAAGATATACCATACAGCCTATTTTCTCCTATTCGGAATAATAGTAGGTATTTTAAGGTGGTCTATATGTATAGTAGATACAAATGGAACAATGGATTTCACTCCATTTTTACAAGCGTTCTTGTTGATAGTCGCATTGTTATTGTTTGTAATTTTGGATATTATTTTGCATAAAATAGCCTTGAGAGCGATTTCGATAACCATTCTATTGTGTTTCAATATATGGTCTTATACCTACTATTTCAAAATAGAAAAAATGCAAGAATATTGGAGTGGACTTAAATATTCACCTTATGACGCATATCTTCCACCCAATATTGATGATTTCATTTTTGTATGGTTGGCGAGCCAAATTCTTGTTTCTTATTTGTTCTTGGCAATAGGTATTTCATATCTATTGAAAAGAAAAGAGTTATTAACGAAGCAGGATAACGGACAAGCCGTTCCCTGCTGAACCATTAGATATAAAGACATGAGAATATTTGTATTGTATTGTTTGTTCCTTTTCCCACTTAGCTATGTTATAGCGAAAAACGGCTATGTGGAACAAAATTCAGTAAAGTATCATTTTTTGACTGAACAAGATACCCTTTATATAGAAACAGAAAAAACAGAATTTGAAACTCTATATAGGCTGTGTTTTAATCAGCACGATGAAAAGAAGGTCATTTTTGAGTTGAAAGCGGTAGATGATAGCAATATTGACTTCGTGCAAAGCTATACAATCAATGGAGTGAGAAAGTTTGATTGCTTTGCTGTGTATGATAATGTGGCAGACGGAAACCGTTTCCTGTTCTTTGATTATGAAAATCAAGCAGCTTACATAACGCCTACTTGTTTTTCCGGTTTCTATCCGATATGCAGTTCTGTGGACTTTTCAAAAACGGAAGTTTTATTACAAAATGAGCACTCCCATTTGAAACAGCTAAACGACACATTAAGTATTGATAGTAAAGTGGCTTATGTACCATTTAACTGTAATAATCGAATTATAAAGGCAACTTTAGTTCCATATCCTCAAGCGAGAAAGGGCAATAGATATCTAATAACGAAAGATAGCATCTAACGATGCTCCTTTCTAAGCATTAGCTGTAATTATATGACATGAAAATCTATGAGAATAAAATATTGAGAATACTTGGATTTATTTTTATTTGGATTTATGTATTCGGTGTGGGCATTTGTTTTGCCGGAAGGTGGTATGCCATTGGAATACCGGGAGTGGTTTTATTGCTTGTATGGTTAAATCACAATCTTATAGGTGCTGCTATTCGTAGATATAGAGCAAGGCAGGCAATCAAACAGATAAAAAAGCATGGAACACGATTATCGGTTGATTTAAGCCAATGTAAAGTCAGTGCGCAGAAATGGAGTAGCAAGAAGTCAAGGATGCAAGAGCCAGTCTTTAAGGTATTCAATTCATGGGAAACCCAGTTTTGGAATGGTGTTAGCGGCTCTTTGTTTCCTGACATTTATCATAGTGAACAAGTAGTGTCCACTGCAATATGCACCGTGACGTACACCACCCCATACAAAGGAAAGACAAAAACATTTCGCAGTGATGCAATTTTGAAGGAAAAAGTTTCATTGGAAATGCTATTGCAATATTATGGAGTGGCAACGATTTACATAAATCCGAAGAATGACAATCAATATTATTTTGATTTGGATTTTCTAAAATAGATACAGCTAACAACGCAGGATAACGGACAAGCCGTTCCCTGCTAACCATTAACAATAGTGCGATGAATAAAACTGTTCAATCCATAATAGCATTGACAGCTTTCAGTGCTTTGCTGATAGCCATAACATTATTTTGTGGTGGCTTAGGCTTTGGTCGTCTGTTCGGAATATATGGCATTATGGAATATTGTCTTTTGGGTATGCTTGTAATAATAGATATACTGGTAATCTACAAGGTCTATAAACTATATGCAATGCAGCCTAAAACCATAATGTTATTGTTGGGTTTGGAATGTTGCTCTATCCTTTTGTGGCTTGCCTTTATCTGTATAGACCAAAGTTTATTGGATTGGCAAATTACAAACTTCATATTGCAAGCTGTTTGTTTAGACGGCTTCACGGGAGATGAACGAGGATTGAATATGCTTGCAGTCTTATGTGGCATTGTTTATCCCCTTATTGGGATTGGGTGTTTATTCACCGGATTGGGATTTGTAAATAAGTTAGTAACAACGAAAGATAGCATCTGACGGCGTTCCTTTCCAAGCCATTATGAATAAAGGAATAAAAAATACAGATAACTATTTTGAACGAGTGAAGCAACGTGCAAACCGGACGAATTACAGATACTATTTTTTTGACTACCTATATTTCAAGGGAGAGGTTTGGGGCAAGAAGATAGGGCGGATGTCAGGTTTTATACTGCTGTTTTGGTATTGGTGGTGGGTAGTAGTTCTGCCCGGCAACTTTCTCCTGATTAACAGTGTACCGGAATGGTCGTCCTTACATCTTGGCTATTTAGGTGCAATGTTTTTGCTTATTTGTGTATTTATTCTTGCACGATACAGGAAAGCCCGTGTACAGGCATTGTTGAACCGCTACCGCCGCTCTAAGCATATCAGCGCAGTACAGGCATATTTTCTGTTCCTGCTGCCCTTTGTACTTTTCTTCTTAGAAACATGGCTGTTCGATGAATGGGGTTGGACGGATTGCGTGAGGTGGAACAAATGATATGTCATTCATATATAAAACATCAGATATGGAACAACGGATTACATCATTATTGCTTCCCGCTCCCGAAGCGGAGTTGGAAGCGTCCTGCAAGGAACTGGACGAAAAGGTAACATGGCTGCTGCACAACAGCCGGAAAATGGACAACTACTTGGAACTTGAACCGTTCAGCAAGGACGGGCGGCTGTGCGCCCACGTGTGCGACACGCTCAAAAGCCTGCCGGAAACGCCGACACTGGCGGCATACAAGGACTACAAGGCAATCATTATCCTGCTGGGTATGTCCACCACCCATTACGCCATACTTGACGAACTGGCGGAACAGCACCGCAAGCGGGACGAGATACCCGAACTGACCGCCTACTGCGATGCGCTCCACTGGATGCGACCGGGACGGCAGTACCTCTGCAACGTGTACAACACGGTATGCCACGCTTTCCACCTGCTGCGGAGAAACCCGGTAAGGGGCAACCGACTGCTGGTGACGGAAAAGGAACTGCGCCACGCCGAACGGATGCTGCCGGAACTGGGCAGGCAGACGTTCACCGAAATGGTACGTCTGAAAGGCTACATGGTCTATGATGCCGAGAAACTGGCGGACAAATGCGGCATGGAATACGGCTCGTTCCGGCGAAAGGTAAAGAAAATGACCGGGTACACGGCTAAGGAATGGGTGATAAAGGAACGGGTAAAGGACGTGGAACACTACCTGTTGAACACAAACCTCACGCTTACCGAAGTGGCGTTCACCACCGGGTTCGCATCGACATCGAACCTGAACGACTTCTGCAAGGCGTATCTTTTAGATACCCCCGGAGAAATACGCAGAAAAGCGCAGGAAACAAGAAAATGCACAGTTACAAGAACGTAATGTGAAAAATCAAGAATAAAACTGATTTTTTATGCCCGTAACTTTGTGCTTCATAAAAGATAAGCACAAGGTTATGGAACATAAGATACCGTTGGAAACATACTTCGCCGGACTGCTTCAAAAAGTGGAATGGCAGATACAGGAATACGAGGACACCGCAGCGGACACGCTGACGCTCTGCCGCCTATGCGTGGACTACCTGCAAGAGATACTGGGCGAACTCAAAACCTTTATAATCTCCTACCCGTTCGCCAGCACGGAAGAAGAAATACACTTCTTCAAGGAACTGAAACCGCTTTTAGCGAGCAAAATCATCTATTACAATACCGTTTACAAGATAGAGGTGCGCTTCCCCAGCGGCAGCGAGGACGTGCAGCGGGACTACCTGCTGTCGGAAACCGACCGGATTTCAAGGTCGTTCCAGCGGAACTTGGCGTTCTACCAGTACCACCGAACGAAAGCCACCTACTTGGACAGGCAGTATTTCATACGTGGGAAGCCTGACATACAAATCATCGTGGACAGTTTCTATTACGAAACAGACCCACAGTTCAGCACCAGTCACGATTTCAAGGTAGCCAAGATTTTAGCCAACGAACTGCTGGAAATATACCTCACCAACCGTCTGCACGAGCTGGAACGCCGGGAACAGCGCAAGCGGGTGAAGAACGGCTTCATGGGCAGGCTGTTGCGCTGGACGGGGACGAAAAGGGCGTTGGTGGAACTTATCTACGCACTGGACGCCTGCGGCTGTCTGAACAAGGGAACGGTTGATATTAAGGAGATTGTAGCCTACTTTGAATACGTGTTCGACATAGACCTCGGCGACTTCTACCACACCTACATGGAACTAAAAGCCAAGACCAAAGACCGAACGGGCTTCCTCTCCACCCTGAAAGACAGGTTGCTGATGCGCATGAGGGAGCAGGATTAGGCAACCGTGCTTTAACAAAATTTATTTCGCCACAGGTGGGTACATCTGTGGCGTTTTATTTTTCAGGACACCCGAACTTTGCGGCAAATCAATCAGTTACCGTTATGGAAATAATAACATTCGAGTCCAAAGCCTACAAGGAACTGGACAACAAGATTACCGCCATTGCCGACTACATCTTCAACCACATGGAAACGGCAAGGCAAAGCGAGGAAGACATGTGGGTGGACAGCTACGAGGTCTGCACGTTCCTGAAAATAAGCGAAAAGACCCTGCAACGCCTGCGGGTGTCGGGGACTATCGCCTATTCCAACATCAGGGGACGCTACTTCTACAAGGTCAGCGAGATACGCCGGATGCTGGAAGAACGCCTGATAAGGAGCAACAAGGAGAACATCGACAACCTGATAACCAACCACCAGTTGTATGCTAAGGAAAGAGGAAATCTTAGAAAGGACAAGTAACGGGCTGGCGGTGTTCAAACACTACCTGCCCGGAAACTGGCGCATAGGTCGCAACTTCCTTAACCCGCTGTACGAGGACAGCAAGGCTTCCTGCAACATCTACTTCGACCGCCGGGGCGGTATCTACAAGATGAAAGACTTCGGCAACGACAGTTATAGCGGCGACTGTTTCTTCCTCGTGGGGCAGTTAAAGGGGCTGGACTGCAACCGGGCGGCTGACTTCGTGGAGATACTGGAAATCATCGACCGGGACTTGGGTTTGGGGCTGGCTTCCGGCACTCCGGTTTCCGTTCCCCCGGCAACCGTCCGCCGGGCAGTGCCGGACAAACCCGAAGAAACGTCCGAAAAGCCCGTCAAGCCCTACCAGTTCCGGGAACAGAAGTTCCCGCTTGCCGAACTGGTGTACTGGCAACAGTACGGCATCACGCCCGAACTGCTGGAACGTTACAAGGTCTGCTCGCTCCGGGAGTATCACAGCGAAACGGCAGAGGGCAAACCGTACACCTACACTTCATCGGTGGCAGAACCCATGTACGGCTACAAGGGCAAACAGCACATCAAGCTGTACCGCCCGTTCTCCACGCCCCGCTTCCTCTACGGCGGCAGCTTCGGCGAGAACTACAGTTTCGGGCTGGAACAACTGCCAGCCAAAGGCGACACGCTATTCATCACGGGCGGCGAGAAAGACGTGCTTTCGCTGGCGGCGCACGGTTTTCACGCTATCTGCTTCAACAGCGAAACGGTGACTATCCCTCCCACGCTGGTCTATCGGCTGACGTTCCGCTTCAAGCACATCGTCCTGCTCTTTGACATGGACAAGACGGGCAGGGAAAGTTCATGCAAGCAGGAAAAACTATTGGAAGAATTTGGCGTGAAACGCCTGCTGCTCCCGCTTCCGGGAACGAAAGAGGAAAAGGACATATCCGACTACTTCAAAGCCGGGAACACCCGTGAAGATTTCCTGAAGCTGTTTATCGAATTTTTAGACAACCTGTATAGCGCGACACATTGATTATGCTAAAATCATGCGAGATAGATTTCAACAACCCGCCCGCCAAAGCACAAGAGATTATTTCGGCGGGTGACGTTCCGCTGGGGACACAAGGCAACCTGTTCGGCATCACCGGGGGCGAGGGAACGGGAAAGAGCAATTATGTAGCCGCAATCGTGGCGGGCTGCATCTGCCCGGCTGGTGCGGAAGTAGATACGCTGGGCATACAGATAACCGCCAACGGCAGGCACAAGGCGGTCTTGCTTTACGATACCGAGCAATCGGAAGTGCAACTGTTCAAGAATGTAAGCAACCTGCTGGCACGTGCCAAACAGCCGGACAAACCCGATGAACTCAAAGCGTTCTGCCTGACGGGTATGTCACGCAAAGAACGCTTGAACGCCATTGTGCAGAGCATGGATAAGTTCTACTACCAGTACGGCGGCATCCAGTTGGTCGTCATTGACGGCATCGCCGACCTTGTTAAGAGTGCCAACGATGAAGCGGAAAGCGTGGCGGTGATAGATGAACTTTATCGGCTGGCTGGCATCTACAACACGTGTATTCTGTGCGTGCTGCATTTCGTCCCCAACGGTTTGAAGCTGCGGGGACATTTGGGCAGCGAGTTGCAGCGCAAGGCGGCTACTATCCTGTCCATTGAGAAAGACGATGAACCCGCCCAGTCGGTGGTGAAAGCCCTGAAAGTAAGGGACGGAAGCCCGCTGGACGTGCCGCTGATGCTCTTTGCATGGGACAAGGAAGCCGGGATGCACGTGTACAAGGGCGAGAAGCCCCGTGAGGAAAAGGAGAAACGCAAGGAAAGGGAACTGGTGAATGTCGCACATGACATCTTCGGGCGGCAGACACGCATCACCTACATAGACCTTTGCGAGCAGTTGCAGCAGGTATTGGACATCAAGGAGCGCACCGCAAAGAGCTATATCCGCTTCATGCGGGAAAGGGACATCATCACCAAAGACACGGCGAACCAAAGCTGTTTTGTCATCGGTTCATATCATCTTCAAAGGAACGCAAGCTGCCCGTAGGCGTATGGGCTGAACTTGTGTATTTTTAGGTGCTTGTGTCCTGCCCTGTTGTGATAACACGGCAGGATTTTTTCTGTTTGCACGTGATTTTTCAGGGTATTTGCTTAACTTTGCAGAAGTTACACGGAAAAGTAACGGCAGTTGGACGGCGGTTGCCGGAATATTGCCTTTATATATAACATATACGTTCGCCGAACGTCCCAAAGTAGAAAACTGGCACTTTTCAAAATGTGGGGATATTCAGCGCAGGATATGCTATGCGTTTGTCATAGCGTGGCTGCACTGTTTCCACATTTGGGTATGCCAGTACCTCTACTTTGAAACAGCGTCATGCCACGCTTTCTTTTTTGGGGTTGCGGCTAACGTGCCAAGACAGTAGGGATTTATATCACTTTAATACCTGACAATATGGAACAAATCAAAGCGCACATCGCCGTATCGCTGGACGGGCATACCGCCACGCCGGACTATGAACTGGACTGGATGCCCCGTGAGGTCAAGGAACTGGCGGCAAGGGAACACGCCGCCGCAAGCTGCCTGCTTATGGGGGCGAACACCTACAACTACATCTTTGAACACTGGGGCGGGTGGCCGCACAAAAGCAAACGGTCTTTTGTGGTGTCACACTACGACACCAACGTTACACCGGACTGCGGGGTGGAGTTCCTGACCGAAGAACCGCTGCAAAGGGTCTATGAACTGAAACAGGAAACCGACATGCTGGTGGTGGGTGGCGGCAAGCTGCTTACTTCATTGATTAAAGCCGGACTGCTGGACAGCCTGACAATCTACACCGTCCCGGTCATGGCGGGCAAAGGCATCGGTTTTGTCGGGGAAACATCCGGCTCGCTGTGGAAGCTCTCGGAAAGCAGGGTGCTGGATAACGGGGTGGTCTGTTCGACCTACCTGTTTGGCGGGAACATATAAAAAATGCGCCCGGTTTCCCTCCGGGCGCAACCACTAAAATTTCAATTATTATAAGCTGTAAAACCTATCACAATGAAATTTCAGCGGCAAAGATAGGCTATTTCTTCGGTTTCGCTTTCTTTTCGGGGAATGAAAAACCGACATTGAACTGCTCGTCCAGTACCAGCGAAGCATCGAAAGCCTTGCCGTTCTTGCCCTTGAAGCCCTTGATTAGCCCGGTCTTGCGTTTAGTCACCAGCTCGACAATCTGCTTGTCGGAAAGCTGCTTGTCGCACTTGTTGCGGAATATGGTAAGCGTGCAGTCCACGTTGGAACACTTCGCCACTTTCGGGTAGAACAGGATGCGCCCGCTGCCGCATTTCGGGCAGGGGCAGGTTTCACCAGTAGCGACAGATAGCTGCACCGATAGCAGTTCTGCGGTGATTTGCGTTGCGTACACCTCGATGCCCTTTCGGAACGTGTCGGCATCCATGCTGCCCGCTTCTATCTTGGCAAGGGCGGTTTCCCACATGCCCGTCATTTCGACATCGGCAATCTTCTTGTCCTTGACAATCCCATAAACGGCAAGCCCCTTGTCGGTAGGCACAAGGTTCTTCTTCTCACGCACGATGTACTGGCGGGCGAACAGCGTTTCGATAATCGCCGCACGGGTGGCGGGCGTGCCTATCCCGACATCTTTCAGGCTGGCTTTCAGTTCGGCATCTTCCAGTTCCCTGCCTGCGTTCTCCATTGCCGCCAACAGGCTGCTTTCCGTGTGCAGCGGTTTCGGCTTGGTCTGCTTTTCGAGCAGATCCACGCCGGAGAGTGGCAAATATTCTCCCTCTTGGAGTGGCGGCAGGCTGGCGGCTTCTTCATCCCCGCCCGTTTCCGGCTCGCCGAACACGGCACGCCACCCGGCTTCTTTCATCACAGACCCTTTCACCGTAAAGTCGGTATCTCCCCCTGACAGCAAGGCGGTGGTAACGTCTTTCACGCACTTGCCCGAAAAGGCTTCCAGCATACGCCCGGCTACCAGCTCGTAAACCGCCCGCTCGTCTTTGGAAAGTTCGCCGGGCAGGTTCTCGGTAATGATTAAGGCGTGGTGGTCGGTCACTTTGCCGTCATTCACGCTGCGGCGGTTCAGGGGTGTGCCGTCCAGCCCGGCGGCATACCCGGCAAAGCGGGAGTATTGCCCCAGCAGGGCGACACGTTCCGGCATTTCATCGAAAACGTCCTCCGGGATATAGCGGCTTCCGGTTCGGGGATAGGACATCACTTTCTTTTCATACAGGCTTTGCGCTATGGAAAGCGTCTTGTCAGCCGAGAAGTTCAGCTTCGTGTTCGCTTCCTTTTGCAGCGTGGTAAGGTCGTACAAAAGCGGCGGTTCTTGGCAGGCTTCTTTCCTCTCAACGGATTTAACCACAAGTTGCCCGGCATCCTTTACCCGTTGCAGGGCGGCTATGGCTTCGGGCTGCTGTTCCCACTTGGCGGTCGATTGGGCGGTAAAATTTATTCCCCCGCTGGCGGTCACCGCTTTGAGTTGCCAAAACTTGGCGGGTACGAAATTCCTGTTCTCCAAATAGCGGCCGCATATCATCACGAGCGTGGGTGTCTGTACCCTGCCCAGCGAGAACACCCCCTGCCCGGCAGCTACGCTCAACGCTTGGGTGGCGTTTATCCCTATCAGCCAGTCCGCTTCGCTGCGGGACTTGGCAGAGAGGTAAAGGTTATCGTAACGCTCTCCCGGCTGCAAGTTATCCAGCCCCTCACGGATTGCCTTGTCGGTAAGGCTGCTTATCCACAGGCGCACAAATGGTTTCCGGCAGTTCAGGTAATGGAAGATATAGCGGAAGATTAACTCACCCTCACGCCCGGCATCGGTGGCGACAATAATCCGGTCGCACTGGTCGAACACTTCCTTTATCACTTTCAACTGTTTCAGCACGCCGGGGTCTGCCTTGTACCCTTTCTCCGCTTTCACCTGACGGGGGATTAGCTGGAAATCGGGCGGCAGTATGGGCAGGCTCTCCCTGCGGAAGTTCGCCACGCCGTAGGCTTCCGGCATGGCAAGCTGGATTAAGTGGCCGAACGCCCATGTCACCATATACCCGTTGCCGGAAAGATAACCGTCATTACGCCCGGTCGCACCGATGATGCGGGCGATGTCCTTTGCCACGCTGGGCTTTTCTGCTATCAATGCAATCATAATTCTTTACTTTTTAATGGTGGATATTACATTTTCATTCCTCTGGACTTCTTGGGCTTGTCAGCTTTCAGGCTCTTGTCCTGCGCTTTCTCCTGCTTCTCTTTCTGCTTGGGGGTGGGCTTGTCCTGACCCTGTTTCAACGGCTCTTTGCCCTGCTTGGTGGCTTCGTTGGTCTTGCCCCCGGAATTGACCGCTACCTGCGTCCGGTTCTCGGCGGCGGGGGTAACGTCTTTCGGCTGCACCTTGTCGTGGGATTTGCCCTGTGCGCCGGGCTGTACATGACCGTTGAACTCAACGCCCTTGCCGTCCTTTAGCCCGGCTACCTGCTGTTCTGCGGGCTGCTGCCCCTGCTGCAAGAACTGGACGGCGGCACGGGGCAGGAACTCCAAGCCACGCTCCACCGCACTGACCTGCAAATAGGCACTGCGCTTCGTGCCGTCCCTGAATTGCAGGTTTTCCATTTTCACCGCTTGCCCGGCTTCAAAGGCGGCTTTCTGTTCCGGGCTGACTTGCACGTTACAGATTGTATCGGGGCATTTCCATTTGTCAGCCCGCATGTATTCCAGTTCGTGCGTGTACCTGTCCCGGCTGACAAACACGGGGATTTGCTCGCCGCTTTTCGGGTCTTTGATTTCAGCGATGCCGCCCAAGTTGCCAGTGCCTTGCAAGTTGCCCTGTTCCTGCTTGGTGAACCCGTGTTCATGGAACGGGCGTTGCAACAGCTTTTCGTCCTGCTGCACGCCGTGCAGCTTGGGTACTACCGTGCCGTCCTTTGCCTGATAGAAAGAGAGCTTGACATCGGTAGGTTTGAGGTAGAAGCCGCCCACCGTCCCCGAAACGGTGTAGGTATTTCGGGACTTGTAGCCACGCATCACCCGGTCGAAGTCCTTCGTGTTTTTCAGGGTGTCGGCGGTGATGCCGACTTTTTTCAGGTTCTCCCAGTCGATTTTTGCCGGGTCGAAGCGGTAACCCTGCTTGAACTCGTGGAAGTCGGGCTTCGGAACTCGAAGCATTTCAGCCCGCTTGTCGCCCTCCGGTGTAGGGTTGCGGTGGTTTTCCTCGATTGCCTTTGCGTCCCGCTCCGCTTCGGAAGCCTTGACGCTGAACAGTTCCAGCCCGGAAGTGTCCTGATACTTGCGGTAGAAGTTGGAAATGAAGTTGCTGAACACATCGCTGTTCTTGTCCACCTGCATGAACTCGCCACCGTGTGTTGGCGGTACGGTCTGCAAATTGCCCTCCTTGTCAATACCCTTAACGGCACTCACCTTTCCCTGCTGTTTATCCAAGACCAGCAGCACGTCTTTTTCCTGCCCCTCTGCGGGCGGGGTCATTCTGTTTGCCATAAATAATTGAAATTTTAGCGGTTACGGGAATAGTCCCGCCCAAAGGTAGCGACTAAATATGCTATATTTGGACGGGCGGCAAGGGCTGTCCGAATTTGTCCTGCGGTGTCCCGATTTGTCCGGGTGGGATGAAATTCCGCAACCATTGGTTGCAGAATTGAAAAGGGCATAAAAAAAGAGAGTGAATGATTTCACTCTCTTTCGATGAACCCTTTGTGAACCCTTTGGTCGTTTTTTGAAATAGCTAAAACTCAAGTAATTTGCATATTTTGCAAAAGAAAATCATTCGAGTATGAACCATATGTGAACCCTTTAATGGATTAGCGGGGAACACTGTTTAAGCGTCATCGCGCTTCGTTAGTAATCTGTTATTGCACTCGTTTCAAATCCCCGATAGATTGGAGTGACATTTCTATGTAGGGAATAGTTTTTAGAATATGGATGTTATCTATTGCTTCTTTACCACCCAATGCCAATGCCGATACAAGACATGGAGATTATAGAATAAAAATAATTCATCTTTCTTATTATCAGTCATTTGAATATTTTCTGTTTTTCTCTATTTTTGCCATTTTCTGTTATTCAGTACACTTTGAAATATCATTTTCTTTTGTACCTTTGCATCCGCAAAAAACAAAAGAAAATCAACTATTTAGTGTAATTACCCGGTTACGGCACCTAAATCGAGATAAAACCTCTAAACAATGGCAATGTTAGAAAATAAAACGAAAGAAAACCCCAAGCTGGAGCAAAATAAGCTCTCGGACGGTAGAATAAGCCTTTACTTAGAGTATTATTTCCTCCTCAAATTATTAAAAGTAATACTGTCAAAAAGAAATACCTTTTATTCTTACTCTTTTCGCCAGTACTTATATCTTGCAGTCAACAGAAAAAAGTTTAGTACGGTTTGGATATATAGACAAAAAACAGACTAAACTCCAAACATGGAAATTCAGATATTTTTTATACATTTCTTTTATATACAAATGATAGCCGAATTCAATTCATATATGAGTAACATAGACATAGACTTCTTCAAGGAGTTGTGTCTGAAACATGGAGAGTTACGACATTATAAAAAGAATGAGTTTATTCTCCATGAAGGTGATGCCTGTTCTTTCTTCGGGTTTATCTTATCAGGCGTAGTCAAATACAGTTGCACCAACCGGACAGAAAACAAGCCGTATAATGTCGGTTTTTCCTTTCCAAATGAATTTATAGCCGATTATCCCACTTGCTTATATGGCATGAAATCAGAATTGAATATACAGGCGATAATCCCGTGCGAGATTTACATCTGTTCTTCTACATTCTTACAGCAAAAATTCAAGGAAAATAATGAAAACCAACGGATAGCCCGTATCGCAGCCGAACAGATGTTTTTCCAATCATATTCACGTTATTTGGATTTATTCAGATTCACACCGGAAGAGCGTTACCTCCAACTTTTAAAAAAATGCCCTGCAATCCTTCAAATGGTATCACTAAAAGAAATAGCATCCTACCTTAAAATTACACCCATACACATGAGCCGAATCAGACGCAAGCAAAGTTTTGACAACAAAAAATAAACATAGGTTTAGAAATTTACATTCATAACAATATTCCAAGAGTATCTTAATCTGCCAAAGAATTCTTCTTTTTATCTTTGTCTTATCTTTGGTTGGTTCAACGAAGAGACAAAATAAAGATTGAATGAGTTAAACAAGGGATTAAAAAAAAGAATATGAAAACAAAAGAAATTCTTGGAATACTTATGCTATTCCTCTGTACATTCAGCTTTATAAGCTGCGACGATGATAATGAACAGACAAATGAATTAACCCCCGAAGCACTTTATCAGACTTCATGGCGTGGAACAGGGCATTGTGAGGCTTGGACAGTACAAAATATGGGGGTCGGTATGCAATTTGTAGATACTCGGAAAGGGAAAGTAAATTGGGAAGGTTACGATGAAATTGATATTACTTATACAATAGAAGGGAAATATATCACATTTAATAGCAATGCTTTATATTTGGGTGGAGCCCCTTGGATTATCAAAAGCTATACCCAAAAACATATAACCATTATACAGAATGAAATTAGTCCAGATAAAGAGAAAGTAGCTACAATTGAATTAGAGAAAATAGATTAAACTGAATCATGGGAACATTAAGTTGCATAAATGTATGCTACAACAGAACAATGAGAACCGTGAGATTTGCAAATTGAGCAAAGAAAGTCATAAATACCTTGTAAATAAAGGAAAAAATGCAGATTCATCTAATATTCCTTTATGTGCTATTATCGGGCTGGTCTATGGGCTGAAACACAAGGAAAAGAGATTCACCTTGTTCTTTTGTATAGGATTGGTTATTGGGTTAGGATGAGCAATTTATATGCTACTGCTAATAAGGTCAATGTAAATCAAAGGAATATGAAACTGAAATATATATTGAATGCTATACTATTTGTTTTGGCATTATCTTTTTTGTCTATGTGTATATTTAAGACTACAGAGTTAAGTTTAAAATGTATACAATTTGCTGTATCTATCTCTTGTATAGGAGCAATGTTTTCTACAAAAAGATATAGATACATATTTGCATCTATTGCTTTAATCATTATAGGAATATCTTTTTCACTTTAAATGTCCATAATAACGATAATGATTTGATTATTGAATGGTATAATAATAGTCCAGTCTACAGATAGCGACTAAAAACGGGGGCAAGGGATGCCCGAATTTGTCCTGCGGAGCTTGAAATTATCCGGGTGCGGTAAATCTCCAACTGTTGGTTGGAGATTTAAAACGGGTACAGACCGAAGTTAATCGCTTGCTTTAGACGAGCCATTTGTGAGCCATTTGTATAGTATTGTTTTCGGCTTATAATCAGCATTTTACAAAAATCGCATTATACTTGTGAGCCATTTGTGAAGCGTTTGGCAAGCCTTTGATTGAGTTTCCGTTATTCTCCTATTATCAGGTGACACGACAAAAAGAAAACATCTTCGGCAAAATCTTTGTTATGTTTTTGCAGGTGATTACATAATATACTATCTTTGCAGATAGAAACAAAGGACATAAATATGGCTTCATTCAGGAAAGAGATACTTGGGCAGATTGAACGGATAGATACCGGGCGTATATTCACGTTCCGGGATTTGTCGTTTGAAACGGAAAAGACCGCCAATGTTGCGGTGCTACTTTCCGAACAGAGCCGCAAAGGGGTACTGGTACGGGTTGAAAAGGGGGCGTACTACCGTCCCAAGAAATCAGTGCTGGGGCTGGGAAAGCTGCCTGTCTATCAGGATGAACAGTTCCGCTACCTGACTGAAAAACTGAACGGCTATATCACGGGGGCTTACATCTATAACAAAATGGGGCTGACCGAACAGGTAGCCACAACCATAACGATAGCCACTCCTAACCCGGTTCGCCGTTTCCGTTTCAAGAACTTGGATATAGAGTGCGTGAAAGCCTACTGCATGGTCTATCCGGATGAAAGCCTTGTCCCGTACTTGCGGCTGCTCGATGCGATAAAGGACATGAAGCGCATACCCGGAACAACCGGGCAGGACATCTACAACCGGGTCAAAAGCCAATATTTCAACGGGTACAGCCTGCCGGAACTGGAAAAAATCGTATCTTTGGCGAAAAGTTACCCGCCACGTGTCAGAAAGGTGGTGGCGGATATACTGGGCGACATCAGACAAACCGTATTGCAAACGGAAATGGCAAAGACCATTCTTCCCACGACACGGTTCAACTTGGATTATAAAACAGCATAGGACAGAAATATGAATTTACATTCGGACAAGGAAGCGTTCAAGGAAATTATCGCACTGGCGGCTGACCATTTCGGCTACGAGCAGTCGCACGTGGAAAAGGATTACTGGGTATCGAAGATACTGCGGGATATTTCCATGTCCGAATATGCGGATAAGACCTACTTCAAAGGCGGAACTTCACTTTCCAAAGCCTACGGGCTGATAGAACGTTTCTCGGAAGATTTGGACTTGTTCGTGTTCACGGGTGATAAAGGTGCGTCCAAGCAGGCAGAAAAGACATTGAACAAGAAACTTTCCAAATACATAGCCGAACTCAATAGTGACATATACAAGGAAGATTTGTCGGAAACGGGCGGTAATTACCGTAAACTGTATTTCTCGTATGACAATGTATTTCAAGGCGTGGGACTGAAAGAACATTTGGAAGTAGAGATAAAATCCTGTGACCTGCCGGACAAAAAACTGATGTTCTACCCGGCGGACAAGCGGGTTATCAAACCGATTGTGACCGCCTTTCTTGAAAGCATCGGGCAAGAGGAACTGATAAGCACCTACGGGCTGGAAAGTTTTGAAACGCAGTGTATCAACCCCCGAAAGACTATCTGCGACAAGGTTTCAAGGCTGGTAAAGCTGTCTTACAATGAGGATGCAGCCGCACTGTTGGCAAAGCATATCCGTGACGTTTACGACTTGTCGGCACTCTACCACAATCAGGAATATAACGATTACCTACATTCGGAAGATTTCTTGGATGCCATGTACCGGGTGACGATAGAGGACGGACTAAATAAAAACTCCCGTTCGCACTTGTCGCTGGCTGATGCACCGATATTCAAGGATGCCGAAGCGGTCATGGCGTTACCCGAAGTGGCTACGGCGTACACTACCGATTTGAAGAAACTGACTTTCGACAAAAGCAAGATGCCGCCGATAGGCAAGGCTGTGGAAGCATTGAAGAACCTGCACGAAATATTAGTGCGTTTTGAAGCCTACCGCACCAAAAAGCAAAATGAAGAACAACCGTAAAGCTACATCGGCTGTTCTTCACTCCATACATTATTATATATAGCTATTCTTCCTCCTTAATCAAGTGGCATAACTCCGGGTCGTTCTTAATCCGGGTTATCTCGTCCTCGACTATCTGCCTGACTTCCTGACGGATGCGGTCATAGTTGGCTTGTATCTCCTCCTGCATCCGGTCGTTGCCGTCCTTGTCGGTGAAGTCGATAATCTGCGGCAACTTCACGTAACGGGCGGTTTCCCGCTTCACCTTTTCATTGTCCACCACGATTTCACAGTGGAAAATCTTCTGCTCTATCCGTTCATCGAAATTGTCCGCTATTGCCCCCACGAACATACCTTGCGTGAGGTTGGATATTTTGCTGGCGGGTATCAGGCTGTCCATTTGGGTGCTTATCGAGGTGGATTTTTCCCGTTGGTTGATTGTCATGCTCTGCCGTTTCTGCAACACCTTTCCGAAACGCTCGGAAAGGATTTTCGCCGTTTCACCGACTACCTGACCGCTGAACACGTTGCCCACAGTATTTTGGATTACCCGGCTTTCCTTGTCCCCGTAGTCACGGGTAAGCTGGCTGTAATCCTGAAAGCCCAGCAGAACCGCTACCTTGTTGCTTCGTGCCGTAGCAATCAAATTGTCAAGTCCACGAAAATAAATCGTTGGCAACTCGTCTATAATCACCGAACTTTTAAGCTGACCTTTCTTGTTTATCAGCTTCACGATACGGGAATTATACAGTCCCAATGCTGCCGAGTAGATATTTTGGCGGTCAGGATTGTTGCCGACAACCAAGATTTTAGGCTCTTTCGGGTTGTTGATGTCCAGTGAAAAATCATCACCTGTCATAACCCAGTAAAGGGCGGGTGAAATCATCCTTGAAAGCGGGATTTTCGCACTGGCAATCTGCCCCTGCAACTGTTCTTGGGCGTCCGATTCCCAAGCATCTACGAACGGGGAAAGGTAATTTTCCAGTTCGGGGTAGCTGCGCAAAATGGTGAATACATCGGCGTATTTCTTGTTCAACAGTTCTATGGCATGGGGGAACGTGCAATACTTACCGCCTTGATAGATACGGAGATACCAAATTATAGCCGCCAAAAGGATAATCGGACTTTCCACGAAGAAATCGCCCTGCTTGCTTATCCAACTTCGATTGAGGTTAAGCATTATCGTGTAGCTTGCTTCGTAGGCATCCGCAATGTCCGACATGAAGCTGGCATTTATCGGGTTGCATCGGTGGCTCTTGCGTGGGTCGTCAAAATTGATAACGTAAAATTTCGGCTTAACCTTGTAGCCGTCCAAGTGGTTAAGTAAATGATTGTAAGCGATTTCCGAAAGGTCAGGAAACTTATAATCATACAGGTAGAGCGCAAAACCTTTCTCGATTTGCTGTTTTATGTAATTATTTACTACTGCGTATGACTTCCCGCTGCCCGGCGTTCCTAACACGATGCTCGCACGAAAAACGTTTACAACGTTAATATAGCCATTGTTCCACTTCTTCTTATAGTAGAACCGGGTAGGCAGATTTACCGAATACTCGTTCTCGATAAGCCTTGTTTCCTGCTGGAAACTTTCGTTCTCGGTATTAAAGACATCATCCATGAGGTTGTTTTTCAACAACCGGGACATCCACGTACCCGCCATGAGCATACAGATATAGCCCACCGAAAGCGTGGCGATATAAAACACGGCATCCGCCGTATGTGGCAGCGGAAGTTCCAGCAGCCACCAGTTCAGGAAAAACAACACGACACCCGCCGCAAGGCTGCAATGTATCTTCGTCCACGTTATCTTTTCCTCTTTCACGCCCTTAGTGCCGATGCACGACAGGGCGAGGAACACCACCGCAAAAAGTTTTGTCCAAAGAACGGACGAGAACAGCCCGGTGGTGCGCTGGAAGTTCCACAGTATCTTGTCTATCACTTCAAAGGTCACTCCCCATTCTTTCAGGGTGGAGTAACAGAACCAGTACACGTTTATTCCCACGAATAGAATACTGACAGCCCGCATAAAGTCCATGACCCTTGCAAGCCCTCTCAAATCATCCTCTTGCTGCA
Source organism: Bacteroides bouchesdurhonensis (assembly GCF_900155865.1). GTDB lineage: Bacteria > Bacteroidota > Bacteroidia > Bacteroidales > Bacteroidaceae > Bacteroides > Bacteroides bouchesdurhonensis. The sequence goes on from NZ_LT707006.1 coordinate 3,958,132, forward strand.
TAATTGTATGTTTTTAAGTTAGTCGATGTGCCTTGTGCGCTTCTTTTTCTTCTTTCTCTTTTGGCGGGCGGTGTCCTGCGGCTCGTCACCGCCTGATGCACCGCCGCCCAGCAAACCGCCGAAAGCACCCAGCACGGAAGCCACGCCCGAAACGATGTCGGCTTTCGGCGTGAAGCCCTGCTGTTCCTGATGCGTGGGCTGGTCTTGCTGCGGTGCTGCCACTTCGGGCTGGTGTATCTTTCCGGTTTCGCCCGAAAAACGTTCGTTGAACACGTTCGCCGAATACTCCTTGCCCAAGCGTGAACCGTTCAGCACCACCCGGCTGTCATGGTCGATGAACGTAACGCCATAGATGCGCCCGCTGTCGTTCTGACGGAATACCACGTCAATGCCCCGCTTCCTTAGCTGCTGTTCCAGTTCCTTGCGGCTGTGGGCGGTCTGCATGGCATTGGCTACAATCTTCCGGGTGCGTTCTTTCAATTTCCCGTTCTTGATTGCTTCGCCCGATTTCTCCATTCTGCGCTGCACCGCTTCATAACCTACCGACTTGCCGATGCGGGAAGCCTTTACCGGGTTGCCTGTCTTTTCGCCCTTGTCGTTCATGGCGGAATAGACAATGCCCTGATAGGGCTTGCCGTTTATCTCGCCTTTGACTTCCTCGGCGCACACGTTGTAAGCGGCAAGCAAAGCCTTATATTCCCCGAACGACTGGAAGCGGTAGCCGTAACAAGCCGCTTTCACGGTGTTGCCGATTTGGTGCTTCACGTCCCCGGCGGCATAGTCCACCTTTTTAAGTTCCGGACGTTCGGCACGTTCCTTTCGCTCTGCCGGGTGCAGCCCGTATTTCTTTTCCAGTTCACGGGTGATTTGCTTGCTGCGCCGATGCTCGAACCTGTCATTCAGCGGTCTGCCGTTCTCGTCCACCCGCAACCCCACGATGTGGATATGGTGGCGGTCGATGTCGGTATGCTTGTACACCAAATAAGGCTGGTCGCCATAGCCCAACTTCCGCATATACTCCCGTGCGATGTCGGAAAGCTGCTGGTCGGTCAGCACGTCTTCCGGGTGCGGGTTTATGGAAATATGAAGTATCGGCTTCTTGGTGGAAAGCTGGACGGGCATCTGCATTTCAAAGCTGCGCATACACTCGCCGATAGAGAAATTCCCGTCCTCGCTCAACAGCATTTTGTTGGAAAAAAGCACCTTTGCTTCCTCGCTGTCCACCTTGTTTTGGTTGTACGCCAGTGCGCCGAACATATTGCCGCCAGTGCTTATTTTGGCAACCATAGTTCCTTGCACTCGTTTGTCAGGTCGATAACCTGACGGTTTAACATAGATAATTCAGTGGTCGCCTTTTCCAGTTTATAGAGAAAAGCCAGTGCCTTTTTCTCCGAAAAATTGCTATGCAACGCCTTTACAACTTGGTTATAATTGACCGCCACGGCTCTGAACTGGGCGTAAAATTCGGTCAGCCGGGCGCAATACTCGACCGCCGACTTATCCACTTTCACCACCCGGAACGGCTCGCCGAATAGTCGGGCAGCGATGAACCGGGACTTGCTCGTGACGCCCGACTGCTCCCACTGCGAGAGGAAACGGGCGTTCTCCCGGTCGTTCAGGTAAAGGACATGGCGATGCTTCGCCGGGTCTGCGAGGGCGGGGCGACCGCCCTTGTTGGTTCTTCTTGTTTCCATGCTTCTTTGGATTAAAAAATTACGACTTCGGAGTGATTTTTACCCCCGCAAGGGGCAAGGCGTTTTCAGGCACGGAAAACGGTTTTGTATGCTACAAAACACACCTTGCTATTTTCTGACGAAAATCGAAATCCGTCACGGACGGATTGGGGTTAGCGTGGAACGGTAAGCCCAGCCATTCACCAGCCCTGTTTTACACCTGCGCCCCCTGCGGTTCGTTACTCCGCTGCAAAGTAACGGTGATTTATAATGCTGTAAAATAGGTGGTTGGTGGACAAAACGGGACAGCGCAGGACAAATCGGGACAAGGTTTTCAGGGGACGTTTTTTCTCCCTTTTTTTGCATCGGATTTCAATATTGAAAGCAAGATTGAAAGAAATATTCCAATCAGGAAAGAATGATTGAAAGCAGGATTTCAATAAAACATGATTGCAGGATTTCAATATTTCAAGAAAGAATGAAAGCAGGAAAACAAGATTGAAATAAAACAGTCTTTCAATATTTCAAGATTGCAATATGGAAAGAATGATTGAAAGCAATAAACAAATCTATCAACCAATAATGAACGGAAGCAATATGGAAAACGAGAAAACACCCCTTTATGTCGCCTTTTCCACACAAAAGGGCGGGGTCGGCAAAACCACCTTTACCGTGCTGGCGGCGAGTTACCTATACTACCTCAAAGGCTACAATGTGGCGGTGGTCGATTGCGACTACCCCCAGCACTCCATTGCCGGGATGCGCAAGCGGGATGCCGAGCAGGTCGGGGCGGATGAAGATTACAAGCGCATGGCGTATGAACAGTTCACCCGGCTGGGGAAGAAAGCCTACCCGGTACTGTGCAGTTCGCCCGAAAAGGCGATTGCAACGGCTGACGGATATATAGCCGCCGGACACGTGCCGGATATAGTGTTTTTCGACCTGCCCGGCACGGTGAACAGCGAGGGCGTGATAAACTCCCTTGCGGGCATGGACTACATTTTCACCCCCATTTCAGCCGACAAGGTGGTGCTGGAAAGCAGCCTGTCGTTCGCAATGGCTATCCAAAAGCTATTAGTGAAGAATGAAGCCTGCCGACTTGCAGGGCTGTACCTCTTTTGGAACATGGTGGACGGTAGGGAGAAAACAGACCTTTACACCGCCTACGACAAGACCATTAAGGAACTGGAACTGCCGCTGATGAAAACCTTTATCCCCGATACCAAACGCTACAAAAAGGAACTGGTGGCGGATAAAAAGGCGGTGTTCCGCTCCACGCTCTTTCCCGCCAGCCGCCCGTTGGTAAGGGGAAGCAACTTGGAAGAACTGATAACCGAAATAGTGTACTACATCAAATTAAAATGATATGGCAAAGCAAAGCGGCGGGATGCCGAAGATAGACGAGGATTTTATGCGGGAACTTATCTCGCAGGGTGTACCCGCCAAGCGGGAGAGCCAGCCGGATGATGAACCGCAGCCCGGCAGCGAAACGGAAACCGCCCACGAGGGACGGCAGGCTGAAACAGTGCAAGTAGAGAAACCGACACCCCGCAAGCGCAAGGGCGGTTCGGGCGACTACCGGGAAACCTACTTTCAGAAAGTGGAACTGGCAGACCGACAGCCCTTGTACGTGAGCCGAACCACGCATGAGAAGCTGATGCGTATCGTGACGGTGATAGGCGGGCGAAAGGTGACGGTAAGCAGCTACGTGGAAAACATTCTGCTGCGCCACTTCGAGCAGTACCAAGACGAGATAAACACCCTGTACGAAAGCCACTTCCAAAAGCCTGTCTGACTATGGTAATCTATTGCATACTTACCGGGCTTTTGGTGTACTACATCGCCCTGTGGCTGTGGTATCGCTACACGGACAGCCGGACATCACCGGGCAAAACGGATGATGCGCCGCTTCCACGAAACGGGGTTTCAGGCTACACGCTGATAGGTGAAAGCCGATACAAGAGCGGACAATTTCAGACAGCGCAGGACAAATCGGGACACCTCCCGCAAGCGGCTGAAAATGATACTATTTTTGCGCCGCAGGCTGACGGACTGCCGGAAGAAACGCCCGGTTACGAGAATGACGAACCCGACTACGAGGACGAGGAAATAGCCGGGTACATGGACGGTGACGATGATACCGGGCGGGCTACGGGCGTGAGCTTTGACGAACTGGGCGAAGCGGTACGCACGGCGAACGCCGACAACCCCACCGAAACGGAACAGCGGCAAGCCGCCGGGACACTGGCAAGGATTGAGGGGACGAACCTCTACGATGCGGTGGTGGAGAACATCAACGGCGGGCTGGCAAAGGTGGCGGAACTGCTGGGACGCAACGAAGCGGAACTGGCTGCGGCTGCTGTCCCTGCCGAAGCTGGCAATAAAAGCAAGGAACACGAAGCGTTCGACATGAACGATTTCCTATAATATAATAATGTATAAGCCTGACAGCATGAAACAGCGTGATTACGGTTGATTGGCAACCTGAAAACCAAACAGACAAACGGGACTATCCCCGACCACTAAAATTTCAAATTATTCACCAGCCGGGAAAGGCGGACTATCCACCCGCCGCCCGGCATTAAAAACAAATCACAATGAGAAAGAAAATCTTCTTGTCGGCGGCTATACTTGCCGCCGTGGTAAGTGCCTACGCACAAGGAAACGGGCAGGCGGGCATCACCGAAGCCACGAACCTAATCACCGGGTATTTCGACCCCGGAACAAAACTGGTGTACGCAATCGGGGCGGTCTGCGGCTTGATTGGCGGGGTAAAAGTATATAACAAGTTTTCAAGCGGCGACCCCGACACCTCAAAGACCGCCGCCAGTTGGTTCGGGGCGTGCATCTTCCTGATTGTAGCCGCCACTATCCTGCGCTCGTTCTTCCTCTAAACCTGCGGCTATGTCTGACGAGTTGTTGAGGGCTAAGCCCGAAAAATATCAGGTAAACAGGGGTATCGGGAAGCCCGTGGAGTTCAAGGGGCTGAAAAGCCAGTACCTCTTTATCTTTTGCGGCGGCTTGCTCGCCGTCTTCGTGGTGTTCATCGTCCTGTTCATGGCGGGCGTGAACCAGTGGCTATGTATCGGTTTCATCGTGTCGGCTTCGCTGCTGCTCGTGTGGCAGACGTTCCGGCTCAACGCCAAGTACGGCACGCACGGGCTGATGAAAGCCGCCGCACGCAAACGGCATCCACGCTTCATTATCAGCCGAAAGGCGATACCCCGATTATTCACCTACAAAAAAAGAAAGGAAGAAAGACCATGAGAAATATGTTAAAGGCTACCACGCTGGAAAGGAAATTCCCCCTTTTGGCGGTGGAGAACGGCTGCATCATTTCAAAGGATGCGGACATAACGGTGGCTTTCAGGGTGGAACTGCCCGAACTGTTCACCGTCACCAGTGCCGAGTACGAAGCCATACATTCGGCATGGTACAAGGCAATCAAGGTGCTGCCCGACTACTCCATAGTACACAAGCAGGACTTCTTCATCAAGGAGAACTACCAGCCCGACACGGAAAGGGACGAGCTTAGTTTTTTAAGCCGCTCCTTTGAACGGCACTTCAATGAACGCCCGTTCCTGAACCATTACTGCTACCTGTTCCTGACAAAGACGACAAGGGAGAGAAGCCGCCGACAGAGCGACTTCTCCACCCTATGCCGGGGCAGGATTGTACCGCAGGAGATAGCCGACAAGGAAGCGGCGGCAAAGTTCATCGAAGCGGTCGGGCAGTTTGAAAGGATTATGAACGACAGCGGGTTTGTCACCCTTACCCGGCTGGCGGCATCGGAAATCACCGGGCAGGACGGAAAGGCGGGCATCATTGAGAAATACTTCTCGCTATCGCAGACAGATACCACCTGCCTGAAAGACATCGGGCTGTACCCGGAAGAAATGCGTGTCGGGGACGACATACTGTGCCTGCACACGCTTTCGGACGTGGAAGATTTGCCCGGAAAGGTCGGGACGGACACACGGTTTGAGAAGCTGTCCACTGACCGGAGCGACTGCCGACTGTCATTCGCCGCCCCGGTGGGCGTGCTGTTGTCGTGCAACCACGTCTATAACCAGTTCATCTTCATAGACGACCACGCCGAAAACCTGAAGAACTTCGAGCAGACCGCCCGGAACATGCAATCGCTCTCCCGTTATTCCCGTGCCAACCAAGTGAACAAGGAATGGATAGACGAGTACCTGAACGAAGCGCACAGCAAGGGGCTTGTATCGGTGCGCTGCCACTGCAACGTCATGGCATGGAGTGACGACCGGGAAGAACTCAAACGCATACGCAACGATGTGGGAAGCCAGCTTGCGCTAATGGAGTGCAAGCCACGCCACAACACGGTCGATACGCCCACGCTCTTTTGGGCGGGCATACCCGGAAACGAAGCGGACTTCCCCGCAGAGGAAAGTTTCTACACGTTCTTGGGGCAGGCTCTCTGCCTGTTCGTGGAAGAAACGAACTACAAGAGTTCGCTTTCGCCGTTCGGCATCAAAATGGTGGACAGGGTGAGCGGTCGCCCGCTGCATATCGACATATCGGATTTGCCCATGAAGAAAGGCATCACGACCAACCGCAACAAGTTCATACTTGGGCCGAGCGGGTCGGGTAAGTCTTTCTTTACCAACCACATGGTGCGTCAGTATTACGAGCAGGGGGCGCACGTGCTGCTGGTAGATACGGGTAACAGTTACTTGGGGCTGTCCCAGCTTATCCACAACCGCACGCACGGCGAGGACGGGATTTATTTCACCTACACCAACGAGAACCCGATAGCGTTCAACCCGTTCTATGTCGAGGACGGGGTATTCGACATAGAGAAGAAAGAGAGCATCAAGACCCTTATACTCACCCTGTGGAAGCGGGATGATGAAGCCCCGAAGCGGTCGGAAGAAGTGGCGTTGTCAAACGCCGTGAGTGCCTATATCGAACTGACAGGCAAAGACCGTTCGGTAACGCCCTGCTTCAACACGTTCTACGAGTTTGTCCGGGATGATTACCGCCGACAGCTTGAACAGAAGAACGTCAGGGAAAAGGATTTTGACATAAACAATTTCCTGAACGTGCTTGAACCGTACTATCGTGGCGGTGAGTACGACTACCTGCTGAACTCCGACAAGGAACTGGATTTGTTGCACAAACGCTTCATTGTCTTTGAGTTGGACAACATCAAAGACCACAAGATTTTATTCCCGGTAACGACTATCATCATCATGGAAGCCTTTATAAACAAGATGCGCAAGTTAAAGGGAATAAGGAAGTTAATACTAATCGAGGAAGCGTGGAAAGCGATTGCATCGGCGAACATGGCGGACTATATCCGCTACCTCTACAAAACCGTCCGAAAATATTTCGGGGAAGCGATTGTAGTCACGCAAGAGATTGAGGATATTATTTCTTCCCCTATCGTGAAAGAGAGTATCATCAATAACTCGGACTGCAAAATCCTGTTAGACCAAAGAAAATATCTCAACAAGTTTGACAGCATACAGAACCTCTTGGGACTGACCGACAAGGAGCGTTCGCAGATATTGTCTATCAACATGGCGAACCACCCCGGACGGAAGTACAAGGAAGTTTTCTTCTCGCTGGGCGGCACGCAGTCGGCGGTGTACGCCACAGAAGTTTCATTGGAAGAATATTACACCTTCACGACAGAGGAAAGCGAGAAAATGGAACTGTTCGCACTTGCCGACAAGCTGGGCGGCAACCTTGAACTGGCTATCAAGAGGCTTGCAGAAAGCAAACGTAATCCCCAATCATCAACAACTTAAAAATCAGGAACATGAAAAGAACAATTCTCCTTATGGCGGTATGCCTTTGCTTCATCGGCAACGCATCCGCACAGTGGGTGGTGTCAGACCCCGGCAATTTGGCACAGGGCATCATCAACACCACCAAGCAGATAGTGCAGACTTCCACCACAGCCAAAAACACGCTGGACGGCTTCATGGAAGCGCAGAAGATTTTCCAGCAGGGAAAAGTCTATTACGATGCGCTCAAAGCGGTACACGATGTTGTCAAGGGCGGCATCAAGGTGAAGAAGTCCATTGAACTGGTGGCGGAAATATCCGAAATCTACGTGCGAAACTACCAGAACATGCTGGCTGACCCGAACTACACGCCGGATGAACTCACCGCCATTTCAGCCGGGTATGCCAAGCTGCTCTCCGAAAGTGCGGACGTGTTGCAGGACTTGAAGAATGTAGTGAACGTGACGGGTATGTCGCTGACGGATGCCGAAAGGCTGGCGGTAATCAACAACGCCTACAAAAGCCTGCTCAACTACCGCAACCTCGTGAACTACTACACCCGAAAGAACATATCCGTGTCCTACCTGCGGGCAAAGAAGAAGAACGACACAGACCGGGTGCTGGCTCTTTACGGCTCGGCGGATGAACGCTACTGGTAACATATAAATCGGTATGCCTATGTTATTAGCAGCGGTGGATTTTGACAACCTGCACCAAGTGTTGCGGGTGCTGTACGATGAAATGATGCCCTTGTGCAGCAACATGACGGGGGTAGCCAAAGGAATAGCCGGGCTGGGTGCGCTGTTCTATGTAGCCGCCAAAGTGTGGCAGTCGCTCGCACGTGCCGAACCCATAGACGTGTACCCGCTCCTGCGTCCCTTTGCGCTGGGGCTGTGCATCATGTTCTTTCCCACGTTCGTGCTGGGGACTATCAACACGGTATTGTCGCCAGTGGTGAAAGGGTGCAACCAACTTATGGAAACGCAGACTTTCGACATGAACGAATACCGGGCACAGAAAGACCGACTGGAATATGAAGCCCTGATGCGTAGCCCCGAAACGGCTTACCTCGCTTCGGACGAGGAATTTGACAGGCAACTGGAAGAACTGGGCTGGTCGCCCTCCGATATGGTAACTATGACGGGTATGTATATGGACAGGGCGGCGTACAATATAAAGAAGTCCGTCCGGGACTGGTTCAGGGAACTGCTGGAAATGCTCTTTCAGGCGGCGGGGCTGATTATAGACACGCTGCGCACGTTCTTCCTAATCGTGTTAAGCATACTGGGTCCGCTGGCGTTTGCGATTTCCGTCTATGACGGTTTCCAAAGCACGCTGACCCAGTGGATTTCACGCTATATATCCATTTACCTGTGGCTACCCGTGTCGGACTTGTTCAGCAGCGTGCTGGCACGCATACAAACCCTGATGCTACAAAAAGACATCGAGCAGCTTTCAGACCCGAATTTCATTCCTGACGGGAGCAGCACCGTGTATGTAATCTTTATGATTATCGGCATCGTGGGCTACTTCACCATTCCAACGGTGGCAAGCTGGATAGTGTCGGCTGGCGGTACGTCTGCCTATAACCGCAACGTGGCACGGGCTGGGTCAATCGCCGGGGCGGCGGTCGGTGCGGCAAGCGGGAAAGTAACCGGGAAACTACTCAAATAACCAACATCAATATTTAGTATATGGAATTTAAGTCATTAACGAACATCGAAACGAGTTTCCGGCAAATCAGGCTCTTTGCGCTGGTATTCATCTGCCTGTGCGCACTGGTGACGGGCTTTGCCGTGTGGAACTCGTACAGCTTCGCCGAAAAGCAGCGGCAGAAGATATACGTCCTCGACAACGGCAAAAGCCTGATGCTGGCACTCTCGCAGGACATGGCGCAGAACAGACCCGTGGAAGCCAAGTCGCACGTGCGGCGTTTCCACGAACTTTTCTTCACGCTCTCACCCGACAAGGGGGCTATCGAAAGCAACATCAAACGCTCGCTGTTCCTCGCCGACAAGACCGCTTTCAACTATTACAAGGACTTGGCGGAAAAGGGCTACTACAACCGGGTGATTTCCGGAAACGTCACGCAGACGGTGGAGATTGACAGCGTGAAGTGCGACTTCGACCAGTACCCCTACAAGGTGAACACGTATGCCCGCCAGTTGATTGTCCGGGAAAGCAGCCTGACGGTGCGAAGCCTTGTGACCTCGTGCCGCCTGCTCAACGCCACACGGAGCGACAACAACCCGCACGGCTTCATCATCGAAGCGTTCACCATTACCGAGAACAAGGATTTGCAGACCATTAAGAGATAGCCTTATGGAAAGAAAACGAAACTACATCGGAAAGGTGCGGGACTGGGCGGACGACCGCCTGCGCCGAATGTGCGGACGGATTACGCCGGGCAAAAGGCTGGCGGTTATCCTCGTGATGTTCTTCTTCCTTGGCGGCTTGTCTATCTACATTACCGTTTCATCAATCTACAACATCGGGAAGCGGGACGGCAGGCGGCTGCAAATAGAACACATCAGGCAACTGCCGTTGCACGGCAACGACACAACCAAAAGTATCAACCCCTTAAACAGACCGCAATATGGAAGAAGTACAGAAGAATGAGAACGGCACGACCGTACCGCAGGCGGACGGGAAGCCGAAAAAGGAAGATAAACCCAAACGGGAACTTACCCCGCAGCAGGTGCAGCAGCGCAGGAAAATGATAGTCTTCCCGCTGATGTTCCTTGCCTTTGCCGGGTGCATGTACCTGATATTCGCACCCTCCGGCAAAGAGGACGTGAACGTGGAAAGCGTGGGCGGCTTCAACGCCGACATACCCCTGCCCGCAGAGGACGGGATTATAGCCGACAAGCAAAAGGCTTACGAACAGGCGATGATAAGCCGCAGGCAGCAGGAGAAGATACAGTCCTTGCAGGACTTCGGTTTCACCGGGAACGATGAAGCGGAAGAACCGCAAGCGGAAATCGACCTGATGCCGGAAGAGGATGCGAAGCCCCAAAGGGGCGGCGGTGCTTCTTCGGCATACGCTTACCGGGACATCAACCGCCAGTTAAGCACGTTCTATGAAACTCCGGCGGTGGACGAGGAAAAAGAGGACTTGAAGCGGCAGGTAGCGGAACTGACCGATAGGCTGCAACAACAGAACGCCACACCCACCGCTGACGACCAAATGGCACTCTTGGAAAAGTCCTACGAGCTGGCGGCAAAGTACATGAACGGCGGGCAGGGACAAGTCGCACAAGTCCCGGTAACGGGCGACATTGACCGCAAGCCGGATGCGGTGGCGGTGCAGGCTGTCAGGGAAACGACCGTTTCGGGATTGCGGCAGCCCATGAGCGATGCCGACTTCATCCGGGCTTACAGCCAGCCACGAAACTACGGCTTCAACACGGCAGTAGGCACGGGGTACGCTATGGGAAAGAACACGGTAGCCGCCTGCATCCACCAAGACCAAACCTTGACGGACGGGCAGGCGGTGAAACTACGGCTGCTCGAACCCATGCAGGCGGGGAACATAGTCGTGCCGAAGAATACCCTCGTGGCGGGGACGGCAAAGGTGCAGGGCGAGCGGCTCGACATACTGGTGTCCTCGATTGAGTACGCTGGCAACATCATCCCGGTGGAACTCGCCGTGTTCGACACGGACGGGCAAAAGGGGCTGTCCGTCCCGTCCTCTATGGAGCAGGAAGCGTTCAACGAAGCTATGGCGAATATCGGAAGCGGGCTGGGTACAAGCATTTCCTTTGCCCAAAGTGCCGGGCAGCAGGTGGCTATGGACGTGACAAGGGGATTGCTGCAAGGAACGTCCGGCTACCTCGCCAAGAAGTTCCGAACCGTGAAAGTGAAGCTGAAAGCCGGGTACAGGGTGATGCTTTACGCCAAACAACAATAACCATTTTATCAACCGTTAAAATTTCAATTAGCAATGAAACAGATTTTTGTAATGTTCGCCCTCTTGCTGGGCGTGTGTGCGGCAAACGCACAAACCACTGACACCGTGAAGTATGCGGCTGGCAACGACTTGTACCGGGGGATTACCCGGAAACTCCCGTACCGCCAAATGGTTACGCCCTACGGCGTGGAAGTGACCTTTGCCAAGACGGTGCATATCATCTTCCCCGCCGCCGTCCGCTATGTCGATTTGGGAAGCAACCATATCATAGCGGGCAAGGCGGACGGTGCGGAGAACGTAATCAGGGTGAAAGCCACGACAGAGGGCTTTCCGGGAGAAACGAACTTCTCCGTTATCTGCGAGGACGGCAGTTTCTTTTCGTTCAACGCCAAGTACGCCCGTGAACCGGAAATGCTCAACATCGAAATGAAAGACTTCTTGGAGAATGAAGATACGTCCGACTTCTCACATACCCGGATGAACATCTATTTCCGGGAACTGGGGAATGAAAGCCCGCTATTGGTGAAACTGATAATGCAGAGCATCTACAAGAACAATGACCGGAAAGTGCGCCACTTGGGTAGCAAGCGTTTCGGCATACAGTTCTTAATCAAGGGGATTTACACCTATAACGGGATGCTCTATGTACACACGCAGACAAAGAACAGTTCCAACGTGCCTTTCGATACCGACTTCATCAAGTTTAAGATAACCGATAAGAAAGTACCCAAGCGCACGGCTATTCAGGAAACGGTGCTGGATGCGGTACGTAGCTACAACGAGGTGATAGAGATTGCAGGAAAAAGTACCGTGCGCACGGTGTACGCCCTGCCGAAGTTCACCATTCCTGACGACAAGCTGCTGGTCGTGGAACTCTACGAGAAGAACGGCGGGCGGCATCAGACCATACGGGTGGAGAACGCCGACATCGTGAACGCAGAAGTGATTGACGAACTAAAAATCAAATAGGGAATGAAAAGACACATCTTTATAATGATGCTCTTTGCGCTGTGCCTGACCTCGTTTCAGGCACATGCGCAAAGATACCTGCCGGGCATGAAAGGCTTGCAAGTCACGGCGGGCATGGCGGACGGGGTGCATTGGAACTCCGACACGGATTTTGCCTACCACATCGGGGCGGCGTACAGCGTTTACACCAAGAACGCCAACCGCTGGGTGATTGGCGGCGAATACCTGCACAAGAAGTATGACTACAAGGATATGCAGATACCCGTAGAACAGTTCACCGCAGAGGGCGGCTATTACCTGAAATTCCTATCGGACAGGCGAAAGACTTTTTTCCTTTCATTGGGATTGTCGGCTCTCGCCGGGTACGAAACAAGCAACCGAAGCGAAAAGCTGCTGCCGGACGGCTCTACCTTGCTGGATAAGGATTGCTTCATCTACGGCGGTGCGCTGACGCTGGAACTGGAAGCCTACCTGACCGACCGGATAGCCTTGCTTGTCAGTGCAAGGGAACGGGCGTTGTTCGGCTCGGACATAGGCAAGTTCCACACGCAGGTATCTTTGGGACTGAAATTCATTATCAACTGACCGCTATATAATAATGTATATGAAGAATGTAATGTATAAAATCATCATGGGCTGCTACATCGTGGCCGCCCTCGTGCTTGTCACCGCCTGTAATGACAACTTGGATATTCAGCAGGCGTACCCGTTCAGCATCGAAACACTGCCAGTACCCAAAAGGCTGAAAGTCGGGGAAACCGCCGAAATACGCTGCCGACTGGTGCGTGGCGGCTATTACCAGCCGACTACCTATCAGATAAGGTATTTCCAGCCGGACGGCAAAGGGAAGCTGGAAATGGATAACGGCACGGTGTTCCTGCCCAATGACCTCTACCCGCTGGAGAAAGAAACGTTCTGGCTCTACTACACCTCGGCATCGACCGACCAGCAGACGATTGACATTTATATCATCGACAGCTTCGGGCAGATGCAGCAACTTACACTATCATTTAATAATGACAACAGCGAAGAAGAAACGGAAACAATAACCCCCTAATAATAAAACGACATGGTAAAAATAGAATTGGATATAGAAGGCATCTCGTGGTACATAGAAACCACGTTGGAAACAGATACAGTTCCGGCAGTAGGTGACATCATCATTATGGACAAGGACTGTATTTCCGAACGTGACAGTGCTGAATTATGGAAAACGCCGTCCAATCAGGTTTTCAAATGGGCGGACGAAGAAGATGATGCGCCTGTAATGGAATGGTTCGATTGCGACACGGAAATGCTTGTCAATAAACGGACATGGAAATATGACATCGAGGAAGAAGAAACCGTGTGCATACTTGGTGTAAAATTTATTCACTATGAGGATTTATAGTTGCGACATTCGTTTTTATCATCCTCTTGGGAAACCGGGTATGGAATGATACGCAAAGCGTAAATATCGGGCAGACATCCCGCCGGGAAGCATCGGCGGGATGTTTCCATGATAGGGAAAACGAAAGGCTTCTTTGTTACTTTCTTCACCCGCTGGCAGGCTCACGGAAGAAAGTAACGGCGGCAAGCAGCCGCCGTTTTCTATCAACTGGTTTTAAGGCTCTTTATGGACGTGTATTTCTCTAACCACACCTTTACCTGCTCCATGTTATATTCGCCCGTGATGATTGCCGTATGGTCGTCTATAGCTACAAACCGGACACTTTCATAGCTGTTTACCCAGCCTTGCAGGGAACAGACACCCCACGTTGCAACATCTTCAAAAACACTGCGGTCTATCCGGCTGATTGGTTCGCCGAAAACTACCGTCATTATCTGAAAGTCCGGTTTATCCTCCAACAGTTGCAAATGGTGCAGCGTGCCGAACTCGTCTATTTTGCGCCCCCACGCCCACACATCATTATACAAATCATCGCCCCACTGGTGCGGGTGGTCGAAACGGACTTTTACCTCTATGGTGTGTTCGTTTTCTTCTGTGTCCTCGATAACGCCCGTTACCATTAAGCCCGTAAAAATGCACTCGCAACGCCTGCCGATAAGCTCCTTGTTTACTTCTGTTGTTTTCATGTCCCTAAAATTTACTTGTTTATTACTCCGTTCTTCTTCGCTATCCATTCGTCACGCCTGCGGCGGCACTCGTCCAGCGTTTTGGCTACCGTGCTGAAAAGTTCGCCGTCCGTGTGGCGGTAGTCATATTGATAATAAATTTGTCCCCTGAAAGCCCCTAAACAGCATTTCACGAACTTTTCTTCTCCCGGTGTTTGGGTAATGCTTACCCCGTTTTTGTTAAGTGACTGCATGATGTTCTATTTTTTTTAATGGTTATAATATCAGTAAAGAAAGCAACAGCAGGAAAAGCAGAGCCACGCCCAGCGCATAAAGGGCTGAAAGGCAGACCCGGAGCAGGAAACGGGCGGCACAAAACACGATATACGCCGTTATCGCCGTGCCTGCTCCGGCTACGCTGGTAAACCGCCATGCAAGGCAGAGCAGCAACACCCGCCAAAGGATTTTATAAATGCTTTTCCGTTTCATCGCTTGGTCGTTTTTAACGGGCAGGGCTTTGACACCCCGCCCGGATTGGTTGTTATGCCGCACGGAACACAAAACCGTCATCAAACCAGTAATCGCACATAAAAAGGTCACGGGCGAACTTTTCATAATCGAAATAGGTCTTTGCGAACTCCGGCAGGTCGTAGCATTCCTCGATAATTTCATAGGCGAAATCTTCTTCATCGTCATATTGACCCAGATACTCGTCCCGGAAATCACGTACAAGGTCGTCCGCATCTTCCTCGCCCAAATCATGGCTTTTATAGTTGCACCACACGAAAAAGGCTTCCTGCTCGGTGTCGCTCAAATCCTCCACCGCATCACGCAGGGCGAAGAAGTTTTCAGAAATCCAGCTTTCGCCGATTAAGCCCTCCGGCACGTTCTCCCAGTCCTGAAACATGTATTCCGCATCTTCCTCGTCCTTGTGAAGTTCCCGGCAGGCTTCATAAAATTCTTCCTTGTCCGAATAGTCCGAAAGGTCGAGCCATGCGCCGGACAATGAACCGTTGTTGTACTTGGCATAAGTGCCTACATAAACTTTTGCTTCCGATAATACCTTTGCTTCCATATTGCTGTAATTTTTTAAGTTTTTAATTTTATGCGGATTTGAGAGGTGAGGGAGTTGAAGTTTCACTGAATTTTTTTCCTGTTTCCCGTAAATCCGACTTTTTTTTTATGCGTCTTCCGGTCGGGTCGGTCGTTTTCGTTTCACATAGGCGTAAAAGGGTAGTGTTTAGAGTTTGCAAGGTTTTGGGCAAAAAATACCTCGCAAGGCAGGGAAGATTTTTTCGCCAAACCGGAACGGCTCGACCTTGCAAAATCGTGAAGAACACGTAACTACCTTTGCCTATTGAAATGATTAAAACGACTGTCCCGGCTGGGGGACTGCGTAAGAGGAAGATTTACAAATAGGGAAACTGGGGAAAAGTGCCTGTTCTCTTTCATCTTTTAGGGAACACTCCATGCGGGCGGGAAAGGCAAGGGTGTTGTGAGCTTGCTTGCAATACGCTTGTGCGGGTTTCCAACGGCTCTTTTCACGAAATACAGTCAGCCATGCCACGCACGGCTGGCGTTTCGGGAAATGTGCCAGTTGGAAAAGGATATAAAAAATGCGGGTAGTCGGTAGACTGCCCGCAAGGTGGAAGAATGTACAATGCTGGGATATAGGTTATTAAGTGGAATTTCGTTACCGAAATCGTTACCTATTCGTTCTTGCCACGGTTATAGGTAACGAAACCTACCGGACGGCGTTCTTTCTGTTGTTTCGACTGGCTCAAAAGCTGGGTAAGGGCTTGGTACAGTTCGTTGAACTGCGCATCGGTGCTTACCTCCAGTTCCTCGATGCGCCTTGACAGTTCCTCGTAACCGATTGCCATTTGGCGCATGAGGACAAAAGCCCGCATGATTGAAATGTTTACTTCTATGGCTACTTTGGAGCGGAGAACCGAAGAAAGCATGGCTACGCCCTGCTCGGTGAAAGCCATAGGCATAGCAACGCCGAAGTTGTAAGCAGGGGGTATCACATTTTGTGATACCCCTATGGATAACAGCAAGTTAGCTTCCTCTTGGGTGAGTACAAACATAAAATCACCCGGAAAACGCTCGATATTGCGCTTGACCGCCTGCTTCAAGGCTCGTGTTTCCACTTGGTAGAGTTCTGCCAAATGATAATCGAGCATCACCCGGCAACTTCTGACCTCAAAAATCTTGTTTTGGATAATCTGCAAATCCATAATCGTATATTTTAGGAGATTTAGCAATGTTGGAATAATAGTAAGGACTGGTCACAAATTGTGACCAGTTCCATATAATCAAGATTACATGGCAACTTCCTTGTAAATCTTCTCAATGCCGACAAACTTCTTGTCAAGCCCCTGCATATCGCTGCCTATCTTGCTGTTGGTGATGCGGGCGTAGATTTGCGTAGTTTCTATGTTTGTGTGTCCCAGCATCTTGGACACCGTTTCAATGGGTACGCCCTTTGACAGCGTGGTGGTCGTGGCGAACGTGTGCCGGGCAAGGTGGAATGTCAGGTTCTTTTTAATACCGCATATATCGGCAATCTCTTTCAAGTAGGCGTTTAGCTTCTGATTGCTGATTACGGGAAGTATCTTGCCGTCCGGCAACTTGCCCTTGTACTTCTTCAAAATCATCTTGGGAATATCCAGCAGGGGGACATTCACGTCCGTGTTGGTCTTTACCCGCTTGGTGATTATCCAAAGGTTGCCGTCAAAAGACTTTTGGATATTCTCCTGCCGCAAATTGGCGACATCGCTGTATGCCAGACCGCAGAAACAGGAAAAGACGAACAAGTCCCTGACGTGTTCCAGCCGTTCGGAAACCATTTTCTTTTTAAGGATAATTTTAATCTCGTCCTCTGTCAGATAACCCCTGTCCACTTTTTCCAGCCGGATTTTGTAGCTGGCGAAAGGGTCGCCCACCAGTATGCCGTTGTTACGGGCGATGATGATGATACGCTTGAAGAACTGCATGAACTTGGCGGTGGTGTTGTAGCCGCACTTGCAGGCGGTACGCAAATACAACTCAAAATCGGTAATGAACATCGGGCTTATCTCCTTTATGGATATGTCCGATACGTTGTACTTGCTTTGGATAAATTCAGCGAGGTGGCGGCGGGTCACTTCATACTTGCGGTAGGTCGCTATCGTCTTGGATATGCCTACAAGCTGCTTCACATCGTCATTGTGCTTTTGGAACAATGAAAGGATTGTTTCGTGGCTCTCGCTGTGTCCCAAGAACTCGTTTTTCACTTTCTCGGCGGTCACGTAATTGTCACGCCGCTGCATTTCGTGGTAAATGGTATTCAGGGAAGAACGTATGTCGTCCAAAAGGGCGTTTATCCTCCCGGCATCCCTGCCTTTGGCTTTGCCCGCAGTAATGCTCCAGTTGTCGGGCTGGATGCTCTGTTTCGTACTGAACTGGCAAAGTTTGCCGTCTATGGTGATGCGTGCCATAATCATAACCTCGCCGTTTTTCTTTTCAGAACCTTTCTTCAAATAAAAAAGAACCTTGAATGTCGATTTCATAACTCACTTTTTTTAGTTGCAAAATTAATTTTTACCTCTCGTTTTCGAGTTATGCAGACTATGGACTAATCAAGTCATTATCAGGTCATTTATGGACAAATCGTTACCGTTTTTGTCCGGCGGGGAATAGGTAACGATTTAGTAACGAAACTTTGTCTTTTACCGTACTTTTGAAGTCTTGGAAGCAGGACTTTCGGGCAATAAAAAAAGCCACAAATCATTGATTTGTAGCTTTTTGTCCGTTTGCTGACCATTTCTGTCCAGCACGTTCAGCGGAGAGACAGGGATTCGAACCCCGGGTACCTCGCAGTACAACGGTTTTCAAGACCGCCGCAATCGACCACTCTGCCACCTCTCCAAAACTCCTTTATCTGAAGTACTTTCCGTTGAAAGCGGTGCAAAGGTACGAATCATTTTTAAATCTGCAAACATTCTGATATTTTTTTCGCGAATTAATCGTATTTTTGCAGCTTATTACAAGTAAGAAAGATATGATATATCCTCAGAATTTTGAGCAAAAGATAGGGTTCGACCAAATAAGACAGTTATTGAAAGAAAAGTGTCTCAGCACTTTAGGCGAAGAGCGCGTATCAGGAATGACTTTTTCTGATCAATACGATGAAGTAGAAGAGAAGTTAAATCAGGTAACTGAATTTGTGCGCATCATTCAGGAAGAAGACGGATTTCCGGATCAGTTTTTTTTCGATGTCCGACCTTCACTAAAACGGGTACGGATAGAAGGTATGTATTTAGACGAACAAGAATTGTTTGATCTTCGCCGTTCATTAGAAACAATCAGGGATATTGTGCGCTTTTTACAACGAAATGAAGAAGAAGAAAATGATTGCCCCTATCCTAGCCTGAAAAAGCTAGCAGGAGATATCGCCGTATTCCCACAACTTATCGGAAAGATAGACGGTATTCTTAATAAATACGGTAAAATTAAAGATAATGCTTCCACTGAGCTGGCACGTATTCGTAGAGAACTTGCCAGTACAATGGGAAGTATTTCACGTTCACTGAACAGTATCCTCCGCAGTGCACAATCCGAAGGCTATGTAGATAAAGACGTGACTCCTACAATGCGTGACGGACGTCTGGTAATCCCCGTTGCACCCGGACTCAAGCGAAAAATCAAGGGAATCGTACATGACGAGTCCGCCAGTGGAAAAACTGTATTTATTGAACCGGCAGAAGTAGTGGAAGCCAACAATCGTATTCGTGAGCTCGAAGGAGATGAACGGCGTGAAATCATTCGTATCTTGATTGAGTTCTCCAACATATTACGTCCTTCTATTCCAGAAATCCTTCAATCGTATGAATTTCTGGCAGAAATTGATTTCATTCGTGCAAAAAGCCATTTCGCAATACAGACTAATAGTCTAAAACCTGCAATAGAGAATGAACAATTACTGGATTGGACAATGGCTGTACATCCATTACTACAGATTTCATTAGCTAAACATGGCAAAAAGGTAGTTCCTCTGGATATAGAACTCAATCAGAAACAGCGTATCCTTATTATTTCCGGTCCGAATGCCGGAGGTAAATCCGTATGTTTGAAAACGGTTGGATTATTACAGTATATGCTCCAATGCGGAATGTTGGTTCCAATGCACGAACGCAGCCATACAGGAATGTTCAGCAGTATTTTTATTGATATTGGTGACGAACAGTCCATCGAAGATGACCTGAGTACTTATTCCTCACATCTGACCAATATGAAAATCATGATGAAAAGCTGCAATGGACATAGCCTGATTCTCATCGATGAATTCGGAGGAGGCACTGAGCCGCAAATCGGAGGGGCTATTGCAGAAGCTGTACTTAAACGTTTTAATCAGAAGGGAACATTCGGGGTAATTACTACTCATTATCAGAATCTGAAACATTTCGCTGAAGACCATGAAGGAGTAGTAAACGGGGCAATGTTGTATGACCGCCATTTAATGCAAGCTTTATTCCAACTGCAAATCGGAAATCCGGGAAGTTCATTCGCTGTTGAAATTGCCCGAAAAATCGGTTTGCCGGAAGATGTCATTGCAGATGCTTCAGAGATTGTGGGAAGCGAGTATATTAATGCGGATAAATATCTTCAGGATATCGTACGTGATAAACGTTATTGGGAAGGCAAACGCCAGACAATACGCCAACGGGAGAAGCACATGGAAGAAACGATTGCTCGTTATCAGACGGAAATGGAAGAATTGCAGAAATCACGTAAAGAGATTATTCGTCAAGCAAAAGAAGAAGCTGAACGGCTGTTGCAGGAATCAAATGCCCGTATTGAAAATACGATCCGTACAATAAAAGAAGCACAGGCCGAAAAAGAAAAGACTCGTCTGGTACGTCAGGAACTGGCAGATTTCCGTACTTCTCTAGACTCGTTCTCTTCTAAAGAGCAGGAAGAAAAGATTGCACAGAAGATGAAAAAACTAAAAGAGAAACAGGAGCGAAAGAAAAATAAAAAAAATGATCCTAAAACAGCTTCTTCTCCTTCTGCAACTCCTAAAATAATTCCTATCACAGTCGGCGAGAATGTAAAAATCAAAGGTCAAACCAGTATCGGACAGGTAATGGAGATCAACGGCAAAAATGCAGTGGTCGCTTTTGGAAGTATAAAGACCACTGTAAAATTAGACCGTTTGGAACGCTCCAAAGCTGCCCCGAAAACAGAAGGAATTGCAAAAAGTACGTTTGTCAGTACACAAACACATGATCAAATGTATGAAAAGAAACTCAGTTTCAAACAAGATATCGATGTTCGTGGAATGAGAGGGGATGAAGCTTTACAAGCTGTTACCTATTTTATTGATGATGCTATATTAGTAGGCATGAACCGTGTTCGCATTCTTCATGGAACAGGAACAGGAATCCTTCGTACACTCATCCGCCAATATTTATCTACCGTACCAGGAGTACGTCATTATGCAGACGAACACGTCCAATTCGGAGGAGCAGGAATTACTGTTGTCGATTTTGAATAATTATTTGTAAACAAATTCAATAATTACTTGTTCTCATTTAGAAAACCACTACTTTTGTTTGTGGTTTTCTAAAACGAGAATAAAGCATGAAGAATAACCTGTTAAGCGAAAAGCTTATTTACACCGGAGATAGTGTTACCCCTACCCATATTCATCTCTGCACGTATAATGCCACTGAAATGCAAGAAGTTTCCGGTGACACTTTTCAATCCGTCAAGCATACATTAGATAATGAGAAAATAAACTGGCTACAAGTACATGGGATGAAAAACACTGAAACAATCCGTGAAATTTGCAGTCATTTCGAAATAGACTTCCTTGTCCTGCAAGATATATTGAATGCAGATCATCCGACCAAAATAGAAGAATATGAAAAGCATATTGTTCTAATTGCTAAGTTGTTCTACCCGAATGAACATAAAGATGAAAACGAATTGGACGGACTACTTCAACAACAAGTTTGCCTCGTCTTAGGAAATAACTACGTGCTCACTTTTCTTGAGAAAGAAACAGATTTTTTTGATGATGTCAGTTCTGCTTTACGCAATGATGTATTAAAAATACGTAGCCGCCAAAGTGACTATCTGCTTAGTGTCCTATTAAACAGCGTTATGGGTAACTATATTTCCACCATTTCCTCTATCGACGATTCGTTAGAAGATTTAGAAGAAGAACTGCTAACCATCACAAATGGAGACGACATCGGTATTCAAATACAATCCCTCCGCAGACAATATATGTTAATGAAAAAAGCAATTCTTCCGCTAAAGGCACAATATATAAAACTCTTACGAGCAGAAAATTTACTCATTCATAAAATAAACCGTGCTTTTTATAATGATGTAAACGACCACTTACAATTCGTACTGCAAACTATTGAAATCTGTCGGGAAACATTGTCTTCATTAGTCGATCTATACATCTCTAACAACGACCTACGCATGAACGATATCATGAAACGTCTGACTGTGGTATCCACCATTTTCATTCCTCTCACCTTTTTAGCGGGCGTTTGGGGAATGAACTACAAATGGATGCCTGAACTCGATTGGCGATATGGATATTTATTTGCTTGGGTTCTTATGTTTATTATTGGTATTGTTGTATATTTGTACTTTCGCAAAAAGAAATGGTATTAATCATATTTCCTAATGTATGAAATCAATCAAAGAACTATATAGAATAGGAACAGGTCCTTCCAGCAGCCATACTATGGGACCTCGTAAAGCGGCAGAAATGTTTTTGGAACGTCATCCGGACGCTACGTCTTTTAAAGTAACACTCTATGGCAGTCTAGCTGCCACAGGAAAAGGTCACATGACAGATGTAGCTATTATTGATACACTACAGCCCACTGCTCCCGTAGAAATTGTTTGGCAGCCAAAAGTCTTTTTGCCATTCCATCCCAATGGAATGACCTTTTCTGCAATAGATTCCCAAAACAAAACTTTGGAGAATTGGACAGTTTATAGTATCGGAGGAGGTGCACTGGCTGAGAATAATGACAGTCCGACTATCGAAAGCCCCGAAGTTTACGGAATGAACAATATGACTGAAATATTGGATTGGTGTGAACGCACCGGAAAAAGTTATTGGGAATACGTAAAGGAATGTGAGGATGAAGATATCTGGGATTATCTGGCGGAAGTGTGGAACACGATGAAAGATGCCATTCACCGTGGCCTAGAAGCAGAAGGTGTATTGCCCGGACCACTGAACTTACGGAGAAAAGCCTCAACCTATTATATACGTGCTACCGGATTTAAACAATCCCTTCAATCACGGGGTCTTGTATTTGCCTATGCCTTAGCAGTCAGCGAGGAGAACGCTTCCGGAGGTAAAATAGTGACAGCTCCTACTTGTGGTTCTTGCGGTGTAATGCCGGCCGTACTTTATCATTTACAGAAAAGCCGTGAATTCAGTGATATGCGTATTCTACGTGCACTTGCTACCGCAGGACTGGTTGGGAATATCGTCAAATTCAATGCTTCTATCTCCGGTGCCGAAGTCGGTTGTCAGGGAGAAGTCGGTGTTGCCTGTGCAATGGCTTCAGCAGCCGCCAATCAGTTATTTGGAGGAAGTCCGGCACAAATCGAGTATGCAGCAGAAATGGGGCTGGAACATCATTTAGGAATGACCTGCGATCCCGTATGCGGCTTAGTACAAATTCCTTGTATCGAACGAAATGCTTATGCTGCCGCCCGAGCATTAGACGCAAATCTTTACTCAGCTTTTACTGACGGAATGCACCGCGTATCGTTCGACAAAGTAGTGCAAGTCATGAAACAGACCGGTCATGATTTGCCTTCGCTTTACAAAGAAACGAGTGAAGGAGGTTTAGCTAAGGACTATCAGCAAATGTAATTTATTTAACCTCATTTTAACTGCCGGATACGCACTTCAAATTCTGGTTAATCTTACAAAGCCTCCTTCAACTGAATGACATCCGTATTACTATAATGATACGGATACAAAATGTGTAGCTTAACCATTTTTGCATCATAAGCAACCTGAGAAATAGTAATTTCTTCAGGAGAAGGTGCAACCATATCTGAATTTATTTGATTAATGGAAGCGACTGGGAATGAAATTATGTACTCTGAATCCATCTCCTACCCAATGTACTTCACCCGGTGTCATCACAAATTCTACATTTTTTCGTGCCATAATAAACGTCCTTTCTTACTATTAGTAACTATTTGAGGAAACTATTAACACACAGACAATTAGTTTTGTTTTGATACAACGCTTACAATACTCTTACACAAGTTAAATACAATCAAAGATTCTGTATTATTGCATATATTCTATGTTCAAATGAATATATAGGTTCTAAAAATTAAGAATATCCTTTTTCTATTTCTCATTAATAGGAATAGAAAAAAGGATATTCTACTAAATTGATATTACTTTATAAACTCTCTATCTCAGTTTCTGATAATTGGGTACTTTGTATGATAATATCAGTGGAAAGTCCCAACTTTTTCATGTTACGAGCAACCTCCAGGACTCCTTCTGCACGTCCTTCTGCACGTCCTTCTGCACGTCCTTCTGCACGTCCTTCCAGTTTCGCTCCGTCCAACACATCATTTTGTATCATGATAGCACTCAAGTGTTCATCATAAGCTTGGCGTTCCACCTTTGACATATTATAATATATAAGTTTCTCACGAGCTTCTTTTAGCCCCGGAGCTTTGGTATCAGGACGGATACAACCTGTTTTCAGATATTCTACCCATTCTTCCAGAGGGGTAACAGCTACTTTATTGAACTCATTCACCCGGATGAGGAAATACTCGGGAAAGACTTCGGCAGGGAGTTTATGCACCAGTGCATCTTTCTCTTTGGTAGTCACTTCAAGGCGGTCGCTCGTGTGTACTCCGATGAAGTTGTTCTGACCGTGATATAAATAGTCATCCCCTTTGCCAATATCAAAGTATAAGATGCTGATTGAATAAATCTTTTTCACTTCATAATAGCGTGCACCAAGTGAGATATGTTCGGTGATAGCTTTTGCCACTCCATAGAGAATACGCTCAAGATAATAAAGTTCGCGTGTGTTCTGAACCTCAATGATAATGATTTCATCCTTATCGTTTTTGGCTTTAATATCTACACGGTTGAATTTATCATCAGCCATTTGCTGGTTACTTTCACTTTCCAGTATTTCGATGATTTTCACCGCTTCGCCTAAAAGCACGGTGAGGAAACCTTCTAATACATCGAAATTAGCTTTCTGACGAAGCAATCTTTTGATAGCCCAGTCGAAACGAATATATTTGTCCGTTTGTTCCATATCGCTTTCTTTTTTTTAATTATGGCAAAGTTACAATTTCTTTCGCAGATAAGGAAGGTTAAATGCCTAATATTCATTATAGCAGTCGGAACAATTGATAGCAGAGCAGGACAGACTAGTTCATTTTTGCACCAGTTTGAGCAAATTTTGATTCTTGATTGTTATTCATCAATAAGGATAAACTATACATTAAAAAATCAATCACATGGAGAAAAACATTTTTATGTTGGATAATGATCAGCTCAAAACGATAGCTCATTCATTCCGGGAAAAAGTTGAAGAGGGGTTAAATGCTGATAATATGGAAATACAATGTATTCCTACATTTATCACCCCTAAGGCCAAAGGTATCGATGGAAAAGCACTGGTTCTTGACTTGGGAGGAACTAACTACAGAGTAGCAATTGTCGATTTCGATAAAGGAGCACCAACTATACATCCCGACAATGGCTGGAAAAAAGATATGTCGATCATGAAATCACCGGGATTTACACGCGAGGAACTGTTCAGAGAATTAAGCGATATGATTGTAGGAATAAAGCGCGAAGAAGAAATGCCTATTGGTTATTGTTTTTCATACCCTGCCGAATCTGTACCTGGAGGAGATGCAAAATTATTACGTTGGACAAAAGGAGTAGACATTAAAGAGATGGTCGGACAATTTATAGGTAAATCCCTTCTCGATTATCTGAATAAAAAGAATAAAATCAAATTTACAGGCATTAAAGTATTGAATGATACCATAGCCAGTTTATTTGCCGGTCTTACCGATAGCAGCTATGACGCTTATATCGGCTTGATAGTCGGTACAGGCACAAATATGGCGACTTTTATTCCGGCTGAAAAGATTAAGAAACTAAAACCGGCATACAATGTACAAGGGCTGATTCCAGTAAACTTAGAATCAGGTAATTTTCACCCTCCATTCCTGACTACGGTAGATGATACAGTCGATGCCATTTTCGGCGACTTAGGAAAACAACGTTTTGAAAAAGCGGTGTCCGGCATGTATCTGGGAGATATTCTGAAAGCAACGTTTCCTTTAGATGAGTTCGAAGAGAAATTCGATGCCCAAAAGCTGACTGCTATCATGAATTATCCGGATATGCACAAAGAAGTATATGTGCAAGTAGCACATTGGATTTATAACAGATCGGCACAATTAGTTGCTGCCTCACTCGCAGGCCTTATCCTATTGTTGAAATCATACGATGAAGATACACGAAAGATTTGTCTGGTTGCTGAAGGTAGTCTCTTTTGGAGTGAAAACAGAAAAGATAAAAATTATAATATTCTTGTGATGGAAAAGCTACAGGAACTTCTCGATGAATTTGGATTGAAGGACATAGAAGTACATGTCAACAATATGAATAACGCAAATCTAATAGGAACCGGCATCGCGGCTCTTGCTTGATTAATGTGACATTTTGATTGAGGCCTCTTCAAAGACTATTCCGTTACGTTTATATTAAAGTCCGAACCTGAAAAAGCTCGGACTTTTTATTTGCTTCATAATTTATATCTTAAAGCAATCTAATACAAACAATACAATACACTTCCATTATTGTCTAAGAAGAGCCGGAGGCCAATTGGTATCATCCCCATTACTGATATCCTTATCATGAATCAGTCCACCATCTTGTGTAAAGTACAATGCATGGCGTTGCTCTCCTTGTTTTACCTGAACAACAGATTCCATCGGACGTTGAGGGAACGTCAATACATACACCTCTGTCACTACCCAGGAATTATAGCTAGAATTCATAAAAGCCGTATAGACTGCGGGTACTAATTGGTTAATGTTATCTAATTCAACTTCCGTCATGAGCCAATTAGCATTTGCATCAAACCAGACATCCAATTCGTCACCACTCAACCAACAGTCGGCTACATAATAAACGCCTTTCATTTCCCATTCTATATTCTGGGCACTCGGATATAATTGCTTTAAAGCTTCCACAATATTGGAAGGTGGCACAAACGTATCATCATTATCATCATCGTCGCTACACGCACTGAATGAAAAAGCAACCAGCATACATACCATCGCCCATGCACTAAATTTAAATCTCAACATAATTAAATCCTCGGTTTAGGTTATCGTATTTGCTTAATCGTCCGCTTTCACGAACTTTCCTTTTTTATCAAACTTAAAAGAAACACCCGTAGACAATTCTATTTCATATCCTTTACGGTCACGCTCTACTTTCTGCACACCTTCATTAGTAAAATTGTGTGCTTTCAAATAATTAGCAGCGAATGCAGGTATAACGCTTGCAGGAAGCTTTCCTTTCTTCACACTAACTTCTTCCCAATTGCCCTTACTATCGAAATCAATTTCAGTACCATCCATCAACAATACTTCATATTTGGTAGCCTCCAACATATCCTTATCAATCTTAATATGTGCTACCTGAGGCTTAGTAAAATGTTGATTAATAAAATTTCGTGCCGGAAGCGGCAACTGGTTCATGTCTTTTGTTATCACATCGCCGGCAAATGAAAACTGTACGGCTACAATAGCCAATACAAGCAAAGATAAAATTTTCTTCATAATCGTTATTTTTTAGTGTTAATACTATACCTGAATGGTTTATATTGCAAATAACGATACAGATTCTAGAAAGATTTGGGAATAATAAGGGGAAATATTCTTTTTGGATTTCTTTAACTTTCGTCATTAAAGACCTAAATATAAGAATCCGGATGCCTAACTACATAGCAATTGGCAGATTACATCAGCAACCAGTTCTTAATTTTAAGTTATTAAAAAGGCTAATTCTTGGGTACTTCTTCACTATAATCTTCTTCTAGTATATCCACCTTTTCAATGGTCATTTTACCATCAGCAGTTATCGTAATAGAAAGTGGAATATAGTAATCAGTTTGCGGATAACATACACTTGCCGCATAAACAAAACCTTGCGGAGTGGTCTTATCATATACAATCCCCTCAAGTATTGATTTTGATAAGAAGTCTGCATCTACTACAGAAGAAAAATCGTTTTTTGTAAATGTCTTATCAAATACAGCCGTACCTCCGCGTGTCAAACGTACCACAATTTTATTATCAACGTACGTATCCCCCATTTCATTCTTTACATGAGGCAAACTTTCATCAGGAGTACGATAAACATAAGAACGATAGTCTTTATCCTTATACTTGATATCGACTTCTGTTTTAGAAGCCTGCATACGTTGTATTCCATGAGCATCCACACTATCCTGCAACGCCATATTTGAACTTTTATCCGCATTTCCACTCTTACCACCGCAAGCAACCAACGCTACAAGCATTGGTAGCATAAGCAGATAAATAAACTTTTTCATCTTCAAATTATCTATTTATAATTTATAAGGCAAAGGAACAAAAAGAAGGGGAGATTTACAAGTATAACTTACTTTTTCCTTCTTTTGTAATCAAGAAAACAGAATGATTATGAAATACACAAAACATTATATAAGTATCATTCATC
Source organism: Bacteroides bouchesdurhonensis (assembly GCF_900155865.1). Taxonomy (GTDB): domain Bacteria; phylum Bacteroidota; class Bacteroidia; order Bacteroidales; family Bacteroidaceae; genus Bacteroides; species Bacteroides bouchesdurhonensis. The sequence continues at coordinate 3,986,308 of NZ_LT707006.1, forward strand.
AGATAGCCTTCCAGAAAGCCTGAAAATCGCGGTATTTACCGTAACAGACTAATTCATCGCCTTCATGTACCTTCTCATTTGCCGGAAGTTCATTTTTCACATGAAGCTCCGTCAAAGTAACACCTAAACAATTGGTTACTTTATCCGCACGTTTCAACCCGATCAGTTTCAGATGAAACTCTTCGTCCAGGTTCAATTCATTCACAAAATATCCCACAAACTTCTCCGGAACTGTAAATTTTACAACATAATATTCCGGATCTATACGAAAAGCTTCCATATTGGTTCCAAAATCGAGTACTTGCACCAAGCTACGTGCAGCATCCTCTTCCGGAGTAAGGATTTTCTCCAGACTAAAAGCCTCAAGCACTGACCGATGTACCGTATCTATGGCACGAGCATATATATGAGGTACTTTTTTCTGTTTCAGTAATGCTACTACACGTATGGAAGCTCCAAAATTTTCTCCAATTGCAACGATAACAATATCCACACTATTCAAAGGAAGTACAGACAATGCCTGTTCATCCGTAGCATCAATGATAAAAGCTGTAGCAATCTTATCCTTTATTGAATCTACCCGACTCTCACTAATATCTGCACCAATAACTTCATGTCCCAATGCCGACAATTCTTCAGCTAACACATGGCCATAGTTTCCTAAACCAATAATAATGTATTTCATACCTTTAGTTTATTATAATGTTATCACTCGGATAACGATATTTTGTATTTTTTTTCTGTTTGATAATTCCCAACATTAATGTTATCAGCCCCACACGACCGATAAACATTAACAAAGCTACCAATAGCTTACTCGCATCACACAAAGTAGGAGTCAGGTTCAAACTGGATCCCACGGTACTAAGAGCGGATACACATTCAAAAGTTAATGCCATCACCGAAGTTCCCGGCTCGAGCATACTTAACATAAATACAAAGAGGAACAAGACCCCTAACGACATCACTACTGTCGCATTGGAACGACGGATAGAATCATAAGAGAGTTCCCGACCAAATACTTCTACCCGTTCCGACCCCTTTATAACAGCAACCAGATTTAATACGACCACAGCAAAAGCATTCACTTTCACACCACCGGCAGTAGATTGAGCTCCACCTCCGACCCACATCAAAGCCAGATAAACCAACAAAGACTGTACGCTCAACGTCGCTAAATCGACACTGTTAAATCCCGCCGTTCGCGGACAAGACGCATTAAAAAAGGCTTGTGTCCATTTATCCGCAACAGACATCCCCGCAAAAGAACCGTTCCATTCAAAAAATGCAATAGCCAACGTACCGAACACCAGTAACAAAAACGTCATAATCAAAACAATCTTTGTATTAAGATTATAAAGATGATGCATCTTATATCTTGCTAACTTACGCGTTTTCAAGGAATACCAAATACGGCCTAAATGATAAATAATGATATCTTTAAAATTAACTAGAATCGGGAAACCGATTCCTCCCAAAATAATCAAAAATGAAACGGAAATATATAGCCAATTATGGTTCGTCATCAACATCGGATTACCCAGATTACCCGGTAAAGTAGAAAAGCCTGCATTACAGAAAGCAGAAATCGAGTGAAAAGCAGAGAAAGCCAGTTCTTCCTGAAAATCCATTCCCAATGTACCATGAATACTAAACCAGATGGACAGCATCCCTACTCCTTCAATGACCAACGTAAATCCTAAGATATATAATAAAGTAGATAGCAAAGAACCTATTGAGTTAGAACTAACCATATCACGTACCACAAGTTGATTATACAAAGAAGTGTTCCCCATAAAGAACATGGCAAAAAAACTGGTCAATGTCATCACTCCCAGCCCTCCAACCTGAATTAGAAGGATGATGACTACAAAACCTGTCGGAGTAAACGTAGATGATACGTCTACCGGAACAAGCCCTGTTACACACACTGCACTGGTAGCCGTAAATAAAGAATCTACCCACGTAATACCATTTACTGTACAGCGAGGAAGCATTAGCAGCCCTGTGCCCACCAAAATGATAGCCAAAAAGCTGACAGCCAGAATCAAAGAAGGATTTGTACGCCGTCCTAGTAAGCGCACCAGACCATTGGACAGATTCAAAAAAGAGAAAATCAACAATAACACCAGATGATAAAACTTTCCATCCAAGAATTGCCAGAATTGCAGAATTGCCCCTTCTTCTTCGGGACGATGAAAGATGACCGGAATCAAAGTCAGATATAGCAACCAACTCATAACCCACGCCAACCTTCGGTACTTCTTCCTCGTGTCTCTATACTCTAATAAAATATGTAAAGTTACATCTACCAAGAATACAACCCAGACAATCTTATAGAGAACTTGAATCTGCTGTACTTCTCCGATTGAAAGCGGAAAACCGTGTTCATAGACAACTCCGGCTATCAACAAAAGTGACGCCAAATATGTCAATGCTTCTATCAACCCTAGCAGAATACGTATATAAGGTTTCAGCAATTTGTTCTGATATAACAAAAACTTATGATAAATCTTCATATCATTTTATTTTCTATGTCGTGCAAACTTAACTAAAATAACAATCAAAACCGATTCTTTGTTGACAGAATTATCTACATCTTAAAAATTTTATCTACATTTGGCAACGGAAAACTAAAAAAACACAATATTATGAGTGATAAAAAAAAGAGGTACTTCCTGCCGGAAGAGGAAATTCCACATTATTGGTATAACATTCAGGCTGATATGGTAAACAAACCCATGCCACCATTGCATCCTGCAACTAAACAACCGCTAAAAGCTGAAGACATGTATCCTATCTTCGCAGAGGAGTTGTGTCGTCAAGAGTTGAACCAGACTGATGCATGGATTGAAATACCAGAAGAAGTACGTGAAATGTATAAATATTATCGTAGCACTCCACTTGTACGTGCTTACGGTCTGGAAAAAGCATTGGGAACTCCTGCGCATATTTATTTTAAAAATGAGAGTGTTAGCCCGATTGGTTCTCATAAATTGAATTCAGCATTAGCACAAGCTTATTATTGCAAAAAAGAAGGTGTAACCAATATTACCACAGAGACGGGTGCCGGACAATGGGGAGCAGCCCTTTCATATGCTGCAAAAGTGTTTGGCTTGGAAGCTGCCGTTTACCAGGTTAAAATCAGTTATGAACAAAAACCATATCGCCGTAGTATCATGCAGACATTTGGAGCCCAAGTTACTCCTTCCCCATCGATGTCTACACGTGCCGGAAAAAATATTCTGACTGCCCATCCTAACTACCAAGGGTCATTAGGAACCGCTATCTCAGAAGCTATTGAATTGGCTCAACAAACTCCAAACTGTAAATATACACTTGGATCCGTACTCAGCCACGTCACACTGCATCAAACCATTATTGGTCTGGAAGCTGAGAAACAGATGGAAATGACCGGCGAATATCCGGATGTAGTAATCGGATGTTTCGGAGGTGGATCCAATTTCGGAGGAATCTCCTTCCCATTCATGCGTCATAATATACTGGATGGTAAGAAAACCCGTTTCGTTGCTGCCGAACCCGCTTCCTGCCCTAAGCTGACAAGAGGTAAATTCCAATACGATTTTGGTGATGAAGCCGGATATACCCCGCTACTTCCTATGTTCACTTTAGGACATAATTTTGCTCCGGCACATATTCATGCCGGTGGTCTTCGTTATCATGGCGCAGGCGTCATTGTTTCCCAATTATTAAAAGACAAATTGATGGAAGCAGTTGATATCCAACAATTGGAATCATTCGAAGCCGGTTGCCTGTTTGCACAAGTGGAAGGCATTATTCCTGCTCCGGAATCTTGCCATGCTATTGCTGCTGCTATCCGTGAAGCAAATGCCTGCAAAGAAAAAGATGAAGAAAAAGTAATCCTCTTCAACTTATCCGGCCATGGACTGATTGACATGGCATCATACGACAAATATCTTGCCGGAGACCTGATAAACTATTCTCTTACGGATGAAGATATTCAGCAGAATCTTGATGAGATAGGTGATCTAGCCAAATAAAAGGCTCTTTCCCAGAGCTTTAAAGAATGACCTCTGTTACAAATTGTAGTAGAGGTCATTTTATATTCAAGAATCCTGAAGTTAATTCCCATTTATTTTCCTTTATTCTATCCCCTCCTAACAAAAAACATCATTTTCTCTATCATCCTATCACCATTCTTCCGAACCAGCCTGTTTATCGGCAATTCAGAGGTGATAGGTTGTTTTATCAACCTATCACCCGATCTATCACCTATCACCATTACTCAAAAGAGAGATTGTCCATAATCTATTAGCTATATTACTTGACTGCTAAAGTATTAATAGATAAATTCCTCTCTATTAAGACCAAACTTCCTCCTCCTCGATAGAAAAGTTATTTTCTATTTGATATAAACTATAAACGTAAGTTTTGGTTGTATAAATGCAAGTTCCGTTTATACAATCAAAAGTTCCGTTTATATAAACGAAACTTGCGTTTATAGATTATTCTTTGATAAGAAAAAGTTTACTATTAAAGAAAAGGAAGTTTGGTCTTAATAGAGAGGAACTTATTTATTAATAGCCTGTGGAAGAAGAAGTAATCAATCACGAAACAATCAATTCGGCACGAAATTTGTTACTATTATAACTCCAACTTAATTGATAAAAGAAATGATGGGAAATAAAAAAATAGGAGCGCATGTAAGCGCGTCCGGCGGTGTGGAATTCGCCCCGATCAATGCACATGAGATAGGAGCAAATGCTTTTGCCTTATTCACAAAAAACCAGCGTCAATGGGTGAGTAAGCCTTTAACAGAGGAAAGTATCCGACTTTTCAAAGAAAATTGTGAGAAATTCGGTTTCCAACCGGAGTATATCCTCCCACATGACAGTTACCTCATCAATCTGGGACATCCCGAAGAAGAAGGGCTGGAGAAAAGTCGTGCAGCATTTCTGGATGAGATGCAACGTTGCGAACAACTTGGTTTGAAATTACTCAACTTCCATCCCGGGAGTGACCTTAAAAAGATCTCCGTAGAAGACTGCCTGTCACGCATCGCCGAAAGTATCAATTTGGCTTTGGCAAAAACCAAGGGGGTAACTGCCGTAATTGAAAACACAGCCGGTCAAGGTAGTAATCTAGGAAATGAATTCTGGCAATTAAAGTATATCATTGACCGGGTGGAGGATAAAAGTCGTGTCGGAATCTGTCTGGATACTTGCCACACTTTTACCGCAGGATATGACTTTTTGACCGATTATGATAAAGTTTTCGATGAGTTTGATAAAGAAGTAGGTTTCAATTATCTTCGTGGTATGCACCTGAACGATTCAAAAAAAGGATTAGGTACGCACGTAGACCGCCATGACAGCATTGGCGACGGTCTGATTGGTAAACCATTCTTTGAGAAATTGATGAAAGATCCGAGATTCGACAATATGCCGCTTATACTCGAAACACCGGACGAGACAAAATGGAAGGAAGAAATAGCATGGTTGAGAAGCGTTGAATAAACGCTTCTCTGTATTATCTTTGCCATCAGGCATATTCACCAACATAAGGTAAGCACTCATATTACCTTGCGTTGTTTCATATTCATTATGAAATCCCTTTTAATTTTAAATAACAAAGCCTCACTTTACATTAATAATTACTACTCTCTCCCGTCACATATATAAGCTTGTGGTAAAGCAGATACTCTACAGCCCTATCCACCGCCCAGTCAGTAGGTTTATCATTGGCATTATCGATATAAAGGTCCAGTTTATCAAGCAATGAGTTGAATGTGAGCTCGGTTTCAAGCATTACCAATATATTGTAAGACAAATCATCAATCAACACCTCCTTATAACCTTTATTCAGAAGAGTGGGAATACAGGCAATATCAAAACGGTCTGATTTAAATTCAGAATTGATTTTACTCCGGATTAACTCTTTTGTTTCCTTTGGCCATGCTTTGGAATCTTCATAAATCTCCAGATAAGGGTGGCTTTTGAGTTTATAACGTAACTTCTTTCTCTCTTTCTCCTGAATGAATTTGAAATAATGAGTAGACATTTTCTCCAGATTCAATAACTCTTCATTATCAATCTTTTCCCATTGAAAAGAAAGATCTTCTAAAAAAGTATGATAATCATGGTAACTGTTATCCGAAACATATTTTTTCCCTATCCGCTTGTGGCTATCTTTGAAAAGGTCTATAATCTTACTGTAATATTCAGGATACTTATTCAACAGAATACGTTCCAACAGTTCGCAAACGCGATGATTCTTTTTGTGACCGCCGATGATATGCATCAAATCAGTATTCTCAAACCGGTAAAAATCACAAAACTCAGCATAGGAGTATTTATTGTCTTCGATCGAGTGGTCCAAGACTGTTGTTACTCTTTTCCCTCTTTCTTTCACTAATGCAGCAAAGAGAACCTGTTCAAAAAGTATGTTATGATTTACACCGGTCTCTTTGGGATTGGGATTTCTCAAGCTGTTTCTCTCGATAAATTGAAAAGCTTGGTTACAATATTCTTTTATAAATTCTAAATCGTTTCCTCCTATTACACCTGCATTGTAAGAAGGGATGGAATTCATTGTAATAGCATTATTCAAAAAATGCGGAAGAACAGTACTGGTTCTTTCCTTAATGTTTTTCATCATATCCCCATAGCATTCGGCAGTTCCGATTTCCCAGTTCTGGGCTATCAGTTCGGCTGATTCTATGGCAGGTTTTAATCTTTTGGGCAAGTATACATCACCGTCGACGTGAACGAAAGGTTGATCTTGCAACGAATAGGTTAAGAGCTTTGAATATGCCCAATGTGTGGGATGACAATCCAAATTATCATATTGAATGATAATTTCCGAATAGGGAAGCGATAACTGCTCCGCAAAAATAGCATATCCTACTGAATCTGTGTAAAGAAACACTTCATCATAATTCTGCCTAAGTGTCAGACAGCTCAATGCCCACGACATAAAGTGATGTTGTGGAGATAACCATCCGAACGAATCTATCAAGGGATCTTTACCTCCGCTCCAAAATGTTTGTACTACTCTCATTATCTTATATTTTTAGGTGTTAATTTACATTTTGATTATTGTAAGGAAATTATTTAAAGTGACAGGAAGATATCTTATTGTATATTAAACTTCAGATTATCAAACAGTCTTTCAATTAGCCTGCGGTCTTTAACGATAATATCAGCCTGACCGCCGATTTCATATTTGAAATCCAGTTTATCACCATAGTTGGTTATCAGACCGTCAGGCATATCAACCAACACAAGATAGGTATTGATACTGCTTTGCGACGTCTTATATTCATTGGTGATGAGGGATATCGATTTCACAGTACCTTGGATGGAGCCGAATTCGGCATAAGGGTAGTCATCCAGTTTGATGGAAACACGACTGCCTTCTTTGACCTTGCCGGCTCCCATCGCAGGGAGCAACACCTGCCCTAGTATCTTATTCTCTTTTGGTACGATTCCGAATACATTCTCTCCGGCCTGCACAAACTGGCCGTTCGTCCAGAATTTCAGAAACTCCACCTGACCGTCGAAGGGGGCTTTGAACACATAAGTTTGCTCCCACTGTTTCATTTGATCATTCAGTTCATGGTAAGAAGACAATAGCTCCAGATGCATCCGCCTTTCTTCCACATGCTTCTCAACTGCCAGTTGGGAGAGCCTGTTCCTGCTTTCTGCTATTTGCATCCGGATAGAGGCGATTTCTTTGACCAGGTTCTGGTTGCTTTGCTTGGCGGACAGATACTCCGCTTTGCTACGGTCCACTTCCAGATCGTAGGTGGTTACTATTTCTTTGTTGAGCGAACTGTATTTTTTAAACCATTTCTCCGTTATATCCAGGTTGTCATTCGAGATGGAAAGGGCTTTTTCTGTTTCTTTCAAGATTTCGGTTTTCCATGCGATGCCGTCTTGAAGGCTTATACGTTGTTGTTCGTAAACATTGTCGTTGTGGTAATCCGAGATATTTTTCAATGAGGATAGAAAGGTGTAGTACTGCATATTCAACTCGCCTAAAGAGACTTTCTCGGGGAAGGCTTGGATGGCTTGGGGAAAGAAAGCGGGATTATTAGGATCGAAGTCGTGAATAAGGGAGGACACTGACTGAACATCTTCTGTTTTTGCCGAGTTCTGAATAACGGCGATGTAGGTCCCTTCTTTCACTGAGTCTTGGGCTTCAAAGCCTAATATGTCTATTTTACCCGACGTATGGGCGGGCAGTTTGACTGGGGCGGTATTGGAATTGATGGTTATTTGCCCGGTTACGACATCGGGATATTTGATGATCCAACCAAAGACAAAAAGCAGGATAGTGAAAACAATAATGGCGGCAGCGACCCACCTCCCGAAGGCTGTCGGCATACGGTCTATAATGTCACCGACTTCTTCACTGCGTTTTGTGTTATCTTTCCGTTTAGGCCGTAATTTCAACAGGTTCCAGATCATATTGACTTTGTATTAATTCGTAATATTGTCCTCTTCTCTCCATCAGCCCATTATGGTTGCCCAGTTCTACAATCATGCCGCCTTTCATGACGACAATCTGATCAGCCTTCTTGATAGTACTCAAGCGATGGGCAATAACAATCACCGTGCGGTTCTTAAATACATTATTCAGAGCCGCGACTATCTTCTGTTCATTGATGGTATCCAGCGCATTGGTTGCCTCATCCAGGAATAGATAATCGGGATTTTTATAGAGTGCCCGCGCGATTAACAAACGTTGTTTCTGGCCGCCACTCAGGCCGCGTCCCATTTCGCCGATCATGGTCTGGTAGCCTTGTGGCATGGATTCGATTTCTTTGGAGATGTTGGCGATGTCCGTAGCTCGTTTCAAGGCATCGTAATCTACCTTCTCTTCATTCAGTACGATGTTATTCTGGATGGTGTCGTTAAACACTTTTCCTTCCTGCATGACGCAGCCGCACTTGGTTCGCCATTGGCGCAGACTGACATTGTTGATGTTCATGTCGCCGATACAGATCTCGCCATAGGAAGGAAGATAAAGACGCAAAAGGAGTTTTAACAAAGTTGATTTGCCACAGCCGCTGTCCCCGACGATGGCGGTGACTTTGCCTTCAGGAATGGTCAGATAAATGCCTTTCAACACAATCGGGGCGTTGGGAGAATAAGCGAAAGAAAGATTTTTCACGTTCAGGCTTTTGTCTTTGGGCAGATCCATGCTATTGGCGGATATGGAAACCATATCGTCTTCGTCTTCAAGCTTGTGGATCTCATTGATGCGCATGAAGCTTATTTTGGCATATTGGGCGGATTGTACAAAACCGACAAATTGGGCGACGGGACCATTCAACATGCCGATGATAAATTGGGTCGAGATCATGATGCCGAAGGTGATATCTCCATTGATTACGGCTATGGCGCAGAAGAAGGTGACGGCCATGTTTTGCATGCTATTGATAAACTGTGAGCCTAGCATTTGGGCGTTGTTGATGTTCAAGATCTTCACATTCAGTTTGTACAGGCGGGCTTGTATGCCTTCCCATTTCCAACGTTTGGTGTCTTCGTAGTTATTGATCTTGATTTCTTGAATGTTGCCGATGGTTTCTACCCAGTAGCTACGGTCTTTGGACAGGATGTCAAAGTATTCCCAATCCAGCTTTCGTCTGACTTTCAGGAAAACAAAGACCCAGAGGACATAGAGGATGCTACCGCCCAGAAAGATGAAGAAGATGGTTTTATTGAAGATCAGCAGGATGGCACTGAATATGACAAAGGTGACGGAGGAGAAGATCATGCCTAATGAGTTGTTCATGATGAAGTGGCGGATGCGTTCGTGGTCGTAGGCGCGTTGCAGGATATCTCCCACCAGCTTGTTTTCGAAGAAGGAGACGGGAAGTTTCATCAGTTTGATCAGATAGTCGGAGATTAGGGAGATATTGACCCGGGTTGTGACATGAAGCAAGACCCAGTCCCGAAGGACATTGGAAAGGGTGATGCTCAAAAGTAATACGATATTGGCGGCTAATACCATGTAGACGAAGTTCACGTCTTGGGTGCGTATTCCGGTGTCGATGACGGCTTTGGATATAAAAGGTAGAAAGGCTTGCAGGATGGTGGCGATGAACATGATAAGAAAAAGTATTCCGAAAGCTTTTTTGTAAGGAGTAAAGTAACCTAGAAGGTTTTCAAAACTTTTGAATCTTTCGATCTTTTCATGGGCTTCTATCTGATGAAAATTGGCCATCGGACTCAAAGCCATCAGTATGCCAACTGTTTTATCTTTTTTATACCATTTGGCTTTAAATTCATCGTGGGTATATGAAACCAGACCTTTGGCAGGGTCGGAAACATATATTTTAGTCTTTGAAGTTTTATAAACAACAATAAAATGGTCATCATTCCAATGGGCAATGCAAGGAAGGGGTAACTTAAAAAGGAGTTCATCAATAGAAGCGGTGACGGATATCGACCGCAGCCCGATTTTATCGGCTGCATAGCTAATGTCGTGAAATGAAACACCTTCACGAGTAATGCCGCATAAATCACGAAGATATTGTAAGGAGTAGTATTTGCCGTAATGCTTTGCGATAATCTTTAAACAAGCCGGTCCGCAATCCTTGGCATCCATCTGATATTCGTGAGGAAAAGCTGTCAGTTTCATTGTGTGATCTTTTTTATTGCAAAAATATTCCTTTTAAACTAGAAAAGAAATTTTCAGACCATGTTTTTAAACATATAAATGGATTGACGATATCTCAAAAAGAATGTTTATATTTGTCCATCGTTATCATTAGAGGCAACAAAAAAGATAAAGTTCGTTCTTCGAAATGCTTTGTTTATCGTGGTTTCAGAAGATTTTAATTAGAAGCATCTCTACAGGATAGAGCATAGTTAAATAAGATATTTACTGAACACGATTATAAAAAACATTTATAAAGCTAATTATAAACAACTGAAAATTAAGCCGGAGATAAGCGCCCGGCAATGTTTCGGAGCTAAAAAATCAATATTATGAAAAAAGAAAGAAAATTAAGAAGGTTGGATTTTGATTTGATACAGGCTGAAATGTCGGTTATTGATGGAGAACTTTTAAGAAGTATTGTCGGAGGATATGATAACGACTGCTTTTGGAGATGTATCGCATATATAAACAGTGGTGGTAGTTCTTACTCTGAATCTGATGCCAATAGCTATGCTGAAGCTTATTTTGGTTCTGGCGTGGATCTGAATAAAAGAAAAGATGGTGTAGGATTGGATACTAATCAGATGAGAGAATATATTAATAATAACTACAATAATAGTAGCAATACAAGTTATACAGATAGTAAGACACAATATTTAGTTGTTCAGTTTGATCCCCAAAAAGTACCAGGGCTGAAAGTAGGAAGTACAACGCATGTAGCGATATACAAAAAAGATTTTTGGGACAACGGTGTTCCAACAATACAGGTTTATGACCCGCAACAAAAGGCTACATATAATGTTCCGAAAGACGCTTGGATAGAATCTTTTACTGTTGGTAACAGTAGTGATGGAAGCAATAGTAGCAATAATTACGAAAGCAGTAACTATGGAAGCAGCAATTATGGAAGCAGTAGTAGCAGTAGCAGTAGTAGTAGCAGTAGTAGTAGCAGTAGTTACTATGGCTAATTTAATAAACAAAAAGCGTTTATTACAACTAGAAGCTTGAATGCTTTTAGTTTTGAATGCAAATATTATATATAAGTAATCCTATAACAAGTTAATTGTATCCGTAGCACCAATATTCTATACAATAAAATTTAACATCCTCTAAAGTTATGAATAATATAAGAAGAAGATTATTATCAATAATATGCATCATCGCATATTTAATTCCTGCATACGGACAAAGAGATACACTAACAGCAGATGGATTATATCTGAAATATAATTCTGCATGTTATCAAGTAAGTGGTGTTAAACCAACTATAAAAGAATTGATAAAGAATAAAGACATCCAAGTTTCTATTCCCAATGATTCAGATATGATAAGAGGAGAATTAGATAGAGAAACAAAACGTATAGGTTTAACTTATAAACATCTCCCACAGTATATTATTTCTGAACAATTTGGTCTTCGTTATCCACCAAATCCTTTAGAGTTGCTTAAGACAGTAGGAAATGCAATAACTTCCCAATGGATACATAAAGATGGTGAATGCATACTATTTTTAAAATGTGGGGGAATTACACCAAGCCCCAACAAGGCTATCAACGATTTGCCAAAAGCTCATTTCAACTACATAAAGCATGTCTTAAAAATAGGTCCCTTCCTGACCTATTATCCAACAGAAAAGGAAATGCAAAGAATTAAAAAGAAAATAACCATTTGGTCGCCGGAAAAGGCAAAGGAAACGGTTAACGCACAATATGTGATTACCTATCCGATTAAAAGCAAAAAATCCGTATATATGGGTAAATATATACATAAACTAGACTTAATGATGATAAAATGGGGAGAAAGACTGACTGTCTCATTCTTGGTTACTAAAAAGGGAAATAAGAATATTGAGAAATATATTAAGGATGTTGAGGAAGCATTCTGGTTTGAAGATTGATGGGTGATAATAATGCCGTATAAAACAAAAACAATTATAAATATGGATAACATAAGAAAGCTGTTTCTAATGATATGCACCATCGCATATTTAATTCCTGTATACGGACAAAAAGATACAATCACAGCAGATGGATTATATCTGAAATATAATATTCCAAGTTATCATAGGAGTAACCTTACAATGCAGGATATAAAAAAAATATTAGATGGAGAAATGGATTCCCCTGCTCCTAAGGATTCTGATATGGAAAGAGGAGAATTAGCTAGGCAGACGAAGTTCATAGGTTTAACCTACAAGGTGCTTCCGCAGTATATTATTTCTGAAACGTTTTATCTTAAGGAACCTCCGTTAAATCCAAAAGAGTTATTGTGGACGACAGGTAGTATAATACTCTCACAGTGGATACATGAAGATGGAGAATGTATATTATTTATTAAATGTAGTGGAGATAGGCCAATAGAAATGAAAACAAACAAGTCTATCGATAGATTGCCAAGAAGTATGTTTGAATGGATCAGGGAAAGGCTAAATGTAACCCCTATGTCATTAAAAAAAATAACAGAGGAAGAAATACAAGAGATTAAAAAGAAAATAACCATGTGGCCACCGGAAAAGGCAAAGGAAACGTTTAACGCACAGTACGTGATTACCTATCCGATTAAAAGCAAGGAATCCGTATACATGGGTAAATATACACATATGATGGACTTGATGATGACAAAATGGGGAGAGCATCTGACTGTCTCATTCTTGGTTACTAAAAAGGGAAATAAGAATATTGAAAAATATATTAAAGATGTAGAGGAAGCATTTTGGTTTGAAGATTGATGGGTGATAATAATGTCGCATAAAACAATTTATAAACATGAACTATAATATAAAAAGATTATTATCAATGATATGCGTCATTGTATACTTAATCCCTGTGTACGGACAAAAAGATACAATCACAGCGGAAGGAATATTCCCGAAATACAACCACTTGGTTTATCGTCCGAAGGACCTATCAAAGCACACAATAAAAATAGTAAAAGATGGAGAAATTAAGGAATCTTCCACTGATCCCAATATGGAACTGATAAGAGGAGAATTGGACAGAGCGACAAAAGCTATAGGGTTAACATATAAAAGACTACCACAATATATTATATCTGAAACATTTGGTCTTGAATTTCCTCCGGTAAATCCCAAAGAGCTACATATGACAGCAAATAATGCAATAACTTCTCAGTGGATACATGAGGATGGAGAGTGTATACTATTCATCAAATGTCCCGGCATGAAGTCAAAGATAGATAAATCGATTACCAAACTACCAAAAGAACTTTTTTATTGGATAAAGCAAGCGTTAGGTATGGGATCCTTCTTAATCTATCCGACAGAGGAGGAGATGAAAAAGATTAATAAAGAAATAACTTGTTGGTCACCGAGAAAATCTAAAAAAGTTTTTAATGCACAGTATGTGATTACCTATCCAATTAAGAATGAAAAATCTATATATATGGATCTATACATGCATAAAATGGACTTGACAATGATAAAATGGGGAGAGCGTCTGACTGTCTCATTCTTGGTAACTAAAAAGGGAAATAAGAATATTAAAAAATATATTAAAGATGTAGAGGATGCATTCTGGTTTGAAGATTGATGGGTGATAATAATGTCGCATAAAACAATTTAAACAATGAATAATATAAGAAGATTATTATCAATGATATGCATCATTGTATCCTTAATTCCTGTTTACGGACAAAAAGATACAATCACAGCAGATGGATTATTTCTTAAATACAATACGCCAAGTTATCGCACCAGTAACCTTAAGCCACAAAATTCTAATAAAATAATTCACGGAGAAATACGCCGCTCTACTCCTAAGAATTCTGACATAGAAAGAAGAGAATTAGCTCGGCAGACAAAGTCTATAGGTTTAACTTACAAAGTTCTTCCACAGTATATTATTTCTGAGACATTTCACCTTCTTCCTCCTCAGAATCCGAAAGAACTGCTTTGGACAGCACGTGGTATAATAACCTCCCAGTGGATACATGAAGATGGAGAATGTATATTATTTATCAAATGCAGTGGAATGGATAAACGAATAATAAAAGGAGAGGAACTAAAACCAAACAAGACTATTGATAAATTGCCAAGAAATGTGTTTGGCTGGATCAAAGATAAGCTAAATGTAACCCCTATGTCATTAACAGAAATAACAGAGGAAGAAATACAAGAGATTAAAAAGAAAATAACCATGTGGTCACCGGAAAAAGCGAAGGAAACGTTTAACGCACAGTACGTGATTACCTATCCGATTAAAAGCAAGAAATCCGTATATATGGGTAAATATACACATAAGATGGACTTGATGATGACAAAATGGGGAGAGCATCTGACTGTCTCATTCTTGGTTACTAAAAAAGGGAATAGAAACATTGAGAAGTATATTAAAGATGTAGAGGATGCATTCTGGTTTGAAGATTGATTAAAAAGCTGGTTCATTAGCAGTATCTATTTAAAAATCAAGTGTATCCAAGCAATGAGTTGAATGTCACTAATAAATATTTGCCATGCTGACTAGCGGTTCATAAAGTTTCTCTATATCTTGGGCATCCATTTCTATCTGTACCTGATCACCCGGCATTAATCGCTGTGCTTTAGGAGACCGGTTTTTCCGGTCACGATGAATATTGATAATGATACATCGCTCCGGCAAACGAAGTTCATCAACTAGTTTCCCATCCAGATAAGAACCGCTCATAACCTCTACAGACAAAGTATAACGGGCTTCCGCCTGGAATACGGGAGAGTGAATCATATCATCATACAGCGTCACATTGAAAGGTTTGATTTGCAGCATTTCGGTAAAATAATAGGTTAGTCCGCCCACCACTATTGAAGGATAAAAAACTTCCAGATGACCGGTAATCTCAGTAATCAATACAATAGCCGTCAATGGAGTACGAATGACGGCAACCAAAAAAGCGGACATACAAATCAGCATTATATAGCTAATATGCTCGTAACTGATGAATCCATAACGTACTAAAATGAGAGCTATGATCTGTCCGATGAGTCCGCCGGTTACCAGTGTCGGAATAAAGTTTCCACCGGGAAGACCGGAAGAAAAAGACAAGACGCTAAAAACCAGATGCAATATCATCATACTCGTAATCCATAAGAGTTGTGTATCCGGATTCATCGCTTGTGAAAGTAGAAACTGTTCACCCCCACCCGTCAAATTGACTTCTGTCATCGAAATTAAATAAGCAATAAAAAGAAGGTATAACATCTTCATATAAACGGGATGTTTGATTGCCGGATATATGCGTTTAAAGTAGAGTGTCACCAAAGAGAATAATTTTCCGGCAATAGAAATAGCAGCAGCCAACAACAGGAAGAGCTTCACTTGTCCCCAGAATGTTAAAGCCGGCACTACCGCATCTATATGTGCATAAGCATTCATTGGAAACATCCAACTGGCTACACCTCCTGCCACCACTCCTGCCAACAAAGTTGTTATAGCTGTTTTAGGAGCATCAAAGCGTTCGATAGATTCAATAACTAATAATGAAGAAGCTAATGGAGCAGAAAAAGCGGCTGCCAATCCGGCACCTGCACCGGCTGCCAATAGCTGTTTACGTTCACCTGCCAATACATGTCCCCATTTAGAAACCAAACATCCTACATATGAACCGATCTGTACGGAGGGACCTTCACGCCCTAATGACAGTCCGGTGCTCAATGCGAGAATACCTCCTACAAATTTAGAAACCAATTCAATAAAAGGATGTTTATAAGAAACTCGTCCGTTAATTACTCCACGAGTCTGAGGAATGCCTCCACCTGTAATCAAAGGCATTTTTCTTACCAGCCAGGCAACAAAAATAAGTATGCCCCACATGATCAGGAAAAGAGGGATATACCAATACCATTTAGGATGAGAATCAAAAAAATCGTGACGGAAATCAAAGAATAGTTGAAGTAGATAGTGATAAGGTGCAGCAATAAGCCCTGTCAGTAGCCCCACAAAGATACTGACAAAGTAAAGTCGCGCATCAATCAACTTCAGTTTCATGTCACGCCAGTTTTTATTATCTTTCAATTGTTTTATATATTGAAACATTCGCATATTTCTCACTGTTTGACTCACACGACATGGATGAATCACATAATACGTGTGACACATAGAACAATCAAAACGTAGCGAAGTTTTCTGAGAAAAGTTATTTTTATGCGAGTTTTCTATAACGATTACTCTTCATTGAATTAAAAAACGAAAAATATGTCTGATTACCTTCCCATCAGATTTAACCGGAATATGGCATGTACGATAAAGTAAGAACCTAAAGCATTATAATCTGCATCACGAATAGACGTAGCGGTAATCGTACGTATCTGGGAAGTATTTTGATGAAGAATATCATAGATTTTAAAACGAAGCAGGAGTTGTTTCTTTTTCAGGAGTGCTTTAGTCAATTGGCAATTCCATATATAGTTTTCCCGGGCAAGTCCTTCGTAACCATAACCTTCACGTATGAAATAACTCAGGTCACTATAAAGTTCCATATTCCAAGGTAGATAAAGCTGCATAGTAGCCCCCATCTGATAATCATAAGTTTCCGTCCGCATCTCTCGTACATTATTATATGAATTATTATAACGTATTCCGGCATTGGCAGAAACTTCTATTTGTTTGGTACGATAGGTTAGTTGCAAACGTTCTCGCAACATGAGATGTTGTACGGAGCTTTTTACAGGTGCTTCTTTATTAATCGTTGTATAGCTGTTCTGGTTTCTAAACTGGAAATTAGAATTGTTACGGAAGATCCAATTACGATTCTTAAAAGGATTATTAAGAGAAAAAGATCCTGAAGTGCGCCAGTTTCCATTCATATTGACGGGAGTCGTAGTCCGTACTCCTGTTTCATTGTCATAAGTCACCTGATTGGTTACACTATTCATTGTATTTTCTGCCAAAAGAACAGCAGCCATATTGCGACGGGTTTTCGTATTGTAGGAATTAAAACTCATCGTAAGCGTGTTTGTGTAAGAAGGCTTTAACGATGGATTTCCAACACGTATATATAAAGGGTTTGTCTGATCGACTACCGGTTGAAGATCACGAATACCGGGCTGACGACTTTTTCCTCTATATACAATCTGCAAGCGAGTGCGCTTAGAAAACTTATAACGGAAATTAACGGTAGGAGAGAAATTGATGACTGATCTTTCCAATTGATTCTCCGGAGCATCTTTCAATATAGAATGACTGGTTGACTTCTGCGGCTCTACATCTGCTCCAACATTATAATCGTATTTCTTACGATTGGTACGTACGGAGAGATTCAACAAATGATTACTATATTGATTCTCGAAACAGTTACTTGCATCCTCATCATAATCGGGAGTGAAGTCTTCTAATTCCTTATCCCAGTTGTAGACAAAACGGTCAGAATTATTCACCTTATATTGATAACTATAACGGAATTGAAGATAATGTAACCACGGCAACGGTTCCACATAAACCAGCTGTAATCGATAATTATATCCGTCTGCATCATCTTCTATCTTCTGGTTCTGAATCTTTTTGGTATCATTTTTAAAATATCGCGTAGTAGAAAGATTTCTTCTGTCTGTAGCGGAAGCATTCGTTCCATAATCTACCTTTAAAGCAACATTTCTTCCCTGCCGATTGAGTTTACGGCTTAGTTGTAACATCATTGCCACATTATAACGGGAACTGTTAGTGCTTCCGGATGATTCTTTTTTATTCAATAAGACATCATTTCCCCATCCTTCCTGAGTACCTACATTCTCTCTGTTGTTCTTGACTAAATTATATTGTGGACGAAAGATCAAAGTGGTAACTGTATCTATCTTCCATTCCAAATAAGCATTGGCAACCAAATTATGATTTTTCGTATAGGAGCTATTCGTACTATTTGTAATTGATTTATCCTGACGAAGGAAATTATCTATAGTCGTCCGGCTATTCTCAGAACGGTCCGTTCCCATATATTGGACATTTGATCGAAACTCGACATTCTTCCAGTTATAAGTAGCATTGACTCCTAATGAACGGGAAGTGGTCAAACCATTCTTACCACGAACATTGCCACTAGAACTGGATGATTCTTTCTGTAGTTCTGAAAAGCCTTGATTATTCGTATTATTTAGATTTTCGATAACGGTCAATTGAGAATTATCACGAAAACGATTTAGTGTGTTAGCCACCTCATAGCGATCCTTGCTTCCCATTCCTGCCATGAAGTTTTCTCTCCAACCTTGTTTCATATTCTTCTTCACCGAGAGATCGAGAATCATTTCTTCCTCACCATCATCTATTCCGGTCAAACGTGCCAAGTCAGACTTCTTCTCATAGGCTTTCAGCTTCTCTATCATTTCAACAGGCAGATTTTTGAGTGCAGCTTGCGGATCATCAAAAAAGAATTCTTTACCATCTACCAGAAACTTCTTCACCTCTTTTCCATTAATCAGCACCTTACCATCTTCGTCTATTTCCGCACCCGGTAGTTGTTTCACCAACTCTTCCAGCATCGAACCTTCAGGAGTGCGATATGCAGATGCGTTAAAAACAGTCGTATCCCCCTCGGTTATAGCCATAGGTGCTTGTCCGACAATCACCGCTTCTCCCAACATAAAGCCTTCGGGAAACAAATGGATATCTCCTAAATTGGCAACTGAAATTTTAGAAGAAATAGGGATAGTACGATAAATGGTTTTATATCCTACAAAAGAAACGTGTAGAAGCAGAGAATCCACCTTCTCTTTTGAATCATTTGTAGTTTTGTGTTGGGAAGGGGTCAGTTTAAATATTCCTTTATCATCAGTAGCACCACCTACTAACATCGTGCTATCCGGAAATGACAACAACCGGACCGTAGCAAACGATACCGGTTGTTGTGTTTCTGTATCAACCACCCGTCCGGCAAAACTCTCCCTACCGGACTGAGCATAGACATCCACGCTATTCAGTAATATCACATAAATAGTAATCAAACAAAACTGAAAAGAATAGATATGTCTGCCTATGCCCACCTTGTGTTGATCTAGTAGAAGTAATTTATAATAAACCTAATAACCTATTTCTGCGAATGATGTTGAACATGCTGCTTTTGTTGTCTCTGACGATCTCCCGGAGCAGGTTTCTGCCCTTTTCTACGATCAAATTCTTTTTTGAATTTATTTGCATTACTCTTTTCCTGCTGGTATATCTTCAATATCTGCTTCTGAGAAAGTATTTTGCTAAATTCATTGTAATATTTCTCACGGATATCTAACATCTTACGACTCTGTGCAAATTGGTCTTTCAACATTTTTGCAATATCTGCATCAGTCATTGCAGACCTTGGAGTTTTAGTTGCTTCAGTAGCTTGAGTTGCATCTTTCTTCACTCTAGGTTTAATGTTCATCATGCGACATTCACGCAATTCTTTCACATATCTCTGATAGATAGGAGTGAATTTTGCAGCTGTGGCATCATCCAGCATCAGGGATTTTATCATCTGGTTGGTCTGCATCTGCATCATTTGTTCCGGTGTAGGGCGTTGTTTTTTCTCTTGGTTGGCTTTATTCTGCGCAGAAAGAGAAAGTTGGCTTCCTATTAACAGCGTAGCTAATACTACATACATAAATTTTTTCATAATTCTAACTTTTTAATTGATTCACTTACTTAATTTAAAAATATATCATTCTCAGAGAAGCTGACGAGCTCTTCCAACTCCTCATCTGAAAGATTTTTAATCCAGTTATCTACCGGATCAACGGAGAGAGTTACATTATCAATAGCTAATACCTTTGTATCTGACAATGGAGAATCTGCAGGAAGGAATGAGGGGACAAACAACAATCCTGCCAACACGGCTACTGCAGCAAATGTTGTTGCTACAATCATGTGCAAGCGACATCTTTTCCGACGTTGTGTAATGCCGGTTTGTTCCATGACTTTACGCTGAACTTCCTCAAAGAAGTTATCGGAAGTACGATATGGAATCTGCTTACCAATATTGTCAAAATCAAAATCTTTATCCATGATATTATCTATTTATTATATATTCCTTTATTTTTTCTTTTGCATAGTGATAATTCACCTTGAGCGTTTCCACTTTACTACCCAGGATACGTGCAATTTCTTCGTATTCCAATTCATCATAATAACGTAAATTGAAAACAAGCCGTTGCTTTTCAGGTAAACTTAAGATGGCTTCCTGAAACTTCACTGCCAATTCGTTTTCATAATCTACATAATCAGAGGCTTTTAATTTACCAATCAACTCTTCTTGTATTTCTTCTGCTGAAATCACTCCTTCCTTGCGAACATTAAGAAAACGAAGACATTCATTGGTAGCAATCTTGTAAATCCATGTACTCAATGAACTTTCATTACGAAAGTGATCCAAATGACGAAATACTCTTATAAAGACTTCTTGTAGTATATCCTCAGCATCTTCATGAGATACTACTATCCGTCGGATATAATAATATATCGACTCCTGAAAGTTATCCATTAGCAACTTGAATCCTTTATCGCGATTGGAGGCACAAGCTTCCCGGATCTTATTTTCGTTTATCATCTGTTCATTTGGGCTTTGTTAGATTAGAACGAAGAAAGATGCCGAAGTTAAATTTGAAAGAAAGGCTTTTGTATTTATTAACTTTCAAAGCCTTATTATAAATGGGGTTGAATACTAGGTCATCTTCATTTTGCTATTGTTTGTTATCGTTATTTTTTTTAAGGGGTACTTCACTTCCTCAAAATCAACATTATCTCTGTATGAGCAATTTGCGTACACGTGTTGCAATTATATCGCAAATCCTAAAATAAGCATCCATAAGCAACTACAGCTCTTGATTGCAAAAGCAAGAGTTTTATTGGTTGTAAACACATAAAAATCAAAAGAAAGCAGTGATTTTAACAGATTATTCGATTTTATCCTTACCTTTGTAAACGACATTGGGGTGTTATAACCAAACAACAATAAGAAAACAATGCAAATACATAACTAATACAAATCATAGAACTATTTATTATATTGAATAATATGTCAATATGGAGCAAGCTCATAGGAATCAAGAAAACCGAGGATAGAAATAATATCATCGGTAATAAAACTACCTCTGTATCATGTAGTGCCTCTAATTATGCCATAGTAGATGTTGAAGTAGGCTTGAAAGATCATAAAATCCATGACATAGGAGCACTCAAACATAATGACACAATATTCCATAAAACTTTAAAAAAAGAACTATTTATTTTCTTAAACGACATAGACTACATCTGCGGTCACAATATCATTCATCATGATGCCCAATATCTGTTTACGGACACAACATGCCGCTGGATTTTAGTTGATACACTTTATGTCTCGCCTTTATTGTTCCCGGAACGCCCTTACCACAAGCTTGTGAAAGACGACAAACTGATCAGTGAACAGATGAACAATCCGGTTAACGATTGCAAGAAAGCAAAAGACTTATTGCTGGATGAAATAGCATGTTGGAATTCATTGCCGAAAGAGAAACGAATATTATTCGCATCGTTGCTAAAGGACGAGAAGGAATTTGAGGGATTCCTCCACATGGTAAGTGCGGAATATATCCATGAAGGAATACCTGAACTTATCAAAGAACTTTATACAGGAAAGATTTGCCAACATGCTGACCTAGACATACTCATCAAACAATATCCATGTGGATTGGCATACGCATTGGCTCTGATTGATACCACCGATTACCGTTCCATCACTCCCGGATGGGTACTTAACAATTATCCGGAAGTGGAATTTATTATAAGACTCCTGCGCCATACTAATTGCCACGAAGGTTGCGACTATTGCCATACGCAATTGGACGTGCTCCATAACCTAAAAACATTTTTCGGATATGAACGCTTCCGAACATACGAAGGCGAGCCATTGCAAGAACGAGCCGCCCAAGCTGCGGTGAAAGGCAAATCGCTGCTGGCGATATTTCCTACCGGTGGTGGCAAATCACTTACTTTCCAATTGCCTGCACTCATGGCAGGACGTTCTGTGCACGGGCTTACGGTTGTCATCTCTCCCTTGCAATCTCTGATGAAAGATCAGGTAGATAACCTTGCCGACAGAGGCATCACGGATGCCGTAACCATAAATGGGATGTTAGACCCCATCACAAGAGCACTGTCCATACAAAGAGTGCAAGATGGAGAAGCTTCACTGTTGTATATATCCCCCGAAATGCTTCGTTCCAAAACGATTGAGAGAATATTGATAGCTCGGCATGTTGTAAGGTTTGTAATAGATGAAGCGCATTGCTTTTCTTCATGGGGACATGACTTTAGGGTCGATTATTTCTACATTGGCAAATTTATCCGGCAATACCAGCAAAAGAAAAAATGCAAGAATCCGATACCGGTATCCTGCTTTACGGCTACTGCAAAGCAGAAAGTGATACAAGACATCTGCGACTATTTCAGGCAGACCTTGAACTTGAACTTAGAGTTGTTCGCATCAACGGCCTCAAGAACAAATCTGCACTATTCCGTCATACATGTAGAGAGTGACAATGACAAGTATTTAAAGCTGAGAGAACTTGTAGCAGAATCCGATTGCCCGACAATTGTTTACGTATCACGTACCAAACGAACCAAAGAATTGGCTGTCAAATTGACTCGCGACGGTTATAAGACACTCCCTTTCAATGGTAAGATGGAAGCGGATGAAAAAATTGCTAACCAAGATGCCTTCATGAACGATCAGGTACACATCATTGTGGCCACATCCGCATTTGGCATGGGAGTCGACAAGAAGGATGTCGGTCTTGTAGTACATTATGACATCTCCGATTCTTTAGAAAACTACGTTCAAGAAGCAGGCAGAGCAGGTCGTGATCCCGGTCTCAGCGCACGTTGTTATGTGCTTTATAGCGACAATGACTTGGACAAACATTTTATATTGCTAAACCAAACGAAACTAAGCATCAGTGAAATACAACAGGTATGGAAAGCCGTCAAAGACCTTACCAAACAGCGTATGAAAGTCAACTGTTCTGCATTGGAAATTGCCAGGCAAGCAGGATGGGACGATTCGGTATATGACATTGAAACCCGTGTACGAACAGCATTAGCTGCTTTGGAACAAAGCGGATATTTGGTGAGAGGGGACAATGTGCCTCATGTGTATGCCACAGGAATCACGGTAAAGAACATGGACGAAGCAAGAAAACGCATATCAGCATCTGTGCTCTTTGGCAACGATGAAATAGAAAAGGCAGTCCGCATCATCAAGTCATTGATATCCCAAAAGCACATCGCCAAGGCTCAAAATTCGGAAGCAGAATCACGGATCGACTATTTGGCTGACATCTTAGGGATAAGCAAAAGAGAAGTTATATCCGTAGTGGAACGTATGCGACAAGAAGGCATATTGGCAGACAGCAAAGATATATCTGCCTATCTGAAGGATGTAGGTGATTCGGAACGAAAGTCGCAAATACTCCTCGAACGCTTTGCAAAACTTGAACAATACATCCTCAATCATATTCCCGATGGAGCTTTACGAATATCATGCAAGCAACTGAATGAAAATGCCGTGAACGATGGAATCAATACATCCAAAGAAAAAGATATCCGGACACTACTCTATTTCCTCACTATCAAGGGATATACGCGCAAGAAAGAGGATGCGACTCGTTATATGGAAATAAGTCGCCTGACAGACCTGGAATCAACTCTCATGCGTTTTGAGAAACGATTGGAAATAAGTCGCTTTACTGTGGAATGGCTGTATCAATTAGCTTCTGATGCAGAAAAGGAAAACACACCCGGCAAAGCTATCCAATTCTCCGTGGTAGAACTTCTGAACCGAATAAAATCAAGTTCCCAATCCCTTTTCGGAGGACTTGACGACATTCAATTGGAAGATGTGGAAGAGGCACTTCTATACTTGTCGAAAATCGGTGCGCTTAAACTTGAAGGGGGATTCTTGGTACTTTATAATGCTATGAATATTCAAAGAATAAAGGACAATAAGTCGAGATACAAGCAAGATGACTACCGGATGCTGAACGAATTTTATAAACTGAAAATCCAACAAGTGCATATTGTAGGAGAATATGCCAATCTGATGGTGAGAGATTATCATGCAGCCCTGCAATATGTTCAAGACTATTTCCAAATGGACTACAGGAAGTTTGTCACAAAATATTTTAAAGGAGACAGAGTAAGCGAGATACAACGCAATTTGACACCACAGAAATACAATCAATTGTTTGGACAATTATCCAAACGGCAAATGGAAATTATTTCTGATAAGGATTCACGTTGCATTGTGGTTGGAGCCGGTCCAGGTAGTGGAAAAACACGAGTATTGGTTCACAAACTGGCCTCACTTCTGCTACTTGAAGATGTGAAACATGAACAGCTCCTGATGCTGACATTTTCAAGGGCTGCCGCTACGGAATTTAAACAAAGACTCATGGAGTTGATAGGCAACGCAGCACATTTTGTCGAAATAAAAACATTTCACTCCTATTGCTTCGATCTCCTGGGACGGATAGGGAATCTTGAAGATTCAAAAAATGTTGTTGCAAAGGCAGCCGAGATGATATGCCAAGGAGAAGTGGAACCCAATAAGATTGGCAAGACGGTGTTGGTCATAGATGAAGCTCAGGATATGGGAGCTAAAGAGCATGCACTCGTAAAGGCTTTAATGACTAATAATGAAGAAATGCGTGTGATAGCAGTGGGAGACGATGACCAAAACATTTATGAATTTCGCGGTTCCGATTCAAGTTATATGTACCAGCTGGCACAAGAAAGCGGAAGCACGTTTGTCGAAATGACCGAGAATTACCGCAGTACGCATCAGCCGGTGGATTTTGCCAACGGATTCTTGAAAACTATCAATAAAAGGATAAAAAGTACACCTATCATCTCTATGAGAAAAGAGAAAGGTTGGGTGGAAGTAATACGTCATCAATCGGAATATATGTATCAGCCGCTCGTCGAAAACTTGCTTCAACATAGGGATAAAGGAACTTCTTGTGTACTGACCCAAACAAATGAAGAGGCCGTTATCCTGATGGCTCTTTTGCGGAAACATGGCATAAACAGTAAACTGATACAATCAATGGACGGCCTACGTTTTTGGAATATGGCCGAAATGAGATATTTCCTGAGGTATATAAACAAGCGGATAAAAACACCGTTAATCACGGAAGAGCTGTGGGAAGAAGCCAAGCATAACACCTTCTCTACTTATGACAGGAGTCTAAGCTTGATGTATGTGAAACGTTGTGTGGAACAGTTTGAACAAACCAACAAGACTAAATATTTCAGTGACTTCAAAGAATTTGTATTTGAGTCGTCGGTGGAAGACTTCTGCGACGTATCAGGAGCCGACGTTGTGGTATCAACTATTCACAAGGCCAAAGGCAGAGAGTTTGACGATGTGTATATGCTCATATCCGACAATTATGTAAAGGATGCCCATCTGATGCGTCGATATTACGTAGGAATAACCCGTGCGAAAAACAGGCTGTTCATACATACAAACGGTGATTGTTTCAATCATTTGAGTGCAGACCGATATCTTATGGATCAGCGACAATATGACATGCCTGAAGAAATTGTACTGCAACTCTCTCACAAAGATGTTTATTTGGGATTCTTCAAAGAAAAGAA
The DNA here is from genome assembly GCF_900155865.1 of Bacteroides bouchesdurhonensis. Lineage (GTDB taxonomy): Bacteria > Bacteroidota > Bacteroidia > Bacteroidales > Bacteroidaceae > Bacteroides > Bacteroides bouchesdurhonensis. The sequence goes on from NZ_LT707006.1 coordinate 4,012,548, forward strand.
ACAAGAGGTCTTAGCATTGAGAGGAGGAGATTCTTTAATTTACAATGATTTCTTTTTGTATAGTTCATTGACTGATAAACCCATAGCTAAGTTGTCATCAAAAATGCAGGATACATTATCCGAATGGGAACAAAGAGGTTACAAGGTGAAATCCGCATCTGTACGGTTCGTGGTGGCATGGAAACCTAAAGACGCACAAAAGAATGAACCGGAAACAGCTGTTCTTTTGGCTGACTTGATGCTTTCTTTGTAAGCTAAAACGTTTGAAAATATCAATTTTGTGATAAGAATTAAATATCATATAAATAATAAGGGAATGATGCTGATTCATAACAATACATTGATAGCGGAATACTCGGCTTATGATTTCAAGGGAATGTTGGAATGTAGGAAAGTAAAGTCATTGCGGATGTGTTCATACAGTTGGACTACATGGAGAAACGTGGTTCCGGCTTACGCAAAATGCGAGAACTTACGGAAAAACTATCCAAATTTCTGCAAGGCAAAGAACCACAATATCAAACGGAAGCGACTTCTTTCTTCACTACCTTTTATAATCTGAACTGGGGAGAGAACGGAAGAATACCTGTTGAGGAAGTGGTCAACAGGGTAAATAATCCCCTCGAAAAGTACCCTGTAAACGAAGAAAGCTCGGAGAAAAAATTCAGTGTAATTGACTTCTAACCTCGCGTTTCTATCTTTGCATCCTTTTTGCGTTTCCAAACAATTTTACCACATTTAGAAGAACAGTAATGACTGTCAAGTGTTTTTGCGACAAACACCTTGCCGCAAACCTTGCACTTCCGTTTGATTTCAAAGCCGATTGTTGGCATATTATCTACTTTTAAGTATGTGTTAGTATGGATAAATAAAATTTAGTACCACATTATCTACTTTTTTGTCTTGTCGCAAATATGTCGCAAACAAGAGATAGAAAACACATAGAAACCATGAACCCCATAAACGCAAAAAGCGTGCAACTCATTCATTGAGCTGCACGCTTTTGCTTATTGTTTATTATCTGTATCCTTATCGGAATCATTTGACTTCCTCGAAGTCAGCATCTTGGACATTATCACCATGTTTATTATCCTGCTGTCCAGCACCTGCACCAGCATTAGGATCAGTTTGTGCTCCTTGAGCACCACCTTGCTGTGCATACATTTCAGCACTTGCTGCTTGGAATGCTGTATTGATTTCAGCCATAGCAGAATCGATAGCAGCTAAATCCTGAGCTTTATGAGCATCTTTCAATTTCTGCAAAGCCGCTTCAATCGGAGCTTTTTTATCAGCTGGCAATTTATCACCCAAATCTTTCAACTGATTTTCAGTAGAGAAGATAAGGCTATCAGCCTGATTCAACTTATCAATCTTTTCACGTTCTTTCTTGTCTGCTTCCGCATTAGCAGCAGCTTCAGCTTTCATCTTTTCAATTTCATCTTTACTCAAACCGCTAGAAGCTTCGATACGGATAGCCTGTTCCTTACCTGTTGCTTTATCCTTAGCAGAAACTTTTAAGATACCGTTAGCATCAATATCGAAAGTAACCTCGATCTGAGGAACACCACGACGAGCCGGAGCAATACCTGTCAAGTTAAACTGACCAATTGATTTATTCTGTGCAGCCATCGGACGTTCACCCTGCAATACATGAATAGTAACTTCTGTCTGGTTGTCAGCAGCAGTTGAGAACGTTTCACTCTTCTTGCAAGGAATAGTTGTATTAGCTTCAATCAATTTAGTCATTACTCCCCCCATTGTTTCGATACCCATAGACAATGGAGTAACATCCAACAATACAACACCTTTTATTTCATCTGTCAATACTGCACCTTGTACTGCAGCACCTACAGCTACTACTTCATCAGGATTCACCCCTTTAGAAGGAACTTTACCGAAGAGATCTTGTACCAACTTTTGAACAGCTGGAATACGTGAAGAACCACCCACAAGGATTACTTCATCAATATCAGAATTACTCAAACCTGCATCGCTCATAGCCTTTTTACATGGTTCCAAACAAGCCTGAATCAAATCGTGAGCCAAGGATTCGAATTTTGCACGAGTCAAAGTCTTAACCAAGTGCTTGGGCACACCATTTACCGGCATGATATACGGTAAGTTAATTTCTGTACTTGTTGAAGAAGAAAGTTCGATCTTAGCTTTTTCGGCAGCCTCTTTCAAACGTTGCAGTGCCATTGGATCTTGAGTCAAGTCAGCACCTTCATCGTTCTTAAATTCCTGTACCAGCCAGTTGATAATTACCTGATCGAAGTCATCGCCTCCCAAGTGAGTATCACCGTTAGTAGAAAGAACTTCAAACACACCACCACCGAATTCAAGGATAGAAATATCAAATGTACCACCACCTAAGTCGAATACGGCGATCTTCATATCTTTATGAGCCTTATCCAATCCGTAAGCCAAAGCTGCAGCAGTCGGCTCGTTTACAATACGTTTTACTTCTAGGCCTGCGATTTGTCCGGCTTCTTTAGTAGCTTGACGTTGAGAATCAGAGAAATATGCAGGAACTGTGATGACAGCTTCTGTTACTTCATGTCCCAGATAATCTTCAGCTGTTTTCTTCATTTTCTGGAGAATCATCGCAGAAATTTCTTGCGGAGTATACAGACGTCCGTCAATATCAACACGTGGAGTATTATTCTCACCTTTTACTACTTTATAAGGAACACGTGAAACTTCTTTCTGTACCTGATCCCAATTTTCACCCATGAAACGTTTGATAGAGGAAACTGTACGTTGCGGATTAGTAATAGCCTGACGTTTAGCAGGGTCACCAACTTTACGTTCACCACCATCTATGAAAGCGACTATAGAAGGAGTAGTACGTTTACCTTCACTGTTCGCAATTACTACAGGTTCGTTACCTTCAAATACGGCAACACAAGAGTTTGTAGTTCCTAAGTCAATACCAATAATTTTTCCCATGATTGTTATTTTTATTTATTATTATTCAATTTCTTTTTGTCCGGTTGGTTACTTCCTTTCATCAAGAGCCACGTCTCAAACGGACATTGATAAAAAGACAAACCTTGTGCCAAAAAGGAATTAGACGAATACATGACATAATATCTGCCAAAAAGACAGTTGCACGATACTCCATCATTACCTGCTACATAAATAAGCAAGCCGGCAACTGATTCTTTAAACAAATGTAAGCGTCTCTGGTTCAATGAAGAAAAGAATTTCCTATTTTTGCAGCATTATATTCTAAAAATAAAATAAAATGAAAACACTACTATGCCTATTTGCCACATTTGTATGTATTACATTATCTGCCCAGTCTCAACAACTCAATATCGGGGTTGCCGGTAATGGTTACGTAACCACTCAAAGGGATGGTGCCCAAATCACACAATCCGGACTCTCGAATTGGACAAACCCAGCAAGTATTGTGAGCATATACTTTTATCTGCAACAGCCAACAACAGCCGATTTGTCACTTTATGCAAAAGGACATTCAGTAATTAAGGTCAGTTACGGAAAAAGAGCTTTCAAAATAAACCTCCAATCAAACGAATATACAAAAATTCCTGTAGGAAGTATTGATATTCCACACGCTGGTTATGTGCAAATCAATCTGCAAGGTATATCAAAAGAAGGAGAAGGCTTTGGCGAGATACAACAATTGATAGTAGACAATGTCTCGGGTAAAAGCAACTATGTAAAAGACTTTTCTGAGTATTGGGGACGTCGTGGTCCTTCGGTACATTTGGGATATACATTGCCAGAAGGGGATACAGAATGGTTTTACAACGAAGTTACTGTTCCGAAAAAAGGTGAAATTATGTACAGCTATTATATGGCAACCGGATTTAGCGAAGGATATTTCGGTATGCAATACAACTCTCCAACTGAACGACGGATTCTTTTTTCCGTATGGAGTCCTTTCGATACACAAGATCCTAAAAAGATTCCAGAAAACCAAAAAATTAAAATGTTACGCCGAGGTAAAGATGTGCATATCGGAGAGTTTGGCAATGAAGGGTCTGGAGGACAAAGTTACCTAAATTATCCATGGAAAGCCGGTAATACTTATAAATTCTTAATGCATGTAAAACCAGATGGGAATGGTAACACAATCTATACCGCCTATTTTTATGGTGCAGAAGAAAAATGCTGGAGACTAATAGCCAGTTTCCAACGTCCAATGACTGACACGTGGTACAAATATCCCCATAGTTTTCTGGAAAATTTCAGTCCGGAACAAGGATATTTATCACGTGAAGTATTCTTTGGTAATCAGTGGGCACGAAGTAAAGAGGGAAAATGGACTCAATTGACCGAAGCCACCTTTACTCATGATGCAACAGCTAGTGCCAAAGTCAGATTAGACTATCAAGGAGGTAATACAAAAGACAATCGATTCTATCTAAAAATGGGAGGTTTCTTCAATGAATCTGTTTCAATGGGAACAAAATTCTACTGTAAACCAACCGGAAAAGCACCTGAAATAGATTGGGAATCATTAGAAAAGCTATAACACTATCAGATTAAGACCTATAATATAAGGAAATATAAAATAGGCTCATATTACTTATAGCAGCATGAGCCTATTTTTATTTATATATATAAGGTTTACTTTTCTAAAACGAGAACCAACGCGCCATTAGCATCATACAGCCCAATTCCGCCTCCGGATAATACATCAAAGGATTTCACTTCATTCAGTGCTTTCAGAATTTTACCTTCTAGTTCCATATCAGGGCATGCCATCATTGTAGTAGCTACTCCTGGAAAAGAAATAGATTTAGCATTATCAGCATTTGTTTCAAAACCGCCATTCATCAAGTTACATCCGGCGTTTCCATGGATTGTTTTTTTCTTCACATCAAAAGCTAGAAAAGGTTGTTTTTCCATACCAGAAGGAACAGCTTCTCCGTTAACCTCTTTAATCTTCCATTCTCCACTCAAGACAGAAAGTTTCACGTCCGACACTTTTTTCTCAAGTATCATTACTGGACGATGGGATGCATTACACAAATACATTTTGTTTTTGCCCGCTCTCTTATAGGCTGTCACCTGCCCTAAAGCGTTCAATACATTATTTTCGGTTGTCATATCCGGACACATCATTCGAGTACTTGCCATTTCTTTAAGATCAATACTACCAGATTTAGCATTCACATCAAAGCTACCCATCATACGGTTACAACCACTATTACCAGATACTCGACCTGTAGTAGTATCAAACACTATAAACGGAAGATTTTTACTTTCATCCGGAACAACTTTTGAACCGTTAATCTCTATGATATTCCATTCACCATTAATAGATGATAAAGGAAGTGCCTTTTCTACAGAACGGCATGAAGACATTGCAAGTGCTACACCTGCAACGCAAATTGAAACAAATACTTTCTTCATTTTATTATAACGTTTAAGTTAAAATCGAGGCAAAGATATCAAAAAGATTGGGAAATTTAGCCCAATATAATATAAAATGTATACATTTGCCTCTAGGTATAAAACAAACAGACATTTTACATAGTTCATTTTAAATAAATTACCATGAGAATAATCATCCTGACTCTGCTTTTATTTTTTTGCTGCACATCGAATATTGCAGCTCAAGATGATTACCTCGTCTCCACTTCTGCCAATCAAGATATTTCAATCAGTGAAGAAGAACAGTTCATAAAACAAAACTTTCCCATGCAATTCTTATGCAAATGGACTCCCGGAATAAAATTCATGTTCAATCCTTCCGGACATGATCAATTTCTCCCTATCCTTTCATTTTGCGAAAATGAGAAAGAAGTAGAGAGCACAACGCTTAAACATAAAATACTCACGTTTGTAGGTACTGAAGAAATATCTAAGGAATTATCAATCGGAACAAACTATTCTACGCGTTTTCTTTTTGAATGTGAAGGGAAAAAGTATTATTACGAATTTAAGAATATAAGATTAGATGAAATTTGCGAGAAAAATCCACGTGCTTGCATCAATGGATTGGTATATTTACAAGATGTGGATACAGCAAAAGAATTGCTAATAGGAAGAAAAGTATACATACAGTCTGAGAGTGCTCGTATAGATGATACAAACAATTACTCAGGTTATCAAGATATCGCTATTCCTACCAATTTGGAAGCAACAATTACTGCTATTGGAGTCGGCAATCAGACATGCCCTGTCAAAATCATTTTTAAAGACAATCAAGATCACTCTTTCTATCTGGAGCTTGCTCTCTCACGAACAAACTCTGGGATGGACTTAAACAATTTCCAAGCCGAAAAGAAAATGAAATACTTTTCTAACGCTATCAGTTTTACTAATAAAAGATTAGACAATATAGAAGCATTGAAAAATAAATATATAGGATTAACCATTTATCCTAAAAAGATGCTGGAAGCCCAGCGAATCACCTTTCATGAAGACAGTCCCACAAAGTCCCGTGTACATCTACCCCGATACACGATCTTAAATATAAAGGATATTATTATCTCTTCTGTTCCAAATACACAAGCTGTCTTATCTGTGACTGATAAAAATGGAGCAGTCTATGAAATAGAAGTAGATCTCAAATATGACATAATCATCAAAAACGATAATTATATTGAAGACCTTTTCGGATTTGGAAATATCCATCAAAAATATTCGGGTATAACCGAAGAACACTGGGAAATCATTTCAAAAGGAGACCTGAAAGAAGGAATGAGTACAGAAGAATGCCGTTTATCCATAGGCAATCCAATAGAAATACGATTGAAAAAAGATACTCGTTTCGAGACCTGGTTTTATAATGGTAGGACCCTGGAGTTTGAAAACGGCACCTTACAACGTTTCAAATAAAAAGAAGTGCCTACGAATGATTATCTGAAAATAATCCCGTATATTTGCTCCATCAACAAATCTTAATTCTTAAATTTTAATTCTTAATTAAAGAAATGGGTAGAGTTCTTATTATTGGTGCAGGTGGTGTTGGCACTGTCGTAGCACACAAAGTGGCACAAAATGCCGATGTATTTACAGACATCATGATTGCCAGTCGCACAAAGGAAAAATGTGACAAAATCGTTGATGCAATAGGCAACCCCAATATAAAAACAGCGAAAGTCGATGCAGATAATGTAGATGAATTAGTCGCTCTTTTCAACAATTTCAAACCGGAAATAGTTATCAACGTTGCTCTTCCTTATCAAGATTTGACCATCATGGAAGCATGTTTGAAAGCAGGAGTAAACTATCTCGATACGGCTAATTATGAACCAAAAGATGAAGCTCATTTTGAATATAGCTGGCAATGGGCTTACCAAAACCGTTTCAAAGAAGCCGGACTGACTGCTATCCTCGGTTGCGGATTCGATCCGGGAGTAAGTGGTATTTATACGGCCTATGCTGCCAAACATTATTTTGATGAAATTCAATATCTGGATATTGTGGATTGCAATGCAGGAAATCATCATAAAGCTTTTGCTACTAATTTCAATCCAGAAATCAACATTCGCGAAATTACTCAGAACGGACGTTATTATGAAAATGGGAAATGGATAACGACGGGTCCGTTGGAAATTCATAAAGACTTGACATATCCTAACATCGGACCACGTGACTCTTATCTTCTTTACCACGAAGAATTAGAATCACTGGTTAAGAACTTCCCGACTATTAAGCGTGCCCGTTTCTGGATGACTTTCGGACAGGAATACCTGACCCACTTACGTGTTATCCAGAATATCGGTATGGCTCGTATCGACGAGGTAGAATATAACGGTACTAAAATTGTGCCTCTTCAATTCTTAAAAGCCGTATTACCAAATCCGCAAGACTTAGGAGAGAATTACGAAGGCGAAACTTCCATTGGTTGCCGTATCCGCGGTATTAAAGATGGAAAAGAACGCACCTACTATGTTTATAACAATTGTAGCCACCAAGAAGCATACAAAGAAACAGGTATGCAGGGAGTAAGTTATACCACTGGTGTTCCGGCAATGATCGGAGCAATGATGTTCTTAAAAGGAGAATGGAAGTGCCCTGGAGTAAACAATGTAGAAGAATTCAATCCGGATCCTTTCATGGAGCAGCTTAATAAACAGGGATTGCCATGGCATGAGGTATTCGACAAAGATCTGGAACTATAATAATAAAAAACTAAAAATGAAGAATAATTAATTGCGTTACACGATTTTATTTTTCATTTCTAATTATTTAAAATATGAATATAGGAGATAAAGCACCTGAAATCCTTGGTACCGATGAAAAAGGTGAAGAGATTCGTTTAAGTGCTTATAAAGGTAAAAAAATTGTATTGTATTTCTATCCGAAAGACAATACATCAGGTTGTACGGCTCAAGCTTGCAGTCTTCGCGACAATTATGCAGAATTGCGTAAGGCAGGTTATGAAGTGATCGGTGTGAGCGTAGACAATGCAAAATCGCACCAGAAATTTATTGAGAAAAATAATCTTCCTTTCACTCTGATAGCTGACATTGATAAGAAGTTGGTAGAAGAATTCGGTGTATGGGGAGAGAAGAAACTATACGGGCGTAGCTATATGGGAACCTTCCGTACTACTTTTCTCATTAATGAAGAAGGAATTATAGAACGGATTATCACTCCTAAAGAAGTGAAAACTAAAGAACATGCCGCACAGATATTAAATCAATAAAATCCATCTAACTATATAATAATAAGGTATGGCAAAAAAAGACGAACTTAATTTTGAAACAGATAATAAAATGGCATCAAGCGAAAAACTAAAAGCCTTACAAGCCGCCATGGAAAAGATAGAGAAAAACTTCGGTAAAGGCTCTATCATGAAAATGGGTGATGAAAGCGTTGAACAAGTCGAAGTAATCCCTACCGGTTCCATCGCCCTAAACGTGGCACTTGGCGTAGGAGGATACCCTAGAGGTAGAATCATCGAAATCTATGGACCGGAGTCATCCGGTAAAACGACATTGGCCATTCACGCCATTGCCGAAGCACAAAAAGCCGGTGGTATAGCTGCCTTTATTGATGCAGAACATGCCTTCGACCGTTTCTATGCTGCCAAACTAGGTGTAGATATCGATAACTTATGGATCTCACAACCGGACAACGGAGAACAGGCATTAGAAATTGCCGAACAGCTAATCCGTTCATCTGCTATTGATATCATCGTAATAGACTCCGTAGCCGCCTTGACTCCGAAATCGGAAATCGAAGGAGATATGGGAGATAATAAAGTAGGTTTGCAGGCACGTTTAATGTCACAGGCATTACGTAAATTGACTGCTGCTGTCAGCAAGACGCGTACCACTTGTATTTTCATCAACCAGCTTCGTGAGAAAATCGGCGTAATGTTCGGTAATCCGGAAACTACAACAGGAGGTAATGCATTGAAATTTTATGCTTCCGTACGTCTTGATATTCGTGGTAGCCAACCGATCAAAGATGGCGAAGAAATCCTTGGAAAACTAACTAAAGTAAAAGTTGTGAAAAACAAGGTGGCTCCTCCATTCCGTAAAGCAGAATTCGACATCATGTTCGGTGAAGGTATCTCCCACTCAGGAGAAATAGTAGATCTAGGAGCTGAATTGGGAATCATCAAGAAAAGCGGTTCATGGTATAGCTATAACGATACCAAGTTAGGACAAGGACGTGATGCAGCCAAACAATGTATCGCAGATAATCCGGAACTAGCAGAAGAACTGGAAAAGTTGATTTTCGAAGCACTGAAACATAAATAATCGATTACCGATTTTGAGTAAGAAAACTTCATTCACAGGCTGTCTCTCGCTTTTATTTTAAGAGGCAGCCTTTCTTTATGCTCTTTGAGTATCTTTTTCCCTCCCCCAAAAATATTTCTCTTTTAGCCTTTTCCATGTTTCTACTCATTATCCCAACTATATTCCAGGCTAAAAACATCTTCATTTTTTAATAATGACATTCAAGGAAATAAACATAAAAGAACAACAGAGCCAATATGGTCAAACAGATAAAGCAATTAGTATAGTCATAATCTACAACTAAAACAGAATTTTCCCAAAAAGGATGTATCAAATAACTACTAAATAATTTATTGATAGATATTACCCATACTTTTTGAAAGATTATACCCTATCAAGATCTATTAAAAGCTCTATACTTGCAGCGGAAAAACTATTAACAATGGTATTTTTGAACTTATAGAAAAAATATCACTGAAATTAGTTTGTACCCAAAAGAACTATATAACCGTCATTTAAATTATTATATGAGACCTATGAATATGTTTTTATTATTTATCGTTGGATTTTTATATCCACATCAAACAATTTCTTCTTATAAAAATTCCCCCTATCAATTAGAAGATAACAGTCATTTCAATTATTCAACATCCTTCGCACAACAATCAAAATTCGTCTCACCCCACGGCTTTTTCATTTAAGTTTTGATTTAGGGGTACAATCCCCCTACCCATGCCAGTGCGGCATGGGCGGGTATCCCGTTGTTGGTAATCAATGCGTTACGAATATGTCAAATCTGAATTTTTCTCATTTTTGAGCCAAAAAATGCAACACGTTAGTGAAGCTTACCGATAGTTCCCTTATTATCTCAGCTGTACCCTTTTGCTTATCTGATATTTTTTTCCTTCTGTTCTTCCAAACGGCAATCAATGCCAACACCATCCTTTGAATTGTGTCCAGATTCCTGGCCGCCCGTTCAGCCTTACGCTTTATGCTGTCCTGCCGGAGATTGCGGTCAAGATCCCAGTGCATGCTTTCAATAGCCCAATGCTGTTTGGTTATCTGACTAAGCCGCTCTGCACTGCTATCCAGGCTTGAAATGTAGAGTCGCTGTTCAGATGTACTCCTGCCATCGGACTTTTTTTCGGTAGATGTGACTATTTCTATAACTGTCAAATTGCCATTCCATTTTTCCCTGTCCACAATAAGTTCTTCCCCACGGTATATACGGCATATCCTTGACTCAATCCTGCCGTGTTCCAAGTATGGACCTTCCTTGTAGACATCAGTCGGGGTGGCGGTCTTTATAGAATCTTCAAGTCCATAGCGCAAAGATCTTTGATTCGCCTTGAGTTCGATCACGAAGTCTGCTCCTTTATCTCTAATCTTGTCTATTATTACCTTTTGGAATGACATGGCGTCTGCTGTGACTACACATCCTGACACGTCTAGTTTGTCCAATAACCGGGGCACGGATTTGATTTCATTACTTTTCTCCTTGCAAATATCAGTAGCCAAAGTAAGGCCCGAACCAAGTGAGTAGGCAGAGACGATATCAGGGTTACGTCCGTTGTCGTACAAGGTACCCCGCATGGCCTTGCCATCAATACAAATGATATCAGTTGCCGTAGTGGATATTTCCTTGCGGAAAACATCTGCAAAAGCAGACATGCGCTCAGCCATCTTTTCATCGTCTATGCTTTGAAACACACGGCAAAGCGTAGCTGCTGAGGGTAGCCCATACGGGAATAGCCCTTTCCCCTGCAGGCGTTTTAAGTGATGTTTGCCAAATTGAAGTATTTCAGCCCTGGTAATACACTTGCTGAGTCTCCCCAATATGACAAGCATGAGTATGTCTTCAAGTTTGTGCTTGAAGTTTCCCCTGCTTGTTCTGCGGTATTCAGGGACTGAGGATACAAATTTTCTCAAATGAGTCAGGATGCTGCCACGAAGACAGTCAAGGTGTTTCTTCTTTAGTAGTATTATGCGTAAAAAGTTGTATATCAGGGAAATAAATCGTATTTTTGCTGTCGCAAAAACAAAGGCGGAAGACAATAGAAACATCATACCACTATTGAATTCCGCCTATAAAAAAATAAAAATGAACGATAAGAAGAAACACCTAAGGCGGTGCTTCAGCATCGCTGCGCACGAATATAAGGATTTTTATTACAACAACAAGCGATGAACAATATTTCTTAAATGAAAAAGCCGTGGTCTCACCCCCATTATTATGGCAAGCTTCTTGGTCCTACTCTTTGGAAGGAATAACCATTGGTCTATTGATATCTCTGATGGCCCGCCACAGAATGCTTCATAACAAAAGGTTATTTTCTAACGAGAAATTAGAAATCGTATTGTATCTTATTCAAAGAACTCAAACTCCACTATCATTAATACAAAGGTTATTGGAAGATATAGATTCCAACGAACTGCCTGAAGCTACGTCGAAGAAAATGAAGAAGATACTCAGATACACTAATCATGTAATCAACTGTCATCAGAATATTATTACATTGGATAAGATAAAGGGAAAAATATACCCTGACACTTCAAATAATGAGTCTGATCTATCTACCTTTATAAACACTGTCACTAATCAATGCCGTATTTATGCCAATGCACGTCAAATAGAATTTAGGATAATCAAAGACTTTAACTGTATAAAATGCCAGATTAATGAAACAGTCATGAATGCAGCTTTGCAATGCCTTTTAAACAAAATAATTGATGTAACTCCTTGTAATGGTTGCATTGAAATAACAGTATCACAGCTAAAAGATTACTGGAATATGAAAATAACGAATTATGCACATAATGAGCTTGATAATAGAAATACAAATTCATTAAATTCTGTACCAATGCCTGTATATTGTTGTGGTAGCCTACGAAGTATCAAAAAGATAGTTCATCTACATGGTGGAAAATTAAGTGGCAATAAACATGGAAAAGCAATCTGTTTTCAGATTCAAATCCCAATACATTGTCCTTGCAAAATAAAGAAATACATGGTAACAGAAAAGTCGGAAACGGGAAACAATGGAGCAATTTATCCAACTAATACAAACTCGTCAAAACAAATAAAATTAATCCATAAAGCTAGTAAATTACCACATATTTTATTGGTGATGTCGGATAAAGAATTTAGTGATTATTTATGCGAAGCACTTACAACCTTTTATCAAGTAACTCTTTTGGAAGAGCCCGATAAAGTATATTCTTTTGCTTGCCAGAAAGGACCCGACACAATTATTATAGATGAGATAATCAATGGTACTTACGGAAATGATCTCTGTATCCAAATAAAATCCAATACTGAGATGTCCGATACTCCTATTATTTTATTACTCAACAAGAACATTCGTGAAAACTATCTCACATATATTAATAGTGGAGCAGATCGATTAGAACCGCGTACAGTAAGTATTTATGCACTTCAGGCTGACATTCAAATTTTAATAAAGAAGCGAATTGCACAACAAAACAAAATCAAAAAGCTACTATCAGACACCACTTTAATCAATCATCCTGAAGATGATATTAAAGACGATGAAAATGCTCTATTCCTAAAAAAGGTGGAAATGCTCCTTGAAAAAAATCTTTCTACTGAAAAATATAACGTAGATATACTAGGTTTGGACATGGGTATGAGCCGTACCGGATTTTATAATAAAATGAAAGAAATTACCGGGAAACCACCTGCAAACTATATGCTAACTTATAAGATGGCAAAAGCAAGAGCTTACTTATTGGAACAAACCTATAGTATTGGAGAAATTTCGACTATGTTAGGTTATTGTGATGCAAAATATTTCAGTAAAAAGTTCAAAGATTTCTACCATGTTTCTCCTACAAGGCTTCTCAAAAATACATTAGGGTAAAAATAACAAATAAGAGGTCATTCCTGTAATCTCAGAATGATCTCTTATTTTATAAATTATAAACTCTTATACAAAATAAATATATGCAAGTGTACTTAGACTGATTACAATCCACAACAATATTCCTTGTATAAGTGGCTTGATACCAACAGCTTTCAGTACATCCAAAGAAAGCGAAGCACCAATAAAAAACATGGTAATCGTTAATGTCTTACGGGCAATTCCATTGATAGCAGCCCCCAATTCTGGAACACCATTCAATAAATAAGTATTCACTACCATAGCCAAAATAAAAAAGAAGATAAACCATGGAATACTAATTTTCTGGCCTTTACTTTTAAAGATAAAAGAAGTAGCAAACGCCATTGGAATAATCCAAAGAGCACGAGTCAATTTAATAGTAGTAGCTACCTTCAATGCTTCTTCACCATAAGCAGCTCCTGCACCTACTACGGAACTAGTATCATGTATAGCTATTGCCGCCCAAGTGCCAAACTGATGTTCAGTCATATTTAATGCATGACCAATTGCCGGGAAAATAAAAAGTGCAATCGCATTCAGAATAAAAATAGTACCTAATGCAACTGACATTTCACTATCTTTTGCTCTCAATACAGGCCCCACTGCTGCAATGGCACTTCCACCACAAATAGCGGTTCCCGAACTAATCAGATATGATGTGTTCCGATCTATTTTGAAAAGCTTACGTCCTATAAACCATCCAATTACTAATGTACCAACCACAGATATAACCGTAAATTCCATTCCCTCTTTACCAGAAGCCAAAGCAGAATGGAGATTCATTCCAAATCCTAATCCAACTACAGAGTATTGCAATAGATATTTAGAAGTCTTCTTATTAAATTTCGGATGAGCCTGTCCGCAAGTCAATGCAAATATAAGTCCAAGGAACAAAGCAACCGGAGGAGTTACCCATGCCGACCATGCCTGCAAACCTGAAATATAATCTAAAAACAGGAAAAAAGTTAAACTGGAAAGCAGAACAACATAAATCATCTTATTTTTTGCCTGCAATGTTTTTGTAGCCGTTGAAATCATATTTTTATCTTTAATTTATTTTCCGGGTGCAAAGGTATGGTAAATGATTCAAACCGGCTAATCGTTTCTATTTATACATTATAACTTTTAGTTATCGAGTCGATTTCTTTAGTTACGATTCAACGATATCCTTACCAAAAGGTGTCAATGCTAACGCTGCCAACTTAAAGTGTTGCAAACCAAAAGGAATACCAATAATAGTAATACACAATATTGCCCCAAAAGCCAAGTGTGAAAGACAAATCCAGATACCCCCAAAAAATATCCATAAAATATTCATCAGTATATAAAGACATCCCCCCGAACGTGCTCCACTCCTTACCTCTTTACCAAAAGGCCATAATGCAAGTCCTGCCAACTTCAGTGTTTGTATGCCGAAAGGGATACCAATAATGGTAAACATCATCAATAAACTTGCAATAAGATATTCTATTGCAGTAAATATGCCACCGAGCAGTAGCCACAAGATATTCATTAAACAACCCATATATTTTCTTATTTTTTAAAAGTTATATTCACCAAAGGATGTGTAAACAAACTACAAATTCTTATTATGATGCCCCGCAAATCGCATAAAGACTTGAGATAATCCTCCTTCCTGCCCTTGCAACTGAACAAAATTAAATTCACGATTCATAGACATCTCTTTTATCTCAATAACACGCAAACTACCTGAAACCAGTTCTTTATGAACAGAACGAATAGAAACAATTCCCATGCAATCTGTGTGTTCCAAAAAAAGTTTAATACTTTCTGTACTTCCAAGATACATCAGCACATTCAATGAAGAAAGTTTAAGATTATGCTGCAATAAAGCACGTTCAAATACATCCAATGTACCGGAACCTCTTTCACGTAAAACTAACGGTATATTCAGTAAATCCTGAGGAGTTATTTCGTCCGATTTTATCAATCTACTATTACTATGTACAACAGCCACTAGTTCATCCTTTAAAAAAAGCGTATATTTCAAATTAGGCAAGCGAAAAATACCTTCCACTAATCCTAAATCAATTCGATGTTCTTGCAAAGCTGTTTCTACCCCTCGAGAATTTCCGTTTAAAAGAGATAAATTGATCTGAGGAAACTGAGAAATAAAATTAGCTAATAAAGGTGGAAGAACATATTGAGCAATAGTAGTACTGGCTCCTAACCTTAATTCACCGATATATTCATTATGTAATAAATGCATTTCATATTCCAGCTGCTTATAATCATCCAGGATTTTCTCACTGTGTTTCAACAACAGTCTCCCCGCCTCAGTCAATAGAATCTTACTTCCCTGACGCTCAAACAAACGTGCCTGATAGAAATTTTCCAATTCCTGAATATGTTTAGTAATAGCAGGCTGGCTGACAAACAATTCTTGCGAAGCCTTTGTGAAACTCAGATTCTTCGCTACGCTCTGAAATACTTTTAAACGAAAATCAGACATTGAGCTAACTATTTTAATTGTTCAAATTTAGCTGAAACCAACTATTGTAATTCGTCAGCTCTAATACCCATCGCTTGCATAACAGGAAAAGCCAACATATCCCACTTATACTCTACAGGTATTTTCGGTTCATTCATTCGAAATTGGATAACCTCTTTCTCCTTTATTTCATTTAAAGCCATTATTACTTTATCTTCATATTCCTCATTAAAAGAGATAACAATTATTTTCTTCACATCCGCCGAATCAGAAATAATTGATAACAGATCCAGAAATAAATCTTCTCTGGAAACCATTCCTTCTGAAGGAACACTAGCAAACAAATATTCTCCGTACGGACTTTGAAATGCAACTCCATTCAATTCATTCTCCAGGTCAGAAGGTTGGCAATTTTGCAGTTTACTAGAATTCTTATCATAAACAAAAAGAAATTGCACCTCATTCTTCCCTTCAACGATTCCTGCATCTAAAGTCAGATAGGTGGTTAGCATAGAAAGGTCTATTTCCTGCAAAGCGCGTTGCAGAGTCTCTTCAAAATACCCTTTCATATCCATAATCACAAAATTCAAAAAAGCAGCATCTATTAATACCACAGTTTCCGAAAGCTTTATTTGAGGTTTATTAGTCATATACATTATTATATTGATACAGCGGATAAAGATACTACATTACTTTTATTTATAAGCCTTACAAGATTCATTTTCTTTCATTAAATAACGTGTTTCCCTAAACGTACATGTACGTCCGGGTACAAACAGTTATTAGAAAACATACAAAGACACTAATAACATCTTGTAGTAAATTCGTCAGTATCATCCAGTTAAAAGAAGTCATTTTGTCTTTAAACTTCTAATAACAAATGAAATTTTGTCGTATTTTCCTACTTGGCAAATCTTTTGCGCCCTTTAAGGTGTTATTAGAAACATGAAAAAGAAAGGAGAACAACGATATGAATTTTAACAATTTTACCATCAAATCCCAAGAAGCAGTTCAAGAAGCCGTAAACCTGGTGCAAAGTCGGGGCCAACAGGCTATTGAACCTGTTCACCTCATGCATGGAGTGATGAAAGTAGGCGAAAACGTCACAAACTTTATCTTCCAAAAACTGGGGATGAATGGTCAACAGGTAACTTTAGTAGTAGACAAACAAATTGATTCGCTACCTAAAGTATCCGGTGGTGAACCATACCTTAGTCGTGAATCTAACGAAGTGTTACAAAAAGCAACACAGTATTCCAAAGAAATGGGTGATGAATTCGTTTCATTAGAGCACATTTTAATGGCCTTGCTAAAAGTAAAAAGTACCGTCTCCACCATCCTGAAAGATGCAGGAATGACGGAAAACGAACTTCGTAATGCTATCAATGAACTGAGAAAAGGAGAAAAAGTGACTTCTCAATCAAGTGAGGATACTTATCAATCACTGGAAAAATATGCTATAAATCTAAATGAAGCCGCTCGTAGCGGTAAATTAGATCCGGTAATTGGTCGTGACGAAGAGATACGTCGTGTGCTTCAAATATTGAGCCGACGTACCAAAAACAATCCGATTCTGATTGGTGAACCAGGTACAGGCAAAACTGCAATTGTAGAAGGATTAGCACACCGAATCCTTCGGGGAGATGTTCCTGAAAACCTGAAAAACAAACAGGTTTATTCATTGGATATGGGAGCGTTAGTAGCAGGTGCCAAGTATAAAGGTGAATTTGAAGAACGACTGAAATCAGTAGTCAATGAGGTCAAAAAATCAGAAGGAGACATTATTCTGTTCATTGATGAGATTCACACGCTGGTAGGTGCAGGCAAAGGTGAAGGAGCAATGGATGCTGCAAATATATTAAAACCAGCTTTGGCACGTGGGGAACTGCGTTCTATCGGTGCAACCACTTTGGATGAATACCAGAAATATTTCGAAAAAGATAAAGCTTTGGAACGTCGTTTCCAGATTGTACAAGTAGACGAACCGGATAATTTAAGTACAATTTCCATCCTGCGTGGCTTAAAAGAACGTTACGAAAACCACCATCAGGTTCGTATCAAAGACGACGCTATCATCGCAGCCGTAGAACTGAGTAGCCGTTATATTACAGATCGTTTCTTGCCGGATAAAGCTATTGATTTGATGGATGAAGCAGCCGCCAAATTACGTATGGAAGTAAATTCCGTTCCGGAAGAATTGGATGAGATTTCACGTAAAATCAAGCAATTGGAAATCGAGCGCGAAGCCATCAAACGAGAAAATGACAAGCCTAAACTTGAAATTATCGGCAAAGAATTGGCAGAACTGAAAGAACAGGAAAAGTCTCAAAAAGCAAAATGGCAGAGTGAAAAGACTTTAATGGATAAGATTCAGCAGAATAAGATTCAAATTGAGAATATGAAATTCGAAGCGGATAAGGCTGAACGCGAAGGTGATTATGGAAAAGTAGCTGAGATTCGTTATGGTAAACTTCAGGAGCTAAACAAAGAAATAGAGGATACTCAGAAAAAGTTACACGATATGCAAGGTGACAAGGCAATGATTAAGGAAGAAGTAGATGCCGAAGACATTGCTGACGTTGTTTCACGTTGGACGGGTATTCCTGTTAGCAAGATGATGCAAAGCGAAAAAGACAAATTGTTACATCTGGAAGAAGAACTCCACAAACGAGTAATCGGTCAGGATGAAGCCATTGAGGCTGTTGCAGATGCAGTACGTCGAAGTCGTGCTGGGTTGCAGGATCCGAAACGCCCGATCGGTTCGTTTATCTTCCTCGGTACGACAGGTGTTGGTAAAACAGAACTTGCTAAAGCATTGGCAGAGTTCTTGTTTGACGACGAGTCTATGATGACTCGAATTGATATGAGCGAGTATCAGGAGAAACATAGCGTTTCACGTTTGGTTGGAGCACCTCCGGGATACGTTGGGTATGATGAAGGTGGCCAACTGACTGAAGCAATTCGTAGAAAACCTTACTCAGTTGTTCTATTTGATGAAATCGAAAAAGCGCATCCGGATGTATTCAACATTCTCTTGCAAGTGTTAGATGACGGACGGTTGACTGACAATAAAGGTAGAGTTGTTAATTTCAAGAATACCATCATTATCATGACTTCAAATATGGGAAGTTCCTATATACAAAGTCAGATGGAAAAATTGAATGGAGACAATAAAGAAGAAGTAATCGAAGAAACAAAGAAGGAAGTGATGAATATGTTAAAGAAGACCATTCGTCCGGAATTCTTAAACCGCATCGACGAAACTATCATGTTCTTACCGCTGACAGAGCCAGAAATCAAGCAAATTGTACTTCTCCAAATCAAGAGTATACAAAAGATGCTTGCCGAAAATGGAGTAGAACTTCAAATGACAGATACCGCTCTAGACTTCTTGTCTAAAGTTGGTTATGACCCGGAATTTGGTGCCCGTCCGGTCAAAAGAGCTATTCAACGCTACTTACTGAACGACTTGTCAAAGAAATTATTGTCTCAGGAAGTAGACCGCAGTAAGGCAATCATTGTTGATGCTAGTGGCGACGGACTAGTGTTCCGAAACTAAGATTTATCTGACATCATAAAAATAGCCGGTGTATCCTTCAAAGGTATACCGGCATTTTTATGATGCTAAGATACTAAAAAACAGCCGGAATACGGCATTGTATATGTTATAATTTGTTACAACTACAACCCATGGAAACCACTTCTTTTATAACGCCTGACCTTGCTGCCGTCCATTCCTTGAACCATCATCACAAGGTCATTCCAGAAGGTTTCAATCGCTTTAACCCGACCTTCCTCCGTATTTATGACCGGCAGATGGAAGTGCCCCTGTTCCAGTTTCATGTGGTATATCATCAGACCACCATATTCCATATGGAGGATTTTCATACAGGTACAATTCGCATTGATAAAAATGAAAGCGTCACCGTCACGTACATTCTTTCCCATCTGGTTGGTCACGATGCCGCTAAGCGTATAAAAACTCTTACGCACGTCTGTCGGATAAGGGTAAAGATAATATCTGTTGGATGCATTCAAGGAAAACATAGGCTAACGGTTTGAATTCAAAAATATCAGGGTTTGCAATACCTCCGGTGACAAAGGGCTGTTCAAGCGGACTGTGACACCATTGGGATAGGAGATCTCACATAGCGACTGGGGAATTGGCGACGGGCTGACCGGAGGTGCAGACAGCAGGGGTTTCTCTTTATGGGGAAGACTGACCTGTCCCTTACTGTTTACCTTGACCGGGATAAAGCCGCCTTTGCGCAACAGCTTGGAACGCCACTCGTAGAAACGTTGGGGACGAATACATTCATTCGAACAAAAATCTATAACTGAAAGTCCGCTCGACTTGAAACGGGCATAAATAGATTCAAAATCTTCCATGGTCCATTGATGGGACATAATGATTGAACTTTTTTACTTTGGCTACAAAAGTAACATCACATTTTTAGAATGAAAGGGGGAGTTTATCGAATACTTACGACTATTTCGACGGTGTGCAGTTCAGCCGCGACAAGGAGGCTTTGAACCAGTATTTCCGACAGATGACACCCAATGTCGGTTCGGTCGATTTCGAGGTTTATTCCGATGCCTATGCCGCCCTGTTCGACAAGATAGGTCCGGCGATATTCGTCACCCACTCGCAAGGCGGTCCCGTCGGCTGGCGGACGCTGCTGAAGACGGACAATATCCGGGCGATTGTTTCCTACGAGCCGGGCGGCGGCATTCCGTTTCCCGAAGGGCAGGTTCCCGAAGAGGGAAAGATATTGACCCTATCGAAGAAGACGGAGGGCGTGAAGGTTCCGCTGTCCGATTTTAGCAAGTACACCGAAATCCCCATCATCGTCTATTACGGCGACAACCTGCCCGAGACGGACGAACGTCCCGAAATCTACGAATGGACGCGCCGCTTGCATCTGATGCGCCGATGGGCGGAGATGCTCAACGATCTGGGCGGAGATGTGACGGTGATTCACCTGCCCGACATCGGACTGCACGGCAATACCCACTTCCCGATGTCGGACCTGAACAATGTCGAAGTTGCGGACCATCTGTCAAAGTGGCTGCATGAGAAAAAATTGGATTGAACATTATAAAAGCATTTCCGGCATGAAAGATTATATATTCGAGCTTGTGGAGAAAAAGGATTTAGAAGATATCTTCACCCTTTATGCGGAACGCATCCGTTGGATGGATGCGCATGGGATAAAGCAATGGAACGTATGCCAGTATCTCGAACTCTATCCCTTGTCTTATTATCGGGAGCAGTACGAACACGGGAATCTCTATTCGCTCCGATACGCCGGAGACGATCTGCCGGTCGGGGCTGTCGTTCTCAGGAAGAGCGATGAACGATGGCCGGACAAAACCGGCGTTCCGGCATATTATATCCACAATCTCGTTACCCGCCCCGGCATCAAAGGGGCGGGAGTATGTATCCTCGCAGAAACAGAGAGGCTTGCCATTGAACATGGCAAACGTTTCGTTTGTCTGGATTGCGCCGTCGATAATGCGGCTCTGAACGAGTATTACGCCTCCAAAGGCTATGCGGAGGTCGGCGAGTTCATTGAAGGCAGTTATTGCGGCATGCGCCGGGAAAAGGTGTTGCCACAGTCCTGTCCGACAGATTATTTCCGTGCCGTTTTCTGAATGCTTGCGCAATACTCTGATGGAGTTATCCCGGTTTGTTTCTTGAACATCCGGCTCAGATGCTGCGGATATTCAAAGCCGAGCTTGTAGGCGGTTTGCGCAATCCCCGTGCCTGCTGCAAGCTCGTTTTTCACTCGTTGAACAATATATTGTCGGATATAGTTACTTGCCGTATCGCCGGTCGTTTTCTTAACCATATCGCCGAAATAATTGGCGGACATACACAATTTGTCGGCGCAATATTGGACGGTCGGCAAACCCTCCGACAACTGCCGGTTCTCCTCGAAATAATCCCGCAACAACGTGTCGAACTTCATCAGCATATCCGAGCTTTCCAACTTACGGGTAAGGAACTGACGGTTGTAGAACCGCTGGCAGAAATTCAGTACCAGACCGATGTAGTTCACGATAATCGCATCTTGCACGGCATCGCGCATCCGATTGACTTCATTCCGTATCTGCCGCATCAGCGAAACGAGCATGTCATGTTCCTCGTCGGTCATGTGCAATGCTTCATTGATGCGGTAATCGAAAAAGGAGTAGCCCTTTATCGTCTTTTCCAGAGACGTACCGTGCAACAGGTCGGGATGAAAAAGCAACGCCCAGCCCGTCAGATTTATCCGCTCGCCATTGTCTTCCTTGCCGCCTACCTGACCGGGAGCCACGCAGATGATCGTACCTTTCTTATAGTCGTATTTTCCGCAGCCGTACTCCAGAGCTATATCCGCCTCATCATGAAAGAAAATGCCATAGACGCTGTAGTTGTTCAGACTATGGCGCACGGGCGATACGGTTTCATAATCGATGATACAGACCAGCGGGTGCTGTTCCGTTTGTCCGAGATAGCGGCTGTAATCATTCGGATTTCTGACTTTCAGTATTTTGCTCATAAGGTCTATCAGTTTGCTATTCAACTACAAAGATATTTATTTTTTGCCGTTAAAACGTGATAACCGTTCATAAATCAGTAAAAACGGTACGAACTGCCCGTTTATTGTTACGTCCGATTTTAGAGTTCCCCATAATTTTGCATCATAAAAGAATAATCAAGAATGAAGAACCGAAAAACAGACATCCCCGAAGAAATCTATCAGGATGAAGTCGTCCTTTTCTTTGCCGACCGTTACCATACTACGCCACAGAAAGTGCTGCGACGTTTTCTCGAACAATACAGTCACGCACCTGAAGCGGCACCCGAACCATTCCGGTTGGAAGAAAACGAAATGACGATCCTGCGGGATATGCTTTCAAAAACGAATAAATAAATGGAATATGAAAAAGATTTTATTGTTTACATGGATGCTGCTGACTGTAGTTTCGTTGTCAGCTTGTGGCGGCTCCGATGACGAGCCCGTAACTCCCGAACAACCAGAAACGCCTGAACAGCCCGACGGCGGAGACAACGATGATAACCCCGATACACCGACACCCAGCGGCAACGGCAAATATTTGGTGCTCTACTGCTCGCGCACGAGTAACACCGAGCGTGTAGCGCAGTCGATTCGGACAACACTCGACTGCGACATATTGGAAGTAGAACCGCAGACGCCTTATGATGACGACTATAATTCCATGCTCTCCCGTGCACAGGAGGAGCTTGCAGCCATCCGGCAGGGCAATTATCCGCCAATTAAAACGTCGGTCGAAAATTTCGATGCCTATGACATCGTATTCGTCGGTTATCCCATCTGGTACGGCAGCATGGCAACTCCTATGCAAACCTTCCTGCATGAGCATGCGGAGAAACTTACCGGAAAACAAATCGCACTGTTCGCCACCAGCGGCAGTAGCGGCATTTCCATTTCGGTCAATGAAGCACGCAACCTTTGTCCAGATGCAACGATAATCGACCGAACCCTGTTGTTGACCTCTTCGGAGCTTTCACAAATGGCAACCCGCATCCCGGCATGGCTCGAAGCAATCGGAGCAAGCCGGAACGAATCGGAGGCAACCTCCCTGAAAATGAACATCACGGTCGGCAACCGCACGATTACCGCCACCATAGAGAACAATGCCGCAGGCAGAGATTTCCTTTCCCGTCTACCATTGGAGGTTACACTGAACGACTACAACAACACGACCGAAAAAATCTTTTATCCTTCACCGGCACTGAAAACCGAAGGTATAACGCGCGGTTGCGCCCCTACGCCCGGAGACATCACGATTTATGCGCCTTGGGGCAACGTGGCGATTTTCTGCAAGAGCTGGTCGCACAGTAATGATTTGATAAAGATAGGTCGTATCGACGGGAATGGAATTGAAGCCCTGACGGTCGACGGCGATATACGAGTAAAAATAGAAAAACAGTAAAATCATGAATATCGAAGATTTCAAAGAATATGTAAAGACGAAGCAGGCACTCGACACGGAAGAGATACACCGCTTCATGGACGAGATGAGTGACGAGGCACGCCACGTCACGTTCCGTTTGAACACGGCTTATCATACGCCCGATGAAGTGCGCGATATGCTCTCTGAAGTGTTCGGCTACCAAGTGCCGCAATCGTTGCGTGTCTTTCCACCGTTCTACACCGATTTCGGCAAGAACATCGTCGTCGGCGAGCATGTGTTTATCAATGCCTGCTGCCATTTTCAAGACCACGGCGGCGTGACGATTGGTGACGGATGCCAAATCGGGCACAACGTGGTGTTTGCTACGCTCAATCATGGACTTGCCCCCGAAAAACGGAAATCCACCTGTCCTGCCCCTATTGTGCTGGGCAGGAACGTGTGGGTCGGCTCGAACGCTACCATTCTGCAGGGCGTGACCATCGGCGACAATGCCATCATTGCGGCGGGTGCTGTCGTAACGAAGAATGTGGCAGCGAATACGATTGTCGGAGGTGTTCCAGCAAAATTCATCAAGTCAATCTAAAGAAATATGTCAAGAATCGCATTAAGTGTACTGCTTCTCTTTGTGCTGCTGTCATGCGGCACGGCAGAGAGAAACAAAACAAACAGCCCCAATATCATGGAAACAAAAAAGAAGAATATCGGAAACCTGCTTGCCCTCTATCCGAAGCCGCTGACGGTCATAGGTGCGGAGGTCGATGGCAAAGTGAACTGGCTCGTCGTAGGACACACGGGTATCATCGGTCACGACCGCATCCTCGTGAGCATGAGCGACAAGCACTATACCAATCAAGGCATCCGCCAATCGAAGAAACTGAAATTCTCCATCAATCTCGTCAGCCGCGAGATGCTTTCGAAAGCCGACTACGTAGGCAGCGTCAGCGGTGCATCGGTCGATAAATCGGAAGTGTTCGGTTACCATTGGGGCGAGAACGGCACACCCGTAATTGACGCGTCACCGCTGACGATGGAGTGCGACGTGGTGGATATGTACAAGACTGACGGGTTCGACAATTTCATTTGTTCGGTCGCCAATACCTATGCCGCTCCAGAGGTACTCGATGCCGACGGAAAGCCCGACTACACGCGCTTGAAACCCGTGTTGTTCGATTTCACGACCTACTCTTATATCGCTACAGGTGAGGTTATCGGCAAGTGTCTCAACCTTGACAAGGCACCGTCGATATGCGCCAAAGAGCCGATGACTGCCGACGGCATCGTGAGGCTATCGAAAATTGAGGTTTACCCGCAGCATCTCGACGAGTATATGAAGTACGCGGCGAAAGTCGGCGAAATCTCCCTGCGTACCGAACCGGGTGTATTGACGATGTACGCTGTCGGCGAAAAGAAAAATCCCTGCATGGTGACGATTCTCGAAACCTATGCGAGCCGGGAGGCTTACGATAAACATATCGCCTCGGAGCATTTCCGGAAGTACAAACAGGGAACGCTGCACATGGTCAAGTCACTGGTATTGTCCGACCAGACACCGCTCAACCCGTCAAACAGAATCAATAACTTCATACAATAAATCATGAACCGAATCATTTTAATCTCAGTATTTACTCTTTTAACATTCCATGTTATGGCACAGAAAAAAATAGTACAGACAGCGGGACGCGACCAATTGGGCGAGTTCGCTCCAAAATTCGCAGAACTCAACGACGATGTCCTTTTCGGCGAGGTATGGAGCAGAAACGACCTGCTCAGTCTGCGCGACCGGAGTTTGGTAACAATTACCTCACTCATCAGTCAGGGAATAACGGATAGTTCGCTGACATTTCATCTCCAGTCGGCAAAGAAAAACGGCATTACCCGCACCGAAATTGCAGAAATTATCACCCACATCGGTTTCTATGCCGGTTGGTCCAAGGCATGGGCAGCATTCCGTCTCGCCAAAGACGTATGGGCGGACGACACCACCGGAGAGGGTGCCAAAGCAGCGTTCCAGCGCGAAATGATTTTCCCCATCGGCGAACCGAATACGGCCTATGCCAAGTATTTCATCGGCAACAGTTATCTTGCTCGGATTTCGACCGAGCAGATTCCGTTCTCGAACGTAACCTTCGAGCCGCGCTGCCGCAACAACTGGCATATCCATAAAGCCACGAAAGGCGGAGGACAGATGCTGGTCGGTGTAGCCGGTCGCGGTTGGTATCAGGAAGAGGGCAAGCCTGCGCAGGAGATTCTGCCCGGCACAGTTATCCACATTCCCGCAGGTGTGAAACATTGGCATGGCGCAGCGACCGACAGTTGGTTCGCACACCTTGCTTTCGAGATACCCGGTGAGAACACCTCGAACGAATGGCTCGAATTCGTCACAGACGAGGAATACGATAAACTTCAGAAATAAAACGGATTTTCTATGTATAAATGCTTATTGGTATTGTTGTCGGTCGTCGGTATGGTGACCGCAATATTCGCACAACAAAAACAGGATATGAACAGCAAGCAATCGAATCATAAATTCCTCGTCGCTTATTTTTCTGCGACGGGTACTACGGCTCGTGCAGCCCAAAAGGTGGCTGACGCAACGGGCGGGGAACTCTATGCCATTACTCCGGCACAACCCTATACCGATGCCGACCTCGACTGGCACGATGCGCAGTCGCGCAGCTCGGTGGAGATGAACGATGCGAAAGCTCGCCCGGCAATCAAAGACGAAAAGAAAAACATCACCGATTACGATGTGATTTTCATCGGCTATCCGATTTGGTGGAACCTCGCCCCACGAATCATCAACACGTTCATCGAAGACCACGATTTGAAAGGCAAAACGGTCATTCCGTTCGCCACTTCGGGCAGCAGTTCAATTGCCAACAGTGCCGCCACGTTGAAACGTACTTATCCGGCGTTAAACTGGAAAGAAGGCCGCTTGCTCAATCGTTCCGATGAGAAAACCGTCCGCACGTGGATTGACAAATTAGGATATTAACCGCTTAAAAAGACGATGATGACACCCTTATTTATCGGCGGTCTGGGTATGCGGGAAGTGCTGCTGATCGCATTGGTCGTACTGCTGTTTTTCGGCAGCAAGAAGATTCCCGAACTGATGAAAGGGCTCGGCAAAGGAGTGCGTTCGTTCAAGGAAGGGATGCACGCTATGGAAAAAATCGAGGACGAACCGGTGAAGAAAGAGTAACGGATAGCGGTGAACACGGACAAACAATCCTTCTGGGAACATCTCGACGTACTACGGGCGGCGATTGTCAAAATCGTTGCCGACACCGGTCGTGCATCGTACCGATAAAGTGACGATAGTCGTTTTCGCTTGCAAAGCCAAATTTCCCCCATTGAATTTTTACCTTTTCGTCTGTATAATTCAAAAATAAGGTAATAACTCAACGATTGTTTGCTGATTTAAGATATTACTTTATCTATGTAATTTGACGAGTAAAAGTAGTATCTTGCCATACTGAATGTATTCGTTCTTCAGATAGTTCATTACAAAAACGCTTTTATTCTTATCTTTATCCATCACCGACGCCTCGGCAAGAATGAACACAACAAAGATAAATAAAGACAGTGGTTCTGACTAAAGAAACCTGAAAATATTCATGCAAAGACAAGATTATCAGAAGAACAGCAGATGGAACTTTTTGTTTGAAAACGTATCCTTAAAAAAGTAAAAGGGCGATAGCCATTTCACACGGCTACCTCCCTTTTACTTTTTATTTATAGTTAACAGATTACTCCGCCACAACTTCTTCTTTCTCAGCCTCTGTTTCTGCCTTGAATTCTGTGATCCCGTTTGATATCAAAAGATTATACCAAGAAATCAGTTTCTTGATATCAGCTATGTGCACCCGGTCACGATCGAAGTCAGGCAATACTTCTGCCATATACTCGCGCAACTGCTCCGAAGTAGCTTTCTTTGGATCAATCGCAGCAACCGCAGCATTCTCTTTCGTTTTCATAGAATCCAATACATTGCACAAAGGTACTTCTGCATCATTAGTGTACATTGCTATATCTGCCAAAGAAATAATTTTCTCATTACCATAAGCAGGAAAACGTTTCTTATCAACACTGATTGATTCTACAATCAACATATTTTTTCCTTGCGAAATAAGTTTGTACAATCCCGGTTTTCCGGAGATAGACAAGATAGTCTTCAACATAGTATATATTCTTTTGTTAATTAATTATTTTTTTGCGGAGCAAAGGTAATGATTATTTTTAGAAAGCAAAGAAATAAGTTTTAAAACCTGTGGGATTAAAGGCGTCTCACCATCATTCAGAATCACAAAATCAGCTTGTTCCCGCTTGGATTCATCACTCATTTGTGATTCAATGCGCTTCATTATCAACTCTTTTGAAGAACAGTCGCGTTTAATGGCACGTTCTATTCTTGTTTCTAAAGGCGCATATACCATTACCAGAAAATCTACTTCATCTCTAAACCCGGCTTCCACAAGTATGGCAGACTCCATACCTACGATTTTACCTGCGCCCAAACAGGCACTCCATTGCTGAAAATCTTCTTTTACCTTGGGATGTATAATTTCATTCACTTCCTTTATACGTTCTGGATGACCAAACATATAAGCTGCCAGCAAAGAACGGTTTAATTCTCCTTTTTGATAAATTTCCTGTCCGACTAACGTACAAAGGTCACGACGAACAATTTCATTAGTAAGAGTAATACGCTTTGCTTCTACATCAGAAATATAAACGGGAATTCCCATTATTTCTAACAATCTGGAAACCACACTTTTTCCACTACCGATACCACCGGTAATACCAATCTTAATTGCCATCAGTAGAAACTTGTTCGATCAAAAAATCAACTTGTTCGGGCACAATACGTATCTGGCTAATTCCACGAGGAAATGACTTCAATTTAACCGTATATTTATCCGAACCTAATTTTAGTAATTCTTCATAGGAGACATTTATCACAAAATCGCTTTCTTTTACACTCAAAAAACTCTTCATGCCTACTTTGAAAGTAACCTGAACTTTAGAAGGGAAAGCCCTTAGCACTTTATCTGCCGGGAAATTGACTCCATGTAATGGGACTTCTACTGTTTTTTCGGTATAAATATCCACAGGAAAAGTCAACTCAACCATACTGGGAACAAACTTCACCCCTTTCACTGAAGCTAAAGTTACTTGTTGTCTAATCGTATCTGATATATTTTCCAGATCTATGCCACGAATATAAGCAGCCGTTACTGTATCTAATATCGCTGCCGGAGCATAAGCTAATACAGAATCGGGACTACAAATCGTATCAGATACATAATATTGAAGACCAGCCGTTACATTTCCCTGAAAACGCACTGGAACTACTTTGGATTTACCTGTGGAATAAATATAATCCAATGTATCAGGTTTCACCGAAAGGACTTTAGAAGACACACTTAATTGGCTAAAAATCTTTTTCTCAAACTCTGTTGCCGGAATCTTCACATGGTTATCCTTTCCCTTATAATCAGCAAAGTTCAAATTCACGGGAAAGAAACTTTTCCCTAACATATAATTTAAAAGTACAGTTCCTTTATCCTTCACCCGAACACGAAGTTCGGAAGGTGGCTCCGAAGTTAGTACCACATTGTTGGGAACGTCCTTTATCCGTACCGGAATCGAGAATTCTGCCTCATAATCATTATTCAATGTTTGAAGCAACCAGAACCCGCCGGCTATCAGAAAAAAGAACAAAAAAATTAAGAACTCCCTACTCTTATCACTAAGCAGGAAATCCTTAATTTTCTTAGATTGTTTTAAATATGTATATCGTATTTTCCTACGATCTAACATAGACATTTATTTACTAATCTTTATTTAGGCTGAGCAGCCGAAGCATCAGCAAAAATAGAATTCTTATCTATTTTAATCTTTACGTTAGGAGCAATTTCAAGAATTACATGATCATCATTAATCTCTTTAATTGTTCCATGAATACCACCAGCAGTAATCACTTGCTGATTTACCTGAAGAGATTTACGGAAGTTAGCTATTTCTTTCTGCTTCTTATTTTGAGGACGGATCATAAAGAAATACATGATAACAAACATTGCTATCAGCATGATCCACATCATGCCTCCACCTCCTGCCGCAGCCGGAGTTTGCATAAATACAGTCAATAAGTTCATAAATAATTAGTTTTTTAGTTTCTACTATATGGACAAAGGTATTAGTTTTTACTCAATTTACCTTCTTTTTTTAATTGATTAACTATTCCATCAAGAGTGCCGTTGATAAAACTACCGCTCTTCGCTGTACTATACAACTTTGCAATCTCTACATATTCATTTAACGAAACACTGACCGGAATGTTCGGAAAGCTTAAAATTTCTGCCAAAGCAGTCTGCATGATGATGATATCCATAAATGCAATACGATCCAAATCCCAGTTCTTTGTATTTTCGCTAATAAGATGGCGGTAATAATCTGAATTCAAAATGGTACGACGGAATAAGCGACGTGCAAATTCCTGATCTTCATCATCCTTAAATTCAGGAAGCAATTCTTGGTTAGCCCCCCTCTTCTCTTCAAACCGTTTGATTGTCTTCAAAACAAATGTGTCTACTATTTCTTTATCATCATTCCAATAGAGACTCTGGTCTTCCAATACCTGATCGAGAGATTCATTATTAAATATATATGTCTTATAAAGCTTTCTCCACAATTCACGGTCACCTTCATAAGATTTATCATCAGATGCCATATAATCCTTATATATATCGGATTCTACTATCTTCTCGTAAAGCTCTTTGATGAAATCCTGATCATTAGCCCAAGTTCTTTTCTGATTGGCAATAAATTCCGTTAATTGTTTATTGACTTCCAATTGTGAAATAAACTTGTTTTCTACAAACTTCAAGTTAGGATACAACTCTTCTCTAGTAGGTGCAAGTTTTGCTTTTGCCGTATCAATACGTTTTTGTGCATACTCTGCTAATGCTATCATCAGCATTAGCAAATAGTTGTAAAGGTCATACGCCTTTGAAAGACTAAAGAATAACTCTTTCTCCGCTGAGTCTAGATTTTTGCTGCCGTTTTGATAATAGGCATACACGATCTGTATAATCTTAAGACGAATAAGAACTCTGTTGATCATAATTCTAATTAATACTGTTATTATCGAACTGCAAAAGTAGATATTTTTAATGAGTTTCCACTAATAAATCACATTTTTTAATGCAGTATTTCATTCTCTGCTCTTTTTCTTTTGACAGTTTAAAAAAAATATCCAATTTTGAAGCCGATTATAAACGGACAGAAAGATATGGAAGACTTAAAAAAGAAAATGGGTGCAGACATGAATGATAAGGAGATCGTTTTCTCTAAATCTATTAAAGCAGGTAAGCGCATTTACTATCTCGACGTAAAGAAAAACCGTAAAGACGAGATGTTTCTGGCTATCACAGAAAGTAAAAAAGTGATAATGGGAGAAGGGGATGATTCCCAAGTTAGTTTTGAGAAGCACAAAATCTTCTTATACAAAGAGGATTTTGAAAAGTTCACTTTAGGACTAGCACAAGCTATTGACTTCATTAATCTTCATCAGACTAGTGATTCAGATTGTCTATTAAATGAACCGGAACCGCAAGATATTCTTTTGGAAGAGGTGAAAGACGAGAAACTGGACAATGAAATTAAGATTGATATTGACTTTTAAATAAGTAACTCTTTGATATTTCAAAAAGAAATCGTACTTTTGCACCGCTTTTTTGCAACATCGTGTGATAATCCACATCGTGTGATGGTGAATTAAGCAAACTAACTTAATTTAGAGTAACACAATTTTTTAAGAAATGAAATCAATTGAAGTAAAAGGAACTGCAAGAACAATTGCAGAACGCTCTTCAGAACAAGCAAGAGCTTTGAAAGAAATTCGCAAGAATGGTGGCGTACCTTGTGTATTGTACGGAGGTAATGAAGTGATTCACTTCACAGTAACTAATGAGGGACTTCGTAACTTAGTTTACACTCCGCATATCTATGTAGTAGATTTAGATATCGATGGCAAAAAAGTAAACGCTATTATGAAAGATATCCAATTCCATCCAGTAAAGGATACTATCCTACATGTAGACTTCTATCAAATTGACGAAGCTAAACCTATCGTGATGGAAGTTCCTGTACAATTGGAAGGTCTTGCAGAAGGTGTGAAAGCCGGTGGTAAATTGGCTTTGCAGATGCGTAAGATCAAAGTGAAAGCTTTATACAACATTATCCCTGAGAAACTTACTATCAACGTTTCTCACCTTGGCTTAGGTAAAACAGTGAAAGTTGGTGAATTGAGCTTTGAGGGTCTTGAACTGATCAGTGCTAAAGAAGCTGTTGTATGTGCAGTCAAATTAACTCGTGCAGCAAGAGGTGCAGCTGCTACAGCAGGCAAGTAATTTGAGAATATCCCTATAGCAGAGATATAACGAAACGCAGATTAATGCAGATTAAAGCAGATGTTCAGTCTGCATTAGTTTGTATTGATCTGCGTTTCTCTTTTATATTTAAGAACTATTTTCTTTAGAAAAAGTAATGATAAAATATCTAATTGTAGGTTTAGGAAACATTGGTCCCGAATATCATGAAACCCGACATA
Organism: Bacteroides bouchesdurhonensis; assembly: GCF_900155865.1. Classification (GTDB taxonomy): domain Bacteria; phylum Bacteroidota; class Bacteroidia; order Bacteroidales; family Bacteroidaceae; genus Bacteroides; species Bacteroides bouchesdurhonensis. Next base: position 4,045,140 of record NZ_LT707006.1, read on the forward strand.
ATATCGGATTCATGACAGTAGACGCATTGGCTAAAATAAATAACGCTCCTCCTTTTATTGATAGACGTTATGGTTTTACTACAAGTTTCTCCATTAAAGGTCGCCAATTAATCCTCCTTAAGCCTTCAACCTTCATGAATCTAAGTGGATTAGCTTTACGCTACTGGATGCAGAAAGAAAACATTCCATTGGAGAATGTGTTAGTAATAGTGGACGATTTAGCGTTGCCCTTCGGAACCTTACGTTTAAAAGGAAAAGGAAGCGATGCAGGACACAATGGCCTGAAACACATTGCTGCAACTTTGGGCACACAAAATTATGCCCGTCTGCGTTTTGGCATCGGAAATGATTTCCCTCGGGGAGGACAAGTAGATTATGTGCTCGGACATTTTACCGATGACGATTGGAAAATAATGAATGAACGTTTAGATACAGCAGGCGAGATTATCAAAAGCTTCTGTCTTGCCGGCATTGATATAACAATGAACCAATTCAACAAGAAGTAACCGTCTGATTTATTAATAAACTTTTAATTTTGTAATTAACATTATGGCTGAAGCAAGAATAGATAAATGGATGTGGGCTGTACGAATCTTCAAAACACGTACAATTGCAGCTGAAGCTTGCAAGAAAGGTCGTGTCACCATGAACGGTTCACAAATAAAAGCAGCCCGAATGGTAAAGCCCGGTGATGTGATACAAGTAAAAAAGCCACCTATCACTTATTCTTTCAAAGTTTTACAAACCATCGAGAAACGTGTCGGTGCAAAACTCGTACCGGAAATGATGGAGAATGTAACAACTCCCGACCAATATGAATTGTTAGAGATGAGTAAAATAAGCGGATTTATAGATCGTGCACGTGGAACAGGACGTCCTACTAAGAAAGATCGTCGAAACTTGGAAGAATTCACGACTCCGGAATTTCTGGACGATTTCGATTTTGAATTTGATTTTGATAGCGAAGATTAAAGTCTCCCTACGAATCGACTTCCAAGAGGAGATAAGATCAGAAACTTCTTACTTATCAAAGATCCACAAAATAAAAAGGGATATTCGTAAAATAATAAAATTTAAGGCAACTAATTCATTGCGAGTTAGTTGCCTTTTTTGTATCTTTAAGCATTCCCCCCAAAAAACGGTTTGACGGCCAAAACGGGGGTAATCTAAACTAAAAAGACATGGTAAAGATACAAAAAATATCCGAAATCGAACCTTGTTTAGGTTTTACCGAGTTCGATATGCTAAAAAAATATCGTCAAAGTTTTGCAACGAGCGAATTAGGTCGCCTCCATGCTCTGTTTCCTTTCTCGGAACTGGCCCGGCAAATGCATTTGAAGTCCTCTGCTTTGGGTCGTAAAAGTTATTTTTCTCCCGAAGGTAAAATAGCCTTGATGGTCCTGAAGTCCTATACCAACTTTTCCGATGCACAACTGATTGAGCATTTAAACGGTAATATTCATTACCAGTTATTTTGTGGTGTTCAGATTGATCCTCTTCATCCACTGACCAATCCTAAAATCGTCAGTGCGATTCGTCAGGAAGTAGCGGACCGCCTTGATATTGAGTCCCTCCAGCTTATTCTGGCTGAGCATTGGAAACCTTATCTTGAGAACCTTCATGTCTGTATGACCGATGCCACCTGTTATGAAAGTCATTTGCGCTTTCCTACTGATGTCAAACTCTTATGGGAAGGTATTGTATGGCTTCATCGCCATCTGTGCAAACATTGCCGTACATTGCACATACAACGTCCCCGTAACAAGTATCTTGATGTAAGCCGTGCCTACCTTGCTTACAGTAAACTGCGTAAACGCAGGAAATCACAGACCCGTATGATTAAACGCAGGCTACTTCAGTTATTGGAAAAGCTACTGGACCAGCTGGAGCAGCTTCATTCATCCTACAGGCACAGGCTTACACTATCCTCTGATTACCAAAGGCGTTTCTCGGTCATACAGACGGTCCTTGAGCAAGGGAAGAATTTATTTGCAGGCAAAAAAGTGTCCAACCGTATCGTGAGTATCGACCGGCATTACCTTCGCCCCATTATCAGAGGCAAGGAAACCAAATCCGTTGAGTTCGGAGCCAAGGTCAACAATATACAGATAGATGGAATCTCCTTCATAGAACATATCTCCTTTAAGGCTTTTAACGAAGGAGTACGTTTGAAAGACTGTATTCATTTGCAACAACAACTGACCAAGGTCAGGGTTAAGGCGCTTGCAGCGGATTCAATCTATGCTAATAATGCCAACCGGAAATTTTGTACTAAATATCATATAAGTACTTCCTTTAAGCGTAAGGGAAGAGCTGCCAAAGATGAGCCACTTCGGAAAATCTTACGGTCGGAACTCAGCCGTGAAAGGGCTACCCGCCTGGAAGGAAGTTTTGGAACGCAGAAACAACATTACTCACTGGCCAGAATAAAAGCCAGAAACAGGAAAACGGAAATACTTTGGATTTTCTTTGGAATACATACGGCCAATGCGGTATCTATGATAGAAAAGGTCGAAAAGAAAAAAAGAACGGCTGCATAATCAGACTAAAAGAAGAAGAAGAAAAGAGGAGAGGTTTTTAACTTCCCCTAAAAAGACATATACATAATGTACCGTTGGGAAGAAAGAATAAGAATATGTAAATAATATTCTATTAAAAAGATACAAGACTTGAGACTTTACACAAAAAAATTAAGAGAAAAGCTCACGTAAAGTAAAACTGTTCTCTTAATTTATAAGAAAGAGGGACATTTACTGAATATCCCTAAAAAAAGAAGATGGCAAAAGAAAGTTTTGCCATTCTTATGATTGTAAACCTCCTTCAATATCTATAAATCAAGATTATAAATTAGCTTTCAAAGCATCAATTAATTCTTGATACTCAGCATCTGTCAAATAAACCTTTCCCGGATTCATTTGAAATGTACTTCCGTAATCTGGTCCGCCTATATACTTTGGAGCCAAATGGAAATGCAGATGCGACAGTTTATCAGAGTAAGCACCATAATTTATCTTTTCCGGTTGGAAAGCCTTCTGCATAGCTCGAGTTACGCGAACTACATCTGCCATAAAAGCATTACGTTCTTCATCACTCAATTCATTTAAATCGTTCACATGATCTTTGTAAGCAACAAGACAACGTCCACGATAGGTTTGTTCTTTAAATAAAAACACACGTGACACACTCAACTGTGTAATCTCAATCATCAGATTATGCAACATCTCGTTGTTCTGGCAATACAGACATTCTTTCGGATCGCTCTTCATATTATTATTATTTTATGTTTCAGTAAATAAATAAAAGTAGTTCTACTACTTTTATCCTACTTGTAATTTTTCATCTTTTTGATTCACTAATAGGTAGACATCTTCTTTCTCACCTACTACCCATACTACATCACCTTCCTCAAACGGTACATTTACATCCGGTGTAACTAATGTTCCATCCTCTCGTTCCACCCCCACAATCATACACCGGTATTTATCACGAATTCCAGACTCGCGAATAGTCTTACCTAAAAAAATAGAATCAGTATCAACAATGAACTGTTTCAAGCTCATTTCACTCTGCTCATATACCTGCCAGTCAATCTTCGCACCATTTTGCATATCTTCACTGAAGTTATTCAGCTGCTCATCCGTTCCAATCACTTGTATCTTATCCAATGGAAACAAACGTTCGGCACCACCGGGAATATTAATTCTCCTTCTCCCTCGAAGGATAGAAGCGACATGTACTCCATATCTTTTCCCCAGATTTAGCTCCATCAAAGTCCTTCCAGCCCAAGGTGATTCTCCAGGAATTTCCAAATCCGCTAAATGTAAATCATGAGACAATAAACGCCCCGCATATTCCGGTTTCTTCTCCCCCAAATACTCTGCACGAACATCCCGGGAACGCAAATTTTGAAAAAAGCGTCGTTCAATCAAGATGGACTGTTTTTTCAGACGGCGAGACCATACCATCAATAGTACTACCAATACAGCCACACCAATTATCAATCCGATAGAGGCTTTGAATAAACCTGAAATAATAAAAATGACAAATAATACCGCTATCATCACCCGAATAACAATCGTAGCAACCAATGGTGCACGATTAGCCCGGCTATCATGCCATAAAGTCATAAATTCTACTGAATGATTTTTCTTCACCATAATAGCACGCAGGAAAGGTGAAATAAAAAGTATAATAAATACCGCACCGAGCAATGAAGCCCAAAATGGAGGCAAGTTTTCCTTAAAAAACGGAATCACAAAACGGAAAGAGAGTGCAATAACAGATATACTGACTATTGAATAAACAACAGTGATCCGTATGATCGCCAATAACAATTTTTTCCACAGATTATCATGATTCATTGCCGTCTGTGAACCAGTATAACGTAATAACATCTTTCGCCAAGATGCAGGAAGATGAGCATCCACAAAAGTAAAAGCCGGTTCTGCAAAACGAATCATATAAGGAGTCAGAAAAGTAGTAATAACAGAAACTGCTACTACAATAGGATACAAAAACTCACTCGTCACATGCAAAGAGACTCCCAAAGAAGCAATAATAAAAGCAAACTCACCAATCTGTGTTAAACTAAAACCGCACTGCATTGCTGTCTTCAAAGACTTTCCTGAAAGAATCACTCCGAAAGTTCCAAAGGTAGCCTGTCCCAAAATAACAGCAATTGTTATCACAATAATAGGCACAGCATATTCCACAATCATTGCAGGATTTACCATCATACCTACCGACACGAAGAAAATTGCCCCGAAAAGATCTTTCACCGGTTTTACTAAACGATCTATGGACTCAGCCTCAATCGTTTCAGCCAAAATAGATCCCATTATAAAAGCTCCAAATGCAGCAGAAAATCCTGTATGAGCAGCCATAACCACCATTCCAAAGCAAAGTGCCAACGAAACGATAAGTAACGTCTCCTCTCCCATCAATTTCCTGCAACGCTTCAGGAACTCCGGAATGAGATAGATACCCACTACAAACCATAAGATGAGGAAGAATAATAATTTACCGATACTTTCCAGCATTTCAGTCCCTTCAAAGTTATGACTCACAGCCATAGTGGAAAGCATAACCATTAATACAATGGCGAGAATATCTTCCAGAATCAGAATACTCAAGACAAGCCCGGTAAACTGTTTCTTCCTAAATCCTAAATCATCAAAAGCTTTATAAATAATTGTAGTAGACGACATGGCGATCATACCACCTAAGAAAAGACAATCCATACGATGCCAGCCAAAACCCATACCGACACCTATCCCTAGCAGAATCATACAAAAGATAATAGTACATGCAGCGATGACAGCAGAACCTCCAACTTTGACAATCTTCTTAAAGCTAAATTCCAGTCCAAGTGCAAATAATAAGAAGATAACGCCTATATCTGCCCATGTTTTAATATTAGCAGTATCCATCACCGAAGGGGTGTATGGCATATGCGGACTTGCCAGAAAACCAGCTACTACATACCCTAATACCAGAGGTTGCTTTAATTTTTTAAATAGCAAGGTCATGATACCTGCACAGATTAATATCAGTGCCAGATCAGCTATAAGTGTAGGTAATTGAGACATCGATTTATCTTAATTTGCTGACAAAATTAGAATAAATCTATGGCATAAACAACATTTAAGGATATATTTACTATTAATGAATATCAGAATGTATGATCATATACTTCAAAACATGAATGACGTGAATAACATAGATTTATTAAACTCTTTTAAAGCTAAAAATCCACATCATTCACGTCACCTGCTACTAGTTTTTTTTATATTAATCGATCATTTCCTAAATGGCGGCTTCACCACTTCGGCTTTCAATTTGCGTCCACGCATATCAATATAAATCTCCGTTCCGACTTTACTGTATTCCGGCTTCACATATCCCATCCCAATACCAATCTTACGAGTAGGCGACATCGTTCCGGAAGTAACCACTCCTATCTTCTCCCCTTCTGCATTGACCAACTCATAACCATGACGGGGAATTCCGCGATCGATCATCTCAAAACCAACCAACTTACGAGTAACCCCTTCCGCTTTCTGTTTTTCCAACATTGGACGATTGATAAAATCTTTGCCATCCACAAACTTAGTAATCCATCCTAAGCCCGCTTCAATGGGAGAAGTTGTATCATCCAGGTCATTACCATAAAGACAAAATCCCATTTCCAGACGAAGAGTGTCACGCGCACCCAAACCAACAGGTTTGATACCATACTCCTCTCCTGCTTGAAAAACAGCTTTCCAGATTTTATCTGCTGCTTCCGGATAAAAATAAAGTTCAAAACCTCCTGCACCGGTATAGCCGGTATTTGATATAATCACATTTTCTTCTCCTGCAAACGTACCAACCGCAAACGTATAATAAGGTATAGCAGACAAATCAATGTCTGTCAGTTTCTGCAAAGCGAGAATAGCCTTTGGACCTTGTACAGCAAGCTGCGCTGTGCAATCCGAAGAATTTTCCAATTCCGCTCCTTCCGTATTATGAGAAACGCACCAATTCCAATCTTTCTGAATATTAGCGGCATTAACTACCAATAGATATTTTTGGGGTTCAAAATGATATACCAATAAGTCATCTACAATTCCTCCTTCTTCATTTGGGAAGCACGTATATTGTATCTTTCCCGGAGTAAGAGACACCACATTATTGGAAGTCACCTTTTGAAGAAAAGACAAAGCATGGGGACCTTTCACCCAGAATTCTCCCATGTGGGATACATCAAACACACCGGCAGCATTACAAACAGTCAGATGTTCATCAATGATACCGGAATATTCGATAGGCATATTATAACCTGCAAACTCGTGCATTTTAGCACCGAGTGCAACATGTTTCTCTGTAAACGGAGTGGTTTTCATAAATATTATTTTAAGAATTAAGTATTAGGTGTTAATGATACTCATTATTGATTTTTATTTAGAGGTTACCAATTCGGCAATCTTCACAATAACGTTCATTGCCTTCTCCATACTCTGAATAGGAACAAATTCATAACGTCCATGGAAATTCAGTCCTCCTGCAAAGATATTCGGGCAAGGCAAACCTTTGAAAGAGAGTTGCGCACCATCCGTACCACCACGAATCGGTTTTACGTTTGGTTTTACACCAACAGCTTCCATTGCAGCAAAAGCGACATCGATAATATGCATTACCGGTTCTATCTTCTCACGCATATTATAGTATTGATCACGCAATTCCAGAGTAGCCGTACCTTCTCCATATTCTGCATTGATTTGTGCAACCATACGTTCCATTTCCTTTTTACGGTCCTCAAATTTCTCACGATTATGGTCACGGATAATATAAGTAACTGTTGTTTGTTCTACTTCTCCCTGAATACCGATCAAATGATAGAATCCTTCATAACCTGTAGTCTGTTCCGGAACTTCCTGAGCAGGTAGCAGTGAGATAAACTTATTGGCAACGCGAATAGAGTTGATCATTTTATTTTTAGCATATCCCGGATGCACATTACGTCCTTTGAAGACAATCTTAGCTACAGCAGCATTGAAGTTTTCAAATTCAAGTTCTCCCAGTTCACCACCATCCATCGTATATGCCCACTCACAGCCAAATTTCTCGACATCAAACTTATGAGCTCCCTCACCGATCTCTTCATCCGGATTGAACCCTATACGGATCTTTCCATGTTTGATCTCAGGATGGTCTTTCAAATAAACCATTGCTGATACAATTTCTGCAATACCAGCCTTATCGTCAGCTCCCAATAGTGTCTTACCATTGGTTACAATCAAATCTTCCCCTTTATGATCCAGTAGTTCCGGGAACTGTGCAGGAGAAAGAATTATGTTTTCCTCAGCACAAAGGACAATATCCGATCCATCATATTTTTCCACAATACGCGGAGTCACATCCTTACCTGTCATATCAGGACTGGTATCCATATGAGCAATAAACCCGATAGTCGGAATTTCTTTATCTATATTAGCCGGAAGAGTAGCAAAAAGATAGCCATGTTCATCCAATGTTATATCTTCTAATCCCAAAGATTCCAGTTCAGTTTTCAAATACTCAGCAAAAATCATTTGCTTGGAAGTACTGGGAGTAAGACCTGTCGATTCATCAGATTGTGTATCGAAGCTTACATACTTTAAAAATCTGTCTACTAAAGTCATTTTATTTAATTACTAGTTATTAATTACAAATTACAATTTGATAGTTTATATTGCCGTAAAGGTAAAAAAAGAGCCGTAAATTACAAAGCAATTTACGGCTCTTTTTTATCTATAATATTCTTTAGAAATGGCTGCTGCCATCAAAACAATGTGTACAAACTTTGCATTTAGGCAAACCTATCGCTTCAATCAGCGTTTCCAGCGTATTAAATTTCAAAGAGGTCAATCCGAAACGTTCTGCAATCACACCGACCATTTTTTCATATTCAGGAGAACCGGTAGTAGCATATTTCTCCAGATTCTTATTCTCGTCTCCTTCCAGTTCTTTGATAATTCGACGGGTAATCAATTCCAATGCATTTTTTGAAGCGGAGAATCCTACAAATGGACAAGCATAAATCAACGGTGGACATGCAATACGCATGTGTACCTCTTTTGCTCCATATTCAAACAGAATCTTTACATTGTCCCGCAACTGCGTTCCGCGAACAATTGAATCGTCACAGAACAATAAACGCTTCCCTTCAAGCATCGCGCGATTAGGAATCAACTTCATCTTTGCAACAAGCGAGCGCAACTCCTGATTACTTGGTGTAAAGCTACGAGGCCATGTCGGCGTATATTTAGCGATAGCACGATGGTAAGGCACACCTTTTCCTTCCGCATATCCCAAAGCCATACCAACCCCCGAATCAGGAATACCACAAGCACAGTCTACTTCCGACTCATCCTTCTGCCCCATCTTCAAGCCGCTGGTAAAACGAACTTCCTCTACATTCTTTCCTTCATAACAAGACGTTGGAAAACCATAATAAACCCACAGGAACGAACAAATCTGCATTTCTTCATTCGGCTTGCGAAGTTGCTCAATATGATCGGCATGCATACGTACAATCTCTCCCGGTCCCAAATATCTATCAATCTCATAATCGAGATTTGGGAAACTAGTCGATTCGCTCGTTGCAGCATAAGCCCCTTCTTTCTTACCAATAACAATTGGAGTACGTCCCCAATGATCGCGGGCAGCGATAATGCTTCCATCCTCTGTCAGAAGAAGCATAGAGCATGATCCTTTAATATGTTTAAATACGTTTTCGATTCCTTCGGTGAAAGTTCTACCTTGTATGATAAGAAGTGCGATAAGTTCCGTTTGATTGGTATTGCTCGAACTCAGTTCGGCGAAGTGCATATTTTTACTGAGGAGCTCTTCTTCCAGTTCCTGGATATTAGTTATTTTAGCAACAGTAACAATGGCGAAACGCCCGAGATGAGAATTGATAACGATAGGTTGTGCATCTGTGTCGCTAATAATGCCGATTCCGGCATTTCCTTTGAATTTATCCAGTTCTCCTTCAAATTTGGATCGAAAATAAGTACTTTCCAGATTATGAATAGAACGGATAAAACCTTTCTCTTGACTATAAGTAGCGAGTCCGCCCCGCTTCGTTCCCAAATGTGAATTATAATCTGTACCGTAGAATAAATCAGTCACACAGCTCGTTTTCGAGACTGTTCCGAAAAAACCTCCCATGTTGTTCTCTTTATTGATAAAGTTTTAAAAAAGATGGCGCAAAATTACAAAAAAGAATCCGACCGATAAAAAAAGTCTTTGCCAAAGTTTTAGTTTTCTTTGAGAAATACGTATTATTATTCATTTTCCAGAAGAGAAGCATTGTGAAGGAAACAACAGACATATCTCACAAAAAAACATAGATACATCTACATCAGAATTGCAAAAATATTACCTTTGCACAATCAACCATAAGAATAGAATGAAAGAAATACTCTATATATTTATAGGTGGAGGAATGGGAAGTGTACTCCGTTATTTAGGGCAAATAGCCATTAATGAACGGACTTCCGGTGTTGGTTTCCCTTTTTCCTGGGGAACATTCTCCGTCAATATCATCGGTTGTTTTTTAATCGGACTTTTTTATTCCTTATCCGAACGCTGGCAGTTGTCTATGGAAATCCGGTTATTTCTTACTGTTGGCATTTGTGGCGGTTTCACCACTTTTTCAACTTTCTCCAATGATGGCTTAAGTTTGCTGAAAGGAGAATTTTACGGTACGTTCATTCTATATACATTATTAAGTATAGGTATAGGATTAGTTGCAGTAATGGCAGGAGGATATTTAGGGAAACAATTTTAATTCAAAACCAACCAATCGTTACCACATGATAAAGAAAAATAACTTTAAACCTGTTCGAGTTGTACCTCCCATTTCAGAAGATCAGCAACACAGCACAATCACTTTACTAGAATGGCTCGAAAAAGAAGAAACGATCTCCGATCTTTTATTCTGCAAAAATAAAGAAGAAGAAATTAATGTTTCCCATAAGAGCATCAAAAACTGTACCTTTCAATATCAAACATTCAGCGAATGTCAATTCAATTCCTCGCAACTGACAGATATACGTTTCGAATATTGTGACTTATCCAATATTTCTTTTGCCGAAAGTTCTCTTTATCGGGTGGAGTTCATTTCATGTAAATTAGTGGGAACTAATTTATCAGGAACGACTCTCAATCATGTATTATTGCATGACTGTAACGCAAGTTATATCAACCTCGCCATGAGTAAAATGAATCAGGTTCGTTTTGCAAACAGCCTTTTCAGGAACGGTACTTTCCACGATTGCCGTTTGACACCAGTAGCTTTTGAAAGTTGTGATTTGGTCGAAGCTGATTTTTCTCATACTCCACTTAGAGGAATTGATTTGCGTACTTCACGCATCAGCGGATTAACCTTAAACATCAGTGACTTAAAAGGAGCGATCATCACCTCTTTGCAAGCCATGGATTTACTCCCATTGTTAGGAGTTATTATCGAAGACTAGTCTCACATAAAATTCATTGCATCTTATTCAAACAAAAGACATTGTCTCGTTGTTATTTATAAGATAGGACTAATGACATTTAGGGAAAGAAATCAGGAAGAATACCTATTTATAGTGATTTCCCACTCCTCGTCAAGTCCGTATTTTTGCAAAAATCTTATTCATAAACAATAGAAACGATGAAAATAGAAAAAATTGTAGCTAGAGAAATTCTCGATTCAAGAGGTAATCCCACAGTAGAAGTTGATGTAGTATTGGAGTCTGGCATTATGGGACGTGCATCCGTTCCGTCAGGTGCTTCTACAGGTGAGCACGAAGCGTTAGAACTCCGCGACGGTGATAAAATGCGTTATGGTGGCAAGGGAGTACAAAAAGCAGTTGAGAATGTTAATAAAATCATCGCTCCGAAACTGATCGGTATGTCTTCCCTCAATCAACGAGGAATTGACTATACAATGCTGGCATTAGACGGAACCAAGACTAAATCCAAACTGGGTGCTAATGCAATTCTGGGCGTTTCGCTTGCTGTAGCAAAAGCTGCCGCTAATTATCTTGATCTTCCTCTTTATCGCTATATCGGTGGAACAAATACTTATGTGATGCCTGTACCGATGATGAATATTATCAATGGCGGTTCACATAGTGATGCACCAATCGCATTTCAGGAATTTATGATCCGTCCGGTAGGGGCTCCTTCTTTCAAAGAAGGTTTAAGAATGGGTGCCGAAGTTTTCCATGCACTGAAAAAAGTATTGAAAGACCGCGGACTAACTACCGCCGTTGGTGACGAAGGTGGTTTTGCTCCTGAGTTGGAAGGGACCGAAGATGCTCTGAACTCTATCCTTGCTGCTATCAAAGCTGCTGGATATGAACCGGGTAAAGATGTAATGATCGGTATGGACTGTGCTTCTTCTGAATTCTATCATGATGGAATTTATGACTATACTAAATTTGAAGGTGAGAAAGGTAAGAAACGTACTGCCGATGAACAAATCGATTATTTGGAAGAATTGATTAACAAATATCCGATAGATTCTATTGAAGACGGCATGAGTGAAAACGACTGGGAAGGTTGGAAGAAACTAACAGAACGTATTGGTAACCGTTGCCAATTGGTCGGCGATGACTTATTCGTGACAAATGTTGACTTCCTCGCAAAAGGTATTGAAAAAGGATGCGCCAATTCTATTCTGATTAAAGTAAACCAAATCGGCTCTTTGACAGAAACATTGAATGCTATTGAAATGGCTCACCGTCATGGATACACTACTGTTACTTCCCATCGTTCCGGAGAAACAGAAGATTCTACAATTGCCGACATCGCTGTAGCAACTAATAGTGGACAGATTAAAACAGGTTCACTCAGTCGCTCTGACCGTATGGCTAAATACAATCAGCTACTCCGTATCGAAGAAGAGCTTGGCGATCTGGCTGTTTACGGATACAAGAAAATCTAATAATGTTTTTTCCCTTATGTGTTCGTATTCTTTCATTTATAAAAGGCAAAGAACAAAGGGAGATATTCATATCTAAGAGTTTCTAAACATCTTTTTTATTATCATTTATCACTTTTGTAAGGTAAAGATCTAATTATCAATTGCAAACTAGTGACAATAAGGAGTGACAATAAGGTGACAATAGACCAAAGAGAGTGTTCTATTGTCACTTTTCACTTATTAAGACCAGAGATACACATCTGATTATCAGCGGAAAGCCTTTATTTTCATATTTCAACCTTTTCTTCGTGAAAAGCCCTTTTTTCTATCGATAAATACAAAAACTACGCTTTTTGTTCCACGAGAACCTTCTTAATGAATGATTCTTGTACAAAGCTCTAAACTCTCATCTTCGAAAAGAAAGAATACAAATAAGGTATCAAGCGAATATGTGATTCAGTACCTATAATCAATTAATTCAGTTCGATTATAAGAACTCTTTGTTTCATACCGGGAAACAAACTGTTTCATATAGGGAAACTGTTAGTTTCATGTAGTGAAACCAATAGTTTCAAGCAGTTGAAACCTTTAGTTTCTCTGTGTGAAACTGTTAGTTTCATGCGGTGAAACTCTTTGTTTCCCGGTATGAAACGAATCGTTTCATGCCTTGAAACTAACAGTTAGAAAGCACTTGAACTAAACAACTTCATTATTGATTTAAAATATACCAGCTTAAAAAGCTGCAACTCAAAGATTGAATAATCACAAAAAAGCGGGAGATCCAAACAAGACAGTTATGTCTTTTAGATTTCCCGCCATCTTTTCCACCTACAAAGTGAAAAAATAAAAGGATGAGGTTGGTATTACTTTAATAAGAAAAGCATCCAGGAGAACTACCTGAATGCTTTCTTTTTTGAGCCTCTTGTCGGATTCGAACCAACGACCCCGAGATTACAAATCACGTGCTCTGGCCAACTGAGCTAAAGAGGCGGGTGGGTAAGCTTACTATATCGCGCCGCTACAACCAACTACCTTTGCTGCGATCAAGCCCTGGAGGATTCGAAGGGAGCTGGCCGTATAGGACTTACCCGTTTTGCGGTTGCAAAGGTAGATATTTTTATGGATTCTGCAATAGCTATCTAGAACTTTTTTCTTTCAGAATCATTAACCAACTACTTTTCAAGCAATTAAATCTGCAAAAAAAATATTCAATAGATGGTTTTTATTGCTTTATTAACTTTAACAACCATATTTCCTCCATCAACCGATATTATTTGTACCTTTGTGCACTATTTATAAAGAAAGATGACAGAGAACAGAAACTATCTACAAAAATACGCCATGCACTTTGGCACATATATGGGAGTCTATTGGATATTGAAATTCATTTTATTCCCATTGGCAATGCATATCCCTTTCCTCTCATTTTTATTCATAATCTTAACATTGGCAGTGCCTTTCATTGGTTATTATTATGCGAAAACATATCGCGATAAAATATGTGGAGGAAGTATTGAGTTTTCACATGCAGTTCTTTTCACTATGTTTATGTATATGTTTGCCTCACTTCTATTAGCTGTGGCATATTACATTTATTTCCAGTTTATCGATCATGGTGCCATTATAAATACTATCATAGAAGAATTGAGAAAGTTCATAAAGCCAAATGAAAACGAAGAAGTTATAAATGCAATGATAGATTCGCTTAAATCATGGAGTCCTATCAATATTACAATGCAACAATTGTCATTAAATGTGATATGGGGAAGTATTCTGGCTATTCCTACCGGACTTCTGGTAATGAAGAAAGCCAAACCGTAGAAACAACGAATCGACTCAATCATGACTTGTAATTAATAATTAGTTATTAATATAAAATGGATATATCAGTAGTAATACCATTGTTTAACGAAGAAGAATCATTGCCTGAACTTTACGCATGGATTGAACGTGTAATGAAGGCTAACGGATTCTCTTTCGAAGTGATTTTCGTTAACGATGGAAGCACTGACCATTCGTGGGAAGTGATAGAACAGCTCAAAGCCCAGTCGGACTACATAAAAGGGATCAAGTTCCGCCGTAATTACGGTAAATCTCCGGCTCTTTTTTGCGGATTTGAAGAAGCACAGGGCGATGTAGTCATTACAATGGATGCCGACCTGCAAGATAGTCCGGACGAGATTCCTGAACTTTACCGGATGATTACGAAAGAGGGTTACGATCTGGTATCCGGTTGGAAGCAAAAAAGATATGATCCATTATCAAAAACACTACCAACCAAACTTTTCAACGCCACAGCACGCAAAGTATCCGGGATTAAAAATCTGCATGACTTTAACTGTGGGTTAAAAGCCTATCGCAAAGAGGTAGTGAAAAATATCGAAGTATATGGTGAAATGCACCGATATATCCCTTATCTGGCTAAAAATGCCGGATTCAAGAAAATAGGCGAGAAAGCGGTACATCACCAAGCCCGCAAATATGGTACTACCAAATTCGGACTAAACCGTTTCGTTAATGGATATCTGGATTTGATTTCTCTCTGGTTCCTTTCTAAATTCGGAATAAAGCCCATGCACTTTTTCGGATTGCTAGGTTCACTGATGTTTTTGGTCGGAATGATTTCTGTTATCATTGTAGGCGTCAGCAAACTATATGCCATGTACAACGGCTTACCTTACCGATTAGTAACTGACTCTCCTTATTTCTATCTGTCGCTGACAGCGATGATTATTGGAACTCAATTATTCCTTGCAGGATTTTTGGGCGAATTAATCTCACGCAATGCACCAGAACGAAATAACTACCAAATAGAAAAGAAAGTTTGATTCACACTCAATAACCGATTATGAAGAATTTAATTCGTATCTTTCTATTATTAATCATCGCTGGCGGTGCTATAAGTATCTACAGTTCGTGCTCGGATGAAAATGATTGCTCGCTGGCAGGACGTCCCATGATGTATTGTACATTATACACAATTGATCCGGACACAAGGGCTATGTTGAATGACACGCTCGATTCCTTGACCATCACCGCTGCCGGAACCGATTCTATCATTCTCAACAATGAGAAGAAAGTACATACCCTGATGCTTCCGCTGCGCTATACAAATGATTCTACTATATACATTTTCCATTATGACCCTAAACGTCAGCCCAAAAATGTAGACACATTGTACATAGTGCAACAAAACACTCCATATTTCCAGTCTATGGAATGTGGCTACATGATGAAGCAGAATATTTTGAGTGCTAAACTAGGCAAACCGGGAAGACCATCCCAGCCAGATCGGATAGATTCTCTCTATTTACGAAATAAAGAAGCCAATACAAATGAAATTGAAAACTTGCAGATATTCTATAAGTACCGTGACCGTACACCTGCGATTGATTAGTCTGCTTCTGCTCTTTTGTATCGGACTTCCGGCAGCAGGACAGCAACCCAGTCAGAAGCCGACGCCTCAGAAAAGTCAGAAGCAACAGAAAAAAGAGGAAGCCGCCAAGGTCGATACCATTCCGTTATACAACGGAACGTATGTTGGTGTGGACTTATACGGCATTGGCAGTAAAGTTTTAGGAGGTGATTTTTTGAGTTCCGAAATCAGTGTCGGAGTCAATCTTAAAAACAGATTCATCCCAACCATCGAATTCGGTATGGGCGGAACAGATGCGTGGAACGAAACAGGAATACATTATAAAAGTAAAATGGCTCCCTTCTTCCGAATCGGTGTAGACTATAACACAATGGCAAAAAAGAAGGAAAAGAATAGCTATTTGTATGCCGGTCTGCGCTATGCATTCAGTTCCTTTAAATATGATGTATCTACTCTTCCTGTTCACGATCCGATCTGGGGAGACAATATCAATAATCCAAGTTTGGAAGATGACTATTGGGGCGGTAGTGTTCCTTTTGACCATCCGGGCATGAAAGCTTCTGTCCAGTGGATCGAGATTGTATTAGGTGTAAAAGTACGTATTTACAAGAATTTCAATATGGGCTGGTCGGTACGCATGAAATATAAGACAAGCGCATCTACAGGTGAATTCGGCAATCCTTGGTATGTGCCGGGCTACGGAAAGTTCAAATCAAATAATATGGGAATCACTTATTCCCTCATTTACAAACTACCTCTTTAAACAGTAATGACAGGACTAGAGATTTGGCTGCTTGCAATAGGTTTGGCGATGGATTGTTTCGCTGTTTCGATTGCAAGCGGTATCATTTTGAAACGTATTCAATGGCAGCCAATGTTAGTGATGGCATTTGCTTTCGGCTTCTTTCAGGCTATCATGCCTTTTATTGGCTGGATGTGCGCCAATACTTTCAGTCATTTGATAGAAAGTGTAGATCACTGGATAGCTTTTGCCATTTTGGCTTTTCTAGGGGGACGAATGGTTTACGAATCTTTTAAAGAAGAAGGATGCAGACAGGAGTTTAACCCGGCAAGCCCGAAAGTGGTGCTTACGATGGCTATAGCAACAAGCATTGATGCACTGGCAATCGGTGTTTCTTTTGCTTTTTTGGGGATACAAGATTATAGAGATATCCTCTCTCCTATTCTCATTATCGGATTGGTATCACTCATCATGTCTCTTGTCGGACTTATTTTCGGTATCCGATGCGGGTGCGGTTGTGCACGAGAATTGAAAGCCGAACGATGGGGGGGAATTATTCTTATTATTATCGGAATTAAAATATTGATCGAACATCTGTTCTTTCAATAAAATCTACATTAAATAGAAAGACGTATGAAAACAAAGAAAAGTTTCATTTGGCTGGCTTTCCTGATTTTAGCCACAATCTGGATCTTGGTCAGACGTAATCAACAAAATGACTATAATAGCATTACCGGTTTTGTATTCGGAACAGTATATAACATTACCTATCAATATAAAGGTGATTTAAGCTCAGAAATAGAAGCTGAATTAAAACGTTTCGACTTTTCTTTATCACCATTCAATGATAGTTCGGTAATCAGCCGGGTCAATCGCAATGAAGAATTGGTAACAGATACTTTCTTCCAGAAATGTTTCAACCGTTCCATGGAGATTTCCCGCGAGACAAAAGGTGCTTTTGATATTACGGTAGCTCCGCTTGCAAATGCCTGGGGATTCGGTTTTAAGAAAGGAGCTTTCCCCGATTCATTAATGATAGACAGTTTATTACAAATAACTGGATATGATAAGGTGAAATTGGTAGATGGTAAAGTAATCAAAGACGATCCTCGCATGATGCTGAGTTGTAGTGCTGTAGCTAAAGGATATTCGGTAGATGTGGTAGCGCATTTTCTGGATAGTAAAGGTATCAAGAATTATATTGTCGATATAGGTGGCGAAGTGGTTGTAAAAGGAAAAAATTCTCAAGGTGGTTTATGGCGTGTCGGAATTAACAAACCCATTGACGATTCTCTATCCAGACAAAAAGACTTGCAAACCATACTTGAAATTACGAATGCCGGCCTGGCAACTTCAGGTAACTATCGTAATTATTATTACAAGGATGGTAAGAAGTATGCACATACGATTGATCCCAGAACGGGATATCCTGTGCAACACAGTATTTTATCGTCTACGGTGATAGCTAAAGATTGTATGACTGCTGATGCACTCGCTACCGCTTTTATGGTAATGGGATTGGAAGAAGCGGAGAAATTTTGCAAAGCGGACCCCAACATTAACGCTTACTTCATTTATAGTGGAAAAGATGGAAAATTTGAAACTTACTTCACAGAAGGAATGAAGAAGTACATAAAAGAAATTAAATAAAAAAGAGAAAATAAGGAATAAAAAAAGGCTCTGTTTCATGTACGCAGAGCCTTTGTTCTGTCCAAACGGGCATTCAGTATCGATTGTCTATTTAAAAGGTATCAAAAAACTATTTCATGAATACGAAATACACAGCTGCAATCAGGCAGACGAATGCGGCAAAATGATTCCAATGCAACGCTTCGCCTTTAAAAAGGACAGTAGTGAATATAGTAAAAATAACAAGCGTTATCACTTCTTGAATTACTTTCAGCTGCATTAAAGTAAACGGACCTCCATTACCAATAAAACCAATTCGATTCGCCGGAATCTGACAGGAGTACTCTGCAAGTGCAATAAACCATGAGAACAATATGACTGTATAAAGAGGCCAGTTCGAAATAATTTTCATTTCCTGCAACTTCAAATGTCCGTACCAAGCAAAAGTCATAAAGACATTAGAGACAATCAGTAATAAAATGGTGTATGTCGCTTTCATAATGTAAAAGTTATATTAATCTATTTTATCCGGTAATAATTCTTCCTGAACATTCGTCATGCTTCCCCATAGACTGAATCGTGCCTCCGGATTCATTTTTTCCAACTGTTGTAGAATTCCTTTCATGTCGCTCCGGCTGGATTGTGATTCATAAGGGCAATGCTTTACTTGCTTTCGATAATTATGTAAAGCAGCCAACTCTATTAAATCTGATTCGTGCACCAAACACATCGGACGAATAATCGTCATATCGAATTTCTTCATCTCCAGTCGGGGTGGCATAGTGCTGAAAGCTCCCTGATATGTGATATTCATCAAAAGAGTTTCAAGAATATCATCCATGTGATGTCCTAAAGCAATCTTATTGCAACCTTGTTCTTTAGCAATCGTAAACAAAGCTTTCCTACGATTCCAGGAACAGAGGAAACAAGGAGACTTACGCGTATCTGTAGCAGGATCAAAAGAAGTTTCATACTGTACAAAAGGTACTCCAAATGTCTCACAATGTGCTTTCAAATATTCTGTATCACTCTGATAAGGTATATTTGTCATCACTACATGAGCTGCTACTACCGAGAAACGTGGTTTATAGATACGGGCACGTTTACCCAACAATTCGACAAGTGCCAAAGAATCTTTTCCACCCGACAGTCCAATGAGGATTTTATCCCCTTCTTCTATCAGGCCATATTGCACCACTCCTTTATTAAAACGCCGTTCAATACGGCGAATCATCTTCTCTTCTTCGGTAAACTGTGTCATAACTTCAAAAATCGGCTGCAAAAGTAAACGAAAAGAATGATTTAAAGAAGAATTAACATAATAGAATCTCTAAAAAAGAGTTTATTTCTAATAAATTTGTATTTTTGAACAGTTGATAGATTAATGAATAACTGACATACGATTGTCTTCTATAAATCTATCATTCATAAACGCTAAAAACGATGAAAAGAAAATATATTCTACTTTTAATTTGCAGCTTTTTCCTGAGTGGAATCTCTGCTCAAACCATTGAACAGGCTCGCGCCTTATATACTAAAGGTAATTATGAAGAAGCCAAACCGATCTTTAAGAAATATGTCAAATCCCAACCGTCAAATGGTAACTATAACTTTTGGTATGGAGTATGTTGTTTGAAGACTGGAGAGCCTGAAGAAGCAATTCCATATTTGGAGGTTGCTGTCAAGAAACGTGTTACTACCGGACAACTCTATTTGGGACAGGCATACAATGATAGCTATCAATTCGAAGATGCAATAGAATGCTACGAAGAGTACATTGAAGAACTGAATAAACGCAAAAAACCGACAGAAGACGTTGAAGCTCTTTTGGAAAAAAGTAAATCGGACTTGCGTATGCTAAAAGGTGTCGAAGAAGTTTGTATTATTGATAGTTTTGTGGTAGATAAGGCCAACTTTCTGGCAACCTACAAAATCAGTGAAGAATCCGGCAAGTTATTTACTTTCAACGAATTCTTTCAAACAGAAGGAAATCATCCGGGAACAGTATACGAAACTGAAATAGGAAACAAAATATATTACAGTGAGCAAGGAGAAAGGGGAAACTTGGATATATTTTCAAAAAACAAACTTGCGAATGAATGGAGTAATGGACGTCCATTGCCCGGTAGTATCAACGAATCCGGAAATGCCAATTATCCTTTTGTATTATCAGACGGACTGACTATTTATTATGCGACAGATGGTGAAGGACTAGGCGGCTATGATATTTTCGTCACCCGCTACAATACCAATACGGACAGTTATCTGACTCCGGAAAATGTAGGTATGCCATTCAATTCTCCGTACAATGATTATATGCATGTGATCGACGAATACAATAACTTAGGATGGTTTGCTTCGGACCGTTTCCAACCGGAAGGTAAAGTCTGTATTTATGTGTTCATCCCTAACTCATCTAAGAAAACATACAACTATGAAGCGATGGATACGCAGCAAATCATCCGACTATCCCAGATTCATTCACTAAAAGAAACTTGGAAAGATGAGAATGAAGTCAATGAAGCTTTGCAACGTTTGCAGGAGGCGATTAATCATAAACCTCAGGAACGTCGTACCATAGATTTTGAATTTGTTATTGATGATAACACGACCTATTATCTGTTGAACGACTTTAAATCTCCCAAAGCCAAACAGCTTTTCCAACGTTATCAACAGCTTGAAAAAGATTACTTGCAACAGGTAGACAAACTGGAAAACCAACGCCAGCAATATGCTCAAGCAAACAAACAAGGTAAAGATAAAATGGCTCCGGCTATCCTTGATTTGGAGAAAAGAGTCTTGCAAATGTCCGGAGAACTGGATACTCTCGCTGTAAGTATCCGTAATGCAGAAAAAACAAACTCTAAATAAAACAGAACTATGGATATACTAATTATCGCCGTTCTCATTATTGCCGCAGTGATACTATTTTTAGTTGAACTGTTTGTGATCCCGGGTATTAGCCTGGCAGGTATTTCAGCACTTGTCTGTATTGTCTATGCCAACTTTTATGCGTTCGCTAATCTGGGCATGGCAGCCGGATTTATCACTTTAGGAATATCGACAGTAGCTTGTATCGGCTCTTTGGTCTGGTTTATGCGATCAAAGATGTTGGACAAACTAGCTCTAAAAAAAGACATCGACTCTACTATAGACCGTAGCGCAGAAAAGAAAATAAAAGTGGGTGATACTGGAATCAGTACAACTCGTCTGGCACAAATCGGCTATGCCGACATTGACGGCAATATTGTAGAAGTAAAATCAATGGATGGTTTTCTTAATGAGAAAACTCCGATCATTGTCAGCCGGATTACCGACGGTACAATCATGGTCGAGAAGCTGAAAAACTAAATATTCACTTTAATACAAACTATCAATGGACACATCTTTTTATTTGCCTATCTTTCTGATAGTCGGAGGTATTATCTTCGTGATAATATTTTTCCATTACGTGCCGTTCTTCCTTTGGTTGTCGGCCAAAGTATCCGGAGTTAATATCTCGCTGATACAGTTATTCTTAATGCGTATTCGTAACGTTCCTCCTTATATTCTCGTTCCGGGAATGATTGAGGCTCATAAAGCGGGACTGAAAAATATTACGCGAGATGAATTGGAAGCTCACTATCTGGCGGGCGGCCATGTAGAAAAGGTTGTACATGCCCTGGTATCTGCATCGAAAGCTAACATTGAATTGCCTTTCCAAATGGCTACTGCCATTGACTTGGCCGGACGTGACGTATTCGAAGCTGTACAAATGTCTGTAAACCCGAAAGTTATTGATACTCCTCCTGTAACAGCTGTTGCAAAAGATGGTATCCAGTTGATTGCCAAAGCACGTGTAACAGTACGTGCCAACATCCGCCAGTTAGTCGGTGGTGCCGGTGAAGATACAATTCTTGCCCGCGTAGGCGAAGGGATCGTTTCTTCTATCGGTTCTTCTGAAAGCCACAAGTCAGTGCTCGAAAATCCGGATTCTATTTCCAAACTTGTACTTCGTAAAGGTTTGGATGCAGGTACTGCCTTCGAAATTCTATCCATTGATATTGCAGATATCGATATAGGTAAAAATATCGGTGCCGCTTTACAAATCGACCAAGCTAATGCTGATAAGAATATTGCTCAGGCTAAAGCGGAAGAACGTCGTGCCATGGCTGTTGCTTCCGAACAAGAAATGAAAGCTAAGGCCCAAGAAGCTCGTGCTAAAGTTATCGAGGCAGAAGCAGAAGTTCCGAAAGCAATGGCAGAAGCTTTCCGTAGCGGTAATCTGGGAATTATGGATTACTATCGGATGAAAAATATCGAAGCTGATACTTCAATGCGCGAAAATATTGCAAAACCAGCTTCTAGTGGCAATACGAACCAACCTTTGAGTAAATAAGAGACTTATCTCTGGTAAAAGAGATAAGGGAGGTGGAAATTTACTACTGATGTTTTAATAAAACTTTTCCTAGTCAGGATTGTTCTTATTTTATAAAACACAAGTAAAAATTCCACTAAAATATAAACTATAGCATTGGGAACTGATTAAAAAAAGAATCTTTTATACCCTCTCTTGCGAATAGCAGTAAAGGGAGTAAGATGAAGTTTCTAACTTTTTAGCCAGTTCCCAAATGTTTTAAATCATAGCATTATGAAAAAATACTTTCCATCCTCAGAACTGATTATCAACGAAGACGGTTCAGTATTCCATCTTCATGTTAAGCCCGAATGGTTGGCTGACAAAGTAATCCTGGTAGGTGATCCTGGTCGCGTAGCACTCGTAGCTTCTCATTTCGAAAACAAAGAATGCGAAGTGGAAAGCCGCGAGTTTAAAACTGTTACCGGAACTTATAAGGGAAAACGAATAACAGTGGTATCTACGGGTATCGGTTGCGATAACATAGATATTGTGATGAATGAACTGGATGCTCTCGCCAATATCAATTTTGAAACCCGAGAAGAAAAGGATGAATTCCGCCAGCTAGAATTAGTACGCATCGGTACTTGTGGCGGTTTACAGCCTAATACTCCGGTAGGAACGTTCATCTGTTCACAGAAATCTATTGGATTTGATGGCCTTTTAAATTTCTATGCCGGACGTAATGCAGTATGCGACCTGCCTTTTGAACGTGCTTTCATCAACCATATGGGATGGTCAGGCAATATGTGTGCTCCGGCTCCCTATGTTATTGACGCCAGCGAAGAATTAATCGAAAGAATTGCCAAAGATGATATGGTACGTGGTGTCACAATTGCTGCCGGAGGATTCTTCGGTCCACAAGGACGTGAGTTACGTATCCCTTTAGCAGATCCCAAGCAAAATGATAAGATTGAAGCATTCGAATACAAAGGTTTTAAGATTACCAATTTCGAAATGGAAAGTTCAGCACTGGCAGGACTTAGTCGTTTAATGGGACATAAAGCGATGACTGTTTGTATGGTAATAGCCAACCGACTGATAAAAGAAGCGAATACTGGTTATAAGAATACAATCGACATATTGGTAAGAACAGTTTTGGATAGAATCTAGAATTAAGAATGACTCTTAAAGTTGCTAAGAATATCTTTGTTTTTCTATAGATGTGTATAAATGAAAATATACGTACTCTTTCAAAATTAGTTTGCTATATATGGATGACCTTCGATAATATCTTTTCATTCTGAGCGTAGTGAAGAATCTTCTCTTCTTTGTATATGAAGAAGAGGAGATTCTTCACTACAGTCATCTGACTATACCATATATATATATTAAAATCAAAAGATGTTATGAGCGAAGCTAATGACGGATACTATAATTGACTATAGTATTAATTATGATGTACTACTTGGTTTTAATAACTTGACTTTTGGCAGACTTCTACCAAATTTATTAAAATAAGGTGAGTCTGTTTCAAAAGAATCAATAGCCAATCGTAAACCGTTCCCGATGATGTTGAGGATATTCTAATTCGTCAATCATTGCAGCTGCATAGTCTTCTACAGAAATATGACTATTGCCTACAATATCCACAATCATATCATCTTTTCCTAAACGATAACGTCCAGTACGTACTCCCGGTTTCATATCAGCTGCCGGAGAGAAAAACACCCAATCCACTTCCTTTTCCTTTTTCAAGAATTTCAAATAGAATTCGCCTAAAGCTTTTACTCCTGGTAAAATATTCTCCGGCACCTCTCCCGAATCCATCAATCGCAATCCCGGAGCAATAAACAATGAACCGGCTCCGCCTACCATCAGAAAACGATCCACTCCTGCTTTCTTCACTCCATCAATAATAGTCAGATAAACTTTTATGGTTTCCTCATATATATTGGGATTATTCCATCCCGGATTAAATGCACTGATTACAGCATCAGCTCCTTTACAAACTTCGCACACCTGCTCCAGCGAAGACACATCTGCTTTCACCACTTTCAGTTTTTCATTCTCAATTTTTATCTTTTCCGGATGACGAACTACGGCTGTAATCTCGAAATCACGATTCAAAGCCTCATTCAGAAGGGCAGATCCGACAAAACCACTAGCACCTAAGAGGACAATCTTTTTCACTTTCTTCATATTCCAACACGGCTTTTTCATTTAAGAAATATTGTTCATCGCTTGTTGTTGTAATAAAAATCCTTATATTCGTGCGCAGCGATGCTGAAGCACCGCCTTAGGTGTTTCTTCTTATCGTTCATTTTTATTTTTTTATAGGCGGAATTCAATAGTGGTATGATGTTTCTATTGTCTTCCGCCTTTGTTTTTGCGATAGCAAAAATACGATTTATTTCCCTGATATACAACTTTTTACGCATAATACTACTAAAGAAGAAACACCTTGACTGTCTTCGTGGCAGCATCCTGACTCATTTGAGAAAATTTGTATCCTCAGTCCCTGAATACCGCAGAACAAGCAGGGGAAACTTCAAGCACAAACTTGAAGACATACTCACGCTTGTCATATTGGGGAGGCTCAGCAAGTGTATTACCAGGGCTGAAATACTTCAATTTGGCAAACATCACTTAAAACGCCTGCAGGGGAAAGGGCTATTCCCGTATGGGCTACCCTCAGCAGCTACGCTTTGCCGTGTGTTTCAAAGCATAGACGATGAAAAGATGGCTGAGCGCATGTCTGCTTTTGCAGATGTTTTCCGCAAGGAAATATCCACTTCGGCAACTGATATCATTTGTATTGATGGCAAGGCCATGCGGGGTACCTTGTACGACAACGGACGTAACCCTGATATCGTCTCTGCCTACTCACTTGGTTCGGGCCTTACTTTGGCTACTGATATTTGCAAGGAGAAAAGTAATGAAATCAAATCCGTGCCCCGGTTATTGGACAAACTGGACGTGTCAGGATGTGTAGTCACAGCAGACGCCATGTCATTCCAAAAGGTAATAATAGACAAGATTAGAGATAAAGGAGCAGACTTCGTGATCGAACTCAAGGCGAATCAAAGGTCTTTGCGCTATGGGCTTGAAGATTCTATAAAGACCGCCACCCCGACTGATGTCTACAAGGAAGGTCCATACTTGGAACACGGCAGGATTGAGTCAAGGATATGCCGTATATACCGTGGGGAAGAACTTATTGTGGACAGGGAAAAATGGAATGGCAATTTGACAGTTATAGAAATACTCACATCTACCGAAAAAAAGTCCGATGGCAGGAGTACATTTGAACAGCGACTCTATATTTCAAGCCTGGATAGCAGTGCAGAGCGGCTTAGTCAGATAACCAAACAGCATTGGGCTATTGAAAGCATGCACTGGGATCTTGACCGCAATCTCCGGCAGGACAGCATAAAGCGTAAGGCTGAACGGGCGGCCAGGAATCTGGACACAATTCAAAGGATGGTGTTGGCATTGATTGCCGTTTGGAAGAACAGAAGGAAAAAAATATCAGATAAGCAAAAGGGTACAGCTGAGATAATAAGGGAACTATCGGTAAGCTTCACTAACGTGTTGCATTTTTTGGCTCAAAAATGAGAAAAATTTAGATTTGACATATTCGTAACGCATTGATTACCAACAACGGGATACCCGCCCATGCCGCACTGGCATGGGTAGGGGGATTGTACCCCTAAATCAAAACTTAAATGAAAAAGCCGTGATATTCCAACAAAAATTAGATTGTTATTACTATTCCTAATAACACTATGATCTTTAAAATGTTGGTCTCCCAAAGAAAGATAAGTTAGCCAATATAAGACTCTATGGTTTCCTTCAATCGTTCCAAAGAATACGGTTTGGATATTACAGCATTACATCCTGCTTGAATAGCCTGTTGTTGTTCTGTGTAGAAAGCATATGCCGTAACCGCTATAATAGGCACTGAAAGAGAAATAGTCCGTATCTTCTCCGTCGCTTGAATACCATCCATTACAGGCATACGAATATCCATCAATATCAGATCCGGTTTCTCATGAATAAAGCTATTCACAGCTTCCTGTCCGTTACGTACCCACAAAATCGTATATTCTTTCTTCAACAAAATATTCAATTGGGCAAAGTTGGACTCTATATCTTCAACAATTAATATCTTCTTATGCTGTTCAGACTGCGAATCCTTCTTAGAAGTAAGTATTCTCTCAGCCACTTCTTTCGGCATCTCCAAATAGGGCAGATAAAGTGAAAACGTACTTCCTTTTCCTAGCTCAGAACTTACTTCAATCTTACCTCCTAAACGTTCTACAATACTTTTACAAATAGAAAGTCCTAATCCAGTGCCTTGTACGAAGTCATTCAATTTTTCAAATCGGGTGAAAATACGTGGAAGCTTATCTTCCGGTATTCCACAACCAGTATCACTTACAAAAATCTTTAACCAGTCTCCTTCATGCTTCAACCCCAATGTGATAACTCCACTCTCTGTATTTTTGATAGCATTCGACAGGAAATTGAAAAGTACCTGCATCACTCGGTTACGATCAGTAGATGTCCAGAATTCTTCTGCCGGTCGAATAACCTTCAATTCAACATTGGACTTCATCTTAAGTTGATGTACTTTTTCCACTTCATCGATCAAACCGGAAATCTCAACTTGCTGAAAATGCATCTCAGACTTCCCTGATTCAATACGTGACAAATCGAGGATATCATTTATCAACTGCAACAATAAATTACTATTTTTCTGTATAATCTCTAAGTATTCATGTTTTTCTTCTTCATCTTCTGTCACCGCCATAATCTCTGAAAAGCCAACAATGGCATTTAGAGGAGTACGAATTTCGTGACTCATATTCGCAAGAAAAACCGACTTCATCCGGTCTGCATCTTCTGCCCGACGCTTAGCCTCAATCAATTCTTGAGAACGACGAATCCGGTCACCGATGTCATGTATCAGTGCGAGCACCTTATTCGATTCAAATGGAGCTATCCGTGCTTGGAAGTAATATCTTCTGCCTTCAACTTCTAATGGATATTCAATTTCCTTGAGCTTCCCGTCTGCCAGACACTCCTTAATATTACAGATAAACAATTCGCTCACTTCCTTGGAATAGATATTCCGAGCATCTGCTCCTCTCAACACTTCTACCGGATGAAGCAAAATTGTTTCCGGTGACATCAGTACATCTGTTATAAAGAAATTATCATCAAAGATAAATATGAATTCAGGCAGTGCTTCTATTATTTTACGATTGTAAACTTCGAGATGTTTTATCTGTTGCTCTTTCTCACACTGCAAAGTAACATTAACAGTATAAGCTAATAATTTATCTGGATGTCCTCCGTCATTATCTTCTCTATGAGACAAAAAATGATCCTCCAGCCAAATTATTTCTCCATGTTCACCTATACAGCGAACCCTCATCTGCGACATTTTCGACTCTGATGCAAGCATTTCCGCAAACGCTTCCTTATAAGCATCAATATCATCGGGATGCGCAAACTGATAGAAATCATCAATATCTTTAAAAATAATGCCTGCTTCTTTCAAACCCAGCACATGAAAATAATCATCCGTAAAACTACACTTCCCTGTAGGTATGTCATATTCCCATAAAGCTATTTGATGAGCTGAAAGCACAGATCGTATTTTCTGCGAATTTCCACGTATAATTTCACTATTTTCGTTTAGTGAATATAAATTTGTATCTGGCTCCATAGACGCTTATTACGTTTTGTATTGTTGTGTGTTTTTGAGTTGCAGCAAATATAAACAAATAAAGCACAACTTGTCCCTATTCTTCTTTTTTTTACTAAGAAAAAACTATCTTTGTCCATCCATAAAGAAAAAACAATGAATCAAGATACAATCTGTGCCATCGCTACTGCCCAAGGAGGAGCTATCGGAAGCATTCGTGTTTCCGGACCAGAAGCTATTTCCATTACTAGCCGCATTTTTAAACCGGGAAAATCTAACAAAAAATTCAATGAACAAAAGCCTTATACATTAACTTTCGGACGCATTTACAACGGGGAAGAAATCATTGACGAAGTACTTGTCAGCTTATTCCGTTCTCCTCATTCCTACACAGGAGAAGACTGTACGGAAATCACATGTCATGGTTCATCGTACATTCTCCAACAGGTAATGCAATTGCTCATCAAAAATGGTTGCCGTATGGCACAACCAGGTGAATATACACAACGTGCTTTTCTTAACGGAAAAATGGATTTAAGTCAAGCGGAAGCTGTAGCGGATTTGATAGCCTCATCATCTGCTGCCACTCACCGATTAGCCATGAGCCAGATGCGAGGTGGTTTCAGTAAAGAACTAACGGACCTACGTGGTAAGTTATTAGATTTCACTTCAATGGTAGAACTGGAGCTTGATTTTAGTGAAGAAGATGTGGAATTTGCCGATCGCCAAGCTTTACGTCAATTAGCAGATGAAATAGAAGAAGTCATATCCCGTTTGGTCAATTCTTTCAATGTAGGCAATGCTATTAAAAATGGTATTCCCGTTGCTATTATTGGTGAAACGAATGCTGGAAAATCCACTCTTCTGAATGTATTATTGAATGAGGATAAAGCGATTGTTAGTGATATACATGGTACTACCCGTGATGTGATTGAGGATACTGTCAATATGGGTGGTATCACTTTCCGCTTTATAGATACAGCAGGAATTCGTGAAACAAACGATACAATTGAAAGCTTGGGTATCGAACGTACTTTCCAAAAGTTAGATCAAGCAGAAATTGTACTTTGGATGATAGATGCCACAGATGCAAATTCTCAGATTATTCAACTATCTGAAAAGATTCTGCCTCGTTGTGAAGGTAAACACTTAATAGTGGTATTCAACAAAGCCGAGATCATACACGAAACCCAAAAGGATTCTCTAAGAACTTTTTTCCAACAAAACTTCTCGCAGGAACATACGGATATGATCTTTATTTCTGCAAAACAAAAGTTACACACTGATGAATTGGAAAAGATGTTAGTCAATGCTGCTCACTTACCCAATATTACACAGAATGATATTATCGTCACGAATGTCCGGCATTATGAAGCTTTAACCAAGGCATTGGAAGCAATACACCGAGTACAGGAAGGATTAGATATGCAGATTTCTGGTGATTTCCTAAGTCAGGATATTCGGGAGGTAATCTTTCATATTTCGGATATCGCGGGAGAAGTTACGAATGATATGGTGTTGCAGAATATATTTAGGAATTTCTGCATCGGAAAATAGGTAGTGATTACCAACGATTAGCATATATCACCAATGATTATTAAGGCGTTCATTTTGAGCGCCTTTCTTTTTAGCCTTATAAGTGATGGTTATCGTTTATAGGGCTTTTTCCGCTCATTTTTGTACCGCATTTGTTGCTCGCTTGTTACTCTCCGATTTTAGGTCGGAAAGGTCGTGGAGAAAGTTGACTGTGGTTGACTATGATTGACGATAGTTGAACAAAATGGAGAAATAACAAGAGAAATAAACCTCTAAAAAGTAACGAATATGGCAACAAGTAAAATGAAAACCAAAAAGGTATGCGAGTGGTGTGGCACAACATTTTATGCCCAAAAGCTAACAACACGCTTCTGTTCTCATCGGTGCAATAACCTTGCATACAAAGAAACGGTACGGCAGAAGAGAATACAAGAAGTAGAAACCAAAGTCCAAACGATCATCAGTGAACAACCCATATCCGATTTCAAGGATAAAGAATATCTATCGTTCAAAGAAGCTGCGACTTTATTAGGGCTGAGTAAACAAGCCGTATATAAAATGGTATATGCCGGAAAGCTGCAAGCATTCCGCATCAGTAGCAGGTTGTCTTTTATCCGTAAAAAAGATATTGACCGGATGGTAGAAGCTCGTCCTTATGAACAACGACATCCGAAGGACACTATTCCCATCACTGATTTCTATACCACAGCCGAAGTGAAGGAGAAATACCATGTAAACGAGTCATGGATATTCTTGGTAGCTAAGAAGAATAACATACCTCGGACTTTCAATCGTGGCAAGACCTACTGGAGCAAGAAGCACATGGACGCTTACTTTACCAAGAAAGCCCCGAATCCCGACATTACAGAATGGTACAGCACACAGGAAATGCAGGAGAAATTCGATATGACCTTATCTGCTATCTACACTTTTGTTTCCAAGAACGCCATCCCGAAGAAGAAAGAAGGCATCATGGTTTATTATTCCAAGAAGCACGTGAATATAGCCAAAGGTGTGGCTGCACCCGAAGAACCACTGTATTATACGGTAGCCGAAGCAATGGAGAAGTTCAATCTTACCCGTGACCAACTCTATCATTATGCGAAATATCATAATATCCCAAAGGTCAAGAAGGGCAAATACACACTTATCTCCAAACCTGAATTGGATAAGCTACTTGCAGCCCCAAAGATTGAATAAGTTATTTATCGGTGAATGTTGTCACCATTGAATCACCTTATTCCTTTGCACCAAACAAATGTAAGACTCTAAATATTAATCAGTATGACACACACGTGTACAAAAGTAACAGTTCGTCAGAGAGCGATTCGGAATAATCGCATCTCCTTGTATCTGGATTATTATCCGGCAGTTCGTAACCCTGAGACGATGCAGATGAGCCGTCGGGAATATCTCGGCATCTACATCTATGCCCATCCTAAAAATGAAATGGAACGGGAATTCAACAACGATATGCTGAACAAGGCAGAGGCTATCCGTTGTATCAGAGTGCAATCGCTCATCAATGAAGAGTTCGGCTTCTTAGACAAGACCAAACAGAAAGCCGACTTTCTCGCCTACTTCAAAAAGATGTGCCGAAGCAAAGACCAGAAATGGACGTTTGTCTATCAGCATTTCTACAACTTCGTCAAAGGGCAATGTACCTTCGGCGAAGTGAATGTGGATTTATGTAAGAAGTTCCGTGAGTACCTGTTGAGTGCCAAGCAGCTCAAACACAGCAATCGTCCCATATCTCTCAATTCGGCATCCGGCTACTACTCTACTTTCAGAGGATTGTTGAAGATTGCTTACCGAGACAAATGGCTTCGAGAAAACATCAATGACTATCTTGACAAGATTGAACCACAAGATGTGAAGAAAGAATATCTGACACTGGACGAAGTGAAGCAACTTGCCGTCACTCCTTGTGACATCCCAGTTCTTAAAGCCGCCTCATTGTTTGCTTGTCTGACAGGTTTACGCATCAGCGATATTCTCAATCTTCAATGGGAAGATTTTGCCATTGCTCCCGACCAAGGCTATTGCTTGCGTATCAGAACACAGAAAACCCAAACAGAAGCGACACTCCCCATCAGTTACGAAGCCTACGAACTATGTGGTACGCCCGACACAGGCAAAGTATTCAAGGGCTTAAAACGGAGCATGATTAACTATCCGCTGAAGAACTGGCTCAAAAAGGCAGGAATAACGAAGCCGATAACCTTCCACGGATTTCGTCACTCTTATGCGGTCATACAAATCTCTTTAGGCACGGATATTTACACGGTTTCAAAAATGCTAACCCACAAGAACGTTTCCACTACTCAAATCTACGCAGATTTGGTCAATGTAAAGAAAAGAGAGACAGCCAATAAGATTTCATTAAAATGAATATAGCCATGAAACGAGGAATCATAACAAACAACGGACATGGCATCCATATTTCTGATGGAGAAGTATGGATGACCGCTTGGGAGATTGCCGACTTGTTCTATACAACAGTTGGATCAATCAATTCCCGTTTAAAAGCAATATTGAAAGCCAACGTCTTAAAGGGGTATGAAGTTTGCCAATACATAAAGTTGGAGAATGGGAATAGTGCCGATGTGTATAATCTCAACATGATTATAGCCCTATCCTATCAAATAGACACTGGACATTCTGCTGAATTCAGAAAATGGCTTATCAGTAAAGTTGCCTCCAAACAAAAGGGCATATCTCTCTTTATTCCTATAAGCGCAGCTAACATACACAATTGCTAATACCTTTGCTAAAAGTCCAACTTGGTTTTTTTTCTACGTTGGACTTTTCTTTTCTATTTTGGCACAGTTGACCTAGAATAATACTACCTTTTGGTGACAAATGCTGCCACTTTCAGGGAAATGTATTTATACATCTTGCTAATGATATATATTTGCACACAAACGATTAGCATATATTATTATGAAGCAGAAAAAGATAGAACATATTACTTTGAATCTGATTGTTTTCGGGACAATCGCTATCATTGGTGTTTTAGCCCGCCAGACCGTACTTCACTATGGTTGGGATGAGTTCAGCAGTTACCTCATTTTAGTGGTATGCTCCATTATCATGGGAGCTATCTATCTCAATCTGCAAATGGTATTCAGTCAAATTCTTTCGCCAACAATAGAAAAGTGCTTTATGAGATTTGAGTGCTACCGCAATAAGTTTGTGGTAGTTGAAACTCCAATTGCACGCGCTGAACTTGTCGAAAGTTCTATTATTTCGGAATCCTGCATTTCAGAACCAAAAATTGAAATAGAAACGACATCTGACACAACAGAAGAAGTTTCTATTTCATCGTGTTCCAAACTCAACGAAGAAGTGGCAGAGCTTCCAAAGGAAGAAGCCACACCTTCTACCATCAACAATATATCCATCGAAGAATCCAATCAGCCAACAGAATACGAGATATTCCGTGCCAACGCTATGGCTGAAAAAGAACGAGCATCGCAAGAAAAATTAGATAAAGTTCTCTCATATACGAAACAGAACTTGGCTCTCTACCTTAGCGAAACTGATCTCAATCGTCTATGTGGATATATCACGGAATACTTCCTATCCGATTCCTTACCTAAAGTGGAGCAGATAAAGGTTGACACTCAATTAAGAACCATTGACATCATGCACTTTGGCTGGAATATAGGTAAGGCATTTGGCAAGCCACGCCTACAGACTGCCACATTTATAAAGAAAGTATTCGCTCATACTCTACGTGATTCGGAAATATCCACCATTGAGCGCAAAATGTCGCATACGGAATCAGAGTGCAAGATTAAGCTGGATAGAAAAATTGCATAAATAGCCCTTATACAATTATCTTTTTACTATCTGATTTCAAATAGAGCATGTGAAAATTACGGTTTTCATACTGCTCTTAAAAAGAGACTAATGAAGCCCCCCAGATGGTAAGTTTTTAGTTAAGGATATTCATCATTGTGTGCGTACAATAGTATGCGACATTGCATCAATGCGATTTATAACTTCATTGAATTCAGCGTCACAATCATGCCTATTTTGTTGTTCTGCTTCATCTAAGCCAATATGAGCAAAATACAAAGCTTCATTTATGTGTCCCATTGAGAAATGAGCAACTGAAAGATTTGAAAGATTTTGTACATTGTGAGGCTGATAAAGGAGAACGGTGTTGAAGTCATTTAATGCTTGCGGCATTTTCCCTATGAGCCTATATGCTATTCCACGTTGAAGGATTGCCATTATAAATTCCGGACGGAAGGTTGGTTCAATGACATTTGTCAACACTTCCGCTGCCTCTGCATTTTTATTGTCTTCGCGAAGTAATGCTGCTTTGTTGATATTAGAATCATAAAAATAGGGCATTATCTTGATACAGTGATTGAGATATGCCATACATTTCTCTTTCCATAATTCTTCTTTCTTCTCTTTGGTAAGTTTAGCTTTGTTATAGTATGCCATTGCTAAATCCGGATTGAATGTTAATGCCCTATCATAATAGGCATCAGCCTTAGCATATTCACCCATCGCGGAATATGAATTGGCTATATTCATCAGCAAGCTATCATCTTGCGGGTCAATTTTCAATCCTTCTTTATAAATTTCAATACTTTTGAGATAATCCTTCTTCGTGACATAATAATGTCCTAATGCAAAGAAAGGGACAACTGTCTTGGTATCTAGTTTTGCAGCCATCTCGAAATCTGATAACGCTTTGTCATCTCTTGACAACATAAGATAAGCATTCCCTCTACAGATATACACATAAGCATAATTAATACCTTCGATATCTCCGCTTGTTCTTAGGAAATGTGTATATTCTTGAACCTGCCTACCAAAATCGGGTTCATTGGCTATTCTTGTAAGAGTATCGTAGAAGTTTTGTCTGTATGTACTCTTATCCAAAATTCGCTTAATCTGTTCCTCGGCTTGCTTTACAATATCTCTCTGGGCTTTGTCAGCCTCCAGCATCACCTCACGGTTCTTGGTCTCAATGCTATCGAACTTGTCGCCAATGCTCCGTTTCATCTCATTGAGCTCTTGAATCTTCTGGTCTACATTCCAAAGGGCAAGAACTGAGAATACTAAAAACACAATGGTGGTGACTGTACCCCATAATGAAATAGCATCACTGGGAGTCAGTTCAGATATATGCCACCCTAAACCCGTCGTGTGGAACCATACAACCAGCTCAACAATAGCAAATTGCAGTATAACAAGTAAAAAGTATTTCAGATATTTCATAAAGGAGGTTTTAAAATAAATAATCATACTTGCTCTATTATTTTTGCACGTCACACCACAAATAGGCAAGATTTGCGTAAAAATACGAATAATAAATGGAGGTCTTGTCAAATCTTATCATTTTTCTTTTGATATCTGTTTATCCCCTAATAATAATCACCGTTGGAGGAATTAAAAACACTGAGACGCAGAATACTCCCAGCAACTAACATAGCCAACATTACTACGCATTAAATATTCACTTATTATCAATAACTTACCACCAATAACCACCATCAAAAAGTTATTCATCAGTTATATTTTGGTGAATGATTCCACCATTGAAACACCTGTTTCCTTTGCCATCGAACAATTAAAAACGATTGGCGTATGCAAAAAGAAACAGTAACATTTGATAAGCTGCCCGAAGCGGTAGGTTATCTGACCGAACAGGTCATCGAGTTGAAAAAGATGGTAGCAGAACTCCAGCCACCAGCATCAGACAAACACGTGTTGGTTGAAATTGAGGATGCTTGCCGTATCATACGAAAAGCCAAGCCTACCATTTATACATTGGTACGCAAAGGGCAGCTTCCTGCCTATAAGAAAGGCAAGAAACTCTATTTCTACGAAGACGAACTTCTGACATGGATTGAGAATGGTCGAAGAAAAACTTCCGAGCAAACATACGAAGAGATGCTTGCCAATATGCAAGACGGTGTCCGTCATAAACCCAAATCATCCGTGAAACTTTAATAGATGTAGCTATGGATACGTATTCTATTAATCCGGTATCTATCATTGATGAAGCGATTGATTTAAGCACAAGATTGTCCGGTACGGCATTCCCCGTCAGCATATTCCCAAACAAAATCCAACGCATCATCCGTGAAGTACACGAATGCCATAACTACCCTACTGACTATATTGCCGCAGCCATCCTCACGGCAATAGCAGTTGGCATAGGCAACACGCACCTTGCCCAAATCAAGCAAGGATGGACGGAGAGCCCCATCCTATATATGGCATTGATTGGAAGACCGGGAGCTAACAAAAGCCATCCGCTCAGCTTTGCGATGAAGCCGTTTCTTGATTATGATTACAAACAGAATCAAGAATTTGAGAAAATGCTTGCCAAGTACGATGAGCTGATGAGCATGAGTCGCAAGGAACGTGCGGAAAGCGGTAGTGAGCAATTTCCACAAGAGCCTATCCGCAAACGCTTCTTGGTTTCGGATGTAACGCCCGAAGGATTGAGCCTCATTCATGCTCAAAACAAACGTGGGTTATGCTTGTGGGCAGATGAATTATCCGCTTGGTTCAAGAATTTCAACCGCTATAACAACGGTTCGGAGGAACAGTTTTGGCTCTCAGTATTCAGTGCAAAGACTACCATATCCGACCGCAAGAACGCCAAGAGTTCCATCTTCATCAAGCGTCCGTGCATATCGGTTATTGGAACTATCCAAAAGAAAATCTTGAATGAGTTGGCTAAAGGTGAACGTTCCAGCAACGGGTTTATCGACCGCCTCCTGTTTGTAATGCCCAACCTGCAACAGAAAGCACGTTGGAATGACAAGGAACTGCTGGAAGATATAGAGCAAGAGTGGAATGCCATCATTGACAAGCTGATACAATCAGAGTGCCACCTCAATGAACATGGAGAGATTGAACCACAAATCCTTTTTTTCTCAGAGGATGCCAAGAAACGGCTTTACGAGTGGCAGCACCATTTTTCTGAGCTGTGCGACCGGGAAACAAACGACACCATCGTAAGTATCTATTGCAAGCTGGAAATATACATCATCCGTTTCTGTCTGATTATCCAATTAGCACGATGGACTTGCGGAGAATGTGATAAGACCTGTATCGACCTGTTGACAGTGGAACGAGCAATCAAACTGACGGAGTATTTCAAAGAGTCTGCATTGAACGTTCAAAATATCCTCAATGAAAATACGCTCAACAGCCAACAACAGACAATAGTCAATCTGCTTCCTCCATCCTTTACAACCGCCCAAGCTATACAGATAGCCGAGCAAAACGGGATGAAGGAGCGCACGTTTCAACGCTTTCTCAATGACAACATCGGGACATTGTTTCGCAAAGAGAAGCATGGAGAATATTCAAAGATTAACCCGTGACATTTTTGTCGGTATTGACACTATCCAAGCGAAAACGACAATAACGACAAAAGTGACACCCCCAAAAAGAAACATACAATGAGTACACATAGATTCATATTAGAACCCTACAAAGGTGTCAGCACTCGGCATACTTGCCCGAACTGTCACCGCCAAAGATGCTTTTCTAAATACATTGATACAGAGAAGCAAATCAAGTTCCCTGAATACGTGGGGCGTTGTGATCATGAGCAGAAATGCGGTTATCACTTCACGCCTCGTGATTACTTTAAGCAGAATCCATCTGAGAAAGAAAAGTTTGCAGAGAATAGCTTCGGAAGTTATACACCTATTAAAGAAGTAAAACCGATAGCCATCTCCTACATGGATTTGGATATAGTCAACCAATCATTACGAGGCTATTCTGCGAACAAGTTATTTCAGTTTCTATCGGCTCAATTCGGAGAGACGGAAACATTGAATCTTATGAAGAGATACAAGGTTGGTACATCCAAGTATTGGGATGGTGCAACTGTATTCTGGCAAACGGACAATCAGAGTAAAGTCAGAACTGGTAAGATAATGCTTTACAATTCCGAAACGGGTAAGCGAATAAAAGAACCATACAACCATGTTACGTGGGTGCACTCCGTATTACACAAAGGTGATTACAATTTGAAGCAGTGCTTCTTCGGTGAGCACCTGCTTTCCGAAGACAAAAGCTGTCCAGTTGCGCTGGTCGAAAGCGAGAAAACGGCAATTATTGCATCTTACTATCTGCCGCAATTCCTATGGATAGCATCAGGTGGAAAGAACGGTTGCTTCAATGTCAACAGCCTATCCGTTCTGGCAGGAAGAAGCGTTGTATTATTCCCTGATTTAGGTGCAACCGACTATTGGCAGAGCAAAATTAGCCTGATGAAAAGCTGCGGAATTGAAGTACAAATGTTCGATTATTTGGAAGCCAACGCTACCGAAGACGAACGCAAAGAGGGGTACGACATAGCTGATTATCTACTCAAAGTGAAGCCTGACGAAGCCATTCTTCAACAAATGATAAGGAAGAATCCTATCTTGAAAACACTGATAGATACATTCGATTTAAAGCTCATCAGCGTACAACAAGGCACTCCACGACCGAAGGTTTTACCACCCAAGAAGCGAGGATTCAGACTTTGAACTCAGGGAGAAGAATCGAGACTTTTTTACTGTAGCAAGTTAATGTCGGTGTATTACATTCCCCGACCACTTGCTCCTCAAAAAGTCTGAGGAGGCGGCTCCCGATGGTCACACATTATTCACTAAAAACAGATTCAAATGGAAAAGAAATATACAGTAACACTCCGTCTGTCATATCAGCAATACGCATGGCTTGGTGCGCTTTGCAGACGGAGCAAGCAGACTCAAAGCGAAGTGATCCGTTCGCTCATCGAAAACGGTTCGGTACGTGAACGAATCACGCAAGAGCATATTCACATCATCCGTCAACTGATTGGCGAAAGTACTAATCTTAACCAGTTGGCAAGACAGGCAAACACCTACGGTTTCTTCGCCGTAGCTGACAGATGCAAGGAAATGGCTCAGCACATTAACCTACTTATAAAACGGTTGAAAGATGATAGGTAAACAGACTAAAGGGACATCGTTCGGTGGCTGTGTTAGCTATGTTCTCAAAGAGGAGAAATCCAAATTGCTGGAAGCAGTTGGAGTAGAAGGTACACCCGAACAGATTGCGGAGCAATTTGAGTTACAATCGCTACTCAATGATAAGGTAAAGAATATTGTCGGACATACTTCGCTCAACTTCTCACCAGAAGATAGCGAACGCTTGAAACATGATGATGAACTGATGTTGCAAATTGCCCACGACTACATGAAACTGATGGGAATCGAAAACACGCAGTACATTATTGCCCGGCACATCGACCGTGAACATCCGCATTGCCACATCGTCTTTAATCGAGTGGACAATGACGGCAAAACGATTAGCGACAAAAATGACTTTCGCAGGAATGAGAAAGTTTGCAAAATGTTGACCGCCAAATATCGCTTGCATTTTGCCAATGGTAAAGACCATATCAAGGAGGAACGATTGCGCCCTTATGACCGAGCAAAGCATGAGATATACAAAGCGTTGAAAGAGGAACTGTCCCAAGTACAAAATTGGGCTGACTTAAAGGATGCACTTGCCGACCGAGACATTGATATGAAATTCAAGGTCAGCCGAACTACACGGGAAATACAGGGTGTAAAATTTGAGTACAACGGTTTTTCTTTCTCCGGCTCTAAGATTAGCCGAGAGTTCAGCTACTTGAATATCGACAACCGACTAGAAGAGAATGCTTGTGCATCCTTGTTTGAATCACCCAAACAGGAATCCAGACATAAGGAAGAAAATGTACAACAAAGCGTTTCCCATTCCGATGATGGCTCAAGCATCAGTCTCGGCTTGCTAAACGGCAACTCATCCTACGATGCCACTGCCGCAGAAGAAGCCGAGTTCAATCGGCTGATGAAAAAGAAAAAGGCTAAGCGCAAGCGAGGCTTTCATTTATAATCCACTTTTTATTAACACTTTAAATTCAATTATTTATGGAAGATTTGATTCTTGATTTCAATCTCTACTTGTGTGAGAAGTTCGGCTACAGAAACAGTTGTAGCGTGATGCAAAATGCCAATGGCTTTTGTGTGAACATCAGTGAACGTGATCTGGACTGCTACATCCGCTTTTGGGAGTATAGTTGTGGAAGAGGCAATTTCCCCGACTGGTCTATCATCATTGTGCGCAGTAACTTCAAGAAGAACCAAGAAGAAAGCCTGAAAGATTTGGCTCGCTTCTTCAAGGAGTACATGCCACGCTACGGTTACAAATACCTCTGTACCGAAGGTGATAACTACAAGTATTATCAGACACTCGGTTTAAAGCTCATCTATCGAGGATTCTTTGACCAAAACAATTATGGATTGCCGATGAAGGACTTAAATGTCTGACACATCGTTTAGAATCGAGGAGGGGGACTTTTCCTCTCCTTTTCTTATATACCGATAAATCAGAATTTAGAGGCGATGGCAAAACAGCTTTATGATTATTGGTTTGTGCAATTTGACTTTCCGAATGAAAACGGAAAACCTTATAAGTCAAGTGGTGGCAAAATGGTTTGGAATGAGAAGCTGAAAAGAGAAATTCCAAAAGGATGGAATGTCTTAAAACTTGGCGAGCATTGCTCTTTCAACAAAAGAACGAGTAACGGTTATTTCAATCACCCAATCCTTTATTTGGATACGTCAAATATCACCAATAATACAATTGATGAACTACAATTTCTGAATCCTTCGAGTGATATTATTCCGAGTAGGGCAAGGCGATTAGTGCAAGAAGGCGATATTGTTTACTCAACAGTGCGCCCAAATCTTAAGCATTTTGGCATTATTATGAATCCCGATTATAATATGGTAGTTTCCACGGGATTTGCCGTAATAACTGCAAATTGGAGTGCATATCGTTACTTCATTTATCAGTTCCTTATTCAAGCTGCAACAATAGAGAATTTATCTACTATTGCACAATCAGCCGTAAGTGCCTACCCTTCAATAAACACATCTGATATAGAAAATCTAGATTTAGTAGTACCTCCTGATTCTATGATAGAGAAGTATGCAAAAACAGCTTGTAGGTTGTATTTACAGATAGATACAAATTATAAGGAAATAAAGTCTCTTACTAAGCAGCGAGACGAACTTCTCCCACTTTTGATGAACGGTCAAGTATCGGTAAATTCTGATTTAGCAGTCTCTTATATTATATATAAGAACAAAATTATCAGAATTATGAAAGAGAACATCATTCAGGCGATAGTTGCGAAAATGCAGCGTGACTTAGATTGCCGACAAATGGCACGGCTTAAAGCTGTGCTTACATCAGAACTGCATAATGTAGAAATCATTGAAAAGAGCGATTGTGCCACTCAGCAAACGCAGGAGAATGAACATCTTCTTAACTCTTTTATATCAGCCAAAAAGATAGAGGGATGTTCAGATAAGACATTAACTTACTACCGTAATACCATTGAACGGTTGTTAGTCACGCTTTCATTGGCAATTTGTCACATTACGACAACAGATATTCGTACTTATCTATCCGATTATCAAGAAGAACACCAATCGAGCAAAGTGACCATTGACAATATGCGACGCATCTTTTCCAGCTTCTTTGCATGGTTGGAAGATGAAGATTATATCGCTAAAAGCCCGGTAAGACGCATTCACAAAGTTAAGACAGATTCACTTGTAAAAGAGGTGCTTTCTGACGAACAGTTGGAGCAACTTCGAGATAGTTGCACGACCAAACGAGACCTTGCTATTATAGACTTTCTTTCATCCACGGGCATCCGTGTGGGTGAGTTGGTCAAACTGAGCCGTGAAGATATAGATTTCCACGAACGGCAGTGCGTGGTGTTCGGAAAAGGTAACAAAGAACGTGTTGTTTACTTCAACGC
Organism: Bacteroides bouchesdurhonensis; assembly: GCF_900155865.1. Classification (GTDB taxonomy): domain Bacteria; phylum Bacteroidota; class Bacteroidia; order Bacteroidales; family Bacteroidaceae; genus Bacteroides; species Bacteroides bouchesdurhonensis. The sequence goes on from NZ_LT707006.1 coordinate 4,086,756, forward strand.
CCGTACCAAACTACATTTGCAACAATATCTTAATGAGCGAACAGACAGCAATCCAGCCTTATTCGTTTCCCTCAATTCACCACACTCACGACTGACTATCAGCGGTGTGGAAGTTAGAATCAGAAAAATGGGGCAAGCCCTTTCTATGCCAAAAGTTCATCCTCACAAGTTCCGTCGTACCCTTGCAACAATGGCTATCGACAAAGGTATGCCCATTGAACAGGTACAACGTTTACTTGGTCATGTACGCATTGATACTACACTGCATTATGCCATTGTGAACCAAAACAATGTAAAGTTAGCTCATAAGAAGTATTTGGGATAATAACCGTGCTGATTTCTACTTTAAAATTTGTACTTTTGCAATCTAATATGGAACGCTAATAAAAGCACTATGGACTTGCAGAGAATCAATAAACATAAGCAATCGTTTGATGACATTTGCCATTATATCGAAGACGATAATGGAGCGGATAAAGTAGAAGTATGGTTTGCGAGAGAATTGCAGATTATATTGGGATATGCAAGATGGGAGAATTTTCAAGTAGCATTGACTCGCGCTGTTGAATCATGTAAAACACAGAATATCAACATCGACGACCATTTTCGTGAGGTCACGAAAATGGTTACTTTGGGTAGCGGAGCTAAGCGTGAAATACAAGATTTCATGCTGACTCGTTATGCGTGCTATCTTGTCGCACAGAATGGCGACCCCAAGAAAGAAGAAATAGCTTTTGCACAAGGTTATTTTGCCGTACAAACTCGACGCGCAGAACTTATTGCGGAGCATATAGAACAATTGTCGCGACTTGAAACGAGAGATCGTTTGCGTTCTTCCGAAAAACAATTATCACGTAATATTTATGAGCGCGGAGTGGATGATAAAGGTTTTGGACGCATTCGTTCTAAAGGTGATGGTGTGTTATTCGGTGGGCATACAACAGAAGATATGAAGAACCGGCTTGGCATTAAATCGACACGCCCATTAGCAGATTTTCTTCCAACTCTTACAATTGCAGCAAAAAACCTTGCCACAGAAATGACAAATTACAATGTCGAACAAAAAGACCTTTATGGTGAGCATAGTATAACTACCGAACATATGGACAACAACCGCAGCATCCGACAAATGCTCGGTCAGCGAGGCATACGCCCGGAAGAACTGCCAGCAGCTGAGGACATCAAGAAGGTAGAACGACGCGTTGCTTCCAATGAAAAGAAAATTGAGAAGTCTTCTTCAAAACTCCCTAAACTTAAACCTGAAGACAACGAATGAAATTAATTGACATTATAGAAGTATTCATTGCTGGAGATTGGGGCGAGGAAACTTACTCTAAAGAAACACCTTGTGCGGTAACTTGTGTACGTGGGGCTGATATTATTCCAATATCAGAATATGATTTCTCGGCAATTCCAGTCCGCTATATTAACCAACAAGCATATGCAAAAAAATGTCTTCAAGTAGGAGACATTATCATTGAAAAGTCAGGTGGTAGCCCAACTCAATCCACAGGGCGTGTATCTTTGGTATCACAAGAGCTGCTTGACCATGCCGGGGCTGTTATATGCTCCAATTTTTGTACTGCCTTTCGAGTAAAGAAAGGTTGGAATCCCCTCTATGTCTACTACTATCTTCAGTTTATCTATAATCTTGGGGCGTTTTTTAATTTCGAAGGCAAAACATCCGGTATAAAAAATCTCCAATTGGATGCAGCCTTTGCTGCTATACCAATTGAAGATATTAGTGAAAGCATCCAAAACAATATTGTAGCTATTCTCCAAGGTTTAGAGAGGAAAATCGCTATCAATCGTCAGATAAATCAGAATTTACCGATACTTGACCGTTCATCAAATGAGGGAGAAGTTCATCGCGTTGCTTAGTAAGAATATCTATTTCTTCTCCTAAAATCATTTGTCTATCAAACATAGGGGAACATATCTTATCAAAGGCTCTAATAACTTCATCTGAAGGAATAATAATAGGCAGACTATATAGGTCTTCTTTAGTAATAGACCCAAATGTTGTACCAGCCGCATTTCTCTGGTCAAAAGCAATCCTCAAATCATTTAATATATAATACAAGTGTGATATAGAGCCTAATTTTGAATTAATTGCAGATAAACCACGACCTATACAACAGTCATTATTTGCAATATTTATAGATCCAACTGGAGCACGAACACTCATTAGTATATCACCTTTCTTTGCAAATCGAGAAGGTGCTGTTGTGTATTGTCTAACCGAAGGAAATCTCATACCAAAATCCGTGCTTCCTTGATAAAAGAGCATACCTTCTCCAACTTCATTATAGCTAGAGCCATCAGGAGATTGTCCCATTGTTATATTTGCGATGTCGATAAGTATTCCATCATCCCATCCTTCCGGAATTTCCCTTTTCAACTTATCATTCCAAACCATCTTACCACCACTTGATTTATATGGTCTTCCGTTTTCATCTGGAAAGTCAAACTGCACAAACCAGTAATCATAGAGTTGCTTTGCCAACGCTTCTAAATTCTGATTTATCGCTCGATTAAGTTCAATCTTACGATCGAGACTACGAAGCAGCTTGCCAATACGTTTCTGCTCAGTTAATTCAGGAATCCACACGGTACAATCCCTGATTTTATCAGGCGAAGTATGACGAATTTTTGTTTGTTGGGCAGCAGCACTTAATTGTTGTTTGACTAAAGTAGAAGATATGAGATAGAAAGCGAAATCCTTGTCTAACAGTTCTTCTTTACAAATAATCTTTGCCACATCTTGACTTTGAATATATTTACCGCTTTCGGGGATAATGGCGGTAGAGCCAAGCAAACCAATAGCCTGTTCGGTCAGAGGGGTAATAATATCCCCCTCTTCCATTAAAAATTCAGGTTTGAAATCACCGATGTAGTAGAGATTATCTTTTGACTTGTTTTCTTTAAAACAATTGTTCTGATAGTCAAAGTTGCCGCAAGTCAAACGGATGTATTTTCCCTCAGTGGCGTAAAACTCGCCACTGAGACTTGCCCCTCTTGTAACATCAAGTATTTCTCCCAATTTATATTTTTTCAATTCCATCACTTCATCTTATTACTTTTCACCCAACATTCCCCTAACTTCTTTGTCGAAGTCAGAATCAATCCGTTGAGTTTTATTAAAAATATCGTATTCGCTTTCTGCCTTTGTCTTGGCTTGTGCCGCAGATATTCGTCCTTTATCCGGCAATATCTGATATTTGCGGAAGGTCAAGAACTCGTTGATACTGGCTGCAAATTGCTCCATATTGAACGTGTTTTCACGCTCTATGAGGTCTTCGATATAATCGAAATATCCCGTTACAGCACGTTCCAACCGCCGGATTTCATTCTCTTGCAAATAGTTCTTGGCTATTGACACATCCGATTTCAAGATACGCCCATCGGGAGCATTCTTCCATGTAGTCAGCCCCATGTGTTCATGGGTATGGTCAGCCTTAGTGTAGATGATTTCTGCTGCCGTTTGCCCGGTAATGGCATAATGAAAACGATTCTGTATCATGGCATAGAAATCGTGTGTGGTAGGCGAGTTCTTGTCATAGTCAATACTGCACTCTGCATATATATCGGTAATCTGTTGCCAAATACGCCGTTCACTGGCACGGATGGAACGTACCCTTTCCAACAATTCACGGAAATAGTCTTTTCCGAATACTTCCGTTCCCTGTTTTAAGCGTTCATCGTCAAGCACAAAGCCTTTCTTGATATACTCATTAAGAATCTTGGTAGCCCACTGACGGAACTTGGTAGCCTTTGGAGAAGATACACGGTAGCCAACAGCAATAATCATATCAAGATTATAGAAATCAACCAGCTCTTCAACCTCGCCTCTTATGCCTCGATTTACGACGGTTGCAATTTTTGCAACTGTCGTGTCTTGCTGTAATTCTTCCTCTCTAAATATATTGGCTATGTGGCGGCTAATACCTGATTTGTCAATACCAAAAAGCTCTGCCATAGCCTTTTGCGTACACCAAATGGTTTCGTCTTTTATAACCACCTGTACTCTTCCCTCTTTATCGGGAAGATTGTATAACAAAAACTGTATTTCGTTACTCATTGCTTCCTACATTTTCGTTGAACTGCAAAGCATCCAACTGCTTCATAATTTCCTCTTCCAACCGATGGCTTTCTTTAAATTGCTCGGAGAGTGTTTGTTTATAATTTGCCATACGGTTGTTAAACTCTTCTTCCGTTATATCTACATAATCTATCTTGATGTCGAAATATTGTCCGGCAGAAAGAGAATATCCTTTTTCCTTTATCTCATCGTAAGAAACAGCTACGGAAAAATCCTCCACTGCCTCCTTGCGCTGGAATGTGCCGACAATCTTTTCTATCTCGTCATCATTCAGACGCACCTTTTTCAATCCGTTAGCATCTTTATATTCCTCGCCCAATTTGCTGGCATCAATCAAGATTACTTTGTCAGTGGTTGCAGACTTATCAAAGAACAGCACACTGACATTCGTACCTGTATTGGCAAACACGTTGCTTGGCATGGAAACACAGCCGAACACCACTTTGTCATCTACAATTTTATGAAGAATTTTATTCTCAATACCACTTTTAGCCGTGATAAAACCTGTCGGAATGACAATTGCACCTTTGCCTGTCTTTTTCAGTGAATTAATAACGTGCTGAATAAAACAGGTATATATAGCCATAGATTCTTTCTTTTTGGCGGGTACATTGGGGACTCCAGCCCAAAAACGGGCTGGCATGGCGGCTATCTTCTCGCGAGTGTCCGAGAAGTCCATCTTGAAAGGAGGATTGCTCACCACGAAATCAAACTGGCGCAACTGCTGTCGGTCATCGCTCTTGTGATAAGGGCTTACAAGCGTGTCGCCTTGAATGGCATTATCAAGCGAAGACACAAGTCCGTTAAGCAGCAGATTAAGTTTCAACATTTTGTTGCTTCGCTGGGAAATATCTTGCGAAAAGATGGTACAGCGTTCTTCTCCTATTTGATGACTAAGTGCCATCAGAAGCGTACCTGTTCCTGCCGAGGGGTCATAACATTCCATGCTATGCAAATCAGCATTATCCCCCACTAACAGACGAGCCATAATCGTTGCTATGGCATGAGGCGTGTAATACTCCGCATATTTTCCACCTCCAGCGGTATTATAGTCCTTAATTAAATACTCAAAGATGCTGGAGAAGAAATCGTAATTCTGTGCAAACGCTTCTTCAAAGGAGAAGTTCACGAGTTTATCCACCAGAGCACGGGCGAATGGCGCACGTTGTGCCGAATCGGTCACAAACGGCGTCAATGCCTCGAACAATGGAATCTTCGTGTTGGCTGTGGTCTGTGTGGAAAATATATCCGCATTTTGTTCCGCTATATCTGTCATAGTGGAATCGAAGATAGTATCAAAATCCCCTTTTCCCTGTTGATTCCAAAGATTGGCTATCAGATGATAAGGTTCAAGCATCGGAACATCTGGAGAGATGGCACTCTGAATAAGCATACGTTCATTATCAGAAAGATTCTCGTATGCTGTTTCCCATTTTACATCCCCAGTCAGTTTCTTTGCTATTTCACTTTTCGCATTTTTTAATTCATAACCGAATTTGTCATTCAGGAATTTATAGAGAAATACCTGAGTGATAATCTTATATTCGTTACCATCGTTTCCCATACCGTATGATTGGCAGGTAGCTTTAAGTCCGTCGATGAGCCTTAATGTTTTTTCTTTAATATCTGACATAATCTTTATGAAATGCCGTAAGTGGCGTTATATTGGCTGATATACTGTTGTGAAATGCGTGTCTGAATAAATTTGTAATCCTCCATTTCGGGCTTTATTTGTGGAAAATGGAACAGACATCCATTGATAAGAGCCATTACCGTACGTCCGAAATAAGCATCCTTTTTCAGAATGTCGTTACGATCATACACTTTGGCATCCACATCCTCTTTTATAATATTGAGAATGGCAGCAATCTCTTCGTCAAGGAAAGAGAACATAGGCTTCTGTCCCTTATCTTCCCTCTGCTTATTCACTTCACGAATACGCTTGTGTACACGAGCAAATTTTTCATCGCCCTTGTACTTTTTCAACAAGACATTATTGCGTTTTTGTAAGTCTTGCAGACGACCGATGATTTCATCCAAAGCCTGTGTTTCTTCGTTGAACTTGGCTATCGTGTCAATCACAAAACCGTGTTCTTTGAAGCGTTCCATAAAGGCTTCACGCAACGAGATAAACTCCGGATCGTCTTGGTCGAAGTTTTGGGTAAATGAAGAAATGGTACGTTGCCATTTCTCTTTCAATTCCACACCACCGGATATAAGGCGCATTTCCTCTTGTCCTATTTTGGAGAAAGTGAACTCTATATCCATCATTGCCTCATTGATTAGAGTTTTCGTTTCTTCATTTGTATTGAAAGCCTCTTTCTGATTGATGATACTTATCCGTCTTTGCACTTCAGAGAGTAGTTGCGGCAACTTGGTGATTTCGAGTTTGGCAAATTGCTCTTTCATTTCATCATCACCGAATGTACGCACGATGTTCGCCATGTTCTTGGCTGATTCCAATGCCTGTTTGAGGTCGAGCAATACAGCTTTATCCTCTTCGGTGGAGATTTCAGAAGAAAATTCTTCCGCATTATCGTATGTGTAATTGAAAAGCGTTTGCCGAACTTTCTTCATCTGATTCAATATTTCTTCCTTGTCCTCAATGACTTGGGTAAAGGTATCGGTGGCAGCGGATTCGCCAGTCTCATCCACGTCATTAAAGCGGTTTAACTCTTGTAAATATGCTTCGTTGGTTTCCTTGAAGTTGCGCTTGATGTCGGCAAAGTCAATGACAAAACCGTAACGCATACCGGGATAAGGACGGTTTACACGTGTTATGGCTTGAAGCAGATTGTGGTCTTTCAATTTGCGCCCGAAGTACAGGCGTTTCAAACGCGGCGCATCAAAACCAGTCAAAAGCATATTGAAGACAATGAGAATATCCACTGTCATATTTTTCTTGAAGTCCTTGACTATCTGCTTGCGAGTTTCCTTGTCATCCGTATCGTGAAGAATGATTCCGGCTTTCAGCGGTCTGTATTTTGATTTGTAATCCACTTCTGGTTCACCCACTACATACGAACCATCGGAAAGTTTTATCTTGATGGGCTTCGGCTGATACTTCTGCCATTCTTCTTGAAATACATCATAAAGCCGCCTTGCCTGTTCGCTGGTTTCACAAATGACCATACCGCCTAAAGTATCATCTCCTTGTATCTTGCGGAACTCCTTTAAGTCCGTCATAATGAAACGGGCTAACTCGTTTACATAACTAGGATGCTCTATGATTTCCGACTTACGAATGTCTTTCTTTTGCACAAGGGTTTCCAGTTTGTCGTACACATCAGACAAACGCTCTTTATAGGAGGTTTCTATATCCTCACGTATGATTTTCAGCGTGTAGCCATCCGCAATGGATTTATCGTAATAATAGGTATGCAAATAGTTTCCGAACACCTTGCAACTGGCACGTTCCTCCTTTAACAGCGGTGTACCTGTAAGTGCGATTTTAACCGCATCGGTATCGGCATCAAAGAGGTTGGCAAGAAAGCAGCCGCCGGGTTTATACCCTCGGTGTGCCTCGTCAAGAATGAAGATGCGTTGAAGATTGGTTGCATAATCACTGATGCGTACTTTTTCTTTATCCTCGGCAAAGCGTTGAATGTTCACAACCGTGATTTCTGCCTGTCCGCTTACACCTTGTTGTGCCTGATTACTGCGGAATTGTTCCATCAGTTCGGCTCTTGTATTGGCGGTAGATACAACCAATCCACGAGCTTCAAACTCTTGTGTGGCTTGTTCCAAAAGGTCAAGGCGGTCTACTATAAAATAGAATTTGGCGACCTTATTCTGTTTGGAATAGAAATCGTTAAGAATATAGGTCAGATAATATGACAAGGCAGTTTTACCACTACCTTGTGTATGCCAGACTACGCCAGATTTCACTCCCTCTGCCAGTTTTTGGCGAATAGCTAACGATGCAAACAATTGTTGGTAACGCATGATATGCTTTTGGTCGGTAGATTCTATTTTTCCATCCACCTCACGCTCCATACGAACATAGGCAATACCATATCTAATGATATACAACAAACGTTCAGGCGAACACATGGATGTTAGGATTCTGTTTGTAGGGGTGTTGAAACCAAGATTTGTCTGGTACTCAGGACTTGTATGAATGACTTGGCAATTATAATCAGACAATATCTGTTTTTCCACCGTCTTGTCAATCTCCTTATACGGATAGTCACGATGGAACGGTGCTATTTTCTGACCGCTTAAATTTTCTTCACGGAAGCAATTGAATGGTGCGTATGAACGTGCCCCAGTACAATAGAAAGCCCCTTGTATGGGTACGATACCGCCCAACGCATCATATTCCATATTATTGCTGAATATCATCAACTGCGTAATGTTGATGAAGCGGCGAAACTTTTTATTTGGGAAGCGCTCTTTATTCATTCGTGCGCTCTCCGCCAACATACCACCATGATTGTTGGGTTTCTTCACTTCTACAAAACAAAGTGGCAATCCGTTTACGAATAAAGTAATGTCAGGACGAAATTCGTCTTGTCCGTTCTTACAGGTAAATTCGGCTGTGAAATGGAACGTATTATTCCCAATGTTATCAAAGTCTATCAGCTTTACAGGCGAAACAGCTTTGAGACGGTTGTAAAAGCCTCGACCGAGGTCATCATCGTTCAGTTCCTTACGAATATCTTTCAAAACTTGAAGAAACTCTCCCTCATGTCCGGGATTCAGATTCTTAAACTGCCGTTCAAATACCTGCAAAAGAATATTCGTGTCACTGTCATAGACCGTGCCATTCTTATCTTCACTCAACTTGCCGAAGTAAGTATATCCTATTCGGGTGAGGTGAACCATTGCAGGCATCTGCACCCGTGTAGCTTCCGAAAACTGTTTCATATCACCTATCCTTTTTGTCGGTTATCAAATCCTTCAAATCGACCTGCAATATCTCTGCTATCTGTTGCAAGGTCTCTAAATTTGGTTGAATCCTATTACAGGCATAAGCATTTACCATACTGAAACTCTTGTCGAGTTTCTTTGCCAACCATGTTTGAGAGATACCTTTTTCAGATAATACAGCCTTTATTCTATTCAGTTTCATTCTTTGATGCGATTTTATAATGCAAATATAGCGAATTATATTCGATAATAGTGTATATTTGCATTAAGAAAAGTCAGTTCTTAAATGAGTTATACCTCAAAGTAATTGAATTTTGACATATTTATGGGAAAGACTGTAACAACATATTTAATTGACGGAGATCCTAAAGGAACTCAATACGCATTCATTAGCAACAAAATTTGCCAGATGTTTGTCGTACCACGTTCTAATCTCTCCTATTTGAATACACAAGAGAAGTTACAAAAACCAGCATTCTATATATTACTGGGGGAAGATGAATCAACAAAACCGCAAGCATATATAGGTGAAACGGAAAATTTCAAAGAACGTGTAAAAGACCACGACAGCAAAAAAGCGTTTTGGCAAAAAGCACTCATATTCGTATCGAAAGACGCCGATATGACTAAAGTTGATGTGCAATACCTAGAACATAAAGCGATAGCCGAAGCCAAGAAAGCAAACGCTTTTGTTTTAAGCGACAATAAACAAATCCCTAAAGCACCGAATCTACCAGAGCATCAACAGGACTCAATGGATGAATTTTTCGAAGATGTGAAGTTTCTGGCATCGTTTATCGGTTGCAATATATTCGATGTATCACAACCCAAAGAAGAACATCTATTCTACACCAAAGGTAGAGGGTGCAATGCAAAGGGCTTCTATAGTTCCGATGGCTTTACAGTCCTAAAAGGAAGTACTGTTGCCAAAACAATGGTTCCGTCTTTCAACTGGAAAGAAAAACGAGAAAAAATGCTTCAAGATTACACTTCTACTGAGAACGGAATATTGGTATTGACGTCAGATAAAACTTTTTCAAGTCCCAGTACTGCCGCAGATTTCTGTATTGGTAGCAGTAATAATGGCTGGTTGATATGGAAAGACAAAGATGGAAACACATTGGATTCAGTTTATAGAAAACAGCTGGATTAATAACATATCAATTGGAAGCATATATGGAAGAAAAAGGATTGTTTGGAAATTAGCAGGAATGTAAAATATACAATCAATTGAAAATCAATCTATGTCAAAAGCAAAGCTAAAAAAACACTTGTTGTCACTTACAAAAGAACAGATAACCAATATTGTTCTTGAACTATACGATGCACGTAAAGAGGCAAAAGATTATCTGGAGTTTTATCTTGCCCCAGATTGCAACGCTGAATTAGAAAAGAGCAAGAAAGCTATCCGAAACGAGTTCTTCCCAACTCGTGGATTTTTCGAAAAGCCGTCATTTGCCAAATGTCGAAAAGTCATTTCCGATTTTCAAAAGCTAAAACCGGAGCCGACCACTGTTGCCGATTTAATGTTGTTCTATATCGAACAAGGATGCGAATACACACTTGAATTTGGCGATATGTGGGAACAGTTCTATACAACACTGGAGGGAAATTTCGACAAGGCTATGCGCTTTATCTTTCTCAACGGATTGTTAGCCTGTTATTACGAACGGATTGAAAAGCTTATTGATAGCGTATCGGATTGTGGCTGGGGATTTTATGATACATTACAAGATATTTATTCTGAATATCGGTAGTGGTTTTTAATCTTTGATAAAGTCTTGCCCTACACAAAAAGTAAGGAACTGAACCTGTACGCATAATGGCACAGATTTAGTTCCTATCTTGTCCCTTTAAACTACTCCATTGATTCCCGAATAATACGCAAAGTTTCTTTCTTATACTCCTTGCGGTCATATTCAAATCCTCTGCACATCCAACAACTACAGGGAGTTCCTGTCGTTTTGTAAACTTGTGCCCATTTGTCTTTTGCCAACTCAAACCAATGAGGATGTTCATAATAGCTTCCATCCTCACGAATGATGCAATGACCATAAGCGGCATACAGAATCATACGAGCCTTAAACACACGAGCCATTTGTTGGCGTCTCCACAATTTGTTTCTTTTGTCCATCGTCTCTTTCTATTAAAGTTAGGATGAACAATGATGTTACTTTGGTGAGACTTAATATATCCATAGCATAATACCTTTAATGTTATACCCTTTCGGACACAAAATTAAGACAAAATATCAACAATATACCAGTAAGGGTATAATTTGTTTGTATTTTTTAGAGGTACAGTATTTTAAGCGAATAATTCAACCTTATTACACTTTTTCCAACGAATATCACCCATTGCTCTACACTTTTTTAAGCGAATCAAACGTAAACAAAAGTTTTCAGGTTTTATGACCGATTTTCTATCATCCAATACCTTCTGGAAAATAAAAAACACACCGCAAACCACAGAAATTCCAAGAAAACCACTACCTTTGTATTCAACAAGCGTTCTGTAACATACCTGCGGAAATGTCCTATCATTCAGTACCTTGTATCTGATAGCGGACATTCCACAAAAGGGCTGAAAAGAGGCGGTACAACACGTATATGCAAAGCCATGAAATCCAACGATTTGCATTTGTCCCTGCATTCTGTGTATTTGTCAAAACAGAGGTTGTACCGATTAAAATGAATGGTCACTGATAATCAGTGATGTAAATATGCTGCATCGGTAAATGATGGCTTGGAAACAGCCGTAGCCAACCATAATCATTTAGAATAAAGTCGCTGTATATCATCGACTTTTCTGTTTTAACACTTTCCAGTACGTATTTGGAAGTAACGGTTTTTATCCATATTTTTCTATCATATTTCTACCGCGACAGAAATTCGCGGTTAGCCCGAATGTCACAGTGACGCATTAGTTGACGTGTGTTGACAGTGGTTTACATGTGTTGACAAAAATCGGGAGAAATAAGGCGAAATTACCGCCAATATAAACGAGAAAATATGGAAGTAAGAAAGATTTGCCAATGGTGCGGGAAACCATCCATAGCTCAAAAGACAACGACTTGTTATTGTAGCCACCAATGTTCCAATCTTGGCTACAAGGAACGTATTCGGGAACGTAAGCGACAGTTGAAACGGTCGCAAGAATTATTGCAACCTCGGCAAGCCGCCGAGGGACAGGATTTCTTCTCTTTTGCCCAAGCAGCAAAGTTAATGGGCGTAACCAGACAGTACATATATAAATTGGTAAAGGAATCCAAACTTCGTGCTTCACGCATCAGTGGTAAGAAGTCGCTTATTCGTCGTGCTGACATCGAACTGATGATGAAAACCAAACCTTACGAGCGTGTCGTGCCCAAAGAAGACTTCAACATCTCCGAGTATTACACAGCCGAAGAGATTGCAGACAAATACAAAGTCAACGCCAAATGGGTGTGGACTTACACACGGCAACATAAAGTGCCGAAGGTGAGAATACGCCAGTTCAACTATTATAGCAAAAAACATATCGATGCCGCCTTTGCCAAATACGAGGTGGATTCCGACCTTACTGAATGGTACACACCGGAAGAGATTCAGGAGAAGTACGGCATGACACGTGTCGCCATCCGTTCGCAAGTGTATCGGAACAACATTCCCTCCAAGAAGGAGCATGGGCAGATATTCTACTCAAAGCTCCACTTCGACCTCTCGAAGAGTTCTGAACAGGAGAGCAAAGCGGAATACTACACGGTCAAGGAGGCAATGGAGAAATTCAAGCTATCGCGCGATTCGGTTTACGGTATTCTGCAATTCCATCAGATTAACCGTGAGAAGAACGGACGCTTTGTCAGATTCCTTAAAGTGGAGTTTGACCGGGTAATGGGTGTCCGTAAGTAGCCAATTATAGGCTTCCGCAAATTATTCCAAAATTAATCTTTGCTGAAGGTTATCTGCATAGTTACATTACAGAGATTTGCCAGCGAATTAATAACAACCATAAAAAATATAACGTTATGAATGACTGTAAAACAGTAACATTAAGAACACGTCCTTTGAAGAACAGGATGCTGTCGTTCTATCTGGATTATTATCCGGGTTATCGAGACAAGGAAACGATGAAAGTTATCCGCCATGAATCGCTTGGTATTTATGTCTATGCCAATCCGAGGAACAAACGTGAGGTAAACTTCAACGAGGTAATGACCGAGAAAGCCGAAGCCATCCGTTGCCGCAGGTTTGAGTCGGTGGTGAATGAACGGTATGATTTCTTCGACAAGTACAAACTCAAAGCCGACTTCTTGGAGTATTACCGTAAGCAGCTTCGCAAACATGACCAGAAATGGGAGTTCGTCTATCTCCATTTCAGCAACTTCGTGCATGGCAAATGTACCTTTGAGGAGATTGACATCGACCTCTGCAACAAGTTCAGGGAATATTTGCTCACAGCCAAGAAGCTGAGACGCAACGGTCCTATCACACGGAACTCCGCATCGGGATATTGGTCAACTTTCAGAGGATTCCTGAAAATCCTTTACCGCAATGGAATGATAAAGACCAATGTCAATGATTTCTTGGATAAGATTGAAACGGAGGATGTAGTCAAGGAGTATCTGTCTGTAGAAGAACTGTATAAACTGGCTGAAACACCGTGCAAGAAACCCATCCTGAAAATTGCATCGCTGTTTTCGTGCATGACCAGTTTGCGAATCAGTGATATTCTCGCCTTATGTTGGGAAGACATCGTGGACTATTCTGCCGGAGGAAAATGCGTACACATCATTACGCAGAAGAACAAAGCGGAAGACATCATTCCCATCAGTGAAGAAGCATTGGGATTAATAGGCTATAGTGCTGAAAAGAAAGGTTTGGTATTCAAGGGACTTATGCGCAGTTGGACGCAAATCCCGATGAAAGAGTGGATTCGTTCTGCCGGAATTACCAAGAACATCACATTCCACTCGTACCGGAGAACATTCGCTACGTTGCAAGCTGCCGCAGGAACGGACATCCGCACCATACAGAGCATTATGGCGCACAAGAGTATCACCACCACTCAAAGGTATATCAAAGTCGTGGATGCCAACAAACGTGAAGCCAGTAAGAAAATTACCCTGACACGGCAAGACTGACAGCTGCTTTGTCCTCGATTTCTGCGGTCAGAGTATGATTTTCACCTAAAATCATACTCTGACCGTGATATTTAGCATGATACGTGGTAACTATCAATCTTTTTATTGCAACTATCTGGAATATCGATTATATCTTTAGCGCGAAACGATTCCAAATACTTGCAGACCATGACGAATAAAAAACAAATTCAGACTAAAAAGATAAGTTTTATCCTCGCACTGTCCGTTATCATTTATGCGACCATAGATACTTATCTTTTCCTTTGCCATGACATCAATATCATGCACATAACGACTCCTGTCATCCTTGGACTGGTAATAGCTATCATATTGTGCGGACTCCTGCACAAATTTTTCTATAACTGGCTGACAAAAAATCCTATCAACTTCTCTTTGGGCGAACCATATACCCCTATTGTAAAATCAGAGAACGCCATAGAATCTACGGATGCTACTGAAACACTGCCCATCGAGCAACCGATGGATTTGCTTGAACAGAAATGTCCTCCGTCCCAACAGTCGAATCAAGATACTGTAAACTCTGATTGTCCGCAAGATTCTCATTTGAATAAATATGATTCCATATTGGTGGAAATCAAAAAGAAAGAGATTGAAAGGCAAGCGAAAATTATGGATGCGATTCGGGAATATGTAACCGTCAAGACTGCCCCCTATCTCTCAAAAGAGGATATTGCCACCCTCATTTCCAATATAGAGCATATGGCTTACGATCAACCTGAGTCATATAAACCGATTCGTTCCAATATAGACAATCCGCTGAGGTCGCCGGGACTTCGCCATTTGGCATGGAATGTCGGTGAACGCTTGGGAGTGCCCTTAGCGAAAAGAGCCGTTTTTATCAAAAAATCATTTCCATACGAACTTGCAAACGCAACCCTTGAATATCTTAAACTTAATTTACGGGATAATGTCTCAAGCCAGATTCCCATTGATATACCAGATAAAGGCGACTATCGCTTCCATTTAGATGCAAACAATGATGACTCGCAATAAAAAAAGTTTGCAGACGAAATAATTAATCCGGTCTGTATTGTTCTGCAAGGTTTCATTGAGTTGGTTCGCAGCATGTTAAACGATTAAAAGAATCATAATATGGAAAAAGGCCAACTGACATTCAACGACCTGCCGACTGTGGTAGGCGAACTATGCGACAGAATCGCAAGTATGGAAAACCTGCTTACGAAGAAACTTTCCAAGCAGTACGAAAAAGAGAACACGCACGTCCCCATGACCGTACAGGAGGCTTGCAACTATCTTAAAATGCCGTTGTCGACCTTTTATTACAAGGTCAAGAAGGACGATATTCCGGTTATAAAACAAGGAAAGCATCTCTACATCTATCGTGACGAACTGGATAGATGGCTGGAATCTTCCCGGAAGAATCCGGCTCCGCAAAGTTTCGAGGACGAGAATGAATCCTTGCTCGCCTCCCATCGCCGTAAACCGAACCCTAAAAACTGGTAGCGATGGAAAAGACAGACACTATTATTCTTTCTCCGGAAGAATTGGCCGCTTACATGGCGGAGTCTACAATAAGCGTAACGAGTACATACGAACACTCCCCGGTGGTTCTGATGGTGGACGATACTGTTATCGGAACATTGGGAAACTTCAGTGCTTCCATCGGGAAAGCCAAAAGCAAGAAAACTTTCAACGTTTCAGCCATTGTCGCATCGGCATTGAGTGGTAGCACTGTGCTTCATTATCGGTCTACATTTCCCGAAAATAAGCGGAAGATTCTATACATAGACACAGAGCAGGGGCGGTATCATTGCCAACAGGTATTGAAACGCATATTACGTTTGACCGACTTGCCGGAATACAAGAATCCGGATAATCTGATTATGCTGGCTCTGCGCAAGTTTTCCCCTAAACTACGTCTGGCGATAGTCGAACAGGCCATTGGCACAATACCGGATTTGGGATTGGTCATCATAGATGGCATTCGTGATTTCCTTTACGACATCAATTCCTCCAGTGAATCCACCGACATCATCTCCAAATTCATGCAGTGGACGGATGACAGGCAAATCCATATTCACACCGTCTTGCATCAGAACAAGAATGATGAACATGCCCGTGGTCACATCGGCACGGAACTCAACAACAAAGCGGAAACCATCATGCAGGTCGAAGTGGACAAAGAGGACAAGACTGTAAGCGTGGTCAAAGCCGTCCATATCCGTGACCGTGAGTTTGAGCCTTTCGCCTTCCGCATAAACGAGGAAGCCATGCCCGAACCGATAGAGTTCTATCTGTCCAAAGAGAAGAAGACCGGACGACCAACCAAAGGACCGTTCGATCCAGACAAAGAGATTCCAAAGAATGTACATCGTCCAGCATTGGATGCCGTTTTTGCCAATGGCAACATCAGCAATTACGATGATTATATAGAACGCTTGAAAGAGGGTTACGGATTGCAGGGTATAAAACTCGGTTATAACAAGGCGGTAAAGGTCGCAACATTGCTCAGCGACAAACAAATGGTTATAAAAGAAGGGAAAGATTATGCCTTCAATCCAGAATACCATTATTGATTTCAACTTTACTTTATTGTCGGGGCGTATATATAAGAATAAAGCAAAGTCGGAGGAAGACATCATGTGAGATATTCATATTCTCCCCTCTTTTAGAGGCTCATATCATCCTATGTTTCCTGTCCGAGTGCCAGTTCACTATACGCATCCTATATGGCGTGTCGGGAAACATCAACAGGCAACTGTTGCGAGATATGCCAAGGTATAACCTCACCGCGTTACGGTTGTACATTGGTGCTCTCGCCTGCTCAGTTCCCTCGCCGGTGCGGTACTCGCAAGCTCGCACCTATTCAACCATTATAAAACGATTCAAATGAAAGAAGATATTGAAAATACATCGGACTCCTCGAAAGAAACCAGAAGTGTCTTTATCGGAGCTAAAGTCACTCCTACTCAGAAGGAGCATATAAAATCACTGGCCGGGCAATGCAGCATGACCGTAAGTGACTACATATTATCACGTGCGTATAACTTCAAGCCCAAAGCAAGGCTTACGAAAGAAGAAGCGGTACTGTTGCAGAATCTGGACGATTGTCGGTCAGACCTCGTAAAATACACCTCCGCCCTACACGGAATGTCTACAAAGCAGCGCATGGCAATGTTCAATCAGATTCCGTTTATGGTGGGCTGGCTCAAGGAACTTAGCAATGTGGCTGAAAGTGTCTGCCAGTTCCTGAATGCAGTAAAAGAGAAAAACAAGATTCCGTCTAACCCCAAAACCGAAAAAGAATGATAGCAAAAGCCAAAGCCATATCGCACGGAATAAACGACATCCGTTACATTACCGGCGAATCACAACACAAGAAACATCCGGAGAAAATCTATCGGGTATTGGACAATCTGTTGCCCTCTGAACCGGACGCTATGGGGATATGGAACTCCATGCAGTTGACCCTATCCCAACACCGGCCGATAAAGAATTCTGTAATCAGAATCGAGCTGAGTCCGTCTCCCGAACATACCCGATTCTATGACATGGAGGACTGGCAAAAACTCTGGCAAGAGTTCGCCGAGGAGTTCGACAAACAAGTGATTACCGGCAAGGACGGAAAAGTCCGTTTTTGCCAGACCAATTTGGCTAATAGCAAATATTCGGTTTGGCTACATACGGAATCCAAAGGCGAAGTCCCCCATCTCCATGCTGCGGTCTGTCGTTTGGATGAGGACGGCAATATCAACAATGATCACAACATTCATCTTCGTGCACAACGTGCCGCCGAGCGAGTGGCAAAGAAACGAGGATGGACAACTGCGGCACAAATCCGAAATCGCAACATACCACAAGTAAACCGGGATTGTATGGAGGTATTGAAAGCAATGCCATCGTGGTCATGGGATGAGTATAAGAATGCTCTTGCACGGAAAGGCTACGTCGTATATGAACGAGAGGACAAGCAAGGTATTCTCCGTGGATATGCACTCGTGCATGGGAACACCAAATACAAAGCTTCCGAATTGGGAGTCGGCAGAAATCTGATGGTCTCGAAACTTCCTGCGACATGGAAGAAGCTGCATCACCAACCAACGGTTGCTATTAGGAGCAATACTCCGCAAGCCATCCAACAGATAGCGGAACATAAAGCGGCTTCTATTGACTATACCCAATATCGCCCAAACCATCCAAATATGATTCCCTATACCCTTATCCATGAAGGCAAGGAACACCGATTCTATATTCCGGAAAAAGTACTCGACTGCTTCAATGACGAATTTGATTACAGATTTGTTGTCAACAGTCAGGAACTTACCGATATGGCAGTGGCTATTTTTGTAGGACTGCTTGAAACGCCGAATGTAGCAACCGGCGGAGGTGGTGGAGGTTCGCAAAGCGACCTTCCGTGGAGAGACAAGGACGAGGACGATTTGCAATGGGCTCGCAGATGCGCTCGTGCCGCCAGTCGTTCGTTAGGAAAGAAAACGAAAACAGGATTAAAACGATAAGCCTATGAAAAAGAAATTCGATTTTTCCGCAGAAATGAATGAAGCGAAATCCATAAAAGCCACCCCCAAGAATGAATATCTGGAAGAAGAAAAACGGCTGCTCAAAGTGAACGTCAAGGAACTTGCCAGTCTGAATGATAACGTGCATTACATGATTACAAATCTGGAAAATCTGCTCGAATTTCTACGAGAATATAAATTGGAAATTGCACAGCAAACAAAGGAAGAAGCCGAAAAATTCGGGCAATCTGTCCTTGATAAGTTCCTTCACCAAATTCAAGACAAATGTAGTGAAACTGAGCGAAATATCCGCAAGGCTGACAGCTATATTTTCATACCGCACACAACATTCTATATCTTGATTATCATACTGGTTGTACTGTTTTCTTTTTTCGCCAGCATCATAATAGCAAATGCAGAGATTTTACATTCCGCATTGATTTGGAAGACCGGTTTATGGACTGTTCTGATTGCCGTGGCTGGAATTACTGCAATGATACTACTTTTAAAAATTTTGGACAGGTCCAAATAGCAGATTACTACAAAGCGACGAGTCTTAAACCTAAAAATCAGGATTGAAACTCGTTGCTTTTTACCTCCATATCATTCTATATCCAAAGGGAGTAGATTCCCATCACTGAATCGGTCAAAGTCGGACTGGAACAGTCTGTCTTGAATAACCCTGTACTTTTCAAACTCCGTTTCCGCAAACTCTTTGGCAAATTCGGCTGACACGTTTCCGTTATCCTGTAATATCGGGAGTTCTGCCACATCAATGAATTTGTCAATACGATTTGCCCAATCCTCCATTGTCATTGGAATGTGACGCTTAGCCATATTTTCTGCCATATCAAGGGACGCATTGACTATTCTGCCCATTTCTTCCAATTCGTTTTCTCGCAAATAGTTTTTTGCAACAGACACATCTGTTTTGACAATTTTCCCATTCGGAGCCTTTTCCCAAGTTGTCAATCCCATGTGCTCTTTATCTGCATTGGCTCGTTCTACAATCAGCTCCGCAGCAGTATGTCCGTGTATAGCGTAGTGCATTTTGTTCTGTACTTTCTTGAAAAACAGACGAGTTGTCGGAGCATCCTTGTTGTAGTCTATTGCCGTAGCATAAATATCGGTCAGTTTCTGATAAAAACGACGCTCACTCAGCCTTATCTCCCTTATTTCGGCAAGCAAATGTTCAAAGTAGTCCTCACCTATGAAAGATCCGTTCTCCATTCGCTTACGATCAAGCACATATCCACGGATGGCAAACTGCCGGAGTACAAACGTACACCACTGCCGGAACTGCGTGGCACGAACAGAATTTACACGATAACCTACACTGATGATGGCATCGAGATTATAGAATTTCAGCTTACGATTTACCTGACGTCCACCTTCCACTTGAACTGCCGAGAAATACTCGGTAGTTGCGTCCTGCATCAGTTCTCCACTTTCATATATATTTTTCAAGTGAAGTCCGATATTATCTGTGGAGCAGTCAAATAATTGCGCCATAGCTTTCTGTGTACACCAAATGGTTTCATCCTTATACATCACTTGAATCCCATCCTCCTTGCCTTCAAGCATGAAGATAAGAAACTCTGCTGTACTATTCCGTATTTCTATATTCTTTGCCATAAAAAATGTTACGATGACTATATCGGTTGGTTATCATCATCTACGATTTCAACAATTTCTCTGCAAAAAGCTTCTTGCGAAATTAGCAGACTCAAAACACGTGTGAAGTTATTCAATTCTCTTTCTTCTGTAAGCTTTTGTTCTTGTGTTTTACCAATGTGGCCTACTCTGAAATACATATCAATTGCCTTGTCAATACCACTCAGGATAGTTGGCATGTCTGCAATAATTGCTTTATCCTTAACATTACCTTCAGAGGTGGATTCGACATAAATCGGATAACTACGGTGAACAGTTGTGATTGGATAAGATTCAAAATGTATTTTGCGGAAATATATTGTTGCTTGCCTTTTCATATCAGCATCAAGAGTCCTTGGGATAACAATTCTAATCTTCGCAGATTTGTATATTTTATCCCCAATTTGAATTTTATCACCTTGTCTAATTATCTCATCTGCCAACAATTTGATGAAATTTTCAAAATAAGAAATTGCGATAACAGTAGAAGGCAAAAGCCCCAGATGTCCTAAGGCAACTTTTTCATCAATTTTCTTTTTAAGATTTGACAGTTGCATTTCAAAGTCCTGATTAGGTATTTTGATCCCATCTTGGTTAGAAGTTGTCGTGTAAGATAATAATGTAACGCCTAATATATCAGATGGGATTTTAACCGTATCTTCTTTAATGATATAGGCTCTGTCAATTCCAACTCTTCCCAAAAAGAGTCCATATTCAAAAAGCACATTATCTCTTGCTGTATTATATTCTTGATTTCGGATTCTGCTAATATCGTCAGCGGCAAATATCATAAAACCAAAATCAAACAAACTTGCAGACTTAAGTAAGGTTTCCAAAAAGCCTTCATTAAATTGAAATATACCGTCATTCCAAATATAACAATCATAGTCTGGCTCAAAAAATGTTTTAATTCTTTGAGCAACAGCTAATCCCTCTGTAGAAGATCCTATAAATATCCTTGGTTTCATTTATTGTAATTCTTTATATATGTTCCAAACTTCGTTATGCAATCGTTTCAAGTTATCAAACTTAGAAGGATTATTTCTGAATATGTACTCAGTTCCATCTACAGATTTTAATCCATTTGCTTCAGATTCATTTTGGCATAAGTGATAAAGCTTGAGCCATAAAACCCGAACCAAGTCTAGATAGTAAGAATTGCGATATTCTTCAATATTAATATCATAGCAGATTGCATTTATATCAAAACTGGTTAAGTCAATATTTACCGAAGCATCCGCTTTTACATTTTTAAGGAATCGAATCATCTTTTTAAGTCGTCCTTCGGTGTATGAACTTCTCGTATTGATTCTATCTATACTGAGGAATGGATAGTCTGGTCCAAGACGTTCATTCTTTTGTTTATCATAAATGTAAATGCCTCTATATACATCACCATTTCCACTAATGTATTCAAGAGAATCATGCCATGAAGCAACGACAACGTCAACATCACGATGTAGGTTTTGGTTCGTTATGCGGATGGATTTAGGTTTCGCGATATCGCATATCACATAATGAGATTGTAAAATTCTCTCGTCTTCCAGACGAAGCTGTCTTAAATCATTATTCGCATCTCCGAAATATCTTGTAAAGTTGTTGACCCAATTTTTTATTCGCATTGTTTCTGTGTCATACGAGTAGGGATGACTTTCAACAAATGCTTTAGCTTTGCTGTAATCTGTGTCTTGAAACTTACTTGTAATTGTAAGCAAGTCAATATCACTCACACCACGAATATGAGTTCTTGTCATTACGGAACCCTGATACCGAAAATTGACACTCTGCTGTAGTTCTCTTTGTAAATGTGATTTCGCATTTTCACCTGCTTCTAAAGTCTTGTTCGTGTATATAGGATCAACTTCATTCATTGCAAGTTTTACATATTTTGCAATATCCTTATCTATGCCAGAAAGGGAATAAATGGAATTCTGTCGGACTTCTCTAAGAGAATCCGGATTGTATCTACTTTCGATACGATTAATAAGACTAGTATAATCAGCCATAATTACACTTTTAATGGTTTAACTTGATTTATCGCCACAAAATTAATTCGCATCTATGCAGCCTTTTTGCATAGCAAATTTAAAGTTGAAAAAATCACATCTAATTGCTTCCTTTTGAAGAATACTCAGAAGCCCTCTCTGCTACCATACGAGTATCAGCCTCTTCTTCCATTATGGTATATGTTTTAGGCTGCTTGTCAATATTTTTGATATTAAACTTATCTTCTACCATTTCAAGTTCTGTTATATTTTTAAATGTCACATACATAAACATTGTGGTCACAACGTAAATCCCTAATTGAATCTCTTTTGCGTTAAGGCTCTTAGCTTGGTGGTTTTCTTCGTTTCGTAAGTTCACAAGAATATCAATATACTGTGCAAACTTCCGGTCAATAGATTTGTCACTATATTGCAGTTTGTTTAATTGCATACAATACAAAGCATTACTCAGAGCCGCATATTCAACTTCACCATTTTTATCAGTAACCTCTTTGTCTTTAATAAGGAAATGAAGCTTCTTTAGGTATGATTCATACCCTGTTACAAGGGTCTTAAGATATATGCGTTTTTCTGCCAAAGTCAAGGTATTCGGACTACAATAAAGTTTGAACATTGCATTGAGTATTGTATCTGTCAAACCGTTGTACTTGTCTATGCTGAATACTTTAATTACCTTTATCATCCAGACGAATGCCTCTTCGAGTGTTCTGCTTGTTCCGGCAATACCAGCAAATTCTTCCCGGATTAAAGGAATCATTTTGCTTTGTAAATTCTCTATGGTATAGGTTTTTTCCTCTTGCTCTCGATAGCGTTCATAAATGGCATGTCCCATCTGTTGCATCAATGTCTGATAGAACTCCTGATTTTCAAACAATTTACGATAAGCATCGGTCTGTGTCGTATAGCACTGCTGAGCTGCTTTACTGAAAATATCTGGGAAAATGCTTTCTACAAATTGATTCTCATCGTTACCAACAGCTTGTTTCTGCATTTTTTTCGTTGCAGACTTCTGTATAAGGTCAAATATACCTTCCACCATTACCCGGTCAGCTTCTGAGAATTCACCACGGAACATAATATTCACCTTGGCAATAATGTTATCAAGCAAATCACGAGCGTCTTCAGGTTTACGACCTGCTCCAGGATTTTCTCCCTTAATCTCAGGCTTGTCACCATCCAAAGAGATGTGCATCATTTCATTTGCCTTGATAGTATTGTTTACAAGACGCACCTTTTTGTCCAAATCAACTCTTTCTCGCGGATTCTTGGGTAACACACGATAGAGGTAATCGGCAAATATATATGACTTCATTAACGAACGATCAAAGGTACGGGCGATCTGCGCCATATAAGCGTAGAAACGAATAAAATTCTTAATTTTGCCACGTACAGCAAAACGAGTTTCTTCGTCCAGTTCTTCAAACCTATCTACAATTGGTTTCAATGCATTGGATAATGCACCCAGTTTTGATTTGTTTGTCTTGTCCTGTGTAGCAATAAACAATTCATAGAATTTTACTTCATCTTCAGTACGCCATAGGTGATAAAGTTCGATGTCTTTGTGAAACTGATATACATAATTCACATCCACAGGATTGATTAACTCAGTACCCTTATAGAATGGCTCGAAAGCAGTTTTGATATCTTCAGAACTATTTACGAAATCAAAAACGTATGTATCTTCTTTCAAAGGATTGGCACGATTCAGACGAGATAGAGTCTGTACTGCTTTCACATTTTTCAGTTTCTTATCTACGAACATTGTGTGAAGCATCGGTTCATCAAACCCGGTTTGATACTTATCCGCCACAATCAGCATGTTGTAAAAGTCACTTGCGAAGTAGAGCGGAAGTTTATCTTCAGACATGCTCTTTTCTCCCCTCGTATTGAGTTTTGGCTCAGTGTATTCCACACCGTTATATTCCACCGTGCCGGAAAATGCCACCATCGGATTGATGTCTGTAATATGATGTTTTCTGCAATACTCCTTAACTGCAAAAAAGTAACGTACTGCATGAGCACGGCTGGAGGTTACGACCATTGCCTTAGCTCTTCCTGCCATATTTTGAAGAGTCACTTCACGAAACTTCTCAACGATAATAGCAGTCTTTTTATTGATAGTATCCTTGTGATTATCATGGAACGCTTTCAAAGCAATCGTTGCTGGCGTCTCTTCGTAATCAGGGTTATCCTCTGATTGACGGGCTATTTCGTATGAAATCTGGTACGTAGTATAGTTTTTCAACACATCTTTGATAAAGCCTTCTTCAATAGCCTGTAACATAGAATAGTTGTGATAGGCCTTGTATTTATCCTTATCGGGGGTTTCTCCCTTTTCAACTAAAATACCAAAGGTCTGAAGAGTCTTGGGCTTTGGAGTAGCTGTAAAAGCATAAAAAGAGAGATTTTTATGCTGGCCTTGACTTAGCAGGTCGAGCATCAACTTGTCTTGTTCTTTCTCCAGTTCTTCAACACTTTTTTCTTCCCAGTCAGCAAGTTCCTTCAGGGCTTCGTCTATATCAGCCAGAGCTGCTTTCAGCTTCTCCGCACTCTTTCCACTTTGACTGGAATGAGCCTCATCTACCACGACCGCATAACGATTACCACTGTGTGAAGTGATTTGCTCATAGATTTGAGGAAAGCGTTGCAGTGTTGTAATGACAATACCTGTTTTCTCTGAGTTGATGGCATCACGCAGCTTTTCACTAGCATTTGCATCTTTTTCCGTGATAGTAGTTACCGTGCCCTCTACATGTTCAAAACCGAGTATGGTGTCTTGAAGTTGTTTGTTCAATACACGTCGGTCAGTCACCACAAACACGCCTTTGAATATGTGATTGTTGTGATTGTCGTGTAGTGAAGAAAGCCGATATGTCAGCCAAGCAATGGAATTGGATTTGCCGGAACCGGCTGAGTGCTGAATCAAGTAATTGCAGCCAGAGCCCTCATGCTCAGTATCCGCAATAAGTTTTTCCACTACATCCAGTTGGTGATAGCGTGGGAATATAATCTTTACACTTTTGTCAGATACCTCTTTCTCCTTTCCATGCCTGTCTTTAATAATAGCAATTTTTTCTTCTTCCTGACGCATGATGTAGCGTTGAAGGATTGCCAACAAGACATCTCTGCGCAGTACATCTTTCCATAGATAAGATGTCACATACTCATCATCGTTACGTTGCGGATTGCCTGCACCACCCACATTACCGGATCCATTGCTACCTTGGTTAAACGGCATAAAGAATGTTTTTTCTCCTTTCAATTCGGTTGCCATTGCAGCCTCATACAGGTCGCAACCGAAATAAGCCAGAATACGATTGTCAAAATGGAATAGAGGCTCTTTCGAATTTCTATGCGTCTTCCATTGTTCGATGGAGTCATTTAAATCTTGGTTGGTAAACTGGTTTTTCAGTTCTATTGCCACTACTGGAATACCATTAAGAGAGAGCACCATATCGATGGAGTTCTTCACATCCTTACTGTACACGAATTGGCGGGTACACTCCAATATATTTTTATTGTACTTCTCTATCAGTTCGGGATTAAGCGTTGATGTGGGAGCGAAGAAGCAGAGTTTCAATGGAATGCCGAAGTCGCTCACTCCATTGCGCAATGTATGTATCAACCCATACTTCAGGATGTCACCTTGTATAGTTTTATACAATTGTGCCTTTACACCATTACCATATTTACGTTCAAACTTTTCCCAAACTTTCGGCTGGGAATCTTTGATAAAGCGAATCAAAGTATCAAGATCAATGGCTTTTTCCTTGTCATACGTGGCTTGATTTCCTTTGATATAGCCACCTTCCGTGAGCAGATATTGTTCAATATCCGCTTCAAAGTTTTTCTCGTATAAACCTGTATGTGCCATAGTACAATTAATCTTTTTTAGAGTAAGTTCTGTTTTTATTGCCCCCGTGGGCTTCTAAATATCCGAATTCAGTCAACTGACGCAGATAACGTTTGGCTGTTGTTTCGGTGAAGCCGAAAACACTGACAATTGTTTCGGTCTTTATTTCGTCTTTATCGGCCATAAACAATAAAATATCGACCAATTTCTCAGCAATGGATAGCTTTATCGACCATTTATCGACCATTTTTTTAGTTAAGTCTGTTTTATCGACCACCTCTACCGACTTAACATACTGTTCGATGTCATACTTCAAATGAGTGCAGTGCAACTCGGCCATGCAATTAAGGAATATTTCTATATCCTCATTTTCTCTTGTATCGATAAGAGCTTGTATGTATTCCCCCTCATCTTCTTTGAGTACCTTTGTTGGAAGCACGTCATATTCCATTTGTAAAAGGTTCATCAGCAGGCGGCTGGTTCTGCCGTTGCCATCTGCCCATGGATGAATGGTTACAAGTTCATAATGTGCCCAAAAACTAAGTTCGTATATAGCTGCAATATCACCAGAATCAAGTGCTTTACGGCGAGCATTAAGTTCATTGCAAAATGCTTCCAGTTTCTGAGGCACTTTCATCCAATTCATATACGATCGTCCACCGGCTCCAGCTGTTACATTCAGTTTACGCAACTTTCCTTTTGAAGCATCAAAGTTTCCACCCAAAGAATTATATTCGGAGCCTGTTCTTGCCATGACTTTGGAAGCGAGCGTAACCAGGATGTCAATAGTGATGTCTTCGTGATTTTTTATCCATTCTCTGCCGTATTCGTAGGCATTTTTCAAGTCAAGGTTCATCAACTGCTCAACCATGGGTTTACCTTTTGCAGTAATGCCCTCGTCAAACAGAAGCAGAGCTTCAACTTCAGTCACTGTGCTACCCTCAATAGCTGTGGAATGGGTGATAATCGAGTAGAGATAGAATTTGTCGTAATCTATCTGATTCGATATTCCCAATTCTTTGTGCTGCTGAAGTAGTTGCAGCAGTAAGGTTTTATTGTCCGCTTTCATGGCTTAAACTCTTTTCTTACCGGTTACATACTCGTAGATAATGCTCTTTTTGTAGTCCTTCAGCTCCTGTATCTTCTCCCGCTTAATGGCAATCAAGGAGTCTATTTGGGCGGTCTTGGTGTCGAGGTATGTGACAATGGCAGTTTGCTCGTCTCTTGTTGGTAGTATAACTGATGTGGATTTTATAAGTTTTTGATTAACGCTAAATACTTTAATTCCGGAGACACGTGAACGAATCTGTTGTCTCCATATATCAGTTAAAAACTGGTAAGCAAGATATTTATAATCGCCAGCAATAATCGGACGAGCAATAATTGTATGATAACCAGCAAACAATGTTATATCTCTATCAACATATATAGCATTGCCACATCCTTCATAATCTTCAGAAGTGTCTGCAAAGAGGAAACAACCTTTCTGTACCAAACATTTTGGGTATGAATTAAGATATGTGTCTGGAACATATTTGAAAAGGACATCATTGATTTGAGTTCCTGGGTTTTCTTTACTATGTATTTGCCCATAACTTAGCACAGGAATTCCACTCTCCACTAAGTTTTCTTTTGTGATATTCAATCCCTTTTCCGTATAGTAAAGCGATTTTAGTGGTTTTATCTTCCACCCCTCCGGCACTGCCCCAATCCATTCCACACCACTGTCTTTCATCTTTGCATTAGGGTCAAGTCCTTTGGTGACAGCCTCTGTAATTATAGACTGCTTATAAGCCTGCAATTCGCTTATCATCTCCTCCTGTAAGGAAATCAAAGAGTCTATCTCATTACATTTCTGGTCGAGAAAGACAGCTATGGATTGCTGTTCATTATCAGAAGGAACAAGGACTGGTTCTGAACGAAAAGTTCCATAATTTAATGTCGCCCGCAAACCGCGTCCCATCGCATGAAGAGCTTTATTGTTATCATATGCTTTGAGAAGATACTTTGCATAATCAGACTTCATACCTTCTTTTGGTTTCAGGGCGAGGTAGGTTGAAGTAATAACCCCCTTTTCATGAACTTGGGCTACTCTTTGTGAAATAAGATCAAATGAAAGATTTAGTCCATTTATCATGATTGTACCTGGTTCAACAATATTGTAAGCCTCAATAGTTTCAGGATTATATTTACTATCTCCATCTTTCTTGGAAATGATATCTCCCATTTTAAATTGAAGCGTATTAGTTTCCTCTTGATTGGTATTAGGATTTTTAATTTCATCGAAATACCGTCCTACAAAACCGACTTTCCATCGACTCGGAATCTCCCCTATCCAAGCAACGCCACTATCCTTATATATATCGTAAGTCTTTGCCATAACTATCCCAAAATTTTAGTCATCAATTCTGCCTCTTGTAGTTCCAGCTCCTTCAAGTAGGCAAAAATCTCTTCGCTCTTGCGCGGAGTTACATATTTGTAGAACTCACGTGTGAAGGGAATCTCATAACCAATCTTGGTCTTCTTCTCGTCAATCCAAGCATCTGGGGCGTAGGGGAGGACATTCTTCTGCATATACTCCTCAATGTCTTCCGTCCAAGGTACAATCTCGATGTCACGTTTCTTGGCATCCGGCTGTACTTTCCCCTTTTTGAATATGGGTTCACCCGTCTTTTCATCCACCAAAGGACGTTCAACAGTCAGTTTAGAAAATTTGAAGTAGTCATTATCCAACACTTTGCTCTCAACATTCAAAGTACCGTCTTCACTTATGTATTCCCAATCTGTAAAGTCCTTGTATGCCTCCATGATAAGTTCTCGGCAGCAGTCACTTATCTCCACACGCTTATTTCCCAGACTCTTCCGGCGTTTGTCATAACATTGGCTTGCATCTATAAGTTGGACTTTACCTTGACGTTCTTCGCTTTTGTTCTTGGTGATAAGCCAAATATATGTAGCAATACCAGTATTGTAGAACAAGTCGTTAGGCAACTGAACGATAGCTTCCAACCAGTCGTTTCCCAACAAATAGCCACGGATTTCACTTTCGCCACTGCCAGCATCCCCTTTGAAAAGACTGCTGCCGTTCTGAATGATTGCCATTCTACCCTCATCTTCTTTCAGCTTGGCTATACCGTTCAGCAAGAACAGCATCTGACCATCGCCAATGGCAGGAAGTCCGGGGGCAAATCTACCAGCTTCACCCAATATATATTCATCCTCTACAGCCTTCTTCGAGGTTTTCCATTCTATACCAAAAGGTGGGTTTGAAATGATATAATCAAACTTATAACCGGAAAACTTGTCATCCCCAAGGGTATCTCCTTGACGCATATTGTCGGCATTGCCTCCCTTGATAAGTGTATCGGCTTTGGCAATGGCAAAGGTTTGGTTGTTCAACTCCTGCCCGTAGCTTGTAATCTCCGCTTCCGGATCAATCTTCAGAAAACGTTCGGTAAGGCAACCCAGCATCTGGCTTGTACCCATCGCCATATCATAGATAGAGGCAGTAATACCTTCACACTCCAACTTCTGTTCATCGTTGCCGACAAGCAGTTCTGCCATGAGATAGATAATGTCGCGGGCGGTAAAGTGTGCTCCTGCCTGTTCGTCATAGCTTTCCGAGAATTTACGCACCAGCTCTTCGAAGATGTACCCCATGTCCACACTGGTAACGACATCTGCTCCGAGATAGGCTTTGGCGGTGCAGAACTCTTTAATGACAAGATACAGTACATTATTATCAGCCATCTTTTGGAGTTCACGGTCGAAGTCCATACGATGGATGATGTCGATTACATTTTCAGAAAAATGATTAAGATATGATTCAAAGTTCTCTTTGATATTCTCTGGATCGTTCAGAAGGCTTTGAAATGTGAACGGAGAAAGGTTATAGAATTGCTGACCGGCAGCCGTTTCCAAAAATCCCTTTTTCACCACAATGCCATCTTTGTCAAGTTTGGCATTTGTATCAAGGACTGCCTGCTTGGTAGGTGCAAGGGTATCTTCAAAGCGTTTGATAACGCACATTGGAAGAATGACATTACCGTACTCGTGAGGCTTATAAACACCTACTAACTTATCTGCTATAGCCCAAATAAGGTTTGCTTTCTCTTGAATATTAATCGTTGTTTGTTGCTGCATATTATTGTTCATATTAACGCACTGTATTATGTCTATCTAAATTAAAGTTTAACGCCTATTGCTTGATTACAGCTGCCAAGTTCATCTTTATCTGTGCAGTGATTCTGCATAGATAAATATTTTTTCAGACAATCATGGATTTTTTTGCCAAATTCATCCCTAAACCAAGCTGGAGATAGGACTTCAACATCTGGTCCGAATGAAAAAATCTGCTGTTCTAATTCCAAAGTGTGATATAGGGTAAGAGAAATGACACAGTCTTTTTCGCTTACCGTTTTTTGCGATTTATGAATAGGCTTGGAGGTTACATATTTAAAACGATGCGGAGAGAATTTTAATTGAAATTCTTCTAATTTTGCATCATATGGCACTGTGACCCCAACCACATTATCAAAATAGGAATTGAAATCAACAATTTCATTTTTACGAAATATATACGTACTTAATGCAAGACTTTTGATTCTGTCGAAAGCTAGATTTTTAATTCGTTCTTCCTTTTCATCTAAACCAAACAGATACCATCTACCATTGTACTGCTTTACGAAATAGGGATGCAATGTGTGCTGATGATGGTTTCCATTGGCAGATATATATTCAATTTCCAACGGTTGGTGGTTGATTGTAGCATCAATAATGTCAGAAAGATATTCTAATCCTTTTAATTGTTCATTTTGTCCAAATGAAACAAGATTTTCAGCGTTATTTTTGACACCAAATCTGATTTCAAGATTAGAGATGACTTCTTCCAGCCATCCGTTTGAAGGCAAACCTCTGTATTTTCCTAACATTTCTATGGTAGAGCGAAGATTCTGTACCTCTGAAACAGAAAGTTCATTTTTGTAAATAGAGAAATCTGGTTCTGAATAACGATAGTAGCATTTCTTACCATCATACGGAATAGCATCAAGGTAAACTCCATCTGGAAGCATTTTGCGAATAGCACTAAAATCACCACGGAGCTGACGTTCTAAAATCATGGACTTACAACCATTAGCATCATAAAGTTTATCGTTGACTTTTTCCAGCAAGTCTTCAATATTATATTTATGGTGATAATCGCTAAAGCATCGGTCTAAAACCATAAACCTATATTCCGCATTTTTATTCTTAGGCATAGTACTGAATCTGTTATATAGTAAAATTTGTCGGAACTTTAAAATACATAGTATCTTCCTTTGTAGAATGCAGCAAATCTTTCACATCTACATCAAGAACATTAGCAATCTGCAACAATGTTTCCAATCCTGGTTGTGAAGTGTTTGTGCACCATTTGGAAACCGTTGCCGGGTCTTTCCCTAATTGTTCTGCCAGCCATTTATTGGTCCGCTTCTTTTCAACAAGAACAACTTTGATTCGATTTATATCCTTCGTTGCTTCTTCCATTTTGGATTATGTTATTTACCTTATCATGCAAAAGTAATGAATTTATTTCATTGAAGCATCATTTAAATTATATGATTTTCCATTGAATTTGCGAATTACATCAATATTTATGACCATCATTTACTCAAACCCGATAAAATTGTCTAACTTTGCGTATATCATTTATATCAAAAATATTATGACAATAGAAAAACTGACAACATTAGCCTTTTCCATGTATTCCAACAAAGGCACTTATGCTCTTTTGCTTGGTTCAGGAATATCACGCTCTGCACATATACCAACAGGATGGGAAGTTGAAACAGCTTTAATAGAACAGCTGGCAGCCTCAAAAAAAGATATTATAAAGGATAATCCGCACCAATGGTTTAAAGAAAGATATGAGAAAGAAGCCTCGTATTCATTCCTGTTGGAAGAATTGGTAAAAACACCCACTGAACGAGTGCAGTTAATGAAACAGTTTTTTGAGCCCACTGAAGAAGAAAAAGAATTGGGTTGGAAACAACCAACAAAAGCCCATAAAGCAATTGCCAAATTGGCAAAAGCCGGTTATATCCGCATTATTTTGACGACTAATTTTGACAGATTGTTAGAACAGGCATTTGAAGCAGAAGGAATAACACCTCAAGTAGTTTCTCATGAAGCCGCCATTTCACAAACTACGCCACTTACTCATTGTCAGCTCCCTACAATTATTAAAATCAATGGTGATTATATTGATTGCCAATTTAGGAACACGACAGAAGAATTGGATGATTACCCTCCAATAATGAGACGATACCTTGAACGAATTTTTGAGGATTATGGGCTTATAACTTGCGGATGGTCTGGAGAATGGGATAAAGGACTTATTAAAATTATATCTGAAGCAACAGCCTCAAGATATAATTCGTTTTTCGCAACTATTGGTATAGCCAAAGAAATATTGCAGGAATTAACACGACTAAGACACGGTGAACTATTACCTATAAATGGTGCTGATGAATTATTCTCAGAATTATTGGAGCAAGTTTCTGCTTTAAATGAGAACCATATCAGTAAGAATATGGGGCATGACATAATGATTGCAAAATGCAAAAAATATCTATCATCAAGTCAGTACGATATTGAGTATATGGATTTAGTGGAACGATTAGGCAATGACGCCTATGATATAATAAATGCCCATGCTAAATATAACTTTGCCCTAACACAGGAATCTTTTTCAAATTATTTGGAACTTCACAAAAGCGCAATTACTCCTTTGATAGAAATCGCAATTTTGGCAATCAGATGGGGTAAATGGTATCACATTAAGCCTTTTGGTGAATTATTGGTAAAATTATGTATCAAGCCTTTTAAAAACGGCGAGAGCTTCATAGAAGGAACTCAGTATATACACTCAATAGCTCCAATGCTATTATTAAATGCCATCGGTATTGCCTGTATTAAATACAGTAAATTCAGAGAACTTGATAGTATTTTGAAACTATCCGTCCCTGCTCCTAATTTTATGACTGTTTCATATAGAGAGCCATTGTTAACCTTGTTGGGTAGCACTCATTGGAATTATGAAACATGGAATGAATTAATAGGACAGCGTTATTATTATCCTATCAGTTTCTTTTTGCTCAATGAATTGCGTCCTTTATTCGAGGATTTTTTTGTTGTCAATTCGGAGTATGAAAACACCTTTTATATCTGGGAACGTATGAAGTCTTTAATATACGGCTACAACAAATGTTCAATTCTTAGAGAGTTCGATGTCCCATTAGGACAGTTTGTACGAAGTGAAAAAGAATATGAATTGAGAGGTATGGGGAAAGAACCATATACTATATTTTGGAAAAGTGCTGATTCACTCAAAAATGAATGGCCTCCTATAAAGCAGGGAATGTTTGGCGGACGCTATGAAAATTACAAAGCGATCAATGAACAAGCAATTGATTTTTATTTAAAGCATCGGAAATATTAATATAGTGCATAGATAATTACCGCAATTGTCAGATTATTCCAGAAGATTCTGATTGAACCATCCAAAATTTTCGGATAGTTCACTGTCTGAATTAATCCATACATCCTAAATTCACCAAAACGAAGCGGTTAACCATTCTACCATATCAACCGGCTGGTTGATATGGTAGCTTTCTTTATCATACTCAATCTATCATATGATATGCAAAAATACATCTTTTTCTTTATTTTATGACAGGTTGTTACTTTTATTCATCATATAGAAAAGTCCAGTCTTTAACAGCATATTCCTTTTCAAACTCCGCCAAATCTCCCTTAATGCGTTCACGGAAGCTCTCTTCGCTATCATCGCCACTCATCATCCAATCTACGCGAGTTGCATATATTTCTGCTATGCGCATTTGCCGATATGCCTCCTTCATTGCATTTATCGTCTCATCTGACAGTTCCAATACATCAGCATCATCCGGATAACGATCATAACAACAATGATAGATTGAGTATAATACTGGAATTTGTTCACCATCAGGAGTATCAGACATATTATGCGTTGTTGACTGGAATATTATGTCATCTGCGATAAAAAGGTCTGCATATTTTTGTTCTGCCTTGATGATAGTTTTATCTCTCAGGAGAAAAGATTCTGCATCTTCATAACTAGCAAACTTCATATAGCTGTTATAGTTATGGAATGAGCTAAAGCTATCTTTCTCATAAATTACCCAATAATCCATATGCTCCTTCTCTGGCTTTGGCTGTAAAGCTCTCGCAATATCACGCTCCATAGTATCTGCGATTTCACGCATTGCATATGTGCTCCTATCAAAATATCCTCCACTCATAGTTATTTTTCTCCTTATCAAATTTAAATACTATCATATCGTTCATCCAATACTCCTGAAAACATATCCATCTCTCTTTTGGAAATACTCAATCGTGTTGCCAGTTCTCGCCATCCTTTCACGGCTTCAATCACTTCTGAAATAATCTTTTCTGCCGTTTTTGGGTTAAGCATATAATCTTCGCTGGCATCCAGCAAAATACTCAGCTCTGCTTTATTAGAAGTTGATGAAACAAGCAAACTTTGATATTCATTCAAAGTTGGATTCATATCGTATGCAGGAGAAAGCGTCCAACCTTTTGCAGTCAAAAGAAAACTGTGATTACGGAAATGGTCATCGCTATTACCAATGCAGATATTGAAAGCCACACGGCGATAGAGTTCCTGCAGATTCCCTTCTACATTCGTACAGTTCTGGATTATGAAATCTACTATATCCAGATAACCGTGTCCCGTAGTTGCATTGTCGCCGTCATTGAGTCCCAATAAAGTCATGGCAGAAGCAAAATGAATCCGTCTCCCTTCTTGAGTTCTGTCAAAGCGTTGCGAAAGCAAAGTGTGATATTTCTCTCCGGTAGCCAGCACTTTGGTCTTTGCGGCATTTATACCGACTTTTGCAGCAAGAAGATGGCTGAAATGCTCCCAAAGTCCTGCATCGTAATCATCTTTGCGAGAAGGGAACTTGGCTATATAAAGCGTTTTATCCGTGTCTATCACACTGGCTTTAGGCCTTGCGCCTCCCAATGAAGAACCCGGTTGTACGAGTTGGGCAATCCATTTCCTGTCAGGCAGGACATTCCCCTCTTCGCTTTTCTCTATTTCCGCACTGGCTGCAATCAACTCCCTTATATCCGTCAGAGGTGGGATTTTCAAAGACTCACTTACATTTATAAATCCTCCGCCTTTTGACTCCTTGAAACGGAAAGCACCCATTCGGGAAAAGTCATCGATACCAGTTAAAAAGTCGAAAGAAGACAATCTCCGCACCGG
Source organism: Bacteroides bouchesdurhonensis (assembly GCF_900155865.1). Taxonomy (GTDB): domain Bacteria; phylum Bacteroidota; class Bacteroidia; order Bacteroidales; family Bacteroidaceae; genus Bacteroides; species Bacteroides bouchesdurhonensis. The sequence continues at coordinate 4,122,173 of NZ_LT707006.1, forward strand.
TCGTTTCTCTTCCATCGCAGCAATCTGTTCACGTCGCAACAGCAGCGTTCGTCCCCAACGATCCGGCAAAGCATCCGAGAAACATCCGAATATATCTTTCTCCAGTTGCGTATATTGCTGTCCCGGATAATTATTGAGGTCATCACTCAGGAACAAATCTCCGTGTCTCTTCAACCATCCATCGTTGAAGGTAAAGCAATAGCTGTCCGAGCCACGAAGAGATTCATAACCTAATTCACCAATGAGTTCTGTTTCCTTGAGCCAATCAAAATCGGCATAAACATATAGCGTCTTCATCGTTTACTCCTTTTTTGAGGCACGTTCCCTGGTCTTCAAACTCAAATCCTGCAAGGCTTTTCCCAATTTGTCTTCTTTGGCCAGCCACAGAATATCATCATCAAGTTGTAAAGCATACAGCACACGCAAGTAGATTCCGATTGCGACTGTCGGTGCGCCTTTCTCTATTCGGGACACGGTCAACGGAGAACAGGTAGCACGTTCAGCCACCTGAGCTACACTCAGATTCCTGCGCAAGCGAGCCAGTTTAATCTGTTCTCCCACAACAGACATCTTCTGCTCCAAATTTCGGGGAAGTTTGGTTCCCATTGTATTCTTTGTCATATTAACTCATCATATAATATGCAAAGATACTACTTTATATCTATTTAATGATGTATTGCGGACGCAAAAATCACAAATTCAAAAGATACGACTATTAAATACTGATTTTGCTACCAAAATAGAGATTTCAAAGAAGCAGACTTCTACCTTTATCTATGATTATAGTCAAGATAAAAGCCAGCTTCTTCAATTTAAGCATCACTCGATGGGCTTCACCAATTCTTCATCCTGCCATTCCGCAAGAGAAACAATCGCATTGTATTGCTCCAAAGTCAAATCCGATTCACTATCGTCTGAGCATTCGTATTCCCACGGCAGTTCGTAAACAGTACCTTCTTCCTGATAACCCATATAGTTATGGTACGTATTAGGAATTAACCGCACATAATCTTCTTCGCGCAGAATCCTCAAAAGTTTCTCGGCATCACGAATCAATAATGGCACTCCGACCTTATATAGAGCAGTGGCAACCTCAATGGCCAGCTCGACATTTGCCGAGTAGCTATTAGAAACAACTATCATCCAACCCTGCTGTGGCACCTTCGATGCAATGATGTTCAAGCGCGAAAACCACAACTCGCCATAGTGGTCTGTTGCAAACCGTATAAAATCCTCCGGGCTGTCAATGTCATAGAGTTTATCTACATCTACGAATTTCACTCGTTTGTAATAGACTACATCTCGCAGTTCTTCCGGGATATTCGGTTGTTCTTCGTAGAGACGGTTTCCAATACTTCGCTTCCGGTAGTATGCCTCATAAGCCTCGTTAGCGATACGATAATATGTGCAATATTGCCGAATGGTCATAGTCTTCAGATGAAGTGCGGAATGTTCCTTCGCAGAATCCTCCAAAGCCTTTATCGCTGTTTCCCGATCTTCCACATTAATCTTAAAGCTCGGAGCTATCCTATTGAGTTCCTTTCGTGCAATCCGCCCAATCCGTTGCTGGCACGGCAGATTGTGCGCCACATAGTCGTTGAACCCATCAGGATTTGCAGCAATAACATCAACCAGCCTCTGCAAATAGCAGAAAAGTCGGGCAAGGGAATCCTGATACCATCCGTCATCAGATTCTCCGTCGGCACAAGAGGAGCGATTTGTTATGACGAAATGCGCATGTTTTCGGTCTGTAATGCGAATCGACCGGAACTCTTCGTATTTATAAGAGGTAACATGAAACCACTGCGTTTCCGTTGGATTGAACGCAAGCCAGTCCGCAAGGAAGGCTTCTTTGCTTTGATACTCTCCCGAAGCAATCAGTTCCTCGACATCACCCCATTCCTCTGGAGTGGGTCGCGGTACCACAATGTAGAAGCCACGGTATTCATCATCCCCCATTACGGTAAGTTGCTCGAACTGATGCTGAATTTCAACTAGACGTTCCAGCATATTGCCGCTAACTGTGATTTCACAATGACGCATTTCACCCATTGCTTCTATATGCGAAGCGTTCAAGCCAACCTCATTTGCCAAATCAATAAAGAGTTTTCTATCTATTATTCTTTCATCCATTGCTTAATGCTCATTAAATTTCAACATGCTTTTTCGGATCAAACCCATTCACAATGTGCTCATTCGCAAAAATATATCCCATCTGATTACAGATTACTTTTGTACTACCAATCTCTGTGTCTATATTGGTATGTGAATGTCCATAAATCCAAATATCTATCCGACTGTTGGCAATCCAATCACCATATTCGCTAGCAAATGCACTATTCAGTACGGAGTTCTTGTGCTGTGGATCAATCACCTCCAAAGTAGGCAAATGATGAGTAACCACCACAATATGACCAGCCGTGCTCTCTTCGACACTTTTCCGGATAAAATCAATACAGGTCTCATGCATCCGATTGAATTCCTCTACCTGTAGCAATTTTCCGTCAAATTTGATTTGGCGAAAGTCATTCATACCTTTCCACACGAAATACTCGTCATTCGGGTTAATCCGTGACCATAGCGTACTCAGGACAAAATCGGTATCATCGATACGGATTACCTGATTCTGATAGAACCCTACATTCTCACGGAACATCCACTTCCATTGCAGCCCTCGTTCCATCACGTCCGAATAATTATAGTATTCGTGATTGCCGGGAACAATCAGAACCTGCCTGTAATTATCCGAAGCCCATTTCCAGAATTTCATCATAGGAGCTATCCTATCCCTAAGATAGAATATATCTCCAGCCAAAACCAGCACGTCACCGGTAACAGGTAATTCATTATGCTTTAAATATCTGCTGTTCTCCCTGAACTCCAGATGTAAATCGCTCATGTATTGTATCTTCATTGCTCTTTCATTTTTAATTGTTCAACTTGTTTTTCAATAATTATCTTCATCTGTGCAAATGAAACCGGCATAAAGTTGTTGTTATCAACACCTACGTCATATTGTGTAGGATAGAGATACTGAAGCCGGGCTGCATCAATTCCAGTGTTATTCTTCCTCGTATGCACATGGCCGAACAGTTGCCATACATCTTTATAGCCGCCATCAAAGCACAGAAACGGATAGTGATTCAAATATATCTTCTGTTTATCCACTTCTATATGCATCTGCATGGTCACATGCTCAAACCTATCGACATACCCCTGCCTCAAGTTCTTTAAATCATGGTTGCCGAGAATCAGATATATCTTGCCATTCAATCTATCAAGAATTTTAGTCCATTCAGCTGAACCGCCCAGACAGAAATCACCCAAGTGAAAAACAGTATCATCCAAGCCAACTGTATTATTCCAATTGGAGATAATCGTTTCATTCATCATTTCCACATCCTCAAAAGGTCTGTTGCAGAAACGAATGATATTTCCGTGATAAAAGTGGGTATCAGATGTAAAAAATACTTTACTGCCATCAAATTTATAATTCATTTCTTCTCAATTTATGTGCATCACTGCACGTTAATAATCTGTTTGTCAATCACCCATCAGACGGAAATGACAGAAAAGCATCGTAAGATAACTGTCACAAATGGGTATAAAAACAAAATAGTTGGAAAGTTCGGTAAAGACTCTCCAACTATTCAGTTTATATTTTCAATCAGGGGTAGAATAAACTACACCATGCTATGTTCTTCGTTGGAAAGTATTTATAATACAAGGTTCAATGCCAAAGACATGAACACACAGTACAGATTCAGGGCGTTTGTTACCCCAAATTGTGACCTTCGATAATATGTTCATGCTATTTCTTTGCATTGTTAGTTTTTATATCGTTTCAAACTCAGCGCAAAATTAGCAAATAAATTCCATATCACACATCACTTTCTGAGAAAATCCACGTAACCTTTTGCCTATATGCCGCATAATAAAAACTGAACCTATGCAATTAATACACAGATTCAGTTCCTTATCATTTAGCTCACTCCATTGATTCCCGAATAATCCGCCGAGTCTCTTTCTTATACTCCTTGCGGTCATATTCGAATCCCCTGCACATCCAACAGCTACACGGAGTACCTGTTGTTTTGTAAACTTGTGCCCATTTCTCTTTTGCCAATTCAAACCAACGGGGATGCTCATAATAGCTTCCATCCTCACGAATGATGCAATGACCATAAGCGGCATAAAGAATCATGCGAGCCTTAAACACACGAGCCATTTGTTGGCGTCTCCAAAATTTGTTTCTTTTGTCCATCGTCTGTTTCTATTAAAGTTAGGATGAACGATGATGTTACTTTGGTGAGACTTAATATATCCATAGAATTATACTTTTAATAATCAAATTATTGCAGCTGTATATCATTCTTAATCTTCCATCTGATTAGAGAGAATCTTCATCATCCTCTTCCTCAAAACCTTCTGATGCATTTGCTATCAGTGCCTTCCCTATTTCCAATTGTAGGTATTTCGGAAGACGAAGCAGTTTTGCCATAAGATGGCTATAAGTGAACTCTACTTTAGTGTCGAGTATTGGTTCTTCTTCAATGCTCGTATCAATTTTCTTAACAGCATTAGCATCTTTAATAAAGTCGGAAAAGTCTGGCTTCTCCATCCAATTTTCTATCATACCGTCATGTTTGATTCTTAAACGGATATAATCCCCACAATCATCCGCCTCCGGAATTAAGCCATTAGGTACATAATCGGTAATTTTACATATTACCTTTTTATCTTTATCAAGCAAGAAATAGGTTCCGCTATCACATACCTTAGCTTGAAGATATAAAGTTCCATATTCTGGTTTCCAATCAAGAAGTTTATGAACTTTCAAGTCAATTATGCCAGACCACATCCCTTTAGAAACCAAAGGATACTTGTTTTCATATAGCTCACCAAGCCAATCATCTGTATAGCTACACATTTCCTCATTGTATGGGAAGTATATCACCAGATAGTGAGCCACCTCATTCAAATTCTGTTCTTCAATTCCAACTAATATCTGTTTTGCCATAATCAAAATTTTTAAATAGTAGTCAACAGACTCACATCAACATCAGGAATGATAACGTCCGCAAGCCTGTCTTCGACAAGGAATCCCATATACAACGGAATGGTGAGTATATCTCCCTCACGTCCTACATTATATTGCCCCAACTTGATTGCATTCTTGACATGATACACATCCTTATTTTTAAGAATGGTAGCCATACTTTTTGCCTTACCGGTCTTAGCCTTGACTTCAAGGATGACGCATTCGCCTTTGAACCTTACCAAGAAGTCCAGTTCAAGCCCACTGTCCTTATGGAAATAGTATAGCTTCTGTCCGGACTTACACAGGAAATCCGCCATGAGGTTCTCAAAGATAGCTCCCTTATATCCAAGAAGATTCCCCTTCAATATATCAGCCTGAGTGCCATAGTCGAGCATTGCTACAAGGACACCTATGTCAGTAGTGTACACTTTGAAACAATCTTTGATGGAATTGCCCTCCAACGGCAGTTCCGTAATCTGCGTGTTATAGCACCTACGGACTATTCCGGCATCCTCCAACCATTGAATGCTACCGATGTATTGAGAAGACCTTCCTCCCTTTTTGACTATGGAATATTGGAATTTCTTATTCTCCTTGGCTAATTGCTTCGGAATGGATTCAAAACATTCACGGATATTAGGTTTGTCCGCATCATCTGCATATTTAACCATATCCTCTTCGTATCCGGCAATAAGATTACGCTGCTTCTTATATATGAGTTCGATATTCTTGGTTTCAAGGAAGCAATTCACCACTTCCGGCAGCCCTCCTACAATAACATATCTGTATAGCAGCTCCATCATTGCCTTGTGAATCCCATCGGGAACAGCCTTTTCGTTCTCAAAACATGATTTGACAGAATCGATAACAGCCTCACCGATTCCGTTTGCCCATAGAAATTCCTCAAAATCCAATGGGTACATATCAATTACGGTTTCATATCCGACAGGAACAGAATCTTGCCCGACATCCTCTTTCTTTTTCTTGCTTTGACCATAGCCTTTCACTCCTAAAAGAGAACCTGTGGCAATAACATCAAAACGTCCGTCTATATGAAATGACTTCAAGGCTGTCCTTGCTTCCTTACATTCCTGAATCTCGTCAAGGATAATGCAGGTTTTCCCTTCAATGAACCGACTGCCTTGAATCAAAGCAGAGAGGTTGAGAATGATGGTATCGACATCTATATTGCCAGTAAAGGCAGACTTCTTGTCAGGTTCAAGAATGAAGTTCATATAGACCACACTTTCATAATTCTCCCTTGCGAATTTCTGGACAATATATGTCTTCCCGCACTGGCGAATACCTTTTATCACAAGGGGCTTTCTGCCCTCGGCCTCTTTCCAATTAGCTAAATATGTTTCTATTTTCCTTTTAAGCATAGCGCAATCTTATTCTTTCCGCTACAAAATTACACTTTTTCGAGCGAATAAACCAAGGTTAAATACATTTTTTCAAGCGAATAAATCGAATTTAGTTACACTTTTTCCAACGAATCATCCCTATTACACGACATTTTTTCAAGCGAATCACAGCATAAATTACCGAAACCAACTTTACTTTATCTCCGTATTCATATATACGTTCATTAAAGTAAAGCTAACAAAGGGGAGAAAAAGAGATAGCTTCGCCCAAACCAAGCCGAACCAGACCTATAGACTTTCTCTTTTGGCTGCAAAATATGAGCAATCTAAGTATGAAGATTGAGCAAAATACAACTCCAAGCAAAGCAATACTCACCTCCTACCAGGTCACAAGAAAACAACCCGGAAATCTGTGAATCTGTCTTCCATTTTGCAGCCTGAACCGGCGAAATAATCCCCGATATACCTTATCTTTGCGAAGCGGAGGTTTCGGGGCGAAAGAGAGCGATTTTCCCCATTTTCCCTCTGTTTTGAGACTGGCAACGAAGAAAAGTGTTAAATCTTCGATTTTTGACGAAAAAACAAGTAATTTTTTGAGCAGTCTATCTTTTAAGCCATAAACTACTGATAATCAATTAGCATAATATGCTGCATCGTTATTTACCACCGATACCACTTACACAATTGCTTAAACGAATATTGCATCGTTGCAGAATCAGATCAATAGCTTGCTCGGCACGTTGCAAATTACGATTGAGATAGAAGATTTTCCGATCAAACAAGCGAAGCTCCTGAATGACAGGTTCAGGTATAAAACTACCTTTTATAAGTTCTTTCTGTAAAACGGTAGCAATCCACTGAACATCTTTTACGTCGGTTTTACGTCCGGGAAGTTGTTTGATAAAGTAAGGATTGACCAGCTTTACATCAAAATCACTACATAATACCCGCCAGATAGGAATCCAATAAATACTGGTACTTTCCATGGCGACTTCACCCACAAAGTGACACACCAATAAATCACGAAGACGGTCAAGTTCAGGAGTTAGTACACCAAACGTTTCTTCGATTTTATCACCATTTTCTTTGAGAATGCACATAAACACACTATCTTTATGCACATCAAGACCACATACGTTCCTCATAATTAGTACTATTTGGGTTGCCACTTGAAAGATACTAAATACTCGGGAATCTCGAACTATGAACGAACGGAGTGGTCCTTATTTTTATTGAACACGCTTATAAATCAAGTTTTTTATGTAAGTTTGCAGAAATACGTAAAAACATAGCAACCATGTCAAAAGCTCAACTTAAAAAACACCTCTCCACTCTGAATAAGGAGCAGATTATCGAAGTGATGCTGGAACTTTACGATGCTCGTAAAGAAGCAAAGGAGTATCTGGAATTTTACCTCAACCCAAATGAGGATGAGAAATTGGAAGAATACAAAAGAATCATCCGCGACGAATTCTTTCCTAGACGCGGGGAGCCTAAATGCCGCTTCAATATTTGCCGTAAGGCGATATCCGATTTCAAGAAACTAAATCCACATCCAACTTGCCTGGTGGATCTAATGCTATATTACATCGAAACAGGATGCGAAATGACCAGCATGTACGGCGATATGTGGGAACAATATTATACTACGTTGGAAACGAACTTCACCAAAACAATGGAACTGATTAATAAATTAGGATATACAAAGCAATTTAGTGAACGGATCGAGCGGATGCTGAAATCAGTAGAGGATTGCGGATGGGGATTCCCCGATACCTTGTATGATATCTACTACGAGTATAAAGTAGATTAAAAGTTGCCTTTTCAAACATATGGCAAGCTGACTCAATTTCGCTCATGGATGAGCAATGGACCAATGCCTACTTATTATACAATATATGATCTTCCATAATAAGTTGACGAAATAAAATAATACGACTTTTAATTTCTTCTTATATACCCTTCTTGTTCATAGCCGCGTTTATAACGATGAATCATTTCAACAACCGGCTCTAAACGTCTGTCAGCAACAGTCATATTTTTATAGCGGTCATATTGGATATCATAAAGTAACCGATTGCCATTCTCTATTCTTTTCTCTACATCCGCAGGAATAAAAAACTCTGCACGATCCCCCAGATATGAATAATATTCCGTCAGGAAGATAGACACACCAGCTAAATCAAAATCTCCAAAATGAATATAACGGTTAGGTATCACTTGTAACCATGAACGCAAATCATTCGATTGGGGATAACGGGATACGAAGAGTACTTTCATTCCTTCAAACAAATATTGTTGATCACGAATGGATTGAAAGCTTTCACCATTCTCCATACCAACCACTACTACATCTTCCGCAACCCGGAAATGTTCAAAATCTTCCAAAAACACAGATGTCCCTTTTGCAGGCTGAAGAATCAACGGCTCATCACATAAAGTAGCTTCTATCGGAGTGACACAGTTAATGAGGAAACCTCTAAAAGCACGAGTCTTTTTTAATTTCGAGTTTCCAACAACTTTCACTTGTTCCGAACGCTTTATTTCTTCCTCACTGGATTTTATCTCATACCATTGTTCCAAATTACCACCAATATCATAACGTTGTGCAAGGTAAGTGCGCAGTCCTTGTGGATCTCTCAATCGATAGCTTCTTCTATAGCCACTACTACTAACTATCAATATATCTTCATCTAATAGCTCTTTTGCCACATCAACCTGAAATTTACTGGAAGCAATTCTTTCTCCTTTCAACAGCTGCATCATTCTACGGGCAAACGCCAAAGACATTTCTTCTTTCATCTATTCTTTTTTTTGATTATATGATAATAATGGAACAAGCTGCGTGTTCGACCGCTTATCTTTACTTAATAAATAGGTATAACGATAATCTTCCACATTATAAGTGGTGGGAGAACTGTTTACTAACAGAATATTGCGGCAATTCGCAAAATCCAGAATCCCCTTCACATTATTAGGATGTAATTTACCAATTTCATCCATCATGCAATGAATTTTAAAATCCCCGAACTTACGGGAAGCCTTCTCTTTGAAAACATTAATCAACATAATATTCACCATTGCTTTGACCAGGATATCTGTACCGTCGGAACCCACATTGGCTATCTTCTCCACCCATCCCGTATCGTTATCGTTTTCTTTCACACGAAATTCCAGTTTAAACGTATCAGCCAACGCCAACCGTTTACGTCCCGGCTCATCAAGCAGATATTTCATAAACGACAACAAATAACGAACAGCAGTAGCATTGACATCTTCCCGGGTATCCTGTGAGAACAAATCCATTTTACCCATATTATGCTGGTTTTCATCACTAAACCGTTTTATTTCCAGTAACAACTGCATTAGTTTGTCACTACTTTGTAAAGGTCGAAGAGCTATCTCTTTGATTACTCCCGCAAAATTCCGTTCGATGAAATCATCATTGATAGCATGAATTGTTTTATGTATCTCACTCTCATTACGGGTAAGATCACCCACTTCTTTCGAAATACGACGAATGATATCCGTATATCGTTCGCTGATATGCTTCTGATATTCAGAGATTTTATCGTTATCCACAAATTCGCATAAGTTAGCTGCGAAATCACAATAATCCTGTTCGCCAACCAACTCCGCACGAAAATGGAATGTATTCTTGGGTGAGAAATTTCCGTTGAACTGTGTAACGATCTTTTTGAACTCATCTGTCTTTTTAATCGTAGAAACAATGAGAGATTTTAACTCCTCTACTATGAGATCACAACTTTTCCGAGTAGTTTTCTCACCTGGCTCCAAGATTTCGAGCGGGCAGAATGTCCTATCTTTACGAAACATATCTACCTTATTCAACCCTTCTTCCATTGCATGAAGTTCCTTATTCATCCGACCGAGTTTATCATCCACTTCTTTCAGCTGTATCTGATATTTTTCTTTTCTCAAAACAAAACGTTCATCCAATGCAGTTAATTTCGTATCCAATTCTTTTTTCCGATTACGCACCATCGGTTCTTTATCCAAAAAATCTTTTTTATCTTTCTCGTAAAACAAAGCTTCCGGACGATATCTATTGATATACTCCAACTCTTTCTTGATTATATCCAACCGATCATCATATTTCCGAATAGTAGCCGTATCAGCACCTTTTCCATTCAATTCATCTTCCAGTGCTCGTTGCAGTTCCTTCTTCCGTTGTTCCATTTGTTGTTTCAGACCATCTATTTCTTGCCGGATATCAGCTATAAACAGTTCTTGTTCATTCAACACTTCCGTTTTAGCATCTTTATAAGATTTCTGGCAAGCTTTCAATTGCTTGTCACGTTCCATCTGCAACTTTTTCTTTTCCTCCTCAATGAGATAAAGCCTATGAGCAGTTTCATTCGATTTCATCTGCAATTCTTCCGTCCGGCTACGCTTCCATTCCTCTTCCTTTGTCCTCCAGGAAGCATAATCTGCTTGCAGATTTTTCAGTTTAACCGGGATTTGCATTCGTTCAGCTTCCATCAGATGTTGTTTTTCCGATAGGTCACGTATCTGCCTGGAATATTTCTTTTCCAAAGAAGAAACCGCTTCAACTTCCTCTTCCGACAAATGCTTTAGTTTATCCGTACACGATTGCCAGACAATCTGCCGTTGTTCACGTTCCAATTTCATTTCTTCAGGCGTACGTACAGAACGATCCATTGCTTCCAGATTAAGCGAAATACCAAACAGTGTATTTTCGTTTCCCACTAACTGAGGATGTAATTCATTGTTATACAATACCTGCTCTTCATCTGCTACTTTTCCAATTGTATCTTGCCAACCAGGTTTATTTTGCTCCAACCATTCACAAAGAGAACCTTTCCTCTTTTCAATCAAAGTATCCAATGACTGAAGCTGATTTTCAATCGTCGCTCTCTCTTTACGAATCGCCTCCATCTTTGTTTGAAACTCCCATTTCACATCTTTCCGCTTCAACTCACATTCCTGCCTCAGCTGATTGATTTCGATTTGTTGCCGGCGAATGTTTAGTTCCAGTTCTCTATCTATTTTACGCAGTTCATTGATACCTTCTTCACACCCCTCCATTTCTTTCTGATGAGGATGTTCATAAGAGATCTTTTGAAGTTGAAGTTTCCACTGAGACTGCTCTTCATGTAACTGCCGGATGCGATTATCCACTGTTTGGAATCTTTCTTCCTGAGCCAATCTCACTTTTTCTTCTTCTTCACGAAGCCGTTGCATTAATTCTTCCTGCTTAGCAGTAACTTCCGACTTCTTAACGAATATTTGAGTCTGACGATTATTCTCGGAAGTACGAAAATCCGCTTCTAACTTATCCAAAAGCAGACGATATTTAGATAACACATCATCATACGCTTTGGTTAGTTCCGATTTCATTCCACGCACTTGTTCCAATTCCAGAGTCCACATCTCTTCGCGGGAAACACGTTTGATGATTTCTTCAATCTGCACCTCTTCATAATGCATACGCTTATCACGTACCTGTTTTAAGAAATCATTGATTATACTCCTATCCGCAATCAGACCATCGTGCTCTTTAGCATACTTCTGTTGCAATTCACCCATAAGTCGCAAAATACGTTCGTGTTCACTCTCCATCTTTGCAATCTCTTCCTTCATCAAAGGTATTTCCTGCAACGTACGTTTCTCCGCAAAGTTCAACTCAGCACGCCCTTCATCGATCTGCTTATGAGTATAAATCAAATCCCGATAAGCATTCATCACCTTCTCTGCCATCTTACGGACAGGTATTTCTCCATTCTTGTTAGGAGTATACCAAAGCATCACATCCCTGTATTCTTGTTCAAATTCTTTTATCTGTCCACGATAGAAATCCATATCAATCGAGACATCTTCATCACTCATCGAACGAATAATGGTATCTTTAATAAAATCAGCATCCAATTTGGAATTCAGAAAAACATTCTGAATGGTACGTGGTATATTCTGATATTTGGCACTCTCTACAATTGCGAATTTCCGATACGGTATCATCTCTTGTTTCCGGTTATTACCAAAGATAATATCACGATACATTTCATAACCGGTTATTTGTTTGGTGATCTGTATTTTGGAACCAATCCCGTCACGAACATGGCTCCATTCAGTATGTACCTCATTACGATCATTGATAAACCATTCTCTCTGAAACGGTGCATCTATAAACCGAAAATATACCCTACCTAATGATTTAGCGGTTAATACACAATATGCACCATGCTCGCGCATCACTTCATAGATTATATAAGAATTGGCATAAGGAAAATAAAATGCATCGAAGCTTTTCTTCTCTTTAGGAATACCCAGCCTCAGCTTATCAGCATTATAGAAAAAAAGGATAGCACGAAGCAACGTACTCTTCCCCACTCCTTGAGTACCAATAAAATGCACATTTCCATCCAGCTTTATTTCTGCATAAGGAATATGGGCACTATTCAGAAATATAATCTTATTCAGGTATCTCATCTTGCACCTCCTCCGATATGGTAATACAATCAATCAAATCTTCCATATAATGAAAAGCAGCCAATACTTTATAGGTTCCGTCCAGCTCATTCTCCTTTTCTATCAACCCCATACTCTCCAGCTCCTTCACAATTTTAGCAACTACTTCATCATATTTCTTTTTATCTGTGAAAAGTTTGGAAGCCTTTTCTTTTAATTCAATATCACATCCTATCTGAATCTCAATATCAGCAGCACGAAACAAGAATCCCGACCCGAAAGCGGAATTATACGTTTTCAGAAAACTCATATAGTCAATCCATCTAAAAGCAGCTTCCAGTTTACGTTCCAAATCTACCTTCGCTTCTTTACGAACAAAATGGTAATAACCATCTCCCCCTTCCAGGTAGAAACCAATTCCTTTATAATACTCAAAATAATCAGACTGTTCTTCTTCAATAGCATCATACAATCGCTTTATCTGAGTAGAAATACTATTGGCTGATATAAATCCTCCTTTACTAAGTATATTGAATATTTCTTCTGTATATTTCATGATGGTTGGTGTTTTTCAATCTTATTGGGCATAAATTAAAGGATATTCCACATCGTCGGAAACCTCGTATGTAGTAGTAAAAAGCAATTCATCTGCGAATTGTGAGGCTAACTGGCAGAAAAAGACCAGCTTTTCATTTCGGCTCACTTTTTTACGATAAGAATAGTTCATCACGAAGTAAAACAGATGGGTGCCGGATGCCATAAAAGCATTGTGAACTTCCTGTAAATTTACGGTATCAATTACTTGCGACTGTTCTCCCAAATATTCTTCCGGAATAGGTTCCGCCACTTGTTTCATACCTTTGGAAATACTTTTTTGCCTGGAAGCCAGTTTTCGGATCACCTGAAAAGCATCGTCGGAAGTACGTAAACAATCAATGGATAGTTTAATACGATATCCCGTCTGCGATTCCATCCACACAGGATTCTTTTGAGACAGAACCTGACGTATATTGGTATATTCTTCCAGAAGGAATTGGTCTTTCAGGTATTTCAGTTTCTTCGCTTTTTCAAGGATGCGGTTCTGGTAGTCTATGAGATTCAGATAATGGATTATTTGCTTTTGGATTTCAATCAGATTATGATACGAATCATTCAGTTGAAGCTTCACGTCGCTCACCACATTACGCATTTGCACATCCATCGCCACCCGGAAAAAAACAGGTTGTCCCACATCAATCAGTTCCTCACTTTTCCGAATCAATAGGGCTATGTTTTTTCGTTTCTCATCAAGCCTGACAAGTTTGGTCTTCTTTATCTTATAATTGGGTTCGTTTTTATACGCATTATCCATATTTCTTTTTAAGTCCATCACATTACGGACTGTAGTAAGAGCTATGTTTTTTAAACAACGTTTTACTTCCCGCTGATAATTATATTTACGGTGTTCATTACTCTCAGTCAGATAATAGTCGATAGATTCATTAAGTCGTGTAAGATAATCCTGTACAAAAGAAACATTAATTTCTTCATTTACTTCGAGCACATCTTCAAAGAACTTTAGATAAATATCTTCCATCTCCAAAAAATCACCAGTATCCCGAATAACACCATAATCAATCAAATAACGGATACGTTCTTCTTTATATTCCGTCATTTCCAAGGCATAATCGTAGTGAAATGAAAGAGATTTCCTTTTGGCAAACATATCCTTCAAGAGTTCTTTTTCCCGATCAAGGCTTTTAACTAATTCTTCTATGGAACGGAATGTACTCATTTTATTGACAATCATTTTCTTTGCAAAAATAACTAATTCCTACATAATATATATATATTATTGAGATAAATATCCTCTTAAATTAATAATCCATATTTGTCGTTTAACCATATTTGCGTAAAATGGCAATAAATTAGATTTACCTTTAATACATTCAAAATTACAACTCTAAATAAGTTTCATTAAATACAATCAAGCAGAAAAAACTCATATCCTACTTTCAAAAGAGTAGGATATGAGGTAACACTCATTATTTTAGATGATAACTTAAGCTATTATTATGGAGTTATAACAAAAAAAGAAGCATTATGATTAAATAATAACATATTAAAGACCGCAGATTACATCTATAGACCAAAATTTCTCAGTATTACCATCTTACTCAAACATTTTTCAACAAAGATACCCCATTATATTTCTCTTTCTTAATTAAAACTCCTACCTTTGTAAAAAATAATATTTCACATAAAATGAAACAAGAAACTAACCAATCAGCTCCTTATAGCTTTGCCCGTTGTTTCAACGCCCAATGTTTACAAGCTTCCAAATGTCTGCGTTATTTAATTACAGAAAATGACACACCTAACATTCCTTTTATCACTGCTGTAAGTCCAGTCTGTTATCCGGAAGATTCCAACAAATGCCCATATTTTCACACTGCCGAAAGAGTTCAAGTTGCTTGGGGAATCAAACGATTACTGGAAAGACTGCCTTACGAAGATGCTGTCAGTATCCGTAAACATCTAATCTTGCACTTTGGCAAAACAAGCTATTACCGGTTCTACCGGGAAGAACGTTATCTGTTGCCTAAAGATCAAAAGTACATCCAACAGGTATTCCGTAATAAAGGAATTACTGATAGACCAACTTTTGATCGCTACACAGAAGAATATATTTGGTGAATTTCCATCACCCGTCACATGTAAGCAGATAACTAATTCAGAAGTCGATAACATTTCACAGCCAACCGATAGGCATGAGCATGGAATTCCATGCGGTGATACTCATAGTTTCATCACTTGAAACCTTTTGTTTCAAGCCTTGAAACCATTGGTTTCATATAGGGAAACTCTTTGTTTCTCAGTGTGAAACTGTTAGTTTCATACGGTGAAACTAAAGGTTTCACTACTATGAAACTATCGGTCTCAGTATATGAAACTATAAGTTTCACTACACTTTTATATCTGATGCCCTGATTATTTCCATATATTGTTAGGTATATCAAGTTTTTTTATACCTTTGCCCTCCGATAAGCAGCATCCGGAAAATCAACAAAGTATCTCTGTCACGAATGCATGCTTCGTATAAAAAGACAAAACAGAAATCATCTTACTATTACTAACAAGAATACTCAAACTAAAATGAAACGCATTGTTTTTTTGGATTATGTACGCGTATTTGCATGCTTTCTCGTCATGCTTGTCCACGCTAGTGAAAATTTTTATGGTGCTCCCGGCTCCACAGACATGGCAGGTCCGCAATCTTTTTTAGCCACTGAGGCAGATCGGTTGTGGGTATCTTTGTATGACGGTTTTTCCCGCATGTCAGTACCATTGTTTATAATTGTTTCCGCCTTTCTTCTTGCTCCCATGAAGGAGGGACAGACCACATGGCAATTCTATGGTAAGCGCTGCCTCCGTATTCTGCCACCGTTTTTCATATTCATGATATTATACAGTACCCTACCATTATTGTGGGGACAAATAGATGGAGCAACATCAATTCAGGATTTATCACGATTATTACTGAACTTCCCGTCACAAGCCGGACATTTCTGGTTCATGTATCCGTTGATCAGCATTTATCTGTTCATACCTATTATATCACCATGGCTGAAAAAAGCTACGGCAAAAGAAGAGCGTTTCTTCATAGGGTTATTCCTGCTATCAACATGTATGCCGTATCTCAACCGTTGGTGCGGTGAATTGTGGGGACAATGTTTTTGGAATGAATATCACATGTTGTGGTACTTCTCTGGTTACTTGGGATACCTTGTACTTGCACATTACATACACGTACACCTTACATGGAACCGTTCCAAACGTCTCACTATAGGAGCCATTTTAATGATTGTCGGTGCTGCATGGACCATCTACTCATTCTATGTTCAGGCTATACCTGGAATCACTCATTCCACCCCTATAATAGAGATTGGGTGGGCTTTCTGCACCATCAACTGTGTGCTTCTCACTGCAGGAACATTCCTTATGTTTACATGTATAAACAGTCCGAAGTCTCCACGAATCATAACAGAATTATCAAAACTCAGCTATGGCATGTACCTTATGCACATATTCTGGCTCGGATTTTGGGTAACAGTATTCAAAGGCACACTGGCATTACCAACTGTTGCTGCCATTCCATGTATTGCAGTGAGTACATTCATTAGCTGTTACGTAACCGCAAAGATTATCTCATTCATACCAGGCAGTAAATGGATAATAGGATAATTATCTAAATTAATAAAAATCATAGCTGTGTCAAGCAATCTGCGTTTTGCGTTGCTTGACACAGTTTAATTTACATCCTCGAAATGATAGCATCACCAACTCTTCATACAGAACGTTTGTTGTTACGCCCCTTCTCCGAAAGTGATGCAGAGCAATTTTTTATCTCTTGCCAGAATCCCAATTTAGGAAATAATGCAGGATGGAAACCGCACGAAACTTTTGAAGAGTCTCTTACTATTCTTCAAACTGTTTTCATCGGACAAGAAAATGTTTGGGCAATCACGCTCAAAAACACGCAGCATTTGATCGGTTCTATCGGTATTGTTCCCGATCCGAAACGGGAAAATCCACAGGCACGCATGTTGGGATATTGGATTGACGAATCACATTGGGGACATGGGTATGCAACTGAGGCTACACAAGCAGTACTTCAATATGGTTTTGAAGAACTGAAACTCCAACTCATATCTGCCAATTGCTATCCACACAATGAACGTTCACAAAAAGTTCTTAAAAAGAACGGATTCATCTATGAAGGAATACTTCATCAAGCAGAACAGATTTATAACGGACAGATATATGACCATCTGTGTTATTATTTACTCGCTTGATGAAAGGGTATTTTTATAAATCTGTCCGTCTTTCATAATCAAAAGCATATTCCTTTCCGGATGCTCCAGAAGGGTGACGTCTTCCAAAGCGTTGCCCTCTACCAGAATCAGATCAGCCAGAGCCCCTTCTTCAATGACTCCCAACTTACCCGGATAGGGATTTCGTGAACCGGAGAGAGCAAGTAACTCCGCATTATCATGAGTAACCATTTTCAAGATTTCAAAATTGCTGAACCATTTTTGTAATTTGCCAATTCCTTTATTCTCATTGACTGTATTAGCCGGATTAAACAATAAATCGGTTCCCCATGCCAGATTTACTTTGTATTTCTTGGCTAACTGATAAGTACTATCCGTACCATGAACCACCATTTCATGCTTAGCTTGTTGTTCTTTTGTCGGATATTGATTATCTTCCAAAGTAAATGGTTGCATACTTAGCCATACGTCTTTTTCTGCAATCAGTGCCATCGTTGGTTCATCAATCAAATGGCCATGTTCAATACTTTTCACTCCTGCATGAATAGCTCGGGAAATTGCTCTCGGCACATATACATGAACCATCACGTAAGTACCGACATCTTCCGCAGCTTTTACTGCTGCATTAATCTCTTCTTCAAAATATTGGATATCTTCCAAACGGTCATAAAGTGAAGCAACTCCCCCACCCGTCATCAACTTTATCTGACTGGCTCCCAAACGAAGATTGTTACGGGCAGCCACAGTAACAGCATCTACCCCATCCGCAATGATCGCAGCTCCGATTTCTTCGGTATGTGTCAGTCCACAACAATCAAACGGACGAGGTTCTTCATAAACTGCCCGAAAGTCACCATGCCCACCGGTCTGCGAGATGATGGAACCACTCGGATAAATCCTTGGTCCGGATAATATCCCTTCATCAATCGCACGCTTTAATCCGAAAACCGGACCGCCTGCATCTCGAATGGTAGTAAATCCCCGTAATAATGTCTTTCCGGCTTCATGTCCCGCTTTAAACTGAGTATAAGCATCGTCTGCTACCAGCAAATCCATCATAGTATTGCATGACATATACGAATGCCAATGAGCGTCAATCAATCCCGGCATGAGAAACTTACCTTTTCCATCTATCACTGTTGCCCCTTCAGCAGAAATCGGCAACTCAGAGATCTTCTGAATATGTCCTTCTTCCACTAGAATATTCCCTTTGATAACCTTCTCATTGATTCCGTCGAAGATTAATACTCTATTAATTAATACAGACTGATTCATAACTACTTTAATTTAATTTCAGGCAATTACAACCTATCTATCCACATTTTGTTCGTCTCTTTAAGGATATATCTCTATAAAAAACTATCTTTGCATAAATAATAAAGACTAGATACAATCACATGATTTCCCAACCCACTTTACAAGATTATAACGAGCTGACTCTGTTATGGGAAGCTTCAGTTCGTAGTACGCATCATTTCTTGACGGAAGAGAATATCCGATATTATAAGCCATTGGTACGGGAACAATATCTGCCGGCTGTAGATTTGTACATCATACGTCGTGAAGATAACCGAATCGTTGCTTTCATGGGATTAAGCGATGAATTAATTGAAATGCTGTTTGTTCATCCTGATGCACAAGGGAAAGGCTATGGCAAACAATTGATTGACTTTGCCGTAAACAAAAAACAGATAACTAAGGTCGATGTAAATGAACAGAACGAAAAAGCTTTGCAGTTTTATCTAAACAGAGGATTTGATGTAATCGGACGCGATGTAACGGACCCTTCCGGCAAACCTTTTCCTATTTTACACATGGAAATAACGGCTCCTTTCGTCAATCAGTTGTCCAAACGTTTCCATATTGAGGATATTCACTCTCTCATATATCAAATAAAATACAACAGTTCACGTAAAGAAGAGCTTTACCAACTGATCTTTGACAAAGACAATTATATCTCCTATCAGGCTCTTTGGACATGTAGTCATTTACCTCTTTCGGAAAGAAAATGGCTGGAAAGCAAACAGGAGGAGCTTATTGAAGAAGTTCTCCATTGTCCCCATTCCGGAAAAAGACGGATTCTTTTGCAATTATTGGAAAAACAGTCTTTTAAAGATACCACCAGAGTAGATTTTCTAGACTTCTGCCTGAACCACATGCTTTCTAAACAAGAACCACCAGGCATACAAAGCCTTTGTATCAAACTGGCTTATAAGCTTTGCCAACCGATTCCGGAATTATTGCAAGAGTTTTGGATGATGATAGAAATAGCTAAAGAAGAACAAGGATCAGCAGCTGTGAAATCGGCAATACGGAATCTATCGAAAAAGAAGAAACAAAAAGAATGAATGGGATAAATAAAGAATATGAGGCAAAGGCATATTGACAAGTGGTTTGCTTAATAACATTACATCAGCTATGTATTACGCAAATGATGCGATTTTGAAATATCAGAATCGCATCATCTATTTATTCCGTAAGAGAAAAATTAGTATCAATAAAAGGTAAAGACCTACTTATCAATTGAAATAATACAAGAATACTGCTATTCCCTCTAATGCTTTCTTAGGTTGGTCTTTTATCTCAATAGCAAACTTGATCTCTGCTTTTGCCACACCACGCAAGTTCGTCAATGAATGCAACGTAGTTACCAAACGTATACTCTGACCTGACAACACAGCCTGACCAAATTTCATTTTGTCCATACCGTAATTGATCATCATTTTCAAATTATTCACCTGAATGATCTGGTTCCACAAATAAGGAAGCATAGACAAGGTCAAATAGCCATGAGCGATGGTGCTTTTATAAGGACTTTCTACTTTAGCACGCTCTGTGTCCACATGAATCCATTGATGATCCAGCGTTGCATCAGCAAAAAGGTTAATACGTTCCTGAGAAAGTTCTACATAATCGGAAACACCGATCTGCTGTCCAACCAGTTTTTCAAATTCTTCATACGAGTTAATAATTACTTGAGCCATAGTTTTTATTGTTTTATGGAGATTATACATCAATTATTGGCTGCAAAAATAGGAAAAATAAATGATATGGCTCTCAATAAAGAATAAAAGCTATTTTTTACAAAGAGGACTCGTTGGATCTGAGCACAGCTTGTTTCAGAGTATCTGATAATATACTGTATCCTTTTCCATTCAGATGTAAATCATCGATAGTCATTTCCGGATTCAATCGTCCATCCGACAATAGCCGATTGAATACATCCAGATAAACAATACCCGTTCCTGCCAGTTTACGTTGTATTTTCTGATTAAGAACACGTATAAAACGATTCACTGCCGTACTATAATCATCATAATCATTACGAGGAAAAATACAGAACAGAAATGTTTTCAAGGAAGGAATAACAAGTACAGCTTTCACATATCGTTCCACATAATCATCCACATTTTCCTCATTCAACTGATAAATATCATTCGTACCAAACTGAATAACGACCTGACAATCAGAAGTGTCTTTATCAAATGATTCCACATAGGACAATCCTCCACCGGGAGCACCATAATTGAAACACTCCCACTGCGGGAAATAGACATTCAAAGCCCAGAATGCCATATGACTGTTGCCTACAAAGGCAAATTTCGGTTTATTCTCCATACGATTCTTCAATACCTTTTTAAACTCTAAAACAAATATAGAACAAATTTCGCAGATTTAGTTTACTTTTGCACCCGTAAAGATAGCTATATACGAACTGATGAAACATTTTTTCAGCCAATCGATTTCCCACATTCCGTTACCGGAGAAATTCACATATCCTTTTCATTATACGCCTCATCCATTATGCGTGTTAGCCACAGAAGAGGTAAAAGCATTTATTGAGACGCAAGTGAAATGGCAAGAAGAATTATCTTTGGGTAAAATGTTCGGTGTTCTAATTGTGCAGGACAATAAAGAAATGATAAGTTATCTGGCAGCTTTCTCCGGCAATCTGGCGGGAAAAAATCTACATCCTTTTTTTGTCCCTCCTGTCTATGATCTATTGCAACCACAAGGTTTCTTCAAGATAGAAGAAGAACAGATCTCTACTATTAATTCACGAATAAAAGAATTGGAAGCCGACCCCACCTATCAGACTTTAAAACAAAGACTAAAAACAGAAACTGAACAGGCAACCGTTGCATTAACCAAAGCCAAAGCCGAACTGAAAGCAAACAAAGAAGCAAGGGAGCTCCGACGTCAATCCGTAGCTTCTCTTTCTGAGGAAGAACAAACAGCTCTTATCAAAGAAAGCCAGTTTCAGAAAGCCAATTTTAAGAGATTGGAACGGAAATGGAAAAAATTATTAGAAGAACGAAAAGCAGAAGTTGTAGCATTCGAGACAGCCATAGAAGATTTAAAGATGGAAAGGAAAGAACGTTCCGCTGCCTTACAACAGAAACTTTTCCAACAGTTCCGAATGCTAAATGCCAAAGGAGAAGTAAAAGACCTATGTACTATTTTCAAAGAAACGGTACATAAGATTCCTCCCGGAGGGGCTGGTGAATGCGCATTACCTAAATTATTACAATATGCTTATCTCCACCAATTGAAACCTTTAGCAATGGCTGAATTTTGGTGGGGAAACTCACCTAAAACGGAAGTACGGCATCATGGTTATTATTACCCTTCCTGTAAAGGCAAATGTGAGCCCATCTTGAAACATATGCTACAAGGATTGGAGGTGGACGAGAATCCTCTCACTACTGACCCACGTCCACATATGGATTTAGAAATTGTTTTTGAAGATGAATGGTTGCTGGTAGTCAATAAGCCCTCCGGAATACTATCTGTACCGGGTAAAATAGAAACAGTAGACTCTGTTTTTCAACGTGTGCGAAAGAAATATCCAAATGCAACCGGACCAATGATTGTCCATCGCCTGGATATGGCAACTTCCGGATTATTACTCATTGCTAAAACCAAAGAAGTGCATCAACATTTACAAGCACAATTTGAAAATCATACAATCAAGAAACGATATATTGCTCTACTCGATGGAAGCAAACTTGAAAAACCAATAAAGAAAAACGGAAGGATCGAACTTCCTCTTTGCTTGAATCCATTAGACCGCCCCCGACAAATGGTCAGCGAAGAATATGGTAAAACTGCAATCACTGAATATCAGGTATTGGAAAGTTCGGGAGAATATATCCGTATCCTCTTTTATCCCAAAACCGGACGCACACACCAGTTACGCATACATGCCGCCCATCCGCAAGGTCTGGGTTGTCCCATCGTAGGAGATGAACTTTATGGAATGAAAGCCAACAGACTTTATTTGCATGCCGAATATATTGAGTTCTGCCATCCTGTTTATGGCGAAACAATCTGTCTGCAAAAAGAGGCGGAATTCTAAAAACGTTCTTTTGTAGTGAACTGAATACTATGGATCTAACAACCGGAACTTATTTCCTCCGAAACAACTTATGTTCAAGCAGCATCAATGGGGAGGAAATTCTTATACAGAATAAAATCGGGGAATCAAGAAAATTACAAAGATCTTTATTACACGAAATTAGCCCAAAGATTGACAATCTAATTTTACCCTTCGCAAGCAATGAAATGTCTATAGATAAGGGCGTTCGTAAAAACTCTTTCTTTTAAGTCAATCCTAATCTCGGTTATTAACTAGATTAAGCAGAATATTCCAATTCCTCTTCTTTGGAAGAAGATATAGGTGTGAGACAACTTTTCTTTAACCTGCGATAGACATAAATAAATGCAGGAATTAAAAATAAATCCGCTGCGATCCACGCGGTCGGGTCACCAAAACAAACGGCTATGAAACCGAAAGCCGGCACTGCATAAATACTGACTAGTATACGAGCAATCATTTCCGAAACGCCGGAAAACATAGCAAGATTCGTATATCCCACTCCCTGAATGGTATAACGGAGAATACAAAGCAATCCGAGTACAGGGAAAAAGCAGCAAGCAACATGAAGGAAGAGTTCTGTATTTTTCAGAATTTCCGTCTCCGAAGGATCTACAAAAATCAAAGCAAAATACTTAGATCCCACCATCAACAGTACAAAAGTCAGTGCTGTATAAATTAACATCATCAGTACACTGGCTTTAATTCCTAACCAAACACGTTCCGGTTTACCGGCTCCGTAATTCTGTCCGCTGTAAGTTGCCATGGCAATACCCAAACTCTCAAATGTACAGATAAAGAACATTTTGATACGCATAGCCGATGTAAATGCCGCTACACAAGCCGTTCCCAACGCATTGTTAGCACTCTGGAGCATTATACTGCCAATTGCAGTAATGGAAAACTGCAATCCCATAGGTACACCTATATAAAGCAATGTCTTAGCCAATTTTGGTTGGAATCGTCGTTCTTTTGGAGAGCTCTGTAATATTTCAAACTTCCTGCGCATATAAATATAGCATAGAACCGCCGAAAGTCCCTGCGAGACAACAGTGGCAATGGCAGCTCCCGCCACTCCCCAATCGAGTACCAGAATACAGAATAAATCGAGAACGATATTTAATACGGTAGATAAGAGCAAAAACCAGAAAGGTGTTTTACTATCCCCTAATGCACGAATAATACTCGAAAGAAGATTATAGAAGAAAGTTGCCGGGATGCCGATAAAGGTAACAAACAGATAATCATAAGCTCCGTCAAAAATAATTTCCGGTGTACGCATTATACGAAGTATATCGGCACAATAGATACTGGTAATAACAGCAATGGCCAAAGACATCCCAACAGCCAGTTTCAGGCTGACGGCAACATAACTGCGCATCGTACTATAATCTCGTGCTCCAAACTTCTGCGCTACAGGAATCCCAAATCCGCCGCAACAACCATTACAAAAGCCTAGAATAAGAAAGACAACCGATGTACTTGCTCCAACAGAAGCTAATGAGTTTATTCCCAAGAACTTTCCAACTATTGCAGCATCCACAAGTGAATATGTTTGTTGCAATAGATTGCCAAGTAATAACGGCAGTGTAAACTTTAAAATTAGAGGTAATGCCGGTCCTGCCGTCATTTCTTTAGAAGTTGCCATACATCTGTGTTCTAAAATCAGGCACAAAGATACGGAGAATCCAACGAATAAAATTTAGTTTTCTGCGCCTCTTTCATTGACTTAAATCAAAAAAAACGGAGCATAGATTTATTATCTCTTTTCTAATCTTTTAGGAGAACCATGCCAAGAGCAGCCTAAACAATAGACCTCTGTCAAATCGAAACCTTCCATAGAAGTTCCTTGTTGTTTCGGAACAACCTCTCCATTCTCCATTACATAAACCAGTAATCTTTCTCCCAAATCATTCTTCACATACATAGCAGCAATCTTACACTGCGGACATAATAGCTTTTTCATGCTGCAAAGATACAATAGTTTTCTGTCAATTTATTATCTTTGCTCCCATATTCAGTTATGGAGAAAAGAAAGAAATCGCGCATTGAACAAGAAAAAAAGACAGTTGAGATAATGATACGCCTCTACTGCCGGAAAAAGGAGAAGAATATTACGCTTTGCCCGAAGTGTGAAGAATTGCTCCGGTATGCACATGCCCGTCTTGAGCATTGTCCTTTTGGAGAAACCAAAAGTTCATGTAAACAGTGCACCGTCCATTGCTACAAACCCATTATGCGAGAACGAATGCGACAAGTAATGCATTTCTCCGGTCCGAGAATGCTTATATATGCTCCTTTGGAAGCTATCCGCCATTTATTAAGATAAAACTAACTATTCTTCCTGAACTTCGAATAAAAGAGTAATACATCAATTTAATAATTAACAATATGAAACGAGCAATTATCATAGGAGCCACCTCGGGTATCGGACAAGAAGTAGCAAAAATACTTTTACTGGAAGGTTGGAAACTGGGAGTAGCTGGCAGACGCCGATCTGCACTCGAAATCTTTCAGAAAATAGCACCGGATCAGATAGAGATCGAGGAATTAGACATTACCCAAGAAGAAGCGACTGATAAATTGCAAATACTTATCAATAAGTTAGGAGGTATGGACTTATTCCTGCTTAGTTCCGGCATAGGTTATCAAAATATAAATTTAGATAGCAAGATAGAATTGGACACAGCACGCACCAATGTGGAGGGATTTATCCGGATGGTAGACAGTGCTTTTACTTATTTCAAAGAAAACGGTGGCGGTCATCTGGCTGTTATAAGTTCTATAGCAGGAACAAAAGGATTGGGAGTGGCTCCCGCCTATTCTGCAACCAAACGTTTTCAGAATACTTATATCGATGCACTCGAACAACTGGCCCACCTGCAAAGACTAAATATTTATTTCACAGATATCCGTCCGGGATTCGTTGCGACAGCTTTGTTGAACGACGGAAAACATTATCCAATGCTGATGAAAGCGGACAAAGTAGGATATAGTATTGTAAAAGCAATTAAGAGAAAACAACGGGTAGCGATTATAGACACACGTTACCGTATTCTCGTATTTTTCTGGCAAATGATTCCTCGATGGATATGGAAACGAATGCCGATTAAAACGAATTGATAATTAACAAGGTTAGATAGTTTCTTTTTCAATAAAACTACCTATATTTGTTTCCGAACAATATAAAAAGAAATAAGATGGAACAAAAAATTTGCCAGAGTTGTGGTATGCCAATAGATGACTCTACTTATGGAAAAGAAGCAGATGGTAGCAATAACGAAGAGTATTGCCATTATTGTTATGCAGACGGACATTTTACTATGGATTGCACAATGGACGAAATGATTGAACACAATCTAAAGTTCCTCAATGAGTTTAATAAGGAATCTGAAGTAAAATTTACCTTGGATGAGGCTCGCGCAAGTATGAAAGAATTCTTTCCGCTACTCAAAAGGTGGCAATCGTAAAATCCTGTAATAGAGGTTTGCTTGTCATTACCGAATTGGAGTATTTCATTAAAGTGATAAGAACTCCGGATGACGCTCTAGCCATTTCACTGCATAAGAGCAGGTTGCTTTAGGTTTCAGTCCATTTTGCAAAGCAAAGTCATAGGTAGCTTTTACCAATGCGGCTGCAATTCCACGCCCCTCAATGGGTGGAGGGACAATCGTATGAATAATATCAAGGCTATTGCCCAACAAACGATACTCAACAAAAGCAGTACGACCATCTACTTCCGTTTTAAACAATTTCTGTTCCGGTTGATGAATAATTTTGTAATCCATGTTATTATAGTTTTAAAGTTGTTCAATCCACTTCAAACGTGTTGTATCATAACCGCGACGTTCAGCAGCGGTTACCAGCTTTTTCTTCACTTCTTCTGGAAGCTGTGGAGTACGGCTTAATATCCAAAGATATTTATCAGTGCTACTGCCAATAAGAGCATAATTATAGTTCTCCTCATCCAATTCCATAATATAATAATCAGAATAAACTCCGGGAAAAAACGAAACCTTCAATTTCCCTGGTTGAGTAAGATCAGGGATAATAGCACGTCCGGTAGCTGCTTTACAAACATTATACGGAGTTTTCTTTTTACATCCGCAATTTTCCACACGAATCGTTCCGTTAGGACGTAATGTATAAGTAGCCGTTACATCAATAAGCCCCCGTTCAAAACGATTATCAAAACGGGCTATTTCATACCAATGTCCCATATAGTGGGAAAGGTCCAATTTATTGACAGTATGATGATCTGTTCCTTCGAATAATTTTTCCACTGTTGGTACAGAGAAAGTGAAACCGGCATCAAGTAAGCGTGTAGGATGAACATATTGCCCAGTGGTCAGAAACGAAGCCGCTTCACCATAAAGCAAACGAAAGACTGTACGAGGAACTTTAACTGTCATCCAAGAATGATATGCTTTCGCCATTGCATTCGTAAAAGGTAATTGGGTAATTTGTTGGGGAGCAACCAAATTAAAAGTTCCCTGCAATGATTCATTATTAATGATAAAAGCTATTGCACGACACAAATCACAAATACTGATCCATGGAAAAGGTTGCGTACCAGGACCTATAGCAGTAGCTACTTTCATCATTTTCAGTGATCTCAGCATTTGTTGCATAGCTCCTCCATCAGGAGAAAGTACAATACCGAAGCGAGTAATCACCGTTCTCGTTGATGCCGGACATCGATGGGCTTCTTTCTCCCAGGCATAACATAAATCCGACAAAAATCCTTCTCCCCTGACTTTACTATATTCATCGAACACAGTTGTATCCGCACCCGGTTCTTCTCCTTCCCTTGAAGGATAATATCCTGTAGCAGAAGCTGAAATAAACAATTTCGGTTTCGTTTTGATAGTGCCCAGAATACGAATAATATGATGAGTTGTATTAATACGACTATCATACAATTCTTTTTTATATTCAGGAGTCCAACGTCGGTAGATAGGAGCACCAGCCAGATTGATAATAACATCACAGTGGGTCAACGTCTGAATCAAATGACCGGACATATCCTCACGAAACATCGATCTTCCAAGCGGAAGTATCCGGTGTCCTTCCGTTTCAGTCAGAAACTTAGAAAGATGTTTGCCTATATATCCGGTGGCTCCGGTAATTACTATATTCATATGGATCCATTGTTTTTTAACTATACTAGAAAACGTATAAAAAGCAAAAAAAGTTCTTTGAAAAAAGTAAAATGAGGTTATCTTTGCAAGAGAACATTTTCGAAATATAAAAAATAAGAATATGATCGAAGCCCCCGAAGCACGTTATTTGTGCGAACAACTAGACAATACTGTTAAAGGAAAACGGATTACCAATGTGTTTGCCCAATTTACTCCTCATAAATTTGCCTGGTTCTCCGGAAGTCCCGAAGAATATGCAGAATGGCTGACAGGAAAGGTTATCAGCCACGCCCAGTCGCAAGGAGGAATGGTGGAAATATCCATAGAGGACCGGATGCTTGTCTTTACGGACGGAGTAAATTTGCGTTATTATGCTCCAGGGGCAAAGTTGCCGGCCAAGCACCAACTTCTGATAGGATTTGAGGATGAAAGCTGTCTCGTAGCTTCCGTACGTATGTATGGTGGTTTGATGTGTTTTCTGAAAGGAAAATGTGATGTTCCTCTTTCTGAATATTACCTGACAGCCTGCAACAAGCCACAAGTGATGTCAGAAGCATTCGACAAAGAATATTTCCTTAACCTCATCTGCCAAGATAGCGTACAGAAAAAATCCGCCAAGGCTTTTTTAGCGACCGAACAGACAATTCCGGGACTCGGAAATGGAGTATTACAGGATATTTTATATCATGCACGCATACACCCAAAGAAAAAAATCAGTGAACTGACCGACAAACAGAAGGAAAATTTGTTTTATCAAGTGAAGAAGACAATGGATGACATCTACCAGCAAGGTGGACGTAGTACGGAAACAGACTTATTTGGAGAAAACGGCAAGTATGTAGCATGTTTATCCAAAGATACGGCTGGCAAAGTGTGTCCCTGCTGTGGAGAAACGATCATAAAAGAAAATTATCTCGGAGGCAGTATCTATTATTGCCGAGGATGTCAGACACTCTCTGATTAATAAATTTAGAATTAAACTTTTAACAACGAAATGAAAAAACAGTATCGAATTAATTATATTCTCTCTCTTATTTTAGTGTTTGGTATCGGAACCATGCTTCCTACGCTGATTGGTAGTAGTATGGTTAGTGAACAACATTCCGCCAAGTCGGAAGTTCCTTATTGCGTCACTCCTCCGACTGTTCCCGAAGAAGTCTCTTTTGACGGTGAAACTATTGATCTACGCCGTTATGACCGTCGGGAGCGGATGGATCGTGAAATGATGTCATTTACTTACATGCACTCCACAACAATGTTATTGGTTAAGCGAGCTAATCGATACTTTCCAATTATCGAACCTTTGCTAAAAGAAAACGGTATCCCCGACGACTTCAAATATTTGATGGTTATTGAAAGTAATCTGAATAATATCGCCCGTTCCCCCGTCGGTGCAGCCGGATTATGGCAGTTTATGCCTGCCACTGCAAGAGAATTTGGTTTAGAAGTAAACGATAATGTGGACGAGCGTTATCATATAGAAAAAGCAACAGTAGCTGCATGTAAATATTTCAAACAAGCATACGCCAAGTACGGAGACTGGATGGCTGTATCCGCTTCTTACAACGCCGGACAGGGACGTATCTCTTCCCAGCTCGAACAACAACTTGCCAACCATGCCATGGATCTTTGGTTAGTAGAAGAAACTTCCCGTTATATGTTCCGTCTGCT
This sequence comes from Bacteroides bouchesdurhonensis, assembly GCF_900155865.1. Classification (GTDB taxonomy): domain Bacteria; phylum Bacteroidota; class Bacteroidia; order Bacteroidales; family Bacteroidaceae; genus Bacteroides; species Bacteroides bouchesdurhonensis. The sequence continues at coordinate 4,152,031 of NZ_LT707006.1, forward strand.
TGCTATTAAAGAAGTTCTTAGTAATCCGCAACGTTACGGTTTTCTGTTAAAAAAGGAACATCTGTATCCCCCTATTCCTTATAAAGAAATAGAAGTTACCACGCAAATTGATAATCTGGACGACTATGCCAAACAACAAGGAATCACTTATGCCCAGCTGAGAGATGCAAACCCATGGTTGAGGGAACATTCTTTAAAAAACAAAAGTGGAAAAAAATACGTTCTCAAAATACCTACACAAGAAGGTATGAACTATGACCCGAAAAAAACTGAAGCCTATAACAAGAATTGGGTAATTGATTAAAAACGTGATAATGAAACTGAAAGAAAGAATCCATCATTTTTTGTATGATCAGAAACTGAAACATAAATTATATGTTATCATTTTTGAATCGGACACCCCTGCCGGAAAACTGTTCGATGTGATTCTTATCTGTTTCATTCTCCTTAGTGTATTATTAGTGATCATCGAAAGTTTGAAAGGACTTCCTACTTATCTGGCAACTCCGTTTGTCATCATGGAATATATTTTTACCGCTTTTTTCACTTTCGAATACATAACAAGAATTTACTGCTCGCCTCAACCTAGAAAATATATTTTCAGTTTCTTCGGTATTGTCGATTTATTGGCAACTCTCCCACTTTATATCGGTCTGCTTTTCCCGGGAGCACGCTACTTATTAATTATCCGCGCTTTCCGCCTGATACGAATATTTCGCGTTTTCAAACTTTTTAATTTTTTAAATGAAGGAGAACTTTTACTTGCCTCTCTTCGGGAAAGTAGTAAGAAGATAGCCGTATTCTTTCTTTTCGTCGTTATCCTGGTGACGTCTATCGGAACTGTGATGTACATGATAGAAGGTACACAACCTAATTCGGAATTCAATAACATACCGAATAGTATTTATTGGGCTATCGTCACTATGACCACCGTTGGTTACGGGGATATTACGCCGGTCACCGGATTCGGAAAATTCCTTTCGGCTGTAGTTATGTTGATCGGTTATACGATTATTGCTGTACCTACCGGAATCGTATCTGTGACCATGATGAAAGAATATAAACGAAGAATGGAAAAGGAATGTCCCAACTGCCATCGTTCGGGGCATGAAGATAATGCCAGGTTTTGCAAATATTGCGGACACCAACTGGAAGAATAACGACGAAGGGCATCTTCTCTCACTCATACAGGAGTTTCCGAATGAACGGTACAACGAATTGAATAGACACTGAAACGAGAATTCTACTTTTTGGAAGAAGGAGAAGAAAAATTCTGTTTCTCCGTCAGATATTTCCAATAGCGAACAGGCATATCCTGTTTATGCTTTCGTGGATTAAGTCGTTCTTTAATACAAATAGCTTTAAAATATGTCTTCCAGAGTTGCTGAAAGAGTTTTTCATCCTTATCCATTAAACTTTCATCCAGCATACCGGTAATAAGATGTGCTTCACGACTATCATCGTCGAAAGACACTTCGGTAACTTCTTGCAAATCATAATAAAAGCCATAACGTCGTTTCATATCATAAATAATCCATTTCTGATCTGCAAACCGATCTTTGAAGTGCTGGATTGTAAGTGGCAACGCATTAAACTGCGGTTCAAATGCTGCAAAAAATGTCCCGTCAGTAGCTTTCTGGAAACGGACAAATTGTAATAAATGTACTCGTTCGCCATCTACCTTTTTCCATATATGGGCGAGTTGGAGTACATCAGGGTCCGCAAAATTAGTTTCTATAGAGCGAGGGGCATCAATAGCTTTACGGATATAGCGAAAAAGCAACATTCCCACTTCCGGGAGTTCCGACAACCAGCTTTGTGTCAGACATCCCAAAGCAGAAGAAGATACCTTTTTCTGCAAACCTTTCCATACGCGGGTAGCTTTCTCTTCATCCGTAATGACCCTATGCATATCACTATAAAATAAAGGCAATGAATCACCTTCCGACAACAACACATCGGGAAAGGTCTTACGGAAATAGGCATCGAAGACAGCAGTCAGCAGACCGTCAAAAGTTTTATCGTAGACAAAAACAATCATGGAGTATCTAGTATTGGAGTAATACCAAAATCTAATGTTAATTGACGTTCATCAATCTTCTTTTTAGGCTTCGGGATTAAAAGACTACGTACCCGTTGCGGAGTCAACTCATGCACCGTCAGCATAGGTAACTCTTTACAAGTGATGAAATATTGTGCTTTTTTCATCACTACACCTATCTTCTTTAATTCGTAATAGCCCAAACGAGAGAAGCGACGGGAAGCAACAATCAATTTAGCCGATTTCACTCCAATGCCAGGTACACGAAGTATCAACTCATAATCAGCCTTATTGATATCTACCGGGAAACGCTCCGGATGGCGCAAAGCCCACGATAATTTCGGATCAATCTCCAGATCAAGATCCGGATAAGCGTCATCTACTATTTCATCCACTTTGAACTGATAAAAACGCATCAGCCAGTCTGCCTGATACAAACGGTTTTCACGTACCAAAGGTGGTTGTTTGAGAGCAGGAAGACGCTTATCGTAGGTATTCACAGAGACATATCCGGAATAATAAACACGTTTCATGGTAGGTCCTTGATAAAGTGCCGATGAAAGGAAAAGAATATCTTTATCCGACTCTGAGGTAGCGCCCACAATAACTTGAGTACTCTGTCCGGCTGGTGCAAAACGCGGTGCATGACGAAACCTTTGACGTTCTTCTTTGCTTTCAAGTACTCCTTGTTGTATATACTTCATCGGAGCGAAAACACTTTTATGATCTTTCTCCGGAGCCAAGAGTTTCAGGTTTTCCTCTTTGGGGATTTCTACATTGACACTTAGACGATCGGCGTACAATCCAGCTTCATTGACCAGTTCGCGACTGGCACCCGGAATGCTTTTAAGATGAATGTATCCATTAAAACGATATATCAGACGGAGATCTTTTGCCACTCGTACGAGGCGCTCCATTGTATAATCCGGATTGCGCACAACTCCGGAGCTAAGAAATAATCCTTCGATATAGTTGCGGCGATAAAACTCGATTGTAAGTTCCACCAACTCCGAGACTGCAAATGTTGCCCGCGGAAGATCATTACTCCGGCGATTGATGCAATAGGCACAATCATAGATGCAATAATTGGTAAGCATGATCTTGAGTAACGAGATGCATCGTCCATCCTCTGCAAAACTATGACAAATACCCCATCCCCCCACTGTGTTACCTAAAGTGCCGGGCTTATTAGCGCGCACCGTACCACTGGAAGCACAAGATACATCATACTTGGCAGATTCTGCCAGTATCTTTAGTTTGGCAAGGATATTTTCGTTCACGACTTACAATAGAATTAGAGTCGCAAATATAAAGGAAAAAGGGCACGTCGCCAAAACGACATGCCCTTTTCTTTTTCTGATATCTGAGTAGACTCCTAATCTTATTTTTTAGAAGCTTCCAAAGATGCTTTACGGAATTCTTTCATTGCTTTTTCGATTTCCAAAGAAGCCTTACGAGCACGAGTTCCTGCTGCTTTGTTACCATTTTCAATCTGAGCGTTAGCATCTTTTGAGAAGTCAGCATAAAGAGCTGCTACCTTTTCTACCAATTCTTTCATAATCCTTTTATTTTTTCGTTAATAATGTGTCGCAAAAATACACTGTTTCCTGAAATAAACGCATAAAAACGATATTTTTTTTGAATTAATCTGCGAAAAATACCTAAAAAAAGGGCTTTTCAGCATTTTTACCTACCTTTGTAGCCATGAAACCACTTACAGATACCGACTATATACATACTTTGATTGCTGAAGGAGAGCATCAGCAACAGGATTTTAAATTCGAAATATCCGATGCCCGTAAGATAGCAAAGACACTATCGGCTTTTGCAAATACGGATGGGGGCAGATTATTGATCGGTGTAAAGGATAATGGACGGATTGCCGGTGTACGCTCGGAAGAAGAGAAATACATGATCGAAGCAGCCGCCCAACTTTATTGTTTACCGGAAGTGAATTACGAAATGCAAACGTATATTGTGGAAGGTCGCCAAATATTGGTAGTCACTATTGAAGAAAGTCTGCATAAACCGGTTTATGCCAAAGATGAAAACGGTAAACCCCTCGCCTATCTTCGCATTAAAGATGAAAATATTTTAGCAACGCCTGTCCATTTACGTGTCTGGCAACAAAGTGAAAGTCCACGTGGCGAATTGATTCGCTATACCGAACGTGAACAACTCCTACTCGACCAGTTGGAACAGGGCACTTTACTCTCTCTCAACCGATATTGTCGGCAAACCGGCATTTCCCGTCGTTCTGCCGAACATCTGCTGGCTAAATTTGTTCGTTATGACATTGTAGAACCTGTGTTCGAGAAACACAAATTCTACTTCCGTATGAAAAAATGAATAATCACATCGCTATTCCAGATTGGATACTTAATACTTAATTATGGGCTTTATCAACGAAATCAATGACTTGCTCTGGACTTACATCCTAATCATGATGCTACTTGGTTGTGCTATCTGGTTCAGCATACGCACTCGATTCGTACAATTTCGTATGTTACGGGAAATGATTGTACTGCTGAGTGAATCTGCCGGAAAAGGTAAACAGGGTGAGAAACACGTATCTTCTTTTCAGGCATTCGCCATATCCATTGCCAGTCGTGTAGGAACAGGTAATCTGGCAGGAGTAGCTACGGCAATTGCTATCGGAGGTCCCGGATCCATATTCTGGATGTGGATAATCGCTTTACTCGGTGCATCGAGTGCTTTTATCGAATCCACTTTAGCACAGTTATACAAGATACGCGGAAAAGATTCCTTCATCGGCGGACCAGCCTACTATATGAAAAAAGGATTGAAACAGCCTTGGATGGGAATGCTTTTCGCCGTACTTATCAGTATCACTTTCGGTTTTGCTTTCAACTCTGTACAAAGCAATACTATTTGTGCTGCAGCAGAACACGCTTTCGGATTTGACCATATTATATTGGGTAGTATCCTGACTGTGCTGACATTGGTTATTATCTTTGGAGGTATTCATCGCATCGCGCGTGTCAGTAGCATCATTGTGCCAATTATGGCATTAGGATATATAGGACTGGCTTTCATCATTGTTTTGCTCAATATCACTCATTTACCGGGAGTGGTCTCACTCATCATCGGTAATGCTTTCGGTTGGGAACAGGCTTTGGGCGGAGGAGTCGGTATCGCATTGATGCAAGGTATCAAACGTGGACTATTCAGTAATGAAGCCGGTATGGGTTCTGCTCCGAATGCAGCGGCTACTGCGCATGTCTCGCATCCGGTCAAACAAGGTTTAATACAGACATTGGCCGTGTTTACGGATACCTTATTAATCTGTACTTGTACGGCATTCATTATCTTGTTTAGTGGCACTCCGCTGGATGGTTCAGCCAATGGTGTGCAACTCACCCAACAAGCATTAACCAATGAAATAGGTGCGTCGGGAAGTATCTTTGTTGCCATAGCTCTTTTCTTTTTTGCATTTAGCAGTATCTTAGGGAATTATTATTACGGAGAAGCCAATATTCGTTTTATTACTCAAAGAAAATGGATACTTTATGTTTATCGGATATTAGTCAGCGGTATGGTACTTTTCGGAGCACTTACCACTCTAGACATGGCTTGGAGTCTGGCTGATATCACTATGGCACTAATGGCAATCTGTAACCTGATCGCTATCCTTTTCCTTGGGAAATATGCAATCCGTCTGCTCGCTGACTATCGCGCCCAGAAGAAAGCCGGTATTTCAAGCCCTGTTTTCAAAAAAGAGAGAATGCCGGACATCGAAAAGGACTTGGAATGTTGGTGAAACCCAACTGTTTTACTACCTTTGCACCCAAATTAGTGAGCGGTAAACTGATACAGTTTGATCTCGTCCACTTTGTTCTCTATTTGTAACCTGTAATTAGTAAACATAACAATGGGCTTATTTGGTTTATTCAAGAAAAAATCCGATGAAACAAAAGTCGGCAATGTAGAAGATTTTATATCATTGACCCGGGTTTATTTCCAATCAGTAATTGCTACGAACCTAGGTATCACAAACATTCGTTTTTTACCTGATGTAGCTAACTTCAAACGTCTTTTTAAAGTGCCGACGCAAAACGGGAAACTGGGACTTGCCGAAAAAACTGCTTCACGCAAAATGTTGATGCAGGATTACGGTCTGAGCGAAGGCTTTTTTAAAGAGATTGATGCATCTGTTAAACGGAACTGCCGCACTCAGAACGATATCCAGTCTTACTTATTTATGTATCAGGGATTCTCCAACGACCTGATGATGTTGATGGGCAATCTGATGCAATGGAAATTCCGTATGCCTTCTATTTTTAAGAAAGCACTTTACGGAATGACCCAAAAAACAGTACATGATGTATGCACTAAATTAGTATGGAAAGCTGATGATGTGCATAAGACTGCCACCGCTGTCCGCCAATACAAAGAACGCCTGGGATATTCGGAAGATTGGATGACCGAATATGTGTACAATATCGTAATGCTCGCTAAAAAAGAACCTAAGCGAAAAGATGACGACACAGAGACGAAAAAATAAATCGTTTGAAATGTTAGAAAGAAAAAAATAATCGTAAAGAATAATATAGTAGGAAAAGCGAAGTTAGATTAACTCCGCTTTTTTTGTTATCTTTATAGAGTATTTTACTTCCGCAAGTATCCCCCAAAGCTTCAGAAGGACATTACTTACTTGGTTGTTGAATATTAATAGTCTACTTCTCAACTATTAATAACCTGCATTCCAGCTATTAATACTCTACTTTTCAGTTATCAATAGTTTGTAAACAGACCGTAAATGTTATAAGAACGGGTTCATTGACGCACTTGCGAAAGCTGGACAAATTGACAATGACGCGTAGGAGTATTTGTCATAGTGGTATCTATTATATCAATTTTAGACTTATTAATTAACCAATAAAAGAAAAATCGCTTATGAAACAAAAGAAAATGCTTACACTTACACTTTCACAGTTAAAACAGATCTATATCCAGGACATACCGGAGTTGATGGAAATAGCAACAAGAAATTCAACTATTGAGGATTTCAAGTCTAACTTGTCACTATATCTGGACACCTGCCAAATAGATGGAAAAATAGCGGAAGAGGCAAGAGAGCAAATTCGACTCTTACTACATTATGATGGGCTAAATGTCCATGAACTGTCTATGGGACAGGATATGCCAGTACAGACAATCCGGTTGCTTTATCAGTTTCTGACAGGGATGTTGGAGAATGTAGAAATGCCGACGGATTTGTTTATAGAAATCTTTCAGATGTTCAAGAGGCTGAAAGGAGAAGAGGTTTCCATACCATCACCTCAACGTATCAAAAACCGCAGCGATCGCTGGGCTACAGGACTGGATGAAGAAGTACAGGAGATACGTGCTGAAAATAAAGAGCGGATGTTACATCTGCTCATCCAGAAGATAGAGAACCGGAAATCCAAACCTTCGGTACGGTTCCATTTTGAAGAAGGAATGAGTTACGAGGAGAAATACCAATTGGTAAGTGAGTGGTGGAATGATTTCCGTTTTCATTTGACAATGGCAATAAAAAGTCCGATTGAGTTGAATCGTTTTTTAGGAAATTCACTTTCCCCCGAGACGATGTATTTACTTTATAAAGCCCGGAAAAAAGGAATGCCATTCTTTGCAACCCCCTATTACCTTTCATTGCTTAATGTTAGTGGAGAAGGCTACAATGATGAAGCAATCCGAAGTTACATCATTTATTCACCGCGGTTGGTGGAGACCTATGGAAATATCCACGCTTGGGAAAAGGAAGATATTATAGAAGCCGGGAAGCCGAACGCTGCCGGATGGATGATCCCCGGACATAACATTCACCGTCGTTATCCGGAAGTAGCAATTTTAATCCCAGATACCATGGGGCGTGCTTGTGGAGGACTTTGTGCTTCTTGCCAACGTATGTACGACTTCCAAAGTGAACGGTTGAATTTTGAATTTGAAAGTTTAAAACCGAAGGAAAGTTGGGAACACAAATTGCGCCGGTTGATGACTTATTTTGAAGAAGACACTCAGTTGAGGGATATTCTTATCACCGGAGGTGATGCGCTGATGAGTCAAAACAAGACACTACGTACTATTTTAGAGGCTGTCTACCGCATGGCTGTACGCAAACAAAAAGCAAACCAAGAACGTCCGGACGGAGAGAAATATGCAGAGTTACAACGAGTACGGTTAGGTTCCCGCCTACTGGCCTATCTGCCGATGCGTATTAATGATGAATTGATTGATATCTTACGGGAATTTAAAGAAAAAGCTTCAGCTATCGGTGTCAAACAATTTATCATTCAGACTCACTTCCAGACTCCTTTGGAGGTTACTCCTGAAGCAAAAGAGGCTATCCGAAAAATTATTTCCAGCGGATGGATTATTACCAATCAGTTGGTGTATACGGTTGCCGCTTCCCGTCGGGGACATACGACACGACTTCGCCAGGTGCTCAACTCATTAGGTGTAGTATGTTATTATACTTTCTCTGTGAAGGGATTTAATGAGAACTATGCGGTATTTACACCCAATAGCCGTTCGATGCAGGAACAGATGGAAGAGAAAATATACGGACAAATGACTCCAGAACAAGCAAAAGAGCTATACAAACTGCTGGAAATTAAAACTGAAACAAATAAAGATATCAAAAAAGGTAATGAGAAGTCTCAAGCAACCATAAAAAAAGAGCCCAAAGAAGGTACTGCTGCTTTGATCAGGCACTTTATGAAAAAACATCATCTACCTTTTCTGGCCACTGACCGAAATGTTTTAAATTTACCAGCCATCGGTAAAAGCATGACATTCCAGTTGGTAGGACTGACTGAGGATGGAAAACGTATTCTTCGCTTTGAGCATGACGGAACACGTCGTCATAGCCCGATTATCGGAAAGATGGGTGAAATCTATATTGTAGAGAATAAATCATTGGCTGCCTATCTTCGTCAATTAGGGAAAATGGGAGAAGATCCGGAAGAGTATGCTTCTATCTGGAGCTATACGAAAGGGGAAACCGAACCTCGTTTCAGTTTATACGAGTATCCTGACTTCCCCTTCCATACAACAGAAAGAATGAGTAACCTGATCATTTAATTCCTACTATCGACCGATAAAAGAGTTCCGGCAAAGGGAAAAGGAGAACCTACATAGAAAAAAACAGAAATGATCTGTTTCATCATACACTTCGCTATTGTAATTTTTTATTTCAGGTTATTATTTCCTGTATCCCACCAAAGTCTCGTACCTCCATTATCATCATCCCCCAAAGCTTTCACAAGAGCGAGATACTGTTCGAGATTTTCCGTTTGCAGCGTACCGGGAAAGCAAAGACGACGTATCATTATCTCCGTATCGATACTTCCGTTTTTGCTATGGTTGAAACGTACAGGAAACAAACGTGGATATCCTGTCCGCCGTTGCTCTGCCCATGCTTCACAACCTTCAGGAAACATAGCAATCCATTTTTGAGTGATGATTCTTTCTAACTTTATCTCTTTATCATCTTGTGAGTTCCACTTCGGCGAGACTTTACAACGAGCTTCTATATTATTAGCACTTTCAAAAGTATCCACAAAATCAATAGCTGTCCGTTCACTGTTCAAATAATCCTCGACTTGGTATATACCGCATTGGTGAAAAGAAGTAGTTATTCCATTTCGATAGCAAGTTTCTTCATCCTCATCTGTCCATCCACGCAAAGCAGCTTCGGCACGCAAAAACCAAATTTCTGCAGGCGTCATCAGAGGCGCATCCGTATTTTGATTACAAGATAATTTAGAGAGTCCGGCATAATGATTGTGGGCAAAACATGTTCCCTGACGGATTCCATGATATTCCCCCTTATACTTTTCATCCGTACAAGATTCAAAATAGACTTTTAGCCGTGGATCTTCAAAACCTTTCAGAATAGATTCCATAGCAGCACTCATATAGGTTTCATTCCAGACACGATTTAATTCGCCCAACGGATTGGTATAACCGGATTCTGTTAAAACCGCAACTCCTTCTGTCTCAGCTTCAAAAACGCCATATTCATTTTTCAATCCTTTGAGAAATTCCAGACGGGCTTTATTCGGATCAACTGCAGAAAGCCGCATGGACAAACGCATCCGTAAGGAGTTGGCAAACTTGACCCATGTGGAATATTTACCATCCAGCAAAATATCAAAACGAGCAAATCCGTTAGCTTCGGGTTTCTCCTCTATATAATCAGTAAGAGCAACCACAGCAGAATCCAGCTCATTAAAAAACTCATAATAAACATCCTTCTGAGTATCAGGTTGATAATGGCTTTGTGCATCAGCAAAATGTTTATAAATAATAGGACCATAATAGTCTGTCATACGATGCATCACCTCTACCTTTAGTATTTTTGTTATGCCGAACAAAGCCGGTTGCTCATAGCGAGTTGCATTTTCCGACTGAAATATCTGTGGGAAAATATAGGAATATATAGTTGTCCACATGGCACTATTCCAACCATCCTGCAGATTATAATCAGAATTATGGGTACCTCCGTTCAAAGGTTTACTATCATGCATATACCCGCAAAACATATCTGCATTCAAATTTTGTATTAGTTGGAAAGGCCAGTTTTTCCCTTTTCCGTAATCATAATTAAAATAAATGCCTTGCTGAATAATTCCCAATCGAATCCCATAACCATTGTCGTCAATGATCAAATCTTCATCGGTAATACCGGACAAGTCTGTATTGAAATCACGAAACTTTCCGGTACATGCGACAGACAGTAACAGGACACCCAACAAGCATATGTATATGTACTTCTTCATCATTTCCCCTCCTACCTTTAAAACTCACATTTCACAGTAAAGCCCAGACTACGTGTAGTAGGCATACCAAAAACTTCAATACCTTGATTGTCATTACCTGTAGATAACACCAGATCGGGATCAAACGGGGCCTTCTTATACAAGAAACAAAGATTACGTGCAACAAAAGAAAGTTGCAGACTTTTTAGCACATTCGTTCTCTGCATCCATTTCTTTGGAAAATCATAACTCAATGAGACTTCCCGCAAACGAAGATTGGTTGCGTCATACATATAATATTCCGTCACTCCGGCACGTCCCCCCACTACATTCTTATAAAACCCCTTTACATTGTCTATACGGTTTCCTTCCAACATTATATACCCTCTGTCACGTGCTTGGGCGGTTACTTCCGAAACACCATAAAGATCCATTTCAGCCTGAGTTTGTGAAAGAATCTCGCCCCCATAACGCCAGTCCAATAAGAAATAGAGACTAAACCCTCTATAAGAAAAGGTATGATTCCATCCCATCATAAAGACAGGATTAGCATTTCCTACTTTCACCGTATTACCATCGCCTTTCACTTGAGGGAGTCCTTTATATTCCCCCTCCGTTTCGTACAAAATGTTTCCTTCGTTATCACGAACAAATGCCTTACCATAAATATCACCAATAGAACCGCCTTTGACAAGCTTCATCGCATAACTGGACGAGAAACTGGTAGGTCCATAGGCAAACTCTTTCAATTGTTCATGCAGTTCAAGAATCTTATTCTTATTGGAAGAAAAATTCAGAGAAGTCTTCCAAGTAAAATCGGACGTTAATATCGGAGTAGCCTCCACCGTCATTTCCCATCCCCGATTCTGAATATCTCCGGCATTGACATAGCGATAGGCATATTTATCTCCGGCCAGAGCAGGAAGCTTGAAAAATTGATTATGAGTATTCGTACGATAATATGTAAAATTGACCCCTAAACGATGCTGTAAAAATTTCCATTCCATACCAATCTCCGTTGATCGGGTCATTTCCGGTTCCATCTCTTCAAAAGGAGCAGCGTCATTGGCTTGTATTTCTCCCCCTGCAGTAATATGCGAAACAGAATTGGTTATAAATAGAGGAATATCATTTCCCACTTTACTATATGTCCCGCGTATCTTGGCTAAAGAGATCCATTCGGGCAACTCAATCCATTTGCCAATTAAAAAAGAGATTCCTACAGAAGGATAAAAGAAACCGATTTTCTCATGCCTGGTATAGGCAAGAGTAGACGACCAGTCATTACGGGCAGTCAGATCAAGAAATATTCCCTCCCGATACCCCAATTGAGCCGTACCGAACACAGATTGCAGTTGCCGGCGGGCATCTATTTTCTGATCAATACTAGATGATCCGTTCATGATGATATTTGCAAGATTAAATACATTGGCATACTTTAAAGAGGCATTTTTAGAATCGTAACGAATAGAATTCACATTTTTATCATTGATACTCCCGCCAATAGCCATATCTAATGTAAAATCATCCCATTTCTTTTTTCCCATCATCATGACATCACCATAAACCAATGTCTCCTGATAATCCATTTCAATATACCGCCCATTTGCTCCACACAATGCGGGAGCTGTAGAAGCATAAAACTTCTGCCGTAACTTATCGGCTAGATAATCCACATTACCCCGAGCCTGAATAGTCATCCAATCATTCACTTTCAAACTTGCCGAAATAGAAACAATGCTTCGCATACGTGTATCCTTACTCTGAATACGGTTCACCACCCAATAAGGATTCTGCTCAAAATCCTCGGTAAAAGTATGCCAGTTTTGTGTATTCAGTTTTCTATCTTCATCGTATGCTTCAAAATGATCTTTATAATAAGATAGATCTTCTCCCCTCGGAAAACGATATAACCCTACTAACGAATTCATGTAAAAACCTCCTGAAACAGGTTTATTCTTGACAATCTGTCTCATAACATTCACATTACCATCTAGTTTCAGACGTTTATTAAACATGACAGCAGTCTCCCGAAGATTGATATTATGCTTCACTAATTGATTCTTATCAACAATACCTCTTCCGGTCGTATTGGCATAAGAGAAATAGGTCTGAAGTTTTTCATTTCCATAATTAACAGATAAAGAAGAGATAGAGGTCACCCCGGTACGAAAGAAATCATTCAGGTTGTCAAACGCTGTTAGATTGGAGCGTGTTCCCCAACTATCCACGACATCGCTTACCCCATACCGGTTTTGCATTTCAGGAAGAGCAAAAGCTTTTTCGAAAGTCAACCCGGTAGAAAAGTTAATATTCCTTTGCCCCACCGAGTTCCCTTTCTTCGTTGTGACAAGAATGACTCCGTTGGCTGCCTGACTACCATATAAAGCAGCCGCAGGAGCTCCTTTTAAGATACTGATACTTTCCACATCCTCCGGATTAAGATTAGAGATACCATCACCTCCATCCCGGTTACCGGCGTTTGCCGTCCCACCAATAGCAGAATAAGCCTGCTCCGGGCTTTCATTCAGCATTGGTACTCCGTCTATCACATAAAGAGGCTGATTGTCACTGGATACCGAACGAATTCCCCGAATACTTATTTTCGCAGATCCCCCCATACCGGAAGAATTCTTATTAATCTGCACTCCGGCAGCTTTTCCGGCTAAAGCAGTGATCATATTCACTTCTTTCACCCTATTCAATTCCTTCCCGTTTATATTCTGGACAGCATAAGCCAAAGAAGATTCATTCTTTTCAAGTCCCAAAGCGGTCACAATTACTTTATCGAGTATCAATGTGTTTTCAGTAAGACATACTTCAAGTGTCTTTTTACCTGCTACACTTACCTCCATCGTCTTGTAACCCACAAATGAGACTTCCAAGATAGCACTGTCCGGAACAGACAAAGTGAAATTGCCTTTCACATCAGTTACCGTCCCTTTTGTCCCTCCCTTTTCATGTACATTTGCACCAATTAACGGCTCACCATTCATATCAATAACGCGCCCTCTCACTAACGAATCAGTGGTGGAAGCTTCTATTATTTCTTTAAATCCCAATTGCTTTGAAGCATAACTTTTTTCACCTGAGAAAAAGAACAGAATGATAATAGAGCAACTTAGAATTATTCTTATTTTCAATAACATCATATGAAGAGTTCAAACATTAACGGACAAAAATAGCTAAATATTTTTAAAAGGACATTTTTTCGCATCGATTTTGAGAGAAAAGAACAATATGATTATTTTTGTAGAAAATTAAAAGAGAAATGGAAATAGAAATTGAAACACATCCATTAGAGCCTTTTCTTCCACCAAACGCAAAATTGCTGATGTTAGGGAGTTTTCCGCCACAGAAGAAACGTTGGTCCATGGATTTTTACTATCCAAACCTGAACAATGATATGTGGCGTATTGTTGGATTTTTGTTCTTCAACGACAAGGATTATTTTCTGAACGAGACACGAAAAGCGTTTTGTAGAGACCGGATCATTGATTTTCTGAATGAGAAAGGTATTGCGTTGTTTGACACCGCCTCATCCATCAGGCGATTGCAGGATAATGCTTCAGATAAGTTTCTGGAAGTAGTGCAACCTACGGATATAGCAACATTACTTCGTCAAATTCCTTTATGTAAGGCAATAGTTACCACGGGGCAAAAAGCTACTGATACGCTCCGGCAACAATTGGAAGTGGAAGAACCGAAAGTCGGTGATTTCTCCGAATTTATCTTTGAGGGACGTGCCATGAGACTGTACAGAATGCCTTCTTCGTCGCGCGCCTATCCGTTGGCACTGGATAAAAAAGCGGCTGCTTACCGGATTATGTATCAAGACTTGGGAATGTCACAAACAGCTCTGTACTAGTTGGGTTCAAACCCGAAGAGTGGGAAAAATTAAAATAGTTAAAAACTTATTTATCCGAACGCTTGCAGATTCAGAAGTTTCTATTACCTTTGCAGCCGCAAACACGGGAGTAGCTCAGTTGGTAGAGCACCGGTCTCCAAAACCGGGTGTCGGGAGTTCGAGCCTCTCCTCCCGTGCAAGGTCAAACTTTATACTAAAAAAAATAAAAAGGCCTCCAATTCATGGAAGCCTTTCATCCGAAAGTTGTGTTTTTAAAAGCGATGCTTCCTCAAACGGAGAGCACTTCTCTTTATTCGTTCACTCAAATCGAGTAAACTATCTGATAATAAATCAATTTCTTCGTTAGTAAAAACAGCAGCCTTATTATTAACATGATAACCATTCAAACGCTGACTGAACCAAGAACGTGACTTATTAAAATATTGTTCAGCAATGTAAGACCAAGTTATAGCCGGAACAATATCTTTCAACGCTTGCTTGAAATCATGCTCATCAATTAACGCCTGTGACAGATCAATTGTTTCCTGAGCTTTAGAAGAAAGGATCTCAGCAAACTCACATTTTTCCTTCTCGTTTTTCCCAGATAACGTATGAGCTATTTTGCCCCGGAATTGTTTCCGTTGTTCATCCGTCTCTAACTGGAGAAATTCATTCAACAAATTATTTATTTCCTTATCTGTTCCCATACACTTTTATATATGTTGGTTTTTAAAGCACCCCCTCACTACATGAGGGGGTTAATGTTAGTCTTTCAGTTGTTTGAGGAGTTCGATCAACTTATCCAGCTGAATATCGATCAACCTCTCTAACTCTCTTTGTGGGTATCCTTGCTTTAACAATTCCTCCGCACTTTGGGCATAGAACTGTAAGCATCGCTTTACATGTTCTATGTGAGCCTTTAGCTCATCCTGATTGTCAAACATCGCTTTAAAAACACAGTACAAATATAATAAACATTTGTTTATTAACAAAGCTTTTACAGATAAATCTGCCTTCAAGTTAATTATTTAACACTTACATAACCTGAAACTAATAGATCAATCAGGAAGTGTTTAAGAGAATCAGTACATTTACAACAAACAAACTTCAACCATGGAGATTCTTTACCCCAATTACATATTAGAAAATATCGGTATATTGATTTCTGTTGTTTATATCCAGCGACTAATCATTTCAGATGAAGTGCCATTGCATCATTAGCATAAAGCAAGGCATAAGCATAGGGAATACGTCCATATCCTTTATCCCCAAAAGATTCTCCGAATGAATTTTTAAAAATGAGATACCCTCCACCGGGTGTTTTTTCATCAGCCTGATACCCGACAATCAGGATACTATGTCCATCAAATACATTCTCACGCTCTACTACCGCCAGTTCGCCATGCTCCCCAATAGCTTCACCTTGTTTAGGCCATTGAAAACCGATCGCAACCGGATGATTAGCATCCAATTGTTTTTGCACTTCGTGCAACTGCTCTTTTGTAATACCATTTTTAGGATTCCACTGCTTAATCCATATCTGTTTACCTATTTTACGAGATATCGCATCTTTTTTCGCCGACTCAGAAGGCTCCACTTTCTCTGTGAAACGCGTAGCGTAAGGCATATAATCGTCTGCACAGATTCCATATTTTGCCATTCCGTCTATCGCATAATTAAAAAATGAACCATCGGCATTTATTCCCTCTATCTGATTGGCAGACCAATTCAGATATTCTACCGACAACGGTGTGTTATCTTTCAAAACATGGGCTCGTTCAAATTCTATTAAACCAACAATGGTAAATATAGAACAAGTTCCCCTACTACCCTGATCTTTTACTGATATTCCATACTTTTCAAAAAGTGGACGCAAATCTTTTCCCTGTGGAAAACCTTTTGAAAAGGAGAAAAACAATGCAACAACAATTAAAGTTAAGATTTTCTTCATTTGTACGATTTTTATAGTCATCAGACAAAGATAAGATTTGAAAAATATGAAAACAAAAAAACAGAGTTTTTTTATTCCGCTTCCATCAATTACATCATATCATTCATACCAATAAAGCAGCTTTATCCAAATGGCGGTCAGCTTCTTCACGTTCAAAATCACGTGAGTTACATCATTGTTTTTCAGTTTGATATATGTTTTCTAATTTTAATGTCTGCACACTAGATAGTAAAAAATAGCCTTATATAAATTTATTCGTTCCACCACTGTTATCTTTTCGTTCCATAGTGGTGGAACTAAAAGATAACAGTGGTGGAACGAAGCGGAAACAACTGTGGAACGAATAAAAGATAGTACTACCTTTTTTTAATTATCAGTATCTAACCCCTTAGCAGCCTCTACCAAGCGAACGAACTCTCTCCTGTATCTTTCGCATCATTATTGAAGTCTTCATCTTTCAATAAACGGCTCTCAAAACCTATCAATCTATAAGTCTGTACAATACACCACTCTTACGTTCTTTTTCTATCAATTGCTCCAAACCTTCTTCAGAAGAAACGCCTACATTAAAATCACCGTCCGAGCAAAGAATAATTCTGTTATTTCCATTAGAAATAAAATTCTTTTTTACGATACTATAAGCCATTTGGATACCTGCACCTCCTGCTGTAGAACCTCTGGCAATTAGTTCATCTATTGCTTCACGTATCTTTTGTTTATCACTTCCGGAAACAGATTCCATTTTTACATCCGCATTACCGGCATAGGTCACAATTGCGACTTTATCTTTATCACGCAAGTTATTGACCAACATTTTAAGAGATGACTTCACTAAATCCAATCGCTCCTCTCCCCACATAGAACCGGAGACATCAATCAAAAAGACCAAGTTAGAAGCAGGCAAGTTATCTGTTGGAATCTCTTTCGCTTTCAATCCGATTCGTACCAAGCGATGAGTAGTATTCCAGGGACAGTCACCGGCTTCTATTGTTATCTTTACCGGATCATCTCCGGTTGGCTTCGGGTATTCATAAGTGAAGTAATTCACCAATTCTTCCGTACGAACAGCATCAGCAGGGGGAAGTTCACCTCTATTAATAAAACGACGCATATTACTGTAAGAGGCTGCATCCACATCAATGGAGAAAGTAGACAGTGGTGCATCCGAAACTTCTTTGTAACCATTTTCATTGATCGGTTTATATTCTTCGCCACGCATTGTTACTACTCCACTCACATTTCCCGCCAATGCATTGACTAAACCCATTTGTCTCAGTTCCTCTACTCTTACAGATGTTACAGCACCTGTAACAGTTATCTTCTTTTGTGCTGCTGCTCCGTACAATTTTTGTGTACCTGTTCCGCTCACCACGACTTCTTCCAATATATCCTTAGCAGATTCATTCATCACCACATTTATTTCCTCAGACTTAACAATCACCTCCACTGTCTCAAAACCTATATATGAGAAACATAAAATTCCACCTTTAGCTACTTGAATAGAGTAAGCTCCTTTGATATTTGTAGTTGTGCACTTACTTCTCCCAAGGCAATAACTGCCATCAGCAGTACGAGCATGATCGTTCTAAATTAATTTGTTTTCATAACTACAAGTATTTAATGTCATTATTAATTCACTTTTACTATAGAGACGCAGAATACACCCAAATTTCATAAGCTGACTAAAGTTTTTTTTATTTT
This sequence comes from Bacteroides bouchesdurhonensis, assembly GCF_900155865.1. GTDB lineage: Bacteria > Bacteroidota > Bacteroidia > Bacteroidales > Bacteroidaceae > Bacteroides > Bacteroides bouchesdurhonensis. The sequence goes on from NZ_LT707006.1 coordinate 4,170,339, forward strand.
TCTTCTGTCCGTTGTGATTTATCATTTCTATTTCTATCTTTGGCAACAAAAATAAAATTCTGATATTTAGAAGAGACATATCGAAGCTATCGGACGAAGAACTACTAACATGCTATACCAAGTCCGGGGATACAGAATATTTCGGTGAATTATACAACCGTTATATCCCGTTGCTTTATGGTCTCTGCCTGAAATATCTACAAGATGAGGATAATGCACAAGAAGCAGTCATGCAACTATTTGAGGATCTAATCCCCAAAATGAGCAATTATGATATAAAAATATTCAAGCCATGGCTCTATCGAGTGGCCAAAAACCACTGCTTGCAACTGTTACGAAAGGGAAACAAAGAAATTTCACTAGATTATACCATTAATATTATGGAATCTGATGAATTTCTGCATCTTTTAAGTGAAGAGGACAATCCGGAAGAGCAACTCAAAGCATTGCACGCTTGCTTGGAAAAGTTGCCCGAGGAACAACGAACCAGCATCACCCGTTTCTTTCTGGAAGAAATGTCTTATGCTGACATTGCCGAACAAACCGGACTCACTCTGAACAATGTGAAAAGCTATATCCAAAACGGAAAGCGGAATTTGAAAATCTGTATTAAGAAACAAACCCTATGAAACTATTGGATTACATACGAGGACTACGCAAAGGGAAAGAAGCCCATCGACTGGAAAAAGAGTCGATGAGAGACCCTTTTCTAGCTGATGCCATGGATGGATACCAGCAAGTAGAGGGAAATCATGAAGAACGGATTAAGGAACTACAGAATTTTATAACAGCCCGCTCTACAAAGAAAAGATATTCGTATGCCATCACCTGGAATATTGCCGCTTGTCTGATCATCGGAATTGGTATCAGCAGTTATTTCTTATTCCTGAAAAATAACATGCCGGAAGATACATTTATAGCAAAAGAAACGACTAATGCTAGGACAGTAACTCCTGAAGTCTCAATTGATCCGGAAACTCCGAAAGAGGAAATTATTCATTCCCCATCTGCTGCAAAAAAGAAACAGGACTCAAGTCATGTAGTTACCACAGATAAAGAGATTAAAAAAGATATTATTGCTAAATCAACAGTCGTAACTACTCCCCAAAATCTTCCTGCCAAGAATTCGGTACCTATAAAAGAAGAAGTTTTAAAACCTGCGAAAACTGAAAAAGAGGAAAACCCTATCAGTACAATAGATACACTTATCTTACCTAGTAATGAGAAAGATACGAAAAGACTCAAACTGAGTGCCAATGCCCAGAATATTATAGAAGGAATGGTGATCGATGATAAAGGGCAACCTCTTGTCGGTGCTAATATAACTTTTGGGACAAAAGAAACGGATAATAAAGATCAGTCTCTACTATATGGTACCGTAAAAACTCACGAAGGAAAAGTTCACGAAACTATCACAGACATTAACGGAAAGTTCACAATTCCCAAAGATCTACTCTTTGGAAAATTGAAAGTAAATTACATTGGGTATGATCCTGTCAGCATCACTATTAAGGACTCACTCCAGCCAATACTCATAGCAATGAAAGAAAGTACCCAATCAAAATTTGACGAAGTGGTAATAACCGGGACCGGTGCAAAAAAGAAGATGACTGTTACAGGTGCTGTCACATCTGTGAACGTAGAGGATCTGAAACAAGCACCTTCTACCAATGCTTTGGCAGGATCTATACCAGGAGTAATCAAAAGAAGTACTGTAAAAGCCCCAAAGCAGATAACTCCGGAACCTGTAATCGGAATGAAAAAGTACAAAAAATACCTGAAAGAGAACCTGATACCCCCTACGGATGAAACTTGTAGTGGAATGAAAGGATCTGTCATATTAACTTTCTCAGTCAGCAGAAAAGGACGTCCCAACTGCATTAAAGTCAAGAAGGGACTTTGCGAATCCGCAGATAAAGAAGCAATACGCCTAATTCTGGATGGTCCGGATTGGACTTACGGAAACACTTCTGCAGAAGTTACCGTAAAATTCAAGTAACCGGAGATACTATTATCTCCCGGTTCCAATCCAAGTACCTTTGCGCCACAAGAACTCCAAAGGCCCTTGCTTATGCCGTGCAAGCCACCAACGGCTAAATATCAGTTGAATAGTAAAGATACATAATGCAATAAGAATACTTCCTGTTGCTCCCGCATATCTATACATAGAGAGTCCGAAACCATAATAAATACAAACTCCCATAATAGACTGGGATATGTAATTTGTCAAACTCATACGACCATACGGAATCAACAGACTTTGCCAACCATACCCACTATTTTTCTTAAACCAAAGTAATGTAAAGATAGAAACAAGAATAACCATGAAAGCAAAATTAGCGTAAGAAGGTACGGCTATTTTATAAGGAACCAAAACAGAAGGACTGGTTATTAAACCGGGAACGAATGTCTTCAAACAATAGAGAGGAATAAAAGCAATGGCAGCATATTTCAGCATCTTTTTCCAGAAACATGTAGATTCTTCACTCTTAATAAAATACTTTCGGCGTCCCAGCAACATTCCGAACATGAATAAAGCAGCAGTCTGGAACAGACGACCATTTTCTACTTGCCAAATGTTACTATACAATTGCCCGTCAGTAATATTAGAACGAAGTACTTCCAGGAAACTACCATTAGCTGTTACTACCTGGGCACGTTCAGCATAAGGGATAAAGTGACCTGTCACAGGTACATAATTGGGATCGATCATCGCATAAATAGCACGTCCCCATTCATAAGGCTGCAAAAGCAATATAACAGCAATCCAGAAAACCGTTTTATCATTTAACTTACATACCGGAATCAAAGCAAAACCAACTACTGCATATAACAAAAGTATATCACCATTATAAAACAAAGCATGTAACTGCGCAAATAAGAACAACAGACACAATCTCCACGCAAAACGTCCACGAAAGTCAGTACCCCGTTTCTCCGCATTACGCAATTGGATATAAAAACTAAACCCGAACAATAAAGAGAAAGTAGCATACGCTTTTCCTGCAAACAAGAAGAACATCGTATCCCACATATACTTATCTATCGTTTGTAACCACGCCGGTACTGTAACTTCCAACGGTAGAAACAGATTATAATGTTCCAGATTATGTAACAATACAATAGCTAAAAGGGCAAATCCGCGCAGAGCATCTACTACCCCAAGCCGTTCAGTCGTTTTAAGTGTTTGAGTCATAAAATACATTTATTCAAGATTACTTAATAATGGCGGTAAAAATAGCAGTAAAATCTGAATAACAAAAGTTTATAAACATTAAATGATATATTTAGTTTCCCCTCTGCTTACTCTACATCTGTAAGGAACCGCAAACTTGTTCTTTCCGTTCCATTCATGAGTTAGATCAGTTCGTAACTAGCCATTTGTATAGGCATATCCAAATTATGCAAAACCTTCTCCAGCAAAATTCCTTCCCTATTATCATACTCATAGCCAAAAGTAGCCCGAATCCCTTGCAAAATAAATTGTGTTGCACGGTCCAATGCCATCGGAAGACTGTCTCCTTGCATTAAAGAACCGGTTATAACACTCGTGAACGTATCTCCGGTTCCGGGATAGTGAGCCGGTAAATAAGGACAGGTCACTTTCCAATAGCGATTTCCATTCCTGTTATATGCATAGACAGAAGTTTTACGTGTATCTTCATGCACCGGAACACTGGTTATAATGACTACTTCCGGTCCCTTATCGGATAAATGACGCAGGTATTCCTTTAATTCTTCATCCGTATTATCTGCTTTATACGGTTTATCCAACAAATAAAAAAGTTCGGTCAGGTTCGGAGTTATCACATCCGCTTTTGTAATCAGATGACGCATTTCCTTGACCATATCCATGTCGAAGTTGGTATACAAACGCCCGTTATCTCCCAATACCGGATCTGCTACTACCAAACTATCCGGTCTTCTGAAATCATTAATAAAATCAGAAACAATCTGAATCTGCCTGGGAGATCCCAGATAACCTGTATAAATCGCATCAAACTGTACCTCCAATTTCTTCCATTCAGCAATAATCTTCGGCATTTCATCGGTCAGGTCCAAAAAGGAAAAACCGGGATACTGTGTATGATTAGACAACACAGCTGTAGGAAGTGGACAAACCTGAAATCCCATTGACGATAAAATGGGAATTACAACCGTCAATGAAACTCGTCCCATCCCCGAAAGATCATGAACAGCCGCTATTTTCTTTACTTTATTTGCGTACATTATTTATATTTGCTAATTCATTTCAAAATAACTAATACTTCCCGCGCTCCATGAGCCCCCATCACCAACGCTTGTTCAATATCAGCCGTTTTCGACGGACCGGAAATAAATGTTCCGAACTGATATTCTTGTCCGACTAACTCGCAATAAGCATCAAACATCGTATTTACAATTTTATTCCGATCAAGTAAAATTACCAAGCTTTCGGAAATAAAGTAAATAGCTTTATACTTGACTCTTTGTGGAATCCATATGGCTCCATTTTCTGCGACTCCTATCTCTCCTTCAACTACTGCCACCTCTGTCCCGTCCAATTCCCTCGGATCATCCAGATTGTCCGGATTGAAAGTAGCACAAGAAACCTCCGGTAACACAGAAGCTATACGTGTTGCAGCCGGATAAGTACGACGAATGACTTGATTCACATCCTCTCCTTCCCCTAATATCACAGCAGTACCGCCAACAGCCCGACTAATCGCACAAAACTGCTCTATCTTATCAGGATAAGACATTCGTTTCATATTTACTATATCCGGCTTGTCATAGCGAACCTGTGTATTTTTGCGGATATTCGCTAAAATTTCTTCTCTACTACTCATTGCTATCCTCCTTTCCCTGTACTTTATTCTTTTTCCACATTTCATTGAACGACTCTTTGGCAAACTTCGGAAGTTCCCGTCCTTTTCCCCAAGCATCAAAATCATTATATTTCATAAAGCGTGGCAGACCATTCACCACGGGAGCTACCCACAAAGCCGCATTGAACAATGCCGGACGGTCCATCAGGAATTTCATGCCACCGGACATTATTTTCTTTCCGGCACTTGCTTTTCCTAAACCATCCAAATCCTGACGCCACTTATAAATCTGCTCCGCCAAATCTACCTTCACCGGACAGACATCCGAACAGGATATACACAATGAACAAGCAGAAAGATTATCGTAATACTTCTCCGGATCATGTGCCATCCCCAGATTAATACCAATAGGTCCGGGAATAAAATAAGTATAAGAATATCCTCCGCTCCTGCGATACACCGGACAGGTATTCATACAAGCACCACAACGGATACAATTTAATGTCTTAATATGATCCGTCTTAGATAGTATTTCACTTCGACCATTATCAACGATGATAATATGGTATTCTCCCCCTTCACGCGGACGGCGATATTGGGAAGTATAAGTTGTCACCGGCTGTCCGGTAGCCGAACGTGCTAACAGACGTGTAAATACCCCTAAAGACTCCAAGTCGGGTACAATCTTTTCTATTCCGAAAGCAGCAATATTCAGCTTCGGATAAGACGTTCCCATATCCGCATTCCCTTCATTTGTACACACAACGATATCTCCCGTAGAAGCTACGGCAAAGTTTGCCCCCGTCATGGCAGCCTCTGCATTCAAGAAAAGATGTCTCAGATTCTTACGGGCCGCATGAGTCAGATAAGTCGGATCAAAGTTACCTTTTTCCGTACCCATCTCTTTTTCAAAAAGCTCACCCACTCGCTCCCGCTTAATGTGTATAGCCGGCATCACGATGTGGCTCGGTGCCTCATGCATCAATTGCAGAATACGTTCTCCCAGATCGGATTCAACGACGTCAATTCCACGTTCCATCAGGAAAGGATTCAGCCCGCACTCTTCGGCAAGCATAGATTTACTTTTGATAAAATGATGGACATTATGTTCATTCAATATATCATAAACAATGGCACAATATTCATCCGCATCTTTCGCCCAATGAACAATAGCTCCATTAGCAGTAGCATTTTTTTCAAACTCGACCAAGAGTTCTTCCAAATGGCTGTTGGAATAAAGCTTTAATTCACAAGCTTTATTACGCAGTTCCTCCCACTCGGGAACTTCTTTACTCATCTTGTCCCTTTTGACACGAACCATCCAAAGGGTTTCGTTATACCATGCTGCCATCTTGCTGTCCTGCAAGAACTTCTCTGCAGCTTTTGCATGTTTGGTACTCATGACTGCGAAGCTAAGATTTCTACTATATGAATGATTTTTATAGGAAGATGTTCCCTTTCAATAACGCCCTGCATATGCATCAGGCAGGAACTATCAGCTCCTACGATATATTCGGCACCGGTAGCCATGTGATTTTTCACCTTATCCCGTCCCATACAAACAGATACCGCTTGTTCTTCCACAGCGAACATACCTCCAAATCCACAGCATTCATCCATATGAGCAGGTTCGAAAACCTCAATGCCTTCTACCATATCAAGTAAATCACGCAACTTATTAAAATAAGGAATGTTCCATTCACTTGGAGCAGAAAGAAATAGCTCGCGCACCCCATGGCAACTATTATGAATGCTTACTTTATGTGGAAAACGTGCCGGCAGTTTCGAAGGTTTAAGCACATCATGGATAAATGCACAAAGATCATGAATCTTACCCGCACTTTGGCAAATATGTCCCTCTTTCTTTAGAATACCGGGATGATTCTCTTTCACAAAAGCCACACAACTGGCAGAAGGACCGACAATATAATCGTACTTCTGAAACAATTCATCAAACCGGAGTGCCAACTTCACCGATTCATCCTCAAAACCGGCATTTGCCATCGGTTGTCCGCAACAGGTCTGGTCTAACGGATAATCGACATCTACTCCCAAACTTTTTAATAGCTTATATGATGCCACCCCCACATTCGGATAGATAGCATTGATATAACAAGGAATAAACAAACCTACTTTCATAATGTATATGTAAAATATTAGATGCTCCTCTAGTCCATCCGTTTATCTATTTAACGGATGTCGATAAGTTTATGCGTTTGCAAGCTAAGTCTCCATTTTGGGTGCCGCATTACGCAGTCTACTGTTTCAGCAGTATTACTACAAGAACAAGGTTGAAGGTAAAAATGTTCGGCAAGAAGTGATTCATAAATGCTGATATCTTGTCCTTCATAGACAACTTTCACTTCATCCATTCGGGTAATCTCCAATTTAGTTCCTTGTTTAGGAGAACAGGTTACCCAATCGATAGATTCGGGCAACACACGAGTTCCATTTGTTTCAATACAGACATATTTACCCGCTTCATGCAAACGGTCAATAAAATCATCATCTATCCATAACGAAGGCTCACCTCCCGTCAAGACAACCGTAACAGCAGGATATTTCTTTACTTCAGCAATGATTTCTTCATCAGTCATCATTATTCCTTCCTCATGTTGCGTATCACAAAAATCACAACAGAGATTGCATCCCGAAAAACGAACAAAGATAGCGGGCGTCCCAGTGTGATAGCCTTCACCCTGTAAACTATAAAAGATCTCGTTAATTTTTTTCGCCATTTTTATCTCTCATTCACCGTTTCTTATTCCTTTTCATTTTCTAAAGAATCTTTCTCGTAGATAACAATATTCCCTTCCGACTCCTGTACTTCCACTTTATAGCACTGAGGAATCTGCTTACAAACCCAACGGGCTATATTCTCTGCCGTTGGATTAAATGGAAGAACTTCATTCAGATTTTGATGATCAAGTTTTTCCATAACCACTTCTTTAATTCGGGTGAAATCGACAACCATTCCTTCTGAGTTCAGCCGTGCTGAGCGGCAATAGACAGTGATAATCCAATTGTGACCGTGTAGACTAGCGCATTTGCTGCGATACGGGAGCACCAGCTTATGAGAAGCTGAAACTTCCATGCGTTTAATTACTGTAAACATTGTTGTATAAATTAAAAGTTACCTGCATCTAATGTCACCTCGATACAAGTACAAAGATAGTATAAAAAGAGTTTTCATTGGTCAAACCTCGTTATTTTTTCACTTTTCTACTCAGCAAAATAGGCAACACCAAATGTAGAATACAAATAAATTTGCTTCTGCATCCGGTTTGCACTATATTTGCGGCATGAAAACTCTCTGTATTGTTTTAGGAAGCATCTCTCTGGCACTCGGCATTCTCGGCATCTTTTTACCGTTATTGCCCACCACTCCTTTCCTATTACTTACGGCTGCCCTTTATTTCAAAGGATCGCCCCGATTATATAATTGGCTGCTGAATCACCGACACTTCGGACCATATATTCGTAACTTTCGTGAGAATAAAGCCATACCACTACGTGCCAAGATCCTCTCTCTCACTCTGATGTGGGGGACCATGTCTTATTGCATTTTCTTCCTGATCCCACTTTTATGGGTAAAGATACTCCTTGCACTGATAGCAGCAGGAGTCACTTATCATATACTTTCTTTCAAAACATTGAAATAATGCGAGAGTCCCCGCCGTGCATCTGCTAGTTTATCTTCCCAATGTTTCACGGAGTTCTGACCTATAATGTCCGAAACATATTTCACAGAGATGAATGGAATCTCTTTAGCCCGACAAACAAAAGCCTGAGCATAAGCCTCCATATCTACTACATCTCCACTCACGTGAGTCAGTTCTGTCAAAAAACTATCTCCGGTATTGCAAATTCCTTCCTCTGTCCAATTCTCACAAAAACCTTTTTCTTTCAACAAAGCAGATGAATCTATCTCCGACTCCAAACCGAAAGCTGTCATCTTTTGCATATCTCGGTCTACGAACTTACGACAAACAAAAATATCCCCAACCTGATGATTGACTGTTCCGGCCGTACCAAAGTTCAAAACCAAATCAGGCTCTACCTGACGAATCGCTTCCGTCAAATGAAAAGCCGCCTTCACTTTACCAATGCCTGTACGAACGTAATAAGGTTCCACTTCAGGCCATTTTATCTCTACAAACTCGCCTTGAACGGCATAGGTTATTAATATTTTCAACATAAATACCTCCTAAATTATACAACTTTTATTTATAAGAGAATAAACCAATCACATATCAAATGTACAAAAGTAATTATTTTATTGAATTTCTCCTACCCAGCCAAGACTTAACATCGAAACAAGGACAAAACTTTATATATTCATAAGACTCAACCACTCCATCCCTATCCAGATCCGGTGAAGTATCCCGATGTCCTAAAATTTGGTGAATATCATATTTATTCTTTAAATCGATCACCAATTGAGAAAGCGCACGTTTCTGCTCATTGGTCCGCGTATCCGCCGGACATCCGTTCTCATCCAAACCACCAATATAACATATCCCGATACTTCGTTCATTCCAACCTTTGCAGTGAGCACCAACTAAAGACACATCACGCCCTTTCTCTACTTTTCCATCCAAACGAATCACATAATGATATCCGATTCCGTTAAATCCACGTTTGCGATGCCAGCCGTCAATATCCATTGCAGTAAAATCCTGTCCGGTTTTCGTAGCCGAACAATGTATGATAATAGAATCTATCTTTCTCATGATATTTGTCATTAATCAATTAATCTTTTTAGTAATCAGAGGGAGGGATGCGCTTTGCGCACCCCCTGATTTCACACCTCTTCACTTCAAATTCTTTCCGAATCAGCTCCACTTCATGACACTTATGTATCCAGTTTATTTTATCTTCCTGTTCTTTACGAAGTTCAGCATAGAGTCCATCTATTTTTTCATCCCTTTGAGTCAGACGTTCTTCCAGCCAGTCCACCTTTTTACGGCGGTTTTCCTCTTCCAGACTACAAACAGTCGCCTCTTCCCTCCGGGCATCCGTCTTACGGCAAGTGATGTATCGCACCATCCACTTTATTGCTTCCAAGCCACCTATAGCGGTAATAAAAGCCAGAATTGTAGTGATTTGCATTGCATATTAAAGTGTCGGATCCGGTGACTCACCACCATCTCCCGGATCACCTTTATCTCCGGAATCATCGATATCAGGATTATTTCCGTTTCCATCCGAATCCTTATTAATGTGATCCAAATCCTTAAACTTCAAACCGTTTGTACGAACAGTTCCTCCTGTCTGCAACCGGATATCTGAGTTGGCACGGAAACAGATACGCAGTCCCGAAATATCAGCTACAGTAAAATCCTCTGCGGTTTCTGCCCCTTTACTTTGGGCAGATAAATAAAAATAGCCCAGTCCGCTGATATTTACCGACCGTCCCGCAAGCAAAGTCTTTCGCAATAAAGTACGAAAATCTTTGAGCACACTAATCGTCTCTCCCTCGCTCACACCGGAGGTTGAAGAAATCTCATTTGCAAATTCATCCAGTGTAGCACTGTTATCATACTGATAAGAGATTACCGGATATACTTTCTTCCCTGCAGCTTTGTCTGTAGGATCACACAGACGTTCTACTCTTCTAAATCGAATTGCCATAAATTTTCCTTTCTTTAATTTTAATGAATACAGTTATTTATTACTTCGCTAACGTTAACGATGCAAAGATGTGGTATATTCATCGGTCATGAAACGACAAGACCATATCTGCTCCGGAAAGCATCCTAAAGAGGAAATAATCCCTAAAAACAGGAGTTTTAGAACAATTAAGCGACAGAGAAACAAGGGAAGGAGTAATGTTTTCTTCTATTAAGATTTCAAGTCCTATCCTAATAAAAGACGAAAACTATCACGTTATTGCAAGATTTTAAAATATAATACCTATATTTGCTCGGTAAACAATTAGGTTTATTCTGATTTTTCTTTGTCTGTGTTTGATTCCGTGCTATTTTGTAGTGGGCTTTCTCATTTTCAAGATTGATCTCATTATTAGTCCTTTTTGTCTGGAGAATATCCATTTTGAACATTGATTAATTGGTATATGAAAATTGATGAAGGCATCAATAGCGAAATATACTATTTAATTATATAAATCACAATTATATATGGTAAAAAAAGTAACATCAACTAAAAGAGATCGGGAAAAAGCGAAGCAAAGTAAGAGAGAAGAAAAGCAAAAGAAAAAAGAAGAACGTCTTAATAATGGGAGTCGCAGCTTTGAAGAAATGCTTGCATATGTAGACGAAAATGGAGTACTTCATTCAACGCCTCAGGAAAAGCCCAGAGAGGAAATTGACGCCAGTGAGATTGCAGTTTCTGTTTCCAAACAAGAAGCAATGGAAGCTCCACTTCCCCTTAGCGGACGGATTGATCATTTTAATGAATCCAGAGGTTATGGTTTTGTGAAGGACGCAGAAAACGGTGAAAAATATTTCTTTCACATTAGCTCAGCTCCTGAAGACATTGCAGAAGGAGATATGGTAACATTTGAAATAGAACGTGGTACGCGGGGAATGAACGCCGTGCGCATCTCAATTATTAATAAAGTAAATAAATAGAAAAAATGAACATTTATGTTGCAAATTTAAGCTGGGGTACAACATCCGACAGCTTGCAGGAATTATTCTCACAGTTTGGCGAAGTTACAACAGCCAATATCATTACTGACAGAGAAACGGGGCGTTCACGCGGATTCGGTTTCGTTGATATGCCGAACGATGAAGAAGGCCAAAAAGCTATTAACGAACTGAATGAAACTGAGTTTGAAGGCAAAACTATCGCAGTAAGCGTAGCACGTCCGAGAACTGAAAGACCTTCAGGTGGTCGTGGCGGTTACGGTGGCGGCAATCGCGGTGGCGGCTATGGCGGTGGAAACCGTGGTGGTGGCTATGGTGGCGGAAGATATTAATTTCCGGATTATATAGAGTATATATCAATAAAAGGAGGTGTGTCGTCACGGCACATCTCCTTTTTTATCTTAAAATAGTCGTTCCTCTTTTTTTTGTCTATGCGACTATTTTTTCAGTAATTAGGTAATAAGGCTTAATATTCGTCGTATGTTGATTCACACTTGGTCTGATAAAGATAAATATAGCGTGTCATTCTTTCCCTTTCCCGCTTTTAGCAGTTTTGCACACATCTTTTTGATATTAAAGGCTATGACAAAGAAGGCAAAGTCCATTGTAACCTTGTCTTCTTTTAAGTATTGGGTATTATTCAAATCTTCATTAATAATTTTATCTTCTATTGATTCATGTTCAAATGGTGAAACTATATAATAAAAACGATCTGCAAATTTATTATTTTGAATGCTATTATTTATAATTTTTCTATGTGCTCTATACAAAACACTTTTAACATCTTCATTTTGAGATCTATAAAAACCAATCCCATATTGGTAGTTATCGGCATTGCCAACTTTCGATACTCCTAAAATATTCTGTCTAACATGTAATTTCATTCGCTTCAATCTTATTAATTCAGCCAATATGTCTATATCAAAAAAATTTAGTAAGGTTACAAGTTCATTTTCATGAACGAGAACATTTACCTCACCGTAGAAGAGCATAGTATCAATCAAAAAAGCAATATCTATTTTTTGCTCATTACCATTGTTTGATTTTATACAAATTTTATCGAACATAAGATTTTAGATTATTATAAATGGAACTTAATAACAATTTAATCACACAAATTTATTTAATTCTTCCACAAGCTTATAAACAGTAGTAGAAGACTCTTGTTGTGCTGGGTTATTCCCATCAAATTGTTTCATGATAATTTTAGCATGATTAATAGCTTGTTCTTGTTTAAGGAATAAAGCATTAAACATTTTAGAGCTTACACCCGACTTCTTTGTATAAGCAAATCCGAGCAAAGTACTCAACATTTTTTCATATCTAGAACGATGCAAAGCCCCTTGATACAGATTAAAGTGAAGTAAGAACCAAAATTCAAAGGCCTGATTACTATAAGCCACTTCAAAACCATTTTGGCGTGCTAATAGGATAGCAGAGTTAAAGTCATTTTCAGGAAAGTCATCTTTGTCAAAAACCACCCAATTCTGATTATATGTTCTTCCTTTTTGCCTTTCCTGCTCTTTTATATTGATAGCTTTCTGTACTAATGTTAATGTTCCCATGCCTTGACCGATAGCTTTCACATTGGCAGAAGTCAAGCGGAAAGCATTAAAATAGTCCGGTTCAGTATTAACCCCTTCGCAAATAATCAGAAATGTTTGTTTCACTTCACGTACACCACTGATACGGGTTATCTTTCTTTCGATACGCGGATTTATATTTTTCCTTTTTGTAGCCGCCATAGTTTATTTTTCTTGCGTATTAAACAAACGGGTTAAGTCTCCGACAATTGGAATAGCACCGTACTTCCCGGATAAGTAATCTTTTTCAAACGAAGCATCATTACGAACTTTATACTCAGCTAATGAATAAAGTTCAGTCGCCCCATAACGGTCTTTTTGTGTGAACCAAATCTGATCCCGTCGGAATGTATTAGCACTTAACAAATTTGTATCGTGAGTAGTAAAAATCAATTGAGCATTTTTCGGATTTGTTTCTTTTGAATTAAACAAGGCAATAATTCTACACGTAAGAAGTGGATGCATCTTAGAATCAAATTCATCTATAATCAGACGCTTTCCATTATCCAAAGCATCAATAATAGGATACGCCAAAGAAAAATACTTAATTGTACCTTCCGATTCATTTTTCCTGAATGGAAAAGTAATAGCTTTGACTTCATTACCTTCATCATCGTACTGCGTATGCGTACTGACAATAGTATTATCAATTTTTTCAATATTCTCAATACCTAAATCAGCATAGCGTGAAAACTCTACAATTCTCCGTTTCATTCTGATGTCATCCAGTTGGATGGTGGCGGTATTCCATATCTTCTCATCATTAGAACCAGAAATAATAGTGGTATCGTTTAACCATTTCATTATCTCTACTGCTGTCGGATCATTGAATTGTGCCGCAACAGAAAGTAATAATGCATTTGCTCTCACCATTCGTTTGCCTGCAAGTTCTTTACCAACGACAAACTTGGTATGAATATCGAAGCTATCTTTTTCCCGATAGAATAGTTCCACCTCCTTAGCTCTCTTTTTATTAGCTTTTTGATAGAGCCATTCCGAATGTACCAAAAAATTATCAGCTTCAAATCCATAACGATATTGATTATCTCCATCACAGAATATGGCTTCAAAATAACTTGGTTCACCCGCAGTAAGCGAATTTAACCGAAAACTTTCTATATTGACACGTTCTCCTGCTTGAATATCCTTTGATGAATTTATCACATACCATTTAAAGAACTCAAAAGCCTTAATGAAATTGGATTTACCGGATGCATTGGCACCGTAAACAACTGCACTCTTCATTAACGATAATCCGGCAGTCCCTACACTAAAAATTATATCTTCAGCCGGAACCTGTACTTCTTTCAAAGCCGACGCCGCTAATGACAATGTAGATTGTTCTTTGAAAGATAGAAAATTTCCTATTGTAAATTGAATAACCATATTTTAATTGCTTTATTCGAGAATTTATCACAAATATAGCTTTTATTTTTCAGAAAAGGACACCTGTCAGATGAATTATATTATTTTATGCCTAATAACATGTATTCCTACTTTCATTTTCAAATTTTCGGCAGTATTTACCTGTTACTGCCAAAACTTTGAAAAAATATCCCGTCCTATCATTACGACAGTACGGGATACACACACAACGTCAGGTTATCGGCTAAATCTGCTTAAATGGAAATCATAACAACCTAAATATCTTCTGTTACTTCGTTCTCATCATCGGACAACATACCATCCTCTGTACGTTCATTTTCCTTACATTCCTTCGTTTTGCCTTTCCCTACATTCTCCCCGTCGAAATACCGCCGTATAAACTCATGCAAGTCCTTCTCCCTATAATACGTCTTATGCAGATCGTGTGATACTTCAACCCATTATCCCTGTACCGTTGCAACGTCCGTTTACTGATGTTCAGCAGCAGGCAAACGTCCTGGTTATTGTACAGCCGTTCCCCGTTCAGGAAATTTTGCGGTTTCTTGTCCTTCTTGTCCAGTGCGCCTACGACCTTTTCCACTTGTTCGAGCAACCGTTCCATATACGCCTCGAATGTTTCTTTATCCAATGGTATCATAAGCCTGCCTGTTTTAAATTTCCGATGATATAATAACTTTGGTTCGACGGGTCTTTCAGTATGATTTCCTTCTCCCGCATGAACTTGATATAACTTTTTGCTATGCGTTCTTTCACGTCCGGTATCGCTTGAATTTGTTCCGCCAAATCCACATAAGTAATAAAGTCCTGCCGTCCGAAAATATCCCGTGCCACTGCCACGAGTTCATCCTCTTTCCGCTTCTCCTTTTCCTCTTTCGGCTTTTCCCCCAGATACACGTGCATCCTGACATCTTTATCCCATACAAACTGCATGATAGGCACATCCAACGGACTGCCGTCACGCACTTTCAGCACTTTCACCACCGACACCGACGGATCAGTATCTTTCTCTATCGAGAGGATAGCCGCCGCCTTTCGTTGCAACTCACTGCCCAAATGCCCCCGCAATTTCAGCCCCGAAGGAATAAAATGCAGGATAGTAACGATACAAATATTGTAAATCCCCGCCAGCCGATACAATTCCTCCACCACAGCAATACTTTCCGTTTCATCATTCGCACCCTTTATCAAGTCCGCAATCCCGTCGATCACCACCATGTGAATCCCCCGGAACTGGTAATGAAACTTATCCATGCTTTGGATAATCGCCTGCAAGCGTTCTTTCCGGCTCATTCCCGTCAGGCAATACGCTTTCAGGTATTCCGGCATCGTTTCCCGTCCGCAACGCCTTAAAAGGGTTGTAATGTTCTTGTACGTCTGCACCTCCGACTGTTCCGTATCATAGAACAGAATCGCCTTCCGCTTGCTGTTTTCACAGACCGACACTCCCAACGTATCCATCACCTTATCCTTATTATTGTCGGATTGTCCGATGGCACCGGCTATCAATGCCGTCACATAATTACTTTTTCCGGTTCCCTCACCACCGGTAATACAGAGGATATTTCCTTGCGTGCCTAATAGCACATCATTCACCGACACAACCATTTGTGCCACGGGCGGCGGATTATTAAAATCCACCTCACAAGATTTCAGAGCAGACATAGTTTCGCTGTATATTGTATCCAGATAATCCAGAAATAATTTAATCAAATCTTCCCGGCTATTTCCCAAACGGAAAAAGTCCGAAATATCCTTTTCCACCTTCGTTCCCGCCAGTGACAGCAACAATCGTTTCACCCCGTAGTTCTTCAACGCCAGTTCTTGTTTTGCCAAACTGTCCAGCCCCACTTTATCCACATCATAGAGCAGGACAATATGCTTGAACCGGAAAGAGAGCCTATGAATAATTCCTACGGGAATAGTCACCGTTTCCGAATTGAAGCATATAGCATGGAACCCGTGAACCGTCAGACTCATCACATCCTTTTCACCACCCGTAATAAAGAGCAAATCTCCTTTAGCAGGCAACTGCTCCAACCCGAAGCAATAATTCTCCCCAAAATCCCCGGCATATAAAAAACGCATCTCCGAGTGCGGGCGGTACACCTTCACATACTGTTTCGCCGTATATCCGAACACCGGTTCTTTATCCGTCGCCGCAATGCTGAACGGTTTCCCTTCGTTATTCTCACTGCTGAACTTCTTCAGCGAAACCACCCGAAACAATTTCAGTATCTCTTGCGTGATACCGCTTTCTCCCAAAAAGGCAAGTTCCACAGCCGTAAAGTTCTTTTGTGCCAACGTGTAAGGTCTTGCTTTCTTCCTTTTCGGTACATGCGTAATTTCCACTTTCACCGAAACAGGTTTAGTAGAAGAATTTCTCATTTCAGGCTTGTCAGATAGCCCCAAGCGCATATCTCGGTTAATAATAGCCAGTATTTCTACAAAGTCTTTAGGCTCTTTACAATTCAGCCCGTTTAGCTTGCCGACCAAGGCAAAACAATCCCCTGAATAATCATCATTCCCAAAATCCTTCATTTTGTACATTCCGTTTCTTCGGTCAAAATACACATTACACGAAGCCTTGCTATCTTTGTACAGCGGATTTAAGAAATTACGCCCGAGTTTAAAAGAAAAAGGAATATTCACAAGTAAATTCTTATCCAAAGTAGCTCCAAAAGCAGTTTTAAAAGTACCTGATAAACAGCTGTTTGCTCCATTTACTTTTAAAAACTGCTTTTGATAATAACTCTTAGCTTAGACTTTTCAGGAAGGCTTTTAGTTTCGGGTCCCTCTCCCAAGTGTTGACATTTGGTAATGTAATTCCTATATCTTTATAAGCTTTCTCAAGTGCTTCCCGTTTTGCTTCAGAGTCTGCTCTGGCATAAATTTCAGTCGTTGTAACGGATACATGGCCCAACAGGTCTCGGATATAGACAAGATTGACTCCTGCTTGTAAAAGGTGCATCGCCTTTGAGTGTCTCAGCATATGTGGGCTTACTATTTCCGGGACTAAATCCGGATTCTTTATTCTTGCCTGTCGGGCATATCTTTTCAGTATATATGTAATACCCGGATTGGTAAGCGTTGTTCCCCGGGAGTTACAGAAGAGCGGTGCTTTGTTCCTCACCAGATTATCAAGTCCCGTTTCTTTGATATAACCGGTCAGTAACCCCACCATGTCATGATCCAACGGTACAATACGTGTTTTAGCTCCCTTACCGAACAATTCTATAGTTGCCGGTTTATTCAATCGCAGCGACAAGGGGGTGAGATTGATAACTTCCTGCACCCGGGCCCCCGTATTATAGAGAAGAGACAGTAGTGTAAGATGTCGACGGCCTTGGCAGGTGTCTTGGGGTATTTCTTCCAATATGGCTTTGATACCTTCAATACTAAGATGCTTGATTACATCCTGCTTTTCCTTCTTGAATCTGAGAGTTAAAACATTCTTCCATTGCTGTAAGTGCATCGGGTCTTCTCTCATCATATATCTGTAAAATGAACGTATTGCAGCCAGACGGGTGTTTCTTGTAGCGGATGAAGATAACCTGTGTATTTCCAGCCAATCCAGAAAACCAGCTATGCGCTCCTTATCCAGGTGCTCAAAGCAGATTCTCTCCGGTATAATACTGCAAGCTGTTTCTAAATACTGAAGCAACAGCATAAATGTATCTCTGTAAGATCGCATTGTCTGCCGGCTCACACCTACTTCACGGACTAGATAGCGCGTGAAAAAGTCCTGTAGGCATACGGCAAAGTCCTTGTATTCAGCCTTCATCCTCTATCAGGTTACTTACCGGATAAGCATCCGTGATAACGCGCCGTATCCCGGATGACAATCCTGCCTGTTGGTTAATGACCTCGGGATATGCCTCCTGAGTCAGTCGCAGATAGTGTTCTGTGGCATATACATCCATATGTCCCATAAACTTTGACAGGACAGGCAAACATGTGTACAGGTCTACTCCCTGAGCTGTCATTTTCATCATGGCATGTATGCAAGCCGTGTGGCGCAAGTCATGCACCCGGGGACCTGCAAAATGTCCTTTATATGGTATGCCCGCTTTCCTCAGCAGCTGCTTGAACCAACGTTCGACAGCACTGCAAGTACCCTGTGTCCCTTTGTTTGAGACAAAGAAAAAGGCATCCTTTTCTGCTGCATTCCGGCATCTTAACTTGTTGCGATAACTCACATATTGCTCAAGGACAGCCAGCAGGGACTGATTGACGGGCACTATACGTTGATGGCGGTTCTTGGTGTTATTGAGTATAATCTGCCTATGTTCAAAGTCTATATCTTGATTTCGCAGGGATAGTGCTTCCCCTAAACGTATGCCTGTGCTATAAAGCAAGCGCAGGATAGCCGGCATTGAAAACATGAAGTTCTTACTGGTCAGAGAACGCATTATTTGCTGCTCGGACGCTTTAAACAGCAGTCGTATTTCCTTGTGCGTAAATATATAAGGGATGAACTTATGCTCATTCTCTCTTGGTAAGGCCGGGATAAACACCGGCTTGCCTATTCGGGACAGATATATCATTAGCTGACGATAAGCGGCGGCTTTTGCATAAATGGTCTTGCGGCTCAGATTGTCATGGTCCAGGGAGTCAAACCATTTTTCATAAGCCTCTTTCTTTAAATCGGTTATGCCGATGCCATTAGCTGCCCAATATCTGTCTAATTCTCCCAATGTATAAAAGAGGGACAGGGAAGAAAAGCCATGCAATGTCTTTTCATGTCGTAGACGGACGATATATTCCGCCAACAGGCTGTAGTATTCATCCGATGACATAGAACAGCCCTCCTTTTTGATTATAAAAGTCCTCACATACAGGCGGTACATCCAAAGTACAACCAAGCAATAATTTAAGATTTACATTCAAGTATGCCATCGTAGGTTCAATTGAGGAGTGACCCAGTACGCCGGATATAGTATGGATATCCACGCCCTGATTCATAAGGGTTGTGGCCAAACTATGGCGCAGGCTATGAGGACCATGATGACGGGCGCGACAATCCAAACCGGCTTCCCTCATGGTATCAGATACTACAGACGTCAGTTTCGCGGCTGTCATCGGACGGGGCTTTCCACCTTGCCTGCAATATCCAAGAAATATGAACTTGGATTTGCTCTTTGGACGCCCGTGGACAATATAGTCTACCAAAGCCTCGCCAACACAACCTAAAAGAGGCAATACAACCTGTTTACCGGTCTTTTGCTGTATGATTGTAATCAGGTTGTTGTCCCAGTCGATGTCTGAAAATTGCAAATTTGTGACATCTGAACGTCGCAGACCAAGACGGGTTGAGAGAAGAATCATTGCGTAGTTCCGTTTACCTATCGGCCCGGTACGGTCTATTGCCTGCTCCAGCTTTAGTATCTCATCCTTATCAAAGTATGAGAGTAAAGGAACTCTGCGGGTACGCTGTGTTACACCTTCAAAGGCCAAACTCAAATCTGTCGTTATAAAGCCGCCTTCATGCAGATAACGCATGAACAGTTTTACAGGATAGCACTTGGCATATCTGTTTTTCCCCGTAGAATCAACATAGGCGACAATATCGTCCCAACAAAGGGTAGACAATGATTTGTCTGCCATATGCTGAAACTCACAAAAACGGCTTATATACAGGAGATGGGAGTCGATGGTAGCAGGTGTTAAAGGAGAGCGGTTTAGCAACTGATCGGTATACTGCCGGGCTATCGCACCTATATCACCACTGAACAAACGTGTCACGCGCTTGGGTTTGTTCCGAAAAAAGTTATCCAGGGCGTCCGCTAACGATGCGTTGAGAATTTCTATTCCACGACAATTGCGCTGATAACGACGGTAAGAGACACCTTTATCCAAATTTGCGACACTCAGAAATGCAATGCCGACATCCGAGGAATACGTCTCGATGGACCTGAACTCCATAAAAGACGTTAATTGTAACAGACTGCTCATTATGCGAGTGAAAGTGTCACCCGATAATTCATAGGAAGATAAGGACTTACGAACAAAGGGGACAAGTAAGTTGCGAGTGATGATTTTGGTTGGTTCCATAATAGATTTGTATTATAGGAAAGAGACAGTGCTGTCCATAATACAAATCTAAAGAATGGTAAATGAAATTAAAGATATTATCAAAACTTTATTATCAAAAGATGCATTGAAAATCAATAAATTATAGGTATGGATAGAATATTACTTTGGATAAGAATTTACTTGTGAATACTCCTTTTATCAAAAGCTTTTGATAAGATCTAAAGGAGAAGACAGACGGCACGGACTCCGAGGTTGGACACGAGGGAAAAACATCCAACTGAACTTCCACTATTTTTCTGCGGGTATCCTTGTACCATTTATGAAAAATGTTGTAAGGGACGTTATTCTTTAAACAGAATGAATGAAGAGACATTCCATGAGGAACGACCTCTGTTTGGTACTGAAAATAAAATCTTTCAAGATATTCGCTACTATACGTAATTGTTAAACACCAACATCCAACAAAGATATAGATATCATTTTGGAGCCCTAATTTGAGGGCTTACGTACTTCGGAATACAGAGTCAGCAACTGAAAGAAAAAAAGGAAAATAAATCTAACAAGCAAAATGTTTCAGATTCATTTCCCAAATATTATTATCTCCATTAAGGAAGTTGCTTACTTTACGATAGCTTCTTTGATACAATCCACAGTGTAACGAACATCATCATCTGTTACATAAGGACCTGCAGGTAGGCAGAAGCCAACCCTAAAGATCTCTTCGGATACACCATTCACGTAAGCAACAGCATCTGCATACACTGGCTGCTTGTGCATTGGCTTCCATACTGGACGGCACTCAACCTTCTTCTGGAGCATGAACACACGCAGAGCCTCCACATTCTCATTAGGCTGACAGTCGGTTACAGCACTATCCACAGCCTTGATGACACCAGCAGCACCACCTACGGCAGTCTTGATAACCTCCTTGTAAGCGTTCTCCTGACCCTGAATCTTCACATCTGCATCCAGCGTAGCAGCACACAGCCAAAAGTTAGCATCGTAGCGAGGATCAGCAGGCTGCTCGTGAAGGGTTACCCCATCCACATCCTTCAGCAATTCCTTGTAGAGCTCCTGAACGTGCTTATGGTGGGCAATATGAACATCAAGAACAGTCATCTGACCACGACCGATACCTGCACATACATTACTCATACGATAGTTGTAACCAATCTCTGTA
Source organism: Bacteroides bouchesdurhonensis (assembly GCF_900155865.1). Taxonomy (GTDB): domain Bacteria; phylum Bacteroidota; class Bacteroidia; order Bacteroidales; family Bacteroidaceae; genus Bacteroides; species Bacteroides bouchesdurhonensis. Next base: position 4,191,940 of record NZ_LT707006.1, read on the forward strand.
TGCTGATAGTAAGGATAAGCATCACGAGCTTGAGTAGCATGCCACATCACATTGCTGGCATCTTCATCATTACGACATATCAAAGCACCACCACCAGAGGTTGTGATCATCTTGTTACCATTGAAAGAAAGTACGCCGAAGCGTCCGAACGTACCCAGCACCTGACCATCAAAGCGCGATCCCATACCCTCAGCAGCATCCTCAATCACAGGAATGCCATACTTGTCTGCAATTGCCATGATGCGCTCACAGTCGTAAGGCATACCATAGAGTGCCACAGGGATGATAGCCTTTGGATACTTGCCAGTCTTCTCCTTACGGTCAACGATAGCCTTCTCTAGCAGCTCTGGATCCATGTTCCATGTCGTACGCTCCGAGTCGATGAACACAGGTTTCGCTCCTAAGTAAGTGCTAGGATGCGAAGAAGCACAGAAAGTGAATGACTGCACACACACCTCATCACCCGGCTTCACGCCACAGGCAATCAATGCCAAATGCACAGCAGCAGTACCTGCAGAGAGGCATACTACCTTACGGTCCAACTTACTACCATCGCTATTGTTGTTAGCGAAGTCTGCCAGATTCTGCTCAAACGCATTCACATTAGGTCCCATTGGCACCACCCAGTTGGTATCGAATGCCTCTTTTACATATTTCTGTTCATACCCCGCCTCACTCATGTGAGCAAGACAGAGGTAAATCGTTTTTCTTTCTTCAGTTGCCATATATCTTATATTTTATTCGTTCATACCTTTTATAACTCCTCGCCAGCAAATTTCACCTTAAATCCTAAAACTGTTGCAAAAATCATTTCTATATCCTTAATGAAAGAATAATGACGATAATAATAACAGTTCAGACGAACTTTGTCTGGATAGATTACATTGTCATTGTACTCTGTTGCTATCTCCTGCATAGGACGAGTGTCACCTTCTGCCTGTTTCTTTGCCACATACTCAGAGATCATCTCGTCTTCAAGTCGGTATTTGAGCGTTGCAGGACCTGTTATACCTGGGCGAAGTTTCAGGACATCACGGTCTTCGCCTACGAGCTTATCTGCATATCCAGGAACATCCGGACGAGGACCAACAAAGGACATGTTTCCAATCAGTACATCCCAGAGACCTGGAAGTTCATCAAACTTATAATGGCGGAGAGTTGCACCAAACGGAGTAATGCGGCTATCTCCAGCCACGCTTACCGTAGAACCATTGTGATTTACTGTCATAGTTCGGAACTTATGGCATGGAAACAACTTTCCCCCCTTACCCACCCGCTTCTGCACAAAGAAAGCCGGTCCCCCAGGCATCTTCACCTTCACCATGATAACCACAACAATCAATATAGGCCAAAGAAACAGCAAGCCTATCAAAGCGACCGACCGATCAAAAATCCATTTAAGTATCATAATAATCTAAATGTTGTACCTTTGTCTAGTTATTCGCATCCATATTTCTAATCTCAATCGAGCAAAGGGCATCACCAGAGTTCATAAGGCATCAAAGCGAATCATTCTTAACTTGCGACTCCACTTACGCCAGAAGCACCCTATGAAAGTTTCTCCCTTCACATTATTGCGCACATCATACTGTCCGTGATTGCCTCCGTTTTCAATATCCTCCAAAAGTTTTAAGCCCTCTTCTTTATCAGCCTCACAAATCAGATATAAACTATTTTTTTGATTCGTGTTTGTGTCGAGATGATCATTAATAGAACTATTTGCAAGTAATTCATGAGCATTTCTGTTTCCATCAAACACTACTTGTAAGACATATTGTGTAGCTCCCACAAAACGCATCAAGTCCATCCTTTTGAATAACTTCAACACCTCCTTTACACTCTCCGGTTGCTGCTTAATACACACCTTTTGAGCAAAATACAAATCCATTAACTGACGTAATCCCACGCCTTCATACACATAATGACCAAACACATACAATAACTGGTGTACCAACTGAAAATCCACTGTTGGGACCCCCCATTGCCCATTTGTCTATCACATTCCTTTACAAAATAAGAATCCAGCACCCGATCAAACTTTCTGCTGCCTCTCTTTACAGGAATCCAATGTGCTTCCACATCAACATCTTTGAACACATGCCAATGAATATGCTTCTGGTCAAGGTCATTAGCAGGAGCTTGCTTTATCACATAGTCCAACACATTCTCGTGACCACTTGTCAACCATATATCAATATCCCCAGACTGACGATAAGGAGCTAATTCTTTAATAGAGCCCCCCCTTCAAAACACAAGACTGAAAACTATCAACCGTCAACTTAGCCTGCAGTTCCAAGCAAAGAGCATTCATCACTTCATTGCATTGCTATATCTGATTCGCTAAGGCAAACCACTGCATCTTCAGTTCTACCGGTATGTTGCCAGTTTGCTTCTGCTTACTCAACATATCAACAGCAACAAAGCAAACACCCACCAGCACCTGCTTCTGAGCCATAGCAAAAGCATCTGCCACTCCTCTGCAGAAAGGGTTTGTGACAAACATATGCAATTCCCGACAGCAATCTGTATCAGTTCAAAAAATAGGGATTCCAATTGGAAATTATAATACATCAATTATTCGATAAATCAACATATGACTTATTTAGATCACAACTTACAAAATCATGAGCTGTAACCTGTTTCTCGTTTGGGGGAAGCTCTTCCCAGTTACCATATATATGCTGTAAGTAAGAGACTGAATCTTCAGGAATAAAAACTTTCATATCTTCAAAGTCAGCCTCCTTTGCCTTGCCGAACCACTTCAATGGAACAACTTCGCCATCAAATTTTGTTCCTAGTAAATTTCCGCCATACTGGTATAAATCAAAATCATGCACCGCACACATATTATCGATTTTTATGCGAAGGTCACGAGAGCTAAACAAGAACTCAGGTAACAAGTGTGTACACTGAATGAAAGCATTCTTCCAAAAATTTCTTCCTTCACGAGTACAAGTAACCATAGCCTCGTGGAATACCAAACGCCATTTTATAGGGCTATATGCATTCTTGGCTTCCTCTTTTTTATTGCAAAGTCCATCAATAGGGAAAATATCAATATATAATCCTCGTTTGACAGTTCTTCGTCTTTGCTCCACCAAGGTAGTTCGCGTATCATACAATTTTCCCATAGAATAGCAAAAATCCTTTTCTGTTGAATAGATTGTTTCGTACTGATAACGCCCCTGACGCCCATTCATCAGTTTCATAAATAACTCATAGTCCTTTCTAGGCATACCAACATCAAGATCGTCATCCCAAGGGATAAAACCTTTATGACGCAAGGTACCCAACAATGTACCACCAATAGCATAATATCTCAGTTCATTCTGACGACAGAATGCATCAAACCATTTGAATATTTCAAGAAGGTTTTTCTGTATAGGATTCAGTTCCTCAATCATTTGATATACTCTCTAAAATTAATAATATTCTCCTCGTACTTCTTCACGTCACCCTTGAAGATGGCAGACGTGCCGCATACAAACATATTGGCACCGATAGCGCGTAATTTTTTTGCATTCTCTGGAGTAATGTTACCATCCACTTCAACAATGATATCCTCACGTCCTGCGTCTTTCAACAATTTTATCACTTTCTCTGCCTTTCGCAAGGTAGAAGGTACAATTTTTTGACCTGCGAAACCCGGATTAACCATAAGAAGGTTAATGCCATCAATGTAATCCAATACCTCTTCAAGTGCATTTACAGGAGTAGCAGGATTAATAGCCAAGAATCGCTTACAACCATAAGGCTGTAACCAATCTAACACTCGCTGAACTTGGAAACTGCTCTCGTAGTGAATACTTACGATATCTGTCTCCTTGATGCCAATCCACTGAAGTTTATATTCTGGGTCTTTTATCATCAGATGAAGATCCAACGAAATATATGTCAATTTCCGAAGACCTCGAACGTAATCTACTCCAAGTCCGAAATTTGGGACAAAGTTACCATCCATCATGTCGATGTGAAGACGTTCAACACCGTTCTTCTCAAAAATGTCTATAGTCTCACGTAAATCAACAAGATCAGAACACATCATTGATGCCGAAATTTCACTTTTATGCATATCCATTATATTTTATTAATTATTCCACGTTGTCATTACCTTACAATAAGGCTCAGCGTGTTCCTGCATCAGTTTCAAACCGTCCATCAGGTTATCCTGCTTAAATACATGTGAAATTAATGGTTCTACATTGATTTCGTTGTTAGCAATAGCTGCTACTGCCTCCGTCCAATCAGAAGAATTAGTGCCATCGTAAGCCGAGTTCCAAGTGCCCTTTAATACGAGCTGCTTGCGGAGAATACGCCAATAAAGGTCCTGAGAGAAATTGATGTCGCCAGAAGGGTTTCCCATCAGTAGTACAGTTCCTCCTGGGATCGCACCACTTACAGCCATCTCTACTGCCGAAGGAGTTCCAACAGCCTCAAGAACGAAATCATACTGACTAATCTCATCCTTATTACTGCAGATAGCATACTCCAAACCGCATTTCTCTACTAACTCGCGTTTAGTTTCGTTTCGACCAATAACAGTCACCTTTCTGGCACCAAATTTATAAGCCCATTGTCCAGTGCTAATGCCTATCATGCCAGTACCGATAATAGCCACATTATCATTTTTTTTTACGCCACCAATTTTAATAGCATGAAGTGCAACAGAAAGCGGTTCCAGCATTGCAGCTGAAGTGAAAGAGATTGTCTCTGGAAGTTCTAGCAAATTCCAGATAGGTACGGCTACATATTCTGCATAACCGCCATCGCGACGAGAGCCGACATAGTCATAGTTAGCACACATCTCGTAATGCTTTTCAGCACACTGAGGACATTCACGGCAAGGAATCAAAGGGAAGACACCCACCTTCTTGCCTACAAAGACCGCATCCTTCTCATCACCTACCGAATAAACTTCTCCAGAGAATTCGTGTCCTAGGATAGTAGGAAAATGATAGGTCCCCTTTGTGAATACACGAGCAATATCAGAACTGCAGATACCTGCTGCTTTAACTTTAATAATCGCCCAACCTTTAGGGCACTCTGGTATATTAATCTCATCATAGTGGAGATCATTAACCGCATGAAGTACGTATGCTTTCATATTGATTACGCTTTTTTGATTATTGCTTCAAAACTCGACAAATCCTCTGGAGTAGTAATCTTAAAGTTCATTGGGTCACCTTCAACCATTTTGCAATCAAGTCCAGCCTTGAATGCAATCTCGGTGCTGCCATTGATCTTCAGAAGTTCCTCTCTTGGCATCTCATCATGAACGTTGATGTACTTACCGAATCGGAATGCCTCAGGAGCCTGCCCCCCCCAAAGATGACTACGATTAAGAAGCGACTGGATATGCTTACCATCTTCACTTAAATAGGTAGTATCCTTGACAGGATTCACAGGCATGATACCATCTGCCTCTTTGCAACCATTGTAGCAACGATTGATAAGGTCGTTACTTACCAAAGGACGAGCTGCATCATGAATGAGTACGATATCTTCATCTGCAAAACCACTCTTACGCACCACTTTTAGCGCGTTGTAAATAGAGTACTGACGGGTCTCTCCTGGTTGAGCATAGTAGATAGGCTTAAGAGGATTGAGCTTAGCAACATACTCCATCACAAAATCTTTCCACTCGTCAGCCACACCGATAACGATGGCATTCGTCATTTCGTTGTCCAAGAAAGTCTTAAGGCAATAGTTTATCACCGGCTGGTCATTGACCAGGACGTATTGTTTAGGGAGATTGAGACCCATACGTGAGCCTACGCCTCCGGAGAGTATTATAGCTATATTCATAGTAGTTGTTATTTTAACATTATCTCAATATTTTATAAGCAAATTTCAAAATCCAACTTGGCGAAATCATAAGCAGGTACATCGCATAGGCATACACATAAGCCATAGCACCATAACCGAGATCCTTGGCAATCATTTTACGGAGCTGCAACTGACTCTCTGCAAACGTATGTCCATTGCGTCTCTGCTTGAACATACTGTCTGTCATACGGAAATTCAACAGCACATCCGGCAAGTTAGCAATCACGCATCCATGCTTGTACCCCTCATGCCAAAGGCGAGTATCCTCATTGCGCTCGAAGTCGGTAGGATATGCCCAACCAGCCTTCTCAAAAAAACTTCTTCGGAACATCACGGTTGGATGTGCTACAGGATTACGTTTTGCAAAGAACGCGCGACATGCATCAGGTTCGCAAGGATATCGAGTCACCTTACCACGGTCGTTACCATTCTCGTCAATCTCGTTGATGGCTCCACCTACCACATCCACCTTCGGATGCGCCTCTAGAAAAGCAACCTGCTTCTCGAATCGATCGTGCACTGAGATATCATCTGCATCCATGCGGGCGATATAATCTGCATCTTTGCATTGCATTAACATTTGGTTGAGTGCAAAAGCCAAACCATGATTTTGCAAACTGTTAATCACCTCAAATCTTTCATCAGTATAAGAATTTATTACATTCCATAGCATATCTGATATTGGACCATCCACAAAAAGTAGTAACTTAAAGTCACCATATGATTGGGAAAATATACTATCTAATGCATCTTTTAGATGATTAGCCTTATCATTCTTGTATACAGATTCTAATATATATAGTCTTTGCATATCAATCGAATTTATCAGACTGATGCACAAGCCTCTTTTATTTTACTTACGCGCAAAGGTACGAAACACCCATCCGCGAATTCGATTTGGCAAGAGTACTTGAACTATCAGCCGCTTTGCAACATTAATCAAATACCCATCCTGCCAATCGCATGATTATCAAGCATATACTTCTGTAGACGTGCTTCACTCTTGAAATACTCCATACCTCCTCTACGTTGATACATTTCCTTACCAGCTCTAACGTTAACAAGTTTTTTTCAACATTATGAAATTTGTATCCGCTCAGAGCCATACGTATCCATAGGAAATAGTCCTCATTGCAATACCAATGCTGATAGCCACCTACGCTCATTACATCCTTCTTTTTGAACATTACGGTCATCTGATTCATTGGGCAACGACTTTTCATATACTATTTAATTTCTTTATCATAGACAGGTACAACACGCGAACAAACTACATTATCTACGCAGTCGATAAATTCATTTATTTGCCCTCCTACAACGCTAACCTCTGGTGTGAAGAGAGTACTTCTAACTCATCCTCAAAACGTGTTGGGACTGCAATATCATCCGCATCCATGATGGCGCATAAATCGTTCTTTGCAGCCTTGATACCAGTTTGAGGTGCAATAGCATGACCTTGGTTCACTTGAAGACGTACAACATTCATAATACCGATCTTCTGTTTCATCACCGAGATGGTATTATCCAAATCTGATGGGATGGAACCATCCACCACAAGTACGATTTCCTTAGGCCATGTCTGATTGTATATGCTCATTACTGCTTTTTCAAATTCTTGTGGTCTGTCGTTCTTGTAGACCGACAGACAGACGGAAAAATTACTGCTCATTACAACCATATTGTTATTGCTTTTCAGATATTCTGTTCATCAGATCTATATGCATTTGAGCTATCCGTTTCCAGTTATAATTAGCTGATAGATTGTATGCAGCTTCATGATGCATACAATAATGATTATTTAAATCAGCAACTGCCTCTTTTATTTTTTCTGCAACAGAATGAGCATCAAATTCAGCCTTCCATCCAGCTCCTACATATCGAAGATCATCTGCCATATTTGTTCCAGGAGTTAGGATGCACGGCACTCCATAAGAAATAGCTTCAAGTACTCCCATAGGCATACCTTCAAAACGACTGGTGAGTACGAACGCATCAGCTTCTCTTAGTACTTTACACTTATCTTCCCCATATACTCCTCCTCTATATGCTGCAATGCCGTCTAATTCCGGAAGTCGATCTTTTAGATATTGCAGATCCACATCGTTTTCGTTGGCATAGAAACTAACCCTCACCTCGTAGAATTTCTGAGCCTTCAATATTCCTAATGCATCCAACAACACATCTACCCCCTTATGGAATTTATCAATTCGCCCAAGGTAAACAATATTCACAGGAGTATGAATACCAATCGAATCAATATTGAACTCCCCCTCATCGCATCCATTTGGAATAATAACATTATTTTTGTTATTTTTTGCAGAGAGACATAATTCTTCCTCCGTCTTACTCAAGTAAATAACAGCAGATGCATTCTTCATAAATCGATTAAACATAAGAACATTTGCCCCCCATTTTTTTATGGTAGATCGCTTTCTATTCTCTTTGGAATCAGCACCATGCATCATAATAGCATATGGGATATCATTAGTCTTAAGAACTCTTGCAAAACCAATATAGGGCATTATCCATATCGAATGAAAGAGAACTGCATCCGGTCTCCATTCTCTGATAAAATTCTCCAGATCTGCTTTTTCATAACATGTCATTATATCAAGGTGTTTGTACGCAATATTTTCCGTTACATTTACTATGCGTACTTCATGCCCCAAAGATGTTTGTTCGGTTAGCAAACGCTCTATCACAGTTCCAATACCTGTGGCACGACGTCCAAAGTCTGATATGTGAAGTATTCTCATTAGTCTGTATATTTAATAATTCTTGCGGGATTACCAACTACAATTGCATTGCTAGGAACGTCTTTCACCACAACACTTCCAGCACCAATCGTTACGTTATTTCCAATAGTAATATTACCAATAATGACTACATTAGCTCCTATTGTAACATTATCACCAATGAATGGTCTTTCTGATGGACGTGTATCAAGCTTATTTCCTATAGTTGTATTCTGCCGACAGGAGAAATTGATTCCAATCTTATTCGCATTTAGGTAAGTGGATGTCGGATGAATACAGAAAACGCCTCCACCCACCTTGCCAGATGTAATACAAAAACTGCTGTCTCCTCTCCATAACCAACTTAACAAAATAGATATTTTTCCAATTCTATAGTAGAATAGTGTTCTATAGAATTTGTCAAGTAATAGTACATAAACCAATGCATTGATCCTAGTAAAGGAAGCACTTCGGAAGCCCATATCCTTTTCGATATCCTTTAATATTTCCTCTTTATTAGGACTCAGCATGCATAATATTGCATGTGGCCACATTAGTAGCCATGAAATAACAAAGACTATTTTCGTTGCGATTGTTTTCATCATACTCCTAGTATAGTTGAATGATAAGGAACGATTCCACTAGTTTTATTGTACACAAATACAAACCAAAAGAAAAAAATCGCAAATACGACATAGGCAAATCTACAAACATTATTTTTTTGCAATACTTGAGGCATGTAAATGAGCATAAGCATATCTAGCATAATTGCAATACGGTAAATATAAGGAGCTATAGTACTTGAACCAATAGCAATCAAGGTTAGAAAGGATAGTATTAGATAAACTGAATAATTATCAATATATTTTTTATATCTTTTTGCCCAAAATACCAAAAGGAAGTTTAATAGCATCTCAACTACATAGCAAGATTGATATACTACCCTTCCCTTATCCATATACGTTCCTTGATAATAATCCAAAGAACTATCAAATAAAGGTATTATCCTTGGCAGAAATAGAACAAATAATAAGACAAAAACAGCAATTGCTTTTTTATTAGCTAGATTTCTAAATTGAATAAAAAGAACTATAGGCAAAAAACATATAGATATATAATGATTTAGGAAAGCAATTAAGACGAACAAGTATGTTTTTATGTACTCTTTTCTCAAAAGAAAATGAAGAGCCAATACTAGGAATGCAGTTGCTATTGATTGTCTCATAATATTAAAAGCATACGGACAAAATAGCATATAGAATATAAACATTACCAAAACTGGTGAAGCTTCATTTCTATTCTTTATCGCAACGTAATAGACAGGTAGAATTGATAATACTGCGGATGTAAAGTACAATCCTATTAAAGAAAGATTATTGTGAGAACATACATATAATAATGTCGCAAAAAGAGGTTCAATACGTGTTGCCAACAAGTAATCTAAAAGACTGTTTGCTGAATAACTCCAATCATACATATCCGCATAATGAGGCGTATCAGTACCCACATTCTGGTCTCTAAGAGACATAATCAAAATAGGACCTGTCAATGCAAAAAAATGCAGAATATACGAGTTAGTTTTCTTTCCCGCAAAATGAACAAATATGATAGAAATAATAAATATTGTAATATAAAAAATCATATAAAATCTTGCTTATGATTATTTATGCATAAAAAGATATACTGTAATCAAGACATGCCTTATTTTTCTTCCTATACTTATCCTTGAATGTTTAAGAAATTTCCAATTGTATTGGTCGTAGTGTTTACGCCAAATTTGTCTTACCTCTTTGTTTCTGATAAACGGTAATAAAGTATTGGATGAACGATAGTACAACCATTCCAACCCTTCTAGTATTTTGTGATCTTTGATTGACTCTTCTTTCAATGCTTCAGAAAGCACTCTGACGTTTGCATCTGATTGTCTAAATTTACTAACAACAGACTCGAGCGTAACTGTTCTTACAATTGATGCGGGATTTTCAAAGTAAAAATATAAGGGTTTAGGAACAAGTGCAATCTGCTTACACTTTATTGTGTATTGTAACGATAGCACCATGTCTTCGCCCATATTACATACAGGGTCTTGTTTTATTGATGTGCAGATATCTCTACGCACCATACGATTCCATACAGGCCATTCTGATCGTTGATAGAATAATTCTTGAAGATACTCATCCTTATTAGTTGATATACATCCTTTCTTCTCTACTAAAAGTTGTTTTCCATCATGGCAAGCATAATTACATAGTACGCAATCTGCATCTTCTCGAATAGCAGTCTCGTACATATGTAGATAAGCATCTTTATCTACCCAATCATCACTATCACAATGAATGACAAAATCTCCGGTGGCCAACTGGATCCCATGTCTACGAACAGCGGCTAACCCGCTGTTCATAGACATCCTCTCAGTTCGTATCACATGATTCATCTCCGCGAAGCAGAGTCGATATTTTTCAATTTCTTGGGCTAATATCTCCATTGAACTATCGGGGGTACAATCGTCCACAAAGATAAATTCGATATCATCCAAGGTCTGCTCGAAGAGACTCCTAGCACAACGAGCTATATATTTCTCCACTCCATATACAGGAACAATGACCGATAGTTTTGGCATAATTATATTATTTTCCGAGTATTTTTTTTACAATTGGAAAAGAATATACCATATTTCTTTCACTTTTACTCAAACCAACGAAGAAACATAATACAGTTGTAATAGCCATAGAAAGTAGCGTCTGCAATATTGCATTAGTCCAATTCGCCTCAAATACTCGTGTCAAATATATTGGTAGAGGAAGCGAGAGTACAGTTACACATATAACCGGAAGGACAACTTTTGAAAAGTATGCATGCAAATCTAGATTTATAAGGTTCCTCATATACAGAGTTCTGGCAGTAGCGCACGTCAAATTAAGCAATGCATTACTAATTAACACCCATTCACCTGCTACACCAAATTTCAACATAAAGTATGAAATTGGAATAAATAAGAATACAAGGGTTGATATCATAATCTGATGATATTTTAATCTACCCGTAGCATGAACAGAGGTTACCAAAGGCTCCTGTATAGCATCAATGAGATAATATAAGATAATGGAAATAATGTATATTTGAGCCATCTCTGGATATTCCCCCAACCAAATTTTTAGCCAAAATTTGATATTACATGCAACAGGTATACTTATAATAAGCAAAAGAAAATAGGCCATTTTGGATGTAGAGAATATCACTCTCATGAAATAATCATATTCCTTTGAGGCCCATGACATTATAAGTTGTGGACGAAAAGCCTGTGTAAAATTTGTAACAAAGGTATTCAAAGCTCCTACCACTTGATTAGCAATCCCCATAGCTGCATTGGCTAATACACCAAGGAAGAGATTGAAGAAAATATTAATACACTGACTACGGGTAATACATGCAGCATTAACCAAAAGACTCCACCCTGAATAAGATGCAAACTGTCTCAAAATACGAATATCCCAATACTTCGTGTATCTAATCTCCTTAAATATGTAATGACAAAATATAACATAAAATAGGAATAATGAAAAATACACTAACATTGTCAAGCCTCCATAGACAATTAATTTGTCTAAAGGTATTACAAGCAGCAGATACACTATACCTAAACGTAAAAAAACCTCTGCTACACTAGTAATAGCGTAGAAGTCCATACGCTCATGAGCTAAGATATTTGACTCAAATGGCGTACGAATGACTGAAATACAGAATGTAAGAAGAGAAAACTGAAATGCCCAATTAGCTGCATATAGTCGTTCTGGCACCACATTCATTTTACAGTTTATAAACCAAATACCACCTATTTCCATTAATAGAAAAAGTACTAATGCCATCAGCATATGAGTATTTATGGCCATAGAATAGGTCTTTCCAAGACTATCCGTATTTCCTGCGCCTAAGTCATATGTAAAATAACGAAAGGTAGCATTACGAAGTGCTGCTTGTAGGAAACTCAAGAATACTACAACACTACCAACAACATTGTAGATGCCAAAATCCTCAATACCTAACACTTGAAGAACCACACGAGACGTATATAGCGACACCGCCATAACGAGGATCATGCGGATATACAGATATATGGTATTTTTTGCAACCTGCTTTGATTTATTATCAGACATATTAGATTACAGTATGTTCTCCGATTGCGATTCGTTTATTAACCTCCTCTAACGTAAGACCTTCTTTAAGATTAAGATAGTAGTGATAGTGCATTGACACCTGTTTATCGGCTGAAGGTGGTGTCATATAATCACCAAACAATTGCGTAAGGTACTTTTCAATATCTGTTGACACATATATACTGGTGTTTTCGAAAGATACTTTCTTAAATGAAGAGAACCATTCTTTTGGAAAAAGCTCCTTTTCTATTTTATAGAAGGTGTGATGATTAAATACCCTGTTGCTTTTTTCTTTTTTCCAGTCCTGATCGTAGTTAAAGAATGCTTCTCTACGTTTTTTAGTTTCCTTCTTTCTCCCGAACAACATAGATAGTCCTGATTTAAATTCTTCAAAGCGTCCCTTAAGAAGGTTCTTTATAAAGTATTCAAAGGTAAAATGACGGAAGGACTGTTGGTATCTCATGAATAGATAGTCATACTTTTGCTTACGTGTTCTAATCTCTTCAAAAGAACCTGCGACCTCGTCTAATATAAAGATGTCTATATAGGCACCACTTACACAAGACCCAAAGGATTTCAATTCAACAAGAGTCGTGGTCGTATCATAAAATTTGGCGAATGGATAAATGTAGTTCTCGTCTTCTGGTGTTGCAATCGCATACTTCGAACCAATAAGTTTGTTTTTTATCTGTAGCAGTTTGTCATAATCTTGACGTAGCATACATACATCTATATCGTCATCCCATGGTATAATGCCTTTATGACGAAGGGCTCCTATAGCAGTTCCACCAGCAGCGGTATAGTGAAGATTGTTATTTTCACAAAATTCAGTAAACGCATCAAGTGTCTCTATCAGTTTCTTCTTATATAATTCAGTAACTTTAGGATCCATTGAGTATAATATTTAAAGAATGAGTATAATATTTTTAAAAAAATGTGCTTCACTGCGTGTTATGTTGTATTTTGTGCGGAGTAATCATTGAACCTGTATATCCACACATCCTATATGTTATTTGCCTTATTCACTCTGATAAATGCACACTTTACTACAAAATTATCTTTACAATATGTGGGCAGTAATCATTAGTTAATACTCAATTTAGAGCATATTCTTTTTATAAGTCACCAAAATGGATGCCTCACAAAAAAATGTTATTAAATTCAATTGATTTTTAACTATTGGCATACAGCCAAGTTTATATTTTGCGGTGCCAGACTCAAAAAATCTCTGCAACTGTTAAAAATTCCGGTAAAAAATTTGCCAAGATAATCCCATGCGGACCTGCCTTGCAGCTTCACCGTGCTGATTATGCTATGATATACGGTGGCAATCTCCGCTCCCTCGTCGCTTCCTAAGTGCAGGGGGTTCTTGCGTTTGGTCGTAAAGGGACGGACCGCCCTCTCCGCCAGATTGTTCGAGATCGGATAACGACCGTCCTTTATATAAGTGAAAGCCTCCTTCCAAAACTTATAAAGATAATTCAGGACCTCCTGCATATAACAGCTTTGCTGATCCTCCTCACTTTTCAACTCCTGCAGCAGGTTTGCCCGCAGGTTTATCATCGCCTCTATGGTTGGTAATCCCTGTCGTCGCCGGATACGCTCCTCATCGGTAATCATCTCCTTGTCATACTCCCTTTCAAAACAGATCACCACACGTTCCACCTTGTTGACAAGAACCCACATGTAGTATTTCTTGTACCGGTCATATTTGCGGACCTTGTACCAAGTCTCGTAACAATTGACCACGGCATCCTTTTCCAGAGAGCTCCTCCTCAGTTCCACCACCACAAGGTTGAGATATCCCTTGCCTTTCTTCAGCCAGTTGCGCAAGGTGTTTTCCGATACGACCACGCCTGTTGTACGATAGGTTTCAGGACGGTTGGAGAGATCTCTCCGATTCGGAGAGGAAGAACGGAATTCCCCTGTATCCGACTCTGGTACGGAACGTGTTTCCAATAATTCTCTAACAGAAGGACCACGTCCTTCCAGTCTATCCGGTAGAGACCTCGTTACCTTCGTCATCTTTGATTATAAGCATAAACTGATAGCCAACAACAAACTTTTTCTCAAAAAGACTGTAGGAACGGTTATCATAAGCGAATAGGCGAACGATACGGCGATCTTTCGACATGACAATATAAATGTCACCATCTGAAGGCTCACGGTGCAACTGTTCACGAATGACGGATAGAACACGGGAATGCTTACAACGCATGTCTGTAAAGCCCCGCAGGTAATAGAAGCAGTTTATGCCGGTCACACTCAACATAGGACCTCCAATTTTTGGATCAAACGGTACAGACCCGGATAATCCAGATCTTTTTGGAGGATATGCAGACCATTGCTCAAGATTAGATCCAGGATATATGCGCGGGAAGCACACTCGGGACTTTGCACGGCTTCCGATGTTTGTGCCTTACAGGGGAAGAAGGATTGTCCTTCCTTAAAGGGTTTTCCCCTGAAGGAGAAGACGGCACGGACTCTGAGGTTGGACATGAGGGAAAAACATCCAACTGAACTTCCACTATTTTTCTGCGGGTATCCTTGTACCATTTATGAAAAATGTTGTAAGGGACGTTATTCTTTGAACAGAATGACTGAAGAGACATTCCATGAGAAACGGTCTCTGTTTGGTACTGAAAATAAAATCTTTCAAGATATTCACTACTATAATCTCCAACAAAGATATAGATAACATTTCGGAGCCCTAATTTGAGGGCTTACAAAAGTTACGCAGCATTTAACATATTAATATTCAATATTTGTCTTTGTTGTAATATAATCGGATAGAGGTTATCATACAGTGCTTGACTTTCACGCAAAAATTCCGGGGAGAAAAGAAGGTTAAGCTTCTTGCCTTGGAATTCCGGTTTGCTAAGGAATTGATGTGCATATTTCACATAAAGCGAACGTGTATATTCTACCGGAATCGTGGACTTAATCACCATCACCGCATCAGGATTTACACTGAGCACAAGGTCGATCACATCTTCAATATGATGTGTATCAAAGAAATTCTTCTGAGAGTCATAGTTGGTAGGTGGCGCAATGACGATAAAATCAGCGTTACAATAAGCATCCTTACCATCAAGAGTGGCACGCAGATTCAAATCTTTCCCTGCCAGATACTTCTCGATATATTCATCCTGAATAGGCGACTTTTTTGGGTTGATAAGATCCACCTTCTCAGGAATGACATCTACGGCAACAACCTCATTGTGTTGAGCCAAAAGTGTGGCTATTGACAACCCCACATAACCGGTGCCTGCTACTGCTATTTTCATAATATTTTCCTTATTGGCAGATTTATTTTTTTAATAAAGAGTTCTCATTATCCAAGACTTCAAACCTCGAATTCTTAGAGATAAACTCCGGAACAATCTTCTTCATCAAAGCGACAGTGTCCATGATCCTGACATTTCGAGCCAAAGCCTCAAAATCAGAGTAAGAATCCAATACGTCATCATATTCATAACGACGGACCTTAGCGATCTTGATCTTCTTGTTAGAGGTAGGAAGAGTATTCTCCTCAGTACTCAAAAGCTCCTCATAAAGTTTCTCCCCGGGACGAAGACCGGTAAACTCTATCTTGATGTCCTCATCCGGACGGTAGCCTGCCAGCTCAATCATACGGGTAGCCAGATCCACAATCCTGACGGGCTCACCCATCTCAAAAACAAAGATCTCATTCCCCTCTCCCATCATACCCGCCTCCATTACCAGACGGCAAGCCTCAGGAATGGTCATAAAGTAACGGATGATATCAGGATGGGTTACCGTCACAGGACCACCATTCTCAATCTGCTCTTTAAAACGGGGGATAACAGAACCGTTACTGCCCAATACATTACCGAAACGGGTGGTGATGAATTTTGTCTTACCTTTGACCTTACCTTCTTTGATGGCAGTTCCCAGACTCTGAACATAGATCTCAGCCAGACGCTTAGAGGCTCCCATCACATTCGTGGGATTGACAGCTTTATCAGTAGAGATCATGATCATCTTCTCCGCTTCATATTCAACCGCCATATCGGCTACCTGGCGGGAACCTATCACATTGACATAGACTGCTTCGCAAGGGTTTTCCTCCATCAAAGGGACATGTTTATAAGCGGCAGCATGGAATACGATCTGGGGATGATAAAGTTCAAAGACCATACGGAGACGTTGGATAACACGAACATCACCAATAACCGGTACGAAGTCTATCCCGGGATATTTCTTCTCGAACTCCAAACGGACGTTATGAAGGGGACTCTCGGCGGAATCAAATAATATTAGTTTACGCACACCGATCTGGGCAAGTTGACGGCAAAGCTCACTGCCGATACTACCGGCAGCTCCAGTAACAAGAATGGTCTTATTACAATATTCCGCTGCGATCTCACCCATGTTGATCTTGATCTCTTCACGTCCCAAAAGGTCCTCAATACGGATGGGGCGGACAAACTGGTGGAAAAGACCATTGACATCCGCCTCGCTGATCGAGGGAGCGATCAGAGTCTTCACGCCAATGCTCTTACAATATTCAAGAAGGCGGTTCTCTTCTTCTTTGATGGAATCGTAGCGGGCAAAAAGAACGCCTTGTATACGGTGTTTCTGAATTAACGTCTCAAAATCGGACTTGTCTGAGAATGAATAAACCCGGGAATCGGCAAGAATCCTGCGGCTATGATCGGGACTGTAAAT
This sequence comes from Bacteroides bouchesdurhonensis, assembly GCF_900155865.1. GTDB lineage: Bacteria > Bacteroidota > Bacteroidia > Bacteroidales > Bacteroidaceae > Bacteroides > Bacteroides bouchesdurhonensis. Next base: position 4,209,347 of record NZ_LT707006.1, read on the forward strand.
ACAAAAACCGGAGATCTTGTAATGAGAGCTGTTGCGAAGACGGGTCTTCAAGGCAACGCTCTTGTCATCCGTACCGTAGATCAACACACGCATGTCGGTCTTACGGACCATACCGATCAGAGACTCGTAGGTTACGATGACTATGACTCTAAAACCGATCAAAGAGATCAGGGTGAACATGCCGTCGGAGATGACGAATACAAGGTTCTGACTGCCGAATAAACGGTCTCCATGTAATATAAAAAACACATACACGGCAAGACAGCAGGTCTTGAACAGGACGCTGCAGGTGATACGCCAAAGGTCCTTGATCTCCGAATAACGGATCGTGTTGCGATAGGTGTTGAAAAGCAAGCCGCCAATTATGCTTGACAATAAGGATACGGCAATGACCTGTAACAACTGGGAAACATTCCAGCTGATGCCCACAATGTAATAAATGCCAATAAAGGCAAACAGGGTACACAAGCCGGAAATCAGCGTATCCACCCCGAGGATAAGCCAGCAATTAAAAAAATTACGGCTGGTGTATTGCAAAAATCTTTCCAATGATTTCTTCATGATCGTATTCTATATTCCCCTTTTTTAAAACTTTTATACGACGTGTTATACAAATTCACGCTTCAGTTTGTCCCAGAACTCTTCCCCAAAGAGTTTCCAAACAATGACCGTAGCTACAGATAGAAAAACAAAAATGATTACATACATCTTTCTGCTTGTACCAGAAGGCTGTTGAGGGACGACCGCAGGTTCTACCACTGCAAATACGGGTTTCTCTTCCTGAACTTTCGCCCGGGCTACTTGTAATTGGTTGGCAACCTGGCTGTAAACCTGATAGGCCAAATTCATATCGTTCTGCAAACGCTCCTGCTCAGCACGAACACTCTGAAGGATCAAATTGTCATGGGTATCAACATAATCGGCATACTTCTTCTGGGCTGCGTAATATTCCTCCTGACGTTCCTTAAATAGTTTTTCTAAATAATCACAATCCTCCTTCGCCTTAAAAGTACGGTAGCCTATGATGTATTCCTGTGTTTACATTGTTCTGTTTCTCGTATAATTCTTTCACACGAATGGCTTGTTCCTTGGTTACACCCTTACGGGCTAATTCTGCGGCCATCTGTTTCTGTTCCTTGCCTTGTTTGATACCTTCTTTGACGTACTCGAGGACTTGCTGGTCGCTCATGCTTTGAGCCATCAGAGAAGAACTACTACAGAGCAACAAAGAAAATAGAAATAAGCGAAATAGTTTTTGTATTTTCATTTATTATTTAGAAATTTTCAATTGGTTCAAAAGATTCGGTCAATTCATGGTAGACGGTCAATAGCTGTTCTTTTAAAGAAGAAGCGGAAAGCGTTTGGAGGATATGCCGGGAACGGACAAGAGTATTATATTTTTTCGACTCTTCTTCCGGATTGGCATACATGGAAACACTGTATCCCAACAATAAAGCTAAACATAGAGAAGCATCCTGCTCCATTGTCGCACCCCGCAAGGAATACAATTCATCAAGCTGATTATGAATGCTTTGGTGCAGTTGAGAAAAATCATCGGAATATAAGTAACACACGTCACTCCCAGCAGGAAGCAACCGACGCACAGAACGTAACAGGTGATCTATTTTCTCCTGTAAAACGACAGCATCCATCTTTTTAAACGGCACGGGCTTTGGCTGATTCCACATAACCGATAGGCATATCGACACAGGCACAGCCGAGCATATCCAAACGAACGGCAATTTTACTTTTGCCATCCATGGTGACTAGTTCACCGACAAGGCCCGCCAAAGGACCTTTGATCACACGGACTTCTTCACCGCGGGCCAAAGGAGTGCTGTTCATATGAACGGCTTCCTCTGAATAGTCGAGCATGAAACGGAAACGGGTCATCTGGTCGTCGGGAATGACCGTAGGAGTGCTTTCACCGCGCATCACCATATAGCGGCTGACCGTAGAAAGAGTCAGAACTTCCATGCGTTCTTTGGGTGTGACATGGACAAAGACCATCATGGGAAGAAGAACCGCTTCCACTTTTTTACGACGGTCACTCCATTGATGGATTTCCTGCTGAACAGGTATAAAACTGTCAATCCCCATTTTACCCAAACGCTCGGCTACTTTCTTCTCGTGGTGCATACGGACCAACGCTACGTACCAACGTTTAGGGTGTGCTACGCCTTCCCCTGTCCCATAAATAGGCCCAGCAATTACTGATTTTTTTTCTAATGAAATCATGTTTTTTTACCCCATTATGCTCTGTTACTTTTTAGGTAACAGAAGAATAAGGAGAAGTGAATGATCTGAATAAAAAAGAAAAACACGAACAAATAAAGGAAACGAAGAATACTGGACTTTGGCGAATGAACGTATTTCTTTGAGTATAAGACAAATAAAACACAAGGCATGAAGTCCAAATTATTTCATGCCCGGATATATTTTTGACTTATCTGTTGGAAGAAAAGAAAAAAAACGTTTTTTATTTGTTTGCTATATACTATTTTGTCTATCTTTGTGCCGAATTCATATCTGTTACCTAAAAAGTAACACACACCATTTACCACTAGATATCAACACATTGACTTTTTATTCTTAGTCACAAAATAATTTTTAACGTAACATAAATTCATGCGATTCACTTCTGTGCGTTCTTCAAGTTCAAAACCCTTAAGATAAGTTTGTGTCGTTTTAATGGAAGTATGTCCTAAAGACTCACTGATCATTTCGATAGGCACACCGCGATATTTTGCCGTAGTTGCCCAAGAATGGCGAATGGTGTAGGATGTCACAGGACAGCGCAAACGCAATGTACGAGCCAGGCTCTTCAGATTGTTATTGAAATTACGTAGGGCGGACTGGTATTCACGGTAACTGCTCCAGTCCCGACGTTTCTTGTCACCACGGAGAATGCTGAAAAGATAGTTCGGGCAATCGGGAGACGGAGGAAGACGATTGCGAAGGAGAAGAATCATCTCTGTGGCGGTATCCAGAACTTCCACACACATAGGAGTACGGGTCTTGATACGGTTATAATGCAGAATATTCTGTTCCAAAGAGGTTTTCTCCAAATGGGCAAAGTCGGCAAAAGACATACCACAAAACTGGAACATAAGGGCAGCAATATTCTGAGTACGACGCAAACGCTCTGAACCGGGATCTTCGTATAAAAGGCGGTGAAGTTCGGAAACAGGCAACGCTTTTTTCTGGCGAATATCAACTCCTGTATAGACATCATGAAACAGCCGGGGAACATAACGAGCCTTTCCCGACTCCACTCCACGATTATAGATACTACGCAACATACGCATATACGTAGAAATTGTATTAGGTTTCAAACCGTGTTCATAAAGGTAACGGCAATAACTACGTAAATATTCACGCGTGACCCGGCAGAAAGGCACATTCGAAGTGCCAGTAAATCGAACAAATGAACGCAAGGCATGCTGATAAATGTGCGCTGTTGCAAAACGTCCTTCTTTTCGCAAACACCCAATATAAGCATTTGCACATACAGTAAATCCATTTTTTTCCATCATTTTCTTGGTTTAATTCATTATTACATGGGGAATTATAGCTGATTAGTAAGCACAAACAGACAAATTTAGTTAAATTATATTTCTAGGATTACAAGTATATTCATTGACAACCAAGATTCCTCCAACGCGCGCGATTCATACTATATAGCATCACAATAGATATATAATTACAAAAAGTAATTTTCGTTTCAATAGTCGTTTTTGAAAAAACAGGATATTACTCCTAGTTTTGCAACCGGATTTTAAGAAATGATCGGTTTCTCGGTGAGAAACAACTTGTTCCTCACCGAGAAACCGATCGTTCCTTTTAAAGGAACGGCGTCTTGGTTTTAAACCAAAATACGACATTTGTAACATATTGAATTTCAACTTCTTACAATATCAGAATTCCGTCCCGACAACCATGGGAATTTTCGCAACAGACAAAACGGAATTCATAGTCGAAAGCGGCTATTTAAGAATAATCAATATTTACAAATTAAAAGAAAATTCCCATGGTTACAACAACGTTTACCATTAAACCTTATTTGGCCAAGTTCATGTATGTCAAATACGGATGTCCGGTACACCTCACACGCATCCATCCGGTGTATCACTGCTTGCAACAACTATCTGTCCCACATCCCCAAAATGTTTCCTGGAAGGAGGCAGGGAACATTCGTTTCATACTCCCCAATCCACGATACGGAAAATCTCCCGAAAAGTATAACTATATCGGGCAGGATAGCGCATTTATCATCGAAAAAATAATAGAAGTAGAGATAAAAATGGAATTTTACGAATTTCTATTGGAGAATAAATATAGTAAGGGGATAATGTTCAAAAAGTCGATGGAACTGTTCGTCGAACATTACCAGCTGGAAGAACTGATTGAGGAAGAAAGTCTGATGAGGGCATTTCAGAGATGGAGAAAAATGATGAAAGAGAATAAATAGCCATTAGCAACTTTCATGTAGAGCATGGTCATTAAACTCCATGCTCTACCACTAATCCGAGATTACAATTAACAATCTCGATCATATGTTTATATGCTGAATTTTGACTTGATAACTTATTAAAAATCTTCAATGATTGATTATAATTTCCACATGCCTTTTGCGACTGTCCAATATCAGTATATAGTTTACCCAGATAAAAATAAATATAGGCAATTTGTGCTGTATATGAAGTATATTTTTTATCAGAATCCCTTAATATTTCAGTCTCCATATCAATATAGTTTTTCAGAGTATGCTCATACATATTTATAGCAGCTGATATACGTTCATTATATTTTTGTATATCAGAAGTGGCAGATTCTTTCGAACCTTGTGAATAAGTGTCCATTCTTTCTGCTATCTTCTCCGCTTGATACCAATAAAGTTTTCCCAACGAAAGATAGGTACCCGCCAATTCCGGCAAATAACTTTCCGGTTTTTGATCGGCTAGTTTTTTCCTTATTTCTAAAGACTCCAGCAATAGAGCTTCACTATCCGTCCATCCATTTTCCGCACATAAATCACCTAAATTATAGAGGCATTTAGCAATACTGGGAGCATATTTACCGGGATTTAGATTTTCCAATTCACGATAGACCCTTAACGCATAATAGATAAAGACACGCGCCCTACGATGCTTACGAGTATCATTCTTATAAAAGCAACCGAGATTCATCCATGCCATCGCTATATCGGCTTTATACTTTTTCCTCTTGGCTTCACATAAATCTTCATACTGATCTCTAATCTCCTGATTCAGTTTTTCTCCCTCATCTTTCTTACCATTTTGATAGTAAAGTACACTCAAATTGCTTTTAACAAGAAAGATATAATGGTCATAATCATTGTCCGGATAATGATTGGATAACACTGTATACAGCAAAAGAGCCTTCTGATAACTTGCTTCTGCTTCCTGATATTGTCCCAACCGATTATGTAAATTTCCCACCAGATTGAAACTTCTGGCAATAAGAGATAAGTTTTGCGACGGAGAAAGCAAATTTATAAATTCCAGATAAAAACTATTCAGATACTTATTCTCAGGTAAAGACAAATAACGCTCAATAGCCCGCTTGTAAAAATCCAAAGCTTTTTCAAAGCGGTGATTTTTATCAAGAAAACGCGCATACTTATATATAATATAGGCACACTCATCTTCAGGAAGACACGCTTCTGCCACCCGAATAGCACGCTCTCTTATGGAACACGCTTCCCTGAAACGATTAGGATTGGAAGGATCTATCAAACGGCTTTTAGCACATAGCAGTAGCTCATCAACATTATTCCTTATCAGGTTCTGTGCATCTTCCATAACAAGCTTAGCCTGCTTGTACTTATCAATATTATGATCTCCTTCTTTATTTATATCATCTACATTCAATAATCGGGTTACCTCTTTGTCATTTCCTTGTTCCAAAAGGAATGCAACTTTTTGCAACCGTTGGCTGGTAGATTCTGCTGCCAATTTATTCAATTGATAAACAATATTCAAAAGCAGTTTATTTTGTTGCTCCAAGTCTTCTTGTGACTGATTGATACAGTTTAAAATATGCTTTTGCTTATATTGTTTTTCTGTCAACGTTTGAGTTAGCATCTCTACATAGTCTTTAGCGTCTTCCCACATTTCCCGGTAATCATCTTTAGGAACTCCCGGATGTTCCGGATCTTCATACCTGCCAAGTCGGACATTTTTCTCTTCTATCTTATTTTGTAATTCTGTAATCTCCCGATTAATTTCAGATAGCGATTCACGATACTCTTCCAGCACCTTCTTCAGCCTGATAACTTCACTATTATTTGCAGAAAAAGACAGATGCTCAATGTTCCCAATGCATGTGTTACCCAACATGATATTGGAATCTCTTATCTCCATATTGCTTATGCCATCCAAATAAGGAGACAATCTATTTCCTTCCTTATTCTGAAGGGCTTTGAGAAGCCTCTGAGCACTCATATTAACGTCCAAACACAATTCGGAAGAATGATTATAAGCTGGAGGAATAAAGAAATTATATCTCTGCCCTATAATAGCTTTTAGTTTTTGAAGTCTTCTTTCTTCTTCTTCCCCTTCATTCAGCTTCTTCTGGAAAACATAAATATTGGGATATCCTTGCTTCTGTTGGTTTTTTCGGGCTTCATAAAGTTCCTCAATCGTATAACGTCCTGCTTTACGATGAAATAATGCAATAAACAATTGACTTGTCTTTACTTTTTGGTCATATCGATACTGAGAAGGTATTCCATTATATCCATTGTCGAAATGTTCCCATATTTCTAATTTGAATATAATTTTCCCATCATAGACATCATTCAGCTTTTGAATTAATTCAGTTACCGCTTCACGGTCCTGCTTTAATTCTTCACTGGAAGCTAAAAATACCCGTACAATAATTGGAGTCTGCATAAGAACTTATTTCTGTTGATACTCAAAAATACAAAACGGTAGACAGAGAGTTCAGAACACATTATTTTCCCACCAATATCTAAACCCAAACAATTCTTCTTCGGGAAGTGTGATTAGACACTCTTTCAAATTTCGTCCGCGATTAGAATTATCAATGATTGTCCGGAACTTTTCTTCTATCATCAATTGGGCTGCTTCTTTTTTCATTTTCTTTCTTTTTTATTCGGACAAAAATATGAAATTTTCCAATAAATATCGTGATATAACCGCATAATAATCAAAAGTTAGTGGCTATTTTAAAAGAAAGTAAAGTCATAGCTTAAATCCGTATCAGCTTTTGCCAATAAAGTTATGAACAGTCTGACGGGTAATGATTTGGTCTGTTTTTATCTTAAAATGAACAATAATTTTCCTTTTTGCTGCTCTATCTTTCATACCTTTGTATAAAATTTAATTACACAAACCATGACTCAAAACATTACTACAGAAAATCGATTAGTATGGCTGGACGTTATCCGTTGTATAGCCATGATGATGGTAATCGGTGTACACTGCATCGATCCTTTTTACATTTCTCCAACAATGAGAGTGATACCGGAATATACTCATTGGGCCGCCATTTACGGTTCATTGCTGCGTCCGTCAGTGCCGTTATTCGTGATGATGACCGGATTACTCTTACTTCCTGTCAAACAACAACCATTAGGAATCTTCTACAAGAAACGTATTTACCGTGTATTGTTTCCTTTCCTCATTTGGTCAGTATTATATAGCATGTTCCCCTGGTTTACAGGTCTCCTCGGATTGCCGAAAGAAATTATCGGAGATTTCTTTTGTTACACACAAGGGCAAGAATCGCAGAGTCTTATGGACTCTCTGAAAGATGTGGCAATGATTCCATTCAACTTCAGCCACAAAGAAAATCACATGTGGTATATCTATTTACTTATCGGACTGTATCTTTATATGCCTTTCTTCTCCGGATGGATAGAAAAGGCAAGCAATAAGACTAAACAGACATTCCTGTTTATTTGGATTATATCTTTATTCATTCCTTATATACGTGAATATGTAGCAAATATGCTTTTCGACCGAAGTGGATATGTATTTGGTACTGATACATGGAATGAATTCAGCATGTTCTATTATTTTGCCGGATTTAACGGTTATCTGTTATTGGGACATTATGTAAAACAAGGGAATAATTGGAGTGTATTAAAAACATTCCTTATTTGCGCAGTCATGTTTGCTGTCGGTTATTATGTCACTTATACAGGCTTTAGTACTACTGCCGCAAATCCCAATGCCACTGAAACAGAAATGGAACTTTATTTCACCTTCTGTAGCCCGAATGTGTTATTAATGACTCTGGCGGTATTCCTCATATTGCAAAAAGTGGTAATCAATACACCGATTGTGGTAAAAGCATTGGCCAATATGACTAAATGCGGTTTTGGTATATATATGGTACACTATTTTGTAGTAGGTCCGTTCTTCCTACTGATAGGTCCTTCTGCAATACCTATTCCACTGCAAGTACCTTTGATGGCTGTATGTATTTTCATTTGCAGTTGGGCATTCACAGCACTTATGTATAAGTTAATGCCTAAGAAGGCGCACTATATTATGGGATAAGCACGTTGCTACTACCTCAAAAAGGAGTAATATGTCGTAATTAGCATGACATATTACTCCTTTTTAATTATAACCTATCAATGTTCTATATTGATATTCTATTTTAATAGAAAAGTTTTGCTCTTATAGGTGGTTCATGAGTCTTACCTGAAACGTTTACGTGCTAATATAGCCAAAGCCAAAACGACACACAATCCTATTCCCCAAATCCACAATCCTCCTCCATTACCTTCGGTCTTACCATAAGAGTGTAAGCCACTTAAATAGTAATTTACTCCAAACCAAGTCATTAAGACTGAAAGTATAGAGACCACAGAAAGCAGATTGAAGCACCAATCCGTTTTACCTTTCAGTAACGGTACAAAACGTAGATGAAGAACCAGCGCATACACAACAATTGATATCAATGCCCATGTTTCTTTCGGATCCCAGCCCCAGTATCTTCCCCAAGAGACATTCGCCCAGATAGCTCCTAAAAATGTCCCTGCAGTCATAAAGAACAGACCGAGAATCATTGCCATTTCATTCAGCAATGTCAGTTCACGAATTCGAAATCGAAGTCTTAACTGATTGGTTGCTGAAAGCAAACTCATTAAGATCAGATTGAATAGTCCTGTTAAAGCACAAAGTGCAAAGAATACGTACCCAATCATGATAACAGCTACGTGTGACATCAGCCAATACGACTGAAGCACCGGAACTAGAGGAGTTATTTCCGGATTCAGATGATTTAATCCGGCTACGAAGAGCATGATTCCTCCCAATAGTCCAGCCAAAGCAGGAAGAATAGGAAAACGACGGGCAAACAGCAATCCGCAACCGACCAACATCCATGAAGTACATACCATCGATTCATAGGCATTCGCCCAAGGGGCATGACCGGAGATATACCAACGTAACAAGACTCCGGTGGTATGTGCCAAGAAAGCTATTACTAGAAAAGCAATCAAGGGAATATTCAATTTTCTACCCCATTTAAAGTCCGTCATCATCTCTCCACATGCAATAAACAGTAGTATCCCACCTAAAACCAGATAAGCTAGACGGCACCAGAAAAACAGGTCCAACTGATTATAAAGCAATTCTGCCTTTATCTTTTGGTTATCGATAACAGGAGTTTTACTTTTTGCTTGCTGGAAGATTTGAATCATATCCACCACCTTATCCGCTTCTTTCCAGTCATTGGAACGTACTCCATGATCCAACTCATAGAGATACCAGTCCATGATTTTAGAAACAAACATAGAGTCTTTTCCTTGAAAAACATTCAGGCTGTCACCGGCTGAATACCATTTACCCCGTAGATCGTTTTCGTCCGGGAAAAGAGGTAATAACTGATGCTGCATAATCTGATAAACAATATTCACAGATTCATCCAGTTTCAATAAATCTGAATCCAAACGTTTACGCTCTGCCGCTGATTTTGAATAGATTGCATTCACTTCATCAGCCAATACATAATTTCCGTACTTGTCAAATACATCTTGCCATGCCATGTATTTTCCATCTCTTCCGAAACGTTTTAGGATCTCCTTATTATCTACTTTGATAAAAGGGACTTTGCCCCATTCATCGGGGAAAGATAATAAATTCAAAAAGAACTGGTCTGAAGTAAGACCATTCAGTTTCTCCGCCCCATAAAGTTTGCGCAGAATAGCAGACGTATAACTATTCACCGGTTCTAAACGACCATTCGGATTAAGTACCACTAACTGTCCGAACTTCTCAGCATGTAAAGAAGAGACACTTGGAGATTGTGCCCCCAACGTTTGCGCCCCGAATATACCACCGGATAATCCTAGAAGAAGAAATAAACAGAAAGGCACATTCTTTTTCATCTCGCTCAACTCTCTACGTAAACGCCCAAAACGAGAATTCTGACTAAACAACGTAAGCACAAAACCTACAAATAATAAGAAGTAACCCGTATACGTCAGCTGCATACCGGGACGGTCATAACTCACAGACAAAACTGTTCCCTGTTCATCCCGATCAAATGAGGATTGAAATAGCCGGTAACCATTCACTTCTATTACCTTATTCATACGCACCGTGGCAGTGAAAGAAGGTTCGTTTTCCTGCTTTATTACCAAATCACTCTCGTATGACATCGGACTATGTGACCCTGGATAACGTTCCAGCCTAAAATCATTGAGCTTAACAGAAAAGGGCAGGGAGGAATTTCCAGTCCCTGCCCCATCATCTCTCATCATGTAATTCACCGTTTCCCCCTCACGGATATGCATAACCCCTGTTACGCCCACATAATGAGAGGCAGCTGCCCCCAACCACATAAGAATAAAAGCTCCATGAAAAGCCAAACTACCTTTATTGATTCTTTTGAAATAGCTTCCCCGAAGAAACATACTCAACAAATTGACAGCCTGCAATAATTGTAACAAAATAAACCAAGGGGCATAATAAAAATACTCCCTGGCTATAGCAGGACCGTATGAGTTCTCCACAAAAGTAGCAATTGCCAATATCACTGCATAAAGTCCCGCCAATACATACATCAGAACAGGTGAGGCTATCAAACGAATCAGTTTCATTAGTTTTATGTTATAAATAAGCAATACCTTCAATTTCTACCAGTAGCTCTTCTCTGCATACATCGGCATAAAGATAGGCAATAGGAACATCCGGACAAAGTTTATCCAAATCTTTTTTCACTACATGCACATCCGTTTCATTCTTCAGATACACACGAAGAAGCTCCAATTTGCCGGAATGCTTGGGAAGATTCTTCTTTCCTTCTTCCAAACCAATCAAATGCTGGATGTTTTCTAGTGTAATCTCTGTTTGTAAAAGCACATTCCGATCCATGATACTCTCTTCGCCACGAATAGCAGCTGTGCCTGAGATATAAATCATTTCCAAACTTTGATCGGTGAGTAACTTTCCCCTTTCAAATTTAGGAGTTTCTTTCTCTGAATCAGTACGATGGCTTATCAGTACGTTGTCTGAGTAGTCATGGGCTGCTCTCTGCCAATCATTGTCCAAAGGCACAATGTCAATATTTCCTTTAACAGCGTTGAAGTCTATCTGTACACCACCATATTGTGTTCCGATTCCCGTAGCTGCCGGATAGCCATATAGCCATTCCGAAGAAGCATAGTACCTGGAACGCACGTCATTAAAATCTTGGTAACACTGATTTCCATGAATCATATCTGTAATACGTTCCAGATAGTTCCACTGACGGACAATATCTCCGAAATTCATCTCTTCCTCCTTAAGAATCTCTTCTGCTTTGCAAAATGCCTGCTCTGATTGTTCACAAATCGGCAGGTCCAACTCATCCGCACAAAGCCCTCCTGCTACAATTTCTAAATAACCAGCCGCTTTTATACGGAGGTAACGCCCCCATGCGGTTTCCTGTTCTTCTATCACTACCGCCTCATCAGCAGTTTTCTCCAACGAATGTACTTCCAGAACCAACTCTCCCGCCAAAGGTTTCTGCGCAACGAGCGAAACCAGTGGACGGGGAGCAATAAAATGCTTGTCCACCCATTGTTCAAGAAAATTCCGTTGAAGTCGATATTCCTGATTATCCGAACAGAGCGTAAAGAAGATAAGACGAATTACATTGTCCCGGCGAACGGCAGATTCCAGTAGTTCCTCCGCCATCCGCTGCCAGGATTTATTTTCCGCAGTATATAGCTCACATTTTATTCGATGATACACCATTATGACATACAGAAATTAATGATAAGTTGCCACACCTTCCGGTTTATCAACACTATATACAGAAGACATCGTCTGCAATCCCGGATGATTTTCCAATGAGTAAAGTACGTTCTTCTGGCGATCTACCAACAACATATGTACTTTATCTTTCGGATTTACGTGTCCGGTCCAATTAGTTATCAAGAAACGTCCGTCAGAGAAGTATTGGAAACCTCCCAAGAATTTAAGTGGTTTACCGGGAATATCTGCATTGGATATTTCCCAAATTGTTTTTCCTTGGGGAGTTACTTCAATCAGACGGGGATTCTGGTCTTTGTCCGCTACAGCAATCAACGTATTTCCATTAGGAAGGCGGGTCAATGAATGAGGACCACCGGGGACTGACAGTTCCCATACGACTTTGCCATTCGCATCATATTCCTTCACGCATTGATCTCCATAATGTGCCACCAAGAAATGACCATTATCCAAGCGGCGAGCATTACGCATAAATGCAAATCCTCCATCCTTCACTCCTTTTGGCAAGATGCAAACCTCTTTTACAATTTTCCCTTTCGGAGAAATTTCCAACATCCGTCCTGTGGCACACTCACCTACGAATGTATTACCGTTCTTCAAACGTTGGCAAGCAAAAACCGGGCTTTGTGACTGATAATGAAATACTGTATCATTCTGACGAGTCATTTCAAGCACTCCATGTCCGGTAGTAAAAAGAATATTACCATTAGGCAAGACCCATAAATCATTGGTATCCGGAGCTTTGTGCTGCCAGACAATCTGTTCGTTCTCCATCACAAATACGATGCCTTGTGAATAATCAGCTCCAACAAATGTCTTTGTCTGCGCGATCATCGATACCGAGAAAAAAAATAAAACAAATGCAATAGTATATCGAATCATAATTAGTTTGTTCTATATTATAGTGATAATATGTATTCTTCCAACTCCTCCAATTCCTGATCAGTTACAGGTTTCTTCGGACCATGGACCTTCAACATATCTTTCATTGAATAACACCGGCCATCATAAAGATAAGGAGCTGTACGCCAGCACTCATTCAAGGCTGGAACGTCCATTTTCAATCCTTTATCCGGTCCGGTAGTCCATCCCACCTGATACTGTTTCATATCTGTATAGTACTCTCCGGAATGACAACTAGCACAGTTCTCTTCAAAGATTTTCTTTCCTTTCTTCGCTTTCTTAGAAAGCTTGCCGTTTTGCAGATAAGGACTTGGCAGTGGTTTCAATGACTTGAGATATTCATCGATTGCCTCATAAACTTCCTCCTCTCCCTCACCAAACAAAATATACTTTACGCCCGAGCGTACAGCTGTTTCAGCATCTTTGCGGATGCCCGTCACCATACAAGGAGGTGTCTGATGAGAAAGTAACAATGTTTTTGTATTCTTCGGATTACCCATACCATCGTTCAGCAAATCCCAGTTGAGGCCGTCCATACGTGCATCATTCGGATGACAGGTCGCGCAGCTTTGCCAATTTTGGAAACAAAGTGTGGCATCATGAAAATACATATCACCTTTACCTACTTTAGTAAATGCCAACGGAGCACCCAAAACTGCCGTTCTCACATTCTTGCCATTCAAGTCCATAGCAACCAATTCCGAAGTATAATAATTGGCTGTATAGATGTTGTTATCAGTAGCCACCACTGAACGAGGACCTTTTCCTTTAGTCGAAATAAAGTCACGAATACCATATAAGAATCCGGCATCATTCGGAATGTTGCCCCATGACTTCATGGAAGGAGTCACCATCTCTCCCTGTTTCGCTTTTGCAAGACGTTCGTGCAAAGCAATCCGGTCGATTCGAACTAATTCCTGACTACCGGAGGCTGCAACAATAATTTGTTTATCGTCTGGAGTAACAATCACTGCCCATGGGTTGGCCGCTCCTTTTTGAGGAGTATCCAACAATACAGAAGTTAATAGTTTCTTCGCTTTCAGATCAATAATGGATAAGGTATTTGTAGCCATCCAGCCTCTATCCAATTGATTGGTAGGCAACTGGTAACGAGCAATCAGATGAGTAACATACGCATACTGACGATTTTTATCCACTGCTATAGACTTGACGTCCGTTGAACCGTTGGGTAGCATGATACGACTCTCTACCTTCTTTGAAAGTACATCTACGATATCCAATTGCACAGCAATGGGATAAGCAGTAGAAGCCATTTCCGGTAGATTGTTTCCTATCAACAAACAAGAATCTCCGGCAAAAGAAGCCATTGCTACCGGTTCGCGACCAATAGCAATTTTATTTATTACTTTACGGTTAGACGGGTTTATTTCCCAAAGTTCATTGTTAAACCGCTGAGTCACCCAAAGTGATTTCGATAATGGATTATATAATATATCCGATGGAGTTGCTCCACTCCCTTGCTTTGAAAGTATAGATAGTTTTTTTCCATCCAATTCGTACATCATGCCGGAATTGCCATCACAAACCACCCATAGCTTTCCGGATGGATCTTGTGTCATTGCATTCACCGGAGAAGAGAAAGTAACTCTCTGTTCGATGTCCTGCCCGTCGGACGACATTTTTAACAGTTCACTTCCCGCTCTATTCGTCACGAATAAGGATTTTCCATTATCAGCCAGAAACAGGTGATCCGGTGAAATAGTACCAGTGGTTTCTATACCACTTGTGCAAAGAAGTATAGAAGCTACGATACTAACAGGTATCAAAATCTTTTTCATTTTTTCAGTTCTTTAGTTTGAAGAGATTGAATGTATTGACGGATATTCTCTTGGTCTTCCGCACGAGCAGCTTCCCGTTTCTTATCATAACGATCATAAAACTCGCGATCTTTATCCGACCAATTGTTCGCTTCACGGTAATCTCCGATCTGAGGAACAAGCAAGTCAATCCAAAGAGAAACCTTACGTATTTCCTGCGGAGTCAGTTTCGTTCCACCATGCCCGTTTTCCAGACGCTTAATCAGATTACTCTTATTAGATCCCGCAAAATAAGGCGGTAACAAGGTAGGCTCGGACAAAGAACTGATCCAGTTCACTTCCGGATGATGTGGATCACCTCTCCAAGCCCGGTCGTCTCCATCAGGGCGAGCATGAGTCAGACTTAAATAAGAATCTGTATATTTTCTCTTACTCTGGTGATCTACCACTTTCAACTCTCCTTTCAAACTCATAGGTTGTTTTACTCCGTCATGGCAAGAGATACAATGTTTGTCCCAGATTGGTTGAATCTCTTTCAGATAGCTGAAGTTACGTTCTCCCATTTCATCTTCCGGTTCCAATGCCTTGATGCCTTTATTCATAGCCATGGATACAGCATGTCCAGACACAGGTACAGTATTCTTATGTTCGTGACATCCGACACAACTCTGCACTTCATTGGGTTGGAGGGTAGACCAGCTACGCATAGTCTGTACTACACGCCCGTTCGCATCCAAAGCCTGAAAATACAAAGGTCTGCGTGCAGGAACTTTAAAGAATGCGGAACCATCGGGATATACTTCCGTCACACCCAACACTCTCTTCACATCCCAAGCCGCATTTCCTACTCCGGTAGGTGTACTGGCTAAAGCTCCTCCCCCTTTATCCTGACCATTCACTTCGCCTACACCCGCTGCACGAAATTGAATCTCTACAACACGCAACTGCTTAATAGTTCCGGGTTCTACACCTTTCAAGCCATTACCTTCATAGATATTCTGCATGTAATATACCCCGTCCTTCTTCGTATAGTCTACTGTAGATGAACGACGGAAAGGACGTTCACGAGGAGCAACCAATATCGGTTGATTGCAAGAAATTTCAGGATCGGAAACTAGTAATTCCCGCTCTCCATCAACATTCATCCAATAAATACCAAACATCATCGGATGTCCGACATAATATCCCAGCGGAGTATAAGAAATCAGAAATTCTGTTTCGTTCAATGGGAACGGATGTTGGAACTGATCGGTAAATTGTCCGTAACTGTCAATACGTTCAGCTTCCGGTTTACGAACGGGAGCGACAAACATCACACCTTCATTCTCATCACGACCAGCTTCGGGGTCAATAATACCCAACTTGCCATGTTGCGGGTTGTGATGTCCCATAAAAGTAGCCATTACCTTACGAGTACCGGGTATTTGGCGAGTATGTGCCACCGTTGTCGGGAACCAACTGTTTACTCCATAATATTCTGCCTGTCCGGTTCCATCAGGATTCATTTGGAATAATGGTTGTGTCCAAACCTGCCCACGGTCATTATAATCCCATCGGGTATAAACCACACGACCGTCATCAAGTAATGTAGGAGTTACCGTATGCACCTGGTCAAAACCTATCTGACGCATATAACGTCCCTCCCGGTCACAAAGATACAGATTGCTGACTTCGGTAAACCAACAGTCTACAGCACTTCCGCTACGAGTAGAATTAAACATTATATTTTCATCCGGCAAATAAATTCCTTCAATATCAGCGTGTCCTTTCCCTGAAGTTATTTGCTTCACTTCACGTGTCTTCAAATCCATTTCATACAAATGAAAATCATCTTCTTTTGCAGACTTCTTCCAAGCAAAAAGCAAGTGCTGACCATCAAAATGAAGATTCGGATCACGATAGACTCCATCTTCATCTGACAATAAATTCTCCTCTTTTGCCCAAATGCCACTCATTTTAATCTTTGACAATGAACCACCTGCAATGTAATTACATTCGGCACGTGCATCCGACAATCCTTCGGTATATGCAAAGAACGAAGGTCTCAACGTTCTAAATTTCGTAAAGATAATCTCTGGCTGATCGGCAGTGAAAGAAGCCAAACGCTTTGCACGTCTCTTTTCACAAGCTTTCAAATAAGATTGAAATGCTGTTTCAATGCTTTCCTGAGTCTCAGCCACGTTAGTCGCAAGATTTAGTACGTCCAACCGACGAGACAGTTGCTGGCTGAAAGAACCCTTAAACCAATTTACATTTCTTCCGTCCTGTAACCACCAGTCATAATATACCGGATAATTTTTCATCAATATTCGATGAGCTTCCTTTATCTTATTCTCAAGTTCTTCTTTATGATCCTCTTTTTGCTTTATCACCTGAACCTCTGCAAATTGCTTCTGCATCTCAGTGATAAAACTTTTCGCGTCCATAGGTTGAAAAGAGGTATCTTTGGTTTGCCAGGCAACGATGGTGAACAGCACCCAACATGCTGCTCCCCATTTCAATAACCTTATTATTTTTGATTTTATCATATTAATATCTTATGTTATCTCTGAAATAGATATTACATTCCTCGTTTCAACTCTTTATATGCTTCTACAATCGCAATACCACTTGAGGTTCCGATACGAGTAGCCCCCTCCTGAATCAATGCTAACGCAGTATCCAAATCACGAATACCACCGGCTGCTTTTACACCAATAGTCGGACCTACAACACGACGCATTAATGCCACATCATGTACATTCGCTCCTGCTGTTCCGAATCCGGTAGAAGTTTTCACGAAATCAACACCCGCTTCTTTAGCAATACGGCATACGGTTTCTTTTTCTTCATCTGTCAAATAACAAGTTTCAAGAATCACTTTACAAATAACGCCGGCAGGTTTACAAATAGAAACCATATCTTCGATTTCCTTCTTAACGATCTCAGTCTGACCTTTCTGCAAAGCTCGTACATTGATTACCGTATCTATTTCCGTAGCACCTTTAGCTATAGCATCACGAGTCTCAAATGCTTTACTCTCTACAGTATTCTGTCCCAAAGGAAAACCGATGGCTGCTCCAACGCGTACACCCGAACCTTCCAACAGTTTCACACAAGTTTCCACTTCTGCAGGATTGATAGCCACCATTGCAAATTTATACTGACGTGCTTCTGCACAAAGTTTTTCAATATTCTCTGCATTTCCAAAAGGTTTCAGGAAAGTGTGGTCGATCATTCCGGCTAACTGTTCTACTGACAAATTCGCAATTATTTCGTTTATATTTTTCTTTTCCATTGTTTTAATTCGTTTAATGTAGTTATTCTAATTGATTATTTAAAAAGTTAATACGCATTTCAAGACTTCACCGCGTTTTACGGCTGCAAAGGCTTCCTCTATTTCTTCAATCTTGAAACGATGCGTGATAAAGTCATTTGCTGAAAGTTTACCTTCTTTAATCCACTGCGCCAAAGTTGTCATAGCGGCTTTCTCTTCCGAACGAGTAGGCCATTGGTGCATATGCAAGTCGAAGTTATAAGGTGCTTTCGATAAATCGAATGTCGGATTCTTTGTCATTACCCCATACACACACACATCACCGCCCATCTTTACCAAAGGCAATACGGAATTAACCACTACATCCAGACCTACTGCATCAATAACAGCATCATATGAGCGTCCTGCTGCTGCAATAAATTCAGGAGTACTAATTTCAGCCGGTGTATATCCATTGTCAGCTCCCATCTTACGAGCCACTTCCAGCTTGGAAGGAAGCATATCGACAATATCAACCTGTCCCAGTCCGAACAGCTTACCCAGCTTTACAAAACTTAATCCTACCGGACCTGAACCCACTACCATGACTTTTTTGCCCGGAGCCAGATTGAAATCTTTAAACGCTCCCAAAACTTCACGCCATGTACAAGAGATAACTGCTTCTTCCGGCTGCACATGTTCGGGAACTGAATTCTGAATTTCAAAACTGTCCCAACATCCTTGTTCAGGTGTAGCCAACCCTTCTTCTTTCAGAACTTCAAAATCGTTCACTACCACATATTCGCTGAAACCACCCCAGCCACTGTCTATACCTTGAGCACCAAAATCAGAGATCAGTCCACCGATAGCACGATCACCCACTTTGAAGTTACGTACTTTCTCACCTACAGCTACTACGATTCCGGCATTTTCATGTCCTAAAGCCAAAGGATAAGTATCTACTCCGGGAAATTTTCCGGCAATCAATTTACTATCCGTCGCATTGCATAAAGCAACCATTTCTGTTTTCACCAAAGCCTGATAGGCATTGATTGCAGGAGTTTCCACCTGTCGTATTTCTATTTTACCGGGAGCCGGCACAATTACTGTTTTCATTGTCGTCATTTTCAGTTATTATCAATTATAGTTTAGTTTTCGCTATCTCGCTATACATTCCACATAAAGCATGATAAGCTTTATCAAAAACAGGCATCCAAGTTTCGTACTTCTTCACATTCTCCGGAATCGGTTGAACAGTCTGTTCGATACGGACAAAACGATCGATTACAGAAAAATCTTTAAAGACTCCCGCACCGATACCTGCCAGAATAGCTGCTCCCATTGAGGTTGCTTCTTCCAGATAGTTAGGTACCCGAATCTCGGCCTGATATATATCCGCCATCATCTGACGCCAAACAGGATTCTGAGCACATCCGCCAATAACCGTAACTTGATCAATAGGAACATGTTTACGGAAGATATTGACGATAAATCCGAGATTGAGAGTAATACCTTCCATCACAGCACGCAACATATCTCCATGCTTATGTCCTAATGTCAAACCAATAAATGCTCCTTTGGCGTCCACATTCCAACGAGGCGTCCGTTCACCCAGCATATAGGGTAAGAACAAAAGTTTATTGGCTCCAATCGGAGATGAAAGTATCTGCTCGTCAATCAGTTCAAATACACTGCGTCCCGATTGAGCAGCCAGTGCCCGTTCGTTTTGACAAAGTTCGTTGATCATCCAGTTGTAGGAAGACCCGGCTGCTTGCATCGTTCCCGACGGGTGTAACATACCCGGTACGACATGCGCCCAATTCATGGTACGGCGTTGTTCGTCCACAATCGGTTTTTCAACAGTAAGAGCCACCCATGAGGAAGAGCCTAAATAGTTGTACGCACTTCCCGGAGCCACACAACCAACGCCTACTCCGGCACAACTACCATCTCCACCACCACATATGACAGGGGTTCCTACCAACAATCCGGTTTCCTTAGCCGCTTGAGCTGTAACCTCACCGATCACGTCAATAGACGAACGGACCTCCGGAAAGAGAGACAGGTCAAGTTCTGCAGCTTCTATAATTTCTTCACTCCACTGCCAGCGATTCAGATCGTATGCATTCGTACCCGAAGCATCCGAAGGATCAGTAGCGATAGTGCCACACAAACGGAAATTAATATAATCCTTTGCATTCAGGACTTTAGCAGTCTGCGCAAAAACTTCCGGTTCATTACGCTTTACCCACATCAGTTTTTCGATTGAGTACGAAGCACTGATTCTATGCCCTGTGATTTCATAAAAATGAAGCGGATCAATCTTTTCAGAAAGCGTAGCTTCTTCTTCCTGAGAACGCTGGTCACAATAGAGCATGTGCGGACGAAGCGGTATCCCGTTTTTGTCCACGCAAAGACAGCCCATCATTTGTCCGCTAAGCGCGACTCCCGCAATATCATTGGGAGAAACAAGTTCCAAAAGAGCTTGTGTGGTATCCACAATGGCTTTCCACCAATGGTGCGGATTTTGTTCCGCCCGATTGCCGGTAGCATAATCCGTAGGGTAAGCAGCTGTACGCGAAGCTATCAGTAAACCCGATTCATCGAACAAAGTCGCTTTATTGCCACTAGTACCCAGGTCATGTGCTAATATATACATATTTATATCTTTCTTTATTTTAGTAAATAAAATTAGAGTGCGGCATTCGTATAACCGGTAAGTCCTACGAAGATTCCTCCGACAATACCACCCAGGATAATTACTATCCAACGAGGGAATGCTTCTTTCAGCAATCCGGCACGTGTACCTTTCGGTGCACAAAGCACATCAGACAGAATGAATCCCATTGCAATCGCCCATCCCATGTCTACCCAAGGAGCACTACCACGATTACCTTGATGAATCATACTGAATTGCATAGGCAAGCCGTTTGGATCATTCAATAGTCCGGTTGAAAAACCGAATCCGGGCAGTTTATGATTAACCAGCCAGAAAGTACCTATGATAACGGCAGCTGCCATAAATCCGCCTATCGGACCGAAGTCTTTCACCAGTTTAGGCCAGCACATCAATACAGTGAATGTCACGGCAAAAGCACCGAAAATAGAGGTGATGATTCCTGCATGATACATGCCGAACCATTCGTTATAGGTTTGTAACCATTCGCTCATTGTTCTTTCCTCCTTAGTTTATTTTTCGGGCACAATCGCACGAACGGATTTTCCATACTAATATTCCTGCCAAGGCTCCTCCTATCAAGCAGCAGATTAATGTTGGCACAGCATATAGGAAATTGGAAATGTCACCTTGAAAACGGACAATTCCCCATGCTATACCGGCAGAGCCGATACACCATCCCTGGTCCAGCCAGATTTTTCCCGGAGGATTCAATATAGCACCATTATAATGGTTCATATACCACATGATACCGATAATCAGTGTCGCTGCTATCCATCCCCCCATCAGACCATACGATTTCCAGAGTTCCGGCCATATACCGAATGCGAATCCGCCACAAATGGCAGATCCTGCAAACGTCGATAAATATTTTTTCATTTTAATTACGTGTTTTCCGGTTTGTGACTATTCTTTTTTATTCTAATGCTAGTTTAGCCAATGTAAAAGGTTTATCATGTTTAGTATTCACTTTGTCCGGTCCGGTCACAAGATCAAAACATGATACGATCATCTGACCGTTCCACATAATCGGTTCACCCGGTTGATCCAATTCTCCCTTACTACCATCGCTATCAGGACTTTGAGCAATACGTTGAATTTTACCCTCTTTGTCTACACGAGCGACAGCATTTGCAGAGAAATCTGCAACCCAAATATTTCCTTTGTTATCAATACACATACCGTCTGTCGTACGTAATTGTGTGGTATCTTGTGCCCATACATCGTTACTAAGCACATTTCCTTCTGCATCCATTTTGATACGATGAATTGCACCGTCACCAAAGTTTCCTACATACAAATCTCCCGCTTCATCAAAAACAATTCCGTCCAGTCCGTACTGTACTTCGGGATTTTGAGTAACTACTGCCGTAATCAAATTCTTGTCCTCGCTTGTATTGGTCACTACGATATCACGATCGTTCATATCAAAGCAATACACTCCACTGACCAGCAAACCGGAAGGATCTTTAATCTGCGATAGAGAACTTTGAGTAACATACAACTTTCCATTACGGATACGAATACCATTAGGATGTTCCATGCCGGAGGCTACCGTAATGGTTTCTACCAACTGATCATTGTCAAACCTCAAACGAAGAATCCGTCCTTTGTTTTTAGCTTTTTCTGCTCCACTCCAACCTTGGTTATCACAAATAAACAGATCTCCTTCTTCATTAAAAACAATTCCCATCGGAGAAGCCCATCCGGTTTCTTCCAAAACAGGCACATCCAGCCATTTTGAAATTTTACCGTCCTTAGTAATGCGCATCAGACAGGCTGGTTGAGTAATGTCGGCAAAGTTCGGACATGCCAAAATTAAATCTCCATTAGGAGCAATTGCCATACCATCCGGTGTAGGACAACAATCCGGTAGTTTCATAAATAGTTCACTCTCTTGAGGAAGGCTTTTCGCCACTTTGTTGTTTTTCGGAGAAGTACATTGAATGCAAGTCGTCCCAATCAACGAAGCCGCAATAAAAGAAAATAAATAATTCTTTTTCATGGTTAGTAAATACAAATGTTTATGTTTAAAATTTGGTCTGTTAGTTCGTTTGCAAACATACCGTAATTTATCGATGAAATGGGAAAACTATTATTCAATAAAGGAAAAAATTGATTCAAATCCACATAAAATCAGATTAAATCTGATATAAAAGGTTAATTCATTCCCTAAAAACAATATTTCTCTTTTCTAATTAATTTATCAATGGAAGCCTTACATCCCATGTAAATTTCATCATTATTGAAACGATCAAAAAGTTCAATACTACTAAAAACACGACAGTTATTTAAAGCCCTATGGGAATGAATCAAAAAGCTAAATCTAACATCTCGATTCACGATCACTATTTCATGGGACCAAAAGATAACAACTGTGGAACGAATAAGAATAACTATAAAATTAATATAGAATATACATTAGTTTAAATTAGAGTATACATACGACTTACTGTGTGATGAGATACATTCATCTCCCCCTTTCTTCATTGCTTCCGGCTATTTTTAAGCAAAAAAGAACATTTTCTCTAAAAAAGTTTTTGTAATATCAGAGTTAATCGTATTTTTGTGTACAATTTTGGTGTAGTGATGACAGAAGAAGATAAAAAGTTATTGAGTACCTTTGAAACGCAGCTACGGCATTTGATTTTTTTGCATGATGAAATCAAACGTGAAAATGCCGAGTTGAAAAGACTTCTTGAGATTGAAAGACTGAAGAACGAGAAGATACAAGCTCAGTATGATGAATTAAAAGTCAGCTATACAAACCTAAAAACAGCTACGGCAATCAGCCTTAACGGCAGTGACGTGAAAGAGACGAAACTGCGATTGTCAAAATTAGTGCGTGAAGTCGATAAATGCATCGCTTTATTAAATGAATAAATAAGTAAGATGTATGAACGATAAAATAAAGATAAACCTGCAAATAGCAGATTCTAACTATCCGCTTACTATCAACCGAGAGGAAGAAGAAATGGTACGGGAAGCTGCTAAACAGGTAAACATCAGGCTTAATGCGTACCGGGGATATTATAAGAATCTTGAACCGGAAAAGATTATTGCCATGGTGGCCTATCAGTTTTCGTTGGAGAAACTGCAATTGAAGCAACGTAATGATACTAGTCCGTTTACGGAAAAGGTACAAGAACTAAATGAATTGCTGGAAAATTATTTCAAAGAGGAATAAGAAATCCCAGTCGTTCGCTGATAAGAGAAAACAACCACGCACTGCATAATATCCGAACATTCTATTGTTCTGATGTTTGGCGGTGCGTTTTTATTTATATATTTAAATTATAATGTAGAATGATAGCAACAATATCAACAGCAATTGCTTGCTTCATCGTAGGAGGAGTCCTGTCGTATGTACTGTTTAGATACGGTTTGAAATCCAAATACGATAATGTCCTGAAAGAAGCAGAGACAGAAGCGGAAGTAATTAAGAAAAACAAATTACTGGAAGTGAAGGAGAAGTTCCTGAACAAGAAAGCTGATTTGGAAAAGGAAGTGGCACTGCGTAACCAGAAGATTCAACAAGCTGAGAACAAGTTGAAACAGCGTGAAATGGTCCTTAACCAGCGCCAGGAAGAGATTCAACGTAAGAAAATGGAGGCGGAAGCTGTAAAGGAAAACCTGGAAGCTCAGCTTGTCATAGTAGATAAGAAAAAGGAAGAACTGGATAAACTGCAACATCAGGAAATCGAGAAATTGGAAACTATTTCCGGTTTGTCTGCTGAAGAAGCTAAAGAACGTTTGGTAGAGTCGCTGAAAGAGGAGGCTAAAACCCTGGCACAGTCGTACATCAACGATATTATGGATGATGCCAAACTGACTGCCAGCAAGGAAGCAAAACGTATTGTGATTCAGTCTATCCAACGAGTAGCTACTGAAACTGCTATTGAAAACTCTGTAACTGTATTCCATATTGAATCGGACGAAATCAAGGGACGAATTATCGGTCGTGAAGGACGTAATATTCGTGCGTTGGAAGCTGCTACCGGTGTTGAGATCGTAGTAGACGACACTCCGGAAGCTATCGTACTTTCTGCTTTTGACCCGGTTCGTCGTGAAGTTGCCCGCTTGGCACTCCATCAGCTTGTGACTGACGGACGTATCCATCCGGCACGTATCGAAGAGGTAGTAGCCAAAGTGCGTAAACAGGTGGAAGAAGAAATTATTGAAACAGGTAAACGTACGACTATCGACTTGGGTATCCATGGTTTGCATCCTGAATTGATCCGTATCATCGGTAAGATGAAATATCGTTCTTCTTATGGTCAGAACCTGCTGCAACATGCTCGTGAAACTGCAAATCTTTGTGCTGTTATGGCCTCGGAACTTGGTCTGAATCCAAAGAAAGCAAAACGTGCCGGACTGTTGCACGATATTGGTAAAGTGCCTGATGAAGAACCGGAATTGCCACACGCATTGCTGGGTATGAAATTGGCTGAGAAGTATAAAGAAAAACCGGATATTTGTAATGCAATCGGTGCTCACCATGATGAAACGGAAATGACTAGCTTGTTAGCTCCTATCGTACAGGTATGTGATGCTATCTCTGGTGCTCGTCCGGGTGCTCGTCGTGAAATCGTGGAAGCATACATCAAACGTTTGAATGATCTGGAACAAT
Source organism: Bacteroides bouchesdurhonensis (assembly GCF_900155865.1). Lineage (GTDB taxonomy): Bacteria > Bacteroidota > Bacteroidia > Bacteroidales > Bacteroidaceae > Bacteroides > Bacteroides bouchesdurhonensis. The sequence goes on from NZ_LT707006.1 coordinate 4,234,830, forward strand.
TGGCCATGTCATATCCAGGTGTAACCAAGACTTATGCTATCCAAGCCGGACGCGAACTTCGTGTAATCGTTGGTGCTGATAAGATCGACGACAAACAAACAGAAAGCTTATCCGGTGAAATCGCTAAGAAAATCCAGGATGAAATGACTTATCCGGGACAAGTGAAAATCACCGTAATTCGTGAGACACGTGCGGTAAGCTTCGCTAAATAAAAACATTCAAAAGAAGATTCATACAAGGGCGAAGGTATTCGCCCTTTTTTAATATCTGGTCCTATCGTTAAATAACTAGTATCACTCATGAAAAAGTATCAATTTGAAGTCTGTGCCAACTCAATAGAGAGCTGTTTGGCTGCACAAGCCGGTGGAGCCGACCGGGTAGAGCTATGCGCTGGTATTCCTGAAGGAGGAACCACTCCTTCTTATGGAGAAATCTCTGTTGCACGTGAATTACTGACAACAACTCGTCTACATGTTATTATCCGTCCCCGGGGAGGAGACTTTCTTTATTCTCCCATTGAAATAAAAACGATGTTAATGGACATAGAGACAGCTGGAAAGATAGGAGCAGATGGAGTTGTATTTGGTTGTTTAACGGCTGAGGGGGAAATCGATCTTCCGGCAATGCAACAATTAATGCAAGCTTCCAAAGGGTTATCTGTTACTTTCCACCGCGCCTTCGATGTATGTCGTAACTCCCGGAAAGCTTTAGAACAAATAATAGAATTAGGTTGTAATCGCATCTTAACCTCAGGACAACAATCTACAGCTGAACTTGGTATTCCTCTCCTCAAAGAGCTACAGATACAAGCAGCAGGAAGAATCATTTTACTTGCGGGGTGTGGAGTAAATGAGAAGAATATTTCCCATATTGCCCGAGATACGGGAATTGAAGAATTCCATTTCTCAGGCCGTGAAACAATCAAAAGTGATATGAATTATAAAAATGAATCAGTATCTATGGGCGGCACTATACATATCAACGAATACGAACGAAATGTAACGACCGCCCAAAGAGTTACGGATACGATACAAGCCTTATGCAAATCTATAGATAAGTAACAATACTACCATTATAATCCGTGAATCACCTTCATCAACTGCTCTCCCAACCCAATCGTATATCCTTGTGAGACAAAAACTACCCGATTAAATGTGTCAGCAATGATAAACATTGGAAGAATAGTTTGATTGGATAATTTCATCGATTCAGCAATCTGTTTCTGGATACTGTTATCAATGTCGATGCCATATATTATAGTAGATGGTAATCCTTGAAATTCAGCAGGACGAAACTTTTTATATTGTTCTTCGGAAGGGAAAAGAAATACCATCTTTCTACCCCATTTTTCAAATTCACTACCTAATGCGGCAATATCTCTCAAAGCGTGATTAGTAGGCTCCTGCCCTACTCCTAGCACACCGACAACAAAATATCCGCGTCCGCAAGCCTGAAGAAGACTTTGTGATGCCATATCCTTAATGTCTCCCTGAACAGTTCCACAACTTTCACTAGTCAGGTTGTTTCCACTTTCTGTTCCTATAGGGCGATATAATGACTCTGAATTGAAGTTTCCGATTACCTGAACTTGGTCTTTACTTTCACGCATTACCAAATCCACTGTAGTTGTTTTTTCCGGCTCTACATTGAAAAAGCTAACCTGGGATAGCACCGCTCCGCTAGCCATACGCGTTCCTGAAACAAGCATATAGTAACCAGCATCCAATCTTATACCTTTCTTCAAAAGATTTGACCAGGTAGCACCTCCCCCCATATCCACATCACCTTCATCATAATTCAAAAGCCGGAACGTTCCATCCTTATATTTAGAAAGGGTAAAATGAGAGTAATACTTAGGATCAGATAAAGAAGGAATAGGATGATAAGTAGCATACAACAATCCGGTAGAAGCTCGAACAGGAGTACTTGCATTGAAATTTACGTCTAATGTCCGTCCTTCTTTTAAATTTATTTGCTTTCCATTTTCCATAAAAGGATTCATATCCACATACTGCACTTTACCCGTCACTTCATCGATCCATGCCGGAATGCCTAATGTACGTGCCATTGCAACAAAGAATATATCACGTGATTTTTCATCTGCTACACGCGCTTTCCACACTCCTTCCGGAGAAATAGGAATACGTTGTGAATTCAAATCATTATCTATCTTAATTTCCTTCTTACACCATTCCACTAAACGAGTAGGATCTTTCACAAAAGTTTCTGCATCCGACTGTGGAATCGCATTACGCAGAAAACTACGGTACGGAGTCAGCATTTCATTTGCTACACGCGGATTAATAATTTCCACACTTGTACCCAGCCTTACTTTCTGTGGATCGGGGGCATTCTGATAATGATCCTTCAATACTTCAATTGAAACATCTCTCCAATCTTTAGCAGAAAGAACTCGTAACAATTTTATCGCAAGGTCCTCTTTTCCTTCACCGGCAGCATTTTTCAAGAAATCGATTAACGTTTGGTAATTACCGCGTGAAGCGACTAATATTTTAACCATCTTATCGATTTCAGACTCATTTAGTTTAAAAGTAGAAAGAGCAGCTTTCGCGCGTTCTTCTGTCATCATGGTACCCACATAAGCATTACGGATTGAGTCCTCTTTCGCTAAACGGAGATCATTCGTTGCCCGTTGTCCAGGAGTGACTTCCGGAAGATTGGCTCCTTCTACAGGAGGGACAATATCCAAATCAAGAGTATATGTTTCTCCTTCTTTTTTATCTAACGTAAGAACAAGCGCATCTTCTTTTCCGAGAGATAACTTACTATATCCAAATTGACCATCTTTAGAAGCCCATACTAACATATCTCCCTTACCTGCTGTTAATGAAGTTTGCCCGTTGGCATCGGTATATTTGGTAGCAACAGTATAGAATTCCGCATAATTATAGACTTTAAAGTCTACTTTAGCTCCCGCTATCGGTTTACCGTCTGTATCAGTAACCGTTACTAACGCCTTCGCAGTCGGAGCATAGTTATCTATTACATTTATTTCAGTATAGTTCGGTGTTTCAAGCATAATTTCTTCCGGTCCGTTATAACGCCCGAAGACCTTGGTATGCATCAGCATTCCCCGACTGGCAGGTGCATTAAACCATCCCAAATTCAATACAGGTTCCGGTTCACAGGCTCCGAAAAAGTACCATTGACCATCTGCCCAAGCCTCTACCCAAGCATGGTTATCGTCTGTATGCGCCCAACGGGGGGTGTACACTTGCCTTGCAGGAATCCCAACTGCCCGAAGTGCAGCCACCGTAAAAGTAGATTCCTCTCCACAACGACCGTAAGCCGTCTTCACCGAAGCTAGCGGAGAACTGGTACGGGCATCACTCGGACGATATACAACTTTTTCGTGACACCAATGATTCACTTCAAGAATAGCCTCCTTCATAGACAAATTCTTTACCCGATCCTTTAATTCTCCATAAAATACTTTACGGGAATCATCCAGATTCTCGTTATTCACCCGAATAGGAAGTACAAAATGGCGGTATAACTCATCAGGAACGATTTTTCCCCAAGGCATTTCTCCACGAGTTTGCTCAGACAAACGGAAATTTTCCAGATAATAATCTCCCGGATAATCGGTTACATCACCTATTGGCATATAAGCATATAAAAACATGAGGGCTTCCCGTTCGGAAGCCGTTAAATCTTTATTAGAGAATATAGCAAATAGATCTCCGTTAGGAAGAGCTTGTTGTTTCTGCTCAAAATCTTGAATGACTTGATTCCGATACGTTTCCTCTTTCAGAAAGTGGGGTTCACTACAAGATACTATCATCGCCGACAATATCGGTACAATCAGAAGTTGAATCTGTGTTTTCATGCTTATGTATTCCATATATATAAAGTATGAGGGTACTTACGTACAAAATTATATAGAAAAATCGAGTTTTTCTACACCAGCGTAATAAAAACCGAGGCCAACCCGCAAACTCTGCTTCATACTTCGTTTAATTGTTATGAATGTCCTATATTTAAGGAGTGTAACTAAAAAATCTCAAATATGGACAAAGACAGAATCGTGGCCGGCCTTGATGTCCACAAAGATACAATTTATCTCTGTGTGATGGACAATACAGAGTCCGTTATTTTTGCAAAAGTTTATGGTACATTGACTCCTGATTTACAACTTATGTGTTCCGACATGGTTTCTCATGGGGTGACAGAGGCAGCAATGGAAAGCACTTCGACCTATTGGGTTCCAGTGTGGAATGCCTTGTGCGAGAGCATGTCTCTCAAATTGGTAAATCCTTATTTTATAAAGCAGCTTCCCGGTCGCAAGAGTGATGTGAAGGATGCCCAATGGATAGCGGAATGCTTGTTGAAGAATCTGATTCGGGGAAGCTTTGTGCCGGATAAGACAGTGCAGGACATGCGCAAGTATAACCGTCGCATCTTCGACCTGAATGAAGACCTGACGTATAACACCAATAAACTGGACGCTGCTTTACAGCGATGTGGTTTTCGGTTAAGTAACTATGTATCCCGAGTCAATGGAAAAAGCTATCAGAAGTGCGTCCGTGCAATAATAACCGGTATAACAGACCCTGAGGAGCTGGTGAAACTCATTCATGGAAAAACTCTGCGTAAATACGGACGCAACATCATAAAGGATGCCGTAACGGGTGACTTCCACCAGGCAGACATCTGTTTGTTAAAGCAATACGCAGAGCTTATAGAGGTAATCGAGCGACAAATCGAAGAATGCAGGAATGCCCTCATTGCCATGTGCCAGGAACACTTCCCGAAACAATTCAAACGTCTACAGAGCATCCCCGGTGTTAAAGAACGCGCCGCTTCGGCTATAATTGCGGAGACCGGGGCTGACATGAAACCGTTTGAAAAAGCAACAAACCTCGTAGGATGGTGTGGATTGAAACCACGCAATGATATAAGCAACAATAAAGTCAAGAGCAACAGGACGACGCATGGGAACCGATTCCTGCGTCAGATATTGATTGAAATATCCTGAGTCGCATCCAGAACCCGAAACTGCTTTTTCTCAAACTTCAGCTACGTGCAATGCACCCAACGCCATAAGAACAAGATGAAGATACAAGTAGCCATCGCCCGAAAGCTATTGGTCGCGGTATGGCACATGCTGACAAAAGACGAGGATTTTATAGATGTTTACCTCAAGCGTCTTGAAAAGGAGGCGGAATGGCAAAATGATATTCAGGCATTAGAATCGTTATGGGTCGGATAGACCTTTCCGATATACCTCTATCGACAACATAATTACCTTTGTGCTGCCACAGGAGCGCGTTTACAAAATTATTGTATCCATAGAGGGATTGGACACCGGCGTAGTCCTTTCAGGCTGAAGAGGAAAGTAACAAACTTTATTACTTCGGACGACAAAACACTTGTCGTCTTAGGCGTTTTGTGGGAAAATTTACGGACTATAAGTATAATTAATTAGATACAAGTAAGTTACATACGAATATAAGAGCTGGGGATTTTTCTTTTTAGAGGAAAGGTACAAGATTTTTTCTTAAAGTAATTACAAGTAACCTTATTTGTATGTAACAGGTTTGTAATATCTCTGCATTTATCCCCTCTATAAGAATAAAAATCAGACAAGAAAGAAATATTTTATGTTATACAGCATATATTTCAAGAACTTTTCGTACCTTTGCAGCGTTAATAAAGAAAACAAGATGTAAAACCGCTCTTCAAAACGTGGAGGGCAAAAAAAGAGGAAACAAATTATGAAAAAGAATGCAAATGAAAAAGTAATGATGTTACAGTACCGTATTAAACGCTATCAAGCAATGGGAAACGGTGCAATGTGCCAAGCCTTGAATGGTAAACTTCAAAAACTGCTGAATCAGCAGCCTACCATGTAAATAAACACACACTATATTATACAAAGCGAGAGCGGAAAAACCAATTGGTTCTTCCGCTCTTTTTTATATACTCTGAGACACTTTTCATGTGCTTCCCATCTTTTACTTCTCAGATATCGCCATGAGAATCTTATCCATTAAGAAATTTGTTTTAAATCAATAGGAAATTTACATTCAATCACTTCGATGTTTTTACATTTTTTTTAGAAGGCAATAAATAGTTATGTTCAAAGCTGGTTACAAGTCCTTTTTTATCTTAAGACATAAATTCTTCTATCTTTTCATCTTCAAGTTGTAATTCATCAAAAGCATATTTCACTTTATATTTATTACCGGGTATCCCATATTATTCTTCTATCCTAATGATTACTCTTAATCCTAAACCACTGGTTCTTTTATCCGGTTTACTTGGATATCGCTTAGCCACTCTACAGTTGCATGCTTCATGCCACCAACTGCCACCACGACGGATAAAATATTCGCTCATCATATCATTGTTGTTTTGCAAATATGAATGAGCCGGAGTTTCAGTCCATTCCCAAATATTACCGCTCATGTCATACAATCCGAGTTCATTAGGCTTCTTCTTTCCTACCGGATGCGTTTTACCATCCGAGTTATCTTTATACCAAGCTACCTCGTCAATATCATTACTTCCGGAATATTTATAATGCCTGCTCTTTTGACCTCCACGTGCTGCATATTCCCATTCTTCCTCACTAGGCAACGTGAATTGGATTTTAGTCATAGAAGACAGACGTTTTACAAATTCACGTGCTTCAAACAAAGAGATACACTCGGCAGGAAGTCCGTTGTCAAGGTTTGATATTGCTCCCCAAATGCCACCAGCTATTGTTGAAAATGCACCTGGAAATAACCAACTGACAGCTATACCCTTTGATACTCCTTTTGTCATTTTTCTCATTGTCGATTCTTCTTTAAAACGAGACTTATTGTATCCCATCACGACAGACCATAATGTTTGTGTAATAGGAAACTCCGACATATAAAACGTTTTAACAGATATTTTATGGGCAGGTTGCTCGTTCACTTCCGCTTCAGTCTGTTCTTCTGTTGCCCCAACAAACATTTCTCCACCAGCAACACGAATCATCCTGAATTTATGAACACCAACAATTACATCATAGGTATCACCTTCTATTACTGGTTTTGTAAAACCTGTATTCTCAGGAAGTGGCACCGTACGCTCTGGCCATGATATATCGACCAACTGTTCTTCATTGGAATCAATAGATACATTTATGATCTTGTTCTCCATTGTGTAATTATTCACACATTTATATCGATATTGTCCTTTACGTTTCACAAACAAATAGAAAGGTTCGTCAGACTGTCCCGCCAATGTACATACTATTTTCTTTCCTTCATATACCTTACAATCTTCTGTTGAATAGAATTTGAAAACAGAAAGATTTGACTCTTTATTGATAGCTTCTGCATACAACATTTTCTTGGAAATGAGTTTATCTATATATGCATCGAAAAAAGCAATATCAAACTTAGGAGCATTATACTCGGTTATACCCCGGATTTCTTCCGGCAGGGTTTCGGCAGCAGGCATATCGAAGTCTTTCAACAACATCGGGATGATGTGTTTTTTGTTCGCTAGAGCTATTTGCAGTTCCTTACAAAACCAATCATCATTATAGGTACCATTATAACAAGCAGACAAAGACTCGTGTTCCAATAAAATGAACACATCCTTGGCATTCTTGATATAATTCTCTATCTGTTGAGGAAACTTATCTGTACGCATCTCCTCCAAATCAAAAAAGACACTATACCCCTTTTGTGTTAAACGGTAATAGAGGTTATTGGCCGTCTCAATACTTATACGCTTATAACTAATGAATATGTCAAATCTTTCATCCATATTTAGGAACTGTATAAATTAAATAACGGTATTTATAAGTTGAGCATTGCCTTTCTTTCTCATTCTTTAAATATATGGACCAAACCATATTTAAAGAGTAATGAAATAAGATGTTGCATTGACCAAACTGATAAAGAGTGGCAAGTTATAGAAAATATTTTATATAACAAAGGACATAAGCGTAAACATTTTAGCTATTGCATTATTATGATATTTCTCGATAAATTTCCCCAATTAAGTGATAAGAACTATAGTTCTGTTTTTTGATTTAGCTGACAATACAAACGTCAAAAGTTCTCCTCTATTTAGCCTGTTGAATTACAAATTTATAGTTTCCTGTTATCTTCTTCTCCTCTGTTTTTAATGTAATACGATAAATCTCTTTTCCCCAAACATTGGAAAGCCTAGGGTCATCCAACTTAACAGTCTCAAGCTCTGCTTTAAATTGAGAGGGATAATTCAACTCTACTTTCTGTCCCTTTACTTCGATAGATACTTTTCCTATAGACGGGAAGGTTACTTTCCCCCATGTCAGGAAATTAATCTGGTTTGAAGCAAGTACCTCACTCAGTACATAACTATCGGAAATAGTCAATTTACGTCCATCCAAAGTATAAGAACGAATCCAACTTTTAACTTTAGCTTCTGCCGGATATGCTCCTGCAATATCAGTAGAAAAAGTGTGTTTCTTTTCACTGCAAGTGGTATTTGCAGCTTTATACTGCTGACCAAACTTCTGCGGAATACCATTAATCATTGGTAAATTATGGTAATCGCTCTGCATAGTCCAAATGGTATAGCGGTCTTTGCTAAATGTCTGTTTAGTATATGTGCCTACTCCTGCATCAATAAAAACAGGAATCGTATTCACATATAAAGAGAATGTACCCACATCATTATGATTATGACTTTCATTATTAAAACCACCTTTCGTTGCTAAAAACAAACCATTCTTATTTTGCATATAGCAGAATTCAGTTTCAGGATACCAAGTTATGTCGGGAGTGTCGTGTTTTGGAGTGACTCGTCCCAAATCGTTATAACAAAGTAATGATTGAAGAGAGCGGAATGCATCATTTCCCATCGTCGCATAAGGTTTCTTGCCCTCCAAAAGATAAGCGGCGAAACTCATCATCTCATCACTATTGACAGCTTTACCATAGCGGTAAATCAATAAAGGATCTCCTCCCCCTTGCGCTGAAGCATCCGCAAAGTTCACCACCCATCGATTACCAACATAAGAACGGGACATATACTCACCCATACGACGAATCATAGGTTCAGCAAACAGAGACAGTTTACCTCCGGTACCTTCGGAAAGGATTTGCAGGTAATCGTAAAGTTTCCCCGCTGCATGTCCCCAATAAGAAGTTCCTTCTTCACAGGCACCATCAGATTTCACAAAGTTGATGAATTTATCAACAGATTGCATGGTGCGATATACCGCTTTAGCCAAACGGTCTTTATCATTCTCCATTAAAAGGAAACATTGCAATACATTAGAGTTACACCAAGGATTCCAATTATTTATGATTTGTCCCGGTTTCCAATGGAAAGCCATCCACCATAACTTATCATTATTCATATACGGATCTAAAATACGTTCTTTGATTGCTGCACGCATCTGCAAAGAAACGACAGGATTAATTTTGTCGAAAGATTTATGAAAGAAAAAATGTATCCATGCCATCAAAGCACCGTAGCCACCCGATCCTAGGTCAATTACCTGTTCACGAAAATCAGGTAACGAACGTTTACTACTTTGGTAAGGCAAATGAGCAGACAAAACCCATGAGTTCATTTCACAACTCATATATGCTCCATTAAGCAGTTGATCAATGAAACGTCCTTTTCCTTCGGCAAGTTCAGCAAGCATCAGCGTGTTCAGAGCTTGTGTATTAGCTCCATATGGATTCTCCATCACCTTACGATCTCCCGTACGTTCATATTCCAGATAGGCAGTGGCAGGAATGAGTTGCCACTTATAATTGAGAAGTTTTTCTCCGGCTTCGATCAGACGTTGTTTGTTAGGTCCCATCAGTGCATCCCATGCGGTACGGTCCGTATAGGCGGGGTAAGGTACCCATGCCTGTTGCATTACTAATACATTTTTCAACGTAGTTTCATCCGCTGCTTTTTGCAGCATATTGCGTTCAGTATACGCATTCGCCTTAAAGGAGATATTTCCCAAGGCTACCACTAAAAAAATACAAAGTAGATGTTTCATTCGATTCAAGGTGTTTTATTCATTTAAGTAATACAAAGATAGTATATTTAATTGAAAACGAGGCAAACAAATCATGTGAACCTGATGATAATCAGAGGGAAACAGCCCCTTCGTTTTTAGTCCCAGTCACTAAATTCAAAACTCAACTGTTCCCAAGCCCTATGCCGGTCATCCGCTTCTTCTTTCGGATTAGAAACAGAAAGTCCGATGAGACGGATAGGGTGTTGCTCATATTCAACACTTTTCATCAATTCTTTGGCAAGTGGAAGAATAAGATCCAAAGTCGTCAATTCCTGTGATTGAGTAATGCTTCGTGTAATCTGGTTAAAATCGTGGAACTTGATTTTCAATGTCAGAGTATTCCCTTTGAACTCTTTCTGGTGAAGACGTTCGATCAATTCCACAGCCACATGATAGAGTTCAATGATAACGGAAGAGCGTGTAGAAATATCCTTTTCTAAGGTCCGTTCACAACCGATGGATTTTCGGATACGAATAGACTCAACGGGTCGTTCATCAATTCCGCGGGAACATTCATAATAGAGTGCACCAACCTTGCCAAAGTGAGCAGTCAGCATCTCCAATGAGCATTTCCGAAGTTGCAGTCCATTACTAATTCCAAGCATATGCATTTTCTTGGCAGTAACAGGTCCTACTCCCCAAAAAGATTCGATAGGAAGGCGAGCTATAAAATCAAGTGCCTGTTCCGGGTGGATTGTACAAAGTCCGTCCGGCTTGCGATAATCAGAGGCAATCTTAGCTAGGAACTTATTATAAGATACTCCTGCGGATGCAACCAGATTCAACTGTTCCCGAATACGAAGTTTAATTTCTTTTGCAATATCAACAGCCAAAGAGATATCCTTCTTATTCTCCGTCACATCCAAGAAAGCCTCATCTAACGAAAGAGGTTCAATGATATCTGTATACTCATGGAAGATTTCATGAATCTGGCGGGAAATGGATTTATAAACATCCATTCTACCCGGGACGAAAATCAGTTGCGGGCAAAGACGCTTTGCTTTCTGAGAGGACATAGCAGAACGAACGCCATAACGACGTGCTTCATAGCTGGCAGCAGCTACAACTCCCCGCTCTTCGGCATGTCCTACAGCTAAAGGTTTTCCGCGAAGCTCCGGATGATCACGCTGCTCTACAGAAGCGTAGAATGCATCCATATCTATATGTATGATCTTTCGCAAAGCCATTCTCTATTCAGTTAGCAGAGCAAACTTACTACAAATTTCCGAATAAATAAAACATCTTTTTTGCTGCTATTTATTCATTGTTGAGATTAAATGCAAAGCGATAGAATCTGTTCAATTTCTATTTTAAACCCAGAAGTTATTTACCTATAAAAACTTCGAACAAATATGATCCTGAACCAATCGCCCATTTCGTCTTACCATTTACAGTTTCAACCAATGTAATACCTTTTTGTTGTGTTATAGGTCTGCCAAATTCTTTAATCATGTTCACATCAGTTGTAGGTAAACAAACGATAGCTTTACTATTAGCAGGAATACTCACTTGTAAAGTATATACTTTATCATCTTTTTTCCATTCACAATCAATCCGTCCATAAGGAGATTCGTAGGAGGTTTTAGCCCCTTTTACATCTCCGACAATTTGCGGGTCAATGAATACCGTTTTATAAGCTATTGAATTTTCATTTTGACGGATACCTCCTACCCCACCAAATAACCATTCCATTAAATGACCTAACATAAGATGGTTATTAGATACATTCTCATAAGCTTGCCATGATTCTGTCAAAGCTGTTGCACCATGGGCCAACTGCCAGCCATATCCCGGCACATCATACTTACTGTTCATTTTGAAAATCAAATCCGATTTGCCATTATTCTCTAATGCACGCAATACATAACGATAACCAACATCACCCGCAGTCAAAGCATAATCACGTCCGACAATATCTTTAACAAGATTATCCAGTACTCTTGTCTTATTTTCCGGTGTTACTAAGTCCATGTATAAGCTGATAGCACTGGCTGTTTGGCTGTTTCTATCATAAGTTCCATCTTCCGGATGAAAGAATGCATCATTATATGCTTTTTTAATATCCTCAGCCAATGTCGCAAAAGATTTCTCATCATCTTCTTTTCCCAATAATTTAGCCATTTCCTTCAGCACCATTGCATTATAGTAATAAATGGCAGTTGCCGTCACCCCATTGGATGTTAATTGCGCATAGCCGGGACTTTTAGGACCAATATCAAACCAGTCTCCCAATCCATAAGCAATGATATGATTATTGGAACGTGTACCTAAATATTCCAGATATCTTTTCATAGCCGGATAATGTTTGATAATCAAACGCTTATCTCCATACCATTGATATATATACCAAGGACAAATAATGAAAGAACAACCCCATTCAGGAGTGTCTTCAAAACCATCGGCAAAGCGTACATATTCCGGAGCAATGGTTGGTATAGCTCCGTTTTCCAGTTGAGAGGCTGCCATATCATCCATTATTTTAGCATAAAGGGATACCAGATTATATCGGTATTGCATAGAATATTGCATCAGATGATCTTGTTCCAGCCACCCCAATTTCTCACGATGAGGACAATCCGTCAATACACTCGCCATATTGCTACGTATCGCCCAATCTATCAAATTATAAATTTGATTGAACATTGGCTTCGAACAAGAAAAAGAACCTATTTCCGGAGCGACATTACAAGTATGCAGCCCTTCCAGCTCCACAATCTCCGGTAAATGATCGGGATTTTCTTTTCCTACAGGAACCGCTCCTTCCACTTGCACATAACGAAAACCGTAATAACTAAATTGTGGTTGCCAATTTTCTATTTCCCCTTCACCTTTAGTTATATATTTAAAATAAAAAGGGTCACCTGTAGCTCTCTGATTGACTGTTTTATCAGCACTCTGTAGTTCACCAAGCCGAAAAATGACAGCCTGTTTTTTCTTACCTTTTACTTTAGCACGAATAATTCCAGAAAAGTTCTGTCCTAAATCATATATCCAATATCCTTTCTCATTCTTATAACAAGTAACGACCGGTACAATCTCCCTCACTGTCAAATGCGTTCCAATCTGACTCTTTAACTTTATGTTCTGTTCTACCTCTATTGCTTCCTGCCAATGACTATCATTAAAAGACGGTACTTCCTTCCAGCCATTTTGTTCTAATGTAGCATCATAATCTTCTCCACCATAAATACTGGAATAAGTAATAGGACTGACTGCCACACGCCACGATTGATCACTTATTACCTCTTCTGTAGACCCATCAGCATAACAGATACATAGTTTTAATCTCATTTTAGGGGCTCCGAAAGAACCCAGCAATTTATAATATCGTTCACGAGGAATATTATAAAATCCATTTCCTAACATCATGCCAATTACATTATCCCCATTTTTTAGTTCATCCGTAACATCAAACGTTACATATAAGGCTTCTTTATCATATTTTGTCCATCCCGGATCCAGAAAATGATCACCTACCTTCTTTCCATTCAAAAAGAAATCAAAATGTCCCAAACCGGTCACATAAGCCAACGCTTGTTTTATCTCTTTAGAAACGGGAAATACTTTCCTGAACTGGGGCAATTGATACTTTCCTACCATTTCATCTTTCAATTCATTTTGCACCAAAGGAGCATGAATGGCAGGAATCACCAACTTCCCATCTTTTTCTAAAGCAATCCATTTCGCTTTGCCCCAATCCTGTTCGTTCATCAGCCCCGTTATAAAGGTCGCCGGCTCACTCCATCCGGAACATTCCTTCTTTTCATTCCAAGAACGTACCTTCCAATAATAAGTTGTGGCAGAAGTTAATTTCTTACCTGCAAAAGGAATTAATACAGAAGCATCAGAATGGACTTTTCCACTATTCCAGACATTACCCTTATCTTCTTTTATTAGTTCTTCCGAGTCCGCTACCAATATTTGATAAGCAGATTGCTGTGTACTACGTTGAGTACTCTGCAATTTCCAACTAAAACAAGGTGTCTGCGTGTCTATGCCAATAGGATTTTTCAATTGTTCACAAGTCAAACTATATATCTGATAAGATATATTTGCAGACATAGCATAACTACTAAATATAACAAAAAATAAGATAAACAGTCGTTTCATATCTCTACTTAAATTTGACTTTTATATATTTATACAAAAAAATGATTATTAAAAACTACAAGAAATGCGGAGGCAATTAAAATAATTCTCACTATCACAACTGGCACACGTAACCAATATCGCTTAAATTTAAGCTCTCCAGTCAATAAGCATAATCCCAAGATTACATAAAGACCATAGTCATCTTGCTTGATAATTAATTTCCAAAGACTTGCAAGAGTCAATATAATTAAAATAATGACAACCAATTTTCTTATTATCTTTAAATATTTATCAGAATCGTCTGTGTTTTCCATACTTTTCAAATTTATATTATACGACAATTTTGAATAAATCTCTTTTCAATGAATATACCTTCAATACATCATCAAAAAAGATGAAAAGTGCATCAAAAGTGCCGTAAATTATCAATAATTGATTAAATGAACAAGAATATCTGAAAATATTCCTGCTTTTATATTCAATTATATTCATAATAATATTATATTTGTAAAACATCACTATAAATAATGCTACTTTATAACCGGAAGTCTAATACAAATAAAAAATTACTATTATGAGAACACTACTAGTCAATATTTTAATTCTTTGTTGTACTACCAGTACGTATGCTCAAAATGGAATTACTTTTGAAGTTGAGAAACTTTCAAAACCTGCAAGCTTACTCCCGACAATATCTGATGAAACTCTTTACCGAAAAATAATATTATCCGATGCCGGTATAGACGCTCGCTCTGTAGCAGTAAATAACAAATACCCTTATAACATTATCGCAAAAAATGAAACTCCCGATAATTTAGTAGATGCCGGCAATAGTGCTTTTTTTAAGGGTATGCACCTTGCCTATGCAGAACATAGGCCTTTTATCCTATCTCCAGATATGATATGGTTGCTAATCAGTCAAGGATTTGCACAACATATCAATGCAAATAAAGAAGAAATGAGAAGCTATCTTGTCGATTTCTCAGGCAAGCAATCTTTAATCGCACAATCAAAGAAGTCACTGAATGATTCGACTCTTGTATGGGAAGAGATTTTCTCTCAATTTACCGAACAAATAAAGAAAAATGTCAAAGGCAACTTGGTTGAATTGCTAACCTGCAATTTCTCAACAACAACTTCATTAGAGAAAACCGCTTCTGAGATAACAATCATGGAAACAATGAAGCCCTATTTCGAGTTTATTGTTATATACATTGTTTGTGGAATCCCGGAAATTACTCTTGAAGGAACGCCGGAAGACTGGGAAAAGGTATTAACCAAAGCCAGAGAACTAAAAGAATATAAACTTGAATGGTGGATTTCTGAACTAGAACCGGTTTTAGAGGAATTTGTAAAAGCCTCAAAAGGGAAAGTTAACAAAGAATTCTGGCGTAATATGTTTAAATATCATTCTAAGGGATGCGGAAATCCAGAAATAATTGACGGATGGATTGTTAAATTCTTCCCTTATGATAAATATGGAATAAGGAATGATTTAAAGCAAATTAAAGGAGGAGATAGCCTGCCTAACGAATTTGTAAAAGTCGATGTGAAATTCCTAGAAGTAGGTCATAACTTAACCGAAGAAACTGAATTGGAAGTTTGGTCAGGTTTTATAGGTCTGAAACAGAATAAGGATAATTTTGCTTTAAGACCTCAAATGGGTTGGATGGTCAGAAAGAAAGAGACTCAAAATACCGAATTAGTACGTAAATTAAAGACAAATGCTCAAGATAAAAGTTCTACTCCTGGTAGCGGTATTTGTCTAAGAGTGAAAAAATTCCCTCCCGTTGTATTATCTGAACTTCTAAGAATCTCAGAAAACAGAATTGAGAAATTTACAATAAACAGATTAGAATTACAGTTTGTTGATGATATCAATATACCGGACGAACTATCTAAAGTTAATATTAAAGAATTAGTATTATCCGGAAAAATAAGTATTACAGGAAAGATGCGTATTAAAAAGCTGTTCCCTAACACTAAACTCACTATAAACGGGGACAGATGGTAATGTTATATCACTTCAACTATACTAACAAAGATAAGAATAGAAATGATAAATCACAACGGATAGAAGAAAAATAAAAAAACTTTAGTCTGTTTATGGAATTTATGTGTATTCTGCATCTTTATAGTAAAAGTGAATTAATAATAACATTAAATACTTGTAGTTATGAAAACAAATCAATTTAGAGTGTTCATGCTCATGCTGCTAATGGCAGTTATTTCTTTGGGAGAAGTAAGTGCACAGCTTATAGAAGTAAAAGGAACAGTTGTAGATAACAAGAATAATCCGTTGATAGGTTGTAATATAACCGTTAAGGGAACAAAAGACGGGACTATTACAGATATCAAAGGAGCTTACTCTATTAAGATAGCTAAAGGTGGAATTTTATGTTTCTCATATATAGGTTATGAGACAATAGAGGTGACTGTTAAGTCTGAGAAAATAAATGTGGTGATGAAAGAATCTGCTACAGACGCTGTAACATACGCTCAAAAGGGGATTACTTTCAAGGTTGAAGAGCTTTCAAAGCCCGAGAAAATACTTAAGACAAAATCTTATGAGGAGATCTATCCCAGTCTCATACTATCTGATACCGGATTAACGCCATTTGAAGTGAAAGAGAAGAATATAAATGTACCCTATAATATTCTTGCAAAAAGCAAAGCTCCCGATCAGCTGGTAAACTATGACTACAACTCATTCTTTTACGGCATGTATGAGGCTTATTCAAATCACAGACCATTCATCTTATCCCCCGATATGATTTGGTTATTAATCAGTCAAGGATTTACAAGACATGTAAAAGCCAATCCGGAGTCTATGAGAAAGTTTTTTGTCGATTTCGTTGGAAAACTATCTTTAGTTGTAGAATCATATAAGCCCCTTAATGATCCGACTCTTGCATGGGAAGAAATTTTTCCTAAATTTACTGATCAGATCAGACAGCATACCGGAGATGAGTTAGTCGAATTATTATCCTGCAATTTTTCAACAACTACATCTGTAGAGAAAATCGCTTCCGAAATAACCATCATGGAAGCAGTAAAACCTTACTTCGAATTTATCATCCTATATGTAGGATGTGGAATTCCAGAAATAACACTTGAAGGAACGCCGGAAGACTGGGAAAAGGTTCTAAACAAAGCCAAGGAATTAAAAAAGTACAATCTCAAATGGTGGATTTCCGAACTGGAACCTCTATTGCAGGAATTTGTAAAAGCCTCAAAAGGAGACATTAATAAAGAATTTTGGCAGAATATGTTCAAATATCATTCACAAAAGAAATATGGAGCTCCTAATATCATTGACGGATGGATAGTCAAGTTTTTCCCTTATGATAAAGACGATAAAAGAAATAATCTGAAACAGTTGGAGGGTGGCAAAAACCTACCTAACGAAATTGTGAAAGTTGATGTCAAGTTCCTAGAAGCAGACAAAGACTCTATTATAGAAACTGAATTAGAGTTCTGGTCCGGTTTTATTGGGTTGGAACAAAATACTGATAATTTTGCTCTAAGACCTCAGATAGGTTGGATGGTCAGGAAAAAAGATATTAATGATAGCGGGCTAGAGAAAAAATTAAGACTTGATGCCCAAAGGGATAACTCCGGTTTTTATAATGGTATTTCACTCAAAGTAAAAGAGTTTCCTATTATTTTATTAAAGCTAGATAATATCAAAAACTTGCAACTCCAATTCAAAGATGAAATAGACATACCTGACGAACTATCAAAGGTAAAAATTGGAAAATTAGATTTATCCGGAAAAATTACGCAAGAAGGAATAGAACGAATTAAAAAACTGTTCCCTACTACTATAATCAGAATAAATGATACGATTGTACAGGGAAAATTATCTTGGTAAGTAGAGCTCCTTGTCGGCACTATTTAGTTTAAAACTAGTCTCTACTCATATAAAGTAAATGCCGAAAGTTTATTAAAAGAGAAGATGACCGGAATAAAATTTGTTCAACGACACGTTTTGTCGCTTGCCTTCAATATCTTTGCCCATAATAAAATCAAATTTATTCTAATATGGGGAAAAAACTGGAAGGATTACAGCGTATGCTGGTTATCATCAATAAACTGAAAGGACTTCAACGGTATGTACCCCGTGAAGAACTGGAAAATTATGTGGCTCACCGCATGGAAGAACGTGGCGAGACGCCTATAGACCTCAGAACACTGCAACGGGACTTTAATGCGATAGAAGAAATGTTCGGCATTCGCATCTGTTTTGACAAGAAACGAAACGGATATTATATCAATGAAGAGGATGACATGAAAATGGAACAATATGAAAGGCTTCTTCTCAATTTTGATATATTGAATGTTTTGGATACTTTCTCCGGTATTCATACTTATGTAATTGCAGAACATCATCGTCCATTAAATAACGAATACTTGCCACTTCTAATCAAGGCTATCAAATTCTCACATCCTATTACTTTTAAATATATGTATGTTCGGGAGAATGGAAAGGTCCGTGAAAAAGAAGTGCTTCCACACTATTTGAAAGAAGACCAATATAGATGGTACCTTCTTGCTTACGAAAAAAACATATTGAAAACTTTCAATGTGGACTGTATTATTGACCCTCAGATATTGTATGGAAAAACATTCAAGCGTAATATGGACATAGACATAAACAGCCTTTTTAAAGATTGTTATGGCATTTGGAACCAGACGAATATTCCTATAGAAGAGATCGAATTGAGTTATAGTCCTTTGGATGGCAGTTTCCTGAAGACTGTTCCATTGCATCATTCCCAAGAAATTATTGTAGATGATGAAAAAGAATTCCGGATCAGGCTACATCTCCGTATTACCAATGATTTTGTGATGGCCCTACTTTCAAGAAGCCGCTCGCTGACAGTCATCAAACCTCTACATCTGAGGAAACAGGTGAAGACTGTTTATGAAGAGGCACTGAGAAGAAACAGATGACAGCGATTCGTTCCCTAAATAAAACCATCTAAAGATAAAAAAACTGAATAACAATTCTTACTGGAGCAAAAGTAATCTTATGAAAGGCATAGGCACTCTTTGCGTCCTTATCATTTTTGGATATGACTGGAAAAATGCAGAATGCAGAATCTGGGGACTTGAACGATTGCAACACCTTCAACGAACATCCGAATGAATATCTTGAAGACCTAGAAGATGAAGCCACTTATCCACCTGAAATCTATGATGCACTGATAAATGACTCAGAAGAGTTGATGACAGAATAAATTAATTAACAAAAAACATAATAGTATGAATCATTTCAAAACATCCCGTACAAAAGAAGCATTTCTATTTAAAGATGCGTTCATTCTTACCTTATTTACAGTTATTTGTCCTATCTTGGGGATTCCTCTTTTATGGCTACTGCAAAGACAGAGCAATTGGTATTATCCCTTCTGCCTAACTGGCATTCTATTATTCATTTGTTGGATTACTTTTGTGGAACAACATTTTGACATTGTATATAAACCATAGTTTTGTCAGAAGTGAACAACAATATCCACTTTGAGTTTAACAATCCATAAACTTTTTGTAACTTCGCAAAGATACGACATGGCTGGTTAGAACATACACAGTTTATTGGAGAAAGCTTATAGAGAACGAAATTTACGACTGAAATAATAGAACAATAATATTAACATATTACTGATTATGAATGAATCACTAAAGAACAGAATACAATCATTGCAGCCTATTATTGACGAAAATTCCGAAATCCTAATATTAGGAACCATGCCTGGCAAAGAATCACTGGAAAGTGAAGAGTACTATGCTTCGCCCAATAACAGTTTTTGGAAAATAGTAAAGCAATTATTCAATTCCAATAGGGAATTCAAAGATTACGAAGAGAAAATCTCATGTTTAAAAAAACACCATATTGCATTATGGGATACGCTACATACTTGCACACGGGAAAGCAGTTTAGATAGCGATATAAAAGAAGAAGAATATAATAACATTGACGGTTTGTTGGCTCGTTATCCCAAAATAAAAAAAATTGTATTTAATGGAAAGAAAGCTACAAACTATTACAAGCCCCAACTGCCATCTTGTATAGCTTGCTCTACCAGCAATGCTTTCGCTAAAAAGATAGAAGAAAAGATAAAGATTTGGGAATCCGCCCTAAACATTAAATATCAAAAAAATATTATGAAAAGTAAGAAAGAATTCAATTCAGAAGAAGTTTGCAAAATTAAAGAATTAATCAGACTAAAACTACAAGCCTCTAATATCGAACAAAAAGGCATTAGAGCCAAGATTCGAAAAATTGGCTTCTTTTGGGAAGATTTTCATCCCAAAACAGAGAAAACGAAAGTGGAGTATAATGTTGAGAACTTTGAAAAATTGATAAAAGACGGATCTATTACTATTCGAGAATAGTACCTATTCAATATCAAATGGCACTATAAATATTTAATATGAATGTGAAATACGGATTTCATCCCTTACAAAACTGAACATCCATAATGTGTTGATCAATAAATTAAGTGAATATTTATTTCATGATAACGCCAGAAGAACTAATACAAGATTTAATAGATTTTTATGGATATGAAGTTGATTTATCCTATGCTATCAACTACATAGACATGGTAGGTCAATATGCAGAAGTTGACAGTTTCCATCTATGGCTACAGGATTTGTCAATAACATAGCTCCAGAATAATGATTGAATGTCTGACCATTTACTTTATTGATTTCAAGATTGATAGAAAGCAAATTTCCTGATTAATATCTATATCTCTTCCAGCGGATTGAAGACCTTGTTTTGTAGTTTAATAAGTTAAAGTAGTATATACTTAAGGCTCCTTTTAATGGGGAATAGGATGGGGAAATAAAGAGATTAGTAAAAAGAAAAAGCTCTGATAATCAGAGCTTTTATTTGTATTTAAGTGGAGCTGGAGGGAATCGAACCCTCGTCCAAACGAGGAAATCATAAGCTTTCTACATGCTTATCTTTGCCTAAATTTTCGTGTTGGAACAGAACCAAAGCCATCAATTCCAACCTTATCCTCTAAAGTTTCATCAAAAGCACGAGGCTACTTTCGACTATCCCCGATGTAACTGCACCACTGGACCGGAATGCTTCGGAGCAACAGCTTCCGAGTGATGTCTCGTCCTGGCACCTAGTGCCTGGATTAAGCTAATCTACTATGATTCGATTAAGCAGCAAGAGCGTAATTAGTTTCGCCAGATAAAATTTTGATAACTGATATTTAAGTGGAAATTACCGACCCACTGCATGCTTACCTACCATTTCTGCCCGCTGTCAAATCCAGTCAACCCCAGAATTCACTCGTACAGAATAGCGAGTTTCAGAACTCTTTCCGAGGGGACAAAGATAGGAAATGTTTTCGGATTTACGATGAGCTATTAGCAAATATTATATTCATCAGGCTTTCATGAACTACTATTAGAACTTTTTCGTACGAAAACAACTAACGAATCACATTCTTGCCGCAAGATATGATTAACGCTGAAGATATAATGAAGAAGTATACGTCAAATCACCCTATCAAGTTATCAGAATGAAATGAGAAAACAGCTAATAACGTTATTGGTAATAAATTAACTGCTTCTTGGAAAGATAACAGGAAAGATTACATTATCTTTGTCTCGCAGAAGGATGTCAAAGTAACGTGGCAGAAACAACGAAGTTGGCATCGCAGAAGTAAAGTCCGTTACCCGAAACAAAAAAATAATAACCATTAAATATACCAGTTTTATGCTCAAAACACTTGCTACCATTTGTGTAATCGGTATGGCCGCCACAAGTTGCACGTCCAAAAGAACGCCCCGGCAGGAAAATTCGGAAGAGCTGAATCACGAACTGACGATGGTCGTAGGCACCTACACTACTGGAGATAGTAAAAGCAAAGGCATTTATAGTTTCCGTTTCAACGAAGATGACGGAACAGCAACTCCACTTAGCGAAGTAGCCATTGAAAATCCGTCTTACCTTACTCCATCGTCTGACGGTAAATTTATTTATGCAGTGAGCGAGTTCAATGATGAACGGGCTGCGGTAAATGCACTGGCTTTTGATAA
Organism: Bacteroides bouchesdurhonensis; assembly: GCF_900155865.1. Taxonomy (GTDB): domain Bacteria; phylum Bacteroidota; class Bacteroidia; order Bacteroidales; family Bacteroidaceae; genus Bacteroides; species Bacteroides bouchesdurhonensis. The sequence continues at coordinate 4,257,007 of NZ_LT707006.1, forward strand.
AGAAAAAGGAACTTTCCGTCTCCTAAACACACAAAAGACAAAAGGCGAAGATCCTTGTTACCTCATCAGCAATGGTAAGAATGTGATAACAGCTAACTATAGTGGTGGAAGTATTTCAGTTTTCCCTATCAGCAAAGATGGCTCTCTCTTGCCTGCATCCGATGTTATACAGTTTCAAGGTTCAGGAATAGATAAAGAACGTCAGGAAAAGCCTCATCTACATTGTGTCCGCATTACTCCTGACGGGAAATATCTGTTTGCTGATGATTTAGGAACAGATCAGATACACAAATTCATTATCCATCCTAATGCTGATTCTGAAAATAAAGAAGCCTTTTTAAAAGCAGGTGATCCGGCCTCTTTTCAAGTGTCTGACGGTTCAGGTCCCCGTCATCTGACTTTCTCACCGAACGGAAAATACGCATACCTTATTAACGAACTTTCAGGTACAGTTATCACTTTTCAATACACTGACGGGATACTAAAAGAAACACAGGTAATTGCTGCAGATACGGTTGGAGCGAAAGGAAGTGCAGATATTCATATTAGTCCCGATGGGAAATTCCTATATGCCAGCAATCGTTTGAAAGCAGACGGGATTGCAATTTTCAGTATTCATCCGAATGATGGAATATTAACAAAAGTGGGTTATCAACTAACGGGTATTCATCCTCGGAATTTTATTATCACTCCTAACGGAAAGTTTCTGTTGGTTGCTTGCAGAGACAGCGATGTCATTCAAGTATACGAAAGGAATCCGGAAACAGGAATGATTAAAAATATACATAAAGACATCAAAACAGATCGACCGGTTTGCCTGAAATTTATTCCATAAACTGTAAAAGCGTCAAACTTAGTACATAGATAGCTCTACATAAGAAAAAACAGCATTTTCTCTATCAACCTATCACCGACATCCTGTACTCCCCTATTCATCGGACATACAAGTGGTGATAGGTTGAAAAAAGATCTATCACCACATCTATCACCTATCACCACTGATACTATAACAAATGACTAATCCCCTGAAGCATACATATCTTTTCTCTAGTATTAATAACCCCAATATAAAGTATTAATAGCTAACTAATAGGCAGATAATAGCTTCATATTAGGAATTAAATTGATTCAAATCTCAGAATAAGCATACGAAACAAAGTGTTTATACGTTTTAAACAATATGTTCTCCTATATGAAACAAAGTGTTCTCCTATATGAAACAATGTGTTCAAAGGCTTAGAACAATGTGTTCAAAGGCTTGAAACAACATGTGGAGAAGAAACGAACCTCATCATTAATCTAGTATATTGGAAATAAATCAGGTGATAGGTGATAGATGGGGTGATAGGTCTTTTTTTAACCTATCACCACTTGAATGTCCGATGAATAGGGGAATACAGAATGCCGGTGATAGGTTGATAGAGAAAATGCTGTTTTTCTACAGGAGGCTATTTCTTGTTCTGAGCAATACAATTATTGTCCTGGTTTTGTTTCACAATAATTCCATTTCCATTTTTCGTGCATTTGATAGACCCCTTACGTAATGTACCATCTTTCAGATTAAAAATTATATTCGGATTGAAATGCTGTCCATTGATACGGGTTTCAAAATGCAGATGTTCCGTAGTTGCCCGTCCGGTACGACCAGTCAGACCGATAGGTTGCCCTGCTTTTACTATATCTCCGCTATGAACTAAATTCTGGGAATTATGGCTGTAGATAGTTTCCAGTCCGTTAGCATGACGGACTACTACCACATTTCCATAAGCACTATAAGGTTTCGACATACGCACTACTCCGTCGAAAGCGCAACGGATCGTATCTTTAGCACATGTCTTGATATCTGCACCCGAATGTCCTTTACGAGCACCGTAAGCAGAAATGACTTTACCGCCCGGCAATGGGAAAGCATAACCCATTTCTTTCAAAGAATCCAAATGCAAATAAATACTTTTGTCTTGCGAAAAAAGCCCCGGGGTAACTACGCGGATATGGTTTACTTCCATCGAAGAGAAAGATGGCTTATCCTGTGCCTGTATAGAGATAGAAAATAAGATAGCAATTAATAAGGTGATGTTTTTCATGGTGGTTTTTCTTTTATTAGAAATAGCTGATTTCTCCTCCTACCGATTCTGTGTATTTCTGCAATAAAGTCTGAATCATTTCAGCAGCCTCTCTCAATCCTTCTCTCCCATTATAGCCATTGACAATAGCAAGAATATGAGTCGTAGCGATATCCATTTTAGTCCTCTCATGATCACTGGTAGGCGTACCTATTCCACCGATGGCATCCCGGTAAACCGGTAATCCTTCGATATTCAACACACCTCGCCCGATACCTTCGAATGGCTCATTAGCCTTACCAATTCCCAATTCCAGTTGCTTTCCCTGTATCTTGTCCGCATCAAAGCCACCTATAGAATGTCCCGTACGAAGAGATACCAAGTTGATAAGATCAACCAATGTATCAATCTGATACAAAGGAATCCCGCGCATCAAACGACGACGTAAGGCTTCTGCCGAAGGGCGATACCGACCGGGATCTTTCCCACAACGTTTATATGCTTCACGAGTGGCAGCAATGACCGGTTGAAGTTTGATATCATCTATCTGTGTAGTAGTAGTCAGTTCCTTGGTAAATTCATTAATTTCATTCCAAAGCCCTTCACTGTACGTCGAATTTTTGACTGCCGCATATACAGCAGCTCCGGCAAACACCGGACAAGCTTGTTTTATTTCCTGAGATACTTTTATTTCAAACATAGTAGATACATTTTAAAACAGCATAAACTCAATCATTGATCATAATTCCCGACAGTATACGACCGGAATTAATTCCCAGCCTACGTGCCGAGAAGAAATCCTCGTGATTCTTATAAGTACATATACCCGATACCTCAATTTGATTGGCAGGAACTCCGGAGTTCAACAATTCAATCCGGTTTGCTTCCCATAAATCAATATGATGCTTTTTCGTCTCCTCTTTCCAGAGAGAGATGCGTGACATATCAAACCCTTCCTTACGAAAAGCTTCAAACACTTCCTTCCCTACTTCAAATGATTCGAGTGAAATACTGGGGCCAATACAAGCAATGACATCCTCTCCTTTGGTCCCGAACTTTTGATTCATGTGATACAGCACTCCTTGAACAATATGTTTCACAGTCCCTTTCCAACCGGCGTGGACAGCGGCCACTACCTGAAGTTTTTTATCATAAAGTAATACCGGCACACAATCGGCCGTCGAGACACAGATGCAATACCCCGGCTTGGCAGTTATCAATGCATCGATACCGTCCAATACTGCCTGTCTCATAAGCAACGGAAGTCCGAAGTAATAATCATCAATCACCAGACTAGCATCATTATGAACCTGTTGCGGAATGATTAAGTCTTTTACAGGATGTTTTATGCTCTGCAACAGAGTGAATTGATTCAACAAAACATCTTTTGACTTGTCCTCCGTATAAGGTGAACAATTAAATGAATCGTAGTTCCCCTTGCTACAACCTTTACTACGTGCCGTCACAAAATGAGAAATGTTGGAATAAGAGTTTAACAACTCGTATCCCAACAATCTTTTATCTTTTGTAATAGCGATCATTTTTCTTCCCAGTCTTCTTCGTATTCGTAATCTAAATCATCTTCATCCTCTTCCAACTCTTCCTCATATTCATAGTCGAGATCTTCGTCCTCACCCATGTCTTTGAGTTCTTGTTGCAATTTATTTACATCTTTCGGACGATGAACAATTGCTTCTATTTTATTGTTCTCCTGATTCAGTTCCTCCCAAAGAATATCCTTCAATACGGAAATGCCTAAGCCGGAAACAGAAGAGATAAATACATGCGGAATGCCTTCGGGCAACGTCGGCTCTATCTCATCCATCAGCTCCTGATCGAGCATGTCACTCTTTGTAATAGCTAGCACCCGCTGCTTGTCGAGCATTTCAGGATTGAAAGTAGCCAGTTCGTTCAGCAATACTTCATATTCTCTGCGAATATCATCACTATCCGCAGGAACCATAAACAAAAGCAATGAGTTACGTTCGATATGACGCAGGAAACGCAATCCTAATCCTTTACCCTGACTGGCACCTTCGATAATTCCCGGTATGTCCGCCATAACGAATGACTTTCCGTCACGATAGGAAACAATGCCCAGATTAGGTTCGAGTGTAGTAAACGGATAATCCGCAATCTTCGGTTTCGCTGCAGAAATAGCAGAAAGAAGCGTAGACTTTCCCGCATTCGGGAAGCCTACCAAGCCAACGTCTGCAAGGAGTTTCAGCTCTATGATCACAGTCATTTCCTGCATTGGTTCCCCCGGCTGCGCAAAGCGCGGAGCCTGACGGGTAGCTGTCTTGAAATGAGAGTTACCCAGACCGCCTCTTCCACCTTTCAGCAGAATCACTTCTTGACCGTCTTCGGTCACATCACAAATATATTCCCCCGTTTCGGCATTATAAACTACCGTCCCACAAGGTACTTCAATTACTTTATCCGCACCGTCTTTTCCGAAGCTACGGTTCTTACTTCCCGATTCTCCATGACCAGCCATTGCATGACGGTCGAACTTCAAGTGAAGCAATGTCCAATAGTTACGGTTACCGCGCAAGATGATATGACCTCCTCTTCCGCCATCGCCCCCGTCGGGACCACCGTTAGGACAATATTTCTCGCGCCTCATGTGCGTAGAGCCTCTTCCGCCCTTACCGGAGCGGCAGTATATCTTTACGTAATCAACAAAATTCGATTCAGCCATATTGTTTCTATTCCTTTTAATTAAATGTTATCTACTACTTTGCAGATATCAGCAAAAATACCATCCATCGTACCTAAACCGTTGATATGCTGATATTTTTTTTCTCCTTTATACCAATCGATCAGCGGAGCAGTCTGTGAATGATAAACAGTCAGGCGTTTCTTAATTGTTTCTTCGTTATCGTCGGCACGACCGGAATCTTTACCACGTTTGATCAAACGAGTCATCAATTCATCTTCCGGAACTTCCAGATCCAGCATAACAGAAACATCCTGCCCTCTTTCCACCAGCATCTTCTTCAATGCTTCTGCCTGTGCAATTGTTCTTGGAAAACCGTCGAAAATTACACCTTTACTATCTTTAAAGCTATCAAATACGCTTGCCAAAATATCAATCATCAATTCGTCAGGAATCAATTGCCCCTGATCGATATAACCTTTAGCAGTTTTGCCCAGTTCCGTACCATTCTTAATTTCTGCACGCAATACATCTCCTGTCGAGATGTGATTAATTCCATACTTCTCTACAATACGTTCACTCTGTGTTCCTTTTCCAGAACCCGGAGCACCGAAAATTACAATGTTCAACATCTTTTCTTCCTAAAATTTAATTTGTATTTGATTTTAATCTATCACAGTATAAATATCGGGATAATTACGCCCGAAACCGTCATAATCCAATCCGTAACCCACGATAAAGTCGTTAGGTATCTCCATCGCTACATATTCAATATTCAGATCTACTTTCAGTTTGTCCGGCTTTACCAACAGAGAAGCGATGTGAATGGCTTCGGGATTACGTGTCCCCAATGTTTCCAGCAATCGTTGCATAGTAAGTCCCGTATCTACAATATCTTCCACGATAACGACCGTACGTCCGGCAATGTCTTCATTCAGACCTATTACTTCTTTTATCTTTCCCGTAGAAGTCACTCCCTGATAAGAAGCCAGCTTAACAAATGAAATTTCGCAAGGAATTGTGATATGTTTCAGCAAGTCGGCAGTAAACATAAACGAACCGTTCAACACACTAAGAAAGAGCGGATTCTTACCAGCCAAATCACGATTAATTTCGTTCGCTACCCGAATCACTTCTTTCTGAATATCCTGTTCTTTAATTGAAACAGCAAATTGTTTATCTTTTATCTGAATGGTATTCATAACCGGTAATTTTAAAAAAGTTGAGGCAAAAGTACAATTTTTATTCCACTCCATGCATCATCTTCTGTAATTTCTTCGAAAGGAGGAACAGAATCAGGGAGGCAACACCGGACATTACTACGAACACCATAAAGAAATCGTACATGCTGGCAATCTGAAAACCAAGGATTGATTTTACTTTTCCATCTTCGGGGTAAAGTCCGCTTAGCATACCTGCAAACTTATTGGCAGTGGCTGTAGAAAGATACCAGATACCCATCATCAGGGAGGCAAAACGCAACGGACTGAGCCGATTGACCATCGAAAGCCCTATAGGAGACAATGCCAATTCACCCATTGTATGAATAAAATAAAGACCTGTCAGCCAAATCATACTAACTTTCACACCGGGAATCGCATCTTTCACACCAAAACAAATAAAGAGATATCCTAATGAAAGAAGAAGTAATCCGATCGCTTGCTTGGTCGGAGAAGACGGCTCCATTTTACGTTTATTCAGAAAATTCCATATTTCCGGCATAATATAAGCCAACAATACAACAAAAAGCGGATTGAAGGATTGGAACCAGGAAGCGGGCATTTCCCAACCTAATATATCACGATTGGTTTGTTCGGCTGCAAAAAGGGTCAGAGAAGCACCCGCCTGTTCGTAAGCAGCCCAGAAGAATATCACAAAGAAAGCTACAATATAAATCACAAAAATACGACTGCGTTCAATTTTCGTCAATGAACCATCCAACAGAATAAGGATAGGGAATACAATACAAGCGGTAAAAATACCGATACTTACCCAATCTCCGCTAAAAGCATAGCTGAAAAAAATCAATAAGACGGCTGTCAGCAGAGTGATGATAACACCATTACGCCACTTGGTTGCCGAATTCATCTTCGGATGTGAAATGTGTTCGGCTTTATCTTCTTTCTTTTCACGCTTTGCGTCAGGAATTATACCAATAGGTTCTCCGGAAGGATTGAAAAGATATTTGTTCTTCTGAGTTTCAAAAAGGATTACTGTGAATAGTGTCATAATGCCGGATGCAAGAAATCCCCATTTGAAATCCTGTGGATTTCCGGTTTCTCCCAAATATCCGCAGATTAAAGGGGCCGCAAAAGAACCGACGTTTACTCCCATATAAAAGATGGTATAAGCAGCATCGAGACGTTTATCTCCCGGTTCATAAAGTTGTCCGACAAGGGAAGAAACGGTAGGCTTGAAACAACCATTACCTAATATAAGGAAGCCAAGCCCTCCATACATTAACCAATGTGCGAGTTGAGTACTGTCCAGTGTAGAGGCACTCATAAACATCATGAATTGTCCGACTGCCATCATCACTGCTCCCCAGAATACCGAACGACGGATACCCCAGTATTTATCAGCAATATAACCACCGATCAAAGGAGTCAGATAAACTAATCCGGTATAGCTACCATAAATAGATGCGGCCGCTTCTTTATCAAACATTAAAGCTTGCGTTAAGAAAAGAATGAAAATGGCACGCATACCGTAATAACTGAAACGTTCTGCCGTGCTTGTCGCAAAAATAAGATAAAGGCCTTTCGGATGCCCTTTCAATGCACTCATAAATATAAATGTTAGTAGTTTACGAGTTGCAAAGGTATAAAAAATAGATTAAACGGCTCATAAAAGCGAATTCTTATGAAGCAATAAAAATCAAAACGCAGTAAATTCCATTCATCCACCTAATTAAGTTTTCAACAGTATAAATAATCGAGTGGACACCAACCTTCATGCAAACAAAACCTTTAACCAAAGGTAAATTCTACATTCTCAATGTTTGCAAAAAGCATTTCATCTTTTTTCCGAAGAAAGATTTTGTTTTCCCTAGCCAACCAACCGATAGCCAGAGCTACATCTTCAAATGTCAAACCTAAGTCGCGACATAAGTCAAACATAGAAAGTTCACCTTTCTCATTTAAAATACGCCATACTTTTCCTGCATTTACGCCAATTTTAGTTTTCTCCATCATGCAAACTTTAAAAGATTAAACAATATATTTATAATCAGAATTGTAAGCAAAGGAAAATAATACTATTTTATACTATCACAAAGATAATATTTTTTCGCAGAATAACAAATAATCAGCCTCTTCCTATTCAAATAATATGAAAAAAGAGGATATATAAATACTGATACAATGACTAATCGATCAATGAGTAGTAAATAGCAACTCATTTTTCTTTGTGCTATCTTTATCAATAAAAGGATTAATTCAGAGTTTTTGTGTAAATTTGTAGGTCGAAAACTAAAAGAACATTACAATGAAAATATTTCCAAGCAGTAGTATTAAAAGACTGGACGCTTATACCATTGAAAACGAACCGATTGCCTCTATAGATTTGATGGAACGTGCCGCAAAAGCACTTACTAAAGCCATTACTCAAAGATGGGATACAGAAACACCTGTTACTGTTTTTGCAGGTCCGGGAAACAATGGCGGTGATGCCCTTGCCGTGGCTCGTATGATGGCAGAGAAAGGATATGAAGTGGAAGTATTTCTCTTCAACACCAAAGGAGAACTTTCTCCTGACTGCCAAACGAACAAAGAGTTGGTAGAAATGATGGAAGAAGTGAAATTCCACGAGATTACCACACAATTTGTTCCCCCGACATTAACTTCCCGACATTTGGTAATCGATGGTTTGTTCGGTTCCGGACTGAATAAACCTCTCAGCGGAGGATTCGCTGCCGTTGTGAAATATATCAATTCTTCCCCAGCTACTATCCTATCTATTGACGTTCCTTCGGGATTGATGTGCGAAGAAAACACATTTAATGTCAAAGCACATATTATCCGTGCTGATGTTACTTTTAGCTTGCAATTTCCGAAACTAGCATTCCTCTTTGCTGAAAATACTGAATTTGTAGGTGAATGGGACATTTTGGATATTCAATTGAGTCAGGAAGGCATCGAAGAAACTGAAACGAACTATGAGATGTTGGAGGTCGAAGAGATTCGTTCTTTGATCAAACCACGAAAGCAATTTGCTCATAAAGGAAACTTCGGACATGCTCTGCTGATAGCTGGTTCCAAAGGTATGGGAGGAGCATCTGTATTGGCAGCACGTGCTTGTCTTCGTTCAGGAGTGGGATTGCTCACTGTACACGCACCGTTCTGCAATAACGATATCCTGCAAACCTCCATTCCTGAAGCAATAGTAGAAAATGATGCGAATGAAACTTGCTTCGCTATACCAACCGATACGGACAACTACCAAGCTGTAGGCATCGGTCCGGGACTTGGACGAAGTAATGAAACCGAAGCTGCTTTACTGGAACAATTAGAACATTGCCAATCACCCGTGGTACTGGATGCAGATGCACTAACTATTTTAGCCAATCATCACCATACGCTTACTCATCTCCCTAAAGGCTCTATCTTGACTCCACATCCCAAAGAGTTAGAACGTCTGGTCGGAAAATGCCAGGATTCCTACGAACGACTAATGAAAGCTTGTGAACTGGCACGTACCGCAAAAGTACATATCATACTAAAAGGTGCATACTCCGCTATTATCACTCCCGAAGGTAAATGCTATTTCAACCCGACCGGAAATCCGGGTATGGCAACCGGAGGCAGTGGCGATGTACTCACCGGAGTGGTATTAGCGTTACTCGCTCAGGGGTATTCTGCAGAAGAAGCTGCCAAAATAGGTACTTACATTCATGGCCTGGCAGGAGATTTCGCACAAAAGAAACAGGGTATGATAGGACTTATAGCAAGTGACATTATTTCCTGTCTTCCTACCGCATGGAGATTGGTAAGCGAATAAAAGTTAAGAACTTACAGATTTATAAATAACTTCATTAACTTTGTTTTCAGAATCAGCAAAAAATAACCGAATATGAAGAAATTAATAATAGCAACCGGACTATTAATAGCAACTACCGCTTATGCACAGACTGAAGTACTGACAGGTGTCACGCGGGGAAAAGATTATGGAGTAGTGTATACCCTCCCAAAAACACAGATTGAACTTGAAATTAAAGCAAATAAAATAAGATATACTCCGGGTGAATTCAGCAAATATGCTAATCGCTATTTACGTTTGAATAATGTTTCTACTGACCCTGAAGAATATTGGGAGCTTACGAGTGTAAAAGTGACTCCGATAGGTGTACCCAACGGTGATGCGACTTATTTTGTTAAACTGAAGGACAAAACCGTAGCTCCTCTAATGGAACTAACGGAAAACGGAATTATAAAATCAATAAACGTTCCTTATACCAAAAGTAATCCCCCCAAAGCACCTGTAGCAACTCCTACTATACCAAATAAAGTAAACCCTCGTGATTTTCTCACAGAAGAAATCTTGATCGCAAGCTCCACTGCTAAGATGGCAGAATTGGTAGCCAAAGAAATTTATAATATTCGCGAAAGCAAGAATGCCTTATTAAGAGGACAAGCTGATAATACACCTTCGGATGGCGCACAACTGAAAATCATGATCGACAATCTGAATGCACAGGAGGAAGCCATGACCGAGATGTTTGCCGGAACTCGCGATAAAGAAGAAAAAACATTCACTATCCGTTTGACTCCTGATAAAGAGTTAGAAAATGAAGTCGCTTTCCGCTTCTCTAAAAAACTGGGTGTAGTTAGTAATGACGATTTAGCCGGAATTCCTTATTATATCAATCTGAAAGATTTGAAAACGGTTAAAATGCCGCAAGAAGACGAAAAGAAGAAAAAAGATCTGGATGGTATTGCTTATAACGTGCCGGGACAAGCATTGGTGACCCTGACCGATGGTAAAAAGAAACTTTACGAAAGTGAAATCCCAGTTACCCAGTTTGGAATTGTAGAATATCTGGCTCCGGTTCTATTCAACAAAAACTCAACCATCAAAGTATATTTCGATCCGAACACCGGTGGTCTGCTCAAAGTAGAAAGAGAAGAAAATAAATAAGACTATGGTAGGAGAAGGATTTGCATTTGACATGATACGGCGAATTAAGCTTAACAAAGAAGCTTCCCGTTTACGACGAGAACGTGCCAGTGAAAGAGTCCAGCGTATGCATTCTGCTGAGAGTCACTATCCACTGCCGGATACTACTCCTGAAGAAATGGAGAAGATTATTCACCAATCTGAAGAAAAGAAAGAGAAAGATGAAAGTTACTTTAAATGGGGAGGTTTCATCATTTTTGGAGCACTGATCGTACTCACCTTAATTGCTTGGGGTATTTTCCTTATTTATAATTAACTTGATGAATCCATCTTTCTGTAACTGAGAAAGATAAACAGATACACGAGACTCGTAGCCCGCTTCATGATGAAAGTGGTCTGCGAGTTTTTCTATAATATCCTGAACCGTTCGCTTATTGTCTATCAACTCCCAGACAGCCGTTCCATGTTCTTCCAAACGTACATGAATCTCCTTTGACATTCCTTTGGGAACCAGATAACGGTTCATCCACGAACGTTTGAAACGGGGAAAGGAGAGAATCACCTCCTCTCCTTCCTTCACCGCTGTAATATGTTCACTACGACAGGGAATAACCTCTAACAGGTTTATTTTCTTTTTCTCCGCCATTATTTTATCTTTTTTGTTGTCCGCACCTTTACCTAACGTGATTTTGAAAGTACATTGTCAGACAAGTGATATCAAACTCTTTTTGTATCGTATATAGAAATAAAATATTATTTCTTGATATTAGGTTCTTCCAAACCATAACCTTTCTTCCGGTTTTCTGCTTTCAACAGCAAAGCAACAATCAAAGCCAGTACACCGAAGACAGCAAAAATGGTCATAGGTAATGTGTAATCATAAGTCTGTGCACCATCTACAACCGGACCTTTACAGTATGAATTAAGCACCCACCCAATCAACAAAGGTACACCCATCAATCCCCAATTCTGCACCCAGAAAATTAAGGCATAAGCTGTACCCAACTGTTTTTCCGGAATAATCTTAGGAACAGAAGGCCACATTGCAGAAGGAACCAGAGAAAATGCAAATCCCAATATAATCATAATCACAGTAGCAAACCACCATACATTCAATATAGGAAGAGCAAACATAGTATGTACAAAAATCAACATAATGGAACCGATTACCATCAAAGTAGCACCCTTACCAATCCGGTCATATAATGAACCGAACAAAGGTGTCAGCACAATAGCACCAATTGGCAACAATCCAGGAATGGTTCCTGCCAACTTCGGATCCACATTATATTTCTGTACCATCAAATCAGCCGCATACTTAATAAACGGGAATACTGCTGAATAGAACAATACACACAACAAGGCAATCAACCAAAAACCTTTGTTAGTGATAATATATACAATATCTTTCATGCGGAACGGTTCTTCCGGTTCCAAGCCTTCTGCATCCAACGAAGCATCTAGTTTCCTGTCGTAGAACGTATATATAAAGAAAGCGATAGTTCCTACACAAAGCATTACCAGGCAAAACAAAATAGGAGCAGGAATATTAGTATGGAAAGTTCCGGTCTCGTCTGTAGTACCGAAGAAGTCTGCCAAAGGAACAGTCAACACCATAGCCAACGTCGTACCGATACGTGCAGTAGCCATCTCAAGTCCCATAGCAAGAGCCATTTCTTTTCCTTTGAACCATTTCACTATAATCTTAGAAACCGTAATACCTGCAATTTCCACTCCCACGCCAAAGACAGCATATCCAATGGCAGCAAGTGTTACCTGCATCCTAAATCCGAAAAGCATCGAACCTTCGGGAAATGTGGTTGATACCGCATAATATTTTAGTCCACAACCAAATACCATCAACAAACATGCCCCCATTCCTGTGAAACGGACTCCCATCTTATCTAGGATGATACCGCCGAAAATCAGCATTAATAAGAATACATTGAACCAACCATAGGCACTCGTAAAGAAGCCATAGTCCAAACTATCCCATAACAGTTCTTTCTCCAACATGGGTTTTAAAGGTGACATGACGTCGGTAAGGAAGTAGCCGCACAACATTGTAAAAGCGACCAATGCAAGAACACTCCAACGCAACATAGCGGAGTCATTCAATTTTTGTTTCAATTGTTCTGTCATTGTTATATTTCAAAAAGTATTAATAATCAGATTACGGGCAACAAAGGTAGTTAAATATCGTTTGTTTTCCTCACAAAGTGTTTGTTTTTACAGGAAAAAGTTAAGCGCAGAATCAATGAATCACCCAGATATTGATTTACTCCGGGCACTTCATTCAATCTGCGCTTAAAAAGAGAGTGATGCAGTACCATTCTTCTGCATCCTCAAAATAGTTTTAACCGAATAATACCGATGTCTCGCTGAATGTTACTCTGCTGCCGGAGCAGGAGTTTCAGCAGGTGCCGGAGTTTCTGTTGCAGGTGCAGATTCTGTAGGAGCAGCATCTGTCTTAGGAGCGGCAGTACCGGTAGGCATGTTATACGGGTTGGTTTGTTGTTCTTTCTGTGCTTGTTCCATTACTGCATCTTGTGTTTTAGATTTATCAGAAGGAACTACATAAGCAGTCGCAATGCTCATTACAACCATAAAAGCAGCTAAGCCCCAAGTTGCCTTTTCCAGAAAGTCAGTAGTCTTACGCACGCCCATGATGGCGTTTGATGAAGAAAATCCGGAAGCAAGTCCGCCTCCTTTTGAGTTCTGAATCAGCACGATGAAGCACATCAACACGGCTGCAATAACCATTAAGATAATGAATAATAAGTACATTTTTGAGTTATTTTGAATTAGCGTTAATAATCAATTTCTCCAAAAATCTGATTTGGTCTGCAAAGTAAGCATTTTTTTTTGGATATTTCAAACTTAATTTTTTAATTATTTCAAGTGCTTTTGAATATCGTTGCTGTTTTACATAAATTTTCGCCAATGTTTCTGTAAAACAGCTATCATCTTCCTCTTCACTATCAAGAGTCTCTTCCGAAGAGGTAACAGGCACTACATCTTCTTCTTTTAAAGGTTTCACACATAATACAGATTCACTTTTCTCAATAAATCCATCAATGAGTTCATGTCCTTTCAATGGAGGAGTTGTTTCTGCTGATTCACTTGCTACGGTTGTATCTTCCAAGAGATAAGATGTATAGTCCACTGAATAATCAAAGTTTGTCTGGTTGGTCACTTCTTCTGGAGCTGTTGAAAGAAAAGCGTCGATCAAAGCTAATGTACGGTCTACAGAAGGCTCTTCTTCCAACACTTCAGTTAAAGCAGTGTCTTTATCCTTAGCTTGAATAGTAAAACGTTCACCTTCGATCAGATAAAACAGCTTGCGTCGGTCAGAAATATAAAGGACTGCCTTTCGAAGTTCGGCACCGAAATTAATATCATGGAGAATATATAAATTCTTTAGATACAACAAACGGATCGACTGAAAATACGGATAGCGTGCGAGCATATTACGCAGCTCGTACAATGTATCCCTATTCAATGTCTCAGGATGCAGAATCCATTGTTCAAGATTAACAGAAGTCATTAAAATTACCAGTTTGCTACAGTTGCATTAAATATTTGGTCGGTTATCTCTTTCGTCATTTCAGCAATCAATCCGTCCTGCACCGCCGTCAACAGTTGAGTGGAAGAATAGGTACGGAAAGCTGAAAATTGTTGTTCGAAGTCCTCAGCATGATTGGTATTATTAACAAATCGAACATTCACTGTGATGGTCAGCTTCGTTTCCGAAGAGTACCCATCAGCAGATACTGCTTGGTTGTATTGATTGTAACCCGTTATTTCTCCATCGATCTGCAAGTCAGCATTTTGATTCGGTTTCAGCAACTGCAAACGTGTTTGACGAATAAATATATCTTTCAAATCCTCATTAAATTTGGTTGCCAACGGAGCATACACATATTCCGACTTAATCGGAAAATCGGCAATCGAAATGGTTTTTACCTTATCATAATTGATAGAAGAACCATTAAACTTATAGGAAACAGTACACGCAATCACTACCATCGGCAATACGAAAAGTACGGCAACACGTGATATCTTCTTAATCCAATCCATATTCTTTTATTTTTCTATAAAGGGTACGCTCGGATATATTCAAATCCTTTGCTGCGCTCTTCCGCTTTCCATGATGCTTTTCAAGAGCCTTGCGTATCATTTCTTTTTCAACATCATCCAACGACAGGGACTCCTCTACATATTCCTCGGTGTCTTGAATATCATCATCTTCATCTTTACAAACAGCAGCCTGTACCGGGTGAATGATTGCAGGAACAGTGGGTTGATGTGCAGCCACTACGGGAGTAGAAACAATCTGACCTACCTGCTCTACCCGTTCAGCCATCATATTATGTACCATCTTTTTCAGTTCCGCCACTTCCTGACGCATATCAAAAAGAATGGAATAAAGTATCTCCCGCTCACTTTCAAAACTTTTACCTTCACGCATACCCAATAAAGCCGGCAGACGTTGCATATTCTGTTGAGGAAGATATGTATGTAAGATATTCGCCGTAATTTCCCGGTTAGTCTCAATAATCGAGATCTGCTCGGTTATATTCTTCAACTGACGCACATTTCCCGGCCAAGGATAAGCTAGCAATACCTGTTTTGCATCTTCCGTCAGCTGGATAGCAGGCATACGGTATTTCTCGGCAAAGTCGGCGGCAAACTTACGGAATAGCAACAGTACATCGTCTCCCCGCTCGCGCAAAGGAGGTATCTGAATAGGCACTGTATTTAAACGATAATATAAATCTTCCCGAAAACGCCCTTGAGCAATTGCCTGTGACAGGTTTACGTTAGTAGCCGCCACAATGCGTACATCCGTTTTCTGTACTTTGGACGAGCCAACCTTGATAAATTCACCACTTTCCAAAACACGTAGCAAACGGGCCTGTGTAGGCAACGGCAACTCTCCGACTTCATCCAGAAAGATTGTGCCCCCATCAGCCTCGCCAAAGTATCCTTTCCGCTCACCAATTGCCCCTGTAAATGCTCCCTTCTCATGTCCAAATAACTCAGAATCAATAGTCCCTTCCGGTATAGCTCCACAATTGACAGCAATATACTGTCCATGCTTCCGTCGGCTGTATTGATGAATAATCTGTGGAAAACTTTCCTTTCCCACACCACTTTCTCCGGTAATCAGCACAGACAAATCGGTAGGTGCTACCTGTATGGCAACATCAATGGCGCGTAACAATGTTTCGGTATTACCAATAATACCGAAACGTTGTTTCACTTGTTGTATCTCCGCTTTTGTCATTGCTTCTTTAATCTTCGTCTACTGTATCCAGTTTTAATTTATCACTATCATCTCGCTTCTCATAATATTGCTTCCGCAACGGATTTACACGAGCTGCTTTTTCACGTTGGCGATTGCGAAATACATCAATTGCCACATAGATAGCTTGGCGGAAAGAATCTTCGCTAGCCAATCCTTTGCCTGCAATATCATAAGCTGTACCATGTGCCGGAGAAGTTCGGACAACCGGCAAACCTGCAGTATAGTTCACTCCATCATCCATTGCCAAAGCTTTGAACGGAGCCAGTCCCTGATCATGATACATCGCCAGAATTCCGTCAAAGTGAGTATAATTGCCGGATCCCATAAAGCCATCAGCTGCATAAGGACCATAACAAAGAATTCCTTTTTCCTCCATTTCCTTCAATGCAGGAATAATCACTTCTTGTTCTTCCATGCCCAACAGACCGCCATCACCTGCATGAGGATTCAATGCCAACACAGCAATACGAGGAGCACCAATACCAAAATCTTGTTTCAAACAACGATGGAAAATCATCAATTTCTCCTGAATCAATTCCTTTGTGATGGTAGTAGCAATTTCCCTTACCGGAATATGAGTTGTAACCAATGCCATACGAAAATCTCCTTTCATCAAGATCATCAGTGATTTATTACCTTCCCCCAAACGTTCCTCAATATATTCAGTATGTCCGGGAAAAGAGAATTCTTCCGACTGAATCGTATGTTTATTAATCGGAGCAGTAACGATGACGTCAATCAGCCCCTCACGATATTCCTCAATAGCACGTTCCAAAGCACCTAATGCTGCTTTACCCGCTTCTGGATCAGGTTTGGAAAACTCGACTTTTACTTCGTCATCGGTGCAGTTCACTACACTCAGACGATTGTAAGAAGCCTCTGAAGCCGAGTTTATAATACTAAAATTAGTCGGCAGATCCAAAGACTTGCGATGATAAGCAGCCACTTTAGGCGAACCATATATAATCGGAGTACACAATTCCAACATGGTAGGATCAGAGAATGCTTTCAAGATCACCTCATAGCCTACCCCATTAATATCTCCTTGGGTAATGCCGATTTTTATTTTGTTATCTTCCATGTTTTTATTTTTTATCTTTTTCCGCTTCCCTAGTCTCTCCTAATGGTATTTGTGATTCCTGCACTTCCCCCGGAAGTTTCAGTGTATACAAAGAAGCCTCTATTTGGCGGAGTAAATTACGTTTCATTTTTTCGGGTGAATATACAAATACTTCTGCTACAACAACACGATGATTCTTCTCATCTACGCGTGAATGTGATACAAACGGACCACCCATAAAATCACCTTCCATACGCCACAATCCACGTGCCTCCAATGCATACTTATCATGTACCCGGATCGGACGGACATTTGTCCGTAAAGAATCTGTGGACATATAGACCCCTTCCTTAAATCCTGGAATATTAGCTTTCATGAAAGAGTCACGCTTGTGAACAAAATATTCCTTAGTAAAAGTATCTTTATCCGTATAAGGATATGAGTATATTACAAAATTCTGATCAGCTGCACCTTTGTTGGTAGAAGCCCAGAAGAAATCCTTTCCAGTCTTATAATTAGCCAATTCCGAAGGAATCCATATATCAGCACCGAACAAGCTATCCACTCTAGCAGAAATATAGTTACTGTGTTTTTTCTCCAACGAAATAATCTGGCGATTCATCTCAGCACGGGTAAAGAAGTCGATTATAACCTGTTTATTCTCTGTTACAAATTTCTCGAATTCCTCTTCATTCGGAGCCTGGATAGTCAAAATCAGCTGAGGCGAAGCATAGACATCTTTTGCAAATTTGAAAGATCCTTTCGTGAAAGTATCTTTAATATCCACAATGATAATATTACGAACCAACTTTAACGTAGAATTATAATCTTTCGAAGAAGTATACATAATCCGGAAGGAAGCTTCCGGCTGCGGCAAACCAGGCATTTCGGAATCAAGTACATCATGTAAGGCTCTTCCTGCAGCACGGTCCCATACACCGGGATCTACAACAACTAGAAGTTCATACGGACGACCACTGGAAGTATGATTTCCTCCCATGCCACATGAGGCAAATACGAAGGCCATTAAGGCCATGCTCAAATAAAAAAAGTACTTTTTCATGATGATCGATTTTTATAAATTAACTTTTGTTATTTTCCTCCTGCTTCGCTGTCGATAACATACCACAAGCAGCAAAGATGTCTTCTCCTCTTGAAGCGCGAATCGTTGTAAACAATCCATGTGAAGTGAGATAATCACGAAAACGAATCATCGTCTCCATATCAGCTCCTTCTAAATTTACTTCCGGAATGGCATGAAAACGGATCAGGTTAATCCGGCAATCCAATCCTCGAAGTAATTTCAACAGTTCCTTAGCATATACCTGCGAATCATTGAGTCCTTTAAAAACAATGTATTCAAACGAAAGTCTACGTTGTTTACTAAAATCATAGTTTTTTAACAGTTCCACGATCTCGGTTATAGAAAAAGCTCTCTCTGCCGGCATTAGCACTGAACGTTGTGTCGATAGCGGAGAATGCAGACTGATAGCAAGATGGCAATCACTTTCTTCTATAAATCGCTGCAATCCTTTCCGCAAACCAACCGTAGATACGGTGATGCGCTTCGGGCTCCATGCATATCCGTAAGGAGCTGTCATAATCTCCAATGCTTTTAATACTTCATCCAGGTTATCGAGTGGTTCGCCCATCCCCATCAAAACAACATTTGTCAGTTTGTCTCTTTCGGGCAATGAGTGAACCTGATTGATAATCTGGTTGGCAGTCAGATTGGCTGTATAACCCTGTTTTCCAGTCATACAGAACTTACAATTCATCTTACAGCCTACTTGGGAAGAGACACAAAGTGTCGCCCGATCATCCTCAGGAATATAAACTGCTTCCACAAACTCATTTTCTCCAACCCGGTAGAGATATTTCACTGTACCATCCACCGAACGCATTTCATCTACAGGAGTATATGCTCCTACCTCATAGTTCTCCTTTAGTAACTCCCGATATTTCAACGACAAGTTTGTCATTTCATCCAGTGAAGTCACTTTCTTATCATATAGCCACGACGCAATCTGTTTAGCGGCAAAACTTGGCATACCCAGCTTTTTCGCCACCGATTGCAGCTCTATGAGAGTCATTCCTAAGAGAGGATATTTAGACATATTTCTTTCAGTTCATGGTTTATATTTGCAAATGTAAGGAAATTAAGTCGATTTACGTACAGTGCGGATGTAAAAGTTAGCAAAAAAGGTCATTCCCCGAAGAGGAACGACCTTTAGAAGTTATCGTTTAACAATTAATTCTAGAAGAACATATAACGTGTATCTTTCACATTTGCTTTCAGATACAAGTCATTCATCAAACGACCTGCAAGACGTTCGTGCATAGAAGTTTGTTTAGCTTCTTCCTCTTTTGCATCAAATGTTTCGTTCAATTTGTCCTTCGCATACATTTGCAATACAAATACTCCGGCATTACCCTTAATAGGAGCACTTAACTTATTCATCTCAGCAACAGACGCATAAGCACCTACCAACGGCTCGTTGCTACGCAAAGCTGCTACATAAGCAGGAGCAGCAAATGTAACCATCTTCAAAGAATCGCTAACTGCACCATTCATAGCCTTATACTGATCCAATGAAACCGCATTGGCAGCTTTCATATCAGCCATAATCTTTTCAGCTTTCTTATCTTTGATGATCTCAGCTCTCAACTGACCCTGTACTTGTTTCAAAGAACGATATCCTTCCGGAGTAATACCCACCAGACCTACTACAAGCATGTGGTCACTTTCACCACATTCATACAGTCCTGAAACTTCACCCGGTTTTGCTTTATCAAATACCCATCTCAAAGCCTCTTTAGTACCTCTTACACCTCCGATAGCATGTTCATAGCTATATAGGTTTTCTCTGTCGAGCAACTTATATCCGGCTTCTTCCGCATTGGCTACCATTTTCTCAACTGTAGGATTAGCAGCGATAAACTGGCTGAAATCATTATAAGCACGATTGTATGTATCCTTACTGAATTCTACCTCACGTTTGATAACAGCAACTTTATATTTGTCTTTTACAGCTTTCTTGTTAGTCACCTGAAGAATGATATTTGCCTGACCCATAGGCAGATTAGTCAGTTCATTTACATTTGCATTGGTAATAGTTGTAATAAATTTCAAGTTATCACCATCGATCTGCGCGCCTTCATACTGTGCAGAAGTCAGCCAGCTAGTATCACCATTCTGGCCATATTTTTTAGCTAACTCAACGAAATCAGCACCACCTTTAATTGCATTGTAAATACTGTCAGCCAATGTTTTTGTTTTATCTGCATCTTCTGCAAATACTTGAATCTGACGGAACTCAATAGAATCGGGAGCAGCAGTCTTAGCAACTAATTTAAAAGAATTGATTGTATTATCGGTTCCATTATAATAAGGTCCGTAAACAGAACCTACAGAAACTGAGTCCAAACGAGCGACAACATCTGCCGGGAAAGCAGTCTTGTTATAGAACAAGTCTACATAAGGAGCTTCAGAACCAACCGAACGAATGAAAGAAGTATAGTCTTCTGCAGTAGCCAGTTGTGCAGTAGCTTCATCTACTTCTTTCTGAATAGCAGCTCTATCTTCTGCACTTGCAGTTACCTGTACATCAATATATTTAATATCGCGGGCTTCCTGATATTGTTTAAATTGCTCTTTCTTCTTATTATAGAGGTCTTTCAATTCAGACTCAGATACAGTCAATGTAGAATCTACTACTGTAGAATAAGGAACCGCAGCCATCAACAAGTCATACTGATTTACTCTTGCGTCGAAAGCATCTTGTGCTTCTACGGGGTTAGAAATAAGAGACTTCGTGATTAATGCCTGATATTTCTGTGCCAGACGGCTTTGGATCAATGTCTTTTCAATGAAGCTCCAATATTTATACATTTTGTCATATTGTTCAACATATTGAGCTGGCATTTGACTATCATTCATCTTAGAGTATTCCACTAAGAATTTATTCAGCATATCCTTGTCAAAGCGACCCGTTTGCGGGTTACGGAAAGGAGTTTGTTGCAACAATGGATTAGCACCTGTATTCAAAATGTCTTGAATTTCAGAAATAGAAACAGTTAATCCCAGTTTTTCAGCTTCTTTTTCAATCAGTTTATTGTTTACATAAGAATTCCATACTTCGTCGCGCACTTGGTTAGTTTGTTCGTCATTCAGAGAATTCAATCCACGTGAAAGCTTTAACACTTCGGTATATTCTTCTACTAAAGATTGAAACTCCTGAGCAGTAAGAGCATCTCCGTTCACCTCACCTACGTCATGCGTCTGATGCGGCTGTAACACCTTCCATGCGTCACCCGCAATGAAGGCAAACAGTGCCAAGCCGATAACAATCACCAATAGAGGTCCTTTCGACCTGATGTTTTGTAATGTTGCCATTTTGATTAATACAATTTATGTTTATTATTTATTTCTTCCTAATGTCATTTTAGCGCACGAAGATACAAAAAATGCTAATATGCTTCTATTTATTAGCCAAAAATTTCATATCTATCGTCATTATTCCATGACTTTTAGTCGCACAAGTTCTATTTTAGTCGCCGTAACCTTGATTATCTTGAACTGATATCGCCCTATCCGAATCAATTCATGCAATTTCGGGAAACTTTGATACTGGTTAAGAATTAATCCTCCCACTGTCAGATATTCGTCCGACTCGGGCAAATCAAGTCCAAATGTTTCATTCACCTTTTCAATTTCCAAACGGGCAGACAATACATACTCATGCTCTTCAATTTGTTTGCAGATATAGGACGTATTATCATGTTCATCTTCAATGTCGCCAAAAATCTCTTCTACCAAATCTTCCAGAGACACAATTCCAGATGTACCTCCAAACTCATCCACTACCACAGCAATCGTCTTTTTTTGTTGCATGAAAAGCTTCATCAATTTATTGGCAGACATCGTTTCGGGCACAATCGGGACTTTCTTCACATTATTACGCCAATCATCCGGATTACGGAACATTTCTGACGAATGGATATAACCTACCACATTATCTATATTTCCATCATATACAATGATCTTTGAAATTCCCGATTCAATAAAACGCCCCTTTAGTTCGTCTAACGAAGTAGTCAGATCGACAGCCACCACTTCAGTACGAGGGACGATGCAGTCGCGAATCTTTATATTTGAGAAATCAAGTGCATTCTGAAATATCTTCACTTCCGTATCTAGTTCCTCTTCATTCTCAGCATTATTGATACTCGTTTGAACAAAATAATCCAGATCCACTTTACCAAAAGCTTTGTCAGACACTTCTTTATTCACCTTCATTCCCAAAATACGTAGGAACAAATAGGACATTCCAGAAGAGAGTTTAGAAATTGGATACAGAACAATATAACAAATAAAGAGAGGGACAGCGAACACATTCAGAACCAGATTCGGATTAATCTTGAATAATGTTTTCGGCAAAAACTCTCCCGTCACCAGAATAATCAAAGTAGAAATAACAGTTTGCGCCAACACCATCAGGAAATGGCTTTCTATAAAATTCGATAACAAATTATCTCCTATAATCTGAGCCATCAAAATACCATAAATAACCAGAGCAATATTATTCCCTACCAACATGGTAGAGATAAATTCATTCGGATTTTTAAAGAAGATGGCAAGAATACGTGAAGTCATGCCTCCTTTGCGTTCCATTTCGAAACGCAGCTTATCTACTGAGACAAAAGCAATCTCCATCCCCGAAAAAAATGCGGAGAAAGCCATCGTGATAAGTAAAGAGAAATAGATATTCA
Organism: Bacteroides bouchesdurhonensis; assembly: GCF_900155865.1. GTDB lineage: Bacteria > Bacteroidota > Bacteroidia > Bacteroidales > Bacteroidaceae > Bacteroides > Bacteroides bouchesdurhonensis. The sequence goes on from NZ_LT707006.1 coordinate 4,279,986, forward strand.
TAGCTTATTTCACAAAATCCTTATTTCAGTGAATCCGGTTGAGTAATCGGTTTTACTTCCGGCTGAATAGGAGGTTCATCATCCACATCAAAAATACCAGATACATTACGGAAAACATACTGAGTAAATTGCTCGTTCGAGTCAAATCCGTATGAATGGATAACTCGTTCAGGTTGTTGAATCCGAATAAAACGATCGGTATATACTTTTTTAGTTGCCTGATTCCAGTAAAGCAATTCTGTATTGAAACGCTCCCCTATCCGGTTTTGTATATCCACATGCCCTATCAGTTTCCAAAGCTGTTCTTTGTCATAATAGTAGGCAGTATCTGCTTTTATACTGGCTTCTACATGAAAGATAGAGTCAAATTGTTCCAGATATATCCCCTTCTCAAAAGCCCAATACGAAGGCATTTTACGGTCATACACCAACCATTCTTCAGTATCTACCTTGTAACGAGTCACTCCCGAATCGGAAATAAAAGTGGTTACTCCCAAAGTTTGCATTACCGGCAACGAGTCACGTTCGGTAATAGCATCTCCCATAGCCTTTTTCTTCCCTCCACAGGAAGAAAATAAAAGAAGCATAACAATTGCCTCGAAGGCAATTGTTATGCTCATGCATTTATGCAATAAACGTATACTTCGTTTTCGCGACATAAAATTTATCTAATCGTTGTGGTCTCTCCAATCCAGCCACCGATTGTGATACGATCACCAGCTTTATACCCTAGCATAAAGAGATCTTTAGCCTGCGGAGTGTAAGCTGAGTATACAGCAATCTGTTTATTAGCTTCTTCTGCGACACTAGGATCTACAGTTTTTGCACGCTGTAACTTATCAAGGATTACAAAATAGGTACATTTATTTAATGCTGATTCATCACTCCAGTTCGGACTAGTTGCATATAAAGCAGCTATTAGCAAATACGGATCACCATAATTCTCGTTAAAGCCGATGGCCTTCTGGCAATAAGTTCTAGACTGTGCCAATTTTTTTGCTTTATACAATGCAACCGCAGCTTTAAATGCATACTCAGCCTTCTTCACATTATCCGTTTCCAGATCAATAGCTTCATCAAAAAACTTCAAAGCTTCATCAAGGTCACCTCTTTTGTTTGCTTGCAGTGCACAAGCAATAGCAGCATCGACTGTCGGCTCCATCTTATACACATAATATCCTGCTTGCAGATAAGCCTCACTCTCTGTACATTTCATCTGCTTTAAGATACCGATTATCTTCTTTAAAGCAGCGATATCTGTTTTACCAGCTTCCACTTTAGGACCATAAATAGCCTGTAAAGATTCACAATCAGCAGCACCACTGCTTACAAACAAAGCAACCAGATTTTCTTTGATTCCATTCAATCTTTCTTTATTGGCATCCACTGTCTCAGCAGCCAAAGCAGCTTCCATATATTCAGATGCATTCAAATAATCCTGAATAAACTGTTCCTTATGAGCAGGATCCGCCTGTAGTTTATTTAAAGACGTTTGGAAAAAATAAAAAATAACTGCCGGATCAGATTCCGCTTTTACAGTATTTACAGATTGACTAAACCATTGATAAAGTTGATTCAAATCAACCTTTGGTGCTAACGCCATGTAATCTAAAGCTTTGATACCTAAAATTTCATCAACAGAAGCCACCTTGACTCCCTTTGCCAAAAAATCAGGAGTATATTTCATACGTAAATCATGCGTATTCATCAATTCATCAAAGTACTTCTGGTATTCCGGATTATTTTTATCTTTGATTTGCTCCATCAAACCTTTCAGAATTTTAAATCCATCACTAAAAGTATAGTAACGAAGTGTCGGGCAATTTTCCAAGACAGCTTTCCAAGGAGTATAAGCGTCTTTAAAATTTCCGGCTTTCACCGATTCATGTGAGATACTACTATTCGAATTACAGTTAGCATCATCCTGCGCCATTACAGTAGTCGCCCCGGCCGATAGGAACAACATAGCTACAAGCGTCTTAATTTTCATTGTATCTAAATTTTAGTTGTTATTATTTAATCGTCTATTCTCTCTCAAATTTTTCACTTTACTTTATTCTACTCTGCGTTTGAAGAACCAACGTTCATTAAACGTAAGTCCTATGCTCACGCGGAATACATTTTCATTTAACATATTTACTTCTTTTCCTTTCACATGAACAAACTGTCCACTAATGCTAAGGATAGAACGCGAGCGAGGAACGGGCAAACCAAAACCAGCTGTCACACCAAATTCGGTTGAAGCCTTTTTACCCTCGATCTTATAATACGGTGTGGAATAAAAAGCACCCACACGATATTTTACATGGGCGAGATAAGAACGTCCCAACAAATTTGGGATATATTCTGCACCCACAGATATTCTTGAACGATCGCAAAAGGCATACGTCTCATCAAAATTCTGACGTAAATCCTCATCACTCGTTGCAAGAGAAGACTTTACCTTTGACCATTTCTGCAGGCTATAATCCATACCTACCGTCAAACGTCTGTCATATTTATAAGTAACTCCGACTCCAAACGTATTAGGGGTTTCCAATGTTGCATCGGGAGTCACAGTAGTGATCGTACTAACCTGTCTGGTAACTGTAAAATCATTTTTCAGACTCTTTTTCGGAGTATATACCGCGCCAAAAGTCATCAAACCTTTTTCATTCAGCTTTTGTGTATATTGCACACCGAAATCCAGCTTATAATCCGAAATAGATGTCAATGTACTTTCCTGATATGAAAAAGCACTGGACTCATTCGGAAAGAATTGATTACGTACACGAGTGATATCACCCCAAAAATAAGATACATTCACACCTACCGACAAGTTCTTCAACACTTTCACTCCCAGTCCGGCATACAGTTGGTGTAAACCGCCATCACCTGTAAAACTTCTACTATATTGCAATCCGTTATCCGTGGTCTTAGTATCCGACACCGAATATCCAACACTTGAATATGGCAACAAACCAATACTCATCGCCATCCATGGCTGCAAACGAAATTGCATGGCAAGATAGTCTAAACTAGAATTCTTTGCATTTAGTTTCACACCTCCGCCGCTTATGTTCATATTCTGCATAGTGACACCACCTTCAAACAGAAACGTTATTGAGTCAATAGCTGTATACGAAGCAGGATTCAGCACATTGATCTGCGCTCCATCCCGAAGTCCGTAAGCAATTCCCCCCATTGCCTTGCTGTTTCCAAAATACTGGTCAGACAAATCGCCAAAGCCATATCGTGTATAAGGAGAGTTTGTATTATTCTGGGCAATTGCCATTCCGGTAATCATTGTGAGCAAAAGCGCACAAAGCGTGTGTTTATATCCTACCATTATTATAGTTTAAAATTCTATTTAATCCTTTCAACACTAAAAATCTATCTGCAAAGATGACACTTTTTACGTTGGTTTCAAAAGAAAATTCATCTCCGCCCGTTAAAAAAACCAAAAGTTCAGGATATTTATGCTTCATAGACTCAATATAACCTGAAATCTCATATTCAATCCCTTTCAACACTCCTGCTCGCATGGCAGTCTCAGTATCCCTTCCCATCGGGAGTTTACGACCATTGGAATCAATCAACGGCAAGCGTCCGGTAAACTGATGCAGCGCTTTAAAACGCATCTGCATACCCGGAGAAATATTACCACCATGATATTGTCCTTTTGAGTCAATAAACTCATACGTAATACAAGTTCCAGCATCAACCACTAAAATATCCTTGTCAGGAAATTGTTCATTTGCCCCTACTACGGCAGCCATACGATCGTATCCCAATGTTTCGGGAGTTTCGTATAAATTAACGACTGGCAATGGAGTTTGATGATTTAACCATAACAGAGGAAACGACAATGCGGCCAGATCTGTCAAGACCTGTTCATTCAAATCAATGACAGTAGCAACAATTCCTTGTTCTATCGGATATCGGGCACAAAGTTCAGCCAAGCAACCCAATGAATAATTGGATTCGGTTAGCACCTCGACTATATCATTGTTGTCGAAGAGTGCTACTTTAGCCATTGTATTTCCTATGTCAATAATTAAATTCAATGCTTTTCCTTCTTTTGCGGGCGCAAAGGTAAAGCAAAAAAAGAGAACTAAAAGCATATAAAGAGAATTATCTTTCCAAATGTATTTTTTTAATATCAAAAAATGCCTATTTTGACAAAATTGAACGATACATACTGTTATATTTTTAATTATTATTGTCTTGATAACGTTTTTAGTCATTTCTATTTACACGACAACTCATTAATTATCGGATGATTATAGGATATTCGAGACTGTTGTAGAACCCCTGTTAACACAAAACGGAGCCTCTCCTTTTCACGAATCCAACAATTCTTCGTATCTTCGCCGCGAAGATAAAACAGGCACTTTTTATGAAACAGACCATCTTATATATATTGCTTCCTTTTTACTTGCTACTCCTGCCCTACGGACAGTCGAAAGCAAGTAACGATTCCATCCGGGTGAGTCTTTTGACATGTGCTCCCGGAGAGGAAATTTATTCTTTGTTCGGACATACAGCAATCCGTTACGAGAATCCGGCACAAGGAATTGATGTCGTTTTTAATTATGGCATATTCAGCTTTAACGTACCTAATTTCGTACTTCGTTTTTCACTCGGCGAAACAGACTACCGACTGGGAGCAAGTGATTATGACAGTTTTGTAGCCGAATACACAAGCGACAACCGTAGCGTATGGCAACAGAACCTAAATTTGAATGATGTGGAAAAAGCCCGTCTTTTCAACCTTCTGGAAGTAAATTATCGCCCGGAGAACCGCATCTATCGCTATAATTTTTTCTATGACAACTGCGCTACCCGTCCACGTGATAAAATAGAAGAATGTATCACAGGCAAAGTTATTTATCCCGAAGACCCTCAGGATGGCTCCCGTTCCTTCCGGGATATTGTCCACCAGTATTGCAAAGGTCATCCATGGTCACGTTTCGGTATAGACCTCTGTATCGGCAGCGAAGCCGACCGCCCGATCACCCGGCGACAGATGATGTTTTCTCCGTTTTACCTGATGAATTTCTTCGCTAATGCAAAGATAGATCACGACGGACAACAGCGTCCACTGGTTACATCCACAGAAACAATTGTCGATGTGACGCCCGATACGAACGAAAACAATTGGATCCCTACCCCTCTGCAATGCACGTTACTCGTGTTTATAGTAACTGCTGCCGTCACCATCTACGGTATCCGCAAGAAAAAAGGACTCTGGGGATTTGATCTTGTCTTGTTCGGTATCGCCGGTCTTGCAGGATGCATACTTGCCTTCCTTGCTTTATTTTCAGAACATCCGGCTGTCAGTTCAAACTATCTGCTGTTTGTCTTTCATCCGGGACAACTTTTGTTCCTTCCCTACATTATATATTGTATCCGAAAAAGGAAAAAATGTTGGTATATGACCTTAAATGCCATTGTTTTAACATTATTTATAGTGCTTTTTCCACTCATTCCGCAAAGAATTGACTTTGCTGTCGTACCTTTGGCACTCAGTTTGCTGATACGTTCGGCAAGCAACATGATTTTGAATTATAAAAAGAAATAATGAAAGGACTACTAACTTCTCTTATCACCGTACTCACCTTCACAGGGCTACAAGCCCAGTCTCTCCCTACTTCCCCCAAGTTAGTGGTAGGATTGACTATTGACCAATTACGTACGGACTATCTGGAAGCTTTCTCCTCACTTTACGGAGATAGAGGATTCAAACGAATCTGGAAAGAGGGAAGAGTATTCTGCAACGCTCAATTTACTTTTAACAACGTAGATCGTGCTTCTGCGATTGCTGCTATATATACCGGCACAACCCCTTCTCTCAATGGAATTATTTCCGGCCAATGGATGGACGTTTCCACTTTGAGACTGGTAAATAGTACGGATGATACTGCATATATGGGATATTACGGAGACATGACTTGTGCTCCGACAAAGCTTTTGACTTCCACCATTTCCGACGAACTGAAAATAGCCACTCAAGGTAAAGGACAGGTTTATGCCATTGCTCCTAACTGTGACGCAGCCATATTCTCCGGCGGACATGCCGCTAACGGAGCTTTTTGGCTCAACCCGAATACAGGAAAATGGAGTGGAACCACTTATTACGGAGAATTTCCATGGTGGGCAAGCCAGTATAATGATCGCCAAGCTATTGATTTCCGCATCTCCGATATTATCTGGGAACCGGTTTTTCCTAAAATGATGTACACATTCCTGCCAGATTGGCGGGATGAAACATTCAAATATAAATTTGACGACGACCGTCAAAATAAATTCAGAAGATTTATCACAAGCCCTTTTGTAAACGATGAAGTGAATATGCTGGCAGATGAAGTCATAACCAAAGCACTTCTAGGCACGGATGACATTACTGACTTACTGTCACTGACCTATTACGCGGGCAATTATGCGCATAAGTCCGTACAGGAATGTGCCATGGAGATACAGGACACCTATGTTCGCTTGGACCGTAGTATCGCCAGCCTATTGGACATGCTGGAAAAAAAAGTAGGTTTACAAAACGTGCTGATTTTCATCACTTCTACCGGATATACAGACAGTGAATCGACAGACTCGGGATTGTATAAGATTCCTACCGGAGAATTTCACCTGAATCGTTGTGCCGCTCTGCTGAACATGTTCCTGATGGCTACTTACGGTGAAGGAAAATATGTAGAAGCTTATTATGATCGACAGATTTATCTGAATCACAAACTACTGGAAGAAAAGCAACTGAATCTGATAGAAATACAGGAAAAATCTGCAGAATTCCTGATGCAGTTCAGTGGAGTGAATGAAGCTTATTCTGCCCACAGACTCCTGCTGGGAGCATGGACTCCGGAAATTTATAAGATACGTAATGGTTTTCATCGTCAACGCTCGGGAGACCTGACAATCGACGTCCTCCCGGGATGGACCATTGTCAATGAAGACACCAATTCAAGTAAGGTCGTACGTCATTCGTACATTCCTTCTCCGTTGATTTTCATCGGTCATTCGGTGAAACCAGCTATCATACAGACACCTGTAACAATAGACCATATTGCGCCAACTCTGGCAAATTTCATGCGCATACGGGCACCGAATGCTTGTACAGTAGCTCCTATTACCGACATCCGGTAAAAGTTTCTCCGCAAAAACAAGGCGTAAAGTATAAATAAATCAGCATTTTAATGTAACTTTGCGCACGTTATTTCAGTATGATAAATAATAAACATAATAATACAAATGGGATTTAATGAAATTTTAAGCTCGATTTTTGGAAATAAATCCACTCGAGACATGAAAGAAATCAAACCCTGGGTAGAGAAGATCAAAGCTGCTTACCCTGAGGTTGAAGCACTTGACAATGACGCTCTACGTGCCAAAACGCTAGAGCTCAAGCAATATATCTATGACTCGGCTAGCACTGAACGTGCGAAAGTAGAAGAATTGAAAGCAAGTATCGAAAGCATAGAACTGGAAGACCGCGAAGAAGTTTTCGCTCAAATTGACAAGATAGAAAAAGAAATTCTCGAAAAATACGAAAAGGCACTGGATGAGATACTACCGGTGGCTTTCTCTATCGTAAAAGCTACTGCCAAACGTTTCGCTGAAAATCCGGAAATCGTAGTGACTGCTACCGATTTCGACCGGGAACTGGCTGCAACCAAAGATTTTGTACGCATCGAAGGCGATAAAGCCATTTACCAAAATCACTGGATAGCCGGTGGTAACGATACATTGTGGAACATGGTCCACTATGACGTACAGTTATTTGGCGGGGTAGTTCTGCACAAAGGTAAAATTGCGGAAATGGCAACCGGTGAAGGTAAAACCCTCGTGGCTACCCTCCCTGTATTCTTGAATGCATTGACCGGAAACGGTGTACACGTGGTAACCGTAAATGACTATCTGGCAAAACGTGACTCCGAATGGATGGGACCGCTTTATATGTTCCATGGATTAAGCGTAGATTGTATCGACCGTCACCAGCCGAACTCTGATGCTCGTCGTCAGGCTTATCTGGCCGATATCACATTTGGTACTAACAACGAATTCGGTTTCGACTACTTGCGTGACAATATGGCGATCAGCCCGAAAGACCTTGTACAACGCCAGCACAACTATGCTATCGTCGATGAGGTGGACTCGGTATTGATTGACGATGCCCGTACTCCGTTGATTATTTCCGGTCCGGTCCCCAAAGGCGACGACCAATTATTCGAACAACTTCGTCCGCTGGTGGAACGACTTGTTGAAGCACAAAAAGTATTGGCAACCAAATATCTGTCTGAAGCGAAGAGGCTGATTGCTTCGGATGATAAAAAAGAGGTTGAAGAGGGATTCCTTGCATTATACCGCAGTCACAAATGTCTGCCGAAAAACAAGGCATTGATTAAGTTCCTCAGTGAACAGGGAATCAAAGCCGGAATGTTGAAGACAGAAGAAATCTACATGGAGCAAAATAACAAACGAATGCACGAGGTTACCGACCCGTTGTATTTTGTTATTGAAGAAAAGCTGAACAGCGTAGATTTGACTGATAAGGGGGTAGATTTAATTACCGGTAATTCAGAAGACCCGACTTTATTCGTACTTCCCGATATCGCAGCACAGCTTTCTGAACTGGAAAATGTGCCGGGACTGACAGAAGAACAGAAACTACAAAAGAAGGATGAGTTACTGACTAACTACGCTATCAAGTCAGAACGCGTACATACAATCAATCAGTTATTGAAAGCCTACACCATGTTCGAAAAAGACGACGAATACGTAGTAATCGACGGACAGGTGAAGATTGTAGACGAACAGACCGGACGTATCATGGAAGGTCGTCGTTACTCTGACGGATTGCATCAAGCTATCGAAGCTAAAGAACGTGTGAAAGTAGAAGCTGCAACACAAACATTTGCTACAATCACATTGCAGAATTACTTCCGTATGTACCATAAGCTTTCCGGTATGACCGGTACGGCCGAAACGGAAGCAGGTGAGCTCTGGGATATCTACAAATTGGATGTAGTCGTTATTCCAACCAACCGTCCGATTGCTCGTAAAGATATGAACGACCGCGTTTACAAGACTAAACGTGAGAAATATAAAGCTGTTATCGAAGAAATCGAGAAACTTGTCCAAGCCGGACGCCCGGTATTGGTGGGTACTACCTCGGTAGAAATCTCTGAAATGCTGAGCAAGATGCTTACAATGCGTAAGATTGAACACAACGTATTGAATGCTAAACTGCACCAAAGAGAAGCTGATATTGTTGCCACAGCCGGTATGAGCGGAACAGTAACCATTGCTACCAACATGGCTGGTCGTGGTACGGACATCAAGCTGAGCCCGGAAGTAAAAGCAGCAGGGGGTCTTGCCATTATCGGTACAGAACGTCATGAGTCACGTCGTGTAGACCGCCAGTTACGTGGTCGTGCAGGACGACAAGGTGACCCGGGTTCTTCTGTATTCTTCGTATCATTGGAAGATGATCTGATGCGTTTGTTCTCTTCCGACCGTATTGCCAGTGTGATGGATAAACTTGGTTTCCAGGAAGGTGAAATGATTGAACACAAAATGATCTCTAATTCTATTGAACGTGCACAGAAGAAAGTAGAAGAAAACAACTTCGGTATCCGTAAACGTTTGCTGGAATATGATGATGTTATGAATAAGCAACGTACAGTTGTCTATACAAAACGCCGTCATGCCTTGATGGGTGAACGTATCGGTATGGATATCGTAAACATGGTTTGGGACCGTTGCGCAAATGCTATCGAAAACAACGATTACGAAGGCTGCAAGATGGAAATGCTCCAGACATTAGCTATGGAATGTCCATTCACTGAAGATGAATTCCGTAACGAGAAGAAAGAGGCATTGGCAGAAAAGGCTTTTGCAATGGCAATGGAGAACTTCAAACGGAAAACAGAACGTTTGGCTCAGATCGCTAATCCGGTTATCAAACAGGTTTATGAGAACCAGGGACAAATGTATGAGAACATCCTGATTCCTATCACAGATGGCAAACGCATGTACAATATCTCTTGTAACCTGAAGACTGCTTATGAGACTGAATCCAAGGAAATAGTTAAGTCGTTCGAGAAATCAATTCTGTTACATGTTATCGACGAAGCATGGAAAGAGAACTTACGTGAACTGGACGAACTGAAACACTCTGTACAGAATGCTAGTTATGAACAGAAAGATCCGTTGTTGATTTACAAATTGGAGTCAGTAACATTGTTCGACGCAATGGTAAACAAGATCAATAACCAGACAGTCTCTATCTTAATGCGCGGACAAATTCCTGTGCAGGAAGCTCCTGACGAACAAGCTCCACGACGCGTGGAAGTTCGCCAGGCCACTTCGGAACAACGTCAGGACATGAGCAAATACCGCGAACAGAAACAAGATCTTAGTGATCCGAACCAACAAGCCGCCGCTAAACAGGATACCCGTGAACCACAAAAACGCGAACCGATACGTGCAGAAAAAACAGTAGGACGTAATGACCCTTGTCCATGCGGCAGTGGCAAGAAATACAAAAATTGTCACGGGAAAAATGCTTAGTTTATAAATAGCTAATTATGCCCAATTAGTAACTGGAAAAAAGAAAGCCTCGAACGGTTAAAAACTGTTTGAGGCTTTCTTTTTTTCATTTAAAATAGTATCTTTGTTTAAACTTAACTACTAAATATTCGGCACTATGGCAAAATTAGATTCATTGGCATTTGCCTGCATGTTCATACTATTCTTTGGCAGTTGCCAAAGTTTGGAACAAATTCCTATCGAATATGTACATCCTGCGGAAATATCCTTTCCACCTGAACTTCGGAAAGTGGCTATAGTGAACAACTGTAGTACTCCCCCGGACAGTGCATTGATTCTGGCAGCTTCAGCTCCGGGAAGTATATTTAAACTGATGCAAATGAGAGGTGCCTCAGCTTATGCTAACGGCGACCCCCGGATTGTCGCCGAATCTCTCGCTGCAGAAATTGCAAACCAAAACTATTTTGAAACAGTTGTTATCTGCGATTCTGCTTTACGAGCGAATGATAGAATTCCCCGTGAAAATACATTAAGCCAGGAGGAGGTTCGCACCTTAACATCAAATTTAGGAGTAGATTTCATTATTGCAGTGGAAGGTGTACAATTTATAACCGGAAGATCAGTCTATAATCTGGATGATTATGGCACTTATGATGTGGCAATAGATCTAAAAGCATTTCCTACTATAAGAACTTACCTCCCTTCATTAAAGAAACCGATGAACACTATCACAGCTACCGACAGTATTTATTGGGAAGAAATTGGCACGAAAGAACAAATAAATGCACGAATGATTTCGGAAGAACAAATACTAAAAGAAGCTGCTGAGTTTGCCGGTACGATCCCTGTTAAATATTTAATCCCGTACTGGAGGAAAGACGCTCGTTTTATTTATACAAATGGGTCCATACAAATGCGTGATGCAAGCGTTTATGTACATGAAGGCTCATGGGATGATGCCTATAAGCTTTGGCTGGAAGCATTCAATGGTACAAAAAGAAAAAAGAAAAAAATGAGAGCCGCTACCAACATCGCTGTCTATTACGAAGTGAAAGATAGCATTGCCCAAGCAGTGGAATGGGCAACCAAAGCACAAAAACTTGCGGAAAAGATTGATAAGGTAGATCAAATTAAAGATAGTACGAATGTAAACTTGAGGGATATTCCCAATTTCTATCAAACGTCACTCCATGTCACCGAATTAAAAAAAAGATATGACTCATTAACTAAGATAAAAATGCAAATGAGTCGATTTAATGATGATTTTTAAGAAAATCATGCAGCAATTATTATTTTTTTCATACCTTTGAACTAACAAAAAAAGGAATCCCATGAAATTGAGCCAACAATCACTATCTACCATTGAATCGGCTATCCAAAAGGCAGTCGGCAAATATGCATGTGGCTGTGAACAGACAGCCGTAACAGATATTCATTTGCAAACCGACCAGGCATCCGGACGGCTCAACATTTTTAATGACGATGATGAGGAACTGGCTGACGTGATGATTGAGGAATGGGCCACATATGAAGGTGACGACTTCATGGACATTGTAGAAACTACCTTGCGCAATCTTCTTTGTAGGATGAAAAATGCCGGTAATTTTGAACAGGTATCGATTCTAAAGCCTTATTCATTTGTATTGGTAGATGAAGAAAAGGAAACCGTAGCCGAATTGTTACTGGTCGATGATGATACCTTATTAATCAGTGATGAACTACTAAAAGGTCTGGACAAAGAATTGGATGATTTCCTGAAAGAATTATTGGAAAAATAGAAGAAGATCAGACAGAATATAGCGATCGCCGGAAGAAATGTTCCATTGACTTTCGGCGATTTTATTTTTCACTGATCATCCTCTGAACAAAAAGCCTAGCCCCGGCTCACTCTATAAGGCAAAGTAAACCAAAAAGTAGAACCTTTTCCCTCTTCCGACTTTACTCCGATCTTACCACCCAGCCGTTCTACAATCATACTACAAATAGAAAGCCCTAAACCCGTCCCCTGAATAAACGGGTTATATTTTACAAAACGCTCAAAAACATGCTCACATTGTTCATGTGACATTCCACAACCTGTGTCGGAAACATAAAAATAGATATTATTAGCATCCTCTTTATGATATCCCATACGAATAGAACCACTTTCTGTAAACTTGATAGCATTCACAACAAAATTAGATATCAACTGCATCAATCGATTCTTGTCTACATATAAACTACATTCCGGCAAACGTTCAGTAAAAGTAATACTCACTTTATTTCCCTTCAAACGCAATTTCATACTCTGTTCAATCTCTTCCATGACTTGGTTCACATCTATCAATGAAGGATGAAAATCAAAAGTACCCGCTTCAATCTTCGACATATCAAGAATATCGTTTATCAACTGAAGCAGTAGATTGGTGTTTGTTTCAATGATATCAGTATATTCACGCATTTCTTCTCTGTCTTCTACCTCCGGCAACATATTGGCAAAACCCACAATTGCATTCAACGGAGTACGTATCTCATGACTCATATTTGCTAAAAAGGCCGATTTCAATTTATTAGCTTGCTCTGCCTTTTCCATTGCATCTCTAAAATGATCGTATGCTTTCCGAAGAATGCGAATGTAATAAGAAATAGCAACTACCAGAATGAGTATGATCACCAGACAAGATAAGATAGCAGTCCTATATTGTTCAAAGAAAGTTTTAGGTGAGTTGATATAAACAGCGTTATCCGGATAACGATAAGAGGGAATGTTATGAGATTCAAGTACAGGATAACAAAGATACGCACTTGCCTTGCCACCTACACTTTCCGGAATATCCCGTGCTTGCTCACCCGACAATATGCGATTTAATATACCTAACAACGAATCTCCAAAAGACTCTGCCGAAACATAATAACCTCCGGCAAACGTATTATTGGACAAATCTTCGGATGAGAGAAGAAACAGAGGTGAAGGAGTGAAATTAGTAATAATATCCTGAATATGATCGAAAAGATAATTATTATCATCCTTATTATGAGACTCAAACCAAGAATAATATATAATTCCGGTATTCGCTTTATAGCTGCGCAAAGTATCCAACAATAATTCGGTAGACAATTCGGTAGTTGATAACAAATCTAATGTCAACTCAGGGAAGTTTGCCTTTACTGCATCTTTCACATCTCCACGGGTTTCCTCACTGATATAACGATCATCGGAGATAAACGCGAGACGCTCCATATCGGGTATCAACTGATATATCAGGTCTACTGTCTCCTTGACATAATAATGTTGCACTAAAGTGGTAAGATTATATCCCTGCCTCCACTTTTCAGCCGGAACGCTGTTTGTTTCGGTCAATGAAGCATGTGACAGCAGTATTTTCATTGTAGCAGGCAAACGATCGCGAGAATTGGTTATAATTACCGGTACCTCCTTCCATATATCGTCAAACAATTCCCTGCAAACAATCCACCCGGGATCTCCAATGATAACAACTGCCGTAGGAGGATGGGGATATTTTTGTCGTAAATAAGTAACCGTGGCTTTTACTTCCACTGTATCAAGCAAAGCCGGAACAGACAATGATTCAGCTTTTACCGATACACCTTTGCTTTGGAGCTTATCATGTACATACCAGTAAAAATTCTTAGACCAGGGAAGATTAAAATTGATAGAATTCAAAAAAAGTATCTCTTTCTCAGATTGTCCGTTACGAGCAGATGCAGTCAAAAAGGTTCCTTCCAGAAGAAAGAACAACCCACAAAAGACGGCAATTCTCAGTACTTGTTTCATTCGTGTCGTAATAAATAGATTACAAAGATAGTATTTTTTTAATCTAAAAAAAAAGAAAGGTGCCTCAAATTCCTGAGGCACCTCGTATTTACACATTATTAAGTATCAAATAATTATGATTTCTTTAGTGCAGCAATGCTTTCTTTCAAAGAGCTGATAATACTTTCTGCATCTGCCTGTTTCTTACGTTCCAGTTCAAGAACAGCTGCCGGAGCATTATTTACAAACTTCTCATTGCTCAATTTCTTCATAACTCCTTGCAAGAAACCTTCCTTATGCTTCAGTTCGGCTTCCATACGGGCGATTTCAGCTTCCACATCAATCATATTTCCCAATGGTACTGCATATTCGGCCGTTCCTACCATAAAAGAGGAAGCTCCTTCTGCTTTAGAGGTAACCACCTCGATAGATGACAGGTTACACATCTTCTGAATAACCGCATTGAACGCAGCAACCGGATTCTCTCCTACTACCTGCAATTCGAGTGCTTCTTTCTGTGCTATGTTCTTTTGAAGTCGGATCGTTCGGATATTACTAATCACTTCCTTCACCACTTCAAACTGTTGGACAAGCTCCGTATCTACACGAGTATCCAGAGTCAAAGCACTTACCATCAAGCTTTCGCCCTCTTCCGCATTACGTTCATACATCTGTTGCCAGATCTCTTCCGTAATGAACGGCATAAACGGATGAAGCAAATGAAGCAGATTATCTAAGAAACACAAAGTAGCATTATGAGTACAGCTATCGATACCTTGTCCATAAGCCGGTTTTATCATTTCCAGATACCAGGAAGAGAACTCATCCCAGAACAGCTTATACACAGCCATCAATGCTTCACTCAACCGGTATTTGCTGAACAGATCCGCCATCTCGGCTGCTACTTCGTTTTGCTTGGATTCGAACCATTGTGTAGCCAGATTAGCAGCCTCTGTAGGTACCAAAGTATTATCTACCTTCCAACCTTTAATCAAACGGAAAGCATTCCATATCTTATTGCAGAAGTTACGCCCTTGTTCGCAAAGCGCATCATCAAAAAGAATATCATTTCCGGCAGGCGCAGAAAGCATCATCCCCATACGTACACCATCAGCACCGTATTTTTCTATCAGTTCCAACGGATCAGGAGAGTTACCGAGTGATTTGGACATCTTCCGTCCCAATTTATCGCGAACGATACCTGTAAAGTAAACATTCTTAAACGGCATCTTTCCTTCATATTCGTAACCAGCCATAATCATACGTGCCACCCAGAAGAAGATAATATCCGGTCCCGTCACCAGGTCACTTGTCGGATAGTAATAGTTGATCTCTTCATTTCCCGGATGGTTGATTCCATCAAACAGAGAGATAGGCCACAACCAAGAAGAGAACCAAGTATCCAGGCAGTCCTCATCCTGACGGAGATCTTCCATTTTCAAGTTGGCATTGCCTGTCTTTTCTTTAGCCTTCGCCAGTGCTTCTTCAGGAGTCGAAGCTACGACATAGCCCCCTTCCGGTAAGAAGTAAGCAGGAATACGATGTCCCCACCACAACTGGCGGCTGATACACCAATCTTTGATGTTTTCCATCCAGTGCCGGTACGTGTTCTTATATTTTGCAGGATAAAACTTCAGTTCATCATTCATCACCGGAGGTAATGCCATTTCTGCAAAATGCTGCATTTTCAGGAACCACTGCATAGACAGTTTAGGTTCAATCACCACATTAGTACGCTCTGAATAACCTACTTTATTCGTATATGCTTCTGTTTTCTCCAATAAATTCGCAGCTTCCAGATCCTTCTCTATCTGCTTACGGACATCGAAACGATCCATACCGACATACATTCCGGCAGCTTCGCTCAACGTACCGTTATCATTGAAAATATCAATAGTAGGCAGATTATACTTTTCTCCCAGCATATAGTCATTCACATCATGAGCCGGAGTCACTTTCAAACAACCGGTACCGAATTCGATGTCTACATAATCATCTTCAATCACAGGAATGACACGGTTTACCAACGGAACAATCACTTTCTTGCCTTTCAGCCATTGATTCTTTGGATCGTTCGGATTGATACACATCGCCGTATCGCCCATGATCGTTTCAGGACGGGTAGTTGCTACCACTGCATAACGCCCTTCCGGATCACCTTCTACTTTATAACGGAGGTAATACAGTTTGCCATGCTCTTCTTTATAAATAACCTCCTCATCGGAAAGAGCTGTCAGTGCTTTCGGGTCCCAGTTCACCATACGGACGCCCCGATAGATCAATCCTTTATCAAATAGATCGACAAACACCTTAATTACACTTTCACTACGCTTTTCGTCCATTGTGAAAGCAGTACGTTCCCAGTCACAAGAGGCCCCGAGTTTACGAAGTTGTTTCAGAATAATGCCTCCATGTTCGTCTGTCCATTCCCATGCATGTTTCAGGAATTCATCACGAGTCAAATCCGTTTTCTTGATACCTTGGGCAGCAAGTTTATTCACCACTTTGGCTTCCGTAGCAATAGATGCATGGTCTGTTCCCGGTACCCAGCAAGCATTTTTACCTTCCATACGGGCACGACGAACTAAAATATCCTGAATGGTATTATTAAGCATGTGTCCCATGTGGAGCACACCGGTGACGTTTGGAGGCGGAATGACGATGGTGTAAGGTTCACGTCCATCGGGTTTTGAACTAAATAAACGGTGTTCCATCCAATACTGGTACCACTTTCCCTCTACGTCAGCGGGATTGTACTTACTTGCTAATTCCATGTTGTTTTATATATAATATGATAGTTTCGAAAAATAACGGGTGCAAAATTAATAATTTTAATTCAAATCCGGTCACCCTTCGGCTGATTCTGTGGACGGAAAAAGAATTTATATCCCTCATAAACAGCAATTACAAAAAATAAGGCACTCATAGAGGCCCAATTTCATTCTATTTTTCCTGTAGTAGCCATCTTTTATTCCGTTTCTGTTTAACAATCAAATTAGTATTAACAGTTTTTTTGCAAATATAGAGGTATTTTTTCGCGTTACATTTATTAATTGCATATTTTTGTTACTTCAAATCTGAATAAATGATGAAACGGAGGTTAAAAATTAGATATATCATTCTGGGAGTATTACTACTTCTGGTATGGATGACACAATATATTCCTGCTTTGGCAACTATCTATTCCCAGAAAGTTTACCCGGGGATTTCCTATGTTTTATCAGCATTTTCCAACTTATTTCCTTTTGCAATAGGCGATTTATTTATTTTTCTCAGCATTGTAGGTGTCATAGTATATCCTATATACGTCAAAATTCGAAAGAAATTATCCTGGAAGAAAATCTTGTTAAACGACATAGAATATCTGATATGGATTTACGTATGGTTCTATCTGGCATGGGGACTTAACTACTCACAAAAGAACTTTTACCAACGAACCGGAATTCCATATACGGCATATACGCCGGAAAACTTCCAGACTTTTGTAGACGAATACATCACACAGCTAAACCGTTCATATACTCCTTTAAATAACATTAGCCAAGATTTAATTCGTAAAGAAAGTGTACGGTTATACAATCAACTTAGTGACAGCCTTGCCGTTCACCGTCCACCTCACGCTCATCCCAAAGTAAAAACAATGCTGTTTACTCCAATTATTTCAATGGTAGGTGTAACCGGCAGCATGGGACCTTTCTTCTGTGAATTTACTTTAAACGGTGATTTACTTCCAATCAATTATCCAGCTACTTATGCACATGAATTGGCTCATTTACTCGGTATTACCAGCGAAGCGGAAGCCAACTTCTATGCTTATCAAGTTTGTACCCGTGCGCAAGCAACAGGAATTCGCTTCTCCGGTTATTTTTCAGTACTTGGCCATGTATTAGGCAATGCCCGAAGATTACTCTCAGAAGAAGAATATACCAAACTTGCCAAGCGTATCCGACCGGAAATTATTGAACTAGCCAAGCAAAACCAAGCCTATTGGTCAGCTAAATATAGTCCCATTATCGGGGATATCCAAGACTGGATTTACGATCTCTACCTCAAAGGGAATAAGATTGGAAGTGGAAAACAGAATTATTCCGAAGTAGTAGGATTACTGATCTCTTATCAAGAATCATTAAAAGATAAAAAGAAAAAGGTTGAACAGAAAAATTAATCATAAAATAGAAACAAAATGCCACATACCAGACAAGAACAGATGGAAGCTTTCGGACGCTTCCTGGATATTCTCGACGAATTACGTGTAAAATGTCCCTGGGATCGTAAACAGACCAATGAAAGCTTACGCCCCAACACAATAGAAGAGACGTATGAACTTTGCGATGCGATAATGAAAAATGATAAGCAAGATATTTGCAAAGAGTTGGGTGACGTACTCCTGCATGTTGCTTTCTATGCCAAAATAGGTTCAGAGACAGGAGATTTCGATATCAAAGATGTATGCGACAAACTCTGTGATAAATTGATCTTCCGCCACCCACACGTATTTGGAGAAGTGAAAGCCGAAACAGCCGGACAAGTATCCGAGAACTGGGAGCAGTTGAAACTGAAAGAAAAAGATGGCAATAAGAGTGTATTAAGCGGAGTTCCTGCCGCACTTCCTTCACTCATCAAAGCATACCGGATTCAGGACAAAGCACGCAATGTAGGTTTCGACTGGGAAGAAAGGGAGCAAGTATGGGAGAAAGTAAAAGAGGAAATCGGCGAATTTCAGGAAGAAGTTGCCAATATGGATAAAGAGAAAGCCGAAGCTGAATTTGGAGATGTGATGTTCAGCTTAATCAATGCAGCACGCCTCTACAAAATCAATCCAGATAATGCGTTGGAACTTACAAACCAAAAATTCATCCGCCGCTTTAATTATCTGGAAGAACATACCATCAAAGAAGGAAGGAATCTCAAAGATATGTCACTTGAAGAGATGGATGCCATCTGGAATGAAGCAAAAAACAAAGGATTATAACTTAACATAAACGCGTATTTTAATCCATCCGGATCAAAATACGCGTTACCCATATGCTAATATAACAATTTATCGGCCTCTCTTCGGATCATTTCCTCCACGATTCATCGTTTTCAACATTTCTCTGTGAAAACGAGTTTCCGCACGTTGCACAAGAAATATTTTTTTCCAGGACAGAATCTTTTTAAACTTATCCAAATAAGCTTTATCCAAACGATCGGCTTCGATACGGTTATCACAAATCTTTCCGATAATCTGTTCATATTGTGCTTCAGTAGCATTATCCTCTTTCCCCTTACGCATTAAATTCCAAGAATCATCATTCAACTCCTTCTTTTTATCCTGAAGTTCAAAATAAAGCGGGAAAAATTTTGTTGCCTCCTCTTTTGTCAATCCTGCTTGTTCTATAATAAATGCTTTTTGCTTTGCCCTAAATTCATCAGGAGTCAAATGCTGCTCGCATCCGTCGGCTGCCAAAAGAAAGGGAACGAAACTACATAATAAAACAACTAAAGCAATTAATTTCTTCATTTTAAATATTCAAACTTTTAATTAATCATTCTACACTTGCGTCACTCAGATAAACATACAATGAATAGTCATCCAGCATAGCACCTTCTACCGCAAAATCAATCATCTGATCGGATACCACTTCTGTTTCCGCCTCCGGTGCTACCACATCATTATTTACAGGCTTATGATCCGATGAAGCGACCCGGATAATCAGGGCAGCTCCCACAAACATAGCTGCCATATATACTAACGGTTTTAGCCTTGTCCATGTGCTAACGGGCTCTTCCTTAAAAGCAACTTTCTCTTTTTCGGGAAGTTTATCCATTACCTCTGAAGTCAAATTTTCAAAGTATCCTTCAGGAACTTTGAAGGAATGCTCCTTTCCAATCTTCTTCAATAGGATATCTTCTTCTTTCATACGTTTTTCTCCTCTCTTTTTGTTAGACGTCATGCAACTTAAAAGGTTTAATCAATCTCTTCGAAAAACTTTTCTATTTTCTTCACTGCATGGTGATAAGAAGCTTTCAATGCTCCGACTGAAGTACCAAAAATATCAGACATATCTTCATACTTCATTTCCTGATAATATTTCAAGTTAAACACCATCCGCTGTTTTTCCGGCAGAGACAACAACGCTTTCTGTAATAGCAGTTGAATCCGGTCACCGGAAAAGTAAGAATCACTTTCAAGATTTTGCACGCCAATAGCTTCGGGATCATCAATAGCAACCATATTGGCACGTTGTTTATTAAGAAAAGTAAGACACTCATTCAATGCAATGCGATAAAGCCAGGTAGAGAGTTTAGCCTCAGCACGAAAATAATCAATGTTCGTCCATGCCTTAATAAAAGTATTTTGAAGGAGGTCGTTCGCATCTTCATGCGACAACACCATCCTGCGTATCTGCCAATACAGTTGCTCACTGTATTGTGACACGATCATTTCAAATCCTTTCCGCTGCGTACTCTCCTCCTGAAGAAGTTCCAGCACTTCGCGTTCGTTATAAGGGCTCATAATTTCTCGTATTCTGTATTTTTATTTATGGTTTCAATTCTGGTTATTCGTTGTTTCCAACAGAGATACAAAGATTTTCTTTCGCTAAGATTGTCGGCGGAAAAATCTCTGACGCTTCTTTGAATAATATCTGTTCATTTTCATAACGTGCCGAAAAATGTCCGATTACTAATTGCTTGACTGCTGCTGCCCGGGCTATCTCTGCTGCTTGTGCAGCCGTTGAATGAAAAGTCTCTTTGGCTCGCGCCGCTTCATTTTGGGCAAAAGTAGCTTCATGAAACAACAAGTCTGCTCCTTTTATCTGTTCCACTATCTCTTCCCGATAACAAGTATCAGAACAATAAGCATACTTTCGTGCCGGTGATGCGGGACGTGTCAGACGCGAATTGGCAACAATCTCCCCTTCAGGAGTCACATAATCTGCTCCATTCTTAATCCGGTTCAACTCATAGACAGGTACCTGGTAGAAATCAATCATATCTCTGATAATGTGATTGGAGCGTGGCTTCTCTTCAAACAGAAAACCGCAACAAGGGATACGATGCCTCAATGGAATAGTAATCACTGTAACCGAACGGTCCTCATATATCAAAACAGGTTGGTGAGTTTCAAACTCATGAAAGAAAACCTGAAAAGTCAGCTTCTTACAAAAGAACTCCAGCATTGGAGCAAATAATTCTTCCAACCCTTTGGGAGAATGAATATGTAAGTCAGCTGTACGTCCCAGTAGCCCGAATGTAGAAATCAACCCCAACAACCCAAAACAATGGTCGCCATGTAAATGGGAAATAAAAATATGGTTCAACCGGGAGAACTTCAACCGGGATTTGCGTAACTGCATTTGCGCCCCCTCACCACAATCAATCATAAAAAGCTTTTCACGCAGATTCACGACCTGCGATGTTGCAAAGTGGCGGGTAGTAGGCAAAGCAGAGCCACACCCAAGTATATGTAATTCGAATTTTTCCATACTATGCAAATATAGGTGATTTAAACTTCACAGCACCACTAACGAAGCAAAAAAATAATAATCACAGAAAAAGGGCACCCCGAAAACCGGAGTACCCTTCCTCAACTATTAAAACAATTCTTAGAATTAATTCTTTCCTTCCAACTGCTCTTTCAATGCAGCCAAAGCGTCGATATCACCAAGTGTAGTCGAAGCAGCTTGGTTCTGAATCATCGGAGCATCTTCTTTCTTAGTAGTTTTCTTAGCAGTAGCTTTCTTTTCTGCTTTTTCTTCTGCCTTAGCAGCATCTTCGAAGATACGGCTATGAGACAAGATGATTCTCTTAGCGTCCTTGTTGAACTCGATTACTTTGAACTCAAGCTTCTCATCCAACTGTGCTTGTGTACCGTCTTCTTTTACAAGATGTTTCGGAGTTGCGAAACCTTCTACACCGTAAGGAAGAGCTACAACAGCACCTTTATCCAACATTTCGATGATTGTACCTTCGTGTACTGAACCTACAGTAAATACTGTTTCGAATACATCCCAAGGATTTTCTTCGAGTTGTTTGTGACCAAGGCTCAAACGACGGTTCTCTTTGTCGATTTCCAATACCTGAACTTCGATATCAGCACCAATCTGAGTAAATTCTGATGGGTGTTTCACTTTCTTAGTCCAAGACAAGTCAGAGATGTGGATCAGACCATCAACCCCTTCTTCGATTTCTACGAATACACCGAAGTTAGTGAAGTTGCGAACTTTAGCAGTATGCTTAGAGTTTACAGGATACTTTTCTTCGATAGTTTCCCATGGATCTTGTTTCAGCTGTTTGATACCCAAAGACATCTTACGTTCTTCACGGTCCAAAGTCAATACAACAGCTTCCACTTCGTCACCCACCTTCATAAAGTCTTGTGCAGAACGCAAGTGTTGTGACCACGACATTTCAGAAACGTGGATCAAACCTTCTACGCCCGGAGCGATTTCGATAAATGCACCGTAGTCAGCCATAACAACCACTTTACCTTTCACTTTGTCACCAACCTTCAAGTCAGTATCCAATGCATCCCATGGATGCGGAGTCAGTTGTTTCAAACCAAGAGCGATACGTTTCTTTTCGTCATCGAAGTCAAGGATAACAACGTTAAGTTTCTGATCCAATTCAACCACTTCTTTCGGATCGCTAACGCGGCCCCAAGAAAGGTCTGTGATATGGATCAAACCGTCTACGCCACCCAAGTCGATGAATACACCGTAAGATGTGATATTCTTAACAGTTCCTTCGAGAACTTGTCCTTTTTCAAGTTTACCGATAATTTCTTTCTTCTGTTGTTCCAGTTCAGCTTCGATAAGAGCTTTGTGAGAAACAACCACGTTTTTGAATTCCTGGTTGATCTTAACCACTTTGAATTCCATCGTTTTTCCAACGAATACATCATAGTCGCGGATCGGTTTAACGTCGATCTGAGAACCCGGCAAGAAAGCTTCGATTCCGAATACGTCTACGATCATACCACCCTTAGTGCGGCACTTGATGTAACCCTTGATAATTTCTTCATTTTCCAGAGCAGCATTCACGCGATCCCAAGAACGAGTAGCGCGGGCTTTTCTGTGAGACAGAACGAGTTGTCCTTTTTTGTCTTCCTGGTTTTCGATGTACACTTCTACAGTATCACCAATCTTCAAGTCAGGATTGTAACGGAATTCATTCAATGGGATGATACCGTCTGATTTGTAACCGATGTTCACAACTACTTCACGCTTGTTCATTGCAATTACGGTTCCATCCACAACCTCACGGTCGTTTACTTTGTTAAGCGTACCATCGTAAGCTTTTTCAAGATCTTCATGGCTTACATTGGTTACTGTTTCACCATTTTCATAAGCTTCCCAGTTGAAGTCTTCAATAGGAGCTACATTCTTCAAATTTTCCATTAATAAATTAAATTGTTTAATACTTTAATTAAATAAGACACTATATTGCTATAAATCGGCTGCAAAGGTAGCAACATTTTCTTGATTGACAAAAGAATACTGATGGAAAAAAGTAACGATTGTACCTTAAAAACACATAAAACTACCTGTTGAACAACTCGAATGTAAATTTGCATCCGATTTGGTCAAATTTCAGATTCTCACTACTAACAAATACCCCGACATCAAAAATATGTGTGCCAATGCCATATCCCACTTCCAGATAAGGCTGAAGATGGGGCATGGAAAGTGCACTGATATAGATACGTTCATTCTGCACATAACGGGTATATTTCATCAGGTGCTTCAATACAAGGAAAGGAGCTTCGTAGGTAAAGTGTCCGCGAATATACCGGCGGGAAGAGTTATACCAACGTCCATCGAGTAGCTGAAATACTCCGCCGATTTCATCGTTCCAACCGACCGGAAGATTCCGGCGGGAAAAGTTGGCAAAGTCAACGAAATACAACTCATTTTGATTAGTGAACATTCCGAAGCCGAAGCGATAATAAATATTTCTCATCAGCCCTAACCGGATTTGGTGCTGCAAATCGAATTCTACTTTCTCATACTCTCCCGTACTTTTGAATACACCTTTAACTCCCCGTTCGTAATCGGCAGAAAAAGTCGGATAATTCGAATAAAGGTTGATTTTACGCTTCCCGTTCATATAATAATACAGGCATGGAGTCCATTCCAAACGAAAACGAGGAGCGAAACTTATGTAAGTATTCTTAAACCGTTTCATGAATTCGGGTGGAGGCATCGGGTAATTGCCAATCATTTCAAAACGAGAAGGTTGGACTGCCGTTCTTTTATGTGCCGAGAAACCGACACTTACATCCAGTCCGTTTACAACTTCAATGCTATGGCGGAAATTAAAGTATAAGTCCTTAAAATAGTCGAGATGTATCAAATCGAAATTGAAAATGCTATCCGGCATAGCCTTCAATTCATCTAATACCTTACTACTATAAATACGGTTACCATTCCCCACATTCAACCTAAAGAATCCCCGCTTTCGAGGAAAATATTCAAAATCGGCATTCAAAGACCAATAAAACTCTTTGCGGGTAAAATTATATCCCAGTTTAGGTACGATACGAAGCCACTTATCACCACGGAAAAGACGGTTATAACGGAAATCCTGCCGGTATGACAATCCATTACTTCCGCTATAACTGAATAAAAGGGGATTGATAAATGGAGAGAAACGTACGCTTCCGATATTCGACAGGTTGAACTTGTAATCTTCCAACATCAAGTCGCCCATTGTTCCCCAGAACACCTGGCTTTTCGATTTGCTCTGCTTGGCAACCGTATCCTTTCTGACCGTATAATCCTTATACAACAACTTTTCCGCATCCGTCAACGGAATCGGGCGTAACACAGCAAACGTAGAGGCATCTGTTTTATAAGCATTCGTATCACATCGTAAAGAGAAAGATTCCGAGAGATTATACTTCTTTTTTTTCTTCACATCCGTTTCTTTCTCTTTCAATTCAATGGATTTATAGTCCAACGAAGCTGTATAATTCCCATCTATCTTATTACCGAGAAAATTAAATCGGGCATCTACTGCATAATGTACAGGCAGAAACTCATCTTTCTCTCCCTTCTCGCCCATTTTTATGTTACAAGTAAAGGTGATCAGTTCCGACCGCCCGGAAAAACGAATCTCACGTATACTCCAGCCAGTACTGCTAACAATCATATAACCTCCCACCAGCTGGTCGCTTTTGGTTTTAGGAATAAATCGTATCCGGTAATCAAAATTAGCCGGATCTCCCATAATACTATCGATGCGGTATCTATAATATTTACGGCCATTCTTTGCCAAAGGCGATAATAGACGCTCGTCATTGAGCAAAGAAGACGAGTAAATATTCACATTAAAGTACTCTAGCAAACCGGGTAATCCCCTATTTCCTCTTACAGTTCCTTGGGAAGCTTTTACTTTCTGGTCGTAAATATTAGGAGCCGTGTAATGAAGATCACTATATGTTTCCAGTAAATATTCACGAACCCCTTTCTGTAACCGGAACATAGAAGGTACATAACGAAGAATAAAATTCTTCTTCTTGATGTCCATCTTACCTTTTATATAAAGATTAGCCTTATAATCCCTGACAATTGTTTCATAAGCAGGTGCCATATCCATCACACACTCAACAATAGAATCTACAGAGATCCCTTGTCCGATTGACGGATTCACAATATTGCCAGCTGTTCCCTTTATAAAAAAGGAGAACAAGCATAGCATACATAGTATCAATATCTTACCTCTCAATAGTCCAATCTCCTTGCTAATGGGAAGCAAATATAGAAAAGAATATTGAAAAGCAAAGGAATCCAGTCCTAAAAAGAGTTATTGCCAATAGGTTCTACTCACACTTTCACTCCATCCCAGCACATAACAACCATCCACTCTTCCGGTTGGCAATTCCCGTTATTCTTATGGGGAACGACCCCAATCACCAGATCGCTGTGGGTGGTCAGTGCAATCTTCAGTTCTTTCTGGAGCACTTCCATCAAAATGACCAGATGAATCTCGTTCATGATACAGTTTATCACCCGTACATACTGATAAATGCACACATTGTGTCCGTTCTTAACCGCACTTATGTCACGTGCGGACATGTGAAGTTCCATTTCCAGATAAGGATAATTAAGCGACGCATCCACATTCATTAAACTCACCATCATGTTATTCAGAAACTCGTAAGAATCATGTTTTCCTTTTACTACATCCATTTCAGTTAATTATTTATAATTGTTTGTTATATATTTGGTTATTCAATCTGTACCGACTTATGGTACAACCCCTCCAAATAACCTTCTTACTTTTGCTCCCGCTATCCCGATAGTGGGACAGATAATCAAAAAAAATTTCAATATCGTATGAAAACATTAGAAGAAATCCAAGTTTCAGTCTACGAAAGCGTGTATTCCAAAAAGCCCCAAGTGACCTCTTTCCAGGAAGCTATTTTTATGTGTATTAAACCCACCTATGCGAGCATCATTCATTCCATCAGACGCTATCATCAGGATGGAGATCATGAAGCTGCACAACAGATGAAAATCAAACTCCCCTGTTTCACACCTGCCGGAACATTCGACGGGGCACATGCCATTAAGAACTTCCTGCAACCAAGCAATATTATTGGCCTGGACTACGATCATGTGGCCAAACGATTGGAAATCATCCGGCTCTGTGCCGAAGATCCACACACAGTAGCCGCACTCGAAAGCCCGACGGACGGTGTGAAAATCTTCGCGTATGTTGAAGGCGTCGAAGGACGATACCGGGAAGCCCAGCAAATAGTGAGCCATTATTACGACCAACTGCTCAAACTGGAAAGTGACCCTGCTTGCAAAGACGAAAGTCGCCTGTGTTATTTTACTTATTCCCCCAATGGATACATTGCCAGTCTATATCAACCGTTCGAACTGGAATATATACCGGAAACAGGGAATATGAACGCTACCGGCAACTCTTCAGTTTTCAATGAGACGACTGTCCCCGAAATTTCCGAGGAAGAGGTCGGAAGCTTCCTTTCGTCCTATATTTTCTTAAATCCGCTAGTCCCCGGAAAGCGACATAGCAACCTGTTCAAACTGGCTTGCGAAGCCGGAAAGCGACAGTATCCCCAAGAATCCGTATTACGCGGAATTATGGATTTTTTCAAAGGCACCGATTTCACTTCCGAAGAGATAAAATCCGTATTACATTCTGGTTACCAAACTGTTAGCAACGGAAGCAGGAGTTCACATCCTACTTTTCCTCCTTCCGCTCAAAACGACAAAACGACAAAAACGACATATGACGCTTTTGAAGGCAAGGCTGAAGAAGACGAAGAATATTGGCAAGGCGAAGAATATCGGAAAAACACGCCTTGTTTTCCGGAAAGTGTGTACGAAAATCTTCCCAACCTTTTGGAAGGATGTATCCTCGAAGACGAAGGAGAACGCGAAAATGATATTTCCATGTTATCCGTATTTACAGCAATAAGTGCGGCACTGCCACACACTTTCGGAATTTACAATCATAAAAAATACACTCCCCATTTCTATACTGTCATCATCGCTCCGGCAGGAAGCGGGAAAAGCGTGGCACAAACCGGACGTTATCTGCTGGATGAAATCCAACAATACATTCTCTCTCAAAGTGAACATCAGCAGAAAGCATACCAAAAGGAACATATCCGCTGGCAAAAGAGATGCATGAAAAAAGAGAATTGCGAAGAAGAGATGCCCGACGCACCGGAAAGACCGGCCTTCAAAATGTTGTTTATCCCGGCAACCACCAGCTATACACGCATGCAAATACAAATGAGAGACAACGAGGGATTGGGAGGTATCATTTTCGATACTGAAGCCGAAACCCTTACCACCGCCAACCATCTGGATTGTGGTAACTTCAATGATATGCTTCGAAAAGCATACGAGCACGAGAACATTGAATCTTCTTACAAAGCGAATGGAATGACCCCCATTATCATCAAGCATCCCAGCCTTGCCATGTTTCTGACCGGAACTCCCGGACAGCTGGAAGCCTTGTTAGGAAGTTACGAAAACGGATTAACAAGCCGGATCGGTTTCTATACTTTCAGGCTCGATCCGAATTGGAAATCAATGGATGACGACAGCGTGTCGCAGGAAGAAATATTCCACCCGTTAGCACATCAGGTATTTGAGTTATTCAATTTTTGTTTGGACCATCCGGTCTTATTTCATTTCAAGCGTTCACAATGGGATCAGTTAAACAGAATTTTTTCCGGATTATTGAAGGAAGTGGTGCTGGAAGGGAATGATGATCTGCAAGCAGTTGTGAAAAGATACGCTGTATTAGTCATGCGCATCAGTATGATACAGACTCGTATCCGCCAGTTCGAAACAAACGACCTTTCACCGGATATCTACTGTAACGACATCGATTTCCAACGTTCATTAGAAATCGTTCTTTGTTGCTACGAACATAGCCGTCTGTTGCTCTCCCCCATGACGTCCTTAGGCAGGCACCCACTAAAAGATCCTAACATAACAAGAAGATTTATCAATGAACTTTCTGATACATTTACTACGGATGAAGCCATCAAAGCCGGCGCAAATTACGGATTCAGTTCCCGCAAAATAAACAGGTTATTAAAATCACTTAATGGGGTGATAATCACGAAAATATCCCATGGTTCATATCGCAAATTGAGTGATCAATAACGTCATATGTCGTTTTTGTCGTTTTGTCGTTTTGAAACGCTGAAAAAAACATTGAGAAGTTTAAAATAATCTTCTCAATGATTGAATCCAAACATTGGGAAGATTCAATACAAACTTCCCAATGTTTTTATTTTTTTCAGCACGTCAGTGTACGTCATTGTACTTTATGCAGATTCCGTCCTATCGTATCTTTGCTATGTAATCGGTTACAAAACAATTCAAGATTTCAAAACTTAAAATTCTAAATGTTATGGCTCAGAATTATGTGATTATGGCTCGCAAGAACCTGTTGAAACCGGACGAAGCTCCCAAGTATTATGCAGTGGCACGCAGCGGAAAGAAAGTTTCCGTCAAGGAAGTCTGCAAACGCATCACCGAGCGTTCCTCCTACTCCAAAGGAGAACTCGAAGGATGTATCGGAGAGTTCCTGCTAGAGATCGTCAATGTGTTGGAAGAAGGAAACATCGTACAGATGGGTGATCTGGGAAATTTCCGGATGAGTCTCAAAACCGGTATTCCTACAGCAACGGAAAAAGAGTTCAAGGCATATTGCATTGAGAAAGGCAAAGTGCTGTTTCATCCGGGAAGTGATCTTCAGAAATTATGCAAGGCGATGGACTTCACCTTGTATAAGAGTGACAGCAAGACTGATTCGAAAGAAGAGGAACCGTTGCCTGATGGCGGTGGATCTGATCCTGATGAGGGAGAATCTCCTGATCCGACACTGTAATTAGTAAACCGGTGATTCATTATTTTAAATTCAAATGATTCATTTAAAACGTAAAATCGTATGTGTATGAAAAAGCAAGTTTGGAAGAATGTTCTTCAGTTTATCGTAACGATAGCCACGTCTATCATTTCCGCCCTGGGTGTAACCTCTTGCATGGGAAGTTTATAAACAGATGACGATGGAAAATCCAAAAGAAGAGTATCTTCCACGGGAGATTAAGTTGTTGGTGATTCATTGCAGTGCTACGCGCTGCAATGTCTCCTTCTCAGTAGAGCAACTTCGCGAATGTCATCTGCAAAGGGGGTTCAAAGATGTCGGTTATCATTTTTACATAACTCGTAACGGAGAGGTACATCAGTGCCGTCCGGTTTCAGAACCGGGAGCTCATGTGAGGGGATTCAACCGGCATAGTATTGGAATTTGTTATGAAGGAGGACTCGATGAAGAAGGTCGTCCGGCAGATACGAGAACGCAGGCACAACGCTTCGCGTTGATCGATCTGCTGGCTATTCTTAAACATCAGTATCCGGAAGCACAAGTCCTGGGACATTATCAGTTAAGTGCTAATATTCATAAAGCTTGTCCTTGCTTTGATGCAAGAAAAGAATATTCACAAATATAATTGTAGGTATAGTCCTAATACTAAATACGGGAGTCAGCGAATATGCTGTCTCCCGTAACTTTTAATATATCATTTACAATTTAGATTAGATCAGAATTCTCCTGGTTTACCTAAATAATAAGCAATTAAACGTACTTCGCGTACAGAAAAAGCCTTTGTTTTCGGATGGAAATCCGTAGCAAGTATCTCATCCATCAGAGGCTGGCAACGACGCATCCAGCGACGGAGCTTATCCACAGAAGCACGAACACTGATATCAGGAAAATACATTTGGGCAAGTTCTTGTTTGTTGTAGCATTTCACTACAAAATCAGATTGATTCATTATATCTTTAAGTTTGAATTATAGGATATAAAGATACAAAATAAATTACTGATTTACAACATTTTTCGATGATAAATTACTACTAAGTTTCTGTCGTCTTATTCTACTCCACCAAAGATTAAGTCCAATCCATGCGACAACATCTCCCACCAACATTAATGTATTATCAACGTAAGGCATCAATAATATATTCATTCCACTAAACACGCATGAAATCAATAAAATTAAAAGCATTGCTTTTCGGACAGTAAATCCCATTGCTAAAAATTGATGATGAATATGGTTCTTATCCGGTTCAAAAGGACTTTTCCCATGATAGATACGAACAATAACAACACGAACCACATCGAATGCAGGAACAATAAGTGTGCTGAAAGCTATCACAAAAGCTCCTTGCGTAACAGAAATAAATTCTGTATTCTGACTATATTTGATGGCAAGAAAACTCAGTATATACCCCAGAGTCAAACTTCCCGTATCTCCCATAAATATCTTCCGAGCATGCTCTACACTACCAAAAACATTATAATAAAAGAAAGGAACTAACACCCCGAATGTACTGAAAGCAAGCATACTGTAAATCCATAATCCTTTTTCAATAAAGAGGAATCCAAAAACCAGAAGGGATACACTGCTTAACCCCGAAGCAAGACCATCTATCCCGTCAATCAGGTTAATTGCATTTGTAATAAAGACGATAGTCAATATTGTAAAAGGTACACCAAACCAAGCAGAAACTATTCCTACTCCAAATAATCCATAGAAATCATTAATCCAAAGCCCGGCAACAGGAAATAAACTGGCACAGATAATTTGAACAATAAATTTCTGACGATACCGAACTCCTACTAAGTCATCAGCAATACCAGTCAGGTACAAAAGAACCATTCCACAAACTAATACCAAAAATTCCGGTAAAATATATGACGTCAGCATAGCAGATATTCCATAGCCTGTCAATGTACGGATAACTAATACCGAACAGCATGAAAGCAGAATTGTTGGAAAAAAAGAGACTCCACCTAATCGAGGAATAGCACGTTTGTGGACTTTCCTCTCATCTGGAATATCAAACAATTTTTTACGAAATGATATTAACAAAATACGTGGAATGATAAGCCTGGCAACATAAGCAGAAATAGCGAAAGCTATTATTATAAATAAAATGTTCATATTGATTATCTTTTTACATTCTAAACTGTTTTGAGATTAATTATTTATACAGAAACGATCAAAAATTTTAAAAAATCGAACAAATTAATAAATCAGAAGTATTATCTCATTTTCCATAAGAAAAGTGAATATCTAATTATAAAGTATGGATAATACTTCACTATGCGTTTAAAAACATAGGGCTCTTGAAAGATGCGGTACAGTGCACGCAAATTAAATTTATTCACCCAGTCTGGATAATAGTTTATTTTTTCAGTCGTTTGATGGAAAAAACCTCCACAAGTATAAATTGTCCCATTAAATCCGCTATCGTGGAGGTATACAGCAAATTGATCTTGTAAAGGTGCTCCCATCCCAATGACCACAATATCTGGATTACTTCTAATTATAGCTTTAGCTACTTCTTCAAATTGATTTTTTATATATCCATGTCGAAAGCCACTTATATTTAGCTCTGGATATTCTTCCTTTATTGTAAAAATAAACTTCTCAATATACCTTTGTTCGGAGCCTATAAAATAGATATTCAAATCCGTTTTTTCTATCTTTTCAAACAATTCTTTTGCAAACGATGACATATCAAAAGATATACGAGTAGACTTAGGATGTCTCCAGAATCTATTAAGAACAACAGGAATGATACCATCAGAAGCTATATAATCAAATTTCTGATACAATTCTGATTCACCTTTCAGGGTTTCTATATAATATGGATTTAAGAACGTCACCATTTTACAAGTATTATCCGGTAATAGAAGTTCTGACTGAAGAGGAAGTTTTTCGTAAAAAACAGAATATATAGAATACATATTCAAAGAATCAAGACTTAGAAAATATTGTGTGTTTAGAAAATATAGTAATCATTACAATGAGAAAAGGCACAGAAACAGTAGCTAATGTTAAAGATGACAATGAAATGCTTTGTATCAGAAATAATACTATCAGCTGTTTCATTGGCAGATAGCTCGTTTTCATGTATATACGAACTAACAATACAATAAGACCTATGACTAATGGTAAGCCCCAAACAATAGCAAGACGAATATATGTAGAATGAAAATAAAATGGATAACACCCCAGTATATTGTTCATATTTTCAAACTTAGAAATGTACCATTCAAATGAAGGTAAAACCTCGACAAAAGACATGGCCTGACCTGGAAAAATACCTAATAATACACTGGACCAACTACTATCTTTTACATATTCAAAGAATTGTGCAAAAAATATAAATCTATCCACATCATTGACATCCGTAATCCCTCTTCGCATAAAATAAACATAAATAAATATTACGACCAATACGGGAGGAATAATCCAACACAAAAAACGATATTTTCGATTCCGAAAATTATATAAAAATAGAAGAATGCAGATAGTAGCGATTCCAGTTTTCGACCCAGAGAGAAATACTGCAATCAAAAATAAAAAATAATCATAACGGGATTTCTTTTCTTCTTGAATGAAGCAAAAGGGTATCAAAAGTAAGAAAGAATCGTAATTAGACTCAGACAATAGTTCGAAACGAGAATACCCACCTTTCAAAACTATCATAATAAAAAAATATAATATATAAAACAAGCACAAAAAACGACCGGCTTTATACAGAAATTGAACACTTGGAGCACCCACAAACTTCACCCACATCCAACTCAATAATAAATAATAAATATACTTTGCATCAACAAAGACAGCACGCCATACTACATTTTTTTGCCAAATAACAGGAAGCAAATATTTGAAAATGAAAATCAGTAATATTACACTAGCACCTATGCACACAGAACGGCGAATAG
This sequence comes from Bacteroides bouchesdurhonensis, assembly GCF_900155865.1. Taxonomy (GTDB): domain Bacteria; phylum Bacteroidota; class Bacteroidia; order Bacteroidales; family Bacteroidaceae; genus Bacteroides; species Bacteroides bouchesdurhonensis. The sequence continues at coordinate 4,313,566 of NZ_LT707006.1, forward strand.
GCTGTTGCAATGACAATAAACAAAGAATTCCCCAAAGTCCTATCCACACCACTTCATAATCCAAGTGTCCCTTCCCACCTAATATAACTGTATATATTGCAGATATTATCGGCAATATATAATACACCAAAATTATTGGAATATTTTTAACTTTAAATGTCCCCATCAAGATGTTATACGAACCTATCTGTGGTCCCCGCTCACACTCGGGAAGAAAGATGCGATATTTTGAACTTTTTCTTTATCGTTAGTAAAATGGAGTATTTTATAAACAATAATATTATCATCATCGAAAAGATCTTAAATGTAGAAATTTTGCAACCATTAATTTTTGCATATCTTTTAAAATACATAAAAGCATTTTTTCTATCTTTATTAATAGAAAATTCAATGAGTATTCTTTTATAATACAGGCTCTTATCCTTCAAATAAGGAAGAGATAGTTTCCGTATGAATTCACGATATTCCTCTTCATTCTGATTTTCTAAACAATCCGTCCCATATATAATTCTTTGTTTTGCAAGAAATATAATCACATCATGAATATGACGATCCTGAATAGAAAAATAAACTTTACGGGTTAATGAATTGGGATTAAAACGATAATAATAGCCAATAATATCTATATTGCCGACTTTAAACTGATCCATTATCCGCAAGATCCAATCAATATCTTCGCCAATACAACATCGAATAAAGAAATCACGATAGCCTCCTATTTCGTTATAAACCTCCTTCAAGATCATCACAGAAGCACAACAAAAAGGAAAATCTTCTTTCGGAAAAACAGAGACACATTTCCTTATATCTTGATCAGACAATGGTAAATTTGAGACTTTAACAATTTTACCATTTTCACTCACAGAAGCATAGTTACAACCGCACAAACCTATCTCCGGATATTGCTCCATATAATCAACCTGCTTCTCTATCTTATATTTCTCCAAATAATCATCGGCATCTAAAAAAGCAATATATTTACCTTTAGCTTCTTTAAACAACCTGCTTAAAGTTAAGACCTTTCCTTGATTTTTTTCGTTTGTAAACACTCTGATTCTTGCATCTGTTCCGGCCAGCCTTTTTATGTGCATTAAACTATCGTCAGTAGAGCAATCATCACATATTAATATATCAAGATTAGCATAGTTTTGCTCCAGCACACTTTTTATTGCTTCTTCAATATATTGAGCACAATTATATACAGGAATAAGAATTGATACTAAAGGAGTAGACATCATAAAGCTATTTTTTATTGATATACAAACTACAAATAATCAACTTAAATAAGCTGAAAGGAAGGTTTGACAATACCAACTTCATTTTTACAAATAATGAAGTTTTTTTGTTTATCACATAAGTTATAGGTAACTTTACCCTGAGTGCTGCATAAAGTTTCCGGTCGGGCCTTTGTATAACTATTTTCTTTTGAAGAGAAAGTTTTTCACTCAGCATATAATTAACTAACAATGGATAATCTGCCCACAAATTCTTCTCACTTATGAAATCCATCTTGATAAAAAAGATATCATTACAGCTTATAAAACTCTTACTATAATTTCCAAGGTCAGTCATGATCGAGTTTTTTCTAATTCGATATTTATATGTTTTTGAAAAATTTATTCTCAAATTTTCACAATAAAAAAAGAGAAAAAAAGACCATAAATTGTCTTCATGAATAAGCCCTTCCTTAAACCATAATTTATGACGCAAGAAAAAACTTCTCTGAACTAATTTATTCCAAGCCATTTCATACAGATCATGCGAGATAAAAGCATTGAAAATATCCTTTTGATTATGATAATAATCAATATGGGTATTCAGTTTAGCCACATTTATATCCTCACCTATCAATTCAAAATCGCCCATAATAACATCCGGCGAGTATCCTTCACAAGAAAGCAACAATAACTCTAATGCCTGTTCTGGCAAAATATCGTCAGAATCTAAAAAATACAGATAATCTCCTTTGGCTGCTCTGACTCCTGTATTTCTAGCTGCTGATAATCCTTTATTTTCTTGATGATGTATTATTTTAAATTGAATATTTCCATGATAAGATGACAACACTTGATTCACAATTTCGATACTATGATCTGGAGTACAATCGTCCACTATAATGCATTCAAATTGTTTTTTATAGCTTTGAGCAATTACCGAATATAGACATTCTGCAATATATTCTTCTACTTTATAAACAGGGATTATGATAGAAACACTTACCATTTTAATCAATGAAAATATAAATTATCTAAATCCTCCAACCAAGTCTCATAAAGAGCTTTATTCTTTCCATATGAGTTGTCAAAAAAGACGCAAGTCTTATTTAATAAAATAGATAAAATAGCGACATGCAATCTGGTAGTATATACTTTTTTATATTGACTAAGAAATTTTACTCCCTTTTTCAATAAATACCTTTTCAAATAATTAATAAATAAATAGTTTGCAATTTTATTTAAATGCAAACGAGTTAAGACATCAAATATTCTAAATTGGAATGGAATAGTCTCTATAGTAGGCCAGTCTCTCACTTCAACTTTACTTTTATCTTCCGTAATATAAGCATCGTCATCGCTTTTAAAAAGTTCAATGTCCGTCCGTTTTAAATATAAAATCCGATCAATACAGTTCACACTATTCTGGAGCAGAAAATTTTGATCTATATAAAAAGCCATATCAGGCACTAACAACAAGTTGTTTTTATAAAAGTATGAAGTCAGGATTTCCAACGATTTTCTATCACGAACACAAATAGTCAGATTTGAATGCCTACCCATTAATTCAGCATCTTTTACTAATATATCTTTGTCTTGATAATAAATACTTTGTGGTAAAATTATTATTTTATTATTAGGGTATAGCTCTATTATTTTCAATCTAAAATCTTGATGCATCCGCCACAAATCTCCAAAATTACCTCCTCCTTGTAATAAGATTATAGTATCTTCCGGTAACTTTTTATATTTAAAGGTCTGATACGAATATTTGGACAAACATTGAGTAGGAATATTATTCAGAAAAGACTCGGTTCCTGCCCATATCAAAGTATCACCAATATTTGTATAATAAGGTAAATCCCATAACACATAAGAACTCGAAATTAAAGGAGACAGTTTTTCCTCGATAACACTTCTTAATTGATAAACTTTTTGCCTACAATCCATTCTTTTTTGACTTTACCAATTTAATTAAAGTTTGTCTCACTCTTTGGCGAAGAAAAGGTATTCGTTGTTTACGATTAATCATTTTCTTCTCACTCTGTGTATATTCTTTATTAGATTCACAAAGCTTTGTAGACATAAAGCTTTTCATTTCCGGTCTAAGCCATTCACTTCCGTCAATACATATTCTATTTCTTAATTCTGCATATGTCGGAGCATCTAACTCAGGAATATCTCCTAATACAATGTATGAATGACCATTATAACAATGATATTCAAGACAGTTGTTACCTATTGGACAAAATTTTATAGGTTTCTCCACATCTTCAAATATATTCTGCTTAATCAATGATTTATAACATTGAGTCATCATTCCTGTACCAAGATTCAAATAAAAGGACCAGTCACCAGCATAACAAAACTCTGTTCTTTTGACTTCAAATATTTTCATTTTATATTCAAAAATAGCAGACTTGAACTTACTCCAGACCTTATAATATTCCTCTTTGTTCATATTGGTCAAAATAGGCAATCTTTCGGGGTCTCTCTCATCTCTGGCGATAGTGATATGAGGAATTGCCCCAATCTCTTCTATTGATTTTTTATTCATTTCATCAATGAAAGGGATTAACTCATCGGATGGAGTAACTTCTAAAGTAAAAGAACATCCTGCATCTCTTACTTTCTTTATATTTGAGAAGAAACGATCCAGTAAATTTTTCTCTTTAAGTTCTAAGTAATGATAGGAAAATTTAAAAAACAATCTTTTTAATAACTCAGGTGGAAAAGCAACAATCTCATCAAAACGTTTGGAAATAGTTGCATTAGTAACCACCATAACATAATGCCCTTCCTCTAAAAAAGCACGAACATATTCGAGCAAGTCCTTTGATATCAGCGTTTCACCAGCCGCACAAAAGTTAATCAAACAGGTTCCACCTAATCTTTCTTTAGACAATGCTCGCCTCACTGTTTCAACAGAATATTTCAATTCCGGTACTTTATTCGCAAATAATCCATGCTGGACTATATAACAATAATGACAACGTAATGTACAAGTAGTTATTGGAACATAACAATCAATATACCTCTTTATTTTATCCATATATTTTTAATCTTAATGTTCTGTATTTAGAGTTTTATCTTATAAACTTTTTTATCACATTAGACTTTATAAATACTTTCTCATTACTATTTAGCCCAATGAACCATATACAAAAAAGCGTACTACATATACTGCTTGCTATTACACAAAATACTCTTAATAATCCTTCATTCATGATATAATAAATCCATCCAGGCAATATAAGAGAAAGTAAACTGACGAGTATTGAAACACCTAAGACATCCACTAAAAATGTTTTTATTGATATTCTTATTAATGAACTTAGTATTGCAATCCGAATAATAATAGACATTGTTGATAGCAAAATAGCAATAATAAATACAACATAAGGTAGATACCCTAATTTCAAAAATAAATATGAAACAGGAAGATTTAATAAAAGTAATCCTCCAACAATAATTTGATATATTTTTATTCTACCTGTTGCTTGTACAGTAGTGCCTATTACGTAAGTAAAAGATTCAATTAGTGAATTTATAATAACTAAACGAGTAAACAATATTGTATATTCCGGTATCTGTCCCAACCATACATCCAATATATACTTAGTTTCGAGTATAATAGGCAGGGACAGGAATAAAAGCAGGAAATAAGAAAACTTCGCACCACTATATAATAATAAGAAAACACGCTCGTGATTTTCACAGGCATATGATTTTACTATTTGTGGGTTCATTGCCATTGTAAAATTCTGAGTAAAGCTATTCAATGCTGTATTTACCTGATAGGCAATACCACGTGCAGCATTCACCACAGGACCAAAGAATATATTTAATGTCATATTCACGCCTTGATCTTTTAGCATATATGCCATACTTCCCCATAAACTCCATCCTGAATAACTGAGCATATTCCTGAAAATATTTTTATCATAAAGAACTGCAAGGTTATATTCGTCAAAATTACTTTTACAATAAATGTGATAAACAATAAATAAAATTATTGTTACCGCAAATAAAAGTGAACCATAAATAATAAGTCTATCACTCCCACAAGAACTAATAACAAAAGCTATGACCAACTTACTAATTGCATCAAATATTCCTATATATGCATAAATACCCATTTTTTCATGAGCTATAATCTCCGCATTTAATGGAACCTGCATTATAGTTACCGCACAACTAAGAATGGAGAATTGATAAATTACATTAGCTGCAAATAATCTTTCCACAGGTATAAGTAGCTTATAATTTACAAACCATAATCCTACTGTTTCAGCTAATATAAGAACAAATACCGATAATATTAAGTGTATAGTAAAAGCCGTACGAAAGTTTTTCTTTAATTCTACTGTGTTCTCCCTTCCCAATTCATAAGTTATAAAACGGGAAGTTGCCGAACTTAAAGCACTATTAAAAAAGGAAAATAACGTAATAACTCCAGCTACAACATTATAAATTCCATAATCCTCTATACCTAAAGCTTTAAGAACAACCCTAGAAGTGTATAAATATACAACCATAATGATACTTAATCTAAAATAAAGTATCATTGTGTTCTTGGCTATAAGTTTATTGTTAGAATTAGTCATAAAATAGTATCCTACGCTCTACGTTTTTAGTTCACTTTTTAAAATTTTTTCCAAATATCTTTTATGACTAACAACCAAACTAATGTACCAAATACAGCTATTAAAGGAAATAATAAAGCATATACTTTCAATCCCCATCCAGATGGCTTCAATGGTACTACCGCAGGCTCAACTATAGCTAATACAGGCTTTACCTCTTGCACTTTCGCTCTAGCTACTTGCAACTGATTAGCTACCTGACTATACACCTGATAGGCCAGTCCCATATCATTTTGCAAACGCTCCTGCTCGGCACGAACTACTTGAAGAATAAGGTTATCATGGGTATCCACATAATCCGCATATTTTTTCTGAGCGATATAATATTCCTGACGACGCTCATTAAAAAGTTTCTCTAAATAAGTGCAATCATCTTTTGCCTTAGAAGTACGATAGTTAATGATGTACTCTTGTAATTTACATACGACAGAATCTGCCACCACTGCAGCCACTTTAGGATCTTGTAAGGTAACAGATATGTTTGTGATTGCAGTCTTCTTATCTACTATAGCAAATATATTTTTTTTCAAGAAGTTGATTTTACGGTTTTCTTCAGAAGTCAGTTCTATAATACTTTCCCTTCCGTTGTTATTATTACTTTCATCTTTATTATCTACAAACCAAAGTTTGATCGCTCCCAAAGTCATACCAGGGAATTCAATAATATAATTCCACCAAGGAGAGGATTGTTTATCCAAATAGGACTCCAAAGTCAATGTATCTACCTCAGAATATGGAACTTTCATATTAAACAATTCCAATAAAAAAGGAGTGGAAGAAACAATGTCAGTAGATAAAGAAATATTCAGTGCATCTGCACTTTCTCCAGTAGCATTAGCTCCTAAAAAAGAAGCTGCCAATCCTGCCAAACCATTCCCTTCTTTAGAACTACCCATTTCTGGAGAAAGAGTAACATTGACTGTATATTGTCTGGGAATACTCAATGCTATAATAATACCAATAATTAATCCTACTCCAGCTGCTTTATATAATATCTTACGAATAGCAAAAATTTTATGGAAGACTTCCATCAAGTCAATCTCCATTTCTCCACTCTGAGTTTCACTTGATTCGGAAATTACTTTCTTATCTACTTGTTTTTCAGACATAAGAATATTATTTCTTTATTAAATTAGCAATAGAAGCAATCATCATACCCATTGTGCTGAAAGAGGTAGCATATCCCAAAATTTCTCCTATATTGGTTCGCTTCTTTGATTTACTTGGAACAATGATCTCACACCCAGGCTCAATCTGCTTCTTTCCATTTCCTTTTACCTTGGTTATCTGCCCATTCATATACACAATAAACTTCTTACTCTTCTTCGCATTCTCTGAATAACCACCAGACTGATTCAAATAATAATCAATATCCTTACCTTCCAGATAAGAGACTGTATTCGGCATCATCACAGCACCATCGATAGTAACCGTATTTGTATTTTTCGGAATAGAAATAACATCGCCTTCGCGTAAAACAATATCAGCAGAACTTTTAGGTTTAGCCAACGCTTTTTCCAAGTCAATACCAACAGTAAAAGTATTCTCTACTTCAATTCCTAATGAATCAATCATAGCTTCACCTAACTGACGACGCATCAAACGAATGACATCCCCCATACGTTTTTTCTCACTCGCATTGGCCACACGGGTCAATTTTGCACCACGCAAATAAGCGTAATTAGTAGTGCCACCGGCTTTGTTGATTAAATCTGATAAACGCTCTTCACGGCTAGTCAATGCATAATTACCACTAAATAAGATTTGCCCCTCTATCGCTACATTCTGTTGAGGTTGGTAACCCGGGCTACGACGTACATAAACCTCATCATAAGGTTGGAGTACAAATCCGGGCTGTCCGTCCACCACAAAGCCATCTTTTAAAGAAAAAGTATACATCTGTCCGATAGTATCATTGTTTACAATACTACGGGGATTCTTGATTCGTCTTGTCACATCCACACGAACGGTAGAAGCAGCTTCACGTAACCCTCCTGCCTGAATGATCAGATCTTCCAAAGTCATATTATCAGCATAAGGATAAGAATCTGGTTTAGCGACTTCACCATGAACCGTTATATTACCGCGATCTTCCAGATCGTGAATGCTAGGGATATAAAGAATATCATTCTTCATCAAGGCGATATTGGGAACTGTACCATCCATGATAGATTTTATATCTATAGGCATTACTTCTGTAGTTAGGTCTTCACGCTGACGATACAAAACAGAACGGTTTAGAAAAGCGTCACCGGTTAAACCTTGAGCTTCATTTACCAATTCACGTATAGTATTGAGTTTTCCACTTAGTTGATAGATACCGGGGCGATAAACAGCACCACGAATTTCCAGTTTATTAGTGAAACGGTTCAGAATGGCTTCGGCAGTAACAACATCACCGTTACGCATCTGATAAACACTATAATCTATATCTTTCACAGTATTTACTTCGTATTCCTGCCCATTCTGACGAACAACACGCAAAGAACGAGTATAAGAATCGGCTTCAAAACCACCAGCGTATTTAATTAATGTAGAAAGTGTTTCATCTTTCTTCATCTCAAAACGCATAGGACGTTTTACTTTACCACTGATTTTAACCAAGACTTCATAAGCCGGGACAATAATGACATCACTTTCCTGAAGACGAATATCGTCCTGAATATTTCCTTTCATGATAAACTCATAAACATCAACAGTAGCAATCTTCTTTCCATTCCTTACCAGTTGAACATTACGCAAACTTCCGATATTACTTACTCCACCGGCACGATATAACGCATGAAAGACGGTAGAGAAGGAAGAAAGCGCATAAGTACCGGGCTGAACGACTTCTCCCATAATATTAATCTGGATAGTACGAATATTGCCTAGTGTCAAACGGATATCAGAACTTGGGTCGGTGCTGTTATTCAAGCCATTATAGATTTTATTCAGGGATTTCTTTAAATAATCGTTCGCTTCGGAAACCGTTAATCCACTTAGAGAAACAGGACCAATCTTTTGAATATTAATAGTACCTTCCGGAGATATAGCTTGCCGAATAGTATTTTGGCTGGCTCCCCAAATATCAATGATCACTTCGTCTCCGGGACCCAAACGATAGTTTGAAGGAGTAGCCAGATTGACACTAGGTTCGAAAGTCAGGTTTCTGGTATTGAAGATATTACGACCAAACACTTGATCTTCACGAGCCAAATCTTGAGTGGTAGGCTGATCTTCCAACATATCGGAAGTGTTCTCCTTCATCTCTTCACGCAATCGGGATTCATTGACATCCGTTCCGGTAGATTTGGAAGTATTTACATTATTCTGCTTCTCATACAATTCTTTAACGCGAATCGCTTGTTCTTTGGTCACACCTTTGCGTGCCAATTCAGAAGCTATCTGTTTTTGCTCCTTTCCTTGTTTGATGCCCTCTTTTACATATTCAAGTACTTGCTGATCGCTCATGTTTTGAGCCATTAATGCAGAGGTACTCCCTAACATCAAAATGAAAAGAAATAAACTAAATTGTTTTTGTATTTTCATTTACTAATTAATAAATATCAATTGATTTCAAATGAGTTATTCAATTCAGTACAAAATATAAGTAATTGTTCTTTTACAGAAGAAGGGGGAAGGGTTGGAAGAATTTTCCGAGAACGCTTCAAAACTGATTGTTTTTTGAATTCATCATCTAGGTTAGCGTACATTGAGACACTATATCCCATTAAAAGGGCTAAGCACAAAGCCGCTTCCTGCTCCACGTTTTTACCTTGCTGAAAAACCAATTCATTTATCAGATTATGAATGCTTTTATTAAGAAGAGAAAGGTCATCAGCATATACATAACCATTCTGATCACCAATGTGAAGAAAACGATCTGCCAAACTGTACAGACTGTCTATTTTTTCTTGTAATAGCATATTCCCCATATCCCCAATAACTACTACTTTATTCCATGTTCATTTTCCATTTCAATAGATTCCACGCAACCTACGGGTATATCGACAAAAGCACATCCCAACATCGTTAAACGGACGGCAACTTTAGACTTACCATTAACCGTTACCAACTCACCTTCCAATCCAGCCAATGGACCTTTAATTACACGAATCTTTTCACCCGGTGACAACGGCGAGGAACTCATACTGATCGTTTCTTCCGAATAATCGAGCATGAACTTAAAACGTAACATTTGTTCATCGGGAATCACAGCCGGAGCACTTTCACCACGTAATACCATATAGCGGGTCACAGCTGACAGAGTCAGGACTTCTTTCTGCTCCTGAAGATCGACATGGACAAAAATCATCATCGGGAGTAAAACACGATCGATCACTTTACGACGGTCACTCCATTGATGGTATTCTTGTTGAATAGGAAGGAAATTTTCAATTCCCATTTTCGTTAGACGTTCGCTCGTCTTTTTCTCGTGGTAAATACGCACTACAGCCACTAACCAACGTTTTGAGCGTGCTACGCTTCTGCCAGTCACATTTGCCGGCAGAACTTGAGAATCGTCATTTTTGTTAAGAATCATCTATTTTTACCCCATGTTTATCCGTTACTTCATAGGTAACGGATAAGCATGGCTAGTATCAGATGTCAGAAGAGTCTTAGCTGATACATAGCAGATCTCATCAACATTCAAACAATGGAAGATTCTTTGACACGAACAGTATTCTTCGCGTCTGGGGTATTTCTTATTATATATTTTAAGAAAAAAGAAAAAAAGATTTTTTTTATTTGTTTTCTATTTACTATTTTATCTATCTTTGCAGCGAATTCTTATCCGTTACCTATGAAGTAACGGACAGCATATATTATTATTATTCAGACACTTACGCACGCTTTCTACATTACCTTACAATTTATTACATAAGAATAATTCATGCGATTTATTTTTGTTCTTTCTTCTAATTCAAATCCCTTTAAATAGATCTGTGTAGTTTTAATCGATTTATGACCTAATGACTCACTTATCATTTCAATAGAAGCTCCCCGGTACTTGGCAGTAGTAGCCCAAGAATGGCGGAAGGTATACGAAGAAACAGAGGAATAAATGCATAACCGCTTTGCCAAACGCTTCAATTGGTTATTAAAACAACGCAATGCAGATTGATACTCAATATAACCTCTTACATCATTTCTTTTGTAATTACCACTCAACACGCATAAAAGATAATCGGGATAATCAGAATGACGAGTATATTGTTTATTGCGAAGCAGTGTAATAGCCTCTGTCGCAGTATCCAAAATCTCAAGACACATAGGAGTGCCTGTTTTCATACGGTTATATTTAAGGATGCCTTGTTTCAAGTCCGTTTTCTCCAAATGCACAAGATCACTAAAAGGCATACCACAGAATTGAAACAATAGGCTGGCAATAGCTTGAGTACGACGGAGAGACTCGGATTGAGGATCCTTATATAACAAGGTATGAAGTTCGTGTACAGGAAGTGCTTTCTTTTGCCGAGTCTCCACTCCTGTAAAGACGTCATGAAATAAACGATATATATAAGGAGCCTGACCTGCATCGACTCCCTGATTGTAAATACATCGCAGCATACGCATATAAGTGGAAATTGTATTAAGTTTCAATTTACGGGTAATGAGATAATTGTTATATCGTTTCAAATTCTCACGATTTATCTGATAAAACGCAACGGAAGGTGTTCCGCAAAACTGAGTAAAAGAACGAATAGCATTTTTGTATACGTGTGCTGTGGAGTATCGACCTTCTTTTATTAAAGAAGCAATATAATTACGCGCACAAATGGTAAATCTATTATTTTCCATCATTTAATTCTTTATTGGTTTTATAATTACATGGGGATATTAGAATAACTTATCACTGTAGACGGACAAATTTAAATAAATAAGTTTCTGTTTTTATATCAGGGAGGGGGTAGTTCTCAAGAAAAACAAGTTTTTTTCAAATTACCCCCTAAAAAACAGGGGTACTTTCAGAAAAAACATATAATTTTGCGCCATCAACCGATAAAAGTTAGACTATTTATGTCCAAATTGAGATTTTTTGCTTTGCAACAACTTTCCAATCGGAAAGCTCTGGAAGTAACTGCCCCTTCCAACAAACTCTCAGATTATTATGGTAGCCATGTGTTCGATCGCAAGAAGATGCAGGAGTATCTTCCGAAAGAAGCTTACAGGGCTGTAATTGATGCCATTGAAAAAGGTACACCTATCAGTCGGGAAGTAGCGGACCTGGTTGCCAACGGTATGAAGAGTTGGGCTAAATCACTTAATGTGACTCACTACACACACTGGTTCCAACCTCTGACAGACGGGACGGCCGAAAAGCACGATGGCTTCATTGAGTTCAGTGAAGAAGGTGGAGTGATTGAACGTTTTTCCGGAAAGCTTCTTATACAGCAAGAACCGGATGCTTCTTCTTTCCCGAACGGTGGTATCCGTAATACTTTCGAAGCTCGCGGATATACAGCATGGGATGTTTCGTCTCCTGCATTCGTTGTAGATACAACTCTTTGTATCCCAACCATTTTTATTTCTTATACCGGTGAAGCACTCGACTACAAAACTCCTTTGTTGAAAGCACTTGCAGCCGTAGATAAAGCTGCTACTGAAGTCTGTCAGTTATTCGATAAGAACGTAACACGTGTATATACTAATCTTGGTTGGGAACAGGAATATTTCCTTGTAGACTCTTCCTTATATAATGCACGCCCTGATCTCTGCCTGACAGGAAGAACATTAATGGGGCATTCATCTGCCAAAGACCAGCAATTGGAAGACCATTATTTCGGTTCAATCCCTCCACGCGTCACTGCCTTTATGAAGGAGCTGGAAATAGAATGTCATAAACTGGGAATCCCTGCCAAAACCCGACACAATGAAGTAGCTCCCAATCAATTTGAATTAGCTCCTATTTTCGAGAACTGTAATTTGGCGAACGACCATAATCAGCTCGTTATGGATCTGATGAAACGAATCGCACGCAAACATCATTTTAATGTATTGTTACACGAAAAGCCATACAGTGGTGTAAATGGTTCCGGCAAACACAATAACTGGTCACTTTGTACCGATACCGGCATCAACTTGTTTGCTCCGGGCAAGAACCCGAAAGGTAATATGTTATTCCTTACCTTCTTGGTGAATGCATTGATGATGGTATATAAAAATCAGGATTTACTACGTGCCTCTATCATGAGTGCCAGTAATAGCTACCGGTTAGGAGCTAACGAAGCTCCTCCTGCCATCCTTTCCTGCTTTTTGGGAAAACAACTTTCGGCTACATTGGACGAAATTGTCCGCCAGGTAGGAAACGAGAAGATGACTCCGGAAGAGAAAACAACATTGAAACTCGGTATCGGACGTATTCCTGAAATTCTACTCGATACTACAGACCGTAACCGTACTTCTCCTTTCGCTTTCACCGGAAATCGTTTCGAATTCCGTGCTGCCGGTTCTTCTTCAAACTGTGCTGCTGCCATGATAACCATCAATGCAGCTATGGCAAACCAACTGAATGAATTCCGCGCTTCGGTAGAAAAACTGATGGAAGAAGGGGTAGGTAAAGACGAAGCGATTTTCCGTCTGCTGAAAGAAACAATTATTGCTTCCGAACCCATCCGTTTTGAAGGGGATGGTTATTCGGAAGAATGGAAACAAGAAGCTGCACGTCGCGGGCTAACTAATATTTGTCACGTACCACAAGCTCTGATGCACTATGTCGATAACCAGTCAAAAGCTGTTCTTATCGGTGAACGTATCTTCAATGAAACGGAATTGAATTGCCGTCTGGAAGTGGAACTGGAGAAATATACGATGAAGGTACAGATAGAAAGTCGTGTATTAGGGGATCTTGCTATCAATCATATTGTTCCGACAGCTGTCGCATACCAGAATCGTTTGCTCGAGAATTTAAGAGGACTGAAAGAAATCTTCTCTCCTGAGGAGTTTGAGGTATTAAGTGCCGACCGCAAAGAATTGATACGTGAGATTTCTCACCGTGTAACTGCTATAAAAGTATTAGTACATGATATGACTGAGGCACGTAAAGTTGCCAACCATAAAGAGAACTACAAGGAAAAGGCATTTGAATATGAAGAAAAGGTACGTCCGTACCTCGACAAAATCCGCGATCATATTGATCATCTTGAAATGGAAGTGGACGACGAAATATGGCCTTTACCTAAATATAGGGAACTTTTATTCACTAAATAAGTAAACAAGAAAGAGAAAAATAAGATTGCACGAAAGAGGTCCCTTTTGTGCAATCTTTTTATAGATTCGTTCATTTTCTCATTTTTTCTTTCTACTTTTGTGCTGTATAACACAGTTTTGTAGCACCAATGGTAAAAATAAACATATCAGACATCAATATTTCGGAGCCTTTGTCCGATTTGTTAGCTCCTTTGAACAATGAGCAGAAGGAGTATCTGATGAACAATTACACAATTCAGACCTACAAAAAAAACGAAACCATCTATTGCGAAGGAGAAAGACCCACCCATCTGATGTGTCTCATTAAAGGTAAAGTCAAAATCTTTATAAACGGTGTAGGAGGTAGATGCCAGATCATCCGCATGATCAAACCCAGAGAATACTTTGCTTACCGCGCTTATTTCGCCAAAGAAGATTTCGTTACCGCTGCCGCCGCTTTTGAACCCTCGATAGTTTGTCTGATTCCCTTGAATGCTATTACCGTTTTAATTTCCCTGAATAATGATCTGGCAATGTTCTTTATCCGCCAACTTTCTATTGATTTAGGTATTGCTGATGAACGTACAGTCAATCTTACTCAAAAACATATTCGTGGACGACTCGCAGAATCTTTACTCTTCCTGAGAGAGAATTATGGTTTGGAAGAGGATGGTTCTACTTTAAGTATCTATCTTTCACGCGAAGATCTTGCTAGTCTATCCAATATGACTGCATCTAATGCTATCCGTACCCTTTCTCAATTTGCAACGGAACACTTGATCACCGTCGATGGAAGGAAAATCAAGATTATAGATGAAGACAGACTAAAGAAAATAAGCAAGATCGGATAACAACCCAACATTACTATGCAAAAGTTACTATCCTTGCCTCCGAACTTAATCAATTGTTTTCATGAACTGGAAAATGTTGATCACACAGATTGGTTTTGCACATCGGATCCGATAGGAAGTAAATTAGGTTCGGGCGGTGGAACTACTTGGTTATTACAGACCTGTCATCAGGAATCTGCTCCGCAAGAATCTTTTAGCCAGTGGATAGGAAAAGAGAAAAGAATATTACTCCATGCGGGAGGACAAAGTCGTCGTCTACCCGGATATGCACCTTCAGGAAAGATATTAACTCCAATACCGGTTTTTAGTTGGGAACGAGGTCAGAAGCTTAGTCAGAACTTGCTTTCATTACAACTTCCTCTTTATGAGAAAATCATGCAACAGACACCGGATAGTCTCAATACTCTGATTGCAAGTGGAGACGTATACATCCGTTCGGAGAAACCTTTGCAAAAGATTCCTGATGTAGATGTCGTATGCTATGGCTTATGGGTAAATCCTTCGTTAGCAACCCACCATGGTGTATTTGTGTCCGATCGAAAAAATCCGGATGTGCTCGATTTCATGTTACAAAAACCTTCATTGGTAGAATTAGAGAACTTATCCAAATCACATCTTTTCCTGATGGATATCGGTATATGGATATTGAGTGACCGAGCCATAGAATTGTTAATGAAACGTTCCTTCAAAGAAGGAACAGAAGAAATCAATTATTACGATTTATATTCGGATTATGGACTGGCTTTAGGGAAACACCCTAAAATCGCAGATAAAGAGATAAATGAGCTCTCAGTAGCTATACTTCCTCTCCCAGGCGGAGAATTTTATCATTATGGAACAAGTCGGGAGCTAATTTCTTCGACTCTAACCATACAAGATAAAGTACGCGACCAAAGGCAGATTATGCACCGGAAAGTGAAGCCCAATCCGGCCATCTTCATACAAAACTCTATCACACAAATATCCTTGTCAGTTGATAATGCGAATTTATGGATAGAAAACAGCCATATAGGAGAAGGATGGAGGATCGGTTCCTGTCAAATTATCACCGGTATCCCTGAGAATCATTGGAATATCAGCCTACCGGATGGAGTCTGTATCGATATTGTTCCGATAGAAGAGAGTGACTTCGTGGCAAGACCTTACGGACTGGATGATGTTTTCAAAGGATTACTTGCCTGCAAAACAACTACATTTCTCGGTAAGTCCTTCCTGCAATGGATGAAAGAAAGAGGATTATCTTTAGATTATCTGAAAGGACGTAAAGATGACTTACAGGCCGCTTCTATCTTTCCCGTTACAAATTCAATAGAAGAACTCGGCATCTTAGTGCGTTGGATGACTTCCGAACCTCAACTTGAAGAGGGAAAAAGGCTTTGGATGCAAGCAGAAAAGTTATCTGCTGACGAGATATCAGCAAAAGCAAATTTAAAGCGTCTTTATGAACAACGTGCTGCTTACCGACGAAACAACTGGCAAGGACTGGCTGCCAACTATGAGAAAAGTATCTTCTACCAACTGGATTTACAAGATGCTGCCACAGAGTTTGCAAACCAGAATCTGCCAACTCCCGACATTTTAAAGGAAACAACAGCACCAATGATACGCATCCATAACCGAATGCTACGGGCACGTATCATGAAACTGCATAATGACATCAATTATAAGGAAGAAGAACAAGCTGCTTTCCAACTTCTTCGGGACAGCCTGTTAGGAGCAGTTGCAGAGCGAAAGAACCAACCGAAACTCAATGTGTATTCCGATCAAATAGTATGGGGGCGCAGCCCGGTAAGAATTGACATTGCAGGAGGATGGACAGATACTCCTCCCTACTCTCTTTATTCAGGAGGAAATGTAGTCAATCTTGCTATCGAGTTGAACGGACAACCGCCGTTACAGGTATATATCAAACCATGCAACGATTTTCATATTGTTCTCCGTTCCATTGATATGGGGGCTATGGAGATTATCAGAAACTATGAAGAATTGCAGGATTACAAGAAAGTAGGTTCTCCTTTTTCCATTCCTAAGGCAGCACTTACATTAGCCGGTTTCGCGCCGATATTTTCAGCAGAGTCTTATGTTTCTTTAGAAGATCAACTAAAATCTTTTGGTTCAGGACTTGAAATTACTCTATTAGCTGCTATACCGGCGGGATCAGGTTTAGGCACTAGTTCTATTCTAGCCTCTACCGTACTTGGAGCTATCAATGACTTCTGCGGTTTGGCATGGGACAAAAATGACATTTGCAATTATACGCTAGTATTAGAACAATTATTAACCACAGGAGGCGGATGGCAAGATCAATACGGAGGAGTCTTTCCAGGAGTAAAATTACTTCAATCGGAAACAGGTTTTGAACAAACTCCATTAGTACGCTGGCTTCCCGACCAACTTTTCGTTCGGCCCGACTACCGGAACTGCCACTTACTCTATTACACAGGAATCACTCGTACAGCCAAAGGAATTCTATCAGAGATAGTCAGCTCTATGTTTCTGAATTCAGGCATACATCTTGGATTACTTGCAGAAATGAAAGCACATGCACTGGATATGAGTGAAGCTATTTTACGGGGAGACTTCAACAACTTCGGACGTTTAATCAACAAGACTTGGATACAAAACCAAGCTTTGGACAGTGGTACCAATCCTCCGGCAGTGAAAGCTATTATCGACCAGATCAAAGATTATACGTCTGGATGCAAACTTCCCGGTGCAGGAGGTGGTGGATATTTATATATGGTAGCCAAAGATCCGGAAGCAGCCGGCAAGATCCGACGAATACTTACCGAACAAGCTCCTAACCCACGTGCACGTTTTGTAGAAATGTCATTATCAGACGAAGGGTTGCAAGTGTCAAGAAGTTAATTCTTGTAAGCAATATAAACTTTAGAAACGCAAATTATATAACAACATGTGTATAAACAACAAAAGCCAACTTTTACAAGTTAGCTTTTGCGTTGTACACCCGGAGGGAATCGAACCCTCATCTCAAGAACCGGAATCTTGTATTCTATCCATTGAACTACAGGTGCCTATATCGTTTTTACACCAGTTACCTTAATCCATATTTTGAGCTCACAAATTGTACTCTCACAACCCAACTCTAAATATTTTCTTGCATCGGAGTCTGACACTCTATTCACTAAGTTACGAGATCATTTCCTAAATGTGTGGGCAAAAGTATAAAAAATCTTCGCATCTTCCTAATAAAATCTTCATTTTATCAGCATACCTTTATTTCTCAAATACATAGGAATAAAACCTATCAATGTTCCTATCTTTCACAATTTATCTCACTCTCCCAACAAACTATTAACCCAAAAACGATGATCAGATGCTATTTATTACATTTATCATAAGTTTATCTTATACATCATATTGTTATTTTGAATACATATATGGTAGATACTTTATCAAATTGACAATATTTTAGAGAATATGCAATACATATATCAATATTATTTCTATCTTTGCCGACAATTAACATTCAATAAACCTATGAGTTACTTGATAAAACCTAAGAACTATAAACCATTGCTCGACCTAAAGCAGACCGAGTTAGGAATAAAACAGATAAAAGAGTTCTTCCAATTGAACTTGTCATCCGAGCTACGCTTAAGACGTGTGACCGCTCCCCTCTTTGTACTGAAAGGAATGGGGATCAATGATGACCTAAACGGAATAGAACGTCCGGTTTCATTCCCAATCAAGGATCTTGGAGATGCACAAGCTGAAGTAGTGCATTCATTGGCAAAATGGAAAAGGCTCACCTTAGCAGATTACCGCATCGAGCCGGGATATGGTATCTATACCGACATGAACGCTATTCGTTCGGACGAAGAATTAGGAAACCTTCACTCTCTTTACGTGGATCAATGGGATTGGGAACGCGTTATCACCAATGAGGATAGAAATATTGATTTCCTGAAGGAGATTGTTAATCGCATCTATGCAGCTATGATTCGTACAGAATACATGGTTTATGAGATGTATCCGCAAATCAAACCTTGCTTACCACAAAAATTGCATTTTATACACTCTGAAGAGTTACGCCAGCTTTATCCGAATTTAGAACCTAAATGTCGGGAACATGCCATTTGCCAGAAATATGGAGCTGTATTTATTATCGGCATCGGTTGCAAACTAAGCGATGGAAAGAAGCATGATGGACGTGCTCCGGATTATGACGACTATACTTCTACCGGTCTGAATGACCTGCCCGGCCTTAATGGTGACCTCTTACTTTGGGACGAGGTTCTACAGCGTTCCATCGAATTGTCTTCCATGGGGATTCGTGTGGATAAAGAGGCATTGCAACGCCAGCTAAAAGAAGAAAATGAAGAAAAACGATTAGAACTTTATTTCCACAAACGATTGATGAGCGATACTCTTCCTTTATCTATCGGTGGCGGTATCGGACAGTCCCGTTTGTGTATGTTCTACCTTCGTAAAGCTCATATCGGAGAAATACAGGCTAGCATTTGGCCCGAAGATATGCGTAAAGAATGTGAAGAACTTGATATACACCTTATATAATAACCATGAATGTACAGATAGAAGAAAGTTGGAAAACACATTTACAACCTGAATTTGAAAAAGATTATTTTCGAACATTAACAGAATTCGTTAGAAACGAATACAGTCAATATCAAATATTTCCTCCGGGAAAACTCATTTTCAATGCTTTTAATCTTTGTCCCTTCGACAAAGTAAAAGTGGTTATTATCGGTCAGGATCCTTATCACGGACCGGGACAAGCTCACGGGCTCTGCTTCTCGGTAAATGATGGCGTACCTTTCCCTCCTTCTCTGATTAATATTTTTAAAGAGATAAAGGCAGATTTGGGAACTGAAACACCTGCTACTGGAAACTTAACTCGCTGGGCCCAACAAGGCGTATTATTGCTCAATGCTACTTTAACAGTACGTGCCCATCAGGCCGGTTCACATCAAAACCGCGGCTGGGAAGCATTTACTGATGCAGCTATCCGCGCATTAGCAGAAGAAAGAGAGCATATCGTATTTATCTTGTGGGGAGCGTATGCCCAACGAAAAGGTGCATTTATTGACCGTAATAAACATTTAGTACTTAGTTCAGCACATCCTTCTCCCCTGTCAGCCTATAATGGCTTTTTCGGGAATAAACACTTTAGCCGGACAAATGAATACTTGAAATCACATGGAGAAACAGAAATCGTTTGGTAAAAGCACCACTCTTTAAGATAATATATAATATAAAAACGAAGCTGGATTCTATTCTAGCTTCGTTTTTTATTTAAAGGTAGGTTTGCATTTTCAGTCCTTTAATTGGTGTCCGTCGTTATCATCAAAGATCTATTGCTTACCTGATATAATCTCTCTTATTTATTAGAAAAGACTGATCTAGAATGTACTAATACCACTGGATATTACTTTGAGTCTGACTTCTCTGTTCGTATTTCAAATCCTGCAAAATACTTGCATTGGCACGAATAGTAACGTTATAGTATTTCCAACGTCCAAACGGAGACAGGCTCGCCTGTATATTAAAACAGTGTAAGTCACGTGAGATTGTACATGAAGTTTGTGTTATTTCTTTCGCTTGGAAATCATAACCTGTATTGAACGAAAGTGACCAGTTATTGGAGATCTTTACATTTCCATTCGCATTGATATTATGAGTATAAGTAAACGGATACCGCATAGAATAACGGTTAATGGGTTTCGTACGATCTTCACGAATATTAAAAGAGTAGCTAAGACTTAAAGACCATGGCATTTTAAATACCTGATAACCATCTGGGTCCGCTTGTGCTTTTTCAACCTTCTTTTCTTTCTTTCCTCCTTCTATACCCTCCGATTCTTCATCATCATCTTCAGTATCCTTGTTCTTGTCCTTTTCCACATCATCTTTCGGGCCAAACCATTTCTTCCAAGAATCATTATTCAAGGTATAGTTGAAAGAAGAGCCATATCCTTGGAAACGACCAAAACGTCCATAAGACCATTCCGTACGATTACCAGTGACTACGTTACCATTTTTATCGAAAGTGTAGGCATAGGTAGCAAACGATGCGTTCATATTAAAAGTATAGTTCTTAGTCAGCTTCAAACGGATGTTCATACTCAGATCACTCCAAGGCCTTTCCTTTGCAGCCATATTGTATGACATGCCCATACCGAACTCATCAATCAAACTCACTTTCTTTAATGTATCCTTTTTCGCATCGTAATACTTCATTTCCAAGTTATTCGATACAGAGAAGCTCACAGTTCCGGAACCTTCGCGTGAAGGAACTCCATAAGGTTGTCCACTGAAAGGAGAATAGTACTGTGTCACCCCATTATAATCTGTATACTCTTCCCAATATTTACTAAAACCAGGAGCACCACTAAGACTTACCTGCGGAGTAAAAACATGGCGAAGTTGTATTTCCTTCTTCTTCATAAAAAGAGGTTTATACATACCGTACAACTTAGTACTCAAACTCAAACTGGCCGAATAGTTGGACACACGATAGAAACCATTGATAGTATCATTCATTAACGGATCTAACCGATGTTTTTCCATATCATACACCTGATCTACCTTACGGGTATACCAACGTTCTGTATAATTCACCGAAGGAGAAACCTGAAAATATTTGAATAAGGTAAAAGTAGCACTAACTGGAATGTTATGGTTCATCGAATGCTCCCATTCACTAAATCCGGCTTTGAACAAACGATCATCTTTAGTACGGATACTATTTGTCATACGTCCGGTATAGCTAACAGAAATCTTTTCATACCAACGTTCGGCTCCCGCTGCTTTTTTCCGCTTGAACGGAAACAAACGACTTAATGAGATATTAAGATCCGGCAGAGTCACTGCAATAGAAGAGTCACGCATGGTCTGCGCAATATTACTGGTTCCTGACAACGTCAAACCCAAATCGGGGAAACTACGTGAATAACTGATACTTGATGTTTTAGTATTCTGAGTCAGCAACTGAGAGTTATAAAGGTTGTTGATATTGGAACGTTCATAACTACTCGTTGAGAAGTTTACACTCGCCGAGAACGTACTGTTAGGACTAGCCTTTGCATCCTGACGATGGTTCCATACAATTTTAAAGTCTTTGGCAACAGCATAATCGGGCATTCCTTTGTCTCCAGTCTTTGTAACCTGATAATCGGCCTGCAAGGTACCGGAATATTTATAACGTCGGTTATAATTAGTCAATCCCGACAATCGCCATGAACCTTTTGTGAATATATCTCCCGTTAACTTCAAGTCCATCATATCGCTGATTGCAAAGTAATATCCTCCTTCAGCCAAACCAAATCCACGACTGGAGTCATCCATATAGGTCGGCATAATAAAGCCTGAAGAATAACTACTGGAAAATGGAAAGAAGAAAAAGGGGACCGCCAAAGGCAAAGGAACATCTTCAACTACCAGATAAGCCGGTCCTGTTACTACATTCTTCTTAGGACGAACTTTTGCTTTAGTCAGCTGCATGTAAAAGTGCGGATGATCATGGTGGTCACAAGTCGTATACCGACCATCCTGCATGAAGATTTCATCATTAGCACCTTTCTTTGCCTTATTACCCGTCACATAGCCTTCTCCCTGTTGAGTAACAATATCTGTGATACCAGCTTTTTTAGACTTGAAATTATAACGAATCGTTTCTGTATCATATGCCGTATCTCCATCCTTAAATACAGGTTTCCCCTTTATCACCCCGGCAGAGTCGTTAATACCATAGGCATGAACCGTACTACTATCCAGATTCATGGAAATTACTTCTGCAGTAAGCTCAATATTCTGATAATTAACTTTTCCACCACCATACAATGTAGCGGCACCTCCTAAAGTAAAGACAGTAGAGTCATTAGATTCATAAACAACCGGCGCATCGAGCGGTTGTTTCTTCTGTGCTGGTGGCAAAGAGTCAATTTGCACCGTCACTGTATCTGCTTTCAGGGAATCATTCCCCTGTAAGGAGTCCTTTTGTGCAGTGTTGGAGTCAATCATCCCCCTTCTTCGACGTTGGGACATAGCCTCGTCGGGAAGCATCAGTAAGACAATCAGCAGTATGAATGATATAATTATTTTTACTTTCAATGGCGCCATTAACTAATAGTTTACGCTTGAAGTGGCAAAAGTACACAATCTTCATCAATTATACGTGCGAATCTTCGTTATTTAATTATTTTTTAGTGCTATAAAAAGAGAGAGCACCATCTATTGAAGCGTATAAGGCCTTCTTCACCATACTTTGCAATACTCTTCCGGGCTTTTTCTACAGATTTCTCTTCATCAAGGCGCGTTTTCGAAAAGAACTTATCAGCAAAACAGATCAATTGCTCTTCTAAACTGATGGGAAGCATATCACGATGAGGAATCGGAAGTTGCTGTTCAATAATTTCCTCCAAGGACAGTCCGGCACCCGTATGACGTTCACAAACTAATGCATGACGCGGAAATCCTTCACTACGCAAGAGGTCAGCACCTAAATAACCATGGCAAATATAAGGATGGGACCCTAAACAATGAATAGCAGGAGCATCGGTCTGAAAAATACCTATATCATGCAAAAGTGCTGCTTCGCGCACAAAATTACGATCTAAAGAAAGTTCCGGATGAGCATCTATTATTTTCATTGCTTTATGGACTACAGCATAACTATGTATCAATAAAACTGATCTCAGTGCACTATCTTGCGGATAATATTTATCTATGATTTCATTTGGATTCATATTCTTTACTACTTATAACTTGTTTTCCTATGGATAAATGAATATTTTTGTGCAATATTACAAAAATTTACTGATATGCAAACCAGATTCTTCCTCATTCTTTCAATACTGGCATTCACAGCCTTTCCAGCGTCGATCTTTGGAAAAGTGATTACAGGTGCCGAACGTACCGAGCAATATTTGCCGCTGCTCAAAGGTAAACGAGTAGGAATGGTTGTAAATCACACATCTATCGTTGGTTCAAAACAGACTCACTTACTCGATACTCTTTTGAAATTAAATATTCAAGTAGTTCAGGTATTTGCACCAGAACATGGCTTTCGGGGGAATGCAGATGCAGGAGAAGAGGTAAAAGATGGAAAAGACAGCTGCACCGGGATACCAATCGTTTCGCTTTACGGAAACAATAAAAAACCTACTAGCGCACAATTAAAGAATGTGGATGTTATTTTATTCGATATACAAGATGTAGGAGCACGATTTTATACCTATATAAGTACTATGTTCTATGTAATGGAAGCTTGTGCCGAAAATCAAAAAGAACTGATTGTGCTCGATCGTCCAAATCCATGCGACTATGTAGAAGGTCCGATATTAAAGCCTGCTTATCGAAGCTTCGTAGGCATGTTGCCAATCCCTGTTCTCCATGGTTGCACGATAGGAGAACTGGCGCAAATGATTAATGGAGAAAGTTGGATAACAACAACTAAGTCCCCTTGTCCGCTTACTGTTATTCCGATGAAAGGATGGAAACATGGGCAACCTTATATACTTCCCGTAAAACCATCTCCCAATTTACCTAATGCACAATCCATTCGGTTATATGCTTCTCTTTGCCCTTTCGAAGCAACTCAGATAAGTGTAGGGCGTGGAACAACCTTTCCTTTTCAGGTATTGGGCGCACCTGATAAAAAATACGGTAGCTTCACTTTTACTCCTGAATCTTTGCCCGGATTCGACAAAAACCCAATGCATAAAGGGATGCTTTGTTACGGAGAAGATTTACGCAATGTGACAGATGTACATGGGTTTACTCTTCGTTATTTTTTAGATTTCTATCAACTATCCGGCGAAGGAGAAGCTTTTTTCTCACGTGCACGGTGGTTCGATTTACTTATGGGAACAAATTCCGTTCGCAAAGCCATCCTAAATGGTGATTCAGAACAAGACATCCGTAATAGTTGGCAAAAGGAACTACAAACGTATCAAAATATGAGAAAGAAATATTTATTGTACTAAAGAACGTTTACGCCATTTTTCTGCATTTTGTTCAAATTCCTTTGCTTTTTTACCAGTCAGCCAAGGCATTTCTAATATTTCGGGGATGTTCTGTGCACGATCTGTTACCTGAACACCCGAAGCATTTTTCACAATCTGCATATCATCATACAGGGAGTCATTCTCCAAAAATGCTTGTATACGAAGAGTGTCTCCCTTTACATCTATATACTGATAAAAACGGTGGTTAGTTCCGAAACGGTCATATTTATCATTGAACTCCAATCGATATCCTTTCGGAGAAGCATGACTAACCAGATAAACAGGTGTAGTCATTTTGCCATCACCTTCTTCGTTTGTCATACGTGCATAGTTATGTTCATGTCCTTGAAGCACCAAATCAACTCCATATTCTTTAAACAAAGGATCGAACATCCAGCGCACCGGCAGGTTATTTGTCTTACCCTTAATAGAATATACAGGATGATGTAACATTACAATTTTCCATTTTTTATCAGAGTTCCTCAATGTTTTCTCTAACCATTCACGTTGTGAAAATAAAAACCAAGGATCACGATTACTGTCAAGGGTAATAATAGTAGCATCCTTATAGTCAATAGAATACACATTATTATCTTTAGATTCGGATTCCAACAAGTATGAAAAGGAATATTTGAAACGTTGTTCCAAAGTTCTTACAATCCCTTTTACATATTCATGATTCCCAGGAGAAACTAATAAAGGCTTGCTGGGAGCAATGGAATCAATACTCTGATATGCTTCTTCCCAATAACAATTCATCGGACGTTCAATAAAATCACCGGCAAGCATATAGAAATCGACCTGCGGAAAACGATAACGCACTTTTTCCATAAAGTCACGTGTCTTTCCATGTAGTGTATCCTGTACGTCACCTACAAAAATAAAAGAAAAGTGATCCGTAGAATCTGGTTGCATAGTAAATGAATACCAGCTAGAAGCCCGGTCATCGTTCCAAACTCGATAAGAATAAGAATCCCCGTAAGCAAGATCCTTAAACTTTGCCCAATTAGCATAGCTAAACCCTCCTAACGTTTTAAGGAATTTAGAAGAGCCATCGATTAAAAGAGTATCTCCAGAGCCTATTTTTGTATATTCCAGTTTTG
The DNA here is from genome assembly GCF_900155865.1 of Bacteroides bouchesdurhonensis. GTDB lineage: Bacteria > Bacteroidota > Bacteroidia > Bacteroidales > Bacteroidaceae > Bacteroides > Bacteroides bouchesdurhonensis. The sequence continues at coordinate 4,339,541 of NZ_LT707006.1, forward strand.
CCTGTTTAGAAACTCCCCCGCATACCCAACTTACATTACGGGAAAGTTCACCATCATTTCCAAAAGTCAGAATCACTCGCTGAGGTTCATTAGTAAGCACATAACTTATTTCCGGTCTATTATAGAACCAGACTTTCCAACGTATTTTACAAATAATACCTCCTGCTATTAATATAAGGAACATAAATCCCCAGAATATTTTTTTCTTGCTCACTCTCATTGTATTCAGTTTTTTATAACTAGAACAAAGATAAAAATAGTGTCTCAAAAATCTGAGAAAATGTTCTTTTTTTAACCATTTAAATGGAAGAAATACAGTATAGTCTCCTATGAACGTTATTCATTAATAAATGGTTTTGAGTATTTAACCACACCTTGTACGTTTTTTAGAGCATTCGGCAACAATTCAATCGCCATACAATATTCGTAAGGAACCTCAAATGGAAATTCAATGCCGAAATCTATCGCTTTTTTATATCCAAACTTAGGATAATAATCTTTGTGGCCCAGTAAAACAGCAGACCCATACCCTAACTCAGCAGCACGTTTATGAATTTCACAAATCAGTGTACCACCAACCCCTTGCCTCTGATATTTAGGTAACACAGCCACCGGGGCCAAAGCTAAAGAAGTAGTAGTTTTAACATCCGACACGATTTCCACTTTGGTCATCAGAATATGCCCAATAATTTCACCATTCTTTTCTGCCACTAAAGAAAGCTCTGGTATAAACGCTTCTGATTTACGCAAGCACTCCACCAGCAAATGTTCACGATGATCGCTTTCTTCCATATTTCTAAAAGCAAGTTCTATTAATTCACATACAACTTTATAATCGTTCTCTTGTTCTTGTCTAATTTTAATCTCCATATTCTTAATTATTATTTGTTTATAACCAATTCCATATTCGATCTCGAAGTTATCTTTAAAACAAAATACAAAAACTTCTTCATCATTATCTGATTTTCCCTTTTGTAAAGCACCTTAAAATATAACACTTTCTTATTCGAAATAGAATATAATCTTCTTGTTCGGCAAACAAGCTGAGATTTATCGAGAAGCTAAGTCTATACACTAGATTATTATCTTTCGATATCCGAATTGGTTGAAGTAATTTCAAAAATAAAAATATATTATTTCGGTAATTAGGAACAAATATATAAAATAGAATTTCTAATTTTCCTTTTTTCTTTTCTTCCACAACTGCCAAGAATTGATTATGTTCTGCCACAAGACATAAGAACCAGGACCAACCGAAGATAGCGGATTGAGATATGTATAAGCCATCCAAATAGCCAACACTGTATTTTTTTGCCCTAATGCCTGTCCACCACTAATACGTTCCTGATAATGCCCACCAATACGCTTTCCATAATAAAACTGAATGCAACAAGTTATTAAACCAGCCAGAGCAATTAAAAGTTTCACATACCCGGACGCGTCACTATTAACTAAAGAACGAACGGTCTGACCGGAAACAATTGCCAAAGCAACTCCCCATAGATAAAAAGCCAGATTACTAAAATTAGCCAAATATGTCCGTAATTTTGGCAAAAAGACACGAATTAAGCAAGCTGCTATAAAAGGACAAAGCAACAATGGGAAGACTTTAATAAGAATACGCGAACAGGCCGTCAAAAAACTAACATTTGAATGTACTTCAACAATAGGAAATAACAAAGGAACGATGATTGCTGCTAAAATATTAGACAGCAATGTATAAGTAGTTAAACTTCCCGCATTTCCACCTAGTTTTCCAGTTATCACAGCTGCAGCCGTAGCCGTAGGGCAAATCAGACAAACCATCGCTCCCTCAAACACGTCACGGTATACTTCAGGCATAGGGACATAAACTAATACCACAGCTACAAGCAAACAAGATATCAGTTGAAACAACAGTAACCACCAATGCCACAAAACAGGTTTCAATTCTTTAGGCTCAACCTTGCAAAATGTCAGCAACAACTGAGCAAAAATCAAGAAAGGAGTTAAAACAGAAACACTTACCCACACAGCCGTTTTTGCCGGGGCTAGAAACGAAACGTGGGCAAACAGGAAATAAACAACTGTCCCAACCAGCATTGCAACTGGTAATGTCCAATTTTTCAAAAACTTAAGCATGGCTGCATATTTTATCTTCGGGGCGCAAAGTAACGGAGTTTTCAGGAAAAAAGCTACCATTAAACCGAAAAAAACACAAAACTTAATAGCAAATCATAAGTTTTCTGCAAATTTCTACTACATTTGCATCGTATTAAAATATGAAACTAGATAGATCATACATATTATATATATCAGCTTGCCTCTGGCTACTTATTTCTCCCCTATGTACCTGCAATCTATGGGGGCAGAGCTTTACTGTAGTTATTGATGCCGGACATGGCGGACACGACCCTGGTGCCATAGGAAAAATATCTAAGGAGAAAAATATCAATCTGAATGTTGCTCTGAAACTAGGTAATCTGATAAAAAAGAACTGTGACGACGTAAAATTAGTCTATACACGAACAAAGGATGTCTTCATTCCATTGGATCGTCGAGCAGAAATCGCTAACAATGCCAAAGCGGATCTTTTTATCTCTATCCACACCAATGCTTTAGCCAATAACCGTACTGCAAAAGGTGCTTCTACCTGGACATTAGGTTTAGCTAAATCGGACGCCAACTTAGAGGTAGCGAAACGGGAAAACTCTGTAATCCTTTATGAAAGTGATTATCAAACCAGGTATGCAGGCTTTAATCCGAACTCCGCAGAATCATACATTATCTTTGAGTTCATGCAGGACAAATATATGGAACAAAGTGTACATCTAGCCTCATTGGTTCAGAAACAATTCCGACATACTTGCAGCCGGGTAGATCGAGGAGTACATCAGGCTGGCTTTCTCGTTCTAAAAGCCAGTGCAATGCCAAGCATCCTAGTGGAATTAGGATTTATCTCAACACCGGAAGAAGAACGTTATCTGAACTCAGAGAATGGTACGAGTACACTAGCAAAAGGTATTTATAATGCTTTCTTGAATTACAAAAGAGAACATGAGCTACGTCTTACCGGAAGTAGTAAAACCATTATTCCAACTGAACAGGAAGAAACAGAAAACGATCCTGTTATTGTTCAAACAGATAATGATTCAGAAAATGCTGTTTTAACAGAGGAACTTTTGGCTGAAGCAAAGCCTCGTACTATTGAGTCTAAACCAACCACACGCCCCATTGTATCAGAGAGTACAACAAATGACAGTGAGATAACGTTTAAAGTACAAATACTTACTTCTTCAAAGCCTTTATCAAAAAACGACAAACAGTTGAAAGGGCTAAAAGGAGTTGATTATTACAAAGAAAAAGGAATTTATAAATATACTTATGGTGCTTCTACTGATTATAACAAAGTATTGCGCACCAGACGTACAATCACTCCACAATTCAAGGATGCATTCATCATTGCTTTCCGGAATGGTGAGAAAATGAATATCAACGAGGCAATTGCCGAATTTAAAAAGAAAAGAAATAAATAAAAATAAAATGAAGTACATTACAAAAGAAGTCAGAATAGGTATTGCAGGTATTGTAGCTCTATGTGTGCTTGTTTATGGAATCAATTGGTTAAAAGGAATCCATATGTTCCAGCCTTCAAGCTATTTCTATGCTAAGTTTCAAAATGTAAATGGATTGACTAAGTCGAGTCCTGTATTTGCAGATGGTGTTCGTGTAGGCATCGTACGCGAGATTTTTTATGATTATTCCAACCCGGGAAACGTAATTGTGGAAGTCGAACTGGATACTGAGTTACGTATTCCTAAAGGAAGCTCTGCAGAACTTGTTTCTGAACTGATGGGAGGTGTCCGCATGAATATTCTCCTGGCAAACAATCCGAGGGAAAAATATGCTGTAGGCGATACCATACCCGGAACGCTGAATGACGGTATGATGGAAAATGTAGCCAAACTTATGCCCAAGGTCGAGCAACTGCTACCCAAATTAGATTCGATCCTTACCTCTCTCAATAATACTTTAAATGACAAGAGTATTCCTGCAACTTTGCACTCAATGGAAACCCTCACTGCCAATCTTGCTGTAGTAAGCTCACAAATGAGAGGATTTATGAGCAAAGATATTCCACAGCTCACAGGGAAGCTAAATACTATTGGAGATAATTTCATCACTATTAGCAATAACCTGAAGGATATAAACTATGCCGCCACTATCAAACAGATAGACGAGACATTGGCTAACGTAAAAATACTTACAGAAAAGCTAAATAGCAAAGACAATACGTTAGGTTTACTTTTCAATGATCCATCTTTGTATAATAACTTAAACGCAACCTCTGAAAATGCGGCAAGTTTATTGGAAGATCTGAAAGCGCACCCTAAACGCTATGTCCATTTCTCATTATTCGGCAAAAAAGATAAATAAGAGAATCTTCCTAATATAGAATTACTCTAAATAAAGAAAGACTCTATAAAAAAAGACTAATAGCCTGAAATGTCTATCGATAAACCGAAACAATATTCTTGAACATGTATGAAGAAGTAAATAAAACAAATATAAGCAAGCATATAATCACATAATAATCAAGCACTTATAATAACGCAAGACTTATTACATTTAGGGTATTACTAAACTATTATATAAGTCACTGAAAGTAAACGCATTATTATTTGTTCATTAAAAACAAGAAAAAACAGATTTGTTTTTTTCGAATAAGATTCCCAATTTTGCAAACGTAGAAGTTTTGCTTAATTAATAAAATGTATTAAAGTCACTATGATTGAATCAAATCATGTCGAGCTTTGGAACCGCTGTTTAGATATCATAAAAGACAATGTTCCTGAAACGACATATAATACTTGGTTTGCCCCCATCATTCCATTAAAATATGAGGACAAAACATTGATCGTACAGATCCCGAGCCAGTTTTTTTATGAAATACTGGAAGAAAAGTTCGTGGATTTGTTACGGAAAACATTATATAAAGCTATTGGCGAAGGTACTAAGTTGATGTATAATGTCATGGTAGATAAAACTTCGATTCCAAATCAGACTGTGAATCTCGAAGCGAGCAACCGTTCTACAGCTATCACTCCTAAAAACATCACTGATGCCAATAAAGCACCTAACTTCCTGAAAGCTCCTGTTATTCAGGAATTAGATCCACATTTGAACCCTAACTATAATTTTGAGAACTTCATTGAAGGATATAGCAATAAACTTTCTAGAAGCGTAGCAGAAGCTGTGGCACAAAAACCTGCGGGTACAGCTTTTAATCCATTATTCCTTTATGGTGCATCCGGAGTAGGAAAAACTCATTTGGCAAACGCCATCGGAACTAAAATTAAAGAATTATATCCCGAGAAAAGAGTATTGTATGTTTCAGCACATCTGTTTCAGGTTCAATATACAGACTCGGTACGAAACAATACTACCAACGACTTTATCAACTTCTACCAAACAATTGATGTATTGATCATTGACGATATTCAGGAATTTGCCGGAATGACCAGAACGCAAAATACGTTTTTTCATATCTTCAATCACTTGCATCAGAACGGAAAACAGTTGATATTAACTTCCGACCGTGCTCCTATCCTATTGCAGGGTATGGAGGACCGTTTGCTGACTCGTTTTAAATGGGGAATGGTTGCGGAACTTGAAAAACCAACCGTAGAACTTCGTAAAAACATCTTACGAAATAAAATTCATCGTGACGGATTGCAGTTCCCAGAGGAAGTTATTGATTACATTGCAGAGAATGTGAACGAAAGTGTCCGCGATCTGGAAGGTATCGTCATAGCTATTATGGCACGTTCTACTATTTTCAACAAGGAAATAGATTTAGATTTGGCACAACACATTGTGCATGGTGTGGTTCACAACGAAGCTAAAGCAATTACAATTGATGATATCTTAAAGGTAGTATGCAAGCACTTCGATCTAGAGCCATCAGCCATCCACACTAAATCCAGAAAAAGAGAAGTAGTTCAAGCTCGTCAGATTGCTATGTATCTGGCTAAAAATCACACAGATTTCTCTACTTCAAAGATTGGCAAGTTCATCGGAAACAAAGATCACGCAACAGTGCTCCACGCTTGCAAAACTGTAAAAGGGCAGTTGGAAGTAGATAAGAACTTCCACGCAGAAGTAGGGGAAATAGAATCACTGTTGAAGAAAAGAAATAAGGAATAAACCAACATAAAAACCTCAGGTGCAAATGATATAGTGATTATATTATTTGCCCCCGATGTTTAAAATACCCCTTATTGATATTTATTCTATAAAACCTTGTTTACGAAGTACTTTCAACAGATTCTCAGACATAAACTCATTATCCTTCTTTGTATAACGGACATCAGTAAACACTTGTGCGAGAGTCTCTTTTCTATTTTCTTCTATAAATTGCTTATTTTCAGGCAATGATTCTTTATAAGAATAGATACGATCGATATCCTCCGGAGTGTAGTCGTGAAACACCTCTTGATGCACAGCAGCATCCAATGGCAAACGGTCCACTTGTGCAGGAATACCGTCAGGATAGCCTACAGTTACGGTAGTTATGGGAAACACCAGTTCCGGCAACTGGAGAGCATCAATAATCATTTGAGGATTATAAGTAGTAGTTCCCAAATAACAAATACCGAGTCCCGCTTCCTCTGCCAATGTACAAAAAGTCTGAGCCACGAGCAAAGTATCCATAGAAGCATTCATAAAAGACATTAAATTATTATATCCCGGCACAGCATTCCGTTGTTCGCACCACTTGCTAAAACGCCGGAAATCAGCACAAAAAGTAAGCACTACCGGTGCATTTTTCACCATTGGTTGATTAAAATGAGCAGGAGAAAGTTTCTCTTTCATTTCAGCGTTACGAGTAACGATTACACTATAAAGTTGCATCCCTCCCATCGTAGAAGCACGGAAAGAGGTTTCAAGCAAATCATTTAACATTTCAGGAGCAATATCTTTAAGAAGATATTTCCGAATTGTTCTTCTGTTCTTTACGGTATCAAACATATCTTTTTTTTGCAAAGATATAAAAAGAAAATATCATTTCATTACACTAATAAAAAAGAATAATTTTCTTTTTGGAGAACTTTAACTATTAAACAAAAGCACAACTTCATTGTTAATCAATCACTTAACTCATACAAATAGAAAACTTGCAGCCTGTTAATAAAATATTTCATTTTTATTTTGATAGATGAAAAAACATTCTTAGCTTTGCAACGCATTTGTTAATGATAAGTAAACTTCTACACATTACTTATTAAATAATGAAATCTAAGACACATTGCATCGTGGAAAAACAAATTTATTCTTATGACGAAGCCTTCGAAGAATCTTTACGATACTTTCAAGGTGATGAGCTGGCTGCTAGGGTATGGGTGAATAAATACGCAGTCAAAGATTCTTTCGGAAATATTTATGAGAAATCTCCGGAAGATATGCATTGGAGAATTGCCAATGAAGTAGCACGAATCGAAGCGAAGTACTCAAATGCTTTAAGTGCACAGGAACTTTATGATCTATTGGATCATTTCAAGTACATCGTTCCCCAGGGTAGTCCGATGACAGGTATCGGTAACGATTATCAAGTAGCTTCGTTATCTAATTGTTTTGTAATCGGCGTAGATGGTTCCGCCGACTCTTACGGTGCAATTATCAAAATTGACGAAGAGCAGGTTCAACTGATGAAAAGACGTGGAGGTGTAGGACATGACTTGTCACACATCCGCCCGAAAGGCTCTCCCGTTAAAAACTCAGCATTAACTTCTACCGGTCTCGTTCCTTTTATGGAACGTTATTCCAATTCTACACGTGAAGTAGCTCAGGATGGACGTCGTGGAGCATTAATGTTAAGTGTATCCATTAAGCATCCGGATTCAGAGGCATTTATTGATGCGAAAATGACTGAAGGCAAAGTAACAGGAGCCAATGTTTCCGTAAAACTGGATGACGCTTTCATGCAGGCTGCTGTTGAAGGGAAAACTTATACGCAACAATATCCGATTGATGCAGTCAATCCCACTTCAACCAAAGAGATAGACGCTTCTACTTTATGGAAAAAAATTGTGCACAATGCTTGGAAATCGGCAGAACCGGGTGTGCTATTCTGGGACACGATCATCCGTGAATCAGTGCCCGATTGCTATGCAGATTTAGGATATAAAACTGTATCCACCAATCCATGCGGTGAAATTCCATTATGCCCTTACGATTCTTGTCGTTTGCTGGCTATCAACCTATATTCTTATGTAGTGAATCCGTTTAAGCCGGATGCTTATTTCGATTTCGAACTTTTCAAGAAGCACGTTGCTTTGGCTCAACGTATCATGGATGATATTATTGACCTCGAATTGGAGAAGATCGAACGTATCATGCACAAGATAGAAACAGATCCGGAAACAGAAGAAGTAAAACGTGCCGAGCTTATATTGTGGAAAAAGATCTATGAAAAGAGTGCCCAGGGACGCCGTACCGGTGTAGGTATCACAGCAGAAGGTGATATGCTTGCTGCTTTAGGACTACGATATGGAACGGAAGAAGCTACAGAGTTCTCCGAAAAAGTACATAAGACTGTTGCTCTCGGTGCTTACCGTTCATCAGTCGAAATGGCGAAAGAGCGTGGTGCTTTTGAGGTTTATGACAGCGAACGTGAAAAAAACAATCCGTTCATCCAGCGACTGGCTGAAGCAGATCCGGAATTGTATGAGAATATGAAAAAGTATGGACGTCGTAACATTGCATGCTTGACGATCGCTCCTACAGGTACTACCAGTCTCATGACACAGACTACTTCGGGCATTGAACCGGTCTTTCTACCTGTTTACAAACGTAGAAGAAAAGTAAATCCTAATGATACAAACGTACGCGTGGATTTCGTTGATGAAACAGGCGATGCATTTGAAGAATATATTGTATTCCATCACAAGTTTGTTACATGGATGGAAGCTAACGGATATGATCCTTCCAAACGCTATACTCAAGAAGAGATTGACGAACTTGTAGCGAAGTCTCCATATTACAAAGCTACTTCAAATGATGTAGACTGGTTGATGAAAGTGAAGATGCAAGGAAGAATCCAAAAATGGGTGGATCACTCAATTAGTGTAACTATCAATCTTCCCAATGACGTAGACGAAGATTTAGTCAATCGGTTGTATGTAGAAGCTTGGAAATCCGGTTGCAAGGGATGTACTGTTTATCGTGACGGTTCCCGATCAGGGGTATTGATCTCTACGAAATCAGACAAAGACCAGAAAAAAGAGCTTCCTCCTTGCAAACCTCCTACAGTAGTAGAAGTACGTCCAAGAATATTGGAAGCAGATGTAGTACGTTTCCAAAACAATAAAGAAAAGTGGGTAGCATTTGTCGGATTATTAGATGGTCATCCGTATGAGATCTTCACTGGTTTACAAGATGATGACGAAGGTATCTTACTACCGAAGAGCGTAACTTCAGGACGCATCATCAAAAATGTGGACGAGGATGGAAACAAACGTTATGACTTCCAGTTTGAGAACAAGCGTGGCTACAAAACAACAATTGAAGGACTGTCAGAGAAGTTCAACAAAGAATATTGGAACTATGCAAAATTGATTTCAGGTGTGCTTCGTTATCGGATGCCTATTGAACAAGTGATTAAGTTAGTCGGTTCATTACAGTTGAATAGCGAAAATATCAACACATGGAAAAATGGTGTTGAACGAGCACTGAAAAAATACATTCAAGATGGAACAGAAGCCAAAGGCAAAAAATGTCCGAATTGTGGCAATGAAACTTTGGTTTATCAAGAAGGTTGCCTGATTTGTACCACTTGCGGTGCTTCCAGATGTGGATGATCCACTGATGTATGTTAATTAATATATAAACAAAAGGTTAAAGGGGCCCTTCGGGGCTCCTTTAATTTTTTATTCAAAAAGAAAATCTTATACTTGCACCTTCATAAAGAAATCTAATCAAAATCTAAATTATGAATCTATCGTTTAACATCGAATACCGCACCAATTGGGGGGAAGAAGTAAAGATAGCGGACCTGTTTCATGAATCTGTCCCCATGCATACAACGGATGGCATATATTGGACAGCGGACATCGAACTCGATGTCCCCAAGGAAGGTATGACTATCAATTATAGTTACCAAATAGAGCAGAATGGGGTAGTAACCCGTAAAGAGTGGAATAGTTTTCCTCGGCAACTGCATCTGTCGGGTGTAACTAAAAAGAAATACATAGTAAATGATTGTTGGAAAAACATTCCCGAACAGCTCTATTTTTATAGTTCAGCTTTTACAGAAGTATTATTAGCACATCCTGAGAAAGCAGAAACTCCCACCAGCTATAAAAAGGGATTGATGATCAAAGCCTATGCTCCTCGTATAAACAATGACTATTGCCTGGCTATCTGTGGTAATCAAAAAACATTAGGAAATTGGAACCCAGAGCAAGCTGTTCTTATGAGCGATGCAAACTTTCCCGAATGGCAAATAGAGTTAGATGCAAGCAAACTAAAGTTTCCTCTCGAATACAAATTCATCCTTTATAATAAAAAAGAAAAGAAAGCCGACTGTTGGGAAAACAATCCCAACCGCTATCTTGCCGATCCAGAATTAAAAACCAATGAAACATTGGTCATTTCCGACCGGTACGTCTATTTCGACACTCCGATATGGAAGGGGGCAGGTGTAGCCATCCCTATCTTTTCTTTGAAATCAGAAAAGAGTTTTGGTGTCGGAGATTTTGGTGATTTAAAAGGTATGATTGACTGGGCTGTCAGTACAAACCAGAAGGTAATACAGATTCTACCGATCAATGATACGACCATGACTCATAAATGGACCGATTCCTATCCTTACAATAGTATTTCCATTTATGCTTTCCACCCGATGTATGTGGACATTACGCAAATGGGATCACTAAAGGATAAAGCAGCGATGTCCCAATTCAGCAAACGCCAAAAGGAGTTGAACAACTTACCGGTTATTGATTATGAGGCTGTCAATCAGATAAAATGGGATTATTTCCACCTGATTTTCCAACAGGAAGGAGAAAAAGTTCTCGCATCCAACGATTTTAAAAAGTTCTTCAATGCCAACAAAGAATGGTTACAACCTTACGCTGTATTCAGTTATCTACGAGATATTTACAAGACTCCAAATTTCCGCGAATGGCCCCAATATACGGTTTATAACCAGCAAGAAATAGAGAAGCTATGCCAACCCGAATCGACTGATTACCCACATATTGCTCTCTATTATTACATTCAATATCACCTTCATCTGCAATTGCGGTCAGCAACCCAATATGCCCGTAAACATGGAATTGTATTAAAAGGCGATATTCCAATCGGTATTAGCCGCAACAGCGTTGAAGCTTGGACTGAACCTCATTATTTTAATCTTAACGGACAGGCAGGAGCACCTCCTGACGACTTCTCCATAAACGGACAGAATTGGGGATTTCCAACATACAATTGGGATGTCATGGAAAAAGATGGCTATCGTTGGTGGATGAAACGATTCCAGAAGATGGCAGAGTATTTTGATGCTTACCGCATTGACCACATCCTCGGTTTCTTCCGCATTTGGGAAATTCCCATGCATGCTGTACATGGATTATTAGGTCAATTTGTTCCTTCCCTACCTATGAGTAAGGAGGAAATTGAAAGTTACGGGCTCCCCTTCCGTAAAGAATATCTGACACCTTATATTCACGAATCATTCCTCGGACAGTTATTTGGACCACATACTGAATATGTAAAGCAAACTTTCATCCAACCTACAGATAGTCCGGATATCTATTGTATGAGACCGGGATTTCGGACACAAAGGGAAGTCGAGACCTTCTTCATGGGAAAGAATGATGAAGACAGTGTATGGATACGCGAGGGGCTTTACACATTAATTAGTGATGTATTGTTTGTTCCGGACAATAAAGAAGAAGGCAAGTACCACCCACGAATCAGCGTACAACGTGATTTTATTTATCGTTCACTGAATGAAGAAGAAAGAAATGCCTTCAACATACTTTATAACCAATATTACTACCATCGTCACAATGAATTCTGGCAACAACAAGCCATGAAAAAGTTACCCCAACTTACACAATCCACCCGTATGTTGGTTTGTGGAGAAGATCTTGGAATGATTCCCGCTTGTGTTGCTTCAGTCATGAATGATCTCCGTATTCTTAGTCTTGAAATCCAGCGAATGCCGAAGAATCCAATGTATGAATTCGATCATCTGAACGAATATCCATACCGCTCGGTTTGTACTATTTCTACACATGACATGTCTACTCTACGTGGGTGGTGGGAAGAAGATTATCAACAAACACAACGTTATTACAACCTAATGCTTGGACATTACGGCACAGCTCCCACCGTTGCACCTCCCGGAATATGCGAAGAAGTGGTTCGTAACCATCTGAATAGCAGTTCTATTCTTTGCATTCTGTCTTTACAGGATTGGCTATCTATTGATGGAAAATGGAGAAATCCCAATGTAGAAGAAGAACGGATTAATGTACCCTCCAATCCACGGAATTATTGGCGTTATCGAATGCATTTAACTTTGGAACAATTGATGAAAGCCGATGAACTTAATAAAAAAATATGCGAACTGATAAAATACACCGGAAGAAACCCTAAGAAGTAGGAATAACAAAGTGTTTAATATAATAAGCTCATAGAAAGAATTTCCAGATTCGTTTTAGAATTCTCTTTCAAGTGCAGATTTTGTATGATTCATGTGTCCTAAGGTCCATGTTATTTTACAAAATTTGCACTTTATATAATTCTATATTCGGTTGTTTTTCAACTTGACACAATCTTTTATCGACACTGCGTCATTTCATTGATCTTCAGAACGAGAAAAAAGTTCAAACATAGTCACAAAACACAAATTAATACAGACAATTTGCTCATTTATTTTCTTCCAATTCCTATTTATTCCCGATTAATCAAGTATCTTTGTAGCGAAAACAAAACAAAAAGAAGCTTAATGGAGGACAACAAGCACGAACGCATTGATTTTGTGGATTTAACGAAAGGAATTTGTATCATACTAGTAGTTATGTCACATATTGGGGGAGCTTTCGACCAGCTCGACTATAATTCCATGTTGTCCTGTTTCCGTATGCCTCTTTACTTTTTCATTTCAGGAATATTTTTTAAGTCCTACGAAGGATTGTTTGGCTTTGTTATTCGAAAAATAAACAAACTGATTATTCCTTTTCTCTTTTTCTATATCAGTTCGTTTTTGCTAAAATATATTGTATGGAAAATAGCTCCGGGAGTTTTCCATCTTCCAGTGTCGTGGAAAGAATTACTGATTGTTTTTGAAGGACATGATCTCATCAGGTTCAATCCCCCACTCTGGTTTTTGATAGCTTTGTTCAATTGTAATATACTATTTTACTTTGTACATTTTCTACGCGACAAACATTTATCCGCAATGTTTATAGTGACTCTGTTGATAGGAAGTGCCGGATTCTACCTGGGAAAACAGCAAATCGTGCTTCCTGTATATTTAGATGTTGCCATGACAGCACTCCCCTTCTATGTTGCAGGATTCTGGATTCGCCGATACAACTTTTTTCTTTTTCCCCACCATCGTTTCGATAAGATTATCCCTGCCTTTATATCTATAGCGTTAGTCGTGATGTATTTTACTGCTACTCCCTTAGGAATGCGCACCAACAATTACCCAGGAAATATTTTCCAAGTGTACATTGCCGCATTTGCCGGAATATTCACAATTATGGTCTTATGCAAAAAAATAAAAAAGCTAGCTATTGTTTCATACTTAGGACGATATTCAATTATCACCCTCAGTATCCATGCTCCTATCTTGCACTTTGCCAGTCCTTTATTAGACCACTATATTCATAATAGTTGGTTACAAGCCATCGTGTTACTATTATTGACACTGACTATCTGCCTTTTGCTGACCCCTCTTCTTCTAAAAATAATTCCGCAACTGGTAGCGCAAAAAGATTTGCTAAAAATCAACTTCCGCAAAAGGAACTCCCTGTAATTTTGCAGCTCTTTTAGCAAAACCACTCTTGTACATTTTTCCGGTAACTAGTAAATAGATCTTTCGGGAATGTGACAGTACAAAGAAATCAAGAAATGTTTTCATGTGTACGTTAATATCTTGTTCCGAACGATGATCCATATGTCCCACTTTACCGGGCAGTACATATACAAAATCCAATTTCGATATTTGTTTCAGGAAACATTCACTATCGGCAGTTATCAAAACTTTATTCGCTTCGGGATGTGCTTCATGCAAAGATTGTATCTTTGCTATGCATTTATCAAGTAATTCCTTCTGTTCTTCCGGCGAATAAACTGTAGTTCCATCAGGAAAGTCACCAAACAAATTCTGGAAACGGAAACTTAGAGAAATATAATTATCCCCCAGTTTTGACAAATTCTCATCAATCCATGCTTGTAAGGCAGGTGCCGGTTTAAACAACTGATTGAACAAAGGTCCGAATTCATCATCAGCAAAATACATATTAGTATACACATGAATTTGCTTATAATCTTTGCTAAACATCTTCTCCGTCATTTTACGCTGGAAGGCTCTATCAGCTTCCGGATAATGACTGGAATCAATATATACAGGGAGTGAAAAGGAGGAATTATAAGAAATCTCATCATTACGGATCCGCCAATCATATTGATTGGGAATAAGCAAATCTTCTAACTCAAAAGGAGATGTGAAATGAATACGAAACTCTAAATTATGCTCCTGACAATATTTAAAGGTTGAGATCATACCACGGAGACGGTCTGCCAATCCACCATGTTTTTTTCGCCCGTCCGCCATAAAAACAATTATTTTCTTTTCATTCTTCCCAACGGGCTCTTGTTCGTTGTAGTAAGGAGATAAATACCTCTTCACTTTCCGATTTAATCGATATTCACGATATAACAGATTATTCAAATCCGATTTTATAAAGTCTTTCAGTCCCATAAAATTATATTTAGCGAACAAAAATAGTGAAAATGTTCTATAAAAAGAAATAAAGCTTTACCTTTACTTCCACAGAAATAAAAAGATATGAGAATAAATAGCAGTTACATCTTCTTAGAAAACATTCGTTGCTATGCTTATCATGGTGTAGCACCACAGGAGAATCTTATCGGTAATGAATATATCATCCATATAAAACTAAAAGTAGATATTAGCCTTGCCACCGCAACGGACGAGGTAACGGACACTGTCAATTATGCTGAAATACATAAAGTCATTAAGAATGAAATGTCCATTCCTGCCAAACTTTTAGAACATGTGGGCGGGCGAATAGTATCTAAACTTTTTATTGAATTTCCTTCCGTTGAAGAGATTGAAATCAGCCTTTCCAAAAGAAATCCGCCCATGGGAGCTGATATAGATGCAGCTGGTATCACATTACATTGTAGTAGGTAACTTTCTTCCTATTCATACAATACTTTGCTAGTTTCATTGGGGGAAACCTTTAGTTTCTCTTAGTGAAACAGTTTGTTTCAAAGAGTGAAACTAAAGGTTTCAAGCAATGGAAACTATAGTACCAAACTAGTCAAGAAATAGATTACAATAAAAACAAAGAAATAACGAGAGAGCAAAAGAGACTTTCCTGGTACTCATTACTATAAAAAGAGATTTATTACCCCTCAAAAGAAGGATATCAGAAAAGAGGGAGAAAAAAAGGAAATAGGTATTTTCACATTGACAATCAAGCAGATACGCCCATATTATAGAACTAAAAAGTGACAATAGATTTTGCTTTAAAACCTATTGTCACTCATTTATCACCATGCTATTGTCACTTTTAGGCTTCTGGGTATTAGCCAGTTAGCTTCAAAAAGTGACGAATGACAATAAAACATGCTTTTTATATCACTGAGAAGTTGAATTAGATTCTCGTCCCTATGTGATCAATTCTCTTGGAGTAAGCGTCAAATAATTCCTTTTTCCGAAAGGTAACGTTCGGCCTCAATTGCAGCCTTACAACCACTTCCTGCGGCCGTAATAGCCTGACGATAATGCGGATCAGCCACATCTCCGGCAGCAAATACTCCCGGAACTTTCGTGCGAGGACTATCACCTTCAGTAATAATATATCCCACTTCATCCGTATCAATGTAATCCTTAAATATATCAGAGTTCGGTTTATGGCCGATAGCCAAGAAGAAACCATCTATAGGCAAACTATAACGTTCTTCATCAGGTTCTCCCCAACGTTTCACCAGATTCACGCCTTCCACACCGTTGTCACCAAACAATCCCACAGCGTTGTGTTCGTAAAGCACTTCAATTTTCTCATGCTTCATCACACGTTCCTGCATGATCTTTGATGCACGCAAATAAGGCTTACGGACAATCAAGTATACTTTTGATGCCAGACCAGCCAAATAAATAGCTTCTTCACAAGCAGTATCACCACCACCAACTACAGCTACAACTTTCTTACGGTAGAAAAAGCCGTCGCAAGTAGCACAAGCACTTACACCCATACCAGCATATTTCTTTTCGTCATCCAATCCCAGATACTTAGCTGTAGCTCCGGTAGAAATAATCAAGCTTTCCGTTTCAATTACTTTTTCTCCGTCAATCGTTATTTTATAGGGGGCTTTACTTAAATCGGCTGCTGTAGCTATCCCAAAACGGATATCTGTTCCAAAGCGGGAAGCTTGGTTACGTAAATCCTCCATCAACTGCGGACCACTGATTCCTTCGGGATATCCCGGGAAGTTCTCTACATCCGTTGTTGTAGTCAGCTGACCGCCGGGTTGCAATCCTTCATAAAGTACAGGGCACAAATTGGCGCGACCTGCATAAATAGCTGCCGTATATCCGGCAGGTCCTGACCCGATGATCAGGCATTTTACTTTTTCTGTTTCCATCTTCTGATCTCTTTTATCTTAAATCTATAATTTCTGCATTCGGATATTGTTTCCGGTCGAAAACAAATTCAGTATCAGGATAGTTTAATCCTGTTTTATAGCCGGTAATCGTGATTTCACTACGATTTCTTGCACCACGCTGTTGGAGCATTATGAAAACAGGCTGATACGTACCCGAAGTAACATAAAGAGTGACAGACTCCCAATCCTGTTTCTTGCTAGTTGCCGTCAGAATCACTTCCGTTACCGGTTTTCCTTCGAAGCTCTTAACAGAACCCAGCTTATAGGAAAACCCCTTCTGATACATATATAATAAGGTATATGGATTGATAGATTGCAATTCCTCTTGAGTAGGAGTAGTGATGTTCACTTCTTCACTATTTTCCAGATAACTCCACTGTGTTTTCCCATCAAACCATGTAGCCGCTTCAGGAGTTTTCAGTTGAAACCTCTCTCCTTTCAAACGAATCACCCCACTGGAAGTTCCTGCAAACTGCCCGTTATTATAATATTTCACACTAAACTCTGCCTGTATTCCTCCTGCCTTCCGGAAAGCTTCGGCAGCCTTGTCTAAAACAGCTTTAGCCTGCGATTGCTGAGCAATCACAGGCCATGACAGTAAAGCTATTAAAACACTAAAAATGTATTTCATCATTTACTTATATAACGCGCTTTTATTGCAAATTGTTCAAACGCATTTCAAGATCATTCTCGTCCATACAAAGTACGTCACGCGCTTTGCTGCCTTGGGTAGGTCCTACGATTCCAGCCTTTTCAAGCTGGTCCATGATGCGTCCGGCACGATTGTAACCGATTGCAAATTTACGTTGAATTAATGAAGTAGATCCCTGCTGGTGAATCACAATCAAGCGGGCAGCATCTTCAAACAGCGGATCAAGACGTCCCATATCTATATCACCCACATCATTACCACTATCTTCACTGACAAATTCGGGCAGGAAGAACGGAGTAGGATAACTTTGCTGACGGGCAATAAACTTCGTAATTTCTTCTACTTCCGGCGTATCGATAAAGGCACATTGCACACGTACCGGATCAGCTCCCTGCAAGAAAAGCATATCCCCTTTACCTATCAGTCGATTGGCTCCCGGACGGTCAAGAATAGTACGAGAGTCCATCATAGCAGAAACGCGGAATGCAATACGAGCCGGGAAGTTGGCTTTAATCGTACCGGTAATAATATTTGTAGTCGGTCTCTGTGTAGCAATAATCATATGAATACCCACTGCACGTGCCAACTGAGCTATACGGGCGATAGGAAGTTCAACCTCCTTACCAGCAGTCATAATCAAATCTCCAAACTCATCGATCACCACCACTATATAAGGCATAAACTTATGCCCTTTTTCAGGATTCAGACGACGATTGATAAATTTATCATTATATTCTTTCACATTACGCACATGAGCCATTTTCAACAGGTCGTAACGCGTATCCATTTCCACACAAACCGAATTCAATGTCTGAACTACTTTTGTCACATCGGTAATAATTGGCTCTCCTCCATCAGGAAGCTTCGCCAGGAAGTGATTTTCAATAACCGAATAGATACTGAACTCAACCTTCTTGGGATCGACCAATACAAACTTCAACTCAGCCGGATGTTTCTTATATAATAAAGAAGTAATGATAGCATTCAATCCTACAGACTTACCCTGACCGGTCGCACCTGCCACCAGCACGTGTGGCATCTTGCAAAGGTCGAACATAAATACCTCGTTGGTAATGGTTTTACCCAGTACAATCGGCAAGTCAAACTTAGATTCTTGGAATTTCTTGCTACCGATCACGCTTTGACCGGATACTATCTTCGGATTCTTATTCGGAACTTCAATACCGATCGTACCTTTACCCGGTATCGGAGCAATGATACGAATGCCGTCAGCAGACAAACTCAATGCAATATCATCTTCCAGACCGCGGATTTTAGAGATTCGTACTCCTTGTTCAGGAGTAATCTCATACAGAGTAACCGTAGGTCCTACCGTTGCTTTAATCGTACTAATCTCAATACCAAAACTACGCAATGTATTGATGATACGGTCCTTATTTGCATTTTGCTCATCCATATCAATAGTAGGGTCATCATTCTCAAAATGCTTCATCAGGTCGATAGTCGGGAATCGGTAATTCTCCAGATCTTTAGTCGGGTTATAAGGTTCTACTTCAGGACCTTGGTATTCTTCTTCTTCAGGAGCCGGTTCTACATCAAATCCCGGTTCCATTCCATTGCCGGAATCTTCTGTTGATACAACTGTTGTATTGGGAGCCGCCGGTTCAAAAACCATTGTTACTTCATCTTCATTCGTTTCTTTAGAAGCAGCCTCCGATTCAGAATGGTATACGAATGAATCATCCTGCGGTTCTTCTACTGGTACATCTTTTATCGGTGCAGGAGGATTCTGTTTATAAATTCTCTTCAGGTTAAATTCCACTTCCTGTGGCTGAGAGGTAGTAAACTCCTGTGTTTCTCCCGCCGGTGGCACCTGAGATTCTTCTTTTTGCTTCCGTTTCAAGAAATTCAACGCAAATAATTTGCGCAACCAAATCACAGTTCGTGCACTCATATATATAAAGAAGCAAATCGCTGTGACCAACAAAAGCATCCATACACCAGGCACACCTATTTGAGATATCAGCCAACGACTCACATTATAACCGTGCATACCTCCCCAATAGAGAAAAGAATCCTGATAATGGTTCATAAAAGCAAATCCGAAAAAGACGGAGAACCAAACCAGTAAGAGAGTACAGCCAATAAACCACTTCCATAAACGGACAATGCGTACTCGCATCAACTTCAATCCTGCCACTGCCAGAAAGACAAGGATAAAGAAAGAAGAGACTCCGAAACAATCATTAATTAAATAGCTTGCCAACTGCGCTCCACGCGAACCGGCATAGTTCTTCACATGGTTATCTACTGCTGCCAGATCGGCGGGATTACCGCTATCAATAATACTCTGGTCAGCCGCTCCCGTAGCAAAGAAGGAGGAAAATGCCAACAATAAATAAACAGAAAAGATAACTAACATCAATCCAATTACAAAATGGATCGTCTCATTCTTAAAAAACGCAGCAATCTTACCTGGGGAAGACGGAGTCTTACCTGCCTCCTTATCTAATTTCTTTTTTGCCATGAACTTTATATCTTTATAATAAATTGGAATCCGAATCTAAGCTGCAAAAATAATAAAAAAATAACGAGCACTACGCTCATTCAATCCTTTTTCTTACCTTTGCGTTTCAAATCAAGCTGATTATGGAAAAAGAAAGCCAAACGATATTTGAAAAGAATGTAATTGAATTTGTAACGGTAGCCGCCGAGTTCTGTGGATTTCTCGAACGTGCCGAGAGTATGAAACGTAGTACTTTCGTTGATACGTCACTCAAAATATTGCCTCTACTCTATCTGAAAGCTTCCATGCTTCCCAAATGCGAAACTATTGGAGACGAGGCTCCTGAAACGTATGTCACTGAAGAAATCTATGAAATTCTGCGTATAAACCTAGCAGGTTTAATGGGAGAAAAGGATGATTATCTGGATGTATTCGTACAGGACATGGCTTATAGCGATCAGCCCATCAAGAAATCTATTTCGGAAGATCTGGCCGATATCTACCAGGACATTAAAGATTTTATTTTCGTCTTCCAACTCGGATTGAATGAAACGATGAACGATTCATTGGCCATCTGCCAGGAAAACTTCGGAATGCTCTGGGGACAGAAACTGGTGAATACACTACGGGCACTTCACGATGTGAAATACAACCAGAATGACGAAGAGGATGAGAATAACGAAGAAGAATATAACGAACCAGACAATGACGATTATTGTTGTGGAGAAGATGATTGCCATTGCCACGACCATGATAAATGCCATTGCGATGATCATGATTGTCACTGCCACGAAGACGGCTGCCATTGTCATGATGACGAATAAACAAAATGATATTAAAAAGAACTATAAATAAAGACGAAATAAAAGATCTCCCGAAAACTGTTTTTCCGGGACGAATTCATGTTATCCAGTCGGAAATGGAAACAATCAAGGCGGTTGCATATCTCCAATCCCAGCCCATATTGGGTATTGACAGCGAGACACGTCCTTCTTTTACCAAAGGACAATCTCACAAAGTAGCTCTCCTCCAGATTGCTTCCGATGAATGCTGTTTTCTGTTCCGCCTCAACATGATGGGACTCATACAGCCGCTCATTGATTTATTAGAAAATCCGAATATTATCAAAGTGGGACTTTCGTTGAAAGATGATTTCATGATGTTGCATAAGCGGGCTCCTTTTAATCAAAAGAATTGTGTCGAGTTACAGGATTATGTGCACCAATTTGGAATACAAGACAAGAGCTTACAGAAAATATATGGTATCTTGTTTAAAGAAAAAATCTCCAAATCACAACGGCTATCCAACTGGGAAGCCGATGTATTAAGTGACGGACAAAAACAATATGCAGCTACTGACGCTTGGGCATGCCTTAACATTTACAATCTCTTGGAGGAACTGAAACGTACAGGGGATTATGAAGTTGAGAATCTTCCTTCACCCGAGGAAGCAGCAATTACCAATTCACCGGCAATAGCTAACAAATAATTGACAAATAGTAGTTCATTTCTATTCTATCTAAAATAAACGACCATGCATAAAGTATATCTCAAACCCGGCAAAGAAGAGTCTCTCAAAAGATTTCACCCCTGGATTTTCTCCGGAGCTATTTCCCGTATCGACGGAGAACCCGAAGAAGGTGAAGTAGTAGAAGTATATACCTCGAAAAAAGAGTTTATAGCCGAAGGTCATTTCCAGATTGGAAGTATAGCCGTACGAGTGCTTTCTTTCCAACAAGAACCTATTAATCCGGACTTCTGGAAACATAAACTGGCTATCGCCTACGATATGCGCCGCAGCATTGGCATCGCTGACAATCCGACAAACAACACTTACCGTCTGGTACATGGAGAAGGTGACAATTTACCCGGATTAGTCATTGACATTTATGCGAAAACCGCTGTCATGCAAGCACACTCTGCCGGAATGCACATAGACCGTATGGTTATTGCGGAAGCACTGTCCGAAGTAATGGGGGATAAAATCGAAAACATCTATTATAAATCCGAAACAACTCTTCCTTTCAAAGCCGACCTCTTCCCTGAAAACGGTTTCCTGAAAGGAGGAAGCAGTGATAACGTGGCTCAGGAATACGGTCTGAAATTTCATGTAGATTGGTTGAAAGGACAGAAAACCGGTTTTTTTGTAGACCAACGAGAGAATCGCTCATTGCTGGAACGTTACGCAAAAGACCGTTCTGTATTAAATATGTTTTGCTATACCGGCGGTTTTTCGTTTTATGCTATGCGTGGAGGAGCTAAACTTGTTCATTCTGTAGATAGTTCTGCAAAAGCAATTGACTTGACGAATAAAAACGTGGAGTTGAATTTCCCCGGTGATCCGCGTCACGAGGCTTTTGCTGAAGATGCCTTCAAGTATCTCGACCGCATGGGAGACCAATACGATTTGATCATTCTTGATCCGCCGGCTTTTGCCAAACACAAGGATGCACTGAGAAATGCACTGCAAGGCTACCGGAAGTTGAATGCAAAAGCTTTCGAGAAAATAAAACCGGGAGGTATCCTGTTTACATTCTCTTGTTCGCAAGTAGTTACCAAAGATAATTTCCGAACAGCAGTATTCACAGCAGCAGCTATGTCAGGCCGTAGCGTCCGTATCCTTCATCAGCTGACTCAACCTGCAGACCATCCGGTTAATATTTATCATCCGGAAGGTGAATACCTAAAAGGATTGGTACTATACGTTGAGTAATCTTTGATACTATTTGGGACTCCATAACAGAATAAAAGCACCAACAAAGTTAATTAGAGTTAATAAACATGCGATTTTCAACAAAACATTATGTTCTATAACATAAAACGCAGTATATTTGCACTGTGTTTTTCATGGTATTAGATTTAAGGTTAACAAAGATTGGCTGTCTGGGATAGATAGCCTTCTTTTTTTATATACCTTATTCTATACGATTCTACCTCTTTTATCCCATTATATTACCTTTTTATCGATTTACTTAACCATTCAATCAACGAAAATATTATATTTGCATCTATTATTCAATAAAAGAGAAACACAAATTAGAAAAGTTATGAGTGTAAAAGTTCGTTTGATCATTATGAATTTCCTGCAATTCTTTGTATGGGGGTCATGGTTAATTTCATTAGGCGGGTATATGGGCAGAGAACTTCATTTTGAAGGAGGACAAATTGGAGCCATTTTCGCCACTATGGGAATTGCTTCCCTGATCATGCCCGGCCTTATTGGTATTATTGCCGATAAATGGTTCAATGCCGAACGATTATACGGACTTTGCCACATAGCAGGTGCTGCATGTCTTTTCTATGCCTCTACAGCTACCGGATACAACCAAATGTATTGGGCTATGCTACTCAACCTACTGGTATATATGCCTACTTTATCACTCGCGAATACCGTCTCGTACAATGCATTGGAACAATATAAATGCGATCTGATCAAAGATTTCCCCCCAATCCGCGTATGGGGAACTATCGGTTTTATCTGCGCCATGTGGGCGGTAGACCTTACCGGTTTTAAAAATTCAAGTGCCCAACTTTATGTGGGTGGTGCATCTGCTTTATTGTTAGGATTGTATTCTTTCACTCTCCCAGCCTGCCCTCCTGCCAAGACTGAGAAAAAATCACTTCTTTCCTCCTTTGGGCTGGATGCACTGGTATTATTCAAAAGAAAGAAAATGGCTATTTTCTTCTTATTCTCCATGCTTTTGGGAGCGGCACTACAGATTACAAATACTTATGGGGACCTCTTCCTCGGCAGCTTTGCCAATATTCCGGAATTCGCAGATTCATTTGGTGTGAAACACTCGGTGATCCTGTTGTCTATATCACAGATGTCTGAGACATTATTCATTCTTGCCATCCCCTTCTTTCTGAAACATTTCGGAATCAAGCAGGTAATGCTTATCAGCATGTTTGCGTGGGTATTCCGTTTTGGGCTGTTCGGTTTCGGAGATCCGGGAAGTGGCTTATGGATGCTTATTCTTTCTATGATTGTCTATGGCATGGCTTTTGATTTTTTCAACATTTCAGGTTCGTTATTTGTTGAACAGGAGACAAATTCTTCCATCCGTGCTAGTGCACAAGGATTATTTTTCATGATGACCAACGGATTAGGTGCGATTATAGGAGGATATGCCAGTGGTGCTGTAGTAGACGCTTTCTCTGTATATGCTAATGGTCAATTAGTTAGCCGCGAATGGGTTGATATATGGCTTATTTTTGCAGCTTACGCCTTAGTTATAGGCATTTTATTTGCGTTAGTATTCAAATACAAGCACCAACGAGGAAAGCTAGAAAATTAAATAAAAGAGCAATGGATAAAAAGATAGAATTACAAGTTATAAATATCACAAATAGCCAGGCACAAGTAGGTGCTTTTGCCATGTTGCTGGGTGAAGTAAACGGTGAACGGCAGTTGCCCGTCATCATTGGTCCCGCCGAAGCCCAAGCTACAGCTTTGTATCTGAAAGGAATCAAAACCCCTCGTCCTCTAACTCACGACTTGTTCATGACGAGTCTTACTGTAATGGGTGCAAGTCTCCTCCGAGTATTAATCTACAAAGCCAAAGAAGGTATCTTTTATTCTTATATTTACCTTAAAAAAGACGACGAAATTACCCGTATTGATGCACGTACTTCAGATGCTATCGCATTAGCTGTGCGTGCAGACTGTCCGATTCTTATATATAACTCGCTCCTTGAACGGGAATGTCTCCATTTGTCGGATGAAGAAAGCCCCCGTAGTGAAGATTCCGGCAATGACGAAGTGGAACAGGAAAACCCAGTACCTTCCAATGTCACTTCCATTTCACTTGAAGAAGAATTAGAAAAAGCGATCAAGACCGAAAATTATGAACTGGCGGCTAAAATACGGGATCAAATCAATGTAAGAAATCAAAACCAATAAATTATCATGCACGTATTTTATACTCCCAATATACAGACCAGCAATGAACTTCCGGAGGAGGAAGCTCAACATTGTACACGTGTTTTGCGCCTGAATATTGGGAATGAGATAACTCTGACAGACGGAAAAGGATCTTTCTATAAAGCAGAGATTACGGCGGCAACGAACAAACGTTGTTTCGTCACCATAAAAGAAACTATTTTTCAGGAACCACTCTGGTCCTGCCATTTACATATTGCTATGGCACCCACCAAAAATATGGATCGTAACGAATGGTTTGTAGAAAAAGCGACAGAAATAGGATTTGATGAGCTGACTTTTCTTAATTGCCGGTTTTCAGAACGGAAAGTTATTAAGACTGAGCGCATTGAAAAGATTCTGGTTTCCGCCATCAAGCAATCTCTAAAAGCTCGTCTGCCCAAACTCAATGAAATGATTGACTTTGATAAGTTTATTGCTCAGGAGTTTCAAGGACAGAAGTTTATTGCCCATTGTTATGAAGGAGAAAAACCGTTTTTGAAAAATGTATTGACCCCCGGAGAGGATGCACTTGTTCTGATTGGTCCGGAGGGAGACTTTAGTGAAGAGGAAGTCAGGAAAGCTATTGAACATGGCTTTATCCCAATCAGCCTCGGGAAATCCCGACTTCGAACAGAAACAGCCGCACTGGTAGCTTGCCACACACTGAATCTGATGAATCAATAATTGCTTAACATTAAAAAAAATATAATATGGTAAAGAAAATGATTTCACAACTCTCAGCACTGGCAGTACTGATTGTTTTTCTCGCAGCATGTTCCAAACAATCGGAATATACAAACGTAATACCTTCTGATGCTTCGGCCGTAGCAGCTATCGATTTGAAATCGTTAATTGACAAAGCCGGATTAAATGATAAAGAAAATGAAGCAGCTAAACAAAAAGTACTGGACGCATTGAAAAGCGGAATGAATGCAGCTACCTTCCAGCAACTGGAAAAAGTGATAAAGACTCCCAGTGAATCGGGAATCGATGTGGAATCGCCATTCTATATATTTACCTCTCCTACTTTTCCTTATCCTACAGTGGTAGCCAAAATAAATAACGAAGACGACCTGAATTCTTCTTTAGACATAATGCTTAAAGAACAACTTATTCAACCCATTACAGAAACTGAAGATTATAGGTTTACTACCATGAACGGTAGCTTAATTGCTTTCAACAATTCTGCAATCATGATCGTTGCAGTAAATGGACATACACAGGCAGAAGAAGCTAAGAAAGCAATTGGCAACTTGATGAAACAAACGCCCGATAGCAGCATTGTTAAATCCGGTGCATTCCAGAAAGTAATGAAAGCAAAGAACGATGTCAATTTCTTCGTTTCTATGATGGCTACTCCCAAAAAATACAGAGAACCAGCCAGTTTAGCACTTCCTCCTAATATTAAATTAGAAGACATCACGTTGTTAGGTGGACTGAATTTTGAAAAAGGACGCATTGTGCTCAAGACTGAGAATTATATAGAAAATGATGAAGCAAAAGCTCTGATTAAGAAGCAACAGGAAGCTTTTAAAAAATCAAATAACGCATTCACGAAATACTTCCCGGCATCTACATTAATGTTCTTCAATGCAGGAGTCAATGGAGAAGCAATATATAATATAATCAACGAGAATGCAAAATTTCGCGACCAAGTATCTATCGCAAAGGCTGCTGAAATAAAGGATTTATTCAGCTCCTTCAATGGCGATATCTCTGGTGGGCTGATCAATGTAACTATGACCAGCATACCTACTTTTGCAGCTTATGCAGAAATGAAAAATGGCTCTGCACTTGAAGCTCTCTATAAAAACAAACAAAACCTAGGATTAAAAAAGGGAGAAGATATTATTGAATTAGGCAAAAATGAGTATGTTTACAAAACGAAAAATATGAATGTATTCTTCGGAGTAAAAGATAAATTTATGTACGTCACTAATGACGAACTGCTCTATAAGAATATTGGTAAAACAGAAGATAAGTCTATCAAAGATACTCCGTACGCTTCCGACATGAAAGATAAGAATATGTTTATAGCCGTTAATGTAGAAGCTATTCTGGACTTGCCCATTGTAAAAATGGCAACAGGCTTTGGAGGCCAAAAGGCTAAAACATATTTTGATCTAGCTTCTCAGATTTCCTATTTGTCTTCTAGTTCAGAAAGTGAAGTCAGCGAAGTTGCTCTTTGCCTGAAAGATAAAAATGTTAATGCACTTAAACAAATAGTAGATTCTGCCAAACAATTTGCCGGCATGTAATCTGCAAATGAACGGTATGAATAGTATTCACCTCCAGCAAACACTGCCCCAAGTGTTTGCTGACCGCAATTCGGTAGCCTCGGATGTATGGCATCAAGATCTCACCTTTCTGAAAGGTGAGATGTACTTGATAGAGGCCGCTTCCGGTACCGGAAAATCATCGTTGTGTAGCTATATTTATGGCAATCGCAACGACTATCAAGGGATTATCAATTTCGATGATACCAATATCAAAGCATACTCTGTGAATCAATGGGTTCACCTGAGAAAACATTCATTGAGTATGCTTTTTCAAGATTTACGCATCTTTACTGAACTTACTGCTCTTGAAAATGTACAATTAAAAAATAACCTGACGGGATATAAAAAGAAAAAAGAAATTTTATCGCTGTTTGAAAAATTGGGCATTACCGATAAATTGTACGTGAAAGCGGGGAAACTTTCTTTTGGGCAACAACAACGAGTTGCCTTTATACGTGCACTCTGCCAACCTTTCGACTTTATTTTTCTAGATGAGCCTATCAGTCATCTTGATGATGAGAATAGCCGAATAATGGGCGAGCTCATCATTGCTGAAGCTGAGATGCAAAGTGCCGGTGTTATTGTAACCTCTATTGGAAAGCATCTTGAATTACCTTACAATCGGGTGTTGCAACTATAACACACTTTCCCCAATAAAATGCTTGATGAACCCTTTATATGTAAACCATAAATAAGAAGATTGTAAATGAACACTCTTGTCTGGAAACTTCTCCGCCAACATATAAGTATCGGTCAATTAGCCGGTTTCTTTTTAGCCAATCTGTTCGGTATGATGATCGTATTGCTCAGCGTGCAATTCTACAAAGATGTCATTCCGGTATTCACAAAAGGAGATAGTTTTATGAAAAAAGATTTCATTATTGCTACAAAGAAAGTGAGTACGCTTGGCACTTTTACCAATAAAAATAATGCTTTCTCCCCTGAAGAAATTGCCGACCTGAAGAAACAACCGTTCACTAAAACGATAGGTGCTTTCACTCCTTCACAATTCAAAGTCTCGGCAGGTTTAGGAATGCAAGATACAGGTATCAACCTCTCAACTGAAATGTTCTTTGAATCAGTACCCGACGAATTTGTAGACATCAATCTCGACAAATGGCACTTCGACAAAGAAGCACAAGAAATACCGATTATTATTCCCCGCAATTATCTGAATCTATATAATTTCGGATTTGCCCAAAGTCGTAGCTTACCCAAAATTTCGGAAGGATTGATGAGCCTCATCCAAATGAACATCCTTTTACGTGGCAACGGGCAAGTAGAACAATTCAAAGGAAATATTGTCGGTTTCTCAAACCGCCTAAATACCATTTTAGTTCCTCAATCATTTATGGATTGGGCAAATAAAAAATTTGCACCGAACATAGAAGCACAACCGGCACGTTTGATTATCGAAGTAAATAATCCTGCCGACTCGGCCATCGCCAACTATTTCCAACAAAAAGGCTATGAGACAGAAGACGGAAAACTGGATGCAGGAAAAACAACTTATTTCCTTCGCTTGGTCGTTGGTATTGTATTAGGAGTAGGATTATTTATCAGTGTTCTGTCATTCTATATTCTGATGTTAAGCATCTTCCTATTACTTCAAAAGAACACCACCAAACTGGAAAGTTTGTTGTTAATCGGATACAGTCCTGCCAGGGTTGCTTTACCATACCAGATATTGACAGTAGGGCTAAACGTCATTGTACTCTTATTATCTATCGGCATTGTATCCTGGATACGTACCTATTATATAGACAGTATCCGTTTGCTCTTTCCTCAATTGGAAACAGGTTCATTATGGGTAGCAATCAGCATGGGAATTTTCTTATTTCTTATTGTCTCCATGATTAATATATTAGCAGTCAGACGAAAAGTTATCTCAATCTGGATGCATAAAAATTAAAATACAAATACACTATGACAAGCAAAATCATCTCTTTGCCCAAAAGAAGCAGTATAAAGATAGCTCTTGGAATGTTGCTATGCTTCTCATCGTTATCAGCACAAGAAATGCAAGATACGATTATCGCTAACTTCAATATCCGGGAAAAAATACCCAATGAAAAGTTATATCTGCATTTGGACAAACCTTATTATGGAGCAGGTGAAAAGATATGGTTTAAAGGATATCTTGTCAATGCCACGACTCATCAAGATAACTCTCAAAGCAACTTCATCATTACTGAACTAATCAATCGTTCTGACTCAGTTCTGGAACGTAGGAAGGTTCGACGTGACTCCTTGGGATTTCATAATGCTTTTACGTTACCCGCTACTCTCCCAGCCGGAGATTATTATCTGAGGGGATATAGCAGTTGGATGTTGAATGAGGATCCTGACTTCATCTATTCATGTAATCTGAAAATCGGAAATTCCATCGACAATACGATTATTTCAACCATAGAATACCAAAAGGAGGATGAAACGCATTATACTGCAAAAATAAAATTCAGCAGTAATACACAAGAACCTTTCATTAACACCAATATCCGTTATCGTTACATTGAAAACGGAAAAGTAAAAGATAAAGGGAAAAGACAAACAGACTCAAAAGGTCTGATATCTATTTCACTTCCCGACTTGAAACCAACTGCTAACCGTAGTATTGAAGTAGTATTTGATGATCCGGAATACATTTATAAAAAAGTTTTCTATCTACCTGTTTTTGGGAAGGATTTCGATGTTACATTCTTCCCGGAGGGTGGTGCTTTGCTTGCCATTTCTCATCAAAATGTAGCTTTTAAAGCACAAGGATCAGATGGTTTCTCCAAAGAAGTGGAGGGTACTCTCTTTAATTCCAAAGGAGACACCTTAAGTTCTTTTCGTTCAGAACATGACGGAATGGGAGTTTTCACATTGAGTACGATTGTTCCGGACGCTTATTATGCCATGATCAAGAGCAGTGACGGAATCACGAAACGTTTTAATCTCCCCACTGTAGAAGAAAAAGGTATTGCTCTTTCTATGACACATCGCCGCGATGACATACGTTTTGAAATTCAAAAAACAGAAACTACCGAATGGCCTCAAAAACTATTTTTAGTTGCCCATACCCGGGAGAAACTTACGATCTTACAACCGATCAATCCACCCAGTACTTTCGGAAAAATGAATGATAGTTTGTTTCAGGAAGGAATTACTCATTTTTTATTAATCGACGGAAGAGGAAACACTCTTAGTGAACGGTTAATATTCGTCCCCGACAGAAAATCCGGTCAATGGCAGATTGTAGCCGACAAACCTTCTTATGGCAAAAAAGAAAAAGTATCTCTGCAAATTTCAGGAAAAGACTATCATAACAACCCTATTGCCGGTAGTTTTTCTATTAGTATTACAGACCGACAGAAAGTTCAACCCGATTCTCTTGCCGACAATATTTTATCAAATCTCCTGCTAACTTCTGATTTGAAAGGATACATAGAAAATCCCGGATATTATTTCCTTAACCAAGATTTTAAAACACTTCGTGCATTAGACTTCTTGATGATGACACATGGATGGAGAAGGCATATTCTAAAGAATCTCGTTATCCCTCCTTCATTAAACTTCAAGAATTATATAGAACAGGGACAAACAATTAGTGGCCGAATCAGGGGGTTCTTTGGCAATAATGTAAAAAAGGGACCTATTTACGCTTTAGCACCCAAAGAAAACATATTTGAAACGACCATTACTGACGAAAAGGGAGAGTTTGTTATCAACACTTCATTCAAAGACAGTACTACGTTTGTTGTCCAAGCACGTACCCAAAAAGGATTTCCCGGAGTTGAAATCGAAATGGATACACTCCAATATCCAAAGATATATCATAAGAGTCCGTTCTACAACGGAATGCCTACTTTAATGCAGGATTATCTGCTCAACACTCGTGACCAATATTACATGGAGGGAGGTATGCGCGTATATAACCTCAAAGAAGTTCTTGTAACTGCCAGGCGTGAAAAAGCCAGTTCCAAAAGTATTTATACAGGCGGCATCAATACCTATACTCTTGAAGGAGACAGGCTAAAACAATATGCAGGACGAACGGCTTACGATATTGCCATCAATCTTCCGGGAGTTACCGTTTCAAATGGAAGTGAATTACATATCCGCAATAATGCCGATCAACCGGCAATCGTTATTAATGATATCATTTATGACAATGATGATTATTTATTAAAAGATATTTTTGCAGATAACATATCGAGCATAAGCCTTCTTCGTGAGACAGATACAATGATCCTGGGTCCTCGTGCTGCAGCAGGTGCCATCGTCATTACATTAAAAGACCCGAAAGACATTCCAAGGAAACCAGTACCAGGCATTGCAACCTATACCCCATTAGGATATTGTGATACTGTAGAATTCTACCATCCGACTTACGCTTTTCCTGAAAAAGCGGACCTCGCGAAATCAGATTTACGAACCACTATTTACTGGAATCCATCCTTACAATTTGATAACGAAGGGAAAGCCACGATAGAATACTATACCGCAGATAGTAAAGCTCCTCAGACTATCATCATTGAAGGAGTGGATAAAAATGGAAAAGTTTACCGTGTACAACAAACGATTAATAAATAACCTAAAAACATAGATACAGGAACGCCTCTATATCAGATAATTTCGTAATTTTGCCCGACATTTTAAAGAATGAAACTATGCCGGACTATGATTTAATTGCCATACTCGGGCCCACTGCTTCAGGCAAGACACCATTTGCCACCGCTTTGGCTCACAAATTAAATACAGAAATTATCAGTGCCGACTCCCGTCAAATTTATCGGGGTATGGACCTTGGTACCGGAAAGGACTTGGCCGATTATACGATTAACGGACATACTATTCCGTATCACCTGATCGACATTGCAGATCCCGGATATAAATACAATGTATTCGAATATCAACGGGATTTCCTGATTTCTTACGATTCTATCAAACAAAAAGGCTGTCTCCCCGTTTTATGTGGAGGAACAGGAATGTATCTTGAAGCTGTACTGAAAGGTTATAAGCTACTGCCTGTACCTGAAGATCCGGAATTACGTGCCCGCCTGGCTAATTATTCCCTTGAAGAATTGACCAGTATGTTAAGCCAATATAAGACTCTGCACAACTCTACGGATGTAGATACCGTAAAACGTGCGATACGCGCCATAGAAATTGAAGAGTATTATATAGCTCATCCAGTCCCTGAACGGGAATTTCCAAAGCTGAACAGCCTTATTATTGGGGTAGATATTGATCGGGAACTAAGACGCGAGAAGATTACCCGCCGTTTAAAGCAACGATTGGATGAAGGAATGGTGGATGAAGTACGGCATTTAATCGCGCATGGAATCGCTCCGGACGACCTGATTTATTACGGTTTGGAATATAAATACCTGACATTATATGTCATAGGAAAACTAACTTATGAAGAGATGTTCACAGGCTTGGAAACAGCTATTCATCAGTTTGCCAAGCGTCAGATGACCTGGTTTCGTGGCATGGAACGGAGAGGATTTACCATCCATTGGGTTAGTGCAGAATTACCTATGGAAGAAAAGATAGCATTTGTATTAGATAAACTGCAAGAGTTTTAGTATCTTTGTCGCATATTTATTAGTTTTATATGAGTGTAGAACCAGGAAAATGGGGAGTTATTTACAACCCTAAAGCCGGTACCCGCAAGGTACAGAAACGATGGAAAGAGATCAAGGAGTATATGGACGGCAAAGGTGTCGATTATGACTATGTACAATCCGAAGGTTTCGGTTCTGTGGAACGCCTATCCAAAATTCTTGCTAATAATGGTTATCGTACAATTGTTATTGTAGGTGGTGATGGTGCGCTGAATGATGCTATCAATGGGATTATGCTCTCTGATGCTGAAGATAAGGATAATATCGCTCTGGGTATTATTCCGAATGGTATTGGAAATGACTTTGCCAAATACTGGGGGCTTACTACCGAATATAAAACAGCTGTAGATTGTATTATCAATCACCGTCTCAAAAAAATAGATGTAGGTTATTGTTCCTACTATGATGGGCAAGATCATCAACGTCGCTATTTCCTCAATGCTGTCAATATCGGTCTAGGTGCACGAATCGTAAAAATCACCGATCAGACCAAACGTTTCTGGGGGGTTAAATTTTTATCATACTTAGCTGCATTATTTTCATTGATATTTGAACGGAAACTCTATCGCATGCATCTCCGGATCAATGACGAACATATCCGCGGACGTATCATGACAGTCTGTGTAGGTAGTGCATGGGGTTGGGGACAAACACCGAGTGCTGTACCCTATAATGGTTGGCTGGATGTATCTATCATCTATCGCCCGGAATTTCTGCAAATCATTTCCGGACTATGGATGTTGATTCAAGGAAGAATTTTGAATCATAAGACGGTGAAAAGTTACCGGACACGGAAAGTTAAAGTGCTACGTGCACAAAATGCTTCCGTAGATTTAGACGGACGCCTTTTACCGAAGCATTTCCCGTTGGAAATAGGAGTACTTTCAGAGAAGACAACACTGATTATTCCTAAATAAGCGGTAAATAGAGTGAAATGAATCTATCTGTTTAATCCTATTAATTAGAAAGGCTGTAATTTTGTAACTCGTAATTTGTAAATACTAAAATGATAGAACTTAAAAACAATTCTGCTAATAACTTCTTTTTGCTGGCAGGTCCATGTGTGATAGAAGGCGAAGATATGGCAATGCGTATTGCAGAACGTGCAGTCAAAATCACTGAATCTCTGAAGATTCCTTACGTTTTCAAAGGTTCTTACCGCAAAGCAAACCGTTCACGTATGGATTCTTTTATGGGTATCGGTGATGAGAAAGCACTCAAAATATTGAAAAAGGTGCATGATACTTTCGGTGTTCCTACCGTAACAGACATTCATGCAGCCGACGAAGCAGAAATGGCTGCAGAATATGTAGACATACTACAGATTCCAGCATTTCTTTGCCGTCAAACCGATCTTCTGATTGCAGCTGCAAAAACCGGGAAAATTATAAATATCAAAAAAGGACAGTTTCTCTCTCCTATCGCTATGCAATTTGCAGCAGATAAAGTGGTGGAAGCAGGAAACAAAAATGTGATGTTGACTGAGCGTGGTACGACTTTCGGTTATCAGGATTTAGTAATTGATTATCGTGGTATTCCTGAAATGCAATCATTCGGTTATCCTGTGATATTGGACGTTACTCACTCATTGCAACAACCGAATCAGACCAGTGGAGTGACAGGCGGAATGCCACAACTGATTGAAACAGTTGCAAAAGCAGGTATTGCCGTAGGTGCTGACGGATTATTCATTGAAACTCACGAAAACCCGGCAGTAGCCAAAAGTGATGGAGCCAATATGCTGAAACTGGACTTATTAGAAGGGTTATTGACTAAACTAGTAAGAATACGGGAAGCTGTCAAATAATCTATATCAAACGATGAAACATTTACGATCAGTCTTAACATTCATAACCTGTTGAAAATATAATGGCAAGGATGTTGCAAATTTTGGTCGAAGTTTGAAATCAATTAGAGTTTTTAATGATCAGCCCGGAATAAGATAAACCTGAATAAAATAAGTTATCACAACGAATAATACATTATGAGTGATTTAACATTTATGACTAGCGAAACTAATAGAACAAGAATATTTTTTTAAACTAAATATAAAATATGAAACATTTATTACGTGGATTATTTATTGCAGTCTTAACGATATGCTGCAATTTCCAATTTGTGTTTGCACAGCCCATGCAAACGCTACCTGTGGACAAAGATGTCCGCATTGGTAAACTGGACAACGGGCTCACTTATTACATTCGTCACAATGCACTTCCGGAAAAACGTGCAGAGTTCTACATCGCACAAAAAGTAGGTTCTATTCTTGAAGAACCACAGCAACGTGGTTTGGCACACTTTCTGGAACATATGGCTTTTAACGGAACTAAAAATTTCCCGGGTGATGAAAATGGTTTAGGTATCATCCCTTGGTGTGAAACCAAAGGTATCAAATTCGGCACTAACCTGAATGCATACACCAGCGTTGATCAAACAGTTTACAACATCAGCAATGTTCCTACTGAAAATATAAATGTAGTAGACTCTTGTCTGCTTATTCTGCACGACTGGTCAAGTGCTATCAAATTGCTCGACAAAGAAATCGACAAAGAACGTGGTGTGATTCGTGAAGAATGGAGAAGCCGTAACAGTGGAATGCAACGTATCATGACTGATGCTTTGCCTACCTTGTTCCCGGATTCTAAATATTCAGATTGTATGCCTATCGGAAGCATCGATGTTATCAATAACTTCCCTTATCAGGACATCCGCGAATATTACGCAAAATGGTATCGTCCGGATTTGCAAGGAATCGTAATTGTAGGTGATATTAATGTAGACGATATCGAAGCCAAATTGAAGAAGGTGTTCGCTGATGTAAAAGCTCCGACAAGCCCGGCAGAACGCATCTACTATCCGGTACCTGACAACCAAGAACCTCTGATCTATATTGGTACGGATAAAGAAGTAAAAACTCCTTCTTTCAACATCTTCTACAAACATGAAGCCACTCCGGATTCAATAAAGAATACGGTCAATTATTATGCAACTCAGTATATGTTGAATATGGCAATCACCATGTTGAACAATCGTCTAGCAGAACTGATCCAGACAGCTGAACCTCCTTTCACAAGCGCAAATGCCGGTTATGGAAACTTTTTCCTTGCCAAAACCAAAGAAGCCTTCACATTGAGTGGTAGCAGCAAATTAGACGGTATTGAACTGGCTATGAAGACTGTACTACAGGAAGCTGAACGCGCACGTCGTTTCGGATTTACTGCAACAGAGTACGAACGTGCACGCGCCAATTACCTGCAAGCTATCGAAACTGCTTATAATGAACGTGATAAAAGAAAGAGTGGCGGTTTTGTAGACGAATACGTCAACAGTTTCCTCGACAATGAACCAATTCCGGGTCTTGAAGCTGAATGTGCGATCATCAAACAATTAGCTCCGCAAATTACAGTCGAATATATCAACCAAATCATGGGCCAACTGCTCACTGATAACAATCAGGTAGTTATGATGGCAGGTCCTGAAAAAGAAGGTATGAAATATCCAACTAAAGAAGAAATTGCTTCATGGTTGAAAGAGACTAAAACACTCGACGTTAAAGCGTATGAAGATAAAGTTTCTACTGAGCCTTTGCTTTCAGAAGAGCCAAAAGGTGGAACAATTGTTTCTGAAAATAGTGGAGAAATCTATGGATCAACTAAATTAGTACTTTCTAATGGTGTGACTGTATATATCAAACCGACAGATTTCAAAGCTGATCAAATCTTAATGCAAGGTATAAGCTTCGGTGGTACCAGCTTATTCCCGGACAATGAAATTCTGAATATCTCTCAAATTAACAGCGTAGCAACAGTAGGTGGTCTCGGCAATTTCAATAAAGTTGAATTGAGCAAAGCTCTTGCAGGTAAACGCGCTTCTGTAGGCACATCGGTAAGTTCATTGACAGAATCTGTTTCAGGAAGCTGCCCTCCAAGAGACTTTGAAACAATGATGCAACTGACTTATTTGTCTTTCACTGCTCCACGCAAGGATAACGAAGCATTCGAATCATACAAGAATCGTCTGAAAGCTGCTTTACAAAATAAAGATGCTAATCCGATGAAAGCATTCCAGGATACTGTATCTCATATTCTATATGGCAACCATCCTCGTATGTTGGATCTGAAAGAAGAAATGGTTGATAATATCGATTACGATCGTATCATCGAAATGTATATGGATCGCTTCAAAGATGCAAGCGACTTCAATTTCTATTTTGTAGGTAATATCAATATCGAAGAAGTTAAACCTTTAATTGCTAAATACCTGGGAGGTCTGCCTGCTATCAATCGTAAAGAGACTTTCAAAGATACGAAGATGAATATCCGTAAAGGAAACTACCAGAAAGAGTTTGCTAAGAAACAGGAAACTCCAATGGCAACTATTATGTTCCTATTCAGCGGAAAATGCAAATATGACTTGCGTAACAACATAACTCTCAGCTTCCTTGAGCAAGCACTGGATATGGTTTATACAGCCGAAATCCGTGAAAAAGAGGGTGGTACATACGGTGTAAATTGTGACGGTAGTCTGAGCCAGTATCCGAAAGAAGAACTTACTTTGCAAATCGTTTTCCAGACTGATCCTGATCCGGTTAAGAAAGCCAAATTGGCAGGTATCGTAACCGAACAGCTTCAAAAAATGGCTAAAGAAGGTCCTTCTGAAGAACACATGCAGAAGATCAAAGAATATATGCTGAAGAATTACAAAGATGCACAAAAAGAAAACAGCTATTGGCTAAGTAACTTGAATGCATATTTCTACACTGGCATTGATTCAACAAAAGGGTATGAAGAACTGATTAACAACATGACAGCAAAAGACGTAAAGGAATTCCTTGATAAGTTGCTGAAACAGAAAAATGAAATTCAAGTTACTATGACTGTACCTGAAGAAGATATTAAGAAAACAGATAAATAATATTCTTCAACAATCAACTGTATGATGATATTTAACGAATTACGCAGGCATGGACGGCTTGCTGCCAGACGGCATCCGATGTATGAGGAGAATTTAGCGGGTAAAATTATCAGCTATGTAATGGCAGCCGGTTGGGCCGGTTACTTGATACTCTTCGGTACAATACTTGCCTCTTCGTTTACAAATATGGTTCCCAATTGGGAACCATATCATGTAATGAACGGCATCGCCCTGATTTTTATTCTGGCACTGGATTTCCTGTTGCGTATTCCGTTTCAAAAAACACCGACTCAGGAGGTAAAACCTTACCTCCTGTTGCCGGTTAAAAAAAAACGTATCATCGATTTTTTACTTTTACGCTCCGGACTAAGCCTATTCAATCTATTCTGGTTGTTTCTCTTTGTCCCTTTTTCCTTCCTCACAATTACAAAATTCTTTGGCGTTTTAGGCGTTATCAGCTATCTTATAGGTATCTGGCTCATTATTCTTATTAACAACTACTGGTATTTGCTTTGCCGCACACTTATCAATGAACGTATTTGGTGGATATTGCTTCCTGTCGTTTTTTATGGCGGGATCACTTTTCTACTTATTATTCCCGATAGTCCCATATCTTCTTTCCTGATAGACTTGGGAGATGGATATATGGAAGGGAATATCCTTTATTTTCTGGGTACGATACTTATTATAGCTATTTTATGGTGGATTAACCGCAGAGTCATTTCCGGTCTAATCTATGCTGAACTGGCAAAAACAAACGATTCAAAAATCAAACATGTCTCCGACTATAAGTTCTTCGAGCGTTATGGGGAAGTGGGAGAATATATGCGACTGGAATTAAAAATGCTTTTACGCAATCGCAGCTGCAAAGGTTTGTTACGCAACACTTTCGTTTTAATTATTATGTTTAGCTGCGTATTAAGCTTTTCAAATCTTTATGATGGAGGGTTTATGCCCACCTTCATTGTCATATACAATTTCAGTGTATTTGGAATGATCATTCTTATACGAACGATGTCATTTGAAGGAAACTATCTGGATGGAATGATGTCCCGTAAAGGATCTATCCTAAGTCTATTGAGAGCTAAATATTATGTGTACAGCATAGGAGAAATTATACCATTCACATTGATGATTCCAGCTATCATAATGAACAAATTGACTTTACTGGGAGCTTTCTCCTGGTTTTTCTACACAATAGGATTTATCTATTTTTGTAACCTACAGTTAGTTGTTTACAACAAACAAACAATTCCACTGAACGAAAAAGTAACAACTCGACAAAGCAACGGCGGTATTCAGATAATCATAAGTTTATGTGCTTATGGAGTCCCCTTACTTTTATATAGTGTATTGAATGCATTGTTTGGAGAAACAATAGCTTATATCACACTTTTAATAATTGGACTGGGATTCATTCTGGCTTCACCATACTGGATAAGAAACATATATCAGCGTTTTATGAAACGCCGTTATGAAAATATGGAAGGTTTCAGAGACAGCCGCCAATAAATATACATGAAACAATAACCACTAAAATACTGAAAACCGTGATTAACATTGATAATCTTAAAAAGAACTTTGGTTCAAAGGTAGCTATCGACATAGAACATTACGAGCTTAATCAAGGTGATATGCTTGGTCTGGTAGGAAATAATGGTGCTGGTAAAACAACTCTTTTCAGGTTAATGCTGGATTTATTGAAAGCAGACAAAGGAAAAGTAATCATCAATGGTATTGAAGTCAGTCAAAGCGAAGGCTGGAAAAACTTCACCGGAGCTTTTATCGATTATAGTTTCCTGATTGATTATCTTACTCCGGAAGAATATTTTTACTTTATCGGCAAGGTATATGGATTGAACAAAGAAGAAGTAAATGAGCGACTCCTCCCCTTCGAGCGTTTCATGAGTGGAGAAATAATCGGGCAGAAAAAGTATATTCGTAACTATTCGGCCGGTAATAAACAAAAAATCGGAATTATTGCCGCCATGCTTCATCACCCGCAATTGCTGATTTTGGACGAACCATTCAATTTCCTCGATCCTAGTTCGCAATCTGTCATCAAGCATTTACTCAAAAGATATAATGAGGAGCATCAAGCTACTGTCATTATCTCCAGCCATAATCTAAATCACATTATAGACGTATGTCCACGCATTGCTTTACAGGAAAATGGTATTATTATAAAAGATATCATTAATGAGAATAGTTCTGCCGAAAAAGAGTTAGAAGATTATTTCAACATAAAAGAATAACCCCAATTAACAGCGAAAGCCCATGAAAAGACTCTTTTTACAATCCATTTTACTACTAGGACTGATCATAAGTTTCAGTTCTTGCCGTACTTCCGCCCCTCGTCTGGATTATAAAGCATTAGCAAAGGCTTCTATCCGTTTAGGAGTTGATATTAATCTTGAAGATAATCATAAACTTTATATGGAATCGGCCGACTGGATAGGTGTTCCCTATCGTGGCGGCGGAGATTCAAAAAGAGGGACAGATTGTTCAGGACTTACTTATCAAGTCTACCGGAAAGTCTACCGCACCCAACTTCCACGAAATACGGAAGATCTGAAAAAGAAAAGTAATAAAGTCAGCAAACGGAATCTCAGAGAAGGTGATCTCGTATTCTTTACCAGCAGAAACTCCGGAAAAAAAGTAGCTCACGTGGGAATATATCTAAAAAACGGGAAATTCATCCACGCCAGTACCAGTAAAGGAGTTATTGTCAGTAATCTAAACGAAGATTACTATACCAAACATTGGATATCCGGTGGAAGGATACAATAATCATCAGTTTTTAAACAGTAAGAGTCATGAAATCATTCATTGCAGCAGTTATCTTGACAGGCATATCACTTAGCGCAAATGCACAACTGTTATGGAAAATATCAGGAAACGACCTTGAAAAGCCTTCCTATATAATAGGTACACACCATTTAGCTCCACTCAGTATCAAAGATAGTATTGCCGGTCTACAAAAAGCATTCGACGAAACGCTGCAAGTATACGGAGAATTGAAAATATCAGATACACAAACACCTGCAGCTATGCAAAGAATGCAAAAGATGATGATGACCGAAAGCGATACGACATTAATGTCGCTTCTTTCAGCTGCTGACTTCGAAACAGCTAACAAAATTTGTAAGGAATACCTGAGGATGGACTTGACACTGGTACCTAAATTAAAGCCATCCGCTATACAAAATAATATAATAGTAATAGCCTATATAAAACACATCCAGAACTTTAAACCACAAGAACAACTCGATACCTATTTTCAGAACCTGGCTATTCAAAAGGGTAAAAAAGTAGAAGGCTTAGAAACAGTAGACTTCCAATTCAACTTGCTATTTAATGGTACTTCATTAAAACGCCAGGCACAGTTATTAATGTGTGTACTTAATAATATGGATGAATCAATCGATATCATGAAAAAGGTGACAGATGCCTATTCAAAACAAGATCTGGCTTCTATGCTCAGCCTCAGCGAAGAGCGCAAAGGAGATCAATGTGATCCACTCCCCGGTGAAGACGATGCTATGATTTACAACCGCAACCAGGCATGGGCAGAGAAATTACCCAGTATTATGAAAACAGCTCCAACTTTCGTAGCTGTCGGTGCTTTGCATCTTCCGGGTGAAAAAGGAGTGCTAAACTTACTGAAAAAACAAGGATATACGGTTGAACCTGTAAAATAGAAATAGGATTTTAGTACTTTTGCAGAAAAGTTTCCCAATGGACTATAAAACCTATTTATTCGACTTTGACTATACGTTAGCCGATTCATCACGCGGCATTGTTACCTGTTTCAGAATAGTACTTACCCGTCATCAGTACACTGATGTAACTGACGAAGCCATCAAACGGACCATCGGTAAAACGTTGGAA
Organism: Bacteroides bouchesdurhonensis; assembly: GCF_900155865.1. GTDB lineage: Bacteria > Bacteroidota > Bacteroidia > Bacteroidales > Bacteroidaceae > Bacteroides > Bacteroides bouchesdurhonensis. Next base: position 4,381,194 of record NZ_LT707006.1, read on the forward strand.
GAGTCTTTTAATATCCTCACTGGCATTACAGATCCCGAACAACTAACTGCTTTCCGACTGGAATATAGAAAAGAAGCGGATATACATATGAATGCCAATACGATTCTTTTTCCCGAGACATTGCCTACTCTGAAAGAACTTAAAAAACGGGGAGCACGTATCGGGATCATTTCTACTAAATATCGTTTCCGAATACTGGATTATCTGAATAATTACCTTCCGGAAGATTTTTTTGATATTGTTGTCGGTGGAGAAGATGTAAAAACAGCAAAACCATCAGCCGAAGGAGTACAGTTTGCATTAAAACATCTAAAAAGTACTCAAAAAGAGACTTTATATGTGGGAGACAGCACTGTAGATGCCGAAACAGCCCAAAATGCCGGAGTAGATTTTGCCGGAGTTCTTAATGGAATGACTACCGCCAACGAACTTAAAGCATACCCTCATCGAATCATTATGAACTCTTTGGCAGAGTTACTAGACTAGTATCTCTGCCACCGTAGTGGCAGAACCTTGCCAATGTAGTGGCACGACAGTGCCAAGCCTCTGGCACAACTGTGCCAATAAATTGGTAAAGAGTGTACAAAGGTTAGAAAGATTACAAATAAAAAAGCAACGAAATATTTGTCACAAACAAATAAAAATAGTACTTTTGTGCCCGATTATTCCGCAACGGGTTTAACCAAGAGTTCCTTAAGAGATTAAAGACCACCCGCCGGAGCTAACTTATACATTTATTATAAGATGTACGCAATTGTAGAAATTAACGGTCAGCAATTTAAAGCAGAAGCTGGTCAGAAGTTGTTCGTTCACCACATCGAAGGTGCAGAAAACGGTTCAACTGTAGAGTTTGAAAAAGTTCTTTTGGTAGACAAAGACGGAAATGTTACTGTAGGTGCCCCTGTAGTAGAAGGTGCTAAAGTTGTTTGCCAAGTCATTTCCAACTTGGTTAAAGGTGACAAAGTTCTTGTTTTCCACAAAAAAAGAAGAAAAGGTCATAGAAAACTGAACGGTCACCGTCAGCAGTTCACAGAGTTAACAATCACAGAAGTAGTAGCTTAATCAATTTAAAAGTAAGAAGAAATGGCACATAAAAAAGGTGTCGGTAGTTCTAAGAACGGCCGCGAATCACATAGCAAAAGATTAGGCGTTAAGATATTTGGTGGCGAAGCTTGCAAAGCAGGTAACATCATCGTTCGTCAAAGAGGTACTGAATTCCATCCGGGTGAAAACATCGGTATGGGTAAAGACCACACTCTTTTCGCTTTAGTAGATGGTACAGTAAGTTTCAAGGTAGGTAAGGAAGATAGAAGATATGTTTCTATCGTTCCTGTATCTGAGGCATAATCGTACAACTGAAAATAGTTTTAAGAAAGGAGATGTAATCGTTCGGATTACATCTCCTTTCTTTTTCTCATCCGAGAAACATGATGCTATCCTAAACCAAAATTACAATAGGTCAGAAATAGTCAGCAAAATAGTAGATTTTCCCACTTTTATTTCCCATTTTTGTCTAATAACATATTTTAAATAGTTCAGAAAACATGCATCATTCATCAATATTATAGCTATAATAGAAAGGAGGATAACAAAAAATATTGCATGAAAGTAACCATTTAATAACTCAAAATCATAAAAAAGATGAAGAAGATTATCAAAGTAACATTTTTATCAGTAATTACGTTAATAGTGGGATATAATGTTTATCGCACACAACTGGTAAAACCAATATCAAAGCTAATATTAGCGAATATAGAGTCATTAGCCCAAGAAGAACACTTCAGATGCGACAATTCAAACGGATACCGCAGAATATTGAGTGGAGAAGAAAGAATCTATGATTGTTGCTACAAAGAACAAACCGGAAAAGAAAAAGATGATTGTAAAAGATGGTAAATAAAGCATTCTACCTAAAAACATCAAAGCTAGTGTATACACTTGCCTTGATGATAGTTTTCTTCTCTAGTTGTACGCAATCACAAAAATCAAAAGAAAAAATTCCCGTAATTGCGAAAAACCTAAAAGATAAATTATCAATCGAAGTTGATTCCTTAAAATTACCATTTATATTCTATCCAGAAAGATGGTTTTTAAACAATAATCAGCTTTATGTACTTAACAACAAAGATTCTTCCTTTCTTTCCATCTTCGACCTATATACACAGAAGCTCATACAATGGGGAAAAATCGGTAATGGACCAAATGAGTATATTATCCCATCTTTATGCCGTATGAAAAAAAATGGAAATGTAGGCATTTATTCAAATGCTCTGAATATAATGAACATCTACCAAACAAAGGCAGATTCACTCATTCACACACATACATTCCACTTCCCTATTTGGAGTAAAGAACATGGAATTCCCAAATCATATACCCGAATGCAACAATATGATGACAGCTTGTTTATAGGAACAAGTTTTATGCCTAAGGAGATTGCAGTAGAACTATTAAACTTGAAAACAGAAAAAGTAGTAGATGCAGTAGATTTCTCATTAAAACCTTCAGAAAATGATTATTCTGGTCCTTATGAATGCAAGATCTCAGTAAGTGATAACTATATGGCTATCGCTTATAGATATATTAATCGTTTGGAAGTTTATCAAATTTCCTCTCTTGGTTTTAATCTAAAATTTATTATTGGAGACGACAAACTCCAAAACGATTTATACAATAAAGATCGGGATGATGAAATGATTTACTATTATTCAGATGTGATTTGTGGAAAAAATACGATATATGCAATCTATCAAGGAACGCAAGTACAAAATTTATCAAATGTTCGGAGTTCATTAGAAATCTACAATTTAGAAGGTGAAAATCTAAATACAATCAATTTAGGAAGATACATCAGCGACATTGTCATTGACGAAACAAGCAATATTGTATATGCTTGCGATAAAAATATAGAAGATGATTATCTATATTACTACCAACTTCCTCCCTCTTAATAACAATTTAGTGGAATGAAAATATCTGAATCTTAGAACTGGCACATTGATTATCGAACAAAAAAATGAGATGTAATTCAGGCAATTACATCTCATTTTATCCTATATAACAGCAAAAGAGATTCCCATACAAGATTCTTGAGCAACAAGGCACATTTCTATTTCTTTTTTCGCGTACTCTTTATTACATCTTGATTTATCTGTTTCACCTTATCAAGATCCATCTTTTCCACTTTTCGATCATAAGTAACCAGACCGTTTATCTCATGTTCCACATCCGTAGTTTGTGTGTAGATAGCTGTACTCAATCCAAAATATTTAATCATCTGCTCTAATTCAGTAGCCATCAACACATAAGTATCCGTTAAATGGTCCTTATTCAACATCATCTCATAAGCATCATTACGTACAGGCCACATATGTCCACGCACAAATAAACCTTTTCCTCCGAATTCTCCAAGGGAAGCCCCCCTTTTATCAGTTGGCCGAGGCATTGCCTGAGGTTCTATCTTACCATAATGGTGCATATCTACAAAATCACCATTACCGGGATCTCCGTATGCCTTACGATATCCGGGAGCATAGTTGTATCCGGACATTCCATTTACCAGACGGCTGGAATCATATTTCTTCACCCAATCAGTAATGTCAGTTGCTTCAAAAGCTCCCCAGTTCTCATTAAACGGAACCCACATTACAATAGATGGTGAACTAACATGCTGGTCAATCATCACTTTCAATTCATCACGAAACTGTTTGCGAACAGCCACAGAATCTGCATCATCAGGCTCCCAAAGGTTAGGCATATCTTGCCAAACCATCAACCCAAGTCGGTCACAGTGATAATACCAACGTTGAGGTTCAACCTTAATATGTTTACGAATCACGTTAAATCCTGCACGTTTAGCTAACTCAATATCATACAACAAAGCCTGTTCCGTAGGAGCAGTAAATGCACCGTCAGGCCAATAACCTTGATCCAAAAGGCCGATGTGAAAAACAAATTCTCCATTCAACAAAGGACGAAGCACCCCATCTACCTTACCCATAGTAACCGAGCGCATACCAAAATAAGAAGATATTTCGTCTATTATCTTTCCTTTCCGGTCTTTCAACTGCAATTTCAATTCGTATAAAAAAGGATCATCCGGACTCCACAAACGAGGATTCTGAATAGGCAGATAAAAAGTGGTATTGGAACTTCCATTTGATTTTGCAACTTCCGAATTTCCGTTACTGGCAATTGCAGTCACTGTCAATCCCGGATTATCACTATAGGCTACTACTTCCAGACGGTTATTCTTCACATCAGGCACAAGCTTTATATGAGAAATATATTGTTTCTCTACCGGTTCAAGCCAAACTGTCTGCCAAATACCCGAAGTATAAACATAATCACCACGAGGTCCGTTCTTTCCCGAAGCAGCCCGACCATCATTCGGGTCGTAGGCACCTACCACGAGAACGTTTTCGCCCGATTTCAAGTAATCAGTGATATCAAAGCTAAAAGCATCATAACCTCCCGTATGAGTCCCAACTTTCTTACCATTTACAAACACTGACGAGATACGGTCCACCGCACCAAAATTCAGTAGTACATTCTTGCCTTTCCATTCTTTCGGAACAACAAAATTACGTCTATACCACAAGCAAGTATCCCCTTTACGAGCTATACCGGATAATTCTGCTTCAGGAGGAAATGGTACACGTATTTTTTCTGTGTTAGCAGGAAAGACAGGAGGGGTAGTAGCAGTAACGGGATCAGATAATTTTTTACCACCCATATAGTCCCACATTCCATTCAAATTCAACCACTTGTAACGCACCATCTGTGGACGAGGATATTCTGGAAAAGGAACTTTAGTAGCTAATGCTTCCGCTGTCCAAGGTGTAGGCAATGTAAACTTTTCCAAGTTTTGTGCCTTTACATTGAAAACGCCTCCAGATAAAAGCAAGAGGCAAAAGATAAACCAAGTAATGACATTTTTTCTCATAATAATAGTTTTATAATGTATTTGATGAATACGTTGATAACAAGATCATTCCCTAAAGAACGTCATAGCATTTTCATTAATCAAGTCCCAAAGATAGTATTTTGTAAGTAATATATCACTTTTATCAAAAGATATATTTAGATGTCAGAGGAAGACAAATATACACTTTATGGATAAAAAAGCATATATTCTTAGATTTTACGGCAATTATTATACGTAAAATGTATAATAACTATGCCTACATATCTTTTTTTGCTCTATCTTTGTAACTTGAAACAAAGAAAGTTCAAAAAAAGTATATAGATATGCTTACTATTAAACAAATTACAGAAAACACAGAGGCGGTGCTCCGCGGACTGGAAAAAAAGCATTTCAAGAATGCAAAAGAAACGATCGATCAGGTTATCGCTTTCAATGACAAGAGACGTAACACACAAAATCAATTAGATAAGAATCTGGCAGAGGTTAATTCCCTTTCACGTACTATCGGACAACTAATGAAAGAAGGTAAGAAAGAAGAAGCCGAAACAGCCCGCGCCCGTGTTGCCGAATTGAAAGACATCAATAAAGAGCTGGATGCTACAATGACAGAAGCTGCCACTGATATGCAGAACTTACTTTATACCATTCCTAACATACCTTATGATAGTGTACCTGAAGGTGTAGGTGCCGAAGACAACGTTGTGGAGAAAATGGGTGGAATGGAAACTGAACTTCCTAAAGACGCACTTCCTCATTGGGAATTAGCAAAAAAATATGATTTGATTGATTTTGATTTGGGTGTTAAAATCACTGGTGCCGGTTTTCCTGTATATAAAGGTAAAGGTGCCCAACTTCAACGTGCACTTATTAATTTCTTTTTGGATGAAGCCCGTAAATCAGGATATACTGAAATTATGCCGCCGACTGTGGTTAATGCAGCTTCCGGTTATGGTACAGGACAGCTTCCTGACAAAGAAGGACAAATGTATCATTGCGAAGTAGATGATTTATATCTGATTCCTACAGCAGAAGTTCCTGTTACCAACATTTACCGTGATGTAATTTTAGAAGAGAAACAATTGCCAATCATGAACTGTGCCTATACTCAATGTTTCCGTCGCGAAGCCGGGTCTTATGGCAAGGATGTACGCGGCTTAAACCGTCTGCACGAATTCTCTAAAGTGGAACTGGTCCGCATCGACAAACCGGAACACTCCAAACAATCTCATCAAGAGATGCTGGACCATGTAGAAGGTTTATTGCAGAAACTAGAACTTCCCTACCGTATCCTTCGTCTTTGCGGTGGTGATATGAGTTTTACAGCTGCTCTCTGTTTTGACTTCGAAGTATATTCTGAAGCACAAAAACGTTGGCTGGAAGTTAGTTCCGTATCCAACTTCGATACGTATCAGGCTAACCGCCTAAAATGCCGTTACCGTAGTGCAGAAAAGAAAACAGAACTTTGTCATACATTGAACGGCTCGGCACTAGCATTACCCCGCATCGTTGCTGCTTTACTAGAAAATAATCAGACTCCGGAAGGCATCAAGATTCCGAAAGCATTGGTTCCGTACTGTGGTTTCGATATAATTGACTAATATCTTTTCATATTCAATATCAAAAAGCCACTCATCAAAAGAGTGGCTTTTCTTTTTTATATTTCAGAAATAAGATGTATCTTTGTCGAAATTTACATCATTCTGATAGCAGTTACGTAACAATTCCAACAAAAATATTAGATAATGAACAAAATCATTAGCAAAGAACGTTTTTCAGAAAAAGTTTTTAAACTTGTAATTGAAGCTCCTTTGATTGCCAAATCCCGCAAGGCCGGGCACTTCGTGATTGTGCGTGTGGGTGAAAAAGGAGAACGTATGCCTTTAACTATTGCCGGTTCTGATATAAAAAAGGGTACTATCACTTTGGTAGTCCAGGAAGTCGGCCTCTCCTCTACCCGCCTTTGTGAATTAAACGAAGGTGATTATATAACAGATGTAGTAGGTCCGCTAGGGCAAGCTACCCATATTGAAAACTTCGGAACTGTAGTTTGTGCCGGTGGTGGTGTAGGTGTTGCTCCTATGCTTCCTATCGTGCAAGCCTTGAAAGCTGCCGGAAATAGGGTAATTACTGTATTGGCAGGTCGCAATAAAGACCTCATCATCTTGGAAAAAGAAATGCGCGAAAGTTCAGACGAAGTTATTATCATGACTGATGACGGTTCTTACGGTCGTAAAGGTCTGGTTACAGAAGGCGTGGAAGAAGTGATCAAACGCGAAAAAGTAGATAAATGTTTCGCTATCGGTCCCGCCATCATGATGAAATTCGTTTGTTTACTTACTAAGAAATATGAAATCCCAACTGAAGTATCATTGAATACAATCATGGTAGACGGTACGGGAATGTGTGGTGCTTGCCGTATCACTGTTGGAGGAAAAACTAAGTTTGTTTGTGTAGATGGTCCTGAGTTCGACGGTCACCAAGTTAACTTTGATGAAATGCTGAAACGTATGGGCGCGTTCAAAAACATTGAACGTGAAGAAATGCACAAACTGGAACCCGAATGTGAAGCCACCAAAGAAATAGATGAAAAAAGCCGTAACGCTGCATGGCGACAGGAATTGCGTAAATCAATGAAAGCGAAAGAACGCACTGCTATTCCTCGCGTTGAAATGAATGAGCTTGATCCCGAATATCGTTCACATAGTCGTAAAGAAGAGGTGAATCAAGGATTAACTGCTGAGCAAGCAGTCACCGAAGCTAAGCGTTGCCTTGACTGTGCCAATCCGGGATGTATGGAAGGATGTCCTGTAGGTATTGACATTCCTCGTTTCATCAAGAATATCGAGCGTGGTGAATTCCTCGAAGCGGCAAAGACATTGAAAGAAACAAGTGCACTTCCGGCTGTTTGTGGTCGTGTTTGTCCACAGGAAAAACAATGTGAATCCAAATGTATTCATTTGAAAATGAACGAAAAACCGGTAGCAGTCGGTTATCTGGAACGTTTTGCTGCAGATTATGAACGCGAAAGCGGTCAAATCTCCGTTCCCGTCATTGCAGACAAGAATGGTATCAAAGTAGCTGTGATAGGTTCTGGACCTGCCGGACTGTCATTTGCAGGAGATATGGCTAAATACGGTTATGATGTAACCGTATTCGAAGCACTGCATGAAATCGGTGGTGTCTTGAAATATGGTATTCCAGAATTCCGCTTGCCCAATAAGATCGTTGATGTTGAAATTGAGAATCTCTCTAAGATGGGAGTCAAATTTATCAAGGACTGTATTGTAGGAAAGACAATCAGTGTAGAAAATTTGCAAGAAGAAGGATTCAAAGGAATATTTGTGGCTTCCGGAGCCGGGTTACCTAACTTTATGAATATACCGGGCGAAAATTCCATTAATATCATGTCTTCCAATGAATACCTGACTCGTGTTAATCTGATGGATGCAGCCAGTGAAGATTCCGATACTCCGGTAGCTTTTGGTAAAAACGTAGCAGTTATTGGTGGTGGAAATACAGCAATGGATTCTGTACGTACTGCCAAACGCCTGGGTGCTGAACGTGCCATGATCATTTATCGTCGTTCGGAAGAAGAAATGCCGGCACGTATTGAAGAAGTAAAACATGCCAAAGAAGAAGGCATTGAATTCCTCACCTTACATAATCCGATCGAATATATTCCGGATGAACAAGGCCGGGTAAAACAAGTTGTTCTTCAAAAGATGGAGCTAGGAGAACCGGATGCTTCGGGACGCCGTAGCCCTGTAGCTATTCCGGGAGCAACAGAAACAATTGATATTGACCTGGCTATTGTTAGTGTCGGTGTATCGCCAAACCCAATTGTTCCAAGTTCTATTAAAGGTCTGGAAGTTGGCCGTAAAGGTACTATTGCTGTCAATGATAATATGGAGTCTTCCATTCCGATGATTTTTGCAGGTGGTGACATCGTACGTGGCGGTGCGACAGTAATCCTAGCAATGGGTGATGGCCGCAAAGCTGCTGCCGCTATGAATGAGCAATTACAAAAATAAAAGCTAGGCATTATCAAAATTGATAATCGCTAATATTAATGATAGAGTGATATGCTATATTTAAATATAGCATATCCAATATATACTCATAAAAAATCCTTGACTGCTTATGCAATCAAGGATTTTCTTTTTCATATAAAAGAATTGTTCTCTCTTACTTCACTACTTTGTTCGTTGCCGGATCCGGGAAAATCACAGTCGGTTTAAACGCCTTCGCTTCCTCAAAATCCATTAGTGCATACGACATAATAATCACAATATCATCTGGTTGCACCTTACGGGCAGCAGCACCATTCAGACAAATCTTACCGGAACCTCGCTCACCTTTGATAATGTAGGTTTCAAAGCGTTCGCCGTTATTGTTATCAGCGATATACACCTTTTCTCCCGGGATCATGTTCGCTGCATCCAGTAGGTCTTCATCAATCGTGATACTACCCATATAGTTCAAATTGGCCTCTGTGACACGTGCGCAATGAATTTTAGACTTCAACACTTCAATCATCATAAGGTTTCGTCTTTTAAATTAGAGTTCGTTATATTTAATATTATCAATCAGACGAACTTCACCACAGAACACTGTTATACAGCCAACTGCATATGAAGTATCCTCCCAATTGCTTATCTTTTGCAAAGTGTTTCCATCTACAATTTCGAAATACTCCAAACGTAATCCCGGAGCATCTTCTATCGCATCTTCCACCATTTTTTGCGTCTCACTTACAGTATGCGAGGCTGCAAAGGTACGACTTTTAAAGATTGTCTGAGAAATTTTTAAGGCATTTTCACGTTCTTCAGCTGACAAACGTTTATTCCGGCTACTTAAAGCCAGTCCATCTTGTTCACGAACAATCGGACAGCCTACAATTTCCAATTTATATTTCATCTGACGAACCATCTCACGAATAATCGCCAACTGCTGAAAATCTTTCTCACCAAAATATGCACGATCCGGTGTTACCGCATCAAACAACTTGCTGACAATCTGGCAAACGCCATTAAAATGTCCCGGGCGGAAAGCCCCCTCCATTACCGTATCCAGCGGAGCATAGCTAAACTGACGAGTATCCGGTTGCGGATACATTTCTTCTACAGACGGGGCAAAAACAAATGTCACTCCGCAATCTTCCAACAAGCGGCAATCAGCATCCAACGTACGTGGATATTTTGCTAAATCATTTTTATCATTAAACTGAGTGGGATTTACAAAAACACTCACTACTGTTACGTCATTCTCATTTGCACTACGCTTTACCAGCGATGCGTGTCCTGCGTGTAAAGCACCCATTGTGGGCACCAGTCCTACCTTCTTACCCTGGGCTTTCAGAACTGTCAATTCAGTCTGTAAGTCCTTGATAGTGTGTATTACTTTCATTTTCTTTAATTGGTTTATGTTTGGGTCTTTTGCAAAAACTCTGCAAAATAAACTAATATTTGCCACATAAAGAAAGAATATGCTATTTAAAGTTCCTTTTTTTTGCTATCTTTGCAAAATATTATAGTGAACTATTGTTATTATGACAAAGGCGAATAAAGTTTTATTTATTACACAAGAGATTACACCTTACATTTCAGCATCCGAAATGGCCAACATAGGTAGGAACCTGCCACAGGCAATCCAGGAAAAAGGCCGTGAAATCAGAACCTTTATGCCCAAATGGGGAAATATCAATGAACGCAGAAACCAATTGCATGAAGTGATTAGACTCTCGGGGATGAATCTGATTATTGACGATACTGACCATCCACTTATCATAAAAGTTGCTTCTATCCAATCTGCTCGTATGCAGGTGTATTTCATCGATAATGATGACTATTTCCAGAATCGTCTGCAAACGGCGGATGAAAATGGTGTGGAATATGATGATAACGACAGCCGTGCAATTTTCTATGCACGAGGAGTGTTGGAAACAGTGAAGAAACTTCGTTGGTGTCCGGACGTTATTCATTGTCACGGTTGGATGACAGCATTAGCACCTCTTTATATAAAGAGAGCTTATAAGGATGAACCTTCCTTCCGCGATGCAAAAATAGTATTTTCTGTATACGAAGATGATTTCAAGAATACATTTAGTGAAGACTTTGCCAACAAACTAATGTTGAAAGGTATTGCTAAGAAAGATTTGGCTTCTCTGAAAGAGCCAGTAGACTATACAACTCTTTGTAAACTAGCAGTCGATTATTCTGACGGAGTAATCCAGAACAGCGAGAAAGTAGATCAATCCATTATCGAATACGCCCGTCAATCAGGCAAATTGGTACTCGATTACCAGAATCCGGATAACTATGCAGATGCTTGTAACGAATTCTATGATCAGGTATGGGAAGCTACAGCAAACCAAATAGAAGAATAAAAAATCAAGAAACGACGATCATGAAAGCAAAATATGCCTTGATAACCTTACTAGCAATCACATTTTGGGGATGTGATGATAGCACTGCCGGACTGGGATTAGGAATATTTCCGGAAAGCGATCAAAATATAAGCGGAAGATTAACAACATTTGATGTGACAACAAACTCCGTTCCCACTGGTCAGATCTACGCAAAAACCAATATCGGTTATGTAGGTAAATTTACTGATGATTATTTTGGAGCTTATCAGGCCGGTTTTCTAGCGTCCATAAACTGTCCGGAGAAATTAACTTTTCCGGGAGTTTATAAAAATAACGCTTTAAATGATAAAGGTGAACCATATAATTATATGGTAATAGAGCCGAGCGATGATATCCAATTAATTTATGACAATGATGAGAACAAGCCAATCGGAGAACCCATCGGTAACATCCATACTGTTGAACTTTATTTATGGTATAACAGCTATTTCGGAGATTCATTGACGGCTTGCCGTTTAAGTGTTTATGAATTAAACAAAAAATTGGAACTCAAAGACAATCCCTATTATACTGATATTGATCCGAATAATTATTATGATAAGGCAGATCTATTAGGAAGCAAGGCTTATTCAGCCGTTGATCTGTCTGTAAAGGATTCTATTCGTAACCTAGATAGTTATACGCCCTACGTCTACCTCAATCTCGACAAAGACATTTCCTATAAAGTCGGTGGAGAAATCTTAAGAGCTTCAAGGCAAGCAGATAAAGCAGGTGCAATTTTTGATTACAATAAATTCAGTGATGTTTTCAAAGGTGTCTATGTGAAAAGTGATTATGGGGACGGAACAATACTCTATGTATTCCAAGTTGAAATGAATGTGGTTTACAAATGTTATGCAGTAGACGAAACAACTGGTAAAAAACTTAAAAAGTCAGGTAGTACGGCAGATTCTACCTATTATTATAAACGCAGTTTCATATCTACCCGTGAGGTAATCCAAGCAAATCAATTAAGCAATGATCCGGTAAAAATACAAGAATTAATTGATCAGGATAATAATACCTATATTAAATCTCCGGCCGGTATCTTTACTCAAGCCACACTTCCTATCAATGAGATCAATGAGAAACTGCAATTAGATACTTTAAATGCTGTAAAACTAACATTCTCTAATTATAATCAATCAAGTGAGAATAAGTTTGGAATGACTTATCCATCTACCGTAATGCTGATACGTAAGAAATATAAAGACTCATTCTTCGAAAAAAATCAGCTGGCAGATAATAAATCATCTTACTTAACTACCCATTCCAGCACAAGCAATCAATATGTTTTTAATAATATTACAAATTTAATAAATGATTGTCTGGACGATGGAGAGAGAGAAGAAGCGGAAAAGAAGTTTAAGAATCATGAAACAATAACACTCAGCTTCACTAATTCTAAAGGTGAGACAGAAACTGTAACTGTTGATAACATAACCGATTGGGAGAAATATAGCGACTGGAATAAAGTGTTACTCATTCCTGTTCTTATTACTTATGATAATGCGACCTCACAAAATAGACAAATTATCAGTGTACAGCATGACTTAAAGCCCAGCTATGTACGTCTGAAAGGTGGCAGCAAAGGTATTGATGATCCAAACTATAGATTAAAGCTTGAAGTCGTTTCCACTAACTTTGGAGACTAATATATAAAAAACTATCATTTCCCTATAAAGAACAGCTCAAATCCTAAAAGAGAGCTATTCTTTATAGGGATTTTTATTGAAAGTAATCCTGCAATCAGGCAATTGACATATCAAAAGGGAAGAAGAATCAATTATAACCTTGACTCATCTCTATATAATTATTTGACTTACCTATATAAATAAAAAAGTCGCCTCTTTTTCTATACAGAGGCGACCATTCTCTAAATTCTATTATTATATCTATTCTTCATTTTTCGCAGTTTTCTTAGGACGCGTAGTTGCCTTCTTAACCGGCTTCTTTGTTGCCGGCTCCTTTTTCGCTGCAACCATTTTAGCAGCTTTCACAGCTTCCTTCTCTGCTTTATTCTGCCATTTAGCAACTTCTTTTTGCAGATCGGCAATCTCTTCTCCCTGATTCTTAATAGTAGTCAGCAGAGAATTAAGCTCCTCATTATCCACATCAATAGGATACAACGAATCTACTCGCTTAATAAAGTCACCCAAGATATTCATGTAGTTCGTAAAAGCATCATAAGGAGAATCATAAATACCCCGATTCAACCAGATACCCGTATTCTTAGTCGTCATGAAACGGAAATTATTACTAGCTTGCAAATAATCCCAGTCCTGTTTGATACGACGGTCATCACAGAGATGAACACGTTCTGCCACACTATACAACTTATTGAAAGCCTCACGTTGCAGGATATTACCCAGCCAACTACTAGTATCTCTTTCTTCATCCACCCATGACATTGGATAAGGAACATCCAATTGTGAAACAGACTTTAATTTCGTAACAATCTCAGTCGGAGTAGAGAATGTGATACCTTTAGCTTTTGCACATTCCGGCAAAGCCTTCAGGAATTCAAGAATATTAGAAGACAAAGGCTGAGCCATGCCTAATGCAGCCAGTTCCATAAAGATATTAATCACTTGTTCTTCTTGCGGCAATGCGTCAATCCAACTAATATATTTATCAGCAAACAATGGATATTCCGCCCACTCCGAGTTAGAGAAACGCAAACTAATATCATCAGATAATTTGAAATCCCTCAATAACAATTTTAAGCTGGGAGCCTGATTACAATGATATACATAGTGAGGGCTCTTCCATCCCAAAACAGGTTTAGCACCTTCCGTCAGCATTCCTTTAAAGCCCATAGAAGCTACCATACCACCAATCTCATCCGAGTAAATCAAACTAGAGTTACGGAACACCTTCGGCTCCTTACCGAACATTTGTTTCATCTTATCACGCTGGCGAAGCACCTCTTCGCGGAAGCAATCTTCATTAGCCAATGATGACAAGCCATGCGAGTAAGGTTCGCAAAGGAATTCACAACAGCCCGTATCATTCAATTGATGAAGCAAGTCGATCACAGCCGGAGCATGGATTTCAAGCTGTTCCAAAGCGACTCCCGAAATGGACAATGCGACTTTAAAAGCACCTTCCGATTTCTTAGCCATCTCAATCAAAGTATTGAGCGCAGGAATGTAAGAACGTTCGGCAACTTCATTCATACCGGTTTCATTCGCATAGTCATCATAATAATAATGATCAGTACCAATATCGAAGAAACGATAACGTTTCAAATGTATAATCTGATGTATTTCGAAATAAAGACAGATAGTTCTCATAGTCTATAATCTTTTATTGTTTACCATAATTTTTTATAACCTCATCATAGATACCACGTACCTTGTATCCGACATTCTCCCATTTAATCTCGTCTACTTCCCGTTTACCCTCTTCTTTCAGGTAATTGTACATTGCCGGATAAGTACAAATAGAGTAAATGGCATCCGCCATCGCATGAATATCCCAATAATCCGTTTTGATACAGTTTTCCAGAATCTCGGCACAACCGGATTGTTTGGAAATAATAGTAGGTACACTACACTGCATGGCTTCCAGCGGAGAAATACCAAATGGTTCGGAAACAGAAGGCATGATATATACATCACTTGCTTTGAGAACTTCATATACCTGTTTTCCCTTCATGAATCCCGGAAAATGGAAACGATCAGCAATACCACGTTCAGCTACCAGACGAATCATCTGATCCATCATATCACCGCTACCAGCCATTACAAAACGGACGTTGCGCGTACGATGTAATACCATAGCAGCAGCTTCTACGAAATATTCCGGTCCCTTTTGCATAGTGATACGCCCCAAGAAAGTCACCACTTTTTCATTCGGTTTCTTTAGCGGAACAATATTCTGGATCTCCTGTGATAGTGGAGAAACAGCATTGTGTACGGTAGATACCTTCCTAGGATCCTGATAATACTTATGAATCACCGTTTGACGAGTTAGTTCGCTCACACACATAATGTGGTCAGCATGATCCATTCCATTCTTCTCAATGGCATACACTGTCGGATTCACATTGCCACGACTACGGTCAAAGTCGGTTGCATGCACATGAATCACTAAAGGTTTGCCGGACACTTGTTTGGCATGAATGCCTGCCGGATAAGTCAGCCAGTCATGAGAGTGAATAATATCAAACTCTTGTTGACGGGCTACCACACCTGCCACAATAGAGTAATTATTAATCTCCTCATGCAAATTGTCCGGATAGCGTCCGGAGAACTCGATACACCCTAAATCATTAGTATGAAGATAATTGAAATCAGCATAAATATGATCACGCAAATCATAGTATAATTGCGGATCCATATAACTGCCCACACGGCTTTTCACATAATCCCAATCGACATTTCTCCAGACTATAGGCGTACTGTTCATACCGATAATTCTCAAAAAACTTTGGTCCTCGTCTCCCCATGGTTTAGGGATACAGAAAGTGATTTCCAGATCATTCTGCAGAGACATTCCTTTCGTCAGACCATAACTGGCAGTTCCTAAACCTCCTAAGATATGCGGGGGGAACTCCCATCCAAACATTAAAACTTTCATCTTCGTTCCTCCTCCTTTTAATAATACTTAGACAACAGCTTCAGAATACGCAGCACTTCGGCAACATTCATAGCAAACGAAACGGCTCCACGACCTTTGAAAGGCGGGTTACCATCAAACAATTCGGGTAATGAACTAATACAATGAATGGTCAGTTCATCTTCCAGTCCGATAAGCTGACGCTCTACGAACGATAAACCACTCATTTTATAAATACGAAGATAGGCTTCCATATAAAATCCCATCAACCATGGCCAAGCCGTACCCTGATGGTAAGCATAATCACGCTGTATCTGAGGACCAACATAATTCGGGCTATATCCCCCACTTTTCGGACTCAATGTACGGAGCCCTTTCGGAGTCAGTAACTCTTTGGTTACAATATCAAGCACTTGTTTCTTTTGTGCCCTATCCAGAGGAGAATAATCAAATGCGACGGTAAAAATCATATTGGGACGTACGCTCCAATCCATCATATTCCCGTCTACATAATCAAGTAAGTAACCGTATTCGTTACGGAATACTTCAATAAAAGATTGAGCTGTTACTTCTGCTTGTGCATCGAGCGAATCAGCCAAATGAACATTGCCTCCTTCGCGAACCAGATCGGCAATGAAGCGCAGCGCATTATACCACAAAGCATTAAACTCAACAATATATCCTGTACGGGGAATTACCGGACGCCCGTTTACCGTAGAGTTCATCCACGTAATTGCCTTATCCACGCCGTTAGCAAAAAGCAAGCCATTCTCATGCAGGAATAGATTCTCATGTTTCCGCTGACGGATAAATTCCATGATATCAACCAGCAATTCACCATACTTCCGGCGGCATTGTTCGCGGGAAGTCTCCTTAGCATATTGCTGCAAAGCCCAAACCGCCCACAATAAAACGTCGGGATGATCCATTTCGTAGATCTTGTATCCTACCGGTTCCTCATTGATAAAGTTACGAATCGCCTTTTCAGCAGTTTTCATCACATCTTCAAATTGGTCCACCTCGTCAATGGCAAGTGTCAATCCCGGCAGAGAAATAAACAAATCGCGGGCACGACACTTAAACCAAGGGTAACCGGCAAGAATATAATGTTCATCTCCCTGTTGATTATGGAATTGGTGAGCCGAATTCTTCAAGCAATGATAGAAACTATCACGCGGAGTACGGTCGGCAACCTCCGCATCAAATATTTGTTTCAACTTACGGGGAGTGATCTCGGATGTTCCGGCAGAAAAGACAATACTTTCACCTTTCTTGATATCTACCTCAAAATACCCAGGCACGTAGAGATCTTCATTAAAATCGTATCCACGTTCCTGCTCTTTCGGATACTCGATTCCCCGATACCAGTCAGGCTGAAAAACAAATTCACATTTCTTATTCAACTGCATAAACAGCTCCGGATAACCGGGATACATACAAGTCTTGATACCATTCTCTACAATCTGATAATCGCGGCTCGCCTGCGAGTTCTCATGCGTATATTCACGCACACTGCGGAAAGCCAGAAAAGGTCTGAAACGCAAGGTGGTAGCCGAATGCGCGTCAAGCAATGTATAACGAATCAGAATTCTATTCTCATGGTGTACAAAGATTTTTTCTTTTCGTAGAACCACACCTCCAACACGGTAAGTTGTCGCCGGGATATGTTCACAATCAAACTCACGAATATACTTATGTCCATTCGGACTAAAGTGGTTTCCTTGATATTTATGTAAACCCAAGTTAAACTCCGCACCGTGTTGAATTACCGTTTCATCAAGAGAAGATAGCAGCACATGATTTTCATCGTCGAGGTTTGGCACAGGAATCACCAACAGCCCGTGATATTTGCGTGTGTTACAATCAACAATCGTTGTACAATGATAAGCTCCTGCTTTGTTCGTCCGGAGAATTTCCCGTTGCAGGGATTCTTCCAGATTCGTCATGAGGGTCTTGTCAAATCGTAAATAACTCATAGTTGTGCATTATTTAAAGGTTAATTATTTGGTCCATAGCATATAAACACCGCTCAGAGCACTGTCTACATAGGTATAATGCCCAAATGTACAAATTATAGATAAAAACAAAAATAAAAAGGCTTTTTATTTTCAGATTTTGTGTAAATATTCGTAGTATTGCGTAAAATATCTAAAGAAAAGAATGTAATGAAGCAGGACATTCAGCGCATCATGCTAGCTGCAGCCAGGTCTTTGTTCCTTATTTTTATCCTTTACTTACTTAAAACGATTGAAGTAGGAATGGGCTGGGACTTCTCTCATCTGGGAGTTTATCCTATGGAGAAAAGGGGGATAATAGGTATTCTGACTCATCCATTGATACACAGTGGTTTTAGTCATTTATTTGCAAATACCCTCCCCTTATTCTTTTTATCATGGTGTTTATTTTACTTTTACCGGGGAATATCCGGTAGGATTTTCGTACTTATCTGGCTTGGTTGCGGAATACTCACGTTCTTCATTGGCAAACCGGGCTGGCATATTGGTGCGAGCGGACTGGTTTACGGCCTTGCCTTCTTTCTCTTTTTCAGCGGCATTCTTCGCAAATATGTTCCACTGATTGCCATATCTTTATTAGTCACCTTTCTATACGGAGGAATTGTGTGGCATATGTTTCCTTATTTTTCTCCTGCCCATATGTCGTGGGAAGGGCATCTCAGTGGTGGTATTATGGGAATCCTCTGTGCATTTGCTTTTGTAAACCATGGTCCCCAACGTCCGGATCCTTTTGCAGATGAAAATGAAATAGAGGAAGAGGATATTAATGCCCTATAGACTTACCTGATATTCAATATTTCAATCAGTGTTTTTGCAACGCTTCTATTAATAAGGTAATATTTGCAGTAAATAGCCTTACAGCAATAGCTAAAAGAATAATCCCGAAAAACTTACGAATAATATA
Organism: Bacteroides bouchesdurhonensis; assembly: GCF_900155865.1. Lineage (GTDB taxonomy): Bacteria > Bacteroidota > Bacteroidia > Bacteroidales > Bacteroidaceae > Bacteroides > Bacteroides bouchesdurhonensis. The sequence goes on from NZ_LT707006.1 coordinate 4,400,009, forward strand.
AATACCGCCCTTACCCAAAAAGCGTTCTACCCGCCCGGTCATACTTACCACAAAATAAACCCAGATCATATTTAGTATCAAGGCTATAATTATGTTGATATCAGCATATTCTGCCCGAAGGGAAAGTAACATAGTAAACGCGCCTGCACCTGCCAATAAAGGAAAAACAAGTGGCACCAAAGTAGCTTCCTTAATAGGTCCTTGATTCTTAAAAATCTCAATGTCCAGAATCATCTCCAAAGATAAAAGGAAAATAACAAACGCACCCGCCACCGCAAATGATTCAATATCTACCCGGAAGAGCTTCAGCAACATATCTCCTGCATAAAAAAAACCTATCAATAAGACAAAAGAGATTATAGTAGCCTTCATTGCATTCACTCCCTTGCCTTTCTCTTTCAAGTTTATGATAATAGGTATAGAACCAATAATATCTATTACAGCAAAAAGTGCAATAAATGCACTGAACATTTGCTGCCAATTAAAGCCTGCAAACATGATATCCTCCTTTTTTATTGCAAATATACTCTATTTTTAGGCTTTCAAACAATAAAAAAAACAAAAAGTAAGGTCAGATGAGATTAGTAATATCGTATTATGAGTAAATTTGTGAAATTAACAAAAGATTTTAGCTCATGGAAACAATGTTCGACACTTTACTCCAATTACCTTTATTTCAAGGTCTTTGCCATGAAGATTTTACCAGTATATTGGATAAGGTCAAATTGCTTTTTATCAAACATAAAGCAGGGGAAACAATTATAGAAAGCGGTAGTCCATGCAAACAACTCTGTTTTCTGCTAAAGGGTGAGATTTCTATAATAACAAGGGCAAAAGAAGATATATATACAGTAATAGAACAAGTGGAAGCTCCTTATCTGATCGAGGCACAGTCTTTGTTTGGTATGAGTACGACTTATAAATCTTCTTATGTAGCTAGAACCGAAGCACATTCTGTTAATATCAGCAAATCCTTTGTGCTAAATGATTTATTCAAGTATGAGATTTTTCGTCTCAACTATATGAACATTATCAGTAATCGTGCTCAAAATCTTTATGCTCGTTTATGGGAAGAGCCAACACCGGATTTAAAAAGTAAAATCAATCGTTTCTTCCTATCGCACTGTGAAAAGCCACAGGGTGAAAAGATCTTTAAAGTAAAAATGGACGATCTGGCACGCTGCTTGGATGATACACGGCTCAATATTTCCAAAACACTGAATGAATTGCAGGATTGCGGTTTAATCGAGTTGCATAGAAAAGAGATTGTTATCCCGGATGCACTAAAGTTACAAAATAGTAATAACCTCCTATAAATAGTATACATCATTGCCCTCATGCTCTCACTATCCTCACCAAATCCTCTATTCATCATGGTTTCAGCTATGAGAGATCCGATGGTAGCAGAGTGAGAGTAACTGTTTGCCCTCACTCTATGCCTCATTCACTCCATTTTCATCAAATGATAAAGTGTCCCCTTGCTAGATTTCCGGCAAGGGATATTCAACTTTTGAAGTGTCCGGCCAAATACTGCCACTTTATTGATAGCCAACTTATCGCGCGTCCTCGTCTGCAAATAATTCAAAATTTGCATGGATGTCATCCATTCGCCACCCTCCTCCTCTTCCGCCGGGCGGAGAAAGCAATGAAACAGCTGTTCTAAAGGACTCATCTGTTCAAACTCGCGGTTCGTTTGCTTCAAGATATTCTCATCTTCGTCATCCAGCCAGTAACGCTCACCTTTGGAAACAGCCTCCATCGCTTGGGCATAAAGCTGTTTATAGTTAATGGTAGCATGAGTGTTGATAGGAGCTATTACCTCAATACAGATAAAACGACGGCTACCACTGGGGTCGGTAAGCAAATCTTTCTGATTACTGGTACCGATAAAGGAAGCGTAGCGGCGCATCTCCCGGATCGTATTGCCATGAGGCTTACGCAAGTTAGCGACAGGCTTTTGCAACAAATGTTTCAGAAAACCCTGCTGACTGACATTGACTTGGTCGAACTCATCGATGTTAATCAGGAAAAAACGTCCCAAATAACGTTCCGCTTCTTGCTTACTCTTGAAATCAATGCTATCCGTATATCCGAAACGTAACTCCGGCGGCAAGATCATACGGCAAAACGTCGATTTGCGATAACCCTGCGCACCGACAAGCAGAGGCGAAGTACTGTTGCCATGTTGCCGGTCTATTCCTCTCCAATGAGCCACCATGCTGAGAAACCAACGATAGAACAACTCCCTCCAGTATGGATTAGTGCAGGGAACCAAGTCTGCCAATGCACGAATACGGTCTTTGCCGTCCCAACGACCTACATCATAAAGATATTCTTCTACAGGATTGTACAAAGGGACAAATTCTGAATTCAGGAAGCGGTCTACATCACGGTCCCAGGCATTGATACCTTCTTTTAAAGCACAGATAGAAATACTGTTACGCACCCGCTTATCTACAACTTTAAAATAGAAATGAACGGAATCACGTTGGCGATATTCCAAATCATCCAGCACTGTGTTATAACGGAATTCATAACGGCGGTTCATAAACTCCTCCAACAAAAAAGCAGTTTCCTGCTCCCTGCCCACGCTACTTTTCCGCCCGAATCCCTTGCATTCCTGATACAGATTATGAAATACCGGCCGTATCAACAGTGTATCCTCCTCGCTATAATAATGGATAAGCGTCTGACGCACAGCCTCTTCCTCGGGTATACCGGCTTTAAAACAATGTTCGGCAAGATGTACCAATAAAGGTTGCAAGTCATCACCACGTTTCCAATTCTCCATTTCCTGAAGCGATCGGTTTAATGCAGCCTCGTAAATCTTCGTGAAAGTTTTAGCCGACTCAAATCCCGGTTTCAACCGCAATAAAAGATTCTTCTCTCCCTGTTTCCGTTGCCGGAATGTCTCCTCCCCCGGCATTGCCAGCGGTTGTTCCAGGCAGAACGGCACTGCATCGGGATTATAATAAGGATTCTCGTCCAATGTCATACGGCATTTTTGTGTCAGTACCGGTTCTTTTAGATCAATGTCGTAAGGAAGCATTGGTTGATAACATTTCACAGCCAGCAAATAGGCATGTGCATGAAACAGTGCTGCCTCTGCTTCTTTCACAGGCAGTCCTCGGTCATCCGGCAATGCAAAACGTACCCATATCTTCACACTACGGCCACTAGAACCGCAAAATGCAGCAAAAGTCTGGGGTAACAGTGCTACTTGACGCTTTACAAGTTCCATTTCGGACAAGCCGGCCAATCGGTTTACCTCCAACTGTACCAGTCCGTTATACTGTTTCATTCTTCGTCCACCTCCTTTGATACGGGCATATTCCATGGCAGGATAAATGTACGGCAATTTATCTATATGTTCGTACCGGGCATACGTCCCCTCCAACATCGGTATCAGTTCGCGCAAAGCCGTGACATATCCCGGTTTAGTTTCTGTCTTCATTTTGTCGAACAAGGCATTGGCTTCACATACACTCAGAGCCTCTTTCCCATTCGATCCATCTCGTCTGATTAAAGAAATCTTCATTTTACTTTATCTATTTTTCTACTATTACATTTTATTACTTAATTCCCGTAAAGGTACACTATTAATTCTCAGAATACAAGCTTTTATAGATAACGGATGACTTTTAAATTCTTCATTAATAGATATTCTCCACTTCATTAATAACAAACTTCCTGTTATTTAATGCCTAACTTCTTTTCCTCTAATAGAGAAATTATTCTTTATTAGATATAAACTATAAATGCAAGTTGCGTTTATAAAAACAGAGCTTTCGTTTATATAAATGCAAGTTTCGTTTATATAAACGCAACTTGCATTTATAGATTTCAATTAATAAAAAACAACTTTACTATTAATAAGAATAAAGTTTGTGATAGGAGAAGGAGAACTAATCTATTAATACTTCTGCTCATTACTTATAATAAAGTCAGGGCAGACACATTATACTTTTTACTATAACCACTGTACATCTCCATATTCATCACGCAATTTAACAACCTGTATTACAATTGAATGCACATTTATCTACTTACATCTGCAAGAAAATTAAAATCAGAATATAGAGTGAGGGCAAAAGGTTGCCCCCACTCTGCCACCATCATTGCTCTAACTGCTGTAACTCCGATGAACAAAGAGGTTGCAGCAGTTAGTGAGGGCATGAGGGCAAAAAGTGATATAATTTAAATGTGAATTCAGCGATTCTTAAATACAATCAGGGCAGCATATAATAAATAGTATGTTTCTCATAAGTGTAGTAGTTTAATATATAATGTCAGTATCGAACAAAAATTCTTTTCCGTAATAAGTCCGATCTCTTTCTATTGATCGACCTTCAAATCTGCCATTCGTTACTGATACTTTATAGGTAGCTTCAGGTATATGTTGGCTTGCAGCTGATGCCTCAAATTCAAATAAGCCAGATATATTTCTTTTATTGATATCTATTTTTGTAAATTCAATATAACCACTTGTCGTAATGTTCGTTCTCAACGTTATAGACTTTTTTCTAATTTCTTTAGGAATCAAAGACGTGTCTACACATTGATAAAGGTAAGGTTCAGCTCCAATCGTTGCAACATAGAATTTATCCTCAAAACCATATATTTTACTATTATCAACCTCTTTCCTAAAGTAATATTTTTCCCCGATTATTGGTAAAGTCTTTTGAGCAAAAGATATTTTAAGATCATACTGTTTATTGTTTTTGGAATCTAGAAATTTGCTGATATTAAATGTAAAAATGTTATCTCTAGAAGTATATTCATAATTCATATGAAAAGTAGCTGGGACTTCAAAAGCTTTTCTCAATCCTTCCCCTCTTACTAATTCACCATTAATATAACACTCCACAAAACTTTTATTTTTAAAACGCTCACCAAAACGATCTTTATCACATTGACTAAATGTTATTGTGAGAAAGACAATCAGAATTATTACAAAATACTTGCTTTTCATTTTGATTCATTTAAATTTTCTACTAATTCAACATAAACATTATATAGGCTATCCGGAATATTTAAATCTGCTGCTTCTTCCGCATTAAGATTTAATATGTACATAGAATCCCGGTAAATAACCTGATCCATTAGCATGTTTCCAAAGTCAGACTGCGCTTGATGTTTGGACTCATCTGAAATAGTATTAACATTCCTTATTGTTGTCGTTGGTGTTTCAGCAACAGGTTGTTCTTCTACAATATCTACATCCTTGCAAGAAAATAGCATTAATAAAAGAAATGAAGGAAATAGTTTTAATTTAGTTTCTGTTTTCATAAAGCATTTGATTTTATATGGTTAAACAATATTCTATTTAGTAACCGGAAACTTAATCTAATCAACACCTTCAGAAATATATAGAAAATGGTATCAATTGAGATCAGTAGTGTAGTAGTTTAATATATAAGGTCAGTATCAAAGAAAAAATCTTTTCCGTAATAAGTGCGTTCTCTTTCTATTGATCGGCCTTCAAATTTACCATTTGCTACTGATACCTTATATGTAGCTTCAGGTACAAGTATGCTTGCAGCTGATGCCTCAAATTCAAATTGGCCAGATATATTTTTCTTATTGATATC
>NZ_LT707006.1:4406097-4447677 GCF_900155865.1 Bacteroides bouchesdurhonensis
AATACTTGCTTTTCATTTTGATTCATTTAAATTTTCTACTAATTCAACATAAACATTATATAGGCTATCCGGAATATTTAAATCTGCTGCTTCTTCCGCATTAAGATTTAATATGTACATAGAATCCCGATAAATAACCTGATCCATTAGCATGTTTCCAAAGTCAGACTGCGCTTGATGTTTGGACTCATCTGAAATAGTATTAACATTCCTTATTGTTGTCGTTGGTGTTTCAGCAACAGGTTGTTCTTCTACGATATCTACATCCTTGCAAGAAAATAGCATTAATAAAAGAAATGAAGGAAATAGTTTTAATTTAGTTTCTGTTTTCATAAAGAATTTGATTTTATATGGTTAAACAATATTCTATTTTAGTAACCGGAAACTTAATCTAATCAACACCTTTAGATATATATAGAAAATGGTATCAACTGAAATATAATATGAAAGTAAATAAAAATATCGACTATTACAAATATTTTGGAAAATATTTGTAATAAGAAGACAATAATCAAGTTTTACTATTGATTAAAATTGAAAAAGAAAAAAATGAATAAAGAAAAAATATATCTGTTCAGACACAATTCGGACTGCATTGAATTTAATGAGCAGTCACCCGATATCATATTTCGGTTCTTTGTCTGCCGGGTAAACTACCCCAATTTGTCTGCGTATCTCATCGATGATCTCCAATGAGATCAGTGAATGGTTGTGACTGTTTATTTCAGATTCAAGCTTGCCTTGCTCTATCAAATTTATAAACTCTTCCACTTCATAGAAATATTTATCTTTATCCAATTGAACACCGATCGATTCAGAGGCTATAGCTGTTCCTCTGTCCAATATAGCAGTTTGGCGCGGAAAATATGTAACTTCTTGTATCGTCTGGATTTTATCTAGAAGTAAATTGCCTTCTTCACCTTCAATTTCCGTAGGGAGGAAAGAGTTTACTATCTTTGAGTAAAGCACAGTCGCATTCATGCCCTCATATTGAAAATTGACAGCTCCCTGTCCGTCTACCCCTGTCGAAAGTAGAATACCACTCGCATCAATCTTATGAGGACGCCCGAAGAATGCTACCATTGGATAGATAGTATAAATCCCAATATCCATTACTGCACCATTTGACAATTCAGGCTTGAACGCATTCAAAACAATTCCTTCTTTGAATTTATCATAGCGGGAAGAATACTGGCAATAACATGCTAAATAACGGCGAATAGTTCCTATTTTTTCCAAATACTCTTTTACGATACGAAAATTCGGATTCAAGGTTGCTATCATGGCTTCCATTAAAGCCACACCGTATTTATGCGAGGTCTCAATCATAGCTTTAGCCTCCACCGCATTCGAAGCAAGAGGTTTTTCACATAGCACATGCTTTCCATGACGCATGCACAACATGCTTTGAGAAGCGTGCAAATAGGTTGGAGTCGCTATATATACGGCATCGATCAGCGGACTCCGTGCCATATCCTCCAATGAAGTAAAAGTGTATGGAATATGGTGTTTTGCAGCAAACAAATTCGCTCTTTCTTGTGTGCGTGAGCATACAGCCACTAACTCAAACCGGCTATCTTGCCGGGCACCGGCAATTACCTTATCAGTAATAGTATTTGTACCGATTACTCCAAAACGTATTTTCTTTTCCATAATCTTATTGATTGCCGTTTAAGCCCCGTAACGCTAATCGTATATTTTAGTGATATAAATGAATCTTAAAAAAAATGTGTTGTAGATAAAATATCCGCAACACATTTAGTATGATTTCTGCAACACCCATAAACTACTTTATATCAGATTGTCAATGAGCATTTACGGTAATTGCATAATAAAAACATCCGGATTTATTCCCACTCAATTGTTGCCGGTGGTTTGGAACTGATATCATAGGTAACACGGTTCACACCTTTCACCTTATTAATAATATCATTCGAAACTTTACCAAGGAATTCGTAAGGCAAATGTGCCCAATCAGCAGTCATCGCATCAGTAGAAGTAACAGCACGCAATGCTACCGCTCTTTCGTAAGTACGCTCATCTCCCATAACACCGACAGATTGAACCGGAAGCAGAATCACACCGGCTTGCCATACCTGGTCATACAATCCCCAGTCACGCAATCCCTGAATATAGATATCATCAGCATCTTGCAGAATACGAACTTTTTCAGGAGTGATATCTCCCAAAATACGCACAGCCAAACCCGGTCCGGGGAACGGATGACGAGTAATCAGATGTTCCGGCATACCCAATTCACGACCTACCCGACGAACTTCATCTTTAAACAACAAACGAAGTGGTTCACAAAGCTTCAAGTGCATCTTTTCCGGCAAGCCACCTACATTGTGATGACTTTTAATAACCGTTCCTGTAATAGATAATGATTCGATGCAATCCGGATAGATAGTACCTTGAGCCAGCCATTTCACATCTTTTATTTTGTGGGCTTCTTCATCAAATACATCGATAAAGCCCTTACCTATAATCTTACGCTTCTTTTCGGGTTCTGTCACACCGGCCAGTTCAGCAAAAAACTTTTTGCTAGCATCCACACCGATCACATTCAAGCCTAGACATTCATAGTCATTCATCACATTCTTGAACTCATTCTTACGTAGCATTCCATGATCTACGAAGATACAAGTCAAGTTCTTACCAATCGCACGGTTCAGTAATACGGCAGCAACTGAAGAATCAACTCCGCCACTCAAGCCAAGCACTACTTTATCATCCCCCAACTGCTCCTTCAACTCGACAACTGTGCTTTCAATAAACGAAGCCGGAGACCAATCTTGTTTACAACCGCAAACATCAACAACGAAATTCTTCAAAATCTGAGTACCATCTTCACTATGGAATACTTCCGGGTGGAATTGTACCCCCCATACATTTTCTCCCTCAACCTGATAAGCAGCAATGTCCACCTTATCAGTAGAAGCTATCTTCTTAAAATTATCAGGGATCGCTGTAATCGTATCTCCATGACTCATCCATACCTGCGTATTCTCACGTACTCCTTTAAAAAGGACATTATCTTTGCAGAAAGAAGCCAGATGTGCACGACCATATTCACGTGTACCTGCCGGCTCAACCTTTCCATTATTAGTATAAGCCATAAACTGCGCACCGTAGCAGATACCTAAAATCGGATATTTACCACGGATCTCGCTCAAATCAATTTTGAAAGCATCTTTATCGTATACCGAGAAAGGGCTTCCGGAGAGAATAACTCCTTTGATGGTCGGATCATCATGAGGGAATTTGTTATAAGGAATAATCTCGCAATACGTGTCCAATTCGCGTACACGACGGCCGATGAGCTGTGTCGTTTGCGAACCGAAATCAAGAATTATTATCTTTTCCTGCATATAATTATGGTTGGATTTTAAATAAATGATTTGCAAAAGTAGAAAAAAGTACGCAAACAGACAGAATAATATAAAAAAAAGTATATATCATTAGTTATATTAAGAAACATTGATTATATTTGTAAGGTACAAAAAACCATAGCCTATGTATAAATAAAAGATGTAGGATAAGTAATAGGCATACTCAAGACATTAGCAAACCGTTAATATACCTACAATACTCAGCAAAAACAGCCTGATTAAGCATTACTTCTAATTATTAAGCATCATGAAAGAAATTAATCATATTGAAGAAGCTTATTTCTACAATATTACCTCGATAATAAGTCTTATTATTTGTTGGTTTATCATAGGAGGATGCCAAGAAGAAGAGAACACCAATAGATTTAGTAGCTTTCCTTTTTTATCCTCAGAATCCGATTTCATATCAACATCAATTTCTGAACTATCAGAAAATGATCTAATAGTTATAAATGAAGCATTTCAACGCCTCAGCATTGATTCTAAGGACGGTTTACTTTACATAAACGAAAATTCCGGTTGCCAAATTAACATATCAGAAAAGCTATTCACTTTTTTTTAAAAGAATTGAAAGCACAACGAACGCAAGAATTAAATTATCAAAAAATCAGTTCGTAAAGCCTATAGTCGAATCCAGAAAAAAGGAAAGAAGTGATACCCTTAAAAATGACTGTGTAGCAAGAACTACAATAGCAATAGCTAAAGATTTAGGAGAGTCTCTTCCTCTTTTACAAGTAATAGATTGGATTGAACGTCAATTCGGCAAGGAAGGAGTCCCTGGAAGCGCACTTTCTTTAGTATTAGACCATTTTTTTACGAAACAACGAATAATTGTCCTACCTACCTCATACACATGTGGAGATGCACCAACTAGAATATTTGGTGTTCTAAAATTAGGTTCTAATGCAGGACATGCCATAACTATAATAAATATTAGTAATGGCTTTGCACTTTACCGAGATGATCAAAACAATAATATGAATGCATGTATGATTTCTGAGATCAAAGATGCATATATCATAAGCGGAGTTAATTCAGACATCAATTATAATTTATAACATCAAGATTATGAAAAGACGAAGAAGCATACATTTATTCATTCTTTCTCTCATTGCATTGTCGCTATCTGCACAAAACGAGAAAAATACATTTGACTCATATGCAAAGTTCATATCCAAAAATCTGGATATTACATGGAAAAAGCCCAAAAAATTCATCGACCTGAAGACTTTTACAGTATGGGGACCCGAATCTCAAAATCATAAATCAGCTTTTTTCTATCATACTGTGCTACAATCAAAAGATAGCAATTGCCTTATCATGTATCCGGATATTGTATCTTTAGTAGGCATTAACCTGCATTTAGATGAAACATTAACCCGAAACCAAATGATAAATGATATAAATGCCGCCCTAGGTTTAACTAACAAAGGAGGTATAATCTCTAAAAATCCGGACACCGATATTAAAAAGAGCATAAAAACATTCACCGGTAAAGATGCAAAAAAACTTTTCAATGCAGATACTGTTTTTATTGCACCAATACCAATATCAAATGCTTATCAGGGTAAATACACTTATTGCACGGGAGTTTACATCTACAAAGCAAAAAGACCACCTATGTTTATTAAATGCTTTTTCAACGAGAAGGGGAAAAATAACGAAAGAAAATACCTAGATATACTTTATAAAACAATAAGATATCGTAATGACAATTGGACATTAAACGAATATAACTATCCAAAAGAGTTAAAGGAGTTTTATCCTCAAACTGAATAGACTTTTTCCTACTTTTAGCTCCAAAGTAACTTGGATAGAATACATAAACAAAAAAATTAAGGTCAAACTTACTGAAAACATACAGTAAATTCGACCTTATTTTTTGTTAGTCTTTTATCGTTTCTCTTTCAGCAAATCACGAATTTCCGTCAGCAGCACCTCTTCTTTGGTGGGTTCCGGCGGCACCGGAGGAGCAGCCGGAGTTTCCTCCCGTTTCTTTGCCATCAAGTTGGAAATCAAACGTATAAACAAGAATATAGAGAAAGCGATAATCAGGAAATCAAAAGTTGCCTGTAAAAATTGCCCGTAATCCAAAGTTACAGCAGGAGCAATCTCTTTCCCATCGGCTCCGACTTCCGCTGCTTTCAATACCCATTTCAGGTCCGTAAAGTTCACACCACCAACTAGTAAGCCAATTGGAGGCATGATAATATTAGCCACCAACGACGACACAATTTTCCCAAAAGCACCACCGATAATGATACCGACAGCCATGTCAATCACGTTTCCTTTCATGGCAAACGCTTTAAAGTCTTGCAAAAATTTACTCTTTCCCATCTTTTTCAATATTTAATGTGAATTTAATATGCGAATATAAAAACATTTTTGTAATTTTGCACCGCATTTGAGAATAAAACAAATGCGGAGACCGAGAGATATTAGAACAAATATTATAAAACCCTTAAAAGTTTAAACAAAATGATTAAAGTAGGTATTAATGGATTCGGACGTATCGGACGTTTCGTTTTCCGCGCTGCAATGAAGAGAAACGATATTCAAATCGTAGGTATCAACGACCTTTGCCCGGTTGATTACTTAGCTTATATGTTGAAGTATGATACAATGCATGGTCAATTTGACGGTACTATCGAAGCAGATGTTGAAAACAGCAAACTGATCGTAAACGGTCAAGCAATCCGCATTACTGCAGAAAGAAACCCGGCTGATTTGAAATGGGACGCTGTAGGTGCTGAATACGTTGTTGAATCTACAGGTTTGTTCTTGAGCAAAGACAAAGCTCAGGCTCACATCGAAGCTGGTGCAAAATATGTTGTAATGTCAGCTCCTTCTAAAGATGATACTCCGATGTTTGTTTGCGGTGTAAACGAAAAAACATACGTTAAAGGTACTCAATTCGTATCTAACGCTTCTTGTACTACTAACTGTTTGGCTCCTATCGCTAAAGTATTGAACGACAAGTTCGGTATCCTTGACGGTTTGATGACTACAGTTCACTCTACAACTGCTACTCAGAAAACAGTTGACGGTCCTTCTATGAAAGACTGGAGAGGTGGTCGTGCTGCTTCTGGTAACATTATCCCTTCTTCTACCGGTGCTGCTAAAGCAGTAGGTAAAGTAATTCCTGCTTTGAACGGTAAATTGACTGGTATGTCTATGCGTGTTCCTACTCTGGACGTTTCTGTAGTAGACTTGACAGTTAACTTGGCTAAACCGGCTACTTACGCTGAAATCTGCGCTGCCATGAAAGAAGCTTCTGAAGGCGAATTGAAAGGTATCCTGGGTTACACTGAAGATGCAGTCGTTTCTTCTGACTTCTTGGGTGACACTCGCACTTCTATCTTTGATGCTAAAGCTGGTATCGCTTTGACTGATACTTTCGTTAAAGTTGTATCTTGGTATGACAACGAAATCGGTTACTCTAACAAAGTTCTTGACTTGATCGCTCACATGGCATCAGTAAACGCTTAATTAGAAGCCTGAACATATACGAAACCGCTGCGGGAAACCGTAGCGGTTTTTTTTATTTTCACTTTATATATTGTTAAAAAGCAAGAGATTATCAGTTGAATAACCCACAAAATTAGTAATTTTGTGTTTTTATGGAGAGAATATTAATAACATTGATACTAGTTTACACCATGAACAATATATTGAGTGCTCAAAATCCATTCTTTGAACAATATCAGACCCCGCACGAAACAGTGCCGTTCGATCGTATCCAAACGGAACATTACGAACCTGCTATTCTTGAAGGGATCAATCAGCAAAAGGCGGAAATAGAAGCTATTATCCAGAATCCGGAGAAAGCAACTTTTGCCAACACTGTGGAAGCTTTCGAACAATCCGGAAAGTTGCTGGATAAAGTTACCACTGTTTTCAGTAATATGCTCAGCGCAGAAACGAATGATGAACTGCAAGCGTTGGCACAAAAAATGATGCCGTTACTCAGTGAGCACAGCAATAATATCACGCTAAACGAAAAGCTATTCGACCGCTTGAAAGAAGTCTATAACCAAAAAGAAGACTTGCAACTGACACAGGAACAAAGCCGTTTATTGGATGATATATACGACAGTTTTGTACGCCACGGTGCCAATCTCGAAGGTGAAGCCCGCGAACAATACCGTCAACTAACTAATGAATTGAGTATGCTGACACTTTCTTTCAGCGAAAACAATCTGAAAGAAACCAATCATTACCTAATGTTACTGACGGACAAAGCCGATCTTGCCGGATTACCGGAGATCGTCATGGAAACTGCTGCCGAAACTGCAAAAACTGAAGGAAAGGAAGGATGGGCATTCACTCTTCATGCCCCGAGCTATGTTCCTTTCATGACTTATGCCGACAATCGCGAATTACGTCAAAAACTTTATTTAGCATACAATACCAAATGTACTCACGATAACGAATATAACAATATCGATATCGTAAGAAAGATAGCCAATACCCGTATGAAAATAGCCCAGTTATTGGGATATAATAATTATGCAGATTACACGTTAAAGAAGCGAATGGCAGAAAACAGTAATGCTGTATACAAATTATTGAATCAACTATTGGAAGCTTATACCCCTACTGCGCAACAAGAATACCAGGAGGTACAGGATCTGGCACGTCAGGAACAAGGCGATGACTTTGTTGTAATGCCATGGGATTGGAGTTACTATTCAAACAAACTAAAAAACAAGAAATTCAATCTCAACGAAGAGATGCTCCGTCCCTATTTTGAACTGGAACAGGTAAAAAAGGGAATATTCGGTTTAGCTGAGAGGCTATATGGAATCACTTTTAAAAAGAATCCGGACATCCCGGTTTATCACGAGGAAGTGGAAGCTTACGAAGTATTTGATAAAGATGGAAAATACCTGGCAGTTCTTTATACGGATTTTCATCCACGCGCAGGAAAACGTGCCGGAGCCTGGATGACAAGTTACAAGGAACAATGGATCGACCGGGAAACAGGTGAAAACAGCCGTCCACACGTCTCTGTCGTAATGAATTTTACCAAACCGACAGCAAACAAGCCAGCTTTACTTACTTTTAATGAAGTGGAAACATTTCTGCATGAGTTTGGCCATAGTTTGCATGGTATGTTTGCCAACTCTACTTACCAGAATCTGAGCGGCACCAATGTATATTGGGATTTTGTGGAACTTCCTTCCCAGATTATGGAAAACTTTGCCATTGAAAAAGAGTTTCTCCATACATTTGCCAAGCACTATCAGACAGGTGAGTTAATTCCTGATGAACTGATACAACGCATCGTAAACTCTTCTAATTTTAATGCAGCGTATGCTTGTCTCAGACAAGTCAGTTTCGGATTGCTCGATATGGCATGGTATACCCGCAATACCCCTTTCGAAGGTGATGTCAGAGCGTACGAACAAGAAGCTTGGAAGGAAGCACAGATACTGCCGGTTGTGAACGACGCCTGCATGAGTACTCAGTTCTCACATATTTTTGCCGGAGGGTATTCAGCCGGATACTACAGCTATAAATGGGCGGAAGTCCTGGATGCAGACGCCTTCTCACTATTCAAACAGAAAGGCATATTCAACCGGGAAGTAGCAGACTCGTTCCGCAACAACATTCTTTCTAAGGGGGGTACTGAACATCCGATGGTACTTTATAAACGTTTCCGCGGACAAGCACCAACCATAGATGCCCTATTAAAAAGAAACGGAATCAAATAAATAAAAACAGTAAATATGAAAGTGATATATAAAATAGTATGCCTGTTTATGCTTCTACCTCTGTTTGCTGGTTGTAATGACACGGATGACGTAGCCGCTATCTTTACAGGAAAAACCTGGAAACTGTCCTTTATAGCCAGAGATGGGGAAACTAGAATGTACGAACCATTTTGGGGAATCTCAAAAGAAGAGACTATCAAAAAACTGAGTCAGGCCAATACCTATACAATCAAATTTGAAGGGATAGTAGAAGGGGATGCCATTCAAGGAAAAATAAATGGAACAACAGTCACCAGCAATCTGAGCGGTACCTGGAGTGCCAATGCTAAAAACAACGGATTCAATGCTACTATCAAAGGACAAAGCGACAATGATAAGCTTGCTGAAAACTTTCTGGAAGGAATAAATGCTGCTGCTTCTTATCAAGGGGATGAGAACAATCTATATCTTATTTACAAAAATTCAAAGGGAAAATTCCGCATGTTTTTCCGTGTGGTAAAGTAAGCAGAAAGGAATCGACAAGATGGACACAGAAAAGAAACAATCAGAACTTGACAAACGTTACATACGTATGGCCAGTATATGGGCAGAAAACTCATATTGCCAGCGTCGTAAAGTAGGAGCATTGATCGTAAAAGATAAGATGATTATCTCCGACGGATACAACGGAACACCTTCGGGATTCGAAAATGTATGCGAAGACGAAAATAATCTCACAAAACCGTATGTTCTTCACGCTGAAGCAAATGCCATCACCAAAATAGCCCGTTCCAACAATAGTAGTGACGGGGCTACGATGTATGTAACTGCCTCACCATGTATCGAATGTGCGAAACTCATCATTCAGGCAGGAATCAAACGAGTAGTTTACTCAGAGCACTACCGTCTGGAAGATGGAATAGAACTATTAAAACGAGCAGGAATTGACATTGTCTATACAGAACCGGACGATCATTCCTCACCTAACAAATAATAAAGAAGAACGTTAAAAAAAAGGAATAGACATGAGTACAAAAAACTCTTCACGTTTTACACCTGTCATCATAGCTATCAGCGTGGTTATCGGGATTCTTATCGGTACTTTTTATGCCAAACACTTTGCCGGCAACCGTCTGGGTATTATCAACGGCTCATCCAATAAGTTGAATGCCTTGTTACGGATTGTAGATGACCAATACGTAGATACCGTAAACATGGCTGACCTTGTGGAAAAAGCAATGCCACAAATCCTTGCGGAGCTCGATCCGCATTCAACCTACATTCCTGCTCAAAATCTGGAAGAAGTCAATTCTGAACTTGAAGGAAGTTTTAGTGGAATCGGTATTCAATTTACCATACAGAATGACACGATCCATGTAAATGCTGTGATCCAAGGTGGACCTTCCGAGAAAGTAGGGTTGATGGCAGGTGACCGTATCATCATGGTTGACAATAGTTTATTTGTTGGCAAACAGGTGACCAATGAACGCGCTATACGTACATTGAAAGGTCCGAAAGGTTCTCAAGTAAAATTGGGCGTGAAACGTATGGGTGAGAAAAACTTATTGGATTTCTCCATCACACGTGGGGATATTCCTCAAAATACGGTTGATGCAGCTTATATGCTAAACGATAGTATCGGTTATGTGAAAGTCAGCAAATTCGGACGTACTACCCATGTTGAATTACTCAATGCACTGGCTCAACTGAACCACAAAAACAGCAAAGGTCTGATTATTGACCTTCGTGGCAATACTGGAGGATATATGGAAGCTGCCATCCGCATGGTGAATGAATTCTTACCCGAAGGCAAACTGATTGTATATACTCAGGGTAGAAAATATCCTCGTGCAGAAGAATTTGCCAATGGCACAGGAAGTTGCCAGAAAATACCTCTGATCGTTTTAACTGACGAAGGTTCTGCATCTGCCAGTGAAATTTTCACCGGAGCTATACAGGACAATGATCGCGGAACAGTTGTAGGACGTCGTTCATTCGGAAAGGGTCTTGTACAACAACCGATTGACTTTAGTGACGGCTCTGCCATCCGCTTAACTATTGCACGATATTATACGCCATCCGGAAGATGTATTCAACGTCCTTATGAAAGCGGCAAAGACCGGAACTATGAATTAGATATCTACAACCGTTACGAACATGGCGAATTCTTCTCTCGTGATAGTATCAAGCAAAATGAAAATGAGCTCTATTACACCAGTTTAGGACGTCCAGTATATGGTGGTGGAGGTATCATGCCGGATATATTCGTACCTCAAGATACAACAGGAGTTACGACTTATCTGTCTACGGTTATCAGCCGAGGACTGACTAATCAGTTCACTTTCCAATATACAGACAATAATCGTCAGAAACTCAGTCAATACGAGACTGAAGAAGAATTATTGGATTACTTGCGCCGCCAAGGTTTGATAGAACAGTTTATCCATTATGCAGAAAGCAAAGGAGTAAAGAGAAGAAATATCTTAATCCAGAAATCACATAAGTTACTCGAAAGAAATATCTATGGTAACATTATCTATAATATGTTAGGTCTGGAATCCTATATCAAATACTTCAATCAGACAGATGCTACTGTCAATAAAGGAATAGAGATTCTTCAAAAAGGGGAAGCTTTTCCTAAAGCTCCCGAAACAACGGAAGAAGAAGCAATAGAGGATAAAAACGATGGAAAAGAAAAAAGAACTGCGAATGCATATATCATCCATGAAAATCCAACTGAGATCTTCAGATATGCAGAAGCAATATTCAGCTAAAATACTTGCCGCTCTTGAAGCTCATCCGGCTTTCAGAGCGGCAAACACCGTATTGCTCTATCATTCACTGAAGGATGAGGTAGATACACATGACTTTATCCGAAAATGGAGTAATAAAAAACAGATATTGCTACCAGTAGTCGTGGGTAATGAGTTGGAACTGCGGTTATATACCGGACCTGAAGACATGCAAATCAGTAATTACGGCATAGAAGAACCAATGGGTGAAGCATACACAGACTATGAATCTATAGACTTTATTGTCGTTCCCGGCGTAGCCTTTGATCAGAAAGGGAATCGGTTAGGACGAGGAAAAGGTTATTATGACCGTCTTTTGCCACATATTCCGTCAGCTTACAAAGCCGGCATCTGTTTTCCATTTCAACTAGTTGAAGAAGTGCCGGCAGAGCCACATGACATCCGAATGGATATTATTATAACTATCAATGAGAACAAACTACCATACTCACACCACCCGCTGCCATCATGCGACAGGTAGTGATGAAGACTTTGTTTTAAGTGCCATCAAAGGTGGTTACGAGGAACTTGGTTTTTCTGATCACACCCCTTGGAAGTACCATACAAATTATGTATCCGATATTCGCATGCTTCCCGAAGAATTACCGGAATACATTGATAGTCTCCGCTCGTTGCGAGAGAAATATAAGAACCAGATTAGTATCAAAATCGGATTGGAATGTGAATACTTTCCTAACTACCTGCATTGGTTAAAAGGTATAATCAAGGAATACCAATTAGACTATATCATCTTTGGAAATCATCATTTCCATACAGACGAGAAATTCCCCTATTTTGGTCGACATACCGATACGGTAGAGATGCTCGAGCTTTATGAAGAAAGTGCCATTGAAGGAATGGAAAGCGGTTTATTTGCCTACCTGGCTCATCCAGATCTTTTCATGCGTTCTTATTCCGAATTCGACCATCACTGCAAATTAGTCAGTAGACACATTTGCCGGGTGGCTAAACGAATAAATCTGCCGTTGGAATATAACATTGGCTACGAAGATTACAATGAGGCAAACGGCATCACAAATATCCCTCATCCTGAATTCTGGAAAATAGCAGCGCATGAAGGCTGCACTGCCATTGTAGGAGTAGACGCCCATCATTATCGATATTTAGAAACTCCTGTTTACTACGACCGAGCCCGTCAAACACTTCAATATCTGGGAATGAAAGTGATTGACAACATTCCTTTTCTTAACGAAAAATAATGTTGGTAATCACTGTTGCTCCGACTTTCTTATTCAGAGTGCGTATCAATACTTCACGCCCCATCAATAACTCTTGGCGAAGAGCAGCAGAAGTCAAATGTACATATAACGTTTGATTACGAATATAAAGATTGCTGGTATAGCTTGCCGCAGGTCCTAACACCTGAGGCCAAGCATCCATCAATCGTTGTTCATTCAACGGTGACTCAAGGCTCTCCTGACGAAGATATTGTTGAATCAATTTCCCTATTTGTTCCGCATTATTCCTTTTCATGATTCCATCTCCATTTCACGAATAGCTCCTTGCTCTACACAGAACATTTTATAATCACTGCCTACCTTATATAAAATACAGTCCAAATGCTCTCTGTTAGTATCCGTAATAAAGATCTGACCGAAATTATCTCCTCCTACCAGTTTCACAATCTGTTCTACACGAGAAGCATCCAACTTATCAAAGATATCATCCAATAATAAAAGAGGTATAGTCCTCCCCGTACGCTTCAAGAAATCAAACTGTGCCAGTTTCAGAGCAACCAGATACGTCTTATTCTGTCCCTGCGATCCTTCTTTCTTAATAGGGAACTCACCCAGAAGCATATTTAATTCATCTTTATGAATGCCACGCAATGAAAATCCCATAATCTTATCCCGTTCCCGACTCTGCTTCAGCACTTCGAGCAATGAGGCATCCCTTGCATGAGATTCATAAGACAGTCCCACCTGCTCCTTATCCTGAGATATAAAAGAATAAAAGGACTGGAAAATAGGAATAAACTCCCGGATAAAAGCTTCACGTTTACGAAATACGATATCACCGGCCTGTGCCATCATTTCTTCCCACACTAGAAAGAGTTCCTCCTCTACCGGAAACTCACTTTTCAACAAGGTATTACGCTGCACCAACGCTTTATTATATCTAATTAAAGCGTCCAAATACTCTTTATCATATTGAGAAATCACAACATCCATAAAACGGCGGCGTTCGTCACTTCCTCCTGAGATTAATTCCGAGTCAGCAGGTGAAACCATCACCAATGGAAGAAAACCAATATGATCGGAGAAACGACTATATTCTTTTTTATTACGCTTGAACTGTTTCTTCGAACGACGTTTCATTCCGCAATAAATTTCTTCCGGTGTTCCATCCTCCACTTCATAAAAACCCTGAATCACAAAAAAATCCTGTCCGTGACGAATATTCTGAGAATCAACCGGATTGCCCGAACTTTTACAGAAAGACAAGAAGTAGACAGCATCCAGCAAATTCGTCTTCCCCATCCCATTCTGCCCGAAGAAACAATTCAGTTTAGCAGAAAAATCCAACTCTACTTGTTCCAGGTTCTTATAATTTAATATGGATATCCGTTTCAGTATCATTGTACACACATTAATTTGTTCACAAAAGTAGCAAGATTTTCGTGGTTTTCGAGTGTTATATAAAAAAAGATGCTTCTAAATTTCGTTAGTAGATATAAAAAAACTAATTTTGCGAGTCGAATTATCGAACAAGGAATAATAACAAAAAGAATCATATAAAAATGGCAGAACAAAAGAATCAGAACGAACATCTGAACGTAGAAGATGCACTGACACAATCGGAAGCATTTCTCATTAAGTACAAAAATGCAATCATCGGTGGTGTTGCAGCTATAGTCATCATCGTAGCAGGGATTATCATGTACAAGCACCTCTATGCAGAACCACGTGAAGAGAAAGCTCAGGCAGCACTTTTCAAAGGACAGGAATACTTTGAACAAGATGCATTTGAACAAGCTTTAAACGGTGACAGCATCGGTTTTACAGGCTTCCTGAAAGTAGCAGATGAATACAGCGGAACAAAAGCTGCCAATCTGGCCAAAGCTTATGCAGGTATTTGTTACGCACAACTCGGTAAATACGAAGATGCAGTTAAAATGTTGGATAGCTTCAGCAGTGATGACCAAATGGTAGCTCCTGCTATTTTGGGTGCAACAGGAAACTGTTATGCACAACTCGGACAGTTGGATAAGGCTGCTTCTACGTTGTTATCGGCAGCAGCCAAAGCTGACAATAACACATTGAGCCCTATTTTCCTGATGCAAGCAGGCGAGATCTTGGTGAAACAAGGAAAATTCGATGATGCTGTAGAGGCTTATACGAAAATCAAAGATAAATATTTCCAGTCATACCAGGCTATCGATATCGACAAGTATATCGAACAGGCTAAATTAATGAAAAAATAATATACCTTATTATATAGAGAAACTTGAGCACGGATTACACGGATTAAGCGGGTTATATTCAGAACCGTGATATCCGTATAATCCGTGTTCTTTTTAAATCATTTATTAACCCCCTTTAATATACACATTATGGCAACTGCATATCATAACCTGTCCGAATACGATTTTAATTCTGTTCCTAATGCTGAAAACATGAAATTCGGGATTGTTGTATCAGAATGGAATTTCAATATTACCGGTGCTCTATTAAACGGTGCAATCAATACACTGAAAAAACATGGAGCCAAAGAAGAGAACATTTTGGTTAAAACTGTTCCGGGAAGTTTTGAACTGACTTTTGGTGCTAACCAAATAATGGAAAATTGTGAGATTGATGCAATCATTGCAATTGGTTGCGTTATTAAAGGAGATACTCCACATTTTGACTATGTTTGTATGGGAGCAACTCAAGGGATTACCGAATTAAACGCAACTGGCGATATACCAGTGATTTACGGATTAATTACTACCAATACAATGGAACAAGCAGAGGATAGAGCCGGTGGTAAACTAGGTAACAAAGGAGACGAATGTGCAATTACTGCAATAAAAATGATCGATTTTGTTTGGAGTTTAAATAAATAGTCGTATCTTTGCACCGCAATTGAGAAACAAACCTCCTCAAAAGCAAAAAGGGCAAATACCAGAGTGGCCAAATGGGGCAGACTGTAAATCTGCTGTCTTTCGACTTCGGTGGTTCGAATCCATCTTTGCCCACTAAAATTGCGGAAGTAGCTCAGTTGATAGAGCATTAGCCTTCCAAGCTGAGGGTCGCGGGTTTGAGCCCCGTCTTCCGCTCTAAAGAGAATCTGAATTTCAGATTCTCTTTTTATTTCCCCCCTTTTCTCTTCCTTTTATTTGAAATATTCCGAAATAAAAGCAATTAATTTATGATTAATTACTATTTTTGGCTTTTGAAAGAAAACACACTAATTAACCCTTTAACCCCCTAAAAAAATCATGAAAGAACTGCTAATTTCATTGGCAATCGGTTTTACCTTATTAACCTGTCAAACCAGTTGCTGCACACAAAAAGAAAAAGAAGCATTCAAACCTCTTCAAGTAGAAACGCCCGAACGTCCTTCCGGACAAGAAGATGTCATTCAGTTAGTAACCCCCAAACTGGAGACAGTCCGCGTTGGTTTCATTGGTTTAGGCATGAGAGGTCCCGGAGCAGTAGAACGTTTTGCCTACATTCCCGGAACTAAAATAGTTGCTCTTTGTGACATCCGTCCTGAATGCGTAGAAAAATCACAAAACATCTTGAAGAAAGCCGGTCTGCCAGAAGCTGCTTCCTATACTGGCACAGAAGATGCTTGGAAACAATTGTGTGAACGCGATGATATTGATCTTGTGTATATTGCCACAGATTGGAAGCATCATGCTGAAATGGGTGTATATGCTATGGAACATGGTAAGCATGTAGCTATCGAAGTTCCAGCCGCTATGACATTGGATGAAATATGGAAGCTCATCAATACATCTGAAAAGACCCGCAAACACTGTATGCAATTAGAGAATTGTGTATACGATTTCTTCGAAATGACAACTTTGAATATGGCACAACAAGGAGTATTCGGTGAGGTTCTCCATGTGGAAGGTTCATACATCCATAATCTGGAGGATTTCTGGCCATACTACTGGAATAATTGGCGTATGGACTACAACCGTTTACATCGTGGAGATGTTTATGCTACTCATGGCATAGGTCCTGCTTGCCAAGTTCTCAATATCCATCGCGGAGACCGTATGAAAACTTTAGTTGCTATGGACACAAAGGCTGTAAATGGTCCGGCATTTATTAAAAAACAAACTGGAGAAGATGTGAAAGACTTCCAGAACGGTGACCAGACTACGACTATTATTCGTACAGAAAATGAACGTACTATGCTTATCCAACATAATGTAATGACACCACGCCCTTATAGTCGTATGTATCAGGTAGTCGGAACCGATGGATATGCCAGCAAATATCCGATTGAGGAATACTGTCTGAGACCTTCACAGGTGAAAGCCGACGAGATACCCAACCATGAAAATCTAAATGCACACGGTTCTGTTCCGGCAGATGTTAAACAGGCATTGATGGCCAAGTATAGAAGTCCTATTCTGGATCAAGAACTGGAAGAGACTGCCAAAAAAGTAGGTGGTCACGGTGGTATGGACTATATCATGGATTATCGCTTGATATACTGCCTACGTAACGGTTTGCCATTGGATATGGATGTATATGACCTCGCGGAATGGTGCTGTATGGCCGAACTTACCAGACTTTCTATCGAAAACAATTCTGCTCCTGTAGAAATCCCCGATTTTACTCGGGGTGGATGGAACAAAGTAAAAGGTTTCCAATACGCCTTTGCTAAATAAATAGTGATATACTTGAAAGCAAAGTCAGAAATGTACACTTTGCATTTTTAGACGCGGATGACGAAGATACTACGGATTTATTTTAATTAAATCCGTAGTATTCGTTGAATTCGCGTCCGGCAAATTATACAATGACAGACAATCAACCTTCTGAATAAGATATTCACTCGATAATTACACATTATCTTTATATGAAAACAGTAGTTTTAAAACCCTCTAGACAGACTATCCTTCGGGAAGCAAAAGACTACGTAATGATTGCTATCGGCATGATTCTCTACGGTATCGGATGGACTGTTTTTCTCCTTCCCAATGATATTACTACCGGAGGAGTGCCAGGTATTGCATCTATCGTATATTGGGCTACAGGATTTCCCGTACAATATACCTATTTCAGCATTAACTTCTTCCTGCTGCTATTGGCTCTAAAACTATTGGGATTGAAATTCTGTATTAAAACAATTTTTGGAGTTTTTACCCTGACTTTCTTTCTATCTGTAATTCAGAAAGTATCATCAGGTATCACTCTTCTTCACGACCAACCTTTTATGGCATGCGTTATCGGTGCATCATTCTGCGGAAGCGGTATCGGAATTGCTTTTTCAGCCAATGGCAGTACCGGCGGTACGGATATCATTGCAGCTATCATCAATAAATACAGGGATATCACTTTGGGAAGAGTCATGTTAATCTGTGATCTTATCATCATCTCTTCCAGCTATTTTGTCTTGAAGGATTGGGAAAAAGTAGTATATGGATTCGTGACACTCTATATCTGTAGTTTTGTTCTCGACCAAGTGGTGAATAGCGCACGCCAATCGGTTCAATTCTTTATCATATCCAGTAAATATAAAGAAATAGGACGACATATTAACGAATATCCCCATCGTGGAGTAACGATTATCAATGCCACAGGCTTTTATACCGGCAAAGAAGTAAAAATGATGTTTGTATTGGCAAAGAAACGCGAATCAACCATCATTTTCCGACTCATAAAGGATATTGACCCAAATGCTTTTGTTTCACAAAGTGCAGTCATTGGGGTATACGGAGAAGGCTTCGACCATATTAAAGTAAAATGAAAAATCAAGATTTAGAATAACCTTAGTACAAATTATTTAAATAAAAGACTCATGAAAGACCTATCAAACATTGTATCAAAGTTCAAAATCCAAGGTACAGTAGAAAATATCAAACCTTTGGGAACAGGACTTATCAACGATACTTACAAGGTAAATACAAAAGAGGCAGATGCACCCGATTATGTTCTTCAACGAATCAATCATGCTATCTTTCAGAATGTAGAGATGCTTCAATCCAATATAGCTGCTGTCACTAGACATATTCGCAAGAAACTAACGGAAGCAGGCGAATCAGACATAGAACGTAAAGTCCTGAACTTCTTGGAGACAGAAGAGGGGAAAACTTTCTGGTTCGATGGTGACAGTTATTGGCGTGTTATGGTATTCATACCACGTGCCCAGACATTTGAAACGGTCAATCCGGAATATTCCTGTTATGCCGGACAGGCGTTTGGCAACTTTCAGGCAATGTTAGCTGACATCCCGGAAACGTTAGGTGAAACGATTCCGGATTTCCACAACATGGAATTCCGTCTTCAACAACTTCGTGAGGCTGTTGCTACCAATGCTGCCGGACGAGTAACGGAAATGCAATATTATCTGGACGAAATAGAAAAACGAGCTGATGAAATGTGCAAAGCTGAACGTTTGTATCGTGAAGGCAAGCTCCCCAAACGTGTGTGTCACTGCGATACAAAAGTGAATAATATGATGTTCGATGAAGATGGAAAAGTATTATGTGTAATCGATCTGGATACGGTAATGCCTAGTTTTATCTTCTCCGACTACGGTGACTTCCTACGTACAGGTGCTAACACTGGCGATGAAGACGACAAGGATCTTGACCGGGTAAACTTCGACATGGATATCTTTAAGGCATTTACCAAAGGCTATTTGGAAGGTGCTAAATCATTCCTCACTCCTATTGAAATCGAGAACTTACCTTATGCAGCAGCATTATTCCCATATATGCAATGCGTACGTTTCCTTGCCGACTATATCAATGGAGACACTTATTATAAGATCAAATATCCCGACCATAATCTGATCCGCACTAAAGCACAATTCAAATTACTTCTGAGCGTAGAAGCACACACTCCGGAAATGATACAATTTATCGAAGAGTGTCTGAGCAAATAGTGAATGGAAAATGAATAATGGGAATGAACGATGTTATTTTGAAAATTTACCGTTCTTCCATTGATAAACAATAGGACGGCGGAGAAATGGTTTCAGTTTTTCCGCTGTTTCTTTTGACATATAGTCCTGAGTAGTTAAAGCAAGAGTCAGTTCAGTATTATCTTTGTTAAGATCAGCTTTTACCAACAAGATATCAGCTGTGCGGCGTGCTTCGTCATAATCGTATATTTCCATAGAATCAGGAGCAACAAAAAAATCATCCATCACCGGAAGAGTAATAAACTGAGATGCCGGGAGAGGTTCCCAAGCTGTTGTATAAAAACTTATATTACTATCACAAGCGGGTGCGCAAGCTGTAGTAACTACACAAACCACATTCGTTGAATCATTCAATGCCAACAATTTCATCTGCCAGGTAGTTTGTGGAGACATTTGCATACGGATATAGTCTTTGCTCAAAGCAGTCATTTCCGATTTTTTACCAAATCGGTTCTCAACCTCTGCTTTCATTTTACTTTCCAGAAAATCAATGCAATCTTCCCGATTCACCTTCGTCAAGATAAGATTTAGTGAGTCGGGCATATTTATGAACAATGTTTTGGCTTCCTGAGCCTGCAAGGAGGTGAGTGAGAATACTCCTAGAATAAAAAAAGTGATGTTAGAAACCAATTTATTTACTTTCATATTATTTCAAAATTACTTTATATAAAATCATAAATTACAAAAGAGTTATCCCTCTATAACCTTATAATTTTAAACATTTCACGATTTCGATCCCAAATATAAAAAAATCATTCCAATTAACACTAGTATAAGGTCAATCGCCTTGCTTTTTAAATTCTTTTCACGGAAGAAGAGGGCTCCGAAAGTAAAAGAAACAATGACACTTCCCCGACGCACCATAGAAACAATAGAGATCATGGAGTCATCATAACTCAATGCATAGAAATAAACAAAATCTGCAGCCGAAAGAAAGATAGAAATTAAAATAATAGTCCACTGCCAACGAAACGGAGTTGTAGATTTACGTTTAGGCCACCAAAGCAACAATAAGATAGGACACATGATAAACACTTGATAGACATTATACCAGGACTGTACCAGCATCGGATTCAATTGTTTCATCAGATATTTATCATAAAGTCCACTGATAGCTCCCATGATGGCAGCAAGAACAATAAAAAAGATCCATTTGTTGTGCTTAAAGTCAATTCCTTCTTTCTTTCCTGAACGGCTTAACATAAAAAAGGAGACCACAGCTAGCAATACACCTATCCACTGATAGAGATTCAACCGTTCACCAAATATTAACATTGCTCCGACCAGTACCATCACCGGACGGGTAGCATTGATCGGTCCCACGATCGTAATAGGCAAATGCTTCATTCCAAAATACCCGAATATCCAGGAAGACAATACGATAAACGACTTAATGATGATGTATTTATGTTGCTCCCATCCGGCTAGAGGAACATTAAATATGGTTCCTCCCAATAAATTCGGTTCATACGCAGATATAAGAATAAAAGGCAGAAATATAAGACTGGAAAAAAGCGTATTTAGAAACAACACCGGTAATACTGCATTATCTTTCAATGATTGCTTCTTGAATACATCATAAAAACCCAGCAAAGTAGCCGAGAGAAAAGCCAATAATAACCACATATTTTAATGAAGTATGAAAAATTACATATAGGTTAGTTAAATTCCTTTTATTATTTAGTCCGTTATTTACATACTAAAGAAAGATCTCTCTCGGATATTCTACATTTACCAAAAACAAAGCATGTCCGGGAGCCGATGATCCGGCTTGGCAGCGATCTTTCTGTTCAATGATTCGCCGAAAACCCTCTAAAGACAGTTTTCCACGACCGACTTCAAGTAATGTACCGACAATGGCACGCACCATATTCCTCAGAAACCGATCGGCACGAATGGTAAACACCCAAGTATTATCTTCCTCCCGTGTCCATTCGGCATGAGTAATATGACAGATATTAGTCTTTACATCCGTATGAAGTTTGCTGAAACTTGTAAAATCACTATATTCAAAAAGCAAAAGTGCAGCTTCATTCATACGTTTATAATCCAACGAGTTATAGATTCTGCAACGGTATTGCCGATTGAAGGGATATTTAGCTGTTGTTACGTAGTATTTGTATGTCCGAGCCATTGCATCAAAGCGTGCGTGTGCATTTGGCTTTACAAGACAAACTTTATAGATAGAAATGTCAGGCGGTAATAACCGATTCAATTTGTCCGTAACGGAAGTGATATCAAGCAATTCTTCGTAATCAAAATGTGCCACCATCAGAGAAGCATGTACTCCTGCATCCGTGCGACCGGCACCTATTACCTCAATATCACGTCGCAAGAAAGTAGATAACGCCTTCATCAGGCATTCCTGCACACTAATACCATTAGGTTGAATCTGCCAACCATGATAGTTGGTTCCATCATAAGCCAAATAAATAAAATACCTTTGCACGTTGATTCCTATTTTTAGGGTTTTCGCATACAAAAGTAGTCATTTTTTCATTCATAAGTAGAAGGAGTGGTACCAAAAGCATCCACAAAATGCTTTCTAAAAGTTGGAATATCATTATATCCCACCATTTCAGCAACTTCCTGCACTCCATATTTCTTCGTTTTCAATAAAACTGCCGCCCGGCGCATACGTACTCCACGAATAAGTTCAATAATCGTATAATCCGTACTTTGTTTCACTTTACGATACAAAGTAGGCTGACTCATATTCATTTCTGCAGCGAGTTTCTTCACGCTGAAATCTGCTTCACAGATATTCTCTTCAACAATTTTAATCACAGAACTGATAAAGGGATCTTCTACTTCCACATCATCCTTTGCGGTAGCCACTTCATTCTTTTCCGTTACGCTATCCGTACCCGGCAAAGTAAATAATCTGGTATACGTCTGCTTCAAAGCAATCCGCCCATTTATAAGGTTATGTATCTTTGCCTTCAATATACCGGGAGTAAACGGTTTCAAAATATAATCATCTGCCCCCATCTCCAAGCCATGAATAATATCTTCATCTTCCACCTTCGCAGTCAGCATAATAAAAGGAATATTGCATGTTTCCAATCCCTCTTTCACTTCCCGACAACATTCAAATCCATCTTTCACCGGCATCATCACATCACAAATGATTAAATCCGGGAGCTCCTTTGTAGCAATATCCACCCCTTCCTGACCATTTGTTGCCATCAGCAAGTGTATTCCTTACCCAATAATA
The DNA here is from genome assembly GCF_900155865.1 of Bacteroides bouchesdurhonensis. Lineage (GTDB taxonomy): Bacteria > Bacteroidota > Bacteroidia > Bacteroidales > Bacteroidaceae > Bacteroides > Bacteroides bouchesdurhonensis. The sequence goes on from NZ_LT707006.1 coordinate 4,429,310, forward strand.
CTTTCAGATAAAGACGGATATCTTTATGATCTTCCACAATCAGCAATGTCTTCTTAGGTCCTGCTACGGAAGCAACCTTTGTTTCTTCAAGCATAGGTATCTCAGTAGGCACCACAGCTTTCTGTTCCAAGATATCATTTGTTACCACATCTACCAACGGCTGTTCCTGCAGCGATTCCGGCATGTCACTTTTCGACATATCCGGATTAATAAAGACAACATTCGGATCATTTTCAAAGACCGTCTTTCCTAATGGCAAACTCACAACAACCTTCGTTCCTTTTCCTTCTATACTTTCTAATGAGATTATACCATGATGCATTTCCACAATATGCTGCATGAAAGTAAATCCTAGCTGTACCGAAGGTATATCATTATCTTGTACCTTATCATTCATCAATTGTTCAGTAGTCTTGACCAATTCTTTTCCATCATCTTCGACTATCACCGTAACATAACGCATCTGCCTTTCCATTGTCTCGCAAATAGTCAGTGACACAGTTCCGGTATAATTTATATGCGTAAAGGCATTTGACAACAAATTATGCAAAATTGTTTCAAACTTCTTTTTATCCACATAACATTCCAAATCCTTCTTAATTCGTTTTTCAAACTGAAAAGTAATCGGATGCGCTTTTAATAACTCCCTGTAGTCAAACAAATTGCTATCAATCAGCTTTTCTATCTGATAAGATGCAACTTCCAGTTTTTCATTCTGGTTTCCTTGTTCGTAAATGGCCAACAGCTGGTTGCAGACATCGAGCATTCGAAGTGAATTTCTGTAAGCCATTTGCGCACGGGAAGCAAAATGCGGAATAAGAGACTGTTCTTCCAGCAAATCTTTCAACGGTGCAATTATCAAAGAGAGAGGAGTCCGCAATTCCTGGACAAACAATGTCAGCAACCGATTCCTCATGGCATCTATTTCCAATTTCTGTTCATGTTTCATCTTTTCCAAATTCAAATTTTCTTTCAATATCATTTCCCGGTCACGATGTACTTGCCTACGAATATCTCTGACTCTGAAACGATGAAATATAAAATAAACACATGGCGAGAAGACAAATTTGAGCGAAGCGTAGCGAATGGCACTGAAACAGTGTTCGTTACGCTTCGTTTTTGTGTGGTAAGGAAGCAACTGAAAGCCACTTTGAAGCCAAATGCGGCAGGAGTTCAGTTACCACCCCATTACTACCGTAACGGATGAAAGTTTTCGGTTAAACGCTTCTATTTCTGCGATTTGCGCAGGTTTGCATATCTGTTGGTAACTCACTGTAACTTAATTTTGTAACCAAAAAAAGTGTGAGTTATGCGAAGTACATTCAAAGTCTTATTCTACGTGAAGAAAGGCAGCGCAAAGCCCAACGGCAACCTGCCCCTGATGTGCCGTCTTACAGTAGACGGCGAGATTAAACAGTTCAGCTGCAAGCTGGACGTTCCCCCACGCTTGTGGGACGTGAAAAACAGCCGTGCCTCGGGCAAGAGCGTCGAGGCGCAGCGAATCAACCGTACCGTCGATAAAATCCGTGTGGACGTGAACCGCCGCTATCAGGAGCTTATGCAGACGGACGGGTATGTAACCGCCGCCAAGCTCAAAGACACCTATCTCGGTATCGGTGTCAAGCAGGAGACCTTGTTGAAGCTGTTTGAGCAGCACAACGCCGAGTTCGCCAAGAAAGTGGGGCACAGCAGGGCGCAGGGAACATACCAACGTTATGCGACCGTCTGCAAGCACATTCGGGAGTTCCTGCCTCATACCTACAAGCGTGAGGATATTCCTCTCAAGGAATTGAACCTCTCTTTCATCAACGATTTCGAGTATTTCCTACGCACGGAGAAGAAATGCCGTACCAATACCGTGTGGGGCTACATGATTGTGCTGAAACATATCATCTCGATAGCGAGGAATGACGGGCGGTTGCCGTTCAACCCCTTTGCCGGGTATATCAACTCTCCCGAAAGCGTGGATAGGGGCTACCTTACCCAAGCGGAGATACAGACGCTTATAGATACACCGATGAAGAACGGGCAGCATGAACTCGTAAGGGACTTGTTCGTCTTTTCGGTGTTCACGGGGCTGGCGTACTCCGATGTGAGGAACCTCACCGCCGACTGCCTGCAAACCTTCTTCGACGGTAATCTATGGATTATTACCCGGCGGAAGAAGACGAACACGGAATCGAACATCCGTCTGTTGGACGTTCCGCAAAGGATAATAGAGAAATACAAGGGAATGACACGGGACGGTCATGTTTTCCCCATGCCGAGCAATACCACCTGCAACAAGATACTAAAAGAGATAGGCAGGCAGTGCGGTTTCAAGGTGCGCTTGACCTATCATGTTGCGAGGCATACGAACGCCACGACCGTGCTTTTATCCAACGGTGTACCCATTGAAACCGTGAGCCGACTGTTGGGGCACACGAACATCAAGACCACGCAGATATACGCCAAAATCACCGCCCAAAAGATAAGCCGGGACATGGAAGCCTTGTCGCACAAGTTGGAGGATATGGAGAAGAACATCTGCCGTGCCATTTAATAACGACCTTAAAAGCGAATACCGATGAAAGAAAAAAGAAATACCATCACGATGGACGAACACGGCAATATCATCATGCCGACCGATACAGCCAATGTGTGGATGTCCGAGCCGGAACTTGTCGGGCTGTTCGGGGTAATTGCCCCGACAGTCCGTGCAGGAATCAGAGCTGTTTACAAAAGCGGAGTTCTGAAAGAGTACGACACGAAGCGTTGTCTGCGTTTGGAGAACGGTTACGGGCTGGACGTTTACAGTTTTGAAATGCTTGTCGCACTCGCATTCCGTATCGTCTCATGCGGTGCGGAGAGGCTGCGCAATGCCTTGTTAAAGAGGATGTACCGGCAAAAAGAGAAAATATGTCTGTTCCTGCCATCATTCGGGGGTGCGTATTGCTGTTAGTACGTACCCATACACGAAACATGTGCGACTGTTTCCGTCGGAAGATACACCGTTATTCTGATGAAATGATGAATACATATAGTAAATATATGATTATAAGATATATATGTGTTCATCAAATTCTCATCAACGGATATTTGTCGATGAACGGAAAGTATGCCTTACCGTGTCGTTTCTCTTTTGGCGAGTATTCTGATGAGAAGTTGATGAGCATACATACCGCTAATATACAGATGTTTATATGCCGTTTCATCAAATTATCGGATTTTCATCCGTCATCAACCCGGCTGGGAAATGGGATAGGGAGAGTTCCCATTTGCTGCAACTGGAGCAGCCATTTCCGTTTTCAGAGGCAAAGGTAGCATGGGGCTTTACGTCGGCTTCAAGGTCAGGCGGCTGCGCCGTCATGGGAACAATCTCCACCCTCATGCTTCGGGTAGTATTCTTCCCATGAACCTTGCATCCGACAGCCCCACGCAAAAGAGCCTCCGTAAACGGAAACGACCGCCCCGGCAACCGACGACGAAAGGAAAAAACAACAAGGGGAGTTTGTGACGGCTGCAATGCTGACGGACTACCGACACTCTGTTCACATTGTCATGTATGCAAAGTTGGTAAACAAGGCGGGCAAAGCAAAGCAGGCAGGGACGGACGGCGCACGGGTATTTACAGACAGGAAATACCGTAGCTTATTAGGGAATTTTCCGAGCCGCATTGCAGGCAACGCTGAAAATTCCCCAATAAGGCAAGGGGAAAGCCCCTCTGCACACCCCATCGGGAACGGCTTTTTGCCGTCCCCGAAGATACGAAGAATCATTGTTTCATAAGCTAAAAAAGAAAGGAATTTTATATGGGATTTGTAGTCTTACACATGGAAAAGGCGCACGGTTCCGACAGCGGAACGACCGCCCACATCGAGCGTTCAATCATACCGAGGAACGCCGACCCCACACGCACACACCTCAATCGGAAACTCATCGAGTATCCCGACGGTGTGAAAGACCGTTCGGCGGCTATCCAAAGGAGGCTGGAAGAAGCCGGGCTGACACGCAAAGTCGGCAGCAACCAAGTCAGGGCAATCCGCATCAACGTGTCGGCAACGCCCGAGGACATGGAGCGCATCCAACGGGAGGGACGGCTGGACGAGTGGTGCGCTGACAACTTGAAATACTTCGCCGACACGTTCGGAAAAGAGAACATCGTGGCGGCTCACCTGCACATGGACGAGAAAACGCCACACATGCACGTCACGCTCGTCCCGATAGTCAAGGGGGAGCGCAAGCGCAGGAAACGGGAGGAGCAGGCGAAGAAACGCTACCGCAAGAAACCTGCCGACAGCGTGAGGCTGTGTGCAGATGACATCATGAGCCGTCTGAAACTGAAATCCTATCAGGACAGCTATGCCGCAGCGATGGTAAAATACGGGCTGCAAAGGGGAATTGACGGTTCGGAAGCGAGGCACGTTTCCACGCAGCAGTACTACCGTGACATAAAGCGTCAGACAGAGGAACTGAAAGCGGAGGTGATGGATTTGCAGGAGCGGAAAGATACGGCACGAGAGGAACTTGCACGGGCGAAAAAGGAGATACAGACCGAGCGGTTGAAAGGGGCGGCGACGACCGCAGCCGCCAACATCGCCGAGAGTGTCGGCTCTCTTTTCGGGAGTAACAAGGTCAAGACACTGGAGAGGGAGAACACAGCTCTACAAAACCGCATCATTGAACTTGAAGAAGAAGCCCGACAACGGGAACGACAACAAGCCAAACAGATGCAGGAAATGAAAAGCACATACGACCAACAGAATAGTAAGCTGTCCGAGTTCGTGAACTTTGTCAAATGCTATTTCCCATACGTGGAGAAGTTGATGCCGACAATAAAGTTCCTGCGTGACACTCTGCACTTTGGCGATATCGTCATTAGAAAACTATGCACGTTCAAGGATGTTTCCATTAAAGGTGAACTATATTCCCGTGAGTTTAACCGGCATTTCAAAACAGACAATGCAGTTTGTTCTCTCAAACAGAACACGGAGGGAAAATTTGAACTCAACATAGACGGTATTTCGCACGTCAGTTGGTTCAGACGCAAGAAAGACGAGTTTATGGAAGCGTTGGGAATGCCTACAAAGAAACAAAATAGGAGTATTAAGCTGTAAATCATAACAAATCCGTGATAGTTGAAGTTACATCACGGATTTTTTTGTACTTTTGTACCGTGATTGAGGCAACTCTTTCCAAGACATAAGAAAAAAGAAGAAGCGTTATGCTTATCTTGTACTTGAAAACGTAGGAAATTTTCAAATTGGATACAAGGATAGCATAGTGGTTCTCACGCTATAGCGTGGGCTGCTATTGTTACATCCGTATCCAAGGTTTCCTACGACCTTCAAGTAAGAGTGTGGCATACAGTTCCACGCTTCGTGATTTAACCCATCCTTTGTGGAAGCTGGAGGATAAATGTGTAGTGTATGAACGCAATTAAAAATTGGCTATTAGTTATTTGCACCATTCTATTAGCAAATGGGTGTGCACCACTTCGAACACCTGTAATAGTAAGGAATGCTCCTATTGAAATGTATAAATACGCATACATTTCTCCGACAAAGGAATTGACATCAAGCACAGGAGGTACATATGGAGGTCAATATGGTATCTATGGCTCTTCGACAACCAAAAGTGTTAATCCGAGTGATGTGATAGCAGGAATATTGATAAAACAGGGGTATATTATATTGCCTGAACTCAAATCCGAATTAGCGAATGAAACCTTAATCGTCAATTATGGCGAGAGTGGTAGGCGTAACAGAGGTTTAGGCTATACAATAGAAGTAACCATACAATTTAGTTCTGCAAAAACCAATGAAATGATATGTTCTTGCACAGCAGAGGGACAAGGAGAAACAGAAGCTGATGATATTCGCCAAGCTATCAGACGAGCATTGTCAAGTTTATTCCCTGAAAAATAAAATCAATTAATAACCAATAATACAATAGATTATGAAGAAGTTTATAGCATTGTTTGCATTGATGGTTATTACGTTGGCATCATATGCTCAAGTTTATAAAATGTATAATACGCGAAACTATCATAACCAGCTTCGTTTAAATACGATGACAGGTGAAGTACAGCAAATTCAGGATGATGGTCAGTCTTGGATTGTTTGCAGTGCAAGAGAAATATCAGGGGATAAGGAAAGTAGGTTTCGTCTTTATGAAACACAAAATATGTGGACTTTCATAATGCTTGATACATATACAGGTAAAAATTGGCAAGTTCAATTTAGTGTAAAAGGTGAAGATTATATGTTTGCTGCCCCAATCAATATCTTCTCTCTTGCATATCCAGAAACAACTTCAAATTGGACTAATAGGTTTCAGATGTTTGCCACCCAAAACATGTGGACTTTCATACTGTTAGATTCGTATAATGGACGACTATGGCAAGTCCAATATAGTACACAAGATTTAGATAATCTATTTTGCATACCTATAAACAAGTACGAATTAGTATCTGATAACGAAAATTGTATATTCTCTATTCAACCATTGACAAGCATGTATCAATACTATCTCATAAATGATAGAACAGGTGACATATGGAAATTCCAATGGAGTACCAAGGGGGATGATTATAGGTGGATTGAAAAATTTAAATAGTTATCATCCTCTGATATGCAGTTGGTTTTACTTATAGTTGTGGTTTCTCTTGTTGCTATTTCTGTTATTGCAATAGTCACAATACGAATACGCCTAAAAAACAAGTCCAAGGAACTTTCAGAAAAGTTAAACCACATATCTTCTTATAGTAATAAATCCAATTATGAGCAAGCAAAAGAGAGATTGTCGGCATTAAATAACGAAACATTTATTGATATTCCGACCGACCTTAATAATGTTTTTTCATGTAAGATAATCTCTGCAACGCAAGAAAAGGATTTCACAAATCATTATATACCATATTTTCAAGAGGCGCATTCATTAGTCAAGAGACTTGAAGCCTTCAATATCACTCCATCTGTAGCAATCTCAAACCTAATTCGTGACTTTGGAAATATCAATAAGATTGTCGAGCAACATAATGATGCGGTTATAAATTCTTTACTTAATACACATAAAGAATTTTTCGACCATTGTTTGAAATATCCATTGGATAAGCAGCAAAGACGCTCAATCGTTTCAGAAGAAGATAATTGCTTGGTTGTTAGTAGCGCAGGTAGTGGAAAGACCTCTTCTATTGTTGGAAAAGTCAAGTATCTAACAGAAATAAAAGGCATTGTACCTCATAGAATCTTACTCATTAGTTACACGAACAAAGCAGCAGCCGAACTTACGGAAAGAATGGCTACTGATGGCTTGAAAGGTTATACATTTCACAAATTAGCCATTGATATTATCGGAAAAGCGACAGGTACAAAGCCATCTATTTGCGATAATACAGATTCTTTGTTTATAGATATTTATCACACTCTATTAGAGAATAAGGCTTTTAAGAATAGCGTAGTAGAATATTTCATTGATTACCAATCTAATGAAGCGGATTGGGAACAGCGCAAGAATGAAAGGCGAGAAAAGTTGTCGGAACAAAAAAACGTGCAGCTAAAAGCGATGTTTCCCGATATGGATGGTCGGGCTATATATGTGAGAAGTGAACAGGAGCAAAAGATATGCTTTGTCTTATCATCACTTGGAGTAAAATTCAGATATGAAGAGCCATACGAACATCAATTAGCAGATGAAATGCATTCTCAATATCGCCCCGATTTCTCAATATATTTTGAGCAAGCAGGAGTAATCAAACGCATCTATTTGGAACATTTTGGAGTTGATGAACATAGTCTTGTGCCCGCTTGGTTTGCAAAAGACAAAAATATAACATACGAAGAAGCCAATCAAAAATATAATGATGGTATAACTTGGAAGAAAGCAGCTCATGAGAAATTTGGCACTCAACTTTTAGTAACATCAAGTGCAGATTTCCATTACTCTGATATAAGGGGGAAACTCCGAAAATTATTAGATGACGCAGGTGTACCAATTCAAGAGAAAACAGATGAAGAATTATATGATTTGGTTTTACCAAAAGGTAGTAAGCAAGAAAAGGCATTTATACGACTTGCTGTTACTTTCGTGACATTAGTAAAATCAAGTTGTAAATCAGTTAAAGAAGTTCTGAAACAAGCAAAGAATGCAGATGATGAGCGAAGTGTTTTTATTATCAAGAATATATTTCAACCTGTATATGAGCGCTATATAAGTGCATTAAGCGATAGTAATCAAATTGATTTTACCGATGCGATTCTTCAAGCCACGGAAATATGTCGTACTTCGCACCTTGTCGAGTATGACTATATCATTGTGGACGAGTTTCAAGATATATCAGTTGACCGCTACAATTTCTTGAAAGTATTACGAGACGGAAATCCACCTGCAAAGTTGTATTGCGTGGGTGATGATTGGCAATCCATATATCGTTTTTCGGGAAGTGATATGGCTCTTTTTAATCAATTCCCCGAATACTTTGGAGCAACGGAGATAAACAAAATTGAAACTACGTACAGATTTGGAGAACCTTTGGTTTCGTTGTCCTCTCACTTCATACAGCGCAATAAAGCCCAAATACAAAAAGATATACACTCGTTCAGTTCTGAAATGAAAACAGAGTTGGAGTTCTATTCTTACGATAGGCGAGATTATTGCAATACGATAGGACAACTTGTGGCATCTATTCCATCAGATAAATCTATATTTTTGTTGGGGCGTTATTCATTTGATGATTATTACCTTTCTTTTATGTATCAATCCATTAAAGAGGGTAATAGGTTCTTTTACGTAATAGGAGAACGAAAAATCGAGTTTTTGACCGTACATAAATCAAAAGGTCTTGAAGCCGATTATGTAATACTTTTGCAATGTAATAAAGATACGTATGGCTTCCCTTCTCTTGTGAGTGATGACCCTGTGCTTAAATATGTACTCACTAAAAGTGACCAATTTCCATATGGAGAAGAGCGTAGATTGTTTTATGTGGCAATAACAAGGGCAAAGATGAAAACCCTTGTGCTATATGACAAGCGTTTCCCTTCTGTATTTGTAGATGAGTTCTTACATCCCGAAAGGGTTTCAGAAGAAAACTACGTAAAGCACCCTAATGCCAATAAAAGATGGACAAGAGGAGCAGACCAATTTTTATTGAAATTGCATGATGAGGGTAAAAGTGTGAAATATATAGCAGCCAAAATGGGCAGAAGCCAAACTTCAATCGTAATGAGATTAAACAAACTTACCCAATAGTCGGTATTTTATTTATTCTTCAATATTGCATGTATTGGATATTTCCTTACCTTTGCATCAGAAACGAGTTATTTGACAGCATAGCACCGCAAAACGCTGAAAATCGCACGGTTGCCAATTCGTTACTATTATTTCTCAAATGCTCCGTTAAATGTTTATTTCTCAAATGGTTGTGCCAAACCGTTGAAAATCTAAAATAAACTAAAGTAACAACCAGCAATCCATAGATCACATATGCCCATATCGTATAATACCACTTAGACTTCACCACAATGGGAATTTCAATTGTTCCACTTTCTTTTGCATCGGGAAAAATCAACTTTGCCTCTAATATATACTTTCCCGCAGGAAGCCTATTGTATCCCAATCCATTAGATAAAGGTTTCACATGCCAGTCTTTATCTTCCGGTAGTAAACGATAAGCTATCTTCCGTTGCATAGTTTCAAAACACAAATCAGAAAAGTACAAACGGAAATCATTATTATCCGAATTAAACACCAATTCTTTCTGCACTTCCGGGGAAGATGAAAGAATCATTTGTCCGTTCCTCGTCTCCCCTGCCATAATGGATTCTCCATTTACCTCTATATCAGTCAGTAGCAACTTCTGCCCACCAATATTACTTTTCACCACCTCCGGATCAAAATAGATCAATCCTTTGGAGTCCGCCCACAACAACTGACCGTCATGCAACCGACATACAGCTATACATCCCCCTGTAGACAGATAATTATAAAAAGAATCACCTCCGTTCCTGATCGTAATGATTCCCACATTATTCCCACCCCATGTATTACCCACTTGATCATCTACCATACAACTCACATGCCCGCAAGTCAAGCCATTTCCCAGTGTATATATAGACTCAAACTTCTCCTTATCCCTACCATCAATACGAACAATCACATTCAGATATACTGCATATATTTGATTATAATTATTTACATACACAGTTCGTACAGCAGACTCTTCCAGCCTATTCTCCCGTTCATAATTTCCTATCAACAAAAGCTGTTCACCTTTCCATTCCAATCTTTTCAATCCCCTATTGGTCCCTAGCCAGATATTTCCTTCCTTATCTTCTGCAATCGACAATACTCCATCTATTTTCTCATTCACCGGTTCTATCTTTCTGCAAACATGAGTCATAGGATCTACTTGCATCAATCCACGCGAAGTAGCCAACCACAAACGTTTACGCGAGTCCATACAAAACTGATAAATGGCAGCATCCAGCTTTTCCCCTTCTTCAGTCTGAAGATAAAAAGAATCTTTTGTATCCGTAGCAGGATCTATTCGCACGACTTCCCCATGATTATTTCCCAGCCAGATACATTCATTCTTATCTTTATAAATATGATAATGCCCGAGAAGATCAGACGACTTTGCCCATGGTTCAAAAAGAGTATTTATAGAGAACTCCGGAGTCGTACTCTTCATTATTTTACCGTTATTCAGTATCAGCCATACATACCCTTTAGCATCCTCTACCATTCCATGCACCTGCGATTTAAACTCCTGTTTCACCCGGCTGTACATATTGTTACTGATGTCGAACTTTACAATTCCACCGCTAGAGCCACTTATCCACAAGTTATTTTGGTCATTATCCCAGCATACACTCATCATTCTGGTATCTATACGAAGACCAAAACGCCCCTCATTTTGTACCACCGCTTCCAAAGAATAAGGACTTTCACTAAGATTCTCATTAGCAAATTCCAATCTGAACAATCCTTCTAAAGTAGTCAAATAATAAACCTTCTTATTCTTATATGTTAAATCCGTTATATACGAAGTAGAATAATCAACTTTATCAGTTCCTCCAATTGAAATCATTCGTTCTTTTCCATTTTTCAGATCACAACATACCAAGTCACTCCATGAGTTGCAGATCCATAAATAACCATTCATCAGAAATAAACAGTTCACTACCTTTCCTTGCTGTATCAATAAGGTTTTCCCAGTTGCAAGATCATATCGTACCACCCTATTACCGTCAATAACAAAATAAAGATTTGTCTTATCGTCCGCACATAAATGAGTTATATTACCTTTCACCAACGTTTCCGCCTTCAGGGAACAAGATACAATCTCTTTTTCATCTTTTTTTGCACGTTGGGAAATCGAAGAAAATAATCCTTGAGTAGTAGCCAAATACATGGTATCGCCATTCCAACAAAAATCCCGAATACTACGAATATTAAAAGGCTTATCAAAATGAAGCGGTAAATAAATCTCCTTTCTTTTATCAAAACAAGCCATTCCACCTTGATAGAGTTGGAGATACAACAAACTATCGGGAGATTCTTTAAGAGACTTTACAACCTGATTTAAAGGTATTGAGATTGAATCCAGACTAGCAACCAACGGATAATTACGGAAACGAAACCCATCATAGCGAGTAATTCCTTCATCCGTTGCCAACCATAAGAAACCTTCTTTACTAGAAGAAATATCGTATACAGTACGGTCACTTATTCCGTTTTTAATAATCACAGGTTCCGGAGTCCAATGATTATCCTGTGGAAATGCCCTGCAAATTTCAAACAGGACCAATATTGTAAAAATTACCCCCCTCATCACTTGCTCAATGTTCGTTTATGTGCAATTATTTGTTAAAGGTAAGAATATCTAATTACAACCAAAGCATATAGATGTTTTTTTTAGGAATAATTCACAATAAAAACAACTCTGTCAATCCTATCCAAGAATCAACAGAGTTATTCAAAACACATCCCCTGCAATATAAGCTTACATTACACATCTTTTAGCATAACACTTCCGCTTCAGCACCTTACCTTACCCCATTGTTTTTGTTTGTTGTTTGGTTCCTCTTTCAGACTCTTTTGAGAATAACGGGCATCCCAGAGTCAATAATATCTTTTATACCTATTGTTTTTGTTGTTTTTGTTTTTATCGAACAGGATCAGTTCGCTGCTTTTGAGAGTGTAAAATTATAAGTACCTTGGGCGGCATCAAAATCATAGCTACCTTTGAAAGTAACCGGCACTTTTACCAAACAGTTACCTTCGTCATTTACGCGGAAATAGATGTAAGAAGTAGAAGTAAACACTGTACCACCTTCAGGAGTTGCAGAGATTGAAGCACCGTATCCCTTCCAGGTGAACAAGTCAGTCACACAGTCGTAAGAAGTGCCCACATAATATACTGAGTTTTTATCGACATTGAATTTCAATGATACACAAAGCGCGAAGTTTTCCAAAATAACTCCCGATCTTGTGCGAGCCTTATACTCAGCAGTCATCATTACTGTTTTCTTATCATTACCAGTTCCGTAAAATCCTTCCACATCTTCTACTTTACAGTCATAAGAAGTTTCACTGTTTTTGCGAAGAGCCTCTAATACGCCACGCATTTCTTCAGCCGTAACAGAAGGGATGTTATCAGATTGTGTTTCAAGAGAAGCAGCCTCGATTCCATATAAAGATTTCATGGATTCAAAAGATGAAGAATTATCTTCAAAACCATCACTTTCAGCATTTGAACATGCAGTAAAAGCTAACACAAATACACAAGCTAAAAAGAATTTAATTGACTTCATAATATTTCCTCCTAAATTTTAATTCATTTTGATAATTTATTCATGAATTGCTTTTCAATTCATTGGTTACTTCATTGTTTGTTTGTTCATGTTCCTCAGGAGGGAATCTTAAAATAATTAGTTATTTAATTCGGTTTCTTAGAACCTTGTTTTTGTTTGTCTGATACAAACGTAAGGCATTTAATTCATATAAAAAAGCATTTTCAAAGGAAAAATGAATGATTTACCACTCTTTAATGAATGAAATACAACCCATTCAAGTATTTGATCAGAATATACAAGTATCAATCACCCATCATATGTGAATTAATCGCATACGATGATTAAAATAACAACTATCAAACATATGAATGATATACCACCTAGAATGAAAGATATACCATACAGCTTATTAATTTCCACTGAAAGGAGGGAAAAGAAAGAAGAATCTGCCCTTTAACGGATATTTTGAATATCCCTACTTTTGTATCGATCAACAAACAAAACCCATCATACGATGAAAAAGAAAAGAATCATAATCTTAAGTATTGCTTTGTTTGCCTCCACCTTATTATATAGTCAGGTTGTTGGCGTAAAAACAAATGTTGTAATGGACGCGTTGAAAATCATCAATCTTGGTGCCGAAGTGGGTCTGAGTAAAAAGCTAACCCTGGATTTGTATGCCAATTACAATCCTTGGAGCTATAAAGACCAGAAGATGATGAAAATGCTTGCTTTCCAACCGGAACTCCGTTATTGGTTCTGTGATAAATTCAATGGTCACTTCGTTGGGGTCCATCTTCACGGAGGCGTTTATCAGGCTGCCGCCATTGATATGCCTTGGGGCATTTGGCCGGAATTGCAAGACCACCGTTTCAAAGGTCATTTCTACGGTGCAGGCGTGTCCTACGGTTACCAATGGATTTTGAGTAAACACTGGAATCTGGAAGGGAATATCGGTTTCGGTTATGCACGTGTCAAGTATGAACAATTTGAATGTAAGACTTGTGGTGAAAAGAAAGGCGAAGGACACAAGAATTACGTGGGTCCTACCAAAGCTGCTATTAGTTTAATTTATTTATTCTAAAAACAAAACAAATATGAAAAAGATTCTATATATCCTTTTCTGCCTGCTGCCTATACTAGGCGGAAAAGCGCAGACAATCTATAAAGATCAGATACGCATTGAAAAAGAATCGGCTACACGTAGTGACGACAACCGCCTGACAGTAAGCATGGACATCGTTCTGCAACCGAACCTGAAAATGAGTTCCAACAATGCCACCACCCTGACTCCATTTCTCGAAAGTAATGGGCACACAAAGGAACTACCTTCCATAGTTATCTATGGTCGCAAACGACAACTCATCAACGAACGAAATCATCAGACTCCAGCATCTGTTTACACGATTGTTCGCCGTCAAGGAAAAACGGAACAAACCTTGAACTATTTAGTGCAAGTCCCTTATGAGGGCTGGATGCGTCAGGCAAATATGAAGCTGAATATTGATGTATGCGGTTGTTGTGACATAATAGAAGAAAACAGCGGTGAAAAAATCGCTCAATTAAACATTGCCCCTCTGAAACTTCAACCGGTAGTAGCGTATATCACACCTCAAGAAGAAGCAGTGAAGCATCGCGCAGTGGAAGGCAAAGCATTTCTGGATTTCCCGGTTAATAAATTTATCATCTATCCGGAATATCGCAGGAATGCGGATGAGCTCGCCAAAGTGCGTGCCACCATCGACACAGTACGCAATGACAATAACATCAAACTTACCGGTATCAGCATCCACGGATATGCTTCTCCCGAAGGAAGTTACTCACACAACACGTATTTAGCAAAGAATCGTACCCAAGCACTTGTGGATTATGTGACCAGTTATTACAACTTTGACCACAAACTCATCACTTCGGATTCAACCCCGGAAGACTGGGAAGGTTTCCGCAAGTTTGTTGTAGCTTCTACAATGGATAAGAAAGATGAGATAATACGCTTGATGGATGATACAAGCATGGATGCAGATATGAAGGAACACAGCATAGCAAGACTAGTCGGTCCGCAAGCTTATCAATATCTCCTACAAGAATGCTATCCGGCATTACGTCATTCAGACTATGTAGTAAGCTACACAGTACGCGGTTTCGACTTGGAAGAATCAAAGGAGATTATCGACAAACATCCTCAGCAATTAAGCCTGAAAGAGCTTTATCTCATTGCCCAGAGTTACAAAACAGGAAGCGAAGAATTCAATCATGCTTTCCAAGTGGCTGCCTTAATGTTCCCGAACGATCCTACTGCTAACCTGAATGCTGCCGCAGTGGAGATTCAGAAAGGTGGAGATCTTACTGTTGCCAAAAAATATTTGGCAAAGGCTGACCCAAAGGCAGCTGAGACACTTAATAATTTAGGTATCGTTGCGATGATGGAAGAAGATTTGGAAACAGCGGAAAAATATTTCAATGCCGCAAAAGCAGCAGGACTTAAAGAACAAGCCAATGCTAATCTGAAAGAACTGTCAAAGAAACGCAGCTATCCTACAAAATAAACCCGATACGATATAATAAAAAAGTCCCCAGCCCATATAAACATAAGATGGGAATAAATAAGCGCACTACTTGTGAAGGCAGTGCGCTTTTATTCATCAAAATCAAATTATTCAGCCACTGATGTTTGTGAATAAATGATTTGTGCTATCTTTGTAACACAAACAACTTCAACGACGATTAGAAATGGGAAGGTTCATTAATCCATTTACCGATTATGGATTTAAAAAAATATTCGGTCAAGAGATATCAAAAGATTTATTGATAGACTTTTTAAATGATTTATTAAAAGGAGAGCGAGTTATTACGTAAGCGTCTGAACAAATCCATCTTTTTCTAAGCCTTTAGGCTTCCTACTTTTGTATCCTAATAAATCAGTTCATAATTATGATACAAAAGAAGAAGTACATGACGCGTGAGGAATTTATCAGGATTCTTCGCCGTCAGAAGGCCAGCAATTTGAGTATAACAGATTTTTGTCACAATGTAAGCGGTTGAACAACTCCATCTTGCGTATTTGATTTTAGTGTAGTTTGTTTACGCACTACCTTAATGGTGGTCAGATATGATTATTACTGCTCATGTTTGGTTGTCGTATCTCAGAAGTGAGATTGTCGTGGATTGTCCATGGATTTTCCGTGGACTTTCCATGGACTGTCTATGGATTTGTCTCATGCTAATGTCCACTTGTCCGGAAGCAACTCCCGGAGATTCCTGCTCGATTTGGGTTCGAGGTAATATGGCAGTTTTGTGATGACATGGTTCAACCATTCGCGCGGATTGACTCCACACTCCTTGCAGGAGCTGAGCAACGAACAGATGACAGCTGTATTTTTAGCCGCCTCCTGATTCCCACAGAACAGCATGTTTTTTCTGGTCAGAACGATAGGTCTCAGTGCGTTTTCCGCCCCGTTGTTGTCAATAAAGATTCTTCCATCATACAGATAGTGTCTCATTCTTGGCATGAGAGGATAAGTATAGGCTATGGCCTTTCCCATAAGACTGCGTTTAAGTACTTTGGGGTATGTGTTCTGAAGCCAGAGCTCAAAGGCGTCAAGCAGTGGTCCGGCCAGACGCTGCCGCAGTGCCGCACGTTCCTCATAGGAGAGTTGCCGCTCATCAGCCATATGCTCCACATTATACAGGTCTTGTATAAATTTAAGTCCCTGCATGGCATATTCCCGGTTTTCTTCCTTTCCTGACTCCAGATGCCTGCGTATGTGTGCGAGACAAGCACACAGATGCACATCCTCCTTCTCTTCAAAAATGTCATAAGCGGAGTAACCGTCACATTGAAGGTATCCCTTGAACGGCTTCAGGAGTTCGACCGCCACTTTCTGCGCACGTGAACCGTCGTCATAATGGAAGAAGAGCAGGCGCGGCATAGCCGCTCGGACCATCCAGATGTACTCCTTCGCCGCCTTGTGCCTGTCATGGTCTATAACCGGAAGCGTGGTCTCGTCAACCTGTATATAATCGGAGGAGAGTACTACCTTCTTGAGTTCCAGATAAAGCGGTTCCAGAAGTTCGCAGACGGGTTTGAACCAACCTCCCAATGTCTTTCGTGACAGCTTCACCCCCAGATGTTCCAGCTGTTTCACTTGTCGGTAGAACGGGACATGGTATTCGTATTTCTGTAAGAGGACCTCAGCGAGCATGGAAGCCCCGGGCATGCCTTTATATATGGGCATCAGTGGCATGGGAGCGGTTATAACAGTTTTCCTGCCGTTCTCAATGGCTTCCGTGTCATCCTTGAGGGCATACGTGGGACGTACCGTGTCTTTCACATAGAGATATCCCGGCTTCATCTCAAGAGTTCTGGTGTGTTCCTCGTCTATCTTGACGTATTTATCGGGATCAAGGCCTTCGGGTTCGATGACGACGGTAACCACAGGCAGGTCATCCATCACCACCCGGTTACGGCGGGATGTTTTTCCGGCGATCTGGACTTTCGGGACGGTAATCTGCGCCGCCGCCCTGTTGCGGGCTTCTTCGATTTCCGCCTCGACCTGTTCCAGATCGCCGTATTCAAAAGGGAGCATGGGGTCCCCCTTAATGGGTTTACATTTCTCACTCATCTTTCCGAACACTTTCCTTTTCAGCCATGCCAGTGAAGCGTTCAGATCAACTATCGTACTCCGGAGTTCCTCGATTGTTTGGGCTTGCGAGACAATCGTCTCATTCTGCTTGCGGTTGGTCGCCGCCATCACAGAAAGTTGCTCCTTCAAGGACTGTATCATTTGCACTAATGTGTCTTCCCTTGTCATTTCCTGATTTATTTGTGATATAAAGATAAGGAAAAAAATCGGGATAGGCAAGTTTGCAAAAGGTTTATTTTCAGTGTCTTTTAAGGCATCACCACCTCTTTCTCAGATCCCGCAGACGCCTCTGACGTTTTTTCTTGTCCTCACTTATTCCTTCGACCATCATCACCAGATCGCTCCACGTCATGGGATAGGATTTTGTGTCGGGATCATAATCAGGCAGTTTAAAAGTACCCTCTTCAAGAAGCTTCTCATACAGAACCAAGCCGCCGGTTTCCGCGTGAAGCAATTTGAGACGGTTTTTCGCACGATTCACGAACAGATAGACATCGCCGCTTCTTACATCACCACCCATCTTGTCATGGACAAGACCGCTGAGACTGAAAATCCTTTTGCGCATGTCTGTATAGCCGCCGCACAGGAAGTAGCGCATGTTATCATTTAGGCAGAACATTGGCATTGTATATTTTAGAGATAAAACTCAGGGCAGCCTTGCAACCGGACTGACCTTTAAATTTCAATTTCATCCCGTTGGGAAGTTCAAGGGAGATCTCTGAGTTATCTACAACCTTGCACGGTTGTCTCATCGGCCGGTAAGGTTCCGTAGCGGGAGGAGACATAGGGGCGGAATGGGAAGCCGGTAAAGCCTGTCGGTCCTCTATGATAATGGGACTGAAACCTACCATATCCTCCATGGGGGAACAGGCAAGCTCTTCATCTGTGATTTTGAAACGCAACTTCCATTCGTAAAACTTGTAGCGATGGAAACCCCCATTGTGAC
>NZ_LT707006.1:4447778-5194281 GCF_900155865.1 Bacteroides bouchesdurhonensis
GTCACAATGAGGGTTTCCATCGCTCCAAGTTTTACGAATGGAAGTTGCGTTTCAAAATCACAGATGAAGAGCTTGCCTGTTCCCCCATGGAGGATATGGTAGGTTTCAGTCCCATTATCATAGAGGACCGACAGGCTTTACCGGCTTCCCATTCCGCCCCTATGTCTCCTCCCGCTACGGAACCTTACCGGCCGATGAGACAACCGTGCAAGGTTGTAGATAACTCAGAGATCTCCCTTGAACTTCCCAACGGGATGAAATTGAAATTTAAAGGTCAGTCCGGTTGCAAGGCTGCCCTGAGTTTTATCTCTAAAATATACAATGCCAATGTTCTGCCTAAATGATAACATGCGCTACTTCCTGTGCGGCGGCTATACAGACATGCGCAAAAGGATTTTCAGTCTCAGCGGTCTTGTCCATGACAAGATGGGTGGTGATGTAAGAAGCGGCGATGTCTATCTGTTCGTGAATCGTGCGAAAAACCGTCTCAAATTGCTTCACGCGGAAACCGGCGGCTTGGTTCTGTATGAGAAGCTTCTTGAAGAGGGTACTTTTAAACTGCCTGATTATGATCCCGACACAAAATCCTATCCCATGACGTGGAGCGATCTGGTGATGATGGTCGAAGGAATAAGTGAGGACAAGAAAAAACGTCAGAGGCGTCTGCGGGATCTGAGAAAGAGGTGGTGATGCCTTAAAAGACACTGAAAATAAACCTTTTGCAAACTTGCCTATCCCGATTTTTTTCCTTATCTTTATATCACAAATAAATCAGGAAATGACAAGGGAAGACACATTAGTGCAAATGATACAGTCCTTGAAGGAGCAACTTTCTGTGATGGCGGCGACCAACCGCAAGCAGAATGAGACGATTGTCTCGCAAGCCCAAACAATCGAGGAACTCCGGAGTACGATAGTTGATCTGAACGCTTCACTGGCATGGCTGAAAAGGAAAGTGTTCGGAAAGATGAGTGAGAAATGTAAACCCATTAAGGGGGACCCCATGCTCCCTTTTGAATACGGCGATCTGGAACAGGTCGAGGCGGAAATCGAAGAAGCCCGCAACAGGGCGGCGGCGCAGATTACCGTCCCGAAAGTCCAGATCGCCGAAAAAACATCCCGCCGTAACCGGGTGGTGATGGATGACCTGCCTGTGGTTACCGTCGTCATCGAACCCGAAGGCCTTGATCCCGATAAATACGTCAAGATAGACGAGGAACACACCAGAACTCTTGAGATGAAGCCGGGATATCTCTATGTGAAAGACACGGTACGTCCCACGTATGCCCTCAAGGATGACACGGAAGCCATTGAGAACGGCAGGAAAACTGTTATAACCGCTCCCATGCCACTGATGCCCATATATAAAGGCATGCCCGGGGCTTCCATGCTCGCTGAGGTCCTCTTACAGAAATACGAATACCATGTCCCGTTCTACCGACAAGTGAAACAGCTGGAACATCTGGGGGTGAAGCTGTCACGAAAGACATTGGGAGGTTGGTTCAAACCCGTCTGCGAACTTCTGGAACCGCTTTATCTGGAACTCAAGAAGGTAGTACTCTCCTCCGATTATATACAGGTTGACGAGACCACGCTTCCGGTTATAGACCATGACAGGCACAAGGCGGCGAAGGAGTACATCTGGATGGTCCGAGCGGCTATGCCGCGCCTGCTCTTCTTCCATTATGACGACGGTTCACGTGCGCAGAAAGTGGCGGTCGAACTCCTGAAGCCGTTCAAGGGATACCTTCAATGTGACGGTTACTCCGCTTATGACATTTTTGAAGAGAAGGAGGATGTGCATCTGTGTGCTTGTCTCGCACACATACGCAGGCATCTGGAGTCAGGAAAGGAAGAAAACCGGGAATATGCCATGCAGGGACTTAAATTTATACAAGACCTGTATAATGTGGAGCATATGGCTGATGAGCGGCAACTCTCCTATGAGGAACGTGCGGCACTGCGGCAGCGTCTGGCCGGACCACTGCTTGACGCCTTTGAGCTCTGGCTTCAGAACACATACCCCAAAGTACTTAAACGCAGTCTTATGGGAAAGGCCATAGCCTATACTTATCCTCTCATGCCAAGAATGAGACACTATCTGTATGATGGAAGAATCTTTATTGACAACAACGGGGCGGAAAACGCACTGAGACCTATCGTTCTGACCAGAAAAAACATGCTGTTCTGTGGGAATCAGGAGGCGGCTAAAAATACAGCTGTCATCTGTTCGTTGCTCAGCTCCTGCAAGGAGTGTGGAGTCAATCCGCGCGAATGGTTGAACCATGTCATCACAAAACTGCCATATTACCTCGAACCCAAATCGAGCAGGAATCTCCGGGAGTTGCTTCCGGACAAGTGGACATTAGCATGAGACAAATCCATAGACAGTCCATGGAAAGTCCACGGAAAATCCATGGACAATCCACGACAATCTCACTTCTGAGATACGACAACCAAACATGAGCAGTAATAATCATATCTGACCACCATTAAGGTAGTGCGTAAACAAACTACACTAAAATCAAATACGCAAGATGGAGTTGTTCAACCGCTTACGTTATTACAGACCTTACTTTTCTGAACAACGAGCAACTACCGCAATATGATGAGGGAAGAGGAATTATCTACGACATATATTGCAGTACCGATACGGGAGAAAAGATCATTGTGGAAATGCAGAACAAATCACAGTTGCATTTTAAAGAACGCGCTTTATTCTATCTATCCAACGCAATAGCACAGCAAGGAGAAGCAGGAACAGAGTGGAAGTTCAATTTAAAAGCAGTATACGGAGTGTTCTTTATGAACTTTCTGCTAAATGACAATGTTAAGTTACGTACCGATGTGATATTGGCCGATCGCGAAACAGGTGAACTGTTCAGCGACAGGATGCGGCAAATATTCATCGCGCTACCACGCTTCTGCAAAGAAGAGCATGAATGTGAGAATGATTTTGAACGTTGGATTTATACATTAAAAAATATGGAGACACTCAAACGAATGCCTTTCAAGGCGCGCAAGGCAGTCTTCGAGAAATTAGAAGAAATTGCCGATGTAGCTTCTTTGAGCAAAGAAGAGAGAGAACGTTATCAAAATAGCGTGAATGTGTATCGTACACACCTATGTGTTATGGATGCTGCAAAAGAGGAAGGACGCGAAGAAGGACGTCAAGAGGGACGTGAAGAAGGACGTCAAGAAGGACGTGAAGAAGGTCTTAAAGAAGGGCTTAAAAAAGGACATCAAGAAGGACATCAAGAAGGGCTCAAAGAAGGACGTGAGGAAGAGCGTCTAATAATTGTCCGTAATTTAAAGTCCGCCGGAATGTCCGACGAGCTCATAGCTAAAGCAACAGGAGTATCTTTAGAAGAAATAAGGAAATTATAAGGCTCCTCTATTGGTGCCATTACTAAGCCAAGAAAAATGTGACACTCGTCAGAAACTTGACAATGTCCAAAGTTCATCCACGCTCGGATGCGGCAAATATTCATCGCACTACCACGCTTCTGTAAAGAAGAGCATGAATGTGAGAATGATTTTGAACGTTGGATTTATACATTAAAAAATATGGAGACACTCAAACGAATGCCTTTCAAGGCGCGCAAGGCAGTCTTCGAGAAATTAGAAGAAATTGCCGATGTAGCTTCTTTGAGCAAAGAAGAGAGAGAACGTTATCAAAATAGTGTGAATGTGTATCGTACACACCTATGTGTAATGGATGCTGCAAAAGAGGAAGGACGCGAAGAGGGACGTCAAGAAGGACGTCAAGAAGGACGTGAAGAAGGGCTCAAAGAGGGACGTGAAGAAGAGCGTCTAATAATTGCCCGTAATTTAAAGTCCGCCGGAATGTCCGACGAGCTCATAGCTAAAGCAACAGGAGTATCTATAGAAGAAATAAGGAAATTATAGACTCCCTATCATCCTGTCATAACTAAGCTATTAAAATACTAGTTTTTATTGTCACTTGTCACTTTTCCGCATTAAACATCTGATAATCAACAACAAATCAGTGACAATAGACAGTGACAACAGAGTGACAATAAGAGTTCAAAGCATTTTTATTGTCACTCGTTAAACTTCTTATTAATACTTATGCAACAATCGTTGCAGATTTAATATCCTCTTCCCATCTTCCATTTATTGCCGAGTCAGTTTTTCCATAACCATATTTGCGACTCTATTATAAGTCATGAGCATAAGTATTAATAGATTAGTTCATCTCCTCCTATTACAAACTTTATTTTCTTTAATGGTAAAGTTATTTCTTATTAATTATAATCTATAAACGGAAATTGCGTTTATATAAACAGAAGTTTCATTTATATAAACGCAATCTTTGTTTATACAAATGCAACTTCCATTTACAGATTACTTCTAACAAAAACAAATTATCTATTAAAGGAAAAGAAGTTAGGTATTAAAGAACAAGAAGTTTGTTATTACAAAGATGGATAATATCTATTAATAACAAATGGATTATTCATGTAGTCATTGTATCTCACCATTATATATAAGAACTGATAGGATAAGTGTGCTTCATAACCCATGTAAAAAGAGACATGAGTTCCCAGAAATTAGTCCCAAGGAGAAGCAACTGTAAATCATTCAAGAAGCATAAGAACCTCCAACTCCCACAAGAATACCAGGAATTCATCCGGTTCAACAAGAAAATAATAAAAATCAAAGAAGAAACGCATGTGTTAAATCATAAACAAAGAGGGCGAATTAATCATAACGCATGTAGTTTTATTCAATACACGAACAAAACACCTACCACAAACAACAAAATCAAAAGTTTGCAGAAACCACCTTGAAAATTGAAAAAAATGCCAATCTTCAAAACTACAAATCTCCCATATCTTTGCAATGTCGATAAGGAACAAACGAGTTCCTTGAAACGATTGAGAACAAAACAATTTATAAAAAATAAGTAGTAAAAAACAAATAAACAAACATTGCCTATCGAAAAGGAAAAAACAATCCCCTACACGGAAGCAACTCTCTTCCTTATTATATATAAGGACTTCCGAAGTTCCTCTCTGGAACTAGAACCCCACAGATGAAACAAGCTCTCACATTATTATCAACTACAATTTTTAATAATGACTCTTTCTCAAAAAAGAAAAAAACAAAAGTATTTTAAAAAGAAAAAATCAAATAATTATCATTCAAATCATTTAAATTATGAAACTTAGAAATTTATTTTTAGCAGGGATCGCTGCATTTGCAATGGCATCATGCAGCAATGAAGTTGAAGGTATCGACAATGGCGATAACGGTACAAAAGATGCTATTATGCAGTTTGGCATTTCATTTGCAAATTCTTCAAACACAGGAGTAAGAGAAGCCGCAAATGGAGGAGAAGATAAAGGTATACTAGCAGAACAGAATTTCACAGATGCTACCATTGTCATAGAGCAAGAAGGTAAGAGAAATATTCTGAATGTTCTTAAAGAAGACTTTAAGTCAGAAACAAGTACAACAACTACGATTCTATGGCTAAAAGAAAAAATAGCTGTAAATCCGGGAGAGGCAAGTGTTTGGGTATTTTTGAATGCTTCTTCAGCACTAAAAAGTGCTTTATCAACAACAAATGATTACAAAACTTTAAAAGAAACAGCTTCATTCACTGGAAACATAAAAGCATTGGAAAATACGGGAGGAATCGCAGAAGCTAATCATTTTTTAATGAGCAATGCTAGTGGTAATGCCGAGCCTGCAAATTTTAAAGCAAATGAGACTAATGATCTGACAGTAAATGTTAGCCGTGTAGCTTCTAAATTAGAAGAAACCACCCCTGTAGATAACACCTACAACGTAACAGATGATGCAGAAAATTTAGCAGACAAGACATTAAAAGTTAAATTGACAGATTTTGCATACGCAGGTTTGCAACAAGAAGTTTCAGTTCTTGCAGGCGGAACAGTAACTCGTAATTTATTTGCCCCATATAATTCAACAGCATTCGATGGTTTTATCTTCCAAAAATTTGTAGCTACTGAAACCGAAGGTGCCGTAAGCAACTACTGTATGGAGAATTTGATGGGAGATGCAATTGAAACATATACTAACGTTATCTATAAAGGTGAAATCAGCGTGAATGGTAAAGTAGGAACACTCTACATTACGTCAGACAACAAAGCTTTTACAAGTGTAGAAGAGATGGCAAAAGCTGGTTATAATTTCGCAGGATTAACAGAAAGCACTTCTATTGATGACTGTTGGAACAACTATGCTTTAAGAAAATACGATAAGGGCGTATGTTACTATGTAGCAAAAATTGAAACAGCCGGTCAAGGTGCAAAGATTGTACGTAACAACATCTACCGTTTAAAAGTAAACTCAATTAAAGGAATTGGTTCTGTCCTTCCCAAAACATTTGATGATCCTACATTGCTAAACTTAAAAGTAGGAATTGAAGCTTGGACAGTAAACGATAACGCATTCAATCTCTAATCTGCATCCCACACAGACAAACTTATAAAAGAGGGGAAGGTACTACCCTCCCCTCTTCACTTAAAGAATTTGCCAAACAAAGCAAAACAAGAATTTCAATAGAAAAAACCTAAAAGCATGAAACGGATATTCACTAACATACAGAAAAAAGTAAGCAAACTGATGCTACTCACCGTATTGGCTGGTGCAATCGCATCTTGTGATTCTGTCCTCGATTTTGAGGATGGCGATTGTGACATCAAATACCGAGTAAAATTCAAGTATGACTACAACATGGAGAAAGTAGACGCTTTCGCACAAAATGTGAAATCAGTCACGCTTTATGCTTTTGATAACGACGGTAATTTCGTTTACCAAAAGACAGACCAAGGAGAACCCTTGGCTGACGGAAGTTACGCTATGGACGTGGACATCGATCCGCAAAAATACCACCTCGTCACTTGGGCAGGACTTGACAACGAATCGTTCGCTGTTCCTGTGATGACTAAACAATCAGAGATAACAGACCTCACCGTTTTGACACTTCGCGATCCGGCTGTACGTGCCTCAGAAGGTGAAGAAGACCAATATATTGTAAAGAAGAACCTTTCTCCATTATGGCACGGTGAAGCCATCGAAGGAAAAAGCGTACTTTACACCACTCCGGCTTCAGGGAATAGTGTCCGCGAAGAAGTTACAACCATCGGATTAATGAAGAACACGAACAATATACGCATCGTAGTGGCACAAGTAAACCAACACCCGGAAAAAGAAATTCCGGCAACAAGAGCTATCAAAGATGATATGTTCACGTACGCTATCTACGATGACAATGGGAAAATGAATTATGACAACTCCCTGATGGAGGATAACCTGCTCACTTATCAGCCGTTTGTTACAGAAACAGACAGAGTGACAACCAGAGCATTCAGTGACGAAGACGAAGCAGCCAATACTTACCCGGCAGCAATAGCTGAAATCAGTGTAGCCAGACTAGTGGAAACTCAAAATCCCAAACTAAAGATATACAACAAAGAGAATCAAACGGAATTGCTACCCGATGGAGCACTCATCCGTTACCTCGGATTGCTGAAAGAACAGAACTTCATAGATATGCCACTGCAAGAATATCTGGACCGCCAAGATTCTTATGGCATGGTTTTCTTTGTGGATGAGAATCTCACATTAATCAATACTGTCATTCAGATTAATGATTGGGTAATAAACCTTAATGATTTTGACCTCTAAAAAACAAACAAGATGAAAAAGTATATCTATTATATAGTCACGTTATTTTTTTTGCAGGCTGTTGTTGGTGCTTGTACGGACACTGAAATCTACGATACATCGGATAACAGCAAAGGCAGTCAACTGAAGATTGTCCTCAATGTGCCGGTAGACAATGCAAGAACACGCGGTTTAGTTCATGGTCCGGACGAAGATCCTACAACGAGTGAAAGTGTTATTAACGACGTTTATGTTCTGGCATTCAACAAAGCAAACAACAAATATTTAGGTAAGTTCCAACCGTCCATGTCAAACAATACATTAATTGCAAGCATTGACATTGAGAAAATAGGTACTGATGAAATTACTGCTTTAGTTTTGACTAATCTGAATAGTTTAGAAAACGGAAGCGAATTAGTTAATAAAATAAATCAGTTAACCACCGGTCAAACAAAAGAACAGTTACTAAAATCACTGGTATATACTTTTAATAATATATGGAGTGTAAATGAACGCCCTCTTCCGATGTGGGGAGAAACCGATATCACTCCAGTAAAAGAAAGTACCGTAACGGGAACTGTCAATTTGTATCGTGCAGTATCCAAAATCAATGTAACATTCAACGGTGGTAAACAACAGCTCGCTGGTGATAATAAAACTGAGATATTCAAGTTGAAAAGCGTACGTGTATATTACGCGCGCACCAGTGGTCTGGCAGGTTCGTTACACGCTCCGATAGCCAATAAAGAAGGTGGTTCGGACTTAATCGACACACCTTCAATTCCTGATGAAGTAAATTACTTTCCAAGATATAAAGAAGATGGAACTCCAAACAACTTGTTATTTGAAACTACAAGCGAAGATGGTGACTATGCCATTGAAAATCAAATATATGTTCCCGAATCAGATCAAGATCAGACGGACGAACCGATGTGTCTCGTCATCGGAGGTTACTATATGGGAAGCGATAAGGAAACGTTCTATCGCGTAGACTTCAAGCAAGGTAACAAAGGAAGCGAATATTATGACGCAATCCGTAACCATATTTACAACTTCAACATCAACACTGTGACTCGCCCGGGTACCGACGAACCGGATCCGGCATTGGATCATGTAGTAGTGGGTATGGATGTAACGATCACTGACTGGACAACTGAATGGATGCAGGGAATCGGCGGACAATACACATTGAAAGTAAGTACAGGTGGATTTGTATTCGCATCAGATAATACTTCAAATAATGAAATAGCAGTAGAAACCACACACAATGAGGGTTGGGACATTACAGACCAATCAGGAGATTGGTTTAGCTTAAAAAAAGAGGGTGAAAAAGTTATTGTAACTCCAAAGGCTAAAAATGCAGGCGGGCAACGTCGTGGAAGTTTTGTAATTACAAGCGGTAATTTACGTAAAGAAATAATAGTACGTCAGCAAGGAAAAGGAACAGCTAATTGTTACGTTGTATCGGATAAAATTGTCAATGGTGAATATCAACACATTCTTCATGATTTGATTGTTACTGTGAAAGGTAATGGTGAAGAAGGGTTAGTTGCCGACGGTCATCCATTCAAAGACAGCAATCCCAATTTAGAGCCAGATGAAGTAAAAGTGATTTGGGAGACAGCTACGGGGCTAATCAATATAAGAACCGAAAACGGGAAAGCTTTTATCAATGAAAATGGTATTATACAATATAGTGTAGACTTATCAAAACAAAATCAGGATATCTTGAAGGATGATAAAAATCAACTTGGAGGTAACGCTTTGATTGGTGCATTTAAAGATGGAGAGGTTATTTGGACATGGCATATCTGGGTATGTCCGGATTTTGATAACAGCAATGATCTTGACGGAGAAATCACAACTGAAGAATTAGAAGAACATACTCAAACATGGGCTACTAATGGTACAACAGATGGATATGATTTCCTAGACCGTTATTTAGGAGCACTCAGCAATAAACCGGGATTGGCTTCATTAGGTTTACTATATCAATGGGGACGTAAAGACCCGTTTATAGGTGCTGCAAGTATTTCAGAAAATCAAAGTCAAAACAGAATGTATACTGATAATTTATCAGGATATGAATGGAATAATAGTGCAAGCAATATTTCAATAACCGAGTCTATCAAAAAGCCTACAACTCTTATTAATGGAACAATTGCAGATGACGATGATTATAAATTCTTGTGGGGCACAGATAAAGGATTTAGTGATATCAGAGATGCCGGAAATAAGACAATCTATGATCCATGTCCGATAGGCTATCGTGTACCTCCGGTATCTGCTATTGTTTTCAAAAATGGCAGTACAACAAGTGAAGAAACAAATTACAAATATAATAATATATACTGGCCCAATACAAGTACTTATATATCCCCACAAGATGCAGAATCTTATGGTTTTTGGGTAAATTATCGGAACTCAACTATTAGACCAAAATTAGATGAGTATAAAGACGACAAAAATCCGACATCAATTGACGGTGCCACATGGCTACCGCTAGCTGGAGTATATGATGGAGATATAAACAAATTCGCATTAGTAGATGGAAATAATTCATTAACTGTAAACAGTATTATTTGGACTAACTCATCCGTTACCGTTGATGAGAATGGTACCATCAGACCAGGAGCACTATTTTTACATGGAACAGAACCTGATAGCAAGATTAATGGACGTCATTTGCATCGATTAATTGAAAACGAAAATAACCTATATGCTAAAAAGACTCATGCAGGTTCAGTACGTTGCATCCGAGATACAAAATCAAGTGTCCAGAATGCAATATCAGTTCCTAGTTCAATAACTTTAGGATACAAAAAAGGATCCAGTGTGAGTGATTATCTGACCTCTATTACAAGCAGCTGGGAAGTGATAGATCCGGGAGCTAAGTGGTTCGTTATGACACCCGACCAAGGTAATGCCGGAAGTAAGCAACCCATCAAATTCACAGCAACAAAAGATAATCTAACTTATAAGCCACTTACAGCTTATGTTAAGATTAAATTTAATGATGAACATCAAACCGAAAAGACGATTAAGGTGATCCAAGAGGGTAAAAAACAGCCTTCAGTATCTCATGAAGATATTACACTTGATTATAAAGGAAGTGAAAAGAGTGTTGATGTGATTTCCGATGATAACTGGAAAGCTACAACAGAAGCAGAGTGGCTTACTATAACACCAAAATCCGGAAGTGAAGGTGCAACCATCAGATTTACCGCAACTCAATATAATGAATATGATGAAAACCGTGAAGCAACAGTAATTATTACATTTGATGATAGTAATACTACAAAGACGATTAGAGTCAAGCAAAATACAAAGAGAAAGCCGACTGTAACGAATCCTCGAACTTTGGGGAACAGCGTATCTAGTTCTGTTACAGGTAACATAGACTCCCCAAATGATAGTTGGACAATAAGTGGGGTGCCTGATTGGCTTTCCGTAAGTCCAATGTCAGGAGATGCAAATTATTACGACTACGGCAAAACTATCACCTTTACAACCAAAAGTATGAATCCAGATACTACTGAGCGTATTGCCGAAATCACTGTAACATTTGAGTCTGGATACACAGAGACAATGACAGTAAAACAAAAGGGAGCTGGCAAGATAAGTATAGATTCTGATAAGAAGGAATTGAAATTCGCAGGATATAAGAGTGGAAGGTATACTACTTATGCTCCTTCTACTCAAAAAATAACCATCAAGGGTACTGGAACATGGACAGCATCCACTAAGGATAAGGATACTTGGATAACCATTAAAAATAATAATAAATGGGAGTCTTACAGTCAATCGACATCCGGAACAGCACCCAATGATGAATTAATAATACAATTAGAGAAAAATACTAGTGATAATAACCGAGAAGGAGAAATAATTCTACAAGGAGAAACGGGAGAGCCTATTACGATTAAAATAATACAAAGTTCAAAAAAAGAAAAATAAATACTTTGAAGTATGAAACTTATATATAACATCTTGTACAGTCTGTTATTTATCGCAGGAGTCAGCTCCTGCGTAACAGAAGATGCTTTCACCGATTGCCCCGATATCGGGAACGCAGGATCGGGTAAGAGAGCACAAGTCATGCTTAATTTATCCGTTCCGAATAACCAGATGCCCTCTACCGCTCGGTCAATCACGAATGAAAAGGCGATCAATACTTTGTATGTATTGGAATTTGAGGATGGAATACTCAAAGAGAAGATAGACATTACGGAGAAGTACAATAATTCTAACGGTAAAAGTCTTTACGTAGCCATTGAAGAAACAGACAAACCTGTAAGTTTATCTCTTGTAGCCAATGCAGATGTAGCAACATTAGAGATAGGAAAGAGCAATCTGGGAAACACTAAAAAAGCACTGACCTTCTCGGATGCTAACAATTTGTCATATACTCCCATGTATGGTGAAACCAAGACTTTTGATAATATTACTCGCAACCAAAAGTATGATGTTAATGTAGAACTTGTTCGCTCGCTAGTCAAAATAGAAGTGCAATATAACTCTACACAACCTAAATCTGAATTCGAGTTTTTAGGAATAGAATTAATCAATGTCAATACTAATGGATATGTAGCAGCAGGTCAAAGCATATCTACAGGAAATACCAATCTCACTGTAACCCCTGATATCCAGAGAACAGAGCCCAACCGGTTGGAGATTGCTTCTGTATATATTGGAGAAACGAAAAATGATAATAACAAAATCTCCGTATTAGTACATGGTAAATACTTCGGAATAGAAGGTTATTACCGATTGGATATGATTAAAAACTCGGGAGAAAAAGTAGGTGTATTGGAACGTAACTATAGGTATGTATTCTCACTGCAAAATGTTAATTATGAAGGACGCCCAGACCGTGCAAGTGCTTTAAATGGTCCCTCTGACAATGAAGCGGTCCAAGCTAATGTTATGACCATTAAAGACAGTGATATTCTGGATATAACCACAGATGATCAATATTTCTTAGGTGTAAACTCATCTACTCTTCAATTGGAAAAGAACAGTGCCGGTCTATGTTTCACTAAATTGAAGATATTGACAGACAATACAACAGAAGAATGGACAATAGCTGACTATCCTAAGGATGGAGTTGAATTCAATTATAATCAAGATCAAATAGGAAGTACAATTGCTGCAACAAGTGTATGGATTTACGTAGATCTAATGAAAATAAAAGAATCTTTCAACTTCTATGTGAAAATTGGAAAGATCAGAAAAACAATTACGGTAAATTTACCTAAATAACCAAATAGTTCACTAAATACAAAAGATATTATGAAACCAAATGACATCCTGCAACTGGAATCGACAGATACGCGTCAAGCCTATCTGTTTGAAGAGAACGGACATTGGTACGCTTATGAGCACTCAGCCAACCGGATCGATAAATTTGTGAAAGGTTTTGTAGACTTCAAACACAAGGTGCAAGATGTCTGCGGACGAATGAAAGTAGAAATCGACCTCAGCATCTTGGAAAGATGTTCCATTACGCTGTGTGAAGATTCATTGCTTGTGCTTGATTGCCCGAGCAGTAACTAGAATATTTAATGGTGTGTAACTTTCCGTAAGCGTACGGATCACTCCCCCATATAAATTAGATTTACACAAAATTGTTTGTTTTGTTTGTGTTCCTCATTCCACTCAGATACTGCCTGTGAAGGTAGTCCTGAGTGGGTGGGGATTTTTTTATTGGTGTTCCTTTCAGAGACCCAATAAACAAAATAGCACATAACAAAAAGTCCAGCACTTTTTTCTGTGCCGGACTTTGATTCCTTTTGTTTTAAGTGATTTTATAAGTTTTTTATTTCCTCGGTAGAGAGCCCGGTAGCTTGAATGATCATCTCGATAGATAACCCCATCTTTTTAAGGTTCCGGGCTATTGCTATTTTCCCTTCTTTCTGCCCTTCTATTCTCCCTTCCGTTCTCCCTTCTATTCTCCCTTCCATTCTCCCTTCCGTTCTCCCTTCCATTCTCCCTTCCATTCTCCCTTCCAGTTTGGCAGAATCCAGCACATCATTTTGTATCATGATAGCACTTAGATGTTCGTCGTATGCACGCCTTTCTTCAGGTTTCATGTTATAGTAAATAAGTTTCTGGCGTGCTTCTGCAAGTCCGGGTGCTGTAGTGTCTGGACGTATACGACCGGTTTTCAGATATTCAATCCATTCTTCGAGTGGAGTTATGGCGACTTTATTGAACTCATTCACCCGAATCAGAAAGTATTCGGGGAATATCTGGGCGGGAAGTTTGTTTACCAGAGCGTCTTTTTCTTTGGCACTCACCAATAGCTGATCGCCTGTATGTACACCTAAAAAGGTATTTTGCCCATGATAAAGATAATCGCTCCCTTTACCAATATCAAAATAAAGAATGCTGATGGAGTATATTTTCTTCACTTCGTAGTAGCGTTCGCCCAACGAGATGTGCTCCGTAATAGCTTTGGCTACTCCATAGAGAATACGTTCCAGATAGTATAGCTCCCGGGTATTCTGAATTTCTACAATAATAATTTCCCCTTTGCTGTTCTTTGCTTTGATATCTACCCGATTGAATTTATCATCGGCAGTGAGCTGGTTGCCTTCGCTTTCGAGTATTTCTACTATTTTAACTTGTTCGTTCAGCAATACGGTTAGCAGACCTTCGAGCACTCCGAAATTGGCTTTTTGACGCAAAAGACGCTTTACAGCCCAATCAAATCTGATATAACGGTCAACTGTTTCCATAATCGATAATTTAAATCCTTTAGTACCACAAAGATATACTTTTTAAAATGAATAGATGCTATTTCTTCTGTTTTTCCTCACTAAAACGTTATTCCGTACGCTTTATTTCTTGCACAACTTTACGTCGTTTATCTTTGCACACTCCGCACAAAACTGTATATTTGGAGAATTATAACTATGATCTAACAAATATCAAACAATTATGAGTCATTCTATTTTTCTCATTATCGCCCTTGTCACGACAGGTATCTTTCTGGTTCAATTCGTTTTATCCATCTTTTTCGGAGACTTGGATGCAGATGTGGACGCGGACATCAGCAGTGTAGTCTCCTTCAAAGGACTTACCCATTTCGGAATTGGATTCGGATGGTATATGTATCTCTCCGGCAATACGGAGATTCAAAGTTATGTCATCGCCATTCTAACAGGGCTGTGCTTCGTCTTCGCCGTCTGGTTCCTCTACAAAAAGGCATACCAACTGCAACAAGTCAATCGATCGGAACAAACAGAACAACTGGTAGGACGGGAATGTACCATCTATTTCAAACAAAGTGAAAACAAATATACTGTACAGACCAGTCGGGACGGAGCTATGCGCGAAGTAGACGTAATCTCCGAATCGGGCAAAGCCTATCAGACAGGGGACAAGACTATTATCAGCAATTATAAAAACGGAATATTATATATTCAATAAAATAACCAATTAAAACACACTATTTATGACACAAGAAATGCTCATTATGGCTGCTATATTAGTAGCGGTCATCCTACTCACTTTCATCGGTATCCTATCACGTTACCGTAAATGTAAGAGTGACGAAGTTCTCGTTGTATACGGTAAAACAGGAGGAGACAAGAAATCAGCCAAGTTATACCATGGTGGGGCCGCTTTCGTATGGCCAATCATTCAGGGATATGAGTTTCTGTCGATGAAACCGATGCAGATTGACTGCAAATTGACCGGTGCACTGTCCGCACAAAATATCCGTGTAGATGTGCCTACTACGATCACGGTAGCCATCAGTACTGATACAGAAGTGATGCAAAACGCTGCAGAACGTATGTTGGGACTGACTATGGACGACAAACAGAACCTGATTACCGATGTAGTTTATGGTCAAATGCGTTTGGTTATCGCTGACATGACAATTGAAGAATTGAACTCCGACCGCGACAAATTCCTCTCTAAGGTAAAAGATAACATCGATACGGAACTTCGTAAGTTCGGTCTGTATCTGATGAATATCAATATCAGTGATATTCGTGATGCGGCCAATTATATTGTCAATCTCGGGAAAGAGGCTGAAAGCAAGGCACAAAACGAAGCACAAGCCAATATTGAAGAACAAGAAAAGTTGGGTGCTATCAAGATTGCCAACCAAATAAAAGAACGCGAAACAAAGGTTGCAGAGACTCGCAAAGATCAGGATATCGCCATCGCCGAAACAAAAAAGTTGCAGGAAATCTCAGTAGCCAATGCTGATAAAGACAGAATCTCGCAAGTAGCCATCGCCAATGCCGAGAAAGAATCGCAAGTGGCAAAAGCGGAAGCGGAGAAGAATATCCGAATCGAACAGGCAAATACCGAAAAAGAAAGCCGCATCGCCGAACTGAATTCCGACATGGAGATTAAACAGGCGGAAGCTGCCAAGAAAGCGGCTATCGGACGAAATGATGCACAAAAAGAAGTGGCTCTTTCGAATGCAGAACTTGCTGTTACGCAAGCTAATGCAGATAAACAAGCCGGTGAAGCTAGTGCAAAATCGGAGGCAGCAGTACAAACTGCACGCGAAATTGCACAGAAAGAAGTAGAAGAAGCAAAAGCCAGAAAGGTAGAATCTTCATTAAAGGCTGAGAAAATTGTTCCGGCAGAAATTGCCAGACAAGAGGCTATTCTACAGGCAAATGCCATTGCTGAGAAAATCACTCGGGAAGCGGAAGCACGCGCTAAAGCGACTTTGGCACAGGCGGAAGCGGA
The DNA here is from genome assembly GCF_900155865.1 of Bacteroides bouchesdurhonensis. Taxonomy (GTDB): domain Bacteria; phylum Bacteroidota; class Bacteroidia; order Bacteroidales; family Bacteroidaceae; genus Bacteroides; species Bacteroides bouchesdurhonensis. Next base: position 4,464,159 of record NZ_LT707006.1, read on the forward strand.
AGCTAAAGCCATCCAACTGAAGTTGGAAGCGGAAGCGGAAGGTAAGAAGAAATCATTACTTGCCGAAGCGGAAGGTTTCGAGGCAATGGTAAGAGCTGCCGAATCAAATCCGGCTATCGCTATCCAGTACAAGATGGTGGATCAATGGAAAGAAATTGCCGGCGAACAGGTGAAGGCTTTCGAGCACATGAACTTAGGAAATATTACCGTATTCGACGGAGGAAACGGAAGTACAAGCAATTTCCTGAATACGTTAGTGAAAACTGTTGCACCGAGTCTTGGAGTACTCGACAAGTTGCCTATCGGAGAAACGGTAAAGGGCATTCTGAATCCGGATAGCAAAAATGAAGAGAAGCCGGAAGTAAAAACTGAAGAAAAGAAGAAATAATAGTTTCTAGCACGGATCCGGTATAGCATCGAGGCTATAATGGAAGCTAAATAATGAACTAAGCGCAGATGGATGCCGATTTTATTTTCGCATCAGTCTGCGCTTATTTGTGTTTTTCCGAAGAAATTCACTACCTTTGTTTAGTATTACATAAACAAAAGACAATGAATATCACTATACCTTATGCTGTAGCCGATTTCGCCGACTTACGTGAACGGGGATTCTACTATGTAGATAAAACCGGATTCATCCCACGTCTGGAGCAATACAATGCTCCTGTCTTCCTGCGCCCGCGCCGTTTTGGAAAAAGTCTGCTGGTGTCTACACTGGCGCATTATTACGACCGTAGCAAAGCACACCGTTTCGAAGAACTGTTCGGCGGTACGTGGATCGGTGCACATCCTACGAAAGAGCATAACCAATATATGATTATCCGCTATGACTTTTCTCAAATGGTGATGGGAAATGACATAGAAGAATTGGAAAAGAACTTCAATATATTAAACTGTGATCCGGTAAAAATAATGGTAGAACACAATAGAGACCTTTTTGGTGATTTCCAATTTACCAATTTCGGGAATGCATCACAAATGTTAAGAGAAGTTCTCAGTTTTGTTCGCGCACATAATTTGCCTAAGATTTATATTTTGATTGATGAATATGACAATTTCACTAATCAACTGCTTACTGCCTACAAAGATCCACTCTACGAGAATGTGACAACAGGTGAAAGTTTCTTGCGCACATTCTTTAAGGTCATCAAAGCCGGTATAGGAGAAGGTAGTATTCGTACCTGCTTCTGTACAGGGGTGCTTCCCGTTACCATGGACGACCTGACAAGCGGATATAACATTGCTGAAATACTCACCCTGGAACCAACTTTTACCGAAATGTTAGGTTTCAATCATGACGAAGCAGCAGAGTATCTGCGATATGTTATCCGTAAATACGGAAACGACGAAGACCGTTTTGACGAGTTGTGGACGCTTATCTTGAATAATTACGATGGATACCGTTTTTTACCTAATGCACGTCCACTGTTCAATTCGACGATATTGACTTATTTCTTCAAAAAGTTTGCTGTCAACAACGGAGCAATTCCCGATGAAATGGTGGACGAAAATCTCCGTACGGATGTCAATTGGATACGAAGACTCACCATCACACTGGAAAATGCTAAAGAGATGCTCGACGCACTAGTGATTGATAATGAACTGATTTATTCTCAACCGGAATTGCGCAGCAAGTTCAACAAACAGAAGTTCTTCGACCCACAATTCTACCCTATCAGTCTCTTTTATCTGGGAATGACTACTCTGAAAGATGGATTTACAATGGTACTTCCCAACCTGACAGCCCGAAGTATCTACATGAATTATTATAATGAGATAAATCGGGTAAGCGACGATGCACGACGTTTTGTCCCCGTTTATCGAAAGTTTATGGTTGATCGCCTGCTGGAACCACTGATAGCAAACTATTTCGAACAATATCTAGGACAATTCCCCGCACAAGTTTTCGATAAAATAAATGAGAACTTTATCCGCTGTTCCTTCTTTGAAGTATGTAGCCGCTATTTGAGCAACTGCTTCACTTTCGCTTTGGAGCAAAATTTGCCATCCGGACGAGCGGATTTTGTGATGACAGGCATTCCCGGCACAGATTTCCATAATGATTGCCGTATCGTAGAATTCAAATACTTTAAATCCAAAGAGGCTACCGAAGTAGAAAAAATGAGTATGCCGCGTCCTGCAGACGTAAGCCAAGTAAAGAATTACGCTACAGATATCAATAACCAGTTCCCCACTTACCGGATACGTACTTATGTAGTATATATTGCTGCCGGAAAGGCATGCAGAACGTGGGAAGTATAAATAGTAAAAACATAAAGATTTATATAATAACAATGAACGCCCGTAAAAATCAGATTTTATTTCCAATTACTTTTATCATCGCTTTACTTACTCTCACTGCCGGTTGCAAAAAGAAAGATATGTCACTCAAAGTAAACGAGCCTCGCAATATCCATGGTGTAGTTAGTTACAAACGTTCTTTCCCTGATTTAAACGAAAAGCATCTGGCTATAGCCCAAAATATAGGCATCAAACCATTGGAGGATCGTGAAGAAGCCGAAAGCATGAAGGAACAATTGATACATATCACAGACAATAAGTTTTATTCTGTTGATTCACTGACGCATTCTATCCCCTACCTCATCCCCCGCGCCAGCGAGCTCCTTGATACAATCGGTTCTAATTTCCTCGATTCATTAACTTCCAAAGGTCTAAATCCTAATCAGATAATTATTACTTCTGTACTTCGCACCAATAAAGACGTGAAACGTCTTCGCCGCCGCAACGGTAATGCATCTGCAAACTCTGCCCACTGCTATGGAGCTACTTTCGACGTTAGTTGGAAACGCTTCAAAAAAGTGGAAGATGAAGACGGACGTCCTTTACAGGATGTTAGCTCGGATACTTTGAAACTCGTTCTGTCTGAAGTGCTAAGAGACTTACGACAAGCTGATAAATGCTATATAAAGTATGAACTGAAACAAGGGTGTTTCCACATTACTGCACGATGATTTCGTTTTAATTTTATGTTATGCAAAGAAACTTTTATCTTTGTACAACTGCAATTCAAAAAGATCAGATCATGGACAAAATATATCCTATTGGCATATAGAACTTTGAGAGTTTACGAAAGGAAAGAACTTTTCATGTAAAAGCTGAGTATCATACTTCACAAGGGCAAATTGACCTTATCCTTCAAACAGAGTGTTTTATTTATATAATGGAATTCAAACCGAAAGGAACAATCGAAGAAGCTTTGAAGCAAATTAATAAGAGACATTATGCCCAAGCATTCTCTGCCGATGAAAGAGTATTTATCAAAATAGGTGTAAACTTCAGCAATGAGACAAGAAACATTGAGAAGTGGATAGTAGAATAAAAAGAGAAATAAAATTCATCCCTAAACAATCTAAGAATCCAAAACGTTTCATTAAATTTGCAGAAATTTTTCTTTAATACGATTCAATGATAGAGAAACTGATTGTTCTTGAGGATATTGACCCGGTTATTTTTTATGGTGTAAACAACGCCAACATACAGTTAATTAAAGCTTTATATCCGAAGCTACGCATCGTTGCACGCGGTAATGTAATCAAAGTGCTGGGCGATGAAGAAGAGATGTGCGCCTTCGAAGAAAATATCACCAAACTGGAGAAATATTGTGCCCAATATAATTCACTGAAAGAGGAAGTCATCATCGACATTATCAAAGGTAATGCCCCTCAGGCAGAGCAAACAGGTAATGTAATCGTTTTCAGTGTCACAGGTAAGCCAATTATTCCCAGAAGTGAGAATCAATTGAAACTGGTAGAAGGATTTTCCAAGAATGATATGGTATTCGCTATCGGTCCGGCAGGATCGGGAAAGACATATACTGCTATTGCACTCGCTGTTCGTGCTCTGAAAAATAAAGAAATCAAAAAGATTATTCTCAGCCGCCCCGCTGTAGAAGCCGGAGAAAAGCTCGGATTCCTGCCCGGCGACATGAAGGATAAGATAGACCCATATCTGCAACCTTTATACGATGCGCTACAGGATATGATTCCTGCTGCCAAGCTAAAAGAATACATGGACTTGAATGTTATCCAGATTGCACCATTGGCTTTCATGCGTGGACGTACGCTGAATGATGCAGTGGTGATTCTGGACGAAGCACAGAATACGACTACGCAACAAATCAAAATGTTCCTTACCCGCATGGGTATGAATACCAAGATGATTGTAACAGGTGACATGACACAGATTGACCTACCATCCTCACAGACATCAGGATTGGTCCAAGCACTCCGCATCCTGAAAGGAGTAAAAGGTATCAGCTTCGTAGAACTCAACAAGAAAGATATCGTACGCCACAAATTAGTGGAACGTATCGTAGACGCTTATGATAAATTCGACAAAGAGATGAAGATTGAACGGGAAAATCGGAAGAAAGAGCAACTGATCATCAATGGTGAACGTCCGTCTAAACTGGTTAGCGAATAACTAGTGTTGCTGTAAATTGGAACTTGTAATATATAATTATATAAAAACGATGAAAGCATTAACAAAAACAGATTTCAACTTTCCGGGACAGAAAAGTGTGTACCACGGAAAAGTGCGCGATGTATACAACATCAATGGCGAAAAACTTGTTATGGTAGCAACTGACCGTATTTCGGCCTTTGACGTAGTATTGCCTGAAGGTATTCCTTACAAAGGACAAATGCTGAACCAAATTGCAGCAAAATTCCTCGATGCCACTACCGACATCTGTCCGAACTGGAAACTGGCTACACCTGATCCAATGGTTACTGTAGGTGTATTGTGCGAAGGTTTCCCGGTAGAAATGATCGTACGCGGTTATTTGTGCGGTAGTGCTTGGCGTACTTACAAAAGTGGTGTACGTGAAATCTGTGGTGTGAAATTGCCGGATGGAATGCGTGAAAACCAGAAATTCCCGGAACCAATTGTTACTCCGACTACCAAAGCTGAAATGGGTCTTCATGACGAAGATATCTCTAAAGAAGAAATTCTGAAACAAGGTCTGGCTACTCCGGAAGAATATGCTATTCTTGAAAAATATACATTGGCTCTCTTCAAACGTGGCACTGAGATCGCTGCTGAACGTGGATTGATCCTCGTTGATACTAAATATGAATTCGGAAAGCACAATGGTACGATTTATTTGATGGATGAGATTCATACTCCGGACTCCAGCCGTTATTTCTATTCAGAAGGTTATCAGGAACGTTTCGAAAAAGGTGAACCTCAAAAACAACTTTCTAAAGAATTCGTTCGTGAATGGTTGATGGAGAATGGCTTCCAAGGTAAAGATGGACAGAAAGTTCCTGAAATGACTCCGGCTATTGTACAGAGCATCAGCGACCGCTACATCGAATTGTTTGAGAACATCACCGGTGAGAAATTTGTGAAAGAGGATACCAGCAATATTGCTGAACGTATCGAAAAGAATGTAATGAATTTCCTGACTAAATAAGAATGGATTACCCACAACAGCATATCAAACCTTACAACGAAGAAGGTGAAAAGACCGAGCAAGTAGAGAAGATGTTTGATAACATCGCTCACGCTTATGACAAACTGAATCATACCTTATCTCTGGGTATTGACCGCAGTTGGCGCCGTAAAGCAATTGCCTGGCTCCGCCCCTTCCGTCCGCTACGTATAATGGACGTTGCTACGGGAACAGGAGATTTTGCCATCCTCGCTTGTCGCGAATTACAGCCTGCCGAATTGATCGGTACGGACATTTCGGAAGGTATGATGAATGTGGGTCGTGAAAAAGTTAAGAAGGAAGGACTCTCGGACAAAATTTCTTTTGCCCGGGAGGACTGTACTTCTCTTTCATTTGCCAACAGCAGTTTTGATGCTATTACTGTAGCTTTCGGTATACGTAACTTTGAAGACCTGGATAAAGGACTTTCGGAAATGTGCCGTGTACTAACCCCCGGCGGCCATCTTGTGATTCTCGAATTGACTACCCCGGATCGGTTTCCAATGAAGCAGTTATTCTCTATTTATTCCAAAGTTGTCATCCCGTTGCTTGGTAAACTACTCTCTAAAGATAATAGTGCCTATCACTATCTACCGAACACCATTAAGGTATTTCCCCAAGGGGAAATCATGAAGGAAGTTATCACTAAAGCCGGTTTCAGCGAAGTGAATTTCCGACGTTTAACTTTTGGTATCTGTACACTTTATATGGCTACTAAATAAAACTTAAGCAGAACTAATCATTTTAACTTTTTCGTGTTATGGAAAAATATGGTTTAATTGGCTACCCCCTAAAACATTCGTTTTCTATCGGCTACTTCAACGAGAAGTTTAAATCAGAAAACATTAATGCGGAATACGTAAATTTCGAGATTCCCAGTATTAACGATTTTATGGAGGTCATCGAAGAAAATCCGAACCTATATGGGCTCAACGTTACCATTCCTTATAAAGAACAGGTTATTCCTTTTTTGGATGAGTTAGATCCTGATACTGCTAAAATCGGTGCTGTAAATGTAATCAAAATTATCCGCCAGCAGAAAGGTAAAGTTAAATTAATTGGATATAACTCTGACATTATCGGATTTACCCAATCTATCCAACCATTACTGCAACCTCACCACAAGAAAGCCTTGATTCTTGGCACAGGCGGGGCTTCTAAAGCAGTGTACCGCGGACTTCAAAATCTGGGAATCGAAAGTGTATTTGTGTCCCGTACTCACAAAGCAGACGGGATGCTAACCTACGAAGAGCTTACTCCTGAAATCATGACGGAATATACTGTAATAGTCAATTGTACCCCATTAGGTATGTATCCTAAAGTGGACTTTTGCCCAAACATCCCGTATGACCAACTGACTCCGAACCATTTACTTTACGATTTGTTATATAATCCGAACGTTACTCTCTTCATGAAAAAAGGAGAAGAGCAGGGTGCCGTTACTAAAAATGGGTTGGAAATGCTATTATTGCAAGCATTTGCAGCTTGGGAGATTTGGCATAAGTAAAGCCTCTCCTCCATTCCTTTTTTAAGGAGAAAGAAATAAAAGTGAAAAGAGATTCGGGCTTATGAAGAAGTATATTTACATTATTATTATCATTTTGCTGGTGCTCACCAGCTGCACTATCGGAGGAAGTTTTTATATGCTCAACTTCTCTTTAACTCCGAATGCCAAGATATTATCTAAAAATGCAGACTCTTATCCTTTTATGTATAAAAACTATCCGTTTCTTCGTTCATGGGTAGACAGCTTAAGGCAAGTAGATGCACTTAGAGACACTTTTATCATTAATCCGGAAGGAAGACAACTGCATGCATTTTATGTCGCCGCTCCACAACCGACCAATAAAACGGCCGTCATTGTGCACGGATATACAGATAATGCTATTCGCATGTTTATGATCGGTTATCTTTATAATCGGGATTTAGCTTATAATATCCTCTTGCCCGAACTACAACATCAAGGAGAAAGCGAAGGTCCTGCCATTCAGATGGGTTGGAAAGACCGACTTGACGTGTTGCAATGGATGAACATTGCGAACCAGATTTTCGGGGACAGTACACAAATGGTGGTACATGGCATATCTATGGGAGCTGCCACAACTATGATGGTATCCGGTGAAAAGCAACAACCTTTTGTGAAATGTTTTGTAGAAGATTGTGGTTATACCAGCGTTTGGGATGAGTTTGCACACGAATTAAAATCAACCTTCCATCTTCCTCCTTTCCCACTGTTACATACTACCAGTTGGCTGTGTGAAAGAAAATACGGTTGGAATTTCAAAGAAGCCTCTTCGTTAAAACAAGTTGCAAAATGTAAGTTACCTATGTTTTTTATTCATGGAGACAAGGATACGTATGTACCTACCTGGATGGTTTACCCTCTCTACGAAGCCAAACCGGAGCCCAAAGTGCTATGGATTGTCCCGGGAGCGACTCATGCCGTTTCATACAAAGAGAATAAAAAAGAATATACCGAGAAAGTTCGTGAATTTGTCGGGCAGTATATTCATTAAACCTATTAAAAACAGGGAGTTTGAAATTCGTAACAGAAAAAATTATATATCCGTAAAAGTTAAACAACTGTCATGAAATCAATATTCACACTGTTATTTATTACTTTTCTACTGACATCTCTGCAAGCTCAAGAAAAAGTATATACGGTAGACAATCTGCCGAAAGTACATCTGCAAAATAAAATGCAGTATGTTTGTAACCCAACTGGCATACTATCGCAAGCCGTTTGCGACTCTATTGACGCGATGCTTTATGCTTTGGAACAACAAACCGGAATTGAAACAGTAGTAGCTGTTGTTCCTTCCATCGGAGAAGAATCGTGTTTTGATTTTAGTCATCAGCTATTGAACAAGTGGGGTGTGGGGAAAAAAGAGATGAATAACGGATTAGTCATTTTACTAGTGAAGGATCAACGTTGTATCCAATTTTATACCGGCTATGGATTAGAAGGGATACTTCCTGATGCAATCTGTAAAAGGATTCAGACCCAATATATGATTCCATATTTAAAAGATGGAAATTGGGATGCAGGAATGTTGGCTGGGGTAAAAGCCACTTGTCAGCGTCTGGACGGTTCTATGGAGAACGATTCCGTTTCCGAACCAGAAAGAAGTGGTTCAAAGGATATGATTATTGCCATTATTGGTTTTATTGCCTTTGGTATCGGGGTAGCCTTCTATGCCTCATGGAATCAGAGTCGTTGTCCCAAATGTGGCAAGCACAAATTGCAAAGAAGTAGTAGCAGACCCATTTCAAATGTAAATGGCATCAAGACAGAAGAGGTTGTTTACACATGTAGAAATTGTGGACATACGGTCAAAAGGCAACAGCAAAGTTATGATGACGACTACCGTCACAGAGGAGGTGGCGGAGGTGGTCCGTTTATTGGTGGCTTCGGTGGAGGAAGAGGACATGGCGGAGGCTTTGGAGGCGGTTTCGGCGGAGGAAGCTTTGGCGGTGGTTCAGGCGGCGGAGGTGGTGCCGGTTCAAGGTTCTGATTCTAAGTATGATTATAGAGAAATAAATTTGAATTCAACTAATAAGAAATCTGATTTTCAAACTTAATAAAAGCAAGAGACATGAAAAAATCAATTATTATCATTTTAGCCATTGTAGTAATCCTTGTGATCTGGGCTGTTAATGCATATAATGGTCTGGTGGCAATGGAAGAAAATGTAAACGGGCAATGGGCAAATGTAGAAACTCAATACCAACGGCGTGCAGACTTGATTCCAAATCTGGTAAATACAGTAAAAGGATATGCAACTCACGAAAAAGAAACGCTGGAAGGTGTAGTTGAAGCACGTAGTAAAGCCACGCAAATCAAAGTGGATGCTGCGGATCTCACTCCGGAAAAATTAGCAGAATATCAGAAAGCACAAGGTGCAGTCACATCTGCTTTGGGTAAATTACTTGCAATCACTGAGAACTATCCGGATTTAAAAGCTAACCAGAACTTCCTGGAATTACAAGCGCAGTTGGAAGGCACGGAAAACCGTATCAATGTGGCTCGTAAAAATTTCAATGATGCTGCACAGACATACAATACCAATATCCGTCGTTTCCCGAAAAATATTTTTGCGGGAATGTTCGGTTTTGACAAAAAGGCCTATTTCCAGGCAGAAGAAGGAAGTGAAAAAGCTCCGAAAGTAGAGTTCTAAAAAGAACTCTACAAAGGCAGATTGAAACAATATGGAGAAAATAATATAATTTTCTCCTCTTAATAGCGCATTTTTTATTCAATTATTACTATTTTTAAAGCGTGAAAAAAAATGCTCGAAAGCTATGAACACGAATTATTTATTTCTTAATTCCCGCGATGAACTATTACGTATAGATATCTCTAAAATCGTCTATTTTGAAGCGGATGGTAACTACACATCTATTATTCTTACTAACAAGTTACGACCTACCATAGGTATAAACCTGGCACAAACCGAAAAGTTGTTAAACGAACGTTTGCGTGAGAGATCACGAATCTTCGCACGCATTGGAAAACGTTATATTATCAATCTCAATTACGTGTACCAAATCAATGTTCTCAAGCAAAGGCTGGTCTTAAGCGATTACACCAACTTCGCTTTCCAATTGGAAGTTTCTAAGGAAGCATTGAAAAAGCTGAAAGAGATATTTCTATCCGTTAAAACTGCATAACTATATAAAAAATGGAACTAATCTTAGGAAGAGAGTCTGGTGCTGCCCGACTTCATATCATCGTGAACAACCAAGACCGTTTCTACGGTAATGCCAACAGTGTCCCCCACTCCGTCAGTCGTCAACACTGTAAAATAACAATTGATGGACAAGGAGGATATACTGTTACCAATCTGAAACCCGAGAACGTGACTTATGTGAATGGAATACGGATCGACTCTAAACAAGTTACCGTCAATGACCGTATTGAATTAGGAAACGACCGTTATCACCTTAATTTAAAGTCTATACTGGAAGGAATAATGGGACCTATCCCAGAAACATATTCCATCCGTCCCCTCGAAAAGATATGGAAAGATTATAATGAGACAAAACTTCGGGTACAAATTCAAGAGAGAAAATCGAACGCTATCCGATCGGTAACAGGGGTACTTTCCATGGCCTCCATCGCTTGTGGTTTTATCCCGGGGATTCCTGCACCATTACGAATTGTGTTGTATGCAGTTGCACTCATTCTGGCAATCTACTTCTTTGTGATTGCGTACCGTTCATCTTCCACAGGTCCTATATTCTGGAATAATCTGGATAAGAAGTTCCACGAAGATTATGTCTGCCCTAACCCAAAGTGTCGTCGTTTCTTAGGTTATCAGCCTTATGATGATCTGAAAAAGACCAAGAAATGTTTTAATTGTAATGCTCAATATACCGAGAACTAACAGATTCTCCAGTAAACCGGGTAGTTTGTACATTAAACAAGGGAATTGGTGTAGTATGATTTTAGAAATTTGTCGATATCTGTTTACCGCTTTACATTTGCAACAGAAAAAGAACATAAACCATTAAAAAAAGCATTATGAAAGCGAAAGAAGAAAAACAAGTAAACGAGACATTAAAGGAAAATGTAAAAGAACAGGGAAATACTAATAGCTCGGCACGAAGAAAATGACTATGTTAATGATGGAGACGTAGACGATTACATGGCATAAATCTTAAATACGAATCAGTTATGAAAAGAATAAATATGATATGGATTGCCTTAATATTAGGGAGCTATTCCATCCTAAACGCACACGACTTCGCTGCTACCACCCCAAACGGTCAGAAATTATATTTCAATATCACCAATAGGGTGAATAAACAGGTAGAACTCACTTTTCAAGGTAGTATTTCTTCTCCTACTCCCTCACCTTATAAAGGAGACATCGTTATTCCGTCTACCATCAAGCACAACAATGCCCTCTATCGTGTGACAAGTATCGGTCAGAAAGCATTTAGCAATGCTACCTCTTTAAAAAGCATAGTCCTTCCTTCCGGATTACTTTCTATCAATGATTTTGCTTTTGAAGGTTGCACTTCACTCGAAAATATAGTATTTCCCGGCAATGCCGTACGCTTTGGTGAAGGTACTTTCTTCCGATGTAACGCAATCAGTCAGGTAACTTTAGGCAGCGATTGGACGCAAGTCAATCTAAAAATGTTCCGTTGGAGCAATCGGCTATCCAGTCTGTTCATACCTGCCAAGATCCAACAGCTACAAAACATGAAAGCACTCAAATGCCTGAAAGAAATAAAAGTGGATGACAATAATCCGAAATTTACTACAATAGATGGAATTCTCTATAACAAGACAAAAAGTATCCTACTAGGATGTCCCCGCGGATACGCTAACAAAATAAAAGTTCCCGAAGGCGTAGAAACAATTCATCGGGGAGCTTTCATCGACTGCCCGAATATCACCTCTGTCGATCTGCCCGCTTCACTCAATGTAATTTCATTCCGCGAATTCTCACGTATGAAACAATTAATACAAATCATCATGCGCTCAGAAAAGCCATTATTGACTGCCGGAGCCAATAATGAAAAGAGATTTCTATTGCAAGTATCGGATAACCGGAAAACAAAATTAATTGTCTCAAAAGCTGCACAGGATACTTACAAAGAAGCGATCTGTTCTACCGAAGGCGAATATACTGAGCTATCCGGCAATACGTCTAATGGCACTTCGCCCGATTATACATTACTTCCACTGACTGTCAAAGCAAATAATTTGTTGGACAAAAAAAGTATCGTCGGAGTAAAAAAATTCTCAAAATACGAATAATCACTTAATACCGATAAATGATATGAAAAAAAATACTTGTTGGATCATTATCCTATTGATAACCGGATGTTTCTTTGGAAACCTACGTGCATCTTCTACCGGCAAAAACTACCTTCTGCCGGCTAAAGACTCCGTAACGATTGACACTAGATTAAAAGCATTGACAATCAAAGAAAGTGCTTTAAAAAGTAAAATAGAAGCAGAGGATAAGAAACGAAATGCCAGCTACAACGACGTTTCACCCGAAACGACGGAGAACTTACGAGACCAACAAGACTCTATCTGCCTCGACCTACGTTCCCAACTAATAAGTGTTCGGATCGAACTAAATGAACTTAAAAAAGCGAACGCACTGAAAACATTGAGACAACACCAAATAAAAAAAGATAAATAGTTATGCAACTGCAACCTGACACTCTCCTTCAAGGAGGTAAATACAAGATCAAAAGCGTCTTGGGGCAAGGCGGTTTCGGTATTACATATCTGGGATGGCAAGATGAATTGAATCGTTATGTTGCCATAAAAGAGTTCTTTATGAAAGAATATTGCGACCGCAATGAAACCACTTCACAAGTTTCTTTGGGAACCGTAGGAAACCATGAACAGGTGGAACGTTTTCGACAGAAGTTTATCAAGGAAGCTCAACTAATTGCGGGACTAAACAATACGTACATTATACCAATCTATGATATATTCAATGAAAACGGTACATCCTATTATATCATGGAGTATATAAACGATGGATCACTGAAAGACAAAATTGAAGCACAAAGAGCCATGTCCAGTCAGGAAGCAACAACTTACATACAGCAAGTAGCAAAAGCACTACAATACCTTCACGACCGGAATATTATGCATTTAGATGTGAAACCATCCAATATTTTACTCCGTAATTCAAATGAAGTGGTTTTAATTGATTTTGGCCTGTCTAAACGATATGATAGTTCCGGAAGCCAAACAAGCAGTACTCCCATCGGTATAAGTAAAGGATATGCACCGTTAGAACAATACAATCAAGAAGGTATCAAAGCATTTTCTCCATGTACTGATATCTATTCCCTAGGAGCTACTTTTCTCTATTTATTAACAGGGAAACAACCACCGGAAGCCATTGATGTCTATGAAAATGGCATACCTGCCTTACCACCTTCAATACCTGTGGAAATCATCACGGTTATAAATAATGCAATGCAGCCCAAGCAAAAGGATCGTTTACAGAGCACAGAAGCTTTTATGCGCCTAAAAGCTACGCAAGAATCACAAAATCTGAAAGAGAATGAGGCTGAGGAAGACTCCGAAACAGTTGTCGTAAACAAAAACATCGCCCCGAATCCCATCAATGCAGAAATAACCACCCGAGTCACTCCACTCCCGAAGAAGAGATATGCTAATCAAAGAAATCTATTTATCAATCTCTGGCTCATATTCCTTTTTATACTAACTTGCTTCACAGAAATAAATGTTGCCTGGATTAGTATTGGGTATTTCGATCTTATTTTTACATCCTTATTTATAGCATTATTCCCATTCTGTTACTACATTACAGGGCTATATCAGCTATACTTAAAAAATCAAAAAGCGGGTTTCTGGATGATAGGTTCGGGAACTATGATTGTACTATGCTTTATTTTTTCCGTCGCAGCAGAATGGTTAACTCCCGATGGAGGACAAGGAGCAGATATTCTCACAAAATCGGATTTTATGCAAACCGGAATCAAGTATGGAATTCCAGTCGCATTCATTTGCCAGTTCTTATTTTATCTGATATTATTATTGAAGAAAAATGGAGTCTCTACGTGGGAGCTATTAGAGGATGGAAGCGGATGGATGAATGAAAAAGTTCAAAGATACATCTTCCTATTCATACTTATCGCTGAGTTATGCATTCTCTTGCAAATGCATTTCGTACAGTAATCCCCCTATTTCATGTAATAAGCTTTTAAAGATTCGGCATTATCAATTCAATCCCTTATCTTTGAATCAGTAAAATCAAAAGTAGTTTAGTTATGAACGATTACGAGAAACAAAATCAAAAGGCAAACCTTAATAAAGAGCGGATGAAAGCAACCGGTCTGGGGGGCGTGGCTAGTGGTGCAGGCGTAGCGGCAGCTATTTACAATGCTGAAAAAGATGGAGAAGCACCATCTTCAGAGGAAACTTCCCACTCTACGACCGAAGCAAACGGATATGTCCACCAGCATCCGACTAACGAACAGGATATTTCAGCAGAAACAAATTCCATTATGCCTGATGCTATCAACCCTACATCGGAAAATAATGAAATAAACATTCTGAGTGTAGAAAGTGCGGAACAACACGAAGAGGTAAACATCGAATGTGTAGAATATCCGATAGAAGGAGATTGCTTAGCTTCGGACAGCCAGCAAATGATGGACTATTTAAATGATCCTATCGTTGATACGCTACCAGATATTCCCGAAGAGATGTCTTCACAGGATTATTCCTTCGACGACTATACCATAACACTTGTATAAACCAATATTCTTAATAAAATTAATCACCTTTTAAATATTACAACCTTATGAAGTCAGATGATACTACTATCCTCAACAGACAGGATGAAAACGAAGAAACTCAGTTAAAAAACAATCAGCAAGAAACAGTTGAAACAGGACAAAACACTACTCCTAAAAGTGATAAGAAAAACTCTGTAAACTGGAAAGAAGTAGCAATAGGTGGTGTATCCGGTATATTACTAGGCGGTGCCAGTGTAATCTTTAGCGGTGCAGTCAGTGCCCTAGATGATCCGGACGCTCCCCAAAAAGAAAATGAACATGACGATCACGGTACACCTATTTCTCCTGATTCGCATATTACCGTAGACGGACTTCAAGTAGCAGATAACGTGACTGATGATATGTCGTTCTCTGAAGCCTTTGCTGCCGCTCGTGCAGATGTAGGTGCAGGAGGAGTATTTGAATGGCATGGAGGTGTATATGGCACTTACTATGCGAATGAATGGAACAGTATGACACCGGAACAGCGCGCTGAATTCGGAAGCCACATTTCATACGGTGCAACATCTACAACTGCTTCTACAAGCGGACAACATCCTACAGCGACTTCTAACCAGAGCAACGAACACCATCAGACTGCTGATACCAACCACACCACAGATACACATCAATCAGAAGAACATCAGCCTGCCACCCAACAGCAACATTCCGAATCTGTTGAAGTAGTGGAGGTGGAACATCCATCGGACAATGGAGTGCAAATTCTAGGTATTCATGAAGCAACACTCGAAAACGGAACAGAAGTCACAATGGGACAACTTGCTGTGGAAGGGCAAGATGTTATTGTAGTAGACATCGACCAAGACGGTACGTTTGATGCTTTGATCGTTGATGCCAACGGAGATGGACAGATTGATAGCAACGAAATACAAGATATTCAAGGAGATGGTCTTACAGTAGACGCTCTGCAACAACAAATGGATGCACAAGACGCGCAGATTAACAATTATCTGGCCGATGATACTCAACCTGACTATATTAATGACGCCGATGCTACCGGATTTAGTGCATAAGTTACTGCGTCCTACTAATAAAAAGAAACGATGAAACGAATTACTTTATTACTCCTCTGTGTCCTATTTATGGGCACAGGAGTATTTGCTCAAAAAATATATCTGGTAGCTGCCGGAGTGAGTGATTATCCCGGAGATAAGCTTGACCTCCGCTTGCCTGTCAATGATGCCACTGCAATCCAATGGCTTTATCAGAAAAACAAAAATGCCGAGACTGTATTACTTACTAATAATCAGGCTACTAAAAGTAATGTATTACGCAACATGGAGAATATGTTTACCAAAGCTAGTCCAAAGGATATTGTAGTGTTTTTTTTTAGTGGACACGGTTATCCTGGTGGATTTGTAGGTTACGATGAAAAGATAGATTATGCCGATATAAAGAAAGTAATGGCGAAGAGTAATTCACTAAATAAAATGATTTTCGCCGATGCTTGTTTCTCCGGAAAGATGAGAAATCAGCACTCCAGCACCTCTTCTTCAACACCTTCCTCATTAAATGTCATGCTACTCCTTTCGTCACGCAGCAACGAATACTCGCTTGAATCACGATCAGATAAAATAAAAAATGGATACTTTACCGCCGTATTGCAACGGGCACTACGCGGAGCAGCAGACAAAGACCGCAATCGCATTATCACAGCCAAAGAGCTATTCGATTACGTCAGCACCAGGGTGAAAGAAGTTACGAATGATGAGCAACATCCTGTAATGTGGGGTAAGTTTAGCGACTCGATGCCCGTAATGAGATGGTAGTAAACAACTAAAAAAACAAAAACTATGGTACCCGATACACTAAAAATAAAATGTCCGAATTGCAGCTGCATCCTGATAGTCAAGAACATGCCGAACATAGAGACTAAAACAATTCCCTGTCCTACCTGCAAAAAGACATCTAGATTTACCGAATATAAATTAATACCACCGCCCTCCACCAATGACGACTCTACACAGATAGAAGATATCACTAAATTAGAAACTTTTGGAAAAGGCATCGGACGCCTACGCCAACCAGGAACCGGAAAAGAATACAGCTTGAAACTAGGACTCAACATCATTGGTAGGAAAGCACAGACATCCAATGCTACTCTACAAATAGATACGAACGACCGCACTATGAGTCGTTCACACCTTTCCATCGAAGTATGTAAGCTGACTACAGGCGGATATATCCATTATTTATCCAATGCACAAAACAAAAACGCCACTTATGTTAACGGCCAGGAGGTGAAGAACAAAGACCGTATTGTTTTGAACGGAGGAGAAATTATCAAAATGGGTGATACTATCATGAAATATGTTTGCAGTCACCATGAGGATTCAGACACTACCTATTAATTTAATTAATAAAACAAAAGATTTATGAGATACCTATTATCCAAGCCACAATCTATCCAGGAATTGGGACAGCGTGCCAATCAAGAGGATACCATTTTCCCCGAACCGGATAAATCAACGGCTACCGACCGTCTGTTTATCGTATGCGACGGAATGGGCGGTCACGAGTCGGGCGAAGTGGCTAGTAGCACTGTCTGTCAGGTTCTAAGTGAATATATTCTGAAACACACAAATTCTGATGAGGAATTTACTCCCGAACAATTCAACGAAGCACTCAATGTAGCTTACGAGGAATTGGATAAAAAAGACAATGGTGCTGTTAAAAAGATGGGCACTACTCTTGCTTTATTAAGATTTCATCGATCAGGGTGTTTGATAGCTCATATAGGCGACAGCCGTATCTATCACGTTCGTCCCTCAGAAAAATATATCTTTCATACCCGCGACCATTCATTGGTGAACGACCTCTACGACATTGGTGAAATCACCCAAGAAGAAATGAAAACATCGAAACAAAAAAATGTAATCACACGTGCCATGCAACCCAACCAGGAACGACGTGTAAAAGCAGACATCCGGAATATTACCGACATACGTCCGGGTGACTACTTCTACCTTTGTTCGGATGGAATGTTGGAAGAGATGGAGGATGAAAACCTTCTGAACATCCTTTCGGACACAAGTACAACTGATGAGGAAAAACGAGAAATCCTAATAAAAGCGACAGCAAGCAACCGGGACAATCATTCGGCACACCTGATTCACGTATTGAAAGTGATTAAGGAAAAAAGCGAACAGCCTTTGAAGAATACTATTGGAGATACTACATCTATCCCCTCACAAAAGAAATTTCTAAAAGTAATCACTACAATATTGTTCGCGGTCATTATATTTCTGATCGCCTATTTGGCAACTACTTTGTTTATCAAATAACTCTTGTAGTTCATTAAAGAAGCACAGCCCATTGCCCAACTGGACAATCGAAATATTATTCGTATCCACGATATATTTGAGGAAAACGAAACCGCTTATTATGTATGGAATATATTGGCGACGGATCTCTGAAAGATAAGATTAGTGCTTAAGAGCTTTGTCAGAAGCAGATGTATTCATGGAAAAGGAACTACAACATATTCTGCCTTCCTATTGGCATAAGTATGACAATAGCTAGTTACAGTCATGCCAACAAAGTGGCACTACTTCAAGACTTGCAAGAATCAAATAAACACAGTAAATGCCAAAATGATGTACGAGACCATTATTAAAGACAAAGATAGACGTTTTTTAGGCTGTACGGAAAAAAAGTAGTATTTTTGCAGCCGTATACAAAATTCTATAACTCATGAGTAATCAACGATACATGATGCGTGGCGTTAGCGCATCAAAAGAGGATGTGCACAACGCCATCAAAAACATAGACAAAGGTATTTTCCCGCAAGCTTTTTGTAAAATCATTCCTGATATATTGGGCGGTGATCCGGAATATTGCAATATTATGCATGCTGACGGTGCAGGAACCAAATCCTCATTAGCGTATATGTATTGGAAAGAGACAGGCGATCTCTCCGTTTGGAAAGGTATCGCACAGGATGCTTTGATTATGAACATCGACGATTTGCTTTGTGTAGGAGCCGTAGACAATATCCTTGTTTCCTCTACCATTGGACGTAACAAATTATTAATACCCGGGGAAGTGATTTCCGCCATTATCAACGGAACTGATGAACTACTAGCCGAACTCCGTGAAATGGGTGTAGGTGTATATGCTACCGGTGGAGAGACTGCTGACGTAGGCGATTTAGTACGCACCATCATCGTTGATTCAACCGTTACTTGCCGCATGAAGCGTTCGGACGTTATCAACAATGCAAATATCCGTCCGGGTGATGTAATTGTCGGTTTAGCATCTTATGGACAGGCAACTTATGAAAAAGAATATAACGGAGGAATGGGTAGCAATGGCTTGACCAGTGCCCGTCACGACGTTTTCGGCAAATACCTAGCCAATAAATATCCTGAAAGTTACGACGCTGCCGTTCCCGAAGAATTGGTATATTCCGGCATGTTAAAACTGACTGATAAAGTCGAAAATTCTCCGATTGATGCAGGAAAGCTAGTTCTCTCTCCTACCCGCACTTATGCACCGGTAGTGAAGAAACTACTTGATGCTCTCCGTCCCAATATTCATGGCATGGTCCACTGTTCCGGTGGTGCACAAACTAAAGTACTTCATTTCGTAGAAAATGTACGTGTCATCAAAGACAACCTGTTCCCGGTTCCTCCTTTGTTCAAGACTATTCAGGAACAAAGTGGTACGGATTGGGCTGAAATGTATAAGGTATTTAACATGGGACATCGTCTGGAAGTTTACCTGTCACCGGAACACGCAGAAGAAGTCATTAAGATTTCTGAATCATTCGGGATTCCAGCACAGATCGTAGGACGTATTGAGGCATGTGATAAGACAGAGTTAATCATTAAGAGCGAATTCGGAGAATTTAGATATTAAAGAATGGCAGATAACAATACCATATTAGAGAAACTGGACGGACTTGTAGCCCGCTTTGAAGAAATATCTACTCTTATTACCGATCCGGCAGTCATTGCCGATCAAAAGCGTTATGTCAAACTGACGAAGGAATATAAAGAGCTGGATGATTTGATGAAAGCCCGCAAGGAATATATCCAATTATTAGGGAATATCGAAGAAGCTAAAAATATTCTGGCAACTGAGACAGACTCCGAAATGCGTGAGATGGCAAAAGAAGAAATGGACAACAGCCAGGATCGTCTTCCACAATTAGAGGAAGAAATCAAACTTATGCTTGTCCCCGCCGATCCACAAGACGGTAGAAATGCAATTCTTGAAATCCGTGGTGGAACAGGGGGCGATGAAGCTGCCATCTTTGCCGGTGACCTTTTCCGTATGTACGCCAAATATTTCGAAACTAAAGGTTGGAAAATGGAAGTTTCCAGTGCCAATGAAGGAGCAGCAGGCGGATATAAGGAAATAATATGTAGCGTCACAGGAGATAGTGTTTATGGAACATTGAAATATGAATCAGGTGTTCACCGCGTACAACGCGTACCTGCAACAGAGACTCAAGGACGTGTACATACTTCAGCAGCTTCTGTTGCCGTACTTCCCGAAGCCGAAGAATTTGATGTAGTCATCAACGAAGGAGAAATCAAATGGGATACTTTCCGAAGTGGTGGTGCCGGCGGACAGAACGTAAATAAAGTAGAGTCCGGTGTACGTTTGCGATATATATGGAAAAATCCAAATACTGGAATAGCAGAAGAAATCCTGATCGAATGTACCGAGACCCGCGACCAACCCAAAAATAAAGAACGTGCTTTAGCTCGACTTCGTACATTCATCTACGATAAAGAACATCAAAAATATATTGATGATATTGCTTCCAAACGCAAGACAATGGTATCAACCGGCGACCGTTCAGCAAAGATCCGTACCTACAACTATCCGCAAGGACGTATCACCGATCATCGTATCAACTATACTATTTATAACCTTGCAGCCTTTATGGACGGAGATATCCAAGATTGTATCGACCATCTGATTGTAGCCGAAAATGCAGAACGACTGAAGGAGAGCGAGCTTTAAATGATTAGTAATTTGTAATAATAGATATGGATAAACAACAACTATTTGAAAACATAAAACGCAAAAAATCATTCCTTTGCGTAGGTTTGGATACGGATATTAAGAAGATTCCTGAACATCTGTTGAAGGAAGAGGATCCAATATTTGCTTTTAACAAGGCTATTATCGACGCTACAGCCGATTTATGTATCGCTTACAAACCTAATCTGGCTTTCTATGAGAGCATGGGTGTAAAAGGTTGGATTGCTTTCGAAAAGACAGTGCAATATATAAAAAAGAACTATCCTGATCAATTCATTATCGCTGATGCAAAGCGCGGTGATATCGGGAATACCTCAGCCATGTATGCGCGTACCTTTTTTGAAGAATTAAACATCGATTCAGTAACTGTAGCCCCTTATATGGGTGAAGACAGTGTGACTCCATTCCTTACTTACGAAAGGAAATGGGTCATTTTGTTAGCACTGACTTCAAACAAAGGTTCTCACGACTTCCAATTGACAGAAGATGTAAACGGTGAACGTTTGTTTGAAAAAGTACTGCGTAAATCACAAGAATGGGCCAGCGACGACCGCATGATGTATGTGGTAGGTGCTACTCAGGGACGTGCTTTCGAAGATATTCGTAAAATTGTTCCCAATCATTTTTTATTGGTTCCTGGCATTGGTGCTCAAGGTGGTTCACTTGAAGAAGTGTGCAAATACGGCATGAATAGTACTTGCGGACTGATTGTTAATTCTTCGCGGGGCATTATCTACGTAGATAAAACAGAAAAGTTTGCAGAAGCTGCCCGCAAAGCTGCACAAGAAGTACAGGCACAAATGGCTGAACAACTAAAAGCGATTCTCTAAAAACGAATGCCTTACGAAAGAAAGATAATTAATGACCCGGTATTCGGGTTTATCAATATCCCAAAGGGGTTGTTATACGATATTGTACGGCACCCCCTTTTGCAGCGTCTCACCCGTATCAAGCAGGTAGGGCTCTCTTCCGTAGTGTATCCCGGAGCACAGCATACCCGTTTCCAACATTCCTTAGGTGCTTTTTACCTGATGAGTGAAGCCATCACCCAATTGGCATCCAAAGGAAACTTTATCTTTGACAGTGAAGCGGAAGCTGTACAAGCCGCAATCTTGTTGCATGATATAGGTCATGGTCCTTTCTCACACGTGCTTGAAGATACCATCGTCAAAGGGGTTTCTCATGAAGAGATTTCCTTGATGCTTATGGAACGGATGAACAAAGATATGAATGGACAACTCAACCTTGCCATTCAAATCTTCAAAGATGAATATCCGAAGCGTTTTCTGCACCAGCTTGTTAGCGGCCAGTTGGATATGGACAGACTTGATTATCTTCGTCGGGATAGTTTTTACACAGGTGTTACGGAAGGGAACATCGGTTCTGCGCGTATTATCAAAATGCTCGATGTAGCTGATGACCGGTTGGTTATCGAATCTAAAGGAATTTATTCCATCGAGAACTTTCTTACAGCGCGCCGCCTGATGTATTGGCAAGTATATCTGCATAAGACTTCGGTAGCCTATGAGCGAATGCTGATCAGCACATTGCTTCGTGCCAAAGAACTAGCCTCTCAAGGAATAGAGTTATTTGCTTCACCTGCATTGCATTTTTTCTTATATAACGAAATTAACCATGAAGAATTCTATAGCAATTCTGCCTGTCTGGAACAATTTATCCAACTAGATGACAATGACATTTGGACGGCATTAAAAGTATGGAGTTCTCATCCGGATAAAGTTCTTTCAACTTTAAGTATGGGAATGATTAATCGTAACATCTTTAAAGTGGAAACTTCGTCCGAACCCATCGGTGAGGACAGAATAAAAGAATTGGCTTTGCAAATCAGCCAGCAACTAGACATACCCCTTTCCGAAGCGAACTATTTCGTTTCTACCCCCAGCATCGAAAAGAATATGTACGACCCGGCCGATGATAGTATTGACATTATCTACAAAGACGGTACGATCAAAAATATTGCTGAAGCATCGGATATGTTAAATATCTCCTTGCTATCTAAAAAGGTAAAGAAATACTATCTCTGCTATCATAGATTACATACATAAGTATAAAATATTCATTCAATAGTACGGAAATCTGAAAAAAAAGTCCGTTATTTGTGAACTAATTAAATTTAAAATAAAGACATGGAGTTCTCGGCTAAACAAATTGCAGCATTTATCCAAGGGGAAATCGTAGGAGATGAAAATGCAACGGTACATACATTCGCCAAGATTGAGGAGGGAATGCCCGGAGCTATTTCTTTCCTATCAAACCCTAAATATACACCTTACATATACGACACACAATCCAGTATTGTATTGGTAAATAAGGACTTTGTTCCCGAGCAAGAAATTAAAACAACTCTTATCAAAGTAGACAATGCTTATGAAAGCCTTGCAAAGTTGCTTAATCTCTACGAAATGAGTAAGCCTAAAAAGCAAGGAATCGACTCATTGGCTTTTGTTGCACCTAGTGCCAAAATTGGTGAGAACGTATATATAGGTGCTTTCGCATACATCGGCGAAAATACCATTATTGGTGATAATACCCAGATTTATCCGCATACTTTCATTGGAGATGGCGTGAAAATAGGCAATAGCAGCCTGCTTTATTCCAATGTAAATGTTTATCATGACTGTCGCATCGGTAACGAATGTATTGTGCATTCGGGTGCAGTAATAGGAGCTGACGGGTTTGGTTTTGCTCCTACGTCAAACGGGTATGATAAGATTCCGCAGATAGGTATTGTCATTCTGGAAGATAAAGTTGATATAGGTGCCAACACTTGTATAGATCGTGCAACAATGGGAGCTACAGTGATACATAGTGGTGCTAAAATAGATAATCTTGTGCAGATTGCACATAATGACGAAATCGGTTCGCACACAGTTATGGCTGCTCAGGTAGGTATTGCCGGTTCAACCAAAATTGGAGAATGGTGTATGTTTGGTGGACAAGTAGGTATTGCCGGACATATCAAAGTAGGCGATCGTGTCAATTTAGGAGCACAATCCGGTGTACCAAGCAGTATCAAACCGGATAGTGTACTTATCGGAACGCCTCCTATGGAACCCAAACCCTACTTCAAGGCTGCTGTTATGGCAAAGAAATTGCCGGACATGTACACAGAACTGAATAATCTACGCAAGGAATTGGAAGAATTAAAACAACAATTAAATAAGTAACCAATGCTGAAACAAAAAACGCTGAAAGATAGCTTTTCACTGAGCGGGAAAGGTCTTCACACTGGACTTGATCTCACTGTTACATTTAATCCTGCCCCGGATAATCATGGATATAAAATACAACGTATTGATCTGGAGGGAGCACCAACTATTGATGCAGTAGCCGACAACGTAACAGAAACGACTCGTGGTACTGTGTTATCAAAAAATGGAGTTAAGGTAAGCACTATAGAGCATGGTATGGCAGCCCTTTATGCATTGGGCATTGATAACTGTCTTATCCAGGTCAATGGTCCGGAATTTCCCATTCTGGATGGTAGTGCACAATATTATGTTCAAGAAATTGAACGTGTAGGAACAGTAGAACAAAGTGCTGTTAAAGACTTTTATATCATCAAATCGAAAATTGAATTTCGTGACGAAGAGACCGGTTCCTCGATCATTGTACTACCTGACGAGAATTTTAGTTTGAACGTACTGGTTTCGTATGATTCAATGATCATCCCGAATCAGTTTGCTACACTTGAAGATATGAACAAGTTCAAAGACGAAGTGGCTGCCAGCCGCACATTCGTCTTTGTTCGCGAAATAGAACCTCTTCTTGCTGCAGGCTTGATCAAAGGAGGTGACTTGGACAATGCGATTGTTATCTACGAACGCAAAATGTCGCAGGAAAGTTATGATAAGCTGGCAGACATCATGGGAGTACCTCACATGGATGCTAACCAACTGGGATACATCAACCACAAACCACTGGTTTGGGCGAATGAATGTGCCCGTCATAAACTGCTAGATGTTATTGGTGACCTTGCATTGATTGGTAAACCAATCAAAGGCCGTATTATCGCGACTCGTCCCGGTCATACAATCAACAATAAGTTTGCCCGTCAGATGAGAAAAGAAATCCGTCTGCACGAAATTCAGGCACCAACTTACGATTGCAATCGTGAACCAGTGATGGATGTAAACCGTATTCGTGAATTATTGCCCCATCGTTACCCATTCCAATTGGTGGATAAGGTGATCGAAATCGGTGCTAACTACATCATAGGCGTTAAGAACGTAACAGGTAATGAGCCCTTCTTCCAGGGACATTTCCCGCAAGAGCCCGTAATGCCGGGAGTACTTCAAGTTGAAGCAATGGCACAAACTGGTGGACTACTTGTTCTGAACTCTGTAGACGAACCGGAACGTTATTCTACCTATTTCATGAAAATAGATGGAGTTAAATTCCGCCAGAAAGTAGTTCCCGGAGACACATTAGTTTTCCGCGTTGAATTACTAGCTCCGATCCGTCGAGGAATCTCTACAATGAAAGGATATGCATTTGTTGGCGAGAAAGTAGTTTGCGAAGCTGAATTTATGGCACAGATAGTAAAAAACAAGTAATTCATAATTAAGTATTTAAGATGATAAGTTCCTTAGCGTATATTCATCCCGAAGCAAAGATCGGAGAAAACGTAGAAATTGCGCCTTTTGTATTTATTGATAAAAACGTGGTAATCGGCGATAATAATAAGATTATGGCTAATGCCAATATTTTATACGGTTCACGCATTGGTAATGGAAATACAATCTTTCCGGGAGCCGTTATCGGAGCCATTCCTCAAGATCTGAAATTCCAGGGAGAAGAAACCACCGCGGAAATAGGAGATAACAACCTGATTCGTGAGAATGTAACGATTAACCGCGGTACAGCCGCTAAAGGGCGTACAATTGTAGGTAGCAATAACTTGCTGATGGAGGGTATGCATGTTGCTCATGATGCATTAATCGGTAACGGTTGCATCATTGGTAATTCTACCAAAATGGCAGGAGAAATTGTAATTGATGACAACGCTATAATTAGTGCTAACGTACTGATGCACCAGTTCTGCCATGTGGGTGGTCATGTGATGATTCAGGGAGGATGTCGTTTTAGCAAAGATATCCCTCCGTATATCATTGCAGGACGTGAACCAATTGCTTTCTGCGGGATCAACATTATCGGTCTCCGGCGTCGGGGATTCTCTAATGAAACGATTGAAAGTATCCACAATGCTTATCGTATTATCTATCAAAGCGGTCTGAATACGACTGATGCATTGAAGAAGATCGAAAATGAATTTGAAAAGAGTCCGGAAATTGATTATATTGTCAATTTTATACGCAGCTCAGAGCGTGGAATTATAAAATAACATAGTTCAAAATAGTCATATTATGATATACAGATTTACCATTATATCTGATGAAATTGACGATTTTGTCAGAGAAATACAAATTGATCCGGAAGCTACATTTTATGACTTCCATGAAGCAATACTGAAATCAGTAGGTTATACCAATGATCAGATGACTTCTTTCTTTATCTGCGATGAAGATTGGGAAAAAGAAAAAGAAGTGACTTTGGAAGAGATGGACGATAATCCTGAAATGGATAGTTGGGTAATGAAAGAAACTGCTATCAATGAATTAGTGGAAGATGAAAAACAAAAACTGCTTTATGTATTCGACTACATGACAGAACGCTGTTTCTTTATTGAATTGACCGAAATCATCACAGGAAAAGATATGAATGGTGCCAAATGCACCATGAAAGCTGGTAATGCTCCAAAGCAAACTGTAGATTTTGAAGAGATAGCTGCTAGCAGTGGCTCACTCGACCTAGACGAAAACTTCTACGGTGATCAAGATTTTGATATGGAAGACTTTGATCAGGAAGGTTTCGACATAGGTGGGGATGCAAGTACTTCTTTTGACGAAGAAAAGTTTTAATAAGTAAATGCCAATCCATTTTGGTACTTCTAAAATCACAAAATTAGTTACGGATTACACGAATAATGTCTCAAATTCATTCGTGTAATTCATAACTAAGATACTAAGTTACTTTTCCTCAGTTTTATCCTCAACTCTCATTCTTTATTTATTTTATGCCCACTCTCGTTGTATTAATCGGACCAACCGGTGTAGGAAAGACAGAATTAAGTCTGCGGCTGGCAGAACATTACCGTACTAGTATTGTCTCGGCCGATTCAAGACAATTATATGCAGAGCTTAAAATAGGGACAGCTGCTCCTACAACCGATCAACTCCAACGTGTACCTCATCATTTGGTAGGTACTCTTCATCTGACCGATTATTATAGTGCAGCTCAATACGAGGCAGAAGCAATGGAAATCCTGACTCGTCTATTTGTTCAACACGAGGTCGTGATTCTTACCGGAGGTTCAATGATGTACGTAGACGCTATATGCAAGGGCATCGATGATATTCCTACAGTGGATATGGAAACCCGACAGCTAATATTGAAGAAATATGAAGAAGAAGGACTTGAAAGGCTTTGCGCAGAACTACGTTTGTTAGACCCGGATTATTACCGTATCGTAGACTTGAAAAATCCCAAACGAGTGATCCACGCCCTAGAAATCTGCTATATGACTGGCAGAACCTATACATCTTTTCGTACTCAAAAGAAAAAACAACGCCCTTTCCGTATCTTGAAAATTGGCCTGACTCGTGATCGTGAAGAACTTTATGACCGTATCAACCGACGCGTTGATCTGATGATGGAAGAAGGACTATTGGAAGAAGTAAAGTCTGTTCTCCCCTACCGTCATCTAAATTCACTTAATACCGTAGGCTATAAAGAGATATTCAAATATCTGGATGGTGAATGTGAGTTACCTTTTGCTATTGAAAAAATCAAACAGAATTCCCGCATTTATTCTCGTAAACAAATGACTTGGTTTAAAAGAGATGAAGAAATACGTTGGTTCCATCCGGATCAAGAAACGGAGATACTCGAGTATCTCCGTCTAGAAATCGGAAATTAATGTTCCCATGGATCTACTCCAATTAAACGCTCAATAGCCAATCATAAACTTACCCTTTATTTATCAGAAGCCTTTTTACTTAATGTATTTTTCTCATCTGTTACCAATGTGATAATAACAACTCCATCCTTTTTCAAAACATTTATAGACTTTTGTTTAGCAATCGTCTGTATTAGCCAAACACCATCTTTCCCTTTCTCTCCATACATTTCAAGTGCAACTTTATCCTGTAACACGGTCAAACTCGCTATACTATCCTGAGAAATTCCAGACAATGGCTCATCTCCCACTGCTTCTTTTCCATTAATGATAATCAACGGCTTTTTACCATCTGATCTCATCTTATTTATGGTAGGAGCATATAATACACATGATTCTTCACTGACTGCGAGCGAATCTGCAGAATAGGCCAAAGGCATATGTGATGGTAAGCCTGCAATTTTTTGCTTTAGTGAATCCTTATCATTACTTATTTTCTCCACTTTTGCTTCGATAATTGCAGCCAAATCATTAACTTTGACGGTCGAAATTTCTTCAGCTTTTTCTGAGGTTTCGGGACGGGCAAAAGCTGACACTGCAAAGGCTGCTAATGGAAGTACATATATATACTTCAAACGTGCCCATGGACTTGATTTTTCTTTTAACATCATAGTGATACGTTTTTTAAGTTTACTGTGATTAAAGCTGTTGGCCATAGAGTAGAGCCTTGTGCCAACAGCTTTTTTGATTAATAATAATTGATATTCTCTTATATCTATCCCTTTTTTGATTACTGTTTCGTCTGCTTCATATTCATGAATATTCTGCATTTCCTGTTTCAGCAACCACGCACTAGGATTGAACCATTGGAAAAAAATACAAATATCAGCGAGAAGTAAATCTATTGAATGTCGATTATGTAAATGCGCCATTTCATGAAGAAGAATAGCTTTACCATCCTCTTCCAAATCTTTGCGAGAGATAACAATATACTTCATCCAACTGAATGGTGAAATCTCACGCTCATGTACAATTAATGTAATACCTCCTTTTAATTCTTTCCGTTTTCCTGATTTAATCAATAACAATAAACGTGATAAAGAATATAAATTCCGGCATGTGAAATACAAAATCCCGACCCAATAAATGACTAATAAAATTTGTGTCCAGGCTATAGTAATATCCTCCGATTGCGTAGTTACAACATCTACAGAATGTATAGTATCCACCATCACCAATAATTGTTCAACGGTTTGTACAGCTTGATGAACCTCCGTCTCCTGAGTTGTTGTTAGTACTATAATAGGAATGGATAATGATAAAAACAATATTCCCAATAATGCCATCCGGTTGAGTCGATGAAACGTCTCCCGACTTAACAGTAAGCGGTAGAACAAATAAAATAATGACAAACAGATTGCCGATTTCAGAATATATGTATAAAATGAGAGTTCCATATTGAACACACCATAAAAAGAATGATACGCTCAATTTATTTGATATTTATTGCAATACAATGTACAATTAGCATCCCTGGATCTTATCTATAATAAAATTTCCAATAAAAAACAGATCACCAATAAACACTACTCCAAATACTAAAAACGTAAAACAAGTACTCCAACGAGCTTTCACTCCTTCTTCCCCACTTTTTATACGAAGCAAAGAACTATGCAAACAATCACCTGCAATAAATAACACAAACAAACTAGGAATCAAATCACCCCATGAGACTAGCCACAAATTATCCCCTTTCCCCATCAAGAAAGTCAATACTACTGCCAATAGAAAAACGGAAGCATACTGCAAATCTTTTCTTTTTGAATTCATAGCGGTCATTATTTAAAGTACTTTTCACAAAGATATTGAATCTCTTTTATAATCCACACTGAGTTTTTATAAAATTCAGTCACATTACAAAAAAAATCAAAAGTCATCACCGCCCAATTAACTAAACAGCCGCAATTGGATACTAAACAAACATAAAAGTAAAGAAAACAAGAGGTTATCACAAACTAAAAAAGAGCTTGTATTTTGAGGTATCTAAGTTTATTGTTACATTTGCAACATTGAATTATACCATATCCACTACTATAAATAAAATATAAAACGATTCATAAAATGAAAAAAATAAATTTGGCTCTGCTCTTTTGCCTGCTCAGTCTCGCCGGAATGGCACAAGGACAAAAGGCACTTGATCTCAAAGATATCACCACCGGACGTTTCCGTACGGAAAACATCCAAGGAGTAATCCCAATGTTTGATGGTGAACATTACACACAAATGAATGCCAACAGAACACAAATCATCAAGTACTCTTTCCGTACAGGAGAAAAAGTAGAAGTTATCTTTGATGTAAATACCGCTCGTGAATGCGATTTCAAGAGCTTCGACAGTTATCAATTCTCTCCGGACGGAAAACAATTATTGATTGCAACCCAAACAACCCCGATTTATCGGCGTTCTTATACAGCTGTGCATTATATTTACCCTTTAAAACGCAATGATAAAGGAGTTACGACAAACAACATAATTGAACGGCTGTCGGACGGTGGTCCTCAACAAGCCCCCGTCTTTTCTCCGGACGGAACAATGATTGCATTTGTCAGGGACAACAATATTTTCCTCGTAAAAATGCTTTATGGCAACAGTGAAAGTCAGGTTACTGAAGATGGGAAAGCAAACTCAGTTATCAACGGTGTACCGGATTGGGTATATGAAGAAGAGTTCGGATTCAACAGTGCTCTAGAGTTCAGCGCGGATAATACCATGATCGCTTTTATCCGTTTCGATGAATCGGAAGTTCCCTCCTACTCTTTTCCCCTTTTCGCCGGAGAAGCTCCCCGTATCGATGCATTAAAAGATTATCCGGGACAATACAGTTATAAATATCCGAAAGCCGGATATCCCAACTCTAAAGTAGAAGTGCGTACTTATGACATCAAGTCTCACGTTACCCGTACTATGAAACTTCCGATTGATCCAGACGCATATATTCCCCGTATACGCTTTACAAAGGATGCCAGCAAATTGGCTATTATGACATTAAACCGTCATCAGGATCGTTTCGATCTTTATTTTGCAGATCCACGCTCAACACTCTGCAAGTTAATTTTACGCGATGAATCACCTTATTATATAAAGGAGAATGTATTAGATAATATTCAGTTCTATCCGGAAAATTTCAGTTTGCTTAGCGAACGCGATGGTTTCAGCCATCTGTATTGGTATAGTATGGGCGGAAACCTGATAAAGAAAGTAACGAATGGTAAGTTCGAAGTCAAGGACTTCCTAGGCTATAGCGAAGAAGATGGTTCTTTCTATTTTACCAGTAACGAAGAAAGCCCATTACGTAAAGCAGTCTATAAAATAGATAAAAAAGGGAATAAGATAAAACTTTCTCAACAGGTGGGAACAAATACTCCACTTTTCAGTAAAACGATGAAGTATTATATGAATAAGTTTTCGAACTTAGATACTCCATTGCTTATCACGCTCAATGATAACACTGGTAAAACATTAAAAACACTCGTTACCAATGATCCATTGAAACAGGCTTTATCTGGATATGCCATACCGAAAAAGGAATTCTTCTCTTTCCAAACAACAGATGGTGTATCACTCAATGGCTGGATGATGAAACCTGTTGATTTCAGTGCTTCAAAGAAATATCCGGTGCTTATGTACCAATATAGCGGACCTGGTTCTCAACAGGTTCTCGACACTTGGGAGATCAGTTGGGAAACTTACATGGCAAGTCTCGGTTATATCGTAGTATGCGTAGATGGTCGTGGAACCGGAGGTCGTGGAGAAGCATTCGAAAAATGCACTTACCTAAAAATTGGTGTAAAAGAAGCGAAAGATCAGGTGGAAACAGCTCTTTATCTGGGCAAACAACCATATGTAGACAAAGATCGTATTGGAATCTGGGGCTGGAGTTACGGTGGTTATATGACTATCATGAGTATGAGTGAAGGAACTCCGGTATTTAAAGCAGGAGTAGCTGTTGCAGCTCCAACCGACTGGCGTTTCTATGATACAGTATATACCGAACGTTTTATGCGTACTCCGAAAGAAAATGCGGAAGGATATAAAGAATCTTCTGCATTCACTCGGGCCGACAAGCTACATGGCAACTTATTGCTCGTACATGGTATGGCTGATGATAACGTTCACTTCCAGAACTGTGCAGAATATGCGGAGCAATTAGTACAGCTCGGGAAACAATTCGACATGCAGATATATACGAATCGTAACCATGGCATATATGGTGGAAACACTCGCCAGCATTTATATAACCGGATAACTAACTTCTTCCTGAACAACTTGTAATGACTGATAGAGTACGTAAGCCTGAATGGCTGAAAATCAATATCGGTGCTAACGAACGATATACTGAAACAAAACGAATCGTAGACTCCCACTGCCTGCATACGATATGTAGCAGTGGGCGTTGCCCTAATATGGGTGAATGTTGGGGAAAGGGAACAGCAACATTTATGATTGGAGGTGACATCTGTACCCGTAGCTGCAAATTCTGTAACACGCGAACAGGTCGTCCTCAACCTTTGGACAGTAGCGAACCTACTCATGTTGCCGAATCTATCACTTTGATGAAACTCGACCATGCAGTCATTACTTCTGTCGATCGGGATGACCTATCCGATTTAGGAGCTAGCCACTGGGCAAAAACAATTCGGGAAATAAAACGTCTGAATCCTAAAACGACCATCGAAGTGCTTGTTCCTGATTTTCAAGGAAAGATGGAACTACTAGACATGATAATTGAATCCTGCCCCGATATCATCTCTCACAACATGGAAACGGTACGACGTATCAGTCCGTTAGTACGTAGCGCAGCCAATTATGACACTAGTTTGAAAGTCATTGAACATATCTCACAAAGCGGTGCAAAATCGAAAAGTGGTATTATGGTAGGTTTAGGAGAAACTCCCCAGGAAGTAGAAGAGTTGATGGACGATTTATTAAAGGCCGGTTGCCAGATACTTACTATTGGACAATACCTACAACCCAGCCATCGCCATTATCCGGTAGCAGAGTATGTTACCCCTCAACAATTTGTTATTTATAAAACAATCGGTTTAGAAAAAGGATTTAACATTGTAGAGAGTGCTCCACTTGTTCGCTCATCCTATCATGCAGAGAAACATATAAGATAGAAAACAAAACACATTCTCTATTTGTTTTATATGTATAACACCGGCAAATAATGATACAAGAGA
The DNA here is from genome assembly GCF_900155865.1 of Bacteroides bouchesdurhonensis. Taxonomy (GTDB): domain Bacteria; phylum Bacteroidota; class Bacteroidia; order Bacteroidales; family Bacteroidaceae; genus Bacteroides; species Bacteroides bouchesdurhonensis. The sequence continues at coordinate 4,497,142 of NZ_LT707006.1, forward strand.
GATGAAGCATAAAGGAATACTTTCTTCCGCATTTAACATGTCATTGGGTTTTATCCCCGTTATTATTTCCATTTTACTGTGTGAATTTATAACGCAAGACACGGCTATTTACATTGGTACAGGTTTAGGTATCGTGGGTATTTATCTATTGCTTCATCGCAAAGGTATACTAATACCTAATTTCATCCTATACATATCGACCGTAATATTATTCCTGCTGACACTTGCCACGTTTATTCCGGGTGACTTTGTTCCTAACGGAGCTCTTCCACTTACTTTAGAAGTAAGTGTTCTCATTCCGATGCTGATACTCTATATGCACAAAAAAAGATTCATCAATCACTTTTTGCGGCAAATAGGTTCTTGTAATAAACGTTTATATGCCCAAGGTGCGGAATCATCCATAGTTTCTGCCCGCATTGCTTTAATATTCGGAATATTACATTTCTTAATTATCAGCATTGTAGTTGTTTTCCAAGATACTGAAACTCCGACAAGTATGCTTATTCTTTATAAGATACTTCCCCCTAGTGTCTTTATCCTTAGTATTTTGTTCAATCAGGTTGCCATCCGATATTTCAATCATTTAATGGCTCATACCGAATATGTTCCTATTGTAACTACCCAAGGAGACGTGATAGGAAAAAGCCTTGCCATTGAAGCAATCAATTATAAGAATGCGTATATAAACCCTGTTATCAGAATCGCCGTTTCCACTCACGGAATGTTATTCCTCTGTGACCGCCCGATGACTGCCATACTGGATAAAGGCAAAACAGACATACCCATGGAATGTTATCTCCGTTTTGGCGAGTCTTTATCAGACGGCGTCTCCCGCTTATTCAATAACGCCTTTCCTCATGCGGATCAATCAATCAAACCTAAATTTAATATCGTCTACCATTTTGAGAATGAAGTAACCAACCGTCTTATTTACCTATTCATAGCAGAAATAGAAGACGACTCCATACTTTGCAGCCCACGCTTTAAGAACAGCAAATTATGGAGCTTCAAACAGATAGAGGAAAATTTGGACAAAGGTTTCTTTAGTAGCTGTTTCGAAGAAGAATACGAGCACCTTAAAGAGGTTATTTGTATAAGAGAAAAATACAAGGAATCTTAGATAAGTCAGGAAGATTTCCCTTCCAATCCTTTACTGCACGGGTTTGTATATATTCATCGTCACAAGTGATATTAGCAGCAATACAGAGTTTAGTCTGAGGACGACAACTTTGTAAGATATTTTCTATCATCTTATGATTACGGTAAGGTGTCTCAATAAATAGCTGTGTCTGATTTTCAGCATAAACCCGTTGTTCCAAAGCTTTCAATTTTTTCGAGCGTTCTCCCGGTTCAATCGGCAGATATCCATGAAACGCAAAGCTCTGACCATTGAATCCCGAAGCCATCACAGAAAGAATTATAGAAGAAGGTCCGACCAAGGGGACCACTTTCAATTTTTTACGCTGTGCAATGGCAACTACATCTGCTCCCGGATCGGCTACTGCCGGACAGCCCGCTTCGGAGATTACTCCCATAGAGGCACCACCGATCAATGGTTTCAAATAGCCGGAAATATCTTCAGGAGAAGTATGTTTGTTTAATGGGTAGAATGTTAATGAATCAATATCGATATCATGATCAACCTTTTTCAGGAAACGACGGGCTGAACGGATATCTTCGACTATAAAATACCGAATACCATGAATTATTTCTGCATTATAGGAAGGCAACACCTTCTCAATGGATGTATCACCCAACGTAACAGGTAACAGATAAAGAGCAGTTTCCATTTTTTAATAAAGAGTTAAGAATGAAGAATGAAACTGGATATAATTAAGAAGCCGGATAGCCGGATTCTTTGAGCATTTTATGATAATCCTTTCTTTCCAGCAAGTCTTTCAGTTTGAGTTCTTTATGCTTCTTCATATAAGAAGCAATAATCTGCGCTCCCATCCAAGTGCCAATCGATGCCGGAGCTTGTTCACCCAACATATCGATAGCCGCTGCCGGTTTCATATAATACCGGATAATCATCGGGTCGCGTGCATGTAGGTGATCATTCGACTGAATGTAATTCCAAATATCCTTTTCATGTTCCTTACACCATTTATGCTCTTCTTCAGAATACCCTATTGCCTCACCGATATTATCATAATCCAACAGACTCTGCATCACATAATAAATCTTTCCATAATGCAGCATCCTGTCGATCAAACATGTACCCTCATGATAATCCAGACCATAACGACTCAATAGATAGAACACAAAACAATCCGGAGCTATTCGTTCCGGACGCATGGAACGGCACTGATAATCGTAATAAAAACGCTTATAAAGAGGATAATCTTCCCCCATATATTTATCAAGGCTGATTCCCAACAAGGTATCCACTACAACGATGGACTCATTAAATGCCGACACTTGTGAATAAATAAACGGCACTTTCGTCTCAGGAACTTCCTTTTTTAGTTTCCGAAAGCCTTTATTCAACTCTTTCTCCACTACATCCAAATTAGGAAATTTCTTTTCTACATCGTTCAGCAAACGAATCAAAGTAGTATCCGAATAATAACTCTGTAAGCGTTGAGAAATAGCATCATCTCTCACTTGACCTATCGACAACACATCTTCTATCAAGATTTTGGTAGGTTGCTGATAGTTCATTATCAATTTTTGTTTAGCAGAAAAGCTGTTAGAGCGAACATATTCGCTCAACAGCTTATCATATCTTAGAACAGAAATCTCTTCTTCCTTCTGCCCGTTCGTCCATGTGCTTATTCCACAGGAGGTAAAAAGGATACATATTAATATAACCAGAAGAGAGATCCGTAGTTTCATCTTTTTATCCGTAAATAATATTACCGTTTTCGTCCATATATTCATCCAGACCTTTCTCGTAAGTGGCCATTGCACGAAGACTCATACCTACACTAGAGAACCCGCCATCATGGAAAAGATTCTGCATTGTAACCTTACGGGTAAGATCAGAAAACATAACGATGCAATAATCAGCACATTCGTCAGCAGTTGCATTTCCCAATGGAGACATACGGTTTGCAAAGTCATACAACTTATCCATACCTTTTACACCCGAACCGGCTGTAGTGAAAGTAGGCGACTGAGATATCGTATTCACACGTACGCTATGTTCACGTCCGTAAATGTAACCAAAACTACGTGCAATAGACTCCAGCAATGCTTTTGCATCTGCCATATCATTGTATCCATAGAATGTACGCTGTGCAGCCACATAACTCAATGCCACGATAGATCCATAATCAGCAATAGCATTCAACTTCTTGGCAGCCTGAATCATTTTATGAAATGAGACAGCTGAAATGTCCAATGTTTTATCCAACATTCCATAGTCAAGGTCATCGTAAGTACGTTTCTTGCGCACGTTGGGAGACATACCGATAGAGTGAAGAACAAAGTCTATTTGCCCATTCAGTATGTCCATAGAGGTTTTGAATACATTCGACAAATCCTCCACGTTAGTCGCATCTGCAGGAATGACCTGGCAATTCAATTTCTCTGCCAATGCATTGACTTCACCCATACGGATAGCCATCGGAGTATTTGATAATGTAATAGTTGCACCTTCTTCTACGGCACGCTCTGCTACTTTCCAGGCAATTGACTGGTCATTAAGAGCACCGAAGATTATACCTCTTTTTCCTTTCAACAAGTTGTAACTCATATCTTATAACAGTTAAATTTTGTGCAAAGATAGCAACTTTCTGCATAAAAACACGCAAAGTGTGTAAATAAGTAAACACCTTGCCACTTTTTCAATTATTTTTGCATCATAAAAACATAAAGATATTATAATCATCTTCCGAATCATGAGAAACAATTTCATCATCATCGCACTTTTAATGGGTTGTTGTTCACTGCCGCTGAATGCACAAAAACAAGAAAAGTCACTCACCATAGAAGTCAGTAATAACTGGAAACAAGAGAAAACCGATGCGCCTGTCGTCATCAAACTAAAGGAACTAAAAGTAGGATTTAAAATAAAATCAGCCGTTGTAACGGAAGAGAATATAGAAATACCTTCTCAACTCGATGACATGGACAGAGATCACAAGATGGACGAGCTCGTGTTCGTTACCGATCTTCCGGCTCAAGGGAAAAAGACTTTTAAAGTTATGCTCTCTTCGGAAAAAAGTTCCAAGACTTATCCGGCACGTGTCTACTCGGAAATGTTTATTGCAGAGCCACGAAAAAACAGACACCAATCGGTACAATCTATCACAGTGCCCGGTTCAAGTGATATCTATAATATGATACGTCCGCATGGTCCGGTTCTGGAATCCGAATTGGTGGGATATCGTCTTTACTTTAACGAGAAACAGACACCGGATATTTACGGCAAGTTCAACAAAGGTCTTGAAATCAAAGAGTGTCAATTCTATCCTACAGACGCGCAATTAGCAAAAGGATTCGGTGACGACGTACTCCGCGTATTTGATAGTTGCGGACCAGGAGCTTTCAAAGGTTGGAATGGAAAGAAAGCAACACATATCACTCCCGTGGACACCCGTACCGAACGTATTATATCTTACGGGCCTGTTCGTGTGATTGCAGAGATTGAAGTTACAGGATGGAAATATCAAGGTGCTGAACTGAACATGATGACGCGTTATACCCTTTATGCCGGACATCGTGACCTGCATATTGAAGCCTTCTTTGACGAGCCATTAAAAAATGAGATTTTCTGTACAGGCGTACAAGATATTATCGGATCTGTTTCATACTCAGACCACAAAGGATTAGTGGGCAGTTGGGGAACGGACTGGCCCGTAAATGATACTGTCAAATATGCCAAAGAAACGGTTGGGCTGGGAACATGTATTCCCCAACATTACGTTCAATCGGAAGAGAAAGACAAAGACAACTATCTGTATACGGTTGGTGCACCGCAGGCCAATTATTTCGATTATTACACTACTTTCACCTCTATGAAAGAGACTTTCGGATATAAAACACCTGAAGCGTGGTTCGCCTATCTTCGCCAATGGAAAGAAGAATTAGATCATCCGATAACAATCAAAGTTAAGTAAATGAATCTTTAGTTACACATAATTGACATTCAAAATCACAATGAAAAAACTAGTTATATTCGACTTAGATGGTACTTTACTCAATACAATTGCCGACTTGGCACATAGTACTAATTATGCTTTAAATAAATTAGGATATCCTACTCATGAAATTGACCAATATCACTTCATGGTAGGAAATGGAATCAATAAGCTTTTTGAACGGGCACTTCCCGAAGGAGAGAAAAGTGAAGAGAATGTACTTCGTGTCCGCAAGCAATTTATCCCTTACTACGATCAACATAATGCAGATGATAGTTGCCCTTATCCCGGTATTCCCGAATTATTATCCAATTTGCAAACTGCCGGTATTCAGTTAGCCGTTGCTTCTAATAAATATCATTCGGCAACACAAAAGCTGATTGAACATTATTTCCCCGAAATCCATTTTACAGCAGTGTTTGGTCAGCGCGAAGGAAGGAATGTGAAACCCGATCCGACCATCGTTTTTGATATACTTAAAATAGCCGGCGTAGACAAAAAAGAAGTGCTCTATGTGGGAGATTCGGGAGTAGATATGCAAACAGCCGCTAATGCCGGAATTACCGCTTGTGGAGTTACGTGGGGATTTCGCCCACGGACTGAACTGGAAAAGTTCAATCCCTCTTATATTGTAGATTCTGCCGAGGAGATTAAGGAATATATCTGATAACTCAATAAGGAAATACACTTTTTCAATGGCTTCTCTCTAATATTAATTTTCTATTCTAGATTATAAACCAACAGTTACAACTTGAACTCAAGGCACTCTATGATTTATAAGTCCTTTTTATTGTCATTTGTCACTTTTCATAGTTAAGTCACTAATAATCAGCAGCAAAATAGTGACAACAAGCAGTGACAATAAAGTGATAATAGAAAAATACCAGTTTCTATTGTCACTTTATTGCCACTAATTTTTATATTATCATTCACTCATTTTACAACTTAACTACCCGATACACAGTTCCTTTGTTGGTATGTCTTGAAGGTATTCCGGCTTTTTGAAGCAATCTTCCAAAGTGATTTGCTTTGCCGGAAGACAAAGAAATAGTCGTCCTTTTTTGCAAATAATCCAGAATTTCCATCGGAGAAAGGAACTCTCCTTCCCGATCATCTCCTGCAGCCTTGAAATAATGATAAAACAACTGAATAGCAGGAGGCGTCTGCTCAAACTCCCGATTACTTTGCCTCAAAATATCCTCATCTTTCTCATCAAACCAATACCGTTCCCCATGATAAATCTCATACATGGCCTGTGCATACAACTGCTGATAGTCAATCGGACGGGTCGTATCAATAGCATCTTTTACCTCAATACAGATAAAACGACGACTACCCGAAGGATCAGCCAGCAAATCCTTTTGATTGCTAGTGGCAATAAATGAAGCATAACGTTGCAGTTCCTGTACCGAATTTCCATAAGGTTTACGAAGATTAACTACCGGCTTTTGCAAAATATGTTTCAAGAAACCTTGTTGCGTAAGAGTTATCTGATCAAATTCATCAATATTAATCAACGCAAAGCGATTCAGATACATTTCCGCATCCCGCTTTCGGCTAAAATCAATACTATCGGTATAATAGCCACGAAGTTCGGGTGGTATCAAATCTCGACAAAAGGTAGATTTATGAGTTCCCTGCGCACCTACTAGCAAGGGAGAAGTACTGTTTGCATACTGTTTATCAAGCCCTCGCCAATGTAACACCATGTTCAGAAACCAACGATGAAAAAGCATGTTCCAATGTGGATTATCACAAGGCACACGAGCTGCCAATTCCGTTATCCGATCTTTCCGGTCCCAATTGGGAAGATGAAAGATGAAGTCTTCTAAAGGATTATAAACAGGCACACGATTTGAATGCAAATAACGATCCACATCACGATCCCATACCGCAATACCTTCACTTTGTGCATCCAATAGGATACTATTCTGCATCCGCTTATCCAACGGCCGGAAACGAAAATAGAACGAACAACGATCCCGATACTCGACCTCTCCTACCTGTGTGTTATACCGGAATTCATAACGTCGATTCATAAATTCTTCCGTTTGCAAAGCAAGGTATTGTTCTTTTGTCAGCCCGTCTTTCTTACCGAAACCTTTGCACTCCTTATATACATTTCCTATCATCGCCCGGACCAGCATTGCTTGTGCGGCAACATAATACCGATGAATAGTCCTTCGAGTCACTTCTTCTTCGGGAATACCGGAAAGAAAACAATTCCTAGCCAACTGTACCACCAAAGGTTGCAAATCTGTCTCCGGCATCCACCCTTCCTTCATTTCTTCCAACGTTTTCCGCAAAGCTGCTTCGTAAAGTAATGCTAATGCGTCTTTTGCATCATACCCGGGTACAATACGTTGCCAAGGAGATTTCTCTGCAACTGCTTTTTCGCGGTAAGTTGTTTCCTTAGGCATCCCCAAAGGTTGAGATAAATAGAAAGCGACGGAATTCACCCGATAAAAAGGCTCGGGATCATAACTTAATCGTGAATATTGTTCCAAGGTAGGTTCTTTCAACTGAATGTCGAAAGGAATTTGGGGTTGGTAACACTTCACAGCCAACCGATAAGCATGAGCCTGAAAGATTTCCGCTTCCTCCAAAGTCTGAGGTAATGTTCCGTCCGGACGAGTGAAACATGTCCATATTTTAACCGATTTCCCACTCGACCCCATAAAGGCAAACATAGTTTGCGGCAGTTCCGCCGCTTTTCTCTTCACCAACTCGACTTCTGCCTTTCCAGCCAACGGACCGACACTTAGTTCAACAACTCCATTGTATGTTTTCATACGCCTTACGCCATTCACACGTCCGAAGACGGCAGCAGGCATTACTTTAGGAAGCTTTTGTGCTAACATACAAGTATCTCCGGGTAAAACATAATGCAGGGCCTGGCGTAATCCGGTGACCGGACATGTCTTTATCTCTGTTTTTATTTTCTCCTTCAACAAGTCAAACTCTATTATACTCAACGCTTCTACGCCTTCCTTTTCCCTGATTTGTGTTATCTTCATTTTTTCTTCTTGAATGTTTATATGTTCTTCAAAGATAAATAAAATAATAGCACAAAACAATCTTTTTACCTTTTTATTTCAGTGGAATAAATTCAGCGTATAAAATTGCGTAATTCCCTTTGTTTAAGAGGAAATAAACCGTTCATTTAGTTGTTTTAAAGCTCCAATTAGTGTATCTTTGCAATGATAAAAATCGTTTTACGTACATAATCCCATCGACCCACGTACGTGATCCTTTGGGTTCACGTACATCATCCGAATGGCTCACGTACGTGAAACGAGAACGTGCACCTTACAAAAAACATTAGTCGAGCCTTGTCAGTGCATTAAGGTTACTAGTATTTGTTCTACTACACGTAGTATCAGTTGAATAACAATTCTATTAACTAACAAAAAAAACAAGTAATGCAATGGCAGCAGATTATGATTTTCGAAGAAAACCAAATGAGAATGGAGACGGGGAAATCCAACCTTTATATCCCCGAATTGTATCGAAAGGGACGGTAGACAGCAAACAATTGTTTCGTGAGATAGCAGAAGCTTCTTCTTTTACGGAAGGGGATTTGGCTGGTATCATGGTATCTCTCCAAGAGAAAGTTTCTTATTATCTGAGTGAAGGTTATCACGTTAAACTGGGAGAATTCGGATATTTCTCGGTAAGCCTGAAAGCACGTCCGGTAATGGATAAAAAAGAGATTCGCTCAGTATCCATTTCTTTCGATAATGTGAATTTCAGAGCTACAAAATGGTTTCGCAGACGTAGTTCAGGAACGGTATCCCGTTCCAAGTCCGGTTTCCAACAATCGTCGAATATACCGGAAGAAACAAGGCACTCCCGGTTACAAGCGTTTTTAACCAAGAATCATTTCATCACCCGCAGAGAATATACTCAAATAACGGGTTTATTGAAAGGGAAAGCATTGCGGGAACTCAATAATCTAGTGGATAAAGGGATTCTTACCACTCGGGGGACCGGCAATAGAATTGTCTACCTAATGGCTGACAATCAAATATTTAAATAACCAAATTGCTAAATAGTAGTGACAATAGAAATTCTATAAATGTCTATTGTCACTCTATTGTCACCGTTCTATTGTCACCAATTTACCGTTGATTATCTGAGACTTAATTCCCAAAAGTGACGAATGACAATAAATAGTAGCATAATATTCCTTAGAGATACAGCAGATCATACATGAATCTAGTCACACCTAACTATTACACAAAGAACATTATGTTAGTATTAGTTTCTTTTTAATTGATAAGAGTTTCCAAAGCTTAGTTTCATCTTCATTTTCATCTCCTTAGACATTCCCTATCCTTCCTATAGCAATAACTTCCTTTATCCTTCCTTACCTATTATTGCTTACTAAGAATCATTAACAGTTATAAACTGGTTAGTTAAACGATGTCAATATACTAACTTTATTATTGTTTTATAGAATATAGTTAGTATATTTGTATCGTTAAACACTTCCTTATTATAAATAGAGGAAATAATATTTGCTAAATGCAAACATTTATATAGTTTTTGCGGCTAATTTTACTAACATTTAATTCATATTTCACAGAAAGGAGACATCATTATGAACATCCTATACAATATTTTTCATAAAGCAAGCAGAGGATCGAGCATTGAAGCCCTTTTGTGAAACTAAAAAGTAATATACCAATGAACAAATTAAATCTCGATATAACATCGGATGTTTCCGCTCTGAGAGACAATGCAGAACGGCTACAATCAACCAACCATTCCGGCAAGACTGGACCTGAGGTGCCGCAAGTTCAAGATATGTCGGTAAACGGGAAAGCTCCACTGCATACCGGCGAGTTTTCCAATGGACGCGAACCTTACCCGCACCCTTGTCATTCGCCGCCGCAGGCAATGGGGCATTCCAATGGCTAGCAATTATCAGCTAACTTATTAATAATCAATCTGATCGTAGTAAACACCCTTACTATGAAGGGGAATCGTACGCCCTATCTGGAGGCTCGGAACATATCCGTGTCCGAAGTGAAAGAGCAAATCCAGAGCAAATTCAGAGTTGATCGACGACCGGTTGAACATTAATAGTAAACCAACTGACAGTGATTGAAAGCCACTTTCAGGAGCATTATAAACCGATTCAAACTATTTAAAGACCCGGAAAGGAGGTGGGAAAATGATGGCAATGAAGAAACCAGCCTGGGATATCATCCTCAAAGCGATTATCGCCGTGGCTTCAGCAGTGCTCGGCGCACTGGGAGGCAATGCAATGAACCTGTAGAATTTGTAGGCAGCTTTCGTCAATGAATGCTCCAAACAGGTTCGGTACACAAACACCGGTACAATCCCCTGTGGATAAGAGCCTGGTTCTGCCAGGGGGATTGTTTACCTGAATTTTATTTATAAATAAACTACTTAATCCATTTAAATCAAGATAATAATGACTATTTTTAATACAATCCATTCTAAAAGCAGAATAAAGCGGATAAGCGGAAAGTTATCCCGAGTTCTTTTGCTGGCCTGTTTCCCGCTATTAGGACTACACGCGCAACAACCCCATGAGATCAGCCTGGACGTTCCCCGCATCGTCCCCGTATCGCCGGAGGCGGCAGCGATGGAGAAATACCGGTCGTACCCGGTAGACTATTGTACGGGAATCCCCAATATAACAATCCCCCTGTATGAAATCGTAGCGGGAGACATCACCCTTCCGATCTCCCTGTCCTACCATGCCTCGGGGCTGAAACCGAAAGAACGCAGCGGGCTTGCCGGCACCGGTTGGACACTGAACCTGGAACCATCCATCATGCGGGAGGTCAAAGGCATCGTGGACAGCGACACGTACGGCTGGTTCAACACCCGCAACAGCCCGGTCCCGACAGACAAGGTGGAGCGGTTGAGGTATTATAACGCCCAGGTGGACAACCAATATGACACGCAACCGGACAAGTTTGTCTACAAGCTTCCCCATGGTGGCGGAAGCGGGTATTTCCTGGAGCCGTTCAGCCCCATGCGTTGTATCCCCCTGACCAATGATGACGTCCGCTACCACGGAACACGCATGGATATCACAGACGGCAACGGCGTGAAATACGAGTTTGACGGCGTGAACGAGAAAGCGGACGATATGATCACCCGCTGGATGTGCACGGCTATCCGTTCTCCGCGTCAAACTGGTCATCCGGTCACCTTTGAATATACCACGGCCCGAACGCGGCTGCATGCGGGCGCATATTTTAACATGGACAGCCGGATCGTCATTAATGACATCCAGAATGGTTCCCCCAAGATCGTATTCTCCAAGATGGTGCCCGGAAAGCCCAACGGACACTACCGCATCGACGCTGAGGGCTACACTTCGCCTTATAACGCCAAGCTCACTCCCCTTTCGGAGGCGCAGGCAGGCGTGCATTATCCTACGAGCGGTTCTTTCCTGGGCGGGCGTGGCGAGGAGGCGCGTCTGGGCAAGATCAATTATTTCGGCAATGCCCTTACTGTCTCTTATAAGACGGTAGGCTCCGATGTGACCGCTACGGACGTTTACGACCGTATGGATGTGACCGATGCCCGGGGTGAAACGGTCCGTTCCATCGAGTTCTTTATCAGCCTTTACAACAGTTCCACTTCCTTGACCAAACTCGACTCGGTGCGTGTCTCGGCTCCCGGGGTGGAGACAAAGGTGTATGCGTTCCATTATAATAATATTTATAGTGTCCCTTCCATCTATACCGTGGCGGTAGACCATTGGGGGTTCTGCAACGGTGCCAACACCACCACCGAAGACGAAAGGAATATTCCCAGTTTCCGCAGAAAAGTGTATGTGCCCAACGGAATAGGCAAAACACTGGAAACCATTCTTGAGCATTCGGGCAGGAACCGGGAAGCGGATGCCGGGTGGGCTGCAGCCGGTATTCTCAGCCGTATCACCGACCCGCAAGGGATACAGACGACTTTCGAGTATGAAGGGAATTACGGCGGGGTCCGCGACCCCAGCCGCTCGGCCGATTACCGTAATTATCTCCATCCGGTCGGCGGGCTGCGTGTAAAGAGCATTGTTACCAGGGATCCGCATACCGGCCGCCGTACGGTTAAATCGTACCGGTATGGGCTGACCCAGGTGAATAATGCCGGTTATGAACCGGTCTGGGGTGGCGGTGCCATCAAGCATATTGTCAGCGAGCGGGATTATTGCTCGGGCATGGGTAATTTTGTAGAAGGTTCCATTAGCAACTTTACCTGGTTTGAATACCTGACTACGTATCGTTCCATGCCCCACTCCAACATTACGTTCAATAACGGAAGTGCCGTGATGTATAATATTGTCAGTGAAGAAATCAGCGGGGACGGAATGGAATCCATTCATACGGATTACTATTACAATGTGAAGCTGCACAATTACGAGGGAGTGCTGAGTTGGTATGACGGACAGACCGATATGGTTAAGCAGTTTCTGGAAAGCAAGCCGGAGAAAGAACTGCGCAAACTGTTCCGTCCTTTCCCCGCCCATCCGCAAGACCCCTCGGATGATCTGGCGAGACACCCTTCGGACAGTTATCAGATTTACGGGCGTTTGATCCGTAAGAATTGTTTCAAGAAGGATGAATTGGTTTCACGTACGGATTATGAAAATACCAGGGTCTCTTCCAACGGGAGCGTTTTTGTCGATCTTCCGGTACGGCTGATTTCGATTGGTGCCGACAGTTATAGCAAATACATGAATGCAAGCACGCTCAGCGGCAAGGAGTTTTTTGTCTCCGGCAATTATTATACGCCTGGTGATGAGAATGCAAAGGTGCAGACTGAGTTTTTCCTGGATGTGACCAACTACTGTGTGCTCAGCAAGGAAAAAACAACCGAATATTATTCGGCCAACGGACGTCGTGACAGCCTTGTGACGACGAAAGACTATTCGTACAACATCAATTTCTCTAATCCGGGAGCTTCGTTGGAGCCCAAGAAGGTGGAGGTGGCCAACAGTAACAGTACCGCCGTTACCGATGAGTATGAGTTCTTGGATGGTTTTCCTGCTGTCCTTTCGTACCACAAGCATAGCGAAGGCGGGCATTCACGTGAAAATCGCATTTTGTTCAAGGATGGCACCTGCTTCCCGGAACGTATCCGCAGCAAGACGGACCAGACGTCCGACTTCCGCGATGAAGTGGTCTATACGGCTTATGACGGCCATCATAATGTGGCGGAAATTAAAGGCAAGGATGGCACTCCCGTCACTTTCCTGTGGGGGTATCTCAACCGTTTCCCGATAGCTAAGATTGAGAATGCTACCCGTAATGAGGTGTTGGGCGGAATGGGCTACTCGGCGACAGATACGAATGTGTTGGATGCCTGGTCGGGCTTTGCGGGACCCTCGGATGATATCCTGAATAAGATCGGGTCCCTGCGCGAGGCACTGCCGGGTGCCAGGGTGACGCTCTACGATTACGACCCGGTGAAGGGGCTTACCGGAGTGACGGACCCGAACGGTGTGGTGACCCGTTTTGAGTATGACCATTATAACCGATTAACGGACAGTTATTACGTGGATCCCGATTTGCAGAAGGTGATGTTGCAACAGTATATCTACCGTTTGGGGAAATAACACAAGAAATGAAATACAATAACAGAATTAAAAAAAAAGAAGAAACGTATGAAAAAATATATTTGCATCTTATTGTTTGGCCTGTTCTCGGCGGTGATGTCCGGGCAACCGGCTTACCAGCACCGTATGGACACAGCCATTGACATCGGCACGCATGACAGCCCTTTTACATTTACCGACAGCCGGTATACGGGGGATTTCGGGGATGATTTTTACTGGGATGTGGATTATCCTCCTTACCTTGGCGTCAAGGAGGTCTTTTACCGGATTACGCTGACTAATTCAATGACCGTAAGGTTTAAGATAACCCGTCCTGACCGTTGCTGGACCAATGTCGCATTGTTGGATGACGCCGGTAAGAGGTGGGAATACAAGTTACACTCCAATATTGCTTTCGGATTGACTCCGGGTGTCTATTACTTTGTAGTGGAGGGGCAGCAGTCGGGTAACCTGAATGACCCTGTACCTGATGTGACGATTGACGTGCAGGTGGAGGGAAGCGGGCGTACCACGGGAGAGGATTTCCTGTGCCCCTTTGAGCTGGGGAGTTTTAGCGATAACTTCAACCTGGCTCCCGGTGTGGAGGATTTCGACCAGTTTAGAAATGACTACCGCTCGGCCAAGGATATGAGGGTGGATGAATACACGCACGATGTTGTTTACCGTTTCACGCTGGATAATCCGATGAAGGTGAGTTTAAGGCAGGGAGGTGTCCGGGATGAATATGATTATTCGCAGTCCAGCCTGATGAATGCCGCCGGGGATACTATCTGTGTATCCAATAGCGGGGACAGCAATGCCCGGCAGGTGGAGCTTTCTGCGGGGGAGTATTATATCTACGGATGGGGAAGGAGCTTTCGAAGTTCCGGGTTCAGCTTCAACCTTAGCGGCACTCTCCCTCCTGTGGGCAGTGACTTCTCCTATCCGGTAGAGGTGGGCAGCCGTTTTTCCGACTTTACCTATACCGATACGCGGAGCACTTCCAACTTCTCGGGTAGCAAACAGCCGGAAAAGGCGGGCAAGGAGGTGTACTACCGTTTTACCATTACCCAGCCGATGGGGATAGGTATAACTACCTGCGGTTCTGCGGTAGCGGACACGTACCTGAAGGTGTTCTCTTCCGACAGGCAACGGGTGTTGTACTTCAATGATGACTATTCGGGCAGTGGCGCTTGCAGCAATACGAAAAGTGCTTGTATCCATATTCCATTGCTCATGCCGGGAACATATTATGTGGTTACGGATGGGGCAAGTAATGGGAGCCTTACTACTGCCCTTACGGGGACGGTGGTTAATACTCCGGGGGATTCTTTTGAGATGGCCATTGATCTGGGACCGCATAACAAGGGCTTTTCTTTCTCCGATATCCGTAATACGGCTTCGGGGTATACGAACCGGTATCAGGGGAAGACGGCCAATGACGTGTATTATAAGTTCACGATGGAGAAGGTGCTGGCTGTTACGATAGACCATGCTGGGTCTTCGCTTGCGGATACGTATATGAGCCTGCTGGATAAGGACGGGAAGCTGCTGCGTAACAGTGGCAACACGAAGGGGCATGCGCAGTTGGAGTTACAGGAGCTGGCGGTGGGTACTTACTATGTGGTATCGGAGGGTATCAGCCTTAACGGTTCCATCACCACCAATATCCGAATCCGTGGTGCCGGTGGGGATATTGTGACGACAAAGGGGCAGCCCCATGTCATTAGCCTGACGCCTTTGAAGAAGGCTTCCTCCACTTCTTCTTTAAAAGAGGATGAGCAGCTTCTTGAGATACAGTATTTCGACCATTTGGGCCAGGCGACGGAGAGGATTCTGCGGGGGATTACTCCGGGGGGTAATAATCTGATCACGTTACAGGAGTATGACGGTATGGGGCGTGAGCTTCGGCAGTGGCTGCCTGCGCCGGTTGCAGATGATCTTGGGGCTTATGTCCATCCGTCGGTGGTGAAACGGGCTGCCCAGGCTACTGAACTTTACGGGAATGACGGGCGTCCTTACAGTGAGACGTCGTATGACGGGTCGGAGCTTGGCAGGGTTGTCAGGCAGGCCGGTGTGGGTAATGACTGGCATGCTGCCGGGAAGGCTGTCACGACGGATTATGTGACGAATGCGGGTGATGTTGCTCAACTGTCAGTGCGTATGTACGGGTATTCGGGGAATGGCCTGAAGAGTACGGGGTATTATGCCGATGGTTCACTTTACGGTGTCAAGGTTACGGAGGAGGATGGTAATGTCAGTTACGAGTTTAAGGATAAGCTGGGCCGGGTGGTACTGAGCCGTCAGATGGACGGGAGCCTGGCGCATGATACTTATTATGTGTATGATGATTATGGTAATGTACGTTTTGTGTTGCCTCCGCTTGCGGCGGACAATCTGAACAGTGCCGCTTCCTGGACAGAGAGTAATGAGATACTTAAGAAGTATGTGTATGTTTACCGTTATGACAAGCTGAACCGTTGTATCTATAAGAAGCTACCGGGTTGTGAACCGGTGTATACGGTTTATGACGCTGCGGACCGACCTATCTTTACCCAGGATGGGGAGCAGCGCACTAAAGGGGAATGGTCGTTCAGTATACCGGACGCTTTTAACCGTATTGTGCTGACGGGAACCTGTAAGAACAATCCCGATTATACGGCTGACCCGTTGAGGGATATTGTGGTGAAAGGTACTTGGGAACAGGCAGCAGGTGCGGTGAAAGGTTACAGTATTTCGGGTATCACCCTGAATGCTCCTACGGTTCTCTCTGCTGTTTATTACGACAGTTATGATTTTCTGGGTAAAAGTAACAGTATTCCCAATGATGCTACTACTTCTTATACGGAGGTTCCGGGTTACGGGAAACGTTACAAGGGTGGCTGCCGGGGGCAGCAGACGGGATCATATGTAGCTAAGCTCTCGAAGACAGGTGCGGTTACGGGGTATCTTTATTCTGTGATGTATTATGATGAACGTTACCGGATGGTTCAGCAGAGGGGTAACAATGGGTTGGGTGGAACGGACCTGACCTGCACCCTATACAGTTTTACCGGCAAACCGGCACAGGTCAAACAAGTACGCACTGTCCCTGGAAAAGAAACGGTTACGGAAACAAGAACCCATACGTATGACCATGCGGACCGTTTGCTCAGGACGACTTATCAGTTGAATGACGATGCTCCGGTTACGCTGGTGGATCATGTGTATGATGAGGTGGGTCGTCTGAAGTCTGACCGCAGGAATGGGAACGGTAAGCTGAGGAGTGATTACACGTATAATGTCCGTTCGTGGACGAAGAGTGTCAGTGGACCGTTGTTCAGCCAGACGCTCAATTATCAGGAGAAGATGACCGGGAATACTCCTTGTTACAATGGTAACATCAGCAGCATGTCCTGGAAGGCGGGAACTGAAACTGCAGACAGGGGGTATCGTTTTACGTATGACGGTCTTTCCAGGTTGAAGGATGCGAATTACGGGGAAGGTAATAATCTTACGATTAATCCGAACCGTTTTAATGAACAGATAACCGGTTATGACAAGATGGGTAATATCCTGAAATTGAAACGTTACGGACAGATTTCTGCAACGGCTTACGGATTGGTTGATGACTTGGCTTTGACTTATAGTGGTAATCAGTTGCTGGCTGTGAAGGACAACGTAACGAATTCAGTTTACGGTAATGGTACGGAGTTTAAAGACGGAGCTAATCAGACAACAGAGTATACTTACGATAAAAATGGCAATCTGATTAAAGATTTAAACAAGAATATTAGTAGTATTGGATATAATTGTTTAAATTTGCCTGATCAGGTGATCTTTGGTAATGGTAATAGTGTTGAGTATGAGTACACCACCGACGGAGTAAAGTCGCGTACTGTACATAAGACGGGTTCTACTACCTTGACTACGGATTACTGTGGGAATGCGGTCTATGAGAATGGTGTGCTGAAGATGCTGCTCAATGAAGCGGGGTATGTGAGTTTTCCGGATAGGAAGTTTCATTTTTATCTGAAAGATCATCAGGGAAATATTCGTGTAGTGGCGGATAAGGATGGGATTGTGGAGGAAACTAACAGTTACTATCCGTTTGGTGGTATGTTTACTTCTACAGTGAATGTTCAGCCTTATAAGTATAATGGTAAGGAGTTGGATCAGAAGAATGGACTCAATTGGTATGATTATGGATTTAATTAACATTTACGCAGCAATTGCTGCAAATTTCACTCCCTCTTCCCATAGTCTTCGATTTATTTCCTCGTTAGGATTAATCCCTAACACGGAAATAAATCGTTGCATAAGAAAAAGATTGTGGCACAGCACCTTTACAGATGCCATTGATAGAACAGTTCCCTTCTCCAAGGCTTTCACTTTTGCCAGATTTACACTGGTCAATGAAGCGTTAAAGTGGAAATGCAGTTTGTCCAAGTCGCGACTTTGGCAGTCGGTCAGCCCTGTGAATTGCTTGCTATCCCGGTAGCAAAATTCAATTTGAAAACGAGTCCTGTAATAATCCAGTATATCCATCGCTTTCATCTGCGTGTCCGTAGAGAAATATAACTTACGCACCTTCTTGTCATCACTTTCCCAAATACACAATCGAATATTTCTCCCTAAGGAACGGGAGTGGACGATTGCTGAAAGTATTCGTCCCTCTCCCTTTTCCAACTGAATAATTTCAAAACGTTCCTCTTCCAAGTGTTTCATATCAATTTTACCATCATACAATTTAGGTCGGCCCTTTTTACCCGTAGGTTGTTCCATCGTCAGATACCGGAAATAAGCGTCATCCCGAAAACGACTGATGACATGGAATCCTATATCCAGGGCACCATCCACAAAAGTGGATTTAGAGAAATAAGCATCGGCAACTACATACTTGGTCAGCTGCTGAAGAGTTCCCTTACGGGTACGAAGTACATGCAAATACCAATCTATCAATGTCCATTTAGCTTGTTCCAAGGTTTTCACAGGCGGCGTTTGAACGGCCTCCAAATGGAAGCAGGTATGAAGATCCATATCAATAATACCTATACCGGAGATTTCAAGACCATGCTTAGCCATTTTTGCACAACCGGACCAAAAACGGCCCAGATAGGGAGTGCATTTCCCTGACTTGCTGATATAACTCGGATCGAAAGCGATAGCAACACGGCTACTTATCTGAGATTCAGCCAAAGTCGCATTGAAGCAGAGCCAGTCAAACTTGCGACCAAACTGCTGACGATAGCGTTGTTCGCAAAAGCGACCATAACGACCCAGTTGAAGGAAATTAATCCTACCGGGGATAATCAGATATAAAAGTAGTACTTCAAGCATAAATTTCTCACGCCATTTGTTTATCTTTGCAGCTGACTGACTCAGCAAATTATTTATTATCTCAAGATATTGGTCAAGTTCGTTCAGATTCATTTTTTTCAGGATGTAGGAACCCTTAATATAATGAATTGGTAGGACTTGACCTACTTTTTAGTTGTTAATTCAAAACTTAACGAACTATTGTTACCCTGATATAGGTTGTTTAATTATAGATAATTTATATCAGGGTAATTTCTATCATCATGAAAAATGAATCGCTACAGAAAGAAAACTACGCTAGACGAGTTCATAACATCCATAAAAAGAACACAATATTAGTATATAATTTGAAGAAAATAGATCTTGCATATGAATTAAGAATAGGAATATTGCAATCATAAACGTTAAACACTCTATTTTTAATGTGAATTATTACTAATATAGTTTTATATCTATATTTATAGTTATATATTTGCCTCATCACAATCAGGTTGTATCCCAAAGACTTGAGCGAAGAGATATGCAATTAAAAAAAGTAGAAATGAACGAACAGAAAGAATTAACAAAAGCTGAGCTTCAAATTATGCAGGTACTTTGGCAAAAAGGGAGTGCTTTTGTAAATGAAATCTTGCAAGATTTGGAGGAACCTCGTCCTGCGTATAATACGGTTTCAACCGTGCTTCGTGTACTACAAAACAAAGGTTTTGTAGCATATAATAGTTATGGAAAGACTTATCAGTATTATCCATTAGTGACAAAAGAGAGTTACACCAATCGATTCATGGATCGTGTGGTTGATAACTTTTTTAGTGGTTCAGTCAAAGCAATGGTTTCTTTTTTTACAAAGAAAGAGAAAATGTCAGTACAAGAGATTGACGAACTCATTAAGTTGCTGGAAGAAAACAAAAAGAATTAAAAAGTATGATTGAATTTGACTGGAGCGGATGGACGATCCTTCGTTTTGTTGGAGCCTCGTTTATTTTGTGGTTATGTTATTATTTACTGTATGATCGTAAAGCAGCTTTCAATCAATGCCGCAAGTTTTTACTATTTTCGGTATTGCTAGCTATTGTGGTAGCAGTGGTACGCATTCCTGTTTATCCAAAGGAAGTAACACCAATAAATGATCAGCAGTCAATATTACACGAGACACAGGCTAACGAGATTTCGGAAACGAAAATTGAAGTACCTGGGATACAATCTGATATACCGGAGACGGTAGTATCAGAAGGTGGTAATGAGCCGATGACACCGGTAGAAGAACCTCCTTTTTATGCTTCATGGGATTATGTGCAAATAGCCTGGTCAATTTATGGGATTGGTGTACTTATACTGTTGTTATATTTATCAACAGAGGTCATACGCATTAAACGTTTACAACGTTGGGGAAGCTGTACGACGGATACTGATGGAATTCATATTGTACGTAACAATAATGTCTCCTCTCCTTTTTCTTTCTATCGAACAATTTTTATTCATCGAAAACTAGAAGGAGAAGTGTTACAAGTGGTACTACTTCATGAAAAAGCACACATCTTTTTCCATCATTATCGGGATACTTTTTTCATTGAATGTATGTCCGTCTTATTCTGGTTCAATCCTTTTATCTGGTTGATTAAACGTGAATTGCGTGCACTACACGAGTTTCAGGTAGACAATAGATTGCTTTCCAGTAAGATTGAATTATTTAATTATCAACGCATTTTATTCGAAGAGCTAATGGGATACAGCCCGAAAATTGCGAATGGTTTTCATAATTCATTAATTAAAAAAAGATTTATCATGATGAAATATCAATATAAGGAACGTTTCTCCGGATTACGTAAAATAGCCTTATTTCCATTGTGTATCGGTTTGTTGGCATTGTTTTCTTTTACAGAAAGACCGACTAGTAGCAATCTGACAGCAGATGATATGACAGTATCGATTGTGCCGAAAGAGACTTCGAATATGAAATCTGAAATAATACCCACTCCTGAAAATAGTGTTAAGGAAGAAGAATTGATAACAGATAGTTTTTCACAATCGATATTAGAACCATTTGTTGCCAATGAAAGTACAAAGTCGGATGAAACACAGAAGACAGATTCTAACAAATCGGAAACAGAGCCGATAGATATTACTTTTGAAAAAGCCATTCGCGCCAATATAGAAAGGCCAAAAACAGAGCCCCAAAGTATTACTTGGGAAAAAGCTATTCACACCAAGGAAAAAGAATCCGAACCAGAGCCACAATCTGACAATATCAATAATGAGATCGGAGTAGATTTGCGCAGTGACCAATTGGTGGTTTCACGCCTTTCCAGAAGAAATCAAGGAGAATCATTCGTACGTTTTATAGAATGTACTCCCCAAGATACTCGTGTGACAATAGCCCTCCCTGTCCTCTACAACAGGCATTGGATACAATTTGAAAAAGGGTTGTCTATTGTAGATGAAAACACACAAGACATCTATCGTATACGCTCACTAACTCGTGGAATGCAGCTTAACCAGACTTATTGGATTGAGGGACAAAGAGATAGATTAGTAGAATTTACAATGGTTTTTCCCCCCTTAGGTAAGAAAGTAAAGAAGATAAGTATCCGAGATTGTTTTCCTGAAGAGAATGGAATAACACCCCCTAACGGCGCGGGATGGAACCTGAATAATTTATGGGTAAATGAATTTGCTCCCACTGTCGCCCGTTTAGCTGAATACGACAAAGAAGGACGCCCGCTACGTTCGGACCAGGTAGAAGAAGTCAATATTCCTGTCAGTCAATTGACTATTGCTCCTACAAATAGTGGTTCAACTGAGATATATAAAATTGAAACCACGAATGATCATACGGAAGTGACACTAAGCATTCCTATATATTTTGATCGCCATTGGATATGTATAGGTAGAGATTTGGGCATAGTAGACGAGGCAACAGGCGAAGTATATCAACTGGAAGGAATAGCTAAAGGACTTGAAGCAAATAAACTGTTATGGATAGAAGGATGTGCAGGACATTCCATTCTAGTGACATTGCTATTCCCTAAATTAGATAAGAAAGTGAAAAAGATAAGTTTATATGATGTTTATCCCGATGCAGGCTGTATTTCTCCTACCAATGGTTCCCCATGGAATTGGAGAAGAATAAAAATCAAAGATTATCAACGAGAACAAAAGGGTCGTATTATATTGTAGCATACCTTTAAATGAAGATTCACGCAAACTTACGCAATGATTAAATCAAATCTGCATAAATTTGCGTGAACCGTATTTATCAACTACTTTTCACAACCACCAAAGGACTGATCTACCAACAAGTGGCTGATTTACCAACAAGAGTCTATGGTATTCGAATCCAAAGCGTTAGAATTCTCTGCTATAAACATTTTTAGTTGTTCGCTAATCTGTGACATTCCTTTTATTGTAGGATGTCCGTTCTTCTTATCAATGTTTTGCAGTTCAACACATGCGATACCGTAATGCTGACAGATATTTTTAACAGAATCATTGATTTCTTTCTTCAAATCTGTATTCAGAATAAAGTAGATCTCAACATTCTGATAATTATGAATCACATGATCGAGCATATAAGCCATTGCCGGACGGAATTTAAATAAATCATCTTTAGTCCATCCACCATACTTAAAATCCCCAAGAGGAGAATCAGCCCAACTGTCATTAGTGCCACCAAATATTAATATAATATCCGGGAATCCCAGTCCGGGCATACGAGTTATAAAAGAACGGTCGCTAAAATCAGCTTTATCATATCCAGTATTACAAATAGTCGATCCGGAAAACGAGTTATTTATGCAAAGCTGATACCCATTTTCTTCGATAAATTTATTCCACCAAGTTTGTTTCACAGAAGTTACATCCGTTTCAGGCTTTGGAGTTGTAGAATACCATGAACTATTTGTTTTCGGCTGCATAAATCCTTCAAATGTTGAATATGAATCACCCAAAATAGATACAGATTTACGACTCTGAGCCAAACCGACGTTACAAGATATTACAATCAGTATAAATAAATAATAAAACTTTCTCATATCAAATCCTATTTTAGATTTTGCTACTATCGATTTTATTTGTAAATAACAACTGCAAATATAATAATTACGCTTCTAATTTGCAATAGAATTGCCATAAAGAGAGAACTACTCATAAATTACATATCTTTGCGAACTAAATAATCTGCTCAATATAAAATTGCCAACGTATGACAAAACATCTGGTTATCCGGGGATTTCTGTATACAATATTCACAGTGAATGCAATAGCGAGTTTATATGCCCAAAATGAAGGTAAACAAAGCCTGAAATTTTCCGGCATTGACAGAACTGTGAGAGTTTCTGACCTGAGGCAAGTTCCATTCTTTCTAGCAGGCAAAAGCTTATATGAAATAGGATTTATGAATGGCTCTTTTCCTGCACAAGGTAACGAGACAGAAGAACGGGGTGTTTGGTCTCATCCTATTAAATTATTAAATGGATTTGGCTTTGTTTTATCTGAAAATAATCAATACGTCTGGGCACTTACAGATGCGACAGACTTTGAGTCTGACTTTTATAGCGCAAGATTCTCATTTTCACAACACCATCTTTCTGTTACAAGGGAGGATTTTGTAGCCGAGAATGATAAAGCACTATTTGTTAAACTGAAAATAAACAATGATTCACCTACTGACAGAACCCTAAAACTGGAATTTTCCGGTATAGTAGATATCCGACCTTCATGGAGGACTGAGACTCTTCGAAACGAAAAAGATTCTATTTATTATAAGAATGGACAGATATATGCATTCGACTCTTCAGGACTCTTAACAATGGGAAGTCCGATAAATCCGTCAGCCTATTTTATCCGGCAAGATACAGCTGCATTGATTTACGATCTTTGTTTACCAGCCGAAAGCAGCATAGAAATTCCTTTTTTAGTAACAGGTGAATATAGTACCATATCGAAATCGGTTACAACTCTTCAAGAACGTTACAATAGACTAATAAACTGCTATAATCCAGAAAAAGAGAAAAAACAGAAGGAATATACGCATTCTATAAACGAAGGTGTTCGTTTGGACTGTTCCCGAAAAGAGATAGTGGACGCATTTTATTGTGCTAAGGCTAATATACTAATGAATATAAAAGACGAAAGACCTTTTTATCCGGATTTGTTCCTTGGAGCAGGAGTACCAGTCTATCCTCGTTTATTTGGAACAGATTTTTGTTTTTCAATAGCAGGATGTCTGTCCGGTGGATTTAAGGATATTTCCAAACGGACATTGAACAATTTACTATACTATACAGAGAAAAATTTGCGGGCTCCTCATGAAA
The DNA here is from genome assembly GCF_900155865.1 of Bacteroides bouchesdurhonensis. GTDB lineage: Bacteria > Bacteroidota > Bacteroidia > Bacteroidales > Bacteroidaceae > Bacteroides > Bacteroides bouchesdurhonensis. Next base: position 4,521,417 of record NZ_LT707006.1, read on the forward strand.
TATCGAGCGATGGAATTCTTTTAGGATGGGATCATATTCAAGTTTCTCCTCAATTAGTAAATGCGGTATGGGAATATTTCTCGTGGACACAAGACTCTACATTTTTAGCAGAAGCGTATCCTTTGTGCAAACGAATGATACAAGATATCATTAAAGATATAGATGCAGAAAAAGGCTTATATATCCCGGGACATGGGCTTATGGAAGAAGCCGAGTTTAAAAACAATTGGGTAGAATTAACTACGGCAGCATATACATTTCCCGCTCTTAATTGTATGTCCCAAATGGCGACTGTCATAGGAGAAGTAGCAGAGTCCGGATTATACTCGTCGCTTGCTTCAGCATATAAAAAACGGTTTAATGCTGATTGGTGGAATGATTCTCATGCTATATGGCCTAGTGCTTTATCCGGGAATGGAGAAAAAATATATAGCCATTTCTGGAATGTGGTATTTCCACAGAAAACTAAACTAGCTCAGGATAAAAACGGTCAAATAGCTTTTAAAAGTATTCAAAAACATTGGGTTAATGATCTTTGGGGAATGGTAGGCAAATATAATGAAGGAGCAGATCTTTCACATGATGGAGTTGGATTAGTACATAATAATATCTGCGCTACAGCTGCTTTTGAGTATGGACAAACTGATTTAGGATGGAAATTGATTCAGCTTTCAGCTCAGGCTCCGTTGTCACTTCAAGAATCTCCATTAGGATTATTTCCAGAATGCCAACCTCATGGTTGCTCCAATATTTCTCAATTATGGTCGTATGCTACATTTATTGAAAGTCTTGTCAAAGGACTGGCTGGTATTCAGCCCGGTATTCCAGGTTCTCCGATTGAAATGTATCTGCAAATTCCTGATGACTTGGATTATCTTACTATTGACGGAATTGAAATTGGAAATGATTCTTTCTCAGTAAGTTGGAAAAAGACTATAGATAAACGTCTGCTAATTCAGATAGATGGTGGCGTTACAAATAAAGTGAAAGAAGTTATAGTTAGAATTAACTCATCTCTTCCATACAAAGTATTATTAAACGGAAAGAAGAAAAAACGTTGGAAAAAAGAAGATTTTTATGGCATTGATACCGAAATGAAAGTATTATGTTTGCCATAAACAGTTATAATAGTAATTTCAAGCACTCATAAAGACTAATATTGATATATTTTTTAGGTAATATAAAAGATTAACGCGCAAAATGTTTGGAATTAATTCAAATATATACTATGTTTGTGATAATTTCAAGTAAGTTGACTTCTCTATTATTATTGTAAGTATAGAGAATAGTTACAAAATGAAACTTGATTAGGCTATTTTATATTTCAATCTAATACATACAAAAAAATGAAAAAGGAATTCTTATTTTTAGCGATGAGTGCATTTGTTGCATTCTCTTGTAGTGACGACGATGATCCAAGTTCAGTTGAAGTAACCGGTATCTCTGTTACCCCATCTACGGCAACAATCTATCAGGAGCAAACTACGCTACCAACTTTAAGTGCTGCCATTACTCCGGAAAATGCAGATGATCCAACAATCACTTGGTCATCCAATAATACAGCCTATCTGACAGTAAACAATAAAGGCGTACTGAGTTTGGTGAAGGACATAGATGCAGATGCTACAGTTACTATTACCGCTAAAGCTGCTAATGGCAAAACCGGTACTTGCACTATTCAACTTAAAGCTTGCCTTGAAGGTGGATATAAAGTAATTGATGCTACTGATGAGGTTGGATTATTGATCCTTGACCGTAACATTGGTGCTACAGAGCCATACAATAACAATTATGCTAATCCCAATGCAGCATCCATTGGTAACTTCTACCAGTTCGGAAATAATACACCAGTTGCTACAAATGGAGATGCAAGTGTTAATTCAAATTTCAACAAAACTTGGAATGCAGAGGGGGCAGACTATAAAGACTGGACCGTTGCAGAAAACACTCCTTGCCCTAAAGGTTGGAGAGTACCGACTCAAACAGAAACCAAAAAGATTGTTAATGCTTCTTATTGGGAAGATTGGCTCATTGATGAGGGTTTTATGACCGAAGAAGAAGTTGAAGCAGCACAAGCTTTTCAAGACAAAATATTAATTGCACGTGGTGGACTATGGAAATTAAATAATGGCTCAGTTGAAAAATATCTACCTAAAGCTGCTTATTTCTGGAGCTCTGAAATCAATACTAGCGAGACAGCTGAGGCGAAAGTAGCTTACGCCTATGCAGATAACAATATGGCAGTATTCGATAAAAAACAACCGGTGGTTAATGCTCTGCCTATACGTTGTGTGAAATCTAAATAAGTTGCCGCTTCTATCTAAAAGCACTACTCTACTACATCTTTTAGATATGTTTTATATAACCAACCGAATGGGGGCATTTCTTCCCTTGTTCGGTTGTTGTTTCTTTTTTATCTTTCTAAAGAATATGTTCAGCATTGAATAAAAAATATTTTATGATTCATCATCTACGGGTTATCCCCTTATTAATCATTATTTTTCTTTTATCCACTCCCAGCAGCTACGCACAAAAAACGAAGAAAGTCAATTATAAGGGACAAATATTGGATATAAGAACAAAAGAGGCATTACCTGGAGCAGTTGTCAGCTTGCCTCAATATAGCATATTCGCCACTACCGATCTCGATGGTTTCTTCCTCCTTCGTGATGTACCCGTAGGAAAGACAACTATAAATATTCGTTATGTGGGTATGCTACCTATTACGGAAGAGCTTGTTGTGGAGGACCAGCACGACAAAGTAAAAAAGTATGAGATGTACGAAGAAAACTTCTCATTGAAAGAAGTTACCGTAGTTGCTACCAATAATAAAACAGGAGCCTCTACTTCTTCCTCCATTTCACGTTCGGCTATCGATCACTTACAAGCTACTAGCCTAAGTGATATATTGGAGCTGCTACCCGGTCATCTGTCTTCCAATCCTACACTGAACTCACCGTCGCGTGCTACACTCAGACAAATCCAAAGTGATGCGTTGAATAGTATGGGTACTTCCATTGTATTTAATGGAGCTCCTATCTCAAACAACGCTAATCTCCAGATAGGAAATACTGCCAAAGAAGGTTCACTGAATACCGGCTTCGCCTCTTCTGCAGGTTCCGGACTGGATTTACGTGAGATATCAGTGGATAACATAGAATCTGTGGACGTGATCCGAGGAATTCCTTCTGTGGAATATGGAGATATGACCTCAGGAGTGATCATCATCAATCCGAAAGCCGGTGTGTATCCTTTTCAGGTTAAGATGAAAATTAATCCTACGCTGACACAAGCTTCCATTGGTAAAGGTTTCCAAATAGGCAAAAAAGGAGGTAACCTAAGTGTCGATTTCGACTATGCCAAATCATTAAGTGACGAACGCCGACCTTATCAAGGTTTTCAGCGATTCACTTCCAACATATTATATAGTAAAACCATTGGTGAAAATCTTTTTACCACTACCGGATTTGGCTTCTATTCTGATTTGGATGCAACCAAACTAGACCCTTCGGATGCTCAATATCAACGTGAACGTCGTGCCGAGAACCTGGGCTTCAAGTTTAATACTAATATCGTCTGGAATCAGACCGGCGACTTCTTTAAATTCATCAAATTGAATGTATCTGTCAACTATGCCCGACAGAAAGGTTACAATCAAGAAATTAAAGGGAATTTCGGTTATATGGTAACGTCAGCTATGCAAGACGGTACTATAACTTCCAACCGAAAAGAAGATATTTTTGACTCAACGGGGCAGCAAATCACCAATGCCAGCAAGCTGGACCCTACAGCACTAACTAATATATTACCCTATGAGTTCTTAACCAAAATGAGCACTTATGGCAATCCGCTAAATGTTTTCACAAAATTATCCGCCAACTTCTTTAAAGAAATAAGTGGTGTTAAGAACCGCATTGTTGCAGGTATCGACTGGAAAACGGATGTCAATTTTGGTAAAGGTAAAGTATTCGACCCTCTGATGCCTCCGTCAAGTGGATTAAGGATGAGACCTTACAGTGATATCCCAGCATTAAACCAACTATCAGCTTATGCGGAAGATAACATAACTACAGAAATTGCGAACCGTGAATTCATGTTGCAACTAGGTGTAAGAGCAGATGCGATTCAACCAGGGCGTAAAGAAAACCGTACTGTCATCTCTCCCCGATTCAACATTTCATATGAAGTAATTCCAAAAATTATGACTTTGAAAGGTGGTTGGGGTATTACAGCCAAAGCTCCTCCTTTGATGTTTCTATATCCGGACAAAGCCTACTTCGATTACGTGAATTACGATAATTTAGGTGCAACCGGAGTGATGGATGATCAGAAACTTAGCATCATAACGACTAAAGTGTATGATACAGTCAGTCAGAAACTAAAGATAGCAAAGAATACAAAAAGTGAAATCGGAGCAGATTTCCGGTTCGGACAGACTAGCCTTTCAGTTACCGGTTATAATGAGATACTGAAAAACGGATATACCTTTGGACGGAACTTTGATACCTTCCATCAATTTGAATTAGTAAAATATAAAACACTGAACAACCGTCCGGGAACCTATCCAGAACTAGCTGTCGATAAGACCTCTAATGTCATTCTAGGATATAACACTCCGATGAATGACAAGGTAAATAAGAATCAGGGAATCGAGTTTGATTTCAGTTCCGGACAGATAGCTCCTATTCGTACCCAGTTTGTGTTTAACGGAGCCTGGATGCGTAGCCGTAGCTATTCCACCGCCTATTCTTTCTATCAAAAGAATCCGGATTCGGACGGAAATTATAAGGATATAGGTATTTACGAAGCCGGTGATGGTACTGAATACAAACGCTTCTCTACCAATCTGCGCATTATTCACAACATACCTAAAATCAGTTTCCTGATATCCTTGTCCATACAAACTATCTGGCACGATTCGCAAAGCTATTTAGGAATAGAGAACAAGACACCTATCGGATATATATCAGCAAAAGATCTTTCGATGCATATGCTTCAACCGGGTGATGCAATCAATCCGGATTGGCAGAAACAGATTTTGGAAAATCGTGAGATAGTTGATAGATATTCACCCCTATGGCTTTTCAATTTACGCCTGACTAAAGAGTTGAAACGTTTTGGAGGGTTTGCATTTTTCGTCAATAACCTATTTATGTATACTCCTTTGGAAGAAAGTAAACGATCTCCGGGTACCTATAAAACCCGTAATCCGGAACAATTCTTCGGTGCGGAAGTTTGGTTGAAATTTTAATCATATAATGCTAATTAATAGATGTCAAATATGAAAGAATATATAAACAGGATTCTCCTTCTCTGTCTGGCAACAATAGTATGTACTGCTTGCAAGGAAGATACAGCAGGCGAATCTCCTTATGTGAAGACTTTTGAGATTCATTTATCTTATGGCATTTTCGGTACAGAGACTCCTTATTCACAACCTCTTGTCATAACATTAACCAATAATAGCGAACAGATCAGTTACACCAAACAAACCGATAAATGGGGGAAACTGACATTAGAAAAGCTATTACCCGGAGAATATACAATCAACGCAACCGGTGCTTTATCTGCAGATGAGGTAGCACAAATAACCGGTGAGGAAGATGCGAAAGCGGCTAATCTGGTAGCTTTCTTATCGAACGTGAATCTCAGAATAAATGAAGAGCCTAAACTCAATGACCTGAAGTTAGTCTCTTCTCTGTCAAGTACATTGATATTTAAAGAATTGTATTATAGCGGTTCACGTACCCCATCGTCAGGAACTTACCGAAATGATGGTTTTTACTCTGTCTATAATAATTCTACCCAGCCGGTACTTCTGAACAATCTTTATATTGGTAATGTGGAGCACTATGGATCCATGAACTCTCCGGGGCCATTATGGCCTAATGAAGAACAAGGAAATTATAAAAATGTATATATCCGTACACTTTGGAAAGTCGTAGCAGGTGATGAAGCTGTAATGCTAAATGGTGGTGAAAGTATTGTCATTGCAGTGATGGCTGCACCTCACAATAAAGACGGGCAATTCAATCTGAATTCTCCTGTAGATTTATCTAAAGCTGACTATGAAGCTTATAGCAATGATCCTGCCAATAACTATACCGACTATGATGCACCCAATATGCGTCTGGTATTCTGGCCGGACTATGGTTATCTATGGCGTATCAGCGTATTTGGTCAAGGTATGGTACTCATTTCTGCTTCTACTGAAGAAGTAGAAAGTTTTGAGACGGTAACCTTACCGGAAACTTTCCAGGATCCTTTTGAGGATGAAGAATACTGGTTATGCAAAAAAGTTCCATTGAAGTATGTAATTGATGCGGTAGACTTGATTCAAAATGCTACATCAACGAATACCAAACGTTTTCCACCGGCATTAGACAGCGGATTTGCTACTACGGATGGTATTTATATGGGACGCAGTGTAATCAGAAAAGTAAAGAGTACAGAGAATGGAGTCACCATCTATCAGGATACTAATAATTCAACAGATGATTTTGAAATCAATGAAGTTCCTTTATCCAAATAAATGTGCTATGAAGAAAATAAAATATAATCTATTAATAGGTCTACTGTTGCTGGAAAGTTCTATTGGTCTTTCGGCACAAACGGAAGACAATAATGAGGGAAGTGTAGCTCAATTGGACTTATACCGACAAGAAGCGTTTACTTTCGACCGTTCAGATGCTTCAGCTTTAGCATTGGGACAATGGAAAAGTTATTCCAACATCTATGTGGGTATCAATTACAAAGACGGGACTTTTCATCGTCCGCAGCAATCCTCCTCGGCTAGCGATTACCTGTTCTCTGCTGAAGGAGCACTTAAAATGGGGGAATACAGAATAGCCGGTGGGTTCTCTCTTGAACAAAGTTATAACAAGAATGTCCGGTTCAATTCCATTATCGATCCTTATAGAGGTACTCCTTATATATTAGCTGACAGTACAGGTGGAAACTGGCAAAAACAATCCTATGCACTATGGGCAAAAGGAGCTTCGCCATTCTTTCATAATCTTGTTTCTGTAGGACTGGATTTACAATTGAACGTAGATCGCGGGTCAAAAAAGATCGACCCAAGACCTCAATCCAATGTAAATAGCATTTCAGTGGCTCCCTCTGTCACATTGAAACAGAATGATTTCTCTTTGGGGGCTTATATACGTTACCGCAGATTCCGGGAGAATTCAAACTTAATACTGTACGACACCAACGAACCTCAGAAAATCTACATGTTGAAAGGAATGGGACAATATGTATATGACATATTCAGCAATAATGAACGCGAGCGTCAGTATCAAGGTGACGGACTGGGATATGGTTTGACCTTCGGGGTGAATAATGAACATATCTCTATGGATGTTTATGCAGATTATGCCAACTACACGGAAGATGCAATGGATATAGAAAGCAATAAGCCACGTAAACGAGGATGTCTTTATGAAACACACTATACAGGTGGGACACATATAAATATCTACAGTGAAAGGGCCAAACATTTAATTACGGCGTCCTATTTTTGGCAAGAAAGATCGGGACGTGAAATCATCCAGATATTTAATTCTTCTCCTACAGTAAATGCCTGGCAGACAGACTCCGAAGCTCCGCGTCGTTCAGTTAATAAGCAAACAGTTGCCAAAGGTTCTTATTCATTATTCTTATTGGGTAATAATCGACAGAAAGAGAAAGATGATTATCTATGGAAGTTTGATTTGGAAGCAAGATATGAAACTTATTCAGATACCTATAAAGTGATGGATTCCTATTTGGAATATGCCGCTTGTCATGTAGAAGCCGGGGCAACACGCAATATTGCCTTGAAAGGGAATAATTCACTTCTTATACATGTGAATGGCGGTTACCATTCACCTTCGGACAAATCTTTCAGCTATACAGAACGGGAAACCGATGATCCGACCATTGCCCAAGGACTGATATATCCGGATCGGGATATCTTGTGGAGTAGTTATTATACAGTAGGTGGAGATGTAACATTCAGCCATCAGCTTACCAAGTCCGGTACACTTTACCTGAGGGCAGGATATCAATCATTACAAGCTCAACACAATTTACAAAGGAATACCGTATGGGCACGTTTTGGCTATATTTTCTAAATACAACAAGAGTTATGAACATAAAAATACCAATGCTTTTATTAGGGTTAATGTTGATTTATCCAGCATTCGTCACCGGACAAGAAAGTAAAACTTTTCTTTATCGCCCGTCACAAAAACTGCCTATAGACGAGAAAGTAAAAGTAGGCAAGCTAGATAATGGAATGACTTATTATATTCGTCACAATGCAGTGCCAGCCCAAAAAGCAGAATTGAGGTTAGTATTTAATGCCGGCTCTATCCTTGAAACGGATGAAGAGCAAGGACTTAGTCACTTTCTGGAACATATGTCGTTTACCGGAACGAGTTCTTTTCCGGGCACTGAACTGGTAAATAAACTGGAAGGAATCGGTGTACATTTGGGACGTGAACTCAATGCAGCTACTTTTTTTGAAGAAACAATATATTACTTGCCAATCCCAGTAGAACATATTGACTTAGGACTTCATATCTTGCAAGAATGGGCTATGAATCTGGCTTTGACAGAGAAAGCGATTGATCGCGAACGTGGAGTCATCATTGAAGAGCTACGTTTAGGAAAAGGAGCACCTACCCGTATAAGAGAGCAATATCTGCCCATTCTGTTTAAAGGCTCGGATTACCCCAAACGTTTACCAATAGGTAAAGAAGAGGTCATTGCAAATTTCCCCTATGATGTGCTTCGAAACTTTTATAAGAAATGGCACAGACCAGATCTGACTGCTATTATTGTAGTTGGGGACATTGATCCCGAAGCAATAGAAAAATCTATCAAAGAGAAATTTGCAGCCTATGCCATGCCCTCAAAGGTAGAAAAACGCACACATCATTATGTGCCTGACCACAAAGACTTGCGTGTAGCAGTTGCCACTGATAAAGAGACAAGTGGATGTTCTGTAGAAATTTCCTACAAACATAAGCCGGAGCAGATAGTAACACAGAAGGATTATCTAAAAAATATTTGTCACAGTTTATACTCTTCAATGGTGGATGCTCGTCTATCCGAAGCCACAGAACAAGGTACGGTTCCTTTTTCAGAAGCAGAAATAGGATACTCCAATTACTTTAGAGATGTAGATACTTACTCATGTTACGCCCGTTGCGCACCGGATAAAGTAACTGCAACACTTACAGCTCTGGCAGATGAGAACGAACGAATCAAACGATATGGATTTAGTGCTACAGAATTAGAGAGAGCTAAAAAGAAGCTGTTGGCAAAATATTACAGATGGTATGAGGAACGTGATAAAACAGCCTCTGACCTATATGCGGATGAGTGTCAAGTAAATTACCTGACTGGAAATCCGATGCCGGGAATTAGTTTTGAATATCATTTCTTATTAAACATACTTCCTACAGTAAGCGTAGATATGATAAATGAATTAGCTACGAAGTATATGACTAAGAAAAATAGAACGATCATCATTACCGGTCCGCAGGACAGAAGCTACTATCCTACCGATGATGAGCTACGAGCTATCCTGGAGGAAGCCCCGCGTAGAGACATCAAGCCTTATGATGAAGGGGAAATAGTGAATGAATTAATGAACTTCACTCCTGAAGCAGGAACAATCGCATCAGAAAAATATTTTTCCGATACCAATATAACGGAATGGACTTTGTCGAATGGTGTAAAGGTGGTGATTAAACCAACTGATTTTAAGAATAATCAAATTCTTTTCCGCGCCACATCTGATGGAGGATATAGTATGTTTGACGCAGACGATGACATGTCCGCCCTATATGCTACACGCATACAAGATGAAAGTGGAGTGAATGGCATCAATAACATTCAACTAAGAAGGTTAATGGTCGGCAAAGATATTTCGATCACTCAATCACTAGTTCTTTATAATGAGTCAATGTCCGGCAAATTTGGTTCTCAAGACATGAAAGAGTTCTTTCAATTGGTGTATTTATACCATACAGCTCCATATTTTGATAAAGCGGCCTTTGAACGCGTGATGCAAAAAGAACGTGCAGAATATGCTCATTTACTGGATAGCCCCGATCAATTCTTCGGATATGAGATAGACAAAATCATGAGTAACGGAAATAGCCGACATCTTCTTTGGCCTACTCCCGACAGACTAGATGAAGCAAATTTTGAAAAAGCTGTGGAAATATATAAAAATCGATTTGGCAATGCAGCAGGCTTCACTTATGTATTTGTAGGAAATGTTGATTTAGAAACATTGAAACCTTTTGTGTTAACTTACCTAGGAGGACTTCCTACGAATGCTTCAACCAAACGTTCGTTTGTAGAACAGAATTTTATTACCCCTACTGGTCCGAAAGAATATGTATTCCATAAAGGGAAAGATAATAAAGTAAATGTCAATCTCCGATTCTCAAAGAAAGTACCCTGGGATAAGGATACAGAGTTTTGCTACAATGCTTTTATAGATATACTCAACAGCCGTTTATACGAAAGTATGCGCATTGAGATGAGTGGTGTTTATGGTGTCCGTGTTTCAGGATCACTGAAAAAATTACATGAAGATTATGCCAAACTGAATCTTGCATTTGGTACAAATACAGAAGCTTATGAGAAATTATGCGACAGAGCAATACTTGAAATAAATAAGCTAATATCGGAGGGACCTACTCAGGAAGAAGTGGAACGTGTGAAACAGAAAAAAAGAGTAGCACTTGAGTCTGACTTGAAGTTAAACGGTATATGGTTATTGAATATATTCTATGCATACCGAAACCAAGAGAAAGTAGATTCTGAATCTAACCAAAGAGAACAGGTAGAGGCTTTGACTCCGGACAAGATTCAACGGGCCGGAGCAAAATGTATTGATACTTCTACGGTAATGAAGTTCGTGCTCTTACCCGAGAAACAATGACACAAAGCAAACACTCTACATAAACAAGAAGGAGAAGGTATCGAAGTCAGATATTACTATCATATTACTGTACCATCATTCGCTACCAACGACCTATCTTGATTTATACAAATATATCAACTATTTAAACAGAATTAAAAAAATCACACACTTATGAAACTACAGCCGGGTAGTCTCCTACAAGGAGGCAAATATAAGATTGAAAAGGTGTTGGGCCAAGGTGGCTTTGGTATTACTTATTTTGGAGTTCAGGTAGGCTTGAATCGTCGAGTAGCTATCAAGGAATTTTTTATAAAAGAATATTGTAATCGAGACACAAATACCTTACATATTAGTATTGGTTCGGAAGGCGGCCGCGAACTAGTGGAACGTTTTCGTCGAAAGTTCTTGAAAGAAGCAGAGATGATTGCTCATTTGAAAAATTCTCACATCATCAGTATTTACGACATATTTGAAGAAAATAATACAGCATATTATGTGATGGAATATATTGATGGAGGTTCTCTGAAAGATCGAGTAGAGAATAAAGGTGTATTGTCCGAAGCAGAAGCACTGTTTTATATCCGCCAGATAGCGGATGCTTTAAATTATATCCATCAGAATAAGATTCTCCATCTGGACGTGAAGCCCGCCAATGTGTTGCTAGAAGACGGACAAATCGCTATTCTAATCGATTTTGGCATTTCTAAACATTACGACAAATTGGATGGTCAGACTAGTACCACTCCTGTGGGAATCAGTAAAGGGTATGCTCCGCTTGAACAGTATCAACAAGGTGGAGTGCAAAACTTTGCTCCTTATACGGACATTTATTCGTTAGGGGCTACTTTATATTATTTACTGACCGGGAAGCAACCTCCTGAAGCTAATAACGTGTTCAATAACGGTATTCCCGCACTACCTCCATCAATTTCCGTTTCCACTGTGATGGCCATAGAGAAAGCTATGCAACCTCGTTGGAAAGACCGTCCGCAAAGCATCGTAGACTTTTTGGCTTTGCTGAATTCAAACGAAACGATAGTAGAAAACAAAATGGATAATGATGATGATACATTTGTTTCGGAAACGGAAAGAAAAGATACTTTATTCAAAAAAACAGTAAAAACGACGACAAATAAGAAACAAACAAACGCCGACAGAAAAATGAATCATAAATGGATTATCGGCATTGCTGTATTAATTGTTTCAGTTATTATTGGTTTTTGGGCTTCCGGAATAGAAGAAAAGACGGATGATATACTATTAGCCGCAGAAACGGACAGTATAATAATAGCTAACGATAGCATTGTTCCTGTTGTGGAGCCAACCACAAAAGACACAACTACCTCCTTGCCTCAAAACGAGGAAGATAAAGCGGAGCTTATTAAGGCTCAAAAACTTGCGGAAGAACAGAAACAACTCGAAGAACAGAAACGCCAAGCAGAACGTCTTGCCAAGGAACAACGGATCCGGGAACAAGAACAACTTGAAAAACAACGCCAAGCAGAGGAAGCACGCCTTGCTGCGCAACGACGTGCGGAAGAGCAGAAACTCCAAGAAGAAAAAGCAAAACAAAACATAACTGGAAAAGGAACTAAAACATTCTATGATTGCCGTTATGAAGGAGACTTAGTAGAAGGGAAACGGCATGGATCAGGTACAGCCTATTATAACAGTGGAGACGTATATGTAGGAGAATGGAAAGATGATAAGATGTGTGGACAGGGCTCATATAAAGATAAAGATGGGAATAAATATTCAGGAAGTTTTGCAAATGATATGATATATGGAAGAGGAAGATATGAATTTACTGATGGTACAATTTATACAGGAAACTTTAATAAAGGACAAATAGATGGAAAAGGAACTATGACCTTTCCTGACGGCTCAAAATACATTGGAAATTTCAATAATGGAATAAGAGAAGATACCGAAGCTACATATATTGATCCGGACGGAAATATATATACGGGAAATGTATCAAATGATGAAATGAATGGGAAAGGAACATTGACTTTTACTAATAAAAGCAAATATGTTGGAAACTTTAAGAATGGAATGATGCATGGATATGGAGTATATTATAATGCCGACGGATCAGTTGCTTACAGAGGAGAATGGGTTAATAATGAACCTGTTCAATAATAGGACATAATTTCCATTTATGTAGGAGCAAGAGGAAGGTAGTTTTTTATAGAAGAAAGATAAACACTTACATACTAGAGTATTATAATCTTTTGAAGAAGTTCGACTTACCTTCCTTTAATTGCTCCAATGCCTGTACAAGTGTAGCACGTGGGCAAGCAATATTCAATCGCATAAACCCCTCTCCTTCTTTACCGAATGTGGTTCCTGTATTCAATGCCAGATGTGCATCTTCTACAAATAGTTGGTTCAAATCATTCGGTGTTAGTCCTAATTCACGACAATCCAAGAAAATCAGATAAGAGGCCTGCGGACGAATCATTTTAATAGCAGGAATATTTTCTTTCAAGTAGCTTTCGGTGAAATCAATATTCCCTTTTATATATGCAATCACTTGATCCAGCCATTCAGTTCCATGACTATAAGCTGCTGCCACACTAAGATAAGCAAACAGATGTCCTTCATTAAATTCACTAGCCTCCATAAAGGTCCGGAAACGGTGAAGGATTTCTTCATTTTCAATAATCACATACGAACTAGCCAAACCAGGCATATTAAAGGCTTTACTTGGCGACATGAAAACAAGTGAATTCATCCGTGCCTTTTCTGAAATCAAAGCAAAAGTAAAATGCCTAAATGGCGGTAAAGTCAAGTCTGCATGAATCTCGTCAGAAATGACCAAAGTACCGCTATCATAGCAAATATCAGCAATCTGCGACAATTCTTCTTTTGTCCATACACGTCCTCCGGGATTGTGAGGATTACTCAAAATAAGTAACTTACAGCCCTGTACATCTTTCCTGAATCTATCAAAATCAATATGATACCGCCCGTCTCTTAAAATCAACGGACTATATACAACCTCACGCTCGTTCTTCTGCGACACTAGAAAGAAAGGGTGATAAACGGGAGGCATTACCATCACTTTATCTCCTTTTTCTGTGAAACATTGGATAGCAAATGCCAATCCACGAACAATGCCAGGGGTAAAGGTTAGCATTTCTTCCCGTATTGTCCATCCATGACGTTCTTTTAACCAATTAATAATAGACTCTGCCCATTCTTTACAAGCAAAAGTATAACCCAAAACTTCATGTTCCAAGCGTTTCCTCAAAGCCTCGACAACAAAAGGTGGTGTGCGAAAATCCATGTCGGCTACCCACATTGGAATCAGGTCATTGCGTCCCCAACGATCTTCTACAGCATCCCATTTTACAGAATTTGTACCCTTACGGTCTATTATTTCATCAAAATTATAGTTCATACGACGTTATACTTTTTTGTTAGATTCAACAAAAGTAACACAAATTTCTAAATTTATGGCATCTTATACTTATGATTGGCAAAAGTAAAAAACAAGTCTCATACTTTCAAGTTTATCAACAGTAAATTATGTATTAAAGGTAAGAATCTATTTTTAAAACTTTTAATTATAAGTATTTCTATCTCTAAATTATATCCGTATTCACATATAATTCTTTTCGTTTTCACATGTAGAGATGAAAAAGATACAATGTAAATACGAAAGATATTACATGTGGATACGAATATTTTTTTTAAAAAGATGATTGTTCTCCGAAGTTGAAGAACCTTATGAAACGATTCTCTTTTTAAAAGGCAAATGAAAAAGAATTGCTTTCCCACCGGGATTTAATTACCGGCAGTAAAGCAATTCTTTTAATATAAGCTTATTAAAATACAAGTATATTTATAGGAAATATTGTCCTTCTTCCTTCAGTCTCTTACGTAAGAATTTAACATCAATCGTGTGGACATCATTTTTTGTTTGTTTGATAGCATGCACAGCAGCCATTCCCGCAGCTTCACCAGTCACCAGACATGGTGGCATTACCCGTAAGCTACCAAAAGCTTCCTCGTCGGTGGATATGCAACGTCCTGCCGTCAAGACATTTTTCAAACCCTTAGGAGTCAGACAACGATAAGGTATACCATGAGATTCTCCTTTATTGTAACGTGTAGCTTTATGACCGGGTTTATGAACATCGATATAATAACTATTACGTCCAATCTCGTCCTCAAATGTCTTACGGTCCATCCAGTCTTGAACAGTAAAGATATAATCACCCTCAATTCGGCGACTATCTCTAACTCCCAACAAGGAAGCTGTTTTTACGACAAAAGAACTACCAAAAGTTTGCGGTTGAAATTCCTTCATTGCTCCCAAATATTGTCCGGCTATCTGTCTACCCTTAATCATAGCTTGGGTAGTAGCCCAAGGATCTGTCGAGTCCACATTCACAAGATGTCCCGCATTAAACTGCACGACACTCGGGCTTATCAGATTACTACACAAATGGCTATCTATCAAAGGATATTTGCCAGATGCAATAGCCGCATAGACCGGACTGTTTTTATTACTTGTATGCAGTGAGGGACCTGTCATATAACGATAGCTATCTACATTTGCCAATGAGAAACATAACGTAGAACTTTGTACATTCCCTTCATCATCTCCTCTTTTGAATGAAGCACCAGCCCAAGCCGCTAGATCTCCATCACCCGTTGCATCGATAAACACCTTTGCCTTAAAAGCAACAAGTCCGGACTTATTTGCCACAATAATGGCATCTACTTTATCATTAGCGTCCATTTCTACAGCCGCTACACGTGAGAAGAAAAGTACTTGTGCTCCTGATTCTGTAACCATCCGGTCATAAACCGTCATCAAATGTTCCGGATTTATATTGACCCAATTCAAATTTTGTTTTTTCTCATGTGGTACGCCGGCTTTTGAAGCATTAAATATCTTCTCTGCCAAACCTCTATAAATGATCTTTTCGCCATCAGAAAATGGACACCATGCGGGCACCATTCCAGCTGTTCCCATTCCGCCAAGTTGCCCCATAGCTTCAATAAGTAAGGTTTTAGCCCCTTCTCTTGCGGCCGAAATCGCTGCAGTACAACCTCCCGGTCCTCCACCAACTACAATAACATCCCATCGGTCATCTACTGCAACCTTAGCATTCTTCAAATTCATTTTGCGTTGTGGTGTTTCTTCTCCTTGTACATTGAGAGCTGGAGTAGCGAAAGCTGCCGTAATGAGTCCGGCTCTTTTTAAAAAGTCTCTTCTTGAAGTCATAACAATCTGTTTTTCATTATATTTATAGTATCTATATGTAACTTATTAATAGTGGATATACTTTAATTATAGACCGTAAGTTCTCCTTTATCTATCAAGCTGCTAATGTAATTTTTTTATTTTTAATATCAATCATATTTTTCGATACTTTTGCAATTCAGGGCAGTAAGTTCTTGTCAAAATGTTTGTTATAGCAGGTTAATGCTAATAAATAGTCTACAATGAAGCCCTAAAATCACTTTATGCACTAGGTTTATAGTGGTAAAACAATTATCTTTGCTACATGTTTATTAGGAATGTATACTCATTTCAAAAAGAATTTTATGACAAAAGCTTTATTTTTTGATATAGACGGAACGTTAGTCAGTTTTGAGACTCATCGTATCCCGACATCTACCATTAAGGCATTGGAAGAAGCCCATGCTAAAGGTAATAAGATTTTTATTGCTACCGGACGTTCCAAAGCTATCATTAATAATCTTTCCGAATTACAGGATCGTAATTTGATTGATGGATATATAACGATGAACGGTGCTTATTGCTTTGTCGGTAATGAAGTTATTTATAAAAGCATCATTCCGCATGATGAAGTAGAAGCAATGGCGACATTCTGCGAAAAGAAAGGTGTTCCCTGCATTTTTGTAGAAGAACATCATATTTCAGTCTGCCAACCTAATGAATTGGTAAAGCAAATTTTCTATGATTTCCTACATGTAAATACGATCCCGACTGTTTCTTTTGAAGAGGCAACCAGCAAAGAAATCATCCAAATGACCCCTTTTATCACTGAAGAAGAAGAGAAGGAAGTGCGTCCCTATATTCCAACTTGCGAAGTAGGGCGTTGGTATCATGCCTTTGCCGATATTACAGCCAAAGGTGTTACCAAACAAAAGGGTATTGACGAAATAATCCGCTTCTTTGGGATAAAATTGAAAGATACGATGGCTTTCGGAGACGGGGGTAACGATATCAGTATGCTACGCCATGCAGCTATCGGAGTAGCTATGGGACAAGCAAAGGAAGATGTGAAAGCCGCAGCAGATTATATCACGACTCCTGTTGATGAAGATGGAATCAGTAACGCAATGAAACATTTTGGAATTATTGATTAATCGGAGTTGTAGCACAAAAAAATGAGCATAGATACCAGTAATGCAGCTTTTCAGGATGCTCTCAACCTGATCCGATATACTCGCCAATCGGTTTTTCTTACCGGGAAAGCGGGTACCGGAAAATCAACATTCCTGCGTCATATCTGCGAACAGACCAAAAAGAAACACGTGGTTCTAGCACCGACTGGTATTGCCGCGATCAATGCCGGAGGGAGTACTATGCACAGTTTTTTCAAACTGCCATTCTATCCTTTATTACCGGATGATCCGAATTTAAGTTTGCAACGTGGACGTATCCACGAATTTTTCAAATATACCAAGCCACACCGCAAACTGTTGGAACAGATCGAACTTGTGATTATCGACGAGATTTCAATGGTACGGGCGGATATCATTGATGCGATTGATCGTATTCTACGTGTATATTCTCACAATTTACGCGAACCTTTCGGGGGAAAACAAATCTTGTTGGTAGGAGACGTATTCCAATTGGAACCTGTCGTAAAGAATGACGAACGAGAAATACTGAATCGTTCCTACCCTACTCCTTATTTTTTCTCTGCACGCGTATTCAACCAGATCGATCTTGTATCCATTGAACTTCAAAAGGTGTATCGTCAGACTGACCAAGTGTTTGTCAATGTCCTCAATCATATTCGTACTAATACTGCCGGAGCTGCCGACTTGCAACTATTAAATACTCGTTACGGAACCCGGATTGAAGAATCGGAAGCTGATATGTATATTACCCTGGCTACCCGAAGGGATACGGTCGATTCTATTAACGACAAGAAGTTAGCCGAACTTCCGGGAGAACCGATCACTTTTGAAGGAAGTATTGAAGGGGATTTTCCTGAAAGTAGTCTTCCGACCTCACAAGAACTCGTATTAAAACCCGGAGCGCAGGTCATTTTTATCAAGAATGATTTCGACCGCCGATGGGTAAATGGTACTATTGGAGTCATTGCCGGTCTTGACGAAGAAGAAGAAACGATTTATGTCATAACCGATGATGGCAAAGAATGTGATGTGAAGAGGGAGTCATGGCGAAATATTCGTTATCGTTACAACGAGAAAACCAAGGAGATAGAAGAAGAAGTATTGGGTAGTTTCACACAATACCCTATTCGTCTGGCATGGGCTATTACTGTCCATAAAAGCCAGGGATTAACTTTTAGCCGGGTAGTTATAGATTTTACAGGGGGCGTGTTTGCAGGAGGCCAAGCTTATGTAGCTCTCAGCCGTTGCACCTCGTTAGATGGTATTCAATTGAAAAAGCCCATTAATCGGGCAGATATCTTTGTCCGACCGGAAATAGTAAATTTTGCCGGACGCTTCAATGACCGACAAGCAATTGATAAAGCTTTGAAACAGGCACAAGCTGATATGCAATATGCTGCTGCCGGACATGCTTTCGATAAGGGAGACATGGAAGAATGTCTGGAACAATTCTTTCTTGCTATTCATTCGCGGTATGATATTGAGAAACCCGTTGTCCGCCGTTTGATCCGCCGTAAACTTGGTATTATCAATACCTTAAAAGAGCAAAATAAAAATCTTAAAGAACAAATGAGAAAACAACAGGAACAATTGCGTGAATATGCTCATGAATATGTATTGATGGGAAATGAATGTATCACCCAGGCACATGATGCACGAGCCGCTCTTGCCAACTACGACAAGGCTCTTAGTCTCGATCCCAATTATCTGGATGCATGGATTAGAAAAGGGATTACCCTTTTCAACCAAAAGCAATACTTCGATGCTGAAAATTGTTTTAATACGGCTGTCAGTCTGAGACCGACTGAATTTAAAGCTGTTTATAATCGGGGAAAACTCCGACTAAAACTTGACAACACAGAAGGTGCTATTGCCGATCTGGACAAAGCAACTTCACTGAAACCGGAACATGCAGGTGCTCATGAACTCTTTGGTGATGCCCTGCTGAAAGTTGGAAAAGAAGAGGAAGCTGCCTTACAATGGCGCATTGCTGAAGAAATCAGAAAGAAGAAACCATAAAATCATTTGGTTTTTACAATTGAAAACGTAACTTTGTGCAACTCTTCGTTGTTTAATAGCTGATTAGATAGATTTAATACTTGTTATATGAAGAAATTTATTTTATTGTTTCTTTCCATCTGCTGGCTGACCGCTTGTAGTGACGAAACAGATTTCAATATCTCCTCTGAAGAGGAAATTGTAATAGATAACACGACACCTGATTTTTCAGAAGATGATGTTGTGAAAGGTCTAATGAGAATCAAACTAAAAGAAGAACCGAAAGAACAGGTAACTGTCAGAAGTATCAACGGAAAGGTTTCCACAGGAATACAAGCTTTAGATGGTTCTGCTTCTATCCTTAAGGTTACCCGAATGGAACGTACTTTCCCTTACTCTGAGAAATATGAAGAACGTACACGCAGAGAAGGATTACATCTTTGGTATGACGTATGGTACTCAGAAGAAGTAGCAACGACTCGTGCTGTAAATGATATCAAAATATTGGATGGAGTAGAGATTGCTTGTCCTGTCCATAAAGTTTCAACCAGAGCTGCTGTACTTCCTTGGGATGATCCGTATATTGACAAGCAATGGAACTTCTATAATCCGGGAACTGAAGATTGGCAAGTAGCCGGTGCAGATATCCGGTTAGCAGATGTATGGGAACAATACAACGGAAATCCCAATATCATCGTAGCAGTAATAGACGAAGGTGTAGATGTTACTCACCCGGATTTATATGATAATTTATGGATAAATCCGAATGAAATCCCTGGAAATGGTATAGATGATGATGGGAATGGATATATAGATGATGTACATGGTTACAATTTTGCAGCTAATAGTCCTCATATAAGCCCATACAGTCATGCTACACATGTAGCAGGAATTATTGGTGCCGTTAACAATAACGGGGAAGGAGTATCTGGAATTGCAGGCGGAAACGGTACTCCAAACAGTGGAGTAAAAATCATGTGTTGCCAAATGCTTGATGGCTTTCGTGATTCAAAAGGTGCTTCTGCCATCAAATACGCAGCAGACAACGGAGCAATTATTTGCCAAAACAGTTGGGGATATGACAATAACAGTTCATTAGATCCTGTTGATAAAGAAGCCATTGACTATTTTATTAAATATGCCGGTTGTGATAATGATGGGAATCAATTACCTGACAGCCCTATGAAGGGAGGTATTGTTCTTTTTGCTACGAATAACAACAATAGTTCCAATCCTAAAAACGCAACTCCGGCAGACTATGAGAAAGTAATAGGAGTGGCAGCGATAGGTGCTGATTATAAAAAAGGTTCTTACTCGAATTACGGTGAGTATATAGATATCTGTGCTCCGGGCGGAGAAAACAAAAAGTTAAATCCTAACAATGTTGTACCTGATAAAGAAATATATAGTACATTCTCATATGGTGCATACGGCTATCTATATGGAGCTTCTATGGCATGTCCCCATGTTTCCGGCGTGGCTGCTCTTGTTATTGAAAAGTACGGAGTTGGGAAAAAGGGCTTTACAGCAGAACAGCTAAAAGAAATTCTGTTAAGCACTGCTTATGATGTTGATTCTTACAACCCCAATTATATCGGTCAATTAGGTAATGGATGTGTAAATGCAAAGGCAGCTCTACAAGCAGAACTTCCCAATATTGAAACTAACAGCAAAAACTTTCTTTTAAAGTCAAACCCGGTTACTAATGGAATATTATTATTTCGTGTAAATTATGAATTGGGAGGAAATGCAACTGTTACAATTTATAATAATCTGGGCAACAAAGTATTCCGTAAAAGTATTACTGCTAAACAATATATGACGACTTCGCTGGATATAAGCAAATTAGCGGGAGGATATTATACGATGGAATACGAATGTAATGGTAAAAACATTAAAGAAAGGTTCATTAAATATTAATTTAAACCGAATATATACATATGAAAAAAATAGTGCTCAGTATCCTTATCCTTACTTTCGCATGGAATGTAAAAGCACAGGATGATTTAGCTCCTATCAATACCGGAGCAGTCAACTTCCTTACTATTACCCCTGATGCACGTAGCGCAGGAATGGGAGGTGCAAGTGTTGCACTACCCGGCAACAATAATGCTGTTTTTTATAACGGAGCAACATCGGTTATCAGCCCTGAAAATGGAGGTGTCACTTATACTTTTGCACCTATCATGCGCGACTATGATTCCGGACATTCTTTAAACAGCCTTGGTGGTTTTTATAAAATCAATCAACGCAATGTCATTTTGGGTGGATTTCGTTATTACAATTATCCCTCTTTGGATGTATTTAATAGTAATAATGAAAAATACGAAAGCATAAGTCCTAAAGAATGGGTGATTGATTTGGGATATGCACGCGAAATAATTCCTAACTTAGCTGTATCGGCAACAGCCAAGCTGATCCATTCTGATATGGGTAGTTTTGGAGGTGCCAAAAGTGCAAATGCCTTTGCTGTCGATTTTGGTGCTATTTATCGAAGAAGTTTCAAACTTCTGAATGATGCAAGTTGGACAGCCGGAGTTCAATTCAGTAATCTTGGTTCAAAAGTCAAGTATCTGAATACTAAAGAAAGTCTGCCTGCTTTTGTTAAAGCCGGCGGTTCGGTCGATTTATCTTTTAATCAGATCCACCGATTGATAGTGGCTGCCGATTTAGGTTACAGAATGTTTCCTTCTGACGTACGGTCGCTCGGAGTCAGTGCAGGAGCTGAATATACTTTAGTGAAACATTTCAAATTCCGAGGAGGATATCATTATGGAGACAAAAAGAAAGGAGATGCAAGTTATGCTACAGCAGGCTTAGGAGTACATTATCTTGGGGGACAAGTAGACTTTTCATGGTTGTTTGCGGAAAAGAATATTCCTATGAGAAACTCCTACTGGTTATCTTTCGGTTACGCTTTCTAACAGAATTTATTATTTACTCAACAATAAAAAGTCGTTTTATGAAAAAAGGTTTGAAAATCGCAGCTATCACAGTAGGAGTCATTATTATACTTATGCTCCTCATCCCCTTTGCCTTCCAAGGTAAAATAGCAGGGATTGTAAAAACAGAAGGCAATAAAATGCTTAATGCACAATTTGATTTTAAAGACCTAAGTATTAGCTTATTCCGAGATTTTCCACAAGCTTCTGTCATACTAGAAGATTTCTGGTTGAAAGGAACAGGTGAATTTGCTAATGATACTCTTGTACAAGCAGGAAAAGTAACAGCTGCTATCAATCTGTTTTCTCTCTTTGGAGATAACGGATACGATATTTCAAAAATTTCTATTGAAGATACTCGTCTACATGCTATTGTTCTTCCCGACGGACGTGCCAATTGGGATATTATGAAACCCGATTCAACGGAAAACTTAAATACGTCTGAGGAAAATACAGAAGAATCCTCCCCTTTCAAAGTCAAATTACAACGTTTTGTAATCAAGGATATGGACTTGATTTATGATGACCAACAAGGCAAAATGTATGCAGATATCCGCAAGTTCAATGCTCTATGTGCCGGAGATTTAAGTAGTGACCACACCACTCTGAAGTTGGAAGCTGCCACTGAAGCACTAACTTATCAAATGAATGGCATTCCTTTTCTTGCTAATGCAAAGATTTCTACAAAAATGGACGTAGACGCCGATCTGGCCAACAATAAATATACATTAAAGGATAATACCTTCCAACTTAATGCAATTAAAGCAGGAATCGATGGATGGGTTGCTTTAGAAGACCCGGCAATCGACATGGATTTGAAACTTAATACCAATGATATAGGGTTTAAAGAGATTCTGTCACTCATTCCTGCCATCTATGCAACCGAATTTTCCAGCTTAAAGACGGATGGAACTGCCACTCTTACTGCATCAGCCAAAGGTATTTTACAAGGAGACACTGTTCCTTCATTCAATATCGATATGCAAGTCAAAAACGCCATGTTCCGTTATCCTGCTTTACCGGCAGGTGTAGACCAAATCAATATTAGTGCCAATGTACAGAATCCAGGAGGTAACATTGACCTAACTACTATCAACATCAA
This sequence comes from Bacteroides bouchesdurhonensis, assembly GCF_900155865.1. Classification (GTDB taxonomy): domain Bacteria; phylum Bacteroidota; class Bacteroidia; order Bacteroidales; family Bacteroidaceae; genus Bacteroides; species Bacteroides bouchesdurhonensis. Next base: position 4,544,740 of record NZ_LT707006.1, read on the forward strand.
CCCTTTCAGTTTCAACCTAGCAGGTAATCCGTTTAAACTGATAGCTGACGTAAAGACTCCGATCAGTGATCCGGACTTCAAAGCAGAAGCCAAAGGTATACTCAACTTGGGAATGATCAAACAGGTTTATCCAATGGATGACATGGCTCTGAACGGAACAATTAATGCCGATATGCAAATGTCCGGACGGCTTTCATATATAGAAAAGGAACAATATGATGATTTCAAAGCATCCGGTACGATTAATCTGACGGATATGAAACTCAAAATGAAAGATATGCCGGATGTGGAAATAAAGAAATCACTCTTTACTTTTACCCCTCAATATCTCCAACTAAGCGAAACTACCGTCAATATGGGTAAGAATGACATTACAGCCGATAGTCGTTTCGAGAACTATATAGGGTATGCATTGAAAGGTACGACTTTAAAAGGCAATCTTAATATTCATTCGAATTATTTTAATCTGAACGATTTTATGACTGCTTCGACTGATAGTACAGCCACTGCCTCAACTTCGGGTGAAGCCAGTGCAACTGATTCTATTCCAGTAACAGGTGTTTTCGAAGTTCCCAGTAATCTTGATCTTCAAATGGATGCAAACTTAAAGCAAGTATTGCTTGACAAAATGGCATTCAACAATATGAACGGCAAACTTATCATTAAGGATGGCAAAGTAGATATGAAGAATCTCTCCATGAACACAATGGGAGGCAATGCAGTTATGAATGGCTACTACTCTACTGCCAACGCGAAGAAACCGGAAGTAAAAGCTGGGTTCAAACTCACAGATATCAGTTTTTCGCAAGCATACAAAGAGCTGGATATGATACAGAAACTCGCTCCAATTTTTGAGAATCTGAAAGGTAATTTCTCCGGTGGTATCAACATACTGACAGATTTGGATGCAACTATGAGTCCGGTATTAAATACCCTACAAGGAGATGGCAGCTTATCTGTACGTGATCTTAGCCTCAGTGGAGTAAAATCCATTGACCAGATTGCCGATGCCATCAAACAACCAAGCCTTAAAGACATGAAGGTGAAAGATATGAAAATAGATTTCACGATTAAGGATGGTAGGGTCAATACCCAACCTTTCGATATTAAAATGGGAGATTATACATTGAATCTTTCCGGTAGCACCGGCCTGGATCAGACGATTGATTATACAGGTAAGATCAAACTTCCCGCTTCTGCCAATTTTGCTAAAATATCGACGGTAGATCTGAAAATCGACGGTTCATTTAGTTCTCCCAAAGTCAATGTCGATATGAAGAGTATGGCGAATCAAGCTATTGAATCTGCAGCCGAAGAAGCAATCGGTCAATTGGGTAAAAAGCTAGGTCTGGACGGTGGATCTAATGCGAATAAAGATTCTGTCAAACAAAAAGCGACAGAGAAAGCTTTAGATCTCTTGAAGAAATTGAAATAGATAAAAAGTAAACTTATGCTTTTAAAACTATATGATAAAAATAATAACCAGCAAGATTTGCAACGGGTTATTGACATCTTAAATGATGGCGGACTTATCATTTATCCTACAGATACGACGTATGCCATTGGTTGCCACGGACTGAAAGAACGTGCTATCGAACGCATCTGCCGAATCAAAGACATCGATCCACGCAAAAACAATTTATCTATCATCTGTTATGATTTAAGCAGTATCAGTGAATACGCCAAAGTGGACAATAGCGTTTTCAAACTGATGAAACATAATCTTCCCGGTCCGTTCACTTTTATTCTGAATGGAACAAACCGTCTGCCCAAAATCTTCCGTAACCGGAAAGAAGTAGGTATTCGTATGCCTAACAACCATATTATACGTGAAATAGCTCGCCTATTGGATGCTCCCATTATGACTACTACTCTCCCTTACAAGGAGCATGAGGAACTGGAATATATGACTGATCCGGAATTAATAAATGAAAAATTCGGAGATATCGTAGATCTGGTAATCGATGGAGGTATCGGAGGAATAGAACCATCAACAGTGGTAAAATGTACAGATGTTGAACCGGAAATAGTCCGGCAAGGTAAAGGCTGGTTGGAAGAAATCTAAGAGACTTGATATAAAATGGGCTACCATCACTTCAAACGTGAGGCAGCCCATTTCTTATTTCAATTAAGAATTACCGATTACTTAATTAATGATTCCGGATCCAAATGTCCGGCTTCAATATCTTTAAAATAACGGTAAGTACCCACTCGCAGTTCTTCAGTCGCAGCATCATCACAAACAATGATTCCTTTTTCATGCATCTGCAAAGCACTAATAGTCCACATTTGAGTGATTGGTCCCTCTACTGCTTGATACAATGCACGAGCCTTATTATGGCCATTAACGATAATCATCACTTCCTTAGCAGAAAGTACAGTACCTACACCCACAGTCAAAGCTGTTTTAGGAACCTTATTAATATCATTATCAAAGAAACGGGAGTTGGCAATAATCGTATCTGTAGTCAGCGTTTTCTGACGGGTACGTGAAGTTAAAGAGGATCCCGGTTCATTGAAAGCAATATGTCCGTCAGGACCGATCCCCCCCATGAAAAGGTCGATACCACCATAAGACTTAATTTTTTCTTCATAACGTGCACATTCTGCATCCAAATCAGGAGCATTACCGTTCAGAATGTTAGTATTCTCCGGTTTGATATCAATGTGGCCAAAGAAATTGTTCCACATAAATGAATAGTAACTCTCCGGATGTTCTTTCGGTAATCCTACATATTCATCCATGTTGAATGTTACAACATTCTGGAAAGAAACGATTCCTTTTTTATTCAGATCAATCAAAGCTTTATACATACCCAAAGGAGAAGATCCGGTAGGGCAACCCAATACAAATGGTTCATCAGGAGTTGGATTGGCAGATTTTATTTTAGCAGCAACATAATGTGCAGCCCACAGAGATACGGACTGATAGTCCGGCTGAATAATAAGTCTCATAAGTCGATTATTTTATAGGTTAGTCAAATATTTTTCTATCACTATTAACGGTCTTTCTTCAAACGGTCCGCCATGGCACGAGCCAGATTCTCACATTGAGTATAGGTAATGTCCTGCATTGCCTGTTTCATTTCCACCGGATTGCCTACCAACTCAAATTTACTTTTTTCTGCAAATTCAGCCATACGCTTCACAGCAGCACCTGCCCATGTGAAAGATCCAAACAATCCCAAATAACGTCCTTTAAGCTCACGCACTAAAATCTTAGATAATAGAGATTCCACCTCCGGGAAAATATGATTGCTATAAGTAGGAGAACCAATAATTAATCCCTTATACCGGAAAATATCCGCTATAATATAAGATGGGTGACTCTTAGCCACATTGTGCATGACAATATTTTTAATACCTTGTGCAGAAAGTTCTGCGGCAATTGCTTCAGCCATTTGTTCCGTGTTTCCGTACATGCTGCCATAAGCTATCACTACACCTTCGTCAGCATCATAACGACTCAAACGGTCATAAATGCCAATCACTTTCGCTATATTCTCCGTCCAGACAGGTCCGTGAGTAGAACAAATGGTAGATATAGGAAGCCCTCCCAATTTCTGCAAAGCTTTTTGAACGGGGCTACCATATTTCCCTACGATATTTGAATAATAACGAACCATCTCTCCCCAATATTTATCCAGATTCATACGGGTATCCAGGAAACCGCCATCCAGCGTACCGAAACAACCGAATCCATCACCAGAAAAAAGAACACCGTCCGTTTCATCAAATGTCATCATCGTTTCCGGCCAATGCACCATAGGGGTCATATAAAAACGAAGTTTATGACGACCTAAAGCAAGGAAATCTCCGTCTTTTACCAAATATTGTTCACCAGTCACTCCATAGAAACCTTCAATCATACCGAATGTTTGTTTATTACCTACGATAATAATATTCGGATAATGTTGCTTAATCAATCGGATAGATCCTGAATGATCCGGTTCCATATGGTTTATAATCAGATAATCGATAGGACGTTCGCCAATCACTTGTTTGATTTTACGCAGATATACCTCAAAATAACAGATATCAACTGTGTCAATCAAAGCAATCATTTCATCATCAATCAGATAAGAGTTATACGAAACTCCGTAGGGTAACGGCCACATCGATTCAAAACGATGTTTACTACGGTCATTCACTCCCACATAGTGGATATTTCCTTTAATTCTTGTTTTCTGTTCCATTCTTCAACTTTAATTAATTTCTCCTCACCACCTTATATCTTTTTTAAAGTCCGATATCTATTCAATGGTGAACTTATCATCTGCAAAAATAACTCTTTTTTCTGAATCCTTATACCTCTTCCCCTGATAAGCCCCCCTTTCTTTCATTCTTTTTTGCAAACGAGTTACAAATTCATAATTTTTTAATCCCCAATCCGGAGCAATCAACAACTCTTTAGGAGATTGAGAGATAAAACGCTCTACTACCAAATCAGGACGTAAATGTTCCACATAATCAATTACCAGATCAATATATTCATCAACTTCCATAAATAAATGAAAGTCAGATGGATTATCCATATACTCCTTCGCCATACGAGTTCCACGTATCAACTGTAGTTGATGAATTTTTAGAGTTGAGATCGGCAACTCTGAAAGGATTTCGGCCTGCATCACCATAGTATCATGAGATTCTCCGGGAAGTCCCAGAATTATATGCCCTCCGGTTAAGATGCCACAATCGGCAGTACGCCGAACTGCTTCAACTGTATCCTTATAAGTATGTCCCCTGTTAATGCGCTGCAAAGTCTCATCCAAAGTACTTTCCATTCCATATTCTACCATTAAAAAAGTATTTCGGTTCAATTCTTCCAAATAACGAAGTAAATCTTCCGGCATACAATCCGGTCGCGTACCAATAACCAGACCGACTACTCCTTCAACTTCCAAAGCCTCTTCATATTTTCTTTTTAATCCCTCCAATTCCGCATATGTATTCGTATAAGCTTGAAAATATGCCAGATATTTCATTTCCGGATATTTATGGGCAAAGAAGCACTTTCCTTCTTCCAACTGAACAGCAATTGGCTTTTCCGTCCGACAATAGTCCGGATTGAATGTCTGATTATTGCAGTAAGTACATCCTCCCCATCCTTTTGTACCATCACGATTGGGACATGTGAAACCTGCATTCAATGATATTTTTTGTACCTTATAAGAAAAATACTTTTTTAGAAAAGTGGGGAAGTCATTATATAAAAAATTCTCATTCATATACTTCTGGATTACTTCTTAGTTGAATTGACAAAGGTAGTAAAAATCAATGAATCCTAAAAGTCATCCCAAAATATATTCAATATATCAAAATATTCATAAAGTTTATAAGATATTTTAATATATGTAGCTGATTATAAAAATTATTAATTAATTTTGCCTAGATTTTAGGCAATGACGAGAGGACACTTGTGAAAGTATTGTGCAATTTATTCCCCAATTATGATTTCATCTCACCATACCCCATGCAACTCTCGTCAAGAAAATTTCCTCTTTATATCCAAAATAAGGACGTAAAGAGGATTTTTTTAAAGCTTTTTATTAAAACTCATTATGAAATATAAATAATCAACTGTCAATAAAGAGCATACACTTTATTAGATATAAAAATACAGATAAAAAACTTTTTTTACTCAATTTTCTATTTAAACTTTTAATTCCGCATTGTTTTTCTTATTTTTGCTTAAACATTAAAACAATTACTATGAAACGACTAATAATTTTGTACCTTCCACCAATTTCTGAACAGCTCGTCGCTAACCGGAAATTCTATTAGGAAAATTATTTTTTATCAGTAACATCACTCTAAAGGGATCACTAATAGTAAAATGATGGATAAGTACTCTTTTCCTGATATTTAAGGAGAATTGAATTTGTTAAACAAAGTCCAAAACTATAAAGTAATGATAAGACAGTGGATAATAGCATGCTTTGCAGTAACCTGCACATTCCAAACACAGGCGCAGAACAATGCCCCAGAACAGTATCCTTATCAGGATATCTCACTCTCAGCCGAACAACGGGCAGATGACTTACTCCAACGACTAACGTTGGAAGAAAAAGTATCTTTAATGCAAAATGCCTCACCAGCCATTCCACGTCTCGGCATTAAGCCATACGAATGGTGGAGCGAAGCTCTTCATGGCATAGCACGTGCGGGACGGGCTACTGTTTTTCCTCAATCTATCGGTATGGCCGCCTCTTTCGATGATGCTTTGCTTTATGAGGTATTCAATGCTGTATCAGATGAAGCACGTGCCAAAAATCGCAATTTCAATGAAAAAGGGCAATATGACCGTTATAAAGGTCTTACAGTATGGACTCCTAATATCAATATCTTTCGTGACCCGCGTTGGGGACGTGGACAAGAAACCTATGGAGAAGATCCTTACCTGACAGGTCGGATGGGTATGGCCGTAGTCAGAGGTTTACAAGGACCGGAAGATGCCAAATATAATAAACTTCATGCCTGCGCCAAACACTATGCCGTACATTCCGGTCCGGAATGGAATCGCCATAATTTCAATGCTGAAAATATAGATCCCAGAGATTTATGGGAAACTTATCTTCCGGCATTTAAAGATTTGGTACAAAAAGCTGGAGTAAAAGAAGTGATGTGTGCTTACAACCGTTTTGAAGGTGACCCATGTTGTGGTAGCAAACGTCTACTCACGCAGATTCTCCGTAACGAATGGGGATACAAAGGAATTGTTGTTTCCGATTGCGGAGCTATTGGAGATTTCTTCCAACCTCACCATCACAATACTCATCCGGATGCGGCCCACGCTTCTGCAGATGCAGTTCTGAGCGGTACTGATCTTGAGTGTGGAGATAACTACAAGAGTATTACAGAAGCCGCAAAGCAAGGATTAATTTCAGAAGAAAAAATCAACACTTCCGTCAGAAGATTATTAAAAGCACGTTTTGAACTGGGAGAGATGAATCCAACCCATCCTTGGGCGGAAATACCTTATTCAGTTGTTGATTGCCCTAAACATAAAGAATTGGCACTAAAAATAGCACATGAAAGTCTAGTGCTGTTACAAAACAAAAATAACCTACTCCCTTTAAACCGTCAGATGAAAGTCGCTGTGATCGGTCCAAATGCTAATGATTCTGTCATGCAATGGGGTAATTACAATGGTTTCCCGTCACATACCGTCACTTTATTGGAAGGAATCAGAGCGAAACTACCTCAGGCACAAATTATTTATGAACCTATATGTGGACTCACAGATGCTATCCATTCAAAAGATAATAATGTACAGAAATCTGTTCTGAATGAACAAGTACTTATGGACAAAGTGAAAGATGCGGACGTTATCATTTTTGCCGGAGGTATCTCGCCACAATTGGAAGGAGAAGAAATGGATGTATCAGTTACCGGATTCAAAGATGGTGACCGCACAGACATCGAATTACCGGCTATTCAACGTGAAGTTCTTTCTCTTCTAAAGAATAATGGAAAGAAAGTCGTATTCATTAATTTCTCAGGTTCGGCAATGGCAATTGTTCCCGAGAGTGAGAACTGTAACGCTATTCTGCAAGCTTGGTATCCCGGTCAAGCAGGTGGATCAGCTATTGCAGACGTACTTTTTGGAGATTACAATCCATCCGGACGTCTACCTATTACATTCTATAAAAGTTTGGAACAATTACCGGATTATGAAAACTATTCGATGAAAGGACGTACTTATCGCTACATGACTGAAGAACCGCTATTTCCTTTCGGCTATGGATTGAGTTATACACGCTTTTCTTACGGAAAGGCTAAGTTGAATCAATCAAAACTGCATAAAGGAGAAAAGGTTATTCTCACTATTCCAGTGAGGAATGTCGGACAACAGGATGGAGCAGATGTTGTACAAGTGTATATTAGTCGCCCGGACGATAAGGAAGGACCACAAAAGACTCTTCGGGCTTTCCAGAGAGTGAATATAGTTAAAGGTGAAAAACAGAATGTAAATATTGAGCTTCCTTATGATTCATTCGAATGGTTTGATTCAACGACCAATACTATGCATCCCATTGATGGAACATATAAAATATATTATGGGAGCAGTTCGAAGGCGGAAGATTTACGATCCATTAATATTCAGATTCAATAAACAGGTAGCCTAAATTCAAAAAAGAAGTGCCCAAATTAAATTCAGGCTAGTTTACCTGTTTTCGAATCAAAATAGGATTAGTAGAATCTATATTTACAGTTTAAAATAAAGAACATAGTTCAAAATAGGGAAGTAAATCGTAATTTTATTTATCTATCAAACAATGAAACAGTATGTCTACAATCCTACAAGACACCAATAAGATAAAACAAAGCTTATTGACCGAGTTGAATATATATTAACTTAATTCTGCCAATAGGAAATTAATACATAGATTATATGGAAAAAAAATTATTCTTTATCAGCATGATTATGCTATTCACCATTTCTTCATTCTTGAAAGCTCAAAAAATTGATGTTTATTCGGAAAAAGGGAAATATGGTCTTATTGTCAATCAAAAAAAGGTAACCGAACCCATTTATGACGTGATTTATAAGTTTAAAAATAATATAGCAAAAGTAGCTCAACACGGTACATGGAGAAAAACAGAAAGTGACAATAACTCTCTGATTTTTCCTTTGATTAATTTGGAACATAAAAAAGAACAATATGAGGGTGGGAAATATGGAGCAATAGATATTAATGGTAAAATTGTCATTCCTCTAGAGTATTCTTATATCGGAAATTTTGAGAACAATCGTGCCCGGGCATATAAAGACGGGAAATTAGGAATTATCAATTCTGAAGGAGAGGTTATTATTCCGATTGAATATACTAATATCGGAAACTTTGAGAATAACCGTGCTCGGGCTTATAAAGACGGGAAACTAGGAATTATCAATTCTGAAGGAGAGGTTATTATTCCGATTGAATATACTAATATCGGGAACTTTGAAAACAACCGTGCTCGGGCTTATAAAGACGGGAAACTGGGAATTATCAATTCTGAAGGAGAGGTTATTATTCCGATTGAATATACTAATATCGGGAACTTTGAAAACAACCGTGCTCGGGCATATAAAAACGGGAAATTAGGAATTATCAATTCTGAAGGAGAGGTTATTGTTCCAGTTGAATATACTAATATCGGGAACTTTGAGAATAATCGTGCTCGGGCTTATAAAGACGGGAAACTGGGAATTATCAATTCTGAAGGAAAGGTTATTATTCCGATTGAATATACTAATATCGGGAACTTTGAGAATAATCGTGCTCGGGTTTATAAAGACGGGAAACTAGGAATTATCAATTCTGAAGGAGAGGTTATTATTCCGATTGAATATACTAATATCGGGAACTTTGAAAACAACCGTGCTCGGGCATATAAAAACGGGAAATTAGGAATTATCAATTCTGAAGGAGAGGTTATTGTTCCAGTTGAATATAACTATATCGGAAAATTTCATAATGGACGTGCCAAAGCACAAAGAAATAATAAAATGGTATTTATTGATGAGAAGGGTAATGAAGTTAAATAATTCACTCAATGAATAATGATCAATGGGAGATACAGAAAATGTACTCCCATTGTAATATTATTATCAGAGTTGAAGAAAGACAAGATTAAGCGTTTACACATATGACTTAAGAAGGCAATATACCTATACTTTAATAATGTACTCGAAAAAATAAAGTTTCAAAATAGAATGAGCAATCTCTGCACTTAAAACTATAATCCCAATCGTTCTTTCAACAATCTATATCCCGAAAGACTCACCCGAAGTTTTACTCCATTTTTCAACAACAATTGATACGTCTCTTTTCCAAAAAGTTCCACTCGTGAAATCTGTGTCACATTGACAATCGTTGAACGGTGAACACGAACAAATATTTCTTGTGGCAAATGAGTCTCAAAATATTTCATCGTTTGTTCCTTCACATATTCTCCAGAAGAAGTGATCAACATTACGTAGTCTCCACAAGCTTGGATATAAATTAATTCATCAGTCGTGATCAGGTGAATACGAGAACCATCTTTGACTGTAATACGATCTATCAACTCAACTTTAGGTGGCTCAAGTTCTTCTTTCAATCGTGAAACAATAGTCTCCTTTGTCATTTCCTGATTTTGAACTTCTTCATTTGCCACTATTAAACGATACCAAAGAAGAATTGCCACCCAGGTAGGAATACCAAATAATAAACGAAAAGGGATTGTCGGTGCAAAAGGGATATAAGTAATACCTATAATACGTTCCATCACATCGCAAACCATGAAACTGCCAGCCAACCAAATCAGAATACCTGTAACTAACACAATCACCTCAGCCTGCAACACAGAAACAAATCCCACGACAAACCATGCCAGATAACCTAATGCCATCAACCAACCGATTGTTACGATACCATCTACTACTGCAGGTACATAATCGGCTCCGGCATATCCGGACATCATAACCACTTGAATAATTACAAGAATCAGTCCCAATGCCAATATAGGAATCCAGCGGTAAGGATAATCTATAATCGGATGTACTTTCATATTTTAGTCTTTAACCTCAATGCCTCCGAAAGAAAGTGTTCCCCGAATCACCAATATACATTCTTTATTTATTTTCCCGTCCTGCCAACGTTTATCATCACATCCTCCAAAGAAAGTGTTGCATTTGAATACAACCTTCCAATCAGAAGGAACATAAATTTCAACTCCTCCCCAACTACAGTCCAAGTCAATGTAAGTTTCTCCCGGTGCAAGACGCGTATGCCGTAAATCAATCGTTGTCCCCCCAAAAGAAGTATGTACTGTCGCTCCTTTGAAAAGTTCATCAAGTACAACATGACGTGCTGCCCCCCAAACATTCTCGGAACGGAGGTAACCATCAACCGATTCACTTTGCTGTTGATTCTCTGTAAAATTCATACCCGGCCTTCCCCTATGTCTCATCCATTCTCTGCGATGATGTGCCATAGGTCCATGTCCCCAAGGTCCCATGCGACGAGATTTGAAAAGAAAAAGAATACCTGCTATAATCAATGCCACAGGCCATACCATCGCCTGAGCATTTTCCGGTAGGCACGAAAGTCCTCCAAGCAGAAAGTAAACTCCTATTAGCAATAAAATTAATCCGCTAATGATATGGCGACGAAACATCGAATAAATACCCAGGATAATAAATAAGGAGTACCAGGATACAATAATATCGAATAAATCAGTAGTGATCCATCCAACATTACGAGCAAACAACAATATTCCCGAAAGAATAAAAAGGGAAGCTATCAGAATTTTACCGGAAAAGCCTGTAGCAGAAGATTTTCTTTGCATTGGTTCCATCTTTTCTATGTTTATTGATTGATGGTTCAAAGATACATCATTTCTCTATGCTTCTACAGGCTTTTCTGTTGATTTACGGTCAATAAACCGATGAATGCCGGATAAAGATCGGCAAATAAAGAATGCAACTATCTGATATAAAAGGAACTGTTATTTTTAAACGTAATATATGCAATTCCTTTTTTTATTTCTTTTATTGCTATAAAATCTGTTTTCTCATTATATTCGTTTTTTGATATAATTTCAGAAACTTCAGGAGGAAATTGCTTTTCGTCTAAACAATATACGATAGGTGTTTTCTTACTTACCCCTTTATTCTTTAACATTTCGGCAACCTTCTTGCCAACAGTCATTCCTTTCATCTCCTTTAGGGATTTAAGCTTAATCAAGATAACTCCATTTTGACCTTTCTCACCATAGAGATCCATAGCCTCTTCTCCTCTCAGGACTTTAAAATCTTTAATGTTTTCAATATTTATATAATCTATCCTGAAATCAGAGCCAACATCCACATTATCAATGATCAGCAATGCTCTTTCACCTGATCCGCCTCCTGTTCTTTCATCTTTTTTGTTCCTTTCCAGTTTCTCCAGTTTCAAACTACTTTTGAGAACGGTAAAAACAGGGACTGACATGCGTACTCTAACCTTCTTTCCTTTTTGTTCACCAGGAATCCATGCAGGCATATCCTCCACTAATTTCAATGCAGCTTCATCTATCGAAGAGTCCACTGAACGTACAATCTTAGCATTGGTTATCTTTCCTTCTTTCTCTACAATAAACTGGATAATAGGATGTTGCTGCACTCCACCTGCTATAGACGTTGCTTCTGAAACAGGAATTCTTAAATATTGCATCATTTTGGAATTTCCACCAGGGAATAAAGGCATAACTTCCGCAGAATCAAGAACCTGTTCATCCATTTTTTGAGCAAATGTACAAGTCACAGTAAACATAAAAAGCAGCAAAAACAACCACTTTGAACTATTGAAAATCTGTTTATTCATAGTCTTCCTTTTATTATTTATACAATAATACGAAAAACTTTAAAGATAACAGCATTTGCCACCAATATTTTGTTATATAATAATATCCTGTACCAAATTCATATATATTTCCATCATATTGACTTCACGCAATAATAAAGAAAAACGATTAATAATAGATGAAGAGTTTGCTACCAACTTATAGATACAATAATTATTATTGTTTGAAATCATATAAATCAATACTTGAGATTCTAGGTAGCAATACATAAAAGAAGGAACCTATTTAACATCTATTATATTCTTCATTCATCTGCTTTACGATATTGGAATTTACTGAAGATAGTGACAATAGCAATGATAATAGAGTCAATAATTTTGATCCGATTGAAAAACTCTCAGAAGTCTATGAACGTCTATTAAAAGAAAAAGATGAAAAATACGCTGCCTTAGATAAACGATTGCAAGAAATAGAGCAGCGTTTGCAGAAATAAAAGTACTCAAAAAGAAAACTGCACAGATCTCATTTTATTTAGTCACATCTTTCATATAAGTCTATCCCCCAATAAAAAGGAAATTTAATGTGAAAGATGTGACTATTTTTATCCTTCATATCATCTTTATATTTAGTCATGTAGAAAACATCTCTTAAATGTCACTTGACAACAATTAGATTTATTTCTCCAACTACCACCTCACCGTACTCATTTAACCCCTATCTTAACATTCACAGTATCTGTAGTTTTTTTAACTGAATAGGAAACAAAATCTACTTCTTTCAATGAAATAATTGCTTAATTGAATTATTTTATTCTAAAAACATTATCTTTGCTGCGTGAAGATTTTCTAATTATCCCCAAACGGGCATAAAGCGAAATGAAAAAGGGAATACCGTGTAAATCGGTAGCAGTTTCCGCTGCTGTAAGTTCTCCGTTACCTCAAACAGGTAAACAGGTTTTGACAATCTTTGCCACTGGTATAAATAAACCGGGAAGGCGTCAAAACTAGAACAAGCCAGAAGACCTATCTCCACACTTCGAACAATTTTGCACTTGCGGAAAACGAGAGCAAATTACAGAATAGGCTAACTCATTGTAAAACCTGTATTGTCATTCAATTTATCCAATCCTGAAGAGGAATAGGTAGCGTGCAGATTGTTCCGAACAACCACGTGGTAAAATTAGATCTTTACCATGTTGTAAAAGTCATAGTATTAATTATTTAATATAGATGTATGAGAAAACTATTACTTTTATTCGGAATTATGGCAATTGTGGCCTCTTGTGGCAACGACCATGACGAAAATTGGGATTCACAAATGGCTCCCAAAATTATACTCGACAACGGAACCGGCATCTACACCGTAAAAAATGGACGTGAGCTAACCATCAGTCCAAGTTATGAACATGCAAATGAAGCTCTATTCGTTTGGAGTATTGACGGCAAGATTGTTAGTCGAGAATCTCATCTGACTTATAAGGCAGAAAACACAGGGGAAGTTTTTGTTCTTTTGAGCGTATCCAACCACAATGGTACAACAGAAGAAGAACTACGTATTGATGTGGTCGATAAAGAAATTCCTACAATTTCTCTGGCAGGAGTGGAAAGCGGATATAAGATTCTAATCGGGAAAGAATTGGTTTTCAATCCGATTGTCACTCAGACATCAATTCCCACCACTTATAAATGGACTGTGAACGGAGAAGTAGTATCTACCGAAAAAGATTATACTTTTAAATCACAGGAAAAAGGTACTTTCAATCTTAAATTCGCAACTGAGAATGAAGATGGCAGTGATAATATCGAATTTACTGTTGAAAATTGTACGGCAGATGAACTTCCTTTTAGCTGGACCTTCGACCAAACTGAATATAACATGTCCATTGGACGCTCACTTCATTTAATGCCTTTAGATATCACGAACGCAATTGATGTTATTTATAAATGGACCATGGAAAGCCAAGAAGCTGCTTTGCAGGAAGGCAGTGATCCGGTTCTTATCTTTACTCCAACAAAAACGGGAACTTATAAACTTACGATCACTGCGAAAAGCCAATATATCGGGGAACTATCACAAACAATGACCATAAATGTATGTCCGGCCGAAGGAAGTTATTATCATGCGGCTAACGGATCAAGTAAAGCAGATTTTTCAAAGGTATACGAGATAGTAGTCGCACCCGGACAATTCGTCGGGCAAATTACAAGTGGTACTACTATGGAAACAGCTTGTTCGGCAGCAGAAACGACTTTAAGAAACAACGGTTATGTTTCTTTAGGAGGATTTGGTGGATATATAATTGTCGGTTTCGACCATAGTATAGATAATAAAGGTAACTACGATTTTGCAATACGGGGTAATTCTTTCTCAAATTCTTCAGAACCGGGGATTGTTTGGGTTATGCAAGACGAAAATGGGGATGGACTACCTAATGACACTTGGTATGAACTCAAAGGTTCGGAATATGGAAAAGCGGAAACAATTCAGGACTATGCTGTGACTTATTATCGTCCAAAGAGTCTTGGTATGCCTATTGCATGGAAAGATAACCAAGGAAAGAAAGGAAACCTCAATCTCAATCCTCAATATCCAACTTGGGTAACAGGAGATAGCTATACATTACGTGGAAGCTGTCTTCAAGCTCGTAATGAAGATACTTCAGGAAGCGGAACTTATTGGGAGAACCGAAATTATGACTGGGGATATGCTGATAATTACAGCAAGATTGACATGATAACTAATGACGGTAATAACTATTTCAAAATCTCAGACGCAGTCACCTACGATGGAAAACCTGCCAATCTAAAATATATCGATTTTATTAAAGTACAAGTAGGTGTTAATGCTCAAAGCGGATGGCTCGGTGAAATCTCAACCGAAGTTCTTGGATTCACTGATTATAATCTGACTAAAAAATAAACATAAGATACAGAACAATGAAAAATATATTCAAATTAGGAACTCTCCTATTCCTTTTCACCCTTTGCGGATGCGACGATGATTCGAAAGAAATTTTCGAAGGAGTTGATAATCATATCAATTCTTTCACATTAACTTCTACCGGTGGTACCAGATATGAAGCAGCAATTATTGGTAACCAAATTGTTATGACTATACCACAAAACGAATCTCTACAAGATGCCAAAGTTGAATATTCAGTTTGCGAGCAAACAGATTTATTCCCTTCACCGGCAAACATCAAAGATTGGAATAACGAACATGTATTTCGGGTTGTATCACATAATCAGACACTCAGAGATTATACATATACAGTAAAACGTAAAGACGTGAATAGCGAAGGTACCATAGAATTACTTACACAAGCAGATGTGAATGCTTTCGCCCAAACAGGTATTAATACGATCGAAGGTAGCCTCATACTCGGCTCTATTAATGGGACAACGGATGATCCTATCAAAGACCTATCGCCATTATCCGGTTTAACAAATGTTCGATATAACATTGTTATTAATAACTCATTTGCAGGTTCTTCTCTTGCCGGATTAGAAAATATTGTCTCAGCAGGAGGCCTGACGATTGGTTCGGCAACTACTCCGACCACACCTAAAGAAGGAATTGCAGTTGTTTTATCATCTCTAGAGTCTTTAGGAAAACTACAAATCAACTCATCACAGGTTACAGCACTTATCCTTCCTAAACTGAAAACTGTGGGTGATACTTATATTGATGCCAATATGCTCGCCATGGCAGATTTTTCTTCTTTGGAAACTTGTGATGAGAACTTCATTATGAAAGCCTCTTCCGGCAATACTTATCTCACCACTTTGGCTTTACCTGCATTCAATCATGTACGGTGTAATATGCAAATTGAGAAATATACAAAGATCGAAACCCTGTCATTACCTAAATTAGAAAAAGTTGGTGGAAATGTAACTCTGTCTACCTTAGGCTCCATTACAGAACTTTCACTTCCCGAATTTGCACAATGTGGAGGAAGTTTCTCTAGTGCTAATTTAAATAAAGCAACTAAAATCAGTCTTCCTAAACTAGTTTCCGTACCCACCCTTTCATTGACAGGAAATACATCTAATTCTTCTACTGAAGAAATAGAATTACCTTTATTAGAAAATGTAAGCAATGATTTAACGATCAAAATGGGAGCATTAAGTATTGAAACTCTTTCTCTTCCGGCACTAAAGAACGTAGGTGGAAAATTAGATATCGAATATTTAAAGTCCTTAACTTCTTTGGAAATCCCCTCTCTTTCATCGGTCGGTACTTCGATTTATCTATATTATCTCGTTGTATTATCAGCCCTTGATATTAACAAAGTAGAAAACCTGCCTTCATTAGAGATTGTTGCTTGCTACCAGCTTGCAGACATTAAAGCAAATGCCGAATTATCGAACGTGAAATTTAATGCAGGTTCACAAGTGGGAGCTGTTGTCCCCACATTCGTTGTTCCAACTAAAATTAACGGCAAACTAGAAGTATCCAATTACAGATATTCATCAGAAGATGACTGGGTACTGAAAAATGTCACCTATATCGGAACATTCACTTATTCGGGTAGCGGAACTGCGGGAACAGTAAATGCGCTCTTTGAAGATCTGGAGGAAATCGGGACATTTGATGTATCAAATGGTAATTACTTTAAATCAATCTCATTTCCTAAATTGAAAGAAGTCAAGGAAAAGTTCACCCTGAATTATACTCAGAACATAAACAATGGAGGGATAAACATACCAGTATTGAAAAAAATCAAAAGCTTGACTTTTAATGGTTCTTCTTATGCAAGTGGAGCTAGTTCTTTTAAACTCCGTACAAATCTGGAAGATTTCAGCAATGTGGAAGAGATAGGTGATATAACGATTAAATGGTGGGGAGCTATCAGCGATTTCTCCGGTTTGAAAAAGGCGGTTCCGTCTCTTACTTCCACCACTTGGAATGTTTTAGAAAATTTGGTTTATAACCCAACCTACCAAGATATGGTAGATGGAAAATATACAAAAGAATAAATTTCGGGATTTCTTTATTTATCCTCATTTAAGCGGAAACACTTAAATGTAAAAACGGAAGTGTTTCAATAATATATTAACTCATATTTTAAAAAGGGGTAATTTGCATAAAGCAGATACCCCTTTTCCTATTTACGACCAACAGATTGTACTCAACAGCCACTTGCCACATCCACCATAAATTAATGTTTACCATCCACTTCAATATTTCAAAAATAACTGAAATAAAGTATGATCATACAATTCATTATTTTAAGGTTTATTCATACAGATCCTCCTACTATATAAATAATACATTCCCTCAAAATCAAAGAAGTTTTTCAGTTTAACAACTGTATTTTCATTTTTCGTGCACGAAAACAATCATTTTTGTGCGCGCAAACGTCAAAATACAGTTTTTTTGATGCAACAACGTATAAATTAAGAGTTTCGTCTTGGAAGGAATCAGAAAAGGTCGTATTTTTGGCACGGTCTACAAGTAACACCCTGTAGGGGAACACAGAAATTTATCATTAAGAACAGAGAAAAAATAAAACATAATGGAAGAAGTTTTTAAATACATTATCGGTTTGGGAGCGGCAGTGATGATGCCGGTCATTTTCACAATCTTAGGAGTATGTATTCGTATTAAATTCGCTAAAGCACTTAAAAGCGGTTTATTGGTAGGAGTCGGTTTCGTTGGATTATCTGTAGTAACAGCTTTATTGACGAGTAGTCTTGGTCCTGCATTAACTAAAATGGTTGAAATATACAGGTTAGAATTAGGTATCTTCGATATGGGATGGCCTTCTGCTGCTGCCGTTGCCTACAATACTTCTGTTGGTGCACTAATCATTCCAGTCTGCTTGGGAGTTAATCTATTAATGTTACTTACTAAAACAACCCGTACTATAAATATTGACCTTTGGAACTATTGGCATTTTGCATTTATCGGTGCAATCGTTTATTTTGCTTCCGATAGTATTCTTTGGGGATTTTTCGCAGCTATCATCTGTTATATCATCACACTTGTCATGGCAGATATGACTGCACCTGCATTCCAGAAGTTTTATGATAAGATGGACGGCATCTCAATTCCACAACCTTTTTGTCAGAGCTTTGTTCCGTTTGCTATCGTCATCAATAAGTTATTAGATATGATTCCGGGATTTGACAAACTGAATATTGACTCGGAAGGAATGAAGAAAAAATTCGGTTTGATGGGCGAACCATTATTTTTGGGTATAGTAATTGGTTGCGGTATCGGTGCATTAGGATGCAGTAGCTGGGAAGAAATGGTAGACAATATTCCAAGCATATTAGGATTAGGAATCAAAATGGGTGCAGTAATGGAGCTGATCCCACGCATCACCAGTCTGTTTATTGAAGGTTTAAAACCTATTTCCGATGCTACACGTGAGTTAATCGCTAAAAAATATAAGAATAGCACTGGACTTAGTATCGGTATGAGTCCCGCATTGGTAATTGGCCATCCGGCAACTTTAGTCGTCTCTCTCTTGCTGATTCCCGTTACTATCTTCCTTGCAGTGATTCTGCCTGGCAATCGGTTCTTGCCTTTAGCATCTCTGGCAGGTATGTTCTATTTGTTTCCGATGATTCTTCCTATCACAAAAGGTAATGTAGTAAAATCATTCATTATCGGATTGGTCGCACTAATTGTCGGGCTATATTTTGTAACAGAGCTGGCAGGATATTTCACTTTAGCCGCCAAAGACGTATACGCGGCTACCGGAGATCCGACTGTGAACATTCCGGAAGGTTTCCAGGGAGGTGCTCTCGACTTTGCTTCCAGCCTCTTTTGCTGGGGCATTTTCCATCTGACTTACAGTATTAAGATCATCGGTCCGGCAATCCTTGTTGTTATTGCACTTGGAATGGCAATTTATAACCGCATCCGTATGACTAAGAAAGACGCTTTAATGAATAAAAACAACTAAATTATATAATTCATTTAAATTTCGAAATATGAAAAAATTAGCAATTGCAATGATGTTGGGTATCGCAGCTATCTCAGCTTCCGCCCAGGTAAATTACAAGATGCAAGTAGCTTGCAACCCGCAAGATGTGAAAACGTATGATACCAACCGTTTGCGTAGTAGCTTCCTGATGGAGAAAGTAATGGTTCCAAATGAAATCAACGTTACTTATTCCATGTACGACCGTTTTATCTTTGGTGGTGCAGTTCCTACAACTAAAGAGCTGATACTGGAAACAATCGATCCTTTGAAAGCTAAATATTTCCTTGAACGCCGCGAATTAGGTGTTATTAATGTAGGTGGTGAAGGTATCGTAACTGTGGACGGCAAAGAATATGTCCTGAATTTCAAAGATGCCTTATATATAGGTAGAGGCAAGCAACAAGTTACATTCAAGAGCAAAGATTCAAATAAACCTGCTAAATTCTATATCAACTCAGCTCCTGCTCATAAAGATTACAAAACTCAGTTAATTACCATCGACGGTCGTAAAGGCTCATTAAAAGCCAATTCATTTCCGGCAGGAAAAATGGAAGAAAGCAATGACCGCGTTATCAATCAGTTAATCGTCAATAATGTATTGGAAGAAGGTCCTTGCCAATTACAAATGGGATTAACAGAATTGAAACCGGGTAGTGTATGGAATACGATGCCGGCACACACACATAGCCGCCGTATTGAGGCTTATTTCTATTTCAATGTACCGGAAAACAACGCTATCTGTCATTTTATGGGAGAACCGCAGGAAGAACGGATTGTCTGGATGCAGAATGAACAAGCTATTATGTCACCGGAATGGTCGATTCACGCAGCAGCCGGAACCAGCAACTATATGTTTATCTGGGGAATGGCCGGTGAAAACCTTGACTATGGAGACATGGATAAGATCAAATATAATGAAATGCGATAATATCGTGCAAATCATATTATCACATATTAATTAACTCCCAAACTTCACTCCCTTTTCTGAGCGGAAAAAGGAGTAAAGTTTTTCGAGTTTATTAGTTTTCTTTCCCAAGAAACACAACTTATATAGATATGGTGCATAATATCATGAAATTTCTAGTAAATACAACTATATATTCATATTTTTGACCAAATATTCCATTATAAAAACAGGTGAAACACCGACCTTTGTAAACGTACTAAAAACTATTTAAATCCATTATCATGAACGCATTTCAAAAACCAAGTGAAAAGATGACAAACTACAGATGGACAATATGTGCCATGTTGTTCTTCGCCACCACAGTCAATTATCTCGATCGCCAAGTTCTATCACTTACTTGGGACGAGTTTATCAAACCCGAATTCCATTGGGACGAATCACACTATGGTGCTATCACTTCCATATTCTCTATTGTATATGCTATCTGTATGCTTTTCGCCGGTCGATTTGTAGATTGGCTGGGTACTAAGAAAGGATATCTATGGGCAATTGGAGTATGGTCCGCAGGTGCCTGTTTACACGCATTTTGCGGTGTTATAACTGAGCATTTCGTAGGTTTGCACAGTGCAGCCGAACTGATGGGAGCCACAGGAGATGTCATTGTAACAATTGCAACTATCAGTATGTATTGTTTTCTGGCAGCCCGTTGCGTATTGGCAATAGGTGAAGCCGGCAACTTCCCGGCAGCTATTAAAGTAACTGCTGAGTATTTCCCCAAAAAAGACCGTGCTTATGCAACTTCTATATTCAATGCCGGTGCTTCTATCGGTGCATTGGTAGCCCCACTTAGTATCCCTTTATTGGCAAAAGCCTGGGGATGGGAAATGGCATTTATCGTTATCGGTGCTCTTGGATTTATTTGGATGGGATTCTGGGTATTCATGTATACAGCTCCCTCCAAAAGCAAACACGTAAACAAAGCGGAGCTTGAATATATTGAGCAAGACAATGAAAAAGATGGCATTATAGTTACTACAGACGAGAAAGAAGAGAAGAAAATGGGATTCTGGCAATGCTTCACATACAGGCAAACCTGGGCTTTTGTTGTCGGCAAATTCATGACTGACGGAGTATGGTGGTTCTTCCTTTTCTGGACTCCTTCTTATCTGAACACCCAATTCGGAATTAAGACTTCCGAAGGACTGGGAATCGCGTTGATCTTTACTTTATATGCCATCACGATGTTATCCATTTATGGAGGTAAATTACCAACAATTTTCATCAATCGTACAGGCATGAATCCCTATGCCGCACGTATGAAGGCAATGCTTATTTTCGCATTCTTCCCATTGCTAGTTCTACTGGCACAGCCATTAGGAACCTTCTCTCCATGGTTCCCGGTTATCTTGATTGGTATTGGTGGTGCTGCTCATCAATCATGGTCGGCTAACATATTCTCTACAGTGGGTGATATGTTCCCCAAATCTGCTATCGCAAGTATCACAGGAATAGGTGGTATGGCAGGCGGGGTAAGTTCTATGATCCTCCAGTATTGTGCCGGAATCTTGTTTGTATTCGCAGCAGGACAAGGAGAAATGCCTGTCATCAACAAGGCTTTACTTGATAAAGATTATCAAATTACTATTGCCAAAACAGATCAAGCTGTTCTAAATGGAAAAATAGTAGCTAAAGGGCATGAGGGAGCAGAAGACATCCCGGTCGGTTGGGCCTTATATAAAGGTGAAGCTATGCCTTTACAAAAAGCAGTAGAGAAGGCTGGTCTCAGCCAGATTCCGATGATCGTAGAAACACTTGAATTACCTACAGCCGAAAAAGAAGCTGAGATGATGCTGAACAATAAGATTATCACTCAAAAAGATATTACTATTATTCAAGAACCAATGACCTTCTTAGGTTTTGTTGGTAAACCAGCCGGATACTTTATTATTTTCTGTATCTGTTCGGTTGCATACCTTCTCGGTTGGATCATGATGAAGTTATTAGTTCCAAAATATAAACCAATCGTATTAGAATAATAATCTGATAAATATTAGAAAGAGGAGAATAGTTCGAAAATGAACTTTTCTCCTCTTTTTTCTTTCTACCAATTATCCAAAAGTACTTAAAATAAAAAGCCTCTTCTCCCGAAGATGGCTTTTTGGGTTTACTTATTCTGCATGTCCATTCTGTACTCAACAAAAAACGATACATTCAGAAAATGAAGAATAGCAAACGTTAAGAAGAAAAAAAGGGAAGTCTCACGACTTCCACATTTCTTCTAACCTTAAATCTAAATCTCTATGAAAAAAACGTGTTGCAAATATAGGCGTTTGTTCAATATTTAGGTGTTAATGAATTGCATAAAGAGAGAATAAAGACTAACATCTGCAAAAATATTCCAATAGTTCAAGAACGTTTTATTAAATTTAGTAAACTTTCATAAAGAGGGTTACGTTCCAAAAGAGTGGGTACCCCCGTTATCATCATTTGTTTTCGCGCCCGCGTCAAAGCCACATTGAGTTTGCGATCAATCAAAATGCCATCTTCTTCTGTCAGGTTTGATAAGAACTTCAACTGATATGGATAGTTAATACAAAACGAATAAATAATCACATCTCTTTCACTTCCTTGAAAACGTTCTACCGTATCAATCAAAATACGATTCAGTACCGGAACATCTAATGCCTCAATATATTTTTTGATCAATGCAATCTGGCTCCGATAAGGAGTTATAATTCCTAACGTACGGGCTTCATCAAAATCATCCGTATGCTCCTTATATATCTGTGCAACCAAATCGGTAACAATACGAGCTTCCGAATGGTTAATTTTTGCAGATGTGCCGGCTTTCTCCGGTAAAGAAGGATAAAAAGCAAGCCGGCAAACTTTTTCAGAACTTTCTATTTGGTGGGGAAGCCCTACAGGAAGCAAACGGCCTCCATAAAAAGCATGGTTGGCAAACAAAGCCACATCAGGATGCATACGCCCTTGACGGCAAAGCATATCATATGAACGATGTACTGACGAATTACGTGCATTATGATAAAGACGTTCAAACAGGGAATCTTTCAAGTTGGTCAAACCTATTGCTTTCAACGTTTCATCATAAATAGCCGACTGATCGGTATTCTGTAACACAACAGCAGGCAACTGTTTATGATCTCCGATTAGAATAAATTTATCAATAGCATTCCTCCCATCCTCCCCTCGTGCACAGAGAATGCCCAGTAGCTGAGGTTCTAGTATTTGTGTGGATTCATCAATGATCGCTACTTCAAAATGTTTCAAACGGAAAAGTTCCGGCTTACCGGATATAGACGCGACCGTTCCTACAAAAATACGGCAATCCCTGATACGTTCATACACTTCCGAACGGCGAATACAAGCAGACAGTTCGTTCTCAATTAAATGCGTACGATAAGCCTCGTCACAAGATAGTTCACTTCCTACACGAATGAAATCAACTTCCGGATGAATGCTACTGATTGCTTTACAGATTTCATCCACAGCTCGATTTGTATAGGAGAGTAACAGAATTTGAGTATCCTTTTCTGCATGGAAAGTTTCAACCATCTTTTTCAGTGCACAAGAGGTTTTACCTGTTCCGGGAGGCCCAACTAAAAGAAAATAATCCCGGGCTGCTTTTGCCTTCAATGCAATGCGAGTAAAATCATTGGTTGATTGAGAAATCAAATAATCCAAAGATTCGTCAAATTCCGGTAATCGTTGTGATAACAGCAAATCACGACGACTTTGTGTTGCGGATAAATAGGTATAAAGTCCTTGATACATAAAACGGAAAGTGGTATCCATTGTATCATGTTCAATGGCATAAAGGCTATCCTCCGGAAGTACAGAAGTATTTTGTTGGGTAGCCCGAAGACGAATACCAATCTCGTGTTCTGTCAGATATTCAATATTTCCCTTGAATACCATCTTGTTAGTTACATTATCCGCCTCATTATTCCGTTCGTAGAAAATAATAGCGTCACCCTGACGAAAATTCGGTAAGAAGTCTCCTTCCACCATGGCCGACTGGGAGAGGATGAGATGAGCCTTATGTTCATTTGCTGCATGATTTTCTTTAATACGGAGATCATAAATTATTTCACCCGACTCACATTTCTCCATCCATGTAGAAAGCCATAGAGAAGCTGCCCCTGTACGTCCCTCGTAATCCACATCACCTGATTTGGACGTATAGAGTTCCTTCGTTATGAAATTATACAACGCATAAAAATAGTTTTTTTCCAATAGAGAGAGAGTTTTCAGTTTCGACTGAAAATTATCAATGGAAGGACGCAAATATGTTTCCCAAAAATGTCCGGACAGTTTGCGTTCATTCAGGTTAGAAGAATTTATCTCTGCCAGCTTTTGTGCAGTGTATTCCAAGCTATTCCGCAATTGAACACCATACTCATCGGCAACAATCTGGTTACGCAAATCAATCACTCTGCGAACCATTGCCCAGGATGGACGGGAAGGATAAAGAAGCGGATAACGGGTATATAGCAAATAGGCTCTTACCTTCCGGTGATCCATCCCCATAGAATATTGTAAAACAGCTTGATATAGCAACATTTGTACCTTATTATTCTCTTTCGGTTCTACCTTGCCACGAATGGCATATTCATCAGCTTTACCCGATTTCATTTCTATGAACGAAGACATATCCCGTTGCATATAGTCAAGACGTCCTTGCAAACCAAGCGCTTCACAGATATAAGAAGGTTCCAACACTGCATCTTTCTTTTCCAATTCATAACCCGGTGCACGAAATGTATCCTTTACCGTTTCGCGTATATGTTCAAAATGAAGTTTACAGTCATCAAAAAATTGCCGTTCTTTCTCACGATCACGTAAATCCGAGCAAGCAGCCAACTCAATAGGATAACGACGAAAAGCCTTTTGCATACAAATGCGATAGTCTATCTCCTCTTCCTGAGCATGAATCCATTCATCCAAAAAAAGATTGGCTATATTTCCTAATAATAAAGGACGAGCATTTTCAATCGGCTGCAGGCGGGATAGAAAATAGTTTGCCGGATGATGACCGTATTCGCGGAAACATTCTGCCAATGCACTAATATCAATCAAATAATCCGGTTCGAGAACAATAAATGAAGGGGTAAGTATCCCCGCTTCATCAATAGCCACATCTAATAAGTTAATTTGTGCATGTCTCCAAAGCAGTCGGCAAGTTTCCGTAAATTCTTCGTTTATCTGAGGAATATTGTAGCGAACCAGATACGGTTTTTCGGAGATTTCCTCCAATGGTGTTACATACAAATACTGTTCATCGGCATACTGAAAACAAACCCGCATCCGTTGTACCCGTTTACAAGCCGGAGGTGCTACCAGATAAGTAGCATCTACACGTGGCAACAACCGATAGAGTTCCTGGGGTATATCTTCACCGGAAAGTTTTCGAACCAGAAAAGATAATGTCTTAGCGTCTCTCAATAAATGATCGCGGACAGGTTCAATACGCCGGTTCAATATTTGATTAGAAGTTAGCCGAAAGGTATGCAAACGATTCTGCTCTGCTACAGACAGACCGAATTTAGCAGCTACGAAACTGATACGTGCCGATAGATCCGTCATTTGCAGACTTACATTTTGCATTTGCATACGACAAATTCGTTCCAGTAAGTCACGCATCTGTTTGTATCCGACCGCAAGCAGTTCATCTTCTGTCTTACACACTGCCAAAAGTAATTCGTATGATTCTCTTCCTTCCTTCTTATCCATATTGCAAAGGTAGTGGTAAAACAAGAATGCGCCAAAAGAGACAGCAAAATCTGATGTTCTCTTTTGGCGCATATAACAAGAAAAAGGTTTTCACAGCCTCTTCTTGTATTTCTTGTTATGAGGTTACTTATTCAATCTCTTCTTTCATCTCTTCCTCTGATTCATCTCCAGACTCATCTTCCTCCTCTTCCTCCTTCTTCTTATCTTTTATCATCAGAATACTCATTTCATACAACAGATAAAGTGGAATAGCTACCACACTCAATGTAAATGGATCGCCTGTCGGAGTAATGATGGCAGACGCTATCACAATGATAACAACTGCATGGCGACGATATCTTCGCAGGAACGACTTATTAACCAATCCAAGCAATGATAGCAACCATGTCACCAACGGAAGCTCAAAAGCCAATCCCATACATAGTACCAACATCATAAAGTTGTCGATATATGAATTAAGAGACAGTACATTCTCAATTTGCGAACTCAACTCATAAGTAGAAAGAAAACGAAGTGCCAATGGATAAACCATGAAATACCCCAACAGAACGCCAATAAAAAACATCACCGTTCCTAAAACCAAGGCTTTTAACACTCCTCTCCGTTCTTTGGGATAAAGGGCGGGACTGATAAAACGCCAGATCTCGAAAAAGAGATAAGGCATCGCAGTCACTACCGACATCCAAAAGGCAGTAGACATATGAATGAAAAAGGGAGCCGCCAGATTAATATTAATCATCTTTACTTCAAAATGTTGAGTAAAGAATTCATCATTCAGGTTTAAGCTCTCTCCAATGTGCCGTAATAAATCATAGAATACGAAATCATTATGGGTAGGCCCAAGTATTACATTATCGAATATATAAGGCATAGCGATAAAATAACCTACCGCTAAAACAAGCCAAAGCCCTATAACCCGAAAAAGTACCCAGCGCAATTCCTCCAAATGATCCCAAAAGGTCATTTCCGCCATTGTACTCTTCTTTACTTAGCTGAGTCTGTCTTGTCTAGTTCGTCTTTTGCTTTATTCAGTTCGTCTTTTGCGTCGTTTACACCGTCCTTGAAGCTCTTAACGCCTTTACCTAAACCGCGCATCAATTCGGGGATTTTCTTTCCGCCAAAAAGAAGAAGAATAACTAAAGCAATAATAATCCATTCGGAACCGCTAGGCAAAAAGCCTAATAATAATAAGTTTGTCATAGGTGTTATTTAATTAATTAAGAAGTTTTATTTCTCTTTGTCCGCGCAAAGATAAGTATTTAAATGGATAATGGACGATGGATAATTGATAATTTGTGTTATGAACAACCGCGTAAACGCATTATCTACCGTCCACTTTCCGTTTTCTATTCTATCTAATCTTGATAATAGACTCGTTTTACCCGGGTTGAAATACTGGTCAGCACTTCATAAGGTATGGTATCCAACTTATCTGATAATACGGTGATTGGCAGATCGTCTCCAAAGATAATAGCTTGGTCGCCTTCCCGACAATCGATATCAGTGACATCAATCATACAGACATCCATACAGATATTGCCTACATAGGGGGCTTTCTTTCCATTCACTAAACAGTAAGCATTGCCACGCCCTAAATGCCGGTTCAGTCCGTCGGCGTAACCAATAGGAATGGCCGCTATACGCGATGGGCGATTCAAATGTCCCATACGACTATAGCCTACTGTATCTTCTTCGGGCACGTCCCGTATCTGCAAAATAGTTGTTTTAAGTGTACTTACATTATATATAATAGAATTGTCTATCGGGCTCACTCCATAAAGTCCGATACCTAAGCGTACCATATCAAATTGTGCGCCCGGGAAACGCTCGATACCTGCCGTATTGCAAATATGACGTAGAATCTTATGTGAAAAAGCAGCCTGCAATTCCTGCGAACCTTTCTCAAACAGTTCAATCTGCCGACGAGTGAAAGTATCAAATTGAGGCGAATCACTCCCCACAAAATGAGAAAAGACAGAACGGGGAATAACCGCATTCTGATTCTTCAACCGACGTATTAATAACGGTATTTCATCGATTTCAAATCCTAGGCGGTGCATACCCGTATCAAGTTTCACATGAATCGGGAAATTAGTAATTCCTTCCTTTTCCGCTGCTTTGATCAGTGCATCCAACAGATGAAAGTTATATACTTCCGGCTCTAATTTATGATCGAACATCGTTTTAAATGCAGTAAGTTCAGGATCCATTATAATAATGGAAGAAGTAATTCCAGCCTTCCGGAGCTCAGATCCTTCATCCGCCACAGCTACCGCCAAATAATCGACATGATGTTCTTGCAATGTCTTTGCTATTTCATAGGATCCTGCTCCATAAGCGGAAGCTTTCACCATACAAACCACTTTAGTTTCCGGATGGCGAAGCATGGAACGATAATAATTTAAATTAGCAACCATCGCCCCAAGATTTACTTCCAGAATCGTTTCATGAACTTTCAACTCCAATTCATCCGATACCTGATCAAAATTAAAGATACGGGAACCTTTCACCAGAATTACTTCCGAATGAAGAGATTTTAAAATATCCGATCCCAGCAATGCCTTTGTATTCGGAAAGAAATAACATTCCGGCGTACCATCCAAGCGGGCGGCACAAGAAGATATCTCAGGCCCTACTCCAATCAATTTATTAATCTTACGGCTTTGCACCAATTGTGCCACACGACGATAAAGTGTTGCAGTGCTTTGCCCTGTTTCCAGGATATCCGATAAGATAAGTGTTCGCTTCAATCCTTTCTTTTCCGAACGACGTACCAGAAAATCAAGTGCAATATCTAACGAGGCTAAATCTGAATTGTAACTATCATTGATTAATACACATCCATTCTTTCCTTCTTTTACTTCCAACCGCATTGCTACCGGTTCCAAACGTGCCATACGTTCCGTAATTTGGTCGGCCGGTGTCATCAAATAAAGGCAAGCAGCCAAACAATTCAATGCATTTTCGATAGAAGCATCATCAATGAAGGGGATACAGAACGTATTATCCATATCCAGATAACGGTATGAAACAACTGTATGGTCTTCTTTCTTGATAATCCGGTTGATATATAAAGGACGTTCGATATCTTTACGGCTCCAGGCAATCTCACGTGCTGTCAGCATAGATTTTGCCACGCAATTGCTGATAAGTTCATTATCTCCATCGTAAATCACTACATCGCAATCTTTGAAGAGCGTCAGCTTTTCCATACACTTTTCCTGCAAAGAGAAAAAGTTTTCCTGATGGGCACCCCCAATATTAGTTAGAATGCCAATGGTAGGCTGTATAATCTTTTTCAAAGCTCCCATCTCTCCCATCTCAGATATTCCAGCTTCAAAGATACCTAGTTCGGCCTCATCACTCAATTGCCAGACAGACAGAGGAACACCAATTTGAGAATTATAACTACGCGGAGAACGTACAATGCAACGATCCGGACTCAGCAGTTGATGAAGCCACTCCTTTACAATCGTTTTTCCATTACTGCCTGTGATACCAATCACAGGTATTTTAAAATTTTCCCGATGTATCTCAGCTAACTTTTGCAGTGCTTTCAGAGGATTGGCTACAATTAAATAATTGACAGGGGATGATTGCATATCGTCCGGTATCCATTCTTCCTGAACTATCGTCTCATAGTCCTCTTTGGAAACTACAAAATTGCGCACTCCCCGATCATACAATTCAGGGATATAACGAGAACCATTACTGCGTTTCGTTGTTAAAGCAAAGAAGAGAGTTTCTTCGGGGAAACTCAAAGAGCGGCTATCTGTTAGCAGCCAATCAATAGTAGTTTCATGTTTTCCCACACGACGGGCACCGATATATTCGGCTATGGATTCAATCGTATACGGCATAGTTCTTTTTCTTTTTGAAAATCTAAGTACGGGTATTTTCTGTTAAGTCGTTCTATTTTTAACACTATTTGTCCTAAAAAGCGTTGATACGCTTCCGAACGCGGATGGAAAGGCTTATGTGCCAAATCCTGGCAGATGTCTTTTACAGCCATTATTATTTGTTTTGTTTCCATAGAGAAGAAAACTTCCGAGAAGCGTTCCCACAAATAACGGACTGTCAATGAAGACGGATGCAGCATATCATCAGCATAAAAACGGTAGTCACGCAGTTCGTCCAACACGATCTCGTAAGAAGGGAAGTAGAAAACATGCTCCGGGAATTGTTGCTGCAAACGTGCGATAGCTAACAATAAGGTAGCTTTGCTCAACTGGTTCGCATGCAACCCATCACGTATATGCCGGATAGGACTCACTGTAAACAGTATCTTCAAATTCGAATTACGTGCTGTCATACTGGCAATAAGTGAAACATATTCACCCACTATTTCATCTACCGAAAGTAGTCTGCGAGTAAAATAGCTTTCCGGTTGCTTATGGCAGTTAGACACGACTTTCCCTGTACCCTTCTGTTCATAAACGTAAGCAGTACCGAAAGTCAATATCAACCAATCGAGTTCGTGAATAGACTGATGGGCTTGTTGCAAACGGGCATTTATATTCCGAAGAGTCTCTTCCTGTGTAGAGGCAGAAAAAGAACCATGATGCATCGGGCTATGCCAATAGTCCTTATATACAAAAAGATCATCCTGCTGATATTCCTTCCCTTTCAATACTTCAATCAAAGCAGCCAAAACGGAAAGAGGATTATAAAGGATGCCGAAAGGATTTACATCTATCTTAAATTTGTTTTCCATCAGTTGCAAACCTATATTCTCAGCGAAACAAGATCCCATTAAGAGTATTTGTCCGGCATGAGTGACAGGAGGCATACCTGTGGGAAGTTCAACCTTCGTTTGGAAATCCATCTTATTTTTCTCTTTTAATTTCTTTATCGTAGGACAAAAGTATAATAAAGATGCGACTTTACCTACATTGGATACAACTAAAATAAGAAAAACTTATAGGCGTATTATTGATGTCATATAGAAGATTACTTGTTTATTTCCGAGAAAAAGTGTATCTTATAGGTTGCAAAGCTTTAACCGCAAGTTCCGGTTTTAAAACCGGAACCTTCGATTATGTAACCGAAGCTTGCGGTTATAAAGCCGAAGCTTACGGTTACAGTTTGGTATTCATGAAAACATAGTTTTCTATTAAGGAAGAATAAGTTTTCTATTAAGAGACAGCAAGTTTTCTATTAAGGGACAACAACACCTTTACTAATAGCCCACACACACCTCAAGCCTGAAGCAGAACCAGACAATAGAAGAATTTGTTGAAAAGTAGGCACTATCCGTTTTCTTTTTGTATTTTTGCACTAAATTTTCTCGAATCATGAAGAATGAACCTACATATAACTTGCTAAACTCTATCAACACCCCTGATGACCTACGGCAGCTGAACGTAGAGCAACTGCCGGAAGTATGTGATGAACTGAGGCAAGACATTATAAAAGAACTCTCGTGTAATCCGGGACACTTTGCCGCCAGCCTAGGGACTGTTGAGCTTACAGTTGCCTTACACTACATTTATAATACACCCTATGACCGTATTGTGTGGGATGTCGGTCATCAGGCATATGGACATAAGATTCTGACAGGAAGACGGGAAGCTTTCTTTACCAACCGTAAATTAGGAGGTATCCGCCCTTTCCCTTCACCGGAAGAAAGCGAATATGATACTTTCACTTGCGGACATGCATCCAATTCGATATCTGCTGCGTTGGGTATGGCTGTTGCTGCATCCCAAAAAGGGGAAAAGGACCGTCATGTTGTAGCAATCCTTGGTGATGGCTCCATGAGCGGCGGATTAGCCTTTGAAGGGTTGAACAATACTTCTACTACTTCAAACAACCTGCTCATTATCCTGAATGATAATGATATGGCTATCGACCGCAGCGTGGGCGGGATGAAGCAATATTTGTTCAACCTGACAACCTCGAACCGTTATAATCAATTACGTTTCAAAGCTTCCCGTTTATTGTTCAAGCTCGGTATTCTGAATGATGAACGTCGTAAAGCTCTTATCCGCTTCGGAAATAGCCTGAAATCAATGGCAGCCCAACAGCAGAATATTTTTGAGGGAATGAATATCCGTTACTTCGGTCCTATCGACGGACACGATGTGAAAAATCTGACAAGAGTATTGCGTGATATAAAAGACCTGCAAGGTCCCAAAATACTGCATCTGCATACTGTGAAAGGAAAAGGATTCGCACCGGCGGAAAAACATGCTACCGAGTGGCATGCTCCGGGTAAGTTCGATCCTGTAACGGGAGAACGTTTTATTGCCAATACAGTAGGAATTCCTCCCCTCTATCAGGATGTATTCGGTAACACATTGGTTGAACTGGCAGAAGCCAATTCCAAGATTTTCGGTGTCACTCCGGCTATGCCTTCGGGATGTTCGATGAACATTCTTATGTCTAAAATGCCCGGACGGGCTTTCGATGTTGGAATTGCCGAAGGACATGCTGTAACTTTCTCCGGAGGTATGGCAAAAGATGGTTTGCTGCCATTCTGCAACATTTATTCATCGTTCATGCAACGGGCATACGATAATATTATTCATGACGTAGCGATCCAAAATCTTTCTGTCGTATTCTGTCTGGATCGTGCCGGATTGGTTGGCGAAGATGGTCCTACACATCATGGAGCATTTGATATGGCATATCTACGTCCGATACCTAATCTGACGATCGCTTCCCCCATGGATGAACATGAACTGAGAAGATTAATGTATACCGCACAACTTCCGGATAAGGGACCGTTTGTGTTGCGCTATCCGCGTGGAAGGGGTGTATTGGTCGATTGGATGTGTCCGTTTGAAGAGATTCCGGTTGGCAAAGGAAGGAAATTGAAAGATGGTAATGATCTTGCCGTTATCAGCATCGGACCTATTGGCAATAAGGTAGCTTCGGCCATCAGTCATGCTGAAGCTGAATCCGGAAGAGATATCGCTCATTACGACCTGCGATTCCTTAAACCGCTGGATGAAGAGCTACTTCACGAAGTAGGTCGCAATTTTAGCCGCGTCATCACTGTAGAAGATGGAGTGATTCAGGGAGGTATGGGAAGTGCCGTACTTGAATTTATGTCGGATCATGGATATACTCCGGCAATCAAGCGTATCGGACTCCCAGACAGGTTTGTACAACATGGTACGGTAACGGAACTCTACCAGCTTTGTGGAATGGATGAAAATAGCATAACCAAAGAGCTATTGAATCAATGTGCTCTTTTACCTGTTACAAGCAAAATAAAAGAACTAACGAACTAGAAATGAAGATCATTATCGCAGGTGCCGGCAACGTAGGCACTCATCTGGCTAAATTGTTGTCGCGTGAGAAGCAGGATATTATCCTGATGGACGATGACGAAGAGAAACTAAGTACTATTAGTTCCAATTTCGACTTGCTAACGGTCACAGCTTCCCCTTCCTCTATCTCCGGTCTAAAAGAGGTAGGTGTGAAAGAAGCAGATCTATTTATTGCTGTTACTCCCGACGAAAGCCGGAACATGACTGCGTGTATGCTAGCCACCAACCTGGGAGCTAAAAAGACGGTTGCCCGCATTGATAACTACGAATATCTTCTACCAAAGAATAAAGAGTTCTTCAAAAAACTGGGTGTTCATTCGTTGATCTATCCGGAGATGTTGGCTGCTAAAGAAATTGTATCGTCCATGCGCATGAGCTGGGTACGTCAATGGTGGGAGTTTTGCGGGGGGGCTTTATTGCTTATCGGTACCAAGATGCGGGAAAAAGCAGAAATCCTGAATATCCCACTGCATCAATTAGGAGGACCGAATATCCCTTATCACGTTGTAGCTATCAAGCGTGGAACGGAGACAATTATCCCGCGTGGAGACGATGTGATCAAACTGCATGACATCGTATACTTTACTACTACCCGTAAATACCTCCCTTACATTCGGAAAATAGCCGGTAAAGAAGATTTTGCCGATGTGCGCAACGTTATGATAATGGGGGGAAGCCGTATCGCTGTCCGCACTGCACAATATGTACCGGACTATATGCAGGTTAAAATAGTAGATAATAATATAACCCGTTGTAACCGCCTGACGGAGATATTAGATGACAAAACAATGATCATTAATGGAGATGGGCGTGATATGGACTTACTCATTGAAGAAGGATTGAAAAATACCGAAGCTTTTGTTGCCCTTACCGGAAATTCGGAAACGAATATTCTTGCTTGTCTTGCAGCAAAACGAATGGGAGTTGAAAAGACAGTCGCCGAAGTGGAGAATATCGACTATATCAGTATGGCGGAAAGTCTTGACATCGGTACGGTTATCAATAAAAAGATGATTGCGGCTAGTCATATCTACCAGATGATGTTGGATGCAGATGTTTCCAATGTGAAATGCCTGACTTTTGCGAATGCGGATGTGGCAGAGTTTACTGTGCCGGAAGGAGCTAAAATAACAAAGCACTTGATTAAGGATCTTGGACTGCCGAAAGGTACTACTATCGGTGGTATGATACGTAACGGTGAAGGTGTGCTGGTTACCGGTGATACACTGATTCGTCCCGGTGACCACGTCGTAGTATTCTGTCTGAGTATGATGATAAAAAAGATTGAAAAGTTCTTTAATTAATAATAGGCCAATGTGCTAATATACTCAATTAATTGCGTTTTATAGGTACGACAATTAGTATATTAGCCAATATATTGGAGGATTACTTATATGATCAATTCCAAAATGATATTGCGGATTCTGGGCTTCCTGCTCTTGATAGAAACAGCCATGTTAATGTGTTGTGGAGGAGTTTCCTTATTCTATAAAGAGAATGACCTGAATAGCTTCCTTCTTTCGTCAGCCATCACTTGTTGTGTTGGAATGCTATTACTTGCTATCGGAAAGAATGCAGTAAGATCGTTAAACCGGCGCGATGGATACGTCATTGTAAGCATATCCTGGGTCGCCTTTTCAATTTTCGGGATGTTACCTTATTATATAGGTGGATACATTCCTAAAATAACAGATGCTTTCTTTGAAACGATGTCCGGTTTCAGTAGTACAGGAGCTACTATTATGGATAATATAGAATCCATGCCTCATGGAATTCTTTTCTGGAGAGCTATGACACAATGGATTGGTGGTTTAGGTATTGTATTCTTCACCATTGCCGTTCTTCCGATTTTCGGTATGGGGGGTATTCAGGTGTTTGCAGCAGAAGCTAGCGGACCTACCCATGATAAAGTTCATCCGCGTATTGGGGTCACCGCTAAATGGATCTGGGGTATTTAC
Source organism: Bacteroides bouchesdurhonensis (assembly GCF_900155865.1). Classification (GTDB taxonomy): domain Bacteria; phylum Bacteroidota; class Bacteroidia; order Bacteroidales; family Bacteroidaceae; genus Bacteroides; species Bacteroides bouchesdurhonensis. The sequence goes on from NZ_LT707006.1 coordinate 4,579,885, forward strand.
GCCGGTATGACGGGTACTTTAATTCTTTTGTTAGTATTTGGTGGTATGGGTATATTTGATAGTATCTGCCATGCTTTTGCAACTACCGGTACAGGAGGATTCTCTACCAAACAGGCAAGTATTGAGCATTACCAATCACCTTATATAGAATATGTAATTTCCATCTTTATGTTCCTTTCAGGAGTCAATTTCACTTTGCTTTTATTACTTGTAAATGGCAAAATTAAGAAATTCATCCATGATGCAGAACTAAAATGGTATTTCATGTCGGTGGTATTCTTTACTGCCTTTATAGCAGTCTGGCTTTATGAGACAAGCCCAATCAGTATCGAAGAGGCATTTCGGAAATCATTATTCCAAGTGATTTCACTTCACACGTCTACAGGGTTTGCTACGACAGATTATATGTTATGGCCTTCTATCTTATGGGGATGTCTTATTATTGTCATGGTGGTAGGAGCCTGTGCAGGAAGTACTACAGGAGGTATCAAATGTATCCGAATGGTGATTCTAAGCAAAATTTCCAAAAATGAATTCAAGCATATCATACATCCGAATGCTGTGCTTCCTGTTCGGGTAAATAAACAGGTGATTTCTCCATCCATACAATCTACAGTATTGGCATTCACTTTCCTCTATGTAGTGATTGTCATTATCAGTACGCTTATCATGATGGGATTAGGAGTAGGATTCCTCGAATCATTGGGTACTGTTATTTCCAGTATGGGTAACATGGGTCCGGGTCTTGGACTTTTCGGTCCTGCTTATTCGTGGAGTGCACTTCCTGATATATCCAAATGGTTACTTTCTTTCCTTATGTTACTTGGACGGTTGGAGTTATTCACTGTGTTGTTGCTTTTTAGTTCTGATTTCTGGAAAAGAAACTAACTCTCTAATTGAGTTTTTACGCTTTTCTATGATTTAATAGTTTCTACGTTATACAATAAAAAAATGGTGCCGACCACTGTCTGCACCATTTCCTGCTTTACAATCCTTTTCAAAAGAAAAGATCAAATCTTCCTTAAAACGACCTTTCTTGTAATCGGTTTATTAATCTCATATATTTTAGATACCAACACATCCATCTCTTGTTGGCGTGCATCCCGTACAGATTCGTAAATCATCTTCGAATACATATCACGACGTCCTTTCAACCACATATTCTTATCTACATTTTCGTCCATGACTTCGATCGCTTTTCTATTATTAGCAAAAAGCAATCCTTGCTGTTGGAAGAATCCAAACTGACACCATGCATATTCGCGGAAAGTTCTTTCAAGTTCCCAACGATACTCATTGAGGTGCATAATAGCCAATGCTTGTTGATATTGAGGGGTCTTTGATTCAGCCGCCAAGTTGATACCTTTCTCCAGATCAGCAGCATTCCAAATACCTATTTCTTCGTCATCAATCAACAATCTATACTGTCCTTTCAGCCCGGTTACCTTCAGGATCTCACTATTCATTTCTTCCATAAAAGGAACAACCTTGACAACATCTGCCTGGCTTTTCTTTGATCCCCATCCACGAGCAATCGTATCCAGAGGATAAGGCAAAGACTCTGCCAGATAATCAAAGCTAATATCTTTACCAATCTTCTTTATATTCGAAATGGTACAGTTCTCTGATTTAATCGCCTCTTTTTTATTAGCGTTAATTTCTACATCCGCTACATTCTTACCACTAAATCCTTGTGCTTTCAAAAATAAATAAGCCATTACCATGTGTCCATCGTTATCCGGATGAATTCTATCGTTTCCACAAAGAGTAAAAGTAGAGTCTTTTTGCTGAAACTGCTGATTTAGTGCAACCATCGGTGCATTCAAATCGGTAAATTCCCAACCATTCTTCGCAGCCGATTCTTTCTGATATTCAACGATTCTTTTAATCGTCTCATTCTTTTTCTTGAATACGGTATTATCTTTTATTTTTGCTGTTTCATCATAAGGAGAAGTTCCTAGCATTACCATACGCGTACTCGGCAGTTCTTTGAAACGTTTCTCCATTTGCTGGAAATTTTTAATACTCTCCTGATACTTCTGTTCACCAAATTCTTTGGCATTATCACCGTTGTATTCAAAATAACCGGAATCATTCATTCCAAAGGTGACCATCAACACAGTAGGGTTCATACTAAAGATATCCCCATCCAAACGTTTGTTCATGTCATAAGCCGTATCACCTCCAATACCACCATTGAACACCCGGATATGCATATCCGGAAAACGTGTCATGTAATACAACCAAATAAACGAATGATAATGTCCTCCATCCGTTATACTATTTCCTAAGAAAACAGCTCTATCTCCTTCTTTGAAGGGTTTTACAGTCTGAGCAAATGCAGAAGTCGCCAAACAAATGGACGCTACTGCCATCAATAAAATCTTTCTCATTTATTTTTTACTTGTGTTTTAAAATATTCAAATTCAGCCGGTTCATTTACATCACCTATATGTATCAATCCCGGACGTGATACTCTGTCCCAACGAACTAAATCTTGTCCTTGAAAATACGTATCCTGCACCGAAGTCCACTCTTTTCCATCTTTACTTTGGTAGAAGTTGAGAAGACTTCCTTTTTCAACTGTGATTTTCAAATAAACTTCTTTGTTGTTACAAACAGATTCGTACAGAGTAGATTCTTCATTATCTTTAATTCTTTTCAGGAAGAGTTTATTGCCGGAAACTCCCCATATAACCAAATTTTTGTCATCTCCGTACATTGTCAGCCCTTTCACACTTTTATTTGTATTCACCAACTTTGTTTCATAAGAGTAATCCGGTGTTTCTGCACGCAAACATAAAGCTGTGCCATGAAGATTTCCTTTCTTAGGGTGCCCTGCTAACAACAGCTTTCCCTTTTTGAAAGTAGTTACGACATCAGAATAAGGATAATTCCAGTTCCATTCTACTTTCAGGCTCTTTCCACCAAAGGAATCTTCAAAGTCTTCCGACTCTTTCTGGAACGTACCGGGGAATGGCACAGGTTGTTTAGCCTGTGCCACATTTCCAGTTTTGAAATGTACCCATTGGTCATCACCTACAAACATTTCCTGGAGAATCGGTTGTCTTCCGGTGTAAAATCCGTCTCCCTTTAAATAAGCATGGCATAAATAAAACATTCGTCCATCAGGAGTTGTCACAGCAGTACCATGACCACAAGATTTATAATCACCGCTTCCACCATGCAGAATAGGATTTCCTTCATATTTCTCATAAGGTCCTTTATAATTCTTGGAACGGGCTACATATACATCGTAATCACTAGACGGGCCGCAACATCCATGGGCAGCATATACGATATAGTAATACTCACCTTGTTTGAAATGATATTGTCCTTCCATTCCAATGTATTCATCATCGACTAACAGAGTAAATGGTTCACCTTCCAGCTTCAATCCATCAGCAGATAATTTACTGCCTAATATTTCGATTGGGCGTTTATCCAATCCGTATGCTTTCCAACTAATGTACAACTGTCCATTGTCGTCATATACAAAAGCATCAATAGCTTCCGTACCATATTCAATGATAGGACCATGATCAGTAAACTCATGTAAAGGAGAATCCGAAGTGGCAACCCCGATATATGAGATTCCGGTACTTTTCTGACGAGCAGTGTAATAACAATAAACCTTATTATTATGATAAAACAACTCTGGTGCCCAGAAAGAATTAACCGTCCAATCCGGCTGTTTTTTAAAAACGTGCCCTACTTGTTTCCAATTGATTAAATCCTTAGAAGTAAACATCGGATAAAAAGGAGCCCACTCCGAAGAGGTTCCGGCTGCATAATAAGTATCTTTAATCTTAATAACTGATGGATCAGGCATATCTCCCCGAATTACTGGGTTGTGGAAATAGACCTCTTGACCTACTGCATTCAGAGAACAAATCATTCCGAGAAGGAAAAAAGCTAATTTATTCATTTATTACCTCCATTGGCTTTAGTAGGATCATATACGGCTACTGCCACACGTGAATCTGCACAACCATAATACAAATACCACTTGTCTTTATAATATACCAATCCCTCAATAAATACTGTACCTGCCGGATATTGGCCACTCTTTTCAAAATCTGACTCAGGGACATAGAACGGTTTATCCAGACGATCAACCAGTTTAGTCGGATCATTTGTATCAAACAAAGCCTGTCCGGCACAATAAGAGTTGGCTGTATAAAGTGTATCACCTTCTACACCAGCTTTATTCTTTCCGTTATACATGAGAAGAATTCCCTTATCTGTCATGATTGCCGGAGGTCCGCATTCGGTTAAATCACTGTCAAATTTACCTTCACGAGTAGTCATCACTTTCAGGAAGTCTCCATTTTCGTCCAACATTGGCTCCCAATTTACCAAGTCTGTAGAAGTTGCCACATTCACGAACTTCTCTCCCCAGTACATCCAATATTTTCCATCAATCTTTGCAATGACTTGTTTGCCGTCTACCAATTTCGTTATGATAGAAGCTGATTTCGAAAATTCATCGAAGAAACGTCCGTCATAAGCTTTTGCAAAAGCAGGACCATATTTCTCCCATGTCTGCAAATCACGAGATGTAGCCACTGCCAAACGTGCCTTCTTACGATTCCATTGAGTGTAAAGCATTACATACAATCCATCTTCAGTCATTGCAACCCGAGGATCTTCGCAACCTCCGGGGCATTCTAACTCTTTCTGGCTATCATCACCCGGATAAAATACAGGAGCGGACATACGTTTGAAGTTCAATCCATCTTCCGAGTAAGCATATCCCAAGCGGGAAGTACGGCTACCAATACCTACAGCCGAATTATCTTCTGCCCGGTAAAGAACAACTACTTTACCATCATAAATCGTAGCTGCCGGATTAAAGGTGTCGCTTGCCTCCCACGCAACTGAGTCTTGTCGCATCGGACAATAGAAGAAGGTAGTAGTGTCCGGAGAAATAACCGGGTTCACTCCTGCCGGACGTTGAAAGTCGGCCCATGCCCAATCCGGAAATTCCTGAGATACTTGTTTTTTCTCACCACACGATGAAATAAAAGCTGCTGCCATCAATATACAGGCAATATTCAAAAAGTTTCTTTTCATATTTATACCATTTAGAATTAAACCTTAATTAAGGAAAAGAAGGAGGAAGAATTTTTGTTCCCCATTTTGTATCCGGTTTACTTGAAGTACCATAATCAATCGTAGCTCCATTGGAAAGCTCATCCCAATCGATCCAAGTACTATCGTATGGTTTACCATTCAGTCTCATGGAATGTATATAGATATTCTTTTCCGAACCACCTTTAATTACTATATCTCCTTTCTTCAAATGTATTTTCACTGACGAAAATATGGGTGTATTTACAGTGAAACCTCCTACACCCGGAATTTCAGGATATAATCCGATACAGGCAAATACATACCAAGCTCCCATAGTACCTAAATCGTCATTGCCCGGCAAACCGTCTATCTTACTGGAATATTGTTCATTCAATACTCGGTTGATAACTTCCTGAGCTTTATACGGACGACCAATCCAATTGTATACCCAAGGAATATGGAAACTCGGTTCATTACCAGAAGCAAACCAGGCATCATTATATCCTGCGTCCAATCGATTAAAAAATTCATCTAGACGTTTTTCGGCTTCCGCCTTACCACCAATAATGTCTACCAAACCAGCAATATTATAAGGAACCATCCAGAAATAGTTCTTATAGGTAGATTCACGAAAGTCCTCTCCTAACGATTTCCAGGAACCGTCCGGATGACGTGACTGTAACCAACCTGTCTCTGGGTTATAGAGGTTCTTCCAGGAACGGGCAAAGTGGAAATAACGCCAACTGGCAAATTCATCACCAACGGCATGTAAAGCAAATTGTCCGATTGCAAAATCTGCTGACGTATATTCTAACTGAATAGAAGCATTGTAGTAACCTTTCTCAAGATATTGTTTCAGTCCCGGACGAGTTTCCTCATTCTGTGACTTAGCTCCAGGTTCTTCCGCTCCTTTTCGCATGATCTTGAAAAGTGGCTTCGGGTCATAATTGCGGGCACCAAAGGCATAAGCATTGGATACCAAAATAGAACTAGGATCACCTTGCATAACACCTGTTTCTATATTTGCCATTACCCAGCGTGGGAAAGAACCTCCGGATTGCTCGGCAAATAACTGATGAGAAATCACGATATCGGAGGTTACTTCAGGATCCAACATTGCTAACAACTGTATCTGTGTGCGGTAAGTATCCCAATTACTAAATGAAGTATAATGTTTCGAACGGGATTTATGAACTCTGAAATCTGCACCCATATATTCTCCATTCACATCACTGCATACATTCGGATGAACAAAAGAGCGATACAGATGTGTATAGAATTGTGTAGTACGGTCCGGATTTGTACCTTCTACTTCAATCATTCCCAAATAATGATTCCACTTCGTTTCAGCCTGGTTTTGTATCTGTGCAAAATTCCATCCTGAATTTTCAGCTTTTAGATTTTCCTTTGCATTCTCAACAGAAACATACGACACACCGATTTTATATTGTATATTCTTCTTTTTATTTACATCAAATGTGAAATAAACTCCGGAATATTCTCCTTCTGCAAAAGTGGTATTTGGCTTCAGTTCATCTCTTTTCCAAATTCCGAATTCCAAAGCATCCGTATCAAATTCAGCAGCAAAATACACTTTATAAGGAGTATTAAGTCCGCAGAAATTACCTCCTTCGGCATATCCCTCACATCTATTTGGAGCAGTAATGACTATAGCAGCCTGTTCTATTGGAGTAGCTGAAATTCCTCCTCCGATAATGACAGTACCAAACTGTTGATCTTCCGGGTACTCATAATGCGCCATCCCTGTTCTTTCCGTTACCGTCAGCCGGGCTTTGATACTCTCTTGCACTGTTGCCTCATAATAACCCGCATGTCCCTTTTCTTCTGTTACATTGATCCGATAGTCCAATATATTGTTAGGAGACATCTTCAATTTTCCTTTGACAGGAAAAGTCGGAAAGTTTCCCATATGTTCGCATCCTGCACCACTTAATTGGTTAATCACAAATCCCGACCGTTTGGAAAAGTAAGACGGTGTGAATTGCACCATACCAAAAGGATAAGTCGCTCCTGGATAAAGATATCCCGAAGCTAACCCTACTCCTTTCGTACCAATCAGCGTATTTACCTGATGGGCGTAATCGGTTGCCGCAACCTGAGCTTTGGCAACCTTTCCACTCATCAAAACAGACGCAAACAATAACACACAAAAAAACTTATATTTCATTATGGATTTTCATTCATTAAACGAATTCTTATTCTTTAGACAAAGAGAAAGGAGCAGCATACTTGGAAGTACATCTTTCTTTGTTTGGTTGGCTTCCCATTTCAAATTTCAACACTCCACCATCGAAAATATCGTCATAACGAATGTAATTCTTATCCAGATCTCTTCCGTTCAAAGTGGCCGACTGTATATACAGATTCTCTTTACTATTATTATCTGCTTCAATCACAAATTTATTTCCATTCTCCATTGTAATGGTAGCTTTCTTAAATAACGGACTACCAATTACATATTCATCCGTACCCGGACAAACTGAATAAATACCTAATGAACTCAATATATACCATGAAGACATACCACCTTGGTCTTCATCACCCGGATATCCTTTTTCTGTAGAATTGTACAATCTTTCAACAATCTGACGTACCCAATATTGAGTTTTCCAAGGTTGTCCGGCATAGCAATACAAATATGGCATATGTTGAATCGGTTGGTTACCATGAGCATATTGTCCCATATTAGCTAGTTCCATTTCTTTCATTTCATGGATCACACCACCATAAGTTCCTGGTTTGATAACATTAGGAAGAGTAAACACTGAATCTATTTTAGTCGTAAACTTCTCGTCACTTCCAAACAAATCGATCAATCCTTGTACATCATGGAATACTGACCATGTATAATGCCATGCGTTACCTTCACAGAAAGGTCCGCCCCATTCTAACGGATCGAATGGTTCTTGCCATTTACCATCTACACCTTTACCGCGCATAAACCCGATAGACTTGTCGAACACATTTTTATAATTATACATTTGTCTGGAAAAGACATCCTGGTAGTGCTTATTTCCAACCATTTTAGCCAATTGGTAACCGCAGAAATCATCATAAGCATATTCCATAGTCTGCGCACTTGATCCCATAGATTCAGGATAAGGAACGTAACCTAATTCAAAATATTCTTTCCAGAAGCCACGACCGTTAGCACCTCCCCAAGGACCTTTATTCATCGCTTCGTTAGCATATGCTTTGAGTGCTTTTTCCGGATCAAAAGAACGAACGCCTTTTGCCCATGCATCAGCCAAAAGTGAGATGGAGTGATTACCTAACATACCTCCTGTTTCACCTGGAGAAGACCAGGAAGGCAACCAGCCACATTGTTCTTGTGCAGCAAGCAACGCATTCATATAACGTCCCTGCATAGTCGGATGAAGAATATTTGTCAATGGGAATTGTGAACGGAAAGTATCCCAGAATCCGTTATCAGTATACATATATCCATCATATATTTTACCATTATAGGGGCTATAGTAGTAAGGTTCTCCATTCTCCTTACGTTCATAGAACTTACGAGAGAATAGATTTGCGCGGAACAGACAAGAATAAAAAGTCCTAATTTGTTCTTCTGTACCACCTTCAACAACAATTCTGTTCAGCAACTCATTCCATGTCTTTTGACCACGTGCTTTTGTTACTTCCAGATTTTTATCTTTACCTAGCTCCTGATTTAAAGTTACCAATGCTTGTTCCGGGCTAATATAAGAAGAAGCCGCTTTGGCCTGTACTTTAGAGCCTTTTTTAAACTTAACATAAGCTCCATATCCTTTTCCTGATCCTTCATTCTTTTTCGGGAATATCTCATCCTTTTGATTTTCCCATATTCCATAGTCCTCAAAAGGTTTGTCAAATTGAACAACAAAATAGTTATGAAACGACTTTGAATCATTTACAAAACGTTGATTATTTACCCAACCTGAAATTTGTCTCTTTTCCGGATCAATCTTAATATCGCTCATATCTGTATATCCGTCAATCACCAGATATGCATCATCGGTAGAAGGATATGAGAAGCGTAAATGTACACCACGCGTAGTAGGAGCCATTTCAGTTGTAATACCATTATCAAATGTCACCTTATAATAATGAGGTTTAGCTATCTCATTATCATGACTGAATTTTGAAGCACGATTATCTTGATTAACCACCAATTCACCTACCATTGGCATAAATGAATAAACAGCATAGTCACTTACCCAAGGGCTACATTGATGTGACTGACTAAAGGCACGTATCTTATCAGAAGCATAAAGATATTTAAAACCATCCCCATTCTTACCTGTTTGTGCAGACCACATATGCATACCATAAGGCATACCTGTTGTAGGATACGTATTTCCGTAGCTCAAACCAAAATTAGAATCAGTACCTTGCAGTGTATTCACATACTGTACCAAGTCTTTTTGTTGAGCATTTATCATTGTCGAATACAAAAAGAAGATTAATAAATAAACTAGTTTCTTCATGGTTTATTAAATGTATTAATTAAATAAATGTCTATTGCTTATCAACATTAGTAATTCCTTTCCAATCATCTGTACGGAATGGAGACATTGGAAGATCTGCACCGTTATACATATTACATACAGGATAATCAGCCCAAGCATAACGCACCGCAACCGGAAAAGGTACTTCGGGTGAAGATACAACTATTGAGTTTCCTTCAATGACGGCATCTGCCCAATGGAATTTATGATCCAATCCGGCAATGGTAAATCCTTTCGGTTTCTCACCATTTTTCGTTTTCAGTCCACCGTTTACATGACTAAAGTTAATTCGGATTTTATTGCCTTCAATCTTGTAGTTTCTGTACATGGGCCCTGAATACGGTATTTTTTCTCCATAAGTCTGTGCGCGGGCTGCTAAAGCCAGTCGGCGTCCTACTTCTTGTTTGTTCTTTGGATGAATGTCAGCCTCTTCACCTATATCAATGGCTACAGCCATACCGGTATTTGCCAAATGCAGCGTCCGAGTCTGAGCCTCTCTCAATTCTGCCCAAGTAGATTCAACCGGTTCTTTTTGTTGAGCTGTAAAGCTAGCTAACTGTACCATATAGAAAGGGAAATCATATCCCCAACGGTTTCTCCAGTCTGTTATCATCAATGGCATCAACTCACGGTATTGATAAGCTTCTCCCGCATTTGATTCTCCTTGATACCAAATCGCCCCTTTGATAGCATAAGGAATTAGCGGATTAAGCATCGCATTAAACAATAGAGTCGGATAATTCGGATTCCATGACATATCAACAGGCATTGGATCAATCTCTCTCAAATCCAAAGAAACCTTATATTTCCAGTCACCTGCCATTTGTATTGATTCTGAGTCAGAAAGACGAAGCGATATACTCTCCGGATTTCCGTTGATACCACCATTACCACCAGTATCGAGCACTCGTACTGCAATCACAGCCTTTCCCCCTTTCACCAAGGATCTCGGAATTTTATAACTCCTGCCTGCCATCCATCCTTCCGTATGTCCAACTTCTACACCATTGAAATAAGTAAAATCATTATCATCAATAGTACCCACATTTAAGGTCAATTCTTTTCCCGCCCAACCAGCAGGAATATCTATAGTCTTTCTAAACCAAACAAGACCATTAAATCCCGGTAATCCATTTTCCTGCATCCAACCGGGAATCTTCATTGTCTTCCACGCGTTATCATCAAAATTAGGAGCTGCCCATATAGCCTCGCCATTGACGCACCCTTTATCAATCTTTTCAATATTCACTTTCCAAGCCTCAACATCAGCCTCATACTTCTTCTTGCGTCCTTCTTGTGTCACTGGCTGCCCTTCCAATGCTTTCAATCTTTTCTGCATACTTGGCATAGTAGCCAATGCTTCATGACTCGTCCATGTTTCTATAATTGTACCACCCCAGGAAGTGTCAATCAGCCCAATCGGCACATTACGATATTTATTCAGATCACGTCCGAAAAAATATCCGGCAGCAGAAAAATTTGCTACACTTTTCGAAGAACAAACCTGCCAACCATTTTCCGCAGCTTCAATTTTATCAATAGGTTTAGGACTTATGGCATTTTTCACCAACAAAAAACGAATATTCGGATAATTATTGGCTTCTTGTTTTTCCTGCTCATAATTATTTACCTTACCCCAACCTTCTACCTGCATCTCCATATTAGATTGTCCCGAACAAACCCACACTTCACCAATCATCACATTATTGAGTTTTACAGGCTTTCCATCAGAGATAGTCATCGTATAAGGTCCACCAGCTACCGGAGTTTCTACCTTAGTTTTCCATTTACCTTGAGCATCTGCCTGTACAGTATACTTTTTCTTGTCCCAAGAAGTAGTAATTTCCACCGTTTTATTCGGTTGAGTTTCTCCCCAAACCGGTGCTTGTGTTTTCTGCTGTAACACCATATTATCAGAAAATATGGGTAGTAGCTTTACTTGTGCTGATAACGCAGCACTCCCAAACAAAAATAGCAAAGAGATTGCGAAATTTTTATTCATACCTATGATTCTTATTTATAGTAGTCAATATTACATTTTATTATATGACGAACAAAGATACAATAACCACTAAATATATATCACAAAAAGCGAAAGAGAATAATGCTTTTCAATAAAAACATTATTCTCTTTTTACTATCAACTAATAATCTTTTTAGAATGACAATTGAACTCCTAAGTTTACAACACGTTGATTCATGTAAGCATCACCAGCAGTATTTGAACTAATTTCTGGATCTTGCTGATACTTATGGTAGCTTGTCCAAGTCACCAAGTTATAAGCACTCACGTAAAAACGAACATTATCTATGAATTTTGGCAAAACTTTCTTTGGAAGCTGATAACCTAAATCAATTGTTTTCAGACGAATATACCATGCATTGATCAACCAGAAGTCCGACATATAATTAGTAGCACTATTTATGGTACCTTCTTGCATAGTCAAACGTGGAAACTCAATAGTTTCACCAGCTTCATAACGTTCTTGTGACCAACGTTTTTGATGAATCGGCTGAAATTGGCTCTTACCGGATTCGATACCCGTTCCATTAATAGCAAAACTATAGTCAAATGAACCTTGGAATAAAACATTGAAGCTAAATCCTTTCCAATATCCGCCTATGGACCACCCCAAAGTAGTAGTTGGTAGATTTGGCTTGCCTATCGCTTGTTTGTCAAAGTCATTAATAGCACCATCACCATTCAAATCAGCATATTTCAGATCACCCGCTTGCACTGGAACACTTGGAGTTGCAGGCGCATCTGATGCACCAGAATTAATCTTTGTAATATCGTCTGGTGTATAATAGCCGATCCAGTGATATCCCATTGGCTGATTGATCGGCTTACCAGTTTCTCGCAACCATTCATACTTCTGCTGAGCCTCAGCTTTATAATCTACTTTATTTTTACTATATAAATATGTCAAGTTGGTATTAAAATCAAACTCTCCAAAACGATCTTGATAGCCAATTTGCCCGTCAAATCCCTTATTAGTAGTTCTTGCCACATTCTCAGGAGAGAAACCTATACCCAAAATATCCGGAATATCATTTCTAGTAACCAACTGATCATAACGTTTTTCCAGAAAATAATCGAAAGTAAACGAAATTCTATTAAATAGATTCATTTCAACAGCTACATCAAACTTTTTCGCTTTTTCCCATGACACATTCAAGTTAGCCAAATTACCTTCCTTAATTCCTTCATATTTTATACTATTATTTTCACCAAAATTATAGGCATCTCCCTTCTCGTATACCTGCCGATATAAATAACGACCACCTGCTGCTACATCGGACCCCACAAGACCATAAGACGCTCTAATTTTAAACAATTGCACATTCTTCTCCAACCAATCTACGTCCTTGAAGAAATTTTCTTCCGAAATGACATAACCAGCACTCACAGCCGGAAAGAACCCGAAACGGTTATCCTTTCCAAACCGGTCAGTTCCATTGTATCCTATATTAGCATCAAATAAATATTTACTTTTATACTTATAGCCCAACTTCAGGGAATATCCTTCGAAATTGTTAGGCACAGCAGCGTCCTTTTCATTAGTAGTACTCTGACGATTATAAAGAAACATACCACTTACATCGTGTATCTCATTAAAAACACGCGCGTAATCTAAAGAAGCTTGTATATTCAAATCCTTAGTTGCCGAATTGGTACCGTTCCAGGGGAAATAATGTTCATAGTCATAATATGCATTCGGATTAATATTATATAATTCCCTAGTAGAATCATAATGATAAGTCGGATATCGATTACGGTTCAATGCACGCCAATTTTCATCCATACTGGAATACGCCAAACGAAAGTTAGCAGAAAGTCCTTTTGTCAAGAAATCCATCTTCCATGTAGCACCGTACAAAATATTATTATCATTACGACGTACACGTTTATATCCTTCATTCGCCAATCGTGCATTTAAAGTAGGTTTTCTATCCTGTGTATCAAACAGATAAGCAAAAGTTCCATTCGGATTCAGTAACGGTGCCGAATAAGGATGCATTTTAGAAAAGTCATAAAGCTCACCTGTTACATTCATGTTGTATGGTTCATTAATATTCATAAAACGTGCAGATACATCCAAACGCATATTAAAATTATCTGTTACATCAAAATCTATGTTTGTACGGTAGTTGAAACGACGATAAAAGTAATTAGAATTAATCCCATCTTCGTTTTTGGCACCAAAATCTTTCACCAAACCGTTCTGAGTAAAGTATCCTGCAGAAACGAAATATCTCAGTTTTTTGGAACCACCAGAAATATCTACATTAACATTTTCTTGGAAAGCCATCTTTTTAAATATTTCATTATACCAGTTCACATCCGGATGTCCATAAGGATCAGTGTGATCTCTAAAAGCAATCATATCATCATCTGTATAAGAGAAGTCAGATAAAGTACCATCATTCTTATAAGCCTCTCTCACCAACTGTAACGATTCGTAGGAATTCAGGTATTTAGGAGTACGGACCGGAGTCTGCATACCCGATTCCAAACGCAAATTAATCTTCGGTTTTCCTTCTTGTCCACGACGTGTTTTCACAACCAATACACCATTAGCACCCTTGATTCCATAAATAGCTGTTGTAGAAGCATCCTTTAATATGGAGATACTCTCAATCTCATTTACATTGATTTGTGACAACTGTTCATAAGTATATTGCATATCGTCCACAATGATCAACGGCTTGTTACCGTCATTATTCAGTGAACTGACACCACGGATAAAAAAATCGGAAGCGTCTTTTCCCGGTTGCCCAGATCTCTGCTGGCTAATGAATCCCGGAAGTCTTCCGGTTAACGCATTTTGCAAATTACTAGTCGGTACATTACGAATTTCACGTGCCTGTATAGCACTAACAGCTCCTGTCAATGTGATACGTTTCGCTTTACCATATCCAACTACCACAACTTCGTCCAAACCAGTTTGATCGGGTGACAATTCCACACTCAATGTTTCCTGATTATTCACTTTAACAACCTGTTTTTTGAAGCCAACATAAGAAAGCTCCAACACTGCACCTTTATTCACTTGCAATTCAAATTTACCATCAAGGTCAGTAATCGTACCGGTTGATGTACCTTGCACTTTTATGTTTACTCCCGGCAATAACTCTCCATCGGTAGAGGAAACTATTCCTTTCAAAACAAACGATTGAGCAAATGCCGACGCAACAAGGCTTATAGATATTAATATAAATAATAATCTTTTCATAATATTACCAATTCGGATTTTGAACCATGTTTTCATTCTCTACTACTTCATCATACGGGATCGGATAGAAATAACGTTTCATATCAAACGTAGTTTCTAATACATCCACTTCAGTAAAGGTTGTAACCCCCGCAGAACTTTTAATTTCCAATCCCTTCAAAGGTTCCTTGAAAATTTCTTCAGCAATTCTCCATCTACGGATATCCCAATAACGCTGTTCCTCAAAAGCCATCTCAATACGGCGTTCATTTCGGATCACCTCACGCATTTTGGCTTGTGTCATATTATCCTCTAATCCATATTTCTGATTATCACCGGGTTCAATGCCCGCACGTTTTCTCAATGCAATAATTGCATTGTACACCTCTTGAGAAGGAGTAGACAGATATTCATTTTCAGCTTCAGCAAAATTTAACAATACTTCAGCATACCGATACATTATCCATAAATGCATCTTGTCACTATACTCTGATTCTGTGGCATACTTACCCATGAATTTACACATATAATAACTTGTTTTAGAATATTCAGCAGAGCCGGATGGGTTATTGGTTCCTCCCTGTGTCAGGTCAAGAGTTGTATTCAACCATGCAGAGTTATGATGTAATACAGTATAATCCAAACGAGGGTCACGATTCTCGTAAGGGTCGTTCTGATTTATAGAATATTTACTATATTCACTACTACCCGTTTTACCATCCTTACTAGGAAATTTACCATCTTTCATAGGGAAAGCATCTACAAGATTTTGTGTTGGAAGTGTACGCCCTCTACCCAAACTATTACCGGAAAATCCTAAAGGACCATTATTAGTTTCTATCGATTTGTTATTTCCACCGGGACGATAAAAAATAACTTCCGGATTCTTATCCTTATTATAGAAACCTAGAAATACATCCCGAAAATCCCCTGTTGATTCCGTCAAACCATAACTTCCGTTTCCTTCCGGACCATATTCATCGATAAACTCTTTAGCTGCCTTAGCTGCATCATTCCAACGTTCTTTATCATAAGAAGCATATCCAATTAATTCATTACCAGGTTCAATGGGATTTTCATTAAATAAAGGGCTTGCTGCATACAAAAGTACTCTAGCCTTCATTGCTATACATGCCTCACGCGTAGGAGTATGAGCATATAGATCGAAATCCGGCATCGGATTCGTACGTAAATCATCTTTAATAGCATCCAGCTCATCAACAATATAATCGATGCAGTCCGCAAATGAATTCCGGGGAATCTCCATGTCATCACCCAAAAGATGTACCTCATCACCCATCAAAGGCACGCCACCATAACGTTTTACTAATTCAAAATAGAAACAAGCTCTTAAAAAACGTGCCTCTGCCTTCATAGTAGCGTTTAAAGGCTTGGTCTCTCCTTTTGAATTTTGATAAGTTAACATAAAAGGAACAACATCAATATTATTGACGAAGATATTCGCTTTACGTATTCCATTGTAATACTCACTCCATCTCATATCCGAACCGATACGAGTACTCGCAGAATATCGTCCCATTACCAATTTATATACATCCGGATCTGCAGCATTAATAGAAATCGCATCATCAGAAGCAGCATCCAAGTAATCACTTCCCACCCGATTGTGACCATTCTCTAATCCTGCATAGATGTTATTCAAAAATGCGACAGCATTTCTACCGAGAGAGTCTGTTTTGGAAAATACCATATCAAGTGATATAAACTCTACCGGTCTTACTTCATAACTATCGGAACAAGATACTGCGGTAAACAGTAATCCCGCTCCAATCAGTGCTAAATATTTATTTCGTATCATAGACATAGTACATTAGAATTTAATATTAATACCTGTGCTAATGCAACGTTGCAAGGGGTAATTTGAAAAACTTACCTCCGGATCAATCAGATCACATCCGGATACTGTAAGTAGATTCTGCCCGGTTACAAAGACTTTTACTCGTACTCCACCCAAATAGTTACGACAGAATGAATCAGGCAGATTATATCCCAAATTGATATTTTTCAAACGAAGGAAATTTCCGGAGCGTAACCAGAAAGAGGATCCCCAGCCATTACCACGGTTATAATTACTACCTCCGGCAGATAATCTTGGGAAAGTAGCAGTTTCAGCAGTTTCCGGCGTCCAACGCCCTAACATATTTTCATATGCCTGCCCATACATCTGTCCTTCTGTTTGGAAACCTTCTAATAATTTCCAATCACTCATCAATATATCCCGATTGTAAACTCCTTGCCATAACATCGAGAACTCCAGTCCACGCCATTCAAATCCAAGATCAATACCGAAATAAGAAAGTGGTTTTTCACCACCGATGACTGTTTTATCAAATTCATTGATCACCTTATCACCATTCATATCTTTATACTTGATATCACCCGGTTGAATATTATTAAATCCTTCGATCACCGGACTGCTTTTAATCTCTTCCTGAGAAGTGAAGAAGCCTTCAGCTACCAATCCAAAAATGGCTCCAACCGGTCTACCTGTCGCACGAAGATAATCATGAGGTACTTTTTGTTCATCCTTGAACAATAACTTACTTTGTTCACAGCTCCAATTACCTGTGACATAATAATTGAAACTGCCCACATGGTCCTGATAAGTTAAAGATAATTCTCCACCGAACCAGCGTGCTTTACCAATATTTTCATCCGGATAACTCTGCCCGATTAAATCAATACTCTTACCACGCTTTTGTATCAGATCATAATAATTATCATTAAAATAATCAGCCGTGATTCTTAATTTGTTATTAAACAATGCCATATCAATGCCAACATTCAACTTATGAGCTTTTTCCCATGTTATGAAAGGATTAGCCAATGGGGTTTTTTCTGCATATCCAGAACCTGAAAATTTTGTACCCGCACCATATCCATCACTCTCTGAGTAAGTCTGATAATAATTGTAATAACCGGCGTTATCCATTCCATTACCAGTTTTACCATATACACCACGTATCTTCAATTGATTCAGCCAGTCAAGATCTTCCATGAAATTTTCTTTACTAATATCCCATCCCAAACCGAAAGCATAGAAAGTCCCCCATCTTCTACCCGGGGCATAACGATTATAGAAACTCTCACTCATAGCTGCCTGTGCGAAATATTTGCCGGCATAATCGTAAGAAGCATCCAAGATAACGTTAGACGGATATTCAGGAAGGTCCCAGTTAGTAAGAACATTTTTAGTATCTCCCATCAAAGTGGCTTTTACTCCATGTTTACCGAAACGACGTTCATAATCGATTGCAAACTGACCATACATTTGTTGATAGTTAGACACGGCACTAAAAGAATTTGTTTGCGGGTCTGGTTTCCCATAACGAGTATAAACTTCATTGCCTGTATCATCTATTTTATAACTAAACACTTCTGATTGCATGGTACGTTTGATTGTAGAACGGTTCTGAGAAGTTACACTACCCACTATACGAGCAGACAGGCCCTCTACTAATTTACTGAAGTCATAACGCAAATTTATGCTACCCAATACATCTCTAGCCCCATCTGTAATGTAACCGGAATTAATCACTTGTGATAACAGATTATTAGTATATGACTGGTTTCCTCCCCATGTTCCATCCGGATTTCTCACAGGGTATGCATTATTTGAAGTCGAATAAATAGAGTTCAGAATATCTCCATAACCGTTGCCTTTACCACCAGGTTGGGTCCCTTCTTCCACACGTCCCATCAATGTTACTTTAGCCGTAAAATCATCAGTTATATTAATATTCACTTTAGAATTAATCATGTAACGATCAAATGTCAGATTCGTATCGTGAACGTTACCACTGGAATTTTTGAATAATCCATTCTCACCTACATACCCCACACTAATAAAATATTGCGCGTATTTGTTACCTCCGGTGGCATTTAAATTATATGACTGAATCGTCGAATTGTTATTCATCAATTCATCATACCAATTCACATCAGGATGTGTATAGGGACTGGAATGATCACGAAACTTAGTAAAATCATCGTACGAATAGAAAGGATTTTTACCATCATTCAATAAAGCTTCATTCAGCAGATAAGCATATTGTGAAGAAGATAATGGTTTAGGGGTCTTCACCGAACTTTGTACACCAAAACGTCCGGTAAAGGATAACTGAAATCCTTGCTTGATCGGATCTTTGGTTGTGACCACTAATGCCCCACGAGAACTATGCATTCCTAAAAACATAGATGACAAAGCATCCTTTTGTAAAGATACCGATTCGATAGCTTCAGGATCAATAGAATAAAAATCCCTCTGCACACCGTCAACTACTACTATTGGAGAAAAATGACGTGATTTAATGTCGAACTCTGTATTATCAGCATAAGCTCCTTTACCTATGACATCTGTTACCGGAACACCACCAAACATACCTGAAGAAGAATTAGCAGTAATCTGATGCTGTCGTGCTCCACGAGTCTGAATGATATTCAAACCCGGCAAACGTCCTTGCAATGAAGGAATAATAGTGGTGGAAAGCGATGAAGTCAACTGATCTGTATAAACAGTAGCAGCCGAGCCTAAATAACTAGCTTTATTCTTCGTATCATACGGTCCGCTGATAGTCTCTGGAAATTTAACAAATGCTTCCGACACCGTTACTTTAAATATACGTTCCGACTTTCTTAATTTATTGACTTTAACCTCTTTATATAAAAGTCCGGGATGAGAAAAACGAAGCACATCTCCCTTTTTATACTGAAATTCAAATGTTCCATCTGCACCAGTAACAGCTTTATAATCGGAGTTTTTCATGGTGATTACGACGTCCGATACTGGATTACCATATTGGTCGATTACCTTACCGATAATATTATCAGTCGTTCCTTCGGTTCCTTGAGCCATTGCATTCAAATGTCCCAAGCCCAGCAACATCCACATTACAACCAATGCGAAGCAGTACCGACTCTTTATTGTATTCAATATATTACGCATATAATTTATTTTTAGATTAATTATTATTCACATTGAAGCTCAAATTCAAAAGGCTCTTTCGATCCTTCCTCTACTTCTTCACCACTATTGTCCCTATCATCTTCCGTCTTAGAGATGTATACCGTTCCGTCTTCATTTGTGAAAAAATACTCTATACGGGTAATCGTCTCACCTTCCGGAATATTAAAGAAACCTCCAGGCCAAATTGTCAGACTGTGTCTCGGGAGTTTCTTATCCTTTTTCATCAAAGTCTTTTCACTCTTTTCATCAATTTTATATTTATTCCCTTCTATAGTATAAGCAGTAGCTTCCCAATATACTTTATCAAATTTCTTTAAATCGTTCTCATAAATATCACCTTGGAAAGTAAATGTCACAAAGTCATCTTGCAAAGAATTTATAGGTTCAATCTGGAAATAGTGTACCGAACAAAAATCAGTCACTGCTCCTTTACCCCCTACTACTTCGAAACATTCTGCATCAGCTATGGCAAAACGTTCTTTATCTGAACCAAGACCATTAGTAGAATGATTAATAAAGAAAGCCGGTTTGAATCTTAAATTACTGGTTCCCGCATTACATTTAAAAGTTACTACAAAGTTTATCGTCCCACTTACATCAGCATAAGGTTCAGACTTAAACGCTATCCATTCCATATCGTTCAATACATTGTATCTGACACCATATACTTTCTTTAATGCAGCTGTCCAAGTCATTCCTGGATAACTTGCAGGTGATTCGTTATTCGGAATAACAGTCATCGGATGTTCTATCTCCGGCTCATATTTGTCTTCCGTATAAGTCACTACTGCATTTCGACTTGCATTCCAGCTTCTGGGCACTAATACAGCTACAATGAACGCTTCATTAGTTCCATTCATACCTTCAAGATAACCATCAAACTTAAAAGTTGCCACTTCACCAGCCTTGACGTAAGCTACCATTTCCCCTTCTTCGTTCTCTTGTTCAATATAAATATTATTAATCACAAAAGCACATCCGAGCAGAATCAGAGGTAACACTAATAGTGCTAATAATCCTAATTTGTGTTTTCTTGTACTATTATATTTCATAGTTTTTTTTTTAATCATTAATCTACCTTCTCAAATGAATAAACATAAGAGTTATTCATGCATCCCGGACTAATTGTAAGGGTTATATGACGTTTCCCCTCTATAATCGGATAAGTTATCTCCGTTTTTATTCCTTCTGTAGCTCCATCTTCTTGAAAGGTTAAGAAGAAAGGAAACATCACATCATCTACCTGCCATGTACCTTTTTTCTTAACGATAAACGGTAGATAATTTTCCAGCTCATACGAATTGTCATCTTTCAAAATCAATCGGAATTGTTTAAAATCCATCGCATCCGATATATCGGTCCCGTTACGTGTAACAGTGCTTAATTGCCATGTTCCATCCACTTGTTTCGGTACTTCCACAAAAGGTCCGGAAGTAATCTCGTCTTTAAAGGTATCGCAAGCACTCATAAAACCTATTAAAACGAAAAGTAAAGCCGCAGTTTGTATTTTCAATTTCATACTTTTTTCTTTTTAATGAAACAACCGTTATTATTCGTAATATGGATTTTGCAACAACTTTGGTGATTTCACCGTCTCTTTATAAGGTATCGGATAGAAATACATTGCCTTACGGAATACATGTTGTCGCGCGTCAATCACTCTTAAAGATAGATCTCCATCCTCTTTTCTGGTAACCTCAAGACCATGCATCATCCGATTATCCGTATTTTCAGCGATCATCCAGCGACGTACATCGAAGAAACGATGTCCCTCAAATGCCAGATCCAATCGACGTTCCAAACGAATAGCCTCGGCCATTTCTTCCGGCGTCATATTATCTTTGATGCCATACGCATTTGGTCCATCCTCTCCCCCTTCACCAGGTTGTATGCCAGCACACTTGCGTATCTCCCGCAATACAATATACGGACTGATTTTCCCACGTTCTCCAAAGTCATCAACATGATTTGGACCGTAATATTCATTAACCGCCTCTGCGTAATTCAATAAAATCTCAGTATAACGGATCAATGGACGAGCTTGTGAACAAGAACCCGCTACCATATGGTTGGCATGTGAAGGGAAAGTTTGAAATTTACGTGTATAATATCCGGTCGGAGTTCCACGATAAATAGCATCTTGCTGTGTTCCTACAGAAATATTGATTTCAGTATCTTGCTGATTACTCTTCATAGAACATCCATGATAAGCTACAATAAATGTAAAACGAGGATCTCTATTTTCTGCAGGTTTTGTAGGAATATAATTAGAAGTATATTCACCATTTACCACTGTCGGTGTACCATCTGCCATCGGATATAATTCGGCTAAATCATGATATATATATCCTCCGGTTCCACTTCCTCCGGTACTAGGTGGAGCAAATGCTACCTGAGTTGCTATACCACCATCAGCTTTTTTTTCAAAAATAGTACCACTATAAACATCAGCTCCTACTTTATCATAAAAATCAGAAGGCAACAATGCTGCATAATATCCCCATCCAGGATAATCATTTCCATTTTCATCCTTATCTCGGATATACAACTTATATCTACCTGACTTAATAACATCGAGTGCAGCATCAACTGCCAATTTCCAACGTTCCTGATCAGCTTCAGGATATCCTACCAACTCTTTTGGGTAGTCAGCAGGAGCAAAATCACTACCATTAAACAATTTGCTGGCAGCATACAAACGTACGCGTGAAATCAAGGCTTTGCAAGCACCCGAAGTGATACGCCCAAATTTATTACCACTTCTTGTAGGAGGCAGATCCTCAGCAGCTTTGTTAGCCTCATCCACAATATACTCTACACAATCAGCATACGAGTTACGTTCTTTCTGTGCTTCTGCTACTGACTCATAGATATCGTCATATACCAAAGGTACACCTCCATAGTGTCTCAGCAACATTGCATAATACCATGCCCGTAAAAAACGAGCTTCAGCCTTATACTCCGTTTTAGCACTCTCATACATGCGGCAGCCATCCACATATTTAAAAAACACATTTACTCGGCGAATATTCTGATAAGCTTTTCGCCATACATCATCTTCGGCAACCGTTACCGGATTTACCGACCCCGTAGCAAACATGATATCCGTCGCAAGTCCGGTATTAGCCTTGTAAGCTGCTTCATCACTACTAGTCTGTAATCCTCCGTGACCACTATAACGATCATACTTAACATCATATCCAATATCTACATAAATTTGATTTAGGAATTGAGAGGTATAAGTACTATCGGCAAAAACTGTCGCCTGGTCCAAGTTTGTGGTCTCTGTCTCGCCAAGAAAATCATCCGCGCAAGAGGAGTACATCCACACACTTACAATAGATAAGAAAAAATAAAATAAGCCTTTCATATACAATAGAAATAGCGGTTAATAAAATGTTTATAAACTCTTAAATCGGTAAAATTCATTATTATTAGTTATTTTTATAACGAGCCTACAGTTTGCGTATTTGTTCTAAGAACGATTATAAAATATTATACCACTAAAAATATTTAATTATTTTTTTGAATATCACTCCTTATTTAAAAATTGTCTTTTGAAATACTCGCAAAAAACTATATACCTATACTCAAGAAGAAGGTCACCTCTTCCTAGCTTAAAGAGATGACCTTCGAAACAAACATTACCGAATAAGTTGATTAATAACCACTATTCTTACTCGTCATATAAACTTTCCCAATTGAAAACACGATAGTAATAAGGACGATAAAAATCGGCACTACCAGGAAAATTGAAATTATCCCCTGAATTAACCATTCATAACAAGAACTATTTATTTAGAAAGATAGTCATGATCATAATACTATTGGAAAAACAGTATAATATGCCCCCCAAAAAAGTGATTCTGCCCCCTTGTGCTAAAATAAACATACCCCTTGATACCAACATAAAAATGTCCCTGCCAAACACGAGCAACAGCATTATATCCTTGACCCAATAAAACTCTCTTCTTATTTAACTCGTGTGTGTTCTCTAAATTAATAGTCCGTTAAAAATAACAATAGTTCGTTCAACTTATGATTAACCTTTATACCTCAATCGCTACAAATTCAATACCCTTTTCCCCGTTTTTTGATTTATTTCCGAATCCGATTGAACCCCTGACACAGAAATGAATCGTTGCATAAAGAAAATATGGCAGCATTGTCTGCCTCCTCCTAACAAAAAACATCATTTTCTCTATCAACCTATCACCAACCTTCGGAAACTCCTTGTTGATCGTGCTTTGGAGTGGTGATAGGTTGTTATTTTATCTATCACCTCATCTATCACCTATCACCAATCACTTTTGCCGATATACTCTTCGTTTTAAGGAGGACAGATAACTTTTAAGCTCCTTATTAATAGTAAACATCCGTTTCATTAATAACAAACTTCCTGTTCCTTAATACCTAACTTCTTTTCCTCTGATAGATAAATTACTCTTTATTGGGACTAAACTATAAACAAAAGTTGCATTTTTATAAATGAAGCTTACGTTTATATAAATGAAACTTGCGTTTTTATAAATGGAACTTGCATTTATAGATTTTGATTAATATAGAATAACTTTACCATTAAATGACAGAAAGTTTATCCTAGGAACAGAAGAACTAATCTATTAATGCTTCTGTTCGTCACTTATAATATAGTGAGACTATGGATATGGGAAATTGAGTTTGGAAGCGAATCAAAAACTGTATACATATTCCAGATTCAGCTCTCAAAGAACGGATTTTAAGAACCCAATTAAAGAACCGATTCAAAGAACAAGATCATGATAACTCTTACCTTAATATTTATGAGACTTCGGTTTATCGTGTTCTTAAACCAATATTAGAGAAATTGTATTTCCACTAAAGAACTACAAGAAGAAAAAAACAAGAAAAAAGTTCAGCATTAGATTAGCTATATATTAAATTAAAAATTATTTTTGCAACGTTTTTTTAATTTTATTCTAATATTATGTACAAGATTTTTCATGGTTTCCATCTAGTAGAAGCTTATCAGGACTTAAAGAAAGCTAAACGATTAGCAAAAAATCAGACAGTAGCCCGATGTGTAAAGTTAACCATAGCTATTACCCTTTCCCTTATTTTATGGTTACTCCCTATTAATACATTGGGGATAGAAGGCTTGACTGTTATAGAACAAAGACTTATTTCAATTTTTATTTTTGCTACTCTCATGTGGGTATTCGAGGCTGTCCCAGCATGGACAACTTCCGTACTAATAGTCGTATTACTATTGCTTACCGTTTCCGATAGTAGTTTATGGTTCTTAACCCAGAACATTCCTGCAGAAGAATTGGGACAAACTGTGAAATATAAATCTATTATGCACTGTTTTGCCGATCCTATCATCATGCTGTTTATAGGTGGATTCATTCTTGCTATCGCAGCAACCAAAAGTGGATTGGACGTATTGTTGGCACGAGTCATGTTGAGACCCTTTGGAACACAATCACGATATGTACTATTGGGATTCATCCTCGTTACAGCTGTATTCTCGATGTTTCTTAGTAATACTGCTACAGCTGCCATGATGCTTACTTTTTTGACTCCCGTATTAAAAGCACTTCCGGCAGATGGAAAGGGAAAAATAGGATTGGCTATGGCCATTCCTGTAGCTGCCAATGTAGGCGGTATGGGAACCCCTATCGGCACACCACCTAATGCCATTGCTTTAAAATACTTGAATGATCCGGAAGGATTAAACTTAAATATCGGTTTTGGAGAGTGGATGAGTTTTATGTTGCCTTATACTCTAATAGTATTATTTATCGCTTGGTTTATACTCTTACGACTGTTCCCATTCAAACAAAAGAGCATCGAACTGCAAATTGAAGGTGAAGCAAAGAAAGACTGGCGTTCCATTGTTGTTTATATCACCTTTGCTATAACGGTTCTATTGTGGATGTTCGACAAGTTTACAGGAGTAAACTCCAATGTAGTAGCGATGATTCCGGTAGCTGTATTTTGTATAACAGGTGTTATTACCAAACGTGATTTGGAAGAGATCAGCTGGAGTGTACTTTGGATGGTAGCTGGTGGCTTTGCATTGGGCGTAGCTTTGCAAGAGACTGGACTGGCTAAGCATATGATTGAAGCTATTCCATTCAGTACATGGCCTCCTGTACTAATGATTGTCGGTTCCGGACTGATCTGCTACGCCATGGCAAACTTTATTTCCCACACTGCTACTGCAGCTTTACTTGTTCCTATTCTCGCTATTGCCGGAATCAGTATGCGTGAAAACCTGTCATCATTAGGGGGCGTAGAGACTTTATTAATTGGAGTGGCAATCGGATCATCACTAGCAATGATATTACCAATTAGTACGCCACCTAATGCTCTAGCACATGCCACAGGAATGATCAAACAAAAAGATATGGAAAAAGTAGGTATAATCATGGGAATAATCGGACTGATATTAGGATATACCATGTTAATTATACTTGGTTCCAACAAATTACTATAAATAACTTCCTATCATATAACAGGCTCTGTGAGAAATAAACATTCTTACAGAGCCTGTTAAAGTAAAGGTATCAACCTTTTGTAATCAATTAGGGATATTCGTAAAATAATAAAATTTAAGGCAACTAATTCATTGCGAGTTAGTTGCCTTTTTTGTATCTTTAAGCATTCCCCCCAAAAAACGGTTTGACGGCCAAAACGGGGGTAATCTAAACTAAAAAGACATGGTAAAGATACAAAAAATATCCGAAATCGAACCTTGTTTAGGTTTTACCGAGTTCGATATGCTAAAAAAATATCGTCAAAGTTTTGCAACGAGCGAATTAGGTCGCCTCCATGCTCTGTTTCCTTTCTCGGAACTGGCCCGGCAAATGCATTTGAAGTCCTCTGCTTTGGGTCGTAAAAGTTATTTTTCTCCCGAAGGTAAAATAGCCTTGATGGTCCTGAAGTCCTATACCAACTTTTCCGATGCACAACTGATTGAGCATTTAAACGGTAATATTCATTACCAGTTATTTTGTGGTGTTCAGATTGATCCTCTTCATCCACTGACCAATCCTAAAATCGTCAGTGCGATTCGTCAGGAAGTAGCGGACCGCCTTGATATTGAGTCCCTCCAGCTTATTCTGGCTGAGCATTGGAAACCTTATCTTGAGAACCTTCATGTCTGTATGACCGATGCCACCTGTTATGAAAGTCATTTGCGCTTTCCTACTGATGTCAAACTCTTATGGGAAGGTATTGTATGGCTTCATCGCCATCTGTGCAAACATTGCCGTACATTGCACATACAACGTCCCCGTAACAAGTATCTTGATGTAAGCCGTGCCTACCTTGCTTACAGTAAACTGCGTAAACGCAGGAAATCACAGACCCGTATGATTAAACGCAGGCTACTTCAGTTATTGGAAAAGCTACTGGACCAGCTGGAGCAGCTTCATTCATCCTACAGGCACAGGCTTACACTATCCTCTGATTACCAAAGGCGTTTCTCGGTCATACAGACGGTCCTTGAGCAAGGGAAGAATTTATTTGCAGGCAAAAAAGTGTCCAACCGTATCGTGAGTATCGACCGGCATTACCTTCGCCCCATTGTCAGGGGCAAGGAAACCAAATCCGTTGAGTTCGGAGCCAAGGTCAACAATATACAGATAGATGGAATCTCCTTCATAGAACATATCTCCTTTAAGGCTTTTAACGAAGGAGTACGTTTGAAAGACTGTATTCATTTGCAACAACAACTGACCAAGGTCAGGGTTAAGGCGCTTGCAGCGGATTCAATCTATGCTAATAATGCCAACCGGAAATTTTGTACTAAATATCATATAAGTACTTCCTTTAAGCGTAAGGGAAGAGCTGCCAAAGATGAGCCACTTCGGAAAATCTTACGGTCGGAACTCAGCCGTGAAAGGGCTACCCGCCTGGAAGGAAGTTTTGGAACGCAGAAACAACATTACTCACTGGCCAGAATAAAAGCCAGAAACAGGAAAACGGAAATACTTTGGATTTTCTTTGGAATACATACGGCCAATGCGGTATCTATGATAGAAAAGGTCGAAAAGAAAAAAAGAACGGCTGCATAATCAGACTAAAAGAAGAAGAAGAAAAGAGGAGAGGTTTTTAACTTCCCCTAAAAAGACATATACATAATGTACCGTTGGGAAGAAAGAATAAGAATATGTAAATAATATTCTATTAAAAAGATACAAGACTTGAGACTTTACACAAAAAAATTAAGAGAAAAGCTCACGTAAAGTAAAACTGTTCTCTTAATTTATAAGAAAGAGGGACATTTACTGAATATCCCCAATTAACAACCAACAAGGGTGTTCCCGTTCAGATACTTCTTTTGAAAAGCTACTATGAGAGATCAAATACAATATTAAATTTCCCACCTTCAACCATAAATGTTTTATTTTTCACATTCACTTTTCTCCCGTCTATCCTACAAGAAACGGCACTATCAGGCATACAAACCGTAGCTGTAGTCCCAGGAGGAATGGTAAGACGAAGATTTAATTGGTTACCTTGTAGTTTCCAATCGACAGCAATAGTACCATAAGGAGATTCTTTGATAACCTTTGCCCAAGTCAGCCCAGTTGGTATTTGAGGATCGATATAGAAGTGACGATAACCAGGCTTAGTCTCATCCGGGCGGATTCCTCCTACAGCTTGATAAAACCAAGTACCGATGCCATTGTAACAGTTATGTATCCGGCTACGTTCACCACTCCAGTATTCCCAAGTAGTGGTAGCCCCCTTATCTATCATATAGAGATAGCCGGGATAATCCCGTTTTTTCATCATTTGATAAAAAAAGTCAGCTTCTTTATTCCGGATCGCCCATTCCGTCAAGATAGGGACTCCAACTAGACCGACAGCAATATGCCCATTATGTTTCTGTTCTGTAGCAGCTATCATATTCTTTTTTACCTGAGTGTATAAAGAATCGGGCACAACACCTACCAACATCGGATAACACATATCCAATTGTGAACCGGTGGCATAAATGCCTTCATCCGCACGATAGAAGGTTTGGTGTATAAGCTGATTAAGTCTCTCCTTGCGATTGGCAAATTCTTGAGCTTCTTCCGCTTTTCCCAATGTTAAAGCTATCTTATTCATTGTGTCCAAGCATTCGCTAATAAAACAGTTACTCACCAAATCTACGGAAGATTGTGCACCGGCATCCACTCCTGCCGGAGCCAACCAGTCGCCAAGATACCAGTTTCGATATTGTGTATCCGGCCAACGTTTCAACAAACCGCCTACAGTATACTTGTCCACATACTTAAACCATTCTTTCATTTGAGAATAATATTTCTCAATCAATCTCGGGTCATTATAATTGATATAAGTTCTCCATGGAGCCCGCACTATAAATCCACACCAATAAGGACCACCACCATCAGCACCGTGATTAGGTCCCACATGAGGCAGACTTCCCCCTTCTTGCATAGAATCTCCCCATCCCTGCAACCAGTTTACAAAAGTTGGCGCTACATCATACATTGTTTGCAGGCTCATCGTAGAAGAGTTTCCATCTCCGCCATATCCTGCACGTTCCAAATGTGGACAGTCCACCATATATCCGCTGAATGTCAAACATTTCATCGTATACTGAATCATATCGTGAATGGCATTCAAATCAGCGTCAGAACATTCAAAAGTAGCAGTTTGCGGATAATCCCCATAGATCTGCAAAGACTTTATCCACCCGATTTCAGGCTTCACTGGAAGGTTGGAGATACGTATATACCGAAATGCGTGATGATTGAAACGATTTCTGAAGCATTCTTCTTGACGACCGCCGGAAATATAGATATCGCTCTCGCCTTGTTTATCAAATTCTCCTTCTTTGTTCAGATTATCACTGTATTCCATACAGACTTCATGTCCTGAAGGTAACACAGGCATCTTCATCTCAAACCATCCGGTCTGATTTTCTCCCATATCCACCAACCAAGTACCCTCGCCTAACTGTTTTATAGAGACAGGTTGTAATACCCGGTGAATCTTATTAGCCTCACACATCTGAGGAGAAACAAGATGGTCAGGAACATCCACGATTACCACAGGAGCCCATTTTCTTTGATCAAGAGACTGGGATGAAAGGTCTACCGGCAAAATTCTCCCATCTACTTTTTCACCCCCAAACTGAAGCGCACACCAGTTACCCGTATCCGAATAGCCACTCTCACACCCGTTCCACGAACGATCCGTTTGAGTCAGCACTTTCCATCTACCATTTCTCAAGACATCCAGTTCCGCTTTCACCAGCGGTCCGTCATAAGCTGCGCCATAAGTAGTTTTCTTATACCATCCTTGGCCAAGCCAAATCAATAGATCATTTGCCCCTTCTTTCAGATAAGAAGTAATATCATAGGTAAGAATAAGTGAACGTTTCCCCAATTGCGATACAGCAGGAACAAGCACATTCTCA
Organism: Bacteroides bouchesdurhonensis; assembly: GCF_900155865.1. Lineage (GTDB taxonomy): Bacteria > Bacteroidota > Bacteroidia > Bacteroidales > Bacteroidaceae > Bacteroides > Bacteroides bouchesdurhonensis. The sequence goes on from NZ_LT707006.1 coordinate 4,610,098, forward strand.
CTTACTTTCCTTCCATTAACATAGATTTCATGATAACCCAATGAATTCACGTGCAGGAATGCAGTATCCGCTTGATTCATTCTCACTTTCTTACGAAGTAAAGGAGCGCAGACCTGTCCTCCCTCTGGAGACGATCCGATATAGTCACCATGAAATTGACTTTTATCCAGAAGACCGACAGAAAAACGCGCTACGGAACTCCACGCAGAAACTTTCTTCTTCTTCTGGTCCCAGACACGTACTCTCCAATAGCATAATGAACGGGAAGTCAAAGGTGAGCCGCGGTAAGGTACCATTACTGAAGCGTCAGACTTCAATTTCCCCGATTTCCATAAATCCGCTTCATCCCGAATGATTAAAAGACTGTCTGTCGCTACCTGAATTTCATAATAGGCTTGCCCTCCTTTCCATCCGTCACCTTTCAGTTTCCAACTAAAATGAGGGGTAGTATTGTCAATTCCCAAAGGATTTATCAAGTTCTCGCACTTTAATTCGTCCAAAGTAAAGGAACCACTTGTACCTTTACCTTTTCCATATATTACTGCCGAGATATTACAAAAGCAGTATATAAATCCTATGCCTAACAAAATTCTTATGTCCTTCATAATAAAGATCTTTACGAATGTCTCAAATGTGAGCCTTTACAGGCAATCTGGCATTTATAATCGTTTACATTTCATTCAACTTTATCAGTTTCACCTTATGAGTAGCCGGCTTATTTATTTTATAAATTTTATCAACGATTGTGTCCATATACTTCGTCCACACTTCTCGTACTTCTGGGTACATAGCCTTAGTAAACCAACCATAGCTAGCCCTGAGAAAACCATCTTTCGGCAGATACTCTCTGAGTTTATCAATCGCTTCCTGATTATCAGAGAATAATAAGCCTTCTTTTTTCAGGAATGAATATTCAGTCCACAGATATTCCCTAAACCGCTTTTCCACTTCAAAGCGTTCTTCATTCAGATACATGATTTTCATCGCTTGCTGATATTGCGGGGTAATCGGATAATCAGCCAAATTAATCCCGTTCTCCAATTGCCCGGATGAAATATCATCAATGAATTGTCCGTCTATAGTCAATCGATACAGTCCCTTCTCCAAATTGGTTACTTGAAAACGTTCCTGATTAAATTCTTTCATAAACGGAACTAACGCCATCGCATCACGTTGTGACTTTATATTTCCCCAACCTTGCCTTGGAATAGAATCCAACGGATAAGGAAGCGCGTAAGCCAAATAATTAAAGCTCACATCATTTCCGTCTTTCTTCAATTTTGAAATCTTACAATTCTTTTGAGATATCACCTTTGAGTACTCTGCGTCAATAGAAACATCGGCAACTTCCTTTCCTGCCAATCCTTGTGCTTTCAAAAATAAATAAGCCATTACCATTTGGCCGTCATTATCAGGATGAATCCTATCTACCCTACAAAAAGTAAAGGTAGAATCTTTTCTCTGTTCTTCCAAATTTATTTTTCTCATCGGTTCGTTGAAATCGACAAAGCCCCAGTTATTTTTTTTCGCCGAGGAGCGTTGAACGTCGATTATCTTCAAGATAGCCTGATTCTTGTTAGGCAGATTGAAAAAATTCAATTTAGTTGTTTCATCATAAGGCGAGCCACCTATCAACACTTTGGTAACTTTCTCCTCCGCCAGCAAACGCTTCTCTATTTCCCGATAACTCTCCAATGACTTTTCTACCTGCTGTTCGGATAATTCTTTCGCATTGTCTTTCCAGTATATATCATAGCCGGTATCGTTCATACCGAAAGTAAGGGTCACATAAGTGGGTTTCCTGTTAAAGACATCATAATCTAAACGGTCTTTAATGTCCCATGCACTTTCTCCACCGATTCCCGCATTTATAACAGTAATCGGTTTGCTCGGGAAACGTGTCATATAATACAGCCAGATGAAAGAATGGTAATGTCCGCCATGAGTAATGCTGTTTCCTACAAATACTACCCGTTCTCCTTTTTTAAATGGAGGAAGGGATGATTGTGCTTGTAAACTTCCATAGCTAATACAAACTAGTAACAATAGAAGAAATACCTTAATATTTATTTTATAGTTCATTGCTATATAAACTTTATATGACACATCCGAAACATAATCCATGAATTAAAAAACTTTACTTAAAATAAGAATGCATCATCATTAATTGCTAATACGCCAAAAGTCCCTGTTTTCCGAAATGTCATTCTCCCCCGATATTATTTTTAATATTGTATAAACGATCTCGATACAAATTCCATTACTTCCGGCAGTTCCATCCTCCAATAACTCCAAGAATGTCCACCGTCTTTCACCCGATATTCGTGACCGATCTGATTCTGTCTCAATTGAATGTGTAAAAGGCTATTATCTATTGTCAAAAAATCATCATCTCCACAGCTGATGTACCAACGCACCCATTTAATAGCGTTCACCTTATCTTCTGAAGATTTCAGGATATCTTCTATGCTAAACTGTTTAAAATAGGATTCCGCCTTTTCCGCTGGGACTTTTGACATATCCGACATACTCCTCATCTGCTCAATAATCCATTTACCGGAAACGGCACTAAGAGGAGCAGCCGCAGCAAACATTTCCGGATAGTGGAGCGCGTAAAACAATGTTCCTCCTCCTCCCATTGAAAGTCCGGCTACTGCACGATAACGCTTTTCAGCACGTACTCTGTATGTTTTTTCGATATGAGGAATCAATTCTTTAAAAAAGAAATCTTCATAATTATAACTTCCATCCGGGAGGTTAAAATATCCTTTATGTACCGAGTCAGCATCAGGCATCACAATGATCATTGGGGTTGCCTTTCCTTCGGCTATTGCTTTATCGGCAATGCGTTGCACTTGCCCAAATTGTACCCAGCCGGTATGATTGTCCCCATGTCCATGTAAAAGATATAACACTGGATAACTACAATCATTTTCATTATAACCGGCCGGCAAATAAACAGAATAATGGCGTTCCATCCCCAATATCTTACTTTTTACTGTATGAGTTTCATATACTCTGCTACCTTGAGCATATACTGTAGTAGCAATACTAATAAACGCTAGTGCAAATAGTAAAATCTTTTTCATTGTTTTTATTATAATTTAGTTTGCAGAATATCACAATACCACTTGATTAAAGAACAATTCAATCCTATCAAACTACAAAATTAAATTATTATTTTATTTTCTAAATAATACAATACCTTCATTTTAAATTTCTGTGAGTAGATTTTATATAAAAATCCGGAGACATAATGACTAATTATCAAATTACTATCTCCAGATTTTCAAATATAAGAAAAAATATATTTTCTCTTGTTGCTAGTATCTCATCATATATCTAATTTATTCTGCTCCGTTTTTCCATACTGCTTCACCAGCACGCTTACGCCCCCTTTCAGCATATCAGGGTCGGCTTCTACACTGATCACTTTCTCCTCGCCCGGCATCAAAGTTACATAGTTATCGGACATAATTAGCGGTAGCACACGCTCCTGAGTTGCTTTATTGATCAGTCTCACACGATTGGCAAAAGCTACAGTGTCTGAGTTATTCTTCAGTTCGATCTTCATCTTTCCATTAGACATTGACTTATCTACCAACCTACATGACAGTTGTGCTTCCGGCAACGTATTCAACAAAGTGTAATTGAGATCATCCCCTCCATTTCTCCAATAGAAGTTTTCTGATAGTAAATTACCCCCTACATCCATCAATTCTAATTTTATAAAATGAAGCGGGGTCAGCCCATCCATCTTTTTGGTCTTCTCATCATATATCTCAAATTCAAACAATGAATATCCGAACTGTGTAGCACGTTTAATGCCTGCCAGCTTCACATAACGTGCAGTAACAGGTTCTAATTCTATTTCCTCTGTACCTCCTTTTCCCTCTTTATTCGTATAAACCGTTTTCCATTCTTTTGTATCGTTTGATACTTGCAAATCATACTCTTTGGCAAAGGCAGCTTCCCATTTCAAGACAACATTATCGATCTTTTCCTCTTTACCAAGATCAATATAAATCCACTGATGATCACTATATTCACTTTCCCAACGACTTCCGGTCCCTCCATCGGCAACCATTGAAGCACTTTTGGAAGCACCTGTTGTCGAAGAAGCCACTACATTTTTTCCAAAAGCCAGATTAAACGGGTTAAAGTTCAATGTAAAAGCTTCTGCAATATTACTGGCAGCTACGTCAATCTGTTTCGTTTGTCCATATGCCGGGATTTCTTTTCCATTCAGATCGTAAATTGTAGCTTTAGCAACTGCACCTTTAAGGTCTTCAGCAGTAGTATTTACTGCTTTTATACTATTGTTGGAAGCATTCCACTGAATATGCAAATGTTCACAGGCTTTCTTCGCTCCCCAATAAGCACCTGTAGGATCATAATAATAGTCATAAGTCTGCCATACAAACGAAGGATAGGCCGGATGACTCATCCAGATCAAAATACCTGCGGCATCATTCCACATCTTATCGTTCCATGCTTCATACATGCCTTTCATAACTTCCATATTCAACAACTGAGCCTTTTCGCAAAACTCTTCCAGACCGGACGACTCTCCGTATTGGGTATTCACAGAATTCTTATAATTGATCGGATTAGCATTTGAAGCCTCTTTCCCGAAAAAATGCTTGTTCCAGACATTATCATCATCGTTCTTCAATTGATCGTCAGTAGGCAAAGGCCACCATGATTCTTGCGGAATAAACAACTTCACACTTTCGAAAGTCGGAAAAGTAGCTGTACCTATCTCCGTACGCATGCCATATCCATGGTCAATACCGTAAGGATAGGCCGGTGTATTAAACGCCAGATTACTGCCTGAAGTTTCAAAATGATGTCTTGGAGGTTGATTTCCCCACCAACCGCTTCCGGACAAACCATCCTGATTAGAGCAGGACTTATACATACGATCGTTATTATCTTCTTTGGCAACAACTTCACGAAGATAATTGTCCAGTTCCGGTTTAGGATGCGTTTCATTCGCCCCACACCAGATTGCAATGGAAGGATGGTTTCTAAGGCGTTTGACTTTATCAAGAGCATTCGCCTTAAAAGCTTCCGGCTCGGCTACATCATTATAGGCAACGTACAACCAGAAATCATTCCATACCATAATACCATACTGATCACAATAATCATAAAATGCATCGTCCGTCACACATCCTGTCCACAGACGAATCATATTATAATTCATTTCTTTGTGAAGCCTGATTTTCGTCTCATACTCTTTACCCTGACAACGAAGCAAGTATTCACTCATCCCCCAGTTTCCTCCTTTTACAAATACTTTCTGTCCATTGACAAAAAATGTCAGAACAGGATAACCGACTAGATTATCGACCATCTTATACTCATATTTCTTGATACCAAATGAGACTTCTTTTTCATCCGATACCTCACCGTCTACGGAACAAGTCAGTTTACAAGTATACAGATTTGGTTCACCGTAACCATTCGGCCACCATAGTTTCGGATTATCAATAACCAGCTGTGTAAATTCGTCCTTATTGATAGAAACTTTAGAAGTAGCTTCCCCCTCTATCTGAAAATCTTTAGAGAAAGATATATCTCCCGGCTGGATAACTCCGGAAACTACTACCCTCTTTGGAGAAGAAGAAGTGTTTTTGATATCTGTTGAAATAGAGATTTCCGCTTTTTGCAGGGTTGGCAAATCCGAACGCACCCAAGGATCCTCCATTATTACATCTCCCGTAATGGTAAGATACGTATTACCTGTAATACCTGCCAAACGTCCCGGAATATAAGGTATCCAATCCCAACCGGCACCCGCCAGATAACTGGGGCTACATGCCACTCCATACGGGTCTGTGGCTTTCCTTGTCTTTTTCTGGTCAGGATCAGTAATCAAAACGGCAACCGCATTCTTACCTGATTTCTTGATCAGATCGGTCACATCAAATTTTGAACGTATCATGTGACCACTTACATCCTTGGTAGAAGTCTTCGTACCGGATATTTTCTCCCCATTAAAATAGAAATCTGCATAACGGTTCGTATTGTCGAAATGAAGCCAGACACGTCTGCCTTTTGAGTACGAAGCCGGAAGTTCAAATTCGGTCCGATACCAGAAAGAACGATTATAATAGGTCTCATCTACTCTATAGATATTATCGGAGTAATCCGGATCAGGAACAATTCCCGCTTCAACGTAAGCGGTAAATACAGCTCCCGGAACTATACCTTTAACAGATTCGGTCATTTCATAGCCAGGTGTAGATATCTGCTCTCCGGTAGCATTTCCCAAATCTGCCTGTGGTTTCACCTGCCAAACGATTTGAGGGTTTGAACTATTTAATGACATCGTTGAGGTTTGTTTCACACATCCCGAATGGGTAAAAACAACTACCCCCAACAATAAAAGAAGCCTAGACTTATTTATCATGTTGGTAAAAATTTAAATTACTACTTGTTATGCTAATTATTGGGCAATCAAATTCCCCAATTCATATTAGGTTGGTCGCCCATATATAATTCCAGAGTTCCTCCGGATACAATATCTGTGAAATCCAGATAACATTTATTATATTCTTTACCGTTTAACAGAGCTTTTTGTATATAAATATTATTTGCACTATTATTATGAGCAATGACTGTAAATGTCTTTCCAGAATAATAATTAGGATCAAGCCGAAACTCTATCTTACTGAACACCGGGCTCGTAATTTCCATCCGCGTATTACCCGGACAGGAAGGATGAATGCCGGAAGCCGCCAAAATATACCAAGCAGACATCTGACCAACATCTTCATTGCCTACAATACCTTCTACCTTATTGGCATAAGCCTTCTCACAAGTATAACGAGTCCACTTTTGTGTATACCAAGGTACATCAAGCTGATTGAAAAGGAAAGGAACAAAATGTACCGGTTCATTCGCATGGTTAAAATATTCGTTCCATAGCATATTGGAAGGAGTTTTATTGAAGAAATTGGTCAGATCGGCAATTACTTTATCTCTTCCTCCCATCAATTCTACCATTCCCGGAACATCATGCGGAACAAACCAACCTTGCTGATATGCATTCGCCTCCATACAACCGTACCATTCTTTAGTACGTGCATCTTCTGACCACGCTACCCATGTACCGTCCGCATTGCGTGGACGGAACCATTCTTTTTCTTTATCAAATACATTATGATAAGCTTGTCCTTTTTCATAGAAGCTTTTAGCATCTTCTTCTTTGCCCAAAGCTTTTGCCAGTTGAGCAACACACCAATCTGTATAAGCATATTCCAAAGTATGTGAAATACTTAATGGTTCAGGAGAGTAACCTAACGTGTCATTTCCAAATTTATGTGAGGTATTGACTGCATACTGATAAGCTTTTTCTACATCATAAGTTCGGATTCCTTTCAAATAAGCGTCCGCTAATACAGATAATGCAGGATTTCCCAACATACACCCGGAATAGGAATTCAGAAATTCCCAGCGTTCATAATATTCACGTCCACTCTGAGCAGCCATCGTTATCAATGAGTTCAGTTCGTCACTCACTAAACGCGGATTGACAATGGTCTGTAAGGGGAACTGACTCCGGAATACATCCCAGCCGCTAAATATAGTACGCTTAATAAATTTACCATCACTCTCATGCACTTTCTTATCTCCTCCTACATATCGCCCATCTACATCTGTATAAATACGAGGATCAATCATGGTATGATATAAGGCTGTATAAAAAACTGTTTTCTCATCTTCTGTCCCTCCGGATATCCGTATCCGGCTAAGCTCCTTATTCCACAAAGCATTTGCCTCCTGCTGCACTTGCTCAAAACTTTTAGAAGCAATTTCCTGCTTAAAGTTATTGGCAGCACCTTCCATATCAACAAAGGAAATCCCTACTTTTAATTCTACATCATCCCCTTCTTTAGTGGGAAATTCTGTAAAAAAGCCAAGATGCTTACCTGCCAATTCCTTTTTATCACGAATCACAGGAGCTTCGGATACGCGAGTGAGATAAGGAACACTGACTACTTCGTCGCGTTTACGTACCCAATCATCGGGGATATCAGCACTCCAAAATCCATAATTGTTTAAAGGTTTATTGAATTGGGCATAAAAGTAAACCGTATAATCTGCTTTTCCTTCCCCATTTCCCCAGCCACCACCATCAGGTGTACACTTCATCCAGCCTTGAATGGTATATTCATCTATTACTTTAATATATTGAGAAGTAGATGTCCCGCCTACCCTACGTGCCAGATCGACCTGAACACGTGATTGTTCATTGGATGGGAAAGTAAACCGCAGAATTCCGCAATGCGGAGTGGCACTACTTTCCACTTTTATATTATAGTCAGTCAGCTTGACAGAATAATATCCAGCTTTAGCAATCTCTGTTACTTTATCGTAAGAAGAGCGATATCCTTGGATGCTATTATCTTCTTTACCTGCTATCTTGTGTAAGTCACCGGTTGTTGGCATCACAAGAAAATTACCTAAATCACCAAACCAACCCACTCCACTCATCTGGGTAAAGGCAAATCCTTCAATCGTTTTATGTTCATCACTATATCCAGATCCGTTATCACCACCAGTTATTGTGTTGGGACTCACCTGCACCATCCCATAAGGAGTGGTAGCTCCCGGAAAAGTCTTGCCTAATCCATGATAAACACCCGCAGCTCCAACACTAGTACTGGCACCAATAAATGGATTTACATAGTCAGTAGGAGTAAAATCAGCATTCACTTTATTAACAGACGAACATGACATCATCCCTAGAAAAGTGCAAGCGACCAGAAGATTTGTAGTAATTTTACACATACACACAGTTACGATTTTCTATATTTAAATATTCAATTAATGTTCAAAAAGAAAGTCTTAACACCAAAACGGGGCATTGAAACATTGATTCCGGATTTCCCATTGCGTGTACTTATCTTCTTTTTTTCAATACACTTCCCATTCAAATCAACTTCTTCTACATCGGATAATGGCATAGTGAAAGTAACCTTCTGAGGAGTATTATCACCTTCCGCATTAAATAAACGTACCATAACCTTTCCATCCTGTAAGTTAACAGCACTTAACTGATAACCGGTATTCTGTAAGTCAATGAAAGATTTTGATTCCAAATCTACGGAAGAATGAAAAGAAGATAGTAACGGCTCATTCCAACAATCGCTATTTGTAGAAATAGAAGCTTCATCCCATTTTCCACGGTGAGGGATGATAGCATATTTCATCTTCATAGGACCTGTAATTTTATAGTCAGGTCCCCAAAGTCCTCCACCAGAATATTGAGCTGTCAATCCTAACGGATAATCTTCTCCATGAGAATATGAAGTAGTATGATCTGACAATAATGCCAGCGCATAGTCACCTTTCCGCTCTGCCAAATCTACCCAATTAAGAATGACATTATGTTTGATCTGATCCCAAGTATTAAAGAAGGTATTATCCAACTTACTCTCACAAACATCAAACGGAGCATTCTTATAAATACGAGGAGAACGAAGATCTACCGGAAATAAAACGCTCAGTTTAAACCGATCATCACAATAAGCTCTGCGGTTATCACGCCAATTCTTTTCTTCGTACTCTCCAATGCCTACATTATTTTTCCAGTTAACAGTAAGATCAAAGTCGATTCGTTTTTGTCCACTAACAAGAGTTATGACTTGTGTAAACGGATGCGTAGCTATTTCACCCTCCACTTGTATCCTGGTTTCGTACTCATTATTACTCATTATAGTCATCCGGACAGGAGCTTCCGTAGAAGAATGAAATTTACCTTCTTCATAAAAATACCCTCTCATTTCTCCTAATGAATATTCGCCATTATTTCTAGCGAATTCTTTATTGCCCTCTTTTTTAGCAATCAGACTTTTTATAATTCCTCCCTTCGATAAATCAAAAACGATTTTATACATATCATTTTCGAATACATATTCCCGTCCGCTTACCTTTTTATGTTCTTTATCTCCTGAAAACGCCTTTTTACTTGATTTAGTCTTACGGACAAGGTATGTAGAGTAACCGAAGGGAGGAACATCTGCCATAAATAACAATCTCACTTTACCGTCTTCTCTTTCTAAGGAATAAGCTATCGATTGCTTTTTCCAATTACAAACTTCCAAATCTGAACCTATATAATCACTAGGTAAGATGACACTTACCATTTCTCTTCTTTTCGTGCCAAGAGTGTTATAAACGCGTATATATCTTTCACTGAGAGCCATATTGGTGTTATAAGCTTGCCCCTCTTCATAACTCTGCATAGCGGCATCTGTTATTTCATCTGCAATTTTATTGGTACAACCAGTCCAATGTTTAATTGCATCTGCCCATGTTCCGCTTTTGTCCAATCGATTATACGGCACAATCCATGAATCATGATGTTGTGACAGCATTAAAGTACGCCATGCTTCATCCAGTTCCGCTTGCTTATAACTATATTCATTTTCCCAATGAGCCATCGCGGACATTTTTTCAGCCATCACAATTTTGTTCTCTGATGTACGAACCTCTTGAGCGATTTTTTGTAGTACCTGACTTCCCCACATCAAATTTACATGCATATCTTCTTGCGAAAAATACCAGTTATCATCAGTCTTGCCAATGGAGATATTCTCAATATAATCTCTCCATCTCACATATATAGAATTGTTTTTTGTGTTGTCGCCACTCCCCAACCATGGACCATTTTTCCAACCGGCATCTTGATAGCACATACCTACCGGATGTTTGATTCCTGCATTTCTACATTCTTGCAAATATGCTGTTTCATTGCACCAAGCAGTCGTCTGCCAAGTAGAGTTCTTTTCCAGTTGCTCACAGGCATAACGAGGAACGGTCAGTATGGAAGTTCCATCCTGACCTACCCAATTCACAAGTTCTCCTCCATAGGCACCAGTGTACCCTCCCCAACAAGTATTCGGACACTTTAATACTGCATACTTAAAACCAAACTGCGTAAGAATCTGAGGTAAACAGCTTGTAAAACAAGGTTCTTCCACCGAATAAGTGATAAAATCTACTTCTGGAAAATGTTTATTTATCTTGTTAATACCATATTGAAACTGTCGTATAATACTTTCCCCTGATATATTGTAACAATAAGGCTGTGCATAAGTGGGATTAGTGAACTCTATTTGTTCACCTGTAACCATTCCTTTTAAACGAGCGTATGCTTCAGGAGTCCTCACCCGCACAGTATCCCAGGTTTCAGGTTCTATTTCTAAGCCAATCCTCCATTCCGGATGACAGGATAACTGATCAACTATGAACTGAGTCTTCCATTCTACCGGATAATGACCATAAATACCGCCATGATATCCATCCACAAAATAAACTTGTTGTGAATGCACACATGTACAAATAAAACTTATTAATAATATGATATATATCTTATTCATAGTATTTTAATCAGCCTATGTATTTTTACGCTCCCCTAGGTTACGCATAAATTCCGTTAATTTTCGCTGAGCTAGTTCCTTGTCACCCTCTAAAAGTATCCAATCTAAAAGCGATACCATATTCTGATTTTTAAGAAACTCTTCTCGCAATTCTTCCTTTTTATTTATCTCTGATAACATTTCTTGCCTCTCTTCAGAAGTAAGCTCATCCGTAAAATATTTAGTTAGATCAATTCCCATTCTCTTATCTTTTTATCAAAGAACGATTATCAAGGGAAATACCCCTAAAAACATCTAATAATTTTCCAAAAATCTTATGCAGCAAGACATATACTCAATTTTCCTCTTAACTTTTTCAGTGCAATACTCATTTGACATTCAACCGTATTTACCGATATCCCCAGACGTTCGGAGATTTCCTTATATTTTAGACCATCCATACGACTTAATATAAATATATCGCGACATCGTTTCGGCAAACTATTTATTGCCTTACGAATCAAAGCTTCCGTCTCATTCCCTTCAGATATATTATATATATCAAAACGATCTAAAGATTGCAATTTCAAACTAAGTTCTATTTCAAAAGAAGACTGTACATGTTCTATATACTTCTGTTCAAAAGCTTTGTGCTTCAGGTAATCTAAACATCTGTTTCTTACAAGTCGGAAAAGATAAGCACCCATGTTTTCAATATAGTCTATTGAATCTCGTTTCTCCCACATGTCAGTAAAGACATCTTGAGTTATATTTTCAGCATCTTCTTCCAAGATCACATATTCTCTTGCCAACCGAACCAGTTTAGAATAATAAGTAATATACAATTCTGAAAATTCCATATTTGTTTTTCATTTAGATTAAGTACTCAATTATTAAAAATCTTATACTGCAAATATAGAAATGGAAAATGTATATTTCTTATGTGTGGTAGGCTTTAAAGTAGATGATTTTAAAACCAAAAACCACACAAACACCTATAATCCAACAAATTAACAACCTACCCTTAAAATAGTTTGGTAAACCAAATAGAATTATTTTTGAGACAAAGAACCAAGTTTTTTGACCTCTTCTTCGAAATGATTCCCTTCAAGAATAGACATTCTCTTCACTTTACTTTTATAATTATATATCGTCTGAACAGAATAATGCAAAAAGACAGCAATCTGTCCAACATCTACAATTCCTAAACGCATCAAAGCAAATATACGCAATTCAGTATTCAAACGTTCTTTTTCCGGTTGATATTGTTCCTCCGGTTTCAAGAGTGCATTGAACTCTTCTACAAAATTCGGATATAACTTCAGAAATGCCTTATCAAAATTAAGATATAACTCTTCCAGCTCTTTTTCAAAAGGACGGGAAGATGTTTTATGCAATTCGTCAATCTGCCCTGCTTTTATTTTCCGATTAACATTCCTCCTATATTCATCAAGCTTATTTATATAGACAGCACATTGATTCATAAAGTATCCAATATACTTTTCTTTAATCAGATTAGCCTCATCAAGGTTTTTATTCAATGCTACCAATTCTTCATTCATTACCTTGAGATTCTTTCTAGCTCTTGAAACTGCCTTTGTCTGTTTATACGTAAAATATAGAGTAATGGCAAGGGCTATCGCAAACAAACTGACCAACAATATATAAAAACGAAGATTCTGTTTCTGTTGTTCCAACCGATATAGATAAGTATTTTCTATAATAGGATGAATACGGGCAATCACAGTGTTTTTAAAACGGGAATTATAGAAAATAGCATCATCCAACGCTACTTTTATATAATTATAAGCCCTATTTATATCCCCCTTATGGTAAAGTTTTACCGCCAAACTCAACAATGCTTCATTCTCTTTTACAGCCAGCTTCGTATCTGTTATCGCCGCCAAAATCAAATATTTCTCTTCAACATCAAGATTGCCAACCAATCGGTTAGCTCTCGAAAGTCCCATAGACATCATCGCATATCCATGAGTTTCCGGTTTCTCTTTACTATATATTTTAGTTAATATTGGAATAGCCTCTCTTACACGACCACTCTCCTGAAGTTTAATAGCTTTTTCCTTTAAATACTCATCAGATTTTTCCGGTAAAATGCTCATCACTGTATCACGATACGCTTCCTTCTTCACTATATATTCACTTGAAAACCTTTCATCATCAGTATATTTAATCAGATTTTCATAATATCGAATATTATTCCAGCAATATATAGCTTTCAAATAATCAGGCAAACTACGACATTGAATGGATTTATAAATATCATTAGCCTGGACAAATAGTCCGGACAAAGAATAAACAAAAGCTAATTGAAGTCTACTTTCCAACAAATGCTCTTTATCATTAAGACTTTTAGCTATTTCTATATTTTCTTGTATATATTGTTCTGCAGAATCACAAACAAAAGTACCATATTGCTGAATAATCTCAGCATTCAAACGAAACAAATCCTCCAAAGTCTTTTGCTGCACTTTCTTCAATTTCAAGTCTTTTATGACAGCTTTTTTCTTATCTGTATATACCTGACGTTCAGATATTACTTTGTCTAAAACAGTCAATAATGAATCATTCTCATTACCAGCATAGAGGCGGAAAAAAGAAGTTGTTAAAAACATTACAAACCAAAGTGTGCGTTTCATATCTTATAATCTTAATCTTGCAAAAAAATATATTTTTTACGGGTATTCCATCAAAAAGTGCATAAATCATTACTATTATTACATTTTTTAACTATACATAAAGATAACATAGTACAATAAAAATAGATGTTTGCAATAACTTTCATATGGAGGAAAGAAGATTTCATCACGAGCCACGTTAAAAAATGCTTTTTTGTAATATCGAGTTTGCAAAAAGTATGAATATTAATTCTATATTTGCGGTCATTAAAAGAGAAAGATGAAACAAAGTTTAAAATATGGATTACTCTTGGCATTAGCTTTGCTAATTCACTCTGTCACCAATGAGACAGTGGAAAATATTTGCAAAGCTTCCTACCCGACTTATAGTCAGGAGCAGTGTTCTTTGTCTCAAGAGTCACCTGTACATAATGCACTTGAAAGGCTTTATCATTTTTACTCTACTCAATCTTGCGATATGAGTCATGTGGATGTGGTGCATATTCCGGCAGATAAAAGTATGTTATTACCCATCGCTTATCTCCGCGAACATAAAAAGAGAATAACTCCATCCTATTCTCATTTACCCCACGTTCCAAATTATTTCTATGATCCTATAACCCATTATATTTATGGTCTGAGGAAAATTGTTATTTAACGAACAATTCAATACTAATTCGATTTAACGTTCAGTTTACTTCTTAATCCGGTGGGAATAAGGAGTTTATTGCTTATCTCTTATATAATATTCAATCTAAATAGCTATTGAAATTATGAATTTTACATTGTTAGTTGTTGTTTTACTGACGGCACTTGCTTTTGTTGGTGTAGTTATAGCTCTTTCACGAGCTATCTCACCCCGTTCGTATAACATACAAAAGTTTGAAGCTTATGAATGTGGTATACCAACACGTGGTAAGTCATGGATGCAATTTCGTGTAGGTTACTACCTCTTTGCCATCCTGTTCCTAATGTTCGACGTTGAAACAGCCTTCTTGTTTCCATGGGCAGTAGTCATGCGAGATTTGGGACCACAAGGACTTGTCAGTATTCTTTTCTTCTTTATTATTTTAGTTCTGGGACTTGCTTATGCCTGGAGGAAAGGAGCTTTGGAATGGAAATAACTAAAAAACCAAAAATAAAATCAATTCCTTATGAGGAGTTTATTGACAATGAATCATTGGAAAAATTGGTTCAAGAACTCAATGCAGGAGGAACTAACGTTGCTCTCGGAGTTTTGGATGATTTTATCAACTGGGGACGCAGTAATTCACTGTGGCCACTTACATTTGCCACGAGTTGTTGTGGTATCGAATTTATGGCATTGGGTGCCGCTCGTTACGATATGGCCCGCTTCGGGTTTGAAGTAGCACGTGCCAGTCCACGACAGGCAGATATGATCATGGTTTGCGGAACGATCACCAATAAAATGGCTCCGGTACTGAAACGTTTGTACGATCAGATGCCTGACCCGAAATACGTGATTGCTGTAGGAGGCTGTGCCGTAAGTGGAGGACCTTTCAAGAAATCTTATCATGTAGTAAATGGGATAGATAAAATTCTACCTGTGGACGTATTCATACCAGGATGTCCGCCACGTCCTGAAGCTTTCTACTATGGAATGATGCAGCTACAACGTAAAGTGAAGATAGAGAAATTCTTTGGCGGAACAAACAGAAAAGAAAAGAAACCGGATTACTTAAAAAATGAAGAGTAAGAAATGAAGAATGATGGATGAATTGCGATTTCTAAAACTGTATAGAAGTTCTTCATTCTTAATTCTACATTCTTAATTAAATAGATTTATGCAAGAAATACAATTTATAAAACCAGCAGCACTACACGATGAAATGCTGCGCTTGCGGAAAGAAAAGCAGATGGACTTCCTCGAAAGTCTTACCGGTATGGATTGGGGAATAGCAGACGAAAAAGACACACCGGAAACTTTTCGTGGTCTAGGAGTAGTCTATCATCTCGAATCGACTTCAACCGGCGAACGGATTTCTATTAAAACAGCAACTCTAAACCGAGAAACGCCAGAAATTCCATCGGTCAGCGATATCTGGAAAATAGCTGATTTTTATGAGCGTGAAGTATTTGACTATTATGGAATCGCCTTCATCGGTCATCCTGATATGCGTCGTCTATATCTACGTAACGATTGGGTAGGTTATCCAATGCGTAAAGACAATGACCCGGAAAAAGATAATCCACTCCGTATGGATAATGAAGAGACTTATGATACTACCCAGGAAATAAAACTCAATCCGGATGGTAGTATCAAAAATAAAGAAACAGTATTGTTCGGAGATGAAGAATATGTCGTTAATATTGGGCCTCAGCACCCTGCGACTCATGGTGTGATGCGTTTCCGGGTTTCTTTGGAAGGTGAAATTATTCGCAAAATTGATGCAAACTGTGGTTACATCCACCGGGGCATTGAAAAGATGAATGAAAGTCTTACATATCCGCAAACACTGGCATTAACCGATCGTCTGGATTATTTAGGAGCTCATCAAAATCGCCATGCGCTTTGTATGTGTATCGAGAAAGCAATGGGTATTGAAGTAAGTGAACGTGTACAATACATCCGTACTATTATGGATGAGTTACAACGTATCGATTCTCATTTATTGTTCTACTCCTGTCTGGCTATGGACCTGGGAGCATTGACAGCCTTTTTCTATGGCTTCCGTGATCGTGAAAAGATTCTGGATATCTTCGAAGAGACTACAGGAGGACGACTCATTCAGAATTATAATACTATCGGTGGTGTACAAGCAGATATTCATCCCAACTTTGTAAAGCGGATAAAAGAATTTATTCCTTATCTAAGAGGAATCATCCATGAATACCATGATATTTTCACAGGAAATGTGATTGCACAAAGCCGTCTGAAAGGAGTTGGTGTATTGAGTCGTGAAGATGCCATTTCATTCGGCTGTACCGGAGGTACAGGTCGTGCTTCAGGATGGGCTTGCGATGTACGTAAACGAATCCCGTATGGAGTATATGATAAAGTAGATTTCAAAGAAATCATTTATACTGAAGGAGACTCATTTGCCCGTTACCTGGTACGTATGGATGAAATCATGGAAAGTTTGAACATCATTGAACAACTGATTGATAATATTCCAGAAGGAGCTTATCAAGAAAAGATGAAACCTATTATTCGTGTTCCTGAAGGTAGCTATTATGCAGCTGTAGAAGGAAGTCGTGGAGAATTCGGTGTATTTCTTGAAAGTCATGGAAATAAGATGCCTTACCGTCTACATTACCGTTCCACCGGATTACCACTAGTTGCAGCTATCGACACGATCTGTCGAGGAGCCAAGATCGCTGACCTCATTGCTATTGGAGGAACAATTGACTATGTAGTCCCGGATATTGACAGATGATAATAAACAAAATTCTTAATTTAAGAAATATGTTCGACTTTAGTATAGTAACAAACTGGATACACGAGCTACTCACTTCCGTTATGCCGGAAGGATTGGCTGTTTTTATAGAATGCGTAGTCATCGGCGTATGTATCATTGTGATGTATGCCATCCTCGCTATTATATTGATTTACATGGAACGCAAAGTCTGCGGTTTCTTCCAATGTCGTCTCGGTCCGAACCGTGTCGGTAAATGGGGATCTATCCAAGTACTATGTGACGTTCTGAAAATGCTAACCAAAGAAATCTTCACTCCGAAGGATGCCGATCGCTTCCTTTATAATCTTGCTCCATTCATGGTTATCATTGCCTCCTTCCTGACTTTCGCTTGTCTTCCTTTTAATAAAGGAGCGGAAATATTGAATTTTAATGTGGGAGTATTTTTCCTGTTGGCAGCCTCCAGTATTGGAGTAGTAGGTATTTTGCTAGCCGGCTGGGGCAGTAACAACAAGTTCTCTCTTATCGGAGCCATGCGAAGTGGTGCACAAATCATCAGCTATGAGCTTTCTGTTGGAATGAGTATCATGACAATGGTTGTATTAATGGGAACCATGCAATTCTCCGAAATTGTAGAGAATCAAGCAGATGGTTGGTTCATATTTAAAGGACATATTCCTGCCATCATAGCTTTCATCATTTATCTCATTGCAGGAAATGCGGAATGTAATCGTGGACCGTTCGACCTTCCCGAAGCTGAAAGTGAATTGACGGCGGGATATCATACAGAATATTCCGGTATGCATTTCGGTTTCTTCTATCTTGCCGAGTATTTGAACCTCTTTATAGTTGCCGGTGTGGCAACCACTATTTTTCTTGGGGGATGGATGCCTTTACACATTGTCGGTTTAGATGGATTTAATGCAATAATGGATTATATTCCCGGTTTTATCTGGTTCTTCGGTAAAGCATTCTTTGTTGTATTCCTTTTAATGTGGATCAAGTGGACCTTCCCACGTTTGCGTATCGACCAGATTTTGAATCTGGAATGGAAATATTTGGTTCCCATTTCTATGGTAAACCTATTATTAATGGCATGCTGTGTAGCCTTCGGCTTTCATTTCTAAATGACAAGATGTTATACAGAATCCCCATTCGGAATAATTAATGTAAAACGAGAATTATGGAATATAAAGATCAAAAATATACGTACTTAGGAGGTCTAATGCATGGCATTCATACCCTAGCGACGGGTATGAAGACCAGTATTAAAGTTTACTTCCGTAAAAAAGTAACCGAGCAATATCCCGAGAACCGGAAAGAGCTGAAAATGTTCGACCGTTTTCGTGGTACACTGAACATGCCCCACAATGAAAACAACGAGCATCACTGTATTGCCTGCGGATTATGCCAATCAGCATGTCCAAACGACACTATCAAGATAACAAGTGAAATGATAGAAACGGAAGATGGCAAAAAAAAGAAAATCCTGTCGAAATATGAATACGACTTGGGATCATGTATCTTTTGCCAACTGTGTGTCAATGCCTGTCCACACGACGCTATCACATTCGACCAGAACTTCGAACACGCAGTGTTCGACCGGACAAAACTTGTCCTGCAACTCAACCATAAAGGTAGTAAAGTTATAGAAAAGAAAAAAGAAGTTTAGATATGGGATCAACACTTGAAATAGTAGTATTCTACTTTTTGGCAGTATTTATTATTGCAATGTCCATTATGACAGTGACTACCCAACGTATCGTACGCTCGGCTACCTACCTGCTTTTTACCCTCTTCGGAACAGCAGGAATCTATTTTCTGCTAGGTTACACATTCCTGGGATCTGTTCAGATCATGGTTTACGCCGGTGGTATTGTCGTACTTTATGTATTCTCCATCTTATTAACCAGTGGAGAAGGTGATCGTACAGAGAAAATCAAACGAAGCCGATTTCTGGCAGGACTCTTTACAATGATTGCCGGTGCAGCTATTATTTTGTTTATCACTCTGAAGCACAAATTCCTGCAAACGAATAATTTAGCTCCGCAAGAGATAAATATTCATGCCATCGGTAATGCTTTGTTAAGTAGTGACAAATATGGCTATATATTACCTTTTGAGGCTATCAGTATTTTGTTGCTGGCTTGTATCATCGGAGGTATCATGATTGCACGTAAAAGATAAAACAAGTATTAACTATCAAATAGTAAATTTGAATATGATACACATGGAATATTATCTGGTAGTATCAACTATCATGATGTTTGCAGGAATCTATGGATTCTTTACTCGCCGGAACACACTGGCTATCCTGATTTCTGTCGAGTTAATGCTGAACGCAACAGATATCAATTTTGCTGTGTTCAATCGCTTTCTTTTTCCCGGTGGAACAGAAGGCTATTTCTTTGCATTATTCTCCATTGCCATTTCAGCCGCAGAGACTGCTATCGCAATTGCAATCATGATTAATATTTACCGGAACCTGCGAAGCATCCAAGTACGCAACCTGGATGACTTGAAATGGTAAGGATGAACTCATTAACAATAATAATACTAAGTAATTAAAATAATTTGTATGGAACTAACAATTCTAATACTCCTTCTTCCCTTTCTCTCCTTCCTATTAGTAGGAATCGGAGGTAAATGGATGTCTCACCGGACAGCAGGCATTATAGGTACGCTGGTATTGGGAGCAGTAACTGTACTATCGTACGTCACAGCTTTTCAATATTTCTCCGCACCACGTCTGGAAGATGGAACGTTCGCCACTTTAATACCTTACAATTTTACGTGGCTTCCTTTCACTGAGACTTTACATTTTGATTTGGGCATTTTGCTCGATCCTATATCTGTAATGATGCTGATTGTCATCTCCACCGTATCGCTGATGGTACACATTTACTCTTTCGGCTATATGAAAGGAGAGACCGGATTCCAACGCTATTACGCTTTCCTGTCTTTGTTCACCATGTCAATGCTTGGACTAGTGGTGGCAACCAATATTTTCCAGATGTATTTGTTCTGGGAATTGGTAGGGGTCAGCTCATATTTATTAATCGGTTTCTATTACACCAAACCAGCAGCTATTTCCGCTTCCAAAAAGGCCTTTATCGTAACGCGGTTTGCCGATCTAGGGTTCCTCATCGGTATTCTGATTTACGGA
The DNA here is from genome assembly GCF_900155865.1 of Bacteroides bouchesdurhonensis. Taxonomy (GTDB): domain Bacteria; phylum Bacteroidota; class Bacteroidia; order Bacteroidales; family Bacteroidaceae; genus Bacteroides; species Bacteroides bouchesdurhonensis. Next base: position 4,630,652 of record NZ_LT707006.1, read on the forward strand.
TACTATGGAGGTACATTCGGTTTCACTCCGGACACGGTATCAATCATTAGCGGTGGGGCTTCTATGTTGCCTTTGGCATTAGGATTAATGTTTGTAGGTGGTGCGGGAAAAAGTGCAATGTTCCCATTACACATCTGGTTGCCGGATGCAATGGAAGGTCCAACCCCTGTGAGTGCATTGATCCATGCAGCAACAATGGTTGTAGCGGGCGTCTATCTGGTAGCACGTATGTTTCCACTGTTCATTGCTTATGCACCCGACACATTGCACATGGTTGCCTGGGTAGGAGCTTTCACTGCTTTCTATGCAGCAAGTGTAGCTTGCGTACAATCAGACATTAAACGTGTACTTGCCTTTTCTACCATCTCACAAATCGGTTTCATGATGGTAGCATTGGGAGTTTGTACTTCTATGGACCCGCATCACGGAGGATTGGGATACATGGCTTCCATGTTCCATTTGTTTACACACGCCATGTTTAAAGCATTGCTCTTTTTGGGTGCAGGTAGCATTATTCATGCAGTACATTCTAATGAGATGTCTGCTATGGGAGGACTTCGTAAATATATGCCAATCACTCATTGGACATTCCTGATTGCCTGCCTTGCTATTGCCGGCATTCCTCCTTTCTCCGGCTTCTTTTCTAAAGACGAAATCTTAGCCGCCTGTTTTCAATATCATCCTGTGATGGGTTGGGTGATGACTGTTATTGCAGCAATGACAGCTTTTTATATGTTCCGCTTGTATTATGGTATTTTCTGGGGCAAAGAAAACAAAGAAGCACATGCTGCACATACTCCCCACGAAAGTCCATTAGCTATGACTTTCCCACTCATGTTCCTGGCAGTTGTCACTTGTGGGGCAGGCTTCATTCCTTTCGGGCATTTTATCAGTTCGAATGGTGAATCTTACTCCATACATCTGGACCCATCTGTTGCCATTACCAGTGTAGTCATTGCAATCATTTCCATTGCCATAGCCACCTGGATGTATAAGAATGCCAAACAACCGGTTGCAGATACGTTGGCACGCCATTTCAAGAAATTACACAAAGCTGCTTATAACCGTTTTTACATAGACGCTATATACCAGTTTGTCACTCATAAGATCATTTTCCGCTGCATTTCTACTCCTATCGCATGGTGGGATCGTCATGTAGTAGATGGATTCTTTGATTTCCTGGCATGGGCAACTAATACAACAAGCGACGAGATCCGTGGTTTACAGAGTGGTCAGGTACAACAATATGCTTATGTGTTCCTTTGTGGAGCATTGGCACTAATCCTGATACTGGTTCTCTAATCCATAATTAATAATCTATAATTCATAATTATACAAATGAATTTCTTATCAATCTTCGTACTTATTCCTTTATTGATGCTAGCCGGACTATGGGCTGCACGAGGAATTAAAACGATTCGGGGAGTCATGGTCACCGGAGCCTCAGCACTCCTGATTGCTTCTGTGGTACTAACCTTCCTGTATCTGGGAGAACGTAGTGCCGGAAACACGTCAGAGATGTTATTCCGTGCTGACACTGTCTGGTATGCACCCCTTCACATTGCCTACTCTGTGGGGGTCGATGGGATCTCAGTAGCTATGCTATTATTATCTGCTGTGATTGTTTTCACTGGTACATTTGCTTCCTGGCGTTTGCAACCTCTGACTAAAGAATATTTCCTGTGGTTCACACTCTTATCCATGGGAGTTTTCGGATTCTTCATATCCATTGACTTATTCACAATGTTTATGTTTTACGAAATAGCACTTATTCCTATGTACCTTTTAATCGGTGTGTGGGGATCAGGTCGCAAAGAGTATGCTGCCATGAAACTGACGTTGATGTTAATGGGTGGCTCAGCCTTCTTGTTAATTGGTATCCTCGGTATCTATTTTGGTTCAGGGGCAACCACTATGAATATATTGGAAATAGCACAATTGCATAACATACCTTTTGCTCAACAATGTATCTGGTTCCCTCTTACTTTCCTTGGTTTTGGAGTATTGGGAGCACTTTTTCCATTCCATACATGGAGCCCCGACGGTCATGCTTCCGCACCGACTGCGGTATCCATGTTGCATGCGGGAGTATTGATGAAATTAGGAGGTTACGGATGTTTCCGTATTGCTATGTATCTGATGCCGGAAGCAGCTAACGAACTTTCCTGGATCTTCCTTATATTAACAGGTATCTCTGTTGTATATGGTGCATTCTCGGCTTGCGTTCAGACAGACTTGAAATACATCAATGCTTATTCATCCGTATCACACTGCGGTCTAGTACTTTTTGCTATTTTGATGTTGAACCAAACAGCAGCAACCGGAGCTATTCTTCAAATGCTTTCCCATGGTTTGATGACGGCCTTGTTCTTCGCCCTTATCGGTATGATTTACGGACGTACCCATACACGTGATGTCCGGGAACTTTCGGGATTGATGAAAATCATGCCATTCCTTAGTGTATGTTACGTAATTGCAGGTCTTGCCAATCTAGGTTTACCGGGATTAAGCGGATTTATTGCAGAAATGACCATCTTCGTCGGTTCCTTCCAGAATCCGGATATATTCCACCGCACTCTGACTATTATCGCTTGTTCGTCCATCGTCATAACAGCAGTTTATATCCTCCGCCTGGTTGGTAAGATTTTATATGGTACCTGTACAAACAAACACCATCTTGAACTAACAGATGCAACATGGGACGAGCGTGTTGCTGTTATCTGCCTGATTGTTTGTGTAGCCGGATTAGGTATGGCTCCTTTCTGGGTTAGCCATATGATTGGTGAAAGTGTATTACCTGTTATTTCTCAACTGGTACCTTAATTCATAATTCTTAATTCATAAATCAGACAAAATGGATTATTCACAATTTCTACATATGCGAGAAGAGTTGTCACTCATAGCCGTATTACTTATTTTATTTCTGGCTGACCTCTTCATGAGTCCGGACGCACATAAAAAAGACGGTAAAGCACAATTAAATACGATGCTCCCTGTTATATTGATGGCTATTCACACGGTTATCAACTTTGTTCCGGGCACTACTGCCGATATCTTCGGTGGTATGTATCATTATGTTCCAATGCACACAGTCATCAAATCAATTCTGAATGTTGGTACACTGATTGTATTTCTGATGGCACACGAATGGATGAAGCGTGAGGATACTTCTTTCAAACAAGGTGAGTTTTATGTACTTACACTTTCTACCCTGTTTGGTATGTATCTCATGATCTCTGCCGGACACTTCCTGATGTTCTTCATCGGATTAGAGACAGCTTCTATCCCTATGGCCGCGTTGATCGCCTTTGACAAATACCGCCACAACTCAGCAGAAGCCGGAGCTAAGTATATTCTAACTGCTCTTTTCTCTAGTGCTCTGCTACTATTTGGTCTTTCTATGATCTACGGTTCGGCAGGAACACTTTATTTTGATGATCTCCCTGCTCATATCAACGGCAATGCACTGCAAATAATGGCTTTTGTTTTCTTCTTCACCGGTATGGCATTCAAACTCTCATTGGTTCCATTCCATCTTTGGACAGCTGATGTATACGAAGGAGCACCAAGTACCGTAACCGCTTACTTAAGCGTTATTTCAAAAGGATCAGCTGCATTTGTATTACTGACTGTCCTTATCAAAGTATTTGCTCCAATGATTAATGACTGGCAGGAAGTACTTTATTGGGTCATCATTGCAACCATAACCATTGCTAACATTTTCGCTGTTCGCCAGCAGAATCTGAAACGCTTGATGGCTTTCTCCAGTATATCACAAGCTGGATATATCATGTTAGATGTGATTGGGGGTACGGCACAAGGAATGACTGCTTTAGTTTATTATGTATTAGTTTATGCTGCTGCCAACCTTGGTGTATTTGCAGTAATTACTATTATAGCATTACGCAGCGAAAAGTTCACACTGGAGGATTACCAAGGATTATACAAAACAAACCCAAAGATTGCTTTCCTGATGACTATATCTCTGTTTTCTTTAGCTGGTATTCCGCCATTTGCAGGATTCTTTTCTAAATTCTTCATATTTATGGCTGCTTTCGATGCAGGATTCCATCTGCTAGTATTCATAGCACTAATTAATACAGTCATTTCATTATACTATTACTTATTAATCATTAAAGCAATGTATATTACTCCTTCCGATAATCCTATTCCCACTTTCCATAGTGACCGTTGCACTAAATGGGGATTAGCCCTTTGCACTTTAGGTATCATTGGTTTGGGCATTGCAAGTATTGTATACCAATCAATTGATAAACTATCGTTCGGAATATGATAATAGCCATCATTTCTTAAAAAAACGGGCCCGGTTAATCCAACCAAGCCCGTTTTTTTATAAGAAGTATCAAATAATTCTATTCCATTTCTGAATCTGCCGGATAAGGATGAGTAAACCAGAAACGAGAACCTTTACCTAGTTCGGAATCTACCCCAATTCGCCCACCCAATTGTTCCACGATACTCTGACAGATAGAAAGTCCAAGCCCAGTACCATGCACAAAAGAATCAAGTTTCACAAAACGTTCGAAGACAGCCCTTAGATGTTCTTTATCAATACCTACTCCTGTATCTTGCACATAGAATTCTAGTTCGTCTCCTTTCAATTCATAACCGACACAAATACTTCCCTTTGAAGTAAATTTTATGGCATTATTAACAAAGTTAGAAATTACTTGGTGTAAGCGGTTTCGGTCACTAGTTATATGATAATGGGGAAGATTCGAATCAAAAATCAGTTTTACACCCTCTTTGACTTTCATTTGCATGGAAAGCACAATGTCTTCGCACATCATATTCACGTCCACGTCACCATTGGTAAACTCAAAAGTACCTGCCTCAATCTTCGACAGATCTAGTATGTCAGTAATTAGCTGTAGAAGCAAATCATTATTTTCACGTACTATCTTTACATACTCTTTTCTTTCATCCAAATCCTCCGCATCAACCAACAAATCGGAGAAACCGACAATGGCATTCAAAGGAGTACGGATCTCATGGCTCATATTAGCAAGGAAAGCACTCTTAAGACGATCCATCGTTTCAGCTTTATCACGTGCCTGAATGAGCTCCTTTTCCGTTTCCTTCAACTCTGTAATATCATAGTTGATACCTATAATCTCTATTTCATTCTCTTCTGGTTTATAAGTAGTCACCACCACATGCATCCTCACCCAATTCCATTGATCTCTCGTACCGGGACGACGAACCCGCATTTCCGCTTTAAAATTCTTTGCTGTTCCTTTTTTAACATCCTCATAAAAGCTAAGAATACACTTCCGGTCTTCCGGATGCATCTTGCTATATACACCCACGACATCACTTAAAGGTATCTCTTCATCTTCCCCCATATTCTTATACCACTGCTTGATGGCATAACCTTTCCGGTCAATAAGATTCAATTTGGCATAGCCTACCTTAGCATAATCCGAAATCAACAAAAAGAAATTCTCAAAATCACGAATACGCTTCATCGCATCCATGCGTTCTGTATTATCAATACTAATCAGAATATATCCGTTAAAGTTCCCTTCACTATCATATATCTTACTAACTTTCGTATATAAATCTATGACATTAAAGCGTTTTGTATGATAATAATCGCCAACTTGATCGAAAGAGTAGTTCAAACGAAACTCTACCAAATCTTCATTTCTCACTCGTTCACGAATATCCTGAGGGACATTGGGATTATTAAAAAAGTTCACGCCCAAAGCATCTGACTTTTCATTTAGCCCAAATATTTCCAAATCTTTATTATTCATGTCGAGCAAGACTCCATCTTTGTCATAAATTTCCACACCCGCCGGAATGTTGGCAAAAATATTCTTGAAAAGTTTCTCACTACGGTCTAATGCCCGGTTAGCTTTCACAGCCTCTGTAGAATCAAGAAATAGTCCTACCACCTCGTCTTTTTCAGGGGAATAAACTATCCAATGCGTATAAATTCCGGTTCTCGGAAAGTATTCATCAAATTCATTAAACGTTTTTAATTCCAGAATCTTCAATAAGTCCGCCAATTTACGACTATGCTGAGTATGTATCTCTGAAGCTCTTAATCCTATATATTTCTCACTGGGAATACCAAATATTCTAGAACTGATTTCATTAGCATCCGTTACCCGGTAGTCACACGGGACATCATTTTCGTCACAGACAATAGATAGCCTTACATATCCCATCGGCATATATGAGAACAAATTACGCAAAAAAGATTGTTCACGCGTAATATTATCTTTTGCTTTACGCAATTCCATACAGATACTGACGATATTAGCCAAGGATGCGAACCATTGATAATCTTCATTGCTCCATTCTCTGTAAGAGCCCACTAAATCTATTCCCATAAATCCCCAAACATGATCACCTGCTATTAAAGGAGTAACCATCAATGAACAAATATCCTGTTTCGAAAGAATATTATATTCATCTGCAGCCTCTTCCGGCAATTGACGTAAAGAGTCTAAGATAATCGGTTTATAGGATAACATTTGTTTTGTCCACCATCTAGCTTTACTACAAGGAATTGATTTTAAATAATCTTTTTCCTCAGTTATACCTTTTGATACAACTTCATATGTACAACTATGACAACTATACTTTTCATTATATTCAAATATATATACACGTCCACCTTCATAAAGCTCCAACACATCCTTTAGAATCTCCATTACACATTCTTCAGTTTCTTCATCTTGAAGAAATCGCAACAAAGACCGAGAAATAGAATTCTGCTGCCGTATCAAATTATTAACACGAAGTAACGCTTTTTTATTATCTATATTTTCCGGTGATTCTACCCGTTGAATCACCCCAAAAGATTTATCTCCTCCGTCTGCACCAGTACCTTTCTCACGTTCTGCCAGACGCGTGTGCAACCAAACTTCACCATATTTAGAATAAATGGGAAATGTTTGCTCATAGAAATTCTTATGAATAGACTTATTCGCTTGAAATTCACGAACTACTTGTTCACGGTAATCCTCACGAATCATTTTCTGGAAATCCTGAAAAGAGATAGTATCTCCATCTAAATCCAAAAGATCACAGAGAAAATCAGAACACAAATAATGCCCTGCTGCAAAATCTGCTTCCCACCATCCAATCTGGGCCAAGGAAGACATTTTGCGATATCGTTCATAGTTTGTTTGCATGCCTTTATTTAATTAACCAGAAACTTAGCAAATGTACATAAAATATTTCGATCGTAATGCTATTCTTTTAGAAAACAAAGGTTTCTCTTTTTTTAATAAAAAATGGCAGAAGCTATATAAACGACTTCTGCCATTCCATTCTAGACTATTCCTATAGCCTGATATATTCCTAATGATTTTAAGATCAATGAACTAAAATTGGAAAAGTATAGTTTGTCCAGTCAAACACAGAAATAGCGGCACCCGTACAAGAATTATTTGCAGCTACATTAGCAGTTCCATTAAGTACTTTATCGTGAACCGTAAAAGTTGAAGCAAGAGTATAAGTGATAGATGATGTCACATTTCCATCCCCTTTACTATCGGTCATATCAATCAAATCTTGTGTTCCTCCTGTACCGGCAATCAATACATTTGAAATAGTAGCTTTTGCACCACGCCGAATTTTGATAACATCTACCATACGATCTACTTTATTTTGCGTATCAGCAGCATTATTTACGATTGTCATATTCTCAACTATAAAATTCGCTTGTCTCAAATGGTCTTCTCCATCACCATCCAGGTTACCATCAGCTTCAATTCCACGCGGATCATCTTCCGTACTGGTATACCGGTTCTCCCAAATTCCATAACAATTGCTCAACTTACCACTATATCCTTGTGTAAAGTCAAACATATCATCATCAGGATTCACAGCTAAGAGGTTAGTGATATCTACTGTACCACCGAAAAATTCGACAGCATCATCCGCACTTTCCAGAATATAAATATTATCAATCTTTGTTCCGTTACCGACACCATTCAAGGTCAGTCCATTATGCTCGATATTCTCAGTAGAACGTGCACCGGCATAGCAAATCTTCACATAGGTCAATGAACCGGAATTGTCATTGGTAATACTACCACCATACTGATAGTCATTATTAATCTCAGTTAATCCCAAGTCACTTGCATTCTGGCTGATACCGGAAATCGGTGCTTTACCATTAATAATTACTCCTCCCCAATAACCGGAAGATGGCTGAACAGCATCTGCGGTAAAAGTGATTGGCTTTTCCTTTGTACCATTTGCGTAGATTCTACCACCTTGTGTAACCAATAGATAATTGCCAAAACCTTGTTTGGCTTTAATTGTCGTACCTGCCGGAATGGTTAATACTCCTCCATCTGCAATAATCAAAGATCCGTCTAGATAATACTCTTTCGCCTCCAAGATTTCATTCTCTGTCAATGTTCCTCTTAATGTATTACCATTGACAACAATTGAAGTTTCCGGTTTATCACCATTGTTATCATCACTCCCACAAGAAGTCAATACTAATGTCGTTGCTGCAACAGCAACTACCATAAAATTTAAAAACAGTCTTTTCATTTCCTTTAATATTAGTTATTATTGATACTGCTTAGAAGATATACGAAACTCCTAAGCTAATATTTATTCCTTTTTTGTAGTTACCTAATACAACCTTATCTCCGCCTTCATTTGCCTTACGAACTAATTTATGAGCAGGATTCAATAAGTTTCGGGCTTTTAGATTAAGTGAGACATGTTTATTCAGTCTTGCCTGCGATACAAAATCAAGTGTAACTAAGCTATTCTCCATAATATCCTGAAAACCTTGAGTACCTATAGTATATACTTTCTCGCCAATATAATTTAGGATCAATGTATTTACAAGACTAAAATCACCCTTTGCATAATTATAAGATAAATCGAAATTAGCAATCCAAGGAGCAGCACCTTCTAACTGAGAACCAGTTGTAACTGTTGCCAAAGGCATTTTAGCATTCGTATATATATAGGAAGTATTTAGTCCAAGAGAAAGGCGATTTGCTCCATCACCATTCACCCCAATCGAATGCGTAAAGATATTCTTACGTACCTCTATTTCTGCTCCTGCTACAGTTGCGTGATCTGCAATATTTTCATACGAAAGGTATCCACCGGCACTTGCCACCTCAATTCTGGAAATAGGATTCTTAATGTATTTATAAAAAGCAGTTAATGAAATTAGTTCCGTCGGTGTAGGATTAAAATCCCATTTCAAATCTACATTGTAATTATCCGAAGGCTTTAGTTTCGTATTTCCCTGACTACTAAAATTAACTCCTACATAACGATAAGGTGAAATTTCTTTAGATTGTGGTAAAGTATATGTCTTACTTGCTCCCAGACGCAAAGAGTTCTTTGCATTCAGGTTATATTTCAAATTCAAGCTTGGTAGGAAGTAGTTCTTCTCAATCTTATTGGAACCTTTCGAACCACCTTTATTCACATCATAATCTACCTGTATATCAATATTATCATATTTCACTCCTACATTAGCAATCCAACGAGAAGAAAATTGATAAGTAAACTCTGTATATAGTGAATGAATATACTTCTTCACATCATATATATCAATATTCTTCTGTAATCCAAACCTTCCATTCAAAAGATTCTCCTGTGTATAATAATCATCCAATACTATTTCTGTCAACGAGCTGAAATGACCAGAGGAATATGTTGGCATATTATATTCTGTCGATTCAAAATTATCATCTACTATTCGCCCAATATATCCTAAACGGATACTAGAGATTTCTTCAATATTATCTCTCAAACGATATACAAAACCTGTTTTTATATTTAGATCCCCTTCATTCAAGGAAGAAAAATATCGTTGTTGTGAATTTCCACGAAGTAATGAGTAACCATCTGACGACTTAGTTATATTGTTGATTCGACGATCTGGTTCATTGCCGTTTACGAGGTTATAAGAAATGCCTGCATCAAGACTTAATTCTTTTGTCACCCCCCAGTTAGTCATCAATTGATTGACAAGTAACCAATTATCATTTGTTTGTTGGCGACGGGTAAAGCCGACATTACCTTGATCATCGTCAAATATCGAGTTTTTACCGTCATAATCACCAACGGATTGCGTATTAGCATGTATCATCATAAAATTATAACCCAAATGATGACGATTTCGTATATCATAATCCACATTAGCTAATGCTAACTGATTAATATTTTCAACATACTTTTTACCAACCATATCTTTATAAATAGTACCGCTAGTGGTCGTATTACGTATACTTTCTTCTTTAAACTGGTAATCAATGGTATGTCCGGCAGTCACAAAAAAGGAAAGAGGGTTCTTATCTTTTCCTATATAAAAACGTTTTCCACCTGAAACACTATAACTTCGGTTTATCTGAAGGTTTTGTTTTGAAGGATCCAGCTTGTTCTTAAACTCCCAACTAGTTTCATTAGCTGGCTGTTTATCGTCAGCTAATCCCATAAAATTAACTCCATTGAGTTTAAGAAAATCGGCTGATACTGTTTGTGTATTTATACCGCCTGAAATACCTACACCTATATTCTTATTACCAATCAATTCTTTGGATACGATATCAATGGTTGCTCCACTGACATCACTGCTGCCTCCAGCACTAAAAACTTTATTGACACCTACAGACTGAATGATATCCGTACCAAAGAAATCAAGAGAAATGTTCTTATATTCGGGGTCTTCGGATGGGACTGCAAATCCATTGAAAGTAGTCGAATTATAACGATCACCCAACCCACGCACGAAAACATTCTTCACTCCTTCTTGTTTGGATATTCCCGAAACTTTTGTTACGGCTCCTTCCGCATCTGAAACTCCTTTACGTGAAAGTTCTTTTACTCCGACAGACTGTACGGCAATAACAGCTTTTTGTTGTTCAAGTAACAACATATTTTCATTTTCACGATTTTTTTTAGCAACGACCACAACATCAGAGAGTTCAAGTGCATCTGTTTCCAATTCTAAATTCAGGATTACTAATTTCCCATTCTCCACATGTACCTTGCGACATATTTCAGTTTTGTATCCCACATATTTGATTTCAACATCATACATACCTTCCAGAACTCCCATTCCATTCAGTTCAAAATTACCTTCTAGGTCGGTAACTGTACCTGCATGAGTACCTACTAAGCGTATGGTCGCTCCAATCAGAGGCTCTTTAGAAAGTTTGTCTTTTACGACACCTTTAATTTTGATATTTGCAGCCAAAGCAGGAAGTGCACATAATATGCAAAAGAAGGCTACAACGGAAAGTCTAATAAGAAATAGTTTTTTCATCGAACTTTGCTATACGTTTTAATTACGGCAGCAAAGATATAGGGGCAGCATTACAAAAATAATACAAACCAAATACAATAAATTGAAATAGCAGTTTCAAGTCTGTTGCATATTTGCAATAAGACCAAAAACTGCTATTATATTATACATTAACTATAATACGAATATAAAATTGAAGTTTCTTTATTTCTAATTCTTTACTCTTAATTCCCGTAAATCTTCTCCGGAAGGATTCTGGAAGACGCGTAATCCAAATTCCGGAATAATAGCCAATACATGATCGAACACATCAGCTTGTACTTCCTCATAAGGAACCCAGTCTTTAATGGCAGAAAAGAAATAAAGTTCCAACGGAATTCCAGTTTCAGTGGGTTGCAATTGACGAACCATGCAAGTCAGTTCCTGATTAATAGTAGGCAAACTTTTCAGATAACTATTCAAGTAAGCACGAAATACGCCCAGATTTGTTTGACGACGGCCATTTACCAATATAGAATTATCGATGTGATGTTCCTTATTATATAGCTCAACCACTTTTTCTGTTTTGTCAATATAATCTTTCAATAGTTGAATTTTCCGATATTTAGCCAACATCTCCGGCGTACAAAAGCGTACACTACTCATATCTATATTAATAGATCGTTTCACACGTCGTCCACCGGATTCACGCATTCCTTGCCAGTTTTGGAAAGAATCACTCACTAACAAATAAGGAGGAATTGTTGTAATGGTATTATCCCAGTTGCGGACTTTCACAGTATTCAATGTGACCTCAATCACCGTACCATCCGCACCATATTTCGGCATAGAAATCCAATCTCCTACCTTCAGCATATTGTTGGCAGAAAGTTGGATACCTGAAACAAATCCCAAAATCGTATCTCTAAAGACTAACATCAGGATAGCAGCAGATGCTCCCAGACCAGTCAGTAGCACTGTCGGACTTTTATTAATAAGCGTGCTTACAATAACAATCCCCCCAATAAAAAAGATAGTTACCTGAGCCGTCTGTAATAATCCCTTCAAAGGTCGGTCCTTAAACTGTTCTCGTTCACTATATACATGATAAACAGCTGACAGAAAGACACTAATGAAACGAAGAAAAACGGCTATGATATAGATCAGACAAATACGCCTCATAAAATCTAGCACTCCTGATTCTGCATGTTCGGGGAATGCTAAAGGAATTGCTAAATAAATGAATATTGGTGCCACCATACGGCTGATATGTATCATTACCTTATGGTCAAAGACAACATCATCCCAAGTTGCCTTAGTTCGTTGCACCAACTTGGCCACTGCTCGCAAAATGATATGACGGCAAATCACGTTAGCCAATAGAGCTACGCTGATAATAAGCAATAATACAATCCAATTATCCACTTTATTCGCCCAATTGACATCTACTCCCATAGATACCAGACTATGATTCACTTCCTGCATCACTGCATTGGTGGTCTCCTGCACTCCTCCGGCCTTTGTAACTACAGTCAATGTATCTACTATCACTTCTTTCATATATTACTGACACCTTCTTTTGATAAATAATCCTGAATATCCTGCCTCAACCATTTATAATGGAGAAGTCTCTTATATGCAACGTTCTTTTTCAACATGATCTCTACGCTGATCTGACTGTTCTGATAACAGGTCAGTTCATTTCTGAATTGTTCATTATGCTCTGCCAAACGTTTGATTTCCTGTTCCCGTTCCCGGCGTAACACAGTGCAAACAGGAATCAACAATTTCATTACCACATTGTCCATCACATGATGTCCTTGCATATATAAATAGGTTGTTTCCGGAAGTAGTCCTAAATCTTTCAGTTCAGTCCGCAACCCGTTCACATCATTGATATAATAAGGAAAACGTTTTTTCAACTCAAAAAGTTTCTGATCTACCCTACGTTGCAAGGCATCCAAGCTATGTTCAGGATGCTTAAGGCTAATTTCATGCAAAGCTGTACAAGAGTGAAAGTCATACATTGGAAATGTATACGTATCCCGCTGACGGTAGAACCATACATTCCACAAGAAAAGCGGATACACTATTTCGGAATAACGTTTCAGATAAGCATTAAAATCCAAAATAAACCGATCGTTCAATGTTGATTGTACACATACTTCATGGAGACTTTCTGCAAAGCAATGATAGTTCTCAATAGCATATGTATATGTTTGAAAAATATATTTGTTCCGATTGATTTTGCGAGAGATGTTGGTTGCTCCTTGCAACAAGAAATCATAATCACTATCTACACAGGCAATCAGACTTTTTCCCAGTTCTGCTGTGTTCAGCGTATTCATAAGCACCATTTTCTTACCTTTTGCCAATGAGGTCGCTGATGGTAGCATTACCTGAAAATAATGTTCGTCATCTTCAAACTCCTCCAAAAGAGTACGCCAGAAAGCAATATCATCATAACTTTCGACATAGGCAATAATACGGCGGCGAGCCTTTTTCGAATAAAGTTTGTGTGCGGCACTGAAATAAGAAGAAGTCAGAGAATCTACAAGCCGGGCAGGACGTGCCGGTTTGTTTCCCTCCGTTCTCACTCCTTCTTTCCGGAAAGGAGGCGATGCGGAATCATATTTACGGTTCGTGTTACTTTTTACAGTCTTGTCATTCATAATCTATACGTGTTCTATTCAGAAAAGATTATTTTATCCCTTTTCCTTATGTGAAGGTGACATCGGAGCTGACAGTTCAGCGATGTCACTTACTTCCGTTACAGCATCCAACCATCCTTCCATCACAACGGCAGGTGAATGGGTTGTCAGAATAATCTGCACATTAGGATTCAGTTCACGAATCATTGAAATTAATTTTTGTTGCCACTCAATATGTAACGAGGCTTCCGGTTCATCCATAAACAATACACAGTGACTACCATTTTGCACAAGTACTGTCAATAAGATCACCAACATCTGCTTTTCTCCAGAAGAGAGTTTATAAGGAAATAATAATTCTCCATCCTGATAAAAAGCAATATCATTCCGTTTACGATCTATCTTTTTACGGGTGTAACTGAAAAGATCATCAATCATATCCTGGAAACGGCGTTTTGCAACAGATAAAGTGGCTGCCTTCCGGCGTTGTTCTTCATTTTCACTGGAGAGGAGTTCAATCATTTTATTACCTATATTGACTTGGTAATCAAGATAACGACGCTGTAATAAATAAAGTTGCCAATCCAATTCGGATTTCACATTCTTATCTGCCATCCGTGCAGTAAAATCTCCCATTATGAGCGGGCGGTCGTAACTGCGGATTACATCATAAGGGATATATGTTGCTTCAGGATTATCAAAAAACAGATGTACTCCGTTCTTTCCGTCACTTTTTATCTCTCCGGAAAGCTGATCCAGATAATCTACTGAACGATTGAGAATCGTCGTCTTCCCTACTCCGTTGATACCGGAGAGGATGTTCACATCGGGTCGCAGATCCCAGGCTATATCAAATCTATCCCAAAGACCTTGTATTTCTATACGACGGATATAATTGGCTTGTTGTTCCATAATATTCCACTTTAATCAAGGCAAATATAAACAAATCAAACGATAAATTGGTTACCTTTGTAATAGTTTTCAATAAAGGTAACAATTAGAAGTCATGATCAATAGCAAGAACCTGCAAGGACACCTTTTCGCACTCACGGCAAACGTTATGTGGGGATTGATGTCTCCTATTGGTAAATCAGCTCTTCAGGAGTTTTCGCCCATTTCTGTAACTACTTTCCGCATGGTTGGTGCAGCAGTTGCATTCTGGATACTTTCTATATTTTGTAAGCAAGAACACGTGAGCCATCGTGACATGCTGAAAATATTCTTTGCTTCTTTATTCGCTTTGGTGTTCAATCAGGGAGTATTTATTTTCGGGCTTTCGCTAACATCACCTATCGACGCTTCTATTGTTACTACTACTTTGCCAATCGTTACTATGATTGTAGCTGCTATTTATCTAAAAGAACCGATCACCAATAAGAAAGTTCTGGGAATTTTCGTGGGAGCAATGGGAGCACTTATTCTTATAATGAGCAGTCAGGCTGCAAGTAATGGTGGAGGAAGTATTATTGGTGATTTACTTTGCTTGGTTGCACAGATCAGTTTCTCTATTTATCTGACTGTATTTAAAGGATTGAGTCAGCAGTATTCGGCTGTGACAATTAACAAATGGATGTTCATCTATGCTTCTATATGTTACATTCCTTTTTCATATTATGATATTTCTACGATCCAATGGACTACTATTTCTACTATTGCCATCCTGCAAGTGCTCTATGTGGTATTGGGGGGTAGTTTCCTTGCTTATCTCTGCATTATGACTGCTCAAAAGTTACTTCGTCCTACAGTAGTGAGTATGTATAATTATATGCAACCGATTGTGGCCACTATCGCTGCAATTATTATGGGAATTGGAAGTTTCGGATGGCAGAAAGGGATTGCAATAGCACTTGTGTTCTTAGGAGTATATATTGTAACACAGAGCAAGTCAAGGGCAGATTTCGAAAAAGCAGGAAAAGAATTGTAAAGTTTACAATTCTCAGCTCTCTCTATAAGTTTTTTCCATAAAAAATCCGTCACCATCACTAATTCGATCTTAACTATCTAAATATTAATGATTAGCAACGTGACGGAAAGTGTGACGGAAAAAATATCCATCACACTCTGTATTGTCAATCTATATAGCTAAAATCTGTTTCATAGAGTGAAACTATTCGTTTCTCGGTGTGAAACTTTTAGTTTCATATAGTGAAACAAAGTGTTCTAAATAGAGAAACCAATGGTTTCAAACGCATGAAACACTTTTTTATTCTTTATCTTTGGTTATACTATCAATACGATACTCTTGTCCTTTCTTAATCACTTTAATTTTTAAGGTTTTATTCTCCGCAAAACTTACTTGATAGGTATCTTCATTTATTGGAGTAATCTTAATAGAAGGACGTGACAAATTATCAAAATCGAAATCAAGAATCAATAAATCATATCCATGCCCATTATCTTCCAGAAACTCTTTCTTCTCAACCTCATCAAACTGTTTCAAAGCATTTGGTGTAAGGTATTCAGTACGTAAAGATGCAAGTTGGCTTGCCAATCCCTCCGGCATACTACAATATTTCAATGTGTAGGCATCATAAAAAGTTTTCAGGAATGAGAGAGGCTCAGATGTATTAATTGCCGGTATCACCGGATTGTCACATAACAAACTGTCTCCATAAAGACTACCATTCCATATCGGAGTGATATAATCAATCATATATTGTCCATCAATTTTAGCCACTCTCAAAGGAATATTTTGCGTGCTTTCAAATTCACTGCCTTTCCCCCACGTATAGCTAACCATATACCAATTACCATTCAAATGTTTTACGGTTAACGTCTCAAGGACATCGTCACTAACATCTTGCGCACGTATAATTGGATCACAACCTGTTGCTGTCCTTACCCTATCAAGTTTCTCAATAAGTCCTTTGGTCAATTTAATATTAACTGATTCCAATGATCTGGAAGGATGTTCAGCCAGACACACCTTGTAAAATTCCTTAATTAAATTAATTGCATCCTTTTCAACAATAGTATCTGTCGGCACCATGCTTATCCACACTGTATCTTCCTGATTATCCGCAGATCTCGTAGATATATTCTTTTTCTGATTACCACAAGAAAAGAAAAGAATGGTACATAGTACTAATGCCAGATTGACAAATTTTAATTTCATAATCATAGTATTAAGAGTTAATGATTACTTTCTCTGAAAATATCTCGATCGCTTTTTATTTCTTCAATTCTGCGAAATATGTATCCAACAAACTTTTAGCTGCTACAAATGAAGTCAAACTACCGCCTAGCACTTGTTGTTCTCTTTCCTGAAGCATCGTTTCAATCTTCGAATTATGATAGAAACTGTCACGTAGTTGTTCATTGATGCTTTCATACATCCAATACTTGCTCTGTTCATTACGGCGATATTCAAAATAACCATTGTCTTTTACAAAGGCGATGTATTGATCAATCATGTCCCAGATTTCCTTTATACCTATATTATAGAATCCAGAATAAGTCATTACTTGTGGAGTCCATCCGGAATCAGGAGCAGGGAAAAGATGTAAGGCATTACGGAATTGAGTGGCAGCCAATTTTGCCCTTTCAAGGTTATCACCATCCGCCTTATTAATGACAATACCATCCGCCATCTCCATTATACCGCGTTTGATACCTTGTAGTTCATCTCCTGTACCAGCCAACTGGATCAACAAAAAGAAATCCACCATTGAGTGAACAGCTGTTTCACTTTGTCCCACTCCAACTGTTTCTACGAAAATCTTATCAAATCCGGCAGCTTCGCAAAGAATAATCGTCTCACGAGTTTTACGTGCAACTCCTCCCAAAGAACCAGCCGACGGACTAGGACGAATAAAAGATTTAGGATGCACAGAAAGTTGTTCCATACGAGTCTTATCTCCCAGAATACTACCTTTACTACGCTCACTACTCGGGTCGATAGCCAAAACAGCTAGCTTTCCTCCTTTTTCTAATACATGTAGTCCGAATACATCAATCGAAGTACTTTTACCTGCTCCAGGAACTCCACTGATACCTATACGAATAGAATTTCCAGAATAAGGTAAACACTTTTCAATTACTTCCTGTGCAACCGCCTGATGTTCAGGCTTCACACTTTCTACCAATGTCACAGCCTGACTCAGAATAGTGACATCGCCTTTTACGATTCCTTCTACAAACTCTGCTACCGAAAGCTGGCGTTTTTTCGGTTTACGTTTCAAATAGGGATTCACAGATGAAGGTTGCTCGATACCTTTATTGACAACCAATCCTTTATATTCTTCACTATTTTCCGGATGTTCCATAGCAGTGATTATTAACGTTTGATATTTATTTCAACTTTCGGGCGTAATGGATCATTTGTTATCATCAGGATACGCAAATGATGCTTCTTATTACCCACATCCCGTTTATGAATGGTTACTTTCAACTTGGTTGTCGCCCCCGGTTGAATAACCGTCTTTTTCAGGCTTACTCCTACAGAAGAATTGAATACTTGCAATTTGCTGATGACTAACGGAGTTTTTCCGGTATTAGTGATTACAATATTGCGACTTACCTTCTTCTTTTTTAATAACGCTTCACTGAGATCAATGTTCGTCTCAGAAAGATGAATAACAGGAGCATTTAATGAATCCTGAGCAGTCATATTAGAAAAGTTAGGGAGTAAAACTGCTGAAACAGGAATTTCATTGTCTTCACTGACTTTATCACCCGCAAAACGAGAAAGATATACAGAAGATTGTGTGAGCCCAAAGTCTTGCAGAAGCTCTGTATCCAGTGTTAATTTAATTACACCTTTCTTACCCTTCAATAAGACGTTAGGTTCCTTCTCCATTTTCAGATAAGGTGGTAAGTGCATTAATATCGGCTCATAAGGACGATCCGATAAATTAACAACTCCTATGGTGAGTGTCGGTTTTTCTCCACGATATAAATCTGAGAAAGCTATTTCATCTTTATCAATGCGAATATCCCCGATCTTAAAAGGATGAGTCTTAGTAAAGTCTTTTACTTCTTTTACTACTTCACCTGCAAATTTCAAATAGACCAGATGAGGTTCGGCATTACTATAAATTCCTACCGACTTTTCAAAATGTCCCAATGCCTTTGCATCAAAAGAAGCTTTTACTGTTCCTTTTGCTCCGGGTGCAATGGGTTCTTTTGTCCAATCGGCAACCGAACAAGCGCAAGAGGTAGTGACATTAGTCAATACCAAAGGCTCATTGCCTGTATTAGTGATGATATATTCTACTGTTACCGGACTCTTCCATTCAATCTGTCCAAAGTTATGAATCTCTTTATTAGAAGAGATACGGGGTTGGGCGATAGCCGCCAATGCAATAGTAAACAGAGAAAATATAGATAGTAAACGACGTTTCATATAATACTTTTTATTTTGATGCACAAATGTAGGGGTTTTAGATGAGATAATGAACGGATTGAAAGGAATATTAACGAGATCATTTGTCCCTTTCAAAGGAGATAATAGGCACATTCTATTCTTGTTTTCCCATAAAACATAAATAAACACAGATATCTGCAAAGTTTTTTGCAGATATCTGTGTTTATTTATGCTTCATCTTTCAAAAAGAATTATCTCAAATCGTTTGTTGTTCTTTAGGATAATTTTATTCCACAGTCACCTGCATCGAAACAGAATGTGAAGCATACTCCGGTGCATACGCACATTGCAAAGTAGCCAATCCTGTTTCATACGTTCCTTCACGACTCACACGGTAACTGTATTCCAAAGTATAACTTCCTTTTACTAAACGATCAAAGAAAAAGTTGGTGGAAGCATCTTTGATATCGATATAGTAACCAAGTCCGTTATTCCAATGATAGCCGGAGAGATTACCAATAGGTTCGAAGCAGACACCACGTTGATCTTTCAACTGTACAAAATCCATCGGGCGGTCTACACGAATACTCAGACGCGAAACAACCTTGTCGCCTACCCGAAGAACTGTCTTTTCAGTGATAGGTTCCAATTGAACCGTATTAGTTGCCGCCATACGTTCCACATACAACTGTTTCTTTACTTTTAGTTCTTTGCCTTGTTGTTTCACGTCACGAATCGGGGAATCATATTCAGCATAAACTGCTCCCCAAGCTATTCCCGGATCTTTCTTCTGCACTTCAATAGTACGTGAATCAAGTATATTCTGCTGAGTAAATGTACGTTTGATATACCCTAATTCCGGAATAGTAGTCTTGTCTGGAGAGGTAGTTTGTAATGTTTCATCAGCTATTGAGATTCGTACATTCTCTTGATGATCGAGAAGATTTGTACCTTTCATCAACAAAGCATAAATGGCGTCCACACTGGCTAAAGGAGAGTGCCACTGTTGGGTTTGTTTTTGTTTCAACAACCAAAGTTTCATGTCTTCCACGATTGCATCATTACCACCAACCAAACTTAACGCTTCCATTACTGTTACATGTGTACGAAGTTTCATGCCGCTCCAAGTATATGGATTGTTGTTAAAGTCAAAGAACATACCTAGTTCGTCTGTCTTCGTCAGATGTTCTTTCAGAGAAGCAATAAACTTTTGCGCTTCTTTTATCTTTCCGGCTTTAGCCAATACAATGGCGGCAAAAGCTTTCGCATCCTCAGAAGAAGAGGAAAGCAGTTCGCTGACTTTGGACAAGTAATAAGTATAAGCCTCTTGGTTGGCAGCAGGAACTTTCTCTCCTGATATAGCAATCAGATATAAATAGTTTAAAATACTTCCTGAAATACCAGTAGATTTCTTTCCCTTTTTCCGGACTTCAAGAGTCTCTCTGTATTCCTTCAAAGCGGATCTATGGAGATAGTTAAAAGCAGCTTCCTGCATCGCCGAAACCTCATCGGTCGGTGTTTCATGGGTCAGCATAATCAATCGGGCATTCATTCCTACAATAAAGGCAGTAACGTAGGGGCTGCTGTCCATTCCCATATACCATGACCAGCCACCGTCAGAATTCTGTAAGCCTTTTAACATCATCAGAGCAGAAGAATTTTTATTATGTATAGTATTCAAATCGAATAAAGTCATAATCCGTTCTTTCTGCTGTGTTTCCGTTTGAGATTCGAGTACCCAAGGCGATTCGGAAAGAATAATATTCTTAATCTCCTGATTCTTTTGCAGGTTACTTACAAAAGTATCCTTCGTTCCACCTTGCAGTTTCCAACTGTCAAATACACTCTTTATACGGGGCTGATTGTTTATGATGTAAGTGGCCAATGTATTTGCATAATAAGCAGTAGCCCAAGAAAATGCATCAGCATTGGTTGGAAGTGCCAGTGAAGGCAATGCCTGGACAGCATACCAAGATGGATTGCCGGCAAACTCAACGGTTAGTTTACGACTAGTAGCTGTTGTGCTGTGACGATTAAACAGAGTATCAAGTGAGAAAGTGCGTGTCTCTTCTCCACGAATTGGCATCGGAAGAGTTTCAATCAGATGTTCTTTATTACTTAATACCGCAAGTAAGTGCTGTTCACCGTCGCTAAATATTTCGCTATCGGCTACCAAGCGGCAACCTAAAATCTCATATTCATCAGTGACAGTAAACAGGAAGTTCACACCGATTGTTTTACCAGCTTCTACAGCAAAGTCCTGTTTTTGTGTACTGATCACTTTATCCGTCATCGGATCAAAAAGAATCATACATGCAGTTCCCGATTGTATTTTGCCTGTCATATTGGAAATGGAAGCAGCAATAGAAGTCTTGTCTCCCACACGTACAAAACGAGGAAGATTCGGAGTTAACATAAACTCCTTGCTTGTGGTAGCTTCACCGTCCAACGTACCCAGCATCATGTTTTTCGTATGTGAATACCCACGAAAGTTCCAACGTGTCAGGTTTTCGGGCACAGTGAAAGAGAAAGAGACTTCTCCTTGTTTGTTGGTACGAAGTTGCGGATAGAAGAACGCTGTTTCGAGAAGATTGGTTCGGACACCGGCAGCTACTGCAAGATATGGTTTCTCCGGCAATATTACATTACCAGTAAGGGTATTCGAATTCGCTGGTGTCCGCGCGTTAAGTTGTTTGAACAGATTTTCAGTGCTTATCTTTTTTCCGGCAATTCCTATGACCTTTTCATTTGTTGTAAAACCCTCTTCCAATTTTATATCATTATCTGGTGATGATTGCTTTGCAAACCTATCATACTCCAATGAAGGGGTCTTCAGATAGTCAATATTCCAATAATTAAACTCGTATCTCAGGATTCCATTAGTAGTCCAACGAATGATTGGAAGCATTCTCCGTCTTTGGGGCAAAAAATACATAGGTGGGTCAAGATATAACTTATCCAATGATGCGTCGTACATCATTGCTAACATTTCCGCATCGGCAGCCTGCCCTTGCGGGGCCTTAATCGTCAATTTCCATTCTTCTTTCTGACCGGGATACAACTTATTACGAAATACCTCCCATTTCATTGACAACTTATCTTCAGGAACTCGTTTTTCCAGACGTAATTCATCCTGATACCACTTACCATTCTTTGCCATACAGAGATTAACAGTTATGCCATCTCCATAAGTTTCCCGATAAGGATATTCAAAACGGACAATCGAATCGGATAAGATCAAGACTTTACTCTCTACCAACTCTGTCTGATTGAATACATTCACCATTACATACGCATCTTTCTCTGAAGTACCGTAATAGAATACGGCCGGATGTGTTGCATCAAACTGAAGATTATCTTTATAGAACCAGACCGGAGTTTCAACAGGCGGACGTGTCTCGTTGATAGAAAAGAGAGCAACATCGGTAAGAGCTTCCACTTCTTTATCTTGATTATCTTTAACCGACATCTTTAGCATATACACACCCGAAGGTATATTTTTCCAATCAAACTTCATGTCTTTATTAGCAATAAATGTACCGGTAACAGTTGGCACTTCTTCCAGTTCTTTCATCTGTTTATCTTTGGCACGGAACAAACGATAAGTACCTTCCATCTCCATCGGTTGCATATTCAGATTCTGTACTTTGAACATTACCGATGCAGAATCTTCCTTATTTATCTTCCTTTCACAAACCACTTGTAAATTCAGTGAATGTTTACCGGCAGTGACAACATCGCCAGACGTTTGTGTTTCACCCGCAGCATTTGTAACAGTAGCCTGTATTTGATAGTGATAGTATATCTTATCATCATTCATATAACGTGGATCCTCTTCCAGATATACCGGTATTGAAAATTCCCCTTTACCATCTACCGTTACCTCACCGGAAGAAATATGAACTTCCTCCATATTATGCCTATATCTATAAGTTAAACGTTTTATCGTATATTTAGCAGAAAGATTCTGCAACAGCACACCGTTATAAGATTGCACTTTGCCTTTTACCTGTACTTCGTCTCCCAATTGATAACTCCCCTGTTGTTTTTCAAAAGTAATATCAAAAGTAGGGCGTTTATAATCTTCCACCAGGATACTGCATGCTCCATACGGAGTTTCCAGCTTGAACTTACCATTGAGGCAAATAGAAGGTAAAGTAAAGTCTGTTGTAAATGAACCGAAATCATTGGTACGCAACGTTTTATTTCCTACTTCCTGCTTATTTGCATCCATCAAAGCAAGTGTATATTCTTCATCCGGAATCACATAAGTCGAATCTTTCTCCATCTTATAGGCTATTCCTTTCACATATACAGTTTGTCCGGGGCGATATAAGGCTTTGTCCGTCAGTAATATTACTCTCTCTAACACCCTATTATCATCAAAACGTCCGACTCCTCCTCTATTATAGAATTGTTTCAACATAGCCGTATCGTCATCTTTCGTAGCCACCAAATATTGGTAACTAAACCGGTGAATGTCAATTCTTCCATCTTCTCCTGTGTCGGTAAACTGTTTGAATCCATTGTCTTCATAGAAGGTAACCCGTGTATTCGGAATAGGATGTCCTGTTTGCGCATCTAATGTGAAAATGGCTAATTGGTCCTGTGGCAAAGGACAAGTCAGTACCTTAATACGAGTCACAGCAAATTCTTTCTCGATAACCTCCTTTTCAGTTGGATTATCAGGTACGACACGCATGACATATGCTCCTAGCTCTTGCGGGGCATTGAATGTAAAAACAGTATCTTGCAATTGATATTCTTCCGAACGAGTCAATGAATAATGTTGCTCCGATATCAGGTTCTTTGACTGATAAAGTTGAATAGTAAATCCGTCCAGATTTTTGTGATTTGCTTTAAAATCAATCTTCTCGCCCGGATATGCAGTAGAAGATATATCTACTGATAAAGAAGTACATAAAATATTCTTCCGAATATTCTTCAAGATATTAATCCTGTAATAGTCGGGATATAGACGAATGGCCTCATCACATAGTTGCAATGCTGTCACCCACTGTTCTCTCCCAAAAGCATAATATGCTTTTGCCCGGTACACTTCAGCACATACTTCCAAAGATTTATAGTTAGCAATCAATTCATTCAAGCCAGCTATATAGAAGTTCTTGGGTAAGCCAATCCCTGCTTGTTTCCCTTTTACAGGTGACGGTTTTTCAACATATCTCGTAATATTCAGCCATCTGAGGTAATCTAAAGAAGCCAATAGAATTCCTTCCTTATCTTCTTTCTTCCGATAAGCGGAAATCATATTTTTATAAAGTGTAGCAATTTCCTGCTTCACATCTTTACTCTGGCTCAACTCCAATTCATCTATTTCCGTTAAAGCTTCAATGCTACGGGAAGCCAGCAGATGATACATATCATGATGGTAATACTCACTTGCTTCGCCCAATTCGACAAACGGTATATAGGTACGAGAAGAAGTTTTCAGTAACAGCACGGAATCTTTCACAGCTTCGCGGGCGTGCATCCCAATCTTCTCTATAAACATATTGCCAGTCCATTCTTTTATATCACCAGGGATTTTACCTGCTATTTCCTTCTGACGCCGAAGTGCCCATCTATTTTGCTGAGCATAGTCCGCATAAATTCCGGCAATCAACGAATGTAAAATAGCACGGTCCATAGACACTTTTGTTTGTTGCACCCATTGCTCCAACCCTTGCAGATTAATATAAAAACTATCGGGAGCAATCGTTTCACGATATTTCATCCGCCACATATAAGCTTTCAGCATTTGAGGAGAGTCCTTTTTCTTCTCTGCTTTCCGGTAGATTTTATCCGTTAGGTCTACCAAGGTTCGGGGCAAGTTGTTCTTTTCCGCTTGCTCTACTTGTTTCCACAATTCGTCAAAAGATTGTGCTTGCATCCCCGGAATACTTACCAGACACAACAGCATGAATACTCCAACCAACTTTATGTTCATCACTTCTTCTATTTAAGTTCAACAATCACTTTCTCATATATTACAAATAAAACAAAAAATATCAAAATGGCAATACTATTCAGTCTAAAAGATTGATTAAATATTATCCTCTCCGGATATAATAAGTCCTAACTTTTATCAGGTTACTATTTACTCGAAGCTACTTTCACTGTTGTCGAAGCGGAATGTGATGCATATTCCGGTGCATATGCACACTGCATAGTAGCCAAACCTGTTTCATAGGTTCCTTCACGAGAGACATAATAACGATACTCCAACATATAGGTTCCTTTACCCAGATGATCGAAGAAGAAGTTGGTAGAAGCATCTTTAACATCGACATAATAACCAAACCCACTATTCCAACGATAGCCGGAAATATTAGCAATCGGTTCGAAGCAAGCACCACGCTGATCTTTCAACTGTACAAAATCTATCGGACGGTCTATACGAATACTCAGACGCGAAACAACCTTATCGCCTACCCTAAGAACTGTCTCCTCAGTGATAGGCTGTAACTGAGCTACATTATTGACCATACGTTCCACATACAATAGTTTCTGTACATTCAATGCTCCCCCCTGCTGTTTTACATCACGAACCGGTGATTCATATTCAGCATAAACGGCTCCCCAAGCTATACCCGGATTTTTCTTTTCTACTTTAATGGAACGAGCATCAACTACATCCTTCTGAGTAAACGAACGTTTCATATATCCCAATCCGGGAACAGTCGTTTTACTCGGAGAGGTTGTTTCCAAAGTTTCGTTAGCTATTGTAACTCGTACATCTCCTTGATTATCGAGAAGATTACTTCCTCTCATCAATAAAGCATAAATAGCATCGGCACTGGCTAAAGGAGAATTCCATTGCTGGGTTTGTTTTTGTTTCAACAGCCAGAATTTCATCTCTTCCACGATTGCATCGTTACCACCAACAAGTTCCAATGCTTCCATCACATCGATATGTGCCTGCAATTTCATGCTACCCCAAGTGTAAGGATTCTCATGGAAAGCAAAGAACATTCCCTGTTCATCTGTCTTGGTCAGATGTTCTTTTAGAGAAGCTATAAATTTTTGAGCTTCTTCCGCTCGGGCGGCTTTGGTCAATATGATGGCAGCAATAGCCTTAGCATCCATAGAAGAAGATGAAAGCATTTCACCGACCTTAGACATATAATAATCATAAGCGGCCTTATTGTCAGCAGGAACTTCTTCTCCCGTAATAGCAATCAAATACAAATAGTCTAAGATACTTCCTGAAACACCTGTAGATTTCATTTCCTCTTTTTGAGCCTTGAGATGTTGCTTATACTCTTCCAAAATAGACTGATGGAGATAATTGAAAGCAGTCCGTTGCATTTTCAAAGCAATACCGGCAGGTTTCTCGCCAGTCAACATAGCTAAACGAGCATTCAATCCTAATATAAAGGTAGTAACGAAACGACTAGCACTCATTCCCTTATACCATGGCCAAGCACCATTGGAGTCTTGCAATTTCTGTAACCTTGTCAAAGCAGCAGAGTTATTACTAAGAATATTATTTAAATCGAACAAAGTCGCTATCCGCTCTTTTTGTTGTTCTTCTGTCTGAGCTTCGAGTACCCAGGGAGATTCAGAAAGAAGAATGTTTTTCACTTCCTGATTCTTTTGCAAGTTACTTAAGAAGGTTTCTTTGGTCCCTCTCTGCTGTTTCCAACTATCAAATACTGCTTTTATGCGAGGCTGGTTCTTCATGATGTATGCAGCCAATGTATTCGCATAGTATGCAATAGACCAAGAAATAGCATTATCATCCGTTGGAAGTGCCAGTGACGGTAATGCTTGAACTGCATACCAAGACGGATTACCGGTAAATTCAATCGTCAATCTTCGATCGGTAACTGTTTCACTTTGATGGTTAAATAAACTATCCAGTGAGAAAGTACGTGTTTCTTCACCACGAACGGGCATTGGAAGAGTCTCAACCAAATGTTCTCTGTCGGTTAATATCGGAAGCAACTGTTGTTCGCCATCGCTGAATGTTCCGCTATCGGCCACTATACGACAACCTATTACTTCATACTCATCACTTACAGTAAACAAGAAATTTACACCAATTGTCTTTCCTGCCTCTATAGCAAAGTCCTGTTTCTGAGTATTTATCACTTTATCTGTCACCGGATCAAAAAGAATCATACTTACAGTTCCCGATTGCTTCTTACCTGTCATGTTAGAGAGAGAAGCAGCGATGGAAGTCTTGTCTCCCACACGTACAAAACGAGGAAGATTAGGAATCAGCATAAACTCTTTGCTCGTAGTAGCTTCTCCATCCAGTGTACCCAACATCATATTCTTAGTATGAGAATAACCCCGGAAATTCCAACGCGTCAAGCTTTCGGGCATTGTGAATGAGAAAGAAACTTCTCCCCGTTCGTTAGTACGAAGCTGTGGATAGAAGAATGCTGTTTCGGAAAGGTTGGTACGAACACCGGTCGTGGGTTCAATATATGTTTCTATCATTCCCGGGGAAACGTCAAGGGCATCACTTAAAGCTAATGATTTGAGTTGAGCAACATTTACACTTGTTACCGCCCCGGTTACAGTTATTTTCTTCCGTGCTGCAGTTCCTCTAATTTTAAATTCTGTCGAGGCTCCTTCAAATAATTCCTCCACAGGAGCAGATGGTTGGACCATAAAATAATCATATTTCAACTTAGGAGTCGTGAAAAAACGATTAGACCAATAATTAAATCTGTTATTCAGAATTTCCCCTCCTCTCCAGTTGATAGATGGAATCCTCCGCATATAAGGCAAAATATACATAGGTTGATTGCTCCATATCTTATCCAAAGAGGCGTCGTACATGGTTGCCAACATCTCAGCATCAGCAGGTTGTCCTTGCGGAGTCTTAATCGTCAATTTCCACTCTTCTTTCTGACCGGGACACAATTTATCACGAAATACGTCCCATTTCATTGACAACTTCTTCTGAGGTATCCGCTTCTCCAGCCGCACTTGTTCCTGATATATTTTCCCATCCTTTACCATACAGATATTTACAGTAATACCCTCTCCATAACTCTTTTGATAAGGATATTCGAAACGAGCAATCGAATCGGACAAATTCAGAATTCGGCTCTCTAATGACTCTGTTTGGTTGAATACATTCACCATAACATGAGCATTTTTTTCCGATGTACCGAAATAGAATACTGCCGGATGCATTGTATCAAACTCAACATTGCTCTTGTAGAACCAAGAAGAAGTCTCAATAGGCGGCCGTCTATCATCCGTAGAAAAGAGAATAACACCTGTATCTGCGGTTACTTCTTTATCTTGACTATCTTTACCCGACATTTTCAACACATACGATCCCGAAGGGAGATTTCTCCAATCAAATTTCATGGCTCGATTGGAAATAAATGTTCCAGTAACAGCCGGCACTTCATCCAACTCTTTCATTAATTTATCTTTAGTTCGGAACAAACGATAGGTACCTTCCATCTCTATTGGCTGCATATTCAGATTTTGTACCCTGAACATTACCTCCACAGAATCGTCCTTACAGATTCGATCTTCACATACTGCCTGTAAGTTCAGTGAACGATTTCCGGCAGCTATAATATGAGTAGACATTTGTGTTTCACCCGCAGTATTTGTAACAGTAGTCTCTATTTTATAGTGATAATATCTTTTATCATCATTTTCATAACGTTTATTCTCTTCCAAACGTACCGGTATAGTAAATTCTCCCTTATCATTTGCTACTACTTCACCGGAAGCTATCGGTACAATGTCCGTAAAACGCCAAAGATTATAATCCAACCGCGTTACTTTATATTTAACAGGAAGATCCTGCAACAGAATACCGCTAAAAGCTTGTACCTTTCCTTTCACCAACACCTCATCTCCCAATTGATAACTTCCTTGTTGTTTTTCAAAAGTAATATCAAATGTAGGACGTTTATAATCCTCTACCTGAATATCTACATTTCCATTAGGCACTTTTAGTATGAACCTGCCATTCAAACAAACAGAAGGTAGTGTAAAAGAGGTAGTAAACGAGCCAAACTCATTGGTACGTAGTGTTTTCTTCCCCACTTCCTGAGCATTTGCACCGGTTAAAGTAATTGTATATTCTTTATTCGGAATCACATGAGCCGAATCCAACACCTGTTTATAAGCTATTCCTTTCACATATACCGTTTGTCCGGGACGATACAAAGCTCTGTCTGTTAGTAGAATCACATTTTCTTTTGCTTCTTCATCAGTAAAACGACCGATTCCTCCTGCGGGAATAAACTGCCTCGGCATAGCTTTATCATCACCTTTCACAGCTATCAGTTCCCTATAGGCAGACCTCCAAGGGATTACAAGTTTTCCATCTTCCCCAGTGTTGAAAGTCTGTACCTGATTATTACTTGAAAAAAATGCAACTCGTGCATTCGAAATAGGATGTCCTGTTTGAGCATCCAAGGTCAGAACTCCTAATTGGTGTTGCGGCAAAGGACAAGTCAGCACTTTGAAACGAGTTACAGCAAACTCCTTTTCTCTGATTTTTTCTATAGAATCATTAGGAACGATTCGCATGATATATGCCCCTAC
Source organism: Bacteroides bouchesdurhonensis (assembly GCF_900155865.1). Lineage (GTDB taxonomy): Bacteria > Bacteroidota > Bacteroidia > Bacteroidales > Bacteroidaceae > Bacteroides > Bacteroides bouchesdurhonensis. Next base: position 4,660,389 of record NZ_LT707006.1, read on the forward strand.
TTTTTCCGGAGCATTATAGGTAAGAACAGTATCTTTCGACTCATATTCTTTTGAACGGATCAATGAACAGTGTTGTTCCGACACCAAATTCTTTGACTGATAAAGTTGAATAGTAAATCCATCCAAATTATTGTGATTTACTCTTATCTCCATCTTTTCACTAGGAAATGCAGAACGACCAATGTCCACTGTTAATGTGGGGGTTAGAATATTTCTCCGAATATTCTTTAAAACATTGATTCTAAAATAATCGGGATACAGGCGAATAGCATCATCACAAATTTGTAAGGCTGCAACTCGTTGCCCATTCGAAAGAGCATGCTCAGCTTTTGCCCGATACACTTCTGCACATATTTCCAAAGATTTATATTTTTCCAACAGTTTATCCAACTCTGTTACATAAAAATTCTGAGGGAGACTGATCAACGAATCCTTGTCAGACTTTATTTCATCCTGCCACTTTAAACAATTTAAAGAAGCTAATACATAACCTTCCTTATCATCTTTCCTTTGATAAGTAGAAAGCATATTATTATAAAGTTCAGCAATATCCGGCTTTACATTTCTACTTCGATCGAAATTGGAATCATTCATTTTCCTTAAGGCTTCAATACTACGGGAAACCAGTAAATGATACATATCATGATGATAATACTCACTCGTTTCGCCCAATTCTACAAAAGGAAGATACGTACGGGAAGATGTTTTTAGTAATAATACAGAATCAGCCACCGCTTCACAGGCATGCATCCGAACTTTATCTACAAATATATTTTCTGTCCATTCCTGAATATCATCAGGAACTTCCTCTAGAATTTCACTGCGTTTCCAAAGTGCCCAACTGTTTTTAACTGCATAGTTTGCATAAATTTCGGCAAGCAATGAATGTAAGATGGCACGGTCTATAGCTACCTCTGTTTGTTTCACCCATTGTTCCAATCCCTTCAGGTTTACATAAAAACTATCTGGAGTTATTGTTTCGCGATACTTCATCCGCCACATATAAGCTTTCAGCATTTGGGGAGAGTTCTTTTCCTTCACTCCTTTCCGGTAGATCTCGTCTGTTAGCTTTACCACAGTTTCAGGCAAACTGTTCTTTTCGGCTTGATCCACCTGTTTCCATAATTTATTGAAAGATTGCGCTTGTATACCCAGAATACTTGCCAGACATAACAGCATGATTACACCCATCTGTTTTATATTCATAACTTCTTCATTTTTAATCCAATAATCACTTTACTACAAATAATTATATTCAAAGACTTATACTTTTCAGTCTAAATCATAAATAGTGTGTTATCCTCCCTGAATCTCATAATTCTGTCCATCATTATGAGATTCGCATTTCCTCAAAAAGGCAATTAACATAGACTGTAAATCTATAATTGCTTTGGATGATCTTATTTTCATGGCTTCTATATCTATTTTATTAATATCACTTTTCTATTAGTGTTATTATATAGATGCAGAATTCACACTAATTCCATAAACAGTTTCTACTTTTTTTATTTTTTATTTTGCTAAGCTCCCTTCTATAAACGAAAGTTCTCAAGTCAGCAGTAAAATAATGCGTTTATATTTGCCGTTATGGTTCATCCAAACTAAAGAAGTTACGATGTATTTCAGTCGCCCTATTATTAAAAACAGCAATTCCAAATGTTAAAATCATACAGTTTGAATAGAATTTGCAGTATTTCATTACGCCTTACTTTGTCAAAGAGGAAGATACTTCCACTATTGTCGAAGCAGAACGAGATACATATTCCGGTGCATAAGCACACTGTATGATAGCTAAACCCGTTTCATATATACCTTCACGACTCACACGATAACTATGCTCGAGTACATAAACTCCTTTTACTAAATGATCGAAGAAGAAGTTGGTGGAAGCGTCTTTGATATCAATATAATAACCAAATCCATTACTCCAATTATAGCAGGAAATATTGTCAATCGGTTCAAAACATGCACCACGCTGATCTTTCAACTGAATAAAATCCATCGAACGACTAACATGAATACTCAAACGAGAAACGACTCTGTCACCCACTTGAAGAATCGTATTCTTAGTGATTAGCTGTAACTGAGTCGTATCATTTACGATACGCTCTACATACAGCTGTTTACGTACATTTAATTCTCCACCTTGTTGTTTTACATCACGAATAGGTGATTCATATTCGGCGTAAACAGCTCCCCAGGCTATACCTGCGTTTTTCTTTTCCACCTTAATGTTACGAGCATCAACTACATTCTTTTGAGTAAACGAATGCTTGATATATCCTAGTCCTGGAACAGTGGTCTTATTGGGAAAATTTGTTTCCAAAACTTTATTAGCTATTGTAATCCGCGTATCTCCCTGATTATCGAGTAAATTAGTCCCCTTCATCAGCAAAGCATAAACAGCGTCAGCACTTGCTATTGAAGAATCCCATTGCCGAATTTGTTTCTGTTTCAACAGCCAGAGTTTCATTTCTTCCACAATTGCATCGTTACCACCAGCCAATGACAAGGCTTCCATTACATCAACATGTGCCTGAACTTTCACACTACTCCAAGCATACGAACTTTCATTGAAAGCAAAGAACATACCCTGTTCATCCGTTCTTGTGAGATGTTCTTTCAGTGAAGCAATAAACTCCTGCGCTTCCTTCATTCTTCCTTCCTTAATCAATATGATTGCGGCAATAGCTTTAGTATCCATCGAAGAAGATGAAAGCAGTTCACCTACTCGTGACAAATAATGAGCATACGCTGCTCTATTGGCAACTGGAACTTCCTCTCCTGAGATAGCGATCAGATACAGATAATCCAGAATATCTCTTGAAAGACCTGTATACTTCACTCCGTTTTTCCAATTCTTAAGAAGGCTTTTATATTCTTCCAGAACAGATTGATGGAGATAGTGGAAAGCTCTTTGTTGCATTTGCAATGCAGTATCAGGCAGTTTCTCACCAGTCAGCATAGCCAGACGAGAATTTAATTTTATTATATAAGTAGAGATATAACGACTACCTTCCATACCCTTATACCACGACCAATAGCCATATTTTTGCAAACCCTTTAATCTCGACAAAGCTACACTATTATTACTACGAATATTATTCAAATCAAACAAAGTAGCTATCCGTTCTTTCTGTTGCTCTTCCGTTTGAGCTTCGAACATCCAGGGAGATTCAGAGAGAAGAATGTTTTTTACCTCCTGATTCTTTTGCAAGTTACTCAGGAAGGTTTCTTTAGTTCCACCTTGCAGTTTCCAACTATCGAATATAGCCTTTATACGTGGCTGACTATTCACAATATAGGCAGCCAATGTATTCGAGTAGTAAGCAGTAGCCCAGGAAATAGCGTTATCATCTGTAGGAAGTGCCAGTGAAGGTAATGCTTGAACAGCATACCAAGACGGATTACCTGTAAATTCAATCGTTAGTCTACGATCAGTAGCTGAGGCACAATGATGATTAAACAGACTATCAAGTGAGAAAGTACGTGTTTCTTCTCCACGAATAGGCATTGGAAGAGCCTCAACCAAATGTTCTTTATTGCTTAATACCGGAAGTAATTGTTGTTCGCCATCACTAAAGGTTCCACTATCAGCTATCATTCGACACCCTAAGACTTCGTACTTATCACTTACATTAAATAAGAAGTTCACACCGACTATCTTTCCTGCTTCTATAGTAAACTTCTGCTTCTGCGTATATATTACCTTATCCGTCATCGGATCAAAAAGAATCATGCTTACTGTTCCCGATTGAACCTTACCCGTCATATTAGAGATAGAAGCAGCAATGGAAGTCCTGTCTCCCACACGTACAAAACGCGGGAGATTCGGAATCAGCATAAACTCTTTACTCGTTGTAGCCACACTATCCAATGTGCCCAGTATCATCTCTTTGGTATGAGAATAACCCCGGAAATTCCAACGCGTCAAGCTTTCAGGCATTGTGAATGAGAAAGAAACTTCTCCCCGTTCGTTGGTACGAAGCTGTGGATAGAAAAATGCGGTTTCGGAAAGGTTGGTACGAATATTTGCTGTTGTTTCAGGTAGCATTCCTGCCTCCTCTACGGAAACATTACTATCATTCTTTGATTGTGCCGACATGAGCTTAGCAATATCTATGGTTGATGTCGCCCCTGTCATAGATATCATCTTCCGTTTTTCATAGGGTGCATAATTTATCTCATATATCATACATTCTTCAAAAGGTTCCTCCAAAGAATAAGATGACGACTGGTCTGCAAAATGATCATAAGCTATCGCCGGAACTTTAAGATAATTAGTTTTTCCTATATACTGAAACAAATTATCCTGAAAAGCATAGTGATCCCAATAAGCACTTGGTAAATTCCTTCCATAATACAAACCAAAGTTCATTCCCCTACTCCATATTTTATCTAACGAAGCATCATACATAGTTGCTAACATTTCTGCATTAGCAGCTTTACCCTGTGGAGTTTTGACTGTTAATTTCCATTCTTCTTTTTGTCCGGGACACAACCTATCACGAAATACATCCCATTTCATTGTCAGCTTTTCATTTGGTTTTCGCTTTACTAGTTTTACACTTCCTTGATGTACTTTTCCATCCTCCACCACACAAAGATTTACAACAATACCATCGCCATAATTTGACTGATAAGGATACTCAAAACGGACTATAGAATCAGATAAATTTAACTTCCTACTCTCCAGCAATCCCGTATTAGCGAACACATCCATTAGTACATAAGCATCTCTATTCGACGAACCTACATAGAATACAGCCGGATGTGTTTCATCAAACTTCGTTTCATGTTCATAAATCCATATCGGAATTTGAATCGGCGGATGTTTATCATCTTTAGAGAAAAGAACCGTATTCGCTTCAGCAGTCATTTCTTTACCTCGATTGTCTATGACAGACATTTTCAACTTATAGGCCCCAGAAGGAACGTTTTTCCAGTCTACCATCATTTCTCTGTTGGAAATGAATGTTCCTGTTATTACCGGAGTTTGCTCTAATTCATTTTTAAATTGATCCTTTACGCGATATAAACGATAGGTTCCCTCGACTTCTATTAACTGTCCATTCAAATTTTGTGTTTCAAGCACGAGTTTCACCGAATCATCCTTACAGTTCTTTTCAGCCAAAGCAACTTCTAGATTCATCGAACGACTTCCTGCTGACACTGTATAGGTAGCCGTTTGAGTCTCACCGGCTGCATTACTAACTTTTACTTTTATATCATAGCAATAGTATACCTTTTCATCTTTCTCATAATATTTGTTCCCGTCCAATCGTACCGGAATACTAAATCTACCATTCTTGTCTGTAATCACTTCACCGAAAACTATATTTCTATGATCGACAACTGTCCAAGTCTCATAAGTTGAATAACTTATACTATAGGAAACAGTAGCATTCCGTAACAAAACGCCATTATAAGTTTGTACTTTTCCTTGTACTTGAACTTCATCTCCTAATCGATAGCTATTTGGCTGCTTTTCAAAAGTAATGTCAAATGTAGGACGTTTATATTCTTCCACCCGAATGATTCGGCTTCCTGCCGGTGTAACTAACTTGAAATCACCATTCCGACAAACAGAAGGAATTATAAATTCTGTAGTAAATGAACCAAACTCATTGGTTTGCAGTATCTTCTTCCCCACTTCCTGATGATTGGCATCCTTTAAAGATACTGTATATTCTTTATTCGGAACCACATGAGCCGAATCCATCTTTTGGTTGTAAACAATTCCTTTCACATATACAGTTTGCCCGGGACGATATAAGGAACGATCAGTCAGTAATACGATATTTTCTCTTATTTTATTATCTGTATTACTCCCAAAACCTCTACCCTTGTAAATTTCTTGTTTAGGCATAGCCATATCATCGTCTTTGGTTGCTATCAGATACTTATATTCTGATTTCCAAGGAAACACGACCTCTCCTTGCAACCCGGTAGTGAATTGCTGCAAAGTTTTATCATCTTTGTCATAAAGCGTAATGCACGCATTGGGAATAGGTTGCCCCGTCTTTATATCAAGTACCACAACCTCCAATTGTTTTTCCGATATACTACGAGTCAATACCTTAAGCCTTGTCACTATCAATTCTTTCTCAACGTCTTCCACTTCAGAGTTGTCAGGAACAATACACATCCTGTACTTACCCACTTGTTCAGGAACCTTGAGTGTAAAAACAGTATCTTGGGAAAGATAATTTTCCGGACGAACGACTGAATAATGTTGCTCCGACATCAACTTCTCTGCCAGATAAAGCCGGACAGTAAAGCCATCTATATTTTTATGAGAAGCCCTGATTTTTGTCTCTCCTCCCGGAAAAGCAGCCTGTAATGCCCACACTGCCAAAGAAGGAAGTAGAATCGATTTACGAAGATTCTTCAAGTCATTCACTCTACGATATTTGGGATACAGCTGAATGGCTTCATCGCAAAGTTGCATAGCCATTGCCAATTGATTCTTTTCTATTAAATATTCGACTTCTGTCACATATATTTCGGCACAAACATCGAATGATTTATAATCCTCAATCAGTTTATTTAGTTTTGCAAGATATGGGTGCTGAACCAACCCTGCCAGTCCCTCCTTCTCATTGATAGTCAGAGAATCAATTCCATATTCATTCATGGGACGTTGGCGTTTCAAATAACTTAAGTAGGTTAATATATAACCTTCTTTATCATCCTCTCTTTGATAAACAGAAAACATGTTTTCATAAAGCCTCAGAATATTCAGTTTTATCTTTTCTTCCTCTCTAGAAAATCTCATGATTTTACTTAAAGCATCAATACTACGAAAGGCCAACAGGTGATACATATTATGATGATAATATTCACTTGTCTCACCTAATTCTACAAAAGGAGTATAACCGTAGGAAGGAGTTTTCAGCAACAATACCGAATCCTCCATCGACTTGCGAGTATGTAATTTGACGCTTTCTATGAACATTCTTTCTGTCCATTCGCGCATATCTGCCGGAACTTCTCCAACAATATCTTCCCGATCACGAAGTTGTCTCTGATTTTTTTCTACATAATCCGCATAGATTCCTGCAATCAAAGAATGTAAAATGGCGCGGTCCATGGGTATATCTGTCTGTTGAGCCCACTGCTCCAGACCTTGCAAACCAACATAAAAGCTATCAGGAACAATTATATCACGATATTTCATCCGCCACATATAGGCTTTTAGCATTTGCGGAGAATTCTTTTCTTTCTCTCCCTTCCGATAGATTACATCCGTCAGCTTTACCACAGTTTCGGGCAAACTTTTCTCTTCTGCTTGCTCCACCTGTTTCCACAATTTTTTGTAAGTCTGTGCTTGTACGCATGGGATACTTATCAGACATAGCAGTATTCCCATGCCAATCTGTCTTAGCTTCATAAATTGTGTTTTCATTGTTTTAATAAATGTCTTACTCTAGATTAACAAAGAAAAGAAATTAAATTCAGAAAATTAAGCTTTTTAGTTAAAATAATCATTGAAGTGAGAATCTCCTAGAGTTTATTTTGATTCTTCACTATGTTTAATAGGTTGTTGGTTGTCACATATTAAGAGAAAAGTTATTCTTGCCCTATTATAAACTTCCTTTTGATTAAGAGTAAACTTTCTTTTGATTAAGAGAAATCTATAATTGCAAGTTCTGTTTTTACAAATGCAACTTGCGTTTGTGTAAATGCAAGTTGCGTTTGTAAAAACAAAACTTGCGTTTATAGTTTGATTCCGATCTAAAGAAAGATTAGTATTAGAGAACAGGAAGTTTATCACTAATAGACAGTAACTTGTTTATTAATGAACATTCTTTAAAGATATAGTCATTATAGTGACAAGAGACTACACATACTATGATATATAAAAAGTGAGGATAACACTCATAAGCATTATCCTCACTTAAATAGTTTATTAATTCACTTTACAGGTTTGAAAACCTATAGCAACTCTATTTCTCAGCAGAAGAAGACACTACCACCTCCGTTGAAGCCGAATGTGAAGCATACTCCGGTGCATAAGCGCATTGTATGGTAGCCAAGCCTGTTTCATAAGTACCTTCGCGAGTGACATAATAGCTATACTCCAATACATAAGCTCCTTTTCCCAAATGATCGAAAAAGAAATTGGTAGAAGCATCTTTGATATCGACATAATAACCGATACTATTATCCCAGCGATAACCGGAAATATTGCCAACCGGTTCGAAACATGCACCACGTTGATCTTTCAACTGTACGAAGTCCATCGGACGATCAACACGAATACTCAAACGGGAAACCACTTTATCGCCTACCTGAAGGTTGGTCTTTTCTGTGACAGGCTGTAGCTGGGGTACATTATTTACGATACGCTCTACATATAATCGTTTCTCTACATTCAACGCTCCGCCCTGCTGCTTCACGTCACGAATCGGTGATTCATACTCGGCATAAGCTGCTCCCCATGCAATACCCTGATCTCGCTTTTGTACCTTAATAGTACGGGCATTGACCACGTTCTTTTGAGTAAACGAACGCTTAATGTATCCCAATCCAGGAACAGTTGTTTTACTCGGAGAAATAGTTTCCAACACTTCGTTAGCTATTGTTATCCGGACATCGCCCTGATTATCGAGAAGGTTCATTCCTTTCATCAGCAATGCATAAATCGCATCCACACTGGCTACGGGAGATTTCCATTGTTGAGTTTGCTTCTGTGCCAGTAACCAAAGTTTCATTTCTTCTACAATTGCTTCATTACCTCCAATGAGTTCCAGTGCCTCCATCACATCCACATGAGTTTGAATCTTCATGCTACCCCAATCAAACGGATTTTCATTGAAAGCAAAAGACATACCTTGTCCATCTGTCTTTGTCAAATGCTCTTTCAAGGAAGCAATGAACTCTTGTGCTTCTTTCTTACGTCCTGCCTTATCAAGCACGACAGCTGCAAGAGCTTTCATCTTCATTGAAGAAGATGGGAGCAATCCCCCCACTCTGGACAGGAAATAATCATAAGCAGCCTTGTTGGCGTCAGGAACTTTTTCGCCTGAAATCGCAATCAGATACAGATAGTCCAACATATTACCTGGAAGGCCTGTCATTTTCATCCCTGCTTTCTGCGCTTCGAGAGTAGCTTGGTATTCTTCTAAAGCTAATTTATGAAGATAGATGAAAGCATCTTGCTGCATCGCTAAAGCTAATTCGGTCGGTTTATCTCCTGTTAGCATAAACAAGCGGGCATATAATTCCATGATATAGGTAGTGACATACAAACTTCCGTTCATGCCTTTATACCACGACCATGCTCCATCACCGTTTTGCAAATTTTGCAACCTCCTCAAAGCAGCAGAGTTATTGCTGAGAATATTATTCAGATCGAACAGGGTAGCGATACGTTCTTTCTGTTGTTCTTCCGTTTGCGCTTCAAGTATCCAAGGTGATTCGGAAAGAAGGATATTCTTCACTTCCTGGTTCTTTTGCAGATTACTAAGGAACGTTTCTTTCGTCCCCCCCTGCAATTTCCAGCTATCGAATACAGCTTTGATACGAGGCTGACTATTCATGATGTAAGCAGCCAATGTATTTGCATAGTATGCATTCGCCCAGGAAATAGCATTATCATTGGTCGGAAGACTCAATGAAGGTAATGCCTGAATAGCATACCAAGACGGATTACCTGTAAATTCAATCGTCAGCTTACGGTCTGTAGCCGTTGCACTATGGTGATTGAAAAGACTATCGAGTGAGAAAGTACGAGTCTCTTCTCCGCGTATAGGCATAGGAAGAGTTTCAATCAAATGTTCTTTATTACTAAGTACGGGAATCAATTGCTGTTCACCATCACTAAACGTTCCGGTATCAGCTATCATGCGGCAACCTAAGATACTATATTGATCGTCTACAGTGAACTGGAAGTTTACACCGATTGTCGCTCCCGCCTCGACTTTAAATTCCTGTTTCTGGGTACTTACTATCTTATCCGTCATCGGATCAAAGAGAATCATGCTGACCGTTCCCGATTGCACCTTTCCTGTCATATTAGAAATAGAAGCAGCAACAGAAGTTTGATCTCCTACACGCACAAAACGCGGAAGATTGGGAACAAGCATAAATTCTTTGCTGGTTACAGTTTCTCCATCCAATGTCCCCAACATCATATTCTTTGTATGAGAATATCCGCGGAAGTTCCAACGAGTCAGACTCTCGGGCATCGTAAATGAGAAAGAAACTTCTCCTTGCTCATTGGTACGGAGTTGAGGATAGAAGAAGGCTGTTTCGGCAAGGTTGGTACGGATATCATCAGTTACCGGAGAGATGGTTTCTCCCTCTGCCTGCAATATTCCTGGAACATTTCCTGCGAGATCATCCTTTAAACTGCTGCTTCGAGTAGTTACAACCGATTCTTCGAGCACTGATCCTGTCATTTTCTTTGAAAATTTAGCTCTGTTCTGTTGTGATGGAGATGCGATTCCTCTTATCCAGAATTCCCCAACACCTTGCCCCGGCGCCGCTGGAATTGATGAGGATGGTACTATCACAAAATGATCATATTCGAATGAAGGTACTTTGAACAGTTTTTTATCCCACTCATATTCAAACCAAATAGAGGAAGTAAAATTATCCATCCAACTTATATATGGAAGATTCCGGTAATGGAACACATTGAACGTTTGCCCTTGTTTCCATATCTTGTCCAAAGAAGCGTCATACATTGTGGCAAGCATTTCTGCATCCGCACCTTTTCCTTGAGGATTCTTAATTGTCAGTTTCCATTCCTCTTTCTGCCCGGGACGTAACTTATCACGGAATACCTCCCATTTCATATCCAGTTTTTCATCCAATGAACGTTTCGACAACCCAACTCTTTCCTGATAGACTTGTCCATCCCTTACCATATATATATTTACAGCAATTCCATCACCATAACTTGCCTGATAAGGAAACTCAAATCGAGCAATGGAATCAGACAAATGCAACACCTTGCTTTCCAGCAATGCCTCGTTGCTGAATACATCCACCATCACACAAACATCTTTCTCTGATGTACCGAAATAGAATACAGCCGGATGGGTAGCGTCAAACTCAGTGTTAGTCTTAAAATACCAGTCCGGAGTCTGAATAGGCGGCCGTTTATCATGGACAGAATAAAGAATAGTACTAGTTTCCGCACTTCCTTTTCTACCCAGACTGTCTTCTGCCGATATCTTCAACACATAGGGTCCGGAAGGAATATCCTCCCAATCGAGGAATATTTCTTTATTAGAAGCAGCGGCTCCGGTGATAACCGGGGTATCTTCTAATTGCTTCATCGACTTATCTTTGGCACGATACAAACGATAGGTAACTTTTACATCAGCAAGCTGACCTTGGTTAGAAGCATAAAAATTGAGTTTGATTGGATCATCCTTACATGTTTTCGGCATTAAATATGTTCTCAAATACAAGAAAGTATCTCCTGCAGAAATGACCTTCGTAGATGTCTGTGTCTCACCTGCGGCATTTGTAACGGTTACTTCTATCAAATAACTAAAGTAATTTCCCTTACCATTATTGTATAGCGTATCACCTTCCAATTGTACCGGTATTGTAAATACTCCATCAGCACCTGTTGTCACTTCACCGGATGCTATCTGGTCATTCATTCTTAACTGCCAGAAACTGTAAGCTGAACGTTTGATGGTATATTTCACCGGAAGATCTCGTAAAAGGACACCACTATAAGATTGAACCTTCCCTTTTATCTCTGCTTTGTTTCCCAATTGATAATCTCCTTCCTGTTTCTCAAAAGTAATATCAAATGTCGGACGCTTATACTCTTCCACACGAATACTGGTTTCTCCGACTGGAGTTATTAGTCGGAAGTATCCATTCAAGCAAGCCAAAGGCAAGGTAAAGCTTGTTGTGAACGAACCGAACTCATTGGTACGCAAAGTCCGCTTACCCACTTCCTGGTTATTGTTATCTTGCAAAGAGACTGTATATTCTTTATCAGAAAGTACATGAGCAGTACCTAATTTAGATGCATACGCAATGCCTTTCACATAGACAGTTTGCCCGGGACGATATAGAGAACGATCGGTTAATAGAATAACCTTCTCCATCGTATCATTCATAACAGGAGATCTGAGAAATCCGTTTCTGATATTTTTCTTCTCCATAAAAGTATCATCCCCTTTAGTAGCTTTCAGATAGCTATACTCAGACTTCCAGGGGAATATAACTTTCCCTTCTTCATTTGTCGTAAACACCTGCAAAGCTACATCTTTATTACTGTAAAGAGTAACCTGCGCATTTGAAATAGGGTGTCCTGTTTGTGCATCCAACGTTATGACTTCGTATTGTTCTTTGGGTAATTCACTAGTCAAAACATAAAAATGAGTAACATTAAACTCTTTCTCAATTTCTTTTTTAGCACGAACATCGGGAACAACACGCATTACATACTTCCCTACTCCAGGAGCTTTGAAAGTGAAAGTTGTATCCTGCGACTGATAATTCTCTGGGCGTATCACTGAATAATGTTGTTCGGATACGAACTTCTTTTCCCGATAAATACGAATAGTAAAACCATCCAGGTTTTTATGCGAAACTTTGATCTTCATCTCTTGATTCGGGAAAGCAGTCTCCACTGTACTGACAGATAAGAAAGGAGCCAGAATTTCTTCCCGCAGATTCTTCAATGCATTGATTCTACGATAATCAGGATACAAGCGGATAGCTTCTTCACAGGTCTGCAATGCCGCAAGTGGTTGTTGCCTTTCAAGGATTAAATTAGCTTTTGCCAACAACACTTCGGCACAAATATCCAATGTTTTATAATCAGTGACCAAATTATTTAATTCTATAATATATGGATCTTCTGCCAGAACATAAGGAGCCGCTTTATCCATCAAAGGCTGGAATGAATAATTAGATTCGTATTTCCATTTCAGAAAGTTCAAAGAGGTCAGCACATACCCCTCCTTATCCCCCTTCTCCCGATAGGCAGAAAGCATATTATCATAAAGTCCGGAAATATGTTTTTTTACATTTTTCTGCTTATCCAGATACTGCACTCTCAACAAAGCTTCAATGCTACGGGAAGCCAACAAATGATACATATCATGATGATAATATTCACTCGTTTCGCCCAATTCTATAAAAGGGATGTAGGTACGTGAGGAGGTTTTAAGCAATAATACCGAATCGGACATTGCTTTCCGGATATGAGTTTGTATTGTATCAACAAATATATTCGCTGTCCAATTAAGCATATCGGCAGGAACCACTCCTACAATATCTGTTTGCTGTCGAAGGGACCATTGATTTCTTGCTGCATAATCCGCATAAATTCCGGCAAGTAGTGAATGTAGAATAGCACGATCCATGGGTTTATCTGTATGTTTTACCCATTCTTCAAGCCCTTTAAGACTAATATAAAAACTATCTGGAGTAATTCTCTCCCGGTACTTCATGCGCCACATATAGGCTTTCAGCATTTGTGGAGAGTTCTTCTCCATTTCACCTTTCCGATAGATTTTATCTGTCAGCTTTATCACAGTCTCCGGCAGGCTTTTCTTCTCAGCCTGTTCCACTTGCTTCCACAATTTGTCGAAAGTCTGCGCATGTATGCCTGAAATATATCCCAAACATAGCAACATGATCATACCAATCCGGCCTATTCTCATAATCTTTTCCTTTTTAATTCAATAGATAACCAACCTATAAATAAACAAAGTAAGGAAATAAAGTTTAATGTTTTATACTTTTTATCCTAAAAAATGAGGATAACGTCCGCAAAACGTATCCTCACTCAAAGATTACTTAGTGCACCTTATCTCACTTTTCAATTATATATCCCCATTGAAATAATTCATTACGACCAATTTCGGTGATGATTTTTATAAATAAAGAACTCATTTTCTCTGCCATAATCTTTAAACCTTATAAAATTACTAATTCCTAAAAAGCAAAAGACTGAATCTCTGAACAAGAAAGTCTTGAAAATAACTTATCCCCTAAAAATTACATCATCAACACGAGAAGCAGAGCCTTTGTTTATACCTTGAACATCAAAATGAGACATGTTTATATTTTATAGCACATTTCTTGATTTGTATCAACCGGATTAGTAATCAAGAGGTTGAATTGAATTACAACAAAGCTGATAATAGTACATATACGATAAAAGACGCAGAAAGTATATTATCTGCGCCTTTTTATCTTCTATACCTATTTATATAAATAGGATAATATAATAAAGAATTATTTGATCGGTGTCTGCTCCAAAGTAGCTACAAGAAAATCATAGAACTTTTGCACAGTCGGAATATAAGCTCTCTCGTCCGGTGAGTGCGGTGATCGCAAGGTAGGTCCAAAAGAAATCATATCCAATCCCGGAATAATAGCACCAATGATGCCACATTCCAAGCCGGCATGGATTACTTTCACAGCAGGCTCTACACCAAACTGTTGCTTATAAGAAGTTTTCATGGCATGAAGTATCGGTGAATTAATATCTGGTTGCCAACCGGAATATCCTCCCGTCATTTCAACCTTCATTCCTGCCATAGAAAAACAAGATTCGAGACTTGTAGTCAAATACTCTTTCATACTATCACTGGAACTACGGGCAAGAATCTTAATCTCAGCCTTCCCTCCACCAATGGTAATAATAGCCAGATTGGAAGAAGTTTCCACTGTGTCAGGCACGGTTGGAATCATACGTGTTACCCCATTCTGACAAGCAAAAATAGCGTCAATCAGATTATCCTGGATTTCTTCAGGTACTTCACCACCGGGAAGCTCTACCCGTTCAGCCTTAAAGCTGATAGGTGTTTCAATTGCAGAATATTCTTCATTGAAAAGATCCTCACAATATTTCACCAAGCCAAGAAGTTCTTCTTCATTCTCTGCGGGAATTGTAATAACTGCATGCGCTTCACGAGGAATGGCATTGCGCATATTACCGCCTTCCCAACTTGCCAGACGGGCTTCATAAGAAGCCACGGCTTCACGTAAGAAACGAACCAGTAGTTTGTTTGCATTCGCACGACCTTGATTAATTTCCAATCCGGAATGTCCGCCACGCAAGCCTTTCAAGGTTACTTGTATAGCAATATCTCCTTCTTCAGGAGCTACTTCTTTATATTCTAAAGCAGCAGTAACATCCATGCCGCCTGCACAACCAATATACAATTCTCCCTCATCTTCAGAATCAAGATTCAATAGAATTTCTCCGTTCAATGTTCCCGGCTTCAATCCGAAAGCACCGTACATACCAGTTTCTTCATCTTTGGTAATCAAAGCTTCCAACGGACCATGTTTCAAATCGTTCGATTCCAATACAGCCATAATAGCTGCTACCCCAAGTCCGTCGTCAGCACCCAAAGTCGTGCCTTTCGCTTTCACCCAGTCACCGTCAATATAAGTTTCAATAGGATCTTTTTCAAAGTCGTGTATTGTATCATTATTCTTTTGTGGAACCATATCCATATGCGCCTGTAGAATCACACCCTTCCGGTTTTCCATTCCCGGAGTTGCCGGTTTACGAATGATTACGTTTCCAGCTTCATCTACAAAGGATTCTAATCCCAAACCTTTCCCAAAGTTGATTAAAAATTCAGTGATCTTTTCCATGTGTCCCGATGGACGGGGAATCTGAGTCAATGAATAAAAATGCTTCCACACATTCTGCGGAGCTAAAGAAAGAATTGTACTCATAACAAATAATTTATTAAGTGATTACTTTCGCAGTCTATTGGTAAGCGGTAAGGCTACCAAACCATATATGCCCAACAAAACTACTAAAAAGGTTTGAATCCCGTGCACAATCAGGGCAAATATTCCCGCATCTGTTACATTTACTCCATAAAGCATCATCATCGAAATGATAGCAAAATGCCATGGTCCTGCCCCGTTAGGAGTAGGAACAATTACAGCAAACGTACCACCGACAAACATGACCAAGGCCGCCATGATCCCCAAATGAGCAGTAAATGAGAAACAGTAGAATGTGAAGTAGAAATGAAGAAAGTAGCACACCCAAATGGCTAATGTATAAAATATAAAAAGAGGAATATTACGCACTCCTTTTAAAGACATCACACCTTCCCAAATATTCAGAACAAAACCTTTTACCCGTTCATAAAAAAAGAGAGTTTTTCGTAACGCATAAAAAAGCACTGCCACCCCAATAAAACAAAAGAGAACAATATAGAACCATACAGAAGTGAGAAGATGAAGTAAAGAAGGGATCTTTGTTCCTGTATCATGTAGAAATGTAACAAATATAGGCATTTGCAACAAAACAGTAATTCCCGTAATCAAAAGAATTGTCAGAGTATCGACAAGTCTTTCCGTAACAACTGTACCCAATGATTTAGCAAAGGAAACATTATCATACTTTGCCAATACCCCGCAACGACTCACTTCTCCTATTCGAGGAATGACCAGACTAGCCGCATAGGATATAAAAACAGCATTTACACAATCACTCTTTTTAGGAAAAGCATCCAAAGGCTCCAAAGTCTGTCTCCATCGCCAACCCCGAAATATCTGTGCAAATACACCAAACACTAAGGAAAAGAGCATCCACCACCAGTCCGTTCCATGCAACAAGACCTCTTTAGCCTCTGCAAAATCAAAGTCTCGATAGACCCAATATAGAATAAAGCCACCTAAAACAATAGGCAATACTAGTTCCAGTGTCTTTTTTAATAGTTTCTTCATCCTTAATTCTTTATTCTTCATTTAAAAGAATTACCTTTGTCAGCTGCAAAAGTAATTATTTAGTTGGTAAATGAAATTAGTAAAGCCTAAAAAGTTTCTCGGACAGCACTTTCTAAAGGATCTGAAAGTTGCCCAGGATATTGCCGATACGGTTGATACTTTCCCCGAATTACCGATTCTGGAAGTAGGACCGGGTATGGGAGTATTGACACAGTTTCTGGTGAAGAAAGACCGTCCACTAAAAGTAGTGGAAGTAGACTATGAATCGGTGGCTTACCTTCGTGAGGCTTATCCGTCATTAGAAGATCATATCATTGAAGACGATTTCCTAAAAATGAATTTGCATCGACTGTTTGATGGGCAGCCTTTTGTGCTGACAGGTAATTACCCTTACAACATTTCCAGCCAGATATTTTTTAAGATGCTGGACAACAAAGATATCATTCCCTGTTGTACAGGAATGATTCAAAAAGAAGTAGCAGAACGAATTGCTGCGGGACCGGGCAGTAAAACATACGGTATCCTAAGCGTATTGATACAGGCTTGGTATAAAGTAGAATATTTATTTACTGTAAGTGAACATGTATTCAATCCACCTCCTAAGGTGAAAAGTGCAGTCATCCGCATGACTCGCAACGAAACAAAAGAGTTGGGATGCAATGAGAAACTATTCAAGCAAGTAGTGAAAACAACTTTCAATCAGCGACGTAAGACATTACGTAATTCCATCAAACCGATTCTTGGCAAAGATTGTCCTTTGACGGAAGATGTAGTATTCAACAAACGTCCTGAACAACTATCAGTAGAAGAATTCATCAAGCTGACCAATCGGGTGGAAGCTGCTTTAATAGCATCAAACACTCCGGAGGCAAATTCTTAATTCTCCATTTTTAATTCTTGATTGATATGAATGAGGAATATATAGATAATGTAAAACATCTTATTGAGCAAAAGGACGCCGACAAGGTAAAAGAACTCTTAATCGATCTTCACCCTGCCGACATCGCTGAATTATGTAACGACCTGAATCCGGAAGAGGCGCGATTTATTTATCGTTTATTAGATAATGAAACCGCTGCCGATGTACTTGTTGAAATGGATGAGGATGTTCGTAAAGAGTTCCTCGAAATTCTTCCTTCCGAAACGATCGCCAAACGATTCGTAGACTATATGGATACGGATGATGCCGTAGACCTGATGCGCGAACTTGATGAAGACAAGCAGGAAGAAGTACTTTCACACATCGAAGACATTGAACAGGCTGGGGACATTGTCGATCTTCTGAAATACGATGAAAATACAGCCGGTGGTTTGATGGGTACGGAAATGGTGCTGGTCAATGAGAACTGGAGTATGCCCGAATGTCTGAAAGAGATGCGACAACAGGCAGAAGAACTGGACGAAATATATTATGTATATGTTATTGATGATGATGAACGGCTGAGAGGTATTTTCCCGCTAAAAAAAATGATCACTTCTCCTTCTGTATCAAAAGTAAAACACGTGATGCAGAAAGACCCTATATCAGTACATGTGGATACTCCCATTGATGAAGTGGTACAAGCTATTGAAAAGTATGACTTGGTAGCTATTCCCGTCATTGATAGTATAGGCCGTCTGGTTGGACAAATTACGGTTGATGATGTCATGGATGAAGTTCGTGAACAATCGGAACGTGATTACCAATTAGCATCCGGTCTTTCACAGGACGTAGAAACAGATGATAATGTACTTCGCCAGACAACGGCACGTCTGCCATGGTTACTAATCGGTATGCTGGGTGGCATCGGTAACTCTATGATATTGGGAAACTTCGATTCCACATTTGCAGCACATCCGGAAATGGCATTATATATTCCACTTATTGGTGGTACGGGAGGAAATGTGGGTACCCAATCTTCCGCTATCATCGTACAAGGTTTGGCTAACAGTTCTCTGGATGCTAAAAATACATTCAAACAAATTACTAAGGAATCAGTGGTAGCACTTATCAATGCAACCATCATTTCCCTATTGGTATATACTTATAATTTTATCCGTTTCGGAGCAACAGCCACAGTCACCTATTCTGTATCAATCAGTTTATTTGCTGTAGTAATGTTTGCTTCAATTTTTGGAACTTTGGTCCCAATGACGCTTGAGAAATTCAAAATAGATCCGGCCATTGCGACAGGACCGTTTATAGCCATCACAAATGACATCATCGGAATGATGCTTTACATGGGAATTACGGTTTTATTATCATAAAAACAAGATAAATAAAAAAAAACAAGCAAAATAGTATGAAGTAATCGTTTTATTTCATTAATTTGTGACCCAAAACTAATATACAATGATGGACGCTCATGACACTAATCTACCTTTGAATCAAGGGGAATTAGAAGAAGAAAAGAAAACAGTCGAGGTTTCTGAAGAAATTACGGAAACTCCGGTTGAGGATTTTACTACCGAAACTCAACCTGAAACAACATCGAAATTCTCCACCAAGGAAGAGATATTGAAACGGTTGAAAGAGCTTGCTCAGAATGCAGACATTGCCAATAAGCAAGAAATCGATAATCTGAAACAATCATTCTACAAGTTACATAATGCCGAATTGGAAGCTGCCAGAAAACAGTTTGTTGATAATGGCGGTACTCTAGAAGATTTCGTTCCTCAAGAAGACCCGGAAGAAAATGAATTCAAGCGACTGATGGGAGTTATCAAGGAGAAACGAAGCATGCAAGCTGCTGAACTGGAACGTCAGAAAGAAGAGAATCTGCAGGTTAAGCTTTCTATTATTGAAGAGCTGAAAGAATTGGTAGAATCAGGAGATGATGCCAATAAGTCATACACAGAATTCAAAAAGCTGCAACAGCAATGGAACGAGACCAAACTGGTGCCACAAGGAAAAGTTAATGAATTATGGAAGAATTACCAGTTATATGTAGAGAAGTTCTACGACCTACTGAAACTGAATAACGAATTCCGTGAATATGATTTCAAGAAGAATCTGGAAATCAAAACTCATCTTTGCGAAGCAGCTGAAAAGTTAGCCGATGAAGAAGATGTAATTTCTGCTTTCCACCAACTTCAGAAGTTGCACCAAGAATTCCGTGATACGGGTCCTGTAGCCAAAGAACTGAGAGACGAAATCTGGAACCGATTCAAAGCTGCCTCTACAGCCGTAAATCGCCGTCATCAACAACATTTCGAGTCATTGAAAGAAGCTGAGCAACATAATCTGGATCAAAAGACTGTAATCTGTGAGATTGTTGAAGCAATCGAATACGATGAACTGAAAACATTCTCCGCTTGGGAAAACAAGACTCAGGAGGTAATCGCTTTACAAAACAAATGGAAAACCATCGGTTTTGCACCGCAAAAGATGAATGTGAAGATCTTCGAACGTTTCCGCCATGCTTGCGACGACTTCTTCAAAAAGAAAGGAGATTTTTTCAAGAGCTTGAAAGAAGGCATGAACGAGAATCTTGAAAAGAAGAAAGCACTTTGTGAAAAAGCTGAAGCTTTGAAAGATAGTACCAATTGGAAAGATACAGCAGATGCTTTGACCAAACTTCAGAAAGAATGGAAGACCATCGGACCGGTAGCCAAGAAATATTCGGATGCTATTTGGAAGCGTTTTATCTCTGCTTGTGACTATTTCTTTGAACAAAAGAATAAAGCTACTTCTTCACAACGTACCGTCGAAATAGAGAACATGGAAAAAAAGAAAGCACTAATTGAAAAGCTTTCTTCCATTGACGAAAATATGGAGATGAACGAAGCCAGCACTTTAGTACGTGAACTGATGAAAGAATGGAATACGATCGGACATGTTCCATTCAAAGAAAAAGATAAGTTGTACAAGCAATATCATGGATTGATTGACCAACTATTCGATCGCTTCAATATCAGTGCATCAAACAAGAAGTTAAGCAATTTCCGTTCAAATATTAATAATATCCAAGAAAATGGTCCACAATCTCTCTATAGAGAACGTGAAAGACTTACACGTACTTATGAGAACATGAAAAATGAGCTCCAAACTTATGAGAATAACTTGGGATTCTTAACTTCTACTTCAAAGAAAGGTAGTAGCTTATTAACAGAGCTCAACCGTAAAGTAGATAAGTTAAAAGCTGACTTAGAACTGGTTTTGCAAAAGATTAAAGTTATTGACGAGTCACTAAAAGAGTGATTATAATCCTTTTATAAGATAAAAATAAAAACACTGACAGGTTTGATTGCCCCAAAAACAATCAAACCTGTTTTATTTATCTCCCATATCAAAGAATAATATTAAAAAATTGATTTGAAGTTTACTGTATTCATTAAAAACAACTTGAAAAGATATCTCCTCCTAACGACTAAGATTTCTTATTATACACCAGCAACTCTATCTTATAAGATTCAAGACCAAAGCGTGAAGTGAGGTAGAGAAAATAAAAACCTACTAAAAGACTTTTAGCAGGTTTCAATTTTAAAATATATTTTATCTGTTGGGCTACCAAGATTCGAACTTGGAATGACAGGACCAGAATCTGTAGTGTTACCATTACACCATAGCCCAATATTTCTATTTTTCGGGTGCAAAGATACAAAGTTTTCGTGAACTTCAAACAATTCCAATATTTTTTTTGCAAAAAAACTTCAAATTATCATTCTAAACAGAAGATACTACACTAAAAAACACAAAAATTATGTCATAACTTTCTTGTATCCAATAAATCAGCGTATATTTGTCAAAGATATCACGTTTATAAACTGAAACAAAGGGGAAGCCTATGTTGTTATAAACCCAAAGAGAACATGAATTATTAATTTCAATTTAAGAATGAACGAGACAAAGATATTAATTGAAAAAATAAAAGAGGGAATTCAAGAAAAGAAAGGTAAAAATATTATTATTGCCGATTTAACTAATATAGAAGATACTATCTGTAAATACTTCGTTATTTGTCAGGGAAACTCCCCAAGCCAAGTAACTGCCATCGTAGATTCAGTTAAAGAATTTGCACATAAAGGTGCAAACAGCAAACCTTATGCTGTTGATGGTCTACGTAATGCAGAATGGGTGGCTATGGATTATGCAGATGTATTAGTACATGTATTTCTACCCGAGACCAGAGCTTTTTACAATCTTGAACATCTCTGGGCTGATGCCAAACTTACCCAAATTCCCGATCTTGACTAATTTACAATTATGGATAATAACAACGCTAATAATAACAAACCTAATAATAAGGTTAATATGCCCAAGTTCAATTTGAACTGGATGTATATGTTTATTGCTCTTATGCTTCTTGGACTCTATTGGAGTAGTAACTATCAAAGTAATGGTAGCAAAGCCGTTCCCTATAGCGAGTTTGAAAAGTATGTAAGAAGTGGATATATTGGAAAAGTCATAGGTAATGATGACAGGACGATCGAAGCTTATATTAAATCCGATGCAGTAGGTGCTGTATTCGGAGCAGACTCCAGCAAAATTGGAAAAAATCCAATAATAACCACTAATGGTCCGTCCAACGATGAGTTAAATCAGTTTCTAAAAAAAGAACAAGAGGCTGGAAACTTTGACGGAACATTCGATTATCCGACAAAATCAGATCTGTTTCCTACTATTTTGACCAGTATACTGCCACTTGTATTATTAGTCGCTTTGTGGATATTCTTCATGCGTCGTATGAGTGGTGCTGGTAGTGGTGGTGCCGGTGGTGTATTCAATGTAGGGAAATCAAAAGCACAGCTCTTTGAAAAAGGAAGTTCCATAAAGATTACATTCAAAGATGTAGCAGGTCTAGCAGAAGCCAAACAAGAAGTTGAGGAAATAGTTGAATTCTTGAAAGAGCCTCAGAAATATACAGATTTGGGAGGTAAAATTCCTAAAGGTGCTTTACTTGTAGGCCCTCCGGGAACAGGTAAGACATTGCTTGCCAAGGCTGTTGCCGGTGAGGCAAATGTACCTTTCTTTTCCCTTGCAGGTTCCGATTTTGTAGAAATGTTTGTAGGTGTAGGTGCTTCTCGTGTACGTGACCTTTTCAAACAGGCAAAAGAAAAGGCTCCTTGTATTGTCTTTATTGATGAGATCGATGCAGTTGGACGTGCTCGTGGTAAAAACCCTGCTATGGGAGGGAATGATGAACGCGAGAACACGTTGAATCAACTTCTGACAGAGATGGACGGTTTCGGCTCTAACAGTGGTGTGATCATTCTGGCCGCTACCAATCGTGTAGATGTACTGGATAAAGCATTACTCCGTGCCGGACGTTTCGACCGCCAGATACATGTGGACTTGCCAGACTTGAATGAACGAAAAGAAGTCTTCGGTGTACATTTGCGTCCTATCAAAATAGACGATACTGTTGATGTTGATTTACTGGCACGTCAAACTCCGGGGTTCTCCGGTGCAGATATTGCAAATGTTTGCAATGAAGCCGCATTGATCGCTGCCCGTCATGGTAAGAAATTCGTAGGAAAACAAGACTTCTTGGATGCCGTAGACCGTATCATCGGTGGTTTGGAAAAGAAAACCAAGATTACTACCGAAGCAGAGCGTCGTTCCATTGCTTTGCATGAAGCGGGTCACGCATCTATTTCGTGGTTACTAGAATACGCCAACCCATTGATAAAAGTCACCATTGTTCCTCGTGGACGTGCATTAGGTGCCGCTTGGTATTTACCGGAGGAACGCCAGATCACAACTAAAGAACAAATGTTGGACGAAATGTGTGCAACCTTAGGAGGTCGTGCTGCCGAAGATTTATTTATCGGCCGTATTTCCACAGGTGCTATGAATGACCTGGAAAGGGTGACTAAACAGGCATATGGTATGATTGCTTATCTGGGAATGAGTGAGAAGTTGCCTAATTTGTGTTATTACAATAACGACGAATATTCTTTTAACCGCCCTTATAGCGAAAAAACAGCAGAGTTAATTGACGAAGAGGTTAAAAAGATGGTTAATGAGCAATATGAACGTGCTAAAAAAATTCTATCGGAACACAAAGAAGGTCATAACGAATTAGCTCAGCTGTTAATTGACAAAGAAGTGATTTTCGCTGAAGATGTTGAACGCATCTTTGGTAAACGTCCATGGGCTTCCCGCTCTGAAGAAATTATGGCAGCTAAAGAAAGCCAGGCAGCAGCCGAAGCTGAAAGAAAGCTAGCCAAAGAAGTGGAGAAAGAAGAAAAAGGAATAAAAGAAGAAGAAGCTGAAAATACTGCAGAAGAAAAAAAGGCTGAATCTAATAATTAATAACACGAAAGACATTGAATAGTAATTTTATAAAACGAGCCATTACCGGAATTCTTTTTGTAGCTATTCTGGTAGGATGTATCCTTTCGGGAACATTAAGTTTTGGGATTTTATTTGTTATGATCAGTTCATTGACTATTTTTGAATATGGACAACTGATAAACAACCGTGCAGAAGGAGCCAATGTTAATAAGTTCATCATCATGTTAGGAGGAACTTATCTTTTTCTTGCAATCATGTCATTCTGTATCGATGCAGCCGATTCAAAGATCTTCATTCCATATATAGTACTACTACTCTACCTGATGATTAGTGAGCTATATCTGAAAAAGGAAAATCCATTACTTAACTGGGCATATTCTATGCTTAGCCAGCTATACATCGGTTTGCCTTTTGCCCTACTGAACGTTTTGGCATTCCACACAGATCCTGAATATAGCAGTGTAAGTTACAACCCGATATTGCCATTATCGGTTTTTATTTTTCTTTGGTTGAGTGATACCGGAGCTTACTGTATCGGTTCATTAATCGGGAAACATCGACTTTTTGAACGTATTTCACCGAAAAAATCATGGGAAGGTTCAATAGGAGGTGGAGTAGTTGCTATTGGAGCCTCTTTTATACTTGCACACTACTTTCCATTTTTATCTATGTGGGAATGGGCAGGTTTGGCATTGACTGTTGTTATATTTGGAACTTGGGGAGACTTAACTGAATCGTTACTGAAACGTCAGCTTCATGTAAAAGATTCCGGTACAATTCTTCCCGGTCATGGAGGGTTGCTTGATCGTTTTGACAGTTCTTTAATGGCAATTCCCGCAGCGGTCGTTTATCTATATTTGCTAACTTTGCTTTAATTTATTCGAGATAAGACCACAAAAGAAAAGACCGGAAGTTATTCCAATCAGAAAACTCCCGGTCTTTTACACACTAACACATCAAAACATCACTATTGTAACATAGAAGAAACAGTATGTACTTCTTTCGATTTATCGGGCACGCCTACTGGATGTTCAAAGTCAAGAACTACCATTACACCTTCTCCATTCTCCTTTGAATTTATCTTAACCTTAAAACCTTTCATTTCAGGTTCCGCATTTTCGTCCTCTTCAGTAGGATAAAACTCTTCCAGATTATAAGACACTCGTCCCCAGCCCCAATCATTTGTCACATCATCATAAGTGTTATAACGTAGTTCCAAATGCACGTAGCCATCTTCATCCACACTTTGAGTTTCGGGTGCTTCTATCTTATTCTGAACTAAACTAATACGATGTTTTTTAGAAAAAGGCACATTCTGACTGAAAATAATATTCAGGAACTTTCCTCCAAGCCACATATCTCCTTGATAAATCAAAATAGGATCATTACCGAATTCTTCCTCATTCTCTGCGGTCATCTCCTCCACTTCTTTAGTCAGCACTTCATTAATGCCTTTCATCTGTACTTGTACTCCGTCCTTAGTGTCAGCTAAAGGATTAAAAATTGCAACTACACGTTTTCCATCCACTGGCCGATACCAAGGAATTGCAGAGGTAACCGGATCAATAATTCCCCAACGGTCACCTTCTAAATAAAAACCGCCACCGCCTGTGGCATGAACTGTTGCCCAATCCCAACTAAAATCACCGATAGAATAATAATCATCATCATCACACGATTGCAGCATAGGCACTAATGCCAGCAGCAACAAGCCTAAAATCCAATTAAATTTTTTCATATTAGTTCTTTTCTTAGTTAATCTTTTGTTTTATAAATAAAAAAGCCGGGCAATTACTGCACCGGCTTTACGTTTATTCAGAAAAAGAAAGTTATTTTTTCAAAATCTTCAGCATTTCATGCGCTGCTTGTTTAGGAGCTCCTGCAGGACCTAGCCGTTCTGCCACGTATGTATATCCCGCAAGCATAGTTCTCCTATATTCTGAATCTTCAAGAATGTTCTTTAATTCCTGCTGCATATTTCCAACTGTCATCGTATCAGCCACCAACTCTTTCACAACCTCTCGGTCTGCAATCAAATTGACTAATGAAATATATTTCACTTTCAATATATGACGACGTAGGAATGAGATTACCTTTCCTATAGGGGTGTGATAACAAACCACTTGAGGAACACGAAACAATGCAGTTTCAAGTGTTGCGGTTCCGGAAGTAACTAATGCAACTTCCGCATGCTGTAAAAGACGATAGGTTTGTTCAAAAACAATCTTTACTTTCGCTTGTCCTATATATTGTTTATAATATTCCGGTGAAATACTTGGTGCACCCGCCAAAACAATCTGATAATTTGGGAAAGCAGAAACAGCTTTCAACATATCCGGTAAGTTATCCTTAATTTCCTGCTTTCTGCTGCCTGCCAACAAAGCAATAATAGGTTTATCCTCCAAGTTATTATCGGTAATAAACTCCTGAAAGTTTTTAGGATTAGCTTCCTGATATGCAGTCACCTCATCCATTGTAGGATTTCCTACATAATGAATTGGGTATTGGTGTTTATCCTCAAAAAACTCCACTTCAAAGGGAAGTATGGAAAAGAGTTCATCCACATCTCTCTTAATATTCTTAATACGGTATTCCTTCCAAGCCCAGATTTTCGGAGAAATAAAATAATAAACCGGAATCCGTGTTTGCGCATGAACGAACTTGGCAATATTGAGATTAAATCCCGGATAGTCTACCAATATCACTACATCCGGATTCCAAGCCACAATATCCTCCTTACAACGTTTCATATTTGCAAAAATAGTACGCAAATGAAGTAACACTGGAATAAATCCCATGTATGCCAATTCTTTATAGTGCTTCACCATAGTCCCTCCGACAGCAGCCATCAGGTCTCCTCCGAAAAAACGAAAGTCAACCTGCGGATCTTCTGTTTTCAAAGCAGACATCAAATGCGAAGCATGTAAGTCACCAGAAGCTTCACCAACAATCAGATAATATTTCATGGAACAATTAATTAATAAATTGAAGAACGAACAGTGAAAAACAAACAATGACGAATGAAGAATTGACTATACAGTAGACAATGCAGCCCATTCTTCATTCATTTTTTGTTATTCTTCATTTTCCTCTATCCATTGATTTAGCTCATCGATAAAATCATAAGCAGTTAAATCAACCTTAGTTGGAGTAATAGCAACATATCCGTTCGCCAATGCCCAGTGATCATTTTTCTCATTTTCCGGTTCATGATCGACAAATTCACCTGTCAACCAAAAATAATTTCGATCGTTTTGACGTGGACACACCTCCCACTCATTCGTCCAACATCCTTTTGCTTGTTCGCATACCTTTATACCTTTGATATCAGGAGTATCCGGGAAATTTACATTCAGACAAGTCAAAGGAGGCAAACCTTTTTCCAATACCATTGCTGCTATTTTACGTATATATGGACCGGCCGCTTCAAAATCAGCACCCATATCGTGATTACATAAAGAGAAGCCTATAGATGGAACACCCTTCAGGCAACCTTCAATCACAACTCCCATCGTACCGGAATAATGCACATTTGTAGCAGAATTATCGCCATGATTAATACCGCCAACCACTAAATCAGGCTTACGGTCAAGCACCGTATTCCATGCAAGTTTAATGCAATCGGTCGGTGTTCCTGAACATTTATATACTGTCACTCCTACCTCCTGCTTAACCAATTTATAATGCACAGGCTGTGTCACAGTTAATGCACTGGCACTACCGGAACGTGGAGCATCAGGTGCCATTACTACAATTTCTCCCAATGTTCGAAGAAACTTAACCAATTCACTAATACCCTTAGCCATGATACCATCATCATTCGACACAAGTATCAGCGGTCGTTTATTTTCCATACTTTCAATCCTTTCCTTTTAAATATCTGCACAAAAGTAACAAAAAGTAGACGGAATACCAACCAGGCAGTTATCAATAATCACGGCTTTTTCATTTAAGAAATATTGTTCATCGCTTGTTGTTGTAATAAAAATCCTTATATTCGTGCGCAGCGATGCTGAAGCACCGCCTTAGGTGTTTCTTCTTATCGTTCATTTTTATTTTTTTATAGGCGGAATTCAATAGTGGTATGATGTTTCTATTGTCTTCCGCCTTTGTTTTTGCGACAGCAAAAATACGATTTATTTCCCTGATATACAACTTTTTACGCATAATACTACTAAAGAAGAAACACCTTGACTGTCTTCGTGGCAGCATCCTGACTCATTTGAGAAAATTTGTATCCTCAGTCCCTGAATACCGCAGAACAAGCAGGGGAAACTTCAAGCACAAACTTGAAGACATACTCATGCTTGTCATATTGGGGAGACTCAGCAAGTGTATTACCAGGGCTGAAATACTTCAATTTGGCAAACATCACTTAAAACGCCTGCAGGGGAAAGGGCTATTCCCGTATGGGCTACCCTCAGCAGCTACGCTTTGCCGTGTGTTTCAAAGCATAGACGATGAAAAGATGGCTGAGCGCATGTCTGCTTTTGCAGATGTTTTCCGCAAGGAAATATCCACTACGGCAACTGATATCATTTGTATTGATGGCAAGGCCATGCGGGGTACCTTGTACGACAACGGACGTAACCCTGATATCGTCTCTGCCTACTCACTTGGTTCGGGCCTTACTTTGGCTACTGATATTTGCAAGGAGAAAAGTAATGAAATCAAATCCGTGCCCCGGTTATTGGACAAACTAGACGTGTCAGGATGTGTAGTCACAGCAGACGCCATGTCATTCCAAAAGGTAATAATAGACAAGATTAGAGATAAAGGAGCAGACTTCGTGATCGAACTCAAGGCGAATCAAAGATCTTTGCGCTATGGACTTGAAGATTCTATAAAGACCGCCACCCCGACTGATGTCTACAAGGAAGGTCCATACTTGGAACACGGCAGGATTGAGTCAAGGATATGCCGTATATACCGTGGGGAAGAACTTATTGTGGACAGGGAAAAATGGAATGGCAATTTGACAGTTATAGAAATAGTCACATCTACCGAAAAAAAGTCCGATGGCAGGAGTACATCTGAACAGCGACTCTACATTTCAAGCCTGGATAGCAGTGCAGAGCGGCTTAGTCAGATAACCAAACAGCATTGGGCTATTGAAAGCATGCACTGGGATCTTGACCGCAATCTCCGGCAGGACAGCATAAAGCGTAAGGCTGAACGGGCGGCCAGGAATCTGGACACAATTCAAAGGATGGTGTTGGCATTGATTGCCGTTTGGAAGAACAGAAGGAAAAAAATATCAGATAAGCAAAAGGGTACAGCTGAGATAATAAGGGAACTATCGGTAAGCTTCACTAACGTGTTGCATTTTTTGGCTCAAAAATGAGAAAAATTCAGATTTGACATATTCGTAACGCATTGATTACCAACAACGGGATACCCGCCCATGCCGCACTGGCATGGGTAGGGGGATTGTACCCCTAAATCAAAACTTAAATGAAAAAGCCGTGATCAATAATTAGTTCAACCCCGGCAAACAGTTTTGAGAGATTCCGAAAGACTGTTTACTCATCTGTTGAACATATACGGCAAAAAGCTATTCCATAAGGTGAAACGAAGTGTTCCACTATATAAAACACCTTGTTCTACTATATAAAACACTTTGTTCTGCTATATGAAACACTTTGTTATATATAGGAGAACAAAGTGTTTCACCTAAGAGAAACTAATGGTTTACACATGGATATAATACGGCGGATTAAATTATCGACCTCAATTAGTACACCTAAAATAGTCAATTAATGGTGATAGGTGATAGAGAAGGTGATAGGTTAAAAAACAACCTATCACCCTCTCAAGCATCGATGAATAAAGGGTTACAGAAGATTGGTGATAGGTTGATAGAGAAAATGATGTTTTTTGTATAGTAGACCAAACAACTACCCGACACATTACCACCCGTTTACAAATCTTAATCTTCTGCAAGCGACTAAAAAAAGAAATAGATTTCCAATATAAATATGTATATTTGCAAGCTCAGAAAAGATAATCTGATGATAAAACAGCCTAAGTTCGTAATTGCCTTGCACGACAGTTATTAACAAAACAGGTGACTTATCAACAGAAATTGCAAAGTTTCTATTTTTTCGTAGGCGCTCTAAGGATTTATCACTTATTTCGCTGCCAATAAATTTAGAGAATATGGGAAAAATTATTGCTTTGGCCAATCAAAAAGGTGGTGTAGGTAAAACAACGACTACGATCAATCTCGCAGCGTCACTTGCCACACTCGAAAAAAAAGTACTCGTGGTAGATGCCGATCCGCAAGCAAATGCCTCTTCCGGCTTGGGAGTAGACATCAAGCAATCGGAATGCACTATCTATGAGTGCATTATAGACAGAGCCAATGTACAAGAAGCCATCCTCGACACGGAAATAGATTCTTTAAAAGTCATCTCTTCACACATCAATCTTGTAGGAGCCGAGATTGAAATGCTGAACCTTCCCAATCGCGAAAAGATACTAAAGGAAGTACTTACGCCCTTAAAGAAGGAATATGACTATATCTTGATAGATTGTTCACCGTCGTTAGGACTGATTACGATCAATGCATTGACTGCTGCCGATTCGGTAATCATCCCCGTGCAAGCTGAATATTTTGCCCTTGAAGGAATCAGTAAGTTACTGAATACAATCAAAATCATTAAGTCAAAATTGAACCCAGCTTTAGAAATCGAAGGATTCTTGCTTACCATGTACGATTCTCGTTTACGGCAAGCCAATCAGATTTACGACGAAGTCAAGCGACATTTTCAGGAACTAGTGTTCAACACTGTTATTCAACGAAATGTCAAACTGAGTGAGGCACCTAGCTACGGTATTCCGACTATCCTTTATGATGCGGATTCCACCGGTGCAAAGAACCACCTTGCCCTCGCAAAAGAGATTATTAACAGAAATAAATAACGAAGAAGATATGGCAACACAAAAAAGAAATGCATTAGGACGTGGACTCGACGCCTTGCTCTCAATGGATGATGTGAAAACCGAAGGTTCTTCTTCCATTAATGAAATAGAATTGGCTAAGATTTCTGTCAATCCAAACCAACCACGCCGTGAATTTGATCCGACGGCATTACAGGAATTGGCGGATTCAATTGCAGAAATCGGTATTATCCAACCAATCACTCTACGCAAACTCTCGGATGATGAATACCAGATCATCGCCGGAGAGCGTCGTTACCGTGCTTCACAAAAAGCAGGAATGAAAACAATCCCTGCCTACATCCGCACAGCCGACGACGAAAACATGATGGAAATGGCGCTGATTGAAAACATCCAGCGTGAAGACCTGAATGCGGTGGAGATAGCACTCGCCTATCAACATCTGCTCGACCAGTATGAATTAACTCAGGAACGCTTGAGCGAGCGTATCGGTAAAAACCGAACGACTATTGCCAACTACCTGCGTTTACTGAAACTGCCGGCCCCGATACAGATGGCTCTGCAAAACAAGCAGATTGATATGGGGCATGCCCGTGCACTGATTTCATTAGGCGACCCTAAATTGCAAGTAAAAATATTCGAAGAGATACAAGAACATGGATACTCCGTTCGCAAAGTGGAAGAGATAGTTAAATCACTTAGTGAAGGAGAAATCGTGAAAAGCGGTACACGGAAGATCACTCCCAAACGTGCCAAACTTCCGGAAGAGTTTAATTTATTAAAGCAACAGCTATCCGGTTTCTTCAACACCAAGGTACAACTCACTTGCTCCGAAAAAGGTAAAGGAAAGATCAGCATTCCTTTCGGAAATGAGGAGGAATTGGAACGTATCATGGAAATCTTCGATACGCTAAAAAAGTAAATGACTAGAAAAAGTAAAAGATATCAGCTACTTATCATTACCCTGCTTCTCTGTTTTATACAGGTGGCAGGGATTGATGTGTATGCACAGGAGCCTGTAACACCAGTACAGAAAGATAGTACAATTCTACAACGGCAGCCTCCGAAAGCACGTGCACGAAGACATCATGCCCCTGCTCAAGAACAAGATTCATTGAAGAAAGACTCTATAAAATTACTAAAACCGGAACGATTGCAATCGGTAGA
Source organism: Bacteroides bouchesdurhonensis (assembly GCF_900155865.1). Classification (GTDB taxonomy): domain Bacteria; phylum Bacteroidota; class Bacteroidia; order Bacteroidales; family Bacteroidaceae; genus Bacteroides; species Bacteroides bouchesdurhonensis. The sequence goes on from NZ_LT707006.1 coordinate 4,692,370, forward strand.
TAGTCTGTCTGCTGCAAAAATACAAGTAGCTGATAGTCTGAAAGCCTCCAATCAAATAGAGTTGAAAAAGAAAGGACAACCAGAAGCAATTGTTATCAACCAAGACAGTCTTCCACGAGTGCAGGATCTTAACAAAAAAATATTCGTACCGAATCCAACCAGAGCCACTTGGCTCGCTGTAGTTTTTCCCGGAGGAGGACAGATATACAATCGAAAATATTGGAAACTACCTATCATTTACGGAGGATTTGCCGGTTGCGCCTATGCACTAAGTTGGAATGGGAAAATGTATAAAGACTATTCCCAGGCTTATCTGGACATAATGGACAGCAATCCGAATACTAAAAGTTATGAAGATTTGTTGCCTCCTAATGCCAATTATAGTGAAGAGCAATTGAAAAATACTATTAAAAATAGAAAGGATATGTTCCGAAGATACCGGGACCTTAGTATATTTGCATTTATCGGAGTATATATCATTTCCATTATCGACGCTTATGTAGATGCGGAATTGTCCAACTTCGATATTACCCCCGACCTGAGCATGCGAGTAGAACCGGCAATTATTAATAACCAATTTAACTCCAACAAAAAGTCAGTCGGTCTACAATGCGTATTACGATTTTAAAAAAGCACAACTAAGATTGAAGTTATTATTAAACATGAAGAAATTAGTAAACTATTGCCCGATTATTTTCTTTTTTGTACTAGCAATCCCGCAAGCTAGAGCCCAAAGTGTAGATGTAGTCATCCATGAAAATGGAACCGAACGCAAAGAGAGTATTGATTTGCCGATGAGTATGACATATCCGCTAGACAGCTTACTGAATGACTGGAAAGCAAAAAATTATGTTGATTTAGGCAAAGACTGCAGTACAGCGGAAGTAAATCCCCTATTCAGCGATTCTGTCTATATCGACCGCCTCTCACGTATCCCGGCTATTATGGAAATGCCTTATAATGAGATTGTGCGTAAGTTTATTGATATGTATGCCGGGCGTTTGCGCAACCAAGTTTCTTTCATGTTGAGTGCCTGCAACTTCTATATGCCGATTTTTGAGGAAGCATTGGATGCTTATGGACTTCCATTGGAATTAAAATATCTGCCTATTATAGAATCAGCTTTGAACCCATCTGCCATATCACGTGCAGGTGCCTCAGGATTATGGCAATTTATGATTGGAACCGGGAAAATCTATGGTTTAGAATCTAACAGCTTAGTGGACGAACGTCGTGACCCTATTAAAGCTACATGGGCTGCCGCACGTTACTTGAAAGAGATGTATACAATTTATGGTGACTGGAATCTGGTCATCGCTGCCTACAATTGTGGTCCTGGCACTATTAACAAAGCGATCCGTCGCGCAGGAGGTGAAACCGATTATTGGAAAATTTATAATTTCTTGCCCAAAGAAACCAAAGGGTATGTACCTGCCTTCATTGCTGCCAATTATGTGATGACCTATTACTGCGATCATAACATTTGTCCGATGGAAACAAATATTCCGACAAGCACAGACACAGTACAGGTAAATAAGAACCTGCACTTCGATCAGATTTCAGAAATATGCAACGTTCCTTTAGACGAGATAAAGAGTTTAAACCCGCAATATAAGAAACAGATCATACCAGGAGAAAGTAAACCGTACACCTTGCGACTTCCGATCAACGCAATCAGTACTTTCATAGATAAACAAGATACTATCTATGCACATCGTGCCGACGAATTATTCCGTAACAGAAAGACAGTTGCAGTAAATGAACCTACTCCTACTACAAGAAAACAGACTACAGCTGTCATAGGCAAAGGTAAGCTAACCTATTATAGTATCAAAAATGGAGACACATTATCCTCTATTGCTGAAAAACTGAATGTCCGGGTGAAAGATATACAAAGGTGGAATGGAATGTCCAATACCAAAATATCTGCGGGAAAACGATTGAAAATATACAAATAAACAGCTTCTTGCTTGCTTCGTTCGGAAAATTGTTTATTTTTGCAAAATTAAGCAAGTGAAAGGATAACAAATATGGATAATCTGAGTCCCAAAGAAATAGCAGATGAGGAGATGATCAATCAAGCATTCCAAGAATTACTGAATGATTATCTTGCTACCAAACATCGCAAACGAGTTGAAATCATAACCAAAGCTTTCAACTTCGCCAATCAGGCACATAAAGGAATTAAACGCCGTTCCGGTGAGCCCTATATCATGCACCCTATCGCAGTTGCCAAGATTGTATGCAACGAAATCGGATTGGGTTCTACTTCTATTTGTGCAGCTTTGTTGCATGATGTAGTTGAAGATACTGACTATACAGTTGAAGATATAGAAAATATCTTTGGTCCTAAAATAGCCCAGATTGTAGATGGGCTGACTAAAATTTCCGGTGGTATCTTTGGAGATCGTGCCTCAGCTCAAGCAGAGAACTTTAAAAAGTTACTGCTCACCATGTCTAATGATATCCGCGTTATTCTGATTAAAATAGCTGACCGTTTACACAATATGCGGACTCTTGGCTCCATGTTGCCAAACAAACAGTTTAAGATAGCCGGTGAGACTCTTTATATTTATGCACCGTTAGCAAATCGTCTGGGACTCTATAAGATTAAAACGGAACTGGAAAATCTCAGCTTCAAGTACGAACATCCTGAAGAATACGTCGAAATAGAGGAAAAGCTGAATGCTACAGCAGCCGAACGTGATAAAGTATTCAATGATTTCACCGCTCCTATCCGCACTCAACTGGATAAAATGGGACTGAAATATCGGATTCTGGCAAGAGTAAAGTCAATCTATTCCATCTGGAACAAAATGCAAACCAAGCATGTTCCTTTCGAAGAAATCTACGATTTGCTGGCTGTCCGCATTATTTTCGAACCGCGTAATCAGGAAGAAGAACTTAATGATTGTTTCGATATTTACGTATCTATTTCCAAGATATACAAGCCTCATCCCGACCGACTTCGTGACTGGGTAAGCCACCCGAAAGCGAACGGATATCAAGCATTGCACGTCACCCTGATGGGAAATAACGGTCAATGGATTGAAGTCCAGATTCGTAGCGAGCGTATGAATGACGTCGCCGAACAGGGCTTTGCCGCTCATTGGAAGTACAAAGAAGGAGGAGGTAGCGAAGACGAAGGAGAATTGGAAAAATGGCTGAAAACAATCAAAGAAATACTGGATGACCCGCAGCCGGATGCAATAGACTTTCTGGATACCATCAAGCTAAATCTGTTTGCTTCTGAGATTTTTGTGTTCACGCCTAAAGGAGAACTAAAGACGATGCCTCAAAACTCAACAGCACTCGACTTTGCCTTCTCATTACACACTGATATAGGTAGCCACTGTATCGGTGCTAAGGTTAATCACAAACTTGTTCCATTAAGCCACAAGCTACAAAGCGGTGACCAAGTTGAAATTTTAACTTCAAAATCACAACGTGTACAACCTCAGTGGGAAGTATTTGCAACCACTGCTCGCGCCCGTGCCAAGATCGCTGCTATTCTTCGTAAAGAACGTAAAGCTAACCAAAAGATCGGTGAAGAGTTACTGAGTGAATTCCTAAAAAAAGAAGAAGTTCGTCCAGATGAAGTAGTCATCGAAAAGCTACGTAAACTCCATAATTCAAAAAATGAAGAAGAGTTTTTAGCAGCTATCGGTAGTAAAGCCATTGTATTGGGTGATGCTGACAGAAATGAGCTCAAAGAAAAACAAACCAGTAATTGGAAAAAATATCTAACTTTCTCTTTTGGGAATAACACCAAAGAAAAACAGGAAGAGAAGGAACCTCAGGAAAAAGAAACGATCAATCCAAAGCAAATACTCAAACTTACGGAAGAAAGTTTGCAAAAGAAATATATCATGGCAGAATGTTGTCATCCTATTCCCGGTGACGACGTTTTAGGGTACATCGATGAAAATAATCGAATCATTATTCACAAACGACAATGTCCTGTGGCCGCTAAGCTGAAAAGCAGCTATGGAAACCGCATTTTAGCAACCGAATGGGATACGCATAAAGAACTTTCTTTCCTTGTATATGTATATATAAAAGGTATAGACAGTATGGGATTACTGAATGAAGTAACACAAGTTATCTCTAGACAATTGAATGTAAATATCCGTAAGCTGGCAATTGAAACCAATGACGGAATCTTTGAAGGTAAAATACAACTATGGGTACATGATGCCGAAGATGTAAGGGCTATCTGTAATAATTTGAAAAAGATTCAGAATATCAAACAGGTTACCCGCGTAGAAGAATAGAGAAGCATCACACACAATCAAATGATGAAAAAGCAAATGGAAAACAAAACATCTAACAGTACCTTAGTATATAACGGAGGAAAACAGTTAAACAACCTCTTTTTAGAGAATAGAGATTCTAATAACAAATTCAAATCAATATAAAAAAGAGTTCCAAAGCTTTCCTCCCTAACCTCGCCCGTCCAACTCTCTTTTAATGGCTAGCAGTTCTTCTTTGATTTCCTTTAGCCGACTGACGATTTCATAGTTACGTATAGTCGTTTCCTTATTATCTTTCAATCGTTGACGAGCCCCAGGAAGGGTCATGCCTTTCTCCTTTACCAAATGGTAAATCAGTCCTATGGTTTCTACGTCCTCCTTGCGATATTGACGTACTCCTCTTCCACTAGTCCTAGGAGAAATCTGTGGAAATTCTTTTTCCCAAAACCGAAGTAAAGAAGGATTGACACCAAACATATCAGCCACTTCCGCAATCGAATAATATAATTTTAATTCTTTATCAGTATGAAGCATGAAACTCGTTGTTTAAAGTCTTAATCGAATACTTTACCATGGTTTGCTGCTAATTGAATCATCCTTTCATAGTCTTCAGCACTTAAATCCATGAAGTAATAATTAATTGGATTAACAATCTGCCCTTTCACATGGACTTCATAATGCAAATGAGGTCCCGTACTTTTTCCCGTACTTCCCACTTTTCCAATTACTTCACCACGCACTACCTTCTTTCCAACTTTCGTATTGAATCCTTGCAAATGAGCATAACGGGTCAAATAACCAAAGCCATGATCAATTTCAATCGTATTTCCGTATCCGGTTTCCCATCCAACTTTCACCACTGTACCATCACCAGTTGCATACACATCAGTTCCGGGATGCGCAGAGAAATCCATCCCGGCATGGAATTTAGTCGTACCATAAATAGGATCGATACGCGTACCATATCCGGATGCAGTCTGACGAAGATCTTTATTGGAAATAGGCTGAATAGCCGGAATACATTTCAACATTTCATCATGGTTCTTACACATATCCACCACATCATCAAAAGATTTGGACTGGATATAAAGTTGTTTGGAAAGTACGTCTAACTTCTGAGTTGTATTCACCACCAACTTTGAATTCACCATATCCATCAATTCCTCATAACGGTTCGTTCCTCCGTAACCTGCCTGACGAATAGCCGGAGAGATAGGATCAGCTTGCAGAATTACCCGATACAGATTATCATCACGTTGCTGGATATCTTGAAGAACCCCCATCGCATCGTCCAAACGACGAGAGAGGACATTATATTGTGCCTGCAAACGGCTATTTTCAATTCTAAGTTCCTTCTCAGACGGAGAACCAAATACCAGAAGCAACACGAGGAAGCACCCCGCCCCCAACCCCATACCGACAAAAAGTCGCCGCAAAATACTAAGCGCACGTTGTCGTACGGTAGGGTAAATTCGGTCATACGTCTGCGTCTGTGGATTATATATGTAGTATACTTTACGCATCTTTTTGGAAATATTTCGCTCGTTAATACGGCAAAAATAATAAAAACGAGCTATCTTTGCACTGTTTTTTGAGAATATTAACCTCAACAATAGATATATAGAAGTATGTTGACTGCAAAAGAGATCAGAGATTCATTCAAGAATTTCTTTGAGTCGAAAGGACATCACATTGTTCCCTCGGCTCCGATGGTGATAAAAGACGACCCTACCCTGATGTTCACCAATGCGGGTATGAACCAGTTTAAAGATATTATTTTGGGCAATCGCCCGGCAAAATACCACAGAGTCGCAGACTCTCAGAAATGTTTGCGTGTAAGCGGAAAGCATAATGATCTTGAAGAAGTAGGACACGATACCTATCATCATACCATGTTTGAGATGTTAGGCAACTGGTCGTTCGGCGATTATTTCAAACAAGAAGCCATTAGCTGGGCTTGGGAATATCTGGTAGAAGTATTAAAACTGAATCCGGAGCACTTGTATGCCACTGTATTCGAAGGCAGCCCTGAAGAGGGATTGAGCCGCGATGATGAAGCTGCTTCTTATTGGGAACAATTCTTACCTAAAGACCATATTATTAATGGTAACAAACACGATAATTTCTGGGAAATGGGTGATACAGGACCTTGCGGGCCTTGTTCTGAAATCCATATCGACCTTCGCCCGGCTGAAGAACGTGCTAAAATCTCCGGTCGTGATCTGGTAAATCAGGATCATCCTCAAGTTATTGAAATATGGAATCTTGTATTCATGCAATATAACCGCAAGGCTGATAGCAGCCTTGAACCGCTTCCGGCAAAAGTAATCGACACCGGTATGGGATTCGAACGTCTTTGTATGGCCTTGCAAGGCAAAACATCCAATTACGATACAGACGTATTCCAACCGATTATCAAGGTGATCGCTGCTATGGCAGGTACCGAATATGGAAAAGATAAGCAAAATGACATCGCCATGCGTGTAATTGCTGACCACATCCGTACAATTGCATTCTCCATTACTGACGGTCAGTTGCCTTCAAATGCAAAAGCAGGTTATGTTATCCGACGCATACTTCGTCGTGCCGTTCGTTACGGATATACTTTCCTCGGTCAGAAACAAGCATTTATGTATAAGTTGTTACCTGTATTGATTGAAAATATGGGAGAAGCATATCCTGAACTGATTGCACAGAAAGATTTGATCGAGAAAGTTATAAAAGAAGAAGAAGAAGCATTTCTCCGTACTTTGGAAACAGGTATCCGCCTGTTGGATAAAACAATGGAAGAAACAAAGGCTGCCGGAAAGAGTGAAATCAGCGGAAAAGATGCCTTTACTTTATATGACACTTTCGGTTTCCCTCTCGATCTTACCGAATTGATTCTCCGTGAGAATGGAATGACAGTCAATATCAAAGAGTTTGATGCTGAAATGCAACAGCAAAAACAGCGTGCTCGTAATGCTGCTGCTATTGAAACCGGCGACTGGATCACTTTGAAAGAAGGTACAACCGAATTTGTAGGCTACGACTATACTGAATATGAAGCTTCCATTCTTCGTTACCGCCAGATCAAACAGAAAAATCAAACTTTATATCAAATTGTACTTGATTACACTCCATTCTATGCAGAAAGTGGTGGTCAGGTAGGTGATACCGGTGTATTGGTTAGCGAGTTTGAAACCATTGAAGTGATCGATACCAAAAAAGAAAATAACCTTCCGATACATATCACCAAGAAGTTGCCCGAACATCCGGAAGCTCCGATGATGGCGTGCGTAGATACTGACAAGCGTGCAGCTTGTGCAGCCAACCACTCAGCAACTCACTTGCTGGATGAAGCACTTCGCGAAGTTTTGGGTGAACATGTAGAACAAAAAGGTTCATTGGTTACTCCGGACTCTTTACGTTTTGACTTCTCTCATTTCCAGAAAGTGACCGATGAAGAAATACGTAAGGTAGAACACTTGGTGAATGCCAAGATTCGTGCGAACATTCCATTGAAAGAATACCGCAATATTCCTATTGAGGAAGCCAAAGAACTGGGGGCAATTGCACTCTTTGGTGAAAAATACGGAGATAAAGTACGTGTGATCCAGTTCGGTTCTTCTATCGAGTTCTGTGGAGGTACACACGTTGCCGCAACCGGAAATATTGGTATGGTGAAAATCATCTCTGAAAGTTCTGTTGCAGCCGGTGTGCGCCGCATTGAAGCTTATACTGGTGCTCGCGTAGAAGAAATGTTGGATACAATCCAAGATACACTCAGTGACTTAAAAGCACTCTTCAATAATGCTCCGGACCTCGGTATTGCCATCCGCAAATACATTGAAGAAAATGCAGGTTTGAAAAAGCAGGTAGATGACTTCATGAAAGAGAAAGAGTCTGCACTAAAAGAAAGATTGCTGAAAAATATTCAGGAAATCAATGGAGTAAAAGTTGTGAAATTCTGTGCACCGCTACCTGCTGAAGTGGTGAAAAACATAGCTTTCCAACTTCGTGGTGAAATTACTGAAAACTTATTCTTTGTTGCGGGAACCATAGATAATGGTAAACCAATGCTGACAGTCATGATAAGCGACAACCTGGTTGCAAACGGATTGAAAGCCGGCAATCTGGTGAAGGAAGCAGCTAAACTGATTCAAGGCGGTGGCGGCGGACAACCTCACTTTGCAACTGCCGGAGGGAAAAATACAGATGGAATGAATGCAGCCGTCGAAAAAGTATTAGAACTTGCTGGAATTTAATAAATAAAAGATTCTTTATTTTTTAATCCTACACTATAAAAGAGATTAGTTTCCAATGAAAAAAGAGACTTATCTCTTTTTTTAGTTTATTTTTTCTACCTTTGTAAACAGATTAATTATTTTCTTTATCCTTCAAATAACAAAATAAGTAATCACTAATACCACAAAAACAATGAAAACGCCGATTCATCTATACCTGTTTTTAGCTTGTATATTTGCAGCCTGCAATGTAACAGAAGAAAAACAAGAAATAGATCATTCATCGTACGTAAATCCATTTATCGGAACCGATTTTACTGGAAACACATATCCCGGTGCCCAAGCCCCCTTTGGCATGGTGCAACTCAGTCCGGATAACGGATTACCCGGTTGGGATCGTATTTCCGGTTATTTCTATCCGGACAGTACCATTGCCGGATTCAGCCATACGCACCTTTCAGGAACAGGTGCAGGAGATTTATATGATATATCTTTCATGCCTGTTACATTGCCATATAATGAGGCAGAAGCTCCGCTTGGCATATACTCTAGATTCTCTCACGAAGATGAAAGTGCATCTGCCGGTTATTACCAAGTACGTTTAAAAGACTATAACATAAATGTAGAACTGACAGCAACAGAACGTTGTGGTATTCAACGGTATACATTTCCCAAAGCGGAGGCAGCTATCTTCCTAAACCTGAAGAAAGCAATGAACTGGGATTTTACCAATGACTCTTATATTGAAGTGATAGATTCTGTAACCATTCAAGGCTACCGCTTCTCAGACGGATGGGCACGTGACCAGCATATTTACTTCCGTACCCGTTTCTCCAAACCTTTTGAAAAAGTAGAATTAGATACTACAGCAATTATAAAAGACAATAAACGTATTGGAACTGCTACTATTGCCCGCTTCGATTTCAACACTCAGGAAGGTGAACAAATCCTGGTGAATACAGCGATCTCCGGTGTCAGTATGGAAGGTGCAGCCAAAAACCTAGAAACAGAAGTCCCTGAAAATAATTTCGACAAATATTTAGCAGAAGTTAAAGCAAATTGGAATCGTCAGCTCGGCAAAATAGAAGTAAAAGGAAACAATGAAAATGATAAAGTGAACTTTTATACCGCTTTATATCATTCCATGATTGCTCCTACTATTTATAGCGATGTGGACGGAGCTTATTATGGTCCGGACAAAAAAATACATCAAACCGACGGGTGGGTAAACTACAGTACTTTTTCACTGTGGGATACTTTCCGCGCTGCTCATCCGCTATTCACTTACACTGAACCGGAGCGCGTCAACGATATGGTGAAATCATTCATGGCCTTCCACGAACAAAACGGTCGCCTGCCAGTATGGAATTTCTATGGTAGCGAAACAGATATGATGATTGGTTATCATGCCGTTCCCGTTATTGTGGACGCATACTTGAAAGGCATCGGAGATTTTGACGCAGAAAAGGCCCTCGCTGCTTGCGTAGCAACTGCAAATATCGATGGATACCGTGATATCGGAGCCTATAAAAAATACGGCTATATACCTTATAACGTAAGAGCCCATGAGAGTTCTGATAATTGGTCGTTATCCAGAACATTGGAATACGCATTCGATGATTATTGCATTGCCGTAATGGCAGAGAAGATGGGCAATAAAGAGATTGCAGACGAGTTCTACAAACGATCACAGAACTATAAGAATGTATACAATCCGTCGACCTCCTTTATGCAACCCCGCGATGACAAAGGCAACTTTATCAAGGACTTCAAAGCTGATGATTATACTCCACACATCTGTGAAAGTAATGGCTGGCAATATTTCTGGTCCGTACAACATGATATAGACGGGCTTATAGACCTTGTTGGAGGCAAAAACCGATTTGCACAAAAGCTTGATAGTATGTTTACTTATCATCCTTCGTCAAATGATGAACTACCAATATTCAGCACGGGTATGATCGGACAATACGCACATGGCAATGAACCAAGCCATCATGTCATTTACTTGTTTAATGCTGTTGGGCATGAGAATCGTACTCAGGAATATATAGCCAAAGTGATGAATGAACTCTATCTCAATACACCAGCCGGACTTTGTGGTAATGAAGACTGTGGACAAATGTCAGCATGGTTTGTATTCAGTGCGATGGGATTCTATCCTGTTAATCCGGTGAGTGGGAAATATGAAATAGGCACTCCCCTCTTTCCAGAAATGAAATTACATCTGGCTAATGGCAAGACTTTCACTGTAGTTGCTCCAAACGTAAGTAAGAAGAATATCTATATTCGTTCAATCAAAATAGACGGACACCCCTACGACAAAACGTATCTTACACATGAACAAATCATGAACGGGGCTACCGTAGAATTTGAGATGGGCGATACTCCTAAAGCAATTGGAGTCATTTTTGAAGAAAAAGAATGAATGAAAACTTCGAATTAACCTACAAAGCACTATTCCGCAGGTACTATACAAGTCTGATCTTCTATGCTACCCGTCTGGTAGGAGATGAAGAGGCAGAGGATGTGGTACAGGATGTGTTTGTAGAACTCTGGAAAAGAAAAGACAGCATAGAGATAGGCGATCAGATTCAAGCCTTTCTCTATCGGGCTGTTTATACCCGTTGCTTGAATGTATTGAAACATCGAAACATTGAGGAAGGATATTGTGCTGCCATGGAAGAGATTAACCAAAAGCGGGCGGAGTTCTACCAACCGGATAATAACGAGGTTATTAGAAGAATTGAAGACCGGGAACTACGAAAAGAAATATACGATGCCATTAACGAGTTGCCGGACAAATGCAAAGAGGTGTTTAAACTCAGCTATCTGCACGACATAAAAAATAAAGAGATAGCTGATATTCTCGGAGTTTCACTCCGAACAGTGGAAGCACATATGTATAAAGCACTTAAATATCTAAGAAAACGCCTCGATCACCTTTGGATAGTATTTTTCTTATTTTTATGGAAATAAGATAAGTGTTTTTACGAACTAGGTTGTTTTTATAATAAGAAGGAAAAGAAAATGAGAAATCTGAGCGAAGACATACTGAAGAAATATTTGATGGGAGAATGTTCCGAAGAAGAACTGACCGAGGTTAGCACCTGGGTTAAGGAATCAGACGAAAACGCCCGTCAGTTGTTTCGCATGGAGGAAATTTATCACTTAGGTAAAGTGAACTCCTATGCGGACGAGCTACGGATGGACCTTGCTGAAAAGAGACTTTACAAGAGAATTAAAGAAGAAAGCAATAAACAACTTAAAACACTACGTATGTATCAGTGGATGAAATATACTGCCATCATTACCGTAGTATTGTTGTTGGGAGGAGGAGCCGGATACTGGTTTTATCAAAACGAAACAGACATGCTGGTAGCTACCGCCAATAAAGGAACTGTTGAAGAAGTCACTCTACCTGACGGGACTAAAGTCTGGTTAAACAATTCTGCTACTTTGAAATATCCACGCAAGTTTTCTGACACAGAACGGAATGTTTATCTGGAAGGAGAAGCCTATTTTAAAGTAACCAGAAATCCACAACAGCCATTCATTGTAGAAAGTGACGCAATGAGAGTACGAGTGTTGGGTACGGTTTTCAACTTCAAATGTGACAAAAACAGTCAGGTTGCCGAAGCAACTCTGATCGAAGGAGAAATTGAAGTAAAAGGCAAACAGAATGAAGGGCAAATTATTCTTGCTCCGGGACAACGTGCCGAATTGAATAGAGGTTCAGGCAGACTGATTGTCAAACAGGTGGAAGCTAAATTGGATGCTGTTTGGCACGATGATTTAATTCCATTTGAACAAGCGGACATCTTCACCATAACAAAAGCTCTGGAACGTTTCTATGATGTAAAGATCATCCTGTCACCGGATATCCGTTCTGACAAGACCTATTCGGGGGTATTGAAAAAGAAGTCAAACATAGAGTCAGTATTGCAATCGTTGCAAAACGCGATACCAATCAACTATAAAATCGTCGGAAGTAATATTTTTATTTCTTCAGACAATAAATAAGCAACCAAATTTTAAAAACATATACCATGAACGTAAAAACACTCTTTATAGGATGTTTAGGGGGATTGTTATCTCTAAATTCCTGTAGCGAAACGACAGAAACTGCCGATTATAGTGCTTATGTAAACCCTTTTATTGGGACTGGTGGACATGGACATACCTTTCCGGGAGCTGTTGTTCCACACGGTATGATCCAGCCAAGCCCTGACACACGTATTGACGGTTGGGACGCTTGTTCCGGATATTACTATGCCGATTCAACAATCAATGGCTTTTCACACACACATATCAGTGGTACAGGATGTTGCGATTATGGAGATGTACTGCTTATGCCTACTGTTGGCAAACAGCAATATAAGACTACCGATCCTGAAAGCCAACGTCTGGCTTATGCTTCCTCTTTTTCTCATCAAAATGAGACAGCAGAGCCCGGGTATTATTCAGTCTTTCTGGATACTTATCAAGTAAAAGCAGAACTTACCTCTACTAAACGCGGAGCCCTTCATCGTTATACTTTTCCGGAAAGCAAAGAAGCCGGATTCATTTTAGATCTCGATTATAGTCTACAACGACAGATTAATTCCGAAATGGAGATTGAAGTCATCAGTGAAACAGAAATATGCGGGCATAAAAAAACAATGTATTGGGCTTTTGACCAATCTATTAATTTCTATGCCAAGTTCTCAAAACCTTTCACTTACACTTTAATTACAGACTCCGTTACAATGGATAACGGAAAACGTCTGCCTACCAGCAAAGTGTTATTACACTTCGAAACAACTAACCATGAAGAGATATTGGTAAAAGTCGGAGTTTCTGCAGTAGATATAGATGGCGCGCGCAAGAATGTGGAAAGCGAAATAACAGACTGGGACTTTGATAAAGTACGCCAAAATGCGCGGAATGCCTGGAACAAATATTTGTCAAAAATAGACATTACAACTCAAGACAAAAACGATAAAACAATTTTTTATACTGCCTTATACCATAGTGCCATTAGCCCTAATCTGTTTACAGATGCTGACGGACGTTACTTAGGTATGGATCTGCAAGTTCATCAGGGAGATACAATCAATCCGATTTACACCGTATTCTCTTTATGGGATACTTTTCGTGCATTGCATCCATTGATGACAATTATCGATCCTGATCTGAATACTCAGTTTATCAACTCATTAATTAAGAAACATCAGGAAGGCGGAATTTTTCCGATGTGGGATTTAGCTTCTAATTATACCGGCACCATGATTGGTTATCATGCCGTCCCTGTCATTGTAGATGCTTATATGAAAGGATACCGGGATTTCGATGTCAAAGAAGCCTATAATGCTTGTTTGCGTGCCGCCGAATATGACACGGCCGGAATCAAATGTCCACCATTAGTACTCCCCCATCTAATGCCTAAAGCTAAGTTTTACAAAAACTCTATCGGTTATGTACCATGTGACCGCGAGAATGAATCTGTTGCCAAAGCCTTAGAGTATGCTTATGATGATTGGTGTATTTCTGCATTTGCGAACGCTATGGGCGATTTTGAAAATAAATCCAAATATGAACGTTTTGCAAAAGCATATGAATTCTATTTTGACAAATCGACCCGGTTCATGCGCGGACTCGATTCCGAAGGAGAATGGCGTACTCCATTCAATCCTCGTTCTTCCACCCATCGTAATGATGATTACTGTGAAGGCACGGCCTGGCAATGGACATGGTTTGTTCCTCATGATGTTGAAGGGTTAGTTAATCTGATGGGAGGAGAAGAAGCTTTTGTTAGTAAATTGGATTCCTTGTTTACTGTCGATTCGGCACTAGAAGGAGAGATGACTTCTTCTGATATCAGCGGACTGATCGGACAATACGCGCATGGCAACGAACCAAGCCATCATGTGATCCATCTTTATAATTACGTAAACCGGCCTTGGAGAACCCAGGAATTAGTAGATAGCGTTTATCGTAGCCAATATGCAAACAGTATTGATGGATTGTCCGGAAACGAAGATTGTGGACAAATGTCTGCCTGGTATGTTCTCAATTCAATGGGATTTTATCAGCCATGTCCTGGCAAACCTATTTACTCAATTGGGCGTCCTGCTTTCGATAAAGTGGTGATTCGCTTGCCAGAAAGAAAAACTTTCACTATAATTGCAAAAAATAATACGAAAACAAATAAATACATTAAAAGCGTTACTCTAAATGGACAGCCACTTACTACTCCGTTCTTTGAGCATACGGATATTGCAAACGGAGGAATAATGGAAATCACAATGAGTGACAAACCGACAAAATGGGGAAAAAACAACTAACTACCAATAAATATAACATGAAAAAATTTTTATTATCAGTCTATGTATTTAGCATAGCACTCTTCTCGCATGCCGATGACTGGACACAGTACGTCAATCCATTGATGGGTACACAGTCTACTTTCGAGTTATCAACAGGTAACACCTATCCCGCCATTGCCCGCCCTTGGGGAATGAATTTCTGGACTCCCCAAACCGGAAAGATGGGTGACGGATGGCAATATGTCTATACAGCCAATAAAATTCGTGGATTCAAACAAACTCACCAACCTAGTCCATGGATTAACGACTACGGCCAGTTCTCTATCATGCCTGTAGTAGGCAAGCCTGAGTTTAACGAAGAAAAACGTGCAAGTTGGTTTTCTCACAAAGGTGAAGAAGCTACTCCCTATTATTATAAGGTATATCTTGCAGAACACGACGTCGTAACAGAAATGGCACCTACAGATCGTGCGGCTATCTTCCGTTTTACCTTTCCTGACAGCAAAGATTCATATGTTGTAATCGATGCTTTCAACAAAGGATCTTACATCAAGGTAATTCCCGAAGAAAATAAGGTTATAGGTTATACCACCCGTAATAGTGGAGGTGTGCCCGAAAACTTCAAGAATTACTTTATCATCGAGTTTGATAAGCCTTTCACTTACAAAGCGACTGTTAATAACGGAGCAGTGCAAGAGAATGTTGCAGAACAGACTACAGACCATGCAGGTGCTATCATCGGTTTCCAGACTCACAAAGGTGAACAGGTGAATGCCCGCGTAGCTTCTTCTTTCATCAGTTTTGAGCAAGCAGCTCTTAACATGAAGGAACTTGGAAACGACCAATTGGAGCAAGTGGCAGAAAAAGGAAAAGAAGCTTGGAATCAAGTATTAGGCAAAATTGAAGTAGAAGGTGGAAATCTCGATCAATATCGTACATTCTATTCTTGCTTATATCGTTCTCTGCTCTTCCCACGTAAATTCTATGAATTTGATGCTGCCGGCAAACCGGTTCATTACAGTCCATACAATGGTAAGGTTTTACCAGGATATATGTTCACTGATACAGGTTTCTGGGACACATTCCGTTGCTTATTCCCATTGTTAAACCTGATGTACCCTTCTATGAACAAAGAAATGCAGGAAGGACTGATCAACACTTACAAAGAAAGCGGCTTCTTCCCGGAATGGGCAAGTCCGGGACATCGTGGCTGTATGATCGGAAACAACTCAGCTTCTGTATTGGTAGATGCTTATATGAAAGGAGTCAAAGTGGATGATGCCCAGACACTATATGAAGGACTAGTTCACGGAGCAGAAAATGTTCATCCGCATGTATCATCTACAGGTCGTTTGGGACATGAGTATTATAATAAATTGGGTTACGTTCCTTATGATGTGAAGATCAATGAAAATACTGCACGTACATTGGAATATGCTTACGATGACTGGTGTATCTACAAAATGGCTAAAGAACTAAAACGTCCGAAGAAGGAAATCGAACTCTTTGCTAAACGTGCCATGAATTATAAGAATGTATATGATAAAGAATCCAAATTGATGCGTGGACGCAATAAAGACGGACAGTTCCAGTCTCCATTCTCTCCATTAAAATGGGGGGATGCCTTTACAGAAGGTAATAGCTGGCACTATTCTTGGTCTGTATTCCACGATCCTCAAGGACTGATCGACTTAATGGGTGGAAAACAAGATTTCGTTCAGATGCTGGATTCTGTATTCTCCGTTCCTCCTATTTTCGATGAGAGTTATTATGGTGGTGTTATCCATGAGATTCGTGAAATGACCGTAATGAATATGGGTAACTATGCACATGGTAACCAACCTATCCAGCATATGATCTATATGTACAATTATGCAGGTGAACCTTGGAAAGCTCAATATTGGTTACGCCAAGTTATGAATCGGATGTACACTCCGGGACCGGACGGTTACTGTGGCGACGAAGATAATGGACAAACTTCTGCTTGGTATGTATTCTCTGCATTAGGTTTCTATCCAGTATGCCCGGGAAGTAATGAGTACGTTACAGGAGCTCCGCTCTTTAAGAAAGCTACTCTTCACTTCGAAAACGGTAATAACCTAGTGATCGATGCACCTAATAATGATAAGAAAAATCTCTATATCGAATCTTTAGACTTCAACGGTACTAATTATACTAAGAATTATTTCCGTCATGAAGATCTATTAAAAGGAGGACTAATGAAAGTTCAAATGGGTGATCAGCCAAACCGTAACCGAGGAACAAAAGACGATGATGCTCCTTATTCATTCTCTAAAGAATTGAAGAAGTAAGTTTTTGTCCATCTATAATAAAAGAGTGCCCAAAGCCTCTATTCAAGATTTCCCCTTGCTACTTTGTAACAAGGGGAAATTTCATTATCTATATCAGCATAGCGATTCAATATCCAGTTATTGTTCAACTAGGACAGAAACCGGTCCCATCAACCCGCTTTCCTTTAATGCAGCATTTTTATCAGGCCATCTTAACACCCAAGTCTTTCTTTCATTTTCAGGTTGGGCAGCATCAAAAACAAGACGGTTAAACCATGTACTCGTCACTTTTACAGTTAGTTGATTTTTTCCTGATCGAAGAGCCTTCGTGATATCAGCTTGATAAGGCGATGTCCAAAGAATCCGTATAGGATTATCATTGAGAACCACCTCAGCAATCATATCCACTTTTCCTAAATCAAGAATATAGTTTGCATCACGACTTTTATCTACCTCAAAAGTTGTACTATAATCTACAGTTCCCGAGAAAGCCTTAGCTTCAGCCGAAAGATCTAAATCTTTCCAAGCCTTCAAATCAGTCAGTTGAAGTGTTTCCGGTGCTCCCCATCCAGCAGGGAATTCTACTTTCCAAGTATTAGTGAACGGAATGGTTGCTATCACTTTCTTTTCCTTTGCTACTATTTCTGTAACCGGTCTGTCTTTACGAAAAACAACAAAGCATGAACCTGCCTGAGGTAAATCCACTGTTACCATAGTCCGGTCTCCTTTTGTCTCATAAACAGCCGGTGTCACATCACCAGTCAAAGGATCCCATATCTCAACATTGCCTTTATTCCGAAAATCCAACTGTCCAGCAAATTCCTTGCCTTGAGGAGCTGCCACATAATACCAATCAGCTTGATCAACATTCCTATGTGACCACAATACATCCCGACCTTTTACATCCGGTTCCATATTCAACTTCGTTAAAGCCTCATCCAAAGTCATTCCACTTATCATCCGGCCTTTTCCAATTGGTCGAATACCTTGCCGGGCATTATTACCCCAAATCTTTTTAACCATCTTATTAAAATGCTTCTGAGCTGCCTTTCCACCGGAAAGGGTAGCTAAACCAACCGGTGCTTCTCCAATAACAGTCGCTCCCGCTTGAATAAGCGTATATAACTTATCCAACGTTTCCACACACATACGTGGAGCTTCCGGTAGCCAAAGCACACGATAACGAAGTCCTTCAGGAGTAATCACATCACCATTATCAACAGCCAAACGATTCAACAAAACATCCTGATTACAATAATCATACTTAAATCCTATGGGGAAAGGTGCATTTTGATCCGGTTTGTGATTGATTTCATCACCTAAATACCAAAGGACATCCGATACCGGCTTTCCTCTCTCCATCAAATAACTGCAACGAGCCAAATAGGTAGTAAACTCAGGCATATATTTCCACCATGTTTGCCCACGCAAGAAAGGAGTACCGATACCAGCACCCGAGAAAGAAGTTCCCGGTGCAAGAGAAGCAACATTCGGATTATGAGTATATGTATGGAAAACCAAATGAGTGACTCCTTCTATACAATTTATATTAGCGACCTCTTTCAGCATCTGCCAATGTTCATCCCAAGTATGGGAGAATGAAGTAAAAGCTTCTGCTGCAATACGTGGTTTGCCATAAATACGGGCAGCTGAAGTAGTCGGCTTTATCGGTTTAAAATTGAGTGAACCGACAAAATTATCCATTAAAGGTTGCCAGAACTCGCACATCGGTACATCAGCAAATTTATAATATTCCAGAATGTCCGCCGGAAAGACATCACCGGCTGCCGTTTCATAAGTAATAGAAAGATGGTTCTGCTTTGCCAATTTTGCCATATTACCATAGAAATTATGGACAAAGAGTTTATTCAGTACTCTACGCCAATCACACAAAAAACGAAATGTACTCTCCTGATCATCTACCACATAACCGAAAAGTGCCGGTAACCATTTCTGCAATGAATATCCCATCATTTGCTCAAATTCCTTATCCAATCCGGTTGTCCAAGTTTGGGTCCGACATTCCCAACTGTCCATCAGCATTCCTTTTAACAACCCGTTCGACAACGGACCATTCTCTCCGGACAAACGTCCGATATAACCGGCAAAATGAGTATTCGAGCCTTCTGTCGAGAGCTTATTGCACTCCCAACCTGTTCCTTCAGGAGGTGCAGGAGAATTACGTTGTCCAGTATTAACATGTCCGACACGCAATACTGTCCATTCACCCTTGGGAGCTTTCCACCTCAAATTTCCCTTTTCGTCCATTAAAGTCGTAATGTCAATGACCTCAGTTGAATTCACAAAGGTTTCTACCGCAGTTTGTTTACCATCTCCGCTTCTTTCAATGCTTCTTAGAGTCCAACCAGCTTCCGACTCCCAGCTATTTTTCCGGGAAGCAGAAAACAGACGTAGCGATCTCAGTGCTATATCATGTTGATTAACAATAGAAATCCGATATTTCTTCGCACCTTTTGTTTCAGAACAAGCCAGTGATATAGGATAATTATCCTGCCAGTTGCTTTGAGGTAAATCTGTATTCAGTACTTCCTGAATAGTTCCGTCAGATAAATAAGCCTCCAGTTTTACCTGAATACCCGGTACGAAACACCAAGGATGATTGGCTTCATTGATGGAAGGAAACTCCAAAGTCCGGACAACGGTTTCACTTGGGAATTCGACTTCTATCCAATAAGGATTATCAGCAGATGTGGAAGTTAGGCGCATCGCATCTTTTGCCTTACCCAAGAAATAATCATTCCACATTTCTTGCTTATTACTTTTAAAAGAAGAAGGATTCAGCGGTTCACCAGTATCATCTTTTGGAGTTGGGAATGCAATTACCATTAAATCATTATAGTTTCTCCACTCTTCATCACTTGGTTGAGGGATAGGAAGATTTCTTGTAATTTCCGTGCCATTTCCCAAAACATCCGTCCTGCTCCATGCCAAATGGCGCATAGCATTAGAAGGCTTGATCCATGGTCCCCCGGACATTGCCCATCCGGGACAATTCTGCATGGTAAATCGCAAACCCAGTCGTTGGCACTCTTCGCCCGTATGTTTTACCATTCCATCCCATAAAGGACTAAGACACGTTATTTGTGGTTCCACTCCCGGCCATGGACCGCCAAATTGTCCATGAAACAAATGCACTCCGGAAAATCCGGCACCGGCGATCGCTTCCAAATCTTTTGTAATCCCTTCGATCGATACATTACCTCCTATATAGTGGAACCAGGTCTCCGGGTAGAAAACCTTATCCGGAGATTTGAACTTATTTATATCCGAATCATTAAAAGGTGAATAAAGTTCTTCCACAGATGGAGTGACAGCAACTTGTGCTTTAATAGGAATAGATGTACCAATTAAGAACCCGATGATGGAAACCAATAAAAGTGTATTTCTCATAATAATATATTTTTAGAATGAAGTAACATTTGGATAATACAAGAGCTATGTAGAACCTCATGTATAAAACAATTGCACAATATTCGTCAATTTAATTCACATTTGCAAAAGAATTATTGATAATTTAGCCAACCTACAGACAATCTATCCCAATATAATAAAATCAGATAGATATGTTTTCGCAATTGGTTGATAGTATTATGAAATAATCCAGCCACAAAGAAGTTAAACAAAATATTATTTTGTCATTTAATTCATAACGGTTCCGAGATGACAGAAATACGATTGGAGAAAACTAATTTGATCCAGTATTTGCTCTCACGCTCTCACTTTTCGTTTGTATCTCCCTATTTATAGACATTTCAGGAGTGAGAGCAACTATCAGAGATGAGTGAGAGCAGCCGTTTGCCCTCACTTTGAATTCGATTTCCCATATCCATAGTCTCACTATATTATAAGTGACGAACAGAAGCATTAATAGATTAGTTCTTCTGCTCCTAGGATAAACTTTCTGTCATTTAATGGTAAAGTTGTTCTTTATTCATCAAAATCTATAAATGCAAGTTCCGTTTATAAAAACGCAAGTTTCATTTATAAAAACGCAAGCTTCATTTATAAAAATGCAACTTTTGTTTATAGTTTAGTCCCAATAAAGAGTAATTTATCTATCAGAGGAAAAGAAGTTAGGTATTAAGGAACAGGAAGTTTGTTATTAATGAAACGGATGTTTACTATTAATAAGGAGCTCAAAAGTTATCTGTCATCTCAAAACGAAGAGTATATCGGCAAAAGTGATGGGTGATAGGTGATAGATGAGGTGATAGATAAAATAACAACCTATCACCACTCCAAAGCGCGATCAACAAGGAGTTTCCGAAGGTTGGTGATAGGTTGATAGAGAAAATGATGTTTTTTGTTAGGAGGAGGCAGACTATGCTGCCATATTTTCTTTATGCAACGATTTATTTCTGTGTCAGGGGTTCAGTCGGATTCGGGAATAAATCAAAAAACGGGGAAAAGGGTATTGAATTTGTAGCGATTGAGGTATAAAGGTTAATCATAAGTTGAACGAACTATTGTTATACAACCGACTATGCAATACCTTTTCAAAGATTTCTTTAAAAAAAAGAAGATTTAGGCTAAGTGTTTATTAAAATATCGTTGTTTTATTATCAAACGGCGGAAAAAAGCGGATCCCGCCCTGCATTAAGCGATAAATAATTAACTAATGTATAACCATTAATTTTAGTTTATGAAAAGCAATCGTTCACGACGAGTGTCGAATCTATTTCGGACTTTATTGATTTTATTGTTTGTGATCATCCCATCTCAATGGGCTTTTGCACAACTGACATTATCAACGTCACGCACAAATTTGGGAACTGTGATCAAACAAATTCAATCCCAATCCAAGTACCAGTTTTTTTATAACGACAAACTATCTACGGTCAGTGTAAATGCATTGAATGTAAAGGACGCTTCTTTGGAAAGCGTATTAAGTACTCTTTTGAAAGGAACAAATATTTCTTTCAAAGTAGAAGACAACATCATCTACTTGTCTGAAAAGAATGCACCTCAGGCCAGCCAGCAACAGGTAGGTCAGGAACGCACCATTAAAGGACAGGTTATTGATACTAAAGGAGAGCCATTAATCGGTGTAAGTATTTTGCTTAAAGGGACCAGTCATGGTACTATCACTGATATAGATGGTAACTATTCGTTAAAAGTCAACGGAGCTAATCCTATATTAGTATTCTCTTATATAGGGTATAAAACATTAGAAGTTCCTGCCAAAGAAAGCAATATCAATATTACTTTATCTGATGATACACAAGTTATTGACGAGGTAGTCGTTACCGCTTTGGGTATCAAACGCGAGAAGAAAATGCTGGGATATGCTGTACAGGAAATCAAAAGTGAGCAATTGAACAAGACGGGTGACCCTTCTGTAACCAGTGCACTGCAAGGTAAAGTAGCCGGTTTGCAAATGAATTCATCGGGAACAGGTTTAGGAGGTTCTACTAAAATCACCATTCGTGGTAACTCATCATTATCAGACAATAACCAACCATTGTGGATTGTGGACGGTGTCCCTTTCAGCGACAACAACAATTCGGATGCATCTTACTACGGTGGTGTAGACCGCGGAGGTTCTGCTGTCGATATCAACCCGGAAGACATCGAATCTATTTCTGTATTGAAAGGTCCGAATGCTGCCGCCCTATACGGTTCACGTGCCGGTAATGGTGTAATCCTGGTTACAACAAAGAAAGGTAGTAAAAAGGATGGATTCGGAGTACAATATAACGGTAACTTTACCTGGAGTCAAGTAGCCGGAACTCTTGAAATGCAGGATAGATATGGTCAAGGTCATATCGTCACACAAGATGATGATAAGAATCCACTTTCTCAGTTCTATGCAACTTATGATCCGAAAGATTCCTCCAGTTGGGGACCTGTATTGGACGGCAGTATGCAAAAAGCATGGAATGGAGATACGTATGCTTACTCAAAATATGGAAACAAACTGGAAGACTATTTCAATGTAGGTTTCGCACAGAATCATAATGTAGCTGTAAGCAATGTGACTGAAAAATCGCACTTCCGCGCTTCTTTCGGTAGCTCTAGCAACAAGGGAGTATTTCCTAATGAGAAACTGAACAGGATCAACCTTGACTTGAATGCCGGAATGGAAATGAACAAATATTTCTCGATGGACGGAAAAATATCTCTATCACGTACCAAAGCAGAAGATCGTCCTTATTTCGGAACTTATGGAGCTATTGCTCAGTTGATGGGTATTCCTAATAATATTCGTCTGGATGACCTGAAACAATATTCTAATGCAAGTAATGCACATGTAAACTGGACAGGACCTACCGCCGGCATACGTAATCCTTACTATGTACTGAACCAACGTCACAACTCAGACGAACGTTGGAGAGCTTTCGGTTACTACGGTGCTAAAATCAACTTTACAGATTGGTTACACCTTTCTGCAAAATATGCATTCGACTACTATCGTACACGTATCCAAGATACAAATGCAGGAGATGGCATTAACGGTGAAAGTAGCATGAAAGATATTACAGACGACTCATTTGACCGTTCTGAAGATAACTTCTTCGAATCAAATGCGGAATTTGTATTGCTCGGAGACAAACAGCTGACTGAAAACTTCCGTTTAGGATTTTCTGTAGGTGCTAACTTTATGTATCAAAAGAATGAATCGTTAAACGCTGGCGTACGTAATATGCTTGATAAAGGACAATGGATATTCAATGCAGCTAATATGTTGAATACAGCAGGTGAATCAGGATTTGAAAGAGCTACTAACTCTGTATTCGGTTCTGTACAGTTGGCATGGAAAGAATATTTGTCATTGGATTTGACTGCCCGTAATGACTGGTCGTCTACCCTTCCACAACAAAACAACTCCTTCTTCTACCCATCTGCCAACCTTAGCTTTGTGATTTCAGACTTTGTCCGTTCATTGGATAAGCCATTACCTAGCTGGATAACCTTTGCTAAGGTTCGTCTTTCAGCAGCACAAGTTGGTAAAGACACATCTCCTTATCAATTGTATAACACTTACGCATTCAAATTTGAAAAAGGTGAATTGATACCAAGTAAATCAAATGTGAAAATGAACGACCAGTTGAAACCGGAAATCGCAACTTCTTATGAAGCAGGTTTGGATATGAAGTTCCTTAACAACCGTCTGGGATTTGACTTTACCTATTACACCAGCCGCACCAAGAACCAGATCATGAAAGTTCCTGCAGCAGCTCCTTGGAGTGGTGGCAAATGGGTTAATGCCGGTTTGATTACCAACAAAGGATTTGAAATGATGATTTATTCAACTCCGATTCAGACAAAAGATTTCTCATTTGATTTGAATGTCAATCTTGCCAAGAATGTTTCTAACGTAAAAGAACTGGCTGAGGGAGTAGATTATCTCTACTTCAACGGTGACTCTAACTTCCCAGTAAATGTAGGTACACGTCCAGGTCATAAATTAGGAGAAATCTACGCTAAGACCCTGTACAAACGTGATGATAAAGGTAATATCCTTATCAATAAGGAAAACGGTCTGCCAATGACCACAACCGATGCAAACGAACGTCTGGCTAATCCGATCGGAAATATACAACCGAACTTGTTAATGTCTGTAGCTCCGGCATTTACTTATAAAGGATTCACCCTTTCTGCTATGTTCGACATGAAGTTTGGTGGCGATATCATTTCCATCTCAGAAATGAATGCTACCGGAAGTGGTCTTGCAAAACGTACAATGAATCGTGGTGAAAACGACAACTACATGATGGTATTCCCGGGTGTATATGAAGATGGTACTCCGAATACAACGAAAATCTCTGCATCTAACTATTATGGAGCCTTGATAGCAGAAGATTTCATTTATGATGCATCTTTCATCAAATTGAAAGAGTTGTCACTCGGTTATTCATTCCCTAAGAGTATGTTGAAGAAGACTCCTATTCAGTCATTAAATCTTTCATTCGTTGCCCGTAACCTGGCATACTTAATGAAGCATACCCCGGGTACAAGTCCTGAAGGTGGATATGATACAACAATGTTCTCTCAAGCGATTGACTTCATGGCTGTACCTTATACCCGTACTTTCGGATTCTCAGTAAACTTTAGTTTCTAACCATCAAATAATGATAGATATATGAAATTCAAATTATATAAACCGCTTGCTCTGTGTGCCCTGTTAATGGGATTGACAGCATGCCATGATTTTGAAGAATTGAATACCAATCCTTATGCACCGGTATATAATCCGGAAGTGATAGGAGCCACTCCCGATGGCATTGATATTGACTACGAACTGTCCGAAAGCGCACTACAAAGCCTTCAAGGTACCGAAAGTGCTATTGGCTCTGTATTTGCCAACTTTACTTATGAAGGGGTGTACAATGACTATCAAATAACAACTAATCTTACTCATGATTTTTATGCCGCTTACTTCGCAAATAATGTTAGTGATTTCGTTACAGATTCTCCGACCTATCGTTACAGAGATGATTGGTCTAAAAAACGTTGGGAACACTTCTATGATAACCGTACAGTAGAAGAATACAGTCAGTTGATCAAGACCTTCTGGTTCTGCGGTAAAGATCGTTATCACAACGCATTTTATATTACCCGTATCTACTATGCATTCCTTCTTTCTATGTTAACAGATACGTATGGTGCAGTGCCTGTAGAATATTACGTGAAAGGTGCAATGCCAACAGACGAGAAAGTGAAGTATATGGATCAGAAGGATGTATACGACACTATTTTCAAATTACTTGATCAGGCTATTACAAAGTTACACAATACTCCGGCAACTTCACAATATAGCTTAGGTGAAAATGATAAATGTTATGCGGGTGATAAAGAGAAATGGTTGCGTTTTGCTAATACGTTACGTTTGCGTCTGGCTCTCCGTATTTCTAATGTAGCTCCGGAAGTTGCTCAAGAACAGGGTAAGAAAGCACTAGAGGATCCTTCCGGTCTTATGCAAAATGACGATGACAATATGAAACAAACACCTAAATATTCATATATAACAGGTGGTAATGAAAACATCTACACATTGTTATACAACTGGAGTGCTAATGTTGTATTGTCTAAGGAAATGGAAATTGCCTACAAGGAGCAATCAAGTATCTTGGACCCTCGGTGCGAAATCTTATGGTGGAGACCTACGGCACTTGATGACTTAAATCAAGACGAACCCAAAGAATCGGATAAAGACTTTAATGGTTGTGAAAATGGAGAAACAGCGTTAGGTAGAAGTTATACTACTATTTACTCACCAAGCCGCGTATTTATCAAACAAGACCAACGGAAGTTGGATCGTAAGCATTGGTGGTGTTACGGACGCGAAATCACATGGTTAGGATACTCGGAAAGTTTGTTCCTGCGTGCTGAAGCCGCTCTACGTAAATGGAGTGCAGAAGATCCTAAAGATTTGTATAAAAAGGGAATAGAAGCTTCATTCAGTTATTACCAGATCGGAGCAGACAAAGAAGGACAAGATAAGATTGAAGCATATATGAACAATCTGAAAGGTCTGGAAGCTTTCAACGGTACTGACAGAGAAGCACAACTTGAGCAAATTATTACCCAGAAATGGATCGCTGTTTACCCGAATGGAAATGAGGGTTGGGCTGAATTCCGTCGTACAGATTATCCAAGATTTATGAAAACTCCTAAGAATGGAAACAATTCGGGTGGAGAAGTGCCTAACGGCAAGTTCATCAAACGCTTGAGATATCCGGACAGCGAGTCTTCCAACCCCAACCGTCCCAAAGACGTAGATACACAGGGAACACGTCTGTGGTGGGATATTGCCGACACTAATAATGGCGCAGGAATATACCAGACGCCCAACAACTTCCAATAATATTGAATAATAAGAAAGCGGCTTAAAAGAATTAAGCCGCTTTCTTATTATTCATATATTTATCAGTGATATTTCTATCAGGATTTCATCAATTAGTGTGCTTGAAAACGTTCATAGGATTATTTTACTCTATCTGTTCCTTGGGATAATTTACTAAATACAAGGTCTTCGTAGCTCTTGTAAACGCTGTATACAACCAACGGAAATAATCAGGAGTCAGATACTCATCCGTCATATATCCCTGATCTAAAAATACATTCTGCCATTGTCCACCCTGGGCTTTATGGCAAGTTACCGCATACGCATATTTCACTTGCAAAGCATTATAATGCGGATCAGCCTTCATCTTTTTCATCCGTTCTTGTTTTAAAGAAATATCTGCATAATCTTCAAGTATCGCATAGAACAAACGGTCATTTTCTGTCTTTGGCAAGGCAGGTGTATCCGAGTGCAACGTATCCAATAACAGGTTAGCATCTAACTCAAAATCATTTTGATCCGGAAATTTCAGAGTAACTTCAGCAAAACGGAAACCATATAACTCACGCGTTCGGCGAACACGCCGTACAACCGCAAGTTCCCCATTTGCTAAAAAATCCATCTCTTTATACTGCTCTGTCCAATAATAATTATTCTTTGCCACCATCAGCAAATCCCCTGTATTCAATTCATCTTCCCTCCAAAGAATTTGGGCACGAATACCATTATTATATAAGTTCGCACGTTTATTAGAACGACAAATTACAATCGTTTCATCCATACCGTCACGCTCGTAACACTTCGTCAATTCATCAATTAACTCGGTCCCGGGTAATAGCTTTATATCCGGAAAACCATTCACCTTTATTTTAGGCAAAGAGTAGCATTTATCTTCCATAATCAATTGGCGCAATTGAGTTGCGTTCCAAAGAATTCCTGACTCTTGTACCTGACGAACCACTTGTGTCAGATTTACCTCACGCACTTCCAAACCATATCCTTTTAAGGCATCTGCAAAAAGTGCGGGACTCAATTCCTCACCTACCGGTGGTAGCTGTGCAGTATCTCCCATCAGTAACAATCGACAACCTTCACCTGAATACACAAACTGTATCAAATCATCCAATAACCTGCCTGTACCAAACATACTACCCGATAAACCTTCATTGGAAATCATGGAAGCTTCATCTACGATAAAAAGAGTATTTGTAGCCAAATTATCATTTATTGAGAAATTAGTCATCTCATTCGAAAAAGAACGCTGACGATATATTTTCTTATGAATTG
This sequence comes from Bacteroides bouchesdurhonensis, assembly GCF_900155865.1. Classification (GTDB taxonomy): domain Bacteria; phylum Bacteroidota; class Bacteroidia; order Bacteroidales; family Bacteroidaceae; genus Bacteroides; species Bacteroides bouchesdurhonensis. Next base: position 4,720,543 of record NZ_LT707006.1, read on the forward strand.
TGAATGCCGAATGACCTGCGTACGCTGAAAAAACTTTAGCAGCACGTCCCGTTGGAGCCAGCAATACCGACTTCTGGCCTAACTTGTCCAGTGTTTTGACCAATGCCCCCACCAAAGATGTTTTACCAGTCCCTGCATACCCACGAAGAATGAAAACCTCCTCATTTATTGTGGAAAGCAAAAACTCTGAAAGAGATTTTACCGCTATTTCCTGCTCAAAAGTTGGTTGATAAGAAAAATTTTCCTTAATTTGCCTTTCTAAATAGTTATTTATCATTTTTGTACGAGAAAAAAGTTCCCGGAACTATCGTATTTAAATTAATTTATTCTATTTTTGCGATGCGAATATAACAACTAAAAAACATATTTTATCATGAAAACTGTATTTAATATTGTGTTAGGGCTTTGCGTGATTGCATTGATCTATATCTGCTACAACAGCATTATGGGTCCTATCAATTTTGAAAATGCCCAAAAAGTAAGAGAAGAAGCTGTTAAAGCTCGCCTAATTAACATCCGCAAGGCGCAACAAGAATACAAAAGTGTACACCGCGGACGCTATGCCGATAAATTCGACGTATTGATTGACTTCGTCAAAACACAGAAATTACCATTCGTTAGAAAAGAAGGAGAATTGACAGACAAACAATTGGAAGACGGAATGACTGAAAAGAAAGCTATGGAAATTATTACCAGAGCTAACAAGACAGGTCGTTTTGACGAAGTAAAAAAATGGGGATTGGAAAATTTCAAACGTGATACTATGTGGGTAGCTATGTTGGATACTATCTATCCTAAAGGTTTTAACGCTGATTCTATGAGATTTGTTCCTTATGGCAATGGAGCTGAATTTGAACTTATCGTAAGAAATGACACTACTCAATCAGGTGCCGCTGTTTGCTTGTACGAGGTTAAAACTCCATATGAAGTTTATCTTAACGGACTTGACAAACAGGAAATTATCAATCTGAAAGACTTGGATAACCAAACCGGTAGATATTCAGGTTTGATGGTTGGGTCTATAGATATGCCAAACAATGGTGCTGGAAACTGGGAATAATGATTGATTTGACTAAATCAAAACAATATACTTTATCCATCCGTCTTAGTACGGATGGATTTTCTTTTTCTATCTATAATCCGATCAACGAAGATTCATTATCACTAATTGAAAAAGAGGTAGATACATCTATATCTCTCACAGCCAATCTGAAAAACATCTTTCACGAATCGGACTTTTTATGTTGCTCATATAAAAGAATAAATATAATAATGGCAAGCAAACGTTTCACAATAGTGCCATTAGATTTCTTTGATGAAGAGCAATGTGAACTTTTATTTTATCACAATCATTCCAAAAGGGAAAATGAAGCTATTATCTACAATATCCTGAGAAAGAATAATTTAGTTATCATTTTCGGAATTGACAAAAGCACATATGCTTTTTTAAACGAACAATATCCGGAAGCACGTTTCTATTCCCAAGCTACCCCGCTCATAGAATATTTATCCATTAAAAGCAGACTAGGAAACAGTAAAAAGATGTATGCCTCTTTCCGCAAAGATGCTATTGATATTTATTGCTTCGAAAGAGGACATTTATTGTTAGCAAACTCTTTTAACTGCATGCATACGGAAGATCGTATCTACTATTTATTATATACCTGGAAACAAATGGAGTTCAATCAGGAACGGGATGAATTACATCTAACAGGAATATTATCCGATAAAAGAAACCTAATGAACGAATTAAAAAAATTTATTCTACAGGTATTTGTTATGAACCCGGCTTCTAACATTGACATTCAAGCTTTATTATCATGCGAGTAATCAGCGGAATTTATAAACGAAGAAGATTTGATGTGCCACGAACTTTCAAGGCACGTCCTACTACAGATTTTGCTAAAGAAAATCTGTTTAATGTACTCAACAATTATATTGATTTCGAAGATGGAGTAACAGCCCTTGATCTGTTTGCAGGTACTGGTAGTATCAGTATAGAGTTGGTATCCAGAGGTTGTGATCGTGTCATCAGCATAGAAAAAGACCCGGCACACTATTCATTCATTTGTAAAATAATGAATGAAGTACAAACAGATAAATGTCTGCCTGTTCGTGGAGATGTATTTAAGTTTGTCAATAACAGTCGTGAGAAGTTCGATTTCATTTTTGCGGATCCTCCCTATGCCTTAAAAGATTTAGCCTCCATACCCGAACTAATATTCCAAAATGAATTGCTCAAAGAAGGCGGCCTATTCGTTCTGGAACATGGCAAAGAAAACAATTTTGAAGATCATCCACATTTCATAGAAAGAAGAATCTACGGTAGCGTAAATTTTTCTTTATTCCGATAATGCATATTTTATCCTACTAAAGCAGCGGAGCCAATAAACGGACAACAGACTCTGCTGCCTTTTGTCTCCAAGAACGCTTTACCCAATTCTTTAAAAAGATTTGCGTGCTTTCCCGCTGGTCCTGAAGAAATATTTCCTTCATCTCAAGTGCGGTATTCATATCATACATGAAAGCATTCACTTCAAAATTATGTTCGAAGCTACGAAAATCAATATTGGTAGAACCTACCGTAGAGAGCATATCATCCGAAACCATCAATTTGGAATGTAAGAAACCCTTTCGATAAAAATAAACTTTAACTCCTGCCTGTAACACATCTGCTAAATATGAATGTGATCCCAGATGAGTAATCCGGTTATCTGCACGTTCCGGTAACATCAAACGAACATCCACTCCAGCCAATGCCGCTGCTTGCATTGCAGCTAAGATCTGTTCTGTTGGCAAAAAATAAGGAGTCTGTATATAGAAATACTTTTTAGCTCCGGAAATAGCCATAGTCAGTCCTTGCATTATTTCTTTCCACGGCCCGATAGGTTCACTTGTAACAGTTTGTACTAACGTATTCCCGCAAGCTTCTATCTTTGGGAAATAACGGGAAGCAGTAATCAACGTACGGTCTACAAAATACCAATCGAGCAAAAATGCGGTCTGCAGTCCATGTACTGCCTTCCCTTCTAATAGAATATGAGTATCACGCCAGATTCCCCAAGAGAAGCCACGCATATAGCGTTCCGCCAGATTCATTCCTCCTACAAATCCTACCCGCCCGTCAATAACAACTATCTTTCTATGGTTCCGATAATTAACCCTACTGGTAAATAAGGGAAAGCGCACTTTTAAGAAACTTCTGACTTCAATCCCTGCATTACGCATTTCCTCAAAAAAGCGATTAGGTACATGCCAGCAACCAACATCGTCATAAATTACTCGTATCTCGACCCCCTGTACTGCTTTCTCTATAAGCACATCCCTGACTAAACGCCCTATAGCATCATCCTCAAAGATGTAATATTCCATATGGATATGCTGCTTTGCCTTATGGAGTTCACGTAACAATGACTGCAGTTTGGTATACCCCTCCGTATAAACGGCAACCCGATTTCCTTCGAATGGAAAAGCTTGATTGGTCTGTTGAAAAAGCTGAATAAGACGGATATATTCATTAGGTATATCAGAACAATCCTGAGCCAGATATTCTGCCATCGGTTTCTTTAAAAGCCGATTATAGCTCTTTTGGCCAATAATACGTTCCCGACGCTGGCTTCTACCAAAGAAAATATAGAAAACGAGCCCTACAACAGGAAGAAAAAGTAGTATAAGTATCCATGCCATAGTCTTTACCGGATTCCGGTTGTCAAGAATGATAATGACAATCGTACCGATAATGGCTCCGAAATAGACAATATCGAAAGCCACTGTTGCTATCTGGCTTACTATATAATTCCAATCAATCATAAAAATCTCCTTTCTATACGGATACTAAACAACAAATATAGAAGAATTTATCGGATAAACAAAAAAGTCCCGATGACAACTCATATCATCATCGGGACTTACTGACTATTTGATCTATAAAATCACAATTTCTTAGTAACGCATGGGTCGCATTCCTCCGCCAAAGCCATGTCCACCACCTCTATTACCATCAAAGCCACGTCTTTCACCTCTATTATTATGTGCCATCTTTCCTCCTAATGTATTAAAACGATAGACAAAATGTACCATGAAGTAACTGCCCAAAGTATTGTATTCCGTATCACTCATCATTGTTTCACTAATAGAACGTGACAAACTACTTTGTTGTTTCAAGATATCATATATTTTAAAGCGAAGAGTTGCTGCATTATTCTTTAAAAAGCTCTTTGAAATTTGTGCATTCCACATCACCTCATTATTATTTAATCCACCGGTATATCCATCTTTGAATCGACAATTTATATCTGTAGAAATAGCAATCTGCCATGGCAAATTGACATTCGTACTTCCTCCAACATAATAGTCAAACGTTTCGCGGTTACTATTTTCTTGCTTACTATTTCTAACCAGATTATAATTTACTGAACCATTTATTGATACGTCAAATACTTCACTTCGATAACTGCCGACAAGCCGTTCTCTTAAGTTCAAACTATGGGTTGTACTCAATTCCTGATCGGATGTTTTCACATCTCCCACACTTGTATAACTTACAGCATCGCTATACCCCGCAACTGAAGTAGACAAAATCGTAAACTTCTGATTCTTCAAAGGAGTATTAAAATTAAAGAATCCTTGAGTCCGCCAATTACCGTTTACATTTTCTTTCTTATAAATACGGGCACCAGTCTGAGGATCATATGTCATCTTATTAGCAACTGAATTCAAGGTATTCGAATAGCTCACATCCATCGTATAGCTACGCATAGATTCCGGAATGAACCGTCTGTAGTTTAAATTAAAGTTACTATTGAAAGAAGGTTTCAAATTGGGATTACCATATCTAAGATTCATAGGATCGGTAATATCAATCACATCTTGCAAATCTTCGATATTCGGAGTACTACTTCTTCCATTATAGCGAAACATCAACACGTGTTGTTTAGTAAACATATACCGGAACATCATTGAAGGTGACCAATTCAACACATTTTGTTCAGGAAGATTCTTTTTGTAATTTGGTCCAATCGTTGTTTTACTTAAAGAAGATTGTGGAGTAAGCCCTACACCTACATCATAAAACATCTTTGCATGCACACCACGAATGGAGAGACTAGCTGTATGAGTATCATAGAAGTTCTCAACTCGTGTACTCAAATCATTATCATATCCGCGTTCCAAATATTCGGGATAAGGATATTTGTTAATACTATCATATACTAATGATTGTGATAACTGCTTACGGTGAGCAAACTCGTAACGTAATTGGAGAAAATGATTCTTGAAAACAGGCTCTGTATAAGATGCAGATACACTCCAGTTACGGCTATCACTATTCCGGTCGGTATAACGAGCAATATCCGAGATACTATCCAATTCAAAAAATTGAGTCTGTGAATCGGAATAACCGTCCGATTCGCTATCACTATACCCGAAACGTGCACCCAAAGACAAATTTCTACCTTTATTGTTCAAACGGCGAAATGCCATCAAACTTCCATTAAAAGACCAATTATGCCCATCCGAAGAAGAAACCGATTCCCTCTCATTGACAGGATTATGAGAATTATTATCCGTTCGCGACCAAGAGCTACTGCTTGTTTCTGTTTGCGAATAGCTACCATTTGGACGGAAAATAATAGTAGTCAATGTATCCGGCCGCCATTCCATACGAAAATCAACCCGGAGATCATGTCTGTCACGATTCGATAAGTTTTTACTCTGTCCAAATGAAGACGTTTCTCCTAAGAAGGTTTCAGAAGAACTCGTACGACGTGCATCATTATTAGAATGTCCATACTGCACATTTCCTCCTACCTGCATTTTAGTCGTTTCTTTGGCATAAGTAACACCAAGCAATTGAGAAGTCGTAATACCAGAACCGGCATTACCACCACCAAGTCCCTGACCGGCATCTCCAAACTCTGAAAATCCTTGATTATTTGTATTATTAGCAGAAGCTATAACGGAAATATTCGAATCATCCTTAAAACGACTGACCATCCCCCCTCCTTCATAACGATCTTTGTTACCATAACCGGCAATCAGGTTACTAATTATACCATTTTTCATTCCCTTCTTAACAGTAAGGTCTAAAACTGATTCTTCGTTTCCATCGTCAATACCAGTAATACGTGCCATATCACTTTTTTTATCATATGACTTGACTTTATCAACGATATTTGCAGGCAGGTTCTTCATTGAGACTTTCGGGTCGTCGGAGAAAAACTCTTTCCCATCCACCATAATTCTCTTGACTTCTTTGCCATTGATAGTGATTTTTCCATCATCACTCACTTCGGCTCCAGGAATCTTCTTCACCAGTTCTTCCAACATCGCTCCTTCCGGAACAGGATAAGCCGCAGCAGAATATTCCGTTGTATCCCCCTTTACTATAACAGGCGGGACCTCCGCTGTAACCACTGCTTCCTTTAACATCACAGCATCTGGCTCCAAAGAAATATTTCCTACTTGTTTATCAGGTACGTTATCAGTCAATTGTATAGGAAGGAATTTAGTACGAAAACCTATAAAAGAAACTTTTAATAAATACTTTCCTGCTTTCACTTTAGGAAGAGTAAACCATCCTTTATCGCTACTTGCTACACCGGCAGCATAAGTACTATCCGGCAGACTCAACAACTGAACCGTAGCCTGTGCTGCCGGCTCATCTGAATCAGATTCCATGACACGTCCCGAAACAGAGATCAACTTATTTTGGGCATAAACAGAGAGGGTGCACAGTAACATTAGCACCATAAAAGCTGAAACTTTCTTCATTTACCTTATTTACGATTTAGTAGTAATACACAATGTCTTTTTGACAAATTGAACCGTAAAAGGTTTAATTCAAATAAAAGCTATCTCTTGAATAATCGATCAACTACCGCTTTTTTTAGACCAAACTCCAAACAAAGCACATTAAATATCAAAAAAGTTAGAAAAGAAGAAGTATCTACATTGATAACATCTTTTTGGAGAACACGCCATAACATACTTCCAAAAACAAAAAGAAATGTTAGAAAGATAGCATTACGAACTGCCGCATTACGAATCTGTTCAGTTTCACGACTCTCATTTTTATTCAATGCAAATATTATCATCAGGCATCCTGCCATCATCAGTAACTTTGTACATTCCTTATAAAACAAGAGATTCTGGTCATTGACCATTCCATTCATATATAATACAGGAAGTATAAATAAAGAGATTATAAGAACAAGGTATCCCAAGGGACGACTGAATACAGGTAGTAATGCTTTCATAAATTCTATGTTTTAATGAGACAAAAGTAAGTAAAAAAAATATTTTATATACATTTGCAGCAAGAAAAAGCTAAAGAATCATGAGTAAACAAGAAGTTATTCTCTGCGAAAGCCTGGCAACAAGTCTCGATCGTGCCATTAAAAAATGTCCGCACGACAAGTTATTCATTCTCACAGACGAGCATACACAACGTTTATGTCTCCCTGCTCTAAAAGAAGTATCTTATCTTAAAGATGCGATTGAAATCTGTATCGGTCCCGAGGATGTACATAAAACGTTAGACACATTAGCTTCCGTATGGATGACACTAAGTGAAAAGGGAGCTACCCGCCATTCATTACTTATCAATTTGGGAGGGGGAATGGTAACAGACTTGGGAGGCTTCGCAGCTGCTACATTCAAACGTGGAATTTCTTATATAAATATTCCCACTACATTGTTAGCCATGGTAGATGCTTCCGTAGGAGGTAAAACAGGCATAAACTTCAACGGACTGAAAAATGAAATCGGTTCATTTGCTCCGGCAGATTGTGTTTTGATTGAAACAGAATTCTTAAGAAGTCTCGATGTATACAATTTTTTCTCCGGATATGCTGAAATGCTGAAACATGGATTGATCAGCAATAAAGCTCATTGGGCTGAATTATTAAATTTTGATACCTCTACTATTGACTATTCTTATCTAAAACAATTAGTCGGTCAATCCGTACAGGTTAAAGAAGACATCGTGAGACAAGATCCTCTTGAACATGGCATACGTAAAGCTTTGAATCTGGGACATACCGTAGGACATGCTTTCGAGAGTTTAGCTTTAGCAGAAAACCGTCCGGTCTTGCATGGTTATGCTGTAGCATGGGGAATTGTCTGTGAATTATATCTTTCGCATCTTAAAGTTGAATTCCCTAAAGACAAGATGAGGCAGACAATTCAATTCATCAAAGAAAACTATGGAGCGTTCACATTCGACTGCAAGCAATATGAACAACTGTATGCACTTATGACACATGATAAGAAGAATACTTCAGACACTATCAATTTCACTTTGCTGAAAGACATCGGAGATATCTGTATAAACCAAACAACAGATAAAGATACGATTTTCGAAATGTTGGATTTCTATCGTGAATGTATGGGAATCTGAATAAATATATCCCGACCAATAAAGAACAAAGGAGCAGATTTTGCATTATGCCTTACTGCTCCTTTGATTTATATCTACTCTTATGTACTCTTAAACGAGTTTATAATATAAGAATTTATTTCGTTATTTGAAAACCTCTCCCGTTCCATCCAAACTTGCTATCCGATATTGTGACAATGACATTCCCGTATGTTTTCTAAAGAAACGTCCCAAAGACGATTGATTAGCAAAATTTGTTTTAAGAGCTATTTCCTGAACATTCAAACTAGTATTCTTCAGTAAAGCTTTTATTTCTAATATGATATATTCTACAATCCAATCTTTAGCAGACTTTCCACTAGTCTCTTTTATAACCATCGACAAATATTTAGAGGTAATACACAATTTATCAGCATAAAAAGCTACATCTTTATTCTCCCTGAAATGCTCCATGATAAGTGCAAAAAACTTATTTGCTAATTCTTCTTTTCGAGTCTCTTGTTTATTTCCCCAAAACAAAGTTGCCTCTTTTTGAAAAGCATTATATAATTCCAAATACAAATACCTTAATAAATGAGTAATCAATTCACGCCTATATAAATCACTTGAGGTTATCTTCTCTTTTACCAATCCAAAAAAATTAAATAGACGCTGAATGTCAGTTTCAGATTGATGATAAACAAAATGACTTCTCATGTAAAAAAAGAAATGAGGAGAAAATAAAGGCATACCAGATAAGGCATCACTATGTAAAGAAAGTGAGACAACCAATGTAATAGTTTGAAAATCGGCACTTACTTCATTTAATGACACATATTGTCCGGGAAATAAAATCATTAACTCTTTAGGCATTATCCAATGCATGCTATCATGCACATGAATTTGCGCTTTTCCCTTAAAACAATATACAATCATAGCAGATTGTATACTTGATGGATAAGGAGTTAAAGGAAGATATTTCAAATTTTCGTAATATCTCAGATCATCACCCAAGGTATAGGTTTCTAATGTTTCACCTTTTTTACTATACAGCATTTATCGAATTCAATAAAACTTTGTACAAAAATATAATATACCAATTTAGCTTATACCATATATGGAAATATGGTATTAAATTAAAGAAATTAAGTCCCTGCTATTTACATTATTTCATAAACAAAAGCTTCACGAGTTAGTTTAATAAAAAGCTTATTATTTAGATTTATTACAAATAATACAGTAGCATATTTCAATAAAATAAAATAAAGGCAAAGTTTATAGATACCTGTTTCTCGTGCAAAAAGCCCCATTAATTTTCTTTCTAGAGTAGTTTTCTGACCTTCGTGTCAAAAATGTAATCAAAAAAATCATTATTCTTACATACAAAGACCTAAAGATCCGCTATTTTTGCAAACAGCATATTAAAAACTGATATGCTGAAACTTGAATTATGATACGAACAATAATTATTAAATGATTATTTAAGCAAACACATAATAATAATTGAAATGAAAAAATTCTTTTTATGCACCGCGTTAGCACTTTCCGTACTGCAATTTGCATCTGCTCAAAAGCAAGATACATGTAAGCCAGTAAATCTTATTTGTGACCATCTGGTAAAACCTTTGGGAATAGACAATCCCAGTCCCAGATTATCATGGATGCTGGACGATTCACGAAAAGGAGCACGACAAACTGCTTATCAAATAGTGGTAGGATGTGATTCTTTGGAAGTTGTTAATGGAAAGGGGAAAGTATGGGATACGGGAAAGAAAAACTCGGATGATATCCTGATTAATTATTCGGGACAAGCACTTCAACCTTTTACTAAGTATTATTGGAAGGTGAATGTTTGGGACAAAGACGGTGTAAATTCCTCATCGGATGTTAGTTGTTTCGAAACAGGAATGATGGGGATGAAAAACTGGCAAGGTGCATGGATTGGGGATAACAAGGACATTGACTACAAACCGGCTCCCTATTTCCGTAAAACATTTGAAGCAAAGAAAAAGATCAAATCAGCCAGAGCGTATATTGCTGTGGCAGGATTGTACGAATTATATCTGAATGGGAACAAGATAGGCAATCATCGCTTAGATCCTTTATATACCCGCTTCGATAGAAGAAACTTCTATGTAACGTATGATGTAACCGGTCAATTGCAACAAGGTAAAAATGCGATAGGAGTTTTGCTGGGGAATGGTTGGTACAATCATCAGTCCATGGCAGTATGGGATTTCCACCGTGCCCCATGGCGTAACCGCCCTACTTTTTGCATGGACTTACGAATTACTTATGAAGATGGTACTGTAGAAGTTATTCCTACAGAAAGAGACTGGAAAACATCATCGGGTGCTTTGATCTTCAATAGTATTTATACGGCTGAGCATTACGATGCTCGTTTGGAACAAAAAGATTGGAGTACAGCAAATTTCGATGATTCAAAATGGCATGGTGTAGGCTATAGAGGAGTACCTTCTCAAAATGTAGTCTCCCAACAAGTACAGCCCATTCGTGCTGTAGAGACAATCCCGGTAAAAACTCTCAAGAAGTTTAATGATTCTACGTATGTATTCGACTTTGCCAGAAATATGGCAGGAGTTACTCGTATAAAAGTATCTGGAGAAGAAGGCACAATTGTGAGAATTAAACATGGAGAACGTATATATGATAACGGCCGAGTGAATACATCCAATATTGATGTGTACCATCGTCCCGTAGATGATTCGGACCCATTCCAAACGGATATTCTCATCTTGAGTGGAAAAGGGGAAGATGAGTTTATGGCTAGATTCAATTACAAAGGTTTTAGATACGTCGAAGTGACAAGTAACAAACCGATCACATTAAACGAAAACAGCCTGACCGCGTATTTTACTCATAGCGATGTCCCTCAAAAAGGAAAAATCAACACTTCAAACACGCTTATCAACCGTTTATGGTGGGCGACTAATAATGCTTATTTATCCAATCTGATGGGATATCCAACCGATTGTCCTCAACGAGAAAAGAATGGATGGACCGGTGACGGACATTTTGCCATTGAAACGGCATTGTATAATTATGATGGTATTACCGTTTATGAGAAATGGTTGGCAGATCATCGGGATGAGCAGCAGCCTAATGGTGTATTACCCGATATTATACCAACCGGAGGTTGGGGATATGGAACGGACAACGGATTGGACTGGACCAGTACAATTGCAATCATTCCATGGAATATCTACATGTTTTATGGTGACAGTAAATTATTAGCAGACTGTTATGAGAACATCAAACGGTATGTGAACTACGTTGATCGTACAAGTCCGAACGGATTAACTTCATGGGGTAGAGGTGACTGGGTGCCTGTAAAATCAGGTTCCTCAAAAGAATTGACTTCATCTGTCTACTTTTATGTTGATACTAAGATTCTTGCCAATGCTGCCAAACTATTTAATAAGCAAGAAGACTATACATATTATACTGCACTAGCTGAAAAAATTAAAAATGCAATCAATGCTAAATTTCTGAATCAAGATACAGGTATATATGCCAGCGGTGTTCAAACGGAATTAAGTGTACCTCTGATGTGGGGAATTGTTCCTGAAGATGTGAAGAAGAAAGTAGTTAAGAATCTAGCGAAGAAAGTAGAAGAAGCAGGTTTCCATCTGGATGTAGGCGTATTGGGAGCAAAAGCTATTCTGAATGCATTAAGTGAAAATGGAGAAGCGGAAACTGCTTATAAAGTGGCCGCACAAGATACATACCCATCATGGGGTTGTTGGATAGCTAACGGAGCTACCACGTTGCTTGAAAACTGGGATTTAAAAGCTACACGAGACATTTCGGATAATCACATGATGTTTGGTGAAATCGGTGGATGGTTTTATAAAGGCTTAGGAGGTATTTTCCCTGATCCACAGCAACCCGGATTCAAACATATTCTTCTTCGTCCTAATTTCCCGACTGGGTTAAATCAGTTTGAAGCAAAACACCAGTCACCTTATGGTGAGATTTGTTCGAAATGGGAACGTAAGAAAAATATCATCCTTTATACAATTAAGGTGCCGGCTAACAGTAGTGCTACTCTTTATTTACCAGATAATATAAAAGGGGAAGAACGTACAATAGAATTGGTAGCTGGAGAATACAATTTTAAGTTCAAATTAAAATAATTACAACCTAGAGGGCACTTAAACATTATTTAAGTTGCCCTCTTTATAAACACGCCACGCTTTATCCAGACTTGATATCTTTTATAATGCAAACCACTATTTCTACAAGAAAAGATATCAATTAAAAATCTGAATATTAATTATTTATTTAACGCAAAGTGAAAGAACTTTCAAAAGAAAAAGGAAGTATCTCGTGTGAAGCTTCTTGCCAATACATCAAACAAATACGTGAAACAGTAACGTCTAAACTAGGTATATCCACCGATCATATGACGTGTACTACGACCGAACAGATTCATTTTATTTTAAAAGTCACACACATCATTAAGCAAAACCTGAATAAAGAAGATTTAAGTTCTACATTCAATGCCGGTCAAATGGCTATGAGTCCCCGACAATTTTATCGTAAATTCAAAGAGAGATCTGAAATTTCGCCAAGTGATCTTATCAGAAGTTACCAAATAGAAAAAGCAACAAGTTTGCTATTAACTACCGATACCTCAATACAGGATATCATCGCAGACGTCGGTATTTCAAGTCGTGCCTATTTCTATAAAGAATTTACGCGAAAATTTGATATGACTCCTAAAGATTATCGTGAATTGAATAAAAAGAAGTAAAACTCTATTGTACTCTATCTGTCCTAAACAAGTTATCATCTAACAATCAACTAATTACATTGTACTCAATTGCGACATGATTGTACTTTAGCAAGATATTTATGAATTATCTGAATTTTGGCACAACAGAGTATTCCTTACTACTTTCTATTTACTAACTTTGTGTCATCAATATAATTTGTAAACGCAAATTTAATAAAGACAATATGAAGAAGATTAAAAATGTATTATTCCTATTACTACTCTTAGTTTCGGTAAATACCATAGCTCGAAGTAGCCTTTCTCAAGACAGTCCCAGAATTGTCAATATCATTAATTTCATTCGCCAAGTAGAACCTAGAGATAAGAATATCACCGAAGATGTATTGTATGAAACAGTACACGAACAAGTGAAGTTACTTACTAAATACAATCTACAAGGAACCTTTCTCTTGCAATATGACGCTTTGATCAATCCGCGCTATCAAACACTACTTAAAAAAGAAATAGAACGTGGTTCCGAAATCGGCGGATGGTGGGAAATCACACAACCGCATGTAGAAGCTGCCGGATTAACATGGAGAGGACGTTATGCCTGGGATTGGCATGCTGATGTTGGATTTGCTACCGGATATACTCCTGAAGAAAGAGAAAAATTAGTAGATGTCTACATGGAAAAGTTCAAATCTATATTTGGTAAATACCCAGCCTCCATAGGTTCTTGGTTTATCGACGCACATTCATTAGGATATATGTATGATAAGTATGGTATCAAAGCTTCATGTAACTGCAAAGACCAATATGGAACTGATGGCTATACACTATGGGGAGGATACTGGAATCAGGCATATTACCCCAGTAGACTCAATGGATATATGCCAGCGCAAACAGCCAAAGGACAAATACCGGTACCTGTGTTCCGTATGTTAGGAAGTGATCCTATTTATCAATATGACACAGGTATAGGACATTCAATACAAGGAGTAATCACTCTAGAGCCTGTATATGGAGATGCAGGAGGAAGCGAAAAATGGGTAAGACGTTTCTTCAAATCCATCTTTGAAGACCCATGTCTCGGATTCAATTATACGCAAGCAGGACAAGAAAACTCTTTCACCTGGAACAGCATGGGTAAAGGGCTTGAAATGCAAATTCCGATTCTTGCATCCCTGCAAAAGCAAGGTAAAATTAGAATAGAAACATTGGAAACTTCAGGCGAATGGTTTAAAAAGAAGTATCCATTGAATCCGCCAACATCCGTCACAACCCTCACAGATACTTACGACAATGGACAGAAAACAGTATGGTTTAACAGTCGTTTTTATCGGGCGAATCTTCTATGGGAAAACAACACAATTCGTTTCAGAGACATTCAACTATTTGATGAAAACCTAGAATCTGATTATTTGAAACAACCGGGGACTTCAAATCAATGTGTTTATATGACTTGTCCTATCATTGACGGTTTCCTGTGGAGTGCCCCCAAAGATTTAGCCGGTATCCGGATATATACAATGGACGCTAATAATCATCCTAAAGAAGTGATCATGGAGAAGATGTTAGTTAAAGTATTAGGGGAAAAGGCAACAGAAATAATTTGTAAATCCGCTTCCGGCAAAGAGTATACTTTTACTATGAATGAAAAACTAATTGAGATCAAGAGTAATAATGGGAATCAATGGGTAATGAGGTTGAATGTAGCTAAAAATAAAACGTTTCCGCTGAATCTTTCAAATAAACGGATGCTGAAGGGGCAAATGAAAAATATTAATTACGGAATCATTTGTAGAAAAGGTATCATGGAAAAAGAGGGAAATGGGATTTTATTCATTCCCGAGAAGAACAAAATTACAATAGATTGCTCAAATCGAGAGATTTGAATTTAAAACAACAACACAAATGCAAAGATAGCATTCTATGACAAAGGAATGCCAATTATGAAGTGCTTTATAAAGAATAATATGAGCTCAGTATCAATATGAAACATAATAAAAACAAATACATATAAACTTGTACTTTATTTCAAAAAGGAAATATTCAGATCTTACCACAGATGACACATAGTTACTAGACATTTACATAAATATACTCAATAGGAGATTCAATATTTCACTTATAATTCAGTGAAATCTGTGGTATTTCTGTTTACTTATCTCTATAAACTCATTATTCCTTTTCTATATTTTCCGGTAACCTCTACATCTCCCTAAATTTAGCCGGTAACATACCTTCTCTCTTCCGAAAAAAGTAGAAAACTGTCCTACTGTCTCAAATCCAAGCCGATAAGCGATTGAAGCAATTGTTGAAGAGGGATCTCTTCACTATTACAATAATGAATTTGGTGAGTATAATACTAAATTATAAATAGACGATAAAGCTATTAAATCATCCAAGCTACACACAAAAACCAAAAGAATTATTTGCTAATTAAAAATTAATCTGTACTTTTGCATCCGCAATTCGGGGTGTAGCTCAGCCCGGTTAGAGTACGCGTCTGGGGGGCGTGTGGTCGGAAGTTCGAATCTTCTCACCCCGACAGCTGAGAGTTAATGAGTTAGACCTTTGGTCTAACTCATTTTTTTACTATATAAGTATGCCCCTCATTCTTGTTAAGCAGTTACCTTTACAAAAGGAGAGGAAACTCTTTTGAAGTATCCCACCTTTTTTAGCAACAAAAAAGATGAAAGAAAATCCGAAACACATTCGTATCAGTGAATACAATTATCCTTTGCCGGATGAACGCATTGCAAAATTTCCATTACCCGTTCGTGACCAATCCAAATTATTGGTATATCGTCATGGAGAAGTAAGTGAAGATACATTTACTTCTTTGCCGGATTTTTTACCACCAGGGAGTCTGATGATCTTTAATAATACCAAAGTTATACAGGCTCGACTCCATTTCCGAAAAGAAACCGGAGCACTCATTGAGGTCTTTTGCCTGGAACCCATTGAACCGAATGACTATGTATTAAACTTTCAGCAAACAGAGCATGCTGCCTGGCTATGTATGATCGGTAATTTAAAGAAATGGAAAGACGGAGCACTGAAACGTGAAATGACTGTGAAAGGCTTCCCTATCACCTTAATTGCTACAAGAGGAGAATGTAGAGGAACTAGTCATTGGATAGATTTCTCATGGGACAATCCGGAGGTAACTTTTGCAGACATCCTCGAAGTATTTGGCGAACTACCTATCCCTCCTTATTTGAACCGGGACACACAAGAAAGTGATAAAGAAACCTATCAAACTGTTTATTCTAAGATAAAAGGTTCAGTAGCCGCACCAACAGCAGGATTACATTTTACTCCCCATGTATTGAATGCACTTAAGGAGAAAGGAATAGAACTTGAAGAATTGACGCTTCACGTAGGCGCAGGAACATTCAAACCTGTAAAGAGTGAAGAAATAGAAGGGCATGAAATGCATACGGAATATATTTCCGTCAATCGGGATACCATCAAGAAACTAATAGAACATAACGCTTGTGCTATTGCTGTCGGAACAACTTCTGTGCGTACTCTGGAAAGTTTATACCATATCGGAGTTACACTGGCAGACAATCCGGATGCAACGGAAGAAGAACTGCACGTCAAACAATGGCAACCCTATGAGAAATATAACGAAATCCCCGCGGTAGTTGCTTTACAAAAGATATTAGGCTATCTCGACCGTCACGGAATGGAAGCGTTGCACTCCAGTACACAGATCATCATCGCACCGGGATACAATTATAAAATAGTAAAAGCAATGGTTACCAACTTCCATCAGCCACAGAGCACATTATTGCTACTTGTTTCCGCATTTGTGAAAGGGGACTGGCGGACAATTTATGATTATGCCCTAAACCATGACTTCCGTTTCCTGAGTTACGGTGATTCGTCTCTATTAATTCCTTAAAAAGAAATAGTATGCCAAACGATAATAACCAAGAAATGTTTCCTATCGTTGATGAACAGGGAAATATCACCGGAGCTGCTACACGTGGAGAATGCCATAACGGCAGCAAAATATTACATCCGGTAGTCCATCTTCATGTGTTCAACTCTCAAGGAGATTTATACCTTCAAAAGAGGCCCGAATGGAAAGATATCCAACCCGGAAAATGGGACACAGCGGTAGGCGGACATATAGATTTAGGTGAGAGCGTGGAAATTGCTCTTAAACGCGAAGTCCGCGAAGAGTTGGGCATCACAGACTTTATTCCTGAATCACTTACCAGTTATGTTTTCGAATCCGACCGTGAAAAAGAACTGGTCTTTGTTCATAAGACGGTTTACGATGGAGAAATACATCCCAGCGACGAGTTGGACGGAGGACGTTTCTGGAATATTGAAGAAATAAAAGAAAACCTTGGAAAGGGGATTTTCACTCCCAACTTTGAAGGAGAACTGCAAAGGGTATCACTTATTCCTTCTCTATCCAAGTAACAATCTTTTCCGAGAACGGACTCTCTTTGGGAGCAACAAAACCTACCCAGTTTCCGTTCTCATCAATCATAAACTTTTGGAAGTTCCATTGTACAGGAGCATCTTCTTTACCATTTAGTTCTTTTTTCGTCAACCATTGGTAAAGTGGAGCCATATCTTTGCCTTTTACCGAGATCTTAGCCATCATCGGAAAAGTAACATTATAGTTCAGAGAACAGAACTTAGCAATCTCTTCATTGCTTCCGGGTTCCTGCCATAAAAAGTTATTTGCCGGAAAACCGATGATTACAAAATCCTGATCTTTATACTTCTCATACAACTTCTGCAATTCAGCGTATTGCGGAGTCAATCCACATTTGGAAGCAACATTTACCACCAAGACTTTTTTTCCTTTCAGTGAAGAAAGAGGAAATTCTTTCCCATCAATCGTTGCCACTGTAAAATCGTAGAACGATTTATTTTGAGCTTCTAAAGAAATAGTAGAAATCATAGTTATCATCATTAAAATGAACGTTTTCATATCAAATGCAATTTAGTTTCTTTTCGATTAGGCACAAGCTATAAATTAGCTATTATTATACAAGATCCTGTTTCTGCCATTCAGACGACCGGAGGGAAAAAGGATCTCTTCTCACAAGTATACTGAAAGAGAAAATCCTTCGTCATGCTCCTGATAACAGACTGATGATTCTTTTCAAAAAACAATAGATTCTAATTATGAACAAGCACTTATAAAACGAAGGAAGAGAAAGATTTGTTTAATAAGGAAGACAATATAATGCTGCTGAGACTTTAATTATTAAACGGAAACAATGTAGACTAGTATATGCCTGCTTCTCATCTATTAATAGAAAAGTTATTCTCTATTAGAGGCAAAGTTGTCTTTACCCAATAGAAAAGTTCCTTTCTATTTAAATCAAACTATAAATGCAAGTTTTGTTTATGTAAATGCAAGTTGCATTTATATAAACGAAACTTGCGTTTATACAAACAGAACTTCCATTTATAGTTATCTGTTAGATAAAAACAAGTTTGCTATTAGATAAAAGAAAGTTTACTCCCTATAGAGAATAACTTTTCTATTAATACTTATTGAGTCTTCAACCTATCATTCCGTCACTTCACACCGTAATACTTCCGCTTCACTTGTTTTTGATACGCGCGAGTGCAGTTAGTCCGTAGTTTTGTACCATGAAACAATAACACATAGAGAATCATGTTTAAAGCTATTGTACGTTTTTCTATTAAAAAGAAACTATTTGTGGGACTCACCACACTCTTCCTGTTTATCGGAGGGATCTATGCCATGATGACACTGCCGATTGATGCAGTACCGGACATCACGAACAATCAGGTACAGATTGTAACAGTATCTCCTACCCTTGCACCTCAGGAAGTAGAACAACTTATCACCATGCCTATCGAAATAGCGATGAGCAATATTATGAATGTGGAAGACATTCGTTCAGTCAGCCGTTTTGGCCTGTCGGTAGTAACAGTAGTTTTTAAAGAGAGCGTGCCGACTCTCGATGCCCGACAACTAATCAATGAACAAATACAAACCGTAGCCGGTGAGATTCCTACAGAATTGGGAACACCCGAGATGATGCCAATTACTACCGGATTGGGAGAAATTTACCAATACATACTGAAAGTCGCTCCGGGATATGAAGACAAATACGATGCAATGGAACTGCGTACCATCCAAGATTGGATGGTGAAACGGCAATTATCCGGTATACCGGGTATTGTAGAAATCAATAGTTTCGGTGGTTACCTGAAACAATATGAAGTAGCCGTAGATCCCGATGCATTATTTTCGTTGAATATTACTATCGGTGAAGTATTCGAAGCCCTCAGAAGCAACAATCAAAATACAGGAGGCAGCTATATAGAGAAAGTCAAAAGTGCCTATTACATCCGTTCGGAAGGAATGATCACTCGTCCAAAAGATATTGAGCAGATTGTAGTAGCCAACCGTAACGGGATTCCTATTCATATCAGCGATGTAGGAACCGTTCGCTTTGGTGCTCCCAAACGTTTCGGTGCGATGACAAAGGATGGAGAAGGAGAATGTGTAGGTGGTATTGCCATGATGCTAAAAGGAGCTAATGCCAATGTTGTGACTCGCGAACTAGAAAAGCGAGTAGAGAAATTACAACATCTGTTACCTGAAGGAGTCAGTATTGAGCCCTATCTGAATCGCTCGGAACTAGTAAACCGGAACATATCGACAGTAGTCAATAACCTGATTGAGGGAGCAATTATCGTATTCCTCGTATTAATTCTCTTCCTCGGTAACATTCGTGCAGGATTGATTGTAGCTTCCGTCATCCCGCTGGCAATGCTCTTTGCTTTTATCATGATGCGTATCTTTAACGTCACAGCCAACTTGATGAGTTTAGGAGCTATCGATTTCGGTATTGTGGTAGATGGCTCGATTGTCATACTGGAAGGAATTCTCGCCCATATTTACGGAAAGCAATTTCGTGGACGAACTTTATCAAAAGAAGAAATGGATGCGGAAGTGGAAAAAGGAGCTTCCGGTGTTGTCCGTTCCGCCACTTTTGCAGTACTGATTATCTTAATCGTATTCTTTCCTATCCTGACGCTTGCCGGAATTGAAGGAAAGTACTTCACTCCAATGGCTAAGACACTGGTATTTTGTATCATCGGTGCATTGATTCTTTCATTGACATATGTTCCTATGATGGCATCACTTTTCCTGAAACACACTATTGTAGTGAAACCTACGCTTGCGGACCGTTTCTTTGAGAAGTTGAACAAAGTTTATCAACGGACACTAAAATTCTGCCTTCAGTTTAAATGGCATACAACGGCCGCTGCCTTTGCCGTTCTCATAGCTTCACTTTTCCTTTTCACACGTCTAGGAGCTGAATTTATACCGACTCTCGACGAAGGAGACTTTGCCATGCAAATGACACTTCCAGCCGGAAGTTCACTCTCGGAAAGTATTGAAATATCTAATCTGGCTGAAAAGACATTGATGGATAAGTTTCCTGAAATCAAACATGTAGTAGCCAAAATCGGTACAGCAGAAGTTCCAACTGATCCGATGGCAGTAGAAGATGCGGATGTGATGATTGTAATGAAACCTTTCAAGGAATGGACAAGTGCCAAAGATCGCGCCGAAATGGTCGAGAAAATGAAAGAGGCCCTTGAACCACTGGCAGACCGGGCAGAATTTAATTTCAGCCAACCTATCCAATTACGTTTTAATGAGTTGATGACAGGAGCTAAAGCTGACATCGCCGTAAAACTGTATGGAGAAGACACACACGAACTGTACGAAAGAGCCAAAGAAGCAGCCACCTTTGTAGAAAACATTCCGGGAGCCTCAGACGTTATTGTGGAACAGACAATGGGGTTGCCTCAACTTGTTGTAAAATATAATCGTGGAAAGATAGCCCGTTATGGCATTAACATAGAAGAACTGAATACGATTATCCGGACTGCTTATGCTGGAGAATCAAGCGGGGTAATCTTTGAAAACGAAAGAAGGTTTGATCTGGTTGTCCGTCTCGATCAAGAAAAGGTGGCAGACCTCAACCTCGACAAATTGTTTGTACGTACTTCAGAAGGAATACAAATTCCGGTCAGCGAAGTGGCAAGCATCGATTTAGTCAATGGTCCGCTACAAATTAACCGTGACGCCACCAAACGGCGTATTGTTATCGGAGTGAATGTACGTAATGCGGATATTCAACAAGTAGTAGCTAACATCCAAACAACATTGGATAAGAATATAAAACTGAAACCGGGGTATTACTTCGAATATGGCGGGCAGTTCGAGAACCTGCAAAATGCAATCAATACGCTGATGGTAGTGATTCCGGTAGCGTTAATGCTTATTTTGCTAGTCTTGTTCCTTGCGTTCAAAAATATCACTTACACGTTGATGGTCTTCTCCACAGTACCATTGTCTCTTATCGGTGGTATTTTAGCTTTGTGGCTTCGCAGCCTTCCGTTTAGTATCTCCGCCGGAGTAGGATTCATCGCATTATTCGGGGTGGCAGTATTAAACGGTATCCTAATGGTAAATCATTTTAATGAACTTCGTAAACAAAATAAATACCCTATGACAACCAGTCGTATTATTTCTTTGGGAACGCCTCATTTATTGCGCCCTGTATTCCTGACCGGATTAGTTGCTTCATTGGGATTTGTACCAATGGCAATCGCAACTTCTGCAGGTGCTGAAGTGCAGCGTCCGTTGGCAACAGTAGTGATCGGAGGACTGATTATCTCTACTATGCTAACTCTGATCATCATTCCTGTGTTCTACAAGATAGTCAATTCATGTGCAACGTGGAGACGTCCGGGAAGTAAGTTCCACTTACCGTTTTTCACAATACTATTGCCAGTGTTTCTGTTCATCCCCACTTGTGTGACTGCCCAACAGCCTCAAACTGTCAGTCTGGAACAAGCTATTGCAATAGCAAAACAGAATCATCCTCGCCTGAAAATAGCGGCCAATGCTGTACAACAAGCTAAAACTACTCGCGGTGAGATCATAGAAGCCACTCCCACTTCATTCAGCTATTCGTGGGGACAACTGAACGGAGATAACAAAAATGATAAAGAACTGGCTTTTGAACAAAGTCTGGGTTCCTTACTCACTCCCTTCTACAAGAATGCTTTGGTCAATTGTCAGATAAAAACAAGCACTTACTATCGCCAAATGGTAGAGAAAGAAGTGGTTGCAGAAGTCAAGCGTGCCTGGGCTTACTATCAGTATGCTACGAACCTCAGCTCCATGTATCGCGACCAAGACCAATTGGCAGAAAAACTAAGGCATATCGGTGAGCTTCGTTATCAACAGGGCGAAATCACCTTACTTGAAAAGAATATGATGACCACCTTGGCAGCCGACTTACATAACCGTATGTTTCAGGCACAGGAAGAAGAAAAAATAGCCTTAACACGTTTCCAATGGAGTTGTTATTCAGACACTCTCATTGTTCCTGTCGATTCTACTTTATCTTTATTATACACGCCACTTTCAACCGGAATTGTATCCGAAGCTCATACCCACTATTTCCAAAGTCAAGCAGACGAAGCAAAAGCAATGTTGAATGTAGAACGTAGCCACTTCTTTCCTGAAATCAGCGTGGGATATACACGCCAAAATATTCTTCCCTTGAAGAATTTGAATGCCTGGATGATAGGTGTATCCTTTCCGGTTTATTTTCTTCCACAGAGAAGCAAAGTGAAACAAGCCAAACTTGCCGCTACTTCTGCCCAGCTCCAAGCGGATGCAAATCTTCGGGAGTTGAATAATAAAGTCACCGAACTGGAAGCTAATCTCAGAAAGTATAACGAGAGCCTTCATTTTTATACCTCTTCAGCACTGAAAGAAGCAGAAGAGTTGATTAAAGCTGCTAATTTGCAATTGCAGCACAGCGAGACAGGTGTAGCCGAATATATACAGTCTATTACCACTGCACGGGATATCCGACGTGGATATATTGAAACTGTTTATCAATATAACATCGCTGCTTTGGAATACGAGTTATTTAAATAGACAGATCATTGATAATTCAACAAAACGTCCTGTCACAAATAAATTAGAAACAGATTGTAAATAAAAAGAATATGAAAAAGATAGTTTACCCCTTCCTATTACTTGCTCTGGTAGCTTGCAAAGGAAACCAGCAACCGGCTGATACAGATGAGACAACCCCTGTTGTAACAGCCAAAGTGGACAGTACAGCACAACCAGAAGTAGATGCAATAACATCTGCTACTTCAAAACCGAATCAAGTTTCTTTCAATGGTCGAATTGTTCTGCCTCCCCAACGGCAAGCAACGATTGCTCTAACTATGGGTGGAGTGATTAAAAGCACTTCTCTATTACCGGGGCAACGCGTAAATCCTAATACAGTGATAGCCACTTTGGAGAATCCGGAATTCATCACGCTCCAACAGACTTATCTGGACAGTCACGCACAAACCGAATATCTTCAGGCGGAATACGAACGGCAAAAAACTCTTTCTGCCGAACAAGCAGCCTCTCAAAAGAAATTCCAGCAGAGCAAAGCCGATTATCTTTCGATGAAAAGCCGTCAGGATGCAGCAGCAGCACAACTTCTGCTCCTAGGTGTACATCCAGAGACTCTCATCCAGAATGGTATCCAGCCTTTACTGGAGGTGAAATCTCCTATCAGTGGTTATGCAACAAACGTCGATATGAATATCGGTAAATATGTGAATCCCGGAGAGGCTCTCTGTGAAATAATTGATAAAACAGTCCCCATGCTCTGCCTGACTACTTATGAAAAAGACCTTGCAGATATGCAAATCGGAAGTCCCGTACAGTTTCGCGTCAATGGAATGGGAAAGCAAGTCTTTTATGGCACAGTCGTTTCTATTGGACAAAAGGTAGACGAAGTAAACCGTTCGCTTGAAGTATATGCTACTATCAAAGAGGCAGATCCGCAATTTCGTCCGGGAATGTACGTAACAGCACATATCCAAAAACAACCAGACGCAACTAAATAATTTGTAATTAACAACTATCTTTGCAGTATGATAGTAAAGACCATAAGAAAAGATAAGTATCTGCTCTCTACAGTCATCATTTCCATGGTGGTGGCTGTACTTATTCATTTTCCGGAATTAGTCTCTCTCTTCGACCGGTTCGAGAGTCACTCTCTTTTTCCGGGAATGAGATTTATGGATGTAGCCAATGAAGTTTGGTTCACTTTTCTTTCTCTGTTGCTTCTCTTTGCCATTAATACACGATTATTTCATTTCAACCAAGCGTCTATCAAGATCACAGGAACTAAGATTCTTCTTTCTTTCATCCTTACATGGATATTAAATAATCTGTTGGGACAGTTTTTTGTATTCCTGCACAATACTTTAGATATCCCGGCAATCGATGCAATGGTACATCATTACTTACATCCTTTACGCGACTTTATCATTTCCTGCCTTGTTACCAGTAGTTGTTACATCATATATCTTATTCGTCGCCAACAACAAGTATCGGTAGAAAATGAACAATTACAAGCCGAAAATATTCGTAACCAATATGAGGTACTGAAGAATCAACTTAATCCACATATGTTGTTCAACTCTCTGAACACTTTACAATCATTGGTCCGTGAAAATCAAAATAAAGCACAAGATTACATTCAGGAATTGTCCCGGGTATTACGGTATACACTACAAAGCAACGATTCACAAAGTGTCAGTCTTCGGGAGGAAATGGATTTTGCTTCTGCCTATATCTTCTTATTGAAAATGAGATTTGAAAACAATCTGCAATTCGATATACAGATAAATAAATCTTTCGAGACTTACCATCTCCCTCCTATGGCAATACAAGTATTGATTGAAAATGCTGTTAAACACAATGAGATCAGTAATCGCAAACCACTGACCATACATATTTCTACGGATACAGAAGGATTCTTAGCGGTCAGCAATACTATTCAGCCCAAATGGACTGCTACTCCGGGTACCGGAATTGGCCTGGTAAACCTAGCAAAACGATACCGCCTGTTATTCAAACAAGATATTCAAATCACAGAAGATAAAGAATTTACTGTACGCATTCCTCTTATTTACCAGAATCTATAATATTTATTTGTGAGAAGCTATGAAAACTGTTATTATTGAAGATGAAAAGGCAGCTGTACGTAACCTTACTTCGCTACTTAACGAAATAAAACCGAATGCAGAAGTGATCACAGTATTAGATAGCATTGAGGGCACTATCGAATGGTTTAATAGCCACTCGATGCCTGAACTGGTATTTATGGATATTCATCTGGCAGACGGTTCTGCCTTTGAGATATTTGAACATATCCATATCTCTTGCCCAATCATATTCACTACCGCTTATGATGAGTATGCTTTACGTGCATTCAAAGTAAACAGTATCGACTATTTACTCAAACCAATTGGCAAAGAAGATATCGAACATGCTTTTGAAAAACTGGAGAGTTTACAGGAATCTCCTGTAAACAATGAACATGACCAACAAGTACAAGACAATGAGCTATTACAATTAATTCACTCCCTTAAAAAGCAAGAGAACTATAAGACACACTTCCTCATTCCTCTGAAAGGAGATAAATTATTGCCTATTTCTGTAGACATGATACAATTGTTCTACATCAAAGATTGTCAGGTAAAAGCCGTATTAGCAGATGGAACGGAACACTATTTTCCTCAGACATTGGATGAACTTACCGATTGCTTAAATCCTAACCTCTTTTTTAGAGCTAACCGCCAATACTTAATTTCAAAAGAAGCAATTAAAGATATTGACCTTTGGTTCAACAGTCGGTTATCTATCAATCTTAGATATTCGGGAATAACAGAAAAAATATTAGTCAGCAAAGCAAGAGTTTCAGAATTCAAGGAGTGGTTCTCAGGAAAATAAGCACCACCCCTTAAATATATCAATTAACGAGATTTCTTGAGAGGACTAGCTTTTACTCCTTCGAAAGTCATCTTTATAGGTTTTATATAGCCATCCTTATCAAAATATAAACGATCGATACATGTCACACGACTATTAGCAGCTGTTTCTCCTAACGGACGACGATGATAAATAATGTACCATTCATCTTTACCTCGACCTTTTATCAAAGAATGATGACCAGCTCCGACTGCAACTGAAAGATCCTGTTCCAAAATCTTCCCAATTCTTTTAAATGGTCCAAAAGGAGAATCAGCAATAGCATATGCCACACAATAATCGGGACCACCCCATCCGCCTTCAGACCACATGAAATAATATTTTCCTTTTCGTTTCAACATAAACGGACCTTCCACATAATTTTCGGGAGTTACTTCCTTATACATAGTCCCATCTTCAAAAGGAACTATACTCAATAAATCCGGAGCCATCTTTACCATATTGCAATGTCTCCATCCCCCATAATACATATAATACTGACCGTCATCATCTTTAAATACATACTGGTCGATAGGCTGTGCCCCATTAATAATTTTATCAATTAAAGGTTTACCTAAAGCATCTTTAAAAGGTCCTTCCGGTTTGTCTGCTACTGCAACACCAATACCTCCCAGTTCATTATTGTTCTGGATGTCATTAGCACCAAAGAACAAATAGTATTTCCCATTTTCCTGAACGACTGCCGGTGCCCATAATGCACGTCGTAGCCAACTAATATTCTTTTTTTCAATTACTCTGGGGTGCTTTTTCCAATTTACCAGATCAGTGGATGAGAAAGCATCCATAAATATCTGATCATCATAAGGAGCAGAATATGTCGGATAAACCCAATATTCCTTATTAAACACAACTCCCTCCGGATCAGCATACCATCCTTGGAAAATGGGATTACCACTTGTTTCCTTTGGAGTAGAAGCTTTCTGAGCACAAAGAGAAGTAGAACAGCCTAATACTATAGAAAGAAAAATGTTTCTATACTTCATATCACAAAAAATTTAAATTAATATATAACTAACTTTTATCTAAAAAACTATTTATCAGCTGCCGGTATCGTTGAATAAGTAACACTTCCAATCCGACCATTAGTCATGGTTTCCGCCTGAATAACCAAAGGAGTGGAATACTGATTATTATAACATTCGATTACAGCCTTTCCTTCTGCATCTGTCTGTACAGCAGGATTCCAGTAAAGAGTACGTCTCTTATCGACCCTGTCCATGTACAACTGTTTTTGCGGATAAGAAGGAGAATAACATTCCAATACAGGTGTGTAACCTTGTATGACTGTCTTACGGGTTCCCCAAGCTGCTGTCTCATTCTTATTCATAATATCATGGTGAGGAAGAGGTATCAGATATACAAATATAAACTCATCTAAATTTGTCATATCTAATTTTTTATTATTATTCAAAGTATTACTATTACTTGTAGTACTTGTACTACTATTATTTGTAGAACTAAGATCGTCCGGATCTGTTCTATTCATATCATCTGTCATACTGCGATCATCAGAAGTACTAAGATCCAACACATCATTTACACCAGATAGGCTGGAATTGTTAAGTATCTCATCACGAATAGCCTGATTTCCTTTACATATAATCATTGAAGCCAATCCGTCAATCTCAGTCAACATCATCTTTTCTTCCACACGAGACAAAATTTTACCATCGAAAATAAACTTCATTGGCTTCAACCGATAAGTGTATGAATCATCTCTTTTATCCCAAAGAAATTGCGGGCTCTGTATTTCCAAGAATTCAGGAATCGAATTAACAAATTTTCCTTGGTCACGCAACAAATCAACAATCTGACGTACATCATAGTAAGCGTCTATACTCTTTTCACTGATTTTCGTATCCATGTAACCTTTGCGTTTTTTACTTTTGACAACAACTTCATCCAACAAGAAGTCACTTTCTACTCTACGAAGTGAATCCAGATAAAGAGAATCGAAATCATCCACTACTTGTCTCCATTGATCCAGATCTTTCCATTCCGGATGAGATTCCAAATAATCAAGAGGGCGCACTTTAGGAGAGAAATTACGATCAATCATAATAAAAGCATCTTTATTACGATTCTTATTCAATCTACGTGTCTGGAATAGTGCTTCCTCACTTCCTTCAAAATCCTCCATAGGAATAGAAAAGCGTCCATTCTCATCTGTTACAGTTTGCCCGGTAATAATACCGTCCTCCTTTTTAATCATTACACTAAGACCGATATTTTTCAATTCATTCTTTAGAATAGTAGATTTTACTTGACCATTCAGAACCAACTGTGATTCCGGTCTTTGTAGTGGTGTGTATGGAGTAACTCCGATTATTTGTTCCATATCGTATTTACGCCATCCATGTACTAACATCAAGATATCCAGTTCTTGCAGCTTTTTAGTATCCATGTCAACTAAGTAATAACCTGGTTGATGAATATAACCTTTCAAATCGGAGGTAAATAAAAGATCGGTAAATAGATTATTATCATACTCCAAATAATCAGAACGCAATGCATCTCGTACACTTACAGACAAATTACCTGCTACAGGATTCCCTGACGAATCTTTTAGCTGCAACTCACAACGAATAGGTGCATATGGTTCATAGACCCTTTTCAATCCGGAAGCTGATATACGTAAAGGTGCTTTAGGAAAACAAAAAGTAAAACGCTCACATACTGTATGTCCTGCACGATTGATAAGACTAATCTGAATAACACCTGAAGGTAAGTCACGAGAGCGCATCGTCATGTATTGAGGTGCATCTGCTTGACAATAAATTGTTTTATAAGCATAAGGTCTACCAGCATGACTAATAAAAATAGCCAGAGAATCTTGGGCTGTTTTTGCATTACAGGATACATTTACAGAAAGAACACCTGATGCATTGTCCACCTTCATCACATAGCCTGATGGAAGTGCTTTCGGAAGTTCAAACTTATATTCATTTCCTTTAAAGTTTACTTTAGCAATAGCCGGTGAAGATGTGGGAGTATAATTAAAATGTCCCATACCGTCGTGCATCGTTTCTAATTTTGCGAGTTCTTTTCCATCGGCAGAATAAAGTGCTCCAGATAATTGAATGTCGCCATCCCGATTACTTTCTGCTTTAAAAGCGACACGTGACTCTAATCCTTCGACTAACTGCCCGCCCTCGGGAAAAAATCCTATATCTAATTTCTTTTTAGTTATCTCCGGACGTTGATCCATAGAGGTACTTAAATCATAATTAGTGATATTACGTTCCGACTGATTCCCTCTTGCTAATTGGTATATTGGGAAAGTACGTGAGAAATATTGTGGTTCGCTAAATCCTAGCATCCAACGAGTATAAGCCCGCACCTCATAGTAACCGGACAGCAACGACTTAGGAAGAGCTATCTGTCCGTTTCCTTGTCCTTGAGAGAGTTTTATAATTTGCTTGTCTCTGATATGACCAGCCTGGTCTATTAGTTCCACATACAATGGCCGACTTATCTCACTAAATGTTGGCTGTTCTGCAAGAGTCACATAAGCCTTAAACCAAATAGTGTCACCTATATAGTAACTAGTATTATCAAAATGCAGATAGGCTTTTTCACGTGGATAGTTTGAAGCAAAAGTTTGTGCTTGTTTCATGTACTGTTCAAATATACCACCTTGAGCCGGAAGCTCTTGCCCAACTACAACTGTAGCTAGCAGATTGCAAACTACAAGAATTAAGAATAGTCTTTTGTTTTTCATCTCTACAAGATTTTGTGGTTCAAATATAACTATTTTTTAATAGCAATGAAAAAATACACAAACAAATGATAGCAAGAAGGAGCAAATTGAGACGATTTTATCCTTTTCTGAAGCATTTGATATTATAATTGTCTCCTTTCATAAATTTTGTTCTAACTCTGTTACCATAATAAAACAGCAACCAAACACTATTTTAAATATCCTTTCTCCAGTGCTTCTTCTTTCACATCCTTCAAATAGAGGTTCCATAATTGTTCTGCCTCATACTGTTCTCCAAGAATTTGGTGAATAGCTTTATCAAACGACCAATGATCTATTTCTTTTATAGTACGATGGAACTTACGAACGAAATCCCCATCAAAATTACGTAACCACATTAAGAAACAAGCAGAAACACGATAAGGAGTCAGCCATTTCTTCTCACTTTTTTCGCCTTGCAAACCAGCACCAATTCGTTCCTTATCTCCAAATCCTTTTGCTATAAAACGTACTGCATCTGCCATACCTTCTAGACCAACAAAATAATGGTCCGCATTTTCCGTCTTTTTATAATTGGGGTAATGTTGATAAGCATGTGTCAATTCATGAAGGAAAATACCAATCTGCTCGTTTTTTAAAACATTAAAATTACTTCTTTTATAATAATTTTCAAGATAAGGAGCATTCAACTTCATACGTGCTTTCCCCTGATGATGGCTTAGATATGCAGGAGTAGCCCCATCAAACCCTTCCTTCTCTTTTACCATAGCTCCAACCATATTAGTCAGTTGCTTGATATTAATAATGTCGTCGCCCGGAGCATAAAGTACATTGACTACTCTTAATATCACACGTTTGTAGAATGAATCGAAATTTCCAACCAACTCATTTACATTTTCAGCCTTGTGCTCTGTTGCTACCACCATCGGGTCATTCTCCGGTTTATCAAGGAGTATTTTTGCATACAGCTGTACAATAGATGATTGACGCATCGAATCATCTATGCATACATTTATATTCTCGGGCAACGAAAAGGATTTCCACTTGTCTTCTAAACTTATTTCTCGGGCATTCACAGCAAAAGAAGAAGTATAAAAAGTGTCTATACATTGCTCGGGTATATAAGCCAATCGTACCATAACATCCTGAGAAGTGGTAACGACTGTATTTCGTTGTCCTCTGAGTAACAAATGTTTTTGTTGGTTACGCAAGTTAGAATAACTAATCTCTGCACCAATATATTTTCCTAATTGCTCATTATTCTCCGTTTTGTCTTTCCATATAATGGTAAGTTCGTCTATTTCGGGGTCAAGATAAGCATCTGACGGTTGTTGAGGAGATAATTTTTCTTGGTACTTATTCCCATACACCTGAACAACACTTTTATAAGGAATAAAAAAACTTTTCTTATCCTGTTGTTTCAACACTACTTTATAAGACTTCTCTTTTAAGTTTTCTACCCGAAACGTTTGATCTCCTTTTAAATTGAATTTATACTTCCGAGATCCCACTTTCAATGAATAAGCATTTTCTATCGTTCCGTCACCTTCTTGCTTCACTACAACACTGTTTCTTCCACCAAAAACATTCACCTTAAAGTCTTTAGAGAAAGCGGGTAATGAAAGCAAGAAAGCTATGAGTAAAATCATTAGCTTTCTTACCATAATTATCTTTATTATTTTATCTATTCATCCCTACAGTCTCCTATGCCTCCACAATCAATAGATTATGAGCTAAATGAGAAGAGATATATGGGTTTAACTTCCGAATATATCCTGCTTTTTTCAGGGATTAACAATACGCAAATCAATTTTATTTTATCTGTTGATATTTCATCGTTTTTCCGGGTAATGAAAGTGATGGAGGCACTGCCTCATCGGATATAGCCCGTTTATAATTCGGTTTAGCACTCATCACAAATCGAAGTTTTACACCATCACGAACATCATCGTATGTCAGATAAGACTTATCATATTTCTTATCATTCACATATAACTCTTTCACATATACATTCTTTGGTGACCAATTGTCCGCCTTCATCTCAATCATTTTACCATTACTCATACGAATAGTAATTGCTTTAGCACAAGGAGAACCAATATTATAAACATTGCTCGAAGGAGCAATCGGATAGAAACCGATACAATTAAACATATACCATGCAGACATCTGCCCACAATCATCATTGCCACTCAACGCATCCGGTGTGTTACCATAGAAGCGATCTACGATTGTACGAACCCACTTTTGGCATTTCCACGGTTCTTTCAGATAATTATATAAATAAGCTACATGATGACAAGGCTCATTGCCATGCCAATAAGCACCAATACGTCCTTGAATATCATGTGCTCCGGGAATATCATCCGGAAGTTCCACCGTAAAAAGATCGTCAAGGCGTTTACGGAACAGTTCTTTTCCAGCTTCGTTTATATATCCTTGAACATCCTGCGGAACATACCAAGTATACTGCAACGTGAAACCTTCTGTTATATCTCCCCAACCATTTACAGAACCAGGTCCTTGATAAGCTACAGGAGTAAACGGAGTACGCCAATCACCTTTACTATCCCGTCCACGCATATATTTCGTTTCCGGATCAATCAAAGTTTGATAAGAAAGTGCACGATTCAGGAAATAACGATAATCGTCTTCTTTTCCTAATTTCTTAGCAGCCTGCGCAATACAATAATCATCGTAAGCG
Organism: Bacteroides bouchesdurhonensis; assembly: GCF_900155865.1. GTDB lineage: Bacteria > Bacteroidota > Bacteroidia > Bacteroidales > Bacteroidaceae > Bacteroides > Bacteroides bouchesdurhonensis. The sequence goes on from NZ_LT707006.1 coordinate 4,752,945, forward strand.
TATTCCAATGTTTTAGATACCGACTCAGCTTCTTTGTCAAAAGGTACATACCCCATCGAACTATATTCCGGCAAACAATCATAATGTGGATTCGTTGCCGTAGTCTTCATTGCCTCATAGGCACGTTCGTAATCAAATCCCTTAACACCTTTTACTATCATATCCGCCAATACAGACACAGCATGATAGCCAATCATACACCAAGTCTCATTTCCATAAAATGACCAGATAGGCAACATTTTTTCTACACTCTTATCGTAGTGAGCCAACATAGAATTGGCAATATTCGCATTTACATCTTGCTGAACCAAGTTGAACCAAGGATGCAAGGCACGATAAGTATCCCATAAAGAAAATACAGTATAGTTCGTAAAGCCTTCCGCTTTTTCAATATTCTTATCCAGCCCCCGGAAACTACCGTCGGAATCCTGAAATATGAAAGGATGCAAAGCTGCATGGTAAGCCGAAGTATAGAATGTTTCTTTCGTTTTCCGATCAGCTTCCAGTGTATATTTATTCAATTCTTTCTCCCAAAGCTCCTCTCCTTTTGCTTTCAATTCATCAAATGTCATACCATCCAACTCCTTCATATTCTGCATAGCCCCATCTGTACTAACAGCAGAAATAGACGTTTTTACAGTAACAATCTCTCCTTGTTCTGTGTTGAAAGAAAGACAAGCCATCAAATTCTTACCCCAAGCTTCGTTACAACTACGAAAGCGGGAAGTATTGTAAATCACAGGCTTCTTATCCTGCATAAACCGAAGTCCGTCGAGTTTCTTTGAAAAAACAGCCGTAAAATAGACATGACGTTCCGGTCCCCATCCTTTCACCAGTTTATAACCCGTAATTGTAGAATCGTTAATCATTCGTAGATTTGACCACTCACAAGATTGCCATAAAGTATGATTCATGTCAATCATAATAAATGCCTTGTCTGATTTAGGAAAGGTAAAGCGAAAAATTCCACTACGCAAACCTGAGGTCATCTCAGCCTTCACATTATAATCTGTCAGTTTTACGGCATAATAATTGGGAGTTGCCCATTCCTGTTCATGTGAATAACGTGAACGATATCCTTTATCAGGTTCCTCATGGGTACCCGGTTCCAATTTCATTTCTCCTGTTCCCGGTATAAACAAGAAATCTCCCAAATCCGGAATCCCTGTGCCACTTAAGTGTGTCAAGCTAAATCCCATGATCGTTGGATGGTTGTATTTATATCCGGATGCTGCGTCATAGAACTTAGCATCTGTATCCGGACTTATCTGGATTCCTCCAAAAGGAATCTGAGCTCCCGGATAAACATTTCCATATCCATCCGTTCCCACAAATGGATTCACGTACTCAATCATTTTTTCGGTTTGAGCCATGCCTGGCAAAGTTGCCAGACATGACAAAACCAAAAACAACTTCTTTCCAGTCATTCTCATCGCGATTTATTTTATGCTTGTGTATCTCCTACTGCTACCTGATATTCGTGCCATAAGTCATCTATGTTATACTCCTTACCTAACACATGCTTAATAGCTCCGTCGAATGACCAAGGTACAACTTCCAATGTACTACGATTAAACTTCCGTAAGAATTCCGGATCTTTATTGTCACGCAACCATACGAAGAAATAACCTGCGGTACGATAACCGTCCATATAATTCCCTCCTTTCGGACGAGCTCCCGGTCCAAATCCTCCGTTTGCTACACGTACAGCATCCGCCATCCCCTCAATAAATGCCCAGAACACACGACTATTACCATAATTTCCAATACCTTGAGGTTCCAACTGATAAGCATGAGTCAATTCATGCAGAAGTACTCCGCGAGTCTCAAAGAAAAGTTTTGCCGTATCATTTGCCGCAAATGACTTTTCAATATGACGTGTACTATAGAAAATAGAAATATTTCCATGATTACCACCTTTAGCAGAAACTCCATCAATATCTTCTAATGTATAATGAATCTTATATACCGGTACAATACTATCTTTGGGAGAATTATAAAGTGTGGCCAATACGGTACGTGCCTGTTCTTTAATATATGATTCAGCATCCGGAATAATCCGATGATAAATATCGGAACCTTTTGAATTCGGAGCCTTATCCTGAAACAATACGGTTCCGACATTATATTTTTCCCATAAAACCTCTGCCCCATCTTGCTGTCCTTTTTTACTTGTCGAACAAGCTCCTATTCCTACCAACAGGAATAATCCATAAAATAAATATTTCTTTTTCATATCAAGTGTTTTTATAATTTAGTTTACCCCATTTGTTAATGAATATGGTTTATCTTCTGCTGCAAGTCCACGACGTTTATTCGGAGAAGAACTCATCTTAAATTCCCAAATACCTCCCTTTAAGATGTCTTCATGAGTAACATACATTTTATCATAAGCTACACCATTTATCTTTAGAGAATGAACATAGCGTTTTTTATCACTAACCCCGGGTGCTTTAATCTCCAGCGTTTTTCCATTCGGAAGCTTCAGTTTCAAGTATGGTAAATAAGGAGCTCCTAATACATATTGGTCAGTTCCGGGACAAACAGGATAAAATCCCATTACAGTAAACAAATACCATGCCGACATCTGTCCGCAATCATCGTTTCCTCCCAGACCGTTAATATCGTTTCGGTACATACGATTCAAAATATCACGTAGCCAGAATTGAGTTTTCCATGGCTGAGACGTCCAGGCATATAAATATGGAACATGATGACTTGGTTCATTACCATGAACATAACCACCTACCAGACAATCTAAAGTAATATCTTCATTATCTGCATAATATTTCTCAGGCAAATGCATAGAGAACAGCTCGTCCAATTTCTCTACAAATTTCTTTTCTCCTCCCATTAAATCCATCATACCAAATACATCATGAGGTACATGAAATGAGAAATTCCAGGAATTACCTTCAATAAAACCTTCACCATAAGTTTGCAATACATCAAAATCTTTTTTAAAGGTACCATCACTATAACGCGGACGCGCAAAACCAATTGTCGTATCATAAATATTCCGATAATTCAAAGCACGTTTTCGATAGTCCTCTGCTACTTCCTTATTACCAGCTTTTAAAGCTGCCTGATAAATGGTCCAGTCATCATAAGCATATTCCAATGTGGAAGATGCTGCTGTTCCGCTTTTATCCAAAGGAATATATCCCAACTTCATATAGTCTGCAACTCCTTCATAATAAGGAACGGTCGAGGTACTTACCATTGCAGCTAAAGCCTCATCGGTATTTGTAAATACACCTTTTGTAATAGCATCCGACAATACAGATACAGCATGATATCCACTCATACACCAATTCTCATTCCCCATATGACTCCATACAGGAAGCATTCCATGAACACTCTGCTGTTGATGTTTGATCATTGATTCCACCATATCTGCATTACGGTCCGGTTTAATCAAATTCAAGAATGGATGTTGGGCACGATAAGTATCCCATAAAGAGAAAATTGTATAATTAGTAAAATCTTTTGCCTGATGAATATTATGGTCTAATCCACGATATGAACCATCTACATCCATATAAACTGACGGATTGATCATCGTATGGTAAAGTGAAGTATAAAACATTGCCTTTTGATCCTGTGTTCCTTCTATCTCATAATGATCCAACTCATCATTCCAACTTTTGCGGGCAGCTTCTGCCAACTGTTCAAAACTTCGTCCTTCAGCTTCCGCACGGAGATTCTTGATTGCCCCCTCTGTACTTACCGCAGAAAGTGCCACTTTTACGACTAACTCAGGTTGTTGTTCTGTATCAAAGTTGAAATAAGCAACAATCTTGCGTCCCGTAATCTCCGGAAAATTCTTTTCCAGTTTAAAGCGACGCCAAAAACCATTGTATAATACCTTTGCTTTATCTTTATATCCGTAATCTTTTATCGGTTGAGACAAGGAAATAGCAAAATAGGTATAATTGGTACGTGCCCAACCATTCGTAATACGATAACCGGTCAGCAATGTATCATTTTCTACCCGTAGATTAGCCCACAGCACTTTACCATCATAATTATAAATGCCATGTGCAAGATCCAATACTAAATGACCGTTTTTATCTTTAGGGAAAGTATATTTATGTACTCCTACCCGTTGTGTGGCGGTTAGTTGTGCCTTAATACCATAATCGTCCAACATAACCTCGTAATACCCGGGAGTTGCCTTTTCAGTAGCATGGTCAAAACGTGAACGATACCCCTCATCCGGATTTTCTGCCCGCCCGGGATTCAACTTCAATTCACCCACAGCAGGCATTAAAAGAATATCTCCCAAATCCGAATGTCCTGTTCCGCTCAAATGCGTATGACTGAAACCGACAATTGTTTTATCACGATACTGATAACCTGCACAATATTCATAAGCATTTTTTTGATAAGCCCCATTCACATTATGAGGAATTGTATCTGTGTCCGGACTTAACTGTATCAGACCAAAAGGAGTACAAGAACCGGGAAACGTATGTCCCATCCCATTCGTCCCAATGATAGGATTAACATAATCTACAGGTTGTTGTGCGAATGTAGAGGAAATCCCCAATAGTAGAGTCGCAGTGAAAGAGAATAGTTTATTTTTATTCATGTTCACGAATTAAGATATTAAAAAGTTATCAGATTTATATATTCACCAGCAAATTTAAGCTCTTCTCTAGCAATCCTGATCCTCCAGAGTGACAAATTCCTGTCAATTCGGATTTGTCCATTTAGAGCACATACAGATCAAATAGAGCACAAGCTATAATATTGAAAATCAGCCAATATTAATTTACGATGTACAATTAGAGCACAAACATAAATACAAATTAATAATAAACAGTATAGTCATCTTCTTTTTATTTTGTGTGTTGTTCCCGGTAATCTTTGGGTGTCATACCAAAACGACGGGTAAATTCTTTATAAAAATAAGAACGGCTAGCTATACCGACATCAGTAATCACATCTTGGATAGACATATCATTATTCAGCAACAAGCGTGCAGCTTTCTCCATCCGATAACTCTTTATCAAATCACCTGGAGCTACATTTGAAATTTCTTTGAACTTCCGATAAAATTGGCGGGGACTCATCGCCATACGATCAGCAATCAGCGTTGAACCCAATTCTTCCTGATTCAGATTCTGCTCAATCACTTGTAACATTTTACGGATAAAATCAGCTTGTTCCGGCGTGTTACAAACAATCTGTCCGGCGAGATCACCCAAATCCTCCATATAAATCTGCTTCACTTGATACTTACCATATATTGCATTATGAACAACTTCCCGCAAGAACAAAATATCATAAGGAAGTACAATATAAGAGTCTGACCATAAAATTAATTCGCGCTGAATAGACGAACTAACCTTCCAAGTCAGCATAGGGATAAATGCGGTTTTCGAAAGTAATGAACGATTCTTACTAATATAATCCATAAAAACACTTTCGGCATTCGCATACATCGTCATATCAACCAGGAACAGAGAGGGAGCCGAACGATGTATTTCTTCAAATGCAAGCTGCACACTCTTCACCTGCATTACAGCATATTCATCAGCCAGAAAGTTACCAATCAGCCAAGCCATTTCATCTCTATCTTCCAATAAAAGAACCGTTTTCTTTTTCTTCCCTCCGACTTCCGTCAAGATTGCCGGTTCAAAGGTTATCGTCAATTGTTTCTTATCGCCCTTATCAGTATAATGAAGTTTTGCATCAATCCGTTCTAAAGCAGACTGCACAAAACACAATAACAACTGAACACTAAACGCATGATCCGAGCTCCTTACAACATCGGAAGCAGTTTTGCCGGAAAGATGTTCAAACAACATTTTCGCCGTATCGTCTGTAGACAAGAAAAGCAACAGCATCTCCCCGTTTTCTTCCTTTACATCTACTGTAACACCCAATATGCCTTTTGTTTCGGCTACCCAGAGATAACAATAATAAAGAATACTATGTAATGCATTCTTATAAATGGGGAAAGTAAAATCCTTCGGTATGACTGATTTCACAATAGAACTATCAATCCCTTGCTCTTTCAATGTATGCAACACAGCTAACGAAACTTCCTGTATACACATACGAGCTGCTACAATAAAACGATCCGGAAAGAATTGCTTAAGTTCTCTTCGATTCAGGTTATCCGGACTAAGTAAAGCTGCCATTACAGTTTCACGAATTAACTCGACCGTCTCAATACGTTGTTCATAAGATATGTTTTCTGCACGCAACTGGTCACAGAAATTATATATAAAAGTAAAACGATCAAGCACGTCCCGATTACAAGAATCGACACCTGCACTTTCCTGACGATTTTCTATCCCGCGCAAACGCTTCATCATACGTTCCTGAAGCAAATTTTTACGAAGTAAATAAACCAGATATCCTAATAGCATGATTAGTAATAAGCCATAAATGATATAGGCTGGCAGCGAACGATACCAAGGAGAAAGAACATGGACAGGAATGGAGAAGCACCGATACTCCGTATCGAACACATCATTTTTATATCGGACTTTAAATAAGTAGTCTCCTCCCGGCACACCTGTATAAGAAGCTTCATTCATACTACTGAAAGAAGTCCAATCCTTATCATATCCCTCTAACATATACGAATACTCAATATCATTCCCCGAAAGGAAATCCGGTACTACAAAAGAAAGAGTAAAAGAGACGCCTGCTCCCTCAAATTGCAAAGCTTTATCACCATTTACATAATAATCTTTCAAATTTACCTGTGAACGTCCGATACTCAATTTACGTAATAAAATATCCGGGTGATATTCAGGGACCACTGCAACCACCTTATCTAAAAACAACAATCCGTCAATTCCTCCGAAAAAAAGATGTCCAGTATAAGGACAGCGATAATAAGCATCATCACTGAACTCCCCAATCTGTACACCTGCGCTATAATAATAAGCATGAGATGAATCGTTTTTCGGATTATATTTAATTAATCCCCGATTTGTACCTAGCCACAGAAATCCATTTTCATCTTCCAATACCCCATGAATCATATCATTTAACAGTCCTTGCTCTCGTCCGATATAGCTGGCATTGATTTTCTTTCCCTGAAAGGATATACAAACCAATCCGGAAGTGGTCCCAACATACATGCAACCATCTTTAGCACGATGTAAGCTCAATATATCGTCTACCGACTTATGAAGCATCTCTTTCAAAGAAATCAACTGGTATTCTTCTGTCTTTTTATCAAACTTCACTAATCCTTTTTCGCGACTTCCTAACCATAAAATAGAATCTCCCTCAGCTAACATCGGATAAAACATAGCTACTTCCCGCTGTTCACTGAAGAAATGATAACGCTTCTGACTCTTAACTTTTATAGTTCCTCCACTTTTATCAAGTATAATCTTACGAAAACCAACTCCGGCTGTCACCACATAAAGTACACTATCATTCTCTTCATAAATATCATGTATTTCAATAGCCGGATCTTCCGAATCATCTTCTACCTGATGTAGCACACCGCCTTGAAATGAATAATAAAACAGTCCTGGATTTCCCGATCCAATCCAAAAGCCATCCATGTATCGGCTCTGTTTCAACTTATAAACATGAAACTCTTTATCCCATTTAATATAGGACGAAATATTTTGTTTTCCCGTTGGAGCATAGACTACTGTTTTTGCAGGATCCATTCCATCGCTATAATGGGGAATATGCAACAAGCCGTCTCCTTTTGTTCCAAACCATAATCCTCCATATTTATCCGTCATTACAGAACGTACCTGCCTACTCAAATTAGGAGATAAATGACTAAGCATTAAGTTTGTTGCGATAGAATATTTCTTTGAATACATAATAGCCCCTTGTCCGTCCGACGCAATCCAAAGAATCCCCTGACGAACATCCCGATAAATATCGTATATACGTATATTACGATCTACAATTTCCGCTTCATACTTTTCAGAGGCACTTAATCGTACCAATCCATTCGTTCTGAAACCAATAATGATATCCTCATAAAAAGGGACAATCCCCCTGATATCTCCATACTTCTCCATCAACGAAGAAATATTACGAATATAAATTTTAGATTTACGCGAAATATCATATACAAATAAATCCCGATCCCTATCAATAAAAACAAAAATACCATTCTGATAAAACACATCATCAATAGGTTTTGCATGGAAATCGGTCAGTGTAGTAGTCACTTTGCCAGTGAGCGTATCTTGTTCAAAACTATCTAGTGAAAATTGTTGTAGACTACCCGTATTGGATGGAAAAAACCATAGCACCCCATCATCGGCAACAAACGAGCGACGTTCTACGACTTCCATTTCGGTAGGTAGTTCTTTAAGATGAACAAACTTTCTATGATGAGTATTGTAATAATAGATTCCATCATGACTCACGACCCAAGTATTCCCTTTAGCATTGGAATACAGATAATAATCCCCGGAAAAATCGTAAGAACCGACTATCTCTCGTGCATTCTGCGAAAAACGGTTTACCCCAAGATGTGTAGTTATCCACAAGCAACTACTATCTGCCTGTTGAATGGAATGGATTACATTATTACTCAACGTTTGATCAGCAGAAAAGTCAGACCGGAATACTTCCATCCCTTTGCTATCATAACAATTCACACCATCATAAGTACCAAACCACATTAACCCCGCTTTATCCTGAAAAAGGCAAAGTACTGCACTATTAGATAACCCTTGCTGATAATCCACTTTTGAGAAAAAATAGGAATCTTTCTCATTACCGGCCAAGCATCCTAAAGAGAATAAAAGTGTAAATATGTTCAGTATTAAGCGTGTTTTCATCACAAACTATTAAAATTAGCTCACAAATAGAGGGACTATTTTTAAATATCAAAGGCAAATATAGCAATTTAAAACAATTAGCTAAGACAGTTTTAAACCATATTTCCTTTTTGGTCCTATTTATAGAAATAGGACATCCTTCAAGAACAAAAAAATAATGCTGCTATCTAGTGGCAGATAGCAGCATTATCTTTTATTTATTGTATTACAATTGGCTTTTATTTCGCCAGCTCATTAATCACATTCATTATCTGCTGACCGATCTCATCTGCTGCTTCCATGGTAGAGGCCTCACTATATACGCGAATAATCGGTTCAGTATTACTTTTACGCAAATGTACCCATTTATCAGCAAAATCAATCTTCACACCATCAATATCATTGATTTCTTCATTCTTATAGATCTCTTTCACTTTAGCAAGAATAGCATCTACATCAATTTCAGGTGTAAGATCTACACGATTTTTAGCAATAAAATAAGGAGGATAAGTCGCACGAAGCTCACTTACCTTTTTACCTTCATGTGCAAGATGACTGAGGAACAGAGCAATACCTACCAAAGCGTCACGTCCGTAATGACTTGCCGGATAAATAACGCCGCCATTACCTTCTCCACCAATGACCGCATTGGTTTCTTTCATCTTTGTCACTACATTGACCTCTCCAACGGCAGAAGCAGCATATTCCATACCATATTTGCGAGTTACATCACGCAAAGCACGCGTAGAGCTCAAGTTAGAAACAGTATTACCCGGAGTATGTTTCAATATATAGTCAGCTACAGTAACTAATGTATACTCTTCACCATACATTGCACCATTTTCACAAATCATAGCTAAACGGTCTACATCAGGATCTACTACAAAAGCAACATCAGCTTTACCAGCTTTCATTAAATTCATAATGTCACTCAGATTCTTTTCCAGCGGTTCCGGATTATGTTGAAAATTTCCAGTTGGCTCACAGTAGAGTTTCTCTATATGCTTCACACCTAAACGTTCAAGAAGTTCAGGGAGAATGATACCCCCTACGGAGTTCACACAATCAATAGCTACACGGAAATTTGCCTTTTTAATAGCCTCTACGTCTACCAAATCAAGAGCCAAAACACTATCAATATGTTTTTGGTTATAGGTAAGATCTTTCCGATAGGAACCCAGATGATCTACATCTGCATAATTGAACTCTTCCGCTTCAGCAATACGAAGTACTTCGTTGCCTTCTGCTGCATTCAAAAATTCACCATGTTCATTAAGCAACTTCAGTGCATTCCACTGCTTAGGATTATGAGAAGCTGTCAGAATGATACCACCACAAGCACCTTCCATCGTAACAGCCAATTCAGTAGTCGGAGTAGAAGCCAGATCGATGTCTACAACATCCCATCCCATTCCCATCAATGTACCAACTACTACGTTTTTCACCATTTCGCCAGAAATACGGGCATCACGTCCCACAACAATCTTGTTACTTTTCACTTTACAAGTTTTGCGAATCAAAGTAGCATATGCCGAAGTGAATTTTACAATGTCAAGTGGATTCAGTCCCTCTCCTGCTCCTCCGCCAATAGTGCCACGGATTCCAGAGATAGATTTAATTAGAGTCATAAGTATTAACTAAAAATATTATTTATGTTAGTGTTCTAATTCAGTGCTTTACTGAATGACCAAATATCGTAGTGATAAGGAATTACATAATTCGAACTTTGCAATGCAGCATGTCCCATCTTAGAAGGTACAATTAAACGGACATGAGCGTTATTACGAACAAAAGGCAATGCCAACAGCCAACCAGCAGGTACTGTATAATCCCTCAATTGGTCTTTAACCATAAGCATCCATGAATAATCCATTTCTACAACAGTACCATAAGCATAAGAACCCTGAACATTATAACGAAACACCAAAGGAGATGAATAAATAAGAGGATTCTCGTACCCCGGATAAAAAACGTTCAAAGATTGAATGGAGTCACTCTTTAGATTTCTTTCTATATAACGAACACAAATTTCATCATTTGTAGCAAAAGTATCCATCTTATTTTCTTCGGAACCTCTATCTACTATTTGCATATACACCCCATCAGAAAGAGCTACATATTCATTCCTATCCAAATTTGTGACTGTATCATTCCTTTCAAATTCATCCTGCGAAATAATGTGGATTCCATTATCCCTAATAAACCTACTCACCTCTCTTTTTTCATCCTCCAACTGCTCAGCATAAGTTTTAGAATTATCACATGCCTGAAAAAGACCACCGGCAGCCATCAAAGAGAGAAATAAATATACAAGTTTCTTCATTATCTGTTATTTAGCTATATTTGGTACAAATGTATCTCAAATCAAGGAATAAAACATAAGGAGAAGGTTAAAAGTTTGTAACTTTTAACCTTCTCCTTACACATTTAACCATGTTATTATAATCCATATCAATCTCATCGCTAGAAAAAGCCTCTTACTTTATAAGTAAAAACATAACGATAATAATATCTTTACCTGATCATCTATTCTACTATATATTTAAAAACCACCCCGACTCTTAACATAAAGAATCAGGGCAGCTTTTAGGAAAATATTCTTATTTCTTAGCCTTTGGCTACAAGCAAAGGCTTATACTTTTCAAGTGCCTTTTCGAAAACAGCCTTTGCTTCCGCCATTGTTCCAAAGAATTCACCTCCGGATGCATTCAAATGTCCACCTCCATTAAAGAATTCAGCAGCCACTTGATTACAAGGGAAAGTTCCTACGGAACGAAGAGATATTTTTATCATCGGCTTCTCGGTATCTTCACGCAAAAAGCAAGAGAAACATATATTTTTAATAGATAAGGGAATATTCACAAAGCCCTCGCTATCCCCTTTGATATAATCAAATCTCCCCTGCTCCTCTTTCGTAAGAGAAATGAGTGCAGCGTTATAATCAGAATATACAACCATGTTCGATAAGACATAGCCCATCAGACGCAAACGACTCTCAGAATAGGTATTGTAAACCTTGCGATAAATGTCATCTTTATCAATACCTTTGGAAAGGAGTTCACTGACAATGAAATAGATTTCGCGATTGTTGGAGTTATAAGTAAACCCACCTGTATCCGTCATCATACCGGTATAAATACATTCGGCTCCTTCCTTGGATATGTCACTGAAATAACCCATTCGGCAAATCAAACGAAATACTAATTCGGAAGTAGAAGAAATGGTAGGATAAGACATCGTAATCTTACAAAAATCTTCCGGATAAAGATGATGATCAATCAAGACTTTACGTGCCGGAGATGCAGCAACTGCACCTGCCATATCCTCAATACGTTTTAGAGCATTGAAATCAAGACAACAAATAACATCTGCTTCGGCTATCAATTTATCGGCAAAATCTTTATAACGGTCATATAAAAGGATATCCTTACTACCTGGCATCCATCTCAGAAAATCAGGAAACGCATTGGGAACAATGACATTTACATTTTTTTCCTGTGAATCCAGAAAGTGATAAAGTCCCAATGATGAACCGATAGCGTCGCCATCCGGAGAAACATGGGACACAATTACTATTTTGTCGGCTCGTTCAAACCACTTTGTAAAATGATCAATCTTAGCCTGTTCAATTACTTTAGTCAGCATACTATAATTACTTTTTTGAGTTGCAAATGTACGACAAATCTTTGTACTTAGAGCAAAAAGCGAATAGAACCTTCTTCAGATAATGAGATAAAACGGAAACCTAATTGCCGACATTCCTTTTCTAGAAGCAGCTTTCGTGATTCTGAGAAAGAAGCATCCAAAACGATACATGACGGAGAAAATATCCGGGTTAGCTCTTCCATATGTCCTTCATAACCTTTACACAAATACAGATAATGAATAGATAACGGAGAAACAACAGATTTGTTTTGCCAACGATTGTCTGTGATCATACCCACACGACAGCCATGATAAGATAATATCTGCTGGTGACGAGAGAAACCGGCAGACTGAAAATCCGTTTTAACTTCAACAGGAGGTAAAAGTTGAATCTGTTTCCAATAGTTCGCTGCGACACGCTGTAAACGTCTCTTATCCGATTGCTGATCTCCGTAACTAAGCCATGAATGCCCATCATTTTCTATGCAATGCACCACTGGACACCCACGAACATTATAGAAGACAAGACTACGTCGAGGATGATTCGACCAATTCATAATAGAATGTCCCGTTCCCAACATCAACAAAAAGGATAAACACACCCATAAGTTTCGAAGCCGACGCTTCATCAGGTAATACAATACCAACAATAGGAATATATAAAAGCCTGCAACTTCCCATTGATAAAGCCAAATATTATCTATGGAAGAGAAAGGTAATTGCTCTACCCAATGAACAAAATTATTAAGAGACTTAATAAGCAGCCTGCATCCTTCAGCTATCACAGATTGAAACCAGCAAAAAGGAGTCAGGCAAAGCATCAAAACAGCCATATATAATATAATGGTTACTAAAGGAATCACTACCAGATTAGTCAATAAGAAATGAGTGGAAAAACGGGAAAAGTAAAACATAACAAGGGGAGCCGTACCCAATTGTGCGGCTATAGATACTGTCATCAGTCCCCAAACATGTTTTCCCAACCAGCCTTTTACAGGAAATAACCGATAAATCGGTTTCTGAATTAGTAAAATAGATGCCACCGCAAGAAACGAAAGTTGAAAACCTACATCAAACAGCCAGACCGGTTTACATAATAACATAAGCCATGCAACCGCAGCTAAAGTATTTAGTGAGATAGCCTTACGACTGAATACTTCTGCCACTGCTAACACAGAAAACATACTGGCTGAACGGATAACTGACGGCGACAATCCTGTGAAAAATGCAAAGGACCATAATAATAGAAGGAGAAGAAGAGCGCGCAAATATTTTCCCGCATTACCTCCCCTCACATCCAACAATTTCAAAATATAAGAAAACAAAACATATAAAAGCCCTATATGCAAACCGGATAATGCCAAAACATGACTTGCACCAGAAACAGAATAACTTTCACGGATAGATTCACTTAGCTCAGTCTTATCCCCGACAGTCAATGCTGAAAGTACCGCTAATTCATCTCCATCAAACCCTAGTTTCCGATATAAAGCCAGCAACCTCTCCCGATAAGAGTTAGCTGTCAACCGAAGGGAAGAAACTGGAACAGAAGGTAACTTCGTCCATTTCCCGGAAGCAACATATCCAGTTCCGGCAATCCCTTTATACATCAGATAGCGGCTATAGTCAAATTCTCCAAAGTTTTTCCCGTTCACAGGAGGAGAAATTTGCGAAGAAACGAATAGTTCATCTCCATCTTGTAACCGCATTACTGACGAATCTTGTTCCAGATAAAGAATAGCCTTCCGCTCCACCGGACAAATATTAGCCGAATCATGATACTCTTCCAGAAATACACGACAAAGGTAGGACCGCTCCTTTAACTCCGGTGTATCTGTCAATCGTACCCGATAAACCGTCTCTTGATCTTTAAAGTCATAAACAGACTGTTGCAACTGCCCTGTTATTCCTATCCACCCTCCCATAAAACAAAGAGCAGAAACCGAGATGCCAAAACACCAACGCAAGGAATGACGTCGTAAAAAATAAAAAGCAAAGGACAAACCGGCAAAAAGACAAAAAAGAAGGATACTTCCAGACAGTTCAGATGTATTGTCAAAGAACATATCCCCACAAAAAACGCCTGTTATCCATGGGATAATCAAGCGTATATATGGATACTGATGTAAATAGTAGTTATCCAAAAAATAAATTAGATTTCGTGCAACTTCCGTATCATCTGTTCCGGATCGGGTGCTCCGAACACCGCATTACCGGCTACTAATACATCCGCTCCTGCCTCCACTAACCGAGCTCCTGTCTCTAAGTTCACTCCTCCGTCCACTTCAATCAAAGCTTTCGAACCTGTACGTTCAATCAAAGACTTCAACTCACGAACTTTCTCAACAGAGTGTTCTATAAACTTCTGTCCACCGAATCCAGGATTCACACTCATGATAAGAACCATATAAACATCCTGTATAATATCTTGCAATAAAGCTACCGGAGTTGCCGGATTAATAGTTACAGCCGGCTGCATCCCCGCTTCCCTGATCTGCTGAATTACCCTGTGCAAATGAGGGCAAGCTTCATAATGAACATTCATCGTATGAGCACCCAATGCTTTAACTTCCGGTATAAACTTTTCCGGATTAACAATCATTAAATGCACATCCAAAGGCTTATCCGTTAATTTAGTTACATATTTCAATACCGGAAAGCCGAACGAAATATTAGGAACAAACACTCCGTCCATAATATCAATATGCACCCACTCCGCTTCACTGCGATTTATCATTTCAATATCTCTCGCCAAATATCCAAAATCAGCCGAAAGAATGGAAGGAGCAATCATTGGTTTCATCATTTATCTATTTTAGTTCATAAAAGGTTAGTTCATTCGAAATTCATCTGTAAGATGGAATCCACGAAGAAGTTCGTCCGTTTGAAGACGTTTCTTGCTAGGAAGCTGCAAAGATAATATGGAAACAAATCCGTCAGGAACGGCAACTTTGATATATTTCTTCCCATCCGTAACAATAGTGCCTGGAGTAAGATCATGTGTTTCATTTATTTTCTCACTTTCAAACACTTTCATTACTACTGCTTCCCCTTCAGAGTCTATCAATTCAGTCCATGCGGCAGGATAAGGAGATAATCCGCGAATAAAATCGTATATTTTCTTCACCGGCTGATTCCAATCAATGCGGCAAGTCTCTTTAAAGATCTTCGGAGCCGGACGAAGTTCACCCACTACAGTCATTTCTTCCTGAGGGATAGATTTCACTGTACCATTTAAAATATCATCAACCGTTTCAACAACCAACTTTCCTCCCAACATCATCAATTTATCATGCACCACTTCTACATTATCTGTATCTGCAATTGGCACTCGTACCTGCTGAATTACTTCACCAGTATCTATTTCATGTTTTAAGAAAAAAGTAGTAATCCCTGTCTCCGTATCCCCATTGATTACCGCCCAATTGATAGGAGCCGCACCACGATATTGAGGAAGCAGAGAAGCATGAAGATTAAATGTCCCCAATCGAGGCATGTTCCATACCACTTCCGGCAACATTCGAAAAGCAACCACAATCTGTAAGTCTGCCTTCCAAGCACGAAGAGCCTCTACAAAAGCCTCATCCTTTAGCTTTTCAGGTTGCAGCAAAGGTAAATTCCGCTCCAACGCATATTGTTTAACCGGAGAATACTGCATTTTATGTCCGCGTCCTGCCGGTTTATCAGGCATCGTTATCACACCTACTACGTTATAACCACCTTCTACCAACTGCCTCAAGGCCTCCACCGCAAAATCGGGTGTGCCCATATATACGATTCTCAAATCTTCTTTCTTCATTTCTTCTAGTCTTCTGAAAAATGTACCAACACTTGTCGGTATGAATTAAATATTTTCGACTTAGAGACAAAACCTTCATAACGGCCTTCTTCATCTACCACAGGTAAATTCCATGCTTTTGTATCATCAAATGTTTGCATCACTTGCTCCATTCCATCCGTATCGAAGATCTTTGCCGGAGCAGACGTCATCAATTTATTAACGGTAAAGCGATGATAAAGTTCTTGACGAAACATGATATTGCGAATGTCATCCAACAACACTAAGCCCAATAACTCACCTGTCTTTTTATCCGTCACCGGAAAAACATTTCGGTGCGAAGCAGCAATTGCTTTTACAAGTTCACCCAAATCCATTTCCGGGTGGACTACTACAAAATCTTTCTCTACCACATTCTCCATCTTCATCAAAGTCAATACAGCTTTATCTTTATGGTGAGTAAGTAATTGCCCTTTCTTGGCAAGACGCATGGAATAAATACTATGTGGCTCAAATACAATAATCGTCAAGTATGAACTTACCGAGACAATCATCAAAGGAAGAAACAAATCATATCCTCCTGTCAGTTCTGCAATCAAGAATACACCGGTCAGAGGAGCGTGCATGACACCGCTCATCACTCCTGCCATTCCCATTAAAGCAAAATTCTTTTCAGGCAGAAAAGAAGAGAAATTAAGCTCATTACTGAAATGAGAAAAGACAAATCCTGCAATACATCCCAGATAAAGTGAAGGTGCAAAAATACCACCACATCCACCTCCGCCATTCGTTGCACTGGAAGCAAACACTTTAAACAAGATAATCAGTAAAAGATACACCAACAGCAAGTTACCATATCCATAGAACATGGAATTATTCATGACCGTATCCCATTCAAGTGTCGATGTTCCATTCAACAAAAGTTCAATCGTATCGTAACCTTCACCATAAAGAGGAGGGAAAAGGAAAATCAATACGCTCAACATCACCCCACCGAAAGCCAGTTTCTTATATGGATTCTTGAGCTTTCCGAAAACTCCTTCTACGGAATTCATTGCACGAGTAAAGTAAAGCGAAACAAGGCCACAAAAAATACCTAATAAAATAACGTAAGGAATACGCTCCAACTCGAATGCCTGATCCAGATGGAACTTAAACATAGCCTCCGTTCCGGTAATGATGTAAGATACTGTTGCTGCCGTTACTGCTGAAATCAACAAAGGAAGTAAAGAGGACATTGTCAAGTCGATCATCAAGACTTCCAACGTAAACACCAAACCGGCAATCGGAGCTTTAAAGATTCCGGCAATGGCACCTGCCGCACCGCAACCGACCAGTAACATCAGGGTACGATGTTCCATCTTGAACACACTTCCCAGATTAGAACCAATTGCCGAACCAGTTAATACAATAGGAGCCTCCGCCCCAACCGATCCACCGAATCCGATGGTTATAGCACTGGCAATAGTAGACGACCAGATGTTATGTCTTTTAATACGTCCTTGTCTGCGGGAAATAGCATACAGAATCTTAGTGACTCCATGACTTATATCATCTTTTACTATGTTCCGCACGAACAAACCCGCAAAAAAGATTCCGATTACCGGATAGACCAAATAAAGGTAGTTAGCTTCTGTCGCATTAAAGTTTTCTGTAAGAAAATTCTGAATTTCATGAATCAGGAATTTCAATATCAAGGCTGCCATCGCCGTAAAGATACCAACAAGAAAACTTAGAATCAAGATGAATTGTTTCTCCTTAATATTATTTTCCCGCCATTTAATACAGCACTGTAACAAACTCTGTTTTTCTTTCTTCATCTATTCACGAATTATCTTAATCACTCCGCCTTTATCCAACTTAATAATGCTAGAAGGTTTTGGCCGGCTCATATCATCTTGACGATAACCTACTATAAAATCTACAGCAGATTTGATTTCATCGCTAATCTCACTAAAATTAGCCGCACCCGGTTGCCCGCTAACATTGGCTGATGTGGAAACAATCGCCTTACGGAACTGTTGGCAAAGGCGTTTGGAGAACTCTTCATTGGTCACCCGGATACCAACACTGCCGTCCTCAGCCAGCAGATTGGGAGCCAAGTTACGCGCACCTGAATAAATAATGGTAAGTGGTTTTTCAGCAACATCAATTAAATCCCACGCCACATCCGGAACATCCTGTACATAAAAATCTACTTTCACAGAAGTGTCCACCAGCACCAACATTGCTTTACTGTCGGCACGTTTTTTTATCTCATATACCCGGCGTACAGCCTCTTCATTAGTAGCGTCGCAGCCTATGCCCCAAACGGTATCGGTGGGATAAAGGATAACTCCACCTTCACTCATCACCTGACAGGCTTTTTTAATATCTTCTATCATTTCTTGATAAATTTCTGTTGAGAATAACACGCAAAAGTACTATTTTTGCTCCGAATTCAAAAAGATTAAGTGAAAACTATGGAAGAAATTGTATTTCACCACTCATTGCCGATCCAATTACGTTTTAATGACGTAGACAAATTCGGTCACGTCAACAACACCGTTTATTTCTCTTTCTACGATTTGGGAAAGACTGAATATTTTGCTTATGTATGTCCAGGAGTAGACTGGGAAAAAATGGGAATTGTCGTTGTACATATTGAGGCAAACTTCGTCAAGCAGATTTTCGGTTCGGACCATATTGCAGTACAAACAGCCGTTTCGGAAATCGGGACTAAAAGTTTTCATTTGGTTCAACGGGTCATTGACACAGAAACTTTTGAGATAAAATGTGTCTGTAAATCTGTGATGGTTACCTACGATCTGGAAAAACACGAATCCATGCCACTTACCCAAGAATGGATCGAGGCTATCTGCAGGTATGAAGGACGAGATTTACGGAAAAAGACAGGAAAATGATCAAAAAAAGAGCTGCAATGGCAAATATTCTTTTTAAAAAGCAATGTAATTTTACTAAAGATATCATATATTTGTTGATTAAACAATCCTTTAATAAACAAAGCTATGAGAAAGATATCAATCCTCACCGCCATTCTTCTTATATCATGTTTTTCGGTAGTTTATTCTCAAACTAATAATTATACCGAAGCTGAATTAGGACAAAAATGCGACTCTATCATCCAAGAAGGGAATCTCCTATATCGATATGAAAAAGCCACCTGGTTATTTTCGGATATGTATATCAATAAACCGGAGATAATGGAAACTGCTGCTACTTATTTAACTTATGAGCAAGGAGATTCCATCAAATGTATCCTAATCGACAAAGAGGGAAAATGTAATTTCGAAGTATCCTTTCTTGAGACATCAACTCCTTGTCTAGTACGCCACTTATATCGAGATCTATCCGATTATGAAAACAACCTACTCAATACCAGAACAAAAATTCTGAAAAATATAATCGAGAATAAATATGAGGTAGGTACAATTAAGGGGTATAGCCTGAACTGGATATTACTCCCCTTTGAAAAAGGGTACAAGCTTTATGCGATAAATGGAACCCAGAAAGCAGAAGAGGTCCCTATTGGAAATGACTATCTGTTCATCACCAATAAAGAAGGAGAGATACAATCCTGGAAGAAATTTCATTCGAGCCTTATCCCCATTGACAAAGGAAAACCTGGTGGAATACATATCCATTCTCACCTGAAGCAAGAACCATTTATCTCTGCAACAGACATTTGCACGTTCAAGTTATACCAAAATCAAGTTGGACTCACCAGTTTTGGAGTATATTCACCGACCCTTAGTACTTATTTTATCTATCAACTTGAAACAAACTCTATTACAATTTCAAGGGATCTCGACGATATATAGGAAAACATGGATAGTCTTTCCCCAATAATCTAGTTTAAGCCTATTCTACCTTCCTTTCTTAGAGATTATAACATTACTTTTTATTGTCATTTGTCACTTTTTTAAGTTAAAGATCTTATTATCAGTGCTGAAACAGTGACAATAGACAAGTGACAATAGAGTGACGATAGAAATTTAAACATTCTTATTGTCACTTCTCCCTGAGTCGCTTCATCACCTAAACATCTGATTAGCATCGATTAATAATACAATTTGATTAGCAATTCCCGGAGTGTTAAGAATTCCTTTACCCACTGTATTATTGAGTTTTCCACTCCATTCTCATTGGATTTTCTCACGAAATCATAATCCACAGCTATTACATTACTTGTTTTTATTAATAGTTAGGATAGTTATTCAACCAATACGGCATATTCTTAAAACAAATACTACTAACTTTAACATACAGACAAGGCTCGATTACTGTTTTTTGCAAGGTACACATCCTCGTTTCACGTACGTGAACCATTCGGATGATGTACATGAACCCAATGGATCACGTACGTGGAGTCATGGGATCATGTACATAAAACGATATTTATCATCTAAAAAAAACATTAACTAAAGCTTTAAAACAACTAAACTAACGGTTTATTTCCTCTTATATAAGAGGTGAAAAGCATCATTCAACAACAACATCTCATTCAAAACCTTATTCATATACATAAAGAAAATTAGCTACCCGCCGTTCTCCCTTGTGATCGTACCTTTTATTATCACATGGATAATTAACAATACCATTTTCTGATACTCCTGACAACCATAAAGTGGTAGATCCTCCACCGTCCAAGTTAATTGCATCTTTACCTCCTAATACTTTAAGTAAATGAGCCAACTCAGGAATATTTATCCCATCTGCAAGACCTTTAGAACGTCCATCTACTGTAACAAATAAGATTTTCCCCTTTTGGGTAATGCAGACAGCACTGCGAGGATGCTTTGTCTGAATGAACTCAGAACCACACATACTCCAATCATAATAAGTCCCGCCCTTCAGCATCAAAGGTCCGGAAGCCAAAATCATTCCTTTTTTCCCTTTATACGTTTTCTCGACATCTCTGTTCCAAGGAATTAATTTCAGTTTACCCTTCTTGATATAAACTGCTCCTGTTACCCGAGTTTTAAACTCACTCAAAGCAGTCGTGTCCACCAACTGTTCGTCCATTTTCAAGAAACAAATCGAATTACCCTCTTTCATATTGAAATAAGAGCCATTAATTGCTGCAATTGCTCGATAATTTGGAGCACTATAGCTGATTTTATCCATTTTTTCATTTACAGCTACCCCTACTTTCTTTTGTGTTGCCGGATCAATTTCAATGATATTGATGGATTGAACACCTTGATAAAGAGAAGGGATGACAACCTGTTTATGAACAATACCTTTTTGTGTTTCCACCACCTGCCAGGGGGCGGTGACAATAGCAATAGAATCCACTTTGGTCTGAGCACCACCCACACCAACTAAAAAGACAAGCAAAATAAAGAAAGTAAAATAACGCTTCATGTTCATTGGAAAAATTATTGTTATGTATTTCACTCAAGAAGAGTAGACACAAAGATAAGTTCTATCCACATATCCAGCAAGTATTTGCCAGCAGAAAAAAAAGTTCTATTCTTTAAAATAAATCTTAACTTTCAAATCTCCCCGAAATATTTTCGTCACATCTTACTATAAGCTTCCGCTTTTTTTCGTACTTTTACCCCTTGTTGGAAAGAAGTGCCTTTCCGACCTCTGAGAAAAGAAAAAGAAAAAACAATATATAAAATGAATCACAAATGGAATTATCAACCCATTACACCCGAGCAGGCAGAGAGAAGCCAGACATTGACCCAAGAATTAGGGATTAGCCCGATACTTGGACAATTATTGGTGCAGCGGGGAATAACAAAGGCTTCAGAAGCCAAAAAGTTTTTCCGCCCGCAATTGCCCGATCTGTATGATCCGTTCCTGATGAAGGATATGGACATTGCAGTGGAGCGTCTGAACAGGGCGATGGGAAAGAAAGAACGTATTCTGATTTATGGGGATTATGATGTAGACGGTACTACAGCTGTGGCATTGGTCTACAAGTTTATACAACAGTTCTACTCGAACATTGACTATTATATACCTGATCGTTATAACGAAGGATATGGTATTTCTCAAAAAGGTATAGACTATGCCGCAGAAACCGGTGTAGGTTTGATTATTGTACTCGACTGCGGAATTAAAGCAGTGGAAGAAATTTCGTATGCCAAAGAAAAAGGCATTGACTTCATCATCTGCGACCATCATGTTCCGGATGATGTTTTACCTCCTGCGGTAGCTATCCTGAATGCGAAACGTTTGGACAATACGTATCCATATACACACCTTTCCGGCTGTGGCGTCGGTTTCAAATTCATGCAAGCATTCGCTATCAATAACGGCATTGAATTTCACCACTTGATTCCATTACTTGATTTAGTGGCAGTCAGTATCGCTTCAGATATCGTACCGATTATGGGTGAAAACCGGATCTTGGCTTTTCATGGTTTAAAGCAGCTAAACAGTAATCCCAGTGTCGGGATGAAAGCGATTATCGATGTTTGCGGACTTTCCGAGCGTGAAATCACCGTCAGCGATATCGTATTCAAAATAGGCCCGCGCATCAATGCCTCAGGAAGAATTCAAAATGGAAAAGAAGCAGTAGACCTGCTGACAGAAAAGGATTTCTCCACTGCTCTGGAGAAAGCAGGACAGATCAACCAATACAATGAAACCCGAAAAGACTTGGATAAAAGTATGACAGAAGAGGCAAATCAGATTGTAGCTCATCTGGAAGGTTTGGCTGATCGGCGATCCATCGTTCTTTTCAATGAAGAATGGCATAAAGGAGTGATCGGTATCGTTGCCTCCCGTCTGACAGAGATCTATTATCGCCCGGCAGTTGTACTGACACGTACGGATGACATGGCAACAGGTTCGGCTCGTTCCGTATCTGGTTTTGATGTTTATAAGGCTATCGAGTATTGTCGTGACCTATTAGAAAACTTTGGAGGACATACTTACGCAGCCGGATTATCTATGAAGGTGGAAAATGTGGAAGCATTTACACAACGCTTTGAAGAGTTCGTCTCAAAAAACATTTTGCCCGAACAAACTAGTGCGGTAATAGATATTGATGCTGAAATTGACTTTAAGGACATTACTCCCAAGTTCTTTAATGATCTGAAGAAGTTCAATCCTTTCGGTCCGGATAATACTAAACCTGTATTCTGTACTCATCATGTATATGATTATGGAACCAGCAAAGTAGTTGGACGGGATCAGGAGCACATCAAACTGGAATTGGTAGACAACAAATCGAATAACGTAATGAATGGCATCGCTTTCGGTCAAAGCTCACACGTTCGTTATATCAAAACGAAACGCTCATTTGATATCTGTTATTCCATTGAAGAAAATACACATAAGCGTGGTGAAGTGCAACTTCAAATTGAGGATATAAAGCCGATTGAATAAGTATCAGGAGATATTAAAACAATATTGGGGATATGACTCCTTCCGCGATTTGCAGGAGGAGATCATCACCAGTATCGGCGAAAGGAAGGATACGTTAGGATTGATGCCTACAGGAGGCGGAAAATCCATCACATTTCAAGTACCTGCTCTCGCACAGGAAGGGATTTGTATTGTTATTACTCCCCTCATAGCCCTTATGAAAGACCAGGTACAGAATCTTCGGAAACGAGGAATCAAAGCATTGGCTATCTATTCAGGGATGTCCAGGCAGGAAATTCTTACTGCTCTGGAAAACTGTATCTTTGGTAATTATAAATTCTTATATATATCACCGGAACGTCTGGATACCGAAATATTCCGTATCAAACTACGTTCGATGAAAGTCTCAATGATCACAGTGGACGAAAGCCACTGCATTTCACAATGGGGATACGATTTCCGTCCGGCTTATCTTAAAATAGCTGAGATACGGGATTTACTACCTGGTGTCCCGGTACTGGCTTTAACGGCTACGGCAACTCCGGAAGTAGTGAAAGATATCCAGTCCAGGTTAAAATTTCGGGAAGAAAACGTTTTCCGAATGAGTTTCGAACGAAAGAATCTGGCCTATATTGTTCGCAAAACTGATAATAAAACAGGAGAATTACTACATATTTTACATCGAATAGAGGGTAGTGCTATTATTTATGTACGTAACAGACGACGCACCAAAGAAATAACCGAACTGCTGATGAATGAAGATATTACAGCAGATTTTTACCATGCCGGACTGGATAATGCTGTAAAAGATATCAGGCAGAAACGTTGGCAAAACGGGGAAGTACGCGTCATGGTAGCTACCAACGCTTTCGGTATGGGTATCGATAAACCAGATGTACGGATCGTCATCCACCTCGACCTTCCCGACTCTCCGGAAGCTTATTTCCAAGAGGCCGGACGTGCAGGGAGAGACGGGGAAAAAGCCTATGCCGTTATCCTGTATGCAAAATCCGATAAGACGACCCTTCACAAGCGGATCGCCGATACTTTCCCCGAAAAAGAATATATTCTAAATGTTTACGAACATCTGCAATATTATTACCAGATGGCAATGGGTGATGGCTTTCAATGTGTTCGTGAGTTTAATCTGGAAGAGTTTTGCCGAAAGTTCAAATACTTCCCTGTCCCGGTAGACAGTGCTTTAAAAATACTGACGCAAGCAGGTTATCTGGAATATACGGATGAACAAGATAACTCCTCGCGTATCTTTTTTACCATTCGGCGGGATGAACTTTATAAGTTGCACGAAATGGGCAAAGAAGCTGAAGCATTGATACAAGCCATCCTCCGTTCTTACACAGGAGTATTCACCGACTATGCTTATATCAGTGAAGAATCACTTGCCGTACGTACAGGACTAACGCGCCAACAAATCTATGCTATTTTAGTGACATTAACTAAACGTCGTATCGTAGATTACATCCCTCATAAAAAGACACCTTATATTATATATACGCGCGAACGAATGGAACTACATAATGTCCACATTCCCACTTCCGTCTATGAAGACCGCAAAGTACGATATGAAGCACGTATTAAGGCAATGGAAGAATATGTCACAACAGAGAATATCTGTCGAAGCCGGATGCTACTTCGATACTTTGGTGAGAAGAATGAACATAACTGCAAACAATGTGATGTTTGTCTTAGTCATCATGCAGATAATCATTTGTCCGAAACTTCTTTCGAAGAACTAAAAAAACAGATTCTCTTTATACTCAACAAAAAGAAACTTACTCCTGCGGATATCGCTAACCAAGTGGAAGCAGAAAAAGAAGATATAGGAGAAGCCATTCAGTATTTATTAGAAGAAGGAGTATTGAAGATAGAGGATGGAATGATCTATATTTCAAAATAAGTTATTACATTTGCACATAAACTCAAAAATAACAGAATCATGCCGAACTTTTTTAAATCATTCTTCTCAGGGAAGAGTGAAACATCAGAAAGTGAAAAACAAAAAAACAACCAAAAGAATTTCGAGATATTCAAATATGACGGCCTGCGTGCACAGCGTATGGGTCGTCCGGATTATGCTGTGAAATGTTTCACCGAGGCTCTTGCCATCGAAGAGGATTTCGAAACAATGGGCTATCTTAGCCAGCTTTACATACAGATGGGAGAAACAGAGAAAGCACGAACACTTCTGGAAAAGATGGCTGTCATAGAACCGGATATGACCAACACCTTCCTGAACTTGGCTAACGTATGTTACGTTCAGGAAGATTACAAAGCAATGGAAGAGGCTGCCAATAAAGCAATCGCAATCGAAGAAGGGAATGCTGTTGCTCACTTCCTCTTAGGCAAAGCCTGCAAAGGACTAAATGATGATCTTATGACGATCGCACATCTGACTAAAGCTATCTCACTGAAAGAGGATTTCATCGAAGCTCGTCTAATGCGTGCCCAAGTATTAGTAAAGATGCACCAATACAAAGAAGCAATGGAAGATATTGATGCCGTACTGGCACAAGATCAGGAAGAAGAAACTGCCATACTTCTGCGTGGAAAAGTGGAAGAATCTAATCAGCAAGAAGAGAAAGCAGAAGCAGACTATAAACTGGTGACAGAAATAAATCCGTTCAACGAACAAGCTTATCTCTATCTCGGACAACTTTTCATTAACCAGAAAAAATTATCGGAAGCGATTAGCCTGTTCGACGAAGCAATCGAACTGACTCCTAATTTTGCAGAAGCTTATAAAGAGCGCGGACGTGCCAAACTTCTCAACGGGGATAAAGACGGTTCTGTGGAAGATATGAAGAAATCACTGGAGTTAAATCCAAAGGATGGCTCAAGTCTTAACGGGGAGTTTAAGAATTTGGGGACCAAACCGGAAACACTGCCTGGAATTTTCTAAAACAGCTGGAAAGATGTAATTATGAGCGAAATATTTCTGTAACATAGAATGATACTTTCATCTATTTTAGATGAAAAACTAAAAAAAATATCGTTTTTTATTTGCATCTAACAGAAAAGTATTACTTTTGCCCCATGAATTAAAAAATTAAAGCTAAAAAATCAAGATTCGAATGAAATCATTTACTTATGCATATTACTTCTTTTTTTACTTTTACTTTAGCAACAAAGTGGAGCGGGAGTTTGTATGTATCAAGTGACAGTGATGCTTAAGGACTGAATGAAGAAAGCAATCATATGAATCCCGCTCCGACATGGACGCGGGATTTTTTTATTTATAGAAATTTAGAACAATGAAAAAGATAGCAATTCAAGGAACAATCGGCTCGTATCACGACATCGCCGCACACAAGTATTTCGAAGGAGAAGAAATAGAGTTAATCTGTTGTGCCAACTTCGAGGATGTGTTTACATCGATCCGGAAAGACAGTCAAGTCATCGGGATGCTTGCCATTGAAAATACAATTGCAGGTAGTTTGTTACACAACAATGAGCTATTGAGACAAAGCGGCACACAAATTATTGGAGAATACAAACTGCGCATTTCTCACAGTTTTGTCTGTCTCCCG
The DNA here is from genome assembly GCF_900155865.1 of Bacteroides bouchesdurhonensis. Classification (GTDB taxonomy): domain Bacteria; phylum Bacteroidota; class Bacteroidia; order Bacteroidales; family Bacteroidaceae; genus Bacteroides; species Bacteroides bouchesdurhonensis. The sequence goes on from NZ_LT707006.1 coordinate 4,780,010, forward strand.
GATGAAGACTGGAAGGATTTGAACGAGGTGAACTCCCACCCTATCGCATTAATGCAATGCCGCGAGTTTCTGAATCAACATCCACAACTGAAAGTCGTAGAAGGGGAAGACACAGCACGCAGCGCAGAAATTATTAAAAAAGAGAACTTGAAAGGACATGCGGCCATCTGTTCCAAAACAGCAGCAGAGTGCTATGGAATGAAAGTTTTACAGGAAGGTATCGAAACCAATAAACACAACTTCACCCGTTTTTTAGTAGTGGCCGATCCTTGGCAGGTTGATGAACTTCGCCAACATCATACCAATGCTATCAATAAAGCAAGTATGGTATTCACACTGCCACATACAGAAGGAAGCCTTTCACAAGTGTTATCAATTTTATCGTTCTATAATATCAATCTGACTAAGATACAATCGTTGCCGATCATCGGGCGTGAATGGGAATACCAATTTTATGTAGATGTGGCTTTCAACGATTATCTGAGATATAAACAATCTATTACGGCAATCACTCCATTAACCAAAGAACTTAAATTATTAGGCGAATATGCAGAAGGAAAATCAAACATATAAGATATCTCCAGCCGATAGGCTGAGTAGTGTCAGTGAATACTACTTCTCCAAAAAACTAAAAGAAGTAGCTCAAATGAATGCTGAGGGCAAAGATGTTATTAGTCTGGGAATCGGAAGTCCTGATATGCCGCCTTCGGAAAAGACGATCGAAACATTGTGCAACAATGCACACGACCCTAATGGACATGGTTACCAGCCGTATGTAGGTATTCCTGAACTTCGTAAAGCTTTTGCCAATTGGTATCAACGCTGGTATGGAGTAGAACTAGACCCAAATACTGAAATACAACCGCTTATCGGTTCAAAAGAGGGTATCCTTCATGTCACGCTCGCTTTCGTTAATCCGGGAGAACAAGTTCTGGTCCCCAATCCAGGATATCCGACTTATACTTCTCTGAGTAAAATACTTGGTGCAGAGGTGATTAATTACGATTTGAAAGAAGAGGATGGCTGGATGCCGGATTTTGAAGCATTGGAAAAGATGAATCTAAGCCGGGTTAAATTAATGTGGACCAACTACCCCAATATGCCAACAGGTGCCAATGCAACGCCGGAACTGTACGAACGTTTGGTAGACTTTGCACGTCGCAAGAATATCGTGATTGTCAATGACAATCCATATAGCTTTATCCTGAACGAAAAGCCAATTAGTATTCTCAGTGTACCGGGAGCTAAAGAGTGTTGCATCGAGTTCAACTCCATGAGTAAAAGCCATAATATGCCGGGATGGCGTATCGGAATGATAGCCTCGAATGCAGACTTTATCCAATGGATCTTGAAAGTGAAAAGCAATATTGACAGCGGAATGTTTCGTGCCATGCAACTGGCAGCAGCCACCGCTTTAGAAGCAGAGAAGAGTTGGTACGAAGGTAACAACCAGAATTACCGGAATCGTCGTCATCTGGCAGGTGAAATTATGAATACACTGGGCTGCACGTACGATGAAAAACAGGTAGGTATGTTTCTTTGGGGAAAAATTCCTGCTTCCTGCAAGGATGTGGAGGAACTGACGGAAAGAGTACTCCATGAAGCAAGAGTGTTTATTACACCTGGATTTATCTTCGGAAGTAATGGAGCCAGATATATCCGTATCTCTCTTTGCTGTAAAGACGGCAAACTGGCAGAAGCATTGGAGAGAATAAAGAAACTTTCCTAATCGTCTAAAGAGAGAAACAAAAGGAATAGGACAAATCTCCTGATAAAAACTGAATATTAGAATAAAATAAAAATAAAGAAAGAATATGGAACTCGAATCAATTTTATTACCGAACATTGAAGCGAAAAGACCGATTGTCATCGCCGGTCCATGTAGCGCAGAGACTGAAGAACAAGTTATGGATACAGCCAAACAACTGGCTGCTAAAGGACTTAAAATATTTCGTGCCGGAATCTGGAAGCCACGTACCAAACCGGGAGGCTTCGAAGGTATCGGAGTAGAAGCCCTTCCCTGGTTGAAAGAAGTGAAAAAAGAAACAGGTATGTATGTTTCTACCGAAGTAGCTACCGCAAAGCATGTTTATGAATGTCTGAAAGCGGGTATTGATATTCTTTGGATAGGTGCACGTACTACTGCCAATCCCTTCGCCGTACAAGAAATTGCGGATGCTTTGAAAGGGGTAGATATTCCTGTACTTGTGAAGAACCCGGTAAATCCGGATCTTGAATTATGGATCGGTGCTTTGGAACGCATCCATAACGCTGGTTTGAAACGTCTTGGAGCTATCCATCGCGGTTTCAGCAGCTACGATAAGAAAATTTATCGCAATCTTCCTCAATGGCATATTCCAATCGAACTACGCCGTCGTATTCCTAACTTACCTATTTTCTGCGATCCTAGCCATATTGGAGGTAAACGAGAATTGGTAGCTCCTCTTTGCCAGCAAGCAATGGATTTAAATTTCGACGGCCTGATTGTAGAAAGCCATTGCAACCCGGATTGTGCATGGAGTGATGCTTCTCAACAGGTTACTCCGGATGTACTGGATTACATCCTCAACTTATTAGTGATCCGTACCGAAACTCAAACAACAGAGAACCTATCCGAATTGCGCAAACAAATTGATGAATGTGACGATAACATCATCCAGGAATTATCGAAAAGAATGCGTGTAGCACGCGAAATCGGTACTTATAAAAAAGAACATGGAATCACTGTTCTCCAAGCAGGACGTTATAACGAAATTTTGGAAAAGCGTGGTGCACAAGGTGAGCATTGCGGTATGGATGGAGAATTCATGAAAAAGATATTCGAAGCCATCCACGAAGAATCTGTTCGCCAACAGATGGAAATCATTAATAAGTAATAGGAGAATTACTACGTAATAAACTGATAAATAAAGATATGAGAATATTAATCCTTGGAGCCGGAAAAATGGGTTCCTTCTTTACCGATATATTAAGTTTCCAGCACGAGACGGCCGTGTTTGACGTCAATCCGCACCAATTGCGTTTTGTCTATAACACCTATCGTTTCACTACACTAGAAGAGATTAAAGAATTTGAACCGGAATTAGTTATCAATGCTGCTACTGTGAAGTATACTCTTGATGCCTTCCGTACCGTATTACCTGTGTTACCCAAGGACTGTATTATCAGTGATATCGCCTCGGTAAAAACCGGACTGAAGAAATTCTATGAAGAAAGTGGTTTCCGTTATGTCTCTTCTCACCCGATGTTTGGTCCTACTTTTGCCAGCCTCAGCAATCTGAGCAGCGAAAATGCAATTATCATCAGCGAAGGTGACCACTTGGGAAAGGTATTCTTCAAAGACCTTTACCAGACATTACGCCTGAATATCTTTGAGTATACATTTGACGAGCATGATGAGACAGTGGCTTACTCATTGTCTATTCCATTTGTATCGACTTTTGTGTTTGCAGCAGTAATGAAACATCAGGAAGCACCCGGTACTACCTTCAAAAAACATATGGCTATCGCCAAAGGACTTTTGAACGAAGATGACTACCTGCTTCAGGAGATTTTATTCAATCCCCGTACCCCGTCACAAGTAGCCAATATCAGGACAGAGCTAAAAAATCTGCTTGAAATCATCGAAAACAAAGATGCGGAAGGAATGAAGAAGTATCTGACGAAGATTCGGGAGAAAATTAAATAATCCTTTAGCCTGTATAGGCTATATTTAACGATCCTCTGCTAAAAATCTTTTTTGCAGAGGATTTTTTTATGCGTAACTTTGTATCCGCAAAAACGGATCCACAGGAGATAAGAATAATGATTGATCAAGCAACAATAGACCGTATATTAGATGCATCACAGATAATAGATGTTGTATCAGACTTTGTCACTCTGCGTAAACGTGGAGTGAATTATGTCGGTTTATGTCCGTTCCATAATGATAAAACACCTTCTTTTTATGTTTCTCCTGCCAAAGGACTTTGTAAATGCTTCGCTTGTGGAAAAGGGGGAAATGCTGTACATTTCATAATGGAGCATGAGCAGATGTCTTATCCGGAAGCTCTGAAATACCTTGCCAAGAAGTACAATATTGAAATTAAAGAACGGGAGTTAAGTGATGAAGAGAAACTGGTCCAAAGTGAACGTGAGAGTCTTTTCATCGTCAATAACTATGCACGGGACTACTTTCAGAATATTTTAAAAAACCATGTAGACGGTCGCAGCATCGGTATGGCATACTTCCGTAACCGTGGTTTTCGAGATGACATTATTGAGAAATTCCAATTAGGATATTGTACCGACAGTCATGACGCTTTTGCACAAGAAGCTCTACAAAAGGGATATAAAAAAGAATATCTTGTTAAGACCGGACTTTGCTACGAAACAGACGACCATCGATTACGCGACCGTTTCTGGGGACGGGTTATTTTTCCTGTTCATACACTATCAGGCAAAGTTGTTGCTTTCGGCGGACGTGTACTTGCCAATGCAACAAAGGGAGTCAAAGTAAAATATGTCAATTCTCCCGAATCTGAGATTTATCATAAGAGCAATGAATTATATGGTATTTACTTCGCGAAACAAGCGATCGTAAAACAAGATCGTTGCTTTCTGGTTGAAGGCTATACGGATGTTATTTCCATGCACCAATCGGGTATAGAGAATGTAGTTGCTTCCTCTGGAACGGCCTTGACGCCGGGACAGATCCGTATGATCCATCGTTTCACTAATAATATCACTGTTCTTTATGACGGTGACATGGCGGGTATCAAAGCTTCTATCCGAGGAATCGATATGCTACTTGAAGAAGGAATGAATATCAAGGTATGTTTGCTTCCTGACGGTGATGACCCGGACTCTTTTGCCCGTAAACATAACTCCACTGAATTCCAAGCCTTCATCAAAGAGCATGAAAGTGATTTTATCCGCTTCAAGACAAACTTATTGTTAGAAGACGCCGGCAAAGATCCGATCAAGCGTGCAGAACTGATAGGCAATCTGGTACAAAGTATTTCCGTTATTCCAGAGGCTATTATACGGGATGTTTATATCAAAGAATGTGCCCAGTTACTGCATGTAGAAGATAAACTACTTGTATCCGAGGTAGCTAAAAGACGAGAAGCACAAGCGGAAAAACGAGTGGAACAAACTGAACGGGAACGTAGAATTAACGAAAGAGCAGCCAATATGCCTCAGGCTGTACCTGGAGAAAATATTCCAACGCCTGACGGAGATGTTCCAGTACCACCCGAAGCAGGTGCTGGATATTCGGAAGTTCCACCTGCTTTTCAGGAGGATAGCTATACTTCCTTTATTCCTCAGGAAGGAAAAGAAGGACAAGAGTTCTACAAATTTGAACGTTTGATTTTACAAGCGGTAGTCCGTTATGGCGAAAAAATCATGTGCAAACTGACTGATGAAGAAGGAAATGAGGCTCCTGTAACTGTCATAGAATACGTTATCAATGATTTAAAAGAAGATGATCTTGCTTTTCATAACCCGTTACATCGCCAGATTCTGTCGGAAGCAGCAACGCATATTCATGACTCAGGATTTGTGGCAGAACGCTATTTCTTGGCGCATCCAGATCCGACTATCAGCAGACTAAGTGTCGATTTGATTAATGTACGTTATCAACTCAGTAAATATCACTCGAAATCACAGAAGATTGTGACGGATGAGGAACGTCTTTATGAATTAGTTCCCATGCTAATGATAAACTTCAAATATGCAATTGTAACAGAAGAATTAAAACACATGCTTTATGCATTGCAAGATCCATCTCTCGCTAATGACAATGAAAAGTGTAACTCACTGATGCAACGTTACAATGAATTAAGAGGAGTACAAAGTATTATGGCTAAACGTTTGGGGGATCGCGTAGTTCTGCGATAATCCCCTTGTTTCAAAGCAGAAAACCGTTACGAGTATCCGTGCTGAATCAGATTCATAAACTCCTCACGAGTTTTAGCTTGATTGAATGCACCTGTAAAGTCGGAGGTGGTAGTTATGGAATTTTGTTTTTCCACCCCACGCATTTGCATACACATATGTTTCGCCTCCACTACAACCATTACTCCCAATGGATTAAGTGTTTCCTGAATACACTCCTTGATTTGCAGTGTCATACGTTCCTGCACTTGGAGACGGTGAGAAAATATATCGACTACCCGAGCAATCTTACTCAGTCCGGTAATATATCCGTTGGGAATGTATGCCACATGTGCCTTTCCATAAAACGGTAACATATGATGTTCGCAAAGAGAGAAGAAATCAATGTCTTTCACAATCACCATCTGGCTGTATTCTTCTTTAAACTTAGCCGAGCGGAGCACTTCATGAGGATCCATATGGTAGCCCTTTGTCAAACTCAGCATTGCTTTAGCCACACGCTCCGGAGTTTTCAATAAACCTTCCCGTTCTGCATCTTCTCCCAAAAGGGTGATGATACTACGATAATGACTTTTCAACTCCTCCAGATTCGGAGAGTCTATTTCTTCTTTTTCTAACATAATCAGATTATAAAGGAATATTAATTTGGTCTTTAACAATAGAGACTTCTTTAAATACACCGGTTGCTTTCATCTTACGCATCATGGCATCCGCTTCTTCAATGCTTCGGAAATCCCCCACACGACAAAGCCAGCGAGGAGAATTGAACGAAGTATATACTGTCAGTTCCGGAAAATACTCTTTAATACGCAAGCCTATTTTATGAGCCTCATTTTTGGCTTCATTGGTGTTATTGCCGGCATATGCCTGAACTCTGAATCCGGAAGTTTTCAATACTTTCTGCTCACCCGTTCCCATACGTTCCACACCGATCAACGCTTCTATTGCAGGATCCTGATGAATGGTCACCTTTCCCTGTCCCGGTACGTTACGTTCCAGACTCTTTACGATATTCTGTGCTTGCGCACCGACGCCCGTAAAAACAAACAATAGGATAAATAAAGATAGCTTTTTCATTCAGTGATTTTTTACATAGACACGGATTTCACAGATTAACTCTTACTTATAGAGTTAGGTATCTCCATGTAATCCGCGTCTAAAAGATTTTAATTATGCATTAAACGCATCAATGATACCTTTGAAGTCAGCAACTTTCAAAGCAGCTCCACCAATCAAACCACCATCTACGTCAGGGTTAGCAAACAATTCTTTTGCGTTAGAAGCCTTGCAGCTACCACCGTAAAGAATAGAAGTATTGTCCGCAATTTCTTTACCGTATTTATTTGCTACCAATGAACGGATGAAAGCATGGATTTCCTGAGCTTGTTCTGCTGAAGCAGTTTTGCCAGTACCAATAGCCCAAACCGGTTCATAAGCTAAAATGATCTTAGAGAAATCTTCAGCAGACAAAGAGAATACAGATGCCAATTGAGCTGCTACTACTTCATTTTGCTTGTTAGCTTCGCGTTCTTCCAAAACTTCACCGATACAGAAGATCGGAGTCAGACCGTTAGCCAGAGCCAATTTAACTTTCTCTTCAAGGATAGCAACAGTTTCACCGTAATAAGCACGACGTTCAGAGTGACCCAAGATTACATATTTGGCACCTGTAGAAGCTACCATAGCAGCAGAAACTTCGCCAGTGTAAGCACCTGATTCTTTATCAGCACAGTTTTCAGCACCTACGCCAATCTTAGCAGCATCTACCAATGGAGTAACAGAAGCCAGGTGGATGAACGGAGTACAGATAATTACATCACAGTTAGGCTTTTCATTAGCCAATGTTTCGTTCAGTTCTTTTGCCAAAGCAATACCTTCTTGAAGGGTTTTGTTCATTTTCCAGTTTCCTGCAACAATGTTCTTTCTCATTTTTGTCTTTTTATTTAAAGGGTTAATAAATTACTATCTATTTATAAATCTTCAAGCAGATAACTTAGAATGAAGATTTCTCTCCGTTATCCTCTCTTGTTTCCTCTTTCTTTTCATTCATATTATTTTGTCGTTTCTTAGTAGCTCTGCGTTCCCGGCGACGAACGATTAAGATATCTACTCCTAACACCAACAACAATGGTATTACAAACCATAAAACGACAAATCCAATCGTATGAGTATCACTCTCCACCTTCACTTGACCCAGTGGCAGATTTTCCAGCTTATCAGTCAGCACATACTCATCCGGGATATCTTCATCGCTCCACTTATTCAGGATGGTTCCATTCTTTATTAACATCAATCCCGGATTAGAACGTATCATCGTTTTCAGTGTAATATCATCCATCTGGCAAAAAGGATATTCAGCTCCTGTCTTATCTTTCCACAATTCAATTTGTTCTTCCGGTGAAGAAGTCAGGCAATAAAATTTATAACCATGTTCTACAGAATAATCAAAAACTTCATTAATCAGATCGATATTACTATCGTCAGCGTCTTCAATACGATGAGCCACTAACAGGAAGGTATATCCCATATCAGTCAGTACATCATCTGTTATATCATCTCCCGTATTCAGTTCCATCATCGAGAAATCGTGAATAGGAGGTTCGTATCCTTTTTCTTTAAGGACCGTACGGGTATCTATAAATTTCCATGTGCTATCCGGATAGTTCTCTAACGTAAACTCTTTCTTTCTTCCATCTTTCTCTAAAGTGAATATACTTTCATACACACTGGATTTAGCTCCTTCCGGAATAGTCATGCCTTCCGGGATATTCTTTCCAATCTTGTAAGGGCGGAAATCTAAAACCGGCAAACGGTCTAAGCAATAAAACGATAATGTAAATACAAAAAACAAAGTATATAGAGATACCAACCACTCCATTTTCTGACTTACAAACCGGATCAGCAGCTTTCTTTCTTTAAATACGATGACTGCTGCGATCAACAATATCACATTCTTTCCGAAAGTCTCCCAATTGGTCAATACCCATGCATCACCAAAACAGCCACAATCAGAAACCGGATTAAAAAGTGCAAGATATAAAGTCAACGGAGTCATGAAAATCATCAGGATCAATGCTAAAGTAGAAGCTACTGATCTTCTGACACCGAAAAACAAGAAAATACCGACAGAGAACTCAATCGCAGATAGAATAATCCCCCCTAACAACGGGAAAAAGGAAGGAAACCAGGATGCCATCCCGAACGCTGAAAGATAATCCTGTATCTTATACTGCGAGCCTAGCGGGTCTACAGACTTCGCAAACCCGGAAAAGATAAATGCTGCTGCCAACAAAAAACGGCAAACATTCGCTCCTATCTGCTGAATGATATGTATATGCTTATCCTTCAAATTCTATTTTGATCAGTCCGAAAACAGAGTAATTAATCATATCCATGTAATTGGCATCGATACCTTCCGACACTAAAGTGTTTCCTGACAAGCTCTCAATCTGTTTGGTACGATAGATTTTCATCAGGATCAGGTCTGTGTAAGAACTAACACGCATACTTCTCCAAGCTTCATCATAATCATGATTCTTGGCAAGCATTAATTCCAAAGCTTCTTTAGCATATTTATCATACAATGCCAATGCTTCCTCATTGCTTATATCCGCAGATTCAGCATATCCCAATTCTAATTGAATCAATCCTATTAGACCATAATTAACAATAGCAATGAATTCAGAACGAATCCCTTCATCTATCAAGGTCACTCCTTTTATTTCAATGCTACGTATCCGGTTAGCTTTAATAAAAATCTGGTCAGTTACCGAAGCCGGACGCAAGATGCGCCATGCAGGCCCATAATCATGCAGCTTCTTGGAAAATAAGTCACGGCACAAAGCGATGACATGTTCAAATTGTTGCTTGGTATCTTTCATTTTCTTCCAAATAGTGTGCAAAGGTAACAATAATTAAGTAAAAACAGAAAGAGGGCACTCTAAATTATATTAAAGTGCCCTCTGCAAAAGATTATATTGTATTACTTTTTACGAACAACGCAAAACTTGATTCAATCGCAAAGTACTCTTAGTTGTAATACGATTCAATTCACAGAGTTTCGTAATAGAAACTCCCGTTAACTTAGAAATACGTGACAAAGAATCACCCTTCTTCACTTTATAGTAACGAACCGTTCCATCGGCTATTTCCGCATCATGAGAACCGGCACGAGTCGAATTCTTACGTTGATTCTTACGGAATGTGTATGTATCAGCTACGATATCTTGTTTGGGGAAATCAAACATATAAACCGGATTGATTGCAATCCCCAAGAAACGAGTTTCAAAATGAAGATGTGAACCTGTAGAACGTCCGGTGTTACCACCCAAACCAATCACTTCACCAGCTTTTACCAATTGATTTTCTTCTACGAGTTGTTTAGACAAGTGGCCATATACAGTTTCCAAACCATTATCATGACGGATCACTACATATTTACCATATCCTTTGCGTTCATATTTTACGATACGTACCTTACCATCAAAAGCAGCTACAATAGTATCACCGATATTCACCTTCAAGTCCAAACCATTATGCATTCTTCTCCAACGCGGACCAAAAGGTGAAGTTATCTTTGTGCTCGGGGTCGGCATATGGAAACCTGTCAAGTCAATAGTATAAGAATCAGGAATAATAACATCTTTTCCGTATGCATGTACATATTGGTTATTCCAAGTTGGATATAGACTAAGGGCAGGGTACTCGGACTGCTCAATACGAATTTGCTTTTGCAATGCCAAAGAGTCTACTGTTTTTAATTTTTTATCTATTGGTGCCTGGCGGGCAATCAGGTCTTGAGAAAAAGAGCTCAAACTGACCATAGCCGCTACTGCGACCAATCCTGCTTTAATAATACAATTAAAATTCATTCGTTCTCGTCAATTATTCAATCAATATTCGTCATTTGCATATAAGTAGTCAAATGTAACCTGCTTATAATCGAATATTTCTTCCGGTTTAAAAAATCTGGTTAATTCAGCGGCTGCCGTCTCCGGGGAATCAGAAGTATGAACGATATTTTCTTGAAAACTCATACTATAATCTCCACGAATGGTTCCTGGTGCAGCCAAACGTCCATTAGTTGGTCCCGCCAACGTACGGACTGTTTGAATAGCATCCACACCTTCAAAGCAACAAACAATAACAGGAGCTGCCATTATCGAGTCCTTCACCCGTTGAAAGAAGGGTTTACTGCTCAAGTGGGAATAATGTTCACTTAACAAGTCGTCGGTCAATTGCATCATCTTCATTCCAGCCAATCGTAATCCTTTACGTTCAAAGCGATGAGTGATCTCACCAACCAATCCCCGTTGAAGGGTACAAGGCTTTAAAATGACCAATGTTTTTTCAAGCATAATATGCAATATTCAGACGGTTAAACAATACATTTTCTAAAAATTCTCCCAAAGATAGCATTTTCTAATGAAACAGCAAGGTAATTATTAACTATTTTTCAGATAGACCGGACTAAAGAAAGACAGAAAACGAGCTGTAAATGCCTATGAATAGGAGAAATAAAGAAAAACATGTTTTGCAACATATTTACGTAAATAAACTGTATGTTTAACCGTTTTCAACTAATCGCAGCCCAATTAACGTTCGACTTCCGAAGTGCCTTCAACTGACGCCATAAGATTTCATTTTCCGGGTTCTCTCCCATAGGATCATGCTCCACAATATCTTCAGCTATCGAACGGACATATTGTAACAATTGTCCGTCACGGGCAATATCCGCAATCTTCAAATCAAAAGCGATGCCACTCTGTTGCGTACCTTCCAAATCACCGGGACCACGCAACTTCAAATCGGCTTCCGCAATTTCAAATCCATCATTGGTACGTACCATAATCTCAAGCCGCTTTCGGGTATCTTCCGTCAGTTTATAGGTAGTAACCAAAATACAATACGACTGATCGGCACCACGCCCCACTCTACCCCGCAACTGATGCAATTGTGAGAGACCGAAACGTTCGGCATTTTCTATAATCATCACAGAAGCATTAGGTACATTTACGCCCACTTCTATCACAGTAGTAGCCACCATAATCTGTGCCTGTCCCGAAACAAAAAGCTGCATTTGCTTGTCTTTCTCAGCCGACTTCATTTTACCATGTACTTTGCAAACTTTACATTCGGGAAATTCTTCAAGAATATGTTGATATCCCTCTTCCAGATTCTTCAAATCAATCTTCTCACTTTCCTTTATCAGAGGATAGACGATATAGACCTGGCGTCCTTCTTCAATTTGTTTGTGCACTGAACGATATAGACTTTCACGACGATTATCAAATTGATGAATCGTAGCGATTGGCTTTCGTCCCGGTGGGAGTTCATCAATAATAGAAACATCCAAGTCGCCATATAAAGTCATCGCCAACGTACGGGGAATTGGGGTTGCAGTCATCACAAGCACATGAGGTGGCTGAACATTCTTACTCCAAAGACGGGCCCGTTGTGCCACACCAAAGCGATGTTGCTCATCAATCACCACAAATCCCAAAGAAGAGAAGTTTACCGTATCCTCAATAACAGCATGTGTACCTATTAATATATGCACATCTCCTGTTAATAGACCGGACAGAATAGCTTCCCTTTTTTTCCCTTTGATGGAACCTGTCAAAAGTTCCACACGAATGTCCATTCCAAAGAGTAACTCTTTGATGGTTTCGTAATGTTGATTTGCTAAAATCTCGGTAGGAGCCATCATGCAAGCTTGAAAACCATTGTCCAACGCCAACAACATACTCATCAACGCGACCAAAGTCTTTCCACTACCTACGTCTCCTTGTAGAAGACGGTTCATCTGCTTTCCACTTCCGACATCGTTTCTTATTTCTTTCAGCACTCTCTTCTGAGCACCCGTCAGTTGGAAAGGGAGATTCTGTGTATAAAAGGTATTAAATATATCGCCCACCTTTTCGAAGACATATCCCCGATAACGCCTTTGCCTGTCTTTGGCATACCGGAGAATATTTAATTGCACATAGAACAGCTCTTCAAATTTAAGACGATATTGGGCTCTGCGCAACACATCAGGATTTGCGGGAAAATGAATATTCCGAAGGGCTTCCGTCAAAGACATCAAATGATGGTCGGCGAGCAGTTTAGGAGAAAGTGTTTCCGGCAGAGGTTCCTGTATTTGTTGGATAACCGTTGTCATCATCTTCTCAATAGCATGAGAATTGAGAAAACAACGCTTCATCTTCTCCGTTGTATTATAATAAGGTTGCAGTCCCACGGAAGAAAGTTTTAATTCATCCGTTTTATCGATATCAGGATGTGCCACATTGATCCGTCCATTAAAAACAGTTGGCCTGCCAAATATGATATATTCTTCGTGAAGCTTGTATTTCTCCAATATATATTTAATTCCCTGAAACCACACCAAGTCCACTACGCCTGTACCATCAGAGAAATGAGCTGTCAGACGGCGTTGCCGTCCTTCACCTGCTGTTTCGAAGCCGAGAATTTTCCCTTTCAATTGGATATACGGCATATTACCATCTATTTCGTGAATGTAATAGATGCGGCTCCGGTCTACATATTTATAGGGGAAATAATAAATCAAATCATGCAAAGAGTAGATTCCTAACTCCTTATTTAATACAGTTGCCTTTTGAGGACCTACACCGGAGATATATTTTATGTCACGTGTAACTAAATCGAACATTTACAAGAGAGCACTCCCTATTTTCATATCGAAAGGAGTAGTTATTTTTATATTTTCACGATTACCGGGTGCAAGATAAACAGAAACACCCATAGCTTCTACTACAGAAGCATCATCGGTAAAAAACGGAGTATATTCCTGCGCATAAGCCTGTTTAAGAAGTTCCACATCAAAGACCTGAGGAGTTTGTACGAGTTTATAGTCATTACGACTGACTGTCTCACTTCCTGCATCAGTCAGATGCCGCAAAGTCTCGACAACATCAATCACCGGAATTACAGCTTTGTATTGCTTTGCCAGAATATAACAATTACGAATCACTTCAACTGCCACGAATGGACGAACTCCATCATGTACGCCGACCAATCCGGGACCTTTTACTTGTGCCAATCCGTTTTTCACTGAATGGAAACGAGTTTCACCACCATCGGCAACAACATGCTCCACAGTAAAACAATACTTTTCACAGAGTTGCCTCCAAAACTCCTGTTGTGCAAGTGGAAGTACCAGGATAATCTGAAGATTCGCATCAAATTCCCGAAAGACTTCCAAGGTACGCATCAATACAGGTTTGTTGCCGATGGGAAGAAATTGTTTAGGTAAATCACTTCCCATCCGCAACCCCTTGCCACCGGCAACAATAATCACATATCGATTCATAAGCAGTTCAGCGTTTAACGCACATTGCCTCTACCAATTCGTCCACTTTTTCTTTACCGACCAACAAATCAACAATAGTCAAAGCAAATTCCATTGCAGCTCCCGGCCCCATACCTGTGATAATATTTCCATCACGAACCACTGGTTGATTAACACACTCGGCTCCATCCAAGTATTGTTCGAAGCTTGGATAACAAGTAACTTTCTTACCTTTCAACAAGCCCAACTTACCTAATACCATCGGAGCGGCACAAATTGCAGCGATTGGTTTATTCTTGGCTGCAAAGTCCAAGATCAATCTGCGTAATCCTTCATGTTTATCAAGAGTAGCTGCCCCCGGCATTCCACCCGGCAACAGCAACAAATCGGCATCAAAGAAGTCACAATTATCAAAGTTAATGTCACAAAGCAAAGATACATCATGTGCACCTACTACAATTTCATCCGGAGTAACAGATACGATTTCTACGTTCAACCCGGCACGTCTCAGTGTATCAACGGCAGTAAAGGCTTCTATTTCTTCAAAACCATCTGCAAAAAAAGCATATACAGTTCCCATAATCTTAATATTTTGATCAGTGATACTATTTCAAATTAAAATAATAAGTAATCGTTCCACTCTGGTTGTTTACTCCATCTACCGAGTTGAAACGAGCCTTCTTTGCGGCATCCTCCGCTGATTTACGCAAAACGGCATTCACCGTATTTGTTTGAGGGTTTATGCTGGTAGCAATAACCAAACCTGCAGGATTCACCGTAATATTTACAACCACACGCCCCTCTTCTTGTACATTATAAGCAGGCTTCGGCAAACCACCTTCACCTAAAGAACGTCCACCGAGGTTAAATGTTCCGTAACCGGCAACTCCGGTCTTCGCTCCTGTAGAAGAATTTCCGTCCTTACTACCTTCCACTCCGGTTCCGGATTCAGAAGTTCCTTTATTTCCTCCCATCTGAGCCCCTTTACCAAAAGCATTTGCAACTTTTTTCTTTGCAGCTTCTTCGGCTGCTTTCCGCTCACGTTCTGCCTTTTCTTCTGCCAGACGTTTCGCTTCTGCCGCTTTCTCTGCTTCTGTCTTCTCCGGTTTCTTTACTGGTTCCTTTGGTTTAGTCACTTCTTTCGGCTTCACGGTTTCTTTCTTTGGTTCCGTCTTTGGTTTAATAGCCACTGTTTCTTCTTCCGTTTGTGTCAGTAGTTCCTGTTCAGAAGGAACTTCCGGCGGAGTTGGTTCGGGTTCGGCAACAGCCGGTTCTTCCGGCAATATATCCACATCCACCAATGAAGGATCCTCAAAGCCTCGTGCAGTATCTACATTTCCCATCATGACAGGTATTCCACCAGCATCTTCATCCGGCTGGGGAACCGTAAAGCTCACCAGAATCAAAAGAGCAATCACTGCCACGTGCACCAACAGTGCACCCAACGCTCCGATATATTCACCCTTTTTTCTTCTGTCCATCATTCTTATTTATTTTCCGGCGGGCGGGTAGCCAGCACCATTTTAAAATGATTCTCATTCGCAATATTCAGTATCTTCACCACTTCGCGATAAGGTACTGTTTCATCCGCATACAATGCAACATACATTTCAGGTTCCTTCTCCGAACATGATTTCAGGAACGGAGTCAGTTCGTCCAAAGTTAGTGTTTTCTCCTTTTCATTACCGAAAGCAGCGTAGAACTTAAGGTTTTTATCAATGATCACTCTCGTCAGCGGTTTGGCCGAGGTTTGTTGTTTTCCTTGAGGTAACAACACCTTTATTGCATTGGGCGATACCACTGTAGAAGTAATCATAAAGAAGATCAATAACAGGAAAATGACGTCCGTCATGGATGCCATACTAAAATTGGGCGATATTTTATTTCTTCTCTTTAATCCCATAGTTATTTCGTTGGCTCATTCAACAAGTCCATAAACTCCATTGTACGAGATTCCATCTTGTTTACGACGCGGTCTACCAACATCACCAGATAGTTATAAGCAAACATGGCAATGATACCTACAATCAAACCACCGACTGTGGTAATCATAGCTTCGTAGATACCACCGGAAAGCAGTGTAATGTCAATGTTGCCGCTTCCTGCATTGGCCATCTCGTAGAAAGCACGCACCATACCGGTCACCGTACCCAAGAATCCGAGCATCGGAGCACCACCGGAAATGGTTGCCATTACAGTCAGTCCTTTTTCAAGCTTGGCAACTTCGATATTACCAACATTTTCAATAGCAGCCTGTACGTCATTAATCGGACGGCCCAAACGGCTGATACCCTTTTCAATCATACGAGCCGAGGGGGTATTCATGGTACGGCAATAATTAATAGCCGCTTTTATCTCACCACTATGAATATAATCTTTGATACGGTCCATAAACATCGGATCTTCTTTTCCAGCCTTACGAATCATGTAATTACGTTCGAACAGAATATAGAAGCATACCACCGAAAGTACTCCCAGTACAATCATAATCCAGCCACCCTTGATAGCCATATCAAGCATGTTCATTTCCGGAGCACTGACCGGAGTTAACACAGGATTGGCTGTCGCGAGCGAATCAGCCATACTCATAGCCCCTTGGGCCAATAACATCAATCCATTCATTAGCGTAGACAGTTTTTATATTCCTGAATGGTACGTTCCAATCCCAGATACAACGCATCACTGATTAATGCATGTCCGATGGAAACTTCATCCAACCAAGAAATGTTTTTATAGAAATAATTTAAGTTCACAAGACTCAAGTCGTGTCCGGCATTCAAGCCTAATCCCAACTTACGGGCAGTTTTTGCCGCTTCTATAAAAGGAGCGATAGCCGCTTCAGGATCTTTAGGGTAATCCGTAGCATAAGGTTCAGTATAGAGTTCTACACGGTCTGCTCCTGCTTTTGCAGCATATTCCACCATTTCCGGATCGGCAGCAACAAACACAGAAGTACGGATACCGGCACTATTGAATTGGTCGAGCACTTCCCTCAAGAATTCCAGATTCACTTTCGTATCCCACCCGGAGTTGGATGTGATTTGAGAAGGAGAATCGGGAACCAAAGTAACCTGATGCGGTTTTACCTTCAATACCAGATCTATAAATTCAGGAGCCGGATAACCTTCGATATTAAATTCTGTCCTCAACAATGGACGCAAATCATATACATCTGCCCGGCGGATATGACGTTCGTCAGGACGGGGATGAACGGTAATACCGTCGGCACCAAAAGTTTCACAATCAAGAGCTACCTTTACCACATTGGGGACATCCCCTCCACGCGCATTTCTCAATGTAGCGATCTTGTTTATGTTCACACTTAATTTAGTCATAGTTTTATGCAATATTTGCCGCAAAAATACAAATATTATTATTAGTTGCCTAATAATACGAAACGCATTCTTAGTTCTTTTTTGGTTATTTAAAGTAGAATTCCAAGAAAAAATGCCAAATTTGCAATCGAAACTAATGATATAACTTATGAGATTTGCCATTTTCGGAAATACTTTTCAGGCTAAGAAGTCTTCTCATGCCGCTAATCTGTTCCAACTCCTGCAAAAGCATGGAGCAGAGATTTATGTGTGCAGAGAATTTTATCAATTTCTGACTTCAGACTTGAAGATGCAGATTCATGCAGACCGCTTGTTTGATGGCAATGATTTTACGGCTGATATGGTAATCAGTATCGGTGGTGACGGTACTTTCCTGAAAGCGGCTAGTCGTGTAGGCAGAAGGGGTATCCCTATCCTTGGAATTAATACGGGACGTTTAGGATTTCTGGCCGATATCTCACCGGAGGAAATGGAAGAGACATTCGAAGAGATTTATTCCGGAAGATATAGTGTGGAAGAAAGGGGGGTATTACAACTTATTTGTAATGACAAACGCTTGCAGAGTTACCCATACGCACTTAATGAGATTGCTGTTCTGAAACGGGATAGTTCTTCGATGATCAGTATTCGTACAGCTATCAATGGAGCTTATTTGAATACGTATCAAGCTGACGGCCTGGTAATAGCTACCCCTACCGGTTCTACTGCATATTCTCTCAGTGTAGGCGGTCCTATTATTGTCCCCCATTGCAATGCGATTGCTATTACTCCTGTAGCACCTCACAGCCTCAACGTCCGTCCTATCGTCATTCGTGACGATTGGGAAATAACTCTTGATGTAGAGAGTCGTAGCCATAATTTTCTCGTAGCTATTGACGGACGAAGCGAGAGTTGCAAGGAAACGACTCAACTCAAAATCCGTAAAGCGGACTACAACATCAAAGTAATAAAACGCTTCAATCACATATTCTTCGATACACTTCGCAGCAAAATGATGTGGGGAGCGGATGGTAGGAGCAACAACTAAGGCTCTGAGAATCTTTGTTAGAACAACTGATTCCCTTTCATATTAAACAAAGGAATCACATCCTAGAAAAAAAAATCATTTTTCTCTATCAACCTATCACCAATCTTCTGTGTCCCCTTATTCATCGTACTTTCAAGAGGTGATAGGTTGATTTCCAACCTATCACCACATCTATCACCTATCACCCATTAACACTCACTACTTCTATTCCAGAGTATTAATAGATAAGTTCCTCTTTATTAATACTAAAGTTCTTTTCCTTTAATAGTAAAGTTTCTCTCTATTTGATTCAATCTATAAACAGAACTTGCAATTATACAAACGCAAGTTCCGTTTATATAATTGCAAGTTTCATTTATACAATCAAAACTTGCAATTATAGATTTATATTAGGTACAAACAAGTTTGGTATTGGATTAGAACAAGTTTGGTATTAAGAGACAGGAACTTATCTATT
Source organism: Bacteroides bouchesdurhonensis (assembly GCF_900155865.1). Classification (GTDB taxonomy): domain Bacteria; phylum Bacteroidota; class Bacteroidia; order Bacteroidales; family Bacteroidaceae; genus Bacteroides; species Bacteroides bouchesdurhonensis. Next base: position 4,799,020 of record NZ_LT707006.1, read on the forward strand.
AATACTCTAGGAAGAAAGAAGTAATAGTTATAAGAACCACTTTGTAACTATAGTCCGAAAAGCATTAATCAAACTATATAATTGCAGAAAAGCCTTATATTGTTTATGAGCAATACAAGGCTTTTCTGCAATTATATAGTCTACCCGAAAGGATTACCTTTTGAGTCCCATAGATTCCAACTATTATTTCAACGTGAAACTCTGAGAACCAATCAGATTACCACCTTCAAAAATATCCACCCGATAGTTACCGGCATACAAGAACTCTTCTACATCCCAGAACACATTTACATTCTGCTCTTCTCCATTATATTCGATATACTTCTTAATCGAATAAACCAATGTACGGTTTTCATAAGGAAATGTATTCGATGCACTTTTTGTCAATACATCATTATCCGGTTTCGTGATACGTATATAGATGGTACGTTCGCCATTCTCAGCAGTAATATTCTTTACGACTGTAAAGCTGATAGCCAGCTTCACTATATCTTTCACCTTCTTAGCTTCCTTACCTCGTTTATTACGCGGTTCAATCCGAATATTGGTAACATCCAGTTGAGCAGCCAGAGTCACTTTCTTATCCAAATTCTTCTTTTCCTCAGAAAGAGCATTGACCTGCCGTGAGGCCTGATTATATTTCTTAGTAACATCAGCGATCTGCTGTTGCTGCATAGTAGTCAGTTTATTCAATGAGTCAATCTGGGCAATATAATTAAACAAGATAGCACGCAACGTTGCCACTTCCTTTTTCAAACGGCGGATTTCAGTAGCATTCGAACTTTTCACTGTACGTAGTTCTTCCAGTAACCGCTGGCTTTTCAATTGCTCTTGTTCCAACAATTGAGCCAATGAATCATTAGTAACGGTGATCTTCAACTCGTCGTATTTTTGCACAAAACCAGCATATTCGTTTTCCAGATCTTCCTTATCCAGATTAAACTCTTCCACCAACTCCCGGTTAGCTTTCTTTTCGGTAATCAATAAATAAGTAATGCCGATAAAAGCAATTATCAGAACAGCTACAGCTGTAATTAGAAGGCTTTTTTTATTCATAGTTTCTGTATGCTAATTAATAACGGCTGCAAAAGTAATCATTTCATAACAGAGTAACACAGAATGAGGTGTTTTCTTTAACGAAAATTATTACGGAAAAATTTCTTTAATCAGGATTATCGTTGTAATTTTGTCGCGCAAAATAGATAAAACTAATTATCAACTTTTTAAATAAATAGTATTATGTCAAAAGTAACCGTAGTAGGCGCAGGTAACGTAGGTGCTACATGTGCAAATGTACTTGCTTTCAATGAAGTAGCAGACGAAGTAGTAATGCTGGACGTTAAAGAAGGCGTATCAGAAGGTAAAGCAATGGATATGATGCAGACAGCTCAACTGTTGGGCTTCGACACTACTGTAGTAGGATGCACAAACGACTATGCTCAAACTGCTAACTCTGACGTTGTTGTAATTACTTCAGGTATTCCTCGTAAACCGGGTATGACTCGTGAAGAACTGATCGGTGTAAACGCTGGTATCGTTAAATCGGTAGCAGAAAACATCTTGAAATATTCTCCTAACGCAATCCTTGTTGTTATCTCTAACCCGATGGATACAATGACTTACCTGTCATTGAAATCTCTGGGATTACCGAAGAATCGTATCATCGGTATGGGAGGGGCTCTGGATAGTTCCCGTTTCAAATATTTCTTGTCTCAGGCTTTGGGATGCAACGCTAACGAAGTAGAAGGTATGGTAATCGGCGGTCACGGCGATACCACAATGATCCCTTTGACTCGTTTCGCTACTTACAAAGGTATGCCTGTAACTAACTTCATCTCTGAAGAAAAACTGAACGAAGTTGCTGCTTCTACTATGGTAGGTGGTGCTACTCTGACTAAGTTATTGGGTACTTCTGCATGGTATGCACCGGGTGCAGCAGGAGCATTCGTCGTTGAATCTATCTTACACGACCAAAAGAAGATGATCCCTTGTTCAGTATATCTGGAAGGTGAATACGGTGAATCAGATCTTTGTATTGGCGTACCTGTAATCCTTGGTAAGAACGGTATCGAAAAGATCGTTGAACTGAACCTGAATGAAGACGAAAAAGCTAAGTTTGCTGCCAGTGCTGCTGCTGTTCACAAAACAAACGCTGATTTAAAGACTGTAGGTGCTCTTTAATTGAGCCCTTCATTTTTTATTGATAAATTACAAGGCTATTCTTCCATTGAGAAGAATAGCCTTTTTTTATTTTCTTCTCCGCCACTTCCTCTCCACAAATATGCATTTAAAAAAACTAAATTCTTTGCATTACTCAAGAAAAGCATCTATTTTTGCATCGTTGCTTATGCAATTATTGTCTATTTAAGAAGCAAACAAAGTAATCTGATAAAAGATGCTAGACACAATGAAGAAAGTACTGACTCTGACAATTCTATGTAGCTTGACTCTAGTGGGCAAAGCGCAAGGCGTTCTTAGCCTAGATAGTTGTCGTGCATTGGCTCTTGCCAATAACAAGGATTTACTGATTAGCAATGAAAAAATAAATGCAGCACACTATCAACGCAAAGCTGCATTTACCAATTACCTTCCGAGTATTTCGGCTACGGGAGCTTACATGAGAAATCAAAAAGAGTTCTCACTGCTGAACGATGACCAAAAGGCTGCACTCTCAGGACTGGGAACGAATCTGGCAGGCCCCATCGGAGAGGTGGCAACAAAAATCGTAACAGCATACCCCGATCTGGCTCCACTCGTTTCTTCACTAAGTGGGAAACTGGGTGCAGTTCTGCCCGAACTCGACAAAGCAGGAAGTTCGATTGTAGATGCTTTCCGTACCGATACAAGAAACGTATACGCAGGAGCTATTACTCTCACCCAACCTTTATATATGGGTGGAAAGATTCGTGCTTACAACAAAATCACTAAATATGCTGAAGAACTGGCACAACAGCAACACCAATCAGGCAAACAAGAGGTGATTATGAGTACCGATCAGGCTTATTGGCAAGTTATCTCGCTCGTCAATAAGAAAAAACTGGCGGAAGGATATCTGAAACTTCTTCAACAACTCGACAGCGATGTGGAAAAGATGATTAACGAAGGAGTAGCAACCAAAGCCGACGGACTATCTGTACGTGTAAAAGTCAATGAAGCAGAAATGACCTTAACCAAAGTAGAGGACGGACTAAGTCTTGCCCGAATGTTGTTATGCCAACTATGTGGTATCGATCTAAGCTCTCCGATCACATTGGCGGATGAAAACATGAATGACATTCCTTTGATAACTCCAGATACTCATTTCGACATGAACACCGCTTATGCTAACCGGCCGGAAATACGCAGCCTTGAACTTGCTACACAGATTTATGGACAGAAAGTGAATGTGACACGCGCCGAATATCTTCCTTCCATCGCATTAATGGGAAATTATATAGCTACCAATCCTTCTGTATTCAACAGTTTTGAAAACAAATTCAAAGGAATGTGGAATGTGGGGGTGATGGTACAAGTTCCTATCTGGAATTGGGGACAAGGTTTCTATAAAACAAAAGCAGCCAAAGCGGAAGCTCGCATTGCACAGTATCAGTTGCAAGATGCAAAAGAAAAGATTGAATTGCAAGTCAATCAGGCAGCTTTCAAAGTAAATGAGGCGAATAAGAAGCTAACAATGGCTTCCAAGAACATGGAAAAGGCAGATGAAAATCTTCGTTATGCTGTGCTGGGATTCAAAGAGGGAGTGATTGCTACAAGCAATGTTCTCGAAGCACAAACGGCTTGGTTGTCTGCCCAGTCGGAGAAAATCGATTCACAAATAGATGTGAAACTTACCCAAATCTATCTGGAGAAGTCTTTGGGAACTTTAAGATGAATGAAATGAAGAACGAGGACATTCTTCATACAAAAACAATTTAGTAATTTAAAAATCAATATGATATGACCTCTACAAAATCACAAAACAGTAATATGCTACTTGCATTCCTCACTTTATTGGGAGTGATCGCAATTGTTGCAGTCGTTGGTTTCTTTATGCTTCGCAAAGGCCCCGAAATCATTCAGGGACAGGCTGAGGTAACGGAATATCGTGTTTCAAGCAAAGTTCCGGGACGCATCTTGGAATTTCGCGTGAAAGAAGGACAAAAGGTCAGTGCAGGAGATACTCTAGCTATTTTGGAAGCACCGGATGTAATGGCTAAGATGGAACAGGCACGTGCTGCCGAAGCAGCAGCTCAGGCACAAAATGAAAAAGCAATCAAAGGAGCACGTCAGGAACAGATTCAGGCAGCTTACGAAATGTGGCAAAAAGCACAAGCGGGAGTTACCATTGCAGAGAAATCTTATAAAAGAGTTAAGAATCTATTTGAACAAGGGGTAATGCCCGCCCAAAAACTGGATGAAGTAACTGCACAACGTGACGCGGCTATCGCTACAGAAAAAGCAGCCAAAGCACAATATACGATGGCAAAAAACGGAGCGGAACGTGAGGATAAAATGGCAGCGGAAGCTTTAGTAAATCGTGCCAAAGGGGCTGTTGCAGAAGTGGAATCATATATCAAAGAGACTTATCTAATAGCTCCGGCAGCCGGGGAAGTCTCTGAAATTTTCCCAAAGGTTGGAGAACTAGTCGGAACAGGAGCACCCATTATGAATATTGCAGAACTTGACGACATGTGGGTCTCATTCAATGTACGCGAGGATTTACTCAAAAACCTGACTATGGGAACCGAATTCGAAGCGATTGTTCCTGCATTAGATAACAAAACGATCAAACTGAAAGTATATTACTTGAAAGATCTAGGTACTTATGCTGCCTGGAAAGCAACTAAAACAACCGGTCAGTTTGACCTGAAGACATTCGAAGTAAAGGCTAACACTCTGGAGACTGTAGAAAATCTCCGCCCGGGTATGTCGGTCATTATCGATAAATAATCATGAAAGAGAAAGAAAAGAAATATATAGCTTTATGGCAGGTCATGCAACGAGAGTGTCGCCGATTGGTATCGCGACCACTCTATCTGTTTTGCATGGTGATCGCTCCCCTATTCTGCTATATCTTCTTCACTACCCTTATGGGTTCGGGACTTCCTCAAAACTTGCCTGCCGGAGTTGTGGATATGGATGACTCTTCCACTTCTCGCAATATTGTTCGTAATTTGGACGCTTTCTCTCAAACGGGGGTGGTAGCCCACTACAGCAATGTAACCGATGCCCGGATTGCTCTGCAAGAAGGGAAAATCTATGGATTTTTCTACATTCCGAAGGGTCTTTCTATCGAAGCACAAAGTCAAAAGCAACCGACCCTCTCTTTTTATACCAACTATTCATATCTGATAGCAGGCTCCTTGCTTTTCAGAGATATGAAAATGATGGGAGAACTAACTTCCGGAGCGGCTGCACGAACTGTTTTGTATGCCAAAGGTGCAACAGAGAGCCAGGCAATGGCTTATTTACAACCGATTGTGATCGACACGCACCCATTAAATAATCCCTGGCTAAATTATTCGGTATATCTTTGCAACACCATTATACCGGGGGTACTCATGTTACTCATATTCATGGTAACCGTTTATGCAATTGGCGTAGAGATTAAGGACCGCACTGCCCGCGAATGGCTTCGCATGAGTAATAATTCAATTTACATTGCATTGGCCGGTAAGTTATTACCTCATACGGTAGTCTTCTTTATCATGGGAATATTCTATAATGTATACCTATATGGTTTCTTACATTTTCCCTGTAATAGCGGTATTCTTCCAATGATCTTTGCCACTCTTTGTCTGGTACTGGCTTCCCAATGTTGTGGCATTGTCATGATAGGAACACTACCTACCTTACGACTGGGGCTGAGCTTTGCTTCATTATGGGGAGTCATCTCTTTCTCCATCTCCGGATTTTCGTTTCCGGTCATGGCGATGCATCCGGTTCTTCAGGCACTGAGTAACTTATTCCCACTACGTCATTACTTCCTGATTTATGTCGATCAGGCATTAAACGGATATAGCATGGCCTATTCATGGCCCAACTATATGGCATTGCTAATATTTATGATGCTTCCTTTCTTTGTGGTTCACCGACTGAAAGAAGCATTGATTTACTATAAATATATACCCTAAATGAAAGATATAAAATTAAAAGATAAGATAGCCCAAGGCATCAATGACCTGTTTTATATCTGGAAACATGAGTTTCAGACGACTTTCCGCGACCAGGGAGTATTGATATTCTTCCTCCTAGTCCCACTGGGTTATCCACTGATTTATAGCTTCATTTATGACAATGAAGTGGTTCGTGAAGTTCCAGCGGTTGTAGTAGACGATTCACATTCTTCTTTAAGTCGTGAATATCTCCGCAAAGTAGACGCTACACCAGATATACAAATTGTTTCATACTGTGCGGACATGGAAGAAGCTAAGCAAATGCTGAAGAACAGACATGCGTATGGAATCATTTATATACCTTCTGATTTCAGTGATAACATTGCCAAAGGCGAACAAACTCAAGTCAGTATTTACTGTGACATGAGTGGGCTATTATACTATAAATCGATGCTACTCGCCAATACAGCCGTTTCACTGGATATGAACAAAGATATCAAAATAACCCGAAGTGGAAATACTACAGAACGGCAAGACGAGATTACAGCCTACCCGATTGAATACGAAGAAATCTCTATATTCAATCCGACTACCGGCTTTGCTGCTTTCCTAATCCCTGCGGTACTAGTTTTGATTATTCAGCAAACGTTATTGTTAGGTATCGGGCTCGCTGCCGGAACTGCCCGTGAACATAACCGCTTTAAAGACCTTGTTCCTATCAACCGGCATTACAACGGAACATTACGAATTGTACTAGGAAAAGGACTCAGTTATTTCATGGTTTATATACTGGTGTCATTCTATGTTCTTTTCGTTGTCCCTCGTTTGTTCAGCCTCAACCAAATAGGACAACCAGAATCTTTGGTGTTGTTTGTGGCACCCTATTTAGCGGCTTGTATTTTCTTTGCAATGACAGCGTCCATCGCTATCCGCAACCGGGAAACCTGTATGTTGATATTTGTATTCACATCAGTACCTTTATTATTTATTTCCGGAATTTCATGGCCTGGAGCAGCCATCCCTCCTTTTTGGAAATATGTTTCTTACCTGTTTCCATCAACATTCGGAATCAATGGTTTTGTAAAGATCAACAATATGGGAGCAACTCTTAGTGAAGTTGCTTTTGAATATAAAGCTTTGTGGATACAAGCCGGAATTTACTTTATAACCACCTGTTTGGTATATCGCCGACAAATCATGATGAGCCGGAAACATGCAATTGAGAAATATAGAGAATTGAAAGAGAAAAGTAGCATGAAGGAAGAATGATTTTCTCCATCCTCAGCTTTAGAAAACTACTGTTTACAAGACTTACAACCTACAGACGTGCTAATATCTATTAGAAAATAAAAATCCCTTGCTCGATTGAACAAGGGATTTATTATAAATACAGTACAATATAATAAGTATACTATCTATTAGAACTTATAACCTACACCAATAGTAAAGTTCATATTTTTTGCAGAACCATCAGCATCACCAAGCTTGGTCAACCCAAATTCACCAGTCAAATCAAAGAAAATCCGACCAATTTCATAAGCAACACCTACACCCAATCCACAATCAAATCTCTTTGCACCATTATCACCGAAGAAATCAGTCTTATTATCTCCTGCTTTATATTTACCGGCAATACCACAAGCAAAATACGGACCGGCTTTAACTACCACATTCTGATTATCAACAACTGCAAATCTAGCTGCAGCAAATACTGGCAATTCCAGATACATAGGAGTAGCTTTTACACCACTAAATTTAGCTCCTTTAGTAGTAAACATTAAAGAAGGCTGGATAGACCACATTTCTGTGAATTGATATTCCATACCAACACCAGCCTGGAAACCTACTTTCATATCCCAACCATCGGAAGTAAAGTTACTCATGTTCATACCAATTTTGGCATTCCAAGAAGTCTGTGAATAAGAAACGATAGAAATCAATGCAAATAGCACGAAAATCAAACCTTTTTTCATATCTTTCAGTTTTTCTTGCTTCCCTCTTCCCCTTGGTCAGCATTATTTAGAGTTCAAAGTGCAGGGAAGAATTTCATAACTTTTCAAGTAATGAAACGCACCCATATTAGTTTTGTGACTGCAAAGGTATTTGATTTATTTTATATAAAAAAGACTTATATAGCAGTTTTTCCTGTGAATATAACTCATCAGCTTCTTACCCAACCATATTTGCCAATGATAATTACACAACTTCCCAGAATCAATCATATACTCCCCCCAAAACAATCATACATTTTCCACACATTTACAATATTTAACCTGCTATCTATTGTTTAATTACGAAAGATTCGTAGATTTGCGAAAGATTCGTAATTAAACAAATATCTTTATGGAAAAATTAAGCATACAAGAAGAAGAGGTAATGATCTACATTTGGGAGTTGCAGAATTGTTTTGTGAAAGATATCGTAGCTAAGTTTCCACAGCCGGCACCTCCTTATACAACAGTAGCATCCATTGTGAAAAACCTGGAACGGAAAGGATATGTAAAACCCAAACGTGTAGGTAACACTTATGAATATACTCCCACGATTCATGAAAATGAGTATAAACGTCATTTTATGAGCGGGGTAGTGCGCAACTACTTTGAAAACTCTTATAAGGAAATGGTATCCTTCTTTGCAAAAGACAATAAAATTTCTGCCAATGACCTGAAAGAAATCATTGACCTGATAGAAAAAGGAAAAGAAGAAAATAAATAATATATATATTGCCATGACTCCGGAACTCGCCTATTTTCTGAAGATTAACGTAGCAATCGCATTGTTCTACGCATTTTATCGGTTGTTCTTTTATAAAGACACCTTCTTCCAGTGGAGACGGACGGCCCTGCTTTGTTTCTTTGTAATTTCTATCTTTTATCCTCTACTGAATATCCAAGAATGGATAAAGGCTAATGAACCTATGGTAGCAATGGCGGATCTTTATGCAACGATCATATTGCCAGAACAGACAATAGTAGTGTCACCAGAAACAAATTTCAATTGGCAAGAGCTACTCACTTTAATTCTGGAATACGTTTATTGGGGAGTTCTATTGCTTCTTTTAGTACGTTTTTTTATTCAATTAGGTTGTATTATACGATTACATATTCAATGCCCTAAAAGTAATATACAAGGAACGAATATCCATCTTTTAAAGAAGGAAAGTGGACCTTTTTCTTTTTTCAATTGGATATTTATATACCCACTTACTCATACGGAATCGGAAATTAGTGAAATAATTACTCACGAAAAGACTCATGCCCGCCAATATCACTCAGTAGATGTACTTATCAGCGAAATAATGTGTATCGCCTGTTGGTTTAATCCCTTTATTTGGCTAATGAAACGCGAAGTCAGAAGCAATCTGGAATATATGGCAGACCATCAAGTATTAAAAACCGGACATGACAGTAAATCATACCAGTACCATTTATTGGGGCTGACTCACCACAAGGCTGCAGCAAATTTATCTAATAGTTTCAATGTTTTACCACTCAAAAATCGAATTAAAATGATGAATAAAAGAAGAACGAAAGGAATAGGAAGAACAAAATATCTAATGTTTCTTCCATTAGCAATACTGCTGATGATTGTCAGCAATATCGAGATGGTGGCACGCACTACCACAAAATTTGCAAAAGAAATGATGGATGAAGTATTTGTGCAATCTACTCCTTCTCCTGCAGAAGTAACGATTCCACAAATACAAGTATCTGAAACTCCCCAAATTGTGAAATCACAACAACAAGTAACTCAACAGCCGGAAGTGACTGCTACTAAAGATACCATTCCGGAAGATGTTCTTTTTGAAGTTGTAGAACAGATGCCCGAATTCCCTGGAGGACTAGAAGCACTTCAGCTGTTTCTGAGAAATAATATAAGATATCCGGAAATAGCTCATGAAAAAGGAACGCAAGGACGGGTAATCGTACAATTCGTTATTAGAAAAGATGGTAGCATATCAGACATAAAAACGATAAACAGTGTAGATCCTTATCTCGACAAAGAAGCCGAAAGAGTCATTTCATGTATGCCGAAGTGGATCCCCGGCAAGCAACGTGGCAAGGCGGTCAGTGTAAAATTTACAATTCCTATTATGTTCCGGTTGAACGGTCCGAAAAAGCCAGAAATAAAATTGAGTGCAATAACCGGACGAGTAGAGAAGCCTCTACCACTGGAAGAAGTGAAAAAGACCGTTCTGTCAGAAGTAGTAGTTACGGGCTATGCCCCTAGTAAAACATCCGAAGAAGAAGCTGTCGCTGATACAATAGAAAAGATGCCCAAATTCCCGGGAGGAGAAGAAGCATTAATGCGATTCATAGCCCAAAACATCAAATATCCGACAATCGCGCAGGAAAATAAAGAACAAGGTAAAGTGATCTTAAGGATGATCGTCGGAAAGGATGGCAAAATATCAAATATAAAGATACAACAGAGCGTATCTCCTTATTTAGATGCAGAAGCTATCCGCGTAATAAGTGAAATGCCGGAATGGGAACCAGGAGAAAACAAAGGGAAACCTGTCAATGTAGAATTTACATTACCTATTACATTCCGCTTACAATAGGTTATAGATAAAATACAGAACATCCTTCCAAAGAAGGATTAAAAAGAAGTTATCTCAATTTTGATATAACTTCTTTTTCTATTATAATTAGGGAAAAAACAAATATTTATTTATATTTGTTGCACACCAAATATAATGTTCATGAAAAAATTCACGTGGATTATAAGTTTTCTGTTTTGTACTATCTGCATAGTGCAAGTAGAAGCAAAAGATAGAGTCATTAAATGTCCTCCTTTTACAGCTTGGAGTTCCACTACCATTGAGATTGAGAAGATCGTCATTAATGACACAGCTACTACATTACATATCAAAGCATTCTATGAACCTAAAAATTGGATAAAAGTTGCAACAGGAAGTTTCCTTAAAGACAATAATGGAACAATATACCCAATACGTAAAGGAGTTGGCATCACATTAGACCAAGAATTTTGGATGCCGGAATCTGGTGAGGCTGAATTTCAGCTCATTTTCCCCCCACTTCCTCCAAACATTACTAGGGTTGATTTTATTGAAGGAAATGATGAAAGAGCATTTAAAATCTGGGGAATTCAGTTAAACAAGAAAGCATTTGAAAAGGAACAATTACCACAAGAGGTGGTTGTGCACAAGATGAATAAGAAAGCAGCTTTACCCATCCCAGAACTATCTTATGGAAATGCTGTATTGAAAGGAAGAATTCTGGATTATCAAAAAGATATGCCAAAGGAATGCAGAATTCATGTGTTCAATCCTGCTTTCAGAGAGGACAACACAAGCTTCCTTAAGATCAATGAAGACGGGACCTTTCAAACAGAAATAGGAATTCCGACAGTTACGAATGTTGTACTAACTTTTTCTTGTGGCAATGTGGTATGTCTTGTAGCTCCACATGAAGAAACATATATTGCAATAAATCCTAAAGAGCTTTGCCGTCAGCAATCACGCCTACAAAGGAAAGCAAAAAGTTACGGAGCCACTGCCTATTTTAAAGGTTATCTCGCTAGTTTGCAACAAGAGTTTTTAACAGTAGATTTAGATATGACACTAGGAAATCACGATTACATGGATTACCTTAAGGCTATTGCCGGAAAAAGTGCAGAGGAATATAAAAATTATATTCTGAGATCTATTCCAACGATCCGAAAAAAGATTGCACAGTCTAAATATAGTGAAGCTTGCAAAGAACTATTAAACATTAAATTAGATATTATAGCAGTATCCTGCATTGCCACTACAATCAGAGATTTAGAATATGCATATATAAAAATCAATAAGCTGGATAGAGAAAAAACTGCCGAATATTTCAAAAACAATCCGATCAATACTCCGAAAGAGTATTATAATGTATTGAAAGAATTCTCATCCATCAACACTACTAAAGCTTTATATAATGATAGGTATGCATCAATGGTGAATTTTTTAAATATTATCCCCGACAAGGAAAATGTACTCAAAGAAGCATTAGGCACAGATAAAGGTGCTTTATTCGACTATATTGAGGTCCAGAAGATTTATTCAGCTTTGAAAGATTTTACACCTTTGACAGCAGAACAGGAAGTTCGATTAAAAAAACTTTCCTCACCTGCTTATACCGAACTGCTTGCTCAAATAAACAAAAAACTGATAGCATCCATCGAATTAAATAAAAAGAAGAGTGGATTCACAGTTAATGAAGCTGGAGAAGTAATCAATGAAGAGTTATTTCCCTCCATCATTTCAAAATACCGGGGACATGTATTAATGGTAGATTTTTGGGCAACCTGGTGCGGTCCATGTCTTAAAGCACAAAAGGCATTGACACCTATGAAAGAAGATTTGAAAGATAAAGATATTATCTATTTATACATTACAGGGGAAACTTCTCCCAAAGAAACCTGGGATAAAATGATACCCGATATTCACGGAGAACATTTTAGACTAAAAGATAATCAATGGGATTATCTGATAGAAAATTTAAAAATTCGAGGAGTACCAACACACTTAATCATCGATCGGGAAGGAAATATATCCTACAGGGAAACCGGATTATCAAAGGCAGAAGTTATCAAAGAACAATTAATGAAAGCTTTAGAGAAATAGAAACTAATATTATATTATCCATAACAATAAAACTACAACCAAATAAGTAAAAGACAAAACCTCATCAAAGTAAGGATAAAACATCCAATACCCACCAGAAGTTATGAAGTTTGGATATTTATCAAAATGAATATTCCAATACTTTTTCGCCCTTAATAAAACAAAATCGCCCATTGAGCATTTTCACGCATCAACGGGCGATTTATTATTCAGAATGATTCTCTAGAAAGCTATATGATAAAATAATTATTTCTGCATTTCTACTATCTGAGTCGGTGCCATTTCTACATTCCGACGGTCTACTTGTCTAACAACACTTGCAGCCAATGACAAGAAAGCGCGACCCGTCACTGTATTCTCGTCCAATGCAACCGGTGTACCGTTATCACCACTTTCACAGATGCTTTGCACAATAGGAATCTGCCCCAGCAAAGGCACATGCATTTCTTCCGCCAGCTTCTTAACTCCCTCCTTACCAAAGAGATAATATTTATTTTCCGGAAGTTCAGCAGGTGTAAACCAAGCCATATTTTCCACTAGACCAAGAATAGGCACATTCACCTTTTCATTTGTAAACATATTAATTCCTTTACGAGCATCAGCTAAAGCAACCGCTTGCGGAGTACTAACAACGATTGCACCTGTCATTGCCAACGTCTGAACAACAGTCAGGTGGATATCACTAGTTCCGGGAGGAAGGTCTATCAGGAAATAATCTAAATCTCCCCATACCGCATCGCCAATTAATTGTTTCAAAGCATTACTTGCCATACCTCCACGCCAGAGAGTAGCCTGATCAGGATCGACAAAGAAACCGATAGACAAAAGCTTTACTCCGTATTTCTCAACTGGAATAATCATATCACGACCATCCACACGCTCTGCATATGGACGAGCATCTTCCACCTGAAACATTTTTGGCATAGAAGGGCCAAAGATATCTGCATCAAGCAACCCCACTTTATAGCCTAGTTTAGCCAATGCAACAGCAAGATTAGCTGATACGGTAGACTTACCAACTCCACCTTTACCAGAAGAAATACCAATAATATTCTTTACTTGCGGAAGTAACTTACCAACTTCCGGACGGGCTGCCTGTTTACTTTCAGTTGCTATTGTTACCTGCACATCCGGAGATACGTAAGTATGAATAGCTGTTTCAGCAGCTTTCAGCATTGATTTCATGAAAGGATCAGTCGGCTTCTCAAAAATTAAAGAGAAACTAACTGACATGCCATCTATGCGAAGATTGTCTGCAACCATCTCCGCTTCTACCAGATTCTTTCCCGTACCGGGATAACGCACTGTTGCCAGTGCATCTAATATTAATTTAGGATAGAGTGTCATAATCTATATTTTTTAATTTATCTACTCACAAAAGTACCTAGCCATATTGTAGTACAATCGGTAACTAATCAGACGGGGTATCATTTAGAAGTCTGCAACCCACTCCGCTTACTACGGTTATAACTACGATACGAATCAAGCTCTATTTCTACATCCGGTTCCTCTAGCCGGCCGTCTTGGGGAAGTCGAAACTTGATATATTTGATGCTTAAACCACGATCAAGCCATTGTTGTTCATAATATGTCTTAATCCCCAAAATATCATCAACCAAATCTGAATGATACAAGTCTTCTGTTATAAAATCAACCGGAAGTTGATTCGTCTCAATCATATACCTAGTATAAGTAAACATAAAGTTACTATCTGTCTTGAGATGAATGATTCCATTCGGTTGCAGAAATTTGCGATACCGCTCCATGAAATAAGTAGAAGTCAGTCTTTTAGTCGCTTTCTTCATTTGAGGATCAGAGAAGGTAAGCCAAATTTCACTCACTTCACCTTCAGCAAAGAAACGTTCGATGATCTCAATATTAGTACGCAAGAAAGCTACATTCTTCATACCCGACTGCAAAGCCTCTGTTGCTCCGGTCCACATACGGGCACCTTTGATATCAACAGCAATGAAGTTTTTCTCCGGAAACATTTTGCCTAATCCGACGGTATATTCACCCCGTCCACAACCAAGCTCAAGCACTATCGGATGATCATTCTTAAAAAACTCCTGATGCCATTTCCCTTTCATGTCAAAAGGCACATTATCTACTGCTGAATAGGGATATTCAAACACGTGTGGATAACTTGCCATATCGGCAAACTTCTCTAATTTATTCTTTCCCATATCATTTCACTGATTAGAGTACAAAGTTACTTACTTTTGACGTAAACGGCAAAAACTATCCTGTATTTGTTAAAAGTAACAAGTGAAAGGGAGATCAGATTCCAATGTAGATATTACGAACCCAAATCAATAATTCAAGAAAGAGAAAGGGGATAAGAATATACTTATTATGCAACAACTTATCAACATATATATAAAGACGGTACAATCGGTTACCACTTGAAAAGGCATCTGTAAAAAGTAGAACAGTCATAACCAACAGAGCCAGCAATACCAAAAAACTATTAGGATTCATTTGTAATGCGTCCAATGGTTGGGCATGAAGCAACATCACAATACCACGAGTTGTACCACATGCAGGACAAGGCAAATGAAAAAAAGATTTCGAGAGACAGGGAGTAAAACCTCCCTGTCCTGCAAAATATAAGTGATAATATAATCCAATATATGCGCACAAACAAAGCAAAGTGCACAATTTATAAAATCCTTTTGGGGACATCTATTTACAGAAATACCTGCAATTTCTTTAGATTTTCCTCACGTGTAGCTTTACTGATCAAGAACCAGTCAATAATAGCCCAGACTCCCAAACCGCCACAAGTGAGCAATTTGCCAACTCCCAATCCAATATTACCAATATAGAAACGGTCGATACCATATGCTCCTAGGAAGATAGAAAGCACCAAAGCTACGGTAGTACTTTTAAACTGCAAGGCTGATATTACAGGCCACTTTGCATCATCCATTTCCAATAATTTTTCTCTAATAATCATATTCTGCTCTTCAGGAAAGTTCTTTCCATTAGTAAGCATAAACATATCAACTTTTTGTGTGTCCATAACATTAAATATAAAATTAATTACTCTACAATAGTCACCCAACCATGTGTATCCGGTTCATCACCATATTGAATACCACGCAGTTTATTATACAACTTCGTACAAATCGGCCCCGGTTTTCCATCTTTAGAGATAACGTATGATTTACCGTTTTCCAAATCATCAATACGTTCAATTGGGCTGATCACCGCAGCCGTACCACAAGCACCTGCTTCTTCAAAAGTTGCAAGTTCTTCTTCAGGCACAGGACGGCACTCTACTTTCAATCCCATATCTTCTGCCAATTGCATCAAACTCTTATTTGTGATAGACGGCAGAATGGAAGTTGATTTCGGAGTGATGTATGTATTGTCTTTGATTCCGAAGAAATTGGCAGCACCACACTCATCAATGTATTTCTTCTCTTTTGCATCCAGATAGAATTCACAGGAATATCCCAACTCATGTGCTTTCTTATTTGCACGCAGACTAGCAGCATAATTTCCGCCTACCTTATAAATCCCTGTGCCCAGAGGTGCCGAACGGTCGAACTCACGAATAATGACATACGGATTAGTAGAGAAGCCACCTTTGAAGTACGGACCTACCGGAGTTACAAATACTACAAACATATATTCATTAGCCGGATGTACTCCTACCTGAGCACTTGTTCCAATCAATAACGGACGAATATATAAAGAAGCACCTGTTTCATAAGGAGGAATAAAACGCTCATTCAACTTCACTACTTTCAAAATAGCTTCCTTGAAACGTTCAGTCGGTAATTCAGCCATCATGATCCCTTGACAAGTAGATTGCAAACGTGCTGCATTTTCTTCCAAACGGAAAATACGTACTTTACCATCTTTACCGCGGAATGCCTTTAATCCTTCAAATGCCTCCTGACCATAGTGCAAACAAGTAGCTGCCATGTGCAAATTAAGGTATTCTTCACTACTAACCTCCAATTCTCCCCACGCACCATTACGGAAATTAATTCTCACGTTGTAATCTGTCTTCATGTATCCAAACGACAGATTCGCCCAGTCTATTTCTTTCATTTCGTTATGTATTAGTTTATTTTCTTGTCCATTGATTCGCAAAAATAGCTTTTATTCTTCAGATTGCCCCTTTTCTTGCAATAATTTTTCCACTTCTCGATCTGCTTTCGTTAGTTTTTCGGTACAAAAGGCAATAATTTCATTTGCTTCCTTGATTTTTTCGCTCAAAATGTCGATATCCAATTCATTGTTGTCAATCTGGCGAACGATCTTTTCAAGACGTTCTATCGCACGGGAATATGTTTCTTTTTTTGCTGCCACGATGATATGTTATTTATGGTTGAAAATGAATATTTTATAAGTTATTAGAAGTAACTACTCAACAACGGAATGAACTTCACCTTTCGACAAACGGGTTACGAGTTCATCACCCGTTTTTAATGAAAAGGCATCCGTCACCGCTTTCCCATCTTTCAGAGTGATGCTATACCCACGTTTCAAAAGTTTGTCCGGCGAAGCATCCATTATACGTTGTTGCAATAACTCCAGCCGATGACGATGACGGGAAAGTAAAGCAAGAGTCATTTGAGTCAAATCCTTTCGGGCCGTTAATAAAGAGAAACGTGCCTCCGAAAGTTTTCGGTGAACAAGTACAGGAATACGGGTTTGAATAGTAACAAGCCTTCTCTGTTCCTGTTCTAGCAATGCATAGGCTCCTTGTTGAATACGAGTTGACAAATCTTCCAAATGTTCCGCTACCTCTGTCACTTGATGAATCAGAAGTTCAGCAGCTGCCGTAGGCGTTTTTACACGCGTATGAGCTACAGAATCGAGTACTGTATCGTCCCGCTCGTGCCCGATACCTGTAATAATCGGCAATGGAAACTGTGCACAGGCCGCTGCCAATAGATAAGTATCAAAGCCGGAAAGATCAGAAGTAGCCCCACCTCCACGTATGATAACGACAACATCAAAGTCGTCAATACGTGCATTAATGCGATCTAAGGCGTCCAATACCGATTCTTCTACTTGATTTCCTTGCATCAGAGCAGGGAAAAGTTCTGTATAGAAAAAGAATCCGCAGGGATTATGCTTCAACTGATGACAAAAGTCACCATATCCTGCTGCTGTAGCGGAAGAGACTACCGCAATACGTTGAGGAAGAAGCGGCATCTCCAATTCCTTGTTCAATGTTAATACCCCTTCCTCTTCCAGTTGCAACAGTATTTCACGACGACGACGTGCCATATCGCCTAACGTATAGGTAGGATCAATATCCAACACTGTCAGACTGTATCCATACAACTCATGAAACTGAACGGTCACTTTCACCAATACTTTGATACCGGAAACAAACAATTGTCCGGTAGCCTGCTCAAAATATGGTTTGAGCAGACGATAAATGTTATTCCAGATCATCCCACGTGCCTTAGCCACAAGATTATTGCTACGCGGATCTTTTTGTACAAACTCCAGATAGCAATGTCCGGTCGTATTGGAACGGACATCACTCAACTCAGCCTGTATCCAATACTCATCAGGAAGACATTGTTCCAGGCTCCGCCGCACCAATGCATTCAGTTCCAGAAGAGAAAGAGAATCCATACGCGTGCCTTTTATCGTTTTTTCTTTATCGTCGATTGGTATGCCTTCCACAAATCAGGAATCCCATACCCATAGATATTATCCGGAAAATCCGCCCGATCCCCTGAATGACGTACCAGTTCGATAATTTCTTTTGCTGTCAACTTCGGACAAGCCTGCCAAAGACAAGCCACCATACCACACATGATCGGAGAAGAGAAAGATGTTCCGTTTGCATGACGAAGATTACCGTCTGTACCCATCACATCAGCCCAAAGCCCAACTGCTACAACATCCGGTTTAACCCGGCCATCCGCAGTATTTCCGATAGAAGAGAATGGAGCCAACAAGCCTTTTTTATCAATTGCACCGACTGTAATTACATTTTCTGCATCTCCCGGAGGAGTTGTTTTTTTCCAGGAATCCATTCCTGAATTGCCGGCACTGCAAACCACCACCATTCCCTTGTCTGCTGCCATTCCTGCTTCACGAGACATCAATGCATAATGTCCGTTCAGATCACGATATCTATAATTCTTCGTCGGATCATCAAATGTATAATAACCAAGAGAAGTATTCACAATGTCTACTCCTACACTATCTGCAAATTCGATAGCCGCTGCCCAATAGTCTTGTTCAACCAGATTCTCTGAGTATTCATCTTCACTACGTAACAACCAGTAAGAAGCTTCAGGAGCAGTACCTATCATCACATTCGGCTGATTCATAGCCATACATGAAAGTACGCACATTCCATGACTACTCTCCGCATAAATATCTGCCTCCGGATTCACAAAATCGCGTGTACCAAGAATACGGATATTATTCATTGCTTCAATCTTATCCGCATTGTGGAACCCTGCATCAATCACAGCAATTGTCATTCCCTGTCCTTTAAAACCGGCTTCATGCAAACGGTTGGCATTACTCATCTGAATCTGAGTAATAGCCGGTCCATACAAACTATCTGTACGCAATGGCTTATTAATCAAAGAGTCTCTTCTCTGGGATTTTTTTGCTTGGCCCTTCCAAACTCTCTCTGTAGAACGTACAAAAGGAAGTTTAGCTATTTCACCGATCAATGTGCTATCATTACATGAAACAGTTACAAAGTTATCCCACTTTCCAGTCACTAGTATATGAACCCCTTTCTCACGGATAGCATCTATATACTTCTTACAAACCGGCAAATCGGTAACATTCACAGATAATCCTTGTTTCTTTCTCCGTTCAATGGATTTCTTGGATAGAAACATCTCGGGTTTCTTTACAGAATAGGTCGTTGCCTTTTTATCCTTCAAACTAATACGATACTTTAAAGTATCAGTAGAAGTAAACTGAGCAGACGCACCTAAGACTATATTCAAAGCGAACGCCAATAATACAAACTTCTTCATAAGTTATCTTTATTTTAAGCTATTAAAAATTTCCATTTTCTAAAATTACCAGCCCAATGCCACGTTGAGAAGCAATAAATGCACCACCTAGCACGCGCTTTCCATCATAAAATACAGCAGATTGCCCAGGTGCAATAGCAGAAGCTGCCTCCAAGAAATGCACCAATAAATGTCCATCTTCCAAGCGTTTCACCCGACAAGACAATGGACGACTCCGATAACGAATCCTTACTGTCAGGTTCTCACATTGGAACAATTCTTGCTCGTCAATAATCTTATCTCGTTCCAACAACATATACTCAGCCTTTAGCTGCTCGGCATCTCCAAGCATTACCGTATTTTTTTGCGGATTGATTTTCAATACATAAGCAGGTTTACCCAAGGCAATCTCTAATCCTTTCCGTTGTCCAATGGTATAATAAGGGGCTCCTTTATGTTGTCCTAATTTGACTCCTTCAGAGCTAACAAACCATCCGGGACCGACTTCACGATCCAACTCAGGACATTGCTCACGGAGAAAATGCCGATAGTCTCCTTTTATAAAACAAACTTCCATACTCTCCCCTTCTTTTGACTTGGCTTCATATCCCTTCCCAGCTAGATACTCACGAACCTTTATCTTTGTATAATTCCCCAATGGGAATATACAGCGTTTCAACACTTCCTGGCTCAATTGCCAAAGAAAATAGGACTGGTCTTTCTTTTCATCATCTCCGGCAACAATGTAAATATGTCCGTCACATTCTTTCAATCGGGAATAATGACCGGTAGCCACCCAAGCACAATCCAACTTATCCGCCCATTCTGTCAATACACGAAATTTAAACAACGGATTGCACATCACACAAGGGTTAGGTGTCCTTCCTTCCTTATATTCGTCAATGAAATTCTTTACTATTGTCTCTTTAAAAGGAATACGTTCATCAGCTACATAATGTTCAATCCCCATTCGTTCGGCCAGCTCCCTGGCATCCTGTGGTTCGTCACCCCATACACGCATGGTGACTCCCACAATCTCGTATCCCTGTTCTTGCAACATCAGACAAGTAGCAGTACTGTCTATACCGCCACTCATACCGACCAATACTCTCTTATTTCGTTCTTTCATCCGAATTTTCTACTGATTATATGGATACAAATGTACAAGTTTATAAGGAGAAAATAAATTAATTCTTTCACTTCCTTCTTTTACTGTTTAAAGAATTTGCTTTTCCTATAATACAAGTGTATCTTTGTAGTAGAAACTATTGTTCCCAGACGTACATCCGGGGATATCTTTTTATGTAGTATACAAAGAAAAGAGTAGTAAGTAATAACCATTAATGTCGATTCCGTATCAAGTACGTAAGAAAGTGAATTTCCTAAAAGGAGAAAAAGAAGAGTTATGGTACGCTGTACCCAAATAGTTACAAAAGAAAGGAAGTAAAACAGAAAAGAATATTGCACGAATGATTGCCCAACGGATAGAATTACACCGTGTATCGCGCATGTATTTCGTTGCCGACCGCAAAGTAAACAAACGTTTGAAAGAAGAGACTTGCCACCGAATTCCTTTTAAATATCATCTTCCGGAAAATGTACTGACGAAAGAAATGGAAATCTGCGATATAGAAGATGAAAAGTCTGAAACGAAAGTGGAAGACTAAATAATTGATGCAAAAACTAAAAACGCTACAAAGTGATGACTATCCTGCTATAATAAGAATATGCAGAGAAGATAACGCATCCGAAACAAATGAATAAAAGGAAATAAGTTTATAAAATATTATTAATTGAGCTTATCTAAGCTGCAAAAAGGCTTGCTTTTTTAATATAATATTCATATATTTGAGATATACTTAAAAAGTAAACACAATTATGGCTAATCCAAAATTACCGGGTATTCCCGCAAGTGAACAGGCCTTATTGTATGCCAAGCTCAATGAATACAATCGAGGAAGAACTTCTTTCAAGGAAGCGGGGGTTTATTTGGTAGTATTGCCTAAACCGGGAAAATCCAATTACTCGCTGTGGCACTATTCCCCCTTGCTTGAAAAACAATCTATCATTTATATACATGATTTGTCACCAGATATCAATGAATCATTGAGAATGGCTAGCACCATGCTTTATTACTCACAGCGTTGTCTTATCCTCGTAGAATATAATGAAAAGAGAATGCAGAGTAATGGTGACGATCTTATCTCTTTCGGAAAATACCGCGGGCATTTTCTGCATGAAATTTTAAAAATAGATCCACCATATCTCAGCTGGATTGCCTATAAATTTACTCCTAAAACTCCCAAGCAAGAACGGTTCGTGAAAATAGCTCAAGTCTATCATTCTATACATTTGGACTTTATGTTACGTAAAGTCAAAGAAACGCGGCGTGAAAGCCGTTATCTAGGTGAACCTGGTGAAAAACTGACAGACTTGAGTTTGAAAGTGATGAGAGTAAGACTAGAGGACAACCCATATAAAACAAGATTGAATGGCAACATTCCACAATTCTATGTCAAACAGATTTTGACTTTGAACGACGCCAGTGGTAATTCTGTGATTATGACGATTTCATCGAAAAATCCCAGTTCTGTATCATGTACCCTGTCTGGATTAGAGCATGAATACGAACCGGGACAAATTGTGTATGTAACATCTGCGCGAATTTCACACATATATGAAAGTCATGGGGTTAAATATACACGCCTCAGCCATGTCAAGCTGGCTAATTTCAACGCTTTGTCCAATCATCCTTGACGAAACTTGCAGGATAAGAGATCCTATCCACTACTCCATCTTTCTGACGAATCCAGGAAGTAAAAGTACGTGTACCTTCATTTAACTCTATGACGCGGGCTCCATTCGGCAAATGATTATATTCCGTATTCCCACCGGTAAAACGCCCGTAAGCCAATAATATATCTTTCCACATCACTGCGTAATCGTTATCATGATCGTGACCAACGAAAACACCCATCACATCTCCTGCTTCTTTCATTGCCGCAAACATTCCTGTATTCAACTTAGGAGCACAAGCCTCTTCCATTCGGGTGCCACGAAGGATGGCGTTCTCATTAGATGCTGCTTCATTATATTCCGGCAAGGGTATATGGAAAAAAGCTAGTGCAGGTAATGGTTTCCCGGCATTTTGTGCAGTATAAGCTGCACTTTGCTCACGATACCAAGCTATCTGGTCAAAAGTCAGCCAGGCATAACCTTTTACATCCTTCAACGGGGAATAAGAATGAGAATCCATGCAATAAAGGATTGCTGCATCCTTTTTCGCATCCGAAGATGCTTTCACTGTTAAGACATAGTCCGGAGAAAGAACGTCTCCCCTGTCAGGTAATATATTACTAGGGACTTTCCGAATAACATCGTATAATTGCTCACGAGTCATTTTCTGTTCATTATCATGATTACCG
Source organism: Bacteroides bouchesdurhonensis (assembly GCF_900155865.1). Classification (GTDB taxonomy): domain Bacteria; phylum Bacteroidota; class Bacteroidia; order Bacteroidales; family Bacteroidaceae; genus Bacteroides; species Bacteroides bouchesdurhonensis. The sequence continues at coordinate 4,822,127 of NZ_LT707006.1, forward strand.
AAAGTGACAACAAAAGGAATTTTACGTTTACTCACCGGTTCAAGCACCTGCAATAGTCCTGAATCTGCCGGAGCTGAGTAGACTACGTCTCCGGTAAAAACTACCAAATCCGGACGTTCAGCGTCAAGCACTTCATTAATACGTTCCAATGCGATGTCAGAAGCGTGATTCTTGTATTTGAAATGAACATCAGTAAACTGCACTATCTTAAATTTACCTTCTTTATTAAATTTCAATTCAACCTTCTGAGCCCAACAGAAAGTTCCCATCAAAAGAGAAATTAATAACAGAAATATTTTTAAAGGTCGGTTCATAATCATTTATTATTTAGAGAATGATCTTTTTCAATGAATGGAATTATTCTTTTTCTATCAATACGGTAGTATATGCTGAAATACCCTCTTCGCGCCCTGTAAAACCTAATTTTTCTGTAGTAGTTGCTTTGATGGATATATCATCAATATCTATACCCATGACAGAAGCCAATGTTTCTTGCATCAAAGGGATATGCGCTTTCAATTTCGGCTGTTCTGCACAGATGGTTGCGTCTATATTTCCCACACGATATCCTTTCGCCGCAAGAAACTCCACCGTTTTCTTCAGTAAAATCTTACTATCAATATTCTTAAATTCTCCGGCTGTATCCGGGAAATGATAACCGATATCCCGCATATTCGCAGCTCCCAATAAGGCATCACAAATAGCATGGATCAACACATCAGCGTCCGAATGCCCCAACAACCCTTTTGTATGTTGCAAAAGAATGCCCCCCAACCATAATTCTCGTCCTTCAACTAACTGGTGAACATCAAAGCCAAAACCAACTCTTATTTTCATCTTTATTATTTACGATACAGATTTTATTTATTATATTTATAATCTCGCTTTTATCTTCATAGCTATTAACCAAGCGATAGGGCAAACAAGTAGTTTTGCCTCCACTAGAATGTACACATCTTATTGTCCTGGCTCCTGCATGTTACATCTTGCTCAAATACATTTATTTCTGAAAATCCAGTAGCATCCTCTTCGGGATTACAAGCCTTTTCCTGGATATCATGTTTCCTTGCCCAGATGATATAGAGCTATAAACGGAAGAGTTTAACGAACATAAAAATCAAGCAATTTTTCCTCTTCAAGATACCCTTGTAAATGTTGCCCAATACTCACAGGTCCTACTCCTACAGGAGTTCCTGTAAATAGCAGATCACCTATTTTCAGTGTCACGAACTGGCTGACGTAAGCAATTATATCATTAATTCTGAACAACATATCTGCGGTACAACCATGTTGTACTTCCTTTCCGTCAATAGCCAAGGAGAAGTTCAAATTTTGAATATCCTTATAATGGTCTACCGGAACAAAATCTCCAATAGCAGCCGATGAATCAAATCCTTTGCAAAGCTCCCAAGGTCCTCCCTGTTCACGAAATTTCCGCTGGAGATCACGAGCAGTAAAGTCAATGCCAATAGTAACAGCATCATAATAACGATCCGCAAAACGAGAAGCTATATTTTTACCCAAGCGATTGATCCGAACCACTAATTCCGTTTCATAATGTATCTCATTAGAAAAATCAGGAATGAAAAACGGTTTACCATCTTTCAGAATGGCTGAATCCGGCTTCATAAAAATTACAGGTTCCGTATTTACTTGTGTATGCCCCAATTCCTTATTATGTTGGGCATAGTTCATTCCTACTGCGATAATCTTCATTATTTGATCTCGTTAAAATTCAATCGGTTAAACATAACAGCTAAATGGGCATACAAAGAGGTATTCTGCACCACAATAGTCTCAGGAACACGAATACGAAACGGAGTAAAATTCCATACTGCCTTAATACCACCGTCCACCATCTTATCTGTAATTTCCTGAGCTATATTAATAGGAACTGTAAGCACGCCAATATTAACATCATATTCTTTCATCTTTGCTTCAAAATCATCAGAATGAAATATAGGAATGCCATTCAGATCCTTTCCTACTAAGTCGGGATTTACATCAAAAGCAGCTACTATTTCCAGTCCGAAATGATGTAAACCCGAATCACGAAGCAATGCTGCTCCCAAACTACCAACACCAAACAAAAAAGCTTTGTGCATATCAGTAAACCCAAGAAAACTCTCCAATACTTCAATTAAGGCATCTACATTATATCCCACCCTTGTACGACCTGAGATGTCTACATAAGATAAGTCCTTGGCGATCTGAGATGCGTCAATATTTATTTCTTTAGATATTTGAGTGGAAGAAACATACTGCTCTCCTCTTTCCTTCATTAGTTTTATATTCGACAGATACCAGGGAAGTCTCCGTAAGGTAGGCTCCGGCACTTTATCCGCCTCTTTTCGTACAGAAGTGCTCATACTGCTTACAAAATTTGGTATTTTGCAAAAGTACACTATTTTTTGAGACTGACAATCCAAGACTGTAAAACCTTAATAGAGATTAAACAAAACAAGGAAAACTGACACAAATTTTGCGTATTTCGGTAAGTTTAATACTTTTGAAAAAGAAATTAAAACAACAGGTATGAAAGACAATGATTGGAAAGATAGATTGAATGTGGTATATTCTACCAACCCAAACTTCAGTTACGAAATGGACGATGACGAGGAACAAGTTACTCTTGATAAAACCAAACAAAATCTTCGAGTTTCCATTGATAAAAAGAACAGGGGTGGAAAAGTGGTAACATTAATTACTGGTTTTGTCGGCACAGAGAATGACTTGAAGAAACTTGGTAAGTTACTAAAAAGTAAATGCGGTGTCGGTGGTTCAGCGAAAGATAGCGAGATCATTGTGCAGGGGGATTTCAAAACTAAAATCATAGAACTGCTGATTAAAGAAGGCTACATTAAAACCAAAGGTGTCGGGGGATAAAACTTGCTAAAATAAAAAAGGTCATTTCTATATAAAACTGAAATCACATTAACTAGACATTTTAAGAAGGATCAACTTCGTATCTTTATTTAGTTTGACCTGTAAACTATGCGTGTAGGGGATTAAAATTGGGAGCTTTATAAAGCTATAGCCGTATACTTACCCTTGTCGAATCTCCGTATAGTTTTCTATATTTCATAGTTCATGAAACTTCAGAGACTATTTTGGGGAAACTAACAATCTAATCTTATTTATCAAGATCCAATTAAACGAAGAAGATAAAATAAAGCCGCCCCATTTAATGAGACGGCTTTTTCTTTATAATGTGACGTTCGAGAATTATTCAGCTCTCAAAGTGAAACGTTTGAATGCAGTAACAGTCAGATCTTTATCTTGAGATTTCAAGAAATCAGCAACTGTCATCTTAGCATCCTGAATATATTCTTGTTTCAGCAAGCAAACTTCTTTATAGAACTTACCGATACGGCCCATAGCGATCTTTTCGATCATGTTCTCAGGTTTACCTTCCTGACGTGCTTTATCAGCAGCAATTTCTTTTTCTTTTTCCAATACATCAGCAGGAACATCTTTCTCGTCGATAGCAATCGGATTCATAGCAGCGATCTGCATAGCAACTTCGTGACCTACTGTCGGATCAGCCTCCTTATTCAATGCAACCATTGTGCAAAGGAAGTTCTTACCTTGATGGTTGTAAACAGAAATAGCAGTACCTTCTACTGTAGCATATCCGTCCAATTCCATTTTCTCACCAGTGATACCACTTCTGTCTGTTACAGCATCAGCAATAGTACCTGTACCCATCGGAAGAGCTTTCACTTCATCCAAAGACTTACATTTGTTAGCAATAGCAGCATCCAAAATATCTTGAGTCAGCTTAATGAAATCTTCGTTCTTAGCAACAAAGTCAGTTTCGCATTTCAAAGCGATCATAGCTCCAAAGCCGTTTTCAGCCTTAACGAGTACACAACCTTCAGAAGCCTCGCGATCAGAACGTTTCGCAGCAACAGCCTGTCCTTTTTCACGAATAATCTTCATTGCGCCGTCGAAGTCACCGTTTGCTTCAGTCAATGCATTTTTGCAATCCATCATACCAGCTCCGGTCATTTTACGCAGCTTGGTAATATCAGCCATAGTTACAGCCATAGTATTTCCTATATTTAAATGAATAATAATTTTCAAAAACAAAAAATGTGCCAATCTGCCAATCAAAATGCAAGTATGTCAATACACTCTTGCACATTAGCAAATTGGCACATTATTATATTAAGCCTCTTCGTCTTCCTTGATGAAAGCAGCAGCTTTAGCTGCGTTAATAGCTTCTTCGTCAGATTTGTCGAGTCTTGCTTTGGTTGATTTCTTCTTGCCTTTGTTAGCAGGAGCTTCACCCGCAGCTTCCATATCGATCTTTTCAGCTTTTCTTTCTTCCAAGCCTTCTTGCATTGCAGCACAGCATGCATCCAAGATAACTTCTACTGATTTAGTAGCATCATCATTAGCCGGAATTATGAAGTCTACGTTAGTTGGATCTGAGTTAGTATCAACGATACCAAATACAGGAATACCCAAACGGTTAGCTTCGCGAACAGCGATATTTTCTTTCATTACATCGATAACGAACAATGCAGACGGCAGACGAGTCAGGTCAGCAATAGAACCTAAAGTCTTGTCCAATTTTGCACGTTGGCGAGAGATCTGAAGAACTTCTCTCTTAGAAAGATTTGAATAAGTACCATCGTTAGTCAGTTTATCGATAGTAGCCATTTTCTTCACAGCCTTACGGATAGTCGGGAAGTTAGTAAGCATACCACCCGGCCAACGCTCGATTACATAAGGCATATTAACAGATTGAGCTTTTTCAGCCACAACTTGTTTAGCTTGTTTTTTAGTAGCAACAAAAAGAACTTTCTTGCCAGATTTGGCAATCTGTTTCAAAGCTTCAGCAGCTTCATCTACTTTTGCAACTGTTTTGTGGAGGTCAATGATGTGAATACCATTGCGTTCCATGAAAATATAAGGGGCCATTGCAGGATTCCACTTTCTTTTTAGGTGTCCGAAGTGGCAACCAGCCTCCAATAAAGTATCAAAATTTGTTCTTGACATCTTGTTTTTCTTTAAATCGTTTACTTTCTTTTTTGTTTTTTCTAAACCAACCGCCGGGTAGTCTGATGAGTCCCGGTAGTTTAGATACTAAACGTACTTCTCTCCAGAGATTCCTCCAGCAGATATTAACGTTTACTGAACTGGAATCTTCTACGAGCTTTCGGTTGTCCCGGTTTCTTACGTTCAACAGAACGAGGATCACGAGTCATGAAGCCTTCAGCACGAAGAGCTGCTTTATCTTCAGCGTTCATCTTAACCAGTGCACGAGCAATTGCCAAACGCAAAGCCTGAGACTGACCAGTGAAACCACCACCACACAAGTTTACTTTGATGTCATACTTCTCAGCAGCATCCAACTTGTTCAATGGTTGTTTTACAACATACTGAAGTATAGTTGATGGAAAGTACTCTGCAAGGTCTCTCTTGTTAATAGTAATCTTTCCTGTACCTTCGCTTACGAATATGCGTGCAATTGCACGTTTACGTCTGCCTAATGCATTTACTACTTCCATTATATCTTATTTATATGAATTAATATCAATCATTTTTGGGTTTTGAGCATCATGTTTGTGTTCGCTACCAGCGTAAACATACAAGTTACCCAGCAATTTAGCTCCCAAAATATTCTTAGGAAGCATACCCTTCACTACTTTTTTCAGCAATCTTTCTTCACCGTTCGGTTTAGCAATTAAACGAGCAGGAGTCATTTCTCTCTGACCACCAGGATAACCTGTGTAAGACAAATAAACTCTGTCATTCCATTTATTGCCACTCAATTTTACTTTGTCTGCATTGATGATGATAACGTTATCACCGCAGTCTACGTGAGGAGTAAAGTTCGGTTTGTACTTTCCTCTCAACAATTTTGCAACTTTCGCTCCCAGACGACCTAAAGTTTGGTCTGTAGCATCAACGATAACCCATTCTTTGGTTACAGTTGCCTTGTTTGCAGAAATGGTCTTGTAACTTAAAGTATCCACTCTTAATTTTGTTTTTTAAATGTTACTACTAAAATTGTTCTTCACCACTTATTAGCCTCCCCGGACAAAGGATAACTAACTCGCTATGAATTAATCTCTTATCATTTTGAGATAATAATCGGCTTGCAAAAGTACGGCTTTTCTTTGAAATGGCAAACTATTTCTATCTTTTTTTGGTTATATTCAATTGAAAGACAAGACAGAGAAACATCGCAAGACTAATTCTGGCTAGATGAAAATCAATAAGAAAGAAAAATTCTCAAAGCTCAAAGTCTGATTTATCTACTGATATTTTAACCCCTTACTTTACCATTTCGGATGTAGAGAAGTATAAAGCAAGGGGATATCTTGAAGAAAATTCAATTAACGGATTACCCAACTTAGAATTCTCATGTCGGAAATAGCCTTATCTCTTTAATTAAACTTTTTCAGTCCACTGTATCGATTTAACGCTTCTAAATAATAATAGTCAGCATAGTTTAGCGGTACATCTATATCACTTTTGCCCGGATAGTTACCAACCGAATGCTTCAAAATAAATCCTTTATTCTCATTTTCCTTCGCTAAATAATCTGACGAAGAAAGTTGTTTCAAAATATTTTCTGCATATTTTATATAGCTATCACCTAGTTTATGATCATCCACATATCCGCCTAATTCAAGTAATGCCGAAGCCGTAATAGCAGCTGCCGATGCATCCCGCGGTGCATTTGGAATATCGGGTGCATTATAATCCCAATAAGGAATATAGTCCTTTTTCGAAGGACGATTCTTCATGATAAAATGAGCGATTTTACGTGCAGCGTCCAAATAAGCCGGATTCTTTGTAAAACGATAACACATTGTATATCCATAAAGTCCCCAAGATTGCCCACGTGCCCAAGCTGAAGTATCTGAGTATCCTTGAAAAGTTCCCTTAGATTCTACTTTACCATCCGGAACAGAATAGCTGACTACATGATAAGATGACATATTCTCACGAAAATGATTTTTTAGAGTTTTATCTGCATGAGCAACGGCTACATCTCGAAACTTTGAATTACCAGTCTGCTCAGACGCCCAGAAAAGAAGTTCAAGATTCATCATATTATCAATGATAACAGGATAAGTCCATTTACCAAAATCCCAAGAACGAATCAATCCTACCTGCGGATTAAAGCGTTTACAAAGACTTTTGGAAGTATTAATCAGAATTTCTTTATCCTTCTGTTCCGGTTTCAAACGAAGGGCATGTCCATAACTGCAATACATCATAAACCCAACATCATGATTTCCTGTATAATACTGAATTTCCTCTAGTCGGTTAGTATATTTCCGAGCTTCTTTTGCCAGGTCTTCGTCACCTGTCATTTCATAAGCTAACCACAATGAACCGGGATAAAAACCACTTGTCCAATCTTGCGCTTTCCCCATTGCATAACTTCCGTCCGCTTTGAGAGTGCGTGGGAAATAAGCTTTGTTCTGTACATCTTTCAATTGTTCCGCCATGTATAGCAGCTGATGGTTAGAAGTCTTCACTGCATTCTTAAACCATTTTGGTGTACCTGCCCAAGAAGTACTACAAATAGCAAAAAAGCCCATAGCGCAAATGGCAATACAAAGTGTTCGTCTCATTTTCATTTTAATAATGTTAGTGTTACATTAATAATAGTCCATTATTCACTCTACTGATACACAGAATAATGATTCGTCAAAAATATAAAAAAATTACGTACTTCTACTCTATAAAAGAAAGAAATACGCAATTTTCTTATACAATATGACAAATTTACTTATCTCACAATATCCTCAGGAAATTTATCCGGCATCCCAACCCTTTTCCATGTTTCATTATACCATGTATTTAACTCGTTCCCATTCAAATCTTTTTGAATAAAAAATTTCAAATACAAGTAATCATTATCCTTAATTTCGAATTCCAGTATATTATCCTTATTATCCAACATCGGAAGATGAATATTCTTCTCAATGCTCTCTTTATAGGAATTATTCGTTAGTTGTTTCCACGTGCCATATCCGGTAATGATTGCATCAGAACCAGGAATAAGAGTGAAATTCACGATTCGACCGTCATCACTCAATACTTTAAAAGTATTACTAGGTTTCAAATAACCTGCAACGTCAGGACTCTCCGACACATAATGGCATAATTGCCATATTCCCTTCAACTCGGCGGGTTTAAACTTTGTTTTCTTTTGGGCCATCGCACCAGTTACTGCCATTAACATTATAGCTAAAACAGTAAAGAAGTAGAGCTTTTTCATAATAGTATGATTTTAATTAATACCCTTCAATACTTATGTCCAAATATAAAGATTTATTTTGAAAGAACAATTATTAGGAGCATAAAAAAACTCGCATAATCAAAAGATTATGCGAGTTTTACATAAATATACTAAAATATTAGAATTCAGCATTTCTCGGTGTACGTGGGAATGGTATCACGTCACGAATATTCGACATACCTGTCACAAACAAAAGCAATCGTTCGAAACCAAGTCCAAAGCCTGAGTGTGGACAAGTACCAAACTTACGGGTATCCAAATACCACCACATATCCTTCATTGGTATATGTAGCTCTTCAATACGGGCAACCAACTTGTTATAGTCTGATTCACGTTCAGAGCCACCAATAATTTCACCAATTTTCGGGAATAGAACATCCATTGCACGTACCGTCTTATTGTCATCATTCATCTTCATGTAGAAGGCTTTAATTTCCTTCGGATAATCAGTCAGAATGACTGGACGTTTGAAGTGTTCTTCTACCAAATAACGCTCATGTTCAGAAGCCAAATCCACTCCCCAGTAAACAGGGAATTCAAATTTGCGTCCTTTTATTACAGCCTCTTCCAGAATCTTAATACCATCTGTATAAGGCAAACGTACAAAGTCATCTTTCAAAACACCCTGCAGACGTCCTATTAATTCCTTATCGAACATATCGTTCAGGAATTTCACATCATCCGCACAGTTATCCAATGCCCATCTCACACAATATTTAATAAACTCTTCTGCCAAGTCCATATTGTCAAGAATATCATTGAAAGCTACTTCCGGCTCAATCATCCAGAACTCAGCCAAGTGGCGTGGAGTATTAGAATTCTCAGCGCGGAAAGTCGGACCAAATGTATAGATAGATCCCAAAGCTGTAGCAGCTAATTCACCTTCCAACTGACCAGAAACAGTCAGACTAGCCTGTTTTCCAAAAAAATCGTCATCATAGATGATAGAACCGGCTTCATTTTTTTTCAGATCATAAAGGTTCATTGTAGTTACCTGAAACATTTGTCCGGCACCTTCACAATCGGAAGCTGTAATAAGCGGAGTATGGAAATAAAAAAATCCCTTATCATGGAAAAACTTGTGAATAGCAATTGCCATATTGTGACGAATACGGAACACTGCACCAAAAGTATTGGTGCGCGGACGCAAATGAGCGATCTCGCGCAAAAATTCCATGGAGTGACCTTTTTTTTGCAATGGATAGGTATTATCGCAGACACCTAGAACTTCGATTTCACGAGCTTGTATTTCCACTTTCTGACCAGAACCCACAGATTCCACCATTACCCCATTCACACTCAGACAAGCACCGGTAGTAATCAACTTCAACATATCTTCGTCGAAATTAGCCAAGTCTACCACAACCTGCACATTATTTATTGTAGAACCGTCATTCAGTGCGATAAAGTTTACTTGTTTGCTACCTCTACGGGTGCGAACCCATCCTTTCACATTGACCACAGCGCCAAAATCTTCACGCTTAAACAGATCAACAATTTTTGTTCTACCAATCTTTTCCATAAAATTAATTTAATACAATATTATAAATTACTCAAACGCTCCCATACGGAGATAGTTTACTTCTACCTCTGTCAGGTAACGCCAGTCTCCGCGGCGCAAACCTTTCTTAGTAAGTCCGGCAAAGAATACCCGGTCGAGTTTTATTACTTTATATCCCAGTGATTCGAATATACGGCGAACGATACGGTTCTTACCTGAGTGAATTTCGATACCAACTTGGTTTTTCTTAAATTCATCTGTATAGCTGATTTCATCTGCATGAATTTCACCATCTTCCAATTGAATTCCCGCTGCAATCTGTTCCATATCCGCTTTCGTCAGATTCTTATCCAAATGAACATGATAAATCTTCTTCTTCAGAAATTTCGGATGCGTCAACTTAGAAGCCAAATCCCCGTCATTCGTCAGTAACAATACTCCTGTCGTATTACGGTCAAGACGGCCCACCGGATAGATACGTTCCGCACAAGCACCTTTTACCAAATCCATCACAGTACGACGTTCCTGAGGATCATCAGAAGTTGTTACCGTATCTTTCGGTTTATTCAGCAATACATATACTTTACGTTCAATGCTAACTGTTTCATCATGAAACTTCACAACATCTGCACGTTTAATCTTTGTTCCTAATTCTGTAACTACTTCACCGTTTACAGAAACCACTCCGGCAGTAATAAACTCATCAGCCTCACGACGAGAACAAACACCTGCATTCGCCAAAAATTTATTCAAACGAATTGGTTCGTTCGGATCAATAAATTGTTCTTTATACTCAATTTGTTTCTTTCTGCTATATTTAGCATTTGGATCATAGTCATTAGTACGTGGACGCGGACGGTAACCACCTTGTCGGTCATTATTAAAACGTGGACGATAGCCGCCTTCACCATTATTATTGAAGCGAGGACGATAAGGACGATCACCGTATGAGCGGTCACCTCCCTCACGATTGTAAGGACGCTGAGGACGGTCGCTACCTTCACCATTATTGAAACGAGGACGATAAGGACGATCACCATATGAGCGGTCGCCTCCCTCACGATTGTAAGGACGCTGCGGGCGTTCACCACCTTCACCATTATTATTAAAGCGTGGGCGATAAGGACGTTCACCACCTTCACGATTATAAGAAGGACGCTGTGGACGATCACCATAAGGACGGTCAGTGTAAGGACGCTGCGGGCGTTCACTACCTTCACCATTGTTATTAAAGCGTGGACGATAAGGACGATCACCACCTTCACGATTGTAAGAAGGACGTTGAGGACGGTCACCATAAGAACGCTGCGGGCGTTCACCACCTTCATTGTTAGCATTAAAGCGTGGACGATAAGGTCGATCACCACCTTCACGATTGTAAGAAGGACGATAAGGACGCTCTCCACCTTCTCTGTTGTAAGACCTGTTACCATCACGGCCGGCACCTGTATTCTCTTCATTAAAAGAATTTTCGCGCCATTCTTCGTTTTCTGTGCTCATTGTTTATTCGAATAAAATTAGACTTTGGCCTCACGGCCTGATTTAAAAACACGTTTATTGTATAGTAAACAATTAAAGTCCCGTATAAGTATGCGGAGTAATTGCTCTTAACTCTTTTTTAATATCTTCGTTTACATTTAAACCTTCAATAAACTCTTTAATAGAACTTTCAGTAATTGCCTGATTCGTTCTTGTCAATGCCTTCAAAGCTTCATACGGATGAGGATAAGCTTCGCGACGTAAAATGGTTTGTATAGCCTCAGCCACTACGCTCCAACAATTGTCCAAATCACGATATATAGCAGGTTCATTGAGCAACAGTTTACGAAGTCCTTTTAAGGAACTCTGAATAGCAATAACGATATGGCCAAAAGGTGTACCTACATTACGTAGCACAGTAGAATCCGTCAAGTCGCGTTGTAAACGTGACACCGGAAGCTTCACCGCTAAATGTTCCAAAATCGCGGTTGCAATCCCCAGATTACCTTCTGCATTTTCAAAATCAATAGGATTTACCTTATGCGGCATAGCACTTGACCCCACCTCTCCGGCTTTGATCTTCTGCTTAAAATATTCCATTGAAATATACTGCCAGAAGTCACGATTCATATCCACCATCACAGTATTGATACGCTTCATTGCGTCAAATATTGCAGAAAGGTTATCATAATTAGAAATCTGTGTAGTGTATTCTTCACGCTCCAAACCTAGTTTTTCAGCAACGAAACGATTACCAAATTCTTTCCAGTCATATTGAGGATAAGCTACATGGTGAGCATTATAGTTGCCAGTTGCACCACCAAATTTTGCAGTAATCGGACAAGCCTTCAAGGTTGCCAACTGACGTTCCAAGCGATAAACAAAAACCATAACTTCCTTGCCCAGACGAGTCGGAGAAGCCGGCTGTCCATGAGTCTTAGCAAGCATAGGAATATTTGCCCACTCTGTTGCATAATTCTTCAACTGTGCAATCAGTTCTTCCACCAATGGATAGTATATCTCCTCCAAAGCCTCCTTAATAGAAAGAGGAACAGATGTATTATTAATATCCTGAGAAGTTAATCCGAAGTGGATGAATTCCTTGTAATCATCCATTCCCCCCAGTTTATCAAACTCTTCTTTTAGGAAGTATTCTACTGCCTTTACATCGTGGTTAGTCACACTTTCGATATCTTTAATACGTTGTGCGTCAACTTCTGAGAAATTACGATAAATATTCCTCAAGGTTTCAAAAACACTTTTATCAATTCCTTTCAGCTGAGGTAACGGGAGCTCACATAAAGTAATAAAATACTCCACTTCTACCTGTACACGATATTTAATCAGTGCGAATTCTGAGAAATAAGCTGCTAAAGCTTTAGTTTTGCCTCTATATCGACCATCAATTGGAGATATGGCCGTTAATACATCAAGTTCCATAAGTTTTTAGATAAATATCAGACTGCAAAATTAACTCTTTTTCCTGATTAACAAGCTAAAACGATGGGTAAAGTTTCTATAAAAGTGACTAAAAAACAATGAACAGCAGTATTTGCTGCTCATCACCATCTATACTTTCACTCATCAGAACCGGAGCCTTCACTGTCTTTACTTCTGTTTTTGGCTTCTCATTCAATTGCTAAAAAACAACAATTTTATTTTCACCTTTTCTCTTCAAGGTAAAAGACAACTTCATTCACGCTTTCCTTCACATCAACAAGGTCAAAGTAATCCAAAGTGCCTTCAGGAAGAAGAAGGCGATAACCGTTTAATTCCATAATCAATTAATTGGGAGGCAAAGATAACGATTTATAAATTTAACCCCTCAGGTTTTTACGTTGACCCCGTTTTACGTTGACCCTTGATCCCAAACGCAAAGATAAATAAAAAAGAGTTCCGTAACAGGATTACGAAACTCTTTTCCAGTGTGGGCGTTGACGGATTCGAACCGCCGACCCTCTGCTTGTAAGGCAGATGCTCTGAACCAGCTGAGCTAAACGCCCTTGTTAATGAGCCGGAAGTGCTTGTGTTTTATGTGGGCGTTGACGGATTCGAACCGCCGACCCTCTGCTTGTAAGGCAGATGCTCTGAACCAGCTGAGCTAAACGCCCTTACACTTCCGTTTCAAAAGCGATGCAAAGGTACGGCTTTTTTCGAAACCTGCAAATATTTGCTGGATTATTTTTCAAGAACTTTTCTGTCAGAAAAAGGAACTCATTGATTATCAATAAATAATAAATAAAGTTTTTTTCTTGCAACATTTACCTCCCTTTAACCGTCTTATAAACAGAATTAAGAAAAAGACAATCGCGACTCTTTCTCTCCATTAAATAATAAAACATGAAACGATTTATTAATATCACAGCATTTCTATGCCTGTGCACACTACTTATTGCGCAAAATTTACAGTTAAAGGGAAGAATTGTTTCGGAGAAAAAGCCCGTAGAATTTGCGAATGTCATTTTACAGACTAAAGATTCTATTTTTATTTCTGGAGGTATTACTGACCAACAGGGACAGTTTAATATAAGTAACTCATCTAAAGGAGATTATTTATTGCAAATTTCGGGATTAGGTTATCAAACACAGCAAATAAATGTAGAGAATCTCACTAAAACACTTGATTTAGGTATTATTTCGATCGATTCCGCAACCATTACATTGCAGGAAATCATCATTACAGCCACTCCTGTTCATCAATCACCCTGATCGAAAATCACTCTCACTTACGGAGAGAATTATCACGCTTTGGGAATTACTTATCGCTATAAGCAATTCAATGTCGGATTAATGGGGCTAAATCCATTTAGCAATAATTATAAAGTAGGAACAGAAAATTTTAGTTCTATAGCTTCTTCAAGAAACTGGGGCTATTTCAAAGAAAGCTCCGGTTTCTTTGCATTCAAATTTGCATGGAATCTGAACTTTGGACGGAAATATGAATCAGCCCAAAGGAGGATTCACAACGAAGACAACAGTGCAGGCACACTAAAATCCGGGAAATAAATTTCCCGGATACTCAGATCTCATCTTTCTTACGGATAATGTGAGCAGGATTTCCCACCGCAACACTGTCATCAGGAATATCTTTTGTGATAACACTCCCCGCTCCAATTACGCAACGGCTTCCAATCGTCACCCCAGGACATATAATCGCTCCGCCACCTATCCAACAGTCCTCACCTATTGTTACCGGATAAGCATATTCTTTCGAGCCACGACGTTCCAGATAATCCATCGGATGATGAGGAGTATAGATCTGCACACAAGGTCCGACTAATGTATGGGCACCTATCGTAATATATCCACCATCCAAAAATGTACAATTAGCATTCACAAATACGTGCTCACCCAACTGAATTCCATCTCCGTGGTCACAATGAAAAGGCGGACAAACAATCGAGGTCTGTGGAATCCCGGGAATCAGTTCCTCCAATAACTCTCTATATTCCTCATCATATGTACACAATCCTCTCATTTGAGCTAATAACTTTTTAGCTCGTTTAAAACTTGCCTGCAACTCGGGTACCGACATATCAGCCAACTGGCAGTTACGCATTTTTTCTACTTCTGTCATTTTCTCACCCTTCTTTACCATTAATAAACATATAGCTTTTCTCATTCGAGAGAGATTCATCAAATTCGAACCCTTCCCACGAGAAACTTTTTAATTCTTCCGGGTCCTCTATCCTGTTTTTTAAAATGAAGCGCGTCATTTCCCCGCGAGACATTTTAGTATATACAACAATTGTAGCCGGCTTCCCGTTCTTCCATACATGAAACTCGGGAGTTACCACCCGAACCTCTTTTTCTATCCGTCTCCAATCGAATAATCCCTTCATCTCGTCACTAGCCAAATTACAAAGTATTCCCCCAGTCTTCTTTATGTCATCTATAAACACATCTGTCAACCGAGATCGCCAATAAGCAAAAATATTTTGAGTGCCCAATTCGGGTAACACAGCGTCTCCCTCCAACCTGTATGGATGAATCATATCCAATGGACGCAACAGTCCATAACAAAAAGATGTCAGCCGCAAATGTTCTTGCGCATAAAAAAATTCCTCCACCGAAAAGTCTTGCAGATTCAAACGCTTAAACACAATTCCTTTATAAGCCAAAAGAGCAGGCAATTCTGAAGTTCCCTCTGCGTGAAAAGCCTGATATCGTTTATAGTTCTCGACAGCTATCTTCGAATTCACCCGCAAAAGTCTTTCCAAGTCTTCCACAGAGAACTGCGACATCTGAAGAGCTATCTCAGAAGCCTCCTGCCGAAAACGTGGCGTTGTTCCAAATGGGGTGGTTATCTTAGACAAACCACTCATTGTTTTAGCACAAGATAATAATACAATCATCTGATCTATCTATTTTTATCATTTAAGAAACAAATATAAATTATTTTATTGTATCTTTGTTCGTATCTGATAAAAAAAGAGAGTTCAACATCATCTTATAAACAAGATTATGATAGCACAAAAAGCAAACATTGAGAGCAACAGCGATCTACAAACAAAAAAAACAGTGTTAGATTATGGCACTATTTTCAACAAAGCTCCGATAGGGCTAGAATATTACGATAAAAACGGAATTCTGGTTGATATAAACGAAACAGCCCTACAAATCTATGGATGTGCCGATAAAGAACATCTATTAAAAAGCCGTATCTGTCTGTACGATAATCCTAACTACAAATCACAAATAAAAAATGAAGCTGACAGATACCGTACCTGTACTTGCAACTTCAATTATGACCTCGATTTGCTTAAAAAGGAAAACTATTACCCCGATGGTAAACGTTCCGGAAAAGTCAGAATACAAAATAAGATCACACCTATAATAAATGAAAAAGGGGAGATTGAAGGAACTATTGTCTCAACTCTAGAGGTTACCGAAGACCTTAATCTAAGATACGAACAACTTTATCGTGAAAAAGAGATTATCACGGAAGCACTTCCCATCGGACTAGCCATATACGATAAAGATGGTTACCAGCAATTTATCAATCCGGCATTAGCTTCTATTTTTGGAGTAGAAGATGTTGAAGCTCATTTAGCTAAACATATTAATTTGTTCGAAGACCCAATAATCTCCGAACATTTAAAGGAAAAAATCCGAAATAACGATATCACAGAAGCAAGTATTGAATACAGTCTTCAAACTGTTTCCCAAACTAATTATTTCAACACTGGATTACCAGAAACTACAATCTACCTAAACTGCAAGACTAGAAAAATAAAAGATAAATCCGGCAAGGTTCAAGCTATTATGTTGCTCATATCCGACGCAACAAACTATGAAAGAAAAAATCAGGAACTTCAAGAAGCTTACCAGAATTTGAGTTTAGCCTTGGATGCGGGAGATATGGCTGCTTGGATGTTTGACATTCACAAGAAAATGTATTATACCATTCTGGGCAATACACTTGCCGGTACTGGTATTTCCCAAGAAGACAACTTGAAAATATTACATCCTGACGACCAACAAATGCAACAAGACTTATTTTCCTCTATAGTCCGTGGAGAAAAAGAAAAAGGAATAGCTGTATTTCGTTACTTGTCAGAAGATGGTAAATACCGCTATTATGAAAGCCAGATCATTCCGAAAAAAAAGAATGGAAAAATAACACATCTTACCGGTACACAAAAAGATGTTACAGAGTGGTATAAGTTAACAGAAAAACTTAAAAGAATCAATCAGCAAAATACACTGATCTTGAATAATATCAATTCCGGATTAGTCTATATATCTGCAGACTACAAGGTTATCTGGGAAAATGTATCTTTCATTTTCCCAGAACAGTCTAACGGGAAACGATACTATGAAGCGGGAAAGCTATGTTATAAAAGTGCTAAAGACTCAGATTCTCCCTGTCAAGGATGCGCTATGATGAGAGCTATGGAATCTAAAAATGTAGAACACTCTGAATATTCTATTCTTGGTAAAACATTAGAAATTTATGCTAATCCTATTCTGAACGAACAAAACGAAGTAGAAGGAGTCATACTACGAATTGATGATATTACTCAACGCAAACAGATTCAGAATGAATTGGAAGCAACAAGAAACGAAGCACTTGCTTCTAATGAGCAATTAAAACTGGCAAGAGACAAAGCTGAACAATCGGATAAATTAAAATCAGCCTTCCTAGCCAACATGAGCCATGAAATCCGTACCCCTCTCAATGCCATTGTCGGTTTCTCCGAACTCCTTCATAACACTGTCGATAAGGAAGAAAGTGCTGAATACTGGAAGATCATCTCCACTAATAACAATTTACTTTTAACGCTAATAGGTGACATTCTCGATCTCTCCAAAATAGAAGCAGGTTATGTTGATTTGGCAAACAGAGAGTTTGACATCACTCAGCTTTTTGAAGAGATGGCAACTCTTTATAAGCAAAAGATGAATGACAAAGTCACCTTCCGCTGCAATACTCCATATCAAAGCTACATTGTTAATTTGGATAAAAACCGTTTGACTCAAATCCTCACTAACTTTGTCAATAATGCAATCAAATTCACCCGCGAAGGTTCTATTGAAATAGGATATGCTATTTGCAATGATCTTTTAAGAATATATTGTTCGGATACAGGCATCGGCATCTCGGAAGAAAATACCGCCAAAGTATTCGGGCGCTTTGAGAAATTAAACGATTTTGCGCAAGGTACCGGGTTGGGACTCTCGATTTGCAAAGCAATAGTAGATGCACAAGGAGGTACAATCGGAGTTAATTCGAAGCCAAACGAAGGTTCCACATTCTGGGCAGAGTTACCACTGAATAAAAATTGAGACTATCCGAAAAGTCTGTAAACCTGATCGTTTTGTCATTCAGCACATTGTTCTCCTCCCGATAACGGGGAGTTTCAACTACACTCAGGATGACAAAAGATAGTATACAGTAACTTTCCGGACAGCCTCGGTCCACATATCCTCAGATAACAGACTTTATTTATATTCTTGCCAGCTCTTTATCTGAATATCGCTCAACTTCAATTCACAAAATGCTTCGATAAAAGCACTTGCCAAACGAGCATTGGTAATCAAAGGAATGTTATGATCGATTGCGCCACGACGGATACGATAACCATTCGTCAATTCGCGCTTACTGTGATTTTTGGGAATATTGACTATCAAGTCGAACTTATGATCTGCAATCATCTTCATTACATTATCTTCAGCACCCATTTTCTCATCCGGCCAATAAACCGGAGTAGTCTCAACGCCATGAGCATTCAAGAATGCGGCAGTCCCGGAAGTTGCATAAATCTGATAACCTTTCGCAAACAACATACGGCTTGCATCCAATAAATCAACTTTCGATTTCATTGCACCCGAAGAGAACATGACTGCTTTTTCAGGAATCTTAAATCCGGTAGCAATCATTGAATTAAGCAAAGCTTCAGAAAAGTCATCACCAATACAACCAACCTCTCCTGTAGATGACATATCTACGCCTAATACGGGGTCAGCCTTGTGCAAACGTGAGAAAGAGAATTGAGAAGCTTTTACACCGATCCAGTCAATATCAAAAGCTGATTTATCAGGACGAGTATAAGGTGCATCCAACATGATACGGGTAGCTGTTTCGATAAAGTTACGTTTCAGTACTTTAGATACAAACGGGAAGCTACGAGAAGCACGCAAGTTACATTCAATAACCTTTACTTCGTTATTACGAGCCAAGAACTGAATATTGAACGGACCGGAAATATTTAACTCTTTTGCAATCTGACGGCTGATCTTCTTGATACGACGTGCAGTTGCAAAGTAAATCTTCTGAGCCGGGAATACTAATGTTGCATCACCAGAGTGTACTCCGGCAAATTCGACATGTTCAGAGATCGCATATTCTACCACTTCACCGTTTTGAGCGACAGCATCAAATTCAATTTCTTTTGTATTTTCAAGGAACTGAGAAACAACAACCGGATATTCTTTAGAAACTTCAGCAGCCATCTTCAGGAAGTTTTCCAATTCTTCATCATCGTAGCAAACATTCATTGCAGCTCCCGAAAGAACATAAGAAGGACGAACCAATACCGGATAGCCAACTTTATCAACGAAGCCTTTCACGTCTTGAAGGCTGGTCAATTCCTGCCAAGCCGGCTGGTCGATACCAAGTTGGTCAAGCATAGCAGAGAACTTGTTACGGTTTTCTGCACGATCGATAGATACCGGAGAAGTTCCTAATACCGGAACAGACTGGCGATAAAGTTTCATTGCCAAGTTGTTGGGGATCTGTCCACCTACAGATACGATCACACCGCGCGGTTGTTCCAAATCGATCACGTCGAGCACACGTTCGAATGAAAGTTCGTCAAAGTACAGACGGTCACACATATCATAGTCAGTAGATACTGTTTCAGGATTGTAGTTGATCATGATAGACTTATAGCCCAATTTGCGAGCAGTCTGTACAGCATTCACAGAACACCAGTCAAATTCTACCGAGCTACCAATACGATAAGCACCTGAACCTAAAACAACTACTGATTTTTCATTTTTGTAATAATTCACATCATAACCTTCTACTGCATAAGTCATATACAGATAGTTAGTCAGTTCCGGATGTTCGGAAGCAACCGTATTGATGCGTTTCACAGCCGGAAGAATGCCTAATGCTTTACGATGTGCACGCACTGCCAGGTTTTCTTTTTCCATATTACCTACCGGATTCAATACGAAACGTGCAATCTGGAAATCAGAGAAACCTAAAACCTTAGCTTCGCGCATCACATCAGCCGGAATATCTTCTACCTTATTATAAGTAGAAAGCTTTGCTTTGTAATCAACAATATTTTTCAGTTTGCCAAGGAACCAAGGATCGATCTTTGTCAGTTCGTGGATACGTTCGATAGTATATCCTTCTTCCAAAGCCTGTGCGATAGCAAAAACACGCAAGTCTGTCGGACGAGAAAGTTCGCGATCAAGATCATCAAAATGCAAATCGTCGTTACCAACGAAGCCATGCATTCCCTGACCGATCATACGAAGTCCCTTCTGGATAATTTCTTCAAAAGAATGTCCAATAGACATAATCTCACCTACCGACTTCATACTTGAACCGATTTCACGAGATACACCGGCAAACTTCGTCAAGTCCCAACGAGGAATCTTACAGATATAGTAATCAAGCTGCGGAGCCACATAAGCTGAGTTTGGAGTACCCATTTCACCGATCTGATCAAGAGTATAACCTAAAGCAACCTTTGCAGCAACAAATGCCAAGGGATATCCGGTAGCTTTAGAAGCCAAAGCAGAAGAACGGCTCAAACGGGCATTTACTTCGATCACACGATAATCATCTGTCTCAGAATTGAATGCGTACTGGATGTTACATTCACCGACAATACCTAAGTGACGAATACATTTGGTAGAAAGTTCCTTAAGCAAAGCCAATTCCTTATCGTCCAACGAACAAGTAGGAGCTACAACGATTGACTCACCTGTATGTATACCCAGCGGGTCAAAGTTTTCCATGCTGGCTACAGTGAAGCAATGATCGTTAGCATCACGAATCACTTCAAATTCGATTTCTTTCCAACCTTTCAAAGATTCTTCTACCAGGATCTGCTTAGAGAAAGTAAACGAACTTTCAGCCAATTTCAAGAATTCCTCTTCGTTAGCACAGATACCGCTACCAAGACCTCCCAATGCATAAGCCGAACGTACCATGACAGGATAACCAATTCTGCGAGCAGCAGCAATAGCATCTTCCATGTTTTCTACAGCCTGGCTCACCGGAGTCTTCATATCAATCTCGTTCAGTTTCTTAACGAACAAATCACGGTCTTCAGTATACATGATTGCTTCCACTGAAGTTCCCAATACTTTCACACCGTAGTTATCAAGGATACCTTGCGTGTACAATTCCGCACCACAGTTCAAAGCAGTTTGTCCACCAAAAGCCAGCAAAATGCCGTCCGGACGTTCTTTCTTGATAATCTCCTCTACAAAATAAGTAGTAACGGGAAGGAAATACACTTTATCAGCAATTCCTTCGGAAGTCTGAATAGTTGCGATGTTCGGGTTTACCAGTACCGAGCTGATACCTTCTTCTTTCAAAGCTTTCAGTGCTTGTGAGCCTGAGTAATCGAATTCTCCGGCTTGTCCGATCTTGAGTGCTCCAGAACCCAAAACGAGGACTTTCTTGATTTCCTTTTCCATTTCTTTTGTTGTTATAATAAGTTGTTATTTCTAAGTTCGTTCATAAAAAAAATGCGTTACCCTCAAAAAAGGATTAACGCATTACCAAAGAACTAAAATATCGTTTTTGGGATAAAGAGAAGAAGCTGACCGATTCCGGATGAAATGCATCCGAATGGAGATAATACTTACTTCTAATTTCCTGTTGATTCATTTTGTCTTCAAAATTTGTGCAAAGTAACGACATATTTTGGACATAGCAAAAAGAAATATTTATTTTTTTATAAAATCTTTCTATGAATGGATTGTTAGACTTTTAATTCATGTAGAACATGATACGATCTATTTCCAATCTCATGAATGGTCAAGCAATTATGTCATTTCTACAAATGTTTAGCTTCTCCATACTCCTCTATGTATAGCAAATTTTCATTATTTTATCTTCTTGCATGGGAATCTAAAAATTATCACGTACATTTGGAAATTGAAACGATCTTAGATCAAATATTAACCCAATCTTATTCTAAAACCATGAAAGTAGTAATAACTAAAGCAACTACAGGACTACTCGCGACATGCGCGATTACATTGGTTTTGTTTAGCTCTTGCGAAACAAAACAGAACGTACTAACCCCCGAAGAAATAGCCGATGGCTGGCAACTTCTTTTCGACGGGAAGACTCTCAACGGCTGGAAAGATTACAATGGAACAACACTGACTCAACCTTGGCACGTAGTGGATGGATGCATTCAAGCGAAAGGTGACGGTAGTGATGCCAGCGGATATATCGTAACAGATAAACAATATGAGAATTTTGAACTTTCCTGGGATTGGAAACTTTCAAAAGGTGGAAACAGTGGAATGTTATATCATGTAGTAGAACGTCCGCAATTTGCCGTACCCTATGTTACAGGTCCAGAGTATCAACTGATCGACGAACCAAACTTCCCGGAGCCACTCGAAGAATGGCAAAAGTTAGGTGTAGACTATGCAATGCATTTGCCTGACCAATCCAAAATGAAAGTCAATCCGCAAGGAGAATGGAACAATTCAAAAATCGTATTCGACAACGGTCATGTGGAACATTGGCTAAACGGAGAAAAGATATTGGAATTTGAAGCTTGGACAGACGATTGGTATGCAAAGAAAAATAGTGGGAAATGGGCTAACGCTCCAGAATATGGTTTGGCTAAAAAAGGGGTACTTTGCTTACAAGACCATGGTTATCCCGCCTCTTTCCGCAATCTCAAGATCAAAGAACTTCCCCGGAAATCGAAAGAAGTTGATTTATTCAACGGTACTGATCTGAAAGGTTGGGAAGCATACGGAACAGAACTTTGGTATGTAAAAGATGGTTTGTTGGTTTGCGAAAGCGGTCCGGACAAACAATACGGATACCTGGCTACACGTGATTACTATGATGATTTTGATTTGACAGTGGAATTCAAACAGGAAGCAGATGGTAACTCAGGTGTATTTATCCGGTCTTTCATTGAAGAAGGCGTGAAAGTAAACGGATGGCAGGTTGAAGTAGCTCCGAAAGGTCATGATACAGGGGGGATTTATGAGTCGTATGGACGCGGTTGGCTAGTACAAATTCCGGATGAAAAGGAAAATATTCTGAAAGAAGATGACTGGAATACTATGCGTATTAAAGTACAAGGCAACAATGTACAAACTTGGTTAAATGGTCAGGAGATGGTCAATATCGACGACGAAAAGATTGGTGCCGGACAAGGGCGTATCGCTTTACAGATACATGATGGTGGTGGTATCAAGGTTCTTTGGAGAAATCTAAAATTAAAAACTTTATAAAAAACACCCTTCCTCCTTGCTCTGTTGAAACAGGCAAGGAAGAGAATGAAATAGCTCTTGAACGGGACATCTCAGTTCAAGAGCTATTTTTTTATTCGAGACTAATCTATTTACCCTTTTTACACAAGAGTTCAAAGAGTCTTTTCCAAAACATTTATGATACCAAACAAGTACTTTGAACATATTACTGCTATATGACTATATCTTATTTACTTTAAATTATCGAATTTAATAGTCTCCCAAGAAACAAACAGCACATCACAATCTATGAAAAAAGCTGTAATAACAGTATTCAAACCGTTTATTTAGTTATTCTACACGCTGCATTAATGTCTTTTTCCACCGTTAATAGATCGTTTCACGTACATGGACCCATCGGTTCACGTACGTGATCTATTCGGTTCATGTACGTAGTCCAAACGTTTCACGTACATGAAACAAAAGTATATACCCAACAAAATATACTAATAAAACCTTGTCTACATATTAAGTCTACTTACGTTTCTACTATTACACGCGATATTTTGAGGTAAAACCCATCAAATCACCAACAAACAAGTGACATCATAAGAGTAAAATTGGGTTTTCAACGAGAACCAAACGTGGTAATTCGCGTCAGAATACAAATTAATGGTAGATAATGTCATTTTTAACATTTGGATACACAGTTACTTATTACGATTTTATTCACTGTAAATCAATGTCTTAAATAAGACATAGAAAATAAAAGAGTGATAATAGTTTGCTTAAATAGTCCTATTATCACCTTATTATCACCGACTATTATCACCACTAAACATCATATTATAAGGATCTTATCTTTAAAAAGTGACAAATGACAATAGAAAGTACGATTAAAAACTCATAGAAAGAAAACCTAAGTTCAAATTGTAATTAAGTACCCAATAATACAAGAAAATTATATTCTTTATTCATTCATCTAAAATTATCTCTATTATTTACAATGATTAATCACTAAAAAAGAATACTTTTGTTACCACAATACATATTAAATCATGATGAAACACTTACTTAGTATATCTTTATTCACTACTTTCCTATTATTAGGTTGTTGTCATATCAATCCAGTAAATGCTCAAATCACGGCAGATGAGTTCAAAAATCCTCCTATCAATTATCGTCCTGTACCTCTTTGGTTCTGGAATAACAGTACTATTGAAGAAAATGAACTGCAAATACAATTTCAGCAGATGATAACAAAAGACGGATATGGAGGTTGTGCGATTCTTCCGTTTGGAAACGGATTCCAACCTCAATATCTTTCGGATGAATATTTCACACTTTACGGAAAAGCGATAAAAGAAGCTGAGAAAGTAAAGGCACAGTTATCTCTTTATGATGAATACGGCTTTCCCAGTGGAAGCATGGGAGCAATTAATGGAGACGACACTCCACGTTTTATGAATAAATATCCGGAGGCTACCATCAAAAGACTGGATAAAGTAGAATACTCCGTATCTCCAGGAGAGCGTTTCAGTCAGCAGATTCCACAAGGCAAGTTAATGGCAGTAATGGCAATGGATACTGTCACCTTCAAACGAATATCGCTAAGAAAGCAAATTCAAAATGGAAAAGTAAATTGGACTGTTCCGCAAGGAGCATGGAAAGTGTTCTTTTTTGTCTGTGTAAAAGACGGTGATCCTAATGTGGATTACTTATCGCCGGAGGCCGTAAAATTGTTCATAAATGAGACACATGAAATTTATTATAAACATTTTCCTGATGCTTTTGGCAAAACCATCACAACTACCTTCTTTGACGAACCTACCATGTACAGGGCAGGAGGAAGAATATGGACGAATGACTATAACGACAAATTTATCAAACGCTATGGGTTCTCACCTGAATTGTTATATCCGGCACTGTGGTACAATATAGGTGAAGAGACTGCTGCTGCACGTAATTACTTATTCGGATTTCGTTCACAACTATATGCGGAAGGTTTTATGAAAACTATCCAAGAGTGGTCTGAAGAGCATGGTATCCAATCTACGGGACATCAAGATCAGGAAGAGATTCTTAATCCTGTAAGTGTCTCAGGAGATTTGATGTTGTGTGGTAAATATATGGGTATCCCGGGGATAGATAAAATAGGAGGTGGGCGACCTACGGAACAATTCTATAAAGTAGTGTCTTCCTCAGCTCAGAACTGGGATAAAGCATTCGTCATGTCCGAAACGTATGGGGCGATGGGTAATATATCTGTAGAAACACTCTACCGGATTGCAATGGAGCAGTATACAAAAGGAATCAATCACTTGATCCCTCATGCTGTATGGTATAATGATCAGTCTGTGACGTTCTTACCCGAACTGTCTTATCGTAATCCTCTTTATAACAAAGAACTACCGACTTTCAATCAGTTTCTCTCACGTTTAAATTATGTTTTGGCCAGATCCGGCAGGCATATAGCTGATATTGCAATGATCTACCCGATTGAATCTTTGCGATCAGAACACTATCTGGATGGTGCTAAAGGACATTATGAAGGAGGAGTAGAAATACCGAATGTAGATTATACACATATATCTACCATATTGACAGATAGTTTAGGTAAAGATTTCACCTATTTGCATCCGGAAGTTATCAACAACAAATGCCGGATAAAAGACAGTAAGTTAGTTCTCAATAATAAAATCAATAACGAAAAATATAGCATACTGATTGTCCCCAGCATGAAAACAATATCAGTAGCCAATTTAAAGATAATAGAAAAGTTTTATAATGCCGGTGGATGCATATTATTTACAACTCAACTACCGGAACAATCCGTAGAGTTCGGTCAAAACGAGAGAGTTAAAAATACAATTAACCGCATATTACATACCCCCAAAGGAAGAGGGAAAGTTTTTTTTATCCAAAGCCCTTCATCGGAAACCGTAAAAAGAATACTGGATTTATGCAATGTTACTTTCGACGTAGACTTCGTAAACCAGCAACCATTGAACTATATACATAAAATTTATGACAACCGTTCAGTATATTACTTTGCCAATTTAAGTAAATCTCCACGTAATTCGGAAATAGTACTTAAAGGTAAAATACATCCGGTCCTATTCAATCCACACACAGGGGAGACGAGTGAAATACCTTTCACTCACCAGACAAAAAATAAAACGGAAGTTACTGTATTGACATTATCACTGGATGGAAACTCGTCTGCATTCCTGATAGAACAATGAAGAAACAGAAAACTCATCTATCAATCGTTTTTCAACTGAATATTCATTTTGATGCAAACAAAAAATAAACAACAAAATGCGTAATAGTGCCAACTAAGAAAACTCATTTTATTTGTATCTTTTGTGGTTTCTAACTATCTTTGCGTCTCCATATTAAATATATAGCAATGAGCAAAGAAAAGATTATATTGACGGGTGACCGTCCTACCGGAAGACTCCACATAGGACATTATGTTGGTTCACTGAAACGCAGAGTTGAACTACAAGATGCAGGCGATTACAGCAAAATGTTTGTATTCATCGCCGATGCACAAGCATTGACCGACAATATAGACAATCCCGAAAAGGTGCGCCAGAATGTGATTGAAGTCGCTCTTGACTATCTTGCTTGCGGACTGGACCCTACTAAAGCTACTATCTTTATACAATCTCAAATACCGGAACTGTGTGAACTCAGTTTCTACTTTATGGACCTCGTTACTGTATCACGCTTACAACGTAACCCGACTGTAAAGACCGAGATTCAGATGCGTAACTTCGAGACTAGTATACCGGTAGGTTTCTTCACTTACCCTATCAGTCAGGCGGCTGATATCACAGCTTTTCGTGCAACAACTGTTCCTGTAGGCGAAGATCAGGAACCAATGCTTGAACAGGCTCGTGAGATTGTGCGTCGTTTCAATTATATTTATGGCGAAACTCTTGTAGAACCGGAAATTCTATTGCCGGACAATGCAGCTTGTCTACGTCTGCCGGGAACTGATGGTAAAGCGAAAATGAGCAAATCTTTAGGTAACTGCATCTATCTGTCGGAAAGTGCAGATGAGATCCAAAAGAAAATCATGAGTATGTATACCGATCCGGGACACCTCCGCGTACAGGACCCGGGAAAGATTGAAGGTAATACAGTATTTACTTACTTAGACGCTTTCTGCCGTCCGGAACATTTTGAACTTTATCTGCCGGATTATCCGAATTTGGCTGAACTGAAGGCTCATTACCAACGTGGTGGACTAGGTGATGTGAAAGTAAAACGTTTCCTGAATGCTATTATGCAGGAAATACTTGAACCGATTCGTAATCGCCGCAAAGAGTTCAGTAAAGATATTCCAGCTGTTTATGAAATGTTGAAGAATGGTTGTGATGTAGCAAGAGCTGCCGCTGCAGATACGTTATCGGATGTAAAGAAAGCAATGAAGATTAATTATTTTGACGATGCGGAATTGATTGCAGAACAAGTAAAACGTTTCGCTGGTCAGGAATAAAAAGTTTGTAAAGAGTAAACAAAATAAGAAAGGGTATACTTTCATTAAAACTGCCCCTAAAAGTCAGAATCAACTTTGGGGCAGTTTACTTTTAAGGAACATCTTCATCATTCTTAAAAAGCACATCTTTTAATTTCTGGTAAAGGAAGGATAGTACCAACAATATTAGTCCGAGAATAATAAATACTATAATCTTACCTATTGTAGGCATTGCCCACAAATCAATAAAGACAAGTTTAAATAAGACTATTCCAAAAGTAGCAAGACTTATCATTCGCAATACTTTTTGGTGGAAACGCATACCAAGTCCCATCTGAACAAATCCGGCAATACTTAAAGATAATGAGAATCCGGCACTAAATTCTTCAATTTCGATTTGCCAAAGGAAGAAACGTACAATTGTCACCCAGAGAAGTGTAGCAAGTATATTTAAATAGATCGTAAAGCCAACCTTTAACTCAGCGACAGTTACATAATAATGTCGTGCAACATAACTAAGGTTAGCAATGACAAATGACACTGTACACCATCGCAACAAAGAAGGGCATAAAGTCATATTCTGCCACTGTTCGCACCAAATATTTAGTATATATACAAATACGTTTATTCCTATAGCCGATATATAAAGAAACATATTCCTTTTCATAGGGAATCGTTTTCTGAAAGCATAACAAAGGAGTCCAATTGCTACTGAAGTAAACAGTAACATAGCACCGCTTCTCGTGGTTCCATCAAAATACAAGTAAAACTCTTCCATGAAGGTATAGTATAGAATGGCTACGGACAAAAGAAACATCATAGCATTCCAGGGAGTATAGTTTAAAAGACGGGCTGTAGAGAAAAAGTCCCGATATTGCTCCATTAACAATGCAAACGTACCCATTGCCAATCCAACAAATATAGATGTAGCGAAAGTACTATTCAAGAAAATTATTCCGATGGGATCATCTATCGGCACTTTAAATACATCCACTAAAAAAGAGATCAGAGTAAGGCATACGAGTATAAAAGTTCCACGCTCATATACCCTGATTTTCGATTTGGCGTACAACCAAAGTAACAGTACCATTTCGGAAGCCCAACATAGCGTGATAAGGTTTCCATCTAACTGAAGGGGCACAGTAATAGATACAAAGGTCAGAACAAGTCCCAACATGGTATAAAAAAGGTATCGAGAATCTTTTTTACTTTTCCACAACCAAATAACTAAAACCAAATTGACGATAGCAATAAATAAGCTTAGCAGGCCTTCTGACTTGAAAGGCAGTTCCATATGCTGCAAAAGCAAAATTCCTAAAAGTAGATAAACGAAATTATTCGTTATAACAGCAAATACCAAAACCTTACTCATCTTCTTGGTTTTCACTTGAAGTATTGACAGGATGGGTAATAGAAATATAAAATAGAATAGGGTGGCAAACAGAAACAAATGCCCGGATACTACAGTAGAATTATAATCATAACCTGTCAAAAGGTATATTCCCATCACCAAATAGGTAAAGACAAAGGAGACGACCGGAAGTTCCCCCCATTTTTTATATACGGAAAGCCAGAACATTCCTAAATTCAGAATACTCAAATACGTAAACAACACCATATAACTTCCTTCCCCGCTACTTACGATAAAAGGTGCTAAGAAGCCTCCGACAAGTGAAATGATAGCCAATTCACGCCGGTCGTATATGGTGGACAGAACAGACATAAAAACTGTAACTCCAACTAAAATAATAAATGCTAACGTCTGAGAGAAAAGGTGGTAATAATGGAACGCAATAGCTACTGTAAGATAGAAGACTGCGAATGCACCTCCTGCAAGCAACGAACTAAATGTACGGTATTTCTTTTGTAAACGTGCGGCGACTACTAACAATGCAGCACCTGTTAAGAAACCGAGAATAGTACGGAAAATCTCATTTATCCAATCTTTATCAATCGCATACTTCACAAAAAAGCCAACACCTATCACAAAGATAAGTATACCTATTTTTCCAAAAAGATTCTCGCCAATAAACTTCTCATAATTGACATTCTTACGTTTGGGAGCAATTGGCAAGACTTCTTCCACAATCTTACGCTTGACATCTTCCTGAACCACTTCCCGTTCTTCTTCAACCAATTCTTCGATTAATATTTCTTCTCTTAACGGCTCTTCCACTGCTAATAGCTCTTCTTGCATTTCAGGGAGAATCGGTACATTTTCTACTGCCTCCATTGAAGAATGCTCCTGCACTTTTTCTTCCTTAACGGTTACCTTCTGCTGAGTTTTAAGATATGTATCCATGCGTTTCTTAATCTCATCCAGTTCTTTTTCTACTTTCCCAAAACGGTTATCAAGCTTACGCAATATAACAATAAACAAAATTATAGCAAGTAGTGGGCATATTGAACCAAAATCTTCCATAGTATCTTATATTTGAGTTAGATAAAACAAATATAAAAATATTAAATGAAAAAGTATTATGTCAGGACTACAATCTAAAATAAAGACCTAAATTAGCCAACAACTATATACCATAGATATATAAATAAATAGCCCCATTTGCAATTTAACGCAAACGGGGCCAATTTAACGACTACAATATTTTAATTAATTCAATATCAATTGCTAGATTCTACCAATACTACACGATTCAAAATCGGCTGACCAAACTTATCAACACCACCACCGGCAGCGATAGACAATCTATCGGCAGAAATACCATATTTTTTAACTAACAGATCTTTAACAGCTTGCGCACGTTCCAAGCTCAATTTTTGATTGATAGATGGGGTACCTGTAGCAGAGTCCGCATATCCATTAATCGTATATTTAGTATTCGGGAATTCTTTCATCTTGCTAACAAGGTATGACAAGTTCATTTCTTCTTGTGGAGACAACTTGTATGAACCGATCTTAAAGAATACAGTACGAGGAGCAATATTGGCATCAGTTACAACAACCTCTTCAGTTTCTTCTACTTCAACCGGTTGCTGTGCATTAGCCAACTGCTGTTGCAAATCCATGTTAGCAGCTGCCATTGCATTCATCTGATTACGCATTTGCTGCAGTTCGATCTCAGAAATAATCTGAGGAACAGGACGTTGGAATCCACGGTTCGGGAAATAATAAGTTAAACCAAGAGTAGCACCAAGCATGCCATCATAATCACGTTTACCTCCACGTTCACCATCAAACTTACCTTCCATACCTGTAGCACTTAATTCCAGATTCAAATCAAGAGCATTTGACAAACGGAAGCGGTTGATGATACCAGCATTGAAAGTAGCAGCATGTACATGAGGCCTTGAGTATGAATGGGTAAAACCAGCACCAATATAAGGTATGATTTCATATACACGATTAGGATTGTAACCACCGAACAAAGCATTCAGATTAAATAAGATATCACCATGCAAATTCATGTAGTCCCATCTTTGTTTATACGATCCGTCCTCTCTTGGACCACCGACTACATATTCTGCAGTCTCACTGGTAGTGAATCCTTTTGCCTGCAATCCACTGTATTGCATACGTAGTCCCAAGCCTGGAGTAAACCATTTACCAAGTGAAACATTCAATGTAGGAGCAACACGGTCCCTGAACTTACCAATATGATCATCATTACCAAACAGAACCTGGGCACCACCTCCCACAGAAAAGAACCAGTTACTCCAGAACGGGTTCGTTAATACTTGATATTTATCTTGTACCTGAATTACTTCGTATTCAGTTACGGTCATAGTCTGCTGCGCAGAAGCGACAGACGCAACGCCGGCAAAAGCCAGCAACATCAGAATCTTTTTCATATACCTTAATAGTTAAGTGGTTATTATATTCTTTTCTTTGTTGAACTATTTAAATAACACGAACAGAACTAAAAGGTTTTAAGAAAAGATGATTTTATTTGTTTTATTTGAATAATCTTTCAATATCTTCCTCCTTAATGGTTGTCAAAACAGTTTTCCCATCCGGAGTATAATTCGGTGAAGGACAGGCGAAAAGGCTGTCTACCAGGCTTATCATTTCATCATTACTCAGCACTTGGCCATAAACAATGGCGGCAGCACGAGCTAATGTTAAAGCTAAAATGTTTTGGATTTCCTCTTTGACATCACTCCCTTTTTCCATAGCTGTATGTAGCATATTACGTACCAATTCTACCGGATTTAACCCTTCAACTCCCGCAGGAATGCCATTAATTGCATAACTTCCCCCTCCTAAATTGCTCAAATCGAACCCTACAGCCGATAAGTCATCCATGATACTTTGTAAGACAGCAGACTCCGAAGCAGGCAATTGCAAGATCTCAGGAAAAAGCACTCCTTGAGAAACTCCTAGCTTTTGACGGATCTGTACCAAATAACGATCAAATAGTACACGAATATGTGCCCGATGTTGATCAATCAACATCAATCCCGATTTCACTGAAGTCAGAATAAACCGTCCTTTGAACTGCAAATGTAGATTTCCTTTCTCTATCACAGGCTCATCAGCGTACAATGCGGATGATACAACAGATACAGTTGAAGCGGTATTTTCTTCAGCATTCATTAAGGTTTCTGTAGAAGATGGTTCATCCCAATCCATTTCTGGTTCCAGCTGAGATTCATTCATCTTGCTAGCCTTTGTCAAACCGCTATACAATCCTTCCCACTCTACCTTTGGACGATTATATGATCCGCCATTACTACTTCCAATAGAAGTTTTGAATGGATTGTAATTTGAATCATAATGTACTTTGGGAGGTACAGGAGGTAAATTTTGTTCAAATGCGGGAATTTCAGGCATATCTTCCGTATCAAAATCAATAGAAGGAATAGCACTGAACTTTCCTAATGACTCTTTAACTGCCGCCGAAAGAATTTGCCAAATGGCCTGTTCATTCTCAAACTTAATTTCGGTCTTAGTCGGATGGATATTCACATCAATATTAGCCGGGTCTACTTCAAAGTATATAAAATAAGAAACTTGTTCACCGGCTGGAATCAATTGTTCATAAGCCTCCATCACCGCCTTGTGAAAGTAAGGGTGACGCATATAACGTCCATTGACAAAGAAATATTGATGTGCCCCTTTCTTACGGGCTGTTTCTGGTTTAGCAACATACCCTGTTATCTTTGCCATGGTAGTATTCACCTCTACATTTAGCAATTGCTGATTAAGCTTTTTGCCAAAAATAGCCATAATACGTTGCCGTAAAGGAGATACAGGCAAATTAAATAATTCTGAATCATTACTATATAATGAGAAAGCAACTTCAGGATGTACCAAAGCGATTCGCTCAAACTCCGCCAGAATATTACTTAGCTCTGTAGAATTAGCTTTTAGGAATTTACGCCGCGCAGGAATATTAAAAAAGAGGTTTTTTATTGAGAAGTTACTTCCTTTGGAGCAGGAAATGGCTTCCTGACTCTCAACTTTAGAGCCAGCAATAACCAGTTTAGTACCCAACTCTTCCGATTCAAGACGTGTTTTCAATTCAATTTGAGCCACAGCTGCAATAGATGCCAATGCCTCCCCACGAAATCCCATTGTACGCAAGGTAAATAAATCAGATGCCTCCCGTATTTTAGAGGTTGCATGACGTTCAAAAGCAAGTCGTGCATCAGTTTCTGACATCCCTTTCCCGTCATCAACAATCTGAATTGAAGTCTTACCTGCATCCATTACCAACACATGTATATTTTGCGCATCTGCATCAATTGCATTTTCTACTAACTCCTTGATAACAGATGCCGGACGCTGTATCACTTCACCTGCAGCAATCTGATTAGCCACTGAATCAGGCAATAAATGTATTATATCGCTCATACTTATTATTTAATAGGTATATAGTAAAAATGAAGAATGTCGTATAACCATAATGTAAACCTCAATTCTTCATTTTTAATTCTTCATATTAAAACGACCAACTTCCCGTATGTAAATAATGCCACACAAACAATAGGAAAGCTATAATTAGCAATATGATCCCAAAAGAAACCGGCTTGCGTCCACTAGCTTTTTTTCGTCTCAGGTGCGTAGTTCCCTCTACAAACTTCCCACGAATGTCTTCTGGATTAAACTCTTTTTCAGGAAGCATTCCCAAATCACGTTTTGCCTTTTCTTCCATCTTGGCAAGTTTCTCTTTCCGCTCATCAACATAGATATATTGATGATTAAACCTACGAGGTTTTCTCATTGAATTGAAAAACATTCCCATATTACTTCATATTAATTAAGTTTCGTTTATCAGTTTTCGGTCTCCTGTCAATAGTCGGTTTCAAGGACTTTCCTGCTTTCTTACTTCTCCAATTGAATATATCTTCTTTACTCAACGGGCGAATATAATCGAACCAAGCAAATGTGGGCAGACGTAACTTATCAGGTGGTATCTGATCCATTGGATACATAGTTCCATTCGACTTACCATCAAATTTACCTTTCTCCATCTTCCTTTCTTTCAAAAAGAGATGAAGCAAACTTCCTTCCGAAGTGTTAAATCCAGTCATTGTGCTATCTTTCTCTTCCGGATAGAAAGCTGTTTGAACATTACCAATCACTTCAATATGACGCATATCCCCATCAATAAAATATGCCTTCATTTCTTTCCCAGCTACTTGATTATAATGAATAGAGTCTTTCATTTCTACTGTCAATGTCTGATTGATAATATGCACCCAATTAATGGTACTATCATTCATATAAATTTTAATCTCCTCACCAAGCAATTGTTGTCCCTCATTCCAAAGAATCGGATCACGATACATGGTCAAACACGAATCTTTCGAATTATATACCAATGAGTCACAAACACCTTGCACATCTATACGATACATACGCACTTTATGATAGGCTTTCATTAATCGATATAAGGAATCCGTATTCAAATTGTAAGATACGACCTGCAATGTATCTCCATGCAGAAACAAACTATCCCCCTGAGAATAGTCGATTGCAACAGCACGTTTAGTAGCAAAAGCTGAATCAGTCAGTTCATTATAGAAACAATAATCTCCTGTCAGTATATTCTTATTAATACTGTCGGTCATCCGAACGTTATCAAATGCTTCACCGTAACCTGCTTTTCTATCATAAAACAGACTGTCACCAATTAATTTCTTACCTTGATTCGTCAATATGGAACGGTCCAGTAACTCAGCCTGTTCACTCAATGTGTTATAGAAGCCTCGTTCTGAGTAAATATGATTATTATCACTTACAATATTAGACGGACCAAGTATATTTGCCACTTTGGAAAAAGTATTGTACCGTAACGTATCAGATGTCAATACAAATTTAGGATTCACCAATTTTACGTCATGGTTGAATACCGATTGCTTGGTAGCCGGACTATATTCTCCCCAATCCGAGGTCAGCACATTTTCTTCATCCATCAATGTTCCACCTTCAAAGTAATATCCAAGATCGTAAAGACGATCATAGTTCAAACTGTCAGTCAGCAGAGTTGTATTTCGATTCATCATCTTCACATTCTCACGAAGCTGGGCTATTTGCGTTTGTCCGTCATAAAAAAGATAATCTCCATCAATAAATAAAGTATCACCTTGTCGCATCTTCACATTGCCAAATGCTTCAAAAGAATTAGTCTTTTCATAAAGTAATGCACTGTCACAATCCATATACATACTGTCGTGACGAAACTTCACATGACCAATCAAGATCTGTACATCCGGATGAATCAGCTTGTCAGCCTGTGCTTCATCACTATGTAACAAATAGACTTTTGTTTTCTTTTTCTGCTTTTGCTGATCCGCTGTTTGGGTTACTTTAGACGTATCTTTATCCACCTTCATTGTAGGATCTACAGAATTTAATCTCGGTTCAGTAGGTCTCACCTGAGCCACGAGGCATACACCAAACAGGCATAGAAAGCCTATAAGAAGCCATCTATGCCTGTTTGATTGTTGTTTTTTCTTATTTTGTTTCAGCATATAAAATCAAGCTGTTTAACATCAATCCTTCTTAATCCAACCCGGATATTTGAAGTCACACTTCTGCCAGTTTTCGTTGATACGTACATAAGTATGTTTTTGTTTCTCCAGAATCCACTTATGTAATAGCTCATCCCGACGTTTTGCCATCACAATGTCTTTCAAATCCTGATAGTCTTCTGCAATAGTTGCTTTATGCCCATTGATCTTAGCTTTCAGTTTTACAATGGCACAAACTTCCCGGCCATCTTTCTCATTGATCATAGGAAATGCTCTGGAAACTTCACCGACATTCATTTTATCCACTACTTTAGCCACGTCCTGAGGAAGATCCTGCATTTCGAATTTAGAAGTAGTCACACCAGTATTCTCATTGATATTAACCATAATTCCATGATTGTTACGCGTATCTTTATCATGCGAGATAACAGCTGCTGCGTCATCAAAAGAGAATTTATTACTACGAATTTGATCAGCTACTGAGTCCAGGCGTGCACAAGCTGCTGCCAACTCCTCGTCTGACACTTTCGGTTTCAATAAGATATGACGAGTTTTAATACGGTCACCACGTTTTTCAATCAACTGAATGATGTGATAACCAAACTCTGTCTCTACAATCTTGGAGACTTTCTTTGGGTCCTGCAAACTAAATGCCACATTCGCATAAGCCGGATCCAACATGCCACGCCCCATAAAGTCCATCTCACCTCCCCTATATGCAGTTGCTCTATCTTCAGAATACAGGCGAGCTAAAGTAGAAAAATCAATATCTCCTTTTGTAACACGGTCCGTATACTCACGTAACGTTTTCTTTACCTCCTCTATTTCAGATATAGGAATTTTAGGCTGAAGAGTAATAATTTGCACCTCTACCTGAGTTGGAATATAAGGAATACTATCCTGAGGGAGATCTTTGAAGTAACGACGTACTTCCGAAGGAGTTACTTTGATTTCCCCAACCAACTTCTGCTGCATCTTTTGTACAGTTATTCCATCTCGTGCATTATCACGCAACGCTTCACGGATCTGAGTTGATGTCTTATTGAAATACTCTTCCATCTTCTCTCTGGAACCAATTTCCTGAATATACATATTTGTCAGCATATCTACCCGTTGGATAATTTCTGACTCAGCAACATCAATACTATCCAACTTTGCCTGATGTAAGAATAATTTCTGCACAGCAATTTCTTCAGGAATTATACAATAAGGATCACCATCGAATCTGCGTTGTTTATACAGAGCCTCTAAACGGGCCTCTTCTACATCTGATTTCAAAATAGCCTCATCACCAACTACCCAAACCACTTCATCAATCACATTGTCTTGTGCATACGTTTCCACATTAGCAATCATTGCCAAGACAAGGATAACAACAAATCTAAAGTTTATAAACTTCTTCATTCTTTGTATTTAATAATTATATATAATCTTCTTTTTATCTACTGCACGTTGATACAGATCACTCTTTACTTGCTCCATAAAGTTCACACTTCTCTGATTGACCAATAAATCCTTTACTTCCGAGCGAGCAAACTCAAACGGTTTCTCATCCCCTACTCCACGATAATCAGTCACATTCAGAAAATAGTAAAATGCTGTATCTTTAAGTTCTACCTGACGATGCTTGTTCACATATTCTTCCGGTGATTCTATATCGAGCGGAATCATATCCAATATATCGGTTACAGGCACCCATTCATCATAGAAATACTTATACTTTACTGCATTCTGAAAACTATACTTCTCCAGATTGTCTATCATATCCTGCTGTACCGACTTATACCAACGACGCACATTGTTTAATTGCGGAGCAGTCAGCGGAACTTTGATAAATAAACCTTTGATCAACGGATACTCTAATTTGAACAAGTCCTTATTCTCTTGATAATAAGCAGAAACCTCTTGTTCCGGAATATCATTAGTCAGCCTCTGATTGATTAGCTCTTGTTGATAAGTATGCATAATCAAAGCTTTCCGATAATTTTCTACTAACTTATCTACTTCTACATTATCTGGAATATTATTCTCAGCTTTTTCATATAGCAAAATATCTTCTACCCAACTACGAATATAATGCTCAACAAAAAGAGTACTGTCATCTTTTGATAATCCAACCGGAAGTACAGACATCAAATCTTCTCTATATAAAAAGTTACCATCCACCTCTACTAAAGGTGTCTTGCCTTTATGGTCATGTATTTCTTTACACGCTCCACAACAATAAAGAGTAACCAGTAAGAGGATGATTATTCGCATTGCCAATTAAAATCTACTTATTTGAGGTACGAAGATAGTGAATAATCGGCTACATCAGTTATTATTAACGGTTTTTAAAACCTCTTGGTTAATTTCAACCTTACCAGAAGCCAACAATTCCTGCTCCCAGTATGCATAAAGATGGTTTCTATAATCCTTTCTCACCCGTTCTATAACTTCCCTATAATCATCCGGTCCCTTCCTTTTTTCACCTACAGCGACAGTAAAAGGATAATACACCATAGGTTCAGTTTTACCTTTCTTAAAAACCAATTTATCTATGTATTTATTATCCCCATCGGCAAAAATTCCCCGTTCAACTTTTATCTTTTCGTCACCAGATGTATTAAAAGTTTTCCGCAATATATCAACCCACTCTTTTTCCGGTACTTTCTTTAAAAGCTTTTTAGCCTGTTTGGCTATTTTTTTATCAGCACAATGTAGAATAATTCCTTTATATCTTGGACTTTTCCAGCGATAATCCTCTTGATGAAACTTAAAATATGTAGCCAAACCTGCTCGATCATTTACTGATGGCAAATCAATTTGCTGACGTGTCACTTCCGCGACCAAATAATCTTCACCATACTCTTGCACAGCACGCCGAACTTCCGGATGTTTACTCTCCAACTGCTCACTTTCATAATCAAGTAATGACTTCGTTATAAATCCATCTAACTGGCACTTTACCGACAAAGGATGAGAAACAGCAAACCGTTTAAACATTGTGCCCGTATACTCCTGTCCATCAATAGTAAACAAAGTTTGTGTTGTTACTCCTCGCTCTAACAGTTCTTCTATACCCGACTGATTTACAGCATATTGAAATTCTTTTTTTAACCGTTCAGCCACAGTTTCTGTCACTTTATTCAAAACCTGTATATTATTTAATCGCTTTGCAAGTATCCCTGAAACATATTCGTAAACCGGCACTTCTTTTTTATCAATTACTTTTAGAATATGTAATCCTTCCGGAGTAAAAAAAGGTTGTGAGACCTCACCTTTTGACAAAGAGAATGCTACTTTTTCCAACTCAGAGGTTGTTTGTAAAGTCTCTATCCATTGACAACATTTATCATCCGAATATTTTTCCACCAAAGAATTAAAATCCATATCAGGCCGGCTTTCTATCACTCTATACAAGGAGTCCATACGGTTTTGTTCCTCCTGAAGCCGTCCGACAGTTATTGTTTGGGGAAGAGATTTAAATAGTTGCATCACTTGGATCTGTCCATTTCCATGGGTTGATTGAATTTTCTGATAAAATATTCGAAAACAGCTATCCAATACTAATGTATCTACAAGATAAGGCTTCCGTAATTTCTCCAGATACCCTTTTTGCCGGTCACGGAAACTCAAAGTAGTATCAATCCCCACAGCTCTAGCAGCATCAACCTTCAACTTATGTAAAATGAAAAGTTTTGTATATTCTAGAGGAGAAAGTTTTGTTTCCGAATCTGCCAAATTACGCTGATAAGCATATTCAAACTCAGAGCGAAGTATTTCTTTTCCATTAATTCGCATCAACACTGGATCTTCCTGGGCAAAAGCCAAGACTCCCCAAAAACAAATCACTCCTAAAAGCAAACTCCTTTTCATATCATATTCTTCACTTTTCAAACTATAAACACATTGAGAATGATAAAAAACACAAACGGTGAATGGCAAGCACTATGTAGAAAAACATAGCTGTTCACCGTCCACCGTTTATCATCTACAGTTCTTATATTTTATTCCGGACGACTGTAATTAGGCGATTCACTAGTAATCGTAACATCGTGCGGATGACTTTCCATTACCCCTGCATTGGTAATACGTGTAAACTTCGCATCATGTAGTTTCTCAATGCTAGCGGCACCGCAATATCCCATACCTGCACGTAAACCACCTGTCAGTTGATATACTACTTCATAAAGAGTGCCTTTATAAGGAACTCGTGCAGCGATACCTTCCGGAACCAACTTCTTCACATCAGCTGTTCCACTCTGGAAATAACGATCCTTTGAACCATTTTCCATTGCTTCCAGAGATCCCATACCACGATATGACTTGAATTTACGTCCATTGAAAATAATAGTATCGCCTGGAGACTCTTCTGTTCCTGCAACCAATGAGCCGATCATTACGCAATATCCACCGGCCGCCAATGCTTTTACAACATCACCAGAATAGCGTAACCCACCATCAGCTATCAAAGGAATACCAGTACCTTTTAATGCTTTAGCCACATCATATACCGCAGAAAGCTGAGGGACACCAACACCAGCAACAACACGGGTAGTACAGATAGAACCTGGACCAATACCCACCTTCACAGCATCGGCACCAGCTTCTGCCAATGCTTTTGCAGCTGCACCAGTAGCAATATTACCTACTACTATATCAATATTCGGAAAACGTTTTTTTGCTTCTTTCAACTTCTCGATCACAAAC
Source organism: Bacteroides bouchesdurhonensis (assembly GCF_900155865.1). Lineage (GTDB taxonomy): Bacteria > Bacteroidota > Bacteroidia > Bacteroidales > Bacteroidaceae > Bacteroides > Bacteroides bouchesdurhonensis. The sequence goes on from NZ_LT707006.1 coordinate 4,862,414, forward strand.
ATTGAATGTCCATGAGCAGTATCAATAACGATAGCATCCGCTCCAGCAGCAACCAAAGCTTCCATACGATCCAAAGTATCAGCTGTTACACCAACACCTGCTGCTACACGCAAACGACCTTTGGAGTCTTTACATGCCATCGGTTTATCTTTTGCTTTTGTTATATCTTTATAAGTAACAAGACCGATCAATTTTCCATCTTTACCAACAATCGGCAACTTCTCAATCTTGTGTTCCTGCAAAATCTGTGCAGCAGATTCAAGATCTGTAGATTGATTAGTTGTTACCAATCTTTCTTTCGGAGTCATAACGTGATCAATATGTTTCGCCATATCCTTCTCAAAGCGCAAGTCTCTGTTTGTAACAATACCAACCAGATAACCTTCATCATCTACCACAGGAATACCACCGATTTTATATTCAGCCATTATGTTCAATGCATCAAGAACAGTAGAACCTCTCTTGATCGTCACAGGGTCATAAATCATACCATTTTCGGCACGTTTTACAATAGCAACTTGTCTTGCCTGCTCTTCAATAGACATGTTTTTGTGAATCACACCTATACCACCTTCACGAGCAATAGCAATAGCCATTTTCGCTTCGGTAACCGTATCCATAGCTGCAGTCACAAAAGGAATTTTTAACTCAATGTTTTTTGAAAACTTTGTCGAGAGATCGACAGTACGCGGTAAAACTTCAGAATAAGCAGGGATCAACAATACATCATCGTAAGTCAATCCATCCATTACAATCTTATCAGCAATAAATGACATAGGGATATGCGTTTAAAATTTATTGCGTGCAAATATACGTTTTTTATTCATAACCACATACCTGCACGCTTATTTTTTTCGCTTTTTTAATTTGCCATTTCAGAGATAAACTTGATACGAACCAAACGAACCTCTTCTTCAGTAAATTCATCTCCTAGTTCGTCAAGTGCATCATCTATCTTATCTGTGGTCGATTCCTTAAAATAATCATAGATATCAAGTAAATGGTCTTCATCCATAATCTCTTCTAAGAAATAATCGATATTCAATTTTGTTCCGGAGTAAACGATTGCTTCAACTTCATCCAGCAAATCACCAAACTCAATACCTTTAGAAAGAGCAATATCATCTAAAGCCACCTTTCGGTCAATGGCCTGAATTATTGAAACTTTCATTTTGGATTTATTAGCAACAGTTCGCACGCGCAAATCTTCCGGACGTTCAATTTCATTTTCCTCACAGTGACGTTTGATCAATTTACAGAATTCCTCACCATAACGTTTTGCTTTTCCAGCACCTACACCCGGAATATTTTGCAACTCATCCAATGTGACAGGATAGATAGTCGCCATCGCTTCTAAAGATGGATCCTGGAAAATAACATAAGGAGGAACTTCCAATTTCTTAGAAAGCTTCTTTCGCAAGTCCTTCAACATCGAGTAAAGAGCAGGGTCTACTGCGCAAGAACCACCTCCACGTGCCGGAACCTCTTCCTCTGTCTCTTCAAAATCATTATCCTCAGTAATCTTAAACGATTTTGGTTTTTTCAAGAATTTATGTCCTTCTTCCGTTACCTTCAGGAGACCATAATTCTCCACATCTTTACTTAAGTAACCAGCAATTAGTGCCTGACGAATCACCGCATTCCACGTTTTATCTTCTTCACCCATTCCCGATCCAAATACTTCAAGATCTTCGTGTAAGTGAGCTTGTATTTCTGACGTTTCTTTACCTTGTAATATGTCTATTATATAATCTGCCTTAAAATTTTCTTTCACCGCGATAATCGCTTCAATCACGGTACACAATAATTCTTGAGCCTCCACTTGTTTTTTAGGATTTAAACAGTTGTCACAATTTCCACAATTTTCTTCCGTATACTCTTCACCAAAATAGTGCAATAATGTCTTACGACGACATACGGAAGATTCGGCATAAGCAGCAGTCTCTAACAAAAGCTGTTTGCCTATTTCCTGCTCAGCTACAGGTTTTCCTTGCATGAACTTTTCCAATTTCTGCAAGTCTTTATTTGTATAAAAAGTTATACACTGACCTTCACCGCCATCTCTACCGGCACGACCAGTCTCTTGATAGTATCCTTCCAGACTTTTCGGTATATCATAATGAATCACAAATCTAACATCCGGTTTGTCAATACCCATTCCGAATGCAATAGTCGCTACAATTACATCTACCTTTTCCATCAGGAAGTCGTCCTGATTCTTCGTTCTAGTCACTGAATCCATTCCGGCATGATAGGGTCTAGCATTAATACCATTTGCCTGAAGAATTTCAGCCAATTCCTCAACCTTCTTCCGGCTCAGACAATAAATAATACCCGATTTCTCCGAATTGTTCTTGATAAATTTGATAATATCTCTATCAATATTACTAGTCTTTGCACGTACCTCATAATAAAGGTTCGGACGGTTGAACGATGATTTGAATACCTGGGCATCTATCATACCCAGATTCTTCTGAATATCGTGTTGTACCTTTGGTGTCGCAGTTGCTGTCAATGCTATCAATGGAGCTTTACCAATCTCATTTATGATAGGACGTATCCTCCGGTATTCCGGACGAAAATCATGCCCCCACTCAGAAATACAGTGAGCTTCGTCTACAGCATAAAACGAGATCTTTACCGAACGTAGAAATTCCACGTTTTCTTCCTTCGTCAAAGACTCGGGTGCTACATATAGCAATTTTGTCTTTCCGGCAAGAATGTCAGAACGAACCTGGTCTATCGCACCTTTATTTAATGAAGAGTTTATAAAATGGGCAATACCGTCCTCTTCACTGAAGTTACGCATCGCATCCACTTGATTCTTCATCAGCGCAATCAACGGAGAAATCACAATCGCCGTACCTTCCATCAAAAGTGAAGGTAACTGATAGCATAGAGATTTCCCACCACCGGTAGGCATCAGCACAAAGGTATCTCCACCATCGAGCAAATTATGAATAATCGCTTCCTGATTTCCTTTGAATTTATCAAATCCGAAATACTTTTTCAGTTCATCTGTTAAATTAATCTTCCCTGCCATCTTTTACTTTAGGTTGTTTTATTCAGTTCATGGTTTAACTTAAAAAAGCACTCTTTATATGAGAGCCTTAACAAAGTTATAAACAACTTCTTAATTACCAAGCAAAATACGACTAATATTTTCAAGAAAAAACAGAAAAAAACGTTTTTACTTGCCTTTACCTTTTGATACTAAGCAGTTTGCAGTCTTGCCATATTCGCTTTATCCAGTTGATATTTTGCATAATCCAGTGTCACTTTATACTTTTTCTTGCTTTCTGACGGTATTTCAAACATGACATCCATCATGATTGTCTCCACTATAGAACGCAGTCCGCGAGCACCAAGTTTATATTCCACTGCTTTATCTACAATATATTCAAATACAGATTCTTCAAATGTCAGTTTAATGCCATCCATTTCGAATAGTTTGATATACTGTTTGACTATAGAATTTTTCGGTTCGGTAAGAATAGCACGAAGTGCATTACGATCTAAAGGATTCAAATAAGTCAGTACCGGAAGACGTCCGATAATCTCGGGTATCAAACCGAATGACTTCAAATCTTGAGGAGCAATATACTGCATCATATTATTCTTGTCGATCACTGCTGTTTTCTGAGAAGCGGTGTAACCTACGACATGAGTATTCAGCCGCTGTGCTATTTTCTTCTCGATACCATCAAAAGCGCCTCCACAAATAAAAAGAATATTCTTAGTATTCACTGGAATCATTTTCTGGTCAGGATGTTTACGTCCCCCCTGAGGAGGAACGTTCACAACTGAACCTTCTAACAATTTTAGTAAACCCTGCTGTACCCCTTCCCCGCTGACATCACGAGTGATAGAAGGATTATCCCCTTTACGAGCAATCTTATCTATTTCATCAATAAACACGATGCCTTGCTCTGCCTCGGGAACATTATAATCTGCCACTTGAAGCAAACGAGTCAGAATACTTTCAATATCTTCTCCCACATAACCGGCTTCTGTTAAAACAGTTGCATCCACAATCGTAAACGGGACATGGAGTAGCTTGGCAATCGTGCGTGCCAGTAACGTTTTTCCAGTTCCGGTACTCCCCACCATAATGATGTTTGATTTTTCAATTTCCACATCATCGCCATTATCTTTTTGCAGAAGACGTTTATAATGGTTGTACACTGATACAGACAGGAAGCGTTTTGCATCATCCTGTCCTATTACATACTGATCAAGGAATTCTTTAATTTCTACCGGTTTAGGCAACTCCTTTAAATTAAGTTTAGTAGCTTCGGCTCCTTTTTTGCTTCCTCCTAACGCTTCTTGAGTAATCTCATAAGCTTGAATAGCACAACTATCGCAGATATAACCGTTCATTCCTGTAATGAGGAATCCAACCTCATTCTCCGAACGCCCGCAGAAGCTACATCTTTTCTTTGTCTTTGAATCAGCCATTTTTATTTTTTAGTCAACACTTCATCAATCATACCGTATTCTTTTGCTTCCTGAGCAGTCATCCAATAGTCGCGGTCTGAATCAGCCCACACTTTGTCGAAGTCAGTATGCGAATGTTCGGCAATGATTGTATAAAGTTCTTTCTTCAATTTTTGAATTTCACGAGCTGTAATTTCAATATCCGAAGCCTGTCCTTGAGCACCTCCCATCGGTTGGTGAATCATCACACGCGAATGCGGCAACGCAGAACGTTTGCCTTCCGCACCGGAAACCAATAAAACAGCAGCCATTGAAGCAGCCATACCAGTACAAATGGTAGCCACATCACTTGAAATAAATTGCATGGTATCATAGATACCTAATCCTGCATATACACTTCCACCCGGAGAATTGATATAGATAGAAATGTCCTTGCCCTGATCAACAGAATCCAGATAAAGCAACTGAGCCTGAAGCGTATTAGCAGTATAATCGTCGATCTGTGTACCCAAGAAAATGATACGATCCATCATCAATCGTGAAAAAACATCCAACTGAGTTACGTTTAACTGTCTTTCTTCCAAAATATAGGGATTCAAATACCCGGCTTGCGACTTAATCACATCATCCAGTACCATACCATTCATACCTAAATGTTTGGTAGCGTATTTTCTAAAATCATCCATGTTATTGTTCCTTTCTATTATTTTTTAAATAAATGTAGGTGCAAAGAAACGAAAAAGAACACAGAGATACAAAAAAACACAGAGTTATAATTCTATAAAAACTCTGTGTTTCTGTGACTTTATATTCTGTTCTATCAAACGATTATTCAAACATCTTATTGAATTCTTCCATAGAAACAACCTTGTTCTCTAATGTTACCTTAGCCTTTAATGCTTCAGCCAATTTTACTTCCACTACGCGGCTTACCAGATTATTAATTGTTTCTTTCTTCTTCAACATTTCCTGTGCATAGTTATCAAGCACATCATCCGGAATAGACAACATACCATATTGAGCGAACTGAGCCTTAGTAGTTTCTTTTGCCAACTTCAGAACATCTTCTTGTTCTACCTTAATATTGTTTGATTCTACCAACTGTTCTTTGATCAGATGCCAAGTCAGTTCTTCGATGCTCTTATCGTAGTTCTCAGCAACGTATTCTTCACCTTTTTCTTCATTGTTTAGCAACATGATACGTTTCAGCAATGCATCCGGGAATTCCAGCTTACCAACCTTTTCCATCAACACTTTACGAATATCGATCAAGAATTTATAGTCGCTGTCAGCAACAAATCTTGCAGCAATATCTTCTTTAATCTTAGCACGGAATTCTTCTTCTGTCTTCACAACACCTTCACCGAAAGCTTGGTCGAATACTTCCTGGTTCAAATCACCCGGTACAAAACGAGTTATTTCTTCGATTTGGAAGCTAAAATTAGACTTCACATCTTTGGCAATTGCCTTGTCGATCTTCAACAAAGAAGCAAGTTCTACTTCGTGACCATCATAAGCAACGTTCGGATTGAATACCAAAACATCATTTACTTTAGCATTAGCAAAGATAGCTTTCTGTTCGTCGTTCTTCATGTATGAAGGCATAAAAACAGCACCTTCAACCTGAATACCGCTTTCTTTTGTATTGCCTTCATCGTCCAATTGTGCCAACAAACCTTTTAGCATGTCGTTATCTTCGTAAACATCTACCTTATCATATTTACCAGTACGTTGAGTGTACATCTTCACTTGGTTTTCAACCATTTCGTCAGACACTTCAATTGTATAGTAATCTACTTTATCTTTAGTATCCACTTCAGCTTTGAATTCAGGAGCCAATGCAATATCGAATACAAAATCAAATTCTTCCATTGTATCGAAGTCAATAGCCTGTTGCTTCTCTTCGTTAGGCAATGGTTCACCCAACATATTTACCTTATTTTCTTTAATATAGTTGTAAACAGCTTCTTGCAAAGTCTTATTCACTTCTTCTGCAATCACTGATTTACCGTACATTTTCTTAATTAGACTCAACGGAACCATTCCCTGACGGAATCCTGGTATCTGCGCCTTCTGACGAAGTGACTTCAACGACTTGTCTACCTTCCCTTGATAGTCAGCTTTCTCAAGCTTTACAGTAAGCTGTGCGCTTACTTTGTCAATGTTTTGTAATGAAACGTTCATTCTGACAATTATTTATTTGATTTATACTTTGTTCTATATCCTCAAAGAGGGTGCAAAATTAGTGCTAATCTTTTAAATTTCAAAAGACATTGCGGATTTATTTCTAATCTCATCCTGAATATCAATGTAACAAATCCATGACAAGTAGCCCTTATTTGAGCTCATCGTACTCTTTTTTTCTCATTTTCTGCAAATTAAAGGGAAAAAAGATGGTCAATCCAAAAATTATTCTTTTCTTTGTCCCGGATTGATGGAGCATTAGTTTTTAGATTTCTATCACAAGGTTTTACTGCTGTTACAAAAACGCATTTGTAAACTCTCTGTTATTTTAATCCTATATTAGTAACCATCTATCCAGAGAGTTTTATTCATTTATTTATTTTTTTATCATTTTCATTATGAACATTTATGTTGGAAACCTTAACTACCGTGTTAAGGAACAAGATCTGCAACAAGTGATGGAAGATTACGGAGCAGTATCATCAGTTAAAGTAGTTATGGACCGTGAAACCGGTAAATCTAAAGGATTCGCTTTCATCGAGATGGAAGATGACGCTGCCGCAGCTAAAGCAATTGCAGAATTAAACGGTGCTGAATACATGGGACGTACCATGGTAGTTAAAGAAGCTAGACCTAGAGCCTAATTCCCGACGCTAACATAGTTAATAAAAAACTTCTGCCACTTGTGACAGAAGTTTTTCTTTTTATATCATTCCTTATATTAGCCCTCCAAACTTTGCACTTCCACCTCCTTGACTTTACGAAGCAGATCAGAAGCAAAAATAAAGTTATTCAACCTTTTATTTGTCGAAGTGAATATATCATCTTTGGTTCCTTCCCACTCCTTATGACCCTCATAAATATAAATTACCTTTTCACCAATCCCCATAACAGAGTTCATATCATGAGTATTAATAATGGTTGTCATATTATATTCTTGAGTAATATCATGAATCAGATCATCAATTACTAAGGATGTTTTCGGGTCCAATCCTGAGTTCGGTTCATCACAGAACAAATATTGAGGATTTAAAGCAATAGCACGAGCAATAGCCACACGTTTCTGCATACCTCCACTTATCTCGCCGGGATATTTATCTTTCGCTTCTGTCAGATTCACACGCTCCAAACAAAACATTGCCCGCTTTGTTCGTTCACGAAGCGTATCGTTACTAAACATATTCAACGGAAACATCACATTATCCAGTACCGACATAGAGTCGAAAAGTGCTGCACTTTGGAAAATCATTCCCATCTCCTTGCGAAGCATCTTTTTCTCCTTTTTACCCATCAATACAAGATTACGACCGTCATACAAGACTTCTCCTTTCTCAGGAACCAGCAAACCAACGATACATTTCATCAGTACTGTTTTACCTGATCCACTCTGACCAATAATCAAGTTTGTCTTGCCATTTTCAAAAGTCGCATTGATATCGTTCAATACGGTCTTGCCATCAAATGATTTATAAAGTCCTTTTATATCAATCATCCCATTAAAAGTTTAGTTAATACCAAATCTGCAAACAGAATTAAAACACTACTGCACACTACGGCATCTGTAGAAGCCTTTCCCACTGCAATTGAGCCACCTTCTACCGTATATCCGAAGAAAGCCGAAACACTAGCAATAATGAAGGCAAAGAAAAGGGATTTGATAATACCTGCCCAGATAAACCATTCGACAAACATATACTGCAATCCATATTCCAGATCGACAGCATTCATCACACCAGCAAACCAACAGGTACAAAAAGCCCCAATGATTCCGGCAAAAATACTAAATGTCACTAAGATTGGAATGACAGTTACCATTGCCGTTATTTTAGGCAAGATCAGGTAATTAGCAGAATTAACACCCATAATTTCAAGCGCATCAATCTGTTGTGTTACCCGCATCGTTCCTAGTTCCGAAGCAATGTTCGAGCCGACTTTTCCTGCCAGAATAAGGCACATAATTGAGGAAGAGAACTCCAACAACATGATCTCACGTGTGACATATCCCACTGTCCAGCGAGGCATCCAAGGACTTTCAATATTCAATTTAATCTGAATGGTAATAACCGCGCCGATAAAAAATGAAATTAACAGCACGATACCGATGGAGTTCACACCTAGTTGCTCCAACTCGTTAAGGTATTGTCGGAAAAACATACGCATACGTTCTGGACGGGAAAAAGTCCGCCCCATCAGCATGATATATCGTCCGACGGTTCTCAATGCTTTTATCATAACTCACACTATTTGTCTGCAAATGTACACTATTTCAGCTTATTTTTACTACATTTGCCACAAAATAACTTGAATATGGAAGAAAGCAAGATGGTGCTTCGTACGGAAGACCTGGTGAAAAAGTACGGTAAACGAACCGTTGTTAGCCACGTATCCATCAATGTGAAGCAAGGTGAAATTGTAGGTTTGTTGGGACCTAATGGTGCCGGTAAAACAACTTCATTCTATATGACCGTAGGATTGATTACTCCTAACGAAGGACGTATTTTTCTTGATGACCTGGAAATAACCAAGTTTCCCGTTTATAAACGTGCACAAACAGGTATTGGTTACTTGGCACAGGAGGCCTCTGTATTCCGTCAGATGAGCGTAGAAGATAATATCGCTGCTGTGTTGGAAATGACCAATAAACCTAAAGAATATCAAAAGGAGAAACTTGAAAGTTTAATAGCAGAATTCCGTCTACAAAAAGTACGTAAGAATAAAGGTAACCAACTATCCGGTGGTGAACGCCGCCGAACGGAAATTGCTCGTTGTTTGGCTATTGACCCCAAATTTATCATGCTGGACGAACCATTCGCAGGAGTCGATCCAATCGCGGTAGAAGATATTCAGCAAATTGTATGGAAACTAAAAGATAAAAATATCGGTATTCTGATTACGGACCATAATGTTCAAGAGACATTAAGTATTACCGATCGTGCCTATTTATTGTTTGAAGGAAAAATTCTATTCCAAGGTACACCAGAAGAACTTGCAGAGAACAAAATTGTGCGTGAGAAATACTTAAGTAATAGTTTTGTGCTGCGTCGTAAAGATTTCCAGCTAGATAAGGATTAAAGGTTTATCAGAAACTAACTCTGTATTTTCAAAGAAATAAAATAAAAATGCCCGGGACATCAGTTCTCGGGCATTTTAGTTGAAATATGTTTTTTATAATTATTTCTGTCGAATATAAATATTAATCGGTGTACCTGTCAGGTTCCACTTTTCACGCATCTTATTTTCAAGGAAACGTTTATATGGTTCCTTTACGTATTGAGGCAAATTAGCAAAATAAACAAATGAAGGTACTTGAGTATTTGGCAACTGCGTGACATATTTAATCTTAATATACTTTCCTTTATTCGAGGGAGGAGGATAAGCCTCGATCAATGGAAGCATCTCTTCATTCAAACGGGCGGTAGGTATCTTAGTAGTACGATTCTCAAATACAGTACGAGCTTCTTCAAGCACCTTCAGAATACGTTGTTTCGTTAATGCCGAAGCAAAGATGATCGGAAAATCCACAAAAGGAGCAAAACGCGAGCGCACCGCTTCTTCAAACGTCTTCATCACTTTCACTGTCTTATCTTCCACTAAATCCCATTTGTTGATAACAACCACCAAACCCTTCTGGTTTTTCTGGATTAATGAAAATATATTCAGATCTTGGCTTTCAATACCTCTCGTAGCATCCAACATTAGAATACAAACATCTGCACCTTCAATGGCACGTATCGAACGGATAACTGAATAATACTCTAGATCTTCATTTACCTTATTCTTTTTACGAATACCAGCAGTATCTACCAAATAGAAATCGAAACCGAACTTATTATAACGGGTATAAATAGAGTCACGAGTAGTTCCAGCTATTTCTGTCACAATATTACGGTCTTCACCGATAAACGCGTTTACAATAGAAGACTTACCTGCGTTTGGACGACCAACTACGGCAAAACGAGGAATATCATCATCTAATATTTCTGAAGTATCTTTCTTAAACTTACTGATAACCAAATCCAACAAATCACCCGTGCCGCTTCCCGTAATAGCGGAAATACAATTCGGATCCCCCAATCCTAATTTATAAAACTCAGGAGCATTATAGTGTAATTCGTTATTATCTGTTTTATTAGCGACTACAATCACCGGACTATTCGCACGACGTAAGATAGATGCTACTTGCAAATCTAAATCAGTTACTCCATTTGTTACATCTACAACAAACAGAATGACATCTGCTTCATCTACAGCCAATAACACCTGTTTACGAATTTCTTCTTCAAAAACATCATCGGAGTTTACTACCCATCCTCCAGTGTCTACCACTGAGAACTCCCGACCTAGCCATTCCGACTTACCATATTGTCTATCGCGAGTTGTACCCGCTTCCTCATTCACAATAGCCTGACGGGTTTTCGTCAGACGGTTAAATAAGGTAGACTTGCCCACATTCGGACGTCCTACAATTGCAACTAAATTTCCCATAGTTCAATACCTTGTTTTTTACGACTATCACAGTCGCATGAATACTTTTAATCTAACTGATAACCAAAATTACGCAGTTCTTTATCCGAACTACGCCAATCCTTATCAACTTTCACATACGTCTCAAGGAAAATTGTTTTTCCAAAGAAACGTTCCAGTTCCCGACGCGCTTCGGTAGCGACCTTCTTCAGTGCCTTTCCTTGCTTGCCGATAATAATACCTTTCTGCGACTCACGCTCCACATAGATCACTGCCTGAATATGGATTTTCTTCGCTTCTTCTTTAAATTGTTCCACGACCACTTCCACCGAATAAGGGATTTCTTTATCGTAGTATAACAATATCTTTTCCCGAATAATTTCATTCACAAAGAAACGAGCAGGTTTATCCGTCCACTGGTCCTTTCCAAAATAAGGTGGAGAGTCTGGCAGCAATTCCTTGATCCGCTTCATCACATAGTCTATATTAAACTTTGATGCGGCAGAAATCGGAATAATCTCAGCCTGTGGCAGCAATTCCTTCCAAGCTTCTACCAATTTAACCAGCTTTTCCTGATCTGTAAGATCTATTTTATTGATAAGCAATAGAACAGGCACTGTCATTTGGCGCACCTTATCCATAAACTCATTATTCTTATCAGGTGTCTCCACCACATCAGTGACATAAAGCAAAATATCCGCATCAGTCAATGCTGAAGTAGAAAAATTCAGCATCGACTCCTGCAATTTATAATTAGGTTTCAATACTCCCGGAGTATCAGAAAAAACAATCTGCATCTCATCCGTATTATAGATACCCATAATTCGATGACGGGTAGTCTGAGCTTTGAATGTGGCTATTGATATACGTTCACCCACCAAAGCATTCATCAATGTCGACTTTCCGACATTTGGATTTCCTACTATATTTACAAAACCTGCTTTATGCATTTCTTTATATATATTGGTTAAGACAAAAAAACGCATCGAATCGAAATAGGATGCGTTTTATAAGTTATAATTCAGTAACTAATGTTACGATTCCTTTTTTCCATCATAACCCCATTTTACATAAACCGCACCCCATGTAAATCCGGCACCGAATGCTGTAAATATGATGTTATCACCTTTCTTTAGTTTATCCTCAAAATCCCAGATACATAATGGAAGCGTACCTGCACTTGTATTACCGTAATGCTCGATATTCACCAATACCTTCTCCATTGGAACTTCCAAACGATGAGCCACAGCTTCGATGATACGGACATTTGCCTGATGAGGAACAATCCAGTCGATAGTATCCCTTGTCAAACCATTCTTTTCTGCAATGGCAGCCGACACATCTGACATACTGGATACAGCATATTTAAATACTGTTCTTCCTTCTTGATGCAGATAATGCATTTTATTGTCTACTGTGAAATAAGACGGCGGACAAACCGAACCTCCAGCTTTCATGTGAAGGAAAGGTAAACCTTTACCATCTGTTCTCAAAATAGAATCCATAATACCATAATCTTCTGTTGTCGGCTCTACCATAAAAGCAGCAGCACCGTCACCGAAGATAGGGCAAGTTGCACGATCTGTATAATTAACCATTGACGACATCTTATCGGCACCGACAATGATAATCTTCTTATATCTTCCCGAACGAATAAAATTAGCAGCAGTCTCCATCAGATACAAAAAACCGCTACACGCAGCCTGCAAATCGAAAGCAAAAGCATTTTTCAGCCCGAGTTTATCACAAAGAATAGAAGCAGTAGAAGGGAAGTGATAGTCAGGAGTAGTAGTAGCAACAACAACTAAATCAATATCATCAGGATTAGCACCAGTCTTTTTCATCAACTGTTTAGCAGCTTTACGCGCCATATAAGAACTACCTAATCCTTCCTCATTCAGAATATGTCTTTCTTTTACCCCAATACGAGTCATAATCCATTCATCGTTGGTATCCACCATCTTTGATATCTCGTCATTAGTCAAGATATAATCAGGTACGTATCCTCCGACTCCTGTGATTACTGCATTTATTTTTTCCATCAAACCTATTTTAAATTAGCAATACTATAATACCTAAAGCAGCCGGAGAGCTCTGCCCCCTGGCTGTCTTGAGTATAACTGTATTGATTATACAGCTGCTTCTTTTACGATAGCTAACTTACCTCTGTAGTATCCGCAAGCACCACATACAGTGTGATAAACATGCCATTCACCGCAATTTGGGCATATAGCCAATGTAGGAGCTACTGCCTTATCATGAGTTCTTCTCTTCGCAGTTCTTGTTTTTGATTGTCTTCTCTTAGGATGTGCCATTTTCTTAAAACTTTAATTATTATCTAATATTTTTTTTAATTCATTCCAGCGAGGATCAACTTGTTCCTCCACTTCTTCCTCTATCACGATTTCATCCCCTCCAGTGTCGAAAACTTCATCGCTATCTTCATCAGCACTTGTTTTTATGTGCTTACTCAACTTGCTTGTCATAGCCTTGTTACATTTACCGGGAGCATGTACGTGCTTCATCGGAATTGAGAGTGCAACAAACTCATACATGAACCATGCAACATTAATCTCTCCTTCTTCTTCCGGGATCACAATCAGGTTATCACCTTCTTCTGCATATTCACGTCCAAACTTCACCATCAGTTTATCAGAAGAACTGATTGGTAGTTCCATTTCATCCAGACACCGGTCGCATGGTACCCATACAATTCCATCTGTTTGGAAACTCAATTCGAAAGCACGAGAGGTTCTCTTTACAGTTAATGTAACATTAACTTTTCCTTTCTGAACTTCAGGACCATCAATGTGAGCGAAATAAAGGTTATCCAATACAAACTCATACTTAGCAGAGTCTGCTTGCATGCCTTTCAAATCAATTTTGTATTTATCAAACTTTCCCAAAGCTTCTCTCTTTTTTAAAATCGTTAGATTACAATTCGGGCGACAAAGATACAAATAAATATCCTCATAACATACAAATTATCAGTAAATCTTCACTTTTTTAATAGGTATCACTAGGATTATGTTCCCTTCATCGAAGCATCTAAAAACAGAAAGCCCCTTGAGTGGTTAAACTCAAGGGGCTTCTTCCAAAACGGCGGTTACCTACTCTCCCACTGTTACGCAGTACCATCGGCGTGACGAGGCTTAACTTCTCTGTTCGGAATGGGAAGAGGTGGAACCCTCGTGCTATAACCACCTGAATGAATTCAATAAGGTTATGACATGATGAAAAGTAAAAATCAAGCAAACATTATTCCGCTAAACGTATATACCAACCGGCAATGGAAAGAAAGTACACGGGCAATTAGTAATGCTCGGCTAAGATGTTACCACCTGTACACCTGCATCCTATCAACGTCATCGTCTTTGACGACCCTAAGAAATCTAATCTTGTGGCTGGCTTCGTACTTAGATGCTTTCAGCACTTATCCAATCCCGACTTAGATACCCGGCAATGCACCTGGCGGCACAACCGGTAAACCAGAGGTCAGTCCAACACGGTCCTCTCGTACTAGTGTCAGAGCCACGCAAATTTCATACGCCCACGATAGATAGAGACCGAACTGTCTCACGACGTTCTGAACCCAGCTCGCGTGCCACTTTAATGGGCGAACAGCCCAACCCTTGGGACCTTCTCCAGCCCCAGGATGTGACGAGCCGACATCGAGGTGCCAAACCCCTCCGTCGATATGAGCTCTTGGGAGGGATCAGCCTGTTATCCCCGGAGTACCTTTTATCCTTTGAGCGATGTCCCTTCCATACGGAAACACCGGATCACTATGCTCTAGTTTCCTACCTGATCGACTTGTTAGTCTCCCAGTCAAGCGCCCTTATGCCATTACACTCTGCGGACGGTTACCAATCGTCCTGAGGGCACCTTTAGAAGCCTCCGTTACGCTTTTGGAGGCGACCACCCCAGTCAAACTACCCACCAAACAGTGTCCTCGAATACACGAGTTAGAACTCAAATAACCAAAGGGCCGTATTTCAACAGCGACTCCGCACAAACTGGCGTCTGCGCTTCAATGTCTCCGGCCTATCCTACACATCAATTACCCAAATTCAATGTTAAGCTATAGTAAAGGTTCACGGGGTCTTTTCGTCCCATCGCGGGTAATCGGCATCTTCACCGATACTACAATTTCACTGAGCTCACGGTTGAGACAGTGTCCAGATCATTACACCATTCGTGCAGGTCGGAACTTACCCGACAAGGAATTTCGCTACCTTAGGACCGTTATAGTTACGGCCGCCGTTTACTGGGGCTTCAATTCAAACCTTCTCTTGCGATAAGCTCTCCTCTTAACCTTCCAGCACCGGGCAGGTGTCAGGCTGTATACGGAATCTTTCGATTTGGCACAGCCCTGTGTTTTTGTTAAACAGTTGCCTGGACCTATTCTCTGCGCCCAGCCTCGCAGCTGGGACCCTTTATCCCGAAGTTACAGGGTCAATTTGCCTAGTTCCTTAACCGTGAATCACTCAAGCGCCTTAGTATATTCAACCCGACTACGTGTGTCCGTTTGCGGTACGGGTACCTCAAGGATGAAGTTTAGCGGATTTTCTTGGGAGTATGATTACACGCGCTATTGGATTGTTCCGAAGAACGCTCCATACTATCAGGTTCGACTCTTGTCCCGGATTTGCCTGGGACAATCAACATCTACACCCTTCAACGGACTATTCCGTCAGTCCGCGGCGTTGTCACGCCTCCGTCTCCACGTCACTCCTTAAGGTAGTACAGGAATATTAACCTGTTCTGCCATCGGCATCACCGTTCGGCTGAGCCTTAGGACCCGACTAACCCTGATCCGATTAGCGTTGATCAGGAAACCTTAGTCTTTCGGCGAGGGGGTTTCTCACCCCCTTTATCGTTACTTATACCTACATTTGCTTTTCCACACGCTCCAGCAAAGCTCACGCTTCACCTTCGACGCCGAGTGGAATGCTCCCCTACCGATCATTGCTGATCCCATAGCTTCGGTAAAACACTTGATGCCCGATTATTATCCACGCCAAACTCCTCGACTAGTGAGCTGTTACGCACTCTTTAAATGAATGGCTGCTTCCAAGCCAACATCCTAGCTGTCTTAGCAATCTGACTTCGTTAGTTCAACTTAGTGTTTATTTGGGGACCTTAGCTGATGGTCTGGATTCTTCTCCTTTAGGACATGGACCTTAGCACCCATGCCCTCACTCCTGTGATGGGACTAATGCGCATTCGGAGTTTGTCAAGACTTGATAGGCGGTGAAGCCCTCGCATCTTATCAGTCGCTCTACCTCACATTAGTAACTCACAAGGCTGCACCTAAATGCATTTCGGGGAGTACGAGCTATCTCCAAGTTTGATTAGCCTTTCACCCCCACCCTCAACTCATCCAGAAGCTTTTCAACGCTTATTGGTTCGGTCCTCCAGCTAGTGTTACCTAGCCTTCAACCTGGTCAAGGGTAGATCACTTGGTTTCGCGTCTACTCCTTCCGACTGGACGCCCTGTTAAGACTCGCTTTCGCTTCGGCTGCGCATCTCAAGATGCTTAACCTTGCCGGAAAAAGTAACTCGTAGGTTCATTATGCAAAAGGCACGCCGTCACTTCTTAAAAAGCTCCGACCGCTTGTAGGCGCATGGTTTCAGGGACTATTTCACTCTTCTGTTCGAAGTGCTTTTCACCTTTCCTTCACAGTACTGGTTCGCTATCGGTCTCTCGGGAGTATTTAGCCTTACCGGATGGTCCCGGCGGATTCACGCAAGATTTCTCGTGTCCCGCGCTACTCAGGATACCACTACGCTTAATTTGACTTCGTATACAGGACTATCACCGTCTATGGTCCCGCTTTCCAGAGGGTTCTACTCGTCAAATGTCTTGCGACATCGTGGTCCTACAACCCCACACATGCCGTAACATGGGTGGTTTGGGCTATTCCCCGTTCGCTCGCCACTACTAGGGGAATCATTATTATTTTCTGTTCCTGCAGGTACTAAGATGTTTCAGTTCCCTGCGTTAGCTTCCATCTAGGATGGATGACATTCCTTCAGAATGCCGGGTTGTCCCATTCGGAAATCTCTGGATCAAAGGTTATTTGCACCTACCCAGAGCTTATCGCAGCTTATCACGTCCTTCATCGCCTCCGAGAGCCAAGGCATCCGCCATGCGCCCTTATTTACTTTCTTTCAAACTGACCTTTAAGTATCAGGTATCAAGTATAGGGTATTACCCCGGAATACTCAATATCGCGGTACTTAAAACGTGCGGTTCGATATATACTTTTAGCTCTTTACTAAATTTTACTTTTTGTTTCATCATGTCAAAGATCGTTTCTCTGTTTCAGAGATCGTGGAGAATAACGGATTCGAACCGTTGACCCTCTGCGTGCAAGGCAGATGCTCTAGCCAGCTGAGCTAATCCCCCCATTTATCCGGTAATAGTACTTTGGGATATTTTTTATTTGTACCTGGATTTACCATCATAAGGCTGGAAACGAAAGGTTTCATACGGTTGAAACGATTGGTTTAGCGGGGTGAAACGAAAGGTTTCACTATATGAAACAAATGGTTTCAAGCCTAGAAACTAAAGGTTTCAAGTGATGAAACTATGAGTATCACCGCATGAAACCATCAATATATATATATGACAAAAATAGAATGTATAGGAGATTTCATTCAATATTATGAATATATCCGGCACTAAAAACAATATTTTATAATATTTAGAGCTTTAGCCTCTCGTGCTTGAAAAATAAAATCAATAGAAGAATGCCTTATAGACATAGAAGAAGGAGATTAAAAAAGTCTACCGACCACTAGCAGTAATCATTGATTATCAATAAAACACATGAAATAAAAGTAAAAGATAATGATGATAAAGGAAGGGGATAATAAGGCTACGAAAAGTGACAATAAAACGTATGAGTTTCTTATTGTCACCACTCTATTATCACAAAGACTACATTAATTATCAATGTATTATCTCATAAAAGTGATAAGTGACAATAAAACGAGCAAAAAAACATTGAGTGCTGAATTCAAGTTTTAATTGCAGAATTAGAATAAATAATTGATTCCGTAAATTTGTTTAGCACTTCTTATGAAACAACAAGTTCCATTTTATTTTTAGCGTATCAAATATAGAACGTTTTCGTTCATTCTGAATCAATTTCAGTGCAGTACTAAGCAAACAACGCGCACAAATATCGTCTTTAGTCCCCATTGAGCCACATTCTATGTCGTCAAATAAAGAGACCCAATTCTCTTTCAAGAACATAATTTTGTCACTTGATCTCTCCAAATCAACCTTCATACGGCAAGAATAAACGCGATTTTCCATCATTTAAAATTTTAATTGCCGTTCCGCGCTCCCCTAGGAAAAGGGCGCAGGAACTATTACTATTATTCCACTATAGGTTCTGGTAAAACCCGCATACGGATAATGAGCAATAGCTCCACGCCCAGAGGATATATAACCTAAGTTATAATCGAACTGAACATGGAGATTTCTCATTTACTATCTGCGTATGCACAAATTTACCAGATTTATAGTGGCAGATAATAACTAGACATCTCCTAGCCTACGAAATATATTTCTTAATGAAATACAATACAAAAGTAAACAATTTCCTTGATCAATATTCCTATCCTTTCATTTTTTTATATCAAAAATTAGAGTATACAACTAACCTCAATCACTTCACATATTATTTCTGTTAAATCTTCCACGAATCGCAAACAAAAGCATATTCTATCTGTTAGCAGAACAACTTAAACATATAACTTAAACATTAAATTATGGCTAGAGAAAGTGTAAAAATCTTACAGGGAAAATTAGACGTCGAAAGTTTGATTTCGCAATTAAATGCAGCATTAGCTGAAGAATGGTTAGCATACTATCAATATTGGGTAGGTGCACTGGTAGTAGAAGGAACCATGCGCGCTGATGTGCAAGGAGAATTCGAAGAACATGCAGAAGAAGAACGTCGTCACGCTCAACTGCTTGCCAACCGAATTATCGAATTGGAAGGTGTCCCCGTACTGGACCCTAAAAAATGGTTTGAACTGGCTAGATGCAAATATGATGCTCCTAATGAGTTCGATTCGGTTAGCTTGTTAAAAGACAATGTAGCTTCTGAACGTTGTGCAATTCTACGCTATCAGGAAATTGCCAACTTCACTAATGGCAAAGATTTTACAACCTGTGACATTGCAAAACATATTCTTGCAGAAGAAGAGGAACATGAGCAGGACTTACAGGATTATTTGACAGATATTGCCAGAATGAAGAAGTCCTTCCTTGATCAATAAGTTCTATTTTAACCTGAGTTCACGCCCAAAAGTTTCCATGTATTAAAATCTCATAGAAACCTTATGTAAACTCAGGTTAAGTCTATGCAACAGAATATTATTCAAGTAATTAGATATTGGAATTCATCCGGAATGCTTTAATATCTTTAGAGTATAAAATCAATTATCTTTTACTATAAATAAAACGATATCGGAAACGCCCGTTAGGAGCCGAATCACCATCACTCATACAAGTCTGAATATCTCCATCGGCAACAGCATTATCTATCCATTTAAAATCAATGGAAAAGTTAGTAGTATCTACGATTGAAAGACTTCTTATTGGAATAGATAATTCCATTTCATTATTCTTAATACGGTAAGCAACCGATTTCACTTTATCCCAGCTCCATCCACCTAAACATTTTTCTAATATTGTTTTATCACTCCCCACACCTGTTCTGTTCACTACAAATTGGAAGCCTTCCCACGAAGGAGCATTATTTCCTCGTATCTGAATAAACAGTTGCATCCAGTTCGAATCATTGCAAGATGTGATAGGTTCAGCAGTTTTCACATAAAAGAATAAGTTTGTACCGTCAGTTGCCACTTTTGATAGAATGATATCATTCCTTCCCGTTGTATTAACGAGTGTCCCCATACGTCCCCAGCCAAAATGATTACGATGTTTAGTATCTCCCTGATCGTCAGCATATACAGTATTCACTTTTTGCCAATCCATCATATTCCCGTCAATCTTAATCTTGTGTTTTTTTTCCGTTATGGGCTGTCTATGAACTCCTTTAAACTTCCGGATATAATCTACAAGCAAATAATAATAGTTATCCCCGAAATCCCCCTTGACAGGTTCAATATCTCTACTAAATTCATGATTGTATTGATCTACAAAATAGGAATCTCCTTTCTGAACATTCCGATCAGGCATCGAAACTTCATTATTTCTCGACGCAATCTGACGTTGGGCAGTCCACTCATTCCACCCTGTAAAAAACATAAATGAAGGATCCAATTCCATCGCCCGATTAAACTGGCTTTGAAAGTAAATGCCTTTACCTGAAGAAAAGATCTTAGGTTCGGTATTAGTTTTTACATCAAAACTACGCCCGATATTTGATATAGGATGAGTAGCAGCAGCCACTGATACAAATTCATTCTTTCCTTCATGGATACCGGCTTGTTGCGGATACAATCCTGCCCACGGCCATTTGTCTACTCCATCTCCAAACCAAGTATCCACTTCCTTATTATTCCATAAATACCAAGAACGACGTATGGTAAACATATCTTTGCAAGCAACAGGAACTACACTCGGATCTACCAAAATCAAAGGTTTATCCAACCATCGAAACCACAAATCTTGATATAATTTCTTTGCATATATCTCCGAATACAGAGTATTAAATGTATTGGATGGTGAAGAACTCACGATAAAAGCAAACTGAGGAGTCGAACTTCCTTCATGCCGCATTTGAGTATAAATATCCAGGATTTTTTTCACAACAGGAATATATGTATATGCATTGGTTACATCAAAAACAACCACATCCACACCTGCATCCGATAACATTTGAGCATGTTTGCGTATCACCCACTCATCATTCGATACATAGTATCCAAGATAAGGTTCCCCCCAATGATGCATGGCATGTGCTGGCCCCCATTGAGGGTTTACCGAGTCCTTTGCTAATATTTTCGACAGATCATAAGGGCTTTTTACATCTGAAGCAACGGGTACTTGGACATCATTATAATTGGCAGGTTTATCATATCCATGGCAACCATGCCAAATAAAATAGAAAATACCCACAAACTTATTACTTCGTTCTGTTTTATCCGGATAAATTGCAGTTTCAGGATCTATCTTATTACCCTGTCCGTCTATTGCACACCATGAAGAGGGATCAACTGTAACTACATTGTTTTCTTTTTCCATTTTATTTTGTGCTTCCGCAACAGAAGCAAAGAAAAGCAGTAAACACACACAAATTATTTCAGAAAAAAACGGTCTGTCCATACAGCAAATTATTTATTATTTTACTTTAGTATTTATTCATCCGACTTTTTAAATTCCACAAGGATCTGTCAGCTAATGGCAGAACTGTGTAAACACATTGGGACAAAATGCCCGGTATGTTATAATAATCATAGTATATTTTCAATGATTGACCCATTAACTTATCATTATCAAAGATTACTTGTGTTTGGAAAACATGCCATAAATATACAACCAAATATCATATAAATCAGAATATTTCACCTATTTTCTATCCATTCATCACCAAACAAGCAACCATTCGCCAATTTAATAACATTGATACCAAACTATTTTAGAAAAAAACAAGAGAGAAATCTTTCTTTTTTCGTATTTTTGTCCCAATATGCACGTTTAATATAAATAAACAACGAACATTTACAAAAAAGAATGAGAGTAATTGACTTAATACATAGCAACGAAAAAACAGCTTTTTCTTTCGAAATTCTTCCTCCACTGAAAGGAACCGGAATCGAAAAGCTGTATCAAACAATCGACACTCTTCGAGAATTTGATCCGAAATATATCAATATCACCACCCATCGCAGCGAATACGTATACAAAGATTTAGGTAACGGGCTTTTCCAACGAAACCGTTTGAGAAGACGCCCGGGAACAGTTGCTGTAGCGGCTGCCATTCAGAATAAATATAATATTACGGTAGTTCCTCATCTTTTATGTAGTGGTTTCACTCGCGAAGAGACTGAATATGTATTGCTGGACTTACAGTTTCTGAACATTACAGATCTGCTTGTCCTGCGTGGTGACAAAGCGAAACATGAATCTGTATTTACCCCTGAGGGTGACGGATACCATCATGCAATCGAATTACAAGAACAAATTAATAATTTCAATAAAGGTATTTTTGTTGATGGATCAGAGATGAAAGTTACCAATTCTCCTTTCTCTTATGGAGTAGCTTGTTACCCAGAGAAGCATGAAGAGGCACCTAATGTAGAATCCGACCTCTATTGGCTGAAAAAGAAAGTGGAAGCTGGGGCTGAATATGCTGTGACACAACTGTTTTATGATAACAAGAAATACTTTGAGTTTGTAGGACAAGCGAAAGCGGCAGGTATCAATGTACCTATTATTCCCGGAATCAAGCCTTTCAAAAAGCTGTCTCAACTGAGTATGGTGCCCAAAACATTCAAAGTAGACTTGCCGGAAGAATTGGTAAAAGAGATTCTGAAATGCAAAAATGATGTGGAAGCCGAACAAGTGGGCATTGAATGGTGTGTAGCACAATGCAAGGAGTTGATGGCTCATGGGGTTCCAAGTATTCATTTCTACTCTATCGGAGCAGTAGACAGTATTAAAGAAGTAGCAAAAGCCATTTATTGATATGTTTTTTAGAGACGTAATCGGACAAGAAGAAATTAAGCAACGACTTATTCTGGAAGTGAATGAAGGACGGATTCCACATGCCCAGCTCATTTGTGGACCGGAAGGAGTCGGGAAAATGCCACTAGCTATTGCCTATGCACGCTATATCAGTTGTACCAACCGTGGAGAAACTGATGCTTGTGGCACATGTCCGTCCTGCGTAAAATTTAATAAACTCGTTCATCCGGATGTACATTTTGTCTTTCCTATCGTCAAGAGTGCGAAAGGGAAACGGGAAGTATGCGATGATTATATTGCGGACTGGCGTCCCTTTGTTCTGAATAATCCTTATTTCAACCTGAACCATTGGTTAAACGAAATGGATGCGGAGAACTCTCAGGCATTGATATATGCGAAAGAGAGCGACGAGATCATGAAGAAACTCAGTTTGAAGTCTAGCGAAGGAGGTTTCAAGATAACGATTGTCTGGTTACCGGAAAAGATGCATCCGGTATGTGCCAATAAGCTACTGAAACTACTCGAAGAGCCGCCGGAGAAAACTATCTTTCTGCTTGTATCGGAAGCACCGGAGATGATTCTTCCTACCATTTTAAGCCGTACGCAACGGATGAATGTACGGAGAATAGATGAAAACAACATTGACCGGGTACTTCAAACCAAGTATGGTATTCAACCTGCCGATAGTCTTTCCATTGCCCATCTGGCAAACGGAAACTTTATCAAAGCACTTGAAACGATTCATCTGAATGAAGAAAACCAATTGTTCTTCGATTTATTCGTCAGCCTGATGCGATTGTCCTACCAACGAAAAATCAGAGAGATGAAAATGTGGAGCGAACAGGTAGCTGTCATGGGGCGAGAACGCCAAAAGAACTTTTTGGGGTATTGCCAGCGCATGATCCGGGAAAACTTTATCTACAACTTGCATCAACGCGATCTGATTTATATGACGATCAACGAACAGAATTTCGCATCCCGCTTTGCTCCCTTTGTCAATGAACGCAATGTTATGGGAATCATGGACGAACTAAGCGAAGCGCAACTACATATTGAACAGAATGTAAATGCTAAGATGGTATTTTTCGATTTCTCACTGAAAATGATTGTACTGTTGAAGCAATAAATTAATATATAAAACTATGGAATATAAACTTCATAATGGGAGCGGCGGTCTTTGCTGCAAAGGATGCTCCCGACAAGATAATAAATTGAACACCTATGATTGGCTGGCAGACATACCGGGCAATGCAGAGGAATGTGATATGGTTGAGGTACAATTCAAAAATACCCGGAAAGGGTATTACCGCAACAGTAATAAGATCAAACTTGAAAAAGGGGATGTAGTGGCTGTGGAAGCTGCACCGGGACACGATATTGGTGTGGTAACACTGACTGGAAGATTGGTTCCTCTGCAAATGAAGAAGGCTAATTTCAAGGCAGATACCGAAATCAAAAGAATCTACCGGAAAGCAAAACCGGTGGACATGGAAAAATTCAATGAAGCTAAGGCTAAAGAGCACGCCACAATGATTCGTGCTCGTCAGATTGCTTTGAGTCTGAATCTGAATATGAAGATCGGTGACGTGGAATATCAGGGAGACGGTAATAAAGCTATCTTCTACTATATTGCCGACGAACGTGTAGATTTCCGCCAACTGATAAAAGTACTTGCTGAAGCATTCCGTGTCCGCATTGAAATGAAGCAGATTGGTGCTCGCCAAGAAGCCGGGCGTATCGGGGGAATCGGTCCTTGTGGTCGTGAACTTTGCTGCGCGACATGGATGACAAGCTTTGTTTCCGTTTCAACGAGTGCTGCCCGTTATCAGGATATCTCTTTGAACCCTCAAAAGCTTGCCGGACAATGTGCCAAACTGAAATGTTGCCTGAATTACGAGGTAGATTGTTATGTAGAAGCCCAAAAACGACTTCCTTCCAAAGAAATCGAACTGGAAACTAAGGATGGTACTTTCTATTTCTTCAAAGCGGATATTCTGAATAATCAAATTTCTTATTCAACCGACAAGAATTTCCCGGCTAACCTGGTTACTATCAGTGGAAAACGTGCTTTCGAAGTGATCGCAATGAATAAGAAAGGCATGAAACCGGATAGTTTGTTGGAAGCTGAAAACAAACAAGAACCGAAAAAACCAATAGACTTGCTGGAACAGGAAAGTTTAACTCGCTTTGACCGTAGCAAAAACAAAGACGGAAACAATAACGGTAACCGGAATAAAAAGAAGAAAAAAGGAAATAATAATAACCGCCCACAGCAACAAGCTGAAAATGGAAATCGCTCACAACAGGAAATAGGAGATGGAAATCCGCAGAGTGTGGAAAATGAGAACATAAACAAGGGTGACAGAGAAAATCGCCCCAAGAATAACAACCGAAATAGGGGACAGAATCAAGGACGAAATAATGAAAACAAACGTCCTGAGAAGGGAACGAATCCTGAAAGACAACAAAATTCGAATTCCGAACGCCAACCTAATCAGGAACGTAGACAGCAACGCCCTCAAGCACAAGACCGTCAACCTAATCAGGAACGTTCTCCCAAACCGGAAAGAAACAAAAATCAAGAGAAACCACAAAATAATGAAAAGCCTGTTCAGGAATAGTTTATTTTGTTTATTCAGTGCTTGCCTGACAGCAGCGTGCAATGAGAATACAGTGTATCACTCTTATCAAGCCCTTCCCGATGAGGGATGGACAAAGAGTGATACACTCTCTTTTCAGATTCCTATTACTGATTCCATTCCACCTACATTCAGATTGTTTACAGAGGTTCGTAACAAGAGTAATTATCCCTATCACAATCTCTATTTATTCATTAGCCAGAATTTACAGGATTCCACTGTATTTCTTACAGATACAATAACTATTAACTTAGCAGATTCCACAGGGAAATGGCTAGGAAATGGTTGGGGGAGCATTTACCAATCGGCTGTATTCTTTAAGTCTGTTCGTCCGTTATATCCCGGAAATTATACATTCAGAATTATAAGCGGAATGAAGGACGAGAAACTAAACGGTCTCAATGATATTGGTATCCGTATTGAAAAGAAATATGATTAAAGTCTTCTGCCTCGTCCGGAATCAATCCTTAGAAAGATAAATAGTAATATTGTAAAGCCCCACAAAGAAGAACCTCCATAACTAAAAAACGGCAACGGAATACCAATTACCGGAGTTAATCCCAACACCATTCCGACATTTATAAACAGGTGGAAAAGGAAAATACTGACTACCGAATATCCATACACACGCCCGAAGGTCGAAGGTTGCCGCTCTGCCAAAGCGATCAGCCGGAGAATCAACACAAGAAAAGCTACCAAGACAGCTGCTGCCCCCACAAAACCTTGCTCCTCTCCTACTGTACAGAAAATAAAATCAGTATCTTGTTCCGGAACATACTTCAATTTAGTCTGTGTTCCATTCAAAAAACCTTTTCCCGTCAAACCACCGGAGCCAATAGCAATCTTAGATTGGTTTACATTATAACCTGCACCCATTAAATCCTCTTCCAAGCCTAATACTACTTTTATTCGGACCTGCTGATGAGGTTTCAATACATTGTCGAATACATAACTACTGGAATATAAAAAGCCAATAGAACCTATTGCAAAGAGAGCTATCAAAAAGTAAGAACGCTGCCGTTCATCCAGTGCCAGATAAAATAAATAACCTATCGTCAGGACACACAATCCCCATTGCACCCAAACCAGACTGAAATGTATCCAATATTCAGATATAAGATAGGCAATAAGCAAAATTAGTAGACTTCCTACGATTATGTTTCGTGTAGGTTCCCACTTTTTACGATATACCCAAACCATCCCGCCAGCAAATAACAAAACCAACAGTAATACTATGAATTCTCCTAAAGGAGTGGGCGTATCAGCTATATATATTTCATCATAACGAATTCCAACTACGAAATATACAACTGCACATACTCCGGCAAATAATACAACTCCGGGCATTCCTTCACGATACAAAACCAAGAAGAAAGCCAAATACACCAATGCCGAGCCAGTTTCCTTTTGTCCAATAATTAACAACATCGGAAGAAGTATAATTAATCCCAGGACCAAAGCACATTTCTCTTTCTTTATATTGAACGAATAAGAATTCATATACTTGGCAAGTGCTAACGCCGTAGCAAACTTGGCAAACTCCGCCGGTTGCAGACTGACAGGCCCCATTACTAACCAAGAGCGGGAACCTTTTGTATCCGGTGCTATAAAAATGGTGACGATAAGTAACAAGATGAGTCCTATATATATAATGTAGGCGAACATATCATACATCCGGTCTTCCAGCATCAACAACACAAAGCCGAGTCCGAACGAACAGATGATCCAAACAAACTGCTTGCCGGCGCGAGTAGAAAAGTCCAAGAAATCGCGATCGCCATAATCATAGCTAGCCCCGCAGACACTAAACCACCCTGCAACAATCAGAATCAAATAAATACAAATCGTTGTCCAATCCAGTGTTTTCCACAAACTATCGTTCCTCGTTACCATATAATATGACTTTGTTACTGAATTCTTCTGCTACTATTTCATTTTTAGGAGAAAGCTTTCCTTTTAGATACTGCTCCATCATCAATGCACCGATAGGTACACCATAATCACCTCCCCATCCTCCGTTCTCGACATAAACTAGAATTGCAATTTTAGGGTTATTCATCGGTGCAAATCCCAAAAACGCAGAGTGGTCATGCCCCTTATTTTGGGCTGTTCCAGTTTTTCCACAAGCTTCCAAATCAGGAATCATCGATGTCAGTAACCTGCAAGTTCCTCCGGTAGCTGCCGCCCGCATTCCTTCCACCACTGATTCATAATGGCGTTTCTCAATGGTAGGATAAAGTGGGAAACGATAAGCACTATCCAATTGATTATCTTGTATCTCTTTTACAATATGCGGAGTAATAAAATGTCCACGATTAGCAATAGTAGCTCCAAGATTCGCTATCTGAAGAGGAGTAGCCACGATTTCACCTTGTCCGATAGAAATACTGATCACAGTAAGTCCATTCCAATGTCCTCGGTAAGCCTTATCATAAAACTGAGCATTCGGTATTAATCCTCTTTTCTCTCCCGGCATATCGACACCCAACCGATAACCAAATCCTTGCGATACCATATGATCTTTCCATACAGTAATAGCATTTTGAGGAGAACCATATTTCCGGTCACCAAACATGCGAAACAATCCCCAACAAAAATAAGCATTACAAGATGTAGCAATAGACGGAACCAACGGCAATGGAGAACCATGTGTATGACAACCAACTTTCAATCGACCATAATGAAAACCACCAGAACAAGGAATAGCAGGGCTATCTTTAGTTACAATTCCTTCTTGTAAGAATGTCAATGCTTGTGCTGTTTTAAAAGTAGATCCCGGAGGATATGTTCCTGAAATTGCACGATTCAAAAGAGGTTTCATTTTATCACGTTGCAACATCAGATGATTCTTTCCACGTTGGCGGCCAATCATCAAATGAGGATCATAATTAGGAGAAGTTACCATGCAAAGAATTTCTCCTGTTTCGGGTTCAATAGCAACAATACTACCAATCTTATTTTTTAATAACCGCTCACCCAACATTTGCAGATCAATATCCAAACCCAAAGTCAGATTCTTTCCTGGAACAGAAGGACGATCAAACTGTCCATCCATATAGTGTCCCTGTATGCGCCCATGAGCGTCCCGGAGCAGAACTTCAATTCCCTTTTCGCCACGCAAATATTTCTCATACGATTTTTCAACTCCGGACGTACCTACATAGTCACCACGAATATAGTAACCTTCTTCATCAGCCTCAAGCATTTTCGCTGAGATTTCCCCAATATCTCCCAAAGCATGTGCAGCAGCATTATACGAATATTGGCGAATAGTACGACGCTGCACATAAAAGCCACGAAATTTAAACAACTTTTCTTGAAATACACCGCATTCTTCCGCCGAAAGCTGGGACATAAATACTTGATTAGTATACTTCGAATATCCCGGATTGCGGCGGCGATCTTTCATATCTGCCATGATTTTCAGGAACTGTTCTTTAGTGATTCCTAATGACTGACATAAATCAAGTGTATCCAGATTTTCTACTTCTTTGGGGATAATAGTAATATCGTAGGCTGGTTGGTTAAATACCAATAGCTTACCGTTACGATCATAAATTGCTCCGCGTGAAGGATATTGAATTTTATTCAGAAAAGCATTGCTATCAGCATTCTTTTTATAATCATCAGTAGTGATCTGCAATACGAAAAGACGTATCAAATAAATTAAAACGATTGAGACGGCAACTCCTCCGATCACAAACTTTCGTTTCTCTAAAATATAATCTTTTGCCATTTCTATCTCCTAATGCCTTCAATAGCTATAATGCAGGTTACAGTCAAAAAGGTGCACGAAACCACCCGTAATAACAACAGCAGTATGCTGGAAAACGAGAAGAACTCAATGGTGAGTAATGTCAGACTATGTATAAAGACACTTGCAGTCGTATATTTCAAAAAGGGAGCTATCCCCATTGTCTTAAAAGAAGGAATGATACTATCCAGAGTATCACGTGGTGTAAAAAGGCGCAACAACGAAGGTCGAAGAAAAGCTAGAAAAACAGTTGCTGCTGCATTCATTCCAGGAGTATCAGCAAAAATATCAATAGTAAGCCCGAAAAAGAAAGCCCACAACATCAGTTCATTCCTGGAAGTACCGGAACTAAACTTCAGAATAAAGTAAATATAGAGAAAGGGAGTAGCATATCCGGCAATATGGACATTATTCAGGATTAATACTTGAAGCAATACCAATCCGATAAACCATCCTATTCTATGTATAAAAGTAATTATCATTGTTTAGCAGCCTTGTTTTCAAGTTCCTGTTGTTCCAGTTGTCCCTTCCTTTCGATAACCCGTACATCACTTAATTTACCGAAATCTGTAGCCAATTTAATTTTCAACAAATAAGATAAGCCATCATTAGAGTCGGACATATCATCTACCGTTCCTACCATGATACCTTCAGGAAAGACAGTCGAAAAACCACTTGTCACTACAGTATCCCCCAAATTAAATTCAGCATGGCGAGGCAGATCCTTCAGATAAGCATATTGCGAATCTCCATGTTCCCATTTCAAATAACCAAAATAATCGCTGCCAACAATCTTACAACTGATATTGGATTTACTGTTTAATATCGAAATTACAACCGAGTAAGACGGAGAAGTCTCATATACGATTCCTACAATTCCATTTCCATCCACTACGCCCATCTCTGAACGAATACCAGCCAAAGAACCTTTATCAAGAGTAATATAATTATCTGCCAGATTCAGACTATTCTTGATAACATGCGCCTTAAACAGTTGATAATCTGTTTGAGGTATTTCTTTGATACTATTGATAGTGATAGAATCGAGTTGCCGTTCTTTCAATGCCTTCTCCAAATTGTTAATTTGTTGTTCGAGCAACATATTCCGGTCTAACAAATCTTCATTAACTGATTTTAGGTGAAAATAAGAGGAAATTCCTCCGGAAACTTCATAAACAGCCCCCACAACCACATTGGCAGAGGTAAAGAAAGCACTCTGCTGATAATGATTGAACCGAAATAACAAAACAAAACTGGCTACCTCTAAAACAATGAAGAGGAACCAGTAATTGTATTTCAAAAGGAAGTTGATTAAATTCCGCATCTCCTGCCTATCTCATTAAGAATGAGAAACGGTCTACATTCTTTAATGCCACACCTGTACCTTTAGCTACTGCGTGCAAAGGATCTTCTGCAATATGGAAAGGTATATTTATCTTATCCGTCAGACGTTTGTCCAGACCACGAAGCAACGCACCACCACCAGCAAGATAAATACCATTGTGTACGATATCAGCGTACAATTCGGGCGGTGTATTTTCTAATGCGCTCAAGATAGCTGTCTCAATCTTGGAAATTGATTTTTCCAAACAGTGAGCTACTTCCTGATAGCATACAGGAACTTCCATCGGAAGTGCAGTAATACGGTTCGGACCATGAACGATATAATCTTCCGGAGAATCCTCACCCAGCTCAGTCAAAGCAGCACCTACATTGATCTTGATACGCTCGGCCATACGTTCGCTGACTTTCACATTATGCTGACGGCTCATGTATTCCTGAATATCAGCAGTCAAATCATCACCAGCAATACGGATAGAGTTATTGGAAACGATACCTCCCAGAGAGATAACAGCAATTTCCGTAGAACCACCACCTATATCAACAATCATGTTTCCTTCCGGAGCTTCCACATCAATACCAATACCAATTGCTGCTGCCATTGGTTCGAATATCAGATAAACATCACGTCCACCAGCATGTTCGGCAGAGTCGCGTACAGCACGAAGTTCAACTTCCGTACTTCCCGACGGCACACCGATCACCATACGTAAAGAAGGTGAAAACAAATGATTACGAGTATTTACTTGTTTAATCAGACCGCGCATCATTTGCTCGCAAGCATAGAAGTCGGCAATCACTCCATCTCTCAATGGACGAATAGTACGAATGTTTTCGTGGGTCTTTTCATGCATCAACTTTGCCTTTTCTCCCACGGCAATCATCTTATCCGTACGACGATCCAAGGCTACAACCGAAGGCTCATCCACCACAATCTTACCGTTTGTGATGATGATGGTGTTGGCTGTTCCCAAGTCCATCGCTATTTCTTGTGTAAAAGAGAATAATCCCATACTTTTTAAATGAGGAATTAAGAATGAAGAATTAAGAATGAGAATACTACCGGACGGCAATTCTTCATTATTAGTTCTTCATTCTTCATTAATAATTAGTGTTTAAAATGACGGATACCAGTAGTCACCATTGCCATTCCATGTTCATTGCAATAAGCGAAAGACAGGTCGTCTTTTACAGAGCCACCCGGTTGGATAACTGCTGTAATACCTTCTTTATCCGCAATTTCCACACAGTCAGGGAACGGGAAGAAGGCATCGGAAGCCATCACTGCACCATTCAGGTCGAAACCGAATGATTTAGCTTTTTCGATTGCTTGTTTCAAAGCGTCTACACGTGATGTCTGACCAACACCACTTGCCAACAATTGCTTGTTTTTTGCCAATACAATGGCGTTTGACTTACTATTCTTCACAATCTTATTGGCAAACAGCATATCTTCTACTTCTTCCGGAGTAGGTGCTTTATCTGTTACAGTCTTCAGATCGGCTACCGTTTCAATATTTGTATCTTTATCCTGAACCAGCACCCCGTTCAACAAAGCGCGGAACTGTTTTTTCGGCAATTTAGCTTCTTTACGAACCAAGATAATACGGTTCTTTTTTTGTCCCAGAATTTCAAGCGCATCCACATCATAATCCGGTGCAATGATTACTTCAAAGAAAATCTTGTTAATTTCTTCTGCAGCGGCTTTATCTATCACGCCATTCGTAATCAGAACCCCTCCGAAAGCAGAAACCGGATCACCGGCCAATGCATCTTCCCAAGCTTCTAAAACAGTCGGACGAGAAGCTAGCCCACAAGCATTATTATGCTTCAGAATAGCGAAAGTAAGATCATCGAACTCATCAATCAGATCAACGGCAGCATTGATGTCAAGCAGATTATTATATGAAATTTCTTTTCCATGAATCTGGTCGAACATAGCTTCCAGATTTCCATAGAAATAACCTTTCTGATGTGGGTTTTCACCGTAACGAAGTTGCTTTTGATTGTTCACTGAGCAACGGAAAGCAGAACCTTCACCTGCATCAAAATAGTTAAAAATAGCTGAATCGTAGTGAGAAGAAACAGCAAAAGCCTCTTTTGCCATCCAACGGCGTTCTTCAAGTGTTGAAGTAGCACCATGTTCCATCAGCATATCCAGCAACGGTTTATATTGAGCTTGAGATGCTACGATTATTACATCGTTGTAATTCTTAGCTGCGGCACGAATCAAAGAGATTCCGCCTATATCGATTTTTTCAATAATATCTGCTTCAGATGCACCGGAAGCTACTGTAGCTTCGAACGGGTATAAATCAACAATTACCAAATCTATTTCAGGAATTTCATATTTTTCGATCTGTTGTATATCTTGCTCCAAACCACGACGGCAAAGAATACCTCCGAAAATCTTCGGATGCAATGTCTTTACGCGACCACCCAAAATAGAAGGATATGTGGTCAAATCTTCCACTGCTTTGCAAGGATATCCCAATGATTCAATAAACTGGCGAGTTCCACCTGTAGACAGAAACTCTACTCCCTCTTCATGAAGTTTGGTAATAATTTCATCCAAACCTTCTTTGTGGTATACAGATACCAATGCGGTTTTTATTCTTTTAGACTCTGACATTGAATTGCTTATTAAGTATTTGACGCGCAAAGTTACGAAATATTGTTTATCGTACGTAATAAATAAGGTGGGAATTAATAAAAAAAAGCGTTAGCTCTTCCCAAGAAAATGCCAACGCTTCTTTACGTTTACTATCTAATTAATAAAATATTACCAAATAGTCACCCGTTTATCTTTCGGTACAAACATTGAATCCTGTTCTGTGATATTGAATGCTTCATACCATTTACCAATATGAGGCAGTGCTCCGTCTACACGCCATTTACCCAATGAGTGAGGATCAAGTTTCGTTAAGCGAAGGATTTCCTCAGGACGGATATTTCCCGCCCATACATTAGCATAAGCCAGGAAGAAACGTTGTTCAGGAGTAAATCCATCCACAACTTCCAGCGGAGTTTGTTTCATAGCCTTCTTGAAGGCTTGGAAAGAGACTTGCAGACCTCCATGATCAGCAATATTCTCACCCAAAGTCAAACGACCGTTTGCATGTACACCCGGAGCGACTTCAATACTATCAAAGAAGTTTACCATTACTTGCGCACGTTCATCGAACTTTTTAGCATCTTCTTCCGTCCACCAGTCTTTCAGATTTCCTTCTTTGTCATATTGACGTCCCTGATCGTCAAAGCCATGGGTCATTTCATGACCTATGACTACTCCGATAGCTCCATAATTGGCAGCATCGTCAGCATTCATATCAAAGAAAGGAGGTTGCAGGATAGCTGCCGGAAAACAGATTTCATTAGTGGTTGAATTATAATAAGCATTAACAGTTTGAGGAGTCATCAACCATTCATCCTTATCTACCGGCTTTCCGGCTTTAGCAATCATTTCGTTGAAATCCCACAGGTTGGCACGTTCGATGTTCGTCCAATAAGAATCATCTTTTATCTCCAGCGCAGAGTAATCCTTCCATTTGTCTGGATAACCGATCTTTACATGGAAAGCAGCCAATTTATCCAATGCTTTCTCTTTGGTTGGTTCGCTCATCCATTCCAATTCCTTGATGCGTTCACCCAAAGAGGTCTGTAAGTTCTTAACTAGTGTCACCATACGCTCTTTGGCAGCAGCAGGAAAATATTTCTCCACGTACATTTGTCCGACAACCTCACCTAGAGAACCATCTACCGTACTTACCGCACGCTTCCAACGAGGCTGCATTTCTTGTTTGCCAGACATTGTTTTACCATAGAATTCAAAGTTCTGAACTACAAAATCATCACTCAAATAACCGGCGGCAGCGTCTATCAGATTCCATTTCAGATATAATTTCTGATCTTCAAGAGGTACGGTATCGATAATAGCGGTTACTTCTTTCATTGCATCAGGCTGACAAACATTTACTTCTTTAAGATCTTTCAGTCCGGAAGTTGTAAAATAAACATCCCAATTAAAAGTCGGAAAATCCTTTTTTAACTTTTCGATTTCCATCTTATTATAGTTGGCATGGGGATCACGCAACTCAACCTGAGAGCGGGAAGCCTGTGCAAGGCGTGTTTCAATATTCATAACAGCAGTCACAGCTTTCTTTGCAGTAGCCTCATCATAACCTGCTAATTGGAACATTTTGGCAACATGTTCCTGATATTTATCACGAATCTTTTGGGTCTGTTCGTCATTTTCCAGATAATAGTCACGTTGTCCCATTCCTAAACCTCCCTGATAAGTCTGAACAATATTCATGGAACTATTCATTTCGTCCGCACCCACATAAAGCATGAAATAAGGACGGATACCTTTCTTCTGGATTTCAGCAAGATATACATATATCTTCTTTACCATTAAGACCATCGATTTCAATCAACTCTTCTTTGATAGGAGCAAAACCATCCTGATTCAGTTTTACGCTATCCATTGCAATGTTATAAAGGTCACCCACTTTCTGAGCTGCACTACCCGGGACATTATCTTTCTTTGCAGCAAGCTCAGCAATCAATCCTTTCAACTGTTCCCGATTATTCTCGTTCAGCATATCAAAAGAGCCAAAACGTGAATACTCGTCAGTTAATGGATGAGCTTGTATCCAGCCTCCACAGGCATATTGATAAAAACTAGTACCCGGCAAAGCCGTAGTATCCAGATTTGCAAGGTCGATGCCAGATGCAAGCACCGCTCCTTTCTTACTATTGCATCCAGTTGTCATAAGGCATACTGCAAGAATTGGTAAATACTTGGTTATTTTCATTGTGAATAATTTATTTATATTCGATTCTCATTTATTGTTTATCAGCTTATCGTCACATTAGCCTTTTGCTTCTTCCAATTCCATCGAGACACGTTCCCATTCTTCGACAATATCATCCAATTGCCGTTTCATTTTTTGATGTCGTTCATAGAGCTGCATATCTGAAGAACCTTCAGGAGTAGCCATTTTTTCTTCCAGGATGGCAATCGCAGCTTCCGACTCTTCAATAGAAGATTCACATTCAGCGACTTGACGTTCAAGCTTTTTAATTCTCTTATTAAGTTCCTTTTGAGCTTCATAGGATAGTTTGTTCTCAGAAGGCTGAGTTGTTTCCAATTCCGTTTCTTTGGACGATGTCGTTGGAGAAGAAGAAAGAGATGCCCCTTTTTGAAGTTCATTCAGGCTATCAATCTTTTTCTTCTGAAGAAATTCGTAGATACCTCCCAAATGTTCACGTACTATACCACCACCAAATTCATAAACCTTAGTCGCAAGCCCATCCAAGAAATCACGATCGTGGCTGACAACAATCACTGTTCCGTCAAAGTCGCGAATGGCCTCTTTCAATACGTCTTTCGAACGCATATCAAGATGATTGGTCGGCTCATCCAGAATCAGTAGATTCACAGGTTCGAGCAACAATTTAATCATAGCCAAACGAGTACGTTCACCTCCGGAAAGCACTTTCACCTTTTTATCGGAAGCTTCGCCTCCAAACATGAATGCCCCTAAGATATCACGTATTTTTAGACGGATGTCGCCTGTGGCAACATTATCAATCGTATCAAAGACAGTCAGATTTTCATCCAACATTTGTGCTTGATTTTGTGCAAAGTAGCCGATTTGTACATTATGACCAATTGTCAGCTTTCCATCAAAATCAATTTCATTCATAATACACTTCACCAACGTAGATTTACCTTCACCATTCTTACCGACAAACGCTATTTTCTCTCCACGATTGATTCGAAAATTTACATTTTGGAAAACGACATGCTCTCCATAAGCTTTTCGGACATCTTCACATATTATAGGATAACTTCCACTACGGCTAGCAGGGGGAAATTTCAAACGCAATGAAGAGTTATCTTCTTCATCAACCTCAATACGATCTATCTTCTCCAACTGTTTGATACGGCTCTGCACTTGCACCGCTTTTGTTGCTTTATATCGAAAACGTTCAATAAAGGCTTCCGTATCTTCGATCTGCTTTTGTTGGTTTTCATAAGCACGAAGTTGCTGCTCGCGACGTTCCTTTCTCAACACAACAAACTCATCATATTTCACTTTGTAGTCATAAATCTGCCCACAGGTGATTTCAATGGTACGAGTAGTTACATTATTCAGAAAAGCACGGTCATGGCTGACCAATACAACAGCATTGGCACGAGTTGCAAGAAAATTCTCCAGCCATTGGATACTTTCGATATCAAGATGGTTAGTAGGCTCGTCAAGCAGAAGTACATCGGGGCGGCGTAAAAGTAGTTTTGCCAATTCTATACGCATTCTCCATCCGCCGGAAAACTCAGCAGTCGGACGTTGGAAGTCTTCCCTACTGAATCCTAGCCCAAGCAGCGTCCGTTCTATCTCTGCCTGATAATTTGTGCCTCCCATCATCAGGAAACGGTCGTTTTCATGAGTGAAACGTTCTATTAACTGGTGGTAATCCTCTGAGTCATAATCAGTCCGCTCGGCTAATTCCTGATTCATTTGTTCCAGTCGCGCCTGAAGTTTAAATATATCCTCAAAAGCTTGTTCTGCTTCTCCTATTACCGTACGGTTATCAGAGAGAATCATAACTTGTGGCAAATACCCTATTGTTACTTCTTTGGGAACAGCTACCGTCCCATGTGTCGGCATTTGCAGACCTGCTAAAATTTTCAGCATAGTCGATTTACCTGCACCATTCTTACCGACTAACGCAATACGATCTTTTTTATTAATAACATAGCTAACGTCTTCGAATAACGGCGTTGCATTAAATTCTACTGATAATCCTTCTACTGAAATCACTTCTGTCTCTGATTAATAAGATTTTGGACTGCAAAGATAACGCATCCCTGTGGAAAAAGCACCTAATAGATGAAAAAGAAAGTTGTTGGTAAATAAAAAAAGAGTTTATTCATCGTCATATAACCTCTCTTTTACATTAACCTGTAACTTATAAAATCATTTTTAGTATCTAAAAGTTGTTTGAATCATAAAAAACAACTATGTTTACAACTGAATATTACAGACTTGATATCAGTTGCAAAAGGATGAAAGTACTGCAATAACAACTTTTCCAACAGCATTCTATACTTCATTTGTATAATTTCATCTCCTTTCGACAAAAAACTAATTAAATGTTAGTAAATTGTCTAATAAAACAATGTATATGTTTGTATCTATCAAATTTTCTTTGTTTCTTTGCATTAAAAGAAGTGTTTGTTATATGCAAATGCGCTAACTAATCATATAACCTCATTAAACAATTGTAAGTATGGAAGGCTGGGAAAGAGTAAAATACATTATGGAAACCGAAGGACACAACAAGAATTCCTTCAGTACCGCTATCGGCATGAGTAGCAATGTGACTATCACTCGTTTAGTCAATGAAAAAAGAAGTCCTTCAAGGGCTACTTGCCAAAAAATAATCGACAAGTTTCCGCAATATAGTTATGACTGGTTATTAACCGGATCAGGAGATATGTATGCAAAGAAAGAGCCAGAGAACGCTAACTCTACTATTTCAACCGAAGAAGGAAATAAAAATCCCAATCTCTATGTTTCCCCCAATGCCCATCGCTTGGATACAACAGGATTCATGAACGTGCCGTTGGTACACGTCCGCGCCCAATGTGGATATTTAAACGGATACAACGATGAGGGGTATATGGAAAGCCTCCCTAATTTGCCAGTCATTGTAGACCGGACTTATCATGGAAAGTATATGCTTTTTGAAGCAGAAGGAGATAGCATGGATAACGGTACCAAAGAATCCATCTGCGATGGAGATATTGTATTAGCGAGAGAAATCCAACGGGATTTATGGAGATACAGACTTCATATCAACGACTGGTATTTCATCATCGTCCACCGGACGGAAGGTATTGCAATCAAACAGATTATAGACCATGATGTGGAGCATGGTATTATCACTTGTCATTCACTCAATGATATGTTCAGAGATTACAAAATCTATCTTGACGAAGTAGAGGAGCTATACAACCTGATCAAAATCGTGGACAGAAGCGCACGATTATAACCCTTAAAAGCGATCCCTTGTCACACCCCGTCAGCTGACAATAGCCAGCACGGGGCAGGCAGGTGTTGTTCTTTAGATATCAACTATTTCCAAACACTTTTCTTCTCAATTAGAGTACTCTGGATTAGTATTAATATACAAAATACAAGTTAGGGAGACAAAGAAATAAAAATAGCGTAGAAATGCTTAGTATTCGCACTATCTACGCTATATATCTAAATTAGCAAGAATCCCATAACCTTACCGGTTGAATTCTCAGCTAGTAATAAACTGTTAAAACAATTTAGCAGGATATTCTCCAGCATCCACCAATGCCTGAATCTTATCAACTACGCTCTGGCGGTCTTCCGGATAAGTTACACCAAACCATTTGCTAGTAGTATCCAGTACTTCTACGGTTGCAGTTCCATCATTAATCAACTTATCCACCATCAATGGAATGAAGAATTCACTCTTCAAGTTCTCCATATTTTTCGGATCACTCAGGAAAGCCTTGAAAAATTCTTCACTATATGGGAAATAATCAGGAGTAAATCCCCAGAAATTCATACTTACCGGAGTCGTATCAGGAGTAGCAACCCACTCACCATTATCATCGATATACTTCACTTCACCGTCGATACGTTGAATCTTAGTACGTTCTACTACGGAAGTCAGCAAGTTGTTAGAATCTGTACCGCAAATTCCACGAGATACAGTACCACTTTCACTCAATGTGTTTCCCACACGGAAACCTACCATCGAATAAACATTCTTTGAACCTTCCGGAAGGGCTGAAAGAAACTTACCCATTACCTGGAAAGAATCGCGTCCGTAGAAGTCATCACAGTTAATCACAGCAAACGGCTCTTTAATCACATCGGCACCCATCATTACAGCATGATTTGTACCCCAAGGTTTTGTGCGATCTGCCGGACAAGTAAAGCCTTCAGGAAGATCATTAATAGACTGGAACACCAGTTCACATGGGATATGACCTTCGTATTTGGAAATAATTTTATCACGGAAGTCTTTTTCAAAATCTTTGCGGATCACAAATACAAGTTTGCCAAATCCGGCGTTGATGGCGTCATAAATAGAATAATCCATAATAGTCTCGCCATTAGGACCTAGTCCGTCCAATTGCTTCAAGCCACCATAACGGCTACCCATACCGGCTGCCAATAAGAATAAAGTTGGTTTCATAATTTGTGTAATATTAAAAGGTTAGTGATGTCATCGGCATCAATTTCTGCTGCAAATGTACAAAAAATGTTCTTTCTTTTGTCTTGAAACAAAAGAAAGAACCAAAGAAAAATTCAAGACTTACTTTTTTCTCCTACTCACTCCCTTCACTACGCTAAAGGGCAGAAACTCGCTACGCTCAAACAGTCTGCCCTTTTTAACGCTTCGTTACGGTCCCTAGCTTAACGGAGAAAAAAGTAGGTCGGAGACCATGCGGCATATAAGGCTATGCAGATAAAAAAAGAGGAAGGGGGAGAAGAGTATGCGAAAGAGGGAAAAGATATACAAAATGGAAAAGAATATAAATGACATATTATGCAGAATGTAAAAAACATGCCAAAAGCATCTATAAAGCGAACATGCCGAAAGGTTCTCCGGCCTCGTTTTTCCGGCGTCAAGCGCAGGTATTTCATCGGGCGTTTAAGAAGGGCAGACTGTTTGAGCGTAGCGAGTTTCTGCCCTTTAGCCCGAGGGAATACCGGAGTAGCCGGAAAAACGCAGCCTTGAATTTTCTTTGGTTCTTTCTTTGTTTCAAGACAAAGAAAGAACATTAAAATGGGTAACCGATGGCAAAATGTATTCCCAAGTTTTTCATGAAAGCTCCTGTGACATTGTAATAACCCTTTCTATCAGTTTCATAAGGAAGATGCAAAGGGATACCGAAATCGAGACGGAACACAAGAATATCCATATCATAACGAATACCGACTCCCGTACCTAATGCAATTTGTTTGGGGAAGGTTTTCAGGCGAAGTTGAGAATCTGCACGATCTTCGTCTTTACGAAGCAACCATACATTTCCCGCATCCAGAAAAGTAGCTCCCCAAAGACTCCTAAAGATACGAAAACGATATTCGATATTGGCTTCGAAACGGAATGTACCTGTTTGATCCAAATAGGAGTATTGGCTTTCTGCCGGATGATAGCCACCCGGTCCGATACTACGTACCGTAAACGCACGAATACTATTGGCACCTCCCACATAAAATTGCTCGCTATATGGAGCTACCAAGGAATTGCCATAGGTAAAGATGGCGCCCAAAGCCAGACGGCTGGCTATTTTATTATTTTTATCCATATTCCAAAGATGGCGTATCTCGGAGTTCAGCTTCACAAACTGTGCAAAAGGGGCACCCAACAGACTCTTACCATGTTCATCAAAAGGCTTGCCCAAGGCACGATAAATTACAGAAGTCAGGTTTCCGGCAGAAGTAACGGTAGACTGCCACCAAATAGGATTCTTCACCCAACGCAACGAAGAATTGTCATAGGTATACGTATACTCCATTGCAGGGATAAACTGATTCTGCAAACTAACATACAATGCAGGATTAGCAGTAGCAATCTGACGAAATTCATCAGATTGATGTTGCAGGACATTAAACGTTAATTTGAAAGGAGTAATACTATGTCGACTAGTTCGTGAGGGTTGGAAGTCATATGTAGCATTTCCTCCAAACGATAACAGTTTATAATATTTAGCACGATTCAACTGATCAATATACAAGCGAAAGGTAGTGGTTGCCGGAAAGTCAAATTCACGTTTGCCCAAGTGTGGGAAAAGTACTCTTGGGAAAGTTAATGACGTAGAGACTCCCATTTCCCAACTATTCATCAAAGAATTTTTCTCGCCTCCTCCGGTCTGCCATTCATAAGAACCTTTAAGTTTTACGTTCCAGCTTTCTCCACCTCCAAACACATTGTTACGAGTAACACCAAAAGAAGCACCAGGTCCTGTCTGATCATTGCTCTTAGTTACTACATTCAATTCAAGTTCTGCATCCAAAGGTTTGGCAAAGGTAGCTTGCATCGTTACATCCAATGTATCACAAACAGCTATTGTATCCCGAGGTGCATACTGCAAATCAAAATAACTAAATATACCTAACTGGCTTATTTTCTGCTGAATCTGCTCCTGACGATACTGACTGTAAAGACGGGTGCTATTAGCAGTCCGCATTCGTTCATTCCGTACAAATGCCTGATAATTCAACCAACGATAAAGCATATTAGGACGTACATGCAATTTATCATAAAAATGGATATTCAAATTCTCGTACTGTAAACTATCATTAGGTTCCTCCCCATTCTTTCCGAACAGATACACCGAACCATTTCCCACATAATATGGTCGTTGAGCAGCAGCCGGTAATCCGGGAATTGGAATCAATCGAAGACTCACATTTCCTCCTGGGACAAGGGTGGTATCCGCCTGATATGTCATATAATCGGGACGGAAATAAAAATAGCCCCGGTTACGCAACAAACTACTGATACGGGTACGCTCATTATCCAAGTCTACTACATTAAATTGCTCACCCGGTGTCAGATAGGATGCACGTCGCCCCTTCTCCATGATCTGCATGGTCTGAGGAGTGAAACGCTGATAATAAACCGTATCTATAAAATAAGGATTCTTCATGTCCACTGTATACAAGATATCAGCTTTCAAACTGTCCTTCTTATCTACTATTATCTTATAAGATACTGTCCCATTGAAATACCCATAATCATGAAGCAAATTAGTAGCTGCCTTCATGCGCACTTCAGGATTGACCGCAGAGATAAATACGGGAGGATTAGCTGCAAAACGGTTAAACATCCATCGACCGAATCCCTTTTTATACTTCACAAAATCGTTGTACATCCATACTTTAAAAGGAAATGGGAAAAACCCCAATATTTTGGTACTAGGAGCTTTATCAAGAGCAGCCGATACCTCGGTAATAGCCGCGTCACCTACAGGTGTTTTCGATTCGTTCAACACAACAGTCTTTTGCCCTGTATACAGTACTTCACCTTCCGGGAGATTTTTCGTCAATGAACAAGCCGTCAGAATACAAATGCCGATCAAGCTACAAATCCATATTGTAATATAGTTATGTTTCATTCTTACTTCTTTTTCTTAAAGATAAACAATTCACCCAGTTTGTCTAATTTCTTACGCAAAATTAAACCGACTCCGGTTTCAGTTATTTCTCCTTCCAATACACTTTCGTAATTCTTATCATAGAACAAACGGACATAACGGGTTCCCGTACGGTCAAGACGATACTCAAGAGAAATATTGTCGATAAAGGATTCTGCATCATTGGTTGCATTCTCACCCGTAGACACTTTACCGCCAATAACAATTTGGAAACGATTATTGAAGAAACGTTGAGAATAACGGAAGCTGTAATCCGTCCGCTTTCCTCCTGTATCCGTAGCATTATTATCTTCAATACCTACAGACACACTTGCATTTTTCAAATTACCCATCAATGCATTAATCTGACTACTAAGTACCGAGTTTAAGGCAGATCCCATGTTCAAACTCCCCAGTCCTCCTCCACCGCCACCAATTGGCCCGGTGCCGAGATATGTCTTGGCAACCATAATGTAGAGTGCCTGTTTTCCCCGTTCTTCTGCCCCCATAGCGGTCAGTTCATTTTGTATCGTTGCATCTTCAGGAGCAGATACGTCGAAAGCAAAGGAAAGGTTATCCAACCGGTTCTTGACAATAATAGATACGTCGAAGTTCACCATTCGCGTTCCACCATTTTCACCCTCAGAAACAGAAGCTCGGATCCGATCGGTTGCTTTAAAATTCAACAGTGGATCCATTGGATTTCCTGTCCATTCTACATAACTACCATTTTCAATCGCAAATTCTTTAGCAGCAATCACAGGTAAAGCATATTTCATCAAACCACCAGTCAGTGTATATCGTCCGGTCAGCGTCATATCGCCTTGTGGCGTATATTTCAAAGAAAGGTCACCTCCACCTTCAAGTTCGATACGGTCATCACTACTTGCATCCAAATCGACTTTCAAACGGACAGACGGATCGATGTATACCATCATGATCATATCCAAACCTCCTAAAGATACGGTTGGTACCTCCTGTTGAACCACCTTAGTGGTATCATTAAATGAAGTAAAGGTCACTAAACTTCCCAAGCGGTCCTGTACTGTCAATGGAGA
Source organism: Bacteroides bouchesdurhonensis (assembly GCF_900155865.1). Lineage (GTDB taxonomy): Bacteria > Bacteroidota > Bacteroidia > Bacteroidales > Bacteroidaceae > Bacteroides > Bacteroides bouchesdurhonensis. Next base: position 4,906,161 of record NZ_LT707006.1, read on the forward strand.
ATCTGTCAGTACATACGATACATCAGTACTACCCAATAAGTTTATATTTCCACGCATATTCAAACCATCCAATGGACCTTTCACCGTTGCTTTGATATCTGCTAATACCTTTCCATAAACCAGACTTTCGCGAGTCCGCTTTGCATTTAACAGCATATAATTTTGTGCCAACATATCCAAATTTGCCATTGGACGGCTCATATCACGAAAATCCACATAACCGTTAATGGTAAAGGGATTCTTTCCGGTAGTATAAATAGCAAACTTATCAAACACCAAACGATTATTCTTCAACTCTACAGGACGATTGTCAAACAAGAAATTAGCACCATATTGGCGGGAAAGAACAGTCACACTGTCCAATATTAGCTCTCCATTTATCAAAGGTTGTTGTGTACTTCCCGTTATATGCAAGTCTCCATCCATATCTCCTGTCAGCATTGCCATCTGATTCGGAATAAAGACGTTTGCAACACGTAAAGGAAAATGCTCTAATGTAGTGTTTATCTCAAGGCTATCTTTACCGGTGGAGGTAGGTATTAATTTCCCATCTGCCACCATTACTTCTATTTCTTCATGATTCAGATAAGCGTTTATATATTGTTTACCCTTTTCACCCGGTAACCAAGTCGCACCCAAGGTTATATCACCGATCCGTTGCCGCTCATAAGTAAGTTCATCAATATCGACCTCGGCAGATAGCTGTAGATCCTTCTCCGTTTGTATATAATGGGCCTCGGCGGTGAACAGTCCGGTGATTTCCGGGAAATATGGTAATACACTACTAATCTCTTCCAAACGTATCTTTCGAGCCTCGATATCGAGATTCTGTAAGGAGACGGTATCCCCCTGTACAGAATGAACTCGAAACCCCATTCCTTCATTATCCAGCATATCTACATTAGCATACACACGCATGTTTTTATGTAAATAAATCCAATTATGGTTTTCATTAAAATGGAACTTACGGAATGCTATAATGGGTTCTTTGGGAATTAATGTAAAAGCAATACCATCTCCTTTACCATTTCCACCGACTAAAGGACGGGCATTCACTCCTAATAAAACACCAGTTTCTCCCCGCACATTTTTATACTCAACCATTAATTCAGCATCTTTATCATGTATCTCTCCGATCAATGAAGAAGAGAAAGAAAATTGCGGATTTTTCGGTCCGTTAATAACGCCTCCATGAAACTTCATCATGGTGGTGTCTTGCGCTACGGTAAAAAAGATAGTATCCAATTGTAAAGTATCCACTTTCAAAGCATGAACAGCAGCTTTACCGTTGATTCCCCAATCAGGTGCCGAACCGAATTTCAAAGAAGCGTCATGATATGAAATATTTCGTGTTGCCAGGAAATATGCCAACGGGTTTTCCTTCCCGGCAGAAAAAGAAAATATAGCTGATGGCAAAGCTTCGCGCAGCTCTGCATGATTCAACGACTTCTCATCAATCTGTTTCATTAGTATATTGACAAAATGGGTAGACTGACGAATCAAAGGATAAACTCCGGCACGTGCACTTAAATTAAGTTTCATATCACCTGCTATCAGATGAGTATATACCCGATCTTTACGCGCTTCCGCAGTAAAGTTAAATGCAAGAGGACGTTTCAATGGCTTCAGGGCAATTCCTAACTCATGCAAATCCAATTGAGTAACGTCCATTGTTACTTTTCCGTCGGGATAGTTATGTGCCAAATGATATTCCGCATCAGCCGTCATCTTCAACAAAGCGTTGTCACTTACCAGATGGGCAGTAGCTAAAGCACTTTTAATGTCCCCTGTCAAATGAATGCCGGAAATATGATATTGGGCATACTGAAAATGATCAACAGTAAGATCTAAATTTGCTCGTGAACGATAAGACATGACGTCTACCCCCCGTCCACTTGCTTTTGCGGAAAGTGAAAGTTCGTACAAAGAATCCTTTGGCAAGAAATGATGTAATTGTAGATCAGTTACTTTCAGATCTGCTGTATATACTTCGCTTGATGTATTCAAAGCCGCATTCGCATCGATCGTACCTCCTTTATTCTTCAACTTTAATTTGGCCTTGTATTGTGGTCCTTTTATTTCTACTTTAGTCGATAAATTCATACTATCGGGAATCACTAACGTACCGTTGGGAGCAGTACCCGTCAAAGCAGTCAGAAAGTTCAGATTACCTGTCTTCATTTCCAAACCTATTGTTCCTGAACGAGTCAGACTATCCGCCAAATTTTCCATGAATCCTCCACCTTTAGCAGAAAAAGCTCCTGGTAGATCAACCGTAAAACCGGAAATTTGCATTTGCTTCAAATTTCCTTCCGTACCTGCACGAATAACAAGAGGACGGAAAGGATAAGCTTTTTTAAAGCTATCCGGCAATCCTCCTGCAAACAACAACACATCTTCTTTACCGATAAAAGCATTGAAACGGGCAGTTAATCGTCCGGTAGTTGGAATATTGATAAGTTCCCAATAAGTTTGTGCCGTCAAATTCATTTCAGAATGAGGTGTCTTTAAAATCAGATTGGGAACACGAATAATAGAATCATTAGAAAATAAATGCCCGGTTAGTGAAGTAATACTCAAACCTGAGCGTTCATTCATCGTAACTTCACGAATGATCGCATTCATATCTCGCCCCTGATAAAGTAAAGAATCCAATCCAATCTGAATATCTCGGACCGCAATATGAGAAGCATCGAAACCTTTCGCCGGCTCAGCATTTCCTGTATCATAACTGGCGGAAGCACCCGATAGGAGAAATTGTTTCAAACCATAAGACTGATTCTTCAAGTCTGCACGACCTTCATTGATCGTGGCTTCTCCAATATGAGCAGCCATCTTCATCGAGTCAGTAGGAAGTTCCATACTGAACGATATATTATTTAATTTCAATTGGTGAAGGTCTATTTTCCAATTTATCGGTGATGTGGCAGTAGTATCTTTAGGCGTCGTTGTAGTATCATTCATTAACAATTGTACATGGGTATCAGAAAGTTCTGCCCGATTGACAACAGCTACTTGATTAGGCAGATCAACCCCATGGCTTTCCAATAGAAATTGTCCTAGAACACCTTGAATTTTCATACCCTCTATTAAATTAGCAGAATTAACGACTACATTCTTCAAGGTAATATCGTCCACTTCTACTTTTCCTTTAAAAAGAGGTATTGCCTGTACATGTACATTCAGGCTTTCCAATGACAATAAGGTATCCGGTTGCTGAATAACTTCTACCCCGCGCACTAATAAATTAAGTGGAAAACGTAAATCAATCCGCTGAATTTGAATATCCATGCCAGTTGCTTTTGAAGCATATGCTGTAACCTCCCGACGTAAAAGATTCTGTACGGGAGGAATATAGAGCAATACCATCAGTATCGCAAAGAGTAATACCGGGGTAAGCAGTATCCAGCTCACCCACCTTATCCATTTTCGTTTCATACAGGATGTGTCAGTGTATAAAGATGATACAAAGTAAACAATTAAATTTGAAAAAAGGTTTGGGTACAAGGCAAAACTTTTTTATCAACTCGAATCACGTTTCCTGTAATTTTGCGCCGAATGGATTACTGTCTGAATTAAGCCCAACACTTCTTTTGTCGTTATCTGTATTTCTTGAGTAAACTCCTCACTACGACACCCTTCCAGCCAACTTAACTTTGGGACTATTTCAACGGCACCAATTAAAGTAAAAAGAGGAAGGAGTTTATGAGCCATAGCTGCTATTCCATCTACTTGTTTATTATCCAAAGCGTGTTGCATCCGGGCTGCATTCTTTATAGTTTCTTCAATGAAACTCTTTATAATATTTTGGGCTGCTTCCGGATCATCTTCGGAAAAGGTAGTCAAGGCTGAAAAATTCAACGAAGATGTTTCAGACAAATTACAAGAGGTCGTTTGGGGGAACTGAGTTTTTATTTCATCAGTCAGAAGTTTCTCTTTATCCAATGCTACCTGTCCACCATATACTACAGAAAGCAATTCTTTGATAGTAAAAGGTTTGTGTAAACAACCGGCAAATCCATGTTCATGCAAAGCCTCCTCATCCATTTCGCTTCGCGCAGTAACAGCTATAATCGGAATCGTTCGTGCTTGGAGAATATTGGATGCACGCAATAGTTTCACCAAGTCAAATCCATTAATAGCGGGCATTTGTATATCGGTCAGTAATACATCAAATTCAGAAGATCGAAGCTGTTCTATCAGTTCTTCTAATTGCTCACAACAAACCGTTTCAATCTGCGACTGTGCCAACATGGCAGCAGTCAGACTTAATTGTATTTTATCATCATCGATAAGAAGAATCCGCAAAGCCTTTTCAGAATTAGCAGTCTCGAGATTTACAGATTTCTCTTCTACTGCCTCCGAAGATTTATTTTCCATCACTGATCTGCCCACAGGAAAGAGTGGCAAGATTACCGTGAAACAGCTTCCTTCTCCCAACGTACTCTTAACATCAATCTCACCTTCAAGAAGAGTAACCAGTTTTTTCACGATAGACAGACCAAGTCCAAAACCTTCTTCTCCTTGTGCGCCGGGAAGCCGTGTGAACTCCTGAAATATCCGTTCCCGATCTCCGGGAGCCATTCCTTTTCCGGTATCTGTAATAGCAATTGTCAATCTGGATGAACGATAGGAAGCGTCCAGTGTGATTACTCCTTTTTGAGTAAATTTTACGGCATTCGACAAAAGATTATTCACGATCTGACGCATCCGTAAAGGATCACTGATATATTTATCCGATAATTCTGGAGCTATATTACATTTCAAAGCCAACCCCTTTGCTGCTGTTAGCGGTTCAAAGCTGACACGTATTTCTTCAAACATTTGAGCCGGATTGAAAACAATACGATTGACTTCCGCTTTGTTCAGATCAAGTCGATGAAAGTCCAGCAGATCGCTAACCAACTTCAACAAATGCTCTGATGAACTTTTCATGTTTTCCAAATAGAAACGTTGTCTTTCATCTTCTGTTAGATGGGAAAGTAATTCAGTATAGCCCATAATGGAACCTAATGGCGCTTTGAAGTCGTGAGTTATGGCAAGCATTAGCTTCTCACGCGCAACAAGTAGGTCTTCCGCTCGTCTATTTGCCTCCTCCAATTGTTGCCGATAACGATTACTACGAGTGATATCCCGACCAATCAACACCAGAAAAAAGCCGGACAGTAACACTGCACCAATAGCAATTCCCGCAATGATACGTGCAGAACGCATTCTCACTGCTTGCTGTAATTCTGCATCCTGTTGGGCACGAATAGACATTTCTTCCTCATAATCTTTGATGAGACTATCCATTCTTGCCGTCAGTTGATTATTCATCCGTTGGTATTTCGTACTGGTGCGCCGAATACTCTTTTTCTGTTGTAAACGTTTCTCTTCATTCGCCATGCGAATTTTCTGTTGAAGAGAATCGGTTGTTGAAGCAGCAGGTTCCAAGATTGTATCTGTCGCAACTTCCAAAGAAGTATTCACTAATACGGCACTATCTTGTTTAGAAGGTACAAACGCTTCGGCTAAACGCTTAAAAAATCCTTTCTTCTTCGGAGTGGTCAATAAAGAGTCACGTTTTGTAATCACCCGGTGCTGCACACGCTGTACGGTTATCAATGAATCCTGCTGTTCCGAAATAATTTCTTCAATTTCTGAAGTAGAAAGTAAGTTGTCATTTGCTTCACTCAATACCCGTAACATTTGAAGCGTATTCTGGTCCTTCTCATGAAGAAGCGACATCAAACTATCTGTCCGTAGATTTTGCTGATTATCGGCTGCCGACAACTTTTCCATCTCATGATGTACAAATATCAATGAGAAAAGAAGAATCGCCAACAATAAAGTATATCCAATGGTGATTTTCAGTTTAGTAAAGCGAAAAGAAGACATAGATTATGAATATTATGAATTTGCCGTCAAAGTTTTCGTCTTCTGACGGAAACGTAACCATAACATAAGACCTGCACTAGTCAGCCCAAAAGGAAACGCCATCCAGACACCTACAATTCCCCAGTCCATAATAAAGCCACAGAAATAGCCAACAGGAAGAGAAATCAGAAAATAAGCGACAAAGGCGATGAACATCATCGGTTTCACATCAGAAATCCCCCGCAAAGCATTAGCAAATGATATTTGCAAACCGTCACCGAATTGGTATACCAGGAATGGAATAATCAGAGATGTCACCATAGCTGCAACTTCCGGACTATCTGTAAACCAACTACCCAAGTGATTACGACATAAAAAGACTATTAACGAAAGTACAAGGCCTAAAGCCATCATCACATGGAAACCGGCATAGGCTGAACGACGTACATTAAGAATATCATTTTGCCCTTTAAAATTACTAACACGAACAGCCACAGCAGCCCCCATTCCATAGTACATCATGAAAGTAAACTGAGAAATTGCCAACATAACCTGATGAGAGGCTAAAGCTATAGTGCCCAACCATCCAATCATTATCGCACTCAAACTGAAAGAAGCTGTCTCCATTCCCATTTGCAAGGCAATGGGCCAACCCAAACCATTCAGACGGCCAAATATCGCACGTGACCATCCCAAACGGTAAAAACCTATTTTATAACGAAGAAAACGGCGACTGCGTAAAAAGACTAAAACAAAAATAACGACCATCATAATACGGGAAAACAAAGTACTAACACCTGCCCCCAATAATCCCAACTCAGGGAAACCTAGTTTGCCATAAATCAGAATATAATTACCGATGATATTCAATACATTTCCACCCAGCAATATCCACATGGCCGTTTGTGTATCAGTTATACCATCGGTAAATTGCTTGAATCCATTGAAAAGCATAACGAAAATCAATGAAGCAAGCAAAACAAGATAATAAGGTCTTATTAAGGGGATCAGTTCTTCCGGCTGTCCAAGATTCTCCAGATTGAAATAAAGGACACACATACATATTGTAAGCAAAACAGCTATCAATAAATTCGCCAATAAACTACAACGTAGTGCTTGACCGGCAGGAGCAAACTGATGGGTACCATACAACCCTCCTACAATAGGTGTTAATCCGTACGAAAATCCTGTGCTAAAAATAATAACCAGATTGAATACATTATTAACAAAAGAAGCTGCTCCCAGTTCTATCGTGCTATGATGTCCGATCATTAAAGTATCGGCAAAACCTAGTACTATAACCCCAATTTGCCCGATCACAATCGGCAAACCCAGATAAATTAATGCTTTATAGTGTTCTTTGTATATCTTATAGGACATTGCTTTCAAACACCTTGTTTTTTATAATACAATATAACCCCATTCTCTTTTCGAAAAGCTGTTTGGGCTACATCTTGCAACTGCTTTGCAGTTACTCTACGATAACAATCCACCTCAGATTCCAAATCTTCCGCCTTTCCAAGCAGTTCGAACCAAGCTAGATTAGTCGCTACATTCAAATAATTGATATTTCCGAATATCTGAGTCGATTCAAACTTATTTTTTACTTTTTCCAGTTCCTGTGCATCCACTGTTTCCTGCTGTAAAAATTCTAACTCTTCCCGTACAGCAGCTTCAGCTTGTTCCAAAGATACACCGGTTGACGGTTTCCCACAAATATGGAATAAACCTGCATCTACACTACCGGCAATATATGCATCAATACTAGAGAATAGTTGTTTCTCTTGTACAAGACGCTGATTGAATCGGCTGGAACGTCCGTTACTTAATATATCTGATAAAATATCGAATGCGTAATAATCAGAAGAATGATGATCGCACATGTGATACGCCATAAATAAAGAATCAAGCGGCACATTGCGTTCCACCGTCAATCGGCGTTCTTCTGTTTGTACTGATTCCTGTGGCAGATTTCTTACTGGTACTTCCCTACGAGGAATAGGTCCAAACCACTTTTCCGTGAATGCCACCGCCTCTTCAAAAGAAATATTTCCTGTAACAGCCAGTATTGCATTATTCGGAGCATAGAAGCGGAAGAAGAAATCTTTCACTTCTTCCAAAGTCGCATTAGCAATATGGGATAAATCTTTTCCAATGGTCGGCCATTGATAGGGATGTGTCCGATAAGCCAAGGGACGCAAAAGATGTCCCACATCTCCATAAGGTTGATTCAAACAACGTTGCTTGAACTCTTCCATTACCACGCCCCGCTGTACTTCCAGACTCCGTTCACTGAAATCAAGACTCAGCATACGATCGGATTCCAGCCAAAAACCGGTTTCCACATTTTGCCGGGGTACAGTGAGGTAGTAATTGGTAATGTCATTGTTTGTCCAGGCATTATTCTCACCACCCGCCAATTGAAGCGGCATATCATAATCGGGGATGTTCACCGAGCCGCCAAACATCAGATGTTCAAACAGATGGGCAAAACCGGTATGTTCGGGATGTTCGTCGCGAGCTCCCACATTATATAATATATTAAGGGCTACCATCTGCGTACTTTCGTCCTGCGAATGTACCAGACGTAACCCATTGTCAAGAATATGCCTGTTTATTTTCATTTATTCTACTTCTACTTTTACAATTTTCACATCTTCTTCAGGACGGTCACTACGATCCGTTTTCACCTGCTGAATCTTGTCTACGATATCCATTCCTTCTACCACTTCACCGAACACAGTATATTCACCATCCAAGTGCGGAGTTCCTCCTACTGTAGTATAAGCTTCTACCTGTTCGGGAGTAAAACGGAATTCAGGTTGTTTGGCTGCCTCTTCCTCTGCTTGGGCAATCAATTTATCCTGTAACTCAAGAAGACCTTTTTCATCATTGTCTTTCCGCATCTTATAGATATCTTTCATATGTTTCTGAGCCAGATTATTAAAAATAAGAGTGACCTTATTTTCATTCATCCCCCGTTCCATATTTATCAGGGCAGAGTCGTTGTAAACTTTACCTGTTACTATATAAAACTGACAACCGGATGACTCTTTCTTCGGATTCACATTATCTCCCTGACGGGCAGCAGACAAAGCACCTCTCCTATGGAAATATTTCGGATACACAAATTCTGCCGGAATAGTATACCCTACATCACCAGAGCCCAACATTTTTCCTTTCGGAGCATTCTTTGATTCCGGATCACCGGCCTGTATCATAAACTCCTTAATCACACGATGAAACAATGTTCCGTCATACACTCCTTCTTTTGCCAATTTGATAAAGTTATCCCGATGTTTCGGTGTCTCATTATACAACTTAACTTTGATATCACCCAAAGTTGTTTCAATCTTTACCAATGTTTCCTTATCCATATTATCTCCTTTTTTGTTACCTGTTTTACAAGCCATGAGCCCGAAAAAAGATATGGTTAATAGTATTAATGCAATCTTTTTCATAACACTTTTATTTAATTTAAGTTTGCAAATATACTACTTTCACTTAAATCCTCTTACCTTTGTGCCTTAATAAAAGAGGAAAAACCTGATATGATGAAATCTATATTAATCGTCGAAGATGATATCACTTTTGGGATGATGCTGAAAACCTGGTTAGGTAAAAAAGGATTTGAAGTATCTTCGGTAAGTAATATTGCCCGTGCGCGCAAGCATATCGAAAGCCAGGAAACAGACCTGATTTTATCAGATTTACGTCTACCTGACCAAGATGGTATCGATCTTTTGAAATGGATGAACGGACAGGATAAAAATATTCCTCTTATCATTATGACAGGTTATGCTGACATCCAATCAGCTGTTCAAGCAATGAAACTGGGTGCAAGGGATTATATCGCAAAACCTGTGAATCCGGAAGAACTACTGAAAAAAATATCGGAAGCATTGCAAGAAGAACAAACTCCTGCCATTCCCGTTACCGGTAAATCTTCATCTAAAAAAGCTGCCACTAAAGAAACAACAGAATCGCATCGGGCATATCTGGAAGGAGAAAGTGAAGCAGCCAAACAGCTATATAATTATGTTGGTTTAGTAGCTCCCACTAATATGTCTGTACTTATCAACGGTTCGAGTGGAACCGGAAAAGAATATGTAGCTCACCGCATTCACCAGCTTAGCAAACGGAATGATAAACCATTTATCGCAGTAGATTGTGGTTCTATTCCTAAAGAACTGGCAGCTTCCGAATTCTTTGGTCATGTGAAAGGTTCTTTCACCGGAGCTTTGAATGATAAAGTCGGTGCTTTTGTCGCTGCAAATGGGGGTACGATCTTTTTGGATGAAATAGGAAATCTCAGTTATGAGGTACAAATACAACTTCTCCGGGCTTTACAAGAACGGAAAATACGTCCTGTCGGTTCTACTCAGGAAATAACGGTAGATATTCGTCTTGTATCCGCAACCAACGAGAATCTGGAACAAGCTATCGAGAAAGGTACCTTTAGGGAAGATCTTTATCACCGAATCAATGAGTTTACCTTACGAATGCCGGATCTGAAAGATCGTAACGAAGATATCTTACTGTTTGCCAACTTCTTCCTCGATCAAGCTAACAAAGAATTGGATAAACATTTAATCGGTTTTGATTCCAAAGCATCCAGATTACTAATGGATTACCATTGGCCTGGTAACCTGCGCCAAATGAAGAACATTGTAAAACGTGCTACTTTATTAGCTCAGGGCAGTTTCATCACCCCTGCCGAATTGGGAACAGAACTATTAGAGACTACTGTGGCTAATACCACAAGTATGGCTTTAAGAAATGAAGAATCTGAAAAAGAACATATATTGGAAGCATTACGACAAACGGGAAACAACAAGAGTAAAGCTGCCCAATTACTAAACATAGATCGAAAAACATTGTATAATAAATTAAAGCTTTACAATATCGACCTATAGCAAGAGATATTTCTCATAACCTTAAAAATACCCCCAATGAACAAAAAAACACTATTTCCTCTTGCATTTATACCATTACTATCCACTAATTTGCAAGCACAAAAAGATTTGCAAATAGAACGTACGAATAAACGTCCCAATATTATCCTTTTCATGGTAGATGATATGGGTTGGCAAGATACATCACTTCCTTTCTGGACTGAAAAGACAAACTATAATAAATTGTACGAGACACCTAATATGGAACGTCTTGCCCAACAAGGAATGATGTTTACGCAAGCATATGCCAGCAGTATTAGTTCTCCTTCAAGATGTAGTCTTATCACCGGAACGAATGCTGCACGCCACCGGGTTACTAATTGGACACTCCAAAAAGACCGAATGACAGACCGCAAAGACAGCCTATTGGAAGTACCTGATTGGAATTATAATGGTGTCAGCCAAGTACCCGGCACTAATAACACCTTTGTCGGGACCTCTTTTGTGCAATTACTAAAAAACAGCGGTTACCACACCATTCATTGCGGTAAAGCACATTTCGGTGCTATTGACACTCCGGGAGAAGATCCGCATCATTGGGGATTTGAAGTAAATATTTCCGGCCACGCAGCAGGAGGACTCGCCAGCTATCTCGGAGAGGAAAATTATGGTCATACCAAAGACGGAAAACCAGTTTCACTCATGGCAGTTCCCGGGCTCGAAAAATATTGGGGAACAGATACTTTTGTTACCGAAGCACTGACTCTGGAAGCTATTAAAGCCTTAGATAAAGCAAAAAAATACCATCAACCGTTTTATCTTTATATGTCGCATTATGCCATCCATGTCCCACTGGATAAAGATATGCGTTTTTATGAAAAATATAAGAAGAAAGGAATGACCGACCATGAAGCAGCCTATGCCACCTTAATTGAAGGAATGGATAAAAGTCTGGGAGACTTAATGGATTGGCTGATAGAAAATGGGGAAGCGGATAATACTATCATCATTTTTATGAGTGATAATGGTGGTCTTGCCGCTGAATCAGCTTGGCGTGACGGCAAATTACATACTCAGAATTATCCTTTAAACAGTGGTAAAGGCTCGACTTATGAGGGGGGAATTCGTGAACCAATGATTGTCAGCTGGCCGGGTGTAGTAGCTCCCAACACCCGATGTAACAATTATCTTTTAATAGAAGATTTTTATCCAACAATACTTGAAATGGCTGGTATAAAAAAATATCAAACTATACAACCTATAGACGGAGTTAGCTTCATCCCCCTATTAAAACAAACCGGTAATCCTTCTAAAGGACGCAGCCTTTTCTGGAATATGCCTAATAACTGGGGAAATGACGGACCGGGAATCAACTTTAATTGTGCAGTTCGCAACGGTGACTGGAAACTGATTTATTATTACGCTACCGGGAAAAAGGAACTATTCAACATTTCCAATGATATCAGTGAAAATAATGATCTCAGCTCTCTGCATCCGGATATTGTAAAACGGCTCTCCAAAGAATTAGGGAGTTATCTGAGAAAGGTTGATGGACAACGCCCTACCTTCAAAGCAACTGGTAAACCTTGCCCTTGGCCGGATGAAATAAATTAGCTTTATCAAAATACATACAAACAGACAGGGAGTGTGGAATAATTCCACACTCCCTGTCTACATTTTCCACACATTCCTCAGACTTTCTCACAACTAGTCACTTCTCCATTTCATTCATATCACTATATATCAGCCTATTACCCTCTCTCTCTTCTTTTTGGCACGTGCTTTGAAATATATTTGAACGTAAGCGTAAAACGAAACAACCGATTCCTTAACACTTATAGAAGAGAATTGAAAACATATGTCTAATAATCTTTAAAGCAAACGATTATGAAGAAATTAGTATTAGTAGTAGCGATGTTTATGTTTGTTTGTGGTGGTTCATTCCTTGTAAAGGCCCAGAGTAACTCTGAAAAAGCTGTGACAGCCCCTACAGAAGTGAAAGCAATTGTTGTTGTTAATGACACAGTAGTCACAGACACTGTTGCCAAAGACAGCACAACAGCTGAGCCTGTCAAGGAATAACCTCACCCCAAACTCGCAGGAACAAAGTTTGCCGAAGAATAGTAAGCACACTACAAAAAGCCATCCCTACTTCAGTCTATTCCGGGGATGGCTTTTTTATTCAAGAATTATCGATTTTCTCTTTCCAATACAGCCAACCGAGCATACAATTCAACCAATGCTCCTTGCATCAATATTTGCCAGCTATTCATCGAAGTCCCTCCTCGCAGATCATCATCATTCAAAAGATTATTACTTTGATGACAACTACTACTCCAAGCATGAAGCAATGATTTCTCTATATCATCAATATACTTACGATCGTTATCAATAGAATAGAGCTCGAAGAATCCACGGCACATAATTGTATTGAACCAAGCATGTCCAGGAGAAAGAATATTAAAACTTAGATTTAACTCTTTCGAACGATAAGGCATAAACCACTTTTTATGGCAACTTTTAGCTATGGCATAAGCCTCATCCAGATATTTCTGCTCACCGGTAATCTTATACAATAGACAAGCTGCCTGCAAAGGTTGTCCTGAATTATAGGAATATTTATTCTTCTCAATATCACCGGGTAAATTTGGATTTTCAGTATTCGGACGTACATTATCGAAGAAGAGATGATCAGACTTATCCTGTAAGACATTAATCACATAATCATAATATTTGATAGCCCAATCTAAATACTCCTGTTCATGAGTTGCCAGATACATCTTGCAACCTAATACCGCTGCCGGTCCAGTGGAACAAGAATGTTTACTTGTGCTAGGTTCGTTTAATTCTTTCCAATGAATACCTCCCCCGCAAGTCTCGTCCCAACCATGATCTTTCAGGTAATTCCATACCACTTTAGCCTGAGTTAGGTATCGCACTTCATTGGTTTCTATGTACCAATCAATCATATCGAGACCAATCCAAACATTATCATCATAGAAACGATCATTTCCTGGAGCCGGATAAACAGAATAAGCTAAAATATTATGATCCATCTGACAGAAATATTGTATTCCCGTGAACATCTTTTCATCCATTGACTTATATTCATTCTCAATCTCACTTCCCTTGGTAGCTTCGCGCATCGCAACGAATGCAGAAAGACCTGAACCTTGTCCCCACACCAAAGCATCACCATCCCAATAAGCACCACCATTGTAAGGATAATCACCTCTCCAGCAACTTCTTGAACTTTTACCAAAATACAATGCAATGACGGAAGTCATATAAGAATGTGCACGATCTAACATAGCAGGTAACTTTATCCCCGGTTCCTCTTCATTTTTATGGTAAGGAGCCATTGTACGACTTTTAGCTACAGAACGTTTACCCGCTTTATTAATAGCTACTATAGCAACATCATAAGTTGCAAAATAAGGTACTTTCAACAAATACTCATCCTTTTTCCCACTCTGTGCCGGCAATAAAACATGTCCCGGAGTAAAAGCACGGTCCGAAACATTTACTGCTACTTCTTTATAAGAAATCTCTACCATATCCAGATCTTGGTTATTCGAATTCGTCCATTTCACAAGAAGTTCGTTCTCATTACTAGTAGACTCTACGCTAAACGAAGCTACCGGAGATATGTTGCCACTTACCGGATCGGTTATCTCAACATCTTTCTTGTTTTCATCACCACAAGACGGAAAAACATTCAGAGTGAAAAGGCTTATAATAAATAGTTTATATATTGTTTTCATACTTCTTTCATTTAAAGTTTACTTAAAAGGCACTACAACAGGAACTTCTTCGAACTTATCCATGGGGAATTCTATGTTATTAAAACTATCATATCTACATACGTGCATCAATAACTCATGATCGGAGTTAGTTCCATCTTCAATAAAAGCAACAGGTGCACCGGCTGAGAAGTCCCAACGTCCTAACAATCCCTCCGGATTTTCTTCCACAAAACTCCAAGCATTAGCTTTTAGCTGCTCTCCCGTTCGACAAACCGACCAAATTCGTGCTTCAAGTATAGCACCACCCAAGAACCGTACATTATCAAAAGCCCTTCCTATGGATATTTTACCACCATCACCACCTGTACAAAGATCTATTTCAGAGAAATTCAGACTATTCTCTTTTATTTCCCCCCAATCCACTTTATTGCCATTAATATAAAGCTTGTACTTGTTTTGTGGATCATTCTGTTCCACATCACAATCTACTACTAATGCAAGGTGCATCCATTCTCCAAGTTTAATTACGTCATGTCTGGTCCTCAACTTCAGTTTGTCTCCCGTTCCAACCAAATCAATCACTCTCCATTGGTTCCCCCCTTCTACTCCTGGATCACCATCATCACCACCACGAAGAATAAAATACCCTTCCTTCCCCATGAAAGTCTGTAACCAATACGTATTATCAATGCGGCAGGTTAATTCCCAAGTCATCTTTTTTAATTTGAAGTTATTGTTTTTTGCTTTCAATGCATCTGCTCCAGTACCAGACATCTCAGCAAAGTGAGTCCAAACGGCATAATCTCTACCTAGATTCATGGCATAACGTTTATCCGGTGCAATCTTTACACGGATAGATTGTGATACCTGTTTTTTAGCATCAGTCAAAGTAAATGACGTTTCTCCAGCCTTTTTCCCGTATACCGTAACCTTATTACCATAAATTTCCAAACGGATAATTTTTGTATCCCCTGCGTCCAAGACCTTATATTCCCCATTACCACTTGTAATTTCCACCTGTTTCTTTCCTTGATTCGCCTTCATTAGTATAACATCTTCATCAGCGTCTGTTAGAATCGGTTTCGGAGCAATTACCTCTAGAGTAACAAAAGCCTCTTTGCCCTTTCTATCAAGAACCTTAATCTCCGCGCTACCTTGTCCTATACCTTTTACAATAAACTTTTCAGTATCCTCAAGCTGATCTTTACCCAAAATTTCAATGCATTGGTTCTCATCCTCTATTTCTAATGAATATCCTCCGTTTCCTGTACATATTTCGACCACCGCTTCATCCTCACCTTCTACATTTGAATAGAGTGTATACGAAGTCTCTTTGAGTTTCAAGTCAAACTCTGCAGCTGTATTTACCTGAATCTTAACACGCTGATAGTACTTATCTTTCAGATATACTACACCCTGAGCATTATTTTCTCCAGGTACAGCTGTCAGTTTTATCTTATTACCGTCGATTTTAGCGGTAACAACTTCTTCATTCGCAGAAGTCACAGTATATTCTCCATTACCAGATACAATATTAACCACTCGGGTTTCTCCCTGCACAATGTTCATTTCATTGGCATCGACTTTCAGCTCAACCATATCGGTAGGTGTTCCATTGGCTTGGTCATCGTCATCATCGCTACATGCACAAAGACAAAGCAGCGGGACGATCATTAAGTACTTTGTAAATTTCATAATCCATTAAATTTAATTCAAACAAAATAAAAAGATAAAAACTCTTTTGATTAAAGAAATGCAGACAGAGGATTGTAGCATTGATTCATCGTTTTAAGATAAAATTTAAATATATTTTTCATTCTATTAATTCATCGATAAAATTAAGATATTAGTCAACCTTTCAGCACAAAGAGCCCCTATTTCAGGACACCAGGCACGCATATTTACCATTTTGGCACAATTACATTCTATAAACATCAATTATCGTTCTACTTCTCCCAAATGTTTTTCCCGGAATTCTCTTGGTGTACATTCATACTTATCACGAAATAATTTAAAGAAGGTTACCTTATTCGAGAAACCAGATTCAAATACAACTTCATCAATTGTCTTTTTAGTCGTCAGTAATAAGTCTTTGGCTATATGCAAACGACATTCCCTGATTAAGCTTGTCGGACTATCTTCGCCCATTTCTTCCATCTTACGATATAGGCTACGAGAGCTAATAGCTAACTTATCTGCAATAAAACGCGACGTAAGTTCTTTGTTCGTAATATTATCATTTATAATCTTTAGCACAGATTGAAGGAATTTCTTTGAATCCTTATGAGTTAATTTTCCATCAGACTTCTCAAAAGAACTGATTGGAGAACTAAAATAATTCTTCAATACCTCTTTACGTTCCATCACTTGCCCTACAGAGATACGTAAATATTCTGCATTAAAAGGTTTCGTGATATACATTTCTGCTCCGGCAGAAAGAGCTTCCATCTGTTGTTCCATTTCATGCCGCCCGGAGACTACGATAATAGGAATATGCGACGTTTCTTTCGTTGATTTTATTTTTTTAATAAGTTCAACGCCACTGACTTCCTGCATCATAATATCACAAATTATTACATTCGGATACACCTCATTCATCACTTGCTCTAAGTGTGAAGCGTCTTGCAGAGTCAATACATTAAAATCACTAGAAAAGATTTCACCAATAAACCATAGCATTTCCAGTTCATCGTCAATTACCAATAAGGTAGGACGCATCTTATCAAACTCATAAACAGGTAACTTTAGCCTTGGCTGTGTATCTATTTTAGGAATATATTCAGAAGCTATCCGCTTAGAAGTATTCACTTCTGTTGTCAAATCCAATTGCGGTAAAGTTAAGGTAAACAAAACCCATCCATCCGAAGTGTTCTCTACTTTCAGAGTGCCATCCAAGAGTTTAGCCATATTATAAGAGATAGCAAGACCGAGTCCATTCCTGGAGAAATTCTTATCATCTTGATTCTCAAAACTATCCAATATAGCGTAACGATTAAAGATATATTGATAATCTTCCTCTTTAATATAACTCCCTTCATTGGCAACTCGAAAAAGTAAATGATTATTTTCTGTCACATCCAATTCTAATTTGATTCCCATTCCGTCCGGAGTATATTTAAAAGCATTGGAAATCAGGTTAATTACTATAGTATTCAGAAAACCTTTATCAGAATTCCAGATTACCTGCTCCGGGATCTTACTTAAAAAAGAGAGATTTCTTGATTTAGCCATTTCAACGAAAGTCTTAGCTATACCTTTTATAATAGAAGAAACATTCAATGATTCAATACGTACTTCCCTGTTACCAGTTTCAATGCGGCGGAATTCGATAAGTTCATGTATAAGGTTATTCAGTCGTTCAGCATTTGTTTGAATCATTGTCACATAATCTACTACAAACTTACTAAGTCCTTTAGAAGAAAGAATCCGTCCGCAGGGACCATAAATCAATGTTAGCGGAGTACAGAATTCATGAGCTATATTCGTAAAGAAACGTAGTTTAGATTCAAAAACATTTTTCTGATGACGCTTTTCAATTTCATTCAGTAGTTCCCGCTTCCTCCGTTGAGAACGAACGATGATAGAGTGTATCAATAATGCAGTAATAGAAAACAGACATATCGCATAGATCAGATAAGCCCACCAGGAGGCATACCAAGGATCAGCGATGCGAATCACTAAAGAGTAGACTTTACTTTCCTTGTCGAATACACTATTATAGTATTTTACTAATAAAGTATATTCACCGGGAGCCATGTTCGTAAAAGAGACGGCACTTTCTTTACCATTATTAATCCATTGATCACTTAGTCCTTTCAACTTATAGAAATAAACACAATTATTTCCATTCAAGTAATCGACGGAAGTAAAAGATACTGCAAAGAAATTCTGATCGTATTTCAAATTCAATATTTCGTTTTCTTTCTTCTTAGTGATAAACTCACCTAAGTTATATTGCTCTCCAAAAATAGAAAGTTTATCAAAATAGATTGGAGGCATATAAAGTTGTTCAGGGAGTCCATCCGCCTGAATCGTCACAAAACCGTTGATACCGCCAAAAAACAGAGTTCCTGTTTGCGGATCCCTAAAAGCAGCCCCATCGCTGAATTCAACCACCTTTAGTCCGTCTCCGAAACCATATGAACGGAACACATTTCGTTTTGAATCAAAATTAATCAATCCCAGATTGGTACCCATCCAGAAATCATCAGGTGCATTTTTCAGTATAGCATGAATGGTATTATTCAAGAAGCCATTTTTGACATTAAAAAGCTGGTATGAAGTTTCTGAAGTATATTTGATTAACCCGGAACTTGTACCAAACAAATAATTATTACTACTGTCTTTGCTGATAGCAAGAATATTATTTAATGTCATATTCTCATATTTATGAGTTGAAATCGGTTCCAAGCCATTGGTTATTTCATTGAAACTAAACACTCCATATCCTTTATTACCAAACAATAAGTTGCGATCACTCTCCGAATAAATAGTGAAGAAGTGGTTGGAGCTAAATTCTCCTTCATTGATCACATAACGCTGTACATCTTCAAGAACCGGATTATCCAGTGTCCCGGCAACACGTGCTCTGATTACTCCCATTCCGACACTTGCCATCCAAAGTTCCGATTCTGTGGTTTCATAAATATCATGTATATACTTAATATTCTCATTACCAATTAAAATTGGGACTTTCTTCATGCGTTTTTCTCGATAAGAGTAATAGTTCAGGCCTTCCTCATCACCTATCCATAACACGTTCCGATGGCTTTTCGCAAAACAGTAGACAGCATTACTACCTAATGCACTATTCGCAGTAGTCACCGTTTCCATCCGGCAATCGGAAATATTTTTATTCACTTCGTAGTCATAAATCTTAAGAATACCATTTCCTTTAGTACCCACCCAGAAAGTTTTCTCCGCATCCAGATACAATGCTCGTACCGGACGTCCAATCTTTGCCGTATAATTATTTAAGACAATTGACTTAATAGAATAAAAAGGATTAGAATAAAGGTAGACTCCCTGACCGTCTGTACCAATCCATACAACATCTTGAAAACGGTCTTTTGCCAAACAGAAGACTCCGCTATTAATAGGCAATTGTTGAATCTGATATTCATTACTATCCTTCTGCTTCTCCAACATCAGGACACCATCCATTATAAAACCTACAAAATAGTTATTATGATACTTAATAATGGAGGAGATTTTGCCACGTGTCTGTATCTCCTTGCCTAGATTTGCAATCCATTCATTCTTCTTGGCCGGAATATGATAAACATAGAAGTTGTACTCTTTATCAACATAGAAAAGAGACTCTTCATCGTTGAAACAATAAAGCAATGATGTCTGATAATCCAAACCGCTTTTCTGGGGAATTAAAGTTATATCTCCTGTTGAATTCTCTAGTTGTACATCGTAACAACGGTTATACCCTTTCATTACGACCCACATACGATTGTCTATATCAAAAAAGAAAGTGATAATGTCTGAGACAGGAATTCCCGCAATATTGATTTTCTTAAAGCCCCCCTCCTTTTTATGGTAATAATAAACACTGTTGCTATCCTGAATAATGTATAAGGTACCGTTATTATCCTTATTCATAAAAAACAGTTTCCGAAATTCATTATAGCGAGTAATTGTATTTGTCTTGTGATCCAGCCGGTTCAATCCATAATAAGTCTGGATCCAATAAATATCCTCGCCAGTATAAACGATTTTGTCAATCAGATTACCGGATAAATACTCCCCCTTGTCATGGGGCTTAAATTCTTCGATTTCTTGTCCGTCATATATATTCAAACCGTCACAAGTACCGATCCACATTAGTCCGCGTTCATCCTGGCATAAGGAAGTTATAGCACTGTTGGACATATATTCCTTATCAGCAATCTGCTTCAGGTTATAGGCATAAGCTGTATTCGACAACAGACTTACCATAAAAAACAAAAGTAAAACAGAGTGTTTCTTCATAGTGTCTCATTCATAGAATTGCTCCATGGCAAAGGTAAAGAAAAAATCTTCCAAACCACTATTATTGGCAAGATATAAGTAAAAAACAGTGCCAGAATAGTTAATAATAGTGCCAAGAGGCGATTTGCATTCTCTATTCTTAATGCCAGCTTCTGTATTCTCCCTATTTTCGTCTTAGAAACTATTATAATATATAATTTTATTGATTCATGATGACACATTTATCACTTAAGCACTTGCTAATTTTAGGAAGTGCCGTGTTCTGTAGTCTGCAAGCTTCTGCCGTCAAAAATCCGGTAGACTATGCAAGTACCTTGGTAGGTACACAATCTAAGTTCGAACTTTCTACGGGAAATACATATCCCGCCACGGCACTACCATGGGGAATGAACTTCTGGACACCGCAAACCGGTAAGATGGGAGACGGTTGGGCATACACTTACAATGCCGACAAAATCCGGGGATTCAAACAGACCCACCAGCCAAGCCCATGGATGAATGACTACGGCCAGTTTTCCATTATGCCGATTGTAGGAGAGGCAGTATTTGACCAAGACAAACGTGCCAGCTGGTTTTCTCACAAAGCGGAAATAGCTAAACCTTATTATTATAAGGTATATCTTGCCGATCATGACATTACTACTGAATTAGTGCCAACTGAACGTGCCGCTATGTTCCGTTTCACATTTCCGGAAACAAATCACTCATACGTTGTTATCGATGCTTTCGATAAAGGTTCCTATGTAAAGGTTATGCCCGAAAAGAACCAGATTATTGGTTATACAACCAGAAACAGTGGTGGTGTGCCCGAAAACTTCAAGAATTACTTCGTAATTGAATTCGACAAACCGTTCACATTCACTTCTGCCGTTAAAGACAACGAGATTCTTACCAACGAAAAAGAAGTACAGTGTAATCACGCCGGAGCTATTATCGGATTCGCAACTAAAAAGGGAGAAATAGTTCATGCACGCGTTGCTTCCTCTTTCATCAGCCCCGAACAGGCAGAATTAAATCTCAAAGAATTGGGTAATAACAGTTTTGACCAATTGGTTGCCGAAGGAAGAAACATCTGGAACCGCGAAATGAGCAAATTAGAAGTAGAAGATGACAACATCGACAATCTGCGTACTTTCTATTCTTGCTTGTATCGTTCCATGCTTTTCCCACGTAGTTTCTATGAAATAGATGCTAAAGGAGAAGTAGTACATTACAGTCCTTACAATGGCAAGGTATTGCCGGGATATATGTTTACAGATACAGGATTCTGGGATACTTTCCGTTGTTTATTCCCCTTCCTGAACCTGATGTATCCGTCTATGAATCAGAAGATGCAAGAAGGATTGGTAAATGCTTACAAAGAAAGCGGCTTCCTGCCGGAATGGGCAAGTCCGGGGCATAGAGACTGTATGGTTGGAAACAACTCAGCTTCTGTAGTAGCCGATGCTTATATCAAAGGTTTGCGCGGATATGATATTGAGACTCTTTGGGAAGCCTTGAAACATGACGCCAATGCACATCTTCCGAAAACAGCTTCCGGACGCGTAGCTTATGAGGCTTACAATAAATATGGATATGTACCCACCAATATCGGAGTAGGTCAGAACGTTGCCCGTACATTGGAGTATGCTTATAATGACTGGACGATCTATACATTAGGTAAAAAGCTAGGTAAACCGGCAAGTGAAATTGACATTTACAAGCAACGTGCTTTGAACTACCAGAATGTATACAATCCGGAACGCAAACTCATGGTAGGTAAGGATGACAAAGGCGTATTCAATCCTAAATTCAATGCTGTGGACTGGAGCGGCGAGTTCTGCGAAGGCAACAGTTGGCATTGGAGTTTCTGTGTTTTCCATGATCCACAAGGATTAATCAATTTGATGGGAGGCAAGAAAGAGTTCAATATGATGATGGATTCTGTATTCGTAATCCCAAGTAATTTAGGAATGAAGAGTCGTGGTGTAATTCACGAAATGCGTGAGATGCAGGTGATGAATATGGGACAATATGCTCATGGTAACCAGCCTATCCAGCACATGGTTTATCTTTATAATTATTCCGGTGAACCTTGGAAAGCTCAACAAAGAACTCGTGAAATCATGAACAAGCTTTATACAGCTGCTCCTGACGGTTATTGTGGTGACGAAGATAACGGACAGACTTCTGCCTGGTATGTATTCTCTGCACTCGGTTTCTACCCCGTTTGTCCGGGAACAGACCAATATGTGTTGGGAACTCCACTTTTCAAGTCAGTAAAACTACATCTGGAAAATGGAAAGACTGTTACAATCAATGCCAACAACAATAGTATGGATAACTTCTATGTCAAGGATATGAAAGTAAACGGAAAGATGTATAGCCACAACTATCTGACACACGATCAGCTGATGAAAGGTGCAAATATACAATATCAAATGAGTCCTGTTCCTAACAAACAACGTGGAACAAATGAAAAAGATGCTCCTTATTCTCTCTCATTTGAATAAAAAGTTGTAATTTTGACACCCGACAATTGATCTATCTACTTTGATAAACTAAAAAACATGAAATTAAAAAACCTTTTACTAGTCGCCTTAGTCGCTATAGTCTTTTGTAATTGCCAAAGCTATCAGCCTACCCGTTTCACTGTTGCTTCTTATAATCTGAGAAATGCCAACAAGTCTGATTCTGCTAAAGGAAATGGTTGGGGACAACGTTATCCTGTAGTCGCTAAAATGGTACAATACCACGATTTCGATATCTTCGGCACGCAGGAATGTTTTCTTCATCAATTACAAGACTTGAAAGCAGCTCTTCCCGGCTATGATTATATTGGAGTAGGACGTGACGATGGAAAGGAAAAAGGCGAACACTCCGCTATTTTCTACCGCACCGACAAATTTGATGTGATAGAAAAAGGAGACTTCTGGTTGTCGGAGACACCGGATGTGCCTAGTAAAGGTTGGGATGCTGTATTACCCCGCGTTTGCAGCTGGGGACACTTTAAGTGCAAAGATACCGGATTCGAGTTCCTGTTCTTCAATCTGCATATGGACCATATCGGCAAGAAAGCGCGGGTTGAAAGTGCTTTCCTTGTCCAGAAGAAGATGCAGGAACTGGGAGCCAATCTTCCGGCAATCCTTACAGGTGATTTCAATGTGGATCAGACTCACCAATCCTATCATGCATTTGTTGAAAAGGGCGTACTTTGCGATTCCTATGAGAAATGCGATTTCCGTTATGCAACGAATGGAACATTCAACAGTTTCAACCCGAACAACTTTACTGAAAGTCGTATCGATCATGTGTTCGTTTCACCGGTTTTCCATGTCAAGAGATATGGTGTGCTGACTGATACTTACCGTAGTAAAGGCAATGGAAATAAAGCAGATGCAAAAGACTGTCCGGAAGAGATTACAATCAAGTCGTACCAAGCACGTACTCCTTCTGATCATTTCCCGGTAAAAGTAGAATTGGAGTTTGACAAACGCCATCAAAAGTAATTTTAGATCTGACTATTCAAGCTTAGGTCTTCCCAATAAAAAAAACATCATTTTCTCTATCAACCTATCACCAACCTTCTGTATCCGCTTATTCATAGTAGTTTCAGAAGGTGATAGGTTAGTTTATAACCTATCACCCCATCTATCACCTATCACCCTAGAAACGACCAAAGAGACAATAAGAAAGAATCACCTGACAGACTAGTTGCAACAACGTATAAAATGAAAGGTTCTTCCTATGCAAACAAAGTATTCCAAGCTCTGAAACAAAGTGTTCTCCTATTTGAAACAAAGTGTTCCATAGCTTGAAACAAGATGTTTCATATAGGGGAACAAAGTGTTTCATATAGGGAAACAATGTGTTTCATACGATTGAAACACTTTGTTCAAGCAGCTGGAACAGCATTTATATCCGGTTCTTGATTTGAAACAAAGTGTTCATAAAACAAACTAATGTGTGCAAGATGTTTCATCTTGCACACATCTGCAACATATATCTTGCACACCACTTTCTTTCTGTTAATCAGCCAATTGGAGGCTTTGGAGTGCAAGGTGTAAGATAATTGCCATTAATAAACTCTATTGTAGAGTATAGCCATAGCTAACAAACGATATTTTTCTTAACTTCTGTTTCCCTTACCTTCTTATCGAAAGCCCATTCATAGAGACTAAAGTAGTATTCTTTTCTGCCAGAAAAGTAACATTTCATGCCACTTTTGTAAAAAGCTACGATTCAGGCTATTATACCAATTAATTCTGTTACCTTTGTTGCTATTATTAACATTCAAACATAATAATACCACTAAAACATGATGAATAAAAAAGTAGCTTTTCTGGCTCTTGCTATGGCTATTAGCGGAGGCAGTTTTGCGCAAAACAGTGCAAAGAGCGAAAAAGCAAAAGCTTACCTTGTTGCTGACGCTCATCTGGATACTCAATGGAACTGGGATATTCAGACTACAATCAACGAGTATGTATGGAACACTATCAGCCGGAACCTATTTCTGCTGAAAAAGTATCCGGATTACATATTCAATTTTGAAGGAGGTGTGAAATACGCCTGGATGAAAGAATATTATCCGGAGCAATATGAAGAGATGAAGAAATTCATCAATGAAGGACGTTGGCATATTGCCGGTAGTAGCTGGGAAGCCAGTGACGCACTAGTTCCTTCCGTTGAATCGGCTATCCGCAACATTATGCTCGGACAGACATACTACCGTCAAGAATTCGGTAAAGAAGGGACAGACATCTTCCTGCCGGACTGCTTTGGTTTTGGATGGACACTTCCTACCATTGCTTCACATTGCGGATTAATCGGTTTTTCTTCTCAAAAATTGGATTGGCGTAATCATCCTTTCTATGGAAAAAGCAAACACCCTTTCACCATTGGACTTTGGAAAGGAATAGATGGAAACCAAGTGATGTTGGCACACGGTTACGATTACAATCACCGTTGGAAAGACGAAGATCTCTCTGAAAGTAAAGAGTTGAAAAATCTAGTAAAACGCACACCACTCAACACCGTATACCGTTATTATGGTGCGGGAGACACAGGAGGTTCACCTACGCTGGAAAGTGTACGTGCTATGGAAAAAGGTGTTCATGGAAACGGACCGATAGAAATCATCAGTGCTACCAGCGACCAGCTCTACAAAGACTACCTGCCTTATGACAAACATTCTGAACTTCCGGTATTTGACGGAGAACTGTTGATGGACGTTCATGGTACGGGCTGTTACACTTCACAAGCTGCCATGAAACTGTACAATCGCCAAAACGAACAGTTGGGTGATGCAGCCGAAAGAGCTGCTGTTGCCGCTGAATGGCTGGGTGCAGCAGACTATCCCGGACAGGCATTATCAGAATCATGGAAACGATTCATCTTCCACCAATTCCACGATGACTTGACAGGAACCAGTATTCCCCGTGCATACGAATTCTCATGGAACGATGAGTTGATCTCATTAAAAGAGTTTGCTGGTGCACTTACTTCTTCAGTAAATGCCATTGCCAAACAAATGGACACACGCGCAAAGGGTACAGCCGTTATTCTTTATAATGCAAATGCTTTCCCCGTATCCGACTTGGCAGAAATCATCCTTGAAATGCCGAAAGCTCCGAAAGGTTTTACCGTCTATAATGCACAAGGCAAAAAAGTTCCTTCTCAACTGATTGGTTACCAAAACGGAAAAGCTCATCTGTTAGTAGCAGCCAATATTCCTGCCAACGGATATTCCGTATATGATGTACGTACAGGAGGAGCTGATAAAACAATCACGCCATCTGCATCCAACACATTGGAGAATTCAGTCTATAAACTTACGTTAGACAAAAACGGAGACATTACTTCTCTGATTGATAAGCGCGCTAACAAAGAAATGGTTAAAGATGGAAAAGTAATCCGTCTGGCACTCTTCACAGAAAACAAGTCATACTCATGGCCTGCATGGGAAGTATTGAAAGAGACGACAGATCGTGACCCGATTTCTATCACAGATGACGTAAAAGTGACATTGGTAGAGAATGGCGCGCTCCGTAAAGCTCTTTGCATAGAGAAGAAACACGGTAAATCACTATTCAAGCAATACATCCGCCTTTATGAAGGTGACCGTGCCGACCGAATCGACTTCTATAATGAGATCAACTGGAACTCACCAAACGCATTGCTCAAGGCTGAATTTCCTTTAAACATCGAGAATGAAAAAGCAACCTACGATTTAGGAATTGGTAGCATTGAACGCGGAAATAACACTAAAATCGCTTACGAAGTATACGCTCAACAATGGGCCGACTTGACTGACAAGGACAACAGCTATGGTGTATCTGTAATGAACGACAGCAAATACGGCTGGGATAAACCGAACAATCACACCATCCGTTTGACTCTTCTTCATACTCCCGAAACAAAAGGAAATTATGCTTATCAAGACCAACAGGATTTTGGATTCCATACATTTACTTACAGCATTGTAGGTCACAACGGAGCTCTTAACAAACCGGCAACTGCTATCAAAGCTGAAATCTTGAACCAGCCGATCAAAGCATTCAACAGTCCGAAACATGCCGGAAAATTGGGCAAAGAATTTGCTTTTGTACGTTCAGACAATGACCAGGTAGTAATCAAGGCATTGAAAAAGGCAGAAGTTTCTGATGAATATGTAGTACGCGTATACGAAACAGGTGGTAAAGAAGCTCAAAAGGCTGCTATTACCTTTGCCGGTGAAATAGAAAATGCCGTATTAGCAGACGGAACAGAGAAAACAATTGGAACTGCCGACTTTAACAAGAATCAATTGAACGTATCTATCAAACCATACAACATTCAAACATTCAAAGTGAAACTGAAGAAGAAAGATATTGTTGTTCCGGCTATGAAATATGAATATTTACCACTAGACTATGATCGTAAATGTTTCAGTTGGAATGAATTCCGTCATGAAGGTAACTTCGAATCAGGTTACAGCTATGCAGCAGAACTCCTTCCCGACTCTATCTTGACTGCTAATGGTATTTCTTTCCGTTTAGGAGAAAAAGAAGTTGCTAACGGTGTAACTTGTAAAGGTAACGTAATCCAACTGCCCGCAGGAAATACTTATAATCGTATTTATTTCTTAGCTGCTTCTACAAGTACTGACGCTACCGCAACGTTCAACATAGGTAATGCGGCACAAGAAATAACCGTACCTTCTTATACCGGTTTCATCGGTCAATGGGGACACTTGGGACATACAGAAGGCTTCTTAAAAGATGCAGAAATCGCTTATGTCGGCACACACCGTCATTCATCACAGAAAGACGAAGCATATGAATTCACTTATATGTTTAAATTCGGCATGGATATTCCTAAAGGTGCTACTACAATCACTTTGCCTGACAATCCTAATATTGTAGTATTTGCAATGACTTTGGTCAATGAAGAATATCCTTCTGTAACTCCTGCTTCCGAATTGTTCCGTACAGCCCTGCAAGCAACCGAAACTGCTAATACATCAGCTAAGGTTAATCTGTTGAAAGAGGCTAAACTCATTAAATGCTCAGGTGAAGTTAATAAAGAGGAACAGGCTCAATTCGCTATTGATGGGGATTTGGAAACAAAATGGTGCGACACAAGCAAAGCTCCTAACTTCATCGACTTCGATTTCGGAAAGGAACAGGAAATTCGTGGTTGGAAATTGGTGAACGCCGGAAGTGAAGGTAGTTCATTCATCACTAGTGATTGCTTCCTACAAGGTAGAAACAACCCGAATGAAGAATGGAAAACAATCGACGCATTGATTGACAATCACAAAAACACAGTGATACGCCAATTCAAGCCGGCTTCATACCGCTATGTCAGATTGTTGGTTACACAATCCACACAAGATAACGGACTGAACGCTGCCAGAATTTATGAATTGGAAGTTTACTAAATCGTAAAAAAATAGCAAATACATTTAGTAACTTTATCTTTGATGCCGAGGAATTAATCCGTATACGAAGGACTTTGTATACAGATTAATTCCTGATATGACCCTCGCAAGTTAGACAAAAAACTTTCGGGGGTCATATCAATTAAAAAGATTAATTTCATGCAATCATCACTTTACAGATTCTGTATTTAAGATAAAAAATAGCTTTCTAGAATTTTGGTTAGCCTTATAAATATTAAAGAAATGAAGATATACACATATATATTTATACTTTTATTATTTATATCATGTAGTGTCAAGAAAGATGTTCGAATGGTTGATATAAATAGTGTGCAATTAGAACATAGAACATTTGATGAATTTTGTATTGATTCATCAAAAATCCTTTATCCAACGGATATTCATAGTTTTAATAACCATATACTTTTAATAGAGCCAATGACTAGTCCTACCATCTCTTTTTGGTCATTGGATAGTTTGAAATATGAGTTTTCATCAGGCTATAAAGGAGGAGGTCCTAATGAATTGATTAATCCCAGAGGTGATTATTTTGCATCGTCAGATTCTAGCTTTTATTTATTGGACTCTAATGTCGAGAGAGAAATAATGGTAAAAGATAGTTCTATTCTAATTTTATTAAATAAACCCATAATTATTCCCGATGCAATAAACCAACTGGTACATTTAGAGAACGGTAGTTATATAATGAGTGGCTTAACTACAGGAGAAGGAAAAGAACATTTATTATACAAGGATGGAGAATATACAGATTTTGGAGAGTATATAACAGACGGTTATTTGGATGGAACAGAACTAGCAATTTTTAATTATAAATTCACAGCAGGGCTACAAGAGAAAGAAGTGATTTTAGACTTTTACCAATATCGTAATTTAATTCGACAATATAATATTTATGGGGAATTACTTCAAGAAATATGTCTGGGGGGTATTGAAGATAAAGGAAATGTATTTGATAAAATTAATGACGGTAGTATTCAACCATATAGAGGAAAGGTTTTTGCTACTAATGATAAAGTGTATTCATTATATTATGAACATATTACAAATACTCAGTTGTATAATGAAGGAAACAAAATAATTCCGGAGTTGCAAATCTGGAGTTGGGAAGGAGATTTACTTAGAAGAATTTGTTTTAATAGACCATTCCGTAAATTTACTGTTATCAATAATAAACTGTATGCATTAAGTGTTGACGAACCATATTCTTTTTATGTCTATGAAATCACGAAGTAGGAAATACTTAACATACACTATAGTAGGGGTATTTATGTCCTTTGCCATATACTTTTGTTCAAAGAAATATAGAGTGGGCAAAACTGTGTTTAGTTGATACAGGTGAATGCACCACATGTTCTATGCAGGTAAGAAAAATTTTAAAAAGTACCTCGACACATTAAAAAAAACATATATTTGTTCCATCTTTAGAACAAATGAAATGAATGCCATGAAGAATGTATATTTTCTCCTTATTCATGCAGCAATACTATTTGGTAATCTATCTGCAAATGCCCAAAATAAAATTATCAATCAGCCATCCAGCAAATTAGCAAAAAGTGACTTGACACTTAAGACAATAATACAAACAGATACAGCTACAATTCTCTGCTTTAGAGTAGAGTGTGTATACCGTCCTTGGTCATTACACTCGACCGTACATCTAAAAGCTAAGAATAAAGATTACGCTTATCGTTACGGAAAATTGGTAACTAAAAAAGATAATCAGTTTATCGATTCTCCTTTTACTCCGGACAGTACAAATACATCATCCCATACACAGATAGGTGACAGGCATTTTTTCGATCTAGACTCCCTGGTACTTTGTTTTGATAGAATACCTTCCGATACCCAAACCTTTGATTTTCTGGAAGGAGATAACCGCAATTCATGGAAAATATTCGGAATTAAGATGGACGGAAAGCCATATCCTTCTTCTTTACCCAAAATAAAAATGAAGGATACAGGTCTTCCTGCATACACCATTAAAACAGGTAAGGCTATATTAAAAGGAAAAATATATGATTATGACCATGCATTTATGAAGAACCAAACCAGCTATTTTGCCAACGAATACAATTTGATAGGAAACGGATTTGACATCAACATGCAATGTGACTCGTTAGGGAATTTTTCTTATGAAACAGATCTGCTTCATCCTATCCCCCTTACTCTTTTATTACCAGGAGGAAATCTCAAAGCTATCTTAGTACCCGGTGAAGAAATAGCATTAGACATTGATGTGGCAACTAGAACAGCAAATGCACCCTATGAATGGTCTGAGAAGAAACCCAAACTAAACAAAGCTATCCAATTCAGAGGCAAGTATGGACCAATGAATGAAGCATTAAATAACATGCCATACAATGGATATACCATTGATTTCCTTAAAGAATTAGTAACTATTTCATTTGATGAGTATGTACAACGTATCTGGAGTGACTATCAAAAGACTATTCAAGAAATCTCGGAGAATAAAGAGTATAACACACAACAACGTGAATTTCTGAAACTCAAAGCTCAATCTACTTATTTATATAAACGAATCAGCTATGTAGAAAATGTTAAAAACGGATTGTATTATAGTAGTATGAAAAACGATTCCTCAGCATTAAATAAATACAACACACAGTTCACTTTAACAGATCCTCATGCGAAGGAGCTAAATCTATTTGATAATCTGAATGCTTTATATGTTGTCTATGATTACAAACCGATGAAATACTTGAAAGCGAATGGACTGGAACAAAGCGAAATCTATCATTGGATGGCAGACCTGAAAAAAGCAAAAGAAATAGCAGGACAAATAAACATGATGAAAGTAGTGAAAGACTCCACTATATGGGATAGTATAGCCCCACAATATGTATCAACACTTCAACGACATAATGAATTAGTGATTAATAAGATTGCCGAAGCTCAAAGCCACAAACTAAAAGGAACAATAAAAAAAGTGCCTGATGTTTCCGGCAAAGAATTGATTCAAGCCATTGTCAATTCATACAAAGGAAAAGTAGTCATGATAGACTGTTGGGCAACATGGTGCGGTCCATGCAAAACCGGTATTGCTAAAATGGAACCCGTAAAAGAAGAACTTGAAGGAAAAGACGTTGTTTTTGTATATCTGACCAATGAAACCTCGGATGTAGAAACATGGACAAAAGAAGTAGAAAAGCTGAAAGGAGAACATTATCGTATCTCAGCTTCAAAGTGGAACCAGCTACCGGACATCTCGGCTATCCCTCATTATATCATTTATGACCGGCAAGGTAATAAAGTCATGGAACAAGTTGGCTGGAAGAATTCATTGGTAGACGAATTTAAAGAAACCATATTAAAAGCATTGGATAAGAAAGAATAGCACGATCAAAAAAAGAAATCATTCGAAATTAAATACGAAACAAAAGCTCACATAAACAAACATTTTGCATTATACACATAGCAAAATCATTCATATTACAAACTTTATACGAAAAAAGTTCATTTTTCATGCGGATAAATATGCACTAAAAGAAATAAATCACTATTTTTATCGTAAATTTTATGCTTAGTTCTAATTTACTTTAAAAACACATATTTAGCCATGGAACAAAAAAAATCGAACAGACTTCATTCGTTAGATGCACTGAGAGGATTTGATATGTTTTTCATTATGGGAGGTGCCGGACTCCTGAGCGGTCTATCGCAGATATGGAGTAATCCTGTGACAGACTGGATCGCCATTCAAATGCAACACGCTGAATGGGATGGATTTCAACATCATGATATCATTTTCCCATTGTTTCTTTTCATTGCCGGAATCTCTTTTCCCTTCTCATTAGCTAATAAACTGGCTAAGAACGAAACTAAATTCCAAATCCAGAAAGATATATTCCGTCGTGGAATTATCCTTTTTCTACTAGGAATACTTTATAATAACGGGCTCAACTTCGATTTCCCTCATATGAGATATATGAGCGTACTTGGACGTATCGGTCTGGCATGGATGTTCGGAGCATTGATCTACACAAACTTTAAGCAACGGGCACGCCTTATTTGGATAGCAACTATATTAGTGGGATATTATCTCTTACTTGCTTTCGTCCCAGCTCCCGATGCTCCCGCCGGAGCCAGCAATTTCAGTCCACAAGGGAACTTTGCAGGATGGATCGACCGTATACTGTTGTTCGGAACTTGGGCGGGCAAATATCAGGACCCCGAAGGAATCCTAAGCACTATTCCAGCTATTGCAACCGCTTTATTGGGAATGCAAGCAGGACGATTCATAAAATGGGAAACAGACAAAGTTACTCCTGCAAAGAAAGCTTTGTACTTGCTGTTGATCGGTATTGCATTGGTAATCGTTGGACAGTTGTGGGGCGAGTTAATGCCTATCAACAAGAAACTGTGGTCTAGTTCATTTGTATGTTTTGTAGGAGGTCTTGGGTTTATCCATATAGCCCTATTCTATTATGTGATTGATGTCTTGAACTTCAAGAAATGGTCTTTCTTCTTCACAGTTATCGGAATGAATTCCATCACAATTTATCTGGCACAACGGATCATTGGATTTACAAAAGCTTCTGAATTTTTCAGTAAAGGATTCATTGCAATTGTTCCAGATTATCTGACCGGTTTTGTTAGCAGTATTTTCTATATCGGAGTATGTTGGTATTTTCTCTATTTCCTCTATAAGCACAAGATATTCCTAAAGGTGTAGTCTATAATTAAAATATTCGTACAACAATAGAATTAATTATAATAGTGAGGTGAGAATATTCAGCAACCCCTAAAATAAAAATCGCCGTTACTGCATATGGTAATAACGGCGATTTTATGAACTCAAGTATTTTAGAAATCCTTTGTGATTATCAATCCAACATTTGTTGAATTACCAACTATCTATCGAACTTACATTCGTTCAAAACGATAGGCCGGCTTGTCGGAGCCTTACCAAAGTTCTTATTGGGCTTTTTACCCATCACAAATTTCAGGGTACTTCCATTGATAATGTCATCATATGTGATATAACTCTTATCGTAAGGCTTGCCATTCAAATAAACTTTTTGAATGTAAATATTCTCCTTACTGTTATTCGGAGCTTCTACAGTAAATACTTTTCCACCACGTACTTTCACTTCCATTTTCTTAAAACGAGGACTTCCGAAAGCAAACACACCATCCGACGGATTTACCTGATAGAATCCCATAGCCGAAAGAAGATACCATGCAGACATCTGACCACAATCTTCATTACCGATGATACCGTCCGGTTTATCCGTATAAAAGTCATTCATAATGAAACGAACTTTCTCTGCAGTCTTCCATTGCTCACCGGCATACGTATACAAATAAGCAATATGGTGACTCGGTTCATTGCCATGTGCATACTGTCCGATCAATCCGGTAATATCACTGGAAGCACCTTCACCCATACTATCAGTATTCTTAAAGAAACTATCGAGTTTATCTGTGAACTGTTTGTCACCACCAAACAGAGCAATCAGCCCATACGGATCTTGAGGCACAAAGAAAGTATATTGCCACCCATTACCCTCACAGAAATCACCGACTCCATGAATAGAACGTGCCGGATCATAAGGAGTCCGCCATGAACCGTCTTCCATCTTCGGACGAATATGGTGAATAGAAGGGTCAAAATAGTGCTTATAATAAAGAGCACGTTTCGAGAATGTTTCATAGTCGGCAGTCTTTTCCATCTTTTTAGCCATTGCAGCAATTCCCCAATCATCCACAGCATATTCCATAGCGATGGAAGTAGCTTCATGAACTTTATCAGCAGGGATATATTCACGTGCCACTACAAAAGGAATTCCATTCTGTTTTTCATAAGTAGCCGTCGCTTTCATGGCCTGAAGAGCATCTTCAGCATTGAATCCTGTAAATCCTTTCAAGTAAGCATCAGCAATCACCGGAACAGAACTATAGCCGGGCATCTGATTCGTTTCTCCACTCATCAAAGGCCAGATAGGAAGTTTATCCTGTTGGCGGTAAATAGAAAGCATTGAATTGACCACATCATCTACTCGTTCGGCTTGAGTAATAGTCATCAACGGATTCAGAGCACGATAAGTATCCCACAGAGAAAGAGTTGTATAGTTTGCTTTCTTCGAGTCTGTGTAAATCATATCATTCATTCCCCGATACTCACCATTAACATCGCAAAAAAGTGTAGGAGCGATCATCGTATGATAATGTGCTGTATAGAATACACGTTTGGCAGCTTCATCTTCCGATTCGACAATCATTTTCTGTAATTGCTCGTTCCAACGGTCAGCACTCATTTTCACAATCTTGTCAAAGTCCCAATGAGAAAGTTCCTCTTGCAGGTTCATTGCCGCATTGTCGCAACTTACCGAAGATATGGCAACTTTAATCTTTACTTCCTTTACATTACCAAAGGTCAGTACGCTTTTCACAGACTCCACTTTCAACTGATCCCAAGGCTTCGGAGTATTGTCATCATAAGCAGTAAAGTTCTCTATCTTTTTATCACTCTTCAAGACAAAATAGACCTTCCGACTTGGGCTCCAGCCTCTTACATAACGATAACCTTCTACTGTATAGTCATCCACCTTACGGATATAGCTATCATATGCATTAGTACCATTACCTTCACGCAGGTCGATCAGAATAGAAGCCGGTTTCCCTTCGGGATAAGTGTAACGATGGAAACCTACCCGATCTGTTGCTGTTAATTCCGCTTTAATATTATATCTATCTAAAACAAGTGAATAATACTCAGGGCGTGTCACTTCATTAGCATGAGAATATTTGGAAGCATATCCATCCCGTATATCATCTTGATTCCCTCTGGGTGTACGGATTTCATTCAAAGGCATAATCAAAATATCCCCTAAGTCGGTACATCCTGTACCACTCAAATGAGTATGTGAAAAACCAATGACAATACTATCGGAATGGTGATAAGCAGAACACCAGTCCCAACCTTTATGGATATTGCTCGGACCGAGTTGCACCATTCCGTAAGGTACACTTGTACCAACAAATACGTGTCCATGATAACCGGAGCCAATAGTCGGATCCACATACTGCAACAATCCTTCGCTCTTTGAATAATCTTTTTGGGCAATTCCGTTGGCCGACATTACCAGCAAACAAGAAGTTGCCATTAATAGTTTAAACGTGTTCATTTGTATTTTGTTATAAATTATTCATTTTCCATTTGATAGAACGGATTACATTTCAAAAGAAGGTGGCAACGCATCATCTCCGGCAGCCCATGCCTTATTAGGACGTCTACCCATAACAAATTCCAATACCCCGCCCTTCATCAGATCTTGATGGCTAAACCAGGATTTATTCCATGTTTTTCCATTTAATTTGGCCGATTGAATATACTTGTTTTCCGGTGCATAGTTCTTGCAAACCACTTTGAATGTTTTCCCATTACTCAATTGAATGGTTTGTTCTTCAAACACCGGACTTCCAATTACATACATAGGTAAACCGGGAGTTACCGGATAGAATCCCATCATTGAGAACACAACGAATGAAGTCAATCCACCCCCATCTTCATCTCCGGGAATACCCATCAGGTCATTACGGAACCACTGTGTCAGCAAGTTACGGATACGTTTCTGCGTACGCCAAGGTTCTCCTGCGTAATTATACAGATAAGGGATATGCATGGAAGGTTCATTTCCCATCGAAAACTGACCTACATTACCCGTATGATCGGGAAATTGAGAATAGAAATCGTAACGCGCTTTTCCTAAAGAAGTGTCATACATCCGTTCCAACTCTTCTACAAAACGAGCTTTGCCCCCCATCAAATTTACCAGATCGTTCACATTATGAGGAACATCCCAACGATATACCCAAGCATTGTTCTCATCATAAGATTCACGTCCGCCCATCCCGCTGGAAAAACGATAATCAAATGGTTGAATGAAATTGCCAAATGAATCTTTCGGATGGAAGAAACCGGTTTCCTTGTTGAATACAGTCTGATAATTCAAACTTCTTTTCAGGAAATGATCTGCATCTTTCTTGTCACCCAGTAGTTTGGCAATATTTCCCAAACACCATTCGTCATAAACGGTTCCCAGAGTAACTGCAATCGGTTGGCGTTTTTCCCAAGAATGAACTTCGGGAACTGTCTCCTTCTCGCCTACTGCAAGCGCAGGAAAATAACCATGATCTTTATAGAACTGATCCAATACTCCGGCCGGCTTGGACGACCAAGGCGAGAGTGTTTTCTCTGTAATAGCAGCCTTACAAACTTTATAAGCCTTCTCCAAATCGAATGAACGCATACCCTTGTTATAAGCATCAAGTACAGTAGCTACACCATGATTACAGTTCATACGACGGCTATCTCCATTAATTTCAGGAAAAGTAGGCATCCAGTTAGGTTGCAACTGATAAGCCATACGGATAAATGAATTGACCATATCACTTTCTTTCTCGGCCTCAATGATCAGACGCAATGGATGAGTTGCACGATAAGTATCCCAAATCCAATCATCCACATAGAAAGGAGTACCCTTGTCATCGTGTATTTTTCCATCATAAGCACTAAAATATTTGCCATCCTCAGAAATACAGATCATACGTTCATAAGTACGATACAATGACGTGTAGAACACAGTTTTCTCATTATCCGTACCTCCGTTCACCTGAATCTTCCCCAAAGTTTCATTCCATATCTTACGTCCGGTATCGGCTACAGATTGTAGATTGTAGTCTTTAATTTCACGATGAAGATTCTTTTCGGCTTGCTCAGCAGAAATAAAAGATACTCCATAACGAAGATTCACAGAAGAGGTTCCTTTCGGATATTCCATTATATAGAAAGCATTATTTCCCTTAGTGGTCTTATCGTTAGTATGGATAGACGCTCCTTGGTGAGTACCTATTTTAAGCGGAACTTTATCTGTTTCAACATATATATAGACTTGTGTCCGGTTACCTAATTTCTGATAACCGCTAATCGACTTGCCATCCGTCTTTAATTCTCCATCGCCTGTATTGAAGATAAGATAGGCAGGCTTATCTGTTTGAGAAAAGCCAATCTGAT
This sequence comes from Bacteroides bouchesdurhonensis, assembly GCF_900155865.1. Classification (GTDB taxonomy): domain Bacteria; phylum Bacteroidota; class Bacteroidia; order Bacteroidales; family Bacteroidaceae; genus Bacteroides; species Bacteroides bouchesdurhonensis. The sequence goes on from NZ_LT707006.1 coordinate 4,943,598, forward strand.
AAATACCCGATTGATGTGAAGGAGCATACTGAACGTATATCCCGTTATCATCCAGATCTACACTGTAATAATAAGGTTTGATAACTTCATTATCGTATCCGTAACGTATGGTACTTTTAGCTTCAGACAATTCTCCCTGATAAGGACTCAGATTAAATGCGGAACTTCCTCGGTGACTAGTTACAATAAGTGGTAAACCATGAATTGTATTTCCTGTGAAGTTCTCACGTTCAGGATATACCCGCAACATACTGTTAGGTAAATGAACAGTAGGATAAGTCGGCACGAGCAAGTGACTGATATTTCCGATATACGGATTAACATAATCTACCGGAGCTTTTTCCGGTGAACGATAAACTTTAGCTGTTAGAAATTGAAAAGGGATCAGACATCCCAACAATAAGTACAAAATTTGCTTCATGGTATGATCTACTTGATTAATTAAAGTTTTCATGATGCAAATATAATCGCTATTCCCGAATAAATAGGCTGTCGCTAGAATTTACTAAAGATATGGCAAAGAATTTAACTCTTTTGGCAAAAGAAAAAAGGATTTGTACTGATTAAAGCAGTTCAAATCCTTTCCATAAATTTCCTTCGGGAAGAGGAGCTTCGAGTTCTATCTGTTCCTTGGAAACAGGATGTATAAACTTCACTCTTCGAGCATGTAAACAAATACTTCCATCCGGGTTAGATCGTGGAGATCCATATTTCAAATCTCCCTTGATAGGACATCCCATTTTTGCCAACTGGCAACGAATCTGATGATGCCGTCCCGTCTTCAAATCAACTTCCAGCAAATAATAGTTTTCCGAATGTCCGATCAACCGGTAATGTAGAATCGCTTTTTTACTATTCGGCACCTCTTTATCATAAGCATAACTCTTATTTTGCTTTTCGTTACGCACCAGAAAATGAATCAACTCACCTTCCGGTTCTCTCGGAGGATTCTTTACTACTGCCCAATAAGTCTTTTTCACTTCACTTGTCCGGAACATTTCATTCAACCGGGTAAGTGCCTTACCAGTCTTTGCAAAAATAATAAGACCGCTTACGGGGCGGTCCAGTCGGTGCGTTACACCGAGAAAGACATTTCCGGGTTTCTGATACTTCTCTTTCAAGTACTGCTTTACAGTTTCCGAAAGAGGGGTATCTCCCGTTTTATCTCCCTGGACAATCTCGGAAGCGGTCTTATTGACTACAATGATATGGTTGTCTTCGTATACAACAGTCATTCTGCCTGATTACATATTCATACCACCATCTACCTGAATCACCTGACCCGATACGTAAGAAGACATATCTGATGCCAAGAAGGTAGCGATGTTTGCCACATCTTCAGGAGTACCACCACGACGCAAAGGAATTTTCTTTGCCCATTCTGCTCTTACTTCTTCAGAAAGAGAAGCAGTCATATCTGTCAGGATGAATCCCGGTGCAATAGCGTTAGCACGAATACCACGAGAGCCCAATTCCTGAGCAATAGACTTAGCTAATGCAATCATACCAGCCTTAGAAGCAGCATAGTTAGCTTGACCTGCATTACCGTGAACACCTACAACAGATGCCATGTTAATAACACTACCCGCTTTTTGACGCATCATGATTGGTGTACAAGCATGGATAAAGTTGAATGCTGACTTCAAGTTTACATTGATCACCATATCCCACTGTTGTTCACTCATACGCATCATCAAACCGTCACGAGTAATACCTGCATTATTTACCAAAATATCGATACGACCGAAATCTTTATGAATTTCTTCCACAACCTTTGCAGTATCTTCGAAGTTGGCAGCATTAGAAGCATAACCTTTGGCTTTTACACCAAATGCTTCAAGTTCCTTAACTGTTTTATCTGCATTTTCATCAATTACCAGGTCAGTAAATGCAATGTTTGCTCCTTCAGCAGCAAACTTCAAAGCGATAGCTTTACCAATACCACGAGCAGCACCAGTTACAATAGCTGTTTTTCCGTCTAATAATCCCATACTAAAAGTTATTTAATTAAATTTTTGTTCTATGCAATGCGCCAAACACTATGTTAGACACATATCTATTTCTAGTTTCGTCATCCAAATGAGCACCTATCTGCCCACGGATATAAGGTACTTCAATCCCTTTCACACAATAATGCACCAACTCAGCCGTCATCTCTACATCATCAATCTGAAATACTCCTTTCGATTGTCCTTCCAACAGCACTGCTTTGAAAAGCTGAATTTCTTTTGCATCGAATTTTTTCCGGACTTTCTCGACCCGCCATATATCACGAAAGAAGTTTGCACGTAATGTACCGTTTCGATAAACGACTTCTTTCACTGCATCCAACCGGGTATAGATCATTTCCAACATCTTCTCATCCGGAGATATATCTTTTTCAGCCACCCGCTTCATCATATCCGACAACATATCCAATTCTGTTTCCGCAACAGCCAAATAGATTTCATCCTTACTTTTAAAATAGGTATAAAGTGTTCGTCTACCTTTTTTAGAAGCAAGAGCGATATCATTCATTGTAGTATTCTCAACACCCATTTTTGCAAAAAGCTGACGGGCTACATCTACTAACTTGGCTTTTGTCTTGGATACGGTCATAAATTACAAATTGCACATTGCTGAATATTTTGAGCAAAAGTAACTCTTTTCTTTAGACCATACAAGAAAACGGATAAAATATTAACATTTGTATATTAATAGGCACTAAAAAAGTTTAGGTATTACTTAACTCATTATCAGCTATATATAAATTGAAACATTACTTTATTGAAAAATAATCTGCAAATAATTTGTTTATTCCAAAGAAAGCCGTACCTTTGCACCCGTTAAACATCGCGGAGTGGAGCAGTTGGTAGCTCGTTGGGCTCATAACCCAAAGGTCATTCGTTCGAGTCGGATCTCCGCAACTTTTAAAAGAATCGCTTTTCAAGCGGTTCTTTTTTTATGCTACTCCTTTCTTTTTGCTTATAATTATCAAGCATTTCATTCCTATATCTAGAGATTTTATTCACAAGCCTTTTCTTAGTTATCAACCAAAACACGTCTAAGTTATTAACAGGCTAATTATCTTATTACCAACGAAATACCACTATTTTCTTCTAGTTTTAAACATATAAATCGTTTTTGTTAAACAGACTCTTATCAGAACCTAACAAAAGTTCCCAATGAACTTGTTAAGAACTGATACACAATTTAGATTCAATAGATAGATTATCAGTATTCATGCAAAACGAACTTCCAGTTATCTAAAATCAACCTCCGCAAGTGTCCTTTCGATGTGCCAAAAGAAAACTATTGATATGTTTGACAGGTAATAATACTTTTACTCCTCCCGACCGAAAGAACGATATTCCAACGGAGTCAGCCCCGTACGCTTCTTGAAAAAAGAAAAGAAATATTCAGTAGACTGAAAACCTAAAAAGAAAGAAATCTCTTTCACCGATTGGGAGGTTCCCACCAACAGTTGCTTAGCCTTACGTAGCTTCAACTCCTGAAAATATTTAGCAGGTGCATAACCGGTATATTCTTTAAACACTCGCCGGAACCATGAATAACTAATATTCAGCCTCATCGCCAACTCCTCAGGATCCACATTTCCTGAAACATTCTCATTCATTATTATCTTAGCTTGTTCTATTTTCTGATCGACATCACCCATTTCATAGACTTTGTTTTTAGAAACAGAAAGAACTAATCCCATCATATGAAGCACAATACCGGAAAGATACTGTTGTGCTGAGATTTTATCCGCCTCAGCTACTTCGAGAGCACGAACGAACAAAGACACCAATTCTTCATTAATTCCTATTTCCAATATCTGTTGTTCTTGTGATAAGAAAGCATCATTGACAATTGTATCTATGACAGGTCCTTCAAAACCGACATAATACTCCGTCCATCCGGTCTGCCGAAGCGGACGATACGTATGCCATTGTCCCGGAAATAAAACAATCAGCCTGCCTTTACAAACTTGCTTTTCAGAAGTTGAGTCGGAAGTAAACAAACCACGACCTTTGGTTATATAGACCAGTTGATACTCCCGTAATACCCGCCCTTTTTCTGTATTAAAAAAGTAACCGGAAGGATGATCTTTTAGAGGATAAGGGGAGCCAGGAGGAATCGACTGATAGCCAACAGTATTTACCCACAAACCGAATTTGCGATCCATATCATTCACTATCAAATATTTGAGTTCCAGTCCTAAACCATTATCTTCAGTCATACAAGCGTGTTTTCATGTAATTGAATAGATACAAAAGTAGAAATTATTTTCAGAAAACACACACCAGACAATAAAAAAACATTCGGAAAGTCTGCTTCGACATATCCGAATGTTTTAAAGAACAAGTCCAAAAGATTATTCACATTCAATATTCCTTCAGATAATTCCATCTGAAAGAACATCTTATTTATTGTTCAGAGGCAAACGTATATTTTCCAGAGCCCAACTCAACAACCAGTTTACCGTCACATTCCTTAACGGAATGAATACCCGCCGGATCGTGAGGCACTTTCACATTAAACTTCAAAGGCAATTTAATGGTGGCGGTCGTATTGACCGGAATCGTAATATTCCATTCTAGTTTATCACCATTACGTTTCCAGAAGCTTTCTATTTTACCATAAGGTGAAACATGAGAAGCAGTTACATACGTTAATTTCTCAGGGAATACAGGTTCCATCAAAATCTTTTTAAATCCAACTGAAGACGGATCATTCTTAATACCCGCCAAATCCTCATAGAACCATATCAACAGATCCCCTAAAAGCATTACATGGTTTCTTGAGTTCATAGCCGGATTAGCAGTATCACCATTCCACAATTCCCAGATTGTAGTAGCACCATTCTTAATCATATATCCCCAGGAAGGATAAGTATCATTAGTCACAATCTTATATGCAAGTTCCAACCCACCATATTCGGTAAGTCCACGCATCAGATGTTGGATTCCTAATACTCCGACGCTTACATGTCCTTTGCAATCATTCTCCGTCTTTTCAACAACATTAGAGAACACCTTTTCTTCATAGCCCTCAGGAACCAAGCCAAGTCTGAGAGACAACAAGTTGGCTGTCACCGTATTATTATCATACTGCGCAGTTTCCTGGTTAAAGAATTTATTGTTATATGCCTCTTTTATTTTCAGAGCTAGATTTGCATACTCTTTGGCATCTTCCGGCACACCATTCATCTGTGCAAACTTCTCCATCAACTGCAAGATACTATAGAAAACAGTTGTACTCAACACCTCTCCATTTGTCTTCCGTGCAGGATCTTCCGAGTGGATCAAATCCGGTGATTCGGGAGGCATACACCAGTCACCATAAGTGTCTTTCACCAAAATATAATCTTTCATGTGATTATCAACCATATATTGAACCCATCGTTTCATAGACGGATAACGATGTTTGATCGAATAATCATCCCCATACTGTTGATAAAGCATATCAGCTACATAGAAATATGCAGCAGGCCAAGTCACATCATCATTGTAGATAGTCCAATAACGGGGAGATACGTCAGAGATACTTCCATTTTCACTCATGGACTCTTCAATATCAATCAGCCATTTCTTATACATCAAAGCATTGCCCAAAACAAAACTTTCCCCATAGGCTCCGGTAGTACGATCACCCAACCATCCAAGACGTTCGTCACGTTGTGGACAATCAGTCGGCATCCCCCGATAGTTTCCGCGGATTCCCCAATAAGCATTCTTATGAAGTTTATTAATCAATTCCTCAGAAGTCTCAAAAGTACCAGTCGTCGCCATTTCATCATAAACAACCTTACCCACAAAATCGGAAACCGAAGGCTCGTAATCCAAACCGGATATTTCTATAAACTGGAAACCATGATAAACAAACGTGGGTTCCCAAACAAACTCACCATCCCTTGCCGGAGTATAGACATCCGTCACAAGTGCGCTACGCAGATTATCCAGATACAATTCTGTTCCATTATCTTTCAGTACCTCAGCAAAACGCATCGTAATCGGCTTATCTTTTTTACCGGTTAATTTTACTTGCTGCAATCCGACCATATTTTGTCCCATGTCGACAATGTATCTTCCCTCTCCTACTGATTTGATTGATACCGGTCTTATTTCCTCCATTACTTTCAGACTCGGAGAAATCTGAGCAACCAACTTACCTTTCGGTGACTCCATCAAATCGACTTTCGTCCATGCGGAATCATCATATCCATTTTCCGTCCACTTACCCAATTCGAGACGAGCATCATATTTCTCACCATCAAATTCATTATTTTCGGTGATAGGACCTTTACTAGTCGCTTTCCAAGATTCATCACTGATAATAGATACTGTTTCACCATTATCATATTCCACATTCAATTGTGCGATGAGACGAGGTAAACCAAAACCAAGCATTGAATGTGCGCGCATAGAAAGATAACGACCGTTGCCCAAAGCTACTCCTACCGTATTAGTTCCATTCTTGACCATAGAAGTAACATCATAAGTCAGATAAGGAACAGAAACATCATACCATGTAGGAAGCGGACCGAATACATCGTTTCCAATCCTTTCACCATTCATATAACATACAGAAGAGCCTATCCCCGAAATATAAAGCACTGCACGTTTCGGCTTAGATTGCAAATCGAATTCTTTTCGCAAATAACGAGCCGGCAAAATCGACCTGTCACCATCCAGTTTCAGATTTACACTATCATTCAATCCGATCCATCGAGCCTTCCAGTCCGAATCGTTCAACAAAGCCATCGACCAACTCTGAATGCAACTTTCAGCCTTGTTACCGGTATTTGACCACACTGTGACACGCCAATAATATTTCTTATTGGACTCAAGAGGTGCTCCTGCATATTCCACCATTGACGATTGATCAGAAACTACATGTCCGGTGTTCCAAACTAAATTAGTACTATCTTTCAAATCTTTCTCTGAGGTTGCAACTTCAATCTGATACGCTGTCTGCATCACATCTTGTTTATCACTTGCCAACAACCACGAAAAACGGGGATGAAGCGTAGAAACTCCCTCCGGATTTTTCTGCATTTCAACTGTAAGCCCAGAAATTTCTAAAGGGCCACCATTTTGCATTTTACAACCTACAAATAACAGAACCAACAGAAAAGTTAGAATTGTGTTCTTCATCATTATTCTTTATATCCTCCGGCAAAGCCAAACCAGCGTATATTTAGCTCTACCGAAAAGTATATTATTAAATATATAATATAAAATAGTAAGCACGCTGAACTTACCAATCAATTCGTTTAATATCAAAAAGCCTTCCGATACAGCACTTCAATCTCTTCCACAGATGTAGGACGCGGATTACCACCTGTACAAACATCATTGAAAGCAGCAACCGCCAATGCCGGAATATCTTCTTCTTTCACATTAATCTCATGCAATTTCTGCGGAATGCCAATACTAAGAGATAATGCTTTCACTGCATCCACAGCAGCTTTCACCCCTTCAGTTTCTGTCATTCCCTCCGTATTTACTCCCATTGCCTTAGCAATATTGATATACTTCGGAGCAGCCGGAGACTCAGCATTATACTCCATCACATAAGGCAATAGCAAAGCGTTAGCCACACCATGCGGAGTATCATAAAAAGCGCCCAACGGATGAGCCATTGAGTGTACGATTCCCAAGCCTACATTAGAAAATCCCATACCGGCAATATATTGAGCCTGAGACATTGCTTCACGGGCAGCCACATCTTTACCATTATCTACAGCTGCTTTCAGATTCTGAGCAATCATTTCAATAGCTTTCAGCTCAAACATATCACTCATTGCCCAAGCACCCGGAGTGATATAACTCTCAATGGCATGAGTCAAAGCATCCATTCCTGTTGCAGCCGTCAAACCTTTTGGCATAGAATACATCAATTCGGGATCTACAATAGCCACAGCAGGAATATCGTTCGGATCCACACAAACCATCTTTTTACGAGCATCTTCATCAATAATCACATAATTGATAGTCACTTCGGCAGCAGTTCCCGCCGTTGTAGGTAATGCAAAAGTAGGTACCGCTTTATTTTTAGTATCAGCTACCCCTTCCAGCGATTTTACGTCTGCAAAATCCGGATTATTAACTACAATACCAATACCTTTTGCTGTATCTATGGAAGAACCTCCCCCCAACGCAACGATAAAGTCAGCACCAGAAGCCTGGTAAGCTTTCACTCCATTCTGAACATTGGCAATAGTAGGATTAGCTTTTACATCGCTATAGAGTTCATAAGGAATATGATTATCATCAAAAACCTTTATAATTTCAGCAGCAACACCAAACTTAATTAGGTCTTTATCAGTTACAAAAAATGCTTTTTTAAAGCCACGTCGAGCAGCTTCAACAGCAATCACACTTCTACATCCCGCACCGAAATAAGAAGTTTCATTTAAAATAATCCGATTCATAGTTTGTTGTATTTTTAAAAGAGCGTCTATTCTTTAGAACTATTATTTAGGCAATTTGAAGGCAACACTCATCTCCTTCATCTGCTCCTGACTCATTCCATCCGGTTCGAAGCCCATATTTTTGGCAGCAATATAAATCAACGCTGATTTATTTAACACATCAATCTGGTCAAAAGCTTGCATTACATCGCAATCCACAGCAAACACACCATGTTTTTCCCACATCACCACATCATAATCCTGCAATTCTTTAATCGTAGCTTCCGCCAATTCTACCGAACTTGGTAATTTATAAGGAATAATACCCAAACCACGAGGACAGAATGCCTTCGTTTCGGGAATCATACTCCACAATAAATTAGTAGCTACATCTTTCTCCAGAAATTTCCGGCAATGCGTCATTGCAATCAACTCAATTGGATGAGTATGTACCGACGCTTTATAAGGAGAGTTTTTACTCAATAAATCATTGTGCACACTCAAATGAGAAGGTAATTCCGAAGTGGGGACAACCGGTTCGTCCGCAATAATAACATAACTGGCACAGTCATCCAGGATTCGGATCACCGAACCGTTCTCCATCGGCCAGCGAGCCAAGTCACGCATACGTTTATTCGTTCCCTTACAATAGAAATAACATCCTTTGAGATAAGGCAATGTCACTCCGATAGCTTTCACTTCACTAATCGGTTTCATCTCACGAATTTCATCATCTACAAACTCTGTGATATTAACAGTGATATTACCGCCATTACGTTCAGCCCATCCTTTTTGCCACAAGTATCCGGCCACCTCAGCTACCTTATTTACTTCTTTAGCTAATGCCGGGCGATTCTCTAAAATTGACTTCATTATATATTTATTTTTAATTAGGTGCGGATTACACAATCATCTGTGCAATCCGTACCCCAAATTTTAAAACAAATTCGGAAAGATCAGAGAAAAGATCAGCACTACTAATCCACAAACCAAAACTACAATTGTCTTAGCAGACACTCCCTTCCACTCTTTCAAGATCATTCCCCAAACGTTGCTAAAAGTTACGTTCAATGCCATCAGAATACACCATGAAAATGCTAATAACACAGGACTTCCTGTCAGGAAACTCTTACCCATTTCCAATCCGAAAAACTGCATATACCACAAAACTCCCGCCAAAGCACAGAACACCAGATTGTTTCCCCATACCTTTCCTTTAGCATAATCCCCCATGGATTTATTGGAAATATTTTGCTGTAAACAGTAAGCTGCATTCGTCAAAAATCCCCCAAAAGTGACTAAGAAGATAACAGGAAGTCCTGCATAAAGCCCATCTACTCCACCTGCTAAAGCAGCCTCCTTAATAGGTATTCCTGCATCTAACCCTAAAGCAAAACATGCACTCATTACACCGGCCAGCAAGGCCACCAACAATCCTTTTGTCAAAGCAAAGTCCTTAACTGCAGCACGTTTTTCTTCTTCACTCATATTCTGTGAACGCAGACCACCTGCATAACCGATAATAGCGATACCTGCCAACGTAATACAAACTCCCAAAAGCAATATCAGTCCATTACCCTCGAATAAATTCGTTCCGGCAAAAATAGCAGGAAAAAGCGTTCCAAATCCGGCACAAGTGCCCAAAGCGATACTTTGTCCCAACGCAACACCCAGATATCTCATAGAAAGTCCGAAAGTCAATCCCCCCACTCCCCACAATATACCATAGACAATACTCATTCCAGCACCTCCTGCGCTCCACAAATCAAGTAAACTACTTCCTTGCGGAATACCCATCAATGATCCGAGGAACGGAAATACTAACCAGGCAAACACGCCTTGAACCAACCAGAAACTTTCCCAGTTCCACCCCTTCACCTTTTTAATAGGTACATAGGAACTGGACTGGCAAAAGCTACCGATAGCTATAATGATCAAACCAATTAAAATATCCATCACTTATCGTTTAGAGGTTACGTCAGCTTCATATTTTTGAATCTCAGCAATGAAATCTTCGCCCACTGGAACATTATTCTTCAAGCAGAACATATCCCATACAGCATTCCAAGGCAACGATTTAGATTCTTCGAGCAGAGCCAGACGTTCGAACAACTGGTCATTTGCTTCGTATTCGCGCAGTTTTGCCAATGGTTCAAGCAATGCTTGCATCAGGCATTTTTGAGTTGCACGACTACCAATAACATAAGCACCAATACGGTTAATGCTTGCATCGAAATAATCAAGACCAATATGCACTTTATTAAGAGCGTCGCAACGTACGATTTCTTTGCATAAATCTAAAGTATCATCATTCATGATAGTTACATGGTCGCTATCCCAACGAACCGGGCGACTCACGTGCAACATAATTTCCGGAATAAACAACAGCAAAGAAGAAATCTTATCCGCTACACTTTCCGTCGGATGGAAGTGACCAGTATCCAGTGTCACAATCTTATTGCGAGTTGCACCATAACCAATGTAGAAGTCATTCGAACCTACTGTATAACTTTCCAAACCGATGCCAAACACTTTAGATTCGATGCAGTCTCTCATATTATTATATTCCGTAGCAAAGATCCGATCCAGGGAATCCTTCAACAAAGCACGATATTTCATACGGTTTACCGTAATATCTTTGCTACCATCATGTATCCACAAATTCATGATACAAGGATCTCCCTGACGCTTACCCATTTCCTCAGCAATAGCACGACAACGTTTTGTATGTTCAATCCAAAAGTCACGAATACTCTTGTCGGGATTTGACAAAGACAGATTACCAGACTTCGGATGAGAGAAAGAAGTAGAGTTGAAATCCAACTTCATATTATGTTCCGCCGCCCACTGTATCCAGCTCTCAAAATGCTCCGGTGTCACCTGGTCACGATCCACAAACTGTCCGCCGAAGTCTCCATAAATCTCATGCAAATTCAGTCGATGAGTACCCGGAATATAAGAAGCCGCTTTTAAAATATCTTGTCTGAGTTCTTCAATATTGCGGGCTTTTCCCGGATAATTACCGGTTGCCTGAATACCACCGGTCAATTCTCCGGCTGATTCAAATCCGGTTACATCGTCAGCCTGCCAACAGTGCAATGACAATGAAATCTTCTGCAAATCTTCCAACGCTTTATTTACATCTACACCTATAGCTGCATAACGTTCTACAGCAATTTCATACGCTTTCTGAATCAGTTCTTCTTTTTTCATGATATTCTTATTCTTTAATAGTTAATATATTCTGTCGTTTATTTAATTGGGACGAATACAATTTTTAAATTGAACATAAGCCGCATCCCACGCTTCTGTATCTCTTGGTTGATAAGTCTTCAACGGAATAGAACGATGGATCAATTGGCGCATTCCCGCCACATCCGTTGCTTCTCCGGCAGCCATTGCCTGGATCATCACATTACCAATGGCGGTAGCTTCGGACGGACCGGCTACGACCGGTATATCAATCGCATTTGCCGTAAACTGATTTAGCAAATCATTTCGACTTCCCCCTCCAATCACGTGCAATGTTTCAATCGGATGTGGAGACAATGCACGCAAGTTTTCCAGCACCTGTCTATAGCGCAAAGCAAGACTTTCGAAAATACAACGTACCATTTGTCCACGTCGCTCAGGGACAGGTTGCCCGGTAGTACGGCAATATTCCATAATAGCCTGTTCCATATTGACAGGATTTGCAAAGCAATCATCATCCGGATTGATCAGGCTACGAAACGATTCGCTAGCTTCAGCCTCACTAATCAATTCAGAATAACTTGTTTCTCCCCAGTTCAAACGGCAACGTTCAAGCAGCCACATTCCACAAATATTTTTAAGCAGACGGATCGTTCCTTCCACTCCTCCTTCATTCGTAAAGTTTAAAGCCTCTGTTTCAGCATTAATCACAGGAGCATCCGTTTCAACTCCCATCAACGACCAAGTACCACTACTCAGATAAGCAAAGTTACGATCGAGTGCCGGAACAGCAGCCACTGCGGAACCTGTGTCATGCCCAGCGACAGCAATTACAGGAATTGCGCCCAATCCGGTTAATTTTTGTACTTCCTCTGTCAATACCCCCACTTTCTCACCCGGAAAAACAAAACGCCCGAAGTTCTCTTCCTTCAATCCTACTGCTTCCAGCAGTTCCGGTTCCAGACGACGGGTATACGCATTCACCAATTGTGCGGTTGAAGCAATAGTATATTCTGCCACCATCTCACCGGTCAACATATAACTCAACGCATCCGGCATAAAGAGGATTTTATCCGCTGCTTCTAATGCACTATCCTGATTACGTCTTAACGTATCCAATTGGAAGATCGAATTAAAGTTCATTATTTGTATACCCGTTTTTGCATACACTTCACTACGAGAGATACGGGCAAAAAGAGTTTCCGGTGCACCTACCGTATGTGGATCACGATAAGCATAAGGCTGCCGAAGCAGGTTTCCATCCTTTCCGATACAAACGAAATCTACCCCCCATGTATCTATTCCGATAGAAGCAATAGATTCTCCACTATGTGCTACCAGCTTCAATCCATCGATAATATGGCGATATAATGCATAAATATCCCAATAGAAATGTCCTCCCATTTCTATCAAATGGTTGGAGAAACGATTGATTTCTTTCAGTTCTAATCCGTTCTCTGTAAAAGTTCCTAAGATGGTTCGACCACTTGTCGCCCCCAAATCGACTGCAAAAAAGTTTTGTTTCATGGTATTTTGTCTCAATATTAAGGTACTCATTTCCCGATGTTACAAAAATAGGTGTTGTCCCGCTTTTAACCCTTATGTTTTTTGATCGAAAGCGTACACTTTTTGACACGAATACCTTTCTTTATTCTGCTACTAGTGAATCTTTATTTCACTACTAACGAAGATTGCTCAACACCCGGGTGTTGGCATGTACAAGACCCGGGTGTTGAGCATACTGACACCCGGGTCTCATACTGTTCGACACCCGGGTGTCGAACAACCCCCATTAGTACACAAGAAAAAACTGGTTAGGTATCGAGATAAAATTCCCTTTAAAACAAAGAAAGTTGGGCATTTATTCACTTTTCTCTCACTTTTATGCAAAAATTCTCAGTTTTATGCATCTTTTCTCCAAAATATTGCATACTTTTGCGCCATTCTTAGAATAATTATACAATGAAGAAGAAAGCAAATCGGTTAGACGCCATCAAAATGATTATCTCAAGCAAAGAGCTGGGTTCTCAGGAAGAACTGTTGCAAGAGCTGAACCGTGAGGGCTTCGAGCTGACTCAGGCCACCCTCTCCCGTGACTTAAAACAACTGAAAGTAGCAAAAGCTGCCAGCATGAACGGCAAATACGTTTATGTATTGCCTAACAACATCATGTATAAGCGTTCCACCGACCAAAGTGCCGGTGAAATGTTACGTAACAACGGATTTATCTCTTTAGCTTTTTCCGGCAACATAGCCGTGATACGTACCCGCCCCGGCTATGCAAGCAGCATGGCTTACGACATCGACAACCATGAATTCAATGAGATCATGGGAACTATTGCCGGTGACGACACCATCATGCTGGTATTGCACGAAGGAGTTTCAGCAAATAAAGTGCGCCAGCTTTTGTCACTCATTATTCCAAATATCGAATAACTATACATATTTATATATTAGATAAAGAAATGGATACTCAACAAATAGATGTTATGGTAGCCGACGCATCACATGAGGTATACGTTGACACTATTTTGGATACAATCAGAAAAGCTGCAGCAGTTCGTGGAACCGGTATCGCAGAGCGTACCCACGAATATGTCGCAACAAAAATGAAGGAAGGGAAAGCAATTATTGCATTATGTGGCGATACATTTGCAGGATTCACCTACATTGAATCATGGGGCAACAAACAATATGTAGCTACATCCGGTCTGATTGTCCATCCTGATTTTCGTGGATTAGGATTGGCCAAACGCATCAAACAAGCTTCATTTCAGCTGGCACGTCTCCGGTGGCCAAAGGCTAAAATCTTCAGTCTGACTTCTGGAGCAGCAGTCATGAAAATGAATACAGAGCTAGGATATGTCCCTGTCACCTTCAACGAACTGACAGATGATGACTCCTTCTGGAAGGGATGTGAAGGATGTATCAATCATGATATATTGGTAGCTAAGAATCGGAAATTTTGCATTTGTACAGCCATGTTGTACGATCCTACAGATCCGAAGAACAAGAAAAAAGAACAAGAAAGAAATAATATTTAATAGATACAGCACTATGGAAGAGAAAAAGAAAAAAGTAGTGGTGGCTTTCAGTGGCGGTCTGGACACATCGTTCACCGTTATGTACCTCGCTAAAGAAAAAGGCTACGAAGTTTACGCTGCTTGTGCCAATACAGGCGGTTTTAGTGAAGAACAACTGAGAACTAACGAAGAAAATGCCTATAAATTAGGAGCAGTAAAATACGTTACATTGGATGTTACTCAGGAGTACTACGAAAAAAGTCTGAAATATATGGTTTTCGGAAATGTGCTGCGTAATGGTACGTACCCTATTTCCGTTAGTTCGGAACGTATCTTCCAAGGTCTTGCTATTGCCCGTTATGCCAACGAAATTGGCGCAGATGCAGTAGCACATGGTTCTACCGGAGCAGGTAACGACCAGATTCGCTTCGATATGACTTTCCTTGTATTAGCTCCTAATGTAGAGATCATCACATTAACCCGTGATATGGCACTGAGCCGTCAAGAAGAAATAGATTATCTGAATAAAAACGGTTTCAGCGCAGACTTCACCAAACTAAAATATTCTTACAACGTAGGTTTATGGGGTACTTCTATCTGTGGAGGTGAGATTCTCGACTCAGCACAGGGATTGCCGGAAAGTGCCTATCTAAAGCATGTAGAAAAAGAAGGTAGCGAACAGCTTCGACTTACTTTTGAGAAAGGTGAACTGAAAGCAGTCAATGACGAGAAATTCGATGATCCAATTAAAGCAATTCAGAAAGTCGAAGAAATTGGTGCCGCTTACGGTATCGGACGTGACATGCACGTAGGCGATACAATCATCGGTATCAAAGGGCGCGTTGGTTTCGAAGCAGCTGCTCCGATGTTAATTATCGGCGCACACCGTTTCCTCGAAAAATATACGTTGAGCAAATGGCAACAATATTGGAAAGATCAGGTAGCCAACTGGTATGGAATGTTTTTACACGAAAGTCAATATCTAGAACCAGTAATGCGTGATATTGAAGCGATGTTGCAGGAAAGCCAACGTAACGTGAACGGAACTGCGATTCTCGAACTTCGCCCATTATCTTTCTCTACCGTAGGTGTAGAATCGAAAGACGACCTTGTGAAAACGAAATTCGGAGAATATGGTGAAATGCAGAAAGGTTGGACAGCGGAAGACGCCAAAGGCTTTATTAAGGTAACGTCTACTCCGCTACGTGTATACTACAATAACCATAAAGACGAAGAAATATGATTAGAGCAGGAATCATTGGTGGCGCAGGATATACAGCAGGCGAATTAATTCGTCTGCTACTCAACCATCCGGAAACCGAAATCGTATTTGTTAACAGCAGCAGTAATGCCGGCAACAGGATTACCGATGTACACGAAGGACTTTACGGAGAAACAGACTTGAGGTTTACCGACCAATTGCCATTGGACGAAATTGACGTTCTTTTCTTCTGTACGGCTCACGGAGATACAAAGAAATTTATAGAAAGCCATAATATACCGGAAGATTTGAGAATCATCGACCTCTCTATGGACTACCGTATCAAGAGCGACGATCATGATTTTATTTATGGCCTGCCGGAACTGAACCGGCGTGCTACTTGCACTGCAAAGCATGTAGCTAATCCAGGGTGTTTTGCAACTTGTATTCAGTTAGGACTTCTTCCGCTTGCCAAAAACCTGATGCTGACAGACGATATAATGGTAAACGCCATTACCGGAAGTACAGGTGCCGGCGTAAAACCGGGTGCTACCAGTCATTTCAGTTGGAGAAACAACAATATCAGTGTTTACAAGGCTTTCGAGCATCAACACGTACCGGAAATCAAGCAATCTTTGAAACAATTGCAAACCAGCTTTGATTCGGAAATTGATTTTATCCCTTACCGAGGCGACTTTCCACGTGGTATATTTGCGACACTTGTAGTTAAAACGAAAGTATCTCTCGAAGAGATCGTTCGAATGTACCAAGAGTACTACGAGAAAGATTCATTTGTACACATTGTCGATAAAAATATTGACCTGAAACAAGTGGTAAATACAAACAAGTGTCTGATACATCTGGAAAAACACGATGATAAACTGTTAGTTATCTCATGTATCGACAATTTATTAAAAGGTGCAAGCGGTCAGGCTGTTCATAATATGAACCTAATGTTTAATCTGGAAGAAACCGTAGGATTACGTTTGAAGCCGTCCGCTTTCTAAAACAAAAGAAATATGAAACTATTTGATGTATATCCTTTATACAATATCAATATTGTCAAAGGAAAAGGCTGCAAGGTCTGGGATGAAAACGGAACAGAATATCTGGACCTTTACGGAGGCCATGCCGTAATCTCTGTCGGACACGCCCATCCGCACTATGTGGAGATGATAAGTAATCAAGTTGCAGCACTTGGTTTCTACTCAAATTCAGTGATCAATAAGCTTCAGCAGCAGGTAGCCGAACGACTTGGCAAACTTTCCGGCTATGAAGATTATAGCCTCTTCCTGATTAACAGTGGTGCCGAAGCAAACGAGAATGCTTTGAAACTTGCTTCCTTCCACAACGGACGTACCAAGATTCTTTCATTCAACAAAGCCTTCCACGGACGTACCTCATTGGCGGTAGAAGCAACAAATAATCCTTCTATCATTGCTCCAATCAACAACAATGGCCACGTAACCTACCTCCCATTGAATGACATCGAAGCGATGAAACAGGAATTGGCAAAAGGAGATGTTTGTGCCGTTATTATTGAAGGAATACAAGGAGTCGGAGGAATCAAGATACCGACTACTGAATTTATGCAAGAACTCCGTAAAGCTTGTACCGCAACAGGTACTATTTTGATTCTGGACGAAATCCAAAGCGGATACGGACGAAGCGGAAAGTTCTTTGCGCATCAATATACGGGTATTCAACCTGACATTATCACTGTAGCCAAAGGAATAGGTAACGGTTTTCCAATGGCAGGAGTATTAATCAGCCCCATGTTTACACCTATCTACGGACAACTAGGAACTACATTCGGTGGTAACCACCTTGCATGTGCTGCTGCTTTGGCCGTAATGGACATTATAGAAAAAGAAAACCTGATTGAAAATGCAGCTAAAGTCGGTCACTATTTGCTGGAAGAGTTGAAGAAATTCCCTCAAATCAAAGAAGTACGTGGACGTGGATTAATGATTGGACTTGAGTTTGATGAACCAATCAAAGAACTACGCAGCCGGCTCATCTATGACGAGCACATATTTACCGGAGCTAGTGGAACAAATGTGCTTCGCTTACTTCCCCCTCTTTGTCTCAGCATGGAGGAAGCAGACAAGTTTCTTGTCCGCCTCAACAAAGTACTCTGATCTTTACATTTGATTAATAAATAGCAAACGATAAAAGCAGCCTAAACCAGAAAATCATTTCTTAACAGGTTGCTTTTGTTTTTTCACTATTTACCGTTACCTTTGTCAGTAACAAATCATAAAAATACAAATGCATATGAGAATAGCAATTATCGGTGCAGGAAACATGGGCGGTTCTATCGCCCGTGGTCTGGCCAAAGGGAGTTTAATAGACGATGCAAACATAATCGTTTCCAACCCCAGTGCCGGCAAACTAGAACAACTGAAAAAAGAATTCCCGGCAATCACCACTACACATAACAATGTGGAAGCAATCACCGGAGCAGATATAATTATTTTAGCTATCAAACCTTGGCTTATCAATTCAGTGGTAAGCGAATTAAAAGTCAAAAGTAAACAAATACTCATATCCGTAGCTGCCGGCATCAGTTTTGAAGAATTATCCCACTACGTTGTATCACCGGAAATGCCGATGTTTCGTGTTATCCCGAATACAGCCATCAGCGAACTAGAAAGCATGACACTAATCGCTGCACGCAATACAAGCGATGAACAAAATCAATTCATCCTTCAACTGTTCAACGAGATGGGAATGTCAATGCTTATTCCTGAAGATAAAATGGCTGCTGCCACCTCATTAGCTTCTTGCGGAATCGCATATGTATTAAAATATATTCAAGCTGCCATGCAAGCAGGCATTGAAATGGGGCTTCGTCCCAAAGATGCTATGGAAATGGTAGCCCAATCCGTAAAAGGGGCTGCAGCATTGATCCTAAATAACGATACACATCCAAGCGTAGAAATAGATAAAGTGACCACTCCAGGAGGAATCACGATTAAAGGAATCAATGAATTGGAACATAGTGGTTTCACTTCTGCAATTATCAAAGCAATGCTGGCATCCAAATAATCAAACAAAAATAAAATCACTAATCACTCAATTATATGAATGACCAAATTAAACAGATAGCAGAACGTCTCCGCGGATTACGTGATGTTTTGGAACTTACATCCGAAGATATAGCCCGCGACTGTGACATCTCTGCCGAAGAATACCGATTGGCAGAAACTGGAGATTATGATATCTCCGTAAGTATGTTACAAAAAATTGCCCGTACCTACAATGTTGCACTCGATGCGCTGATGTTCGGCGAAGAGCCGAAAATGAGCAGTTACTTCGTTACCCGTGCAGGTAAAGGAATAAGTATCGAACGAACCAAAGCCTACAAGTATCAGTCACTGGCTTCCGGTTTTATGAACCGTGTTGCCGACCCGTTTATCGTAACAGTTGAACCGAAAGGAGATGATACTCCTATTCATTACAACAGTCACAGCGGGCAGGAATTTAATCTTGTAGTCGAAGGGCGTATGCTTATCAGTATTGAGGGCAAAGAAATTATTCTAAATCAAGGTGACAGTATTTATTTCAATTCAAAACTTCCACATGGCATGAAAGCGCTCGACGGCAAAACGGTACGTTTTCTCGCAGTAATTATGTAATTTATTATGGTAGAAAGATTTTTATCACAGACCACTTTTACATCTCAAGAGGATTTTATCAAGAATCTGAAAATAAACGTCCCGGAGAATTTCAACTTCGGTTATGACGTAGTAGATGCTTGGGCTGCCGAACAACCCGACAAGAATGCTTTACTTTGGACAAACGACCAAGGTGAATGCCACCAATATTCGTTTGCCGACATGAAACGTTATACGGACATGACAGCCTCTTACTTTCAAAGTTTAGGTATCGGTCGTGGAGACATGGTTATGTTGATTCTGAAACGTCGCTTTGAATTCTGGTTCAGTATCATTGCACTTCACAAACTAGGTGCGACTGTGATTCCGGCAACACATTTGCTGACGAAAAAAGATATCGTATATCGCTGTAATGCCGCTGATATCAAAATGATTGTAGCCGCAGGAGAAAATGTTATCCTGCAACATATCAAAGATGCTCTACCTACTTGTCCAAGTGTAGAACAGTTAGTTAGTGTCGGTCCGGAAGTTCCGGAAGGTTTTCAAAACTTTCATAAAGGTATAGAAAATGCCGCTCCCTTTACTCGTCCTAAACATGCAAATACAAATGATGATATTTCATTGATGTATTTTACATCCGGTACCACCGGTGAGCCCAAAATGGTAGCACACGATTTTACTTATCCGTTAGGACACATCGTCACTGGTAGCTTTTGGCACAATTTGGATGAGAATAGTCTTCATCTTACTATTGCCGACACAGGATGGGGAAAAGCTGTATGGGGAAAACTCTATGGACAATGGATTGCAGGAGCTAATATCTTCGTTTACGACCATGAGAAATTCACCCCAGGAGATATCTTACAGAAAATACATGATTATCATGTGACCTCTCTTTGTGCGCCTCCTACCATTTTCCGTTTTTTAATTCATGAAGATCTGACAAAATATGACTTGTCTTCTCTCAAATATTGTACTATTGCAGGCGAAGCTTTGAACCCTGCAGTATTTGAGACTTTCAAGAAATTGACAGGTATCAAACTTATGGAAGGCTTTGGGCAAACGGAAACAACATTAACTGTTGCCACCATGCCTTGGATGGAACCGAAACCGGGAAGTATGGGATTGCCTAATCCACAATACGACGTAGACTTGATCGACTACGAGGGTCGTTCTGTTGAAGCTGGTGAACAGGGACAGATTGTTATCCGTACCAACAATGGAAAACCTCTAGGACTTTTCAAAGAGTATTATCGGGATGCTGAACGTACTCACGAAGCGTGGCACGACGGCATCTATTATACAGGAGACGTTGCCTGGAAAGATGAGGACGGTTACCTTTGGTTCGTAGGACGTGCAGACGATGTTATCAAAAGTTCAGGCTATCGTATTGGCCCATTCGAAGTTGAAAGTGCTCTAATGACCCACCCTGCTGTTGTGGAATGCGCTATCACCGGAGTACCTGATGAAATTCGGGGACAAGTAGTAAAAGCAACTATTGTCCTATCTAAGGACTACAAAGCGCGTGCAAGTGAAGAACTGGTCAAAGAATTACAAAACCATGTAAAGAAAACAACTGCTCCCTATAAATATCCCCGTGTCATCGAATTTGTAGATGAACTCCCGAAAACAATCAGTGGTAAGATTCGCAGGGTAGAAATCCGCAAGAATGATGAGAAATAGATAAAAAATAACCTATTCATCGATAAATCCTCCTTAATACGACTTTATTAACCGATTAAGGAGGATTCTTTTTTACCAATACAACAATTGTCTCAACTATAACAATTATCGGTCACTATTCATATTTGACTTAAAAGTGTTCTTAATTGAAGTATTATTGCTCTTTTTAGTCAATTTCCTCTTTTATATTTGCAACAGTAAAAACCAAAACACAAAAAAGAGATGATTACGAGTAGAAAGATTTCCCAAGTAAATGTTTTCACTGGCAGTCCATGGGAAGTAGCTAGTGTAAAAAGGCTTTTGAATGCAGCCTACATTGAAGCTTCAATGAAAGATAAAGGTTTGAACAGCATCCAAATTATGGTCCCATGTGAATGCTATACAGCTGCTATGCGTATTATCAGCAGTAGAATTTCGTTAGTTTTAACGAAGTAGATAGAAAAATAAGAGCCAATTACAATGTGAGACGGATAAAAAATAAATAGTCATACTCACAATCTATTTAAATCGACATTAATTATAATATTTAAACCGTCTATTAAACTATTCTCATAGCAAGATTAATGTATTGTCGCAACAATAACTAATCGTTTTACGCATAGATCCCATAGGTCCACATACATGATCCCAATGGTTGTCGTACGTAGAGCGGATGCTTCATATACGTGAACAAGAAGACACCACTAATCTAAAGATTAAGTAAGCCATATCTTCATGTTAAATCTATTAGTCTTTATTCTAATAACCAAGGTATACATCTATAAATAAGAAAGCATATTAGCCACGAATCATCACAATACATACAAAAAATAACGATAAAACATTTCATTTCAAAAAAGAAACTTAACTTTGCATCCTAGTTTTATCATAAAGGACTGAATTAGTAACTAAAAAAGACCAAATCAAATGAAATTTAAAACTTTGGCAGTTTATTACTTCTTATTTGCAAGCTGTGTATCCTCTTGTATACAAGAGGAAGCCCTCAACTCTGAAGCCGCTATCGATGCCTGTTCAGGCAGTAATGTACAATTAGCAAACATTGATACCAATTCCAAAACAATCAATGTATATGTACACAAAAATGTTGATCTGTCTAAACAAGAATTAAAATTCACAGTACCTGAAGGAGCTACTATCAAAGCAAATAACAAAATCACAGGGGATACAGAATCAAGCTACAATTTCTCAGAGGAGCCACATTCCCGCCAGTTTACCGTTACATCAGAAGATGGGCAATGGAAAGCAGTTTATACTGTAAATGTAGTATCTACGGAATTACCAACCTCCTTCCATTTTGAAGGATTGTTGTCATCCAATCCTTATGATATTTTCTATGAATTCCAACCGGGAACTTCTCAGAATACATCAAAAGTAGTGCAATGGACAAGCGGTAACAAAGGATACGAATTGACAAGTATGGCTAAAACCAATACAGATTATCCTACAGTACAATCAACAAATGGTTATCAGGGTAAAGGAGCCAAATTAGAAACACGAAATACCGGAAGCTTCGGCGCGATAGTAAAAATGTATATTGCAGCAGGTAATCTTTTCATCGGTTCGTTCGATGTAGGAAATGCCTTAAAAGATCCTAGAAAAGCTACAAAGTTCGGTTTTCTATTTGATAAACGCCCAACATCACTCAAAGGATTTTACAAATACAAAGCAGGGGATATTTATACAGCAAAAGGGGAAGTGCAATCTGATAAGAAAGATAAATTTGACATTTACGCTGTTATGTACGAAACTGACAATAATTCGGATATGCTAGATGGAGACAACGTCTTTACCTCAAATAAAGTAGTATTGCTAGCACGTATTGATTCAGAAAGTGCTGTTGAAACTGATGATTGGAAAGAATTCAATTTGCAATTTAAACCTGTTAATGGAAAAGAAATTGACGACCAAAAGCTACAACAAGGTAAATACAAATTAGGTATTGTATTCTCTTCCAGCGTTGATGGTGCCTATTTTGAAGGTGCTGTTGGAAGTACGTTATATATCGATGAAGTAGAACTTATTTGCGAAGAATAAAAAATAGTACAATGAAAAAATATAGATTAATCAGTATTATAACTATACTGCTATTTGCCGGTACACTTGCAATACAGGCACAAGAAGAAAGAACAAGAAGTCTTGTTTGGATGTATCTGCACGGATGGGAATATGAGATCAAAGCTGGTTTTAATATAGGTGGCACTTCTCCCCTTCCTTTGCCTAATGAAATCCGTAAAATAGACAGCTATGCTCCTGGCATTGCTATCTCCATCGAAGGGAATGCAACTAAATGGTTTGACGAAACAAAAAAATGGGGAATGACCGCCGGTATTCGTCTTGAGAATAAAAATATGACTACTGAAGCTACCGTAAAAAACTACGGTATGAAAATTATAAATACTAATGGCGGAGAGCTACAAGGACTATGGACCGGAGGAGTAAAAACGAAAGTTAAAAACTCATATCTGACTATTCCTGTTGTAGCCAATTATAGGATAAGTAAACGGTGGAAAGTATCGGCAGGTCCCTATGTCTCTTACCTTATTGAAGGCGATTTTTCCGGACATGTATACGAAGGACATCTTCGCACCCCAGACCAAACAGGTTCTAGGGTAGACTTTACAGGAGAAAGTATAGCTACTTATGACTTTTCTGAAAATCTGCGCAAATTTCAATGGGGTCTACAGCTAGGTGGTGAATGGAAAGCCTTCAAACATCTGAATGTATATGCTGATTTAACCTGGGGATTGAATGATATCTTTAAGAAGGACTTTGATACTATCACATTTGCAATGTATCCTATTTATCTGAATATAGGTTTCGGATATGCATTCTAACAGAAGATAACCTAAGACACCCCCAACAACATAAAGCCAACATGTGATTTCAAGGAACAGGTTGTACGATAGATATTAGATAAAGAATTACATTTGTCCCATGCATTGATAAAGTTCCGTATAAGCCGTACAACACCTGAAGGCTGGGTTCGTACGGTTCGTAAACATGGAAATGCGGGACTACATATATTCAGACGTAAAGGCAGACCTTCCCAAACTATGACAAGACCTAAAAAAAGTCATACAGAATTGGGTGGCGTCTCATGACAGAAATGCATATCAAATGCAAGATGCGTATGGTGCGTTGCCGTTCTTAATATGTTCAATGAGGAGATTGTTTCCCATAACATATCCAACAGCCCTATCTTGAACAGGTGTATGAAATGCTTAATAAAGCGGGATATTCAGTAAATGTCCCTCTTTCTTATAAATTAAGAGAACAGTTTTACTTTACGTGAGCTTTTCTCTTAATTTTTTTGTGTAAAGTCTCAAGTCTTGTATCTTTTTAATAGAATATTATTTACATATTCTTATTCTTTCTTCCCAACGGTACATTATGTATATGTCTTTTTAGGGGAAGTTAAAAACCTCTCCTCTTTTCTTCTTCTTCTTTTAGTCTGATTATGCAGCCGTTCTTTTTTTCTTTTCGACCTTTTCTATCATAGATACCGCATTGGCCGTATGTATTCCAAAGAAAATCCAAAGTATTTCCGTTTTCCTGTTTCTGGCTTTTATTCTGGCCAGTGAGTAATGTTGTTTCTGCGTTCCAAAACTTCCTTCCAGGCGGGTAGCCCTTTCACGGCTGAGTTCCGACCGTAAGATTTTCCGAAGTGGCTCATCTTTGGCAGCTCTTCCCTTACGCTTAAAGGAAGTACTTATATGATATTTAGTACAAAATTTCCGGTTGGCATTATTAGCATAGATTGAATCCGCTGCAAGCGCCTTAACCCTGACCTTGGTCAGTTGTTGTTGCAAATGAATACAGTCTTTCAAACGTACTCCTTCGTTAAAAGCCTTAAAGGAGATATGTTCTATGAAGGAGATTCCATCTATCTGTATATTGTTGACCTTGGCTCCGAACTCAACGGATTTGGTTTCCTTGCCCCTGACAATGGGGCGAAGGTAATGCCGGTCGATACTCACGATACGGTTGGACACTTTTTTGCCTGCAAATAAATTCTTCCCTTGCTCAAGGACCGTCTGTATGACCGAGAAACGCCTTTGGTAATCAGAGGATAGTGTAAGCCTGTGCCTGTAGGATGAATGAAGCTGCTCCAGCTGGTCCAGTAGCTTTTCCAATAACTGAAGTAGCCTGCGTTTAATCATACGGGTCTGTGATTTCCTGCGTTTACGCAGTTTACTGTAAGCAAGGTAGGCACGGCTTACATCAAGATACTTGTTACGGGGACGTTGTATGTGCAATGTACGGCAATGTTTGCACAGATGGCGATGAAGCCATACAATACCTTCCCATAAGAGTTTGACATCAGTAGGAAAGCGCAAATGACTTTCATAACAGGTGGCATCGGTCATACAGACATGAAGGTTCTCAAGATAAGGTTTCCAATGCTCAGCCAGAATAAGCTGGAGGGACTCAATATCAAGGCGGTCCGCTACTTCCTGACGAATCGCACTGACGATTTTAGGATTGGTCAGTGGATGAAGAGGATCAATCTGAACACCACAAAATAACTGGTAATGAATATTACCGTTTAAATGCTCAATCAGTTGTGCATCGGAAAAGTTGGTATAGGACTTCAGGACCATCAAGGCTATTTTACCTTCGGGAGAAAAATAACTTTTACGACCCAAAGCAGAGGACTTCAAATGCATTTGCCGGGCCAGTTCCGAGAAAGGAAACAGAGCATGGAGGCGACCTAATTCGCTCGTTGCAAAACTTTGACGATATTTTTTTAGCATATCGAACTCGGTAAAACCTAAACAAGGTTCGATTTCGGATATTTTTTGTATCTTTACCATGTCTTTTTAGTTTAGATTACCCCCGTTTTGGCCGTCAAACCGTTTTTTGGGGGGAATGCTTAAAGATACAAAAAAGGCAACTAACTCGCAATGAATTAGTTGCCTTAAATTTTATTATTTTACGAATATCCCTAAAGCATTCCATAAGTGTGACAACCTTGACGGACTCATACTTCGTTCTGACCAAAGTTGGCAACACCAACACTTCGGATATCGGAAAAAGCTTGTAGAGAATCATATAATCCAAAGCATGTCGAGCAAGAGAAATTGTCTGGATAACTCTATAATGGAGATTTTTTCGGAATTATGAAATCAGAACTTCTTTATTCGCTAAAAAATCCGAGTCTCTGGAGAATTTTAAAAGGCTTTGAAATAATATATAGATATTATAATAAAATGAATCAAGTCACGGTTAAAAGAAAAGAGTCCGGTCCAATACCGAACTCTTTCTATAACTGGATAATGTTTCAACAGTCCAATTTTTGGGGGCACTTTATTTTTATCTGAAAATCATTCTCCTACAATTTCTAATTCATCAAGAAACAAAGTACTTCCACCTGCACCCTTAAATACATCCCCCTCCTTGCTTGAAGAACAAACAATAGCTAACTTATATTCTTTATTTGTATCATAAGCCTTTCCTTCAAAGAATGTAAAGCTAATATCAAAATGAGTATATTCTACCTTCTCTGTGCCATCTGCTAATGCTGCTATTGCTACACGATATTCAGAAGTATTTATATCATGACCAGTTAAAGTTATTTCATTACCTTCCGCATCTTTTGCCTCATACAATATTGCAGCAATAGAACATTCATCCTTTTTATCAGGTATTTCTTCAACTTCTTCAGGAGTTGTAGCGCCTTCACCATCAAGGAATTTAGCACCAGAAATATATTTATACCATCCACGGAAAGAGACAGGGCGTTTGGCATAAGGAATTCCAAAGTGAGTACATCCAATACGGTCCTGCATCATATGACTGAGATTAGTATCAAAAGAACCAGTAAAGAATGAACCTGACGTAATAGCAGGCACTAATGTATTCGTTTTCGCACTAGTATCCATTGTTACCAATTTTATAGCAGACATTCCTTCTTTTGCATCATCTGTTTGATAAGCAGGCAAACCTGAAACTCCATATAGCTTAAGATAAGCTGCGCCAGGTGCACTTGTAGCCAGTTCATCAGTAGGCAAAGGTTTAAAATATTCATTATTTAAGACTCCTCCTGCTACTTTTTCCCATTCTTCAAATGAATATTTCATCAAGCTTTGTTTGCCTGCTATAGAAGCCACATAAACCTTTATAGTACCGTCCTCAGCTACTACTGTGTAAGTGACACTTTTCCCATTAGAGAAATCTTGTGCCACTCCGCTCGCAGGGTTAACGACAGCTTTATCTGAAACAGTAATAGTAGGAACTAAAACAGCCAAATCTCCGTTAGCTGCTTCATCCAGCACTTTGAAAACGATAGTACCTTCACTCTCGTTTATAACTGGTGCTTCTGTTACAATTTCATTATCAATAGTGAAATTAATTATTTTTGCTTCTTTACTTTCATTGCCATTCAGACGAGTCCCCTTATATGTAACATTTACATCTTGACTCTGACCATCAAGATTTGCTTTGATATCCATATTAATATCAACTGTACCATTCTTAATGGTTCCAGTAGCGTTAATTGTACAAGCAAGTGTTCCTACATTTAATGATTGAACCCCTGTAAATTTATAAATATCACCATTTTGGGTAAGTTTGCAATCGCTGAGTTTAATTTCAGGAATAACGATCAATCCTGGTATACTAAAGTTTTTCAGAGATAAATCGATAGAAGTATCACTTGCTTTTGAAATAGTAATATTCTGAGGCATAGGATCCCCAAAAGGTTCATTGAAAAGCTTAATATTCAATATTCCTTTATAATTTCCCACCATCTCTCCATCTATTGCAGCAGAGTAATTAGGATCATCGTCATCATCACTACAACCTGTAAAAAGACTGACAGAACAAATAAACATTAATAAATAGAATAAACTCTTTTTCATAATCTTCATACTTTAATTAGGGATATTCAGTAAATGTCCCTCTTTCTTATAAATTAAGAGAACAGTTTTACTTTACGTGAGCTTTTCTCTTAATTTTTTTGTGTAAAGTCTCAAGTCTTGTATCTTTTTAATAGAATATTATTTACATATTCTTATTCTTTCTTCCCAACGGTACATTATGTATATGTCTTTTTAGGGGAAGTTAAAAACCTCTCCTCTTTTCTTCTTCTTCTTTTAGTCTGATTATGCAGCCGTTCTTTTTTTCTTTTCGACCTTTTCTATCATAGATACCGCATTGGCCGTATGTATTCCAAAGAAAATCCAAAGTATTTCCGTTTTCCTGTTTCTGGCTTTTATTCTGGCCAGTGAGTAATGTTGTTTCTGCGTTCCAAAACTTCCTTCCAGGCGGGTAGCCCTTTCACGGCTGAGTTCCGACCGTAAGATTTTCCGAAGTGGCTCATCTTTGGCAGCTCTTCCCTTACGCTTAAAGGAAGTACTTATATGATATTTAGTACAAAATTTCCGGTTGGCATTATTAGCATAGATTGAATCCGCTGCAAGCGCCTTAACCCTGACCTTGGTCAGTTGTTGTTGCAAATGAATACAGTCTTTCAAACGTACTCCTTCGTTAAAAGCCTTAAAGGAGATATGTTCTATGAAGGAGATTCCATCTATCTGTATATTGTTGACCTTGGCTCCGAACTCAACGGATTTGGTTTCCTTGCCTCTGATAATGGGGCGAAGGTAATGCCGGTCGATACTCACGATACGGTTGGACACTTTTTTGCCTGCAAATAAATTCTTCCCTTGCTCAAGGACCGTCTGTATGACCGAGAAACGCCTTTGGTAATCAGAGGATAGTGTAAGCCTGTGCCTGTAGGATGAATGAAGCTGCTCCAGCTGGTCCAGTAGCTTTTCCAATAACTGAAGTAGCCTGCGTTTAATCATACGGGTCTGTGATTTCCTGCGTTTACGCAGTTTACTGTAAGCAAGGTAGGCACGGCTTACATCAAGATACTTGTTACGGGGACGTTGTATGTGCAATGTACGGCAATGTTTGCACAGATGGCGATGAAGCCATACAATACCTTCCCATAAGAGTTTGACATCAGTAGGAAAGCGCAAATGACTTTCATAACAGGTGGCATCGGTCATACAGACATGAAGGTTCTCAAGATAAGGTTTCCAATGCTCAGCCAGAATAAGCTGGAGGGACTCAATATCAAGGCGGTCCGCTACTTCCTGACGAATCGCACTGACGATTTTAGGATTGGTCAGTGGATGAAGAGGATCAATCTGAACACCACAAAATAACTGGTAATGAATATTACCGTTTAAATGCTCAATCAGTTGTGCATCGGAAAAGTTGGTATAGGACTTCAGGACCATCAAGGCTATTTTACCTTCGGGAGAAAAATAACTTTTACGACCCAAAGCAGAGGACTTCAAATGCATTTGCCGGGCCAGTTCCGAGAAAGGAAACAGAGCATGGAGGCGACCTAATTCGCTCGTTGCAAAACTTTGACGATATTTTTTTAGCATATCGAACTCGGTAAAACCTAAACAAGGTTCGATTTCGGATATTTTTTGTATCTTTACCATGTCTTTTTAGTTTAGATTACCCCCGTTTTGGCCGTCAAACCGTTTTTTGGGGGGAATGCTTAAAGATACAAAAAAGGCAACTAACTCGCAATGAATTAGTTGCCTTAAATTTTATTATTTTACGAATATCCCTAATTATAAATATAACACAAAAAATCGATGCAAAGAAACACATTAAATCTATTATTTACAAGGTCTATTTTCTACATTTTGTGTTCTATTCTTAATACAAGAAAAGAAGAATAAGAGAAAATATTTTATTTAATAGTAACCATAATTCCTGAGCATTTGTTTCCCAATATAATTTTAATTGTAAATATAGCTATTTAGCATTTGTTCTTAAGGAGTATATCATTTACAAGCACTCCCCAAACAAGTAGCATCAATACAACAAATAAGGGACGCCATTAGACGTCCCTTATTAATTATCATAAAATCAATCACGTCATCTAGGAGTAACTTTAAAATTATCAACAATTAAAGTACTTCCCGGGGCACCTTGATAAAAATCTCCTTCTGCACTTGAAGCACAAACAACAGCTATATAATAGTTCTTAGAAGGATCATAGGTTTTACCTTCCAGAAGCTTGAAAGGTATAGAAAAATCAGTCCAATCATCTTTCGGTCCGTCATATTCTAAAGCCGCACGCATTATTATACGTGGTGATGTACCAATATAAACATTCTCATCATTATAATCTCCTGTTAATGGTATATTATTATTATTTTCATCTAAAGCTTCTTCATACAACACTGCATAAATAGAGAACTCGTCAGTTTTATCTGTTATAACCTTATTTTTATTATCATAATAAATATCACCAGGAGTATATTTATACGATCCAGAAAGTGTAGCAGGTTCTCCTACAAAAGGAACACCAAATTTAGTACTATTCAAAGGATTCAACATATCCGTTTTGAAAGAGCCAGTAAACAGAGAACCAGAAGTGACGTAAGGGATCATACCTCCAAAAGCCTCGTTAAAGTCCATATCATTTTGATAGATAAAGGTATAAATAGTTTTAACCTGAGCTGCTTTTCCTTCTTTTCCCTCTACTGGAATGACAGGATAATCAAATGTAACACCAATCTGACCAAACATATCATTAATTTGCATTAATCCCGGATTGCTAGTGCCATACTTACCTATAGGAGTTTGAAAAGATTCATTAGAACCACTTGTCTCAGTATTTACTGTTGTCCATTCATCTAGTTTTATATTAATCTCCTTTCCACCAACTGATACAGTATACTGCTTCTTAAAAATACCATCTTCAGATGTAACTGTATAAATAACAGGACTTGTGAAATCTTGCGCAACACCACTCGGTTTATCAACAACAGCACCTTTTGAAATTGTAAACGTAGGAATCAATGTACTCAATTGCTCATCTGTAATATCATCCGAAACAATAAAAGTAATATCAGTACCATCAATTACAGGTTGATTAATAACTAAATCATTATCAAATGAGTAAGTCAATATATTAGCTTCAGAGCTTTTATCAGTAGCCAATTTTGTACCTGTAAAATTAACATCAACATTCAAAACAGCAACTAATACATTAATATTCATTGTCAATTTTCCATCATTGATTAACCCTGAAACGCTCAAATTACAATCGCCAACTAATAATTTCACGACTCCAGCACCTGTAAAAGAACAACTATTTCCTTCTTTTACTACTTTAATCCCATCTAATTTTATATCACCTAATTCTCCAATACCTGGATAAGAGAACTTCTTTAATTCCATTTTTATTTGGTTCTCACCAGTCTTTGAAATATAAATCTTCTGGGGAATATCACTTTCTTTGCCCAGATCACCAGCATCGACATCAAGTGTACCTAAATATACACCATCAAATTCACCATCTTGAATATATTGCGTTTTATCATCATCACTACATGCAGTAAATGACATGGCTAAGCACAATAATACAAATAAATAAAACAAATTTCTCTTCATAATCTTTATATTTAGTTATTAAGCTATTTTTAACACAGGAAATGGGTACAAAATAAACAAATTAATAAATCCTTTACAAGGTCTGTTTTTTACATTTTATGTTCCATCTTTAATATTTTAAAGACAAACAATCATTTCCCCCTATTTTATTGACTATTTATTCATATTCAATAAAATGGCTTTCAATGCTTTACGAATCATTTAAACCCAAGAATCTGTAACAAAGATCTCTACATAACATTACATTTTCAGTTTACAACTTGGTTCACTTAAATAGAATTTTCTGGTTTACATCTTGGTTTACATAAGTCGCATAAATCAAGCCAAAAACCAGCTTAATCAGGGTCAGTCCAAAAATCCTGTGGGTATGTTATGTTAATACGCGAAAGTAATCTATCTTTGCGGTTAGATTTTAACAACAACAATCCAATGAATTCTAGTCGCACCCTACATAAGTTACTACGAGTCATCTTCCCCGAAGTTTTAATGGAGTATTTTGAGATTTCCGGTTGGCATGACGACTCTGCCAAAATCGAAGTTTGGCTTGATGAAAAGAACTACCTGGAACGTTCCGATTACAAGAGTGGAACTGTGATTTCACATGGTTTTACAGATGAGAAAGTTATCCAGGACTTTCCTCTTCGTGGCAAACCGGTTTATCTCCACGTAAGACGTCGCCGCTGGTATGACAAGGCTAGCGGGGAAACGTTTTCCTATACCTACGATGATCTTACTGCCGAAGGGACGAAACTCACTCCTGAGTTCGTTGCTTTTTTAAAAGAAGAAGATTGAAACTACGGCGGCCAGTATAAGCTCCATAGCAGATGCTTATGGGGTAAACGGTAAACAGCTAGCTTCACAGTACAAGGAGTTTATCAGCGCATACAGAGAGTGGGACCAGTTGGACCATGCCACAGACTATGTCCTGTTCAAGCAGAACCTGGGTCCCAGCCTTTGTATTGACGAGACTTCCTTGAGCTGCGGAGAATTATATACTGTTGTCACTAACCGTGCGGGGCGTGGTGGCAGAGGCACCCTTGTGGCCATGATACGTGGCACGAAGTCTGAAGACGTCATCAAGGTACTTGAAATGATTCATGTCTCCAAGCGCAAGACGGTCAAGGAGGTCACTTTGGACCTTTCGCCGACCATGATGCGGATTGTCCGAACGGCTTTTCCCAACGCCACTATGACCAATGACCGGTTTCATGTACAGAAGCTCTTTTATGAGGCAATTGATGAACTCAGGATTACTTATCGCTGGATGGCACGGGATCTGGAGAACGATGAAATTCAGCGGTGCAGGGAGCAGGGTATAGACTATGTTCCGTTTCGATATGCCAATGGCGATACCCGTAAGCAGCTGCTGGCAAGGGCTAAGCATGTACTTGTCAAGCATTTTAGCAAATGGACTGAATCCCAAAGAATACGTGCGGAAATCATATTCAAACATTATCCGGAACTGAAATCAGTTTACGACTTGGCTATAGAGTTGACCAATATATACAATAAGCACTATGACAAGGATGTGGCACGTGGAAAGCTTGCCTTGTGGTACAATAAGATAGAAAAGCTTGGATACGGATGTTTCAGAACCGTAACGAATACCATGCAGAACTATTATGAAACAATACTAAACTATTTCGTTAACAGGGAAACGAATGCATTTGCAGAATCATTCAATGCAAAAATCAAAGCCTTCAGAGCACAGTTTAGGGGAGTCGGAGATATACCTTTCTTTATTTTTAGATTATGCAAACTAACTGTATAGATTTAACATACCCACAGGATTTTCGGACTGACCCCTTAATCAGCACTAGAGACAGGATAGCTCCATGACAGGCATATAAACAAAAAGCTCCGTAAATCAATGATTTACAGAGCTTTTAATCAAGAATACTCGTACTCGAAGCGGGACTTGAACCCGCACAGCCGCAATGGCCAAAGGATTTTAAGTCCTTCGTGTCTACCATTCCACCATTCGAGCATCCTTTCAAAGAGAGCGGAAAACGAGACTCGAACTCGCGACCCTAACCTTGGCAAGGTTATGCTCTACCAACTGAGCTATTTCCGCGTTTTTTCAACGGGTGCAAAGATAAGGAGATTTGTTCTTTCTGCCAAATCTTTTCGGAGGAAAGTTTAAAAACAATCCTCCAAATTCTCATTTTATCGACCAAGAAGAGCTTTTTCGGCAGCTTCCATACCAAAAAAATTAAAATCTTCGACTACTTGTTGCATCAAAGCAGAAATTTCAGCATTACAAAGATTGCCAATACTGCCTTCATGCGTATGATGAACTTCTTTACTGTGAGTAAACTTACCAGCCTCAATATCCAAACCTACTTTTTTATATGCATCACGAAAAGGCACTCCTTCCCGAGCCAATCGGTTCACTTCTTCAACACTAAAAATCAAAAGATATTTATCATCATCCAATATATGCTCATTGACCTTAATTTCCTCCATAATATATGTCGTCATTTGCAAACAATCTTTCAGTTCTTGGAAAGCAGGTAAAAAGACTTCCTTGATAATCTGCAAATCACGAAAATAACCGGAAGGTAAATTATTGGCAATCATCATTATCTGCTGAGGTAGTGATTGCAGCTTATTACATTTGGCACGAGTCAGTTCAAATACATCCGGATTCTTTTTATGAGGCATTATACTAGAACCTGTCGTACATTCGTCCGGCAATTTCACAAAACCGAAGTTTTGGCTATTGAACATACAGGCATCAAATGCAAGTTTGGAAATAGTTCCGGCAATAGATGCTAAGGCAAATGCCACATTACGTTCCATTTTACCACGCCCCATTTGGGCATATACTACATTATAATTCAAAGAATCAAAACCGAGTAATTGAGTTGTCATCGTACGGTTCAATGGAAACGAAGAACCGTATCCGGCAGCAGAACCTAACGGATTGCGATTACACATCTTAAATGCAGCTTGTAAGAAAAGCATATCATCTACCAAACTCTCAGCATATGCACCAAACCATAAGCCAAATGATGACGGCATTGCAATCTGCAAATGGGTATATCCCGGCATCAGTACATTCTTATAGCGTTCACTTTGACGAATCAACACATGGAAAAGTTGCTCTACAGATTCTGCTATCTCTTTAATCTGAGTGCGTGTAAAGAGTTTCAGATCAAGCAAAACCTGGTCATTGCGAGAACGGCCACTATGAATTTTTTTTCCAACATCCCCCAAACGCCTCGTTAACATCAATTCAACTTGCGAATGTACATCTTCTACTCCTTCTTCAATCACAAAATCACCTTTTTCAGCAGAAGCATAGATATTTTTTAGTTCAGCAAGCAACTGAGCCAATTCTTCCTTTGTCAACAGACCGATGCTCTCAAGCATCGTTATATGTGCCATCGAGCCCAACACATCATGTTTAGCAAGATAGAGGTCCATTTCACGATCACGTCCCACCGTGAACTGTTCAATATCCTTATTCACCTGAACGGATTTTTCCCAAAGTTTCTGTGCCATATATTTAAGAAGGTGTTTCTTTATTAATAATTAATGAGGGACAACATCTCAACCATCTTTTCCAATCCTTCCTGAAGAGGTTTCTGTACCATCGCTTTCATAAAAGGATTAATTTCCATACTAATGGCTATTTTAATATTACACTCCTCTTCACTTGTCGACATCAATTGAATTACAAGACTGAAAGGAAGTGGAGAATTAGTGGTTTCTAACTTAATGTAGTTACATGGTTCACGCTCCACAATCTTCAATATCAGTTGTCCTACAGGAGTCACACTGAAACTAAGTGTATCAGTATCGAAGCTGATATCTTTCACTTTATCCTCCGGCAAACGATCTTTAATCTTCTCTAAATTACTGAGATCGGAAAGTTTCTCATACACACGTTCCTGACTACAGGGAATGATCTTCACACTACTCTCAAAATTAGCCATATATACTTGATTTATAAAAAACAAAAAAAGAACGATCCGAATTAAAAACTACCCGGATGGTTCTTTCTTACATTATACATAT
This sequence comes from Bacteroides bouchesdurhonensis, assembly GCF_900155865.1. Classification (GTDB taxonomy): domain Bacteria; phylum Bacteroidota; class Bacteroidia; order Bacteroidales; family Bacteroidaceae; genus Bacteroides; species Bacteroides bouchesdurhonensis. Next base: position 4,979,169 of record NZ_LT707006.1, read on the forward strand.
TTTTATCAAAAAGATACTCTATTTTCCAGCATCCCAATGAGCCGGATCTTTACGCCACTCATTCAGCGTTACAATATCTTCTTCTTCGATATAACCTGTACGAAGTGCTACATCAAGCACAGCTTCATAATTGGTCAAAGTCACCAAAGGAACTCTTGCATCTTTAAATGCCTGTTCCGCAACAGGGAAACCATAAGTATAAGCAGCAACCATACCAATTACTTCACAACCGTCACGACGAATAGCCTCTACAGCTTTCAGACTACTACCTCCGGTAGAAATCAAATCTTCTATAACTACAACTTTCATACCCGGACGAAGTTCTCCCTCAATTAGATTCTCCAATCCATGGTCTTTAGGAGTAGAACGAACATATACAAACGGAAGATTCAATGCATCGGCAACCAAGGCTCCCTGAGGAATAGCACCTGTTGCCACACCTGCAATCGCATCTACTTGTCCAAATCGTTCTAATACCAAACGTGTAATTTCAACCTTCACAAAATTACGAAGAGAAGGATAAGACAGAGTTTTACGGTTGTCGCAGTAAAAGGGGGATTTCCATCCAGAAGCCCATGTGAAAGGGTTGGCTGGTTGAAGTTTAATTGCTTTAATCTTCAGTAATTTCTCCGCGAACAGTCTCTCTAAGTTTTTCATAACTAAACTAACTATTAATTATTCGCTGCAAAATTACAGAAATAGAATGGAATTAAAAAGAAGAAAATCGTTTATTTTTTCATTCTTCGTATATATCCTCTTCCGATACTTCTATGCAACGTTTGATATCTTTTATCTCAAATCCACGACTTATAGCAAAGCGAATGAGTTTTTGGGTCAGCTCGTATTCATTCTGCGCATGAATACTCTTACGTTTGGATGCTAACAATCCTTTTAATATCGTAAGATATTCTTCTTCATCAATCTCATTCAAATAACGCCAAGCTGTATCTGAGGGAATCTTCTTCATATAAAGTCCTTGGGCTATTTTTATTTTACCCCACTTTGCCAACCGAAATTTATCTTTGACAAAAGCACGACAATACCGTTCATCATCAATATATTTTTCGGTTTCCAACTGACCAAGGATGCGGGCGATAGCTTCATAAGCGATTCCCCATCGTTGTAATTTATCATTTATTTCTGCCCGGCAATGTTCGGCAGAAGAGCAATAGGAAGCAACCTTATTTAAAGCTTCCTCTTCAGTTATTTGTGCACTCATCGATTAGCTGTAACTATTCTATCATTTTCAAAAAGATCCTTTATAACACGTATATTATGATAATGGTTCATTTCCAATAAGCGAACCATTTCCGCCCCATAAGCCTGATTGATTTCGAAATAGAGTTTTCCTCCTTGGTTTAGTAGTTTTTGGGCCAGCACTACGATATGGCGATAAAAGAGTAACGGATCATCATCTGGTACAAACAAAGCCAGGTCCGGTTCCCATTCCAGCACATTCGGATCCATATCAGCTTTCTCTTTTTCCGTCACATACGGAGGGTTACTTACTATCACATCATACCGTTGTGTTTCTGATCCACTATCAGACAACACATCCTGCTTCTCAAATATCACCCGTCCAGACAAACGTTCATTATTCCAACGTGCAATTTCTAATGCTTCTTCAGATATATCCCATGCCGTAACCATAGCGTCCGGCAACTCTTTTGAGAGAGAGATTGAGATGCAACCGCTTCCTGTTCCTATATCTAATATGCTTTTAGCTTCGGGATTTTCCTTTATAATCAAATCAACAAGTTCACTCGTTTCCGGCCGAGGGACTAATACCCCTGGAGCTACTCGAAACTGCCTTCCATAAAACTCAGCAATTCCACGAATGTATTGTATCGGCTCATTTTTCTGCAAACGGAATATAATGTTTTCTAATTCACGCTGTTTGCATTCGGATAAAGTTATATCTTTGCCCATGTAAATATCAAGTGCATCGAATCCTAATATATCACAACAAATTAGCATCGTGAGAGCTCTTACCTCTTCCGGTGGATAAATATCTTTTAATGATAGACGGATGTATGCAGTGATATGGTTCATGATTACATTTTTGGGAGTGCAAAATTAAGAATAATAAATCGAAGACCATCAATGGAAGAAGAAAAATATATAAAACGCTGCATTCAATTAGCAAAAAATGGTTTGTGTAATGTAGCACCAAACCCAATGGTAGGTGCCGTCATTGTGTGCGATGGGCGTATTATCGGTGAAGGGTATCACATACGTTACGGAGAAGCTCATGCCGAAGTCAATGCTATACGTTCCGTAAAAGACACCTCCTTATTAAAGCGGTCGACTATTTACGTCAGCCTAGAACCCTGTTCACATTATGGGAAAACACCCCCATGTGCAGATTTGATCATTGAAAAACAAATACCACGTATTGTTATCGGCTGCCAAGACCCTTTTTCGGAAGTATCCGGGCGTGGGATTAAAAAGTTACGCGAAGCAGGGCGAGAAGTCATCGTGGGAGTACTAGAGCAAGAATGCAAACAACTGATTCGTCGTTTTATTACATTTAATACACTTCATCGCCCTTATATCACACTCAAATGGGCCGAATCTGTCGATCACTTTATTGACAGGGAACGAACAGACGGAATTCCAGTTGCACTTTCCTCCCCCCTTTCGACTATGCTGGTACATAAAAAAAGAGCAGAAAACAACGCTATAATGGTAGGCAGACGAACTGCAATGTTGGATGACCCTTCATTAACTGTCCGCAATTGGTATGGGAAAAACCCAGTACGAATCGTTTTAGATCGCACACTGTCCCTACCCACTTCTCTCCACATATTTGACAGAAGTGTAGCAACTCTCATTTTCACAGAAAAGGAACACCCAAGCCTGCACAATCTTACGTATATCAAAATTGATTTTACACAAGACATTCTACCACAAATGATGCGTATCCTGTTCCAACATAAGATACAATCGTTGCTGGTAGAAGGGGGAAGACAACTATTGCAAACGTTTATCAACTCCCATCTTTGGGATGAAATTTTTGTTGAACAGTGTCCTCACATACTTTGTTCCGGTGTTAAAGCACCTGAAATAAGCAATAATTTTAGTTATTCAATAGAAAAGCATTTCGACAGGACGATTATGCATTATATCCAAGAGAATAAGCTAAGATAGTCCTATTCAAGGAGTTTTAGGTCGATAAAATCAATGTTATTATCTATAATTTTATATAAAACTTGCCTAGAATGTTCTTTATCGGGAAAAATGTTTCTATTTTTGCAACTTGTAAATAAACACAATCTTTCAAATGAGAATAAAGTTTTTATCAATCATTGCGAGTCTTTTCATGGTGTCATTCGTTATAACGTCTTGCTTTGGCGACGATAACGATATAGAATATAGTCCGGATGCAACTATACATGCGTTTGAACTCGACACTATTTATGGCATCAACTATAAATTCACAATAGACCAGCAAAAGGGTGAAATCTATAATGAAGACTCACTACCTGTACACGCTGACACTATTATCGATAGAATACTTATCAAGACTTTGACCACTGCGTCGGGAATCATAACGATGAAGAACAAAGATGATCTGGATTCCATCATTATTATGGACGGCAATCAAGTTATGGATTCAATGGACTTAAGGAAGCCTGTTACCATAAAAGTATACGCTCCAAATTATCAGCAGACTAAGACATATACCATTGATGTACGGGTACATAAATATGATCCCGACTCTTTGAGTTGGAACTATATGGGAGGAATTGACAATACGATCACCGGAGAGCAAAAAGCTGTTATTCTAGGTGATGATATTCTCAACTATACGATATTTAATAAAAAATTAAATGTATTTCGGAGACAAATCGGAAGCAAATCTTCATGGACTTCAGCTTTAGTAGAAGGTGATATGTTCAATAGCACCCTTCCAACGTCCATATTATCTTACGATGGAAAGTTGTATGCTACTTCAAGTACCAATGATGGAATTGTTTATGAATCTACCAATGGAACGACATGGACTGCTTCTGAACTTTTTAGCAATAGATCTGTGAACCTGCTCCTTGCTCCGTTAAGCAATAAAATAACATTTATTGAATCGATCAACGGCAAAAAGTATTTCAATTCAACAATTGAAATAAAAAAGGCCAAAACCACAGATGAAGAACAACTGCAAGAAGTTCCTAAAGACTTCCCAATTGGAAATATATCTTATACGACTTATTCTACAGCAACAAATCGTGAAGGAGTTATGCTTATTGGAAAATGTGAGAATCAGCCTACGGTAGGAGATAGCAACACAAAAACAATCGTCCCATGGGGATACATGGGAGATATTTGGGTATCTTTTGCTCCCAATAATATTACCAGTAGTTGCCCGGAAATAGAAAACCCATCTATTATTTACTATAACGATCAGTTCTATATTTTTGGAGATGAGTTTAAGTCATTCTACGTTTCTAAATCAGGACTTGTATGGAAAAAAGCTACTAAGTTTTCTTTCCCCAATTATAACTGGAATGCAAGTGGCGTTATTCTCCGACCTTCTATTGATGATCCGGAGTTCAGAGGCAGAAAGAACTATACAACTATACAAGACACTAAGAATGAATATATATATATTCTTTTCGGCAATGAAACTAGCGTAACATTTTCAGAGAACATAAAAGTTGCAGGAAATAATACACTAGTAGATAGAGGTCCATACAATCATGATTCAGAAGTATGGCGCGGTCGTTTAAACCAACTTTGGTTCGACCTAGCTAAATCTCCCAAACAATAATTTAGACGTTTGCCATGTCCTATATAGAGCAAATAGACAAAACTCGGATACCCAAACACGTAGCTATCATTATGGATGGTAACGGACGATGGGCTAAGCAACAGGGGAAAGAACGTACTTTCGGTCACCAAGCAGGTGCAGAAACCGTACAGAACATCACCGAGGAAGCAGCTCGTTTAGGAGTCAAGTATCTGACTTTATACACCTTCTCTACCGAAAATTGGAATCGCCCGCAAGACGAAATTGCAGCTTTGATGAATCTATTATTGAACTCAATCGAAGAGGAAACACTAATGAAAAACAACATTTGTTTCCGCGTCATTGGCGACTTTGAGAAATTACCAACAGAGGTACAAGATAGTTTATCTGCCTGCATAGAACACACAAGTAAAAATACAGGAATGTGCCTGGTTCTCGCTCTTAGTTATTCTTCCCGCTGGGAAATTTCTGAGGCAGTCCGGCAAATTGCAATACAAGTAAAAAACGGCGAGATTACTCCCGAACAAATAACGGATGGGTATATTAGTTCCCATCTAACAACTAGTTTTATGCCTGATCCGGATCTACTGATCCGAACAGGGGGGGAAATCCGGTTGAGCAACTACCTGTTATGGCAATGTGCTTACTCGGAGTTTTACTTTTGTGATACTTTTTGGCCTGATTTTAATAATGAAGAATTCAGGAAAGCTATTTATGAGTACCAACAAAGAGAACGTCGTTTCGGCAAGACAAGTGAACAAATCAGCTAACATAAATTGAAACATCAAATTATAAAATAAATGCATTATCGTATTTCCTTTATATTCGTAACGTTTATCTGCCTGTTCTGCTTTGCAGCAACAGGTTTTGCGCAGAATGCCAACACAGAAGAAGACTCTAAACCGGTTATCTTATACTCCGGAACCCCTAAGAAGTATGAAATAGCAGACATCAAAGTCGAAGGCGTGAAGAATTATGAAGACTATGTATTGATTGGTTTGTCCGGTCTTTCAGTCGGGCAAGTAATCTCTGTTCCTGGTGATGAAATAACAGGTGCCATCAAAAACTATTGGAAACATGGTTTATTCTCGGACGTTCAGATCACCGCCGAAAAAATTGAGGGTAACAAAATCTGGTTAAAAATCAAACTGACACAACGCCCCCGTATTTCTGATATACGCTATAACGGAGTGAAGAAGTCCGAACGTTCCGATCTGGAAGCCAAAGTGGGCATGGCAAAGGGTATGCAGATTACTCCGAATACTATAGACCGTGTCAAAATATTAATTAAACGTTACTTTGACGACAAAGGATTTAAAAACGCTGAAGTAATCATCAACCAAAAGGATGACCCAGCCAATGAGAATCAAGTGATTGTGGACGTAAATATCGACAAGAAAGAAAAAGTGAAAGTGCACGAAATTCAAATTGTTGGTAACAACGCTATCAAGACATCCAAACTAAAACGGGTTATGAAGAAAACGAATGAAAAAGGTAAACTTCACAACCTGTTCCGCACCAAGAAATTTGTACCGGAAAACTATGAAGCTGATAAGCAGTTAATCATAGACAAATATAACGAATTGGGATATCGTGATGCTATGATTGTAAAAGATAGCATTTCTCAATTTGACAACAAGACCATTAATATTTATATGGAAATAGACGAAGGTCAAAAATACTACCTTCGCAATGTAACATGGGTGGGTAACACTCTTTATGCATCTGAAGTTTTAAATGAACTGCTTCGTATGAAGAAGGGCGATGTATACAACCAGAAATTATTGAACGAACGTATAATTTCCGATGACGATGCTATCGGTAATCTGTATTATAATAATGGTTACCTGTTTTATAGCCTTGACCCAGTTGAAGTAAACATTGTAGGTGACTCGATCGACCTTGAAATGAGAATTTATGAAGGTCGCCAAGCAACCATCAATAAAGTAAAGATTAGTGGTAACGACCGTTTATATGAGAATGTAGTTCGCCGTGAACTTCGTGTCCGCCCGGGACAGTTATTCAGTAAAGAAGACTTAATGCGTTCTTTGCGTGAAATTCAGCAAATGGGACATTTTGACCCTGAAAATCTACAACCGGATATTCAGCCGGATCCAGTAAACGGAACTGTAGACATAGGTTTACCATTGACTTCTAAGGCCAATGACCAGGTAGAATTCTCTGCTGGTTGGGGACAAACCGGTATTATCGGTAAATTGAGTTTGAAGTTCACAAACTTCTCAGTTGCCAACTTATTGCATCCAGGAGAAAACTATCGCGGGATTTTGCCTCAAGGTGATGGTCAGACATTGACTATCAGTGGACAAACGAATGCTAAATACTATCAATCTTATAGTGTTTCGTTCTTCGATCCATGGTTTGGTGGCAAACGTCCGAATTCATTCTCTTTATCAGCCTTCTTCTCTATACAGACTGATATCAGTGACCGTTATTACAACTCTAGCTATTTCAATAACTATTACAATTACATGTCTTATGGCGGTTACGGTTACAATTACAATAACTACAACAGTTATGAAAATTATTACGACCCGGATAAATCCATTAAGATGTGGGGACTTTCTGCCGGTTGGGGTAAACGTTTGAACTGGCCGGATGACTTCTTCACCCTTTCTGCAGAGTTAGCTTACCAACGTTATACTTTGAAGGATTGGAGATATTTCATCGTACAGAATGGTAAATGTAATGACCTTAGCCTCAACTTAACATTAGCCCGTAGCTCTTATGATAGTCCTATTTTCCCACGTAGCGGTTCGGATTTCTCATTATCAGTTCAATTAACACCTCCGTATTCATTGTTTAGCGGAAAAGACTATAAGAGTTACTATAATGAAAGTGGCTCGGTTAGCTCTCAGGAGAATGCTGATAAACTCTATAAGTGGGTAGAATATCACAAATGGAAGTTCAAAGCTAAAACCTATACTTCATTAATGGATTACCAGAAATACAAAAAGCCTCTGGTATTGATGACACGTACAGAATTCGGTTTGGTAGGCCACTATAATAAATATAAGAAATCTCCATTCGGAACATTCGACGTAGGTGGTGACGGTATGACGGGTTATTCAAGCTATGCAACAGAAAGTATTGCTTTGCGTGGTTACGAAAACAGTTCATTGACTCCATGGGGAGAAGAAGGTTATGCCTATGCCCGTTTAGGCCTTGAATTAAGATATCCGCTTATGCTGGAAACAAGTACTAACATTTATGTGTTAGGGTTCTTAGAAGCTGGTAATGCATGGCACGACGTCAAGAAGTTCAATCCGTTCGACTTGAAACGTTCTGCCGGTTTCGGTGTACGTATCTTCCTGCCAATGGTTGGTATGATGGGTATCGACTGGGGGTATGGCTTCGACAAGATTAATGGTTCCAGAGAATACGGTGGAAGCCAATTCCACTTTATTTTAGGACAAGAGTTCTAAATTATATCATAAAAAACTAAACGTTATGAGAAAGTCTATTCTATCTATCATGCTACTGTTTGCCATCAGTATGGCAGCCAGTGCACAAAAGTTTGCACTGATTGATACGGAATATATTCTCAAGAATATTCCGGCCTATCAAAGTGCTAATGAGCAATTGCAAGAAGTTACGAAAAAATATCAAGCAGAGGTAGAAGCCATAGTCAAAGAAGCGCAAAAGATGTTTCAGGATTATCAGGCAAAAGCTGCGACTCTCTCTGCCGATCAAAAGACTAAAAAAGAAGATGAGATCGTAGCGAAAGAAAAAGCAGCAGCTGAATTGAGACGTACTTATTTCGGTCCGGAAGGTGAACTTGTAAAGATGAGAGAGGAGCTAATTGCCCCTATTGAAGATGACATTTATGATGTTGTGAAAGAGCTTTCACAGTTGCATGGATATGATCTTGTGATGGACAGAGCCTCTGCAACAGGTATCATTTTTGCAAACCCACGAATAGATATAAGCGATGAAGTGTTGAGAAAATTAGGATATTCAAATTAATTTCATACATTTGTATCGGAAATAACTAAAAAATCATTCAAATAAATAATAGAACTATGCTAAAAAAAATTGCACTTGTAATGTTGCTTGCACTTCCAATGGGTGTATTTGCACAAAATTTGAAATTCGGTCATATTAATGCTCAAGAGATTATTACCGTGATGCCTGAATTTACTCAAGCTCAGACTGAGCTCCAAACATTAGAAAAACAACTCTCTGACGAATTACAAAGATCTAGCGAAGAATTCAGCAAGAAGTATCAGGAATTCCAACAAGCAATGGCTAAAGATTCACTTCCTGCCAACATTGCTGAAAGAAGACAGAATGAATTGCAAGACATGAGTCAAAAGATTGACCAATTTCGTCAAAAAGCAATGCAAGACATGGAAAAAGCACAGAGCGACAAGATGGCTCCAATCTATAAAAAGTTAGATGATGCCATTAAAGCTGTTGGTGCTGCTGAAGGTGTGATCTACATTTTCGATCTTGCCAGAACTGCTATACCTTATATTAATGAAGCACAAAGTATTAATCTTACCTCGAAGGTAAAAGCACAATTGGGCATTAAATAAGCAATAAGCTAAAAAATACCAAAAGGGAAAGGGAAAAGAAGTATATACTTCTTTTCCCTTTCCCTTTTTTCATGTACATTTGCGTATATAAATTGCAGTTTGTCATGAAAGAACATCTATCTCATACACCAGGTCCAATCGGAATATTCGACTCCGGATACGGTGGTCTTACTATCCTTAACAAAATAAGAGAGGTTCTACCTGAATATGATTATATTTATTTAGGAGATAATGCACGTGCTCCCTATGGCAGCCGTTCTTTTGAGATTGTATATGAATTTACGTTACAGGCCGTTAATAAACTATTTGAGATGGGATGCCATTTGGTTATATTAGCTTGTAATACAGCCTCTGCTAAAGCCCTTCGAAGTATACAAATAAATGATCTTCCGAACATTGATACAGAACGGCGTGTTCTGGGGGTAATCCGACCGACAGCAGAATGTATAGGCAATATTACTCAAAGCCGACATATCGGTATACTGGCGACAGCAGGTACTATAAAATCCGAATCTTATCCATTAGAGATACACAAACTATTTCCGGATATCCATGTAAACGGACTGGCTTGCCCCATGTGGGTACCACTGGTTGAAAACAATGAAGCGCAAGATGTAGGAGCAGACTATTTTATCCAAAAATATATAGATCAACTATTGCAAAAGGATTCCCAGATCGATACTATAATTCTAGGTTGTACCCATTATCCAATTTTATTTCCCAAAATACGGAAGTATGTGCCCGAACAGATTCATGTAATCCCTCAAGGAGAATATGTAGCCAGCAGTCTCAAGGATTATTTAAAAAGACACCCGGAAATGGATGCAAAATGCACCCAAAACGGTAACTGCCGGTTTTATACAACAGAAGCAGAAGAGAAATTTATCGAATCGGCTACCACCTTCCTGAACCGTCCTATCGAGGTTCAACGAATTTCATTAGAATAAACAAGTAAAAATAAATCCATTCATTCATCTTTTTTGTTATATTTGTAAGACAGTAACACTTAATACTCACAATTATGAAAGAAGAAGATTACAGCAAGTCAGTAGAAGTATTCTCTGGTTCTCCTTGGGAAGCTGAAATTATCAAAGGTCTATTGGAAAGCAATGATATTCGTTGCGTTGTTAAGGACGGTATTATGGGAACATTGGCTCCTTATATAGCTCCTGCTGTTTCAGTTCTTGTTACTGAAGACGAATATGAAGCAGCTACAGAGCTTATAAAGAATCGTGACGAGCAAGGTACCGACTAATTCGATCCAAACCTTCTTTGATATTCTCCAATGAATTTGCATAGGAGAAACGTACATATCCTTCACCTCCCGTACCAAAATCAACACCGGGGGTAATGCCGACGTGTGCAGACTCAAGAACATCGAAAGCAAAACGATATGAGTCTGTCGTAAATTTACGTGCATCGGCAAAAACATAAAAAGCACCCTGAGGCTCAACCTTTATTTCAAAGCCTATTTCACGCAGACGGGAAATCATGTATCGGCGACGCTCATCATAAATCTCCTTCATCCGTTCTACATCCGGTTCAGCCTGCCTCAATGCTGCTATTCCAGCTTGTTGAGCGACACTGGAGGCACATATAAATAAATTTTGCTGCAATTTCTGTAAAGCAGGCATACAGGATTTTGGTGCTATCAAATAACCCAACCTTAGGCCTGTCATTGCAAATCGTTTTGAGAATCCATTTAAGACAAAAGCCTGATCGGTATATTCAAGAATACTATGTGCACGTCCTTCATATACCAACCCATGATAGATCTCGTCAGAAATTACAGGAATTCCCAATGCTGCAATTTTTCTCATAAAACTTTCGTCCAGCAACATCCCTGTCGGATTCATTGGAGAATTTATAAATATTGCCGCAGTACGTGAACTCACACATTTACGGATAGCCTCTATGTCATATTGCAATCCTTTTTCTTCAGACAACGGGACCAATACCGGATTTGCCTGAGCTGCTAAAACAAAATTACGATAACATGCGTATCCCGGATTGGAAAGTATGACCTCACTATCTGTATCACAAAGTAGCATTAGTGCCAAAAGAATAGACGGCGAAGAACCAGAAGTTACAACGATACAATCAGGATCGACTGTCACCCCATATTCCCGTCGATAAAAAGCTGCTATTTCCTGACGTAATACGGGATCCCCTAAAGAATGCGTGTAGTGAGTGAGATGTTGATCATAAGCAGTCTTTGCAGCTTCAGCTACACAAGATGGTACATCAAAATCAGGTTCTCCTACTTCAAGGTGAATAATATCAATGCCTTGTTTTTGTAATTCATTTGCTCTCTCCAATACATCCATTACAATAAAGGAGGTCATTTGTTCTACTTGAGGATTGAAATGTTTCATTGTGATTCTTTTGTCTTTTGAGCGACAAAGATAATTCTTTCCAGCCTGTTTTCGTAACATATCGGCAAAAAGTTCTATATTTGTGCTTTCAAAACGTTAGTTAGGATGAAACAAGAATTTGCACGGATTGCAGTAAAAGTAGGTAGTAATGTATTGGCACGTCGGGATGGGACATTAGATGTTACCCGCATGTCGGCTCTTGTCGATCAGATTGCAGAATTACATAAAGCCGGGGTAGAGATTATTCTCATTTCTTCGGGAGCAGTAGCCTCAGGACGAAGTGAAATACATCCTCAAAAGAAGCTCGATAGTGTAGATCAACGACAGCTATTCTCAGCTGTAGGTCAGGCAAAGCTAATCAACCGTTACTACGAACTCTTTCGGGAACATGGCATTCCTGTTGGTCAGGTATTGACCACCAAAGAAAGTTTTGGTACTCGCCGCCATTACCTGAACCAAAAAAACTGTATGACAGTGATGCTCGAGAATGGCGTAATCCCAATTGTCAATGAGAATGATACCATTTCGGTAAGCGAGCTTATGTTCACTGACAATGACGAATTATCAGGGCTGATTGCTTCTATGATGAACACGCAAGCACTTATCATCCTCAGTAATATTGACGGAATTTATAATGGCTCTCCGGCAGATCCCCAATCATCCGTCATCCGCGAGATAGGTCATGGCAAAGATCTATCCAACTATATCCAGACCTCTAAATCCAATTTTGGAAGAGGGGGCATGCTAACTAAAACGAACATCGCCCGGAAAGTAGCTGATGAAGGAATTACAGTAATCATTGCTAATGGAAAGCGTGACAATATTCTAGTAGACCTGCTCCAACATCCTGACGAGACACTTTGTACACGCTTTGTTCCCTCCGGCGAACCGGTATCCAGTGTCAAAAAGTGGATCGCACATAGCGAAGGATTCGCAAAAGGAGAAATCCATATTAATGACTGTGCGACAAAAGTACTGAACTCAGAGAAAGCTGTCAGCATTCTTCCTGTAGGCATCACACGCATTGAAGGAGAATTTGAAAGAGACGACATTGTGCGTATCCTTGATAACCAAGGAAAACAAATAGGGGTTGGAAAAGCAAATTGCGATTCCACGCAGGCACGGGAGGCTATTGGAAAACATGGGAAAAAGGCAGTAGTACATTATGACTACTTATATATAGAGTAGCTCATCATAATCAAGATTCATAGTACCAGCTATCCAATAAATTGAGTTGCCGGCGAACCATCTATTTCAAAAGCATCCTATTTTTTCATGTTCACACTTTTCATTCATTTCACTCCAATCAGCAGACTTCCACATTTATTCCGGTTGCAGCTCATCCTTTGAAGGAAGTTGTTTCCAACCTTCACCAAACGTATCATAAGCGTCGGTCACTACAACAAAAGCACGCGGATCGGCTTCTTTGATTTTATGCTTCACACTGGTTACTTCTTTATGGCTAACGACCAAAAAAAGCATTTCTTTTTCTGCCCCAGTGTAGAGCCCGCTACTTTTAATACAAGTAGCTGTACGATCCAGATCTTTGAGAATGAAACGATGCAATTCGGTCATTTCTTTGTCACTGATAACAAACAACAGTTTATCATCTTTTGCACCATTAATGACATAAGCCACCACTCTTGAGATAACAAAAATGGAAATCAGCGAATAGAGAGACAAATACCATGAAGGCTGGCTCGTATCATCTGCATTACCCACACCAAACCCGATAACCAACAGACCGAAACAAACAACTACAGCATCAACGAACAGGATGGCATTTGAGAAACGGATATGAAAATATTTCTGTAATATCATCGCAATAATATCACTTCCCCCAGTGGTTGCCTGGTTGCGTACAACAAGACCACTACCGACGCCAATAATCGCCGCGCCGATAATACAAGTCAGCATCAGATGACTTGTCATATCCATAGCACCACCAAGGAGTTTCGTCGGATCAAGTTGTTGGAGTGCCTCTTGTGTGGGATAAGCCCAACGAGACATTACATTCATCAGTAAAGGGGTAATCAATGCAGCAACCAATGTACGGGAACCCAACTTAGCCCCCAACAGTATGACCGAGAGAATTAAAAGCGGTACATCGAACATATAGCCGAATGTTCCCACCTGAATGGAGGGAAATAAATTGTGAAGAACGATACTAGCTCCATACACCCCTCCCGGCACAATGTTATAAGGATTGATAAAAAACACAAAACCTGCCGCCAAAATAGTACAGCCTATCAAAACACCTGCCCACGAAACCCACCAGTCAAAGTGAGTAGCAGGCTTACAATATTGCTTCAATTTATAAGATAATTTTTCCATATCCATCATTCAGTTTCTATTTTTATGCAGCAAATATACGAAAAACTTTACTAACCATCCTTTCTTTACCATTGCTTTGTAAGTTATCTCTTATTTTTCGGAGGTGCAACCTAGATAATCAGGCAGTCTATCAGAAAGATACCTTGCTCAACTACTTTTCATATATTTCCGCATCATTTTAAATCACCTCATAACAAAAAAACATCATTTTCTCTATCAACCTATCACCAATCTTCTGTATCCCCCTATTCATCGCACTTTCAAGAGGTGATAGGTCGAGAATCAACCTATCACCTTCTCTATCACCTATCACCTTTGCCGATTCCTGCCATTATCCTCTTCGTTTGATGGCTGGCAGATAATTTTTAAACCCCTTAATAGCAAACATACATTTCACTACTAACAAACTTTTTGTTCTTTAATACCTAACTTCTTTTCCTCCGATAGAGAAATTATTCTTTATTAGAAATAAACTATAAACGGAAGTTGCGTTTATATAAATGAAACTTGCATTCATATAAACAGAACTTGCGTTTGTATAAATGCAAGTTCTGTTTATAGATTATAATCAATAAAAAACAACTTTACTATTAAAGAGAATAAAGTTTGTTATAGGAAAAGAAGAACTAATCTATTGCAAGAAACAGATTAATCCCTTACACCCCTCTGTTTTATCAATCAATTACTTTATCTTTGCGTTCAGAGTAGAGGAAACATACTTCTATTCTACATCAAATAATTAATCTAATTGTCGAATTCACAAAGTACACACTATTTATGGTTATCTTAGGAATCATTGTAGCCATCTGTCTACTATTTATAATTGGCGTTTATAACACATTGGTCAGAAAACGGAATAGTATTGAAAATGCCTTCGGAAGCATTGATGTAATGCTAAAAAAAAGATTTGATTTAATCCCCAATATCGTTGCCACAGTGAAGCAATATGCCAAACACGAAGAGACCATTTTCGCACGCATAGCCGAGCTGCGTTCTAAAGGATATGAACAGCTGAACAATGACGACAAAGCAAACTTCGACGAAGTTTTTACACAAGCAAGCCACCGTTTCATTGCCGTAGCCGAAAGCTATCCGGAGTTGAAGGCTTCTGACAACTTTATGCATCTGCAACGTACACTGAACGAAGTCGAAGAACAACTGTCGGCTGCAAGAAGAACTTACAATGCCAACGTAACAGACTTTAATAACACAGTGATGACTTTCCCGTCCAATATGATTGCCGGGATGTTCGGATTCACACCCAGAACTCTTTTTTCCATACCGGCAGAAGAACGGGCAAATCCCACCATCGGAAACACATTTCAATCTTAATTTAATCGTCAACTATGGCAATTTCATTCAATACAGTCTATAGCCAGCTAGAACCACACATCGTTACTTTTGAAACCAAACGCAAAATACTAAAATCAAAAGGAATCCGAAATGGAGGTATAACAGCCGGAATTATCCTAGCCATCGGACTTTTATTCCTCCCCTCATTGGGAAATATGTTTTGGATCATCGCGGTCATTGCTTTAATTATCGGAGGAGTAATAGCCAATGCACAATCGAAAGAACTTACCGGATACTATAAAAAAGAGATCGTTCCACTTATTCTTGAAAATGTGCTTCCCGGTGCACATTATGAACCGGACATGGGAATATCAGAAGAAACATTTCGTTCCTGTAAGCTCTTTCCCACACCGGATCGTTATTCAGCTGAAGATTTCATCTCAGGACGGGTAGACAAAACAGATATATGTTTTTCTGAAGTACACGCAGAGGAAAGACATGTACAAACATCTAAAAATGGAACAAAAGAGTATTGGACTGATATTTTCAAAGGCTTTTTATTTATCGCCGACTTTCATAAAGACTTTGCCGGACAAACGATACTTTACCGGAATTCATGGTTCAAGTTCCGCTTTGGCAGTGAGAAGCGGGTAAAACTAGAGAACAACGAATTTGAACATTGCTTCGACACCTACTCTACCGACGAGATTGAAGCACGTTACATCTTGTCTACTTCAATGATGGAGCGTTTAGTAACGATGAATCGGCGATTGGGGGATGGAATAACTATCAGTTTCCGGAATTCCAATGTATATATCGCTATCCCAGACTCCCAAAATCATTTCGAAACCAGCCTATGGAGCCCATTAACCCGCGAGAACCTGGAATCGGAATTCCAGACTGTCAGCGAACTGGTACAGATTGTAGACGAGTTGAATCTGAATCTCAGAATCTGGACAAAAGAATAAAGTGATACATTTATTTCAAATTTCAGCAAGTTTTATTCACATGATTCACTATATTTGCACTATTTATCTTTCTATTTAACGCAAAAAGGGAGCAAATGACTACAAATTTAAACAAGACCTTTGCTGCTGTACAAGCAGCCAGTCGGGAATTGGCCTTACTGAGTGATGAGAAAATCAACCAGATATTAAATGCAGTAGCGGATGCAGCAATAAGTGAAACATCGTTGATTCTGGCTGAAAATGAAAAGGACCTGGCACGCATGGACGTGAAAGATCCCAAATATGATCGACTGAAGCTGACAGAAGAACGTTTGAAAAGCATTGCTACCGACATACGTAATGTGGCGACTCTTCCCTCTCCTCTAGGAAGGATACTGAAAGAAACAATTCGCCCTAATGGAATGAAACTATCTAAAGTGAGCGTCCCTTTCGGAGTAATAGGAATTATTTATGAAGCTCGTCCAAATGTTAGTTTCGACGTTTTCTCTCTTTGTTTGAAAAGTGGAAATGCTTGTATACTAAAAGGAGGAAGTGATGCTGATTATTCTAACCGGGCTATTATCAGCGTCATCCACAAAGTATTGAAGAAATTCAATATCAATCCCCATATCGTAGAATTGCTTCCTGCCGACAGGGAGGCAACAAGTGAACTGCTACATGCAGTGGGGTATGTGGATCTGATTATACCCAGAGGTAGCAGTAGCTTAATCAATTTTGTCCGTACCAATGCAAGCATTCCTGTCATCGAAACCGGTGCAGGCATTTGCCATACTTATTTTGATGAATTCGGAGACACAAGCAAAGGAGCAGCTATCATCCATAATGCAAAAACCCGCCGCGTCAGTGTATGTAATGCGTTGGACTGTCTTATTATACATAAAAACAGACTTGCAGACTTGCCACTTTTATGTGAGAAGTTAAAAGACAGCCAAGTAATTATCTATGCAGACCCGCAAGCCTATCAGGCACTGGCAAATCATTATCCGGCTGAACTTTTGCAAGCTGCGACCCATGAAAGCTTTGGCACCGAATTTCTGGATTATAAATTAGCCATAAAGACTGTTGATAGTTTTGAAAATGCATTAGGACATATCCAAGAATATAGTTCTAAACATAGCGAATGCATCGTGACGGAAAACAAAGAACGAGCCACCTTGTTTACCCGAATAGTAGATGCTGCTTGCGTATATAGGAATGTATCGACTGCTTTCACTGATGGTGGACAATTCGGATTAGGAGCAGAGATCGGCATCAGTACTCAAAAGCTACATGCCCGCGGCCCGATGGGATTAGAAGAAATCACCTCTTATAAATGGATCATTGAAGGAGAGGGACAAACCAGATGGTGAAACGCCCCTATAAATGGATATATACTATAAGAGAACAATGGAACAATAACGATTAATTATAGAGAAACATGAAGAAATTTACTTGTGTACAGGACATCGGCGATTTAAAATCCGCTCTTGCAGAAGCATTCGAAATCAAAAAAGACCGTTTCAAATATGTAGAATTGGGGCGTAATAAAACATTGATGATGATCTTCTTCAACTCTAGTTTACGCACCCGGCTCAGCACACAGAAAGCTGCCCTCAATCTAGGAATGAATGTTATGGTGCTGGATATCAACCAGGGGGCGTGGAAACTGGAAACAGAACGCGGCGTGATCATGGATGGCGACAAGCCTGAACATCTTTTAGAAGCTATTCCTGTAATGGGATGCTACTGTGATCTGATCGGAGTAAGATCTTTCGCACGTTTCGAAGACCGTGACTTTGATTATAAAGAAACGATTCTCAACCAGTTCATCCAATACTCCGGTCGTCCGGTATTCTCGATGGAAGCTGCGACTCGCCACCCACTTCAGAGTTTCGCCGATTTGATTACTATCGAAGAATACAAAAAGACAGCGCGACCTAAAGTGGTTATGACATGGGCACCTCATCCACGCCCACTGCCACAGGCTGTTCCCAACTCTTTCGCAGAGTGGATGAACGCAACTGACTATGATTTTGTGATTACTCACCCGGAAGGATATGAACTCGACCCTGCATTTGTAGGAAATGCAAAAGTAGAATACGACCAGATGAAAGCTTTCGAAGGAGCTGACTTTGTATATGCCAAAAACTGGGCGGCATATACAGGTGATAATTATGGGCAGATTTTAAGCAAAGACCGTGCATGGACAGTTAGTGACCGACAAATGGCAGTTACCAACAATGCTTACTTCATGCATTGCCTTCCTGTTCGCAGAAATATGATTGTTACGGATGATGTGATTGAGAGCCCTCAATCTATTGTTATTCCAGAAGCTGCCAATCGGGAAATTTCAGCAACTGTTGTCTTAAAGAGACTGTTAGAAGGATTGAAATAAATATCATCAATAAGATGTCAAACGGTGGATAATGAATGTTCCGGACCTTTATTGTTCACCGTTTACTATTTATAAGCTATTCAGGTCACATACTCTTTGCATCGAACCTATAAAACTTCAATATTCACAATTTTCTATTTTCTTATTGTTCTATATTTTTTCCCGCATCTTGCCAAGCATTGAATCCTTTATATAAATCAAAAACTTTATATCCTTTTTTGCTAAGTATCTTTGCAGCCTTTCTACTCCGCTTGCCACTACGGCAATATAATGCTACCGGTTTATCTTTTTGAAGTAAGGAATCAGCCATGGTGGCAAAAGAATCATCAAGGACATTAATATTGATAGTTTTAGCAATATGTCCTTCGGAATACTCTGCCAAGGTACGGACATCTAAACGCTGCACATTTTCATCCTGAATGCATGCATCAAACTCATCCACATTCATTGACTTGAAATCTCCTCTCTGTTGCTGACAGGAGAAAAGAGAAGAAAGAAACAACAAAATTCCCACAACTAATTGATTCGCTTTTAACATAGATATTTCATTACTCAATTTGAACTCGGAATGTATTCAAATCCTTCAAAATCCGGATTACAATATTTGTCCGATTCGATCATATTACCATCTTTATCAGAGGTATAATATTTAAACTTTATACGGACTATTTGATCTGGTTTTCCAACCAACTTGGTTAGAGGAACTGAAATATAAGCTCTCCGGTTATAATATTGCGCATCTCCCTGCGCATCATGATATAGAGATAATACAACAACCTGCTCGCCATTTTCCGACTCTTCTTGTATTTCCCCTAAAAGATCAAAAACATGCTTCGCATCTCCTTTTACTTTCAGACTCAGAATCATATTCAGATAGTCTCTTCCCATCCAAATACTCACTACATCTACCGGATCCGTTTTTGTAAGTTCTCCATAACCCTGTTCTCCTTTCAACTTAGGTGTCAAGGTTATCAGAGATTGCAAAGAATATATGGTGGCAGAAGAAATACCATTGGAAGAAAACACTTCATAATTAGCCAATACACGCTTCGAATCATTAGGAGACATGGTAGAGTTGGTACGGTCTTTTGATACAAGCATTTCATCCCCTTTATCTGGAAGAAGTGTTTGCAATTTACCATCCGTCCCTGATTTCACTGTGACAAACTCCAACTTCACAGAAGGATAATAATATTCGTCATCTCCACAAGCAGCTACTAACAAAAGCAGTCCCATCAACCAAATAGAATGTAGTTTGTTTCTTTTCATTGGCGTGCAGCTAAATAGTTTATTAAAGGATTAGCATACATTAATAACAACTTTTCACGCAAAAAGTCCACATCTTTATTAGGAATCTTTATTTTTTCCAATTGTTGCTCAACGTAATCAATGAAATGCTGCTTTTCTTCTTGTGTATAATTTTGCTCAAACTCTGCCTTACCCTTCAACCAGTCATAAGCTATATAATTGCCTGGATACATCCGATAATTAGAATGAATCCGCTGATCAATGCAAGCAGAAACTCTAGCAAACAAATCCGGTTTAGGCAATGAGCGATCCAACTGTTCCAACTTGTCGTTAATACAAGGTGCCATCTGGAAATGTACTCTTCCTTTATATCCGAAAAGTCCTGTTTCCATATTAATCAGATCATCTTGTGTCGTTTTCTTATATCCTTCTACATCTCTCTTCAGTTGAAATTCCTGAGCTTTAAGAAAGTCGCAAGGATCGTATTCGTAGGAAATAGCAAGAGGTGCAATATTCATTTCCATCAGACGTTCTACCAAATCACCTTCTCCTCCCATCGCCAACATTTTCAACACACTATCTTGTGTACGGTCATTTGAATCTTTGGCACGCCCTTCACGTTGAGCTATCCAAATAGACTGGTTTTTCTCAGCAATAGTATAGTGCATATAACGAGACATACGGGCTGAGGACTCCAACATTTGACGCATAGTTAATGCGCGTTGTACAATAAATGATTTATTAACCCGCACCAACTTCTTAATCCAAGGATAAATGAGCAAATTATCTCCAATAGCTATCTCAACCGTATCCATTCCTTCATCGACCAGCAAGATAGAAAGAAAACCGGAATCCAGAATTATATCCCGATGATTGGACATATAAGTGTAAGCCTTTTCTTTATTCGGCAAAGCCGTATGATCTAAAGTCAGACTATCAGTATGTTCCTGAGCTATCTTCCACAAAATACCATAACAAAATGTTTTCTGGAAATCCAGTTTGGTCTTGCATGTACGTATTTTTTGTGCCAGAAGTTCAAAAGGAACATTCGGAATTGCGCTACAGGCTGCTTTCTGAAAAGCTTGATCAGCAATCAGTTCCTCCAGAATTTGAGGAAGTTCCTCATCATAATAAGGACGAATCTCATTAAACTCTGTTATATCCATAGCAAGGAATTAAAATTTATTTTCGATAATATCAGTCATCACATCTTTTATTTCCAGACCGGCAGCACGTACTTGCTGGGGAATAAAACTGGTAGCAGTCATTCCCGGAGTCGTATTTACCTCCAGAAGATTAATTTTTTCTCCGGCAGTTACGATATAATCCACACGAATAATACCGGAACAACCTAATATATCATAAATAGCCGAGGTGAGCAACTGCACCCGATTCGTCAATTCATCCGAAATGCGTGCCGGAGTTATTTCATCCACTTGACCATTGTATTTCGCATCATAATCAAAAAACTCGTTATGAGTTACAACCTCTGTGGGCGGAAAGACTACTGTTTTGTCTTTTGTTTTATAACAACCGCATGTCAGTTCCGTTCCGTCCATAAAAGCTTCCACTAAAACTTCCTGAGCCTCTTCAAAAGCTTTAGCTATGGCAGGTTGTATTTGTTCTTTAGTCTTCACCTTCGTTACTCCGAAACTTGATCCTCCCAAACTCGGTTTAATAAAACAAGGTAAGCCGATCTTATCCAATACATCTTCATCGGAAATGGATTGTCCCATACGTAAAAGCAATGATTCGGCGATACGTACGCCAAATGCTTTCAGATACTGACCACATGTGAACTTATCATAAGTGATAGCAGCAGCCAATACTCCACAACAGGAATATGGAATGTGCAGCATATCAAAATATCCCTGAAGACGTCCATCCTCTCCCGGAGTTCCATGAATAGTTATATAGGCAAAATCAAATTTTATCTTTTCCATCCCTAGCATAAAACTGAAATCATTGCGGTCTACAGGTACTTTCGTACCATCCGGCAACTGGACTTCCCAACGGAGTCCTTGCATCTCAACGATATACAGTGTATACTTTTCCTTATCAATAAAGGAATAGATTCCCTGTGCACTACGCAGGGATACATGAAATTCGGAGGTATCTCCTCCGGCTACGATAGCAATTGTGCGTTTCATTCTATATCTCTATTACTTATATAGCTTCTCCACTTATCGATAAGTTGAGTCATGTCATCCGGAAGTTCAGAAGTAAAAAACAGTTCTTTACCTGTGACGGGATGAACAAACCCCAACGTCATTGCATGCAAAGCTTGTCGGGGACAAGTGTCAAAGCAATTATTTACAAATTGTTTGTACTTACTAAAGTGAGTACCTTTTAATATCTCGTGACCGCCATAGCGTTCGTCATTAAATAAAACATGCCCTATATGCTTCATATGGACACGAATCTGATGTGTACGCCCTGTCTCAAGCACACATTCTACTAAAGTTACATATCCCAACCGCTCCAACACACGATAATGAGTTACCGCATGTTTCCCCACAGCGGGATCGGACATTACAGCCATCTGCATCCGGTCTTTCGGATTACGGGCAATATTACCGACAATCGTTCCTTCATCTTTTTCGACATTTCCCCATACCAACGCACGATACTTGCGTTTGGTCGTTTTATTATAGAATTGAAGACCCAAATTTGTTTTAGCATCCGGTGTTTTGGCAATGACCAATAAGCCGGAAGTATTTTTGTCAATTCGGTGAACCAATCCGACATGCGGATCATTGGCATCATAGTCAGGCACATCTTTCAAGTGCCATGCCAATGCATTCACCAAAGTGCCATGGTAATTTCCGTGCCCGGGGTGTACAACCAAACCGGCAGGCTTATTTACCACCATGACATAGGGATCTTCATAAACAATAGTAAGGGGAATATCTTCTGGAATAATCTCATTCTCATAACGCGGACGATCCATCATCACAGTGATGACATCAAGAGGCTTCACTTTATAGCTACTCTTTACCGGTTTACCGTTAGCCATGACAAATCCGTTTTCGGCAGCTTTCTGAATACGGTTACGCGAAGCATTGACAATACGTTCGAACAGATATTTATCTACTCTTACCATCGCCTGTCCCTTATCTACGACCACACGAAAGTGCTCATAAAGTTGGGCCTCATCACCGACTGGTTCTATATCATCCAAGTCATTCTCCAATCCATCCGGAAGTTCTTCCTCTATCATGCGAGCTTATTTCAGTTGTTTACATTCAAAACCAGCTATCATCCTGAGTAGATGACGATTCTGACGTAACAGGTTCTGTTACATCACTTTCCAATGAGTCATCTTCCAATATATCCTCCGTTCCGTTTCCTACCATCAACGTCAAAGAAGCACCTAAAGGTATTTCTTCTCCTGCGGACAACAAACGACCCTTATATTTTACACCATAAACCCAATCTTTTTCACCACTCATCATTTCCGGTTCATTCAACTTAAAACCAGAAGCTAATACTTTAGCCTGAGCTTGGCGAAGAGAACTATTATCTGCCACATTCGGAACTGGACGCAGCGGAATATTAAGAGTATTAATAGTTAAATAGATTATACGTCCTTCTTTTACTTTCTGTCCGACTCCCGGATTTAGCTCAAGAATGATACCAGCAGGCTTGTTTTTCACATAAGTAGAGTCCGACACAACGCATACCAACCCATTGTTACGGAACATCTTTGATGCCTCCTCTACAGTCATTCCTTTCACATCCGGAACAACAACAGCCTCACCGTGGCGTGTATAAGTATCGAGCCACTTCATCACACCCAATAATAGCAATATCACTACCACAACCATGCCAATGATATTCAGCCAGAAGTATTTATTTGTTTTAAAAGAAAAGAATTCTTTAATTGTCATACGCATTGCTGTTAATCTGCGCCAAAGATACGACAAATAAGTTGAATTTTTAAAAAGAAAGCGATGAAAATGTCCTTCCTCGAAACGCAAGGACACTTATCACCGCCACAATTGTTGCAACTATAATCCCCACTCCTATAGATTTCAACAACCCTAAATTCCTTTATATAGTTTCCTGATATCTTTTTAAGATTATCAGATCACTTTGTATCACTCTATATTTTTTGCAAAGGAAGGTAAAAAGAAAGATATTTAAAACAGAATAATGCTTTTTAACATAGTAAATTAAGCAAGAAAAAGCCTGAGTTTACATTCACATTCTTCCGTAAACTCCCTTTTCATAGGAGTTACAAGACTTATAAAAAAAAGCAAGAAAGGCAGAGTTTTAATCAACTCTGCCTTTCTTGCTTCCTTAAATGGCTGACAATTATTATTTCTTCTGGCCATTGTACT
This sequence comes from Bacteroides bouchesdurhonensis, assembly GCF_900155865.1. Lineage (GTDB taxonomy): Bacteria > Bacteroidota > Bacteroidia > Bacteroidales > Bacteroidaceae > Bacteroides > Bacteroides bouchesdurhonensis. Next base: position 5,003,407 of record NZ_LT707006.1, read on the forward strand.
CGTCAGAAACAGTCAGTTTCTTTCTGCCTTTCGCACGACGAGCAGCTAAAACTCTACGACCATTAGCCGATTCCATTCTCTCACGGAAACCGTGTTTGTTTTTTCTCTTTCTGTTAGAGGGTTGAAATGTTCTCTTCATTACTGTATCTTGTTTTTATGTTATTATTCCACGTAATCGGGCTGCAAAAATAGACACTTTTTTTAAATTAACCAAGAGATAACTCATTTTTGCTCAAAAGTTTTTGTGTTTTTTACTGATTTAGATTACTTTTGCACTCGAATTAGGATAGCGACAACTAAATAACAATAATATAATAAAAGAAAACAGCAGTATGATTAATGCTCAAGACATCAAAAACGGAACTTGTATCCGTATGGACGGAAAGCTCTATTTCTGTATCGAATTCCTACATGTAAAACCGGGTAAAGGTAACACTTTCATGCGTACCAAACTGAAAGACGTAGTTAGCGGATACGTTCTCGAACGCCGTTTCAACATCGGTGAAAAACTGGAAGACGTACGTGTAGAACGTCGTCCTTACCAATTCTTATATAAAGAAGGAGAAGACTATATCTTCATGAATCAAGAAACATACGACCAACATCCTATTGCTCATGATTTGATCAACGGAGTTGATTTCTTGCTTGAAGGTGCAGTATTGGAAGTTGTTTCCGATGCTTCAACTGAGACTGTACTTTACGCAGATATGCCAATTAAGGTTCAGATGAAGGTTACTTATACTGAGCCGGGTATAAAAGGAGATACAGCAACTAACACGCTGAAACCTGCAACTGTAGAATCTGGTGCAACTGTACGTGTTCCTTTATTTATTAATGAAGGCGAAACAATTGAAATCGATACACGTGACGGCTCTTATGTAGGCCGCGTTAAGGCTTAATATACATATATTAAAAGAGCAAAAAGCCTTGACTTGAAAGTCGGACTTTTTGCTCTTTTTATTTTCTAATACAAAAAACAGACTTATGAAAATCTTAAATGTCACTGTCTTGCTATTATGTTTGATCTCTATTATTGCCTGTAAACCTTCTTCTCCCAAGGAAGCCGCTCAAGAAATTTACTCTGTTGATAGCATATTAACCATACAAGACGCTCTTATCGGAGACACTTTTATGTTAGAGGGTTTTTGTGTAGATGTATGTGGACATGGAAGTAATCATATCACTTTGTTAGGTAGTGATACTACCCGGTTTGTAAATGTAGAAGCTAACACAGAACTGGTCTCATTCGACAAAGGGGTGCTAAACAATAATGTTTGTGTGAAAGCTACTATAGCGGAAGAACGTGTAGACGAGGCTTTCCTGTCGAATTGGGAGCAACGATTGGATGAAAGTCTAAAAGCTCCTGATGGAGGTAACCCGGAAGCAGTAGCTATGCTTAAGAAACAGATTGAACAAATCAGAGCTGAAATTGCAGAACGTACAAAGAAAGAAAATAAGAACTACTATAGCCAGTACCATATTATTGCTTCTGAGTATGAAATCGAAAAATAGCTTGCCTACAACAATACGTAAATGGTTCCGGATTATCCACCGGGACCTTTCGTTTTTATTTACTGGTGTAATCATTGTATATGCCGTATCGGGTATTGCGTTGAATCATAAGCGAACGTTCAATGCTGACTATAAAATTACTAAAACTGAGCTACAAATTCAGGGTAATTTCCCGCAAACAGAAAAGGTCAGTAAGGAACAGACACTTGGCTTCCTTAAAATGATCAACGAAGAAAATGCTTATATGAAACATTACTACTCTGGTGAACAACAATTAAAGGTTTTCTTAAAAGGTGGTTCTTCTTTAGTAGTAGATATGAATACTGGAAAAGCTATTTATGAATCAGTAAAAAAACGGCCGATACTTAGCTGGTTTAGCCGTCTACATTATAATCCGGCTCGTTGGTGGACTTGGTTCTCTGATATTTTTGCCGTATCACTACTTATCATTGCTCTCACCGGATTGTTTATGAACAAAGGTAAAAATGGCATTATTGGACGTGGGGGCATTGAGTTGATTATAGGAATATTGATACCTATGATTTTCTTGTTCATATAACTAGAAGCACGTCAAATTCATCTCTAAATAGAAAAACGGTTATCTTGATTCAAGATAACCGTTTTTCTATTTAAAAGCAATTTACAATGTTTATTTTGCTTTTTGGGTCACAGGAATACGGAATAGTTCTGCATCCCAATCTGAATCGAGAATCACTACATCCAATGTGCGTTCTGCACCTGTAGTATTATCCTCCTTCACATTAATAAGTAGATGGTCTAAGTCACCACCTGCACCTAACCATGAATCTTCATCCTCAACTTCATTATCGGTACCTGTTTCACATATAAGTGCAATATAGCCTCCATCCGTTTCTACATAAAGTGTTTTAATGCGTTCTTTTGATTCAGTAGCATAGGTAGCCTCTAAACTTAAAGCGGTTCCATTGGCAAATGCCTGGGTCTTCTTATCGTCCGTGAAAAGTTTATAAGAAGTTGCCGGAGCCATACCCATCTGATTAATATTGATAACAATTTCTTCCGCATCACCGGCAGAAATAGTAATTGTTCCGGATTGTACATCACCAGCTACATTAGGTGCTAAAGAGAATTCCATCGTTTCTCCGTTCTTACCACGTGGATTCTTGATCTGAATCCAATCTGAACCATCACCTTCTCCCATCATATCAGCAGTCACTGCTTTCCAACGGCTAGCGGTTGTATTTATCTTCAAAGAAATAGTTTTCCCGGAATTATCACCCATATACATATACATACCATATTGCTCATCAATATCACTCGATTCTATTGATAAGGTACATCCTGTAGAGTTCTTTCCTGCCTGAGTAACAGAGAATGTAACAGAAGATGCACCAGCTACTAACTTAAATTTAGCTTCACGGTCTGTTGTATTTGGATTAGCTCCTGCTTTCACAGTAATCTCGGTTGTGCTTTTCACGCTGGCAGTACACCATGACTGCTCATTTACCTTTTCCAAGCTCAAATCTTTCTGTGCAGCATTCGTCTGAATCTTGATTACCTGCTCAGACAAAGCCTCCGGATCAACATCCAACTTAGCATCAGCCTGATTAACAATCTTCAATTCATAAGTAACAGGGGCATTTTCTTCTTCATCGTCATCACTAGAACAACTACTAACTCCCATTGTTAATGTTACTGCCATTGCAGCAATCATCCAATAATTCATAATTTTTTTCATAACTCTACTTCTAATATTTAATTAAACTCAATCAATTATTTCTTATACAACATGTTTATAATTGTTACCTGATAATCATAAAATGCACGTGTACGTGCATCACCTGATCCAAGTCTTGACTTATACAAATTCTGGACCTTCTTCAGTGTATTAGTAATAACCGGACGTCCTACACCAGCTGACAACTTAGCAGGAGTCATATTATGACGCGCATACGAAGTTTCCGCATCCAAGTGTTCATGTTTACATGAAGTCACATTGCAAAACTGATTGGACTGCTCCGTTACTTTAGCTACCATATCTTTCCAAGCTGCTTCCGGATCAGCCAATCCACCCGGTGCTCCCCCACCTAATCCTTTATTCATAGAAGGATCTAAATTAGAATACTTCATCAAGGCAGCTACAGCCGCACTTTGCAAGTTCATATCTTCCTGGGTCAATGATTTCCCACTGATTGTATTAGCAAAGATCACCTGATAAACATCGTTGAAATAACTATCCAATGTATAGATATTCTCTTGTCCAGAGCGTTCACCTTCATAAATCATTCCCATAGTAGCCGGACTAAGAATCTTACCAACAATAGAATATTGGAAATTATCAAATGCACTAGACTCCATCCCGTTTATACGCATAATACTTTCCGGTAACAACCACTTACGACAATTTAATGCCTGATCCACCAACCAGACCATCGCTTTCTTCTGTTTATCTTTTGTAATATAACGGGTATCATATTTCTGGCTTCCGTCTTGCACCAAATCAGTAAATTCCACTCCACCAAGATATGGCATCACATGAGTCAAATAACGCATATACTGACTTACACATGCCATATACATTTCATGAATATCGTTATAAGTGGTATTCTCTTTCTTCAACCATTCTTCAATATTAGCAATAATATACTGCAAATTCTTAATGCCATAGTTACTAGCCTTAATATGATCATTACCTAAATCTTCAGTCTGATCTGTCGGATCTTCAGTTAAGAAAAGTTGTTGTGCACCAAATTGATACATTGGATCATCCTTCTTCTCCTCGATCATCGCATTCAGATATTTATATTCTGATTCCGGTGTCGGTGTATCCTTAAACACACGATATCCCCAATTAATAGCATATTTATCATATACGCCAATCAATGGCGGAACCATACGTACCCCTTTTTCAAGGTCACCCGGCTGTGCTACATAGTTATTACGTGCATAGTCCATGATACTAGGCGTAGTACCATATTTTTGTGTAAACGAAGGACTACGTAACGAATCTACAGGAAAAGCATAGCTAGCTCCCATATTATGCTCCAATCCTAAAGTATGCCCTATTTCATGAGAAGCCACATAACGCAAAGACTCACTCATCACATCATCATCAAACACCAATTTGCGAACACGCGGATCAACTGCACCAGTCTGTGCAAATCGCCAATTATGAACTAAAGAAATCACATTATGGTACCACATTACCTCTCCAACCAAAATTTCTCCGGAACGAGGATCAATATAACTCGGTCCTGCAGCATTGGCAACATTGTTCGTCATATAACGCACACAGTTGTAGCGAATATCATCCGGATCGAATGTCGGGTCATCGGTCGGATAATCCTTTGCTACAACTACATTTTTAAATCCGGCAGCCTCAAAAGCTTTATTCCAATCTTCAATACCATCTTTAACAGCTTTTCTCCATTTGGTAGGGAAAGCAGAATCAACATAAAATACAATCTGTTTCTTAGGTTCTACTAATTCTCCATTAAAATATTTCTCCAGATCTTCCTCTTTAGGTTCCACTCTCCATCTATGCACAAATTCTTTTGTTGGAATCTTATCTTTGTCAGAAGTATAGTAGTAATAGAACGTACTGAAAAATCCTACACGATTATCTTGTAAGCGCATTTTCATAGGCTCTTTCGGCAGCTCCACAATAGAACGCCGCATATTCACCGTATACGCTCCAGATTCTGAAGTGTAATTCAATCGGCTGGTAATCTCCACATTTTTCTCAAACCCTTTTACTCCCAGAAGCATAGAAGCCGAAGAGTCAAAAGAAGCGGGTTTTGTGGCACGCGTACGTACACTTTGTTGAAGAGGAGTAATACACTTCTCATTCGACACAAAGAAAGAGGTCATATCGATCAATAAAGTATCCTTACGTGAAGCTTTTATCTTGAACGTCTTCATGATAGGATCAGAGAAGTTTTTCTTAAAAGAAGATTCAATAGGATCCCCAGGTCTCACCCGTTCAAATGACTGTACTGTATGCATATACACATTAGCAGTATCAGCAGATAAACGGAACATAAATGGATCTCCGATCATCTCTCCGGCTGTAAAGTTTGAACTCTCACTAATAGAAGACACACGATTAGCAAGTAAGTAAAGCTTGTCTAGGTTATCCTTATGAATCTCAAATAGAAGTTCATTTTTAGGAGTTATCCATGTTTTAATTGTTCCTTCATACGGAGTAGCCTTATCAATAGCCTTATCAAATTTATCCTTCGGCTTTATTGAGTCGGTCTGTTCCGTTTTGTTTTTGTTTTTCTTCTTTCTCCACTTTTTAAAGATGTCACTCTCTGCGTGTACACCTGAACATAAGGTTGCTAATGCAACCCATAAAATCAGCGTTTTGTTCTTCATACTTTTTGTCCTATTTATTTTTAGTTAGTTAAATGTAAACTCTTTAAAATTGCTTGTAGCAGAGGCTGACTACACGCGGAAATCCTTTCCACACTAATTCTTCAGTAATATTAATTTGTTCAGGAGTATCCACAACCGAATATTTCCGTACAGAACCACCTCGTCCTTCTTCCGTTCCCTTTTTATATGTCGCAATATAGAAATTGTCTTCCATCTGCTGTTCGGAGATAATATCATTATTGATGGCCGTTATTTCTTCATCTGGAAAAGTGGCAAGTACTACCGGATGATTGTTTTTACGAAAATCATATCCGTAAAGTGTATTATCAACTGCATAAATTAAATATCCTTGGCGGGTAGTCATAGAAAATAGAGTCGACTCTCCAAATCCGGTTGCATCTGCGGGAATCTCATATCGTCCCCCTTTTGTCACAGCACCTCCCTGACGAGTAATCGCATAGGTGTAAATATAATATTTTCCATTACTTAAATTTCTAAGTATAGTGGCTGACTGCCCGCTACTAAACAACGAATTGATAGTTGTTACATATTCCAATCCGTTAGGAGCAAAATCTTTAGTTGTATCCCAACTATAAGGTTCCTCCGAATCCTTATCCAAAAGATCATACATATTTTTAGCCAATGGTCGTAAATAACAGAATTTTTTACCTGACGTATTATATAAAACATATTGATCAATGGCTGCTGCTGAAGTTATTTCGCCAGTACGATTGCAGGCAATCTTATCCCCTATTGAAAAATATTCATATCCCACATCTGTCAGATAATAATTATTAGGACTTCCAAATTCCCCTTCATTCAAAGTAGTATTTACATAGGCATATCCATCACACAGAAACATTGTACGTTTCTCCTTTACACGCTGAATATCAGATGTTACAATGTTATTTCTATATCCTTTGGAATCCGGATCAAAGATTTGCAATTCTTCCGCTGTGTCCAATCCTTCACGATCGTATCTATAGGTATGATGCTTTGTACATACATAAACATATTCATCATAAGAATCAGGACTATTGTCTACCCATACAAATGTTGGATCGAGATGAGTAATACCAGCTTTCAATATATCTTTTAGATGCAACGTATCTCTACTAATTGACATCATATCCAACACCAGTTTTCCCGCATCGTCATTTCCGACAATCATCCAACCTCTGGTATAAGAACCATTAACCGTTAGAGATACATCATTGCTAAACACAAGACCTGTATTCGTATCCGTAACCTTAAAGAATAAATCATATTCATCTGCCGGAAGTTTTACATCATAATTCAATATCCGGTCAGTACTTAGCGTATATCGTGTACTAGGGGATTTCAAAGTACTGACAGCCACCCATTCATATGTGTAATTTTCGTTGAGATTCGGATCTGTAGTACTGATAATTACAGGTTCAATATTCAGTTTATCTACATCCGTTCGAACAGTATAAGGTTCACTAAAACCTTCTTCTCCTATTTCGATATCATTAATAACCGAATAGCTATAGTTTCCTTTATCGTTGAAACAGGAAGAAAACATCAAGCATATCGATAGAGTCGTTATATATATCTTTTTCATAATTGTACTTTTAATAATCTATCCCTTTCCCGACAGTCATTTTCACAGGCTTACCTTCTCCATCCAGATAATCCTCATATACAGGATCGCCTTTAGCTTCTTGTTCTTTCAGATACTGATCCAACTTAACTGCCAATGTTCTGCATTTTACAATAGACATCGCTTTCTCAAAATCCTTCAGAGTCAGATTAAACAACTCGCACATCAACCGGTTTTTTTTCTCCGAATAAGTTCCGAAATAATACTCATTAAATCCCGGCAATTTAATCCACTTATCACTAATAGTAATTGTATGATGCAACACATCAATTCCTTTTTTATCAGAACTTCCCGGTCGTAACCATTCTGCCATTGGCGTATCAAAATCTTTATTTGGCAACAACTCTAGTTTCAGTATACGTTCCTTATCTTTTAAATCACTTTTCTTATAAAAGTGAATAGGGATATTGGCATATACCTCATTGGCTTTTACATAATAAGTATCAAGTAATGGTTCAAAATCACTCCCCTCTATAGCTTCAGTTTCCGAATCTTCCTGCGGTACGATTCTAATAGATACTGCACGATCGTGCCCAACTACTTCACCAATGATTTTGGCACGAACCAATAAGACGGTATCCTCACGCTCGTCTACAGCAAAAGGAATATCGGAAATGCTGGTATAATCTTCTTCACTATCGTTCCAACCTCCATATTTAGCAGACATAGCAAAGTAAATACCTGCAATACCTGAATACTCTTCAATATTCTCACGGCATCCTGTTTGCAAAATGCCTAACAGAACCAAACAAGTGATATATATAGTTTTCATAATTTACTATTTTTATTGCCGGCGTTTTTGTTCTTCATCCGGCAAATCAAACTGATAATTCGATATCTTAATTTCCATATCATCCAAACTAGGATTGTACAATCGGCGAAGTGTAGTAACTCCCTTACGTTTGTAATACCAGAACAACTGCCCTTCTCCTATAAACTCTCGTACATATTCATCTTCAATATAAGCATCCAATCCTGCTGTTGAATGCAACTGAGATATCTTTCTTGCAGCACGAAGTTCATCCAGACGATTTACCTTCCGGTCACACTCCGCTGCAATTAAATACATTTCTGAGATTCTCACTATCGGCATAAGATTGGCATATTCATAACCTAAATCCGTTACTTCACCGTATTTCACAAAAAAGCGACCGTCATTCGCTTCGATATCACGCATCGATTGCCACTGGCAAGTACGAAGGTCACCTTCTTCATCATATAATTGAGCAACTCCCGCATCAGTCATCTTCAAGACATTTTTCGGCTCTAGTTTGTTAGAGAATAACTTATCAAATGTGTCTGTCAGCCGCTTAGAATTATACAATCCAAATAAAATTTCGGGTGAAAATATACGGTTCTCAGAACTTTGGCTCACAGCTCCCGAAGCAGCTTGCCCATTTACTTGCTCACGGGTTGCAAAAGGAAAGAATTTTGCAGCCTCATCAATCACCTGATTCGCATATATACCTGCATTCTCGGTATCATCAATATAAAGATATACGCGCGCCATCAAAGCTTTCACTGCAAAGTAATTCAATCGCTGCCCTCTATAACGAAACCTATTATCTCCTTTATCATTAATCACATTGCCTTCTGTTATGACTGGATCAAATCCTGTCAACAAGTCTAATGCATCTTTCAGGTCATTCAAAATATAATCAGCAATCGTTGTAGCAGCAAGCAACGGTTTCACTTCTTTTTCCGTATCGTTACTATAAGGTATACACTCTTTACCCGGTTCATATTTATACACAGGTCCGAAAATACGGAGCACTTCAAAATGAAGCATTGCTCTCAATGCCAAAGCTTCTCCTTTTATTAAATGATAACCTTTTTCGGACAACACAACCCGGTTTGTTTCGCAATGTTCCAAGATTGTATTCAGATTTCCTATCATTGCATATGCCTGAGTCCAAATATCTTTCACTGCATCTTTCGTTGTCTGATAATCAAAATTTGTCAAATTGCGATAGACATGAGTATTCAGCGGTTTAGAGGTATCATAATATTGAGCCAGAATATCAAAAGTACTTGTTGTTAATTTCTGACCGTAAAGATTAGTATTCAATAATCCGATATATACACCATTCAGTGCTGTATTAAAACCTTCTTCATTACTAAACAAAGCATCTTCCATAATCCGGTCTTCCGAATCAGTCCTCAACCATTCTTTACAGGACGAAGTACCAAGTAAAAGAAGAAAAAGAGAAAATATAATTGCATATTGTTTCATAATCCTATTCTTTTTTAGAATCTAATATCTACTGACAATGACACACTTCTGGAAAAAGGATACTCAAGACCTCGCTCTTCCTTGAAAGAAGCAAGCCGGAATATATCGTTCATATACAATCGGATAGAAGCACCTGATGCTCTAATACTACGTAACCATTTCGCAGCAGTTTCGTATCCCAGACTAATTGATTCACCGCTAATCACATTATCATTCACTACAAAACGGGATGACATAGGTGTACTTTCAAAGTTGTCAATAGCTTTAAACCGAGCTACATCTCCTGGTTCTTTCCAGCGGTCATACAATGCACGCTTATCCAGATTATAATACATGCCGTCTTCCGTAATATTTTCTACCTTATTATATAAAGCAGAAGCAAATACCTTTCTTCCCAACACATAACGCAAATTGATACTGGCAGAAAATTGCTTATAATACATGGATACTCCGAATACTCCCTCCAACTTACTGGCGGTAGATCCTACAACTACTTCATCATTCGCGTCGTATTGGAAAGTATATGTACCATCTTTCTTTATAAATATCTCCCGTCCGGTGGCCGGGTCAATTCCTGCCGAACGGACTGCCCAAATATCATCAGGACTACCTCCATCATAATAACGACGATATGAATTACCACTACCCTTCTCATTCATAAAATCAAGTTTATCACCTATATTACGATATTCGGTTGTACCATGACGAAAGTTTAAATTCAAATTCAAACGCATATCACTACGTTTTATGGCATTGAACATTACACTTCCATTAAATCCTTTGGATACCTGACCGCCAAAATTGGTATAAATATTACTAAGACCTACAGAAGGAGGCATCGCAACAGAAACCAGCAACGGGTCTGTCACTTTATGATAATAATCTCCTGATAAACGTAAGCGGCTATCAAAGAATTCAAAGTCAAGACCAAAGTTCTTATCGATTGTTTTCTGCCAAGCTAAGTTCCTATTAGCAAACTTTTCAATAATAGCACTTGTTCCAAAATGGTTGGTATAATCCGAATTATAGATATAAGTACCCGAAGAAAGATAAGCATCAAAATTCTGATTACCCGGATTACCGATAGAAAAACGAAGTTTCAACAAATCAATCCATTCGGCACGAAACCAACGTTCGCTATTAATATTCCATCCCAAACCAATGGCCCATGTACCTGTAAACATTTTCTGTGCTCCAAATACTGAGGAACCATCCCAACGCAGATTGGCATCCAGCATATATCGGTTACGAAATGAATAATTACCATTCATATAAAAACTGGTCGAACGACTGACCGTATTACGATATGTTGGTTTATCTCCTTGATTAAAACCAGCCGAAAACTGTGGATTCTGGTGTAAATCACTAGTAAATCCTGATACCATAAAGCCATTTTCTTGTGTTTGTTTCTGACTGAAGGTCCAACCACCGACGAGGTTTACTAAATGTACATCCTTAAATACTTTACCATATGTCAATGTAAAATCACCGTTATAAGAGAAGTTATCATTATCCTCACGACTATAAGTTCCTTTACGAGTTTCACTCAAAAAATCAGGATGACTGGGTGACTTGAACATCTCATTTTTAGCAATACTTTTATTAACTCCTATCCTACTACGTAATTGAAAAGCATCCCAAAAACGCCATACAATACTGAAATTATTTCTCAACGTCATTTCACCAGTCTTGTTAGTATTAACAATATTATATAAGTAAAGGGGGTTATAAATGGTATTTTTAGCAACATCCATAGATTCCAATAACTCAGGAACTGTGCCGTCATCATTATATTTACGATAATAAGGATTCGCTTGTGCAAAATAGGAGAAATCTACAGGTTCACGATCCCAATTAGTCACATCAATATTAAAATCATTCGTGAAAATCAATGATTTAGCCCGGTAACTTAATTTGAGATTACCACTCATCGTTTCTCTATCCGAGCCTTTCATCACACCATCTTCATTACTATAAGAAACTCCCACACCATACACCATAGCCTCATCACCGCCATCAATGTATAAATTATGAGAATGATTCAAAACAGCCCGCAAAGGTTCAGATAACCAATAAGTATCCACCCCACGTCTAACCTCCTTCAAACGACTATAATATTGTGCATCCAACTCATCTTGGCTATCATAAATTGTCTTTGCTGTATAGCGTCCTGCCAACCGTTCGAATTCCAGCTTCTCGGAAGCATTCATAAGATTATAATCCGTCAAGTCAGGTGTTTGATAAGTAAAGTTCCCCGAATATGAGACACGCAGACGTCCCGGTTCAGGTCGTACGGTTTCTACAACGATAACTCCATTAGCGGATTTAGAACCATAAATAGCAGTAGAAGCAGCATCTTTCAACACTGTAACACTGGCAATACGGTCAATCGGAAGTTTCATTATGTCATCAATATCCACTTCTACTCCGTCCAAGATAAATAAAGGTTGATTGGCAGTATTATCATAGTCTGAAGACAATTCTCCCACAATACTGGTTTTTCCACGTATTTCCATGTCCGGCATACGGTTCGGGTCCGAGCCCCAACTAGTATTTTCAATAACATTTAAAGCCGGTTCAAGCGTTTTTAAACTCTGAATCAGATTCTTTGTTCCGATCTTCTTCAAATCATCTTTAGAATAAGTAGTAGCCGAACCGGTAAAACTATTCTTTTTACGTACGTATATTCCTGTCACAACTACATCTTGAACTTCTGTAACTTTCTCTTGGAGAATTACAAGTACAGATTTTTGTCCGGTATAAGTAATTTCCTTCCCTTCCATTCCAATACAAGAAATAAGAATAGTTTGTTTACCTGCAGGAATATTTTTCAGGACAAAATTACCATACAGATCGGTAGCAGCACCAATTTGCATAGCTCCTTTTACATAAACCGTCGCTCCCGGCAACGGTTCACCAGAGGCTTCTTTAACCACCCCCATTAATGTGCGCTCTTGTGCTTGTTTATCTTCTTTCTCTTTTGCACTATTGTCTTGGGCAAACATAGAAGCAGTCACAAACATAACCACACACAATAAATTTACAACTCTCAACATGTACAACTCTCTTCTAAATTAATGGACTTATTTTCATTCTATATTCTTTTTAATAGTAAACTCAACTCTTTAAGTTTATATTTCTTTTACACATAGAGCATTATTTAACGTTTTATTCAATAAAAAGCGCATAAAGATACTTATTCTGACATAAAAAGCAAAAAAAACAGCAAAAAAACCCAAAATAAGTATATAAAATACCTAGAAATAGTGATTTTATTCGCAGAATATTCTTATCCTATTTTCAATTTTTCACTATTTTTGCACAATCACTAACTCAATATTAAATATTCAAAATGAAAAAGCTAATCTATACGTTATTTTTCGTCCTCATTTCCGTTGTAGCTAACGGACAGGCCAAATACGTATTCTATTTCATCGGGGATGGAATGGGAGTCAATCAAGTAAATGGTACCGAAATGTATTATGCCGAATTACAAAATGGACGAATCGGTGTTGAGCCGTTGTTATTCACTCAATTTCCTGTAGCCACTATGGCAACCACCTTTTCTGCAACCAACTCGGTTACAGATTCTGCAGCTGCGGGTACAGCCCTATCCACCGGCAAGAAAACCTATAATCATGCAATTTCTGTAGGAGAAGATAAAAAACCGATGGAAACTATAGCCGAGAAAGCCAAAAAAGCTGGGAAAAAAGTAGGTGTAGCTACTTCCGTTAGCGTGGACCATGCAACTCCGGCTGCATTTTACGCACACCAGCCTGATAGAAATATGTATTATGAGATAGCCTTAGATCTTCCTAAAGCTAACTTCGATTTTTATGCAGGAGGTGGCTTCCAGAAACCGACAAAAACTCATGATAAGAAAGATGCGCCTAGTATCTTCCCTATTTTCGAAGAAGCAGGATATACCGTAGCACGCGGTTATAATGATTACAAAGCCAAAGCGGATAAAGCTCAAAAAATGATTCTGATACAAGAAGAGGGTAAAAATCCGGGCTGTTTACCTTACGCTATTGATCGAGAGGAAGATGACCTGACATTAGCACAAATAACAGAAAGTGCAATTGACTTTTTGAAGAAAGGAAAAGACAAAGGATTCTTCCTCATGGTTGAAGGAGGAAAAATTGACTGGGCTACGCACAGTAATGATGCAGCAACAGTATTCAATGAAATAAAAGATATGGATGCAGCCGTGAAAGTGGCCTATGAATTTTACAAGAAACATCCGAAAGAAACCCTGATTGTTATTACTGCAGACCACGAGACAGGTGGAATCGTATTAGGAAGCGGAAGATATGACCTGAATCTGAAAGTTCTTCAGTACCAGAAAAAGTCTACGGATGGACTTTCAAAACGTATCAGCGAACTGAGAAAGTCAAAAAATAATAAGGTAACTTGGGAAGAAATGAAAGAATTTCTTGGTCAAGAAATGGGATTCTGGAAAGAAGTACCCATTTCATGGAAACAAGAAAGAGAATTGCGTGATGAGTTCGAAGAGTCATTCGTAAAGAATAAAGTAGTATTTGCAGAAAGTATGTATTCAAAAAGCGAACCAATAGCTGCTCGTGCTAAGGAGATAATAAATGATATTGCTATGATAGATTGGGCAAACGGCGGACATTCTGCCGGGTATGTTCCAGTATTTGCTATTGGTGCCGGTTCTCATTTGTTCGGTAACAAAATCGACAATACAGAAATACCTCAAAGAATAGCTAAAGCGGCAGGATATAAATAATAGAAATTATATCAATCATGAACATGCCAATTACTACACAATTTATATCTGTAAGTAATTGGCATGTTTTTACAAATTCATAACATCTTGTTCGAATTGCTCTTTGTCTCCGACAGCTTTATTACGCATTCTGCTACGATAATTGTAGATAGTTGCTAAAGAATAACCCAAGAAATGCGCAATTCGATTACTATCTACTACTCCCAGACGGATAAGAGCAAAAATACGGAGTTCGGTGGTCAATAATTCATCCGATTTGGGATATACCCTTCCTTCTTCTACCAATAATTTATTAAAGGAAGAAATAAAGTTTGGGAACAGCTTCAGAAATGCCTTATCGAATTCATTATAAAATTCACTCCGTTCATCCCGTATAAACTGCTCGGACTTAATAGCTTTATACAAATCTTCTACGCGGGATGCCATTGCCAATTTTGCTAACGAACGACGGTAAGCTTCCAGCTTATCCAGATAGTTCACACATCTATCCAAATAACGGGCAATATATACTTCTTTTATTTTACCAGTCTGTTCCAGCTCTTTATTCACCGCTAACATTTGTTCGTTTGCCAAACTCAGGTCACGACGCATAGCAGACAGTTTTCTCATCCAACGATACAAGAAAAAAACGGCAATAAGAAGAAATAAAGAAAGCAGACTCACACTAACCAACATAATACGGGAAACTGCGCGTTCTTTTTCTTCCTTCAATTTGTAGGCTTTGTCTATGATGGGAAAAAACTCTGTCACTTCAATAAACCTCAGGCGAGCATTACACGCAACAGCGTCTTCCATCGAACGATTCAAATATTTGTAGGCGCGATCAATATCTCCCTGTTCATACATTAAATATGCCAGCTTTTGCAGTGAGGCATATTCCCTAACAGAAGATTCCAAATCAGCAATAGCAGTCAGTATCAGATAGTAAATCTCTTTTTCCGTATCCTTTTTCATATGATACGCTTCGGACATTGTATAATAAATAAAGGCTTTCTGACGTTCATTAACGACCTCTTTCAACGCATCGGTCAACATAATCAAAGCTGTATCAGCCCTTCCGTTAACAATACACTTTTCTGCAGCAACAATGGTTCTGTTTGTTTCCGGAGACATCACACTGATAATAGAGTCTCGGTATAATTCCGTTTTCAACAGATATTTCTTTTTCTCTTCTTTACTAGTAGTATAGTCGGCAAGCCATCCATAGCAAGTACGATAGGTTTGATAATAAGATAACAAAGTTTCTTTATTCAATATCTTAGAATTAATCTTTTTCAACTGCTCTATAGCTTCCATATACATACCCATCACTCCCATGACTGTTGCCCGGTCGAGCCTAATTTCATCTTCCAGTTCAGGGCGGTTCAATTGAGGTAGGATATCCATTCTTTCATAGACATAATGGAGTGCAGAATCGGCCTGGTAATGAACATAGGCATCAAAAAGAGCATCATATAACCGATACTTATCAAAAGGATCGGTAGCATGAGCTAATTGTACCTTTAAGCTATCTACTTTCCTTTCTTTTAAATTTTGAAATATTTCTTTTCTGCTTATGACATTGTCCAGCCTTTTAAGTATTGCCTTCTTATCCGTATGTTCTGCAAAAGACAAAAACGGATAAACTAATAAGAAAAAGAGAATATAACAGGGCACATTTCTCATAAAGAACTTTTTAAAGATGTCACAAATATAATGAATATAGTAATGATAATGAAATATATATGAATAACTATTTTCATTATCACTTATATTTTCCAGCTCTCAACAAACAGATAACGCCATAATTATCAATATAATAAATAAATCAGAGTCTTATATTTATATTCCAATCCCAATTTACCATTCTTCAACCCTTTACATTTGTCATATCGGTTTTCCGAGCGAACATTTAAAATCTATACTACCATGAAACGGAATTTTTTATTTGCAATCTTGCTTGTACTATTTAGTTGTCATCAGACATTTGCTACATCGATCGTTAAGAAAGTAGCTCCTACTTTCTGGTGGGCGGGAATGAAAAACCCCGAACTACAAGTCTTATTATACGGTGATAATATATCATCTGCAGAAGTCAGTATCTCTTCCAAGGATATCACTCTACAAGAAGTGGTAAAACTGGAAAATCCCAATTATCTACTTTTATATCTGGACCTTTCGGAAGCTACTCCACAAAACTTTTCTATTACCCTGAAAGAAGGGGAAAAAAGTACTGAGATTCCTTATGAACTAAAAGAAAGAAAATCAAAAGCTTCTGAAGTAGAAGGTTTCAACTCCGGAGATGTACTTTATCTCATCATGCCAGACCGTTTTGCCAACGGTGATTCTTCCAACGATATCATACCCGGAATGTTGGAAGCAAGAGCTGATCGTAATGATCCTTATGCCCGCCATGGTGGTGACCTGAAGGGAATAGAGAACCATTTAGACTATATTGCAGAATTAGGAGCAACAAGTATATGGCTCAATCCGGTTCAGGAGAATGACATGCAAGGAGGTTCGTATCATGGTTATGCCATTACTGACTATTATCAGATAGACCGCCGCTTCGGAAGTAATGAAGGATTTTGTAATCTAGTGGCAAAAGCTCATGATAAAGGTTTAAAAGTCGTAATGGATATGATCTTCAATCATTGTGGAGATGAAAACTATCTTTTCAAAGACATGCCATCCAAAGATTGGTTCAATTTCAAAGGAAACTATGTGCAGACTACTTTCAAAACAGCTACTCCATCAGATCCTTATGCCTCGGAAGATGCAAAGAAAACAGTCGTAGATGGATGGTTTACCCAATGTATGCCGGACTTCAACCAACGCAACCGTCATGTAGCTGCCTATTTAATACAAAGTAGTATCTGGTGGATCGAGTATGCGGGTATCAACGGCATCCGTCAAGATACACATCCTTATGCTGATTTTGATATGATGTCCAACTGGTGCAAAGCTGTTACTAATGAATATCCGGATTTCAATATCGTTGGAGAAACCTGGATAGGCAGCAATGTACTTGTTTCTTATTGGCAAAAAGACAGCAAAGTCTCTGCTCCTAAAAATTCAAACTTACGTACCGTCATGGATTTTCCATTGATGGACCAGATGAATAGTGCATTCGATGAAGAAACAACAGACTGGAACGGAGGCCTTTGCCGCCTTTATGATTATTTGACGCAAGACATCGTATATGCCGATCCAATGAATCTGCTTACTTTCCTTGATAATCACGATACATCGCGTTTCTATCGTTCGGACGAAGCTACCAAGAATTTAGACCGATACAAACAGGCATTGACTTTCTTACTGACAACGCGTGGTATCCCTCAGATATATTACGGAACTGAAATCCTGATGACTGGGGATAAATCAAATGGTGACGGGCTCCTCCGTTGTGATTTCCCCGGTGGTTGGAAAGGTGACACAACCAACTGTTTTAATGCGACTGACCGTACACCACAACAGAACGAAGCTTTCTCCTTTTTACAGAAATTGCTTCAATGGAGAAAAGGGAATGAAGTGATTGCTAAAGGCAAACTTAAACATTTTACTCCTCATAAAGGAATCTACGTATATGAACGTAAATATGGAAACAAATCGGTAGTTGTATTCATGAATGGAAACAATCGGGAACAAACAATAGATTTAGCAAATTACAAGGAAATACTGCCCGCTTCTTCCGCTTACAGTGTACTAACTGATGAAAACGTAAAACTAGGAGAAAAACTTACTCTTCAAAGTCGGGGGATATGGGTATTTTCGTTCTGAAAAAGTTCATAAGGACTTATATTTACTAGGGAGTAATAAAATATAATACATTATATATCAAAGAATTAATTCTTATACATACTTATATATTCTCTCTAGTCATTTCTAACAGAAAAGATACCATCTATATTTGCGTTTAAGAATACAAATAATCAAGATGTAGACCATTGAATCTCAATAAGCGGGCTAGAAACGTCCTGCAGGTCCTTATAAAACGATCTTTGAGGGTTGAATGATAATTTAATACCATAAATAAAATGAAGAAGAATTTATTAACTATTGCCTTACTCTGTATTTCGTTTATTGCGAATGCACAACAGAAACTGACTTCACCGGATGGAAATCTGGTAATGACCTTCCAATTAGATAAAGAAGGTGCCCCAACGTACGAATTGACTTACAATGAAAAGACAGTTATCAAACCAAGTAAATTAGGTTTGGAACTGAAAAAAGAGAATGCGACTAAAACAGACTTCGACTGGGTAGACCGTAGGGATATGAACACACTCGATTCAAAGACAAACCTTTATAACGGATTTGAATTGAAAGATACCCAAACTTCCACTTTCGACGAAACCTGGCAACCAGTTTGGGGTGAAGAAAAAGAAATACGCAATCACTACAATGAGCTGACAGTAACCCTGTATCAACCAGCCAATGACCGCTCCATGCTTCTACGTTTCCGTTTGTTCAATGACGGATTAGGTTTCCGCTATGAATTTCCGCAGCAGAAGTCACTGAACTATTTCGTGATAAAAGAAGAACATTCTCAATTCGCAATGGCAGGTGACCATACCGCTTATTGGATACCGGGCGACTATGACACACAAGAGTATGATTATACTATTTCCCGCCTATCTGAAATCAGAGGTTTGATGAAACAAGCCATTACTCCCAACACATCGCAAACCCCATTCTCACCAACAGGCGTACAAACTGCATTGATGATGAAAACAGACGATGGGCTATACATCAATCTTCATGAAGCTGCACTAATTGATTACTCTTGTATGCATCTGAATCTGGATGATAAGAACATGATATTCGAATCATGGCTGACACCCGATGCACAAGGAGACAAAGGTTATATGCAGACTCCCTGCAACACTCCCTGGCGTACCATTATCGTCAGCAATGATGCACGCAACATCCTCGCTTCCCGAATCACATTAAACCTGAATGAACCTTGCAAGATTGAAGATACATCCTGGGTAAAACCGGTTAAATACGTCGGTGTATGGTGGGACATGATCACCGGAAAAGGTTCATGGGCTTATACTGACGAACTGACCAGCGTGAAACTGGGTGAAACAGATTATTCAAAAACTAAACCGAATGGCAAACACTCAGCCAATACAGCCAATGTTAAACGTTACATCGACTTTGCAGCAACTCATGGATTCGATGCAGTACTGGTAGAAGGATGGAATGAAGGATGGGAAGACTGGTTTGGCAACAGCAAAGACTATGTTTTCGACTTCGTTACTCCCTACCCTGACTTCGACGTACAGGAAATTCAACGTTATGCCGCAAGTAAAGGTATCAAGATGATGATGCACCACGAAACCTCCGCATCTGTCCGCAACTACGAACGTCACATGGATCAAGCTTATCAGTTTATGGTAGACAATGGATACAACTCTGTAAAAAGCGGTTATGTCGGTAACATGATCCCTCGTGGAGAACACCATTACGGACAGTGGATGAACAATCACTACCTATATGCAGTAACCAAAGCTGCCGACTACAAAATTATGGTGAATGCACACGAAGCAACTCGTCCTACAGGCATCTGCCGCACTTATCCCAATCTGATCGGCAACGAATCGGCACGTGGAACCGAATATGAATCATTCGGAGGGAATAAAGTATATCATACTACCATCCTACCTTTCACACGATTGATTGGCGGTCCGATGGATTATACTCCCGGTATTTTCGAAACTCATTGTAACAAGATGAACCCGGACAATAATTCCCAGGTACGTTCAACACTGGCTCGCCAGCTGGCTTTGTACGTCACTATGTACAGCCCTTTGCAAATGGCAGCTGATATTCCCGAAAACTACGAACGTTTTATGGACGCTTTCCAATTTATAAAAGATGTTGCTATGGACTGGGATGAAAGCAAATATCTGGAAGCAGAACCGGGAGAATACATCACTATCGCTCGTAAAGCAAAAGATACTGACGATTGGTATGTCGGTTGTACAGCGGGTGAAAACGGTCATATCTCTGAACTAGTCTTCGACTTCCTGACTCCGGGTAAACAGTACATCGCCACAGTTTATGCAGATGCCAAAGACGCTGACTGGAAAGAAAACCCGCAGGCATACACCATCAAAAAAGGAATCCTGACAAGTAAGAGCAAACTGAACTTGCGTGCCGCTAACGGTGGAGGATATGCAATCAGTATTAAAGAGGTAAAAGATCATTCAGAGAGCAAAGCACTAAGAAAATTATAATAAATAGAACTCTTCAACAAGATACGTTTTCAATAGGTATTTATAACAAAATCTTTTTAAGGATATGCACCATCAAATTATACTTTAATAAAGTGAAAGTCAAAGTGATGGTATCCAAGAAATAAATTACGGTCAAGTCCCGTTAGATGATAGAAAATGTGCCAATTGTTACGCGGTAAAATCCGTCAAACGATTGGCACATCCTATATTAATCAGTAAAAATCAAACTTGCGTTTCCCCTTCTATATATTCTTCCAAGAAGAGATTCTCACCATCGAACACTGCATAAGAAAAATAATTGATCCAATCTCCCAAAATCAACACACGCGAAGTCACACTTAGCATTAAATCCAATTCAATATGTCGGTGCCCGTAAATAAAGAAATTGATATTAGGATGACCTTTCAGATATTCTTTCGTGTAGAGCACCAAGAATTCCTTATTCTCTCCCATATATTCAGGCTCTTTCCCATCGATTCGTTTCTCACGACTATGTTTTGCCCAGTTCAATCCTAGTTCAACACTCCATCGAGGATGAATAGCGGAGAATAATGTTTGCAACGTTTGGCTGTGGAACATCCTGCGAAGGATTTTAAACTTCTTATCCGGATCGCCCAGACCATCGCCATGAGCCAGATAAAACTCTTTCCCATGAATTTCAGTAGTCAATGGTTCACGATGAATAATGACTCCACATTCTTTGGTTAAATAGTCACCACACCAGATATCATGATTACCAATAAAGTAGTGCACTTCCACACCCATATCTGTAAGTTCGGAGATTTTTCCAAGAAAACGGGTATATCCTTTGGGAACAACCAACTTGAACTCATACCAGAAATCGAACATATCTCCTAATAGATAGACAGCAGAAGCTTTATGCTTTATACTATCAAGAAAATTCACCAGACGTCGTTCCTGGGTGCGTCCATGAGCTATTGCCCGCGAACCAAGATGAGCATCGGAAAGGAAATAAACGTTCTTCATCAATTTTACAAATTACTAGTTACTAAACATCTAGAAGCTGCCGCTTCCTTATTACAATCAGCAAAAGGGATTACTCCTCAAAGATAATACTTATTTAGAGGAACCCAAGTTC
The DNA here is from genome assembly GCF_900155865.1 of Bacteroides bouchesdurhonensis. GTDB lineage: Bacteria > Bacteroidota > Bacteroidia > Bacteroidales > Bacteroidaceae > Bacteroides > Bacteroides bouchesdurhonensis. The sequence continues at coordinate 5,025,208 of NZ_LT707006.1, forward strand.
CAATTTGGCTTCTTCACTCATCATGTCTTTATCCCATTCCGGTTCAAACACCAAATTAATGGTTGCAGAACGTACTCCTTCCACCGATTCCACCTTCTGACGGATATCTTCCATTATAAAATCAGCAGCCGGACAATTAGGAGCAGTCAGAGTCATATCAATTACAGTATCTTTGTCATCGGTTACATCAATTTTATAAATAAGACCGAGATCGTATACATTTACCGGAATCTCCGGGTCATATACAGTCTTCAGCATAGCCACGATCTTTTCTTCTATTTCAAATTTTTCCATAGGGCTTTCTTTTTAACACATTGCAAATATAAGAATAAATTTATTCAGAGCAGTCCTTCGTCAGCAAAACTATAGAACTTATCTTCACAAACAATAACATGGTCTATCAATCGAATGTTCATTGTATCGGCTGCCTTATGGATATATTCCGTCAAGGTTTTATCCGCTTGGCTTGGACGGGAATTGCCCGAAGGATGATTATGTACAACTGCTATTTGTGTAGCTCTTTGCAAAATAGCTTCCCGAAGAATAGTACGCACGTCCGCATAAGTTCCGTCGATCCCCCCTGTGCTAATACGTACCTTATCTATCACTTTGGTAGCCTGATTTAATAATAAAACCCAGAACTCTTCTTGCTCCAGGTCACACATGATAGGTTGAAAAATAGCATAAATGTCTTTTGAGCAGGTTATTCGAGTCCGCTCTTTGATATTCTGCAACTTCCGCCGTTTACCGAGCTCAAGAGCTGCCATTAAGGTCACACTCTTTGCCGGTCCCATCCCCTTAAAAAGTGAATAATCCTTCACTTCCCACTTTGCAAGCGAGTTCAGATTGTTATCACAAGAAAGCAACATTCGGCGCATCAGTTCGACAGCACTTTCATCAGTATTTCCGGAGCCTATCAATATAGCAAGTAGCTCGGCATCACTTAAGGCAGCTGCTCCCTTTTCCATCATTTTCTCGCGTGGGCGGTCCTCCAGTGCCCACTGATTGATGGATAGTTTGTGTTTAACTTCCATTCTTATAAAATTAAGTCTGCAAAGATAACCTTTATTATAGGAATATGTACTATAAAAGAAGAGTTGATACATAACTTTTTATTCTCTTTCGTTTAACGAATATAATACTATCCAAAAAGAAAAATAAAAGAGAATAATGTTTCATATTATTTTCTTTTTAGTATATTTGTGGCATAAACAGAAAGGAAACAAAATAAATACAATCATTAAAAGTTTAATATATGAAAAGTATAAGCAGGAAAAGTATACTATTATTTGTAATGTATTACTTATTGATCACTCCCTATGCCAATGCGCAAACCAAAGATAATCCGCTTCTCATCCCGGAATTGATGGATTTCACTTTAATGAGGTGTGACTTTAATACTAAAATAAAAGACAAGCAACAGATAGAAGATGCACTTCAAGCAGGTTTCAATGCTATCTATACTGCCAACAACCGTACATTGGTTGAGCAAGCAAACGATAAAGGGATAATCCCCCTGAGCAACTATACATTATCAAAATACAAATCAATCGTTCCCTATAAAAATCATCCAATCACTACCTTCGTATTTGCTCGTGAACGCAGCGATGGCTATACCCGCAACGCCATTATTGACCAATGCTTTGTTGAGTATGCCTGCGACACGCTTTATGGTAGTCCTCAATGGATAAAAAAGCTCATTGATAATTCTTTGGAAATACACTCCAGACTGATCAGCAACAATCATAAATTGATGGTCAGCATCACCAATAAAAGCAGTCTTCCATATACACTTTCCATCGAAAAAACAGACGGATTGCAAACCGAACAAAACACCCTGTCTTTGGACGGGAAGAAAGAAACAATCATCTACTTTACAGGAAATCCAATCGACCAATATGAATATTTGATTTCTACAAAAGTACAGAATACACGACTTACGGACGGCAAACAACTAACATACACTTTCCGGATACCCGGTACTCTTTATCTGGAAGGTACTATTCCTACAAATAGATTATCCATTATCCCCCAACCTAACTCAATTACCCCCATTAAAAATGAAGAATGGTTCACCATCGACAAACAAACACGTATTATCGTAAGAACCCCCAAAGCCAAAGAACCTCTTCATTTCCTCACTGACCGATTAGGAACAGTTGCCAACTTAACACTCCCCGTTGCCAAAACCACCAAAGATGATAATAATACCATCATCTTCAGTCGGACCAATGACCCCGGTCTTGGCAAAGAAGGTTATTCGCTTCGCGCTACCAAACGGAATATACAAATTGAAGCGAATGAACCATCCGGTTTTTTCTATGCCGTCCAAACCTTATTACAACTTCTCCCCAGTCAAATTTACTCTTCTCAACGGGAAGAGTGTAGTACCTGGGATGTTCCGGCCGTAGAGATTAAGGATGTACCCAGATTTGAATATCGCGGACTTCATTTGGATGTTGGTCGTCATCTGTATCCGGTAGAGTTTATCAAAAAGTATATTGATTTGCTTTCCATGCAGAAAATGAATCGTTTCCATTGGCATCTAACTGATGATCAGGGGTGGAGAATCGAAATAAAAAAATATCCTAAACTAACGGAAATCGGTTCGATAAGAAAAGAAACGATAAAGAACCGTTATACAGCTCAGGGTCCCCTCCTATTCGACAATACACCTTATGGAGGTTTCTATACCCAAAAGGAAATAAAAGAAATCGTTCAATACGCTAAAGAAAGGTATGTAACTGTTATTCCTGAGATCGATCTTCCGGGTCATATGCTTGCTGCACTGGCCACATACCCTGAATTGGGTTGTACAGGAGGTCCATACGAAGTAGGAACCCGATGGGGTATTTATGATGATGTTCTTTGTGCCGGAAACGAAAAGATATATCCGTTTATTGAGGATATATTAAAAGAGGTATTCGAACTGTTCCCTTGCGAGTATGTACATATCGGAGGCGATGAGTGCCCTAAAACCCGTTGGAAGGCATGCCCAAAATGTCAGGCTAAGATGAAAACGGAAAATTTGAAGGATGAACATGAACTGCAAAGTTATGTAATCAGAAGAGTGGAAAAATTCCTCAATGATAACGGAAAGAAACTGATTGGCTGGGACGAAATCTTAGAAGGTGGAATAGCACCGAATGCTACCCTGATGTCGTGGCGCGGCGTTGCAGCCGGTATCACAGCAGCCAAATCGGGTCATCCTGTGATAATGACTCCCAATACGCATGTATATCTGGATCATTATCAGACAAATATGGATATAGCTCCTTTAGGTAACGGCCGGGTAGCTTCTTTAGAATGGACATATAGTTACGACCCTATTCCGAATGAACTGACTCTTGAAGAGGCTTTACATATTAAAGGCATACAAGCCAATGTTTGGAGTGAATATCTCCGCACTACGGAGATGGTAGAATACATGACTTATCCTCGCGCCAATGCAGTGGCCGAGATTGGATGGACTTTCTTAGAAAACAGAAGTTGGGAAGATTATACCAAAAGGTTGCAACAACAGTTCGAAAGATGGAGATATTATAATCTGAATTATGCACCCCATTATAAACAACCGATTGGCGTTCATCATAAATAATATCCAATAGTATTAATAAGATAGAATTTCTCATTAACGGAAGAGGGGCACGTGAGGTGTCTCTCTTTTTTTAGGCACGTAGAACAAATAAACCGCTTATAGTATCGGTTTCATATAGTGAAACTTATAGTTTCAACCTATGGAACTATTAGTTTCAATAGAATGAAACTACTGGTTTCAAGGCATGAAACTATTGGTTTCACTATATAGAACACTTTGTTTCAAAGGATGAAACAAAAGGTTCCACAGTATGAAACTATCTTCAGATAGAAACAGTTGAACTTATTTGTAGAAGTTCTTACGGAAAGCCTCAACTTCATTTTTTCCTCGAATGCAACGCTGCCACCATGCATACCAAAATCCAGTGCCATAACCTATCAGCTGAATAAAGGCAGCAGCTATAGAGTATAGACCGATTTTAAAACTCTTGTTTTGAATGGTAGAGTCGACGCATACTAAGAATGCATAAAGCATAATCGGGGTAAAACTAAACAGACAAAAAGGAGTACCAAGCAATAATAGAGCCACACCTAATGTAAACACAGCCGGCAACAAATGCACTAGTTTCAGTGAATCAGGATATTTTTTATAAAGATTAATGCGGGCAATCCCTGAGTTGTAGACTTGCTTAAAGAATTTCTTCAGATCAGTACGACGTTTATGATATACCCAAGCATCGGGAAAGAGACGGCAAATGTATCCTCCTCGAAAGATTCGAATACTAAAGTCAATATCTTCACCAAAACGCATCTTAGAAAAGCCACCCAAAGTTTCGTACACTTCACGACGAACACCCATATTGAAACTACGAGGATAAAACTTATCCATTTTCTTTTTTCCACCACGAATACCACCCGTCGTGAAGAAAGAGGTCATCGAATAATTAATCGCTTTTTGAATATCCGTAAATGAATCGTGCGCACGATCGGGACCGCCAAACGCATCGGCAGGAGAAGTCTGGAGTTCCTTCTCCACTGCTTCGAAATACCCTTCAGGTAAAATAACGTCCGAATCTAATATAATAAGATAATCGCCTTCACTATGCCCCGCACCATAGTTGCGCGTCTGCCCCGGTCCAGAATTAGATTTAAAGAAGTAACTAATCTTCAATCGGTCTGCGTAACGCTCTACTACCTCTTTACAAGGGATGGAAGATCCGTCTTCTACAATCAGCACTTCAAAATCTTTAAAATGCTGTCTGGTAAGACTTTCAAGTAATTCATCCACCTCATCAGGACGATTGTAAACAGGAACAATAACAGAATAACGCATAACGATTTGCCTCACTTTAGATTCAGATTGCAAATTAAAATAAAAAAAACGGGATAGAAGAAAGTTATACAAGCAAAATCCCTCAAATCATATTGCATGATGATCTGAGAGGCATTTCTTTAGTCAGTCATTGGTGTATCTCAAAACATTAGCCAAACGCTCGTCCGACTTACCATTCATTTTTCTAGAAGCAAAACCTATATACATCACATCTCCTTTAATCTTGATTCCTTCTGCCTCCATGTAGCCTCTATCTGCAAGACCTAGTTCTTTGAGTTTATTCACATCTGCGATAGCTGCCACTTTCCTCTGTCCACACAACTGCCCGTTTTTATCATAAACCCTCACACAAGCTCTTGAAGGAGTATCCACTTTATTATCATTACCTATACCTTCATAATAATAAACAAACTGATCGTCTATATCATATCCTTGAAAATAAAGTTCTCCATCGGGCACAGAAATCTCATATAAGGGTTGAAGTTGAGACAACTCTTTAGCTCTGACAGTTAATTCCATCGAAGTTTCAGGTACATCTCCCGAAAGCTCTCCTCCATATTTCAAGGAACTCAGTTTAACATCTGTCAAAGGTAGTTTCATTGCTTCACTCAACCGGTATATCACAAAGAAACGTGTATTAACCCCCGATATATTTTTAGAGTATTGCACACCTAACAAATCTTTTCCGGGATTCACAGCAGGATGTATGTTACGTGTTCCTTTCAAATGAAAGATATCGCCGCCTGCCAATTGTACTTTCTTCCCCGGTTCATATTTTACACGAGAAACAGTTTGAGAACCTCCATATGCCCCATCCTTTCCCTTATTCCCATGACTTCCTATCCAAACATAGGTTTCTCCGTCCGTTTCTTCAATAGCCATATTGGTTCCATGTCCGAAATATTCTAGCACCATATAGTTCGTCGGTTTTGTTACATTAGGAGCAGCTTTCAGTACATTCAGCTGATGTTCGTCTGTTCCGGCAATCTGTACATAATAAATTTCTCCGTTTGTAGCCACATCCATACACTGAATAATTCTATTCCGCTTTAAGTACACCGCTTTGCTATAAAGCAATCCATTGGAAAGAGGAGCAGATAACTTATCGAAATAGTTAGCTTTAAAAGTAGTAGCCCCTGCTGTAAGAGGTTTAGTTTTTGTTTTCTCTTTGCCGGCATTCAAATCCGGTTTCAACTTAAAAGAAACCATTACCGCTTTATGATCGGTCGGCCACCTACCCTTCGGACGAAGAAAACGGTCACGAGTTTTCTCTTTCCTGATCTCACTCTTTATTACAGAATATTCAGGTCCAACTACCCAAGCTTTTTCAGGAGTCATAAAAGTGGTAGGATAATAATAAATAAAATCGATCCGGTCACGTTCGTCCGCTTCAGGAGCCCATGTCAGTTTATCCACCGAGACAGCTTTATTACCGGCTGGAAATGTAAAACCCGGATGAGTAACAGGATTAGGATGAACCACCCGATAGGCATCTTTAAATCCTCCCTCATAAAGCAATCTGGAACAATCCCAATTCACTACGGCTCCATTATGGTCCCATAAGTCTTTCGTATCGTTTTGCCAATCCAGATGAGAAGGTTCGTTAAAGTCCCCTCCTAGCAATACAGCATAACCTTGTTCGATATCCGGCTGTACTTTTTGCAGAAAATCAGCAATTGTTTCTTCACGATAAGCTTTTCGGTTCATCTCCAAAACAGTTGCTTCATCGGTCACCGGAGCATCCATCTTTTTCCATGTGCTCCCGTTATAACCACGAGGCATATAACAAGCGTAATGACGATAATCTAAGTGTGTAGCATAGGCAGCTACTTTTCTCCCGGCAACTGATAATAGTACACGCACAACGGCTCCATTGCTTCCCTTTCCGGGAGGACAAACAATCCGTTGTTCTTCAATCGGATAACGAGTTAATATACCTACAGACAATGATGTCTCCGTTCCATAAAACGTATGTCCACGTTGCTTCAACTCTTTTATCATATGAAGAATAAAATTCTCGCCCTTGTAATCACTCAATTCATTGAGAAATACAACGTCTGCACTCGAATGAATGATTTCATCCGCAATCATATCAACAGCACCTTCCACTCCGGAACCTCCCTTCCAGATATTCATCTGCAAAGCTTTCAAAAAAACTGTTGCGGACGACTTTGTCGCCCGCAACATGCTACCTTCACCACTACCAAGTAAAAATAGCAGGACACAAATAATTAACTTTCGCATTCACTAACTTATATTTTGAGCAAATATAATTAATTCCTGAAGTTCAGCCAAATCCCGTAGGATTAAATCCGGACCGGGCTGAACAGATATGGCTGTATCGTAAGTTGTCTCTCCCGACAATACCAATACACCAAGAGCCTGGGCATTCTGAGCCATTAAAATATCTGTATAAATACGGTCTCCTACCATAGCAATCTGTTCGGCACACAATCCATGACGTTCCATAATTCCATGTAACATACGCGGATCAGGTTTGCCTACTATCACATCCGGTTTACGACCTGTAGCATATTCCAATGCAGAGCAAATGGAACCGCAATCTACCAGTACCACCGGTTTATCCGTAGGACAAACCCGGTCGGGATTGGTTGCTATATAAAACTTTTTCCGACTCACCCACCAGGCCGCACGACACAATCTTGAATACACCAATGACATATCGAAACTAGCTACCACTGCATCCGGTTCATCTTCAGCATCATCGGATGTAGAAATAAAGCCCGCTTCTTCAAACTCCCGGATCATACTTGGAGTACCCAGCAAAAAGAGTCTCTTATACTCCGGATGATGCGTGTGTATATAATCAATAGTCGCTTGCGCAGAAGTATAAAACTCATCAACCGTCGCCTCAATTCCCATTTCTTTCAGGTGATACAAATAATCAGCAGTACTGCGCGAAGGATTATTGGTCAGAAATGAATAACCAATTCCCAATTCCTTCATCTTATTCAAAAAGGTGACAGTAAAAGGAAATAGCGTACTTCCATTATAGATTGTGCCATCCATATCCAGCGCAATATGTTTTATTTGTTTTAAACGTGTTGCCATTTCCATACTCAATGGCTCTTCTACCTTATTTTCAATCGTTATCATACCCATTTGCTTTTGCTGACCATGCAGCTAAAAATATCAAAGTTCCCATAATAGCAATCAAAATTAATCCTCCGATTGCATAATCCCAACCGTAATGTTGTGCCAGAAGTCCTAATCCCCAGCCAGAAACCAGCGTACTGGCATATCCGAACAATCCGGTAAATCCGACAGCGGTTGCCGCCGCTTTTTTCGTTGCAATATTAGCCGCAGCAATACCGACCAACGCCTGTGGACCGTAAATACAGAATCCGGCTGCTCCCAGCAACAAAGCAGCTAACCACATCGGAGGATGAGGTACTCCCCAAAACAAACCAATGAAGACCGTAGCTAATGCCATGCAAATGACACATACCCGCGGACCACGTCCACCGAAGAAACGGTCGGTTGCCCATCCGGCTACAAGCATTCCTACAATTCCGGAGATTTCAAAAGCTGCAACCATCCATCCGGCGTGCTGGATAGAAATTCCTTTCCATTCTCCCAACAAGGTCGGTCCCCAATCGAGTACTGCATAACGCACTGTATATACAAAGAAGTTAGCAATGGCCAATACCCAAATAGCAGGATTACCAAAAACTTTCTTGCGTACAAATCGTTTAAACTCGGCAGAAGTATCCTCTTTCTCATCACCTGACGTTTTCTGATTTAACTCCGGCAAACCTACCGAACGTGGAGTATCGCGTAAAGCAAACCATAATCCGGCAGCACCTACCAAAGCTATAATAGAAGGAATCCAGAAACACCAACGCCATCCCATGCTAACAATATAGCCACAGACAATTACCACCAGCCCAGCACCGATGGAGTGCGAAGTGTTCCATACGGACATTTTGGTAGCCAGTTGTGTAGGAGGAATCCAATGTGTCAGCAAGCGGGCACAAGGAGGAAAACCCATTCCCTGAAACCAACCATTCAACATCCACACGATTCCAAACATTAGCACTGCCGAACTAAATCCGAACAGGATATTACAGGCAGCGGAAAGTACCAGACCGGTCACCATAAAATAACGGGCATTCACTCGGTCACCTATAAAACCATTTGCAAACTTAGACACACCATACAACAGGCCATGCAATGTTAAAAATAGCCCCAGATCTCCTTTTGTAATACCCAAATCCTCCTGCATAGCAGGCATGGCAATACTAAGATTCTTGCGAACAAAATAGAATAATGCATATCCTATCATACTCGCAATAATGGTCCGCGTCTGCCAATACTTAAATTTCTTTGCCACTTCAGGCACCATTCCTTGTAGTTCCATCTTTTTCGTATTTAGTCTGTTATTTCCCAGATTTTACCTTTACTAAATAGTCCTTCCAGCCAGTCTTCCATATAACCTGTACGTACAGCAAGATCAAGAACAGTAAACCTGCGACGAATAAATTGTGCACGAATAAATGTCTCACGCAAACGCTTTCTTGTTATACCAATCTCTTCCGGCTCTGTCGGAGCTCCCGCCAGTTGAAGTCTCTGTTTAACCTCACTATAAGGAATGAGTTGTCCGGACAAACGCTCTTTTATCTTCGGCCAGTTTTCTTTCAATTGTAAAAGCTGAACTTTTAACTGTTCGCGATTCACATATTTTGCTTTTGTTTCTTGCAAACCGATATTCGGGAAGTCAGTACCCACAAACATATCAAGGGCTGTTTTATCTGCTATTTCAGGTTCCGGCCAAGCTGCGCAGCAAGCATCTACATCCAACTGTTCGAATGAAGTCTGCAATACTTGTTCATAAAACGCTGTAATAGCTAACATACCTATACTCACTTGAAAGCCATGAGAAATATGCTCGCCATTATTCAGATGATGCTCCATATTCCAAAGATGACTGAACTGATGTTCGGCTCCTGAAGCCGGACGACTCGATTTCGACCATTGCATAGCAAAACCACCTAACATCAACCCTTCAATCAGTTGGGAAATCGCTGTTTCTTCCCCTTCAGCCGCCTCTTTAGGAGAGGATAAAGCATCATGCAAACCATCCTGAACGATAGACCATGCCTTTTTATCAATAGCTTCCACTCCTAACGCGTCTGCCAAAATCCAGTCTGCACCGGCAGTAACCTTTGCAAATAAGTCCGCATATCCGGAAGCTGTCATAGGACCGGGTGCCTTACTTATAATCGATGTATCCGCCAAAACAGCCTGCGGTGCAGGACAGCTGAAGGTCTGCTTCGCACCATCTGCCGTTATAGATGCACCAAAAGCAGTATATCCATCCATGGATGCAGCTGTTGCCACACACATATATCTTCTTCCCGTAAGATGAGATGATAACTTTGTCAAATCATTAATTGTACCGGAACCTACAGCTACTGGAATAGCAGCATGTTGTTTCAATGAATCCACCAACTGATCTATATATGAATACTCTGCATATAAATCAGAATCCGTAAAGATAAAGGAAGGAAGAGTTTCTATTTCTGCATGTTTCAATTCTTCTTCCACCCTTTTACCGGCAATTCGATAGGTTGTTTCATCGGCTACTACAACCGCTTTCTTTCCCGGAAACTGTTCTTTAAATAACTCGGCAACTTCTCCTAATATTCCATCACCTATGCGAAGGGCACGTGTCTCATTCGCAGCCTTCAAAGCTTCTTCTACTCTTGACATTTCCACAGTATTAAAAATTACTTGCCCGATTGTAAAACCTCCCATACCTCAGTTGGTATATCAGATTTCATAATATCCGGTCGTTTATTAATCTTTTTAAAGACAACAAGCATATCCTTGCTATTTGTTTTTCGTTTTCTTTTTCTTTGGTGCTACATACCGCCACAAAAATACATAAAAAGAAATACAACACAATAAAATACGCAAATATTTTTTCTTTTTCAAGATATTACCTTAATTAAAATAACTATTTTCATTATACAATGAAACTTTTCCGACTTTCATTTGCCACATATTAATATTTAATTTATCTTTGTAAGAAAAAATATGAGAGTATGACAAGTATAGCAGAAAGACACAAGTATATTCTTGAAAGTTTAGCCAAGAATGGATTCATAAAGGTGATTGATATCGCTAAAGAGCTAGATGTTACTCCGGTTACGATCCGTAAGGATTTAAAATATCTGGAAGAGAAGAAGCTATTGTACCGCACCCACGGAAGTGCAAGTCCTATTAACCCGCTGACTTCTGACATAGATGTTCAGGAAAAAGAGAAACTACGGAAAGACGAAAAGAAAAGAATCGCAATTGAAGCAGCTAAATTAGTCGAAGAAAATGATTCTATCATTATCGCTTCGGGATCTACAGTACATATGTTCGCTGAACAAATTGTACCGACTAGCCATTTGACAGTAGTGACAGCTTCCCTTAAAACGGCATTATTATTAAACGCCGTCAATAATATCGAAGTCATACAGCTAGGAGGAACTGTTCGAAAAAACTCATTCTCCGTTATAGGTGATTATACTTCACAATTCTTTGAGCAAATCACTTGTTCCAAACTTTTCCTGGGAGTAGACGGCATTGATCTGGAATATGGTATCACCAATTCAAACATAGAAGAAGCAATTCTTAATAAAAAAATGATCGAAGCTTCTCTCCGTACAATCATTCTTGCAGATTCCTCCAAATTCGGGCGTAGAGGTTTCGGTAAGATCTGTAATCTGGACCGGATAGACGTTATTATAACTGACTCCGGTATATCTAAGACTATGGCCCAATCCATTGAAGAAATGGGTATAGAACTGATTATCGTATAATTTTTAACTTTCTATCTGAAAAACACAATGACTTATTATATCAATAAGTGGAGCAAAGTTTTCTGCTTTGTTCCACTTCTTTATTTCTTTCTTACAGGGGATTGTTTGTCTGCACAGGAGATAAATGAAGCATGGATAAAAGAAAACTACACTAAAAGAGAGGAAATGATACCGATGCGGGATGGTATACATCTATATACTGCAATTTACGAACCTGTTCATCAAGAAAAGCCATCTCCCATTTTGATCACCCGCACTCCGTACAAAGCTTCTCCTTATGGAAAGAAAATGAACAGCCGCCTCTGGGGCTCTTGGCAGAATTATGCACGGGAGAAATATATCTTTGTTATTCAAGATGTACGTGGACGCTGGAAAAGTGAAGGAGAATTCGTAAATGTACGTCCTTTTATTGCCAATAAGAAAAAGAAAAAAGACATTGATGAAGCGAGTGATGTATACGACACCACTGAATGGCTTTTGCAACATACAAAAAAGAATAACGGAAAGGTCGGAATCATCGGTTCATCCTATTCTGGTTTCTATTCAATAATGGGAGCTTTGAGCGCACATCCTGCGATCAAAGCTGCTGTCCCACAAGCACCGGTCACAGACTGGTTTTTAGGGGATGACTACCATCACAATGGTGCTTTCATGCTTTGTGACGGTTTTCGATTTGCTGCTTCTATGAATCGTCCTCGCCCCGTACCAACTGAAGAAAGTACTCCGGCAAAACCTTATTATCAAACAGATGAATATTCTTTCTTCCTGAAAGCAGGCGCATTGAAAAATCTCACTCGTCTTTTAGGCGATAGTATTGCTTATTGGAATGACTTAATGGCCCATCCTAATTATGACAGCTGGTGGCAACAAAGAGACACACGTCGTTCCTGTTACAATATTCGACCGGCTATATTAGTTGTAGGAGGATTGTTTGATGCTGAAGATTGCTACGGTGCTTGGGAATTATACAAAGCTATTCACAAACAAAGCCCGGACACTGACTTGCATTTAATTGTAGGTCCATGGTATCATGGTGCCTGGGGAGGGAACGACGGTAGTTATCTAGGTAATGTCCGCTTCGGTTCAAAAAATGTACCTTATTATCAGGAACAGATAGAATATCCTTTTCTACAATATTATTTGAATGGGAAAGGGACTCCAATAACCGATTCACGCAAAGTTAACATATTCTTCTCCGGAGAAAATCAATGGAAAGAATTTGAATCCTGGCCAGACAAAAAAGCACAGGCAGTATCTTATTATTTAGATGAAAAAGGAACACTTAGTACCAATATTCCCAACAAAACGATTTCTTATTCGGAATACGTTTCCGATCCTGCGAAACCCGTCCCTTATACGGACAAAACAACATACGCCCGGGCTAAAGAGTATATGACCGACGACCAACGTTTTGCCGAACGTCGTCCTGACGTACTCTGTTTCAAAACTGAAACATTGGAACAGCCTCTGACAGTTGGTGGTGAAGTGGAAGTAGAACTAGAAGTAACTGTAACTACAACAGATGCAGACTTTGTCGTCAAAGTCATCGACGAATTTCCTGAAGATTTTGCATACAACGATCAAAAGGATGGAAAAGGAAGCGGATACCGTTATTTGATGAACGGTTACCAAATGTTAGTACGCGGAGAAGTCATGCGTGGAAGATACAGAAACAGCTTTGAACATCCGGAAGCCTTTGTTCCGGGACAACCTACTAAGGTGCGTTTCACAATGCCGGATATTGCCCATACATTCCAAAAGGGACATCGACTTGTCGTACAAATACAAAGTACTTGGTTTCCTCTCATAGATCGTAATCCACAACAGTTTGTGAATATATATACATGCGAAGACGTTGATTTTATCAAATCTACCATACATATTCTTCACCAAAAGGATAATCCTTCTAAAATTACATTTAGACGACTCTCATAGTCGTCTAAATGTGAAACCAACAGATGGTAGACTTGTAACTTTTTAATAAAACAATAATTATGAATAGTCGATTTTTCCTTTCGTCCATATTGTATAAACAAATCAATATAACTATGAAACAAAAGATTTATTTGCAAACATTGCTATTATTCTGTTTACTTTTAATATCCGAAAGTACTCAGTCCAAATCAAAACAAGTTCCTCAACCTTTAAAAGTCGGTTACTCCATAGGAATCAACGGTATCACGGCTGAAAAAATGAAATATGCAAAAGCTGTCGGTATTACTTGTATTGAGACATCACTCAATGCTATAGTAGAAAAAGGGAAATATAGCGAAGAAGAAATCATCCGTCGTGTCAAAGCAGCCAAAGCAATCGCCGATGAAGCCGGCATTCAAATATGGTCCATCCACATGCCTTTCGGAAATGATGTGGATTTGTCTAAGGCAGATGAGAATGAACGAAAGAGTGTTGTTGAATACCATAAGTCTGTCTTAAAATATTGCCGGATCTTAAAGCCTAAAATTATTCTTTTTCACCCTAGCTTTTACCTTGGACTGAACGAAAGGGATGTCAGAATGAATCAAATGATCCAATCTGCCATCGAGCTGAATAAGGAAGTCAAAAAGATCGGAGCTAAAATGGTAATAGAGAATATGTTAGGATACGAACTTTTAAGAGACAAGAACCGGGAACGTCCACTTTGCAGAACAGTAGACGAAATGATGACAATTATGAATCGCCTTCCTAAAAACATTTATGCGGCTGTTGATATGAATCACATCAAGAACCCGGAAAAACTGATTCGCGCTTTAGGGAAACGATTAAAGTCCGTACACGTCTCGGATGGCGACGGAAAGAAAGAATGCCATTATTTTCCCTGTTCGGGTAAAGGAGAAAATAATTGGGTAGACATACTTTCTGCACTAAATGAGGTCAATTATAAAGGTCCATTCATGTACGAATCCCAATATCCGGATGTTAAGGATCTGGTTAGTTGTTACCAGACATTATACGAGCAATATATTTCAACTATTAAATAATAAATTTGACTTATCACAAGTATCATCTGCGGCTGTCTGCTATTCCCCCTTAAACTTCTTTTCAGAATTTTATAGCAGTAGCCTGCGGATGATAACCATATTTCACGATTATAAGAGAGAACTGTTCTTTTATAAATAAAATCCGAGCTACTTTACAGGGAGATTCGATTCGGCCGAAAAATTCATAAAAGCATCAGAAAAGCATATTAAATATTATAACAATAACAGAATCAAGCTCCGGTTAAAAGAAAAGAGTCCGGAACAATACCGAACCCTTTCTCAAATAAAACTATCGTTTACTGTCCAACTTTTAGGATACAGTTTAGAATTTTAACACATCTTTTTCTTGATGACAAACAGTATGTAGCAGTTATCTATCCAGAATAGCAACTGTATCTGATGCAATCAACAATTCTTCGTCTGTGGGAATAACTACGACTTTTACTTTTGAATTGGAAGTAGAAATTACAGCTTCTTCGCCATGGACTTGAGCATTTACAGTCTTATCTATTTCAATACCCATAAATTCCAAATTCTCGCAAACAGCTTCGCGACATTGTGATTGGTTTTCACCAACACCTCCTGTAAACAATATGATATCTACACCACCCAATGCAGCAGCATACGCGCCAATGTATTTCTTAATACGGTAATAGTACATCTTTTCAGCCAAAATAGCTCTGGAGTTTCCCGCTTTACAAGCAGCATCCAATTCACGCATATCACTTGAAACTCCCGATACTCCTAACACACCGCTCTTCTTGTTCAACAAGTTTGAAACGCCAGTTGTATTCAGCCCTTCCTTATCCATAATGAAAGTAACAGCACCGGCATCAATATCACCGCTACGAGTCCCCATCATCAGACCTTCCAACGGAGTTAATCCCATCGTAGTATCTATACATTTTCCGTCTTTTATCGCAGCGATAGAACCACCGTTACCAATGTGGCAAGTAATGATTTTCAATCCATCCGGTTTAACTCCCAGAAATTCACATACCCGTTGAGAAACGTAACGGTGAGAAGTTCCGTGGAAACCATAACGGCGTACACCATATTTCTCGTATAATTCGTATGGAATTGCATACAGATAAGCATAGTCAGGCATTGTCTGATGGAAAGCTGTATCAAAGACACCAATCTGCGGTATATTCGGCAAGATAGCAGCCACAGCATTCACACCCTTCAGGTTGGCGGGATTATGCAATGGAGCCAAATCATTACAAGCAGCAAATGCATCCAGCACTTCTTTTGTCAGTAACACAGACTCGCTGAAACGCTCACCTCCATGTACCATACGGTGACCTACTGCATTGATCTCATCCAACGATTTGATAGCACCATATTCAGGATTAATCAACGTATTCAGGATAAACTCTACGCCTACAGTATGTTCCGGAATGTCCTTCTCCAGAATTTTCTTTTCACCATTCGGTAAAGTCAATTTCAGGAAAGATCCTTTCAAACCTATTTTTTCGATACCACCTTGAGCGATAACCTCTTTAGTGGTCATATCAAATAACTTGTATTTAATAGATGAACTACCACAGTTCAATACCAGGATTTTCATTTTTTCGTTGATTTATGATTAAGATTATTTGTTAGCTTTTGCAGCAATAGCCTGATTAGCCGTAATTGCAATCATACGATATACATCCTCGATAGAGCAACCACGAGACAAATCGTTCACCGGACGAGCAATACCCTGAAGAATCGGTCCGATAGCATCCGCATGTCCCAAACGTTGAACCAACTTATACGAAATATTACCGACTTCCAAACTAGGTACTATCAATACATTTGCCTCTCCGGCAACCGATGATCCGGGAGCTTTGCTTACAGCCACTTCCGGTACTAAAGCAGCATCTGCCTGCATCTCACCATCCAATTCTAATGTAGGAGCCATTTCCTTAGCAAGCCTGGTCGCTTCTATCACTTTGTCTACTACTTCATGTTTCGCAGAACCCTTCGTAGAGAAACTTAATAAAGCTACTTTAGGAACTTCTATACCAGCCACTGCTTTAGCAGTCTGAGCTGTACAGATAGCAATCTGAGCCAATTGATTTGCATCAGGAACTGGGGTTACAGCAACATCTCCCATTACCAGAATGCCGTTCTTTCCACATTCAGGAGCATGAGTCAGGAGCAACATAGCACCCGAAACACATGTAATGCCCGGAGCTGTCTTAATAATCTGCAAAGCCGGACGCAATACATTACCAGTTGTGTTACGTGCACCTGCTAATTGCCCATCTGCATCACCATTTTTAATCATCAAACATCCATAAAACAGAGGATCACTCGTCAATTTACGAGCCTCTTCTATAGTCATCCCTTTCTTCTTGCGAAGTTCACACAGCAATTGTGCATACTCTTCATGTTTTGGAGAAGTCTCCGGATCAATAATGGTAGCTTTATTGATATTTCCCAATCCCCATTTTAGAGCCAACTCATTGATTTCGTCTGGCTTGCCCAATAAAATAAGATCAGCAACTTCATCTGTCAAAATCTGATTGGCAGCTTTTAGTGTACGTTCTTCTGTTCCTTCCGGAAGGACGATACGTTGGCGGTTGGCTTTCGCACGCGCCACAATTTGGTTGATTAAATTAAGCATTTATATATCTAATATGTTTTGAACTTTCGAGTTGTTTGCCTTTAGCGTCGCAAAAGTACTCAATTTTGCAACATCCACATTACAATTCAGCCTTATTTTCACCCCCAAGCCTAAATTATTATAATATTTAACACTGTACTTCTATTTTTCCTACCTTTGCACCGTTTTCAATAATCAATAGGTAATTAGTATGATACGTCAGTGCGCCATTTTATTTGGCTGTTTGGCTTTAGGTGAGTTACTCATTTATTTTACAGGCATTAAACTCCCTTCCAGCATCATAGGCATGCTGCTGCTCACCCTCTTTTTAAAATTAGGTTGGATCAAGTTGCAATGGGTACAGGGATTATCCGACTTCCTAGTCGCAAATTTAGGATTCTTTTTCGTCCCCCCCGGAGTTGCATTAATGTTGTATTTTGATGTGATTGCAGCAGAGTTTTGGCCGATAGTGGTAGCCACTATCGTTAGTACGATTCTTGTTCTTTCCATCACAGGATGGGTTCACCAAATTGTCAGGAAATCAAAAAACCACTTAACACATAAAAATCAATGAGCTTTTTAGAAAATGAGTTTTTCCTGTTGGCTATTACCTTCGGAATATTCTTCTTAGCCAAAATACTCCAGAAGAAAACAGGAATATTATTATTAAACCCTATATTACTTACCATTGCGATTCTTATCATCTTTCTAAAGATGACGAATGTGTCTTATGAAACATACAACAAAGGAGGACATCTCATTGAGTTTTGGTTACGCCCTGCCGTTGTTGCTTTAGGTGTTCCTTTATATCTTCAATTAGAAATGATAAAAAAGCAATTATTACCTATTCTCCTCTCACAACTGGCAGGTTGTATTGTCGGAGTAGTTTCCGTTGTATTAATTGCCCAATTAATGGGAGCTTCTCAAGAGGTGATTCTTTCTTTAGCTCCCAAGTCCGTAACCACTCCTATTGCAATGGAAGTAACCAAAACAATTGGTGGCATTCCTTCATTAACTGCTGCCGTCGTAGTAGCAGTGGGATTGCTTGGAGCCATATGCGGTTTCAAAACAATGAAAATCATGCATGTTGGTAGCCCGATTGCTCAAGGGCTATCGATGGGAACAGCCGCTCATGCCGTCGGAACTTCCACCGCTATGGATATCAGTAGCAAATATGGAGCTTATGCGAGTTTAGGACTCACATTAAATGGAATATTTACAGCTTTATTAACACCAACGATTCTTCATTTATTAGGAATCCTGTAAAACAAAATCGTTCCATTTTCCGTTATATTAAAGTTAAACTCAAAAAACGACCTCATGATTGCATTTAAAGACATCACGCTAGCTGATAAAGACACAATTACCGCATTCACGATGAACAGCAATCGCCGGAACTGCGATCTCTCTTTCTCCAATCTTTGTAGTTGGAGATTCTTATATGACACCCAATTTGCAGTGGTGGATAACTTTCTGGTTTTTAAATTCTGGGCCGAAGGACAACTGGCTTATATGATGCCCGTAGGAACAGGGGATTTGAAAGCTGTTCTCCGAAAATTAATAGAGGATGCACAAGAAGAAAAACAACAATTCTGCATGTTGGGAGTTTGCAGTTGTACGCGAGCTGACCTTGAAGAAATCCTACCCGGACAGTTCATCTTTACGGAAGATCGGGACTACGCCGATTATATCTATTTGAGAAGTGATCTTGCCACATTGAAAGGCAAGAAGTTCCAGGCTAAAAGAAATCACATCAACCGATTCCGCAATACTTATCCCAATTATGAATATGCGCCAATCACTCCGAACCGTATTCAAGAATGTTTAGATTTGGAAGCTGAATGGTGTAAAACGAATAATTGTGACCAACAGGAAGGAACCGGCAACGAACGCCGGGCTCTTATCTATGCGCTCCATAATTTTGAAGCCTTAGGCCTGACCGGTGGCATTCTACATGTAGATGGCAAAATAGTTGCTTTCACCTTTGGTATGCCGATCAATCACGAAACATTCGGAGTACATGTAGAAAAGGCAGATACCAATATTGATGGTGCATATGCAATGATCAATTACGAATTTGCCAATCGTATTCCCGAACAATATATTTATATCAATCGGGAAGAAGATTTAGGAATTGAAGGGTTACGCAAAGCAAAGCTGTCTTATCAGCCGGTTACTATTCTCGAAAAGTACATGGCTTGTCTGCAAGAGCACCCAATGGATATGGTGAAGTGGTAGATACTTAATAATACAAAATGCATATGTGGGACGACCCGACATATGCATTTTGTATACTTCCGATTTATATTTAAATTATTCCGCCATCAACTTTATCTCAGGAAGAGGAACTCTACACCAATATTCTTCCCACAGCGCATCTTTTCCGGGAATTACAAACGTGAACTTCACCAGATTATCATTCAGAAAATTAAACGTAATTGCATTTTTTGAACCTTCTTTAAAAAGGTTTATCGCTGACTTCTCTAACGATTCCACATAAGTATCATCCGATTCCTTGTTATAAGTTCCTTGAGCTGAAATCATTGCACCAACTTTATTATCACCTGTAAAAATATTCATGAATACACCATCAGAGGACAATATTTTCAATACGGGTTCCAGTCTTACATGATATTTATCATCCACTATTTTCAGCGAACATGACTGCCACACTCCTTCCAATGCTGTATTCTTCACTTCCTGTCCCACAGGAAACACTAATTCCGGTTTTGGTTTGGGAGCAGAACGCCCTTCTATTATACGAAAGAAAATAGGAATATTACAACGGACTTTCACCGGTTCTCCTTTTTCCATTCCCGGTGACCATTTAGGCATTTGTCTCACTACACGGAGTGCTTCGGCATCTAATGACTCTTCTACCCCCCTTACTACCTTCTCCTGAGTTATACTCCCGTCTTCCATCACTATAAACTGAACAATCACACGACCACCAATTCCGTTCTTTTGAGCTTCAGCAGGATACTGGACATTCATACTCAGATATTTCATTAGTGCATCTTGTCCACCCGGAAACTCGGGCATTTTCTCGGCTACGAAGTAGACTCCGTTCTCATCAACCTTCGGCATAGATCTTCTGTGCTGTTGTGCAGAAACGGGCAAACAACCACATAGAATTAAAATCAGGCAAAATAATTTCGTTTTCATAATATATTGATTTTAGCAAGGTGTTTCACCATGGATGCTTCAAGTATCACAAATATAACATTTTAATATCAGTAATAAAAATATAAACGCTACATAATTACTTATTGACCACAAATTATTTAGGCAACATGAAAACGAATATTTATCTTTGTTTGTTTAAACAGTAAAACGGAGCATTATGAGAGAAAAAGTAAAGGCATTATGGAAACTATGTTTCAATGATAGTGCAGCATTTATTGATATGTACTTTCAATTACGTTACACCGATGAAATAAATGTTGCCATTCAAAAAGATACGGAGGTAATCTCCGCCTTACAAATGCTTCCTTACCCGATGACTTTTTGTGGGCATATTGTGCAAACCTCTTATATTTCAGGAGCTTGCACCCATCCGGATTTACGTGGAAAAGGTACTATGCGGGAACTTCTCAGACGGGCTTTCGACCGAATGTTTCAAAATGACATTTCTTTCAGTACACTAATTCCGGCTGAACCTTGGTTATTCAATTATTACGCCCAAATGGGATATGCCCCTGTTTTCCAACGTTCGGTAGAAGAAATTCCATTGCCTTCCAATATTCCTTCTTCTGAAATAAAAATGGACTCCATATCTGATTATCAGGAAGAAGTATATCAATACCTAAATAAAAAATTGTCTGAACGGTCTTGCTGTATACAGCATACCTCTGATGATTTTCGAGTGATTATGGCCGATTTGGGTATTAGCAAAGGAATTCTGGTTATTGCCAAAAAGAAGAACGCAATCAACGGATTAGCTATTGCATATAACGCGAAAGAGAGTCTGATTATTAATGAACTATTTGCCGAAACAAATGAGATAGAAAACAGCCTATTATATTATTTGAAACAACATAGCGTTTGCAACCAGATAATCAGATTGCTGCCTCTCAATCATGAACAGCCTCAGCAATCATTCGGTATGGCAAGGATCATCAATGCCAAAGAGATTTTAAGATTATATGCTACAGCTTTTCCAAAAGAAGAAATGCAAATTGAATTAACAGACGATCAATTGTCTATAAATAACGGTTACTATCGCATACATAAAGGAAGATGTGATTATAGCTGTGAACCTTTATCCGGCATATCTATTCAAATGAATGTAAGTGAATTAACAAAGCAAATACTTCAACCATTACACCCGTTCATGAGTTTAATGTTAGATTAGGGATATTCAGTAAATGTCCCTCTTTCTTATAAATTAAGAGAACAGTTTTACTTTACGTGAGCTTTTCTCTTAATTTTTTTGTGTAAAGTCTCAAGTCTTGTATCTTTTTAATAGAATATTATTTACATATTCTTATTCTTTCTTCCCAACGGTACATTATGTATATGTCTTTTTAGGGGAAGTTAAAAACCTCTCCTCTTTTCTTCTTCTTCTTTTAGTCTGATTATGCAGCCGTTCTTTTTTTCTTTTCGACCTTTTCTATCATAGATACCGCATTGGCCGTATGTATTCCAAAGAAAATCCAAAGTATTTCCGTTTTCCTGTTTCTGGCTTTTATTCTGGCCAGTGAGTAATGTTGTTTCTGCGTTCCAAAACTTCCTTCCAGGCGGGTAGCCCTTTCACGGCTGAGTTCCGACCGTAAGATTTTCCGAAGTGGCTCATCTTTGGCAGCTCTTCCCTTACGCTTAAAGGAAGTACTTATATGATATTTAGTACAAAATTTCCGGTTGGCATTATTAGCATAGATTGAATCCGCTGCAAGCGCCTTAACCCTGACCTTGGTCAGTTGTTGTTGCAAATGAATACAGTCTTTCAAACGTACTCCTTCGTTAAAAGCCTTAAAGGAGATATGTTCTATGAAGGAGATTCCATCTATCTGTATATTGTTGACCTTGGCTCCGAACTCAACGGATTTGGTTTCCTTGCCCCTGACAATGGGGCGAAGGTAATGCCGGTCGATACTCACGATACGGTTGGACACTTTTTTGCCTGCAAATAAATTCTTCCCTTGCTCAAGGACCGTCTGTATGACCGAGAAACGCCTTTGGTAATCAGAGGATAGTGTAAGCCTGTGCCTGTAGGATGAATGAAGCTGCTCCAGCTGGTCCAGTAGCTTTTCCAATAACTGAAGTAGCCTGCGTTTAATCATACGGGTCTGTGATTTCCTGCGTTTACGCAGTTTACTGTAAGCAAGGTAGGCACGGCTTACATCAAGATACTTGTTACGGGGACGTTGTATGTGCAATGTACGGCAATGTTTGCACAGATGGCGATGAAGCCATACAATACCTTCCCATAAGAGTTTGACATCAGTAGGAAAGCGCAAATGACTTTCATAACAGGTGGCATCGGTCATACAGACATGAAGGTTCTCAAGATAAGGTTTCCAATGCTCAGCCAGAATAAGCTGGAGGGACTCAATATCAAGGCGGTCCGCTACTTCCTGACGAATCGCACTGACGATTTTAGGATTGGTCAGTGGATGAAGAGGATCAATCTGAACACCACAAAATAACTGGTAATGAATATTACCGTTTAAATGCTCAATCAGTTGTGCATCGGAAAAGTTGGTATAGGACTTCAGGACCATCAAGGCTATTTTACCTTCGGGAGAAAAATAACTTTTACGACCCAAAGCAGAGGACTTCAAATGCATTTGCCGGGCCAGTTCCGAGAAAGGAAACAGAGCATGGAGGCGACCTAATTCGCTCGTTGCAAAACTTTGACGATATTTTTTTAGCATATCGAACTCGGTAAAACCTAAACAAGGTTCGATTTCGGATATTTTTTGTATCTTTACCATGTCTTTTTAGTTTAGATTACCCCCGTTTTGGCCGTCAAACCGTTTTTTGGGGGGAATGCTTAAAGATACAAAAAAGGCAACTAACTCGCAATGAATTAGTTGCCTTAAATTTTATTATTTTACGAATATCCCTAGATTAGTCATTCAAGCAACATTTTACTACTGATTGTAATACATTTCGCTTGCGAAGTAGTACCAGAAATCGGATTTTAGCATATTCTATGGAAAAGAATTACTCAGCTATCTTTATTGCCACTCTGCTTGTCACAGGAAAATGATCAGAAGGGTAACGTCCCTGATTATATGAATCATCTAAAGCTTTGTAATCCAGCACACGAAAGTGAGAACTAATAAAAATATAATCTATACGGCTCACTGCCTTTCCTTCGAATACTCCCCCTGGGAATCCAGTTTCTACCGGACCGACTGGTGCCGTTTTCGTAACACGATAAGCATCCTTCAAAAGAGTCAGAATCTTTTGTATTTGTGTAGTAGAATCAGTTGAATTATAATCTCCGGTACAAATCACAGGAGAATCTCCGGCTATTTCCCGTATCTTATTTACCAACACAGTACCTGAATTTGCCTTGGCAGTGACATACCGCCAATAGAAATGAGAATTAAAGAAATAAAACTCTTTTCCTGTTGTTTTCTCTCTAAACTTAATCCAGTTACAAATTCGTTGATCCGTAGCATCCCATCCGATACTGGGGACATCAGGAGTTTCACTATACCAAAACGTGCCACTGTCCAACACATCAAACATAGAAAACTTATAGAATGTAGCACAATTGTGCAAATTCCCATCACGTCCTCCATAAGGATGAGCTACATACGAATATGTAGATAACAAGGTATCTAGATCGCTCAACTGAGAAGCATTTCCTTCCTGTGTTCCTACAATATCAAAATCATGGGATTTGATTAATTCTGAGAGTGGCTTCTTACGAATATCCCAACCATTTCCTATTTTTTCATCATTAGCAGCTGCATAACGGATATTATAAGAGGCTACACGAAATTTTAACCATTTTTCATTCTTATCTTTTCGAAAAACGGAGGATTTGGATGTTTGAGTACAACCATTCTTTACAGCAAATACTTTCTCAGTCACTATACTACACGTAATAAAACAAAAAGAAAAAATAAAAACCTGTACATTTTTTAATAGTTTCATTGTAATCATAATATCCCTTTATATTCTTAATTTTCTACTTTATTACAAGATTTCTTCCAGCAATGTTATCTTCAAAGAGCAACTTCAACTTTCTTTTGTAAGCAGACTCTCCAATTCCTCTGCATTCAAACGAAGATAGAACTGCCCCCGATAAGCAACGGAAATAGCCCCTGTTTCTTCAGAAACAATAATAGCATGTGCATCCGATTGCTGAGAAATCCCCATAGCCGCACGATGGCGTAATCCTAATTCTTTAGGAATATTCAAATCATGGGATACCGGCAAAATACATCCGGCTGCTTTAATGCGTTTTTTACTGATCACCATTGCCCCATCATGCAAAGGGCTATTCTTGAAGAATATATTTTCAATCAGACGTTGATTAATTGCTGTATCAATAATTTCGCCCGTACGAATAACCTCATCTAAAGGGGTATTATGTTCAATTACAATCAATGCCCCCTCTTTTTGTTTTCCCATACTGAGGCAAGCCATCACCACAGGCATAATATCATCATGTTGCAACGCTTCCTTTTTAGAACCACTGAAAAAACGAGCCAAAGCACTGACATGCCGATGAGAACCTAAAGTCAATAAGAATCGACGTATTTCATCTTGAAAGAGAACAATCAAAGCGATTACCCCCACGTTCATTAACGTATCGAAAATAGAGCCCAGTAGTTTCATCTCCAAGACCTGAGTCACTACCAACCAAATCAAGATAAAAACCAAAATACCGGTAAAAATCTTGATGGAACCGGACGCTTTCATCAATTTGTATGTATAATACAACAAGAGAGCAACCAGAAAAATATCAATAAAATCTTTTATACTAAACTCTAACACTATAACTACAAGTATTATAAATTACCAATTCTTCAACTTTCCCACAATCCGGACAGTTTCTACTGCTTCACGAACATCATGCACCCGCAAAATGTTTGCTCCCTTCATCAATGCAACCGTATCCAATACAGTAGTACCATTCAATGAATCCTGAGGAGTACCCCCCAATAATTTGTATATCATTGACTTCCGGGAAATTCCTACCAACAAAGGTAACTCAAAAATACGGAATTCTTCGAGATGTGCCATCAATTCATAATTATGTTCCAATGTTTTTCCGAAACCGAATCCCGGATCAAGTATGATATCTTTCATACCCAAATCCCGGAGTTGCTGCACTTTACGGGCAAAATACATAAAAACATCTTTAATCAGATTCTCATAATGAGGCTCCTTCTGCATGTTTTGCGGAGTACCCTGCATATGCATCATCACATAAGGGACTCCCAGACGGGCTACAGTCTCAAACATTCGCTCGTCCAACTCACCGGCGGATATATCATTCACAATAGCCACGCCAAACTCTTTTACACATTGCTCTGCAACGTCCGCACGAAAAGTATCTACAGAGATGATTGCATCCGGATAAATTCGGTTGATAATTTCCAACCCGGTGCGAAGCCGTCTCATTTCTTCTTCTGCCGAAATATGTTCAGCTTTGGAACGCGATGAATAAGCTCCAATATCAATAATAGATGCACCTTCATCAATGATCTGACGGGCTCTGGCTGTTATTTCTTCTTCTGTTTGCATCCGGCTCCCGGAATAAAAAGAATCGGGAGTCACATTCAAAATCCCCATCACTTGCGGGGTAGCCAGGTCTAGCAAATGTCCATTTACATTTATATAAATAGGAGAAGTAGGATTCATCATCGATTGTATTCCAATTAGATCGTTGCAAATGTATAGAAAAAAAGCAAGTATTCACATTAAAATTGAGAAATAAATCCGAAAGAATAGTCTATCTTTGCAGCATTTAAAAAAGGATCAGGATATGAAGCTTTCTGCGCTTTACCAGATTTTTCTGGATTGTCAATCTGTGACCACCGACAGCCGAAACTGTCCGAAAGGGTCATTGTTTATCGCCTTGAAAGGTGAATCATTCAACGGAAATGCTTTTGCCGGAAAAGCTTTGGAAACCGGATGTGCGTTTGCCGTTATCGACGAAGACGAATTTGTCGTGAAAGATGATGAACGATATATACTTGTAGATGACTGTTTACAAACTCTGCAACAACTCGCCAATTACCACCGCCGCCAATTAGGTACGCGGGTAATCGGAATTACCGGGACCAACGGCAAGACTACTACTAAAGAATTAATTTCTGCGGTACTGTCTCAATCATACAAGATACTGTATACGCTGGGGAATCTGAACAACCATATCGGCGTCCCCCTTACATTGCTTCGTCTGAAAGCCGAGCATGACCTCGCTGTTATTGAAATGGGTGCCAGCCATCCCGGAGATATCAAAGAGTTAGTTGATATTGCGGAGCCGGATTATGGTCTCATCACCAATGTCGGGAAAGCCCATTTGGAAGGATTCGGTTCTTTCGAAGGAGTCATTAAAACCAAAGGTGAATTATATGATTTCTTACGTGAAAAAGAAGCTTCTACTATTTTCATTCATCATGATAATCCCTATTTAATGAAGATTGCTTACGGATTAAAGCAAATAACATACGGCAGTCAGGAAGGTTTATACGTGAATGGACATGTGACCGGAAATTCTCCATATCTTGCTTTTGAGTGGAAAGCCGGGCAAGAAGGTGTACGACACGAAGTAGAAACCCAACTTATCGGCGAATATAACTTCCCCAATGCGTTAGCTGCTATTACTATCGGTTATTTCTTTGGAGTAGAACCCGAGAAGATTGACAAAGCCTTAACCGAATATACGCCTCAAAACAATCGGTCGCAACTAAAGAAAACAGAAAATAATACCCTTATTATAGATGCCTACAATGCCAATCCAACTAGTATGATGGCTGCTTTGGAAAATTTCCGGAACATGACTGTCTCCCATAAAATGCTTATATTAGGAGATATGCGTGAATTGGGGGCTGAAGGTCCGGCAGAACACCAAAGGATAGTGGATTACATCAAAGAATGTAATTTTGAAAAAGTATGGCTTGTAGGAGATCAGTTTGCAGCCGCACAACACTCTTTTAAAACTTATGCAAATGCAGGGGAAGTAATAGAAGAAATAAAAAATAAGGAACCTAATGGATATACCATCCTAATCAAAGGATCTAATGGAATTAAACTTAATACAGTGGTGGATTATTTATAATCCACCATTTTATTTTCTCATCATCCTCGGTCTGACTACAAAATACGCAATCAAACTGGCCAACACAGCTCCAGTGGTATTAGCGGCAAAATCCAACCAATCCCCTCCTCTATAATCGGTACAATATTCCTGAAGTAATTCTACACAGCCACTAAAAAGTACAGGACACAGGAATGCGCCAACCCATGCGTGCCACAATGGAGTATTATCCCTACGATGTGCGCGCAGAAACTCTAGCCACAACATCCCGGACATACCGAAGTACATACAAAGATGCACTAGCTTATCAAGATTAGGAATCTCGTTCAAATCCGTCTGAGGAGGTTTAAAGAACGACAGATAAATCACTGCCAGAATAATAACAAGAGAAATTGGATATTTCTTAATATAAGATAGCATATCTAAATAAAATTACAGATTTCGTGCAAATATACGTATCATTTTCTATATTTGCATTCTATAATGTGTATTTTATAACGATTTGTAAGATAAAACAAGATTTATGGCAAAAAATGATAGAGCGAACTTCGGCAGTAAATTAGGTGTCATACTCGCTTCCGCGGGATCGGCAGTAGGATTAGGTAACATCTGGCGATTCCCTTACGAAACAGGAAATCATGGAGGAGCTGCTTTTATTCTGATCTATTTGGGATGTATCCTGCTTCTGGGACTTCCCATCATGATCGCTGAGTTCCTTATCGGAAGACGTTCAAGAGCCAATACAGCCCGAGCCTATCAAAAATTAGCACCCGGTACCCGGTGGCGTTGGGTAGGTCGTATGGGAGTTCTGGCAGGATTTCTGATTCTTAGTTACTATTCTGTAGTAGCCGGATGGACACTTGAATATATCTTCGAAGCCGCAACCAACGGATTCTCCGGAAAAACGTCGAGTGAATTTATCTCTTCGTTCGAGCAGTTTTCCAGCAATCCATGGAGACCTGTTTTATGGTTGGTTCTCTTTTTATTGGCAACTCATTTTATCATTGTAAAAGGCGTGGAAAAAGGGATTGAGAAATCATCTAAAATTATGATGCCTACCCTGTTCATCATTATATTAATATTAGTGATCTGTTCCGTAACCCTTCCTGGAGCAGGTGCAGGTATAGAATTTCTGTTGAAACCCGACTTTAGTAAGGTAAATGGAAATGTATTTTTAGGAGCTATGGGACAGGCTTTCTTTTCCCTCAGCCTGGGAATGGGTTGTCTTTGTACTTATGCCTCTTATTTCAGTAAAGAAACAAACCTTACCAAAACAGCTTTCAGCGTCGGAATCATTGATACATTTGTAGCCATATTAGCCGGATTCATTATTTTCCCTGCCGCTTTTTCTGTTGGCATACAACCCGATTCAGGTCCGAGCCTCATCTTTATTACACTTCCTAATGTATTCCAGCAGGCATTTAGTGGGATACCGGTACTAGCTTATATATTCTCTGTCATGTTCTATGTATTACTTGCGATGGCAGCATTGACCTCTACAATCTCTTTGCATGAAGTAGTAACTGCCTATCTGCATGAGGAGTTCAAATTTAGTCGTGGAAAAGCAGCCAGATTTGTAACCGGAGGATGTATCTGTCTCGGAGTTATCTGTTCATTGTCGCTCGGAGTCATGAAAGGATTCACCATCTTCGGATTAAATATGTTCAACCTCTTCGACTTTGTTACAGCTAAGATCATGTTACCTCTCGGTGGTTTCTTCATCTCTCTCTTTACCGGTTGGTATCTGGACAAGAAAATCGTGTGGTCGGAGATTACAAATGATGGTACTCTTAAAGTCCCAATCTATAAACTGATTATCTTTATACTTAAATATATTGCTCCGATCGCCATATCACTGATATTTATCAATGAACTGGGATTGATCAAACTATAATAATGTGGAAAGACTTTTTTTATTTTACTAAAACAGAACGACAAGGCATTATCGTCCTTGTCGTTCTTATTATTGGGGTATTTGCCATTCCCCAACTCTATCAATTATTTTCTCCCGCTGAAGAGTACCATCCGGAAGAAGAAAAATTTGAAAAGGAATATGATGAATTTATAGCTTCGCTCAAAGAAGTAAGGCGCAGTATTAAGTACACTAAAAAGCCTACTCTTCCCTATCCCAAAAGAGAAATCAAACTTTCGGTATTTGATCCCAATACCGCAGACTCTATCACTTTCTTAACTCTCGGTCTACCATCGTGGATGACTAAGAACATTTTACATTATCGGGAAAGGCAAGGTAAGTTCCGTCGTCCCGAAGATTTTCGAAAAATATATGGGCTGACAGAAGAACAGTATCAAACACTTCTTCCCTATATCCAGATTACTGAAAAGGTGATTCCCAAAGATACCACTCAACTACTCACAATACAAAAGGTACAAAGAGACACATTATTCAAATACCAGTCGGGGACAATCATCGACCTTAATCAGGCAGACACCACCGAACTCAAGAAAATTCCGGGAATTGGGAGCAGTATTGCCCGGATGATTGTAAACTATCGCAATCGTTTAGGTTTTTTCTACCGGATAGAGCAATTGCAGGATATTCACCTGAAAGTAGAGAGGCTCCGTCCGTGGTTCTCCATCGATACAGCCTATATACACCGCATCAATATCAATAAAGCGAGTGTAGAACAGCTGATGCACCATCCATATATCAATTACTACCAAGCCAAAGCCATCGCTGAACACAGAAAGAAAAAAGGAACTTTAAAAAGTTTGAAAGAACTAGCATTATATGAAGAGTTCACTCCGGCAGATTTTGAGCGGCTTTCCCCTTATATTTGTCTGAATTAATAAAAAAAAGATGCATTCTCATCACACCAGATAAGAATGCATCACACACAAACAAAACAAACACTCTACTATCATCTTCACAGACTTCCGTAGAGAAGCGATATAAAGATATAGCTAAAAGATAAAACAGCCATCATCCTCTAGCCATTTGGTATAGCTTTTTAGAAGTTTGGTTCTTTAATTAAACTTTTTTAATTATGCCATCCACCATATTGACCGTTCTGTCGGTGATCTTCGACAGATTTTCATCATGAGTAACAATCACAAAAGTTTGTCCTAAACGTTCCCTCAAGTCGAAAAACAACTGGTGTAATTCTTCTTTATTATGAGTATCCAGACTTCCCGAAGGTTCATCGGCCAGAATCACCGCAGGATGATTAATCAAAGCCCTTGCCACAGCTACCCGTTGTTTCTCTCCACCAGACAATTCATTCGGTTTATGAGAAGCACGCTCAGTCAGTCCCATGAACTCTAATATTTCCAAAGCACGTTCATTGGCCTCTTTAGACGAAACGCCTGCTATGAAAGCCGGAATCATCACATTCTCCAAAGCCGTAAACTCCGGCAAAAGCTGATGGAACTGAAATACAAAACCGATATTCTTATTACGGAAAGCAGAGAGTTCCTTCTCTTTCATCCGGCTCACTACCGTACCATCAAATTCAACAGTACCCGCATCCGGCTCATCCAGCGTTCCCATAATTTGCAATAAAGTCGTCTTACCGGCTCCACTAGGTCCTACAATACTGACAATCTCCCCTTTATTAATCTCAAGGTCGATTCCTTTTAATACTTGTAACGAACCAAAACTTTTGGTTATTCCTTCTAATCTTATCATAATAACCTTCTATAATCGTTTAATAACATATTCTGCCAGATAACATCCAAATACCGCCGGCATATAACTCACCGTCCCACAGGTGGACTTCTTATTCTGCTCGTCATCCGTCAGCCATACAGCTTTCGGATCCGCCTGTTCCGTACTGAATACTACAGGTAATTTACGTTTCATTCCCATTTTCTGCAATCTTTTTCGAACGGCTTTGCTCAATCCACAATGATAAGTCTCCCAAAGATCGGCAAAACGGACCTGTGTAATATCGCTTTTTGCTCCGGCACCCATGCTCGAAACAATTTTAATACGACGTTTCATTGCCTCAAATATCAGAAAACATTTCGGGCTAATAGTATCGATTGCATCAACAATAAAATCAAACTTTGTAGAATCCAACAGTTCCGGAATATTTTCATCTTTCAGATATACAGGCATTACCACCAACTCTATCTCCGGATTAATATCTTTATACCTTGTTGCAAGCACCTCCGCTTTCGACATACCCAATGTAGAGTGCATGGCAGGTAATTGGCGATTCATATTAGTCGGCTGTACAGTATCCGCATCCACAATCGTCATCCGTCCCACTCCCGCACGACAAAGCATTTCAGCAGCATAAGCCCCTACTCCACCCAAGCCTACGACCAACACATGCGACTCCCGGATGCGTCTCATTTTATCTTCTCCCAACAGGAGTTCTGTCCGTTGTTGCCAGTTCTCTTCCATCAACTTTTCTTTAACCATTTATAGAACCATTTGCCTACCTTATCATAATGTTGTGATTCATTATATCCGCGCGGATCAGAGAACGAAACAATCTCCTGCGGTTCTCCAAACTGATCCGGATACAAGATAATCAAACTATTATTGGCGAAATATTTCCCAAGTTGTCCCGGCAGACGTTCAAAAGAAGGATCATAAGAAATGGAACCGCGACGAGCACTAATTACAACCAACAAATGATCATAATTCACCTGTCCTGTCAATAACAGCAGGTCATCCCATTCTTCCAATATCGAAAATTCAGTCGGCGTGCCGTTATGTCTCTTTTTCACCAATTGCTGCAAACGCATTAAAGTATGTTCATTGGCAAAGAAATGTACCCGACATCCCAGCATACTTCCCATCCGGCAGAAATGTTCTACCCATTTCTGAAATCCGGTTTCATATTCCGCTTTCGGCGGTACTGCAATATTGATACGGCGAAGTGTATTCACCGGCATCAAGAACTTTGCAATCATCACTTCCCGATGCGTACCTTTCAACAGATTCTCCGCCAGATTTCCAAAGAAGGAATCGACTATATTAGCTTTCCGGTGCAGCCCGATAACAACATCGGTAGCTTCATATTCTTTTATAGTATGTATAATTCCCGAAGCAATATTTAAATCATAGCGGCTCACCATCGTCACCGGTACGTCTGCTGCCGCAGCAATCATAGCCGCTTTTTCAAGATTACGTTTTCCTTGCAATTCTTTATTCTCGGAACTGTTATTGTCATTAATCACATTCAGTGCTATCAGTCCATTTTTTTGTTTGGCATCCTTTATAACTAAAGCCAAGTTTATCAGGTCCTCAATCGTTTCAGGATTGGCAACCGGAATAAGAATCTGTTCCTGCAATTTCTTTTCGCTTTCTTCTTCCTGAGCACTTTCATCAATGGCAAAACGACGGGCGGCACGTTCGGTTACCAGAGAACTGATAATGCATGTAAATAATATC
Organism: Bacteroides bouchesdurhonensis; assembly: GCF_900155865.1. Lineage (GTDB taxonomy): Bacteria > Bacteroidota > Bacteroidia > Bacteroidales > Bacteroidaceae > Bacteroides > Bacteroides bouchesdurhonensis. The sequence goes on from NZ_LT707006.1 coordinate 5,058,078, forward strand.
ATAACAACCGTACCGTTCAGCACATCATCATTCAGCAGCCGTTCCCCGTTCTCCATAATAATTTCATGTCCAATCAGTACCGCAGCCAATGTAGCCGCCGCTTGTGCATTGCTCAGTCCGAACATCATGCTCCGTTCGTTAGGTTGCATATGATAAATCTTCTGAGTAAGCCATGCAGCCAACCATTTACTAATGGTAGCAACAATTGTCATAACTAACGCTACTTTCAATGCTTCTCCTCCCATAAAAAGGCTACGGATATCGATAATCATTCCCACTCCAATCAGAAAATAAGGAATAAATAAGGCGTTTCCTACAAACTCCAACCGGTTCATCAGCGGAGAGACATGTGGAATCAAGCGGTTCAGGACAAGACCAGCCAGGAATGCTCCGAGAATCCCTTCCATTCCCACAAACTCCATCAGACCGCCTCCCAGAAAGACCATTGCCAGCACAAACACAAATTGCATCACACTGTCATCATACTTCCGGAAAAACCAGCGGCCGATACGTGGGAAGAAAAATATAATCAAGAAACCCAGAAAGGCAACTTTCACCACCAACAGCACCCAAAACATACCGTCAATGGTACCTTTATACATTCCACCGATCACAGCAAGAATTATCAAAGCAAGTGTAACGGTCACAGCAGTACCACCAATCGTAATATTGACACAGCGAAGTCGGGAAAGCCCGTATCTACTAATAATAGGATAAGCAATCAACGTATGGGAAGCATACATACTAGCCAATAAAACGGCTGTAGTAAAGCCATAACCGAGAAAACTCATGCTACTCCATACGCCAAGCAGCATCGGGATAACGAAAGTAAACAAACCGAAGACAACACCTTTCGTCCGGTTTTTCTTGAAATCTTCCATATCCATTTCCAATCCGGCAAGAAACATGATATAATAGAGTCCCACTTTTCCAAACAGTTCGAAACTACTATCACGATCCAAGATATGGAAACCATGTTCGCCAATCAAGACACCAGCCAAAATCATTCCGATAATATGAGGAATATGCAGACGTCCCAGAATCATTGGCGCAAAAAGAATGATTATTAATACAAGGAAAAACACCCAGGTCGGGTCAGTGATCGGTATGGTTAAATCAAAATCAAATAGATTCATACGTCCATGGTTTTAGGATTTTACTGCAAAGGAACAAAAAAGTTCGCACACCTCCAATTCATACAGAAAGAGAATACATAATAATTCTTTAAATAAAATGCCGTTTATATGGCAAAATGTTATAATTTTGCAGCCAATTCTTTACTATTCGGCAGAATAGGGAGATAATCCGATTATTCACATTTAACAAAAGAAAAAGATGAAAGTAGCTATTGTTGGCGTAAGCGGAGCCGTAGGACAGGAATTCCTGCGCGTGCTCGATGAAAGAAACTTCCCGTTGGACGAGTTAGTTTTGTTCGGTTCTAAACGTAGTGCCAGAACAACTTATACTTTCCGCGGTAAACAGATCGAGGTCAAACTCTTACAACACAACGATGACTTTAAAGGTGTAGACATTGCTTTCACTTCCGCCGGTGCAGGAACATCCAAAGAGTTCGAAAAGACCATCACCCAATACGGTGCCGTGATGATTGATAACTCTAGTGCTTTCCGTATGGACGCCGATGTACCTTTGGTAGTGCCTGAAGTGAATGCCGCCGACGCATTGGAGCGTCCACGTGGCGTCATTGCCAACCCGAACTGTACAACTATCCAAATGGTAGTTGCACTGAAAGCCATCGAACAGCTTTCCCATATAAAAACGGTACACGTTTCTACTTACCAGGCTGCCAGCGGTGCAGGTGCCGCTGCCATGGACGAACTGTACGAACAATATCGTCAGGTATTGGCTAACGAACCTGTTACTGTAGAGAAATTCGCCTATCAACTGGCCTTCAACCTGATCCCTCAGATTGATGTGTTTACTGAAAACGGTTATACCAAAGAAGAGATGAAGATGTTTAACGAAACTCGTAAGATTATGCACTCTGATATCAGAGTCAGTGCTACTTGCGTTCGCGTCCCGGCATTACGTGCTCACTCCGAAAGTATCTGGGTGGAAACTGAACGTCCGGTCTCTGTAGAAGAAGCTCGTGAAGCATTCGCAAAAGGTGAAGGTTTGGTTCTTCAGGATAATCCGGCTGAGAAAGAATATCCGATGCCTTTATTCCTTGCAGGTAAAGATCCTGTTTATGTAGGACGTATCCGCCAAGATCTGACTAACGAAAACGGATTGACTTTCTGGATTGTAGGTGACCAGATTAAGAAAGGTGCCGCACTGAATGCGGTACAGATTGCCGAGTACCTGATTAAAGTGAAGAACGTATAATAGAAGAAACCTAAGACTTAAATAATTTGTCGGCTTGCATTGTGAAATTATTTACAATGTAAGCCGATTTTGATTTTGGGACATAAAAAAAAGAGTGACGGTATATGCACTCAACAAATTACCCATAATACCTTCTTATTTTACTGTAGAAACGCCTGTCAAATTCCCCAAAAATGAAAAATAAATAGGAGTAATTCAAAAAAAACTTCGATGAAATGGGCTATTTTTAGCAAAAAACGATGTTGGTCCGAAATGACCAGCCATTTTATTTGCTTTAATTACCCAAACTCCTTATCTTGCGGCATCGAAACACACAAATATTCTTGTATCTTTCGGATGGCTCAATTTTATAAATTACTTTATCTAATATAAAAACACCATTTTTACAAAGCAACTTTGTTAATATGAAAAAGCCCGACACACCAAACAACATTCCGAGAATAATCCACCAGTTATGGTCAGGAGAGGAAAAGCCCTTACCCGAAGATCTTAAAATATTAAGTGAAACCTGGAAAGAATATCATCCCGACTGGAGTTATGAATTATGGGACAATAATCGAATCAATTCTTTTATTAAACAGTATTATCCCAACTATTGGAATATCTATAGTAGATTTCCGTACAACGTACAACGTTGGAATGCTGTGCGCTATCTCATCTTGGACAAAATGGGCGGCATGTACATTGACGTTGATTATAAGTCCCTTTCACCTATCGATGATCTGATTGAGAACAAAACCTATTGCTTTGCTGAAAAAACAGAGTCTCATTGCAAAGTATTTAAAAGAACTATCAATCAAGTATTTAATAATGCCATGATGCTAAGCATACCGGAGCACCCATTTATACGTAAAGTCATAAAAACAGTTTTTAGGGAAGAAACGTTAAGGTACAATGCTTCTAAAGAGCTTTGTGTCTACAATACCACAGGTCCTTGGATGCTTATTGACCTATATTGTGACTTAACAGAAGAAGGGAAAGAAGAAATTTATCTTATCCCATCTCAATATGTCACTCCCTTTGATGTTTCTCAAGCTCATAGAGCCATCAAGGGAGTAGAAAGTGAAGAATTGGAACAATGCCTGGAAAATACTTATGCATTACATTATTTCTGGGGTGGTTGGAGACAATAAAGAGGTACCTTGGATTTAGTAAAATTCAAAGTTTTAACAGACTTCGGCTTTTAAATAATACTAAATCAAAACTTGACAAAAGAAGTCTTAATTAAAAAAAAGATTATGAGATTAAAAAAACTGAAACTAAACGCTTTGTCTGAATCCACCTTAAAAGACAAAGAGATGAATGCATTAAGAGGTGGGAATTGCTGTACTTGTCGAATTATCAACAAGACACAGAATCCGTACATGGTTGTAATCAATATTCCAATTGTGATGGCTATGACAATGAATATTGGCCAGAAGCTGAACATGCATAGTATTAACTAGCAATGTAAAAGTCGGTAGTTCTTGCTTCTTAAAATTAAGAACAAGTACTCCGACTTCCATTGATGTCTTATTGAATTACATACATATGAAAAATATAAAATTTATATTACTACTATCAAGCTTACTTGCATTTATTCCAATTGTGAAGGCACAGCAAATGCAAGGAAAAGTATTTCGTCCCTCCTGGTTAAAAGATAGAAACGGAATACAAATTGTAGATTTAGCAAATATTAGAATTTGGTATGCATTAAATGCAGAAGATATTAAAAATCCGAGCAGTTATATTGATTTACAACGTTTAGAAATAGGTGAAAAACTATCCAAATATTATAGCTTTTTTGTTTCTAATTCTGATTCCCTTTGTGCTGATTGGATAATAAAGAATCCTCAAGCACAATCAATCCCACGTAAATTTGGTATAACTGGAAAGTTTCCAGATTATTGGTCAGAATATCAATTTTCCGTATATTTCAAAAAACATGAGACAAACCAATTCATAGAGTACGCCAGAATGCCTTATTCATTAAAAAGATACAACAGCCAATACAGTGAAGAAATCCCAAAACAAGATTGGACAATATTAAGTGACACCTTGACAATAAATAAATATTTATGCCAAAAAGCGACATGTCATTTTAGAGGTAGAAGTTATATTGCATGGTTTACAATGGATATTCCCATCAGCAATGGACCTTGGAAATTTGGAGGATTGCCAGGACTAATATTGAAAATATATGATACCAACAATTTATACACCTTTGAATGTGTAAAAATAGAAAAAGGCAAATTTCCAATAGAAAAACATGACTATAGTAACTATAAAACTATAAACAGATTAAAATTACTCAAATACCAAAAAGATATTAATGAGAACTTTAAAAAAGTTGCAGGGGTCATTTCCAGAAATAATAAAAAAGTACAATATGTTTCAGTTTCTTATGAGCCTTTAGAGTTAGAGTAGAGATTTTCAATCAAAACAATCTTAATACAAATAAATGAGACCCTTACAAATTAGTTAAAATAAAAGATTATAGTTATAGCAAAAACCACCATAATATCCTTGTAAAAAACGACAACAAAAGCACTTTGTAGCATCGATTTTCATTTTTAAGGATAAAAGAGAAGTAGAGTAATTGATCAGATTTTAGAGCTATAATAACATTCTTTTCAAAAATTCAGAGTTTAAACTTTCAAAACTATAAAGTATGAATAATAAAAAATATATAACTTCCGACCATGTAGTATCTGCATTGGCAAATTTGCCACAACTAGTATTCGAAGTAACCGATTCTTGTAACCTTCGTTGTAAATATTGTGCCTATGGTGAGTTCTATGAAGATTATGACAATAGAGAGGAAAAAATGTTATCCACTGAGAAAGCTATCCGATTAATAAATCATCTATCTAGCTTCTGGAACTCTAATCTTAATTATTCAGCAAACAATAACCTGACAATATCATTTTACGGAGGAGAACCTTTAGTCAATTTTCCATTTATCAAAACAATTGTTGACTATATTAACAACAAGCTATATTGTCCGCATCGTCACTTCTCTTTTTCGATGACAACCAATGCAATTCTACTTCACAAACATATGGACTTCTTACAAGAAAACAAGTTTCACCTATTAATAAGTTTAGATGGCAACAAAGATAACACAGCTTATCGCGTAGATAAAGTTGGGAAAAATTCTTTTGATCGTATCTGCACAAATGTTGATAAATTAAGAGAGACATATCCTGATTATTTTCATAATTACGTCAATTTCAATGCAGTTCTGCATAATAAGAATTCAGTAGAAAGTATATATAAATTCTTTAAGGAGAAATATAATAAAATTCCTCGTATAGGAGAATTAAACAATGTAGGTATCCGTAAAAACAAACAAGAAGAATTCAATAAAACGTATAAAAACACACAAGAAAGCTTACACCAGGCCGAACACTATGAAGAAATAGAACGAGAAATGTTCATGGGAAGTGGAAACTATCGCAATCTAACCTTATTCTTACATCAATATAGTGGATTTGTATATAGGGATTATACAGACTTATTATTCGATAAGGAACACACAAACTACTTACCAACAGGAACTTGTTTACCATTCTCAAAAAAGATGTTTGTAACAGTAAATGGAAAGATACTTCCATGCGAACGTATCGGACATCAATTTTCTTTAGGTAATATCACAGATTATGCAATTGAGATCAATCCAGAATGGATTGCAGACAAATATAATCACTATTATGCGAAAGTAGAATCATTATGTAAAAGTTGCAAAAACAACAAAGCTTGTATTCAATGTTTATTTAACATGAAAGACATTGAAGATAAACCTGTATGTTATGGACATATGAATGAAAAGGCCTTTCAAAATTATGTAAACAATCAAATGTATTTTTTAGAAAAACACCCAGAAGCTTATAAAGAAATAATGGAAAAAGTATTCGTTCTATGAGAACAATGATATTTATGCTAATTATTATGCTAACAGCCTTTTCTATGTCAGCACAATCGATCTTTACCGGTAATATAGAAAATGAATCCGGTGAGCCTATTGTAGCCAACATTACTGTACAAATCAAGGGAAGTCCTATTGTCTCTGCATTCAGTACAAGTAATTCAGAAGGTAAATATAGTATAACGTTCAAAGGAACAGCTGATAGCATAACAATAACAGTCTCTAATATGTTAATAGGAAAACATGATCAAACCGTGTCAAACCGGTCTCAACAAGTAGATTTCATCATTCATGAGAAGCCATTAACATTAAAAGAAGTAACCATAAACGCATTCAAAATAGAACGTAATAAAGATACTTTAAACTACATGGTAGGTGCTTTTAGCAATCAAAATGATCGAGTAATAGGAGATGTTTTAAAAAAAATGCCAGGAATAGAGGTTGCAGAAAGTGGGAAGATCACTTTTAATGGACAGAATATAAGCAAATTCTATGTAGAGAATTTGGATTTACTTCATGGAAAGTACGGTCTTGCAACAAACAATATTCCTGCAAAAGCTGTATCAGTGGTACAAGTTCTAGAAAATCATCAACCTATAAAAACACTAGTTGGTAAACTTCCGACCAATGACGTAGCTATCAATCTCAGATTAAAAGAAAACGCCAAAGGTACACTAACCATCAACGGTCTATTAGGTGGAGGTTATCAACCAATTCTTTGGAACACAGAGTTTACGGCTATGTATTTTAGTAAACAAATGCAAGATATGAGTATTTATAAAGGAAATAACTCAGGAGATAATGTAGCCTCTGAATTCCGTACTCATTATGATTATGAGCGCATTTATATGGCGCCTGGTAGCCTTTTGGAGATACAGATACCTAACACTCCTCCAATTCCAAGCAAACGATATAATAAGAATTGTTCACATGCAGTAACAACTAACCATTTAATAAAGCCCAATATAAACACAGAACTGACAACAGCTGTATTATACTATAATGACCGTATAGAGAAAGAAGGATACTCCCTTTATGAACAATACCTACCCTCTGCAGAGAATATTATCATTGAAGAGCGAATACAATCTGTTAGTCATATTCACAACGCGGAATTGGCATCCCGATTAAATATAAATGCAGATAGTTATTACCTCAACAATGCATTAAATATAAATGCTAATTGGAATAAAGATATTGGTACAGGAAATACATACAGTAATAAAGAACAAAGCAATTCAAGAATCACGCAACAACTCAACCAGCCTTTCATCTCTATAGACAACACACTTAATATCATAAAAACAATTAAACAGAACAGCTACAACGTATATTGTTCGATTGGCTATGGACATAAACCCCACAATCTGACTATCTCTCCAATAACATATTGGGAAAATGAAAGGTTTTCTTCTCTTTCACAAGAAGTATTAGCTAGAAATATATCCTCCATCCTTAGAATGTCATATAGTCGTAATATTAAGAAATTCCGACTCAACTATGCCATATGGGGACGAGCAGACATTCGAAACATGAATACCGAATTAAGTGGACAATCAAAAATTAATTCAATATACCTATCAGACGATTCACTACGAAACAACCTATGGTATAATACCTATCAAGGTGGGGTGTCTCAAAGTTATGATTACAACGGTGATAACTTCAAAGCAACTTTAAATTTACCATTCACTTATCATTTACTAACGAACAATGACAAAATTTTCAATATTAATGATTCGTATAATCACCCAATGCTATCCCCATCACTTACTTTAAAATACGAGTATAATGATTTTGTATTTTATACACAAAACGGCATAAGTAAAAATTTTGGTGATATGAATTCGAGTTACAAAGGGTTTATTATGCACAACTACCGAAGCCTGTTACGTAACACAATGAATGAACTACTAGAATCACGGTCTATTAATAGCAACGCATCAATTAGTTACAAAAACGCATTCAAAGCTTTATTTATTAATATTTCAGGAAATTACAAGTATGCATGGAAAAACCTTCTCTACGGTTATAATTATCGAGACATTATAAAAATGAGGCATACAATAAATCATCCTGCGACAACAGATAATTATGATATTAATATAAAAGGAAGCAAAGGTTTAAACTTTTGGTCATCTACTCTAAGAATATTTAGTAATTACCAATATGAAAAGAGGGAACAACTTATTCAAAACGAGATACTTAATTCACGATTACAAAGTTATGGAGCCGGTGGGAATCTAGACACAAATCCAACCAGTTTTTTAAGTATAGGTTATTCCATCGTCTGGAATCATAGCAAAAGTTATGTAAAAGAGCAATCGTCTGATTTTACCCCAATCAAACGTACATCACAAGAAATAAACATTCATATTTTTCCGACTAAAACTGTTACTGTCAATTTCAACCTTGAACATCAATATAATAGCATTGCAAGTAGCCGTTATACTACATTTGCTGATGCAGAAGTAAAATGGAAGAACAAATATATTGATATAGAATTGGAAGTAAATAACCTATTTAATACTCGACAGTATATATCTGCTTCTTACAGCGATGTGAGTACCTATTACTACCGCTATGAACTTCGTCCAGTCAGTGCTTTATTAAAAATCAGATTTAAATTAAAATAAAAATAGAAGATTATGAAATTAAAAAATTATTGGTTCTCTTTAAAATCATATGTATACATAGAGTTTAAAATAAAGAAAATATTACTTTATGATACTAAATCAGGATATAGTATAGAAACTACATTAAATGATGCTATCAAATTAGTTTCACAATTATATGAACCCGCTAATCTAGGAGTTGTAATGGTATGTCATGAATTGGAAAACCACAATCCACCTCTTTGGGCTTTTATCCAAGAAATTATTGAAAAGAATATGGGAGATATAACAAGTGTAGAGTTACTCCCTAAGAAGCCAGTTCGATTAATACCTATATTAAACTTACAGAAAGACGTAGATAAACATAAAAACAACATAAGCAATGTCACTTTCTTAGGAAAAAATATTAGTCGTTACATTTTAGAAGTCAATATTTACGTCAACAATGTTTGCAACAAAAAATGCGAACACTGCCAATCGTATAGCAAACAAATGCACTGTTGTACTTCTTCAAAAGAAGGCAATTTAGAGTTGTCCATAGATAATTTACAAACAATATTCGGACAACTCCGGTATACATCAGTAGGAACAATAAACATCTTAGGTGGAAATATCCTCCAATACAATCATCTTAAAAATCTACAAGATTTATCATCTTATTTACCAAACGATATATTACATTTCTATATACATTATACAAATTATCAGAGACATGAATTTATTGATTCTAATCAATTAGACTTAATCATAAGTTTCCCTCTTGATAAAAAGATCTTCCATCATGTATGGTCGTCAATAAATATCAAGAACACTAAAGTTCATTTCATAATTGAAAACGAGCAGCAGTATAATGAAGCTGAAAATTTAACAATTAATTATCATATAGAAAGGTTTGATTTCACCCCATTCTTTACAGGCAAGAACATAGCATTCTTTGATGAAAATATTTTTATATACAAAAGTGATTTATTTTCCACTACACTTTCAATGAGAGAAATTTTTAGAAATCAGAAACTGAATGCCAATTTCTTCGGGGGCTTATACATCTTACCTGACGGAACAATTAAAGCCAATATGAACACCTCTTCATTAGGGAATATAAACACAGATGAGATTCTAAATATAGCATATAAAGAACTCATCGAGAATACAGCATGGAGAACTGTAAGAAATTCGGAGCCATGTAGTAAATGCATCTATCAATTTATTTGTCCGCCTCCTTCTGATTACGAAAGAATTATTAAAAGACATAATTTGTGCCATATAAATCCATAAAAATTACCCATAATACATTCTTATTTTACTATAGAAACGCCTGTCAAATTCCCCAAAAGTGAAAAATAAATAGGAGTAATTCAAAAAAAACCTCGATGAAATAGGCTATTTTTAGCAAAAAGCGATGTTGGTCCGAAATGGCCAGCCATTTTATTTGCTTTAATTACCCAAACTCCTTATCTTGCGGCATCGAAACACACAAATATTCTTGTATCTTTCGGATGGCTCAATTTTATAAATTACTTTACCTAATATAAAAACACCATTTTTACAAAGCAACTTTGTTAATATGAAAAAGCCAGACACACCAAACAACATTCCGAAAATAATCCACCAGTTATGGTCAGGAGAGGAAAAGCCCTTACCCGAAGATCTTAAAATATTAAGTGAAACCTGGAAAGAATACCATCCCGACAGGGATACGAATCCGAAGAGTTGGAAAACAAATTGGAAGAAGCATATTCTATTCATTATTTCTTCAATGCTTGGGTATAATGATAAAAACATTTAGCGTTAAACTATTTTAGAATAGCCAATAAACAAAACAGTAAAAGTAATGATTAAACCCTTTCCTCATTATCAGCAACTCGACTCCATGGATTGTGGCCCATCCTGTTTACGCATGGTTGCCAAATACTATGGTCGTAGTTATTCCTTACAGAATTTGAGGGAAAGGAGCTTTATTACCCGGCAAGGAGTTTCCATGTTAGGTATTAGCGACGCTGCCGAAAGTATCGGTTTCAGGACGCAAGGGGTAAGAATCAGCTTGGAGCAACTTATCGAAGATGTACCTTTACCCTGTATCCTACACTGGAACCAGAATCATTTTGTGGTACTGTATGACATCAAAAAGAGAAAGTCAGGAGCTACTTTCAAAATCTCAGATCCGGGCAAAGGCAAGTATGATATGGACCTATCCGGAATACAGAAATGTTGGATCAGCACCCGGAAGGATGGAAAAGATTCAGGCACTGCTTTGGTATTAACTCCAACACCCGATTTCTACGAACGGATCGATGACTAGGAGCAACAGAAAAGGAATTTGTCTTTTTATCTCCGCTATCTCTTTCCTTACAGGTCACAGCTCTTCCAGCTTGTAGTCGGGATGCTATTGGGAAGTGTATTTTCACTCATCCTCCCCTTTCTTACGCAAGCAATGGTCGATCAAGGAATCGGAAACCGCAATCTCAAAATTGACGTTGATGCATTGTCTGCTAAAATGATACAACTGATTGAGCAACCCGATTATGCTAAGGTTTTAGCAGTAAACGCCCGAAAAAGATTTCTCGAGAAATATGATCTGACGATTTTCCGACAAAAGATATTGAATCTTTATCGGGAAATTTAACTCTCGCTGCTGACAATATGTCGGTGATATGTAAAAAACAATTTCTTTTATAACTTTACTATTGATATTTAGTTGATGCTTTCACAATTACCGCACTGTGCGTGCATTATTGACAACTAATTATGTATTAGTATTTATCAATTAACTCATCTGTTTTTTGCTGAAAAGACATTGATAAATATCAGGAAGTGAGAAATGAGAGATATTGTATCATGACTGTTTTTTATTATTAATCTTTTAAAACTAATTAAAGATGAAGAATTTAAAAAGTTTGAACTTGCATCGTCTTGGCTAGGCCGAGATGACAAGAAAGGAAATGAATGCTCTAACGGGTGGTCAAGGTGGTGATGATTACACTTATGGACCTTATGACATACCCGAAGTCTATGTTTGTGGTTGCCGTTGCTCAAATGCGACTTGCGGATGCAAATACGAAGGTCCGCAAGAGGGACCTGATGATTCGTATTATGGTGGTTCTAGCACTACTAACAATAATAGTGCGAATCAAAACAGCCCCGATGCAAGTACGCACGCTTCAATTAGTGCATAAAGCAACAAAGCTTATGACCTCTTGTGATAAATAAATAGGAAATAAACGCTTTGCAATTGGAGGTTGTGTCAAAACGCTGGCCCAACCTTTTTTTATGCACAAAGCCCAGACTTTCCCAAGCCCGGGCTTTGTTATTACCCAAAGTTTTTGTATCTTTAGGCATAAAGTTTTTCGTTATGGCAAAGTTACATTTTCGTCCTTACATTCCCAACCAAACAGTTCTTTTTCCCCAAAGAATTGATGAAAACATAGCAGCGAACGATCCGGTTCGCATAGTTAATACTGTTGTTGATAATCTCAATCTTGACAATTTCAAGAAGCTTTATAAAGCAACCGGTCGTTGTCCTTATCATCCTAAAATGATGCTCAAGGTGATTATTTACGCCTACATGAACAATATCTATTCGTGCCGCAAAATAGAGAAGCTTCTCCTACGTGACATTCATTATATCTGGCTTTCCGGTAATGAACATCCGGATTTTATTACCATCAACCGTTTCCGTAACCGTGTCAAGGAGGAAATCAACAACGTCTTCACGCAGTTGGTCCTTGTCCTTGCCGACAAAGGTTTCATCAGCCTTGACGTAGAGTATATCGACGGTACCAAGATTGAGTCCAGGGCCAACAAATATACTTTTGTCTGGCGCAAGACAGTCGAAAAGAACCGTACAAAGCTGATGGATAAGATCCGCATTCTCCTGGAGCAGGTGGATGAAGCCATAGCCCAAGAGAACTCCGTCAAAGACACCCCCGTAGAGTTCACTCCCGCCATGCTCTCAGATATAGTGGATGAACTTAAAGAGGTACTGGAACACCAACCTGTAACAAAGGACAAGGAACAAAAGAAAGTCATCCGGGAAAAGAAGAAACAGGTCCGGGAACTTGAGGAGTACCGTGACAAGTTGATGGAATACGACAACCATCTTGATACTCTTGGAGAACGCAACTCCTATTCCAAGACCGATCCTGATGCCACCTTCATGCGCATGAAAGAAGACGCCATGAGAAACGGGCAGACAAAGCCCGGATATAATCTGCAAATAGGTACCGAGAACCAATTCCTCATAGACTTCCGACTGTTTCCAAACCCAACCGATACACTGACCCTCATACCTTTCTTCCACTCCTTTGAGCAACGCTATAACCGCTTACCAACTGTCGGTGTGGCAGACTCCGGTTACGGCTCGGAAGAAAATTACCGGTTCATGCAAGATAATGGGATAGAAGCCTTTGTCAAGTACAACTACTTCCATAAAGAACGGCGTCCCCGTTATACCCCCAATCCATTCCATACGGAGAGTCTCCATTACAATGCGGAAGAGGATTATTACGTTTGTCCTATGGGGCAGCACATGAACCGTATAGGAACCAGATGTGACAAGACTGCGAGCGGATACATCACCGAAAGTGCCCGGTATAAAGCACAAAGATGTGAAGGGTGCCCTTTGCGTGGCAGTTGCTTTAAAGCCCGGGGGAACCGTATTATAGAAGTAAACCACCGGTTAAACCAATACAAACGGCAGGCACGGGAAAGGTTGCTCTCGGAAGAAGGCATCAGGCATAGGGGAAGGCGATGTATAGAACCGGAAGCAGTTTTTGGACAAATGAAACACAACATGGCATACAGAAGGTTCCGGCATGTGGGACAAGACAAGGTTACAATGGACTTTGCCTTCTTTGCTATAGCATTTAATATCAAAAAAATGTGTGCAAAACTGCTAAAAGCGAGAAAGGGAAAGAATGTACACGCTATATTTATCGCTCTCAGACCATGTGTGGCTCAAAATGCGGGGAATGTAACGACTTATCGTTTAATGAGGCAAAAAATAGCCGCATAGACAAAAAAGGAAAATGAATGTTTTAGATCAAAAAAAGGAGATGTGCCTGAGTTTTGACACACCTCCTCTCTAATTCTTATTTATTTTTTAATGAATCCACTTAAGAGTACGTTTCTCAGATGCATACTCACCAGATGCATTTATGTGGTATTAATTACTTTATTATTGAACTTAATTATATAAAATAATATGAAATATTTAATTGTTATTGTTTGTATACTAGCAGGTTGTTCCACTAAACCTACATCATCCAGTACTACTGAGACTACAAACGATTCAGTAAAGGATGTTAGAATAGATCCAATAGTTATTGATATGACCAAAACTCCTAAAAAGGTACTAATTTTGGAAGACATCGCAAATATAGAATATATCCCGTTAGAAACAAATGATAGTACTTTAGTTAATCGCCCTCGTCCAAATGTCGTTTCAGACCATTATATTATATATCAGAATGACAATGGTCAGATTCATGTATTTAACCGGAAAGGGAAGAGTCTATATTCTTTCAACCGCAGTGGAGGAGGACCGGAAGAATATTTCAAAATATATGACATTGTTCTAGATGAAAAAAAAGGAAGAATTATTTGTTGAAGATATTCATAAAGAAAAAATTTTCGTTTATTCAATCGATGGAAAATTTAAACGCGAACTAGCTTTACCTAGAAAATTTTTTCCTGAATGTTTAATGAATTATGATAAAGATTATCTATTTTGCTATAACGTTTACTTTCTGGATCACGCGGATGAGTCAAATCAGGAAGATTGCAGAAAAAGAGATAATCCTTATTTCTTTATTTCGAAACAGACAGGAGAAATAACTCCTTTGAATTATTGCATACCTAACAGAACGGGTAACAAAGCCAAGGAAATGAAAAATGGGAAAAGAACAGCAATTCTATCTATAGGTATATTCCCTTTGTCTCAAAACACTCCAGATATTATGATTACAGAACATGTAGACGATACTATTTATTCTCTGAAAGAGAGAAAGCTAACACCTATAATGATAAAGAATCCATCAACACATAAAATGGATCCCCCAATGTTGGTAGGAGTTGATTTTTTTACCGATAGATATATCTCTTTCTTAGCATGTAAGATGAAATTCGAGGAGCGCATATCGTCTATTAATATGATTTACGACAAACAGTCTGACGAATTCTATCGGCTCGCTACGCGTCTTCCTATTTCCTTCCCAATGAAAGGCGGCAAAATAAATTTACCTAAAAACACAGCTCTTTGTCGTATAACTCCCGAAAGACTACTTAAAGATTATAACGACGGTAAATTGGAGGGAGAATTGAAAGAGATTGCTTCTAAACTTAAAGAAGATGACAATCCGGTATTAATGTTGATCAAATTTAAAGAATAACACAATGGATAAGTTTAGAAAAATATCCCCGATGGAGATAGAATATAATCTAATGAACTTAAAGCAGTTGATCTTTGAAGTAACTGATGCCTGCAATTTACGTTGCAAATATTGCGGGTATGCAGATTTATATGAAGGATACGACCAAAGAGAAAATTTAAAATTTCCTTTTCAAAAAGCAAAGTTAATTATTGATTATCTTTATGAATATTGGAAGAAGCAATATTGTGCTGATGTTAATAATCCGATCTCAATAAGTTTTTACGGTGGAGAGCCATTATTGAATGTACCCTTTATCAAGCAGGTAATTGATTATTTGGAAAGCTTAAACCCTATCGGCAAAAAGTTTCATTATAATATGACTACTAACGCAATGCTGCTCGATAAATATATGGACTTTTTGGTTGAAAAAGAATTCCGTTTACTAATCAGTTTGGATGGAGATGAAAAAGGACAAAGTTATCGTGTAGATGCCAAAGGACAAAACTCTTTCAATAAGGTTTTTTCCAATGTGCAGTTATTACGTTCCAAGTATCCTACGTATTTCAAGCATTTTGTAATGTTCAATTCCGTTTTACACAATCGAAATGGAGTCGAATCGGCTTATCGCTTTATTAAAGATGAATTTGGCAAAGAAACTGCTATCTCTCCATTGAATAACTCCGGAATTCGTAAAGATAAGGTAGAAGAGTTTTATCAGACTTATCAGAATATGTCTGAGAGTATACAAAAAGCTACTAATTGTGAAGCATTGAAAAAAGAATTGTTCATTAAAGGTCCAGAAACTGGTATGCTTCTTAATTATATCCACTATCAAACAGGGAATGTATTCAATAATTACAATGAATTATTATTGGGTAGAGTAGGACTTCCATTCCCACCATCCGGTACATGTCCTCCTTTTGCAAAGAAAATGTTTGTAACAGTAAAAGGACGTATTCTTCAATGTGAAAAAATAAATCATGAGTTTGCATTAGGACAGATTACAGATGAGAAAGTGGAACTTGATTTGGAACAAGCCGCCCAACAGCATAATGAATATATATTCCGTTATGTCAACCAATGTAAGACTTGCGCAGTCAGACATACTTGTGCACAATGTGTATATCAGATAGACGATATACATGATAAGACATCCAAATGTCACAGTTATTGGTCAGCTAAGCAACTTGAAAAACAAAAAGAATACAGCATGGACTATTTGGACCAACATCCGAAGCTTTATAACAAAATCTTAAAAAATGTCATAATAAGATAATAGTGGAATGAAAAAATATTGGTTGATTTTATATCCGGATACTTTCCTATGGGTAAAGCAAAATAGAGGATGTATCTATAATGCAAAAAATTACAAGAAAATCTACTTTGAAAACAAAGGAGAACTGTCGGATTTGGCTGAAACTTTACTTGATATTGATCAGCTATACCGAGTTGATTTGTCGGAAGAACTTCTACAAAAGCCACAAATAAAGGAATGGGTAGATGAAATTATATCTTCGGAGAGCGGTCAGTTGGTTTTAGATGACGGATTAAATAAAAGACCGGTATCAATGAAACCGGAACTTAAAGTGCAAGATGACGTGAAATATTACGAGTGGGAACATAAACGCGGCATTGATGGCAATGTTATTAATAACCTTCATAAAATAATTATCCACATTAATGGAAGTAATTACGGGAATATTGCTTATACCAAACAAACAGTATACCATCCGGTTCAAACAAGTTCGGTACTCGATCATGGAAGTATTTTATCATTTGTTAAGAATGCCCGTGCATGCAGTTATCTGAGAGAAATGGCATTAGTGGGGGATGTAGCATCATACCCTAACTTTAAAGGGTTATTATCAGACATTCTGGATTTTGGATTTAGAAGAATATCAGTCTATTGTCTGGATAATGATTTCTTAAAATACATAGAAACGAATCAGGATTGGGAGAATAAGGCGATTTCATATACAGTACTTGTATCCGATTATTCAGTGATAGAAAAATTAATGAAAGCCATTAAGCAGTTACCTCTTGTTTCTTTTATTTTTCTTATCCGTTCTGAAGAAGAATATAAGAATGCAAACTCTTGTATAGAAAAGAATGAACTATCAAAAGTAGAAATAGTACCTATATATACCGAAGAGAATTTATCTTTCTTTGAAAACAATCTCTATATAGATTCAGAAAGTATTTCAGAGATCGAACTATCTAAACGTCAGGTTTTTATTCAACAAAAACTAAATATTTTCTCGTTTGGCAACTTAATTGTTTTACCAGATGGTAAAATATACGCAAATCTGAATGATCCTTCCATCGGAACGATCAATGATACACCACATAGCGTCGTTTATCGGGAATTAACCGAAGGAAAATCATGGCTCAAAATCCGTAATCAGGAACCTTGCTGTAATTGCATCTTTCAATGGCTTTGCCCCTCACCCTCCAATTATGAGACAGTGATAGGAAAACCCAATTTATGTTTGATGGAAAATACATCCAATTAGTTATTGCCAAAGAGTTAAAGGAAACTTTGCAAAAAGCAATGCAGTTATTTTCTTAAGTACATCTTTCGTGTATATTAAGAAAAGAACTGCTTGTTTTATCATACTAGATTTGTTAATCTATTACAAATCTCAGCCTACATATAACAGACATATCAGAATTCATACTATATTTAACAAAAATGCAACCTTGAACTGAAACACAAATAAAAATATTATGAATTACATCCCCCTAACAATTTACTTAATATAGCCCAGATAGTTGAACCATTTAATCATGAATTTCTTTCATTAGATGATATTTATGACCAAGTTCTTAAATAATACCATATTTAAAATCAAGCTATTGATTGAATAAAATTAAGCGGTCAATTATAACAAATGATACGGTCCGTTTAAACTATGAGAAGTTTGTTTTTGTTTATTCAAATGTTTTTTTCCATCATTGGGGTATTTAAAAAAACATTGAAGTCTTTTTTCCGGTATATTACCCGTTTTTTCAGCAAATGAAAAGATGTTAGGTTCATGTCATATTTACTCATACCGTCCTATCAATCAGCAACATATAATGAAGAAACATTTTTGTTACTACTATGCTTATTTAGCGGCATTGTTTTAATGGAAATCCAAACATAGAAATGTTATCATAAAAGATGCTTCATCATAATCTATTAGAGCATAGCTAGTTATTCAAAAATATAACTATGAAGGAAAGTGATTCTACATACTAAAAGCATCTCCCTATAAGGCTGTCTTTGATAGATGAAAACCAAAGATGGCGAGTTTTTTCCTGTAAATAGAATTGGTGTAGCTCGTTAAATTTCTATCTCTAAACGGTACGTGAACCATATTTTTTCTTTTTGGGACAAAAAGAATTGACTCCATAGGCATATTCCAAAAGTTCTACTGTATCTTTGTGGTATTAAAGCCGAAATCGAGAAAAGCCCATACGGCCCTAAACAACGAATAAAATTGACCGTATGAAGTTCTATCAACTATTCAGCATGATATGCTGCCTCATCTTCGGCAGCTGCGCACTAAACATTGAAGATGAAGAAAAGGAAGAAGAGGGAAATGATGATTCTGTAACTCAACTTGCCTGGTCGGGAGAAACCGACAAATTTACAATTACCTCAAAAGAGGGAGTACGACTGGATGATCCGCAAGAAGCTGCCGGAACAGCTTATCTCGCTTTTCCTTCTTCCACGGTAAGAAACACCCGTTGGGAGCTCGGGGTGAAACTGACTTTTAATCCTTCTGCTAATAATTATGCCCGCTTTTATCTTAGCTCTTCCACAGCAACTTTATCCAATACTCTACAGGGTTATTATCTCCAAATTGGAGGAGCCAAAGATAATGTCGCCCTTTATCGTCAGAATGAGAATGTATCTGTATTACTCGCTTCAGGAAGGGAATTAATGAAAGGGAACAACTCTCCTAAACTGTATATCAAAGTAGAATGTGATGACAATGGCTACTGGACTTTCTGGACGCGACTGGAATCAGAAAATGAATATACGAAAGAAAAACAGATAAGAGATACAAGTATTCAAAGTTCTGAATATTGCGGCATATACTGTGTTTATACCAAAAGCCGTTGCAGCGGATTTACATTTCATCACATTCAACTCTCAGGTGATGTGGAAACAACCACTGATCCGGACGGATCGGAAGAGGTTCCCGGCAATCCGGATACTCCCGACGAACCGGATACTCCGGAAGATCCTGATGTACCTAGTTATCCGGAAGATGTGAGAAATCTGTTAGTATTCAATGAGGTCATGTATGACAACGCAACAGATGGCGCAGAATATATAGAGCTTTACAATCCTTCGGATCAGATGGTTTCTATTCCACCATTCAAATTATTAAGATATGTCTCTGATGAATCCGGTACGACGCAAACCACTACAACAGCGGTGTTAGAGCCATCTGACGGTAGCCAAGTCATAAACGTTCCGTCTCATGGATACGTTTGTTTCACCAAATCGGTAAGTACTTTGATTAAAAAGCATAAAGTAAGTGGGGAAACAATGATAGAAACGACGAAATTCCCACGAATAAACAATCAAGGAGGTCATCTTGCTATAGTCACCAATGAAGAACAGCCCCGACTTATTGATAAATGCGGCTATTCCGACCAGATACATACCGACAAGAAAAGGAAACAAGGTGTATCCCTGGAGAAAAAATCACCGGAGCTAGCTTCTGCTTTCAGCAAGAACTGGACCTCCTCAAAAAATGCAACCGGCGGCACCCCCGGAATAAAAAACGCTCAAGAATAAGTGTATCTATGAGATTTTATCTACTTTTGTAGGAAAGAAATGAAAAATAACACAAAATGAGTCCGATTGCCGTAACCATCACCATCATTGCCTATTTTGCATTATTGTTCACCGTTTCATACATTGCGGGACGGAAAGCGGACAACGAAGGATTCTTTGTAGGCAACCGAAAGTCCAGTTGGTATGTAGTAGCTTTTGCAATGATAGGTTCTACTATTTCTGGAGTTACTTTTGTATCTGTGCCGGGCATGGTAGGAAGCAGTTGTTTCTCCTATCTTCAAATGGTACTTGGATTTATTGTCGGACAGTTTATCATTGCGTTCATACTCGTCCCTCTGTTTTATCGAATGAACTTGGTGTCCATCTACGAATATCTGGAAAATCGGTTTGGAACTTCATCATACCGGACAGGGGCTTGGTTCTTTTTTATCTCTAAGATGTTGGGAGCAGCCGTCCGCCTTTTCTTGGTATGCCTTACTCTTCAATTGCTTGTATTCGAACCTTTCCATCTTCCGTTTATCCTGAATGTAGCTATTACTGTAGCTTTGGTTTGGCTTTATACCTTCCGCGGAGGAGTGAAATCGCTGATCTGGACAGATTCTCTGAAAACCTTTTGCCTGGTTGTTTCGGTTGTGCTGTGTATTTATTATATCGCTTCGGATTTGAAACTTAATTTCGGAGGATTAGTAAATACGATCTCAGATAGTGACCTTTCACGTATATTCTTTTTTAACGATATCAACGACAAACGATATTTCTTCAAACAATTTCTGGCAGGTGTCTTCACTGTCATCGCAATGAATGGTTTAGACCAGGATATGATGCAACGCAATCTGAGTTGCAAAAACTTCCGGGATTCTCAGAAGAATATGATCACCAGCAGTATCTCACAATTCTTTGTCATCTTACTTTTTCTGATGTTAGGTGTATTACTTTATACATTCGTTGCACAGCAAGGGCTTACTGCTCCGTCAAAGAGTGACGAGCTCTTTCCTATGATAGCAACCAGTAGTTATTTCCCCGGTATCGTCGGTATTTTGTTTATTATAGGGTTAGTCTCATCCGCCTATTCCGCTGCCGGATCAGCATTAACAGCTCTGACTACCTCTTTTACAGTAGACATATTGCACGCTAAAAGCAAAGAAGAAGCAACCTTGAGCAAACTTCGTAAACGGGTTCACATCAGCATGGCAGTTGTGATGGGGATAGTCATATTTGTATTCGGTTTGCTCAATAACACCAGTGTTATCGATGCTGTATATACTTTAGCCAGCTATACATACGGACCGATTCTCGGTCTGTTCGCTTTCGGCATTTTCACCAAGAAACAGATAAACGATAAATATATTCCATTCGTAGCCATTCTCTCTCCTATACTTTGCTACATCCTTCAAAGTAATTCGGAAGCATGGTTCAATGGATATCAAATCAGTTACGAGCTACTGATACTTAACGCATTCTTTACTTTTTTAGGACTTTGTCTACTCATCAAAAGAAACGAGAAGCATGTAGTATCTGCCACCCGTACCATAAAATAGCAAATAAAAATGAAAGCAACAATCAACTGTTTTCTTCCTTTTAGCAGACTAAAAGAAAGTATGCAAACAGTAAAAGAATTACGCGCATCGGAGTTAGTAAACAAAATTTATTTAATGACACCGGAAATTACCAGTGTCTGTATTCCGGGCTGTGAACTGATCTCTGTCAATAACTTCCAGTCTACACAAGCAATGAAAGCTATTGCAGCACATTCCGATGTTCCGTACACCTTATTATATACTAAGCCCACAGAATTGAAACTCGGGCAATTTGCTCTCGAACGAATGGTGCAAGTTATGGAAATGACTCAGGCAGGTATGACTTATGCCGATCATTTTCAGCAGATAGATGGAACACAGAAAGCAGCTCCTGTCATCGATTATCAATTGGGCAGTTTGCGTGATGATTTTGATTTCGGTTCGGTATTATTGTTTCAATCCGATGTTTTCAAAAAAGCGGTAAAGAGTTCCAAAGAGAACTACCAATATGCAGGTATCTATGATCTGCGACTCAAGATTTCTCAGAAAAGCAAGTTGGAACATATCAACGAATATCTATATACGGAAATAGAAAATGACCATCGGAAAAGCGGAGAAAAACAATTTGACTATGTTAATCCGAAGAACCGGGAAGTGCAGATTGAAATGGAAAAGGCATGTACTAATCATCTGAAAGTTATTGGCGGATACCTAGCTCCCGATTTTCAGCCGATTAATTTTTCATCTTCTACTTTCGATGTGGAGGCTTCCGTCATTATTCCCGTACGCAACCGTATCCGTACTATCAAAGATGCAGTCCGTTCCGCTTTGTGCCAACAAACATCTTTTCCGTTTAATGTTATTGTTATCGACAATCATTCTACAGACGGAACTACCGAAGCACTTCGTGAACTCAGTGCAGACAAACGACTGATTCATGTAATTCCTGAAAAAGAGGATCTTGGTATCGGAGGTTGTTGGAATGTAGGTGTTCATCACGAAAAATGCGGTAAGTTTTCCATTCAGCTCGATAGCGATGACGTGTATAAAGACGAACATACGCTACAAATCATGGTAGACGCATTCTATCAACAGAACTGCGCTATGGTAATTGGTACCTACATGATGACAGACTTTAATATGAATGAAATTGCTCCCGGTATCATAGACCACAAAGAATGGACACCCGAAAACGGACGAAATAATGCATTACGCATCAATGGACTTGGAGCTCCCCGCGCATTCTTCACTCCGCTGCTTCGTGAAATCAATGTTCCAAACACAAGCTACGGTGAAGACTATGCTCTCGGACTAAGAATCTCACGGGATTATCAGATAGGACGAGTATATGATGTAGTCTATCTGTGCCGCCGTTGGGAAGGAAATTCGGATGCGGCACTTCCTATTGAAAAAGTCAATCAGAATAATATCTATAAAGACCGCCTACGTAGCTGGGAATTGCAAAAGAGAATTCTGCAACAGAAAGGTATTCAGAATCTTTCTAAAGAGGTAGAACAACTGTTTACAGAACAAATTCACTCTTGGGAACTAGCTAAGGAGAATTATCACGCACTTAGAGGTTATCGCAGACAATCGAAATCAATCAAACAGTACAAAGAGGGCTGGTCGATATACGCGGATGCATTCCCAAATCCCAAACGAATCCTCTCCACAGCTGCCCAAACAGACGCTTCTTCTATTCAAGCTCGCCCCTGCTTTCTTTGTCAGGAAAACCGCCCGGCAGAACAAAAGGCTGTTAATTATAAAAATTATCAGATATTAGTCAACCCTTATCCTATATTCGAAGAGCACCTGACAATAGCTGCAATTAATCATACACCCCAATCTATCGCCACCCGCTTTGAAGATTTAATAGAACTGACAGAAAACCTGAAAGAATATCTATTCATGTATAATGGTCCGGAATGTGGAGCCTCTGCCCCTGATCATGCTCATTTCCAAGCTGCTGTTAAAGGAGAGGATCTATCAGCTTTGATATGGAACGACTGGCATGTAAGCGAGTTATTTGAAACTGGCAGCAAAGCTCTGTTTTATACTGATGACCCGGTCAGTGCTCTTTACCTCAAAACAAAAAACAAAAAGGAGATGTCTCACCTATTCAAAGTCATCTACGATATCCTTGCGGCTGAAAATAATGGCAAGGAGCCCCTGATGAACATTCTCGCTTGGTATGGACTGGAAAAAAATAAAGACTTCTATCGTGACTATAAAGAAGAAATGCATGACCTGACGCTTCGTTATAGCTGTATCCTCTTTTTACGTAGCAAACACCGACCGGACTGCTACTATGCAGAAGGTGATGAGCAAATACTTATCAGCCCGGCTATTGCCGAGATGAGCGGACTATTCCCGATTGCACGCGAAGAAGATATTCCTAAATTAACTCCGGAAAAGATACATGCTATCTGCCGTGAAGTCTCTATGCCCAAAGAAAAGTTGGAACAAGTTATCAACCGTATTCAAACAGCTTTATGAAAGAACCTCTAATAACAGTCGGAATCCTTTCCGGAAAAGAGATCGAATTCTCTTTTCCGGAAACATTTGTTTCCTCTGATAAAATAGAATCCGCAGGAGACCAAAAGGCTGTCTATAAAGAAGGAAAAATATATTGGAAGGGGAATTTGTATGATGAAATTTCTTTTTCACCACAACTTTCTAATGCTGCATTCTTTGAATTGAAAAATGTCACTATTGGCATCAACTTCCACTGGGAACGTAAAGAGCCTCAACGCTTCAAAGGAACATTAAAGCTAATTATAGAAGAGAAGAAACTCACTGCTATTAACATTATCCCTATAGAAGATTACCTGACAAGTGTTATTTCATCCGAAATGAGCGCAACCGCCTCTTTAGAATTACTAAAAGCGCACGCTGTAATCTCCAGAAGCTGGTTACTCAACAAAATCGAAGAACGGGAAAGAGAAAATGAAAAGCCTCAGATAAAAACTGACAGCGCAGTCCATTCTTCATTTATCAAGTGGTACGACCACGAAGCACACACTCATTTTGATGTTTGTGCTGATGATCATTGCCAACGTTATCAAGGAATTACGCGTACTTCTACTTCCAAAGCTATCGAAGCAGTTTTTTCTACGCGAGGAGAAGTGCTTATGTTCGAGAACCACATTTGTGATGCTCGGTTTTCTAAATGTTGCGGCGGTGCTTTAGAGGAGTTTCAAAATTGCTGGAAGAATGTGGAACATCCCTATCTGGTTGGCAAACGGGATGATAAAACAGCAAACGAACTTCCTGATCTGACCATAGAATCAGAAGCAGATCAATGGATTCGAACCTCTCCTTCTGCTTTCTGTAATACACAAGACAAGAAAATATTGAGTCAGGTACTCAACAATTACGATCAGGAAACTACTGACTTTTATCGTTGGAAAGTAACTTATACACAACAAGAACTTTCTGAATTGATATACGACCGTTCAGGAATCGATTTTGGAAAAATCATAGATTTAATCCCAATAGAACGAGGAACCTCCGGACGTATCGTAAAGCTAAAAATAGTAGGGACTTTACGTACCCTTATCATAGGAAAAGAGTTGGAAATACGCCGTACACTCTCTTCCTCTCACCTCTACAGTTCTGCTTTTGTCATTGACAAAGAAGGGGAAGAAGAAATTCCTTCCCTTTTTATTCTTACCGGAGCCGGTTGGGGGCATGGAGTCGGACTTTGCCAGATCGGTGCAGCCGTTATGGGAGAACAAGGTTACACATATAATGAAATACTATCCCACTATTACCCGGGAAGTACTATTGAAAAACAATACTAATAAAACAACATCATCCTGATGACAACAAGAAATAAAAATCTCTGGAGCTGGATTCCCACTCTCTATTTTGCAGAAGGGCTCCCCAATGTGGCAGTGGTAACTATCGCTGTCATCATGTATAAACGTCTGGGATTATCGAACACAGATATCGCACTCTATACCTCCTGGTTATATCTGCCTTGGATCATCAAACCACTGTGGAGCCCTTTTGTCGATCTGATAAAAACAAAGCGTGCCTGGATTATCGCTATGCAGAGCTTTATTGCTGCCGGATTTGCCGGAATTGCTTTTTTTATTCCGACAGCACATTATGTACAGTTCACCCTTGCCTTTTTCTGGTTATTGGCATTCAGTTCCGCTACCCATGATATTGCAGCAGACGGTTTCTATATGCTTGGGCTTACCAACAAAGAACAATCCTTTTTTGTCGGTATTCGAAATATGTTTTATCGCTTTGCCAATATTTTCGGCCAAGGTATACTTGTCATGCTGGCAGGTTGGTTAGAAACATCTCAAGGCAATATCCCTTTGGCATGGAGTATTGTCTTCTATCTGATGGCAGGACTTTTCCTCGCTCTGACTCTTTATCATCGGTTAGTTCTTCCACATCCTGAGGCAGACGTAAAACGGGAAGGATTAACACCCAGGAAATTGCTGGAAGACTTCTTTAAAACATTCTTCTCTTTCTTTCGAAAAAAAAATTTACCCCTGATGTTTTTCTTCCTCCTCACCTATCGGTTAGGAGAATCACAACTGGCAAAAATAGCCTCCCCTTTCTTACTCGACAAAGCTGATTTGGGAGGATTAGCTCTTTCCACCGGAAAAGTCGGCATGATTTATGGTACAATAGGGGTAGTAGCTCTGTTAGTTGGGGGCATTATTAGTGGCTTCCTTGTTTCACGTGACGGTCTAAAAAAATGGATATTACCCATGGCACTGGCAATCAACTTGCCTGACCTGCTTTATGTATGGATGGCAGCTACCACTCCCAGCAGTCCCCTGTTCATATCAATTTGTGTAGCCATTGAACAGTTAGGCTATGGATTCGGTTTTACAGCTTATATGCTTTATTTAATATACATTGCTGACGGAGAACACAAGACAGCCCATTATGCCATCGGAACCGGTTTCATGGCACTTGGCATGATGATCCCGGGTATGCCTGCCGGATGGATACAAGAGCATATTGGTTATACCTACTTTTTTATCTGGGTTTGTATTTGTACCATTCCGGGGATTATCGCTGCATGGATGATTCACAAACGATTGGATGATTCATTTGGCAGAAAAGTATAAATGAAGTTATATTCTACCTAAAAGAAAATATGATATGATACTAATAGCAGACAGTGGTTCTACTAAAACCGATTGGTGTGTTGCACTCAACGGCACGCCCATTCAACGAATTGGAACAAAAGGATTGAATCCTTTCTTCCAAACGGAAGAAGATATTCAACGTGAACTAACCGCCACCCTTCTACCTCAATTGCCAGCAGGGAAGTTAGACGCCGTTTACTTTTACGGTGCCGGCTGTACACCTGAGAAAGCTCCTATTATCCGTCGTGCAATCGCTAACAGTCTACCCGTCATTGGGAATATTAAAATAAACTCGGACATGCTAGCTGCTGCCCATAGTTTATGTGGGCATGAAGCCGGGATTGTTTGCATTCTGGGTACAGGGTCCAATTCCTGTTTCTATAATGGTGAAGAAATTGTAGATAATGTATCTCCTCTAGGTTTTATTCTGGGAGACGAAGGAAGCGGTGCTGTTTTAGGAAAACTGTTAGTTGGCGATATCTTAAAAAATCAATTGCCTCCTGCACTAAAAGAAGCTTTCCTGAAACAGTTTGATTTAACTAGTCCCGAAATTATAGATCGTGTCTACCGCCAACCATTTCCTAATCGTTTCCTTGCCAGCTTATCTCCATTTCTGGCACAGCATATTGAAGAACCTGCTGTTCATTCATTAGTACTCAACAGCTTTCTCGCTTTCCTTCACAGAAATGTGATGCAGTATGATTATAAACATTATCCGGTACACTTTATCGGTTCTATTGCATATTACTATAAAGAGGTTTTGCAAGAAGCTATGCAACAAACGGATTTAAAATTAGGGAAAATATTCCAAAGTCCAATGGAAGGATTAATTCAATATCATCGATAATGTCTCCTCACTTGTAATACGTTTAAAAAAAGATAGAGAAATGATGCTAATCACAGAACAATCATCACTTTATGACGCCCTGGAGAAAAAATCCGTCCGGGAGATATTGGAAGATATCAATCGGGAAGACCAAAAAGTTGCACATGCAGTACAACAAACTATTCCTCAAATAGAAAAGCTTGTCAATCAGATTGTCCCTCGAATGAAACAAGGAGGGCGTATCTTCTATCTGGGAGCCGGAACTAGCGGACGTCTGGGAGTGCTCGACGCTTCCGAAATTCCTCCGACGTTCGGTATGCCTCCTAGTTGGGTGATCGGATTAATTGCCGGAGGTGATTCCGCTCTACGGAATCCCGTAGAAGGTGCAGAAGATGATACGGCTCAAGGATGGAAAGAACTCACAGAGCATCATATCAATGATAAAGATACAGTAATTGGCATTGCTGCATCCGGCACCACTCCTTATGTCATTGGTGCTTTACGGGAAGCTCGCAAACATGGTATTCTGACCGGATGTATCACCAGTAATCCGGACTCTCCTATGGCTGCGGAATCAGATGTAGCTATCGAAATGATCGTCGGCCCGGAATATGTGACGGGAAGTTCCCGTATGAAATCTGGTACAGGACAGAAAATGATTCTGAATATGATCAGTACCTCTGTCATGATTCAACTTGGGAGAGTTAAGGGAAACAAGATGGTGAATATGCAACTCAGTAACCATAAACTAGTGGAAAGGGGAACCAGAATGATTATGGAAGAATTAGGATTGAATCATGAAGAAGCTCAAAAACTATTGTTATTACATGGATCGGTGAAGAAAGCGATCGAAGCTTATCGAATTCGTTAATCGCCAGATTGAAATGCCACGACATTTAGAACATACTTCAAACTTTCCTATAATTTCTCAAAAGTTTGAAGTATAATTAAAACTTTTCCGTATATTCGTAAAAATTTGAAGTATAATTAAAACTTTTAATTGAATGAAGTTTCCTAAAGTCCTGAAAAAAAGAAAAGGTTATATTGAGCGAATAAAGCCTTTTATGAGAAAATCTGTTGCAAAAGTGCTAACAGGTCAGCGTCGTGTTGGTAAAAGTTTCCTTCTCTATCAACTTATCGAGGAAATCCTTTTTGAAGAACCGGATGCTAACATTATCTATATTAATCTGGAAGATTTCACATTTAATGCATTGCAAACTTCAGAGGATCTACATTCTTACATAATTACTAATAGCAAAGCGAATCAAAGAAACTACATCTTTGTTGATGAGATACAAGATATTCCTGAATTTGAAAAAGTTATCCGTTCACTTCTACTCAATGAAGACAATGATATATACATCACTGGTAGTAATGCAAAAATGCTTTCCGGAGAACTTGCTACTTATTTAAGTGGCAGGTATATAGAGTTCAAAGTATACAGCCTTTCTTATCCTGAGTTTCTCGAATTTCATGAATTATCTGAAAATGAGAAAAGCTATACTTTATACAGTCGTTACGGTGGACTTCCCTATTTACTAAATCTCCCGCTTGAAGATGAAACTGTAAACGAATATCTAAAGAGTGTATACTCTACAATTGTTTTTCGTGATGTTGTCAGTCGATATAAATTACGAAATACACAGTTTTTGGAAAAACTAATCCAATTCTTATCCGAAAATATAGGTAATCTCTTTTCTGCAAAAAACATTAGTGATTACCTAAAATCTCAACATACGACTATCTCTGTTAATCAGATTCAGAATTACATTGAATACTTAAGTAATGCTTTTCTTATTCACCGAGTAGAACGATATGATCTGATTGGGAAGCGAGTTTTCGAAATCGGAGAGAAATATTATTTCGAGAATATGGGAATACGAAATATTGTCGTAGGATACCGCATCACAGATAAAGCCAAAATATTAGAAAATCTAGTTTACAATCACCTTTTATATAAAGGATACGAGGTTAAAGTCGGTTATTATGGAGACAAAGAAATAGATTTTATTGCAGAAAAGAAAGGTGAAAAACTATATATTCAAGTTGCTCTAAAAATTGATTGTGAAAAAACTATTGAAAGAGAATTTGGAAATTTATTAAAAATACAAGATAATTATCCCAAAATGGTAATTACAGAAGATACTTTCAATGGGAATAGTTACGAAGGTATAAGATATCTTCCAATCCGGCAATTCTTAATGGAATAAAATAAATAACGACCTGTCTCTTTTCGAAAAGCAGGTCGTTATTCTTTTATCTACTGTATATCTTATTCTTTATTATCAACTGCCGCCGGATAATCAGTATCAAGCAACTGTAAGTCAAAGATCAATGCAGAATAACCTAAAATCTCTACCTGACCTTCAGAATTACCAGTACTTCCATACGCATATTGCCAAGGAATGTAAATTTCCCAACGATCACCTACAACCATATGTTGAAGTGCTTCCTGCCAACCGGAAATAACACTTCCCAGTTCAAAACTTGAAGCCTTTGTTTCTCCTTCATTGGCATTCGACTCATTCAGATTCGGATTATCCCCCGAAAAGCCATCAAAACGTTCACGAAGGATATTCATACCCTTATAATAAGTAGTAACCGTTGAAGCACTTGTAGGTCTCCGTCCTATCATATCCTGATTCAGTTTATCTGTTGTGACAGGTGTTTTTACTTTGTAATAAATAAATCTTTCCGGATCTATGTACATGCTGAATCGCTCTAAACCGCCCCTGCCAGGAACAGTTTCATAAACGTTCTCCAATGAGTCTATAAAAGCCTCATTTCGTGCACGCCAATTATCATAACGACCAACCTCCTCAGTTTCTTC
Source organism: Bacteroides bouchesdurhonensis (assembly GCF_900155865.1). GTDB lineage: Bacteria > Bacteroidota > Bacteroidia > Bacteroidales > Bacteroidaceae > Bacteroides > Bacteroides bouchesdurhonensis. The sequence continues at coordinate 5,088,399 of NZ_LT707006.1, forward strand.
GCAAGAAACAAAGGCCAAAGCCAACAAAATTAAAGAGAATAAATAGATTTTTTTACTCATTCGTCAAAGGTTTATTGTAAAGTTTTCAATAGAGAAGTGATGCTTACTCTGTCTGCAATAATATTGTTCAGTTCAGAGATAGCCACACGCTCTTGCTGCATTGTATCGCGATTACGCAATGTCACGCAATTGTCTTCTAATGTCTGGTGATCGACAGTCACACAGTAAGGAGTACCGATCGCGTCCTGACGACGGTAACGTTTACCGATACTGTCTTTCTCATCGTATTGACAATGGAAATGGAATTTCAAATCATCAATAATCTCACGAGCTTTCTCAGGTAGCCCATCTTTCTTTACCAACGGCATAACAGCCAGTTTCACCGGAGCCAACGCAGCAGGTAATTTCAGTACAACACGACTTTCGCCGTTTTCCAGTTGTTCCTCGCAATAAGCAGCACTCATGATACTCAGGAACATACGATCTACACCGATAGAAGTTTCAATCACATACGGAGTATAAGATTCATTCAATTCCGGATCAAAGTACTTAATACTCTTTCCTGAGAATTTCTCATGTTGAGACAAGTCGAAATTAGTACGGGAGTGAATCCCTTCCACTTCTTTGAAACCAAAAGGCATTAAGAATTCAATATCAGTTGCAGCATTTGCATAGTGAGCCAGTTTATCATGATCATGATAACGATAGTGATCGTCACCGAATCCCAGAGCCTTATGCCATCTCAGACGGATTTCTTTCCATTTCTTGAACCAGTCAAGTTCTGTTCCCGGTTTTACAAAGAACTGCATCTCCATCTGTTCAAACTCACGCATACGGAAAATGAACTGACGGGCAACAATTTCATTACGGAAAGCCTTACCAATCTGAGCAATACCGAAAGGAACCTTCATACGACCTGTTTTCTGTACATTCAGGTAGTTCACGAAAATCCCCTGTGCAGTCTCAGGACGAAGATAAATCTTCATAGCACCCTCCGAAGTAGATCCCATATCAGTAGAGAACATCAGGTTGAACTGACGAACCTCTGTCCAATTTTTTGTTCCGGAGATCGGACATACAATTTCTTCATCCAGAATAATCTGACGAAGCTCTTCAAAATCATTATCATTCAATGCCTTGGCGAAACGTGCATGTAACGCGTCACGTTTTGCCTGATGTTCCAATACACGCCCGTTAGTAGAACGGAATTGAGCCTCATCAAAAGCATCACCGAATTTCTTTGCAGCCTTGGCTACTTCTTTATTGATCTTATCATCGTATTTAGCCAGCTGATCTTCAACCAATACGTCAGCACGATAACGTTTTTTAGAATCTTTATTGTCAATCAAAGGGTCATTGAATGCATCAACGTGTCCGGAAGCCTTCCAGATAGTTGGGTGCATAAAGATGGCAGAGTCAATACCAACGATGTTTTCGTGCAACAGTACCATGCTGTCCCACCAATATTTCTTTATGTTGTTCTTCAATTCAACGCCCATCTGACCGTAGTCATATACAGCGCCTAGTCCGTCGTAGATATCGCTCGAAGGAAATACAAAACCATATTCCTTGCAGTGCGATACAAGTTTCTTAAAAACGTCTTCTTGTGCCATTTCTTCTATCTATCTATTAATTTGAGTTTGCTTTTTTACTAAAAAGTGCCACAAAGATAGGTATTTATCTCATAAATAAGACAGCTAGGGTATTAATTTATCTTATTCGTGAACATCTTCAAAGGATTTCTCCTATATTTGTAGTTCGAAATACGACAATTAGAAAGTAACCGTTGCATGTTAGAAGTACAAAGTACATATTATGAAAACGAATCCATGTTTCATGGATTTATGAATCACATCATGGGAACCCGGCTCGACATCTTACTCATTCATCCCGACCCAACATTAGCAGATAAGTTATGGTCAGCTATTGTAGAAGAGCTGAAATGTTTGGAGAAAATGCTCGATCGTTTCAACCCTCAAAGTGAAGTGGCCCTTCTAAACAAACATCTTTCAGTGAATAAAACCCCAATAAGCACAGAGCTATGGACCATGTTACAGCTTTGCCGCCAATATTACGAACAAACACTTCACTTGTTCGATATAACACTAAAAGACTTCTCACAGGTAAATTTCCATAGCAACTGTTTTATTTCTTCCAATCAACCGGATTTATCATTCGACTTTGGAGGATTTGCCAAGGGATATGCGCTAAAAAAAATCAGGAAGATGATCGTTTGCGCAAACGTTAAGAATGCGTTTGTCAATTTTGGCAACAGTTCCATTATGGGCATTGGGCATCATCCTTACGGAACATGCTGGAAAGTTAGTTTTCTCAATCCATACAACCAAATTCCGTTAAATGAATTCGATCTCAATGATACAACATTATCTACCTCGGGAAATACCGGGCAATACACCGGACATATTATCAATCCACTCACTGGTGTCTATGACGAACAACGGAAAGCCAGTACCATAGTTTCCGAAGATCCTCTGGACGCCGAAGTACTTAGCACCGTCTGGATGATTGCCAATGAACAACAACGGGAACAAATCAACACGAATTTCAAGAATATAAAAGGAATAATATATACATTATAAACAATGAAGAACAATACAGAAAAAGGTGTAGACCTTAGTCTCAGACAATTCATTAAAAGTCTGGGATACATTGCCGGAGGAAGTGCATTATTGGCGAGTACTCCTTGGCTCACTTCTTGCACACCCGAAAAGCTAAAAGAAATCAGCAGTGAAAAAGCGCGGGTAGCTGTTATCGGTACAGGATCCAGAGGACAATACCACCTTCACAACCTCAAAGAGATCCCCCATGCACAGGTAGTTGCTATCTGTGACAATTATCCTCCCAATCTGAAAGCTGCACAGGAATTATTCCCGAATGCAAAAACTTATACGGACTACAAGAAATTGCTGGAATCTAAAGATATTGACGGAGTTATCATCGCTACTCCGCTTAATTGGCATGCATGTATTACATTGGATGCTCTTTCCGCCGGCAAACATGTATTTTGCGAAAAAGCAATGGCACGTACTCTGGAAGAATGTAAAACGGTGTACGATACTTATCAGAATACCAACCAAGTGCTTTACTTTTGCATGCAACGGATGTATGATGAGAAATATATCAAGGCAATGCAAATGATTCATTCCGGACTCATCGGAGAGGTAGTAGGAATGCGATGCCATTGGTTCCGTAATGCAGATTGGAGACGTCCTGTTCCTTCACCAGAGTTGGAACGTAAAATTAACTGGCGACTTTATAAGGAAAGTTCCGGCGGTTTGATGACCGAACTGGGTAGCCATCAATTGGAAGTCTGCAACTGGGCAATACATAAAATGCCAACACACATCATGGGTATGGGCGACATCGTTTACTGGAAAGACGGCCGGGAGGTTTATGATAGTGTAAATGTGACTTATCGGTATTCTAACGGAGCAAAGATTGCTTACGAGTCATTGATCTCTAACAAATTCAATGGAATGGAAGAACAAATTCTGGGACATAAAGGAACGATGGATTTGTCAAAAGGACTTTATTATCTGGAAGAAGACCATTCCACCACCGGTATCCGCCAATTAATCGATCAGGTAAAAGATAAAGTATTTGCCGCTATCCCTACAGCCGGTCCTAGCTGGCGCCCCGAAACCAAGATGGAATATATACCACACTTCGTAATCGATGGAGGTAGCAATGTCAGCAACGGTTTGAGTATGGTTGGATTCGAGAAGGACGGATCAGATACTATTCTTTCTTCCTTCTGTCAGTCATGCATCACCGGAGAAAAAGCGAAGGATGTTGTAGAAGAAGCCTATTGTTCTTCAGTACTTTGCTTACTGGGTAACCAGTCTATGGAAGAAGAACGTTGCATTGTTTTCCCGGATGAATATAAAATACCATACATGAAATTTTAAGCCATGAAAGATATCGTCATAACTTCAAAAAAAATCAAGAGAGAAAGAAATATCTATATATTGTGCTTTGTCCTTGCGTTCATTATTAACATTATAGCTATTATTGTTTATACACGTCCATGGGTCGAAATGTTCTCCCAGATAGGCTATGTATTTGTCATCAGCCTGTTCATCTATTTTGTGCTGTGGATTCTCCGGTTACTTTATATGGGCGGAAAAAGCCTGTTTAAAAAGAATAAAAAGACATGCTAAGTTATTCTTACGCTTTTCAATCAAAATAGTGATTTGATTCTAAGATGAAATGAGTTATTTACTATTGTACAAATAGCCCTATTCAATTAAAAATAGAACCCTGATACAAAAAGTACCTGATTATTCAGGTAACCAGTACCAGGGTTTATTTATATTTTAGTTATTCACCAGCTTCCTCTTCCCATATTTCCGTACCCGACTCAGCTTTTTCCTGTTCCATATCTACCTTCTTCATCTCTTTCGTCAACATATTTTCCGGCATATAATATTTAAAAGGAATACGCACACACTTTATCTTTTTCACTTCCCGGCTAAAATCAGGATGTGCCACGAAATATACGCGAGAGACAGATACCTTTCCCGGTGTCACTTGTTCCGGACGCTCAAATCCCGGACTTGTCAATGCCGTTTGAAAAGTTCCTAACCCTTCAATGGTTACTGACTCTCCCAAGGAAAGCATTTGCAGAATGTTAGCAACCATTTCGGTAAGAATACCCTCTATCTGCCCACGGTGGAAGCCGCTTGTTTTTTCCATCCATAACGCTAATTCTCTATTTTTCACTCCTCCTCTCGGTTGCAACTTCTTCGGTACTGCATACCACAATTCTTTTCTTTCCCCGGACGTTAAATCCGCTTTTTTTCGCACTACATAAGGAACTCCCATAATCTTATACTCCTTTCTTTTTTTGTTAGTATTCCAATCTTGTTCGACACCCGGGTGTCGAGCATACCAAGACCCGGGTGTTGAACATGACGACACCCGGGTGTCGTACAGCACGAGACCCGGGTGTCATACAAGTTTTCAGTACTACAAAGATAAAACTTTATTGTAGAATAACAAATATTATAAGCTACTAAAATAAATTCTTTCTAAAAGCCTTATTTATTATTTTTCAACTATCACACACTCTGCTGTTTAGACAATGATGAATAAGCAAAGGATTATATTTACTTTCAAAAGTAGTATGTGACAACAAATCATATAGGCAAGACTGAATTCAATGAGAGCCATTGTCTTTCTTTTCTAGTACATCCAAACCAATTGAATATAGTTAATACCCTTCGCTCTTTTAGGATCATAATCCAATTTAAGGTGAGATTCCTTTTTTACTCGATTTTCAAGCTCCTCAAACACTTGTATAGGAATATCAACATTAGCAGGTAATCCTATCACAAGAAACCTCATTTCACCTTTTAGATCATAATTAGCTGCTATATAGACAGAAGATATATCTTCCTTTCTTTTTGTATGATAAGGATTCAATACCTCCATTGCAATAGAGTCAGGTCTTTCTCCCATTACAGTAATTTTTCTAATTCCATCTGGCCAATATCCATCCTCTAATCCTTCAAACGGATTATTCGCATTGGAATAGAACTTCCTTCCATGAGAAAAATATTCTACAACATAAGTATTTGAATCTGTTTTCTCATGCACCTTCTTTATTAAAGTCAAATTCTGAGAAAACAGTGCAGAAGACGCACACAAAATAGAAACAAATAAAAATAACGTCTTCATAATATATGCCTTTAATTAATTTACTCAGTTAAATAGGCACCTAGTACATCCAGACTAATTGAATATAGTTAAGCCCTTTCGCCCTTTCAGGATCATAATCCAATTTAAGGTGAGATTCCTTTTTCACTCGATTTTCAAGCTCCTCAAACACTTGTATAGGGACTTTCATATTGGCAAAGAAGCCAAATTCAAGAAACTTCATTTCACCTTTTAAATCATAATTCGCTCTTATATAGACAGAAGATTCATTTCTTTTTGTATAATAAGGTTTCAACACCTCCATTGCAATAGAATCCGGTCTTTCTCCCATAACAGTAACCTTCCTAATTTTTCCCTCCGGTGATACAAACTCCAATCCTTTGAATGGGTTATTTAGATTATAATAATATTTCCAATTTCTACAAGAGTCCACAACATAAGTGTTCGAGTCTGTTTTCAAATACCCCAGCTTTACAACATTCTGGGAAAATAGTGCAGAAGAAGCACACAAAATAGAAACAAATAAAAATAACGTCTTCATAATATATTCTTTTAGTTAAATTACTAAGTTAAGTAATCACCAGATAATGTAAACGCAAGATACAAAACAAAAAGTATAAAACAAAAAATTATGATCTTTTATTCCAAATAATCATGATTTGAGAGTTTCTTTTGATTTCATAATCAATCGTGAGAACCATAAGAAACATCTCAAACCACAATACTTCACTTTTGCATAGCATGTAATATGCTAAATTGACAACAAAGCTATCACCTGTCTATACATCTATTTTTTTCATTTTCTTGGCATTGCTCTCCAGCTAATCTCAAACCTTCATACAAAGCTTTATAATCATATACTTTAGTTGTATCATGAGTCTCATTCTTATATGAACCTTTTTTTTCAAATATTTCAAAAACCCATTTTAAACTATCTAATGAAATAGAATCTGGAGACGGGATTCCATGCTTTGTAATTTTCTCCAACCAGTTTCTATATCTCTTATCATCTTCTCTAGTTGTTCCGTTCGACAATAAATAGTAACATTCCTCTACCTCTTTACTAGCATCATACACTGCATCAACAGTATTTCGCGCATAAAACATAATATCCTGAAAAACCGCTTGTTCACATTCAAAAGGTTTTCTATTACCCCTATCATACAAACCCAAAGATTTTTGGAATAAATGAAAGGTTTCATGAGAAAGCCCACTACGAGTTATAGATTCAGTATCTCTGATAGTAAGTCCACTATTTACATCTCCAACCCCCATGGTTGAAGAAAATTTATCATCCATTTTCACTAAAGAAAAGCCTTTTTTTTTCTTTTTCAAATCTTCATAAATACCTTTATATCCACAATAACTTACCATTTGTTCAAATGTGTCTACAAGTTTATCCATTTGTTCTTTCGTAAGATTTTCATTATCCTTTATAAGATCTTTCAATTGATCTGCTAAAGGCTCTTTTTCTTTATCACCAGGTCGGTTTCCTGTTGTTCCTCCGCCTCCACCTCCAGTGGAACTTCCACTTACAGAACTACCATACCAAGAGCTACCATACCACCAAGAGCTGCCATACCACCAAGAACTACCATTTTCATCCGGCCAACTAGAGCTACTTGCAGAGCTGCTCCCAGAACTGCCAGTAACATCAACTTCTGGTATAATCCATCCCATACCACAGACATAAATTCCCGATACAGAAATTCCTCTATCAAGTAAATCATAATAAACGTCTTGAGACATACAATCTTCTGGTACAAATCCAAACCCTGAATCGGAACTATCACTAGAACCACAACCGCTGGAACCACTACCACTGGAACCACTACCACTGGAACCGCAACCACTGGAACCACTACCACTGGAACCGCAACCACTGGAACCACTACCACTAGAACCACAACCACTGGAACTTCCTGTTCTCAGCTGAGAATCACTTAAAATTTCAATGTTTCGCAATTTCAAATCTTCAATTTTACTCATAATCGTAATGTATAAAAATTAATTAATGCTGTAGATATTGCACGTGCTATTTACTTTTGCCCTACAACTTAACAAAAGCTTTATTTCATCTATATTTCCAAATCAAAAAAACAAATCAAATCTTCTATCTGATATAGATCAGGAAGTTGATAACCGTTAATAAAAACCGTAGGGGTTCCATCAAGACCTTTCATACCATCCCATCGCTGATGACATTCCAGTTCCGATCGAACAATCTTTTGATCTGTCTTTAAATCGTATTTCTTAAAAAATTTATCCTTATTTATTCTACCTTCCACAAACCAGTTATCATATATTTCCATTTTTTTACTTTCACTTATCACATTAGAGAAATAAACCGAAATTAGAAAAAGACTTCCGGAGTCATATACTTTTCCAAACGAACGGAAAATATACTGTATGCAAATTCTATCACCTGCTTTTGCCAATAACTGAATAACTCGCTTATGCATCTTTGCACAATGATAACAATCAGGATTTATCACTACTGTAAAAATTATGCGTGCATCCCTATTACCCCACAGTATTCTTGACACAGAGCTACTTATTGCATAATGTGTTTGTTGATACAACAATGCTTTAAAAACCTCCAGATTTATCTTTAAACAATACAATTCTTTTTCCAAATATTCAGTATATTTTCCATCATTTAGTTTTACTAATAAAATATTTATCACTAAAAGAGACACCCCATATATACATGCTGTCAATACAAAATTTAGTAGAGTATTTTGAGCGATTGCTATATTATTAAAGAGTATATCTACAAGAAATATCATCCACAACAAAAATTGTACGATCAGACAAAGAGGACACCATTGTTTGACTTTATATTTCTGATACCATATACTCCAAATACTGTATGGCAATCCCATAACATTAATCAAAGCCAAATAGGGAATTAAATGCGGAACCAAAATCGCAATAAAGACATTTGAAATAAAATAGCTCAATCCGATCTCACTCCATCCAATAACACCCATAATCTTTGCGGCCGGAGAAGCAAGAACTCTATTACAATTGCCTCTTTTCAGTATTGCACATATTCTATCTGCATGATCATTCGGAATATTTAGTTGCTTTTGTAAGAGTAACCAGCTTATATATATTCCCAATGTATTAATCATCAATAAAAGAAATATATATAAGTCATGGCAGGTATTATTCAGAACTAACCCGACGAAAAATAATAAAAGGATAATTGATAGGAAAACATTTCTACGTATCAAGTTAAATAAGTATTGCCTTCGATGTAATTCATAATTCGGTTCTCCCGAATATTCAACAGCTTCAGGCATAAGAATAACTCCATCCCACAGTTCCACAAACTCATCAGAAGAGATATTTACTTTCTGGCCTCCTTCCGCATATGAAACAATTCCGTTCATTACCTGATCTACCACAACTACTTTTCCTTTAAGAATAACTATGAAAGGAGTATCTATGGAATTAATTTCATCTTTATTCTTCATCTTAAAAATGATATGGTTTATTCCATATTTAGATAATACATTTAATATCCCAAATAAAGTATTCCGATCCGGACCTATATTATAAAGTTTACATAGATATGTTTTTGTAAACTTTATCCCCATCCGCTTAAACAGGAATTCTATTGTTTTTACATTTTCAAGTTGCATGTTACTTAGATTATATATTCAATATACCTTACATATTAATTTAATATCAACAATTCAATTACCTCCAATCTCCAAAAAAGTAATGAATTGCATAAGCATCTTTTAGCCTATATCCAGATTCCACATCACTCATTTCTCCCTGTAAATATCGTTTGGACTGCCAACAATCTAAAGGAGTTACATTTTTATCGGATAGTAAGAATATAGTTTTTCTTTCAGTTTCATTTAATTCATAATATAAATCAATCAACATCCATGGTCCGGTAGAAGTAAACACCTGTACGCTTTTGGGACGTTTATCATTACTGATTATTTGTTTAGAAAAAACAGCTTTTATGATTTTCTTCATAAACCAATGATCTGGAATACTAAGCATGAGAGCAGTATTAAGCATTAATACTTTTTTAAGAGAACTTCCATGAGTGATGGGGTCTAAAGCAAAGCAGCATTCTTGATTCTCAATCAAAGGTTCTATAGACATAATAGATTCATAATCAAAGTCTACATACATTCCCCCAATTTTATTGAGAAGTAGATACCGAACAGAGTCCCAACGTTGTATATCATAGGGAAAAGCTAAAAAACAGTCATAATATTCTGGATAGTTTTCTAAAACAAATTCATTAATCCGTGCATCATCCCAAAATTCATATTTCCAATCGGGATAATTTTTCTTCCATGTTTCACTTAATACATGATATTCTTTAGGTAATTCTTTATTCCCTCCCCATATTTGGTGGATGACCTTTGGTATTTTATTCATAATCAATAACTAAATAATATTTAAAAAAATAAGTTTATTATAAAACAGATATTCCAATTTCTCTCTAATTCGCTGTTCAATTATCTTTTTATTCTCCTCAGTATTAGGTTGAAAACATGATTGTAATCTATTATACAAAGAATCAAAGCTCTTTGCTTTATTCAAAATAATCAATATATTATAACTCAAATCATCAATAGGTACTTCATGAAAACCATTATTAAGGAGACTAGGGATAATTGCCATATCTGATTGAGGTAGTTTTTCTCTACCTTGTTTCTCATAAATTGATAAATAAGGATTTCTCCTAATCGTGACTGCCTTTTTTTGCTCATCAGTAAATTGAAAAAACGGGAAATAGCAACATGACTTCTTTTCCAAATCAAGTAATATGTCATTAGATAATTTTCTCCATTTTTTTCGAAGTTTATCTACGAATTCTGAATAAGGCAATACATAGGTTACTCCTTTATTCAGATTCTGGAAACGCTTGTGATTTTCAGGAAATAGTTCTATAATTCGTTGATAATACTCGGGATATTTATTAAGCAAGGTTTTACCTAGTAACGCACAAATACGTGGATTTCTCTTGTGTCCCCCGATAATATGCATTAGAGGATAATTCTCATATAAGTAGAAATCACAAAAATCAGAATATGAATAGCCGTTGTCATTTATTTTTCGCTCTAAAACAGTCGTTATATTTTTATTTTTCTCAGTTGCCAAGGCATAAAAAAGAATTTGCTCAAACAAAATATTATGGCTTAAATAATTTTCACCACCATTAAACAAATTATTCATATTAATATAATCGAAAACCGTTTGACAATATTCCTGAATAAATTGAATATCATTTCCCCCAAACACACCTGCATTATAAGATGGTATGGATTCTTTCTGTAATTCTCTTTCTAAAAAATCGGGAAATAAAATATTCTCTAACCTTATATTATTCACCATATTTTTATAATATTCCGTTCCAATCTCACTATTTTGTGCTATTATTTCTCCTTGTTCTACTTTTGTTTTTAACCTTTTTGGCAGATAAACATCCCCATCGATGTGAAGAAAAGGTTTCTTCTGTAATGAATATGTTAATACCTTTGAATACGCCCATTGATGCTTAGGACATCTCAAACCATCATACTGGATTATAACATCGGTATAAGGTAATTTCAATCGCTCTATAAACACATTATATCCACTCGTATCTGTATACAAAACCACTTCATTATAATTTTCCCTTAGACTCAAACAACTTAATGCCCAAGACATTAAATGATATTGTGGTTCAAGCCAACCATAAGGATTTCTTAAAGGATCTCCTTCTGCACTCCAAAAAGTTTGTACTATTCTCATAAATTCATTGATTTTTATCATTAATAAAATTAAAACATCATTCAAAAAACTTCTCTGAATTGGCTAAAATGACAGACAGATTAGCAAGCAATCTATATATAAATACTAATCAATCATGAAAAAATTCGATTGCAGATATCTTTTTTATTTTCTTATCTAAGCTTTCCGAATACAATAGTTGTACTAACTGTAGCAAAAATCGTATTTCAATAATAGTCAGAAGAGTGTGTTTTTTCTGAAAAATTCAACTATATGAAAATGTACTTCCCATAGAAAGAGTATAAACCTTGGTTAAAAATCAATAGAGCCACAAAAGACAACTATTTATACCCCCAAAAGCAGTTAACTGAAATATTTCTTCCTGCTAATAATATATTAATATCTATGTTTAAATGCATTCCAATCATATTTATCATATATGTTCTCAAAATACTATTTGAAAAATAAAAATGATTCTATCCTACTAAATTCATATAAAAGTGTGCTTTTATTCATATATAAATCGAATTTTTTCAAAGGTTGTTAGTAATCTATTATAAGAAACACAACAATATTTATTATGAATAAAAAAAACAAATTGTATTGTGTAAATTATCATTTATACAATAATTTATTATCAAAATCTAAAGTACTAGAGATTAAAAGCGACCGGCTTACTGAAAGAATATCTGCCGTAAAAAACTTAATAAACTCTCTTCTTCTTGAAACAGATATTCTTATCTACTCTATGGAATATACTGCAAAACATTTGTATAAATGGTACACAACATACCGAAAATATACAAAGCAGTATAAAAGTAAAATATTACAATCACTTAATCAGGAGGGCAAACTATGAACTTAGATAAAGAACTTTCCAAATTATATCCTTGGATATTATATATGGCAAAGAGATATTGTAAACATCAACAAGATGCAGAAGATTTAGCAAATGATACTATTTATAAAATACTAGTTAATCGAAGTAGATTTGATTGTAACAAATCCCTTAGAGCATGGTGTTTTATAGTCTTACGAAATACATATATTACGATGTACAATAGATATTATACGTTAAGTTTCGTCGGATATGATGTAGTGATGGAAAACAGTTCTACGAGTTCCGCTTCAGACTCAGTACTATTCAGAGATGTTGTATCCGCTATCCGTCGATGTTATCAAAAATCATGTTGTATGGATTGCGTAATATACTTCGCAAAAGGATTTTCCTATGACGAAATAAGTGAAATTCTTAATATTCCTGTAAATACTGTGAGAAGCCGTATTTCTTATGGTCGTAAGCAATTATATCAAGAACTAAATTCTTGATTTATTAGAAATAGTTTGAAATTTATTATTAGATAAAAACTATTGTAGTGCATATTAAAAACGTTTGAATTTATTGTAACAAACATATATTATTTCATTAAAACAATAACGATATGAAAGTAGTACAAACCTTTTGGACTGGAAATAAGTCCTTGTTAGAAAATAATTTTGGGTGGATCAATCCACAATATCACCTGATGTCCTGGACACTAAGTTGCCTTAGTTTAAAAGAACATTATGAGGATATCGTATTGTATACGGATTCAAATGGCTATAAAGTTTTCGTTGAACTTCTGGACCTGCCGTATAAGGACGTAATTATCCAATATGATAATTTGTGTTGCCCAGAACCTCATTGGGCGTATCCTAAAATTGTAACATATTCACTCCAAAAAGAGCCATTTATACATGTGGATGGTGATGTGTATCTACCTAAAGGGCTAGATCATAATGTAGGAAGGGGAGGATTGATTGCCCAAAATTTAGAAATAGGTAGCAGTTATTATAAAAATATGATGAATGATGTTCTGCAAAGAAATATTTCAATGCCGGATTATCTGAGAGAAGAATTAGCTAAAGATTCCATAGGCTCATATAATGCCGGAATCCTTGGAGGCAATGATTTGGATTTTATACAGAAGTATTGCCAAACGGCATTTGGGATTATTGAGAATAATCATTTGAATGATATGAATAGCCCAAAGGTTCATATAAATAATAACATTCTCTTTGAACAAATTCTGTTTTATGCCCTCTCCAATACAGATAATAAGCCTGTGACCACTGTACTTGATTATAGTGTCCGTGATAACGGATATACCTATAATGACTTTTGTGATTTCTATAGGTATAATGAGGCGACATTGATGCATATTTTGGATGGACATAAAAGAAATCAGCGAATCTGTGAACTGTTGGGTAAATCCTTATTATACAAATATCCTGAGTATTACAAGCGAGTATTGGAACTGTTTCCATATAACCATAAGCGGTTGCGTGACAAAAACAAATATTCAATAACTCCCGGCTTAACTTCTCAGATGTGCATTGCTGCTTATCATGATCACTTAGACAGTTTATCCGAAAAGTGGAGAAAAATATCCAATGAAGATTTATATAACCAAGAGAAACATTCATCTGCTTACATTGCCTTCTTGAATGCTAAACGTGGAATACAAAATTTATGCATTCTTAGTAGAAATCCTTATTTGTCCGTTTTTGAGATTCCTAAACATTGGCCATTGGAAGCCAAACGTTTGCTAAGGGATCGAATCAATAAAGATATGCCTTTCGATAATTTTGATATCGTTTGTATTCCCAGTTTGCTCAACGAAGGATTTAAAGAGATAATCATCAAAGATTTATGTTACAATATTTTGAATTTATTGAAAGAGAAACAAACATTTGGATGTCTATTTGAAGAGTTGTTACCTCTTCTTTCATTTGAGATAAAGAAAGACGAGTATCAAGTTTACAGATTAGTTATAAATGAACTTGAATATCTCTTTTACCATGGATTGATATGTGTTGAATCAAATTGAGATAGTGTTTTTCACTATATATAATTATTTAATTTATAAACTTTTAAAAACAAAAGAAAAATGGAAGAAAAGAACAAAAATGAAGAATTGAAGCAACAGGAGACAAATGAAGCTTCATCGGCTGCGAGAACTACTTATTCTACCGGTACAGGTATGGGACCGGATGATTGTATGTCTCAAGATTTTTTCAATTCTCTGAATGACAGAGGAGCCATATCCGGTACGATTTATGTATGTGGTCTGGGGTGGGTAACAGCTAGTGGTAGTGGTTGCGGTTCTGGAAATGGCTCTGGCTGTGGTTGTGGCGTTGCAAAAGATCCAATAGAATTGATGGATAAAAGTAAATTTATTCCTTGGAATAACACTAACTGTTTAGAACTTTGTAAAAGTGTACTCCTAAAATATGGAATAACTTACCCAGGAGATAGTTCACATGTTTTTCGATTGACTCATACGGTAAATGGTGAATTACATAATTGGGGTGATAATCCAACTCAGAATTACAGAAAGGGCATTGAATGTATTGACAGGCATCTTAACGCTAATAGAGTGATTATTGTTGGTGTCGAATATGATCTTATGAAAAGTCCCAATAGCGATGGTACAGATCATTTTGTAGTTATAACAGGAAGAGGATTCGACTCTTCTAAGAGGCAGTATTACTATACATTTATGGATAATGGTGCTACTCGAGTTGCTGATGGATGTAGTAATGATAACCGTCTTTATTATGATAGTTATGAGTTGAAACTAAGTGGAAATACAAAGTATTTTAGTGGCGAATATACAGTGACTCATATTAGACCGAATGATGGGAATTATGATGGGGTAGTATCATTCTAAGTTCTATAGCTTGAAATATTATTTATATTTTAATTTTAAGTTTATTATTACCTCTGCCGAATTACATGTTAGTGCACTGTTTCGGCAGAGGATTTTTAATAAATATCTATATGAAGGAATGAGTTCTCTCTATTTTTAGTTGATAAGTCGCTTAAATAACAGTGTGATTGTAATAGGTATGTCAACTTGATTCGTTTATATTATATTTGTTTTTGCATGTTCTTTGTTTGCAAGTTTCTATGAAAAATGCGAATTAATTATTTAGTTTATAAAATTAATTATATGTTTACGGATGATAATTATTCTTTATTTTATATGCTGATATTTTTTTTGTGTGTAAAATTAAATATATTTGTTGATTAAATAATATAATCATTAATTAGTTTTTTTGGAAATAATAATGTCGAATTGAAGTTGTACTATTTATTTTAATACCTAAATAATAAACGTATGAAAACAATATTAAGTCTAGCAATATTCATCTTTACTAATGTGATTATTGCATTCTCTCAAAGTAGTTCTGACATAATTTCTCGCGTTAAAGTCTCTGAGATTAAGAACAAAGAACTTCAAGGAGTATTTAAAAATTACCTGAAGAGATCCTTTTTAGAATTACCAATTATCTTTGATAAAAGTTTTTTTGAATGTAATGATAGTATCAATTGGCGTGAATGTGAGAAGAAAAGGACTGCGACACAACCTTGTTCTTATGTAGACAGCGTCTCTCCCTTTTATGTTAATCTTGATCGGAAAAGTTGTGAACGTAATGATTCCGAAAGTCGATTATTTTTAATTAGGGATACAAATGGAGATTATATTATGGGAATTATTCAAGCTATATCACGTAAACATGATAGAATAAAAGATTGGTTAGTAACATTTGATTTATCTGGTAAGATGATAGATTTTCTTCCTATTGGAGAATGGCTCGGAGCAGATGCTTGGACTATAGAGGCCCAAATTAACAATAATTTTACTGTTGATGTGCAACGACTGGATTTTCCGGATAATGATTATATTATGTGGTATGATGACATTGCGATGGATCTTATTTATCTTGATAATTTGAAAGGACAGCGAATAGATACTAAATATCAAATAACGTTTGAAGGAAAATTTAAGAAACTAGAAGAAATACGCTATCAACCGCAAATTTACACTCCTGAGATGTTATCCCAAGGAAAGGTGACTATACGTCAAAGAAAGGAGAAAAGAATGTAATTCTGGATGCAATATTTTTTTCTTTGATTTTAATTATTATGAAACTTTTTTTTATTGTTGTTATTTGTTTGTACAAATGGCATGTTGATTGCACAAGAGGCTCTCTCTTCTATGCCGAAAGAGAAAAGAGACAGTCTTTTAGTTGAGATTACTCAGAACCTACTAAAAGAGAAGTTTCCCAAATGGTATCGTAAGGATGTAATTCCTAGCGTGGAGCAAAGTGATTTTATGTTTTTAAAACATAAATGGCTACAAGAAGAAATGTACTGAAAAAGGAGTCAATCTGCTGATAATAAATAAGATAAGTATTGCATAATTCGTTATTTTAGTAAATTAGAAGTCCCTCAACTCTTCTGATTATGACTAAAGAGACAACTCCTTATACAATACCAATCCGAGTGCCTATCGGCTCTCAAATCAGTCGTAAATATAAGCAAACCTTTTGAAAAGGCCTTCATGGATACCATGAAATTATTCATGACCATCCCGGGTCGTATAAATTTCCCCCAATTGGGCAAGTATGGATGTTTTTCGGAACAGACATACCGTAACCTTTTTGAGAATGATTGACTTTGCCAATCTGGATCTTACCCGATGCAAGGAATACGAAGTGAACAAGGGAAAGCTATACGGATTGAGGGTATATGCAAAAGCTATCAAAAGGTACGTTTCCTTATCCGTCTGGTACCCCATGGATGGAAGATCAGACAAGTGGCAGCTTTATTTCTCTACAGACAATTCTATGGAGGGACGCGAAGTGCTGGATTATTACAGAACCAGGTTCCAACTCGAATTTTGCTTTAGAGATGGCAAGCAATATGCCGGAATTACCAACTGTCAGCCAACAGACTTCAGAAAGTTGGATTTTCACTTCCATGCATCACTCGCTGCTATCAACTTGACCAAAGCGGCATGTAAGAGGCAAGGAATAACATATTCCATATCCTCTTGCAAGTCATTCATACACAAGGCTTATATGCTTGAACGAGTTATTTGCGTGTTTGGGATTAACCCAGACAAGCAAGTTATCGACAAACTTTTCAAAGAACTCATTTTATTTACTGCCAGAACAGTTTAGGATTGGCTTATTTTTAACTAACTTTTGTTAAAGTAAAAAAATTGCAGGAATCTCAGTTTATCATACAATTCTTCCTCGTTATCAGCTTTTAACATAATGAATCTCTTCTTTTCTTCATTAAAATCTCTTTTATTTTTTGTATTTTTGCGAGCGTATGCGTTAAAATGAAGTATATACAGCAAATTTATGAGTGACGAAATTAACGAGATAACAGAAGGACATTCAGACTATAAACCGGCTGACGGGCGAGACGAAAACGTAAAACATCAACTCACAGGTATGTACCAGAACTGGTTTCTGGACTATGCTTCGTATGTGATTCTAGAACGTGCAGTGCCTCATATTAATGATGGTTTAAAACCTGTGCAGCGTCGTATTCTGCATTCAATGAAGCGTCTGGACGACGGACGGTATAACAAAGTGGCCAACATAGTGGGACACACCATGCAGTTTCACCCTCATGGCGACGCTTCCATTGGAGACGCCTTGGTACAATTAGGACAAAAAGACCTACTTATTGACTGTCAGGGTAACTGGGGTAACATTCTCACCGGTGATGGTGCAGCAGCCCCACGTTATATCGAAGCGCGTCTTTCTAAATTTGCACTCGACGTTGTTTTCAATCCCAAAACTACGGAATGGAAACTGTCTTATGATGGACGAAACAAAGAACCAGTCACACTTCCTGTCAAATTTCCATTATTGCTGGCTCAAGGCGTAGAAGGTATTGCTGTTGGACTTTCATCAAAGATATTACCACACAACTTCAACGAGCTTTGCGACGCTTCTATCAGTTATTTACGTAATGAACCTTTTCAAATCTATCCCGATTTTCAAACAGGGGGTTCAATAGACGTAGCCAAATATAATGATGGCGAACGAGGTGGTGTCGTAAAGGTACGTTCCAAAATCAATAAAATAGACAATAAGACTTTAGCTATCACGGAAATCCCTTATGGTAAGACAACTTCTTCCGTGATCGATTCTATTCTGAAAGCAGTAGATAAAGGGAAAATCAAAATACGTAAAGTGGATGATAATACGGCTGCCAATGTGGAAATTCTGGTTCACCTGGCTCCCGGTACCTCTTCAGATAAGACGATCGATGCTTTATATGCCTTTACCGATTGCGAAGTAAGCATTTCACCGAACTGCTGTGTGATTGATGACAGTAAACCACACTTCCTCACTGTTAGTAAAGTGTTGAAAAAATCAGCAGACAACACACTAGACTTGCTGAAACAGGAACTAGAAATCAAGAAAAACGAAATATTGGAAGCCCTCCATTTCGCTTCTCTCGAAAAGATATTTATTGAAGAACGGATTTATAAAGATAAAGAGTTCGAACAATCCAAAGATATGGATGCTGCTTGTAAGCATATTGACGAACGACTGACTCCTTTCTATCCAAAATTTATCCGTGAAGTGACGAAAGATGATATTCTCAAACTGATGGAAATCAAAATGGGACGTATCTTGAAGTTCAACTCGGATAAAGCCGACGAACTGATTGCCAAAATGAAAGAGGAGATCGCTACGATAGACCATCATCTGGCAAATATCATAGAATATACTATTGACTGGTATCAGATGCTAAAAGAGAAATACGGCAAAAACTTCCCACGCCGCACAGAACTTCGTAACTTTGATACCATTGAAGCTACAAAAGTAGTAGAAGCTAACGAAAAGCTTTATATCAACCGCGAAGAAGGATTTATCGGTACTTCTTTAAAGAAAGACGAATTCGTTGCCTGTTGCTCGGATATTGATGACGTGATTATATTCTTTCGTGATGGAAAATATATTGTAACCCCGGTAGCAGACAAGAAGTTTGTGGGTAAAAATGTACTTTATGTCAATGTCTTTAAGAAGAACGACAAACGCACAATTTATAATGTGGCCTATCGGGACGGCAAAGAAGGGACCACTTATGTTAAACGTTTTGCCGTCACTTCTGTGGTACGCGATCGTGAGTATGACGTCACTCAAGGCACACCGGACTCACGCATCACATATTTCAGTGCTAACCCGAACGGAGAAGCGGAAATTATAAAAGTAACTCTAAAACCGAATCCACGTGTACGACGTATTATTTTCGAACATGACTTTAGTGAAACTGGTATTAAAGGTCGTCAGGCACGAGGCGTCATCCTAACCCGCCTTCCAATCCATAAGATAACACTGAAACAGAAGGGGGGATCTACTTTGGGAGGACGAAAAGTATGGTTTGACCGTGACATACTCCGTCTCAACTATGATGGCAGGGGTGAGTATTTGGGAGAATTCCAAAGTGATGATACGATTCTGGTTGTATTAAACAATGGCGAATTCTATACTACTAACTTTGACCTAAGCAACCACTACGAAGATAATGTGAGCATTGTTGAGAAGTTTGACTCCAATAAAGTATGGACTGCGGCACTATATGATGCCGACCAGCAGAACTATCCTTATCTGAAACGTTTCTGTTTTGAAGGTACCAGTCGTAAACAGAATTATTTGGGAGACAACAAGAACAACCGCCTCATCCTGCTTACGGACGAATATTACCCAAGACTGGAAGTAGTCTTTGGCGGACACGACAGTTTCCGTGACCCGCTGATTATAGATGCAGAAGAATTTATTGCAGTGAAAGGTTTCAAGGCAAAAGGGAAACGAATTTCAACGTTTGGTATCGAAACGATCAATGAACTCGATCCGCTTCGTTTTCCCGAACCATTGCAGGAAGAGCAGAAGGAGACGGAAGAGGAAGTGGAAAATCTAGATCCGGACAGCGATAAAAGTGAAGGAGATATCATTGATGAGATTACAGGGCAGATGAAATTATTTTAGAATCTCCCTTTCATCCCCTTTCTTTTGGAAAGGGAATAAAGATAGAACAGAATGATAAAATTCAGAAAAAGTATTATAGTATTCATCACATTGATGGTCCATGTTCTCCCTGGCTTGGGACAGAATAATGAAAGTTCCGGAGAAGGTTTTTCCGATCCTACCCGTTACGTGACACGTTCTACAATGTATGGTGTTGGTTTCACTAATGTGTTCGACACCTATCTCTCGCCTCAGGAATACAAAGGGATTGACTTTCGCATTTCCCGTGAAACAATGCGAATGACAAAACTATTCGACGGAAATGTCTCTGTACAAAATTTCTTCCAGGCCGATTTAGGATACACTCACAATCGTGCAGACAATAACAATGCTTTTTCCGGATTAGTGAATTGGAATTACGGACTTCATTACCAGTTCCGGTTAACAGACAACTTCAAACTATTGGCAGGTGGGTTATTTGATCTCAACGGGGGATTTGTTTATAACCTCCGCAACGGTAATAATCCAGCTTCTGCACGTGCATACGTTAATCTAGATGCTTCAGGTATGGCTATTTGGCATTTAAAAATTAAACGTTATCCGGTAGTGTTGCGTTATCAAGTCAATTTGCCAGTCATCGGTCTGATGTTCTCGCCGCATTACGGACAATCATATTATGAGATTTTCTCATTGGGAAATGCAAGTGGTGTGGTACGTTTTACTTCTATTCATAATCAGCCATCTCTTCGTCAGATGCTTTCTGTCGATTTACCTATAGGAGATACCAAAATGCGTTTTAGTTATTTAGCTGATTTGCAACAGTCTAATGTAAACAAAATCAAGACGCATACCTACTCTCACGTGTTCATGGTAGGATTTGTAAAGAACTTATTCCGTGTTTCTAACAAACAGGCTACGTCCCTGCCACCTGCTGTACAAGCTTATTAAAACTGAAATGAAGGAAATTAGAATGAAAAATAAAATTATATATATATTCCGGTTACTTTGTTGCATCCCTTTGCTGTCCGGATGCATTGGAGAAGATAATTATGCCGACGATCCTATTGGTAACTTCGAACAACTGTGGAAAATCATCGACCAACAATACTGCTTTCTGGAAGAGAAAGGAATTGATTGGGACGCAGTACATCAAGAATACCGGAAATATATTTCGCCGGAAATGACTAATGAGGATTTATTCGACAAACTAAGCGAAATGCTGTTCATCCTGAAAGATGGACATGTAAACCTCTCCTCTGCCAGCCGAACTTCCTATTATGATGCGTGGTATGAAGGATTTCCCTGGAATTACCGGGAGGATATTCTTTATCAGACTTACTTGGGTAGTGCAAGTTCGGGATATCGTACCTCCGCCGGAATGAAGTATAAAATATTCGATAACAATATCGGCTATATCCGATACGAAAGTTTCAGTTCCGGAGTAGGAAATGGTAACTTGGATGAAATCCTTGTTTATCTATCTACTTGTAATGGGCTAATTATCGATGTACGTGATAACGGAGGAGGAAACCTGACTTATTCCGAACGCATCGCCGCACGCTTTACGAATGAAAAAGTATTGACCGGATTTATCCAGCATAAAAACGGACCAGGACATTCAGACTTCTCGGATCCTGAGCCAGTCTACCTGGAACCATCCAGCAGTATCCGTTGGCAAAAAAAAGTGGTTATCTTGACTAACCGCCGTTGCTACAGTGCAACTAATGACTTTGTAAACGCAATGCGCAGTATTGAAAATGATAATATTATCCAATTAGGAGATCAGACAGGAGGCGGTTCCGGACTTCCTTTCACTTCCGAGCTACCAAATGGTTGGAGTATCCGTTTCTCTGCCAGCCCGCATTTTGATAAAAATATGAAACCGCTGGAGAGTGGTATTTTACCGGATATTCCCGTCGATATGACTGAGGAAGACCAACTTAAAGGCAAAGATACACTGATTGAAAAAGCATTTGAAATTTTAAGCGAGTAACTTTATTGCTTAATTATTTGTCAAATCAGAAAATCTTCCTATCTTTGCATCGCTAAACAAAAATGTTACACCTGCGGCTGTGGCGTAATTGGTAGCCGCGCCAGACTTAGGATCTGGTGTCGAGAGACGTGTAGGTTCGAGTCCTATCAGCCGCACAGAATAAACTAGAAAGCCTTCAAGAATATATCTTGGAGGCTTTTTAATTGGTTACACATATATGAAGAAACATCAACTATTTATCTTATAGTCTTGTGTTAAAAACAAGCATTCTCCTCTTTTCCAAAATCTTTTTTGCAATTTGTTTGTTTCCATTAATACTTCGTCCGGAATGGGCAAGAAAGACTTCAACCTAAATAATAACAAATGGAAAAATTTAATGCAATGAGGACTAGACTTTTACAACATCTTCAAAAAAAAACCTTCCGGTTAAAGGGCATTATGGTGCTCGCTTGTTTGTTGCTGACTTCTGTTTCCGCTTTTGCGCAGACCAAAACGGTGACGGGAACAATAACAGATGCAAACGATGAACCGTTGATAGGTGTATCAGTGGTAGTACAAGGTACTTCTACCGGAACCGTCACAAATATGGACGGCGAGTATTCAATTTCTGTAACTCCAGAAGACGTGTTAGTATTCTCATATGTGGGAATGGCTACACAAAGTATCAAAGTAGGCACACAGAATGTTATTAATGTAACCTTAAAAGAAGATTCTCAGTTATTGGCCGAAACAGTGGTCATCGGATACGGTAGCGCGAAGAAAAGAGACTTGACAGGTTCTATTACCAACATCAAAGGAGACGAAATTGCCAACAAACCGGCAATGAACCCTTTATCTTCTCTTCAAGGTAAAGTAGCCGGTGTTCAAATCGTAAACTCCGGACGAGCAGGTGCCGACCCGGAAATTCGTATTCGTGGTACAAACTCTATCAACGGATACAAACCATTGTATATCGTAGACGGACTGTTCAATGACAATATCAATTTCCTTAATCCGGAAGATATTGAATCTATGGAAATCTTAAAAGACCCTTCTTCATTGGCTATTTTTGGTGTACGCGGAGCAAATGGTGTTATCATCATTACAACTAAAAAAGCTAAAGAAGGACAGACTCTAGTAAACATCAATACTTCATTTGGCTTCAAAAAAGTAGTAGATAAAATAGACCTTGTAAATGGTCCACAATTCAAAGAGCTCTACAGCGAACAACTTTCCAATCAGGAAGATAATCCATTCAACTATTCAGGTTGGGACGCCAATACCGACTGGCAAGATGAGATTTTCCAAAATGCTTTTATCACTAACAATAATATCAGTATTACCGGTGCTTCCGCCAAGCATAGTTTTTATCTAGGTGTGGGTTATTCTCACGAACAAGGTAACATCAAGCATGAGAAATACAGCAAAGTGACAATCAATGCAAGCAATGATTACAAGATTACGGATTATCTGAAAGTTGGTTTCCAATTTAACGGTGCCCGGATGCTTCCGGCAGATTCCAAACAAGTACTAGGTGCACTGCGTGCTACACCTATCGCTCCTGTATATAATAATGAATACGGACTTTATGCTGCTTTACCGGAATTTCAGAAAGCGCAGATCAATAACCCGATGGTGGATGTGGATTTAAAAGCTAATACGACCAAAGCAGAGAATTACCGTGCATCAGGAAATATCTATGGTGAAGTGAACTTCCTGGAACACTTTACTTTCAAAGCTATGTTCTCTATGGATTATGGGTCCAACAACGGAAGGACTTACACCCCTATTGTGAAAGTATATGACTCTGCCGTCAGTGGCAATGTAGCTACCTTAGGCACAGGTAAAACTGAAGTCAGCCAGTTCAAAGAGAATGAAACAAAAGTGCAAAGTGATTACTTAGTGACTTATACCAACAGCTTCGATAATGGTAATCATAATTTAACAGCAACTGCCGGTTTTACAACCTACTATAATTCGTTGAGTCGTCTTGACGGAGCACGTAAACAAGGAGTAGGCCTTGTTATTCCAAATGATCCGGATAAATGGTTTGTGAGCATTGGCGATGCAGCCACTGCAACTAACGGAAGTACCCAATGGGAACGGAGTACTGTATCCTTACTGGCACGTCTTATTTACAATTATAAAGGGAAATATCTGTTCAACGGTTCATTCCGTCGTGACGGTTCTTCTGCCTTCTCTTACACTGGTAATGAATGGCAAAACTTCTTCTCTCTAGGAGCTGGTTGGCTTATGAGTGAAGAAGAGTTTATGAAAGATATCACATGGTTGGACATGTTGAAAATCAAAGCATCTTATGGTACTTTAGGAAACCAAAACCTGGATAAAGCTTACCCTGCTGAACCGCTATTGACAAATGCTTATTCGGCTGTATTCGGTAAACCATCCATTATCTATCCCGGATACCAACTAGCCTATCTGCCCAATCCCAATCTCCGTTGGGAAAAAGTAGAAGCATGGGAAGCCGGTTTTGAAACGAATGTACTTCGCAACCGTTTGCATTTTGAAGGAGTATATTATAAGAAGAATACGAAAGACCTTCTTGCAGAAGTTCCCGGTATCTCAGGAACCGTTCCCGGTATCGGTAACTTGGGAGAAATTGAGAATAAAGGGGTGGAAATGGCTATTAGTTGGCGTGATCAGATCGGCGATTGGGGATACTCAGTTAGTGCCAATCTTACCACGATCAAGAATAAAGTGAAAAGCCTTGTCCAAGAAGGATATTCTATCATTGCAGGTGACAAGCAACAAAGCTATACCATGGCAGGTTATCCTATCGGATATTTCTATGGTTACAAGGTGGAAGGTGTTTATCAATCACAGAAAGACATCGATTCTTCTCCTAAAAATACGCTTGCCACAGTTACCCCCGGTGACCTTAAGTTTGCGGATGTAGACGGTAGCGGAGACATCACTCCGGAAGACCGTACTATGATTGGTAATCCTACTCCCGATTTCACTTACGGTTTGTCTCTCGGACTGACTTACAAGAACTGGACATTAGGTGTCGATATGATGGGGCAACACGGTAACGAGATTTTCCGTACTTGGGACAATTATAACTTTGCACAATTCAACTATTTGTCACAGCGTATGGACCGCTGGCATGGTGAAGGTACATCCAACAGCCAACCCTTGTTGAATTCCAAACATTCCATCAATACACTGAATTCAGATTATTATATTGAAGACGGTAGCTTTTTCCGTATCCGTAACGTACAACTTGCTTATGCTTTCGACAAATCATTGTTAGAAAAGATCCGCCTGCAAGCCTTGAAGGTATACGTTAATATACAGAACCTGAAGACATGGAAACATAATACCGGATATACTCCGGAACTAGGTGGTACAGCAACTGCCTTTGGAGTGGACAATGGAAGCTACCCTATACCTGTAGTTTATACTTTCGGTATCAATTTAACATTCTAGCGGCAAAGTACCGCTGCCAAGTTCCTATACGGGACATAAGTTTAATTCTTTAAAATTTATAGTTGTATGAAACTAGATAAATATATACTCTCAATCTGTATTGCTACGACTGCATTATTTTTCAGCAGTTGCAGTGATTTTCTGGACCGCAGTCCACAGGGACAGTTCACTGAAGATGACAATCCGAATGCTTTAGTGAACGGTAAAATCTACAATGTCTACACCATGATGCGTAACTATAACATTACTGCCGGTCCTCCTGCATTTGCCATCCACAGCTTCCGTTCCGAAGATGCGGAAAAAGGAAGTATTGCCAGCGATGGTTCCGATGTGGCTGAAATGTATGATGATTTTATCTATACAGCTACCAATGGACTATTGGGAGCTTATTGGGGACAGAATTACGCCATCATTTATCAGTGCAATGATATTCTTGAAGCCATTGCCGCCAAAGAAACAGCCGGACAGACAGAAGCTGAAGATTTGATCAACAAGGGAGAAGCATCTTTCTTCCGCGCTTACTGTTATTTCAATCTGGTACGTGCCTTCGGTGAAGTACCTTTAGTGACTTACAAAATCAACGATGCTTCAGAAGCTAACATTCCGAAAACTACCGCTGAAAAAATATATGTACAGATTGACAGTGACCTCAAAACAGCAGAAGAGACATTGCCCGAAACCTGGAGTTCTGAATATACCGGACGACTGACTTGGGGAGCAGCCCGTTCTCTTCATGCACGAACTTATATGATGCGTAACGACTGGAACAATATGTACACTGCTTCTACTGATGTCATCAATAAAGGTTTATATAATCTGAATACTCCTTATGACGAGATTTTCACAGATGATGGAGAGAATAGTGGAGGTTCTATATTCGAACTCCAATGTACTGCAACAGCCGCTCTACCTCAAAGTGACATTATCGGCAGCCAATTTGCAGAAGTGCAAGGAGTTCGTGGAGCCGATAAATGGGACCTCGGCTGGGGATGGAACATGGCAACAGAATATATGGCACAAGCCTATGAGCCCAATGATCCTCGTAAGAATGCAACTTTACTTTATTTCCGCAGATCAGATAGTGACCCTATTACTCCGGGAAATACAAATGAACCTTATGGAGAATCTCCGGTTTCCCCAGCCATAGGAGCTTATTTCAATAAGAAAGCATATACCGACCCCGCACTACGTAAGGAATATACCAATAAAGGATTCTGGGTGAATATCCGTTTGATCCGTTACTCTGACGTAGTATTGATGGCAGCAGAAGCAGCTAATGAAAAAGGTATCCCGGAAGAAGCAGTTGACTATCTGGAAATGGTACGTGCACGTGCCAGAGGTAAAGATACCAGTATACTACCTAAGATAACAACGAAGGACCAGTCAGAATTGCGTGAGGCTATTCGCCACGAACGTCGCGTAGAATTAGGTATGGAGTTCGACCGTTTTTATGATCTTGTCCGTTGGGGGATCGCCAGCGAAGTGTTGCATGCTGCCGGAAAGGTAAATTACCAGCCTAAGAATGCATTGCTTCCTTTACCTCAGACAGAGATTGATAAATCAAAAGGAGTATTAGTACAGAATCCTGACTATGCTCAATAAAAACTAGTTAGAATGATGAACTATAAAAAATTAAGTTTACTTATCCTGCTATTCTCAGCAGGACCCATGAATGTGGCGGCACAAAAGTCGCCACAAGATATGGACCGCTTCATTGATGTCTTAATGAAGAAAATGACACTGGAAGAGAAAATTGGACAATTAAATCTTCCGGTAACAGGCGAGATCACTACAGGGCAAGCCAAAAGTAGTGACATTGCCACTAAAATCAAGAAAGGCGAGGTAGGTGGTCTCTTCAATCTAAAAGGAGTTGACCGTATCATGGATGTACAGAAACAAGCTGTAGAGAACTCCCGTTTGGGTATCCCTTTACTTTTCGGAATGGATGTTATCCATGGATACGAAACCATGTTTCCTATTCCATTAGGCTTATCTTGTACCTGGGATATGACAGCGATTGAAGAATCGGCACGTATTGCCGCTGTCGAGGCAAGTGCAGATGGTATCAACTGGACATTTAGCCCAATGGTAGATATCTCACGTGATCCTCGCTGGGGACGTGTATCCGAAGGTAGCGGTGAAGATCCATTTCTTGGAGCTATGATTGCCGAAGCAATGGTAATGGGTTACCAAGGAAAAAACATGGAACGGAATGATGAAATCATGGCATGTGTAAAACACTTTGCTTTATACGGTGCAAGTGAGGCCGGACGTGACTACAATACGGTGGATATGAGCCGCCAACGGATGTTCAATGACTATATGTTACCTTACGAAGCGGCTGTAGAAGCCGGTGTAGGCAGTGTAATGGCATCATTCAATGAAGTAGATGGCATTCCTGCCACTGCTAATAAATGGTTGATGACCGACATTCTACGTGGTCAATGGGGATTCAATGGTTTTGTTGTTACCGACTATACAGGAATCTCTGAAATGATTGATCATGGAATCGGTGATCTGCAAGAAGTATCCGCACGGGCAATTAACGCCGGAGTAGATATGGATATGGTCAGTGAAGGATTTGTCGGAACACTTAAAAAGTCTGTTCAGGAAGGTAAGGTTTCAATGGAAACATTGAATACAGCCTGTAGACGAATTCTGGAAGCTAAATATAAATTAGGATTGTTTGATAATCCATACAAATACTGTGATCCGAAACGTCCGGCACGCGACATCTTTACGAAAGCACATCGTGATGCAGCTCGTAGAATTGCAGCCGAAAGTTTTGTGCTTTTGAAGAACGATCCTGTACCAGGACGCCCGGGAGTAGCACCGGAACCTTTGCTTCCTTTCAATCCGAAAGGTAACATCGCAGTGATAGGCCCGTTAGCTGATAGCCGGACAAATATGCCAGGCACTTGGAGTGTGGCAGCAGTGTTGGATCGTTGCCCTTCATTAGTGGAAGGTTTGAAAGAGATGACTGCGGGTAAAGCTAACATTCTTTATGCAAAAGGTAGTAACCTGGTCAGTGACGCCGCTTATGAAGAACGTGCTACCATGTTCGGACGCTCTCTAAACCGAGATAACCGTACAGATCAGCAATTGTTGGATGAAGCTTTAAATATAGCTAAACAATCTGATATTGTCATTGCAGCTTTAGGAGAATCTTCGGAGATGAGCGGGGAAAGTAGTAGCCGCACAGACCTGAGCATTCCGGACGTGCAACAGAACTTATTGAAAGAATTGGTGAAAACAGGAAAGCCTGTTGTACTGGTATTGTTTACCGGTCGCCCACTCACACTAAACTGGGAACAA
This sequence comes from Bacteroides bouchesdurhonensis, assembly GCF_900155865.1. Classification (GTDB taxonomy): domain Bacteria; phylum Bacteroidota; class Bacteroidia; order Bacteroidales; family Bacteroidaceae; genus Bacteroides; species Bacteroides bouchesdurhonensis. The sequence continues at coordinate 5,117,389 of NZ_LT707006.1, forward strand.
GAAAACGTTCCTAGCATTCTGAATGTATGGTTTGGGGGAAGTGAAGCTGCTTATGCAATTGGTGATGCCTTGTTCGGTTATGTTAATCCGGGAGGGAAGCTCACCATGAGTTTCCCTAAGAATGTAGGTCAGATTCCTCTTTATTATGCACATAAGAATACCGGACGTCCTTTAGCTGAGGGTAAATGGTTCGAAAAATTCCGCACTAATTATCTGGATGTAGACAATGAACCGCTTTACCCGTTCGGTTTTGGGCTTTCATATACCACCTTCTCTTATAGTGATGTGGCTTTGAGCCATTCCAGTATTGGTATGACCGGCGAATTGACGGCAACTGTACAAGTAACCAACACAGGAAATTGGCCGGGTTCGGAAGTTGTACAACTATATATCCGAGATATGGTAGGTAGTTCTACCCGTCCCGTCAAAGAGCTGAAAGGTTTTCAGAAAATATTTCTTGAACCGGGAGACGTCAAATATGTCTATTTCAAAATAGCACCGGAAATGTTGAAGTATTATAACTATGACCTGCAATTTGTTGCTGAGCCCGGTGATTTTGAGGTTATGATTGGACCGAACAGCCGGGACGTAAAATCAGCCAAGTTCACATTACATGAATGATAATAAAAAACCTGAGTTTGATTAAGTATCTATTAAACTCAGGTTAATATAGCTAATATATAATCTATTGAAGTATGACAAAAAACTATATATACTTGCCACTCCTCTGTTTTCTTCTAGTAGTAGGAGCTTGTAAGAGTAAACCTTCTAGACAGTCTTCCATTAGTTCGGAAATCTCCGATGACGCGTTATTGGATACTGTCCAGCGGCGTACTTTCCTCTACTTTTGGGACGGAGCAGAACCAAACAGCGGACTTGCTCCTGAACGTTATCATGTAGATGGTGTATATCCTGAAAATGATTCAAACGTAGTTACCTCCGGTGGTAGTGGATTTGGGATTATGGCTATTCTTGCAGGAATTGATCGTGGTTATGTGACTCGAGAAGAAGGTTTATCACGTATGGAACGAATTGTTTCTTTCCTGGAAAAAGCAGATCGCTTTTACGGGGCATATCCGCATTGGTGGTATGGAGATACCGGGAAAGTAAAACCTTTTGGTCAAAAAGACAATGGAGGCGACTTGGTAGAAACAGCTTTCCTGATGCAAGGATTGCTCGCCGTACACCAATATTATGTCAATGGCAATGAGAAAGAAAAAGCATTAGCCAAACGTATCGACCAGATCTGGCGTGAAGTAGATTGGAATTGGTATCGGAAGGGAGGACAAAACGTTCTATATTGGCATTGGAGTCCTACTTATGGTTGGGAAATGGATTTTCCCGTACATGGATATAATGAATGTATGATTATGTACATTCTCGCCGCTGCTTCTCCAACGCATGGAGTACCCGCAGCCGTCTACCATGATGGCTGGGCACAAAACGGGGCTATCGTTTCTCCGCATAAAGTAGAAGGTATCGAATTACATCTCCGTTATCAAGGGACAGAAGCAGGACCACTTTTCTGGGCACAATACTCTTTCCTGGGACTTGATCCTGTAGGATTAAAGGACGAATATTGTCCTAGCTATTTCGATGAAATGCGTAATCTGACATTAGTCAATCGTGCTTACTGTATCCGCAATCCAAAACATTACAAAGGTTTCGGACCGGATTGCTGGGGGCTAACAGCCAGTTATTCTGTAGACGGGTATGCGGCTCATTCTCCCAATGAACAAGACGACAAAGGAGTCATCTCTCCTACTGCCGCACTCTCATCTATCGTCTATACACCGGAATATTCAATGCAAGTAATGCGCCACCTATATAAAATGGGTGATAAAGTTTTCGGTCCATTCGGTTTCTATGATGCTTTCAGCGAAACAGATAACTGGTACCCGAAACGTTATCTTGCTATTGACCAAGGTCCTATTGCCGTCATGATAGAAAATTACCGGACAGGATTATTGTGGAAACTCTTTATGAGCCATCCTGACGTACAAGCAGGATTGACTAAATTAGGTTTCAATACGATCTCCAATCAGACCCCAAAAGAAAAATAGAACAACTGAGGGGGAGGGCTTATTGCCCTCCTCCTTGCGTTTGAGTAGCTTCTCCTCCTCCTTCTTTCACATCGTCATTATTAATACTCCAGCTCGCTTTTTTCACACTCGCTTTCAGTTCACCAATCCGGTAACTGATACTAAATTCCAAATAGCGACTCGGATATTTAAATTAGCCGCTTAACTCTAAAAAGTGACAAGTGACAGTAAAAACGAGTATTTTTTAGCCTAGAATACTGCTAAAGGAATGAGCCTTGATGAAAGGGTTAATAATGAGCTGAAATATATAATATAGCACAAATGGAACATTATAAACATCAACCTTTCAATAACTTCCTTGCTAATGTTATGTCGGTTGTAGTTAGAAGATTTTTTCAAAGACACTAAGTGATCTTTTCAAATTATACGACATTTACAAGCCATTCCAAGCCTTAACAGAATAAGCAGCTTCTACGACATTCTCTAATTTATCATTTAAATTCGGAAAGAAGTCAATTCCTGTTTTTTCTTCCAACTCATCTATAGAAATTGCATAGTCTGCCAAATTCTGTGACTTAGGCGTAGTAGTATGTTCCAACCAAAATGCAATAGCTTTGAAAGAGCTACTTTTTTTAAACAACAATGCTACAAAATAATATTTAGGCACAGGTTTACTGTGATTATTATCAATGTAACTTAATACGTGTTCTTCTTTATCTATAGTACCTCCTTTCACAACATACAAAGTATCTTGTGCTGTACAACTTCTCCCCCATGTCTGTACCTTAGCTTCCAGTTTTAACCATAAACCCGAATTAAATCCATTGCGTTGAGGAGTCATATTAGTGTAATAAAATGTATCATCATTTGCTTCACGTGAATATAAACGGTCGGCAGAAGCACAAATGTGCCCACGATCATATCCCTTTGCACCGAAATCCGAACGGGTACGTTGATATTCTTGTGCAACTAATGGATCCGATTCAAATGGATCATCCCCTGTTTTACGATTCACATTCTGTTGCATTGTCTGATTGTCAAATCGGAATGCTACCCAACGGGCATGCTTCTTACTTTTGTCATACTCCATACTGAAAGTTGTTACTTTCTTACCATTAAAAGTATTAGAATGAGTAACAAACATATCATTTGCTCCATTACGCAATGCTGGGAGTTCGACAATACCGGTCGCAAAATCTGTTGAGTCACTAGCATTCTCATCCTCATCTTTACTACAGGATACAAAACTTAAGCATAAAAAGCTTAACCAAATATAGAAATTACACTTCATTCCAATATTCATAATATATTAATCTTGTTTGAGTATATAGTTTTAAATAAGCAGCAGTTGTTTAACCTGCAGGAAATGCAAAGATAAGGATAATCTGCCTTAGAGTTCAAGCTTTTATTTTATTTTCAGTCATCTTCACGTTTTCTCTTATCTACTCATGCTATATCTATTTGTTATGGAGATATCTTTTTTCTTCCTATAAGTATAGATATTTATAAATGTCTTTTAGAGCAGTTACTATATTTTCACAAAAAAGAAAGGAGGTGTGTCAAAACTCAGGCACATCTCCTTTTTTTGATCTAAAACATTCATTTTCCTTTTTTGTCTATGCGGCTATTTTTTGCCTCATTAAACGATAAGTCGTTACATTCCCCGCATTTTGAGCCACACATGGTCTGAGAGCGATAAATATAGCGTGTACATTCTTTCCCTTTCTCGCTTTTAGCAGTTTTGCACACATTTTTTTGATATTAAATGCTATAGCAAAGAAGGCAAAGTCCATTGTAACCTTGTCTTGTCCCACATGCCGGAACCTTCTGTATGCCATGTTGTGTTTCATTTGTCCAAAAACTGCTTCCGGTTCTATACATCGCCTTCCCCTATGCCTGATGCCTTCTTCCGAGAGCAACCTTTCCCGTGCCTGCCGTTTGTATTGGTTTAACCGGTGGTTTACTTCTATAATACGGTTCCCCCGGGCTTTAAAGCAACTGCCACGCAAAGGGCACCCTTCACATCTTTGTGCTTTATACCGGGCACTTTCGGTGATGTATCCGCTCGCAGTCTTGTCACATCTGGTTCCTATACGGTTCATGTGCTGCCCCATAGGACAAACGTAATAATCCTCTTCCGCATTGTAATGGAGACTCTCCGTATGGAATGGATTGGGGGTATAACGGGGACGCCGTTCTTTATGGAAGTAGTTGTACTTGACAAAGGCTTCTATCCCATTATCTTGCATGAACCGGTAATTTTCTTCCGAGCCGTAACCGGAGTCTGCCACACCGACAGTTGGTAAGCGGTTATAGCGTTGCTCAAAGGAGTGGAAGAAAGGTATGAGGGTCAGTGTATCGGTTGGGTTTGGAAACAGTCGGAAGTCTATGAGGAATTGGTTCTCGGTACCTATTTGCAGATTATATCCGGGCTTTGTCTGCCCGTTTCTCATGGCGTCTTCTTTCATGCGCATGAAGGTGGCATCAGGATCGGTCTTGGAATAGGAGTTGCGTTCTCCAAGAGTATCAAGATGGTTGTCGTATTCCATCAACTTGTCACGGTACTCCTCAAGTTCCCGGACCTGTTTCTTCTTTTCCCGGATGACTTTCTTTTGTTCCTTGTCCTTTGTTACAGGTTGGTGTTCCAGTACCTCTTTAAGTTCATCCACTATATCTGAGAGCATGGCGGGAGTGAACTCTACGGGGGTGTCTTTGACGGAGTTCTCTTGGGCTATGGCTTCATCCACCTGCTCCAGGAGAATGCGGATCTTATCCATCAGCTTTGTACGGTTCTTTTCGACTGTCTTGCGCCAGACAAAAGTATATTTGTTGGCCCTGGACTCAATCTTGGTACCGTCGATATACTCTACGTCAAGGCTGATGAAACCTTTGTCGGCAAGGACAAGGACCAACTGCGTGAAGACGTTGTTGATTTCCTCCTTGACACGGTTACGGAAACGGTTGATGGTAATAAAATCCGGATGTTCATTACCGGAAAGCCAGATATAATGAATGTCACGTAGGAGAAGCTTCTCTATTTTGCGGCACGAATAGATATTGTTCATGTAGGCGTAAATAATCACCTTGAGCATCATTTTAGGATGATAAGGACAACGACCGGTTGCTTTATAAAGCTTCTTGAAATTGTCAAGATTGAGATTATCAACAACAGTATTAACTATGCGAACCGGATCGTTCGCTGCTATGTTTTCATCAATTCTTTGGGGAAAAAGAACTGTTTGGTTGGGAATGTAAGGACGAAAATGTAACTTTGCCATAACGAAAAACTTTATGCCTAAAGATACAAAAACTTTGGGTAATAACAAAGCCCGGGCTTGGGAAAGTCTGGGCTTTGTGCATAAAAAAAGGTTGGGCCAGCGTTTTGACACAACCTCTTCTTATTATTTATCAACCGTAGCATTAATTGACATTAATACCAAAGATAATTGCACGTTTATCAGCTGCCTCCTCAGCAGTATTAAATTTGATGGTAGAAGTAGCCGTTATTCCCGTTAATGTGAATTCATAATAATCAGAATCAGCAGGGGTAATCGTAAATGGAGAATTACCCGTAGCTCCAACATTCCCTACCAGATCGATTTGTTTGGTAGCTTCTCCTCCTTCAAAAGTTCCACCATTTTCAATGGTCACCTTCAAAATCCCAGACTTTCCCTTCCAACCGACAGCATAAAAAGCCAGTTTAGTTTTGGCAGTTCCTAATACAGGTGAACTCCAAACGCCTGCTAACTTCGTTGTTCCAAGTTTCACAACAGGATATTCCGTCTCTTCGGTTCCAATCTTAACAATACCTCCGTAAGCTGCATCAGATGAATTGGTCCAGTCCTTTGCAGGTAATGTGATATTACTTGTATAAACAGGACCTGTCGGTTCAGGATCACTGCCACCTCCTAAAAATTCAAAGTCTGTAATAGTCTTCATACCAGGAGCACCAAATGCATATTTAAGAGTTCCAAGGATAACAACTTCCTTCCCTAGATTATCAGGATGATCCACTAAGTTCAAAGCAGGTCTAGCAGTCGGGCTATCTTTACCAAAACCAATTACCATACATTTTGTATAATCAGTTTCTTCTTTAGAAGCTGCTATGAGAATAGCAGAATTACGAATATCATCCAATCCAAAAACAACATCTTCAGGAGCATCTACAGTATTTGCATCATTACCATTCTTTACTCCGCCAACAATATAGCCTTTAACCCACGCAATAGCAGTACCGTTAGCAGAAGTCAACGTCAATGCTTTCGTTACATCATACGGATTATCTTTAGAGTTATCTGTAACAGGAGGTTCCGGATCTACAATTTCTTCACCTTTACCATGTGCTACAACAAAATTCTGTACTTCCCATGTACTACCTGTCACTTCGGTACTAGTATACTTCAATGCAATTGTTACACTACTTTGCCCTATAAACTCAGCAGGAATACCAACATTACCTGAGCTTACAAAAGTAAAACTGTTACCTGATGCCATCACAATTGGAAGATTAGTCCATGTAGCCTGTGACACATTTCCCGTATAATCTTTACTAATCATCAACTGATGATAATCTTTAATCGTAGCAGCATCTGCATAGTTGATGGCATGTTTGAATGTTATATAAGCTTCTGTTTCCTGTGACAAATTAATAGTAGGAGCCACCAGCCAAGTCTCAGACGGGAATTTACCTTCGGCTGACCCACCTTTAATCATTGCAGAGCTATAATCATTTATCCAACTCAGAGTTCCTGATACTGAAACACTTGTAAATCCACCTAAAGACGATTTGAATGATTCGTTAATATAAGCATCTGTCGGTCCTTCACTACTACCGTCACCAATTTCCACATCACCTGTTGAAGTATGTAAAACAGCAGCTGTTATATCAATTAAACCTGTAACTCCGCAGTACTTACTGGCATAGTTACCTTTAATTTTAACAGACATGCCTAAATTACCATTATTATCTTTGACATTCAACTTATCACGCAAATCTCCTGCCGGTAACTTCACTGCAATAATCTTGGCTGTACTTGTTTCACTGGTAGTTGCCGCAATCACAATATTAGTATTCACATTAAAGTTAGAGGTTACAAATTCATTACCTGCAAAAACAGGTTCTCCACTTGCATCTACTCCATCATATTTATTGTTCATACAACCGACAATATATCCTTCTACCCAAATATCCGTACCACTTTTCTTGATAAGATAACTAGTTACGTCATAAGGATTATTTTTAGAGCCATCGCCCACCAATTCAGAATCATCACCTCCTTCTTTTATATCATAAGGTGCAGGGACATCACTACATCCACTAAATGTGATCACTGCAAGCAGCGTCAAGAATAAAGCATTTAGAATCTTTTTCATAATTGTCTATTGTTAGTTTATTAATTATTTTGTTTGATATCAGCACTGGTACGAATAAGCAATTGCCAATTATTGTTATAGCGAGTCAATATACCAGTTACATCAGTATTTCCTTCCGGAAGCACATCTTTCGAGAAATTTGCATAAATACTAGTATGAGCTACTGCCTTACATGCTGTACCATCTGCAAAATTGATACTACGCTCTACAAAACTCAAAGTAGGACTTGCAATATCCGATTCCGGTGCAAAAGCCACCTTACCATTTGCTTCAGGGAACTTCACATTTTTCAGTGTTACCAATAACGGAGCACGCTTCATATCTATAGCCGCCAATTCCGTTGCATTAGAAATCTCAAGCGGTTTCAACTCTTCATAAAACATTTGCGGCTTATTAATGATACGCACTCTTTGCTTCCACTCATACTCCGGCATACGACCTACCTTACCTTCATAAGTAGTACCTATCTGAGCTAATTTACGATAACTACCAATCTGCAAACCTTCGCAATTGATAACCACTTTCTGACCTACCGGACAAGCTGCATAAAGTCCTGTATTGTTCACACCTACAATAATAGCTCCCGTTTCGTCAGCTACGACCAATTGCTTGTAGATATTTCCACTTTCATCATCTCCTACAATCACGCCTTCAATACGTGTTTTGCCTTCCATGGTGGTATAAGTATCCGAACTAGTATCTATAAATCCATCATATTTCTCTTTCAAGTTGGCTATTGAAATAGTACGTCCAGGCTCGATCGAGTTATTACCAAACGCATTGCCTGTAACCGGAGTATCAAAGTCATTCATGCACGAAGTAAAACTTGAAGCGCATATCAACATTCCAACACATCCTATAGATAATATTTTCTTCATATTCATTTTTCTTTATTTATTAATTGGGCTGATAACACATTTAGAATCTGTAGCCGATATTCATGAATGCATTGATGGCCGGCGCATAATAATATTTAGAGTTCTTAGAGAACATATAAGTACGCATAGAACCATCATCATAAGTATCGTCACGATTTTGTTCATAACCACCTGTACGCATATTAGTATTATTCAGAACATTATTCACGCTAAGATTAAGACTGATGCTTTTGCCATTTCTCAAACGAATATACTTTCCAATAGAAGCATCAAGCATGAAACCACCTTTTAGTTTTTCTTGTGAAGGAACTGTTACACCTACCAGATTGCCGTTAGCGTCTACTGAACCATCATTATCACGAGTCAATACACTCTCCAAACGACGATAAGCAGAGAAATCCAGATAGATACGATCATAGTAATTACCAGACAGGTTAAAGAACCAACCTTTAATATTGTAATCCAGACTTAAGCTATAAGCTGAAAGTGGAGTCCCGTTAGCACGCATACCTTTTGCATATACCCGGTCGGGATTAGATTCACTCTCACTTTCATAAGTACGTGTAGCAACCGGATTGTTCATATATTCAGCTTCCGACCATGTACCGATAGCTGTCAAAGACAAATTGCTAGTCAAACGGAAAGTAGCAGCAGCCTCCACACCCCAATGTTCTTTCTTTATACCGTTCATTGACAAATAAGTAAAGCGAGATTCATTGTCATTATAAAAAGCTTCCAATTCTACCTGATTCTGGAAACGGGTATAATATCCTGTAATACGTCCCATCACAATAGGAGTATTAAAATTATAAGTGAAATCACCACCATACACTCGTTCAGTCTTCAAGTCATTTACAAAATCGTTCTTGATACGTGGAGCAACAAATGAGTTATATGCCAATGGAGCACGATCTTCATAACCAGCGTTCAATGTAAATGAATGGTTACCATTAAGGAAGTAAGTCAAACCAGCTTTGACACCACCTTCCAGGAATTTAGCAGTACCACTGCTACCCAAAGATTTCAACGGAGCACGACCGTTACGCATCAAACCTTCACGAAACATTTGTGTAGAACCGATCTTACCGGAAGCAAAATAGTTGAATGAACCGCTTTTGCCCTGATAACGCAACCAGGTGCTTTGTTTGTTCACAAAGATATTGTAGTTATAACCAAACTTATCACCTTCCCCGATACGACGATTCGGATGATCCAAATCATTCTGGATAATGCTAGAGTTTTCACCATAGTCGCGCACTGAGAACTTATCGATATCAGTGTACAACACGCCACCCAGCAAATCTTTCATTTTCTTGAAATGCATTCCTTTTGTCGTATTCACAGCAATACCGGCTGTATAACTGCTATGATCATTGATGGTGTGATTAAATACAGAATTGAAATTAAATGCTAATTGGTCATTATGACGTTCTTCTACATAATACAAAGTTTCCTTATCCAATGCATTTGCTTGTTGATTAGAGAAATACATCAAATCCCAGTCAAGCTGACGATACGCCTTATTATGCTTCCATAAGTCAGTTACTTCATTAAACTGCTCTAACTGTTCGGGTGTAGGAACATCATTATAAACATTGAATATTGAGCTAGGCAATTTCTTATAATAATCAGGACGTGGGTCAGAAGCATTTCCATTCCATCCCAATGCACTGGTTCCATAACTACTATATTTAAATCCTGCACTTGTCACCAATTTCATGTCTTCTTTAATTTTGAAATCCCATGTTGCAACAGCAGAAGGCTCGAAAGAATTTACCACGCGTGCATTACGTTTCTTTCCGTTCTGATATCCCCAGTTAGGATTATAATAGTGACTATTAGCTAAATAATAAGCTTCTTCTGTAGATGCCCCTTGTTGTCCACGTTCCGTAGGAGCTCCCCAAGTAGCAATTGATAAACTATGTTTGTCATTAAAGACTTTCTCTGCTGCCAGAAAATAAGAAAAAGCATTGTAGAAGGTACCTTCGATATTTCCTTCATTTGCCCAACGATAACCAGCTGATCCGGTAAATGCCCAACCATTCTTCATCAGGCCTGTGGAATAAGTATACATTCCACGCAAAATATAACTACGATTACATCCTGACAATGACAGTTTTGATCCTGCTGAATATTGGCTGGCACGAAGATCAATATTCGTCGATCCTCCAATCGCTCCAAAAGTAAAGTTGTTGATTTCAAAAGGACTAATCCCCTCTTTGTTTCGGGTAGCATCATTTAATCCTCCGATCAATCCGTAACTGAAACGTCCTGTTTCTACATCATTAAACTGCACGCCGTTAATGTACATGTCATTGTACTGAGAATCGTATCCTCTCACACGAAATCTCATCGGACTAAACAAATAACCAACATTAGACAGATAAACATCATTGTTTGAAGAGACAAGTGCCTGCACACTTTGAGCGGCATCATCATCATCGTTCAACTGTGATTCTGTGAACATGAAAGAAGCATTGTCTTCACGAGCGTTTTGTTTTGCCTTTTGCTGCGCAAAAATAGTTGGCGCCAAACAAAATAATACGATCGCTAACCCTAATCGTTGTTTCATAATTTAATTTATATTAATGTTAATTGGTCTCTACCATTAAATCGTTGTTAAAATAATAGGTCGTACAAAATAACAAAGAATTTAATAGATAGCAATGAAATTAATGAAAAAAATACATGGATTTGAAGGTTTTTCCGTTTTCTTTTTAGATATTTGTCACAGATATGATATATAGCTCACTTTTAAAATCGATTTTAAAGATGAAAAAAAGTTTAATGACTTTAGGCATACTCGCTCTTTTTGTCCTCATGGCCTATGGACAAGAAAAGAAATATGCGCTATACAGTGTTGCATTTTACAATATGGAGAATCTTTTTGACACCATCCATGATGAGGGGAAAAATGATTACGAGTATTTGCCTAATGGTACCAATCAGTGGAATACGATGAAGTACAAGGCTAAACTGAAGAATATGTCAGAAGTATTAAGCAAGCTTGCAACTGACAAACTTCCGATGGGTCCCGCTATTATTGGTGTATCCGAAATTGAAAACTACAGAGTGCTGGAAGATCTCTTAAAACAACCGGCATTAGCAGACAGAGGATATAAATATATCCATTATGAGGGAGAAGATCAACGTGGAGTAGACTGTGCTTTCTTCTATAACCCAGAATTGTTTGAGCTTGACCATAGTAAACTCTTACCTTATATATATATAAATGATACTATTCACAAAACCCGCGGTTTCTTGATTGCTAGTGGCAAAATAGCAGGTGAGAAGATGCACTTTATCGTAAACCACTGGCCTTCACGTGGAGCGGCCTCTCCTGCTCGCGAACGTGCCGGAGAACAAGTTAGAGCAATAAAGGACTCTTTACTAAGGGAAGATCCGGAAGCTAAAATTGTTATCATGGGAGATATGAACGATGATCCGATGGACAAGAGCATGGCTGTTTCACTCGGAGCCAAACGTAAACCAAACGAGGTCGGTCCCACAGATCTGTATAATCCATGGTGGGACACACTGAGAAAAGGATATGGTACCCTGATGTATAAAGGAAAATGGAACCTATTTGACCAAATCGTCTTCACTGGAAATCTACTGGGCACCGACCGCAGTACACTAAAGTACTATAAGCATGAAATCTTCAACAAAGATTTTATGTTTCAAAAAGACGGTAAATATAAAGGATACCCCAAACGTACACAAGCCGGAGGAGTGTGGCTCAATGGATATAGTGACCACTTACCGACTATTATCTATCTAATAAAAGAGGTTAAATAAGTCTCTTGAGATTCCTTCTGTTTATTCCTAAACTTATAAAATTCTATCTAAGATGGCGAAGCAATTATTTAAGCTATTCACATTCTTCTTTATCAGTTACATTATCGTATCATGTAGCGAACAGGATCTACCCGACATTCCCGGAAACTCGGATAATACCGACCAAGGAATTGCCGTTATTGATCAAAGTGAAATAAATGCAGAAGGAGGTGGATTTATTATCCGCATCAAAACAGCTGGTGCATGGCAAGCCAAAAGTAGCGCAACATGGTGTACATTAAACCAAACATCCGGAAATGGCAATAGCTCTATCACAGGATATCTGCAAGCAAATACCGGTGCAGAACGTAACGTTACAATTACCATTGAGGCAGGAAAAGAAAGTGCCACGCTTGTATTGACACAAACGGGCAGTAATGGAGGAACATCTTCCAACTATTCCGGAAGAGTTGAAATTCCTAGGTTAAAAGGGGGAAACATGAATTTATTCATTACTCATACAACTACTGTTAATGGAAAAGAATTACCGACGTTCAGCATAGAATACGATTGCACACAGAAAAGTGCACGATGGTCAGCTTGTACCTTTAGTACAGCAACACCGGATAATGATGCAGGTCGTGGAGACAGATTTACGGAAGATCCGAAAATACCTGTCCAATACCAAACATCCTACTCGGATTATACCAATTCTGGATACAGCAGAGGCCATTTGGTAGCTTCAAGTGACAGACAATATTCCGAAGAAGCCAATTTGCAAACATTCTATATGTCAAATATCAATCCTCAGATTCAAAACGGATTTAATGGCGGTATATGGGCTAATCTGGAAAAATGCGTTCAGAAATGGGGAACAATTACTAACGATCAGGATACTCTTTATGCTGTTAAGGGAGGAACTATTGACCAACAAGGTAACATTATCAAGTATTTGAAAGAAAATAATACTATTCCTGTGCCTAAATATTTCTATATGGCAATTCTTTCACTAAAAGGTGGTGAATATCATGCAATAGGTTTCTGGTTTGAACATAAATCCTATGAGAAAGGCGAAAGTTATAAAAGCTATGCAATTTCAATTGATAAATTGGAAGAATACACAGGTATAGATTTCTTCCACAATCTTCCAGATAATATAGAAAACACGGTGGAAGCCAATTATAAGGAAAGCGACTGGAGCTGGAATTAATCAAGTATATTCATTTAAAAAGTAAGATGGCATATGCAGATGACCGCCAACTCTCATCTCATATGCCATTTTTATTGTAATTTTTCTATCTCCTACCTAAAATCTTATCCGTTTGGGCATAGTGTTCCAAAAGAAGCCTGACAAGTTCTTCTGATAGTTTCTTTTATAATCATGTGCTATGCGGTTTTATTCTGTCTGCTTCAGATTTCTTCAATCATCAATATAGCGTTTGCTGTATATCCCTATCATATGTTCTTTCAACATTGATAGTCAGCTTACTCTATTCTAGAATTTCATCGAATGTTATTTATTTCAGTGCCGACAGGTCATATCTGATAATGGCATCATCCGTATTTACAGCATAAAGGTATCTTTGGTTGTTATCAACTGAGATTATCCTAATTCGTTCACCAAGATCGACCTTATAAATGTAATTGCCATTCCAGTCAAATACATCCAGTTGAGAAATAGGGGCTGTCTCAATGTTCGCCTTATCACTGACTTTTCCCCCCTTGGAGGATAGCGCGAATATATATTGGTCCGTGCATTCTCCTTCGTCAAAATAAGACTTGCGGTTATCTATTTCTAATTCTGTTTGTACATTAAATGTTTTTCCACCGGGATAAATTTGCTTTATCGAGGCCTGTTCAAGGTCTACTATACCGATAAGGTTAATCTTGCTATACAGTAACACTGCTTTTTTGCGGTCGGGCTTCAAGAGCCTGTTCGATTCTTTTAAAAAAGGATCAATCATTCCGGTGAAGTTCTCGTAAACAATATTACGTTTTACACCGTCCGTTTTACAATCGTAAAACTCCCAAAAGAAGTTGCAGTTATCAGTTATTCCTGACCTCAGAGGATCCTTGGTCATCATCAACTCCGATTGATTTATTTCATAGACACTGTTGGAAGCCAAGAACAAATTCTTTTTTTTGCCTTTCTCAAAAGTGTACTTTCGGTCATAAACCGTTTCTCCAGCTTCAATAGATTTCCGTATGTTCAGTACAGCTAAATAATTAGGGTAAGACTGAATCATAATCTTAGGCTCGCCTTCTTCCATAAACCACTGACTTAGCCGTCCGAAAACAATCACTTCATTCGGGCCTCCTCCTTTTCTGAGAAATTCTCCTAAGAACTTATATGAGTTAATACTAAATACTTTGATAATCTTCTCTTCATGATGTTGCAAAACAACTAAAAAGGTATCAATTGCCACCATATCCGTTGGATATATTAAGTCAATGGGAAGGACTTCCCGAGATAAATTAATAATAGGCAGAGTATCGGTAATTAATACGGTTTCAAAACGAGAAGAGTTCTGAAAAGCAGCATCTTTAGCACCGTTGCGGCATGAAGACAAGACGGCAATGACGAAAATCAGGATAAAAATCTTCTTGTTCATGTTATATAAATATCACAACAGTTAAGACAATACAAATAATAAAATTCTTTTTTTTCATAATCGTTAAATTTAAAGGTTTAATATTTAGTTTATTAGGTTCACTCCAAATTAATTTTGCATAAACATGTTTGTACGCGTTTCACATACGAAGATTAATTTATGCGCACTTAATAATTACGTAAATATACTAAATACTTTTAAATACACAAACAAAATGCATTAACTTATAAAAAATACGGTGGAAGCCAATTACAAGAAAAGCGACTGGAGCTGGAATTAATCAAGTAGATAAGAAAAATCCCTGTATGACCTTACTTCAATATATCGTACAGAGATTTTTTATACGTATCTCTATCATGACACCACTTTAAAAATAGAAGAATAGCAACAGAACTAAATTAATGGCTACCACTGTTCCGAATCCTCCTAAAATCCAAGGACGCAATTTACTACCTTTACCGGCAAAAAATAGAGCATAGCACATATTCACCAATATATTACTGATAATAGCCTGCATACTACAAGCCGTAATAACCAAAGCTGCTACACTTCCAGTATTCTGCAATAAGTTCAATATAAAAGGAGTAATATCACTAAATCCCGAAACAAATGAAAGCAGGTTCAATCCTTCGGTCCCCGCATAAATCAAAGTATAGTGAGTCAATACAGTGAAAATAACAAATAGAACTGCAAAAATCAAGGCTACCTTAAATTCCAAAGGATTACTGCTATCATCTTCCTCCACATCTGTCGTCATATCACTCGAACGACGTTGCTTGGAATGGATGAACCATGCTACCAAAGCAGCTACAACCGCCATAATCAGCAAGTATGGATAAATAGATAGAAAAATTTCCTTGCTAAAAATCAAGATTAGAATCATAAAACGTAAGAACATCATACTTATTGCCAACAACATAGCAGCTACATAGTCATTTGTTTCTTGTTCCGATGCCTTACGGCTCTTACGAGCCAATACAGAAATCGTTGCAGTGCTACTATAAAGCCCTCCGACAATTCCCGAAACCAATATACCGGATTCATGAAAGACATACCGCTTCAAAAGATAAGAAAGATAAGAGATACCGGATACAACAACCGTTGCCAGCCAAATGGAATAAGGAGTTAAGTTTATATCCGGAATTAAATTCTTGTTTGGAAACATCGGCAATATGATACCACTGATAGCCAAAAACTTTGCTAACGTGATCATTTCATCATTCTTCATCTTTTGGGCAAACTCCGTAAACGTATGTTTCAACTCCGTTAGCAGCAGAACTGTAACAATCACCATTACATAAAACCAAGAAGGCTGGGTAGCTACAATTGGAGCTATACAATAAGTTATAAGGGCAATAATGATAGTAGTAACGCCAAACACGTGGAACTGCGATTGTTTTACGTAATAATTCAACCCTAGCAGAAGACCCAGTATAGCACCGCCACCCATAAATAAGCGCATATCCGTAGGATCGAGTATATAAAGAAGATATCCCAGAATGCCAATAAAAGTAAATGTACGGTCCGTACCGAAAAGTGTTGTTTCCCCCTCACGCTTCAAACTGATTCGACGTTGAGAAAGTCCTATAAGCAAAGAAAACAGAGTAACCAACACAAAAGTTACCAATTCCCTCGGCAAGTAATTATACAATTGTTCCATACACAGTTCTTTTACTTTTAGAACAAATATACGGTTTATTTGTTAATGTTCACCAAGTTCTATACGGTTTTTTCATTAATTGAGAATTGTAGTAACGTCTGTCTCCTGTTACCTCTTCAGCAATAAAAGAAGGCTTCTCAAAAGCCTCATCCTCTGAGGCCAATTCTACTTCAGCTACAATCAACCCTTCATTATCCCCATAAAACTCATCCACTTCGAACACATGCTTACCGCAACGTACCAGATAGCGAGTTTTATCAATGACCCCCGGTTCACAAAGTTTCATTAGTTCCTCCGCCTCCGCCAAGGGTAATTCCTGTTCCCACTCATACCGGCTAGTACCAGAGACATTAGAAGCCCCTTTTATAGTCAGATAACCTTTATTATCACGAATACGTACCCGTACCGTCCGTCCCTGGGTGCTACAAATATATCCCTGAATAATCCGGTCCTGAGCAAAAGCCTGTGACTTGAACTCACCGGAAACCAAAAACTTGCGTTCAATTTCTTGTGCCATGGTACAAAGATACAAGGAGACTCGGAAAAATGACAATCCTATTACAAAAAAATCATCATGGATTACATGATCACAAACAGACCAACTATCAATGATAACCTATAAGTTATGATATATAATCTGCGAAATCTATGTAATCCGTGATGAATTAACCTAAGAAAGAAAATCCAATTAGCATAACCAAGGCCAAAATAACGAGTGAGACAAACACTATTTTGATTACCTTTTGAGCTTGTTGTTCTTCCTTCTTGCTATGTACTACTTTTCTTTTATTCTTACCCATAATAGTTAGCTTTAAAGTTCAACGCTAACAAAGTAAGAACAAATCTTTTAACTTTCCAAAAATAATACTCGCTATTTTTCGGTTTTTATGATTCCTGTGATGAGAACTCCATCAAATAGGCTTTGATAAAACCATCAATCTTCCCATCCATTACACCGTTCACATCAGAAGTCTGATAATTGGTACGATGATCCTTCACACGACGGTCGTCAAACACATAACTTCGTATCTGAGATCCCCATTCAATTTTCATCTTTCCGGCTTCCACTTTTGCTTGTTCAGCCATACGATGTTGCAACTCCTTATCATATAAGATAGAGCGCAACTGACGCATTGCATTTTCGCGATTCTTCGGCTGGTCACGAGTTTCCGTATTTTCAATCAGGATTTCCTCTTCATCACCGGTATAAGGATCTTTGTACTGATAACGCAGACGCACTCCGGACTCTACCTTGTTTACGTTTTGTCCACCGGCACCACCACTTCGGAATGTATCCCATGAAATACGTGCAGGTTCGATATTCACTTCGATGCTATCATCTACTAACGGAGTAACAAACACAGAAGCAAAAGAAGTCATACGCTTGCCTTGGGCATTGTACGGAGAAACACGTACCAAACGATGTACTCCATTCTCTCCCTTCAAATATCCATACGCAAAATCTC
This sequence comes from Bacteroides bouchesdurhonensis, assembly GCF_900155865.1. Classification (GTDB taxonomy): domain Bacteria; phylum Bacteroidota; class Bacteroidia; order Bacteroidales; family Bacteroidaceae; genus Bacteroides; species Bacteroides bouchesdurhonensis. The sequence continues at coordinate 5,135,197 of NZ_LT707006.1, forward strand.
CTTCTATATTAATGGTACAGGTTTTGATCCCCGCCTCATCACCTTCCTGAAGATTGGCAATCGTAGCTTTATAACCATTCGTCTCTGCATATCGAAGATACATACGCATCAGCATTGAAGCCCAATCCTGACTTTCAGTCCCCCCGGCACCTGAATTGATTTTCAATACACAGTCCATCTGATCGGCTTCCTCGCGCAACATGTTCTTGAGTTCCAAAGTTTCTACTTCTTCAATTGCTTTTGCATAAGCAACATCCACATCTTCCTCCGTAACCAACTCTTCTTTATAAAAATCAAAAGCTAATGCTAGTTCATCCGCCAATGTCTTAACCTCGTTATAGCCTTCAATCCATTTTTGCAGATCTTTAACCAGCTTCATCTGAGCTTCTGCCTTTTTCTGGTCATCCCAAAATCCCGGAGCCTGAGTTCTTAATTGTTCTTCTTCGACTTGAATTTTCTTCGCATCGACGTCAAAGATACCTCCTCAGCGCATCTGTGCGCTCTTTCACGTCTTTAAGTTGTTCGATAGTAATCATCTGATTTTCAATTTTATCTTTTATAATTTACAATTTTCGGTGCAAAGATAAGCAAAAATCCGCTACCTTTGTTTTCGTCATCAAAATGTTGTTGTTATATGAACAAACTACTCAAATTTTCATGCTTATCACTCTTCCTAGTATTAGTGTTCAGCAGTTGTAGCTCACAAAAGAAGTATAGCTATGAAACAGTTCCCAACGATCCGTTAAAAGCACGTATTTATACATTGGACAACGGATTAAAAGTTTATCTTACTGTTAATAAGGAAACTCCGCGCATTCAAACTTTTATTGCAGTACGGGTAGGTGGAAAAAACGATCCGGCAGAAACTACCGGACTTGCACACTACTTTGAACATCTGATGTTCAAAGGGACCAATAGTTACGGTACACAGAATTACGAAGCCGAAAAGCCATTATTGGATCAAATAGAACAGCAGTTTGAAATTTATCGTAAAACGACGGATGAGGTTCAGCGTAAAGCTATTTATCATACAATCGACAGTCTTTCTTACGAAGCATCCAAATATGCTATCCCCAATGAATACGATAAGTTAATGGCTGCTATTGGAGCAAACGGTACTAATGCTTATACTGCCTACGACCAAACTGTTTACGTGGAAGATATTCCTTCTAATCAAATAGAGAACTGGGCAAAGATACAAGCTGATCGTTTCGAAAATAACGTCATACGTGGTTTCCATACAGAGCTGGAAGCTGTATACGAAGAAAAGAATATGTCACTGACTCGTGATAACAGAAAAGTGCAAGAAGCTATCTTCTCTTCCCTTTTCCCTCACCACCCTTACGGCACACAAACTGTTCTGGGAACACAAGAAGACTTAAAAAATCCTTCGATTACCAATATCAAAAACTACTATAAACAATGGTATGTTCCCAACAACATGGCTATTTGTATGTCAGGTGACCTAGATCCGGATAAAACAATTGCTATCATAGATGAATATTTTGGGCAAATGAAGCCAAATCCGGAACTACCCAAACTTAATTTACCCAAAGAAGAACCAATCACCGAACCTATTATACGAGAAGTATTGGGACCGGATGCAGAAAGTGTTACACTAGCATGGAGATTCCCCGGTGCTTCAAGCAAAGACTTCGAGACACTTCAAGTGATCTCTCAATTATTATATAATGGTAAGGCTGGACTTATCGACCTCGACTTAAACCAACAACAGAAGGTTTTGAGCGGATACGGTTACCCTATGGGATTAGCAGATTACTCTATGTTTATATTAGGAGGAGTTCCTAAACAAGGACAAACATTAGAAGAAGTACAAAATCTCTTGTTAGGCGAGCTTCATAAACTCCGTGCCGGAGATTTTGACGAAAAAATGTTGCAAGCCAATATCAACAACTTCAAGCTTTATCAAATACAGAATATGGAAAGTAATGAAGGTCGTGCCGATATGTTCGTCAATTCATTTATTAATGAAATCTCTTGGGAAGATGAAGTCACTTCCATTGATCGTATAGCCAAACTTACTAAGGCCGAAATAGTGGATTTTGCCAATAAATATCTGAAAAATGACAATTATGCAGCCATCTATAAAAAGCAAGGCAAAGATCCCAATGAAAAGAAAATGACGAAACCGGAAATTACTCCGATTGTATCCAATCGTGATACAGCAAGCATCTTCCTTACTGAAATACAGAATAGCGCTGTTCAACCAATAGAGCCTGTATTCCTCGACTTCCAAAAAGATCTGACTCAACTAAAAGCTAAATCAGACATACCGGTTCTTTACAAACAGAATGTAACCAATGACCTCTTCCAATTGATTTATGTATTCGACATGGGTAATAACCAAGATAAGGCACTGGGGACAGCTTTCAATTATCTCGAATACTTAGGCACTTCTGATATGACACCGGAACAATTAAAAAGTGAATTCTATCGTTTGGCTTGTACTTTCTACGTTTCTCCGGGCAATGAACGCACTTATGTCGTTCTTTCAGGGTTGAACGAAAATATGCCGGCGGCTATGCAACTGTTTGAAAAGCTTCTAGCTGATGCACAAGTCAATAAAGAAGCCTACAGTAACATGGCAGAAGATATCCTGAAAGCCCGTTCGGATGCAAAATTGAATCAGGGACAGAATTTCTCACGCCTGATGAACTTTGCGATGTATGGTCCTAAGTCTCCTGCTACCAATATACTGACAAAAACAGAACTTACTGAAATGGATCCGCAAGCATTAGTAGACCGTATCCATAATCAGAATAGCTACAAGCATCGTATCTTATACTATGGGCCAAGTAGTAGCAAAGAGATTTTAGAAATTATCGATCAGAATCATAATGTACCAGCTACCTTAAAAGAGATCCCTGCAGGTGACGAATTCCCTTATCTCGAAACTCCGGCAACTAAGGTATTAATAGCTCCTTACGAAGCTAAACAAATCTATATGTCGCAGATTTCCAACACAGATAAAAAATTTGACCCGGCTATCGAACCGACCCGCGCACTATATAATGAATACTTTGGTGGTAGTATGAACTCCATTGTTTTCCAGGAAATGCGCGAAACTCGTGGATTAGCTTATTCGGCTTGGGCTGCTTTAAATGAACCAAGGTATTTGAAATACCCTTATATGGTATTTACCCAGATTGCCACCCAAAATGATAAAATGATCGATGCCATCAATACGTTTAACGAAATCATCAACAACATGCCCGAATCGGAAAAAGCTTTCCAACTGGCAAAAGAAGGGTTAATCAACCGTTTACGTACTGAGCGTATTATCAAAAGTGATATTATCTGGAGTTATATCAATGCCCAAGACTTGGGAGAGAATGTAGATTCACGCATCAAGCTTTACAATGACATACAAAACATGACATTGAAAGATATCGTCAATTTCCAAAAAGAATGGATGAAAGATCGTACGTATGTTTACTGTATCCTAGGAGATAAAAAAGATCTTGATATGGATAAACTGAAAGCTGTCGGTCCAATTGAAGAACTTACTCAGGAGCAAATCTTTGGATATTAAGATTTATAAAATCCTATAATAAGAAAAACGATGAACGAGTTGCATTATCACATGCAAAATCCGTTCATCGTTTACTCTTTATGCACTAAAATAAATCTGATACTCTCTCATTGCACCTCTTTTTCTAATAACCGGATAAAATAACCTCCTACCACCGGCCTACCCCAATATCTTGTTAAAGTTCCTTTGTCAGACACATTATAAGCATCCGGCATTGGTACGCGAGTCTTAGTCTCATTCATAAACTGATAAAGCGGGAGAAGAAACTTACGGAACTGCACACTGTCCTTATTCAAAGAAGCAGTCCATACGCTCCACTCTGCTTTTACATTATTTGTATCGCTGTCTAGCGGACAACCATAAGTACCAAACTTCGTAGCATAAAAAGCAGTTTCCTGCTCTATAACTCTTTCAGGAAAAATATTCAATCCAAGTAATCTATCCCAAACCAGATTATACTTCTGCCCCCAACTATCCGGTCGGTCAAAAGCCAATCTGTAATGATCTCCATCATTAGCTAGCATTTCCCACTCTTTAGACATCTCTTTAGCTGCCGATAAATATTTATCCGCCTCATCCTGCTTTTTCAACATTCTTGCCAACAAACCATACGAAGCAATTCCTAAAATACCTTTGACAGATAAGTTGGCATGATGTGAACAACGACCAACAAAGCTACCTGCATTAATCTGTTCTTTCGTATCCGTTCCATTCTCTAAAAGGTAATTAGCCCATTTCGACAAAGTCTCCCAGTGCTTTTCTGCATAGCTCACGTCCTGTTCCACTTTAGCCATAGCAGCTACCATGATCAGCATGTTTCCTGTTTCTTCAACAGGTAGGTCTGCACCTTTTCCCGGTCCATTAACAAACGGATATCCTCCCAGATCATGAGCCGGATATGGTTTATTCCATTTTCCACTTTCACTATAATAAAAGAAAGGAGCAAGCATTGCTTTCAATATCTCCGGATTATAATAAAGGAATAGCGGTGAAGCTGCATAATAAGTATCTACAGTGCCAACCAGTGGAGTAAAATAAAGCATTTCATTGTCTGAAGTTTCAGACATTTGAAAGGACGCTACAGTCTGGTGGTAAGCCAATGCACAAAGTTCTGCATATTCTTTTCCTCCGGCAAGATACGCATCCTTCATCAGCCGACGATCGAAAGCATAACATTTAGCCATCACTTCCTTATAATCCTTTTCTGCATTTTCATACAGTTCCTCTATCTTCTTTGTACCCTCTTTATTCCAATATGGGAACAAGTCCTCTCCAAAATAAGACATCGTATAGAGTCCATCAAAAGAGATCGTCAAATGTTGTGGAAATTCACTGTCCAATTCCAACTCCTGTGCAAACGCTGTATATCGTTTTTCATTAGACTTGCGCATTTCCTTTAAACTTCCTTCTTTCATAAAGTGCGTACGCATTTCTGCGGCATCTCCTTGAGCATATGTAACCTCATCCTTTGTACCTAAATATAAATATCCCCAACCGGGAGCATCTTTCTCTTTATCGACCCATAGCTTTTGGTTTTCGCGACCAGTTTTCATTAGCACTAAGCCATCTTTTTCATATATTTGTGTAGTCTGTCCTGCACGAAATGTTTTATGTGGATCAACTTCAAAATAAATTGCCACATCATGCTCTTTACCGTCTAAAGCTTTAGCCTGATAAGAAATATAATTCACCGGTTGACTAAGAACTTTCAAATCATTCAATAAATAAGGAGTTGTGAAAGTAAGCTTCAATTCCACATCTCCACACTCAAACCTATAATGAGTCTGAGTAGCTTGCACATCAACAGATTTCTGTACAGCTTCTTTAGGTTCAGCATACAAACCAAAGTCAGCCCAAGCCTTTCCACCCCAATTTTCACAACGGGCGGCTATTAGTGCTTCTCCATTCTTCATTGTTTCAACAATTGAATCCGGGATTTCTGCCCGAACATCATTTTTTGCCTTAAATCCGGAGCTCACCAATTGCTTTCCATTAATAAACAACCGAATCGCATCATTATGTGAATAACGTATACAAAGCTGTTTGTTTTTCACCAGTAAAGAATCGAAAACAACTTTCCTCCTTACCCAAAGTCTTGAGGTATTCCAAGGAGTATGTACATCTTGTTCACCTTCTGTACCAAACATTGCCTCTCCTTCCGCCCAAGTACTATCGTTAAAAGTTGCCATTGTCCAAGTTTCATCCGGTTTTTCTGTGGTATATCTCCCCTGCCATTTTCCCATAGGCGCAACCTTCTCTATAAGAATTTCCGGTTCATCTACAAACAATCCGAAATCCAGTAATGCACTTTTTCCCTTATTCTCACAATGAGCAGCCAGCAATGCCTTTCCTCCTCTCATCGTATCTAAAATAGAATCTGGAATTTCCACTTTTACGTTCGATGCTGTACCGTCTATTTTATTGACCAATTGTTTTCCATTAATATATAATTGAAGACCATCATCATGAGAATAACGTAGACAAATTTTCCTATGCTCAAGCAGATACGGATCAACATCCACCTCCCTCCGTACCCATATATCCGATGAAAGCCACTGAGTCTTCACCTCTCGTTTATCCTTCGTTCCAAACGCACCTTCTCCTAACTGCCAGTATTTATCATCAAATCCCGGCTGTTCCCAACCGGGCTCCGGCATAAGACTAGTGAATTTCCCTTCCCATTTTTCAGAATCGAAAGCCATCGGCGCAATCGCCTGCATTGGTAATTCTTCACTTCCCATAAATCGGTATATCACAGCATCTACCCGTAGAAATCCCACAAAAGGAAAAGCTTTCCCATTTGTAAAAGTAATATTTCTATCGGTTAATTTATCCGCAGAAGACCACAAACGTACCTGTGGATGAAGTGAGAACAGTGGATAAGACGGGGCACGCAATTCATTTTTTATCGTTTCGTCAGAATACTTTGTCCCCCTTGTACATGCCATCACCACAAAAATGAATAGCAAAAAAATAAGATGTTTTGCCATAATTACCTTGTTAATTGATTCAACCTCTACTTATCAATAGAAAAAGCAAATGACTTCTCCAACTGATCACAATACTTTCTTCCGCCTATTTCATATCGAAAAGTACCCGCATAAGATCCCTGCAAACGATTTAAATTCTTTTGATAAACCATTCCCATTCCTCCTTGAAATTTACAATGCGACCCATTGGGTGAGATTTCATATTTCACGATATGAACCTCTTTCTTTTGAGAATTATAAATATACCAAACTGTACAAACTAGTTCTACACTGTTTGAGTGTGCACTTTGATAAACACTAGCTTCCCGTTTACACAATTGAATATTTTCGTCTATCTGAGTCAGTTCACATAACTTCCACTGAAAAGTCGTATCAATAGGATTTTCTTTTGCAAAAGTAAATCCTGTACCAACTTGATGTGAAAATTCCCCTTTTTCAATTCCTTCACATATTTTTTTAAGTCCATCATAGATTTCTTGTTTCCGTTCAGGAGAAAGCTCTGTTTTCAGAATAGAATAATCTATGTAAAACACACTACTCATTGTTTTCCATATTTCATATTCTTTTGGTGTAACTCTTTCTTTTACCCATTCAGGTACTGAGTCTAATGGAGCTCTATCACTAAAAGGGGTCTGAGCATTACCTGCTAATGATAATAACAGAGTAAATGCAATTATTATATTTTTAATTCTCATATCTCGTAATCAATTATAAATAACAAAATTCACAAGCAACAAGAGCAACCAGTATTCCTACAAGGAATAAAGGAAATTTTAATTTCTTCATTTCTACTTTCATTTAGTTAAACAATATTTTATTATAAACTTCATTATTTCCAAACCTGCTTTCCATTTTCATAGGCAAAAATTCTTTCCTGCGTACCACGAGAATAATTTTTCAATAGTAATAAAGCATTAACAGGAACATCTTTATAGACCAAAGTATCTGCCTTGGAAATCTGTACACCAAAAGAATCCCATTTATCCCTTCCAATACAGCAAAATAATTCGTATTCATCTCCCGGACGTATATAATTATCATAGTTACGAGGCGTATAAACAATCCTCCCTATCCGCTTAGGACTGCCTAAATCTAAACCAGCCCAGCCACTGGAAGCCGCCAAACAATCGAAAGATGTCTCTGTATTACCATCGAACACATTCGGATATTCATGTGAACCATCTTTTTGATAACAACCGGGAGTCCCCATCGCTCTCCCTTTCAATGGAATAGTATCATTAACTGCATAAAAAGTAATTTCAGCCACATTACAATGTGCCTCCTCAGGACCAACATAACGAATATAGCGATAAGGTTTCACAGAATTAAGATAAACAACTGTTTGTAACCGTTCCGGTTTACGCCCTATCATATGTATGATCTCCTTCTGCTGAAAAGCCGGATCATTACTCACTTCAAAAGTTCCTCCAAGCATACGATTTTGAAACTTTTCTTCCGATTGCAACGGGTACTTGGAAAACAAAGTAACATCTTGCACACTATCTAATGGAGTGAAGAAATGAAATTCATTAGAAATTGTCACTTCAAACGGATCAGTCCAAAAACGGAGATGCCCTTGCTCATAAGTAGCTACACGCATTACAGGTCCTCTTTGTATATTTGAAAAAACTAAATTTTGCCCGTCAAATTCGGTCCATGCTACAGGCTCCCAACTCATCCGGCTACTAGCACAAAGATAAGCAATACGCGAATGTGGTTTACCCTTATAAATTAACTTCGACGGAATCTTCAACTCTTTCTTATAACTTTTTGCATATAAATCTGTAACATCAATAACATGAGGACTTTTAAAAAAAGGAACAACAACAGAATCTAGTTTTTGCATTTCCTCTTTCATATCACAATTAAGACTAAAAGTATTACGATAGACTTTTATCTTAGAGGAACCATATATCTTGCTATTTCGTACTTCTTTCAAAGCGTCTAGAAATTCCTGATAATACAAGTCACCATACCTACCGGAAAATGATACCCATTGGTGACCGTCATTTCCATCACCATGAATTGGCATAAAATCGATAGCACAGGGAATTCCCAAGGCACGACATACATATACAACATAATCGGAAAGTTCCCGACAGCTTCCTGTTCTGTTCTGAGCGACCTCCGGTCCTACATGGGGAAGTTCAGGAGGAACAGTTGTTGTGAAAAACTTACTCCTTTTACGCAAAGAATCCAGCAGACAACGTGCTGCAACAGCCGGATCATCTTTATCAACTATATCTGAAATACGGAAAGAATCAAGCAAATGATTATATTTATGATATATATCTTCACGCCAATCACTCAATGTCTCATCCGCAATACGATACGGAAGAATATACTCACAAAAATCTGTAAATGATACATTTTTTCCCCAAGGTTGTTCATACCAAACCTTAAATGCCCATTCAATATTATTACATAAATAAGCAGAATCGACTGTTTCAATATCCTTATAGGATTGCAAAGAGTCCAGATGAAAAGGCCCATACATATAATAGACCGAATCGACCACCGCTCGAGGAGTAATATTGGTACCGCGAGTTTCACGCAACAACGAATAGAAAGTAAGATACTGCTCCAAGCGTCCACCTTTATAATATGTATAATATGGCATATTTTCTATCAGGAAACAAGCTGCACGATATTTAAGACTATCTGCCGGATGTAACCGATAATAAGACAAAACTTTTTCAAGCTCAGGCCGATTATTTTTAGCTTGTTGAAGAGCTATATCTAATAAAGAAGGTATATGTGACTCCTTTCTTATCTCTGAACAAGAATAGAAACTAACTATTATTGTAAGCAAAGAAATAAAAATCAATTTTATTGGTGTTTTCATTTTATATCTGATTTAGTCAACACAAACAGACATATACAACTTTTTCACAAATGTACGAAACATATTACTAACAAACAAGACAGTGTTACATTCAGTTTCTTAGAATCAACTGATTATAAATCTAATATAGCACACAGCCATTTACTCTAGGAGGGATATTGTAACATTCCGGATATATCAATCTGAACCATTTCTTTCAGAATACTATAATAAATAAGGTATTTACAATAAAACATATAAGAAGCAGAAAACCTACAAGCCAATAGTTATATTCCAACTCTCGATGAGAAAATAGAGCGAAATAAGAGGGACAATATTCCTAACTTACAAATTATAAATAAAGCTGCCTTATTTTTTAAGACAGCCTTATCCATCATTCTTTAGCCGAAAATATGTTATCAATTACTCCTCGTACATTTTCTCAATCACATCTTTATAATTAACAGCCACAACAGAACGCTTTAATTTTAAAGTATTAGTCAATTCCCCACGTTCCATACTAAACGGTTCGGCGAGCAAAGTAAATCGTTTAATCTGCTCATAATGGGCAAACTGCTGTTGCAACGTCTCAATTCGTGCATGGAACAGACCTTGAACTTTAGGATGCAGTAAAAGTTCATTCATATTCTTATATTCAATTCCCTTTTCTTTTGCATACTCCTTTACCAATCCATATACCGGAACGATCAACGCGGAAACAAACTTACGTTGATCGGCAATAATCGCAATCTGATCAATGTAACGGTCAATAACCAGTTTTGTTTCCAAAGCTTGCGGAGCAACGTACTTACCATTCGATGTTTTAAACAAATCTTTAATACGTTCTGTCAGATAAAGTTGTCCGTTCTTAAAATAACCGGCATCTCCCGTATGGAACCAACCTTCAGAATCAATAGCAGCTGCGGTTTCCTCAGCTTTTCTGTAGTATCCTTTGGTAATACTTTTACCACGAAGCAGAATCTCATCATTATCTCCGATCTTCACTTCCAATCCCGGCAATACTACACCCACCGAACCGATATCGTAACCAATTGGCAATGTACACGAAACAGTAGCTGTAGATTCAGTCAATCCGTATCCCACTACCATGTTAATCCCTACAGAGTGTACAAATTCATTAATTTCATCGGGAACAGCCGCTCCGGCAGTCGGAAAGAAGTTACCATTCTCAATACCGATTGTTTTTTTCAGCAATGAATAAATAGTCTTCTCGTAAAACTTATATTTAAGCTGGTTCATCACTGGAGGAGTCTTTCCCAGACGCAGATAATCCAGGTTATGAACTTTACCAACCCTGATAGCATCCAACATTAATGCTTTCTTCACGCCGGTAGTCTCATTAATTTTCTCTTGCACACCGGCATACACTTTCTCCCAAAAACGGGGAACACTGCACATCAATGTCGGACGAATTTCTTTAATCGTAGTCTGAATATCAGCAGGACGAAGATTAATACAAATCTGTACCCCTTTATGAATACAGAGATAACACCATGCCTTCTCAAAAACGTGTGTCAGCGGAAGGAAATTCATGGAAACATCTTTATCCGACATCGTAGTCAAACGTTCGTCATGCGTATGAAACTGTTCCAGATAGCAAGAATGATGCAACATCACCCCTTTAGGTTCTCCGGTAGTACCGGAAGTATAAAGAATATTTGCCAGATCGTCATAAGACGCACGTGCTGTACGCTCTTCTACAATTTGGTTACGAGGAAGTCCTTCTCCCATCGCCATAAACTCATCAAAATAGATAGAAGATACATCGCGCGGATCTTTTACCACAGAACGATCGAAAATTATCAATTGTTTCAGAGATGAGCAAAAGCCGAAAATACTGAAAGCTGAATCATACTGATATTGTTCTCCGACAAAAAGATAGCGGATTTGCGCATCATTAATAATATATTGTGCTTGTGCAGGCGAACTCGTTGCATAAAAAGGAATAGTCACAGCCCGATTTGCAAAAGCTCCGAAGTCTACATAAAACCATTCGGGCATATTCTGTGAGAAAATACCTATATTCTCTTGTTCTTCGATTTCCAATGCAACAAACGCATTTGCCGCTTGTCTTACAGTTTGCGAAAACTGGTTCCAAGTGATTGGAAGCCATTGTGCTGTCTCGTAGTCCCGGTATTTCAGTGCTACCTTGTCGCCATACTTTTCAGCCTGACGATGCACCAAGACAGATAAATGATGATAAGTCATACGCTTTGTATTAATAAATATGCTACAAAGGTATTAGTTTTATTTGAAACAATTGCGCAAAACGACTATCTTTGTGCAATTTAAAGTACTATCTAAAATCAATCTACACAATGAACTATGATATTTCGTCTATGGCGGCAGAGGCTGTAAGTCTGCTCAAATCACTAATCAGCATTCCTTCGCTCAGCCGCGAAGAAACCCAAGCTGCTGATTTTTTACAGAATTATATCGAAGCCGAAGGGATCCAGGCAGGACGTAAAGGAAACAACATCTGGTGTCTTAGCCCAATGTTCGACCTGAAAAAGCCAACGATCCTGCTCAATTCTCATATTGACACTGTAAAACCAGTAAACGGCTGGCGCAAAGACCCGTATACCCCACGCGAAGAAAATGGGAAACTGTATGGATTGGGAAGTAATGATGCCGGAGCAAGTGTAGTCTCTCTCTTACAGGTGTTCCTGCAACTATGTCGAACTTCACAAAGCTATAATCTGATATATTTGGCTTCCTGCGAAGAAGAAGTATCCGGTAAAAATGGAATTGAAAGTGTATTGCCGGGACTACCTCCGATAAACTTTGCAATTGTAGGTGAACCCACAGAGATGCAACCTGCTATTGCCGAAAAAGGATTAATGGTACTGGATGTCACAGCCACAGGAAAGGCTGGTCATGCCGCACGCAATGAAGGCGATAATGCAATATATAAAGTATTGGACGATATCAAATGGTTTCGCGATTATCAATTTGAGAAAGAATCTCCTTTGCTGGGACCTGTGAAAATGAGTGTTACAGTCATTAATGCCGGCACACAACATAATGTAGTTCCTGATAAATGTACATTTGTTGTTGATATCCGTAGCAATGAGCTTTATTCTAATGAAGAATTGTTTGCAGTAATCAAGAAGCATATTTCCTGTGATGCTCAGGCGCGTTCTTTCCGTCTCAACTCATCGCGGATTGATGAAAAACATCCGTTTGTGCAAAAGGCAGTGAAGCTGGGACGTGCACCGTTTGGTTCTCCCACCTTATCGGATCAAGCATTAATGCCCTTTTCATCGGTGAAAATCGGTCCGGGACGCTCTTCACGTTCACATACTGCTGAAGAATATATTATGTTGAAAGAGATAGAAGAAGCTATCGGAATCTATCTGGAATTACTCGACGGACTAAAATTATAAATTGACCGATCAAATAAAACTGGAATTATCAGCTCCCTTCTATTGATTCCAACCAGCAAACCGTGTACAAATCACCTCACAGGCCATTTGTACACGGTTAAAATATAATCTTTCACAGATTCACACTCTATATTTGCCAAAAAAATAAGATCAATTATGGGAATTATTTTGGGAATTATCTATTGTACTTTAATCACACTATTTGCATTCTTCATCAGTAGAAAAGTCGTCCGACGTGCTTTGGCAAAATCAGAACATGCAGCCCAAGCTGTTGCATTGGATGTTTATATGAATTCTCTCCAAGGGAAGAACAATAGTACTGTAGACGAGAACGAAATAAATCAGTTACTACATTCCCCATCCAGATTGACTAAAGAGAACTGGAACCGCCTGGAAATATACATAAACCAGTCACAAGATTATTTTGCCGCAAAATTACGTCAAAACTACCCTTCGCTTACCGAAGACGATATTCATATCATCTTATTAATGCGAATGGGATTGGATCATAAAGAGATTGCAATATTCTGTAATATATTGATGAGTTCACTACGAACAAGACGCAGTCGCCTAAAAAAGAAAATGAAAGCAGATTGCGATTCCATATCAGATTTCATTAGAGAGCTTTATAAAGACTAGCAAAATACAATTTCAGAACACTATAAAAAAACAAATATGAAAAGTTTCCTTCTATTTCTATCAGAGATTACTATAACAGTGAGTGGCATGATACTCATTCAGTTTTTTTGTCCCATTAATATAGACATTCTAATTTTTGCTATAACGGGAATCTTATCAATTGCCATCTTTGTACTCTATACATACATTATGGACAAAACATTACTACCGAAGATAAAAAGAATACTTATAATTACTTTGGCGACAATCCTTTGTACTGTATTTATCTTTTTAGTATATAAATATTTAGTAAAAAGAGAACTGAATACGTTTGCAGCATTATATTTCACTACGACATCCATGATAGGTAATTTTTATCTAAAATACATTTATGCGCCTAAAAAGACTAAATCATAAAAGAATGGCGGCAGACTGATTATTTATTATCTTCATCCAAGCTTACTTAATTAACCGATGGTATCAATTATTTGCTGTTCTTCCATTCGGTCTAAAAATTCCACATACAAAATATTATGCAATACAAAAATAATGTTTCTACTCCATAATAATAGGTTTATACCTCATTCATTTGTTTTTTCTCATTTCGGATCTCATCTTCAATAATCTATATGATATCCTTATATATAATATAAGTTATGCTTAGAATTATAAGATAGGTGCTTCTCCAATAAACCCAAATAACAAGACAGCAATATCTTCACATCACTTATCGAAGAATAATCAGTACCAAAGGGTTATAACCATAAAGTGAAAAGGTTTTTCCTTCAGTCATATTTTTGCATATTCTCCTATCATACAAGCACTTGCATTGCGCCATCTTTTTCTATTATTTTCGAACCTATTTACTGGAGACTTGTAAGCTCTTTGGGTTTTGACTCTTTACTTATCACGAGGCAAAACTAAAAGACGCATAAGGGTCTTTATGAGAAAGAGAAAGAAGATTCATTTTATTTCACTGATCAGCAGCACAATATCTAAAATATGAATGATGAAGGAAAATCTGTTTTTATATCATCAAACTAATCATATTTCCAAGAAAAAGATTGAGAAGCCTATATTCAAACATCCCATAGTTTGAAAAAAACACCGAAGTGAATGAAAACAAACTTCCCATAGATTGAGTAGGGATAAATCGCCCCCTACTTCAATTATCATTGACCAATTATTTATGCTGTAAATGGCCGTCACAATTCTATGATTTATGCAATCGAATTCTAGTATATCATTCAACCCAAACACCTATATCTTTCCCTTGACTCTCCTATATCATTCACACAACTCTTGTACATCATTGGTGTAACTCTTATATATCTCTCAAGTAACTCTTATAGACGAAATCTAATAGAAATTAGTAATCTGAAAAAGTACACATAAAACAGAATGGAACAACGATCAGTTCGATAAGAAAAGTACAAGAGAAAAAAGGCTGGCAGGAACTACAACCATGAATAACTTCTTCCTCCGAATAGAGTCTAGTAAACAAGTTACAACTCCGGTCCGATATGGAAGATGATCTTCACAACATAAAACATGTTTCCCCCATGTTGTTCCTGCCAAACCTAATATCTACATATTAAAACAATTATTTTCTATTAAGAAAACAAGCTTCTTTTTATTTCAAGCTATTCACTGAACCTGCTTGATCTGGAAATAACAAGATAACTCAATAAACTAACACCATGAATGATCTCATCTTGTTATTTTGTTGTTGCAAAGATAGGGCAATTTTAATAGCCAGACAAGGGGGTGTTACAGAACAAATTCCAATATATCTCTGATTATAAACAAATTACCAAATCAATAATTTATTATTAGAACCCTATTGTAACATTCCAAACCAATTCTTGACATACACTTGAACTAATATTTCTATTTTTGAGCAAATATTTCCATTGGATATTTGTTTATTTCTGTTCTAATAACCTAATGAAGTACCCTCCCACCACTGAACGCCCGCGAAAGTCTACAATAGTTGCACGATCCGTATTTATAAAATCTGCCATTGGCACACGATCTTTAGTCTCATTCATAAACTTATGAATTGGTAGAATAAACTTGCGGAACGTCGTACTATCTGTACTCAATGAGCCTGTCCATACCGTCCAATCAGTTTTCGTATAACTATGTCTGCTATCCAACGGACAACCAAACTCATTCATCTTAGTCAGGTAGAAATCCATTTCCTTCTGGATAACCCTCTCCGGGAAAAGATTCAAGTCAAGCAATCTATCCCATACCAAATTATATTTCATTCCCCAACTATCCGGTTGGTCGAAAGCTAAACGATAATGGTCTCCGGCATAAGCAGATTCCTCCCATTCCTTAACCATCTCACGGGCAACATCCATATATTTCTTCGCCTCTTCTTTCTTATTTAGCATTTCCGCTAACTTTGCATACGAAGCAATACCTAAAATACTTTTAGCAGATAAATTAGCATGGTGATGACATCCCCCTGCAAAATTATCCGTTGTCAATTGATCCCCTGTATCCGTGCCAATTTCCAATAAATACTCTGCCCAATGCGTCAGTGTCTCCCAATGCTTTTCCGCATACGAAGCATTATTCTCCATTTTGGCAATGGCAGCAGTCATTATCAAAGCATTTCCTGCTTCTTCCACAGGCATATCACCGCCTACCGTTTGTCCGTTCACAATCGGATAACCACCGAGATCATGCACAGGGTAAGGTTTCCCCCATTTCCCACTTTCACTATAATAAAAGAAAGGATTCAACATCGCTTCCACCAACTTTGGATTATAACGAAGATAAAGCGGAGAAGCCGGATAATATTCATCGACCGGTCCCACCTGCGGAGTAAAATAAAGCAATTCACCTTCTGGTGATTCGGACATTTGAAAAGCAGAGACCGATTGTCGATAAGCCAAAGCACAAAGCTCAGCATATTCTTTTCCTCCGACACGATAAGCATCTGCCATTAATTGGCGATCAAATTCGTAACATTTAGCCATCACCTCTTTATATTCCTCTTCCGCTTCCACATATAAATCCTCTATAGTCTTTTCTCCATCCTTATTCCAATAAGGGAGCAAATCGTCACCAAAATAAGCCATCGTATACAAACCATCAAATGCAGCAGTCAGGTGTTGAGGAAAATCGCTATCCACATCCAACTTCTGTGCAAATGCGGCATAACGCTTTTCATTCGACTTTCTCATCTGTTTCAGATCACCTTCTTTCATAAAGTAGGCACGCATTTCAGCAGCGTCTCCCTGCGCACAAGTGACATCATCCTTCGTTCCTAAATAGAAATATCCCCATGCACGATCTTCCCTTTCTTTATTTACCCATAGTTTCTGATTCTCTTTTCCGGTTTTCATCAATGCCAATCCATCTTTCTCATACATCTGCGTAGATTGTCCGGCGTCAAATGCTTTGTGTGGGTCTATTTCAAAATAGATAGCAACATCGTGTTCGTTATTGTCTAATGCCTTAGCCTGATAAGAGATGTAATTAACGGGACGGGCAAGAGTTTCTAAATCATCGAGTAAATAAGGAGCAGTAAAACTAAGTTTCAATTCCACGTCTCCACATTCAAATGTATAGTGTGTCTGCGTAGCCTGTACATCTACGGATTTTTGCCTGGCTTCCTTCGATTCGGCATATAAACCGAAATCTACCAATGCACCTCCCATCCGGTTCTCGCAATGGGCAGCGATCACTGCCTGCCCGTCTTTCATGGTATCTACAATCGAATCCGGAATATTCACTCTCAAGTCACTCTTCCATTCATATCCGGTACTAACCAACTGCATTCCATTTACATACAATTGGAAGACATCATCATGAGAATAACGTAAATAGATCTGCTTATTCTTTACCAATGACGGATCGAACGTTAACTTCCGCCTCACCCAGATGTTGGGTGAAAACCACGGTGTATGGACATTTCGCTGGTCACTGGTACCAAAAGCAGCCTGCCCCTCAGTCCATGCAGTATCATCAAATCCAGCTGTTTCCCAATTTTCTTTAGGTCGTTCCATCGTATATTTTCCAGTCCATTCCTTTTCATAAGAAATAGGAGCTAACGTTTCAACAGGAATAGTCGGTTCTTCTGCAAAAAGTCCAAAGTCTACCAATCCTCCTCCTTCACGGTTTTCACAATGGGCAGCAAGTATGGCCTTTCCCCCTTTCATAGTTTGTAAAATAGAATCGGGAACTTCCACTTTAAAGTTTGCTCCCCAATCATAGCCGGTACTCACCAATTGTTTTCCATTGATGTATAATTGAAATACATCATCGTGGGAATAACGTAGATAAATCTTCTTATGCTCCAACAAATACGGATCTATATCCACTTCCCTACGTACCCAAATATCAGATGATACCCATTGCGTTTTTGCTTCCCACATTCCAGGAGTACCAAATGCACCTTCAGATACCTGCCAACGTTTGTCATCAAATCCTGGCTGTTCCCATCCTTCGTCGGGAACCAGACAGGTGAACTTAGCTTCCCACTTTTCATGATCAAGTGCCATTGGAGCGATAGCTTGCATCGATAGTTCTTTACTCCCCATAAAACGATACACAACACCATCTACTCGTAAGAATCCTATAAAAGGCAGTTGTTTACTACCACCAAAAGTTACATTCTGATTATTCAATTCATCTGTCATAGACCACACTTTCATATGTGGATGCAGTGTCAATAACGGATAAGCAGGTGCACGAAGATTATTTTTAGTCGTTTCATCAGAATACGGCGTACTTTTACAAGCTCCTAAAAAAATAGAGAAAAAGCAAATAATAACTTTTATTTTCATACCAAAGAATGCAAAAAATCTGGGTTCAAGAAAACATCCGCATTACAAGAATGCTAAAAATAAGTTTACAACAAATAAAAGAAGTAATTCCACTCTTTTCATAATGAATAAATTCAATTTATATGAAACTATTTCTTATTGGTAGTATTCCGACTATTTATGATCGTTTTATCGTTCATTTTCAACCGTGAGATTATGAGTCGGGAGAATACAATTACTCGATACAATGCTTTGAGAGTGGAATATCTTCCCCTTATAGCTCCAATCCAATTCCAAATAAAGCAGATTCTGACATTTTCATAGAATCGGCATTTGATTATCGCAATAAAATCTTCGGTCAATTTCCCGGAATTTACCATTTGACAAACTAAGTATCAAATTTTATTTGTTTTATTACGAAAAAAAGGAATGATTGTTGGATATGCAATATATGCCTTGCGTGTTAAAGCTATTCGAACAACTACAAATAATGGATAACATATCCAAATAAGAAAAGCAAACCCCATTATATATAGCACTATATCATAATGTTGCGAAGGCAAATCCTTCCACTTTATCAAATCATTTGTTGTATTTACCCAAAACGCTATATATACACCATAAAAAATTATATCAAATAGCAACTGAAAATTCAATAATGCACGCACCTGCTTATCAAAAAACACATCTACTGGGGCTTTATTTATCTTCCAGTATATATAAGGTATTAGAACTGTACCAAACGGAATAAAGGCACCCAACATCACACATAAATGCAAATAAATAACATTCTTCATATAAAATATTTAAATTATTAATAACAAATAGAGAGTACCAATGATTATCACATTAGATTAAATACAATGAATCGCACAGGCTGATACTATAGCTGCAGTACATGACTCAAGGAAAAAATCACCCACGGTACACATCAAATTACATTCTGGATCTGCATTGCATGCATCTTGAGCTATCTTTAAACACTTAGCAACACAAGTAATATAACCTTCATCTTCAGACGGCCATTCTGTACGAGTTTTTATTTGAGGCTTTTCAGTATAAGAAACATCTACTATTTTTATAGTAAATAGATTTGCATCTACTTTTTTATATTCTAAAGTAGCAATATACTTTTTATTCATACCATAGATTTTTGTTTCCCCACCATTTTCTAATGAGAAATTGCTCCTATCTTCAAATAGTGCTTCGCTAATTTTACTATCTTTCTTTTGAAACACAAATAAGTTACCTTCTAAACCATCTTTCGAAACAGGAATTACATAAATATTAGCATTTCTATTATCACGATTAATTACAGTTTTTCTGGTTTTAACATTTTCATCTTCCAAGTTAAACTGCCTTTTAAAATTCAAATATTTTTTCGTTTCAATATAATTTACAAACGATTCACTTTCACTATTTACTGTCTGTTGAGATGATTCTTCAATAAAATCATATTCATCATTAGAACAAGCAACAACAACAGCAATCGTACAAAACAAACAGATCGCCATTGTTAAGAATAAACATTTTTTCATTTTCATACTTTTTTAATTATTAAATATATCATTCAGAACTCTCTATATACATTTTTACGTAATTCAGATATTGAAGTGTCATTTTTTTCTCTCTATTAATAGGAAAGAATAAAAATCTCCTCAATAAATTTGAATCCAAAAGAAATACATATGGTCTATTCTCCATATCCATATTTTCATCTAATTCATCTATCATATAAATAGGACCATCAATACAAAACATTTCTTTAAAAAACTTAACTTCTCGACTATTTGAATAATCTGTCACATATAAAATTTTGTTATTGGAGATTTCAGCCATTAATATATTATTGAGAAATTCCACACAACTATAACAATTATTACGACTTATTCTAAATACAATTATTGGAGCATCTTTCAAAAGTTTAGAGATTCTAATCGAGTTAAAAGACTCATCCTTAACAACCAAATCTTGCATTTGATCAGTATTATTATAAGTATATGATAATTGAATATTTTCTGCCATATTCAAATTTTTCTTCTCTAATTTGAGTATAGAGTCTTTTAATTGTATATTTTCTTTTCTCTGTATAGTGACTAACTTCTTTTCTCTCATAATTTGCAGACTCACAAATGTCAATGTTCCTAATACCAAGAGAAAAGAAACATAAAACAAACCTTTATTTATAAAATTCTGTTTCATAATAATTCCAACAATCAAATAAGTATTAATTTTATTAATGGTTTCATCATCTCAGACATATATATCTATTTTATAATTAATAAAGCGTCTCATAGTTTCTAAGTTACAACTATTTACTCCTCTTAAACTATTGTTATAACATTCGCAAAGATACAGGCATTTGAAACATCTCACAAGAGTCTGTTACACATCCCCCAACAAGTTCATTGATTATCAACGTATTAAATCACGGGATGATATTATATACATATATATTGTAACAAAAAACATATCCCCCAATTCATAATTGAACAAATATTGTTGTTCATTTTGAGACAATATTCTCCTAAAAAATAATTATCTCACCTTTTGGACTTGGACTATCCAACAATTATCTTCTATTATTTTGCTAGAAGTTTCCCCCACAAAAAGAAGATAAATAAATACTTTTTGTACATAAGACATCCGATAAGACTTCACTTTCTTCACAACTTCTACAATGTCAATGCACAAAGAGTACATAAAAAGAAGTCAATAATACAACAAATCCAAAGCTTCATATTCTATTAGAAAGAAAATAAACTATACCCGTTGGCAGAATTAATTTAATACATATTCAACTCTACTAATAGGGTTATTATTAATCTGTTAATATATTGCAAGATTGTGAGCGCACTACCCTTCCCCATAATTCGGAAAAAACTTCAGTTTCTTTCGCATAATTTCTTATCAAGATAAACTAATCAGAGATTTGAGAAAATACCGTTTCAATTCGTTTCCAAGTTTTGACATTACTTTTAGATTTAATAAGTTAATATATTCACTATTCCGATTTCTCTTACTTTATACGTATTAATTCTCTTTTCATCTCTCTTTTCATCATCAAAATAGAGGAAGTCCTAATTTTCATTGGCTTATTAACTATCAACTCTGCCATATTATACATCAATTCTTTCTCTTCATTTTCTTTGTATAAATAGAACAGTTTATAAAAAGGTAAAAAACGGGACGGACACATCAAAGCAGCCTTGTTATAATACATTTCTGCTTGTTCTTTCTTTTTTAACGACTGATAAAGCTCCCCTATCAGCAACTCTAAATCATAATCAGCCCAATATTGACGGCATTGTAAAGCCACCTCCATGCTTTCTTCATATTGCTTATTTTCCGATAAAACAGCAGCATAGTTATAAAGGAAATAAGGATTATCCACAAAAGATGTTTTTAGTTTTTCATACGAAGGGAGAGCCTTATTATATGATCCGCAAAGAGCAAGTTTGGAGATCTTACCCCACTCTAATTCTGCCTGTATACGTTCCACTAATTTATAAGCACCTATTAATGAGCATCCCAAGACCAGTACACCTATTACATTTCGTCTCCATTCCACAGCAAGAAAATCCTTAATATATTCTCTTGTTATAATAAAGACGGACAAGAAAACAATAATCCAAGTATAAGGATAAGTAAACGGATAAGAGAATAACGAAAATATACCTATCGAGATTAGCACATACAGAGCTATTCTCTTTTCATTAGTAACATTCTGTTTATAGCAATAAAACAGTAAGAATATGATTGCAGCCAAAATTAGTAAACCAATGATTCCAAAGTTCAAAAGAACTCCTAAATATTCATTAAAGGGCTGCTTTACATTATCGGCTAACATGGCAAAGCGACTCTGTTGCCCATGTACCTTAAAATATTCAGCCTGATAATCCATATAATGGGCTTCGAAGCTGCCTATCCCATGTCCAATCCAAGGCGACTCCTTTACCATATTTATACCACATTGCCAAATAAGCATCCTACCGTCAGCAGAATCCTTTTTCATCCAATAGGAACATACTAAAAGCAGGATCAGCCCACCGGATAATAAATAGTTCCATATCCCTTTACAAATAAACCGGCTATAAAAGAATATGGTACAAATTGCCACAATACTGACAATTCCGGCTCTCGAACCAGATAAGAATACTGCTACCAAAAGGATAATTCCAATTGTCCACCCCAGGTATTGAATATACTTATGATTACTTTTTTGAATTAAAAATCCAATAAAAGGGAAACCGGCAGAAAGGGTAATTGCAAACCCCGCTGGGTTATCAAAGCTGCCTGTGATCGGATAAACGGAGTTTGAAGAAAACACATTAAAGTATTGCAATAAACCATATAATGCTTGTAAACAACAGATGCCAACAATGCTTATTCCGACCAAAGGCAAATCCATAACCACAGGCTTTCGCAGTAATATTCTGATAGAGATATACAAGCCCATACCTAAAGTGATTAATATTACAAATAACCATTTAGGAACGATATAAGGATCTGTAAACGACAGAGAATATACAAATACGGCAGTTAAACATAAGACTAGCAAACTACCTTGGACGACTGTTGGTTTAAATGTTATCATTATATGCGCACTATATTAATTATAAAAAACGCCAGACAGCTCTTACCTCCAAACTTGTCTTCCATCCTCATATTTAAAAATACGTTCCTGAATACCACGCGAATAGTTTTTCAACAGTAATAACGTATTAACAGGAACATTTTTATATGACAATGAATCTGCTCCGGAAACTTGCTTTCCAAGAGATTCCCATTTATCCCGCTTTGCACAATAGAATAATTCATATTCATCGCCCGGACGAATATAATTATCATAGCTGCGGGGAGTATAAACAATCTTTCCGATCTGCTTCGGAGTCCCCAGATCAAGACCTGCCCAACCTCCGGAAGGTTCAATATAATCATAGGAAGTAGTAACGTCTCCATCAAAAGTGTTCGTATATTCATGCGAACCGTCTTTCTGAAAACATCCGGGAGTTCCAATCACTTTCCCTTTTAAAAGAACAGTATCCCCCGACGCATAAAATGCCACTTCTGCAATGTTGCAATGTGCATCCCTCGGACCAATATATCTAACATAACGATAGGCTTTCGAAGAATAAGGCTGAACCACCGTCTGCAAACGTTCCGGCTTTCTGTCTATCCTATACAAAATATCTTTCTCGCGAAAAGCAGGGTCATTGCTTCCTTCAAAAGTCCCGCCGATCATACGGTTGCGAAAAAAGTCTTCCCCTCGTAAAGTATATTTAGCGAATAAAGTAACATCCTGCACACTATCTGAGGGAGTATAAAAATGAAACTCATTGGAAATATCAACCTCAAAAGGATCTGTCCAGAAGCGAAGATGTCCCTGCTCATAAGTAGCTACGCGCATTACAGAACCTTTCTGTATATCCTTAAAGACAAGTTTTCTACCATCGAACTCAGTCCACGCAACAGGTTCCCCCTCCATCAATCTACTTGCACAGAGATAAGCAATCCGGGAACGAGGTCTACCCCTATAAATAGCCGATCCGGGAATTTTCAGTTCTTTCTTAAAGTCTTTTGTGTATGAAAAAGTAACATCCACTAAATGAGGGTCCTCAAAAAGAGGAACGATAACCGTATCCAACGCCTGCATATCTTCCTGCATGGAACGATTCAGACTAAATGTATTACGATAAACCTTGATTTTAGGAATTGCGCACACTCCATCTTTCCTAACTTCACTCACGCCATTAGGAAATTCATGATAATAGAGCGTACCATATTTATCGGTAAACGAAATCCATTGATGACTATCATTCTCATCGCCTCGTATCGGCATAAAATCGATTGCACAAGGAATTCCCAATGCGCGACAAACGTAAACTACAAAATCAGAAGTTTCACGACAACTTCCGGTTTTCATCTGAGCAGCTTCGGGTCCCACATGGGGAAGGTTGGCAGGAGCTACAGTTGTGAAAACTGTTCCCTCTTTACGAATAGAGTCAAGCAAACAACGAGCTGCTACAATCGGATCAGCTTTATCAAGTACACCGGATGCCCGCAAAGAATCGAGCAGAGGATTATACTTCCGATAAATGTCTTCCCGCCAGCTACTCAAAGTCTCGTCACCAATACGATAAGGAAGAAGGTATTCACAAAAAACTGCAAATGAAACATGTTTCCCCCATGGTTGTTCCTGCCAAACCTTAAATGCCCATTCAATGTTATTACAAAGATATGCAGAATCTACCGTTTCGATATCCTTGCAAGATTGCAAAGAATCCAATTGAAACGCTCCATACATATAGTGAATAGAATCAACCAACAAATTAGGAGAGATACCCATTCCACGTGTTTCTTGTAATAAAGTATAATATGTAAGATACTGTTCCAGCTGCTTTCCTTTATAATAGGTATAATAAGGCATATTTTCTATCAGAAAACATGCTGCTTTATATTTTAAACTATCTGTCGGTTCTGTTTGATAGTGAGACAATACTTTTTCCAGTTCAGTACGATTTTCACCAGCTTGCTGTAGGGCACTCTCTAATAAAGAAACTGCCGGAACCTTCTTTTTTGATCCTGTACAAGAGAAAAAAAGAAAATCCCCAATAACAGCAAACGAACAAACAAAAAATAATTTTATCAATACTTTCATCGTACTTGAAACCCTATTTTGTATTTATGGTTGCAACTATTTAGTACACCAATAACTGCATAACCCTGGCAAAGGTACAGACAATCTCATCGCCACACAAGAGGCTGTTACATCTCCTTCTATCCATACCTATTGTATATTAACAGATTAAAGCACCATAATATATATTATCATTATATATTGTAACATCAAACATCAATTTTCAACTCATTATCGACTAAATATAATTCTGCATTTGAAGAAAATAATATCAATTAAATAGAAGGATGTTTGCAAAGGTGGAATCATTAAAATAAAAAGATTGGCGGAAACAGCAATAGTGAAAAACATTTCTCTCTTTTCAACTAGAATCTGGTAAACAATAAGCATACATTTGTTACTCTATGTTTTGTATCTAATACAAGAGAGAAAAAATCATTCACTAAATGCATTTGAACATTCCCCCATGTACGTTCCCGCCAAACCTTAAATTTTCGTTCAATACATACAATAAATATAATAAAACTCTTTTTCTAGAAAGTAAGACAACCCATATTAACATTATCAGTTATCTTTGTCCTTATTATGCTTTTCATTTTTTCGCTAAAGTATTACACTTTTCAATAATATGCAACCGTTTGTTACACTATGTAGTAATACTACAACCTAATTATCAAGCAATTAGCTAAATAAAATAATCAATTTATACCTAATATTGTAACATTAGTACAATATGCAAATCATACATAAGAACTGATTTTTCTATTTTTAGAATAAATATTTTCCCTCTAATTTACTTTTTTCCACTTACTTTGCAGCAAATTTAAAATTTAGAAAAAACATGACTGGTAATAACATGAAAAGTATCTCGTATGTAATAGTATTTGTTTGTGGAATATTAGCCACCTTCTTTATCTATAGTTGTAGTAATGATGAATATTATGCTGACGAAGCACAAAGAGAAGAGAACAGTATAATTTCAACTCGCGCTCTTTCATCTAGAACAATGGGAATAGGTAATACACTTATTGATTCTATTGCTGCTTCTGATGAATTTTGGGAATTTCAACTGAGTAGTGAACTTCTTGCACAAAAATTTGATACTTATGTTTCATCATTAGGAGAAGAAGATTATGATAAGCTTATGGAAAATCTGAATAATGATGATTATATGGATGAATTCATTCAAGTAGCTAATATGGAAGAAGCACTACAACAAATGAATAAAGCAAAAGAAAACTTGGTGAAAAACACTGGATTTTTAAGATTAAGTGAAGATGAAAAAGCACAATTAATTATGCAATTTGCCGAGAACAAATCAAAAACTAAGGCAAATCTATTGAAAACAAGACAGGAAGGGGGAAACATATCTGAATGTGAAAAGAAACGGGAAGCGGAAATTCAGAAAGCTGAAAAGAATTATAATACAAATGTATTATTCTGTGATAGTATAATAATCCCATATCTTTGTTATATACAAGCAGCATCTAAACGCAGTTTAGAATTAAGAGTAGCTGAAGGCAATTACCAAGATTGTTTAAACAATAATTAATGGGAATAATAAAATACATAATTTTATACGCCATCCTTTGCGGCATTAGCATTATTATGTGCTATTTCGATCGTTTTAGTGACCGCACTTATTTACCCTTTCAATTTTTTCTTATCAATTTTTGCCAATTCCTCTCATGGATAATACTTATAATAGGTGCGGTCAAAATATTATCCAAATATAAATCATCTAATAAAAGAGTATGGGTCTATTATACAATAATGATGAGTTCTGCAGCCGCCATCAACTCATTTGTAGAATTAATAAACACTCTAATATAAACTTTACTTCAATTTCTGTAAGAATGCTTCCCAGTCATCATCTTCAATATTAAGTCTCTTTCGCGCACGGGATTTCATAACACGATAAGAACCATCAGTAATACACAAGATGGACAAGATTTCTTCTTTACTTTTTCTCATTCGAATGAGAACACATAATATAATATCACGTGCTGGAGGTAAAGGTTGAATGTTCTGCTTTTTTAGCCAACTGAAGAAGACTGGATCAATTGCATGACATCCTTCTAGCAATAGCGAGATCTCACTTGGAGTAAACTGGGCAATAGACTTATTTTCAAGGAGTTTACGAAATAATAATAGTCCTTTTTGTGGAGGTGGTGGAAAATCTACCAGTTCTCTAATTCTTTGTGTCTGGAGAATTGCCTGTCGCCGCTCTTCCTCTAGCCTCTTATACAAAGTAGATGTAAACTTGATTATGCCTGCTACCACAATTCCAACAATAATCAATGCGGGCAATGTATAGGTAGATAACACCGGATCCATGACACGATGAATTTCTTTTGGCATCAACTCAAAAGCTCTATTAGCCGCAAACAAAAGAAAAGCTGCAATAAATTGCCAATCGGTTATTTCAGCACCCAATCCTTGGGCACCCGGTTCGCGAATGGTCCAAAGTAATGCACCCACAAACAATACCATCCACAATGTGAGATAGATAGAAGATGAAAATGCATCAACATACAATTCTGGAAAAAAGATTTCGGACAGATATGCTATAACTATGACGCCACAGCATAACAAACCACCCGAAAATAACTGTTTAAAAGAATAAACTACTTGCTTCATATGTCACTGTTTATCATGTGCTTTATATCATACAAACTTACATAAAATTCTTAATGCAGCAAAAGAAATCTGGAGATTAGAGAATATTTGAAATGACAATGATGTTACAAGAAAACGGAAGCCAACATTAGTAAAAGTATATTAGCTTCCGTCTTATTTCAACAACTTTCTATTTCCGCTATCTTCCAACACATGCATTTGCTGAATGGCAATCTGATTCAATTTAATAAGCCGTTCACCTTGTGGAATGCCTTGATCAATGAACACAGCATTCAAATTTTCCATATTGGAAAGGCAAATCAGCTCATTGATAGAGGCATGATCCCGGATATTACCTTTCAAATCAGAATGCTCTTCACGCCACATCTTGGCAGTCTTTCCAAACATAGCTACATTGAGTACATCTGCCTCTTCTGCATAAATAATGCTTGCCTGTGCCGAAGTGACTTCCACCGGGATAAGATTTTGTTTGATGGCATCAGTATGAATGCGGTAGTTAATCTTTGACAGCTCACGTTTAGCAGTCCAGCCGAGTTGAACCTGCTCTTCCTCTTTTAGACGTTGAAACTCCTTCAGTAGATACAACTTAAATTGCGGAGATACCCATGTGGCAAACTCGAAAGCAATGTCTTTATGGGCGTATGTCCCTCCATAACGCCCGGCTTTTGCTATAATTCCTTTAGAGTTTGTCTTTTCCGTCCATTGTTTCACGGAAAGGACAAAGCGATTTAAGCCTGCTTCATTTTTAATTCCCTCGAATTCGGGGGAATTAAATTGAGGATTGTACATTTCTTCCCATATGCCCAAGAACTCAATGGTATTCTTGTTACGTAACCACTTTTCAATAAGAGCAAGTCCGTTATCAATGTTGCGTACCATGTCTGTCAAGGATATATAGTCTTTATCATTGTATGTTATAATAGTTACTTCTGTATCTTGAACTTTGATTTTCGCCATATTCTTTCATTAAAAAACATCTTGGTACAAAGATAGGATGCTTTTTCTAAAATCGAGATATTTTCTTTGAATAATTCTTTATATTCAGATAAATCTAATATCTTTGTCACGAAAGAGTTACTTGAAAAACATACCACAGAAAAGCGCAGCAATAAGCACGGTTGCCAACTCGTTACCTCAAAATCGGGTATTCCGCCCAAAGCCTTTATAATAAGGCGATAAGAAATTTATTCCAGAATTACATAAAATATCTGGAATTGCCGCATAAAACGGTGCAAATGTCTTCGAGATTCCTGTTTATTAGGTATTTGCAAAGCCAACGGATGACAAAGGCATATGAGGCAGGTGTGGTAATTGGAACATGCTTGTCGCCAATTTGAACCGAGGTATATTTCAAGTGCCAAGGGACAGACAAACGAGATGCAGGGCGAAGACAATAAAGCTATAGAGCTATCTGACTTGCCTATAACTTGCCAGATAGTCCTTGCCAATATTATTTTTTGCGACGATATTTCTGATTTGGGTCGTTGTTTTTTCAGGAATGGTACGTTCAAGGACACCAATTTCTATTAAGGATGTAACATATTTCTGCCTATTTTTTGGATTGGTTGGAAATTCTTAGTCTGTCCATAATCTCTTGTGCTGTTCTCGGTATAGAACAAAAATTCCTTATATCCTCTTCATTCTTTGTCAAGTTGCGAGTAACTAAGTTTGTGTGAAGTTGGTTACTTATTAGGAAGTTACGAAAACAACCAATCATTCCGAATACATAATGAAATCTTCTGCTATGATAGATATTTTCCGCAAAGCTGACGAAGAAATAAAAGTGGTAGCGACATCCATTGATATTGAATGGTTATAAAGAAGAAATATCATTTTAATCTATTCTGAAATACTTTGGTGAGTGCTCTTTTAATCAAACTATCAAATAGATATAAAAAGCTGGGGAAATTCAATATTATATAAAATATAAAGGTTGGCGGGATGCTCTTCTATAAAAAACTTTTTTCCCTTTTTATCAGAATCTAACCTCTGAAATGATAAAGAAGAAGTTTTTCATACAATGTTACTAATGAAACATGCTCTCCCCCGAGAGTGCTCCCGCCAAACCTTTAATTTTTCAATCAATATTATTATCTATACACGCTAGTACAAGTAAGTATATCTTCTATTTGAAGAACAAAACAACAAGAATAAACATTATCATCTTTTTATGTTATTCTTCTCCTTTTACTTTTGCAAAAGTAAGCGTCTTTTTATTGGAATACAATAGGGCGTTACAACATAATAATAGCTATTAGTCTCATTATAAATCATTTATCCAAACTAATAAATAGTATTTTATACCTATATTGTAACATTCGTAGACAGACTTTTATTAATCAGAACCGATATTTTTATTTTTAGGGCAAATATTTTCCTTCAAATATGTATTTTTTCGCTTACTTTGCAGCAAATCTAAAATCAAAACAATCATGACAGGAAAAAGAATGAGAAATCTATCGTATGTAATAGCATTCGCTTGTGGAATATTAGCTACATTCTTTATTTATAGCTGTAGTAATGATGACTACTACACTGACGAAACAGAAGCAGGAACAAATGGGATAGCTAAAACACGCGCATTTTCATCGAGAATGATGAATGGTGAATATACACTTATTGATTCTATCGCTTCTTCAGACGAATTTTGGGAATTTGAAATGAGTAGTGAACTTCTAGCTGAGAAATTTAAAGCTTATACTTCTACATTAAATGAAGAAGAATATGACTATCTCATTGAGAATATGAATGATGATGATTATATGGCTGAAGTCATTAAAAAGGCAGATATG
Organism: Bacteroides bouchesdurhonensis; assembly: GCF_900155865.1. Lineage (GTDB taxonomy): Bacteria > Bacteroidota > Bacteroidia > Bacteroidales > Bacteroidaceae > Bacteroides > Bacteroides bouchesdurhonensis. Next base: position 5,165,445 of record NZ_LT707006.1, read on the forward strand.
AAAGAGGTATTAGAACAAGTAGAAAAGTCTAGAGATAATCTTTTCAATCAAACTGGATTTTTGAGACTAAGCAAAGAGGAAAGAACACAATTATTCTCGCAATTTGCAGAAAGTCGCTTACAAACAAAAATGAGTCCTTTAAAAACACGCAATGAAGGTGGAAGTGTTTCTGAATGCCAAAAACAAAAAGAAGCCGCAGTATCTGCTGCTAAATTAAAATTTGATAATTCAGTCTCACTTTGTGGAAACGTACCAGCAGTTGCACAACTTTGCTATATGAATGCTGCTGCAGTATATAATTTTGAGGCAAGAATGGCTGAAAAAGCATATCAAGAATGTATCGGGAACTAAAAATAGCCATTAAATATATTATCCTATATGTTATAGTATGTAGTATAATTTTCTTTTTATGCTACATAGATCTATTTATCAAAGGCATAAATATTGTTTTCCAAGTCTTTTTAATCAATTTCTTTAATCTCCTTTCTTGGATAGTAATAATAGCTGGGGCTATCAATATATTCCCTAAAGAACGATACTCTAATAAAAGAGTGTGGTTTTATGTTGCTATAATGAGTGGTATTGTAGCTTCCATTTATTATCTATTTGAATTAATAAACGGATTAATATATGGACTAAAAATGTAATTATTTAATTTCTTTCAAGAAGTTTTCCCAATCATCATCTTCAATTCCTAAACGCTTTCGTGCACGAGATTTCATAACACGATAAGTTTCATTAGTAATACCTAATATTGCTAATATCTCCTCTTTCGTTTTTAACATCCTAATGAGTACACACAAAATGATATCACGCGAAGGAGGAGTTTGTGGAAGATTTTGTTTTCTCAACCAATTAAAAAAAGCCAAATCAATTATCTGACATTCTTCTACCAATTGCAGATTTTCACTTGCAGAAAACTGGACGATCGATTTATTCTCTAAAAGTTTACGAATTAATATACAATTTTTATATTGAGCGGGCGGTGAATCAAGCAGTTGCTGAATTCTTTGTGTTTGTAGAGCATTTTGTTTCCGTTCATTCTCCAATCTACGGTATAACGAAGTAGAAAACTTAATTATACCCACTATCACTAAACTTCCCATAATTAATGCCGGTAATGTGTAAGTAGATAAAATTGGATTCATGGCTTGATGAAGTTCTTTGGGCATAGTATTATAAATTCTATCTGAAACAAACAGGAAGAAAGCCGCTATAAGCTGCCAATCAGTTATTTCTGATGCTATCCCATGCATTCCTGGTTCCCGAAACGTCCAAATCATAGCTCCGACTAAAAGCACCATCCAAAATGAAAGATATACTGAAGATGAAAAAGCATCTACATACATTCTAGGGAAAAGGACCTCAAATAAATAGGCGGCTATCACAACAATAACACACAATAGACCGCCCGATAATAATTGCTTGAAAGGATAAATTGTTCGTTTCATATCTCTCTATTTCTATCTCATTAATACTCTCGTCTAGTAATTTTGCCTCTGCAAAGGTATAAAATAAGTAATTACGGGATTCAATACCTATGATTTATATTCCGGCTCATTAATCCACGATATTTTGTCTCAGCAGATCATTCACATGATTTCCAGAGATCAACTTATCATTTCTGATTTCATTAAGTTTTCATTATTCCCTTCATCCTAAGCTATCCATCTATGTACGAATAATAAGATGAATCGGAATTAAATAACTAAATAGCATTTTATACTTGTTCATTTCAACAAATAAGCACATAAAAAGTAATACATAATAATTTGTACTATCTAGCATTATGATACGCTTATTCAATGCTATATAATCTTAATCACAGAAGTCATATACAATTCGGTTGTGCCACCTTATTGGCACAAGAATGCCACCTTATTGGCACGACTGTGCCACCCTACTGGCACAAGTATGCCAATAGGGTGGCACAGACATATATACTATTAGAAGGAAACCTGATATAAGCAACGTCTCCTTTCTATATAAAGGCATTTATACAAATAGATCTTTCAATACCAACCTCCAACACTCAATCATTAAACATACAACAAGTCCTGTACTACCTATTAGCCAGAATGCAAAACGAAAATGCGCTGCACGTTTTGTTTTGAGTTTCTCCCAAACAGGTTTTATATAATATATATTCAACACAGCTGACATCACAGTACAAAACAATAGCATCAAACCTGAACCTGACATACTATCAAACTTTTAATTATTTAAAATTCTTATTCCTTCTCTATAATATGTTCTTCTTCCAGCACTTTCTTCAACTCATAATAAGTTTCGAGCTTATGTTTCCAGATTTCCGGATCATCATCTGCTGAATTATCCAAATTACAACAAGAGTGTTTTTCTTCTGCAACAGGCTCAGAAGCCTCATCAAACTCTGCAAATTCGATCTCTATCCGATCTCCGACTTTAAGCATACCCCCATTCCATATTTGATGGATTTCATCCGGCATCTCAAGTCCACCAACATTCCAGAAAGGATCATCAGAGTGGGCAATAGTTGCGAGAAGACTTACGCCACTATCGGGAATGGCAGCTTTACAAACCTTATCTTTGAATTTTACAATAAGTCCTTTCATATTCTATATAAGCCCCTTTTCAAGAAGTTCTGTTTTAAGTTGTTCAAATCTTGCTTTCATCTCACTGCGATCACAGTTTTTAGCCTCTGATATAGGCGATATTTGATCTGTTTCGATAACTTTGATCACAACTTTATCACCTTTTTCCGGTTTTCCTTTAAACCAAGAAATATAACGGTAACAATCTAATCCACCCAAATAAATCTTATCTGCTCCAGAATATCCATAAGATAAAATGGCAGTTGTTACGTTATTGCCACCCACCACTATTGGTTTATCATCATTTATAGTTACTTCAAATGCAATCATAGTTCTCTTTATCTTTAGTTCAACTACTATCCTTGTTTACAATATTAGCTAGAATCCAAGACATTAACAAGCATTTTACCAATGATTCAGTTTTAAGTATGGAAATTTACTTTATTGAGGTCCAGTTCCCTATTTTTTTCTAATTAGAAAGAAGAAATATTCCCTCAAACCTCTATTACTTACTCACTTTTAAATATATAGAGATTTGAAGGAATCTATATAGTCAATTCTTAATCTTACTTATTTAGCAAAGCATAAGCACACCACAAGATAGGAGCCTGTCCATGATAATCTCCGGCAATACGAGGGCGGTCCAGATAATACTGCTTACTGTTTTTCTTACCAGTTCCAATACAAACTTCGGTAAGGTCATTGTTATCGTCTATATAGTTACACAATGAAAGCCAGGCTCTGCGTGCAACAGGACCAAATTCTTCTGCCTTCAACCATCCGTTCTTAACCCCTACAATCATAGCATAAGTAAACATTGCCGATCCCGATGTTTCCGTCCAAGATTCAGGAGTATCTATCAACTGATTCCAAAGACCATCTCTGTTTACGTATTTTTTCAGATTGTTCATCATCAGAACATATCCTTTCATTATTCTCTCTCTGTTAGGATCATTCTGCGGTAGATTAAACAGTAACTCTGTCATACCTACAGCCATCCATCCGTCTCCACGTCCCCAATAATAAGGAACATCCGGGGCATGATAGAACAAACCATTGGGATGTTGCAATTCATCCAGATACAGAACCATCTCTGCGGCAGCTCTATTCATATATTTTGTATCACCTGTAACTTTATAAGCCTCGGATTGCACAATAGTAATCATATACATATCATCAATCCAAAGACGGGTTTGCCATGAATGACCTTTCTTGTCCCAATTGCGTTCTTCTTCATTCGCATTTGCAGGAAGGGTCCATTGAGTATCGGCATACGGAAGTCCGAGTTCCCGATAACGTTCGTCCTTTGTGATACTATACAATCTTAAAGGCAGACATCCAAACATATTCTGATCTACATGGATCGGAGGAGGAAGGAGATTCTTCTCTATATGGAACAGTAATTCGAAACGATTTCTCAAATTCTTTATCAATTCCTTATTTTGGGTTAATTCAGCAAACCGAAGTGCCCCATACCATGTACATACTTCGGCATAATGTATTCCTCTATCGAAATATAACTGGTGTTTGCCATCCAGGAAATGCTTGCTTAGCTTCTCTCCTACAATCTTCGGATCAGCCTTTACAGGAAAATTATCAAAATAATTTTGAGCTGTGGCAGAACCTGTCACTAATAATGCAATCGCAAATAGCACATAAATAAAATAAAAGTTTTTTCTCATGTTTCTATCTATTTTAAATTAAACAAATATTATTTCTCTAGATAAAGTAACTAATAAAAATGAATATGACTCAGAAGCAGACTATATATGCTATAAGAATACCACCGTTTGCGTACACGAAACTTAATATAACATCGACGTAATAATCTGAATAAAATGTAACTAGCATTAATTATGTCTTTTCATTAGAAGTAAGTTACAAGGTATTGCTCCAAGCAGCTAAGCAACTACTTAATTCAATTACCCAATACTTCTAATAATTCCAACTAAAAAACTCCTGAGAATCAAATCCAAAAAGTATCAACCTGCTCAAGACGCGTATTATTATGAACTCACAGCCATAATAATACACGTCTTGTTTTCTTATCTAAATTCTTTAGCAGGATGATTCTAAATATATAAAAGTGTCCATGTTGTTAATTCCATATACTTATTCCCTTGTATTTGGGAAAGCAGAAATTCTCAATCTTGCTGCTCCCATCGGAATCAAAGTAATCTCTTCTTTTGCGCCTTTCGCTGCATCTTCTTCAGGCAATACGCCACAGATTCCGGTTTCGTCTATTTTCCAACTAGGAATCTGGCGACCAAATGCTTTCACTTCCAAAGGCACACTGCCTACAGTGAATGGGAAATTATCTGCCGGCCATTCTTTACGCACTACTTTGAAATTCTTCAATGGTTCTTTTTGGTCTAATACCAATGAATAGTTCCAAGGACTATTTGCATAAATCTCGGTAGTAGGCCATTTCTTAGAATCTGCACCTTTCTGCCATTTAGAATCACCGATAGCAGTTTCGCGACTATCTTTCGCCACATAGTTCTCGTCTATCTTGAGAGACATAGTCAATGGCCCGTAGTCCACACTTACGCTATTCTTATTTACCTGCCAAGTGCGCATAGAAAGAGACATCGGTAAAGTCAGTTCCACTTTATCACCGTCAGCCCATTCGCGTTCGATGCAAAGATATTTTCCTGCTACAGGCTTAGCACTCACTTTCTTGCCATTAACACGCACTTCAGCATCCGAAGTCCAACTGGGAATACGGAGATAGAACGGGAAAGCAACCTTTTCATCGGTAGAAACCGTAAATGTAATCCCTTCTTCGAAAGGATAATTCGTCTGTTCGTGAAGAACGATTTCTTTTCCCTGACCTACTTTCACTGTTGCCTTGCAAGCTCCATAGATAGCAGTTGCTACCCCATTATCAGGAGTCGCCAACACGAGGTGTTCTGAGAAGTAAGGCCAACCTTGAGCATGATTATGCTGACAGCAACGACTGCTAAACGGATTCATAGAAAGGAACGGGCCACTATTGTCGATACCCGGATGATGATTCTTGGAGTCACTAATTGCATGGTTCGGACAAGTGATATAACGCAATGCCTTGAAATCGGGCATCACAGCAGCAGGATAAGAATTGAAAGCTACTTCTTCACAATGTTCCGCCCACATAGGATCACCGGTCATGCAAAGCATAATTTCATCTGACGCCATCTGCTCAACCAATCCGCAAGTCTCTACACCCTGACGAGGATCAATATATCCCATACGGGCATTCTCATCAGCACCAAACATTCCACCCGGCACTTGACCAAAAGTACGACGAATCAGATTATGTACATTATAAGAAGCTTTCAGCATTGCCGAATCCCCTGTCTGCATATAGTAAGTAGCCGGTTCGCGGAAACACTGAGCAATATTCACATTATGCCAGTTGGGCAATGAAGTAGATTTTGTCCAATCAGCAGTATTCCTGTGAATCTTTTCTGCCAGATCAAGCAAGAACTTATCTCCTGTACGGTTGTAAAGCCAATAAATACTGATAATATTATCACCTCCACGGCTATTTTCCCAATAATCTTTCAACAGCATATCATCAGGTACGGTCATCTGCCATTTGAAATAATTAGTCATCAGGTCAATGACCCGCTGATCGTTTGAATATTCATAATATGACTGCAAACACCAGAGCATAATCATCTGTGCCCACAGCTCACGTCTGCCGTTACGCTCGTTCACAGGACCGAAATAACCATCCGGCTGTTGGCTTGCAAACACTCCTTCCAGCCAGACCTTTGTCTCTGCAATCATTTTCGGGTCATTCAAGATATAAGCCAGGTTACCATATCCCTTTAGCCAATAAGGAACTTCTTCCCAACCATGATCTCCACCTGTAGTCAGCCAAGCATTATTTTCTTTTTCCAGCCAAGCACTGATTTCTCCCAGATGTCCGGTCAATCCTTCACGCTGTAATTCAAGATACTTTTTCACCCATCCTTCGGGCTGAACACTACCAACAGGCAGTTTGATAAAATTCAACGGTTGAAGCGGAGCGCGATAACTTACGTAATTTACATTCGCCGATTGCGTATCGGGACGGTCCACCACCTTCACCACATCACCGGTTGAAGAAGTAGCACAAGCGGTAGTCAACAGACTCACCGTCAACAAGACACCCGCAAAGCTTACTTTTAAACGTCTATTCTTTTTCATCATAACTATTAGACAGGCTATTCACCTGATTAATTAAATAACTACTTACAATTAAATACTAAATGCCCTCCCTTCAGAAGTTCCAGATGAGAAATACGATAATCTTCAATGATCTTTCCATTAAAACGAATGTTTCGGATCAAATCATCTTTCTTTTTCCGTCCTTTTACCTCGACAGTCAGTTTCTTTCCGTTCGACAGGCGAAGCTGGATCTTATCAAAAAGAGGCAAAGTCAGCTCATAATATTCATCCCCCACCAAGAGTGGGTAAAGCCCCATAGCACCAAATACGTACCAGGCACTCATCGTACCGTCATCTTCGTCCATCTCTGGACTATATCCTACGGGATCATTCTTGAATGCTTTACCGTAGTAAGGAGTAGGAAATTCAGAATTCCCTCCGTATTTGTGAATCATGGGCTGGGTCATCAAGTTCCGTACAAGCTGTTGGGTTTTCTCCGGTGCTCCGAGACAATTGAATAAGTAAGGGACATGGATATCCGGTTCATTACCTTGATTGTACAAATGATGATCGAAGAAGTAGCTGAGTTGCGAGCGGAGCGAGTCCTGCCCTACCCATTCTATCATCTTGTCGATATATTGTGGGGCTGCCCATCTGTATTGCCAGCGGGTTCCCTGATAAAGTCCGTTGTTCTTCATCACTTCGAAAGCCGGAGTGATGTTCATAAATTCTTTTTTCCAGGTTTCTTCGAAAAGACTGGCAGAACGTTGCTCATAAAGTTCTGCATCTTCTTTTTCATCGATAATTTCTGCGATCTGAGCCATTGCCCAAAGATCATAAGCCGATTCCATCTTCTGGTCGGGCGAACGCATCGGCAAGCGTTCCATCTCCTCTTTCATACCGGCATATCCTTTGCGGAAATCAAGGTTCGTTATTCCTTTCCGGTATGCATCCAGCAATAAAATAACAGCATGTTCGGTACGAACGGTCGGAGTCGATTCGAATCCTGTAGACCAGTCCTTCTTTCCTGTGGCATAGAGATGAATCAGAGAAGTAGCCATATCGCGCATCTTTACCGGTTCGGTCAGTACCAACAAAGGAAATTTAGTACGGAAGGTATCCCATAATGACCAATTGCTGTAATAACGAAAATCTTTTGAAACATACTTCTTTCCGTCTGTGCCCAAATATTCGCCATCGGGAGAAGTGACATCGACCGGACTCAGGAAGGTTCGGTAAAGCGATGTATAGAAAATTACCTTATCATCTTGCTCTCCACCTTTCACGCCAATGTTTTGCAGTTGTTTTTCCCATTGAGCGATAGCCTGAAGTTTCAGTTTGGAAAAACTCATCTCTTTCCAACGGGAACATTCCTGTGAGGCAAGTGCTGTACTTAATGGGGACAGTCCGATGCGAACTTCTACCGTATGTACCTCTTCATCAAACCTCAAAGCAGCAGTAGTTGCCTGTTGTTCCTGCAACTGGAAAGGATGGTCAGTGTTTAGAGAGAAATAGAGTTTATATTGACCACGTCCGCAAACGTTTCTCGCCTTTACATATCCTTCTATACAGGTATCGGACACACGTTCATATTGACAAGTAGCCACACCTTCGAAAGTGGAAGCAAAGTCCACCCATAATGCAGTGGGAGTATTCCGGTTAAATTGAAAGATTTCCGCTGCCATAGCATTGGTAGCCGTCAATTCGGTTACAATGCCATTGGTGAAAGCGGTTGTATAATAGCCTGGGACTGCCTGTTCAGTAGATTTATCAATATGCAACTCTTGTGCAGGTACTACAGGTCGGATACGTAAGTTTCCCCCACCTCCGCTGCAACCTACTCCGGAGAGACGATTGACAGAAATACCGGATACTTTTGTCACCGCATAATCATAACCCGCATGTGTACGCGGGTCACTGTCAGGACAGACACAAACCATTCCGAAAGGCACAGTGGCCCCGGGAGCTACTTGTCCGTTATCGCCGGATGTTCCGATAAACAGATTCACATATTTTGTGTTCTGTGCAACGGCCATTGTCGTACATAACAACAGAACAAGCAAAAGACCACTGTACCTTCTCATAGTTCTTATTAATTAGTTACTGAGAATTTGTAGATACATTCGCTTGTATACTTCTCTCCCGGACGCAATACAGCCGACGGCCATTCCGGTTTATTAGGAGTATCAGGATATTTCTGTGTTTCAAGACATACAGAAGCACGCTTGTTATAAGTGATACCTTTCTTTCCTGTTACAGATCCGTCAAGGAAGTTTCCTGCATATACCTGAACACCCGGTTCGCTTGTATACAGATCCATAACAATACCAGTTTTCGGTGATTGCAAGGTAGCAGCTTTGCGAGTAACATCACCTTTGGCATTCAATACCCAGTTATGATCGTAACCATGACCATTCTTCAATTGTTCGAAATCATAGTCGTCGATACGCAAACCTACCGGAGTAGCCACACGGAAGTCCATCGGAGTACCTTCTACTGTAACAATCTCACCTGTAGTCATAAATGTGCTATCTACCGGAGTGTAGTAATCAGCATCTACTGTCAAGATATGGTCGCTATTGCTGCCGGCATCACCATCCAGATTGAAATAAGAGTGGTTAGTCAGATTGATAACAGTCGGTTTGTCTGTTTCAGCTTCATACTTAATATCAATTGCGTTGTCGTCAGTCAGTTCCATCACAACTTTGCAAGTAAGATTACCCGGGAATCCTTCTTCGCCGTCGTCAGCTTTGCAAGTCAATTCAAGTTTCTGAGGAGTCAGCAGATTTGCATCAAATATCTTGTATTGGAATCCTTTCGGTCCGCCATGCAGACAGTGTCCATAGTTATTTTTAGGTAACTGATATTCTACACTATCCAGTGTAAACTTACCCTGACCGATACGGTTGGCATAACGACCAATCGTTGCACCAAAATCTGAAGGTTTGGAGATATAGTCCTGGATAGAATCAAATCCCAAAACTACATCCTGCATTTTTCCATCCTTATCGGGAACCATTACAGAAACAATACGCCCGCCGAAGTTTGTAATACAAACTTCCATGTTATTCTTGTTACGCAACACATACAGATCAGTTTTCTTTCCGTCTACTTCCGTCTGGAAATTACTTTGCAATAAACCGGAATCCGTTGTTTTTTCCTCGGCTTTCGGTGTACAAGCTGCCATTAAAAGGGCGGCAACTGCCCATACACATAACTTTTTCATAATACTTTATTAATTAATACTGTTCAACAAATCCACTTTTCCTTCATTTACCAATTTAAGGATCAACTCTCCGAAGAGTGTGTTCTGCCATGCAAACCAAGCACGGGTAAATTTCTCCGGATTATCTTTATGGAATGATTCATGCATAAATCCTTTTCCCGCATCAGTGTCCATCAACATCTTGATACATGCTTTGATTTCTGCATCGTCTTTACTGGTAAAAGCCTTCATCATAATGCTCATCGGCCAAATCATATCATATCCGATATGCGGTCCGCCAATACCTTCACCGGCTGTTCCTTTGAAGAAGTAAGGATTATCTTCGCTCCAAACAAACTTACGGGTATTCTGATAGATCTTGTCGTTTACATCTACATCACCCAGATAAGGCATCGCAAGCAAACTCGGTACATTAGCGTCGTCCATCAACAGGTGATTACCGAACCCATCTACTTCGAAAGCATACATCTTGCCATATTTAGGATGTTTGTATACTGCATATTTCTTTAAAGCAGTCTCAACTTCTTTTGCCAATGATTTGCATTCTTTTGCCAGGTCCTCTTTCTGATTGACAGTTTCCAGAATCTCGGCAGCTTTACGCAATGAAGATACAGCAAAGAAATTAGAAGGAACTAAGTATTGCAATGTAGTAGCATCATCCGAAGGACGGAAACAAGACACGATCAATCCTACAGGATTTACCGGAGCTCCCAATCCATCATTATTCAATGTATCCAAAGCACGTTCGGTCTTACGTTGGAATTTATAAGGTCCAACTCCTTCTTTGCGTTGTTGTTCCTTGAAAGTCTTCAGAATCTGAGTGATTGCCTGAATCCACTCTTCAGTAAAAATACTTGCATCACCGGTTGTTTTCCAATAATGGTAAGCCAAGCGTAAGGGATAACACAATGAGTCGATTTCCCATTTGCGCTCATGCAATTCCGCTTTCATGTCTGTGATGTCAGTCATCCATTCATTATCTTCTACCGGACCGTCATTAAACGCATTTGCATACGGATCGATATTGATACATTTGAACTGGCGGAGGATAACTCCAGCCAGCATTTGTTTCAATTTAGGATCAGAATTTGCTAGCTGTACGTAGGGCCAAACCTGTGCACCTGAGTCACGAAGCCACATCGCATGTATGTCTCCTGTATATACAAAGGTATCCGGTTTACCATCTTTTCCAATACGGAAATGTACAGTAGTATCCAATGTATTTGGAAAACAGTTTGTAAACATCCAGGCTAATTTCTCATTCTTCAGCAACTTCTGTATGCGGAGAATTTCCTTTTCCACTGCATCCGAATGGAATAAACGTTCAGAGACTACCGGACGGTTATCCTTCTGAATGGCATCTGCAGCGCAAACATACATCTCTGACATACGGTCGGCAGCCTGTACTTGTCCTCCGCAAAGCAGCATAGCCGCCAGCATACCTGTATTAATATACTTTACTTGTTTCTTCATGATTTATTATTTGTTTGAGTTATTTAGTTTACCTTCAAGCATTTTAATGAAATATCCTCCAACTACAGAACGAGCCTGGAAACCTCTTTGGTTAGGAGCATCTGTAAATACCCAGTCAGACATCGGAACACGATTCGGTGTTTCGTTCATGAACAAGTATACAGGATCAATGAACTTTTCGAAAGTTGCCTTATCGTTAGCCAAGGTAGCTGTCCACATAATCCAGTCTGTCTTGGTATATGTTTCACGGTTATCCAACGGAAGACCGTATTTATTCTGTTTTGTCAGATAGTAAGGAATTTCTGTTTCAGCAATCTTTGCCGGGAAAATCTGCAAATTCAGCAGTTTATCCCAAACAAGGTTATATTTCTGGCTCCATGTTCCCGGTTTGTCAAAGGTCAGACGATAGTGGTCACCGTCATTTGCCATTTTCTCCCATTCAACAGCCATATCTTTTGCTTTCTGAGTATATTTCTCTGCAACATCTTTCTTTCCTAACATGTCTGCCAGATAGCCATATGAAGCAACACCCATAATTGCTTTAATAGAAAGATTGGCATTGTGTGCAAAGTGTCCGGCAAAGTCGTCCGTACAAAGTTGGTTTTCAGGGTCCAAGCCATATTCAACCAGATAGTCTGTCCATGTTGTCAAAGTTTCCCAATGTTTCTTTGCATACTCGGCATTTCCTTCCATAGCGGCAATAGCAGCAGCCAAAACCACCATATTACCAGATTCTTCAATCGGCATATCTCCACCATAAGTCTGACCGTTAGCCATCGGATAAGTACCTACATCATGAGCAGCAAACGGTTTTGTCCATTTTCCACTTTCACTATAATAGAAAATATGATTCATAGTAGCTTTCACCAGTTCCGGATTGTAGAGCAAAAGCAATGGAGCTCCAGGATAAGTCAAATCGACTGTTCCGATAGAACCGTTACTAAAGTTCTCTTTAGATAGGAATACCAAGTCACCATTCGGAGCTTCTACTAATTTATGAGCCGCAAGAGCCTGGCGATAAGCCAAAGCACAAAGTTCAGCATATTTACGTCCACCGGCTTCAGTAGCTTCTTGCATCAGTTTCTTATCGAATGCCGCACAATTCTTCATCTGTGTGTCATATTCTTTTTCAGCTTTCTGGAATTGTGAAACGATTGTTTCATTACCAGTGCGATTCCAATAGGGACGCAAGTTCTCTCCGAAATATTGGATTGAATAAATATCGTCATATCCAATCAACAGGTGACCGCTAGCTTTATTGGTTTCACCCAATGAACGTACCAAAGCCAGTTTATCATAACCTTCTGACGAAGGTGCTTCCAACTTATTCTCAGTAAAACTCTTACGCAGTTTTTTACCGTCTCCGATAGCATAAGTACTATTTTCTTTTTCGGCAGCCAGATAGAAATGTCCCCAATCAATACGTACATCATCACCTTTCTTTTTCAGTATTTCCTGATTACGGCTTCCGGTACGCAAGAATAACAAGTCACCTTCTGTAAAGCTGTCGGCTACAGATTCCTGGTGAGGCAAGTCGAGTGCCCATTGAGGAGAAACTTCAAAATAGATTTCTACTTCATGCTTCTTTCCGTCGTTAGAAGCTACTTCGTAAGAGATATAATTAACCGGGCGCGTCATCAGGTCCAGATTATCCATAAACATAGGAGCAGTAAATGTCAGGTCCAAATCCACCGGGCCACAAGTAAAGGTGTAATAAGTCTGCATAGGTTGCACATCGACAGATGTCTGTGTAGCTGTCTGACCGAAATACCGGCTATCATCCAACTCTACCAACAATCCGAAGTCCAACAATCCATTTGCTCCGCGGTTGTTGCAATAAGCGGCAATCAGATTATCACCTTTCTTCAAAGAAGCAATCACTTCATCCGACAATTTTACTTGTACATGCTTCTTACAAGCATTTCCTGTATCAACAACCTTGATTCCATTAATATAAATAATCACATCGTCGTCGTGAGAATATTCCAGGTATACATTTTTTCCAGTCAAGTCTTCCTGAATATCCGCTACACGACGTACCCAGATAAACTCTTCTCCCCATTGTGTCTTTGCTGCGGTTTCGTTCTCTTTTGTCCCGAATGCACCTTCTCCTTCTTTCCATGCGCTATCATCGAAATCAGCATTCTGCCATCCGTCAGCCGGTTTCTCAATGGTATATTTTCCTGTCCAAGTACCCTGTTCAGATGTTTTCACCAAAGGTCTCAATTCCAGTTCTTCCATTCCCAGGAAGCGGTATAATTGCCCGTCTACTTTGGCTACACCTATTAAAGGGAAATCTTTTCCTGTCCAATGTTTTACAGAGCCGTCATACAAATTGTCTGTAAAAGACCAAGCACTGGTATAAGGATCTATCGTTACCAGCGGATAAGCCGGAGCACGCAACTCATTTTTCTCATGCCGTTCAATCTGGGTGCTACAGCTAGAAAGTACAGAAGCTGCTCCCAGCAACAGCATCGTTAGTTTTTGTCTCATAATATTCATTTCTATTTTATAGATTCTATTTACCACTCAATTGATACATTTACTCCATTCGGATCATTTTCAAAGCTTAGTAGCAGTGTTTTCGAAGTTTCATCCCATTCGCCTTGCTCCGACTTCCCGTTCACCTTTACGGTTTTAGGTTTGCTTGGCAGCAGAACCCTCGACACATTGGTTGTTTCCAACGGACTTTTCGCCACAAATGAATAGTTCTGCTTTCCTACTTTCTCATCATAAATACGGGAAGCACCGCAAAGAACTTTTGCTTTGACTTTGCCGGACACTTTATTTAAATCATACAGGTATCCCTGCTCGCCAGGTTGAATCTGTTTCTTTGTCAGTACCGGCAAATCTTTATCAAACAGATCGATATATAATCCGGACAATGTCAAAGGCTCGTTTGAAACGCTTTCATCCATAACAGCCGCAATAGTATAGACACCTCTTTCTACTAAGAAACTGTTTTTTGTCTCGATCGCTTTGCCGGTCTTTTTCTGATAAGCAGATGAAATGGTTTCAAAATATTTCCGGTCATTTCCGGCTTTCAACACAAAATGTTTAGGATCTTCACGCATGACAATGACTCTTCCTTTACCATAGCGATAAGTTCCGTCTGTAGGATTCTGGGATAAATTCATCTTCTCGAACAGGTGTTCTGAAGGGGATTTATAATGATTGCCTTCTGTATTCCACCATTCCAGTACGGATTGATAAGGATCGATATCTTCTCCACAATAAACTAAGACTCCACCTTTCTTTACCCAATCTGCCAGATAAGTATGGTACTCGGGGCTCATCGGTTTCATATTCGAGTAGGACATCACCAATACTTCAAGTCCTTTGAAGGTCTCTTTAAACGGAGTGTTTTCGATATGTACCAGCTCTACCGGAACCCCTCTTTTCAACAAGGGAAATGTTTGTCCGTAGAAACTGGAGAACTGAGGATCATCGTATCCGTGGTGAGTAGGAAAACGCTGGAACATCAATGAGTTAGCCATCAATACACCAATACCATGTGTACCGCTAATCTTTTTTTCAGAAGTACGGATATCATTCAATGTATTAATCATGATTTGCATCTGGGTGGAATATGAACGCGGAATACGTTCTTTCCGGTCTGTTCCGGCTACCTGATACAATCCCAGGTAAATACGGTCGGGCCAAGGCATAACTTCATACGTATCAATCATCGGATACATAAGTTGTGCAGAAAAAGTAGCCTGATAATTACGTTTAAAATCTTGCCAGTCTCTTGGGAAATCTTCTATCGGGTCCGTCAGAAAGTACATTTTCCGCTTTAAAGGAGCAGTCATGGACTTCATGCAGCCATATTCCAGAAAGGCATTTTCAAATACCCTTTCTTTTCTTACGCCATCATAGAAATTGGATTCACGTGCAGTACCCGTCCAGACTTGTGCAATATAACCATCAACACAGTCCAATGAAGCCAAGCTAGCTTCAGGACTTACAATCTGCCAGGAAGTATAATTGATTAATGAGTGGGTAGGCACATAACATTTGATATCCAATCCCTTCAATTTTCCGTATTCTTTGGCATAGGAAAATATCTTATCCAATGCATTGTAATACAGATGGTATTTCAATTTATTGGAGAGATATGTGTTTTCGGGAGATTCTTGCTGGTCCCTCCATGGAAAATCATAATATTTCTGCCACTCCGACTTGAAAGCTTCGCTATATCCGCCACGCATCCAGAATTCCGGTTCTTCCAGAAAAATAGAAGTGATTCCTGCATCAATCACACGTTTTATCTGCATTTCTTGCATGTAACGGATAAAACTTTCGGTAGGGACAATGTAGGGCACCAGATGTCCATGGGCAATTTCATCTCCGTTACGATCTCTTTGTCCTTCTTTCAGATGGTCATTAATCCCATCCCATTTTCCAAGAAAATAGTCCTGGTAATTTCCCCACGCTACGCCAGTCATAAACTGTGTTTGGTAACCTTTATTTTTCCACGATTGCACCCGCTGTTCGAAGGTAACACCTGGTCTATCCGATGTACCATATACGATTGCTGCGTCAGCACGCACATCTGTTTCCGGTTTCCAAGGATCAGCTGTTTGGAAGACAGTTTTAGTCTCTCTGTCTTTTACCTTTTGTGCATTGATTGAATGACAACAGATTAATAAAAAACAAGAAACCAGCAGTAGTCGTATATTATTCATGATAGTATATGGTATTAGAGTCGAAAATTATCTGGTTATTTATCTGCCGGGAATAAAAGCATTAACGCAGGTATTCCGGAAGCAGAATAACTGTCGATATCTGCTCCGTCCGGCAGCACTTTCCAATATTCGCCTCCACAAACATTACGTGTTTTATCTCTATTTGCCCAACCTACTTCAATATTATGCTTCAGGAATGGGAGATATTGATTCTGACCGCAGTCGTATACTAGCATTGCCATATATTGAGCGAAAATAGCAGTGTAAATACCTTGCTCAATTCCCTTCTCGAAAGGTAACAGGTTATGTTCGGCAGACATTTCCTTTACAGAATAGTCGGCTGCAAGTATAGCATTATTCAAATAACTTTTTTTCCCGGTAGCTTTATAGAGTAAAACGGATGCTCCAATGAAAGTAGCCTGATTATAAATATGTGCTTTCCATGCCGGAGTGCCTTTACCATGACGGCTATCGGCCACCTTTCCGGTTTTCTTATCCAGCAGGTTCTCTACACCCCATTCATAAATTTCTTTCCCTTTAGCCAGATATTGTGCTTTAGTCTGATATTTGGGTGCCTCTTCAGCAGATTCCTTTCTCCGTTTCGGCACATTATTATAAAGAGTAAGTGCAGCTACCACCACCGGGAAGTTGATACATGCCATTTTACCATCATTCGGTTGATTGGGTTTCGGATTCCGTATCGGTTGCCATTGCCAGAACATTCCGCCATTTACTTTGTCATACGAACCGGTATCTCCTACTTTCTTTGATCCGTACCACACACGACTAAAGCTCTCTTCCGAGAATCGGAGGTAGTCCTCTACTCCAAACAATTCGTAAGCACGTGCCAAAGTAATGGTCCACCACATGATATCATCATAAATAAACCATCCGGTATTTTCATTATTATCATCAAAATCGAAATGAGCGTACTGAGCTTTATTTCCTGCATATATCTTATCACAAAGCTCTTTGTAGTAAGCAGTCTTTTGCTTATCGTTTTGAGCTTTGGCTAATTTATAGGCATTCATTGCCATATCCCAATAGGTAGGTTGGCACCAGATAGCTGCCGCACCGTTGAAACGATCTTTTGCACTTTTATCAGAAGAATTGGTCTTATAGATATATTTGACAGGATCAAGCAATGTCCGGTTGAATCCTTCGTATGCAGCCCATACATCATCATTCGTATACGCAAATGGCTTGTGCTGTGTTTTTCCCGGAACTTCCATTCCGGTCATTGTCGTAGATACTGCCAGCAGTAAAATTAGGGCCAAGAGAGTCTTGTTTTTCATGATAACTGAATATTAGAATATTTTTCCAGTTACAAAGATTGCAGAAAATAAGGAAAGTTAATACAAATCTCTATTCAATAAAGGATAAAAACTAGTCAAAACGCCTTTTATATTGCATTATGACAAGTATATGACACAAAAATCCCCTTATCTGCAACTGCAAATAAGGGGAAATCTACTATACAATATTAAATGTGTCCTTTAAAACTCCGGCTTATCAGCCTTCAATGATGGAGTAGCCCCTTGTACATACGGCCAGCCATCTTGCCAATAAATACGATCTAACATCAGGACTCGTCCCGACGGATTGGCCGTACTGACTGCATGATAAAATATCCAGTCTGCACCCTTCTTATCTGAAACAATTTCTGAGTTATGGCCGTTTCCTACAAACGCATCATTCTTCCCAATCAGGATTTCATGGTTGTTCTCCAGCATCGGACGACCGCTCTTATCCACATAAGGTCCAAACAAGCTTTCCGAACGTCCTACAACCGTTGTATAAGTACTCTTCAATCCCTCACAACAGCTACCGATAGAAGCAAACAAATAATAATATCCGTCCCGTTTGTGAATATAAGTGCCTTCGTAGGCATTACCGGCAATTTGCAAGATTGGAGCGTCTTCTTTCAAAGCAAGCCCGTCTTCTGTCAACTCCGTACCATATATTCCATGAAAACTACCCCAGAAAAGATATTTCTTACCATTATCTTCTATGTAAAAAGGGTCGATACAATTTTGTATCTTGATCTCATTGCTTCGGAACATTTTGCCATGATCAATAAAAGGACCTTCCGGTTGATTGGCAACAGCGACACCAACACCGCATGTCCATTCTCCACCCCAAACTGACATGGAATAATATAGCACATAGCGGTTACCTATTTTATTAATATCAGGAGCCCAGATTCCACCTTTGGGTTCAAATGTAGGACGAGTTGTTTTGGTAAAAGCCGTTCCTACAAAATCCCAGTCTACAAGGTTTTTTGATCGATGAATCGGGACATTTTTGATATCTTCCGTAGCATACAGATAGAAATAACCGTCTTCACCTTTAATAACCGTTGGATCCGGTAAACTATAATTGATTACAGGATTACAGTACTGTTTCTTATCAGTATCCGCCCCTCCGTCTGGTGCAGACTGAGAGAATAAAGCTGCCGAACAACCTACAGCCATTAAAAGAAAAAGTGATCTAAGCATCATATAAGATTGATTTAAAAGTTTGGCAAAGATAAGAAAAAAAATAGAAATTGAACCGGCGGAAATCTCCGCACGGTTCAATTTCACCATGAGATCAGTATTCAATTACAAACTTTTGTCTTACTTATTTAACGAATTACAGATTTTGGTATTAATTTCCTTTACTCTAGGTTCATCAATCTTGATTTCCTTACGGTCATAAGTCATTAATCCGTTTACTTCCATTTCAACGTCTGTAGTCTGTGTATACACTGCTGCAGAATAACCACGTGGAATCAGTTTATATAATTGATTCGCATATTTCACATACTCGTCTGTCACTTCTTTAGAAGAATTGAACTTAACATATCCCCAATTGTGATCGGGTACCCATAAGTGTTCCGGCATAGCCATACCGATACCGCCATATTCTCCCAATACTGTAGCACGACCTGCGTCATAGAATTTAAGAGCCGGGTTCGGATAATGGTGCAAGTCAAGGATATCTCCACATTGGAAGTGGTTACCACCACTTGCCGGATTCACCAAACGAGAAGGATCATGTTTCTTTGTCCATTCAGAGATTTCTTCTGTCTTGAACTGTCCCCAACGTTCATTAAACGGAACCCAAACACCAATACAAGGATAATTGTAAAGGTAATCCATTATTTCTTTCCATTCTTTACGATAACATGCTTCCGACTCTTCCGTACGTTTCAATTCATTACCTGTGAAGAAGTTGTACATCTGCCATTCCGGTTCTTTATCGCCGCTAGGCATATCCTGCCATACAATTACTCCCAGTTTATCGCAATGAGTATACCAACGTGCTGGTTCTACTTTCACGTGCTTACGGATCATATTATAACCGAAATCCTTTGTTTTCTGAATGTCGTAAACCAAAGCCTCATCAGTAGGTGCTGTATACAGTCCATCAGGCCACCAACCTTGATCCAAGGGACCAAACTGGAATACATCCTTATTATTCAACTGCAAACGTACAATTCCATTCTCATCCTGACGGGTAGAGTATTTACGCATAGCAGTGTAACTATTTACTTTGTCTGTCACTTTACCTCCACAGTTCAAAGCAACTTCCATTGTGTAAAGGAAAGGAGATTCAGGACTCCACAATTTTGCATCTTCAGGCATTTGTATATCAATAGTCTGGCCGTTCAGTCCTTTGCCTACAGCCACCAATTGCTTGCCGTCAAACACCTTTACTTCAACCAATTGAGAAGATGAGTTTGCACCGGTAGTAGCTACGTCTACGGTCAGCTTCTTGCGATCAATATCCGAAGCAGTACGAATATCGGTGATGTGACATTCGTCTACAGGTTCCATCCATACAGTTTGCCAGATACCTGTTACAGAGGTATACCAAATACCTTCGGGTTTAGTAACCTGTTTGCCACGCGGTTGAGGTCCGTCGCTTGTCGGGTCCCAAACTTTCACTACAAGTTTGTTATCCCCTTTTGAGTTTAATGCCGGAGTTATATCCAAAGAGAATGGAGTAAAACCACCTGTATGTTGGCCTACTTTTATATCATTCACCCAAATATCAGCCTTCCAATCCACAGCTCCAAAGTTCAGCATTACCTTTTTGCCTTTCCATGCACTCGGAACATCAAATGTCCGCTGATACCAAAGCTCATTATTCTTTCCTACCGTCTTTGCGACTCCCGACAAGCTTGATTCTACTGCAAATGGTACCAGGATTTTGCCTTCATAGGAAGTCGGCGTTTTACCTCTCTCTATAATTGCATATTCCCATAAACCGTTCAGGTTTTTCCAATCACTACGTTCCATGATAGGACGGGGATACTCAGGCAAGACGTTTTCCGGATTGATTTCTTCCGCCCATTTTGTTTTAATTTTATCACCAGCCGGTTTCCATTGCGCAAATGCCGCAGTAGAAAGCAAAGCGACAGCACATACTGCTAAAATATTCTTTTTCACTGTTTTAATTTAATATTATGTTAGTAATATAATTATTATAATCCTCCCTTGACAAGCGGTCCTCACTTGCCAAACATGATAGAAACATCTAGAAATATTACCTATTTCTTGATAGGCGTACCTGAAGGTTTCGGCAATGGAACTCCAACAGGAACCGGTTTGCCTAATTCCGGCATACCATTCGCGTCCCATCCTATCTTTTGCAACCTCGGGTTTCGGCTTTCAGGCTCACCTGTAACTGAATTCGGCAGACTTCGTGCATGATATAATAAATACACTTCGGTACTATCCGGTGAAGGAACAAATGAAAAACTACCCGGTCCGTAAACGCGCTCTTTCGGCTCTTGTTGGAATACCGGTACCTCTGATTTCTTCCAGGAAGCTGGATTTAACAAATCACTATCCGCATCAGCAGTAAGCATCCCCGTACAATAAAAAGGTGACCAACAACCACTGGCTGCATAATATACAATCAGCGTCTTATTATCCTTCGAATGAAAGAACTGTGGTGCCTCATTGACATAAATAGGATAGGCTGTCCTACTTCCATCAGGATTTACCCATTGTCGTTCCCATTCATATTCCGGCCGTGAAATCAGCACTCTTTCCGAATCGAGTGTCCATGGATCTTTCATCCGAGCTATATAGATACATTGAGTCTCCGTATTAATTCTTCGGCTGGGCCAACCCGACCACAATAAATAAAGATCTCCTTTATGCTCGAAAGTAGCAGGATGAATTCCCCAATTCCATCCGGAATTAGTAACTATGGGTCCTCTCAACTGAAACTCCCCTTCCATAGGATCGGGAGAATCATTCTCAATCACATATAGCTGATGGTTGTCCGTATTTCCATCGTCAGCAGCAAAATATATATACCACTTACCATTTATCAACCGTATTTCCGGATCCCAAAGATGCCGGCTATGCATAGGATCCTTTGGAATCCATACCTTTTTGGATTTAGCATGAGTCAGATCGGTAATGTCTGTTGTTTCCCACAACATAATATGTGATTCTGTTTCATGTGTATAATAATACTTTCCATTGTGATAAAGAGCACTAGCGTCAGACCCTCCTTCAGCCAATAGCGGATTCGTATAAGTAGTATCCCTTGCAGTATCATCTTGTTTCCCTGTGTTTTTAAGATTACATGACACTAATAAGACCAGAGACAACAAAAAGCTCAACTTCGTTTTCATAGTTTTCATAACTTCATTCATTTTAAGACAATACAAAGAAAACAATTTTCAGATCATAGTCCTTATATTTTTCTTAAATTGTTTTGAATTCATGGATATTATAATACGAATTCCGACTAATTCATATCGCAAAAATCGGAATAACATTAGAAAACATACAAAAAAAACTATTCAATAAAGGACAAAAACTGACCATAAATATAGAATTATACCTTTTCTTTTAAAAAAAAACATGATTAAGAAGAGGATTTGTCCTTTATTGAACAGAAAATAGCCTATATTTTTCTTCTATTTTATTTTCTTTGTGTTGTTCCTTAAAAATACTCATTATGAATAATTATTATTTTCATCTCGGTATTATTCTACTTTGTTTGTGCACTATCGGACATTCTCGCGGACAAGCACAAACAGTACAAAACACAGATACAGGATATGAACTTTGGTTAAACTACAAGCCTGTTCAAGATCTTTCACTGAAGGAATCTTATATCCAATTATACAGCCAGGTGAATCTGCCTCATTGCAAATACGACGGAGTGATCGCAGAAGAATTAAAACGTAGTTTAAAAGCTACACTGGGAATAACTCCTCAATTCATCAGTAACACAAGAGCCAGCATTCAAATGAGTTACTGTAAAGACAAAAGCCTGGGTATGGAAGGATATCTTATTCGTAATAACAATAACAAGATCATATTGCAAGCATATTCGGATGCTGGTTTTCTTTATGGAACGTTCCATTTGATCCGGCTGATTCAATGTGAATATCCGCTGGACCGGTTGAATATAAGAGAGGTACCGGCTTTAGATTATCGGCAACTCAATCATTGGGACGATCTCAACGGGAATATAGAGCGGGGATACGCCGGAAAAACGTTATGGAAATGGGACGAATTACCGGAAAGACTTGATGAAAGATATACGGACTATGCACGTGCCAATGCCTCTATAGGTATCAATGGAGTCGTATTGAATAATGTGAATGCCGATCCACGTATCTTACGAAGAGATTATCTGAAAAAAATATCAGCGTTAGCACATATCCTACGAAAGTATAATATACGTATTTATCTCGCTGCCAATTTTGCAGCTCCCATGAAACCTTCATCAACACCTGATGTTATGAAAAAATGGGGAGGTGTGGGAGAACTCGATACAGCCAATCCGCTTGATCCGAATGTGCAAGAATGGTGGAATGCAAAAGTGGATGAGATTTATTCACTGATTCCTGACTTCGGAGGATTTCTCGTCAAAGCAAACTCTGAAGGCATGCCCGGACCGCAAGATTATCATTGTACTCATGCAGAAGGTGCTAATGTATTGGCGCGGGCACTAAAACCTCATGGTGGTATTGTGATATGGAGAACGTTTGTCTATAATCCTCAAATAGATAAGGATCGCATCAAACGTTCTTATAAAGAATTTCTTCCACTTGACGGAAAGTTCGATGATAATGTGATATTGCAAGCCAAAAACGGAGCATTGGATTTCCAGCCGGTTGAGCCAGCCCAACCTTTGTTCGGGGCAATGAAACAGACTCCATTAATGCCTGAATTGCAAATTACCCAGGAATATATCGGGCAATCTACGTATTTGGTCTATTTAGCTCCCATGTGGAAAGAGTTTCTCAACTTTGACACGTATTGCAAAGGTGCGGGCAGTAACATAGCTAAGATAATTACGGGTAAGGTTTATCCTACTAAATACCGGGCGATGGCAGGTGTAGCCAATACCGGTGATTCCAACAACTGGACCGGTCATCATTTTGCACAAGCAAACTGGTTTGCATTCGGACGATTAGCGTGGAATCCCAAAGAGACTATTGAGAAAATCACTTCTGAATGGATTAAATCAACATGGAATTGTGATAGGTCCGCGGAAAGGGTAATCACACAAATGATGATGCCGACATGGAACAGCTATGCCCGCAGCCATTCACCCTATAGCCTCGGGCTGACGACTCAGGTAGCTTGTCATTATCGTGCCGGATTTGATATCCGAGCTAACAAAGAATGGAAAATAGACAATAAAGGAATTGGAACGAATCGAACGTTCAATGGTACGGATTATGTTTCACAGTATTTCCCTACCAATTGCACACACTTTAACGACATAAAGCAATGTCCCGAATTATATTTACTTTGCTTTCACTATGTTCCATGGAATCATCTCATGAAATCGGGTGATACATTTGAAAAGGAATTCGTCGAAAGTCTCAAGCAAGGAGTAATGCAAGTCGAAGAGAACATACAGCTTTGGAGATCGATCCGCGAAAGAATTGATTCCAGACGATTTGAAGAGGTAATGAATTGTCTTTTAAAGGAACAACAAGATGCAAAAGCATTTTATGAATCGGCTGTCGGATTTTTCTCTGCTTATTTGCCCCATAAATAAGTATATCTGTCATTGGCACCAATGAAGTTATTAACCCGCTATTCTCTCCGGTTTTCATAATTCCCAACCAAAGAGCTAATACTCCGGTTAACCCCAATGAAATTTCGAAGGCAGTTTTCGAGGCGTCGAACGTAGAGTTTATAATAGCGGTAAATATCTCCGTATCTCCTAGCAACAGCACTTTTGCAAGGGCTATCACGAAGGCTATGAGGAAGAAAGCTATCCAGATATAATTCAGAACCATAGTTTTGATAGATGTATGATGTGGATGCAAAAGTAAGTATAACGTTTCAAATAAACTAGCAGTGAAGGAAAGTATTCTTTAACAAAAGAGGTCATAATCTCTTTGTAGATCTTCCGCCATGTGCCTGATTATATGTACCAACGAGGATTTATAAAACCCTTCATTTATGAAATACCGCTTCTAAACCGATATTTTTTTCTAAATTTGTACTGCATAAATCCCTTCCAACCGGAAGGAAACCTGTTCTTTCAAGCGTTAAAATGTGTTTTTGCAGGCAAGGAACTATAACCGCAAGTTCTGATTATGAAACCGGAGCCTTTGATTATATAATCAAAAGCTTCAGTTATATAACCGGAGCTTGCGGTTATAGTTTTGCATAAAGGAAAAGAAAGTTATTACTTAATGGAGAACAAGTTTTCTATTAGTAGAGAGCAAGTTTTCTATTAATGGACACCAGGCTATCCATTAATGAAATAGCGGCATGAACTAAATCCATGTTATCTTAGCCTTAATCTGTTTCCATGTATTTCTTCAAGGTTCTCTTCTTCCCTATTCTCCCGTGTTCTTTCCGCGGCTCTTTCCGCTTTTCCAGAGTGAGGGTAATGGTGAGGCAAAACGTCTGTCCGCTCCCCCAAAACAAGCAATGCAAAGATAGCACGGCTATGATTTTCCCCAAAAACGCATGGAATGGCTGTAAAATGCCCTAATCCCCCTATTCTTATAATAGCATCTTAAACACATGACCGCCAGTGTGTTCTGTTGCTAAACAGCAAAATGAAAGTGACAATAGAAATGCTGCAAATGTCTGTTGTCACCCTATTGTCACCACTCTATTGTCACCATATTATAATTGATTATCAGGGATATAACACTTAAAAGTGACAAATGACAATAAAATAACCGTTTTATCATGCTTAGCAGTCGTAGTTAATTGCTGCTTCATAGTATGATATCCCCTCCCCAGCCATCCAATATCTTGTCCGGGCTTTAATATCTTATTCCCATGCTTCGGACAATCCGCTATTGTTAGTTTTTCTGTTAGTAATCATCCTGTTATGGCAATAACCTCTTTAGACCTATTGGCGTATCATACTTACATATGCTATTATATAGCTAATAGTTATTAGTTAAATAGTATAAAATACTAATATTATATTTGACATTCATAATATAGTTAGTATATTTACATTGTGATAGCGTATGCGGTTAGTGCCCATGATAAATAGATTTGTGATCCGCAAACCGGCATACGAGTCATATATACTAACATGCTAACCATTTTAGCCATTAAGAAAGGAGGAACCCCTATGAAACCTGACCCATAATCCGTCGGCATCTTAGAGTTGTCCGGCAGCCCCGGAAATAAATTCTGTTAAAAATCCCGCTCCCACCGGATTTTTTACGGTCCCGTTAGTAATACTTATTATACGGCTTCCATATTCTGGTAGCCTGCACCGTTCCTCCCCGGCTTATGCGTAACGGCATGTGACACCAGTCGGAAATAAAACAGATATTATAAACAATAAACACCCTAATAATAATTATACCATGAACAAATTAACTATTCATAGAACAACAAAGTCCCCCTTCTTCAAAAAGGAAACGCCAGCCTTGCCGCCTGCCGTCAAAGGGCAAGCCGGAGCACTGCCCATTCAGGCGTATTCGCGTACTGCCGCAAATACCTTGCTTAATAATGTCCACCCGAACCGACGGAAGCTTTCCCGGCGACTGTGCCGCCCTCCCCCGTTTCCGGCCATGTACGGTTTATTCCTCAACACGAAGCGTAAGGACGACTTGGCTGAACGGTCGAAGACCGTAAGACTTCGTTAACAAGGTAACTCCCTGTAAATAATCACATTACCCATTTATCATGGCGGACGCTCCCGCCATGACTGGAAGTTGCACACTCTATCCGCAACATAAGGAAACATCCGTATCCCCAATGAAATTACTATTGGACGTAAACTAATGAATGCCACCTATTCACAGGTGATCGCAGCCATGACAGTGTATAATCCGAATGTCATCGATTTCCTCGATAACCGGATGAACGCTTTAATTTCACAAGAACCAAAAACAGAATCAAAATAGTATAAAATAACAGTATAAAATAACGAATCATTATGAAAACGCTACGAACTATCAAAAATATGCGGACATTGGGAACCCTCCTACCGTTCCTGGTCCTGTCCCTGTATCCCGGCGGTATTTCCGCCCAGTCCCGGGACACCCTGTACATGCACACCAGTGCCGGACACCCCCACATCATCACCGTGACCCCGCGGGTAAAGACCTCCGGGCTTGCCGGACTGAGTGAGAACCAGATGCGGCGTGAAATCCAATACTACGACCGCTTCGGTAATCCCAACCTGAACATCCTGCATGGCCTCTCCCCTAACGGGGAGGACCTGGTAAACCTGCAAACCTATGACGGGCTTAACCGGGAATCTTTCCGCTACCTGCCTGTAGGCGCGAATACCTCGGGAGGCGGATACATGGAACCTTACGCGGTGGGTGACATAGCCCGGGCGGCCGCTTACTACGGCAAAGACACTGCCCCCTGGAGCCATCCCGTCTACGAGAACTCCCCGCTGAACCGGGTCAGACAGCAGTTCGGTCCCGGAAAGGACTGGGAGGAACATCCTGTACAGACCTCGTTCCTTACCAACCAGAACCAAAAAGGGCTGGCGCATTACCTGACCTTCTACCCTAAATTGAGCGTGCGAATCTATTCCCTTTCTGCGGACAGCCTCACCTACCGGCAGGACTATGCGACAGGTACCCTCGACTGTACGCAGACCACCGACGAGGACGGTCACACCACATTGGAATTCAAGGACCGGGCTACGGACCGGGTACTCCTTTCACGCGTAATGGACGGGGAGGTGATGCACGATACCTATTACGTCTATGACGGCTACGGGAACCTGCGGATGGTATTGCCTCCGGCGGCTTCGGACTTGCTGACTTCTACCACCACTCCCGCTTCATGGATTGAGACTGTGGCAGCCATACAAAAGTATGCTTATATCTATAAATATGACGGGCGGAACCGTTGCATTTACAAGAAACTTCCCGGATGCGATCCTGTCTATACGGTGTATGATGCCGCCGACCGTCCTGTATTCCTACAGGACGGCGAACAGCGGGCCAAAGGGGAATGGTCCTTCAGTATACCGGACGCTTTTGGAAGGATCGTCTTGACGGGGACCTGCAAGAATACACTGGATTATACGGCTGACCCGTTGAAGGACATCGTAGTAAAGGCTACCCGGCTCAAGGGAACGAGTCAGACCAATGACCTGAAAGGATATACGCTTCCCTCCCAAGTCACCCTGGCTACCCCGACGGTATTGAGTGTGAATTATTATGACCGCTATGACTTTGTCGGTTCCAATGGCATCCCTTCGGGAGCTTCTACTGCTTACGAAAAAGTAGCGGGATATGATGAGCTCAGGACAGTGGGAGTCAAAGGGTTGCTCACAGGAACGCTGACGGCGAAACTGAACAGTAGCGGAGCAGTATCGGGCTATCTGTACTCGGTGGTGTATTATGACGGGCGGGGACGTTTGATCCAGCAGCGGGGAAACAATTCTTTGGGAGGGGAGGATAAGATATTTACCGCCTACGACTTCCCGGGGAATCCTACGCAAGTCAGGAAGGTGCATACGGTCGGGGCGGATACACGGACGGAAGTCTATACCTATACTTATGATCAGGGGGAACGTTTGTTAAGGACTACCTATCAGTTGGACAATGACGCGGTGGTGACCCTGGTGAACAACACCTATGATGAGGTGGGACGTTTGAAGTCGGACAGCAGGAACGGGAATGCGAAGCTGAAGACAGAGTATGCGTATAACGTCCGTTCGTGGACGAAGAGTATTACGGGAACGTTGTTCAGCCAGACGCTCAATTATCAGGAGGCGATAACGGGGAATACTCCCTGCTATAATGGGAATATCAGCAGCATGTCGTGGAAGGCGGGATTGGAAACCAGCCCAAGAGGGTACCGTTTCACGTATGACGGGCTTTCCAGGTTGAAGGATGCCCTCTACGGGGAAGGCACTACGCTTTCCGCTAATACGGACCGGTTCAATGAGCAGGTTACGGGGTATGACAAGATGGGGAATATTCTGGGGTTGAAGCGTTACGGGCAGACGGCTGCAAGTAGCTATGGGCTGATCGATCATCTGGCTTTGACGTATAACGGTAACCGGTTGCAGGCAGTCAAGGATGCGGCAACAAACTCTGTCTATGGGAATGGTACGGAATTTAAAGACGGCAGTAACCAGACAACGGAATACACTTATGATAAAAATGGCAATCTGACTAAAGATTTAAACAAGGATATTAGTAAAATCGGATATAATCTTTTAAATTTGCCTGATGAGGTAACCTTTGCCAACGGTAACAGTATCCGGTATGAGTATGCTGCTGACGGGACGAAGCTTCGTACGGTGCA
>NZ_LT707006.1:5194654-5200158 GCF_900155865.1 Bacteroides bouchesdurhonensis
TTTATCTCCTTACCAATATGGAGCAAATAATCCAGTGAATAATGTTGATATTAACGGAGATAGTATTTGGTATACTTTGAAAGATGATATTGTTACAATGCATGTCACAGCAAAGATTTTTAACAATTCAAGTGATAATATTAATATGCAAAGAGCTGCAGAAGATATAATTTCAGATATTAAAAACACTTATGAAGGAAGTTTTAAATGGGATGATGGAAAAAAATATGATTTAAAAATCGATATGAATTTAGACGTTGCAAAAACGATGGAAGATGTAGTAGACTCAGATCATTTATTCGTGCTGGCAGATGCGCAGGGAGAGGGGGGCAGAGGGGTTACCAGTATGTCTGGTGGAAAAGTAATGACTTTGGCTGCAAGTGATTTTGCGAATGATAAT
Organism: Bacteroides bouchesdurhonensis; assembly: GCF_900155865.1. GTDB lineage: Bacteria > Bacteroidota > Bacteroidia > Bacteroidales > Bacteroidaceae > Bacteroides > Bacteroides bouchesdurhonensis. Next base: position 5,195,055 of record NZ_LT707006.1, read on the forward strand.
TGGTTTTCTAATATTTTCTCTGATAATAATACTTTTACTGCAACACATGAATTCGGACACGCATTAGGATTAGAGCATTCATTAAATCCACTTAATATTATGAGACAAAAAGGCACTTCTCATAATAGTAGTGCGACGCAAAGGGTAACTATGTTGAAAAAACAAAATAATATCAATAGAGGAAGTAATAGTTATCAATATATTATGAGAAAAATACCTTATCCATTTGTGCATAATAAAAATATTACTATTACTACAAATGATTTAGGGCTAAAATGGAGATAATACGGATATGAAAAAAAATGGATATATAATAGCTAGTTTTATAATTATATGTGTTGTAATAATATGTTCAGTATCTAAAACTTCATATATATTTATTGGAAACTCTTATGAAGGAGGGAAAGATATAAATGTTACTATTGTTTTAGATGATACTTTGATACTTCATGATGGTATTTTAGAGTTTTACGAACTCCCCAGTCTATTTGGAAAAAGAAAAATGAAGGTAGGCTTATATAAAATTTCTGTGTTTTTTAAAAATGATAATAAACAAATAGAGTCTCATTTTTTTTATTTCTTTCAAACATCAATATGGATCGATTTCGTTATGGATAAAACTAATCCATTGCTGATTTCATGTTATTATAGTAGTATACCATTATAATATTTATGCGAATCTGTCTTACCTTGATATAGGTTGTCTAATTAAAGATAATTTATATCAGGGTATTTTATATATTGGAATGTTTATTCTATAAATGTTTACCAACTCTACCTGTTCAATACAGCGAACATCATTCCTTACCAACCAGAACCAAAAAGGACTGGCGCATTACCTGACCTTCTACCCTAAGCTGGGCGTGCGAATCTATTCCCTTTCTGCGGACAGCCTCACCTACCGGCAGGACTATGCGACGGGTACCCTCGACTGTACGCAGACCACTGACGAGGACGGGCACACCAGCCTGGAATTCAAGGACCTGGCTACGGAGAAGGTCCTCCTTTCACGTGTAATGGACGGGGAGGTGATGCACGATACCTATTACGTATATGACGGCTACGGGAACCTGCGGATGGTACTGCCTCCGGCGGCTTCGGACTTGCTGACTTCTACCACCACTCCCGCTTCATGGGTAGAGACTGTGGAAGCGATACAGAAGTATGCCTATGTCTACAAGTATGATGGGCGGAACCGTTGCATTTACAAGAAACTTCCCGGGTGTGATCCCCTCTATACGGTGTATGATGCCGCCGACCGTCCTGTCTTCGTACAGGACGGCGGGCAACGTGCCAAAGGGGAATGGTCCTTCAGCATCCCGGATGTTTTTGGACGGATTGTCCTGACGGGGACCTGCAAGAATACACTGGATTATGCAAATGATCCATTGAAGAACGTAGTGGTAAAAGCTACCCGATTAACAGGAACGAGTCATACCAATGACCTGAAAGGATATACGCTTCCCTCCCAAGTCACCCTGGCTACCCCGACGGTATTGAGCGTGAATTATTATGACCGGTATGACTTTATAGGATCCAATGGCATCCCTTCGGGTGCTGCCACTGCTTACGAGAAAGTAGCGGGATATGATGAGCTCAGGACAGTGGGAGTCAAAGGGTTGCTCACCGGAACGCTGACGGCGAAACTGAACAGCAGCGGAGCTGTATCGGGTTATCTTTATTCTGTGATGTATTACGATGAGAGGGGACGTTTGATCCAGCAGCGGGGCAACAATTCCCTGGGAGGGGAGGATAAGATATTTACCGCCTACGACTTCCCGGGGAACCCTACACAAGTCAGGAAGGTGCATACGGTCGGGGCGGATACACGGACGGAAGTCTATACCTATACGTATGATCAGGGGGAACGTTTGTTAAGGACTACCTATCAGTTGGACAATGCCGCGGTGGTGACCCTGGTGGATAACACTTATGATGAGGTGGGACGCTTGAAGTCGGACAGCAGGAACGGAAACGCGAAACTGAAAACAGAGTATGCGTATAACGTCCGTTCGTGGACGAAGAGTATTACGGGAACGTTGTTCAGCCAGACGCTCAATTATCAGGAGGCGATAACGGGGAATACTCCCTGCTATAATGGAAACATCAGCAGCATGTCGTGGAAGGCGGGATCGGAAACCAGCCCAAGAGGGTATCGTTTCACGTATGACGGTCTTTCCAGGTTGAAGGATGCCCTCTACGGGGAAGGTGCTACGCTTGCCGCTAATACGGACCGGTTCAATGAGCAGGTTACGGGGTATGACAAGATGGGGAATATTCTGGGGTTGAAGCGTTACGGGCAGACGGCTGCAAACAGCTACGGGCTGATCGATCATCTGGCTTTGACGTATAACGGTAACCGGTTGCAGGCGGTCAAGGATGCGGCAACAAACTCTGTCTATGGGAATGGTACGGAATTTAAAGACAATTCCAATCAAACGGTGGAGTATACTTATGATAAAAATGGCAATCTGACTAAAGATTTAAACAAGGATATTAGTAAAATCGGATATAATCTTTTAAATTTGCCTGATGAGGTAACCTTCGCCAACGGTAACAGTATCCGGTATGAGTATGCTGCTGACGGGACGAAGCTTCGTACGGTGCACAAGACGGGTGCTACTACCTTGACAACGGATTACTGTGGGAATGCGGTCTATGAGAACGGGGTGTTGAGGATGCTGCTCAATGAGGCGGGGTATGTGAGTTTCCCGGACAGGAAGTTCCATTTCTATTTGAAGGATCATCAGGGGAATACCCGTGTGGTAGCGGATAAGGATGGCAATGTGGAGGAAACGAATGCGTATTATCCGTTTGGGGGAACTTTCACTTCAACTAATAGTGTTCAGCCTTACAAGTATAATGAGGAGTTGGATACGAGGAATGGGCTGAACTGGTATGATTATGGTGCGAGACAGTATGATGCTGCGATAGGAAGGTGGCATGCGGTGGATCCATCTGCAGAGAAATACTACAATGTAAATTCATATGCTTATTGTAATAATAATCCAATAAAAAACATAGATATAGATGGACGGGACTGGTACATGAATGAATCGACAGGAAATTTATATTTTCACCGGGATTCAGTTGGACAACAATTGATGTATAACGATCAAATTTATACGCGTATAGGTAATAATAACATGTTAGGAGATATGAAAAATATTTTGTCGCAATTATACAATTTTAATGAATCTGTTTCATTAGCTCAGGCAAATGGTTATAGTATCAACCCTATTCAACAACTTCTTTCAGAAGAATCAATAGAGGAACTTTATTCGGATGGAAAACATAACTTTACATTAACAACAGGAAAAGTAGAGATTATTAATGAGAAATATTCTATATTTTCTGCCTCTGAAAGTAAAATAGTAGGTGTGAAAACGACCACATTGTGGTATAAAAAGCCAAGTATGTTGGATAATCTGATGACTTTTCTTATCGGTAGAAAAACAATAGGCATGATTGAAAGGAATAATTATACATATTCGGTTCCTTCTTTGGGTGATAAATTAATGAAAAGTGCTAGTAATCTTTATGGTGTATTACGCCCTATGATGACAGGAAAACATGATTATCGTGAAACAACAGTATATAATAGTTGGAGTGAATATCTTCGAATTAAGGGTACTAAGAATAAAATGAGAAACTATAAGCAATAATGAGAAAAATATTTTTTTTACTATTAACTAGCCTGCTTATTATTCAGGCTAGTTGCTTATTTCAATCTAATTTGGATGAACGTGATAAACAAAATTATCTTGAAATAATAAGTTTGTATCCGGAATCGCTAGTTTCTCATTTCCCTGAAAATGTAGATAGCAAGAGAGTTGTACTTTTCGAATTGCTATTTCCACGTGGAAGATATTTAAATTATATTCATTTGGGAATATTGTGTGATAATGAAGAACTTAATCAATTGAGAAAGGAGGCCACTTTTAAAGCAAAAGGTATCTATCACATTACAGATTCATGTTTAGTGCTTCCTTATGACTATGCAAAGTTTGAGATACTTGTATCATCGGATTCAATCCGCAATTCCCAGTTTGCGGGTATGTTGCCAATACCCAGTTTTCATAAATGGGAGACTAATTTTCCTTCTGATTTTAATAAAGAAGCAATTGTTTATCTTCTTGCTGCGGAGAAAGGTAGCTTTTTAACAGATGATTGTCTTTCAAGAAACGGAGTTGGGCTTCCTGACGATTGGAAACATGGCTATACGAAGGGAGTCAGTATATATAAGAATTATGCGATATATTGGCTTGAAGTCTGGTAGTGCATCTCTTTTTGTCTAAATGTTGATTGAGTTTTGCAATTAATCATGTTGTTTTATCCTAATATAGATTGTCTAATTATAGATAGTTTATATTGGGATATTTTTATACGGCTTTACAGGGAAGCCTACGCAAGTAAAACAAGTATGTATCATAATGAAGAAAAGAACGATTGCTAAAATGTATACGTATAAGTATAATGATCGTCTATTGAGAACAATTTACCAGTTGAATAACGATGCTTCTGTTGCCCTAGTAGATAATTTATGATGAAGTAGACCGTTTAAAACGACCGAATGCCGTAATGGTAACAGTATTCTCACGGCAAATTTTATGTACAATGTTCGCTTTTGCAAGAGTATTACTGGTGCATTGATCAGTCAAACGCTGAACTATCAGGAGGCAATAACGGAAACACTACATGTTATAGTGGAAATATTAGACGCTTCCATGAATTCGGTCTAGAATGGTACGGAATTTAAAGACGGTGCTAACCATGGGGTGGAGTATACTTATGATAAAAATGGCAATCTGACTAAAGATTTAAACAAGGATATTAGTAAAATCGGATATAATCTTTTAAATTTGCCTGATGAGGTAACCTTCGCCAACGGTAACAGTATCCGGTATGAGTATGCTGCTGACGGGACGAAGCTTCGTACGGTGCACAAGACGGGTGCTACTACCTTGACAACGGATTACTGTGGGAATGCGGTCTATGAGAACGGGGTGTTGAGGATGCTGCTCAATGAGGCGGGGTATGTGAGTTTCCCGGACAGGAAGTTCCATTTCTATTTGAAGGATCATCAGGGGAATACCCGTGTGGT
>NZ_LT707006.1:5201207-5263911 GCF_900155865.1 Bacteroides bouchesdurhonensis
GATCATCTGGCTTTGACGTATAACGGTAACCGGTTGCAGGCAGTCAAGGATGCGGCAACAAACTCTGTCTATGGGAATGGTACGGAGTTTAAAGACGGCAGTAACCAGACAACGGAATACACTTATGATAAAAATGGCAATCTGACTAAAGATTTAAACAAGGATATTAGTAAAATCGGATATAATCTTTTAAATTTGCCTGATGAGGTAACCTTTGCCAACGGTAACAGTATCCGGTATGAGTATGCTGCTGACGGGACGAAGCTTCGTACGGTACACAAGACGGGTGCTACTACCTTGACAACGGATTACTGTGGGAATGCGGTCTATGAGAACGGGGTGTTGAGGATGCTGCTCAATGAGGCGGGGTATGTGAGTTTCCCGGACAGGAAGTTCCATTTCTATTTGAAGGATCATCAGGGGAATGTAAGGGTTGTGGCAGACAAGGATGGTAATGTGGAGGAGATGAATGCGTATTATCCGTTTGGTGGAACGTTTACTTCAACTAATAGTGTTCAGCCTTACAAGTATAATGGTAAGGAGTTGGATGCGAAGAATGGGCTGAACTGGTATGAATATGGGGCGAGACAGTATGATGCCGCGATAGGGAGGTGGCATGCAATAGTTCAAAAATGTGAAAAGTACAATTATTTGTCTCTATATGTTTACGTTTTTATATTTACTCTGTTTGGACATAAAAAAGAAGGTACTAAGAAGCAGTTTCTTCGTTCCTAGTCACCTTCCGGTAATCGCATATGTTGATTGTACTTTATAATTATTTGCTATAAGCAGCCCAATCTGTATTCTTCATATCACCACTCTTGGCAAGTTCGGCATGCATACCCAATGCTGCTTGAATAGCGTGTGGAGTCTGCGCTTTGTCTCCTGCCAGTTTGAGGTAATCCCACAGCAATTGTTTGTAGTCAGGATGTGCACAGTTTTCGATGATAGCCTGTGCACGTTCTTTCGGGCTCTTTCCGCGCAGGTCGGCAACGCCTTGTTCAGTGATAACAATATTTACAGAATGCTCGCTGTGATCCTGGTGAGAAACCATCGGAACAATTGCACTAATCTTTCCTTCCTTCGCAACTGACGGACAGGTGAAGATCGAAATATAAGCATTCCGTGTAAAGTCTCCCGAGCCACCAATACCATTCATCATCTTTGTTCCTCCGATATGAGTAGAATTCACATTACCGTAAAGGTCTACTTCGATAGCAGTATTGATAGAAATGACACCGAGGCGACGAACCACTTCAGGACTATTGGAGATTTCCGACGGACGGAGAACCAATTTGTCGCGGAAGAAATCCATATCATTGTAAACACCTTCCAGACAGTCATTGGTAACAGTTAAAGAACAAGCACTACCAAACTTGATACGTCCTTCACGAATCAAACCGATTACAGAGTTCTGGATCACTTCAGTGTACATTTCGAATGGAGGAATTGTTTTGTCACGTCCCAATGCACCGAGTACAGCGTTAGCGATATTTCCTACTCCTGATTGCAAAGGAAGGAAACTTGCAGGAATAATTCCACGTTTCATGTCAGCAGCAAGGAAGTCGGCAACATTTTGACCGATTTTATCAGTCAATGGATCAGCAGCAGCAAAAGAACGTGCTTCGTCCGGCTTATTTGTTTCTACCACACCGATAATCTTTTTGGGGTCTACCTGAATATAAGGTAATCCGATACGGTCACTTGGCTTGTAGATAGGAATTTCGCGACGGTAAGGCGGGTCCAGAGGTTCGTATACGTCGTGCAATCCCATACCAGCTTTGCTATGTGCGCTGTTCAACTCAACGATAATCTGGTCTGCCAGACGACAAATAGTAGGAGAGATACCACCGGCAGCGGTCAGGTAAATCTTACCGTCCGGAGTCAGTTCGCAAGCTTCGATGATGGCAACATTTACTTTGCCCATGAAACCGTAGCGTACTTCTTGTGCCATTTGCGACAAATGGATATCGTTGTAAGCAATCTCTCCGTTGTTTACAGCTTTGCGGAAGTCGGAATTCGTTGTGTAAGGAGCCCGGTAACGAATTGCTTTGGCGCGTGCCATCACTCCGTCACATGATTCTCCTGTGGAAGCTCCTGTGAATATACCCACTTGAAAAGGATTACCTTTTACGTGCTCTGCCTCAGCTATTTTTGCAAGTTCGGCTGTAACAGCCTTAGCGGTTCCTGCAGGAGTAAATCCGCTCAAACCGATGTTGTAGCCATGTTTGATCAGGCTTGCAGCTTCTGCTGCTGAAATAAGATTGAATGACATAAATAGTATAAATTCGTGTTAGATTACAATTTTCTTTTATAGGTTCTTACTTTCTCGTTAATACTTACGGTGCATGATTTCTCCCCAGATGATAGCACGTCGTGCTTCTTCAATGGAGTGGATAGCAAAGTCCTCTTCGTTTTCTGAGGGTTCCAGAGAAACGGTAGATGAAGAAATATGCGGGTGACTCGATTGAGATTCAGCATTCTGTTGTGCAACGTTATTTTCGGAGCCAAACTGTGCGGCATGCTTTTTCTGGTTCTTTGGTTTTTGTGAAGGAGAAGTAGATTTCTTCGGAGTTGTTGCCGGTTGGAAGATATCTTTGGGTGAGAATATTTTGCCCCACGCCTCAGGCAAGGGAACAGTATCCGGAACTGTTTCAACAGTGGATTGCGTAGGAGGGACAGAACGTTTATCTTCTGTATGATCAACTGTTTTTCTTATCGATTTGACTATTCCTACAATAATAACACCTGCTAGCAAAAGAAACTTAAAAATATCTTCCATAATGTTGCATTTCTAAATAGTTGTCCGCCAAAGGTAAATATAATATCTGATTCAAGCTAACTTTTTGGTATGAAAAAAGGGCAGCTTCACAGCTCCCCTTAATTTTTTTAACCTAAACCTTAACTATGAAAAAATCTAATGTTTCTTTCATTGCACAAAAGTGAAAAATAAAATTAAAAATACCAAGGAATAAGCTTAGAAATGTTTATTCTATTAACATTAATTACAATTTTATCCTTTGAAATACAAGTTCTTGCTTTATTGGGGGCGAATAAAGTAGAAGGGACTAATAATTCTTTGTACGATACTTACATATTATATTCTTAAAAGTATAATTATCATTTTGGATATAGGATTTTACTGATTCGTATAATTAACTTCTAAAATCTCTACTTTTTAGGAGTTGTCTTCGTAATTTCCTGCATCTCTTTCAGTGTGAAACTGCCCAATAGCCGCATGACCGTAAAATCATCCTCTGTCGAATCTGCTATCATAACCATTTCGCTGATAAGATTCCCTTTTTGTTTGATATAGAAATTTACTTTTGTATTTTCGTCTTTTATCCGCATTAACTCTTCATACTCCTTCTTCATCAGGGCAGTAAAATCTTTCTTCATACTTTCCTTTATATTTTTGTCTTCAGAGGTGAGGATATGGAGGGATTCTATTTTGCTTTTCATATTCTCTAAGTTCAATCCCGGAGTATTGACAGAAGGCATCATCTGGAACATTTTCTTCGTGATGAAGACAGAGGTCACATTCTCTTTATCGGCATATTTGTCGAACAACGTATTTTGGGCAAAACAAAGATTTGCGCAAAACAACAATATTAGGGTATATAAATATCTCTTGGTCATATCATTCATTGTTTAATTGTTTATTTAATATTTTATTCACCTTATAAATCTCTTCACTGGTTTTATTGACTTTGGTAAGTCCTTTATTCAAGTTTGCCGACATCATAGCCAAAGCATTTTGAGCAACGGTCGCTGCTTCTTGCGGGTCGGTATATGTATCGGTCAGAGATGTTTCAGGACTATTCGTTTCAGAAAAGACGAATAGTACGGCACCGAGTATAGTGGCAGCTATTCCTCCCGCCCAAAAGAATAATCGTCGTTTAGGTGAGAATCTCTTGCCAGCATTCCTTGTCCTGCCGGCTTGCATTTCTTCCTTCGCCAGAAGATCAATCTTCCGTTCCAGCCTTTCCGATAGACCATCCGGTAGAGATGATTCCTCACGTAATGCTTTGTTTATTAATTCTTCTATTCTCTTCTCATCCATAATTGTTTGATTTATCAAATTTCTCTCGAATAAATTTCCTTGCCCGAAAAAGCAAAGTTCGTATGTTCGCGGTACTTAGTCCTGTTAGCTGCTCAATCTCCTCGTAGGAATAGTTTTCCATACTGTATAAGCGTAGTACTTGTCGCTGGTTATTAGGCAGCAGTTCGATTAACTTATGAACATACCGGATATCGTCTTTCTCTTCCTGCTCTTTCTCCGGTGACGAGTCGGTTGCAAGCACAATCTTTTCTAATGATTCCTCCCCTTCATTGTGTCGTGCTCTGGGTGAGCGAAGAAAATCCAAGCAGAGATTCTTGACCAGTGTTACTGAAAATGCTTCCGGATTCAAAACACCTGCTAGTTCATCCCGTTTGTTCCACAACTTACAGTAAGCTTCTTGGAGGATATCTTCTGCATCTGCCTGGTTCTCTACTAAAGCGTAAGCAATCCGGTAGAGTTTAGGGTGAAACGGGAGAAACCGTTTTTTGAATATCTCAACGTCCATTGTCTTTACGGTCATTGGTAAACTTTCCCATATGCTGAGGATCCATATTTCCCTTGATACGAATGAGTGCATAATCGTCTCCGGTTGTGAGAATCACTAGTTCTCGAATCTTGTTCTCCTCCATTTTGACTAAGATTCTCGTACGACTGTTATTCTTGTTGGATTTGATCATTGTTTCATATGCCGGATCCTTCAGGTTCTTGATCGCGGTCTCCAGACGTTCCTTCACATTCTGTTTACAGTCATTGAATCTTAAAATTTCTATGCCTTCCACTCCCATTGACTTTTTGAATAAAGCAAGCTTCATTGCTATGGTATCCATATTGACAGAAGTAATATCACTCTCTGTCCGGAAGTTTTTGAATAACTGGTCCACCTTCTGTTGCCCGTAACTCAATTGGGCAATAAGAGCGATTGTAGCTATCACAAGTATTTTTTTCATTGTACTCAGTATTTTATGTTAATATCTTATAGCCCTTCGTTTGCGCGCTTTTTGAGGGACTTTCAATAGGGAGACGAGATAAGGAACGGGTTTGTTACAAAATAAATGAAAAAATATGAGTTATCGTCTTTCGAAAGCAAACAAATTGTGTTTTCTTGCTCTGGTTTTCGATGAATTTTAGTTTGTTTACCTTGAATTTCAGTTCATTTTTATGATGAATTGAAAGCGAAGCCGTATCTTTGCAGACGAATTTAACAAGAATAACATATGAATGAACTGACGGGAGCGGACTTTAAATCCGCAACTGCTGATGACAACAAGAAGTTGTTTATCGAAACTTATGGCTGCCAGATGAATGTAGCCGACAGTGAGGTGATAGCCTCCGTGATGAAGATGGCGGGTTATTCGGTAGCCGATACGCTTGAGGAAGCTGATGCAGTGTTTATGAACACTTGTTCTATCCGTGACAATGCGGAACAGAAGATTCTTAACCGCTTAGAGTTTTTCCACTCACTGAAGAAAAAGAAGAAACGCCTGATTGTGGGTGTATTAGGTTGTATGGCAGAACGTGTGAAGGATGATTTGATAACAAATCATCATGTAGACTTGGTAGTAGGTCCGGACGCTTATCTGACACTTCCTGATTTGATTGCAGCTGTGGAAGCCGGCGAGAAAGCGATTAATGTGGAACTTTCCACTACCGAAACCTACCGCGATGTGATTCCTTCCCGGATTTGTGGAAATCATATTTCAGGCTTTGTTTCTATCATGCGCGGGTGCAATAATTTTTGTACATATTGTATTGTGCCTTATACACGCGGGCGTGAACGTAGTCGTGATGTGGAAAGTATCTTGAATGAAGTAGCCGATCTGGTATCGAAAGGTTATAAAGAAGTTACTTTGCTGGGACAAAACGTAAACTCCTACCGTTTTGAGAAAACCTCTGGGGAAGTGGTAACATTTCCGATGTTGCTCCGTACTGTAGCCGAAGCCGCTCCAGGAGTACGTGTTCGTTTCACAACTTCTCATCCGAAGGATATGAGTGATGAAACGTTGGAAGTAATTGCTCAAATGCCGAATGTTTGCAAACATATCCATTTGCCGGTACAGAGCGGAAGTTCTCGTATCTTAAAACTGATGAATCGTAAATATACTCGTGAATGGTATTTAGAGCGGGTAGCTGCTATCAAACGTATCATTCCCGAATGTGGGCTGACTACTGATATTTTCTCCGGTTTTCATTCTGAAACGGAAGAAGATCATCAATTATCTCTTTCCCTGATGGAAGAATGTGGATATGATGCTGCTTTTATGTTTAAATATTCCGAACGTCCGGGTACGTATGCTTCCAAACATCTTGAAGATAATGTGCCGGAAGATGTGAAAGTTCGTCGCCTGAACGAAATCATTGCTTTGCAAAATCGGCTGTCGGCAGAGGCTAACCAGCGGTGTGTCGGTAAGACCTATGAAGTGTTGGTAGAGGGGGTATCCAAGCGTTCGAGAGATCAACTTTTTGGGCGTACAGAGCAGAATCGGGTGGTTGTGTTTGATAGAGGAACACATCGTGTCGGTGATTTTGTGAATGTGCGTATCATGGAAGCGAGTTCAGCAACGCTAAAGGGAGAAGAAGTGTTATAGACTTATCCCTCCTTCTTTCTATTAAAAGTCCTTAAAGAAAGGTTATTACGTCACTTTTTATTTGTTTCTTTGCACCAAATTAGGGTATAGTGTTGTCTTTTGATTGGAGGGCAACACTTAATTTTGTGCAGAATTAATGGAGAAACTCACTATAAATGCTTGTCCGTTGTGTGGTAGTACGCACTTGAAAGGTGTCATGACTTGCACGGATTTTTATGCTTCGGGCGAACAGTTTGAACTGTATTCGTGTGAAGATTGCGGATTTACATTCACGCAAGATGTTCCGGTGGAAGCAGAAATTGGCAAGTATTATGAGACTCCCGATTACATATCTCATACTGATACGCGCAAAGGCGCGATGAATTCCGTTTATCACTATGTACGTTCTTATATGCTGGGCCGTAAAGCGCGTCTGGTAGCAAAAGAAGCATATCGTAAAACGGGGCGTCTGCTCGATATCGGAACAGGGACCGGTTATTTTGCAGATACCATGTTGCGTCGTGGATGGCAAGTGGAAGCGGTGGAAAAGAGTCCGCAGGCACGTGCTTTTGCATTAGAACATTTTGGCTTGGAAGTAAAGCCGGAGTCGGCTTTGAAGGAGTTTGAGCCGGGCAGCTTCGATGTAATTACACTCTGGCACGTGATGGAGCATTTGGAGTCACTTAATGAAACATGGGAGTTGCTTCGTGAGTTGCTGACTGAAAAAGGTTTGTTGATTGTGGCAGTACCTAATTGTTCTTCTTATGATGCAGAGCATTATAAAGAATATTGGGCGGCTTATGATGTGCCCCGTCACCTTTGGCACTTTACTCCTACTACTATTCAGAAGTTGGCTTCCCGTCATGGCTTTATTATGGCAGCCCGTCATCCGATGCCGTTTGATGGATTCTATGTATCCATGCTGAGTGAAAAACATCGTGGTAATTCTTTCAGCTTCCTGAAAGGTATGTATGTAGGAAGCATGGCTTGGCTCAGTGCAATGGGACGTAAAGAACGTAGTAGTTCTATGATTTATGTATTTCGGAAAAAAAGATAACGCATGGGAAATAAGAACAGACATAAACCGACCTCACTTTTCGACATGCAGTTTATCACGTCGAGTATCAGTACGACACTAGTATTGTTGTTGCTGGGACTGGTTGTGTTTTTTGTGCTGGCAGCGCATAATCTTTCTGTATATGTACGCGAAAATATCAGTTTCTCTGTTCTGATCAGCGATGATATGAAGGAGGTAGATATTCTGAAACTTCAGAAGAAGTTGAATAAAGAAGCTTTTGTGAAGGAATCCGAATATATATCCAAGAAACAGGCTTTGAAAGAACAGACCGAAGCCATGGGAACTGATCCGGAAGAGTTTCTTGGATATAATCCTTTTACGGCTTCTCTCGAAATAAAACTTCACTCTGATTATGCAAACTCGGATAGCATTGCGAAAATTGAGAAGATAATCAAAAAGAATTCTAACATACAGGATGTGTTATACCGGAAAGAACTGATTGACGCTGTCAATGAGAATATTCGGAATATCAGCCTTGTGTTGTTGGCACTCGCGGTGGTACTGACATTTATTTCTTTTGCATTGATAAACAATACGATCAGGCTTGCGATTTATTCCAAGCGTTTCCTGATTCATACAATGAAGTTGGTGGGAGCCAGTTGGGGATTTATCCGGCGTCCGTTCCTTCGGAAAAATGTGTGGAGTGGGGTGTTTGCAGCAGTGATAGCCGATACAATATTGATGGGTGCTGCTTATTGGGCAGTGACGTATGAACGGGAGTTGATTCAGGTCATTACTCCTGAGGTGATGTTGATTGTATGCGGAAGTGTGCTGGTGTTTGGAATAGTGATTACCTGGCTGTGCGCTTACATTTCTATCAATAAATACTTGAGGATGAAAGCAAATACGTTATACTATATTTGATATAGTTGTAATGTTAAGGGGGATTTATAATAGTTGATTCTTGGATTTTTAATTAATAATTAAATAAAACTATGGCTGACAAGCAGAAATTTGCTTTTGATAAGGTAAACTTTATCTTACTGGCAATAGGGATGGCGGTTGTTATTATCGGATTTCTATTGATGACAGGACCTTCGTCGTCCGAAACGGCTTTTGAACCGGATATTTTTAGTGTACGTAGAATCAAAGTGGCACCTGCAGTTTGCTTGTTTGGTTTTTTATGGATGATTTATGCTGTACTGCGCAAACCGAAAACGAATCAAACTGATTATAACAACACGACTGATATTAATAAAGAAGTACAATGAGTTGGTTAGAAGCATTGATCCTTGGATTGGTTCAGGGATTGACTGAATATTTGCCTGTAAGTAGTAGTGGACATTTGGCTATCGGATCGGCACTGTTTGGAATAGAGGGAGAGGATAATCTGGCGTTTACAATTGCTGTACATGTGGCTACGGTATGTAGTACGCTGGTTATATTGTGGAAAGAGATCGATTGGATTTTCCGCGGACTATTCAAGTTTCAGATGAATGAAGAAACCCGCTATGTGATTAATATAATAATTTCAATGATTCCAATAGGAATTGTAGGCGTGTTCTTTAAAGATTATGTAGAAGATATATTTGGTTCGGGATTGTTGATTGTGGGCTGTATGCTGTTGCTGACAGCCGTTCTATTGACGTTCTCTTACTATTATAAACCACGTCAGAAAGACAAGATCTCGATGAAAGATGCGTTTATTATCGGTTTGGCACAGGCCTGTGCAGTCATGCCGGGATTGTCACGTTCGGGTTCTACTATTGCTACCGGACTTTTATTGGGTGATAATAAGGCGAAGTTAGCACAGTTCTCTTTCCTGATGGTAATTCCCCCTATTTTGGGAGAAGCAGTGCTTGATGGCATTAAGATGGCAAAGGGAGAATCAGTGATGGGAGATATTCCTACGTTATCATTGATAATAGGTTTTTTAGCAGCTTTTGTTGCCGGCTGTTTGGCATGTAAATGGATGATTAATATTGTGAAGAAAGGAAAGCTGATCTATTTTGCTATTTATTGCGCAATTGCAGGATTGGTGACGATTATACTGAGCTGATGAATTTTAAAAAAGGAGAAGTACTGTTTTTCAATAAACCTCTCGGCTGGACTTCATTTAAGGTAGTCGGTCATGTCCGTTACCATATTTGCCGCCGCATAGGTATGAAAAAATTAAAAGTCGGTCATGCCGGAACGCTTGATCCTCTCGCAACAGGAGTGATGATTATCTGTACTGGTAAGGCTACAAAACGGATTGAAGAGTTTCAATATCATACGAAAGAGTATATCGCCACACTTCGGTTGGGTGCTACTACTCCATCCTATGATCTGGAACATGAGATAGATGTCACCTACCCTACAGAACATATCACAAGGGAAAAGGTAGAAGAAGTATTGACGCACTTTATCGGTGCTATCGAACAAGTTCCCCCAGCCTTTTCTGCCTGTATGGTAGAGGGTAAACGGGCTTACGAATTAGCACGTAAAGGCGAAGATGTAGAGTTGAAACCGAAGCAATTGGTGATTGACGAAATAGAGTTGCTGGAGTGCCGGTTGGATACTCCTGAACCGATGATCCGGATTCGTGTTGTATGCAGTAAAGGAACCTATATTCGTGCTTTGGCACGTGATATTGGCGAAGCACTCCAGAGCGGAGCCCATCTGACAGGATTGATTCGTACTCGTGTCGGCGATGTCCGGTTGGAAGATTGTCTGGATCCGGAACACTTTAAGGAGTGGATTGACCAGCAAGAAATAGAAAATGAAGAAGATAATAATTAACGTAATAAAGAATAGATATGAAACTATCACAATTCAAATTTAAGTTACCCGAGGATAAGATCGCTTTGCATCCTACGAAGTATAGAGATGAGTCGCGCTTGATGGTGTTGCACCGTCGTACTGGTGAAATTGAACACAAGATGTTCAAGGATGTTCTGAACTACTTTGATGATAAGGACGTATTTATATTCAACGATACAAAGGTATTTCCTGCCCGCTTGTATGGTAACAAGGAGAAAACAGGTGCTCGTATCGAAGTATTCTTGTTACGTGAGTTGAATGAAGAACTTCGTTTGTGGGATGTATTGGTAGATCCTGCGCGTAAGATTCGTATCGGTAATAAGTTATACTTTGGCGAGGATGATTCTATGGTTGCCGAAGTAATTGATAATACAACTTCACGCGGCCGTACACTTCGTTTCCTTTATGACGGACCTCATGATGAGTTTAAGAAGGCATTGTATGCGTTGGGTGAAACTCCCCTGCCCCATTCTATCATCAATCGTCCTGTAGAGCCGGAAGATGCGGAACGTTTCCAGTCTATTTTTGCTAAAAACGAAGGTGCGGTAACTGCTCCGACTGCCAGTTTACACTTTAGCCGTGAGTTGTTGAAGCGTCTGGAAATTAAAGGCATTGATTTTGCTTATATCACATTACATGCCGGATTAGGCAACTTCCGTGATATTGATGTAGAGGATTTGACAAAGCATAAGATGGATTCCGAACAGATGCTTGTTGATGAAAAAGCGGTGAATATGGTGAATCGTGCTAAAGATAACGGTAAGAGCGTATGTGCGGTAGGTACTACAGTGATGCGTGCCATAGAAAGTGCAGTCAGCACTGACGGACACCTGAAAGAGTTTGAAGGCTGGACGAATAAGTTTATCTTCCCACCATATGACTTTACGGTAGCTAATTCGATGATTTCTAATTTCCATATGCCTCTTTCTACTTTGTTGATGATTGTGGCTGCTTTCGGTGGATATGACCAGGTGATGGATGCCTATCATGTAGCATTGAAAGAAGGTTACCGTTTCGGTACTTATGGAGATGCAATGTTGATTCTGGATAAATAAACGGAGCTTTATGAAGATATGTCCGAAATGTCATGAAGAAGTAGAAGATAACTTCGATATCTGCTGGAGTTGTAACTATAGCTTTCCGGACGGTCGGGTATTGGATATAGCAGAAATTTCCGGGCAGCTGGTTGATCATGGAGAACGGCCGATAGATTGTTTGCGTTGTCATGTCAAAATGGAATATTCCGGCAAATATGAGTTTCATGAGGGTATGAATACCGGTTTCTTTGGAAACTTCTTCGAACTGTTTCAGAATCGTGAGGCGTTTCATTTGTATGTTTGTCCTCAGTGCGGTAAAGTAGAATTCTTTGTTCCTATGGATAAAGAGTATGCTATTAAAGCATTTCCTGCCGGAAAGAAGTAGTTTGCGATGTCGAAAGTATATCTGGGACTCGGTACAAACCTGGGAGATAAGGAACAAAATCTCCGGATTGCCGTACAAAAAATAGAAGAGCAGATAGGGAAAGTGATTTCCCTGTCTGCTTTTTATGTAACTGCTCCGTGGGGTTTTACTTCTGATAATAGTTTTTTAAATGCTGCCTTGTGTGTGGATACAGCGTTATCCCCATTGGAAGTATTACAGAAAACGCAAGGGATAGAATGTGATTTGGGACGTATCCATAAATCGGTTAATGGAATGTATAGTGACCGGGTGATCGACATAGACTTATTGCTTTATGATGATCTGGTTTTATCTGTTAAGTCTCCTTCAGGTGCTGAGTTAAATCTCCCTCACCCTTTAATGGCGAAGCGTGACTTTGTGATGCGCCCTTTAGCAGAAATTGCACCTGACCTGATACATCCTGTTTTGAGAAAGACAATGAAGAAGATTTTAAGCGATTTATAAAGCTTTTGCAGGATCTATATATTCATTATGCTGGGCATATATACCCACCCTGCTGTATCTATATATCCACTAATAGGTTTCTTATACGTTGATTATCAGTTGATTATTTTCTTTTCTTCTCCACAATGAAGCGTGGCATATATGCTATGCATCCAATCAAAATTGCATATAACAAGTGAATATCTTCAAATTCGATGTCCATAAAATGGCAGACAATTGCATAGATTGCTATGGTAAACCCCACATAGAGTGCCAGAACAAATATTGTTTTTAATTTCTTATTAATGACCATTGAGTGATTTAATTTTGAAAGCGTACCTTAACATACTTACGTTCTATAAAACGAATATTTATATGTTAAACATTGCCCAAAGATAAAAAGAATATTCGAATAATACTTATCTTTGTGCCCGAAATGAAAGTGTGGACAGATTTGAGTAGCTTGCAACCACGGAAAAAAATGCTAAAACATATCTTGTTGATGCCCTTCCGGCTGGTTCTTGCAGCACTCACCCTTCCTACTTATTCATTGATCATTTTCTAGTTTTAATTCTTAATTTATAAGAAGATGGGATACTTATTTACATCCGAATCGGTGTCAGAAGGACACCCCGACAAGGTAGCCGATCAAATATCGGATGCCGTACTTGACAAACTGTTGGCTTACGACCCCAGTTCGAAAGTAGCTTGCGAAACACTGGTAACTACCGGACAAGTGGTACTAGCGGGTGAGGTGAAAACAAAAGCGTACGTTGATCTTCAACTCATCGCACGTGAAGTAATTAAGAAAATCGGTTATACCAAAGGAGAGTATATGTTCGAAAGTAACTCTTGCGGTGTGCTTTCTGCCATTCATGAGCAGAGTCCCGATATCAACCGTGGTGTAGAACGTCAGGATCCGATGGAACAGGGTGCAGGCGACCAGGGAATGATGTTTGGCTATGCAACCAATGAGACGGAAAACTATATGCCGCTTTCACTTGATCTGGCACATCGTATTCTACAAGTGCTGGCTGATATCCGTCGTGAAGGCAAGGTGATGACCTATCTTCGTCCGGACGCCAAAAGCCAGGTTACGATTGAGTATGATGATAACGGAGCTCCTGTCCGTATTGATACGATTGTAGTTTCTACGCAACACGATGACTTTATCCAGCCTGCTGATAATACTGACGCTGCTCAACTGAAAGCTGACGAAGAAATGCTGGAAATTATCCGCAAGGATGTGATCGAGATACTTATGCCGCGTGTCATTGCTTCTATTCATCATGATAAAGTATTGGCACTGTTCAATGACCGTATAGTCTATCATGTAAATCCGACCGGTAAGTTTGTGATCGGTGGACCGCATGGAGATACCGGTTTGACAGGACGCAAGATTATTGTGGATACTTATGGTGGCAAAGGTGCTCACGGTGGTGGAGCCTTCTCCGGAAAAGATCCTAGCAAGGTAGACCGCAGCGCAGCTTATGCAGCCCGCCATATTGCAAAGAATATGGTTGCAGCAGGTGTGGCAGACGAAATGCTGGTACAGGTTTCTTATGCTATTGGAGTTGCTCGCCCGATCAATATCTATGTAAATACCTACGGTCGTGCCCATGTAAGCATGAGCGACGGTGAAATAGCTCGCGTTATCGACCAACTGTTCGACCTTCGTCCGAAAGCGATTGAAGAACGTCTGAAACTTCGTAATCCGATTTATCAGGAAACAGCTGCATATGGTCATATGGGACGTGAGCCTCAGATAGTGTCGAAAACTTTCCATTCTCGTTATGAAGGTAACAAGACAGTGGAAGTGGAACTGTTTACGTGGGAGAAACTTGACTACGTAGATAAGATAAAAGCAGCTTTCGGTCTGTAAACCGGAATTAACCCAATAGAAAGGTCGCCCGTTTTCGGTCTGCGTATGATTTTTGCAGTTACGAGGGGGCGACCTTTATTATTTTTTCCTAATTTTGCACCCACAATTGTAAACCCGTAAATAGTGATGAATCAGATACATTCCGTATGCGTGTACAGTGCCTCCAGTACAAAGATAGATCCTGTATATTTCGAAGCAGCCGAACAACTTGGACGTTTGCTTGCCGAACATCATATCCGTTTGGTCAATGGTGCGGGAAGTATCGGTCTGATGCGTTCTGTAGCCGATGCTGTGCTCAGTAATGGCGGAGAAGTAACAGGTGTCATTCCTCATTTTATGGTAGAGCAGAACTGGCAACATACGGGTCTGACGGAATTGATCGAGGTAGCTTCCATGCATGAACGTAAGCAGAAGATGGCAGACCTGAGTGATGCGGTCATTGCCTTGCCCGGAGGTTGCGGGACGCTGGAAGAGTTGCTTGAAGTAATTACCTGGAAGCAGCTTGGCTTATACCTCAATCCGGTGGTGATTCTGAACGTCAATGGCTTTTATGATCCTTTACTCAATATGCTTGGTAGAGCCATTGATGAAAACTTCATGCGTCGTCAGCACGGTGATATCTGGAAGGTAGCTAACACGCCTGAGGAAGCTGTTGAATTGCTTTATACTACACCTGTCTGGGATATCTCTATTCGTAAATTTGCTGCGATATGAGACCCGGAGCACTCATACATCCTACAGATACCCTTGCGCAATCACCGAACGATTCGCTGCAGACGGACTCGACGGCAACAATGTTGCTGAGAGATACCACATCTGTGGTTTCTGCGGATACATTGCCTCTTTTCTATCAAGGGCAATTTGTGTCGGAAGATAGTCTTCAGCTGACGGAATATCATTCCACACAAGAATATGCCTCCGGTTTTGAAGGGACCCCCCTTTCCTACTCTCCGCGTACAGATGATGTGATCTCTTTGACATTACTAGCATGTTTCTTTCTTTCTTCCATTGCATTGGCAAGAGGAAAGAAATTCCTCACACAGCAAGTGAAAGACTTTGTATTGCACCGCGAACGAACCAGCATTTTTGATAGCTCCACAGCTGCCGATGTGCGTTATCTGATTGTGCTTACTGTCCAGACCTGTGTACTGTCTGGCATTGTATTCTTCAATTTTTTTCATGATAAACAACCAATGTTGATGGAGCGGATTCCTCCCCTGCTTCTTTTAGGGGTTTATGTCGGTTCTTGCTTGGTTTACTTTTTCCTGAAATGGATTATTTATATGTTTTTGGGATGGGTATTCTTTGATAAAAACAGGACAAATATATGGCTTGAATCTTATTCTACACTCATATATTATGCTGGATTTGTACTTTTCCCTTTTGTGCTATTTCTCGTTTATTTCGATTTAAATCTAACGAATCTGATAATAATTGGGTTGACGATTCTAATTTTTACTAAAATATTGATGTTTTATAAGTGGATAAAGCTTTTTTTTCACCAATTAAATACTCTTTTCCTATTAATTTTGTACTTTTGCGCTCTTGAAATAGTACCTTGTCTGCTACTCTATCAGGTACTAGTTCAAATAAACAACATATTGCTAATAAAATTTTAGGACGTTGAAAATTAAAAAAGTACTAGTGTCGCAGCCTAAGCCTGCGTCAGAGAAATCTCCCTATTACGACATCGCTGAAAAGTATGGCGTAAAAATAGATTTCCGGCCTTTTATTAAGGTGGAAAGCCTTTCGGCGAAGGAATTCCGGCAACAGAAGATTTCGATTCTTGACTATACTGCCGTAATATTTTCTTCCCGTCATGCAATTGATCATTTCTTCCATTTGTGTACAGAACTTCGTGTCACAATTCCGGAAACAATGAAATATTTCTGTGTAACTGAAGCGGTTGCACTGTATATCCAGAAATATGTTCAGTATCGTAAACGTAAGATCTTTTTCGGTGCTACCGGAAAGATTGAAGACCTTGTCCCTGCTATTTTGAAGCATAAGACCGAGAAATATCTCGTGCCTATGTCTGATGTTCACAATGATGATGTGAAGAATTTACTCGACAAGCATAATATCCAACATGCTGAAGCTGTGATGTATCGTACAGTCAGCAATGACTTTACAGCCGAGGAGGATTTCGATTATGATATGTTAGTGTTCTTTAGCCCTGCCGGAGTAACTTCTTTGAAGAAGAACTTCCCGGATTTTGACCAAAAAGAAATCAAAATCGGTACCTTTGGTTCGACTACAGCACAAGCAGTACGTGATGCCGGACTTCGCCTGGATCTTGAAGCTCCTACAGTGAAGGCTCCGTCAATGACTGCTGCACTTGATATGTTCATCAAGGAAAACAATAAGTAATTCATAGTGAGTTTATATACATTGCGTAAAGCCGAAAGGCTGAATAGTAAAATTCTGGTCGGAAAGATGTTTGAAGGAGGTGTTTCCAAATCCTTTTCCATCTTTCCGATACGCATTGTATATATGCCTGTCGAAAAAGGAGAAGCTTCGGCTTCTATTCTTATCAGCGTCTCGAAACGGCGATTCAAACGGGCGGTAAAACGTAATCGGGTGAAACGCCAGATTCGTGAAGCTTACCGCAAAAACAAACATCTGTTGCTGGATCAGTTACAATGCTGTAATCAACATCTTGCCATTGCTTTTATTTATCTCTCGGACGAGTTTGTTGCTACTTCCGAGTTAGAAGAAAAGATAAGAACGGCACTTTTGCGCATTTCTGAAAAGCTATCATTATGAAAGCTTATGTTTGCTGGATATCAGTCATCTGGGGAAATATAAGAATGGTTCTTAGAAAAGCATTTTCATTTTTATTGCTGCTTCCCATCTACTTTTACCGGGTTTGTATTTCACCTCTGACTCCTCCTTCCTGTCGGTTTACTCCTACCTGTTCGGCTTATGCTGTCGAAGCAATAAAAAAACATGGTCCTGTTAAAGGGCTCTTTCTGGCTGTCCGTCGTATCCTGCGATGTCACCCCTGGGGTGGATCCGGCTATGATCCGGTCCCCTGAATGATTCGATAAAGATTTAGAATATGAAAAAGGTTGCAAAAGAAAATACAAAACAGATTCTGGACATTCACACACATAATTTGAAGAGCGATGAACGTTCTATTTATAACTATCCTCTGTTGTGGATCTCTCCAATACATATGCCGCCGGCACCTAATCCGGAAGCTGATATAAAAAGAAAGCTTGCTTTACAGCAATTGATATCAGCAAAGCCTTCGGAAGGAGGTTTCTTGGATGGACCGGTTTTCATTAACAAAGAAGCGTTGAAGGAAGGACACTTTTATTCAATGGGAATTCATCCCTGGGAATTAAGTCAAAATAATCTGGAAAAACAGTGGGAGCGCATGAGCGAATTGCAACCTTCCAAGCAAATGATTGCTATCGGTGAGACGGGACTAGATAAACTGGCTCAGGCCTCGATGGATTTACAGCTTTCTATTTTTAAGGAACATGTAGACGCTTCCGAAACGTTTAAGTTGCCAATAATTATTCATTGTGTGAAAGCAATGGAAGAACTGCTGGCGGTAAAAAAGGAATTTTGTGCTAAACAACCTTGGGTCTGGCATGGTTTTCGGGGAAAACCGGAGCAGGCAAAGCAGTTATTGAAGCTCGGTTTTTATCTGTCCTTCGGAGAGTATTATCCGGATGAGGCAATGTTGGCAGTACCGCCTGAACGTTTGTTTCTGGAAACAGATAATAGTCAACTTGATATTGAAGTACTTCTTCAACGGGCAGCTAAGGTACGTGGAGTGGAGGTAGAGGCACTGCGGGAAACGATTCAGGAAAATGTACAAAACGTCTTTTTTAAGGCGTAAGAGTTGTATCTTCGGAGAAAGAGTCGTATTTTTGCCGAAAGTGGAAAAGAAAAACAATAAAAACCTAATAAAAAGAGTAATACGATGAATTTTGTAGAAGAATTAAGATGGCGCGGTATGTTGAATGACATGATGCCGGGAACAGAAGAGTTGTTGAACAAAGAGCAAGTTACGGCTTATTTGGGAATCGACCCGACTGCTGATTCGTTGCATATCGGACACCTTTGCGGTGTGATGATGCTTCGTCATCTTCAACGTTGCGGTCACAAGCCATTGGCACTCGTGGGCGGTGCAACAGGTATGATTGGTGACCCTTCCGGTAAATCGGCTGAGCGTAACTTGCTGGATGAAGCAACGCTGTATCATAACCAAGAATGCATCAAACAGCAACTGGCTAAATTTCTTGATTTTGAATCGGATGCTCCGAATCGTGCCGAGTTGGTGAACAACTATGAGTGGATGAAGAACTTTACTTTTTTGGATTTTGCCCGCGAAGTAGGCAAACATATCACTGTGAACTATATGATGGCGAAAGATTCAGTGAAAAGACGTCTGAATGGTGAGGCACGTGATGGTTTGTCATTTACAGAATTTACCTATCAGTTGTTGCAAGGGTATGATTTTCTTCACTTGTATGAAACAAAAGGTTGTAAGCTTCAGATGGGTGGATCTGACCAATGGGGCAATATTACTACCGGTGCTGAATTGATCCGTCGTACCAATGGGGGAGAGGTATTTGCCTTGACTTGTCCGTTAATTACAAAGGCGGATGGCGGTAAGTTCGGTAAAACGGAATCCGGTAATATCTGGTTGGATGCCCGCTATACTTCACCTTATAAGTTCTATCAATTCTGGTTGAACGTAAGCGACGCTGATGCAGAACGTTATATTAAGATCTTTACTTCTATCGGTAAGGAGGAAATTGATGCGTTGATTGCTGAACATCGTGAGAATCCGCATCTACGTGTACTTCAGAAACGTTTGGCAAAAGAAGTAACGATCATGGTTCACTCTGAAGATGATTATAATGCAGCAGTAGATGCATCTAATATCTTGTTTGGTAATGCTACCTCTGAAGCTTTACGCAAACTGGATGAAGATACTTTGTTGGCAGTGTTCGAAGGAGTCCCTCAGTTCGAAATTTCTCGTGATACGTTGGTAGAAGGAGTGAAGGCTGTCGACCTGTTTGTGGATCATGCGGCTGTATTTGCTTCGAAAGGAGAGATGCGTAAGTTAGTTCAAGGTGGAGGCGTTTCTTTGAATAAAGAGAAGCTGACGGCTTTTGATCAGACAATTACAACTGCTGACCTGCTGGATGAGAAATATCTGCTTGTTCAACGTGGCAAAAAGAACTATTACTTGCTGATCGCAAAATAAGAAAAAGAGGGTTTCTGATAAAAAAAATATCGAAATATTTGGAGATTTAGTTGGATAACCCTATCTTTGCACCGCTTTTTAACAGAAAGCACTCGAGTTTGTCCTATGGTGTAATGGTAGCACAACAGTTTTTGGTTCTGTTTGTCTAAGTTCGAATCTTGGTAGGACAACTGTTAATTAAAGAAAAGCCCTGGAAGGTAATACTTTCGGGGCTTTTTCATTTTCGGGGATTGGAGAAAGAATATAAAAAAGAAAGACATAATATGAAAAAGAGCTTGTTATTATTGTTTTGTTTGTTGGGCTTGATTAGTGTTTGCATTGCGAAGCCGACAAAGACATTTACAGTTTTGCAGTTGAACCTTTGGCATGAGGGTTCTAAGGTTCCTAACGGCTATCAAGGGATTGTAGATGTGTTGGATCAGGTGGATGCAGATGTTGTGTTCTTGTGTGAAATCAGAGATTTTAACGGGAATAAGTTTATGCCTCGTGTATTAAAGGATCTGGAAGCTAGGGGGAAACATTATTATGGAGAGACTTTAGGTATGGTAGTCGGTGTACTGAGTAAGTTCAAACCGGATAGTCTGATGAGATGCTGCATTGTGCCCGGTGATGAGGTTCGTGCAATGTTGAAGATGGTAACTACGATAGACGGACAATCGATATCTTTCTACTCTTGTCATTTAGATTATTTGCATTATGAATGTTACATGCCTCGTGGTTATGATGGTACTACTTGGAAGAAGATGGATAAGCCGGTTACGGACGAGAATGAAGTTCTAAAAGCAAACCGAATGGCTTATAGAGATGAGACCATCCGTTCTTTTGTTCAAGAGGTTCAGTCGGATATTAAACAAGGGCGTCCGGTGATTATGGGTGGAGATTTTAATGAACCTTCTCATTTGGATTGGCAAGCAGATACGAAGGATTTGTGGGATCATAACGGAGCAATTATCCATTGGGACTGTTCTATGATGCTTCATGAGGCGGGCTTCAAAGATACTTATCGAGAGAAATATCCGAATCCTGTTCAATATCCCGGATTTACCTTTCCTGCCGGAAATAAAGTAGCTGAACAGGCTAAATTAGAAATACTCGCTTGGGCTCCGGATGCTGACGAACGGGATCGCATTGACTTTATCTATTATTATCCGACGAACTCAAAGTTATCAATGAAAGACTGCTTGCTGGTAGGTCCTTCGGAAACTGTTATTCGTGGAAAAATAACAGAAAACAATTCTAAAGATAAGTTTTTAACACCTTCTTGTATCTGGCCAACAGATCATAAAGGGAATCTTGTTACGTTTAAGATTCGGAGAAAATAATTGTCTGATAAATAAATTGTTAGGTCGAAATTGGTCAAAAACAACGTGAATTATCAATGTAAAAGCATTTATGTTCATCGTCATATTTTTGTATATATCGCTACTATACAGATGATTGCATTGCGTCATCTTTTTATTATGATTTCTAGATACAATAATATAGAAAGTAAATAGACAGATCAAAAATACAGAATACGGTTATTCGGAAAATGTCTTAAAAGAGTCGTGAATGATTGAGACACTTCATGTGAAAAAAGATGGCGCAATGTAATCATTTGAGTATTAACAGAATATATAAAAATATGACAATGAATCAAAGTCTTTTCACTTATTCAAAAGAGGCTATTTTTAAAAAAAACATTGAATAGATTGTTATTAAACACCGTAATGTTTGAAAAAAAGATCGAATAGATTGAAAATAATCTTCTCATAGATTATAAAAGAATAAACTTGTACTTGAGTTGTCTGACTCTTATATATCTTTCAGCTGATTGTAGTACTTGAGTTGTCTGATTGTAGTACTTGAGTTGTTTAATACTAGTACATGTTTCAGATCATTCTTGTATAACATTTAGAGAAACTGTCAAAAAGTTATTCTCTTCAAGACAACGATGGAGTTTGGAACTAACTTCCATGGTATTGTTTTTCATTCGATAAATTTTCAGTTCTCACTTCTTGACTGTAGTTACTTAGGTGCACTATTTCAATGTGCTAGTGTGATAAAAAGGATGTTTGTATCATTCACTAGAAAAAACGATCTTCAAAAAAATGCCGATTTTATCGATATTTTAGCATAAAAGTAAAGTTGGTCCGAAATGGTCAGCCTTTTTTTTTGGTAAAATACGATTTTTGTTTTACTTTTGTTTTACCAGTTGATTTTGTAATGCTGAAAAACAATTTTATTTCTTTTTATAAAAAACAGTATTACTAATTTGATAATCTTTTTGAAAGACAAATCAATAAAAGTTCCTTTGTTATTTATTAGTCAGAATTATATAAGAGAAAAACAATAACTAATAAATCTAATATGATGATAAAACAACAAAAATGAAAAATGCGTTTACTTTAATTCTATTTTTATACTTGGCAATATCTTGTCATGACTCAAAGAAGAATCAGCTTTCCAATTTAGTAAAAGAATGGAGCGGAAAGGAGATACAATTTCCATCTCATTTAACTTTTACTGTTCAAGGTAAAGATACAGTCAATTTTGACTATCTTCATTCTACATATAAGATTATAATGTATGCAGATTCGATGGGTTGCCTTAGTTGTAAACTACAGCTTTCTAAATGGAAGACTTTTATGCAAGAAGTGGATTCTTTGCGAGATCAAAATAAAGCTGTTTCATTCGTATTTTGTTTTTTCCCGAAAAACAGACAGATGTTACAAAATATTTTATGTTATGAGCATTTTGTTCATCCTGTTTGTATAGATGCGCAAGATGAATTTAATAAACTGAATCATTTCCCATCAGAGATAGCTTTTCAGACATTTTTATTAGATCGAGATAATAGAGTGATAGCGATTGGTAATCCTATCCGTAATCCTAAAGTGAAAGAATTATATTTGAAATTGATAAGAGGTGAAGCTAAAACAACGGAAGAACAAGTAGTGACTATGGGAGAATTGAGTGAAAATAAGGTGGATTTTGGCATTTTTCCTAAAACAGAGAAGCAGGAACGAATAATTGAATTAAAAAATACAGGCACAGAAGTGTTGGTAATACAAGATGTAACTACTTCATGCGGATGTACTAAACTGGAGTTTGAAAGGACCCCTGTTCCTGTAGGAGATAAAAGAGTATTAAAGATTATTTATGAAGCAGATAACAGTGGATACTTTCAAAAAACTGTAGATGTGTTTTGTAATATAGATTCTTCTCCTTTACGAATAAACGTGATAGGAGAAGCGAAAGAAAAATGAGACATAAGAGAAAATTTGGAGAATGGCTTTGGTAGAGCATTGAAATGGCGGTTAAACTGTAGGTTGTTTGCAAAGATTTATCTAATCAAACTAGTGCACTTACGGTTTTTATATAAACAATTAATTAACATGAGTTTTATTTGATAGCTTGAACTTGCACTGGTTTAATTCTGTCAATGAGAAAATTAAATTTTATCAATTATGAAAAAGAAATTTTTATTAGTTGTACTTGCTGTTACTGTAGTAAGTGCAGTTTGTGTGAAGAAAAGTATGAAGGGTGTTTGCCTAACAGACTTGGGATTAGAGAATGTTGAGGCATTGGCTGCTGATAATGAGGGAACAAGTGTAGGTACTTGCTATCTGGAAGAACCAAGCTCTTCTGATAGAGATTACAAATTTTTCTGTGATAGACGTACTGATAATGGTACTATCTATCCGTGTCCGCAATCTGCATCATATGGACCATATTTCGAAAATTCGAGAGATAGATGTACAAAATAGCTAATTTATGAGTGTATAGAAAACTTAAGGGCATATATTGTTCTCTTTTATTTTCCAATTTATAATGGAATCAAACGAATTTCAGTATTTGCTCTTGAAATATAAATATCTTGAATAATCTAATTTGTAGTAAAATGTTTGGAAGATGAAAAGAATTAAAGGAGTGTTTTATTTTATGTCTATCTTGATTCTTTGTACCAATACCAATTGTAGTAAAATGCATCATGATGATAGTATGTACTTCAATGGAAAGATTCAAAATATTGAAGATGGTATAGAGAATGCTAGAAATTTACAATTGAAACCCCTGCCTCTGAATGGGGCAAATTATGGATGGATTGCTGCTTATGATTCACTTATGTTTTTCATGAATTCTAAATTACCTAATCAGTTTTTCAATGTATTCAACATAGATACAGGAGAAGAACTTGGTACTTTCTGTAATAAAGGGAGCGGGCCGGAAGAGGCTGCATCTGTGGGTCCTATCTTTCAGCTTTTTAAAGAAGGAAATGAATTGAAAACCCTTCTTTTTGCTCCCAATGAGGAAAGACTGTTGATTTGGAATATAACTCAATCCTTGGAGCAAGGCAAGACAGTGATGGATAGGGTCATTCCTTATGCGTGGAGGGATGAAAATAAAGGTGCTTGTTATAATGAAATGTTTCTTCAAGATAGCAACACGTTATTGACTAAAGTCAGTGCTTTTCCTATTAGTGATGATGATGCAACTTTGCCTTTTTTCCAGAAACGGACTCTTGATACTAATAAATGCTTGAAGGACTATCAAAGTTATAAACAAACGATTAAAAATAAGGAATTACCTCTTCTGCCTGAGTGTTTTTTTAACTCTAATAATACATTTAAACCGGACGGCACTAAAATAGTACAAGCTATGATACGTCTTCCTCAATTGAATATTGTGGATGTGCAAACAGGAGAGGTTGTCGGATATCGTCTTAACTATGGTTTGGATTTCTCAATTTTTAAAGGAGAAAAACAATTAAGAAACTTCTATGGACTTGTACAGGCTGATGACAATTATATATATGCATTGTATTGGGGGAAAGTACAATGGGGAGACATCAATACAATCTATGTATTTGATTGGAGTGGCAATTTAATAGATAAATTGAAGGTAGATCATTATATAAGTAGCATATGGCTGGATACGGTCCGGAATAGATTCTATATCATTGAGAGTAAGACGGATGATGTCTTTTATTATGAATTGGATGAGCTTAACAAAGAATGGGGGGCTCATTAGTCTTGACTCTGTTATCTGCTACAAGGGTATCTAATTTCAACAATACATCTCAAAAGTGGAGAATTCATTCTTTAAATATCAAGAAAAAGGGTTTATGTATTCATTTTTGGGATATTATAAATTTATAAAATAATGAATTATCTGAAATCATGAAAAGAGTTGAATTTGTTTTTTACACGTTGTTGGTCATTTACTCTTGTGTTTCAACGAGTTGTCAGAAAAGTAATGATGATGAATGTTTCAATGGTGATATTCACCCAATTAGGGATACTATAGATAGAGTGGAAACCGTTAAGTTACAATCTGTATTTTTGGATGGCGCAAACTATGGAACGCCTTTTGTATATGATTCTCTCATCATTTTTATGAATCCTAAATTGAAAGATCATTTTTATAATGTGTTTAATATAAATACAGGGCAGGAAATAGGTGTTTTTTGTAATAAAGGAGGAGGTCCCGGCGAATTTTATTCTTTAAGTTTGATTTATCAATTATTTAAAGAAAAGAATGAATTGAAAGCACTTTTGTTTGAGGCACATAAGGAAAATATTTTAATTTGGAATATAAGCCAATCGATAAGAGAAGGTAAAACTATTATTGAAACGATTCCTTATACTTGGAAAACGGAAAATAATAATGCATGTTACAGTGGTTTGTTTCTTAAAAGTAGAAATGAATTATTGGCTAAGGTTGCTGCTTTGCCTATAGATAAGGATGATGCCACATTACCAATTTATCAGAAAAGGTCTATTGATGCCAATCAGTGTTTAAGAACTTATTCAATTTATAAACAGACGATTAAAAATAGTGAAGCATCTATTATACCAGAAGCTTTTTTTAATTCTAGTGACGCTTTTAAACCTGATGGGACGAAAATAGTACAAGCCATGGTTCATCTTCCTCAACTTAATATTATCGATGTGGAAACTGGCAAAATAACAGGATATCGTTTAGAGAATGGGGAAGATTTTTCTGTTTTCAAAGGGAAAAAAGAGATTAAGAACCATTTTGTACGTTTAGCGGCAGATGATAAATTTATATATGCCTTGTATTGGGGAAAGTTGCCTTGGGGAGCGAGAGAAATTCCGTATATTAATACTATTTATATCTTTGATTGGAAAGGGAAATTAGTGAGTAAGATCGCTACAGATCATGATGTCGATAAGATGTGTGTAGATACTGTCCGGAATAGAATCTATATTATTGGACCAAAGACAGATGATGTCTTTTACTATGATTTGGATGAGCTTAATAAAGGATCGGAATCCCGTTAGTTCTGCTTCAGTTTCTCATTCTGGAAATTCCGGGGAATTCTGTTGTGGTGACTCATATAATCTGAGTGCTGATTTTTTAATTAAATATGAAAGACCTGCTCCCAATCAAATCGTATTATAGTTCGTTAAAAAGATATATATCGCATCAATTCAGACATTTTTGATGGATAATTAAAACAAAATTGTAATGCAAAGACGTTTTCTTTTATTATTTTTGCATCGTGTACGCAAACGGAGTACATCTGGAATAGAGAACTTATTCAATAATTAAAATAATAAGATATGAAAACGAACTATGAGATTCGCTATGCTGCCCATCCGGAGGATGCAAAAAATTATGATACTAAAAGAATCCGTCGCGATTTCTTAATCGAAAAGATATTTGCTCCCAATGAAGTGAATATGGTGTATTCCATGTATGACCGTATGGTAGTGGGAGGTGCATTGCCAGTAGGAGAGGTACTGACTCTTGAAGCGATTGATCCGTTGAAAGCCCCATTCTTCCTGACTCGTCGTGAAATGGGTATTTACAATGTTGGAGGACCGGGTGTAGTAAAGGCTGGTGATGCAGTTTTTGAACTTGATTATAAGGAAGCCCTTTATCTGGGGTCAGGAGACCGTATGGTGACTTTTGAAAGTAAGGATGCTTCCCGCCCTGCTAAGTTCTACTTCAACTCTTTGACAGCACACCGAAATTACCCGGATCGTAAAGTGACAAAGGCTGATGCAATAGTAGCCGAAATGGGTTCGTTGGAAGGCTCCAATCACCGTAATATCAATAAGATGTTGGTGAATCAGGTACTTCCTACCTGCCAATTACAGATGGGAATGACGGAGTTGGCTCCGGGAAGTGTTTGGAATACGATGCCGGCTCATGTCCATAGCCGTCGGATGGAAGCTTATTTCTATTTTGAGATTCCCGAAGATCATGCCATCTGTCATTTTATGGGTGAAGTAGACGAGACCCGTCACGTATGGATGAAAGGTGATCAGGCGGTTCTTTCTCCTGAATGGTCTATTCACTCGGCTGCTGCTACCCACAATTATACCTTTATTTGGGGGATGGGTGGAGAGAACCTTGATTACGGTGATCAGGATTTCTCATTGATTACAGACTTGAAATAACAATTAAAATAATCCTCTTAATTTAATAACAAAAGATTATGAATCAGTTTTTGAATTTTTCTCTGGAAGGTAAAGTAGCTCTCGTAACAGGTGCTTCTTATGGTATTGGTTTTGCTATTGCTTCTGCTTATGCAGAACAAGGTGCTACTATCTGTTTCAATGATATCAATCAGGAATTAGTAGATAAAGGAATGGCTGCTTATGCTGAAAAGGGAATTAAGGCTCATGGCTATGTATGCGATGTAACAGACGAACCGGCTGTTCAGGCTATGGTTGCTACCATCGAAAAAGAAGTGGGTAGCATCGATATTCTTGTAAATAATGCAGGTATCATCCGTCGTGTTCCTATGCACGAGATGGAAGCTGCTGATTTTCGTCGTGTAATCGATATTGATCTGAACGCTCCTTTTATCATGTCTAAGGCTGTTTTGCCGGCAATGATGAAAAAGGGGCATGGCAAGATTATCAACATCTGTTCTATGATGTCAGAGTTAGGTCGTGAAACTGTATCAGCATATGCTGCTGCCAAAGGTGGTTTGAAGATGCTGACTCGTAATATCTGTTCTGAGTATGGTGAGTACAACATCCAATGTAATGGTATTGGTCCGGGTTATATTGCTACGCCGCAGACTGCCCCTTTGCGTGAAAAACAACCGGATGGAAGCCGTCACCCATTCGATTCATTTATTTGTGCCAAGACTCCTGCCGGTCGCTGGTTAGATCCTCAGGAACTTACAGGTCCTGCTGTTTTCCTGGCTTCAGAAGCTTCTAATGCGGTCAATGGACATATACTCTACGTAGACGGAGGTATCCTTGCATACATCGGTAAACAACCAAAATAGTTTTTTAATGGATCATTGATAATGGATAATTGTGGCTGTATGGTCATGATATCCATTATCAATTTCTTAATTATTAGTCCAAACTTCATTATTTATCAATCAATGAAAGTGAGAAAGGTATTAATTCTAATAACTGTTATCATCATGAGTTGTGTTTCTTCTTGTGTAGATAGCAAACAAACAATGACGGTGACAGTGTCTAATCCTTTGGGACTGGAACGTATAGGTGAGATGGTTGAGCTGGCAATGAGTGATGTAGTTGCTAAACTGAAATTGGCAGATACAGCACAGATTGTGATACTTGACATGGATGGGCAGCAAGTTCCTTACCAGATAACCTATGATCAGAAAGTTATTTTCCCGGCAACGGTGAAAGCCAATGGTACAGTAACTTATACCGTTCAGGAAGGTATGCCGGAGCCTTATAATGTGATAGCATGTGGCAGATACTACCCGGAGCGTTTGGATGATGTAGCTTGGGAGAATGATTTGGTTGCTTTTCGTGCATATGGTCCGGCTTTGCAGCAACGCGGCGAACGTGGGTTCGGTTATGATGTGTTTACTAAGTATAATACAACAGAGCCTGTTGTAGAAGCTCGTTATGCCAATGAAGTGAGCAAGGAAAAACGGGCAAAAATAGCAGAATTGAAGAAGACCGATCCTAAGGCTGCCAGAGAACTGGAGCGTGCTATTTCCTATCATATCGATCATGGCAATGGAATGGATTGTTATAATGTAGGTCCTACACTGGGAGGCGGTACATCTGCCTTGATGGTGGGGGATACCATTATATATCCTTATTGCTATCGTACACAGGAAATACTGGATAATGGTCCCTTACGTTTTACTGTGAAGCTGGAGTATAATCCCTTAGTGGTACGTGGTGATTCTAATGTTGTGGAGACTCGTGTAATTACGTTGGATGCCCATTCTTATTTGAATAAAACGGTGGTTTCTTATACGAATCTGAAAGAATCAGTACCCGTAGTTACCGGAATTGTTCTTCATGAGCCGGATGGGACCATAAAGACCGATGTTGCTAACGGATATATGACTTATGTAGATCCGACTGGAAACCCGAAGGCCGGTAATGGTAAGATATTTATCGGAGCTGCTTTTCCTGCTCAAATCAATGAAGCCAAGGCCGTACTTTTCTCAGAGAAGGAGAAGAAAGAAGAGCGTGCCGGAGCAGATGGTCATTTATTGGCGGTCAGTGACTACCAGCCAGGTGCTGAATATACCTATTATTGGGGTTCTGCATGGGATAAGGCAGCTATTAAGACAGTGGATGCTTGGAATGAGTATATGGCTCAATATGTGCAGAAACTGCATGCTCCACTTATTGTATCCTATTAATGAATTGATTATTTAGATTCCGGTGATTCTTTTACGATACGGATATTTCGCATTAATCCCGAATATTTAACCCTTTTCACGGCACTCCCTTTGAAGAGGGTTTTATATTGTTCCTCTGTTAGACTTTGCCAATCACTTTTTTTCATTTGCAGCAGAGAAGGAGAGGGGTGAAATTCTTCTGTTTGGCAAGGAGTGGAATAGCGGTTCCATGGGCAGGTATACTGGCATTCATCACATCCATATATTTTTTTATTCATTTTTTGTCCCATATTGGGCGAAAGGTCCCCACGATATTCAATGGTAAGATAGGAAAGACATCTCTCGGAATTAAGCCGGAAAGGGGCTTCTAAAGCTTTTGTTGGACAAGCGTCTATGCAACGGGTGCATGAACCACATCGACTTTTCTGCGGAATATCATAATTATCGGCTACTATATTGATAATCACTTCTCCTAAAAAGAAGCAAGAACCGGCATGAGGAATGATCAGTTGTGTGTTTTTTCCTATCCATCCGAGTCCGGCGCGCCATGCCCAATACCGTTCGAGTATAGGTGCTGTGTCGCAAAAGACGCGACCGCTAACCGTTAGGGGAGAAGTAGCTGGAACGATTGTCTCTGAGCTAGTGGATGAGAGCATGATAAATTCCAGTAGAGCATTGAGTTTTTTCTTCATCACATCGTGATAATCCTTTCCGTAGGCATACCAGGCTATCTGATACTCCTCTATCGGAAGTTTAGTTTCCGGATAGTAGTTTAATGCGACACTGATGACTGTGCGTGCTCCTTCAACCAATAGACGAGGATCAAGGCGTTTATCTTCATAATTTTGCATATAAGCCATTTCTGCCTGACAGCCGTCAGCCAACCATTGGCGGAAGGAAGTTGCAACAGTCTCATTGACAGCTTCGGCAGGTGCCAGTCCACAAGCGGAAAAGCCGAGGCGAGTGGCTTCGGCTTTTATTTGTTCGGAAGAGAGAAGTTTATTCATATAAAAAGACTTGTCTCGTTATAAATATCTTGTGGTAAACCAGGGTTTAGTATCTTGCAGCTTATAATACTTTAAACTCGTATCCCTCTGCTTTCAGAAACTCGATGGCTCGGGGAAGTGCATATTGAAGATTCCCGTTATTCCAGGACTTCAGAGAGTCGTGAAAAGTAATGATAGAGCCATTTCTTACATAACGTTTTACATTATTCAGGACTTGTTCGGGACGCATCCGTTTACTGTAATCGCGTGTCACAAGGTCCCACATAATGATTCGGTAATAATGTCGCAATGTGTAGTACTGCCGGAATCCCATGTGCCCATGTGGTGGGCGGAACAGTTCGGAATGAATCATTTCGTCTACCTTTTTTGTGTTTGCCAGGTATTCCGGATTGGAATATTCGAATCCTCGGATGTGGTTGAAAGTGTGGTTACCAATGCGATGTCCGTGTTCTACCACCATCCGGTATACATCCGGGTGTTTGCGGATATTATCGCCTACCATGAAGAATGTGGCTTTAATATCATACTTTTCCAGCAACTCTAACACCCAAGGGGTTACTTCCGGGATAGGTCCGTCGTCGAAAGTCAGATAAACTGCCCGTTCGTTCGGGTCCATGCGGAAGATGGCTTGTGGGTACAACGCTCGGAAAAGCCAAGGCGGTTGTTCTATAAACATAAACTAATTGAATAAAAAATGCAGAATGAAGAATGAAGAATCCAGTGCGACATAAGGTGCGCAACCCATTCTTCATTCTTTATTCTCATGCTTAATTTATTATTGTTTTCCTTTCATTATCGTCACGTACTCGTTGTATAATTGTTCGAGTTGTGCGGAATAATGTTTTGCGAGTTTTTCTGATTTGTATTTTTCCATTAGGCGGACTTCAGCGTCAAGCAAGCTTGCATTGTACATGAAGTTTTCACCTGCGATAGCAAGCTGGTTGTCGTTGAGGCTGAGATACCAAATCATATATTCGAGCGACTTGTTGGCAAGTGCATCGATTATCTTATCTGCTTTCTCTGTCTGGCCTAGTTGATAGTATGATTCTGCCATTTGGAAGGCACCGTTTCTCCAGTCGTAAGGTACGTTGTAAGCAGGTATCATCTTTTCAGCGTAGTCAAGTGCGGCAAGAGCTTTGTCTTTCTTACCTTCCTTGATAAGTTGGCCGACAAGCTGAGTGAAGATACGACGGTGTGTATCACACATACGCATCACATTTTCATCAATATAGATACCCGGTTTGTCGATACCTCCGAACTTGAATTTGTTCATCAGGTTGTCGTACATCTTTTCACTGTCGATTTTGCTATCCAGCTTATCAGTATCAAACGGAGTGAAACGGTAGGCAAGACCTTCTTGTATGAAATGATTGGTCATACCCAGGTTGTTTTCGCTACCTACAGTGATTGCCATATAGATAGGACGTTCCCAGTTTGCGTTGGCAAGCATCTCGAGCATCATCAGTTCACTCTTGTAGAGTGCGCGTTTGGGACTACCGTTTGCATCTTTCAGTAAGATAGTCATATATTCGGGGATAGAGTCACCCAATGCTTCCGGTATCTTCATTCCGGAGCGGCGGACAGCCTCTTCATCGATCTTCATGACAATACTGTCTGTAGGAATAAGTGGTAATTTGATGTCCTGTCCTGTCTTTTTGAGCAGTTCTTTAAGCTGATCATTCTTGCCGAGCATCCAACGGTTAATGATTTCTTTCAGTTCATAAGGATTTTCACCAAAGATGGAATGAACAAGTGACAGTACGGTAGTATCCCCTTGGGCAGCTAATTCATTTGCCTGTTTGAAATAGTTGTCGATAAGCGATCTTACTTCCGGGTGGATAGGGATATATTCATTCTGTCCTTCTACGTATTCCACGCGATCCCATGTGATAGGGAGTGAAGGTGAATCGTAGGCCGGACGTTTCATCTGGTCGATGTACCAATCGGTCTGTAAATAGCTCAGATTACAAGTACGAGCATCGGTGCGGAATTCTTCTGTTTCCTGATTGTACCACAGAGGGAAGGTGTCGTTATCACCATTCGTATAGATGATCGGATTGCCTTCTTCCTGAAGGGTCATCAGATAATTCTGACCGAAGTCACGCGCAACGAAACGTCCGCTACGATCGTGGTCATCCCAGGTTTGTCCTGCCATTTGAATAGGAACCAATAAGCAAAGTACGGAAGCTAATGCCGCCGCCGGAAGTTCTTTCATCTTACAGTATTCCCGTAATAAATGAATGATACCCGCTACTCCCATACCTATCCAGATGGCAAAGGCATAGAAGGAACCTGCATACGCGTAGTCACGTTCACGAGGCTGTGCAGGTGTTTGGTTGAGGTAGAGCACAATGGCAATACCTGTCATAAAGAACAGGAAGAAAACAACCCAGAATTGTTGAATACCGCGTTGGCTGTGATAAGCTTGCCAGAACAGGCCGATCAGTCCAAGTATCAACGGTAGGCAGTAAAAGACGTTGCGTCCCTTATTGTCCTTCAGGTCTTGTGGGAGTAATTCCTGGTTGCCTACTAGTAGGTTATCTATGAATGGGATACCTGTAATCCAATTGCCATGTTCGATTTCTCCACTGCCTTGAATATCGTTTTGACGTCCTGCAAAGTTCCACATGAAGTAACGCCAGTACATGAAGTTCAATTGGTAAGAGAAGAAGTATTTGATGTTTTCCCATTGCGTAGGCATGTTTACCATCACCATTTCACCGCATTGGTCGTAAGGAACATCATAACCTTTCACATCTACCCATTGTTTGTAGAGTCCGGCATGTGAGGCACTGTACATACGGGGGAATAGCATGTTCTGTGCATATTCGTATTCGATGCGTCCGGGAAGTTGGATATAAGAGTCTTTTTCGTCCGGAGAAGTCTTTTCCTTACGGATATATTTTACTCCGGTTTCTGATTGGCGAGGTATGCAATAGCCATCTTTGGTCTCGAGTGCTACTTTTGATGAGTAAGCAGGACCGTAGAAGAGCGGACGTGTTCCGTATTGCTCACGACCCAGGTATTCACCTAAAGTGAAGATGTCTTCCGGGGAGTTCTGATCCATCGGAGTATTGGCTGTGGAACGGATTACGATCAGTGCATAAGACGAATATCCGATCACGATCATCATGGTACACAACAAAGTTGTATTCATGGTGCGTGCGGAAATACGCCATTTCTCTTTTATCTTTTCCTGCACCTGTGGAGCAAGGTAGATAGCCAATACGGCAATCACTAAAATACCAATCAGGATGCTGCTGGCTCCATGTCCGTAGAACGGAATACCCAACAGGGCAATGGTGAGGATAAAGGAGATAGCCATACGTAGTCTGCTTTTCTCCGTATAGCTTTCGTATATACCCCAGATAAGGGAAGCTGCCAGAATGATGATATAAACCACTACGCCTGTGTTGAACGGCATTCCCATTCCATTGACAAACATGAGCTCAAACCAACCACCTACTTTCACGATACCCGGAACGATACCATAAAGTACGGCTGCTACCAGTACGCCCGATCCGATGAGGGCAAGCAATGAACCTTTTGCAGTGGCATTCGGTGTTTTCTTGTAGTAATATACCAATACGATCGCCGGTAGACAAAGCAAGTTCAGCAAGTGAACGCCGATACTCAATCCCGTCAAATAAGCAATCAGGATAAGCCAACGGTCACTGTGGGGTTGGTCGGCTACGTCTTCCCACTTCAAGATCAGCCAGAATACAATGGCGGTGAACAGGGAAGAGAAAGCATATACTTCGCCTTCTACTGCTGAGAACCAGAAGGTATCGCTGAATGTATAGACCAGAGCACCTACCAGTCCGCTACCCATAATTGTTATGAGTTGCCCTTTGGTAATGTTATTCTCGTCGGTGATGATTAACTTGCGAACTAAATGGGTAATACTCCAGAAAAGGAATAGGATACAGGCACCGCTCATCAGGGCACTCATATAGTTTACCATTTTAGCAACAGTGGTTACGTCGGAAGCAAATTGAGTAAACAAATTTGCCATCAGCATAAAGAAGGGTGCGCCGGGTGGATGACCGACTTCCAGTTTGTAGCCGGTGGTTATAAACTCGGGACAATCCCAGAAACTAGCAGTCGGCTCTATTGTAAGGCAATAGACCGTTGCTGCAATGATGAATGTAAGCCAACCCATCAGGTTGTTTACGGTTCTGTACTGTTTCATTAGCACTTATCGTAGTTTATTCGTTAAAAACAGATTAGACGGGCGCAAAGATAATGATTTACGGGCATAAAGTAGAAGAAAGTAAGATTTATTAAGTATCAGAGGGGCGATTTCGTAGTTTGTGGGCTATTAATAATCTACTTGACAGGTATTAATAGCTTAAATGGCAAGTATTAATAGTTGAGAAATAGGATATTAATACCTGATAAGTGGCTAAAATAAAGTGCTTAGAGGTTGATAGCATGAGAATTATGATTGTGTACTTTTTATCAAGGAGTATCGTTGTGATGATGGTGATGATGTTCTCCAAGAATGCGGTGTGGAAGTGTTCCATGTCCAAGTAATTCGATCGGACAATTGAAGTTCTTTTCCAACCATTCTGTAGTGACCTCTGTATCTGGATGATAATCCAGTGTCTCATTGACACAAGCAATGGATTTCACTTGTTGAAGTACCGTACCGATATCATGGCTGACGAGAATAATGGCACACTCTTTATTGATTTCAGCCAGCAATTCGTACAGACGTGCTTCGAAACGTTTGTCGATATAGGTACTTGGTTCATCAAGAATCAAGGCGGAAGGATCGGAGATAATGGCACGTCCCAATAGAGCACGTTGTAGTTGTCCGCCACTTAATTGTCCGATAGCGCGATGTTCGAGACCTTCCAGTCCCATACGGGAAACGATTTGTTTTCCTTTCTCTTTTTGTTCCGGCGTAAAGCGTGAGGTTAGCGATTTCTGAATGCTTAAACCTGACAAGATTACTTCTTCTACTGAAATAGGAAACTTCCGGTCGATGCTGTTGTATTGCGGGAGATAACCGAGAGAAATTTCTGAGCTGGAAGTTGGGGCTTGAGAATGGTTATCGCTTTGCCCGGTATGAAAGATTATTTCCCCTCCGGTAGGTTTCAACAGACCTAGGATACATTTGATTAATGTCGTTTTACCTCCTCCATTGGGACCGATAATACCTAAGAAATCCCGTTCGTAGATATGGAGGTTTACATCATGAAGAACGGTACGACCGTCGTACCCGGCAGAAAGATTCTTTATTTCGATGATGGGAGTTGCAGCCATAGTTACTTCCTACTTGTAGTTTGATATTATTGGAGCAAAGGTAAGCAATTAAACGATAAAATCAAGAAGTTAGTCAAACAGCTACGCACCCAAGCCAATGAAATATTCAAAGAGGCTTTGGGTGCAGATTGTCCGTTTATCAGGGTTTCTCAACAGGCATAAGTGCATTTGCCACATTCAGCATTTCCGCTTCCCAATCATAGCTCAGCGGATTGATGGGGACCACGCGTGTTCCCGTTTGCTGCGCTATTGTCTCTGCATTTCTTTTGTCAAACTCCGGTTGTACGAAGATAACTTGTACGTTTTCTTCTTTACATAAGTCTATCAATTCTTTCAAATGAGCAGGAGAGGGTTCTTTTCCTCCCTCTTCGATAGAGATCTGATGCAGTCCGTAATCACGGGCAAAGTAGGAGAGAGCCGGATGGTAAATCATAAATGCTTTGGCCGCTTCAGGTTTTGACAACTGCTCGCAAATGATACTGTCTGTATATTGTATGCGTTGGCAGAGAGAATCATAACGTGCGAAATAATAAGCTTGATTGGCTTTATCGAGCGTGCAGAGTGCTTTATAGGTGTTTCCGGCAATGATCAAAGCATTGGTTGCAGAATTCCATATATGAGGCTCTATAGAGTGAATATGACCATCATGAGACGTATGTCCATGTCCCGGATCATCATTACTCAGGATAAGATCTACCCCTTTTGAGGTATCGAACATCTGTATATGCGGAGTATTATTCATTAAACGATCCATCCATGTTTGTTCAAATCCGATATAGCCGATTCGGAAATACGCTTTACTATCCCCCAAGGATACAAGCTGCTGCGGGACAGGATCATAAGTCTCCGGGCTGGAACCTTTGGGAACCATGCTGACTACCTTAAACTTGTCACCGGCAATTGCTTCGGTGAAGTAACGTTGCGGTTCCAGGGTAACGGTGATAACCGGTTTTTCACCTTCTTTACCGTTTGACTTGGATGAATTTCCTGTGCAAGCTGCCAGTAAAAGACAGGTGCTGAGCAACAAGAAAGTACATTTATTTTTTAGTTGTTTTTTCATGACTGGTTCTTTTAATTTCTTTGATTGTTATACTTGTTTGCGGGCTCGTAATATTTCCCGTTTACCTCCCGGAGGGCCCGGTAAACGTTCGACTACAAATCCTGCGGTTTGCAACATCCTCCGGATTACTCCTTTGGCACAATAAGTGGTCAGAATCCCATCATTGCTTAATAAAACATACAAACGGTTGAATAGTTCTTGAGACCACATTTCCGGTTGTTTTTCGGGGGCAAATGCATCGAAATAGACGATATCAGGGCTGTCTGGCAGAGAACGGAAGATCCATTCGTTAAAGTCTGCCTGTACTTTCCGCAGGGTGAAGTGTGGGCTGAGGCAGACTTCCTCTTCCCAAGGTGAAATGTGAAGCTGTTTAAACAGTTCGATAGCTGTTACCGGTTGGTTATTTATGGTTAGTTGTTCGCTATCCTCGATATAGCCTAGTTGCTCTATTATCGGCCATTCCAGAGGATAGAGTTCTAATCCTGTATAGTGTATATTCCGGTGGTTTCTTTCTGCTTCCTCAAGCGTAAGCCAGGCATTTAGTCCTGTGCCGAAGCCAATTTCCAGAATTCGGGGTGAGGGCACATCAGATGCTTCCAGTCCCATGTGGATGAAAATGTGTTGCGATTCTGTACGTGCCCCTTTGATTGAATGATAATGCTCATTCAATTCGGGTACAAACAGAGTTGCACTTCCGTCGTCGGTTTTTTCAATGACTCTTTTCATCCTATTTTAATTTCTTATCTTTATGTCTCTTTTATCCTGCAACTATGTTCCAGGCATTCTCCAATACATATAGCAGAAGAATGTAGCGCAATAGTTTACCTATAAACATGGAAGTGACAGTAAGCCATGTGTTGCTTCGCATAAATCCCAGTGCAATGGCCACTACTTCGCCAATGGCTGGCAAGAAAGCAAAGAATGCCATCAATGCCCCTTTCCCTTGCAGGAAGGTAACCATCTTGTCTATTTTCTCTTTCTTTACTTTAAAGTATTTCTCAATCCAGCTTATCTTGCCTAGACGACCCATGTAATAACAAGTCATTCCACCCACTGTATTGCCCAGTGTAGCAGCAAGTATACATGCGGTAGGATTTAGACCGAGTTTTACTAATGTAACTAGCACGAGCTCGGAACTGAAAGGTATAATACTTCCTGCTAACATGGCCGAAATAAACAATCCCGGCAATCCCCAATCAATGAGAAGTTGTATGGTTGAATCTATAAAAGCGTCCATATATTAAAACCGAATAAGAGGATGAGGCTAACCATCGTTATAATGAAAAACACATTGGATGTTTTACTGTTGGTCAGCGCAAAAAGGTGTCCGATTAGGATACTGCTGCTTATCATCAGAAGTGGTAGCAGGTCGTTACATAGCATCGGCTGTAAGGCTATCAGCAAAAAGAGGAAAGCAGTCAGTTCAATAAGAAACTGCAAATAGGCGCGTGTGCGTATCTTGTCTTCAAGACCGGCAACAATACAGTGGGCTGTACTGACAATATATAATACAAGCAAGAAGCCAAGTGTTGCAAATTCCCAGGGTTGCAAGGATTGTAAATCGAAGACATTTCCAAACGAAATCAGATCGTAGAAAGGTCGGTAGAACAAGTCCATCTGACCGTAGAAGAAGGCGTGTCCGAATAACATCCAATAGGGAAGCATCCATCCCAATATCGCTGCACAGAAACTGCGTGGATTGAGTGATTGAAAACGGTAAGCTCCGAGTAACCACAACACCGACAGGAAAGTGAGCTGAGGAAAAAAGATACTTCCTGCTCCGATAAAGAAAAAGGAATAAAACAGATTGCCTGATGCTTGTGATTGTTGATAGCTGTTGAATAAAAAATAAAGGGAGACCAAAAAAGCAAGAGCAGTAATGTCTCCGGCATATAACAGGTGCATTTCCGGGCAGACAGTGACTAGCAGAAAGTAAATCGCTGTCTGTACGGAAGCCCGCATACGTATGATGGTAAAACGGTTGTTTATCTCGATCAGGAAATAGCCGATAATTGCATATACCAGATAGCTGACAATACGGTCTGCCCATGAGGGGAGCAATAGGGAACGGGTAGACTGCCAGATAGTAGAACCTCCTTCTTTGCCTAATGAGGAAGTGAGGTCGGGCAATAAGAGGGAAGTCAGCACCCAGAAGAGAGTGCAGATAAGGATGACGGCTGGTAATGTCCAACGTCCTGCTGTTATCTGGCTTTGTAGTCTTTTGTTCCTCATTAATTAAAGTTTAACAAGAGATTTACTGTGTATTTGATCTCCGTCTTTTGAGTCGTTTACTGTTCCTATATGTACACTGCGGTGGGCATATAGATCCACCGTGCTGTACATATATACCCACCACGGTGAGTATATATGCCTACCAAACGGTTTTACTATCTCCTGTTTTACAGGTCAAATCCAATGTCGCGACGGAAGTATTTCTTGTCGAAATTGATCATGTCTGCCACTTTATAGCTCTGAGCCAATGCTTCTTCTTTAGTTGCACCGTAAGAGCAAACTGCAATGACACGTCCTCCATTTGTTACCACCTGACTGTCTTTTACGGCTGTTCCGGCATGGAAAATGATACTGTCCGTGGTGGTAGCTTGTTCCAGTCCGCTGATAGGGAATCCTTTCTCGTAAGCTTCGGGATAACCGCCACTAACAAGAATCACACAACCTGCGGAGCGTGGGTCCATAACCAATTCCTT
Organism: Bacteroides bouchesdurhonensis; assembly: GCF_900155865.1. Lineage (GTDB taxonomy): Bacteria > Bacteroidota > Bacteroidia > Bacteroidales > Bacteroidaceae > Bacteroides > Bacteroides bouchesdurhonensis. The sequence continues at coordinate 5,240,283 of NZ_LT707006.1, forward strand.
TTCGTTAAGATTGCCTGCGGCTGTACCTTCCAGCAATTCAACGAAGTCGCTCTGGATACGAAGCATTACACTCTCTGTTTCCGGATCGCCCATACGAACGTTATATTCAATGACCATCGGTTCGCCTTTTACTCTGATCAATCCGAGGAAAATGAAACCTTTGTACGTGATATTTTCTTCTTTCAACCCGTTGATGGTAGGTTCGATGATGCGTGTACGTACTTTTTCCATAAATTCTTCGTCTGCAAACGGGACAGGAGTTACGCTACCCATACCACCGGTATTGAGGCCTTTGTCACCTTCTCCGATACGTTTGTAGTCTTTGGCAACAGGAAGTACTTTGTAGTTCTCTCCATCTGTAAGTACGAATACGGAACATTCGATACCACTCAGGAACTCTTCGATAACGACAGTTGCCGATGCAGAACCAAACATGCCCCCAAGCATTTCTTTCAATTCTTTTTTGGCTTCATCCAGTGTAGGCAGGATCAAAACACCTTTTCCGGCACAAAGGCCGTCTGCTTTCAGTACGTAAGGAGCTTCCAGCGTTTCGAGGAAGGACAGTCCTTCTTCAAGGTTATTGGCTGTAATGCTTTTGTAGCGTGCTGTCGGGATATGATGACGCATCATGAAACCTTTCGCAAACTCTTTGCTCCCTTCCAACTGTGCTCCTTTGGCAGAAGGACCGATAACGGCAATATGTTTCAATTCGGGATGATTCTGAAAGTAGTCGTAGATACCTTGTACCAACGGATCTTCCGGACCTACAACAACCATATTGATATTCTCTTTTACAGCAAAAGCACCGATTGCATCAAAATCAGTAGCTTTGATATTTACGTTTTCGCCTACGGCGGTGGTTCCTGCATTTCCCGGTGCAATATACAACTTTTCTACTTTTGGACTTTGGGCAATTTTCCATGCAAGTGCATGTTCGCGGCCGCCCGAGCCTAATAATAATATCTTCATAATCAGTAGGTATTATAAATGTTCTTCAAAATATCGGATAATTTTCTCGTGTAAGTGTACGCGGTCGCGACCTGAGACATTGTGCTTATGGCAGGGGTAAATGAACAGGTCGGGATAAGTGCGGGCGTCTACACAGGCTTTCATAAACGAAAGCGTATGCTGTGGCACACAGGTATCGTCATGGTCGTCATGAATGATCAAAAGACGTCCTTTCAGTTGTCCTGCAAGGTTTCTAAGGTTGCATTCCTTATATCCTTCCGGATTGCTTTGAGGTGTGTCCATATAGCGCTCGCCGTACATTATTTCGTAATATCCCCAATCGATAACGGGACCTCCGGCTACACCTACTTTAAATATCTCCGGGTAACGGAGTAGGAGAGCAGTAGTCATGTGTCCTCCGAAGCTCCATCCATGTACACCGATACGGTTACCGTCTACATAAGGGAGAGACTTCAGATATTCGATTCCTTTTACTTGGTCCTTACCTTCTTCGATACCCAAATGGCGGAAAGTAGCATTCTCAAACTCTAAACCTCGGTTAGAACTACCCCGGTTGTCGATAGTAAACATGATATAGCCTTTGTTTGCCATGTAAATGTCCCATCCACGTGCACCGTTCAGCCATCCGCCTGTCACACATTGTGCGTGGGGACCACCATAGACGTAGACAATGACAGGATATTTCTTGTTCGGATCGAAGTCTGCCGGTTTCATCAATCGATAGTATAGATCAGTGGTACCGTCCGCTGCTTTGATCGTTCCGGTTTCGAGAGTAGGCATTTGATAACCTTCATACGGGTTTTTAGATTGAAGTAGATTGATACTTTTGAAGTTTTTAGTATCTACCAAATCGATAGTACGGGCTTTATTTATAGCAGAAGAAAAGTCAATGAGATAGGTACCCGAAGCATTGAGTATTCCGTTATGCTGGCTTTCTTTGCAAGTATCGAATGGCTGATTCATCTTTCCGTTGCTGACATTAACAGCAAAATGTCCGCTTTTCAGACCCTCTATGGCTGTGAAGATAACTTCTTTCTTTTTTGTATTAAAGCCCAGCAACTCACTTACTAGCCAGTTTCCCTTTGTTAGTTGTTTCAGTAGCTTACCTTCTGTATTATACAAATAGAGGTGATTGAAACCATCTTTTTGGCTTTGATAAATGAATTTACTATCGTCCCAAGGTAGGAAAGTAATCGGATGTTGGGGCTCTACATATTTGGGGTGACTTTCTTCGAACAGAATCTTTACCAAGTCTCCCGTTTCTGCATTGTATTGGCAAAGTTTGGCATGGTTTTGGTCACGATTCAATTCAATAAGATAGAGGCTTTTTTCATCCGGTGCCCAACTAATATTAGTGAAATAGCGATCGGTAGGATCACCTGCATTCAGATAGATGCTTTTTCCTGTTTCCGGGTTGTAAATACCTACTTTTACCTTATGACTAGTCATTCCCGCCATCGGATAACGGATATTGTTTACTTCTCCCACACGTGCCGTAATGTCTACAAGCGGATATTGTGTGACCATGCTTTCATCCATGCGGTAGAAAGCAAGTAGGTTTCCTTTCGGACTCCAGAATGTACCCTTCTCAATACCGAACTCATTGCGGTGCACCGATTGTCCGCAAACGATTCCTTCAGGTTCATCGGTCACTGCCTGATCGTTTACATATAGGTTGTTTCCTATGGTGTATGCCACTTTCCCACTCGCTGCACAATAATCTTGATTACTTGCTTTCTCTTTCAGTTTGAGTGAACTGGCCAGTTGGTCTGTCTTAAAGTCATATACAACATATTTACCCGGTAGAGTCAATAGTAGTTGTGACTTGTCCGCCCAGGGGAAGCTAACAGAATATAAATGAGATAGCTTTCCTAATTTGTTAGCTTCTAGTACTTTGTTGATCTGCTCCCGAGTAACAAGCATTGTTTCTTTACCCGTTTGGGGCTGAATTGTATAAATTGTATCCATACCCGGTTTAATGCATTCATCCCCCCACCATTGTAGCGCGTAGAGGTTTTCTGCATATCGGTATGTTTCGCCACCCGGAATTAAGTCATCCAGTGTCAGCTTTTTCATTTCTTGTGCCATAACATTGATTACCATTGGCAGTGCCATCAATAACAAGATGGTTCTTTTTCCAATTTTATTCATTGTTTTCTTCTTTATTATTTATTTTAAATCTATCTATTGTTACTCTTCCAAGAGTGGCCGTTTTTATCTGAACGACTGCATTTAATTTAGCGAAATCCAAGAATAATTCATCACATAGCTTTTCGTAGCTCTCTCTGTCAGACGATACTGTTATTTAAGTTTTAGGTTATAATTTATGCCCCAAAGCTGTGTATCAATTAGTTAATGAGGAGTAATGATTGAACTTGTCATTAACTATTCATTCTAACTATTCTTCAGTCTTCTTCGGAATTCTAGGCTCCCGATTACCTCTGAATTCTCTCGGTGCTTTCGGATCTCTTCCTTCCTCTCTGTATCCACCCTCTCTGCGTGGTTTGAACTCTCCTTCTCGCCTTGGTCTGGATTCACCCTCTCTACGTGGCTTAAACTCTCCTTCCCGTCTTGGTTTATATTCTCCCTCTCTGCGTGGCTTGAACTCACCTTCCCGTCTCGGTCTGGATTCTTCATCTTTACGTGGCTTAAATTCCCCTTCTCTGCGAGGTCTGAAGTCTTTTCTCTCTTCTCCTTCTCCACCTTCTTCTGTTTCCTGGCTCTTGAATTCTTTGTATTTTCCATCAAAAATTTCATATTTCCGGAACTCACACTCCAGTGGACCATTGAACAATGGAATCTTTTGACTTGCTTTCAAACCTATCTGGTCAAAACATTCTTCGCGGTAGGAAAGTACCCATGCCTCATTTCCAACGAAAGCATGTTTCAGGCGTTCACCAATCATCTGATACAATCCGAGCAAGTCATTTGTAGAAATACGTTCACCATAAGGAGGATTCGTTATGATAATTGATTTCTCTTTCGGTTGCTCGAATTGTTGGAATGGTTGCAGTTTCAATACTACGTCTTTGGATACACCGGCAGCTTTTATATTGTGAGTTGCAATCTCATTAGCTTTCGGGTTATTGTCATAACCATAAATCTTATGCTCAAATTCACGTTCCTGACTATCATCATTATAGATCTCGTCGAACATATCCGCATCAAAATCCACCCACTTCTCGAATGCAAATCCTTTGCGGAAGACTCCTGGGGCAATGTTTCGAGCAATGAGTGCTGCTTCGATAGGAATTGTACCCGAACCACACATCGGATCGATCAAGTCACATTCTCCTCGCCATCCGGTCATCAGGATCATGCCTGCTGCCAATACTTCATTCAATGGAGCTTCTACCGCTTCCTGACGGTATCCACGACGATGAAGAGACTCACCTGAAGAGTCTAATGACAATGTGCAAGTAGTCTGTGCGATATGTATATTCAATAGAACATCCGGATTATTGATGCGCACTGACGGACGTTTCCCGGTTTTCTCACGAAAATAATCTACGATGGCGTCTTTTACTTTATATGAAACGAACTTCGAATGGCGGAACTCTTCGCTAAACACTACCGCATCTATAGCAAATGTCTTGTCAGCGTCCAGATACTCTTCCCAAGGAATTTCCTGAATCTGACTGTAAACCTCATCGGCATTTTTAGCGGTAAAATGCTTAATTGGTTTCAGGATACGAATGGCAGTACGAAGGCAGAAATTTGCTTTGTACATCATGCGCTTATCTCCTGTAAATGAAACCATGCGGCGTCCTATCTGAATGTCGTTGGCTCCTAATGTTGTCAGTTCTTCTGCAAGTATCTCTTCCAATCCTTGGAAAGTCTTGGCAATAATTTCGAATTGTTCGCTCATATATTGTAATTTGAATTTATTTCTTAGCTTTAGTTTGTACTATTTTCGCACCTGCAGGCACATTTTCTGTTACCCAGATGTTACCTCCTACAGTGGCGTCTTTTCCTATGGTGATTCTGCCTAAGATAGTGGCGTTGGAGTACACAATAACATTGTCTTCCAATATCGGATGACGAGGAATACCTTTGATGGGCTTTCCGTCTGCATCCAAGGGGAAACTCTTAGCTCCTAATGTAACACCTTGATATAGCTTAACGTTATTTCCGATAATGCTTGTAGCACCAATTACCACACCCGTTCCATGGTCAATCGTGAAATAACTACCTATCTTAGCTCCCGGATGGATATCAATACCAGTTTCGCTATGTGCCATTTCCGTAATGATGCGGGGAATCAATGGAACACCTAACTCTAATAATTCATGTGCAATGCGGTAATTACTGATCGCTTTAATGGCAGGATAGCAACAAATCACTTCACCATAACTTTCGGCAGCAGGATCACCATTGTATGCGGCTTCTACGTCAGTTGCCAATATTTTTCTCATACAAGGCAACTTACTGATAAACTTAGCGGCAAGTCGGGCAGCTTCCTCTCTTTTGGAGTCGGAACAAGTATTGCATTTACCTTCTGCTGTTCCAAAACATAGCCCTGCCAAGATTTGCTCAGATAGCAAATCATATAGCTTTTCGATATTTACACCAATGTGGTAATTGATTGTACGACTGTTGATGGTAGAATTACCGTAATATCCGGGAAAAAGAATGGAGCGTGAAAGCTCGATAATCTCATACAAGACTTTAGCAGAAGGCAGTGGTTCGCCATCTTTATGTTGATGAAACAGTCCTTTGTAAGATTCGCTTTCCGATAGCTCATCGACTGCCTGTGTCAAAATGTGGGTAAAGTTCAGTGGACTCATTAGGTCAGTTACTCATTTTTAATATGATATGGGCACAAAGGTATTAAAAAAATGATTAATATCGTTGATATTCAGAATAAAATAAATCAATTAGATCAGTCGTTTCATTTCCAGTTACTTTGTACTTAACTCTTCTAAAATATGAAAACGCCATTTCTTCATCAGAAACGGCGTCCTCTATTTGTTAGAATATTAGAATGAGAGAGTTTTGTTATTATATAGATTTGTTTTGCTTTATCTTACTATTGTTCAGAATAGAACTGTACAAAATATATATTGTAGTCCCATTTTAGATAATTAGTGATGCACGCTTTCTTGCATCTTTTCTTTTGTCTACTAATGTATCTGTTTTTCTGTTGCAAAGGTATATATAAATTTGATATAGGAATGGTTGCGACCAGAAATGTTATCAAAGTGTTATAAATGCTTGGTTAAAGCAACTTGCTTTTTGATAAAATTGGTAGTAAAAAAATATCCGGCAGTAAGTTGCCGGATATAGAATATAGCATTAAGCTGTATAAATATTCATTTCTCTTGCTTTCTGAATGCCGAGTTAAATAATGTTATTGCCTCTTTTAGCCTTTGCTTTATCTCTCGAATATTCCTTCAGTAGGGAGTTTTAATGAGCTTCGAGCCAATTTTTGCCCCATCCGCAATCAGCTTTTAAAGGAACATGCATACGATAAGCGTTTTCCATTTCTTCAATAACAATCTCTTCGACCCGTTCCTTTTCATTGATAGGAACACTGAAGTTCAATTCGTCATGCACTTGAAGAATCATCTTGGCTTGAATTCCTTCTGCCCGGAATCTTTTGTAAATACGTGCCATGGCTACTTTTATAATATCGGCGGCACTTCCCTGAATAGGTGCATTAATAGCATTACGTTCTGCATAACCACGAACGACTGCATTACGCGAGTTAATGTCCGGCAAGAAGCGTTTCCGATGGAAGATTGTCTCCACATAACCTTTCTCGCGAGCTATTTGTATGCTTTTATCCATATAAGCCTTCACTCCCGGATACGTCTCAAAATAGCCGTCGATTAATTCTTTGGCTTCTTTACGGTCTACATTCATCCGTTCGGCAAGACCAAATACGGATATACCATAAATGATACCGAAATTAGCAGTTTTAGCTTTGCGGCGCATATCCGATCCTACTTCTTTTAGGTCTGTTTTATAAATCTTGGCTGCTGTAGCAGCATGGATATCATAATTACTGAGAAAAGCGTCAATCATATTCTTATCTTCGCTGAGGTGTGCCATGATGCGTAGCTCAATCTGAGAATAGTCGGCAGAGAAGAAAAGGCTACCTTCATCGGGAATGAATGCTTTGCGAATCTCTTTACCGTTTTCATCGCGGATAGGAATGTTCTGTAAATTCGGATTACTTGAACTAAGTCGTCCGGTAGAGGTTACCGTTTGGTTGAAAGACGTATGTACCCGTCCCGTACGAGGATTGATAAGTTGGGGAAGCGCGTCGATGTATGTTCCCAGTAACTTCTTCAATCCGCGGTGTTCCAAAATCTTTTCCACTATGGGATGTTTGTGGCGGAGGCTTTCGAGTACTTCTTCCGATGTAATATACTGACCGGTCTTCGTCTTTTTGGCTTTCTCCACAATCTTTAGTTTGTCAAACAAAATCTCTCCGACTTGTTTCGGGGAAGCAATGTTGAATGATTCCTCTGCCAATTGGTAGATTTCTTGCTCAATGTTTTGCATTTGGGCTGTGAAATGAGCTGACGACTGTTTAAGTGCTTCTGTATCCAGCAGTACTCCATTACGTTCTATATTAACCAATACTGGTACAAGAGGCATTTCAATGTCATAGAATAAACGTTCAGCATCGTTAGCTTTCAACTCTTTTTCGAGAACATTCTTTAGTTTCAGTGTCACATCTGCATCTTCACACGCATAACGGTAAACGTCTTTAGGTGACAGATCACGCATATTTTTCTGATTCTTTCCTTTCGGACCGATAAGCTCATCAATATGGATAGTTTGATAATGGAGATAAATTTCTGCCAGGTAATCCATTCCATGTCGAAGTTCCGGTTGAAGAACATAATGGGCAATCATTGTGTCGAAGAGCGGACCTTTTACTTCTACTCCATAATTTTGGAGAACGATCATATCATACTTGATATTCTGCCCGATTTTCAAAGAATCTTCATTTTCATAAACCGGACGGAACTCATTGACTATTTTTAAGGCTTCGTCTCGTTCCGGTGGAACCGGTACATAAAAAGCTTGATTTTCTTCGATAGAGAAACTCATTCCTACTAGTTCGGCATCCATTGGTTCGGTTCCTGTAGTTTCCGTATCTAACGAAAGAATTTCAGATGTAAGTAACTTTTGAATTATTTTACTTCTTTTCTCTTCTGTATCAATGAGTTGATAATCGCATCCTAGCGTTTCTAACGTGTCTAGATTTGATTTTTTTGGATCATCCGCCCCGTTGCTCGCGAAATTCGCAAATAAATCGCCTTGTACAGACCTTTCTTCATCGGGAAAAAGAGGAAGAGAAGAGAGGGGAGTTTTACTTGTAGTTTTATTTCCATTTGCCGTTTCACTTCCGAAGTTCTCTTTTTTGAGGACACGGTCGATGAGAGTTCTAAATTCCAATTCCTCAAAGATCTGACGAAGTGAATTTTCGTCTATCTGTTCGCGAACGAGTGAATCCATCTCAAGTTGGATGGGAACATCAATTTTGATCGTTGCCAGAAATTTGGAGAAAGTGATCAATTCCCGATTCGTTTCCACTTTTGTTTTCAAAGCTCCTTTCAGTTGATCGGTATGTTCCAAAAGATTTTCGATACTTCCGAATTCGGCAATCAATTTTTGGGCTGTCTTTTCTCCGACTCCGGGGCAACCGGGAATATTATCCGATGAATCACCCATCAGACCAAGCATATCTATTACTTGGGCAGGGGATTGAATGTCGAACTTAGCTTTTACCTCTTCGATACCCATTACTTCAAAACCGCCGGTATGTTTAGGGCGGTACATGAATACATGGTCCGTTACCAACTGACCGTAATCTTTATCAGGAGTCATCATATAAGTAATGATACCTTGCTTTCCGGCTTTGGTAGCAAGAGTTCCGATCACATCATCAGCTTCGAAGCCTGCAACTTCAAGGATTGGTATCCGATAAGCACGAATGATATCTTTAATAATAGGTACGGATAGGCGAATGGCTTCCGGAGTTTCTTCTCGCTGTGCTTTATATTGCTCAAAGGCTTCATGGCGAAAAGTAGGACCGGCAGGATCGAAAGCTACTCCTATATGACTAGGATTCTCTTTCTTCAGCACTTCCTCAAGCGTATTGACAAATCCGAGGATAGCTGAAGTATTGAATCCTTTGGAATTGATTCTAGGGTTTTTAATAAAGGCATAATATGCCCGATATATCAGTGCATAAGCGTCTAAAAGAAATAATTTATTGTCTGACTCCATAGATTTATTTAATTTTTCATGGTAAAAGTACAAAAAAATACCGTATTAAACGTTTTATTATTACATTTGTACTCAAATTGTGTGTGAATGGATAGTATCACTTGCATCAAAAAACCAATAACGACTGAACTTGAGGATTTCAGAGACCTTTTTGACAGTTCTCTCTCCAGTTCGAATGCATTGCTCGATAGTGTAATAGCTTATATACGTCAGAGGAATGGTAAGATGATGCGTCCTATTCTCGTCCTTTTAGTCGCACGTCTCTATGGTGAAATCCGCCCAAGTACTCTTCATGCAGCTGTATCTTTAGAACTTCTTCATACTGCCAGTTTGGTGCACGATGATGTAGTGGATGAGAGTACCGAGCGTCGGGGACAACTTTCAGTGAATGCTGTTTTTAATAATAAGGTGTCGGTATTGGCAGGAGATTATTTACTAGCTACCAGTCTGGTACATGCCGGACTTACAAAGAGCCACGATATTATACAAGTCGTGTCTTTATTGGGACAGGATCTTGCTGAAGGAGAATTGCTTCAGTTGTCGAATGTAAGTAATCACAACTTTTCTGAAAAAGTCTATTTTGATGTGATTCGTAAAAAGACGGCAGCTCTTTTTGCAGCTTGTACAAAAGCAGCTGCTTATTCGGTAGGAGTAGGAGAGGAGGATACTGAATTTGCCCGTCTATTGGGTGAATATATAGGTATTTGTTTTCAAATTAAAGACGATATTTTTGATTACTTTGATAGCAAAGAGATAGGTAAACCAACAGGCAATGATATGCTTGAAGGAAAACTTACTTTACCTGCTTTGTATGTGCTGAATGCAACTCAGGATGCGCGAATACATGAAATTGCATTTAAGATAAAAGAGGGTACAGCCAGTATGGAAGAAATAGCTTGTTTAATTGCATTTACCAAAGAAAACGGGGGAATTGAATATGCTATTCAGATAATGAATGCATATAAGAAAAAAGCTCTTGATTTGTTAAGTATATTACCGGATTCAGAAGTGCGGGTTGCTTTGGAGACTTATCTGGATTATGTAGTCGATCGTGAGAAGTGATCATTTCCTGAATTTACTCAAAAGAGAGTAGCACAAAATTAGTTGTTCCCAGTCCTCTATTTTATCTGATTTTATGGCTCTTCCGATCAGACAACTTTTATCTATTTCTTCTGGAGTGCTGAGGACCTCGGCACAAAAAGTGTTTGCTTGTTCAATGTATTCCCAAGCTTCCTCTCTAGTTATATATCCACACTCATTTGCTGCGCGAGCAATTGTGACTGCTAATCCCATGTCACATCCGATAATCCCTCTTTCAAGATCATTAATCCAAATGATCGGATCTCTTCTTTCCTCTGCGTATTTTACGAAGTTATATAGATTCTTACCTTGTTGAATAAATCGTTCTACTCCGAAAAAGCGTTTACGTATTATCGCTTCAAATTCATTCAGGTTGTCTGTTGATAGCAGAAAGGGAGTTTGTATAGCATAAGATATTCTGTCTCCTTCGTTCATCAGGAATTGTAGCATATTACAGGTCGAATCAGTATCAACACAGTTGAATTTATTGGCGAGAAGTTTAATAATTTCTTGTTTAGGTAACCCTGTCTCAATAGTATTGAGGCGAAAGTTTTCAAGTGTAGCATGCATATAGCCGATACGTAATCCTTGTTTTCTCTTTGCATTGAGAATCAGATTTAAAGGGTTATGGTTAAATCGTAAGGTCTTTAAGTGTATTTTCATCAATATACTTCTTGTTATAATATGGTATAGGATTTATTGAAAAGCGTGAGAACTGCCACTTGATATCTTTCCTGGGGCTTCGGCGAGCCGTTATGACGATACAAGCAACAGTCCCACGCTCCGTTCGATATATAACAAAAATGTATACGTGAAGGTGCGTGAGACCCGTTTGCTTATCACCGCTCATAACTTTGAATTTTGCCGAATTCCAGGAGTAGGTAATAAATAAAACGTTCTCTAATTCAATTAGTTATGTCTAAATACAATAACTAAATGTATCACAAAGATAGTGAAAAAGTAAATAGCAGCAATAAGTAATTTTAGTTTTTCTTAAATAAATACTACCACACAACTCTCGTTATAAATGCGAGTGTTGTGCGGTAGTTATATTTAATGTTAATGTGGCTTTTAGAAAAATTTGATATCTTCGCCTTTGATATCAGAAAGCAGAAGATTTGCTAACCGACTTGTTCCCAAACGGAAAAATTGATTGTTTAACCATTCTTCGCCAAGAATTTCTTTGACGATCGTATAGTAAATGAGTGCATCATTTACGGTATTGATACCTCCGGCAGGTTTGAATCCTACTTTATTTCCTGTTTTCTGGTAGTATTCTTTGATAGCTTCGCACATCACATAGGCAGCTTCGGGTGTAGCGGCAGGCTGTTGTTTTCCGGTTGATGTTTTGATGAAGTCTGCACCTGAGTACATGGATAGGATAGAAGCCTTTTTGATGTTGGAAGCACTTTTCAAAGCTCCTGTTTCAAGAATCACCTTGAGATGGTGGTCTTTGCAAGTATCTTTTAGCTCTTGGATTTCATCGCACATTGTTTCATAATCACCATTCAGGAATTCACCTACGGAAATTACGATATCTATCTCGTCTGCTCCGTCGGCGATAGCTAATGCAGTTTCTGCAATTTTTACTTCAATGAAGGTCTGAGACGATGGAAAACCACCTGATACACAGGCAATATTGACATCTTCTACTTCTAAGGTATTCTTAACGATGGCTGCGAAATTAGGGTATACACAGACAGCGGCTACATTCTTCAGGTCGGGAAACTCATCATCGAATTGATTCACTTTTTCAGTAAAGCGCATGACACTTTCATCGCTGTCCGTAGTGTTCAGTGTGGTCAGATCAATGCAGTTGAATAGGAGTTTTTTAACCTCCTCTGTATTGTTTTCCGGTACTTTATTCTCCATAAGATCAGCTACGCGAGCTTGTATATCTGCATCGTTCAGATCGGTATTGTATTTCGCCAAAGCGATTTCATACTTACTAGGTTGTGAATTATTCTCTTCCATGATCGTTCAGTTTTGGATTATTAATATGTCTTTTATTATCTCTCTTTGTTTTCTTTTCCAGACTTTTCTGTAAAGCTTCAGTTACATTGACTCCTGTTTGATTAGCAATGCAAAGAAGTACCCATAAAATGTCGGCTATTTCTTCATCAATGTTGTCTTTTTCACCTTCTTTGAAGGATTGGTCACCATATTTTCGTGCCATGACACGTGCTAATTCTCCGACTTCTTCGGTCAGGACAGCCATATTGGTCAATTCGCTAAAGTAACGGACACCGTATGTTTTTATCCATTGGTCTACTTGCTTCTGAGCTTCTTCCAGAGTCATAATATAATGGTTTAAGTGGTTTGAATCATTGATCGGAAGGAATTGATCCCTCTCATCACAGATTGATTTTATTCTTTATTTTTAGTGTCCATACATATAGTAACAGGACCATCATTTAAAAGTTCAACTTTCATGTCTGCACCGAAAGTGCCTGTGCCGATTTCTTTTCCTAATGCACCGCTCAGATCTTCACAGAATTGTTCATAGAGTGGGATAGAGATCTCCGGTTTGGCAGCTTTGATGTACGAAGGACGGTTGCCTTTTTTAGTGGAAGCGTGTAAAGTGAACTGGCTGATAACTAAAATATCACCTCCATCTTCCAGTATGGATTTATTCATAACACCGTTCTCATCATCAAAAATGCGAAGGTTTACTATCTTTTTGCAAAGCCAGTCGATGTCTTCTTTTCCGTCAGTTTCTTCAATTCCAACTAATATCAGCATTCCTTTACCGATAGAGGACTTACAGTGTTTATCAATAGTTACTGAAGCGTGGCTAACACGTTGAATTACTACTCTCATTGATTCTTTTGTTATATTTACGGAAGGCAAATTTACGAAATTCGGCAGATAAAATGATGGAATAGAGGAAATATTATTCTCGTTATACCTGTTTGAATATTCCCCCTCAATATTTCTGATGATGTAAACCTCTGGTTAGGCAAATGAAGAAAGGTTTCTAGGTCAATTACTATCCTATACGATGAATAAACTCCGTTTTACTAAAGTGCAGTTCTTGGTATTGTTCTTAAATATGGGAGAGCAGAACCATGGTATTGGGGTATAATAGCACTTTACCCGTTGATGTAAAAAGAGAATTTCAGGTACTAAATATTCTGATTTAATCCCTCCTTGATGATTTTGGCTTTCGCTTCACCGATGATTGCAGATATATCCTCGAATGGTGCTTCTTTTATTCGTTTTACACTCTTAAATTCTTTCAATAAAGCTGTTTTTGTCTTCTCCCCGATACCTTTAATGGTATCTAATGCAGAGGCTACTTGTCGTTTACTGCGTTTATCCCGATGGAAAGTAATAGCAAAACGGTGTACTTCATCCTGTATTTGGGTGAGTAGACGGAAGAGGGGACTATGTTGCTTGATTCCGATAGTTTGTGGTGGAAACCCAAATAATAGTTCTGAAGTACGGTGCCGATTATCTTTAGCTAGTCCGGCGATAGGTATGTTCAACTTTAATTCATCTTCAATAACCTCTCTGACAACCTCCATTTGTCCTTTACCACCATCAGTAATAATCAGGTCCGGAAGTGGCGATTGTTCATCGATGGCACGTTGATAACGCCTTCTTACTACCTCTTTCATTGAAGCATAATCATCAGGTCCCACTACAGTTTTTATATTGTATTTCCGGTAATCTTTCTTTGATGGTTTGGCTTTTTTGAATACAACACACGCCGCTACAGCATCCGAACCTTGTATATTGGAGTTATCAAAACATTCAATTTGCATGGGTAATCTATCTAAATGTAGTTCTTGCTGTATTTCCTTCATTAAGCGCATACTTCGCTGTTCCGGATTGAGCTTTTCCGCTTGCTTTAAACGGTCAGCTTTATATTGCTTTACGTTCAAAATCGAAAGTTCTAATAATTTCTTTTTATCTCCGCGCTGAGGAACGGTAAAATCAACGTTATTCAGCTCTATATTCAACTCAAACGGAACAATAATTTCCCGAGACAGGCTTTTATAGCGTTCTCGCATCTCAATGATACCAAGAGTTAATAGCTCCTCTTTTGTCTCGTTCAGTTTCTTTTTATATTCGAAAGTAAATGCCTGGTTAATGGCACCATTTGTAATATGTAGGTAGTTAATGAAGGCTGAGTTGGAGTCATCTTCTTCAATTGAAAAGACATCGATATTATGCAGAACAGAGCTAACCACTTCAGATTTTGAACGATAATTTTCTATCAAAAGGTATTTCTCCTTCATCTTTTGTGCCTCTTCAAACTTCATCTCACTTGCCAGCTCTTGCATCTTTTCCAGTAACATACGACTAATATCCTGGGTGTTTCCCTTTAATATCTCCTTGATTTCATCGATATTTTTTAGATATTCCTCCTGTGATTGTAGCCCAATGCAAGGTCCTGCACAATTCTTAATGTGATACTCCAAGCAGACATTGAATTTACCCGCCCGTATATTTTCCGGGGTAAGATTCAGATTGCAGGTGCGTAATGGATATAAGTGCTTTATCAAATCGAGTAGAGCATACATAGAAGGGATATGGCTGTATGGACCATAATAGGAAGAACCATTTTTGATAATCTTTCTTGTTTTGAAAACCCTGGGAAAATACTCGTTTTGTACACATATCGAAGGATAGGTTTTATCATCCTTCAATAATACATTGTAGCGGGGTTTATACTTTTTTATCAGGTTATTTTCCAATAATAGTGCATCTTCTTCCGAATTGACAACGATATAACGGATATCAGCGATTTTGCTGACCAATATACGAGTCTTACCCGGTTCGTGTTCTTTGCTAAAATACGAATAGACCCTTTTCTTTAGGTTTTTAGCCTTTCCAACGTATATAATGATACCTTCGGTATTTAGATATTGGTAAATACCTGGCTTTTCCGGAAGATTTGCCACAATACCTTTTAGGTATTCGCTGGTTGGGTCTACTGAATCTGTATTCATAATCTTTAGAGATGAAGAACGGAAATAAATAGGGCGCAGCTATACAGCTACGCCCTGCAAATATAATCAATAAGTTTATAATGACAATACTGATTCTACTTCTACATCATCTCCAAACATTGAGATACCATTCAAATCTTTTAGTTCGACGATGAAGTTTACATATACTTTTTTCGGCTTTAAGTTTTTCACAAGTGCGCAAGCAGCCTTCATTGTTCCTCCGGTTGCTAATAGGTCGTCGTGCAGAAGTATTATATCGTTTTCGTCGATTGCGTCTTTGTGAATTTGTATGGTGTCTTTTCCATATTCTTTATCGTAGCTTTCTTCAAGAGTTTCTGCAGGAAGTTTTCCCGGTTTGCGGATTGGAACAAATCCTGCATTTAAGCGGGTAGCTAGTATAGGTCCCATAATGAATCCTCTTGATTCTATACCTACTACTTTAGTAATGCCTTTATCCTTATACATGTCAAACATGATATTGGATAACTCTTGCAAACACCAAGGGTCTTTAAACAGGGTGGTTACATCATAGAACAAGATTCCCGGAATGGGGAAGTCTGGTATTTCACGAATACTTTTGATTAGCGTTTCTTTGCTCATAATCATTGTTTTATATCGTTTCTTTAATTCTTTTGTTTCACGTGAAACGTTGCCGCTTATCGTCCTGAAAGCACCAGCAATACGTTGATGTCGCTTGGTGATACTCCTGGGATTCTGCTTGCTTGGGCAATCGTTTCCGGATCTATTTTAACTAGCTTTTGACGAGCTTCTGTGGATAGAGATTGGATAGAAGCGTAGTCAAATTTGCCTTTGATTTTTATACTTTCTAAGCGAGCAAGCTTTTCTGCAATCATACGTTCTCTATCAATGTAACCTTGATATTTTATTAATATCTCAGCAGCTTCAAGGATTTCTTCTTTGCGGTCTGATTCCATTGCTGTTACCCTATCCAATTCTTTTTGGAATACAGGAACATATTGTGCTATGTTTTCTATTGTCACTTGCGGACGGTTTAGAATTTCTATCAACTTGCATCCTTGGCGTAGGGGAGTGGTACCTATCTTTTCGAGTCCATCATTAATTAATGCCGGTTTCATCGAATAACTATGCGTGAAGGCTATGATTTGATCTATAGCTTCTTTTTTACTTTTGAGCAGCTGGTAACGGTCCTCTTTGACTAATCCTAGTTTATATGCCCGTTCGGTCAGTCTCATATCCGCATCGTCCATGCGAAGAAGGATTCGATATTCTGCTCGCGAGGTAAACATACGGTAAGGCTCGTCTACACCTTTGGTTACAAGATCATCGATCAATACGCCAATATAAGCTTCGTCACGTGCAAGCGTGAAAGGTTCTCCACCATTGCAATTGATGTGGGCATTGATACCGGCAATTATTCCTTGTCCGCCTGCTTCTTCATAACCGGTAGTTCCGTTCACTTGTCCGGCGAAGAATAGATTTTTAATAATCTTCGATTCCAACGAATGTTTGAGTTGGGTAGGATCGAAGTAATCGTATTCGATGGCATATCCCGGTCGGTAGATTACTAGATCTTTGAAAGCCGGAATCTTTTTTAGTGCGGCGATTTGTATATCCATTGGAAGGGAAGAGGAGAAACCGTTGAGATATAACTCTTGTGTTGTTTCTCCTTCCGGTTCCAGAAACAATTGGTGCTGGTTTTTATCCGGAAAAGTAACGATCTTCGTTTCTATACTCGGGCAATAGCGTGGTCCGATACTTTGTATTTGTCCGTTGAATAGAGGAGAATCCGGCAATCCTTCACGAAGAATGTGGTGTACCTCTTCATTGGTATAACACGTCCAGCATTGTAGTTGTTTTAAATGTCTGACACTGGTATTCATGAATGAAAACTTGTGGAAGTCAGCTTCCCCTTCCTGTATTTCCATTTGATCCAAATGAACGCTACGAGCATCAATACGTACCGGTGTACCGGTTTTCATTCTACCATAATTGATACCATGACGAACGATGGATTCGGTGAGTTGGTAAGAAGCCGGTTCGGCCATTCTTCCACCCGGAAGTTTGTGACGACCGATGTGCATAAGGCCGTTAAGGAAAGTTCCTGCCGTAAGTACTATACATTTGGCTTTGAAAGTAACGCCCCAGACTGTAACTAATCCGGTAACTTCTCCGTTTTCTACGAGAAGCTCGCATACTGTATCTTGCCAAATATGAAGGTTGGGAGTGTTTTCAAGTTTCTCACGCCAGGACCAAATGAATTTGGCTCGGTCGCATTGAGCACGCGGGCTCCACATGGCAGGTCCTTTTGAACGGTTCAAGATTCTGAACTGAATGGCGGTTTCGTCAGTTACTATCCCCATCTGTCCGCCGAGTGCATCTATTTCGCGTACTATTTGTCCCTTGGCGATTCCTCCTACGGCCGGGTTGCAACTCATCTGCCCAATCTTGTTCATGTCCATTGTGATGAGACAAGTTTTGGAACCAAGATTTGCAGCGGCAGCTGCTGCTTCGCAACCGGCATGTCCGGCACCAATTACAATAACGTCGTACTTAAAATCCATTCTGTCTTATTTATTATCTAACGCTGCAAAGTTACGGAAAAGTTACGAGAGTTGTATCCGCTGCCCGTTTTTGCTTCCAAAAATTGCGGTCAGGTGTCGGAGCGGATAAAAAATCTCTTTAATTTTAGATTAGAAATATGCAGAATGTCGTTTCCTTTGAGGTGATTTGTGGATGATATTCACTTTCTAATCGGCAATATTTTGAATTTATGATTTTAAATCGTTGTTATTTCTGTCTTTTTGTTACTTCGAACAGGAATGGATTTTAAGAGTAAATAGAAAATTAGTGGAACCTATTTTTAGAAAAGAGAGCTAAGAGCCATTTTACACTTAATTGTCTCCTTTTTCTCTTGATATAAGTCAATAAAATGAGCAATTAACTGTTTTTTAGAATAGGAACTATTGCATTTTTCCAAATCCGGCGTAACTTTGCAGCGTAGTTGTGAAACTACTCAATAGTTTAGTTTCAGTTTAAAGAATTTTTAGGTATTAGAAAAGGTGAAAAAGGTATTAAGTATTAGTTTATAAAATTAAGGATTAGATTTAAGATTAGTTTTTAGGTAGCAAGTTAGTTTTTATTAGGTATTTTGAGTAAAAGAGTAGTTTTTCAGGTAACAAGTAAAATGAAGATGCAGAAAAAAGAATCCCATTTATGGGGGATTCTTTAAAGGTGGGGCGGAATTATTCGCTCTTTTTTTGTTTTTAGTCCCTTCTTATTCGCTAATGTTTTCTTTAAAGCGTTTATCGGTTGTCTTTGGTTTGGAATTACAACATTTACTTTTTTAGGTGATCACTCTTGTATCCATTAATTTTATTTATCCACAGCCGCAATCTATTATCGAATTGGGATACTCTATGAATTATTTTATTCCATTTTATATATTAATTAAAAAAGAAGAATGAAGTTGTTTTTACGAATGGTTTGGTGTTTATTTGTGATGGAGTTGTACTATTCAAATCTTTCCATAAATAAGTACGATGATGGAATTGTATTTTATAATGATAATCTCTTAAACGCAAAGAATGATGATAAAGAATTGAGTATGAGTGTTATTTGTTCTGATTGAGTCGTATTTGGACCATTTTTAGTATGCTTTATAAATAATAAGTCCCCTTGTTTCATATCTATTTTGAATGAAACAAGGGGACTTATTATTGTAAGATAAAGACTATAAACGATGTTACATTATTTTTTATTCTGAAATCTCTCTTGTAACATTGTCAATGCTTTATCTTCCGCAGCTTCCATGATCTCCCGTTCACCGGGACCTTTGTCGTTGATTCCGCAAAGGTGAAGAATACCATGGATAATTACCCGATGCAATTCGTTATCATAAGATGTCCCGAATTGTTCAGCATTCGTTCGTATAGTATCCAGACTGATGAATAAATCGCCGGACAGACGATCTCCTTCGCAATAGTCAAAAGTAATAATATCTGTGAAATAATCGTGTTGCAGATATTGACGGTTTACTTCCAGTATTTTTTCATCCGAACAAAAGATATAGGCGATTTCACCCAGTCTTTTTCCATAAGAAGCAGCTACGTTTTTAATCCATTCCGTTGTTTCCCGCTTCTTGAGATCCGGCATTTTAATGCCTTCCGATTGATAAGTTACAGCCATAATAAAACTGATTTAAAAGAAAAATAAATAACTGATTAAGATTGCGGCAATAATTCCTGAGAAGTCTGCAATTAGGCCGCAGGTAACTGCATTCCGGGTTTTGGTAATTCCTACGCTACCGAAGTAGACTGCGAGGATATAAAATGTAGTATCTGAAGCACCACGTACTACACAACTCATTCGACCGACAAATGAATCGGGTCCCAGCTCTTTCATCGTATCTATCATTAGACCGTTAGCACCACTGCCACTAAGTGATTTCATCAATGCAGTTGGGAGGGCACCTACAAAACTGGTGTCGATTCCAAATAAGCCAACAAAAGACCCGATGGCTCCTACTAGGTAATCCATAGCTCCTGAAGTGCGGAATACGGCAATACCGACAAGAAAAGCAACTAGATAAGGAATGATGCGTACTGCTGTTGTGAACCCTTCTTTAGCACCTTCTACAAACGAGTCGTATACATTGATTCTCTTACGGACTCCTGTCAGAATAAACAAAATGATGACTCCGAACAAGATGATATTGGCAATTAATGTAGAATAAGTTCCCATTTCTTCGCGGGAAATATTCAAAAACAAATAAATCAAACCTGAAAAGAACAGGCAGACAATACCCATTAATATTAGAATCGGTTTATTGATCAGGTTTATCTTTTGAGCAATGCTCACCGCAATGACTCCTACCAAAGTAGAAATGAATGTACTCAACAAAATAGGAATAAATACATCTGTCGGTTGTGCAGCACCCATCTGTGCACGATAGACCATGATACTGATTGGAATAATGATGAGGCCGGAAGTGTTGATAACCAGAAACATAATCATCGGATTGGAAGCCGTATCTTTCTTTGGATTCAATTCTTGCAATTCTTTCATGGCTTTCAACCCCATTGGGGTAGCTGCATTATCCAATCCCAGCATATTAGCAGACATATTCATAAAGATGGAACCTAATACCGGATGTCCTTTAGGAATATCTGGGAACAACCGGCAAAGCACCGGACTGAGAAAACGTGCCAATGAACTTATTAATCCGCTATTCTCTCCAATTTTCATAATTCCCAGCCAAAGAGCCAATACTCCGGTTAGCCCTAAAGAGATTTCGAAAGCTGTTTTCGAAGAGTCGAACGTAGAATTCATAATAGCAGTAAATATCTCCGTATCTCCCAGCAACAGCACTTTTGCAAGGGCTATCACGAAGGCTATGAGGAAGAAAGCTATCCAGATATAATTCAGAACCATAGTTTTGATAGATGTATGATGTGGATGCAAAAGTAAGTATAACGTTTCAAATAAACTAGCAGTGAAGGAAAGTATTCTTTAACAAAAGAGATCACAATCTCTTTGTAGATCTTCCACCGGGAGCTTGATTATATGTGCAAACAAGGATTTATAAAACTATTCTTTTATGAAATAACGCTTATAAACCGATATTTTTCAGTAAGTTTGTACTGCATAAATTCCTTTTAATCGGAAGGAAACTTGTTCTTTCAAGAGCTAAAATGTGTTTTTGTAGGAAAGAAGCTATAGCCGCAAGTTCTGATTATGAAACCGAAGCCTTTGATTATATAATCAAAAGCTTCAGTTATATAACCGGAGCTTGCGGTTATAGTTTTGTATAAAGGAAAAGAAAGTTATCACTTAATAGAGAACAAGTTATCTATTAGTAGGGAGCAAGTTTTCTATTAATGGGCAACAGACTATCCATTAATGAAATAGAGACAGGAACTAAATTCATGGTATCTTAGCCTTAATCTGTTTCCATGTATTTCTTCAAAGTTCTCTTCTGCCCTATTCGCCCGTGTTCTTTCCGCGGCCCTTTCCGTTTTTCCTGAGTGAGAATAATGGTGAGGTAAAACGTCTGTTCACTCTCCAAAAAACAAGCAATGCAAAGATAGCAAGGCTATGATTTGCCCAAAAAACGAATGGAATGGCTACAAGATGCCCTAATCCCCCTATTCTTATAATAGCATCTTAAATACATGATAGCCGGTGTATTATGCCACTAAACAGTAAAATGAAAGTGACAATAGAAATGCTGCAAATGTCTGTTGTCACTCTATTGTCACCACTCTATTGTCACCAATTTGCCGTTGATTATCAGAGATATAACACTTAAAAGTGACAAATGACAATAAAACAACCGTTTTATAATGCTTAGTAGTCGTAGTTAATTGTTGCTTCATAGTAAGCCGCCCCTTCTCAGTCATTCAATATCTTGTCCGGGCTTTAATATCTTATTCTCATGCTTCGGATGATTTGCTATTGTTAGCCTTTTGGTTAGCAAATATCTTGCTATAACTACAAATTCTTTAGATTTGTTGGCGTGCAATGCTTACATGTAGCATTGTCTAGCTAATGGTTATTAGTTAAATAGTATAAAATGCTAATATTATATTTGGTATTCACAATATAGTTAGTATATTTGCATTGTGATAACGTGTGTGGTTAGCAATAAAAATAAATATGTTTGTTGCCTACAAATCAGCATACGACTTTTACACGCTAACATACTAACTATTTTAATCATTTAGAAAGGAGGAATAAATATGCAACATAGTACACTGACGTCTTACGGTTGTTTGGCAGCACCAAGACTAAATCTTGTTAAAATCCCTGCTCCAATCGAATTTTTTTCGAGTACATTAGTAACTAATAATATAAGGATTCGACTTTCTTGTGACTTACATCGAATAGTCACAACTTAGGTGCAACATAATACGATAAAGGCTAAAAATTAAAATAGTTTTGTGCAACAGAAACCAACCAATAAATATCATATCATGAATAAATTAAATATTAACAGTACAATAAACCGTTCCTTTTTCATTAATGGAACGAGACAATTACAACTAATCGGCAAAAAGCTGCCTGAAGCACTGCCCGTTCAAACGTATTCGCGTACTGTCGCAAATACCTTGCCCAATAATGTCCCCCCGAACCGGCGGAAGCTTTCCCGGGGGCTGTGCCGCCCTCCCCCGTTCCCGTCCCTGTAAGATTTATTCGCCGGCACAAAGTGTAAGAATGACTTGATTGGACGGCCGGAGACTGTAGAACTTTCTCGGCCGTATAACTACCTGTAAATAATAACATTACCTATTTATCATGACGGATGCCTCCGCCATGACGGGGAATTACACACTCAATTTGTAACATAAAAGAACATCCTACACTCTTGGAGACTACTATTGAACGTAAATTAAAACAACTATTAAAAACCACCGGAAAGGAGGTGTACGACCATGGCAATGAAAAAATCCGTATGGGATATCGTCCTGAAAGCGATTATCGCAGTGGCTTCGGCAGTGCTCGGAGCGTTAGGTGCCAATGCCATGAACCTGTAAGATCCTTCAACAGGCCAAGTCATTGAGTTCTGCGAACAGATTCAAGGCACCAACACCGGTACCATCCCCCTGTGGATACAGGCCCTGTTCCATCAGGGGGACCGTTTACCGATATTCATTAAACAACCCATTATTCAATTTATAAAAACCAACATCTTATGAAAACCCATCCTACAAAAAATAACAAGCTCCGGCTTCCCGGACACTTCTTCCGGCTTCTAATCCTCGCATGCCTCCCCCTAATACCGACCTTCGGTCAGGTAGTCAAGCTGGACATGCCCCAGATCTTCCCCGTTTCCCCCGAAGCGGCCGTTCTGGACAAATTCCATTCCTATCCGGTGGACTATTGCACAGGAGTACCCCAAATCAGCATTCCTTTATATGAGATCGTCGCGGGAGACATCACGATCCCCGTCACCCTGTCCTACCACGCCTCCGGCCTCAAGCCCCATGACGGCAGCGGCCTTGCCGGCACCAACTGGTCCCTCAGCCTCGAGCCCACCGTCAGCCGTGAAATCCGCGGTACGGACGACACCGGCAATTACGGCTGGCTGCGCGAGGGCAGCTACCACCGCGGTACCCCTCCCGGAGCTTCGAGAATGGACCGGATCAACTTTATGGACGAGGTCGTGCGCGGCATCCGCGACAGCCAGCCCGACCGTTTTACCTACAGCCTGCCCCACGCAGGAGGCAGCGGCTACATGCTCTACCAGGGCAGCCCGATGGTCACCTGCCCCCGCACCAACGATGTGGTAAACTGGGATAGAAGCGACAAAATGACCATCACCGACGATAAAGGATACTATTATGAGTTCGACGGCGTAGTGGAGAAAGTCTTCTATACCCAAACCATCAACCGCT
>NZ_LT707007.1 GCF_900155865.1 Bacteroides bouchesdurhonensis
AAAAAATAAAAATGAACGATAAGAAGAAACACCTAAGGCGGTGCTTCAGCATCGCTGCGCACGAATATAAGGATTTTTATTACAACAACAAGCGATGAACAATATTTCTTAAATGAAAAAGCCGTGAAGAATAAAAGATAAAAAATAAGAGATGCAGATTTGTATCTCTTATTTTTTATACCTTTTTGAGTTGTTAATGAAAAGTCTCTATGTAAACACTTCAAATAGTAACTGCTATTGTATACCTGATTATTTCTTTTATTGCCTGCCATGCGAATGATGATGAAAAGGAAATTATCTCTTTTCAATCTAGGGAGTGGGTAGTTCATACAATTTTAATATGAAGTCTTTCTATACTATATTATGTGTGTTTATGGTGATAACAATGCTATGTTTATATAGTAGTGACTATGTGTGATTGTTTTTGTATTTATTATACCATAAAAAATGTGATGTATAATATAGCTGTTAATCAATGGTTTACAATAAAATTGCAAAAAAACTTTAGAAAAAAGTGTTAGATATATTTGGAAGTTATAAGTAAAGTCTATACTTTTGCACCCGCTTTGCAAGAGTAACAAGGCATAATGATTGACATTTTGTTAGAATATAAGGCTTTCAAAAATAAAAATAAAAAACTTTAGAAAAAGTTTGGAGGTTAAATGAAAAAGTCCTTATCTTTGCAACCGCTTTCGCTTTGAAAGCGATGAACAGAAGTCATATTAGTTCTTTGACATATTGATAAACAATACAAGTAGTACAAGAAAAAATAGAACCGTCAATACTTGTCTTATATATAATAATATGTATGAGGCGCAAGGTATTATAATGAGGTCAATAAAATGTACGGCATCCTGAACAGAGCAAAAAATATCCTAAGGGATATTAAAAATACTTTTACAATGAAGAGTTTGATCCTGGCTCAGGATGAACGCTAGCTACAGGCTTAACACATGCAAGTCGAGGGGCATCAGGATCTAGCAATAGATTGCAAAAAATATCCTAAGGGATATTAAAAATACTTTTACAATGAAGAGTTTGATCCTGGCTCAGGATGAACGCTAGCTACAGGCTTAACACATGCAAGTCGAGGGGCATCAGGATCTAGCAATAGATTGCTGGCGACCGGCGCACGGGTGAGTAACACGTATCCAACCTGCCTTATACTCGGGGATAGCCTTTCGAAAGAAAGATTAATACCCGATATCATACTCTTGCCGCATGGTAAGATTATGAAAGGATTCCGGTATAAGATGGGGATGCGTTCCATTAGGCAGTTGGTGGGGTAACGGCCCACCAAACCTTCGATGGATAGGGGTTCTGAGAGGAAGGTCCCCCACATTGGAACTGAGACACGGTCCAAACTCCTACGGGAGGCAGCAGTGAGGAATATTGGTCAATGGGCGAGAGCCTGAACCAGCCAAGTAGCGTGAAGGATGACTGCCCTATGGGTTGTAAACTTCTTTTATATGGGAATAAAGTAGGCTATGCATAGCCTTTTGTATGTACCATATGAATAAGGATCGGCTAACTCCGTGCCAGCAGCCGCGGTAATACGGAGGATCCGAGCGTTATCCGGATTTATTGGGTTTAAAGGGAGCGTAGGTGGACAGTTAAGTCAGTTGTGAAAGTTTGCGGCTCAACCGTAAAATTGCAGTTGATACTGTCTGTCTTGAGTACAGTAGAGGTGGGCGGAATTCGTGGTGTAGCGGTGAAATGCTTAGATATCACGAAGAACTCCGATTGCGAAGGCAGCTCACTGGACTGCAACTGACACTGATGCTCGAAAGTGTGGGTATCAAACAGGATTAGATACCCTGGTAGTCCACACAGTAAACGATGAATACTCGCTGTTTGCGATATACAGTAAGCGGCCAAGCGAAAGCATTAAGTATTCCACCTGGGGAGTACGCCGGCAACGGTGAAACTCAAAGGAATTGACGGGGGCCCGCACAAGCGGAGGAACATGTGGTTTAATTCGATGATACGCGAGGAACCTTACCCGGGCTTAAATTGCATTTGAATATATTGGAAACAGTATAGCCGCAAGGCAAATGTGAAGGTGCTGCATGGTTGTCGTCAGCTCGTGCCGTGAGGTGTCGGCTTAAGTGCCATAACGAGCGCAACCCTTATCTTTAGTTACTAACAGTTCATGCTGAGGACTCTAGAGAGACTGCCGTCGTAAGATGTGAGGAAGGTGGGGATGACGTCAAATCAGCACGGCCCTTACGTCCGGGGCTACACACGTGTTACAATGGGGGGTACAGAAGGCCGCTACCTGGTGACAGGATGCTAATCCCAAAAGCCTCTCTCAGTTCGGATCGAAGTCTGCAACCCGACTTCGTGAAGCTGGATTCGCTAGTAATCGCGCATCAGCCATGGCGCGGTGAATACGTTCCCGGGCCTTGTACACACCGCCCGTCAAGCCATGAAAGCCGGGGGTACCTGAAGTACGTAACCGCAAGGATCGTCCTAGGGTAAAACTGGTAATTGGGGCTAAGTCGTAACAAGGTAGCCGTACCGGAAGGTGCGGCTGGAACACCTCCTTTCTGGAGCGATGCCGTT
>NZ_LT707008.1 GCF_900155865.1 Bacteroides bouchesdurhonensis
TGACAGCAGACGGTTATCTGACTCCGGCGGATGCCAAACTCCACTATTTTATGCAGGATCACCAGGGAAACAACAGGGTGGTAGTGGATAAAACAGGAAAGGTGGAAGAGGTCAACCATTACTATCCATTCGGAGGAGTCTTCACCGGATCGACCAATGTTCAGCCTTATAAGTATAATGGCAAGGAACTGGACAGGACCAACGGGATGGATTGGTATGATTATGGTGCAAGGCAGTATGATGCGGCGATAGGAAGATGGCACGTGGTGGATCCGATGTGCGAGAAATACTATGATGAAAGTCTATACCTGTATTGCAAGAATAGTCCGATCAACATAATTGACCCTAACGGTAAGGATATAATTGTATTGCAAGATAGGAAAGGGGCCGGAGGATTCGGGCATAGCGCTATTTTGATCGGAAATGATAAGGAAGGATGGCGTTATTTGTCTAAGGATGGAGGAGAAAGGTTTGCTTTATCTGACAAGCCTGAGGTTGGAGACAAACCATTTACCACTATCCAACAGTTTGACAATTCAGATTATGCCGCACGCCATCATGGCTATCAAACCCGTGCCAGATTTGCAACAACGAAAGAGCAGGATGAAGCAGCGTATGCAGCTATGCGAAAAGAGGTATATTCCTGGTATGATGTCCTAAATCATGATTGTATGGATGCTGTAGCAAGTGCGTTAAGGGCTGCCGGTTTTTATGCGGAAAAGCCCTATTATTTGGACACACCGTTTAATCCGGAGGCCGACTTTATTTTAGTAGGAGATCCTCGACCAAATTCAAGATATGACCATCTTCTTAAAAAAAATGCAGCCTCTATCATTGAAGCGACAGAGAATGCAAATAGACAATATAATAAAAATAATAAAGGTGGCACTTGGGATGACTTTATGAACTTACTGGGAAAGTGGCTGATACAAAATCCTAGTATAAAGTATAAATACTTATTTTGAATTATCATAAAACATAATTTACTTGCAGAGGGGATACATACCCTCTGCATTAAATTTTAAGACATATTATTATGAAGTCTATGCTTCTTATTCTAAAAACGCAATTTATAAGTTTGCTTATTGTGTTATTACTGTTTTTATTGGGGAAATTATTCATAATACCCCCAATAAGTCTTTATTTGACGTCCGAAAGCGTTGAAGAATCAAAACGAATAAATGCTTATGTCGGAGATTGTAGGATTTTCAAAGTGGATACTCTCATGGCTGGATATGAATTTCCTATTGAAAGAATATGGGTGGAAAAATATCACAGTTTAGGCAGGAATTGTATTGGCATAGTCACTACCACCGTTACAGAGGATAGCAAACGTATTGTGATCGATATTATTCCGGATAGTCCTTTTTCCTATCATGATAGTTTCGAAAAGGAGTGGTGGGCTATTAAAGATAGCCTGACAGGTAGTGTCGGTCTTTCTAAACCAAATGTAGATCTAGATTGTCATTATCAGCAAGGCGATACAGCTATTTTTAAGATATTCAAATTGGACAAAAAAGAGTCTAATGTCTGGAGAGATGAAACAATGGATTTGATGTTTAAGATATATACAGTATGTGATTGGAAAGAGAAATGAGAAAAGTGATCAAACTTTTAATAGTATTAACTATCCCCCTGGCAGTTGCCTGTCAGGGGGTAAATAGCAACAACATTGATCCGGAACTTTTGGAACATGTTAAGTCCGTAATCGATTTCTATCCGGACTGTAGGAAAACGCTAAAAGTTCATCAATTTGATACGTGGAAAGCCCATATGTGTCTTATATGGCCTAAAAGTCTTCTTTCCGGATTCTGGTTTTATGTAGGCAGAGAAGATAAGGATGGTCTATTCATTTTACCGACAAACGCATTAAAATATAAAGATAAATACATTCTTTCCTATTCACAAGGGAAGAAAGCGATGGACGAAAAGAAAATATGTGAGATATTAGGCATTAAATCAGAACGTGATCTGCCAGAATATGAGGGGGAAGATACACGGGTATGGGCATATATGAAAGACAAGCGGTCAAACAAATCCACTTTTAAACAAATTGATAATGAGGTTAAGGACTATAAATACCCACAACTAAGATATTTTTATGGAGGAGAGCAGGACTCGGACGTAATAGATATGGTATCAGACTTTTTTTATGTCCATGGAGAAAGTGGGAAAATTGAAAAATTCTCTTCTCCGGACATGATATCAATTAGCATGTCAATATTCAACAAGTCAGACTCTGCGCTTCTGGTGGAATTAGACCTGGATTTACACGGTAGCTTTATAATGAAAAACGGAAAGCACTCCATAACTTTGCATCCAAAGAAGATACGGATAAATGACGGATTTCATGAAATCTCTTCCGGATTATATTCGATTGAGCCACATAAAGAAATGACCTTTGGATTATCTACCGCAAAAGGACCTATTATTCTAGAAAACACACCTCCGCAAAAATATGCGCACAAATTATATGACCTGTTCTATGATTCTATCCTCTACGTTCCGGTACATCCTGTTCAAATACCCGATACGGTCCGGGGAATCCTATGGAACAAGGAGTTTAAGGTTTACACGCCCACTATTCTTGAGCGATATAATTTTGAGGTAAATGACAGTATATACAACATATACTCTGACGGGGAAACAGATAAATACGGAAGAGGAAAACGGTAATATAACAGTTTATTTGAAGAATTCCTAAAATAGGTTTTCCACCACTGCCTGGAAAAGGATTTAGAGGGGGAAAAGTTAAAATGGACCATCCTAAAGGGAAAATGCCTGGTGATCATACAAGACAAAATAAACAAGTTAAAACTTTGGCTAAAAAATATGGATTAGATGATGACCAAGTTGAAATTTTGTACAGAGAAATCGGAGGTCAAGGCTATGGTTATCACGAAATAGAAGAATTAATAATTGAATTATTTAAATAGTATGGATTTTATTACAGAATTAAAAAAAAATATAGGTTGCAACATCGTATATAGCAGTTCTGGTGGAGGCAATT
>NZ_LT707009.1 GCF_900155865.1 Bacteroides bouchesdurhonensis
AGGTCCAGTCTTGCCGGAATGGTTGGTTGATTGTAGCCGTTCTGCATTGTCTCTCAGAGCGGAAACATCCGATGTTATATCGAGATTTAATTTGTTCATTGGTATATTACTTTTTAGTTTCACAAAATGATTTTTATTTTCAATCCGCTACTTACTTTATTCCTTGCACTTCGTGACTGCCGGCAGATTGTTATAAGTTGCACGAAATGAACGCTTCTATATAGTATTACTAAAAGCTGCGAGGATCTTTCAGTTGGCAGACTCCTTTTTAATGTTTTTTAGTTGATAGCATAAATAAAAGTAAGTATTACCATCTATCAGGTACTGCCAGGATGATTCCAGTAAGTACTATAAAAAAGGTATTGTATCGCATATCTTCCTGATTTTGCCTCCTTTCAATAAAATGTCAATTAAATATTAGTAAAATAGGTCATAAAAACTATATACATGTTTGCATTTATCCAATACATCCTTTCCTTATTCAGGATAAGGAAGTATTTAACGATACAAATATACTAACTATATTCTATAAAACAAATATATTGTTAGTACATTGACATTGTTTAACTAACTACTGCAACCATAAAGAATCAATTACAAGTATATAAAGAGGAGAAATTATAAAAAAGAGGCTCATAAAAGAAGATAGCAAAGGGGGGATGCTAACTATTTAATAACTCCTATATTTATAATAAAAATAAAAAGAATACTAACACATCCATTATTTATCTCATAACTAGTACACAAAAAAACAATCTTTACTATATCAAGTGCCACAACAACAAAATACAGTTCAACAACATCATTATTAAGCATATAGTATTTTGATTCCTTTTTATTAAAAAGGGACAAATAATTGATTTAAGTTCCCTTTTCGTATAGATTTTAGAAAAAATACTTATCTTTGCATATACCTTTTTTCCATGTCAGCGCGACGTGAGCGTAAGAAAAAGGAGTTTTTATAATTATTGGAATATAAAACGTATTACTTCTCAGTATAGAAAGTTGGCCCTTTAAAACAGCGAGAAGTGATACAACAGATATTCCATGCCAATTGTTATATAGTATTCCTATACATAAAATCGGCATGGACGTCTGTTGTTTATCACTATTGCTGGAAGGTAAGGCCAACACCTCTATACAAGTAGTGAAACGGCAACAGCGTCTGTGCCTCTTTCTTTTTCCAGTCTCCCCATTTTTTGAGAGAGTACACAGACGCCTAGTCATATTTAAAAAGACAATCAAATAAGAAATACGATATGGATGATCTAGAAAAAACGTTGGAGCATAAAAAAACTAATCTCAAAAAGCTAATCCAAAATGCGGATAAAGCTATCCAACGCGAGATGCTCAAATACGAAGAAGCTGAACTCTACATTCGTTTGCAAAGCGAATGTTTCAATTTGTATCCGGTAGTAGTAAAAGCACTGTCATTACAAATCACTGACGATAGGAGACGTGAAGTCTTTTGTTCGATCCTGAACGGACATA
Source organism: Bacteroides bouchesdurhonensis (assembly GCF_900155865.1). Taxonomy (GTDB): domain Bacteria; phylum Bacteroidota; class Bacteroidia; order Bacteroidales; family Bacteroidaceae; genus Bacteroides; species Bacteroides bouchesdurhonensis. The sequence continues at coordinate 1,492 of NZ_LT707009.1, forward strand.
AATTAAAAGATATTGCCGCCGCCCATGGCATGACCCCCGAAGAAGCTGCACGTGAGTTCCACCGTACAGTATGGAATTTGAATAGAAAGGTAAAAAATGGAGCGTTCACCGCTAAAGAGTCTGTCAATATTCAGCTGTTATATGAGCGGAATATGCTAAAAGAAAAGGTGCTGGACTATGACAGACAATACCACCAACTAGAGTTGGAAAACAAGAAATTATCTGATCAAGTAAATATACTCTTAAAAGAGAAAAAGAGGTACACCAAGTACAAATTGGAAATAATGCGTGAAACTGAACAAGTAACACAGGAACAAGTGGTACAGGAACAATCAACAAAAAAACAAATAGAAAAGCAGGAAAGCCATAAACACACGTCCATCATTATGCGATGCATGCAGTGGTGGAAGAAAGTATATTCCCAACTATAAGTAGTTTCCAGCAAGAATAAAAGCACATACTGATTTCAATAAGCCCTACTTACATATAAGTTTGCAAAATACAAAACATCTTGCACCTGCAACAATATCCGTTTATTTATCTAGCACGTAGCATATTACAGTGTTGCAGATGCTGTTGCAATTAGGTGCAAGATACTATTATCCTACACACCTATTTATTTTAAAAGAATTCACCATATAAACGGATCGTAACAACGTACGAAACAATGTGTTCGCACGCTTGAAACAATGTGTTCGCATGCTTAAAACAATGTGTTTTCCTATTTGTAACAAAGTGTTCTCACTATCTAAACAAAGTGTTCAAAGGCTTGGAACAAAGTGTTCAACGAATTGACAAGAGCTGTAACAACTGTCAAGCCCTAATAACCTGATGAAAGAAACAAAAGAAAAGCAGGAAAAAACAAATAAAACCTTACTTTTTATTGTCAGACCGAGCAAGTATAGCTACCTTTATAGAATATTTAAAATAAACAGTAATGAAAGTCACACAATTAAGAGACAAGGATAAAACGACTGCACTAACTACCCTGGATATAGAAACATGGATAGAAAAGACACTAACTGAGACAAAGCCACAACCGGTATCTACATTCAGAGAAATGTTACGATATGCCTTGCCCGATACACGTTGTTACGAGGCGGATAAGTTACCCAAGATTCTACCCGCCGCAGAGTTCCGTAGGACAAAAGCCGGAAAACAGTTGAAAAATTATAATGGAATAGTAGAAATAACAGTAGGTCCGCTAGCAGGCAAATCAGAAATCACACTAGTGAAGCAACAGGCTTGGCAACAGCCACAAACCTATTGTGTCTTCACCGGTTCCAGCGGAAAGACAGTGAAAATCTGGGCACGTTTCACCCGGCCTGATCAGTCGCTTCCGCAGAAGAAGGAAGAAGCAGAAGTATTCCACGCACATGCCTATCGGCTTGCCGTAAAATGTTATCAACCTCAACTCCCCTTCAACATATTGCCCAAAGAGCCGACGCTGGAACAATTTTCACGATTATCTTACGATCCGGAACTATTGTACAGACCAGACGCTGTACCTTTTTATTTATCTCAACCGACAAGAATGCCCGAAGAAATGTCCTATCAGGAAACACTACATTCCGAAAAGTCACCATTAACACGAGCCGTACCCGGTTATGATACCCAAAATACAGCATTTATGCTTTTCGAAGCAGCATTGAGAAAAACACGGGAAGAAATCCATGAAGCAGAAAACAACGGCGCACTTCCCAGAGAAGAAGACTTCCAAGCATTAGTGACCCAACTCGCCATCAACTGTTTTCATTCGGGAATTCCGGAAGAAGAAACAGTGAAACGTACCATTTTCCACTTTTACTTGCGCCGTCAGGAAACGCTGGTCCGCGAATTAATAAGAAACATATATGGCAATTATAATGGTTTCGGCAAACAAAACGGACTGAAAAAAGAACAATTGTTAGCACTACAAACAGAGGAGTTTATGAAAAGACGCTACGACTTTCGTTACAACACACAGATAGGTGAAGTAGAATATCGTGAACGGAACTCATTCCGCTTTCATTTCAATCCAATTGACAAACGAGCACTGAACAGCATTGCCTTAGATGCACAAAGCGAAGGTATTCCCCTATGGGATAGAGACATCAGCCGATATATATACTCAAACCGAGTACCGGTTTTCAACCCGTTGGAAGATTTTCTTTATCACCTCCCGACCTGGGATCGCAAAGACCGTATCCGGGAGATGGCACAAACAGTACCCTGCCAGAACCAGTATTGGGTAGAATTGTTCCACCGCTGGTTTCTGAGCATGGTAATTCATTGGCGTGGAACCGATAAGAAATATGCGAACAATGTATCCCCTTTATTGGTCGGGGCTCAAGGTACGCGTAAATCTACATTTTGCCGGAGTATTATTCCACCTGCCATACGAGCCTATTATACAGACAGCATCGACTTTTCACGAAAAAGAGATGCAGAGTTATCTCTCAATCGCTTTGCGTTGATCAATATTGACGAATTTGATCAGATCAGTGATACACAACAGGGATTTTTGAAACATATTCTCCAAAAACCAGTGGTAAATATGCGTAAACCTTACGGAACCGCCGTATTAGAGATGCGCCGCTATGCTTCATTCATTGCCACAAGCAATCAAAAGGATTTGCTGACCGATCCGTCAGGGAGCCGCCGTTTTATCTGTATCGAAGTGACGGAGACAATAGATACCAGTCATGCCATCGATTACGAACAGCTTTACGCACAAGCGATGTATGAACTGGATCATGGCGAACGTTACTGGTTCGACCAAGATGAAGAGCGGATCATGACCGAAAATAACCGTGAGTTTGAGCAACAGTCGCTCGAAGAACAATTGTTTTATCGTTATTTCCGCCCTGCCCCGGAAGAAAAAGAGGGTGAATGGTTATCACCGGCAGAGATTCTGGAGGAAGTCAAAGGAAACAGTGCTATCCCATTGTCCAACAAGCGGGTAAGCATATTCGGGAGAGTACTCCACAAACATGAAATACCCAGCAAACGCTCCCGGCGCGGAACTCTTTATCACGTTACAAGGATTGCATAAAAAAACAGGGAGGTGTGTCAAAACTCAGGCACATCTCCTTTTTTTGATCTAAAACATTCATTTTCCTTTTTTGTCTATGCGGCTATTTTTTGCCTCATTAAACGATAAGTCGTTACATTCCCCGCATTTTGAGCC
>NZ_LT707010.1 GCF_900155865.1 Bacteroides bouchesdurhonensis
GCCCGTAACGCTTCAACCCCAGAATATTCCCCATCTTGTCATACCCCGTAACCTGCTCATTGAACCGGTCCGTATTAGCGGCAAGCGTAGTGCCTTCCCCGTAGAGGGCATCCTTCAACCTGGAAAGACCGTCATACGTGAAACGGTACCCTCTTGGGCTGGTTTCCGATCCCGCCTTCCACGACATGCTGCTGATGTTTCCATTATAGCAGGGAGTATTCCCCGTTATCGCCTCCTGATAATTGAGCGTCTGACTGAACAACGTTCCCGTAATACTCTTCGTCCACGAACGGACATTATACGCATACTCTGTCTTCAGTTTAGCGTTTCCGTTCCTGCTGTCCGACTTCAGGCGTCCCACCTCATCATAGGTGTCATCCACCAGAGTCACCGCCGCGGCATTGTCCAACTGACAGGTTGTTTTCAGCAAACGTTCCGCCTGGTCATAGGTATGGGTATATACTTCCGTCCGGGTATCCGACCCGAACGTATGCACTTTCCTGACTTGTCTAGGATTCCCCGGGAAGTCATAGGATGTTAGCTGTGTTGAACGGGTAGAGTTGGTAAACATTTATAGAATAAACATTTAATATATAAAATACCCTGATATAAATTATCATTAATTAGACAACCTATATCAGGGTTAGACAAATTACTCAATTTCAGTCAAACCAAAACACAAACTTGCTAATCGAAAAGATCTATGTATTTCATTTCTTTTTCATTAAGATGCAATTCTTGCTTTTTTTGTTTGTATTCATCAGCTGATAAAGGACCTGTTTTTTCCCAAGGAGCCCCTTCCTTTACCGAAGGAAGCATCTTTACAATATAATATCCCTTTATACTATCGTTTTGTACATTGCATGAAGTCACTAATATATATTGTTCATTCCAATGTACGTTGGCAATACATGCATCCAACACTCCTACAAACGATTCTTTTGATTCCGGATATTGATAATATAATCCAAAAACTATTGTAGGACTTACATCATGTTTTAATATATAATAGTCGGTTTTTCCTAATCTTTTCGAAGGTATAAAATCGAAAGAGCCTAATAGTAGCCCAAAAATAAAAAGTACAATTAAAATACCACCTAGAAATGTCAATACTATTTTCTTCTTCATGCTGTAACTATTTTGATGATTTCCATATATAGAACTGATACGTATTCGAAAAAGCTCGCGTTTGATTCCTACTTTGATTGGAAAATGGCAAATGAAAGAATAAAGATGTCCTACTCTTACTGTCACTAATTACATTGTTAAGCGTCTTGCCATCTGAACTTGTAAAAGCGTCATAACGATAACTGCCAATGAACTGTTTTGCCATAGTAATTGTTCCAAAGACATTTAAAAGCGACCAACTACGTTTCACCTTAGTCGCTTGTCCAGGGGCATCGGTCTTCCCATCAGCAATCCTTTGCTGCCACTCCAATACTGTTTTATCAGTTTTCATTGCTTCTGTATATGGATGATCAGATAGAAGTACAGAAAATTCCGGTCCTACACCATTTGCAAATTCATCAAAAAAATCCCATCCTCTTTCTTTTGAGGCAAGTAATCCTCCCTTATCATTAGGTGCAATATCAAAAGTAAACCCTTCGCTATAAAGACTCTTTGTATTAAATCCGTTGGGATCGGTTAATATACCATTAATTATGGATTCAAATTCCCCTAAAACCAATCCTTTTTCACCAATGTATGTGTACCCTTCTTTCTCGTCATTGCCATCATACCAAACATAACATTTAGTCTCATTATTTTGGTACCAATCGCGTCCATCCGGATCAATCCGATTCACAGGATTATTGGTACAATATACATACGGACTCATTGCCCAATATTTCTCACTCATCGGATCCACCACACGCCACCTTCCTATCGCAGCATCATAATGTCTAGCACCATAATCGTACCAGTTCAGTCCATTCTTCGCATCCAACTCCTTACCATTATACTTGTAAGGCTGAACACTAGCTGTAGAAGTGAAAGTCCCACCAAACGGATAGTAATTGTTAGTTTCCTCCACATTGCCATCCTTATCCGCCACCACACGGGTATTCCCCTGATGATCCTTCAAATAGAAATGGAACTTCCTGTCCGGGAAACTCACATACCCCGCCTCATTGAGCAGCATCCTCAACACCCCGTTCTCATAGACCGCATTCCCACAGT
>NZ_LT707011.1 GCF_900155865.1 Bacteroides bouchesdurhonensis
TTACTGCCGTCTTTAAACTCCGTACCATTCCCATAGACAGAGTTTGTTGCCGCATCCTTGACTGCCTGCAACCGGTTACCGTTATACGTCAAAGCCAGATGATCGATCAGCCCATAGGTACTTGCAGCCGTCTGCCCGTAACGCTTCAAACCCAGAATATTCCCCATCTTGTCATACCCCGTAACCTGCTCATTGAACCGGTCCGTATTAGCGACAAGCGTAGCACCTTCCCCGTAGAGGGCATCCTTCAACCTGGAAAGACCGTCATACGTAAAACGGTACCCTCTTGGGCTGGTTTCCGATCCCGCCTTCCACAACATGCTGCTGATGTTTCCATTATAGCAGGGAGTATTCCCCGTTATCGCCTCCTGATAATTGAGTGTCTGACTGAACAACGTTCCCGTAATACTCTTCGTCCACGAACGGACGTTATACGCATACTCTGTCTTCAGTTTAGCGTTTCCGTTCCTGCTGTCCGACTTCAAGTGTCCCACCTCATCATAGGTGTTGTTCACCAGGGTCACCGCCGCGGCATTGCCCAACTGACAGGTTGTTTTCAGCAAACGTTCCGCCTGGTCATAGGTATGGATATATATTTCCGTCCGGGTATCCGACCCGAACGTATGCACCTTCCTGACTTGTCTGGGATTCTCCGGGAAGTTTCTTGTAGATACAACGGTTCCGCCCGTCATACTTGTAGACATAGGCATACTTCTGTATCGCTTCCACAGTCCCGGTCCATGAAGCGGGAGTAGTGGTGGCTGTCAGCAAGTTCGAAGCCGCCGGAGGCAATACCATCCGTAGATTCCCGTAGCCGTCATAAACGTAATAGGTATCAAGCATCACCTCCCCGTCCATTACGCGTGACAGGAGTACCCGGTCCGTAGTCCGGTCCTTGAATTCCAGGGTGATGTGACCGTCCTCGTCGGTGGTCTGCGTACAGTCGAGGGTACCCGTCGCATAGTCCTGCCGATAGGTGAGGCTGTCCGCAGACAGGCAATAGATCCGCACGCTCAGCTTAGGGTAGAAGGTCAGGTAATGCGCCAGTCCTTGCCGGTTCTGGTTGGTAAGGAACGAGGTCTGTACAGGATGTTCGCTGTGTTGAACAGGTAGAGTTGGTAAACATTTATAGAATAAACATTCCAATATATAACAATAGTTCGTTAAGTTTTGAATTAACATAAAAAAGTAGGTCAAGTCCTGCTAATTCATTAAATTTAGGATAACCACATCTTCAATTAAAATGAACCATATAGAACTTGACCAATATCTTGAGATCATCAAAGTGTGCCTGATTGAATCTGGTGCGAAGATAAACAAATGGCGTGAAAAATTTATGCTTGAAGTGCTACTTTTATATTTGATAATTCCCGGTCGGATTAATTTCCTTCAATTGGGTCGCTACGGTAAGTATAGCGAGCAACGTTATCGGCAACAGTTTGAAGCAGGTTTCGACTGGCTGTCTTTTAATTCCTCGTTAGTAAAATCTCACTTGGGATCCCGTCTTGCTATCGCCTTTGACCCCAGCTATATCAGTAAGTCG
>NZ_LT707012.1 GCF_900155865.1 Bacteroides bouchesdurhonensis
CGCAGTCTTGCAAACAATGTATTGTATATCAATTTGTTACATAAAAATGTATTGTCTTTGTGTTGTGTTTTTTATACTATGTCTATGTACTAAAGAAGTTTATTATAGATATGAAAGTATAATAGTAATATGACATGTTTATAATTAAAACATATACTGATGCTCATCTCTTAAATTGGCGAATAAACATCTTGTAAGTAACTGTTCACAATTAGTTAATGTTATCCGTCATTCTTCGCTTCGCTCCTTTAGATAGATACTCATGATACATATTAATTAGGAATACTAACTTATTTGATTAATTTATTACGCTATAAAGAAGGCTCTGCATAGTCTATTTTTTGAAAAATAAGAATATTATTGTAGTTTTTCTTTCAGATATTAAAGATTGGTTAGTTCCTCGGTGAGAAACAACTTGTTTCTCACCGAGGAACTATTTGTTTCTTTTAAAGAAACTATGTCTTGGCTTTAAATCAAAATACGAAATTTACAACATGTTAATTATTAACCTTTTATAGAAATAAAGCACTACCTTTGATAATTATAGGATGATTATTGACAAATAAGCTAAGATTTATAACCAGCAATGAATAGTAAAATATATTTTTATTACATAAGTTACAGTTCGCAATTAGTCAATGCTGTCTATTATCCCCTTAAACAACAGATGCTCATGATATGAATTAATTAGGAACACTTACCTATATCATCTTGTTTATTATAGTATGAACATGTAGAATAAAATAGTATATGAATAATTTAAATCATAATATAAAAACAAATCTTTTTAATTTTATTGGGCAAGTCTAGCCCTCAGTTCCTTCAATCTATTAGCGGCTTGCAGATTATCAACTTTGATATATCGCATAAAAGCAGATGGACTTTTGTGACCAGATATTCGCATCAATTCTTCTGCAGGAAAACCTGATAAATACATATTCGTACAAAAAGAGCGTCTACAAGTATGGGAGTATATTAGTTCCCATTTTTCGTATATTCGTTTTTCTCGTTCTTTGCCTTTTTTACGAACTATTTCAACTTTCTGTCTTAACTTCGCTTTTAGTCCCAACTCTTTTACCCTATCATTAAATAAATATCTTGGTATTTTGGGTAATTCATAATTGTATTTTTTAAGAATCTCTGGAACATAATCAATCATGGGAATAATAACTGCCTTATGTACTTTTCTTTGTTTAAGGTTTATATTTCCATTATCCAAATCAATGTGTTCTGGACCTAAAGTTGAAAGATCACTATATCGTAAACCTGTAAAACATCCAGTGATAAATATATCGCGTATTTTCTCCAATTGCTTATCATCCGATAGATCGAGCTCGTATATCGCTGCTAATTCTTTTTCACTTAAATAAATAGCATCAGTTTCTTCCTCTACAACTTTGAAACATCTTAGATCAATTGGCGGAATGGCTCCTTTTACAATCTGAAAATTAACAAATCCTTTCAATAATCGTATAATTTTCCCTGCAGAGTTAGTGAGTAATCCTTTTGTTCCATTTGGCTTTTCAGCTTTATAGAATAAATAATCCATGAATTCATTGTAAAATGTCAAATTCAAATTATGAAATGACAAAGGTTGAGATGAATATTCCTTAAAAGCAATTAGATGTTTACGAAGTGTTCTATAATCTTTGATCTGATCTTTAGAAACAGATGGAGCCTTTTCTATAATATATCTTTCTAATGCATCAAATATATCTATTCGATGGGAACGCAAATCATATTCCCTATCTTTTTCCAATTCGAGCAAAACAAAATCAACAGTCGGATCTAGATTATTATCTTTAGCATAAGTAAGAATTTTGCCAAGTTTTGATGTGATTCTAATTAAACAAGAATCAATTTCTTCGTATTGTGGACAAGCACGTTTAATCCATCTCTTCTTGGCATCCCAATATTCAGGTTTAATATTGTATCCAGTAGAGATGAGTGTACGTTTAAACCGATCATAATTATATCGAATATAAAGAACTGTAGTGCCCTCTTGAGTAACGTACTTTGGTTTAATATATGGAAAATATTTTGCTATAGTGATCTGTATTGCATTCGTGTTGCAAATTTAAGAAAGCTATCTAAAACAGCAAATATCTCTTTAGTTAAAGTTGATGATTGCTCATGCTTTTATAATTTTCTTTAAGCTAAGGAAAATATCTGTTCATAAAAGGATAAATATTGCTCAAACGGCATAGAGACCTCTATTTATTGAGTCTAAAAAAGGAGAAAAACATAAAAAAGAGCAGATTTTATCCTTTCTTGACCATAGATTTTCCTTATTTTTTATATTAATTGTCTTATTTTGTATCGATCGAAATAAAATGCTATGGGAAATAACTAGCCTTTACAGGTTTTATGTCTACTCAAGATACACAAAACAGTAGTACTTTTCTCCATAACATTCTATTCAAGATTTGACAATACTGGTATTTGTTAATAGGTAAAAAGAAAAAATAAAAGTATTAAGGATTAAAGTTTTCATTAAGGTATTATTTAAGGTAAGAAGAAATTTAGCTAACATGGGGTTGTTTTATTATTAAGGTAAGAAGATTGTAGGATGGATAACCTTAAATTTTAGATTAATTAAAAGAATTATGAAGAAACTACTAATTATGATGGCTCTTTCTGTTAGTATGCTGATTAATGCTCAGACAACTAACTTTTTTGAACCTGTTAAAGAAATAGCACTACGTGTCCCGTCAGTGCCAATTGTTGTTTCAGACCCATATTTTTCAATTTGGTCTCCTTATGACAAATTGATGGAAGGGAGTACAGAACATTGGACAAGTGCAAAGAAGCCTTTATTGGGTGCCCTACGGGTAGATGGTAAAGTATATCGTTTTCTAGGTAAAGATAAAATAAATTTAGTCCCGATTGCCCCTATGACAAATGTAGAACGTTGGGAAGCAGCTTATACGAATAGCACACCATCTAATGGATGGCAAGAATTTCAATTTGATGATAGCAGTTGGAAAAAAGGAAAGGCTGCTTTTGGTAGCCACGATATGCAACGGGTTCACACTGAATGGAAAGGGAATGATACTGATATTTATATTCGTCGCGAATTCGATATTAATAATTTAGATTTAGCAGAAGATTTTTATTTAATTTATTCTCATGATGATGTATTTGAACTATATCTCAATGGGGAAAAATTAGTTTCTACAGATCTAGTTTGGAGAGACAATGTGTATTTGAAACTGACTGATGCAGCAAAGAAAAAATTGCGTAATGGTAAGAATGTGATTGCTGCTCATTGCCACAATACTACAGGAGGTTCCTATGTGGATTTTGGTTTATTCCGTGAAAAGAAAGATGCCGTAAAGTTCTCTGATGAGGCTATTCAAAAATCTGTAGATGTATTAGCGACTTCTAGTTATTATACTTTTACCTGTGGTCCTGTAGAGCTCGATCTCGTTTTTACAGCTCCTCAGTTGATTGATGATTTGGATCTATTATCCACACCTATTAATTATATATCCTATCGCGTACGAGCACTTGATCAGAAAGGTCATGATGTACAACTCTATATGGAAACTACTCCAGAATTGAGTATTAATGAGAATAATCAACCTACTATTGCACGTACGTTATCTAAAAATGGTATTAGTTATGTTGAGGCTGGGTCCATTGATCAGCCAATATGTGATCGTAAAGGTGACTTAATTTGTGCAGATTGGGGTTACGCATACCTTGCTAGTGTAAATGGAGCTGGGAAATCTATAGGTTTAGGCGATTATTATAGAATGAAAGAATCGTTTGTAAAAAACGGAAGTTTAAATTCCACTATTACAAAATGGACTACTCGCAAAGAAGAGGATAATCCAGCTATGACTTATGTACATAATTTAGGTATAGTTTCCAAGGATAGCAAAGAGGGATTCATGATGATTGGTTATGATGATATCTATTCTATTGAATATATGTATGAAAAGCGTATGGGATATTGGAAGCACGACGGTAAAGTAACCATATTCGATGCTTTCGAGAATTTGAGAGATAATTATCAACCAATTATGGAGCGTTGCCGCGCTTTGGATGCGATGATTTATAATGACGCAGAGAAAGCAGGTGGCAAAAAATATGCTGAAATCTGTTCGGCTGCTTATCGTCAGGTAATGTCAGCCCACAAACTCTTCAAAGATAAAGAAGGTAACTTGATGTGGTTTTCAAAAGAGAACAATAGTAATGGTTGTGTTAATACAGTGGACTTGACTTATCCATCTGCTCCATTATTTTTGATTTATAATCCTGATTTACAGAAAGCAATGATGACTAGTATTTTTGAATATAGTGCTAGTGGTCGTTGGAATAAACCTTTCCCAGCTCATGACTTAGGAACATATCCTATAGCTAACGGACAAGTTTACGGAGGCGATATGCCTATTGAAGAAGGTGGTAACATGGTTATTCTAGCTGCAGCTATCTCAAAAATTGAAGGAAATGCCGATTATGTAAAAAAATATTGGGGTATTTTAACCACGTGGACTAATTATTTAGTAGA
>NZ_LT707013.1 GCF_900155865.1 Bacteroides bouchesdurhonensis
TGCTGCTGATGTTTCCATTATAGCAGGGAGTATTCCCCGTTATCGCCTCCTGATAATTGAGCGTCTGGCTGAACAACGTTCCCGTAATACTCTTCGTCCACGAACGGACGTTATACGCATACTCCGTCTTCAGTTTCGCCGTCAGCGTTCCTGTGAGCAACCTTTTGACTCCCACTGTCCTGAGCTCATCATATCCCGCTACTTTTTCGTAAGCAGTGGCAGTACCCGAAGGGATGCCATTGGAACCGATAAAGTCATGGCGGTCATAATAATTTACGCTCAATACCGTTGGGGTAGCCAGGGTGACTTGGGAGGGAAGCGTATATCCTTTCAGGTCATTGGTATGACTTGTTCCCTTGAGCCGAGTAGCCTTTAAGTAAGTATTGTTACCATAATTATATGTATTTAAATCAGAGGCAAAGGCATTCAATGGAAGAACTATTTATAGGGGGAGTTTACCGAATGCTTACTATTATAAAAGGTATTCTTACTAGGATAAGTTATCACATAAGAAATCATACCCTGATATATGTTACCTTAATTAGACAACTTATATCAGGGTAATATAGTGGTAAATATCAGGATAATTATTAACTTAAATGATCTATATGTTTATTCTATACAGTATCCATAAGAAGTGTTTATTAGACTATCATTTCTATACTCATACCACCAATACATTTCTCCTCCTTCAAAAGGCATATCTATTTGATATTTCTTGGGATCAATACAAGGAATTGATATAATTTCACCTGTTTTGGCAAATAAAGCATTAAGATATTTTCCTTTAAAATAAAAATCATATCCTTTATAATAAAATATAGCATCAGTCCATTTCGCATGATTTTCAAATTTTGGTGCATAAACTACACTAATCATTAAATATGGATAAGGTGATATTTCGTCTGTTCCAGAGATATATCCCTTATGTACACTAAAATTAAAAGCTGTTTTTTCTTTCAATCCATGATACATTGGGCATTGTTCTGTTTTCATTATAATAGAGTCTAATACAGGATATAGAGATTCACTAGCCTTGTATATTTCCAGATCTTTTGTGATAAAATCTTTATTTTTATAAGGACGAAATTTTATAAATTCTTCCTTATATGATTTACATCCAAAAAGTAATGAAAATCCTAAAATTATCAATAAGAAAACTAATGATTTCATGATATCTAATTTTATTGTACACATCAATGTTAGTATTTATAATATTTCCCTTGAAAAAGAATTCTAAATTTAGCTTGGGGGGATCGTGTCAATATATTACTGGCGTGTCCCTTGTCGGAATCAGAAGCATTGACTGAAAATGGATGAATATGATCATCACGAATAACTCTGAATCCTCTATCTAAATATTTTTGTTTTTGATAAAATCCCATTCGAATAGTTCTAGCTTCATGACTTGTTCCCAGTAAATTAATCTTGTTTCCCTGTCCGTCCATCATGAATGTATTTCCCCATTCTACTTTCGTATTTTTATCTAAGAAATTCATAATTGCCTGAGCCTCTTCATCATTTTTTATTTCATAAGAATGATTAGAAACTTTTTCACCCGTTTCGTATCCATCCAATGTATGTAAAACGCCTGTGATTGTTTTTGCGCTAAAGTTGTGATTAACTGATTTTTCAATCAAAATTCCTTTACTTGTTTTAATGCCGGTTTTGTCACCAGATTCATCATAATCTTCTGTTCTATCAGGCGAAAAGAGTTTCATGTTATATAACACATTATACCTATTACCACCTATATCATTCACTTTCCTGAAGAAACCATTTTCATCAACAGTATAACCAGTATACCACATTCCACTTGGATCAATTCTTTTTATTGGATTATTGCCACAGTAAACATAAGGGTCGGTTAGATAATATTTCTCACTCATCGGATCCACCACATGCCATCTCCCTATCGCCGCATCATAGTGTCTCGCCCCATAATCATACCAATTCAACCCATTCTTCTGATCCAACTCTTTCCCATTATACTTGTAAGGCTGAACACTAGCTGTAGAAGTGAAAGTCCCCCCAAATGGATAATAAGCATTCGTCTCCTCCACATTGCCATCCTTATCCGCTACCACACGGGTATTCCCCTGATGATCCTTCAAATAGAAATGGAACTTCCTGTCCGGGAAACTCACATACCCCGCCTCATTGAGCAGCATCCTCAACACCC
>NZ_LT707014.1 GCF_900155865.1 Bacteroides bouchesdurhonensis
CCGTAACGCTTCAACCCCAGAATATTCCCCATCTTGTCATACCCCGTAACCTGCTCATTGAACCGGTCCGTATTAGCGGCAAGCGTAGTGCCTTCCCCGTAGAGGGCATCCTTCAACCTGGAAAGCCTGTCATACGTGAAACGATATCCTCTTGGGCTAGTTTCCGATCTCGCCTTCCACGACATGCTGCTGATGTTTCCATTATAGCAGGGAGTATTCCCCGTTATCGCCTCCTGATAATTGAGCGTCTGACTGAACAACGTTCCCGTAATGCTCTTCGTCCACGAACGGACGTTATACGCATACTCTGTCTTTAGTTTAGCGTTTCCGTTCCTGCTGTCCGACTTCAAACGTCCCACCTCATCGTAAGTGTTATCCACGATCGTCACCGCCGCGGCATTGTCCAACTGACAGGTTGTTTTCAGCAAACATTCCCCCTGGTCATACGTATAGGTATAGACTTTCGTCCGTGTATCCGCCCCGACCGTATGCACCTTCCTGACTTGCGTGGGATTCCCCGGGAAGTCGTAGGCGGTAAATATCTTATCCTCCCCTCCCAAAGAATTGTTGCCCCGCTGCTGGATCAAACGTCCCCGCCCGTCATAATACATCACAGAGTACAGGTATCCCGATACAGCTCCGCTGCTGTTCAGTTTCGCCGTCAGCGTTCCTGTGAGCAACCCCTTTGACTCCTACTGTCCTGAGCTCATCATATCCCGCTACTTTCTCGTAAGCAGTGGCAGTACCCGAAGGGATGCCATTGGAACCGATAAAGTCATAGCGATTGAGCTTTTTTACTTTGGCTACAAAAGTAACATCACATTTTTAGAATGAAGGGGGGATTCGAATAATGATTGAGCACTCCAGAACCATTCTTTCAACAATTTCATAGCGAACGTATTGTCGGTTATTGCAGCATGTTACTTCTTTTAAAAAAGCCCGCCATTGATGTAAACTTTATCAATGACGGGCAATTAGATTTTTTCTGAGCTTATATCGAACTCACGTTAGATTACATTAAACCAACAGGACTGGAACTAAATTCCACATAAAACCAATCCTTATCATTCTTATAATTTTCATCATTATCTTTTTGAATTTGAATGTATACCCATCGAACAGGAAAAACTAAGAAATACTCAATAAATTCTTCCCCATCAACAATTATTTTTAATTGATGAATTCCACATGAAGTATGAACATCTTGAAATTCATATAGCTTTTGCAAAGACTTATCTTTAAAAACAATATTGCCATTTATGTATACTTCGATATCAGTTGGTACAGATGAATATTGAGTTGATATGATAAGAGGTACATTCATACCTTCATATTTATAATACCAATAACCTCCTCTGCATATCATTGCTATGCTACATATGCAAGCTACAATTATGAACTTACGGATTTTATTCTTTACATTTTTCATATTACCATGGTTTAACCATAAATATTGCATTACCTACATTAGGACGTTTTGCTCCATGTGGAGCTAAAAAACTATTTGCGCCAAGATTTAGTTGCTTATTTTTCCAACTACTGTGTATTCCTCCCATCAAAACAGTCCCCTGTTCTACCAGAAACTCCCCTACGGGACGGGCTATTGCATCAACTCTCCTGCTGGTCAGTCCATTGAACAATGCTGATTTTGAGTCTTCCGATAAAGGACTTTGATTGCCTAAGAACTGCTTCTGTAATTTTCCGCTACCGGCAATTAAGTCGAACGCATTGACTGCTTGGTTCGCAATGATACCACCATTCTGATAAGCGTTAAGATACAAGCCATCTCCCAGTGATATAGAAACGGATAATACGCGTTCGTCTCCTCCACATTACCATCCTTGTCCGCCACAACCCTTACACCCTGATGATCCTTCAAATAGCAATGGTACTTCCTATCCGAGAAACTCACATAGCCGGCTTCATTCAGCAGCATCTTCAATACACCATTCTCATAGACCGCATTGCTACAGTAATCCGTTGTCAAAGTAGCAGCCCCCGTCTTATGCACCGTACAAAGTTTCGTTCCGTCAGCAGCATACTCATACCGGATACTGTTACCATTCGCAATGGTTACCTCATCAGGCAAATTTAAACAATTATATCCGATATTACTAATATTCTTGTTTAAATCTTTAATCAAATTTCCATTCTTATCATAAGTATACTTCACCGTTTGATTGGATATGTTTGTACTGAGTGAATCCAGAAAAATACAGTAAAAAAGCATGTGTTTTTTACTGTATTTAACCAATTGATAGCTAATTACTTTTCAACTAAACTGTAAAAGAACCATCTATATCAAGGTAAGATACTCTGCTAAAACCATGAATTAACAATTGTTTTAACAAAGAGGATAATCAACCTATTATCTTGTTTACTCTATATAAAATGGCTTAAATCTATTTTCTATCATAAAAGTTGGAAACTTCTTTTCATTATTAACATCATTATAAAATATGATTATATCATCTTTTTTTACGCTTCTTATAGAATCCTGATTAGCATATCTGTTTAAACAATTAGCATCATCAGGAAGAAACTCTATAAATATATATTGGTATGGTAATAAAAATAGTTTTTTAGTCTGGATTATTTCATCCTTTTTAGAATAAACACTAATTTCATGAAATCCATATCTCAGATTCTCTTGAATATGAACAAAAGGAAAGGTGATCAAAGAATCACAAAATATAATTCTTCCATCAATTTCTACTTGAACATCAGTATTGCTCAAAAAGTAATCTCGAGTACAATAAATATCTGTTTTTACTTTAATTATAAGAAAGAAAGTAAAAAATGATATCAAAGACACTATACTTCCAATTGTTTTTTTCATATTATTTCCAATTTAGTAACTTATATACAGGGTATGTTTGTTTAGAGATTGGATCATGTACAAAGGGATATGGCTTACCTAAAAAAGCATTTGGACCTCGATTAATTGAGTGACTTCTTATTATTAATAAGGCTCTTTCATAAGATGTTACTTTTGTTCCTGCATTGCCTTGTTGCATTAAGTCATTATTACCTTTTACATCCTCATGAGTCAAACCTGCAGCATGCCCAAATTCATGAACTGCTGTTTTTGTTGTATTCCAACTAAAATGGTCAGAAAACCAATTATCATTAGCATAATCACTTGATGCTATAGTCATTACTTTTCCTCCAGGCATATTTGTAGCTCCACGAGCTCCTTTCCCATTAGCATCTTCCAATACGAATAAATGATCTGATTGAGATACTTCTTTCATTGAATTAACAGCTTTTATTTGAATATCTGTTTTTAGAATAAACTTCTGGTTATTATCTTGAAACTCTCCATTAAAAGCATCAGAAATTCCAAAAGCGATATCAGAAGCTGCCCTTTTTACATTTATATTGTCACTTGAATTATTTATGACCTTAGCAGTTAGATGCATTGTTACAACATTATCTTTTAGAGTATACCAAATACTATCTCCATTCACTTCAATGTTATTCACCGGATTATTAGCCCCATATTGATAAGGAGATAAAGAAAGGTACTTTTCTGAATATCGATCTACCTTCATAAATCTTCCTATCGCAGCATCATACTGTCTCGCCCCATAATCATACCAATTCAGCCCATTCTTCTGATCCAACTCCTTACCATTATACTTGTAAGGCTGAACACTAGCTGTAGAAGTGAAAGTCCCACCAAACGGATAGTAATTGTTAGTTTCCTCCACATTGCCATCCTTATCCG
>NZ_LT707015.1 GCF_900155865.1 Bacteroides bouchesdurhonensis
AAGATTTAATATGTACATAGAATCCCGATAAATAACCTGATCCATTAGCATGTTTCCAAAGTCAGACTGCGCTTGATGTTTGGACTCATCTGAAATAGTATTAACATTCCTTATTGTTGTCGTTGGTATTTCAGCAACAGGTTGTTCTTCTACGATATCTACATCCTTGCAAGAAAATAGCATTAATAAAAGAAATGAAGGAAATAGTTTTAATTTAGTTTCTGTTTTCATAAAACATTTGATTTTATATGGTTAAACAATATTTTAATTTAGTAACCGGAAACTAAATATAATCAACACCTTCAGAAATATATAGAAAATGGTATCAATTGAGATCAGTAGTGTAGTAGTTTAATATATAAGGTCAGTACCAAAGAAAAAATCTTTTCCGTAATAAGTTCGTTCTCTTTCTATTGATCGACCTTCAAATCTGCCATTTGTTACTGATACCTTATAGGTAACTTCTGGTATTAGTATGCTTGCAGCTGATGCCTCAAATTCAAATAAACCAGATATATCTCTCTTATTGATATCTATTTTTGTAAATTCAATATAACCACTTGTCGTAATGTTCGTTCTTAATGTTATCGATTTTTTCCTAATTTCTTTAGAAATCAAAGACGTGTCTGCACATTCATAAAGGTAAGGTTCAGCCCCAATCGTTGCAACGTAGAATTTATCCTCAAAACCATACACTTTATCATTATCAACTTCTTTTTTGAAGTAATACTTTTCCCCGATTATTGGTAAAGTCTTTTGAGCAAAAGATATTTTAAGATCAAATCGTGTACCATCTTTGGCTTTTATATACTTACTGATATTGAAAGTAAATATATCATCTTTAGGACTATATGAATAATTCATGTGATAAGTAGCTGGGGCTTCAAAAGCTTTTCTCAATCCTTCCCCTCTTACTAATTCACCATTAATATAACACTCCACAAAACTTTTATTTTTGAAACGCTCACCAAAACTATCTTTATCACATTGACTAAATGTTGTTGTGAGAAAGACAATCAGAATTATTACAGAATACTTGCTTTTCATTTTGATTCATTTAAATTTTCTACTAATTCAACATAAACATTATATAGGCTATCCGGAATATTTAAATCTGCTGCTTCTTCCGCATTAAGATTTAATATGTACATAGAATCC
>NZ_LT707016.1 GCF_900155865.1 Bacteroides bouchesdurhonensis
TGCAACGATTTATTTCCGTGTTAGGGATTAATCCTAACGAGGAAATAAATCGAAGACTATGGGAAGAGGGAGTGAAATTTGCAGCAATTGCTGCGTAAATGTTAATTAAATATTTAACGAACTATTGAGGGTAAAACAACTACAACGATTTAGATTTATATAAAGTACCAATTAACACAAAGGTACATTTGTTTTTTAGTTCGTCTACATTTAATAAGCCTTCTTTATATTCAATTGATAAGAGACCTCCATTGACTGACGCCCTTTGATTCCTAATATTATCAAATTCTCCATCTTTAAAACGAGGCGATAAAATTAGTATACGTCCTGATTTTCCATCAAAATCTAATATAAATTTAGATTCAAACACTACACACCTACTATTAATTATAGATACAATATTACCTATTATCTCATTCTTACCATTTGAATTAGTAAATCCCCATGGATCTGCTACTAAAATTGTAAAATCTTCTTTCATAAAATAAATTATTTCAATTTCTGGAAATTAATCAACTTTACTTTAACTTGATCAGTAGTCATAAACTCTGATCCTTTGCCTAGCATCCCATTATCTGGAATCACTTTTGTACCATTTTTTATTAAAGATGGATTGTTTTCTATTTCAAATTCGACTCTATATCCAGGTTTTTTGGGTAAAGATAATCTTTGTTGGGCACGTTCAGCCGATTTATACAAGTCTTTAGTAAAATAAGTTTCACCTTCCCATCCACCTCTTAAAAGCCCCGTTTCTTGAATCGCTTTTAACTCACCTTCAGCCATATAGCTATATCCAACTGTTCCAGCCACAGTACTAGTACTACTCGCTCCACTCCCTTTCAATGGTGTCAGCATAAGGGCTGCTCCAGCAGCAACACCTTCCCAATTCTCTAAACTTTTCATGGCTTGCCATGTATCCGAAGCTTGCTGCGATATTGGTGTATTTACCCAATATGAAACTTGTGAGCTAACTGCATCCGTTACATTCTGACCCCCTGAAGAGAGATAAGATCCAACTCCATTATCATAAATATATCCAGCTTCTGAAGCAAGACTATTTACCATTTGTATGGGAGTATTAACAACGGAAGCGATAGTATTATGTACAAACTTTAAAGTATTGGTAAGAACATTACTACCATACTGATATTTACCAAAAGTTTGTAACAGAGGATCTCCAACTAACATTCCATTAGGATCTATAAACTTGATAGGATTCCCTAAACAATAATTATATGGACTAGTAGCATAATACTTCTCCATCATTGGATCCACCACATGCCACCTCCCTATTGCCGCATCATAATGTCTTGCCCCATAATCATACCAATTCAGTCCATTCTTCAAGTCCAGTTCCTTACCATTATACTTATAAGGCTGAACATTCACTGTAGAAGTAAACGTACCACCAAACGGATAATAACTGTTAGTTTCCTCCACGATCCCATCCTTATCCGCCACCACTCGAGTATTCCCCTGATGATCTTTCAGATAAAAATGATACTTCTTATCCGGGAAACTAACATACCCCGCCTCATTAAGCAACATCTTCAACACACCATTCTCATAGACCGCATTCCCACAATAATCCGTAGTCAAGGTAGTAGAACCCGTCTTATGTACAGTACGCAACTTTACTCCGTCGGTGGTGTACTCATACTCAACACTATTTCCCCCTGTAAAGATTACCTGATCAGGCAAATTTAAACAATTATATTCAATACTACTAATATTCTTGTTTAAATCTTTAATCAAATTACCATTTTTATCATACGTATACTCCACCGTCTGATTAGCCCCATCCTTAAACTCCATCCCATTACCAAAGACAGCACTTGTAGCTATATCCTTCACCGCCTGCAACTGATTACCGTTGTAAGTCAAAGCCAGGTTATCAATCAACCCGTAAGCCGTTGCCGAAATCTATCCGTAACGCTGCAAACCAAGAATGTTACCCATCTTATCATAACCCGTAATCTGTTCATTAAAGCGATTCTGGTTCGTGGCAAACGTAGCGCCTTCTCCGTAGCTCGCATTCTTCAGCCTTGACAAGCCATCATACGTAAAACGATACCCCGGTCTGTTGCCTCCGTTCCCATCTTCCATGACATACTGCTGATGTTACCATTGTAACAAGGAGTATTTCCGATTATCTTCTCCTTATAATTGAGCGTCTGGCTGAACAACGGTCCACTGACACTCTTCGTCCACGAACGGACATTATACGCATAATCAATCCTCAACTTACCGTTTCCATTCCTGCGGTCCGACTTCAGACGACCCACCTCATCATAAACATGATCCACAAGCGTAACCGGAGCATCATCATTCAACTGATAAGTTGGCCTGAGCAAACGGTCTGCACTTCGAATACGTCTTAATGTTTAGGAAGTAGTATACACTTCTAATAAGCAGTTATGTACATATACGAACTTACCCAAGAATACGTTAATTTTCGTAAACTTGGGTAAGGTTTTGTAAGTATTGTTTAAGGAGGATTTAGAATTCAACCTCAAGATATTATTCTAATTAAAAAAATCACTTGTCATTTTTGATACGAGAACTTATAAAAGGAAATGCTTCTAGATATAGAATATCAACAGTATCCCCTATTTGATATAAGGTATCTTTGACAGAAATATCTGCATTTTTACTATATAATTTCCCATTTTTATCAAATGTATAATAATAGCACGGGATTATACGCCTTCCACCCCACGCTTGCCCCATTGTTCCCGTTAATACAGCTTTGGTTTGTTCCCCATACGATGGTAGCATTATTTCATACATAATTCCTCTATAAAACCATAAAGGAGACAAAAATATTAGTAATGTAACTATAATGATGATACGCGTTCTTTTTGAATCTACTTTTTCTTTCAGTATACGCTTATTTAATTTTTTATCAATACCATCATTGAAAACATACTGACCACTATTCCGGTTTTTTTGCTTTTTTCTTAAACTCGTTCTCATAAACTTTCTTAGTTGTTTCCAAACCTAATTTTACTGTATTCTCAGGAGCCTTTTGTATTGTACGATTAATCGTTTTACTAGCATCAACTAGTCCATTCTTTAGTGTAGCAATATCACGTGCTACTTTTATATTAGGAACTCCAGGCATACTGCTCATCAGTTCTGTAGCCTTATTGTTACTTAAGGTTACCTGATTACCTATTTTATTAAGCTGTTTTCCTAATGTTGGAACAGTTTCCTTTATCCCTTTTCCTAAAACATTACTTACTTTACCAAGAACCTGATCTGCAACCATATCTTTAACGGTATTTTCGACAACTTTCGAGGTATTATCGCCATCTATAATACCATTAATCGTGTTTCTAGTAATCGTAACTGTCGCTTTAACCGCTAATGTTTTGGCTGCACTCAATCCCGAAGTCAAAGCTCCCTCAATAGTTGAAGCTCCTACACTGACCCAATCAATAGATTCAAAAGCACCTTTACCTGTTATGAGATTAGCAGCTACTTGAGTTCCCAACTCTGCAGCACCACCAATGAGTGCTCCTACAACATTATTGATCCACTTTCCTTCTTCATCTTTATGACAAACAGGGCTTCCGGCACAGTAGCCATACGGACTCATCGAATAATACTTCTCACTCATCGGATCCACCACATGCCACCTACCTATGGCCGCATCATAATGTCTCGCCCCATAATCATACCAATTGAGTCCATTCTTCTGATCCAACTCCTTACCATTATACTTATAAGGCTGAACATTCACTGTAGAAGTAAACATACCACCAAACGGATAGTAACTGTTAGTTTCCTCCACAA
>NZ_LT707017.1 GCF_900155865.1 Bacteroides bouchesdurhonensis
TCTATGAGAACGGGGTGTTGAGGATGCTGCTCAATGAGGCGGGGTATGTGAGTTTCCCGGACAGGAAGTTCCATTTCTATTTGAAGGATCATCAGGGGAATACCCGTGTGGTAGCGGATAAGGATGGTAATGTGGAGGAGACTAACAATTACTATCCGTTTGGTGGGACTTTCACTTCTACAGCTAGTGTTCAGCCTTACAAGTATAATGGTAAGGAGTTGGATGCGAAGAATGGACTGAACTGGTATGATTATGGGGCGAGACAGTATGATCCAACATTGGGACGTTTTATGAAAATTGATAGATATTCAGAGAAATATTACACTTTATCCCCTTTTCAATATGGAGTGAATAGTCCGACTAACAATATAGATATCAACGGAGATAGTATTGCTGTATTAAATCATGGAGAAGGCATGCATATGGCAATATTAATTCAAAACAATGCAGGAAAATGGCAATATTATTCAGTAAATGGAGATAATGTTTATGTTTTAGGAAAATTTAAGGGAGGACGCAAATTTGATGATATTGCAGTTGGTGAATTTACAAATCCTCAAGAGTTCTTAGATAGTGAATATAACTCTGCTGGAAAAAGTGATGATAATACAATTAATCACTACGGATTTTCTGAGGGATATATAATTCCGACAACAGAAGAACAAGATAACATAATTCGGGATTCTTTTGTGGATATTAGTCGTAATGAAGATTATGACCTTTTGGGAAATAACTGTTCTACAACAGTACAAAAAGCAATGGAAGCGGCTGGTTTAAAGACTTATGAAAGTGATATACGAAAAATCCCAATTGATTATGGAATTGGAGAATCTTATATTAGTATTAAAAGTCAGCGTCCTATTATTCCTAGTCATTCGTTTAGAGCAATAATTAGGTCTAATCCGCAGGGGAAATTAGTGTACAGAAAAAATAATTGATAATTGTATGAAAAGCAAAGGTTTTACATGGACACCGATATTAATATTATCTCCAGTATTGATAGTGCTTGTATTGACATATATTTTACTAAATTGGAATCCTTACGGGATATTAGCTATTGGTGTATTTTTAATAGAGATTTTATTTATTACTTTAATAGATAGAATTCTTACATATCTAATGAAACTTAAAAATGTGTGGATTATAGAAATAGTATTTATATCAGTTGTTATATCTTTAAAACTATATTACCATATTAGTCTATGGGATATTATTTTTTCTATCTTTTAAAACACTAAATATTAATATAAAGAAATCCCCTGGCATTGGAAATGTCTTACCCTGATATAAGTTGTCTAATTAAAGATAATTTATATCAGGGTATTTTATATATTGGAATGTTTAATCTATAAATATTTACCAACTCTACCTGTTCAATACAGCGAGCATCCGGTGCAGACCTCGTTCCTTACCAACCAGAACCGGCAAGGACTGGCGCATTGCCTGACCTTCTACCCTAAATTGAGCGTGCGAATCTATTCCCTTTCTGCGGACAGCCTCACCTACCGTCAGGACTATACGACAGGTACTCTCGATTGTACGCAGACCACCAACGAGGACGGGCACTTCAGCCTGGAATTCAAGGACCGGGCTACGGAGAAGGTCCTCCTTTCACGTGTAATGGACAGGGAAGTGCTGCTCGATACCTATTACGTCTATGACGGCTACGGGAATCTGCGGATGGTATTGCCTCCGGCGGCTTCGGATTTGCTGACTTCGACCACTACACCCGCTTCATGGATCGAGACTGTGGCAGCCATACAAAAGTATGCTTATATCTACAAGTATGACGGACGGAACCATTGCATCTACAAGAAACTTCCCGGTTGCGATCCCGTCTATACAGTGTATGATGCCGCCGACCGTCCTGTCTTCGTACAGGACGGCGGGCAACGTGCCAAAGGGGAATGGTCCTTCAGTATACCGAATGTTTTTGGAAGGATCGTCCTGACGGGGACCTGCAGGAATACACTGGATTATACAAACGATCCGTTGAAGAACATCGTATTAAAGGCTACCCGGCTCAAGGGAACGAGTCAGACCAATGACCTGAAAGAATATACGCTTCCCTCAAAAGTCACCTTGACCACCCCTGTTATATTGAGTGTGAATTATTATGACTGGTATGGCTTTATCGGTTCCAATGGCATTACATCAGGGGCTGCCACTGCTTACGAAAAAGTAGCAAGGTATGACCAGCTCAGGACAGTGGGAGTCAAAGGGTTACTTACAGGCACACTGACGGCTAAGATATCCGGCAATGGGACGGTATCGGGATACTTGTACTCGGTGATGTATTACGATGAGAGAGGACGTATGATCCAGCAGCGGGGAAACAATTCCCTGGGAAGGGAGGATAAGATATTTACCGCCTACGACTTCCCGGAGAATCCCACGCAAGTCAGGAAGGTGCATACGGTCGGGGCGGATACACGGACGGAAGTATATACCCATACCTATGACCAGGGGGAACGTTT
>NZ_LT707018.1 GCF_900155865.1 Bacteroides bouchesdurhonensis
CAGCAACAGGTTGTTCTTCTACAATATCTACATCCTTGCAAGAAAATAGCATTAATAAAAGAAATGAAGGAAATAGTTTTAATTTAGTTTCTGTTTTCATAAAGCATTTGATTTTATATGGTTAAACCATATTCTATTTAGTAACCGGAAACTTAATCTAATCAACACCTTCAGAAATATATAGAAAATGGTATCAATTGAGATCAGTAGTGTAGTAGTTTAATATATAAGGTCAGTATCAAAGAAAAAATCTTTTCCGTAATAAGTGCGTTCTCTTTCTATTGATCGGCCTTCAAATTTACCATTTGCTACTGATACCTTATATGTAGCTTCAGGTACAAGTATGCTTGCAGCTGATGCCTCAAATTCAAATTGGCCAGATATATTTTTCTTATTGATATCTATTTCAGTAAATTTTATATAGCCACTACTTGTCAAGTTTGTTCTCATCGTAATTACACTTTTCCTGATCTCTTTTGGTATTAAGGATGTGTCTGCACATTGATAAAGAAAAGGTCTAACTCCAATTGATACGACATAAAATTTATCTTCGAAATCATATATTTTTGTATTATCAACTTCTTTTCTGAAGTAATACTTTTCTCCTATTATTGGTAGAGTCTTTTGAGCAAAAGACAATTCAAGTTCAAATCGTGTACCATCTTTGGCTTTTAGATACTTACTAATATTGAAAGTAAATATATCATCTCTAGAAGTATATTCATAATTCATATGAAAAGTAGCTGGGACTTCAAAAGCTTTTCTCAATCCTTCCCCTCTTACTAATTCACCATTAATATAACACTCCACAAAACTTTTATTTTTAAAACGC
>NZ_LT707019.1 GCF_900155865.1 Bacteroides bouchesdurhonensis
GCTTCGTCCCGTCAGCAGCATACTCATACCGGATGCTGTTACCGTTGGCAAAGGTTACCTCATCAGGCAAATTTAAAAGATTATATCCGATTTTACTAATATCCTTGTTTAAATCTTTAGTCAGATTACCATTTTTATCATAAGCATACTCCATCGTTTGGTTGGAATTGCCTTTAAATTCTGTACCATTCCCATAGACCGAGTTTGTGGAAGCATCCTTAACTGTCTGCAACTAGTTGCCATTATACGCCAAAGTCAGATTATCAATCATCCCGTAACTGCCTGCATCCGTCTGCCCGTAACGCTTCAACCCCAGAATATTCCCCATCTTGTCATACCCCGTAACCTGCTCATTGGACTGGTTTGTATTAGCGGCAAGCACAGCACCTTTCCCGGAGAGGACGTTTACATCCCTGTCGAAAGAGCAAAACGTCTTAACATCTTTGGCATGATTGATAGGGACAGCCGCTTTGAAGACTTCTGTACCTCGGAATCTGTCGATGCCGAGAACGTGGTTGAATTTCTTGATCGATTCTCTTTCAAACTCGGCAGGAAGACATTTGCCGTGTTTGACAATGCCAGTGTACATCGTAATGAGAAAATAAAGCGGATGCGAACCATATGAGAGAAACGGGGACTCTTTCTTTTCTACATCCCACCATACTCCCCTCATTTGAATATTGTGGAGACCCTCTGGGAAATAATGAAAGGAAAATGGTTCTGATCGCAGGGCTATGTCACCACAGAATTGTTCTTTTATGCTACCAACAGAATGCAGGCGGCCATAGGAACAGAACTGAATATTAACTTTAGACATTATGCTGCTTAATTTTGATTAGTAACTTAGTAAACTAGGTCATATTATTACAAAACATACCCTGATATTAATTACCTATTAGATAACTTATATCAGGGTTAAATACTCTATTTTGTTTAAAGCACTATATCAAGAGGTACCCAATCGTATGATGATTGAATTATAATTCTCCTAAGTAATCCATTACTGAAAAAATAAGTTTGGGATATATCTCCATTTAAATCTCCATTTTTCAATACCTTAACTTTTGAAAAATCATATTTTATTGTCTTTTCAAACATCTTATCAAAAAAATCTTTCTTTGACATTCCAATATGTATACTATCCATCAGAATAAAATCCTTATCAACAATATCTGCTGATACGATTTGATAATCTTCATAATGGGAATTATATACAGTTTTTATAAAAGACCTTTTGTTCGTAAATTTTCTTGCAATGCGATCTTGGTCACCATCATTTACAGTTTGCTTCTCAATATTAAAATCCAACTTTAAAAATTGCTTTAGTCCATTTGTACTATAATCGCCCCCTAATAAATAATTGGTTAATGTTCCTTCTGAGCTAATATATAAAGTATCTCCTGTTTGGAAAACTTCTATTGGACCTATTTTACTTTTTGCACAAAATTCATCTAATTCTTTTGCATAAATTATGCATAGAGGAGGGCTTTTCTTCAAACTATCAACATATTGAAAGTTATCTAAAATTTCTAATGAGTATTTATTTGCATCTGATTCATTATAAAATAGGAATAGACAACTTATCATTAGTACAATAAACATATATTTTCTTCTCATATTTAAATTAATTACTAGTTATCACTCCAACCTTTCCGACGCCTGCAGGAAAATGAGACATAAAAGATTGCCATTTATTTATATCAATTAAATAACATCCCTCTGATACTCCGCTATATTTGCTAGGACGTTCTATATAAGGAACTGCAGAATGTCCAATTCTTATCAAAGAAGGAGTATACATAGAACTAGTTGCATTATTAATGCCAGCTTTATGAATATTAGCTCCAGATACAAAGTTAGAGAGATTTCTTGGATTTACTCCTTCCGCAGGTACAAAAGAAGAATTTTCCAACGTACGCATTTGGAGAGCCCAATACTTATTCTTATGTTTTGAACGCACAGCCAATAACAATTGATTTTTTCCTACAGTACCAAACTTATTAGGATCAGAA
Source organism: Bacteroides bouchesdurhonensis (assembly GCF_900155865.1). Taxonomy (GTDB): domain Bacteria; phylum Bacteroidota; class Bacteroidia; order Bacteroidales; family Bacteroidaceae; genus Bacteroides; species Bacteroides bouchesdurhonensis. The sequence continues at coordinate 2,013 of NZ_LT707019.1, forward strand.
GGATTAGTAGAAGCAGCATATTCTTCCGTAAATGGTTCTTTTATTATTTTTCCATTATACTTGTAAGGCTGAACACTAGCTGTAGAAGTGAAAGTCCCACCAAACGGATAATACGCATTCGTTTCCTCCACATTGCCATCCTTATCCGCCACCACACGGGTATTCCCCTGATGATCCT
>NZ_LT707020.1 GCF_900155865.1 Bacteroides bouchesdurhonensis
TCAGCTCCCAAAGCGAGAACATTTTCGTTTGCTACCGTAGGGATATAAGAAACCACATGAGGCCGGTCCATTGTCGTGGAAAGCGTTCCACAAACTCCACGCCCTTCAATATTAGTCGTGATAAATCCGTCCTGAGTGTTGCCTTCGGATACTATGTAATACGTCCCTGCGGCTAACTTGTTAATCTTTATCAGCGCATTTCCCGTACTGCCGCATTGCTCCGCTCCGGTATAGTTGTCATTGGAGTAGAGGACGGTTCCCGACGAATTCAGGATGCTCAGATACGTATCGGTGATAACAGAACCGCAATGGCTGACCTTCAGGTCTACAGGATGTTTCAACGTCAGTTTATAGAAAACGTCATGGGTCGATTTGCCACTAAGATATACGAATTAAACAAATGGGATCTATATAATCTACTTGAAACTTCGTGAGAATCTTCTTACCATTTCACTCTGTCAATTGTTCAATACATTATGTAAATGTAAAAAATGCAGCCTCCCTGTGCTCTTGACTGCATTTAACCATGTAATCAAAATTACTTTTAAACTAAATTGTAAAAATCAACTTATATCAGAGTAAGACAAATAAAATCATCCCGATAGAAATTGCTTATATAAAAGCAATCACTACCAGGATGATATAAAGTTACAAGATATGATAATTACGCAAATTACCGTTCTCTTGGCACAAATCCGATTTATTCCATAAGATTAATATGTCTCATATCCTTTTCATTGAGTCCTAATTCTTTTTTGATTTTTTCGTACTCCTTTTCTGATAATGGACCTGTAGTTTTGCATGGTATAGCTTTTTTTGCTGGCGGGAATATTTTTATCACATAATATCCTATCAATGTATCGGCATATGGGTGCCACCTTTTTGCTAAAATATAGTTTTTATTCCAATATACATCGGTTACACCACCACCGATATTAATACCTACCCTACTACCAGTACCATCCGGAAAATCATAATATACTGTTGTCGTTTGAGGCATATCTATCCAACCTACACTATAGTCTGTTCCTTTCAGTTTTTTGAAATATGAATCGCAGGACACTAATAATAAAGCTAATAAGAATATAAAAGGACATAATTTCATTTTCATTATTCTATCATTTTTAAAGTTTTCCAAATATAAAATTGGTAAGTATTACCCATCGGTTTCTGAGAACTTCTTCGTTGATTCCAACTACTTGACCACATATGGTATAAAAAAGAAGACATACTTTTACTATCACTTATTACATTGTTCAAAGACTTTCCATCCTTGCTAGTAAAGGCGTCAAAACGATAACTTCCGATAAATTGTTTAGCGATTGACACCGTAGTAAATGCATCCCATAAATTCCAGTTTCCAGGCCATTCTGTGATCTGTCCTGGAATATCTGTAATTCCATCAACAATTCTTTGGTGTGCCTCTAAAACCGACTTATCATTCATCATAGCCATGGTATAAGGATGGTCACTTAAAAAAATAGAAAATTCAGGTCCTACGCCATTAGCAAATTCATCGAGAAAATCCCAGTCTCTTTCTTTTGAACCTAATAAAGCTCCTTTATCATTTTCTACTATATCAAATGTGAACCCATCACTGTATAAACTTCCAACGTCAAAACCGTCAGTTAATAGTTTATCAATAATTGATTCAAACTCACCTAATACAGA
>NZ_LT707021.1 GCF_900155865.1 Bacteroides bouchesdurhonensis
AATCAGACAAAGGACGAGGAAACTGCCAAAGTAACAAACTCTACGTTTGACTTTTTCTTTTCTCATGTTTTCTACTCTTTTAGTGAATACTTATTTTAGTTGATATTCGAAAATCCTTCGTAATTCCCGATGCATCTTATAGGGCTCGAAACCATAACAAAACGTTTAGAATATGCCAAAATTTGAATTAGCTACTTCGGCTCTATTGCCCACCATTGATATATATAGTTCAATGTTTTTGCTAGTGGTGTTAATGTATACTTCAACCCTACCAGTTTTGTCTCTATTTCCCGATAAACTGAGATCGGGACAGTAGCATAAGGAGTTTGATTTGGGAAGTCGAAATAAAGTTCACTGATTTCTCCTGTTTCGGAACTGATACTGAGTATTATAAAAAGTTCAAATCCTTTCATTTTTCCTTTGTAACTTCCGAATGCGTCATTGACAATAACTTTATAAATTGAATCGTTATATACGTAATGTGTATCTTTTACTGTAAAAGGATCAATATCATAATCCTCCGCTTTAATATAGAATGGAGTGTCTGTCCCTTTTTTCATTTGATCTACGTATGTCCATTTGTTCGTACTACTGTATAATTTAACTTTCCCATAGTTACTCACATCACATTGATATGTATATCCCTTTTCATGAAATGTCTTAGTCGTTGTATAATAATTAGTTTGAGCTACAACAAATATTATATTAAATAGTAAAATGCTCAGTATAAATACTTTTTTCATATGTGTTATTTATTTTATAATTCTATTTTGATAAAATTCTTATAGTATTAAAATTATATACTCCTTTTCTGCTATCGAGCCAAGGATAATTATTCTCAGTATAGCCAACTTGTCGGAAGCTTCTGATTACCTCGTTTTCTAATGCCTCCTGTAAATCTCCTCCATTGAACTCTTGCCGTAATTTTCCATTCTCGTCTATATATCTTGTTAAATCTCGAATTGCATTCCAACGGGCATCTTTTATACTTTTTTCTCGCCACCAAATCTGTTCATTTCTAGGTAAGCTATTTATGTAAATTTGTTGTGCAAGATGTGCTTCGACGTCTCGATTTAATGCAGATCCGTTCCAAGTTTCTTGTTCAGTATATGATTGGAGAAGATGAAACATTTCATGAAATAGAACTCCACTACTGGCGTCTGTCCTTAATTTGATGGTAGATAGACTCG
>NZ_LT707022.1 GCF_900155865.1 Bacteroides bouchesdurhonensis
GTAAGGGTGTAACCAAGGAACAAGCCATTCGTGTGAAAGAATTATACGAGAAACAGAACAATGTAAACACCTCCAATGCTACCGGTACGGATATCAATGAATCCCGTCTTCGCGAAGAGATGAAGGAAAACACTTCCGACATGTTGGAAGACCATCCTACTGCTCAAGATTTATCCCGCGAAGACCAGGTCTTCGGACGCAATATCTTTAATACCCGGAACTTGACTTTTGAACCGAGCGTCAATCTCGCAACTCCTTCTAATTATCGCTTGGGACCCGGTGATGAGGTGATTATCGATATCTGGGGTGCTAGCCAGAATACCATCCGCCAAGCTATTTCTCCCGACGGAACGATTAATATCCAGAAGATCGGTCCTGTCTATCTGAGCGGTTTAACAGTTTCTGAAGCTAATGACTATCTGAAGAAATCCCTGAATAAGATCTATAACGGTCTGAATAATGCAACCGATCCCAGTTCTGACATTCGTCTGACCCTGGGCAATATCCGTACTATTCAGATTAATGTGATGGGAGAAGTCGTTCAACCTGGCACCTACGCCCTTTCCGCTTTCTCAACCGTCTTCCATGCCCTTTATCGTGCAGGCGGAGTGAGTGACATCGGTAGTCTGCGTAATGTCCAACTGGTCCGTAATGGCAAAAAACTTACCACTATCGACGTTTACGAATTCATCATGAAAGGCAACGCCCAGGATGACATCCGTCTTCAGGAAGGTGATGTTGTCATCGTCCCTGCCTATGACGTTCTGGTAAAGATAAGCGGAAAAGTAAAACGCCCGATGCGTTTCGAGATGAAGAAAGACGAACCTCTTTCCACATTAATCAAATATGCCGGTGGTTTTGATGCGGATGCCTACACCCGTTCCCTGCGTGTTGTCCGCCAGAATGGTGAGGAATACGAAGTGAATACAGTGAAAGACATTGATTATAGCGTCTATAAAATGCGTAACGGTGATGTCGTGACAGCCGAAGCCATCCTGAACCGCTTCACCAACAAGCTGGAAGTTCGCGGTGCGGTTTATCGTCCGGGTATCTACCAGCTGAGCGGTACACTGAATACCGTTCGTGAACTGGTGAATGAAGCCCAGGGTCTTACCGGTGACGCTTTCCTGAACCGTTCAGTCCTATACCGTCAGCATGATGATCTGACCACCGAAGTATTACCCGTCGATATCAAGTCAATCATGGACGGCACTTCTCCTAATATCGCCTTGCAAAAGAACGATATCCTTTATATCCCCAGCATTCATGACTTGTCCGACCGCGGAAATATCACCGTTCATGGTGAAGTGGCAAAACCTGATTCCTATCCTTATGCGGACAACATGACTTTGGAGGACCTTATCATCCAAGCAGGTGGCTTGCGCGAGGCCGCTTCTACTGTTCGTGTTGATGTAACGAGACGCATCAAGAATCCCCGTAGTACGGCGGATAACGACACCATTGGTCAGATGTTCTCTTTTTCCTTGAAAGACGGTTTTGTCATCGACGGTCAGCCCGGTTTTGTCCTTCAGCCCTATGATGAAGTCTATGTCCGTCGCAGCCCGGGGTATCAGGCCCAGCAGAATGTAGGTATAGAAGGTGAAATTCTTTTTGGTGGTACTTATGCCCTGACCAGTCGTGAGGAACGTCTTTCAGATTTGGTGAACAAGGCTGGCGGTGCTACAAATTATGCTTATCTGCGTGGTGCAAAGTTGACTCGTGTAGCCAATGCCGATGAAAAGAAACGCATGGCAGATGTAATTCGTCTGATGCGTCGTCAATTAGGGGAGGAAATGATGGATTCTCTTGGAATAGATATTGAAGATACCTTTACCGTAGGTATTGACTTGGAGAGAGCCCTTCGTAATCCCAAAAGCAGTTCCAATATTGTTTTACGTGAAGGTGATGTCATTTCCATTCCGAAGAATACGAATACAGTCACTATCAACGGTGCTGTCATGGTTCCTAATACCGTTTCATATTTGGAAGGTAAAGATATTGATTATTATTTGAATCAAGCTGGCGGCTATTCTGA
>NZ_LT707023.1 GCF_900155865.1 Bacteroides bouchesdurhonensis
CCTACTACCAGTACCATCCGGAAAATCATAATATACTGTTGTCGTTTGAGGCATATCTATCCAACCTACACTATAGTCTGTTCCTTTCAGTTTTTTGAAATATGAATCGCAGGACACTAATAATAAAGCTAATAAGAATATAAAAGGACATAATTTCATTTTCATTATTCTATCATTTTTAAAGTTTTCCAAATATAAAATTGGTAAGTATTACTCATCGGTTTCTGAGAACTTCTTCGTTGATTCCAACTACTTGACCACATATGGTATAAAAAAGAAGACATACTTTTACTATCACTTATTACATTGTTCAAAGACTTTCCATCCTTGCTAGTAAAGGCGTCAAAACGATAACTTCCGATAAATTGTTTAGCGATTGACACCGTAGTAAATGCATCCCATAAATTCCAGTTTCCAGGCCATTCTGTGATCTGTCCTGGAATATCTGTAATTCCATCAACAATTCTTTGGTGTGCCTCTAAAACCGACTTATCATTCATCATAGCCATGGTATAAGGATGGTCACTTAAAAAAATAGAAAATTCAGGTCCTACGCCATTAGCAAATTCATCGAGAAAATCCCAGTCTCTTTCTTTTGAACCTAATAAAGCTCCTTTATCATTTTCTACTATATCAAATGTGAACCCATCACTGTATAAACTTCCAACGTCAAAACCGTCAGTTAATAGTTTATCAATAATTGATTCAAACTCACCTAATACAGAACCTTTTCCACCTATATAAGTATATCCTTCACGCTCTTCATCTTCATCCTCCTCATCATCAAACCATGTATAATACTTAGTTTTTTTGTTTTTATACCAAGCCATACCTGTAGGATCAACCCTATTAATAGGATTATTACCACAGTAATTATATGAACTGAAACCAAAATATTTCTCACTCATCGGATCCACCACATGCCACCTTCCTATCGCAGCATCATACTGTCTCGCCCCATAATCATACCAGTTCAGCCCATTCTTCTGATCCAACTCCTTACCATTATACTTGTAAGGCTGAACACTAGCTGTAGAAGTGAAAGTCCCACCAAACGGATAGTAATTGTTAGTTTCCTCCACATTGCCATCCTTATCCGCCACCACACGGGTATTCCCCTGATGATCCTTCAAATAGAAATGGAACTTCCTGTCCGGGAAACTCACATACCCCGCCTCATTGAGCAGCATCCTCAACACCCCGTTCTCATAGACCGCATTCCC
>NZ_LT707024.1 GCF_900155865.1 Bacteroides bouchesdurhonensis
TATCAACATAATCGGCATACTTCTTCTGGGCTGCGTAATATTCCTCCTGACGTTCCTTAAATAGTTTTTCTAAATAATCACAATCCTCCTTCGCCTTAAAAGTACGGTAGCCTATGATGTATTCCTGTAATTTATGAACTACGGAATCAGCTACGACGGCAGCAACTTTAGGATCCTGCAAAGTGACGGAAACATTGGTTATAGCAGTCTTCTTATCCATGACAGCCGTTATGTCCTTCTTCAAAGAAGTGATTTTCTTATCCTCCTCTTCAGTTAGTTCAAGGGTACCGGACTGGCTGTTTCTTAGACCAACAGATTCATCTTTATCTGAAAACAACGACCTCACCCCGCTTATTGCCATACCCGGAAGCCCCATAACGTAACTCCACCAGGGAGAAGACTGGGTATCCAAATAAGATCCCAAATCAATCTTTTCACTTTCCTCACTATCAACAGGCACGTTCATTGAGAGAAGCTCCAACAGAAAAGGAGTAGAAGAGACAATATCGGGTGAAAGAGAAGCGTTTAAGGCATCAGAACCGTCACCACTCATACCCGTCCCCGCTCCCAGGAAGGAGGCAGCCATCGAAGCAAGACCACTGTTAGCTTTGGAATTACTCATTTCCGGAGATAAGGTTACCGCAACCGTATATTTCCTCGGAACACTCAAGGCTACAATGATACCAATGATTAAACCTATGCCGACAGCCTTGTATAAGGTTTTACGGATAGCTATGATTTTTCTTAGAAGCTCCATCAGGTCAATTTCCATCTCATCTTTCGAAGGAGGCACTAATTCTTGAGACCGGTTCTTTTCTATGTGTTGTTCAGACATAATAATCCTATTTCTTTATCAGGTTAGCAACAGAAGCAATCATCATACCTAAAGAGCTGAAAGAAGTGGCATAACCCAGTATTTCTCCTACATTCGTACGCTTCTTCGATTTACTCGGAACTATGATCTCACAGCCGGGCTCGATCTGTTTCTTACCATTACCCTTTACCCGGGTCACCTCTCCGTTCATGTATACAATGAACTTCTTACTCTTCTTTGCATTATCAGAATAGCCGCCAGCTTGATTCAAATAATAATCAATATCTTTACCTTCCAAATATGAAACGGTATTAGGAACCATGACAGCACCGT
>NZ_LT707025.1 GCF_900155865.1 Bacteroides bouchesdurhonensis
TTACTGCCGTCTTTAAACTCCGTACCATTCCCATAGACAGAGTTTGTTGCCGCATCCCTGACTGCCCGCAACCGGTTACCGTTATACGTCAAAGCCAGATGATCGATCAGCCCATAGGTACTTGCAGTAGTCTGCCCGTAACGCTTCAACCCCAGAATATTCCCCATCTTGTCATACCCCGTAACCTGCTCATTGAACCGGTCCGTATTAGCTGCAAGCGTAGTGCCTTCCCCGTAGAGGGCATCCTTCAACCTGGAAAGCCCGTCATACGTGAAACGATACCCTCTTTGGCTGGTTTCCGATCCCGCCTTCCACGACATGCTGCTGATGTTTCCATTATAGCAGGGAGTATTCCCCGTTATCGCCTCCTGATAATTGAGCGTCTGACTGAACAACGTTCCCGTAATACTCTTCGTCCACGAACGGACGTTATACGCATACTCCGTTTTCAGTTTCGCGTTTCCGTTCCTACCGTCCGACTTCAAGCGTCCCACCTCATCATAGGTGTTATCCACGATCGTCACTGCCGCGGCATTGTCCAACTGACAGGTTGTTTTCAGCAAACGCTCCGCCTGGTCATAAGTATGAACATAGACTTCTGTCCGGGTCTCCGACCCGACCGTATGCACTTTCCTGACTTGTGTAGGGTTCCCCAGGAAGTCGTAGGCGGTAAAGATCTTCTCCGTAACCCAGTCCTTGAATTCCAGGCTGATGTGCCTGTCCTCGTTGATGGTCTGCGTACAGTCGAGAGATACCTGTCGCATAGTCCTGCCGGTAGGTGAGGCTGTCCGCCGAAAGGGAATAGATGCGCACGCTCAGTTTAGGGTAGAAGGTCAGGTAATGCGCCAGTTCTTTTTGGTTCCAATTGGTAAGGAACGAGGTTTACATAGGATGTTCGCTGTATTGAACGGGTAGAGTTGGTAAACATTTATAAAATAAACATTTAATATATAAAATACCCTGATATAAATTATCTTTAATTAGACAACCTATATCAGGGTAAGACACATCTTAAAAATTGCTTTCTATTATTCTTTTAAACAATCATTTATATTAATGATAAAAGTGTCTTTTCGGATAATATGATATATACTAGTATCTTTCAATACTAACTTCAATAGAGTATCATTTAGTTTGGAATTTGCAACATAATTATATCTTTCAAAATTGATTATAGTATCTTCTTTACTTTCCATTTCTTTTATTCTAACCTGAATATAATCACAACTAGTTGCATTTGATGGAATATAATATAGATCTATATTAACTCGGTCCTTATATTTATACCTTCGTAACAATTTAAAATCGTCTCCTAAGTTGAACGTTAATATACTATATAAAAAGTAAATTAGAATACCTCCAATAATTATAAATATTACAATCTTAGATTTCATTTTTTTCTAGTTTTATAAAAGTTAAAACCTGATTTAATCCATTTCTGATCTCTGGGGTCATCTCCATACGGTGGCATCATTTTTCGCTTTGTTACTGTATATACTCCAATAGTAGGAGAGTCTACTTTTATGGTGGTGTTTTGATAAATCTGCCATTCTGATTTTGAGGTTCCTGACTTTATTTGATATTCACCTGCTTGTTTAAGAATAAACTTTTCACTTGGAAACCAACCATATGCCAATGCTACTGCTCCAAAATGATGATTTCCTATATCTTGAGCTTCCATTTTATCTCCGTCAAAATTGAATATAGTTTTTCCATCATTACCTAAACCATAAATCGTATTTTTATTATTTTTCAAGTCCCATTCTCCATTAGTTTTAACTTTATTCCTAAAAGTAAAAGGATTAATAATATCTTCTGATTCAGAGGTGTTTTTCGCCAATAAATTAGAATAAATTTCATCAATGTTTATTACTCCTCCAAGTTCACCCAGAAAAATATTATTATTATAAACAAGGTTATCTTTATTGTCATTGCGCATTATATAACCAGTATTATCAACAAATATTGTATCTCCTTCAGGATCTATATTTCTTATGGGATTATTTGCAACATAAACATATGGATTAATTGAATAATATTTCTCACTCATCGGATCCACCACATGCCACCTACCTATCGCCGCATCATAATGTCTGGCACCATAATCATACCAGTTCAGCCCATTCTTCTGATCCAACTCCTTACCATTATACTTGTAAGGCTGAACACTAGCTGTTGAAGTGAAAGTCCCCCCAAACGGATAATACGCATTCGTCTCCTCCACATTACCATCCTTATCCGCCACCAAACGGGTATTTCCCTGATGATCCTTCAAATAGAAATGGAACTTCCTGTCCGGGAAACTCACATACCCCGCCTCATTGAGCAGCATCCTCAACACCCCGTTCTCATAGACCGCATTCCCACAGTAATCCGTTGTCAAGGTAGTAGCACCCGTCTTGTGTACCGTACGAAGCTTCGTCCCGTCAGCAGCATACTCATACCGGATACTGTTACCGTTGGCAAAGGTTACCTCATCAGGCAAATTTAAAAGATTATATCCGATTTTACTAATATCCTTGTTTAAATCTTTAGTCAGATTGCCATTTTTA